>NZ_SMRP01000009.1:292144-308985 GCF_004353915.1 Paraburkholderia silviterrae | reverse complement strand
GCAAAGAAAAGTAGGCAAAAGAAAGCCGCTCAAACCGCTAGTGTGACGCAGTACACCACTAACCTTTAGTCGGAGTGGCTCCGGGGCGTCTGTCACCACGCGTCGTCAAACGGAGTGACTAAGGGTTCATCCATCCGGCGGCGCTGCGCGCGCCGTGGGGTATAACCAAAACCAGTGGGACGCACGCGATTTCGTAGTACTCCCGTGTATTTGCTCGGCAGTACTATCGTGTATTCGCCGGCAGCAAGCCCGATTTTCCTTGCAGACCCTTCCGCCCGCGCGTAGCGCGTGGCGGGAAGGATGAGCCCTTTGTCACTTACGCGGAGTGTGCGGGGTGACGGATGCTCCGGAGCCGCTCCGATTTACAGGGCAGTGGTGGACTGCGTCACACTGGCGGTTTGAGCCGCTTTCTTTTGCCTACTTTTCTTTGCGGCTGCAAAGAAAAGTAGGTGCCGCCCCGCACAGGGGCAACACCAATATACCGACATGAAAACAAGGAAAGGCCAAATCAAAAAGAAAAACAATTCCTATACCAACAAATCAACCGACCTCAACACATTCCGCGTCTCAGGCGAATCAGACCTCTGCGCACCATGCACGGCCTCCACCAGACACTCAATAAAACACTCAGCAGCCACACTCAAAGGATATCCACTCCTCGAAATAATGCTCACCTTCGCGTCCTCGAGCTGCTCGCGCACGGGCACGGCACACAACCCTTCCCGCGAAGCGCTCACCTCCACAAGCGGCCACGGAAACACGCTAGCCATGTCGCTCTGCCTCAAAAGCGCAAGCGCGATTGAAAACGAATGCACGAGATGAATCTTGCGCGGCACGGGCAGCGCATGCTGCTCAAACATATTCTGCGCAGACGGCCCATCGTTCGCGGGATCCCAGGTCAGCAGCCAATCGAGATCGCACAAATCTGCGAGCGATCGGCAATTCGCACGCGGATGATCCTGCCGCACGACAACGGCACACGACGACGAAAACAGCGGCCGATAGTGAAACTCCACACCAGGGTCCCCCGGCGTCGGCCTGCCGAGAAAAAAATCGAGGCTCCCATCGCGCAGCCGCGGATTCGCAATCGGCAGCAAGCCTTCAAAAAACTCCAGACGAATGTCGGGCATGCGCTCGGTGAAGCGCTTCATGGTCTCGGGGAGAAACGTCATCGCAAGCCACGGCGTAATCGCTATCGACAGCTTGCCGCTAGCCGTGCCACGCATGGCATCGACCGCCTCCTGCGCACGCGCCATCTGGACGATCATCAGCCGCGCATGAACTAGCAGGGTTTGCCCGAATTCCGTCAACGTGACGCCAGACGATGTGCGCACCACGAGCGGGATCTGAGCGTCTTCTTCGAGCTGGCGCAGGCTCTTCGTAATGGCGGCTGGCGATGCATCGAGCGCGCGCGCCGCGCCGCGAATGCCGCCGGCGTCCGCAACGGCAACGAGCGTTCTGAGTTGATGGAGTTTCATGCGCTCACTGGTGGGTCTCGTTTCCGGGGATGTGTTAGCCGCAGGTTGCCACGTTCACGATTTTAGCTCTCCCTGGGCGCTTTCTGTCGCGATACGTTAGCACCAGCTGTTCACTTTATGAATACACGGAGACGCTCACGATGACCGATTTGTCCGATATCCACGCCAGCAGCAGCGAGATGATCGAGTTGCGCCAACACATTCACGCGCATCCCGAGCTCGGCTACGAAGAATTCGCCACGAGCGATCTCGTGGCGCAGCGTCTCGCCGATTGGGGCTATGAGGTGCATCGCGGGCTGGCAGGCACGGGCGTGGTAGCGACGCTGAAAAGCGGCACCGGCTCGCGCCGCATTGGCCTGCGCGCCGACATGGACGCGCTGCCGGTGCATGAGCAGACCGGCCTGCCATATGCGAGCCGTCATGCGGGCAAGATGCACGCGTGCGGTCACGACGGCCACACGGCCATGCTGCTCGCCGCAGCGAAGCATCTCGCGCAGTCGCGCAACTTCGACGGTACGCTCAACCTGTTTTTTCAGCCCGCGGAAGAGGGCCTCGCGGGCGCGCGGCGGATGCTCGAAGACGGTGCGCTCGAACGCTTTCCCTGCGATGCCGTGTTCGCCATGCACAACATGCCGGGCTATCCGGCCGGCAAGCTCGGCTTTCGCGCGGGCCCATTCATGGCGTCGGCGGATCAGGTCGCGGTGCGCGTGACCGGCGTGGGTGGCCACGGCGCCATGCCGCACAAGACGGTCGACCCGGTGGTTGTGTGCGCGGCCATCGTGTTCGCGCTGCAAACGGTGGTCTCGCGCAACGTCGCGCCGCTCGACATGGCCGTGATCACGGTGGGCGCGATTCATGCTGGCGAAGCATCGAACGTGATTCCCGACGAAGCACGCATGGCGATCTCAGTACGTGCGCTGCGTCCAGAAGTGCGCGATGAGCTCGAGCGCCGCATCAAGGCGGTCATCGCGGCTCAAGCGGCCGTCTACGGCGCGAGCGCGGAAGTCACCTATGAGGCCAGTTATCCGGTGCTCGTCAACGACACGGAAATGACGGCTTTCGCCGAAAAAGTCGCGCGCGACTGGGTGGGCGATGCCGGAATGGTCGAGGACCTTGCCCCTCTCACGGGCAGCGAAGATTTCGCGTGGTTCCTGCAGCGCTGCCCGGGCTGCTATCTGATCATCGGTAACGGCGATGGTGAAGGCAGCTGCATGGTTCACAACCCCGGCTACGACTTCAACGACGACATCCTCATGACCGGCGCTGGCTACTGGGTACGTCTCGTCGAAAGCTTTCTGGTCTGACCCGATTCGCGTGCCGGCGGCGCGGCACGTTTGTGTCGCGCAAGCCGCTTGATCATTGCTAAGGACAATTTATGAAACGTACAGCGCTTTCGTGTTTCTTCCTGCTGGCCATGCTGCCCCTTGCGGCGGCCGCCCAGGATCCGCAGGTCATCCGTTTCGGCGTGGACCCGAGCTATCCGCCGATGGAGTCGAAGGCGCCAGATGGCAGCCTTCGCGGCTTCGATATCGAACTCGGCAATGCGATCTGCGCGACGCTCCATGAGAAGTGCGTGTGGGTCGAGCAAAGCTTCGATGGCATGATTCCCGCGCTCAAGGCCCGCAAGTTCGACGCGATTCTGTCCGCCATGTCGGCGACCGAGGCGCGCCGTCAGCAGATCGATTTCACCAACCGCATTTACAACGGCCCCTCGGCGCTAATCGCACGCGCCGGATCGAAGCTTCAGCCAACCGCGCAGGGCTTGCAGGGAAAGCGTGTCGGCGTTGTGCAGGGATCGACGCAGGAGGCGTACGCCAAGGCGGAGTGGGCGCCGCACGGCATAACGGTCGTGGCGTATCAAGCCCAGGATCAAATCTATGAGGACCTGGCGACCGGGCGGCTCGACGCCGCGTTTCAGGCGGCCGTGCAGGCCGATTACGGTTTTCTGAGGACCCCGCGCGGCAAGGGCTACGCCATGGCTGGCGATCTCGTGAATGACCCGCGTCTCGCAGGCAATGGCGTGGCCATTGGCGTGCGCAAGGGCGACGCGGCACTCGAATCGCGTATCAACGATGCGATCAACACGATCCGCAAGAACGGAACTTATCAGCAGATTGCCGCAAAGTATTTCCAGTTCGATATCTACGGCGATTGAGTTGCTGTCTGCCCAGAGAAAATTCTTATAACGATGGTTTAGGAGATCTGAATGAAGAAAGTTTGGCTTGGAGCGTGCATGTTGGGCACGATGGGAGCGTTGGCCGGGTTCCACACGGCGGCTCACGCGCAGGGCAGTGTGACGCTGTACGGGATCGTCGACGAGGGGATCGACTATACGAGCAACGTACTGGGGCACTCGCAATGGAAAATGTCAAGCGGCGACGCACAGGGCAGCCGCTGGGGACTCAAAGGCAGTGAAGATCTGGGAGGCGGTTATAAAGCGGTCTTTCAGCTGGAAAATGGCTTCGACGTGAATAGCGGCCGGTTGATGCAAGGAGGCCGGATGTTCGGCCGCCAGGCCTGGGTGGGCGTGTCGAACGATTCATACGGAACGCTGAGCCTGGGGCGCCAGTATGATTCGCTCGTCGAGTTTCTGGGGCCGCTCACGGCAAACGGCAACTGGGGCGGCTATCTTTTCGAGCATCCCTACGATAACGACAATACCGACAATTCGTTCCGCCTGAATAACGCCGTGCAGTATTACAGCGCGAATTTCGGCGGCTTCCAGTTCGGCGCGACCTATGCGTTCTCGAACAGTCCCGGACAGGTCTCGACGAACAATGCGCAAAGCGTAGGTGCGAGTTACGCGAACGGCGGCTTCACCATCGGCCTTGCCTATCTGAACGTAACGAACCCCGGCGTGAATTCCGCCGGCGCGGTGGCGACGAACGACGCGGGTTTCTTCGCCGAACGGCAGCGCGTATTCGGCGCCGGCATCAACTATGCGCTGGGCAATGCGACGGTCGGCTTCGTGTACAGCCATACGGACCTGCGCAATCCAACCGCCTACGCCTACATTAGCGGATCCATCGTGCCGCCCGGGCAAAGCGTGTCGTCATTGAAATTCGACAACTTCGAACTGTCGGGGACTTATCATGTGACCCCGGCCTTCATGCTCGGCGCGATGTACGACTTCACGCAGGCGAAGCTCGATGCTTCGGGCGGATCGTCGAAGCCGAAATGGCACACCTTCGGTTTGATGGCGGACTACAACCTCTCGAAGCGCACGGACGTCTACGTGATGGCAAGCATGCAGAAGGCCGTGAGCGCACACACGGGCACGGCTTTCGACGTTGCGTATACGGGCGGCGCCGACGATTCGTCCACCAGCAACACGCAAACCGTTGCGCGTATCGGCATCCGTCACAAGTTCTGAGTGCCGCCACCGTGGTCGCCTGAAGCCTCAGGCGACCACGCGCAGCATGCTCTCGTTGCGTTGCTGCTGTTCCTTGCCTCGCGTAACCAGCCAACGATGGAAATGGCGGCAGTGGGGCCGGTCGAATGCGTTCGGCTTCCATGTGAGGAAGTAAGGCGAAGGCAACGAGAGCCCGAGCGCGAAAGGCATGACGAGGCGGCCGGCGGCCAGGTCGTCGCAAATCATCGAGCTTTGGGCGAGCGCGAAGCCGTAGCCGTCGATGGCCGCCTGAATCGCCACGCTCGAGATCGAGAGCACCAGGTGGTTCTCGTTGAGCTCGCCGCAATCCACTTCGTTCGCGATGAACCATTCGCGCCACGACGGCGGCGAGGCGAACTTCGGCAGCCAGTCCACCGATATCAGCGGGTAGGCGAGGAGGTCCGCGGGGCGCTCGAGCGGCGCGCCCGATTCGAGCAGGCGCGGGCTGCACACGGGCACCACGCAATCGCGAAAGAGCTCGACGGTGTTCTCGGCATTCACGACCCGCTCGCCATAGCCGATGCGAAAGTCGATTTCGTAGCCGTCCGGCGACGGCTCCGTGTGTGTGCCGTCGAGATACACGCTGAGATCGGGGTGCTGGCGCTGCCATTCGAGCATGCGCGGGGCGAGCCACTTCGACAGTAGCGAAGGCAGCGCGCTGATGCTCAGATTACGCGTGTTTTTCGCGCGTTCGATTTCGGCGTGCGCGACGCGCAGGCTCTCGAATGCCGCCGCGCAACTTTCATGGTACTGCCGGCCAATCGCCGTGAGCCGCAGCCGCTTGCCGTCCTTTTGCGTGAGATGCAGCCCGAGCGTGTCTTCGAGCAGCTTGATCTGCTGGCTGACCGCGCCTGCGGAGATGCCGAGGCGCCGTGCCGCTTCGGTGATGCCGCCGCACCGGCCTACCGCCTCGAAAACCTGTAGCGCGCGTAACGGTGGAAAGGTGTTCGTCGTCATTTCGTCATCGTCCAGGTCGTCGGCGGCTATTCACGTTTTAGAAACTCTAAACGAACAGGCAGGTTTTTACATCTATTCTTTTGTGTTCTGGTTTTTTATCCTTGGAAACCAGTCGGATGTGAGCGGCCTGCACAGCGCAGCTAAAGGGCGCAAACAGACGAAAGACGAAAACGGACTAGCGGAGGCAAGGCAATGTTTCTAAAAAATGCGTGGTACGTGGCGGCATGGGATGCGGATGTAACGCGCGAGCTCGCGCCGGTGACCCTGCTGGGCGAGTCCATCGTGCTGTATCGGCGCGAGGACGGCACGCCCGTCGCGCTCGAAAATGCGTGCCCGCATCGCAAACTGCCGCTCTCGATGGGCCGGCTCGTGGGCGATCAGGTCGAGTGCGGCTACCACGGCCTCACCTTCGATTGCGAGGGCGCTTGCGTGCGCGCCCCGGGCAGCCCGAGGATTCCGCCGGGTGCGAAGGTGCGCAGCTACCCGTTGGCGGAGCGCTACGGGCTGCTCTGGATCTGGATGGGCGAGCCGGCAGAGGCCGATCCCGCAAACATCGTCCAGATCGACGAATGGGGCGACCCGGCCTGGGGCATCAATCGCGGCGACGCGATGACGGTGGACTGCCACTATCTTTACGTCACCGACAATCTGCTGGACCCCTCGCACGTTGCATGGGTGCATCGGTCTTCATTCGGCAACGCGGCGTGCGAAGCCGAGCCGCTCAAGACCGAGGTTGCGGCGCACGGCGTGACGGTCTCGCGCTGGATGCGCGACGTGGAGGTCGCGCCGTTCTATGCGCAGTTCGTGCGCTTCGAAGGGCGTTGCGACCGCAAGCAGCATTATGAGGTCCGCTTTCCGTCGCACGCGATCATCAAGGCCGTTTTCACGCCGGCGGGAACGGGCGGCGACGACGCGCCGCTTCATGCCGACGGGTTCCTGATGAATTCCTATAACTTCATGACGCCCGTGAATGCTTCGCAGACGCGCTATTACTGGTTTCAGACGCGCAACTTCGCGCCGGACGACGAGCAGGTGTCGCGCCAGTTCGATGCGGACGTGCGCCATGCGTTTGAAGAAGACCGCGTGGTGTTGCAGGCCGTTCATGCGGGCATGCAGAACGCGCGCACGCCGAACATCGATCTCGCGATCG
The DNA here is from genome assembly GCF_004353915.1 of Paraburkholderia silviterrae. Taxonomy (GTDB): domain Bacteria; phylum Pseudomonadota; class Gammaproteobacteria; order Burkholderiales; family Burkholderiaceae; genus Paraburkholderia; species Paraburkholderia silviterrae. The sequence goes on along the minus strand of NZ_SMRP01000009.1, from coordinate 302,009 downwards.
ACGCGGGACCGCTGCGCTTCAGGCGCGCGCTCGGGCAGATGATCGAGCGCGAGCAGCAAACCGAAACGCAAACTGAAAAACAGGCACAGCCCGTGGCGGTGCCGGTTCACCTCGTGAATCGCGAGCGCGCGGAGCAGTGAAATGAACGACGTCGTCAATACGGGGGTGGCATTGGCGAGCCGCGCACCCTTGGGCTTTCGGCGCTTGCGCGTGAGCGGGCGGCGGCGCGAAAGCGCCTCGATCGTTTCGTTCGAGCTCGTGCCCGCCGAAGGCGAGGCCTTGCCGCCGTTCGTGGCGGGGCAGTTCGTTACGTTGCGCTTGCCCTTGCCGTGCGGTGAAAGACTGCTGCGCACATACAGCCTCTCGGGTGACCCCGCAGACGCGGCGCGCTGGCGCATCTCCGTCAAGCGCGAGCCGGCCCCGCCGGGCCGCGACGACGTGCCGGCGGGACGCGGCTCGTCGTACCTGCACGACGCGGTGCACGTGGGGGACGAACTCGATGTGGCCGGACCGTCGGGCGCGTTCGTATGCGGCGACGACACCACGCGGCCCGTCGTGCTCATGAGCGGCGGCGTGGGCCTGACGCCGCTTGTCAGCATGCTGCATCGATTGCGGGCCATGGACGGGGCACGGGAGCGGCGCGTGTATTTCATTCATGCCTGCGAGGATGGCGCGGTGCACGCGTTTGGCCGCGAAGTAGAGGCCGTGGCGGCGGCTTGTCCGAATGTGCATGTGCACGTCTGCTATCGGCAGCCATCTGGCGAGGACCGTCTCGCACAGCGTTTCGACAGCGAAGGGCTCATCTCGCGCGAGACCTTGCAACGCTTGCTGCCGCTCGACGACTACGAAGTGTATCTATGCGGACCGTCCGCGTTCATGCAGGCCAACTGGCGTCTCCTGCGCGGCCTCGGGGTTGCGCGCGAACGCATCCACTACGAGTTTTTTGGCCCCGCCACCGTGCTGGAGGCCGATGCCGAACCCGAACCCGCGCAAGAGGCACCCTCTGACGCGGCAGGGCGCCTCGAGATCGAGCAGGAAATAGATGCGGACGCAACGATAGTAAAATTCCACCCCAATGCGCGCCCGGTTGCGTGGGACACGCGTTGCGAATCGTTGCTCGAACTCGCGGAGCAGCATGGCTACGCGGTGCCTTTCAGTTGCCGCATCGGCATCTGCAATACCTGTGTCACGCCGTTGGCGCAAGGCGGCGTCGAATACACCACCGCGCCGCTCGACCCGCCGCCCGAAGGCAGCGTGTTGCTCTGTTGCGCGAGGCCTGCGGGTAACGTTACGCTGGCGTTGTCCGGGACGCCCACATGAAGCGGTGCAACCCGCGCAGGACGGCACGACCCCATAACACGTTTGACGATCCGAGGACTCCATGAAGCCAGGCTTTCCCGTCGAAGCGGATTTCGACGCCCAGCGCCAACATTTCCTTCACGCCGCGCAATCGGCGGGCGCCACCGTAACGAGCTATGCGCACCCCCTCAAGGGCCCGAAGGGCGAAGCACTCGCGACAGACGTCGCCTGGCTCGGCGATCCGGGCGCGTCTCGCGTGCTGGTCGCCATCTCGGGCACGCATGGCGTGGAGGGCTATTACGGCTCCACGTGCCAGACGCAATGGCTGCACGAGCTGGCCGCGCGGACCTTGCCCGACGACGTCGCCGTGATGATGGTGCACCTGATCAATCCGTGGGGCACCGCGTGGGTCAGGCGCGTGAATGAAGACAACGTCGATCTGAATCGCAACTATGTCGACTTCGGCGCGCAGTTGCCGGTCAACGCGCGCTATGAGGAACTGCACGAAATTTACGCCTGCCGCGATATCGAAGGACCGCAACGCAAGCAGGCCGATGCGCGGCTCGCGAGCCAGGTCGAATTGCTCGGCTGGTCGGGCGTCCAGGCGATCGTGGGCGCAGGCCAATATCGCCATGCGGATGGGCTCTTTTATGGCGGACAGGCGCCCACCTGGTCGAACCGGACCTTGCACGAGATCGTACAGCGCTTCCTCAAACAGGCTCGGGTCGCGATCTCGTTCGACCTGCACACGGGCGCGGGTGCGTTTGGCCACCCGATGCTGATGGCGATCGCGCAATCGGCTTATCCCGCGCTGGCCGACGCGCAACGTCTATACGGCCCTTGGCTTTATACGCTGCTCACGCACGCGGATGCCGCCATCAGTGAAACCGGCGTGGTCGCGCGGGCGACGGGCTATGCCTCCCAGGCCTTGCTGGACGCGTTGCCGGACACGCACCTGATGCAGCTTGTGATCGAATGCGGGACCTACCCGGAAGCGCCCATGCACACGGCCTTGCGTGACGACCACTGGCTGCATCTGTATGGCGACCCGCGCGACGCGCGGGGTCGTGCGATCAGCCGTGCGTTGTTCGAGTCGTTCCTGCCCGGCGACGCGGACTGGCGCGAGCTCGTGTGGATGCGCACGCGGCAGATCTGGGAGCGTGCGCTGGCGGCGCTGCCTGGTATCGAGCCCACGCAGGCCTCTTGAAGCGGTGTTCATCAAGCGGGCCTCATAAACCGGGCCTCATAAACCGGGCGTCGATCTGCTAGTATCGCCGCGTGAACGTCCATGCCCGCTCCATTCGCTACTTCGACATGATCTGCCGCTGCGGCTCCATTCGCGAGGCCGCGCGGCGCTTGCACGTGGACGGCTCGGCCGTCAACCGTCAACTGCTCAATCTGGAGGAAGAGGTGGGCGCGACGCTGTTCGAGCGCCTGCCCGGCGGCCTGCGCCTCACGGAGGCAGGGCGCCTGTTCGCGCAGCACGTGGTGACGGTGCTCCAGGACGAGCAGCGCGTGGTCGCCGAAATCGAGCGGCTGCAGGGGCTCGAGCGCGGCGAGGTGCATCTGGCCGCCGCCGAAAGCCTCAGTGAGGGGCTGCTGCCCGCCGTGCTCGAGCGCATGGCGAGCCAGCACCCCAAGGTGGCGCTTCATGTTTCCATGCTCGGTTCCGGATCCATCGCGCAGCGTGTGGCTTCGGGCGATGTCGACATCGGCGCGGCGTTCGCCATGAGCGCGCATCCCGATCTCACTTGCGTGGCGAGCGGCCAGTTCAGGCTGGGCGCGGTGATGGCGCCTGGCCATCCGCTTGCAGCGCGCCGGCGCGTGAGCTTCGACGAGTGCGCCGAATACGGGCTCATCATGCCGAATCCCGACGTGGCCGTGCACGCGATCCTCGCGCCGCTCGTGGCGCGCGCGCGGCGGCCCGTGCGCACCGTCGTCAACAGCGGCGCCATCGAGCTGATGCGCCAGCTCGCCATGCGTGGGACCGGCATCGGCTTCCAGACGCGCATCGGCCTGGACGAGGTGTGCGCGGCGGGCCGGCTCGCCTTCGTGCCGCTCGACGAGGCCGACCAGGCGGTCGCCGAACTCGGCTTCTATGTGCGCGCGGCGCGCGCGCTGCCGCCAGCCGTCAATGCACTGCTCGCGATGCTCGGCGAGGCGCTCGAGCGCCTGCTCGAGTCCGAAGCGCGCATGGCCTGAGACGGGCCGGCCAGACGCGGCCCGACTTGACGCGGCCCGACCTGACGCGGCTCGGCCTGACGCGGCCCGGCCTGACGCGGCCCGGCCTGACGCGGCCCGGCACTCTTCTTCCCATCCCCGAGGCGGGCGCTGCAAATAATGCAGCAGGGCGCTGTTTAATCGCCGCTACGCGCGCCGCCTCGATCTCCCTATACTCGAATCACAACAACGATCTGGAGGAAGGGCAGATGCCGCGCCTCGCTGTCGAATCCGCACAAAGCGCTGATCTACGGCATCACACGCTGCGGCGCGTCCCTCTGCAATGGCGCCGCAAGCATGCGCCCGCGCCGCTTCAGTACCGCAACGCCAAACGTACCGCCCCGCCTGATTGCGCGCTGACCTCATGCTGACGTCGCGTTGACGTCACGACTTCCGTCGCCCCCAACACACTGGATGCTCGTCCGCCCGGCACCGCGCGCCGCGCGTTGCCGGGGGAGCGCTCGCGTCCGCATCAGGAGAACAGAAGATGAATCACGAGCCGCATGCCACTCATAACGCACGTTGGCCGCTCGAACTCGAAGTTGTCGCGAGCGTGCCACTCACCGCCGGGATTCGCGGCCTGACGCTCAGGTCCGCTGCTGGCGGCGCGCTGCCGGGATTTTCGGCAGGCGCCCACATCGGCGTGCAAACCGGTGTGAAGGACTCAACCGCCGCATCGCTCGACGACGAGCGCAGCTATTCGTTGATCAACAGTACTGACCAGTCCGGAAAATATGAAATTGCCGTCAAACTGGAGCCGAACGGCCGCGGCGGGTCGCGTCGCATGCATGCGCTGCGGCCCGGCGACCGCATTCGCGCGACCCCGCCGAAGAACGACTTTGCGCTGCACGCCGGGCCTCACGAGACCGTGTTGATCGCGGGTGGCATCGGCATCACGCCGATTCTCTCGATGGCGCGTACGCTGGCCGCCTCCAGCGCACGCTTCCAGTTGCACTACGCCTGCCGTACCCCGGAGGACGCCGCGTTCCGGCAGGAGGTCGCGCGGTCCTGCGGCGCCCACGCGCATTTGTACTTCGATCACGGCGACCCGTCGCGCGGCATGCCGCTCGCGCAGGTCATCGGCTCAAGCGGCGCGGGTGATATGGCCAGGCACTTGTATGTGTGCGGACCGCGCCCGCTCATCGATGCCGTCATCGCAACGGCGCGCGCGCTGCAATGGCCCGCGGACCACGTGCACTTCGAGTTGTTCGGCGCACCCATGGCGGCATCCGGCGACCGCGCTTGCCGCGTCGAGCTGCGGCGCAGCGGTCGGACGCTCGAAGTGGCGCCCGGGCAGTCCATCCTCGACGCGATGATCGCAGGGGGCCTCGACCCGCTCTTCGATTGCCGACGCGGCGAGTGTGGCGTGTGCGCATTGCGCGTGCTCGAAGGCAGGCCCGATCACCGCGATTATGCGCTTGGCACAGAGGAGCGCGAGCACCAGATGTGCGTCTGCGTCTCGCGCTCGCACACGGAAACGCTGGTGCTGGATGCCTGACAAGAGAAACACTTCGTATTCCTGTTGATCAATAACGGAGACACTATGACCTCATTCGTCAAGAACGCGTGGTACGTCGCGGCTTGGAGCCGCGAGGTGGGGCGCACGCTCCTCTCGCGCACGCTGCTCGGCGAGCAGGTGCTGTTGTATCGCCGCGAGGACGGCACGCCCGTCGCGCTGGTCGACCGCTGCCCGCACAAGCTCGCGCCGCTCTCGCTTGGCGAGCTCAAGGGCGACCACGTGCAATGCGGCTATCACGGCATGACCTTCGACTGCACCGGGACCTGCGTGCGCGTGCCGGGGCAGCAGAATATTCCGCCAACGGCGCGCGTCACCGCATTTCCGCTCGTCGAGCGCTACGGCGCCGTCTGGATCTGGATGGGCGACCCCGCGCTCGCGGATGCCGGCACGATCGCCGAGGTGCCGCATTACGGCGACCCCGACTGGGGCCTTGTGGACGGCCAGTACCTGCACTTCCGCTCGAACTATCTGAACATTACCGACAACCTCGTCGATCCCGCCCACACCACCTACGTGCACAAGAACACCATCGGCAACGCCTCGGGCGAGGACGTGGGTGTGAAGGTCGAGCAGGGCGAGTCGCATGTGCTCGCGTGGCGCTGGATCCACAACGCGCCGCCCGTGCCGCTGGTCGAGAAGATGGGTAACTTCAGCGGGCTCACCGACCGCTGGCAGTACTACTACCTGCATCTGCCCTCGACGTCGTACGTCGATTTCGGCTGCATCGACAGCGGCACGGAGCCGACCGAGGACAACAAGGATCGCGGCTTCCGCTCGTTCAGCTTTAACTTCCTGACGCCCGAAACCGCGACCACCACGCATTACTTCTGGCTGCACTTGCGCAACTATCACGCGCACGACAGCGCCGTGTCGGCCGACGTCGCGCGGCTCATGACGCTCACATTCGAGGAGGACGCGGCGCTGCTCGCGCACGTGCAGCGCGAACAGGAGCGCACTGGCGTGCGCGAGTACACGCGGCTCGGTATCGACAACGCACCGGCGAGAATCCGGCGCATGGTCGACCGGCTGCTCGCGCAGGAGGCGGCGCTGGCCGGCTCGCAAGGCGATACGCGGGTGCCGGCCGGCGTGTGCGGCGCATAGCTTTTCGTGCGGCCAGCGTCCGGACACGGCGCGAACACCGTGCGGACACCATGCCGCCATAAACAGATAATTCATAAGGAGAACAGAATCATGACGTTTTCGATCGGCTGCAATGGCCGTGGCGTTCAGCACACGCGACCCGTCTCGGTGGACGAGCAGTTCAGGATGATCAAGGAGTCGCGCGTCTTCGACCACTTCGACCGCATGCCGCAGCCCGGCGAGGAGCGCGAGTACCTGCGCGCCGCGGAGCGCCACGGCATTCCGATCCGCACCGGCCTGTGGTCATACACGGCCGGCCGCGACGAGTCCACGCTCGAACACAACCTGCGCCTGTGCAAGGAGGCGGGCGGCGAGTTTCACAACATCATGCTGTACCGCCACCACGCGAGCGGCGAGGTCGTCAGCGATCAGCAAATCGTGGACTTCTACCTGCATGCGCACGAGCTGGGCCAGAAGATCGGCATCGAGATCGGCTTCGAAGTGCATATCTACATGTGGTCGGAGGATTTGCGCCGCATCTCGCCAGTGGCGCGGCAGGTCCGCGCGCGCGGCGTGCCGTTCAACTTCGTGCTCGATCACTCCCACGTGCTGCTGAAGGTCGAGAACCCCGAGGAGCAGGACGCGAGCGGCATTCGTGAGGACGTGGAGGCGGGCCGCTTGGTGATCGACCCCTACGAACCCGGCAACGTGATTGACGAGTGGATCGGCATGAACATGACCCACTGGCTGCAGATCCGGCCCGTGTCGCCGAACGGGCCGAGGAACCCGTGGCAGCTCAAGGAAGGCGGCACGTATGGCCGCGCCTGCCAGTATCCGTTCTTCCGCCCGGCGCCGGGCGAGTGGCACCTGCCGTGGCATGCCTGGCGCGTGGAGCCCTGCAAGGAGATTGTCCGCCGCGTGCTGCGCCACCACCGCGACACACGCGATAGCCCGCTGCGTTACATCACGACCGACATGATCGACATGCCCGACTACGGCGGCGGTGTGAAGTACTCGCTGTTCGAGCAGAACGTGGCGATTGCCGAGTGGTTCCGCAGCACGTGGCAATCGATCGAGGCCGAGCGCCACGCTGCCTGATACACCGAAAATTCTCGCGACTGAAAACGCTTACATCGCCCGGCGCGCATGTGAACGTATCAAACATTGGATACTCGCACGGACGATCTGCATTAGAGTGGCGGCGAAGCGCAATACGGGAGCGGTGGATCCGATGCGCCTCGCCTTTTGCCATTGTCAGTGCAGCTTGATCGAGGGCCGGCCATAACTGTGCAGCAGCTGGCCCAGCGTCTGGAGCAGCGTGCGTCCGATGCCATGCACGCCTGAAAGGTGCTTGCGATACAGCAGCCGGTATAACCCGGCCGCAGCCGGCCCATCGACGATCACGGCGCGCGCGCTCACACGAAGGTCGGCCTGGTAAAGCGCGCCGGACTGGCCGAGCGAGACCACGGTGCCGGCGTCGCGAAACACGAAGCCCGCGACCGGCTTGCCGGCCAGGCGCTGCGCGAATGCCTGGCTCAGGTAGACCGCTTGCTGGTGCGCGACCTGGGCGCGCGGCGGCAGGTACGCGCTCGACGTGCCGGACGGGCAGGCAGCGCAGTCGCCGAACGCGAACATGTGCGGGTCGTCGGGCGTTTGCAAGGTATCGGTCACGATCACCTGATTCGACGCGCTGAGCGCCAGTCCATCGATTGAGCGCAGCATCGCGGGCCCGGCCACGCCGGCGGCCCAGATCGTCATATCGGCGGGCAGTCGTTCGCCGCTCGAGGTCACGATCGCCTCTTCCTCGACGCGGGCCACACGCGTGCCGGTCAGCACCTCGACATGCAGGCGCTCGAGTTGTGCCTGCGTGCGCCCGGAAATGCGCGGGTCGAGCACCGGCAGCACGCGCGGCGCGCCTTCGATCAGACGAATGCGGACGTCGCGCTCGGGATCGAGCGCCCTGAAGCGATACGCCGCGAGCTGGCCGACTGCGTGCCGCAGCGCCGCCGCCAGCTCCACACCGGTCGCGCCCGCGCCGATGACATTGATGCACACCGGCCGCGCGGGCTGCGTGGGGGGCTGAATAGCGGGCAGTGCAGTGGGCAGTGCAGCGGGCGCATCGGCGAGGTGATTGACCTTGGCGCAAGCAGCCAGGAACTTCTTGCGGAAATCCTCGGCGTGTCCGACATGTTCGAGCGGGAGCGCGTGTCGCGCGGCACCGGGCACATTGAAGAAGTTGGTCACGCTGCCGACGGCCAGCACGAGGTCGTGATAGTCCATTTCCCGTTGCGGAACGATCTGGGTGCCATCCTGATCGACCACGGCGCCGATGGTGGCGATGCGGCGTGCGCGATCGACGGCGCGCAATTCGCCCTGGACGAACTCGAAGCCATGGCGCTTCGCCTGAGCCGCGTATTCGATCGTGTGCGAGGCGGGATCGCGGTGACCGGATGCGGCCTCATGCAGAAGCGGCTTCCAGAAGTGCGTCGGCAGGCGATCGACGAGCACGATTTGCGCCAGCCCGCGCCGGCCGAGCGTGCTGCCGAGGCGCGTGGCGAGTTGCAGGCCACCGGCGCCGCCGCCGACGATGAGGATGCGCGCAGCGTCAGCCGCGCGCGCCTTGGAGGGGAAGTCAGGGATGGGGGCCACGGTTGTCCTCCAGAATTTATTCGGTTCAAATGTCTCGCTACTGGATTCCAGGATATCGTTTCACGTACCAAAGAACAATTTAATGTTTCTAGGCGACCTATATGCATTCACTAATAGGAAAGGCGGCGACGTTCCGGCAACTCAAGGCGCTCGATATGGTCGTGCGCACGGGCAGCGTGTCGCGCGCGGCGCAGGAACTGCATCTGACACAGCCGGCTGTATCACTGCAGATCCGCTTGCTGGAGGAAGCGGTGGGCACGGCATTGCTGCAACGGGTGGGGCGAGGCGTGGAGCTGACGACAGCGGGCGAAATTGTGGGCCGCTATGCGCGCGAGATCTTGCATCTGTGGCGAGATGCGGGCGATGAGGTGGCGGCGCTGAAGGGGGAGTTGGGGGGCACATTGCGCATTGGCGCGATTACGACGGCGGAATATCTGATTCCGCCATTGCTTGTGAGGTTTACGGCGACGCGGCCCCATGTGAAGACGTATTTCAAGGTGGGCAATCGCGAGGAGATCATTCGCATGCTTGCTACGCATGAGATCGATCTGGCTGTCATGGGCAGTCCGCCGAAGGAGTTGCGGACTCACGCCGCAGAGTTTGCCAAGCATCCGATGGTGTTCGTGGCTGCTCCGGAGCATCCGCTCATGCAGCGCAAGCGCGTTTCAATGAAGGATCTGGAGTCGGCGCATTTGCTGGTGCGCGAGCGTGGGGCGGGGACTAGAACGACTGTCGAGGGTCTTTTTAAGGCGTCTGGGCACAGGTTTCATGTGGGATCCGAATTATCTAGTAACGAGGCCATCAAGCAGATGGCTGAGGCTGGGCTCGGTGTGGCGTTTTTGTCGCGGCATGCTTGCGCGCTGGAATTGCGGGCCGGGTTGTTGAAGCAGTTGCCGTTTCCAGGGAATCCCGTTGAGCGCGAATGGTATGTTGTGACGCTCGCGGATCGGCGGATCTCGCAGGTGACTAGCTTGTTTAGGGATTTTCTTGTTGAGCAGGGGGGGCCTGTGATTGATCTCGCGGTGGCGGGTGCCGGTGACCGGCGACGTAAGTAATATTTTGTTGAATTTGGGTGGTATTTCGGTTGTTTTTGGGGTT
>NZ_SMRP01000009.1:208167-292035 GCF_004353915.1 Paraburkholderia silviterrae | reverse complement strand
CTAAGGGCTCATCCATCCGGCGGCGCTGCGCGCGCCGTGGGGCATAACCAAAACCGGCGGTGCGCACATGTTTTCGTAGGACTCCCGTGTATTTGCTCGGCAGTACTATCGAGCATTTTCCGGGAAGCCCGCCCGGTTTTCCTTGCAGACCGTTCCGCCCGCGCGTAGCGCGCGGCGGGAAGGATGAGCCCCTTGTCACTAAGGCGGAGTGTGCGGGGTGACGGATGCCCCGGAGCCGCTCCGATTTACCGGGCAGTGGTGGACGGCATCACACTGGCGGTTTGAGCCGCTTTCTTTTGCCTACTTTTCTTTGCGGCTGCAAAGAAAAGTAGGTGCCGCCCCGCACAGGGGCAACACTAATATACCGACATGAAAACAAGGAAAGGCCAACACCCCAAAGACCAGCAACAAAAAAACCAAGACCAAGAAATCCACCACCACTTCCCATCAAAAAATCAAACATCACGAGCTGCCTGCCAGGCAACACTAGCCTGATCGGCATACGCCCGTAGAGCCTCGATTGCCATAGCCACGGCCGCGCGGTTCTCATTCTCAGCAAGCCAATACATAGAAACCGACCCGAACCCTTCAAGCTGCATCGGCAGAATCCGAATAGCATTGAGCTTTTCAAATCGCAGCGCGGCGCGATGCGACGCAACCCCCACGAGATCGGTGTTATTCAGCAAAGTAAGATTCAGCAACGACGAATTAGACTCAACGCAATGCGTAGGCAGCGCATGCCCAGCAGCACCCAGCGCGATCTCCATCGCGATTCTCACAGGCGTGCCTTGAGGCCATACGATCCACGAATACGCGAGCACGTCCTCCCAGCCGATCGTGGCCTTTTCCGTAAGCGGATGATGCGGCCGCGAAACAAAATTGATCGGCTCCGTATAGAGCGCCTCCACTTGCAGCAACGGGTCGTCATACTGCTGCCCGGAGCGGCCAACAACGATATCCAGCTCGCCACGCGAGAGCTTCGGCAGCAACTGATCCATGGTGCTCTCAACGAGCCGCACGTGCGCATGAGGCATGCGCTCAAGCAACCGCGAAACAGCAAGCGGCACCGTATCCGCCGCCGCCACCCCGGAAGTGCCAATGCTCACGAGGCCGCTGCCGCCTTCTCGCAACGCGTGCATGTCGTCACGCGCCGTATCGAGCTGCGCTTCGATGCGCCGCGCGTGCTCGATCATCGCCTCCCCGTACGAGGTGGGCCGCAAGCCGCGCGCGTGCCGCTCGAACAGCGGCAGCCCCACGTCCTCTTCCAGCTCCTTCAGCCATTTCGACAGCGCCGGTTGCGTCGTGTTGAGCGCCACGGCCGACTGGCTCAGGTTGCCGGTGTCCGCAAGGCTCAGCAGCACCTGCAGATGGCGCAAACGCAGGCGGTGGGTCCAGTCCATCGAGCAATCCTCCCGTCGATCCCGTCCTGGCGGTGAAGGTATATCCAGAACAATATGGATTAGATGAATTTCTCATTTTACGCGATATAGGTCGGTCGCATATAAATCGTCTACCGGGCCAATCGAAGCGACGCGCCGCCAACCGGCGCGCCGGGCCCAGCGAGACACCAAAAAGGAGACGCGAATGACCAGCCACAATCCAGACGCCTCGCGCGCGGCCTATTACGAGCAGATCGCCCAGCAGCGCCTCGCGCCGCTTTGGGAGTCGCTGCACAGCCTCGTGCCGAAAGCGCCCCAGCCGAAGGCGCAGGCCGCGATCTGGAAGTATGCGCAGGTGCGCGATCTGGTGATGCAGGCCGGTGCCCTGATCAGCGCGGAAGAGGCCGTGCGCCGCGTGCTGGTCCTCGAAAACCCCGGCCTGCCCGGCAAATCGAGCATCACGCCGAACCTGTACGCCGGGCTCCAGCTGATCCTGCCCGGCGAGATCGCCCCGAGCCATCGGCATACGCAGTCGGCGCTGCGCTTCATCGTCGAAGGCAAGGGCGCCTGGACGGCCGTGAACGGCGAGCGCACGACAATGCACCCGGGCGACTTCATCATCACGCCGTCGTGGACATGGCACGACCACGGCAACCCGTCCGCGGATGAGGGCGGCGAGCCCGTCGTATGGCTCGACGGCCTCGATATCCCGCTCGTCGCGCACATGGACGCCGGCTTTGCCGAGAACTACCCCGAAGCGACGCAGCCGGTCTCGCGGCCCGAGGGCGACAGCTTCGCGCGCTTCGGCCACAACATGGTGCCCGTGCGGCACCGCGTATCCGATCCCACTTCGCCGATTTTCAGCTACCCGTATGCGCGCAGCCGCGAAGCGCTCGACACGCTGTACCGCCACGGCGAACTCGACGAGTGGGACGGCGTGAAGCTGCGCTACGTGAACCCGGCAACGGGCGGCTGGCCGATGCCGGACATCGCGACCTTCATGCAATACCTGCCCGCGGGCTTCAAGGGCCGCACGTACCGCAGCACCGACGCAACGATCTACTGCGTCGTCGAAGGCAAGGGCACGGTCAAGATCGGCAACGACGAATTCACGTTCGAGCCGCACGACGTGTTCGTCGCGCCTTCATGGGCGAGCGTGAGCCTCGCGGCACAGGCGGAAAGCGTGCTGTTCAGCTATTCGGATCGCCCCGTGCTCACCGCACTGAATCTGCTGCGCGAAGAACGCAGCTAGGTACGCAATCAGGTACGGCCGTTTTTGCGGCTCTATCCATTCTGCGCGTGCTCCGCTGGCGGCGCGCGCTTCACCCCCTTATTTGCCGAGTCGAAATCATCATGACTTTTGTCTTCCCGCCCGAGGCGCCCGTTGCCGTTCCCGTCGCCGGTAGCGACGCCCAGTTCGCGGTGCGCCGCGTCTATTGCGTGGGCCGCAACTACGCGGCGCATGCGCGCGAAATGGGCTTCGATCCCGATCGCGAGCCGCCGTTCTTCTTCTGCAAGCCCGCCGATGCGGTCGTGCCCGTCGCTTATGGCGAAACGCTCGAACTCGCGTATCCGTCGCAGACGCAGAATTACCACTACGAAGCCGAGCTCGTTGCCGTGATCGGCAAGGGCGGCTCCGATATCGGCGTCGATGAGGCACTCGAGCACGTCTGGGGCTACGCCGTCGGCCTCGACATGACGCGCCGCGATCTGCAGATGAAAATGCGCGAAATGGGCCGCCCGTGGGAAATCGGCAAGTCATTCGACCGCTCCGCGCCGATCGGCCCGATTCATCCGGCGAGCACAGCCGGCCACTTCGAGCAGGCCGCCCTCTGGTTGACGGTCAACGGCGAGACGAAGCAGAAGAGCGATGTCTCGCACCTGATCTGGTCGGTTGCGGAGACGGTGGCGTATCTGTCGAAGTTCTTCCGCCTCGAACCGGGTGACGTGATTTTCACGGGCACGCCCGAGGGTGTCGGCGCCGTGAAGGCGGGCGAGACGATGAAGGTCGGCGTCGAGCGCCTCGGCGAAATCGCCGTGCACGTCGTTTGATTTGTAGTCCTGTATGTGATGAAAGGCGCCGCCATGCAACTCCATAGCTTCTTCAACAGTTCGACCTCGCAACGCGTGCGCATCGCGCTCGGGCTCAAGGGACTCGCGTACGACACGTTGCCCGTCAATATCCGCGTTGGCGAGCATCGCGCCGCGGATTATGTGGCCAACGTCAATCCGTCCGCGACGGTGCCCGCGCTCGTCGACGGCGATTTCAAGCTCGGCCAGTCGCTGGCCATTCTCGATTACCTCGACCAGCGCTATCCCGAGCCGCGCCTGATCCCGCTCGAGCCGCATTTGCGCGCGCGCGTGCTCGAACTCGCGCTGCTGGTTTCCTGTGACATCCATCCCGTCAACAATCTGCGCATGCTGCGCTATCTGGAAACGGAGCTGAAGGCCACGCCGCAGCAGAAGGCCGCATGGTATCGGCACTGGGTCGGGGAAGGCATGGCGGGCGTGGAGCGCATGCTCGCGCGCAGCGCCACCGGTCCGTGGTGCTTCGGCGCGCAACCGACGCTGGCCGACGTGTGTCTCGTGCCGCAGATCGGCAACGCGCTGCGTATGGACTGCGATCTGAGTGCGTATGCACGCAGCCTCGCCGTCTATGAGCACGCTTCGCAACACCCGGCGTTTGTCGCGGCGCAGCCACAGCGTCAGCCCGATTACATCGCCTGATTGCAGGGCAGGAGACAGCCATGAGTGAGACAAACAGCAAAGGCCGGCGCGTGCTCGTGATCGGCGGCGGCATTGGCGGCCTCGCGACCGCGCTGGCGCTCGCGCGCCAGGGCATTCGCGTGCAGCTGCTCGAGCAGGCCCCCGAGATCAAGGAGATTGGCGCGGGCATCCAGCTCGCGGCGAACGCGTTCAATGCGCTCGACGCGCTGGGCGTGGGCGCCGCGGCGCGCGGCCGCTCGGTGTTCACCGACACCATGATGCTGATGGACGCGATCGACGCGCACGAGGTGGTGCGCATCGACGTCGGCGCGCCGTATCGCGCGCGCTTCGGCAATCCGTACGCGGTGATTCATCGCGCGGATATTCATCTGTCGATTCTGGAGGCCGTGCAGGATCATCCGCTGATCCAGTTCCGCACGGACACGCAGGTCTGCGGGATGGAACAGGATGCCGATGGCGTCACGGTCATCGATCAGCATGGCGAACGTTATCGCGCCGATGCCGTGATCGGTTGCGACGGCGTGAAGTCGGAGATCCGCAAGGCGCTGATCGGCGACGAGCATCGCGTGACGGGGCATGTGGTGTATCGCGCCGTCGTCGACGTTGCCGACATGCCGAAGGACTTGCAGATCAACGCGCCGGTGGTCTGGGCCGGCCCGCATTGCCACCTCGTTCACTATCCGCTGCGCGGCGGCCAGCAATACAACCTCGTGGTGACGTTTCATAGCCGCGAGCAAGAGGAGTGGGGCGTGCGCGAGGGCAGCAAGGAGGAAGTGCTTTCGTATTTCGAGGGCATTCATCCGCTGCCGCACCAGATGCTCGACCGGCCGAAGTCGTGGAAGCGCTGGGCCACGGCCGACCGCGACCCCGTCGAGCGCTGGAGCTTCGGGCGCGCGACCGTGCTGGGCGACGCCGCGCATCCGATGACCCAGTACCTCGCGCAAGGGGCCTGCCAGGCGCTCGAGGATGCCGTGACGCTGGGTGCCGCTGTGGCCGCGACCGAAGGCGATTTCGAGGCCGCGTTCAAGCTCTACGAGCAGGCGCGCATTCCGCGCACGGCCCGCGTGCTGTATTCGGCGCGCGAGATGGGGCGCATCTATCACGCGAAGGGCGTGGAGCGCCAGGTGCGCAATTCGCTGTGGATCGGCCGCACGCAGGAGCAGTTCTATGACGCGCTGCAATGGCTGCATGGATGGCGCGCGGAGGATTGCCTGAAAGGCGTGGTTTGAAGCGCGTTGCGTGAACGGAAAGCATGGCGCCGTCGACCAGCGGCGCCATGAGGATGGGCTGCGAAGAAGAAGATCTGCGGGATTCACATCAGCAAATCGAGCATGCCGAACAACCTCCGGTCAGCAGGATTTGCGGATCGTGCTCGCTGCCGGATGACGCCACGCAGGCAATCCAGAAAGCATTCGGCGGGCGCGCCGGGTACCGAGTTGCGCCGGCTGACGATGCTGACATTGCTGGTTTGAAAGCGCTCGACGAGCGGCAGAACGTGAACCCAGTCGCCCGCCGCTTCTGTGGCGAGCATCGGCCTCGGACAGAAGCCGAGCATCTCCGCATGCCGGACCAGATCGAGCAGAAACGCGGCCGAATGCGCGCAATGCAGGCGGCGCGGCTCGATGTCGAGGCCATGTTGCCAGAACAAATCGTTCATCAGCGCGGGCCGGGTCGCGACGGTGAAGTTGAGTGCCCAGTCATAGTCGCGCAGCTCGGCTATCGACGTGGCTTGCGACGCCGGATGTCCGCGTCGCACGATGACGCAGGTGTCGTAGGCGAACAGCGGCTCGTTCTCGAACTCCTGAGCCGGCATGGCTGCCGTATGAGGCACCACGGCGCAATCGATCACACCCTCGCGCAGGCGGGGCAGTGTCACGGCAGTGAGTCCCTCGAAGATCTCCAGTTGCACGTTCGGCATGCGTTCGCGAAAGCGCATCAGCGCCTGCGGCACGAATGTGTGCATGATCCACGGCGTGACAGCGATCGAGAGCCGTCCCACATGGTCGCCGCGCAATTCGGCGAGCTCTTCTTCGGCTCGCCGTAGCTGGCCAAGCACGAGCCGCGCATGGCTCAGCAGCTTGTCTCCCGCGGCAGTGAACACGATGCCGCTGGCGTTGCGCACGAGCAGTGGCAGTTTCTGCTGACTCTCCAGTTCGCGCAGCGTTTTGCTGACCGCGCTTTGCGACAGGCCGGCGAGCCGCGCGGCTGCGCGGATGCTGCCGGTATCCGCGACCGCGATGAGCGCTTCCAGTTGATGGACTTTCATGAACAAGACAATTAAATCGGGGGCGGATTTATCGGGCCGCCCGGGGTGAACACCAAAAGTTGTCAGGATATCGCTTTTGGGGCTTCCTGGGCACTGCGGGTCCGCCTACCATCGCTTCCTCGCCCATCAGGGGGTATCGCCGCCCCCACGCCTTACGCGAGGAGACCCGCTGTGCCAAACATCGTCGTTCCGCCCGGCATGCGCGCCATCGAAGCAGAAATGGTCGCGCTCCGCCACGAGATTCACGCGCATCCCGAACTGGCTTTCGAGGAGGTCCGCACGGGCGACCTCGTTGCCGACTGCCTGCAGCGATGGGGCTATGAAGTGCATCGTGGCCTCGGCCGCACGGGTGTCGTCGGGACGTTGCGCAACGGCGAAGGGCGCTCGATCGGCCTGCGCGCGGACATGGACGCGCTGCCCATCCACGAGGCGACCGGCTTGCCCTACGCGAGCAAGCTCGACGGCAAGATGCACGCTTGCGGGCACGACGGCCATACGGCCGCATTGCTCGCCGCCGCGAAGTACCTGGCCGAGCACAAACCCTTCAAGGGCACGCTGAATCTGATCTTCCAGCCCGCCGAGGAAGGCCAGGGCGGCGCGAGGGAGATGGTGCAAGACGGCCTGTTCGAGCACTTTCCGTGCGATGCGATCTTCGCGCTGCACAACATGCCGGGCATTCCGGTCGGCAAGTTCGGTTTTCTCGCGGGGCCGTTCATGGCGTCCTCGGATACTGTCACCATCCGCGTAGTCGGCAAGGGCGGGCACGGCGCGGTGCCGCACGCCGCGGTCGACCCGGTCGTCGTGTGCGCATCGCTCGTGATGGCGCTGCAAAGCGTGGTTGCGCGCAACGTCAACCCGCTCGATGCGGCAATCGTGACGGTCGGCTCGATTCAGGCTGGCCAGGCACCCAACGTGATTCCCGACAGCGCGCAGATGCGCATTTCCGTGCGCGCATTCCGGCCCGAGGTGCGCGATCTTCTGCAGCGGCGCATCACGACGCTCGCGCAAGCCCAGGCCGAGAGCTTCGGCGCGCGTGCTGAAGTGCACTACGACCGGCGTTATCCGGTGCTCGTGAATCATCCGGACGAAACGGCGCTCGCGCGCGATGTTGCACGCGAATGGCTCGGCGAAGAGGGGCTCGTCGAGGACATGAAGCCGTTGACCAATAGCGAGGACTTCGCGTTTCTGCTGGAGGCCCGTCCCGGCTGCTACCTGATCACCGGCAACGGAGAGGGCGAGGGCGGCTGCATGGTGCACAACCCCGGCTACGACTTCAACGACGCCTGCCTGCCGCTTGCCGCGACCTACTGGGTCAAGCTGGTGGAGCGCTTTCTCGCCTGAAACATACAGGCGCGCGAGAGAAGAAGCGCGGCTGGCGGCTGGCCGCCTTCCGCCGCTTCGATACGCAGTCCAGAACAATTTACGAGGAGACAGACGTGAGCTCACAGGCCACCCCATCCCCAGCCATGCTTGGAAGAGTGGTTGCCGCCGCCGTGCTTGGCAACGCCTTCGAGTGGTTCGACTTCGCGATCTACGGTCTGTTCGCCGCAACGATCGCCAAGCTGTTTTTTCCCGCTGGTGGGTCGGCGACCTCGCTGATGCTGGCGCTCGCCACGTTCGGTGTGGGCTTCGCAGTGCGTCCCGTAGGCGGGGTCCTGATCGGCATGTATGGCGACCGCGTGGGCCGAAAGCGCGCGCTCTCGCTCACGATCGCGCTCATGGCGACGGGCACTGGAATGATCGGCCTGATTCCGGGTTACGACCGCATCGGCGTCATGGCCCCCGCATTGATCGTGCTGGCCCGCATGATTCAGGGGATCTCTGCAGGAGGCGAGTTCAGCGGCGCGACTACGATGCTCATCGAGTTCGCGCCCGCGCACCGGCGTGGCCTGCTCGGTAGCTTCCAGATGTGCGCGCAGGCGCTGTCGTTCCTGTGCGGTGCGGCGACCGTCTGGCTGCTGGGTGCGCACCTCACGACAGCGCAACTCGAATCGTGGGGATGGCGGCTGCCATTTCTGTTCGGCATCCTGATTGGTCCGCTGGGATGGCTGATTCGTGCGCGGGTCGACGAGTCGCCCGAGTTTCTCGCATGCGCAGCGGTCAAATCCCGTGTCAAAGCCGACGCCGCCGGCCATGGCGAGGCAAAGCACGCGGGCTCCAGTCTGCGCGACGTTTTCACGAAACATCCGCGTGCGCTGCTCGCGAGCACAGGCGTCTGCGTGGTGGGTACGGTCTCGGCCTACATGTTTGTGATCTTTCTGCCGCTCTTCGCGAAGCAACTGGGTGTACCGGCCGCGGACGCAAGCAGGGGCACGTTCGTTGCGATGGCAATCGTATTCGCGGTTTGCCCGCTCGCAGGCCATCTCTCGGACCGTTTCGGGCGCAAGGCCGTGTACCTGCCCGCTACGATCGGTTACGGCCTCGTTGCGTGGTGGCTCTTTCATCGCTTCGCCGCGGCGCCCTCTTCCGTCACGTTGCTGGTTCTGCAAGCGGGTGTCGCTTGCTTCATGGGCCTGCTTTGGGGCCCCATGCCCGTGATCCTTGCAGAAGTGTTTCCCGCCACGGTGCGTTCGACCGCTGCGGCGCTCGCCTACAACGTTGCGGTGCTAGTGTTCGGCGGTCTCGCCCCGTTCATCAACGTGTGGCTCGTGAAGCTGAGCGGCAGCAATCTCGCGCCAATCTATTACGTAGAGCTCAGCGTCATGATCGGTCTTGCGAGCGGTCTGCTGCTGCCGGGGACCCTGAAGCCGAACTGGCGAACAAGCCTGACCTGAACATCAGAACACAAGGAGTGAGACAACCCATGAAGCGTAGCGCAGTCGCAGCCGTTTTGCTGCAAGCCTTTGCCACGCAGGTGTATGCCCAGTCGTCGGTGACGATGTACGGCAGCATTGACAACGGCATTACGTACGTCAACAACGTGGCGGGCAAGTCGATCCTGATGGAGCAGGGCGGCATCAGCCGCGCCAACGCGTTCGGCGTGACCGGCACAGAGGAACTCGGCGGCGGCTTGTCCACCGTGTTCAAGCTTGAAAACGGCTTCTCCACCACCACCGGTGCATTGGGCCAAGGCGGTTTGTTGTTCGGCAAGCAAGCTTACGTGGGGCTGCACGACGACAGTCTCGGCGAGCTGACGTTTGGCCGGCACTATGACTTCACGGTGCTGCTCGAGCCGTACATGCCTTGCATCGGCTGCGGCATCTATTCGGTCGAAAACGCAGACCTCGACCGAATTTCGGGCGAGCGCCTGAACAACAGCGCGCGTTTTCGCAGTGCGTCGTACGGTGGGTTTTCGTTTGGCGCGATGTACGCATTCGGCCAGTACGCGGGTCCATTGACGATGAACGCGGGCCGCGCTTATAGCGGGTTCGTCCAGTACGAGCACGGCCCGTTCTCGGCCATGGCTGTCGTGACCGACATCAACGGCGCGCCCATCGGCGCGGGGCAGCTAGGCGCGCGTACCGTGCTGGGCATGCCGGTGCAGCCCAATACCACGCTCATCGTCGACAATCAGCGCATTGCCGCCCTTGGCGCGTCTTACAAGCTCGGCAAGTGGACGCCCTCGCTCACGTATTCGAACACGCAGCTCAAGGAGCGGGGCATGGCGTCGACCGACCAGCTATTGCGTCTTGGCACGACGTACAGCGTGACGCCCGCGACGTTGCTCTCCGGTCAGGTCTCCGTCGACCACTTCGAGCAGTCGCGGTGGTATACGGTCAATCTTGGCCTCGACTACTATCTGTCGCATAGCACGGACGTCTACGTTGATCTTGCGGCCCAGAAGGCGTCAGGTCCGCAAACGATGGCGTCGATCTTTCTTGCCGGCACGGCGTCCACCTCGAGCCAGTTCCTTTCACGTGTGGGCGTGAAGCACATTTTCTGATGCGCCGGGGAATTGCCCGGCTTCCGGCCGATCGCGGGCGAGTCAGCGACGGGCCGCACGGGAGTGGGCAATCATGAAAACGCGCTATCTGGTTAGCGGCAAGTTGACCGGCATGAGCGCCGGATGCGCGGCCTTCGTGCCTTGCTGATGCACGCACTGGCCGCCTCATGTCACCCAACGCAGAATGGTTGTTTGGGCCAATGAGAGCCCACGCTCGGCCATAATGTCGACCAGATCGCACAGGCTGGGCTTGTAGCGCAAATACCCGCGGTGCACAGAACGATCACGTCGCAGATGAAGTGACGGCCTGACCGCCGCTCGTCGAGGGCGTGTCGCGATAAGGATGGCAGGACGGGGTAGCGATAAAAAGTTCTCACATGGTCTTATTCATCAACGGGGGAAGCATTTCATGAACAAGCGCGAACTGATCGACGCCGTCGCATTCACAACGGGATTGGGCAGGGACGTTGCCGGCGAAGCGATCGATGGGCTGATTAGCGCCATCACGAAGGCAGTCGCCAGAGGCGACACGGTGCAGCTGATCGGCTTCGGTTCGTTTAGCCAGGGAAAGCGCGGTGCTCGCGTTGGTCGAAATCCCATGACGGGCGAGGAGATCAATATTGCCGCGGCGAGAACGGTGAAGTTTACCGCGGGCAAGACCTTCAAGGACGCGGTGAACGCGACCCGATAGTACTGGCTGGGCGGGCTGCTTCCGGCGCGAAGCAGCGCGGGTCGCCCAGCGCCCGATACGTGTCTGATACTTACCCGATACGTGCTTCAGCCCGCCTGAAACACGCCGGCTTCCCACGCAAACGGCTTCGCGAGCCTGTTCCACGTGTTGATCTGCGCGACAGCCAGCGTCAGGTTCGCAAGCTCATCGCGTTCGAAGTGCTCGTAGGTTGCCTTAACGAGCGTTTCGCTAATTTCATTCTCGCTGATCAAGGTTAGCGCTTCGGCCCAGCGCAGCGCGGCCTGCTCCTTCGCGCTGTAGAGATGCGGGGTCTCGTGCCAGACCGGCAACAGGTTATAGCGCAGCGGATCTTCGCCTGCATGGACCCCTTCCTTGATGTGACGGTCGAGGCAGTATGCACAGCCATTCAATTGCGAGACGCGTGCGCGGACCAGCTCCAGCAGCTTGAAGTCGAGGCCCGTGGTGCTCACATATTGCTCGACGCCGATCACGGCTTCGAGCAGCTTGGAAGGTAGTTGTCCAAACGAAATACGTTCTGGCATGAAATGTCGATCCTGGAGGGTGGGTAGACCGTCTCGCGGCGTTATTCACTGTGCGGGCAGCCGTGCCGCGTCGAACGGCTGCTCGATGCACCAGCGATCCCATCAAGCCATGTTTTCCCGCGGCACCCTCGCGTTGCGCATGTAGTTCATATAAATGGGCGAATATCGTCCGGCGAACGAGGCGTTGGCCGATCCGCGCAGCGAACCCGGCAGCCGCCGTAGCGGTGCCCGGCCCACTACCGCACCGCGCGATGGCAACGCAGCGAAGCGGCAACGGGCCGGCACAGTAACGCGTTGCGCCCGGACGGCGGCGCCCATTCCGCCAACGTGAGCTGATTGAAACCGGGGTGCCTCTGCAATCGCGCCCCAAATCGATTTGCTAACGTAGAACGGTGCGTCATATAGGCCCTGTCAAGCTGGATTATTTATCGACCGGGTGGTTGCGATAGCACGCGAACGATGCCAGGCCGTGCGCTGTGCGTACGTCGAGTCGCGCGCGGCCTACGAGCGATTTTGCGCGGAGCAGGGCATGACGCCGGTGATTACGGTGGCCGACGAAGCGGGCTGCGAGGAGGCGGGACGCGAGGCGTGCGCGGCGCTATTGCAGCAGCATCCGCAGCTCGACGGGCTGTGCGCGGTGGTTGACGCGTTTGCCGTGGGCGCCGTGCAAGGCCTCGCCGATGCCGGCCGGCGCGTGCCCGGCGACGTCAGGATCGCAACCCGCTACGACGGAATTCGCGCCCGCAGTTGCCGTCCGCCGCTCACGGCCGTCGATCTTCACCTCGACGAAATGGCGTCGCAAGCCATCGCGTTGCTGTTCGATCATCTGGCGGGCAAGGGTGGGGCACGCTCCGCCACGCCGGCCGACCCGTCGCTGGTGATCCGCGAGTCTTCGGTCGCCGCCGCGGGCGGCGCATGAGGTTTCGCCCGCAACGGGCATCCGCACAGGCGGCACGGCCGATACGTGCCGCCTTCATTGCATTAGCGTTCCGGTGAAACGATTTCCCGTTTTGGAACAGCGGTTTTCTGTTGAAACGTTAATTTTATTTTCACGGGCGCAACTTTCGAAAATTGCGCAAGGATTAAGTGTGGCGGCGAGATGTTTGTTATCGCCATACGGCGTGCAATAACAGCGCCATTAGGCGGGCACATTACGCAGGCACATTACGCAGGCACATTGCGCGGGCACATTGCGCGGGCACATTGCGCGGGCACATTGCGCAGGCAATAACATGGGTCTTTGAATGGAAGCGCTTATCGTTTGAGCCGCGTTGCAATAGCCATGCGCCGGGCGATGTGCTCCCTCAACTGCGCCTGGAATTGGCCTGGCCCAGCACGCCGTTTCAGGTAACCGGGTTTTCCCTTGTGCTGAAAATAACCTGGGCAGCATATTCTGGTTTTCTGTCTTCGATAAGATGTGCGGGGGAGCCCATTATCGGGTTGCGGCAGAGTTATGGGGGCGAGCGAAGCGTTGTCTTCGCTTTGTCGAAAATGGGTGCGCGGCTCGCGGAACCCTAAAACAGCACTGAACAAGCTTGAGCAATGAAGCGACGCTTCAAAACGGTCGTTTGCCGTTTCAACCAGGGGAAAGACGCGCGCGCTCGCACGAGCCGATGGGCCATGCCGGCGGCTCTCGTCGTCCTTTTGCTGTGCTTTCTCTGGACGCGCACGCTCGCGGATTCTCATTCGCCGCGCCAGTCCGTGCTGCGCGTGCTTGCCTGGCCCGGCTACGCGGACGACGACTGGGTCCATGCGTTCGAAAAGCGCTTCCACGCCAAAGTCGAAGTCACGCTCGTCGATTCCGATGAAGCACTCTGGGCCCGCATGCATAGCGCCGTGCCGCCGCCATTCGATGTGCTGGCGGCCAATACCGCCGAGATCGAGCGCTATGCGCACGCTGGCTTGCTCGCGGCGCTCGACCTGCCGCGCATTCCGAATCGCCAGTGGCAGCAGCCGTATTTTCAGCGGCTCGCCGCCATTCGCGGACTCGTGGAGGGCGGCCATGCCTACGCGATTCCGTTTACCTTTTCGTCGATGGGGCTCATCTACGACCGCAAGCAGATTCCGGATCCGCCACACTCGATGCGCGCCCTGTGGGATCCGCGCTATCAGGGCAAGGTGCTCGATTTCAACAGCGCGCAGCACAACTTCTCATTCACCGCGCTGGCGCTGGGCTATCGCGATCCGTTTCACCTGTCGCCCGAGCAGATGCGCAACGTCACGCGCGAGCTCGTGCGCTTGCGGCGCAATCTGCTCACGTATTACACGCTGCCTGAAGAGGCGACCGCGCAGTTCGTCCAGCATCACGTGGCGCTGATGTTCGGCAATTACGGCACGCAGCAGGTCGAGCAGTTGCGCCAGGCAGGCGTGGACGTGGGCTACGTCATTCCGGACGAAGGCGCGCTGGCGTGGCTCGATTGCTGGGCGATCACACGCAACGCGAGCAATCCGGCGCTCGCCCACGACTGGATCAACGCGATGCTGGAGCCGGAGATCGGCAAGCAGTTGACGCAGCGCGAGGGGCTCGCGAACACGATGACACCGGTATCCGGCGAGATTGCCGGCGCGGGGCCGCATCTCGTCTGGCTCCAGCGCGTCGAGAGCGTCAGCGAGCGCGAAGCGCTGTGGCACCGGATCGAATCGGGCGACCGGTTGAGGAGCTTTCCAGAATGATCAAGCTCGGCCTGACTTCGAGGCTCTCGATCCTGCTGGTCTTCATTGGCGTGCTGGCGTCGGGCGCGACCGGCTATTCCACCTATCGCGCCAATCGCCAGATGCTCATGCACGAAGCGGAGCACAGCCTGCTCACCTCGACGCAGTTGCTGAGCCAGCGTTTCATCGCGGCGCTCGGCGACGTCGCCGACGACGCCCTCGTGCTCGCGACCTTGCCTTCGTCCGAGATCGTCGCGCGGGGCGGTGCGCCCAGTCCCGCCGACGCAAGGCTCAAGCAAGTCTTCCGCGGCTTCATGCTGCACCATCCCGAGTACCTGCAGATACGCCTGATTTCTCGCTCCCACTACGGGCTCGAGCGCATTCGTGTCGATCGCGACGCGCAAGGCGTGGTGGTCGTGCCCGACGATCAATTGCAGGAGAAGGGCCAGTTTCCCTATGTGTTCGACACGCTTGCGGCGAGCGCGGAGCGCGTCTACATCTCGCCGATCGGCCTGAAGGACGGCCCCAGTTCAGACCCGGATCAGGAGCAGCCGGTGGTGAGGGTCGGCACGCCGATCGCGGATGAGAACGGCGAAAAAGTAGGCGTGCTGGTCATCGACGTCAATCTGACCCAGGTGTTCAAGCGCATCGAGCGCGACTTGCCCACCGACTACGTGGTGTACATGGCCAACGAGTGGGGCGATTTTCTCGTCCATCCGGACCCGGCCCAGACTTTCGGTTTCGAGCGCGGCCGGCGCGTGCTGATGCAAAAGACCTTCCCGGCCACCGCGCCGCTGTTTGACGGCGGGCGGACCAGCCTGACGTTCAACGGCTATGCGCACGCGTACGAGCCGCCGGCCGAGGTGTTCGCGTTCGTGCGTTCGCCGTTCGGTCTCGTGGATGGCAATCGCTTCATCGCGCTCGGTCTCGCGCGGCCGCTCACGGACGTGCTCGCGTCCGCCAACGCGCTCGGCGTGCAGATCGTGCGCCTCGTGCTGATCTCGAGCACCCTCGCGATCCTGCTGGCGGTCCTGTTCGCGCGCGCGTTGGCGCGGCCATTGCGCACGCTCGCGTATGCGGTCACGCACATCTTCGACGAAGACGCCATGGAGCGCTTGCCGGTTGGGCGCTCGGACGAGATTGGCGTGCTCGCGCGCTGCTTCGATCGCATGCGCAGCGAGATCCGCTCCCAGGTCGATGCGCTGCACACGCGGCAGGAGGAGCTGACGCATCTTGCGGGACACGACACGCTCACAGGCTTGCCGAACCGCATGCGCTTCATGGAGCAACTCGAGCTGGCGATACGGCGCGCGTCGGTGAGCGGTGAGACGCTGGCGGTGATGTTCGTCGACCTGAACGATTTCAAGCAAATCAACGATCAGCTCGGACACTCGGCCGGCGACCGCACCCTCGTGGTGGTCGCGCAGCGCCTGCGAGCGGCATTGCGCGGCTCGGATGTCGTCGCCCGCTTCGGCGGTGACGAGTTCGTCATCCTCGTGACCGGCGTGCGAACGCCCGAGGCGATACCCGCCACGGCGGGCCGCATCGAGGCGGTGATGGAGACGCCCGTTTCAATCGGCATGCACCTGATGACCGTGGGCGTGAGCATCGGCATCAGCGAATTTCCGGCCGACGGCCATCATGCCGAGGAGTTGCTGGCAAAGGCGGACACTGCCATGTACGCGGTCAAGACCTCGGCCGATTCGCGCTACCTTCGCTATCGGGATCTGGCCGAGCGGCCCCGGGCCGATCTCGCTCCGCGCGACCCATAAAGCGGTAATCGAGTGATGCGCCATGGATTGAATCCGTGTGCGCGGGCATCGGCATCGCTTGTCAGATGAAACGCGCCGCCTATACTTTTCCAATGCCCTGAAGATTCCCGAGGAGGTGATCACCCGAACGAAAGAACCGATAGACATCTGAGCGCCGGGAAAAATAGCGGTCATGCCGCGAGCGCGCGCTGACGTTTCGCCTGTGTGGCGAGCGCAGCGTGGTGACGATGGCGTAGACCGGCCGATGGCAACCCTTAGGGAGGGGCTCCACGATGACCTTGCTCGACCAGGAAATTGCACACATCACTCATGCGGTGCGGTTCTCGCTATGCAGAGCCGCCGATGAAACCGTCCTGCCGGCCCCTTATTGGCGCCGGCGGCTCAACCAATTGCTGGCTTCGCAGCACCTGACCAAGGCGCAGCTGGCGGCGATCGACTCGCTGCTGCGCGAACTGGACACCTACGAGGCCCAGAACCCCGAGAGCCGGAGTCGCGGAGGGTATGCCGGAAGCCACTAACGCAAAGCCCGGCCTCGCGGCGCTCAAGCGCTCATCGAACCCAGCACGTTCATGATTGCCTCGGCGAGCAGCAAGCTCGCGAGGCCGCGTCCGTGCTTTTCGTGGCGCACGGGATGGCGGTGGGGCGACATCAAGACGGCCTTCGACTGCACGCTGCTGCCCATCAGCGCAACGATTGGCTTCATATTCCTTGGGAGGCCTGAATTCATCCGGGAAGGCACGTTCATGAACGCCATTCTCGTTGGCCAGTACATCGAGCTCTACTTCTTCCTGTTCTAGAGCGGGATTACCTGGGGTGCCGGCATTCGAACGCGCTTCTGAAACGAGTTGATGATGAAGATGCATTAACTAGTTCCGAAATGTCGTTTGGCGTTTCATCTGGTAAATCAATACACTTTGTCCGGCGTCGAGACCTGTGCCACCCACAGCCGGCGTTTTTTCGGCCGCAGGGCTTATCGTGTGCGGCCGGCCCCACGATGCAGGCGACACGCACGTCGGCCGGTTCAGTGCGTTCATGCCGCTAGCGGGAGAGAGCAGAACCGGACGTGCATCGTCATCTGAGACAAACAAGGAGACAGCGCACGTCATGCGTTCACAACCCGACAATCCATCCCCGAACTCATCCGGTTCCGGTTCGCGATCGAAGGCACCCAAACTCCATCGCGGACTGCAAGCACGCCATCTGCGCATGATCGCCATTGGCGGGTCCATTGGCACGGGCCTGTTTGTTGCCGCGGGCGCCTCCATCTCGCAGGCGGGCCCCGGGGGCGCGATGCTCGCGTACATGGTGATCGGCTTGATGGTCTATTTCCTGATGACGAGTCTCGGCGAGATGGCGGCCTTCATGCCCGTGTCGGGATCGTTCGCGGCCTACGGCGCGAAATTCGTCGACGAAGGCTTTGGCTTTGCGCTTGGCTGGAACTACTGGTATAGCTGGGCCGTAACGATTGCCGTCGAGCTGGTGGCCGCGCAGCTCGTGATGCACTACTGGTTCCCCAAAATTCCGGGCGTCTGGTGGAGCGCGCTATTTCTCACGCTGATCTTCGCGCTCAATGGCTTGTCGGTGCGCGGCTTCGGCGAGGCCGAATACTGGTTCGCGTTGATCAAGGTGGTGACGGTCATTGCGTTCATCGCGGTGGGCGTCCTGATGATCTTCGGCATCATGCAGGGCGGCCCCAGCAACGGCTTCGAAAACTTCACGATCAAGGACGCGCCGTTCGTCGGCGGCTGGGCCTCGATGCTCGGCGTGGCGATGATCGCGGGATTCTCGTTCCAGGGCACCGAAATGATTGGCGTGGCGGCGGGCGAAGCGGAAAACCCGAGCACGACCATTCCGCGCGCGGTGAAGCAGATTTTCTGGCGCATCCTGCTGTTCTACGTGCTGGCGATTTTCGTGATCGGCATGATCATTCCCTATACCGATCCGAACCTGCTGAAAAGCGACGTGACCGATATTGGCGTGAGCCCGTTCACGCTCGTGTTCCGTCACGCGGGCCTCGCGTTCGCGGCTGGCGTGATGAACGCGGTCATCCTGACCGCGGTGCTTTCGGCCGGTAATTCCGGCATGTATGCGTCCACCCGGATGCTCTACAATCTCGCGGTCGAAGGCCGCGCACCGAAGCTGTTTGCGAAGGTCTCGGCGGGCGGCGTGCCGCTGAACGCGCTGTACGCGACGACTGCCGTGGGTGCGCTATGCTTTCTCACGTCGCTCTATGGCGACCAGACGATGTACCTGTGGCTGCTGAATCTCTCTGGCATGGCGGGCTTCATCACGTGGCTTGGCATTGCGATCAGCCACTACCGTTTCCGCAAGGGTTTCCTGAAGCAGGGCTACCGCCTCGAGCAGCTGCCATACCGGGCCAAGCTTTTCCCGTTCGGCCCGATTCTTGCAGCCGTGCTGTGTTCGGTCGTGACGGTTGGCCAGGACTATCAGGCTTTTCTTGCCGACAAGATAGACTGGGCAGGAGTGGCCGCAACCTATATTGGCTTGCCGCTGTTCTTCGTGGTCTGGCTTGGCTACGCGTTTCTGCGCAAAAGCCGTCTGGTGCGCTACGAAGACATGGAGATCGCCCCTTGGGTCGAGCGCCATGCGAAGAGCCAGTTCGGGACCGCGTCGAGCGAGAGCCATGCGGGCTATATGAGCGCCCAGCCGAAGGTGGTGCCGGACGCGTGATCTGGCGCGTCGGGCGATGACCGTTGCACCGGCGCGGCGCTCTGGCGTTTGCGCCGGTACATTGCTACAAGGATGCGAGGCGGCTCAGCCGAAACGCGCGCATCTGTTTGACCGTTTTTTTCGAAGCCAAATCGCATGCAAAACTTCTACGAATCCACCGTTACTCGCCAGCCTTATCCGCAACTGAGCGGCAAGGTCGACACGCAGGTCTGCATCATTGGCGGCGGCCTGGCGGGCCTGAACACCGCGCTTGGGCTTGTTGAGCGCGGCGTGCGCGACGTCGTGGTGCTCGATGGCGAACGCGTCGGCTTTGGCGCGTCGGGCCGCAACGGCGGCTTCGTGTTTGGCGGCTACAGTCTCGACAATGGCGACCTGCTTGGCACGCTGGGCGCGGACAAGGCGCGCCATTTGTATGGACTTACGATCGAAGCCGTAGATTTGATCCGCGCGCGCATCGCACGCTATGGCATCGATTGCGATCTCGTTGACCAGGGCGTCATGCTTGCAAACTGGTTCGACGATCAGTCGAGGCTCGACGCATTGCGCTCGCTGATGAAGCGCGACTTCGGCGTCGAATGGGAGCCGGTGACGAAGGATGCACTGCGTGCGCGGCTGAAGACCACGCGCTATCACGGCGGGCTCTTCGAACCCAACGCGTTTCATTTCCATCCGCTCAAGTATGTGATCGGCGTGGCGAATGCCGTGGCGCAGGGCGGCGCGCGCATCTATGAGCAATCGCCGGCACGCTCGATCGAGCGCGACGGTGCGGGTTTCGTTGTGCGCACACCGAATGGCACGGTCAGGGCCAAGGACGTGGTATTCGCGTGCGGCGGCTACGCGCGCGGTGTTGTGCAGCGCATCGAGCGTGCGGTGCTGCCGATCGCGACTTATGTGATTGCTACTGAGCCGCTTGGTGCGCGGCTTGCTGATGCGATTGATGCGCCTTATGCGGTTTATGACACGCGGTTTGCGTTTGATTATTATCGGCCGCTGAAGGACACCCGTATTTTGTGGGGCGGGCGTATCTCGGTGCTCGATCGTGGGCCGGAGGCCATTGCGCGGCTACTCAGGCGTGATCTCGTGCGTGTTTATCCGCAGCTGGCGGATGTGAAGGTTGAGTATGCCTGGGGCGGGTTGATGAGCTATGCCCGGCACAAGATGCCGCAAATCGGGCGCGATGGTGATGGTGTATGGCACGCGATCGCGTTTGGGGGCCATGGGATGGCGCCTACCACGGTTGCTGGTGAAACGCTTGCGGATGCGCTGGCGATGGGACAGGCGGTGCCTGAGGGGTTCGGTGCGTTTGGGTTGACTCGGACGTTCGGGATTGCTGGGCTTGCTGCTGCGCAGCTTACTTATACTGCGTTTCAGGCGCGTGACGCGATCGCTGCTTATCGGAATTGAAGTGTGCTTTTTGCCGTTGGCCTTAACTTGTATTCGCGGCGGGCCGCAGGCGTTACCCCTGTGCGGGGCGGCACCTACTTTTCTTTGCCGCGGCAAAGAAAAGTAGGCAAAAGAAAGCCGCTCAAACCGCTAGTGTGACGCAGTGGACCACTGCCCTGTATATCGGAGCGGCTCCGGGGCGTCTGCCATCACGGGGCGTTTAGCGGAGTGACTAAGGGCTCATTCATCCGGCGGCGCTCCGCGCGCCGTGGGGCATAACCAAAACCGTCGGGATATACACGTATTCGTGGAACTCCAACGCATTCATACGGAAGCACTCTCGGGTATCGGTAGGACTCCAGCATATTCGCCCGGAACCATTCCTCGGCAATCGCCAATTTGCCCGGCATAACTTCGCGCAATCGCCACGCAACACGCCCGGTTTTCCATGTAGACCCTTCCGCCCGCGCGTAGCGCGTGGCGGGAAGGATGAGCCCCTTGTCACTAACGCGGAGTGTGCGGGGTGACGGATGCCCCGGAGCCGCTCCGATGGACAGGGCAGTGGTGGACTGCGTCACACTGGCGGTTTGAGCCGCTTTCTTTTGCCTACTTTTCTTTGCGGCTGCAAAGAAAAGTAGGTGCCGCCCCGCACAGGGGCAACGCATGCATACCGACATGAATACAAGGAAAGGCCAACGCCAAAAAAGCCGCGCCAAAGCGCTACTAACCGCGCTTACGGTTCCACACCAGCATAAGCGCCGGCTTGCTCCAGCAGCCACCCTCGAAATGCCTCGAGCGGTTTCCCGTGACTAAACTCCGTAGGATAAACGAGATAGTAAGCCGCATCCGAACTGCCATTAACCGCGGCAGCAGGCGACTCAAAGGGAATCACAAGCCCCAGATGCTTGAGCTGCCCCTCAACAAGAAACCTCGGCACGAGCGCAATACCGAGCCCAGCCGCCGCGCCAGCGGTCAACATCGTATGCAGCTCATACCGAACGCCCTGCATCGTGGCGTTATCCTCGACCCCCAGCGCAGCAAACCATTGCGTCCACCCATGAGGCCGGGTAGTCGAATGAAGCAGCGGATACGCAAGCAACTCATGCGCCTTCTTGATCGGCTTCTTCAACAGCGCAGGCGAGCAGATCGGCACCACTTCCTCACCAAACAGATAATCGGAAGTCGTCCCAGGCCAGGTAGGCTTCCCATAATGAATAGCCGCCTCGAAATGCGATTCATCGAACGAAAACGTGTCCGTGCGCACGCCCATATTGATCCGCACATCGGTGTTCCGGTCGTTGAAGTCCTTCATGCGCGGAATTAACCACTCGGAAGCAAAGGTCGGCAGGACCGCCAGCTCCAGGTAGCCGCCGCCGCTGCCGTGCACGACGATCGAGAGCGTGTCCTTGTCGAGATTTTCCAGCGAGCGGCGTACCTGCATGCCGTAAAGCTTGCCCGCGCGCGTCAGGACCACGCGCTGCTTGGCACGCACGAACAGGCGCACGCCAAGGCCCGATTCGAGCGTGGCGATCTGCCGGGACACGGCGCTCTCCGTGAGAAAGAGCTCCTTGGCGGCCTGAGTGAAACTTTCATGCCGCGCGGCTGCTTCGAATGCGATCAGCGCGCTCATGTTGGGGATCCTGAATTTGCGCATGGTAGTTCCAAAAACTCATCGACTGGCAATTTTATGTCACTTTACGGCGGACGTGGCGTTTTGAATAATTTATCCATGCACGGCGCGGGATCGAATGTGTCCCATGCCCCAATTGGCTGGAATTCGCCGTGATCCGGGAGATGGCAATGAGAAATTCGAATGTTGAAAGCTTGTTGAAGGGATTGCTCGGTGCGCAAAAGACCGAGCGTCTGTTTTCGACCCTGAATACGCCCGCGCTGCTGCAGGAATGGGAAGAGGGCGTCGTCACGCGCGCCGAGCTGGCGCAAGCGATGAACATGGCGCTGTTCGAGGACCTGCTCGAGCGCTCGCCCAACGGCCGCAACTACACCAACGACGCGATTGCGCAGGGTGGCTCGGTGTACTTCGACCATGGCGCGCTGCGCACGGTGCGCTGGGCGCACAGCGGTGCGCTGCCCCCCGGCGAGGCCGCGTTCACGCGCATCCTGTTGCCGCTCGGCTTCAAGCTCAATGGCCGCTATCCGCTGGACAAGCTCGGCATGACGGGCCGCGCCTATGTTCAGGAAGATGCGCCGGATGAGATCGCGCAGTTCTTCGTGAGCGAGCTGCATCCGGAGCGCTTCTCGAAGGAATTTCAGCAGGCGGTGTCCAACGTGCTGGGCTCCTCGCGCGATCCGCTTACGCCGCTCGCCTGCTCGCAGCTTGCCGAGCTCGCACGCGACGGCTATCTGCCGATCGAAACCGCACGCGAGCTGCTGCCCGTGATCGTCGGCGCGTTTTCGCGTCAGCACGATGCGCCCAGCGTCAACGACTACGAGACGCTGCTGGCCGAATCGGCCGAAATGGCGTGGATCTCGACGGAAGGCAATGCGTTCAACCATGCGACCGACCGCGTGGCCGACGTGTTCAAGCTCTCCGACGACGAGAAGGCCAAGGGCCGGCCGATGAAGCCGGAGGTCGAGCGCTCGCGCTCGGGCCGCGTGTTTCAGACCGCGTATCGCGCCGATATCGTGCTGCGCGAGCTGCGCCAGAACGATGGCGCCATTGTCGTGCGTGAGGTGCCGGGCTCGTTCTACGAATTCATCACGCGCAAGCGCACCTTCAATCAGGCCACGCGCCAGTGGGAAACCGATCTGCGCTTCGACGCGGGCAACGCCACCGGCATCTTCAAGATGACCGCCAACACCGCTAACACCGCTACGGCCGGGAAGTAAAGTGAAAGCCGCCACACCGTTTCAGGCCAGTAAGCAGTTGCTGGAAGGCGTTCAAGCCGATCTCCACCGCACGCTGCGCGGAGAAGTTCGGTTCGACGCCGGTTCGAAGGCGCTCTACGCTTCGGATGCTTCGAACTACCGGCAAATCCCGCTGGGCGTTGTGGTCCCCGCCGACGTGGAGGACCTCGTTGCCGCGGTGGCCGTGTGCCGGCGCCACGACGTGCCGTTCCTCACGCGTGGCGGCGGTACCTCGCAAAACGGCCAGTGCGTGAACGTGGCGGTGGTGGCGGACGCCAGCAAGTATGTGAACCGCGTGGTGTCCGTGGACCCGGTCGCGAGAACGGCGATCGTGGAGCCTGGCGTCATCTGCGACTCGCTGCGCGATGCCGCCGAAGTACACGGTCTGACGTTCGCGCCCGACCCGGCCACGCATAGCCGCTGCACGCTCGGCGGCATGATTGCGAATAACTCGTGCGGCGCGCATTCGGTCATGGCGGGCAAGACGGCGGAGAACGTCGAGGCGCTGGAGGTCCTGACTTACGACGGCGCACGCTTCTGGGCCGGCCCGACCAGCGAAGGCGAGCTGGAGGCGATCATTGCCGAAGGCGGCCGTCGTGGGGAGATTTATCGGCGCCTGCGCGAGCTGCGCGATCGCTACGCGGACTACATTCGCCGCGAGTTTCCGCAAATCAAGCGCCGCGTCTCGGGTTTCAATCTCGACCAGTTGCTGCCGGAGAACGGCTTTAACGTTGCGCGTGCGCTCGTGGGCACCGAAGGCACGTGCGCGATCACGCTGCAGGCGAAGGTGCGGCTCGTGCATAGCCCGGCCTGCCGCGTGCTGCTCCTGCTCGGCTTCAAGGACATCTACGTTGCGGCGGATGCCGTGCCGCACTTCACGCGCTTCAATCCCATCGCCATCGAGGGCCTGGATCGCGGCATCGTGCGCGGTCTGCAGGCGCGCGGCCTCAAAAGCGAGGAAATCGCCCTGTTGCCGCGTGGTGATGCGTGGGTCGTGCTCGAGTTCGGCGCGGATTCGATGGAGGACGCGAAGCGTCAGGCACAAGCGGCTGAGCGCCATTTCCTCGCGGGCGAGGCGGGCCCGGATGTGACGGGCTTCGTCGTCACGGAGAAAGCGCAGCAGCAGAAGATCTGGTCGATTCGCGAGACGGGCGCATCGGCCGTCGCGCTCTCGATCGATCCCAACAAGCCCGACCCGATGGTGGGCTGGGAAGACGCCGCCGTCGATCCCGAGCGGCTGGGCGACTATCTGCGCAATTTTCAGGCTCTGGTGGACCGCTACGGCTATGAAACCTGCCTGTACGGCCATTTCGGCGATGGCTGCGTTCACGCGCGCATCACCTTCGATATCCGCACGGCCGAAGGCGTCCTCAAATGGAGAGGATTCCTTCGCGAAGCGGCGCAGCTCGTCGTGGACTTCGGCGGCTCGCTCTCGGGCGAACATGGCGACGGGCAAGCCAAGGCGGAATTCCTGCCGATCATGTACGGCCCCGAGATCATGCAGGCGATGGAAGCGTTCAAGGCGATCTGGGACCCGGCGAATCGGCTGAACCCCGGTAAGGTCGTCAACGCCTACCGTGCCGATGAGAACTTGCGTATGGGGCCGTCGTACAAGCCGGTCACGCTCACGACCAAGCTAACCTTCGAAAGCCTCGAGGGCGACGGCATGCAGCGGGCGGTCGAGCGCTGCATCGGCATGGGCAAGTGCCGGTCGCTCGACGGCGGCACGATGTGCCCGAGCTTTCGTGCCACGCGGGAGGAGCGATTCTCCACTCGCGGCCGCGCGCATCTGTTCTGGGAAATGCTGCAGGGCGAGGTCATCAAGGACGGCTGGAATAGCGAGGAAGTCAAGGAGGCGCTCGACGCATGCCTCGCCTGCAAGGGCTGCAAGTCCGATTGCCCCACGCATACCGACATGGCGTCGTACAAAGCGGAGTTTCTGTCGCACTACTATGAAAATCATCGTCGGCCACGGCAGGCGATGTTCATGGGGCGAATCGGACAATGGGCGCCCTGGGCGAGCCGTTTCCCGCGGCTGGCGAACTTCGCGATGTCTGCGCCGCCGCTGGCCCGCATCGGCAAATGGGTCGCGGGCGTGGCCGCGCAGCGCGATCTCCCGGCTTTCGCGCCGAAGTCGTTCAGGGCATCGCACGGTAAAACGCGTGCGGCACCGGGCGCCGTGAGGAATGCGGCCCGCCAAAAGGTGATCCTCTGGGTCGACACCTTCAACGATCATTTCTCGCCGCAGGTTGCGACGGCGGCGATGGAGGTGCTGGAGCGCATTGGCTATGAAGTGGTGCTGCCGCGCAAGCGTCTGTGCTGTGGACGGCCGCTCTACGATTATGGCTTGCTCGATGAGGCGCGGGCGCTGCTGGCCGGCATTGTCGAAGCGCTCGCCGACGAAGTCCGCAGCGGCGTGCCCGTGGTCGGGCTCGAGCCGGGCTGTCTCTCGGTGTTCAAGGACGAGTTGCTCAAGCAACTCCCGAACGACGACATTGCGCGGCGGCTTTCGCAACAGAGCTTCCTCTTTTCGGATTTCGTGGCGCAAGCGCCATTCGAATGGCCGGCGCTCGATGCGGACGTGATGGTGCACGGGCATTGTCATCAAAAGTCGCTGTTCGGCATGAAGGGCGAAACCGCTTTGCTGAACAAGCTGGGCGTGCGCTGGACGCTTCTCGACACCGGCTGTTGCGGCATGGCCGGCTCGTTCGGCTTCAACGCCGATCACTACGATTTGTCGATGAAGATTGGAGAGGACACGCTTTTGCCGCTCGTGCGGCAAGCGCCGCGCGAGACGCTGGTCGTGACGAATGGCTTCAGTTGCCGCGAGCAGATCGCTCAGGGCGCTGGACGCCACACGCTGCATATCGCGGAACTGGCATTGCGCGCGCTTGCACAACGGAAGCCGGTGCAACTCGAACGTGAGTCCGCGTGCGCGGAGACAACGGCGTAAGTGCCGCCGATCATCGCACGCATTCGGTAACGTCAATTTTTTCGAATCAGAATTATCAAGAGGTCATAGCATGAAAGCATCGAGCATTCTCAAGGAACTAGGCATCGCCCATCTGGTGGAAGCCGGCGATATCGCCGTTCATTCGCCGATCGACGGCGCACTGATTGGCCGCGTCGCAAGCGAGCCGGTCGCCAACGTCGATGCATTGCTCGACAAGGCGCAGGCCGCGTTCAAGGTCTGGCGCAACGTGCCGGCCCCGCGCCGCGGCGAACTCGTGCGCATCCTCGGCAACAAGCTGCGCGAGAAGAAGCAGGCGCTCGGCAGCATCATCACGCTCGAAACCGGGAAGATCCTTCAGGAAGGCCTGGGCGAAGTCCAGGAAATGATCGACATCTGCGATTTCGCAGTGGGTCTCTCGCGCCAGCTTTACGGCCTGACCATTGCTTCGGAGCGGCCCGGCCATCGCATGGCGGAAACGTGGCACCCGATGGGCGTGTGCACGGTCATCTCCGCATTCAATTTCCCGGCGGCGGTGTGGTCGTGGAATGCGGCGCTCGCGCTCATTTGCGGCAATGCCGTGATCTGGAAGCCTTCGGAAAAGACGCCGCTTACCGCGCTCGCGGTGGAAGGCATCCTCCAGGAAGCGCTCAAAGAGTTCGGCGACGCACCCGAAGGGCTGACGATTCTGATCAACGGCCGGCGCGAAGTCGGCGAAAAGCTCGTGTCCGATCCGCGCTCGAACATCGTCAGCGCGACCGGCAGCACGGAAATGGGCCGCGCCGTCGGCATCGAAGTGGCGCGCCGCTTCGGACGCTCGATTCTCGAGCTCGGCGGCAACAATGCCGGCATCGTTTCGAATACCGCGAACCTCGAGCTCGCGCTGCGCGGCATTCTGTTCTCGGCCGTTGGCACGGCAGGCCAGCGCTGCACGACGTTGCGCCGGTTGTTCGTGCACGAGAGCATTTACGACAAGACGGTCGAGCGCCTCAAGACGCTTTACGGCAAGGTGTCCATCGGCAATCCGCTGGAGCAGGGCACGCTGATGGGCCCGCTCATCGACGAGCAGTCGTTCGGCCGCATGCAGGCCGCGCTCGCGCGGGCGTTGGCAGAAGGCGGCAAGGTGTTCGGCGGCGAGCGTCACATCGTGAGCGGCAACGAGCACGGCTTCTACGTGCGTCCCGCGATTGTCGAGATGCCGTCGCAAACGGAAATCGTGCTCACGGAAACCTTCGCGCCGATCCTCTACGTGCTCAAGTACAGCGATTTCGACGCGGCCATCGAAGCCAACAACGCCGCTCATCACGGCCTCTCGTCGTGCGTGTTCACGACGGACATGCGTGAAAGCGAGCGCTTCCTCTCGGCCAGCGGCAGCGATTGCGGTATTGCAAACGTGAACATCGGCCCGAGCGGCGCCGAGATCGGCGGCGCATTCGGCGGCGAAAAGGAAACGGGCGGCGGACGCGAATCGGGCTCCGATGCGTGGAAGGGCTATATGCGCCGCGCGACCAACACGGTGAACTACTCATCGGCGTTGCCGCTCGCGCAGGGCATCGATTTCAATATCGACTGAAATCGCCAGGCACTGCTTTATTGCTGTAGTTCCCGCCGTCCGGATGTTCGTCGCCGGACGGCGCACGGCCCCTGTTTCCACCCACTGCGCTTTTCGACCTCTCTCGAGCGACGCCATGTACGAGTTCACTTCCCCGTTTCAGCAGCCCTCGGGCTCCCCGATTCGCGAGCTATTCAAGTATCTCAGCGAGCCGGGCATGATTTCGTTCGCGGGCGGGTACCCGGCCAGCGATCTGTTCGATGTCGAGGGTCTGCGCCTTGCGGCGGAGCGCGCTTACGCGAGTGCGGTTCAGTGCCTTCAATATGGGCCGACCGACGGCCTCGCGACATTGAAGCGTCAAATCGTCGATCTGATGGAGCGGCGCGGCGCATCGTGCGAAGCCGACGAGGTCGTGGCAACCACGGGCTCGCAGCAGGGGCTCGATTTGCTGCTGCGCGTGCTCGTCGAGCCCGGCGACGTCGTGCTCACCGAGGAACCGGCCTACCCGGCGACGTTGCAGGCGTTCAGATTGCAGCGCGCGCGCATCGTGGCCGTTCCCACCGACGCGCATGGGATTCGGGTGGACGAGCTGGCCGCGTTGCTGGAATCGGGTGCGTGCGGCAGGCCGAAATTGTTATACACGGTGCCGACCTTTGCCAATCCCACCGGCGCGACGTTGGCCGCCGAACGTCGTCGCGCGCTGCTCGCGCTGGCGGTCAAGTACCGTTTCGTGGTGATCGAAGACGACCCCTATGGTGACTTGCGTTTTGCCGGCGCGCCGCTGCGTTCGCTGCTCGCAGAGGCGGAGCAGGTCGACGGCGCGCGCAACTGGGTCGTGCATTTCGCGAGCCTTTCGAAGATCGTGGCGCCCGGACTGCGCGTGGGCTGGATGGTCGGCCCGCGCGAAATCATGAGACGCTGCGTGATCGCCAAGCAGACGGTCGATCTTTGCAGCTCGCCGTGGACCCAGGCGGTAGCGGCCGAATACCTCGCGGCCGGCGCGCTCGAGCAGCATCTGCCGAAAATCACGGCGGCTTATGGCGTGAAATGCCGCGAGCTGTGCTCGGCGTTGCGTGAGCAGTTGGGGGCAGCTATCGAATTTCAGCAGCCCGAGGGTGGCATGTTCGTGTGGGCCCGGCTACCGGGAATCGACGCATCGGACTTGCTGGCGCGGGCGATCGAGCAGAAGGTCATTTTCGTGCCTGGCAAGGCGTTTTACGCCGATGCGGCGGATGGTGCCGCGTTGCGGCTCTCGTTCGCCGCCCCTGACGTGGAAGCGATCAGGGAAGGCGCGCGTCGAATGAAGCAGGCCTATGACGCGGTGCGCTAAGCGCAGTAACGCAAGTGTCGATCTGGCCGACCCTCACGGCGGCAAGTGGGTATCCATGCAACGCGGGAGGCGATATCAACTATCGCGCCATGACGGTGA
Organism: Paraburkholderia silviterrae; assembly: GCF_004353915.1. GTDB lineage: Bacteria > Pseudomonadota > Gammaproteobacteria > Burkholderiales > Burkholderiaceae > Paraburkholderia > Paraburkholderia silviterrae. Next base: position 263,253 of record NZ_SMRP01000009.1, on the reverse strand, counting down.
CTACTACATGCAGGATGAATGAAGGTCCATAACACGGACGTCCCTCGCTATCTTCAATCCGCCAGATCGAAGCGACCGTGCAGCTTTCCCTGGGTGCCGCGAAATCGACACAGAGGCGGACGGGCTGTCCCGGTTGCGTATCCGGAATCGCGATTTCCCGATGCAAGCTCGACAGATATGCGTCGAGCACGATCTCGAGTTCGGCTTTGTGCGGGACGCGCCGCGCCATAACATACTCGCCGTCAACGCGTACCAAACGCCGACCGGACCAGAGGCGCACGCCTAAATTCTGAATTTCCCACACCTTCTGAAACACTTCGCCGGGCAAGACAACTGCATGGTCGGGTGTTGTGACATCGGCATTGAATACTGCGACATCTTCCGGGTCGCGCACGCCCGTTGCCCGATTCGTAGGTGCCACTGGCGCGCCTGTCGCTGGCGCTCCGCCGAGATCAGCGTAGTACCGGAACAGCAACAGCGGCGACACTTCAATGGCCTTGGCTAGTTTCACCAGCGTCCGTACTGACGGATCTTGAGCCGCTCCGCCTGCAAGACCATACAGATAAGTTCTTGACAAGCCGGCTTCCCTGGCGATGGCCGTCATCGACTTGCCCAGTTCGCGGCCCCGCCGTGCAATCAAGGCACGCAGTGTTTCTTTCTTCAGTCGCACTTGGTTCCCTTGCGCAATGACATGCGGCTACATCGATTGTTCGCCAAAAAAGACACTCTGATTGCCACGATAAACCAGGACGTTCCCAGAATACAACCCGAGGGGCGACCCATCCGGCCAAGGGGTGTTGATTGAGAGCATGTTCGAAGCATTTCGCGGAATGCGAGCGCTTTTGCTACTGGCATGCGCATGTGTCCAATCGTCAATCACGCGCATTCAGTAAGGATAGCTATCTGAATGGCGCTATGGCGTAAGAACATGAGATCGGCAGTCTCGCTCAGAGCATTATTGATTGTGTTTGTGAACGATCACCACACCGGCTTCGGCAACAAGCCCATAGCCCCCCAACCGGAGAAAGCTTGACGTGAGGGCGCAATGAACGGTTCGCTGCCGTCGCTGTTTCTTGAAGGTTTCCTGTTGGGCATCGCTCTGTTCTCTGCGCCCGGCCCCAAGGACATTCTGGTTATCCGCCAGGGTGTCAGTGGTGGTGCAGTATGGGGTGTCGTCGCGATTTGCGTCGTTGCCGACGCCAGTCTTATCATCATTGGGACTGCCGGTGTCGCCAGGCTATTGCGCGACCACCCCCGGATTGTGTCCATGATTTCGTTTGCTGGAGCAGCTTATCTCGTCTGGTTTGGTGGGCAGCGCCTTTGGGCATGCATCAGGAATGAGTCCATGCCCGACATGAGCCGCAGAGCCAATACCCGACATAGCCCCCTACGTAAGGCCGCCGTTCTAAGCTTTGCCAATCCCTATGCGTGGATGGATACGGTAGTCCTCATCGGTTCGATAGCGGCAACCAAGCCGAACGGACAGAGATCGTCATTTTTGATTGGCTCGATTGTCGCCTCATGTCTCTGGTTCATGCTTCTTGCCGCCGGTAGTCGCAAACTATCTGGCCTGTTCAAATACCCTGGTGCGTGGCGTTGGCTTGACGCTGCAATCGCACTACTGATGGCGTACCTGACTGTTGGGTTGATAGAGGACGCTGCCCGGCTGTTTTAGCACGCATTGCCGGTGCGATTTATTCGTGTGTCAAGCGAAAAAGGTGTTGGCATGCGGTTGCCCACGAATCGACGAACTCGTTCGCGCGCGACCTGAAGGTCATCGGGGCTGGCCTCGAGCAATTCCGGCCGGTACTTCGCCGTGCGCAACAGGCTCCCAGGGAAGGCGTTGTCGTCGCGGACGCGAGTTCGCGGGTACGTTCCAGCTATCTCAGCATGATTGACACCGTCGCGGCCTTAAGCGCGCCGGTTAGTGCTTCGGCACAGTGGCGCCTGCCATGAAGAATTTCAGCGTCCGCGCAAGCTCGGCACGCAAACTTGCCGAGTCATCATCGAGCCAGCGGAGCACTGCACCGAGATAGAGGAAATGCAGGTGGCTAGCCAGCAGGAGCGCGGCGATATCGTTGCGGACTTCGCCTTCTTCCTGCGCCTGTGCGATCCATTGCGCGTAGAGCGGCAACATGTCGGAGTCGCTCTGCCCAGGCTGTCCTTTCCCGATGGCCTGGAAGCGGTAGCGAATGTATGGCGCGGCAAAGTCGCGGTGCGACTCCCACCATTGCGCCGAGGCACCCAGGATCGCGGCAAGCCGCGTCTGCAGGGTGCGACGCGCCATCGCCTTGTGCAGCAACGGCCCGAGATCGCTGGCCAGTTTGCCGTGCAAAGCGTGCACGAGTGCCGCCTCTTTCACCGGGAAATGGTTGTACAAGGTGCCACGTGCGACACCCGCTTTAGCTGCAATCTGCTCCATGGTGACGGCCTCGTAGCCAAACTGGCAGAACAGCGCCAGCGCCACCGCGCTGAGGTGTTCGCGGGTGCGAGCGCGCTTGCCATGGGTGTGGGTGGGTGTGGACATGCCGGACTCGATATTGGACAATGACCATAATTGGACATTGTCCAATTATGGCGGGACAAGGATACCACGGCGCGGCGATTGTCGCCCGCCGGCGGTGCGTGTGCTCCCGCATTCGCAATGCTTGCACGAGGTTACCCATGTCCCGCAACGCTGCTCCCGTCATTGTGATTGGCGCCGGCCTGTCTGGCCTTTCTTCAGCCCTGGCGCTGGCCCGTGCTGGCCGCGAAGTGATGGTGCTGGAGGCGGCGGACCAACCCGGCGGCTGCTGTTCCACCGCGCAAGTGGACGGCTATACGTTTAACAACGGCGCCGTCTACGTGGCCGTGCCATCACTGCTTCGCCGGACGTTCGAGCAGCTCGGGCTGGACTTCGACGCGGAGGTGCCGCTGGTGCCTATCGATCATCCGCACGAGACGCATCTCGACGATGACACGGTGGTGCATCTGGGCGCACTCGAAACGGCGCGGGTGGAGGGGTTTCAGGCCTCATCCCGCACCGCGCTGTTGCGTGACGGTCTGCGCAAGCTGCAGGCGGACTGGCAACCTGTCTATCGTCGCCTGCTTGATGACGTGTTGCCGTTCGAGCCGTCATTGCCGCGAACGCTGGCGCGACTCTGGCGTTATCTGCCGAAGCTGGCCGGCCGGGCGGATAGCCTGATCGCCAGCTATTTTCGGGACCCCTCCTTGCAGGCGGCAGTGGCGTCTATCCTGCTCTACACCGGCACCGCGCCAGCGCGCCTGCCGTCCTCCCAGCTAATCGGTCTGCTGGCCCTGCTGGAGGAAGGCTTCTACTTGCCAAAAACCGGCATGGGCGCAATCACCGCCGCACCACTGCGCGCGCTTCAGGTACTCGGTGTGCCCGTGCGCTGCGGCTGCAAAGTCGAGCGGATCGAGGTGGGTGGCGATGGTGTGACAGGTGTGGCGCTGGCAGGTGGCGAATACTTGTCGGCGCGCGACGTCGTCGCCACCTGTTCCGGTTTCAGCGTGGTCAATCATTTGTTGCCGGCGACCGCCGTGCCGCGATCATTGCAGCGCACCGCGCGCAAGGCACCGCTGTCGCACCGGGCCGTTGCCGTGCAGCTGGGGGGCCGCTTCGACGAGGGGTCCCGATCCTTCATCGTCAATCACGTTCCTGCCATGAGCCGGCAAGGTGAGATGCATCAGGTCGGGGCCGCTACGCCTCGCTGGTTGTCCTGGACATCGCCGAGCCAGGTGTTGACGAGCTTGGCGCCAGCGGGCAGGGCGGTCATTGAGCTGTATGCGCCGGTGTCCGGAGTAGAACACGCCGAACAGTGGACGTCGGCCATGACAGAGCGTGCGCTCGAAGGGCATCTGGCCGCGTTACGCAAGCATCTGCCGGCCATGGGCGTCGAGACGATGAGAACCATTGATCCCCCCACCTTCGCGCGCGAGTGGCATCTATACGAAGGCGCGCTCTACGGCATCGCACCGGGCGCGAGTCCCAATGCTTACTTTCCGCATCGGACTGCACTCCCGGGCTTGCATCTCGCGGGCCAGACGACGTTTCCGGGTTTTGGCGTACCCACTGCGATGCTGTCGGGGCTACAGGCCGCAGCAAGCCTGTTGGCAGCGGACCACTAGTTCCCTGTTCGGGCTCTACGAGCTTGGTTGGCCTGCATCGCAGGCCTTCATTGAGTATCGCTGGCACGGTATGCCCGCACGCCTCGATCAAACTAAGCCGCGCGGATTGCCGACCGCCGCTTCGGTTATTCCTGTACCGCTTGCCACGCCTCGTACAGATCTTGCCCTTCGTCGCGTGCGCGGTGGTAGACGAGCGGCATCTCGCGTTGCTCTAGCGGGCGGGCGATCTCCACATAGCCGCGTTCCGCGGAGAGATCGTAGGGCTCGCCATCCTCGTTCGAGTAGGCGTAGTAGACCTTGCCGACGCCGGCCAGATACATGGCCGACAAACACATCGAGCACGGATAGCCGCTCGCGTAGACGACCGCGCCGCTCAGGTCGGTGCTGCCCTGGGCCTTGCTTGCGGCGCGCACCGCCTGCATTTCCGCGTGAGCGCTGGGGTCGCAAGTGGCGTCGACTTCATTGACCGAGCGGGCCAGCACCTTGCCGTCCTTGACGAGCACGGCGCCGAAAGGCCAGGTCTTGCGCTCGCGCACGTTCTCCATGGCGAGACGGATCGAGTCAACCAGATAGTTTTCGGTATTGGACATAGGGCGTCTCCATTCAGATGGGTTGGGGGTCAGCTGCCGCGGTACGTCGAGAAGCACCACGGCGAGCAGAGCAGCGGCACGTGATAGTGCTGCAAGGGATCGAATACGGTGAAGCGCACCGGCACGACATCTGCGAGCGCGGCCTCATCCTTGAAATGCGCGCCAATCGCGAAGCGCAGTTCGAACTGTCCTGCTTTCGCCGCGCTGGAGGGCAGCATCGGCGCATCGGTGCGGCCGTCAAGATTGCTGAGCGTGCGGTTCAGCAGCTTGGGCGGATTCACGCTCAGGTCGTAGAGCTCGATGGGCACGCCGGCGATGGGCTTGCCTGTCGTGAGGTCGAGAACATGGGTGCTGATGCCAGCCATTCGCTTGGCTCCGTTTTGAGTTGATGAGTTCGTGCCGGTGCTTGCCGGTCAGCTGCCGCGGTAGTACGTGTAATTCCACGGCCCGAACTGCACGGGCAGATGCAGCCGCTGCGCCGTGCTGGCGATACGGAAGCGAATGGGGACCTGGGTCAGGAACGGGGAAGACGGGAGCGGTGCTCCCTTCATGCGGTAATAGTCATCGACATGAAGGAGCAACTGGTAACTGCCCGTCTGGTAACTGTCGCCGATCAGCAGCGGCTCGTCGGCGCGACCGTTCTGGTTAATGACGACTTGCCTGACCCGCACAGGAACATCGTTCTCCAGCCGCGAAAAATCCACATGCAGGCCCGTGGCGGGCGTGCCGTGATACGTATCGAGGATGTGTATCGTCAGGCGCGGGCTGACGCCGTGCTGCGAAATGGGGTCGGCGGATTGCGCCGGCTGCTGCGCCGCGCTGTCCGGCGTTGCCGGTGCGCTGGCAAGCGCCTCGCGGGAGAGCAGCATGCCGCCGGCCATGGTCATCGAGGCGAGGACGAACTGCCGGCGCCCGGGTTTGCTGAGGTCGTTCATCAGTTAGCACTCCTTGGAGCGGCGAGCGTGTACGATAAAGACGATCACGAGTGCGGCGGCCACGAGCTCAATGGCGGCAACGAGGTAGAGGCCGGGCGAGAGGCTGCCCGTGGCGCTCTTGACGAGGCCCAGCACATAAGGCGCACCAAAGCCGGCCAGGTTCGACACCGAGTTGATCAAGGCCACGCCGATAGCCGCGGCGCTGCCGGCCAGGTACAGGTTCGGCAACTGCCAGAAGACCGGGATGGCGCTCATCGTGCCGGCCAGCGCGACCACCATGGCGGCGATCGTGAAGGCGGGCGCCATGCTGGAGAAGCCCAGCATGGCCGCCATGGCCGCCATCGCCAACGCGCCGCACGCCGCGGGCACGGCGAAGTGCCAGCGCACCTCCTTGTTGCGGTCGGAGCGCGCGCCATTGAGGATCATCCCGGCCGCGCCGAACACGTAGGCGAACGCTGCGATCCAGCCGATCACGAAGGTCGAGCCGAAGCCCGCATCGCGAATGATGGTCGGGATCCAGAACGTGAGGGCGGAATTCGCGCACAGCAGGCAGAAGAAGATGGCGATCAGCAGCCACACTTTCGGATTGCGGAACAGCGTGCGCCAGTCATGTCCGCGCTCGCCGAGCGCACGCTTGTCCTGCTCGAGAATGTTCTGGACGACCTGCTTTTCGGAGACCGTGAGCCAGCGGGCCTGATCGGGCCGGTCGGTCATGTAGAAGAAGGCGACGACGCCGGCCAGGATCGAAGGAATGCCCTCGATCACGAACAGCCATTGCCAGCCATGATGGCCGCCCATGCCGTCCATTGAGGTCATGATGCTGCCCGCGAGCGGGCCGCCGAGCACGCCCGCGATGGCGGACGCGGACATGAAGGTGCCGAAGGCCCGCGCGCGCCGGCTGCTCGGATACCAGTAGGTCCGGTACAGGATGATCCCGGGATAGAAGCCCGCTTCGAACGCACCGAGCAGAAAGCGCAGCAGATAGAATTGTGTCGGGGTGCGAATGAATGACTGGAGGATGCAGATGATGCCCCAGCCAATCGTGATGCGCATGATGGTTTTCTTCGCGCCAATCTTTTGCAGCAGGGCGTTCGACGGCACCTCGAAGAAAAAGTAGCCGAGGAAGAATATGCCGGCCCCGAGTCCGTAGACCGCCTCGCTGAATTTCAGGGTATCGAGCATCTGCAGCTTGGCAAAGCCGATATTGACCCGGTCGAGCCACGCGAGCACCCAGAGAATGCAAAGGAACGGCAGAAGGCGCCAGGAGACCTTGCGGTAGACGGCATCTTCTATCGAAGCATCGGCGCCGGAATAGACCGACGCATTCTGCTCAGTGACGGACATGAGTGTCTCCTGAAAGAGATCGACCTTTCAAAGCCGCAGATGCAACCGCCTCACTCACGTGGCGGTCAGCCTGAATCGACTTCTGCACCGGCGATTCGCGGGGCCGTGTATTTGTAGTGAGCTGTGACCATATCGCAGGGGTATGGGGGCGGGTAGCGCGGAGGTGTTATAGGCTCTATATCAAACTGAAAGGTGGCCGGCGCGACGCGGTTCGCGGGGCTATCCAGCGAGGATGGGCAACGCGGGCGGTGGTCATCCAACCTCGAATTCCGAAAGCGCCCAATGAATGCCGTCGTGCGCGATTCATTGCGCATCGGGAACCGTTGACGGCGGGCGGCGATCGTTGGCAAAGTGGAATCGGATAATCAACAGGAAGTCACCATGCGCAATGACGATCCGCTGGACACGTATCTGCTGCGTGTCTTGTGCACCCTCGTCGAGGAAAGAAGCGTGTCGCGCACCGCCATTCGAATGAACCAGTCGCAGCCTGCGCTCAGCACGGCGCTCAAGCGCTTGAGAAAGCTGTTCGGCGACCCGTTGCTCACACGGGAAAAGAACGAGATGGTGCCGACCGAGCGGGCGCTGCAACTGGTTCAGGACGCGCAGGTTGCGCTCAATGCATTGGAGAAGATGCTCAGCGCCGACGAGGCCTTCGATCCCGCGCGCTCCGAGCGCACCTTCACGATCGCGATGCCGGACTATCTGGCGCCGCCGTTTCTTGCCGATCTGGTGAGCCGGTTCCGGCGCCACGCGCCGTATTCGAGGCTCGTGACGCTGCCCATGGGGGCGGACTACGATTACGAAAAGGCGCTGGCGGAAGGCCAGGTCGACATCGTTATCGGCAACTGGCCGGTCTCTCCCGAGCACCTGCATATGAGCGTATTGCTCGAAGATGAAGTGGTTTGCCTGATGGCAAAGGATCATCCGCTCACGCGGCCCGGCAAGCTGACCGCCGAAAGCTATATCGACGCTTCGCATCTGGTGCCGCTGCCGTACTCGAACTCGCAACGCGGCGTTGTCGACAGCTCGCTCGCCACGCTGCGGCTCTCGCGCGGAAGGCAGGTCTCGTGCCCGTATTTCAGCCTTGCGCCCTATCTGGTGAGCGAATCGGATCTCATCCTGACCACGGCGCGGCACTTCGCGGCGTACTATGCGCGCCGCTTGCCGCTCATCATCAAGCCGGCGCCGTTCGACTTTCCGCTGATGCGCTTCTATGCGCTATGGCATCCGAACAGGCATCGCGCGAAAGCGCACATCTGGTTGCGCGGCCTGATTGGCGAGAGCGTCACGGTGTTGAGAGCCGTTGCGGGCGCAGCGTAGCGTGGCGCCTGGGAGCGAGGCCTATGGCGTGAATTCGCCGGTTGCTATACGGCCCATAGAGCTTGCCCGCTACTGCATGGGCCATGTCGGTTTCTATACTCGAAGCTTCATTTTCCGTTTCGAGGACTTTAACGACGATGGCCCAGAACAATCTCGACACCCCCAATCTCGCTGCGATCAACGCGATGGAAAAGGACCAGTTCGTGCAAACGCTGGGCGATATCTTCGAGCACTCGCCCGATGTGGCGGAGGCGGCTTGGGGCGCCCGTCCGTTCCAGTCCGTGGACGCCCTCCATGAAGCGATGATGAATAGCATCCGTGCGCGCGACGTTGCGGCGAGGAAGGCATTTTTCGACCGCCACCCGGAGTTGTCTGCCGAAGGCGTGCGGCGCGGCGCGATGACGTCGGCATCCGTCGACGAGCAGAGCAGCGCCGGCTTGCACGCGCTCTCCCAGCAGGAGGAGACGCAGTTGCAGCAGATGAACCGCCAGTACCGCGAGCGACACGGCTTCCCGTTCATCATCTGCGTTCGCCATTACACCAAGGCCGGCATTTTCTTCGAGCTGGAGAGCCGCGTCTCGCGCGAGACGGCGTTCGAGCTCGACTACGCGCTCAATCAGATCAAGGCCATTACGCGTGGCCGGCTGAATCAGCGGGTGGTGTAAGGGGCAACCCGCTGCGCATCGTGCGCTTCTTCAATTCGCCGCCCCCGCAACTGCAAAGCGATCGCTACTCTGATCGCTCCTTCCTTCCATCGCCTCCCTCCCGCTTCGCTGACCGATGATCGTGCGCGCGCCGCAAGGGCGCGTGCTAGTGCACGGCCCCTGCGTCATTTCCGTCGCGTTTACACAGAATTCTAAGATGATTAACATATAATTACACCTTGACCGGGCCGGTAGCTCGTCGTGCTGGGTGACGGGCAAAGCCGGGGAGGGGGGCATGATAGACGTGGATGTTCCATTGCTGACGCATGAAAGCAAGTGGATACGCTTGCGCGATGCGTGCGGCGAGCGCGGGCTCGTTGCCGTGGGCGTTGGGCCGGCAGGCGGGCGCGGGTTCCAGTTGCTTGACCGCTTTGCGACGCTGGGCGACCAGCTCGATGCCGCGGGCGTGAACCTTGTCTTTGTCTATCCAGCGCAATCCGCCCGCCACGTCCAGGATCCACTTTCTGCCCTCGCCGCGCGCTACAGGGGCAAGCCTTGCCTCCTGCTGGACATGGCCAGCCGGTTCTTCGACCATGCGCTGCCGCCTCAGGCGCTACGCGTCAAGCGTTTTGACCCGCACATGACATGCGTCGAGACGGTCACGATTCATGCGCGGGAAGCTGGCTGGGACGCGTTGTTAGGCGAGTTCCTCGCGGGCGCGCTTGTATAATTTGATTAACCTGTCCAGACCCGAATGACCTGCGTAATGGAAACCAAAAGCGCCCGACTGACGATTCTGATCGACCCCGCAAAGAAGGCGGCATTTGAAGAGCTGTGCGCGGCACAGGATCTGACGCCTTCACAGGTCGTCCGGCAATTGATCCGCGAATACCTCTCGCAGCATGGCGTGACCTACAAGACGAAGAGCACTGTCGGTACGCGCACGCGCCGGTAAGTCCTGTCAAGTCCGCGCCGCGGCCTTCTGAACCCGAACCGCCGGATGCCGCGGCCGCGATGCATACGCGGCATACGGACCATCCGTCGACCAACACCGTAACAACCGCCTTCAACGGGCGTGAGAATTGACTATGAACGCATTACCGCCGTGCCCGCAATGTCACTCCGAATTCGTGTATGAAGACGGTGCCGTCTATATTTGCCCGGAATGCGGCCACGAATGGGCCGTGGGCGCCGAGGCAGCGGCGGCCGAGCCTGCCGCAATGGTGTATCGCGATTCGGCGGGCAATATTTTGCAGGACGGCGATACCGTCACCGTCATCAAGGATCTCAAGCTGAAGGGTTCCGGCGGCGTGATCAAGATGGGCACCAAGGTGAAAAACATTCGCCTCGTGGATAGCGATCACGACATCGACTGCAAAGTCGATGGTTTTGGTGCGATGAGCCTGAAATCGGAGTTCGTCAAGAAGGCGTGACCGGCGTTCGGCTTTTTCCGGTCGCTGCTGTGGCAATCACCATTTGCACAGGGATGGATCGACATGAGTCACGTTGCCGGTAACTCCGCTTCTCACGTATCCATCGCGCGCGCCGACTTCGGGCGCGTTTCGGTCCTGTTCGGCGCGAAGAACGGCAAATATCCCGACGGCAACCAGGTGCTCATTCGTGGCTCGGACACGCGTGCGGCCTTCGATACGCCGCTGGTCTCGAACCACATCGGCGCCGAGTTCGATGCGACCGAGCTAGTGGTCATGGGGCACGTGCACGAAGATCATATGGCCGGCCTGCACCGCATTCCCCGCGCTGCCGTCCATGTGCATGAAGCCGATTTGCCGGCCATCCGTAGCTGGGAGGGCATGTTCGCGGCCTACGGCACGGGTGCGAAGGACCCTGGCGCGTTGCGGGCCATGCTCGAGCGCGACTTCTTCTATGCGCCGCGGCCGGACGCGCAAGGCTACGTGAACGGTGCGTGCTGGGAGCTCGGCCAGTCGCGCATTCGCGCATTCCACCTGCCGGGCCACACCGCCGGCCACTGTGTCCTGCTGGTCGAGCCAGAGGGCGTGGCCTTTACGGGCGATATCGATCTGACCGGCTTTGGGCCTTACTATGGCGACACCTGTTCGAGCTTGCGCGATTTCCGCCACAGCCTCGCGCGGTTGCCGGATATTCCGGCCAAGGTTTGGGTCACCTCGCACCACCGGGGCGTGTACACCGACCGTGAGCATTTCTTGCGCGACCTCGCCGCGTTTGCCGCCAGGATCGACGAACGCGAGCAGCGCCTGCTGGCATGGCTGAAGGAGTCGCCCAAGACGCTGGAGCAATTGGTCGAGCAACGGCTGCTGTATCCGCCCGGCTATGAAAACCCGTGGGTGGTCTCGGCGGAGACGCGGACCATTTCGCAGCATCTGGCCGAACTCGTGGCCGATGGTCGGGTCAAGGTGGGCGAGGAGGGTGTCTGCCGGCTCGCATGAGTGCGGGCAGGCAGACCCCTGATTAACGCCAGAAAAACGCCAAAGAAATCGCGCCGATCTCCATTCGGCGCCGCGCAAACGCATGCTTACTCCAGTAGTTCTCTGACGCCTTCGGCAGCGGCGCGGCGCAGCGCTTCTACGTCGGCGAGGCCGAGCGCAGCGCGCGCCCATCAAGTTCTGAAAATCTCTTCGAGATCGACCTGACCGGTTTCCGACTCGAGCTTCATGCTGCTTTGAATATGATCCAGGTGCTCGAGCATCAGACGCTCGGCGCGTCCCGCATCGCGTTTGGCGATGGCCTCGACGATCTGCGAGTGCTCATCCGCGCGGCAACAGGTTGCCGTAGGCGCGTCATAGAGAAAGATCATGAGACACGTCAGCACCGAAAGCTCCCGCATGGTGCGCGCCAGCGCCGAATTCCCCGCGAGGTCCGCCGCGAGCGAATGGAACTCGCCCGAGAGCCGGATCACGGCGCGCTTGTCTTCGCGCTGGCGGGCCTCGGCCTCGAGCGCTTCGTGCTCGCGCAGGCGTTCGAGCTTTTCGGCACTCAAGGTCTCCACGAGCCTGCGCATCACCGCAGGCTCGATCAAGCGGCGCGCTTCGAAGACGTCGAGCGCCTGCTCGATGGACGGCCGGGCCACGTAAGCGCCTTTCTGCGGAACCAGCTCGACGACTTGCTCATGCGCGAGTCTCGCCAGCACTTCGCGGATGCGCCCGCGGCTCGCATTGAAGATCTCGGCAAGACGCTCTTCCGCGAGCTTGGTGCCCGGGTGCAGCCGGTGTTCGAGGATCGCCGTGTAGATGCGCTCGTAGATCTCTTCCTGGCTCAGCTCCCGTGGCGCGCGCGATGGCGCAGCGGGCTTGCGCTTGCGCGCGGCGGGCTTGTCGGCAGGGGGCGTAGCGAGCTCGTCGATAGCGGGCACGGTGATGGCCTCTCGTTTGCGGTGAATCAGTCGGCGCGGGGGGAGTGCGCCCGGCGACGCTGCGCATCGCACCCGGTCAGGATACCGGCGGCCTCCCGCATTGTCGACATTCATGTAAACACTAGTGTTGTAAACAACATTGTTGACTATGATGTCGACATGCAAGCCCGCATGCTTGCCATTGATTCATAAGACTAATTTTCAAGCCGGGAGACTTCAGGTGGCAGCTTCGGCGCTCGAACTGGTGATCCGCAATGCACGCGTGGCCACGGCCAGCGACACCTTTGTTGCCGACATCGGCATAGCCGGGGGGCGCATCGTCCAACTGGGCATGAACTTGGCGGCAGGCTCGCGCGAGATCGATGCGGCCGGGCGCGTCGTGACGCCGGGCGGCGTGGATGCGCACTGCCATTTCGATCAGCCGATGGCGCCGCCGCTGCGCATGGCCGACGACTTCGACTCGGGCACGCGCGCAGCGGCCTGCGGCGGGACCACCACCGTGATTCCGTTCGCCGCGCAGGAAAAAGGGCAGTCGCTGCGCGCGGCCGTGGACGACTATCACGGCCGTGCCGAGGGCAAGGCCCATGTCGACTATGCATTCCATCTGATCGTGAGCGACCCCACGCCGAAGGTGCTCGAGGAGGAGTTGCCCGCGCTGATCGCCGAGGGCTACACGTCCTTCAAGATCTACATGACCTATGAGGACCTGAAGCTCGACGACGGCCAGATCCTCGATGTGCTCTCGGTCGCGCGCGAATACGGCGCGATGGCCATGGTGCATGCCGAGAACGCCGACTGTATCGAATGGCTGACCAAGCGCCTCGAAGCCGCGGGCCGCACGGCGCCGCGCTTTCATGCGCACGCGCGGCCGCTGCTGGTGGAGCGCGAGGCCACGCACCGGGCCATTACGCTGGCCGAGCTGGTCGACGTTCCGGTTCTGATCGTGCACGTCTCGGGACGCGAGGCCGTCGAGCAGATCCGCTGGGCGCGCTCACGCGGCCTCAAGGTGTATGCCGAAACCTGCCCGCAATACCTCTTTCTGACCGCCGCCGATCTCGGCCTCGACGACAACTACCAGGGCGCGAAGTGCGTCTGCAGCCCGCCGCCGCGCGACAAGGCCAACCAGCAAGTGATCTGGGACGGCCTGAACGACGGCCTCTTCACGCTCTTCAGCTCCGACCACGCGCCGTTCCGCTACGACGCACCCGAAGGCAAGAAGCCCGCCGGCGAGGAAGTCTCGTTTCGCCATATTCCGAACGGCATTCCCGGCGTGGAGACGCGCATGCCCTTGCTCTATTCCGAAGGCGTGCTGGCGGGGCGCATGACGCTGAACCGCTTCGTCGAGCTCACGGCCACCAATCCGGCCAAGGCCTATGGCTTGCACCCGCGCAAAGGCACCATCGCGATCGGCAGTGACGCCGATCTGGTCATCTGGGGCGAGCGCGAATTCGTGCTGCGCAATGCGGACCTGCATCATGCGGTCGATTACACCCCCTACGAAGGCCAGACGCTGCGGGCCTGGCCCGCCATCACGCTGATCGGCGGAACGGTGGTCTGGGACGGCGAGTTCCATCCGCGCCGTGGGCGAGGGCGTTTCCTGCGCTGTGGGAAGCCCTCGCTTGCGCCTCACGGTGCGCGCGGCTGAGCCAGTCGCGCTGATCGAAAGTTGTGTGGGTTCCATTCATGGAGTGCCGGCTGAATCGTGGAAGTTTCGCTTAACTAATTAATTTGAGCGGCCGGTTTATGCGAGGAGAGATGATCGTGGATAGACAGGACAGGCAACTGGCAAGGCTGGACCCGACAGGCCGGCTGTACAACGACGACCTGGCGCCCACCACCGAGCGAAAGTGGACGTCCTATAGCTTCTTCGCCGTCTGGATGTCGGCGATACACAACATCGGCACCTATACGTTCGTGGCGGGCCTGTTCGTGCTCGGGATGACGGGGTGGCAGGTGCTCGCGTCCATTCTGATCGGGACCGCGATTCTGTTCTTCGGCATGAACTGGGCCGGACGCATGGGGCAGCAGACCGGCGTCCCGTTTCCCGTCATGGCGAGAATCAGCTTCGGCATCTGGGGGGCCAACGTGCCGGCCTTGATCCGCGCGGTCATCGCCATCTGCTGGTACGGCATTCAGACCTACCTCGCGTCGACCGCGGTGGTCGTGCTGCTGCTGCGCATCAATCCCGCCTTGCAGCACTGGGAGGACCAGAGCCTGCTAGGCCTGTCGTACCTGGGCTGGGCCTGCTTCGTGTTTCTCTGGGTCATGCAACTGCTCGTGATCACGCGCGGCATGGAAGCGGTCCGCCGCTTCCAGGACTGGGCGGGACCGATCGTGTGGGTCGTGATGCTGCTGATGGCCGTGTGGCTCTTCGCGATGGCCGACTGGCACCTGCCGATGAACCTGTCCGTCAAGCCATTGTCGGGTAGCGGGGTGGTGCAGGGCATCCTGACCGGTGCGTTCTTGCTGGTCTCCACCTATGCGACCATGCTGCTCAACTATTGCGACTTCACCCGGTTCGCGAAATCGGAACGGTCGGTGATCGTCGGCAATTTCTGGGGAATCCCAATCAATTTCGCGGCCTTCGCGGCCATCAGCATCACGATGACGGTAGGCACCGTGGTGGTGTTCGGCAAGGCCATCACCGACCCCGCGCTGATTCTCGCGAAAGTGCCGAACACGTTCGTGCTGGTCGTGGGCGCGCTGATGTTCATCGTCGCGACCATCGGCGTGAACGTCGTCCTCAACTTCGTGTCGCCCGCCTACGATCTCGCCAACGTCTGGCCCAAGCGCATCACGTTCCGTCGCGGCGGCGTCATCAGCGCGGTGCTGGCGCTGGTCGTCATGCCCTGGAACCTGTACTCGAATCCTGTGGTCGTGAACTACTTCCTCGGCGGCCTTGGCGCGTTTCTCGGGCCGCTCTTCGGGATCATGGCCGCCGACTATTTCCTGATCCGGCGCGGCGTGGTCAACCTCAACGACCTGTATCGCTCGGACGAGGGCGGCGAATACTTCTATCGCAACGGCTTCAATCCGCGGGCATTGGCCGTGTTCGTGCCAACGGCGGGTGCAGCGGTCGTGATTGCGCTGGTTCCCGCGCTCTCTGCGATTGCCGCGTTTGCCTGGCCGATCGGTTTCGTCGCTGCGGGCGTGACGTATTACGTCGCGATGGGCGGCGCGGCGCGGCGCACCATGGCGCATTCGGGGAAGAATGGGGGACTGGGCGCGCTGGAGTAAGCGCACAGGAGATGCTCACAGCTGGTGCTGGCGCGATCGCGACGATCGCGCTGCGCCGGCCCGGCCCGGCAGCCGCGCTGCGCCAAAACACTTTGCTGCACCGCACCGTCGTCCGAACCTTGCACGCCTCTAAAGTTTGCGTCCCCGTTGCCGTCAATCAGGGCATGGCGTGCGAACATCCGAAACCTCCCGAGAACCAATCGATCTGGGCCGAAGCGCGGGCACTGGAGGCCAGCATTCGCGCGATCAGGCGGGCGCAGGGCAAGAAGAATCCCGAGGATTTCCCGCCGCACAGCCCCGAATGCCTTGCCGCCATGAGCGAATTCGTGCGCGACGTCTGCCGCGTGCTGGAAATCGATCCCGACACGCTCGGCGACGCTGACGACGATGCCGACGCTGACGACGATGCCGACGACATGCACGGCGCAGGCTCGGCCGGATAGCGCTCGACGCGGCCGGCGCGATTACGTGCGCGCCGGCGTGCCGCTTTCTCCTTGCGCGAGACGCTCGAGCGCTGCGGGCGTCAATCCCAACTCGCTCTTCAAAGCGGCCCAGCCGTCCGGCGTGACCTGAACGGCCCGTGAGGATTGCGTGCGCCGCAACCAGCCCCGGGCACACAATAGGGTCATGAACCGCACGCCGAGCGGGCCGGCGAGGTGATGCTGGCGCTCCGTCCAGTCGAGGCATTGCCGCGCGATGCCGTGGCGACCCGGCTTGAGGGTCGCCACATCGAGCCCGAGACTGCCGAACCAGGCCGCGCCGGCTGAGGTCACATCGAGCCTGCGTTCGTTGCCCGGCGCGAGATAGCCGCGCTCCATCAGGCATTGCGTCACGGCCACGCCAATTTGCCCGGCGAGGTGATCGTAGCAACAGCGCGCGAAGCGCAGCTTTTGCGCTTCGCCGCCCAATGGCTTGCGGCGGACGCTGCGGCCGGTGCTGATGGCCGCCAGCCCTTCGAGCACCTCCGCGACGCGCGGGTCAGCGAGCCGGTAATAGCGGTGACGCCCTTCCTTTTCGACCGCGAGCAGGCCGCCGTCCAGCAGCTTTGCGAGGTGGCTGCTGGCCGTCTGCGCGGTCACGCCCGCGGCAAACGCCAGCTCGCCGGCCGGCCGGGCGCGGCCGTCGGCCAGCGCCATCAGCATGGCGGCGCGCGCGGCGTCGGCAATCAGAAACGCGGTGGAAGACAGATTGGGTGAATTGCTCATCGTAGCCCCCGGGATTCGACGCCAGCATATCGCCAATCGGCGCGCGCATGCTTCGACAGGCATCGAAGCATCGGTCCACGGCGATCTTCGATACTGGTGACGGACAGCCAGGTCGACCGACCATCGCAAAGGGAGCCCGCGCGTGGACAAGCGCATGAAGAGCCGGATGAACAGCCGGATGAACAGCGGCATCGACAACCGCAGTGACCGTAGTGACAACCGCGTTGTCGAGACTGCGCAGCAACGCCGCGTGCTGCTGGCAACGAGCCTGAGCTACGTGATCGTCATTCTCGACACGTCGATCGTCAATCTCGCGCTCGGGCGCATCGGGCTGGATCTGGCAGGCAGTGTGTCCGGCTTGCAGTGGGTCTTGAACGCCTACACACTGACTTTCGCGAGCCTCCTGTTGACGGGCGGCACGCTTGGCGACCGGCTCGGCGCGCGCAATGTCTATATCGCCGGCCTTGCTTGCTTCACGGTGGCGTCGGCGCTGTGCGCATGTGCACCGGGCCTGCCGATGCTCATCGCGGCGCGCAGCTTGCAGGGTGGGGGCGCTGCGCTGCTGGTGCCCGCTTCCATGACGCTCATCAGCCATACGTGGGCGGATTCGCGCGAACGCGCAGCGGTATTCGGCTTGTGGGCGGGGCTGGGCGGCATTGCCATGGCGTCGGGACCGCTGCTCGGCGGCGTTCTTGTCGGTCTCGCCGGCTGGCGCAGCATTTTTCTGGTGAACGTGCCGATCTGCATGGCGGGCATGGTCCTGGCCTTGCGCGTGAGGCACGCTGCCCCCTTCAGATGGGCCGAGGCCGCTGCGCGCAAGTTCGATTTCGCGGGCCAGGCTGCGGGCATTGTGGCGCTCGGGCTGCTCAACATGCTGGTCATCGACGTACCCGCATACGGCTGGCAGCCGGCGCTTGCCGCCGGCGCGCTCGCGGCTGGCGTGATCTTCGTCACCATAGAAACGATGCGGGCGCAACCGATGCTGCCGATGAAGCTGTTTCGCCAGCCGCTCTTCGCGGGTGGCGTCTTCGTGTCGATGGTTTCCGCGTTCACGTTCTACGGACTGCTATTCGAACTCAGCCTGCTGTTGCAGCGGCAACAGGGCTATACGCCGATGCAGGCGGGCTTGGCGTTCCTGCCGCTGACGTTGCCGGTTCCGGTGGGGAGCTTGATCTCGAAGCGCGCTCTCGGCTGGCTCGGGGCGAAGCACCTCGTGACCGGTGCCTGCCTGCTGTCCGCCGCGGGATTTTTCGGTCTTGCGGGCGTTGGCGCAGCGGCCCCGTATGCGCTGCTCGCGCTGCCATTGCCGGCGATCGGCCTGGCCGCGAGCTTGATCACGCCGGCGACCACGGCCACGCTCATGACGGCGGTGGAGGATCGCCGTTCAGGCATTGCGGCTGGCGTGCTGAACGCGGCACGCCAGGTTGGCGCGGCGCTTGGGGTGGCATGGTGCGGAACGCTGGTTGGCGCGAGCCACGCGATTGCACGGGGCATGCACTTGAGCGCCATGGTGGCGGGCTCGCTATCGATCGCGGCCGCAGTGGTCTGGTGGCATGGGGCCGCCGGGCGGGCGGCAGCGCGTCAATCAATTGGCCGGCGTGTCAACGAATGACCTGCCACGCGCTCAGACGCCATTGGACGTTTCGACCAGCAAGCCCATGTCCTTCACTTCGATCTTGCCGTAGCGCAGTTCGATGACGCCCATTTTTGCCAACCCCTGCAGCTCCTTGTTGAGGGTTGTGCGGCTGACGCCCAGCATCATGGCGATGTTGTCCTGCGACGTGCCGATGACCGGATGCTCGCTCCTCGACTGAGTGAGGTCGCCACGGGCAAGCATGAGCAGACGGCGTGCCACCCGCGTGCGCGTGCTTCGCAGTGCGATGTCGGCGAGCAGCCCGAACACGCCCAACAGCCGTTTTGCCTCCATCACGGCGATAGCCTGTGCGAACGCAACGTTCTGCATCATCGCTTCAAAGTCCTCCGCGCTGACCACCGCCAGCTCGGTATCTTCCATCGCCACGGTTGTCGTGGTCCGGGGATGCCGCGCCAGCAGCATCACCTCACCGAACCAGTTGCCGGGTTCGATGATGGTCAGAATCGCCTCGTTGCCATCGGGGTGAATCACGAAGAACTTGATCGCCCCTTTGGCGACGCCAAAAAAACCGTCGCGCGACTCCTTGAACGGATCGCCTTGCCGGAACAGCACTTCACCCTGCGCGAGGCGCAGAGGCCGGGCACAGGCCAGCAGCGCGTCGGCCACCTCTCTGGGCAAACTTGCAAACCACGGATTGTCGAAAAAGACTTGCATGGTGAACAGGTATCGGTATTAGCCCTGAATCGACAAGATTTGAACAGTCTTATCGGATTGACTCCAGCATCATGCAGCGACCGGGCCACACACGCAAGCCGTTGCGCGCGCCCGCACTTCACCACCGATCCATTTCCAACCTGGCCCATATCGTATGCATCAGAAATTGACCTGGTTGCTGATTGCCATTGCCATAGCAGGATTCGCCATGGCGGAAATCATCAGCAAACGCTATCGCGACACCGTCCATGCCACCAGCAACGACACCAAGCTCGAGCTGCTGATGTCCCTCAGCTTGCTGGTGTTCACGCAGCCGCTCATCGTGCTGGTGACCGATGCGCTCTGCCAGCGCTTCGCGCCTCACCTTCGCAATGCCTGGTCCACGCTGCCCTGGTGGGCGATGACCGGCATCCTCCTGGTGGGCGACGACATGATGCAGTACTGGTGGCACCGGATCTCGCATTCCGCGTTGCTTTGGCCGCTTCATCGTGCCCACCATTCCGCGTCTTATATGAGCATCCGCGTCACGTACCGGAACAACTTTTTCTACTACCTGATGATGCCGGGCCTATGGGTTGGCGCGGTGACGCTGTACCTGGGCTTTGGAACTGTCTACGCGGCCTATGTCGTAGTCAAGCTGGTGGTCATTCTGGGCGCCCATTGCGCCTGGGCGTGGGATGCGCCGCTTTACCGGATCCGTGCGTTGCACCCCCTCATGTGGATCGTGGAGCGCACGCTCTCCACACCAGCCACGCATCGCGCGCATCACGCGATTACCAATGTGGATGGCATTGGCCACTACAAAGGCAACTTCGGCAATCTGCTGTTTTTCTGGGACGTACTGTTTGGCACTGCTCATATTACGCGGCAGTACCCCGAGGAAGTTGGCTTGCGCGACGATCAGTTGTTCGGGGCGGAGCGCTGGAACCACCAGATGTTCTATCCGCTGTGTCAGTCCAGCCGCGAATACAGCGCGCTGAAATTCGGCGGCCAGATCTATAGCGACGAATCAGCGGTCGAGATGTCGCTTGACGGGGCTGCGGATTCCGCCCGCTGAGTCGCGCGCAAGCATCGACGCAGGAATCACTACTTGGCTAAAGAGAGTTGGAGTTTGCATGAGCAAGGTACTGGAAGGAAAGCGCATCGTCGTGACGGGAGGTTTCGGTGCGCTCGGCATCGCAGTTGGGCATGTGCTGGAGGCGGCGGGTGCGGAGGTGGCGCTCGTCGATCAAGCGTCGGAGCCTTCCGGTTTGAAGGAGGGCGTAGCGAGCTGGGGCGGCGTCGATCTGACCAATGCCGCGGCGGCGAGAGCGTGTTTGACAGCCGTGGCCGAGCGGCTGAACGGACTCGACGGCCTCGTCAACATTGCGGGTGGCTTCGTCTGGGAAACGGTCGAAAGTGGCGATGTCGAAACCTGGGACCGCATGTATGCGCTCAACGTGCGCAGCGCACTGTCCGCCTCGCAGGCTGCGCTGCCATACCTGCTGCAATGCGGCGCCGGGCGCATCGTCAACGTGGGTGCGCTCGCGGCCAACCAGGCGCGCACCGGGATGGGCGCCTATGCGGCGTCGAAAGCGGGCGTCGCACGGCTGACCGAAGCAATGGCCGAGGAGTTCAAGGATCGTGGCATCACCGTCAACGCCGTGCTTCCCAGCATCATCGACACACCCGCCAACCGCGCCGCCATGCCGGACGAAGATGCTGCTCGCTGGGTAGACGCCGCGGCACTCGCGCGCGTGATCGTCTTTCTGCAGTCGGAGGCCGCATCGCCCATTACGGGCGCACTCATTCCCGTCAGGGGTCGCGTCTGAGCGTCCGCTAAAAGCGGCATAGAGACATAGGAGACATGCATGCGTTTGTTCGTTACGGGCGTTCTCGGGAGCTCACTCGTTCTTGCCGCCGGCAATGCCGCCGCGGCGGATTCGAGCGTCATGTTGTACGGCGTGGCCGATACGTTCATGCAATACCTCGATAACGGGGGCGCGCACGCCTTTTCGCAGCGAAGCGGCGGGTCGAGCGGCTCATTGTTCGGCATGAAGGGAACGGAAGATCTCGGCGGCGGACTCGCGGCCCAATTCGATCTCGAAGGAGGCTACAACATCAACACTGGCACGCTGTTCGCCGATACGACGTCGCTCTTCTATCGTCAGGCGTGGGTTGGGCTGACCAGCGAGAAAATCGGCTCGCTCACGTTTGGCCGCCAATATGTGCCCAGCTTCAGAGTCCTGTACCCGACCGATCCGTTTCGCCTGAACGAAGTGCTGTCGCCGATGTCGGCCAACGTTCTGGCGGTCGACCGCAATACCTTGTCGACGCAGTCGGGAAATGGGCGCGCAAGCAATTCCATCCTGTATCAATCGCCCAATTTGAATGGCCTGCAACTGTACGGCATGTACGCGTTTGCGGCCACGGTAACGCAACCCACGCCGTCGACGGGAGGCAACATGTTGAACGTGGGGGCGAGCTATACGGGCTACGGACTGTACGCAGGCGTGTCGTACGTCAATCAACATTCTGGAGAGCAAACCATTGCGGGATTGCCCGGCCCGCTGAGTCTGCTGGGAACGGAGCATTTCATCGGGGCCATCGCCTACCGGATAGGTATCGTGAACCTGCAGTTCAACTATGCCTACCAGCGCGCGGACAATCCACCCGCCAGATCGCTGGCTGCGCTGCTCGGGACCTTTCATTCCAGCAGCACAGCCGAACTGGGCGCCACGATCCAGGCCAGCTCGGCCGATGTGATCGAAATCGCCTTCACCGAGCGTGACGTGCGCGGCGTGCACGACAACGCACCGGGCGTCGAGGTTGGCGTCGATCACTCGCTGTCGAAGCGAACCAGCCTCTATGCGCGCGCCGGCTATATCAAGAACAACGGTAGCTCGACGGTTAGCTGGCCGGGCATAACCGTTAGCGCGCCGGGCACCAAACAGATTCTGGCGGGGATAGGCATGACCCACCGGTTCTGAGTGGCGACGTGGGGCACTCCCACGTCGAGCACGGCAATGCTCGAGCAGAGCGAAGTCGAATAGCGCTCGTCATTGCGGCTGCCACAGCGCCGCAATGACGGCTGTGGCCGTCACGGGCGTGTGGCTTTCACCGCTGCCGTTGACGAAGCGGTATTGGCTCGGCGAAACGTCGAACGTCGCTGGCGCGGCAAGAATGTCCGCCATGTTTGCCCAGACTCCCAACGGGCCACAGTTCATGGTCCGGTGGACGAATGGCGGCTAAACGGCCGCCGCTCGAAAACCGCCTGTTTCCAGAGGGTTTTCGCTCGAGCAACTACAGCGGACTACCCGGCTGCACCGCACACAGGCTTAGTGCCCATGCGCCTCGCGAAATCCGGCGTCCTTCTCGAGACGCTGAGCGGGGGTGTCGACGTGGAATCCTGCTGAGACCAAATACAGGACGCCAGCGAAAGGCCAGGCGAAGGTGGCCAGCGAGAAGCAAAGCCAGCATGCATCCTGTGGCGAGTACGCCTGGAGTGCCCAGACAAGGCACGCAGCTGGCAACAACAGCAGACACAGCGCCGACCGATTCAGAAAAGCGGCGGCCCTTGCATTCTTGAGCGTCTCAGCTTGCATGCCTGGCTCCATAGGGAATGGCACTGAGACATAGAGTCGCACGGCGACCGTTGCACGAACACTCGGTAGATTCCCTTACAAACGCCCATCCGAATTTCGTCCATGCTCGAACATTCGAATCGTGAGCAGACCTGCAGACTTCCGGCGGAGCGGCATGGGTGAACGGACGGCAGCGGGCTGCATGCTGAACGCATCCCGGGATCGGTACAGGCCCTGATTTTTTCTCCAGATCCGATCGCCGATCAAATCGATGTTCGTCGCGAGCCCGTATTTTCGGCAAATTTCAATTATTGCGGCGCACAATCCCATCGTCTGAGCCTTCGCAGCGCGTGCGATGATTCATCAAATCGCGCGCCTTGCCGTGAGTCATTGTCATCTTGCCGGCCGCTGATTTTCATCCATGGTAAATAAGCAGGAATCCGAACGTTGTGTGAGCAACGTAATGATTCAGGCCGATGAAGCCCGCGATTTGCTGGCGTTTTGGGGCGGGACCGCGCTCACGAACAGTGCAGATTTGCCGCGAAACAGGGACGTTACAGATCCGTCACGCTGGTCGACCCGCCGATTGATCTTCGCGGCGAAGTAGTCCATATTCAAGATGAATATTTCGACCACTACTCAACGATTCACGGTGTCCGACACCGATTTTTACGACGTCGTCATCCGCTGCAACGCGCCTTGAGGCAGCGGCAGCCCATCAGATCCATCGAAGCCGTAGCATCTCCCATGCTCAATGAACCAGCACAAGGCAGTTCTGGCCCGCGGCAGTGTTCCAGTTGTGGGGCCAGGCTCGAAGGACCACTGAACTTCTGCCCCCATTGCGGCGCGAGCCTGCTGGGCGCATCGTCTCGCGAGGCGATGAGAGCCGCTCGTCCCTACGATGACCACGCGGCGCGTCACGGACGTCTGTATCTCTATGCGTTCGGCTGTGTGGCCGCGTGCGTGTTTGTCGTCGCCGCTTATGTGCACTCGCATCACAATGCGCAGGAAATGGCCGCGGAAACCCAGGTCGCCCAAGGGGCCGTGATCGGAACACAAAAAGGGTCTGCGATGTTAGCGGTGAATGGGCCCGCAAACGCAGTGGCAAACGCAGCCGCTCACGACTCCGCGCCGCCCGGGCCCATTCCGACTCCCGTGGCCGTGCCCATGCCGCCGCCCGAGACTGCGAGCGCGCCGCCTTCTATGACCGAGGCCGTGGCGCCGCCCTCGCGCACCACGGCGCCGCACACGGAAGCCGCCCAGCGCAACGCAGCATCGTTCAAGAGTCTTCGTGACGAACGCGCCGCCGTCATGAAGCGCGAGGTGAGCGCGCACACCGACGTCGCGCGCAATCTAGCCATTGCGCGAGTCAGTCTCGACAAGAACGATCTCGGTCCAGCCCACAGGTCCATCATGACCGCGCTGGCCGAACAACCCGGCAACGGGGAGGCGCGGCAACTCCACGCCGAGCTGGTCTCCCGCGAGCAGGAGCGCGACGCGTTGCTTGGCTACGCACGCCTGTGCGCGCGCCAGGCGGATTGGGTTTGCGCGTGGCACAACGCGGGCCATGCGCTGACCATCGACGCGTCGAACAGCGAAGCGCGAAACTTGCTCTCGCACGCCATCGCCGAGCAGAACGCCAGAGGTGAAAGGGCGTTCGATCCGAGCCTGGACCCCCAGTAGTTTCTTTCCTCACAAGCCCGATCGATTCAAGCCGCCTTCAATGGTCAGGTGCGTGGCGCACGCCTTCATGCACCCGAAGTGATTAGTCATCCTTGATAAATGTGGCCGCGCCCTGTTGGGCGAGTGGATTCTGTCAAGCAGCGGATGGGGTTCCGCGTCTTGATCGGGCACCGCCACAGTGTCATGGTATTTTCCCGACGCGGACCTGCGATACGATACGTCTTCGCCGCTACAGCGCGATTGATGCCTTAATTTAAGGCTTCAATATGTTTTCAATTTACTTTCGTTTTCAGGGCGTCGTTTCGAACATCCTGATTCATCGTCTTTTTCCACCAGGCCCGATCTCATGCTCAGCCCCCTCGCGTTGTTCGGGATCTTGATCGTGTCCTGCACGATGAGCGTGGCCATCCTGGGTTCGCTGCGCCGCACGGCGGTGCCGGGCGTAGTGCGCTGGTGCGTGGCCTATGCGCTCCTGGCCGTGGCTTCAACGGCGGTGTTGTTCGCCGGCGACCGGCCGCGTCCGTTTGCGATCGTCGCCATTTCGTTCATCACGATGGTGGCGGTGGCGCTGCTGCTGCAGGGCACGCGCCAGTTCTTCGGCATCCCGCCCACGCGGCGCGCGGAGTTAGCCGCCTTCGCCGCTGCCTTCGCCGCGATGGTGTACTTCACGTGCGTTTCGCCGAGCATCGAGGCGAGGGTCGTTTGCCTGTCCGTCGTGCTGGCCTACGGACGGATCGCCGCGGCTACGCTGGCGCTGCGTCACGCTCGGCATGCGGGTGCGCGCTATGCCGCGCGATTCGTCGCGGTGTCGGCCTGGCTCGGCGCATTGAGCCACCTTGCGCGTGCCGGTGCGGTGGTCTTCGGCCTCGTGCCGCCGGTCGCGTTCGTGCAGCCGTCGCCGTGGAACGTCGTGCTGCTCGGCCTCGCGATCGTCTCGTCGCCATGCATGTCGATCGGCATGGTCATGCTGGCGCACGATCAATTGATCCGAAGAATGGAACGGCTCGCGACGATCGACGAACTCACGGGCGCGCTCATGCGCCGCGCGTTCATGGAGAAAGCGGGGGTGCTGCTTGGCGAGGCGCGGGAGGCCGGCAAGGCGCTCTCCATCGCCATTCTCGACATCGACAATTTCAAGTCGATCAACGACAGCTTTGGCCACGCCGTCGGCGACCGGACGCTGACGCATATCGGCTCGGTGGTGCTGGGCCAGTTGCGCGGATGCGATCTGTTCGGGCGTCTGGGCGGCGAGGAGTTCGCCATTCTTTTCGTGGACACACGAAAGAGCGATGCAGCGGCGTTGACGAACGCGCTGCGGCTTGCGCTGGAGCGCGTGCCCGACGACGGCGTGCGTTGCACGTTCAGCGCCGGCGTCGAGCGGATCGCGCTGGCGGACACGCTCGAAGGCGCGATGGCGCGCGCCGACGCGGCGCTGTACCTGGCGAAGGCGATGGGGCGCAACCGCGTCGTCACGGCTTCGGAAGTCGATGTGCACGGTATCGCGGCGCCGCGCTAAAACCGTGCCAATCCAGCGATGACCGCCGGGGCGGTCATTTGAAAACGCCCGTGCGCTGCGTTGCTTCCGGATGCTGCCGCGTTTCGCGCAGCGAAAGCGGATGCCACAGACGCGCTCCGCCTTCGATACCCCGCTCGTTTGGCACGGTCGCCACGTCAGGCGGCAGATTGAAAGTGAGCCGCGCCGCGTTGCCGCCGCCAATCCACAACTTGTCGTAATGCACGAGCGATTCGAGAATGCCGATGACTTTCTCGACCCGCCGGTTCCAGCGTTTGTTGCCGACCTTGCGGCGCGCGGCATCGCCGATATATTCGTCGTACGCGTGCTTCTTGCTGACCGGATGGTGGGCGAGTTCGAGGTGCGGCATCAACTCGCCGTCGCGGAACATCGCCGTGCCCGCGCCCGTGCCGAGCGTCAGGACGAATTCGAGGCCCTTTCCCTCGATGGCGGCGAAGCCCTGCATTTCCGCATCGTTGATCAGGCGTACCGAAGGGTTGCCGAGGCGCTCGCCGAGCATCTGCGCGAGCGGCACGTTGCTCCAGCCTTCCACGCCGAGATGCGGCGCCGTGAGCACGTGGTTCTCGCGCACGAAACCGGGAAAGCCGATCGACACATGGGTGGGCGGATACTGCTCGACCAGCGGCTTGACGAGCGCATCGAGCGTGTCGACGAGCAAGGCAGGCGAGCACGGATGCGGCGTCGGAACGCGCACGCGGTCGGTGCGCATTTTGCCGTTCGCGTCGATGATCGCCGCCTTCAGCCCGGTGCCGCCTATGTCGATGGCGAGAATGTTTTCGATGCGCCGCGCTGCGGGCGCGCGATTCCGGGTGCTATTGCTATTCTTCGTGCCGGCTCGCGTCCTCGCCGTTGTGTTTGCCTGGGTGTTTTTTGCCGCGCTTGTTGTCCTGGCCACTCGATCCTCCGTTGGTCGTGCATGCAGTGCGATGTTGTTCGCGCTGGTTCGGTGAGTTCAGCTCTTTGGGGGCTCGCCAGGCGTGAGCGCGCGCCACGCGCGGCCGTCCTGCGCGAGCAGCGCCTGGGCTTCGGCCGGGCCTTCGCTGCCCGCTGCGTAATCCTGCACGCGCACCGCCGCGCGGTCTTGCGGATGCAGCACGCCGTCCACCGCGGCCCATGCCGCTTCGATGCTGTCGGCGCGCTGAAAGAGCGTCTGGTCGCCGAGCATGCAGTCATAGAGCAGCGTTTCGTAGCCGATGTTCGCGTGCTCCGTGAAGAAGTCATCGTAGTCGAACGACGAATGCACCGCGCCGATCTGCATGACCGGCCCCGGCGTCTTCACGTTGAAATCGAAGCTCGTGCCGTGCGTGGGGTCGATGCGCAGCGTCAGCACGTTGGGCGTCAGCGCGTCGACGGGCGTGTCGCGAAACAGACGAAACGGCACGCGCCTGAGCTGCACCGAGATCTCCGTGTGCCGCGCGGCCAGCCGCTTGCCGGTGCGCAAATAGAACGGCACGCCCGCCCAGCGCCAGTTGTCAATCTGCACGCGGGCGGCGGCATACGTTGGCGTCTGGCTGTCCTTCGCGACATCGGGCTCGTCGCGGTAGGCCACGCCCGCCGGCCCCGTGCTGTATTGCCCGAACACCACGTCCGCGGGTGTGAGCGGCTTGATCGCATCGAAGACCTCGGCCTTCTTGTTGCGCACCGCTTCGGCGTCGAACGAGTTGGGCGGCTCCATCGCCACCATGCAGAGCAACTGGAACAGATGGTTCGGCACCATGTCGCGGAACGCGCCGGTCTGCTCATAGAAGCGCCCGCGGCCTTCCACGCCGATCACTTCCGAAGCCGTGATCTGAATGCTGTCGATATACTCGCGGCGCCAGATGGGCTCGAACATCGCGTTGGCGAAACGTATGGCGAGAATGCTTTGCACCGTGTCCTTGCCGAGAAAATGGTCGATGCGATAAATCTGCGATTCGTTGGCGAAGCTCAGGATGTGCTGGTTCAGATCGCGCGCCGAGGCGAGATCGGCGCCAAATGGTTTTTCGATTACGACACGGCGGAACGGGCCGCCGCCACTGGCGTCCTGCCTCAGCAGGCCGGCCTTGCCCAGACGCTCGACGATCGGCTTGAAGAAGCGCGCGCCCACCGCGAGATAGAACACCACGTTGCCTTGCGCGTTGCCGCCGAGTTGCTGGGCGAGGCGCTGGTAGGCGTCGTCGTCCTCGAATTCGCCCGCCATATAGTGCAGCCGCTGCGCGATCCAGTTCCACGCGTTATCGTCGAGCGTGCCGGCGTGGAAGGTGCTGGCCTTGTCGGCCGCAAACTTCTGCAGCGCGTCGTGCAAATCCTCGCGCCATTGCCCGGTCTCGCGCTCGCCGTGATTGACGCCGATGATCTTCATGCCATTGTCGAGCAGGCCATCGACGGCAAGGTTGTACAGTGCCGGCATCAGCAGGCGTTTGGTGAGGTCGCCGCCCGCGCCGAAGATCACGAGCGTGCAGGGCGGCGCCGGATGATTGCCGGCCGCCGAGGCGGGCGCGCCGTGCGGATGCGAGGCCAGCCTGGCGTTGGCCGGCGTGCTGGGGGATTGGCTGGTGGGCTGAGTCGTCGACATGATTTCGCTTTGGTGGAACGGAATCACTCCGGGTAGCAAGAGCGATACCTTGAATGACTCAATTTGCGAGCTCGCAGTTCAATCCGGCGAAGCAGGGCCGTTGCCACGCGCTGGCGCGCATTCAATGAAGGCGTTTTGTAATATCTCTCACACATGGCGAACCCAACCGGAATCAAGGCCCTCGTGTTCGACGTCTTCGGGACGATCGTCGACTGGCGAAGCGGCGTCGCACGAGAGGTCGAACCGTTTCTGAGCCGGCACGCGCCGGGCCTCGACCCCTTCGAATTCGCGGATGCGTGGCGGCGCGAATACTCGCCCGCCATGGAAGAAGTGCGTAGCGGCCGCAGGCCGTACGTGCGGCTCGACGTGCTGCACCGCGAGAATCTCGTCAAAGTCCTGAACCGGCTTGGGGTCACCGGGATTCCCGATGCGCAGGTCGATGCGCTCAATCTGGCCTGGCATCGCCTGGACCCCTGGCCGGATGCCGTGGAGGCGCTTTATCGCCTGAAGCAGCGCTTTATCATCGCGCCGCTGTCGAACGGCAATATTCGACTGATGGTGGATATCGCCAAACGCGCCGACTTGCCATGGGACGCGATCCTTGGCGCCGAGGTGGTACGCGCTTATAAGCCGTCGCCGCAGGTCTACAGCGAGACGGTGGACATTCTCGGGCTCGCGCCGGCCGAACTGTGCCTTGTTGCGGCCCATAACGGCGATCTTGCCGCCGCGCGCCGGCTCGGCTTGTCGACGGCATTCGTCGCGCGCACCACCGAACACGGCGCGCGCCAGACGACGGATCTCAAAGCCGAGCAGGCATGGGATTTCGTTGTGGACGATCTGCTGCAACTCGCCGGGCAACTTGGTTGTGCTCGCTAGCGGCCGCATTCGTTCAAGGCGGATGCGGCCCCGCTTTCAGGGCTGATGGCATTCATCTGATGAGCGTTAAGCCAGGGTTAAGCCTGGGCTGAATAGAATCGTAAGGTTTTCATTCAGAGTGCGTTCACTCAGGAGATTGCCAATGAATTCCAATGCCAGGAATGCAGTAGACCACGCGCTTAGCAAGGTTCCCGAGCTGACACTCGGGTTCTGGATCGTAAAAATTGCCGCAACCACGCTCGGCGAGACCGGGGGCGACTGGGTCACGATGTCGTTGAACCTCGGTTATCTCGTCGGCACGCTGATCTTCCTCGCCGCTTTCGTCGTGCTGGTCGCGGCCCAGGTTCGCGCGCGGCAATTCCATGCATACCTGTACTGGGCCACGATCGTTGCCACGACCACCTTGGGCACGACGCTGGCCGACTTCTGCGACCGCTCGCTCGGGCTCGGCTATCCGGGCGGTGTTGCCATCATCGTCGTTCTGCTCGCCGCCAGCCTCGCCATCTGGTACCGCGTGGAAGGGACGGTTTCGATCGAGAGCGTCGCGACCGTACGCGTAGAGTGGTTTTACTGGACGACGATTCTGTTCTCGCAGACGCTGGGAACCGCGCTCGGCGACTGGGTTGCCGGCGAAGATCGGGGCGGCCTTGGGCTCGGCTACGAAATGGGCGCAGCGATCTTCGGGGCGGGGCTCGTGGTGGTGGGCTTGCTCTGGCTGTCGCGCCGCGCGTCGCGCACGGCGCTGTTCTGGGCCGCATTCGTGCTGACGCGCCCGCTTGGCGCAACGCTTGGCGACCTGCTCGACAAGCCGCTCGCACAGGGCGGTCTGGAGTTCAGCCGCTTCTACGCCTCGGGCATCTTGTTCGCGTTCATGCTCGCTTGCATCATGCTGATTCCGCAACGCGCGGCGCGGCGTACGTCGGCAGTGTGACGCGCCCCTTCGCAGGAAGGGCTGCGCGGCATCGGCCTGTGGAGGGAGATATGCAAACGTTGCAGGTGGAGATTCGAGTCGACGACGTGACGCTTGGCGGAACGCTCGAGATCCCCGACCCGGCCCGGGCCGTGGTCGTGTTCGCCCACGGCAGCGGCAGCAGCCGGTTCAGTCCGCGCAACCGGCAAGTGGCGTCGGGCCTGCATCGCGCCGGCTTCGCAACGCTGCTGTTCGATCTGCTGACGCCTGATGAGCAGCGGCACGACAGCATTGGCGCCGCGTATCGTTTCGACATCGCGCTGCTAGCGCGCCGCCTGGGCGGCACGCTGGCGTGGCTCGCGGCACGGCCGGACCTCGCGGCGCTGCCGGCAGGACTCTTCGGTGCGAGCACGGGCGCCGCGGCCGCGCTCGTTGCTGGGGCGCAGGCGCGTGGCGTGGGCGCCATCGTGTCGAGAGGCGGGCGGCCGGATCTTGCGGGACCCTCGCTCGCTTGCGTCGCGGCGCCAACGTTGCTGATCGTCGGCGGGCTGGACGAGACGGTTATCGGCTTGAACCGCAAGGCCGCCGGACACATGACCTGCGAGCATTGCATCGAGATCGTGCCTGGCGCGACCCATCTCTTCGAGGAGCCGGGGACGCTCGAACAAGTGACGCTCCTCGCGGTGGACTGGTTCGGGCGCTGGCTGATTGCCGCTGCCGCGCCTTGAGCGTCACTGTTTGGCAAGCCGGTGAATTATCAAGGCATGCGAAGCGTTATCGCGCGCACAGGCGCAGAGACGGCCACGCTCATTCGAGCTGGAAGCCGCCCTCGAACGACTCGCGCAGGAATTCGATGAAGCGCGCGACCGCGCGCGGAACGTGCACCCCATACGGGCGCACCACGTACAGCTGCGAGGCGAAGGTGCCCACTGGCCGCCAGTCGGTCATCAGCACGACGAGCTTGCGCGCCTGCAACGCCGAATGGGCGGTGAAGTCCGGCAACAGCGCGATGCCGAGATGCTCGAGCGCGGCGTCGCGCAACGCCTCACTGTTGTTGGCCGCGAGCGGGCCGTTCACGGTCACGCTCACGCGCGGCTGCCCAGTGCGGCGGCCGGCTTTCTCGAACGACCACACGCCAGAGCCCGTCGTGCGCGGGTAGTAGAGGCAGTCGTGCGCCGCGAGATCGGCCGGTGTTTTCGGCATGCCGCGCTTCTTCAGATACGTGGGTGTGGCGGCAATCACTGAGTGGATGTCGCAAAGCTTCCACGCCACATGCGTTTCCGGCACTTGCGCGCTGTGGCGGATCGCGAGGTCGAAGCCTTCGCTCGCGATCGAGGTGAGCCGGTCCGATAGTTCCAGCTGCACGCGCACCTCGGGGTTCGCGCGCGCGAATTGCGCGAGACGCGGCACGAGCTGCTGGCGTGCGAAGGCGACGGGCGCCGTGACGCGCACGGTGCCGCGCGGGACCTCGGCCAGCTCGCGCACGCTCGCGAAACTTGCCGCGATGCGCTCGAATTCCTCGCGCGTTTCTTCCACCAGCCGTTGCCCGGCTTCGGTGAAGCGCACGCTGCGCGTGGTGCGCTGCACGAGCGCGACGCCGGCCACGCGCTCCAGCTCGGCAATGCGCTGGCTCATGGCAGCCTTGCTCACGCCAAGGCGCGCCGCGGCCGCCGTGTAGCTGCCCTGGGCCGCGAGCACGTTCAGCCAGTGCAGATGCATCCAGAGCGCCTCGACTTTCTGCGTATCCATGTGAGCGTTTCCTGCCGTCCAAACCGCGAAAATGATGCCGATGATAGCACCGCGCGCCCCTGATTTTTTATCACTGGCGACGGGGATTGTTCGCCCGCAGAAACAATCGGCAGATGCACAGTCGGCTCGGGCCCGCCCAGGCGCGACGGCCGCCGAATGTGCACACGAAAAGCGCCTGCGAGCGGGGCAGGCGTGGACTCAACGATCGTCTCCGTCTGGTACTAACGCGCCCGATTTTTGTATGTCGATACTCGTTTCACGCCGTGCCTGGCGATTCGAAAGAATCCATCTGACGATGCACGATCGGCGTGCACAGACACGAACACGGCGCCACGGATCTGGAGACCGCTCATGAACCGCGATAGATTGCAGAAATGGCCGTACCGGTTAGCCCGCGCGCTGCGCTGCGCCACGGCGCTCGCGCTTGCCGCGCTAGGCTGTGCCGTGGTTCAGCCTGCCCAGGCGCAGGACAAGGAAGTGACCATCGCCTACCAGCAGATCGTGGACCCGTGGGTCGTCGCCATCGCCGACGGCTCCATCGAAAAGGCCACGGGCTACAAGATCCACTGGCGGCAATTCGAATCGGGCGCGAAAGTGGCCACTGCAATGGCGTCGGGCGACGTGAAGATCGGCGTGATCGGCTCGAGCCCGCTGGCCGCCGCGGTGAGCCAGGGCGTCGACCTGCAGCTGTTCTGGATTCTCGACAACATCAACAACGCCGAGGCCATGGTCGTGCGCGACGGCTCGGGCATCGCGAAGCCGGCCGACCTCAAGGGCAAGACGATCGGCGTGCCGTTCGTCTCCACCACCCACTACCACACGATGTTCGCACTGCAGCATTGGGGCATCGACCCGTCGAACGTGAAGATCCTCAACATGCAGCCCAACCAGATCGTTGCGGCCTGGGACCGCGGCGATATCGACGCCGCTTACGTGTGGGATCCGGCGCTGGCGGAACTGAAGAAGAGCGGCAAGGTGCTCATCACCTCGGGCGATCTTTCGAAGCTCGGCAAGCCCACGTTCGACGGCATTGCGGTGGATCGCAAGTGGGGCGAGGAGCACAAGGATTTCATGGCGAAGTTCGTGCGGGCGATTGCCGACGCGGATGCCCAGTATCGCGCACACACGGCGCAATGGACGGCAAGCTCGCCGCAGGCGGCGGCGATCGCGAAGATGATTGGCGGCACGCCCGCCGACGTGCCGGCCTCGCTCTCGCTCTACGCGTTCCCGACGATCGAGGAGCAGGCCTCGGCGCAATGGCTTGGCGGCGGCGCGACGAGCCGCGCGGCGTTCGCGCTCAAGGATACTTCTGCATTCCTGAAGAACCAGAAGCAGATTGGCGACACGCTGACCGACTATGCGAAGTTCGTGACGCCGGCCTATGCCGAAGCGGCCATGAAGCTCCGATAAACCCGGCGCCGGCCGCCGCGCATGCGGCGGCGCTTCAATGAGGAAAGATCATGGAAACCATGACCGTCAAGGATGTGAGCGTGATGTTCCCGGGCCGCGCCCGCGGGCAGACCGTGCATGCGCTCGACCGTATCAATCTGACCATTCATTCCGGTGACTTCGTCGTGGCGCTGGGCGCCTCGGGCTGCGGCAAGACCACGCTGCTCTCGCTGATGGCGGGCTTCATCGCCCCGAGCGAAGGCCAGCTGCTGCTCGGCGGCGCACCCATTGCGGGGCCCGGATCGGACCGCGGCGTCGTGTTCCAGAAGCACGCGCTGCTGCCGTGGCTAAACGTGATTGACAACGTGGAGTTCGGCTTGAAGCTGCAGGGCGTGGGCAAGGCGAAGCGCCACGAAATCGCGGTGCGCAATCTCGCGCTCGTGGGCTTGCAGGACTTCCAGAAACATATGATCTATCAGCTCTCGGGCGGCATGCAGCAGCGCGTGGGCATTGCCCGCGCGCTCACCTGCGATCCGGCCATGCTGCTGATGGACGAGCCCATGGCCGCGCTCGACGCGCTCACGCGCGAGACCATTCAGGAGCTGCTGCTCGACGTCTGGCGCGATACCAACAAGATGTTCTTCTTCATCACCCATAGCGTGGAGGAGGCGCTGTTCCTCGCGAGCCGGCTGATCGTCATGTCGCCGCGCCCGGGCCGCATCACGCATACCTACGAACTGGATTTCAACCGGCGCTTTCTCGCCACGCGCGACGCGCGCGCGATCAAGTCCAGTCCCGATTTCATCGAGATGCGCGAGCGCGTGCTCAGCATCATTTACGGCGACGAGAGAATGCACGACGCCGAAGCTGAGGTCTCTCATGGCTAGTCTGAAATCGCTTCATATCATGCACGCGCGGCCGGCCCAGCCGGCACATTCGGGCGACACGTATCAGCCGCCGCGCAAGCCTGGGCGCGGGCCCCGCCTGCTCGCCAAGCGCCCTGTGCGGCCAGGCGACACGTTCGGCGTGCCCGGCCAGGGCAGCAGCGCGTTGACGAGCCTCGTGACGATCGCCGCGCTGCTCGGCCTCTGGTTCGCGGCCACCTACTGGCACTGGGTCAAGCCGCTCTTCTTGCCTTCGCCGCAGGCGGTCTACAACAAGTTCATCTTTGTCGCGACCCAGGGCTTCGCGAATTCGACGCTGGCGGAGCATACGGCCATCAGCTTGCTGCGCGTGTTCGGCGCTTTCGCGCTCGCCTGCGTAACCGCGATTCCGGTGGGCGTGATGATGGGCGTCTCGCGTTTCGCGCGCGGCGTGTTCGATCCACCCATCGAGTTCTATCGCCCGCTGCCGCCGCTCGCGTATCTGCCGCTCATCATCATCTGGTTCGGCATTGGCGAGTTCTCGAAGATCCTGCTGATCTACCTGGCGATCTTCGCGCCGCTCGCCATTGCCGCGCGCGCCGGCGTGCGCTCGGTCTCGATCGAGCAGATTCATGCGGCGTATTCGATGGGCGCCACGCGCACCCAGGTGGTCTGGCATGTGATCCTGAAGTCCGCGCTGCCGGAAATCTTCACCGGTATGCGCATTGGCATCGGCGTGGGCTGGACGACGCTGGTGGCCGCGGAGATGGTGGCATCCACGAGCGGCCTCGGCTTCATGGTGCTCAACGCCGCCGAGTTCCTGTCGAGTGATGTCGTGATCATGGGCATCGTTGTGATCGGGTTCTTCGCGCTGTGCTTCGACATGCTGATGCGCTATATCGAGCGTGTCGCGGTGCCGTGGAAGGGGAGGGTTTAATCGGCGAATGAAATAATGAAGTGATCAGGAGGATGTCTGCGGCGGCGCGTGAAAAGCGCCGCCGCAGTGCCATTTCTTTTCCTTTCTTGCGCGAGCCTTCACGCGCAGAACGTTTTCGCGGTTTCCTCGGCGGCGTGCCGCAGGTCGGGCACGAACGCGAGCAGATCGTCGAGCGTGACGCGCCCGACGGGCGCCTGAACGGCAATGGCCGCGCAGGCGCGGTTGCGCTCGAGCATCACCGGTACGGCAATCGCGATCAAGCCCTGCAGGTGCTCTTGATTGTTGATCGCGAGCTGGCGGCGGCGCGTGGCCGCGAGTTCCTTGCGCAGCGCGTCGCGGTCGGTGATCGTTCGTTCCGAATGGGCGCGCAGCGGCAGCGTCTCGATCATGCGCTCGCGGCGCTCCTTGGGCAAAAAACTCAAGAGCAGCTTGCCGCTCGCGGAGCAGTGCAGGGGCACGTGCGAGCCCGGCTGCAGATGCATGCGCAGCGGCCATTCGGTCTCCACGCGGTCCACATAGACCACGTCGTTGCCCGCGAGCATCGTGAGGTTGCAGGTCTCGCCGATCTTCTCGACGAGTTCTTCGAGCAGCACGTGGCGCGCCGCCGCCGGTCCGGCGTGCATCAGCACGTTCACGGCCATCATGCGCACGCGCGCGGAGCACTCGTAGAGCTTGTCGTTCGCGCCGCGCGTGACGAGCCAGGCGTCGGTGAGTTGCGCGAGGATCCGGTGCACGGTCTGCTTGGGCAGATCGAGGGCATGCACGAGATCCATCATCGATAAAGGCTGGCCCGCCTGGGCGAGCGTTTCCAGCACGCGGAACGCGCGCACCGCTGCGGCATTCGATTGATTCGAGGTCGACACGCGAACTCCCATCCCATGCAAATCGGCAGGCGCAGATCTGCGCCGAATGCTTTGCAGTACTGCGTGCCGCTATTGTGCATCGCGCGGCGCAGATTTCGGGACTATGGAAAGTCCCGAAATGTGCATTTTCCGCTGCGCCGCTGGCGCGAGTGGGCGTTTGCACGGGAAACGGGACTCGCAGCCGCGCGCCGATGAATAGATTGGCACTACAGCCAACTTTTCGTTTCGGGAGTGCAGCCGATGAATGTCAGGGACACCATTGCCGCCGCCGGTGCGCGCGAATCCGCAGCGCCCGGGGCGCAGGCCGAGGCCGAGGCCGCAGCCGAATCGGCAGCCCGGATAGCGCGCCAGATCGCGCGTGCGCGCGTCGCGCAGCAGGCCTTCGAGTTCGCCGGGCAGGAGACGCTCGACACCGCGGCGGCGGCGGCCGCGTGGGCGATCATGGAGCCCTCACGCAACCGCCGGCTTGCCGAGCAGGCGGTGCGCGACACGGGCCTCGGCAACGCCGACGACAAATTCCGCAAGAACTACCGCAAGACGCTGGGGCTCTTGCGCGACCTGCATGGCCAGAAGACCTGCGGCGTGATTGCGCGCGACGAGGCCACGGGCATCGTGGAGATCGCGCGCGCGGTCGGCGTGGTGGCGGCCATCACGCCCTCCACGAATCCGGCCGCCACGCCGGCCAACAAGATCGTCAACGCGCTCAAATGCGGCAATGCAGTGATCGTCGCGCCCTCGCCGAAGGGCTATGACTCGTGCGCGCTCCTGATTGGATTCATTCACGCGCAGTTCGCGAAGGCGGGGCTCGACCCGGCGCTCGTGCAGATGCTCAGCGCGCCGGTGAGCAAGGCCGCGACGGCCGCGCTCATGCGCGAGGCCGATCTGGTGGTGGCGACGGGTTCGCAGGCGAACGTGCGCATGGCCTATGCGAGCGGCACGCCGGCTTTTGGGGTGGGGGCGGGCAACGTGGCGTCGATCGTCACGCACACCGCGGATCTTCGCGATGCGGCGCACAAGATCGCCGCCTCGAAGACCTTCGACAACGCGACGAGCTGCTCGTCGGAGAACAGCGTCGTGATCGACGAAGCCGTCTACGACGCCATGCTGCGCGAACTGGCCGCCTGCGGCGGCGTGCTGCTCGACGCACGACAGAAGGCGCAATTGCAGGCGGCGATGTGGAGCGAGGGCAAGCTCGCCGCGCGCTGCACCGCGAAATCCGCGACTGAGATCGCGCGCACCGCGGGGCTTCACGACCTGGCCGCGCGCGAGCCCGCGTTCCTGATGGTGGAGGAGACCGGCTTCGGCGCGAGCCATCCGTTCTCGGGCGAGAAGCTTGCGCCCGTGCTCACGGTCTATCGCGCACGCGATTTCGACGCTGCCGCGGCCATCGTGCGCAGCCTCTACACCTACATGGGCGCGGGCCACTCGGTCGGGCTGCATACGGGCGAGCCGGACGCGGCCGTGACGCTGGGCTCGACGCTGCCGGTGGCGCGCGTGATCGTCAACCAGGCGCACTGCTTCGCGACGGGCGGCAACTTCGACAACGGACTGCCGTTCTCGCTCTCGATGGGCTGCGGGACGTGGGGCCGCAACAACTTTTCGAGCAATCTCGGCTTTCGCCAGTATTTGAATATCACGCGCGTGGCGTATCCGATTGAGGAGCGCGTGCCCGAGCTCGATGCGCTGCTCGGCGACTATTTCCGGAGCTTCGGCCAATGAGCGCGCCCGCGACGATCCGCGCGCTGATCGAGATGCGCGCCGCGCAGTACCCGGACAAGCCCTTCCTGCTGGCGGCGCCCGATGAAAGCACCGATGGTGCCGATGGTGCCGATGAAAACCACGTTGGCGCGATGCTCACTTTCGGCGAGCTGCACGAGCGTTGCCGCGCGCTCGAAGCGCGCTTTCGCGAGTCCGGCCTCAAGCCCGGCGACGTCGTTTCGGTGATGATGGGCAACGGCATCCAGACGGCCACGCTGCTGCTCGGCGCGATGTATAGCGGCCTGGTTGCACACCCGCTGAACCTGCTGTGCCAGCCGTCCCAGCTCGCCTATATCGTGGGCCATTCGGATTCGCGCATGATCTTCGCGTGCGCGCAAACCAGCGGCGCGCTCGCGGCGGCCCTCGCCGCGCTGCGCGAGCCGGGCCAGCAGGGCATGCGGCGCGACGTTGCGCTCGTGCGCACAGAGCCGGACGCCGTCGAGTTTCCAGCGCTGCCGACGTTGCCTGCGCTGGAAACGGCGGCGGCAGATTGCGCGCCCGCGTGGTCCGGCGCAGGCCATGAGTTCGAGGACGCACACACCCACGCACACGCGCACGCCGACGCCAAAGCCGCCGACATCGCGCTGCTGATGTACACCTCGGGCACGACCGGCGCACCCAAGGGCGTGCTGCTGAGCCACGAGAACCTGCACGCGAATGCGCGCAACATCAGTGCCGAGCATCGTCTTGGCGCCGCAGACCGCGTGCTCGCTTCGCTGCCGCTCTACCACATCAACGGCCTCGTCGTGACCTTGCTCGCGCCGCTCTTTCACGCGGGCTCGGCCGTGCTGACGCCGCGCTTCTCGGCCCGCACGTTCTGGCGCGACGCAGCACGGTACGGCTGCACATGGATCAACGTCGTGCCGACGATCGTCGCCTATCTGCTGAACGCCGACGATCCGCGCGGGCTCGATCTCTCGGCGCTGAAGTTCTGCCGCAGCGCTTCGGCGGCGTTGCCCGCCGACCATCACCGCGCATTCGAGGCGCGCTTCGGGATTGGCGTGATCGAGACCATGGGGATGACCGAGACCGCCGCGCCGGTATTCAGCAATCCGTATGAAGTATCGCGGCGCAGGGTCGGCAGCATCGGCTTGCCTTCGGGCAGCGAGGCGCGCGTAATCGACGGGCAAGGTCGCGAGTGCGCGCCAAACCAGTGCGGCGAGATCGTGCTGCGCGGCGAGCAGGTCATGCGCGGCTACTACAAGCGCCGCGACGACACCGCGAAGGCGTTCACCGCCGACGGCTGGCTGCGCACGGGCGACCTCGGCTATCGCGACGACGAGGGCTACTTCTACATCAACGGCCGCTCGAAGGAGCTGATCATCAAGGGCGGCGAGAACATCGCGCCGCGCGAGATCGACGAGGCGCTGCTGCGCCATCCGGGCGTGCTGGACGCGGCCGCCGTTGGCGTGCCCGACCCCGCCTACGGCCAGGAGATCGTCGCGTTCGTGGTGCCGCGCGAGACGCACTGGCAGGGCGCGCCGGACCCCGCCGAGCTGCGCGCGCATTGCCTGCGCGAGCTGGGCCGCTACAAGACACCGAAAGAGTTCCGCTTCGTGAGCGAGCTGCCGCGCGGCCCCTCGGGCAAGGTCCAGCGGCTCAAGCTCGTGGCGCCCGCCAGCGGTTGATGTGCATCTGCACACACCGCTGCTTGCCCTGGTGACGCAGCCGGGGTTCCGGACACACAATAAGGCAGGAGACACCATGAAACAGCATGCGCAGCGTATCAAGACGCGCCATATCATTCTGGCGGTCATGTGTCTGATGTATTTCATCTCATACATCGATCGCGTGAACATCGCAGTCGCCGGGCCGCTGATTCGCCACGAAATGGGCCTCACCACGGTGCAGCTCGGCCTCGTGTTTTCGGCGTTCGCGTACCCGTACGCCGCGATGCAGATCATCGGCGGCTGGCTCTCGGACAAATACGGTCCCAAGCTCGTGCTCACGGTGCTCTCGCTGATCTGGGGCGCCGCGACGCTCGCAACGGGCTTTGCCGGCGGCGTCGCGATGCTGGTGCTGCTGCGCTTCGCGCTAGGCGTGGGCGAGGGCGGGGCGTTTCCCACCGCCACGCGCGCCTTCACCTATTGGATGCCCGTGGGCGAGCGCGGTTTCGCGCAGGGCATCACGCACAGCTTCGCGCGCCTTGGCGGCGCGATCACGCCGCCGCTCGTGCTCGCGGTGGTGGTCGCGGGCGGCTGGCGCGACGCCTTCATCCTGCTCGGCGTCGCGAGCCTCGCGTGGACCGTGCTCTATCTGTGCATATTCACGAATTCGCCCGAGCAGAACCGGCGCGTCACGCCGGAGGAGACGGCCGAGATCGGCTACCGGCGCGGCGACTGCGAGCGCGCGAAGCGCATGCCCACGCCGTGGCGCAAGCTCATGCGGCGCATGTGGCTCGTGACGTTCGTCGACTTCTGCTACGGCTGGCTGCTGTGGGTCTATCTGACGTGGCTGCCTTCCTATCTGAAGGAGTCGCGCGGCTTCGACCTCAAGCAGCTCGCGCTCTTCACGGCGCTGCCGCTGCTCGCGGGCGTGGTGGGCGACACGCTGGGCGGCGTGGTCTCGGACCGGCTCTTCAAATGGACGGGCCGCCTGCGCTTTGCGCGGTGCGCGGTGCTCGTCACAGGCATGGGCGGCTCGCTCGCGTTCCTGCTGCCGATGGTGTCCGCCACCAACCCGATGGTCGCGGTGATCTTTCTCTCCGCGTCGTTCTTCTTCCTCGAGATCACGAACCCGGTGCTGTGGACGCTGCCGCTCGACATCGCTGGCAAATACGCGGGCACGGCGGGCGGCATGATGAACACGGGCTTCGGCATCGCCGGCATGGTCTCGCCGGTCGTGTTCGGCTACCTGATCGAGCGCACCGGCAGCTATAACGTGCCGTTCACCATCTCGGCGGGGCTGCTCGCGCTCGGCATCGTCGCGGCGCTCTTCATCGATCCGGGCCGCACGGTCGAAGCCGACGAGGAGCGCGAGCGGCGCATGGGCACCGCGGATGCCGGCGCCTTCGCGTTCCTCGACTCGATGCCCGCGGTGCGGCTCGAGCGGCACACCTTGCGGCGGCCGCTGCGGTGGTGGCGCTAAGGGGTTAAGGGGATAAGGCGCCAGGGCGCTACGCGCCGCCGTCGAGCTTGCGCAGGCGCCAGATCAGGCTCGACGTGTCGAAGCGGCTGCCGCCGAGGCGCTGCACGTCGCCGTAGAACTGGTCGATGAGCGCGGTGACCGGCAGCGCCGCGCCGTTGCGCTTCGCTTCGTCCAGACAAAAGCCGAGGTCCTTGCGCATCCAGTCCACGGCGAAGCCGTAGTCGAACTCGCCCGCCATCATCGTCTGGCCGCGGTTTTCCATCTGCCAGCTCGCCGCGGCCCCCTTGCCGATCACGTCGAGCACCAGCGCCATGTCGAGGCCCGCGCGCTCGCCGAAGTTGATCGCTTCTGCGAGGCCCTGAACGACGCCAGCGACGGCGATCTGATTGACCATCTTCGCAAGCTGCCCCGCGCCCGCCGCGCCGATCAGCGTGACGGCCGCCGCGTAGTGGGCGAGCGTCGGCTCGGCGCGTGCGAAGCTCGCGGCGTCGCCGCCGCACATGATCGTGAGCTTGCCGTTCTGGGCGCCCGACTGGCCGCCCGAAACCGGCGCGTCGATGAAATGCAGGCCGAGCGGCGCGGCACGCTCTGAGAGCTCGCGAGCCACGTTGGCCGAGGCGGTCGTGTGGTCGACGAACACGGTGTCGCGCGCCATGCCGGCGAAGGCGCCGTCCGGGCCGAGCGCGATGCTGCGCAGGTCGTCGTCATTGCCGACGCACGCGAGCACCAGTTCGGCGCCCTGGGCCGCTTCGCGCGGCGTCGCGGCCGAGCGCCCGCCGTATTCGGCCACCCATTGCGCGGCCCTGGCGCCGGTGCGGTTGTAGACGGCCACGTCGAGCCCGGCCTTCGCGAGATGACCGGCCATCGGATAGCCCATCACGCCGAGCCCAAGGAACGCGACGCGGCGTACCGGGTTGGGTGTGGACGAGGTTGCGGATTGGCTCACAGCGGCTCCTTGGGGGTAGTGTGAAGAAAGGGGCGGGCCTCATTATGTCAGCTATCGCCTGGTGGCTTCGATGGGGCCTTTGGTGTTGTCTTTGGTGGCGCTGTTGGCGCTCCCGCCTGCCGGCTCTTCGTCTCGACGTACGTTGGACTCAACGATTGCCCGCATCTGGTACTAACGGCCGGTGTTTTTGTCCGCCCATACTCGATTCATAAACAGTATGACGATCTCGGGTCGACACACATGGAGACACCAATGCTCAGGTATCTGATCGGAATCGGCATCCCTTTTCTGGGCGTCGTCGGCATGCTGCCCTGGGTGGCGGCGCAGGACCGCTATGTCTTCGGCGTGCCCTTCATTTACGCGTGGATCTTCGCCTGGTTCCTGCTGACCTCCGCGTGCCTCTTCATTTGCTGGCGCTGCTTCGACCGGCATCGCTACGCGAACGAGGCTTGACGCGCTCGCCAGCGCAAGCCGGCCCTGACCGGCGCAAGAAACGTGGTAACCCGTTAGCCCGTCAGCCCGCTCGCCACGTTCCCCGCCGCCCATCCTGATGTCGCCATTGCGGAGTGCCGTGCATGTCCACTCTCGTCTTTTCCCTTCTGATCGCGTTTTCGTTGTACCTCGCCATCCGCTCCCGTCGCGGCCACGGCAAGCAAA
This sequence comes from Paraburkholderia silviterrae, assembly GCF_004353915.1. Classification (GTDB taxonomy): domain Bacteria; phylum Pseudomonadota; class Gammaproteobacteria; order Burkholderiales; family Burkholderiaceae; genus Paraburkholderia; species Paraburkholderia silviterrae. The sequence goes on along the minus strand of NZ_SMRP01000009.1, from coordinate 220,824 downwards.
GCGTGCACGACTTCTTCGTCGCCTCGCGCCAGTTCGGCGTCGCGCTCGTGTTCTTCCTCACGGCGGGCGAGATCTACAGCATCGGCACGATGGTGGGCTTTCCGGGCGGCATCTATGCGAAGGGGCCGACCTATGGCGTCTGGTTCCTCGGCTATATCCTGCTTGCTTACCCCATCGGCTATTTCATCGGCCCGCGCATCTGGGAGGCCGGCAAGCTCCATAACGCGATCACGCAGGCGGACCTCTTCAAAGGCCACTACCGCAGCCGCGCGCTCGAGCTGATCGTTGCGGGCTCATCGATTCTGTTCCTGATTCCCTGGGGCGAGCTGCAGTTCACGGGACTTGCCGCCGCGCTCAAGGGCTTGGGCTGGCACATCGAGCCGGTCTGGATGATCGTCGTGTGCGCCGCGCTGGCCTTCACCTATATCGCCATTTCCGGCGTGCGCGCCTCGGCCTGGATCGCCGTGCTCAAGGACATCCTGATGCTGCTCGCAATCGTCGTCACGGGCGTGGCCGCCGCATGGATGGCGGGCGGCACCCACGAGGTGTTCCAGGCCGCGAGCCACCAGGTGAGCAACGCCATGACCGCGCCGCAGCTGCGCTTCTCCATGAGCACGATGCTGTTCCAGTCGCTCGGCTTCTACATGATGCCGTTCGCCGCGCAGGGTTTCTTCACCGCGCGCGGGCCCAATACGATCCGCCGCACGCAGATTGCGATGCCGCTCTACATGCTGATGTACCCGTTCCTCGTGGTGGCCTCGTACTATGCGATCAGCGCGAACCTGAAGCTCGCCTCGCCCAACGATGCGTTCTTCGCGGCCGCCGTCCACCTGCTGCCCGACTGGTTGCTCGGCCTCGTCGCCGCCGGCGCCGCGCTTTCGGGGCTGCTCGTGCTGGCGGGCATCTGCCTCGCGATCGGGCCGATCGTCACGCGCAACCTCATGCCGAACCTGCCCGAGGCGCGCCAGAAGCGCACCGCCAAATTCGTGATCGTGGCGTACCTGATGGTGTCGATCGCGACCACGCTGCTCACGCCCAATCTCATGCTCTCGCTCATCAACACGACGTACTATGGCGTAACGCAGTTCCTGCCCGGCATGCTGATCCTGCTCGCGGGGCGCCGTGTGCGGCCCGGCGCGGTGGCCGCTGGCATCGTCTGCGGCCAGGGCCTTGCGATCGTGTGCTATGCGCTGCACATCGGCTTCGGCGGCGTCAATCTGGGACTCGTTTGCCTTGGTGTGAATGTGCTCGTGCTCTGCGTGGGGCACATCCTGATGCGGCCGTCCGGGCGGCGCTACGCCATGCCCGATCCCGTTCACCATTCATAGAGAGTCGAGCCTGTCAATGAATCCGCACGCATCGTCTTCGTCGTCGGTACAGAGCGAACGGTCCCGCCAGTCAGCCGACACGGCTGGCCCGGTCACGGTATTCGCGGCGCGCCGCATCCTCACGCTTAACCCGAGCCAACCGCACGCGACGCATGTGGCTGTGCGCGACGGCCGCATTCTCGCGGTGGGCACAAGCGAAGACGCCGCGCAGTGGAAGGCGCAATTCGGTGCGTATGCACTGGACGAGACGCTGGGCGACAAGGTGCTGATGCCCGGGCTCGTGGAAGGGCACTGCCACCTGATGGAAGGCGCGGTATGGGACGCGGCCTACGTTGGCTACTACGACCGGCGCGGCCCGGACGGCACGCTGTGGCCCGGCCTGCGCTCGCTCGACGCGGTGCTCGCGCGTCTGGCCGAGGCCGAGCGCGCCATGACCGACGACGGCCCACTGCTCGCCTGGGGCTTCGATCCGATCTACTTCGGCGCGTCGCGCCTCACGACGCGCGAGCTCGACAAGGTCTCGGCGAGCCGCCCGATTGCGATCCTGCATGCGAGCGTGCACTTGATGAACGTGAATAGCGCGATGCTCGCGCTGGCGGGCATCGACGAGGACACGGACATCGACGGCATTGCGCGCGACGCAGACGGCCAGCCCACGGGCGAGCTGCAGGAATTCGCCGCGATGTTCCCGATTTATCAGGTGATAGGCGGCAAGCTCGCGATCGCGGCCAGCGAAAAGCCGCACGCGGTCTGGAATTTCGGGCGCGTGGCGCAGCTCGCGGGCGTGACGACGGCCACCGATCTCGTCAACGACCTTTCGCCCGAGGGCAACCGGACCTTGCACAGCGTGACCGCCGATCCCGACTACCCGGTGCGGATCGTGCCCGCGTTCGCGCCGCAGCGCAATCCCGCACAGCGCGCGGCCGGCGTGCTGGAGGCCATGGCTGGCAACACGGACAAGCTGCGCTTCGGGCCGGTGAAGTTCATCGTCGACGGATCGATCCAGGGCTTCACCGCGCGCGTGCGCTGGCCCGGCTACGCGGGCGGGCAGCCCAACGGGCTTTGGCTGATTCCGCCCGAGCAGCTGGTCGAGGTGTTCGAGCCGTACCATTGCGCGGGGCTGCAGCTGCATATCCACACCAATGGCGACGAGGCAACCGAGGTCGTGCTCGATGCGCTCGCAACCTTGCTCGCACGGCACCCGCGCCCCGACCACCGGCACACGCTGCAGCACTGCCAGATGGCGGACGCGGCACAGTTGCGGCGCATCCGTGCGCTCGGCCTGTGCGTGAACTTCTTCGCGAATCACATTTACTACTGGGGCGATGCGCACTATAGCCAGACCATGGGCCCGGATCGCGCGAACCGCATGGACCCTGCGGGTTCGGCGCAGCGCATCGGCATTCCCTACGCGCTGCATTCCGATGCGCCCATCACGGCGCTGAGCCCGCTCTTTACGGCATGGTGCGCGGTGCGGCGCGAGACGGCGTCGGGGCGCGTGCTCGGCGAGGCAGAGCGCCTGAGTGTGCAAGAGGCGCTGCACGCGATCACGCTGGGCGCCGCTTATACGCTGCGCCTCGATCATCTGATCGGCAGCATCGAGGTGGGCAAGTTCGCCGATTTCGCGGTGCTCGACGAAGACCCGAGCACCTGTGCGCCCGAGCGCCTGAAGGACGTGCCCGTGTGGGGCACGGTGCTCGGCGGACGTGTGCTGCGCGCGCCGCGATGAAAGCCGCTGCCGCGCCATCTCCCGTGCTTGCGGTGAACCGTGCGCCGGAGCGGGCGCCAATCGACCTGGCCGTGGTCGGGGGCTATCTCGGGGCGGGCAAGACCACGGTGGTCAACCGGCTGCTGGAGGCGCCGCACGGCAAGCGCATCGCGGTGCTCGTGAATGACTTCGGCGCCGTGAACATCGACGCTCGACTCGTGCGTGCGCGCAGCGACGATGTGATCGAGCTCGACAACGGCTGCATCTGCTGCACCATCGGCGGCGCGCTCGTCGATGCGCTCGGACGCCTGGCCGCGCGCGAAGAGCGGCCGGACCTGCTGCTGATCGAGGCGAGCGGCGTATCGGATCCGGCGAAGATCGCGCAGGTGGGCTTGCTCAACGGCGCGTTCCGCCTCACCGCGGTGCTCGTGATCGCCGACGCGCTCGAGCTCGTGCACACGCTCGCCGATCCGCTCGTGGGCGCGATGGCGCAACAGCAGATCGACAGCGCGAGCGCGGTGATCGTCACCAAGCTCGACCTGATCGAGGCAGGGGCGCGCGAGCGGGCCGTCGCCGACGTGCGCGCGCTCGCGCCCACCGATATCGTCGTGGCTGCCGATCATGGGCGCGTGCCGCTTGCGTTGCTGTTCGACGCCAGCGTGCCCGAGCGGCGCGCGCTCGCCGACGCGGGGCGCTGGCAGCGCCGTGCCGTGGCGCCGCCCATGCCGGCATTCACGAGCGTGGCGATTGCCGTGCCCGAGGTGCTGGACAAGGCGCGCCTGCGCGCGTGGCTCAAGGCGCTGCCGCGCACGGTGCTGCGCGCGAAGGGCTTTGTGCGCGTTGCCGATGCGCAGGGCGATATCACGACGCGCGTGTGCCAGGTGGCGGCGCGGCGGCTGCGCATGACGGCGGCGACGCAAAGCGAGCAGGGGAGTGAGAGCGCGGAGAGCACAATCGTGTTCATCGGCTTCATCGATTTGGAGACCGAAGCGATGTTGCGCGATGGGCTCCATGAGTGCCTCCTGCAGGTCGCACATACGTAAGCGCCGCGCGGCACCGGGCAGGCAGGCCCGGTGCGCGAGGCCCACTTCCGGTTCATACGCGAATGCACGCGCTCGACGTGTTTACCGCACCCCACCCATCGCTACGCGCCGCGAATGTTGCCTGCGCCCCATCCACGCGGCCGAAAGCGCGCTCACCAGACCCGCGCACAGTGTATAGACACAGATGAGCCACGGGTCGCCGCCATTACGCTGCAACAGCCATGTCGCCATGATCGGGCTGACGCCGCTCGCAAAGATCCCGGAGAACTGATACACGAACGAGATGCCGGAATAACGCACATTGGCGTCGAAAAGCTCCGCGAAGAGCGCCGCCTCCGGACCGTACACCGACGCATACACGACGCCGAGCGGGACGATCACGGCAATCCACACGAGCAAGGGCTCACCGCCGCTGTGCTTCATGAGCCAGAAGCCGAAGAACGAGGAAAATCCCGTGAGCAGCGAGCCCCAGAAATAGATGCGCGTGCGGCCGACCCGATCCGAGAGCCGGCCGAACAACGGAATCGTGAAGATCATCACGAAGGCGGCGGCCATGACGGCGAGCAGGGCGTCGGTGCGCGAGAGCTTGAGCGTTTGCGTGAGGTAGGCGATCGTGAACACGGCGAAGACGTTGAAGAACACGCCGTCGATGAAGCGGGCGCCCATGCCCGCGAGCACGTTGCCGGGGTAGCGGGTGAGCACCTCGGCAATCGGCACGCGAATCTCGGCGCCGGACTGCTTCACGCGTTCGAACTCGGGCGTTTCCATCACGCGCAGGCGGATGTACATGCCGATCGCCACGAGCGCGAAGGAGAGAAAGAACGCGACGCGCCAGCCCCAGGCGAGGAACTGCGCATTGCTGAGCGTGGAAGACAGCACGGCGACCACGCCCGAGGCGAGGCACAGCCCGATTGCAAGACCGACCTGTGGAATGCTCGCGAAGAAGCCGCGCTTGCCCTCGGGCGCATATTCGAACGCCATGAGCACGGCGCCGCCCCATTCGCCGCCGAGACCCAGGCCCTGTGCGACACGCAGGACGAGCAGCAGCGAGGGCGCCCAGAGGCCGATCTGCGCGTAGGTCGGCACGGTGCCGATCAGCACCGTCGCCACGCCCATGATGGAAAGCGTCATCACCAGCATGCTCTTGCGCCCTAGCCGGTCGCCAAAGTGGCCGAAGATCATCCCGCCCAGCGGGCGGCTCAGGAAGCCGACGGCGAAGGTGCCATAGGCGAGCATGGTCGAGATGAGAGGATCGCCGCTCGGGAAATAGAGCTTGTTGAAAACAATGCCGGCGACCACGCCGTAGAGGAAGAAGTCATACCACTCGATGGTCGCGCCAATCAGGCTCGCGACGACCACACGTCTCATCTGCCGGGCGTCGGCCCGAGGCAATGCGTTCATGGCTGTCTCCAGATTATATGATCAGGTATCCTTTCTTTCTTCTGCGTCCTGCGTCCTGCGTGCTCCGCGTGATTGCGCGCGTCAGACGTGCGCTTCGGCGTGCTCCTTTCGCTGCGCGGCGAGTGCCGGGCGGTCCTCGAGAATCATGTCGGCGGCTTTCTCGGCGATCATGATGACGGGGGCATTGGTGTTGCCGGAGACGAGTTCCGGCATGATCGACGCATCCACCACGCGCAGGCCGCCGAGGCCGTGCACGCGCAATCGGTCGTCGACGACTGCGAGCGCATCGTGGCCCATCTTGCAGGTGCCCGCCGGGTGGTAGATGGACTGGCTGTAGCGGCGCGCCGCCTCCAGCAACTCGGCGTCGCTCTGGTACTGCGCGCCCGGCACGAACTCGGAGACGATGTGCGGCGCAAGCGAAGGCGCGGCCGCAATGCGGCGCGCCACCCTCACGCCGCCGATCACAACGGGGTGGTCGCGTTCATCGGACAGATAGTTCGCGTGGATGGCCGGATAGGCGAGCGGGTCGGCCGAGCTGATCTCGACACTGCCGCGGCTGTACGGCCTCAACTGGCAGACCGACGCCGTGAAGGCCGAGAACGGATGCGCGCCCTTGCCAGGCTTGTCGGCGCTCAGCGGCTGCATGTGGAACTGGATGTCCGGGCGCTCGACATCTGGGTTCGAGCGCGTGAAGATCGCCACCTGGCTTGCGGCGAGCGTGAGCGGCCCGGTGCGCCAGAGCGCATATTGCAGCCCGATCCACGCCTTGCGCAGCGGGTGATTGACTTCGTCGTTGAGGGTGCGCTCGCGCGTGCGGAACACGAGCCGCACCTGGAGATGGTCCTGCAGGTTCTGTCCGACGCCAGCCAGTTCGTGCAGCACAGGCACGCCGGCATTGCGCAGTACCTCCGCCGGGCCCACACCGGAATGCTGAAGAATCTGTGGCGAGCCGATCGCGCCGGAAGCGAGAATGACCTCGACGCGCGCGCGCGCCCGCTTGCGCTCGCCGTCTTGCAGGTATTCCACGCCCACCGCGCGGCGCCCCTCGAATAAAACCCGGCATGCTTGCGCGCGCGTCGCCACGACCAGGTTGTCGCGATGGCGCGCGGGCTTGAGAAAGCCCTTCGCGGTGCTCCAGCGAAAACCCTTGTACGCGGTCTGCTGGAAGTAGCCGACGCCTTCCTGCGTCGCGCCGTTGTAGTCCTGGTTGAGCGGGATGCCGATGTCCTGCGCGGCGGCGATGAAGTGATCGGCAATGGGGCGGCGCAGCCGCAGGTCGGAGACCTTGAGCGGGCCGCCGGTGCCGTGCCATTCGTTCGCGCCGCGCTCCTGGTCCTCGGACTTCCTGAAGTAGGGCAGCACGTCGGCGTAACGCCAGCCGCGGTTGCCGAGTGCGGCCCATCGGTCGTAATCCTCACGTTGTCCGCGCACGTAGAGCAGGCCGTTGAGCGAGCTCGATCCGCCGAGCACCTTGCCGCGCGGCCAGTCGATCTGGCGGCCGGCCACGCCTTCGTCGGGCTCGGTGCGATAGCACCAGTCGAGCGTGGGGTCGTGCATGGTCTTGAAGTAGCCAACCGGGACGTGGATCCACGGGTTGGAGTCTTCGCCGCCCGCTTCGAGCAGCAGCACCGTGTTGCGAGGATCGGCGCTCAGCCGGTTGGCGAGCACGCAGCCCGCCGATCCGGCGCCGACGATCAGGTAGTCGACTTCGTATTCCATGAATCCCGTCTCCTCGAATTCCTGGCGCGGCGGAGCATGCTTGTTGTAGCGCCCTGTGCCGCGTTTTTCGAATCAATGTCGGGGATAGGGAGACCGGCCGCAAGCGCGAATGGTGCGCGGCCGCCGAAAGTGAAACGGAAAGTGCTGAAACGGAATCAGAAGTCTGCGTTGCAGCGCGAGTGTTGCGCTGCCGAATGAGCGCTGAATGAGCGCTGAATGAGCGCTTGAAGGGCACAAACGCGCGTGAATGAAACGAAAGTGGCGCCGGCTCAGCGCCCCTTCATGCCAGCGACAGCCCCTGCAGCAGCGGCGCGAGGCGGCTCGCCGTTTCCCGCATACGGCCAACGGCTTCCAGCAACTCGTTGAGCGTGGTGCGCGCAGTGGGCGCATGCACGGCGAGCGCGGCGAGCACGCGCTTGCTGGCGGGGTCCTGCACCGGCACCGCGACGGCCACCATGCCGCGCACGAACTCCTCGTTGTCGATGCCGATGCCACGCACCGCGAGCCGGTCGAGCTCCGCTGCGAGCGCCTGCGGGTCGGTGAGGGTGCGATTCGTCATCTTCGTGAGCACGAGGCGCTCGAGCAGCGTGTTGCGCTCGAGCGCCGTCATCTGCGAGAGAAAGAGCTTGCCGCTCGCGGTGCAGTGCAGCGGCACATGCATGCCTGGGCGCATTTCCATGCGCAGCGGCTCCGTGGTCTCGACGCGCTCGATATAGAGCACACGGTCGCCGTCGAGCGCCGTGAGGTTGCAGGTCTCGCCGAGCGCTTCCACGAGCGCGCGCAGCAGCACGCGGCACGAGCGCGTGAACGTGTTGTTGGCGAGCGTGGCCAGCGCGAGCTGTGCCGCGCGCGGGCCGAGCGCGATGCTGCGGTCGTGGCCGCGCGAATCGGGCATGTGGACCACGTAGCCGCGCGTCTCCAGCGAGTCGATGAGCCGGAGCAGCGTTGCCTTGGGAATATGCAGACGCGCGGACAACTGGGACAGCGTGTACGGCTGGCCCGCCGCAGCCAGTTGCTCCAGCACGACGAGCGCGCGCAGCACGCGTGCATCGTCCGTCGACGCTTCGTCGCGCGCCGCCGGGGCGGTGTCTCGCATGGGTCTCCTCCGGGGTTTGACTCAGGTCTGCTTGCCCTGCCGCCTGATGCGTGCGCAGAGCGAATGGTGGGCGCAATAATGGAACAAATTGTTCGAGTTTTCCAGCACATTCTGGAACGAGCGGAAAGTTCGCCGGGATATCTACCGGATTACCCTGATACCCCCCATGCACAAGGGCATTGAAGCGTCGTGCTGTACCAGGCGATACCAGGCCACTGGTCCTACCTGCGCAGATTTGACCTGCCTACAATTTTTTCAACGCAACGCCAACGTGACACGAGGCGTGCGGGACTGGATCGAAGAAGAAAGCAGGTTTGCATCGGATCAGAGACAAGCATCGGATGGGAGACAGGCATGACGAAAAAGCAGTCGGCAGCAACCGCGCCTGAAGCGGTGGCGATCACCGCAAGCGACGGTGCCCGCGGCCAGCGTGACTGGCACGAATCGCACATGACGAAGCCGTTAGGGCGGATCGCCCGCTTGCATCGCCACGCGCCTGGCGCGGCGCAATTGTCTGCGCAGTGGTGTGCGCAGTTGTGTGCGCAGTTGTGTGCATAAGGCCGACGGAGCATTGATCATGGGATACAGCACCATTGAGCCGACCGCCACGGGCTTTGTCGGCGGCAGCACGGGCTCCACCAAGTACGACCCCACCTACGATCCGCTCGTGTCCCCCGGTCCCGGGATCGGTAAGGACTACGCGCCGACTTACTGGGTTGGGACCGCGGGCACCCCGCCGGCCGACGATGGCCCCGTCACGAAGGACATCGACGTCGATGTCGCGATCATCGGCGGCGGCTACACGGGTCTCGCGACGGCGCTGTGCCTCGCACGCGAGCACGGCATCAAGGCGGTCGTGCTCGAGGCGAACCGCACGAGCTGGGGCTGCAGCAGCCGCAACGGCGGGCAGGGGCAGAACGCCTCGGGCCGCCTGTCACGCTCGCAGTGGATCGAGCGCTGGGGCAAGGACGTCGCGCTCAAGATGCACGACGAAATCCAGCAGGGCTTCAATCACTTCAAGGAGTTCGTCGCCGAGATCGATTGCGATCCGCAGCCGGGCGGCCACTTCCTGATTGCGCACCGGCCGCGCATCATGGCCAAGCTCGCCGCCGAGGCGAAGGTCTGGAAGGACGTATTCGGCTATCCGTCCGAGCTGATCGACGCGCGGACCTTCCGCCGCGAATTCATCGACGACCACGAGGCGTGCGGCGCGCTGCACGAGCCCGAGGGCATCGGCATCCATGCACTGAAGCTTGCGTTCGGCTATCTGCGCCTCGCGCGCGCGGCCGGTGCGAAGGTGCACACGAGCAGCCCCGTGATGGGCTGGGAAACCATCAACGGCGTGCATCACCTGCGCACGCCGGGCGGGATCGTGCGGGCGCGCGCAGTCGGCATCGCGACCGGCGCGTACACCGCGCAGACACTGCATCCTTCGCTGCGCAGCAAGGTCATGCCGATCCTCTCGAACTCGATGGTGACGCGTGTGCTGACCGACGCCGAGATCGCCGCGTGCAACTTCCGCACGACCCAGGTGCTCACGGACACGCGCACGCTGCGCTTTTACTATCGCTTCCTGCCCGACCGGCGCCTGCAGATCGGCAGCCGCAGCGCGATCACGGGCCAGGACGCGCCGAATCCGCGCCACCTCGAGCTGCTCAAGGAAGGCATGGCGCGCAAGTTTCCGGCGCTGCGCGGCGTGCAAATCGACTACTCATGGTGGGGCTGGGTGGACGTGAGCCACGACATGATGCCGCGCGTGTGCCAGCCCGATCCGCGCCAGTCCGTGTATTACGCGCTCGGTTATGGCGGCAATGGCGTATCGTATTCACAGCAGGCCGGGCGGCGTCTCGCGGAGCGCATCGCCGGCAAGGGCGCGCAACAGACGCTGCCAATCTTCACCTCGCCGCTGCCCGGCCATCTGTTCGCGCCGTTCAGGCGCATCGGGCAGCGCATGCTCTATCTGCAGTACTTCAGGCGCGACGAGAAGCCCTGAAGGCGGATTGGAACAATTGGTCCGGACCGTTTTGTCTGGGCCGTTTGGTCTGAGCCGCCCGGCCTTGGCTTAAGCGGTCATGGCTGGCGGCACGCACACGCGCTGCAACACGTTCGAACAACGAATCAAACAACAGCGAATAACAACCATCCGGGCAACGGGCATGCGCAGGTGCGCAGGTTCCCCCGTCACGGATGGCGCGCGTGCAGGCCGCGCCCTCGCGGAGTACCGCGAACGCGCCCGCACCCGAACAATCAGGATTTGGAATCTGGAGGTGACATGCAACCCTCGATGGACAATAGTCAGTTGAAATGCGGGCTCAAGCAGCGCCACATGACGATGATCGCGCTAGGCGGCGTGATTGGAGCGGGTCTGTTCGTTGGCAGTGGCGTCGTAATCCAGCAGACAGGGCCGGCCGCGGTGCTGTCGTTTCTCATCACCGGCGGGCTCGTAGTGCTGGTGATGCGCATGCTTGGCGAGATGGCGTGCGCCATGCCGGCAGTCGGTTCGTTCTACGAATATGCGCGGCTCGCGTTTGCGAACTGGCGTGGGCCTGGCAAGCTCGCGGGCTTCCTCACCGGCTGGATGTACTGGTACTTCTGGGTGATCGTGGTGGCCGTGGAGGCGGTGGCGGGCGCCAAGCTCGTGCAGTTCTGGCTACCGGACGCGCCGGCCTGGCTGATCAGTCTCGTGCTGCTCGTGCTTCTGAGCGCGACGAACCTGATCTCGGTGGGCAGCTACGGCGAATTCGAGTTCTGGTTCTCCTCGATCAAGGTAGCGGCCATCATCGTGTTTCTGTTCCTCGGTGGCCTGTATGTGCTTGGGCTGTGGCCTTCGTCGCTGCATACGACGGCCGTGTTGCCGACGCTGCTCGGCCATGGCGGGCTCATGCCGAAGGGGATAGGGCCGGTGCTCAGTGGCGCGGTAGCGGCAACGGGCTTTTACTTCGGCGCGGAGATCGTCACGATCGCGGCGGCCGAGGCGCACGAACCCGCGAAGGCTGTCGCGAAGGCGACGAATTCGGTGATTACGCGAGTGCTCGTGTTCTATGTGGGTTCGGTGCTGCTCGTGGTTGCGCTCGTGCCGTGGAATTCGCCGCAGATGTCGACGCCCTATGTGAGTGCGCTTGAAGTGATGGGCTTGCCTGCCGCTGCCAACATCATGAATGCGATTGTGTTGACCGCCGTGCTCTCGGCGCTGAATTCGGGACTCTATGCCGCCTCGCGCATGCTGTTTGCCCTCACTCGGCATGGTGACGCGCCCAAGGCGCTCGCGAAGGTGAGCCGGCGCGGCGTGCCGGTCCGTGCGATCTTGCTTGGCACGGTGTTTGGGTATGTGTCGGTTGTCATGTCGTACGTTTCGCCGGATACCGTGTTCGCGTTTCTCGTTAATTCGTATGGCACGGTTGCGATTTTTGTTTATCTGCTGATTGCTCTTTCGCAGCTGCGGTTGCGCAAGCGGCTTGATGCGTCGGCGGTTGGTGAGCTGCGCGTGAAGATGTGGTGTTTCCCGTATCTCACGTGGCTCTCGATTGGCGGCATGGTTAGTATTCTTGTTGCTATGGCGTTTATTCCGGAGCAGCGAAAGCCGCTTTGGCTTGGTGTTGTTAGCCTCGCGGTGCTGCTCGCGGCCTATGCGTGGGTCCATCGGCGCGGCCGTGGACGCGAGGAAGAGCAAAGCTTCCTGACCTGGCCGGCTAATTCGATGGATCAGTATGCTGCCGATACGGGGGCGGGTAGCTTTCATGGGGAGTGACGGCTGGTGATGCCGGGAGGGTCGGCATCGGGCGATGCTCGATGGTGCGAGGCGCGTTGCCCGGCAGTGTTACAACGTGGTTGGCCTTAACTTGTTTTCGCGGCGGGCCGCAGGCGTTACCCCTGTGCGGGGCGGCACCTACTTTTCTTTGCAGCGGCAAAGAAAAGTAGGCAAAAGAAAGCCGCTCAAACCGCCAGTGTGACGCAGTTCACCACTCGACTTTGATCGGAGCGGCTCCGGGGCGTCTGTCATCACGCGTCGTCACCGGGAGTGACTAAGGGCTCATTCATCCGGCGGCGCTGCGCGCGCCGTGGGGTATAACCAAAACCATCGGGATATACGCGTATTCGTAGGACTCGAACGTATTCAACTGGAAGCACTTTCGAGTATCCGTAGGAATCCAACATATTCGGCGGCAGTGCTCCCGCGCATTCGCCAGGCAGCACGCGCGGTTTTCCTTGCAGACCCTTCCGCCCGCGCGTAGCGCGTGGCGGGAAGGATGAGTCCTTTGTCACTCAGGCGGAGTGTGCGAGGTGACGGATGCCCCGGAGCCGCTCCGATGGACAGGGCAGTGGTGGACGGCGTCACACTGGCGGTTTGAGCCGCTTTCTTTC
>NZ_SMRP01000009.1:138153-208157 GCF_004353915.1 Paraburkholderia silviterrae | reverse complement strand
AAAGAAAAGTAGGTGCCGCCCCGCACAGGGGCAACGCTTGCGGCCCGCCGCGAATACAAGTTAAGGCCAACTAGCGACCCCTCGCAACAACCCGATACGTACGAGAAAATGGAAGAGATAACGATGGAACAGCTTGTGCGCAGCCACGACGCCCTTGAGGAGACCGCGATGACAACGTCTCTCGCGATGGAAAAGCCCGACCACATGATCTCGGTCCGCGACCACTTCGGCATCGACTCGCCCTTGAAGGTGCCAGCCTTCAGCGCCCCCGAAGCCCACGTCCCCGACCTCGACGAGGCATACCGCTTCAACCCCGAAGTCACGCTGGCCATCCTGGCCGGCTTCACCCGCAACCGCCGCGTAATGGTGCAGGGCCTGCACGGCACCGGCAAGTCCACACATATCGAGCAGGTGGCGGCGCGCCTGAACTGGCCCTGCGTACGCGTGAATCTCGACGGCCATATCAGCCGGCTCGACCTCGTCGGCAAGGACGCCATCGTCGTGCGCGACGGCCGCCAGGTCACCGAGTTCCAGGAAGGCATCGTGCCGTGGGCGCTGCAGCGCCCGGTCGCGCTGATCTTCGACGAGTACGACGCGGGCCGCCCCGACGTGATGTTCGTGATCCAGCGCATTCTCGAACGCGACGGCAGCTTCACGCTGCTCGACCAGAACCGCGTGATCCGCCCGCACCCCTACTTCCGCCTCTTCGCGACCACCAACACCATAGGACTCGGCAATCTCAACGGGCTCTATCACGGCACGCAGATGCTCAATCACGCGCAAATGGACCGCTGGAACGTGGTCGCGACCCTCAATTACCTGCCGCGCGAGGAGGAGGCCGGCATCGTGCTCGCGCGCGTGCCGGAGATGGCCGACGCCGCAGGCCGTGCGCTCGTCGACTCGATGGTCGGCATGGCCGCGCTCACGCGCAAAGGGTTCGCGAGCGGCGATCTGTCGACGCTGATGTCGCCGCGCACCGTCATCAACTGGGCCGAGAATTGCGAGATCTTCCGCGATCCCGCGCTGGCGTTCCGGCTCACGTTCCTGAACAAGTGCGACGAGGCCGAGCGGCCCATCGTCGCCGAGTATTACCAGCGCTGCTTCGGCGTCGATCTCGAAGCAGCGTCGCCGGACGGTGACGGCGCCGCGTGGTCCGGTGCCGCAACCTCTGGCGGCGCGCCCTTTGGCGGCTCGCCCTCTGGCGGTGCGTCCTCTGGCTCCGCCCCTGAGCCGCGTGCCGTATGACGCCCACACAACCCACGCTGCCCTCGCGCGAAGCCGTGCGCGCAGCGTTGCGGCGCGAGGCGCTGTGCGCGGCCGCCGTGCGCGCGCTCACGGGCGACGCCGCGCTGCACTATCGCGGAGGGCGGCTGTGCCGGCAGTTGCGGCCGCTGCCGCTCTATGCGCCGCATCTGCGCAGCAACGCGTACGAGGACGATTTCGCGTCGCTGCGCGGTGCCGCCGATGGGGCCGCGCAGCGCCTCCTGCATTCCGATGCGGCGCTGCACCGGCTGCTATGCCCCGAGCAGCCAATCGAGCGCCTCTTGTTCGAGCTTTTCGAGCAAGTGCGCTGCGAGGCGCTGCTGCCACCGGGCATGCCGGGCCTTGCGCAGAATCTGCGTCATCGCTTCGATGCCTGGTCGCGCGCGTATTGCCGCGCGGGTCTCAGCGAAGGCCATCTCGGCATCCTGCTTTACACGGTCGCGCAGATCGTGTGGTCGCGCGTGACCGGCTGGCCGGTGCTCGACGAGACCGAAGACCTGATCGAGGCCACGCGCGCCGGCATCGTGCCCGCGATCGGCACGCAGCTCGCCGGCCTGCGCCGGCATCGCCCGGACCAGCGCGCCTACGCGCTGCACGCGCTCGAGCTGGCGCGCAGCGTTGCGGCGATGCTCGATGACGCGCGCGCCGCGGCGCGCACCCAGGACGACGATGAAGACGCGCGCGAGCCCGACGACGCGTTGACGTCGTTCTCGCTCTGGGTGGACTTCGACGAGACGGAGGCCGACTTGCCCGCGCTCGCGCCAACCGGCGAGAGCCGCGCGCTGGGCGCTGCGGCCGAGGGCTATCGCGCGTACACGACGCAATACGACCGCGAGATCCGCCCGGCCACGCTCGTGCGCGAGGCGTTGCTGCGCGAGTACCGTGAGCGGCTCGATGAGCGCATCGCGGCGCGCGGCATCAACGTCGCGCGGCTCGCGCGCGTGCTGCAGGCGGCGCTCGCGGTGCCGCAGCGCGACGGCTGGCTGTTCGGCGAAGAGGAGGGCTGCATCGACGGCCGGCGCCTCGCGCAGGTCGTGAGCTCGCCCGCCGAGCGCCGCGTGTTCACGCGCGAGCGGCTGCAGCCGCGCGGCGATTGTGTGGTGGGCTTTCTGATCGATTGCTCGGGCTCGATGAAGGCGCATATCGAGCCGGTGGCGATGATGGTCGATCTACTCGCGCGCGCTTGCGAGCAAGCGGGCCTTGCGAGCGAGGTGCTCGGCTTTACTACGCTCGCCTGGAACGGCGGTCGTGCGCGCGCCGAATGGCTCGCGCGCGGGCGGCCGGCGCATCCGGGGCGGCTGAACGAGACCTGCCACATGGTGTTCAAGTCCGCCGACGACAGTTGGCGGCGCGCGCGTGGGGCCATTGGCGCGTTGCTCAAGGCCGACCTGTTTCGCGAGGGCGTGGATGGCGAAGCCGTCGAATGGGCGTGCGCGCGGCTCGCGGCGCGCACCGAGGCGCGGCGCATCCTCGTCGTGATCTCGGACGGCAGCCCGATGGACGCGGCCACCGCCCAGGCGAACGATGCGTTCTATCTCGACAATCATCTGAAGCAGGTGGTGGCGCGACACGAGGCCCTGCGCGACGTCGACGTGATCGGGCTGGGCGTGGGGCTCGATCTCAGCCCGTATTACCGGCACTGCGTGGCGGTCGATCTCGACGAGCCGCTCGATATGACACGGCTCGCGGGGCTGGCAAGGTGGATTGGGGCGAGGCGGTAGGGGCTGATGGTCGGCGGCGGGAAGCGCCGCTTGAGCTACTACGACGCGCTCGATGAGGTATGCGTGAGTGCGGACTACACCGCAATCACGCGCCTCGTTGCCGAAGCCGTCGAGCGCTCGCTCGTTACATACCTGAGTGTACGGGGGCTCCGATCAGCCCCCTGAGCGAACACAGCACCAGCGAAGCCCCGATCGCCATCAGCACCCCAAACGCCAACCGCCGCGTCGCGATCGAAGAAAGCGGAGGCGGGTAGTTTCGCGCCGCGATCGTCATGAGCATGACGACCGGCGCGGCAAGCGCCGCCTCGATGCAGATCGACGAGCCCAGCTTCCCTTCGTACACGTTGAACATCACGCGCGTGAGCGCTGTGACCGCGAAGATTAGAATGAGCGCGCAGCGGATCTCGATCAGCTTGAGCGGCTGCCGGTAGAACTGGAAGATGAGCGGCGGCCCGGACACACCGAACATTCCGCTCAGCAAGCCGCCGCACAGGCCGCTCACGAAAAAGCTGCGGTCGCCCGAGCGCTGCGCGAGCGGCGCGGGCCGCAGCGCGGCGCTCAGGCCGCCATACAGCACCACGCCGCCCAGCAGCAATTGCAGCACGCCAGAAGCCGAAGCGCTCAGGTAATTGAGCAGCAGCACGCCCACGACCACCGATGGCAGCGCGCCGAGCGTCGCGGCGCCGACCGCGCGCCAATCGACATGGTGCAGCTTGCCGTGCAGCGCGGTTGCGCTGTTCGTGAGCGTGACGAGGCTCAACAGGGTCGCGATGCTCGCGACGGGCGCGAGATCGAAGCCGCTCGTCGCGCCCATGACGATCATCCCCAGGCCAAAGCCCGTGATCGTCTGAAAATAACTGGCGGCGCCGATCAGGGCGATCAGCACCAGGACCTTCTCGTGCATCATGCTGCGTGCGGTTCCTTCGAGTGAGTGACGGCGCGCTGGCGGGCCGTCTGCGCCTGGACCGCCGTCACGGCGATCACGTAAAAGATGTCTTCCGCGCAGCAGCCGCGCGAGAGGTCGTTGGCGGGCTGGTTCAGGCCCTGTAGCAGCGGGCCGATGGCCTTGGCGCCGCCCAGACGCTCGGCGAGCTTGTAGCCGATATTGCCCGCGTCGAGGTTCGGGAACACCAGCACGTTCGCATGGCCGCCGCACTGCGAATGCTCGATCTTGCGCTCGGCGATCTCCGCGACGATGGCCGCGTCGAGCTGCACGTCGCCGTCCACGCAAAGGGCCGGGCGCTGTGCGTGCACGCGCCGGGTGCCTTCGATCACCTTGTCCACGGAGGCATGATGGGCGCTGCCGCTCGTCGAGAACGACAGCATCGCCACGCGCGGCTCCTCCATCAGCAGGCTGCGCGCGCTGTCCGCGGCGGCCATGGCGATTTCGGCGAGCTGCGCGGCGTCGGGGTCCACCACGAGCGCGCAGTCCGAGAAGATCAGTCCTCCTTTGTAACGGTGAAACGGCTCGCACAGCATCATCAGGAAGAAGCTCGAGACGAGCTTGAACGAGGGCTCTACGCCAATCAGCTGGATAGCCGTGCGCACGACGTCGGCGGTCGTGTGGAGCGCGCCCGCGACCGAGCCGTCCGCGTGGCCGAGGCGCACCATCAGGTTGGCGAAGGTGAGCGGTTTGGCGGCTTCTTCCCATGCGAGCGCGGGCGTCATGCCCTTCGCGCCGCGCAGCGCGACGAGCTCGTCGGCGAAGCGTGTGCGCCAGGCGCTCGCTTGCGGGTCGATCAGCGTCATTTCGCCGATGTCGATCGACTCGCGCGCGGCGCTCGCGCGCACGGCGGAGGGCTCTCCCACGAGCAGGATGCGCGCGATGCCTTGCTCTCTCGCGCGCGCCGCGGCGGCGAGCACGCGCGCGTCCTCGGCTTCGCACAGCACGATGCGCATGGGCGACATGCGCGCGCCTTCGACAATGCGGTTCAGGGCTTTCATGGTGTCATGGGCTCAGGGAGCGCTGGAATCATGCGGGCAAAAACGAACCAGGGAAACGAAAGCGGCCGCAGGCGGGTTTGCCGCCTGCGGCCGGCGAGGCGTGGCCGGCGAGGTGCGTGCAGCATCGCACGCGCGCCGGCCGCTACCGGCGCCTCAGACGTAGTCCTTGTACTTGTCGAGCATGCGCACGGGCTTCGAGAGCGCGTCGCGGCGGAACGGGTCGCCGAGCTCGCGCGTGCACATGATCTCGACAATGGTCGTCTTGCCCTCGTTCATCTGCATGTCGATCGCGCGCTTGAGCGCCGGGCCCACGTCCTCGAGCTTGTCGACCACGATGCCTTCGGCGCCCATCGCCTTCGCGATGCCGGCGAAGCTCGGGCTGTCGAGCTCGCCCGCCACGAAGCGGCGGTTGTAGAAGTCCACCTGGTTCTTCTTCTCCGCGCCCCACTGGCGGTTATGGAACACCACGGCCGTCACGGGGATGTTGTGGCGCACGCAGGTGAGCGTCTCCATCAGGCTCATGCCCCAGGCGCCGTCGCCCGCGTACGAGACGGCCGGGCGGTGCGGCGCCGCCACCTTCGCGCCGATGATGGTCGGGAACGCGTAGCCGCAGTTGCCCCAGCTCATCGCCGCGAAGAAGCTGCGCGGCTTGTTAAAGCGCAGGTAGCTGTTCGCGACCGAGTTGATGTTGCCGATGTCGGTGGACACCATCACGTCCTCGGGCATGGCCTTTTCGAGCTCGCGCAGCACCTGGCGCGGGTGCAGATACTCGCCGCCGGTGGGCGGGCGCTCATGCTTCTGCTCTTCGATCATGTCGAGGCTGTAGGCGTCGCGCTCGTGCGTCCAGCCGTCGAGCTCCTTCTCCCACATGGCCTTTTCGGTCGCGACCTGGTCGGCGCGCTCGGCACGCGTGGCGTCGCACGCGAGCGTGCGGTTCGCGAGGCGCTCGGTCAGCGCGATCGCCGCGGCCTTCGCGTCGCCGCAGATGCCCACCGAGATCTTCTTCACGAGCCCGAGCATCTTGTGGTCGGCGTCGATCTGGATGATCTTCGCGTTCTTCGGCCAGTAGTCCATGCCGTGCTGCGGCAGCGTGCCGAACGGTCCGAGACGCGAGCCGAGCGCGATCACGACGTCGGCGCGCGAGATCAGCTTCATTGCCGCCTTGGAGCCCTGGTAGCCGAGCGGGCCGCACCACAGCGGGTGGTTCGCCGGGAACGAGTCGTTGTGCAGATAGCTGTTCACGACCGGCGCGCCCAGGCGTTCGGCGAGCGCCTTGCACTCCTCGATCGCGTCGCCCATCACCACGCCGCCGCCCGAGATGATGACCGGGAACTTGGCACTCGCAATCAATTCCGCCGCTTCGTTCAGGCTCTCTTCGCCGCCGGCGCCGCGATCGAGACGGCGCGGCTGCGGAATCTCGGCCTTGATCTGGCCGTAGAAGTAGTCGCGCGGAATGTTCAGCTGCGTCGGGCCCATTTCGGACATCGCGCGGTCGAAGCAGCGCGCGGTGTACTCGGCCATGCGCGCGGGGTTCGTGACGTGGCCCTGGTACTTGGTGAACTCCTGGAACATCGGCAGCTGGTTGGCCTCCTGGAAGCCGCCCAGGCCGATACCCATCGTGCCCGCTTCCGGCGTGACCATCACGACCGGGCTATGCGCCCAGTAAGCGGCCGCGATGGCCGTCACGCAGTTGCTGATGCCGGGACCGTTCTGGCCGATCACGACGCCGTGACGGCCGGAGACGCGCGAGTAGCCGTCCGCCATGTGCCCGGCGCCCTGTTCGTGGACCACGGGAATCAGGCGGATGCCGGCGGGCGCGAAGATGTCCATCGCGTCCATGAACGCCGAGCCCATGATGCCGAACATGTCGGTCACACCGTTGGCCGCAAGGGTCTCGACGAAGGCTTCGGACGGGGTCATGTCCTGCGGGCCGTTGGCCGTTGCCGTCTGGGTAGGGGTCTTGTCGCTCATCAGCTGTCTCCGGTTGTCGTGTGACGCAATTGCGTGTTTCGAATGCTATTCGCCGCGTTTTGCGGATCAAGCAATTCCGTCCTTGATGGGTGAATCTGAAATGGAATGGAACGATTCGTTTCAAAAACAGGTTGGGCCGCAGTTGACCGGGTCACGCGGGCTGCTTCGGGCGCTCCTTGCGGAACGCGCGCTTCACGGCGATCAGGCCGTCGCGGAACTCGAACAGATCGCAGCCTTCGGCTTCGATGCGCCAGCCTTCGGCATGCGTGCCCGTGAACACCCATTCCGATACGCCGCGCTCGCCCGCGACGTAGTGGCGGCCTTGGCCCCAGTGCGCGTCGGGGAAGGTGCGAAACACCGCTTCGAATGCGGCGCGCACCGCCTCGCGGCCTATAAAGCGGGTGCCGTGGACCTCGGGGCCGCCGGCCGCGTCGAACACGCAGTCCTCGGTCATGAACGCCATCAGCGCCGTGGCGTCGTGGCGGTTGAAGGCGTCGGAAAAGGCGGCGAGCGTGTCGGCTGTAACGGCGGCTTGAGCGGTGAGCGTGTCTGCCATGCATGTCTCCTCGGAACGGGGGGGAAGCCGGTGCCGTGCGTCGTGCAATCGACGCGCTCGGCACGGTATAGCGACACGTTAGAGATCGCCCGTTGAAGCGGGTAGCACCAGTGCGGAGGATTCGCCTGGGCCAGCGCGCAGGCAGGCTGCGCGCGGCTCGGCGGGGAGGGGAAGACGGAAGGGCTGGAGTGCGGGCGGGGCGGCCCGGAACGCTGCCGGGAGGGCGGCGAGCAGGGTTGCCGGCGGGGCCGCCGGCACGATCGACGGTAGCGCTGCTAGGAGGGCTGCTGCTGGCGCACGACTTGCGCGAGCGCGCGCACGCCGGGCTCGATCTTCTCGAGCTTGATCGCCGAGAATCCCATGCGGAACCAGGGGCTGTGCTCGGCTTCATCGGCGAAGAACACGCCGCCGGGCTCGATCAGGATGCCGGCCTCGCGCGCGTCGTCGGCCAGACGCGCGGCGTCGAGCCACGGCGGGCCTTCGACCCAGCACGACGCGCCGCCCGCAACAGGCACGTAGCGCACTTCGGGCAGATGGGCGTCGAGCGCCGCCATCAACGCCTGCGCGCGCTCCTTGTAGGCGTGCGCGAGCCGGCGCAACAGCGCGTCGTGATGCCCGAGCGCGAGGAACGTCGCGAACGCCCGCTGGATATAGGCGACCGGGTGGCGCACCATGAGGCGGCGCAGCGCGCGCAGCTCGCGGATCAGCTCCTGAGGCCCGACCACGTAGCCGAGGCGCAGGCCCGGCGCGAAGGTCTTCGAGAGGCTGCCGACGTAGATCACGCGGTCCGCCGTATCGAGGCTCTTCAAGGCCGGGTGCGGCGTGCCGGAGAAGGTGTTCTCGCTCTCGTAGTCGTCCTCGATGATGACGAAGTCGTGGCGCTGCGCGAGCTCGAGCAGCGCGCGGCGGCGCCCGATGGGCATGGTGGCCGTGGTCGGGCACTGGTGGCTCGGCGTGACGTAGACGTAATCGCAGCGCGCGAGCGAGTCGCTCTGGCGCTGCGGGTCGATCCCTTCACCGTCCACGGGCAGCTCCAGCAGGTGCGCGTTGCGGTTCACGAAGATGTTGCGCGCGTCGGGGTAGCCCGGGTTCTCGAAGCCCACCGTCGTGCGCTTGCCGCAGAGCAGGTCGGCCACGAGATACAGCGCCTGCTGGCAGCCGTTCGTGATGATGATCTCCTCGGGCATCGCGAACACGCCGCGCCGCGGCAGCACGCGCGTGCGGATCTGCTGGATCAGCGATTCGTCGTCGCGCTCGATCAGGTCCGGCGCCCAGTTGCGGATCTCCATGATCGAGAGCGCCTTCATGCAGCACTCGCGCCAGTCGTTGGTGGGAAAGAGCGATTGATCGAACTGCCCGTAGATGAACGGATACGCATAGTTCTGCCAATTGGCGGGCTTGACGATGTTGCGCTGTGCCGAGGGCGGCCGCACGATGCGCGTTTGCCAGACGGGCCGCGCGGGCGTCTCGCCGCCCTGCGCGAGGTCGGTGTCGGGCTCGGGCTGGCGGGCTGTGAGGCCGTGCAGGCCCTGCAGCATCTCTGGGTTGACGAAGTGGCCGCTGCGCTCGCGCGAGAGCAAATAGCCTTCTTCCACGAGCATCTGGTAGGCGAGCACGACGGTATTGCGGGCGACGCCGAGCTGGTCGGCCAGCTCGCGGCTCGACGGCAGCGCCGAGTCGGGGGGGAGCTGGCCATCGAGGATTGCCGCGACCAGCATCTGGCGAATCTGGTGCTGCAGCGTTGCCTTCGACTCCGGTGTCCGCCTGAACTGCTGGGCCCATAGGGCGGACGGGGTACGGGTCGGCATGCTGTCTCCTGGGTTGTCTATGGGGTGGACGAGAGGCGGCCCGCGGGTCTGGCGCATGAGGGCCGGGAACCGCGCGGATGCGCTTGCTGGGGTACGATGCGGGCCCGGTGAATGAATTTCGAATGGTTCGGGGCGGGCGCGGGCATCGGCCGGGTTGGTAAGACAATACCCAATTTGACCCGCTCCCGTCGATCAGGAAAATATCCGGGCTTGCCAGGCAGGCCCATCAGCGCATGGTGGGGCGAGCGGGCGCGGCGATGGCTCCCGCACGCAGCCTGCTGGCGCACGATGCCCTGGAGTGGCCGGCCAGGCCTTGCGATCAGGACAATTTGCAGGTTGGCAATGAATCCGGCGTAGAACCGGAGCCGCTTCCTCATCTATCAGGATCACTAAGCATAAAAAAGAGCGGATCCCCGACGGCCGCGCACACGGTCTTCAACGTCGTTGCGCGGGCCATGCCGCACTCAGGTGGCAACGACCGCCCACGGCGCCGCGGCGAGCGACTCGGACAAATAATTGAGCAGCGCCGTCACGCGTGCCGGACGCAGGATATTGGGCGGCGTCACGAGATTCAAGTTGATTTGACTGATGCGCCAGTCGGGCAGCACATCGACCAGCACGCCCTGCTGGAGCGCGTCCCAGACAATGAATTCCGGCTGCAATGCGAGGCCTTGCGCCGCGAGAAGCGCGGGGCCGATCACATCGGCATTGTTGCTGCGGATTCGGCCCTTCACGGCAACGGAACACTCCTCCCCGGAGGTATGGCGGAAGTGCCATAGCTCGGGCGTGGGCAAATTCGCATAGATGAGACAGGCATGCTGCGCCAGATCGTGCGGGTGCGTGGGGTGCCCATGGCGCTCGAGATAGGCCGGCGTGGCCACCAGGGGGCGATTCACGGCGCAAAGCTGCCGCGAGCGCAGCGGCGAATTGCCAAGCTCCGCGATACGAATGGCCACGTCGAAGCCGCCGGCCACCACATCGACAATCTGGTCGGTGAGCGAGAGGTCGATTTCCACTTCGGGGTAGCGATCGAGAAAGGCGGGGATCAACGGCGCGAGGTAGCGGATGCCAAACGACATCGGCGCGGTCACGCGCACCATGCCGCGCGGCTGGATGGCCTGCGCGGACGCCTCGGCCTCCACGGCCTCGCCTTCGGTCAGGATGCGTATGGCCCGCGCTTTGGCGAGCTCGCCCGTGGGCGTGAGCGAAAGCTGGCGCGTGCTGCGGTAGAGGAGCGTCGTGCCGAGCTTGTGCTCCAACCGCGCAATGGCCTTCGACACCGTGGGCTGGGAGATGCCCATCGACTCGGCGGCCTTGGCGAACGAACCGGTTTCGAGCACGCGCGCGAAGATGGCCCACGCCTCAAGGTCAGGGAGTGTTTGCATGGAAGGCAGAATGGCCGCTGTGCCACTCGTTCAAAATTGCACAAAGAAAGCCAACATGGTATCGCGATGCCGGCGTGGGGATGCCGGCGTGGATACGACGCCGGTTGGGGCGTCCCATCGAAACGCGTGGCGCTTAATTCAAATTCTGGTCTCCATTTAAATGCCGATTTTTTTTCATTTATGGCCGTGGATGTTACTACGAATCCATAAATATGGAATTACATCTATTCCATTTGTTCTATTTGTAGTTGGCTTGCGCTCCGATAACATGACCTCGAGACAATTCAGCGGGGCGTCGAATAACCGCTGCAGGTGGCGAGCCGACCTGTCAATTCCGGCCAGTAGAATCCGTGGAACTCCCCCAGTCAGAACTATTGCATGCAAAATCTTCCCGATCTCGAGGCTTGGGCGATTTTCGCGCGCGTGGCCACAACAGGCTCTTTCGCGAAAGCGGCCGAAACACTCGGCATGACGCAGCCCACGGTGTCCAAGGCGATCATCCGCCTCGAGAGGCGACTCGGCACGACGCTGCTCTACCGAACCTCGCGCCGGGTTTCCCTCACGCCAACCGGTCAGCTCGTGATGGAGCGCGCCAAGCACATCGTCAGAGAGGGCGAGTTGATCGAGGCGGAGACATCGGCGCATTCGCGCTCGCCCAAGGGCTTGCTGCGCCTTTCGGCGCCCATGTCGTTCGGTCTCAAGTATGTGGCGCCCCTCATGCCGGGGTTCCTCGCGCGCTATCCGGATGTGAATCTCGATGTTTGTTTCGATGACGCCGTAGTCGACGTCGTGAGTGGCGGCTTCGATGTGGCTATCCGAATTGCGGCGCCCGAAGATTCATCGGTGCGCTCGCGCAATCTGTGCGTGATACGCCGCATGCTTGTCGCAAGCCCGACGTACCTCGCTCGACATGAGCTCATCGTCCACCCTCGGGAAATCGAAAGCCATACCTGTCTTTGCTATGCGAGTCATTCGACGTCGTTGTCATGGCGTTTCCAGCATGCGTCGGGTGAGGAGTGCAGCGTGACGGTCGACAGCCGGATGCGCACCAACAATGCCGAGTCGTTGATCCCGGCGCTGCTGGCCGGCATGGGGATGGCGCTGCAGCCGGAGTTTGTCGTAGCGGATGCGCTGGCGCGCGGCGAGCTGGTCGAAGTCCTGCCGGAGTGGAAGATCGCGCAGATTTACCTGAGTCTGGTCACACCGCCCCGGGTCTTCCGTCCTGCGCGCGTTGCAGCGTTGCTCGACTATCTTTCGGAAAGCTTGCCGTCGGCGCCTTAGGCGATGGCTGCTCAACGGCTTGCCCGACTTGATTGTCCACTAGAGTGTGACTGAGAGTAAGGCGCGGCTCGGTTGATTCCTTGGTGCGATCGCCTAGACTGATCCGTACTGAGCGCATTCAGTCGACCATTGAACGCAGCGGTCGACTTGATCGCAGGTGTGTTGAAGTGTTGAGCAAAGGCGCGCCGCATCCGCGGCGCCAGGCGATCCCGATCGGGGCAACCGTAAAACTGGAGAAACCAGATGGCCAAAATTCTCGTGCTGTATTACTCGTCGTATGGGCATATCGAAACGATGGCGAAGGCCATTGCCGAGGGTGCGGGCTCGGTGCCGGGCGCGAGCGTGACGCTCAAGCGCGTGCCCGAAACCATTCCCACCGAACAGGCCCAGGCGGCCCATATCAAGCTCGATCAGCCTGCACCCGTTGCGACGGTCGACGAGCTGGCGGACTACGACGCGATCATTTTCGGCACGCCAACCCGCTTCGGCAATATGGCTGCGCAGATGCGCAACTTCCTCGATCAAACCGGCGGCCTGTGGATGAAGGGTGCGCTCGTTGGCAAGATCGGCAGCGTGTTCGCTTCAACGGGCACGCAGCACGGCGGTCAGGAAACAACGATCACGTCGTTTCACTCGACGCTGCTGCATCACGGCATGGTGATCGTCGGTGTGCCGTACGCTTGCCAGGGCTTGACGAAGATGGATCAAATCACCGGTGGAACGCCTTACGGCGCGACGACGCTTGCCGGCGCCGATGGCAGCCGCTCGCCGAGCGAGAACGAACTCGATATCGCGCGCTATCAGGGCAAGCACGTTGCCGAACTGGCCGCGAAGCTCGCTTCGTAAATGCAAGGCAGGCCGCTGAGTGTCTTCAGCGGCCTGCAATTCGAAAGTTGAGGCTACGCGTGCATAGGTCCATTGCACGCTTTTCACCGTGGCGAGCCCGCAACCTTGAGCGTGGGTGAGGGCGTTCGAGCCGTAGCGCCTTGCTTAAGAAAATGTACGGGATCGTTAGCCAGTCGCGCAGCGATATTGCGTTTCTTTTGGAGTCGTTCGAGGCGCTGCGCCGGATCTGAATAGTCAGTCATCCTGAATGTAGATGGATTGCTTCGGCACTCGTGCGCGGCGACGCCTTGGCTTGAAGTGCACAATGCCGGCTCGCATCGGCCGACGGCAGGGCGGGCGCGCAATTTGCGCACAGCTGGCTTTGACGTGAACCATTGCATTGGGAGCCGAGCACAGGCCATGAGATCGGGATTGACGCGAGGCACGGCGGCAGGCGCGGTCCTGCTCGTGTCTTTCATTGCTTTCGCACCGGCGTATGCCGAGCCTGTTGCCACGGGGCCGCTCAACGTCACGGGGTCGCTCGTCGTGCGCGGGCCGTTGACTGTCGAGGGTTCACTGAGAGTGGCCGGTGACATCCACGCCGCCGGGCCGATAACGGCAGCGCGAGTTGAACGGATTGTTCCCGACGACCCCGCCATGGACAGGCGTTCGGGAGAAAACACGTTTTATGGCCCGCTGACTGTGCACGGCCCGCTGGTCGTCCACGGCGATCTGGAGGTGCGCGGCCCGATCAACGTCGGCGGCCCGGTGGGCGCCGTCGGGCGCGTAGATGCCGAGGGCCTGGTTACCGAGCGCCGTTGAATGCGCGCCGGGTGAGTCGTCACGCTTGCTTATTCACTTAGGGCCTGTTCGCGCTAATAACAGGCTAAGCACTTTCCCGCACCACCAACTCGAACCCCAGATCGACCGCCGGCCTGGCAATCGGCTCGCGGTCGATCATGGAGAGCAGCAAATTGGCCGCGACGCGTCCCATTTCCGCTCTCGGGGTTCGAACCGTGGTCAGGCGCGGCACGCAATCGGCGGCGCCGGCCAGATCGTTGAAGCCGACAATGGCCACCCGGGCCGGAATGTCGATGCCCTGGCGGCGGGCCTCGAACAGGGCGCCCTGCGCAAGGTCGTCGTTGCCGAAGAAAATGCCGTCCACGTCGGGCCGGCGTTGCAGCAATTGCCGGAACAGCTCGCATCCGAGACCGATCGACGACGGCGACGGCGTGAGCACTTCCAGATCGGGGTCGTAGAGGCCCTTGCGCTGGAGCGTCTCGCGAAAGCCCTCGCCACGTTGCATCGTCCGCGAATCGAGCTGGGCGCCCACGAAAGCATTGCGGCGGCAACCACGGCCCACCAGATGCTCGGCGACGGCAGCGCCCGCGCGTACCTGCGAGAAGCCGACGCAGTGCACGCCCTCGGCTTCGTCGAGCTCCATGATGTGCACGCAGGGCACGCCGCTCGCATCGATCATGCGCCGGGCGCTTTCCGTGCGGTCGAAGCCGCTGACGATCAGGCCGCTGGGCGGCGACGCCAGGTAATGGCGGATCAGGTCTTCTTCAGCGTGGCGCGAATAGTGCGAGTTGCCGATCAACACTTCATAGCCGCGCGGGCGCAGCACGGTGTGAATCGATTCCAGCACGTCCACGAACACCGCGTTCGAGATCGAAGGGATCACCACGGCCACGGCGTCGCTGCGCGACGACGCGAGCGCGCGGGCCGCGGGGTTCGTGACGTAGTTGAGCTCCGCGGCGGCGGCCTTGACGCGCTCCACCAGGTCGGGCCCCACCGAGCCCACGCCGCGCAAGGCGCGCGACGCCGTAATCGTGCTCACGCCAGCGCGCCGGGCGACCTCCTCGAGGGTGGGCCGGCCGGTGCTGCGGGTTTTCCTGAGTGTTGAAGTTGCCATGATCGATTTAGGATAGCGCTGTCTTGCACCCGGCGCAATGGTACTGCCCCTAATAAGGCGGTCAATCTAAATCACGCGTCATGGTGCACTTTTTTTGCAAGTTTGAGATAGCGCTATCTCAGTGTTCAGGGAGACTCGAATGACCCGGCAAATTTCATCGCTCGTCGTCATGGGCGTAGCGGGTTGCGGCAAGAGCAGCGTGGCGCGGGCGGTTGCCGAGCACGTCGGCGGCGTGCTGATCGAAGGCGACGCGTTCCATCCGAAGGCGAATGTCGAGAAGATGGCGCGCGGCATCCCGCTCACCGACGAGGACCGCGCCGGCTGGCTCGACCGGCTCTGTGCGGAGCTCGAGCGCGCCGCCAGCCGGGGCGAGCGCGCGGTGCTGGCCTGCTCGGCGCTCAAGGAGCGCTATCGGGACCGGCTGCGCGCGGCAACGGCGGCGCTCGGCTTTGTTTTTCTCGATCTGCCGCAGGCGGAGGCGCTGCGGCGCGTTGCGCAGCGCGACGACCATTTCATGCCGGCCTCGCTGGTCGAAAGCCAGTTTGCCACGCTGGAGCCGCCGGTTGCCGAGCCGCTGACCCTGACCGTCGACGGCACGCGCTCGCTGGCCAGCATCGTCACGGATGCGGTTGCGTGGTGCGCGAGCGCGCAAATGCAGCCGGGCCTTATGCAGGCCGCTTGAGATAGCGCTGTCTTTAGTCTGGCCCTCAGGCTGACGAGACAGAAAATTAGAACCAGAACGATAGAGACAAGCAAGGAGACAACGATGGCAACCGCATCAGGAAAACGCATCCCCAACCGGCGTTGGGCCATAGGGTTGTTGCTGGGCATAGGCGTGCTCATCAACTACTTCGACCGGATCAACCTCTCGGTGGCGGCGCCGCAGATGAAGGAGGCGTTCAACCTCTCGCCAGCCGAGATGGGCCTGCTGTTCAGCGCATTCTTCTGGCCGTACGCCTTGCTCCAGGTGCCGGCCGGGATTCTGCTCGACCGCTATGGCGTGACGCGCATTGGCCGGCTGGGGGCATTCCTGTGGGGCCTCGCCTCCGCCATCACCGTTTTCGCGAGCGGGTTTGGCGGCGTGTTCGCCGCGCGCGCGGTGCTCGGGATCGCGGAAGCGCCGGGCTTTCCGGTCAGCTCGAAGGCCACCGGCTACTGGTTTCCGCGCAAGGAGCGGGCGCTTGCGACGGCCATCTTCGACGCCGCGGCCAAGTTCTCCAATGTGATCGGCGTGCCGCTGGTCGCCGTGGTCGTCGTGAACGCCGGCTGGCGCTGGGGCTTTGGCGTCACTGCGCTGCTGAGCTTTGCGTATTTCATCGCATTCCTTACTATCTATCGCGATCCGAGCAAGGACAGCAAGCTTTCGGCGGCGGAACTCGACTATATCCAGCAGGGCGGCGCGACGCCCGAGGGCACCGCGGGCGGCAGCGTGTTCGGCATGCTGGGCTACCTGCTGACGACGACCAAGGTCTGGGGCCTGACGATCGGGTTCGCCGCCTACGGCTACTCGTTCTATCTGTTCCTGACCTGGCTGCCGGGTTACCTGGTCCAGACCATGCACATGAGCATTCTCAAGTCGGCCGGCTTTGCGGCGATTCCGTGGGCCGTGGCCACGGCGACCGATCTGCTGGTCGGCGGCTGGCTGATCGACCACCTGATCGCCCGGGGCAAGGACGAGACGCGCGTGCGCCGCGCGGTGCTGGTGACGGGGATGTTGTTCGGCCTCGCGGTATTCGGCGCGACGCAGACCACCAATCCCGGCTGGGCGATCTTCTGGATTTCGATCGCGCTGGGCGGCCTCGCCGCCGCGGCGCCGGTGGGCTGGTCGCTGCCTTCGCTGATTGCGCCCAAGGGCGGCGTGGGCACCATCGGCGGCATCATGAACTTCGCCAACAATCTGATGGGCGTGGCCGCGCCGATCGTGACGGGCTTCATCGTCGGCGCGACGAACTCCTTCACCAACGCATTCCTCGTGGCGGGCGTGATCCTCGCGGTGGGCATCGTGTCGTTCGTGTTCGTGATGGGCCGTATCGAGGCGATTCCGGAACCCGTGGTCACGGGCGAAGCTAACGCGCGCAAAGCTTCAAAAACAACGACGACGGCGGATTGACCGGCTGCGGCCCGGCGGTGTGACAGCGTCCGCCGGGTTGCATGACCCGTCGAACCAGAAATCGAACTAAAAATCGAATTACTAAGAACAACGAATTAACAACAACCTCGAATCGAGGACTTGGAGCAAACTCGCGATGAAAAAGAACCACCAACGACGCCTCATCGGTTTCGCGGCTGTGACCTCGCTGGCTGCGGCGGCGCATGCACCGGCATTCGCGCAGAGCAGCGTGACGCTGTACGGCATCGTCGATAACGGCTTTGGCTATCAGTCGAGCGCGACGTCGCTCGGGTCGACATCGGGCGGCCGCTCGGCCGTGAAGATGATCACGGGCGTCTGGGCGGGCAGCCGATTCGGCTTGAAGGGCGGGGAGGATCTGGGTGGCGGCACGAAGGCGGTCTTCCAGCTGGAAGAGGGCTTCAGCGCCAACACGGGTGCGATGCAGGCCAGCAACACGATGTTCAGCCGCCAGGCGTTCGTTGGCGTGACCAACGACACCTACGGTTCGCTCACGGCGGGCCGCCAGTACGCGGCGTACTACCAGCTGCTCTCGCCGTACAGCCCGACGACCTGGCTCACGGGCTTCTACGGCGCGCACCCGGGCGACGTGGACGGCCTCGACACGATCTATCGTGCGAACAACACGCTGCTGTATGTTTCGCCGAAGCTCTACGGCTTCAAGTTCAGCGGCTCGTATTCGCTGGCCGGCGTGCCGGGCAGCGTGAACCAGGGGTCGACCTGGGCCGCCGCCATCCAGTATGCGCAGGGGCCGGTTGGTTTCGCGGTGGGTTTCTCGCGGATCAACAACTCGACGGTGGGCGGCGGCGCGTTCGGCACGGATTCGACTACCTCGAACGCGGGCGCTCAGGCCGGTTTGTCAGCGGTGACGAACGGCTACCAGACCGCCCAGGCGCAGCAGCGCTTTGCGGTGGGGGCGGGCTATACGTTCAACAGCCAGTTCGACATCACGGCCACGTACTCGAACGTCCAGTACGTCCCGGGCGCGAACTCGGCGTTCCGCGACGAGGCGATCTTCAATACGGGCGGCATCGTGCTGCACTGGAAGCCCACGGTTGCATGGGACTTCGCAACGGGCTACAGCTACACGCGCGCGACGAAGGCCAATGGCATCGCGAGCAGCGCGCAGTACCAGCAAGTCACGCTGTCCGAGTACTACGCACTCTCAAAGCGCACGGGCCTGTATGCCCTTCAGGCTTACCAGCGCGCGAATGGCCAGACGCTCGGCACGAACGGCAAGTCGATCATCGACGCAACGGCGACGATCGGCGACGGCTTCCAGACCTCGCCCGCGTCCTCGCGCAGCATGTTTGCGGCGGGGGTGGGGATCGTGCACCGGTTCTGATGCCATCCGGCACAACGGACTGTGCCCGCAGACGGGCATAGTCCGCACCGATCCGCCAGCGGCGCTGCCCATGCGGGCGCGGCGTGTTTCGCTGCGGATCGGGAGTGTGCGCTGCGTGAGCGGATTAGTAGCGGCGTTGCGCTTCTGCGAGCAGCTCGCAGTATTCCAGGTGGCGATTGAGTGCCTTGACGCTGAGGCGGCCAACTGCCTCGAAAGCGTGCGTTACGGTAGACGAAATTGCGGCGATGAGCGCGGCCATGCTGTCCTCGATTCCAGGGTGGTTACCTAAGGGTAAACCCTATTATAGCGGCGCCCCGCCAGAATGCAAGGAAAGAGGGCGCGAGGCGCGCCCAGAGCGGCGATTCGCGGATCGGGCCCAAGTTGGCTGTTGCGCTATTACAACATTCCGTCGACTGGAGGCCGGCGTGCCACGCAGTCGAGCTGCTTCCCGGCAGCCGAGCGGGTGCGTCGAAACCTGTCGACCGGCACATATAAAGTATCGGCGCACCGCACGCGGACTTTTCCGGCCCGATTATCTTCAATTCATAGTCTCGCGTTACGATTCCTCGTTCCGACGGGTTATTCAATGGATTGAAGGAACATATGAAATACGAGAGCGCCTTGCAAAAGGCGATCAAAGGGCGCCTCGAGCGCGCGATGGAGCTTGCGGAGCTGCTCGGCCTCGGGATCATCGGCATCGGCACCGTCGCGGCGATGGTGCATCTGATCTGGCGGATGGTGAATTCCGATGGCGTTACGCTGACCGATCTGCTGCTGATGTTCCTGTATCTGGAAGTCTTCGCGATGGTCG
Organism: Paraburkholderia silviterrae; assembly: GCF_004353915.1. Taxonomy (GTDB): domain Bacteria; phylum Pseudomonadota; class Gammaproteobacteria; order Burkholderiales; family Burkholderiaceae; genus Paraburkholderia; species Paraburkholderia silviterrae. The sequence goes on along the minus strand of NZ_SMRP01000009.1, from coordinate 189,204 downwards.
GGCAGTACCTGAAGGCCGGGCAATTGCCGGTGCGCTTTCCGCTTTACATCGCGATGGTGTCGATCGCGCGAGATCTGATTCTTCGCTCGGGCTCGAATACGGAGCTGCACCTGCTGGCATCAGCCGGCGCGATCGTGCTGATCGCGCTGGGTGTGTTGCTGATTCGCTATGGGCAGGCCCGCTATCCGAGCATTACGGCCGAGGCGAAAAGCGAAGAGGCCGGTTAGGGCGACTGCGGGCCTCAATCACCGAAACCGATGTTCATGCACGCGTCTCGCTCAAGAAGCGCTCGACGAGGCGCGTCCAGAACGCGGCGCCAATGGTGAGGTTCTCGTCGTTGAAGTCATAGCGGGCGTTGTGCAGCATTGGCCGGCCTTCGCCGTTGCCGAGGCGCACGAAGCAGCCGGGGCGCTGCTGCAGGTAATACGCGAAGTCCTCGCTGCCCGCGATTGGCGGGAACGGCGCAACGACGCGCTCCGGCCCGACCAGCTCTTCGGCCACCCGGCGCGCAAACTCGGTCTCGGCTTCGCTGTTCACGAGCACCGGATAGCCGCGGATGTAGTCGATTTCCGCGCTCGCGCCATAGGCCTGCGCCTGCGATTCCACCAGAGTGCGGATGCGCGTTTCCATCAGCTCGCGCACCGCCGGCGAGAACGAGCGCACGCTCATTTCCAGCACGGCGTCCTCCGGGATCACGTTGGGCGCGAAGCCGGAGCGGAACGAGCCGACGGTCACCACTGCGGCCTCGTTCGGATCGATGTTGCGCGACACCACCGATTGCAGCGCCATCACGATGCTGCTGCCCACCAGCACCGGATCGATCGCCAGATGCGGACGCGCGGCGTGACCGCCACGGCCTTCGATGCGCACCTTGACGGTGTCGCAGGCGGCCATCAACGCGCCGCTGCGAAAGCCGAACGTGCCGGCCGCCATGCCCGGGTGGTTGTGCAACCCGAAGATCGCCTCGCACGGGAAGCGCTCGAACAGGCCATCGGCAATCATGCGCACGGCGCCGCTGTCCGAGCCGGCTTCCTCCGCGGGCTGGAAAATCAGGTGCACGGTGCCGTCGAAGTTGCGCGTCTTCGCGAGCTGTTGCGCCGCGCCGAGCAGGACGGTCGTGTGGCCGTCGTGGCCGCAAGCGTGCATCTTGCCGTCGTGAATGCTCGCGTAGTCGAGGCCGGTCTGCTCCTGGATCGGCAGCGCGTCCATGTCGGCCCGCACGCCCACCGTGCGCGCGCTCGTGCCCACCTTCAGCGAGCCGACGACTCCATGGCCGCCGACATTGCGCGTCACGTCATAGCCCCACGCCTCGAGCTTGCGCGCCACGAAATCCGCCGTATTGGCCTCCTCGTAGGACAGCTCCGGATGCTGGTGGATGTGATGACGGATCTCGCCGAGTTGCTCGCGGGCATGGGCCAGGTCGGCAACTTCGCAATAACGGCTTTCGCTCATGGGGTGGGGGCTCCTGATATTGGCCTGGACGCGGGGGCGTCGAATCGGGTGGGATGGTGCGCCGGATTGGGGGCGGCGACGTGCGCGGCCGGCCACGCATAAAAGCGGTCCGAGGCATCCGCGATGGGGAATATAAGGAATTCGCGCGATAACGGCTAGCCACGATTGGGATGCCGCGCGTGCCGCCGCTCTCGTCAGGGGCGAGTTGCCGGCTATGCATCGTGGATTTTTTGGCCGGCGAGGCGTACATCGGACCGAATGCCCGACCTGGGCCTGCGAGTGCGAAAAAGACCCAGACCGGTGAGGTCCGGGTGAAACCATCGGGGCGGGGCCCCCATGGTGGAGGTACTCATGCAAAAACTGGCTCGTTCCGGGCTTGACCGCGGGAGCGAGCCAGTCTTTCAAACGAGGGGCGCACGAGTGCGGCGCCCCTTGGGCAATGGGCTAATTCCGTTGCTTACTGGCCGAAGTAGATCGGCTTCATGCCGTCGTACGCGGGGCGCGCAACCGGGGCGCCCGAGGCCGCCGAGCCGTTGGCGACGCCGCCAAACGCGCTGTTCTGTGCGTTGACCTTGGCTTGTGCTGCAAGGATGTCGTCGGGGTAGTGCGGATCGTTACCGCGGCTCGGGCTATAGCCGGCCTTTTCGAGCTGCACCAGTTCGGCGCGAACCTGCGCGCGGGTCAGCGGCCCATTCGACTGGGCGAACGATGCAACCGGGACAACGATGGCAACAGCAACTGCGACGGCCTGGATAAGGGACTTCACGATTACAACCTCCATTGTGTTTTGGCTTTCGATGCGGCGGATTCGCCGCAACCGATGACCCAAGTCTAGGAGTTTCGAGCCCAAGGGTTAACCATGATCTCGGGAAGATACCCTTCCAGATGTCGGAAAGATCCGCCAAGCGTGCGTGCCGGGATGGCGCGCCGAGAAGGAGTCCTTCGCACTACGCCGAAAGCGTGCCCACCGCAACTTGATTAGCAACGGCCCCATGACCATAGGCGGGGATATTTCTCTAGAGTTGAAGGGTCGCCCGTCAATCCCGACTGACGACATTGCGCCGGCTATCCGGCAAGACTTCACGCGAAGGGAAATAAATAATGACGCCAATTCATAACGATATTGCGGCCGGGTTCGATGAGCGGATCTATTCCAGCCTGAATCTGAACAGTGCGCCGTTGGAGCTTAAACGCATCATCCACCCAGAGGAAATACGCGAGAACCTGCCAGCGGGGCGAGGCGGCATTGGCTTTCTTTTTCACGCGACCGATTGGGACACGCTGGCGTTCTCGTTTCATAACGTCAAGCATCGAAGCGCGTCATTCGAAGAAGAGCTTTGGAGGACCCGCCCCTTTATTGCATCGGCGATCTATCAGGGTTCGCAGGTGATCGGGGCGAACATCGCCTGTCCGGTTCCTCTTGAGCTGTGGCTGGGCAGCGCGCGTGGCATCAAGCGCTTCAGGGAGGCGCAGTTCTTCCCGGCTCTCGAACTGGCCAGGCAGGCGGGACTGACCATGGTGGCCATGGGCGCATCGACACCCTACGCCTGCAACTATGGGGCGCTGCCGCGTCCGACCAGGCCGCCGCATATCACCACGGGTCACGCGGCAACCGCGGCGATGCTCAAGGACTGGGCCATGCACTGCTGCAACGAGGTGGGCCTGGAGTTTGGCAATACTAAGCTCGCGCTGTTTGGCGCCGCCGGCCGGCTGGGCACGACGGTGGCCAAATACGTGCTCTACAAGGATGCGCCCAGAGAGCTCGTGCTGATCGACTTGCCGGACAAGTTGAACCTGCTCAGGGAGCAGGCGAGCGAACTGCTGGCGGCCGATCTGTTGGGGCGGGTCAAGGTGTCGGTCCACACGTTCAGCCCGGACACGCCCTTGCCGCAGTTCGACGGCGCCATCCTCGCCAGCAGTACCAGCGTTCCGTACCTTACGGCAGCCGATCTCAAGCGCGCGCAGTTCTGGATTGACGACTCCCATCCGCGCGCGGCGAGCGTCGAAGCAGAACTCGCTTCACGCGGCGAGACGCTATATATTGAGTGCTTCGCCCGTGGCCCGGCGGGGCTGAATACGGCGTTCCCGTTCAGACTGCCGAGCACCCGCGACTGCTATACCTGTTTCGCCGAGGGCTATGCGGCCTGGCAGGAAGGCATAGCGTCCGATTTCATTGTCGGCAGTCCGCCAGTGTGGTCGGTTTCTTATACTCACAGTCTATTGAGGAAGTACGGATTTTCGGTTGGGCCGTTGCATGGGAAGAACGGTTTGTCCATCGTCCGTGAAGCACAACAGAGCGCCCTGCCTGAACCGGTAGGGTCATAAAAGCGTCATTGGAGGCTTGATGGTGATGCCGCGCGAAAGCATGAGGGACATGCTCGAACGAAGCCGGCTTGCGATTCGTTGGGGGGGCATATTGGGCCTCCTGTGCCACCCCATTTACTACGTTGTCTGGACCTGGGTCCTGCCACAGCCGTACGACAATCTTTTTCTGCGCCTGAGCGCGGCGTGCCTCTGTATTCCGTTGATCTTTCAGGCACGTTGGCCAAAGCAGTACAGCCGTTATCTGCTCATTTACTGGCATTGTTGCCTGATCTACGTCTTGCCGTTCGTCTGTACGTTCCTTGCGATCAGAAATGAATTCTCCACGATGTGGATGATGACCGAAGTCATGATGATCTTCATTCTGGCGCTTTGTATCGACAGCCCGCTCTTGCTGATGGCCTGCATCGGCGCCGGTATCGCTGCGAGCTCCGTGGTCGCGGTCATCACCTCTCCAACGCCGATCATGGTTAGCGCAGCCGATATGTCGAATATCGCGCTGCTCCCCGTGGTCGTGCTGTGCAGCATGGCCTTCAGTCATGCGATCAGCAAAGGCCGCATCTTTGTCGAAAAGAATCGGGCGCTCAAGGCGCTCGCGGGCTCGATCGCCCATGAAATGCGCAATCCGCTGAGCCAGTTGAGGTACGTGCTCGACGGCATGGAGGAGACCCTGCCTGCGTCGACCGAAATCGGCCGATCGCTGGTGTTGACGCACGCGAATGCGACGTCGCTTTATCGTTACCTCGCACAGGGCCAACTTTCGATCGAGCGGGGTTTGCGCATTATTGCCATGACGCTCGACGAAGTGAGCGCGAAACCCATTCGCTCGGACCACCTCGCCTATCTGCGCGCGGCGAGCACCACGCGTAAAGTGCTGGACGAATATGGCTTCGCCGACGACACCGAGCACAGCAAGGTCAGGCTCCTCGTGCTCGAGGATTTTGTCTTCAAGGTCGACGAAACGGTCTATCTGTTTACGCTCTTCAACCTGATCAAAAACGCGCTTCATCATATGGCGGCGCACCCCTCGGCCACGCTCACGCTGGTGGTCGACCGCCATGCCGTTGTCGTGCGCGACACCGGCCCGGGCATCTCCCCCGAGATCCTGCCGCATCTGTTCGAGCCTTTCCGCACAACGGGAAATTCGGCAGGTACCGGACTCGGGCTTGCATACTGCCAGCGCGCGATGCAGGCCTTCGGCGGCACGATCACCTGCCATTCGGAACTTGGCGAGTTCACTCAATTCACGTTGCGCTTTCCCACGATTGCCGACCGCGAGATCGCCGAGCACGAGCGCGAGATTATCGAGCGGGCCACGCCCGTTTTCCACGGGAAATCCATTCTTCTCGTCGATGACGACGTCGACCAGCGCTTGAAAGTTCAGCGCGTGTTGTCGAAGCTGGGCGCGCAGATCAGCGAGGCCGAGAACGGGCAGCGTGCGTTGGCCATGCTGCAGGGCAGGGGCGCCGCGCCCTGCGACCTCGTGTTGATGGACGTGAATATGCCGGAGATGGATGGCTATACGACCACCGAAAGAATTCGCGCAGGCAGCGAACTGCCGAACCGGGATGTCTTGATCGCGGGCTATACCGCGGAGTCCGGCAATGTGGCTCATGTGCTTGCGCGCAGAGCCGGCATGGATGAGGTGATCAGCAAATCCTGCGGCATGATGGAACTGATTGCGTCGCTTCAGGCGCTCTTCGAAAACGGCGACCGGCGGCATCCGGGTAAGGGCTTCGAGGGTTTCCAGGGCAAATCGATCCTCGTGGCGGACGACGACACCTTCAGCAGGCTCGTTGCCAAGGCTTATCTGGAGCGATGCGGTGCGAGCGTCATCGAAGCCGAGCACGGGGATGCCGTGCTGAGCCGTTTGAAGGACGGCACCGCCATTGACGCGGTCGTGATCGACATGAACATGCCGGGGATGGGTGGCGTGGAAGCCACGTCGTTGATTCGTGCACGCACCGACCGGTACGCCAGGATCCCGATCATCGCCTTGACCGGCCAGACCGACATGGACGCGGTTCGGGAATGCATGGCCGCTGGCATGAATGAAGTCGTGACCAAGCCCGTTCAGGTCGGCGCGCTCTACGCGGCGCTTGCCAGGCAGTTCGCACGGCAGCGCGTCTTGCACACCTTGACGAAGACGGAATCGTCGCCGGCCTCGCTCATCCCGCCCCATGCGCCGCCGGTCGCAACGGATGGCGAGTTGCTGGACAAAGAGCAACTCGACGAACTCGCCAGGCTGGACTTGCTCGACGAGACTTTCCTCAATGGCATCACGCAGATTCGATCGCTGCTGACGCAGCTTTCAGGCGCCGCACAGAAACAGGATATCGAAGCGGCCCATGCGGCGCTGCATCGCCTTCTCGGCGTCAGCGGCAATATGGGGGCGCAGGCCTTGCACGCGCTGGTGAGGAACGTCTACCCACGGCTGGTAGCCGGTCAGTGGCCCCTGGAGCCCGACTGGATTGGCCGGATTACGGCATTGGGCGAGCGTTCGGCCGAGGCGTTGCATGCGTATTGCGCTTCGGCCAAAACGACGCGCGGCTACGACAAGGTGCCGCGCGCCGAATGAGCTTCGAGCGGCGCGTGGCTGTCAATGGCATAAGCCCGCTTTCTGGGGCTGCCAAAGTCCATCGTGACCGTCGTGCCCGCGCCCAGGGTGGATTCGATCCGCAGGCTTCCGCCGCATGATTGCATGATGCGGTTGCAAAAGATCATGCCCATGCCGTGCCCGCCGCTTCCTGCATGCGTCGTGACAACGTCGTGCGCGAGGCGCGCCTTGATGTCCGGCGCAATCCCCGGGCCGTTATCGCAGATGCGAATCGCAGGCGCAGGCAGCGTCGCCACTTCTATGCGCAACGATGGCGCGTTCGAACCATTGAGCGCACGCAGGGCGTTGGACAACAGCGAAGACAGCACGAGCGCCACGCAATTGGGCATCGCGCTCACGACAAAGTCACCCTGCACATCGACTGCTATCCAGTCGCGCTGCGAGGCGACGAACGGGTAGGTTTCGATCAGCCCGGCCACGAGGCGCGTTGCTCTGACCTCATGCATGCCCGCAGGCGTCGACGGCCGGTGACCGCCATCTTTCACCGACGACCAGAACGACTCGATCAGGCTCAGGCAATACTGCGCGTTATCGAGCATGGAAGTGGCCGCGTCAGCAAACCTGGCACGGCGCTCGGGCTCGGTTTCATCGGGCCTGTCCTCGCCAATGCCGCGCGCAAACAGCGCAATCGCCGCCAGTGGCGTATTCAACTCATGGGCGAGAAAGCCCAACGTCTCGTCCATGGCCAGCAGCCGCTGATGACGGCTCTCCCGCTCATTGAAGTGCGCGATGGCGAGACTCAGGACCTCGCTGATGGCCTCCATTCTCAGCGGCTTTTCGATGATGCGGAACACGTTGCCGGTGTTGACCATCTGCAACAGCAAGTCCTTGTCCGCGTAAGCCGTGACGAGGATGCGCACGATATGCGGATACTTCTGCGCGATCTCGCGCAGCAGATCGTCGCCGTTGCGGCCCGGCATGCGGAAGTCCGTCATGACAATGGCAGTCTCGGCAGCATGCCGGTCCAGAATCGCCATCGCTTCATCCGCGTGCTGCGCGACGCGAACGTGGTAGAGGCCGCGCGTTGCGCGTACAAAGAGCGCGCGTGACATCTCATCGTCGTCGACGAAGAGAATGACAGGGGAAGGTTGAATCTGGCCGCTCATTGCAACGGCTCAGAAAGTGAAAATCGAATGGGGATGTCTCGCATATTTCTCGAAGGACGACGTCGGCATGGATCGTCTTTCATGGGTTTTTCGTTAGTGTCGGATGCAGCTTGTAAAACTCGATCGGGTATTCGGGATCTGCACCGCACTCCTGCGCATTCTGCCATAGAATGCTCTTGAAGCATTTCAGGGGAATGCCCAGGGACTGCATCAAAAATTAATCGCGTCGATTCAATACGCATCGCGAACCGATGATGCAGTCGCGTTATTTCTGCGGCTCAACGACATTAGCGACCATGAGCGATTTTACCCGGCAGCCCGTATCCTTTCCTGCGTCCGTCGCGTTTCTCGACGACAGCGTCGCCTTCCTGTCGGCATTGCGGAGCATGTTTGCCGATACCCACACGCATCATTTCTTTTCCCACCCCGGGCAGGCACTGGACTTTGTGATGCGCAACGGGTATCCGGCAATGGGCGTGCGGCTGGCGGGGCGCGACTTTGCGGCGGTCGACTGTGGCGCTGGAAATGCCGTTGGCGACGACATCATGGAGGACCGCAACCGTTTCCAGTCGGTCGCCGCAGTCGTGGTCGACTACGAGATGCCGGAAATCGACGGGCTCACCTTCCTGTCGCAATTGAAGGGCATCGATTGCACGAGAATCTTGCTGACCGGCAAGGCGGGGGCTCCCGAGGCAGTCGATGCGTTCAATGCCGGATTGATCGACTATTACCTGAAGAAGTCGGACGCGGAAATGATAGTCAAGCTGCGCGCGTTGTTAGGCGAGGCGCGACGCAAGCACTGCATGAGTCGTGGGTTGGTCAGTGTTCACGATACGGGGGCCGTCTATTCCCGGCCGGAGACCATAGCCGTGCTAGAAAACCTCGCCAGGCGAGAGTCGATTGCAGAGTATTACTGGCGACCCGACGGGAACGCCATCTTGACCTTTGGCGCCGCGGGCGAAGCGGGAATTTTTCTCGCCTGGGATGAGACCGACTGGGCGCTGCAATGCGACGTGATCGCGGATGAGGGCGGTCCGCGCGAACTGCTCGATGAGATGAACGCGCGGCGCACCATGCCGGTCTTCTGGCCGCATCAGGCATACCGGCCTGGGGCGCAGATCGTGCGCTACGCGCTGCCCCATGCGATCGACGGGCTTGCGGGCGCGTTTTACAGCTGGACGCGCGTGGACGGCGTTGATCTGGTATCGCGTCCGTTGACGTTTGCCGAGTGGCGATTGGAGCAACAGCTCCATGGCTCGGATTCGTGCGCCGTGCAGCCGTAGTGGGGTGAGCGTGCAATGCACGCGCACAAATGACGGTAGCCAGCGTGGCAATCTGCGTTTAATTAAACCCGATAACGAGCAGGGCAACGAGCGCGCACAGCGCCGCCCCGAACAGGACCGCCCCGACTATTAGCCACTGATTTGGGGTCATGGGATACCGCCACCAGGCTGGAATTCAGATGGTAGGCATGCGATGTGTCCTCAGGTGGCGTCTCGTGGCCGGGATTGTTGGTTGGCGCACATTCCAGTCCATCCACGGACGACCTCGCGAGGCTCGGAGTCTCGCCAACCGCTGCCGGATGAAGGGGGCGGTTTGACGGGTATTGCCGTGCCGGCCACATTGTCCGCAGGCGCAAGAAACTTAAACAGATAAACTTGCAAGATAAACTGTTTATATCTATGATGTGCACATGAAACGAGCACGTCAACCCGACCCTTCTCCCGACACCATCGCAGCGGACCTGATGCTGGCACTGGGCCAGTTCGTACGCAGGCTGCGCTCCGAAGCCAATCCGCACGAGCTGAACCTGTCGCAGATGGGTGCGCTGGCGAGGCTGGAGCGGCAGGGCCCCGCGACAACGGCCGATCTGGCGCGCATGGAGGCCATGAAGCCTCAGTCGATGAAGGTGATTCTCGCGGGCCTCGAAGAAGACGGATTGGTCGAGCGGCGCCCGCATCCGTCCGACGGGCGCCAGATCCTGTTTGTGCTGACTGCTTCGGGCGCTGAAGAGCGCAGAAGGCGTAGCGTCGCGAAGCGCGAATGGATGATGGCGGCGCTGGCCACCTTCCAGCCCGAGGAGCTGCGCGCACTCGAGGCCGCCATTCCTTTGATCAGCCGATTAGGCAACCTGCCATCTGACGACTCGGCATGAGTCTGATTTAAGCCGTCCATTCGCCATTTTTTTCGATCTCGCAGGGGATACGCATGAGCATCACGACTATTGACCCGAAGACTGCACTGATCGTTGTCGATCTGCAGAAAGGCATTGCCAGTCTCCCCGCTGCGGTGCCGCCGGTCAGTCAGACCGTGGCAAGCGCTGTCATGCTTGTCGAGGCATTCCGCCGCCACGATTTGCCGATCGTGTTCGTCAACGTCGCGGGCGCTGCCCCTGGCCGCAATGAACAAGCACAACGGGCATTGTCGATGCCCGACGACTGGACGGAACTGCTGCCCGAGCTGGACCGGCAAGCGCACGAGCACCTGGTCACGAAGCGGACCTGGGGTGCGTTCACTGGCACCGACCTTGCAGCGCATCTGCGCGCAAGCGGTGTCACACAGGTCGTGCTTTCGGGCATTGCGACCAGCATCGGCGTGGAATCCACCGCGCGTCAGGCGCATGAGCTGGGGTTTAACGTGACGTTTGCGATCGACGCCATGTCCGATCTGAGCGCGCAAGCCCACGAGAACAGTCTGTTGCGGATCTTCCCTGCGCTGGGTGAAACCGGCACGGCACAGGCCATCTGCGAGGCCCTGGATCGGCGCCATGCCTGAAGGTGGCGGCGGCGCGAAGGGCATCGATTCCACGTCCCCTGACTCGCCGGCGAGACGGCTCGATGCCTCGCAATGGAAGATCATCTCCGTAGCGACCGTGGGATCGTTGCTCGCGCAACTCGATGCGACCATCGTGAATGTCTCGCTTTCGAGTCTCGCAGCGGACCTGCATACCAGCCTCGCGACGATTCAATGGGTCACGAGCGGCTATCTGCTGACGCTCACGCTGGTTCTGCCGATAAGCGGCTGGCTGGTGGACCGGATCGGCGCGAAGGCCGTTTATGTGTGGTGTTTTCTGGCATTCACGCTCGCATCCGCCTTGTGTGGCATGGCGTGGTCCGCGTCTTCCCTGATCGCGTTTCGCGTGCTGCAGGGTGCATGCGGAGGACTGCTGGCGCCGATGGCTCAGATGATCGTCGCGCGCGCGGCGGGTAAGCAGATGGCGCGCGTTATCGGCTATATGGCCGTCCCGGTGCTCGCGGCCCCGATACTCGGGCCGCTGGTCGCCGGCGCAATCCTGCAGCATGCCTCCTGGCGCTGGCTGTTTCTGCTGAACTTGCCGATTGGCGTGCTCGCACTCGTGCTGGCATGGCGGTTCCTGCCATACGACCGAACCCAGACGCGGCCGCGCGAGCTCGACTGGATGGGGCTCATGCTGCTGTCTCCTGCACTGGTCCTCTTTCTTTACGGTTGTGCGCGACTTGGCGGGCCTGTCGGCATGGTGGCGTTGCCGGTCAGTGTCACGCTCCTGATGGCCTTTCTGTACGTGCAGCGCCGCAAGGGGGATCGTGCGTTGCTGGATCTGGGGCTTTTCCGGGGCACCGTCTTCGGCGCCGTCGCCTCGACGCAGTTCCTGTCGAACGGCGCGATGTTCGCCGGCCAGGCGCTGGTGCCCATGTTCCTGATCGACGCTTGTGGCCGCTCGCCCGGCGAAATGGGCTGGATGCTCATGCCGATGGGGCTGGGCATGTTGCTCACGTATCTATGGATGGGCAAGCTCACGACGTGGTTCGGTGTACGCAAGCTTGCCCTCGGTGGCGCATTGCTTGCGCTGATGGGGACGTTGCCGTTTGTCTGGCTGGCGCACAACGGCCTCCATGCATATGTGCTCGCTGTAGCGCTATTTCTGCGCGGAATGGGGCTTAGCACCATCGGTGCGCCGTCGCTCTCAGCGGCGTATGCATCGGTCGAGCGGCCGCATCTGCCAATGGCCACGACGACGATGAATATCGTCCAGAGGCTCGGCGGGCCCACCTGGACCACGCTGTGCACCTTGCTGCTTGCCTGGCAGTTGAAGGAGCAGGCGCATGCCGCTCAATGGATGTTCGGGCCGTATGGGTGGGCATTCGTCGCGTTGTGCGCGGTGCATGGACTGACGTGCGTGGCAACCGCCAGGCTGCCGCTGGCTGTCGCGCAGGGCTGAAGGCTGAGCCGGGCAACCGCTTCAACCCGATACCTTTGCACGGGCAAATCAACCGGTTTTGGCACAGCAGCAACGGCCAAACCGGGCCTTGCTGGAACGGTTGTGTGCCCGCAGCGCGCCGCGCCAGCCGCGCCTCAGCCGTCGCGAAAGAGAAAGCTGTACGCGCTGAGCGCCGGCACGCCGCCCAGATGCGCGTACAGCACCTTCGAGCCCGGCTCGAATTCGCCGCGGCGCACCTTGTCGATCATGCCGTGCATCGACTTGCCTTCGTAGACCGGGTCCGTCAGCACGCCTTCTAGCCGCGCGCACAGGCGGATCGCTTCCAGCGTGCCTGCGTTCGGCAAGCCGTACTCGGGGCCGCCGTAGCGCGTGTCGAGAACCACATCGCTCTCGTGGATGGCGCGCCCGAGATCGACCCGCTCAGCGGTATGACGCGCGATGCGCGTGATCTGCGCATGCGTTTTTTCCGGTGTCGCCGAAGCGTCGATACCGATGACGCGATCCGCGCGCCCATCGGCCGCAAAGCCGACGACCATGCCCGCCTGCGTGCTGCCCGTGACCGAGCACACGACGATGTAATCGAACTTGAAGCCGAGCTGCGCTTCCTGCTCGCGCACTTCCTCGGCAAAGCCCACGAAGCCAAGTCCGCCGAGCGGATGCTCGGAGCAGCCGGCCGGGATCGGATACGGCTTGCCGCCTGCCGCGCGCACGCTCTCGAGCGCTTCTTCCCAGCTCGGGCGAATGCCGATATCGAAGCCGTCCGGCACGAGCCGCACGTCGGCGCCCATCATCCGCGACATCTGGATGTTGCCGACGCGATCGTAGACGGCATCCGCGTAATTCACCCAGTTCTCCTGAACAAGCACGCACTTCATGCCTAGATGCGCGGCCACGGCGGCGACCTGGCGGGTCTGGTTCGACTGGATGCCGCCGATCGAGACCAGCGTGTCGCAGCCTTGCGCGAGCGCCTCGGGGATCAGGTATTCGAGCTTGCGAGTCTTGTTGCCGCCGAACGCGAGGCCGCTGTTGCAGTCCTCGCGCTTCGCATAGAGCTCGACCTTGCCGCCGAGGTGCGCGGAAAGGCGCTTGAGGGGCTGAATGGGCGTTGGCCCGAACGTCAACGGATAGCGGGGAAAGCGTTGGAGGTTCATCGACTGTCTCCGGAAAAGGTCGTGCACGCGGGGAGCGGTTGCGGTCGGCGCGCACCTTGAAGCGCACATTCCGCTTGAAAAATGCTAGGCCGATGTGCACGAAATGTGCTTGCGAAAAAAATCTATGAGGCCTACTTTAATGGCATTTAATCGCCATGATGAACATGATTAGTTTGAGAAAGTGGAGCAATACGCAATGAAATTAATCAAGCAGCAGGCCGCCACACCCGATGCGCCGCCGGCATTGGATCGTATCGACCGCGCGATTCTCAAGCATCTGCAAGCGGACGCGTCCATCTCGAACGTGAGCCTCGCGGCCAGGGTGAAGTTGAGCGCGCCCGCATGCCTGCGGCGCGTCGAACGGCTCAAGGAGATGGGGTTGATACGGGGCATCGTCGCGCTGCTGGACCCGAAGGCGCTGGGCGCGGGGATGCTGGTCGTGATCGGCTTCGTGCTGGACCGTTCGACGCCCGAGGCGTTCAGCGCGTTCGAGAAGGCGGCGCGCAAGGTGTCGGGTTGCGTCGAGTGCCACGTCGTGACCGGCGAATTCGACTACTTCATGCTCGTGCGCACGCGTGACAACGAGAGTTTCAACCAGCTTCACGCGGAGCAGTTGCTGTATCTGCCCGGCGTGCGGCAGGTGCGCAGCTTCATGGTGCTCAAGGAGATTCTCTCGACCCATGCGCTGCCGCTGTAATACAGCGGCCTGCTGGCGGCGCACGGCTGAAGCGGGCCGTCTCGCGAATGGCTCGTTCAGGCCACGTTTGCAACTAACTGTCAGCCATTTTCTCCCACCCACCAAGCGCCTGCCGGCGCCAAACACCAGCCGGCATCACAAACGGCCATCAACGATACAATCGTATCCGCTGTCGATTCGGCGCCGGCCGAGCGCAACCCGGTGGGCAAGCTGAAGCGCACTTGCGTCGATTATGGGCGCCGCCAGTACAGAGGAGACAACCGTGCTAAAAAATCTGGACCCGCTGCTGAACGCCGACATTCTGCAGGCTCTGCGCTCAATGGGCCACGGCGATGAGCTCGTGGTCTGCGACGCGAATTTCCCCGCCGACTCCGTTGCGCGCGCAACGATATTGGGCAAGCTCCTGCGCATCGACGGCGCCGATGCGCCGCGCGCTGTGCGCGCCATCCTGTCCGTGCTGCCGCTCGACACCTTCGTGGAGTCGCCGGCGATGTGCATGGAAGTGGTGGGCGAGCCCGACACGATTCCGGCCGTGCAGCGCGAGGCGCAAGCCGAGGTCGATGCCGCTGAGGGACGTGGGGTGCCGTTCGCGCGGATCGAGCGCCACGCCTTCTACGCGCGCGCACGCAAGGCGTACTGCGTGATCGCCACGGGCGAAGCGCGCGGCTATGGCTGCTTCGTGTTCACCAAGGGCGTGCTGCTTGCGCCGGACGCGCCGCGCTCCAGATAACACGTTCTACATAACAAACAGGTGCCGCGGCAGACAGCTCTAACGTACGGCTTCGCCGCCCATCGAAATCATGCAACTGACCGCGCACTGGCTGCCTTCAATCGTGCCTCTGGCGGCTTTCGTATGCGTTACGGCAATCTGCGTACCGCTTGCCCTTGCAAGCTGGCGACGGATAGAGGCGCCCGCGTTGCGCCTCAAACGCGCTAACGCTGCCGCGCGGCAGTCCGGTGCCTGAGGGATTGCGGTAGTCTTGCGCCTGCAACACTTGCAACCGGCCTATTTCCGGAGGTCTCACGATGTCGCTCGCGCTCTACGGTCATCCCTTTTCTTCCTATACGCAGAAGGTGCTCATCGCGTTGTACGAGAACGGCACGCCGTTCGAATTCCGCACTATCGGTCCCGACTCGCCGCATACGGCTGACTGGCTGCAGCGCTGGCCGCTGCGCAAATTCCCGGTGCTGGTGGATGGGGAGCGCAATCTAGCCGAGACGAGCGTGATCATCGAATACCTGCAGTTCGCGCATCCGGGGCCGGTGCGTCTGTTGCCCGCCGACCCGATGGCCGCGCTCGACGTGCGGTTTCTCGACCGCTTCTTCGACCTGCATGTGATGACGCCGGTGCAGCGTGCCGTCGATGGCGCTTTGTCGGGCGACGCGGCGAGGCGCGCGGACGGGCTCGCGTTCGCGCAAGAAAAGCTCGAGCTCGCTTATGCCTGGCTCGAAACGCAGCTCGCAGGCAGGACCTGGGCAGCGGGCGCGGACTTCTCGATGGCGGACTGCGCGGCGGCGCCTTCGCTCTTCTATGCGGACTGGACACACCGCATAGCGGAGACGTTTCCCGTGTTACGCGCCTGGCGTGCACGCCTGCTCGCGAGGCCGTCGTTTGCGCGCGCGGTGGAAGAGGCGCGGCCCTACAGGCCGCTATTTCCATTAGGCGCACCGGACCGGGATTGAGGCCCCGTGCGGCGAATTTGCCCGCACGGGTCAAGAGAGGCAGGAGTGCTGATTGAATTGCGTGGTGCGCTTCGTCTGAAGAACTTTGCGTGGCGCAAAGGCGAAGCGCGCACGGGATGACGCTTTCTGAGTCACGTCACGTCACGTCACGTCGCGGGACCGGACGACGGCGGGAGGGCATAGCGGTCGCCGGTGCGCGCATGCGTGACGATCTCGACACGGCGGTCCGGTTGCAGGCAGGCCACGAGGCTCTCGCGCGACTGATTGTCGGTGCACTGCGTGATCGGGTCTTGCTCGCCGAGTCCACGCGCGTCGATGCGTTCGGCGGGAAGACCTTGTTCGACGAGTAGCGCCTTCACGGCATCGGCGCGCCGCTGCGACAATTCCAGGTTGTACGAGGGCGAGCCCAGCCGGTCCGTATAGCCGCGCACTTCAATGCGGCCGAAGTGCGCCGCAGACAGTTTCGTGGCGATCTCGCGAATATCGGCGCGGCCGCCCGGGAGCACGTCGGACGCCGCGCCGCGATCGAACGGGAACAGGGTGTCCGCAGAGAGGCGCATCACCTGAACGACGGGCGCGGGCGGCGGGGGCGGCACTGCAGCCTCGCGCGCCACGGCGCTCCAGTGTCCGCGCACCCATACGTAGTGGCCCTGATCCCAGCCCCAATAGCCGGGTTCCCAGACATAGCCGACGCGCGGCGGCGGTGCGGCTTCATAAATGGGTGCGGGTGGCGCGAGCACGACCATTTGGGCAGAGGCGGGCGCGATGCCGGCAAACCACGCCGTGGCGAGGAGGGCGCCGGCCAGGGGAGGCAGCAATGCGGCGTTTGCCGCCGACCACGCGGTCAAGGACCGCTATCTGGGCGTCGGCGTCGTCTGAGCGCCGTGCTCAAATCACGACACATGCAAGGAAACTCATCGATGCAAGTTCAGGAATCGATACTCGGCGCTGCGGCGCGTGCTCCCGCGAAGGACGTGGCATGAAGATCCTCATCGCGCGCATGAATCACGAGACCAATACGTTCTCGCCGGTTGCTACGCCGCTGGCCGCGTTCGGCGCCAACGGCCCCGCATGGGGCGAGGACGCGTATCGCGAGAGCAAGGGCATGCGCACGGCCATGTCGGCGTTCATCGACGCGGCCGAGCGCGAGGGCGCGCAAATCGTGACGCCCGTGTCCGCTGCGGCGAATCCGAGCGGCCCGGTGGCCGCCGCCGCGTACGATGCGATCTGCGACGCGATCCTCGCCGCCGCGCCGGGCTGCGATGCCGTCATGCTCGACCTGCACGGCGCAATGGTCGCAGAGCAAACGCCGGACGGCGAAGGCGATTTGCTCGAACGCGTGCGCGCCGCGCTGCCCGATGCGCCGATTGCGGTTGCGCTCGATCTGCACGGCAACGTCACGCAGAAGATGATCGACAACGCGGACGTGATCGTGAGCTTCAAGACTTACCCGCACGTGGACATGTACGAGGCCGGCGAGCACGCCGCGCGCCTCCTGCTCGCGCGCATTGCGGGGCGGGCACGCCCGGTGCTCGCGTGGCGGCGGCCGCCGCTGCTCACGTCCACGCTGCGCAGCTCGGATGCCGATGGGCCGATGCGCCGCGCCGTCGAGGCCGCGCGCGAGGCCGAGGCGCAGGGCATGCTGGCTGTTTCGGTGCTTGCGGGGTTCTCGCTCGCGGATATACCCGCACCGTGCATCAGCGTGGTGGTCGTGGGGGACGGCGATGCCGCCGCGGCCGAAGCGACGGCCGAGCGCATCGCGCGGCAGATCTGGGAAGAGCGCGGCGAGTTCGTTTATCGCAGCCCGCCGCTCGAGGAATCGGTTGCGCGTGCGGCGCAGGTTGCGAAGGACATCCAGGCAATGCAGGGTGCGCGCAAGCCCGTGCTGTTGCTCGATCACGGCGACAACTGCATGTCGGGCGGCACTTGCGACACGATGGATTTGCTCGAGGCGGCGCTCGCGCAGGGGCTCACGGGCATGGTGAGTGGCCCGCTGTGCGATCCCGAGGCGGTGGCCGCGTTGATCGAAGCGGGCGTGGGCGCGCGGGTGACGCTTGGTGTGGGTAACAAGCTTGCGCGTGAGGGGGGTGCGCCGCGCGCGCCGTTCATGGCCACGGGTGTCGTGCGCGCTATTACCGATGGTGAATACGTGATCACCGGCCCGACCTATACTGGGCAGCGCGCTCATATGGGGCGCGCGGCGGTGCTCGATATCGGTGCGGCTACGCTTGTTGTGACCGAGCGCACGCATGAACCGTGGGATCTGGGGGTGTTCGAGAGTGTGGGTGTTGATCCGCGGCGTGCGCGCTTCCTGTTGCTGAAGTCGCGGATGTATTGCAGGCCGGTGTTTGTACCGATTGCCGCGGCGCTTGTTGAATGTGATAGCCGGGGTGTCACGGGGTCGGACTATGGGTTGTTTAGATATGTGCGGCTTGCGCGGCCTGTTTATCCGCTGGATGAGGATGCTGTTTGGGGGGAGTGTTGAGTGAATTGGGTGGGGGTTTTTTTTGTGGTGTTGGCCTTTCCTTGATTTCATGTAGGTCTATTAGTGTTACCCCTGTGCGGGGCGGCACCTACTTTTCTTTGCAGCGGCAAAGAAAAGTAGGCAAAAGAAAGCCGCTCAAACCGCCAGTGTGACGCAGTGGACCACTAACCTTTAATCGGAGTGGCTCCGGGGCGTCTGTCGCCACGCGCCGTCCGCCAGAGTGACAAAGGGCTCATCCATCCGGCGGCGCTGCGCGCGCCGTGGGGCATAGCCAAAACCAATGGGACGCACGCGTTTTCGTAGGACTCCGGCGTATTCACCCGACAGCACTCCCGCCATTCGCCGGGCAGCACGTCCGGTTTTCCTTGCAGACCCTTCCGCCCGCGCGTAGCGCGCAGCGGGAAGAATGAATCCTTTGTCACTAACGCGGAGTGTGCGAGGTGACGGATGCCCCGGAGCCGCTCCGATTAGAGGGCAGTGGGGGACGGCGTCACACTGGCGGATTGAGCCGCTTTCTTTTGCCTACTTTTCTTTGCGGCTGCAAAGAAAAGTAGGTGCCGCCCCGCACAGGGGCAACACTAATATACCTACATGAAAACAAGGAAACGCGCAAACCCTAATTGACCACAAAAAAACAGGAGCCATTCGTGCTCGATACGGGCAAGCTCAAGAAAAAAGGCGCGCAAGTCAATTTACCCCCTCAATGCAATCTGAATGAGGCGCGGCTTGACCCGCAATTGACGCCACGGTTGATCCCGGCGTTGTCCCCTCACTCGGGAAACGCCTTTCTATGCACGCTACCCCCATAGCCATTGACGACATTGTCGACAGCGAAAGGAGAGGCCTCGTCGGCCTCGAGAATGACAGCAGCGGTGCCCGGCGTGAGTTTCGCCGAGACGGCCTTAACGAACTCGCTATCGAGCAGCGTATGCAGCGCGTGGCCGGCGAGTCCCGCGCTCGCGCCCGCCGTAAAGCCCAAAATAGATCCAACAGGCCCTCCGAGCATGCCGATCAAGGTGCCCGAGAGCGCGCCTATCACCGTGCCCCAGTATGAGCGCGTTTGCCGGTCGAAAATTGTCAGCGCTCCTGAATCATCCTTCCCCACGACGGCACCACTGTGGATCGTAAAGCCCTCGTCCTTCTCGGCAAAGTCCTTGAAATCTTGACATGCCTTCTCGGCTGTACCTAATGTATTGAAGACGGCGACAATCAGATTGTTTGCCATGATGGACCCATCCGTGAGCTTCACCTCATTCACGGTAATACTAGTCAATCGAACCCGTCGCCGTGACGCAATTTTTTCCGATTCAAAGTATCGGGTCGAAGGCGAACATTTCCCCATCTTAGGTGCTAGCATGCGATAAACGGGGTTCGTTCTCCCGTGAGTCAATCGTAAGATTTAAGCATTCCGTAAGGCATTCTGGAACACGAATCAAGGATCGCAAGGATCGGAAAGGCCGGGCGACTCCTTGAGCGCGTGCACGCGAACGTAACCAAGCGGAGGCAGAAGATGCGAGAACTCGGTGCCGTCGATGCGTGGGAGCATACGCTCGGCCTGCTAGGCGGAGGATCAGCCTCGCGCGGCAAGCGAAACGACGATTCGTGCAGTCAATCCAGCCATACCCGGTCGAGCCTGAAGCAGGAGGCGGTTCAGGCCACCCCGGCCCTGCGCGCCCATCTGGCTGTCGTGGAAACGTGGTCCGATAACCTGGTATCGGTGTCATGGAGCGATTCCACCAGCGGGCGATGCTCCGAGCAGCCATGGCGGCTGTGCATCGCGAGAAAGGGCGGCGTGTGCGCGTTGACGGGCGCCAGCATCCGGCGCGGCGACCGGGTCTACCGGCCGCTTTCCAGAAAGCTCATGTCGGCAAACGCAGGCTGGGTCGTGCTGGCCTCGGCGTTGAATCCCGTTACATCCATGTGAAAGCCCGAAAAAATCCCCAAAGGGGCACTTTGGGGATAACGAGGGCCTACATTTGTGGACGTCGAACCAACCGGACGCTTGCGGAGCAACAGCGCAGCAAGCGCCGCGGCGACGTACCGGCAGGCATATTACCCACTGGCCCCGTGGGGCGAAAGGCGTGGCGTCCAATAGCTAATATCGGCTGATTTCGAAAGCGCAAGGTTCCTGTATTGCAGATGCTTTGCGTGCAGTTTCGCGAAGTGTGGTGACCAGACCCTAACCTGTGTCGAGAAAAAAAATGGACTCATCCAATTTCCTTGCTTCGCTGCAGACTTCGCTGGGGGGATACTTGCCTCGGGTGGCGGCGGCCATCGGCATTCTGATCGTCGGCTGGATCGTGGCTTCGCTCGCGCGTGCCGGTGTGCGCAGACTCCTTTCCGCCTTGAAGGTCGACGAGCGCATTGCGGAAAATGCCGGGCAGGGTGCGTTCGTCGAGCAGCTCATCGCGAGCGGATTATTCTGGCTCATCCTGCTCGTCACGGCAGTCGGCATATTCAACGTGCTCGACCTGACCGACGTCTCGAGTCCGTTCTCGCAATTGCTCGGTCAAATCGTGGGCTACCTGCCCAACCTCATTGCGGGTGCGGCGCTGACGCTCGTCGCATGGCTGATTGCGCTGGTCTTGCGCAGTGTCGTGGCGCGCGCGCTGAAGGCCATGAAGCTCGACGACTGTCTCGCTTCGAGTGCGGGCATGAAGCCCGCGAGCAGCTATTTGAGCGATCTGCTCTTCTGGCTGGTCATCTTGTTGTTCCTCCCGGCCATCTTGTCCGCGTTCGCGCTTTCGGGCCTGCTCGCGCCCGTGCAGGGCATGGTCGACAAGCTGCTCGCGATCGTGCCGAACCTGTTCGCGGCCGCCGTTATTGGCTTTGTTGGCTGGATCGTCGCGCGGGTGCTGCGCGGCCTCGTCACCAATCTGCTCGCCGCGGCCGGTGCGGACCGCCTGCCCAAAGAGGTCGGCAGCCCAACCGCAGTCAAGCTCTCGAAGCTCGTGGGCACGCTGGTCTATCTCTTCGTGTTCATTCCCACCTTGATTGCCGCGCTCGACGCGCTGCACATCGACGCCATCTCGCGGCCGGCGACCGATATGCTGGGCCAGTTCCTCGACGCGGTGCCCAATATCGTCGCGGCCATCATCATTGTGCTCATTACGTATTACGTGGCGCGATTCGTGGGTTCGCTCATCCGCAGCCTGCTGGTTTCGGCCGGCGCGGACGGCTTGCCCGGCATCCTCGGCGTGGGCGGCGTGTTCACCGGCATGTTGCTGCCTTCCGAGCTCGCCGCGCGGCTCATCGTGTTCTTCGCGATGCTGTTCGCCGTGGTGGAGGCGGCCAACCGGCTCGGCTTCACCCAGGTGCGCGACGTGGTTACCCTGTTCATCGAATTCGGCGGCCACGTGCTGGTGGGCGCCGTGATCCTCGTGATCGGATACTGGCTCGCAGACCTCGCGCGGCGCGTCATTCAACAGGCCGAAAGCAACCATAGCGTGCTGTTTGCGCGAATCGCCCAATTCGCCATTCTGGGCCTCGTGTTCGCGATGGGGCTGCGCGCGATGGGCATTGCCAATGAAATCGTGCAACTGGCCTTCGGACTGGTGCTGGGCGCCATCGCCGTTGCGGTCGCGCTCGCGTTCGGCCTCGGTGGCCGCGAGGCAGCCGGGAAATTGCTCACCCGGTGGTTGAACGACAAGAACGCCGACCAGTGACGCTTGCGCACGCGCCGCACGCGCAGCAAGAGCAGCGGCGAGTCCTCACGATCGCCGCATATCACGTGCCTCGAAGGAGGGCGGTTCCCCCGGTGCGGTGTCTTCGGAGCCCAGCGTCGCCATCAACTCAGGCACGCATTTCTTCATGATGTTGACGACCATTCGCACGCGCGCGGGCACCGGCCTCTGGGCGCGCGTCAGCACGTGCAGCTCCTGCGCCGGCACGCCGTACTGCGGCAGCAATTCGACCAGCCGCCCACTGGCGAGCGCTTCAGCGCCCGCAAACGACTCCACCACGCCAATCCCCAGGCCCTCGCAAATCATCCGGTACATCGCCTTCCAGTGATTGGTGGTAATGGCGCTACGAATAGCGACGCTTTCCTGGGTGCTCGAGGCATCCACGAGCGGCAATTGATCCGCGCCAAACATGCCTTTGAGGCGGATGAACGGATGCTTGATCAGATCCGCTGGATCGGCAATCGGTTCGTGCTGCGAAAGATAGTCTGGCGAGGCCACCAGGACACGCTCCACCTGGCCCAGCCGGAACGCAAAGAACGCGCCTTCGCCCACTTGCCCCTGACGAAACGAAATGTCGATGCCCTCGGTGACGAGATCGACGATCTTGTCGCTCAACGCGAGGTCGATATTCAACTGCGGATACGCCTCGCGCACGAACCTCAATGCGTCCGGCAAGATCGCTTCGCCAAAGCAATGCGGCGCGCCAATGCGAATCGCGCCCTTGAGAATATGGCCATCGCTCGAGACTTCCGCAATGGCCTGTTCGGCCGCTGCAAGAATCTTCTTGCTGCGTTCGTAGAAAATCTCGCCCTCGGGCGTGCACTTGAACGTACGCGCATTGCGAAGCAGGAGGCGGCATCCGAGATACTTTTCCAGACGCTCGATTCGCTCGCTAGCGGCCGGCTGGCCGATATTCAGATCCCGCGCCGCGCTGGAGATGCTGCCTCGTTCGACGGCGCGGACATAAATACGCATCGCTTCCAGAAGATTCACGGTTGCGCTCCTGAAATCGCGGTGTTGGTCTGGCTTCCCGTCAATCCGTAAGGCGTGGTCTGGCTATCGGGGCGGGCAATCGATGCGGGCGGGCAAAAATAAAGTGAGTGAACCATTCACAAAAAGTACAGAGGGGTCGTGCCGGATGAGTCGTGCCATGCACGCTCAAGTGAGTTGATACGGGCGTATGGGCTTGACCGGCTCGGGCACCGGGCACCCGCACAGTTCGAGCACGGTGCGTTCGATATTGCGCGACATGGCGTCGAGCGCCAGTGCATTCGGCGCGGTACTGAACGGGTCGGCCACTTCGCTGGCGATGGCTTCGAGCGCGATCAGCGTATAGGAGATGAACACGCACAGCAGGGGTGTGAAGAACTCCGTCGAATCGACGAGCCCGAACGGCAGCAACACGCAATAGGCGTACACGGTCCGGTGCAGCAGCACGTTGTAGGCAAACGGTATGGGCGTGGAGGCAATGCGCTCACAGCCGCCAACGATCTTGCCCAGTTCGTTGAGCTGCGCATCGAACATCCAGAGCTTCGTATCGGACGTATGGCAGCGCTGCTGCGGGCTGGCCAGTTCCTCGCGGATCTCGTTGAGAATCGCAATGGGCTTGTAGATCTGGTCGCGCAGCCGTTGTGCTTGCTCGCTTCCAAGCAGGCGCGCGAAGTCCGGCGTGGGGTCGGTGCCGCGCAGTTCATGCTTGAGCGCGTAGACGAACCCAATCAGTTGCTGCGCGATGCGCAGGGTATCGGTGCGCTCCGGGGTATAGCAAAGCATTTGCGAGGTGAGCGCGCGCGCGGCGTTCAGCAGGCTGCCCCACAAGTGGCGCGCCTCGTTGAATCGCTCATAGCTGGCGTTGTTGCGAAACGCGAGGAAGATCGCGAGCGCCACGCCGAATAGCGTGAAGGGGGCCGTGTTCAGCGGGATCTTCTCGCCGAATACGCGCCCGTGCGTAAAAACGGCGAGGCTGCTCACGACCGCCATGAAGATCAGTTGCGGGATGATCGACTGCAGCACCGAGCCGTTCCATATGAACAGCAGCCGGAACCAGTTCTCCCTTGGCCTCACAATCATGATGTGCTCTTTGCATGTATCGAATGGCGGCAGTGCCGCCCGGGCACTTCATTCAGTGCCCGTTGTGGAGTGAAGAGGCGATGGGAATGGCGTGCCCTGCGGCGCGCCACGGATCTCCCGATATCAGTGGTAGCCCGTGTCTCCTTCCCGGACCTTGCCGCGGAACACGCGGTACTGCATGGCGTTGTAGACAAGAATGATCGGCAGCACGATGACCGTGCCCACGAGCGCGAAGAGCTGGCTCGAATGGCTCGACGAGGCCTGCCATATCGTGAGCGACGGCGGGACGATATACGGCCAGATGCTGATGACGAGCCCGGTATAGCCGAGAAAGCAGATCGCGAGCGTGAGCAGGAAGGGCATGGCTTCGTGCTGGAGCCGCACCGAGCGGAAGATGCTCACGACGCACACGAGCACGAGAATGGGCACGGGCAGGAACCAGCCGAGATTGCCGCTCGCGAACCAGCGGGCTTCGACCGCCGGCAAGCCCAGCACCGTCCACAGGCTCACCACGACAATGGCGCCCAGCAGCACGGCGGCGAGCGGACGCATCAACTGGCGCATCTTGCGCTGCAATTCGCCGTCAGTCTTGAGAATGAGCCAGCCGCAGCCGAGCGCCGCATAGGTGATCAGGACACCGAATCCGCAAAACACGCTGAATGGCGAGAACCAGTCGAACGGGTCGCCCGCGAACTTGTCGTCGACGATCTTGATGCCTTGCAGCAGCGAGCCCAGCACGATGCCCTGGCACATGGCCGCGAGCGCCGATCCGCCGATGAACGCGAGGTCCCAGGCGTGCTGCGTGCGGGTGGCCTTGGCGCGCAGTTCGAACGCGGCGCCGCGGAAGATCAGGCCCACGACCATGAGCATGAGCGGCATGTAGTTGGCCGGCAGCAGCGTGGAATAGACCACCGGAAAGGCGCCATAGAGCCCCGCGCCGCCCAGCACGAGAAACGTCTCATTGCCGTCCCAGACGGGAGCTACGGTGTTGAGCATCACCTCGCGCTCGCCTTTGCCTTCGAAGAACGGAAACAGCAGGCCAATGCCGAGATCGAAGCCGTCGAGCATCACGTAGATGAAGACCCCGAGTCCGATGATGGCGGCCCAGATAACAGGAAGGTCGATTTGCATGGCGTCACTCTCCTACCACGGCGTCCAGCGCACGGTTATGCAATCCAGGATACTTCAGCGATTCGCGGCTTTCGATGCCTTCCGCCGGCCCTTTGTTCATCATCTTCAACATGTAGTAGACGCCCGTGCCGAACACGAGGAAATACACGATCACGAGAATCAGCAGCGAAACGCCAACCTGCTGCGCGCCGACTGGCGACATCGAATCCGCAGTGCGCATGACGCCGTACACGGTCCAGGGCTGGCGTCCCACCTCGGTCGTGATCCAGCCGGCCAGCAGCGCGAGAATGCCGGATGGGCCCATGCAGAAAATGAACCACTGGTACCAGCGCGTTTCATAGAGGCGCCCGCGCAGGCGCAGCAACAGTCCAAGGAGCGCGGCCAGCAGCATCAGCATGCCGAGCCCGGCCATGATGCGGAAAGTCCAGAACACGATGGGCGAATACGGGCGGTCCTGCGGCGGAAATTCCTTGAGGCCGCGAATCTCGCCGTCCCAGCTATGCGTGAGAATCAGGCTGCCCAGATGCGGAATTTTGATGGCGTAGCGCGTGACTTCCGCGTTCATGTCGGGCAGGCCGACGAGATTGAGCGAGGTGCCGCCATGCTCGGTCTCCCAGAGCCCCTCGATCGCCGCAATCTTGGCGGGCTGATATTCACGCGTGTTCAGGCCGTGCGCATCGCCCACCACGATCTGCACTGGCGCGAGCACCAGCAGGATCCAGAGGGCCATCGAAAAGCTGCGCTTGACCGGCACGTCGCGCCGCCCGTGCAGCAGATGCCAGGCGCCGCACGCCGCGACGATGAAGGCTGCCACGATGAACGCGGCAATCGTCATGTGCGCAAGGCGAAACGGAAACGACGGGTTGAAGATCACCTTGAACCAGTCCACCGGCACGATGCGGCCGTTCTCGATCGCATAGCCTTGGGGCGTCTGCATGAAGCTGTTGGACGAGAGAATCCAGAACGTCGAGATTAGCGTGCCGATCGCCACCATCAGCGTCGCGAAGAAGTGCGCCTTGGGGCTCACGCGGTTCCAGCCGAACAGCATGACGCCGAGAAAGCCCGCTTCGAGGAAGAAGGCCGTCAACACTTCATAGGTCAAGAGCGGCCCGGTGATATTGCCGGCAACCGTGGAAAAGCCGCTCCAGTTCGTGCCGAATTCGTAGGCCATGACGACGCCCGAAACCACGCCCATGCCGAAGCCCACGGCGAAAATTTTGGACCAGAAGCGGTACATGTCCTTGTAGGCCGCGTCGCCGGTCAGCAGCAGGCGCCATTCGAGCACGGCCAGAAAACTCGCCATGCCGATGCTGATCGCCGGAAAGACGATATGAAACGAGACTGTGAACGCAAATTGCAGCCTGGCGAGATGAAATGCGTCGAAGATTTGCATGATGGGTCAAAGCTCCAGGTAACGACTGCATTTGCGTGCAGAAGAGCAGGTCCGGCCGGGTGAAGCATGGCCCGGCCGGACGGCCGGGAACGCGCAGTGCCTGCGGAATGGCTGCGTAGTGCCTGCCTGATGCGCGCTCAGGTGGCCGCGCGCACGACGCGCACGGGCACGGACTTGTACGAGGGCGTGCCGCTTTCCTTGTCGATGAAGTCGAGCGGCACGAGCACGTTTGCCTCCGGGTAGTACGCCGCCACCGATCCCTTCGCGATGCTGTAGCGGATGGCCGTGATGTTCGGCAGGCGCAGCGTTCGTCCGGGCGTGAGCGTTTCGATATCGACCAGGTCACCGTGCTCGATGCCGAGAGCGGCCATGTCCTCGTCGCTCATGAAGAGCACGTCGCGTCGCCCGAAGACGCCGCGATAACGGTCGTCCATCGCATAGATCGTGGTGTTGTACTGGTCGTGGCTGCGGATCGTGATGAGCCGCAGCACGTTCTCCGCCCCGAACACGTCGGCGTCTTCCTTCACGCCGCCGTAGACCGAGAACATGGCCTTGCCCGACGGCGTGTGCCATTGGCGCTCGGTGGGCGGCAGCGGCAGGCGGAATCCGCCTGGCACGCGAATGCGCGCGTTGAAGTCTTCGAAGCCCGGCACGGTCTGCTCGATCAGGTCGCGGATCTTGTCATAGTCGGAGATGAGCTCCATCCAGGACACCTTGGTGTTCGGGAGCGCGGCGCGCGCCATGCCGGCCACGATCGCGGGCTCGGAGCGCAGGTGCTCGGAGGCGGGCGTGAGCTTGCCGGCCGACGCGTGGACCATGGACATCGAGTCCTCTACCGTGATCGACTGCCTGCCGCCCGTTTGCATGTCGAGTTCCGTGCGGCCGAGGCAGGGGAAAATATAGGTTTCCTTCGAAACCAGCAGGTGCGTGCGGTTGAGCTTGGTGCCGATATGCACGCCCAGGTCGAGCTTGGCCATGGCGGGGAAGGACTGCTCAGAATCGGGCAACGCGACCGCGAAGTTGCCGCCGAGGCAGATCAGCGCCTTCGCCTTTCCGTCGATCATCGCCTGCATGGCCTGGACCGCGTCGTGCCCGTGTTCGGACGGGGGCGTGAAGCCGCACGCGTTTTCAATCAGCTTCAGGAATGCCTGCGATGGCTTTTCGGTGATGCCCACCGTGCGGTTGCCCTGCACGTTGGAGTGGCCGCGCAGCGGGCAAATACCCGCGCCGGGCTTGCCGAAGTTGCCGCGCATGAGCAGCAGGTCGGCAATCAGCCGCACGTTCGCGGTGCCCTTGTTGTGCTGCGTGATGCCCATGCCGTAGGTGACGATCGTCGCGTTCGACTTCGCGTAGGCGAGCGCGACATGCTCAAGATCCGGCTGCGTGAGGCCGCTGGCCTTTTCGATGTCGTCCCACGAGGTTGCCTCGAGATCCGCAGCGAAGGCGTCGAATCCTTCGGTATGCGCAGCAATGAAGTCCTTGTCAAGCACGTTGCCTTCTTCGGCCTCCATCGCGAGAAGCGCCTTCATGATGCCCTTGAGCGCTGCCGCGTCGCCGCCGGCGTCGACCTGGAAGTACGTCGAGGCGATGCGGGTCGAACTGAAGGTCGCCATCTCGAACATGCTCTGCGGGTCGGCAAACCGTTCGAGCGCACGCTCGCGCAGCGGGTTGAAGACGATGATGGGCACGCCGCGCCGCGACGCTTCATGCAGCGTCCCCATCATGCGCGGATGGTTCGTGCCCGGGTTGTGGCCGATGGAGATGATGAGCTCGGCCGAGTCGAAGTCTTCGAGCGAAACCGTGCCCTTGCCGATGCCGATCGACTGCGGCAGGCCCACGCTGGTGGGCTCGTGGCACATGTTCGAGCAATCGGGGAAATTGTTGGTGCCGTATTCGCGGGCGAACAATTGATACAGGTACGCGGCTTCATTCGAGGCGCGCCCGGACGTATAGAACTCGACCTGGTCGGGCGCAAGCGAGCGCAGAATCTCGCCGATGCGCGCAAACGCGTCTTCCCAGTCGACGGCGCGGAATGTGTCGGTCGCCCGGTCGTAGACGAGCGGATGCGTGAGCCGGCCCATGTCTTCGAGCTCGTAGTCGGTCTTCTGCAAGAGCGACGCGACCGTGTTGGCCGCGAAGAACTCGGGCGGCACGCGCTTGGTCGTGGCCTCCCACGTAACGGCCTTGGCGCCGTTCTCGCAGAACTGGAACGTCGAGCGGTGCTCCTTGTCGGGCCATGCGCATCCGGGGCAATCGAACCCGTCGGGCTGGTTCGTGCGCAGCAAGACAATGGGAGCCTCGACGCTCTGCATTTGTTGCTGGATAGCCTGAGCGGTCGCCCGAAGCGCTCCCCAGCCGCCGGCGGGGCCGTCGTAGGGGTGGATGCCTGGCACTTCGCGTTGCTTGGTCATAGGAAACTCCGTAACGGTTCGAGGTACGCCAATAGCAGGGCGCCGCTCTGGCTCTAATGAATTACTCGGCGCTCGCGCCGGACTCGCGCGCGCTGCGCTTCTTGCGCCCCTTTCCGGCTGCGGTGCCCTTCGCGGACGCCGCGTCTTCGGCGTCCTTCGTGGCATCTTCACCGTTCGGCGCCATGGTGGTTTTTGCTTCGGCATCCGAATCGGATGCAGAGGCCGTCTTGTTGAACTTGACCTCGCCGCTCTCCTTGTCGTAGTCGATCTCCACGCTGTCGCCGGGCTTGAGCGCATCGCCAAGAATTTCCTTCGCGAGACGCGTTTCCACTTCCTGGCGGATCTTGCGCTTCAATTCGCGCGCGCCGAATTCGGGCTGGTAACCGACCTCGACCATGTGATCGACAAGGGAATCGCCGATCTTCAGCGTGATGTCCTGGGCTGCCGCCGTGCGGACCACCCGGTCGAGCTGGATCTGCACGACCGCGCGGATGTTGTCCTTCGAGAGCGCGTTGAAGATGATGATTTCGTCGATGCGATTGAGGAACTCGGGGCGGAAGTGGCCCTTGAGCACCTTCATCATTTCCTCGCGGATTGCCTTGTCGGACTTGCGGTCCGCTTCAGGCTGCTCGAGGTTGTCCATGATGATCGGCGCGCCCAGATTGCTCGTGGCGATGATCACCGTGTTGCTGAAGTCCACCACGCGGCCCTTGCCGTCGGTGAGGCGGCCATCGTCGAACACCTGCAGCAGCACGTTGTAGACGTCCGGGTGCGCCTTCTCGATTTCGTCGAGCAGGATCACGCTATAGGGGCGGCGGCGCACGCGCTCGGTGAGCTGGCCGCCTTCGTCGTAGCCGACATATCCGGGCGGCGCGCCAATCAGGCGCGCGACCGCGTGGCGCTCCATGTACTCGCTCATGTCGATGCGGATAATGGCCTGCTCGTCGCCGAACACGCTTTCCGCAAGCGCCTTCGCAAGCTCGGTCTTGCCCACACCCGTGGGCCCGAGGAACAGAAACGTGGCAATCGGCCGGTGCTCCTGGCCGAGGCCCGCGCGCGAGAGGCGCACGGCGTCGCTCACTGCGACCACGGCATCGTCCTGGCCCACTACGCGCTCGCGCAGCTTGTCCTCCATTTTCAGGAGCTTCTGGCGCTCTTCCTGCGTAAGCTCGGCAACCGGAATGCCCGTGAGACGCGAAACCACCTCGGCCACCGAGGCCACTGTGACTTCGAGCGTTTCCGTGCCGGTCTTGCGCTGCCACGCTTCCATTTGCTCGTCGAGCTGCTTCTGCTTTTCGCTGATGCGCTCTTCGAACGCCTTCGCCTGGTCGTAGCGCTTGCGCGAGGACGCGTAATCCTGTTCGCGCTTGAGCTGGGCCACTTCCGCTTCGAGCTCCTGAATGTCCGCTGGCCGCGACGTCGCGCCGATGCGCACGCGCGCCGCCGCCTGATCGATCAGATCGATAGCCTTGTCCGGCAGGAAGCGCGAGGTGATGTAGCGGTCCGCAAGCTCCGCGGCGGCCACGAAAGCCTCGTCGGAGAAAGTGACCTGATGGTGCGCCTCGAGCTTGTCGCGCAGGCCGCGCAGGATCACGATGGTCTGCTCCACGCTCGGCTCGGGCACGAGCACGGGCTGGAAGCGCCGCTCGAGCGCCGCGTCCTTTTCGATGTACTTCTGATACTCGTTGAGCGTGGTCGCGCCAATCAGGCTCAGCTCGCCGCGCGCGAGCGCGGGCTTGAGCACGTTCGCGATATCGAGGCCGCCTTCGCCGCCGCCTTGCCCCGCGCCCACGATCGTATGCAATTCGTCGATGAAGAGGATCAGCTCGTCCTGCTTGGCCGTGACCTCGTCGATCAGCTGCTTGGCGCGCTCCTCGAACTCGCCGCGATACTTCGCGCCCGCGACCATCGAGTTGATGTTGACTTCGACGAGCCGCTTGCCGCGCAGCACCTCTGGGACGTCGCCGTTCACGATACGCTGCGCGAGGCCTTCGACGATGGCGGTCTTGCCCACACCCGGCTCGCCAATCAGCACCGGATTGTTCTTCTTGCGGCGCGCGAGCACCTCGATGGTGCTTTCGATTTCCTGGGCGCGGCCCAGCACCGGATCGAGCTTGCCCTGGCGCGCCATAGCGGTGAGGTCGCGGCCGAACTTGTCGAGATTCGGCGTGCCGGTCGAGGCTTCGACACGGCCATCCTCGGCGCCCTTGCCAACGACCTTCACCACCTTTTGCCGCAACGCTTCGGGCGTCACGCCATACTTCTTGAGCAGGGTGCCCGCGAGGCTCTCGGGTACCGAGGCGAGGCCAATCAACAGATGTTCGGGACCGACATAGGAATGCCCGAGCTCGCGCGATGCCTGGAACGCGTACTGGAACGCCTTCTTCAGGCGCGGCGAGACGGTCATCTGCACGTCTTCGTCGTCGTCGCTCGCGGTGCCGTGCTTCGCGTGCTCGTCGATATAGCTCTTGATGTCCTGCGGCGAGAGCTTGAGCTCCTTGAGCAAGGTCGCGCAAACGTCCGTGTCGGCAAGCACATAGAGGACATGCTCGGTATCGAGCTCCGTGCGGTGCAGTTCGTGCGCCTTCTCCGCCGCGCGCTGGAGCAGCTCCATGGTTTGCTCGCTGAACGCGTCGGTCACGTCGACCGAGTCGCGCGGCACGCTCGCGGACAGACCCGCCTCGTCGCCGAGCCCGCCCAGCAAGTGCGAGAGGCCGCCTCCGCCGCCCAGCAGCGAATCGAACGGATTGAGCATGCTTTGGTGGCGCATCAGCTGCCGATAGTGGTAGTCGCAAATCGACAGCGACTTGCGCTCGCCGTCCTCGGTCACGACGACGCGCGCAACGGCGGGACGGGCATGGCAGATATCGCAGAGTGTGGGCATGATCGTGTCACCTCTAACCGTGGAGAGTTTCGTCCTGCAATGGGTGGCGTCGGCTTGCCGCCTTCGACGCGTCCTTCGGCGCAGTAGCCGAAAGCGCGACCGGCACCGACGCCTCGCTGGTCAACATCAGAAACGTGAACGTTTCGCGCAGATACAACCGTACGGTGGTCTTGCACCGGTCTTTGCAACGCTCGGCCTTACGTAGAGTAGGTCTCTCGCGTGCAGCCTCAAAGGTCGGCTACAAAGGAATTGAAACGGACTGTGGCGGCCGGTGGAATGCATCTGGGTCGGTCTGAAACGGGCCCATGCGAACCGCAAAAAGGGACAATTGGACAGGTAAATTCTATGAGTGGATCAAGCCAATGTGAACATCTGTCGATCCGATACTAGATATCGGGCCGATGCGAGAATCTATTGATCCGATATTAAGTATTGGGAATTGGAATTGCGCAGGGCAATTCGCGTTTCGCTTATCGTGTATCACATCAAGACGCACGTTCCAGGGAGGTGCAGCGTGAGCACTGAAGATCGAGTCGACAGTATCCAGCGCGCGCAAAATTTCGACGACCTGCATGACGCGATGCAGGGATTTCTCGAAGAGGCCGAAGGCCGCTATCCCGCTCTCGCACAGGCCGCAACGCTGAAGGCGTGCATTGGCGGCAGCGCGTTCGCGCAAGCCGTTGGCGAACTGAAGCAGTATCAATCGCTCACCGGCGAGACCTACCCCGACGTCCATCGCGTGGTCGAGGCGGCCGCGGCGAAGCATGCACAGTTGAGCGGCACGAACACATAGATTCAGTAGATTGCTTGCCCACCTGGCAGCGCGGTGCCGATACACCGCGCTTGCTCCCTTTCGCATTGCCTTGTCCATCGCGCTTGCTCCGTAGACGCTGCGAGTGCCTTCGCCTTCGGGGCGGATGGCACGTTGCTGTGCAGTTCGTAGAGGCAAGAATAAAAGTTGCGATCCCGCTCCATGACGCACAGAATGGCCGGACTTTTTAGAGTACAGTTCGGCGCGCCGCAGTACACTTGAATGGCTGTGCTGTTTTCGACAAAAGTAAAAAAGCGAGCAAGGGGGAGGGCGCGGTGAAACTCTATGAGAAGCTCGCGGACGACATTGAATCGCTGATCCGCAAAGGCGTCTATCGGCCCGGCGACCGTGTTCCATCGGTTCGGCAGGCGAGCCAGCAGCACCGCCTCAGCATCACCACCGTGATACGCGCGTATTTGCTGCTGGAAAGCCGTGGCGTGCTGGAAAGCCGTCCGCAATCGGGCTTTTTCGTGAGTCTGCGAATGGCCGAAGGCAACAGGCCCGCCGGCGAATTGCGCCCGACGCAGCCCATTGCCGTATCGGCCAGCGTCGACGTGAGCCGCCTCGTGCTTTCGACGTTGCGCTCGATTGGCGCCGACGACGCCGTGCCGCTCGGCTCGCCGTACCCCGACCCGACGCTGTTTCCGTTCGAGAAGCTCAATCGCTATGCGTCGGCCGCCGGGCGCAACAAGGCGCTCTGGGGCATTACCAATGCGCTGCCGCCGGGCTGCCCGGACCTCGTGCGCCAGATTGCGCGGCGCTACCTCGAAAACGGCATGGCCGTGGACCCGAACGAGATCATCGTGACCGTGGGCGCCACGGAGGCGATCAACCTGTGCCTGCAAGCGATCGCGAAGCCTGGGGACGTGATCGCCGTCGAGTCGCCGACGTTCTACGCCATGCTGCACGCCATCGAGCGCTCGGGCATGAAGGCCATCGAGGTGGCGACGCATCCCGAGCACGGTATCGAAATCGACGCGCTCGCGAAGATCATCGAATCGCAGCCCATTGCGGCCTGCATGGTGATGCCGAATTTCCAGAATCCACTGGGCTTTCAAATGCCCGACGCTCGCAAGCGCGAGCTCGTCGAGCTGCTCGGCAACGCACAGATTCCCGTCATCGAAAATGGCGTCTATAACGAACTGTATTTCGGCGCCTCACACCCGACCACGTTGAAATCGTATGACAAGAAGGGCATCGTGTTGCATTGCGGCTCGTTTTCGAAAAGCCTTACCGCCGCGTATCGCATCGGCTGGGCCTTGCCTGGCCGCTATCGCGACGAGGTCGAGAAGCTGAAGTTTCTGAATACGCTGACGACCTCGGTGATTCCGCAACTGGCCATCGCGGAGTTTCTCGAACGCGACGGCTACGAGCATCATCTGCGCCGCGTGCGCAAGAACTATGCGCAGCAGGCCAATCTGATGAAGTCGATGGTCGCGCGGTTTTTCCCCGCCGGCACGCGCATGTCGAACCCGGCGGGCGGCTACGTGCTGTGGGTGGAGCTGCCGGCGAAGGTCGACTCGATGAAGCTCTACCAGATGGCGCTCGAGCGCGGCATTACGATCGGCCCGGGCTACATGTTTTCGATCTCCGACAGCTACCGCAATTTCATCCGCCTCAATTACAGCAGCCCATGGTCGAGCGAGATCGAGCAGGCCGTCATTACCGTGGGCAAACTGGTTGCGCACTGCGCGCGCTGAGGAGCCGGATCGGCGGCACTGGACATACAAGCGTACGTTCGAAGGTGTAGTGTTCAAATACGTTCAAGCCCAAACGGCATTTCGGAATGCATGAATGCCGATACATTGCATCGGGGCTTTTGTATCGACATGGAAGGAGTGGCGCAATGTCGAAGGATTCCAGTGCTGCATCCGAACGCGATTTCACCCAGGGCGTGCCGCTCGATGACATCGCCGACGAAGGCATCTTGACGGGCCAGGTGGGCGATGAATCCGTGCTTCTGGTGCGCAAGGGCGGCGAATTCTTCGCCGTCGCCGCGACCTGCACGCACTACGGCGGCCCGCTGGCCGAAGGGCTCGTGGTGGGCGATACGATCCGCTGCCCATGGCACCACGCGGCGTTCTGCCTGCGCGACGGCCAGGTGGCGCACGCACCCGCGCTGGACGGCCTCAAATGCTGGCGCGTGGAGCAGTCCGGCGGGCGCGCGTTCGTGCGCGAAGCGCTACCTGCGCAGGTGCCGCCGAAGCTGAGCACTGCGAAGGTCCCGGAGTCGGTCATGATCATCGGTGGTGGCGCGGCCGGCAACGCGGCCGCCATGACGCTGCGTAGCGAGGGCTACGCAGGCCCCATCACCGTCTGGAGCGCCGATGCTGCGCCGCCCTACGACCGGCCGAATCTATCGAAGGACTATCTCGCGGGAACGGCCGATCCCGCATGGCTGCAGTTGCGATCGCCCGAGTTCTACGCTGAGGAGCGTATCGAGGTGCGCTGCGACCAGCGGGTGGTCCAGATCGATCCGGCAAACAAGGCCATTGCGCTTGCTAACGGAGCCCATGAGCACTACGGCGCATTGCTCATTGCGACCGGCGCTATACCCATCCGGCTCGCGGTTCCCGGCGCGCAGTTGCCCCATGTGAGGGTGCTGCGCTCGCTGGCCGACTGCGACGCGCTGATTGCACGGCTCGCCACGACGCGTCGCTGCGTCGTGGTGGGCGCGGGTTTCATCGGACTCGAAGCCGCAGCCGCGTTGAGAACGCGTGGTGTCGAAGTGCACGTCGTCATGCGCGGCGCGCATCCCCTGGAAAGGGTGCTGGGCGCCGCACTCGGCGACATGCTGAAAAAGCTGCACGAGTCGCACGGCGTGGTTTTTCACGTTGACGCGGATGTCAACGAGATCACGGCAAATAGCGTGAAACTCTCGACCGGCGACGAACTGCCTGCCGAGCTCGTGGTGACCGGGATCGGCGTCGCGCCCGAAGTCGCGCTGGCCCAGCAGGCGGGTCTCGCTATCGATCGCGGCGTGAGCGTGAATGAGTATCTTCAGACCAGCGCAGCAGGCGTCTACGCCGCGGGCGATATCGCGCGCTGGCCCGATCCGCGCACGGGCGGGCGCATCCGCGTCGAGCATTGGGTCGTGGCGGAGCGCCAGGGCGTGGTCGCGGCGCGCAACATGCTGGGCATGCAGCAGCGCTTCGAGGCGGTGCCGTTTTTCTGGACGCAGCATTACGACCTCGCCATCAACTATGTCGGCCACGCCGAAGGCTGGGACCGCGTCGATATCGATGGCGATCCCGCCGCGCATGCGTGCGCCGCCACGTATTGGCGCGGCAACCAGCGCCTCGCGGTCGCGACCGTGGGCCGCGATCTGGAAAGTCTTCGCGCTGAGGCGGCGCTCGAAGTGCAGACACCGGTTCAATGACGTCAAATGTGAGGAGCGATGTGATGGCCCAACAACTCATCGTCGCTGTGTTCAACAGCGTGAGCGACGCGGAAGATGCCGCCCAGGCGATCCGCAAGCTGGAAGCTGCGGACCCGGGCTTCAAGGTCGAGAGCGGTGTCATGGCGGAGAAGGACAGCGCCGGCAAGGTCAGCTTGCTCGGCACGAAGACGCACCCGTTCTGGGGCGTGGTGATCGGCGCCGTCACGGGGAGCCTGATCGGTCTGCTGGGCGGGCCGTCGGGCGCCATGCTCGGCTTCACGATAGGGGCGAGCACCGGCCTTGCAGGCGTCGCGCTCGCGGACATACTCGATCACGAATTCGTGCATGCCATCGGCAACGC
This sequence comes from Paraburkholderia silviterrae, assembly GCF_004353915.1. GTDB lineage: Bacteria > Pseudomonadota > Gammaproteobacteria > Burkholderiales > Burkholderiaceae > Paraburkholderia > Paraburkholderia silviterrae. The sequence goes on along the minus strand of NZ_SMRP01000009.1, from coordinate 153,370 downwards.
GTTTGCGCCCGGCACGGTCGCGATTTTTCTGGAGGCAAGCGAAGCGTCAACAGCGCAAGTGGACACTCTCGTAGCGTCGTATCACGGAACGATCCACCGCAAGCCGCTGGCGCAATGACATGCGGGCAGGCCGCCTCGAGGGAGGCGGCTTCCGTGCAGGGTGCACGACTGCTTATTTGTGCATCATCGCCCTGACGATAAAGTGAAATGGCAGCGTAAGGAGCACGGTGGCGCCAAAGCCGACGCACCAGAGAATAAACACCCACTTCAGGTCGTGCAGAAAACCGTGGCGCCGGTCGGTTGGTTCACGTTTCATCATTTGCTCCTCGCCGGAAATTTCATCGGTTACTCCGAAAACGCGCAGCGGCGGCACGGTTGCCTGGTCGGGGCGGTGCGCAAATTATGGCACCGGCGCCCGCAAGCAATCAACACGATCGCCGCCATCACCCGTACCAATCGATCGCTCATCAATGGGGACTCCAAAATGAAAGCCGAATCTCAACCCAACCCTCGCATCGAGGAGCGCGAGCAATCCGGGCCGCACCTGACCGCGCACGAGCACGTCGGCCTGAACGGAAGAATTGCGCTTGCCATTACCAACGCCGTGGGCACGATGTGGTGCGCCTACGTCTTCGCAATCATTGCGCTCATCAGCTTGCCGTCGTCCATCGCGGGCGGCGTGTCGACGCTCGTTGCCTGGGTCGCGCAGACGTTTTTGCAACTGGTGCTGCTGTCGGTCATCATGGTGGGCCAGAAGGTTGCGGCCGCGGCGTCGGACAAACAAGCGCTGCAGACCTATAAGGACGCGGAAGCGCTCCTGAAGATTCAGGACGAAGTGCGCAGGCTCATCGAAGTCAACAACGCGCTGACCGAGGCGATCCATCGCGCGGTCATGGAGAAGGACGGCGCGGCCGCCGCGCACCGGCAGATTGCCGGCGAAGCAAGGCCGCCGGTGTGACTGAGGCGGGCGCCGCGAGTCCATGCGGCTCGCGCGCCCCCCGTTACGTAAGCTGATACGATGCGCGCCCCGTTCCCGCCAGATTGCCGCCGTCGACGATCAAGTACTCTTCGCGAATGGGCGCACCGCCAAAGAAGCTCTGCAGAATCTCGAGCGTGCCCGCCGCATAGCGCGCCTGTGCCGAAAGTGTCGTGCCGGAGATATGCGGCGTCATGCCGTTGAAGGGCATGGTTCGCCACGGATGATCGGGCGGCGCGGGTTGCGGAAACCAGACGTCGCCCGCGTAGCCCGCGATCTGGCCGGACTGCAATGCGCGCACGACCGCGTCTCGTTCCACCAGTTGACCGCGCGCCGTGTTGATGAGATACGCGCCGCGTTTCAACTTCGCGAACATGGCGTCATTGAAGAAATGTTCGGTGGAAGGATAAAGCGGCAGCTGCAGGTTCACGATATCCACGGCGCGAACCAGCGACGCCGCATCCGGATGCCAGGTGAGCGCCAGTTCGCGTTCGATTTCCGGTGCCAGGCGGTGGCGCTGGGTGTAGTGCAGCGCGAGTCCGAAGGGCTTGAGCCTGCGCAGCACCGCGAGACCGATTCTGCCTGCGCCGATCGTGCCGAAATGCATGCCTTCGATGTCATAGCTGCGCTCGACGCATTCGGCAATGTTCCACCCGCCGGCGGCCGAAAAAGCATGCGACGGCACGTAATTGCGCACCAGCGTGAGGATGACCATGACAACATGCTCGGCCACGCTGATGCTGTTCGAGCCGGTCACTTCGGCAACGGTAATGCCCGCCTGCGCCGCGGCCTTGAGATCGACGTGATCGGATCCCACGCCCGCAGTCAGCGCGAGCTTGAGATTTTTGGCTTTGGCGATGCGCTCCGCGCTCAGGTAGGCGGGCCAGAACGGTTGCGAAATGACCACTTCGGCTTCGGGCAGATATCGCTCGAACGCCGAATCTGGACCGTCTTTATCGCTGGTCACGATCAGCTCGTGGCCGTGGTGGACCAGATAAGGGCGCAGCCCCAGCTCGCCGGAGACGCAGCCCACCAGCTCGCCCGGCTTGAAGCCCAGCGCTCCACTGGGGTGGGGCGCCTTCTGGCCGTTGTCGTAGACGGCGATTTCAGGAATCGCGTCGCGCACATAGCGGGGCGGGTAGCCGGTTTGAGGATCGGGGTAGAGCACACACAGGACTTTGGCCATCGCTGCGCTCCGCGCTTCACCACGACAACGGTTGGGTAAAAACCTTGCCGCCATATCCCAGCACGACGTTTTCAATTTCGTATTCGGGCGGCTCTTTGGCTTCGACGATGAGCGCGACGCTGCCGGGCTTGAGCTCCTCCGCAATCGATTTCGTGAGCTTGCCGTCGAGAGCGTGCTCTGCAAGCCCCGCGCCGGCCCCGATGGTCACGCCCGCCAGCGCGCCGAGCGGGCCGCCCAGCAATCCAATCAGGCCGCCCGTCACCGCGCCGATGACCGTTCCCCAATACGATTCGGTGTACTGGCTGAGCACCGCGAGCTTGCCGTCCGCGCTCTTTTGGACCATCGCGCCGCTTTCGATCTTGAAGCCGTCACCATCCTTTTCGAAATTCTTGAAATCGCGCGCGGCCCGTTGTGCCACATCCAGATTGTCGAAGGTCGCAACCACCAGCTTTTGAGTCATCTTCGCACTCCTGTCTCGTTGGGCAGCATCTACTAAAGATAGGCAATCGGCACGTTCGCGCCACGCAGGTTTTGCCGATATTAACGATCGGGTGCCGGCGCGCCGGGCGTGGGCGGCTGGCTATCGAGCACTTCGGCCACGTAGGCCTTGAGGGTTTCGACAATCTTGCGCACGCGCACCGGCACCGGGCGTTGCGGACGAATCAGCAGGTTCAGCGCAAGCGCCGGCACTTCGTAGTGCGGCAGCAACCGCACGAGCTGGCCGCGCTCGATGGCGTCCTTCGCGGCGGGCGCTTCGAGCACGCCAATGCCCACGCCGGCCAGCACCATTTCATACATGGGCCGCCAATGGTTGGTCTTGATGGCCGTGCGGATCGCGATGCTGTCCACGATATCCGTGCCTTTCGTGAGCGGGAGCTGGTCCGCGTCGAAGGCGCCCTTGACGCGGATGAAGCTGTGCTTCGCGAGGTCGGCCGGTTCGGCGATCGCGGCATGCCGCAACAGATAGTCGGGCGACGCCACGAGCAGCCGTTCGACCTGGCCTTGCGGGTAGGCGATGAACGCGCCGTCGCCAAGCTGGCCGAGCCGGAACGAAATGTCCACGCCCTCGGTCACGAGATCGGCAAGCCGGTCGTTCAGGACGAGCTCGATATCGAGCTGGGGCCAGCTTTCCCGAATCCGCTTGAGGCCTTCGGGCAGCACAGTTTCGCCAAAGCAATGCGGCGCCGCGATCCGGATCGTGCCTTTGACGACCTGATCCTCATTCGATACTTCCGCGACCGCCTGCTCGACGGCGCCGAGCACCGACTTGCTGCGCTCGTGAAAGATGATCCCCTCCGGCGTGCATTTGAATGCGCGCGCGTTGCGCAGCAGCAGCTGGCAGCCGAGATACTTCTCCAGCCGCTCGATGCGCTCGCTTACCGCGGGCTGGCCGATATCGAGGTCGCGTGCGGCCCCGGAAATACTGCCGCGCTCCACGACCCGCACGTAGATGCGCATGGCTTCCAGCAGATTCACGTGCCGCTCCCTGGCGTGGCCGGCTGTCTCGCCGGAATGCGCGGGGGGATGCGTGGCGGGGTGTGCTGCAGTGAGGTTCGTGGACATATCAGCCCTTCCATTCATCAAGCTCCAGATTCATGTCGTCGCGTGCATCGAGGCGACGATGCGATGGTGAAAGGTTAAGGGGGCGGACTCATGAGCGAAATGCACAAATCGGGGCCGGCCCGAAGAGTACAGTTCTGCTACGATCGGCCTCGCGCAGGGGGAGCCAACGAACGCCACGGAGGGCGTTGGATGAAACTGTACGAAAAGCTGGCAGACGATCTCGAACGATCGATCCGGCAAGGCGTCTACCGCCGCGGCGAAAAATTGCCGTCGATACGCCAGACGAGCCTGCAGCACCGGGTCAGCATCACGACTGTGCTGCGCGCTTACATTCTTCTGGAGAGTCGCGGCTTGATCGTGAGCCGCCCGCAGTCCGGCTATTTCGTGAGCGGCGCAACAGGCGATGAGCAGGCGCACATTCCGGAATTGCGGCCTTCGCGGCCGGTGCCGATCTCGTCGCCGGTGGACGTGAGCCGCCTCGTGCTTTCGACGCTGCGCTCGATCGGCGTCGACGAGGCCGTGCCGCTGGGCTCGCCGTACCCCGACCCGCGCCCGTTCCCCTTCGACAAGCTCAACCGCTACGCCTATGAGGCGGGGCGCGGCAAGGCGATCTGGGGCGTGACCGACGCGTTGCCGCCCGGTAACGCGCGGCTCATTCGCCAGATTGCGCGTCGCCACCTCGAAAACGGCATGAGCGTCGACCCGAACGAGATCGTCGTGACAGTGGGCGCCACGGAGGCGATCAATCTGTGCCTCCAGGCGGTGGCGAAACCCGGCGACGTGATCGCCGTGGAGTCGCCGACGTTCTACGCGATGCTGCATGCCATCGAGCGCCTGGGGATGCACGCCATCGAAGTGGCCACGCATCCCGAGCACGGCATCGATGTGGAGGCGCTGGAGGCAATCGTCGCGTCGCAGCCCATTGCCGCGTGCATGATCATGCCGAATTTCCAGAACCCGCTCGGCTTCATGATGCCCGATGCGAACAAGCGCGCACTCATGGCGCTCCTCACGCAGCGCGATATTCCGGTCATCGAAAACGGCGTTTATAACGAGCTCTATTTCGGCGATGCGCATCCCACCACGCTGAAGTCGCTCGATACGAAGGGGCTCGTGCTGCATTGCGCTTCGTTTTCGAAGAGCCTCACCGTGGCCTACCGCGTGGGGTGGGCGCTGCCCGGGCGATATCGCGATCAAGTGGAGAAGCTGAAATTCCTCAATACGCTCACCACGGCCACGATCCCGCAAATCGCCATTGCTGAGTTTCTCGAGCGTGACGGCTACGAACATCATCTGCGGCGCGTGCGCAGGCACTACGCCCAGCAGGCCAACCTGATGCGGGCGATCGTGTCGCGTTTCTTTCCTGATGGCACGCGTATTTCGCGGCCGGTGGGCGGCTACGTGCTCTGGATCGAGCTGCCGGAAACGGTGGATGCGTTGCGCCTCTACAAACTCGCGCTGGAACAGGGCATCACGATCGGCCCAGGCCACATGTTTTCAATCTTCGAGAATTCGTACCGCAATTTCATCCGGCTCAATTACAGCAGCGCGTGGACCGATGAAATCGAGCAGGCTGTGATCACCGTCGGCAAGCTCGCCGGCGAACTTCAGCGAGGTTGACGCCATGCATCTCGATCTTTCGTTCTCGGTGAAAGTGTTTTCGGCGCTGTTCGCGATCATGAATCCGATCGCGAATGTCCCGGTGTTCCTTTCCCTGACTGAAGGCGCAAGCGACGCCGCGAAACGAAAGATCGCGGGCGTCACCTTCATCGGCGCGACCATTGGATGCCTGATCTCGGTGAGCGTGGGCGACACCATTCTTGGCATATTCGGCGTCACAATCGAGGACTTCCGGCTAGCGGGCGGCCTGCTCGTCCTGCTCATTGCGCTCGACATGCTGCACGGCAACTCGAGCGCGGAGCACACGCCCCGGCAAAACGAAATGGGTAAGGGCGGCGGCGATCAAGACGTGGCCATTTTCCCGCTCACGATGCCGCTGCTCGTCGGCCCCGGCACGATTGCGACGCTGATCGTATTTGGCCATACCGCGACGAAGCAGGGCGAGGTCGCCAGCCTCGCGCTAGGCCTCGCCGTGTTCCTCGTGCTCCTCGCGATTGCGCTTTTCTCCGCACCGCTCATCGGACGGTTCTTGTCGCCCAAAGTGACCGCCATTACCAAACGCTTGATGGGCATGATCCTGGCCGCCATCGCGGTGGAGATGATGACCGCGAGCTTGACCGCGCTCTTCAAGGGCCTGGTCCATTAGCGGTTAACCCTCGGTCCGCCGCCTGAGCGCGACCAGGCGCTCATGGAGAAGCACCGTGCATCCAGCGCGCCCGGCTGCGCGTAGCGGATGCCGGGTGTGGAAGCGCTTCCCTGAATCGACTCGCGTTAGACCCGCGTTAGACCCTAGTCGGAATGGACGATGGCGCGGCGCGAGCGTCCCGCTAACTTGGCCGTTATTCGGCGCGATGCCGAATAACGAAGGGCACGAAGCCACGAATGCCCCAAGATCGGGAGACGGTCCATGAAGCTGACGAAATCCAGGGTGTGCGCGTTCACGGTTGCCGCAATCGCTGCAGTTGCGGCCGTGTGCTACGCGATCGGCGGCCCCGATCAAAACACCTATATCGCCGGCTTCATGCCGTGCAGCGCGGTCGATTCAAGCGGGCAGCCCCAGGACTGCATACCGGTCGACCGATCTCGCCTGAGCATTGCCGCATTGCGCGGCATGTGATTCCCGGCTGAAAGAATTCTGAAAGCAATGCTTGCCCGGTGCGCATTTGCGCGTCGGGCAAGCGTTGTTTTCATCGCAAGAAACGGCGCGGCCCGCATCGTCCCCGAGAACTGGACGATGCGGGCCTTTGCGTCAGACTTTAGCGGTGCAGGAGCCAGTCCACGATCCGGCCGGCGGCTTGCTCGGGCGTGTCGACGGTCGTGTCGATGCGGATCTCGGGCTGCTCGGGCGGCTCATAGGGCGAGTCGATGCCCGTGAAGTTCTTCAGCTCGCCACTGCGCGCCTTCTTGTAGAGCCCCTTGGGATCGCGCTGCTCGGCCACGTCGATGGGCGTGTCGACGAAAATCTCGACGAAGCCGTCCGGCCCCGCCAGCGCGCGCGCCATGTCGCGTTCGGCGCGGAACGGCGAGATGAACGAGACGAGCGAGATGAGTCCGGCGTCCATCATGAGCCGCGCCACTTCGGCCACGCGACGGATATTTTCGACGCGGTCGGCCTCCGAGAAGCCCAGGTCCTTGTTCAAGCCGTGCCGCACGTTATCGCCGTCGAGCAAATACGTGTGCTTGCCGAGCGCGTGCAGCTTTTGCTCGACGAGGTTTGCAATCGTCGACTTGCCCGCGCCGGAGAGCCCCGTGAACCAGACCACGCGCGGCGTCTGATGCTTGAGCGTGGCGCGCGCGCCGGCGTCGATGACCGTGGCCTGCCAGTGCACGTTCTGCGAGCGCCGCAACGCGAAATGCAGCATGCCTGCGCCCACGGTGTTGTTGGTGAGCCGGTCGATCACGATGAAGCCGCCCGTATCGCGGTTCTCCGCATAGGGATCGAACGCCACCGCGCGGTCGAGGTTCAGGTTGCACACGCCAATCTCGTTCATGTCGAGCGTGCGCGCGGCGAGGTGCTCCAGCGTATTCACGTTCACGCGGTATTTCGGCTGCGAGCAGGTCACGCCCACGGTCCGCGTGCCAATCTTCAGCAGATAGGGGCGGCCCGGCAGCATGGGTTCTTCGTTCATCCAGACGAGCGTGGCTTCGAACTGGTCGGCGACGGCGGGCGGCGCATCGGCACGCGCGATCACGTCGCCGCGGCTGATGTCGATCTCGTCTTCGAGCGTGAGCGTGACCGCCTCGCCACAGCGCGCACTGTCCGTTTCGCCGGCTGCGGTGATGATCGACGTCACGCGGCTGTCGCGGCCGGACGGCAGCACGCGTACACGCTCGCCGCGGCGGATCTCGCCGGCCGCGATATTGCCCGCGTAGCCGCGAAAGTTCAGGTTCGGACGGTTGACCCACTGCACCGGCAGCCGGAACGGCTGGGCGAGGCGGGCATCGTCTTGCACGGGCACGCTCTCGAGATACGCCATCAGCGAGGGACCGTCGTACCACGGCGTGTTGGCGCTGGTCTCGGTGACGTTGTCGCCCGCGAGCGCCGAAAGCGGAATGCTCACGATATCGTGCAGGCCGATCTGGGCCGCGAATGCGCGATATTCGTTCGTGATCCTCTCGAATACGTCTTGCGCGTAGCCGACCATGTCGAGCTTGTTGACGGCCAGCACAATGCGGCGAATGCCGATGAGCGACACGAGATAGCTGTGGCGGCGCGTTTGCGTGAGCACGCCCCTGCGCGCGTCCACGAGAATGACGGCGACGTCCGCCGTGGAGGCGCCCGTGATCATGTTGCGCGTGTACTGCTCGTGGCCGGGCGTGTCGGCCACGATGAACTTGCGCTTTTCCGTTGCAAAGAAGCGGTACGCGACATCGATCGTGATGCCTTGCTCGCGCTCCGCCGCGAGGCCGTCCACGAGCAGCGCGAAGTCGAGATTGCCGCCCTGGGTGCCGACTTTCTTCGAGTCCGCCTCCAGCTGGCTCAGCTGGTCTTCGAACAGCATCTTCGACTCGTAGAGCAGGCGGCCGATCAGCGTGCTCTTGCCGTCGTCCACGCTGCCGCAGGTAATGAAGCGAAGCAGGCTCTTCTCTTGCTGCGCGCTCAGGTATCGCTCGACATCGTCGGCGACGGTGGTGGTGACGGTGGCCATTAGAAGTATCCCTCCTGTTTCTTCTTTTCCATCGAGCCTGCGGAGTCGCTGTCGATCAGGCGGCCCTGGCGCTCGGACGTCTTGGCCAGCAGCATCTCTTCGATGATGCCTGGCATGGTGTCGGCCTCGCTTTCGATGGCGCCGGTCAGCGGGTAGCAGCCCAGCGTGCGAAAGCGCACCTTCTTCATTTGCGGGACTTCGCCCTGGCGCAACGGCAGGCGTTCGTCGTCGACCATGATGAGCGCGCCGTCACGCTCGACCACCGGGCGCTCCTTCGCGTAGTAGAGCGGCACGATGGGGATATTCTCGAGATAGATGTATTGCCAGATGTCGAGCTCGGTCCAGTTGGAGATGGGAAAGACGCGAATGCTTTCGCCTTTGCGCTTGCGCGCGTTGTAGAGGCGCCAGAGTTCCGGGCGCTGCATCTTCGGGTCCCAGCGGTGATGCTCCGAGCGCAGCGAGAAGATGCGCTCCTTCGCGCGCGACTTCTCTTCATCGCGGCGCGCGCCGCCGAACGCGGCGTCGAAGCCGTAGTGGTCGAGCGCCTGTTTGAGGCCCTGGGTCTTCCAGACATCGGTGTGGACCGCCGAGCCGTGTGTGAAGGGGTTGATGTTCTTCTCGACGCCTTCGGGATTGACGTGCACCAGCAGATCGAGGCCCAGGCGCTGCGCAGTCTCGTCGCGAAACGCGATCATCTCGCGGAACTTCCACGTGGTGTCCACGTGAAGAAGGGCGAAGGGCGGCTTGGCGGGGTAAAAGGCCTTCATCGCGAGATGCAGCATGACGGAGCTGTCTTTGCCGATCGAGTACAGCATGACCGGTTTTTCGCACTCCGCCACGACCTCGCGCATGATGTGGATGCTCTCGGCTTCGAGGCGTTCCAGATGGGTCATCATCGATAGTCTCCTGTTTGTTTATGCCTGGCGCGCAGGTCGTTGAGGGGCGAGCTGCGCTGCTGCATGGAGGAGAACTTACCGGTTGGGGGACTCAGGGTTCTTCGTCCGACCAGACTAAAAGTGTATTTGAGGTTGGTTTTTTTTGGTGTGGGGTTTGGGGTGGTTTTTTTGGGGGCGTTGGCCTTTACTTGATTTCGCGGCGGGCCGCAGGCGTTACCCCTGTGCGGGGCGGCACCTACTTTTCTTTGCAGCGGCAAAGAAAAGTAGGCAAAAGAAAGCCGCTCACACCGCCAGTGTGACGCAGTCCACCACTGCCCTGTATATCGGAGCGGCTCCGGAGCGTCTGTCATCACTTGCTACGTGCCGGAGTGACTAAGGGCTCATCCATCCGGCGGCGCTACGCGCGCCGTGAGGCATAACCAAAAACCGGTGGGAAACACGCAATTTCGTAGGACTCCGGCGTATTCACCCGGCAGTACTTCCGCCATTCGCCGGGCAGCACGCCCGGTTTTCCTTGCGGACCCTTCCGCCCGCGCGTAGCGCGTGGCGGGATGGATGAGCCCTTTGTCACTTGCGCGGAGTGTGCGGGAAGACGGATGCCCCGGAGCCGCTCCGATTAACAGGGCAGTGGGGGACTGCGTCACACTGGCGGTTTGAGCCGCTTTCTTTTGCCTACTTTTCTTTGCGGCTGCAAAGAAAAGTAGGTGCCGCCCCGCACAGGGGCAACACAAATATACCTACATGAAAACAAGGAAATGCCAACGCCTTACGACCCGCGACCAAAGCGTGGAGCGCCTCAACCCACAGCAAGCTGCTGCGTAAGCGCGGGATCATTCCCCGACCCAAGCGCGCAGCTCACCCCAGCCGGATCGTAGATTCTCGCAACACACGCATTGCAACTATTGCAAGCAGAACGCGCATGCGTACCCCTCCGAAAGTGCTCCACAAGCGCAGGATCATGAATCAGCGCGCGCGCAAGCGCCACACAATCGAACCCTTCGGCCATCAGCTTCCCGACGCCGTCGAGCGAGCGCACACCGCCCACATAGGCGAGCGGCATTTTCACCGCCGCGCGAATTGTTCTCGAATCCTCAAGAAAATAATTCTCCCGGAACTTCAGATTGCGCGGCGTGCGCATCTCCAGCATCTTCACCCCGAGCCTTGCAAACAGATGCGGCGCGGCAGCCTTCATCTGCTCGGTGGGCATGGGGCTCCCGAACAGCACCCAAGGGCTTTCCACATTGCGCCCGCCGCTCAGGGTCAGCAGATCGGCACCGGCGTCTTCAAGCAAGCGCGCCGTCACCGCGGAGTCCTGCGCGCTGTTGCCGCCCGCCGCGCCGTCGCTCACACTCAACTTGCACGTTACCGCGAGCTGGGCGCCCACGGCGTCCTTGACGTGGTGCAGCACGTGCAGCGGAAAACGACTGCGCTGCTCGACGCTGCCGCCAAAGCGGTCGTGGCGGCGGTTGCTGAGCGGCGAGAGGAACTGGTTGAGCAGATAGCCGTGGCCCATGTGGATCTCCACGGCGTCGAATCCGCTCTCGCGCGCGAGGCGCGCGGCTTGTGCGAACTCGGCGGCCACACGCACCATGTCGACCTCGCTCATCGCGCGCTGAAAGTACACGCCGTAGAGCATGCCAAACGCGTTTAGCCCGCTCGATGCCGAAAGCGGCGTGCGGCTGCCGCCGTGACGCATCATCGTGAACGAGCCGGCATGCGTGATCTGCAGGCACGCGGCGGCGCCCTCACGATGAACCGCATCCGTGAGCACCCGAAAATGCGGCACGATGCCGGGGTGCATATGCATCTGATGCGAGAACGTCAGGCCGTCGGCGGCCACCGCCGCGTAAGCCACCGTGGTCATGCCGATGCCGCCCGCCGCAAGGTCGCGGTGATGCTTGACGAGCGCTTGGGTTGGCAGTCCCACGGGCGTCATGCCCTCGTTGGCACCCGCCTTGATGAAGCGGTTGCGCAGCGTGAGGGGGCCGATGCGCAGCGGCGAAAAGGGTGAGGGCGGCAGTGCGTCGGGCGCGTGAGTTTCTTGCATGGGACGCTCCATGGAATCAGAAAGTGTCGGCGCGCACGCTCGCGTCGTGTCCGCCGTCAATGAAGAGCACGCTGCCGTGGATGAACCCGGCCTGCTCGCCGCAGACATAGTGGATCAGCGAAGCGATTTCATCGGGCTCGGCGCGACGCCCCACCGGTGGCACGAACTGGCGGATGGCCTCGCCGTAGCGCGCATCGCGCAGGCCGGCTTCGAGCAGTGGCGTTTGCACCGCGCCAGGCGCCACGGCGTTCAGCCGCACGCCGGCACGGCCCCATGACGCCGCGCGGCGGCGCACCGCAACGGCCAGAGCGTGCTTGGAGCTCGCGTAAGCGGCGTAGCCGGCCTGGTCGGCGGGACTCGCCTCGACGAGCGCATGCACGCGGGCCTCGTCGTCTTCGAGGTAAGCGTCGTGCAGCGGATGGCCTGCCCACGGTTGCAGCACCGCCGAGTTCGACGACACCGCCACGGCCGCCGGCCGGCTGCCGCGCTTGAGCGCCTCGAACAGGCCGTCGAGCAGCGCGAGTGTGCCGAAGTAGTTGACGCTCGCGACGAGCGTGGCCGGCTCGGCCTGGGGGCCAAGGCCCGCGCAGCAGACGAGCGTGTCGATGACGCCGCCGCTGCGCGCGAGCACGGCATCGATGGCGGCCTCGCGGCCCGTGGCGCTCGACAGGTCGGCGCACACGTCGGCGCGCGCGATGTCGACGCCAATCACGTTCATGCCGGCCTCGGCGAATTGCCGCTGGACGGCGGCGCCAATGCCTGAGGCGCTGCCGGTGATGACTGCGGTTTTCATGCGTGGTCTCTTCGGTTGGAGTGGCTGGGCGGCGAGCGCTTGCATTCAACGGTCATGCTGCCTCGTGCGCGCGATGTGTGTGCCGCCTGCGTTGAAATCAGACCGCCTGGGTCGCGCGGGCTTCGCGGTACAGCGTTTCCGCGCGCTGCTTGAGGGCGTGTGCAACGGCGGAGAATCCCTGGCGCACCCATTCGCCGTGCTGCGCCATCACGGTGGGCGCGGTCGGCCCGAGGAAGAGATCGGTGGAGTGATAGCGGCAGCGCGCTTCATCGAGCACCTCGATGATCTGGTCGCGGCGCGCCGCGTCCGGGTTGTCCGCGCTCGAAATCATTTCCCACGAGAGCAGCGTCGGGCGGTCGAACGCGGCCAGGTGCTCGACGACATGGAGCAACTCGCCAGGCCGCGTCGGGTCGGGCAGATACAGGTTGACCGGCTCGCCCATGCGCAGGGTCGATTCGACCTTCACGGTGTACGGGTTCCACTCGGGATAGCGGGGGAGATCGATCAGGATGTCCCAGACGAACGATGCGGGCGCATCGATATCGACCTTGACCGAGCTGACGAGGTATTGCGAGTCGGACATGCGAGCCTCCTTGGGGCGGGAAAGGGTCGCGTGAGGCGGGGCCGGCTCACGCGTCGCCATCGTGGCACCGCCTGGGCGTTGGCTTCTTCGTCCGGACGGACTAAAGGCGGGCAAACCCCAGGGAAACGCCAGCAAATTGCGCCACGCCGGTAATGCATCGCCGCACGCGTCATTTGCTCCTTGCATCGAGCAAATTGATACGACGATTTATTTATGTTTTTTTTAACGACCGGCGCAGGTAGGCTCCAAGCCATTGACTAGCAAAAGGGGCACATCATGTCCGGAGCGCCTGAGTCCCGCGCGCCGTCGGCCAAATCGCTCAAAATCGACGCGATCCGGTTCATGGCAGCGCTCTGGGTAATGCTCTATCACTTCGGTCCGCCGCCGTTCAAGGCGTTCTTTCCGGCCTCGCTGGCAAGCGTTGGCGGCGCGCTCTGGTCGGGCTCCGTGCTGCTTTTCGCGGGACCCGCGGCCGTCATCGTGTTTTTTGTCATTTCCGGTTATTGCATTCACAATGCATATCACCGCGATGCCACACTGCGGCCCATTAATTATTTTGCATCGCGCTATGTGCGCATCGGTTTGCCGCTCGCCGTGGTCGCGGTGCTCTGCCAACCGCTCGGCAATGCCGGCAATCTGCTCGAGTCGGTGCTGTGGTCCCTTTACTGCGAGATCGTCTATTACACGATCTATCCGCTGCTGCGCAGCCGTTTTCGCTACGTGGGCGAAATGATCGTTGGCGTGGCGCTTGCTGCCGCCGTGATGGTCTGGTACCGCCACACGCATACGCAACTCGTGTGTGCGCACTGCGTCTACGAAAACTATGGCGTGGCCGGCACCGCCTTCCTGTATCTGCCGGGCTGGCTGCTTGGCTGTCTCGTGGCCGAGATGCATCGCAGCGCCATCGACGGCCGCTCGAGCTATCGGGCATCGGCGCTCACGGCAGGCATCGCGCGCGGCCTCGCGGCGGTGTCGGGCTGGCTTGCGAAGCATCTGGCCGCCGCGCGCATTGCGATCGTGACCGCGGGGTCGTTCACGTTCCTGCTTGCGTCCACTTCGCACATCAAGCCGGCTTTTCTGCCGTTCATCGGACCGGATATCACGCTGCCGGTGTTCCAGTTCGTCGTGGCCGGATGGATCGCGGCCGAAACGGCCACCCAGGGCCGCAGCGTGTTCTGGCGCTACGCTGGTGCGCTTGGCGCGTGGTCGTACAGCCTGTATCTGTGCCACAAGCTCGCGCTGGCCATTCTCGGCGAGACAGGCTATCCGCAGGGGCAGACGCTCGCCTGGCTCGCGACGGTGGCCGTTGCGCTCGCAACTAGCTATGCGTTCTACTGCGCCGTCGAGCGGCCTTCGCACCGGCTCGCGCACCGCTTGCGCAAGTTCGTCGCGAAGGTGCCCACGCGGCCGGCGGTTTGAGCGGCGCTGGGCGGATTGACGCCGGTACAGGGTGCCGGCCTCACCACGCAGCGCAGTCCTCACGAATTCCCTAGATGCCGAAGCCGCCGGACACGTTCAGTTGCTGCCCGGTGATGTAAGCCGCGTTTTCGGAAGCCAGGAACACGGCGGCGCGGCCGATGTCCTCAGGCTTGCCCCAGCGTTTGAGCGCAAGCATCTGCATGGTTTCGTCGATCCATTTCTGGTCGAACTGGCCCTGTTCGAGGAGTTGCGGGAACATGCCGGCCTCGATCACACCGACCAGGATGGAATTCGCACGGATGTTGTAGCGGCCTTCCTCGCGGGCGAGGCCCTTTAGCAGCGATTCATTGGCGGCCTTCGGCGCCACCGACAAGCCGTCGCGATCCGGCCAGCGCAGATGGCCGGCCGAGCCCAGCGCAACGAACGAGCCGCCGCCCGCGGCGCGCAGATGGGGCAGTGCAGCCTTGGCCGCATTGAAGAACCCCATGACCTCGACATCGATGGCGCGACGCCAGTCTTCAAGGCTCATTTCGCTGATATGGCGCTGGTTCACGAAAGGGCCCGCGGCCCAGACGATGGTGTGCACGCGGCCGTGAGTTTCGATGGCGGCGTCCAGTGTTGCCTGGACTTGGGCGGTGTCGGTAACGTCGACCTGGTGGGTGCTTGATTTGACGCCCGCTTCGCGGACCTGGCTGGCGATGCGGTGTGCTACGTCGGCCTTGGTACGGTAGCCGATTGCGACCGGTACCCCGGCGCGCGCGAACTCGAGGGCGACGCCTTGGCCAATGCCGCCGCTGCCGCCATAAATCAATGTGGCGCCATCTGGGAATCCGCTCTTGTTCATGATTGGTTTTCCTGTGGTTTTAGTGAGTGTATTGAAGGGCTGATTGCTGGGGGTTGGGGTGGCTTTTTTTGGGGTGTTGGCCTTTCCTTGTATTCGCGGCGGGCCGCATGCGTTGCCCCTGTGCGGGGCGGCACCTACTTA
>NZ_SMRP01000009.1:108904-138143 GCF_004353915.1 Paraburkholderia silviterrae | reverse complement strand
CGGAGCGGCTCCGGGGCATCCGTCACCTCGCACACTCCGCCTCAGTGACAAGGGGCTCATTCTTCCCGCCACGCGCTACGCGCGGGCGGAAGGGTCTGCATGGAAAACCGTGCGCGCTGCTTAGCGAATGCGTGTGAGTGCTGCCGGTTGAATATGCTGGAGTCCTACGAAAATGTGCGCGTACCACCGGTTTAGGTTATGCCCCACGGCGCGCGAAGCGCCGCCGGATGGATGAGCCCTTAGTCACTCCGGGTGACGGCGAGTGATGACAGACGCCCCGGAGCCACTCCGATTAAAGGTTAGTGGTCCACTGCGTCACACTGGCGGTTTGAGCGGCTTTCTTTTGCCTACTTTTCTTTGCCGCTGCAAAGAAAAGTAGGTGCCGCCCCGCACAGGGGCAACGCATGCGGCCCGCCGCGAATACAAGGAAAGGCCAACACCCCAAAAGCCCCCAACCAAAACAATCCAAATAATCCGCCAGCGTCGTCCCCTTTTGGAAAAAAGAGCAACGCACGAACGTACCCAAAAGCGATAACTCACATCACAACGGCTAAAAACTAAACCGAACTCTCAAACCATCGAAACGACGCTATTAAGCAGCGTCTTCACGAGCACGGCTTGGCGCGTGGCGCCGGTCTTCGCAAAGATACCGCGCAGGTGCGCCCGCGCCGTATTCTTCGCGATGCCGAGCGTCTCCGCGGCTTCGTCCAGCGTGAGCCCATCCACGAGCAGTAGCGCCAGCTCGGTTTCAGTGGGCGTGAGCCGGTAAAGCGAGCGCAGCATGGCACGCGAATGCTGCGGCGAAGAAGCCGGATCGCGGATAAACACGGCCACGGCCGGCCGGCGCGTTCGGTCCTCTGCCCGGTAGTTCAGCGGGATGGGCCGCAGCAGGACGCTCAGCGGTATTTCACCGGAGGCCCGCGAAAGCGTGGTGGCCTCGACACACGAGGTCGCGGCAATCAAATGGTGATTGACCGCCGCCTGAATCGTCTTCTGCAGGCGGCGGTCCTCAATCGGGCAGCGCGCGCGCAGCGTGTCGTTCACGAGCATCAAGCTGTCGGCTGCAGCAAACAGGCGGTTGGCAGCGCCATTGCTCTTCATGCACTTGCCGTGCTCGTCGAGAATCACGGTGCCCACCAGCATGCGGTCCATCGTGCCGGCGTACAGCGTGCGCTCGGATTCAAGCACGTCGAGCGTCGAGTGCAGGTCGACCGCGCGTTGCAGGTGCGGCAGCAGCACGGCAACCAATGCCTTGTCCGCCGTGTCATAGTCGCGCGCGCCATGGCGCCGGCTCACGAAGAAGGCGCAATCGACGGCGTCGCGCGTGCGAATGTTGGCGACCAGGATATAGCGCAGGTCAAGCGGCTTCAGGTATTGCAGATAGAACTCATGCTCGCACCATGCCTCGGCGCCAAACAGCTCGTCCGCGCTCACCGCCTGGCCCGCCGGCACAGTAGTGAACGGGCAGATCGAATAGTAATGCTCACTATATGAGGGCTCGCCCGGCAACAGCGTGCCATAGGCCGAGGCATTGACGATCAGCCCGGCGCGCCCCGATGCGGGGTTGCGCAGCACGAGCGTCACGAAGCTCGCATCGAGCCGTTGGCGGATGTATTCGAGCAATCCCGCCCACGGCGTGGCTTCCACCGGCCCCTGGTAGACGAGCGCGAGCAGTGCGCTCACGTCGCGCGGCGCGAGGCCGGCCGCCTCGAAGCTGGCTGGCGCAATGCCTTCGCAGTCGGCTGCTATATCCGTCGACACTGTGATCGTCTCCATGGCGTTGCGGCGAGTCCCGTTGCCGCCTTCGACGATGATAGGAGTCGGCGCGCGGCGCGCATCGTCCTTTTGAGCTAGACGGCGCGGCCGCACCGGCCTTCATTCGCGCCCCAACGGAAAAAGCGAGGGTAAGCCCTGGTTAGTCCGCCTGGACGAAGATTCAGGCAACCCGGTATCGGTATCGTCTCCCCACGGCACAACGGAGGAGACAGAGCATGACGACGCCAACCGGCGAGGAGCAGTTGCTTTCGGGCGAGACATGGGCCGCCTTTTGCGAGACGCTGCGGCGCAGCGGCGAACAGATTCTGCGGCCCGAAGCGCCGCACGACGCGTTCACGCGCGCCGAAGGGTTCCGCTATCTGAGCCGGCTCTTGCGCATCGCGCTCGAAATGCACGTGGAGTTCGCGGACGCGGATTTCCCGGGCTTTTTCTCGCCCTCGCACGAGACGGCCAAGATCGGGGCCGACAATCCCGACAATCTCTATCAATACGCGCGCCTGAACGGCAAGCACGAGTACCGCGTGAGCGGTCATCGCGGCACGGTGTCGTACCTGAGCTTCGGCACGCAGAAGGGCGGCTATGAAACCGACGGCAAGATGCTGCAGACGGGCTTCATCGACGCAAATCATATGCAGGTCCAGGCCGATGGCAGCTTCGAGATCGTCCTGAGCGCACAGCGCCACGAAGGCAACTGGCTGCCGATGGACCCGGCTTCGAACGCGCTGGTCGTGCGGCAAACCTTCCTCGACCGCAAGACGGAGAAGCCCGCGCAACTGAAGATCGAGCGCATTGGCTCGTCGAGCCAGCCGGCGCCGCTCGACCCGGTGCGTCTGCATGACGGCCTGCAGCGCGCCGCCGCGTTCGTCGAGCAGACTTCGCGCATCTTCGCCGACTGGGCGAAGGGCTATCAGGCGCACGCCAACGCGCTGCCGCCCGCCGATCAGGCGGTGTGCCAGGCCGCCGGCGGCGACCCGAACATCTTCTACTACCACACGTACTGGGCGCTCGAAGACGACGAGGCGCTCGTGATCGACGTGGAGCGCGTGCCCGAGTGCGACTTCTGGAACGTCCAGGTCAACAACTACTGGATGGAATCGCTCGACTATCGCTATCACCGCATCTGCCTGAACAAGCATTCGGCGCGCCTGCGCGAGGACGGCGGCGTCATGCTGGTGTTGAGCGCGCGAGACCCCGGCGTGCCGAACTGGCTTCAGACCGCGGGCCATCGCAACGGCACGCTGTGCCTGCGCTGGGTGGGCGCCACGACGCCTGTGCATCCGTCCACGCGCGTGGTCAAGCTCGAAACACTGAAGGAGACCGCATGAACGCCGCCAATCCGATTGCATCGATTGCGCCGATCGCATCGATCCCGCCGCGCGAGGACACCGCCCAGCTCGTCGAGCGCTTGTTGGCAGCCGCGACCGAGCGCTCAGGAGGACTGACCGACTTCGGTGGCGGCAGCTATCGCGAAGCGCTCATGGTCCTGTTCGACTCGCTCGCCACGCAGGCCAACCTCTCGCCGCAAGGCGAGGCGATGCTGCATGAGAAGGTGCTGGCGCAGCTCGTCAACCGGCTCGTGATCGAAGACTATTGCAAGCGCCATCCCGAGATTCTCGCGCAGCCCATCGACGATCCGGTCGTGATCGTGGGCCTGCCGCGCACCGGCACGACGCTGCTGCAGCGCGTGCTCGCCACCGACGCGCGCTTCCATTCTGCGGCGTGGTGGGAAACGCGCTACCCCGCGCCGCTGCCCGGCGAGCCGGCGCACGAGAGCGCGCGGCGCATCGCGCTCGCGCGCGCCGAAGTGGAGCAGATGGTCCACTTCATTCCGCAGATCCTCGCGATTCATCCGCTGGACGCCATGCAGCCCGACGAAGAGTTCATGCTGATGGAGCATTCGTTCCTCTGCGCCATGGACTCGTATGCGAACGTGCCACGCTATACCGCGTGGCTCGCGCAGCAGGACCATACCGAGGTGTATGCGTATCTGAAGAAAATGCTGCAGTTCCTGCAATGGCAGAAAGCGCAGCGTGGCGAGCCAGGCGCGCAGCGCTGGGTGCTCAAGACGCCGCAGCACTTGCACACGCTCGAAGTGCTGTTCAAGGTGTTCCCGCATGCGAAGGTCGTGCTGACGCATCGCGACCCGACGGCAACCATCCCGTCGATGGCGAGCATGGCGCATACGCTCTGGAAGCTCTACGCCGACGCTCCCGATGCGCGCGAAGTCGGGCGGCAATGGAGCGCGCAGATGCAGCGCGCGGTGCATCACGCGATGGACGTGCGGGCGGGCCTGCCGGCGGAGCGCTTTCTCGACGTGCGCTTCGAGGACACGGTGGCCGATCCGCTGGGCGTGGTCGAACGAGTGTACGCGTTCGCGGGCATGACGTTCCCGGACCCTGTGCGCGCCGGCATGCAGGCCTGGCTCGCACAAAACGGGCGCGAGAAACGCGCGCCGCACGATTACACGCTCGCGCAGTTCGGCTTGAGCGTCGAGCAGTTGCAACGCGATTTCGCGCGCTATCGCGAACGCCATATCGAGGCGAGCCATGGCGCGTGATCTTCAATACCTGCTCGACCGCACGGATATCAACGATCTCCTGATCGATTACGGCACGGCCATCGACCGGCGCGATTTCGCGGCGCTCGAGCGCTACTTCACCGAAGACGCGGTGATCGATTACCGCGCCACGGGCGGCCCGCGCTGCACGCTGCGCGAGGCCCAGGCGTTCCTCGCGCAGGCGCTGCCGCAATTTCCGCGCAGCCAGCACATGATGGGCAACATCAGCGTCGAGATCGAGGGCGAGACGGCGCGCGCACGCACGATGTGCCACAACCCGATGGTGTGGCGCGCACCCGACGGCAGCGAGCGCGTGATGTTCTTCGGCATCTGGTATGTGGACGCGCTCGTGCGCACGCCCGAGGGCTGGCGCATCCGCCATCGCGAGCAGGAACTCTGCTATTCGTACAACTATGAGGGGGGACTTTGAGATGCTTTTGAAGAACAAGGTAGTGATCGTATCCGGCATCGGACCGGGACTCGGTGTGAAGCTCGCGGTCGAAGCGGCGCGCGAGGGCGCGCGCGCGGTCGTGCTCGCCGCTCGCACGGCGGCGAAGCTCGACGATGCCGAAGCACGCATCCGTGAACTCGGTGTGGACTGCGAAGTACTCAAATGCGTGACGGACATTACGGATCGCGCGCAATGCAGCAAGCTCGCGAAGGAGACGGTCGCGCGCTTCGGCCGTATCGACGCGCTCGTGAACAGCGCATTCGTGCACGGCAACTTTCCCGAGCCGGTGGAGAGCGCCGATCTCGACGGCTGGCGCGCGGTGTTCGATACCAATCTCGTCGGCACGATGACGATCACGCAGGAGGTCGCGGCCCACATGAAAGCGCAGCGCAGCGGCGCAATCGTGATGATCAATACGCAGGCCGTGCGCAAGCCGTTCGTGGGCGAAGCCGGCTACGCCGTGTCGAAGGGGGCGCTCGCCGTCGCGGTGAAGTACCTCGCGAAGGAGCTGGGCCCGCACGGCATACGCGCCAACACGATCCACATGGGCTGGATGTGGGGCGCACCGGTGCAAGGCTACGTGCGCCACGCGGCGGCCGAGCACGGCGTGCCCGAGGAGCAGATCGTCGCGCCGATCGCCGCCAACATCGCCCTCGGCCAGATCCCCAATGACGACGACTGCGCGAAGGCCGCGCTCTTCCTCGTCTCCGATTACGCAAAGGCGATCACGGGCGCAGCGCTCGACGCGAACGGCGGAGACTTCATGCCATGAGCCACGGCGGCCCCACGACGAAGAGCGCGGGCGCGCCGCCGCCCACGCCGCTGCCCATCTACGCCTTCAACGGCGACGCGGATGGCCTCTGCGCGCTGCAGCAGCTGCGGCTGGCCGAAGGCGCTGATGCGGTGTTGGTGACGGGCGTAAAGCGCGACATTCACTTGCTCAGGCGCGTAGCGGGTGGTGCGGGCGTGCGGGTCACCGTGCTCGACGTATCGCACGATCAAAACCGCGACGACGCCTTGCGCCTGCTGGACGAGGGCGCATCGCTGCGCTATTTCGACCATCACTTCGCGGGCGAGCTGCCCACGCATCCGCGTTTTGAGGCGCACATCAACACGGCGCCCGATGTCTGCACGAGTGCGCTCGTCAACGGTTATCTCGGCGGCCGCCACGCGCGCTGGGCGATCGTGGGCGCATACGGCGACGCGCTGGCTACGCTTGGGGAAGCGCTTGCGCGTGCACATGGCATCGGCGGCGAAACGCTCGGGCAGCTCGCGCAGCTAGGCCGCCTGCTGAACTACAACGCCTATGGCGACACGGTCGACGACCTGCACTTCGCGCCCGAAGCGCTGGCCGAAGCGCTGTTGCCGTTCGCCGACCCGCTCGCGTTCGTCGAGGCCAACGACGTATTTGCGGCCCTCAACGAGGGTTATCGCGACGACATGGCGAAGGCGCATGCGCTGCCGGCCGGGCGCGACGTGCCCGGGGCGCGGCTGATCTGCTTGCCGGGCGAGGCGTGGGCGCGCCGCGCGTCCGGCACGCTTGCCAACGAGCTGTTGCAGCGCGAGCCGGAGCGCGCGCTCGCCGTGCTTTCGCCGAAGCCGGGCGGCGGCTTCGTTGTGAGCCTGCGCGTGCCGGCCGGCTGCGCAACCGGCGCCGACGACTTTTGCCGCCAGTTCGAGACGGGAGGAGGGAGAAAGCGCGCGGCGGGCATCAACCACCTGCCGGAGGCCGAATTCGACGGCTTCGCCGCACGCTTCGAGGCGGCGTTCAGCGTGTGAGCCCGGAGCGCGCAATGCGTGCGATGCGTGCGATGTGCGGCCTCAATCGTTGCCCCAGCGCCAGCGGGGCGGCTCGCCTTTGAGCCAGCACACGACGACGAGGACGATGCTGTACAGCGCGACCAGCGAGATGAAGGCCAGACGATGCTGGTCCGGCGGGGCAAAGCGTATGGTCGCGCCAATCAGCGCGAAGTAGGCGATCAGGACCACCCATCCTTGCCAGCGGGCCGGCAAGCCCCAGCCCCAGCCGTAGCGCTTGGCCCGAAACCAGTATTCAGGTGTGGGTGACATGGCATGCTCTCCTGTCGCGCGCGCTGCCCGTGGGCTTGTTGCGCGCGTTCAATGTTGGTTCGCTCATTGTCGTCGATTTTGCCCGCGCGCTCGCGCAGTGCGTAGCACCTGTTCGAGCCGGAACAGGGCGCCTCGGGCGACGCGGGTCATCGGTTGCATTGCGTCGGGACGGCGAAGGCGCGCGCACAAGCCTTGTTAAAAGGTGGATTGCACGATTGAGGACAATCCGGCCGGGCGTTTGCCGTGCGCGGCTCCGGCGAGGCTCTATCATGCGGGAATTGCAATCAATGCTTGCGCCCGCCATGCGTATCACGCCCTTGCCGCCTCTTCAATGCCTGGTCGCTTTCGAAGCCGCAGTGCGGCATGCGAGCTTTACGCGCGCGGCCAGCGAGCTGCACCTGACGCAAAGCGCGATCAGCCGCCAGATCCAGCAGCTCGAAGAATTTCTCGGGCGCTCGTTGTTCGTGCGCGAGCACCGCTCGCTACGTCTCACCATCGCTGGCGAACAGTACGCGGCGCAGGTCCAGCGTCTGCTCGCGCAATGCGCCGAAGCCACGCTCGACGTCATGAAGCATTACGGCGACCTGGAACTGACCGTCGCGTGCTCGTCGGGCGTCTCGGTCCTTTGGCTCACGCCGCGGCTCCCGGCGTTTCGCGCGGCATTTCCGAACATCAAGCTGCGCCTGATCGTGCGTGACGGCTTCGCTTCGATGTCGCCCGCGGAATTCGACGTGGGCGTCTACTACGTCCGCCAGCAAGCCCCCGCGTCCTATACCGCACGCAGGCTCTTTCACGAAGAGGTCTTTCCCGTCTGCTCGCCCGCGTATCTGGCGGGCCGCACGCTCAATGCAGGCGATCTGGCGAACGAAACGCTGCTGCTCCTCGAAGACGGGCAACGCCAGTGGATGTCGTGGCCCGAATGGCTCGGCCTGAACGGCGTGGACATGCCCAAGGCGCCGCGCAGCGTCACGATCAACCACTACCCACAGATCGTGCAGATGGCGATTCTCGGCCAGGGCGTCGCGCTGGGGTGGCGCTACATGATCGACGCCTGCCTGAGCGAAGGCCTGCTCGTGCGCGTCACGCCGGCGGCGGCCAGCCACGGCGGCGGCTACTACGTGCTCTCGCCCAACGATCGCGTAGAGAACCAGGCGGCGCGTATTTTCACACGCTGGCTGTTCGAGCAGGCCCAGGCCCAAATGCCGGCGTAAACATCACGCGCCAGCACCGCCCAAAAGCCCTCGCATGCGCCCAGCGCATGCATGCATGCGAATCTTTCGTTTCAGAAATAAGCGCGATTGTCCTTAGCATGTCGATCATGCGGGCAAGCCCCGGCTTTTATCAGAAAAAGGAAGAGACGATGCAAGGAACGCTTTCACAGAGCGCGGTGCCCTCTGTCCAGTTGGCCGCGCGGCAGCGGCGCCGCGCCGTTATCGCGACCGTGCTGGGCAACGGCCTCGAATGGTTCGATTTCACTGTCTATAGCTTCTTTGCCGTCATCATCGCGAAACTGTTCTTTCCTACGGGGAACGAACTGAGTTCCGTGCTGCTCACTGTGGCGACCTTCGGCGTGGGCTTCGTCATGCGTCCCGTGGGCGGCATCGTGCTGGGCGTCTATGCCGACAAGGTCGGCCGCAAGGCGGCGCTCTCGCTCACGATCCTGCTGATGGCATTCGGCACGGCGCTCATCGGCCTCGCGCCCACCTACGATCAGGCGGGCATGGCGGCGCCGCTTTTGATCGTCGTCGCGCGGCTGCTGCAAGGCTTTTCGGCTGGAGGCGAAATGGGCGGCGCCACGGCGTTTCTCACCGAGTACGCGCCGCCCGAAAAGCGTGCGTATTACTCGAGCTGGATCCAGTCGAGCATCGGCTTCGCGGTGCTGCTGGGCGCGGCCACGGGCACCTTCGTCACGACCTGGCTCGACACTCAGGCACTGTATAGCTGGGGCTGGCGCGTGCCGTTCCTGATCGGCATTCTGGTCGGGCCGGTGGGCTATTTCATCCGCAGCCAGATGGACGAAACGCCGGCGTTCAGCGCCATGGAAGAGCAGGGCAAAGAGCATTCGCCGCTCAAGGAGGTGCTCGCGCGCTTTCCGCGCGAGACGTTCGCGAGCTTTTCGATGGTGATTCTCTGGACCGTCTGCACCTATGTGCTGCTCTTCTATATGCCGACCTATTCGGTCCGCACGCTGCACCTGCCGCAATCGACAGGCTTCTTCGCCGGCATGGTGGGCGGCCTCATGATCATGTGCTGCTCGCCGGTGGTCGGCAAGCTCGCCGATCTCTGGGGCCGGCGCGTGTTTCTCCGCGGCGCCGCGTTGGCGATCCTGGTGCTCGCGTGGCCCATGTTCGCGTGGATCAACCACGCCCCTGGGCTCACGTCGATGCTCGTGTTCCAGGCCGTGTTCGGCGTGCTGATTGCCATCTATACCGGGCCTATCCTCGCAGCCTTCGCTGAGCTCTTTCCCACCCGCGTGCTCTCGACGGGGATTTCGGTTGCCTACAATTTCGCGGTCACGATCTTCGGCGGCTTCGCGCCGTTCCTGATCACGTGGCTGATCGCCCGTACGGGCAGCAACATGGCACCCGCGCTCTATGTGATCGTCGCGGCGGCGATCAGTCTGGTCGGCACGTTCTTCGTCAGGGACGTACGACACGGCGCCCGGCGCGCGGGCGCAGCCATTCAATAAGGATCACGAATATGTCCATGACCATCATTCACGGCGGCAACGTGCTCGACCTCGTGCAAGGGGTGTTGCTCGAACATCATCATGTGGTAATCGAGGGCGAGCGCATTGTCGAAGTGACGGACCGCCCGGTCGACTATCCCAACGCGCATGTGATCGACGCGCGCGGCAAGACCGTGATGCCCGGCTTCATCGACTGCCACGTGCACGTGCTTGCCTCCAACGCGAATCTGGGCGCCAACGCCGGACAGCCGAACATCCTCGCAGCCATTCGCGCGCTGCCGATCATGCAGGCCATGCTCTCGCGCGGCTTCACGAGCGTGCGCGACGCGGGCGGCGCCGACTGGGCGCTGATGCAGGCCGTGGAAACGGGGCTCGTGCCGGGGCCGCGCATTTTCCCGTCCGGCAAGGCGCTCTCGCAGACGGGCGGCCACGGCGACTTCCGTGCGCGCGGCGATCTGCTCGAACCGTGCTCGTGCTGCTTCCGCACGGGCGCGATTGCGCGCGTGGTGGACGGCGTGGACGCCGTGCGCCTCGCAGTGCGCGAAGAGATCCAGAAGGGCGCCACGCAGATCAAGATCATGGCATCGGGCGGCGTGGCATCGCCGGTCGATCCCATCTCCCATACGCAGTACTCCGAAGAAGAGATCCGCGCGATCGTCGGCGAAGCCGAAGCGGCCAACACCTATGTCATGGCGCATGCCTACACGGCGCGTGCGATCGCGCGCGCGGTGCGCTGCGGCGTGCGGACGATCGAACACGGCAATCTCGTTGACGAGGCGACCGCGCAGGTCATGCACGAGCATGGCGCCTTCGTGGTTCCCACACTCGTTACCTATGACGCGCTCGCGCAACACGGCGCGCAGTTCGGGCTGCCGCCCGATTCGGTGGCGAAGGTCGCAAGCGTGCAGCGCGCGGGCCGCGAATCGCTGGAGCTGTATGCAAAGGCGGGCGTGCCGATGGGCTTCGGCTCGGACCTGCTCGGTGAGATGCATGCGTTCCAGTGCGGCGAATTCCGCATTCGCGCCGAGGTGCTCGGCAATCTGGAGGCGCTGCGCAGCGCGACGAGCGTGGCCGCCGACATCGTCAACATGAAAGGCGAGCTGGGCGTGATCGCTGCGGGCGCGATTGCCGACGTGCTCGTGCTCGACGGCAATCCGCTCGCCGATATCGGTGTGGTGGCCAATGACGGCGAGCGCGTGGAATATGTCGTGCAGCGGGGCAAGGTGGTGAAGGGCGCTTCGCGGAATTGAGTCGCATCGCAAGGCAAGCGCAGAAGCGGGGCGGCAGATATGTCGCCCCGCTTCTTTTTATTGCCAGCGCGACATGCTGGTGGCGCGAATCACGCCTCGGCCAGCGTGATGGTCACATCGATATTGCCGCGCGTGGCCTTCGAATACGGGCAGGTCTGATGCGCCATCTCGACGAGCCGTTGCGCCACCTCGCGCTCGAGACCCGGCAGGCTCACGCTCAGGCGCGCGCGCAGCGAATAGCCGTCGTCGCCCTTCACGAGATCGATTGCGGCATCGACGGCCGTCTCGCCTGGCAGCGCGGTCTTCAGCTGGCCTGCCGCCAGCCCCATCGCGCCGATGAAGCACGCCGACCAGCCCGCACCGAACAACTGCTCCGGATTGGTGCCCGGCGCGCTCGATCCCGGCGACGAGAGTTTCACGTCAAGCCTGCCGTCCAAACTGTGGGACGCGCCGTCGCGGCCGCCGGTGGTGTGCGTCTTGCCCGTGTACAGAACGTTTGCTGCCTGGCTCATGGTGGATTCCTCATGAAGAGCGTTGAATGATGTGCCGGGAGCGGCGTGATCCGGTCGGCGTCCGGGAGTCCGGGACTACCCGGAAGCCGTCGCGTGGATTTCGCCGTTGACGCATTAGAACCGGCCGATGTATCCGGCATGTTTTCAGGAGGAGCGTTATTGATTCGCTGTGTGTACGAGGATCGGGCAGATACAGTGAGATACAAAGCATTGACATGATTCGGCTATAAAACCGTTGCAGCGCTCCATCCCATCGAAACAGGAGAAACGAGTCATGTCAGATCCCGTCAATGTCCGCCGTCGCCGGCTTCTCGGCACTACGCTGGCGAGCATCAGCCTCGCGGAACTTGGCTTGAGCAGCCTTGCCCGTGCGCAGACGCCCAACGGCGCCGCGCCGGACGGCGCAGCGTTGAACACGCGCACAGGTAGCGGTGTTTCGTTCGGGCCGATCCAGCAGATCGACGCCGGCGTGCTCAACGTGGGCTACGCAGAGGCCGGGCCGAAGAACGGTCCCCCGGTGCTGTTGCTGCATG
Organism: Paraburkholderia silviterrae; assembly: GCF_004353915.1. Classification (GTDB taxonomy): domain Bacteria; phylum Pseudomonadota; class Gammaproteobacteria; order Burkholderiales; family Burkholderiaceae; genus Paraburkholderia; species Paraburkholderia silviterrae. The sequence continues at coordinate 126,305 of NZ_SMRP01000009.1, read as the reverse complement.
GCTGGCCGTACGATATCTACAGCTACGTCGAAGTCGCGCCGATGCTGGCCGCGGCCGGTTATCGCGTGATCGTGCCGTATCTGCGCGGCTACGGCTCGACGCGCTTTCTCTCGGCGGACACGCCACGCAACGGGCAGCAGGCGGTGACGGCCGTCGACATCGTTGCGCTCATGGATGCGTTGAAGATCGATCAGGCCGTGCTTGGCGGCTACGATTGGGGCGCGCGCACGGCGGACACCATCGCCGCATTGTGGCCCGAGCGGGTCAAGGGCCTGGTTTCAGTGAGCGGCTATTTGATCGGCAGCCAGGAGGCGAACAAGAAGCCGCTGCCGCCACAGGCCGAGTTGCAGTGGTGGTATCAGTACTACTTCGCGACCGAGCGCGGCGCGCTGGGCTACGCGGAGAATCGTGACGCCTTCAACAAGCTGATCTGGCAACTGGCGTCGCCAAAATGGAAATTCGACGATGCGACCTACGCGCGCTCGGCCGCCGCATTTCAGAATCCCGATCATGTGGCGGTCGTGATTCACAACTATCGCTGGCGTCTTGGCCTCGCGCAGGGGGAAGCGAAATACGACGGCATCGAGCAGCGGCTGGCCACTGGGCCGACTATTTCAGTGCCGACGATCACGCTCGAAGGGGATGCCAACGGTGCGCCGCATCCGCAACCGGCGGCGTATGCGAAGAAGTTCACGGGCAAGTATGTGCACCGGGATATTAGCGGCGGTATTGGCCATAACCTGCCGCAGGAGGCGCCGAAGGCTTTCGCCGAGGCTATTTTGCAGGTGACGCATTTGTGATGCGGGGTGGGTAGACGCACAGGTTCTTGATCGAAGTGGCTGCGCACTCGTCACGTGTGCGCAGCGAATTGAATCTCGTACTCTGCTAGAAAGAATGGCGCGCCGCGTGAACGGCGCGCCATTCTTTTTTCTGGATCAGACACCAGGCGAATTGCGAATGGCAAATCGCCTTCCCAACATCAACCCCGCTTGTCCGCCACGCCTAACAGCGCCCGAATAGTCTGTTCGGTCTCCTCATAGTGCCCCTCGCCAACGCGCCGATAAACCACCTTACCGTTCTTGTCGATGAGATAAATCGCGGGCCAATACTGGTTCCCATAGGCATTCCAGGTCGCATACTGGTTGTCCTGCACGACGGGATATTGAATACCGAACCGCGCGATCGCTTTCTTCAGATTGCCCACGTCGCGCTCGAACGGATATTCGGGCGTATGTACGCCGACCACTACGAGCCCCTTGTCGCGATAACGGGCGTACCAGTCCTTCACATAGGGCAGCGTATGCGCGCAGTTGATGCAATCGAAGGTCCAGAACTCGACGAGCACGACCTTGCCGTGCAACTGCTTCAGATCGAGCGGCGCGCTGTTGAGCCACGCGCCGGTGCCGGAAAAGTCGGGCGCGCTCGCGCCGGTCTGCACGGGCGCAGGCTCGGCGGCGGGATTCGGGTCGGATGCGAAGGCAGCCCAGGCGCCGGTGGCGGCCAGCGCCGCAACCGCGGCAGCGGCGGCCGCAATCTTGAGTCGATCGAACATGACGGAATCTCCGTGGTTGAGTGTTCGACCGTATTGGAGCGCGCGCACGTATCCAGCAGATGTCCCGGGCGCTCGCGTGTGAAACGCAGTGTGTCGCGGTGCATGCCGGGTACACGAAGATACAAATCAGGCAACCGAGACGTACTAAATCGGCAAGTTCCTCATATTCGTCAGGCTTGTTTTCCCCGCTTGTGAAGGCGAGCAATCAAAGGGTCAAGCTGAAAACGGTTGACCAATGGGGCGATCACGCCAGCAAAATAGGCCAACGCACCGAGCTCAAATCCCTGCGTGATCGAAAACTTCTTCTTCGCGATTCCCTTCAAAATGGCATCGGCCACTTCGTCTGCGGTCATGGCTTTTGCCTTGGCTGCAATCCGACTCGTGATTTCAGGTCGGATTCTGATCTCTTCACGCAGCATGGGGGTATCGGTATCGGGCGGATAGACCACCGATACGTTGATGCCTTCGGGGCGCAACTCCGCTCGCAGAACTTCAGCGAGGCCGCGTAGCGCAAATTTTGTCGGCGTGTACGCTGAAAGCCCGTAGACCCCCAGTAGTCCCGCACCGGAGGAGAGCAAAGCGATATGTCCCTGGCCGGCTTGCTGCATCGATGGCAATGCCGCACGCACGAGATAGACACTGCCCAGATAATTGACGTCCATCGTCTGCTTGAATGCAGAAATGGCCAATTCTTCGAAAATATGTGGAATGACAATGCCTGCACTCGCGACAACCAACGCAGGTGCACCAAACGCATTCACGGCGGTATCTACTGCACTTTGTACCGCCTGCGCATCTACCACGTCTACGCTGACGGCTAGAACACGCTGATCCGTGCCGCGTCGCGCCGATTCAATTTCGAGGCGTGCAGTTTCGAGACGCACCGCATCGCGCGCGAGAATCGTAACGTTATACCCGGCAGCGGCTAATTTTTTTGCAAGCGCCAGGCCAATTCCACTGGACCCGCCGGTGATGATGGCATGCTGCGTCAATTTGATCCCTCTCCTTGTGCCAATGTTTGGCGGACATCGCTTCGAGCCGCGACGCAACGCCCTGATCAAGCCGCGGCGTCAGCAATGATTCCGGTTTTCCGGCCAATCCGCTCAAACGCGTCGATCGCAATATCGAGGTCTTCTCGGGTGTGCGTCGACATGACGCTCAGCCGCAGACGCTGACCGTCCTTCTGGACCGCGGGAAATTCGATCGAATTCAGGAAGATGCCCGCAGCGTCGAACTCCCGGCAGATTTCGCGAATATTCAGGTCCACGGGAATTCGAACCGGAATAATCGCGGCCTCGCGGAAGGTTTTGAAACCGAGTGCGCTCAGGCCGGCCTCCAGATAGGCGGCATTTTCCTGCAGTCGGACGATCCGTTCCGGCTCGCGCTCGACGACTTCCATCCCGCCCAGCACGCCCGCCACGGTCGTAATCGGCAAATGGGCCGAGAACATGTATGAGCGCGAGCAGAACCTGAGGTAATCGATCACCTCACGGTCTCCGCTCAGAAAGCCTCCTGTCATGCCAAATGCTTTGCTGAACGAGCCCATGCAGAGATCGATACCGCCCGTCATGCCGAAATGCTCCGACGTGCCGTGGCCGTTTTTGCCCATGACACCCGTACCGTGTGCGTCGTCGACCACCAGCGTCGCGCCGTATTCACGACAAAGCTCGCTGATACGAGGCAAGGGCGCCAGGTCGCCGTCCATCGAATAGACGCCCTCGGTCACCACAAATATCTGGCGGTTGGGCTTCGCTGTCCTTTTCCGGGCGCGAATCAAGAGCCGCTTGAGGTGCTCCGTGTCGTTATGCGCAAAGCGAATGGCCCTGAAGTGGGTCGTCGCTGCTGTGAGCGCAATGCCGTCGTAAAGGCTGGCGTGGTTCAACTCGTCATACAGCAACACGTCGTCGTCCCTAAGCAGGGTCGTAATCCAACCAAGGTTGGCCTGGTAGCCAGAGCCGTACAGTAGCGTATCCTCACTGCCCTTCCAGATTGACAGGCGATGCTCCAGCTCCTTATGGAGCTGAGTCGTTCCGCCCAGCAAGGGCGGCCCGCCCACGCCTGCCCCGAACACTTCCAGCGCCTCGCGGATGCGCCCAAGCACGTGCGGATCCGTGGTCAGCCCGAGATAGTTGTTCGAGCCGAACATGATCATCTCTCGCGTCGCGCCATCTATTCCCCGCACCTGAACACGGTTCGATACCGCTGACACGATCTCCCTGCCGTAGTGCGCGAGCCCCTTGGCGCGCGACTCACGGAAATACTCCGAGAACGGTCTGACACGCCCTTGCAGCGTGGGAGCTTCAGTCCGGAAAAATTCAGATAACGAAAAATTCTCTCCGTTGTTCGTAGACGCGACAGATTCCAGATCTGCGGTCGGCAAATCAGATGACATTACGTGTTCCTTACTAGAAAGCGTGGATGCGGGTCAGTGCCGAATTCTACCCTCCGGCTGCGAGGGCCAGAGTGAGGACAGTTTGGCCGAGCCGTCGCCAGTTGACGTGGCCATGCGAATAGTCGGTATGGCTTAAGCGCTGCCGAGTTGTTCGCGCCGGCGCGAAGGGACTCTGGCGTCCTGCGACAACCCCGCAAGGCGTTAGGCGCCCATGCCCGCTTCGAGTTCATCCATCGCGCCTTCATGCGCCTCGAGCAGACGCCGCACGTCGGGCAGCGCGCGGCGCACCAGCGCGCGGGCCGATGCGGGCAGGTCGGCGCAGGCGTCCTCGATGTCGCCGCTTCGGTGGTCGCCGAGCATCGCGAGGAGCACGCAGGCCTGGTGCACGTCTTTTTGCGACTTGATGAGCATGTTGGTGCGCAAGCGCGAGACCAGCAGCTTGTGAATCGCAAAGCGCGCCGGGTCTGGAACGCGCACGGGAACCGCGCCGTGCCTCGAAATGAGCGTGCCCATCTGCGACTTGCCGAGCAGGAACGCGAGGTAGGGGAGCCCCGTCGCGTGTGCGCCCAATTCGGGCACTGCGATGGTCGGGAACGAATCGTCCTCCGAAGGCACGAGCAGGTCGACATGAAAGCGCGTCGCGCCGGCTTGCTTGAACGAGGTCGATGGCGCGCCGCGCGTCATCGGCGGCACTTCCACGAAGGCAATGCCGGTCTCCTTGAGGATCGCGAGCAGCCCACCCGTGGGCACATGCTGGAGCGCGAGTTGCCGCGCGCGCGCAATATCGACGTCCTCGGTCTCGTAGGCCACGGACTTGATGCCGAGGCTGTTGAGCAACACTGCGTAGGCATGCGAGCCGATCAGCACGGCCCCGGCCTGGAAGAGGCCGTGGTTGTACAGCACCCCCATCGTGGCGCAGGTCTTGTTGTCGGCGATCTGAAAGCCCAGCTTCGCGAGTTCGCGGATGCGGTTCACGAGGTCCTTGCCTTGCAGGATGCGCTCGCGCATCGCCTCCACGCGCGCCTCCACAGCGGGGTCGCCTTGCGGGCCGCCCAGGCTTTCCTCCTGCTTCTTGCCCTCGGGGTTCATGAACTGGCGGGCGTAGTAGACGAGGTCTGCGCGCCTGTGCTCGAGGATCGTCCCCGGCGCGCCGACGAGCACCGTGTCCTGCGCCGCGGCGGCTTGTTCGACGTTCGCAAGCTGGGCGCAAAAAGCCTGGTCGTGACGTTGGTAAAGCGGTGAGCCGAGCATGTCCGGAGTCGTTTTCAGTAGTTTTTTATATTTTACTGAAAAACGGCCGGCAGTGGAAATTTCAGTAATTTTTCGATAATTACTGAAAATCATGCTGCCCCGGCGAAGCTGGCGCGCCCGCCGCCGCAGGCGGGCGGCGCCTTACCTCACCTTACTGCCAGCGGCGCAGCGCGCGGCCGCCAACCGCTCGCCGTGCGCCGCGTTACTTCGCGAAGCGGATGTCGAGCGAGCGCAGCCAGGTTTGCAGGCCCGCGTCCTGGAGCGGGATCACGTAGGCGTTTTCGCCGGACTCGTTGAAGTGCGCGTGCCAGTAGCCGGGCGGCGTGACGAACGCCATGCCCGGCGTCCAGTCCACGCGCACCGGGTCGACGATATTGCCCTTTTCGTCGAGCTCCGTGCCCACCAGCGTGTAGACGCCCGGTTTCGCTTCGGGGATGAAGTCCAGCGCGATGGACTGGTGACGGTGCGGCTTTTGCATCGTCCCGGGGCCGATCACGCCGAACATGGCCCACATCGAATGCGTCACCGTGCGCGTCTGCGGAAAGTTGGCGTTGCCGAGCAGCACGCTGATCCGGTTGCGCTGGCTCGCGCCCGGCGCGTTCGCCACCTTCTCCAGCTCCGCCCTGGCGCGCTGCGCGGGGTAGAGCGTGGGGCTGAAACGCGCGCGCGAAACCGTGGTGCCGAGATAGCTGAGCAGGGGCGCATCGCTCACGTAGTAGAGGCGGGCGGTCGTCTGCGCCGAGATCACGGCTTCGGTGCCGCCAGGCAGCGAGAAAAAATCGCCCGCGCCGAACAGGAAGGCCGCGTCGCCCTGCGACACGGCACCCGCGCCTTCGAGCACGTAGAACACCTGCGAGGTGGCGTTCGGGTTCACTGAAATCTGCTCGCCCGCCACGATGCGGATGAAGTTCGCGAGCAGCGCGGGCCCCGTGGCCGGGTAGTCGCAGCCCAGTTCGGCGGAGAGGTCCAGCGGCACGATGCGCGTCGGGCCGTCGTCGTACATTGCGGACAGGAACGACCGGTAGGGCACGCGTGAAATCAGCCTCGCGCCGATCGGATTGGCCGACGACGTGTATTCGTAGTATTCGGCCTCGCGTGTCGCGAAATCGTCGTTCAGCTCGAGCGTCGAGGGATTGGTCCGGGTTTGCATCTTCTGACTCCTTTGAAGGTGGGGCTCGTCGAGCGGGGGCTTCGCTGCTTGAATCGATCGTGGGCGGATCGTGGGGCGCAGCGGCATGAGCAGGACTATAGAAGCGGGCTGCGGCGCGCAGAACGGCGCTTCGGCGGAATCAGTTTTGCGTGGCGCGGATAGCTGCCATCGAGGGTCGTGGACCGGGCCGCCCCGGGTAGAATGCGCAACGACGGCGCCCGGCCATTCCATCGCCGGGCCGAAAGAACATGGCGGGACGAGGGCGGAGGCGCGCAAGGTGGTGATCGATTATTTTTTGGCGATTCGGGCATTTCTTCAGGCCGCGGAGCTGGGCAGCTTCAGCAAGGCGGCCGAGCGGATCGAGGTCAAGACGTCGACGGTCTCGCGCTACATCTCCGAGCTCGAAGCCGACCTTGGGATCGCGCTGTTCAATCGTTCGACGCGCGGCCTGACGCTGACCGAGGGCGGGCGCGTCTTTCGCGAGCGTGCCTTGCGGGTGATGCAAAGCCTCGACGAGGCACGCGAGGCCGCTTCGTCGCTCAATAGCGCGCCGCAGGGCGTGCTGCGCGTGACCATGCCGACCTCGTTCGGGCGCCGGCACGTGATCCGCCATCTGCCCGAGTTCATGGCGCGCTACCCCAAGATCAACGTCGATGCGATTTTGACGGACGAGGTCGTGAACCTCATCGATGCCGGCATCGACGTGGCCGTGCGCATCGGCGTGTTGCCCGACTCGCAGCTGATGGCACGGCAGCTCGCCACGCACCGGCGCATCGTCTGCGCGAGCCCGGCTTACCTCGCGCGTCGCGGGCATCCCGCCACGCCCGCGGAACTCGCGTCGCACGAGGCCATCCGCTTTCCGCTGACCACCGAGGACAAGTGGGTCATCGTGAGCCCGTCGGGCCGCGGCAGCACGGGCGAAGTCACCGTCAAGCTCGGCGGGCGCCTGCGCGTGGACGACACCGAGGCCGTGCTCTCGCTCGCTCTCGCCGGCATGGGCGTCGCGCTGCTGCCCGAATGGGCCGCGGGCGGCGCGCTGCGCGAAGGCAAGCTCGTGCAGTTGCTGCCCGGCTGGGAGGCGCGCACCTCCACCGCGACGCCGGGCGTGTGGGGCGTCTATCCGCCCAAGAAAACCGTCTCGTCGAAGGTGCGCGCGTTCCTCGACTTCTTTGCGGGACTCTACGCGCGCGAAGGCTATTGGCAGGAGCCGTCGGCCTAGTGCAAGTTAGCGCCAGTGAGCGCAAGTTAGTGCAAATGCCGCAGCTTGTCCGGGTTGCGCACGACATAAATGGCCGCGATCTTGCCGTTCTCGATGTCGAGCGCGGTCGTCTGCAGCTCGCCGTCGGCCTCGAGCGTCACGAAGCCGGGCAGCCCGTTGATATAGCCCGCGCGCACGAGCGTGGAGCCGTTCTTGCGGAACAGCTCCGCCAGATACGCGTGCACCTTCATCACCGTCTCGAAGCCGAACAGCGGCTTGCCCACGGCGGCCCGCTTGCCGCCGCCGTCCGCATGCAGGCTCACATCGGCAGCCAGCATCGCGCCCAGGGCGCTCATGTCGCCGCTGCGCGACGCCGCGAAGAACGCCTTCGCCAGTTCCACGCCGCGCTCTTTCTCCACGCGAAAACGCGGGCGCGATTCGCGCACATGGCTGCGAGCCCGCGCCGCGAGCTGGCGACACGCGGCCGGCTCGCGCTGAATCGTCGCCGCGACCTCGTCGAAGTCGAGGCCGAACACGTCGTGCAGCAGGAACGCCGCGCGCTCCAGCGGCGAGAGCCGCTCAAGCGCGAGCATCAGCGGCAGCGTGACGTCCTCCTGCTCGTCCTCTTCGACGACCGGGTCGGGCAGCCACGGGCCGACATAGGTTTCGCGCTGATGCCGTGCGGACTTGAGCTGGTCGAGGCACATGCGCATCACCATGCGGCGCAGGAAGGCCTCGGGCACGCGGACCTCGGCGCGATCGGCATGCATCCAGCGGATGAACGCGTCCTGCACGATGTCCTCGGCATCCGCAACCGAGCCAAGCATGCGGTACGCCACGCGGATCAGCTTGCGCCGCAGCGGGTCGAAGCTCTCCGCGGCGTCCGGGGCATCGCCAGCGTTACCCGGTGCAGCGTCCGTCATGCGGCGCCAGCCGACTTCGCCATGGCCTTCGCCATCGCCGGATCGACCCACAGGCCAAAGCCAACCGCGAGACGGTTCCAGCCGTTGATCACGTTGATCATCAGCGTGAGCTTCACCTGCTCCTCCTGCGTAAAGTGGTCGTTGAGCGCGGCGCGCGCGCGCTCGATCGCATCGTGTCCTTCGGCGATTCGCGTGAGCGCCTCGGTCCAGGCCAGCGCCGCGCGTTCGCGCTCGCTGTAGCAGGGCGCCTCGCGCCAGGCGGAAAGCAGGTAGAGGCGCTGCTCGGTCTCGCCGGCCTCGCGCGCATGGGTCGTGTGCATGTTAATACAGTTGCCACATGCGTTGATTTGCGAGGCGCGCACCTCCACGAGCGCGACGAGGCTCGCGTCGAGGCTGCCGGCCACGGCAAGCGAGGTGCCCATCCAGGACTTCATTTGAGCGGGGGCGGCGGCGAACGGGTCGAGCTTTGCAGTCATGGTTCCATCTCCTTTCGTGTGGGTTCCACTGACATGACGAGCTAGCACGCCCCGCGTGTGACATCGATGCGAAAAATTTTTTCGGTGTGCGGGTTCCGGGGCCGGGAAAGCCGTTCAGGCCGACTCAACAGATCGCATCACACCGCGCATCAGGCATCAGGCATCGGGCGCGGGGCGAGCATCGAGCTTGAGCTGCATGAAGGCGAGGTCGAGCCACGCACCGAACTTCATGCCCACTTCCTTCAGGTGCCCCACGTGTTCGAACCCGAGCTTTTCGTGCAACCCGATGGAGCCGGCATTGTTCGCTTCGATGCCCGCCACCATCACGTGCTTGCCGATCGCGCGCGCCCGGCCGATCAGGGCCTGCATGAGGGCCACGCCAATGCCTCGGCCTCGCTGGTCGTCGCGGACGTAGACCGAATGCTCGACCGTATGCCGATAGCCATCGAAGGCGCGCCAGTCGCCGAACGAGGCATAGCCGAGCACGGGCCCGTCGCCGTCGACTGCGACCAGTACCGGGTAGCCGGCCTTCTGCCGGTCGGCGAGCCATGCCGTGCGGTTGGCCTGGTCGACCGTCAAATCGTTCCATATCGCGGTCGTGTGCAACACGGCGTCGTTATAGATTGCCGTGATACCGTCGATGTCCGCTGGACCCGCATCGCGGATTTCCATGGCAGCTCCTTCGTCTAATCCACTATAATGGATCGAGTGTACACGATATTAGACAGCATAGATCAACGGATCGGTGCCCGCATTCGAGGCGAGCGCGAGGGCCGCGGCTGGTCGCTCACCGACCTCGCCGGCAATTCCGGCGTCTCGCGGGCCATGATCCACAAGATCGAGCGCGGGGAGAGCAGCCCGACGGCGTCGCTGCTGGCGAAGCTGGCAGGGGCGTTCGGCATGAGCATGTCGGCGCTGCTCGCGCTCGCGGAACTCGAAGAGGGGCGCCTGCTGCGCGCGGCCGACCAGCCGCTGTGGGTCGATCCGCAGAGCGGGTATGTGCGGCGCCACGTATCGCCGAAGTCGGCGGCACCGCTGAACCTCGTGGAGATCGACCTGCCGCCGGCCGCGGAAATCCCGATGCCGGCGTCGGCCTATTTGCAGACCCGGCAGTTGATCTGGGTGCTGGCCGGCGATCTGGTGTTCATCGAAGGCGGAGAGCGCCACGAACTGGGCGCGGGCGATTGCCTCGAACTCGGGCCGCCGAGCGACTGCGTCTTCAAGAACGAAAGTAAGCGCATGTGCAGGTATGCGGTGGTCGTGTTTCAGAAAGCGTGATTCCCGCGCGCAGCCGTTCGTCATGCGGTCGTTTTGCCAGGACGGCGCTCGCGATAGCAAAAGCTTCACGTGCGAGCCATCGCAGATGGAAATCGTGCCGCCCATGGCTCAGGTGCAAACTCAACATTCCTTTCGCACTCCGTATCCACCGTAAGGGCGCGGGAAGGTTCATCGCCTTGTCTTGATGCGAATCAAGGTCTTACTGGCTGGCGCTGATTGTCCCCGCCGCATGGGACGCCGTACTCTGCAACTCCAATCAGGCGGCAGATGTGCCTCCCCGGACGCGGAACCACCGCCTGACATGCGTGCATGGACCAGGGTGCATCCCTAAAGTGCACTTTTCTTGATCCGCAAAAAACAGAAGCCCAACGAACCATCAATGAATAGCCACCAGCGTCTTGATCTGCGCGACGTCACCCTGTGCGCAGTCGATACAGTCAACCCGCATCATGCGGCACGCGCCCTCGATCTCTCCATGGAGCAGTGTGCGTTTGGTGACGCCATACTGTTGACCCACGAAACAGTGCCTTGCCGCGCGCGGATCGTACCCATTGAACGTATTCGCTCGCTCGAGGCCTACTCTTCGTTCATGCTACGGGAACTTGCGAGCCATATAAGCACGCCTTGGGTACTCGTTGTCCAGTGGGATGGCTATGTTGTCAATTCAAGCAGTTGGTCCGACTCATTCCGCGAGTACGACTATATCGGTGCGCGCTGGCCCGGAGCGGAAGCCAACCGGTGTGTGGGAAATGGGGGATTCTCGCTGCGCTCTGCGCGACTCTTGCAGGCACTTGCGAACAAGCAGTTTGATGTCCCCCCGGACGGTATCGAAGACGTTCTGATTTGCGACACCTGGCGAACTGCGCTTGAAACCGATCATGGTATTCGCTTTGCACCCGGTGACGTTGCCGACCGCTTCTCATACGAGTACGGAAAGCCCTCTGGAGCAACGTTTGGCTTTCATGCCATGATCAATATGTGGCGTCACGTTGATGACGTCGCGCTGGTCAACATCATTCGCAGTCTTGACATTCATACCCTGGCATCCCGGTCCAACATGTACTGCCTGAAAGTTTACTGGGACAACCAGAAATGGACGTGTGTCCAGGCCCTGTATGAACGCTATCGGCAGCATGGGAGCGGGCAGGATATCGCAGCCGGCCTCATGCGCAGCGGCATGGATGAAGAGTCAGCCAGCCGATACGTTGCCATGTGCGAAAGCCTATAAAACCTTCACCGTGGATGCGTCGCTTCGGGGGGACTCGCAAGCGCATCCACCGATGCACCAGCCTGGTCGGGCCGTGCAGGAGGGCGCGCCGAAGGTGTTCATCGCACCCGCCCACAGCCTTCGCAGGCGGTTCAGCCTTCGCAGCCGGCACACTTATCATGGAGCATCTCGCGGGATGAATGTCTCGGGGGAAACGGGCATGAGTGCAGTCGCTTTCGATTTCAGGCTTTTATTCCGCGGCCCGGTTTCCCGGGCGTCGTCGTTCGCCGGCACGACCACTATCGCACGCTTGATATAAGCAGTATTCACGTATCCGCGACGCATCGCTGCAACAAGGCCACGTAGCGTCCTTGTTGCGACTCGCCCATCACGTTATATTCCAGAGGATATATCGAAATACCCCGCAACGAAAATCCCAATGACATCGCGTTCCCGCTACACATTACCCACTCTCGCACTCGTTTCCACAGGTATCGGCACCGCCCTCCCGGCTCACGCGCAGGACAACGAAGCCCAGCTTGCCCCGATTGTCATCACGGGCGTTATGCCCGTGACCTGGCCGTCGTATCAGGTCAAGCAGACCGTGGTCGGTCCGCTCGGCGAAAAGAAGCTGCTCGATACGCCTTATTCGATCGACGTCATTCCGCAGTCACTGGCCCAGAATCAGCAACTGCGCAGCGTGCAGGAGGCGTTCACCTATATTCCTTCGGTGCAGGGCTGGAATATCCGGCCCCAGACGCGCGGCATGCAAGCGGGCGTCGTTCAGAACACGCGCATTGACGGCATGAACATCGCCGCGACGACCGATTATCCGATCGAGCAGTTCGACCGCATCGAGGTGCTCAACGGACTCGCCGGCGCCCTTTACGGGCCGGCGAGTCCGGCCGGCACGTTCAACTACGTGCTCAAGCGTCCGACCGATGAGCCACTGCGTGAATTCACGCTAGGCTACGAGTCCAACGATCTGTGGACCGAGCATATCGACCTGGGCGGCCACTTCGGCAACGACGACCGCTTCGGCTACCGGCTCAATCTGCTCAACCAGGATGGCGAGGGCTATGTCTCGGACAGCCGTCTGCGCAGACGCCTCGCGAGCCTCGCCTTCGATATCCGCTTTACGCCGGACACCCGGCTCGAAACGAATCTCAGCACGTACCACTACCTGGACACGGGCTTCCCCGGGACCTTCGCGCTGGCGAAGAACGTGCTGCTTCCCGCCGCGCCGAACCCGGCAACGGTCGGGCTCGGCCAGTCATGGGCCGGTGATAACAACGTCACGAACATGATGGGCGCGACGCTGAAGCACGACTTCAATAGTGACTGGCACCTGAGCGCCGGCGTGCTGCGCGAAACGAACGACCGCGCCTCGACCGTCCCGACCCTCACGCTCACCAATAACAAAGGCGCGTACAAGGAAACCACCGCGACGACGACCTACAGTCTCGACCAGATCATCAGCAACACGATCGCGCTGAACGGACACGTCGCGCTCGCCGGCACGACGCACGACGTGTTCGTCTCGACTACCGGTTTTTACTGGAACCGCTATACGCCATACCAGACCGGCGCGATCACGCTCGGCACCGGCAACCTCAGCAATCCGGCGATCTTTGCCGAGCCGCCGCTGCCGGATTTTTCGGACCGCTATCGATCGGTCGGCACGTTCCAGCAAGCGATCAGCGTGGGCGACACGATCAGCTTCAACGAGCACTGGTCGACACTGCTGGCCGCGAGCCAGAGCTGGATCCACGCCGAGAACTACAACGCGGCGGGCGCGGTGAAGAGCAAGTACAGCGCCGATGGCTTCAGCCCGACGGCGAGCCTGATGTACAAGCCGCTCGCGAACATGACCGCCTATGTCACCTACGCGGACAGTCTGCAGCAGGGCGACATCGCACCCTCGGGCACCGTCAACGCGGGCGACGAACTTGCCCCGTACCGCAGCAAGCAGTGGGAGCTCGGCTACAAGGTCGATCTCGGCAGCGCCACGCTGGGTGCCGCGCTCTACCGGATCGAGCGGCCCTATGCCATGGTGAGCGCGGACAACGTCTATGCGGAGCAGGGCGAGCAGGTGAACCGCGGGATCGAGCTGAGCGCGACGGGTGCCGTCACGCGCGATATCAACATCTACGCAGGGCTTTCGCTGCTGGATCCGCGCCTGCACAACACCGGCGTGGCCGCTACCGAGGGCACGCAGATTCTCGGCCTGTCGCGCGTGGTGTTCGACGCGCTGGTCGATTACTCGGTGCCGACCGTGGCCGGCCTCGGCTTCAACGTCGACTTGAACTACGCGAGCCGACGCGCCGCCAACTATTCGAATAGCGATTACGCCGACGGCTACACGGTCGTCAACCTCGGCGCGCGCTACCTGACAAAAATCGCCGGCAAAGCCGTGGCGCTGCGAGTGGGGGTCGACAACGTCGCCAACCGCCACTACTGGGCCAACATCACACCCGCCGGCCAGAACGGCTACACCGGCACCGATAGCGGTACCGCCACACTCGCCGCGCCGCGCACGGTTCGTGCATCCATCCAGGTCGATCTCTGAAATGAAAAAAACGTCTTCCTTCCTGCTCCGGGCGCTGCTGTCTTCCGCCACCGGCATGAGCGCCTGTCTCGCGGTGGCCCAGCAGGCCCCCACCGCGCCAACCGTCACGGTCTACGCGGCCGGCAGCATGAGCGGCGCGCTCGGCGCCATTACGCGCCAGTACACGAGCGAGACCGGCCAGCCGGTACAACTCGTGACCGGACCAGCCGGCACCTTGCTCGACAGGATCGAGCACTCGGCCAGGGCGGATCTTTTCGTTTCCGCGAACATGGCTCATCCGCAACGGCTTGCGTCGGAAGGCAAGGGGGCGCCCGTCGTCGTATTCGCGCGAAACCGGCTGTGTGTAGAGGCGCGACCCGACGTCGGCCTGACCAGCGCCAACCTGCTCGACAAGCTGCTCGATCCGGCCGTCAATATCGGCACCTCGACGCCGAAGGCGGACCCCGGCGGCGACTACGCGTGGGCACTGTTTGAAAAGGCCGGCACCGTGCGCCCGGGCGCCACGCACACGCTGGAAGCGAAGGCGCGGCAACTGGTGGGCGGCGCCGTCGCGCCGCCCGTGCCGGCCGGCCAGAGTCCGGTGAAATACTTTCTCGCGACCCACTACGTCGACGTTTTCATCGGCTACTGCAGTTCCCACGAACCGACACCCGACACGACGCTCACGCAGGTTGAGTTGCCGCCCGATCTGGCTTTTCCCGTCGATTACGGGATGACCGTGATCGAGTCGCCGCAGAACGCCGCGACGCGCGATGCCGCATACCGGCTGGCGATGTACCTGATGAGTCCGGCGGCACAGGACGTGCTCCCGCGCTACGGCTTCACGCCGGTTGCGCGTCAGTAGGCGCGAACTACCGCGCTTTTCGCCCGCAAGGCTTCGACCCATAACGTCGCCGCCGGCTTTAGCAGCCGGCCGGCGCGTGATTCTACCGATGCTCTGCGAATTACAGCCCCCGCTTCTTTCTTGCGCACAAATCGCTGATATACAATATACTAGCCTAACTGTTACGACCTACGAGCAGGTCCGTCATGTTCGATCCCTCGCTATTCGGCCGCCTGTCCTTTACCTGCGCGGAGCCGACCAAAGGCCGCTTGCCGCCGGGCCGCCACCCTCTGGGCCTCGCCGACGAGCGCGACGCGGTGTTGTTCGTCCCGCCGGGTCTTGAAGACGGGGCGCCCGTGCCGCTCTTCGTGATGTTCCATGGCGCCGGGGGCTTTCCGGAAAAAGTGCTGCCGTTCATCGAAGAGCATGCGCGAGAGCACCACTTCCTGGTGTTGGCACCGCATTCGACTTATCCGACCTGGGATATCGTGATCGGCGGCAACGGCCCCGATCTCGAGCGCTTGCATCGTGCGCTCACCGAAATCGCATCGCGCTACCGCATCGATCCCGGGCGCCTCGCGTTCGCGGGGTTTTCGGATGGCGCGAGCTATGCGCTTTCGATCGGCGTGACCAATGGCGATATCGTGAGCCACGTGATCGCGTTTTCAGGCGGCTTCATGTCGGTCTTCATGCAGGAGGGCGCACCGAAAGTATTCATCGCACACGGTCTCGCCGACGAGCAATTGCCGATCGACACGAGCGGCCGCGCCAACGCCGCAAGACTGCGATCGGCTGGCTACGATGTTCAGTACATCGAATTCAATGGCTTGCATCGGATTCATCCCCCCATCGTCAGCATGGCCATCGAATTCTTCATGAAGTGACGCACGAGCCCGCCGCCGCAACGGCGGTGGCAATGACCGGGAGTCTTGCCCATGGATTTTGAAATACCCGAATCGCTGATCCATCCTCTGCTCGGGATGATCGAGACCGAATCGCCACTCGCTACGCGGCTCAAGGAGCACGGCGTGTGCCACGGCAACATGATCGTATCGAGCAAGCTATTCGACGCGCGATCGCTCAATACGCTTTACTCGCTGAGCAAGACACAGAACGAGCGCATGCTGATGTTTCAGATGCTGGCGCTCGACAACATCTACAACGCCCCGCAGGCACGCGTCATTCCGGCGTTGGACCAACTGGTGCCGGGGCTTGTCGCCTGGCTGTCGCGCGACTTGATCGACGGCTGGCTCTACCAGCGGCACAAGGACGGGACCTTGCTGCCGTGGCTCGTGCACCGGATTCGCCATGTCGAGCCGGAGCAGGGCACGCCCTACGTTGTGGTCGACATGCTGGCCAATACGATGCAGTCGGCCAACTCTGATCTGACCGACTATCACAAGCGCCGATCCGGCATGACGACCTCGCTCGTGATCAATCGCCACGACATTGTCAACCGCACGATTCCCGAGCTGCTGGCCGAGTTTGGTTTCTACAAGGAGTGCGCGGAATTCAAGCGCGAATACGAACACCACGCGCAGCTTTTCCTGAAGTTCCAGCGCCGCTTTGGCGCGCAGTTCGTGGTGACGAAGGCGGCGTTCACGGTGGGCGAAAAGGGCGCGGTGGAGTTCACGCGCATCGTCGACGGCGTGAGCGCGAAGTGCGTGAACGATGAAGAACGACTCGAACGCCGCTTCGAAATGACGTGCGACCCCGAATTCTGGCGCAGCGCCGGCATTGCGGCGGGCTTCGAGCGGATCCCGCTGCACGGCTATGTGCACCTGTTTCATCTGGAGTGGCACCGCAATATCTGGGTGCACGTGCAGCACGTGGAGGAATATCGCTACCAGCCCGAGTTGCGCGAGAAGCTGGTGTTGCCGGCCCATCATCACGATCTTGTCGATATCCTCACTTCGAACATGAACGTGTTCGTGCAGGACGTCGTGCCGGGCAAGTCGGGCGGCACGACGATTCTCTGCCAGGGCGCACCGGGCCTCGGCAAGACGCTGACCGCCGAGGTCTATGCGGAAGTGGTTGGCAAGCCGCTGTATCGCGTGCACTCGGGGCAGCTAGGGACCACGGCGGCCTCGGTGGGCGCAGCGCTTTCGAGCATCTTGCGGCGCGCGATGCGCTGGGATGCGGTCTTGTTGCTCGATGAAGCCGACGTCTATATTCGACGCCGCGACAACGATCTCGAGCACAACGCGATTGTCGCGGAGTTCCTGCGCACGCTCGAGTATTTTCATGGGCTGCTGTTCATGACCACCAATCGCATCGACGATGTCGATGATGCGATTCTCTCGCGATGTATCGCGACGATTCGGTACGATACGCCGGCTAAAGCCGATGCGATGCGGATCTGGAAAGTGCTTTCCGAGCAGTTCGGTGTCGATCTTGGGGAGGAGCTTGTTTTGGTGCTGACGCGGGCGTATCCGAATGCTAGCGGGCGCGATATTAAGGAGTTGCTCAAGCTTGTTATGCGTTATTGTAAGGCGAAGCAGATTGCTGTTTCAGAAGAGACCTTCCGGTTGTGTGCTAGCTTTCGGGGAAATGTGTGAGGTTTTCGTTATATTGGATTGCTA
>NZ_SMRP01000009.1:63534-108836 GCF_004353915.1 Paraburkholderia silviterrae | reverse complement strand
CAGTGTGACGCGGTCCACCACTGCCCTGTCAATCGGAGCGGCTCCGGGGCATCCGTCACCCCGCACACTCCGCCTTAGTGACAAAGGACTCATCCTTCCCGCCGCGCGCTACGCGCGGGCGGAAGGGTCTGCAAGGAAAACCGGGCGTGCTGCTTGGCGAATGCGCGAGAGTACTGCCGAGCAAATACGCGGGAGTCCTACGAAAACGCGTGCGCCCCACTGGTTTTGGTTATGCCCGACGGCGCGCGTAGCGCCGCCGGATGGATGAGCCCTTAGTCACTCCGGGTGACGGCGCGTGGTGACAGACGCTCCGGAGCCGCTCCGATATAAGTCGAGTGGTGTACTGCGTCACACTGGCGGTTTGAGCGGCTTTCTTTTGCCTACTTTTCTTTGCCGCTGCAAAGAAAAGTAGGTGCCGCCCCGCACAGGGGCAACACCAATATACCGACATGAAAACAAGGAAAGGCCAACACCCAGCGATCCCCACCAAACCCAAAAACCTAAGACCTCCAAACCAAATAACGATATCGCAAAGCACTACATTGCCATGGCGCGTCAACCACGCGCCTGCCGCCACTGCAAATATCTCGCAGTCAATCTACGCGTGCGAAGCTGATCAACCACAAGACTATATACGGCCGAATAGCGGTGCCCAGGCCGCCCGCCGGCCGCAATCGCTCGCAGCCTGCGCTTGACGAGCGCCATAGTCGCCAGCCCGGCCATGGCCTTGTCGCGCCACCCGACGGTAATCACCGGCGCATCGACACTTTGCCCCTCGCGCCAGCGACGCGGCAGGTCCGGCACCGCAGCAAGCGCACTCGCCATACCCACAACGGCCACGCCTTCCTCGATCACAGCCTCGGCCACCGATTTCCTCCGAATACCCCCCGTCGTCATGATCGGCATGCGTGCGACCGCAGCAATCTCCTGCGCGAACGTCAAGAAATAAGCCTCGCGCGCAAGCGTTCTGCCATCCGCCGTGCGCCCCTGCATGGCAGGACTCTCATAGCTCCCGCCCGACAGTTCCACCAGATCGACGGCCTCGTCGTTCAGCCATAGCACGATCTGCCGCGCGTCCGCCTCGGAAAACCCGCCGCGCTGGAAGTCGGCGGAATTGATCTTGACCGCGACGCTAAACGACGCGCCAACGCGTGCGCGCACCGCACGCACGACCGAGAGCAGCAGCCTTGCGCGGTTTTCAAGCGGGCCGCCCCATGCATCGTCGCGCCGGTTGGTCAGCGGCGAGAGAAACTGCGACAGCAAATAGCCGTGCGCAGCATGGATCTGCACGCCATCGAAGCCGGCTTGCTGCGCGGCTCGCGCGGTATCCGCAAAGCGTTCGATCACTTCGTGAATTTCCGCTTCCGTCATCGCGCGCGGTTCGGCAAACAGCTTGCTGTGCCGCCCCAGATCGAGCGGGACAGCCGAGGGCGCCCATGCGTCGCGCCCCATCGCCGCAATGACCTGACGGCCCGGATGATTGATCTGCATCCAGATCCGCGCGCCGTGCTTGCGCGCTCCAGCCGCCCAGCGCCTGAATGGCTCGAGCGGCGTGCCGCGCTCCAGCACGACGCCGCCAGGACCGGTCAGCGCGCGTGCGTCGATCATCACGTTGCCAGTGATCAGCAGGCCGGTGCCGCCCGCCCCCCATGCCTCGTAGAGGCGCCACAGCGCCATGCCCGGCAGTTGGCCGGCATCCGCCAGGTTTTCTTCCATCGCAGCCTTCGCGATGCGGTTGGGCAGGGTGCCGCCATTGGGCAGGGTGAGCGGAGTAAACAGTGAGGTTGCCATCGAAAGACCTTTTCGGCGCTGGAGACCGGCGTATACTAAGTTTCAAGTTCACTTGAAGGTCAAGCGCGATGAAGATTGGAGAACTGGCGGCTCGCACGGGCATCGCTGCCTCGGCAATCCGCTTTTACGAGCAAAGCGGCCTGCTGCCGCCGGCAAGCCGCGGCGCGAATGGCTACCGGATCTATGACGAAGCGGCTGAGGAGCGGTTGAGGCAGATTCAGCTCGCGCAGCGGCTTGGCTTCTCGCTGGAGGACATGCGCGCGAGTGTCGAGCAAATACAGGGCTTTTCGAAGGAAGGGCTGCTCGAGCGCATCGAGCAGCGTCTGCACGAGATCGACGCGCTGCGCGTGCGGCTCGACGAGCAGCGCACGGCGCTGCTGGGCGTGCGCGAGGCGCTCGAGGCCGAATGGGCAGCGGGGCGGTGCTTCAAGGTCGAGCGGCTCGAAACACCGGCGCCGGCAGCCGCGAAACGGCGTAGCGAGAAGCGGGCGCCGGCGCAGCGCGGCTCGGCTGCACGGGCTCGGGGCGCGTGAGCGCGGGCCAGGATTTCAGGCTGCAAGCAGGTTCAAGCCTCGTCGCGATCCTCGCGTTCCACGAGGGCCGCCAGCCGCACGAGCGCCTGATCCCAGCGCGCGGAGATCTGGCCGAGGTAGCGTTGCGCCTCCTCCAGCCGCAACGGCTCGAGCCGCCACAGGCTTTCGCGGCCGCTACGCTCGCTGCATACGAGACCGGCGTCCGAGAGCGCGTGCAGATGTTTCGTCACGGCCTGGCGCGAGATGTCCGCGCCCTCGGTGAGCCGCACGATCGACAGGGGGCCCGCTTCGCACAGCCTCGAGACGATTCGAAGCCGCGCGGGGTCGCCGAGTGCCGCGAATACGGGCGCCGCACTGAGGAGCTTTTTGGCGGCGGTTGATGAGGAGTGCGTCACGATGGGAGTCGCTCGAGGTACTTCGCGATGAGCTTCGACTGATGCGTCCAGCCGCCCTCGTTGCTCGTGAAGGCCTTGGCCCGGCGCTCGAGCGGGATGGCATCGAAGCCCGATTCCGTGATCGTCAGCAGCGTGCCTTCGTTCGCGTCCTCCAACCGGAATTCGACGAGCGTCATGGCTTCGGCCGAATAGTCCGCGTTGCGCTCGACCGCGTTCGGATGCCAGCGAAACGAGAACAGGCTCATCGGCTCGATCCGCTCGATATGGAAATCGAACGGAAAGCCGGCATAGGGCTGCTGCATCTTCGCCACCTCGGGATCGACCTGGGTCGGGGCGATCCGACCTGTGATGCGGGCACCGGCCGCAAATTCGCCGTCGAACGCGACGCCGAACCAGCTGCCGAATTGCCTGGCCTCGCTAATCGCGCGCCAGACGCGCTCGCGCGGCGCGCGCAGGACGATACGTTTTTCGATACGGTCAGAAACAGGGCTCATAACGCAACCTCCAGGTTGCATAAAGACTAGCACGGGGGTTTCGGAATTGCAACCTGCGGGTTGCGTGATTTCCGTGCCGGTTGATTGAGCCCGGAGCGCATACGAGCGCATACAATCGAGCCATACGGATGAAAGGACGAGCGGCAATGCGGATTCTCGTGATCGAAGACGAACCCAAGACCGGTGCCTACCTGAAAAAAGGCCTCGAGGAATCGGGCTACGCCGTCGACGTGGCCACGGACGGCGCCGAAGGCCTGATTCTCGCGAGGGAAGAAGCGTACGACGTGATCGTGCTCGATGTGATGCTGCCGGCCATGGATGGCTGGTCGGTGCTCAAGGTGCTGCGCACGACGCACACCACGCCCGTGCTGTTCCTTACCGCGCGCGACGACGTGAACGACCGCGTCAAGGGGCTGGAGCTGGGCGCCGACGATTATCTCGTCAAGCCGTTTGCGTTCGTCGAGCTGCTCGCGCGCGTGCGCACGCTCGCGCGGCGCGGTCCGCCGCGCGAGACCGACGTGATGTCGCTGGGAGACCTCGAAATCGACGTCACGCGGCGCCGCGTGCGCCGCGGCACCGCGCGCATCGACCTCACGCCGCGCGAGTTCTCGCTGCTGCAACTGCTCGTGCGCCGCCAGGGCGAGGTGCTCACGCGCACGCAGATCGCCTCGTACGTGTGGGACATGAATTTCGACAGCGACACCAACGTGGTCGAAGTCGCCATCCGCCGCCTGCGCGCCAAGGTCGACGACGACTATCCCGTCAAGCTGATCCACACCGTGCGCGGCGTGGGCTACGTGGCCGAAATCAAAGAGAGCGCCTGATGGCCGCGCGCTCGCTGACCACTACGCTCGCGCTCTGTTTCGCGGGCACCACGCTCGCCGTGTTCGCGCTGGTGGGCAGCACGCTCTACTTCACGCTCGGCCGCGAAATCCGCCAGCAGGACGATCTGGATATCGTGCTGATCGCGCGCCATCTGCGCCGGCTCGCCGCCGAGCTGCACAACGCGGCGGACGTGCGCGAGCACGCGCCGCGCCTCACGAGCCAGGTGCTGGGCAATTCGGCGCTGGCCATGGAAGTGCTCGGCGCCGATGGCGCGCCGCTCATCGAGCACAACACACAGGGCATTGCCGACGGGAAGTTTCCCGCCACGCCGCTTGCGGCGCGCCTCGATGCGGCCCAACGCATCACCGAAGACGACGTGCACGAGTGGCGCAACGCGCGCGATGTGCCGGTGCGCGGGCTCGCTGCCGACGCGACGCTCGGCGACGGCACGCCCGTCACCGTGGTCATCGCGCGCGATATGTCCGACCGCTGGCGCGTGCTCGACCACTATCGCGAGCGGCTCTATGGGTTCGGCTTCGCGGGCATGCTGCTCGCGTTCCTGATGAGCTGGCTGCTCGTGCGCGAGTCGCTGCGCCCGCTGCGCGAGATGACCGCGCGCGCGGCCACGGTCACGGTCGAGCGGCTCGATACCGCCATCGAAGTGGACGGCGCGCCGAGTGAGCTCGATGCGCTGGTGAAGTCGCTCAACGCGATGCTCGAACGGCTGCACGGCGGCTTCGAGCGCATGTCGCAATACACTGCCGATCTCGCGCACGACATGCGCACCCCGCTTGGCAACCTGCGTGGCGCGACCGAGGTGGCGCTCGCGCGCGAGCGCACGGCGCCCGAATACGAAGCGCTGCTCGAATCGAATCTGGAGGAGTGCGCGCGGCTCTCGCGCATGATCGAGAGCGTGATCTTCCTCGCGCGCGCGGAGCATCCGCAGTTCATCACGACGCTCGCCGAATTCGACGCCGTGGAGGCCCTCGCGCAAATCGCCGACTACTTCGAGGGTCTCGCCGACGAGGCCGGCGTGCGCATCCGCGTGACGGGCGAGGGGCGGCTGCGTGCGGACAAGGAGCTGTTCCGGCGCGCGGTCAGCAACCTGCTCGCCAATGCCCTGCGCTATACGCCGCGCGGCGGCGAGATCATGCTGAGCGCCGCGCTCGAGCCCACGACGCTCGACGTCACGGTGGCCAATCCGGGCCCACCCATCGACGCCGCGCTGCTCGAGCGCATCTTCGACCGCTTCTACCGCGTGGATGCCTCACGCCACAGCGAGCCGCACGCAGCGGGCTCGGCGGGCCTCGGGCTCGCGATCGTGCGCACGATCATGACGCTGCACGGCGGCACCGCGCGCGCCGAAAGCGACGCCGCCGGCACGCGCTTCATCCTTTCGTTTGCGCGGCGCTGAGTGACGCGCTTTGAGCCGCGCTTTTTGTCGCGGTGTTCGCGTTGCTGTTGGCCTTGCTGTTTGCCGCGCTGTTTGCCTTGCTGTTGGCCTTTAGCGATTCGCTATTGCCGTTCAGCGCCGTGCGATCCCACCCGCCGCCGAGTGCTTCGAGCAGATGCACGCTCGCATCGAGCCGACGCTGCGCGATCTCATCCCCGTTGCGTTCGTTCTGGAGTGCGATGGTCTGCGCCGTCACCACGTCGAGATAGTTCACGGCGCCCGCCTGATAGCGGTTGGTCGTGAGCTTGAGCGAGAGCTCTGCAGCAGCCGTCGCGCGTTGCTGGCTGTCCGCTTCGCCCGCGAGCGTGCCGAGCGCGCTCAGGTTGTCCTCGACCTGCTGGAACGCCGTGAGCACCGTCTGCCGATAAGCGGCAACGGTCGCGTCGTATTGCGCGTCGGCGCCCTTGAGCGTGGCGTCGCGTCGTCCGCCGTCGAACAGCGTGCCCGCGAGCTGCGCGCCGAGCGACCAGAAGAGGCTGGAGGCCGTGAGCCACGGTCCGAAGAACGTGCTTTCGAGTCCCGCCGATGCCGATAGCGTGAGGTCCGGATAGAAGGCCGCGTGCGCCTCGCCGATGCGCGCGTTGGCGGCGGCCACGCGGCGCTCGGCAGCGGCGATGTCGGGGCGCCGCTCGAGCAGCGCGGAGGGCACGTCGGCGGGGATCGCCGGCACCATGGCCGGTTCGACCAACGGCGGCAGCGCGAACGTCGAAGCCGGCTCGCCGACGAGCGTCGCGATCGCGTGCTGGAGCTGCGCACGCTGCACGTCGATGTCCTGGTCCGCCGTGCGCGCGCTTTCGAGCTGCGTCTGCGCCTGCGCGACCGCCGAGGCGTCGATGGCGCCATCGGCGAGCTGCTGCTGAACGATGCGCAGCGCGGCGCCATAGGCGGTCACGGTGTCGTCGAGCAGCTTCTTCTGGCGATCGAGCGAGCGCAGATCGAAGTAGTCCGAAGCGAGATCGCTCGCCACCGAGAGGCGCACCGATTCGAGATCGGCCTGGCTCGCCTGGGCGTTATCGCGCGCCTCGACCGTGGCGTCCTTCACGCGCCCGAACAGGTCGGGCTCCCAGCTCGCACCCACGCCCACCGAATAGTCGGGAATCGTCTTGCCCGCGAGCGAGTGGTCCACGAGGTTCTGCGAAGTGCGGTAGCGCTGTTGCGCAGCGCCCGCCGTCACGGTAGGCGAGTATCCCGCGCGCTGGTAGTCGACCATCGCGCGGGCGGCCTGGAGCTGCGCGACGGCCTGCTTCACGGTCTGGTTCGAAACGTCCACGCGTGCTTCGAGGCGGTTCAGTTCGTCATCCTGAAAGAGCGTCCACCAGGGGCCGCGTGGCTGGCCGTCGGCGGGCGCCGCGACGGCCCAGCCTGGCGCCGTGGGTGGCGCGCTCGCGTAGTGCGCGGGCACGGCGACCTCGGGCACGCTGTAATGGGGCAACGTCGAGCAGGCGGCAAGCGTTGCCGCCGTGCAGACCACGACGATCCTGCGCAGTGGCGCGGAAAAGATATCGAGCATGATGGGCCTCGCCTATGCCTTGCCGCCTGGCGCGGCCGCAGCCACGGCGGGCGTGCCGGCGGCATCGGTAGAGCCCGCTGCCACGCGCACGCTCTGGCCGTTCGCGATGGCGTCGCCAGGATTGTTGATGACGCGGTCGGTGGGCGCGAGACCCGTGGCAATCTCAACGTAAGTGCCGAAGTCGCGGCCGATGCTCACCTGGCGCAACTGCACCTTGTCGTGAGCGTCCACCACGGCGACGGTCACGCCGTCGGGGCGGAACAGCAGCGCGCTCACCGGCACTTCGAGCGCCGGCGTGGTCGTCGTGAGCGCAAGATGGACCTGCGCGTAGGCGCCGGGCATCAGCGCGCCGTCGGCGTTGTCGACGTCGACTTCCACATGCAGCGTGCGGCTCACCGGATCGATCGCGTTGGCGCTGCGCGCCACCGTCGCCGGGAAACGCCGCCCCGGATACTGCTGCGTCGTGAGCCAGACGGCGGTGCCGGGCGTGACGCGGCTCGCGTCGTCCTGCGGCACGTCCACGTAGACGCGCAGCCGGTCCGTCTGCTCGATATGGAACAGCTCGCCGGGCATCGTGGCGAGACCGGGCGTGCCGCCCGCGGTCACGAGCGCGCCCACTTGAACGTTGCGCACGGTAATGACGCCGTCGAACGGCGCCGTCACGTTCTGGTAAGCGACCATCTCCTGGAGCCGCGCGACATTGGCCTGCGTGGCTTGCAGTGTGGCGAGCTTTGCGGCCGCGTCGCTCGTCTTCGCGTCGGCGTCCTGCTGGGCCACCGACTGCGTCTGCAGCATCGTCTGCCAGCGCTGCGCGGTGCTGCTCGCAAAGCGGTAGTTCGCCTGCGCCGTGGCCTCGTCGGCGCGCGCCTGCTGCAATTGCGCGTCGAGCTCGGGCGTGTCGATCTGCGCGAGCGTCTGGCCCGCCTTCACGTGTGCGCCAATGTCGGCATACCAGTGCTGCACATAGCCGCTCGTGCGCGCGTAGATCGAAGCGTCGGCCCACGGCATGACCGCGCCCGGCAACAGCAGATCCTGGGTCGCTGGCGCGGGCTTGGGCGCGACCGTGGCAACGCTCAGTTCGCGCTGCACGGCCACCTGCGCGGCCTGCGCCTTGCGCGCGTCGAGCTTCGGCACGATGCCGGCCGCGAGCAGGGCGAGCACGAGCGCGCCGAGGCCGAGCACGAGCGCGTGGCGTTTGCGCGTGCGCGTCGAAGGCACGGCGGATGGTGAAGGCGAGGGGGGCAGTGCGGAGCTGGCCTGCGCCTCGGGCTCTGGGGCAGCGTCGCGATCCTCGAGTGGGGTTTGCGTGGTCATCTGGATTCCTTATTTATTCAACGTGAGTCACGGCCGTGGCACTGGAATCGGCATCGGCGCCCGCATCGCCGGCGCGCGCCGCGCGGCGCTTCGCGAGCCAGCCGTGCACCATGCCGAACACGACCGGCACGAATACCAGCGTCGAAAGCGTGCCGATCGCGAGGCCGCCAATCACGGCGCGCCCGAGCGGTGCGTTCTGCTCGCCGCCGTCGCCGAGGCCCAGCGCCATCGGCAGCATGCCGATCAGCATGGCCAGCGCCGTCATGACCACGGGGCGAAAGCGGTTGAAGCCAGCGTCGAGCGCAGCGGCGAGCGGCGCCATGCCGGCGGCTAGCGATTCGCGCGCGGCGTTGATCACGAGGATGCTGTTGGCGGTGGCAATCCCGATGCACAGGATCGTGCCCGTGAGCGCGGGCACGGAGAGCGTCGTTTGCGTGACGAACAACATCCACGCGATGCCGGCAATCGACGAGGGCAGGCCGCTGATGATGATGAGCGGATCGAGCCACGACTGGAAATTCACAACCATCAGCAGATAGGCGAGCGCGATCGCGAACACGAGGCCGAGCGCAAGCCCGCTGAACGAGGCGTTCATCGACTGCACCTGGCCGCGCATCACGATCGACGAGCCCGGCGGCAACTGGGCGCGCGCGGCATCGACGAGCTTCGTTACGTCGGCGGCCACGCCACCGAGATCGCGCCCCTGCGTGGAGGCGAAGATGTCGAGCACGGGCTGCACGTTGTAGTGCGAGACGACGGCCTCCTGTTCGCTGCGCGAGACCGTGCCGAGCGTGCCCAACTGATTCTGCGGATTGGCGGTGACCGCTTGCGTCGTGATGGGAATATTGGCGAGCGTCTGCAGCGAATCAATGTCGTACTGCGGCACCATCGCCATGAGCGGATAGCTCACGCCGTTCTTCGGGTCGAGCCAGAAGTTCGGCGTGGTCTGCGAGCTGCCCGAGAGCGCGATCAGCAGGTTCTGCGCCACATCGCGCTGCGTGAGGCCGGCCTGCATGGCCTTGGTGCGGTCGACGTTCACGTTGAGGGTGGGCTCGTCGCCGGGCTGCTGGATGCGCGCGTCCACGAGCCCGCGCACGCCGCGCATTTGATCGAGCAGCCGGTTCGCCACCACGCGGTTCTGCGCGAGCTTGTTGCCGACGATCTGCACGTCGATGGGCGCGGGCAGGCCGAAGTTGAGGATCTGGCTCACGATGTCGGCGGGCAGGAACGCAAAGGTCACGCCCGGGAACGCCGTATCGAGCACGTTGCGCAGCTTCGCGACGTATTGCGCGGTGGGCGCGTGTTTCGGCGCGAGCGTGATGAGGATGTCCGCGTCCTCGGGGCCGATCGGGTCCGAAGAGTCATAGGTGAGATTGATGCCGCTCACCGGCAGGCCGATGTTGTCGAGCACCGAAGCCTGCTCGGCAGCCGGAATCACGGTGCGGATCTTCGCTTCCACTTCGTCGGTGATGCGCGCGGTTTGCTCGATGCGCGTGCCGGTGGGCGCGCGCAGATGCAGGCGGATCTCGCCCGAATCGACGGCGGGGAAGAAGTCGCGTCCCGTGAACGGCACGAGCACGAGCGAGCCCAGGCAGATGGCGAGCCATATGGCGACAAAGCGGCGGCGCCGGGCAATCGCACCTTGCAGCACGGCGCGGTAGCGGTTGCGCACGGCTTCGAAGCGCTTTTCGAAGCCCAACTGGAAGCGGCTCAGCTTGCCGGCGAGCCCACGCGCGGGCGCTGCGTTGTGCGCACGTGAGCGCAGCAGATACATCGCCAGCGTGGGGATGAGCGTGCGCGAGAAGAAGTACGAGGCGCACATCGCGAACACCACGGCTTCGGCCATCGGCACGAACAGATAGTGCGCGACGCCGGTGAGCAGAAACATCGGCACGAACACGATGCAGATGGAGAGCGTCGAGACGAAGGTCGGCACGGCAATCTCGCCCGAGCCGTTGAGGATCGCGTCGTGCAATGGCGCGCCGCGTTCGAGGTGATGCGTGATGTTCTCGATCGCAACGGTGGCGTCGTCCACGAGGATGCCCACCGCGAGCGCGAGCCCGCCCAGCGTCATGATGTTGATGGTCTGGCCGAGCGCCGAAAGCGCGATCAGCGAAGTGAGCACGGACAGCGGAATCGTCACCGCGATGATGAGCGTGGCCCGCCAGCTGCCGAGAAAGAGCAGGATCATCGCGGCCGTGAGGCACGCGGCAATGAGCGCCTCGCGCACCACGCCAGAAATGGCGGACTTCACGAACAGCGACTGGTCCGAGAGCGGCGTGATCTTGAGCGCACTCGGCAGGCCCGCGGCGATCTTCGGCAGCATCGCTTTGACCTGCTGAATGATCGTGAGCGTGGAGGCGCTGCCGGTCTTTTGCACCGTGAGCAGTGCGGCGCGCTTGCCGTCCGCGCGCACGATGTTGGTCTGCGGCGCATAGCCGTCGATTACATGCGCGACGTCGCGCACATAGACGACGCTGCCGTTCACGGTCTTGACGGGCAGATCGTTGAGCGCCGCCACCGTCTGCGTGCTGCCGTTCATCTCCACGTTGTATTCGCGCGTGCCGATCTTGGCCGTGCCGCCGGGCAGGATCAGGTTCTGCGCATTCACGGCGTTCACGACGTCGATGGGCGCGAGACCCTTGGCCTGCAGCGCGTTGGGATCGAGCTGCACCATGATCTGGCGGACCTTGCCGCCATAGGGCAGCGGCACGGCCGCGCCCTGAACGGTGGCAAGCTGCGTGCGGATGAAACTGTTGCCGAGGTCGTAGAGCGACTGCTCGGGCAGCGTGTCGCTGGAGAGGCCGAGTTGCAGCACCGGCACCGTCGAGGCGCTGTAGGTGATGATGTTCGGCGGCAGCGTGCCGGGCGGCAGGACGCGCAGGATCGACGCGGAGTTCGAGGCCGCTTCGGCAATCGCTCGGTTGATGTCGGCGCCCGGATGAAAGAACACCTTCACGACCGACACGCCGTTGAGCGACTGCGACTCGATGTGCTCGATGTCGTCGACGTCCGAGGTGAGGGCGCGCTCGTAGTTCGAGGTGATGCGATGCGCCATGTCCTCGGCCGAAAAGCCGTTGTACGTCCACACGATGCTGACGACCGGGATGTCGATGTTCGGAAAAATATCCGTGGGCGTGCGCATGATCGCGAGCGGCCCGAGGATGAAGAGCAGCACGGCGAGCACGACGAACGTATAGGGGCGCCTGAGGGCCAGTTTGACGATCCACATGACGGTGTCCGGTTTGAGCCTGAAATGCAGGCTGAAGCAGAGGCTGAAACACCCGCGCCCGCAGGCTTTGGGCCGCGGAGCGCCGCTGGGCGGCGAAATGACTGGGGCAATGACTGGGGCAATTGGGGGCAAGTATGGGAATCGGGCGCTTACCTCGCGCTGACCCGCACATTACGGATTTGATATCTGCGCAGATAACAAAGTCGTAATGCGCGGGTCAGCTTCGGGCAAGCGCCGGGCAACCAGAATGCATGCAACCTTCGCGGAGACCGGATCACCGGCTTTGTCGAAGGCAGGCCGGAACTGCCTCACTTCCGGATGCAGCGGCCACTCATGCAAAGGTGAACATCATGAAAGCACTCATTTCCGCATTGCTCATTTCCTGCGCGCTGGCTGCCCCGGTTTGCGCGTTTGCCCAGGCGAATGCGGCGGCCGACACGGCCAGCACCAATGGTCCGGTCACGCGCGCCGAGGTCCGCGCCGATCTCGTGCGCCTCGAGCAGGCCGGCTATCGTCCGGCGGCAAAAGATATCAACTATCCGGACGACATCCAGCACGCCGAGGCCATCGTCGCGCAACAGGATGCGCAATCCGCTGCAGGCGCCGTAGGCGGTGTGTCGATGGCTGGCAGCTCGGATTCGGGCGCACAAGGCTCGAGCGGTCCCGCTGGACAGTCGATCTACTTCGGGCACTGAGCCGGGCGGCGCCGTGCGCTTCGGCGTCGCGGCGCCGGGCAACCTCACGTGTCAATCGTCAATTGAGCGCTGGCCGAGCGATTTTTGCGGCGAGATAGCTGCATGCGCAGCCACGCGCGGCTAAAGGCACATCATGCAGTTGGTAATTTGACGTATTACGTAATATTCGCAACTTATCACGCCTCACACACGACATTAGTACTATAATGTCGTGTATGGCGTGGCCGTCGATGTCACTGTTTGCGCAACGGTATCCGGAGCCTTCCAGCCGTGAAAATACCGACCATCCCGCCATCCAACCCGTGGAAGCTAGACGAGTTCTGAGCCTCTATCGCTTTCAACGGGCATCGATACGCACGTCATTTGCGAGGCTGTCACTCGCCGTTTTCGCTGGCATGTTTCCAGCCCATTCGATGGCGATTGGCTGTCTCACGATGACGTTCGTCGTCTTCCGTGTGCAGATAGAGACTGGTTGTGTTCAGCGATACGTGGCCGAGATTGTCGCGAATGGTGCGCAGGTCCACGCCGCCATCCGCCTGATGCGAGCCAGCGGTGTGCCGCAGCCAGTGTGCCGACGCGCGGTCGAGTTCATCGGCGCGATCGGCGAAATCCGCGCCCTTGCCGCGCAGCCATGTGGCGGCGCCCGCAAAAATGCCCTTGATGGCATCGTGAACGGCGGAACGCGACAGGCAACGCGCTGTGCCCTTGAACGGCAGAATGAGTGGCAATTCCTCGGCGCGCGCGGGAATGGCGGCCAGGCCGTTCGCGGTTCGATACCGCCGCAACTCGGCAATCAATTCGGGTGACGCGGGAACGATGCGAGCCTTGTCGCCCTTACCCACTGTTTCCAGCCACCATTGGTCCTGGCCGTCGGCGCCGAGGCGCCGGAAGAAGTCGCCCATGCGAGCGCCCGCGACTTCCGAAATGCGCATGCCCTGGAGATAGAACAGCGTCGTGAGCCAGCGGCAGCGTGCGTGATATTTGCGCTCGGCCTCGCTTTCCTGAGGGAGTTGCTCGACCCAGGTCTTGACCTCGTCCCATAGTGAGATCGACAGATAGCGGGTCACACGCGGCGCCGAGCGCTTCGCGCGCTGCCGCAGGAGCGCCATGGGATTGCCGCGCAGGTAGCCGGCGTTGACGAGCCACGTGAACATCGCGTTGAGAATGATGAGCGCCTGGCGCTGGCTGGCCGGCGAAAGCGGACCGTTGAACGGGCGCCAGCGCGCGTCGCTGCGCGGGTATTTGCCGCCGGTGGCCGACACCCAGCGGTCTGCCGGCTGCGGGTTGACGAGAAACGCCTTGTACAACAGCAGATCCTCGTGCGTGAGCGAGGATAACGGCTTGCCCAACTGCACGACGGCCCACAGCAGCAGCCGTTCAGCTTCCTTGCGGTAGTTGTCGAATGTCGTCCTGGTATCGGCGTAGTTCGAGAGCCAGGCGCGCAAGGCGTCCAGGTCGTTGTCCGCTGCGAGCTGGCTGCTTCCGGCAACGCCACGGTTGCTGCCGTCGCGGCCATCGAGCGCGGACGGAACGACGAGCGATTCAACGGGCTGGACGGCGACGAGGTCGGTATTGTTCACGACTGGAAAGCTCCGGATGGCATCGAGCAGGCAGCGACATCGGCATTGATCAAACACACGACATTATAGGCCCCGCACGTATCCGTCCTGCTTCTGCATACGGTTCGTGCCGCCGGCATGGTCTACCCGTCGAGCGTCGATAAGTTCACCAAATTACTTCAAAGCAACACGAAGGCGGCGCATGAAGACGACCTGGCCGCGTACCGCCGGACGATGACCTTGATGTCGACGATCCTGGAGCTGAGCGAGACGCTTGACCTGACTCGCCGTGCCTCCTGTCATGCGCATGGACGAAACAAGTCGGAACGCGACCGCGTTCAACCGCTTGCTCCAAATTTCAAGATTGCTCGCGGGGGATCCACAAGGCTGGCTCGCCAGTCGAATGTGCGCATCGGCGAGCCCGACACGAGCGCCCTGCCGCCCAATTCGAGGTGCGTGCGCTGCACCGTTGCCAATGGATGATTGAGCTTGCGCTCGACGGGCAAGCCCTTGTAGTATTTCGGCGCCCTTTCATCGACCACCTTCAGGCAGTTTCGCTGATGAAATCCCCGTGAGACAAAGGCCTTTTTTTATCAGTAGAATGCTGCAATCGAAGAGGTCCGCATGGCTCCGAAACCGGCCTTCAGGCCCACCAGGCTAGCGAGCCTCGTCAGAACCGTAATGCCATTGGCATACGCGCTGACCAGATTTCAAACCTTCGCGTGAGTACTTACCTGGCCGCAATATTGTGTATTCCAAAACGCAAATCGATCCGGTTGTGAGCTTTCGCAACTCGCAGGGCGAGCAGGTGCGGGGCACCATCATCAATCTCCAGCGAAAGTCCCTGGTGATGGAGGTCTATAACCCGTACTCGATTGTCCAGGTCAGTGAGGTGCTGAGCGAGCTGTCGGTCAAGATGGGCGTGGACCACGCCTATTCGGGCAAGGCGGTCGTCATCAGCATGGTCAATACCGGCCTGACTGCCATTGTCTCGGTGACGCTGATCGACGAGTGGCGCGAGCTGAGCGGCGACGCGCTGGAAGCGCGCACGGTGGGGGATGAAGCCCGCCGGTTCGCGCAGGACTGGACCGAGCGTTTCCAGATCCGCCGTGACTACCAGATCGCGGTCAACCAGATCCGGGCTTTTCTCACCGACATGTCGCGCTGGGTCGAGCAGGCGGATCTCGCCGACACCCTGCCGAAGGATGGCAAAAGCCTGCGCGAGGACTTCTTCCTCGAACTGGCATCGCCGCTGATGGAAAGGACCAAGTTCTACTTCGACGAATTCGAAGGCGAGGCGCGCCTCGTCGACGAAGAACTGGCGCCTGCGCACCGTGCCTTCGCCCAGGCCGCGCTTCATCCGCTGCTGCTGCGCTCGCCCTTCGTCTTTCGCACCTTCACGAAGCCGCTGGGCTACGCCGGCGACTACCAGATGGTCAACCAGATGCTCGACGATCCCCGCCAGGGCCCGAGCACGTATTTCCAGATCGTCAACGCGGCTTTCCTGCAAACGGCCGTGGCACGCGCGCACCGCAATCGCATCGACCTGCTGATGGACTACCTCACGCGCCTCGCCAATGAAGCGCGCGCCGCGCAGCGGCCGTTCCGGGTGCTGAACGTGGGCTGCGGCCCGGCTCAGGAGATCCAGCGCTTCATGCATGAATACGACGAGCCACAGTGGCTGTCGTTCGAACTGCTCGACTTCAGCCAGGAGACGCTGGACTGGACGCGCGAGCGCCTCGGTTCCATCGCACAGGAAACGGCCAGGCGCATGACCATCAGCTACACGCACGATTCGGTTCACCACCTGCTCAAGCGCCGGATGGATCCGGACGCACCGGGTGTCCGCGAGTTCGACGCGGTCTATTGCGCCGGCCTGTTCGACTATCTGTCCGACAAGGTCTGTGCCCGGCTGAACCAGCATTTCGCCAGCCGCACCCGACGCGGCGGCCGCCTGCTGGTCACCAATGTCCACGCCGACAACCCGGAGCGCTTCAGCATGGAGCACGTGCTGGAGTGGTACCTGATCTATCGCAACGAGGCGCAGATGGCCGAAATCATGCCGGAGAACTGCGGCGAGCCGCGCCTGTATACGGACCCGACCGGCGTGAATGTGTTTGCCGAAGTGGTGATCGGCCAGCAACAAGTAGCCTGAGATGACGACATCCCTGGTTGGGCTGCAATCGAACTATCGTGAAGAACTGCGCGACTACCGGTTACTGTGCAGCAAGGCTGGCGGCCTGACCGTGATCGTGCTGGTGCTGATGGGCATGGCGATGGACTATGTCGTGTATCCGGCTGAGCAGAAGTACTTTGCCATCGTTCGGGGGCTGACCTGCGCGGCCATCGGCCTGGCATTGCTCTCGCTTTACACGGAAGCGGGCAAGCGCCACGTGCAGGTCATCACCTTTTTCTGGCTGCTGCTGCCGCAGGCCATGATCTCCTGGATGATTTATGCCACCCAGGCAGAGGAGTCGCTGTTCTATTCCGGGCTGATGCTGACGATCTTTGCGGTGGGGATCCTGTTCCCCTCCGGCTACCTGCAAACGCTGACATTCGGCCTGGCCACGGTCTCGCTCTACTACATCGCCTGCGCGGCACATCCGGGCGGCATACAGAACCCAAGCAAGTTCCAGTTCCAGCTCATCCTGATCTTCTTCTGCGCGCTGGCCAGCTCCATTTACACCTACTTCAACGAGAAGGGCCGTTTCCAGCTTTTCCGGCTAAAGGACGAAGTGGCGCACAAAAACGATCAGCTCGCCCGCACCAATGAAAACCTCTCGCAGATCAAGGGCCAGTTGCTGCAGCAGGAGAAGATGGCGGCCATCGGTACGTTGTCCGCAGGGCTGCTCCACGAGGTCAACAACCCGGTGAACTTCTGCCTGATGGCGATCGAAATAGCCATGGAGGAGCCGCAGGCCAAGGACAGCCCGACCCTGCAGGAGTGCCTCACGGATGCCAAGCAGGGCATGCAGCGCATCCAGCATATCGTCTCGGACCTGAAAACCTTTGCCTACCGCAAGCCCGATGTCGCAGCGGACGACGTGCCGTTCCTGTTCGAGAAAGCGCTTGACTCGTCGGTCCGGCTGAGCGCGCATGAGTTGCGCGGCGTGAGCATCACGCGCGAGCTGGCCGGCGACACCCTTGTGCTGGGCGACGAAGCCGCCATCATCGGCGTGCTCATCAATCTGTTCTCGAATGCCGCACTGGCCATGCAAAAGGCCGGCACCGCATCGCCGCGGATCCATGTCACGGCGCAATGGCAGGATGGCCGGTTGCACGTGAACGTGCGCGACAACGGCCCGGGGATCGCCGAGGAGAATCTGGCGCGGGTGTTCGAACCATTCTTCACCACCCGCGAAGTCGGCCAGGGCCTCGGCCTTGGCCTGTCCATCAGCTATGCGGTGGTGGAGCGGCACGGCGGCACACTGTTTGCAGAAAGCCAGTTGGGCGAGTGGACCGCATTCAACTTCGACCTGCCGCGCGCCGAGTGATATCGAAATGAGCGAGACCCAGCAAGCACGGTGCACTGTCATCTATGCCGATGATGAGGAGCTGGCGCGCAAGTACTTTGCGCGCTCGGCGGGCAGCGACTACGAGGTGCTGCTCGCCAGCGACGCGGACGAGGCCATGTCGATCCTGCGCCGCGAAGGTGCGCGGGTGGCGATCCTGGTGACTGACTTCCGCATGCCGGGCCGGCACGGCGGCGACCTGTTGCGGCAGGTGTCGCAGGAGTATCCGCATATCGTGCGGATCCTCGTGACCGCCTACGCGGACAAGGACGCGCTGCAGGATGCGGTCAATTCCGGCGAGGTGTTCCGGATCCTGGAGAAGCCGCTTAGCGTCGGCACGGTCCGCGAGGTGCTGGCATCGGCGGCAACGGCCTCGATACCGCGCTCGAAGTGATGCAGCGCCTGCAGGCTGCCCCAGTGACCACGAACGCTGCCGTAAGCGGCGTTGGCATGATTTTCTGCAATCGCGTGATGCAGTCCTTTGGCGGAACTATCAGGATCGCATCCGCGTCCCGCGCCGGCACGACCGTGACGCTGGAATTCCCAAATTTCAAGGATCGAATGCACAGGAGTTACCAATGAGCAATACGATTGCCAACCAGACACCGCCCCCGGCGATTCTGTTCGTTGATGACGAAGCCACCGCGGTCAAATACTTCGAGCGTGCCATCGGCGCGATCGCGCCGGTGGTGACGGGCGCCTCCGTGGAGGACGGCAAGGCATTGCTGGACGCCCACGCCGGCAGCCTGGCCGTGCTGGTGTCCGACCAGCGCATGCCGGGCGAATACGGCAACGAACTTCTGCGCTATGCGCGCGAGCGCTATCCCCATATCGTCCGGATCCTGACGACGGCCTATTCCGAGCTGGACCAGACCGTCGAGGCCGTCAATCAAGGCCAGATACACCGCTACATCAAGAAGCCGTGGGACATCACCGCGCTGCGCATGGAGATGAAGCAGGCGCTGGAGCTGTCGGGGCTGCGCAAGGAACGCGACCAGCTCTTGCGCGAGAAGCTGGGCGTGCTGCAGACACAGACCGTGGCCACCCGCATCGGCATGGTGCACACGCTGTGCGCCAGCCTGATCGGCCCGGGCCGCTTCCAGCCGGTGGAAACCTACCTTGCCGGCACCGAACTGGCCGGTACGCGCAATGCGGAGCCGGACTGGCAGCGCATGGACTACGCCGACGTGGTCGGTGCCGAGAGCGAATGCAGCGGCAGCTTCGGCCACGCGGTCGGCACGCGCCTCGTGGAGCTGCGTGCCCAGAACGCGGGGCGCAGCGCTGCCGAAGCGATGCAGGTGTTCAGTGACGTCCTCGGCGCCACCGTGCGCGGCGGTGACGATGCGCTGATCTGGACTTCGCCGACACTGCTCAGCGAGTTCCTTACCCGGCCGGTGGGTCAAGCCGTCTCGGCCGAGCACGCTGCCTGGCTGGCCTGCCTGCTGTGGCTGGAAGAAGCCGGCGGCGCCCTGCAGTTTGCGCGTGAAAGCGACACCATCGTCTGCCGCGCCGGCACGCGCGCTGCCAGTTTTGCCGCCGACCGTCTGGCTGTCTGGATCGAGCGGTTTTCGGAGCCGGCGCTCGACCAGGCGAAGTAGACGATCCGCTGTCGCGCGCAGTGCTGAATCGATACGGCGACGCAGTCAGGCACGGATGCACCTCGTTGCAGGGTTGCCCATTTTGGGCGGCCCTGGTGCGCATTACGGGCTATGAGACTACCGGAGCCATTTCCGAATTCCGATAGCCTTCCGATAGCCTCCACTAGCGGGTCATTGGCGCGCGAGCCGCTTGCCCGCCATGCTTTCGCCCATGTTTACGGGCCATTGCGAGCGGATTTTCGTCAAGACCAGCTCCGGTAGCGGGATGTAGTCCAGCGCATTGACCGTGTCCCCATCGTGATCGAACGCCCAATTGAAGAACTGCATCGTGGCTTCTTCACGACCCGTCTTGTCCGGCGCTTCATGAAGCAACACGTAGGTCGCCCCCATCACCGGCCATGCACCCTTGCCCGGCTGGTTGGTCAGCAACTGATCGAGCGAGCCGGACCAGTCGGCGCTGTCCGCCGCTGCCTTGAATGTGACAACGCTGGGCTGAACGACGTCGCCCGCGGCGTTGATCATGGCTGTATAGGTCAAGTGGTTCTGTTTCGTGAAGTCCCATGCGACATAGCCAATGGCGCCAGGCAGGTACCCGACGTAGGTGGCAACGCCCTCGTTTCCATTGCCGCCGATGCCGAGCGGCCAGCGCACGCTGGTCCCCTCCCCGACCCTGCGCTTCCATTCGGGGCTCACTTGTGCGAGATAGTGCGTCCAGATGAGCGTCGTGCCCGAGCCGTCCTGGCGACGCACGACGGCGATGGGGGTGTTGGGCATCCTGAGCTTCGGGTTTAGTCGCGCGATCGCGGGGTCGTCCCAGTAGATGATCTTGCCGAGAAAGATTTGCGCGAGTACCGGCCCGTTCAGCACGAGCTCACCCGCCTTGATGCCTGGCAGGTCCACGACCGGCACTACGCCGCCGATCACCGTAGGGAATTGCCGCAAGCCGTTCTTGGCCAGTTGGTCGTCGCTGAGCGGTGCGTCCGATCCGGCAAAGTCGACCTCGCGGGCGACGACCTCCTTGAGTCCATCGGAGGAGCCCGTGCCGCGATAGATCACCCTGCCCCCGCCCGACCTTTGATAATCGGTTGCCCACTTGCTGTAGAGGGGCGCGGCGAGTGTGCTGCCGGCCCCGGTAATGTCCCCGGAGTAAGCTGCGGCCGCAAAGAGACAGCAAACCAGACTTGCCATCCATGTGCACCATGTTCTCATGACTGTCTCCGGTTGGACCTCGTCGCGCGACTTGCCACGGCCCGCAGCTGTTCGCCGCGGGCACACTACAGCGTCGGAATCACGCCTGGAAACTCGAGGTGGTACTCCGCGCGCTTGACGCCGGGCACCCCCTCGACTGCAATCCGGATCGCCCGCTTTTCCTCTTCGGACTCGATCACGCCCCACAGATGCGCGATACCGTCCTTGACGAGCACGCCCCGTTTCGGCAGCCCCCAGCGCTTCCCGTGCATTTCCAGGACTATCGCGTCGCGCAAGCTCGCGTCGTCGTGCAAGGCCGAGTCAACGGGCGGCGCGGCGCTCGCCAGCGCGCGCATCAGGTTCGAGCGGCTCACGATTCCAACCAGCTTGCCGTCTTTGAGCACTGGCACGTGCTTGAGGTGCCGGCGTTCCATGAGTTCCGCAATCTGATCGAGCGGCATGTTCTCCGCAATCGAAATCACCTGGTCGCACATCACGTCGTCGACGAAATGCCCGTGCTCTCTCACGTACCTCGCGGCCTGCTCGCGCGGCGACGACAACAGGAGTTCAAGCCACCACGGACGCTTCCCGTGGCCGGTGCCATTCTCCACACGATGCAGCAGATCCCCCTGGCTGACGATGCCGACGACATTTCCGTCCGTGTCAACGACGGGCATGCCACTGATGCGGTTGTCGACGAATAGCCTTGCAGCGTCGTATATCGTCATATCCGGCGTGGCGGTAACGACGGGCGTAGTCATGACGTCAAATGCGCGCATGGTCGCTCCTTCATCGAGTCGCGACCGGTCCCCATCTGTTGCACCCGTCGCACGATTTCGGCAGACACACCGGCGGCGAGGCGCCCGGTGTTGAGGCATTCTGGTTCGACAAGCCGATGCGGCAATTGCCGGAACCAGCGTGGTGCATTGAGATTGCCGACGCGGGACGCCGGCAGTTAGGACTGTATTCGCTGAGCGAATGCCAATGCATCAGGCCGCCATCCTAAAAGCCCCTCGGGGATTGCCCTATTCTTCAGCAGGCGGGCTACGCCCTACTGGCTCTCCATCCACTGGATCGCGAATCGCATCAGCTCCTTGCCGCTGCGGATATTGAGCTTTTCTTTGATATTGGCCTGGTGCGCTTCGATGGTCTTCACGCTCCGATTCAGCTTCTGTGCAATTTCGCGGGTGCTGAAGCCGAGTCCTATCAAGTGCAAGACCTCGAATTCCCGTTCCGAAAGACCTGCGATTCGGCCCTCCGGCTTTGTATGGGGCACCGCAAGGGCTCGCGCCAGCTTCTCATGCATGGTGGCGCTGAGGTAAATATTGCCCGCCAGAATCTCCCGGATCGCGCTCAAGACGTGCTCCGTGGCCTCGAGTTTCATCAGATACCCGTTTGCCCCGGAGCGCAGTGCGCGTTCGGCAAACAGGCTCTCGTCGTGCATGCTCAGGACGAGGATCGCCAAGTCCGGGTAGCGGTGGCGCAGGGTCCTGACAAGCTCGAGGCCGGAGTCCGATTGCAGACTGATGTCCACAATCGCCATGTCGGGCTGGCGCACCATCGCCACAAGGGCTTCTTCGGCGCTGCCGGCTGCACCACAGACGTGCAGATCTTCCTGCAAATTCAGCAAGAGCGTCATCCCCTCCCGGATGATGGGGTGGTCATCCACGATCAGGATTTGAGTCGCAGGGCCTCGGCTATTGGACTTCCCGTGCATGGCCGGGGCCCTCCGGTAGCGGATAGCTGATGGCGACCGTGGTGCCGCCCAAATCATTGCGGGTCACGGTGCAGGAGCCGCCAAGAAGGCTTGCCCTGTGACGCAGGTTGTGCAGTCCCAGTCCCGAGGCGCGCTCCATTTCTTCCAGGGCGATCCCTATTCCGTCGTCACTGATCGAAAGCGTCAGCAAGCCGCCCGCCCGCGCCAGGTCGATCCAGATGCGGTGACCCTGGCAATATTTCAGCGCGTTGCTGACCGCTTCCTGTGCTGCACGGTAGAGGTTAATCTGCATCAGCGAATCCAGCGAGTCCACTTCGGGCGCGACCCTCAGCATGCAATCCACGCCATTGAGCGTGCGCGCCGTCTCCGCCAACCCATGCAGCGCGGCCGCAAGACCGCCATATTCCATCGCGACCGGTTCCAGGCCATGGGCAATCCTGCGGGTCATCGAGGACGCCTGCTTCACCAACTGGACGACGGTAGCGGCGTCGGCCGCAGCTGGGTGACCTTGCGTCTGCAATTTCTGATTCAAGGCGGAACAGTACAGCCCCAGGCTGGTCAGGTGTTGCCCGAGTCCGTCATGCAGTTCCCGGCCAATGAGTCTCTGGTGCTGATCGCCGATCTGGATCAGTTCTCCTTCCAGCAGACGGCGTCGCGCCATTTCCTCCTTGAGTTCGTTATTTGCCGTCTCCAGTTCTGTGGTTCGCTCCTGGACACGTTGTTCCAGTTCGATGTGGGCCGCCTGCAGGAGGCGATAGACCCGCCGCTCCTGCGCTCGTGCCGCCACCAGCAACAGTCCGGTGATGGAGACCACGTTCGCGAAGGTGCACCATCTCACGAGGCTATCCACTGGAGACTCTGCCGCGAAGGGGCCCGTGCCGTGGGTCGTGCCCCAGATGGCCAGGCCTGAAACCACCAGGGTCCCGATGCTGGTGCCCAGATGACCGAAGCGCAGAGCCGCCCAGATGATGAACGGGAAAATTGCGAGCGCGGCAGGATAGTAGCCGTGCCCGGCAAGTTCTGGCGCGCCGAAGATGAGGTAGCTGGCCCAGAAGGTCGCGATGGTCAGTCCGCACGCCTCCACGATCTGAGCCGCGGAGCGCACAGGGTTCGAATACGCCAGAAAGCTCAAGATGGGCGGCGCCACGACCAGGACCCCCATCATGTCGCCGAGCCACCACTTCAGAAACGCCGCGACGTACCCGGCGCCCGGCACCAGACCTCCGCCTAGCAGCGCGGTCGTGCCAACCAGTGCACTGACTGCCGTGCTCATCACCGCACCGAGGCCGATGAAGGCCAGCACGTCACTGATGCGCTCGAGGGTGATCTGGAATCGGGTCACGCGGTCCAGCAATATGGCTGCGCTCAAGGATGCAACCATCGACCCGGTGCCAATCACCACGGCCGCGGCTACCGGCACGCCCCCCGAAACGTTGGCAAGGAACGAGCCAATGGCAATACCCGGAGCAACTGCAGGGCCCAGAGTGAGCACCGCGACAAGCGCGATGCCGCTGGAAGGCCAAACCAGAGAGATTGCGCCGCCCACCACCGCATAGGCAAGACCCATCCTCGCTCCGGCGTAATAGCCCAATGCGACAATCCCGATGGACAGGAAAAGGCTGAACCTGGATTGAATTCGAACGCTAGCCATTGCTCGCTGCTTCCTGAAGCCGGATTGTGGATACGCACCAGCATGACGACACTTGCAAGACAGTGGGTATGCTCCGATACCCCGGGGCGCCAAACGACCAAGGCTACGCGGATCACTGGCGATACGGCGCGGTAAAAACGCCAGCAATGTGCCTTTCAACTGACATTTGAAAACTGTGCCGTTCGTTTTCGCGCAGTTGCGGCTGCGTCGGCGACGCGTGCAAAGTGTTTCTCGTTGTCGATATTTCACTTCCCGCGCAGACTGAAGGTGAGGAACTCGCCGTTCACTCAGCGTGTGACCTGATTCCTGTTTGGCCCTGACGCCATGAGTGTGCTAATAGCACCCGCGTTAATCAAACGCTACACGGCACTTTCAGCGCCGCGCCAATCAACGCTCCATCGAGCAGGCTTTTTCTTCGACTATTGAATCGCTGCCCGTCGCCGAACGCGGTGCTATAGTTGGTCACTCTTCCAGCGCCACTGAGACACCCATGTCCTGCGAAGCCTGCGAAAGAATGCAACTTGGCGACACGGCCCAACCCCACGACGGGCTGCGGATAAGCGGCGGGCAGCATCGGCTGCGACCGCTCGGGCGTCGCCCAGTGCTCCTGCAACGTTACTGTTGCAGGCTATGCAACACGAACTGGTTACGCGAACTCGATCCACTGCAGCCGGAGCACTCGGATTGGGTTTGCCTGTATCAGGCCTCAAGCATTCTCGCCCCCGTCTCGGCGGCTCATCAGGGTACCCGGTCGTCGATTCCGCCTTCTACACGGGCTGACGCCGCACGCGGCGCGACGCCCGAGCAACTGCGCCACAGCCTGACCTGACGAGACGCCTCCCTGAAACCGGATTTCGACGTGCGGCCCCGACTGGGGTTTTTGCTCTTATGCCGTTCCAGCACACGGTGTTGCGTTGCTGCGTCGGGAACCGTCGATCGGGCGGGCACCGGAAGGCTGGCCGCTGGCGGGTGGTTTGCAGGACGTCGGGTATCTGGCTAGATATCCAGGCTACTTCCTGCGCCGCTGACTCATGAGCTTCACGATATCGGTCGTCGGCCCGCTGGTCATGAGGTCAGGGAGATCGTCCAGGTGAACCCAGCGACATCGTGATATTTCGTTGCTCGGGCGAGCTTTTGCGCGATTCGGGATTTCGCAGGTGAACACGTGATGGTGCTTCTGCTTGCCACGGAAGTCGAAGAGGTGCTTGGCTGACTTCCCGGATAGTTGCGTTTCTTCTTTGAGCTCGCGAAGTGCGGCGTCCGCGCGATGTTCTCCACGCTTGAGAATGCCGCCCGGCAAAGCCCACTTTGATTGACTGCGTGCAACCAGAAGGATTCGCTTACCTCTGCGGCAGATCACGGTGGCGCGTTTCTTCAAACCGATCTCCCACTTATGCCCCAGGCCTCTTCGAGGCTCGCTCGATGCGCCAGCGTATCAGTCGGTGCTGGACCTGGGTCAGTATCCTAATACAGAACCGCAAAAACCGCGATATTGTGATGCGAGGGCCGTATTCTCGCGACACCATAATGGTTTTCATCAAGACGTCACAATAACGGCGCTCGAAATTGGCTATGGTAAGGTTCGGGCGAAGTCTATTTTCGTCCCACTCGAGGCTGCTATGGATATGGATGGTGACTGGCCCTTGCCGCGGCCAAACAGTCTCTTCAAAGTCAACCGGCGGCCGGCTGACTCATCGCTTTCAAAAGCGAGCTCGATCGCCAGTGCCTTCTCGTCACTGGCGACACCGGTGGTGGCCGAAGCAGTGCAACGAGCGAAAGCGCTATCCACAGAGAGCGATGTAGAGGGTTTTCATCAGCTTCGAGTCGCTTTCAGAAAGCTTCGCGCCTTGTACTGGGCATACTCGCCCTATCTCGGGGAGCAAGCGACCGCGCAAGCCACCGATGAGTTCAAGCGTCTCGCGGCAGTGGCAGGCGGAACGCGTGATTGGGACATAGCAGGCGATCTCCTGAGAACCGCCCAGGCGTGCGGCGCATCGATTGAATTGCTCGTGGCCGCGGCGCATGAGAAGCGCACACAGGCGGTATTGCATAGCCAGACGATGATCAAAGGCGACGATGTCGAGGCGTTCCTGAACGATGCCCTGCTTCAGGCCCAAACCACACTGCAGTCGCGTTGCGACGATCTCCCCATTCGGGCGTTCGCCGAGAAGCGCATCCGTCTGGCGCAGCGCACACTTCGAAAGCGCAGCAGACGCGCAGTGCGTAGCGAGACCACCCAGGAGGAAGATCTTCACGACGTGCGAAAGGCGGGCAAAAAGCTGCGATACCTGCTCGAGTTTTTTCAACCCGTTATCAAAAGCGGGCACGGCCGCACCATTGAGGCGTTGACCTCCGTGCAGAACAAATTGGGGCAGTTCAACGACATCGCCGCAAGCGAAACGCTGATTCGCAGCGCGTCATTCAAAGAAGTTCCGCCCGAGGTCGTGCAGGAATCGCTGCAATGGCTGGAAGAACAGAAGTGCCGGCGAATGCGTGCGGCATCGCGACGGGTCCGGGCTATCTCTGGCGCAGACGGTCGCGATCTCAAGCAATGAACATCACACCGGCCGTACACCGATAGTCAATATCGGACGATCCGCGCTGGCATGTGCATTGCAATTGTCTATCTTGCAATGAGTCGGCTCGCCGTCATGGCGCGCCAACCAGACACATGACAGGAGGCATCCGTGAGTCCGACCGCTTCGCCAACGTCCGGCTGCCAGCGCGCGCTCGACACCGAACCACAATCCATCGACGCGCCGATGTCGCCGGTCGCTGCGTTCCTGGTCCTGGTCGTC
Organism: Paraburkholderia silviterrae; assembly: GCF_004353915.1. Taxonomy (GTDB): domain Bacteria; phylum Pseudomonadota; class Gammaproteobacteria; order Burkholderiales; family Burkholderiaceae; genus Paraburkholderia; species Paraburkholderia silviterrae. The sequence continues at coordinate 82,571 of NZ_SMRP01000009.1, read as the reverse complement.
AAGGACGATGACGCATCGATCGGCACAGCCCGCTCCGTGTTGGCCAGCACCGACGACCTCATCAAGGACGTCAGGATCCGTGCCAACGGCACCGCCTTCACCTGTAACGTCGGAATCGCCCATCGCGCCTGGGCGCAACTGACCGGAAAGCCAGCGCCGCGCGAGCTGGCGCCGTTTCGGGAAGTGCGAGGTGCCGCGCATGTCGCGGTGGCCACAGCGGGCGACTTGCTGTACCACATTCGCGCAGCCTCGACTGACTTGATCGTCGAGTTCGAAAAGATTCTGCTGGAGGCCTTCGGCAACGCCGTCTCGGTCGTCGACGACGTGGCCGGATTTCGCTACTTCGGCGGGCGCGACCTGCTCGAGTTTGTCGACGGCACCGCGAATCCCGACGGCCTCGATCTGCCCAACGCAACGATCGTCGGTGACGAGGACCCCGCCTGCGCCGGCGGCAGCTATGTCGTGGTCCAGAAATACCTGCACGATCTCGCGGCCTGGCGTGCGCAGAGCGTGGAGGCCCAGGAGGCGATCATCGGTCGAACCAAGTTCGACAACGTTGAGTTGCCGGACGCGGCAGAGGGCCAGAAGTCACACAAGACACTCTGCACGATCCAGGACGCCGAAGGCGAGCACGACATCCTGCGCGACAACATGCCGTTCGCTGTTCCCGGGCGCGGCGAATATGGCACCTACTTCATCGGCTATTCGCGCCACCTCTGGGTGATCGAGAAAATGCTGGAACGGATGTTCATCGGCGACCCGCCGCCATTGCACGACCGGATACTGGACTTCTCCAGGGCGGTGGCCGGCGTCACATTCTTCGCTCCTGCACGAAAATTCCTCAGTGGCCTTGCCGATTGACGGCTAGACGCCGCCATGGCCGGCAACCAAGATGACGTGGCAGCCTGGCTGCGCGAAGTGCTGGAACAACTCGCCCCGGGTGACGCGATGCCTCGCCTTCCATCCGATCAGCCGCAAGGCTGCCGAGCCAATGCTGGTTGAATGGCTGGCGGGCCGCATCGCCTGAATGCAGACAGGTCGTGCGCGCCAGATCCGGCACAGACGACAGTGTTTGGCCATTGCTCTTTCTGGTGGCTCGTGCCGCTCATTTATTTAGGATTCTTATTCATCTGGTCGTTATAGAACGACTCTTGAGCGTATGCGTGATCGACGTCCCGCCTTCCCTCTGGAATCCACTCCCGAACGCAACACCGGTCGCAATATATGCAATTCAGGCTTTCATTGCCGACATGCCTGAATGGATTTCCATAACGTGACTGCCGTTCGGCACCGCCACGCTCCCGACCATCTCAACGGTATGCGGCGGGGCTGTTTTGAGCACAACCATCAGCGTCACAAGCAGTGCGGCGGCGATCATTAGCAAAATTGTTATCGTGAACCGCTTCATCGTTCCATCCCTTCGCATCGAAGTCGTCTATAACGGGCCTCGCCGATTTGAGATGGTATCAAGTGCGAGTCGGGAAGATGGTCAACTATGGTCAAATGTGCGGGATGGGCACAACAAGCCGCGAAAGGCATCACGGGGAACCCGTGATGCTCGCGCGAATCGATGCCCGCCTCGAGGACGAAATGCCGAAGCCGCCTGTCAACAACGACGGCCCCCTGGCGTTGGCACAACCTTCGGTCACAGCCTACTGCGCGGTCGTCAGCTTTAAACTCGGGCGCAACTCGTGCGTGACCGATTCACGTTGCCCCTTGCGCTGATCCGATACCTGCTCGATGCCCGCCTTCAAGACCTCTTCGCAAAACGCAATGCGCATGCGGTAATACTCAGCCTGCAATTGCGCGTCCAAAACCCTCTGCTCGGCCTGAAACAGCGCCATGCGTAATTCACCTAGCCCGCGTTCGGCCTGCTTCTCCGGCGTCGGGGCATTATGAGCAATCAAGTTTGAAAGCCAGCGCAACATGGATAGGCCCTCCAGTCTTCGATTCGACGTTTCGCACACGTCAGGGCGTTGACCAGCCCGAACTGTGGCTGGAAAAAGGCTATCAGAGTCGAATGAAAATCATACGTGCACTAGCGAACGTGTTGTATAAAAGATGCATATTTCCTGCCAATGATGCGCCGGGAGCGGCGGTCGAAATTGGGGCCGTCATCGAGCCCGTCCAACGGGCTGCCGGCCGTGTAATCTTTACCGCGCCGGGGCAACGCAAAGCCCGATCGCCTCAGCATAGAGCCATTTGACCGGCCGTGCGACGCAAACAGCAACAAGCCGCTGCAAACCGCTTCACCACCGGTAACCAATACCGGCCAGGATAACGTCGGTGTCGCGGTTATAGTTCGTCACGACACGATTCCATTCGAGCCGCGCATCCCAGTTCTGGCTGAAGCGATACGAGCCGGCGATCGTGACGAGCCCGGAGAATTTGCCGGCGCCTGGCCCCGGCGAGGCGCTGTCCTCGTTCTCGTTGATCGCGTAGTACGCGCCGGCACCCACGCCAAGCGTCACCGCGTCGTTGAGGAACGCACGCGTGAGCCAAAGCTGGCTGGTGATGCCGTCGCGGCGGGCGACCTTGCTGCTGCCTTCGTGCATATAACCGACCGTCCAGTCGAGATATTTCGCGAGGCCGCGGCGATATTCGATCGACCCGCCGAATGCGCCCGGCGAGCTGGTGGAGTTGACGATGGTCTTGCCGAGGTACAAGGCCACTTCGTTGTTGGTCGTCTTCTTCGTCGAGCCTGCCGCCCAGTCGCGCGGCCCCGGCGTGTCGGGCGCGTCGAGCTGATAACCCACGCCGAGCATCACGCCCGTGGAATCCGGGCCACGCTGCACGTGCACGCGGTTCAGTTGCAACTGCGTGACCCACCGGTTGGTTGCATACCAGGACGCGCGCACGCTGTACACGACACCCCAGCCATGCACGTCCGAGTAGCTGCCGCCCTGTTGCGCGGTGGTCGTATCGAAGTAGCGATACGGCCCAATCCCGGCCTGCAGCACGAACTGCGGACTGCCCACAGGCATGCGGGCCCACAGCTGGACGAGCTGGCCATCGCGGTGATGATTCGGAATGTGCCCTTCGTTGAGCCAGGTGAAGCTCGCCGCGAAGTACTTGCCGAGTCCTTCCTGATAGTTGAAGGCCCACGTATAGGTGTTGATGTCGCTCGCACGCGAGCCGCCGCCAAACAGCGAGAACTCCTGCGCGTGCGCCTGCGTTGGCATGGCGAGCCAGACGAGCGCGGCCGCAACGGCCGCGGCGGGCCGCGCTGCGATCCCCTCCGGCCGTGCACGCGAGCACCGCTGCGCTCGCGGTGAGTTGTCGTCGATCGATTCGAAGGGGTTCATCGACCTATGCTCCAGGAACGCCTTTCGGTGAAGGTGCCGGCCCGCGGACCCGCGTACGAAACCTGCGCGCAGCGTAGCACGGCAGGTCAATCGGGGTTCGCTTGCGTGCCCAGCAATCACGCATGACGCCGTATCACTTCCCTCAGCCGTTCGCAGCTTCGAACGAGGTTTCTCTCCGGCGAAGTCGCGATGCCCAGCAGAAGCCCCGATCGCGCAGACGCCGGCGATATATACCAGGGCGACAACGGCGCCGGGCCCAATCCGAACGCCAGCGCTTCCCTGAAGATGGCTACGTCGGGCGCGCCGTCGGGCAGCCGCACGAGCACGGCCAGGCCGGCGCTCTTCGTCTCGAAGTCGAGTGCGCCGAGGCATTCGAGCAAGCTGTCGCGCTGCGCGGAATAAAGACGCTTCAGGCGGCGCAGATGGCGCATATAGTGACCCTCGCGCATGAACTGCGCCGTCGCGAGCTGCACGGATGGCCACGGCGCGGGCGCAAGACACGCCGCGACTTCCGCAAACCGGGACGCCAGCGTCACGGGCGCGACGACGAACCCCAGGCGCAGTGCCGGGCTGATCGTCTTGCTGAATGAGCCGATATGAATGACGCACTGGCCGCGATCGAGCGATGCGAGCGCGGGCGCGGCGCGCGCGCTCAGTTGCAGTTCGCTTAGATAGTCATCCTCAATGATCCAGGCGCCCCGCTGCGCCGCCCAGTCGAGCAGTTGCAACCGTCTTGCCAGCGAGAGCGTGGGGCCGAGCGGCGCCTGCTGGCCGGGCGTCACGACGGCCAGCGCCGCGTCTGGCGCATGCCGCAGGCCGTAATCGACGTCGATGCCGTCCGCGTCCACGGGAACCGGCGCGAGTTCGAGCCTCGCGAGTTCGAGGCCGTGCCGGGTGAACGGGAAGCCCGGCTCTTCGAACCAGGCCTTGTGCCCATCGAGGCCCAGCACGCGCAGCGCGAGTCCCAGGCCACCGCTGAACCCGCTCGTGACGATGATCTGCGCGGGCGAGCATGTCATGCCTCGCGCAATGGCCAGATAAGCAGCGATTTCCCGCCGCAGCTCCGGCTCGCCGCGGGGATCGGGATAGCCCACCGAGGCGCTCGACTCCGCGCGCAGCGCAAACGAGCGCACTTTGGTGAAGAGCCTGGCGGGCAGCGTTTCCTGGGCGGGCACGCCCATCTGGAAGATGGCCGGGCCGGCGGTGAGCTCCCGGTACATCTCCATGAACGAGCCCGGATCGCTGCTCTCCTCCGCTTCGGGCCGCGCGCGAGGCCGGTCCGCCACGCGCGTTCCGCTCGCCCGGGAAGCGACGATCAGTTGCGCGTCGGAGAGCCGGTCGTAGGCGAGGCGCACCGTGCCCCGCGCAACGCCCAGTTGCGCGGCGAGGTCGAGCCACGAAGGCAGACGGGCGCCGGGCGCAAGCACCCCGCCCTCGATGGCGGCACTGATTGCCGAGCGGATCTGCTCGGCCAAGGGCGTCTTCGCGGACCGGTCGAGTTCGATTTTCAGCGGCTGGGACATCCGCTCATGGTACATAAAGAATGTTTGTTTCTGGTGCTTTCTTGTGGCCCAGCGTGCGCCCACAATAACCCCGGTCGCAAGGAGAAACCCTGTCATGAACATTCGAGCCGCCCTCGGCACCGCCTGCGCAGCGCTTGCGCTCACTATCGCCATGCCGGCTTTTGCGCATGGCGACGGTGAAACCGTCACGCCCAACTTCACGCATGCCATCCCGAACATCCCCGGCAAGTCGTTGACGGCCGTGGTGGTCGACTACGCGCCCGGCGGCGCGTCGCCAGCGCACGAGCATGCGAAATCGGCGTTTATTTATGCCTATGTCGTCTCGGGCGCCATCGAATCGCAAGTGAATGACGGACCGAAGCGCATCTATCACGCCGGCGAAAGCTTCTTCGAAGAGCCTGGCGCCATTCATCGCGTAAGCCGCAACGCGAGCAAGACGCAGCCGGCGAAGCTACTCGCGGTATTCGTCGTCGATACCGGCGACACGGCTCTGACCACGCCGGTCAAGTAAGCCATTCAAGTCAAACAGGAGAAAACACATGAGCAATCGTCTCGATTACAACCAGATCGCACCCGCTGGCGTCAAGGCCCTTGGCGGTGTCTACGGCTATGTCATGCAAAGCGGGCTTGCACCGGTGCTCGTCGATCTGGTGTACCTGCGCGTCTCGCAGATCAACAACTGCGCGTATTGCCTGGACATGCACACGCGCGACCTGCTGAAAAAAGGCGTGAAAGTGGAAAAGCTGGCGCTGGTCCAGGCATGGCGCGAAGCCGGCCATCTGTTCGATCCGCGCGAGCGTGCCGCGCTTGCGTGGGCCGAATCTGTCACGCTCGTCGCGCAGACCGGTGTGCCCGATGCGGCGTATGAGGAAGCGCGCGCGGTATTCGACGAGCGTGAACTCGTCGATCTCGCCATCGCCATCGGCTTGATGAACACGTATAACCGCATGGCGATCAGCTTCCGCAATACGCCTCAGGCGGTACTGGAGCAGTAAGCGCACGCGGCGCGTCCGGCAGGTCTGCGGCGTCAACCAGCTTTGGCACAATATAAACCGTATATACTGTTTATATTGTTTCCAGTTGGAGAACCTGACATGACCACAGCAAACGTACGCAAACCTACCAAGAAGGCCTTTCATTTCCCGACATCGCCGGACGCGGCGCAACAGCCGGAACAGGAGCAGCCCGAGGCAGCAACGCCCGCCGCCAGTGCGGATACCGCTAAAACCCGGCGCGCAAAACCCGGTGCCAAGACCAGCACGAAGCGCAGCGCCACCAAGGCCAATACCAAAGCCGGCAAAAAGGCTAGCACCAAGGCCACGACCAAGGCCAGCACCAAGGCCGCTGCGAAGCCCGGCGCCAAGACCCGTACCAAGGCCGCGGCACCCGCAGCCGAGGTAGCGCAAGCACCGGCCCAGGTAGCGGAAACACCGGCACCGAAAGCCGCAGGAAAGGAAAAGACCAAGCGCGCCAAGAAGGAAAAGGTCGTGCGTGACAGCTTCACCATGCCGAAGGCGGACTACGAGCGGATCTCGGTCCTCAAGCGCAAGTGCCTCGATGCGGGCGTGGCGGTCAAGAAGAGCGAACTCCTGCGCGCGGGCCTGCAATTGCTCGAGTCGGCATCGGCCAAGCGTTTGCTGGCCGCCATTGCCGCGCTCGAAGCGGTAAAGACGGGTCGTCCGTCGCAGAGCGAATAAGCAGCGGCGCGCTTGCGCTCGTCACGCAAGCACCCAGCCGGCGGCGTCGATCTCGACGGTGAAACCGTCGAGTGCCGCGCCCGCGCACGGGCCTTCGATGCAATGGCCGTCCTCGAAGCGAAACAGGGCGCTGTGGTGCGCGCACATCAGCACCTGGGAGCGGTAGCAGGAAATCAGCCCGGGCTCGAAATCGAGCGGCACGGAAAAATGCGGACAGCGGTTGGCATAGGCCCACACGCGTTCGCCGCGCCGCACGACGATGACGGGCTTGCCCGCGGGTCCTTCGTCGACGACGCGTGCGCCGCCGTCCGGCACGTCGCTCACACGACACAAGCGGCGGCCCGGGTGTTGACCTGAGGGTTGACCCGAATGCAGGCTCAAGCGCGACGCGTTCATCGCTCAGATCCTCCGCTCGGGGTTGCCGAGGCTCCAGTCCCATGGGCGGACTTCGACGCGCTCGAACAGTCCCGCCTGCATGTACGGGTCGTGCCTCATGAACGACATCACGTCGTCGATGCCCTCCGCTTCGATCACGAGCAGCGTGCCGTTCATCGCATCGCACTGCGGCGCGAGCGTCGATCCGCCGAGGCGTACGAACACGCCGTGCTGCGCGGCGTTGCGCAGCCAGGTCCGATGCACGGGACGCATGCGCTCGCGCTCCGTGCGCATGCCGGGTTTGTCGGTGGCGAAGATCGCGAAATAGCGCGCCATGGTGTGTCTCCGAATCTTCTCTTGTTGAAAGGGCGGCGCCGATCAGGCCGGCGCCACGCCCTGCCACGCCCGCTGCAGCAACGCACGAATGGCCTCGCGCTCGACGGCGCGCGGGTTGGCATACGGGTTCTTGCACGCGAGATCGGCGGCTTCGTCGAGCCCCTGCTCCGGCATGCCGATTTCGGCGAGCGCCACGGGAATGCCGAGCGCCTGGTTCAACGCAAACAGCAACGCTCCTGCTTCGGACGCCTCATTTCCGCCCAGCGCGCGCGCCACGCGCGCGAGCGCCTCGGGCGCCGCCGTGTGGTTGTAGTGCGCCGTGTGTGGGAGCATGGCCGCATGAGTCTGCGCATGCGGCAGATTGAAGGTGCCGCCGAGCGTGTGACATAACTTGTGATGCAGCGCCATGCCGACCGCGCCCAGGCACGTCCCCGCGAGCCACGCGCCGTATAGCGCGCGGCCGCGCATTGCCGCGTCGTCGGGCGCGCGCACGATGGCCGGCAGCGCCTCGCCGAGGGCGCGGATCGACTCCTCGGCCATCAAGCTGATGACCGGATTCGCGTCTTCGGAGTAGAGCGCCTCCACCGCGTGCGCCATGGCGTTGATGCCCGATGCCGCCGAGACCGCCACCGGCAGCGAGAGCGTGAGCGCCGGGTCGTAGATCACGGTGCGCGGCAGCACGCGCATGTCGCGCCCCGTGCGCTTCAAGCGCCCTTCGGTGAGGCCGTAGATCGGCGTCATCTCCGAGCCCGCATAGGTCGTAGGCACGGCCACGATGGGCAACGTCGACTCGAGCGCGATGGCCTTGCCGAGCCCGATCGTCGAGCCGCCGCCCACGGCCACGCAACAGTCCGCGTCGAGCGCCGCCGCCGCGTCGCGCGCGGCGTGCGCCACTTCCACGGGCACGTGCATCACGGCCTGCGCGTGCACGCCCGCCGCGCGCTCGCCGAGCACCTGCGCGACCTGGTCGGCCAGCGCGCGCTGCTCGGGCGTCGAGAGGATCAGCGCGCGCCTCGCCCCCAGCCGCTCGACTTCCGCGGGCAGCGTGGCAAGCGCGCCCCACGCAAACACCACACGCGAAGGCGTTCCCTGATAGACGAACGGTTTCATGCCGGCCTCAGCGCTTGAAGTGCGGCGGCACGTTGCCGTCCACGTTGACCCAGACCGAACGCGCTTCGGTGTAATCGTGCATCGCCTCGAAGCCCATCTCGCGGCCGTAGCCCGACTGCCCCACGCCACCGAACGGGCTGCCCGGATTCACGCGCTTGTAGCAGTTGATCCAGCACATGCCGGCATGGATCTGCCCGGCCATCCGGTGCGCGCGCGAGAGGTCGCGCGTCCACAACCCGCTGCCCAGGCCATAGGCCGTGCCGTTGGCGATGGCGAGCGCCTCTTCGTCGTTACGGAAACGCAGCACCGTAACGAACGGGCCGAACACTTCCTCTTGCGCGACGCGATCGTTGGGCGTCGCCGCTTCTACGATCGTCGGACGCACGTAATAGCCGTTCGCGAGCGCGGCGTCCTGCGGAGCGCTGCCGCCCGTGAGCACGCGTCCGCCCTCCCCGCGCGCCACGTCGACGAAGGCCAGCACGCGCTCCTGGTGCTGCTTCGACGTGAGCGGCCCCATCTCGGTGTCGGGATCGAGCGGATTGCCCACGCGAATCGAAGATGCGAGCGAGACGAAACGCTCGAGGAACGCATCGGCGATGCGCTCGTGCAGGACCAGACGCGAGCCCGCGATGCACGCCTGCCCCTGGTTGTGGAAGATCGCCCAGGCCGCGCCGTTGATGGCCGCGTCGAGATCGGCGTCTTCGAACACGATGTTCGCGCCCTTGCCGCCCAGTTCGAGCTGCACGCGCTTGAGATTGCCCTGCGAGGCCTCGACGATGCGCCGCCCCGTCGCTGTCGATCCCGTGAACGCAATCTTGCCCACGCCCGGGTGCTCGGCGAGCCGCTGCCCCGCGGTGTGCCCATAGCCCGTCACGATGTTGACGACGCCTGCGGGAAAGCCCACTTCGGCCATCAACTCGACAATGCGCAGCGTGGAAAGCGGCGTGATCTCGGAAGGCTTGAGCACGACCGTGTTGCCCGCGGCGAGCGCCGGGCCCATCTTCCAGCTCGTGAACATGAGCGGAAAATTCCACGGCACGATCTGCCCCACCACGCCGATGGGCGCGCGCTGCACGTAGTTCAGAAAGCCGGTTTCGACGGGAATCACCGAGCCCTGCAGCTTGTCGGCCATGCCGCCGAAGTAGCGGAAGCATCCGGCCGTGCGCGGCACGTCGAGCGCGCGCGAGTCGCGGATCGGATGGCCCGTGTCGAGCGATTCGAGTTGCGCGAGTTCCTCCGCATTCGCCTCGATGGCGTCGGCCAGACGCAGCAGCAGGCGCCCGCGCTCGGCGGCGGGCATGGCCGCCCACTTCGGAAAGGCGCGCGTAGCGGCGTCCACGGCGAGATCGACATCGGCGGCCGTGGCGGCGGCGATCTTCGTGATCAGCGAGCCGTCGTGCGGATTGAGCACGTCGATCGTGCCGCCTTCTACGGCATCGGTGAAGCGACCGTCGATGAAGAGTTGGGTTTGCATGAGCAGTCCTTAGTTAATGCGGATGAGCGGGTTCGGAATGCGAGCGCTCAAAATTCGACCGGATACGGCTTGAGCTCGCCGCTCTCATAGCGCTTGGGCAGATTCGGCGTGGCGTTCTCCCACACCAGCAGCATCGAGCGCTTGGTCGAATAGCCTTGATGGCGGATATCGGCCGGCATCGCGCAGATGTCGCCCGCACGCATCGTGATGCGGGCACGCGGCGCGCCGGTGTTCTTGTCGCCGATGTCCCAGACGATTTCGTCGGAGAGCTGCAGGAACCATTCGACGCGGTCGTTGCCGTGGAACACCGGCAGGATGAATTCCTCGGTGGTCGGGCAGAACAGGCTCTGGCCGCAGACCGAAGTCACGGATGGATTCCACGTGACGTCCGAGCGCGACAGATACTTGAAGAGATTGAAGGCGTGCAGCTCGCCCTCGAAGCCGGGCTCGCAGTGCACTTCAGGCTCGTCCTGCTCCACGTCGGTGAACGCGCGGTTCACGGGCAGATCGTTGCGCAACGGCGAGTCGCCTTCGAGGCCCGGCATCCGGCGCGTGGCAATGCGCGTGCGCTCGATCGCGGCACCATTCTCGCCATGCTTGCGGCCGTAGGCGCTGCCCGTCTCGGCCGGCGCCGCGAACGGGTCGAAGCCTTCGTTGGTCCAGTCGTGCAGGATGGCCTTGAAGGTCGCCATGATCGTGGGCGTTTCGAAGGTCTCCATGTAGTCGACGCCGGCTTCCTTCATGATGCCGTTGAACGAGCCCGCGTAGACATCGACCTTGCCGTAGTGATTGCGCGTGCCGAACACGTGATCGAAATTGACCCAGCCGTAGAAGAAGCCCCACGCGACGTCGCGCATCATTGCACGCAGGAAGGCGTCGGCGGGAATGGCGTGGGTGCGCGTCTGGCCTTTCGCGGGCCAGTTGATTTTGACGAAGTACTCGTCGCGCAGGAATTCAAACGAGCCTAGCGTGAAGCGGCGATAGCCGGTCACTGCGTCGGGAACGCTGGCCTTGACGGCGTCGGCGGCAAAGCCGGCCGTGGGGAGGTTGTCTTCGAGGGATGCCATGATGTCTTGTCTCCAGATCTCTTCGGTTGATCGTTGCCGCGCTTGGTTAGTGCAGGCAGATATCGGCCCACTTCTGCACGGAGAGCTCGCCGATCATCGTCTGCACGAGCGCCACGCCGGCCTTCGGCGCGCTGAAGCGATACGCGCAGCCCGCGGGCAGCAGCGCCTGATGGCCCCGGCGCAGCACGACATGGCCCATCGGGCGGCCTTGCGGATGCTCGCCGGCGGCCATGGTGCCCGTGCTGTTCTTCGGCGGATTGTCGAGCTTGATGAAGTCGATGCGGACTTCGCCGTCCATCAGGATGACGAACTCATCGTGGGCGCAGGCGAACCATGCCGATTGCCCTTCGGTGCGCAGCACCTCGATCACGTATTCGAGGTTCTTGCCGGCCACGACCTTTTCATAAGGCGCCGACTTCGAAGCGACTTCGAAGACGTTGGAAAAGACGTAGTGGCTGGCGCGGCCGCTGGTGATTTCGATCTCGCCCTTGCGGTAGCCGTCGAGCGAGCCAAAGACGGTTTTGAATGACGTCTCGGTCATTGCTGTCTCCTTGAGTGGAATCCCTTCGTTGGAACATCTTGTCGTTGGATTCAACTTTAGGAGCGTACTGGGGCGGCAACAACCGGCGCGGCAGCGATTACGGCATTCGCGCTTCGCGAATAATCGGATCAAAAGCGCGGACTAAACGCGCAGACCGAGCGTGCGGGCCGAGCGTGCGGGCCGAACGCGCGGACCCAAGGCCCCGCTTCAGCTCACCCAGCCGCGCTCGATGAGCGGCAGGTCCCATGCGGGCTCGGGGCCCAGCCAGTCGGCGAGGAATTCGACGAGCGCTTTCACTTTCAGCGCCTGTCGCTGCGTTGCGGGATAAACCGCCGCGAAGCTGAGCGGCGAAAGCACATAGTCGGTCAGGATCGGCACGAGCGAGCCGTCGAGCAGCGCGGCGCTCGCGACGAGCGTGGGCAGGCACACGACGCCGCCGCCCGTGAGCGCATAGTCGCGCAGCAAATGGACCGAGTTGGAGCGGATCATGCCGGGCAGCTCCATCTCCACGACCTCCTCGCTGCGCGTCATGGTCCAGCGGTTGCGTGAGGGATAACCCGAATAGAGCGCCGTGGTGTGCTGCAGCAAATCACGCGGATGCTGCGGTGTGCCATGCTCGCGCAAATAGGCCGGCGACGCGCAAAACAGGCGCCGCACGGTGAACAGGCGCCGCTCGATCAGCGAATCGGAGATGGGGGGAAAGATCTGGAAGGCGACGTCGAAGCCCTCTTCGATCGGATCGACCACGCGGTCGTTGACGATCACATCGAGCTGGATGCCGGGATAGCGCTTGTTGAATTCGGCCAGCGGCGTCGCGAAGTGGCTCAGCGCGTAGCCGGGCAGGATCTGGATGCGCAGGCGGCCCGTGGGCGTCGCGCGCAGCTCGCGCATCTGGTCGGTCAGCTCGTTCACGCGCCCCACGACTTCGGCGCACTCGCGATAGAAGGTCTCGCCGACTTCGGAGAGCCGCACGTGCCGCGTGCTGCGGTGAAAGAGCGGCGCGTTGACGAACTTCTCGAGCTGCTGGATACGGTTCGTGATGACCGAGCTCGTGACACCCAATTGCCGCGCGGCCTCGGCGAAGCTGCTCGTTTCGGCCACGCGCACGAAGGCCTCGATACTCAAAAAACGGTCCATGCTGCTCCCTTCTCCCCCAGTGTCGCCCGTCAGTTTATACGCTGGCGGGCGAGCACGGTGGCGCGCGGAGCAAGCGCTGGCGGCTTACTCCGGCTGCTCGGCCGCGGCGAAAGCGGCTGCCTCGCCGCCCCGGCGGCGCAGCTTCGCGGGCGCGGTCTCCGTGAGCAGCAGGCTCACGCCGATGCCGAGCACGACCGCGCAGATCGGCAGCCAAAGGATGTTCTGAATGCCGAAGCGAGTGGCGACGAAACCTGCGAGCGCGGGCGCCACGCCGCCGCCGAAGATCTCGCCCGCGCCCACGACGATGCCGATCGCAGTGGACACCATGCCCAGCGGCGCGGCTTCCGTCGCGACCGGTCCCGAGAGCAGCGAAACGAGGCCGAGCGTGAAGAAGGAGGCAACGAACAGCACTACGAACAATTCGAGCGGCTGCGCGCCGATTCCACGGAAGAGGTACAGCATCACCGCGGTGCCCGCGAAGCCGACGACGCTCGCCACGCGCCGGCCCAGCAGATCGGAGAGTCCCGGCAGCCCGAACTGGCCGACGAAGCCGCCGAAGCCGATAGCGGAGACCACCACGCCCATATGCTGCGTATCGAGCGAGAGGTAGTTGGTGAGGTACAGCGGCAGCATGGCGCCCAGCACGAACACACCGGTCATGGCGCAAAAGAGCGCGACCATCGCAATGGGGATATTCCGGTTCTTGAACACGGCGCGCCAGTTGCCGCGCTCGCCCGGTGCGTGTGGGCTGGCGTGAGCCGTCACGAGTTCGGCTTGCGGCGCCTGCTGCGATCCTGGCTCGCGAATCACGCGGAACATCAACAGGCCCAGGATCAGCCCCGGAACCGACACGAGCGCGAAGACCCAGCGCCACGACACGAAACTGAGCAACTGCGTGGCGATGATCGGCGCAAGCGCAAGCCCGAAGAGCGCGAAGCCGCTTTGCTGCAGCCCGAGGTTGAAGCCGCGGCGCTTGGGATGCGAGGCGTCGGCGGTGGCGGCGAAGCTGGTCGGGCAGAACGAGCCCTCGGCCACGCCCATCAGCGCGCGCACGGCCAGCAGGCTCATGAAGCCGCCCGCGAGCCCGGAAAAGCCGGACAGCAGCGAAAACACGATGATGGCCGGAATCAGCACCTTGCGGCGCCCCACTTTGTCGGAAATGCCGCCCATGAGCGCCGCGAAGATTCCCCATGAAAGGCCGAGGATGCCGATGCAGTTACCCACATCCTGGGCGCTCAGATTCAGGTCTTTCATGATGGACGGGAACAGCGGCGCGATCAGCCACCGGTCGAGTCCGACCAGCCCGAAACCCAGGGCCAGCAGCACAACGGCCTTCCATTCGTAGGCCACATCCCAATCTTGCGATTTCATCTGTGTCTCCTGTCGATGGGACTTGGCGCTTTAGCGCTTAGTCCCGTCCCATGCAAAGCTCCAGACGGCTCCATCGGCCACCGGTGGGGGAAAGATAGAGGCAAGCGCAGCGCGACGGGTATGGGCTAAGGGCCGAATGCGCCATTCGCGAAACGCGAACAATCGCGTGGCGCCGCGCCTGGCGGGGCTGGGCGGGCTGGCGTGCAGGATGAGAAACGCCAAAGCGCATGCCGTGCGGCACGCGTATCGCGCCGCACGGCAAACAGCACTTCAGCAGGCGCCACAGACACGTGGTGCGCCATAGGTGCCAGCTGCCTTATGCCGGCAGCTTCGGCGCGGCGGGGAAATCGACCGGCACGCGGGTCACGCCATGGAGATAGTTGGTCACGACCTTGTCGCCGACCGCGACGATCACGTCCACGAGGTTTTCATTCGTCCACCCCGCGGCCAGGAACGCATCGACGCGCGCCTGATCGGCGTGACCCCGGCGCACGGCGATGTCCTTCACGAGGCTCGCGAGCGCGTCCAGCTTCGGGTCGAAGCTCGCGCGGCCGCTGCGGATTTCAAGGATTTGCTCGTCAGAGAAGCCGGTCTTCTTGCCGATCATCGTATGCGCGGCGAGGCAATACTCGCAATCGTTCACCTCGCTCACGACCAGATTGACGACCTCGCGCGCCTTGCCCGTGATGCTGCTCTTCGCATTCTGGAAGGCCAGATAGCTGCCGAGCGCATGTTCGGAATACGCCAAAGTTGCATACAGGTTCGGCACGACGCCAAGGCCGGCCTTGAGCTTGTCGAAGATGGCCTGGTTGGCGGGCGAGACGGATTCGCGGGTGGGGACGTTGAATGTGCTCATGCTGATTCTCCGGTTCGTGAAGGTGTCTGGTCGACGCTACGACGATGTGACGATGCGACGTTGACCGCTGCGGCATCGCCTGGCATGCGTTCGGCGACGCTGCGGTGTGGATGAAATTTGACGCAAGAGCCGCCGCTGCGGTAGGCCGGCGCCACGCATATCAGCGATTCCTGGCGGGCATGGCCGCGCTGCCGGCCGCGCCATGCCGTGGAGGAATGACTGCTATCGCCGCCACCGGTCTTCTTGCGCAACGCTTTTGCCGCGAACATGGCCTCACCGCAAACCCCGCAGGAAGGAGCACCAAATGAAGCTGTTCAGCCAAACGCAGGTCGGTTCGCTTGCCCTCAAGCATCGTGTCGTGCTCGCGCCGCTCACGCGCATGAGAACCGAGCCCGGCAATGTTCCCGGCGACCTGATGATCGAGTACTACGCCCAGCGGGCGTCTGAAGGCGGTCTGCTGATTACGGACGCCACGGCCGTCACGCCGCTCGGCATCGCTTATGTGGATGCGCCGGGCATGTGGACGCGCGAGCAGGTAGCCGGCTGGAAGCGCGTGGTGGACGCCGTTCACGCAAAAGGCAGCGCGATCTTCGTGCAGCTCTGGCACGCGGGCCGCCAGGCGCACTCGGCCAACACGGGCGGCCTCACGCCGGTTGCCCCTTCCGCGCTACGCTCGCTCGAGCACGCCGCGATTCGCGACGCGCAAGGCCAGATCGCCGAAGCCGAACTGCCCGTGCCGCGCGAGCTGGCAACCGATGAAATCCCGGCCATCGTCGAGCAGTTCCGCCACAGCGCAATGCTCGCGAAGGAGGCAGGCTTCGACGGCATCGAGCTGCATGCCGCCAACGGCTATCTGTTCGAGCAATTCCTGCTCGATGGCTCGAACCATCGCACGGATGCCTATGGCGGCTCGCTCGAAAACCGCGCGCGGTTTCTGTTCGACACGCTCGACGCGGTCGTTGGCGTCTGGGGCCCGGGCGGCGTCGCCGTGCGTCTTTCGCCGAGCGGCACCTACGGCACCATGTCGGACAGCGATCCGCACGCCACCTTCGGCTACGTCGCAACGCGCCTGAACCGCTACGCGCTGGCCTATGTGCACGTGATCGAGCCGCGCATCCGCGGGATCGAGGAGCGCGAGGCCGCCGAGTCGGACGTCTCGTCGAAGGACATCCGCCGCTTCTTCAAGGGCACGCTCGTCGCGGCTGGCGGCTTTACGCGCGAAAGCGCCGAGCAGATCGTGATCGACGGCCACGCCGACCTCGTCGCGTTCGGCCGGATGTTCATCGCCAATCCCGACCTGCCAGAGCGCCTGCGCACGGGCATGCCGCTCAATCGCTACGACCGGACGACGTTTTATGGCGGCGACGCGCGCGGGTATATCGACTATCCGTTCGCTGCGAGCACGGCTTCAAGTACGGCTTCAAGTACGGCTTCGACCTCGTCCGCAGCACGCCAGGCAGCCGGGCGCGCATCGGGAGCGCTGGCATGAACGCGCGAACCTTTCTCGTGACGGGCGCGACCAAAGGCATCGGACTTGCGCTTTCGCACCGGCTCGCGGCGGCCGGGCATCGCGTCGTGGGCCTCGCCCGCCATCGCGAGGATTTTCCTGGCGACTTCGAGAGCGTTGACCTGGCCGACCGCACGGCCACCGAGCAGGCGCTCCGTGAGCTGTCCAGCCGCTACGCTTTCGACGGCCTCGTCAACAATGTTGGCCTCGTGCGTCCGCAGGCGATTGGCGAAGTGCAACTCGACGATCTCGACAGCGTGCTTGCCGTCAATCTCCATCCCGCGCTTCTGGCCATGCAGGCCATCCTGCCGGGCATGCGCTCGCGCGGCTGGGGGCGGGTCGTGAACATCGCAAGCCTCACCGTGCTCGGTGCGGTCGAACGAACCGCCTATGCCGCTGCGAAGGCCGCGCTCGTGAGCTTCGCGCGCTCATGGGCGCTCGAACTCGCGCCGACCGGCATCACGGTGAATGCCGTCGCGCCGGGGCCGACGGAGACCGAGCTGTTTCGCGCCAACAATCCGCCGGGAAGCGCCGGCGAAAAGCGCTACCTCTCGGGGGTGCCGATGCAGCGCTTCGGCACGCCGGACGAGATCGCCGCCGCCATCGCCTTCCTGCTTTCCGAAGACGCCGGGTTCATCACCGGGCAGACGCTCTTTGTCGACGGCGGTGCATCCATTGGCAAGGCGTCGATTTGATCCGCTGACGAGGTCAAAGCAGGCCCTGCGCGCAGTGTGGCGTGCAGGGCCCATTCGTTCACAAAGTCATCCTCACTAATTGCGTATGCCCGGCCGCGCTTCATCGCGGCCGGGCATACGCGTCGCCGTCATCACTCAAACCTGCGCCAGACCGCCATCGACGAAGAGATCGATACCCGCCACATAGCTGCTCTCGTCGCTCGCGAGAAAGAGCACGGCGGCCGCCACTTCCTCGGGCCGGCCGATGCGTCCGAGCGGCGTGGCTTCGGCGAACTTCGCGCGCAGCGCATCGGCCTGCGCGGGCGTCGAGACCTGGCTCTCGATGATGGGCGTGTCGATCGCGCCCGGGCTCACCGCGTTCACGCGAATCCCGCGTCCCTTGAGCTCCGTCGTCCACGTGCGCGCGAGCGAGCGCACGGCCGCCTTGGCCGCGCTATAGGCGCCATGTGCCTGCAGTCCCTTCACACCGGAAACCGAGCTGGTGAGAACGATGCTTGCGCCCTCGCGCATCAACGGCAACGCCTTTTGCACCGTAAAAATCAGCCCGCGCATGTTCACGTTGAACGTCGCGTCGTAATGCTCGGGCGACATCTCGTCGATCGTGCGCTGCTCGATGAAACCGGCGTTGGCGAACAGCACGTCGAGCTGCGTGCGCTCGGCGCGCACGCGCGCAAACAGACGATCGAGGTCTTCGAGATTTGTCACGTCGCCGCGAAACGGAACCACGTTGTGGCCGATTTCCGCGGCGGCGCGCTCGAGCTCGGTCTCGCGCCGGCCGACGATGTACACGTGCGCGCCTTCCTCGGCAAAGCGCTTTGCCGTTGCAAGGCCGATGCCGCTCGTGCCGCCGGTGACGACAGCCGTTTTTCTATCCAGCTTTCCCATGAGTTTCTCCTCAACGGTTGATGTGTGCGTTGAGGATCGCAGGCGACGCCCGCGCGCAGAAGCCGCCGCGAGGCAATATCTGCTATGCCGCGCGGGAATCCGCGCGAGGCATGCCGTGCTGGAATGGCACTTATGCATGCGGGCCGTCTACTGGCGGTTGTGCCTGGCGCCGATCATGAAGCCATGACGAGTTGCATCGATCGTCTCACTTTCAACTTTTATCGGAGGCCATCATGTCGCTTCAGGACAAGCTCGACGCATTCAAGGCGGACTTCAAGGCCGGCAAGGGGCCCTGGTTCGCATCGCCGGACATTCATCCGATCATGGAGCGCGCAACGGCCGAACTGATTGCGAGTGGTCAGGCTGGCCGCGCCGTGAAAGCGGGCGAGCGCGCCCCAACCTTCCGGCTGAAAGACCAGCATGGCAATGAAGTCTCGTCGGTCGAACTGCTCGATAAGGGCCCGCTCGTCGTGACGTTCTATCGTGGTGTCTGGTGTCCCTATTGCAATATGGAGTTGCAGGCGCTCAACGAAGCGCTGCCCGATCTGCAGCGGTATGGCGCCAGCCTGGTGGCGATTTCACCGCAGTCGGCCGTCAATAGCCGCAAGTCGGAGCGCGTGAATGGGTTGAGTTTTCCTGTGCTCAATGATCCGCACAATGACACCGCTGCCGCGTTCGGGTTGCGGTTTGTGTTGCCGGATTATCTGATCGATGTGTATAGGGCGCGGAAGAACGATCTGCCGATGTTCAATGGTGACCAGAGCTGGACGCTGCCGATGCCGGCGCGATATGTTGTAGGTATGGATGGCGTCGTTGTGTATTCGGAAGTCAATCCGGATTATACGCAGCGTCCTGATCCTTCGGAAATGATTCCGGTGCTGCAAAGGCTCGCATTGCCGGCCTGAGCCGCTGGTGTCGTGGTGGGATTTTTTTACTGGGACAGAGTTGTCTGAAGGGGCGCAATTTTAAAAAAAACAATGTTGTGATTATCGATTGGATGTTCGAACAGTTATAAAGTTATAAGTGATTCTGTTGGATCTGTGATGTGGTACGGTGTTTCGAACTTTCTTTTCATCGTTGATTCTGGTGAGAGATCGTTTTATGGATCATGGATAAGTGGTTCTGCACCATGTATTGTTTTTTCGTGAATTATGGGGC
>NZ_SMRP01000009.1:30966-63408 GCF_004353915.1 Paraburkholderia silviterrae | reverse complement strand
GGGGCTCATCCTTCCCGCCGCGCGCTACGCGCGGGCGGAAGGGGCTGCAAGGAAAACCGGGCGTGCTGCCTGGCGAATGCGCGGGAGTGCTGCCGGGCGTATAAACTGGAGTCCTACAAATACGCGTGCATCCAACTGGTTTTGGTTATGCCCCACGGCGCGCGGAGCGCCGCCGGATGGATGAGTCCTTAGTCACTCCGGGTGACGGCGAGTGATGACAGACGCCCCGGAGCCGCTCCGCTATAAGGCAAGTGGTGTACTGCGTCACACTGGCGGTTTGAGCGGCTTTCTTTTGCCTACTTTTCTTTGCCGCTGCAAAGAAAAGTAGGTGTGTAGTGGTCAAGCCTCTTTGGACACCCACAAAGGGGCAACACCAATATACCTACATGAAAGCAAGGAAAGGCCAACACCACTCGCTAGCGAGACACGTATCCCCCCGAATCGTGCCACTACCCACAATCGACTCCCCGCCATCCACAACAAGCCCCCCAAACCCATCACCCGCCGCAAGGCATAAATCTCCCAGCCCCCACCAATGCAATTTGAATTTAAACCCCAATTACCGATGCACACAGCATCAAAATCCCCCACCAAATATCCGGTAACAAAACTGGTAATGTCATGAATGGTCATATGAAACCGACTTCGCTATTCCAACATGAGCGTATAACAACATCGTTGGAGCAACGACCATGGGGCTGCTTCTTCTCGAAGTTGACTTGCAGAATAAGCACGAAATTAGCAATCTTTTTAGCAACGCCGGCTATCAGATAACGTGGGGGAATTTATCCGATATGCATCAGGCGCCGCTCACCGAGAGCGAAAAGACCCGCAAGTCAATCACCATCTTCCAGATTCAACCAGGATTGCTCGATCAATCCTCGCTCGCCTCGTTCTCGCGCTGCGAGCTTCCCGCCTGGCGCCTGTCGCTGCATCAGCATCACCTCATCGCTCCAAATCGTAAGCACACCAAGCTGACCACGCTGGAGTTCGCCCTCGTCAAACTGTTCGCGCTCGTGGACAAGGGCGAAGTCGTCTCGCGAAGGCGCATCATCGATGAATTCGGCGAGCATTATCTGAGCTACGACCAGAACCGGCTCGACACACTAGTCACGCGTTTGCGCAAAAAGACCATGCAGCACCTCGATACGCCTTTGCCGCTGAACACCGTCCGGGTGCGCGGCTTCAGCTTCGACGACTCGCTGGTTATCGACCATTAAAATCTATCCGGTTACATAAAAGCCGCTTTAAAAGCATTTGCCTCCTCGCTCACGCGAATATCGAATGCTTTCTGAAAGGATTTCGTCCAGCCGATTCGCAGCGGATGGGTTCACGTCAGGTCAACCCATCCGCTGCACGCCGATCGCGCCACCGCGTGCGCGGCCAGCCCGCGCCCTAATCGACGCCCAGGACGTCCTTCGCCTTGCGCCACAACGCAACGCGCGCCTCCTGCCCAACCGTGCCGCCGTTGATTCGCTTCGTGATCTGCACAAAGGCCTGGTCGGCGTCCTCGCCCGTTTCCGCATCGGCAAGCTCGTTGAGCTTCGCTTGCGACCAAAACCATGCGGCGGAGCGCGCGGCGCCATCGGGCGATTCGAGCAGTTCCGGGTTGCCCAGAAGGTCCACTTGCAGTCCTTCCCCGCAGCGTTCGTAGTTGCTGCGGCCAGTCAGTTGAATCAGGCCGCGGCCGCGATAGCTCCAGCCGTCGCCGCTCGCTTCGTCGCCGTTGCCAAGACGCCCCGCGTAGACCTTGTTCGCGAGCCTCTCCGGATTGCCCGCGCACGCTTGGGCTGCCTCGTCGGTCGGGAAACGGGCGGGCCATACCTGGCGCAGCCGCGGCGCCGAGTAGTGGAGATTCTCCGAAAGGTTGCGGCAGTGATTGGACTCGTGCAGAACCTGGGCGAGAAACGCCGCAAGGCGCTGCGGCGAATCGATCTGCCACTCGTCGGTTGCATTGCTCAGCGGCTCCAGCCAGCGCGCCGCGCGCTCGTCGGCGTCGTCGCCGGCGAAAAGTTGCGTCAAATGCTCTTGCGTCAGGATGCTCATGATCTTGTGCTCCACAATGACGGGGCCGAGAGCGGCGGGAGGACGCGCTCGGCCGCGAAGCTGAAAGACGACGCGCTCAGGCCTGGCCGCCCTTGTCGTTGCCGCCGGCCAACGCCGCCGTCTGGCCGGTCGTGCGCGGTTGAATCGCGCTATGCAGGATGTCCATGACGCGCGACAGCCCTTCGGGCATGCCCGAATCCTCGGCCAGCACCTGGACGTGGTATTTCGCCGAATTGTCCGAACTGCGGGTGTTTTCCTTGTGCGTGGCCACCGATCCCTCGAGGTGAACCTGCGCACTGATGGGTCCCCATCCGAACTTCACATCGGCGGCCATCTTCGCCGACGCGTCGGTCGAATCCTTCGACATGAACGACGACTTCACCTCCATATCGAATGTGATGTCCACCTTGGTGATCGCCAGCGCGGGAATCTTGACGATGGCGAGCAGCGGAACGTCCAGCGTGACGTGCTCGTCGATGGATTTCGTGATGTCGGCCGGATCCTGGGTCGGCCGCGTGAACGCGAAGTGGGCCAGGCGTGTCGCGCCAACGCCGTTCTTGTCGCCTTCGGCGGGCGGCAGGAAGCCGACATACTTGATGAAATCGGCGGTCGCGTTGGCGAGCTTGACCTGTGCGTCGCAAGCCGCCGTCAGCGGGCTTCCGATCAGGTCGCTCATCGGCAATCCCTTGAACTGTGATGCCATATCGATCAATTCAGACATATTGCACTCCTGATTAAATGGGACCGGTTAGTCGCAGCACCGCACTGATGTTTCGCCGATGCCGCAGCGCCAAAGGCGCTAGTTCATGTTAGGTTGGGTATCGTCGGGAAACGTGACGGTTTCTGTTGAGCGGTGAAGCTCGATCGCGAGCGCCGCGCAATTTTCCGCTGAGAGAGTCAGGACGCAAGGCAAGCCTCGCTTTGGCATGTGCCCATCCGATGCGGGATCCAGTTGCACTGTCACACGCTTCGGGCCCACGCCTATTTTCAGCTCGCGGCACTCCACTTTCCGGAACAAGCGTCGCCACCACGCCGGTGCGCGCAGTTGCAAGACGACTTGCCGCTGCCCGCCGATCACCCGCAAGGCAACACAGCACAGCACGCTGAAAGAGAGTTCTCGCACGCCGTAGACAAAGCGGCCGTAAAGGGCCTCATACGTAATGTCGTGCCGAGTCGCCACAGCGGCTCCGTTCGGGCGATGGATGAACACCGTCGCGTCACCGTGGCCGTGCGGGTTCTGGTTCGATTGCGACACAAGCTGGGCGTTGGCGCCTGCCACGGCATCGGCAAGTACCTCGCACAGCTGATCGAACTTCAGGACTTGCTCCCTCATCGCTCATCCAGGAACAGGGGTTTGCGCGCAAATCCAACGTGATAGACCGCGTATTGCAGGACCACCTGATGTTCGCCGATGTTGTAGAGCCCGAAGCTCTTTTCGACATTCAGGATATAGCCGCGCGGTGTGCTGTTCAGGCAGCGGTTGACGAGTTCCATCGCCTCCTGAACTTCGGCCTCGGTGCGCAGATTCTTGGGGTTGTCATTGCCGACGACGATGCGCTTGATAAAGCGCATGTCGGTCAGATGGAAGCGTTCCGTACTCACGTTGCCCCCCGATCGCTTGCGGGTGCTCCTGGGGCCGGCGCTTCGACCGGCGCCGGGGTGCCCTGCCGCGCCACGAACTCCGTCGGTCCCTGACACTTGATGACGTCGTCGAGCAGACGCGCGAGACCTTCCGTTTTTTCCGACGCCTGCAGCTTCAGCTTGATATGCGCCACGCTGCCGCTCTGGTTCTTGGAGGCGTTGGCGGGACTCACCATCAGCGTGGCTTTGCGCTCCGCGGGCGCGGCCTTGCCGGATTCGGCAATCATGGTCTCGTTCGCGGCAGTGCGCTCGACCTCCTCGAATGAGCCCAGCTCCAGATCGAGGTCGATTTCCGCTTCGCCAATCACGAGCGAACTATGCGGAACCAGCGACATCAACGGCAGACGGTAAACCATCATGTCGTCCGCTTGCGCGGCGCTATGCGTCGCCGGCAGCTTGATGTCGATGCTGGTGGGCTCCTTGTCCTCCGTGAAGAAGGACGAGAAGTTCGCGATCTGCGCCTTCTCCACCAGATGTTGCGCGTGCATGATCGATCCGGCGATTGCACGCACGATGTCTTCGAGACTCGTTGACCCGGCCATTTTCGCTCCCGGTTAGCCGGCCGCGCGCGGCCGGGGTTGTTCCTCGATTCACATCGAATCTTAGCCAATGGCGATGGCGCGCAACTGACTGTTTCTGACTGGCCCGGACGCGCCATGGGCTATCAGAGATGGTCAGGATTCCCTGGCTTGTGCGCCCTACGATGAGCCGCATGTCGATGTGTCACGGCCACGTATGCGAACTCCGGGAACGCCTTCCATGAACCGCTATGCAAACCCAAAATTTCGGCTGCGATGTGCGCTGGCCGTGCTCGTGCTGGGCGCGGTGGTCTATGCAACGGTTCATGTGTTGCCGGACCGGCTGATCCGCATCGCGGCTGGCCCGATCGGCGGCAGTTTCTACGACACGGCGCTGCAGTATCGGCGCATCGTCGAAGCGCGGGGTTTTCGCGTCGATATCGTGCCGTTTCAGAACACCGACGAGATCTATCAAAAGGTCGCCGACCCGAGCGAGCACCTGGACGTCGGCTTCGTATCGGAAGACCTGAACAAGGCGTCGGACGCGAGCCTGGTTTCGCTCGGCGACATTCAGTTGCAGCCGATTTTCTTCTTCGTGAATCGCAACGCGGAGCACGGCCAGGCCATCCGCTCCTTCACCGATCTGCGGGGCCTGTCCATCGTGCTGCCGCCGCAGCGCAGCCTGACAAGCCGCACCATGAAATCGATCCTTGCCCTGTACGGGATCGACGCGACGAACACACGCATCGACTTCTTCCCGCTGAGCGAGGCCATTGCGCGCCTGAAGCGCGGCGATTACGAAGCCGGCCTGTTCATACTCGGCGCGGACAGCCAGATGATTGCCGACCTCGCGGAGGATGCGAATCTCGAGCTGGTGCAGCCGGCCGAGCTGGAGGCCATCGCGAAGAAGCTTGGCTATCTCAAGGTCGTCACGCTTCCGGCGGGGGTGCTGGACCTCGCGCGTCATATACCGGACCACGACGTGTCGATGCTGGCCGCGACGATTTCGGTCGTGGCGAAACAAGACATGTCGGCCGCGACGCAATATGCACTGCTCGAAGCCATGCAGGAAGTGCATCGCGGCGGCAGCTATGTGAATCGCAGCGGGGAGTTCCCGCGTTACGCGGGCAACGCCGGCCCCGTGGCCGATACGGTCGCCGGCTTTTACCGCAACGGCACGCCGTGGATCTATGCCCATTTCCCGAGCGGCCTCGCGAGTGTGGTCGATGCCTATCTCGCACCGCTGCTGGCGCTCTCGTTCATCTTCAGCGCACTGCACATCGTCACCGAATTCGAAGGGCTGAAGAAGTTCGCCTTGCTGAGCGTGGCGCGCGTCCTCGTCTGGCGGCTGCGACGCCAGCGCGGCGCCGGCGTGCCGCCAGGTGCGAGGACGATGGCCCTCGCACGGCTGATCGAATCCAACATGGTGCCCGACGAAGATCACACGCGCCACTGGATCAAGGCCTTACGCGAGGCAATACGGACCTAGCACCGGTTTCGACCGTCAGGCCCGGGTCGTCGTCAGCGGGCCACCCGTCAGGAGCAAGAGCGTGAATCACGATATCGCACGGCAAATGCGTGAGACCTATGACAAGTACTATCGAAGCCACGGCTATCGCGAGCGCTACCCGGTGCCCAATGCGGCCACGCTCGATTACCTGTTGCGTCACGGCGCGCGCGAGGCAGCGCACATTCTCGATTTCGGCTGCGGCGACGGCCGCTATGCTCGCGCGTTGCTCGAGCGCACCCGCGCGCGGCTGACCGGCTTCGACATTTCCGCGCCGTCTCTGCAGGAGCTTGCACGCAGCCTGAATGGCAGTCCGCACCGGGATCGCGTCACCCTCGTCAGCGGCACGATCGACGACCTGCCGCACGACGAGCAGTATGACCTCGTGCTCATGTTGTTCGGCGTGCTGTCCCATCTGGGCGACCGCCGCACTCGCATCGACACCTTATGCAGATTGCGCGAACGGATGCGGCCCGGCGGCAGGCTGATTCTTTCCGTGCCGTCGATTTATCGCAGGCGTCCGCTCGATCTGTGCCGCCACGCCTGCGCACGCTGGCGTGGGCACGCGTCGCCGCCGCTGCACGAAGCGGGCAATATCGGCTTCGTTCGATACGTGCACGGCGAACGGCTGAGCTTTTTCTATCACCTGTATACCGCGCGCCGACTCGCCGATGAATTGCGGGCAGCCGGTTTTCTGCTGCGCGATTGCGAGGCGGAAAGCGTCTTTCCGGAGTGGTGGCTGATGCGCTCGGCGCGGCTGCAAACGCTCGACCGCACGCTGGCGAAATCGGTCACGCCCTCGCTCGGCTACGGCATACGCGCCTGCGCAGAGATGGCATGATGCGCAGCCCATCACGCGCCAGGGGCCTGCGGCGGATATGGCCCGTCGTGCTCGGCGTCATGCTGTTCGCCTCCGGCATCGAGTCGCACGCGGCCGAACGCCTGGACTCGATCCGGCAGCGCGGCGTGCTCGTCGTCGGCGTGAAGACGGATTACCCGCCGTTCGGGATGTTGACGGCCAATGCGCAACAAGAAGGATTCGAAACCGATCTGGCCGGGGACCTCGCGCGGCGGCTTGGCGTGCGGCTGCGCACCATCGGCGTCAACACGACGAACCGCCTGCAGGTGCTCGACGATGGCCGCGCCGACGTCACCATTGCGACCCTGGGCGATACCGCCGAGCGCCGCGAAATCGCCACGCTAGTCGAACCGGACTATTACTCCTCCGGCGTCACGCTCATGACGCGGCCCGACAGTCTGATCAAGCGCTGGTCGGATCTGCGCGGGCAAACCCTGTGCGCCACGCAAGGCAGCTATTTCAATCGCACGATGGTCGAGCGCTATCTGCTCCAGTTGCAGACCTACCCGACCAGCCGCGACGCGAAACTGGCCGTCCGTGACAGGCGTTGCGCGGGCTGGCTGTTCGACAACACCGCCATTGCCGGCGATCTGCTCAGCAGCGAGTGGCATGGCTACCGGATCGGGCCGCCGCCCGAGCTCGTGACGCCGTGGGCGATCGCCATCGCCCGCAACGCGCGGGGCAGCGCCTTCGAGCGCTTTATTGGCGATACCGTCGCGCAATGGCACCGTGACGGCACGCTAATCGCGCTCGAGCACAAATGGGGTTTGCCGCCCTCGACGTTTCTCGCGCGCATGCATGCGCTATGGACCATCAGGCGGGCCAATGGCCATTATCTGTGCGAGCGGCTTGCGGATGGGCAATGGCCCGTCGCCTGCCGCAACCCCATCTTCGTCACCTCCACCGACGTGACCGGCCTGCGCCGCTGGGGCCTGTGGCTCAACGAAAAAACCGGCGTCAACCTGACCTGCTTCTACGACGACTACGAACGCCGCGCCTTCTTGTATGGCATTGCATTGACGCTTTCACTCACCGCGTGCTGTATCTGCGGCAGCGTCGCCGTCGCGCTCGTGATGGTCCATCTCGCACACCTTAGCGGCCGCGTGCTGCCGGCGGCGATGCGCGGCATTGCGGCGCTCGCGCGCATGACGCCGCCGCTGCTGCAGATCTACGTGGTGTTCTTCGGCCTCGGCAGTTTCGCAGCCGCGCGCTGGAGCGTGCATTTCAGCGGATTCTGGGTGGTGACCGGCGTGCTCTGCTTCTACACGGGCGCTGGATTGATGCATACGTTCGACGAGGCATGGGTCAATGCCTGCGCGAAACATGCCGGCTCCATCAGCGGCGCACCGGGGCCGCGCGAGCTGATTGCCGAATCGTCGTCGGCCGTCACCGCGGCACTCGTCAATGTCACCAAGGCGACGATGATCGCCAGCACCATCGCCGTGCCCGAGCTACTGTCCGCCTCGACGTCGATCATCGCCGAGCACGGCAACGTGGGCACGATGATGAACATGCTCATGGCCTTCTTCGTACTGGAAACCTTTTGTGTATTGCGCCTGTTGCAATGGGCACACAGGAGATGGTGCGATGTCCCTCGCTGAAACCCTTCGGACGCTCGCGGCATGGACGCCGTGGCTATTGGGTGGCTTTGCCTGGAACATCGCCATCTCGCTCACAGCACAAACGATCGGCACGCTGGTGGGCTATCTGCTCGCGCTTTCCAGAACATCGCAGCAGGTCGCGCTGGCGCGGGCGACCACGGTCGTCACCGAACTGATGCGCAATACCCCAACCTTCGTGTTCCAGTTCTATCTGGTGTTCATGCTGCCAGGCAAGCTGACGATGCCGTTCGACCTGCCGTCCGTTGCCTTTCCGTCGTGGCTGAAGGCCGCGCTGGCGCTGTCACTCGCGGTTGCCGGCTTCACCTCCGATTGCCTCACGGACGCCCTCTCACGCCACCCCGGCGAACAGCGCCAGGCATTGGCGCGATTTCTTCCGGTCTGGAGCAGCTACTTCGTGATTATCGTGATGGCGTCGTCGGTGGCATCCGTCATCG
This sequence comes from Paraburkholderia silviterrae, assembly GCF_004353915.1. Taxonomy (GTDB): domain Bacteria; phylum Pseudomonadota; class Gammaproteobacteria; order Burkholderiales; family Burkholderiaceae; genus Paraburkholderia; species Paraburkholderia silviterrae. Next base: position 54,781 of record NZ_SMRP01000009.1, on the reverse strand, counting down.
GGGTGTCGGAACTCGTGAGCCGGTGCAACACCGTGATCAACGCCAGCGGCACGACCGACATGATGCTTTGGGTCTATCTGTATGCGATGGCCTGGTTCTTCGTCTTCTGCTTTTGCGCCACCCGCCTGATACGCGCCGCGTCGAAGAACGCTCATCGCAGGCGGTAGTGCAATGGAAATCACCAGCCCGCCCGCCCAGGCAGTCTCGCCACGCGCCGACCCGCTCGATCGCGCCTGGCGGGCATGGCAAGGCAAACTGCGCAGCCGCGCCCGCTTTCTCTGCAAAGGCGACCTTCACGGGGCCGAGGACCTGCTCTCGGAAGCCGCACTCAAAGTGCATCTCTACATGCGCAATTCTCCAGAGCGCGTGAAAAATCTCCCTGCCCTGCTCTATGTCGCGCTCGACCACGCCTTCCTGGACCATGCGCGGCGGCGTGCAAGGGAATGCCACATCCTGCAGCGAGACGTCGAAATCGATGAAGGTTTCAACGCGCCCGACCCTGCCCCATCGGCTGAAGCGCAACTCGCAATCAAGCGGCAGCTCGCGCGCATCGAGCAAGCGCTCATTGCGCTCGCGCCGGGTCAGCAAACGCTCTTCACGCTGAAATTCGAAGACGAGCACTCCTACGCAACGATCGCTGCGTTACTGGGCATCAATGAAGCGCTCGCGCGAAAGCGCGTGGAACTGCTGCGCAAGCAACTGCGCAAGGCGTTCGACTGAGCATTCTGCCAAGCGCGCACTTTCACCGCTTATTCAGCTTCGCCCTTTCACAACTTCATCGTCGAAACGTCAATGCGATGTGACGCGAGACCGCACAAGCGAGCCGCGGCATTCGCGTCGCGCTGGCATCGGACCCGATGCAGACCCTCACACCCGTCGTCGAAAGGAGAGCGCCATGCCGTACACCAAGGTACAACTGATTGCACACTGCCTCAATACCGGACCCAAGCCCGTACGCGGCGGCAAGGAGTATCCGGGACTCGCGGATGCGCAAGCCGACATCGCGCGCCGGGTCGAGCTGATCAAGGCGGCCATGACGGCCGCTTTGCCGCGCGCGAACCCGAACGGCGACGTCCTCAAGGTCATGATGTGGCCAGAGTTTCTGCTGCGCGGCAAAACCGGCGCCTATGAAATGGACGACGTGCAACGCGTCGTCCAGGCGCTGCAAACCGCGGTTAAGGACGCAAAGTGGCAGGACTGGCTGTTCGTATTCGGCACCATCGTCGGCTTCTCGCGCGGCGAACAACCGGGGCTGCTTGCATGGTTGTTCGGCGCGAGGCAGCCACTGGAAGGCTACAACTATGCATTGATCCAGAAAGGTGGCGCAGATGCCGGCCCGGATACCGCATTTTCGGTGCTCAAGGAACATAAGTCCGATATCGACTTTATCGAATCCACCGAGCTCGCCGGCAATAACGGTATCGCGCTCGAGCGGATCGAGCACCTCGATCCGGTTGCGCCTGGACCGCGCGACGAGAACCAGCGCATCAGCTACGACGGCTGCGGCGTCTTCAATATCGTCAAGGACACCAAGGCCGTCAAGATCGGCGTGGAGATCTGCCTCGACTATATCGCGGGCCGCCTTGCGGGCGCGACGCCGCGGCCGCAGGCCGACGTTCATCTGATTCCTTCTTGCGGCGCCGAAATCGAAAAATGGGACCGCGCCAACAGACGGTACCTCGGAACCTCACGTCTCGTCGCGCGCAAAGACGGCTACGCGTTCAACTGTGACGGCCTGCATGACTATCGAGCCGCCCGTCTTGGCAATCCCGATCCCGGGTACGCCAGCGACGTGCGGGTTGTCGAAGACCCCACGCGCACGCCGCAGCAAACGCGCAGAATCGATCCCGATCCCGAGGTCGCGGTGCTTCTCCCAGGCGCCGACGAGCTGTATGTGGGCGGCGCGGGGAAAGTGCGCGTCTATCCGGCTCAACCGCTGTAGCCTGAAGTGGCTGAAGCGGGCCGCAACGGTTGCCGCGTTGTGGGGGCGCGCGGCCCCGCAACGCGAAGCGTTAGCGACTGCTTTCGGCCAGCACGCTTTCGACAAAGGCCACAAACGCCCGCGCCCTGGAGGTCACGAGCCGGCCCGCCGGGAACACGGCCCACAGGTCCAGCGGCGGCAATTGCCAGTCGGTGAGCACGGCGCGCACACTGCCATCGGCGAGCTCGGGCGCGAACATCCATTGCGACACAACGGCCAACCCCATGTGGCCGAGCACGGCCGTACGGATGCCTTCGGCGGCGCTCACGCGCACGCGGCCCGACACCACCACGGCCGTTTCCTTGCCGTTGCGGCTGAACGACCAGGACTCGCCGCCGCCGCGCTGCGAATACACGATCGCCTGATGGCGGCTCAGGTCGGCCGGCGTGGCGGGCACGCCGGCCTCCTCGAAATACGCGGGCGTGCCCACCACGAGCCTCGGGCTGCGGCTGATGCGCCGCGCGGTCATGGCGGAGTCGTCGAGGCTGCCCATGCGCAGCGACACGTCCATGCCCTCTTCGAGCAAATCGATGTTGCGGTCGTCCAGCACGATGTCGATCTCGAGCTGCGGATGCTGGTCGAGAAAGCGCTTGAGCACCGGCATGACGTGCAGGCGCGCAAAGGTGGGGGCCGCCGAAACGCGCAGCCGCCCGGACACGCTCTCCGAAGACTGTCTGGCGGCGTGCTCGGCCTCGTCCGCCTCCTCGATGGCGACTCTCGCGTGCTCGTAGAAGCGCTGGCCGGCATCGGTCGTATTGAGGCCACGCGTCGAGCGCAGCAGCAAGCGCGTGCCCAGGCGCTCCTCCAGTTGCGCGACCGACTTGGAAACAGCGGGCTGCCCCACGCTCAGGCGCCGCGCGGCGGCGGAAAACGACCCGGCCTCGACGACGGCAACGAAGGTTTCCATGGCGGTCATGCGATCCATTGCGAATCCTCTTTTTGCTTTTCTTCGAATCGCGCCCGCGCCTGATCCGGGCCGAGGGCGGGCGTGTGGCCGCCGGGCCCCGGAACGGGCCGCTTACTGCACGCGCTCCGCCTCACGCCGTGACGGCAGCGCATACTCGGCCGCCTGCCAGGCAAACAAACCGGGCACGTAGAACAGCAGATCGCGCACACGCCGCGCGCCGGCGAGCGCGAGACACGTCGGCGCGTCGAAGCCGAGCAGGCCGCCGATCAGCACGAAGCCGCCCTCCTGGACGCCCAGGCCGCCCGGAATCAGAAAAGCCGCACTGCTGACGAGTTGAATGAGCGCTTCGATCACGAACGCCTGCGCGAAGGTCGCGTCTGCGCCGAGCACGTGCAGCGCGCACCAGATCTCCAGCGCGTAGCCCACGCATTGCAGCGTCTGCCAGATCAGCAGATAGCGCACGACCACGCCGGTCTGCCGCCAGATCAGCTTGACGGATTGATCGACGCGCGCGGACTTGCCCACCAGATCGACCACCTTGCCGCTCGTGATCCGGTTGATGGCGTGGGCCGCGCGCTCGAACGGCCGTGCATGCTGAACCAGCGCGAACAGCACCAGCACCGGCGCGATCCCCGCAATCCCCCAGGCGAGCCGGCCGGCGATGTGCGCGGCATCGGAGCTCGAATGCTCGAGCACATAGCCCGCTGCGATCAACCCGAAAATGAGCTGGCTGATCAGCGTGAGCTGCATGTCGGCGACGAGGCTCGCCGCCGCCGTCGCCGGGCGCACGCCGGCACGCCCGAGCAGCCGGAACGAAACGATTTCCCCACCGATGCGCGCAACAGGCAAGAGGCCGTTGACGGACTCGCGTATCCAGACGAGCTTGAGCATGGCCGGGAAAGAGGGGCGCTGCGCCGGGCGGATCAAGCTGCGCCAGTCCCATGCGTTCGCGCACATCGGCAGGATGTGCAGCAAGGCGGCCAGCACGAGGCCCATGCCCGCGCCTTGCAGGAGTTGCAGCACGGCCGCAGGATGGTCTTGCCATACGAGCCACACGGCGACCGCCAGACCGCACAACGCAGCGATACGTCCCAGGTGTTTCATCTGCGTGTGCTCTTGTTCAAATGCGCCTGCGTCTTGACGTTTCTATTCATCTACCACGAAGCTCAATGCTTTTTCATTTTTCGTGAACGGGCGACAGCATCCCGTTCGCGTCGACGCGAAAGCGCGTCCCGCGCCACACCACGCCCGACGAGCAGAAACTCGCGAGATAGATCGCGAACTGAACCGCGTCCCAGATCGGCAGGCACAGCAGCCCGCTGCCCTTTTGCCCGGTGGCGCGGTCGGTCCTCCAGACCAGCAGCGCGCGGGCGAACAGCGCGACGCCGGCCAGCGCCCACGCGGCCAGCGCGCCGCCCGAGAAGGCCACCGCGAGCAACGCGAGCGCCAGCGGATGCATGAACACCGCGCCGAGATGCCCGGAGCGGTCCGCCGCGCGGATGGTTCGGCTCCAGCGCAGCTCGTGCGCGAAGAGCTTGGAGAACGTATTTTCCACGCAAGCGTGCTGCACCACAATGGGCGGGATGGCGACGGTGGCCCCCGCGCGCCGCACGGCTTCGCCCACTGCGTGGTCCTCGGCGAGGTGGTGCGCGAACTGGGCCAGACCGCCGATGCGCGCGAGCATGTCCCGCGTCATCGCAATGGACTGGCCGAAACACGGCCGCGCGCGCCCGAGCGCGAGCCCGGTGACCACGCCCGGCAGGAAATGATAGTTGGTCAGCCCCGCAGCCATGCGGGGCCAGAACCCGGGCGCGCAGAGGCCGCGATAGACCGTCGTCACGAGACCCACGCCCGGCTGCTGCAGGGTCCCGACGATCTGGCGAAGATAGTTGCGCTCGACATAAACGTCGCTATCGGCGAAGCAGAGAACCTCATGCTCGGCCTTCTCCAGCATGTTCACGAGATTCGCGATCTTGCGGTTGGGCCCGTACAAGCGCGCATCGGCCACCACGGTGACGTGCGCGTCGGGATAGCGCTCGCGCAGCCTTTCAACGGTGGCGAGCGCGGCGTCGCACGAATCATGAACGCCAAACAGATACTGCACTGGCCCCGGATAATCCTGGTCGAAGAAACTGGCGAGATGCGCTTCGAGCCGCCATTCGTCGCCGTGCAGCGGCTTGACGATCGTGACGGCGGGAAAGCGCGCCGGCACCGCCACGCCGCGCGCGAAGAAGCGGCCGATCAGCCGGCATGCCGTCACCGTATAAACAATGCCGAGGATGGCGCCCAGGCCGCAGAGGCCCGCAATGGATTGGGCAAATAGATGCGCAACAGTCACTAGCGTCATATGGCCTGGCACGAGCGCAACCGACGCGATATCGATCGTAGCCGGGGGCGCTACCATGCCGCCGCCCGCTCGCACCGGCGTTCGGGGGTAAGGACAGCTCGTCGCTGATCGCTCTTTGATGAAATCATCGCCAGGCACACTCCGGTGCGTTTTGTGGGGGTGCAAAGCTGCAAAAACATGACGCGTCCCCTACGAATGCCAATTTGCTTTGCCTGTTTTTCGCCAGCCTGAAGCCCCAAGTGTCGCACAGGACCGCGCTTGACGAGAGTACCAGCGTTTTCTGACGAAAAGATTAATTGGCCCTCGGGACTTATACCGAAGCGCCCCCAATTTGTGCGTGGCCCCGTGGCGCGAGCACGAACGCTTCACGCGCCGGCCCCCCCTTAAGTCTCTGTTAACCCGTGCCTCCCTACAATCCGACCTCGCATCAGCTCCCCTGAATCGAGGTCACCATGCATACCGCATTACGATACGACGCAGTCGCACGTCTTCTTCACTGGCTCGTCGTGGCACTCGTCGGCGCGCAGTTCGTGCTCGGCTGGACCATGCCCGACGTTCACCGCGATACGCAGCCGGTCGGCCTGATTGCCGCGCACCTGATCGTCGGCACCGCGCTGCTCGCCGCCATGGCGTTGCGCATTCTCTGGCGCGCCACGCATCGCCCGCCCGCCGGCGAACTCTCGGGGCCGTTGCGCGTCCTTTCCTCGCTCACCCATGGTGCGCTATACGCGCTGCTCGTCGCGGTTCCGGTGCTCGGCTGCATCAACGCTTCGTCGCGGGCCTGGCCGCTCACGCTGCTCGGCGTCGTGCCGCTGCCCGCGCTCTCGCCCGCCGGATCGTCTTTCGGGCATGCCATGGGCGACATTCATGGCGTCCTCGCGTGGGCATTGCTCGCACTGATCGGCCTGCATGTCGCCGCGGCGCTGCTGCATCGCTTCGTATTCCGCGATCGCACCCTGCAGCGTATGGCGTTGTGGTGAGCGGCAGGCCCGCGGGCTTGAATACGGCTCACGCGGCTGCCGCCAACTGCTCGGTCAACTGCCCGGCAGCAGCCGCGAATTCCCCCCGCAACCATCGGTGCGCGCCCGACGTATGCCGGCGCGCGTGCCAGACCGCCGATACCGTGAACGGCGCCATTTGCACGGGCGGCTCTAGCACCTGAATCGGCAGATTGCCGACGATGCGCCGCGCGGTCAGCTCGCCGATCATGCCGATCATGTCCGATTGCGACACCAGCAAATGCGCGAGCATGAAATGCGGGACCGTCACGGCCGTGCTCACGCGAATGCCGAGATGCTCGTAGAACGCGTCCACGGCCTCCTTCACGGCGCCGTAGTGGCCGCTCACGCGAATGTGCCGCCCGGCGCGGAACTGCTCGACGGACAGGCTCCCCTGAATATGCGGATGCCCCGCGCGCACGATCGACTTGAGCCGGTCGCAAAAAAGCTTGCGCACGTAGTAGTTCGACGGGGCGGTGTCCTCGTTCCAGAGCACCAGGTCAAGCGTGCCTTCGCGCAGCGCGGCCAGGTCGTTCTCGGGTTCGAGCGGCTTGACGTTGAGCGCGATGCCGGGCGCAGCCACGCTCAAACGGTCCATGAGCACGGGCAGCAGCAGAAAGCCGATGTAGTCGGTGGTGGAGATTTCGAACGTGCCTTCGAACGCAGCCGGATCGAATGCATCGTCCGACTCGATCAGCGCGCCCATGGCGGCCAGCGCGCGCTGCAGCGGCTCGGCCAGTTCCAGGGCGCGCGGCGTGGGCGCGATGCTGCGCCCGGCCGTGACGAAGAGCGGATCGTGAAACAGGTCGCGCAAGCGGTTGAGCGTATGGCTCACGGCCGATTGCGTCATGTTCAGTTGCCGCGCCGTGCGCGTGACGTTGCACTCCCTGAGCAGGGTCGCGAATAGCTGCAGCGATTTCAGGTCGACGTTGTGCAATCCTCCTCCTTCTGGTGGCCAGCGCGAGCCTGTTATTAGCGTGAGCAGGCCCCAGTGTGCGCGCGAGCGTGCGGCTCGCGCGAGGAGGATGGCACGCCGGTGCGGCTTTGCCAATTCGGCACAACCCGCTCAGGGATGGGTCTGGGCAGTTTCGATCGGCGCGAACGCGGCTTTTTCGGCTTTCGAGCCCTTGAGCAAGTTGAAGAACAGGTTCAGCACGACCGCCGTCACGGCCGCGAGCAGAATGCTGCTGTGAAGCAAGGGCGCGAGCCGTTGCGGAAACCGGTTGAAGAACTCCGGGTTGACGACCGGCAGCAGACCCACGCTCACGCTGATCGCCACGATATAGGCGTTGAAGCGGTTATGCGTGAAGTCGACCTGCGCGAGAATGCGCACGCCGCATGCCGCGATCATGCCGAACATGATGAGCCCCCCACCGCCGAGCACGCAGGCGGGCACGGAGGCCACGAGCGCCGACATCTTCGGCACGAGCCCCATGACCATGAGCAGCACCGCGCCGAACGCGCAGACCCAGCGGCTGCGCACGCCGGTAATGCTCACCAGCCCGATGTTCTCCGCATACGAAGTGTAGGGAAAGATGTTGAACAACGCGCCGAGCAGCGTGCCGGCGGCGTCGGCCCGAAAGCCATTGGCCATCTCTTTCGCGCCCACGGGCTTGCCGGTCATCTCGCCCACGGCGACGAACATGCCGGTCGCCTCGATGAACGTCACGAGCATCACGATCGACATCGCCACGCTCGACCACAGATCGAACTTCGGCGCGCCGAAATGAAACGGCGTCACCATGCCGAACCACGCCGCCCGATGCACCGCGGAGAAGTCGATGGTCCCGGTGAATGCCGTGAGCGCCATGCCGAAGACGATGCCGAGCAAGACCGCGATATTGCGCACGAAGCCGTTGAAGTACTTCGTCACCACGAGAATGAACGCAAGCACGAGGAACGACATGCCGATCAGATGCGGGCTGCCGTAGTCGGGGTTGCCGATGCCTCCGGCAACCCAGCTCGCGCTCACGCCCATCAGGCACAGCCCCACCACGAGGATCTCGGTGCCGATCACCACTGCCGGGAAAAAGCGCAGGAGTCTCGCCATCAGCGGCGCGGCCAATAGCCCGAAGAGGCCCGAGCAGATCATCGAGCCGAAGATGCCCGGCAGGCCGAGCGCTGGATTCGAGGCAATGGCGATCATCGGCCCGACGCTGGTGAACGTCACGCCCATCATGATAGGCAGGCGGATGCCGAAGTTCCTGAAACCCACCGACTGTATGAGCGTCACGAGCCCCGAGACGAACAGATCGACGCTGATGAGATACGTCACCTGATCTTTGGGCAGCTTGAGCGCCATGCCGATAATGAGCGGCACGGCGATCGCGCCCGTGTACATCACCATCACGTGCTGCATGCCGAGCAGCGCGAGGCGCCCGGCGGGCAGCACTTCGTCGACGGGCTCCCGCGAGTCCGCGGGCAGATAGCGCTTCGATTGAGCCATGTAATCCTCCCCGCTGTGTGCGGTATGTGCGTTGGAATGCAGTGAATCCGACTGCCGGAGCGCCGGACCATCATCGACAAATGTTCAGGATGGCTGATTAGCTTGAATGGCTGCTGCGCCTGGAAAGATGCCGGCCATCACGACAAAGCCGGGCAGCGCCTTGACCCGGTCGGTCCAGCGGCGAATCGCCGGGTAATCGATGAGCGAGATGCCGCCCTCCTCGGCGAGCATCGCGTAAGGAAAACAGGCGATGTCGGCGATCGTCGGGCGCACGCCGGCGCAAAGCCAGCCGTCGTCTTCCCGCTCGGCAAACCAGAGCCGTTCGTCGAGCACGCGAAAGAGCGCGTGCGCGCCGCTGCGGGCCGCATCGGCGTCGATGTCGTAGCCGAAGACCTCGGCCAGACGCGCGGCCGAGGCGGTGCCGGTCATGCCGTCGGCGAACGCCAGCCACATGTTCACCTCAGCGAGCCGGCGCGGGTCGTCGGTCGGATACCAGCAGCGGCTCGCGTCGTAGCGCGCGGCCAGATAGCTGAGGATGGCCTGGGCATCGCGCAGCACGAAACCGTCGTCGTCGAGCACGGGCAACTGGCCCAGCGGATTGAGCGCGAGAAAGGCCTCCTGCTTGTGCGCCCTGGCCGGATGGAATTCGACCTCGACGCGTTCGTAGGGCAATTGCAGGAGGCTCATCATCAAGCGCAGCTTGTAGCAGTTGCCCGAGAGCTCGTAGTCGTAGAGCGTAATCACGGTCGCTTCCTTAAAGGTCGAGGATCAGCAAGTCGGAACGGCTACGCGAGACGCACGCGAGCAGGCAATTGCCGCGCTCCTTTTCGTCGCTGGAGAGGTAGACGTCGCGGTGCTCGGGCTCGCCCTGCGCGATGCCCACGCGGCATGTGCCGCACACGCCTTGCTCGCACGAAGTGGGCACGGCCACGCCGCGTGCCTGAATGGCATCGGCGAGACTCACGCCGGCCGGCACGACGAATTCCTGGCCGCTGCGTTGCAGGCGCACGCGAAACGGCTGGTCCCCAGCGTGCGAGACCTCGTTGGCAAACAGCTCGAAGTGAACATGCGAATCGGGAAATCCCAACGCGCGCGCGTCCTCGCGCACCAGATCGATTAGCGGGCGCGGGCCGCATGCGTAGAGATGTGCGCCGGCCATGGCGTCACGCAACGCCTCGCTCACGGCTTCGGCGGTCTGAGCGGCGTCCAGCCCCGCGTGCGAGCGGACGTGCGAGAGCTCTGCCAGGCGGCTCGCAAACGCCATGTGCTCGCGGCTGCGCACGAAGTTGTGCAGCCGGTAAGGCACGCCGGCATGCTGCAATGCGCTGGCCATCGCGAGAATCGGCGTAATGCCGATGCCGCCGGCGATCAGCACCGCGGGCGCGCCCTCCACGAGGCGGAAATGGGCTTTGGGCGGCGAGACGAGGATTGACGCGCCCACCTCCAGCGCATCGTGCAGCGAGCGCGAGCCGCCGCGCGAGGCGCTTTCGCGTTTCACGCCGATCACGAAGCGCTCGCGCTCGCCCGGCGCGTTGACGAGCGAGTACTGACGCACGCAGCCGGCCGGCGTCTGCACGTCGATGTGCGCGCCGGGTTCCATGGGCAGCGACGCAATTTCAGGCGCGCTCAACTCGAACGCGACAATGTCCTGCGCGGTGACCTCGCGCCGCTGAACCGTCGCGCTCAGCCAGCGCTTTGCGCTGTCCGCCGTGTTCGAGCGCACCGCAATCGGGATAATACGTTGTGAGCGCAACGATTCGTCGGCATGCGTGTTGCGCTCCACCGTGCGGCGCAACGCACTCAGCAAACGATTGTGCAAGCGTGGCAGATCGATATCCGCAGCGCCATTCAAGGCGGCATTGCCGTGCACGACCGTTCGCACCGCACTGGCCGGCTGCAGCCAGAACTGGGCCGAATGCGCGCCATCGGCGCTTTGCCAGGCGACGTCGAGACGATCGCCGCACCGGTGTGTGCACGCGCTCCCCGGCATCGCCTGGGTATCCGCAAGCGCATACGCGGCGAGCGCATCGGCTACGGCATCGAGCGGCGCGTCGAACGTCAGGCTGCGCAGCGGCACGCCGGGCGCGGCGGTATCGTCGCGGCCATCGACAAAGCCGTCGTTCGCTGTCGCGCCGAGGTTGACCCACAGGCAAGCGTCTTTCTCCGCGATCGCGAACGTTCGCGCGCACAGGCTCGCCGGAGGCTGCCCCTGCAAGGACGCCGGAATACGCGTGCAGCGCCCGTCGCCAGTGCGGTATTGCCAGCCGTGGTATTGGCAACGCACGGTCGCGCCAGTGTTGGTGCCCAGCGTGAAGCGCACGCTGCGATGGGGGCAGCGGTTTTCCCATGCGTTGACGGCGCCATCGTCGGCGCGCCACAGCGCAAGTTCCACGCCGTGCAACTGGGTGTGAAAGACGTGCCGCAGCGGCACGTCGGTGGCGCGGCCCACCATGTGCCAGCCGCGCGGGAGCGAGGTTGTCGTTTGATCCATGATCGAGGCTCAATGCGCAGCGGGTGAAGGTGTGCTGAAGGTCCCGTAAGCGACCCCGCGCTCGCGCAGCCAGCGCCGGTAGGCGACCGACATGGCGTCGGCGCGCGTGGGCACTTCGAACGCCGGATCGAGCGGCAGCGTGCGCGGCACGTGATTGGACAGGATCATGAGGTCCTGTCCGAAGATGGTTTGCTGGAAGAGCCGCAGGCCGCTGTCCGGGGTGGTGTCGTCGAGGTAGACCAGCACCGTGTGCGCTATACACCGGCTCTCGTCAACGGGCTGCACGAACAGGCAAATGACGTCGCGCCGCGCGGGCTGATGCGGGCTGGTCTTGTAGAGCATGGCCGTGAACGGACGCGCAACACGGTATACGTATTGGGCGTCGATGCCCGTCTGCGCGGAGGCCGCGCTCATCGGCTGATAAAAACGGCAGTCGCGCGCGAAAAGCTCCCCGCCTTCGTGTTCGACGCGGTAAGGCGCCACCTCGGTGTGCGGCTCTTCGCCGAGCAAGCCGGTGTGCACATAGGGGAAATGCGCCATGTCGAGAAAATTCTCGATCACGCGCAGCCCGGACGCGTGCACGGCAAACGAGCCCGCCCCCAGAATGCGCCGGTCGGTCTCGTCGAATTCGGGCAGCGCGAACGTGTCTGCCTGCGGATCGCCCAGCGAGAGCCACACGGTATGGAGCCGCTGCTGCACCCGGCAGGGCTTCGCCGTGTCGGTGCGCGTGGCCCGCACGGCGCCCGTGCCGTCGCTCAGATACTCGACCGGCGCGCCGAGCAGGCGCGTCGAATACGTCACGCCCGGCTTGACGTCCTCCATCACCGCAACCGGGTACCACTCGTCCAGAACGGCCGCTTCAATGCTCATCTGTCGCTCTCCCATGCAAGTCGCGCATTCGATGCGCGATGGGAGAACGGTAGAGGCTTCAAAAAACCGCAGCCAACGCTATTCCTTCATGCGAGGTATGAACGATTTCGATGGGTCGCGGCGCAGGGCCGAAAGGCTCAGTCGCCCGAGAATTTGCGCAGCAGCCGGCAGAGTTCGGTGAACTCGGCCTTGGTGAATTTGCGCAACCGCGCGTTGAGCACCTTGGGAGCAATCTCAGGAATCTGCGCGGCGACGGCCGCGCCCTCTTTCGTCAACGCGAGGTTCACCACGCGACGGTCCTCGACGCTGCGCGAGCGCTCGACCAGCCCCTTGGTTTCCAGTTTGTCGAGCAGGCGCGTCATCAGGCCCGTATCGATTCCGAGCAGCTTCGAAAGCTCGAAAGGCGTGCTGGCAGCGCCCACGCTGATCGACAGGAGCACGCCCATTTGCGGGCTCGTGATGTCCAGATCGGCGAGCGCCGCATCCATCTCGGAGGTGATCAGATTACGCGCCTTCGCAAGGGCGAAGCCCACGCTCTCGGTGAGCGTGAAGTTCTTCGGCGTGTAGTGATCCATCGGGCGGCTCCGTTGCGCATTATTGATCGCAACAATAGCTGCAAGGTCAGATTGGGTCAAGGTGCCCGGGCGCGCTACTGCAGCAGCGTAACGGGCGTATGCATGAGGCGGCGCAGTCGCGCGAGCACGCTCCATTTGCGCAAGAAGCCCAGACCGCTCGCATCGAGCACCACGATGTCGGCACGGCCGCGCTCGGCGGACGAAGCGATCACGCGCTCGGGCGACCCGAACACGCGCTTCCAGGTGTAAGGCACACCCGCATCGTCGAGAATCGCGCATGTTTGCAACAGCGCGTCTTGCATCGCCTGCTTTTCGCCGCGCCGCAGTGCGCCAATCGAATGGAAGGCCACGCTGCGGTCGTAGCCGGGATCGTCGAGCACTTCGACGATTTCGACTTCCGATACGCAGCGCTGCGCGAAGAGGAACGCGCCGTGGCGCGCCGCTTCCCGCGCGCCATGGCGGTCGATGATGGGAATGAGAAGTTTCAACACCAGGAATCTCGTGGAGGTTTTTGGAGCGGTTGATGCCCGCACTGGCATCGGGTGCGTTTCGTGTGCGTCTATGAGCACGGTACTGCTCTGCACCATAAAACACCGAAAAGATCGCACGCGACGGTGCATAAATTGTGTAAACGTGAGGGGATCGGGTTCACGATTCTCTTGTGTCACTTTTTCTTCTTGCTCGGTTTGAAGGTGTGGTTCTTTGTGGCTTTGGCCTTAACTTGTATTCGCGGCCCGCCGCGAATACAAGTTTTACCCCCCAAAAAACAGCCATATTCCAGCCAACCGAGTTGGCACTACCTACGCGACGGGTACTACGCATCTAGACTAAGGCGCCTCGAGTCACCCCACATTCATCGGCAACAGCACCATCTGCTTGCCTTGCAGATGCAAACGCGACTGAATTTCGACAGGCGTCTGGTTGTGCAGCCATGCGGTCAGGAAGCTCACGCGCCGGAAGATCAGCTTGCTCGCGAAGCAGACGCTATTCGGATACTCGTCCATCGTCTTTTCGGCGAGGCTCATGAATTCGAGCACCGGATGCGTGCCGAATGCAACACGGTAGTCGGCGGCAATGCCATGCCGGCGGCAGTGCGCCATGTAGTACTCGAGCGAGGACATCATGGTGTGCTTGAGGCGCTCGAGATGCTCGGCGCCCTCGTAGCTTTGCGCATCCACTTCGCCCACCGCGAGGAAAATCACGTTCTTGAAGTGGCCGGGAAAGAGCCGGTTCACCCATAGCAGCGCATGCATGCTCGCGCCGCGATGCTTGCCCACCAGCAGGATCGCCGTCGGCTGCGCCGGATCGAGCGCGAGCGCGGCTTGTTGGGCGTCCACTTCGGGCGCCTGCCCGGCGAACAGCTCATCCTCGCGCGTGAGCTGCGCGCGCGTGTCCGTGTAGTGGCGCTTGATGAAGAAGCACAGCGCAACGACGGCGCTCGTCACGAGCACGGTCAGCCAGCCGCCTTCCGTGAACTTTTCGACCAGCGTGATCACGAGCACCGTAGCGGTCACGGAAAGCCCCAGCGCCGAAAGCGCGAAGTGCTTGAGCCACGGTTGCCCGTCGCGCCGGTGCTGCCACCAGTACGTGCACATGCCGAGCAGCGAGAGGCTGAAGGTCAGGAACACGTTGATGCTGTAGAGCACCACCAGCACGGAAACATCGCCGCGCGTCCACAGCAGGATCACGAGACTCGCCACGCCCATCACGATGATGCCGTTCTGCCTCACGAGGCGCGTGGAGAGATCGCGGAAGTGGCGCGGCACCCAGGAGTCGACGGCCATGTTCGAGAGCACGGCGGGACCGTCGAGAAAGCCCGTTTGCGCGCCCACGAGCAAGAGCCCCGCTTCGAACGCGAGCACGGCGGCCAGCAGCGCATGACGCGCGAACGACGAGCCCAGCCCCAAATGATCGATCACGCTGCCGAACACGACCGCGTTGAGCGTCTCGCCCTCGACGGGCTTCGCGTGCCACAGCATATAGAGCAGGATGATGCCGCCCGCCGTAAACGCGAGCGAAGAAGCCATATAGGTCATCGTAAGCTTGCCGTTGGGCACGCGCGGCTCGGCGAGCATGTTCACGTTGTTCGAGACGGCTTCGAGACCGGTATAGGTCCCGCCGCCGAGCGAGAACGCGCGCATGAGGAGCGCGGCCACCACGAGCGGCCCGAGCGCGTGCGCCATGCCATGCGCCTCGCCCACGGCATCCGGCACGATGCCCGCGAGATGGCTGCCGTGCACCGCCACGCCATAGACGATCAGCCCCGCATGCAGCACGACGAAGCCGATGAAGATCGGCAACAGCACCAGGATCGACTCGCGCATGCCGCGGAAATTGAGTCCCGTCATGAGCACGATGAGGATCAGCTCGGTTACGAGCTTGACCGATTGCGCGCCGACCGGCAACAAGCTGAAGAATGCGTCGACGCCGCTCGCGAGCGAGGTCGCCACCGTCAGCACGTAGTCCACGAGCAGCGCCGCGCCGGAGACCAGGCCCGGACGCGGCCCGAGCAGCGCGGTCGCGACGCGGTAGCCGCCGCCGCCCGTGGGGAACAATTCGATGACCTGGTTATAGCCGAGCGCGATGATGAAGACCGTCAACGCGGTGGCGAGCGCGAGAAAGAGCGCGAGCGCATGGTGCTGGCCGAGCGCGAGGAAGGCTTCCTCCGGGCCGTAACACGACGAAGAAAGGCCGTCCGCGCCGAGTCCCACCCATGCGAGCAAGGGCGTCACGGCAATGGCGTGGCGCGTTCGGGGGTCGAGCGGATCGAGCGGCGCACCGACAAGCAGGCGCCAAACCTTGTTGTGTGCAGCCATGGCTCCTCCGCTACGGCGGGACAGGCGCGGATCATTCTGCCATAGCGGTAATACGAGGTTGCCAGGGATAAACGAGGGTCTGGCGCCTAACGCACATTTCAATTCGCTTGCGGCAAATTTACCGAACGCTCATCAACCATGGATTCCTGATCAATGTCCGGATGCCCGCCGGCGTTCGCCCCCCTGGTGCGCGCTTCGCTGGTGCCGCAGCTTCAAATACATAGGTATCCAGAATATTGTTCCTGGAGTTTTCCAGCCTCCTGCGCCAGCCATACGCTGACAGAACAATCTGAGCAGATCCCGATCCTCCTGTAGGACGCGCCTCCATTCGGCGACCTCATATCAAAGAGGCAGCCTTTGTACCTCATTTTTTCCCAAAGGTAGCGGGAGCAAATCTAGGAAAAGTCCTATGCATTTTGAGAATACCAACTTTTATTCTTATCCATCCAATCAACTGAATAGGAAAAGTCAATGACCCTCAACAAAAAACTCGCCGCGATCGCAGTGGTTGCGGCTGTCACCGCTCCGGCCATGGCGTACGCAGGCAGCGGCAACACCATCAACTTCCAGGGTGAAGTGACGACCCAGACCTGCGCGGTCACGATCAACGGCAACGCAGCCAATCCGACGGTGCTCCTGCCCACCGTCTCGACCGCGGCTCTCGCGACTGCGGGCAGCAACGCCGGCACGACCAACTTCACGGTCGGCGTGACCGGCTGTACGTCGCAGTCGAGCGCGACGCCGATCAAAACGGTGTTCGTCGGCAACCAGGTCGACAGCAACGGTAACCTCGGCAACACCGGCACCGCAGGCAGCGTAGCTCTGCAACTGCTGGATCCCACCGCGCCGTCGACGCCGTTCAGCCTGCTCGGCGCCACGGGCTATGCCGCTCCCGGTCTGAGCCTCGCTGCTGGCGCGACCTCGGCGACGTACAACTTCGCTGTTCGCTACTACAGCGCAACGGGTAGCGCAACCGCCGGTTCGGTGCTGGGTAGCGTGCAGTACGCAGTCAGCTATCAGTAAGACTCGAGCGCCTGTCCCGCCGGGCCCGGCGCCCGAAACCGGGCCCGGAGGCTTCCAGGCCCGGCTTCTCAATCGCTCTGCAAAGAAGGTAAAAACGGCATGACGTGGTTCAACGCGAAACTATTCAAGGTGATGGCGCCGCTGGTGCTGGCTCTGGCGGCGCAACCAGGAAGCGCCAGCGTCATCATGCCCGCGACCCGGGTGATCTACCCCGCCGACGCGCGCGAGCAGACCGTGCAGTTCACGAGCCAGAATGACTCGCCAAGCGTCATGCAGCTGTGGATCGACTCCGGCGATCCGGGGTCCACGCCCCAGACCGCCGACGCCCCCTTCGTCGTCACGCCGCCGGTTTTCAGGATCGATCCGAAAGCCGGACAGGCCGTCCGCCTCATGTTTACCGGCAAGGAACTGCCCCAAGATCGTGAATCGGTGTTCTACCTGAACACCCTGGAGATCCCTTCCCTCAACCGTGCTTACGCCGACCAGAACCAGATGCTGGTGATGCTGCGCAACCGGCTCAAGATCTTCTATCGCCCGGCAGGCATCGCAGGCAGCGCACAGAAAGCGCCTGAGCAGTTGAGTTTCCATCTTGAGAGCGAAGCCGGCAAATGGCGGGTGAGCGCGAACAACGCATCGGGCTACTACATCTCGCTCATCGAGGGCAGTCTCGTCAGCGGCTCGCATGTCTCGAACTTCACGCCGACCATGATCGCGCCGCATTCCGGGCAAAGCTGGCCGGTCGAATCCGCGCGCATCGATGACACCGCCGCGGTGCGCGTGAAAGTGAAGTACATCGACGACTACGGTGCAATCCGCGACGCCGAGTATCCGCTCACCGGCACGACGGGAAAGAACTGAGATGACGCGCCCGGTTCAGGACGCGGCGCGCCCTGCGCGCCGCGCGGCGAAACACGCCTCGAGAAAAGACCTGCATGCGGCCTCCCGGCTGTCGCTCAGCATGGTCGCGCTGGGTTTCGCGGTGCCGTCCCTCCCGGTGTACGCCGCGCCTGTCGATATCGACGCGAGCGATTCCGGCGCGGCCGCGCCGTCCACGCTCGCCTACAACTTCGACAGCCGGCTTCTGCTCGGCTCGTCGCTGGGCGTGGCCGACATCGAGCGCTACAACAAGGCGAGCGTCATCGACCCGGGCCGCTATCAGGTGGACATCTACCTGAACAGCAACTTCATTTCGCGCATGGCCGTCGAGTTTCGCACGGCCCAGGACGGTGAGCTCTACCCCTGCCTGAGCGATGGGTTCCTGCGCGAAAGCGGCGTGCTCGTCTCGGGCATCCAGTCCGGCGACGAGCACGCCAATGCCGCGCCCGCCGAGGCGCCGCTGCCGGGCAGCCAGAGCGGCACGGCCGCCGGCGCGGACCAGGCCGGCGGCACAAACACGCCCGGGGAATGCCTGCCGGTCGCCAAGCGCATCGCAGGCGCGTCCACGACATTCGACCTGTCGCGCCTGCGCCTCGATATCAGCGTCCCCCAGGCGATGATGAAAAGCACGCCGCGCGGATCGATCGACGTCAAGAGCCTCGACGCCGGCCAGACCATGGCCTACGTCAATTACGACACCAACTACTACACGTCGTCGGCGCACGGCTACAAGGGCGACTCGTTCTACGCCGGCCTGAACGCGGGCGTCAACGTCGGGCTCTGGCGCCTGCATCAGCAGTCCGCCTTCACTTATTCGGACGGCGACAATTACCACTACTCGCGCTGGAACAACATCCGCGCCTATGCCGAGCGGCCCCTGCCGCAAATCGGCAGCGATCTCGTCGTCGGACAGAACTACACCAGCGGCAACCTGCTGAGTTCGGTCGGCTATACCGGTTTTCATCTCGAAACCGACGAGCGTTCCCTGCCCGATTCGATGCAGGGCTACGCACCCGTGGTGACCGGCATCGCGAATACCAATGCGCGCGTGGTCATCAGCCAGAATGGCAACACGATCTATCAAACGACGGTCGCGCCCGGACCATTCAGGATTACTGATCTCAACCCGACCAGCTTCCAGGGCGACCTGACCGTCCAGGTGTTCGAAGCGAACGGGCAGGTGTCCTCGTTCGTGGTGCCGTTCTCGGCCGTGCCGAGCTCGCGGCGCGCGGGCTCGTCCCACTACAGCGTCACGCTCGGCAAGGTGCGCCAGGTCGAGGGCGCGAATGCCACGTTCGCGGACCTGACCTACGAGCGCGGCCTGACCAACAGCATCACGCTCAACAGCGCCACGCGCCTCGCCAACGACTACCAGGCGCTGCTCGCGGGCGCGGTGTTCTCCACCCCCATCGGCGCAGTTGGCGTGAACGCGTCGTGGTCGAACGCGCTCGACGTGACCGGCCATCACACCAACGGCTGGCTCGGCTCCGTCACCTACAGCCATACGATCGAGGCCACCCAGACCAATTTCGCGCTCGCCGGCTACCGCTATTCGACGAGCGGCTATCGCGATTTCGTCGACGCGCTCGGCGCGCGCGCCGCCTGGCAGAACGGCCAGAACTGGTCATCGAGCACCTACCAGCAGCGCAACCAGTTCACGGTCAACGTGAACCAGAACTTCAACAGCTTCGGTTCGCTGTCGTTCTCGCTCGGCGTGAGCAACTACTACGGGGCCAAGGCGCGCGATACGCAGTTCCAGATCAGCTACAACAACCATTTCAAGTCGTTGAGCTACAACCTGACGTTCGTGCGCCAGCACACCGGGCCGCTCTACGCGACGAACGGACCGGGCTTCTACGCAGGCGGCGGGCAGACCGGCGTCCAGACAGGCGCCCAGTATCCGACCTCGAACACGTTCATGGCGACCGTGACGATTCCGTTCGGCTCCGGGCCGCGCGCCGCGTCGGTGTCCGGCGGTGTCACGCTCGACTCGCATTCGAGCAGCACTTATCAGACCTCGGTCTCCGGCATCGCCGACGAGGCGCAGACCGTCAGCTACGGCCTCACGGGCACGGCGCAAACGGGCGACGGCCAGCGCAGCATCAGCGGCAACATCCAGAAGAACCTGTCGATGATCACGATGGGCGCGAGCTACTCGCAGGGCAACGGCTTCTGGCAGGGCGGCGCCACGGCGCGCGGGTCGGCGGTCGCGCACAGCGGCGGCGTCACGCTCGGGCCATATCTCTCCGACACGTTCGGCGTGGTCGAGGCCAAGGGCGCCGAAGGCGCGACGGTGCGCAACGGTCAGGGCGCGCAGGTGGACCGCTGGGGCTATGCGATCGTGCCATCGCTCACGCCCTATCGCTACAACGACGTCGCGCTCGACAGCAAGGGCATCGGCACCCGTGCGGAGCTCACGGGCAACCAGCTGCGCGTCGCGCCCTACCCTGGCTCGGCCGTGCTGCTGCGCTTCTCGACCTTGACCGGTCATGCCGTGCTGATCCGCTCCACGCTGCCGGACGGCAAGCCCCTGCCGCTCGGCGCAGACGTCCTGAACAGCGACGGCGCAGCCATCGGCATGGTCGGCCAGGGCGGCCAGCTCTATGCGCGCGTGCCGTCGGATCGTGGCGTCGTCACCGTGAAGTGGGGCGAGCGGCACGAAGACCGCTGCACGATTCCTTATGACGTCAGCGGGCAGGATCCCAAGGCCGCCCTGGTGAACCTGACGGCCGGCTGCACCCCCGTCGAAGCGTCGGCCAGGCAATGAGCGACGCCCTGCTCAACGCAACGAGACCGGCGGCGAACCCGGGCGCGCAGGCCGGCGCCCGGCCGCACCGGTCCACCATCGACAGACAAGATCCGCAATCGAGAGTCACATCCATGTCCGGCAGATTCATGAACTCCCTTGCACACGCGCTCAGCGCGCGTCGAACCGCCTGGCTGGCGCTCTTCGCCTGCGCCCTCGGCCTGGGCCTGCCCACGTCGTCGTGGGCGGTGTCCACGGCAACGGGTTGCTACAAGATCACGGGCCTCACCACCGACCCGAACAGCGCGTACTACACCGATCCCGGCACGATCACGACGAACTGGGTGGGCTCGACCGATACGGCGGGACAAGGCGCCTACCCGATGACCGTCACGATCAACACCCCGCCCTTCGTGCCCGACGGCACGCTGGTTGGCAGCGGCGTTTCGCCCGTCTACAACATGGGATCCAACGGCGTGGGCACCTACAGCCCCGAACAGGTCCTGTGGCGCTGCTCGCCCGAGCCCGCCACGGCCAATGGCCTGCAAGAGTTCTACTCGACCAACGGCGACAACGACTATGCCGGCAAGTGGGACGCGAGCGCAGTCTCCGGCATCCCAGGCACCTATTACACCTATTACAAGGGCCTCGTATCGCGCATCACCAATCTCACGACGGGACAGTACGTCTCCCGCTATTGGAATGCCCGGCAGATGACGGGCCTCGACAAGGACAGCCAGGGCTGGCTGCTCGTGAAGGCCAAGAACTTCAGCCACTACAAGCTCGAATTCTTCCAGTGCAACGCCTGCACCGCCTACTATTCCAACACCTCCGCCAACCCCGGCTACTGGTCCTACACACAGCCGGTGGGTTACGTGGCATTCGTCGCGCCCAACTTCGGCGGCAACGTCAAGATCGGTGCCGACCACAACGTGGCATACGACGGGTTTTACGGCCGCTGGCCGGGAGCGATTACGCCGTATAACAGCGTCTACATCAGGCGAACGGCAACCTGCGCCGTGACCTATGCCACGCCGGTCGTCTCGTTTCCGCTGATTACCGTGAGAGAGCTGAATCAGGGCGTCACCCGTCAGTTGCCCGTGACGATCCAGATGCAATGCCAGACCACGACCCCATCGGGCATGGGCGCCTTCGCGAGCGGCACCGCGGCTAACCAGACCGCGCTCGGCATCCTCGCACAGCCAGCCAATGCACGGGCCGCGGTCGCGGCGGAACTCACGACCACCGGCAGCGGCGTGACCTACCTGCTTTCCGACGGCTACGGCACGGATCCTTCGGTGGCGACCGGCGTCGGCGTCGCCCTGACGAGACCGGGCGGCGGTGCGCTTAACTTCCTCACGAACCAGTATGTCACGCTGGGCGGCGCGAACGATGGCTGGGATCCCGTCCTGAACGACGCGACCTCGACCGGGTCGCCGGGCACAGGATTGACTTCGTACACGCGCAAGATCAACGCGACCTTCAAGGCCTTCGCGCCGGGAACGGTGGCCATCACGCCCGGCCGCTACAACGCCACCGCCCAGGTCATCGTCCGTGTCCAGTAAAGCCGACCACAACATGTGCGCTGAGCCTTACCGTGTTCGCGCACGCGAATCAGGGCCGCGCGGCCGTCATGCGCGGGCGGAGCTCTGGTGGCCCGTTCGCCTTCGCCGCCTCTGCCGCCTCGCCACACTCGCGCTCAGCGTGGCGGCACTGCTGGCCGCCGCGCTGAGCCTGCCCGCTCATGCGGGCGTGACGCCCGAAGTATCGCGCGTGATTTTTCCCGCCGGCGAGACCGAGCAGTCGCTGCAGGTCTTCAACGCCAACACCTGGCCCGTGCTGGTCCAGGCCTGGGTCGACGACGGCCGCATCGACGCCGTGCCCCAGGAATCGACCGCTCCGTTCGTGGTGCTGCCGCCGATTTTCCGCATGGCCGCGGGCGACCAGACCAGCCTGCGGATCATCCACTCCGGCGAGAAGCTGCCGACCGACCGCGAATCGCTGTTCTGGCTCAACGTGTACGAGATCCCGGGCTTGCTCAAAGAGCATCAGCCGGACAACGCGCAAGCCGTGACGGTCACGATGCGCACGCAGATCAAGGTCTTCGTGCGCCCGGCCGGACTGCCCTATGGGTCGCGCGAACTGCCGAAACGGCTCACCTTCTCGCTCGCGCAGGCCGGAGGCAAACTCACGCTCCGGATCGGCAATCCGACGCCCTACTACGCATCCTTCAGCGCGGTCCTCGTGAAGGCCGGCGGCCACTCGCAGCAGATCACGCCCGACATGGTCGCGCCGCTCTCCACCGCCACGCTCGCACTCGATGCGCTCGACGCCCAGGCGGGCGAACGCGCCGAAGTGCTGTTCTCACTGATCGACGATGACGGCATCCCCGTGGTCGACAGCGTCAAGGCCGAAATCGCGCCTTGACGCAAGCTGCAGGCACGGTTCCTGAAGCCAGCTGAGGAGGCCAGGCCGGGACTGTGTCAGCGTGCTTGCGACGGCGTTGTCAAGTTGACGGCGACAGGCCGGGCCAATCGATATCATCAGGAATCCTGCTGAAAAGATAACGCACCCGATTGACGCTAAACCAGGGGTCCGGCGCCACACATATATTCCAATTCGCTTTCGGCACTTTCGCCAAACAAGACCGACAAACCGATCGTGTTCGGCGCATCGCATCGATGCAGGCCGCCGTCTCCAGCGAAGGGTTTCTGATCGTTTCGCCGGATCGGGAACCGTTGCGCGCGGCACTGTCCGAGGTGCGGCCGGCCGGCGAGCCTGGCGCGGACTGGCGCTCATGGGCGCTGGTTTCGAATCGGCGCGCGGCGGTGGACACGCTGGTAAGCGTCGATGCAATCAGCGAGCTCGACGAGGGACGGCAGCGTGACGGCATCCAGTATGTCGGCGCATGACTGCATGGCTTGCCGCTGGCATCACTGGATGCGAATCCAGCGTATGTGGATGAATGGGCAGGGAAAAATGCTTCTACCCTTAGCATCCGCGCGGAATTTCCATTCCATAAAAAAACGATTCCAAAACGCATTTTAGTTTTTATTCTTGCGTTATATCCATATCATGGATGGCAAGCGGCACCGGATCCGCGCGTGAACGGCATGCCGCTGCCTCAAGAATCTCAAACTATTCAGCGGACAACACCGATGCGTACCGAATCAGGTGTCAAGCGTGTCATCGTTGCGGCCGTGCCGGCCAACGCAATGGAGTGGTTCGATTTCACCATCTTCGCGGCGATGACGCCGATCATCAGCCAACTGTTCTTTCCCTCCGGGCACGGCGCCGATCTGAACGCGATCCTCCTCACCACCGCCTTGTTCGGCGCCGGATTTTTCATGCGGCCCGTGGGCGGCGTCCTGCTCGGCCTCTACGGCGACAAATACGGGCGCAAGACCGCGATGACGCTCGGCATGGGCATCATGGCGCTGTCCGCCGCGATCATGACGTTCGCGCCCACCTATGCCACGGCCGGCCTGCTCGCGCCGCTCTTGATGCTGGTCGCGCGGCTGCTGCAGGGCTTCTCGATAGGCGGCGAATTCGGCGCCTCGACGGCGTTTCTGATCGAGCTCGCGCCGCCCAATCGCACGGGTTACTTCGGCTCCTGGTATGCTACGCCTGAGCTGTATGGTGATGAATGGATCGATGCCGATCACGTTTCCTCAGTGCAGAGTGATCCGGTGCAGGAATCGATTTGAATCGGTTTCGTTCTGGTTTTATTCTGGTTTTA
>NZ_SMRP01000009.1:0-30956 GCF_004353915.1 Paraburkholderia silviterrae | reverse complement strand
TTGCAGCCGCAAAGAAAAGTAGGCAAAAGAAAGCGGCTCACACCGCCAGTGTGACGCTGTTCACCACTGCCCTGAAAATCGGAGTGGCTCCGGGGCATCCGTCTCCTCGCACACTCCGCCTTAGTGACAAAGGGCTCATCCTTCCCGCCACGCGCTACGCGCGGGCGGAATGGTCTGCAAGGAAAACCGGGCGTGCTGCCGGCGAATGGCGGGAGTGATCCGGCCGAATAAGTTGGAGTCCTACGAATGTGCGTGCGTCCCGGCGGTTTTGGTTATGCCCCACGGCGCGCGCAGCGCCGCCGGATGGACGAGTCCTTAGTCACTCCGGGTGACGGCGAGTGATGACAGACGCCCCGGAGCCACTCCGATTAAAGGTTAGTGGTCCACTGCGTCACACTGGCGGTTTGAGCGGCTTTCTTTTGCCTACTTTTCTTTGCCGCTGCAAAGAAAAGTAGGTGCCGCCCCGCACAGGGGCAACACCAATATACCGACATGAAAACAAGGAAAGGCCAAAAACACCCAGAGCCCCACCAAAACCCAGCCCGCCTCTCAAATCTCAACCAAGCTCTAACCTATCCCCCACCACGGCACTCTCCATCATCACATGCAGCAACACATCGGCGCCGGCCTCAGCCCATTCCTTCATGATTTCCTCAAAATGAATCCAAACTAAAACACCCACATGACAACCATCGCTATCGCGCGAGCGCCCTCACCTACTGCACACCGGTTTCGTTCGTCACCTTATGATGAACCTGAAGCCGATGACAATCATGGCACGCATAGCCCTTATGGCTGGCGTCACTGTATGTCCATTGCCTGACGGCCCGGCTGCCCGTATCGATGCCTCGCTGAATGCCTCTTGCCTCGGCATGGTTACAAGCCGAGCCGGGCACCTTGTCATCGTGGTTGTGTCCCTCGTGCGCAGGACGATCCGGAGCAAAGTTTTTCGGCTTGAGATTACCTGAGCCTGGCTTGTAATGGGGATTCTCAGGATCATAGCCACGCCCCGTGTATGGCCTCGTCCTGACCTGCGGATCGCCCGGCGTGCCATCCTTATTTTTAGGCGTGTACATGTACTGCTCGCCCCCGCCATAACCCAAAGGGATTTTTTTGCGGTCCGGCGGAATAACCACATCCAGCTTGTTGTCAAACCCCAATGCTCCAAGGCGGTCATACGCGACCGCAATCTGTCCGGGACTCAGTTTGCCGTTTGATGTGATCGCAATGCGCCCGTCCTCCAACTCAGTGAGGGCCGTGACGTTGCGTCCATCCTCGTTCGTCCCCTCGCCGCTACTGTAGTAATCCCATCCGGCCCGATGAATGTCCTCTACGATCTCATTTCCCTGTGCCTTTGTCAGCTTGGGCCGCTTGCGCGGAACATTGCCGGGTTCTTCCTTCGGCTGCTCGTTCGCAGTCCCCAGGTCCGGATTCTGTGCACCGTCCTCGGACGAAGCAGGTGTCTGGTCGTTGCCGTGCAGCCCCAGCACGTCGACCGAGACAAGTGGATTGGCGACATAGGCATAGAGATTGATGCCGCCCGCCTGGCCCTTGGGATCGGACTGCAAATAACGCCCAAGCGCTGGATCGTATGACCGGAACCGGTTGTAGTGCAGCCCGAGTTCGCGCTCGAGCCAATGCCCCGGCCATCGCAAGTCGTACTCCAGAGCTTGCCCTTCTTCAACCTGTACGCTCCCATACGCGTCAATCGCTTTCGCGCGCCAGACGACCCGGCGGTTGCTGTCTTCGATCCACTCGGGCAGGCCGGCCTGATTGCAAAACACAAAGTACGCTTGTCCGGCGTCCGGCGATGCGTGAACACCGGGATAGTCGATAAACATGAAAGGCAGGAGCGCGATTTCATTCACGTACACATAGAGCCGCAACATTCCATCTGGAGCAATTTCCGCGGCAATGCGGTCACCGTCCCAGTAGTATTCGGTGCGTTCGCTGCCCATCGTCTTGCTGACTCGCCGAGATAGTCCGTCGTACTGCGCAGTCCATACCTCACCCCGGTTGCTCCAGCTCACCTTGACGAGCAAATCCAGATTGTTGTAATGCCAGGCCGTGCGACCGTTAGCGCCTAGTTCTTCGCAGAGGTGATTGCGGTCGTTGTAGCGGAACACGCCGCAAGACGATGCTGCCAAACGGTTGCCCTCGTCAAAGCGTATCCACTCGCATGCTGGGGTCGATAACAGATTCCCGCCCGGGTCGTATTCGTAGCGGCGCACTGGCCACCCGTCGCGAGTTTCGCCAATCAGTCGATGGGCTGCGTCGTACTGATATTCGGTCATGCCTTTCGCGCTATCGATTACGCGCCACAGCTCACCTGTCGCGCTGTACTGATAGTGCACCCAGCCCATATCCGTTGTGCCGTCCCCGGCCCAAACAATGCGCCCGCTGCACCGGCCAGCCGCGTCGAATCCGTATAGCGCGTGGGTGCCGTTGCCGAGGCACAGCAAAATTCGCCCATCGGACGCGCGATGAACCGTGTGGGAGCCCACCAAGGGCGTATGAATCCGCATCTCGCCATCGCCCAGCGACTCATATCGCACTTCGAAGCGGTCGAAATACGTCGTCCTCGCAAGCTGAGTGCCTGCATAGACATGCTCGACGCCGCGGCCACTACGCTTATCCGCCGTACGGCGATCCAGTGCGTCGTGAGACAGGGAGACATCGAACTCGTCCGTCGAAGCCTTGCTGACGTTCCCCCGCGCGTCATATTCGTAGGCGTGCACCTCGCCGCTCGCGCAGATGCGCTTGCTGTACAGGCCGTTTTCGCCGACCTCGAAGCGCACCAGAACATTTCCCGCGCCATCCCGTTTTTCGATCACGCGATCGCCGGCGTCGTAAGCGTACGTCTCACGCAGCACGCCATGTCGCCTCACGCTGGTAACGCGATCCTTGAAGTCGTGGGTATAGGCGCTCTCGTTGCCGTTTGCATCGACGATTGCCGCAATCCGCCGCTTCGGCGTATACCGATAGCGGACCGTGTTGCCCAGCGGATCGGTTTCGCGCTCACGCAAATTCCATGACTCCACACCGTAATGATGATCGCGCCCATCCTTGTCGCGACGCAGCAGCACGTTTCCCGCCGCGTCATGGCGCAGCCATTCAGTGCGCCCGGATTCGTCAGTGTGGGCGATGACCCGTCCCGCTGCATCGCGCTGCCCGGTGGGCAACGAATCTGCCCTCTCTCTGGCGAAGAGTGTTTCCGCTCTCCGAGCGATGTCTGGCGGCAGCAACACCGTCTCAGCAGGCCATGTTCTCCCGGCATCGCCCCACTGCAAGCTCAAGGGGGTTTGGTGCGCCGTGCGCGCGTGCGGATTCGGCAAGCGAGGCGCCTCGTCCTTCGTTGGCCAGCCGTTGCCCCAGCGATCGATGCGTCCCGTGTTGCGGCCGTCGTCGTCATAGAGCCAGCGCAACACCCTGCCGCCGGAGTCGATCTCCTCGATGACGCGGCCTGCCGGGTCCGTTACGCGCTCCTGTACCCCGCCATACGGGTCGACGATGCGCACAATCGTGCCTGCCTCGTTGTACAGGATTGTCCACCTGCCGCCATCCCCCTCCCAGACGAACGTGCGCCCCGGCTGATACCGGAACTTCACGTGCCACATTCCGTCCTGTCCCGTGCTTTCGACACAACGGCCTGTGCTGTCGTAGCGGTAAGAAAAGGCATAGCCGTTGGGATTGACGAGACGGGTGACGCGATGCCCGCAGTCGTATGTATAAGTCGATGCACCCCCCATTGCGTCGCGATGCCCGACAAGGCAGTGGCGGGCATCGTATTCATAATGCGCGATTTGAATGACCTGGCCGTCGTGGTTGGTCAACAGGACATCGGCCAGTCGCCCGTGCGAATCGTATTGAAATCCGATCGTTCTCCGAACATTTCCGTTCGTATCCGCCTGTGCGATCCTCTCGATGACATTAGCGCTATTCCAGCGCAACTCAAGGCGATCCCCAATGCGGTCATGGAAAGCGAGACGGGCTGCAGCTCCGGTGCCGCGGACACGCTCGAAGTACAGGTTGCCTTCCCGACGGTGCCAAAGGACGAACCGGATTTCGTCTTGCTGCTCGAGTTCATAGCCGTCGCACACTCCGCCATAGCGTCCATCTGCCGTGGAGCGAAACTCGCATTCGCGGCCGCGCGGGTCGCGGTAAATCGCCCGTGTGCGCAGGAGCCGAAGCTCGTGCTCAAAGATGTGCCGGAATCCGTAGCCGAGGATGCCGCGCTGCTCGCGCCATGCGCCGCTGTAGTAGCGCTCCCATTTGAACGGCACAACTTCGTCCGTTTCATAATCGGTGAACCGATTTTCGACATTGCCAGTCACGGGATTAATCGGCTCGCCCTTGCCGTCGCACTCGTGCTGTTGCGTACGCGGCTTGTCTTCCGCTGGCTTGGTCTTCTTGCGCAGCCCCCATCCCGTCATCAGCATCGCCTGCGCATCGGGCATCGGAAACCCGCCGATCAGCACGCTCGGATTGCCGATCAGCAGCGTGCCCATGCCGGGCTCCACGCCGGGGTCGTTGCCCATCAGATTGCTCAACGCCATCGCCACGGCGTCCGCCGCGGTTTGGGCCGCAGTCATCGCGGCTTGTGCCCCCTGGCCGTCCACCGCCTGGTCCGCCGCCGTCAGTCCGCTCGATGCCAGCGGCGCCGTCATCCCGGCAATATGCATCGTGCGCTTCAAGGCGCCCGCCTTCTCCGCCTCTTCGGCCACGCCCTCCTTGCCGCTCACCCCGAGCGGATTGCAATGGCGCGTGAGGTCGATCGCCATGCGCGCCGCGCGCGCACCGCCGATGAACGTATTGCTCGAGCCCGTGCTGATCTCGAAGACCGGCGCGAAGCCTCCGCAAGTGGGCGCGATGCCCACGTCGAGCACGCGCGCCGCGGGCATATCGCCGATCAGCACGCTCACGCAGCCGCTGCCGATGGTCTCGCCCACGCTCGGCAACGGTGCGCCGTTGCTCGGCGGATGCGCATGCGCGTGCGGCACGCCGAGATGCGGAACGCCGATGAACGCCGCAGGCATGCCGGGCACCAGATTCGCGCCGGGAATCAGCGCCATGCCGGTGTTGAGCAGTTGATCGAGCGCGCCGAGGCTCCCCACCGCGCCGTTCACGACGCCGGTCACGCGGTCCAGCGTGTTGGCCTTGGGGTTGCCAAGCTGCTGAAACGGCTGCGCGCCGGCGTTGACTGCACTGGCGAGCGCGTCCACTGGCGTGTTGCCGGTCGGCGCAATCAGTGGTGCGGGTGGCGCCGGCGGCGCGCTGGCCGGCGTTGCTGCGCTGGCCGGATTGCCTGGCGGAGTGCTCATCTATCGACGCTCCTCCCGCTTCTTCTCGCCCTGCGATTGAGCTAGATTCGGCGAATCACGATGCACAGGACTCCGACCTTTCTCCATCTCGTACGCCATGGCCTGCGTTTTTAACCCAGCCTGCCCATACAACGCCGACAACCGTTCGAGCAGTGACCGGCGCTGATGCTCGCAGCCGAAGCGCTCGCATAGCGCTTTCGCTTCCGTCCACGCGCGCGCGGCCTCAACCGTCTTGCGCGCGCCCAGCAGCGCCACACCGAGCTTCTCCAGCGCATCGACGGCGGCGTGCGGGAACATCAGCTTGTCCGCGCCGCGGCTCGCCAGCTCGAAATATTCGACCGCGCGCGCCGGCTGTTTCAGGCGCAGGCAAGATTCCCCGGACGCCATGAGCAGATTCAGCGTCACGCCGAGGTTTCCGCTATCGGCCGCAGCGTCGAGCGCGTGCGCATACCAGCGGCTCGCATCGGCGTGCTGGCCGCTGCGCGTTGCCACATCGCCGACTCCGCCGAGTGCCAGCGCCTGTCCAAGCGGATTGTGCCGCTCGCGATGCCAGCCATACAGCAAGCGGTATTTCTCCAGCGCCCGGTCGAGGCGGTCATGCGCGAGATCGAGCGCAGCCAGTTGCAACGCCGCGTGCATCCGCTCGGCCAGCGGGCGGGCGGCGTCGTTCATCGCGCCCACCAGGGTATCGGCGGTCTTTTCCGGCGAGAAGTCGAGGTCCAGCGCGAGCACATGGCGTGCGCTCTCGCGCTGATCCGGTGACAGCAGAAAGCGTCGCGCGGGATCGTCGCGGATGCAGAAGCGATGGCCCTCCATCCACGCTTCGAAGCCATTGAGCGCGAGCAGCGGCAATACCGTTTCGCGATAACCGGTTGTGTCCGCAACCGTCGAAGGCATGAGCGCCCAGACGATATCGACGCCCTGTGCTACCAGCGTGCGCACATGTTCTATCGCCGCCTTGAGCCGCCGCGCAGGCGGCTGCCCCGGATCGGCGCAAAGCAGCGGAAGCTCGGCCCACAGGACCTCGCCCGCCTCCACGCGCGCCTGGTTTTCGGCGGCGATCTGCGCTTCGAGCGACTGCAAGCACTGCTGAAGATAGTGACCTGGCATGTCGCATTCGAACGGAAACAGCAGATAAATGCGCCGCGCATCGCGCCGGTCGCGCTCCTGCAGCATCTTGAACGCGAGCACGACGTCGAGATCGGTTGCTCCGAGCACGAGCGTCGGATAGTCGGGCTGCTCGATGAACGCACCGAGCGCAGCATCCGTCGCGGCATATTCTCGCTGCATCGCCAGCGTCCCCCGCGCGTCAGTTCAAACGGATATAGCGGCTTCGTATCACCGTATCGGCCTCGCTGCGGATATCGACGCCCCCGCGCCCGGCTTCCAGCTCCAACGTCTGCGCGCGCAGACTGAGCTTGCCCGCCGCCTCCAGATTGACGTTCGCGCTCATGAGGCGCACCACCGGGCCAGCGCTAGAGGCGAGGATCTGCACGAGCGGCTGGCCACGCGCATCGTCGATCTGCACGCATTCGTCGGGCGCGAGCCTCACGGTCTGGCTCGCGTGCGTGCCGTGCGTTTCAGATGTTCCGGGCGCTGCCGCTTCGCCAGCGCCGCCCGCTGCTGCGAGAATGCCCGTGACCAGTGGCTCCGGCCAGTTCGCCGGCTGCTCGACGAGCACGCGATCGCCCTTGCGCGGCCGTTGCCCGCGCAGGCACGGCAGCCAGCGCTCCAGCACCTCGCCCTGGATCGAGAGCCAGCGCACACGCACCCGGCCGGGGCTATCCGGATGATGGGTATCGGTCACCTCGCCCGCGAGCAGCCCCTGCGTGGCAGGCGCGGACGCGGGCGCCGCCGGACCCGGGGCCGCGTCCGCATCGAACAGGGCCCGCAGCTTCGCGCGTGTGGCGTCGTCGATGGTGTCGGGTCCGATGTGCACGTTTGCCGTTGCCATCGCTTCATCGGCTTGATCTGCTTGCGCTCCCATAAGATCCTCTCCGTTTTCCTGCCGGCCTTCATGAAAGCCATTCGATTCGGCCGATTCCATTTAAACCAAACCGCGGCGCGCGGGCCAGCTTGCAGGCGCTCCGAGCGGTTGGCAGTTAGTTGCATATGCACAGCGACCCGCGACGCTAGTTGATATGGGCGACCGTCCCCTGGATCGTGATGCCTGACGCGTCGAGCGTGATGCTCGCGCCTTGCGCCGAGATGACGATCGTCTTCGCGTTGATGTTGACCTGCTTGACGTCCGTGTCGCCCACATTGACCGTGGGCGCAGAGATATCCACATTGGTTGCTCCGTAGACCTCCGTAAATGGCGTGCCGGTAATGACGACGCCCTTGCCGGTCCCGGTAATCGCCACGCCCCGGCCCTTGCCGTCGCCGTTGATGCCGACGCCGTTGTCGTTGCCGGTCACGTCCACGCCGAGCTTGCTGCCCGTGATTGCGACGCCGCCGTCGCCGGTGATTCCCACGCCCTGCTTCTTGCCGTACAGGTTGACCAGTTGCGCCGCCGTCACGCTGTAGTCGCCCGCAGCCACGTCGACGACGCGCGAGCCGGCGGCCACTGCATGCGTGCTGGTCTGCTGGACTTGCACGGTGTGCGTGCCGCTCGCCACGGTGAAGCTGTGATTGCCGTTGGTGACCGTATGCGTGCTGTTGCCCGTCACGGTGACGCTATGGCTGCCGCCCACGCTGGTGGTCTCGTTGCCGCCGATCTGCGCTGTGCGGTGCTGCGTGACGTTCACCGTCTCGTTCTTGCCGATCTGCTTGCTGCGGTTGTTGCTCACCTGCACCGTCTCGTCGCGCCCCACGCTGCGGGTGCGGTCGCGCCCGACCGAAACGGAATGGTCGAGCTCGGCCTCCATGTCGAGATTGCGCTCCGCATGCATCCACAGTTGCTCCGAGCCTTTGCGGTCCTCGAAACGCAGCGCGTTCGCATGTTCGGGCGTGCCGCCCGGCGTCGAGCGCGAGAGCAGCCCGCTTTGCGTCGCGCTCATCGGCAGGCCCCAGGGCGGCATGCGCGCGGCGTTATAGACGCGTCCTGTCACGATCGGATCATCGGGATCGCCGTTCAGGAAATCGACGATCACTTCGTCGCCCACGCGCGGAATCTGCACGCCACCAAAGCCGCCGCCCGCCCACGGGCTCGATACGCGCACCCAGCACGATGAGTCCTGGTTGCGCTTCCCGTAGCGGTCCCAGTGGAACTGGAGCTTCACGCGGCCATACTGGTCGGTCCAGATTTCCTGGCCGGGCGGCCCCACCACGAGCGCCGTCTGCGGCCCATGGGTGCGGGGCCGTGGCGTCGTGCACGGCGAACGATAGGGCAGGCTGTCGGGCTGCGCGAGCAAATCGGCCTCGTGCAGCACGGGCTCGTTGCCGCTGTGGCTCGCGTAAGGGTTCTCCTGAAAACGATACGTACATCGAACGATCAGGTATTTTCGGTTCTGGTCCGCGCGCGGGCAGCGCGTGAGCTCGAACAGATAGCCCGGCGCGCACGCGCGCACGTCGGTATGCGCCTGTGCGCGGTCGTACACGCCCTGCAGCTCTTCCAGTCGCACGCGGTTGCGATGCTCGCCGTGTGCGTCGTCGCGATAGCCTCCCGGCCATTCGAACACCGCATAGTCGTCGTGATCGTGGCCGCGCGGCTGCGCGCGCTGCACGCCCAGATCGGCGAGCGGCTTTGTGTAGTCGTAGTCGCTCGCCTCGCGCCGCCCGGCGCTCACCTCCTGCACGGGCTGCCAGCTGTCGATATGCTCTTCGTCGGCAATCGCGGCGCGGTCGCTGGCGATGAACGCGATCGTGGCTGAGCCGGGCAGGTCGCCGTGCGAAGCCATCGCGTCGCAGAGCACGAGCGTATGGGTCCGGGCCTCGTGCCGGAAGAAGTAGTAGATGCCCTCCGTCTCCATCAGCCGCGAAACGAACGCCAAATCGGTCTCGTTGTACTGGACGCAGTACTCGCGCGGCGCGCAGGTCTCGGTCAGGCGGCTTTCGATTGGGTATCCATACGGAGCGAGCACCTGCTGCACGATCTGCGGCACGCTCTTCTCCTGAAAGATCCGGCAGTCGGCGCTGCGGCTCGCGAGCCATAGCCAGGGCCGCACGATCAGCTCATACGCGTAGTAGCGCTCGGCATGCCGGCCAATGAGCGCGGCGCGCGCCACGATACCGTTCAGATAGCGTTGCCCGCCTTGCACCAACTCCACGCGCACGGTCACTGGCTTGCCGAGCAGGTCGCGCAGCGACACGCTATGGCTCGCGGCCAGCGCCTCGATGCGCCATTCGAACGGACGCCCCAGCGCTTCCTCGCCGCTCAGGCGATAGAACTTGAGCTCGTCGCCGAGCGGGCTGTCGAGCGTAAAGATGCGCGCCACGCGTCAGCCTCCTTGCGCGCGCGCGAAGGCGGGCGCCTCATGCGTGCCGGCGCGCGCGGTGTCCTCCGCGCGCGCGACCAGATCGACCACGAGCTCGCGCGCGGGTTCGTCGCTCAGCCGCCGCCCGAGCCAGGTCGAGAAGCCGAGCCGGCCCGCCCCGCCCGGCGCCGCGCACGGCACCTCGGGCGCGGCAAGTTCGAGTTGCAGATCCCAGTCGAACTCCGCGCCCACGTACTCGCGCACCCAGTGCACGAGTCGCGCCGCGTCGGTGCCGCCGGGCAGGAAGGCTTGATAGCGCGCGAGCGGCAGCGGCCCGAGCACGATGCGAAAGCTGCCTTGTGCGTCGCGCACGGCGCGCCCGAGCACGGCACCCTCGCCGAGCGCAGCGCGCATGCCCCGCCTGCGCCGCCCGCCTCGCTCCGTACCCATCGCGCCAATCGCACCGATCGCGCCGCGCTGCCGCGCGTCGAGCGCGACCCAGCGCACGACATGCTCGACGATGCGCACCGGCACGCCAAAGTCGTGGCGCAGCATCTGCGCGAGCCCTTCCGGATTGCGCGTCTGGCGCACCCAGTGGCCCGCGTGGAAATACTTCGCATGGCGGCCGGATGCCTCGTGCGCTGACAACGGCGAAGCCCCCGCACGCGCACCCATGAGGCTCTCGACATAGGTGTCGAAGCGCGCGACGCCGGGGCGGTCGAGGCCCACCACGGGCTGCGCGTCGGCCCACGCGCGATAGAGCAGCACGAGCAGCGGATGATGGAACACGTCGGCGAATGCGCTCATCGAGGCGTCACCGGCGCTGTGCGCACGCTCGTACGCGTACTCCGTCACGTGCTGCGGCAACGGGCCGTTGGGGCCGAACAGGCCGAAGCCGTGCACGAGCACGCGAGGCGGCACGTGGTCCGCATGCGCGTCGGCGATACCGGCCACCATCGAAGGCGCGAAGGCAAGCGACGGAATCTGTCCTAGCCGCACCGGCTCCCCGCCGGGATGCGGTGCGGCGCCGAGCCGTTGCGGCGCACTCGCGAGCGCATCGATCCAGCGCAGCAGATGGAACAGGTCGTGCTCCGCCGGCGCGGCACGCAACTGGCGCCAGAACGCCTGGTAGCGGGCGCGGTCGGGCGGCACGGAGATCTCCTCACTCATGATTCGGTATCCTGACTGGTTATTCATATCGCCGGCCTGCGGCCAATGCGTGCGGGCCATTGCACAATCTCGCCGCGCTGCGCCGAATACAGCGCGAATTCGACGAACGCGTTGATCGACGCATGCCGCGCGAAGAATTGCTCGAGCGCCGCGCCGAGCGCGTAAGGGCTGTCGCCGGCGAAGGCGTGGTCGTCGACGGTCATTTCCACGCGCACCCCGCGCCCGTAGACGAGCGGCCCCGCCACCGGCAGGCGTCTGAACACCGGCGTGCACGCGAGCCGCCGGATGCCGCGGATGCGGCGCGCGAGCGGCGCGTCGGCGGGGTCCGCGTAGATCTCCAGTTGCTCGCGCAGCCGCTGTGCGCCGGTCTCGTCCTCGGTCCCGGCGAGCGGCTGATAGTTCAGCCCCAGGTGCGCGATCAGCCGCCAGTTGGCCTGGTCTTGCGCGAGCGGCGGACGCGGCGCCGAGGGGCCGCGCACGATGCGCACGCGGCTCACCGGTGCGGAGATCTTCAGTGTGAGATCGATGACGCCTGCTGCCGCGAGATGCTGCGGCAGGTCGCGGTTCGTGCACAGCGTGTCCGCGCAAAGCAACTCGATGCGCTCGTCGAAAGGCGCTTGCCGGCGGTCGACGAGCGACACGTAGACGTCGGTGCCCGCATAGTTCGAGCGCACGCCGCCGCGCCGCGCCTGGGTGCCGACGAGCCGCGTCTCGCGCCGTGCCGAATACCAGGCGCCGGACTCCCCGGCATCGTCGGCGGTGGCCATGTAAAGCGGATGGAACACGCAATCGCCTTGCTCGCGCCCCTCGCCCCCCTCGCCCGCGCGATGGCCGATCACGCGCTTCACCGCGAAGATCTCGTAGTCCAGCGCGCGCGTGCGATCGACCATCAGCCGGTACTCGCTCGTGCCCGGCGTGACCGGAATGCGCTCCGTGCGCTTCGGAAACAGGTTGATCGCGGGGGTGCAATCGAGCGCGAGGTGAGACGCGTCAATGCTGCGTTCGAGATCGGCATCGTCGCCGTCGAGCAAGAGGAGCATCTCGATGCACTCGCCGCCCGACGCCTCGAACGCCTCGCGCAGGCC
Source organism: Paraburkholderia silviterrae (assembly GCF_004353915.1). Taxonomy (GTDB): domain Bacteria; phylum Pseudomonadota; class Gammaproteobacteria; order Burkholderiales; family Burkholderiaceae; genus Paraburkholderia; species Paraburkholderia silviterrae. The sequence continues at coordinate 19,025 of NZ_SMRP01000009.1, read as the reverse complement.
GCGCACGCTGAAAAAGAGGTTGCGCGCGGCAAACGCGAAGTGCTCGCGCAAGATCCGGTAGCCCTCGAAGCCGCGCGAGCTGGGCGGAAACAGTGCCTGGTCCGCGTCGAACCCTTCGTGGACGAGCGCCTCTGGCCCGAGCGATGCCAGGTGCTTGCCGCCCGCGTTTTCCCGGCCCCCATCCTTACCCCCATCGCGCAACACGACGCCGAGCGTGCCTGCGCATACGAGTTCGAGCAGCCGCATCGCCTGTCGCTCAGGAGCACTGAGAAAAAACGTGAGCTGGTCGATGGGCAGGCGATTCAGACTCGTTCCGCCGCGCGCGGCCAGCAAGATGCGCAGGGCACGCCGCGCGCCCGTGCTCCCCCCCGCGGGCAGCGCGAGCCCTGCCGGCACCGGCACGAGTTCGACGGCGCGCAGCGTGAGGGGCCACAACGTCACCGCATGCGCGGTGCGGAACTCGCAGGCGCTCCCCATGCCGCGCGGCGCGGCCGCCATGAGGCTGGTCCCGGCCGGCACGGTAAAGCCCTGGCCAAGCGTGCCCTGCGCCGGGTCGGCCTCGAACTGGGCGACCGCCATCGAGGGCGTGGGCGCAAGATGATCGGGGTACACGACATCGAGCAGCCGCTCGGAAAAGCGCGGGAACTCCGCATCCATCTTCAACTGCACGCGCGCCGTGAGAAAGCAGAAGCCTTCGAGCAGGCGCTCGACGAACGGGTCGGCCACGTCGATGCCGTGCATGCCGAGGCCGCCGGCGACTTTTGGATACTGGCGCGCGAACTCCGCGCCCAGCTCGCGCAGATAAGCCAGCTCGCGGTTGTAGTAGTCGAGAAAGCGTGCGTCCATCCTATGGCCTGCTCAGCGGGCGAAGCAACGCGATGCCCGAGTCCAGATCGAGCTCCGTATGCAGCAGCATGGCGAGCGGCGGCTCCACACACGCGAGGCGCCCGGCAATCTCGAAGGTCAGCACGTTGTGCCGGCTGGCGCGCTGCGAGTCGTTCACGCAACGCACCTCGACGCTCTCGCCCTGCAGACGCGGCTCGAAGCACATGATCGCCTCGCGCAACGCATTTTCCATGCACTGCGTATCGATCCCGGACAGCGGCGTGCCCGCGAACGCCGGCACGCCGAAGTTGAGCACCGAGCGGCCGGCTTCGGTAAAGCGGCGGGCGTCGTGTTCATCGAGCGCGCAGGCTGTGTTCAGCAGCCAGGAGAGGTCGCGCAGCACCGCTTCGAGCAGCCCGCCGGCACGCTCGACGCCCCGGTACGGCGCCTGCGCGGACGGCGACAACGCGGCGGCGCTCTGCTGCTGCGCGTCATCGCGCAGGCGGTCGAACAGCATCGGCCGCGCGACGCCTCTGTGCACCGAGCCAGCGTGGCTCCGATGCGTGACGTGCCGCTGGTGCGCCGGGTACGCTTCGCGCACGGAGTCCGGATGAGCGAAATCCCTCGGCATACGGGCCTCACATCTCGGTGTTCTTCTTGATGTCCCAGCCCATCGTCACCTCGGGCCCCTTGCCGCCGTTCTCGTTTTGCTCCCAGTACTGCTTCTTCACGCGCGCCGCCTGAAAGCCGTACTGCATCATGAGCCGGTCGGTCGCGTCGCTCGTGTCGGCGCCCACCACGCGCGCCGTGGTCACGATCACTTCCTCCAGCGTGACGCGCGAGAACTCGATCTGCTCGCCGCCGGTCTTGCACGACGAGATCTCCACTTTCGATAGATGCTTGCCACTCGCGCAGTGTTTGATGATCGCGGGGGTGGCCTTGTCCATATAGGCCAGCACCACGAGGTCGTCGAAGTTCGCCTTGCCCGCATTGCCGCCGCCTCCCGTCGACATGGCGGCCGGCTGCGTCGCGCCCCAGGAAAACGACTGGATGTCACTCCAGCCGCCATGCTGCTTGTCGGCAGATTCGCCGGTTGCGCCATCCACCTTCATGAACATCGCCACGCCCATTGTGTTTCTCCTGTTTGCCCAACCGTGCGCCATCGGCACGCGCCGTCAAGCGCGGCCTCCATCGATTCGCGATCCTGATCAACTGTCCGCGGCCTGCAAGGCCGGCAGTCGCGATACCAGCCGCAGCGACACCGTCAACCCCTCCAGCTGGTAATGCGGCCGCAGGAAGAAGCGCGCCGAGTAGTAGCCCGGGTTGTCGTCCACGGCGTCCACCACCACGCGCGCTTCGGCCAGCGGCTTGCGCGCCTTGGTGTCCTGCGACGAGTTCGCGGGGTCTCCGTCCACATAGTTCATGATCCAGTCGTTGAGCCAGCGCTCCATCTCAGGGCGCTCGCGGAAAGACCCCACCTTGTCGCGCACGATGCACTTGAGGTAGTGCGCGAAGCGGCTGCAGGCGAACAGATACGGCAGCCGGCCGGAGAGCCGCGCGTTCGCGGTGGCGTCCGGATCGTGATACTCGCCGGGCTGATAGAGCGACTGCACGCCGATGAACGCCGCCACGTCGGAGTTCTTGCGGTGGATGAGCGGAATCAGGCCGTTCTTCGCGAGTTCCGCCTCGCGGCGGTCGCTGATCGCGATCTCGGTCGGACACTTGAGGTCGACGTTGCCGTCGTCGGTGGGGAACGTGTGGCACGGCAGATTCTCGACGGCGCCCCCCGACTCCACCCCGCGAATCGCCGAGCACCAGCCATAGAGCTTGAACGAGCGGTTGATGTTGGCCGCCATCGCATAGGCCGCGTTCGCCCAGGTGTAGCGGTCGTGGCGCGCGCCGTCGGTTTGCTCCTCGAACTCGAATTCGTCGACGGGGTCGGTGCGCGCGCCATAAGGCAGGCGGGCAAGAAAGCGTGGCATGGCGAGGCCGACGTAGCGCGAGTCATCCGATTCGCGCAGGCTGCGCCACGCGGCATACTCGGTGTTCTGAAAAATTTTCGTGAGGTCGCGCGGGTTGGAGAGCTCCTGCCACGAGTCCATCTGCATCAGCGCCGACGACACGCCGCCGATAAACGGCGCATGCGCCGCCGCCGCGATCCTGGAGATCGATTGCAGCATCTCCACATCGGGCGGGCTGTGATCGAAGTAATAATCGCCCACGAGACAGCCGAACGGCTCGCCGCCCAGTTGTCCGTACTCCTCTTCATAGACCTTCTTGAAGAGCGGGCTCTGGTCCCAGGCGATACCCTTGTGGCGCTTGAGCATGCGGGCCACCTCCTTCTTGCTCGCGGGCAGCACGCGAATCTTGAGCATCTCGTCGGATTCGGTGTTGTTCACGAGATAGTGCAGCCCGCGCCACGCGGACTCCAGCCGCTGAAAGTCCGGGTGATGAAGCATCGCGTTGATCTGTGCGGAAAGCTTCTCGTCAATCGCGCCAATCATCTGCCGCACGCCCTCGTACGCGTCCGACGACAAGGTCGCCGTGCGGCTCTGCTCGAGCGCCTCGCGCGCGAGCGTCTGCACCGCCGTCTGCACCGCCACGCGCGCAAGCTCGGTCTTGGGGCTGATCTCGCGCTCCAGCAGCACGGAGAATGCGTCGCCGTTCAGCGTGGCCGCGGGCAACGTGGAGGTTGGGCTGGGCTGTGCACCTTGCATCTCACTTGCGCTCATGGTCGTCCTCCTGCCGGGTTTCAGCGCTGCGGGGCCCGCGTCCATCGCGGTCTGCCTGCGGCGCGGCGAGTGCGTTGGGTTGCGAATGCGGCTGCGAATCCGGCTGTGAATCCGGCTGTGAATCCGGCTGCGGCTGAGAGAGTTCGGCGAGCAGTGCCGGATCGCCCAACGCCCTCGCGATCAGCGCTTCGGCGCCGCGCTTGCCGTCCATGTACGAAAGCAGGTTCGCGAGCTGGGTACGCGCTTCGAGCAGCCGCCGCAGGGGCTCGACGTTGCGCGCGAGCGCGGCGGGTGCAAAGTCGTCGATGCTGCGAAACGCAAGCTCGACGCTCATCGTGCCGTCGCCCGTGAGCGTGTTGGGCACCTGGAACGCGAGCGCCGGCGCGATCGACTTCATGCGGTCGTCGAAGTTGTCGACGTCGATCTCCATGAAGCGGCGCTCGGCCAGCTCGGGCAGCGCCTCGCTGCGGTTGCCGGCGAGATCGGCCAGCACGCCCATCACGAAGGGCAGTTGCACTTTCTGCTCGGCGCCATAAAGCTCGACGTCGTATTCGATCTGCACGCGCGGCGCGCGATTGCGCCCGATGAACTTCTGAGCGCCTGCCGATGACTTGTAACGAGACATGTGAGTCAGCTCCCGCGCAACGTGTGCGCTCAACAGGATCGCGTCCGGCGCCAGAGCCGGCGCCGGTCCGTATGTTGTTTCCCGCGCGGCCCCCGAAGCCACGCCCCATCAATCAGCACTCCGATTCACCGCGCGGTTCACTGCGGCGTTTCATTGCGGTTTCCGCTCAGGTGCTCGAGCTCCCGCACGCTCTCCGGCGCGATGTCGCGGAAGATCTCGTAGAAGTTCAGCGAGAGCAGGCGCTGCGCGCGGCGTAAAAAAATGGGCGCCGGGTGGCTCGGCTCGTGCAATTCGAGGTAGCGGCACATCTTTTCGAGTCCGAAGTCGATGTCGGCCCGGCTCGAAATCTCGGCGTCGCGCCACGCCGCGCCGTTCGCGGCGGGCGGTCCAGCCGCGCGCTGCGGCGGGGGCAGGCCTTGCGATGCTTGCGCCGCGTATTGCGCCAGGTTTTGTGCGTTGATGTCTGGCGTGGCTTGTGACGCCTCTTGTGTCTGCGGCTGCGTTTGCGCTTGTGCCTGCGCCATATCTGGCGCGATCACGGCGGCCAGCGCCGCAAGCTGCCGCTCGAACGCACTCGCATCGAGCGTCCACGCGTCGCCCAGGCGCTCGCTCACCCGGCGCCGCAACCCCGCTAGCTGTTCCCGCACCGCAAGCGCCGCGAGCAGCACGGGGTCTCCCGCCGCGAACGCCGCGCGCAATTCGTGCACGAAGCGTTCGCGCCCGCCAGCGTAGTTGCCTGCCGGGTTGCCGCCGAGGTTGCCACCGGGGTTGCCACTTTCGCCGCCCTCGCCTTGCTGTATCAGCTCTGCGGCCGCGCTCACGCTCAGCGTGCCAAGGAGCGGCTGCTCGCGCGCCAAGCGCACGCAGCCCTGCGGCCCCGCAAGCTCGGCCAGCGTATTGAAGCGCGGCAGCGGATCGGCCTCGCCTTCCACGACCAGCGCCGGGTGCAGCGGCTCCCAGTACGCATCGAGCAGCGCCGCCGCGAGCCGCAAGCCGTCCGCATAGCCTTGCAGGCCGCGGCTGTCGAGCCACGCCCAGGTGAGCGGCACGACGATGCGCAGGTCCTTCGTGCGCGCGAGCAGTTCGAGCGCGAGGCGCTCCGCCTCGCGCCACGCGGGCGACTGCCCGGCGATGAGCACGTCGCCGTATTGCTCCTCGGGCCTCGCCGTGGCGCAGCGCTGCAACGCCAGGAAGTCGGCGTCGTATTCGAGGTCCGGTCCGCACGGCGCATCGGCGCTGATCGGTGCGAGCAGGGTTTCGATCATCGTTCGGGCTCCTTGGCGCAATTACTCGAACCGGTAGCTGATTTCGAGCGGCGGGCTGCCGGGATCGAGCGTCACGGTACGCACGTATGGCGTGAGCGAGCCGTTGCGGATCTCGATGCGATGGGTGCCAGGCGTCAGGCTCGTCGAATGAAAAGGGGGACTCACGCCGCGCCTCACGCCGTCGACGTAGACCTCGCCCCACGGCAGCACCTGGAAGTGCACGCGCACCGGCGGCATCGGCGCGGGGATGCGCACCGAGGGCGGGAGCGACGCGCGCGGGGGCGTTTGTGCGACCTGCGGCTCTGCGGCAGCGGGCGGTTCCGGCGCGGCTTGCTGGGGCGCGGCGGCCAGATCGGTGGCGTTGACGGGCTTGTCTTTGCCGGCCTGTACCTCTACGACCGCTGTGTCCGTGGCCATCGCGGGCGCGGCGGGGGTCGGGCCGGAACCGGGTGTCGTTGCATCTGCTTGCTGCTGCGCCTGCGTGGCCGTATTCGCGCCGCCAGCGGCCGGCTGCGCGGGCGGGTTGGCGGCGGGAGCCGCAAGCGCCAGGGTTGCCGCGTGGCTCGCCCGTGGGGCGGGCGCAACGGGCACGCTCCGGTTCGCGGCTGTCTGCGTAGAACCGGCCGGCGCGCGGATCGCGTAGCGCAGCGCCGGAATGCCCACCGCGAGAACGAGCAGCACGACCAGAACGGGGATACGAATGACCCGCCATGCAACACGCGACGACGATTTTTCGGATGCCGAATCACCCTGGGCGCCTGCCACGGCAGCGGCTACCGCTGCGGCTGTCAATGGCGCTTGCGCATCCGGTGCCACGTCTGAGGGTTTCCCGGCATCCGGCGTCGCCACACCAGACACTGCCACCTCCGGCGTCCCGGCAAGCGGTTTCTCCGCGGCATGCTTCGCCGCATCGGGCGCTTCCGCCCTCTCGTCTCGCGCCGCACGCGCCGCTCCGTCGGCCGCATCCCCGGCAATGGCCGCGCCTGCCAGTGCCGCAACGCGCTCGACGCCACCGTCATGGCTCGCCGTGCGTGCCGGGGCGTCATAGCCCGCCGGCACGAACACGCCCGGCGTGGGCTCGTGCAGTCCGAGCGCCTGGGCAAATGCCGCCACCGACTCGGGCCGGTCCTCAATCCGCAGCGCCAGCGCGTGGTCGATGGCGGCCCGCAAGCGCTCGCCGTAGTGCTCACCGTTATGCTCGCCAGCGTGCTCGCCGCTTGTCGACTCACGGCCGGCGAGCGGCCGGTACTGGTCCTGAATGCTGCGCACCACCGCCGCCGGCGGCAGCTCGCCCGTCATCAGCGCATGCGCGAGCGCGCCCAGCGCATAGATATCGGTCCACGGCCCCTGCCTGAACGCGGGATCGTCCGTGTATTGCTCGATTGGCGCGTAGCCGGGCTTGAGCATCATGGCGGTCTCGTCGACCATGTCGCCGATCAGCTTGCGCGCCGCGCCGAAGTCGAGCAGCACCGGGTTCCCGTTCGGCAGCATGAGGATGTTGTCGAGCGAGATGTCGCGATGAAAGCACTGCGCGCGATGCAGCACGTCGAGCGCGCCAAGCACCGCCGCCAGCATGCGCAGCAGCGCCGCCTCGCTCATCGGCTTGCCGCGCTTTTGCAATTGCTCGAGCGTCTGGCCTTCGTAGAACGGCATCACCATGTAGGCGGTGCCATGGCTCTCCCAGAAGTGCAGCACCTTCACGAGGCCCGGGTGATCGAATTGCGCGAGCAGCCGCGCCTCGTTCAGGAACGCGGCGCGCCCCGCATCGAATGCCTGCGAGTAGCGCGCGGCGCGCAGCGCAACGGTGAAGTCGCCGGCGCGCGACGCCAGCATCGCCGGCATGTATTCCTTGACCGCTACCGCGCGTTGAAGCGTACGGTCGAACGCCCGGTAGACGATGCCGAAGCCGCCCGTGCCCAGCACCGAGTCGAGCTCGAAGCCCGCCAGCCGGTGGCCGTTCGGCAATGGCCGCACGCCATCGCCACCGCCCGGCGCGCCGCCTTGCGCGCCAGCGCGCGCGGCGTGAGGTGCGGCTTCGGCGTAGTGCGAGTCGGTCATGTCCGTGCTCCCCCCGGCTCGCCGAAGAGCCGCTCGAACAGCGCGGCATCGAGTCCGCCGGTGTGGACGTCGGTGCGCGGCGCGCCGTCGCCGGCATCGGTCCACCAGAAGCTCGTCATGCCGTTCGGGTCGAAGTACTCCCAAAGATTCGGCCAGCCTCCCGCGGCGGCCGGCGCCCCGGCGTCGTATTGAATCCCTTGCGCAAGCGCCATATCGAAGTCTTCCGGTCCCAGTGCGCTGCGGATCGCATCGCGCACGATCGCGCTCATCAGGCGGATGCGCACGTCGGCACCGGCGAGCGCCGATCGCGCATCCGCGCCACGCCCTTCATGCGCTCTATCGCGCACAGCCCCCGCCGGCGCGATTGGCTGCGCCACCACGAGCGGATAGCGCCGCCCGACCCGGTCGCAGCTCGGCGCCACGCAGCCAAGCTGCACCCAGCCATCGCCGCTGCCGGCGGGGATGGCGAAGCTCCAGAGCGGCGCATGCGCCTCGAGCCTGGCGCGGCCGGCCGCCATGCCCTGCGAGAGCCATTGCTCCCACGTGCGTGCGAGCGCCCCCGGCATGCGGCGGCCGACAAAGTCGCCCGCGCCCGGCAGCTTGCCGTACCAGGCGGGCAACGCGAGCTCGGCGCCATGGCGCGCGCCGTTCATGATTTCCCCGGACACGAGAACGACTCCAGTTGAGCGAGACGCAAGGGATTGCGCACGCTGTCCGCGCTCACCTGCATGGCGAGGGCGTGGTGATCCACGTTGAAACCGGCCACCATCTGCTCGGGCGCCGGGCCGCTGCCTGACGCGGCCCGGCCTGACGCGGCGCGACCTGACGCGGCCCGGCCTGACGCGGCGCGATCGAACAAGCGCATGAGCGCCCACGGCCCCTCGGTCACGAACCCATCGGTCGCGCCGTTCTGCTCGACGATCTGCAGCCGCACCTGGTTCATGCCGCGCGGCCCCGGCCACTGCACCGTCACCGGGGCCTGCGGACCGTGCGCGTAACGCACTTGCTGGCCGTCCACGTCGAGCGTCCATTCGGAGATGTCCGGGTCCATGTCGAGCGGCTTGATCTCCAGCTTGATGGTGGGCGTGCGCGCGCCGCCGGCGAAGAACGCGTCGCGAATCACGGCGGCCTTCTCGAACGAGGCGAGCAGCGCGCTATCGCCTGACGCGCCCGATGCACCTGATGCATCCGATGCGCCTGTCGAGCCAGGCGAAGCGGATGCGCCGCCACCGATAAAGCGCCACGGCTGCACGCTCGTATCCACCCGGCTTTGCAGGTTCTTCTGGAAGAAGTCGTCCATCATGCCGCCCGGCGCGAACACACGCGCGAAGTCGCCAGGCGCCACATCGCGCGATGAGCCGCGCGCGAACGGATAGCGCCCCGCGATCGCCTGGCGGCAAAAATCGCCGATGTTCACGGACGCGCTTTGCGCGAGGCTCTGGTCGACGTTGTGCGTGACGGTGCCCTGCGCGGCGTTCGCGAGGTCGCCAAGCATCTGCCGGAACGGCGCTGGCATGTGGCCGGCCTCGGCGCGGATCTGGTCGGCGCTGTCCGATTGCGGCGGGGTCCCGCCGCCGCGCAGCGCGGCATCGGCGGCGGTGAGCCACGTATAGAGGTTGTCGATCGATTTGAGCACCGCGGCCAGCGCCGCATTTGCAGCAACGGCACCACCGGCGCCAGCCAGGCCGCCCGAGCCATCGGCAGCACCGGCGCCGCCCGCATCCTGGACGCCGAACTCGCGCAGGCCCGCGAAATGCGCGTCGACCACCGCTTCGGGCCGCGCGTCGCCGCCCGTTGCATCGCCGCCGCCCTGCGGCTGCCCGAAGATCTGCGCGAGCGATTCGCGCGCCTGGTTCACCTTGTCCTGCGCACCCGCCGCGAGACCTCCGCCACCGCCCGCGCTCCGCGCAAGCGTGGTCTCGCTCGCGGCGGCGTTGGCCAGATGTGTGAGCGGCGAGTCCGGCGCGGACAGCACGCGGGCAATCTGCGTGGTCTGCGCCAGCGACGCCGTGCTCTGCAGGCGCAGATCGCCGAGGTAGTCGTCCCAGCGCCGGATGAAATCGTCGAAATAGAGCGAGCGCACGTCCTTGAGCTGCGCGCTCACGGCGGCGGGCGTCGTGGCCTCCGGCGCGTGCCGCCCGAGCACCCAGACCTCGTCGCGGCCGAACGCATCCACCGCCGCCGCGAGGCGTGTGTCGAACACCTTCCAGTAGCCGTCGTACGTATAGAGCCCCGGCACGCCGTCATTGAGGCTCGCGCCGCTCGCACGCCGGAACACCAGCGCGCCCGAGGGTCCCGCCATCTGCGCTGCGCTCACGTCGTAGGCCACCGCCGCGGGCCGCAGCGTGCGCGCGAGCTGCGCATAGAGACGCTGCGCGAAGGTGAGCTGCATGAGCTTCTCGCGCGCCGCCGCCACCATCTGCTCGTTCTGCGCGAATGGCGAGACCACCACGCGGCCCGCGAAGAGCGCCGCCATGTGGGCGCGCAGGTCGCGGCGCTCCGCGCTCGTCAACTGCGTGCCGGGTGCCGAGGCAATCTCCAGGTCCAGCACCGCCTGCACGAAATCCGGATCGTAGTGGGCGCTGTCGTACAGCATCAGATACGCCTTGAGCGCCGCGTACACATAGGCGGGGTCGTCGGGTGGCGCATCGCGCACCGCCGTTTCGAGGCGCCGCGCGGCCAGCGGCAGCAGCAGCTCGTCGAGTGCGCGGTGGTAGACGTTCTCGGCGGCCGACTGGATCTTGTCGCCCTGGAACAGCCCCCAGCGGTACGCGAGCGGCGCGTCCGCCGGATCGACCGCCTCCACGTGCCCAATGTTGCGCATCGCGTCGAGCATCGGCAGCACGCGCGCGATGTTATCGGCGTCGGTGATCGTCACGCCCTGCAGTGCGCGGTCGATCTGCGGCACGCGCGCCTCGACCGAGGCCAGATACGCGCGATTGCGCGCATAGCTGCCCACCCAGGCCACGAGCGCGCCCGCCAGCAACAGCGCGAGCGCCGCGTAGCAGACGAGCGCGAGCATGCGCTGGCGCTGATACCAGCGCAGGTCGGTGCCCGCGAGGCGCGCCTCCTTGAAGATCAGCTCCTGCAGCAGATCCTTGAGGAAAAAGCTGCGCCCGCTCGCCGCTGCCGCATGCGGCGCGGGCGGCACGCCATCGATCTTGAGAAAGCGCTTGATGCCGCCCATCACGCGATCGAACACGGTGCCTTCCTGTGTGCCGCTCGTGAAGTAGACGCCGCGCAAGAGCGGCATGGCGTCGAAGCGCGAGCTCGAGAACACCTGCTCGACGAACTGCCCGAGCACCTCCTGCAAGCCGATGAACTGCTGCGGCAGCGAATAAATGAGCTCGCGCCGGCGCGCGTCGGGCTCGGCGCTGAAGAGCTCGGGCAGCGCGTCGTTCAGGCGCCGGTGCAGCAGCCGGTATTCGCGCTCGAACACGGCGCGCAGATTGAACTCGCGTGCCTCGGTCTGCGCGAGCGAGATCGTGAAGCCCCACACCTGCGCGCGTTCGGTGCGGTTCAGGCGGCCGAAGTAGTCGGTGAAGCCCGAGAGCAGGTCCGCCTTCGTCACGAGCACATACACGGGAAACTGGATGCCAAGCTCCGTGCGCAGTTCCTGCAGGCGCTTGCGCAGCGCCATCGCATGCCCGGTGCGCTCGACCTCGGAGGCGCCCAGCAGATCGGAAACGCTGATCGTCAGGAGCGCGCCGTTCAGCGGCTGGCGCACCCGGTACTTCTTCAGGAGTGCGAGAAAGCCGGACCATTCGTCCTGATCGAGCACGCGGTTGCTCTCGTGCGTGGCGTAGCGGCCCGCCGTATCGATCAGGACGGCCTCATTGGTGAACCACCAGTCGCAATGGCGCGTGCCGCCCACGCCGCGGATCGCGGCCTTGCCGAACTGCTCGGCGAGCGGGAACGTCAGGCCCGAGTTGACCAGCGCCGTGGTCTTGCCCGAGCCGGGCGCGCCGATGAAGACGTACCACGGCAGTTGATAGAGATACTGGCGGGTCAAGCCTTCGAACCAGCGCCCGAGCCTGCCGCGCAAGCCCTGGCCATGCTGGGCACCGCTGTGCGCGGTGCCCAGCCGCGCGCTGCGCAAGAGGCGCGCGGCCTCGTCGAAGCGGCTCTTCAGCTCCTGCGCATGCGGCGCTTCCTCCTCGCGCGCGGCGCGGCTCTGCACGGGCTCGCGCAACTGGCTCAGCATTTGCGCGTTCAGTTGCGCCGCGCGCCAGTGCCGATACCCCACGCGCGCAGCCCACACGGCGACGATCAGCACGACGAGGACCATGCGCGCCAGCACGCTGTCGAGCGGACGGTACGCGCCCACCGCGATCAGCGGCCCGACGAGCCAGATCAGCGCCGCGAGCGCGACGAGGCCGATAACGGCCCACACACGTGCGCTCACGAGCGTGCGCAAGGCATGCCAGGCCGAATGCCCCAGGCGGCTCATGGCGCGTCTCCCGCGCCCGGCGCCGCGAGCTTCGGCGGCGCGGCGAGCAACGTGATCTCCACGCGCCGGTTGCGCGCGCGGTTGGCCGCGCTGTCGTTGGGCGCCACGGGATCGGTGGCGCCGCGCCCTTCGGCGCGCACGCGCGAGGCGTCGCCAAGACGCGCGGCCAGAATGGCCGCGACGGCCTGGGCACGCTCGACAGAAAGATCCCAGTTCGACGGGAAGCGCGCGCTATGCACCGGCACATTGTCCGTGTACCCAGCCACGACGACGGCGCCGGGCACGCGTGCGAGCGCGGCGGCCACGCGCGCGAGCGTCGGCTGGTAGCGGTCGATCACGGTGGCGGAGCCCGATTCGAAGAGGCCGTCGCCGCGCAGCACGATCACGCTGCGGTCGGTGGCGTCGCGCACCTCCACGAGGCCCTCGGCGATCTCCGGCGCGAGAAAACCGGCCAGCCGCGGCGGCGGCACCGGGCGCACGGCCTGCGGCTCGGCGGCCTGCAGGCGCACGCTCGGGATCTGAAGCCGGCCGATCATCGCGAACGCCTTGTCCGAGCGCCCCGCCAGCGCGAGATCGAGCCCGACGTACACGCCAAAGCCCATTAGCACGGTGAGCGCGGCACAGGCCCACAGCGGGATGCCGAAGCGATGCGGGTCTTCGCGCGCGATCTCGTCGCGCCAGTGTGCCGAGAGCGCTGCGTCGTAGTCGCCGCGCACGCCGCGGATCGTGCGCGCGAGGGTGTGGCGCAGATCGTCGAGCTGGGCGCGGCCGTTGTCGAGCACGCGGTAGCGCCCCTCGAAGCCGAGCACCAGACAGTAATAGAGCAGTTCGAGCAGATTCAGTTGCTCACGCGGCTGCTGCATCAAACGATTGAGGAGTTCGAAGAATTTTTCTCCGCCCCAGGTCTCGTTGTGGAACGCGACGAGCAAGCTGTTCGCCGACCAGTCGCCCGCCCCGCCCCACGGCGTGAGGGCCGCCGCCTCGTCCAGCGCCGTGCACAGGCCATAGCGCGCCGCGCCGATCTGCTCGGGCGTGGCGCCCGCGCTGCGCGCGCGCTCCTCGAACTGGCGGATCTCGTTGGCGAGATGCTCGCGCAGCCAGGCCGGATTCGGATGGTGCACGGTGTAGCGGATCTGCGGGATCAGGTTCAGCAGTGCGTTGGCGGCGGCCACGAGCGGATTGCCACCCTCCGTGGCCACGGCCGCGGCCGCCGCCGCGCCTGCGAACCAGCGCGCCTCGCCGGGTGGCGTATCGGCGTGCCACGTCTGGTCGCCCGCTACCGGGGCTACCGGGGCTACCGGGGCAAGATCCGGGTGCGAGGCCATGAAGACCCCACTGCCAGTCGCGCGGCCGGCCTCGCGTTGTGTGGCAAAAGGATCGTTGAGCGGGTTCATCGCGTGTCTCGTTCCCACGAATCGCCTACGCGCACGTCGCCTACGCGCATGTCACCTACGCGCATGTCGCCTGCGCGCATGTCGCGGATCGCCCAGAACTCCATTCTGAGGCCCGGAAACTCGCCGGCCAGGTGGAGCGCAAGACCGCCCGAGCGCTCGAGCTGGCGCCAGAGGTCGCCGCCCTTGTCGATCTCGAAGTAGCTATGGCCGGCGTGATAGGGAATCTGAGGCGGCGCGACCGGCAACGCACGCACAGGAATGCCGGGCAATTGCAGTTGCACCAGATCGCGGATGCGCTCCACCGGCCCAAGCTTGACCTGGGCGGGAAAGCGCGTGCGCACGCTCTCGGCGGGCACGTCGGCGCGCACCGCCAGCACGAAGCCCGCATCGCGCAGCAGCGAGGTGTCGGCAATCACGGCCACTTGCATGCCATTGCCCGCGTCGGTGAGCGCGATCTGCACGGCATGCTGGTCGAACACGGTGGCAAGCGAGCGCCGCAGCTCCGCGAACAGCTCGCCGAAAGTCGCGCGCAGGTCGTCGTGCTGATAGAGCGGCAGCACCTCGGGCCGGCGCGAGGCCGCCGTGAAGGTGGCGAAATCGCAGGCGAGCTTGAGCCAGTCGCGAAACAGCAGCTCGGGGTGAACGCCGGGCGTACGCGCCGTGTGCGAAGTCACGGCCAGGTAGCGGTTGACGAGCTGCAACAGCAGGAAGTCGGCGACCTCGGAGACGCCGCCGCGGCCCGGCTGCGCAAGCCGCCCGGCTAGCAGCTCGCTGCGCTGCGCGAGCAGCCGGTCCAGCTCCTGCATGTAGCTGACGAGCTGCGGATGCGCGTGCGCATCGAGCAGCGGCGGAATATAGGATTCGTCGATCACCAGTTGACGGTCGCCGCGCCGCTCCACCACGCGCAGCACGCCCATCACGTGCCAGTCGTCGTCCACGCTGCTGGCGAGCGCGAGCCTCAGCCTCAGGCGTCCTAACTGCACGAGCGCAGGCTCGAGCCGCACCTCGTTGACGTCCGCAATCTCGGCTTCATGCGCCACGTAGCGCGCGAGCGCGGCGCCGCCGCCACCGCCGAACGTGACCTGTGCGCTGCTGCTGCGCGTGGCCGGCAGCGCCAGCACGACCGTGGTGTCGCGCACCTCGGCGCCCACTTCGAGCGCCTCGGGCGCCTCGTCGAGATGCGAGAAGTCGAACGGCGTGCCATCGGGCAGCATGCCGCTCGCGGCGCGCAGCATCACCTTGCCGTGCGCGAGCGCCTCCGCGTCGATCTGCAGCGACGCAAAGCCCCACAGATAACGCTGCAGCGGCGCGCAGCGCAGATGCACATAGCGCTCGAAGTAGCGTTCGAGCTGCTGGAAATGTTGTGGCCGCAGGAACATGCCTTCGGACCACACCACACGGTCACGCTGACCGGTGCCGCCCGTAACGGGCGCAACAGGAGCATTCATGCGGTCGTTCATGGTGCGTCACCGGCGTTCGCCGTGGCGGCGAGGCCGTCGCCTTGCACCGCTACCACATAACGCACCTCGGCGGGCTTGCCCTGCCAGAACTTGAACAGATTGGTGCTCGCGGGCGGCGGCAGCGCAACGACGATCTTCCAGCGGCGCCTTTCGAGCTGGCGATAGCCCGCCACGACGCCGAGCGCGCGCACCGCATCGCCACCGGAGTAGTGAATCGTGCGCGACTCTCCGGGACGCAGGACGATGCGGTCCGTGCCCGCCAGCTCGGCGCCCAGCGCGTCTTCGGGCTTGCTTTGCAGCGAGAAATAATCGGCCCTGCTGAAATTATTACCGGATTTGAGCTGGAATGTTTGCAACGCTATTGGCGCGGGCCGGTTTTGCGAATCACGATTAACGTCGGCCGCCACTTGAAATGTGACGGAATAAGGCACCGGTAAATCCTTCCCGGTCGACGCGCATGCTCCCAATAATAAAAAGGCAAAATAAATCCCGGCGCGTGGATGAAGCACGCGCTTAATTTGCGCTCCGTACATACCGTGCCAATCCTCTGATTCAGCGCGAATCACGTTGCCCAGGCAACGGCAAAAACACGCCCTGCCCCGCTCCATGCCTGCGAGCAGGGGCTAAAAAAGCCGCACCCGGCACGCCTGTCTTGATAGAGGCGTGCCGGGTAACGGGCCACGAGGCTGTGACGCCATGCCTTTCGCTTCTTCGCGGAATTAAATTAATCTATCGCCAGCGGTGTCTCACGAGTAATAATTCATATGAGGAAAAATCAGGTGACTAGACTATAGTTCGTACGATTCCTTACTGCAACGCTCTCCGAATGCGCGCTCTATAAATAAATTTCTCAATCCGTATTAATTACCCGAATGACTTGAATGAAGCAGCAAATACCGGATTGCCAACGATGAATTGGCCCATGCACTGGAATTTGTTACGCGTGAATTGCACGCCGGCCGCCCTCAGTGGCGCATTTTTACTGGCGCTCGCCGCCGCGGGCGGCTGCAGCAGCCTCTCGCCCACGCAGCGCGCCGCCGCGAATACCGTTGCGGCCGCACACGACTCGTATATTGCGGGCGACTACCCGCGCACCATCCAGCTGCTGCGCAACAGCAATGCCGTGGAAGACGGCGACCGCCCCACCCAGATCGAAGCGCACAAGCTGATGGCCTTCAGCTACTGCGTGACGAACCGCGTCGCGCAATGCCGCGCCGAGTTCGAGGCGATCCTGCGGCTCGACCCGCACTTCGAGCTTACCGCCGCGGAGAAAGGTCATCCCATTTGGGGTCCTGCATTCGACGCGGCTCGCCGCAAGGTCGCGCCGTCTTGATGAATGCCGTCTTGCGCCGCGAACGCCTTCTTATCCGTTATTGAGTGAGTCAGTCCGCATCATGCAATTGACCGTCATCGAGTACGCAGGAGAACCGGTCCGGACCGAGACCAGCGTGGTGTTTCACGCGCCGGGCGGCACGATCGGACGCAATGCCGACAACCAGATGGTGCTGCCCGACGAAACGCGTCAGGTCTCGCGGCTGCAGGCGCTGCTGCATATCGACGGCGTGCGTTGCGTGCTGAAGAATTTGAGCAGCGTGTCGGTGGTGGAGATCAACGACACGCCGCTCGAATACACCGAAGAGCATGCGCTCGAATCCGGCGACGCGATCCGCATCGGGCCCTATGTGCTGCGTGCGCAAGCCGGCGAAGACGGTATGGCGGAGGTGGCGCATACCGCGCACTCAGTGCACGTGGATTCAGCACACTCGCCGGAGCGCGAAAGCGCAGGCCGCGCGCCGCCCAAAGAAAGCGCTCCACCTATCCCGACCGATCCGCTTGCGCTCTTCGCGCGCACGAGCCGCGACGAGGCGAAACTCGCACGCCACACTGTCACGCAGACAGCGGCGCAATCCGCCACGCCGCGCACTGCGCCTGCTGCCCATATAGATGCGCGCGCAACTACATCTGCAAAGCCCGACACGGAGCACGATACCGCGCCTGAGTTTCTTGCGCGGCCACCGCAGCCGCGCGCATCCGTTCCGGCGTCTGCGGCCAGCCAGCACGATATGCGCACCGCGAATGCGCCGGAGCCCAGGGAAGCGGCAAGCTCGGCTGCACACGCGTCAACACCTGCCAGCGCGCAGCCCCCCTCCCCCGCGCCCGATTCCGCCGATGCGCTGCTTTCCGCGTTCCTGCGCGGCGCGGGCCTGGACAAGGCCACCTGCGACTGGTCAACGGAGCAGTTGCACACCGCGGGCCAATTGCTGGCGTTGTTCGCGAACGGCACGGTCGGGCTGCTCTCCTCGCGCAGCATCCTCAAGCGCGAAGTGAAGGCCGACATGACCGTGCTGCTCGACCGCGAGAACAATCCGCTTAAGCTGCTGCCCGACGGCAGCGCGGCGCTGCGCCAGATGTTCGGCCTGCCGTTTCCCGGCTTCATGACGCCGCCGAGCGCAGTCGAGGACGCATTCCACGACCTGCAGGCGCACCAGATCGCCATGGTCGCGGGCATGCGCGCGGCGCTCAACGACGTGCTGCTGCGCTTCTCGCCCGAGCGCCTCGCCGAACGCGACGCACCGAGCCGCTACGAAGCACTCCTGCCAGTGCTGCGCAAGGTGCGCCTGTGGAACCGCTACGAACGCATGCACCACGACACGATGCTCGCAGTCGAGGACGACTTCAGCGCAGTCTTCGGCCGTTCCTTCCTGCGCGCGTACGACGACGAAGTGAGGAGCTATCACGCGCGACGCCGCCCGGCGCGCGCTGGCGACGCATGAACCTCTCGTGTGCGCAGTTCTCGCGGGCGGGCACGCGCGAGAGCAACCAGGACGCACTCGGCTACACGATCTCGGACGACTACGCCTGCTTCGTCGTGAGCGATGGCGTCTCGGGCGAGCCAGGCAGCGAGATCGCCGCGCGCTGCGCGGTCGAACGCATCCTGGAGCGTGCGCAACACAGCGACCGAACCCGCGAGCACACGCTCGCGCAGACCCTGCTCGCCTGCATCGAGGAAGCCCACAGCGCGATACTCGCGTACCAGCAGCGCGAACGCGAACTTGGCCGCATGAGCGCGACGGTGATTGCGCTCTTCATCGACCGGCGGCACAACCTCGCGCAATGGGCCCACCTTGGCGACAGCCGGCTATACCGGTTCGCGCGCGGCGCGCTGATCGAGCACACGCGCGACCATAGCGTGCGCCAGCAGTTGCTGGACGCGGGGCTGCCCTGCGACGGCGTCAATCCCGGATGGCTGCATATGGCGCTGGGCATGCGTGGATCGATTGCGCCCGCGATCAGCCCGCCGCATGCGCTCGAAGACGGCGATGTGTTTCTGCTCTGCACGGATGGGCTTTGGCAGACCGTTGCGCAAGAGGCGCTGGAAGACAGGCTGCGCATCGTTCATACCGTCGACGACTGGGCGCTCTTGATCGAGCATGAGGCAATGCTCAATTCGGGGGTCGCGCCAAATGCCGATAACTATTCGGCACTGGCGGTCTGGGCCGGGAGCCCGCAGAACGTGACGCTGCAGCGGGTGAGGACGCGGCGGGGGGTGTGAGTCTTCGCGCAATTGCGCAGAGAGGCACGGCCAGTACGCCTAAGCAAAAACTTCCGGCCTGAAGGTGCGGACGGTGTCGCGCATCCGGTGGCCGGTCACTGCTTCGTTTGTGGCTCTGCGGTCTTCTTTTGAAGCTTCCTTAACAGCGATGTCAAATCGTTCGCACCCAGCTCTTGAACGGTCTTCTGCAGGTCGTCGCTGGCTTGCACCCTGGTCTTTGCCTCATCCGACTGATGTTTGCAGTTTGCGAGCCACACTTCCTTTGCCTTGGCCAGATCGGGGGATGCGCCTGCTTCTTCTAGCACTTCGCGTGTCTTCTTATATGGAGGCGTTGGATTAGCCAGGTAATAAGGTTGTGTCACAAACAACGGCACAAATTTGAAAGGATCGCCGAGTACAGCAGGATTGCATACCCACATGCTCTGTCTCAGAGAAAAATTCGCGGCAATCCATGGCGTCAGCCCCATCTCATCGGCATCGTTGATGTGGGTTCTTACAAGATCGGACGTGAGCAGCGCCGCAACAACGTTCGGGTAGCCCATGAAGGCAGCAGTCGCCAAAGGGGACGGCTTGCCTTTTTCCTTCGCAAGCAGTCCGTCGGTCGTGTGTAGTGGTCCAATGTTCCTGGACACCTCTAAAGGGGATAATTGCTCCAACTGAGGT
>NZ_SMRP01000089.1 GCF_004353915.1 Paraburkholderia silviterrae | reverse complement strand
ATGCAGTTCGACCGCGGCTACCTGTCGCCCTACTTCATCAACAACCCGGACAAGCAAGTCGCCGTGCTGGAAAGCCCGTTCGTCCTGCTGTTCGACAAGAAGATCTCGAACATCCGCGATCTGCTGCCGGTTCTGGAACAAGTCGCGAAGGCTGGCCGTCCGCTCTTGATCATCGCTGAAGACGTCGAAGGCGAAGCACTGGCTACGCTGGTCGTCAACAACATCCGCGGCATCCTGAAGACCGTTGCTGTCAAGGCTCCGGGCTTCGGCGACCGTCGCAAGGCCATGCTGGAAGACATCGCGATCCTGACCGGCGGTCAAGTCATCGCGGAAGAAACCGGCCTCACGCTCGAGAAGGCAACGCTGAACGAACTCGGTCAAGCGAAGCGCATCGAAGTGGGCAAGGAAAACACGACGATCATCGACGGCGCTGGCGAAGCCGCGAGCATCGAAGCGCGCGTGAAGCAAATCCGCACGCAAATCGAAGAAGCGACCTCGGACTACGACCGTGAAAAGCTGCAAGAGCGCGTTGCCAAGCTGGCAGGCGGCGTGGCAGTGATCAAGGTTGGCGCTGCAATCGAAGTCGAAATGAAGGAAAAGAAGGCACGCGTGGAAGACGCGCTGCACGCAACCCGCGCTGCCGTTGAAGAAGGCATCGTCCCGGGCGGCGGCGTTGCGCTGATCCGTGCACGCACGGCAATCGCCGGTGTCAAGGGCGCCAACGCAGACCAGGACGCAGGTATCAAGATCGTCCTGCGCGCGATGGAAGAACCGCTGCGCCAGATCGTCACGAACGGCGGCGAAGAAGCTTCGGTGGTCGTGGCAGCGGTTGCCGCTGGCCAGGGCAACTACGGCTACAACGCAGCGACCGGCGAGTACGTCGACATGGTCGAAGCTGGCGTGGTCGACCCGACGAAGGTCACGCGCACCGCGCTGCAAAACGCAGCTTCGGTCGCAGGCCTGCTGCTGACGACGGACGCAGCGGTTGCTGAACTGCCGAAGGAAGATGCCCCGATGGC
>NZ_SMRP01000088.1:1031-1178 GCF_004353915.1 Paraburkholderia silviterrae | reverse complement strand
GTCTCGGGCGGCTACACGTACGGCCTGAACGATACGCTGAGCGACCTGGAAAATGCGGCGCCTGGCATCGTGTCGGGCGCGACGCAGGGCTACACGCTGACCGACGACGCGAACAGCGACCTCGGCACGCTGACGGTGGCGAACGCG
>NZ_SMRP01000088.1:0-899 GCF_004353915.1 Paraburkholderia silviterrae | reverse complement strand
AACCTGGAAAATGCGACGGCTGGCATCGTGTCGGGCGCGACGGGCGGCTACACGCTGACCAACGACGTGGAAAGCAACCTCGGCACGCTGACGGTGGCGCACGCTGAACTGGCGACGGGCGCTAGCAACTTCGTCTCGAACGCCTACACGTACGAGCTGAGCGACACGCTGCAGCACCTGGAAGGCGCTGCGCCCGGCATCATTTCGGGCGCGATGGGCGGCTACACGCTGATCGACGACGCGAACAGCGACCTCGGCACGCTGACGGTGGCGAACGCGGATCTGGCGACGGGCGCGAACAACTTCAGCTCGAACCACTACACGTACGAGCTGAGCGACACGCTGCTGCACCTGGAAGGCGCGGCGTCCGGCATCATTTTGGGCGCGACGGGCGGCTACACGCTGACCGACGACGCGAACAGCGACCTCGGTGTGCTGACGGTGGCGAACGCTGAGCTGGCGGCGGGCGCAAACAACTTCGTCTCGGGCGGCTACACGTACGGCCTGAACGATACGCTGAGCGACCTGGAAAATGCGGCGACCGGCATCGTGTCGGGTGCGACGCAGGGCTACACGCTGACCAACGCCGTGGAAAGCGACCTCGGCACGCTGACGGTGGCGAACGCGGAACTGGCGAAGGGCGCAAGCAACTTCGTCTCGAACGCCTACACGTACGAGCTGAGCGATACGTTGCTGCACCTGGAAGGCGCGACTACCGGCATCATTTCGGGCGCGACGGGCGGCTACACGCTGACCGACGACCTGGAAAGCAACCTCGGCACGCTGACGGTGGCGCACGCTGAGCTGGCGACGGGCGCAAACAACTTCGTCTCGAACGCCTACACGTACGAGCTGAGCGACACGCTGCTGCACCTGGAAGGCGCGGCGTCCGGCATCAT
>NZ_SMRP01000087.1 GCF_004353915.1 Paraburkholderia silviterrae | reverse complement strand
TGTAGTGGTCCAATGTTGCTGGACACCTCTAAAGGGGATAATTGCTCCAACTGAGGTGAGAGATGAGCAGACGGAACCTGACTGACGAATTCAAGGCGGAAGCAGTGCAACTGGTGGTTGCGCAGGGCTATTCATTTTCAAAGGCCTGCGAAGCGCTGGGTGTGGGCGACACTGCGCTGCGGCGCTGGGTTGCGCAATGGCGCGCCCAGCAGGCTGAGCCACCGCGCAGTGAGGCACAGATCCAGTCCGACCAGCGGCGCATCCGCGAACTGGAAGCCCGTGTAATGGAGCTCGAGCGGGAGCGCGAGATACTAAAAAAGTCTACGGCCTTCTTCGTCAAGGAAATGGATCGCTCCTCGAAGTGATCCGCTCGCTGAAGAAGGTCTGGCCCGTGAGTCTGATGTGCCGGCTGCTGAAGGTGCCGCGAAGCAGCTATTACGCCTTTGCCAGGCGCCCCGTCAGGCCGCCCGCATCGCCTGTACTGCTCAAGGCCATGCGCCAGATTCACCTTGAAAGCCGGTGCAGTTATGGCAGTCGCAGGATGGCGCAGGCCTTGCAGCAGCAGGGTCACGCGATCGGGCGCCACCGGGCCCGATCGCTCATGCGCGAAGCGCAACTGGCAGTAGCGCGGCGTCGGACACATCGATACCGTAAAGCCGAAGGTGAGGCCCTGGTTGCGCCCAATCTGCTTGAGCGCCGGTTTGATCCAGGTGCGGTCAACCGCGTGTGGGCAGGCGACATCACGTACGTGAGAACGCGTCAGGGGTGGTCCTATCTGGCCATCGTGATGGACCTCCATTCTCGCCGTATCGTCGGTTGGGCGTTTGCCATGCAGGCAGACACTGAGCTGGTGCTCCGGGCGCTACAGCAGGCGCGCCACAGCCGGCACCCTGCAGCGGGGTTGATGTTCCATTCCGATCAGGGTTGCCAGTACACCAGCGAGCGCTTTGTGAGCGAACTGAAGGCAAACAGGATGGTTCAGAGCATGAGCAGAAAGGGAAACTGTTGGGACAACGCGGTAGTCGAGCGCTTCTTCAGAAGCCTGAAGAGCGAATGGATTGGCGAGCAGGAGTACGGTAGTCACGAACAGGCCCGACGCGATATCATGGGCTACATCGCTGACTTCTACAACTACCGGCGCATTCATTCGTCGGCAAGCAACCTGCCACCCGCGCGATACGAAAGATCGATTTATTGAAAAACCCCCTTTGTGGGTGTCCAAAGAGGCTTGACCACTACA
>NZ_SMRP01000085.1 GCF_004353915.1 Paraburkholderia silviterrae | reverse complement strand
TATCGCGTCGAGGCGGTGACCGCGCATCCGCTTCTGTTCCCGAGCGACCAGGAAAACGATCCGTTGCACCTTGAGAAGCTCAAGGACACTGAAATCACGCTCACGATCAATCTCGAAGGTTTCTGGAATGCACCATCCGGTGCGATTACCGCCTCTGGCGCGGGAACGCGGGAAATCAGCGGCCTCGTGGCCGATGTGAATGTTCTGGGCAAGGACGGCGACGCGACTGTCTATGAGTTCGTGCTGCGCCCGTGGTGCTGGCTCGCCACGCTCGGCACGAACTCGCGCGTCTTCAATGGCTCGATCACCGATATTCTGCACAAGGCGCTGCAACCCTATCGGGGGACAATCGAATGGCGTATTAGCGGCATTGTGGATCCGAGCCGCGATCTGATCCGCCAGGCGTGGGAGTCCGACTGGAATTTTTTCCTCCGGCTGTGCGAAGAGTTCGGCTACGTCGTGTGGTTCGAGCATCGCGACAGGACGCACGTGCTCGTGATAGCCGATCATTGCGGCGCATATCACAAACTTGGTCCGGCTTACGAAACGCTGCGCTATCACACGAGTGGCGGGCACATCAACAAAGAACACATCACACAACTGTCGTACGGGTGCGCGGTCACGCTCGACACGGTAACCGTTCATGATCACAGTTACCTGTCGCCGCGCTTGAACACGAACAGTCTCCCGTATCGCGAGAGTTGGCACGATTCAGATGGCGCGGCTAGCGCGAATCACGAAACTTATACGCTTGCCGATTACGCTCAGCCCAGGACACGCTGGGAAGTCGACCAGAACGATACGAACTGGCACGACGATGCGCGCTATCTGGCGCGCGTAAAGCTGGAAGCAATACGTGGCAGAGGAAAGCGTGCGGAGGGTCGCGGTCACCTGCGCGGTATCGAGTCGGGCAAGACGTTCACCCTGACACACTATCCGTACAGCGAGGCAAACTGCGAATACCTCGTTCTCGATTGCACGCTGGATATCCGCGAAGGGGGTATTACATCCAACCTCGTGCCCGAGTACTCCGTTGAGGCATCGTTCACCCTGCAACCGCGCAGTCTCGCTTACCGTATGCCGCAGGACACGCCGCGCCCGACCATCGACGGCTGCGAATATGCCGTGATCGTGGGGCCGCAGAATGCCGAAATGCAGATTGACGAGCACAACCGTGTGCTGATCCAGTACGCGTGGGACCGTGAAGGCGGGTACGACGGGCGATCATCCATCTGGGTACGCGTCGCGCAACAGTGGCAAGGCGACCAGATGGGCACGGTCATGCATGGCCGCTGCGGGCAGCAGGTGCTCGTGGA
>NZ_SMRP01000084.1 GCF_004353915.1 Paraburkholderia silviterrae | reverse complement strand
GCACCTTCGCAGGCTTACGGAACGCTCTCCTACCATGCGAGACTAGCTCGCATCCGCAGCTTCGGTATATGACTTAGCCCCGTTACATCTTCCGCGCAGGACGACTCGATCAGTGAGCTATTACGCTTTCTTTAAAGGGTGGCTGCTTCTAAGCCAACCTCCTGACTGTTTTAGCCTTCCCACTTCGTTTCCCACTTAGTCATATTTGGGGACCTTAGCTGGCGGTCTGGGTTGTTTCCCTCTTGACACCGGACGTTAGCACCCGATGTCTGTCTCCCGTGATTGCACTCTTCGGTATTCGGAGTTTGCTATGGCGAAGTAATCCGCAATGGACCCTTCAACCATGACAGTGCTCTACCCCCGAAGGTGATACACGAGGCACTACCTAAATAGTTTTCGGAGAGAACCAGCTATTTCCAGGTTTGTTTAGCCTTTCACCCCTATCCACAGCTCATCCCCTAACTTTTCAACGTTAGTGGGTTCGGTCCTCCAGCACGTGTTACCGTGCCTTCAACCTGGCCATGGATAGATCACCTGGTTTCGGGTCTACACCCAGCGACTAATCGCCCTGTTCGGACTCGCTTTCGCTACGCCTGCCCTATTCGGTTAAGCTTGCCACTGAATGTAAGTCGCTGACCCATTATACAAAAGGTACGCCGTCACCCCTTGCGAGGCTCCGACTGTTTGTATGCATGCGGTTTCAGGATCTATTTCACTCCCCTCCCGGGGTTCTTTTCGCCTTTCCCTCACGGTACTGGTTCACTATCGGTCGATCACGAGTATTTAGCCTTGGAGGATGGTCCCCCCATCTTCAGACAGGATTTCACGTGTCCCGCCCTACTTGTCGCATACCTAGTTCTTCCAATCTGTCTTCGCCTACGGGGCTATCACCCACTATGGCCACACTTTCCAGAGTGTTCGGCTGACAGTTCAGATAAAGAATGCAGGCTGGTCCCATTTCGCTCGCCACTACTCTGGGAATCTCGGTTGATTTCTTTTCCTGCGGCTACTTAGATGTTTCAGTTCGCCGCGTTCGCTTCGCGTAGCCTATGTATTCAGCTACGGATGACCCATACGGGCCGGGTTTCCCCATTCGGATATCGGTGGATCAAAGCTTGTTTGCCAGCTCCCCACCGCTTTTCGCAGGCTACCGCGTCCTTCATCGCCTGTGATCGCCAAGGCATCCACCACATGCACTTGTTCGCTTGACCCTATAACGGGTGTGTCTCGCGGCGATTGCTCGCTGCAGGACCACGCGCTACAGGTTGAGTATTCGTGTTGCGCCGTATTTCAAGGCAATCTTTCGATCACTTAAAAATAC
>NZ_SMRP01000083.1 GCF_004353915.1 Paraburkholderia silviterrae | reverse complement strand
GGGGGTGTCAGAATTTCCGTGTTTAAGGCGAGTTGAGAATTACACGGATGATCTGAGGAAGCGATCCTGGTAAAGGATAGCGAATTGATTCATGGCCGTCTTCCAGTCGTGAGCGGCGTGCCCCCAGTTGGCAGTGATATTGCGCAAGGCCAGCCAGATGAGCTTGGTGGCGGCTTCGTCGTTCGGGAAGTGGCCACGGGTCTTGATGATCTTGCGTAGCTGGGCGTTGATGCTCTCGATGGCGTTTGTGGTGTAGATGATCTTGCGTATCGCGGGCGGAAACGCAAAGAACGGAATCACGCGGTCCCAGGCACTACGCCAGGCCATGCCGATCATTGGGAATTTCTGGCCCCAGGGGCCCTCGGCAAATTCATTCAGCGCAGCCTCGGCAGCCTCCGCACTGACCGCCGTGTAGATCGGTCGAATCGCGGCAGCCAGTGCCCGGCGATCTTTCCAACTCGAGTAATCCAGGCTGTTGCGGATCAGATGGACGATGCAAGTCTGAAGCGTGGTGGCTGGAAACACGGCTGCCAGCGCTTCGGGCATGCCCTTGAGGCCGTCGGTGACGGCGATCAGGATATCGCTGACACCACGCGTCTTCAGGTCGTTGAAGACCTTCATCCAGAACTTGGCGCCTTCGGTGCCCTCGATCCAGAGCCCTAGAATATCGCGCGTGCCGTCCGGCAGGACGCCCAGCGCCAGATAGATCGCCTTGTTGCGCACGACAGCGTCTTCGCGAATCTTGACCCGCAGGGCATCGAAGAACACGACCGGATACATGGGTTCGAGCGGCCGGCCTTGCCAGGCAGTCACTTCGGCCATGACCTCGTCGGTCACCGAACTGATGAAGTCAGGCGAAACCTCAGTGGCGTATTGCTCTTGCAGAAAGCCCTGGATCTCGCGCACTGTCATGCCTCGGGCGTACATGGCGATGATCTTGTCGTCGAAACCGGTGAAACGCCGCTCGTGCTTGGGGATCAGCAGCGGCTCGAAGCTGCCGTCGCGGTCGCGCGGCACCTCGATGCGGATCGGGCCGTCTTCGGTCAGGACCGTCTTGGCACCTTTGCCGTTACGTTGGTTAGCGACGTCGGCTGGCTTCGTCGCGCCGGGCGGATAACCGAGATGGTGGTTCATCTCGCCACCCAGCGCCCGTTCGATCAGGGCCTTCTTGAGCGCCATCGTGGCGGCATTGATGGCTTCGGCCGTCATCGGGCCGTTACCGAACTGCTCAAGCAGCTCCGCTGGAATCGCCGGCAGTTCGACCGGTTTGGCTTTCGGTTTGCGTGGCATAAACCCTCCTTGGAGGGATGTTATGCCCTAAACACGAAATTACTGACAGGCCC
>NZ_SMRP01000082.1 GCF_004353915.1 Paraburkholderia silviterrae | reverse complement strand
TATCCTTTGAGATATTTATGTCGGATAGCACCCCCACATTTGACGGGATCGAGAGGACGTTCACTACCCGCCCAGCTTGACAAGTGGTTAGATTCTGTTTTGGGATATAGCCAGTTTCTGAGACTATTACCGCTGATTTATCGAAACTCTCGATTGCATAAAGCGGAGGCTTGTCAAGCAAGCACCTTCTAGAACTGTCGATTGTAATTGAGGAACCAGCTACCTCATAAGTATCATCTGCGTGAGCGGTCCCCGCGAAAAAGACTGATGCCAGCACAATCAAACCCCATTCGATTTTAGGCATTCCCAATCTCTCACGAAATAATCTCTTTAGCAGAGCGGGTGAAATCAAGCCGCCTATCCCAATCAATATCACCACCATTAATCGCATATGTAACATCGCGCGAGATTTGCCGTTCTTTTTGCTTATCCAAGTCCGAAGTAGCCGGTTGGGGAGAATCCATGTCGATATGTCTAGTCACTTTTGGCTTTTCGAATCGCAAATAAAATCCTCCGCTATCCAGACTATTCTCAGGAAGGGCAACTCTCTGAGGAGCATCAATCGGCGCAGGGGTTTTTGTCATGCCGCTACGATTGTGCGCAATATACGCTGAGTCGGTCCACCATGATGCGGTAAATGTTGCACTCAAAATCCACCCCTTGAACGTCCAGTAATCTGCGTAATTACTTCGTCCAGTAAGCTGCTTGAAACCCCGCCCTCGAAATTTTTGAGAATCTTCTCGATCGCAATTGCCGTTCCGCCAGTCGTATGAACCCGTAACGCGCACCCCATGGCTGTTGAACTTTACCGATCGGAACCAAGGATCGTCCTCAGTAGGAATCTGACCGTACCAATGGCCCAACGTGGATTCTGGAACTTCCGACGCCGGATTTGTAACCGTTCCATGAAATCCATCACTTTCGAGGTGCCCTCGCATGCTCGTTTCCTGCATCGATGCGAGCCATGCGCTTTCAACGGCACCTTGGCCAAGAAAATGGGCAAGCCGAGCCGGGGACGTTAAACCAAATTTTCGTACTGCTATATTTAGCGGCCCTAAGTAGGTACTACGCAATTGATCCGGAGATGGTTGCTGATTCCTTCTGTAGCGCCTATCCGGGTAGATCTGCTTAAACTCGTCCTTGCTCAGCCACCCGCACTTCCTGAAATGCCGGATAAACGCGAGCGGATGGAAAAACCACAGCTTCTGCCCGGCCGGCAAGCCAGTCACGTCCCAGAACTGGATTTCCTTGAGGTAATCGAGAAACTTGTTGTAACCCTGCTCGTTACCGTGATAGAAGCCTCCCTCGTCGCGCAGCCTTGCGTAGCGCGTCTGGTTGTTCGTGCTGTCCCATTCGCTGGGG
>NZ_SMRP01000081.1 GCF_004353915.1 Paraburkholderia silviterrae | reverse complement strand
CCTCCCTCGGGAGACAGACACACCTGTTATAGGATCAAGCCTTACGGGCAATTAGTATCAGTTAGCTTAACGCATTACTGCGCTTCCACACCTGACCTATCAACGTCCTGGTCTCGAACGACCCTTCAAGGGGCTCGAAGCCCCGGGGAAGTCTCATCTTGAGGCGAGTTTCCCGCTTAGATGCTTTCAGCGGTTATCTCTTCCGAACATAGCTACCCGGCGATGCCACTGGCGTGACAACCGGTACACCAGAGGTTCGTCCACTCCGGTCCTCTCGTACTAGGAGCAGGCCCCCTCAAACTTCCAGCGCCCACGGCAGATAGGGACCAAACTGTCTCACGACGTTTTAAACCCAGCTCACGTACCTCTTTAAATGGCGAACAGCCATACCCTTGGGACCGGCTACAGCCCCAGGATGAGATGAGCCGACATCGAGGTGCCAAACACCGCCGTCGATATGAACTCTTGGGCGGTATCAGCCTGTTATCCCCAGAGTACCTTTTATCCGTTGAGCGATGGCCCTTCCATACAGAACCACCGGATCACTATGACCTGCTTTCGCACCTGCTCGACTTGTCAGTCTCGCAGTCAAGCACGCTTATGCCATTGCACTATCAGCACGATTTCCGACCGTACCTAGCGTACCTTCGTACTCCTCCGTTACCCTTTGGGAGGAGACCGCCCCAGTCAAACTGCCTGCCATGCACTGTCCCCGATCCGGATAACGGACCAAGGTTAGAACCTCAAACAGATCAGGGTGGTATTTCAAGGACGGCTCCACGCAAACTGGCGTTCACGCTTCATAGCCTCCCACCTATCCTACACAAACCGGTTCAAAGTCCAATGCAAAGCTGCAGTAAAGGTTCATGGGGTCTTTCCGTCTAGCCGCGGGGAGATTGCATCATCACAAACACTTCAACTTCGCTGAGTCTCGGGAGGAGACAGTGTGGCCATCGTTACGCCATTCGTGCAGGTCGGAACTTACCCGACAAGGAATTTCGCTACCTTAGGACCGTTATAGTTACGGCCGCCGTTTACCGGGACTTCAATCAAGAGCTTGCACCCCATCATTTAATCTTCCGGCACCGGGCAGGCGTCACACCCTATACGTCCACTTTCGTGTTTGCAGAGTGCTGTGTTTTTATTAAACAGTCGCAGCCACCAGTTTATTGCAACCCCTTCACCCTCCTGGCGCAGGCCAGTCAAGCTACAGGGGCGTACCTTATCCCGAAGTTACGGTACCAATTTGCCGAGTTCCTTCTCCCGAGTTCTCTCAAGCGCCTTAGAATACTCATCTCGCCCACCTGTGTCGGTTTGCGGTACGGTCACTGTTGAACTGAAGCTTAGAGGCTTTTCTTGGAACCACTTCCAGTTGCTTC
>NZ_SMRP01000080.1 GCF_004353915.1 Paraburkholderia silviterrae | reverse complement strand
CAAATCTCTTCCCCCTTGCGATTGCCATGTCGATATGTCTTTCATCGACATGGCAATCGCAAGGACGCTTGTGGTGCGTCTCCTGTCTGCGTGATCAAATCGCATCCGGTTTCTCAAAGCTGGTTGCGAAACGGATCGCACCAGACACCCATCTGGATCAAGCATGCCGCGAGGTAAGTCACGTGTGCCCTGGCGGCCATGGCCGCCCCGGAGAAACGTTGGTGCCGGACGAGGTCCAAGGGGTCGGGCAAAGCCGTGGCTGCTGCGTGTGCAACGCCAGTCAAACGTGGCTCCTCGCCCGGGCGACCCGATTGCTTGCAGACAGTCGGTAAGGTGAAGCAAAGGGAAGACCCAATCAAAGCCATGGCTGTGCACCAGTCAAGTTACCGGGTTCGTTCCCCTTGCATCACCTGTTAGCCAAAACAGCGAACTGTCTCAAATGGTTTGTGCTCCCGAAGCATGTGATAGCAGGCGCGAGCCAGCTTGTGTGCCAGTGCCTTGATCGCAACGATGCCATTGCGCATGCGCTTCTTGCGTTCGTAAAAGCGCCGGGCCTGCGGACACGTACGGATTGCGAAGTTGGCCGCTTCGACAAATGCCCACGCCAGGTAGCGGTTGCCGTTCTTCGTGTTGCCTTCACCTTTCTTTCTGCTGTTGCTTTCGCGCCTGCTGTCCACGCAGCGACAGTAGGAGCTGAAGTGGCCAACGGTGGCAAAGCGTGAGATGGTGCCGGTTTCCAGCATGATGGTGGTCGCCAGCACCGGACCAATGCCGGGCACCGTGTTCAGCAGCGCGTAATCCGGATCCAGCTTCACCTGCTGCATGAGTCGCTTTTCGACGATCTCGATCTGCTGCTGAAGCGTTTGCAGGACCGCCAGGTTGGCCCGGATCGCGAGCGTTACGTCGGGCGCAAAACCGAATCGGCTCACCTGTGCGCCATCGAGGCGCTTGACCTCCGGCCCGTGCATCTGGGCACCAGTATGTCGCGCGAACAGGTTGCCGATCGCGAGAATCTGGGCTGTGCGGCACTGCACGAGCTGCATCCGTTTGCGTCCAAGGTCACGTACCTGCCGTCCGTCTGCGGGGTAGATGTAGCCTTCCGGCAGCAGCCCCAGGCGCAGTAATTGTGCGAGATGGGCCGCATCGGTGAAATCACCACTGTATTTCAGCCCCTCGTACTGCTTGATCGCTGCGGGGTTGGCCAGATGGACATGGTATCCATCCGCAAGCAGTGCATCGACCAACCAGTACCAGTTGTACGTCGCTTCAATGACCACACCTTCCAGTTCTTCGCGATGTGGCGCCAGTGCGGCGCGGATCTGCAACGCGTCGTTGGGCAACCGCCGCTGATAGATGATGTGGTCCACCTCATCGCTGACCACGACCACACTGTTGTTCGAGTGCAGGTCGATTCCGCTAAACTTTTTCATGCCGGCCTCCTGTGCGTCACGTCGGTGTCGCAAACCTGACTCTACGCCAGCCGTCCTACCGGAACGGCACGAGGCCGACTATATGATTATCA
>NZ_SMRP01000008.1:314606-316276 GCF_004353915.1 Paraburkholderia silviterrae | reverse complement strand
TGCTGCAGCGTGTCGCTCAGCTCGTACGTGTAGTGGTTCGAGCCGAAGTTGCTTGCGCCCGTCGCCAGTTCGGCATTTGCCACCGTCAGCGTGCCGAGATCGCTGTTCGCGTCGTCGGTCAGCGAGTAGCCGCCCGTCGCGCAGCGCACGACGTTGTGCGGTGCAGCTTCCAGGTTCGCCAGCGTGTCGCTCAGGCCGTACGTATAGCCGCCCGTGTGGAAATTGCTTGCGCCACGTGCCAGTTCCGCGTTCGCCACCGTCAGCGTGCCGAGGTCGCTGTCCGCAACGTCGGCCAGCGTGTAACCGCCCGATGCGCCCGAAATGATGCTGGTCGCCGCGCCTTCCAGGTGCAGCAGCGTGTCGCTCAGTTCGTACGTGTAGCCGTTCGAGCCAAAGTTGCTTGCGCCCTTCGCCAGCTCAGCGTTTGCCACCGTCAGCGTGCCGAGGTCGCTGTTCGCGGCGTCGGCCAGCGTGTAGCCGCCCGTTGCGCCCGAAATGATGCCGGACGCAGCGCCTTCCAGGTGCTGCAGCGTGTCGCTCAGCTCGTACGTGTAGTGGTTCGAGCCGAAGTTGCTTGCGCCCGTCGCCAGTTCGGCATTTGCCACCGTCAGCGTGCCGAGATCGCTGTTCGCGTCGTCGGTCAGCGAGTAGCCGCCCGTCGCGCAGCGCACGACGTTGTGCGGTGCAGCTTCCAGGTTCGCCAGCGTGTCGCTCAGGCCGTACGTATAGCCGCCCGTGTGGAAATTGCTTGCGCCACGTGCCAGTTCCGCGTTCGCCACCGTCAGCGTGCCGAGGTCGCTGTCCGCAACGTCGGCCAGCGTGTAGCCGCCCGTGGCACCCGAAATGATGCCGGCAGCCGCGCCTTCCAGGTGCTGCAGCGTGTCGCTCAGCTCGTACGTGTAGCCGTTCGAGCCGAAGTTGCTTGCGCCACGTGCCAGTTCCGCGTTCGCCACCGTCAGCGTGCCGAGGTCGCTGTTCGCAGCATCGGTCAGCGTGTAGCCGCCCGTTGCACCTGAAATGATGCCGGCCGCCGCGCCTTCGAGATTCACGAGGCTATCGCCCAGCGAGTAGCCCGTCACGATCTTGCTGCCGACGGATTCTGCGAGCTGCACCGAAAGTTCGATCGGCAGGTCATCGGTCGCCACGATCGAGGTCGCCAACCCCAGCGCAATGACGTCTTCGCCGTGCGTCAGCATCTGCAGTGTTGCCGAGGTATCGGCAAGCACGAAACCGCAGCTCGGAATCTGATGTTCGTTGTTTGCGACCGCAAGCAGGTTCGCGAAGGACAGCGTGATCGGCGTGTTGTCCGTCGTGACCAGATTTTGCGCGCCGATCACCGCCTCATCGCCGTTCGCGATGGCCGTGCTGATCGCCGCTGCGGTGTCGGAAACGACGTAGCCGCCGGGGATCGACACCACCGCGGCCGCCAGCTCGTCGATCTGCTGGACCGACACGGTGATCGGGCTGTTGTCGCTCGTCGTGATCGCCTGGGCACCCAGTACGACCGGGTCGTTGGCGGCAAGCGCCGTGTTGATCGCGTCTTGCGTGTCGGTGATCGTGTAGCCGTTCGTGATCGTCACGTGCGCGCCCGCGAGGGCGTCCGCGTCGGCGACGTTCAGCGTAAGCGCCGAGCCGTCGTTTGTCGCGATCGATTGCGCGTTCGTGAGCGT
>NZ_SMRP01000008.1:313936-314596 GCF_004353915.1 Paraburkholderia silviterrae | reverse complement strand
AGCAGGTTCGCTTCGCTGTCGACGATCGCGTAGCCGTTCGTGATCGTCACGTGCGCGCCCGTGAGCGCGTCCGCGTCGGCGACGTTCAGCGTGAGCACCGAGCCGTCGTTCGTCGCGAGCGATTGTGCATGCGTGAGCGAAGCATCCTCGCGATTGATCGCGGCGAGCAGGTTCGCTTCGCTGTCGACGATCGTGTAGCCGTTCGTGATCGACACGTGCGCGAGCGCGAGCGCGTCCGCGTCGGCGACGTTCAGCGTGAGCACTGAGCCGTCGTTCGTCGCGATCGAGTGCGCGTTCGTGAGCGAAGCGTCTTCGTTGTTGATCGCGGCGAGCAGGTTCGCTTCGCTGTCGACGATCGCGTAGCCGTTCGTGATCGTCACGTGCGCGACCAGCAGCGTGTCCGCGGCGCTGACGGAAAGCGTCACCACGCCGACTTCGTTCGTCGCGAGCGATTGTGCGTGCGTGAGCGAAGCGTCTTCGTTGTTGATCGCGGCGAGCAGGTTCGCTTCGCTGTCGACGATCGCGTAGCCGTTCGTGATCGTCACGTGCGCGCCCAGCAACGTGTCCGCGTCGCCGACGGAGAGCGTCACCGCGCCGACGTCGTTCGTCGCAAGCGATTGTGCGTGCGTGAGCGAGGCGTCTTCGTTGTTGATCGCGGCA
>NZ_SMRP01000008.1:175323-313926 GCF_004353915.1 Paraburkholderia silviterrae | reverse complement strand
GAGCGCGTCCGCGTCGGCGACGTTCAGCGTGAGCACCGAGCCGTCGTTCGTCGCAATCGAGTGCGCGTTCGCGAGCGAAGCGTCTTCGTTGTGGATCGCGGCGAGCAGGTTCGCTTCGCTGTCGACGATCGTGTAGCCGTGCGCGATCGTCACGTGCGCGCCCAGCAGTGAGTGCGCGTTGGCGACGGAGAGCGTCACCGCGCCGACGTCGTTCGTCGCGAGCGAGTGCGCGTTCGTGATCGAAGCATCCTCGCGGTTGATCGCCGCAAGCAGGTTGACTTCGGTGTCGACGATCGTGTAGCCGTTCGTGATCGTCACGTGGGCGTTCGCGAGCGCGTCGGCGTTCGCGACCGTGAGGGTCACGGCCGCGGCATCGTTCGTCGCGATGGCATGTGCGCCGCCGATCAGCGAGCCGTCGTGCTGGATTGCGGCCAGCAGATTCGCGGTGCTGTCGACGAGGTTGTAGCCGTGCGTGATCGACACGTGGGCGCCGAGAAGCGCGACGACGCCGGCGATGCTGACCGGCTGAGCGGTCGCGTCCGTCGTGACAATTGCGCCGGCGGCAGCAAGCGACGCGTCGTGGTTGCCGATTGCGGCAAGCAGGTTGGCCACCGTATCGGCGATCGTATAGCCGTGCGTGATCGACACGTGTGCGGCCGCAAGCGTGTCGGCAGCGCTGACGGTGAGCGCGACGGCATTGGCATCCGTCGTCACCAGGCTGCCCGCGTCGCCGAGCACCGCGTCGTGGTGCGCGATCGCGTTCAGCAGTGCCGAGGCGGTGTCATGGATCGAGGTGATCGCGATTGCTGCGTTGAGCCCAATCAGCGTGTTGGCGACCAAAACCGAGACGAACGGGTCCGTTACCGTGACCGAATGCGCCGCGGTAACGGCGGCGCCGGCCGCGATCAGGTTGGCGGCCGTATCGGCGACGCTATAGGTTTGCGTGCCGCTGTTCGCGAGCGCGTGAATCGCGCTCGCCTGCGCGGCGGTCGCGACGTCGGTCGCGACGATGTTGACGACGTGCCCCGCCAGCGACGACGACACGGTCGCGAGGTTCGCGGACGTGTCGTAGAGGTTGAATTTCACGGTGCTGGCGGTGTCCTTCGCCAGCACGGCCAGCGCGCCGGCGACGGTTTCGTCCGGCGTGCCCAGCGTGGTGCCCTGCGCGGACGACACCGAGCCGAGCGTGCTCGCACCCTGAATCGCGCCGTTGCCGTTCACCACAGCGTGGATTTCCGCGGCGTTGAGCACGTTGCCGGCGTTGCTGTTGAGCGTGTTGAGCGTGTCGCTGTTGCTCAGATCGACAGGCGTGCTGCCCGCATTGGCGATGAGATTCGTGAGCGCGGTGAGGATCGCGCTTGCGGCCGAAGCGCCGTTCGCCTGTGCGGCAGAGTTCTGCGCGACGGCCAGGATCATGGCGACCTGCGCGGCCAGTTTCTGCACGGCGAGCGCGTTGGTGTCGTTGGCGCTCGCCGAGAACGGGTCGTAGGTCGTGAGCGAGATGCTCGAAGCAATGCCGAGGCCGTTCGCGATCACGGTTTGCGCCTCGGCCGTCGTCACGCCGTGCGCCGACGCGTAGGTCTGGACGAGCGTCGTGAGCGGGTTGATGACCGTCGAGCCAGCCGGCGCGGTCAGCGTGATGGTGTTCGGGAGACCCGTATCGATGTCGATGCCGCCGACGGCGATGATCGCGCCCTTCAGCGAGGTCTGCAGCGTGAAGTGACCGTTCGCGTCGGTGGTGACGCCGGTGTCGCCCGCGGCGACCGGCACACCGTTGCCGTTCACGTCGATGTAAATGTGTGCGCCCGAGATCAGGCCGTCGGCGACGGTACCCGCGACCGTCGTGGCGCCGCTGCCGCCACTGCTGCCGGTCGAGTTGCTGCCGCCACTGCCGCTGCCGGTCGAACCGCTGCCGCCACTCGAGCTGCTGCTGCTTCCGCCACCGCCGCCGCCGGCGGCGAGTGCCGCGGCCGCGCCGCCAATCGCAAGCGCGCCGAGCCCGACCCATACGGCCGTCGGCACGCCGCCCGACGAGGCAGCGGGCGTGGCGCTCGCAGCCGCGCCGCTGTCGGCCGAGCCGTCCGTGGTACCGCCAGCGTCGGCCGAGCCGTCCGCCGCCGTGCCGGCCGTGCTGGTCGCGCCGTTCGCAGAAGCGTCCGCGCCGGCGCTCGTCGCGGGGGCGCCATGGGCGTCATCGGCAACCGCGGGCGTATCCTTGTCGGCTTCGTGGTGTTTCACGACATCAACGCGGTCGCCGTGCTTGTGGCGGTGCTCCGCGGGAAGCTGCAAGGCGGTTTGACTGTGTTTCTGCGCCAGGTCGGCGTTCTGCGCGCCGTGGGTTGCGTCCGCAACCCCATGATCGTGACCGACTGCCTTTTTCCCACCCTCTTTAACGAGCTTCTTGTCCGACGGCTTCGTTGATTGATTAACGCTCATGGTCCCTCTCTAAGCCCCGTAGAAATCCCGGACGACACGCATCCCTGCCCGGCCTGAGCAATGGCGGTCAATCGAGAAATAGTTTTTGCGTGGATTTGATTTCTTTTTTTGCGGCGACGACCACCTCAGGAGGTGCGAATCGCACGGGTGGTCTAACGATGCGTCGGGTTGCTTCCCATCACATACAAGACTTCTTCCCGATTGGTCTGTGCGGATGCTAACACCAAACAACAAACGCATTCAACGGGCCTTTTTTTGATTTTTTCTTCCTATATAGCCAAAAAAATACAGACGTCGATGGAGAAAACTGAAAAGAAAACGTTTGCTGCCAGTCGATCCTCGCGCGTTGCCTGCAAATTCCCTTCAGTAAATTTTTAGAACACCAAC
Source organism: Paraburkholderia silviterrae (assembly GCF_004353915.1). Taxonomy (GTDB): domain Bacteria; phylum Pseudomonadota; class Gammaproteobacteria; order Burkholderiales; family Burkholderiaceae; genus Paraburkholderia; species Paraburkholderia silviterrae. The sequence goes on along the minus strand of NZ_SMRP01000008.1, from coordinate 311,103 downwards.
ATCAGGCACAACATTCCGGCTATTAAATTTTATTACGCGCTGTTCAGCAAACGTTTGCGGCAGTTTTCGGCCGCGAACGCGCGGCAGGCCCCATGAATCAAGGAATGGGAACAAATCATGACCGCGCCCGCGCAGGCTCGCATCCATGCAACACGCGCAGGCCCTCCCAAAGCCTCGCCCCGGAATTTAATAGCAGGCTGAAAATCGCGCCAAGAGAGTCTTCTCCCGAAAAATTTCAACCTGCATCTTCGCTCGTTGTAACGCCTCGCCGTCTGGGATTCGCAACGCGATACAAACGTTTGCGGAATTTCTCCATTGGTTCATGACACCACAGCCTCACAACAGGTATTCAGCTTAAATACCGAAGCAAACCAACTCGAATTATCGCGTGCGCAAACGTTTTACACGAACTATTTGAACACGAGTAAAACGCGCAGCGAAAACAAAAACCCGCGCCTTTTCGAGGTTAGGTTCGCATTCGACGAATAAGAATCGCCGGATGCGCAAACGTTTTACTTGAGATATTTGAACCGGTGTAAATCGCGCGCCAGAAACGAAAAACCCCACGCTCTTTCGAGCGTGGGGTTCGCATTTGATGTTCAGGTAAAAAGCGCGCGCAGCTTAAATCACCACGGTCTGCGCCTCGCCTTCCTTGCTCTCGCGCACGACACCAATCTTCCAAACCTGCTCACCCGCAGCCGCCAGCAGCGCAGCCGCCGCATCAGCCTGATCCGCCGCCACGATCACGGCCATGCCGATGCCGCAGTTGAACACGCGGTGCATTTCCGCGTCCGCCACCCCGCCATGCTCCTGCAGCCACGAGAACAGCGGCGGCAGCGGCCACGCCGCATGATCCAGCTCAGCCGTGAGCCCTTCACGCAGCACGCGCGGAATGTTCTCCACCAGACCGCCGCCGGTGATATGCGCCATGCCCTTCACAGCGATGGTTTCCATCAGCTTGAGCAGCGGCTTCACATAAATGCGCGTGGGCGCCATCAGCGCGTCGGCCAGCGAGCGGCCGTCGAAGTCGGCGTTCAGATCCGGATTCGCGCGCTCGATGATCTTGCGCACGAGCGAAAAGCCGTTCGAATGAATGCCGCTCGACGCGAGACCCAGCACCACGTCGCCGGGGACGATCGTGCTGCCGTCGATGATCTTGCTCTTTTCCACCGCGCCAACCGCGAAGCCGGCGAGATCATATTCGCCGTCGGGGTACATGCCCGGCATTTCCGCCGTTTCGCCGCCGATCAGCGCGCAGCCCGAGAGCTCGCAGCCCTGAGCGATGCCCTTCACGACCGTGGCCGCCGTGTCGACGTCCAGCTTGCCGCAAGCGAAGTAGTCGAGGAAGAACAGCGGCTCGGCGCCCTGCACGAGGATGTCGTTCACGCTCATCGCGACGAGATCCTGGCCGACTGTGTCGTGTTTGTTCAGATGAAACGCGAGGCGCAGCTTGGTGCCCACACCGTCGGTGCCGGAGACGAGCACGGGTTCCTTGTACTTCTTCGGCACTTCGAAGAGCGCACCGAATCCGCCGATGCCGCCCATCACGCCGTCGCGCAGGGTCTTCTTCGCAAAGGGCTTGATGCGGTCGACGAGCGCGTCGCCCGCGTCGATGTCCACGCCCGCGTCGCGGTAGGAGAGCCCTTGCTCCTGATTAGCGGGGCCGGATTTCGGTTGATTCATGGGGAAGAGGCAGAAGGTCGGTAAAATGCGATTTTAACCGATTGAAGGCGCCCCGCCGCCGAGGCTCGCGTGAGTATTTTGGTAGTAGCCAAGCGGGCCCTTCGACCGGAAACCACGTTTTGTCGCCGAACATACTAATTTTCAAGCGATACCAGCGTCAGGCCTTCGTCCGGGCCGCGCGCGACAGGAACTGACAGACCGCCTTCGGCCAGACACACCGTGCAGCGACAGCTAACGCTCGATCTCGGCACCCCGCCGCCATCGACCTTCGACAACTTCCACACCGGCGCCAATGCGGAGCTGGTCGCGCGCCTGCGCGGGCTCGATACGGCGCTGGGCGCCGGTCCCGCTGTCGACCCGAAGGCCGACCGCACGTTCTACGTTTGGGGAGAGCCCGGGAACGGCCGTTCGCACCTGCTGCACGCGCTCGCATTCGAGACGCCGCGAGGCCACGTGCGCTACATCGGGCCGAAGAGCGGACTCGCCGCCTTCACGTTCGACCCGCGCGTGCCGATTTACGCCGTCGACGACTGCGACTCGCTCTCGGGCGCCCAGCAGATCGCCCTGTTCAATCTGTTCAATGAGGTGCGCTCGCACCCGCACACGGCGCTCGTCGCCACCGGCAACGCGCCGCCGATGGGCCTCGCGGTGCGCGAGGACTTGCGCACGCGTCTCGGCTGGGGTCTCGTGTTCCACCTCGCGCCGCTCTCCGACGCGGGCAAGGCCGCCGTGCTCAAGCAGGCGGCGCGCGAGCGCGGCATCAATCTCGCCGACGACGTGCCGGCCTACCTGCTCACGCACTTCCGGCGCGACATGCCGAGCCTCATGCGCCTGCTCGACGCGCTCGACCGCTTCTCGCTCGAGCAAAAGCGCGCGGTAACGCTGCCGCTGCTGCGCACGATGCTCGCGAAGGGCGAGGATGAGTCGGGCGTCGATACGTCGGGTGTCGATGCGTCAGACGTCGGTACGTCAGGCGTCGATACGTCGGCCGTCGACATGTCGAGCGTCGAGACACCCGGCGTCGCTACGCTTGCGGCCGGTGGCGAGGCTGATATGACCGGTCCGCGCGGCGGCAAGGCAACGGCCGCCACGCAGCCAGACGAACCGGGCGCGAGCGCCCAAGCCCTGGAGCGCGACACACGCGAGCCGGCGGATATGGCCGGCGCGCCCGCCGGCAGCGGTGAGCGAAGCGGCGCCCAAGGCGTCGAACTGGAATTGTTCCCGCTTCAGGAGATGCCGCACGCCGCGTCCGCGGCTGCGCCCGCCGACTCGCGCGATCCAGCATCGGGCGCCGCTTACGAAGCACCGAAGGCGCCTGCCCTGCAACCGCGCGTGCCGCTTGCGGCACCGCCGTTCCAGCCGCCGACCGACAACGTCGAAGGAGAACTGGGGGCCAGATTCCGCGACGTGGTCCACCGCGAGCTAGGCGCCGAACTCCAGGGCGAGGTCGAGGCCGACGTCAGCAACGAAATGACCGGCGAGCTCAACGGCGACCTCGATCCGCCTGCTGGTGCCGCAGGTCCCGCAGGTTCCGCTGATCCAGCCGATCCCGCCACGCCCGCTGATCCGGCAAACTCCGGCGCCTCGGCAACGCCCGCCGATCCGGCACCATCGGACTGCGCGCACGACGACAACTCGCCCGCTGCGAGCCCGGCGGCGAACGCCCCGTCATCTGCACCGTCGTCCAGGCCATCTTCTGAATCAGCGGGCACCCCGCAGTCCGATATCGGACCGCAACGCCCGGAACACCCCGCCTCGCCGGCCGCAGCCGGCACCGGCAACGGCTTCACCCGCTTCAAGTAAAATGAGCGCCCATGGCTAATCTTGCACTTTTCGATCTCGATCACACGCTGATCCCCACCGACAGCGACCACGAATGGGGCCGCTTCATGGTGAAGCTCGGCATCGTCGACGCCGAGCGCTTCGCGGAGCAAAACGACCGCTTCTACGCCGACTACAAGGCCGGCCAGCTCGACATTCACGCGTACCTCGTCGCCATGCTCACGCCGCTCGCGAAGTATTCGCGCGCGCAGTTGAAGGCGTGGCACGACCAGTACATGCACGAGGTGATCAATCCGACCATCGTGCCGGCCGCTGTCGAGCTCGTGCAGCAGCACAAGGAAGCGGGCGACCTTTGCTGCGTGGTGACGGCCACCAACGAATTCATCACGGCGCCCATCGCCGAGGTATTCGGCGTAGACAAGCTGATCGGCTGCGAGGTCGAGACTGTGGACGGCCATCCGGCCTCGGCCTTCACCGGCCGCCCGACCGGCACGCCGAGCTACCGCGAAGGCAAGATCGTGCGCGTCGAGGCGTGGCTCGCCTCGCTCGGCAAGCGCTGGTCGGACTTCGAGCACAGCTACTTCTATAGCGACTCGCACAACGACATTCCGCTGCTCGAAAAAGTCACCGACCCGATCGCGACCAACCCCGACGACATCCTGCGCGCCCACGCGCAAAAAGCAGGCTGGCGCATCCTCGATTTGTTCCAGGTATCGTGATCAAGAAATTCATCCGCAAGTTGTTCGGCCAGGACAGCGCCCTGGCAACGGAAGGCGCTCCCGACAGCGACACAGCATTGGCCGCGGCCTCGCATCAAGGGGAGACCGCAGGTGAGGCCACTGGCCGCTCGCGCCGCAAGACGGTCACTGTGAAGAAGGAAGTCAAGCCGCGCGCAGGCAAAGGCGCCGCCGACCCGGCCGCGCCCGTCGTCCTCTCCGCCGACATCCACGGCATCGACCCCTCGCTCATCTCCCGCAACGCCGTGCGCGTGACCGAAGGCCTGCAGCAAGCGGGCTTTCGCGCGTTCATCGTGGGCGGCGCGGTGCGCGATCTGCTGCTAGGCGTCGCGCCCAAGGACTTCGACGTGGCCACCGACGCCACGCCCGACCAGGTGCAAAAGCTGTTCCGCCGTGCCCGCATCATCGGCCGGCGCTTCCAGATCGTGCACGTGCAGTTCGGCCAGGAGATCATCGAGGTCTCGACTTTCCGCGCGCTCGTCGATACTCCGGCTGCCCCGCCGGCGGAAGCCGCAAGCGCCGGACCGGGCCACAAGCGCCTGCGCCGCGACGAGCTCGACCGCAAGACCCACCACGTGGACGCGAGCGGCCGGGTGCTGCGCGACAACGTCTGGGGCGAGCAGCACGAAGACGCCACGCGCCGCGACTTCACGATCAACGCGATGTATTACGATCCGTCCACGCAGACGGTGCTCGACTATCACAACGGGATGGCCGACATGCGCGCGCGCCTGTTGCGGATGATCGGCGACCCGGCCACGCGCTATCGCGAAGACCCGGTGCGCATGATGCGCGTAGTGCGTTTCGCGGCGAAGCTCGGCTTCGAGATCGAAACGCACACGCGTGCGCCGATCCAGGAGCTCGCGGACCTCATCAACAACGTGCCGGCGGCGCGTCTGTTCGACGAGATGCTCAAGCTGCTGCTCTCGGGCCACGCGCTCGAATGCCTCAGGTGGCTGCGCAAGGAAGGCTTGCATCACGGCCTGCTGCCGCTGCTCGACGTGGTCCTCGAGCAGCCGCAGGGCGAGCGCTTCATCACGCTCGCGCTGTCGAACACCGACGCGCGCGTGCGCGCGGGCAAGCCGGTCTCGCCGGGCTTCCTGTTCGCCACGCTGCTCTGGCACGACGTGCAGCAGCGCATGCAGCAATACACGGCTGAGGACGAACTCCCCGTGCCGGCGCTGCATCGCGCGATGGACGACGTGATCGACGCACAGACGGAAAAGCTCGCGATCCATCGCCGCTACTCGTCGGACATGCGCGAGATCTGGGGTCTGCAGCTGCGCCTCGAAAAACGCGGCCGCAGCGCGATCAAGCTGCTCGAACACCCGAGATTCAGAGCGGGGTATGATTTCCTCCTGTTGCGCTGCGAATCGGGCGAGCTCGACGCCGAAATCGGCCAGTGGTGGACCGACTTCATCAGCGGCGACCCGGCCGCACGCGAAGCACTGCTCGCCCAGGGCGGCAGCAAGGAGCGCGCGCCGCGCAAGCGCCGCCGCCGCGGCGGCGCGAAGAACCGCAAGACGGGCGAGGCCGCAGCGGGCGCCGAGGGCACCGCCGAGGCATCGAGCTACGGCGGGGACAACGACGAGCCGCACGAGGACTGAAGCCATGCAGGACTGCGCCCAGAGGGGGCATGTCGAATGCGTTCCCGCAACACAGGAAGTGAAGCCATGACGGTTGCCTGGCTGGGAATCGGCGCGAATCTGGGGGATGCGCGCCAGACCCTCAAAGACGCGGTGGTGTGTCTTGCGCAACAGCACTCCATCACCGTGCTCGCCAAATCGAGTCTGTACCGCACCGCGCCCGTCGACGCGGGCGGCGACGACTATTTCAACTGCGTCGTGAAGCTCGACACGCGGCTTTCGGTGCGCGATCTGCTCGCCCTGTGCCATCGCATCGAGCACCACTTCGGCCGGGAGCGCCCCTTTCGCAACGCGCCGCGCACGCTCGACATCGACATCCTGATCTATGGCGAAGCCATCATCGACGAGCCCGACCTGATCGTGCCGCACCCGCGCATGACGGGCCGCGCGTTCGTCCTCGCCCCGCTCGCCGAAATCGATCCCGCGCTCGCCATTCCGGGCCGCGGCGTGGTCAGCGCGTTCCTGCCCGATGTCGTGGATCAGCGTATCGAGAAGTTGAAGCCGCTGTGCCAGTGCCTCGGCCCCGCGAACGGCGAACCTGACGCCGAGGGCGGCTCGGACGGCGCGCCGCAGCGCGCCCCGGGCACTTCGGGCAATTGCCGATGAGCACGCTGCTGCCGCCGTTGCCTTTTGCCACCACGGTCACCGCGCGCGCGGCACGGCCGGCGCTCCAGTACCTCGCGATCGAAGGGCCGATCGGGGCGGGCAAGACCGCACTCGCTACGCGCCTGGCCGAACGCTGGTCGATGCAGACGCTGCTCGGCTCGCGCGCGGACAACCCGTTTCTCGAGCACTTCTACCGCGATACGTCGCGCCACGCGCTGGCCGCGCAACTTTCGGTGGCGCTGCAGCGCGAGTACCTCTCGCGGCAAGTGGCCGCGCACCGCGCCGCCGGCACGCCGCTCGTGACGAACTTCCTCGCCGAGCGCAACGACCTGTTCGCGCGCCTCACGCTCTCCGAAGAGGAGCTGCCGCTGTTTCAGGCACTGGCCGCGCGCCTGCGCGTGGAGGCGCCGCCGCCCGACCTCGTGGTGTATCTGCAGGCGAGCCCCGAAGCGCTCTACGCACGCATCCAGAAGCGCGCGGTAGCGGCGGAGCAGCACATCTCCGACACCTTCCTGCGGGCGCTGTGCGACAGCTACAACGAATTTTTCTATCATTACGACCGTGCGCCGGTACTGACCGTCGGCGTCGAGAACCTGAACCCGCTCGACTCCGATGCGGACCTTGCGCTGATCGCCGAGCGTATCGAAACGATGCGCGGCCGCAAGGAATCTTTCGTCAAGGGCACGTCGCTCTAAGCGGCGTGCCGTCCGGTTTTTCTCCTCCCTAACGGACTCCCCATGACTTACCTGCAGGAAACGAGCCGCAGCGCGGTCACCGTGCCCAAGCTCCAGGCGATGCGCGATGCCGGCGAGAAGATCGCGATGCTCACGTGCTACGACGCGAGCTTCTCGGCGCTGTGCGACCGCGCGGGCGTGGACACCGTGCTGATCGGCGACTCGCTCGGCAACGTGCTCCAGGGCCACACGACGACGCTGCCCGTCACCCTCGAAGACATCGCCTATCACACGGCCTGCGTCGCACGCGTGCAACCGAAGGCGCTGATCATCGCCGACCTGCCGTTCGGCACCTTCGGCACGCCCGAGGACGCCTTTGCGAATTCGGTGAAGCTCATGCGCGCGGGCGCGCAGATGGTGAAGATCGAGGGCGGCGAATGGCTCGCGCCCACGGTGAAGATGCTGGTCGAGCGCGCGGTGCCGGTGTGCGCGCACATCGGCCTCACGCCGCAATCAGTGCACGCGTTCGGCGGCTTCAAAGTACAGGGCAAGACCGACGCGGGCGCCACGCAGCTCGTGCGCGACGCGCTCGCTCTCGAGGCTGCGGGTGCGCAGCTCGTGGTGATCGAGGCGGTGCCGGCGGCGCTCGGCGCGCAAGTCACGAAGCAGTTGCGCATTCCGACGATCGGGATTGGCGCAGGCCTCGATTGCTCGGGCCAGGTGCTCGTGCTGCACGACATGCTCGGCATTTTCCCCGGCAAGCGTCCACGCTTCGTGAAGGACTTCATGGCGGGACAGCCCGATATCGAGTCGGCGGTGCGCGCCTACGTGAAGGCCGTGAAGGAAAGCACGTTCCCCGGGCCCGAGCACGCGTTCTGATGCGGCTGCGAGCCTTCAGCCCGCGGCCGAAGGCTTATTTTGTCGCAGCAATGATCCGCTTGCCCAGCGCTTGACCGGGCAGTTCGACAAACCGGTACCCCAGCACCGAAAGAACGAGTGTCAGCAGCACGCACGCCAGGGAGAAAAGGCCTGGCGGCACGAGAGAACTGGCCAGACCCATGGCAAATGGATGGAGGAGATAGGTCGAGAAACTGATGCTGCCCAGCCATCCGGTAAAGCGATTCGAGATAAGCGGCGAGTGGCGAATCGCTGGAACGCAAGCGACCAGCAAGAACAGAGCCGGCGCAACCAGCCATGGAATCAGCGCTTCGTACAAGCTTATGTGCGGATGGTGATAGTAGCCAAAGGAGACGAGGTTCGAAATCGCCATGGTGATGCTAAAGACACCCGCGTCGATGTAAAGGCGACGTGGCGTCAAGCTGCCCTCATGAGCGTGGAATACACGGCAGCCCAGAATCGCTACGTACACCAGGCCAATACGGGCGAGTGGAAGGCGATGGCCGATCAAAAGAGAAATGCAGCACAAGAGCAGTTCCACAACCGGCGCGATGACGATCAGCTTGTCGTCGAACCGACGGCCGAAGCGGAGCAAAGCCAAAGCGAAGACTGCATACCAGGCGAACTCGATGCTGAGGGTCCATGTCACGCCCAGAAGGGGCTCCGCACCGAAATAGTCCTGAACGAGCATGAGATTGACCACCCAGGTACGAACCGCGACAACGCTTACGTAGGAAAAGGCCGTGAGATTCGAGCCGTAGCCAAGGAGTGCCAGGAGAGCAAAGGCAACGAGCACGAGCGGGTAAATGCGGAAGACGCGTCGAATCGCAAACGTCTTGAGATCGAACCGGCGCCCTGCCGTCATGGGAATCACGAAACCGCTCACAACGAAAAACAGGACCACCCCAAACACACCCGGCGATAGCAGCGCCGTAGCCCACGCACCGAATTTTCCGCTCTTTTCAGCTACATGCTGAAAGAGCACTGCACCCGCAGCAATAAATCGCAATGTATCGAGAAAAGTCACGCGCGCCGTCGTGGCCGCCGGCCGACTCGTCGCAGTCGGATCCGTCGCGGCAGAAGGCATCGACGCCTGGAACATGTTGCCCTTCCCCACTCGTCCCGAAAATTGCTCCGCGGCGCAAACCCGAGGCTGATCGTCTGGCATGATTGCGTCCTGAAACACAACAAAACGCCCTCGTGGGTCACACCGGCGCCATACCTGCAGTAGGCCAAGCGACCAGAGGATTGAGTCTTCGATCAACGGGTCTGCGGCACGAATGTGCTTAGTTGACGGGTTTCAGGCATCGCGAATGACGGACATCATCAACAAGCGAAGTCACCACGCCGCGAGCCGCGTCGTACACCGGTGTCACACCGTTCATATCCGTGGATTGTGGCCGGTCTTCGGCCCTGGTGAATGTTCGCCGTCGCTCATACCCCGTTGGTCAGCGAAATTGGGCGGGGCCAATTCGTAGTTCGGACGGCTTTGAGCGCTTTTAGAGCCTCACGCCGTTAGCGTATCAAGCGCGCGGCCACGGCCCCGCGCAGCGCATTGGTCAGCATGAGCGCCTCGGCGTTCAGCACGTCCTCGCGCGTGAGCACGCGCTCGCGCGCCCCGAACGCCGCGTCGTCGAGCAGCACGCCGCGCATCACGCCGGGCAGCAGCCCCGATGCCAGCGGCGGCGTCCACCATTGCCCTGCGAGCTTCACGAAGACGTTCGAGCGCCCGCCTTCGGTCAGCTCGCCGCGCTCGTTGAAGAACAGCATGTCGAAGCCACCCAGCGTTTCGGCCTCGCGCCATGCGCGGTCGAATTCGGCGCGGCGCGTCGACTTGCGCAGCAGCAGTGCGTCGGCAGACGCGACCGGCGCGAAGCCGTGATCCGGCGCGAGCAGTACGCCGACCGTGTCTTGCGCGAGCGGCGCAAGCGGCGCGCTGGTCAGCGTTGCCGCCCCACTCTTGCCGAGTGCCAGCCGCAGACGATGCGGTGCGTTTTCGTCGGCGCCTGTGAACGCCGCGCACGCCTGGGCAAGACGCGCGCGCAGTGCTTCGACATCGCACGGAAAGCCGAGCCATGCCGCGCTCGCCGCAAGCCGTGCGAGATGGCGCTCGACGTGACGCACGCCTTGAGCGCGCGTCGCATACAGGGTCTCGAAGAGCTCGATGCCGGGATCGGCCTGGGTGAGAAAACGCGCTTTCAATCGGCACTCCTCGTATTCGTCGGCGGCCACGCTGTCCAGCACGATGCCCGCGCCCACCCCCATCTCGCCGCGGCGCATTGCGCCAGCTGTGCCTGATTGCGCAGCCTCGAGCGTAAGCGTGCGGATCACGACCGAAAGGCAGAAGTCGCCACAGGCCTCGCCCTCGCGTGGCGCATCCAGCCAGCCGATGGTGCCGGTGTAGAGCCCGCGCGGACCGTGCTCGAGCGCCTCGATCAACTCCATCGTGCGATGCTTGGGCGCACCCGTGATCGAGCCGCACGGAAACAGTGCGCGCATGGTGTCGGCGAAGGTCGTGCCCGGACGCATTTTCGCCTCGACCGTGGAGGTCATCTGCCAGACGGAGGCATACGGCTCCACGCTGAAAAGCGCGGGTACGCGCACCGATCCCGTCTGCGCGACGCGCGACACGTCATTGCGCAGCAAGTCGACGATCATCACGTTTTCGGCACGGTTCTTGGGGTCGTTCGCGAGGAATCGCGCAGCCGCGGCATCCTCGGCCGCATCGGCGCAACGCGCGGCGGTGCCCTTCATCGGCTTCGCGCGCAACGTTTCGCCCCGCTTCTCGACGAAAAGCTCGGGCGAGCACGAGAGCACCCAGCGGTCGCCGGGCAAGGCGATGAGCGCGCCGTAACGCACGCGCTGACGCTCGCGCAAACGCCGGTATAGCGCCACCGGCGCGCCGAACGTCTCGAAGCTCAACCGGTACGTGTAGTTGATCTGATACGAGTCGCCGATGCGCAGCGCGTCCTGCACCGCGCCGATATCGTGCTCGAAGCGCTCGCGCTCGACGCCCATCGTCACGCCGGCGACCCCCGCCGGCCCCGGCGTCTCGCTGCCCTCGCGCGCGGCGAGCCATGCATCGGCTTGCTCGCGCGAGAGCCGCTCGCAGCGTTCGAACAATAAAAAACGCAGCGCGGCTTGGCCGCGCTGCGTTTCGCTGGATGAGGCACTGTCGTGTTGCGCGATGGCGCTCTTCTCGCCATCGCGTTGCTCAGTTTCGCGCTTCGCGAACTCGAGCGCGCGCCCGAATTCGTAGTCGCCGAGCACGAGCGCATGAAGGGCCCGCCCCGCGCTCAGCTCGGCATTCACTTCGCGGCACACCGCGTCGAGGTCCGCCGCACGCTCGCACGCGATCTCGCGCACGAAGCCCGTGTAAAGACGGCTCGAACGGCTGGCCGCCGTCGAGTCGCCATCGTCGAGCAGCGCGAAAGTTGCGTTACCCGCCGCGCCGCCCTGGTTCACTGCCACTGCCATTGACGTTACCGCCTGCTACCTGAAGAACACCGCACGAGGCAATGCACAAACGCGAGCATCAATCGAAGAAGCTCTTCACGCGGTCGAACCAGCTCTTGCTCTGCGGGCTGTGGCGCGAGCCGCCCTCCACGAGCGACTTCTCGAACTGCTGGAGCAGATCGCGCTGCTGCTCGGTGAGCTTGACCGGCGTTTCGACCTGCACGTGCACGTACAGATCGCCGGCAATGCTCGAGCGCAGGCCCTTGATGCCCTTGCCGCGCAAACGGAAGGTCTTGCCCGACTGCGTGCCTTCCGGCACCGTGAAGCTCGCGCGGCCCGCCAGCGTCGGCACTTCGATCTCACCGCCGAGCGCCGCCGTCGTGAACGGAATCGGCATCTGGCAATGGAGATCGTCGCCGTCGCGCTCGAACACCGAGTGCTGCTTGATGTGGATCTCGACATAGAGATCGCCCGCCGGCCCGCCGTTGATGCCAGGCTCCCCGTTGCCGGCCGAGCGGATGCGCATGCCGTCGTCGATGCCCGCCGGAATCTTCACTTCGAGCGTCTTGGTTTCCTTCACCTTGCCCGCGCCGTGGCAGTTCGTGCACGGCTCGGGAATGTAGGAACCCGTGCCATGGCACTTCGGGCAGGTCTGCTGGATGCTGAAGAAGCCCTGCGACATGCGCACCGAACCCGAGCCGTGACAGGTCGGGCAGGTCTCGGGCTTGGTGCCGGGCTTCGCGCCCGAACCATGACAGACCTCGCAACCGCTCCAGCCCGGCACGCGGATCTGCGTCTCGTAGCCGTGCGCCGCCTGCTCCAGCGTGATTTCCATGCTGTAGCGCAAGTCCGCGCCGCGGTACACCTGCGGACCGCCGCGCGCGCCACCACGGCCACCAGCGGCCTGGCCGAAGATATCGCCAAAGATGTCGCCGAAGGCATCCGCGAAACCGCCGAAGCCCTGCGCACCCGCGCCGCCCATGTTGGGGTCGACGCCCGCATGGCCGTACTGGTCGTAAGCCGCGCGCTTTTGCGAGTCCGACAGCATCTCGTAGGCTTCCTTCACCTCTTTGAAATGCTCTTCCGCATCCTTGTTGTCCGGATTGCGGTCGGGGTGATACTTCATCGCCAGCTTGCGATACGCCTTCTTGATTTCGTCGTCGCTCGCGTTCTTCGCGACGCCCAGAACCTCGTAGTAATCCCGTTTCGCCATATCGGTTCAACGCCGGCCGCGCGCCTCTCGGCACACGCCGGCTCCTCTTGAATGCTGGATCTCGTGACCCGTTTGCCGTTCCTTCGAACCCCCGCGCGGGCGTTTTCACGCCCCGGCGGCCCCTGCAAGAGAACGGCCTCTATAAAACAAATGTGCCCGGAGAGCCGAAAGGCTCGCCAGGCGCTCCAATGCCGACCCGCATCGTAACCGATGCGGCCGTGCTTCGGTTTGTTCAGCCCTTACGGTTCGGGCCCGATTCTCGAGGCGCCCGGCGCGAATCACGCCGGATGCCCTGGCCCTGAACGAGCGGACTTAGTCCTTCTTGACTTCCTTGAACTCGGCGTCGACCACGTCGTCGGCGGCGTTCTGCGCTGCTGCCTGCTCCGCGCCCGCGGCGCCTGCTGCCGCACCCGCCGCGCCTTGCGCCGCCTGCATGTCGGCGTACATCTTCTCGCCGAGCTTCTGCGACGCTGCCGACAGTGCCTCGACCTTCGCATCGACCGTCGCCTTGTCGGCCGACGTGCTCTTCAGCGTTTCTTCGAGGTCCTTCAGTGCGGCTTCGATCTTTTCCTTCTCGCTGGCGTCGATCTTGTCGCCGTACTCGGCCACGGCCTTCTTCGTGCTGTGAACCAGCGCGTCGCCCTGGTTGCGCGCGTCGGCCAGCTCACGCAGACGGTGATCTTCTTCCGCGTTTGCTTCGGCGTCCTTCACCATCTTCTCGATTTCGGCTTCCGACAGCCCCGAATTCGCCTTGATCGTGATGCGGTTTTCCTTGCCGGTCGCCTTGTCCTTCGCGCCCACGTGCAGAATGCCGTTCGCGTCGATGTCGAAGCTCACTTCGATCTGCGGCACGCCGCGCGGTGCGGGCGGAATGCCTTCGAGGTTGAACTCGCCCAGCAGCTTGTTGCCAGCCGCCATTTCGCGCTCGCCCTGGAACACCTTGATCGTCACGGCGCCCTGGTTGTCGTCCGCCGTCGAGTAGACCTGTGCGTGCTTGGTCGGGATCGTGGTGTTCTTGTTGATCATCTTCGTCATCACGCCGCCGAGCGTCTCGATACCGAGCGAGAGCGGGGTGACGTCGAGGAGCAGCACGTCCTTGCGGTCGCCCGAGAGAACCTGGCCCTGAATCGCGGCGCCAACAGCCACGGCTTCGTCCGGGTTCACGTCACGGCGCGGATCCTTGCCAAAGAACTCCTTGACCTTCTCCTGCACCTTCGGCATGCGCGTCTGGCCGCCGACGAGAATCACGTCGTCGATGTCGCTCACCTTCACGCCCGCGTCCTTGATCGCCACGCGGCACGGCTCGATGGTGCGCTCGATCAGGTCTTCGACCAGCGCTTCCAGCTTGGCGCGCGTGATCTTCAGGTTCAAGTGCTTCGGACCCGAGGCATCCGCCGTGATGTACGGCAGGTTGATTTCGGTCTGCTGGCCCGACGAGAGCTCGATCTTGGCCTTTTCAGCGGCTTCCTTCAGGCGCTGCAGCGCGAGCACGTCCTTCGAGAGGTCGACGCCCTGCTCCTTCTTGAACTCGCCGATGATGTAATCGATGATGCGCTGGTCGAAGTCTTCGCCGCCGAGGAACGTGTCGCCGTTGGTCGAGAGCACTTCGAACTGCATTTCGCCGTCCACATCAGCGATTTCGATGATCGAGATGTCGAACGTGCCGCCGCCGAGGTCGAACACGGCGATCTTGCGGTCGCCCTTTTCGGCCTTGTCCAGACCGAAGGCCAGTGCGGCTGCGGTCGGCTCGTTGATGATGCGCTTGACTTCCAGACCCGCGATGCGGCCGGCGTCCTTCGTGGCTTGACGCTGGCTGTCGTTGAAGTACGCGGGAACCGTGATCACGGCTTCGGTGACCGGCTCGCCGAGGTAGTCTTCAGCGGTCTTCTTCATCTTGCGCAGGACTTCAGCCGAAACCTGCGACGGCGCGAGGTTCTGGCCGTGCGCGGCAACCCATGCGTCGCCGTTGTCGTGCTTGACGATCTGGTAAGGCATCAGGTTGATGTCCTTCTGCACTTCCTTTTCGTCGAAGCGGCGGCCGATCAGACGCTTGACCGCGTACAGCGTGTTGCGCGGGTTCGTGACCGACTGGCGCTTGGCCGGCGCGCCGACCAGCACTTCGTTGTCGTCCATGTAGGCGATGATCGACGGCGTCGTACGGGCGCCTTCCGAGTTCTCGATCACCTTGACCTGATTGCCTTCCATCAGCGCCACACACGAGTTGGTGGTGCCGAGGTCGATACCGATGATTTTGCCCATTTTTGTCAAATCTCCAGATTTTGATCGCTGTGCGTTCGCCGCTTCTCGCGTGGTGCGGGGGCGTTCGCCTCAGCTCAATTCGGTTTGTTCAATTCACTGCTGCCCAAATGAGTGCCGCAAAGGCGTTTTCAAGAGCTTTGGGCTATGCATTCGTTAATTTTTTTCAATCGGCGGCGTGTTTTCAGGGAGTGCGCCGCCCAGCCTTTCCAATGCCTTTCGAAAACGCCGTCCGGGCGCGTTACTTCGGCTGCGAAACCGTGACCAGCGCCGGGCGCAGCACGCGGTCGGCGATCACGTAGCCCTTTTGCAGCACCGAGACGACCGTGTTCGCGTCCTGCTCCGAGGGCACCATCGAAATGGCCTGATGACGATGCGGGTCGAACTTCTCGCCGACCGGGTTGATCTGGAGCACCTTGCCCTTCTCCAGCGCGCCGGTGAGCTGCTTGAGCGTGAGCTCGACGCCTTCGTTGACCTTGGCAAGATCGTCCGAACCGTGGGCAAGCGCGGCTTCGAGGCTGTCCATGACCGGCAGCAGATGCTCGGCAAAGCTCTCAATGGCGAACTTGTGCGCCTTGGCGACGTCTTCCTGCCCGCGGCGGCGGACGTTTTCCGTCTCTGCCTTGGCGCGTACGAACGCGTCCTGCAGTTCGGCAACCTTCGCTTGCGCTTCGGCGAGCGCCGCCTGGGCATCGCCTTCCAGCGCCTGCGCGGCACCTTCAACCGGCTGTTGTTGCGGCTCGCCGGCGGCAGCGGCTTGCGACGCCTCGTCCGCGGGCGTGGGGTTCTGGCTCGTCGGGTTCTCTTGCGTGTTTTCCATGTCGCTGAACGTCGTTGAATAGTAAAAAGGGGAACAAAGCACGGACCGCTTTTGCCGGCCTCATCCGTCAAGCTGGCAAGCGTTGCGCCGGCGCGACAGCAGCTTTGTACATTGCGACAGCACGTGGGTGCCGGATCGCTTATTTCAAGGGTTTCGGGCGGCTTTTTTATACATGGATCAAACCACCGAAATCGTGCGTAACAACCATTACCGCAGCGCCGCAAGAATGAAATTGAGTACGGGGCAACCCTGACCTACACTCAGGAACAGGTGCTGCTCACGACGTGTTTACCCTGAGTTCGGCACCGCACCGAATGGGCTCCGTCGTTCGCCGTTGAGCCTCGTACTGGCCGTTTTGCAGCTTTTCCCTTGGGGAGTACCGTGAAACTGACCTTTGCCATCTCGGTGGTCGCTCTGGTACTCATCGCGGGAACCACGACCATCTGCCTGTCCGGCGTCGTGAACGAAAACACGACCGAATATGGGGGCGTCCACGCCACCATGGAGGCGCTCTTCAATCCTCACGCGCAAGTTTGTCGATAGTGCGGCGGTCGCGCTTGGTCGGCCTGCCGTGCAGCACGGCGGCCGGCTCGCGAAAGAGCCTGCGGCGCTCCTGCTCCGCCGCGCGTCGCGCGCGGCCCGTCTCGGTCTCCGCGTAGAGCGTCTGGGCAACGCTCGCGGGGCCGCGCACCTCGCAGATACCCAGCACCTGCACCTCCCAAACGACGTGCTCGATCTCGATCTCCACGAGGTCGCCCACGCGCACGTCTCTCGAAGCCTTCACGAGGTCGCCGCCGATGCGCACACGGCCTTTGCCGATGGCGTCCGTGGCCAGCGAACGTGTCTTGAAGAAGCGCGCGGCCCAGAGCCATTTGTCGATGCGCAGGCGCGCGCCGGGTTCGGTCGAGATCTTGTATTGCATACGATGCTTCCTGAATAAACGCCGCCGCTTTGTCGGCCAGTGTTGGCGCTTTAGTGCCTTACTCTGGCCCCATGCAGAGCACCTGGGCTCAAGCCACCGCGCCTGCCGGGGCCGCGGCCTGCACCGGCCAGCCCTGCAGGTTCTGCGCGACGATTTCGCCCAGCGCCGCGATCCACGCGGGCGACGCGTTCAGGCACGGAATGCGGTGGAACTCCTTGCCGCCACCATGCAGAAACTCGTCGCGCACTTCCATGCCGACTTCCTCGATGGTTTCGAGGCAGTCCGCCGTAAAACCGGGACAGAACACATCGGCGCGGCGCACGCCTCCCTGCCCCAGCTCCTTGAGCGTCGGCGCCGTATACGGCTGCAACCACTGGGCCCGCCCGAAGCGCGACTGGAACGTCACACGGCATTCCACCGGCGTGAGCTCCAGCGCATGCATGAGGAGCGCCGCCGTTTGCTGGCATTGATCGTGGTAAGGGTCGCCGAGGTCGAGCGTGCGGCTCGGCACACCGTGAAAGCTCAGCACGAGGCGGTCGCCCGAAGCGAAGTCGGGGCGGCCATGCGCCTGCCAGTACTGCTGCACCTGGGTCGCAAGCGCGCCGATATAGGCCGGATGGTCGTGATACGCGCGCACCGTGCGGATTTCCGGCTGGTTGCGCATGCGCCGCAGCGCGACAAACGCCGCGTCGAAGGCCGTGGCCGTGGTCGACGCCGAGTATTGGGGGTACATCGGCACAAGCAGGATGCGCTCGGCGCCCGCGAGCTTGAGCTGGTTGAGCATCGCCGGGATGTCGGGCGTGCCGTAGCGCATCGCATAGTCCACGAGCACCGTGTAGTCGTTCAGATGCAGCAGATGGCGCAGCCCGTCGGCCTGTTTCTGCGTATGCACGCGCAGCGGGGAGCCTTCGGGCGTCCAGACCGCCGCGTACTTCCTCGCCGATGAGCGGCCGCGAAACGGCAGGATCAGCCCGCGCAGGATGACCTGCCAGATCGGCGCGGGAATCTCGACCACGCGCGGATCGGAGAGGAACTGCGCCAGATACCGGCGCACGGCACGCGGCGTGGGCGCGTCGGGCGTGCCCAGATTGATGAGCAGCACCGCGACACGATGCGCGACGGCGGACTGCAGGGGCCGCTCCAGGTCGAAACGCATAGGCGATCAGGGGCGCCGCACTTGAACGCGCGGCAAGGGTTGCACAAGTGCGCATTATAGCGGGCGCACTTCGAAGGCCGAGGCGCCTGCGAAGCGACCTCCGGGGTCCGCCCCGCGGCTCTCGCCACGGCATCGCGCGTTGCGCGTTGAGCCGGCAGCGCTAGCCGTTCGGCCAATGGCGCGCCGCGCCGCTTCAGGCGATGATCGGATACACAGGAAAGCGCGAGGAAAGCGAACTCAGTTCTGACTGAGCGCGAGGGAGAGCAAGCGCGCGGTGATGTCCACGATCGGAATCACGCGGTTGTAGGCCATGCGCGTCGGGCCGATCACGCCGAGCGTGCCGACGATCTTGCCGTTCACTTCGTAGGGCGCGGTCACCACGCTCATTTCCTCGATCGGTACGAGGTTCGACTCGCCCCCAATGAAGATCTGCACGCCCTGGGCGTGGCTCGACACGTCGAGCAGCTGCAGGAGGCTCGTTTTCTGGTCGAACACGTCGAAGAGCTTGCGCAGGCGCGCCATGTCCGACGAAAGATCGGCCACTTCGAGCAGGTTGCGCTCGCCGGAAATGAGCACGGTCTCGCCTGTGTCGGTCTCGTCGGTGCTCGCGGTCACGGCGGCGTGCATGAGCGTGGTCATGTCGCCGCGCAGCGCGTCGATTTCTTCGCGCAGGCGGCGGCGCACCTCGTCGAACGAGAGGCCGGCGAAGTGCGCATTGATGTAATTGGAGGCTTCGATGAGCTCGGAAGGCGTGAAGTCGCGCTGCGTCGCCATGATGCGGTTCTGCACGTCGCCTTCGGGCGTCACGATGATGAGCAGGATGCGCTTGTCCGAAAGGCGCATGAACTCGACTTGCTTGAACACGTGGCTGCGCCGCGGCGTGAGCACCACGCCCGCGAACTGCGAGAGGTTCGAGAGCACGCTGGCCGCCGCCGCCACCACCTTCTGCGGCTCGCCGGGGCGCAGCGTGGTCTTGACCGCGCGCGTGACCGCGTCCTCGTCGGCCGCGGGTTCGGCCGTGAGCATGGTGTCGACGAACAGGCGGTAGCCGCGCGGCGTGGGCACACGCCCCGCCGAGGTGTGCGGGCTGGACACGAGCCCCAGCTCCTCGAGGTCGGACATCACGTTGCGGATGGTCGCCGGACTCAGTTCCAGGCCGGAAAAGCGCGACAGCGTGCGCGAGCCGACCGGCTGACCTTCGGCGATGTAGCGCTCGATCAGCGTTTTGAGGAGGGTTTGTGCGCGGGGATCTAGCATGACTGAAAATTTTAGCCTAATGCCGGGTTGGCGGCGAGTCCGCCCGCGAGCGCGCGGGCGGCCGGCGAGCGCGGGCGAGCGCGGGCGGGCAGCGGTTACCGGGGCGGCACGGGCGCCCCGGAAAAGCGGCCGCATTCGCGCCGTTGTCATCGGTGCGCCATCATCATGTCATGCCCGCCTGCAAAAAAGGGGCGCAGCGCTTGCCCGCGCCCTGTGGGCATGGGGCGCCAGGTTCTTTTCGAGACCCGACTATGGTGTAATGCCGGCATGCAGATCCAGAAGATCCAGAGCCAGTTCAAGACTGTTGCGCTCGTCGGGCGCAGCAACACGCCAGGCATCGGCGAGCCGCTGATGGCGCTCGCGCAGAATATTTCACAGCGCGGCTTCGACGTCGTGTTCGAAGCGCAGACCGCCCAGGAGATCGGCGCCGCCGGCTACCCGGCGCTGCAGATCGCCGAAATCGGCGCGCGCGCGGACGTGGCCGTGGTGCTCGGCGGCGACGGCACGATGCTCGGCATCGGGCGCCAGCTCGCGCCATACCGCACCCCGCTCATCGGCATCAACCACGGGCGTCTGGGCTTCATCACCGACATCCCGTTCGCCGACATGCAGGAAGTCGTGCCGCAACTGCTCGCGGGCAGCTTCGAGCGCGAGGAGCGCTCGCTGCTCGAGTCGCGCATCACGCGCGACGGCGACCCGATCTACCACGCGCTAGCGTTCAATGACGTCGTGGTGAACCGCAGTGGTTTCTCGGGCATGGCGGAGCTGCGCGTGCACGTGGACGGCCGCTTCATGTACAACCAGCGCTCGGACGGCCTGATCGTCGCCACGCCCACGGGCTCGACCGCCTACTCGCTCTCGTCGCAAGGGCCGCTCCTGCATCCGCAGCTGCAGGGCATCGTGCTCGTGCCGATCGCGCCGCACGCGCTCTCGAATCGCCCGATCGTGCTGCCCGACGACTGCAAGGTCAGCATCCAGGTCGTCGCCGGCCGCGATGTGAACGTGAATTTCGACATGCAGTCGTTCACGGCGCTCGAACTCAATGACGTGATCGACGTCCGCCGCTCGCGCCATACCGTGCCTTTCCTGCACCCGGTCGGCTACAGCTATTTCCGGACCCTGCGCCAGAAGCTGCACTGGAACGAACATCCCTCGCTACAAGACGACCCGGAAGACTGAGGCCGCCATGCTCCGCCACCTTTCGATCCGCGACTTCGTGATCGTCGCCGCGCTCGACCTTGAATTCGACCAAGGCTTTTCCGTCTTCTCCGGCGAAACCGGCGCAGGCAAGTCGATCCTCATCGATGCCCTCGCCCTCACGCTCGGCGCGCGCGCCGACGCTGGCGTGGTGCGCACGGGCGAGACTCGCGCCGACATCACCGCCGAGTTCGACGCCCCGCCGCACGTCGCCCTTTGGCTCGAGGAGCAGGCGCTCGCCACGCCCGACGGCGAAGACACCGTGATGCTGCGCCGCGTGGTCGATAGCGGCGGGCGCTCGCGCGCGTTCATCAACGGCACGCCGGCCACGCTCGCACAGATGCGCGACGTGGGCGAGCGGCTCGTCGACATTCACGGCCAGCACGCGCATCAGTTGCTCATGCGCCCCGACGCGCAGCGCGAGCTGTTCGACACGCACGCGGGCCTGATAGAGATGGCCGCCGCCGTCACGCGCACGTGGCGCACCGCCCGCGACGCGCGGCTCGCCGTGCAAACCGCGATGTCGCGCGACCGCGAACTGCAGCTCGAGCGCGAGCGCCTCGCCTGGCAGCTCGCCGAGCTCGACAAGCTCGCGCCGCAACCGGGCGAGTGGGAAGAAGTGAATGCCGAACACGTGCGGCTCTCGAATTCGGCGAATCTGATCGAAGGCGTGCAGGGCGCGCTCGCAGCGCTCTCGGAATCCGACGAGGCGATGATCTCGCATCTGAACTCGATTCTCTCGAAGCTGCGCGATCTCGCCGAAGTCGATCCTGCGCTAGGCGATGCGCTCGCCGCGCTCGAGCCCGCCGCGATCCAGTTGCAGGAAGCGGCGTACTCGCTCTCGCACTATGCGCAGCGGCTCGATCTCGATCCTCAACGGCTCGCGCAGGTCGAACACCGGCTCGATGCGCTGCATTCCGCGGCGCGCAAATTCCGCCTGCACGCGGAATCGCTACCCGAAGAACACGCGGCGCGGCGCGCTCAGCTCGCCGCGCTCGACGCCGCCTCCGATCTCGACGTGCTGCGTGCCGCCGCCGACAAGGCGCACGAAGCGTATCTCGCCGAGGCCCGCCAGCTTTCGAAGGCGCGCGGCAAGGCCGCCAAGACGCTTGGCGCAGCGGTCACGCAAGGGATGCAGGAACTGTCGATGGCGGGCGGCAGCTTCGAGGTCGCGCTGGTGCCGCTCGGCAGCAGCGCGAACGGCGAGCCGATCGGCGGCGCGCACGGTCTCGAGCAAATCGAATTTCGCGTGGCGGGCCACGCGGGCGTGCCGCCGCGCCCGCTCGCGAAGATCGCGTCGGGCGGCGAGCTCGCGCGCATCAGCCTCGCGCTCGCCGTGATCGCGAGCGCCGCGAGCCCCACGCCCACGCTGATCTTCGACGAAGTGGACACCGGCATCGGCGGCGGTGTCGCGGAAGTGGTCGGGCGGCTGCTGCATCAGCTCGGCCACGAGCGCCAAGTGCTGTGCGTCACGCACCTGCCGCAGGTTGCCGCGCGTGGCGATCACCACTTCCAGGTCTCGAAGTCCGGCGACGGCAACGGCGGCACCGTCTCCGTCGTCACGCCGCTCGACAAGTCAGGTCGCGTGGAGGAAGTCGCGCGCATGCTCGGCGGGCTGGAGATCACCGCCACTACGCGCCGGCACGCGAAGGAGATGCTGGCGGCTTGAGGTCACCCAAAGGGCCGGCGCGACGTGCACCGGCCCGGGTATACGCCCGAATACCCGCCTCTCCAGGCGCAAGCGCACGGCCCCCCCGCGGGCGTGGCGGCAATCGCCGCGCCCGCGAGCATCCCTCCCTAGCTGTTTTCCGGCCGCACCGGCTGCGGTGCCGCGCGCACTGCCTTGCGCACCTTGGCCACTTCGTCGGCGCTCACCGCCGGCGCGCGATTGCCCCAGCTCGAACGCACGAAAGTCAGCACATCGGCGATATCGCGGTCCGTGAGGCGCGTTGCGAAGCCGGGCATGCCGTAATGCGTCGGCGCTGCCTTCGTCCACGGCATCTGGCCACCCTTGAGCACGATGTGGATCAGCGAGGTCGGATCGTCGCTGTTGACCACCGAGCTGAGCGCGAGCGTCGGGAACGTGCTCTCGTAGCCGCTGCCGCTCGTGCGGTGGCAAGCCGCGCAGTTGTCCACGAAGGTCAGCGCGCCATTGCTGCGGTCCGTGCCTGCGCGCAGCTTCTCCGTGGCCGTGGCGTCCGCCGCCAGTGCCGACTCGTCCGGATCGGCGGGCGAAAGCGTCTTGAGATAAGCTGCAATCGCCTCGAGATCCGCGTCGCTCATGTTCTGCGTGCTGCGCTGGACGACCTCCGCCATGCCGCCAAACGCCGCCGCATGCGCATTGCGCCCGCTCTTGAGGAACGCGACGATCTGCTGCGGCGTCCATTCGCCGAGCCCGTCCTTGCGGTCGCCGCGCAGGTTCTTCGCGACGTAGCCATCGACCACGCCGCCCGAGAGGAAGACCCGGTCGTGATCGGTCAGCGCCTTCTCCTGCAGCCCCAAGCCACGCGGCGTGTGGCACGTGCCGCAGTGCGCGGCCCCTTCCACCAGATAGCGGCCGCGCGCAAGCGTTGCGCCCGTGGCGGGGGGCGCGCCTTCCTTCACGGCGTTGGGCGCGAACGCCATGCGCCAGAAGCGCAGCGGCCAGCGCATGGAGAGCGGCCAGGGAATGTCCGTGGCCTTGCTAGGCTGCTCGACCGGCTCGACGTCGTGCATGAAATACGCGTACAGCGCCTTCACGTCCGATGGCTTCATCTTCGCGTAGGAGACGTAAGGCATGGCGGGATACAGCGTCGAGCCGTCCTTCGCGATGCCGCGGCGCACGGCGCGATCGAACTCATCGAAGCTGTAGCCGCCGATGCCCGTCGCCTTGTCGGGCGTGATGTTGGGCGAGTAGATGGTGCCGATCGGCGAGGCAATGCCCACCCCGCCCGCATACGGCTTGCCGCCCGTGGCCGTATGGCACGCGACGCAGTCGGCGGCCGTCGCGAGGTAGCGGCCTTGTTCGATCAGTTGCGCTTGCGCCCCCGTTGCCGGCGCGACGGGTGGCTGCGCCTTGACCGGCGCATCGGGCTGCGCGCTCGCCTGCTGATCCTCGGCTGCCGCATGCACGGTCCACGCGGCGGCCGCCAGCAGCGTGGATGAGACAACGGCCATCGTCAGTCTTTTCATCGTCATGGCCTGCTCCTCAAGCCTGCACCAGCGGCGCCGGGTGCTTCAGGTATTGCTCGCGGATCGCTTTCGCCGAGTGCCAGGCGAGCGCCGCCACGAGGCCCGTCGGGTTGTAGCCCATGTTCTGCGGAAAGGCCGATGCGCCCATCACGAACACATTGGGCACGTCCCAGCTCTGCAGGTACTTGTTGACCACGCTCGTTTGCGGCGATGCGCCCATCACCGCCCCGCCCGTCGTGTGCGTCGATTGATAGACGCGCGTGTCGTAGTGCTGCCCCTTCGTGCGGACCGCCTTGAAATACGCCTCGGGCTTCATTGCCTTCGCGACTTCTTCCATCCGGTTGCCCATATAGCCAAGCATGGCGTACTCGTTGTCGTGCCAGTCGAAGGTCATGCGCAAGAGCGGCAGGCCATGCGCGTCGCGATAGGTCGGATCGAGATCGAGATACGCATCGCGGTACGGCATGACCGAGCCCGAAATGCCGATCGACAAAAAGCGTTGATAGGCATCGGTCACGCCTTCCTTCCACTTCGCGCCCCATGAGGGCGTGCCGGGCACGGTCGCCGCCTGCTGGATCGGACGCCCGCCGGAGCGGGCATGGCGAATGTTCGCGCCGCCGACGAAGCCGAGCGGGCCGTGGTCGAATTGATCGCCGTTCAGGTCGTCGAGGCAGACGCCGCCCGCGCCCGTGCCAATGAACGGATTGAGCAGCGTGCCTTTGGGCAACAGCACGTTCACCGCGCCGTTCATCTGGTACGCGTAATTGCGGCCCACGACGCCCTCGCCGGTCTTCGGGTCGTATGGCTTGCCGATGCCGGAGAGCAGCAAAAGACGCACGTTGTGCATCTGGAACGCCGCGACGATCACGAGGTCGGCACTCTGCTCGACTTCGCGGCCCTGGGCATCGATATAGGTCACGCCGGTTGCACGCTTCTTGTCCGAATCGAGCAACACCTTGGTCACGTACGCATTCGTTCGCAGTTCGAAATTCGGCTTCTTGAGCAATACCGGCAGGATGGTGGTCTGCGGCGATGCCTTCGCGTACATATAGCAGCCGAAGTCCTCGCAGAAGCCGCAGAAATTGCACGGTCCGAGACGCACGCCATACGGGTTCGTATACGGCTGCGAGCAATTGGCGGCGGGCGCTGGATAAGGATGAAAGCCCGCCTCGCGCGCGGCTTGCTCGAACAGTGTCGCGCCGAGGCCGTTCTTCAGCGCGGGCGTGGGATATTCGCTCGCGCGGCGGCCTTCGAGCGGGTTGCCGCCCGGCTGGATCGCCCCGTCCAGATTGCCGGCCTTGCCTGACGTGCCGAACACTTTCTCCGCGAAATCGAAGTGCGGCTCGAGCTCGTCATAGGTGACGCCGAAGTCCTGCACCTGCATGCCTTCAGGCATGAAGCGCTTGCCGTAGCGTTCCTCGTAGCGCGTGCGCAGCTGCAGCTCTTCGGGCAACACGCGATAGTGCATGCCGTTCCAGTGAAAGCCCGCGCCACCCACGCCGTTGCCGAGGTAGAACGAACCATGCTGGCGATACGGCACGGCGAGATCGTCCACGCCGTGCCGTATCGTGACCGTTTCCTTCGAGAGATCCTGGAACAGCTTGCCGCGCACGGCGTACTTGAGCTCGTCGATCACTTTCGGATAGGCGGCGTCGGTGGGCGTGTCGCGCATTGCACCGCGCTCCAGCGCGACGACATCGAGGCCCGCGTCGGTCAGTTCCTGAGCAAGAATCGCGCCGGTCCAGCCAAAGCCCACGATCACGCAGTCAACTTTTTTCTTCTTGATGGTCATCGCGCCTCACCCCCGTCTGCCGTCGATCGAGACCGGCCCATACGGGTACTTCGCCCCGGGCTGATCGATCCAGTCCGCGAAATCCGCGCGCGCGCCCGGAAAGCCGATCATTTTCCAGCCCGCCATGCCCTTGTTGCCGCCGTAGATCGGATCGGCAAAGAAGCCCTCCTTCGTATTGCCCAGCAAACTGGCGAAGAACGTCGCTGCGGGTACGGCATCGAAATCGATCTTTCCATGCTCCATCTGGCCGAGCACGGCGTCCTGGTCGTCGGGTGCGAGCTGCGCGAATGGCTTGCCGTCGTAGCGCTGGCGGCAGTGGTCGTCACAGGCCTTGATGCCGTGGCGATAGATATCGCGCGGGGCGAGATTCAACTGGAAGCCCAGGTCCGCTGGCAGGTCCGGATGAAACGGCCCCTGCATGTACCAGAGCTTGCCGTGGCCGTAAGGCGTGTCCATCTGGCGATCGATGTACTCCGGCACGCCGGCCTCGAGCGCGCCGGGGCCCGAAGCATCGCCGGGAATCAGGCGATCGACGGCGGCTTGCAGGAAGCGCCACTCGTCGGCGGTGAAGTAGTCGGGACGCCAGGCGTTGCCCGCGCTCTCACTGCTGGCGGCATGGGGCGGCGCGGCGCCGTCGCATGCCGCAAGCGAAAGTGCGGCGCCCGACGTGACCGAGGCAGCGGGCACGACGGCCAGCATCTGCCGCAAGAAGCGGCGACGCGGTTCGTGATTGTTTGACATGACTTGTTCCGGTTGGGCCTGCGGCGTGGGGAAATCGACGCCACCACCGCGACGTCAGGGCGACGCGAGGCGAGACGCACTCACCTGCACGGCCTCGCTCGATTTCGATGCGCAAGCAACTATCGTCAGAAGATGCTCATATGCAATTTGAATGTGCACCTTAAACGATGCGCCAGGCCCTGCGAGGGGCCCACCGGGAGTTTCATTCAGATGAATTGATACAAGTCAGACCGATGCCTACAAAACACTCGACAGTAGCGCTCGTTTTCCGACGGAAAATCGTTAAATATCGGAATCGAATGTAGACGCCCCAAATGTAGACATCCCAATCGCACGCCCAATGCGATTGCATTGGATACCTAAATATATGAAACGAATGGGTGGGTGCAAACCAGCGGGCGGCATCATGCGCACGAGCAATGCGCCGGCCGGACCCGCCTCAAGCAAGACACGCGCAACAGGGACCGAACCCGCTGCGCGAAAAACGGCGCCCACGCACGGGCGCCGCGCACGGTATCAACCGCGCTCGCCGAACACCCGCTTCCACAGCGCCAGCACGGCCTCGCGCTCGCGCTCGATCCGCGCGGGAGCGACGCGCGCCGTCTCCATGCCGTCGAGGCGCAACTGGTGCTGGAGCTTGCGATAGAGCCGGTACGCCGAGCCGATCGTGTCGGCCTCCTCCTCGCCCATCAGCCCGAAGCGCGACACCTCGCGCAAGAGCGCGATATTGCCCGTGTTACGGATCAGCTCGGGGTCCTGCGCCGCGTGCAGCAGCACCCAGTACTGCACGAGGAATTCGATGTCGACCATGCCGCCGCGGTCGTGCTTCAGATCGAAGAGCTCGGTGCGGTTCGGGTGGCCGTCTTCCACGCGCTGGCGCATCTCGACGATCTCTTTGGCGAGCGGCGCCGCGTCGCGCGGCGTCGTGAGCACCTGCACGCGAATCGCCTCGAACGCATTGCCGATGGCCGCGTCGCCCGCCGAAAAGCGCGCGCGCGTGAGCGCCTGATGCTCCCAGACCCATGCCGTGTTCGCGGCATCGCCCTCGCGCAGCTGGTAGCGCCTGAACGAGCCGAGATCAGTGACGAGCAGCCCCGATTCGCCGTTGGGCCGCAGCCGCAAGTCCACGTCGAAGAGCGTGCCCGCGCCCGTGGACGTCGTGAGCCACGTGATGAGGCGGCGCGCAAACGTCGCGTAGATCTCGGAAGCGCGCTCGTCCTCGTCGTCGTAGAGGAAGATCAGGTCGAGGTCCGACGCGTAGCCGAGCTCCTTGCCGCCGAGCTTGCCGTAGGCGATCGCCGCGAAGCGCGGCACCTCGCGGTGACGCTTGGCGAATTGCTTCCACACCGTTTCGATGGTCACGTCGAGCACCGCATCCGCGAGCTCGGAGAGCCGGTCGCTCACGTGCTCGACCGAAAGCCGGCCCGCGAGATCGTTGAGCAGGATGCGGAATACCTCGGCCTGGTGGGCGTGGCGCAGCAGGTCCATCTGCTGCTCGACGTCGGCGGCCGTCGCGAGCCGCACGCGCAACAGGCGCGAGAACTCCGGCCAGTCGAACGGCGTGGCGACCGCTTCGTCGTCGAGCAACTCGTCGAGCAGTTGCGGATGGCGAATCAGATAGCCCGCCGCCCAGCGCGACGCGCCCAGCACCTTGAGCACGCGGTTGAGCGCATCCGGATATTCGGTGAGCAGCGCGAGATAGGCGCCACGCCGGATCACGGCTTCGAGCAGGTCGAACATGCGCGCGAGCGTGTCGCCGCGCCGCTCGCGCGGCTCGAGCGTGCGTGCCGCTTCGAGCGCGCGCTGCGCGACGCTGTCGAAGCGCTCGCGGCTCTTCTCGGGCAGGCCCGTATAGCGCGAGGACTGCCACAGCCCGCGCAGGCGCGCGAGCAGCGGCGCGGGGTCGTCGATGCCGAGGTCCGCGAGCCGTTCGAGCAAGGCGCCGTCGGCGCCCTCTTCGGTCAGCGCGTCGCTCCAGACCCACGCCGCCGCGCCGTCCTCCGGCGCGGCGCAGCCGGTCTCGCCGCCCACCTTGTCGGAGAAGATCTGGTCGAACTGGCACTCGACGTTCTCGCGGTGCGTGTCGAGCACCGCCATGAGCGCCGCGTAGTCGTCAAAGCCCATCGACTTCGCAAGCGCCGCGCGCTCTTCGGGGTCGACGGGCATCGCGTGAGTCTGCGCGTCGTCGCGGTATTGCAGCCGATGCTCGAGCTCGCGCAGGAAGTTGTAGGCGCACGTGAGCTCGCCGCAAACCTCGGACGCGATCAGCCCGCGCGCCGCCGCGTAGCCGAGCACGGCGAGCGTCGGGCGCACGCGAAAACCCGCGTCCTGGCCGCCGCGAATCAGCTGGAACACCTGCGCGCTGAATTCGATTTCGCGGATGCCGCCGCGCCCGAGCTTGATGTCGTCGGCTTTATCGGGACGCATGGTGGCCCGGCGCTGGGCCTCGTGGCGGATCTGCATGTGCAGCGAGCGGATCGCGCTGATCACGCCGAAGTCCAGGTAGCGCCGGTAGACGAAGGGCTTCACGAGCCTTTCGAGCTGCGAGGCGAGGCGCAGCGCGCTCTCGCTCGCCTCCTCCGAGACGAGCCGCCCCTTGATCCACGCGTAGCGCTCCCATTCGCGCCCCTGCACGTAGAAGTATTCCTCGAGCATGCCGAGGCTGCACACGAGCGTGCCCGAGTCGCCATTGGGCCGCAGCCGCATGTCGACGCGAAACACGAAGCCGTCCGCCGTCACGTCGGAGAGCGCGCCGATCAAGCGCTTGCCCACGCGCGCGAAGAAGTCCTGGGTGGCGATGGGCGAGCGCTGGCCGCCTGTGGTCTCGCCGTCGTCCTCGTAGACGAAGATCAGGTCGATGTCCGAGGACACGTTGAGCTCGCGCCCGCCGAGCTTGCCCATGCCCACCACGCCGAGCGTGAGGCGCTCGCCGTTCGGCCCGCGCGGCTCGCCGAAGACCGTTTCGAGGTCCGCGCTCACGACCGCGAGCGCGCGCTGGATCGTCACTTCGGCGAGATCGGTCATGGCGCCGGTGACTTCGCCGACATCGGCCACGCCGGCAAGGTCGCGCTCCATCACCGCGCAGATCACCTCGGCGCGCAGCTGGCGCAGCGCCTTCTTCAACTGTTCGTCGGTGAGCGGCGCGGCGGCCTGGCCGGGGTTGGTGGATGCTGCGCCGCGCGCCTCGTCGCACAGCGTATCGAGCCGCGCGGACAACGCCGCGCGCGCGAGCGGCGAGGCGGCAAGTGCCTCGACTTGGGCAGCCAGGCCCGGGCGAGCGCCGTAAGCACGCGCCGCATACCGCGAATAGCTGGAACTCAGAAGGGGAACGTTAGTCATGTAGGATCTTGCCCGGCTCGTTGAGCGGGGGTGGGTGGATAGGCCTGGGCGTTGCTTGAAGCCGCATCAACTGCTTCAGCCGCCCCCGCCGCCGTGCGAAGTACCCCGTGCATCAGCGCGCCGCAAGCCATCCCGGGTTCCCCGGATGGCCGGCCCCACGGCCCCCTGTGATACATTTCGACGTCAGAACGCAACGCTACCATACCCCACCCGCCGCAGCATGTCCGAGCGTAACGACCCCGCCGGCCCGCATCAAACCGGACATGCCAGCCGGGAGAGCGCCGACGCGGACTCACATCATCATCATCCGGTACTGCGCCACACGTTTCGCGTACTGGCCGCCATCGCGCTCGTCCTCTATTTCATTGTCGCGGTGCTGCTGCTCGGGCTGCGCTATGTCGTGCTGCCCCACGTGGACGACTTTCGTCCGCGCATCGAAAAGCTCGTCTCCGACAAGATCCACGCCGAATTCCGCATCGACAAGCTCTCGCCGCACTGGTCGGGCTTCCAGCCCGGCATCGGCATCACGGGGCTGACGATCCGCGACCGCCACGGCAACGTCGCGCTGAACGTGCCGCACGCCACGGCGGCGGTCTCCTGGCGCTCGCTCGTCACTTTCGAGCTGCTGCTCTCCAGCGTCGTGGTCGAGCGCCCCGACGTGCTGCTCACACGCGAAGACGACGGCACGCTCACGGTCGCCGGCGTGCCCGTGCCCACGGCGCACACGGGCAACGCGACCTTCATGACCTGGCTCATGCGCCAGCAGGCCATCGTGCTGCGCGGCGGCACGCTGCGCTGGAGCGACGCCACGCGCGACGTGCCCGAGCTCAAGCTCTCGGACATTCGCGTCGCCATCCTCAACGACGGCTACGACCACCGCATCGCGCTCCAGGCGCCCGCCGAGGGCACGGTGCTGCACGGGCCGCTCGACTTCCGCGCGCACTTCAAGCACGCGCGCTATGCGCAAGCGGGCAAGCCGCTCACCTGGAGCGGCGACGTCTATGTCTCGACCGGCCCCGTCGACCTGCCGACGCTCGCGCGCTACATCAGCTTGCCGCTCACCACTTATGCAGGACGCATCGACAACACGATCTGGGCGCATTTCGAGACGGGCCGGATCAAATCGGCCGACGGCGTGCTGAGCGGCAATGACATCGCGCTGCGCGTGAAGCCGAGCCAGCCGCGCCTCGACCTGCCGGTCGCCCAGTTCAGCTGGCGCCTGGGGATCGAGCCCAGCGACTACACGCTGCAGATGCACGACTTCCGTGCCGAACTCGGCCAGCCGCCGCTCGACGACGGCACGCCGCTCACGCGCTCGCTCGCATTCACGACACTGGACGGGCGGTTTCGCCAGCAGTCGCTGCAGCACGGCCAACTCTTTGCCGTGCACGGCGACCGCATCGATCTGGGCATCCTCGCCGAATTCATGCGCGCGCTGCCGCTGCCTGCGCGCGTGCAAAACGCGCTCGTGCGCTTCAACCCGCAAGGGCTCATCGCCAACTACGAGCTCGCCATGGAGCGCGCCTCGCCCGAGTCGGGTGAAGCCGCCGTCGAGCAGCGCACCACGAGCGTCGAGCCCATCATCCGCTATCGCTTCAAGGGCGACCTGCAGGGCATCAGCGTGGCGGCCCAGGAGCCGGGCCCCGGCCTCACGCCGCGCGGCCACCCGCGCGCGGGCCTGCCCGGCATCGAAAACCTCTGGGGGCACATCGATGCCGACGAATCGCACGGCTCGCTGCACCTCGACACGGTCGCGACCGCCCTCACGCTGCCCGGCGTGTTCGACGATCCGCGCCTGAAGTTCGACCGCCTGTGGGGCGCCATGAGCTGGACGGTCGCCGCGCAGCGCCAGCCCGGCAACAAGCTCAAGGCGTTCGCCGTCGACGTGAGCAAGCTGGGCGTGCAGAACGCCGACGCGCACGCCACCATGACCGCGCACTACACGAACCCCGGACACGGGCGCGGCGCGCTCGACCTCGTCGCGAAGTTCGATTCGGCGCAAGTCAAGGCCATCCCGCGCTACCTGCCCACCAGCATCTCCGAGAAAACCCGCACCTATCTGGGCCACGGACTGCAGGCGGGCATCTCGAAGGGCGCGACGCTCGAGATTCACGGCGATCTCGCGCTATTCCCCTACTCGCGCGACCCGCAGGCGGGCCAGTTCCGCATCGTCGCGCCGTTCAAGAATGGGCGCTTCGACCCGTCGCCGTATCCGCCGCGCAATCTGCGCAACGGGGCGCCGAACGTCTGGCCCGCGTTCGACGGCATCGACGGCGTGTTCCAGCTCCACGAGAACAAGCTGCGCTTTGACGTGGCGCGCGGCCATTACCGCAACTTCGTGCTGCGCGACGTGAGCGGCCGCATCGACGAGCTGGGCATCAAGGGCTCCGATCTCGTGATCGAAGGCGCCGGGAGCGGGCCGCTCGCCGACCTGCTCGATTACGCGGACAACAGCTCGATTGGCGCGATGTCGAAGCACGCCGTCGCGAAGGTGCAAGCGCAGGGGCCGGCCACGTTCGCGCTCAAGCTCACGATTCCGCGCAAGCCGATGCCGAAGGTGAAAGTCGCGGGCGCAGTCGGGTTCGAGAACGACACGCTCAGCGCGCAAAACGTGCCGCCGCTGTCCAGCCTCACCGGCAAGGTGCGCTTCACGAACCGCAGCGCGCAGGTCGAGCGGCTCACCGGGCACTTCCTTGGCGGCGACGTGCGCGCGAACGGCGGCTTGAGCGAGGACGGCCGCTTTACCGTGAACGTCGCGGGCAACGTAGCCGTGGGCGCCGATACCGCGCGCAGCCTGAACCTGCGCGGCACGCCGGCGGCGGTGCTCGGCCGCTTCTCGGGCTCGGCGCCCTGGTCGCTCTCCGTGGCGGGCATGCGCGGCCACCTGCCGGACGTGAAGGCGAACTCGGATCTGACCGATCTCGCCATCGACCTGCCCGCGCCGTTCGGCAAGACCGCCGGTATGGCGATGCCGTTGCGCTTCGAGCTGCAACCCGGGACCGGTGACAGCAACGACGCCGGCACGGTGGCCGCCCCCACCAATACTTCGAAGTACGAGCACGCCGAACTCGCGCTCGGGCCTTTTGCGGCGCGCTACGTGCTGCGGCGCAATCCGGGCCACGTGCCGGACGTCATACGCGGCGTGATCGCCATGAACCGGCCCGCCGATCTGCCCACCGAAGGCGTGGTCGCCGTGGTCGATGTCCCCACCTTCGACGCCGACGCATGGCGGCGCGTCGCGCAGGAACTGCGCGGCACGGCGGCGGCGAGCGTTGCCGCGGCACTAACCCCGGCGACGAATGCGGCGGCAAACTCGGCGACCAGCACGGCGACGCCTGCAGCGGCAAACGTGGGGGCCAGCGCAGCGACGCCTCCAGCGGCAAACGCAGCGACGCCTCCAGCGGCAAACGCGGCGAGCGCCACGCCCGAAACCGCTGAAGCCGCGCAAGCGTCAACGACCGCCGCGCTACCCGCATCGCAAACGTTGGCAACGGCCGCTCCGGCGCAAGCCGCATCGCAAACGCCAGCGACGGCAACGGCAGACGCAAACAACCCGGCAGTGCCCGGCGGCGCGTTCGCGTCCTACGTGCCCTCGCGCTTCGCGGTCCACGTCGGCACGCTGACGCTGCTCAAGCGTCACTGGGAAAACGTGATCGTGGGCGCCACGCGCACCGGCAAGGAGTGGCAGGCCAACGTCGCGTCGAACCAGGTCTCGGGCCACGTCTCGTGGAAGCCGGGCCCCGTGGCCGGCTCGCCCGGCACGCTCGAGGCGCGGCTCGCGCGCCTCGTCGTGCCCGCCGCGACCGAGAACGATCTGCTCGGCCAGGCCATGTCGCAGCGCGCCCAGAACATGCCGTCGATCGACCTCGTCGTGAACCAGCTCATCGTGCGCGGCCACGACCTCGGCCGCCTGCAGATGAACGCCCACAACTACGTCGACAACGGCGTGCCGGTCTGGCAGCTCGACACGCTCGACATCGTCAACCCAGCCGCGCACCTCACCGCGACCGAGAACTGGCGCGCCGTCGGCGACGAGGCGCCAGCCGCCGACACCGCAGGCAGCACGGGCGAGACGCCGCGGCGCACCGCGGTCGACTTCCACCTCGACATCAAGGACGCGGGCGCGCTGCTCGAACGCGCCGGTGTGTTGCATGTGGTCAAGGGCGGGCAAGGCACGCTCAGCGGCAAGCTCGCGTGGCGCGGCGGCCCGACGGTGCTCGACTATCCGACGCTCGACGGCAGCCTCGCGCTCGACCTGCACCACGGCCAGATCCTCAAGGTCAATCCGGGCGTGGCGTCGCTGCTCGGCGTGTTGAGCCTGCAAAGCCTCGCGCATTTTCCCGACATGGACTTCCGCGACGTGATCGGCACGGGCCTGCCCTTCACGAGCGTCGCAGGCACCGCGCAGATCCAGAACGGCATCGGCCGCACGGACGACTTCAAGATCGTGACCGCGCCCGGCCTCGCCCAGATGACGGGCACCATCGATCTCGCCCACAAGACCCAGGACCTGCGCGTGCACGTCGTGCCCACGGTGAGCGCGGGCGCGGGCGTGATCGCCGCGGCGATCATCAACCCGCTCTTCGGCCTTGGCGCGCTGATCGCCGATTTCGCGCTCCTGCATACCGTCGAAACGACGTTCGCGCGCACCTACGCAATCACGGGCTCGTGGTCCAAACCGCTGGTCGAGCGACTGCCCGGCGATCAGGGTAAGATGAATGCGCCGGCTCCGGCGGTGGCGCATTGAGAGTCGCAGCGGCTCGCTTCGCGGCCTCGCGCCGGACCCCGCTGGCCGATGCGGTCGATGCGGTCGATGCGGCCGAGATAGCCGAGGCCGCCGCCTGCCGGGCACGGCGCATGCGTGTCAGTGCTCACGATTGCGCCGCACAACGCACTGTTCCCGGGACCACCCTCTTCTGTTCATTCAAGAGCCGTCGATGAGCGATACGCCCTCTCCCGCAACGCCCGCCTCCAATGGATCCCGTGGATCGGCCGACACGCCGTTTCGCGTCGCGGCGTTGCAGATGGTCAGCACGCCCGATCGCGAACGCAACCTGGCCGACGCCGATCGCCTGATCGCAGAGGCCGTGAGGCAAGGCGCGCGCCTCGTGCTGCTGCCGGAATACTTCTGCTTCATGGGTCACAAGGACAGCGACAAGCTCGCCGTGCGCGAGGCCTACGGAGACGGCCCGATCCAGCGCTTTCTCGCCGATGCCGCGAAGCGTCACGGTGTCTGGATCATCGGCGGCACGCTGCCTTTGAAGGCGCCCGAGGAAACACGCGTGCTGAACACCACGCTCGTGTTCGACCCGAGCGGCGCAGAGCGCGCGCGCTACGACAAGATCCACCTGTTCAGCTTCGAAAAAGGCGCCGAATCGTTCGACGAGGCGCGCACGATCCGCCCCGGCGCCGAGGTGCGCACCTTCGACGCGCCGTTCGGGCGCGTCGGCCTGTCGGTCTGCTACGATCTGCGCTTTCCCGAGCTCTATCGACGTATGGGGGACTGCGCGCTGATGGTCGTACCGTCCGCATTCACGTACACCACGGGCCGCGCGCACTGGGAAACCCTGCTGCGCGCCCGCGCGGTCGAGAACCAGTGCTACGTGCTCGCGGCGGCGCAAGGCGGCCAGCACGAGAACGGCCGCCGCACCTGGGGCCACAGCATGCTGATCGACCCGTGGGGCGAGATCGTCGACGTGCGCGACGAAAACCCCGGCGCGGTGATCGGCGACATCGACCTCGAACGCATTGCCGCGGTGCGCGCGAGCCTGCCCGCGTGGCGGCATCGCGTACTGGACTGCCCCTGATATGCCCTTGAACCGCAACTGAAGCGCTTGATTTCAAGGCGTTTCGCCCGAATCTATCCTGACAGACACTGCTTACCGAGATTGCTTACCAAGCTTACTGAGCGCATGAACATCATCGAACCCGGCATCCGCAATCTGGCGACCGCGAAGGACTTGCTCCTTACGCCCTACGGCCTCGACGAGGCAGTGCTCACGCGCACACTCGGCGAGATCTTCACGCACCGCGTCGACTACGCCGACCTCTACTTCCAGACCACGCGCAGCGAGGCCTGGAGCCTCGAGGAAGGCATCGTCAAGTCGGGCAGCTTCAGCATCGACCAGGGTGTAGGCGTGCGCGCCGTCTCGGGCGAGCGCACCGCGTTCGCCTACTCCGACGACCTCTCGCCCGAGGCGATCCGGCAGGCGGCCATCGCCACGCGCTCGATCGCGCAGGCGGGCGGCGGCAAGCAGAAGATCAAGGTGGCCACTTCGCTCAAGGGCATCGCGGGCCGCGACCTCTATCTGCCTTCCGACCCGCTTTCCTCGCTCGACGCCACCGAGAAGGTGAAGCTGCTCGAGCGCATCGAGCAGATGGCGCGCTCGCGCGACCCGCGCATCACCCAGGTGATGGCCGCGCTCGCGGGCGAATACGACGTCGTGCTGGTCGCGCGCAGCGACGGCGCCCTCGCCGCCGACATCCGCCCGCTCGTGCGCGTCTCGGTTACGGTGATCGCCGAGCAAAACGGCCGCCGCGAGATTGGCAACGGCGGCGGCGGTGGCCGCTTCGACTACGCTTATTTCACCGACGACGTGCTCTCGAAGTACGTCGACGACGCCGTGCACGCGGCGCTCGTCAATCTCGAAGCACGCCCGGCCCCGGCCGGCGCAATGTCCGTCGTGCTCGGCCCGGGCTGGCCCGGCGTGCTGCTGCACGAGGCCATCGGCCACGGGCTCGAGGGCGACTTCAACCGCAAGGGCTCGTCGGCGTTCGCAGGCCAGATCGGCCAGCGCGTGGCCGCCAAGGGCGTCACCGTGGTCGACGACGGCACGCTGCCCAACCGCCGCGGCTCGCTTAACATCGACGACGAAGGCAACCCCACGCAGTGCACGACGCTGATCGAGGACGGCATTCTCAAGGGCTACATCCAGGACTCGCTCAACGCGCGCCTCATGAAGATGCCCGTGACCGGCAATGCGCGCCGCGAGTCGTACGCCGCGCTGCCGATGCCGCGCATGACCAACACCTACATGCTCAACGGCGACAAGGATCCGCAGGAGATCATCGCTTCGGTGAAGAACGGGCTTTATGCCGTGAACTTCGGCGGCGGCCAGGTCGACATCACCAATGGCAAGTTCGTGTTCTCGGCCTCCGAGGCGTACATGATCGAGGACGGCAAGATCACCTACCCCGTGAAGGGCGCGACGCTGATCGGCAGCGGCCCGGAATCGCTCAAGTACGTGAGCATGATCGGCAACGACATGCGCCTCGACTCGGGCGTGGGCGTGTGCGGCAAAGAGGGGCAGAGCGTGCCCGTAGGCGTGGGCCAGCCGACGCTGCGCATCGACCGCATGACGGTGGGCGGCACGGTTTGAGGTCCGCCTGAGCGCAGGATTCATGCAGGGCGATGCGGAAAATCCGCACCGCCGCGCGAATTTCCCGCATCGAACACTCTGAACTCGCGGATAATCCGCGTTTTTTCACGACCCGGCTTGCCAGCCACGAGAAGCTCGGGTTATAAAGGCAATCACCCTTTTCGACGTAGCAGACAGCAACCCGCCATGTTCGCCACGAAGTTTTACTTTTACTTCTTTTGGTATCTCAGACCGCTGGCGGATCGAGAGGGTTGACAGTACGCGCAGGAACCCGAATACACGAGAAACCGCCAGCAGAGTCTGGCGGTTTTTTTTCGTCCTTACCCCATACGAGCCTCACTTTCATCTAACCGATTTTCGACGCATCGCACGCGCGTTGCACGCTACACAGGATCAGGAGAAACAGCCATGCCCCCGCACAACACCGACGATGTCCGCATTCGCGAACTCAAGGAACTCACGCCGCCCGCACACCTGATCCGCGAGTTCCCGTGCTCGGAAGCCGCCTCGACGCTGATCTTCGAGTCGCGCCGCGCCCTGCACCGCATCCTGCACGGCATGGACGACCGCCTGATCGTCATCGTCGGCCCGTGCTCGATTCACGACACCAAGGCCGCGCTCGAATACGCGACCAGGCTCGTGGAGCAGCGCGAGCGCTTCAAGAACGAGCTCGAGATCGTGATGCGCGTGTACTTCGAAAAGCCGCGCACGACGGTGGGCTGGAAGGGTCTCATCAACGACCCGTACATGGATAACAGCTTCAAGATCAACGACGGCCTGCGCACCGCGCGCGAGCTGCTCGTCTCGATCAACGAGCTCGGCCTGCCGGCGGGCACCGAGTACCTCGACATGATCAGCCCGCAGTACATCGCCGACCTCGTTTCGTGGGGCGCGATCGGCGCACGCACGACCGAGTCGCAGGTGCACCGCGAGCTGGCCTCGGGCCTCTCGTGCCCGGTCGGCTTCAAGAACGGCACGGACGGCAACGTGAAGATCGCCGTGGACGCGATCAAGGCCGCCTCGCAGCCGCACCATTTCCTCTCGGTGACGAAGGGCGGCCACTCGGCCATCGTCTCGACGGCCGGCAACGAGGACTGCCACGTGATCCTGCGCGGCGGCAAGACGCCGAACTACGACGCGCAAAGCGTGGACGCCGCGTGCAGCGATATCGGCAAGGCGGGTCTCGCGGCGCGCCTGATGATCGACGCGAGCCACGCGAACAGCTCGAAGAAGCACGAAAACCAGATTCCCGTGTGCGCGGACATCGGCCGCCAGGTCGCGGCGGGCGACGAGCGCATTATCGGCGTGATGGTCGAGTCGCACCTCGTGGCGGGCCGCCAGGACCTCAAGGAAGGCTGCGAGCTGACCTACGGCCAGAGCATCACCGACGCATGCATCGGCTGGGATGAAAGCGTGGGCGTGCTCGAAGGGCTCGCCGAGGCGGTCAAGCAGCGCCGCGTCGCGCGCGGCAGCGGCAACTGAGCGGTTTTTTGTTCATCGACGAAAAACGCCCCGGCGAGAACCGGGGCGTTGCGTCGATCCGCTGAGTCAGACGAATCGAATTCTCCAGTTCGCCCGGCATGGCTTGCCGGGCGTTTTTTCGTCCGCGTCGGACACAACCGCGGAAAAACGAAGCCTCAGTCGAGCACGCCCGAACCAAAGATCTCCGTGTGAATGCGCGCAGGATCGACACCGCGGGCAACCAGCGCATCGCGCTGCGCGCGCATGAACGCCACCGGCCCGCAAACGTAGTAGTCGGCATCCGGCAAAATCGCGTCGGCGGCAATGCGCTCGAGCTCGACGCGGCCTTCGAAGTCGTAGTCGATGCCCACGCGGTCTTCGGCGCCCACCTCTTCGTAGAACACCGCGAGCTTCACGTTCGGATGCTCGGCCGCGCTGCGGCGCATCCAGTCGCCGAACGCGTGCACGCTGCGGTTACGGCAGGCGTGCACGAAGGTCACCTTGCGCGCGCTGCGCTCGGCCAGCAGCGTGGTGAGCATCGACGCCATCGGCGTGATGCCCACGCCGCCGCTCAGCAGCACGACCGGCGTGGTCTTCTTGCGATCGAGCTTGAATTCGCCCATCGGCGCGCTCACGTGCACGACCGCGCCTTCTTCCACGCCGTCATGCATCAGGTTCGAGACGTGACCCGGCTCCACTTCGCCGCGGCCGTCTTCGCGCTTGACCGAGATGCGCAGCCAGCGGCCGTGCGGTGCGTCGGAGAGGCTGTACTGGCGCGGCTGGTCGACGCCGAGCTTGTCGACATAGCGCGTCACGCTCACGTACTGGCCCGGCTCGAAGCCGCCGGCCGGCGCGCCGTCGGCGGGCGCGAGGTAGAACGAGGTGATCTCGTCGCTTTCGACGTGCTTGCGCAGCACCTTGAACGGACGGAAGCCGCTCCACGGCGCCGCTTCATAGAGCTTCGCCTCGGCGCCAATCATGATGTTCGCGAGCTGCTCGTAAGCCACCGCCCAGGCGTCGAGCGTGGGCTGATCGACGGCGTCGCCGAGCACGTCCACCACCGCACCCAGCAAATGACGGCCGACGATCGGATAGTGCTCCGGACGGATGTTCAGGCTGGCGTGCTTGTTTGCGATGTGCGAGACCGCGCCGCCAAGTGCGCCGAGATTGTCGATGTTCGCCGCGTAAGCGTAGACCGCGCGAGCGAGCGTTTCGGGCTGGCTGCCACTCTGCTGGTGCGTCTGGTTGAAGAGGTTCTTCAGTTCCGGATGCGCGTTGAACATCCGCTTGTAGAAGTGCTTCGTGATGGTGGTGCCGTGTTCGGCGAAAACAGGCGCGGTGGCCTTGACGCGGGCAATCTGGTCGGCGGTGAGCGCAGTCATTGCGGCTTCTCCTTGTTAAACATGCAAACACGATACATGTTTAATGAGACAAGCCGACCCAGGCATTTTGTCGCACCCCAGCATTGTCCCGATTGCGGGATGAGAGCGGCACCGGCGGTCCGGCTTTACAGGGCGGACGCCGCTCCTCTACCGCTTCGCTTCGATCCCTTTATTCGTTGGAACCGGCTTCGGGCTGGCCATTTGATGCACCGCGGTCGTGGCGCCAGAGCACGTCGGCGCCACCTGCCGCCCGGTTGAGCACGCGTGCGAGCACGAACATCAGGTCGGAGAGCCGGTTCACGTAGCGGCGCGGCGCTTGCGCAAGCGGTGCGGGTGACGCAGTCTCGCCCTGCTCTGCGCTGAGCGCGACGATCAGGCGCTCCGCGCGTCGGCACACGGTGCGGCAGACATGCGCGAGCGCCGCCGCGCGCGAGCCGCCGGGCAGGATGAATTCCTTGAGCGGCGGCAACGTCGCGTTGTACTCGGCGAGCCAGCCGTCCAGACGCGCGAGGTGAGCATCCGTGACGATAGTGTGGCCGGGCATGCACAACTCGCCGCCCAGGTCGAACAAGTCATGCTGAATCACCGTAAGCGCGGCGCGCACGTCGTCGGGCAGCGTCTCGCATAGCAGCACGCCGATGTGCGAGTTCAGCTCGTCGACTTCGCCGATCGCGGCAATGCGCACGTCGTCCTTGCGCACGCGGCTGCCGTCGCCGAGGCCCGTCGTGCCGTCGTCGCCCGTGCGCGTGGTGATCTTGCTCAGGCGGTTGCCCATGGTATGTCTCTCCGTATGGCGAACAGGTTGAATCGTCATTGTCTCGTGCGCGAGCGCCGGCGGGGACTATAGATTTCGCCCTGAATGTTTCGTGCTGCGGTTTCGTGCTGCGGTTGCGTACAGCTCGGCCCGCCACGCACAAGCCGAACCCTGCCGGCGCTTGCCCGTTCCAGCCCCGCCGCAGCCAGCGGAACGCGCGTGCGAACGTTGAGCGTAAAATGAAGCGCGCCGAATATTACGTTCAAACGAAGGAGACATCCGCGTGAATCATCCCGCGCCGCCGGCCATCGCACGCCGCCCGTTCCCCGCCGATCTCCTCGACCAGCTGCGCAGCGCGTTCGGCGAACGCGTTTCCACTTCCGAAGCCGTGCGCGCGCATCATGGCCGCGACGAATCGCGCTTCGATCCGCAGTTGCCCGACGCCGTCGTCTTCGCGCAAAACACCGAAGAGGTCCAGTCCATCGTGAGACTGTGCGCGCAATATGGCGTGCCGATCATTCCCTATGGCAACGGCTCGTCGCTCGAAGGCCATCTGCTCGCGGTACAGGGCGGCGTCTCGATCGACCTCTCGCAGATGAATCGCGTGCTCGCGATCAACGCCGAAGATCTCACCGTCACCGTCGAGCCCGGCATCTCGCGCAAGGCGCTCAATGAAGCGCTGCGCGACACCGGCCTCTTCTTCCCCATCGATCCGGGCGCGGATGCGAGCATCGGCGGCATGTCGGCGACGCGTGCCTCCGGCACCAACGCCGTGCGCTATGGCACGATGCGCGAGAACGTGCTCGGCCTCACCGCCGTGCTCGCGGACGGCCGCGTCATCAAAACCGGCGCGCGCGCGCGCAAGTCGGCGGCGGGATACGACCTCACGCGCCTTTTCGTGGGCTCCGAGGGCACGCTCGGCGTGATCACCGAAATCACGGTGCGGCTCTATCCGCAGCCAGAAGCGGTATCCGCGGCGGTCTGCGCGTTTGCTTCGATGGCCGAAGCCGTGCGCACGGTCATCGAGACAATCCAGATGGGCGTGCCGATTGCGCGCGTGGAGTTCATCGATTCGCTCGCGGTGCGCGCGATCAATCGCCATTCGAACCTGACGCTGCGCGAAAAGCACACGCTGTTCTTCGAGTTCCATGGCACCGAAGCGGGCGTAGCGGAACAGGCTCAGCTCGTGCAGGAGCTTGCCGCGCAAAACGGCGGCGAAGGCTTCGAATGGGCGACGCGCCCCGAAGACCGCAATCGCCTGTGGAACGCGCGGCACAGCGCCTACTTCGCCATGTTGCAGCTCAAGCCCGGCTGCCGCGCCGTGACGACGGACGTCTGCGTGCCGATCTCGCGCCTTGCCGAATGCGTGGTGGAAACCGAGGCCGATCTCAAGGCCTCGCCGCTGCCCTGCCCGATCGTGGGCCACGTGGGCGACGGCAACTTCCATGTAGCGATCCTGATCGATCCGGACAAGCCCGAGGAAATCGAGGAAGCCGAACGCCTGAACCACCGCATCGTGCAGCGAGCGATCCGGATGGACGGCACCTGCACGGGCGAGCATGGCGTTGGGTTGCACAAGATGGGCTTCCTTGTGGAGGAGCACGGCGCCGACACGGTCGACACGATGCGCGCCATCAAGCACGCACTCGATCCGCACAATCTGATGAACCCCGGCAAGATCTTCAGTTGGGCGGCGTAGTCCGGGGCGTCCGGGTTTGAGCGCCCCGCTCGAGTTGGGGGCGCCACGCCGGCAACAACGGCCCAGACGGACAA
Organism: Paraburkholderia silviterrae; assembly: GCF_004353915.1. Lineage (GTDB taxonomy): Bacteria > Pseudomonadota > Gammaproteobacteria > Burkholderiales > Burkholderiaceae > Paraburkholderia > Paraburkholderia silviterrae. The sequence goes on along the minus strand of NZ_SMRP01000008.1, from coordinate 269,009 downwards.
CCGTCGGGCCAAAATCATCATGCATGGGACCGGAGGAGACATGAACGCACCGGAGGCGAATTTGCCGGACCTGACGCCGGAAGTCCTCGCGCAACGGCAGCGCGAAGTCGTTCAGGCGTTGATGGCCGTGCTGCCTGCGCACTGCCTGCTGCATCGGGAAGAAGACACGGTCGCCTATGAATGCGACGGGCTCGCGGCATACCGGCGGCTGCCGCTTGCCGTAGCGCTGCCGGAGACGGAGTCGCAAGTGCAGCGCATCGTGCAAATCTGCCGGCGCCTCGACGTACCCATCGTGCCGCGCGGCGCGGGCACGGGTTTGTCGGGCGGCGCCATGCCGATCCGCCATGGCATCGTGCTGTCGCTCGCGCGCTTCAAGCGCATCCTCGAAGTCGATCCTTACGCGCGCACGGCCACCGTGCAGCCCGGGGTGCGCAATCTCGCGGTGTCCGACGCGGCCGCGCCTTACGGCCTCTATTACGCACCGGACCCGTCCTCGCAGATCGCCTGCACGATCGGCGGCAACGTCTCCGAGAATTCGGGCGGCGTGCATTGCCTCAAATACGGCCTCACCGTGCATAACGTGCTGCGCGTGCGCGCGGTGACGATGGATGCCGAGATCGTGGAGTTCGGCTCGCTCGGCCCCGACGCGCCGGGCCTCGATCTGCTCGCGGTGATGATCGGCAGCGAGGGCATGTTCGCCATCGTCACCGAGGTCACGGTCAAGCTGATTCCGCGTCCGCAGACGGCGCAGGTGATCATGGCGAGCTTCGACGACGTCGTGAAAGGCGGCGACGCAGTGGCGGGCATCATCGCCGCGGGGATCATTCCCGCTGGCCTCGAAATGATGGACAAGCCCGCCACGCGCGCGGTGGAAGAGTTCGTCAACGCGGGCTACGATCTCGACGCCGCCGCGATCCTGCTGTGCGAATCCGACGGCACTCCCGAGGAGGTCGCCGAGGAGATCGCGCGCATGACCGCCGTGCTGCGCGAGCATGGCGCCACGCGCATCCAGATCTCGCGCACCGAGGAAGAGCGCCTGCGGTTCTGGTCTGGCCGCAAGAACGCGTTTCCGGCCGCGGGCCGCATTTCTCCCGACTATTACTGCATGGACGGCACCGTGCCGCGCCGCGCGATCGGACGGCTGCTCGCGCGCATCCACGAAATGGAAGCGCAATACGGGCTGCGCTGCATCAACGTATTTCATGCGGGCGACGGCAACATGCACCCGCTCATCCTCTTCAACGGCAACGATCTCGACGAGTGGCACCGTGCCGAGGCGTTCGGCTCGGACATCCTCGAAACCTGCGTGGAGCTGGGCGGCACGGTCACGGGCGAGCACGGCGTGGGCATCGAGAAGATCAACTCGATGTGCGTGCAGTTCTCGCGAGAGGAGCGCGACGCTTTTCATGCCGTGAAGCATGCCTTCGACCCGGCCGGCCTGCTGAACCCCGACAAGGGCATCCCCACGCGTGCGCGCTGCGCCGAATACGGCAAGATGCACGTGCGCGGGAATCTGCTGCCGCATCCGGACCTGCCGCGCTTTTAAACCCCGCTCCTGAACCGCGCTTGCGCACCGCGCGAAGCGGTGCGCAAGCTGGAACGCCAAACGCATGGGCCATGCAAATGCCGATGCATGCGTCCTTTGTTGTGCACAGCGCATGCGTTTTGCGTAACCGCCTGGCGAATATCGCGCGAAATCGTGCGTTTTGCATGCCATTCCCGGCATCACACCCAATTTCACCCGGTTCCATAGCCCACTGCGTGCCCGCGCCAGTCGCCCTTGCCTCTGCCCCTCGTTTGCGCCGCGCCACCATGCGGGCCTGCCCCGGGTTGCCAGAGTGAGGCGCGCCAGTACAATCGAACGAACCACAACGACAAACGCGCCATGGAAATCATGGAAGAGGAAGACATCGTCGCGGTCTGGTCCGAGCGCATCCGCGCGGCGACCGCAGACGGACGCACGCTGCGCATACGCGGCGGCGGCACGAAAGACTGGTATGGCCAGATGCTCGAAGGCGAAGTGCTCGACACGCGCGCGCACCGGGGCATCGTTGCCTACGACCCGGCCGAGCTCGTCATCACGGCGCGAGCCGGCACGCCACTGCTCGAGATCGAGCACGCGCTTGCGTCGCACGGCCAGATGCTGCCCTTCGAGCCGCCCCACTTCGGCCCCCAGGCGACTTTCGGCGGCTGCATCGCCGCCGGCATTGCCGGGCCGCGCCGCGCGAGCACGGGGGCCGCACGCGATTTCGTGCTGGGCGCGGTGCTCATGAACGGCCACGGCGAGGTGCTGCACTTTGGCGGCCAGGTCGTGAAGAACGTGGCCGGATACGATGTCTCGCGCCTGATGGCGGGCTCGCTCGGCACGCTCGGCCTCATTCTCGAGCTTTCGGTGAAGGTGCTGCCCGTGGCGCAAGCGGAGACCACGCTCAAGTTCGACATGAACGGCACGGACGCCGTGCGCAAGCTCAACGAATGGGGCGGCCGTCCGCTGCCGATGACGGCCAGCGCCTGGCGCAACGGCACGCTCGCCGTGCGGCTCGCGGGTGCCGAGGCGGGCGTGAAGGCCGCGCGCGCGTCGCTTGGCGGTGAAGTCGTGGACGCCGTGGAAGCGGAACGCTTCTGGGCGGGACTGCGCGAGCAGACCGACCCGTTCTTCGGCTCGATCACGCCCGGCGCCGCGCTGTGGCGTCTCGCGCTGCCCTCGATTGCCGAGCCATTGCAGTTGCCGGGCGCGCAGCTGATGGAATGGGGCGGCGCGCAACGCTGGTGGATCACCGAAACCGACGCGCAAACCGTGCGCATCAGTGCAAAACAAGCCGGCGGCCATGCCACGATGTTCCGCACCGGCCGCGACTACGACCGCAGCGCCGGGGTGTTCACGCCCCTGCCCGCGCCGCTCATGAAGATCCACCGCGGCCTGAAGGCCGCGTTCGATCCGGCCCGCGTCTTCAATCGCGGGCGCCTCTATTCCGACTTCTGACGAGACCTTCACGCGGCAATGCAGACGAACCTCGCGGACTTCATTCGCAACACTCCCGACGGCGACGAAGCCGACGCGATCCTGCGCAAGTGCGTGCACTGCGGCTTCTGTACCGCGACCTGCCCGACCTATCAGTTGCTCGGCGACGAGCTGGACGGCCCCCGCGGGCGCATCTATCTGATGAAACAGATGGTGGAAGGCGCCCCTGTCACGAAAAGCACGCTCACGCATCTCGACCGCTGCCTCACCTGCCGCAGTTGCGAAACCACCTGCCCTTCCGGCGTGCAATACGGCCGGCTCGTGGAAGTGGGCCGCAAGCACGCCGAGCAGATGGTGCCGCGCCCGTTGCGCCAGCGCCTCATGCGCCGCTTCCTCGCGGGCTTCCTGCCGCACCGCATGCTGTTTTCGCCGGTCATGCGCGTGGCCCAGCAGGTGCGCGCCCTGCTGCCGCGGCGCGTGCGCGACAAGGTGCCGGTGCGCCAGCGGCCGCTCGTGTGGCCCACGGCGAAGCACGCGCGCAAGATGCTCATGCTCGCGGGTTGCGTGCAACCTTCGATGATGCCGAACATCAACGCGGCCACGGCGCGCGTGCTCGACGCGCTCGGCATCGAAACCGTGGTGGCGCCGCAAGCCGGCTGCTGCGGCGCGATCCGCCTGCACCTCGGTTACGTGGACGATGCGCTGCACGACGTGCGCGCGAACATCGACGCCTGGTGGCCCTACGTCGAGCAAGGCGTGGAAGCGATCGTCATGAACGCCTCCGGTTGCGGCGCGACGGTCAAGGAATACGCGCACCTGCTGCGCAACGATCCGGCCTACGCGGACAAGGCGCGACGCATTGCCGATCTCACGCGCGATCTTTCGGAGATCCTGCCCGCGTTCCAGGACCAGCTCGTAGCGGCCACGCGCAGACGCGGCATTCACAGCGTGGCGTATCACCCGCCCTGCACGCTGCAGCACGGCCAGCAACTGCGTGGCGGCGTGGAGAAGGTGCTCGCCGCGCTCGGGCTGGAGGTGCGCCTGCCTGTCGACAGCCATCTGTGCTGCGGCTCCGCCGGGACCTATTCGATCACGCAGCCGCGCCTGTCCTACACGCTGCGCAACCAGAAGGTGGAACGGCTCAAGGCACTGGAGCCGCAACTGATCGTTTCGGCGAACATCGGCTGCATCGCGCACCTGCAAAGCGGCACGACGATTCCGGTCACGCACTGGATCGAGCTCGTGGAACATATGCTGGCGGCCAACTGAGCCGAAGGGTTTCGATGTCGTACCAGCGTAGCGAATCGCCGCTTTCGCCAACAGTCGGCCATTCGGCATAGGGCTTTCGGCGGACCGCGAACCGGGTTTTGAGCGCCGGGCACGGTCCGCATAGTCCGTATAATGGCCCTCGTTCGTTTCACGTTCCTACGGCCGCGGCACGCGCGCAAGCGCGGCAATGCCACAGCCGGCCTCCATGCCGATGACCGATTTCGCTCACAATCTCGAAGCCGTCCGCCAGCGCATCGCGGCCGCCGCACGCAATGCGGGCCGCGTGCCGGAATCCGTTGCGCTGCTCGCGGTATCGAAGACCTTTCCGGCGCAAGACGTGCGCGCCGCACACGCGGCGGGCCAGCGGGCCTTCGGAGAGAACTACGTGCAGGAAGCCGTGGACAAGATCGAGACGCTCGCCGACCTGCGCACGAGTCTCGAATGGCATTTCATCGGACCGTTGCAATCGAACAAGACGCGCCCCGTGGCGGAGCGTTTCGACTGGGTTCATTCCGTCGACCGTCTCAAGATCGCCCAGCGCCTATCCGAGCAGCGCCCGGCCAGCATGGCGCCGCTCAACGTCTGCCTGCAGGTGAACGTGAGCGGCGAGGCGACCAAGAGCGGCGTGGCTCCGCAGGAAGCCGCGCAGGTCGCGCGCGCCGTCGCCGCGTTGCCCAACCTGCGTCTGCGCGGGCTGATGTCGATTCCCGAGCCCGAGCAGACGCTCGACGCGCAGCGCGCGCCGCACCGCCAGTTGCGCGAGCTCTTCGACGCCCTGCGCGCAGATGGCCTCGCACTCGACACGCTCTCGATGGGCATGTCGGCGGACCTCGAGGCCGCCGTGCTCGAAGGCGCGACCATCGTGCGCGTCGGCACCGCCATCTTCGGTGCACGCGATTACTCTCACTGATCCACTGACGCACTCCATCACCATGAAAATTGCCTTCATCGGCGGCGGCAACATGGCCGCTGCAATCATCGGCGGTTTGATCCGCAAGGGCGTCTCCGCCGGCGACCTGTACGCGATCGACCCCAACGAGGACGCGCGCAAGCGCAGCGCAGATCAGTTCGGCATCCGTACCGGTGCAGCCGCCGACGGCGCGCTCGCCGAATACGACGCGGTCCTGCTCGCCGTGAAGCCGCAGATCGCCAAGGCGGTGGCGCAATCGATCGCAGCGCATCTGGGCGCGCATCAGGTCGTGATCAGCATCATGGCGGGCATCCGCATCGAGGACCTCTCGCGCTGGCTGGGCGGCCACGCGCGCATCGTGCGCACGATGCCCAACACGCCCGCGTTGATCGGCATGGGCGCGACGGGCCTCTGCGCCGGCAGCGGCGTCGACGCGGCGGGCCGCGAACTCGCGTCGAACGTGCTCGGCGCAGTCAGCCAGACAGTCTGGTTCGATGACGAAAGCAAGATCGACGCCGTCACGGCCATCTCGGGCAGCGGCCCGGCCTACGTGTTCTATTTCATCGAGGCCCTCGAAGAAGCCGCCCGCCAGCTCGGCATGGACGCGCAGCAAGGCCGCGCGCTCGCCATCGCCACCTTCACGGGCGCGGCACAACTCGCGCTGCAGTCCGACGAGCCGCCCGCGGTGCTGCGCGAGCGCGTGACGTCCAAGGGCGGCACCACCGCGGCGGCGCTCGCTTCGTTCGACGCATCGGCCATCAAGGACGCGATCGTGCGCGGCGCGCTGGCCGCGGATGCGCGTGCGAAGGAGATGGGCGAGGAGTTCGGCAAGCAGTAATTCGGTCAGGCCGGGTAGATCCCGCCGGATAGATCCCGCCGGATAGATCCCGCCGGGTAGATCCCGCCGGGTAGGCATGCGACGTGCGTTGCCGCGTCGCGCACGTAAAAAAAGCGCCCAAAGGCGCTTTTTTTACGACTGCTCCCGGCGCAGCCGGATCGCTTACATCCCCGCGGCGGCGTAGTGCGCCGCAATCCCGACGAAGAGCGCGCCGCCCAGCCAGTTATTGTGGCGGAACGCCGCGAAGCACGGCATGCGCTCGCGGTCCTTGATGAGCGTGTAGTGATAGATCGCGCAACCTGCCGCCGCCGCCCAGCCCAGCCAGTACAGCACGCCCAAGCGCAGCGTCACGCCCACCCAGACGTAGATGCCGAGCGTGAGCGCGTAGCAGAGCATGATCGCCAGCACGTCGAAACGGCCGAAGGTGAGCGCCGACGTGCGGATGCCGATCTTGATGTCGTCGTCGCGGTCGACCATCGCGTATTCGGTGTCGTAGGCCACCGACCAGAACACGTTCGCCACCAGCATGATCCACGCGAGCATCGGCACATGGTCCTGAACGGCGGCGAATGCCATCGGAATGCCGAAGCCGAACGCGATACCCAGATACGCCTGAGGAATCGCGAAAAAGCGCTTCGTGAACGGATACGAGCCTGCCACAAACAGCGCCACCACCGAAAGCTGCTTGGTGAGCGCATTGAGCGGCAGGATCAGCAGGAACGAGACGAACGCGAGCGCAACCGCAATCGCGACCGCCTCCCATGCGCGGATGCGGCCCGAGGTGATGGGGCGCTCGGCCGTGCGCTTCACGTGGCGGTCGAAGTCGCGATCGGCGTAATCGTTGATCGCGCAGCCCGCCGAACGCATGAGCACCGTGCCCACCGTGAAGATGAGGAGCAGAGACAGCGAGGGATGGCCATTCGAGGCGATCCACAGCGCGTTGAGCGTCGGCCACAGCAGCAGCAGGCTGCCGATCGGCTTGTCCATGCGGACGAGCCGCAGATAGAGCGGGAGTCGGGCGAACATGATGGGAGCGCGAAAAACGATGCCGCTATTGTAGGCGAGAGCCGAGGTGCTTCGCCGCCGGGTCATCATCGTCGTGGGCGGAAATTCGGGCGCGATGGGCGGGCGCGATGAGTGGGCCCGATGCATGGGCGCGATGGGTTGGCACAATGAGCACGCCGTGAAACACGCCACGCCGCAAAAAAATGCCCGCCGGACCTGCCAGCGGGCTTGGCACATCAGTCGCCGCACCGATGCGAAAACACGAAGGCGTGAGAGCGCGTAACCCCACCCTGTGCCGGCAGGCAGGCATCAAGCCAGTATCACGCCAGCATCGAGCGCAGCATCCACGCCGTCTTCTCGTGCGTCTGCATGCGCTGCGTGAGCAGGTCGGCGGTCGGCTCGTCGTTGGCGGCCTCCGTCGACGGGAAGATCGCACGCGCGGTGCGCACGACGGCTTCCTGACCTTCCACGAGCTGGCGAATCATGTCTTCAGCGGCCGGCACGCCATCGGCTTCCGGAATCGACGAGAGCTTCGCGAAATCCTTGTAGGTTCCCGGCGCGTGCACGCCCAGCGCGCGGATGCGCTCGGCAATGGCGTCCACAGCCAGCGACAGCTCGTTGTACTGCGTCTCGAACATCAGATGGAGCGTGTTGAACATCGGCCCCGTGACGTTCCAATGGAAATTGTGCGTCTTCAGATACAGCGTGTAGGTGTCCGCGAGCAGGCGCGAGAGCCCTTGCGCGATCTTCTCGCGGTCGTGGTCGCTAATGCCGATATTCACGTGCTGCACAACAGATTTCTTGTCCATGCGAACTCCTTTTTTGGCAAAAAAACTACCGGTCTTTCAATGCGGCCGTGCCGATGCGGCCCGCGACACGCGAACGTCAGATCGGAGGGGCGCTGTAGCGTAATCATTTCGTGCGGCTGCTCACCCGGCCCTTCGATTCGGTACGCCAGATGCAACGTGCAGGGCCGTACGGGCTCAATGGCCCATCAAGTGTGCGAGCCCTTGCGTGGCGAGTGCCACGAAGCCGCTCGCCACGATCGCGAAGCCCACTACGCGGCGCACCACCTGCGTACCCTCGGCGCGCGTGCGCGCCATTGCGGCTGCGCGGCCCGGGCCCACGGTCTTGAGTGTCATCGTCATCGTCCTGGTCATGTTCGTGCTCCTGTCGACCGCACTTAGCGCTTTAGCTGTCGACCGGAGTTAGTGCTTCAGCACTTACTCCGGTCCCATGCAAAGCTCTTAGTGCGGCCCCTTGCTTCGTGGTCGACCGCACTTGAAGCAAAGCTCTTAGCGCGGTCCCATGCTTCGCACTCCCATGCAAAGCTTGACGTTGCCTCAGCGGTAGCGCGCCTGGGCGCCACCGCCGCGACTTCCTGTATTGCCTGCGTGCGTGTGTTCGCCCTGCCCGCAGACGGCGGCCATGTGCCCGACGCAACGTTGCGCCGCTTGTTTCACTGCTTGTTCCACCGCTTACTTCGCAACCTTCTGCACCTCGGCGAACGCGGCAATCGCCGCGATCACGCCTTGCGCGTACGCCGGATCGGCGCGGCGGAAATGCTCGATCTGCTGTTGCACGATCTCGTCCGGCACGCCCGCGATGGCGCGCGCGATATTCGCGAAGAGTCGTTCGCGCTGCCCCGCATCGAACAGGCGAAACAGCGCGCCCGGCTGGCTGTAGTAATCGTCGTCCTCGCGGTGATCGTAGTGATCGACCGCACCCGCTGCGAGCGCCGGCTCGCCGGCCTGCGGACGCTGCGCAAAGTCGCCCGTGCGGCTAGGCTCGTAGTTCACGGTGCCGCCGAGGTTGCCGTCGGTACGCAGCGCGCCGTCACGGTGAAACGAGTGGAACGGACAGCGCGGCGCATTCACCGGAATCTGGTGATGGTTGACGCCGAGCCGATAGCGCTGCGTATCGCCATACGAGAACAAACGCCCCTGCAGCAGACGGTCCGGCGAGAAGCCGATTCCCGGCACCACGTTCGCGGGCGTAAAGGCGGCCTGCTCGACATCCGCGAAATAATTCTCCGGATTGCGGTTCAGCTCGATCGTACCCACGTCGATCAGCGGGTAATCCTTGTGCGGCCACACCTTCGTGATGTCGAACGGGTTGTACGGCACCTTCGCGGCATCGGCCTCGGGCATCACCTGAATGCGGAAATGCCATTTCGGGAAGTTGCCCTTCTCGATCTCGTCGTAGAGATCGCGCTGCGCCGATTCGCGGTCCTGCGCGACCACCTGCGCCGCTTCGGCGTCGGTGTAGTTCTGCACGCCCTGCGCCGACTTGAAGTGGAACTTCACGTAGAAGCGCTCGTTATTCGCGTTGATGAACGAAAACGTGTGCGAGCCGAAGCCGTGCTGCTGCCGGTAGTTTTTCGGAATGCCGCGATCGCTCATAAGAATCGTGACCTGATGCAGCGACTCCGGATGGAGCGCCCAGAAGTCCCACGCCGCGACGTTGTTGCGCAGGTTCGTGCGCGGGTCGCGCTTTTGCGTATGGATGAAGTCCGGGAACTTGAGCGGATCGCGGATGAAGAACACCGGCGTGTTGTTGCCGACGACGTCCCAATTGCCTTCTTCCGTGTAGAACTTGATCGAGAAGCCGCGCACGTCGCGCTCGGCGTCGGCGGCGCCACGCTCGCCCGCAACCGTCGAAAAGCGCATGAAGAGCGGCGTTTGCTTGCCGACTTCGCTGAACACCTTGGCCTTCGTGTAGCGCGAGATATCGTGCGTGACCTCGAGCGTGCCGAACGCGCCCGAGCCCTTCGCGTGCACGCGGCGCTCGGGAATCACTTCACGGTCGAAGTGCGCGAGCTTTTCGATGAGCCACACGTCCTGCAACATGACCGGGCCGCGCGAGCCGGCGGTGAGCGAGTTCTGGTTGTCGACGACGGGTGCGCCTGCTGCGGAGGTAAGGGTACGGTCGGTCATTCTGGACTCCTGATAAGAGCGGTGATCGGTGCGGCGAAGCGGCGTTCGGTGCGGGGAAGCTGGCGGGTACGCGCCAGCCGGCGCCTTCAGGCCGACAGCGCCCGGTCGACGAGCAACGAAAACGCGACCGTGCGCAGGCTCGTAACGACGCGCGCTGGAGCGTTGGTGCTGGTGGCGGCGGCGGTATTCGGAACGTTGGTTTGCATCGCTTTCTCCAGTTGATCTCGGGGTGGATCGGTTGGAGAGACTATATCAATAACTATCAATTATAGTAATTTGATTATTTTAATCTATCGTATAGGCGAGATTTATTGGGGTCATACGCGTCTTTGTCCCAGCGCGTCCTTCACCGACCTTCCGATTGACACGTCGGCAGCACCACTAATACCTTCGAGAAGGTCAATCTGGGGTCGAAAGTTTTTTACAACTCCGATCGGCAAAGGGTTCGCCTGATAGGCGAAATGAACCTGAGAGTCAATAATATTTAATAAGGAGTATTGATGAAATACACCGAACAACGCTCATTTTCGGGCATACGCCCCATGGCGCTTGCGGCAGCACTTTGCGGTTCGTTCGTCGTGACTGCTTGTGGTGGCGGATCGGATGCAATAGATGCCGTCGCGAAAGCGACGGCGAAGAGCGCCTACAGCCCATTTCCCACAACGATCCAGCCCGGCCAATCCGCTTCGAATCTGTCACTCTCGGCAGGAGAGACCGAACCACGTTTTGCGCTGACACTGCCCGTGGGCACGACTGCCGTCAAGATCGAAGCGGCGGGAGGAACCGGCAGCCCGGCCGTCACGCTCAGTTCCGACCCAAATTTCGGGTCCGGGAGTAGTGACATGATTTGCGTGAGCAGTCGCACCTGCCAGTGGGCGTTCGCACCGCTCACCGCGACGAAAACGATCTACATCCTGATCGGCACGCGATCGTCGTATAGCAACGTCACGCTGAACACCTTTGCGGGTCCGCAGCCCAACCAGGTCATTCCGCTCAATATTGGCGAGCCCATGTCCGGGCTGAGTGGACCGGCGAACAGGGTCTACTTTACTTTCAATGTACCTGCGGGGGCATCGCAGCTCGGCGTATCACTCACCGCCGGTGACGGTAACGCGCAACTTCTGGAGACTGAATCTCTGACAGATTTCAGCCGGGCCTACACATCCGGAACATCAATGATGCTGCCAATAACTGCCGGAAAGACGTATTACTTTTTCCCGGACTCAGTCAAGGGCAATTCGAGTGGCCCAGTTCCATTCAACAACTACACGATGACCGGCTACGCCCAGTAAGCCCATGAGTGAGGCCGGACGCAAGCCCTGCCTCACTCGTGCAGCCCGAACATCGCATCCCTCAAGCCACCTCGGCAGGCGCCTCGACCTTCTTCACGCCCGGCAGCTCGCAGGCGTGAATCGCATCGACAATGGCCTCGATCGCCGGCATGCGCGTGAAGCTCTTGCGCCACGCGAGCACGACGCGGCGGTCCGGCACCGGCTCGTCGAACGGCACGTACGAGAGCAGCCCCGAATCCACGCCGCCCGCATGCGGCTTCACTTCCGTCACGGACATGCGCGGCAGCACCGTAATGCCCACGCCGCTCGCCACCATGTGGCGGATGGTCTCCAGCGACGAGCCTTCGAAGGTCTTTTGAATGCCGTCGGCGTTCTGCGAAAAGCGCATGAGCTCGGGGCACACGCCCAGCACGTGATCGCGGAAGCAATGGCCGCTGCCAAGCAGCAGCATGGTTTCCTGCTTGAGGTCATCCGGGTCGATCTTCTCGCGCTGCTCCCACGCGTGGCCCGAAGGGAGCGCGACCACGAACGGCTCGTCGTAGAGCGCGCGCAGCGTGAGCCCGGTTTCGGGAAACGGCAGCGCCATGATCGCCACGTCGATCTCGCCCTGCTTGAGCAGCTCGATCAGCTTGAGCGTGTAGTTCTCCTGCAGCATCAGCGGCATCTGCGGGACGCGCTTGATCATCTGCTTGACGAGCGTGGGCAGCAAATACGGCCCGATCGTGTAGATCACGCCCAGGCGCAGGGGACCGACGAGCGGGTCCTTGCCCTGCTTGGCGATTTCCTTGATCGCGAGCGTCTGCTCGAGCACGCGCTGCGCCTGCGTCACGATCTGCTCGCCGATGGGAGTCACGCTGACTTCACTCGTGCCGCGCTCGAAAATCTGTACGTTCAGCTCGTCTTCGAGCTTCTTGATCGCGACCGAGAGCGTCGGCTGGCTCACGAAGCACGCCTCGGCGGCCCGGCCGAAGTGGCGCTCGCGGGCAACCGCAACGATGTATTTCAATTCAGTGAGCGTCATTTCTTTGGGGACCAATCAAAAAGGGTGAATCAATAGTTTGTACTTATACACCTATGGCAGCGATTCGCCAATAATCAACGCCCCTATGCGGGGCGGGATCACATGAGGGGTCAGACGGCGTAGCGGCGCACAGGTTCCGCGCTTGCAGCTTTTGCGCTGACAGCGTGGCGCCCTGGCCACCGGATGCGGTAAGCGGACGCTAAGCCTTCAGATACTGCTCGCGCGCACCGAGCCAGCGATTCAGATGCTGCATGACGACGTGGGGCCACTCGCGCAGCAGGCACTCCGCCGCGTCGCGCGCGGGGTCGATCAGCCAGGCGTCGTTTTCGAGGCTCGCGAAGCGCAGCATGGCCGCGCCCGACTGACGTGCGCCGAGGAATTCGCCGGGGCCGCGAATCTCCAGATCGCGGCGCGCGATCTCGAAACCGTCGGTGGTCTCGCGCATGGTTTGCAAACGCGCGCGCCCCGTGAGCGAAAGCGGCCCGGTATAGAGCAGCACGCACACCGACGCCGCAGTACCGCGCCCCACCCGCCCGCGCAGCTGGTGCAGCTGCGCGAGCCCGAAGCGCTCGGCGTGCTCGATCACCATCAGCGAGGCGTTGGGCACGTCCACGCCCACTTCGATCACGGTCGTAGCAACCAGCAGCTGCACTTCGTTGCGCGAGAACGCGTCCATGACGGCAGCCTTGTCCGCGGACGCGAGGCGCCCGTGGACCAGCCCGACCGTGAGCTCCGGCAGCGCGGCCACGAGCGTTTCGTATGTTTCTACCGCGGTCTGGAGCTGCAGCGTCTCGCTTTCCTCGATCAGCGGACACACCCAGTAGATCTGGCGCCCCGTGAGCGCCGCCGCGCGCACGCGGGCGATCACTTCTTCGCGGCGCGCGTCGGAGACGAGCTTCGTGAGAATGGGCGTGCGGCCGGGCGGCAACTCGTCGATGGTGGAGACGTCGAGGTCCGCGTAGTACGTCATGGCGAGCGTGCGCGGAATGGGCGTCGCGGACATCATCAGTTGATGCGGCTGGAACTCGCGCGCGGCGGCGCCGTGTTCCGGCGCCTTTGCGTTTTGCGCCTTGGCGCGCAGCGCAAGGCGCTGCTCCACGCCGAAGCGATGCTGTTCGTCGACGATCACGAGACCGAGCCGCGCGAATTCCACGGCGTCCTGAATGATCGCGTGCGTGCCGATCACGAGCTGCGCGGTGCCGAGCGCCGCAGCTTCGATCGCGGCGCGCTTTTCCTTCGCCTTGAGGCTGCCCGAGAGCCAGGCCACCTGCACGCCGAGCGGTTCGAGCCAGCCGCGCAGCTTGCGCGCGTGCTGTTCCGCGAGGATTTCGGTGGGCGCCATGAGCGCGGCCTGATAGCCGGCGTCGATGGCCTGCGCGGCGGCGAGCGCCGCCACCACGGTCTTGCCGCTGCCCACGTCGCCTTGCAGCAGGCGCTGCATCGGATGCGGCTGTTCGAGGTCGTGCGCGATTTCCCCGACCACGCGCTCCTGCGCACCCGTGAGCTTGAACGGCAGCGCTTCGCGCAGACGCGCAAGCAATGCCGTGCTGGTATCGCGTCCGGCCACGTGGCGCGCCATCGCAGGCGCGGCGCGCGTGCGACGCTCCTCGTGCGCGCGCTTGAGCGAGAGCTGCTGCGCGAGCAACTCGTCGAACTTGATGCGCGTCCATGCGGGGTGCGTGCCGTCGATCAGCTCATGCTCGTCGGCATCGATGGGCGGGTGGTGCAGCGTCTTCACCGCGTCCATCAGCGGCGGCAGATTGAGCGGCGCCATGAACTCGTGCGCGACGGCTTCGGGCAGCAACTCGGGCAGCGAAGCCCGAGAGAGCGCGTTGTCGATCGCCTTGCGCAGATACGCCTGGCTCACACCCGCCGTCGACGGATAGACCGGCGTGAGCGCCTGCGGCAGCGGCGTGTCGCCCTCCACCACGCGCACCGCCGGATGCACCATCTCCATGCCGAAGAAGCCACCGCGTACATCGCCACGCACGCGCAGACGCTTGCCCACAGCCATCTGCGTGACCTGCGAGCCGTAGAAGTTCAGAAAACGCAGATGCAGTTCGTCGCCGTTGTGGTCGCGCAGCTTCACGAGCAACTGGCGGCGAGGGCGATAAGCGATCTCGTTGTCGAACACCACGCCCTCGGTCTGCGCCACGCCGCCCGGCAACAGTTCGCCGATGGGCGTGAGCGTGGTCTCGTCTTCGTAGCGCATCGGCAGATGCAGCACGAGGTCGATGTCGCGCGTGAGGCCGAGCTTGGCGAGGCGGTCGGCGGTTTTGGCGAGCTTGGGCTTGTCTTTCGACGTGGCCTTATCAGCGGCTTTATCGGCGGCTTTATCGGCGGATGGCTTCGTGGCGGCGCGTTTGCGCGGCGCCGACGCCTTCGGCGCCTGAGCCTCGCGATCCGCGGGCAGCGCCGCATCCGAAGGCTCGAGCGCCGCGGCGCGCCCGCGAGCGCGCGCGCTGCCTGACGTCGCGCTGGCCTCGCGCACCTTGTCGAGCTCACGCACGTCGTCGTGCGCTTCGTTCGCGGCATCGGCTTCGGAGATCAATCGGCTAACGGACGAGGGCATGAGCAGCTTCGCAAGTACAATATCGGCTTTCCGGCAAGGCGCAGCGCGTGAAGCGCGGCAGCCCGCTCCAATCCAGGCACGCCGCGTAACGGGCACGTCCCGGACGGGCATGTCCCAAACGGGCATGTCCCGCAATCATAGCTGCTGTCGATCCGGAGTTAGTGCTTCAGCACTGACTCCGGCCCCATGCAGATTGCTTGCGCGTTGTGCACGGGCGGGCACTGCGACCGCTTTTTGGGGCACAACCGGGCGCTATCGCCCAGTGGTTCGCCTGCTCAAAGCCGCCACACGCCGGGTCTCAGCCGTATTTCCGTTTCATCAGGCCGTATGTTCAAGCTTTCCGATTTCGACTTCGATCTCCCTCCCGAATTGATCGCGCAAACCGCCCTGCCCGAGCGCAGCGCGAGCCGTCTGCTGGAGGTGGACAACAGCGCACCATTGCCAGGTCAACCCGCGCGCCTCACCGACCGCCGCTTCGCGGAACTGCCCGCGTGCGTCGCGCCCGGCGACCTGCTCGTCTTCAACGATACCAAGGTGCTCAAGGCGCGCTTCTTCGGCCAGAAGGCCAGCGGCGGCAAGATCGAGGTGCTCGTCGAGCGCCTGACCGGCGCACGCACGGCGCTCGCGCAGATCCGCGCGAGCAAGAGCCCGGGCCCGGGCACGGTGCTGCGTCTGGCCGACGCGTTCGACGTCACGGTGGGCGAGCGCGTGGAGCCGTTCTACACGCTGCATTTCCCCGACGACTGCCTCACGCTGATCGAGCAATTTGGGCGTCTGCCACTGCCGCCCTACATCACGCACGACGCCGACGCAGGCGACGAGAAGCGCTATCAGACTGTGTTCGCGCAAAATCCCGGCGCGGTGGCCGCGCCCACGGCGGGCCTGCATTTCGACGACGCACTCCTTGCGCAGCTCGACGCGCGAGGCGTGGAGCGCGCCACGCTCACGCTGCACGTGGGCGCAGGCACGTTCCAGCCGGTGCGCGTGGAGAACATCTCCGAGCACAAGATGCACAGCGAGTGGTATCAGCTGCCGCAGTCGCTCGTCGACAAGATCGCGGCCACGCGTGCGCGCGGCGGCCGCGTGATCGCGGTGGGCACGACCTCGATGCGCGCGCTCGAAGCCGCCGCGCGCGACGCCGCAAACGCGGGCCGCGAACTCGCGGCCACGTCGGCGGAGACCGACATCTTCATCACGCCGGGCTACCAGTTCCGCGTGGTGGACCGGCTCGTCACCAACTTTCACCTGCCGAAGTCGACGCTCTTGATGCTGGTTTCGGCGTTCGCGGGCATCGAGACGATTCGCGCGGCGTACCGTCACGCGATTGAAGAGCGCTATCGCTTCTTCAGCTATGGTGACGCGATGCTGTTGACGAGAACTGAAGACGCGCTCAATACCTGAGGCGCCCAAGCCCCCTTTCCCCGCCGCCGCGCAGCGTGCGCGACGGCGTTTCACCCATTGCGCCGGACTGTTTTCCGGTAGCACAGGAGTCAACGCATGACCGACGGTCATCAAAACAACGCACGCGCCGAACACGGCGCATATTTGGGCGAACGCCCGCAAAACGGCCTCAAATTCGAGCTGCTCGGCACCGACGGCCTCGCGCGGCGCGGCCGCGTCACGCTCAACCACGGCGTGGTCGAAACGCCGATCTTCATGCCGGTGGGCACCTACGGCACAGTCAAGGCGACCCAGCCGCGCGAGCTCGAAGAAATGCACGCGCAGATCATCCTCGGCAACACCTTCCACCTGTGGCTGCGCCCGGGTCTGGAGACGATCGAGGCGCACGGCGGCCTGCACCGCTTCATGGGCTGGAACCGGCCGATCCTCACCGATTCGGGCGGCTTCCAGGTGTTCTCGCTCGGCGACCTGCGCAAGATCTCGGAAGACGGCGTGCGCTTTGCCTCGCCCGTGAACGGCGACAAGCTGTTCCTCTCGCCCGAAGTGTCGATGCAGATCCAGAAGGTGCTGAACTCGGACATCGTCATGCAGTTCGACGAGTGCACGCCCTACGCAACCAACGGCGTGCCCACCACGCACAAGGAAGCGGCCGATTCCATGCGCATGTCGATGCGCTGGGCGCAGCGCTCGATCGACGAGTTCAACGCCTTAGGCAACCCGAATGCGCTGTTCGGCATCGTGCAGGGCGGCATGTTCGAGGACCTGCGCGACGAATCGCTCGCCGGCCTCTCGCAAATGCCGTTCCACGGCTACGCGATCGGCGGCCTTTCGGTGGGCGAGCCCAAGGAAGACATGATGCGCGTGCTCGAGCACATCGCACCGAAGCTGCCCGCGGACAAGCCGCACTATCTGATGGGCGTGGGCACGCCCGAGGATCTGGTGGCGGGCGTGGCCTCGGGCGTCGACATGTTCGACTGCGTGATGCCCACGCGCAACGCGCGCAACGGCTGGATCTTCACGCGCTTTGGCGACGTCAAGATCCGCAACGCCGTGCACCGCAACTCGCTGCGCCCGCTCGACGAGCAGTGCGGCTGCTACACCTGCCGCAACTTCACGCGCGGCTATCTGCACCACCTGCACCGGGTGGGCGAGATCCTCGGCGCGCAGCTCAACACGATCCACAACCTGCACCACTACCTCGAGCTGATGAGCGAGATGCGCACGGCGATCGAGACGAAAACGTTCGGGGCGTTCAGGAAGCGCTTTGCCGAGCAACGCGCGCGCGGCGTGGACTGAACACGCGCCCGGCGGCCCGGCACCATCACGCAGGCCGTCGGGCATCGCCTCGTAACAACGGCGCTTGCCGACGGCGCTTTCGAAGGTTTCCGATATCGGGCCGCGATAAGTGTCGCCAAACTTTACAATTGCCTTTCGCTTCGACGACGATTCAGGGGCGCATCATCCATGCTTCATGGGCGCTTTCGCCCCCGAGCGAGCCACGTCGAACCCCGCTCTCGCGGGCAAATACGTGATAACAGCTTGATCGGAAAGCCCATTTTGCGTCGTCGTCGCGTATCTTGCCGGTGGTAGAATAATCGGCTCGCTTTTTGATCGTATCTTTGATCGTATCTTTGATCGTATCTTTGATCGTAGTGATCGTATAAACGGAGAGACCAACGTGTCGTTCATTTCCAATGCCTTCGCCCAAGGCTCCGCAGTCGGTGGCGCAGAATCGAGCCTCATGAGCTTCCTGCCGCTCATTCTGATGTTCGCCGTGCTGTACTTCATCATGATTCGTCCGCAGATGAAGCGCCAGAAGGAACACCGCAACATGCTCGCCGCCATGGCCAAGGGCGACGAAGTCATTACGAGCGGCGGCATCGTCGGCAAGGTGACCAAGGTCAGCGAAGCCTACGTGGGCGTCGAAATCTCGGACGGCACGGAAATCACCGTGCAGAAGTCGGCGGTCTCGACCATCCTGCCGAAGGGCACGATCAAGTCGCTGTAAGCCTGAAGCGATCGATTTCCCCCAGGCCGCCGCACAAACGCGCGGCCTTGCGCGTCCGGCCCCGCCACTGCATCGCCCGCGAAGGGCATCATGAAGGCTCGGTCGGACGCGCGCACATCGTGCAGGCCATTCCCCTCCCCCGTTGGGCCAAGCAATGAACCGTTACCCCCTCTGGAAATATGTCGTGATGCTGGTGGCGCTCGCCATCGGCCTCGTGTACACATTGCCCAATTTCTTCGGCGAAGCGCCGGCGGTCCAGGTATCGAGCGGTAAAGCCACCGTCAAGCTGGACTCGAGCACGCTCGCGCAGATCGAAGCCGCGTTGCCCGCGAACAACATCAAGGCCGACGACGTCACGTTCGACAACTCGACGTTGAACGCGAACATCCGCGTGCGCGTTGCCGACACCGACACGCAGTTGCGCCTGAAAGACGCGCTAACGAAGGCGCTGAACCCGGACCCGAGCGACCCGAGCTACATCGTCGCGCTGAACCTGCAAAGCGCCTCGCCCCGCTGGCTGACGGCGCTGCACGCGCTGCCGATGTACCTCGGTCTGGACCTGCGCGGCGGCGTGCACTTCCTGCTGCAGGTCGACATGAACGGCGCGCTCAACAAGAAGCTCGACTCCGACTCTTCGGACGCCCGCACGATCCTGCGCGACAAGAACATCCGCGACGGCGGCGTGAACCGCGTCGGCCAGAGCGTCGTGATCAACTTCGCCGATCCGGCCGTGGCCGAACAGGCGCGCAAGGTGCTCTCGGGCTCGGGCGGCGTGAGCGAGCTCGTGTGGGCCACGCAGAACGCGCCCGACGGCGGCTCGCAGCTCGTCGGCACCTTCACGCCGGCCGTGAAGAAGTCGGTTCAGGACGCCGCGCTCAAGCAGAACATCACCACGCTGCATAACCGCGTGAACGAGCTCGGCGTGGCCGAGCCCGTGATCCAGCAGCAAGGCGACGACCGCATCGTGGTCGAACTGCCGGGCGTGCAGGACACCGCGAAGGCGAAGGACATCATCGGCCGCACGGCCACGCTCGAAGCGCGTCTGGCCGACCCGCTGGGCCTGCATCCGGACCCGGCCGCGCCGGTGCCGCCGGGCGACGAGCTCTTCACGCAAGGCAACGTCGGGCCCGTGCTGCTGCGCAAGCAGGTGATCTTCACGGGCGACCGCATCATCGACGCCTCGGCGGGCTTCGACGAGCACAACCGTCCGTCGGTCAACATCCGCCTCGACTCGGCGGGCGGACGCTCGGTGCGCAGCGTCTCGCGCGACAACATCGGCAAGCCGATGGCGATGGTGCTGTTCGAGAAGGGCAAGGGCGAAGTGCTCACCGTCGCGACGATCCAGTCGGAGCTCGGCGACCGCTTCCAGATCACCGGCCAGCCCACGCCGCAGGCCGCCGCCGACCTCGCGCTGCTCTTGCGCGCGGGCTCGCTCGCGGCGCCGATGGACATCATCGAAGAACGCACGGTTGGCCCGAGCCTCGGTGCGGACAACATCCGCAAGGGTTTCGACTCGGTGGTCTACGGCTTTGCCGCGATCGCCGTGTTCATGATCGCCTACTACGTGCTGTTCGGTCTGATCTCGATGATCGGCCTCTCGGTGAACCTGCTGCTGCTCGTGGCCGTGCTCTCGTTGCTGCAGGCCACGCTCACGCTGCCGGGCATCGCCGCTATCGCGCTCGCGCTCGGTATGGCGATCGACGCGAACGTGCTCATCAACGAGCGCGTGCGCGAAGAGCTGCGCCACGGCGCGCCGCCGCAACTGGCCATCCAGAACGGCTACGCGCACGCCTGGGCGACGATTCTCGACTCGAACGTGACCACGCTCATTGCCGGTCTCGCGCTGCTCGCGTTCGGCTCGGGCCCGGTGCGCGGCTTCGCGATCGTGCACTGTATCGGCATTCTCACCTCGATGTTCTCGGCCGTGTTCTTCTCGCGCGGTCTCGTGAATCTCTGGTACGGCGGCAAGAAGAAACTCAAGTCCCTCGCCGTGGGCCAGGTGTGGCGTCCGGAGCCCGAAGCTGGCACGGCCGCGGCCGGTGCGCCCGCACTGGGCGCGGCCGATGCCGGCACCGACACGGGCCGCGCCATCGCGCAGTCCACGAAACCGCGCGAAACCGCGAAGGCCGGCGCCAAGGGTGCCGCGCGCGCCAAACCCACGGTGCGCCGGCGCAACAGCCCCGACAACACGGGCTCGTCCCGCTGATACGGAGTCAAGATCATGGAATTTTTCCGCATCCGCAAAGACATCCCGTTCATGAAGCACGCGTTGATCTTCAACGCGATTTCCTTCATCACGTTCATCGCGGCGGTGTTCTTCCTGTTTCACCGCGGCCTTCACCTGTCGGTCGAATTCACAGGCGGCACGGTCATCGAGGTGCAGTACCCGCAGGCGGTCCCGCTCGAACCCGTGCGCGATTCGCTCGCGAAGATCGGCTATGGCGACGCCCAGGTGCAGAACTTCGGCACCTCGCGCGACGTGCTGATCCGCCTGCCGCTCAAGCAGGGCCTCTCTTCGGCGCAGCAGAGCGATCAGGTGATGTCCACGCTCAAGGCCGACAATGCGCAGGTGCAACTGCAGCGCGTGGAGTTCGTCGGCCCGCAGGTCGGCAAGGAGCTCGCCACCGACGGCCTGATGGCGCTCGCGTGCGTGGTCGCCGGCATCATCATCTATCTGTCGTTCCGCTTCGAGTGGAAGTACGCCGTGGCCGGCGTGATCGCCAACCTGCACGACGTGGTGATCATTCTGGGCTTCTTCGCGTTCTTCCAGTGGGAGTTCTCGCTCTCCGTGCTCGCGGCGGTGCTCGCGGTGCTCGGCTACTCGGTGAACGAGTCGGTCGTTATCTTCGACCGGATTCGCGAGACCTTCCGGCGCGAGCGCAAGATGACCGTCACGGAAGTCATCAACCACGCGATCACGAGCACGATGTCGCGAACCATCATCACCCACGGCTGTACGGAAATGATGGTGCTCTCGATGTTCTTCTTTGGCGGCCCGACGCTGCACTACTTCGCGCTCGCGCTGACGGTGGGTATTCTGTTCGGTATCTATTCGTCGGTGTTCGTCGCGGCATCGATCTCGATGTGGCTCGGCGTGAAGCGCGAGGACCTCATCAAGGACAAGAAGGACAAGTTCGATCCGAACGATCCGAACGCGGGCGCCCAGGTTTAATAGGCCCTGCGTTCCATCGGACGCAATCGAATGAAAAAGCCGGTTCTCGCGAACCGGCTTTTTTGTTTTTATGCCTCCCTCAGGACACTTCGATCTTTATGAGATTGATGGGTCGTGGCCGCATGTAGCATCGCTACGGCCAATTCTTTGGGAGGGCTGCCGTGTTGTATCTCACCGACAAGGAAATCCCGTACTACAAAACAGGCTTCTGGACACAGCGATGGAACCATTGTGAAGGCTGCAAACCAGTCAGCGTGCAAGGTATTTCGTTTGACAAACCGCCACCGCCGCTGCCCAAGCCACCCAAGGAGCAATCCGCACAGCAGAAGGAGGTGATCAAGGTCCCGCCCTTCGACATTCAGGAGATACCGGACGCGATGCGGCTTGAAGGCATGCCCATTGCTGCGAAGCTCATGAAGCGATGGTTCGCAGGTGTCCTGAACTATGCACCGACTGACGACGACCTTGCTGCCGAGATCAATCAGAATGGCAAACCCTATCCTCCGAGCATGTACGACACCACCACCATCAAGATGGATTGGGTTCTGAGATTCAAGCGTGCGGAAGAAAAGTATCTCAAACTCCTGAGCAATCAAATTTACGGAAACAAAGCAATTGATGTACTCAGAGACATACTGACGCCATACAGAGATGCAATCTCGCCTTTCGACACATGGAGCGTTTGCAGGAACAGTATGTCGATACTTCATCGTCACTTTCAATTCCAGTTTGCAAGCGTTGGAAGTTCGCTTTCGCAAAAAATTGACGACTTCATCGAATCACAGTTTCAAAGAAACGGTGTTCCCGATGATCTTACCGGCGCACTCGGCTCTTTCAACTTCTACGCTGCTCCAGCAGACGTGAAACTCGAATACATCAAGGGGGAAGCCGTAGTATCCAGTGTCTCTGTATACATCAAGGACAGCTATGATTTCACGGACAAACCCGGATCGGTATCACAGTACCTCGGTCACTGGAGCAGCAAGGGTGTAATCGTCGTGCCGTACAACGGCCTGGTGGGACAACTCAATGTCCCATCCTTGTATCTGCCTTATCCGGTTGCGCGCGGCGATATGAGGGTGAAGGGAAATATCTACTATCCGGTTCATAACAGCGACTTCCGGCAGTGGGCCATCAAGCATCAGAGGGGCGGCGACTTCATCATCTTCTCAGACCGGAAACGTTGTCGACTTCGCACGCCGATACGGATCAAGTTATGAAGAAGCTGCTAATCGCAGGCATATCGCTGGCACTACTCTATTTCTTCGTCACGCATCGATCGGACTCGAACGCGAGTAGCTGCGTCCGCAGCACATCGCCCGACGGGCTATATATTGCCGAGGAGTGCCGGCTGGATTGGAACCACCGTGATAACCCCGAGTATGTTGGCCGCGTCTATGATGCCGCCTCCGGCAAGTTGATCGCCCGACGAACGCTCCAGACACCGGTCCCGCAAATAATGTGGGCCAGCAACTACGTCTTTTTTCAGAGGGGCGGCGACGATGACGACGTTGTAATGCTGCCCCCCTCGCTCTACGACCGTATCAATGCGCTTTATTGGCGAATGACTCAGTGGCAGATCAAACAAGGCCCGTCAGAGGCAGACTCAGATTTCAGACCGGAAACGTTGTCGATTTCGCACGCGGATACGGATCAAGTTATGAAGAAGCTGCTAATTGCAGGCATATCGCTGGCACTACTCTATTTCTTCGTCACGCATCGATCGGACTCGAACGCGAGCAGCTGCGTTCGCAGCACATCGCCCGACGGGCTCTATATTGCCGAGGAGTGCCGACTGGATTGGAACCACCGTGATAACCCGGAGTATGTTGGCCGCGTCTATGATGGTGCTTCTGGCAAGCTAATCGCCCGACGAACATTTTCTACGCCGTCGCCGAAGATAATGTGGACCGACAACTACGTTCAGTTTCAGATTGGCGGCGACGATGACGATCTTGTCATGCTGCCCCCCTCGCTCTACGACCGCATCAATGCGCTTTATTGGCGAATGACTCAGTGGTAGATCAAACAAGGCCCGCCTTCGGCGGGCCTTGTTGCGGGCGCGCCGCGCGCGCTTTGTCAGGCCCCCACTACTGCTTGATGCCTTCGGCCTGAATGTGCAACGTGGTCTTCATCTTGAAGCCGTACTTCTTGCCCGAGTCCATGCCGTAGTCGTCGCGGTTGAGTTCCGCTTCCGCTTCCACGCCGCACACCTCGCGCTTGAGCACCGGGTGCTGCATGCACTTGAACGATTCGATCTCGAGCTTGAGCGGCCGCGTCACGCCATGCAGCGTGAAGGTGCCGATCACTTCCTTGGGCTTGTCGCCGTCGAAGACTATTCGCGTGCCCTTGTACGTGGCAGTCGGATATTTCGCGACGTCGAAGAAGTCGTCGCCCTGGAGATGCTTGTCGAGCTGCGGATTGCCGGTCTGCACCGAGGCCGCGTCAATCGTCACGTCGACGGTGCCGGTCTTCGCCGCCCGGTCGAGCGTGACCGTGCCTGTGCTTTTGGTGAACTTGCCGCGCCAGATCGACAGGCCGCCGAAGTGATCGGCCTCGAAGCTCGGAAAGGTGTGGTTCGGGTCGAGCTGGTAGGTATCCGCGGCATGCGCCAGCGACGCGGCGAGCGACACCGCTGCGGCCCCTGCGGCCATCAACACGAATCGGTTCAAGTACGCCTCCTTTGTGATCCGTACGCAAACGCTGCGTGGCAAATCGCCGGCAACGCCGTGAGAGAAACGCGCCGCCGCACGCGTTGCCCATTACTTGTGCGCGACGACGATGTGAAACTTGATCAGCACTTCGTCCGCGACGGTCGAGGTATCCTTCCACTCGCCCGTGCCGATGCCGAACGCGAGCCGATGAATGGGCAGCGTGCCGTCGAAGGTCTGCGTCGCGCCCTGCTGTGTGAGCACGACCGGCGCCACGACGCGCTCCGTATGCCCCTTGATCGTGAGGTTGCCGCTCACGCTGTACTGGTTCGGGCCGGTCGAGGCGATCGACGTGGCAACGAACGTGGCTTGCGGATACGCCTTGGCGTCGAACCATTCGGGGCCGCGCACCGAGTCGTTATAGCTTGCGTCGCCAAGGTCGTAGCTGCCGGTATCGACCGTCAGGCGCGCCGTGCCCGCTGCCGGCTTCGCCGGGTCGAAGTCGATCTGCGCGTCGAACTTCGTGAAGCTGCCCTCCACGGGCACGCTCATTTGCCGCGAGATCGCCACGAGCGTACTCTTGCCCGCATCCATTTGCGCCCAGACTGCACTGCTTGCCGCCCATATCGTCAGCGCTGCGAGCGCCGCCCCCGCCCTGGTCACGCGCGCCCGGCTTCTCATCAAACGCGCCAGTCCAGCCAATGCTTTCATGTTTTTCCCCAGCCCAGGCGTCGTGCACCTCCGCTAATCGCACCCGCCGCCCGCGCGGGCCCCATGGAGGGATGGCCGGTCAATCGGCCGCTCAGAAGGAACGATAACCTGGCGGCGTGTATGCGAACAGAATACAAACATCCGGCGCCAGGGCAGCGCGCAGCAATCGTGCGCCAGCGCAAAACCGGCGCGCGGCAACGCCCGCGGTGCAAAGCCGGCCCGCCAGTCTGCGCTAGCGCACGATTGCTGCGCGGGTGGCGCACGCAGGTGCAGCAAACGTGGCACACTCCCACGCCGTTCGGGCTGCCAGGGCGGCGCCGTCCCATCGAACGCGCGGCTCGCCGCGCGCGCTGACGAAGGAAACGCGTGCTATCGGCCCCTTTGGTAACATGGCTGGCAACGCCGCTGCGTCGCCAGCACCTTTTCGTTCCGTTCACGTCGTTTTGCGTCTTCTGCCCGCATGGCCCAGGACAATCTGATCGCGTGTCACGAATGCGACGCGCTCTACCACAAGCCTCGCCTGCTCGGGCGACAAAGCGCGCGCTGCACGCGCTGCGGCGCCACGCTCTATAACAGCGCTTCATCGCAGCTCGACCGCATCTGCGCGATCACCATCGCCGCGCTCGTCACGTTCGTCATCGCGCAGTCGTTTCCCATCATCGAGCTCGATGCCAACGGCATCATCTCGCAGTCGAGCCTCTTCGGCGCGCTCATCGTGCTGTGGAACGAAGGCATGGAGATCGTCGCGGTGATGGTTTTTTTCGCAACCATTCTCTGCCCACTCACCGAGCTGGTCGCGCTGCTCTACGTGCTCCTGCCTATCCGGCGCGGCTACATTCCACCGGGCTTCAACCTCGTGCTGCGCACGATCCAGTTCGTGCGGCCTTGGGGCATGCTCGAAGTTTTCATGCTGGGCGTGCTCATCACCATCGTGAAAATGGTGAGCCTCGCACGCGTGATTCCCGAGACCGCGCTGTTCGCGTTCGGTGCGCTCACACTCATGATCACTGTGGTCCTGACCTTCGACGCACGCACGCTATGGGATGTGGCCGACGCCCTGCGCGAAAGCGCGCGCGCCGCGCGCCGCGGCGGTGCGGGTCCGGCGGGCAGTGTGACGGGTTCGGGTGGGCCAGGCGGTCCGGGCGGCCTTGACGGTTCGGGCGGCCCGCACGGCGTGAGCGGTTCCGCCGCGCATGGCCTCACCCGTGACGTCAGCGACATGAGCGGCACCGGACTGCCCGGCGCAACCTCGAGCCACGGCGGACTCGATATCGACCCCGTCGGCGCACTCGACCCCGGCGTGCCCGCAGTGCTCGCCGAGGACGTGCGCGAAGCGAGCGATGCTGCCGGCGGCGCCGATCCCGCATCTCGAGAAGACGCACCTCGCCCGCCCGACGCGATCGGCCCGCTCGCCAGCCCCGAGATCCTCGATCCGGCCGCGCCGAAGCAGCACGGCGGCAGCGCGAACGCGCCTGGCTGGACCCCGCAATGAACGCCCAGCGCACCGAGGCATCACGATGAAATTCACCACTGCCACCGACGCCGGCCTCATTTCCTGCCACGCCTGCGGCCACGTGCAACCGCGCGCGCGCCCGGGCGTGCATGAGCGCTGCGGGCGCTGCGACTCGCCCATGCACGAGCGCCACCCCGACAGCCTCACACGCACCTGGGCGCTCCTCTTCGCCGCCGCGATCCTGTACATCCCCGCGAACCTGCTGCCGGTGATGCACACGGCCTCGCTCGTTGGCGAGGAGGACGACACCATCATGAGCGGCGTCGCCTACTTCTGGACCTCGGGCGACGCCCCGCTCGCGGTGATCGTCTTCATCGCGAGCATTCTCGTGCCCATGCTCAAGCTCTCCGTGCTCGCCCTGCTCTGCACCACGGCGCAGCGCCGCTCCACGTGGCGCCCAGTCGAGCGCACGAAGCTTTATCGGCTCGTCGAGTTCATTGGCCGCTGGTCGATGCTGGACGTGTTCGTGGTCACTCTGACGGTCGCGCTGGTACGCTTCCAGTCGCTTGCGGTGATTACGGCGGGGCCCGGCGCGATCGCGTTCGGCTCGGTCGTGATCCTGACGATGATCGCGTCGATGCAGTTCGATCCCCGCCTCATCTGGGATCCGGTAGACGAAGACAAACAGCAACCCTCGCAACACTCTCAGGATCACCCTCATGAATAGTCCGAAAGGACCGACCCCGCCCTCCGGCGGCGTGCCCTCGGGTGGTGGCTCGCTACCGCCCGACCTGCCCGAACCGGACATCGTCAAGCCGAGGCGCTGGCTGCCTTCGCTCGTCTGGATCGTGCCGCTCGTCGCGGCGCTGATCGGCGTTGCGCTCGTGGTGAAGTCCGTGGCCTCGCGCGGCCCGACCATCACGATCAGCTTCATGACCGCCGAGGGCCTGGAGCCTGGCAAGACCAAGGTCAAGTACAAGGACGTCGATATCGGCTCGGTTCGCGCCATCAAGCTTTCGCCGAATCTCTCGCGCGTGCTCGTGACCGTGGAGCTCACCAAGGACGCCGAGAACTTCGCCAAGAAGGACAGCCATTTCTGGGTCGTGCGCGCGCGCATCGGCGCGAGCGGCGTCTCGGGCCTCGGCACGCTGCTCTCGGGCTCGTATATCGGCGCCGACGCGGGCCGCTCGAGCGAAACCGCCAGCGACTTCGTCGGGCTGGAAACGCCGCCCGCCGTGACCATCGACGAAAAGGGCCACCGCTACACGCTGCATAGCGACAATCTGGGCTCGCTCGACATCGGCACGCCCATCTTCTATCGCCGCATCCAGGTGGGCCAGGTGACGGGCTACTCGCTCGACAAGGACGGCAACGGCGTCACGGTGCAAGTGTTCGTGAGCGCGCCCTACGACCAGTACGTGGGCACCAACACGCGCTGGTGGCACGCGAGCGGCGTGAACGTGCAGCTCGATTCGAGCGGCATCAAGGTCAACACGCAGTCGCTCGCGACCGTGGTGGTGGGCGGCCTCGCGTTCGAGGCGCCGTCGGGCCAGGCCATGGGTCCGCAGGCGCCCGACAACTCGACCTTCACGCTCGCGTCCGACCAGACCGAAGCGATGCGCGAGCCGGACGGCGCGCCGGTGCGCGTGGTGATGTACTTCAACCAGTCGCTGCGCGGCCTCTCGGTGGGCGCGCCGATCGACTTCCGCGGCATCGTGCTCGGCCAGGTGACCGACATCGGCATCGAGTACGACCCGAAGGAGCACAACTTCACGATGCCGGTGGCGATGAACCTGTATCCGCAGCGCCTCTCGCGGCGCATCCACGGCGAAGCGCCGGCTCCGCACACGGTGCAAAGCCAGGAGCTCGTCAAGCGCCTCGTCGCGCGCGGTCTGCGCGGCCAGTTGCGCACCGGCAACCTGATCACGGGCCAGCTCTACATCGCACTCGACGTCTTCCCGAAGGCGCCGCCCGCGAAGGTGGATCTCGACCGCGACCCCATGGAGCTGCCGACGATTCCGAACTCGCTCGAGGAACTGCAGTTGCAGCTCGCCGACATCGCGAAGAAGCTCGACAAGATTCCGTTCGACCAGATCGGCAACAATCTGAACGACTCGCTGAAGAACGCGAACCAGTTGTTCGGCAAGGTCAACGACGAAATCCTGCCGCAGATGCGTGGCACGCTCGACCAGGCGCAGAAGACCTTCAACGCCGCGCAGACCACGCTGCAGCAGGATTCGCCGATGCAAACGGACGTGCATCAGGCGCTGCAGGAGCTCACGCGCACGCTGCAGTCCCTCAACGCGCTCTCGGATTATCTGGAGCGCCATCCCGAATCGCTGCTGCGCGGCAAATCAGGAGACAAGCCATGACGTTTCGCCGGCTACCCCTGCGGCTCCCGGCAGCCCTTGCGGCACTTGCCCTTGCGGCGGCGCTCGCGGGCTGCGCCTCGCCCGGCAGCCGTTTCTACACGCTGAGCCCGACCGACGACGCCGCACGCGCGCCGGTCGCCGCGACCACGGGCAACCCGGCTCTGCTCGTCGCGCTGGCGCCGGTCGACGTGCCGCCGCAAGTCGCGAAGCTACAGTTCGTCGTGCAGAACGACGCCACCCAGGTCAAGGTGCTCGAGCAGGAGCGCTGGGCTTCGCTGCCCGGCGACGAGATCCGCCGCGCGCTCTCGGGCGACCTCACGCAGCAGCTCGGCACCATCGACGTGTATGGCTCGCCGCATCCCGAAGGCGTGCCGGTGTACCGCGTGAGCGTGCAAGTGCAGCGCTTCGAATCGTGGCCGGGCTCGCACGCCCTCATCGACGCGGTCTGGAGTGTGCGCTCGCTGGACTCGCAGGCGGTCATGACCTGCCGCAGCGTGCTCAACGAGCCCGTGGGCGATGGCTATGACGCACTCGTGGTCGGCCACCGGCGCGCGGTGGCGGCCCTCTCGCAGGCCATTGCAAGCGGCGTGCGCACGCTCGCCGCGGCACCGCAGGCGAGCGCGCCGGCCACCACGAAGAACGGCGCGAAGAACGTGCACATGAAGCCCGTGACCAGCGTGGCCTGCCCGCAGGCCATGCCTGCCGCTACGGCGGGCTGACACCCTGGAAAGAGACCTCTCGATGGACGTGGCGCGCACTGCGCGCCGCGTCCATATCCCGTTCCGGGTGCTCGTCGATCATCCCAAGCGCTGGCGTCACCGCGGCACCCAGGCACCGGCTTCCGGTCCCGGCGAGCCCGCGTGAAACACCAACCGCCGCCCCTTTCACCAGGCTCTCCCGAGCCACCCCCACGTCCCACACAACGCGCATCGCCCATCCCGGCGGCCCAACTCGATCAGGCAAATCCGCGCGAGCCGCGATAATGCCGCTTTACCCTATCGCCTGACGTTTTTGTATGTTTCGTTCGTTCACGACGCTCTGGAAAAAATGGCGCGCTTCGCGCAGCGCGGTTCGTCAGCTCGACGCACTGCTTGCCACCGCCGACGCCGACGCGCCCTACGCGGAGCGCAGCGACTGGCTGATCGAGCTCGCGCACTGGATCCACCGGCGCGGCAAGCTCGACGCCGACGCGCCCTCTTCCACCCCGGCGCCGGAGACCCCGCTGCGCGCGCCGCCCGAGCACGCGCGCGTGCGCTACCTGCTGCACGTGCTGGACCGCAATCCGGCATGGAAGGCCAACGTGGGCGCGATGGTGCGCGAGCTCCTGCGCGAGAGTGACAGCATCACGCTGCTCTGCGACGCGGGCATGCCGGTTCACTCGGGCCTGTTCGGCTCGCTGATGGAGCGCGTGCAGGCGCAGTTGATCCCGCCGGCGCCGAACCGCCGCGACCTGGCGGCGCTCGTCACGCTGATGTTCCCCGCCACCCACGATCCCGAGTGGATCGCGACGCTGCCGCGCGACCTGCTCGCGCGCCTGCAGGCCCTGATCGCCGAGCCCGACGCGGTGCATCCTGGCGCTGATGCCGCCGCCGTATCCGCTTGCAGCCCCGCCGACGACAGCGCGCCAGGCGCGCGCGCCGCTGCGCCCGCGGCGCTGCCCAACGAGTTCTCGCTCGGCCTGCTCACGGCGCTGCACAACCTGACCTGCCAGATCAGCTCGACGGGGCTCTCGCCGACGGTGCGCAGCCGCCTGTCCAGCGAGGACGCGCGCGTGGCCGTCGAAAAGCTGTCGTTCTTCCGCCTCACCCGCGCGATGCTCGCGGTAGAGGACGCGCGCGATGCGGGCGAGCCCGCGCGCCTGCTGCAGGAAGTGACGTGGCTGCGCGTCTTGCTCGACGACTGCCGCAAGGCCACCGACGACGTCTTCGCGCACCTCTACCGCCACGGGGTGCGCGTGGACACGGTGTTCCAGGTCGAGCGCATGCGCATGCGCATCATGCGCGCTGAGCGTCTGCTCGACGCGTGGATGGCCGCCGACGATCCCTCGACGCAGGCGCGCCTCGTCGCCGAGCTCGTCAAGGCTAACCAGAAGAGCCAGAGCGTGGCGTACCTCATGCGCAGCAATTTCGCGCTGCTCTCGCGCAAGGTGGTGGAGCTCTCCGCCGATACCGGCGAGCACTATATCGCCCGCGACCGCGCCGAATACCTCACGATGCTGCGCATGGCGGCGGGCGGCGGCCTCGTCACGGCCGTCACGGTCTACGTGAAATTCGGCATTACGGGCGCGCACCTGCCCTCGATGATCGAAGGGCTTTTCGCGGGCATCAACTACGCGTTGAGCTTCCTCGTCATGCACTTCTGCCACTTCTCGCTCGCGACCAAGCAGCCCGCGATGACGGCGCCCACGCTCGCGCGCGAGCTCGACGGCGCCAACGAGAGCGCGGGGCGCGCGCGCTTCGTGTCGTCGGTGGTGGCGCTGATCCGCACCCAGGCCGCCGCCGTGCTCGGCAACGTGCTGCTCGTGTTTCCGGCCTGCCTCACGATCCAGCTCGTGTGCGGCTGGCTCTTTCACACGAACCTGATCACGCCAGCGAAGGCGCACGCCACGCTCCAATCGTTCTCGCTCATCGGCCCGACGCCGTTCTACGCCGCGCTGACGGGCGTACTGCTGTGGGCGTCGAGCCTGTTCGCGGGCTGGGCCGACAACTGGTTCGTGCTGCACCGCGTCGGGGACGCGCTCGCGTGGAACCGGCGCCTGCGCATGACGCTGGGGGCCGCGGGCGCGGCGCGCCTCGCGCACTTCTGCCGCACGAACGTGGCGGGCGTGTGGGGCAACCTCGTGCTGGGCATGTTGCTCGGTCTCGTGCCGGCAATCGTCTCGGCCGTCGCGTTCCACTTCGAGGTGCGGCACGTGACGCTCTCGTCGGGCTCGATCGGCGTGGCGCTCGGTGTGCTCGGCACGGCTACGCTCAAGAGCGGCGAGCTCTGGTGGGCCGTGGCGGGCGTGGCAAGCATGGCCGTGCTCAATGTGACGGTGAGTTTCGCGCTCGCGCTACACATGGCGCTGCGCTCGCGCGACCTCGGGCGCCAGGACGTGCGCCCGCTCATGCGCGCGTTCTGGCGGCGCGTGACGCGCCATCCGATCGATCTCGTGTGGCCGATCCGGCAAGGCAAGTTGCGCGAAGACACCGATTGACCGGGCCGATTCCATACTTCGTTCGGCCAACGATGCCGCAAATTTGACGTCATCCAGCAAGCGCGCAAAGCCATAGTGCCAAGGTTAGGGACGCTCGCACCCGCTCGATTGCGGGGCGTCCCTCATCATTTTCTACACCGCGACACGCCGCCACAGGCCGTTGTAGAGTGTAGTCATATAGGCTACAGTTCATCATGATCAAAACCTTTCGGCACAAAGGTCTTGCATCGTTTTTTCTGGAAGGCAGCAAAGGCGGGATTCTCGCGCATCATGCGGGCCGGCTGCGCATCCTGCCTGGTGCGCTCGATCAGGCGCGTGGCCCGCAGGACATGAACGCCCCGCCCTGGCGATTGCACGCGCTGCACGGCGATCCTGTCGGGCACTGGGCGGTCTGGGTGAACGGCAACTGGCGTCTCACGTTCACATTCGACGGCACCGATGCCATCCTCGTCGATTATCAGGACTACCACTAAGGGAACGAACATGAGCAGAATGCACAACCCGCCACATCCGGGCGAAGTGTTGCGGGAGTGGATCCCGCCGGACGTGAACGTGACGCAAGCCGCGCACGCCCTGCAGATCAACCGCGTCACGCTCTCCAATCTGCTGAACGGCAAGGCCGGTGTGACGGCCAATATCGCGCTGCGCCTGTCGGCGTGGCTCGGCACGACGCCGGAGCATTGGCTCGGCCTGCAAACCCAGTGGGATCTCTGGCAAGCCCGCCAGCAGCCTCGCCCGAGAATCAAGCCGCTTGCACGGCAAGCCGCCTGAAGGCCGTGGCGCCAACCCGCGTACAATAGCGCCTTCCCCGCAGCGTCACCACTCTCCTCATGTCCCTCGACTTCTTTGCTCCCTGCCCGCGCGGCCTCGAAGCCCCGCTCGCCGCCGAACTGGCCGAAACCGCGCAGCTGCGCCTGCCGCCCGGCGCGCTCCAAGTCGGCGCCGAAGTGCCCGGCGGTGTGCATTTTCGCGGCAACTGGGCCGGCGGCATGGCCGCAAACCTGCATTCGCGCATCGCGAGCCGCGTGCTCCTGAAGATCGCCCAGCGGCCCTATCGCGGCGAGCAGGACATCTACGCGCTCGCGCGCGAGCAACAGTGGGAAAAGTGGTTTTCGCCGAACGAGACGATCCGCATCGACATCACCGCGATCAAATCGCCGCTGCGCAGCCTCGAATTCGCCACCCTGCGCGTGAAAGACGCGATCTGCGACCGCATGCGCGACAAGGCCGGTGCGCGTCCGAGCGTCGATACCGCCTATCCCGACGTGCGCGTGTTCGCCTTCCTCACCGCGAACGACTGCACGCTCTACCTCGACACCTCGGGCGAGCCGCTGTTCAAGCGCGGCTGGCGTCTGGACAAGGGCGCAGCGCCCCTGCGCGAGAATCTCGCCGCCGGCATCCTGCGCCTCACGGGCTGGACGCCCGAGATGCCGCTCTACGACCCGATGTGCGGCAGCGGCACGTTTCTCGCGGAAGCCGCGCAGGTCGCGCTCGACATCGCGCCGGGTCTGTCGCGCAGCTTCGGCTTCGAGCGTCTGAAGCAGGCCGATACCGCCGCCTGGCGCCATCTGAAAAGCGAGGCGAACACGGCGCGCAACACCGCCATGAGCCGCGCGACGGAGCTGCGCATCTTCGGCAGCGACATTTCCGACGTCATGCTCGAGAAGGCGCGCGCCAACTTCGCGCGCGCAGGTCTCGGCAATGTGCCGCTCAAGCAGCTCGACGCGCGCAACATGACGCCGCCCGCCGAGGGCAACGGGATCCTCGTGGCGAATCCGCCGTACGGCGAGCGTATCGAAGTGCGCGGACGCAATGCGCGCGGCGAGGCCCGTGCGCCCCGCGAGATGCGCGATGACTACGAAGCGCAGGAAGCCTTCCGCCGCGTCCATACCGACGCCCCCGACGCCGAGTTCTTCCAGGCGCTCGGCGACGCGCTCAAGCAGCGTTTCACCGGCTGGCGCGCGTTCTTCCTCACCTCGGACCGCAAGCTGCCAGGCCAGTTGCGTCTGCGCGAAGCAGCCAAGACGCCGCTCTTTAACGGCGCGCTCGAATGCCGCCTGTTCCGCTTCGACCTGATCGCGGGCAGCGTGCGCCAGCGTCCCGCGAGCGCCAGCCCGGACGCCGCAGCGGCCAAGGGCCCAGGCAGCGCCGAGAACAACGGCTGACTCGCAACCGAGCCCAGGCGCCGCAGTGCGCGTGGGCCGCTCGTGGCGGCGCGGCCTCCATGCCGCGCGCCTCGATCAGACGCGCGCAGGCCCGACGGCCTCGCCGCCCGGCTCGAAGGGCAGCGGATATCCTTCGTACTCCGGAAAGAGTCTGGGCAGCAGGAAAACCGGCAGCGAATGGCGCGAGAAACAGCGCGAGGTCGAAGCCGGATGGATCAGATGCAGGCAGCTCGCCTGCGTGTCCTCGGCTGCAAGCACTTTCTGGCCCGCCTCCACTACGCGGCGGATGAAGCTCTCGTCTTCGCCCAGATCGACGTCGTCGAAGCGCGCGAGGTCGAAGAGCGCCTTGCGGTACACGTAGGCAAAGCCGTAGAAGAGGATGAAATCGGCGCCAATCTGCATCTTCTCGTGGAAGGTTACCGTGCTCACTTCCTTGCCCTTGAGCACGTAGTGCAGGCCGACGCGCGCGTTCAGGTCCATGTAGCCTAAAAACTGCGTATGCGGCGCATACATCCAGAACGTCGAAAGCTTCATGAGCTGCGCGCCGCTCTCGCGCAACAGCCGCACCATGCCCGAGAGATAGTGCGCCGCGTAGTGATCGTCGTCGTCGAAGTGGGCGATCAGCTCGCCGCGCGACTCGCCCACGAGGAAATTGCGCTTCGCGCCAATCGACATGCGCGCTTTCGACCAGTAGTAGCGCACACGCGGGTCGGTGTCGGCGAGCTGGCGCATGAAGGCGCTGGGCTGCGGGCTGTCGTCGAGCACGAGCCACTCCCAGTCGACTTGCTGACGCGCCACGCAACGGGCGATCGCAGGCAGGAAGGCCTCGCGGTTGGCCGTGGGCGTGATGATGGATACGTTTGGAGACATGAAGCGCAAGGCTGGCAGCAGGCCACCGGCTCGAAAGAATAGACCCGTCGATTACAGCAGATTTGCGCGTGCCTCTCTCTCGAAAACGTACACAAACACTGCGGCTGCCCGATGCTCCACCCGAAAGCCACGATCCTGCGAACGTCCTGCCAAGGCTACTGACAGCACGCTGTCAGTAGCCCCACCGCACACTGTCTCTACGCCAGCCCGCGCGGCGCGAAGCGCGCAGCGGGCCGGCCGGCGCCACGGCATTCCGCCAGCAGCCGCCATTCCACCGCATCCGCCATCGACACTATTGGCATCCGAGGAGCGCATCATGTCGACCGAACTTTCCCGTGTCATCTCGTGGTTCGAAATCCCCGCGCACGATCTGGACCGCGCCGCAACTTTCTACGAAGCCGCTTTCGATATGCCGTTGCAGCGCGAAGTCGTCGGCGGGGTGCCGATGGCGCTGTTCGCCCATACGGAAGCCGAGACCGGCGGCTGCATCGTGTTCAATCCGCATGACGCCAAGCCGGACCCGAAAGGCGTGCTCGTGTATCTGAACGCGCAGCCGTCGGTCACCGCCGTGCTGGACCGCGTGGAAAAGGCCGGCGGCAAGAAACAGGGGCCGGCGGTGGAGCTGCCGAACAATTACGGGTATATCGGCTTCTTCATCGATACCGAAGGCAACCGGGTCGGCCTGCACGCCGCCAAGCTCGGCTGAGCGTTGCGGCACGCGCGCAGCGCTATCATCTGCGCTGGCGCATTGGCGCTGGTGCATCGACGCTGGCGCATTGGCGCTGGTGCATCGGCGCTGGTGCATCGGCGCTGACGCATTGGCGCTGGCGCATCGGCGCTGGCGCGCCCGCCTGGGCTCTGCCCGCGGCGCGCTCAGTGCGCAGTGCGCACCCAGTCCACCGTTCTGGCCCGCCCAACCATGACCCGCCGAGCCGACCGCCTGTTCCGCATCGCCGAATTGCTGCGCGGCCGCCGCCTCACCACCGCGCAGCAACTCGCGCAGTGGCTAGAGGTATCGCCGCGCACCGTCTATCGCGACGTGCGCGACCTGCAGCTCTCGGGCGTGCCGATCGAAGGCGAAGCGGGGATCGGCTACCGGCTCGCGCGCACAGCGAGCCTGCCGCCGCTCACCTTCACCGCCGATGAGCTCACCGCGCTCGCGGTGGGCGCGCGCATGGCTGAATCCTGGGGCGGCGCCGTGCTGGCGGGCGGCGCACGCGGCGCGCTGGCGAAGATCGCCGCCGCCATGCCCGCCGAGAAACGGGCCGTGCTCGAGCGCATCGCCGTGTTCGCGCCGTCGTACCACGTCGACCCGGCTTATTCGGAGAAAGTGGACGCCTTGCATCGCGCCGTCGACTCGCGGCTCGTGGTGCGCTTCGCGTATTGCGACCGGATCGGCGCGCATACGGAGCGGCGCATCTGGCCGCTCGGGCTCGTGTACTGGGGCGCGCAGTGGACGGTGGGCGCGTGGTGCGAAATGCGCGAGGACTTCCGCAACTTCAACATCGCGCGGATGAACGACGTGGAAGTGCTCGAGCCGTTTCCCGACGTGAGCGGACGGCGCCTCGCCGATTACCTGCGGCGCGTGGAAGCGCCATCGAAATAACGCCGCATGCGGGCGAAAAAAAGCGCGCATCGCTGCGCGCTTTCACGGGGCCGGAAGACTCCGGCGATCGGTAAGGCTTATTCCGTTGCCTTGACCATGTCCTCGATCACCTTCTTCGCATCGCCGAACACCATCATCGTCTTGTCCATGTAGAACAGCTCGTTGTCGAGACCCGCGTAGCCCGCCGCCATCGAGCGCTTGTTCACGATGATCGTGCGCGCCTTGTACGCCTCGATGATCGGCATGCCCGCAATGGGCGACTTCGGATCGTTCTTCGCTGCCGGATTCACCACGTCGTTCGCGCCGAGCACCAGCACTACGTCGACCTGACCGAACTCGCTGTTGATGTCCTCCATCTCATGGACGATCTCGTACGGCACTTCGGCTTCCGCGAGCAGCACGTTCATGTGCCCCGGCATGCGGCCCGCCACCGGGTGAATGGCGTAGCGCACGTCCACGCCCTTCTCCACGAGCTTGTCCGTGAGCTCCTTCAATGCATGCTGCGCGCGCGCCACCGCGAGGCCATAGCCCGGCACGATCACGACACTCTCAGCATTGCCGAGCATGAACGCGGCATCGTCGGCCGACCCCGACTTCACCGGGCGCTGCTCCTGCGCGCCGCCCGTCGCCGCCCCGCCCGCCTCGGCGCCAAAACCGCCCAGCAGCACGTTGAAGAACGAGCGGTTCATCGCCTTGCACATGATGTACGAGAGGATCGCACCCGATGAACCCACCAGCGACCCGGCGATGATCAGCATTGCGTTGTTCAGCGAAAAGCCGATGCCCGCCGCCGCCCAGCCCGAGTACGAGTTCAGCATCGACACCACCACGGGCATGTCCGCGCCGCCGATCGGGATGATGATCAGCACGCCCAGCGCGAACGCGATCGCCGTCATGATGATGAACGGCAGCCACGACTGCGTCAGGAAGAACAGGATGCCGAAACCGATCATGCCGAGCGCGAGCATCAGGTTGATCAGGTGCTGGCCCGCGTAGACCACGGGTGCGCCCTGGAAGAGCCTGAACTTGTACTTGCCAGAGAGCTTGCCGAAGGCGATCACCGAACCCGAGAACGTAATCGCGCCCACGAACGTGCCGATGAACAGCTCGATGCGGTTGCCATACGGCAGGAAGCCCGGGTACGGCGCATCCTGGGGAACCAGCCCGAACGCGGCCGGCTCGGACACCACCGCATACGCGATGCACACCGCCGCGAGACCGATCAGCGAGTGCATGGCCGCGACGAGTTCGGGCATCTTGGTCATCTCGACGCGCGCGGCCACATACGCACCAAGCCCGCCGCCGACCACCAGCGCCCCGAACAGCAGCGCGAGACCGAGACCGAGGTTCGAGCCGAACTGGGCGGACTGCTTCGCGATCAGCGCGATGGTGGTGAGAATGGCGATGGCCATGCCCACCATGCCGAACAGGTTGCCGGCACGCGCGCTTTTCGGGTTGGACAAGCCCTTGAGCGCCTGGATGAAGCAGACCGACGCCACCAGATAAAGCAGCGTAACGACGTTCATGCTCACGAAGTTAAGCCCCATCATGCACCCTCCTTCGCGCCAGCCTTCTTCGGCTCTTTCTTGCGGAACATCTCCAGCATGCGCCGCGTGACGAGGAAGCCGCCGAACACGTTCACAGCCGCGAGCAGCACCGCGAAGGTGCCGAAGAACTTGCCCGGGCCGCCCACCGTGAGCCCGGTGGCCAGCATCGCGCCCACGATCACGATGGCCGAGATCGCATTGGTCACGGCCATGAGCGGCGTGTGCAGCGCCGGCGTAACGTTCCACACCACGTGATAGCCCACGTACACGGCCAGCACGAAGATGATCAGGTTGATGACGGTATGGTTGATCAGTTCCATTGCCGGGTCTCCTCTCAGGTCTTGCGCGTGACGGCGCCGTCGCGTGCCAGCAGCGTGGCCGCGACGATGTCGTCCGCGAGATCGATGTTCAGCGCGCCTTCCTTGGTCACGATCAGCTTCAGGAAGTCGAGCAGGTTGCGCGCGTAGAGTGACGAGGCATCGGCGGCCACCATCGACGCGAGGTTCGTGTAGCCGCAGATCTGCACGCCGTGGTGCGTGACCACCTTGTCCGCTTCGGTGAGCGGGCAGTTGCCGCCGCGCCTTCCCGTTGCCGGATCGGCCACGGGACCGCGTCCCGCCGCGAGGTCGATCACCACGGAGCCCGGCTTCATCGCCTGCACGGTTTCCGAAGGCAGCAGCGTGGGCGCGTCGCGGCCCGGGATCAGTGCCGTGGAGATCACGATATCGGCCTGCTTCGCGCGCTCGTGCACCAGCGCCGACTGGCGCGCGAGCCACGAGGGCGGCATGGGCCGCGCGTAGCCGCCCACGCCCTGCGCCGCTTCGCGCTCCTCATCGGTTTCGTAGGGCACGTCGAGGAACTTCGCGCCCAGCGACTCGATCTGCTCCTTCACCGCAGGACGCACATCCGAGGCCTCGATCACGGCGCCCATGCGCTTGGCCGTGGCGATGGCCTGCAGGCCCGCCACGCCCGCGCCCAGGATCAGCACGCGCGCGGCCTTCACGGTGCCGGCAGCCGTCATGAGCATCGGCATGAAGCGCGGATAGAGGTTCGCCGCCACGAGCACCGCCTTGTAGCCGGCGATGTTGGCCTGCGAGGACAGCACGTCGAGGCTCTGCGCGCGCGTGGTGCGCGGCGCGGCTTCGAGCGCGAAGGCCGTGAGCCCCGCCTCGGCAAGCTTCTGCGCGTTCTCCGCGTTAAAGGGATCGAGCATGCCGACCAGCACCGCGCCGCGTTTCATGAACGCGAGCTCGCTGACCGAAGGCGACTGGACCTTGAGCACGAGCTCGGCGCCGAAGGCGGTAGCCGCATCGGCGATCTGCGCGCCCGCGGCCGTATAGGCTTCGTCGGGAAAGCTCGCGCCGGTGCCTGCGCCTGCCTGAATCGTGACCGTGTGACCCTGCGCGACGTACTTCTTCACTGTCTCCGGTGTCGCGGCCACGCGGGTTTCATTCGCCCGGGTTTCCGCGGGCACTCCAATATGCATCGTTGTTTCCTCCTCGACCTGCTTTTCTTTCTAATCTGGCTCTAATCGAGCGGAGTAAGGCCGACGAGGCGCGCCGGCTTTCTGGTGCAACGGCAAACGACGCACCACTTTAACCGAAAGCGACCGCGCGGTTGAAGCCCGATTCGCCCGTTTTTGTGCACTGCACACAACACTTTTAGATGTCCGACCGGCCGGTTGGCGATGTCACTCGCAGGCTTGCTGTGGGGTTCGGCATACCGCCTGCATGGCGCTGCCGGGCGCGCGATCCGGCCCCGGGCAGCGTGACGCGCGTCCCGGTAAAATAGCGGCCCATGAATGATGAAACCTGGGCCCCCCACGTCACCGTGGCGGCGATCGTCGAGCGCGACGGGCGTTTTCTGCTCGTCGAGGAGCACACGCCGGCCGGCTTGCGCCTGAACCAGCCCGCCGGGCATCTCGAAGCCGGCGAGACGCTCCATGAGGCCGTCGTGCGCGAGACGCTGGAAGAAACCGCGTATGCGTTCGCGCCCGACGCGCTGGTCGGCATGTACATGACCCATTTCGGCAAGCCCGGTGAAAGCGGCACGACGTATCTGCGCTTCACGTACTGTGGCAGCGTCGCGAGCGAGCCGCAAAAGCGCGCGCTCGATCCCGACATCGTCCGCACGCTGTGGCTGAGCGCCGACGAACTGCGCGCCGCGAGCGAGCGCCATCGCACGCCGCTCGTCATGCAGTGCGTCGACGATTACCTCGCGGGCAAGCGCGTGCCGCTCGAGTTCGTACGCACGCACGCGGTTGGACCCAAAGCGGAACCCAAGGCAGGACCCAAAGGCTGAAAGCAGCAACAAGGCAGCAGACAAATGAGCAAACGTAAGGTCGTGGTAGGCATGTCGGGCGGCGTCGATTCGTCGGTTACCGCATGGCTGCTCAAGGAGCAGGGGTTCGACGTCGTCGGTCTCTTCATGAAGAACTGGGAAGACGACGACGACGGCGAGTACTGCTCGACGCGCCAGGACTGGATCGACGTAGTGTCGGTCGCGGACCTGATCGGCATCGACGTCGAGGCGGTCAACTTCGCCGCCGAGTACAAGGACCGCGTGTTCGCGGAGTTCCTGCGCGAATATTCGGCGGGCCGCACGCCGAACCCCGACGTGCTCTGCAACGCCGAGATCAAGTTCAAGGCCTTCCTCGACCACGCGATGTCGCTGGGCGCCGAGACCATCGCCACGGGCCACTACGCGCGCGTGCGCCAGAACCACGAACGCGGCGGGCGTTTCGAACTGCTGAAGGCCCTCGATCACACGAAAGATCAGTCGTACTTCCTGCATCGCCTGAATCAGGCGCAGCTTTCGAAGACGATGTTCCCGCTCGGCGAAATCCCGAAGACGAAGGTGCGCGAGATCGCCGCGCAGATCGGCTTGCCCAACGCGAAGAAGAAGGATTCCACCGGCATCTGCTTCATCGGCGAGCGGCCGTTCCGCGACTTCCTGAACCGCTATCTGCCGACAAAGCCCGGCCCGATGATGACGCCCGAAGGCAAGGTGGTGGGCGAGCATATCGGCCTTGCGTTCTATACGTTCGGGCAGAGAAAGGGCATCGGCCTTGGCGGCAGCAAGGACGGCAGCGGCGACCCGTGGTTCG
Organism: Paraburkholderia silviterrae; assembly: GCF_004353915.1. GTDB lineage: Bacteria > Pseudomonadota > Gammaproteobacteria > Burkholderiales > Burkholderiaceae > Paraburkholderia > Paraburkholderia silviterrae. The sequence goes on along the minus strand of NZ_SMRP01000008.1, from coordinate 227,946 downwards.
TCGCGGGCAAGGACATGGCCACCAATACGCTCTACGTCGTGCAGGGCCACGATCACACGTGGCTGCTCGCGCACGAGCTGCGCGCGGGCAATGTGAGCTGGGTCGCGGGCGAGCCGCCCGCCGACGGCCACGCGTGCGGCTCGAAAACGCGCTATCGCCAGGCCGACGCACCCTGCTCGTTCAGGTCCGCGCCCTCGGGCGTGGATGGCGTCGACGGCGACGCAGGCCAGTTCGCGCTGCACTTCCCCGCAGCGCAATGGGCCGTGACGCCAGGCCAGTCGGCCGTGCTCTACGACGGTGACGTGTGCCTCGGCGGCGGCATCATCGAAGCCGTGACGACGCTGGAGCCGCACGTGCCCGCGGTGCCGCCACCCGTCGCGCCGAAGAAAAAGCGCACGCCGCGCAAGAAGTCCGCGCAGTTCGCCGCATCGGCGGCGCAAGGCCAGGCGTAAGCTCACGCGCGCGGCGCACCTCGCGTCGCGCGTTTTTCACCTCCCTCCCTTCCAGCCGCATCCGAAGCCATCCGCGCCCGACTGGACTCGACCGCCCCTCTCGTCGGCCCTCGCCCGCCGCGCGCGGCCTTCCCCCATCGCCTCTGTGCGATCCTCGCCACGCGCGATACGTTGTTCCATCCCCGGTTTCATTCCCGGTTTCATGCCCGGCTGTTGCCTTTCTGCCGGCCAAATTCACAAACTTGCGGCATCATTCGGGCACGCTGGCGCCTCACCCGGGCGCGGCCGGCGCGCGCGGCCCTGACCCGGGCGGCCCCTGACCCGGGCGGCCCCACCGGCCACGCGCAGCGAATCAAGAGATCGAGGAGTCCCCCATGTTTTCCCGACGTTATCTCGCCATGTGGTGTGCAGTGCTGCTGTTGGCGGCCTGTGTTCTCGCAGCGGCGTTCCATCATCTGTCGTGGCTGTGCGCCATCGTGCCCGCGCTCATCGTCGCGCTCGGCATCTACGACATGACCCAGCAGCGCCACGCCATCCTGCGCAACTATCCGCTCTGGGGCCATCTGCGCTTCCTGTTCGAATTCGTGCGGCCCGAGATCCGCCAGTACTTCGTCGAAGACGACACCGACGAAAAGCCCTTCTCGCTCGTGCAGCGCAGCGTGGTCTACCAGCGTGCGAAGAACACCGTCGACAGCCGCCCGTACGGCACCGAGCTCGACGTGAAGGCGGTCGGCCACGAATGGATCAGCCATTCGCTCGCGCCAACGAAGCTCGCCGGCAGCGACTTCCGCGTGCTGGTGGGCGAGCAGCGCGAGCAGCCGTACTCGATGTCGATCTTCAACATCTCGGCGATGAGCTTCGGCGCGCTCTCGGCCAACGCGATCCGCGCGCTCAATCTGGGCGCGAAGAAAGGCGGCTTCGCGCACGACACCGGTGAAGGCTCGATGTCGAAGTATCACCGCGAAAACGGCGGCGACATCATCTGGGAGATCGCCTCGGGCTACTTCGGCTGCCGCAACGACGACGGCACCTTCAGCGCCGATAAATTCCAGCGCCTCGCCAACGAGCCGCAGGTGAAGATGATCGAAGTGAAGCTCTCGCAAGGCGCGAAGCCGGGCCACGGCGGCATGCTGCTGGCCGCGAAGGTCACGCCCGAGATTGCCGAAACGCGCGGCATTCCGATGGGTCAGGACTGCGTCTCGCCGGCGCGCCACTCGGAGTTCTCCACGCCGCGCGGCCTGCTCGAATTCGTCGAGCGCCTGCGCAAGCTCTCGGGCGGCAAGCCGACCGGGTTCAAGCTGTGCATCGGCCATCCGTGGGAGTTCTTCGGCATCGCCAAGGCCATGCTCGAGACGGGCATCCTGCCCGACTTCATCGTCGTGGACGGTGCCGAGGGCGGCACGGGCGCGGCGCCGATCGAGTTCACCGATCACATCGGCACGCCGCTGCAGGAAGGCCTCTTGCTCGTGCACAACACGCTCGTGGGCATTGGCCTGCGAGACAAGATCAAGATTGGCGCGAGCGGCAAGATCATCACCGCGTTCGATATCGCCAAGACGCTCGCGATCGGCGCGGATTGGGTCAACTCGGCGCGCGGCTTCATGTTCGCGGTGGGCTGCATCCAGGCGCAAAAGTGCCACTCGGACCGCTGCCCCACCGGCGTCGCCACCCAGGACCCGGCGCGCCAGCGCGCGCTGAACGTGCCCGACAAGGGCGAGCGCGTCTACTACTTCCATCGCAACACGCTGCACGCGCTGCAAGAAATTCTCCAGGCCGCGGGCCTCGAGAGCCCCTCCGATCTGCGCGCGCACCACATCGTGAGGCGCGTGTCATCGTATGAAGTGAAGCTGATGTCGGAGTTGCTCAAGTACCTGAAGCCTGGCGACCTGGTCGAAGGCCGCTATCGCTATCAGCTGTATGAGAAATGGTGGCCGGTCGCGCGCAGCGACTCGTTCGCGCCGAATGTGGAAAAGATCGTTTGATGGTTTGATGGTTGCGCGCCGCTTGCCGCCCGGGCCCATGCCCGGCGGCGGCGCGAAAAAAAGCGCGCAAGCCTTGTTTGCGCGCTTTTTTACGTCTTCATGCAGGCGACGGCACGCCGCCGCCCGCGGGCATTACGCCTGCGGCACCGTATCCGCGAACGACTGCCGCTGCATGAGTTTTTCAAAATGCCGCGCGAGATTGGGATGCGGCTCGCGCCAGTCGAGCTCCGGCATGCGGAAGTCGAGGTAGCCGAGCGCACAGCCCACCGCGATGTCGGCGAGCGTATAGCGGTTGCCCGCGCACCACGCATTGCCCGCGAGGCCCTTGGCCATCGCATTCAGTCCCTCGCGAATCTTGCGCTCCTGGCGCGCGACCCATGCCTCGCAGCGCTGCTCGGGCGTACGCTGCGTGCCCTCCGTGCGAATCAGCACGGCGGCGTCGAGCATGCCGTCGGCAAGCGCCTCCCAGCACCGCACCTCCACGCGCTCGCGCCCGCCCTGCGGAATCAGCTTGCCGACCGGCGAGAGCATGTCCACGTATTCGCAGATCACGCGCGAGTCGAACACGGCTTCGCCGTCCTCCATCACGAGACACGGCACCTTGCCGAGCGGGTTGAAATCGTGGATTGCCGTCTCGGCGCCCCACACGTTTTCAAGCACCAGCTTGTAGTCGATTTTCTTTTCGGCGAGCATGATCCGCGCCTTGCGGACATACGGGCTGCCGAGCGAACCGATAAGTTTCATCGCACCTGCCTTTTCTGGAATCCGGCGGAAGTATACGTTGGAATGACCCAATTCTGACGGGTCGCCTTCGTTGGCACCGGATTTATCCGATCCGCGCTGTCGGCTCGATGCAACAGCGTCGTCTTGCGCGAGTGGGCTTGCGCCGCGGCGCTGGCTGGCCGATGCGGGTTCTACACAGGCGCTACAATCGCACGATGGACACGACCCTCACGGAAAGCGCCTCGGCCGCCTCGCGCGCCGCTGCCGATGCGCCGCGCGGCCCCGATGGCGGCGCCGCGCTGTACCGCGCGCGCCGCGAGCGCGTGCTCGCCGCATTGCGCGCCAAAGGCGGCGGCGTGGCGCTGGTGCCCACCGCGCCCGAGGCGCTGCGCAACCGCGACGCCGAATATCCGTATCGGCACGACAGCTACTTCTACTACCTCACCGGCTTCACCGAGCCCGAAGCGCTGCTGGTGCTCGACGCGAGCGCCGGCGAGAACCAGCCCGCCGCGATCCTGTTCTGCCGCGCGAAGAATGTCGAGCGCGAAACGTGGGAAGGCTTTCGCTTCGGGCCGGACGGCGCGCGCGAGGCGTTCGGCCTGGACGCCGCGTTTGCCATCGACGAAGTCGACAGCCAGGTGCCCCGCCTCATCGCCGATCGCCCGGCGCTGCACTACGCGCTCGCGGCCAACGCCCGCTTCGACGCGCAAGTGAAGCGCTGGATCGACGCCGTGCGCGCGCAATCGCGCAGCGGCGTCGCCGCGCCGGCCGCCGCGTACGACCTCGTGCCGCTGCTCGACGACATGCGCATCGTCAAGGACGCGCACGAGCTCGACACCATGCGCCGTGCCGCGAAGATCTCGGCGCTCGCGCACGTGCGCGCGATGCAGGCGTGCCGCCCCGGCATGCGCGAATACGAAATCGAAGCCGAGCTGCTCTACACGTTCCGCAAGCACGGCGCCCAGGCGCCCGCGTATGGTTCGATCGTCGCGACAGGCGCGAACGCCTGCGTGCTGCACTATCCGGCCGGCAACGCGGTGGTGCGCGAAGGCGACTTGATCCTGATCGACGCCGCGTGCGAGCTGAACGGCTATGCCTCCGACATCACCCGCACCTTTCCCGCGAGCGGCCGCTATACCAGCGCCCAGCGCGAGCTCTACGAGATCGTGCTCGCGGCCCAGCAGGCCGCCATCGACGCCACGCGCGCGGGCGTGAACTTCGAGGCGCCGCACGAGGCCGCCGTGCGCGTGCTCGCGCAAGGGCTGCTCGACACGGGCATTTTGGACAAGCAGCGCTACGCGAGCGTCGACGACGTGATCGCCGAGCGCGCCTATGCGCGCTTCTACATGCATCGCACAGGCCATTGGCTCGGCATGGACGTGCACGACGCCGGCGACTACCGCGAGCGCGATGCGCAGGCCAGCGCCACCAGCACTACGAGCAGCGCGAACTCCGCTAGCGCGCCGGGCGCCCCCACTGCGCCGCCCTGGCGCACGCTGCGGCCCGGCATGACGCTCACGATCGAGCCGGGCCTCTATGTGCGCGCCGCCGAAGACGTGCCCGAGCGCTACTGGGACATCGGCATCCGTATCGAGGACGACGCCATCGTCACCGACACGGGCTGCGAGCTGATCACGCGCGGCGTGCCCGTGGCCGCCGACGAAATCGAGGCGCTGATGCAGGACGCGCGCCGCGGCCCATGAGCCATGCGAGTGACGCCGGCGGCAGGCGCGCCCAATGCCTGGCGGGCCGCCCGCGCGCCTCGCGAACGAGCTGGAAAAGCCAACGATCTGAAGTGAACGCAGCGACATGAATGCAGTGAACCCAGTAAGCGGGACCGGCCACGCGCCCAACGAGTATGACGTCATCATCGTCGGCGCGGGGCCGGTCGGGCTCGCGCTCGCCGGCTGGCTCGCGCGGCGCAGCGCGACGGCTGCGCTCTCGATCGCGCTGATCGACGCGCGCGACCCGGACGACAGCGTCGGCGACCCGCGCGCCATCGCCGTCTCGCAGGGCAGCCGCACGCTGCTGCAGGCGCTCGCGTGGCCGCAGGACGCGACGCCCATCGAGCGCATCCACGTTTCGCAGCGCGGGCACTTCGGCCGCACGCTCATCGACCGGCACGACTACGACTTGCCCGCGCTCGGCTATGTCGCGCGCTATGGCGCGATCGTGCAGACGCTCGCGCATGCGGTGCGCGGCACGCGCGTGCACTGGCTGCATCACACGCACGCGCACGAGCCGGTCGTCGAACGCGACGGCGTCACGCTGCCCGTAGAAAGCGCGGGCGTCGCGCGCACGCTGCGCGCGCGCATTCTCGTGAACGCGGAAGGCGGCCTTTATCGAGCGCAGTCCGGGCACAAGCGGCCGCGCGCCGAGGCGCAACAGGACGAAGACCACGATGAAAATCGGGCTGAATCAGCGGCAGGCGCGGCACGCCAACGCTCTGCCGATGCGCGCCACGCCGCACCCGCCGAGACTTCGGGCGAGGCAGATGCGGCAGGCGCCACCACGGACGCGCGCGAGAGCGCCCTGCCCGCACAAACGCCAAAGCATGCGCCCAAGCGTACCCGCGACTACGGCCAGACCGCGCTCGTCGGCGTGGTGACGGTCTCGGCTCCGCAGCCGCACGTGGCCTGGGAGCGCTTCACGGAAGAAGGCCCGATCGCGCTTTTGCCGATGGGTGGCGTGCGCGGCGCGGACTACGCACTCGTATGGTGCTCGGCACCGGTCGAGGCCGAGCGCCGCGCCCAGCTTTCCGACGCCGATTTCCTCGCCGAGCTCGGCACCGCCTTCGGCGCCCGGATGGGCCGCTTTACGCAAATTCACGGCCGCGCGGCATTTCCGCTCGGCCTGAACGCGCTCGACACGCTGGTCTCGGGCCACAACCGCATCGCGGCAGTGGGCAACGCCGCGCAGACGCTGCATCCGGTTGCGGGCCAAGGGCTGAATCTCGGCTTGCGCGACGCTCATGCGCTCGTCGACGCCCTCGCGCAGCACGGCGCCACGCCGCTCGCGCTCGCCGACTTCGCGGGCCGCCGCGCCTTCGACCGCCGCATGACGATTGGGGCGACGGATACTCTCGCGCGCCTGTTCACCATCGATTTCGCGCCGCTCGCGACGCTGCGCGGGCTTGCGCTCACGGCGCTGGAATTCGCGCCGCCGGTGAAAGCGGCGCTAGCGCGGCAGATGATGTTCGGGCAGCGGAGCTGATCGGGTCGGTTTCAAATCCGATCTTCGAGCCGTAGCCGCGCGCTTCGATACATGCGGTAAAATATCTACGATTTGTAGATATTCACAGGGAGGCGTACATGGATATCGCCAAGATCTTCAAGCATGGCGGGTCGCAAGCCGTCCGGCTACCGAAGGAATTCCGCTTCGATGCAGAAGAGGTCCGGATTCGCCGACACGGCACCGCCGTGATTCTCGAGCCTGTTCCGCAAGACTGGGCCTGGCTAACCCAGCTGATCGGACCGGTCGACACCGACTTCGAAAGTGCGGCCACCACGCAACCCGCCGAGCAACTGCGGCCCGGTCTGGATCTGTTCGAATGAAATTCCTGCTGGACACGAACGCCGTGATCGCCATGCTCAAGGGCGAAACATCGATGCTGGCGCAGTTGCGTGCGTACTTGCCGGTCGACTTTGGATTGCCCTCAATCGTGGCTCACGAACTGTATTACGGCGCCTACAAGAGCCAGCGTTCGACGCAAAATCTGGCACGCGTCGAAGCGCTGCAGTTTGAGGTCGTTGCATTCGATGCGGAAGACGCCCAACACGCTGGCGAGATCCGCGCCCGACTGGCAGCCGCTGGCACGCCAATCGGCCCCTACGATGCGCTGATAGCGGGGCAAGCGCGTGCCCGTCGACTGACGCTCGTCACACACAATGTGCGCGAGTTTGCACGCGTGGACGGGTTGCGCGTTGAGGACTGGCAAGCTCATGCCTAGGTAAAGTTCGCCTGCGAGCCTGCGCCCGGGACAGCGCCCCAAGCCACCCAACAAATATAAGGGTCAGGGTTTTTGTAGAGACCACCTGCGCTTCCGAAGCCTTGCCCACAACAACACCAGGGTCCGCAAGCCGAGACCCCACATCTCGTTAACGCTAAAATATGCGTTTCCCCATTTCGAGCCGCAGCCGCGCCAACGCCTTCGACACCCGTCGAAGCCAGCCGGGCGCGGCGCTGCTTTCGTCCGCGCATCATGTTCACAATCGGCCGCCACACCCTGCGTAACAACCTGTTCGTCGCCCCTATGGCGGGCGTCACGGACCGGCCGTTCCGCCAGCTGTGCAAGCGCCTGGGCGCCGGCTACGCGGTCTCGGAGATGGTCGCGTCCAATGCGCAGCTCTGGAAGAGCGAAAAGACCATGCGCCGCGCCAACCACGCGGGCGAGGTCGAGCCCATCGCCGTGCAGATCGCCGGCGCCGACCCCGAGATGATGGCCGAAGCGGCGCGCTATAACGTCGCCAACGGCGCGCAGATCATCGACATCAACATGGGTTGTCCGGCCAAGAAGGTCTGCAACGTGGCGGCCGGCTCCGCGCTCCTGCAAAACGAACCGCTCGTCGCGCGCATCGTGAAGGCCGTGGTGGACGCCGTGGGCATCGGCCCCGATGCCGTGCCCGTCACGCTCAAGATCCGCACGGGCTGGGACCGCGAGAACCGCAACGCGCTCAGCGTCGCGCGCATCGCCGAAGACAGCGGCATTTCGATGCTGACAGTGCACGGGCGCACGCGCGCCGACCTCTATCACGGGGAAGCGGAGTACGAAACGATTGCAGCGGTCAAAGCCGCCGCGCGCATTCCAGTGGTCGCCAACGGCGACATCACGAAGCCGCAGAAGGCGCGCGAAGTGCTCGCCGTGACGGGCGCCGACGCCATCATGATCGGCCGCGCGGCGCAGGGCCGGCCGTGGCTCTTTCGTGAAATCGAGCATTTCCTCGCCACGGGCGAGCTGCTGCCGCCCCCGCGCGTCGATGAAATCCAGACGATCATGAACGAGCATCTGGAGGACCACTACGCGTTTTATGGCGAGTTTACGGGCGTGCGTACTGCGCGCAAGCATATCGGCTGGTACACTCGCGGCCTTTGTGGCGCCAATGCGTTCCGGCATCGCATGAACACGCTGGACACCACACGCGAACAGCTCGCCGCCGTCAACCAGTTCTTCGACGAGCAAAAGGCCGTTTCCGAGCGCCTCGTCTATGTCGACGACGAAAACGGCGCAGACGGCGAGCGCGAACCCACCGATCGACTGGCAGCATGAGCAAGCACAACATCGAACAATCCGTCCGCGAGAGTCTGGGCATCTACTTCCAGGATCTCGATGGCAGCAATCCGCACGACGTCTACGAAATGGTGATGGCGTGCGTCGAAAAACCGATGCTCGAGGTGGTGCTCGAGCAGGCAGGCGGCAATCAGTCGCTGGCCGCCGAGTATCTCGGCATCAACCGCAACACGCTGCGCAAGAAGCTTCAGCAGCACGGCCTGCTGTAACGGCCGTCGCCGCTCTTCGCACCTTACTGGCACTGGGCTTCTGGCGCGGACTCCTCGATCCCTCGGCAACTTCTCCCCCATCATGATCAAGCAAGCGCTCATCTCCGTTTCCGACAAGGCCGGTATCGTCGATTTCGCGAAATCGCTGTCGGACCTCGGCGTCAAGATCCTGTCGACCGGCGGCACCGCGAAACTGCTCGCGGACGCGGGCCTTCCCGTCACCGAAGTGGCCGACTACACCGGCTTCCCGGAAATGCTCGATGGGCGCGTGAAGACGCTGCACCCGAAGGTCCACGGCGGCATCCTCGCGCGCCGCGACCTGCCCGAGCACATGGCCGCGCTCGAAAAGCACGACATCCCGACGATCGACCTGCTGGTCGTGAACCTCTACCCGTTCGTCCAGACGGTGTCGAAGGACGAGTGCACGCTGGAAGACGCGATCGAGAACATCGACATCGGCGGCCCGACCATGCTGCGCTCGGCGGCGAAGAACCATCGCGACGTGACCGTCGTGGTCGATCCGGCCGACTACGCAAAGGTGCTCGAAGAGATGCGCGCGAGCGGCAACACCGTGAGCTACGCCACCAACTTTCGCCTCGCGACCAAGGTGTTCTCGCACACGGCGCAGTACGACGGCGCGATCACGAACTACCTCACGAGCCTCACTGAAGAGCTCGATCACAAGGCGCGCAACACTTACCCGGCCGTGCTGAACCTCGCGTTCGACAAGGTCCAGGACCTGCGCTACGGCGAGAACCCGCACCAGAGCGCCGCGTTCTACCGCGACCTGCAAACGCCCGCCGGCGCGCTCGCCAACTACAAGCAGATCCAGGGCAAGGAGCTCTCGTACAACAACATCGCCGACTCGGACGCGGCATGGGAATGCGTGAAGACCTTCGACGCGCCGGCCTGCGTGATCATCAAGCACGCGAATCCGTGCGGCGTGGCGATCGGCGCGAACGCGCACGAAGCGTACTCGAAGGCGTTTCAGACCGATCCGACCTCGGCGTTCGGCGGCATCATCGCGTTCAACCGCGAAGTGGACGAAGCGGCGGCACAAGCCGTGGCGAAGCAGTTCGTCGAAGTGCTGATCGCCCCGTCGTTCTCGGACGCCGCCAAGGCCGTGTTCGCGGCGAAGCAAAACGTGCGTCTGCTCGAAATCGCGCTGGGCGAAGGCCATAACGCGTTCGATCTGAAGCGCGTGGGCGGCGGCCTGCTGGTGCAGTCGCTCGACGCGAAGAACGTGCAGCCGCACGAGCTGCGCGTGGTCACGAAGCGCCACCCGACGCCCAAGGAAATGGACGACCTGCTGTTCGCATGGCGCGTCGCGAAGTTCGTGAAGTCCAATGCCATCGTGTTCTGCGCCAACGGCATGACGATGGGCGTGGGCGCGGGCCAGATGAGCCGCGTGGACTCGGCGCGCATCGCCAGCATCAAGGCAGAGAACGCGGGCCTGAAGCTCGCGGGCACGGCAGTCGCCTCGGATGCGTTCTTCCCGTTCCGTGACGGCCTCGACGTCGTGGTCAACGCGGGCGCGACCTGCGTGATCCAGCCGGGCGGCTCGATGCGTGACGACGAAGTGATCGCCGCCGCCGACGAGCACAACATCGCCATGGTGATGACGGGCATCCGCCACTTCCGTCACTGATCCTCGCGTGCGGCGTGCGCGCTGCACGCTGCGCCGCCTCGCTGCAAAGCCCGCCGGACACGCGTTCTGCGGGCTTTTTGTTTGCCGTGTGCGCCATGCGCATGGCGAGTCAGCGCTCGCAGGCCCTGTGTCGTTCGTTGTACCATCGCAAGCACATTCGTTTTTCCCGCAATTCATGAGAATTCTCGGCATCGACCCCGGCTTGCGCGTGACCGGCTTTGGCGTGATCGAGCGTCACGGCCATCAGCTCACGTATGTCGCAAGCGGCGTCATCCGCACCGCCGACGCCGATCTGCCCACGCGCCTCGGCACCATCTTCGAAGGCGTCTCCACGCTGATCCGCCAGCACGCGCCCGACCAGTCCGCGATCGAAAAAGTCTTCGTCAACGTCAATCCGCAGTCGACGCTGCTGCTCGGCCAGGCACGCGGCGCAGCCATCTGCGGGCTCGTTTCGGGCGGCGTGCCGGTGGCCGAGTACACCGCGCTGCAACTGAAGCAGGCCGTGGTGGGCTATGGCCGCGCGACCAAGGAGCAGATGCAGCAGATGGTCGTGCGCCTGCTCTCGCTCACGGGCACGCCCGGCACCGACGCCGCCGACGCGCTCGGCATGGCGATCTGCCACGCGCACAGCGGCGACGCGCTCGCCACGCTCGGCGGCATCGCACCCGCGCTCGCGAAGAAGGGCTTGCGCGTGCGGCGCGGACGCCTGATTGGTTAAACGCACGGTTAGCAGCACGGTTTGCGGCGCACCTGGCTGCGCAACGGGTTTCACGACGACACCCCTGGCCAGAAGGCCAACGTGCCCGGAAAGCACGCCGCGGCGCGGCGCGCTCCGCTACACTCTGCCCTTTCCCTCATCACTGAATCCGCCATGATCGGTCGCATTGCCGGCGTATTGCTGGAAAAGAACCCGCCGCACCTGCTCATCGACTGCAACGGCGTCGGCTACGAAGTCGACGTGCCGATGAGCACGTTCTACAACCTGCCCGGGGCCGGCGAAAAGATCGTGCTGCTCACGCAGATGATCGTGCGAGAGGACGCGCATCTGCTCTACGGCTTCGGCACGGCGCAGGAACGCGCGACGTTTCGCGAGCTGCTCAAGATCACCGGCATCGGCGCGCGCATGGCGCTGGCCGTGCTCTCGGGCATGAGCGTGCACGATCTCTCGCAGGCCGTGACGCTGCAGGATTCTGCGCGTCTAACGCGGGTGCCCGGCATCGGCAAGAAAACCGCCGAGCGCCTGCTGCTCGAACTCAAGGGCAAGCTCGGCGCCGACCTGGGCGCGATGGCCGCGGCGGCATCGCCCTCGGATCACGCGAACGACATCCTCAACGCGCTGCTCGCGCTCGGCTATTCGGAGAAGGAAGCGCTCGCCGCCATCAAGAGCGTGCCAGCCGGCACGGGCGTCTCCGAAGGCATCAAGCTCGCGCTGAAGGTGCTGTCGAAGGCTTGACGGCGCCGCCGCCCGGGCCGATGGCGCGCGGTACAATCGCTGCATGATCGAAACCGACAAACTCGCCGCAGACCGTGCGGGCGAAAACCGCGTGATCGCCGCCACGCCGGCCTCGTCCAAAGAGGAGGCGTTCGAGCGCGCCTTGCGCCCGCGCCAGCTCGACGAATACGTCGGCCAGGAAAAGGTGCGCGGGCAGCTCGAAATCTTCATCGAGGCCGCCAAGCGCCGCTCGGAACCGCTCGACCACGTCCTGCTGTTCGGGCCGCCCGGCCTCGGCAAGACCACCCTCGCGCACATCATCGCGCGCGAAATGGGGGTCAATCTGCGGCAGACCTCGGGCCCCGTGCTCGAACGCGCGGGCGACCTTGCGGCGCTGCTCACCAACCTCGAAGCGAACGACGTGCTCTTCATCGACGAAATTCACCGGCTCTCGCCGGTCGTCGAGGAAATTCTGTATCCGGCGCTCGAGGACTATCAGATCGACATCATGATCGGCGAAGGGCCGGCCGCGCGCAGCGTGAAGCTCGACCTGCAGCCGTTCACGCTCGTGGGCGCGACCACGCGCGCGGGCATGCTCACGAATCCGCTGCGCGACCGCTTCGGCATCGTCTCGCGGCTCGAGTTCTACAACGCGAGCGAGCTCTCGCGCATCGTGCAGCGCTCGGCCGCGCTGCTCGGCGCGCAGATCCATCCCAACGGCGCGCTCGAAATCGCGCGCCGCTCGCGCGGCACGCCGCGTATCGCCAATCGCCTGCTGCGCCGCGTGCGCGATTACGCCGAGGTGAAGGCCGACGGCGCAATCACCGCGCAAGTCGCCGACGCCGCGCTCAAGATGCTGGACGTCGATCCGGTGGGCTTCGACCTGATGGACCGCAAGCTGCTCGAAGCGATCCTGCACAAGTTCGACGGCGGCCCGGTGGGCGTGGACAACCTCGCAGCGGCCATCGGCGAAGAGCGCGACACGATCGAGGACGTGCTGGAGCCCTACCTGATCCAGCAAGGCTTCCTGCAGCGCACGCCACGCGGACGCGTGGCCACGCAGCTCACCTACCGCCACTTCGGCCTCACCGTGCCCGACGACGCATCGACCGGCGGCGACTGGACCCCGGACGCGTCGTAAGGCGCGGCAGGGCGCCACGCAGCACGAGCGAAAGCACGATGTCCGATCACGCCGGCCTGCCTCCCAACGCTCCCGAGCCGACTGGCCTCGTTGGCCAGCTCGCGCGGCGCCTGCGCATGACGCTCGCCGAAAACGTCACGCATCTCACCACGGGCAGCGGCCCGAAGCTCGACTACTCGTCGCCGCCCGGCGACCCCGGCCTCTTCGGCCCTGACACCGTCTGCTGGAAAGTGCATGCCGATTTCGCCGGGATGATGGCGGGTGGCATCAGCGCGCTGCTGCTGCAAGCCTTGCACCCGCTCGCGCTCGCGGGCGTGTGGGACCACTCGACGTTTCGCGCCGACATTCTCGGCCGCCTGCGCCGCACCGCGACCTTCATTGCCGGCACCACCTACGGCTGCCGCGCAGACGCGCTCGCACTCATCGAGCGCGTGAAGACGATCCACCTCGCGGTGACGGGCACCGGCCCCGATGGCCGCCCCTATCGCGCGAGCGATCCCGCGTTGCTCACCTGGGTGCACGTGGCCGAGGTGTCGAGCTTTCTCGCCGCGTATCTGCGCTACGTGAATCCCGCACTGCCCGGCGAAACGCAAGACCAGTACTACGCCGAGGTCGCGCTTATCGCGCAGTTGCTGGGCGCAACCGAAGTACCCCGCTCGCGCGCCGAAGTCACCGCGTATCTGGAAGCGATGCAGCCCGAGCTCGTAGCGAGCGAGCGTACGCGCGAAGTCGTGCGCGTGCTGATGGAAGCGCCCGTGCCGCGTCCGGCAATGCGCCCCGCCGGCGCGCTGATGCGCCATGCGGGCATCAATCTCCTGCCGCCGTTCGCCCAGCAGATGCTCGGCTTCGACCGCTTCGCCCTGGCACGCCGCGCGATGGTGCAGCCGGGCATGCGCGCGGTCGCGCCCGTGTTGCGCTGGGCGCTCGTCAACGGCGTCTCGAAGCGCGCGCGCCGGCGTGCGGCCGCCCCTGCGGCGCGCTGAACACCCTCCTCGTCCCGCGCGCAACGAAAAACGGCCAGACTGCTTGAGCAGGCTGGCCGTTTTCGTTTGGCAGGAAACGTCGACCGGTGCGAGACCGGGCGCTTCTTACATCTTCACCACGTCGAGCAGCGTCTTCTTGCCCGCCTTGTAGGCGTAGAGCGAGATCACGCCATGCTTCAGATCGCCCTTCGAATCGAACACCGTTTCGCCGATCACGCCTTTGTAATCGGTGCCCGGGATCTGCGCGAGGACCTTCGCAGCGTCAGTCGAGCTCGCGCGCTTCATGGCGTCGACGACGATGTACACCGCGTCGTAGGTGAACGGCGCATCGTATTCGACCGGATGGCCAAAGCGCTTCTGGTACTTCGCCGAGAACGCCGCGCCGCCTTCCATGCGCTCGAGCGCCATGCCGGCCTGCGAGCAGACGATGTTGTCGGCCGCCGTGCCCGCGAGCTGCGCGAGGCTTTCCGTGCACACGCCGTCGCCCGCCAGCACCTTCGCGCGCAGGCCGAGCTGCCGCGCCTGCTTGGCGAACGGGCCGCCGGTGGCGTCCATGCCGCCGTACATGATCGCGTCCGGGTTCTCGCCCTTGATCTTCGTGAGGATCGCGCGGAAATCGACGGCCTTGTCGTTGGTCGCATCGTGCGAAACGACCTTCATGCCGAGCGACTTCGCGGTCTTCTCGAACTCGTTCGCGAGGCCCTGGCCATAGGCGGTCGAATCGTCGACCACGGCAACGGTCTTCACGTTCAGGCTTTTCGCGGCGTAGTCGGCGAGCGCGGGGCCTTGCTGCGCATCGGTCGCGACCACGCGATAGGTCGTCTTGAAGCCTTGCTGCGTATAGGCCGGGTTCGTCGACGAGGGCGAGATCTGCACGATGCCCGCGTCGCTATAGATCTTCGAAGCCGGAATCGACGCGCCCGAGTTCAGGTGGCCGATCACGGCCACGACCTTGTCGTCGACGAGCTTCTGCGCCACCTGGGTGGCCTGGCGCGGGTCGGCCGCGTCGTCCTGGCCGTCGAGCGCGAGCGTGACCTTCTGGCCGCCGATCGTGAGGCCCTTCGCGTTGATCTCTTCGATCGCGAGACGCGCGCCGTTTTCGTTGTCCTTGCCGAGGTGTGCCGAGCCACCCGTGAGCGGGCCCACGTGACCGATCTTCACGACCTGGTCCGCGCCAGCGTTGGCCGACAGTGCAGCGAACGCCACGACAGCGGCGCTCACCGGCAACAGCTTGTGAAGCTTGAACGTCATTGAGAATCTCCTGCGACTTGTTCTTTCTGGAAACTGCCTTTCGATTTTCATGACCCCGGCTTCGCCGACACCGCCTGCACGTGGTGCGCGCGCGTCCCTCTTCAACGCGCGGCCGGCGCTCGCAAGGATGGTTGAGAATCGCTGCAAGATACGCACCGTCACCCCACCAGCGTGGCAAAGCGCAAAGGTCTGATAAATGGTATCAGGCGCACCCGTTTTACGGTTGGCCTTTGGAAAGCAGTTGAAAGTCGCGGGTAAGAGACTTGACGCCTGGGCCGAACGCTGTAGGCGGTAAAAGCGCTGCTCGTGCGGCGAACGGCACTTTTACTGCCCAGCGTTTAACGGCTCGCTTCGGGCGTGCGCTTGAAGCTGTCGTCGGCGCTTACGCTCGGCAGATGCGTGACGTCGCCCCACGCGACCACCCGCGCTTGCGTCACCGGCCCGTCGCGCTCGAAGTCGACGACGTTCACGCTCGTGTTGAAAAGCGGCCAGGCACGCGGCGCGTCGAGCGCGAGCCCGTTCGCGAAACGATAGATGCAATCGAGCACGCCACCATGTGCAACGCAGGCGATGCGCCCTTCGGGATGCTTCACGAGGATTGGCTCCAGCGCGTGCAGCACGCGGTGGTAGAACGCGCGCTGCGACTCGCCCTCGGGCGGCGCGAAACCGGGGTCGCGCGTTTGCCAGTGCGCGTATTCGTCGGGAAAGCGTTCGGCGATCTGGTCGCTGTCGTGGCCCTGGAAGGCGCCGTAGTTACGCTCGCGCAGGCCTTCGGTGAGCTGAAGCGGCAACCCGAGCGCAGCAGCAATGGGCTGCGCGGTTTGTTGCGCGCGCATCAGGTCGCTCGACCAAATCGCGTCGAGGCGTGCGCCTTTACGTGCCACATGCGCCTCATGCACCTCATGGACCTCGCGCGCCTCATGGGCAAAACGCGCGCCGAGCAATTGAGCCTGCTCGACGCCGCTCTCCGCAAGCGGAATATCGATGTGCCCCTGAATGCGCTTGATGCGGTTCCAGGCCGTTTCGCCGTGGCGGATGAAGAGAATCTGCGTAGTCATGGATTAATTGCGCACCTGCAGCCAGAACGTGACGGGGCCGTCGTTCACGAGCGAGACCTGCATATCAGCGCCGAACTCGCCGGTCTCGACCATCGGGTGCTTTTCTCGCGCGGCGGCGACGAAGTAGTCGAACAGACGCCGTCCCTCGTCGGGCGGCGCCGCAGGTGTAAAGCTCGGACGCAGGCCGCTGTTGGTATCGGCGGCGAGCGTGAACTGCGAGACCAGCAGCAGGCCGCCGGCCGCGCCGTTGCCGTCGATGTTCTGCACCGGCAGGTTCATCTTGCCTGCTGCGTCGCTGAACACGCGGTAGCCCAGCAGCTTCGCGAGCAGCTTGTCGGCATTCGCTTCGGTGTCGCCGCGCTCCGCGCAGACGAGCGCGAGCAGGCCCTGGCCAATCGCGCCGGTCACGCGCTCAGTTTGGCCATCAGCGACGCGCACTTCCGCGCGGCGCACGCGTTGAATCAGCGCGATCATCGCGTGCGCTCCTTCAGCGCGCACACGCGCATCGCGCCCATGCAGGCAAAAACACGAACCGTCATCACGCGGTGAGCGTCACGCGCGCAAAGCGCCGCTTGCCGACCTGCACGATGAACTCACCCGGCTCGACCTTCAGTCCCTTGTCGGACACGGTCGCACCGTCGATCTTCACGCCACCCTGCTCGATATTGCGCAGCGCCTCGCTCGTGGAGGGCACGAGCCCCGCCTGCTTGAGCAGCTGGCCGATGGCGAGCGGCGCGCCCGCGAGCGTGACCGACGGGATGTCGTCGGGCACGCCGCCCTTCGCACGGTGGTTGAAGTCTTCGAGCGCGCGCCCGGCGTCGGCCTGCGAGTGGAAGCGCGCGACGATCTCCTGCGCGAGCAGCACCTTGAAATCGCGCGGGTTGCGGCCCGCCTCGATTTCGCGCTTGAAGCCTTCGATTTCCGCCATCGGACGGAACGAGAGCAGTTCGAAGTAACGCCACATCAGCACGTCGGAGATGCTCATGAGCTTGCCGAACATGTCGTTGGGCTTCTCGCTGATGCCGACGTAGTTGTTCTTCGACTTCGACATCTTCTCGACGCCGTCGAGTCCTTCGAGCAGCGGCATCGTGAGAATGCACTGCTGTTCCTGCCCGTACTGCTTCTGCAGCTCGCGGCCCACGAGCAGGTTGAACTTCTGGTCCGTGCCGCCGAGCTCGAGGTCGGCATTGAGCGCGACCGAGTCGTAGCCCTGCATCAGCGGGTAGAGGAATTCGTGAATCGAGATCGGCACGCCGCCCTGGAAGCGCTTGGTGAAGTCCTCGCGCTCGAGAATGCGCGCGACCGTGTAGCGCGACGCGAGCTTGATCATGCCGTCGGCGCCGAGCGGCATCGACCATTCGCTGTTGTAGCGGATCTCGGTCTTCTCGCGGTCGAGCACGAGCGCGGCCTGCTCGAAATACGTTTTCGCGTTCGACTCGATCTGCTCGCGCGTGAGCGGCGGGCGCGTGGCGTTGCGGCCCGACGGGTCGCCGATCAGCGAGGTGAAGTCGCCGATCAGGAAGATCACGTTGTGGCCGAGATCCTGAAGCTGGCGCATCTTGTTGAGCACGACCGTGTGGCCGATGTGGATGTCGGGCGCGGTCGGATCGAGCCCGAGCTTGATGCGCAGCGGCTTGCCAGTGGCGGCGCTCTTCGCAAGCTTTTGCTGGAATTCTTCTTCGATCAGCAGTTCGTCGACGCCGCGCTTCGTGACGGCAAGCGCGTGACGGACTTCGTCGGTGACCGGAAAGGCGTCTTTGGCGCCGCTGTTGGGAGTGGACTCGGTGCTCATGCTTCGATCGTCTCGTTGGGTCTAGACCGCGATTTTACGTGATTCGACTCGCGAGGCCGAAGTTTGCGCGTGAACACGGCTCGTGCGGCGCGGGTCCACATGAGGCGGCGCGGGCAAGCACGAGCTGGGTCACGACGCAGCCGCGCCGCTCACGAGCGAGCGACCGCTCGCTCGACGCGCGGCGCGCCCTTCGAGCGCGCCTGCCAAAGGTCGTAGGCAGCCTGCTGCGCGAGCCAGAGATCGGCGCGGCCGCCGTGCTCCTCGCCGAGCCACGCTTCGAGCCGCAGCGCCATTTCCTGCGAAATACCCGCGCGAGCGTTGAGCACGCGCGAGAGCGCCACACGCGTGACGCCGAGCTGCGCCGCGGCCTCGGTCACGCTCAGCCCGAGCGCCGGAAGGATGTCCTCGCGAAGCGTCTCGCCCGGGTGCGGCGGGTTATGCATGCGGATGATCTCGTTCATCTTCAATGTGCCTCAGTGGTAATCGCGGTAATCGACGAGCACCGCATGGCTGCCCTCGAACGCGAAGGTCAACCGCCAGCTGCCGTTCACGCATACCGCGTGATGGCCCTCGAGCGAACCCGCCAGCGCATGGCAGCGCCATCCCGGCACGTTCATGTCCCGCGCGGACTCGGCCTCGTCCAGCCGCGCGAGCTGGCGACGCAGCCGAGGTGCGTGGTCGGGCCGCACGCCCGCTTGCGTACCGTCGAAAAAGAACGCTTTGAGCCCTTTGTGTTTCCACGACTTGATCATGGTGCCCCTGACAAAGCGAAACGAACATGGATAGCTCGGTTCGTGGGCGCCGGACGATCTGTATAGCGTATAGGCTCACTATACAATCCGCGATTGGCACAATCAACGTGCTCGAGCACGAAGCTTGATCGAATCGAGGTTCCGCCCGTGCCCACACGAGCCAGACAGGTCCATAGGGTCACATGCCAGGCGCGTTCGGCTCAATTCATCCGATCGGCTTACGCTGAATGGCCATTGCCCCGATAATCACCGTCAGAATCCCTTCTTCGCACTCACGAAAGGAGCACAAACGTGGCGCCACGCGACGCACGTAAAGACAGCGCACATCCGGCCGACGGTGTGTATTTCGGTCTGATGTCAGGCACCAGCATGGACGGCGTGGACGGCATCGCTGTGCGCTTCGAGCACGGCAAGCGGCCCGTAGTGCTGGCCGAGGCCTTCGTGGGCTTCGCGCAGAGCCTGCGCGAGGCGCTCTTTTCGCTCCAGCAGCCCGGCGAAAACGAGATCGAGCGCGCGTCGCTCGCAGGCAATGCGCTCACGGCGCGCTATGCGGTCTGCTGCCACGAGTTGCTGCGCGCCGGCAATGTCTCCGCCAGCGAGGTGCGCGCCATCGGCGCCCACGGCCAGACCATCCGTCATCGGCCCGAGAAAGGCTTCACGGTGCAGATCCAGAACCCCGCGCTGCTCGCGGAGCTTGCGCACATCGACGTGATCGCCGACTTCCGCAGCCGCGACGTCGCCTCGGGCGGCCAGGGCGCGCCGCTCGTGCCGGCGTTTCACGCGACGCTATTCGGCTCGCATGAGGAAACCCGCGTCGTCTGCAATCTCGGCGGCATCAGCAACATCACGATCCTCGCGGCGACGGGCGCGGTGCGCGGCTTCGACTGCGGCCCGGCCAACGCGCTGCTCGATCTGTGGGCCGAGCGGCATCTGGGCAAGCCCTACGACGAGAACGGCCAGTTCGCGGCGAGTGGCAATCTGCACCAGCCGCTCCTGAACCTGCTGCTCGACGAGCCGTTCTTCGAGCAACAGCCGCCCAAGAGCACGGGCCGCGATCTCTTCAACGCCGCGTGGCTCGACGCAAAGCTCAAGGGCTTCGAATCGCTCGCGCCCGCCGACGTGCAGGCCACGCTCGTCGCGCTCACCGCGGTGAGCGTCGCACGCGAAATCGAGCGTCATGCGGGAGACTGCCGCGCGGTTTATGTCTGTGGCGGTGGCGCACGCAACCGTGCGTTGATGGGCGCGCTGCAAAAAGCGCTGGAGACGGGCGGCGTGGCGGGCGTGCCGGTCACGACCACCGACGCGCTGGGCGTGCCGCCCCAGCAGGTGGAGCCGCTAGCCTTCGCGTGGCTTGCGATGCGCTGCGTCGCGCGCGAGCCGGGCAATCTGCCGACCGTGACGGGCGCGGCGGGAGAGCGCGTGCTGGGCGCGATCTATCCGCGATAAAAAACGCGCGATAAAGAACGTGAGCCTGGAAAAGAAAAACGGGGCGTGATGCCCCGTTTTTCAATGCCTGGCGTGTCCGCTCAAACCGAGAACGACGAACCGCAACCACAGGTGGTCGAGGCATTCGGGTTCTTGATGACGAACTGCGCGCCATTCAGATCGTCCTTGTAGTCGATCTCGGCGCCGACGAGGTACTGATAGCTCATCGAGTCGATCAGCAGTTGGACGCCGTTTTTGTTCATCACGGTGTCGTCTTCGTTGACGGTCTCGTCGAACGTGAATCCGTACTGGAAGCCCGAACAGCCGCCGCCCTGCACGAACACACGCAGCTTCAGCTCCGGATTGCCTTCCTCGTCGATCAGTTGCTTGACCTTGTCAGCCGCTGCGTCGGTAAAGACGAAGGGACCGGGCATTTCAGTCACGGGGGTCTCAGTGACAGCGCTCATTCGAACTCTCCAAAAAAGCTTCTAGCCGCTATTGTAGGGCTCTTCCGCAGATCGTGCTTAAGCCCAGAAAATCAAGGGTTTCTCGCCACTTTCTTGCGGCTGGTGCTACACATTTCGGGCATCGTTGCCGAACAAACCAGAAACCAAACGAAAAAGCCGCCCGGCGCAATGAGCGCGGACGGCTTTTGCAGTTGCATTGCGCCCGATTCCGCGAAGGAAAGGGTGCAATCCAAAGCGTATTAACGCTTCGAGAACTGCTTGCGGCGACGTGCCTTGTGGAAACCGACCTTCTTACGTTCCACTTCACGTGCGTCACGGGTGACGAAGCCAGCTTGCGACAGTGCCGGCTTGAGCGTCGCGTCGTAGTCCATCAGCGCGCGCGTGATGCCGTGGCGAACTGCGCCGGCCTGGCCGGTTTCGCCGCCGCCCGTCACGTTCACCTTGATGTCGAACGTCGTGCCGTGGTTCGTGAGTTCCAGCGGTTGACGCACGATCATCAGCGACGTTTCGCGCGAGAAGTAGTCAGCGATAGGCTTGCCATTGACGATGATGTCGCCCTTGCCCGACTTGATGAAGACACGAGCGACTGCGCTCTTGCGGCGGCCCGTACCGTAATTCCAGTTACCGATCATGTGGGCTCCCCTTAGATCTCGAGCGCCTTCGGCTGTTGCGCCGAGTGCGGATGCGTTGCGTCTGCGTAGACCTTGAGCTTCTTGATCATCGCGTAACCGAGCGGGCCCTTCGGCAGCATGCCCTTCACGGCTTTCTCGAGCGCGCGGCCCGGGAAGCGTTCTTGCATCTTGCCGAACGTCGTTTCGTAGATACCGCCCGGGTAGCCCGAGTGACGGTAGTACTTCTTGTCGGTGGTCTTGTTGCCCGTGACCTTCAGCTTGCCGGCGTTGATGATGATGATGAAATCACCAGTGTCGACGTGCGGGGTGAACTCAGGCTTGTGCTTGCCGCGAAGACGGCGTGCCACTTCGCTGGCGACACGGCCGAGAACCTTATCCGTCGCGTCAATCACGTACCATTCGCGCTGCACTTCATGTGCCTTGGCGGAAAAAGTCTTCATGATCGATCCAAAAAAAATGCTGTGCCCTGATTCTGTCCTGCTTGTATGGTGACGCTCGTTGGCGCCGGCGCAGGCTCTCCCTGTTCTTCCCCCGCGGGCATGGATGCGGGAAACCCACGATTATAAAGGAAAAAATCGGGCCGAGCCAAGTTTTTGGTGCCGCGCGCAAGTGCCGGCCGCCATCGTGCGGCGATTTGTACGCTTTTTGCGCGCATCCCACCCCGTTCTCCCATCTATTTGACGCATATCACCCCTATTTAGACAGATGCGGCGCCCGATTTGGGTAGAGTGACGCGTCTACGATCCATTTCAGGGAATGATCATGCGCAGGATCGGTTTGGCCGACGATCACCCCATCATCATGGATGCGCTGGAAGCGGCGCTGCTCGAAACGGGCGAATTCGAGATCGCCTTCAAGGTACGCACCGGCGAACAGCTGCTGGACGCCTTGCGCACCTGTCCGTGCGAATACGTCGTGACCGACTACTCGATGACGCAGGGCGCGCCAGGCGGCGACGGGCTTGCCCTGATCGAGCGCGTATTGCGGCAGTTCGCGCCGCTTCGGCTGGTGGTCTTCACGATGTTGTCGAACCCCGCGCTGTGCGGGCAGCTCGCGCAACTGGGCGTACATGGGATCGTCAGCAAGAACGACGAGCGCCACGAAGTGCTGCGGGCGCTGCGCGCCATCGAGGCGGGCGCCAAACTGCCCTGGCGCTCGCCCAGCCTGCGCGGCTGGCTCTATGAGCCGCTCAAATCGGTCAAGCCCGCGTGCAACGACCTCGCCGCGCTCAGCCAGCGCGAGCTCGACGTGGTGCGCCTGTTCGCGCAGGGCCAGACGCTGGACGAAATCGCCGCCAATCTTCAGCGTGCGAAAAGCACGGTCGCCACGCACAAGCAGAACGCCATGCACAAACTCGGCATAGCGAATAACGCCGATCTGATCTGCTATGCCTACGACGTCGGGATCGTCCGATAGCGTGTGCGCCACGCCGCGGTGGCGTGCCCTCCTAGCCCCGTTGCTCCGGCTGTGGATCGTGCTGAGCCTGTGCGCCATGAGCTGGGCGGGCACGGCATTCGCGGCGCAGCCCGCTCCGGTTGCCGAGCTTGCTCTCGCGAGTCCGCTCACGCGCGCTCGCTTCCCTGTCGATTTGTCCGCGCAAGAAACCGGTTGGCTGGCCCGCCACGGCACGCTCGTCGCGGGCCTGTACGGCGGCGATTACGCGCCGTTCCAGTTTCGCTCGGACAACGACACCGTCAAAGGCATCACGGTCGACTATCTGGCGCTGCTCGGCAACGCGCTGCAACGGCCCGTGCGGGTGCGCTGGTTCGCCAATCGCAGCGCCGCGCTCGCCGCACTGCGCGCGCATGAAATCGACGTGCTGGGCGAGATCGGCTCGGCACCTTTCGTGCAACCCGACGCGCCCTACGCCGTGCCCTGCCTGCACATGCCGCTCGCCACCGTGCGCCGCGCGGGCCCCATGCTCGCAAGCAACGGCGCATGGGACGGGCGCGGTGTCGTCAAAGACAACGAGCCAGAACCTCTCGCCGCCCTGCAAAAGCAGCGGCTAGAGGCAACCGGCAAGGCAACGCTCTTTGACGCGCTCGAAGCCGTGTCGCTCGGCCAGGCCGACTTCTATGTGGGCGACCTGATCAGCGCCACCTATTACGTCGAACAGGGCATCTTCCTGAACCTGCGCGTCGTGCGTGTCGAAAGCGAGGAAACCACGCTCGCCCTCGCCATCGCAGCGGACCGGCCCGCTCTGCGGCGCGTCGTCGGCGCCGGCATCGACGCGGTTCCGGCATGGATGCGCCGCAGCATCCTGCGCCGCTGGACGGCGGGCGCGGTGCCCGACATCGTTGGCCGGCCACAGCTGAGCGCCGCCGAACAACGTTGGCTCGAGGCGCATCCCGTGGTGCGGGTGGGCGTCAACACGACCGAAGCTCCCTATACCTTCATCGACTCCGCGGGCGAGTTCACCGGCATGTACGCCGACCTGCTCAAGCTGATCAGCCGGCGCACCGGGCTGCGCTTCGAAGTGTCCGCGCGCGCGTCGACCGCCGGGCTCGAGGACGATCTGCGCGCCCAACGCACGCAACTCGTGACGACCTTGATGCCCACCCCCGAGCGGCGCGGCTTTCTGGATTTCAGCGAGGACATTGCCCCCATGATCTGGGCGCTCGTCGAGCGGCGCGGCACGGCGAGCGCGGGCACGACGCCGCTCGCGGTGTTCGACGGACTCGATGGGCTCGAGGCCCTGCGCGGCAAGCGCCTCGCGCTGACACGCGGTCACGGGCTGGCCGGCACGCTGCGCGCGCTCCACCCCGACATCGCGCTCGTGTTCGCGTCCACGCCCAACGACGCGCTGGTTCAGGTTGCGCAAGGCCACGCCGATGCGGCGCTGCTCAGCATGGCGAACGCCAGCTACACGGTCGAGCGGTATTTTCCCAATCAGCTGCGGATTGCCGCGACCGCATTCGGCGGCCCGGATCAGGCACGCTTCGGCGTAGAAGCCCATTCGCCGGAACTGCTCGGCATCCTGAACAAAACGCTGGCTGGCATCACGCCCGCCGAGCGCGCCAGCATCGCCTCGAAATGGCTCGTCAACATCAACTATCCAAGCAGTACGTGGGAGAACCTGCGCCGCCAGGTGTTCCACTGGCTGCCGTGGGCGCTAGGCGCACTTGGGCTTGCGCTCGCGTGGAACAGCCTGCTGCGCTATCAGATCCGCCGCCGCAAGCAGCTCGAACGCGAGTTGCGCGCAGCGCGCGACGAGGCAGAACGCGCGAACACGGCCAAGAGCGACTTTCTCGCGGTCATGAGCCACGAGATCCGTACGCCGATGAGCGCGGTGATCGGCCTGCTAGAGCTTGCGCATCGGCGTGCCCAGGCGGGCGTGGCCGACGAGCAGGCGCTCGCGCTCGCCGAGTCATCGGCGCGCGGCTTGCTCGATCTGGTCGGCGACCTGCTCGACCTGCGCAAGGCGGAGGCCGGCGAGCTGACGCTCTCGCCGTGCGCCGTGCAACTGCGCGCACTGCTGGCCGACACGGTGACGCTGTTTCGCTACGCTGCCGAGCTCAAGGGACTGCGCCTCTCGCACGGCGTGGCGGCCGACGTGCCCGAATGGGCCGCGTTCGATCCGGTAAGACTGCGCCAGGCGATCTCCAATCTGCTCTCGAACGCACTCAAGTTCACCGCGCACGGCGAAATCGAGCTCCAGGCAAGCCTCGTCGCGGCCGGGCCAGTGGCCGAAGATGAGAGCCGGGAAGCCTCGCCGCTTTTACGCATCGTCGTGCGCGACACCGGTAGCGGCATTCCCGCCGCCGACCTGCCGACGCTCTTCGAGCCGTTCAGGCAGGCGTCGTCGCCGGCCGCCCATATGGGCACAGGACTCGGGCTTGGCATCGTCAAACGGCTCATTACGCTGATGGGCGGGCGCATCGAACTCGCGAGCAATCCGGGCGACGGCACTTGCGTGAGCTTCGAGGTGCCTTGCCGCAGCGTGTCGGGCGACGCAGCAGAGCAAACGCCACTGCTCTTTGCCGCAGCATCGCACCGCATCCTCATCGTGGACGACCATCCCGTCAACCGGCGCATCCTCGCCGACCAGCTTGCCTGGCTCGGCTACACGCCCATCGAGGCGTCCGGCGCGCAAGAAGCCCTGCACCTGCAGCAGGCCGGCGTCGACCTGGTGCTCACCGACTGCAACATGCCCGTCGTTTCCGGCATCGAGCTTGCACGCCACATCCGGGCCGACGAAGCCGCGCGCTCGAGCACCCGCTGCCCGATCGTCGGCTACACCGCAAATGCGCTGCCCGAGGCGCGCGCTGCCTGCCTGCAGGTGGGCATGGACGAGGTGCTCGTCAAACCGCTCGACGTTACGCAGATCGGCCGTGTCCTCGCGCGCTGGTTCGCGACCCAGACCGACCGGCCAGCGCAGGCGGCCTGGCCCGACGCACCCGCATCGCCGCGAATCGAAACGGAGCTGGCGAACAGCCTGCGAGACGACTGCGCGGCGCTGGAGCGCGCCCTCGCCGCGCACGCATGGCTCGAAGTCGCCGATCTCGCACACCGCCTGCGCGGCGTACTCGCCTGCACGCTCGCCGACGCCGATATCGATCAGGCATGCCTGGTACTCGAAATGCTCGCGAGAAGATCTGGCCATACCGGCCCGGAAAAACTTCGGGCGCAAGGCGCGCGCGTCACCGCACTCTTGCGCCCGCATGCCGCTCGCTAACGCAAGCCGCGCCGCATGGGGCGGGCAAGCGCGGCAACTCGCACGACAACTCTCGAATAAATTCGATGCGCGCCTGCGACGAGCTGGGGCACAGTATCAACGAGCGGCACACAGCGCCGCTCACAACTCACGGAGTGAAGAAATTCATCATGAAAAAAATCATCGTCGCGTCTGCCCTGCCTTTCATCTTCATCAGCACTGCTACGTTTGCTGGCGCGCAGGATTGCGCAACCCGCATCAACGCAATCCAGACGCAGATCCAGAACGCCAAGCAATGGGGTAACGTCAACCAGGTCGCAGGTCTCGAGCGCTCGCTGGCGAACGTGCAGGCGAACTGCAAGGACACGAATCAGATCGAGCGCGCCCAGCGCGATGTCCAGCAGAAGCAGGAAGACGTTCGCAAGGCTCAGGCCGAAGTGGCAGAAGCCTCCGACAAGCTGCGCGATGCACAAAGCCGCGGCGACGCAAAGAAAATCCAGAGCGCCCAGGAAAAGCTCGCCGACAAGCAGGACAAGCTGCGCGAAAAAATGGACAAGCTGCGCGTGGCGCAAGCCGATCTCGCCGCGCTGAAGGGCTAAGGGGTATAACGGCGCTTCGCGCGTAGTCGAAGCGCCCCCTCTGATACAGGGACAGGTGGCAGCCGCCCCCTGTCCTTTTTTCATTGATCGAGCACGACGTTGGTGGCTGTTGGTGGCTATTAGAGGATCGCTGTTTCCGGTCTGCGGCGTAGCGCTACTGTTTGCACCTCTTACCGGGTATGCAGGCGAGCCGTATCTTTCGGGCGACGATCTTGAAAGCGCTGCGCGTGACGCTACCCCGCCCGGGCCCGGCTTTATGCCCGCCGTTCCCAATGAACACGACGCCGATGCGCCTGTATCGCCTGCCAACGATGAAGAGCGGCCGCAGTTGGAGCCGATCAAGGCTGGCGTCTATGTGAACGGTCGCTGGAACGGCTATTACTCGTTGACCGTGCGTGACGACGGCCTGTTTTGCGTGCCGGTCTCAGACTGGCTGGAATGGGGCGTCGCAGAAGATGCGCGGTTCGTGCCGGATGGCAACGCGGGCGAGATGCAATGCGTGCAGCCCCAGCGCGCACCCGCCAGCGCGCAGCCGGACACGCCCGGCGACGAAGACGAAACGGTGCGGCTGAGTTACGACGCGAGCCGGCAGCGAATGACGGTGCGCATCGACGCGTCGTTGCTGAGCCACTCGCGCGGCTCCGTGCAGCCTGCACGCCTTGACCATGGCGTATCGGCGCTCCTGCTCGATTACCAGTTCAGCGCGTCGCGCAGCGAAGGCACCAACGTACCCGCCAACGGACGATCCACCACGCTGTACGGCAATATCAATGCGGGTGCCAATTTCGGCCCCTGGCGCTTTCGCACCCGCCAGGTCTATTCACGCGGGACGGTGGGGCCGCCACAGTGGGAAAACCTCGGCACATGGCTCCAACGCGATATCGCCTCTTTGCGCGCAAGGCTGCTGATTGGGGAAGGCACGACTGACAGCCTGCTGTTCGACGGCGTGCCGTTCACCGGCGTGCAACTGACGTCCGAAGACGATCTGCGACCGGACTATCTGACGAGCTACGCACCCGTGGTACGCGGCATGGCGCTCGGCAACGCCGAGGTCTTCGTGCGCCAGCGCGGCGTGCTCATCTATCACGCGAACGTGACGCCAGGCCCCTTCGCGCTCCATGACGTGCACCCGCCGTCGAGTAGCGGCGATCTCAACGTAACGGTCCGGGAAGCGGATGGGACCGAGCGCGTGTCGATCATCCCGTACATCTCCATGCCGCTGCTCCTGCACGACCGGGACGTCAAGTACGCGTTCAACGTGGGCCGCTACCGGCGTGAAAGCACCTATGAACGCTATGCACAACCCGAGTTCATGCAGGCGACGCTCGGTTTCGGGTTGCCGCTCGGCCTCAGTGCGTTCGCCGGCATCGTCGAGGCGCGCGGGTATCGCAGCACGGCCGCCGGCGCCGGGTGGAGCCTGGGCGCTGCCGGCGCAGCTTCGCTCGATGTCGCGCGCTCGAATGCAGCGCAACCCAGCGGCACCACGACAAGCGGCTATCGCATCCGGGCCCGCTACGCGAAAACGTTCGCAAGCAGCGGCACGGGCATCAGCGTCGATTGGCGGCGCTTCACAGGCGAAGGTTTCCGCACGCTTGCAGACCAGTTGCAGCGGAATGCCGAGCGGGCCTTCTGGCGCGAACTCTTTGGCGACGATGCCCCGGATGCGCCAGCCGAGGCCAAACGCCAAAGCCAGTTGCGGCTCGATGTCCGGCAGAATTTCGGCGATACGGCCAATTTGTACGCAACCCTCAGCGCCTACCGCTACACCGGCCACTCGCCCTCGCGGCTATCGACGCAAATTGGCGCGAGCTGGTACGGCGAGCGCTTCGATATCGACTTGCAGGCCGGATGGAATCGTTTCGCGAATCAAAGCAATGTGGCGCTCATGGCCACGCTGTCCATTCCGCTATCGATCGGCTGGAAAAAAAGCAGTCTGCGCTACGCCGCGTCGCTGAACCGCGACGACGACGGTGCGCTCACATGGGGCAACCAGTTGTCGGGCTCCGCCCTGCGCGACTACCGGCTCAGCTATTCGTTGAGCCAGCAGCGTTCCTCCGACACGGGCAATCAGTACGGCGCGCGCGTGGGTTACCAGGCCGATGCAGGCCGTATCGACGCCGGCTATGAAAAAGGACGCGGCTACCACAAGACTGACCTTGCACTCGCGGGCGGCGTGGTGGGGTATCGCGGCGGCGTAGTGGCTGGCCAATCGCTCGGCGAGACCATTGCCGTGGTCGATGCACCGGGCTATGCGGACGCGAGCGTAGACGGCCAGCTTGGGACGCGAATAAATTCAGACGGCCGCGCGGTCATCTCGCATCTGACACCTTACAGGGTCAATCGGGTCGGGCTCGATGGGCTCGAGCTCGGCGACGACCTCGACTACACCTCGCTGTTTCGCGAAGTTGCGCCAACATTGGGCGCCGTGATCTACGTGCCGATCCGTCCGCAACGGATGCTCCCTCCAGGCTGACAACCGGGATCGGCGGAGAACGAATCGGGTGCCGCAGGAAACTGCGGCTGGAGAAATAAAAAAAGCCCGAACGCGTTTGTTCGGGCTTAATCCACCTCTTGGAGGAGGGTGGAGGAGACATGCTGAGGTGTCGTGAAGCACGACAACCAATGCAACGAATTATACGGATCGACCTTGTGCGACGCAAGAAGATTTGCATTGTGAAAATCAACACCGTAATGTGAAATCACAAAGCGATGCACGCACGAATAAATTATCAATAAAAATCAATGCGTTATGGCTTTCCCACAGACAGGCGGCGCGTATTGACTAGAGCAAAACCCCTAATTGCACGAGGGAAATCGGACTTGTTCGTAAGATGTCGCGTCGCAACATTCAAGCTGGGCGCCTCATCCGCATGCGCCCTGTCCCCCCGGACATACCAGTAGGCAGGGGCTACAATGCCTGTTGAATCGAAAAACTTGCGCAGGGGCAAACGCATGGAATGCAAAGTGAGCTGGATGGGTCAGGACGGCATGGCGTTCGCCGCCGAAACGGGTAGCGGCCATCTCGTCAACATGGATGGCGCGCCGGAAGGCGGTGGCCACAATCTCGCGCCGCGCCCGATGGAAATGGTGCTCCTCGGCACGGGCGGCTGCACGGCCTACGATGTGGTCCTGATTCTGAAAAAGAGCCGCCAGGAAGTGGCCGGCTGCAACGTGACGCTCAAGGCCGAGCGCGCGAGCGAAGACCCCAAGGTCTTCACGAAGATCCACTTCCACTTCACCGTGACCGGCAAGAACCTGAACCCCGCCACCGTCGAGCGCGCGATCACTCTCTCGCATGACAAGTATTGCTCGGCGTCGATCATGATCGGCAAGACGGCCGAGATCACGCACTCGTTCGAGATCGTCGCGGCTTAAGTCGCGCCCACTCGACTCGCGGTATCGGCGTAAAAGAAAAGCCGGCGCGCTCCAATGGAGTGCGCCGGCTTTTTGCCGTCGTTTTGATCGAAAACGCGGTGGGAATGAGGTGGCAAAGCAGGCCGATAAGCCGGATTCTGTGCACGCGCCGCGTCCGAAGACGCGCCGCACGTGGCAGCCATTCCTCTAGGCGCGCCATTGCTGACGCGCTCAAGCTTCCTACCCGCAGACGGAATGGGGGCCCCATCCTGCATCCCGAAGATGCGCGCCTGCCTACTTGGAATTGCTCCGGGTGGAGGTTACCGTGCCGTCTACGTCGCCGCAGACGCGGTGCGCTCTTACCGCACCGTTTCACCCTTACCTGATCCCGACCGAAATCGGGCCATCGGCGGTCTGTTCTCTGTTGCCCTGTTCCGCGTGTCGCCACGGATGGCCGTTAGCCATCACCCTGCCCTGTGGAGTCCGGACTTTCCTCGCCCCCTTGGCCGAAACCTCGGGGCCGCGACTGCCTGGCCTGCTTTGCGAGGCGCGATATTAGCACGGGTAGACGCATCGCGCCGGATGCACGAGGCGTCGGGCACGACGCCTCGCGCGGCACACTCAGCGCGCGCGCCGGCCCGGACGGAAAACGGTGGCATCGTCGTAGAACGCCGGGGCTTCGTTTGGCGCCCACCAGCCCGGAATGCCCAGCACCGGCAGCGGCGAGAAGCTGCGCCCGTTCAGATGTGCGTTGGCGGCAAGCGCCGCGCTCACCGTTTCGTCCAGATACGCGTTGCGCTGCGCGCGCGGCCACGCGAAGTATGCCGGCGGCACATCGACCACCCAGGCGTGCGCCGTGCAGGCCGCATAGGGCGCGATCAGCTTTTCGAGCAGCGCATGGCCGAATACATGCACTTCGCAGCGCGCCGGGCTGTTCGCCGGGTCGTGCGCCACGGCGGCCGTCGTCCCTGCCGTCTCGCCGTCCGCCGTCTCCCATGCCGCCCGTCCCGCGACGAACAGCGCGTGCCAATCGAAGCCGCGTAGCGCCTGCGTGAGGGCTGAATCGGCGCTCGCGAACAGCACAGCGTTTTCGTCGAACAACGTGAGCGCGTCGCGCACGCCGCCGCGCGTCGGCCCGACGCCCAGCACGTCGATCGCCGCCGCCTGGCGCGCGTTGAGCGTCGCCTTGATGCGTGGAAACGCGAACCAGGCGAGCGCGTTGAAAAAGTCGTGGAGGTTGTGGCGCGTGGGCACGCAACCCGTCGCGGCGATGTGCGCCTCGTAGGCCGCGCCCTCCGGCAGATCGTCCTGCGCAATGAAGCCCAGCGTTTGGCCACGGCCGGTGCGATGTTGCGCGGCGTGGGCGTCGGCGTTCAGCTCGTCGAGATAGCGGGCGTAGCCCGCCAGCGCGGCCTGCTGCCAGCGCCGGCCGCGCGCCTCGTGCTGGGCGAACCAGGGGCGCGCCCAGTCGATGTCGGCGAAGCTGCCCTCGGGCAAGGTGCGGCGCGGCGCGCCCGTGCGCATCGGTGTGTCCGCATCGAATGCGCCGGGTCGGCTCACGCTTTGGGTGGCCCCGCAAGCGGCGGCTGCAACCGGATCCGTCGCATCAGAGCCGGCCGCAGCACAGCCGCCGCCAGCAAGCTGCTCCACGCCAGGCGTTCCTGCGCCGGGCATTCCTGCGCCGGGCATTCCTGCGCCGGGCGTTCCTGCGCCGGGCGTCGTCATGCCGGACGTCGTCATGCCAGACGTCGTCATGCCGGGCGGCGCAACGCTCAAACCAGCTTCCAGCCGATCGTCTCACCGCCACGCAGCGGCACGACAGGCGCGTCGCCGGCGTTCACTTCCGCCGGGAGCGTCCACTCTTCACGGCGCAGCGTGACCGTTTCCGCGCTACGCGGCAGGCCGTAGAAGTCCGCGCCGAAAAAGCTCGCAAAGCCTTCGAGCTTGTCGAGCGCGCCGGCGTTGTCGAACGCCTCGGCGTAGAGTTCGAGCGCGTGCAGCGCCGTATAGCAGCCCGCACAGCCGCATGCGTGCTCCTTCAAGCCCTTCGGATGCGGCGCGCTGTCGGTGCCGAGGAAGAAACGCGCGTCGCCCGAAATCGCCGCCTCGACCAGCGCCACGCGATGCGTCTCGCGCTTGAGTACCGGCAAGCAGTAGTAATGCGGGCGGATGCCGCCCTGGAAGATCGCGTTGCGGTTGTACAGCAGGTGATGCGCCGTGATCGTCGCGCCCAGCAGGCCCGGAGCAGAGTGATCGGCGCGAATGTAATCGACAGCGTCCTTCGTCGTGATGTGCTCGAACACCACCTTCAGCGCCGGGAAATCGCGGCGCAGCGGCGTCATCACGCGGTCGATGAAGACCTTCTCGCGGTCGAACAGGTCGATGTCGGCGTTCGTCACTTCGCCGTGCACCAGCAGCGGCATACCCACTTCCTGCATCGCCTCGAGCGTCTGCGCGCACTTGCGGATGTCGGTCACGCCCGCGTCCGAGTTGGTGGTCGCGCCCGCCGGGTAAAGCTTCACGCCATGCACGAAGCCGCTCGCCTTCGCGCGGCGGATTTCCTCGGGCGGCGTGTTGTCGGTGAGATAGAGCGTCATCAGCGGCTCGAACTTCGCGCCCTCGGGCAGCGCCGCGAGAATGCGCTCGCGGTACGCCGCGGCCTGCTCGGTCGTCGTGACCGGCGGCTTCAGGTTCGGCATGATGATCGCGCGCCCGAACTGGCGGGCCGTATGCGGCAGCACCGCCGCGAGCATCGCGCCGTCGCGCACATGCAGATGCCAGTCGTCGGGGCGGGCGAGCGTGAGAGTCGTGGGAGTGGAAGCGTTCATGGCTAGTGTGAGGCGTGTTGCGCAGCGGATGATCGGACAGCGAAATGGGCCAGCAAAGCTCGAGCTGCAAGGCAACGAGGCGGCAAGGCGGTGAAACGGCCGGTGCGGCGTCGCGTGCGCACGACACCCGCCACGCGCGAATGTCCCGCTGGCGCGCTTTCGCGCCAGCCGGGAATGCATCCGACAAATTTCGTATTGGCGCGCCGCAGCCCGGTGATATGCTTGGAAAATCATCATTGTACCGGGTCGCGCGTCATGCCTCATACGCCGCACCGGGTACCCGCGTTACGTACTATAAGCACCATGTGCCAACTTCTCGGAATGAACTGCGCCGCGCCAACGGACGTCACGTTCTCCTTTACAGGATTCGCGGCGCGCGGCGGCGCCACCGACCACCACGCCGACGGCTGGGGCATCGCATTCTTCGAGGACAAGGCCTGCCGCCTCTTCATCGATCACGAGGCCTCGGCGCGCTCGCCCATCGCCGAGATGGTCAAGCGCTACCCGATCAAGTCGCGCAACACCATCGCGCACATCCGCAAGGCCACGCAGGGGCATACGTCGCTCGAGAACTGCCACCCGTTCCAGCGCGAGCTGTGGGGCCGCCACTGGATCTTTGCGCACAACGGCGACCTGCAGGACTTCAATCCGGACATGTCGGGCGTCTACCAGCCGGTCGGGACGACCGATAGCGAACTCGCCTTTTGCACGCTGCTGCAAGGTCTGCGCAAGGCGTTTCCGGGGTCTCAGCCGCCGCTCGACGAGCTTTTCGCGACACTGGAGTCGCTCACGCGCGAGATCACGCAGTTCGGCGTGTTCAACTTCCTGATGTCGAACGGCCAGGCGTTGTTCGCGCATTGCTCGACGCATCTCTACTACCTCGTGCGCAGCTGGCCGTTTTCCACGGCGCATCTGGTCGATGCGGACGTGTCGATCGACTTCGCGAAGTACACCACGCCCGAAGACCGCGTGTCCGTGATCGCCACCGCGCCGCTCACCGACAACGAAGTCTGGACCCGCTTCGCCCCTGGCGAACTATTGATGTTCCAGCACGGCGACGTCGCTGCACGCACGAGCGTGCCGGTGCCCCAGAAGGTGCTCGACAAGCTCAGGAATCCGTCGACCGATGCGTCGGCCAGCGCATCGCGCGTGGCCGAGCCGGGCGCTGTGGACCCGGAAGCCGTTGCCGCCTTGCAGACCTGGGGCGAATGACGCCGCGATAAGGCCGGGCTAACGCCGGTCTGACGCGCGCGAAGCCCCCCGCCGCCCGAACAAAAAAAACCGCGCAAGGCCCAAAGGCCTGCGCGGTTTTTTCATGCCTCGCGCGTCGAGCGCGGCACTTAGTGCAGGATCTTCGCAAGAAAATCCTTAGCGCGGTCCGACTTCGGGCTGGCGAAGAACGCATCCTTCTGGTCGTCCTCCACGATAAAGCCCTTGTCCATGAAGATCACGCGGTGCGCGACCTTCTTCGCAAAGCCCATTTCGTGCGTCACGCACATCATAGTCATGCCTTCCTGCGCGAGCTCCACCATCACGTCGAGCACCTCGTTGATCATCTCGGGGTCGAGCGCGGAGGTAGGCTCGTCGAACAGCATCGCGATGGGGTCCATCGAAAGCGCTCGCGCGATCGCCACGCGTTGTTGCTGACCGCCCGAGAGCTGGCCCGGGTATTTATCGGCATGCGCGCGCAGGCCCACGCGGTCGAGCAGCTTCAGGCCCTTCTGCATGGCTTCGTCCTTGCCGCGGCCGAGCACCTTGATCTGCGCGAGCGTGAGGTTCTCGGTGATCGACAGATGCGGGAACAGCTCGAAGTGCTGGAACACCATGCCCACTTTCGCGCGCAGCTTCGAGAGATTGGTGCGCTTGTCGCCCACCGACTGGCCGTTGACGAGGATCTCACCCTGCTGGAACGGCTCGAGCCCGTTGACGGTCTTGATGAGCGTGGACTTGCCCGAGCCCGACGGCCCGCACACCACCACCACTTCACCCTTTTTCACTTCCGTCGTGCAGTCGGTCAGCACCTGGAACTGGCCGTACCACTTCGAAACGTTCTTAATTGAAATCATCTTGCGACCTTTTTCTGAAGACCTTTCACAAGGCCCGATGCGATCACGCAGACCACGAAATAGCATGCGCCCGCGAACAGTACCATCTCGACCATCGTCCCGTCACGATCGCCGATATTGGTGGCGGTGCGGAAGAAGTCGGCGAGGCTGATCACATAGACGAGCGAGGTGTCCTGAAAGAGCACGATGGCCTGCGTGAGCAAGAGCGGCACCATCGCGCGAAACGCCTGCGGCAGCACCACGTAGTGCATGGCCTGGCCATAGCGCATGCCGAGCGCGAACGACGCATTCACCTGCCCGCGCGGCACCGCCTGAATGCCCGCGCGGATGATCTCCGAATAATACGCGGCCTCGAACAGCGAAAACGCGATCATCGCCGAAGCGAGACGGATGTCGATATCGGGCGAGAGACCGAGCAGATTCTGCAACAACTGCGGCACGATCAGGAAGAACCACAGCAGGACCATCACGAGCGGGATCGAGCGGAATACCGTGACGTAGCCCTGAGCGAACCATGCGAGCAGCTTCACGCCCGACAGGCGCATGAGCGCGATCAGCGTCCCCCACAGAATGCCCACGACGATCGCGCAGACCGTGATCTTGAAGGTAACGATCGCGCCCGTCCACAAGGTCGGCAGCGCGCCCGGAATACCGCTCCAGTCGAAATGATGCATCACTTGCCTCCGATATAGCCGGGCAGCCGGGATCTCGCCTCGACCCAGCGCATCAGCGTCATGACGATCAAGTTGATCAGCACGTAGGCGAGCGTGACCGAGATGAACGACTCATAGCTTTGCGCCGTGTAATCGACGAGCTGGCGCGCCTGCGCGGAAAGATCGAGCAGGCCGATGGTCGACGCAACCGCCGAGTTCTTAAAGATGTTGAGAAACTCGGAAGTGAGCGGCGGCACGATGATGCGATAGGCAACCGGCAGCAGTACGTAACGATACGTCTGCCACTGCGTTAAGCCCATCGCGAAACCGGCGGCACGCTGACCGCGCGGCAGCGCGTTGATGCCCGAGCGCACCTGCTCGCACACGCGCGCCGCCGTGAAGAGCCCGAGACAAATGACCGACGCGGAGAAGAACTGCACGCCGGGCGGCAGTTGCTTGAACGCGTTGCCAAGCGAGGGCGGCACGATTTCCGGCAGCACGAAGTACCAGATGAAGAACTGCGCGATGAGCGGTATGTTGCGGAAGATCGCGACATAGACCGTGCCCGCACCGGCGGCGTACTTGTTCGGCAGCGTGCGCAGCACGCCGAAGAACGAGCCGACGATGAGCGCAATCACCCACGCGCAAAGCGACACCGAGACCGTCACCCAGAGACCCGAGATGAGCCAGCCGAGATAGGTGGTGGGTTCGCCCGTCGAGACGGGGCTGAGCAATATGCCCCAGTTCCAGTGGTAGGACATGAAGAGCCTCCAACAAAAAGAACGGAAGAAGCGCGGCTTCTTCCGTTCCGTTTTACACGCCGATCAGGCTTCTCGCCGTGAATCAGTCGATTGCCTTGTCGTTCGGGCTCTTGAAGAGCGCCTTCATGTCGTCGCTTTCCGGGAAGTTCAGGTTGAGACCCTTCGGCGGAATCGGCGATTCGAACCACTTCTTGTAGATTGCGTCGGCTTCGCCCGAGGTCTCGACCTTCGCGATGGCCTCGTCGGCGACCTTCTTGAACTCGGGGTCGTTCTTGCGCAGCATGCAGCCGTAAGCCTCACGTGATTGCGGCGTGCCGACGATCACGAAATCGCCGGGATTGTTCGACTTCGCGCGCTCGCCCGCGAGCAGCGCATCGTCCATCATGAACGCCACCGCGCGGCCCGTGGAGAGCGTCATGAACGACTCGCCGTGGTCCTTCGCGCTGATGATGCTCATGCCCATGCTCTTGTCCTGGTTCATCTTGCGCAGGATGCGCTCGGACGTCGTGCCGGCTGTCGTCACGACGGTCTTGCCCTTGAGATCGGCGAAGTCCTTGATGCCCGAATCCTTCTTCGTCATGAGGCGCGTGCCGATCACGAAAATCGTGTCCGTGAAGGCGGCCTGCTGCTGACGTTCTGCGTTGTTGGTCGTGGAGCCGCACTCGATGTCGATCGTGCCGTTCTGCACGAGCGGAATGCGGTTCTGCGAGGTGATGGGCACCATCTTGACCTTGAGGTTAGGCATGTTGAGCTTCTGCTTGACCGCCTCGACGACCTTCATCGCGAATTCTTGCGAGTAGCCGACCACGTTCTGCTTGTCGTCATAGTACGAAAACGGAATCGACGATTCGCGGTGGCCCAGCACGATCACGCCCGTGTCCTTGATCTTCTTGAGCGTCCCCGAATCCTGTGCATAGGCACTTGCAGCAACGAAACCGAGGGTAGCGAGAACGAGCGCGGCCTTTTTGATTTTCATCTTGATCTCCTTGGCAAGAATCGTCGCCAGTGTAGCAAAGTAATTTTATTGAAAGAATTAAGGTGGACCCTGGCGTTGCAGGCGTGAAATGCAAAAACGGGCGGCCCCTTTTGGGGGCCGCCCGCTTACTTTCAGCAACGGTCTAAAGCGTAACTTTTACCGCTGCTAAATGGCTTGTTCGCCTTGCTCTTCGCGTTCGCGCGTCGATCAGGGGTACAGGCCGCGCATTTCGCGCGCCATCAGGATGCGCTTGCATGCCACGATGAACGCCGCGGTACGCATCGACACGCCCTGCTCGCTCGCGACTTGCCAGACCGCCGTGAACGCTTCGCGCATCACGCGCTCAAGACGCTCGTTGATCTCGGACTCGGTCCAGAAGAAGCTCGAGAAGTCCTGCACCCACTCGAAGTACGAAACGGTCACACCACCCGCGTTCGCCACCACGTCCGGAATCACGAGGACGCCCTTGTCGTGCAGGATGTCGTCGGCAGCCGTCGTGGTCGGGCCGTTCGCGCCTTCCACGATGATCTTCGTGCGGATCTTGCCCGCGTTGTGCTCCGTGATCTGGTTTTCCAGCGCGGCCGGAATCAGGATATCGGTTTCGATGGTCCAGAATTCTTCGTTGCTGAGCATGTCAGCGCCGGAGAAGCCCGCCACGCCGCCCGTCTTCGCGACGTGCTCGAGCAGCGCCGCTGAGTCGAGGCCGGTCGACTTGTAGAGCGAGCCCGTGTGGTCCTGCACGGCGACGATCTTCGAGCCCGCTTCCTGGAACAGACGCGCGGCGATGCCGCCCACGTTGCCGAAGCCCTGCACGGCGATGCGTGCGCCTTCGATCGACACACCCTTGCGGCGCGCCGCTTCGCAGCCCACGACGAACACGCCACGGCCCGTTGCCTCGCGACGGCCAAGCGAGCCGCCGAGCGAGATGGGCTTGCCCGTCACGACGCCCGTGGCCGTTTGGCCCTGGTTCATCGAGTACGTGTCCATCATCCACGCCATGATCTGCTCGTTCGTGTTCACGTCCGGAGCGGGAATGTCGGTGTTCGGTCCGATGATGATGCCGATTTCGCTGGTGTAGCGGCGCGTCACGCGCTCGAGCTCACCACGCGAAAGCGTGCGCGGGTCGACGCGGATACCGCCCTTCGCGCCGCCGTACGGCACGTTCACCGCTGCGTTCTTCACCGACATCCACGCGGACAGCGCCATCACTTCGGAGAGCGTAACGTCCTGGTGGTAACGCACACCGCCCTTGCCGGGACCGCGCGAGACGTTGTGCTGCACGCGATAGCCTTCGAAGTGCGCAACAGTGCCGTTATCGAGTTCGATCGGGCAGTCGACGATCAGAATCCGCTTCGGACGCTTGAGCGTCTCGAGCCAGCGCGAGAGCGAGCCGAGATACGGCGCTACGCGGTCGACCTGACGAAGATAGTTGCCCCACGGACCGAGATCGTCCGCGTGAAGGTAGGACGGAACCGAAGACACTGCGGACTGCATTTGGGAGGACATTTATGCTCCAGCTATCGATGAAGTGGTGCCATTGTCAGAAAACGCCCACACGAAATCCAATGCCGTTTGCTCATCCCGTTATGCTTTTCGTGCATAACGTTCCCAAAATCGAAAGTATGTGTCGCGGACGACCGTATTTACGGCGCAGTAAGCCCCGGACCCGCCGGCGGGTCGTCCCGAGCGCGTACTAGGCGCGCGCGACCTCGTCGCTCACGACGTCCCACAGCGCGCGCACGAGCGCTTCACGCGCGTCGGCGCCCTGCGAGGCGAACTTGTCGCGGTAGAGGCGGATCTCCATGTCGAGCGTGAACTGCCCCTCGGGCACGCCGCGCGTGCCGCGATCGAGCCGGATCAGCTTGCCTTGCGCGACGGCGTCCTCCACGGCGCTGTGCGGCAGGAACGCGATGCCGTGCCCCGCTAGCGCCATCGCCTTGAGGCCCTCGGCCATGTCGGTCTCGTAGACGCGGTCGAGGTACAGCCGCGCCGGCGCATTGCCGACGATCACCTCGGTCATGCGGCCCAGATAGGCGTTCGGCGTATAGGAGAGATACGGCGTGGGCGCATCGGGCGTGCCGGGCAGCGTGTAGCGCGCGCGGCCCGCGCGCTGCGGCGCGGAGTACGGGCTGATCGGTTCGATGCCGAGCGTGAGCGTGTCGTAGCGCGCCGGATCGAGTGTCACCGGGTGGCTCGGATGGTGATAGCCCATCACGAGATCGCAGCCGCCCTCCACGAGCGAGAGCACCGCGTCGTGCACGTTCAGCGCGCGCAAGCGCGTGTGGATCCGGCCGAGCTTCGCTTCGATGCGCTGCAGCCAGCGCGGGAAATAGGTGAGCGAGAGCGTGTGCGGCACCGCGAATTCGATCGTCGCGGCAGGCGTGTCCGTGTGGCCGCGCAGCAGCGTGCGCGCCTCGTGAAACTGCGAAAGCATCGCGAGCGCCTGCTCGTAAAAAACCTGGCCCGCCGAGGTAAGCCGCGTGGGATAGACCGAACGATCGATCAGTTCGGTGCCGAGCCACGCTTCGAGCGCCTGAATTCGACGCGAGAATGCCGGCTGCGTCACGTGCCGCAGCTCGGCCGAGCGGCTGAAACTATGCGTTTCCGCGAGCGAAACGAAGTCTTCGAGCCATTTGAGTTCCATGCGGAGGCAGTATGCGGATGAGAAGTCCGCATTCTAGGCCCGCGCTCGCCCACCTGGGTCTCTTTCGGTTGGCCCGGCTTCATCCGCGCGGTGGCGAGATGGCATTCGCGCTGACCAGGGCGCCGCTGGAGTCGAACTTCGAGGAGATCCGTCAGTTCGATGCCGCGCCCGGTTCGGTCGCAAGTGCGGCCTCCAGCGCGCTCACCACCGCGCTCCAGTCGCCGAGCGCAGGCTGCCGGAACAGCCGCGCCGACGGGTACCAGACCGAATCGGTACGCTCCATGCCCCAGCGCCAGTCGGGCTGCGCGGCGAGCAGCACCCACACAGGCCTGCCGAGCGCGCCCGCCAGATGGGCGACCGAGGTATCGACGGTGATCACGAGATCGAGGCTCTCGATGAGCGCAGCCGTGCTCGCGAAATCGTGGAGATCGTCGCCGAGCGCATGCAGGGGCCAGCGCCCCGCCACGTCTGCGAGCTGCGTAGCGCCCGGCCCCTTCTGGATTGCGAACCACGCATTGCCCTCGAGCGCAGCGAGCGGCAACAAGGACGTGAGCGGCACGGAACGGAACGCGTCGAAAAGGTGGCGCGGGTTGCCGGCCCAGACGAGCCCGATGCGGCGCCGCGCGACGCCCGCCAGTGTGTCTACCCGATCGCGCCAGGCGGCAGCCTGCGTGGCGTCGGCACGCATATAGGGCACCGGTGCATAGATCGGCCGGCCCGGAAACTTCAGCGGCAGGCTCATCACGTCGCACCAGTAGTCGTAGCGCGCAGCGATGCTCTCGTCGCTGGGCGCGGCGTCGAGAACGCGCGCGACACCCGGTACCGTCGCGGCGAGCGAGGCCAGTTCCGGCGCGACCCACGCGTCGACCTGCGCGCCCATCCCGGCAAGCAGACCCGCGTAGCGCACGAACTGGATCTGGTCGCCCACGCCCTGCTCGCGCGCAATCAGAAAACGCTTGCCCGCAAGCGGCTCGCCCTGCCATTCGGCGCACGCCCGCTTGCGGTAGTTGGGCTTGCCGATCGTCGTAGTCTTGCGGCTCTCGAAGAGCGGCCAGCCCTCGGCATATTCTCCGCGCCGCAGCAACAGCATGCCGAGCTGGAACTGCGGCTCCGGCAGGCCTGGGCTGAGTTCGAGCGCGCGGCGATAGTACGCCTGCGCTTCGTCGTAGCGTGCAAGCGCCGTAAGCGCGAACGCGAGATTGTTCACGGCGCCCGCTGCGTCGGGCTTGAGCGCCACCGCGCGCCGGTAGAGAGGGATCGCTTCCTCATACCGGTGCATCGCGTCATAGACGTAACCCAGCTCGAAGTGCGCGGTGGGGTTCTCCGGCTCCTGCACGACGATCCGCTCGAAGCAGGCGGCTGCCTGCGCATGGTCGCCGGCCGCGCGCAGGAGCTTGCCGAGATGCATGAGCGTTTGCGTGTCGTCCGGCTCGAGGTCGCGCGCGTCCTGATACTGCGCGATCGCCTCCGGCGCACGGCCGGCCTTTTCGAGCGCGCGGCCCAGGTTGAACGCGAAATGCGCCGAGCGCGGGTTGAGCTTGCGCGCGCGCCGGTAGTGCTGTTCCGCGCAGGCGAGATCGCCAAGCTCCATCAGCGCGTTGCCGAGATTGTTGTGCGCGTTCGCGAAGTCGGGCGCGATCTCGATGGCCTTGCGCTGCAGCGCGGCGGCGGCGGCATGGTCGCCTAGCCGCGCCGCGACCACGCCGCGGTTGCCCAGCAATTCGGCATCGCCGGGCGCCTGCGCAAGGGCGCCATCCATCAATTGCGCGGCCCGCGCGTGGTCGCCTTCACCGAGCGCCAGCACGCCGGAGTAGTGCAGCGCGGCGGAATGGTCGGGCTGCAGCTCGAGAATGCGCCGATAGAACGCCTGCGCGTCGTCGAGCCGTCCCGCGCGGTGATGCGCGAGACCGGTTTCGAGGAGCGTGGCGATCTCATTGTGAAGCCCCGAAGGGGAATCGTGGTTCATGCGACGTGAAAGGCCGGGAAGCAGCCGTTGCTGCAAAGCGCACCACTCTATACCCGTCTTGTATATCACCATCGCATTAAGTGGCCGATGTGGCCCAGGCCGATGTGGCCCGGGCCGAAGGGCTCCACGCAGCCGGGAGCAGAATAGCGATTGCCTGAGCTGCCCGCGGCTCGTCGCGCGCAGCCCGGGCAATCGCTCCGGCCACTGTCAGCGTGGTGATAAAATACGCGGTTCCCCCCGGTTCCTTTCTGATCGTAACGCCACACGTTACGTCCCCATCATGTCCGACACCCGTCCCGATACGCTCTTCGCACTCACCGCGCTCTCCCCACTCGACGGCCGCTACGCCTCGAAAACCGAAGCCCTGCGCGACTGGCTCTCGGAAGCCGCATTCATGCGCCACCGCGTGAAAGTCGAAATCCACTGGCTGATCGCGCTCTCGCAAGCCGGCTTCGCGGAAGTGCCGCGCTTCTCGCAAGCCTCGGAGCAGTTCCTGCTCAAGCTGGCCGAGAACTTCACGGCGCACGACGCCGCGCGCATCAAGGACATCGAGCGCGTGACGAACCACGACGTGAAGGCCGTCGAGTACTGGCTCAAGGAATCGGTGAAGGGCCAGCCGGAACTCGAGCGCGCGAGCGAATTCATCCACTTCGCCTGCACCTCGGAAGACATCAACAACACCTCGCACGGCCTGATGCTCGCGGGTGCCCGCGAACACGTGATCCTGCCGGCGCTGCGCTCGGTCTACGAGCGTCTCGTCAAACTCGCGCACGCGCACGCCGACCAGCCGATGCTCTCGCGCACGCATGGTCAGCCCGCGAGCCCGACCACGCTCGGCAAGGAAATCGCCAACGTCGCCGCGCGTCTCGCGCGTGCGATCCAGCGCATCGAGAAGGTCGAGCTGCTCGGCAAGATGAACGGCGCGGTCGGCAACTTCAACGCGCACCTTTCGGCGTATCCGGAATTCGACTGGGAAGCGTTCTCGAAGGAAGTCGTCGAACAGCGCCTGAAGCTCACCTTCAACCCGTACACGATCCAGATCGAGCCGCACGACTACATGGCGGAACTGTTCGACGCCATCGCGCGCGCGAACACGATCCTGCTCGACCTCGATCGCGACGTGTGGGGCTACATCTCGCTCGGCTACTTCAAGCAGAAGACCAAGGCCGGCGAAATCGGCTCGTCGACGATGCCGCACAAGGTGAACCCGATCGACTTCGAGAACTCGGAAGGCAACCTCGGCCTCGCGAACGCCACGCTGCGCCACCTCGCGGACAAACTGCCGGTTTCGCGCTGGCAGCGCGACCTCACCGACTCGACGGTCCTGCGCAACATCGGCGTCGCGTTCGGCTACTCGCTGCTCGCGTACGACGCGCTGATCCGAGGTCTCGACAAGCTCGAAGTGAACCCGCAGCGCCTGAACGACGACCTCGACGCCACGTGGGAAGTGCTGGCCGAGCCGGTGCAGACGGTCATGCGCCGCTACGGCATCGAGAACCCGTACGAGCAGTTGAAGGAGCTCACACGCGGCAAGGGCATCACGCGCGACGCGCTGCAGACGTTCGTCGGCGGGCTCGCGATTCCCGAAGACGCGAAGCAGCGTCTGCTCGAAATGACGCCCGCGTCGTATGTCGGCAAGGCGGCGGAACTGGCCAAGCGCATTTCGTAAGCACGTTGCGTTGCGCCGGCGGCGCTTGCCGCATCGGCGCTAATCACACGCAGCAAAAAGGCGCTTCGTTCATCGCGAACGAAGCGCCTTTTTTTGCATCCGCGCTGGACGGCGCGCGCGACGATCAGATCGCGTCGCGCGTGGCCAGTTGCTTGATCACTTCATCGACGATCTGCTCGGGCGTGAGCTCGATGCTGACCACGATCGCCTCATCCGCGCCCGGCTCTTCGAGCGTGTCTAGCTGGCTTTGCAGCAGCGACGGATCGAAGAAGTGGCCCGTGCGCGACGCGAGGCGCTCATGCAGCACCTCGAACGTGCCCATCAGGTACACGAAGCACACGTCGCGGTCGCTGCCGCGCAGAATCTCGCGATACGCGCGTTTGAGCGACGAGCACGTGAACACGGCCGTCTCGTGCGCGCGCTGCTTTTCCTCGATGGCCGCGCGTATCGTGCGCAGCCACGGCCAGCGGTCGTCGTCGGTGAGCGGGATGCCGTCGTGCATCTTCTTCTTGTTGGCTTCGCTGTGGAAAGCGTCACCGTCGGTGAAGCTGCAGTGCAGGCGCTCGGCGAGCATCTCGCCGATGCGTGTCTTGCCCGCACCCGACACACCCATTGCGATCAAAATCATTGACTGCTCCTTGTCGACCGGAGTGGCTGCTTCAGCACTGCCCCCGGTCCCATGCAACATGCTCGCAACATCGTTGCGCTTTACACCACGGTCGCCAGCGCGAACGTCAGCCCGAGGCCCATCAGCGAAATAATCGT
This sequence comes from Paraburkholderia silviterrae, assembly GCF_004353915.1. GTDB lineage: Bacteria > Pseudomonadota > Gammaproteobacteria > Burkholderiales > Burkholderiaceae > Paraburkholderia > Paraburkholderia silviterrae. The sequence continues at coordinate 183,777 of NZ_SMRP01000008.1, read as the reverse complement.
CTCGCAGAGCGACCAGGTCTTGAACGTCTGGCCGACGGTCATGCCGAAGTATTCCTTGATCAGCCAGAAGCCGCCGTCGTTGACGTGCGAGAAGATCAGCGAGCCCGAGCCCGTCGCGAGCACGAGCAGTTCGGGGCTCACCGCCGCACCGCTCGCGGCGGCAACCGGGGCGACGATGCCGCAGGCTGTCGTCATGGCAACGGTGGCCGAGCCGGTCGCGAGACGAATGAGCGCCGCGACGAACCAGCCGAACAGCAGCGGCGAAAGATGCGCCGACTGCGCCACGCCGACGATCTCCTTCGAAATGCCGCTGTCCATCAGCACGCGGCCAAAGCCGCCGCCCGCGCCCACGATGAGCGTAATGCCCGCGATCGGCGCGAGGCAGTCGCCGCAGAACTTCTGGATTTGCGCACGGTTGAAACCGCGTCGCGCGCCGAAAGTCCAGAAACTCACCAGCACGGCGATCAGCAGCGCGACATCGGAAGTGCCAACGAAGCGCAGCAGATTGTTCGGCAGGGTCTTGGGCGTGAACACGAGGTCGGCCCAGCTGCCGATCAGCATCAGGATCACTGGCAGCAGGATCGTGAACAGCGTAATGCCGAAGCTCGGCAATTCGCTATCGGACTTGATCTTCATGTCGCCAATGAACTGCGCCGCGAGCGGATTGTTCTCGTTGAGCTTGATCGCGCGATGAATGAGCAGCGCGAAGAGCGGGCCGGCAACGATCGCGGTCGGAATCCCGACGATCAGGCCGTAGGCGATGGTCCTGCCGATGTCGGCGTGATAGGCCTGCACCGCGAGCAACGCGGCCGGGTGCGGCGGGATCAGACCGTGGACGACGGAAAGCCCCGCCACCATCGGCAAGCCAACGAGCAGCAGCGACTTGCCGGTGCGCTTGGCGACGTTGAACGCAATCGGAATCAGCAGCACGAAGCCGACTTCGAAGAACACCGGCAAGCCCACGATGATGGCGACGAACATCATCGCCCAGTGGATGTTCTTCTCGCCGAACCAGCGGATCAGCGTCGTGGCGACGCGCTCGGCGCCGCCCGATTCCGCCATCATCTTGCCGAGCATGGTGCCCAGGCCCACGACGATGGCGATGTGACCGAGCGTGTTGCCGTTGCCGGTTTCGAACGATTTGACGATCTGATCCATCGGCATGCCGGCAGCGAGGCCGAGCAGCAGCGAAACGATGATGAGGACCAGAAACGGATAGACCTTCCAGCGCGTGATCATGAAAATCAGCGCCACAATCGCGATGAGCGCATAAATCAGCAGCGTGCTGCCGTGGGCCACTCCCATGAGGCTCTTCTCCAGTGAGTTGTTCATTGTCCTTCCGCGGCCACTTGGGAGCGCCACTGGCGCGCCACGCGGAAGGGCCCGGCCGTCGAAGGGCCGAGATTGTAGAGGTTATAGCGGCTTTCGGCGCCCTGTGCCTGAAAAACGAGCGGAAGACGAGCGAGCCGCGCAAGCCATGCGCCCAAAGGGCGCGGCCTGCGCGGCTCGTGGATGCGTCAGGACGAAGCGTGATCCAAAGGGCCAGCCCCAATGGGTTAGCCCCAATGGGCCAGCCCAGATGGGCCACCCCATCCTGCGCGACACGCCGATCTTCTTCAAACGTTTGTCAGTTAGTTGCCTTTAGCTCGGGTTGAGACAAACTTTCAAGTCACTCAGGCAGCGACGGCATTCAGGGCGCGAAGCCCCGGAATACCGTCCGCCGCATGCGACCTCAGCGTACGGGGCGCGCCAGCTCACCCGCGGCGTGCGCGAGGCGCGTCACCTCGGCCCAGTCCTGGGCGGCAACTGCCGCCTTCGGTGTGAGCCACGAACCGCCCACGCAGACCACATTGGGCAGCGCGAGGAAGTTGATCGCGGATTCGGCGGTGATGCCGCCCGTGGGGCAGAACTTGAGCGTCGGGAACGGACCGTGGAAAGCCTGCAGCATGTTGATGCCGCCCGCGGGCACCGCCGGGAAGAACTTGACGATCTCGTAGCCAAACTCCATTGCCGCGATGATGTCGGACGGCGTCATGACGCCAGGCAGCAGCGGCAGGCCCGCGTCGAGCGATGCTTGATGGATGTCGCGCGTGAGGCCCGGCGAGACGCCGAACTGTGCGCCGGCTTTTTTCGCGAGCGCGCAGTGCTCGGGCTTCGTGATCGTGCCCACGCCCACGACGATATCCGGCGCGATCTTCGCAGCGCGCTCGATCGCCTCGAGGCCAGCCGCCGTGCGCAGCGTGATTTCCAGCACCTTCACCCCGCCCGCGTGCAGCGCGCGCGAAACGTGCTCGCCCTGCTCGGGCGTATCGAATGCCAGCACCGGAATCACCGGGCCGAGGCGGACAATGTCGGCCACCGTGCTTGTTGCCATGATCAGGCTCCTTGATGATGAATTCAGTTTGTCGCTCAGTGCGTCGTCTGTGAGGCGGCCACCGGCGTGGCAGCCGGTGCGCTCGCGTGCGGCGTGGCCGGCACTTCGCCGACGAGCGGGCCGAACACCGACGCGCCCAGCTCCGCAGGCGCGGCAGCGGCGCGGAATACGCCGAACAGCTCGCGGCCGAAGCCCACTTCGTTGCTTTCCTGATGGGCGGGCTGCGCGACCGGACGCGCATTCCATTCCGCCTCGTCCACCTCGACGTCCAGCACGCCTGCGACCGCATCGATCACGACGATGTCGCCGTCGCGCACCTTGCCGATCGGCCCATGCAGCAGCGTTTCCGGCGAGACGTGGATCACGGCCGGCACCTTGCCCGAGGCGCCCGACATGCGCCCGTCGGTCACGAGCGCGACGTGGAAGCCCTTGTCCTGCAGCACGCCGAGCAGCGGCGTGAGGCGGTGCAGCTCCGGCATACCATTGGCGCGTGCGCCCTGGAAGCGCACGACGGCCACGAAATCGCGCTCGAGCTCGCCGCGGTCGAACGCTTCCTGCACGGCTTCCTGCGAATCGAAAACCACGGCCGGCGCGCGCACCAGTCGATGATCGGGCGCCACCGCCGAAATCTTGATGACGCCACGGCCAATGCGGCCTTGCATCAGACGCAGGCCGCCGTCCGGCTGGAACGGCTCGGGAAGCGGGCGCAGCACGGCCGTGTCGGCGCTCTTCTCGACCGCCGGCACCCACGTGAGCTTGCCGTCGAGCAGCTTCGGCTCTTCGGTGTAGTGGCGCAGGCCCTCGCCCGCCACCGTTTTCACGTCTTCGTGCAGCAGGCCGCCGTCGAGCAGCTCGCGCACGAGGAACGCAATGCCGCCCGCCGCGTGGAAATGATTCACATCGGCCTTGCCGTTCGGATAGACGCGCGCGAGCAGCGGCACCGCGGCCGACAGCTCGTCGAAATCGTTCCAGTCGATGAGGATGCCCGCCGCGCGCGCCATCGCCACGAGGTGCAGCGTATGGTTGGTCGAGCCGCCCGTCGCCATCAGCGCGACGATGCCGTTGATCACCGCCTTCTCGTCGACCACATGGCCGATGGGCGTGTAGTTGCCGCGCTCGACGGTAAGCTCGAGCACACGGCGCGCCGCGGCCGCAGTGAGCTCGTCGCGCAGCGGCGTGTGCGGATGGATGAAGGCCGAACCCGGCAGATGCAGGCCCATGATCTCCATCAGCATCTGGTTACTGTTGGCCGTGCCGTAGAACGTGCAGGTGCCGTGGCCGTGGTATGCGGCTGCCTCGGATTCGAGCAGGGCCTCGCGGTCGCACTGGCCGGTCGCAAATTTTTGGCGCACCTTGGCTTTGTCGTCGTTCGAGATGCCGCTCGTCATCGGACCGGCGGGCACGAAAATCGTGGGCAGATGGCCGAATTGCAGCGCACCAATCACAAGCCCCGGCACGATCTTGTCGCACACGCCAAGGCACAGCGCCGCGTCGAACATGTTGTGCGTGAGCGCAACAGCCGTACTCATCGCGATCACTTCGCGCGAGAACAGCGACAGCTCCATGCCGGCATTGCCTTGCGTGACGCCGTCGCACATCGCGGGCACGCCACCCGCGAACTGCGCGACGCCGCCGACTTCACGGGCCGCTTTCTTGATGATGTCGGGGAAATCCTTGTAGGGCGCGTGGGCCGAAAGCATCTCGTTATAGGCCGAGACGATGCCGACGTTCGGTTCGCGGATCGCCTTGATGGCGATCTTGTCGCGCCCCTCGAGACCGGCGAAGCCGTGGGCGAGGTTCGCGCACGAAAGCGCGCCGCGCGCCGGGAAACGGTCCTGCGCCGCCGCGATGCGCGCGAGATAGGCCTCGCGCGTCGGCTTGCTGCGCTCGATCACGCGTCGCGTGACCTTCATCAACTGCGAATGCGGGGAAACCATCGAATCTCCTTCCTTTTTTATCTCGCGGGGCGCTCGGGGACGCATTACGCGATCCGGTCAGCGATGGGGCGATGTTAGTAGAAAAACTACAAGATCGCAATCCCGGTTTTGCCCTGAGGGCGAATCATGTGAACGCTGAAAATTCCCATGTTTACCGGGATTTTTCTCGCCGCAGTCACCTCCCCCTTGCATCTGCACATTGATTCTTGTAGTTTTTGTACATATCCATCGATCCGCTATAGTCCACGGATCTTTCAGCATAGTGCGAGTTTCCCGATGCTGCTGTCCCAGGTGAAGGCCATGCGCGAGCAATTGCGCCCCTCCGAGCGCAAGCTCGCCGATTACATCGTCGAGGCGCCGCGCGAGCTGCTCGACCTTTCGATGACCGAGGTCGCCCAGCGCGCCGGCGTGAGCCAGCCGACCATCGCGCGCTTCTGCCACGCGCTCGGGTTCTCGGGCTTTCGCGAGTTCAAGATCCGGCTCGCGCAGGCCGTGGCCGGCGATCTGCCCACGGAGATGCCCGCCGTCTACCGCGACGTGCGCCCGGACGAAGCGGTGTCCGGCGTCGCCGCAAAGGTGCTCGACCGGACGATCGGCGCACTCGTGCAGGTGCGCAACAATTTGTCCACGGACGCGCTCGGCGCCGCCATCGACTTGCTCGCCAAGGCTTCGCGCATCGAGTTCTATGGAGCGGGCGGCTCGGGCATCGCGGCGCAGGATATGCAGCACAAGTTCTTTCGGCTCGGCATGCCGAGCGTCGCCTATTCGGACCCGCACACTTTCCTGATGTCAGCGGCGCTGCTCGGGCCAGGCGACGTGGTCGTCGCCATCTCGAATACGGGGCGTACACGCGACGTGGTGGATGCAGCGCAAACGGCGCTCGACCGGGGCGCGAAGGTAATCGCCATCACGCACGGCACTTCGCCGCTCGCACGCCTTGCGAGCGTGGGGCTGCACGCGAACGTCGACGAAGACACCGACATTTTCTCGCCGATGACGTCCCGTACGTCACATCTCGCGATAGGCGACATTCTTGCGGTGGGCGTGGCGCTGCAGTGTGGGCCTGAGCTTGCGGAAAAGCTCGCCAGCGCGAAGGACATCATCGCGCGGCGGAGGCTGGACTCGAACGGCTGAACGCGTCGCATGGCAGGGCGTGTCGAAGATCTCGCGCCAAAATAAAAAAGCGGGCTCCCGAAGGAGCCCGCTTTGCGTTTCGGCCTGAACTACGCAGCCGGGCAATGATAAGGATCTGGGCTCACCAGAAGCGGCCGCGCCGCTCCTGGATTGCCATCAGACGCTTACCACTGGTACGCCATACCGCCGCCGTACGTAGCACCGCCACCCGAGGCATAACCACCGCCCAACTTCACCTTGAGGTTCTGGGTGATGCGAGCCGATGCGCCGAGCGCCACGGCCTGGTAGCCCTGGAAGTTGGCCGTGCCCACACCAACCGCGATGGTCTTGCCCTGATCGACATCCGGAATCATCGTCAGCGCGGTTGCCGCCGCGACGCCGCCGTAAGCGTTACGCGCCACGGAGTTGACGTTGCCCTGGAGCGAGTTCAAGCCGCTCTGGAGCTGACCCACGTTCACCGCATCGGTCGGGTTGACACCGCTCGCAACGTTCGTGATCCGGCGTTCGTTACCCGCCGAGCCCACGGACACGGTGTTGTCCTGGTCCGCCACCGAGTTCGCACCCAGCGCGACCGAGTTATTGCCCGAAGCCGAGGCCTTGTCGCCCATCGCCGTCGAGTTCGCACCCGAAGCCGTTGCACCGCCGCCCGCCGCGATCGAGTTGGTGCCCGTGGCCGAAGCCGGGCCGCTCGTCGAGTTGGTCGACATGTATTCAGAACCGTTGATGTTGATGTTCTGAATTGCCTGGTTCAGGTTCGAGACCTCCACGTTCGTCGCGTACAACTGCGCGCCCGTGACCGCGTCCGTGCTGCTGGCCGAGAGCTCACCGTCCTGCAGGTTGGTCAGCTTCACCGCCGTAGACGCGTCCGTGCCGCCCAGCGTGATCTTGTCGTGTGCCGACGTGTCGTACTGAACCGCATTGGCCACCGTGCCCGCGATGTTGGTCACCGTGTTCTCGATGTTCGTCACGCGGCCATCGAGGTTCGTAAGCGCACCACCAACATTGTTGTAGCTATTGCCGCCAATGTTGTAGGTCGGTGCGGAGATCGAACCGTCCGAGTTGACCGTCGAACCACCGCCCAGCGAGTCGGCCGTGCTCGACGCGACGTTGTACAGCTGTGCGCCGTTGACTGCGTCGGTGCTGTTTGCCGTAACGGCACCCGCCGCGACGTTGTGCAGCTTGACCGGCGTGGTCGAGCCAAGGCCGCCGAACGTGACGGAGCCCTTCGTGGAGTCGTCGTAAGCAACGAACGAGTTCGTCACGTTGCCCGAGCTGTCCACGATCGCACCCATTGCCTGGAGTTGCGAGACGTTCACCGCGTCGTTGGCTGCCGCTCCGTTCGCCACATTATGGATGGCAACCGGCGTGGTCGAACCAGCGCCACCCAGCGTGATCGACGACTTCGACGTGTCGTCATAGGCCACGAAGGCGTTCAGGACATTGCCCGAGGTATCGACGTTCAGGCCTGCGGCCTTCAACTGTGCAACGTTGACGGCGTCCAGATCCTGCGCGCCGGCCGCAACGTTATGCAGCGCCACACCTGCGGTCGCTCCCGCGCCACCGAACGTCACCGAGCTCTTCGACGTGTCGTCGTAGGCGACGAACGCGTTCGTCACGTTGCCCGAAGTGTCGACGTTCATGCCCATCGCCTGAAGCTGTGCGAGGTTCACGGCGTCGCTTGCCTGCGTGGCGTTCGCGAGGTTCGTCAGCTTGACCGCCTTGGAGGCACTGCTGCCGCCGAGCGTGATCTTGTCGTGTGCCGACGTGTCATACATCACCGCGTCAACAGAACCGCCGCCTGCGTACGCTTCGACTGCACTAAGCGCCGAGCCGACGTCGTGGAACGAACTGCCTTGAACGACATAGGTCGGGGTACTGATCGTGCCGTCAGGATTAGCCTTCGTCTGGCCGCCAAGCGCGGCGGCCGTCGAGTCGGCCAGGCCGAAGAGCTGCGAGCCGTTCACCGCGTCCAGGCTCGTCGGGCTCACCACACCGTTTGCCACGTTATGCAGTGCCACCGGCGTGGTCGAACCCTTGCCGCCGAAGGTCACGGAGTCGTGTGCCGACGAGTCGTACTGCACCGCGTCCGCCACCTTGCCATACAGGTTCGTTACATCGCCCGCGATGTTGGTCACATCACCCGCGAGGTTCGACACGTTCTGGTTCGTTGCGAACAGTTGCGCACCGTTCACCGCGTCGGAACTCGACGCGTCCAGCGTGCCATTCGCCACATTCGTCAAGGCAACGGGGTCCGTAGCATTCGTGCCGCCAAACGTCACCTTGTTGTGCGCCGACGTGTCGTACTTCACGCCGTCCGGCGAACCCGTGCCGGCCTTCGCGTCGATGGCATCCAGTGCCGACCCAACGTCGTGGTAAGTCGAGCCCGAAAGAGCATAGGTCGGCGCACTGATCGAGCCATTCGGATTCACGACGGTCGAGCCGCCCAATGCCGTTGCCGTGCTCGATGCCAGACCGTAAAGCTGCGAGCCGTTCACCGCATCCAGGCTCGCTACGCTCACCGCGCCGTTTGCGACGTTGTGCAGCGCCACCGGCGTGGTCGAGCCCTTGCCGCCGAAGGTCACGGAGTCGTGCGACGACGAGTCGTACAGCACCGCATCCGCCACCTTGCCGTACAGGTTTGTCACATCGCCCGCGATGCTGGTCACATCGCCCGCGAGGTTCGACACGTTCTGGTTCGTTGCGAACAGCTGTGCACCGTTCACTGCATCCGTGCTCGATGCGTCCAGCGTGCCATTGGCAACATTGGTCAGCGCCGTCGGCGTGGTCGCGCCATCGGCACCCAGCGTGATCTTGCTCTTCGACGTGTCGTCGTACGCAACGAACGCGTTCGTCACGTTGCCCGAGGTGTCGACGTTCATGCCCATCGCCTGGAGCTGTGCGAGGTTCACGGCGTCGCTTGCCTGCGTGGCGTTCGCGAGGTTCGTCACTTGCACAGGAACGGTGGAGTTTTGGCCACCCAGCGTGATCTTGTCGTGCGCAGACGAGTCG
>NZ_SMRP01000008.1:139511-175313 GCF_004353915.1 Paraburkholderia silviterrae | reverse complement strand
CATCACCGCGTCAACAGAACCGCCGCCTGCGTACGCTTCGACTGCACTAAGCGCCGAGCCAACGTCGTTGTACGAACTGCCTTGAACGACATAGGTCGGGGCAGTGATCGTGCCGTCTGGGTTAACCTTCGTCTTGCCGCCAAGCGCGCTGGCCGTCGAGTCGGCCAGGCCGAAGAGCTGCGAGCCGTTCACCGCGTCCAGGCTCGCCGTGCTCACCACGCCGTTTGCCACGTTATGCAGCGCCACCGGCGTGGTCGAGCCCTTGCCGCCGAAGGTCACGGAGTCGTGCGACGACGAGTCGTACAGCACCGCATCCGCCACCTTGCCATACAGGTTCGTTACGTCGCCCGAGAGGTTCGACACGTTCTGGTTCGTTGCGAACAGTTGTGCACCGTTCACCGCGTCCGTGCTCGACGCGCTCAGCTGGCCATTGGCAACATTGGTCAGCGTCGTCGGCGTGGTCGCACCATCGGCACCCAGCGTGATCTTGCTCTTCGACGTGTCGTCGTACGCCACGAACGCATTCGTCACGTTACCCGAGCTGTCGATGTCCGCGCCCATCGCCTGGAGCTGCGCGACGTTCACCGCATCATTGGACACCGATCCGTTCGCCACGTTATGCAGTGCCACCGGCGTGGTCGAACCCTTGCCACCGAAGGTCACGGAGTCGTGCGCCGACGAGTCATACTGCACCGCGTCCGCCACCTTGCCATACAGGTTCGTCACGTCGCCCGCGATGTTGGTCACATCACCCGCGAGGTTCGACACGTTCTGGTTTGTCGCAAACAGCTGTGCACCGTTCACCGCATCCGTGCTCGATGCATTCAGCGCGGCGTTCGCCACATTCGTCAAAGCAACGGGTGCCGTAGCCGTCGTGCCGCCAAACGTCACCTTGTTGTGTGCCGACGTGTCGTACTGCACGCCGTCCGGCGAACCCGTGCCGGCCTTCGCGTTGATGGCATCCAGTGCCGACCCAACGTCGTGGTAAGTCGAGCCCGAAAGGGCATAGCTCGGCGCACTGATCGAGCCATTCGGATTCACGACGGTCGAGCCGCCCAATGCCGTTGCCGTGCTCGATGCCAGACCGTAAAGCTGCGAGCCGTTCACCGCATCCAGGCTCGCTACGCTCACCGCGCCGTTTGCGACGTTGTGCAGCGCCACCGGCGTGGTCGAGCCCTTGCCGCCGAAGGTCACGGAGTCGTGCGACGACGAGTCGTACAGCACCGCATCCGCCACCTTGCCGTACAGGTTCGTCACGTCGCCCGCGATGCTGGTCACATCGCCCGCGAGGTTCGACACGTTCTGGTTCGTCGCGAACAGCTGTGCACCGTTCACTGCATCCGTGCTCGATGCGTCCAGCGTGCCATTCGCCACATTCATCAAGGCAACGGGGGCCGTAGCCTTCGTGCCGCCCAGCGTCAGCTTGTCGTGCGCCGACGTGTCGTACACAACTGCGTCCGGACTGCCGCCCTTCGCCACATCCATGACTGCGTCGAGTGCCGACCCAACGTCGTGGTAAGTCGTGCCCGAAAGGTCATAGCTCGGCGCACTGATCGAGCCATTTGGATTCACGACGGTCGAGCCGCCCAATGCCGTTGCCGTGCTCGATGCCAGACCGTAAAGCTGCGAGCCGTTCACCGCGTCCAGGCTCGCTACGCTCACCACGCCGTTTGCGACGTTGTGCAGCGCCACCGGCGTGGTCGAACCCTTGCCGCCGAAGGTCACGGAGTCGTGCGACGACGAGTCGTACAGCACCGCATCCGCCACCTTGCCGTACAGGTTCGTCACGTCGCCCGCGATGCTGGTCACATCACCTGCGAGGTTCGACACGTTCTGGTTCGTTGCGAACAGCTGCGCACCGTTCACCGCATCCGTGCTCGATGCATTCAGCGCGGCGTTCGCCACGTTCGTCAGCGCAACCGTGCCACTCGTGGTGCCGGCACCACCAAGCGTCACCTTGTTATGCGCCGAGGTGTCGTACTTCACTGCGCTATCCGAAAGCGCGTGAGCCTTGCCGTCCATGGCAGCCAACGCGGAACCCACGTCCGAATAACTGCTGTCTGCCACGGCATAGTTCGGCGCGGCAATCGAACCGTCTGCCTTCACGCCCGCGCCAGCGCCCAGCGCATCCGTCACACCCTTGAGCTGCGAAACGTTCACCGCATCGGTGTTATTCTGGCCGGCCGCCATATTCACAACCCGGCGAGTGTTGGCCTGGCTCTGTACATAGCTCGTGACGCCATTCGCGTCGACCACCGCGCGCGTAGCCGTCCCGTCACTGCCCACCGAAACGGTGTTCGCCACGTTCGACACGGAACCTGAGCCCAGTGCCACCGAGTCGTCTGCCGACGCCAGCGACTGGATGCCTACTGCCATGCTCCCGCTGCCGTCCGCCTCCGTGTTCGAGCCAATGGCGATGCTACCGGCGCCGTTCGCGCGCGGAGTGTCGGTCGGCGAATACGAGCCCAAATTGTTGGCGGCGCCCCGGATCTGCGAATAGTAAGCCGCAGTTCTGTACGGCGCCCCGTTCGCCCCCGAAGTATCAACCCCGGAACCCGACGAAGCGCCCAGCTTCCCGCTGGCCCGGAGCAGCCTGGGCCCCGGCTGGCCTACGGAATCTTGCGCCGCGATCATATCCGCCACCTGGCCAACGTTGGCGGCATCCGTCAGCAGGACGCCATTTGCAACGTTGCTGATAACCGTGCCTTTCGGCAAGTACGGGCCGGCGCGGTCGGCACTCACGGGGTACAGGCTGTTGCCTTGACCCGGATCGAGCACGATCTGCGAATTCGCCGTACCGATGGTGTTCGGCACGTAGAGCACTGCGGGATTGCTCACATTCCCGCTCGCATCGGCAATGAAGCCCCCAAACGTGTAGCCGTTGGGATCCGACGAAGCCGCCTGCGCGCCATGGCCCGCAGTGGTCAGTGTGTTCTGGACCTTGGTGATGTCATTGCTGATGTTCTTGACGTCCTGGCTCACGCCGAACAGCTGACCGCCGTTCACAGCGTCCGTGCTGCCAGCCGCCACGTTGCCATCGGCCACGTTGTGCAGCGCCACCGGCGTGGTCGATCCCGAGCCGCCCAGCGTCACTAGATCGTGCTTCGACGTGTCGTACTGGACCCCGTTGGCGCCCGAGGTGCCGTTGATGGCATCAAGAGCCGACCCGACGTCCGTGTACGTCGCTCCCGCAACCGTATAGGTTGGCTTGCTGACCGAGCCGTCGGCATTGGCGGTCGAGCCGCCACCGAACACGCTAGCCGTCGAACTCGCAAGGCTGTGCAACTGCGAACCATTGACACCATCCGTGCTCGTGCCGCTCACCGTACCGGCCGCAAGATTCGTGATCTTGTTGCCGTTCATGGTGACGGTGTTAAGCATGCTGATGTTGCCCGCGCCCTTGAGTTCGAGCAGGCCGTTCGAATAGCCCGTCACGCGGGCGGTCGAAGCGCCGAAGCCGTTGCCGCCGGTTGTATCGCTTGCGTTGTTCAGCGAAAACGCGAACGCGGGTGCGCTGGCGCTTCCGGTACAGCTCAGGTTCGTCGTGCTTGCCTTAAAGCCGTAAGCAGCGCCGGGCGTCGACTGATTGGCTGCACAGAGCTCGACTCCCCCGTTGCCGACGGCTGCTTGCGCGAAGGCGCCCGAAGCAGCCAGCGCGGAGCCCATCCCAACCGCAGCGACCGCAACGCGCGTCGAAGACTTCTTGCCGCGTGCCTGCGCGTTTTCCTGCACGGCAACCCACGTCCCCGTGGATTCGTTCCAGATTGATCGGTATGTCTTGTTCATTCTCTGCCTTACCTTGATTAAAGACGGGATCTCAACCGACGCCTACGCAGTCCACGCAGGCGCATTGCGGGCAGATTCAAAATCGCCCGAATGCAATTCCCTTGAGCCGGAAAACTCGCTACCCGATAGAAAGGCTCGCTTTTCCGATGGGTGCCAAAAATCAAAGCTGTCAGAATTAACTGAGAATTTTCAGCTTCACCCAAATGCCCAAGAGGCATTAACAAGGCGTAACTCTATTAATCAGGCAAAACAGCGAATATAAGAAAATTCCCAAAGAAATAAGCCATGGCAAAAGGCGCAGAAGCCGCACAAAACAAGGCCACCTGGGCTCTAACGGATCCTGACAAATCACTCAATTCGGGTGGGGCCATCGAGCAAAAAATAACCCATGGACTACAGATTTAACTGAGAATTATCGCTCGATTGGGTAATAGATATTCATGGGTGATAGCACACGCACAATTCATTTGTCGGCACAATCCTACAAATTCTTATGTGCACTCCGCAACACCAGGAATATTCCTTAAAACAAGAAATTTCCTACTCTGAATTTCAGATATTTAATCCGGAAATACCAGCACACTCAATTTGACAAATAAACCCCATCGTCAGCAGATTGCGACGTAATGCCGCACATTGATCGTGTTGCATATTTCCGACGTGGATTGCGTCTTCGCGCACTGGTTTTGAGATTCGTCCTATGTCTGACGATCTGTAAGATAAATATACTTTTTACGTCGGGAAACGCAGACACAACTCCCTACGTGTCACGCGCGGCCTTCGCGCTCAGCGCCTCTTTAGCCAGCCACGGCTGGTGATCATTCGATCGTTTCCCGTCTTTGCGAACCAACTGGTTCGCCGTATCAACATAGGAAACGTCATGAAACATCTGTTCGCCTTCGCCGCCGCGTGCGTGGCGGCCACCGCCGCTTTTGCCTCCGTCCCAAGCGCTCCTGTCACGAACGAAGCCATCCAGCTGCAGATTCTCGAACACCAGTGGACCCAGGCGGCCGCCAACGGCGACCGTTCCATGCTCAACGATCTGCTGGACGATAAATTCCTCGAAATCCTGCCTAATGGCACGCATCGCTCGAAGCGCGACCTGCTCGCCGCGGTTGCGCTCCCTCCGGGCGGCTCGCAAGTGCTGGAAGATGTGCGCGTTCAGGTGCTCGGCGATCTGGCCGTCGTCACAGGCATCAACCGCTATACGCCTGCGCGGGGCTTTCGGCCGATCGAATACCGCTTCGCCGACGTTTTCATGAAGCGAGAGGATGGCTGGCGTGTCGTGGGCGCGCGCATGCGCCGCAAGGAATCAGGCAGCATCTGAGCAACCCATGTTGCATGGGTCCGGAGCACGCGCTTTGCATGGGACCCGAGCAGACGCTGAAGCGCTAACTCCGGATCGACAGGCTGCCCGCCTGGGCAGGAATGGGAAAGAGCGAACTCAGAAAGGCTTGATGACGACCAGCGCCACCGCAGCCAGCATGCCGAGCACCGGGAGCTCGTTGAACATGCGGTACCACTTGTCGGAGCGGCGGTTCTCGCCGCGCTCGAAGGTCTTGAGCAAACGTCCGCAATACGCGTGATAGACGATGAGCAGGACCACGACGCCCACTTTCGCGTGGATCCAGCCCTGACCGCGCCCGATCCCCACCACGAGCCACAGCCACAGCCCGCAGAGCAGCGCGGGCACGGCGATCAGCGTCATGAAGCGGTAGAGCTTGCGCGCCATGATGAGCAGGCGCTGGATGGCCGCGGGCTCGGTTTCCATCGCTAGATTCACGAAGATGCGCGGCAGGTAGAACAGGCCCGCGAACCACGAGGCAATCAGAACGATGTGAAACGTCTTGACCCAGAGCATCGGCAATCCTTGTTGTTATCGGCGTAATGAATACGGGACCTGCGCAGGGCGTGGCGCGAGTGAGATGCGTGTGCCTTGTGCGGCACGCGCAGCGCTCGATTACTGGCGCCCTTCGCCGTGGCCCAGCACGACGTATTTGAGCGAGGTCAGCCCTTCCAGGCCAACCGGGCCGCGCGCGTGCAGTTTGTCGTTGGAGATGCCGATCTCCGCGCCAAGGCCGAACTCGAAGCCGTCGGCGAAACGCGTCGAGGCGTTCACCATCACGCTTGCCGAATCCACTTCACGCAAGAAACGCATTGCGCGGTCGTGGTCTTCGGTCACGATGGCGTCGGTGTGATGCGAGCCGTAATGGTTGATGTGTTCGACGGCCTGATCGAGATTGTCGACGATCTTGACCGCCAGCACCGGCGCGAGGTACTCGGTGCGCCAGTCCTCTTCGGTGGCGTCCACGAGCGGGCCGACGTTCGCATCCGCGAGAATCGCGCGCGCGGCCGCGTCCACGCGCAGCTCCACGTCCTTGTCGCGATAGAGCCGACCGAGCGGCGGCAGCACTTCGTGCGCGATGCCGCGCGCGACGAGCAGCGTCTCCATCGTGTTGCAGGTGCCGTAGCGGTGCGTCTTGGCGTTGTCGCAGACGGTAAGCGCCTTCGAGAGATCGGCGCGGTCGTCCACATAGACGTGGCAGATGCCGTCGAGGTGCTTGATCATCGGCACGCGCGCTTCGGCCATCAGGCGCTCGATCAGGCTCTTGCCGCCGCGCGGCACGATCACGTCGACGAATTCCGTCATGGTGATGAGCTTGCCCACCGCCGCGCGGTCGGCGGTTTCCACGACCTGCACCGCGTCCTGCGGCAGGCCCGCTGCCGCGAGCCCCTCGCCGATCAACTTCGCGAGCGCCGTGTTGCACTCGAGCGCCTCGGAGCCGCCGCGCAAAATCGTGGCGTTGCCCGACTTCAGGCACAACGCCGCGGCGTCGATGGTCACGTTCGGGCGCGATTCGTAGATGATGCCGATCACGCCCAGCGGCACGCGCATCTGGCCGACCTGAATGCCGCTCGGGCGGAACTTGAGGTTGCTGATCTCGCCGATCGGGTCAGGCAGCGCCGCGACCTGGCGCAAGCCTTCCACCATGGTCTTGAGCGCCTTGTCCGAGAGCGTGAGGCGGTCGATGAACGCCGCGTCGTGGCCCTTCTCCTTCGCGCGCGCGAGGTCGCGGGCGTTGGCGTCCTTCAGTTGCTGCGCCTCGCGTTCGATCGCTTGCGCGACGGCCTCGAGCGCAGCGTTCTTTGCAGCCGTCGAGGCCCGGGCCATCGCGCGCGAAGCCTTGCGGGCGCGGCGGCCGAGGTCGGTCATGTACTGGTCGATATCCATGGTTTCTGTCGTGATGCGGCGCGCCCGGTCGATGCGGTGTGAGGCTGCGCGGTTCAGGTTAGGTCGATTTTAAGGCCAGCGGGCCAGCTTTGCTGCGCGCGCCCTGACGGCGGGCGCGAGTGGCGGTGCATGGTGGACTGGCGAAAACGGCGCAAAGCGCCCGCTGGCGATGCCGATAGCAGGTGCCGGAATGGGCCCGGCCAGCACAACTAGCCTGGCCTGCGTCCCGGCCCTGCGGTGCGCGGTCGGGACGCGGCAGCCGCTGCCGCGGCCGCAGCGGCTGGGCTCGCGCCGCCTGGCTGGGCACGCCCCGATGCTGCGGCGCCGCGCGCGGGTGCAGCCGAACGCGCCGGCGCGCCGGTGTCGCGCGGCGCGGCAACCGTCATCGCCAGTTCGAACAGGCCGTCCCAGGCATCGGGCGGCAGCGCATTGCGCCAGTCTCCGCGCGATTGCCCCGAAAGCCCCTTCACCTGGCGGTCGAGGCGCGCCGCGAGCGCGAGGCCGCGCTCGAGCGTCGCCTCTGTCAGCCGCGAGAGCGCCGGCCCGATGAGCCGCTCGCGCGGCCCCCAAACGCGGTTCTCGCGCAGCAGCATTGCGAGCGGCTTGCCCGCCGCCACGCCGCGCTTGATGCGCAGCAGCGTGCGGACCTCTTCGACAACGGCCCACAGCACCAGCACCGAAGCCTCGCCTTCGCCCTGCAACCCGTTGAGCATGCGCGCGAGCCGCCCGGCATCGCCGGTGAGCATCGCTTCGTTGAGCTTGAAGACGTCGTAGCGCGCGACGTTGAGCACGGCGTCGTGAATCTGCTCGAAGCTCAGCACGCCTTCGGGATAGAGCAGCCCGAGCTTCTGGATTTCCTGATGCGCCGCGAGCAGGTTGCCTTCCACCCGCTCCGCGACGAATTGCAGCGCGCGCCGCCCGTCCTCGCCTGAAGCGACGCGCTGGCCCTGCTGGGCCAGACGCTGCCCGATCCAGTTCGGCAACGCCGCGCGCTCGACCGGGTCGATCTTGATCGCCACGCCGCTGTCCGCCAACGCCGTGAACCACGCAGATTTTTGCGTGGCTGCGTCGAGGCGCGGCAGCGTAATGAGCGTGAGCACGTCGGGATTCGCAGCCGATTTGGCCGTCGCGGCGAGCGTCTTGAGCGCGTCCGCGCCTTCCTTGCCGGGCTTGCCCGACGGGATGCGCAACTCAACCAGCTGGCGATCGCCGAAAAGCGACATCGACTGGCTCGCGCCAATCAGCGCGCTCCAGTCGAAGCCGCGCTCGACCGTGAACACCGAGCGGTCGGTGAAACCCGCGGCGCGCGCGCTCGCACGAATGCGGTCGCACGCTTCCTGGGCGAGCAGATGCTCGTCGCCGTAGACGACGTACAAACCCGCCATTGCTTTGGCGAGGTGCGGCTCGAGTGCGTCCAGTCGCAGTTGCATGAAGAGCGCTTTAGAAGAAGGACGAGACGCGCATCACAGCGGCGGCGGCGGCAGCGGCGCGCGGGGCGCGACGCCCGGCACGACCTGGGCCGGCGTGGGATGCAGCGTCTTCAGGACTGCGAGACGGCGCGTGAGTTGGTCGACGGCGTCGTTTTGCATGTCGGCGAAGAGCAGCTCGGATTCCGACACCTTCGCAGTCGAGTACTGGTCGCTATAGGTCATGGCGCGGTTCAGCGCGATCGCGCTCGACTGGATCAGCGGGGAGCCGTCCGTCGCCGTGAGCGTGTAGTTCAGCGAATAGTTGACCTGATATTCCTCGACCACGCCGAGCGAATTGAGCGTGAGCGTGCTGAAGCTGCGCGATTCGCTCACGCGCAGCACCGCGTCGGCATTGGCCGCCGAGTCGACCACGACCGAATCGCTACCGCCTTCGATCATGCGCGTCAGACGCGCCGTCACGGGCGCCGACGCGCCAACGACGGCGAGGCGCTTGAACGCGTAGTTCTGCTCGCCACGCAGCTGGAACCCGCACGCCGAAAGCATCAGCGCGCTGCCCGCCAGTAACAGGAACGATCTGCGAATCACCTGGACTCCCTGGTTCAGAACGGCGGCGGCGCACGATGCGTCGATCGCGCGCCACCGCCGGCACGTCATGTGCCAGCACGTCATGTCAGACCACGACGTTCACGAGACGGCCCGGCACGACGATGATCTTCTTCGGCGCGCGCCCTTCGGCGAACTTCGCGAACATCTCGTGGGCGAGCGCGGCCGCTTCGATCGCGTCCTTGCCCGCATCCTTGGCGACCGTCACGGCGCCGCGCACCTTGCCGTTCACCTGCAGCACGAGTTCGATTTCGGCCTGCTCCAGCGCCTTTTCGTCGACCTTGGGCCAGGGCGCGTCGAGCAGCGTGCCGTATTCGTCGGCGTATCCGAGCGCCTTCCAGAGCTCGAACGTCAGGTGCGGCACGACCGGATACAGCACGCGCAGCAAGACGCCGAAGGTCTCGCGCTGCACGCCCGCGCCGGCGCCCTTCGCGGCTTCGATCGCGTTGAGCATCTTCATCGCCGCCGAAACGACGGTGTTGTACTGCAGACGCTGGTAGTCGAAGTCGGCCTGCTTGAGCACGCCGTAGACTTCGCGGCGCAGCGTCTTCTCGACATCGGCAAGCGCGGCGGCGTCGAACGACGCGCGCGACTTGATGGCCTCGGCGTTCGCGTAGCCGAACGTCCAGACGCGGCGCAGGAAGCGGCTCGCGCCCTCCACGCCCGCGCCCGACCATTCGAGCTGCTGCTCGGGGGGCGCGGCGAACATCGTGAACAGACGCGCGGTATCCGCACCGTACTGGTCGATCAGCACCTGCGGGTCGACGCCGTTGTTCTTCGACTTCGACATCTTCTCGACGCCGCCCAGCACCACGGGCTGGCCATCGCTATTGAGCGTCGCGCCAAGCGGGCGGCCCTTGTCGTCGTGCGTGACGGTCACGTCAGCCGGGTTGTACCAGGTCTTCTTGCCTGAGGCGTCTTCACGGTAGAAGGTCTCGTTGAGCACCATGCCCTGCGTGAGCAGGTTCTTCGCCGGCTCGCCGAACTTCACGAGGCCGAGGTCGCGCGAGACCTTCGCCCAGAAGCGCGAATACAACAGGTGCAAGATCGCGTGCTCGATGCCGCCGATGTACTGGTCCATCGGCATCCAGTAGTCGGTGCGCTCGTCGACCATGGTCGCCGCATTGGGCGCCGCGTAGCGGTAGAAGTACCACGACGAGTCGACGAACGTGTCCATGGTGTCGGTTTCGCGCTTCGCATCGGCGCCGCACTTCGGACACTTGCAGTTCAGGAACGCCTCGGACTTCGCGAGCGGGTTGCCCGTGCCGTCCGGCACGAGGTCTTCGGGCAGCACGACCGGCAGATCCTGCTCGGGCACCGGCACGTCGCCACAGCTCGGGCAATGGATGATGGGGATCGGCGTGCCCCAGTAGCGCTGACGCGAGATGCCCCAGTCGCGCAGACGCCACGTGACCTGCTTGTCGCCGTAGCCATGCGCCTTGAGGTCCGCCGCGACCGCATCGACGGCCGCCGTGTAGCTCAAACCGTCGAACTTGCCGCTGTTGATGCAGACGGCGCGTTCCTTGTCGCCGTACCACTCCTGCCAGGCGTCGAGCGAGTAGGTCTCGCCTTCCGCGGCGATCACCTGCTTGATCGGCAGATCGTACTTTTTCGCGAACGCGAAATCGCGCTCGTCGTGGCCCGGCACGCCCATCACCGCGCCTTCGCCATAGCTCATCAGCACGTAGTTGCCGATCCACACCGGCACCTGCTCGCCCGTGATCGGGTGCGTGACGGTGAAGCCCGTGTCGACGCCCTTCTTCTCCATCGTCGCCACATCCGCTTCGGCCACGCCGCCGCGCTTGCATTCGTCGATGAACGGCAGCAGCTCCGGCTTGTCCTGCGCGAGACGCGTGGCGAGCGGATGCTCGGCCGCGATCGCACAGAAGGTCACGCCCATGATGGTGTCGGCGCGCGTGGTGAACACGCGCAGCAGCTTCTTTTCGCCGTCGAGCTCGTACGGAAAACCGAAATTCACGCCGAAACTCTTGCCGATCCAGTTCTGCTGCATGATCTTGACGCGCTCGGGCCAGCCGAGACCTTCGAGGTCGCCCAGCAGCTCATCGGCGTACTGCGTGATGCGCAGGTAGTACATCGGGATTTCGCGCTTTTCCACGAGCGCGCCCGAGCGCCAGCCGCGTCCGTCGATCACCTGCTCGTTGGCGAGCACGGTCTGATCGACCGGGTCCCAGTTCACCGTGCCGGTCTTCTTGTACGCGATGCCCTTCTCGAGCATCTTCAGGAAGAACCACTGGTTCCACTTGTAGTAGTCGGGCTTGCAGGTGGCGAGCTCGCGCGACCAGTCGATCGCGAGACCCATCGACTGCATCTGGCCCTTCATGTACTCGATGTTGTCGTAAGTCCACTTGGCCGGCGGCACGCCGTTGGCCATCGCGGCGTTCTCGGCGGGCATGCCGAACGCGTCCCAGCCCATCGGCATCAACGTGTTGTAGCCGTTCATGCGCAGATAGCGGTACATCACGTCGTTGATCGTGTAGTTCCGCACGTGGCCCATGTGCAGCTTGCCCGACGGGTACGGCAGCATCGAGACGCAATAGAACTTGGGCTTGTCGGCCTTTTCGGCCGTCCGGTAAGCGTCGGACTCGCGCCATTCGCCTTGCGCAGCGGATTCGACGTCGGAGGGAACGTATTTTTCGAGCATGGTGTGGATGGGGAACGCGGATTCGGGCGGATTCGGCCTGGGTTCAGCCTGGTAAGGTGCTGCCGGGCCGGTCGTGCGCGGCTCGGACATCAGCACGGGCACGACGCTCACGGGCTGCGCCAGCTTCAGCAGGCCCGCTTTTTTACAGGGAAACGGTGATTATACCGTCGAGTTGGCCGCGCTTTCCGCTGCCGTCTCGTGTGGCGGGATTTGATGGCCAGCGGCAGCGACTGGTGAGCGCTGCCAGCCCGGATGGCAGACACAATCGACGCAGGCGAAGGCCGGCACGAGCGGCGCCGGCGGCGGTCCGGTCAATGCTGGCCGGGCGGCGGCGGCTCGGTCACGAAGCCGATGCGCGCGAGCCCTGCCTGCTGTGCGGCACCCATGACCTGCGCAATGACTTCGTAGCGGGTCTCGCGCGCGGCGCGCAATTGCAGTTCGGGCTGCTGCGCCTCGGGCGCCTTGCCCGCGGCGGTGAAGCGCGCGCGCAACTCGTCGAGCGAAATGGGCTGGGCGTTCCAGTAGAGCTTGCCTGCGGCGTCGATCGAAAGCGTGACGGTCTGCGGCGTCTGCTGCACGGGCTCGGCCGCGACTTGCGGCAAATCGAGCCGGATGGCGTGCGTGAAGAGCGGCGCGGTAATGATGAAGATGACGAGCAGCACGAGCATGACGTCGATGAGCGGCGTCATGTTGATATCGGCCATCGGCGCCGAATCGCGCTTCTTCTCGAGTCCGCCGAATGCCATGTGCGTCGTTCCTCGCGAGTTGCCGGTCAGTCAGTGCACGCCGATACGCAGGTCAATACGACCCGGCGCGCACGTCTTCGCGCGGCGCACCCTGTGCACCTTCGCGGCGCGGCGGCGTGCCCTCCGGCGCGCTGGCATACGCGTGCAGATCGTGCGCGAAGCCGTCGAGATCGTCGCCGAGCTGGCGCACGAGGCGGCCAAGCACGTTGTAGGCGAGCACCGCGGGAATCGCCACGACGAGACCGAAAGCCGTCATGATGAGCGCCTCGCCTACTGGCCCGGCCACGTTCTCGATCATCGCCTGGCCGCTCGTCGCGATGCTGCCGAGGGCGTGATAGATGCCCCAGACCGTGCCGAGCAGCCCGACGAACGGCGCCGTGCTGCCAACCGAAGCGAGCAGCACCTGCCCGAATTCGAGCCGCCGCTGCGACGCCTGCAGCGCACCACGCAGCGCCCGCAGCACGCGCTCGCCACGGTCCACGCGCGCGAGCAGCGCGCCCGGCGCGTCGGCCTCGGCGCATGCGAGCGCCGCCTCGGCGAGCGGCAGGAACACGCGCTCGCGGTCGAGCGCGCGCATTGCGCTCACGCCGTCAGCCAGCGAATGCGCCTGCCAGAACCGCGCGACCGCGCGGGGCCCCTGGCGCTTGGCCCGCACGAGCACCCAGGTCTTCACCAGCAGAAAGCACCAGCTCGCGATCGACATGGCCAGCAGCACCCAAGCCACGGCGTGCGTGACGGCGTCGCTCGTCTGCAAATAATGGATGACTCCGGTACTCGCTGCCATTGAACCTCGCCTGCCTCGTGTCGCCTACGTTCTGTCCCCTGCCTTGCGGTCCGTGACCCGGCGCCCGGAATCGGCTGCGCGCTCCGGTTTGAAACCCTCGCGCGCGCCTGCGGCGCAGGCCCGGCGCGGCACACACGCGCCGCCGGACAGGGAAACGACGCTCAGCGCAAGCCGAGCACGTCCTGCATATCGTACAGGCCAGTGGCCTTGTCTTGCAGAAAGCACGCGGCGCGCACGCTGCCCTGCGCGTAGGACAGGCGGCTCGACGACTTGTGCGTGATCTCGATGCGCTCGCCGATACCCGCGAACAGCACGGTATGGTCGCCCACGATATCGCCGCCGCGAATCGCCGAAAAGCCGATCGTCGACGGATCGCGCTCGCCGGTCACGCCGTTGCGGCCGTACACCGCGCATTCGTCGAGATCGCGCCCGAGCGCGCGCGCGACGGCTTCGCCCATCGCAAGCGCGGTGCCCGAGGGCGCGTCGACCTTATGGCGATGGTGCGCCTCGATGATCTCGATGTCGTAGCCGGTCTCGAAAAAGCGCGCCGCGTATTCGAGCAGCTTGAGCGTGACGTTCACGCCCACGCTCATATTGGCCGCGAACACGACACCGATCTTCTGCGCGGCGGCGCCAAGCTGCGCCTTTTGCTGCGCGTCGAAGCCCGTGGTGCCGATCACCATCTTCACGCCGTGGCGCTGCGCGGCTTCCAGATGCTCGAGCGTGCCCTCGGGGCGCGTGAAGTCGATCAGGCAGTCGCTTTGCGCGAAAACCTGCTCGATGTCGTCGGTGATGCGCACGCCGGTTTCCTTGCCGAGGAACGCGCCCGCGTCCTGGCCGATGGCGGCCGAGCCCTTGCGCACGAGCGCGCCCGAGAGCGTGACGTCGGGGGAATTCAGGACGGTTTCGATGAGCATGCGGCCCATGCGGCCCGATGCCCCAGCGATTGCGATTTTCATGGCTCTTCCTGAAAACGTGAGTCCGGCAGCCCCGCCAGCAAAACCCGGTCGATGACCGCACGGCCGCCGGGCGGACGCTGAGGGACATTGCCAAAAAACGCGGCGGCCCGAAGCCGCCGATGAAATGCCCGGCGCGCGGCGCCAGGCCCTGTATGCATTACCCGCGGCGAGCCTGCCTGAGATCAGGCCAATGAGCAGGCCAATAAGCAGGCCAATGCGCGGATAAACTCGCGAACCCGCGCGCGGGCGTCTTTTGCGCCAGCGCGATCAGCCGCCCGACGCCGCATTCGGGCTCGCCGGCGCCTGGGACGGCGTTTGCGGCGGCGCGGTGAGCGGCGCGTTCTGCGACGGCGGCAGCGGATTCGTTTCGGTGTCGCCAGTGCCCTGCGCGCCCGGAGCCGGGCCGATCGGGTTGGATTGCGGCACACCCTGGATCTGCGGCGCCGGCTGACGGTGCAGCTGGATCTGCGACGGCATCGTGCCCACGCCTGGCGGCAGCGCCGACGAGGTCGGCGTGCCCGCGCGCACCGAAGGCGTCAGGCCAGAGGGCGTCTGCACGGCTTCCGTGGCACGGTTCGCGGCGGCCGCGGCCTGCGCGTTCGCGTCGAGCGGCAACTGCGAAGTGGCGGTGCCGAGTTCCGAAGACGGCGTGCGCGCCGTGTCGCCGACGGTCGGACCCGCGGCGCCCGAGGCCGAAGCCTGCGTGGCTTCAGGCGCCGACGCGCCCGAAGCCGGCGCAGCCGCGACGGCCTTGGCCTTCTTGCCCGATTTATCGCCATCGATTTCGGCGAGCAATTCGAGATTCGACGGCAGGTCTTCGCCACCCGACCAGCTCGACACGCGGTCGCCGTCGAACATCACGACGAAGTCACGCTGCTGGACCACGGCGGTCGAGCCGCGCTTGAAATAGAAGACGTAGTCCCAGCGGTTCGCGTGGAACATGTCGGTCAGCAGCGGCGTGCCGAGCAATTGCCTGACTTCGGCTCGCGACATGCCCACGTGCATCTGCGCCGCGGCTTCCTTCGAGACGAAGTTGCCCTGCACAATGGTGATGCGGTACGGCGTGATGCTTTGCGCAACGCGCTGCGTCAGGCTGTCGTAAGTGCCGCAGCCGGCGAGCGTCGCGAACGCGGCCGCAGCCAGCAGGGTGCACGCTACGCGGCGGCCGCTCAGGCGGCGGCCGATCGTTGTGAATTCTGGAATCATTTCCCTCACCGTGCGGGCTTGTCGCGAAGCCGCGCGTATTCTGTAGACGTTCGATCGAGTTCCGCCGAAACTGCCCGGAACGGCAAAAACCCATTAACATAAGAACCCAGCATTGTACTCCAGGGACTTATAGTCATGACCAATCCAACCGATCTCAAGAACATCGGCCTCAAGGCGACACTGCCTCGCCTGAAGATCCTGGAGATTTTTCAGCATAGCCCCGTGCGTCACCTCACCGCCGAAGACGTGTATCGCAACCTGCTGAACGAGGAGCTCGACATCGGCCTCGCCACGGTTTACCGGGTGCTCACGCAGTTCGAGCAGGCGGGCCTGCTCACCCGCAGCAACTTCGAGTCCGGCAAGGCCGTCTTCGAGCTCAACGAAGGCAGCCACCACGACCATCTCGTATGTCTCGATTGCGGCCTCGTCGAAGAATTCTTCGACCCCGAAATCGAAAAGCGCCAGCAGTCAATTGCCAACGAACGTGGCTTCAAGCTCCAGGAGCACGCACTCGCGCTGTACGGCGCGTGCACCAAGGAAAATTGCCCGCACCGCAAGCACTGAGCGGGCAGCGCGCGGGTGCGGGCGGGCTATCACCGGCTCGCGCCAAGCTAAAACGCCACGGCAACTCTGCCGTGGCGTTTTTTCGTTTGGGACACCGATTGGGGACATCAATTCTGAGAAGCGGGCGGCCTCGCGGCATTCGGTTCGTGCGCCGCCAGGCCTCGTTGCGAGGGCTGCGCCGGAGCCGGAGCGGACCTCAAGCGAGCGCGACGGGCTCGCTCGCATGCACGAGCCGCCAGGTCCCTTCCAGTGCGATCTCGTCGCAATTGGGCTGCTCGCCGCCACGGTCGATCACGAGAAAGTCGCTCACGCGATCGAACGCCAGCAGCGGATGGTGCCAGACACCCTTTGCATAATTGACGCCTTGCCCGCCTTCGACCCAGAACGCACGCAACTGCGTCGGATCGAATTCGCCCGCCGGTGCGACGACCACCGCATAACGCACGTCGCGAAGCGGCACGAACGCCTGGCTGCCGAGCGGATGCCGTTCCATCATCGCGATCTCGACGGGCCAGGCGCGCGGCTGGGCGCGAAATACGCTGACGATGGCGCGGCCACCCGCCTGCGCCACGTCGATCGACGCCAGATCGTGGAAGCGCTCGGTCGTGCCGCCGTTGATCGGGAAATGGCGTGCACCGTCAAGCTCGATCACGTCGCCGAATGGCGCGAAAGCCTCGCGCGTCAAAGGTTCCATCGGCAGGGTTTGCATGCGTGCTCCTTGATTGGGATCCAGTGTCGGAAGGGACATGATGATGTCGTTCAGCTCATCGAAAGAAAGCGGCAGCGCCGCGTAGCTCGTCGAACACCGCCCGTGCCGGCCAGGCCATGCGGGCGGCGCGCCTGACTCAGAGCGCGTGCGCGGGCTTGCCGCCGAGCGCCGGGTTGTGTGCGTCGGCCTCGGCATCGGCTTCGCCGGCCGGCACGTACAGGTAGCCCGGCTCGAGGTTCAGCACACGCTTTGCACGCGCCTTGTCGATGTCACGCTCCCACACGGCAACCACCACCGTGGCGACGCAATTGCCAATCAGGTTCGTGAGCGCACGCGCGATGCCGACGAACCAGTCCACCGGCAGGATCAGCACGAGCCCGAGCACGGGGATCGCGGGAATCGCGGAGAGCGTGGCGGCGAGAATCACGATCGCCGAGCCGGGAATGCCGTGCGCGCCCTTGGACGTGATGAGCGACACCAGCACCACCACGATCAGGTCGTGCAGCGAGAGCGGTGTATTGGTGGCCTGCGCGATGAAGATCACGGCGAGCGTGAGATAGATCGAAAAGCCGTCGAGGTTGAACGAATAGCCGGTCGGGATCACGAGACCCACGGTGGAGTCCTTCACGCCCATCCATTCGAGCTTGCGCATGATCTGCGGCAGCACGGCGTCGGACGACGCGGTGCCGAGCACGATCGACAGTTCTTCACGCAGATAGCGGATCAGCTTGAAGACATTGAAGCCCGCCAGCCGCATCACAATGCCGAGCACCACCGCGACAAACACGAAGCAGCTCGCGTAGAACACCACCACGAGGAAGCCGAGCTGCTTGAGCGAGGCCACGCCGTAGGTTCCGGTCGTGAACGCAATCGCGCCGAGCACGCCGAGCGGCGCGAGCTTGATGATGAAGCCCATCACGCGGAAGAACACCTGCGAGAGCTCGTCGATGAGGATGTTCACGCGCTGCGCCTTCGGTCCGAGCAGCGAGAGCGCGCTGCCGAACAGCACCGAGAACACGAGGATCTGCAGGATGTCACCCTTCGCGAACGCGTCGAACGCGGTGTCGGGAATGATCTTGAGCAGGAATCCGGCGGTGTCCTTCAGGCTCTTCGCGTGCTCGGTGTAGGTCGCAAGCGATGCCGCATCGAGCGAATGCAAGTCCACGTTCATGCCGGCGCCCGGACGCGTGAGATACGCGAGCACGGCGCCAATCACGAGCGCGACGGTCGTCATCGCCTCGAAGTAGATCACCGACTTCAAACCGACGCGCCCCACCTTCTTCAGGTCGCCCGCGTGCGCCATGCCGCTCACGACCACGCAGAACACGATGGGACCGATCACCATCTTGATGAGCTTGAGAAAGCCGTCGCCGAGCGGCCGCAAAGACTGGGCGAAATGGGGAAACACCGCACCGACTACGATGCCCAGCACGAGGGCAATCACTACGCGGCCAAACAGCGAATTGAAGAACTTCGTCACGACTGTCTCCTACGAGCGAGGGAAGCGAGTAACTGTTCTGACTGGTCAGACCAGTACCGTTATGGCCAATAGTAGGAAGCCGATATAGTAGAGTCAAGGTTGGAGCGTGCGGTGTTTACCCTTGCGCGGTCAGACCAGTTCGCAAGCCAGCGCGGGGTGGCGCGCGCTGCGCCAGAAGGGCTTTGATGCGGCGCCCCATGCAGGTGCGCCGGGCGGGACTACAATACAGGTCAGACCACGCGAGCGCCCTGCGCAATCCGATGAAGAACGTCCCGCATACCGTCACCGACGCCGCCGTCGCCACGATCCGTGCGCGGATCGAAGGTGGCCTGTACCCGGTGGGCAGCCTGCTGCCCGCGCAGCGGCAACTCTCCGAGGAACTGGCGATCAGCCGCGCTTCACTGCGCGAGGCGCTCTCGACGCTCGAAGCGCTCGGCATGCTGTCGATCCGCGCCGGCAAGGGCGTCTACGTGACGAGCGCGCAGGCCACGAGCGTCCATCCGTGGCGCTTTGCCGATCAATCGTCGCTGCCCGATACCTACCAGATGCGCTACGCGCTCGAAGGCTTCGCCGCGCGCATGGCGGCGCTCGCGATCGGCGACGCCGACGTCGCCTGGCTCGAGCACAACACGGACACGCTGCACGAGGCGCTCGCCTGCGACGAGCTCGACGAGGCCGCGCAACTGGACTTCGAATTCCACATGCGCATCGTGAGTCTCGCCGGCAATGCGGCAATCGAATCGATCCTGCGCAGCAGCGCCGACATCATGAAAGAGAGCCAGCGCATGCCGTTCTACCGGCGCGAGCTCGTGCTCTCCACGCATCGCGAGCATGGCCTGATCGTGGTGGCGCTCAAGGCGCGCGACAGCGCTGCAGCGGGTGCGGCCATCGAGGCGCATATCGCCAGTGCCGCCCAGCGTGCGGGCGTCTATTTCCCGACGCCGCCGGTCCCCTCGACCACCCCGGCACCGGCGCCGGACATCGCCACCGAAAAATAAGGTCGAAAAAAAACCGCCCCGAAGGGCGGCTTTTTCGTGCCGCACGCCGGGCCGCGAGGCCCGGCGGAGCACGACCACAAAACAAGCGTGCTTACTTCGCGTTCGCGAAAGCCACCGCCGTGTCCAGCATGCGGTTCGAGAAGCCCCACTCGTTGTCGTACCAGCTCGACACCTTCACGAGACGGCCCGAGACCTTCGTGAGGGTGGCGTCGAACGTCGACGATGCCGGGTTGTGGTTGAAGTCGACCGAAACCAGCGGTGCTTCGTTGTAGCCGAGGATGCCCTTGAGCGCGCCTTCCGAAGCTTCCTTCATGATGGCGTTGACTTCCTCAACCGTCGTGTCGCGCTTGGCGATGAACGACAGGTCGACGATCGACACGTTGATGGTCGGGACGCGGATTGCGTAGCCGTCGAGCTTGCCGTTCAGTTCCGGCAGCACGAGGCCGACAGCGGAAGCCGCGCCCGTCTTCGTCGGGATCTGGCTTTGCGTGGCCGAGCGTGCGCGGCGCAGGTCTTCGTGGTACACGTCGGTCAGGACCTGATCGTTCGTGTACGCGTGAATCGTCGTCATCAGGCCGGTTTCGAGGCCGATCTTGTCGTTCAGCGGCTTGACGAGCGGTGCCAGGCAGTTGGTCGTGCACGATGCGTTCGAGATGACCGTGTGCTCGGCCTTCAGCACGTTGTGGTTCACGCCGTAGACGATCGTTGCGTCGACGTCCTTACCGCCCGGCGCCGAGATGATCACCTTCTTCGCGCCGCCCTTGATGTGCGCGCTGGCCTTTTCCTTGGTCGTGAAAAAGCCCGTGCACTCCATCACGACGTCGACGCCCAGCTCGCCCCACGGCAGCTCGGCCGGGTTGCGGTTTGCCAGCACGCGGATCTTGTCGCCGTTCACGACGAGGTACTCGCCGTCCACCGAGACTTCGCCCGGGAACTTGCCGTGTGCCGTGTCGTATTGCGTCAGATGCGCGTTGGTCTTCGCGTCACCCAGGTCGTTGATCGCAACGATCTGGATGTCGTGCTTCTTGCCGTTCTCGTAGAACGCGCGAAGCGTGTTACGGCCGATGCGGCCGTAGCCGTTGATAGCGACGCGAATGGTCATGGTTTATCTCCTGAGGGCTGAAAAATCCTGATACCGATGCGGTTGGCGCGGCCCGCCTCGCTGGGGCGGCAAGGCGACACGCGCACAACGAAATTCAAAAGCGAAATAGGAAAACGAATTTCGAAAACAACAGGCCCGCGCAAGGCGGGCCCATGAGTCAAGCTTAGTTTTCGAGCGCGGCCTTGGCCGTCGCGACGACGTGATCGACCGTGAAGCCGAAGTGCTTGAACAGCACGCCAGCCGGAGCCGATTCGCCGAACGTGTCGATGCCAACCACGCCGCCTTCGAGGCCCACGTACTTGCGCCAGAAGTCGGTCACGCCGGCTTCGATCGCCACGCGGCGCACGCCCTTGGGCAGCACGCGTTCCTTGTATTCGGCGTCCTGCATGTCGAACACGTTCGTGGACGGCATGGACACCACGCGCGCGCCAATGCCTTCGCGCTGCAGCGGCTCGACGGCCTTCATGGCCAGTTCGACTTCCGAGCCGGTCGCGATCAGGATGATCTTGCGGCTCGGGATGTCGTCGTTCCAGTCCTTGAGCACATAGCCGCCCTTCGCGATGTTGGCGATCTGTGCGTCGGTGCGCTCGTTGAACTGCAGGTTCTGACGGCTGAACACGAGGCTCGACGGGCCATGATGCGCGATCGACTCGGTCCAGGCCACCGCGGTTTCGACGGTGTCGGCCGGACGCCAGAGCGTCATGTTCGGGATCAGGCGCAAGGTCGCGACCTGCTCGATCGACTGGTGCGTCGGGCCGTCTTCACCGAGGCCGATCGAGTCGTGCGTGAACACGAAAATCGACGGGCACTTCATCAGCGCGGCCACGCGCAGCGCGTTGCGGCTGTAGTCCGAGAACGTCAGGAAGGTGCCGCCGAACGCCTTGTAGCCGCCGTGCAGCGTGATGCCGTTGAGCGCCGCGCTCATGCCGAACTCACGCACGCCGTAGTTGATGTGGTTGCCCCACTGGATGCCGGTCTCGCCTTCCTTGGCCGCGCGCACGGGCTTCGAGGCCTTCCAGTTGGTGAGGTTCGAGCCGGTCAGGTCGGCCGAGCCGCCGAGCAACTCGGGCAACACCGCGGCAAGCCCTTCGATAGCTTGCTGCGAAGCCTTGCGCGTAGCGACCGTTTCCTTGCGCGAATCCGCGCCGGCGATGATCTGGGCAGCCTTCTGCGCCCAGTCGGCAGGCAGCTTGCCAGCCATGCGGCGCTCGAATTCGGCGGCTTGTTCCGGGTACTTCGCCTGGTACGCCGCAAACGATTCGTTCCACGCGGCTTCGAACTTCGCGCCGGCAGCCTTCGCGTCCCAGTCTGCATAGACTTCCTGCGGCAGCGTGAACGGCTCCCACTTCCAGCCAGCCGCTGCGCGCCACTTCGCGATTTCATCGGCGCCGAGCGCCGCACCGTGCACGTCATGACCACCCTGCTTGGTGGGCGCACCCTTGCCGATAATCGTCTTGCAGCAGATCAGCGTGGGCTTGTCCGAGGCCTTCGCCTTCTGGATGGCCGCGTCGACGGCGTCCACGTCGTGGCCGTCCACGTGCGGGATCACATTCCAGCCATAGGCTTCGAAGCGCTCCGGCGTGTTGTCGTGGAACCAGTTGACCACGTCGCCATCGATCGAGATGCCGTTGTCGTCGTAGAGCGCGATCAGCTTGTTCAGCTTGAGCGTGCCAGCGAGCGAGCAGGCTTCATGCGAGATGCCTTCCATCAGGCAGCCATCGCCGAGGAACACGTAGGTGTGGTGATCGACGATCTTCGCGTCGGCCTTGTTGAACTCGGCCGCGAGCAGCGCCTCGGCCAGCGCCATGCCAACCGCGTTCGCCAGACCCTGGCCGAGCGGGCCCGTGGTCGTCTCGACGCCCGGCGTGATGCCGTACTCGGGGTGGCCCGGCGTCTTCGAGTGCAGCTGACGGAAGTTCTTCAGTTCTGCCATCGGCAGGTCGTAGCCGGTCAGATGCAGCAGCGAATACAGCAGCATCGAGCCATGGCCGTTCGACAGCACGAAACGGTCGCGGTCGCTCCAGTGCGGGTTGGTCGGGTTGTGGCGCAGATGGCGCGACCACAGCGCGACGGCGATCTCGGCCATGCCCATGGGCATGCCGGGGTGACCGGAGTTCGCTTGCTGAACGGCGTCCATGGACAGCGCGCGGATCGCGTTGGCCATCAACTGGGTGGTAGCGGGGGAGGACGAGGTCGTCATGTCGAGTCCGGGGGAACGAGTGCAAAAAGCGGCTTGGGCGGCTGCGTTCAGCAGCGGGCGCACAGCAGCGTACGGTTCCGGAAGCTCGGCAAAAATGTTCGTTGCGGCGCACGATGCGGCGCCAGGAAGACGCAAACGGCCAGAGCAAACGGACAGGGCTGCAAAGGGCGATATTCTAACAGATCGTGAGGACTTTCCCTGGCTGTAGGACCTGTCCAGGACCAGGTCGAAGCTGGAATCCGATATTTATCAGACCCCAATTTTTCTCACCGCGCCCGGCGCGCGACCTGGCACCGCCTGAACTCTCGACTGGGCGCGGTGCACAGCGGCGGCGGCCCGGATGCCCGCCCGTATAATGCAGCTATTACCCTTATTTCCAACCCAATCAGGCCCGCTTTTAACTCCACTTATTGCCTGGCGCCGGCCTGTCGTTGGCCGAGTTTGCGGCCATCTTGCACACGACCACGCGCAATGCACCGCGACCGTCTGATCCGGACGCCATCGTTGCTCGAGACCGTCGTCACTGCAGTGTGCCTCTTTCGTCCCACCACTGATGCGCTGTACGGTTTTTCCGATATGCGCGAGACGGCTGGACGGCTGGAGGGGCCGGGCTTGTACGATGCGCCCCGCATGCGCCACTTCTGGCGGCGCCTCAATTCGCCCGAGATAAACTAGGCCAATTCCTACAGCTTTAGGAAGCGCAACGTTGGAGAATCGTTGGGTTCGTTACATTTTTTTGCGTGCTAGCCGACTTAGACAGCCTCCAGTAACCCGCCTCGCCCGAAACCCGAACCTGGAGATATTCGATGACCCCACCCCGCCCCGCAGGCGTGCCGTGGCTAACGCCGTATCTGGCGGTGCGCGACGCGCGCGCCGCCATCGAATTTTTCCGGGCGGCTTTCGGTTTTGCGTTGCGCGATTGCGTGGAGGACGACGGTGCGGTGATGCACGTCGAAATGACCTATCACGATCAGTTGATCGTGATGTTCGCGCCGGAGGGCGCATTCGGTTCGACGGCGCGCACGCCGAAGAGCTCGGACGCGATCGCCCCCCAATCCTTTTACCTTTACGTCGACAATGTCGACGCGGTATATGCGCGAGCGCTGGACGCTGGCGCGAAATCGTTGAGCGAGCCGCAGGACCAGTTCTGGGGTGACCGTTTTGCTCAGGTCGAAGATCTCGACGGCTACCGCTGGGCGCTTGCTCGCCATTTGTCATGAAGCAATGAGAACTTGTCTTATGCCCCGTTTTTTCGTCGGAAATTCCTTGCAATCCGGCGACGTCTTCACCCTCCCGGACGATGTGACGCGACACGTTCAGGTGCTGCGCCTGCTGCCCGGCGACACCATCGTGCTGTTCAACGGCATGGGGGGTGAATTCAGCGCCGAAATCATCTCCATGGAGCGCCGCGACACACAGGTGCGCGTCGGCCCGTTCCGCGATATCGAAACCGAGCCGCCGTACCGGCTCACACTCGCACAAGGCATCGCCGGCAGCGACAAGATGGACTGGCTGATCGAGAAGGCAGTCGAGCTGGGTGCGACGAACTTCGTGCCGCTCACGACCTCTCGCAGCGTCGTGCGCCTGGTAGGCGAGCGCGCCGTGCGCCGCCAGTTTCACTGGCAGCGCATCGTGCAGGCGTCGTGCGAGCAGTGCGGCCGCAACCGCATGCCCGAAGTCGCCTCCACGCGCGAGATCGGCACCTGGCTCGGCTCGCTGCCCAAAACGCCCGGCGAAGGCGAGTTGCGCGTGCTGCTTTCGCCGCGCGCGAACGTGTCGTTCGCCACCTTGCCTCACAACCCGCCGCAAGGCGAGATCACCGTGCTCGTGGGGCCGGAAGGCGGCTTTTCATCGCCGGAAGAGGCGGCTGCACTCGATCACGGCTTCATCGCCGTGGGGCTCGGACCGCGGATCCTGCGCACCGAGACGGCAGGCATCGCCGTGCTCGCGGCACTCGCCGCGCGCTGGGGCGGCTGGTAAGAACGGGTAAAAATGACAAGGCCCGCCGCATGTGATCATGCGGCGGGCCTGCGTTTTTTTGTCGCAAGAATGCGACGGCACTCGAATGACAAATTACGGCGGCCGACGCTTCTCGCGGCGGCGCGCCACACACCGCTCAGGCGAACGAATAAAAGACCCGGAACGGCACCTTGCGCTCGGCCCAGTACTCCGAAGCTTCGCGGAACACGTCGAGTAGCGTCTCGCGCCCGTCCTTGTCAAACTTCTGGGCGATCGGCAGGCCTTCCAGCACGATCACGAAGCCCGGCTGCTCGCCGGCCTTCTGCACCAGATCGGTCAGGCAGTCGTACAAACCATCGTAGTTCTTGCCGAAATGCTTCGGAAACAGAAACGATATGGCAATGGTTTCGAGCACTTCCTGTTTAGTCTGCGCATTGGCGCAAAACGCGTAGAGGAAATGCTGCTGCAGCCGCTGCGCCTCGTCGGCGAGATCCTGCACGCGGAACGCGCGGATCGACTGGACGATATTCGGCCTGACGGTCGCAAACAGGTCCATGGCCTCCTCGTTCGATGGATTCGCCTCGCCCCTGCGCGCGGCTTCGCGCTGCTGGTCGTCGTGATGCATCTGCATGACGCGCTGGAACAGGTTGCCCTCGCCGGACGCGAACAGATCGCTCGCGACCCGCGGGTCGTGCGCGTAAGTGTTATCGCTCATGCCGCTTTTCCCGGTGTCATTCAACAATTCGTCTAAAACTTGCGTAGTGGTCGTCGGTGTAATAGCAGTCGTCCGTCTGCCTGGGCGGACCGCCGCAGACAATCCGACGCGCGCCGCGGTTGTGCGCACGGGGCGTCGGGACGGTGTATTCGTGGTAGTAGCCACGCCGATGCTGCGGCAACTGACGCTCGTAATTGCCGAACACGACGCCGTCCTTCTCAAACGGATAAGGCCCGCCCTCGGCAATCAGACTGAGCGTGTTGACCGCTTCGCGCGGCAACTCGCCCACGCTCACGGTGCCAACCGACGCTCCGTCATCGTCCGCCGCCTGAGTACGTGCCGCGGCGCCTTGCGAGCACACGAGAACTGCCGCCAGAAATACGCCTGACGCAGCCAGTGCCAAACGACGGATACCGCTCGAACGCTTTCCAGAATCCCCACTAAAACAATGGCTTGCATCTGCCGGTCCGGCCAATGCGCCAGCGTCTTTCGTGGCCGCATCATCAGGCAGTCCTATACGTACCATCTACGGATTCCTGCCTCTCGGATCACGCGTTCGACGACCATGAAAGATGTAAGGGTATCGCTAATGGCCCCTGGAAGCAATCTCGCTCCTGCGACGGCACACGGGGCTTGACCGCGCACAAGGCGAAAACCGGTAAATTTTACAAGCGGGGAAATGGTGCCCGTACGACGTCAGGCAACCATCCTGGAGCACGGCGGGAGAGCGGCGGGGGGAGACCGGCGGCGGGTGGCGCCGCCGGTGCGAGGCATGAAGCCGCGGGGACGCGGCCAATCCGGAATTTAATGCGAGTGACTTGAACGACTTAACGCGTCGCGTTCACATCCGCGACGAGCAGCGCAGTCATGTTGACGATCCGGCGCACGGTGGCCGAAGCCGTCAGCACGTGCACCGGCTTGGCCGCGCCGAGCAGCATCGGGCCGATGGCGATATTGTTGCCCGCCGCCGTCTTCAGCAGGTTGTAGGAGATGTTCGCCGCGTCGATGTTCGGCATGACGAGCAGGTTCGCCTCGCCTTCGAGCGTCGACTCCGGCAGGATTTCGCGGCGCAGCTTCGGATCGAGTGCGACGTCGCCGTGCATTTCGCCGTCCACCTGCAGGTCCGGCGCGCGCTCCTTGAGGATCTCGAGCAGATCGCGCATCTTCTGCGCCGAAGGCGCGTTGCTCGAGCCGAAGTTCGAATGCGAGCACAGCGCGACCTTCGGCTCGATACCGAAGCGGCGCACTTCTTCCGCCGCCATGATGGTGATCTCGGCGAGCTGCTCCGGCGTCGGGTCGACGTTCACGTGCGTGTCGACCACGAAGATCTGGCGATTGGGCAGCACGAGCCCATTCATCGCCCCGTAAACGCTGCAGCCTTCCTTCTTGCCGATGATCTGGTCGATGAAGTGCAGATGGCGGTGCGTCGTGCTGACCGTGCCGCACAGCATGCCGTCGGCCTCGCCCTTTTGCACCAGCATCGAGCCGATCAGCGTGGTGCGGCGGCGCATTTCGAGCTTGGCCATCTGCTGCGTGATGCCCTTGCGCGCCATCAGCTTGGCGTAGCTCTGCCAGAAGTCGCGGTAGCGCTCGTCGTGGTCGGTATTCACGACCGTGTAGTCCTGGCCCGCGACCAGACGCAGACCGTAGCGCGCGATGCGCTGCTCGATCACCGCCGGGCGGCCGATCAGAATCGGCTTCGCGAGCTTTTCGTCGACGACGATCTGCACCGCGCGCAGAATGCGCTCCTCTTCGCCTTCGGCGAACACGATGCGCTTCTTCTCCGGCTCCACGGCACGCGCGATCTGGAAGATCGGCTTCATGGTCGTGCCGCTGTGGTAGACGAACTGCTGGAGATGCTGGGTGTAGGCGTCCATGTCCTCGATCGGACGGGTCGCCACACCGGAGTCCATCGCCGCCTTGGCGACGGCCGGCGCGATCTTCACGATGAGGCGCGGATCGAAGGGCTTCGGAATCAGGTATTCAGGCCCGAATTGCAGATCCTGGATGCCGTAGGCCGTGGCCACGACGTCGCTCTGCTCCTGGCGCGCCAGTTCGGCAATCGCGTTCACGGCGGCGATTTCCATCTCGCGCGTGATGGTGGTCGCGCCCACGTCGAGCGCGCCGCGGAAGATGAACGGGAAGCACAGGACGTTGTTGACCTGGTTCGGGTAATCCGTGCGGCCGGTGGCGAGCACGGCGTCCGGACGCACTTCGAGTGCGAGCTCCGGCAGGATTTCCGGCGTGGGGTTCGCGAGCGCGAGGATGAGCGGCTTCGCGGCCATCTGCTTGACCATGTCCTGCTTGAGCACGCCGCCAGCGGACAGGCCGAGGAAAATGTCGGCGCCTTCGATCACTTCGGCAAGCGTGCGCGCGTCGGTTTCGCGTGCGAAGCGCTCCTTGTCCGGGTCCATCAGCTCGGTGCGGCCCTTGTAGACCACGCCCGCGAGGTCGGTCACGTAGATGTTCTCGAGCGGCAGGCCGAGGTCGACGAGCAAATCGAGGCACGCCAGCGCCGCCGCGCCCGCGCCCGACGCCACGAGCTTCACCTTCTTGATGTCCTTGCCCACGACCTTCAGGCCGTTGGTGAAGGCCGCCGCCACCACGATGGCCGTGCCGTGCTGGTCGTCGTGGAAGACCGGGATCTTCATGCGCTTGCGGGCTTCGCGTTCGACGATGAAGCACTCCGGCGCCTTGATGTCTTCCAGATTGATGCCGCCGAAGGTGGGCTCGAGCGCGGCGATCACGTCCACGAGCTTGTGCGGGTCCATCTCGTTCAGCTCGATGTCGAACACGTCAATGCCGGCGAACTTCTTGAACAGCACCGCCTTGCCTTCCATGACCGGCTTCGAGGCGAGCGGCCCGATATTGCCGAGGCCGAGCACGGCCGTGCCGTTCGACACGACGCCCACGAGGTTGCTGCGCGCCGTGAAGCGCGCGGCGTTCAGTGGATTCTCGACGATCGCCTCGCACGCGAACGCGACACCCGGCGAGTACGCGAGCGAGAGATCGCGCTGGTTGATCATCTGCTTGGTCGGCGCGATCGCGATCTTTCCGGGAGTCGGAAATTCGTGATAGTCGAGGGCAGCTTCGCGAAGCTTGTTCGTGGCGGAATTCGACATGAGAGGCAGGCCCCAAGTGCGGATTAGAATGGCAATTCAAACGCTGATTCGGACGCATTGTAGCGCCAATCCCTGGCAGCATTCCTTATAGTTCGGGCGCAGCTGACGCGACCGTGATGAGGGGAACGCCCCGCCGGCGCGGCTCGCGCGGGATCAACCAAGCCATTCGCCATAGACCTTTCGTCATGCTTTCCGAGTTCTCCCTGATCGACCGTTATTTCGCGCGACGCGCCCGCACGAACACGCGCCGCGCCGCGCTCGGCATCG
The DNA here is from genome assembly GCF_004353915.1 of Paraburkholderia silviterrae. Lineage (GTDB taxonomy): Bacteria > Pseudomonadota > Gammaproteobacteria > Burkholderiales > Burkholderiaceae > Paraburkholderia > Paraburkholderia silviterrae. The sequence goes on along the minus strand of NZ_SMRP01000008.1, from coordinate 146,789 downwards.
GCGACGACTGCGCGCTCATCGCGCCCGCCGCCGGCGAGATGCTGGCCGTATCCACGGACATGCTCGTGGAAGGCCGTCACTTTCTTCCCGACGTCGACCCTCGCGCGCTCGGCCACAAGGCGCTCGCCGTGAATCTCTCCGATCTCGCCGCAATGGGCGCCGCGCCACTCGGCTTCACGCTCGCGTTCGCGCTGCCCAAGCCGCGCGAGGACTGGCTCGAGGCGTTCAGCGGCGGGCTTTTCGAGCTGGCCGACCGATACGGCTGCGAGCTGATCGGCGGCGACACCACCGCCGGTCCACTCAATCTGTGCATTACCGTCTTCGGCTCGGTACGAGAGGCTCACGCGCTTCGGCGCGACGCGGCCCGGCCCGGCGACGATGTCTGGGTGTCAGGCACGCCGGGCGACGCGCGCGCGGGTCTCGCCGTGCTGCGTGGCGAGTGGCCACACGTGCAGATCGATCGTGCCGACGCCACCCATTTCCGCCGCGCACTCGAATACCCCGAGCCGCGCGTGGCGCTCGGTCTCGCGCTCGCGGGCATTGCGCGCGCGGCGCTGGACGTCTCAGACGGACTCGCTGGCGACCTGCTGCACATCCTCGAGCGTTCGCGCGTGAATGCCGAGATCGACGTGGACGCGCTGCCGCTGTCCGTGGCGCTCGCGCGTCTGCCGCGCGCGCTGCAGCTGCAGTGCGCGCTCGCGGGCGGCGACGACTACGAGCTCTGCTTCACCGCAGCGCAAGCACAACGCGGCGCCGTCGAGGCAGCGGCGCAACAGGCGGGCGTGCGCGTGACGCGCATCGGTACAATCACTTCTGCCCAAATGACCGCATCGCCCGCATCGGCCGAGGCTGCCGTTGCGGCCCACGACGGCGCGCACGCCAGGCCCAAAGCGCAAGCGTGGCCTGCCATCGCATGGCGCGACGCGTCCGGTGCGCCGCTCAACCTGACGTTGCAAGGCTTCGATCACTTTCATGCAGACTGACCCTACGCCCTCGCCCGCCGACAAACTCGCGGCGGCCGGCCAGCCCGCCTCTGCCGGCGTGAGCGGCGCAAATACCGGGAGCGCCGCTCCCAACGGGCCGCGCCGCGCCGATGCGCCGTTCATGCTCTCGCATCCGCTGCACATCATCTCGCTCGGCTTCGGCTCCGGACTCTCGCGGCTCGCGCCGGGCACTGCCGGCACGCTCTTCGCGTGGGCGGCCTTCGAGGTGCTCAACCGCTACTTCACGGTGCTCGACTGGGGCCTCCTGATTGTCGTGGGCTATCTCGCCGGCATTGGCATCACTGGATACACCGCGAAAATGCTGCGCACCGAAGACCCCTCGGCTATCGTCTGGGACGAGATCGTCGCGTTCTGGCTCGTGCTGCTGATGATCGCGCCCATCGACTTCATGGGCAAACTCTGGGCATTCGTCGTCTTTCGCTTCTTCGACACGGTGAAGCCGCCGCCCATCCGCTATCTCGAGCGGCGCTTCAAGGGCGGCTTCGGCATCATGCTCGACGACCTCATTGCCGCCTTCTTCACGCTGCTCGTGATCGCACTCTGGCGCATGTCGGTCTGAGCGCCGCGCAGTCCGCCGCCGCACCCCGAAAAGAACACATCCGACACACCGCCACGGACACTCCCCCATGCCTACCGATTCCGTCGTCCATCAACTCGCCATCCGCGCAGGGAACAAACTGCGCGACGCCCGGCTCATGCTCGCCACCGCCGAGTCCTGCACGGGCGGCATGGTCGCTACCGCCATCACCGACATTTCGGGCAGCAGCGGCTGGTTCGAACGCGGCTTCGTCACGTATTCGAACCAGGCGAAGACGGAGATGATCGGCGTGCCCGCCGATCTCATCGAAAAGCACGGCGCCGTGAGCGAGCCGGTCGCGCGCGCGATGGCCGAAGGCGCGCTGCGCAACAGCCGGGCACAAATTTCGCTCGCCATTACGGGTGTGGCCGGTCCGGGCGGCGGCACGCCGGAAAAACCGGTCGGCATGGTGTCGTTCGGCTGGAGCAACCGGCTGCACACGAGCGTCGAAACGCTGGTCTTCAAGGGCGACCGGGAGCAGATACGCGTGCAGGCCGCCGTGCATGCGCTGCGCGGGCTGCTGGCACTGATTGACGAAAAGGAACGCTAAGGACGTCTGGCCTCCTCGAATGCTGGACGCCCGGAGATGACCTACCCTACCGGAACCCGACAGCTTCGTGCGATCGACAAGGACAAGGAGGCCCGAGCCCATGACCACTGCGAAGTCAACCGAGCCGGCGAGCGCCGGCGGCCCCGTCGACGAGCTGATCCGCCGCTTCGGGCTCGAACCCCATCCTGAAGGCGGCTACTACAGCGAAACCTACCGCTCGGACAAGCTGATCCGCCGCGACGGCGCACCGGCCACCGACGGCCCGCGCACGGCCTCGACCGCGATCTACTTTCTTCTCGCGAACGGCGCATATTCGGCCTGGCACCGCATCCGATCCGACGAGCTGTGGCACTTTTACGCGGGCTCGCCCATCGAGATCCATTCGATCGACGAGCGTGGCGTGCTCTCCACGCGCAAGCTCGGCCATGCGCTCGACCATCCGGGCACGGTTTTTCAGGCGGTGGTGCCTGCGGGACACTGGTTCGCGGCGCGCTGCTGCGATCCGTCCACCTATGCGCTGGTGGGCTGCACGGTTGCGCCTGGGTTCGAGTTCAGCGAATTCGAGATGGCGGATGTGAATGCGCTCGCAGAAAAATATCCGCTGCATCGGGCGATCATCGAGCTGTTCGGCAAGCCGGCCATGGTCGCGGCCGCGAGGAAGGATTGAGCCGCGTGCCGTGCTGTGCCTCGGCAGCATGCGTGCCGTAGCCGATACGCCCGTTCGAGCGCCGCGTACAACCGCGCAAAAAAAGAAGCGGCGCTCCCAACCCAAGGACGCGCCGCAAAAGCCCTGCCAAATGCAGACGGTCACACCGACCATCCGCGACACGCTCCCTACAGCGTGTTCCGTTGTGCCGTCACCTGACTGGTGACGACTGCATCTGTCGATCGGGTGCAGAGCTTCCTACCCAGCCGGTCTGCGCGCCCGTCATACGTAACCCATGCTATCGCGCCCCGGCTTCAATCGATATCGAAACACTTCGAAATTCGAACTGGCGCGTCCTGCGCGAGGCCACCAACGCGCCTTCGCCGCTCACGCCATGGAACGCCAACGCGGTGGGCTAGCGAATCAAGCTCCGCCCCAGCCGTCATTCGCGATATAGGCCGATGTCTATCTGTTCGGCAAGCCGACGGTGGGGCGAGCGCGGCAAAGCATTAGCGCCGCTGCGTCCCTTGCGAGGAGAGCACCTGCCAGCCACGCGGCCCGCCACGTACGAAAACATCTGTAAAGGTTGATTGCTGCACAGTGGAGCCGGGACTGACGCGATAGTCCACGACGCCCGTGACAACGCCTGTGTCCCCGTGGACACGGATCCTCAAAGAGCTGAATTGCTGCGAATAGCCCTGCACCGCTTTATGCGCGGCCAGAGCACCCGCCTTGTCCTGAATCTGGCCGTTTTCCGTGACTTGAACGAAGTCTGGATGCAACACCTGATCAAGGGTCGGTTTATCCGCCTCGATAGTAGCCGTCACCCACGAATTCTCGACTTGCTCAATTTGAGCCTTGTCCGAGATCTCACTTGCCCTCGTCATCGGCGAAAGAAAAATCGCACCGAAAATGGCCAGGGCAACAGCGAGTTTAAAACGATGGTTCATGTTTTTGCCTCATTTGTTTAGTCAAGGTGAGAAGCCGCCATGCGGCTCACGTCCCGGACTCGCGAGCCCGAATTCCGCACTTATTGCATTGAGATCTGTACGCGCCGATTCGGCGCAAGACACTCGACTACGGTTGGAGTCGCCGTCTTGCCTGCACAGAACTTCACCGGTTCTGCTGCGCCGCGGCCATTGACTTCGATGCGCTCGGCCGCGATCCCGCTTGCTTGCAACGAACGCTGCACCGCCTGTGCGCGCTGCAGAGACAGTTTCTCGTTGTGCGCCGCCGAACCGAGTCGGTCGGCATACCCATCGATCCTCAAAAGCCGAAGCTCTGCATGCGATTCGCGGATACGCTCGGCGAGCGCTTCGACCATTCGCTGCCCTTCCGGCTTAAGCATCGCACTGTCGAAATCGAACAGCGCATCGGCCGACAGTGAAACAGGCTCAGCGAGCGGTGGTGGTGGCTGTGGCGCCGGCGGCGGCACGCACTTATCGAGTTCGTCGCTCACCTTCCGCGCGAGTTGCCGCGCACGCTCGATCTCATCCCAGCCGTGCACCCAACGCGTACCGTGGGTTTCGTCCTGCTCCTTCCACGCCGCGTCGGTTAGCGCGGCAAGACGTCCCGCATCCTCGCCGCGGCACGGCGACTGCGAGGCGCGCTGGTTCGCGCGCTCGATTTCCTGCAGCGCCTTGACCCACTTCTCGCGTGTTTCAATCGATGGCCAGTTCTTCTGGCCGTAGATCGGCTGGAACGGCACGCTGCCGTCGATGAAGTGACGACCGTTGTTGAGCGCACGCGCCGCCGCGTCGTTGTAGACGGATGAGACGAGCACATGGCTGTCCTGGCGCTCTGCGATCTCGAGCCAGCCCTCGGCCTGACCGCGCTGGTACGGGTCGGCGACGCGCTGTGCCGCCGGCATCAGGGCCTCGGCGTCGCTGCGGATGCTGGCAGACGCCTGGGCGCTCGCCAGCGCCACGAGCAATGCGCCCCATATCAAAGTTTTATTCATGAGATTCTCCGTGCTCGCCACGGTTTCCCATGGCGAGCCTGGACCACGATCGATCAGAATCCGAACGTCGCGCCAACCGAGGCGCCGGTGCTGCCGCCGCTGCCCGTCGAGCGTGCTACGTGTGCGTTCAACAGCAGGCGATCGCTCACGTACCAGTTCGCACCGGCTGCGAGCGCGCTCTGACCGCCATACGTACCCGCGGCGACGCCCATCTGGAACTTGCCTTCCGCCCGAGCGTTCGGAACGAGCGACGAAGCCGCCATCGCCGTTGCGCCGAGCGCGTTCATCTGCTGACGAACGGTGTTGATCTGCTGGTTCGTATAGGCATTGGCTTGCTGCACGCCTTGCTGGACCTGATTCATCACGCCGGCCTGGGCATTGCTCATCGCGTCGTTCAACTGGTTCACGTTGACGGCGTCGGTGCCGTTCTGACCTGCCGCGACGTTGGTGATCCGGCGCTGCACGGTATCCGAACCCACCGATACCGTATTTGCCTCGGTCGCTACTGCTCCCTGACCGAGCGCAACAGAGTTGGCTCCGGTCGCCGTAGCGCCCGCACCGATTGCCGTCGCGTTCGTGGCGCTCGCGGTCGAGCTCGCCCCGATTGCCGAAGCACTCGCCGCACTCGCCGCCGAGTTCGCACCCATCGCGCTCGATTGCGCGCCGCTGGCGTTCGCGTTCGCGCCGCTTGCCGTGGCATGCGTGCCCGTCGCGGAAGCCGCTTCGGTGTTCCGGTTGCCATCTGCCGAGAACATCGGGTTGCCCGCGTTTTCAACGATGTTGGTGACGTTCGCGAGTGCCGCGTTCATCTGGCCCACGTTCACCGCATCCGTGTCCGCCGTGCCGGCCGCCACGTTGTGGACCGTAACCGCCGTGGTCGAACCCGTACCGCCCAGCGTGACCGAGTCATGCGCCGACGAGTCGTATTGCACCGCATTGGCAGTCTGGCCGGCGATGTTCGTCACGCTCTGGCTCAGCGAGTACAACTGCGAGCCGTTCACCGCATCCGTGCTGGTCGCCGATACTTCACCTGCCGACACACCCGTCAGCGTGCGCGTGCCCGCCATACCGGTGAAGTCCACGGTCGCACCACCCGAGTCCTTCGCCACCGTCACCGTGCTGGTCGGCGTGGCTTGCTGCACCAGACCGATCGTGCCGTTGTTGATGTTCTGCGTCAGGTTCGTGATGTTCGTCGTGTTCTGCGTCACTCGGCCATCGAGGTTGGTCAACGCGCCGCCCACGTTGTTGAACGTGCTGCCGCCGATCAGGTAGGTCGGGGCCGAGATCGAGCCGTCGCTGTTCACCGTCGAGCCGCCGCCGAGCGCGTCAGCCGTCGAGCTGGCCACGTTGTATAGCTGCGAGCCGTTCACCGCGTCGGAGCTCGAAGCCGAGACGTCGCCCGCCGCCACGTTGTGCAGCGCCACCGGCGTGGTCGAATCCACACCGCCCAGCGTCACCGAATCATGCGCTGACGAGTCGTACATCACGGCGTCAGCCATCTTGCCGCTCATATTCGTAATGTCGCCCTGCAGATTCGTGATGTCGGTCGTGTTCTGCGTCACGCGGCCATCGAGGTTCGTGATCGCACCACCCACGTTGTTGTAGATGTCGCCACCCACCACGTACGTCGGAGCCGAGATCGAGCCGTCGCCGTTCACCGTAGAGCCGCCGCCCAGCGCGTCAGCCGTCGAGCTCGCCACGTTGTACAGCTGCGAGCCGTTCACCGCGTCGGTGCTCGACGCGCTCAACTCGCCCGCCGCCACGTTGTGCAGCGCCACCGGCGTGGTCGAATCCACACCGCCCAGCGTCACCGAATCATGCGCTGACGAGTCGTACTGCACCGCATCGGCCAGTTGACCCTGCATGTCCGTGATCTGGCCGTTGATGGTCGTCACGTCGCCCTGCAGCGTCGTCACATCGCCGGCGAGGTTCGTTACGTTGCCTGCGAGGGTTGTCACGTCGCCTGCGAGGTTCGAGACGTTCGTGTTCGTCGCGTACAGCTGCGAGCCATTCACCGCTTCCACGCTCGAAGCGTTCACCGCACCGTCCGACACACCCGTCAGCACTCGCGTGCCCACCGTGCCCGTGAAGTCCACGATCATGCCGTCCGTGTCCTTCGCTACGGTGATGTTGCGCGTCGCCTGGCCCTGCTGGACGAGGCCGATCGTGCCATTGTTGATGTTGTTGGTGATCGTCGTGATGTCGGTCGTGTTCTGCGTCACGCGGCCATCGAGGTTCGTGATCGCGCCACCCACGTTGTTGTAGGTGTCACCACCCACGACATACGTCGGAGCCGAGATTGAGCCGTCGCCGTTCACCGTCGAGCCGCCACCCAGCGCATCAGCCGTCGAGCTCGCCACGTTGTACAACTGCGAGCCGTTCACCGCGTCGAAGCTCGAAGCCGAGACTTCACCCGCCGCCACGTTGTGCAGCGCCACCGGCGTGGTCGAATCCACACCACCCAGCGTCACCGAATCGTGCGCCGACGAGTCGTACAACACCGCATCGGCCAGCTTGCCGTTGATGTCCGTGATCTGGCCA
>NZ_SMRP01000008.1:0-139501 GCF_004353915.1 Paraburkholderia silviterrae | reverse complement strand
GATGGTCGTCACGTCGCCCTGCAGCGTCGTCACATCGCCGGCGAGGTTCGTTACGTTGCCCGAGAGGGTCGTCACGTCGCCTGCGAGGTTCGAGACGTTCGTGTTCGTCGCGTACAACTGCGAGCCGTTCACCGCATCCACGCTCGAAGCGTTCACCGCACCGTCCGACACACCCGTCAGCACCCGCGTGCCCACCGTGCCCGTGAAGTCCACGATCATGCCGTCCGTGTCCTTCGCTACGGTGATGTTGCGCGTCGTCTGATTCTGCTGGACGAGGCCGATCGTGCCGTTGTTGATGTTGTTGGTGATCGTCGAGATGTCGGTCGTGTTCTGCGTCACGCGGCCATCGAGGTTCGTGATCGCGCCACCCACGTTGTTGTAGGTGTCGCCACCCACGACGTACGTCGGAGCCGAGATCGAGCCGTCGCCGTTCACCGTCGAGCCGCCACCCAGCGCATCAGCCGTCGAGCTCGCCGCGTTGTACAACTGCGAGCCGTTCACCGCGTCCGCACTGCCGGCGCCGACTGTACCCGCCGTCACACCGGTGATCTTGCCACTACCGCTGTCGTTCACCGTCACGTTGCCGAACTTCGGCGCGTCGGCCAACTGGACATCGACGTTGCCCGAACTGTCCACAACCGTCTTGATGTTGCCGTTGGAGTAGGTCCCGGCAGTACTGGCGCCGCCCTTGATGTTCAACGTGTCGCCCAGTTTTTTCGCTGCCGAGCCGGTGTTGCCGGCAAAGCTCAGCGGAGTGGCAGCCAGCGAAGCGAGCTGGCTGACGTTGACCGCGTCGGCCGGTGCGGAACCCGCGGCTACGTTGGTGATGCGGCGCTCGCTGCCGGAAGCGCCCACCGACACTTCGCCAAACGGCGAGATGCCGGCCAGCGCTGCCGTGCCGGGGTTGTATGCCGATGCAGCCAGATCGGCCGTCGTGGTGCTGCCATCGCCCAACGCAACCGAGTGGCTGGTGCTGGCCACGGCGTTGTAGCCGAGTGCCGTGGAATTGACGCCGGAGGCCTTGCTGGCTGCGCCAAGCGCCACCGCGTTGTCCAGCGATGCGCTGGCGCCGACCCCGGCAGCCAGCGAGTTGGCCCCGCTGGCTTGTGCGTTCGCGCCGAGCGCCATCGCATAGTCAGCGCTTGCCCCGCTGCCCGAACCGATCGCGATGGTGGCTTCGTTGCCTGACGCAACGGCACCCGCGGAGATTGCCACGGAGTTGTGCCCGTTCGCCACGGCATTGGCACCGAGTGCGCTGGCGCCCATTCCCGCTGCGTTGGCTTTCAGACCCAGCGCTGTGGCTGACTGGCCGGTGACCTGAGCCTGGACACCAAGGGCGATGCCATTGGCAGCCGCACCTTGCGCGCCCATGCCCAGCGCAACGCTGTAGGCCTTCGATGCCTGAGCACCTTGCCCCAAGGCCATTGACGATTGAGCGGAAGCCGTCGCATCCATGCCCAGCGCGGTCGCATAGTCCGTGCTGGCCGTGCTGTTGCGGCCGACCGCGATGCTGGACTTGCCTGCCGTGGTGGCATACGGGGCGATCGCCACCGAGTCGTTCCCGCCGGCGTTGGCCTTCGAACCCAGCGCGGTCGCACCCTGCGCTGTGGCATGGCTATTCTCGCCAAATGCTGTCGTGCTGGAGTCAGTGGCCGTGGCGAAGCTACCCAAAGCAGTGCTGTTCGCCGCCGTGGCCTGGGTGTTCATACCAACAGCAGTGCTGTTCGCCGCTGCAGCCTGCGCGCCGTTGCCGACAGCGGTCGAATACTTGGCTGTTGCCAGGGCATTCACACCCAAGGCCATCGCATAGTCTGCATTTGCAAGACTGGCGCGACCGATGGCGACGGTCGCTTCGTTAGTGGTCGTCGCACCAGGCGCAATGGCGACGGAGTCGTGACCGCCGGCATTGGCCTGGGCGCCCAGCGCGGTGGCGCCCTGCCCCGTGGCCGTGGAGCTATCGCCCAGTGCCGTTGCGCTTGGACCCGTTGCCAAAGCTTGATAGCCGACGGCGGTTGCGCCGTTCGCGCCGCTCGCCTGGGCGCTGTAGCCCACCGCCACGTTGGCGCCATTGCCGGCATCGGTGGTGGTGCCGCCCGCCGGCGCCACATACGCAAAGCTCATGCCGGAGAACAGCGCCATGGCCGCACCGGCCACGCCGCTCACTATCGCGGCCTTTCTGCCCTTGCCGCCAGCTTTCTTGCCGCGCGCTGCGGCGTTCTCGCTTGCCGCCACCCAGGCTTTCGAGCTGTCGTTCCAGACTAGCCGATACGTCTTGTTCATTCGCAATCCTTATCAATCTATCAGCGTAAGCAAAACTTTCTCGATATCTGGTTCGGCATTAAACCCAGTTCAGACCGGAATCAAGCTTCATCACCAGCGAACGACTCCCGACGGCGTACCAACCCTTGCCGTTTTCCAACCTGTTAAGGCAATAAGCCGTTCGAATCCCATGACCCAGTATTCATCGCGCTCGCTATCGACCCAATCGGACGATTTCTATTCTGAAATTGCCTCGTGCAGTACCGGCTGCACGCTCAGTCATGCTGCGCAATGTCTGAACAAGGAAGAAACAGGAAAAAGCCGGCCGCGCCAGCAGCGCCGCCGCGAGCCGGAACGACCGATGGATACGCCTGCTGGTGGGAGTGGCAGGGTAGTTTGCGAACATTCACGCAGTGCACACAGGAGCGTATGCATGTGCAGATTGCGATGAAAATCGAACGCTTATAACAGGGGGATAAAACGCATTAGACGATTACCACTAATTTCCGGCGTTGCACCGTCAAATCGTCTTAAAGAAAAATGGCAGTTTCAGGAAAATGTTAGATTTTGGCCGGCGTGCGCGCTAATCGCGCGCCGCCTGGACTTTCCTGAATATCAGCGATATGCGTTGATTTTGTCGCGCGTTTGCTCGGCAGCCTTTGCAGCCGCCTGCGCATAATCCTCGTCCTTGCTCGCATAAATGATCGCGCGCGATGAGTTGATGAGCATGCCCGTGCCGTTGGCCGTGCGGCCGGCCTTCACGGTCGCCTCGACATCGCCGCCTTGCGCGCCAATGCCCGGAATCAGCAGCGGCATGTCGCCAACGAGCGCGCGCACCGTTTCGATTTCCTTCGGAAACGTTGCACCCACCACGAGGCCAAGCTCGCCGCTCGCGTTCCACTTTTGCGCCGCGAGCGACGCCACGACCTGGTAGAGCGGCTTGCCGTCGGTGGTCAGGAACTGCAGGTCGGAGCCGCCGGGGTTCGAGGTGCGGCACAGGACGATCACGCCCTTGCCCTTGTGCGCGAGCCACGGTTCGATGGAGTCGTACCCCATATAGGGATTGACCGTCACCGCGTCGGCCTTGAAGCGCTCGAAGGCTTCGCGCGCGTACTGCTCGGCGGTGCTGCCGATGTCTCCGCGCTTGGCGTCGAGGATCACGGGCAGGCCCGGATGCTTCTCGTGGATATGGGCGATCAGCGCTTCGAGCTGGTCTTCGGCGCGATGCGCGGCGAAATAGGCGATCTGCGGCTTGAACGAGCACGCATAGGGCGCCGTGGCGTCGACGATGTCGCGGCAGAATTCGAAGATCGCGTCGCTGCGGCCCGCCAGCGCCGCCGGGAATTTCGTGGGCTCGGGATCGAGGCCGACGCACAGCAGCGAGCCGGTGCGCTGCCAGGCGGCGTCGAGGGTCTGGATGAAGGAGGTCATGATGAAAACTCGCGGCGAGCCGTTGAAAGGAAAACGGCGCGTATTTTACCCGGCTTGGCTTCTGGCGCCCGGCCGCAAACACCGTGGCGAACAACCTTAGAGCGCCGGGTGCCGTGCGCGCGCACCCTTGGCGCCGCGCGCGCCTGCCCGCCCACGTGCGCCCTGGCGGTGCGGATTCGCCGCTGCGCGCATGTCCATGCGCTCGACCGTGAAGCTGAACGTGCGCACGAGCCGCTCGCCGTGGCCAAGCACGGTCATGCCGTGCGCCCCGCCGCCACCCTCGAGATTGACTGCGTTGATCGGATGATCGACCGGCTCGAAACAGAAGAAGCGCTCGCCGGGCGGCGTGTAGAGCACGTAATAGTCAGTGTTCGCGCAGATCGAGAGCGAGAGCCGGCGCCGCTCCCAGACCACGGCCGCGCGCCCGCTCCAGCCGCTGAAGGCGTGGTTCACCATCTGCGCCGGCAGCGGATACGCCACGCCGAACTGCCATGCGGGCGGCGCGGGCACGTGGCGCACCGGCAGCCAGTCGGCGCCCGACAGCCACAGTCCGCTCGCGGGCGCGGAAAGCTCGGTGCTCGCGTCGCGCGCAAGGAACGGATGAACGCCGAGGCCGAACGGCAGCGCCTCGCGGCCCGTGTTCTCCACTTCGAGCGTCATTGCAAGCGTCGCGCCGTCGAGCGCATAGGTGAGCACCGCGCGATAGGCATAGGGCTCGCCGCCGCTACGGTCGAGCACGAGGCGCACACGCTCCCGGTCGGCGTCTTCGACCACCCAGTGCGCGAGCCATCCATCGCCATGGATCGGCAGCGGCTCGCTCGCACGGTTGCGCGGCACTTCGACGTCGCGCCCGCCAAAGTGAAAGCGCCCCTCGCCGATCCGATTCGAATACGGCAGCAGCGGGTAGCAGGCGAGCTCGTTCGGATCCATGCGCGCGCTCACGCGCTCGCAGCGTCGAAACACGGGTTCGAGCGCGCCTTCGCTGCGCCAGTCGAAGCGCGTGATGCCGCCGCCCAGTTGGGGCGCAACGTCGAGTCTCAAATACGCGTTCGCGAGCGTCACGCAGGACACGTCGCTCGTGCCCACCGCGCCGATCGCCACTGCCGAAGTGCTCGGCCCCGGCATGACCGGGTGAGTGGCGGCCTCGAGGCGCGCACGGCGCGCGGCGGCGGGCGAGGCCGATGATGCAGCCGATGCAGATGAGGCGCCAGGCGGCACGCTTGCGGCGCTCGCGCCTGGGTTCATATTGGAACGGGTGGGTCGACGCACAGCGGAATTCGCAACGCTCATGAGATGCTCCTCGAGAGGCATGTTCGACTGCCGCCGCAACAGGCGGCGCACTGGTGGCCTGCCGGCGTTGTGCTCGCTCATGGTGCTGGCTGTGCACAGACCCGCGGCCGCTTCTTGTGTTCGCCCTTCTCTTTCCGGTCGTTCTGCACGCCCTGGCCATCGCTGGCAAGGCCGCCTGCGCACTTCCGATGGACTGCATCTGTTGCCGTACTACAACGACTTTGCGCGCGCACGCGTGTTGGCGATCTCCGCCACGGCGCGCGCCGCCGCCGGTGGCCACGCGTGCACGCCACCTTGCGAAACGGTTGCAACGCCCTTCATGCAACATCTACTGCACCGCATCAACCGCGCCGATGCCCCTGAAACAGCGGCTCCACAAGGCCCACACGGCCGATTCGGACTGCAAACACGCCGCCGGCCTGCGGCTCTTGCGCGAGCATGGCCTCCTCCATCTCCGCTCGCGCGCTCGTGACATAGAGCATGTCCAGCAGCGCTCCGCCGAGCGTAACGCAGCTTGGCTGCGCTGTGGGAATCTTTACGCGCTCGGTTTCCCGGCCATCGGCGCCGTAGCGCACCACACGCTCGCCGCCCCATTGCGCGTTCCACAGACCGCCTTCGGCATCGACGGTCGAGCCGTCCGGCACGCCGGTCGCATCGGTCAGCACAACGAAGGTACGCTCGTTTGCAATCGTTCCGTTGGCGCCGTAATCGCATGCGCGGATCTCGCGCGTGAGCGAATCGCAGTAGTACATGGTCGAGCCGTCCGGGCTGAACGCGATGCTGTTCGAGATCGCGGGCGCCGGCAGCGGCAAGCGCTCGAGCGTGAGATCGCGATTGAGGCGGTAGAAGCCGCCGATTGCCTGCATCGGCGCTCCTTCGTACTTCGTGCCGAACACGAAGCGGCCCTGGCGGTCGCAACGCCCGTCATTGAGGCGCGTGGGCACGCCGGGCTCGACCTCGACGATGGGTTCGATCGCGCCCGTTTCCAGATCGAAGAACGCAAGCCGCGATTCGAGGCCGAGCAGCAGCGTGCGTTCGTCCTCGCACAGCGCGAAGCACGCGAGACGCTCCGGCATGTCCCAGCTCACGGGCTTGCCGTCGCGCGCGTCGTAGCGCGACAGACGCTTGCCCTCGATATCGGTCCAGTAGAGCCGACCGCTGCGCGCGCACCAGGTCGCGCCTTCGCCCAGCTCGCATTTCGCGTGCACGAGCAGCTCGGCCACCGCTTCCGCCATTGCCTTGTCCTTCGCGCCGTCTCGAGAAGTGCCGTTCGTCATGCCCAGCCTCCATCCACCACGATGTCCTGCGACGTGATCATGCGGCTGTCGTCGGCCGCGAGAAAGAGCGCCATGCGCGCGAGGTCCTCGGGCAGCAACTCGGCGTCGATGCATTGTCCGCGCTTGATGGCCTCGCGGCCCTCGTCGTCGAGCCACAGGCGCCGCTGCTTCTCGGTCATCACCCAGCCTGGGACGAGCGAGTTCACACGGATGCCATAGCGTCCGAGGTCCTTCGCGAGCCCGCGCGTGAGGCCCTGGACCGCCGCCTTGCTCATCGTGTAGACCGGCATTTCCGACTGCTTGAGCATCCAGCTGATCGAGCCCAAATTGATGATCGAGCCCGCGCGTGCGGATTTCATGTCCTCCGCCACGGCCTGCGCGGCGAATAGCTGGTGGCGCAAGTTCACGGCAACGCCTGCGTCGAACGACTCTGGCGTGACTTCCGCCAGCGTGTGGCGGCGGTCATTCGCGGCATTGTTGACGAGCACCTCGATGGGCCCGAGCGCCGCCTTCAGGTCCGCGATGGCCGCGCGCAATGCAGCAATGTCGGTGATATCGCACGACGCGAACACGGGCTTGTGGCGCTGGTTTTCGGAAAAGCGCCCGAGCGAATCGGCGAGCGCCGTGCCCGCGCTCGCGTCGATGTCGAGAAAGCCCACGCGCGCGCCCTGTGCGGCGAAGTGCTCAACGAACGACGCGCCAATGCCGGTCGCGCCGCCCGTGATGAGGACGACACGGTCCGCGAGGCTCGGATAGCGCGCGTAGCGCTCGTGCGCGTGGCGCGCTTGTGCGTCGGCAGGTGTGGCAGATGGAATGGCGGAAGACGACATCGTCAAAGACTCCTCATCTTCAATCACGCGCACCGCGATTCTTCAACTGGTCGAGCAACACCGCCGCGAGCAGGATCGCGCCACGCACGAGGTACTGATAGAACGCATCGATATTGAGCAGGTTCATGACGTTCTCGACCGTGCCCATGATGAGCACGCCGATCACCACGCCCGAGATCGTCGCGCGGCCGCCCAGCAGCGACACGCCGCCCAGCACGCATGCGGAAATCACGTTCAGCTCGAAGCCTTCGGCGGCGTTCGGCTGGCCCGAGGTGATACGCGAGGCAAGAATCACGCCCGCGAGCGCCGTCACCGCGCCCTGGATCAGGAAGATCCACACGCGCGTGCGCTCGACCTTGATGCCGGCGAGGCGCGAGGCTTCCGGATTGCCGCCGATGGCGAGCGTGTTGCGCCCGTACACGGTCTGATTGAGCATCACGCCGAACACGATGAAGCACACGAGCGTGACCCAGATCGGCAACTGCACGCCGAAGAACGACGCCGTGCCCATGGCGATGAAGGTGTCCGAGGACACGCCCACGGCCTGGCCATGCGAGACGATGAAGCCGAGCCCGCGCACGATCTCCATGGTGGCGAGCGTGGTGATCAGCGCATTGATGCGCAGATACGCGATCACCGCGCCGTTCACGAAGCCGATCGCGGCGCCCGCGGCCACCGCGGCGACGATCGCGATGAAGGTGTTGTTCGTGGCGTTGAGCACCATCGCGCAGAGCACGCCCGCGAACGCGACGGTCGAGCCCACGGAAAGGTCGAAGTCGCGCGAGGCGAGGCAGAACATCATCGTGCAGGCCACCATGCCGATCTGCGAGATCGACAGCGCGAGGCCGAGCATGTTCTCGATCGAGAAGAAGTGGTCGACGGTCAGCGACATCGTGATGAACATGATCGCGAAGATCACGATGAGGCTGTAATCGGTGATCAGCTGCCACCACTTCTGCTTGTCGCTGGTGTTGGGAATCAGCGCGTCGGCGGCGCTGTGCGCCACGCTCTTTGCTGCATCGGCGGCGTCGGCCGCCAGGTTCTCTCTGGCTTGCATTTCAGTCACTCCTCCCCGTGCACTCATGCGGCGCTCGCCTGCGCGCCTTGCGGCAGCGCGAGGTCCAGCACCGCGTGTTCGCTCGCCGCGCTGCGCGGCAACTCTCCGGAAATACGGCCTTCGCGCATGACCACGATGCGGTCCGACACGCCAAGCACTTCCGGCAATTCCGATGACACCATCACGATCGCGCAGCCGCGCGCGGCGAGCTGGTAGATCACGTTATAGATCTCATGCTTCGCGCCGACGTCGATGCCGCGCGTGGGCTCGTCGAGAATCACCACCTTCAGATCGGGCTCCGCGAGCCAGCGCGAAAGAATGGCCTTCTGCTGATTGCCGCCCGAGAGAAAGCGGATTTTCTGGCGGCGGCTCGGTGTCTTGATCTTCAGGAGCTTGATGAAGCGGTCGGCCGTTTCAGCCTCTTTCTTGCGGTCGAGAAACATGCCCGCACGCAGGAAGTGGCGACGGCAGCTGATGTTGATGTTCTCCGATACCGTTGCCATCGCAACGATGCCTTGCTCCTTGCGGTCTTCGGGGCACAGCACAATGCCCTGGCGAATCGCGTCGCTGGCGCTCTTCACACGAATGGGCTTGCCGTCGAGCTCGATCTCGCCTGCGCGCCGTTTGTGCGTGCCGTAGATCAGCTGCATGAGCTCGCTGCGGCCCGCGCCCACGAGCCCGAAGAAGCCGACGATCTCGCCCGCCTTCACCTCGAAGCTCGCCGGCTGCGCGAGCGGATGCCCCTCCACGCCACGCACCGCGAAGCGCACCTGGCCGTGCTCGCGCGGCGAATAGTTGTAGATGTCGCTGATCTCGCGCCCCACCATTTCGGCCACGAGCGTCGCGCGCTTCACATCGGCGAGCTGCTCGTGCGAGGCGATCTTGCGGCCGTCGCGGAAGATCGTGCAGGCGCTACAGAGCTCGTAGATCTCGTCCATGCGGTGCGAGATGTAGATGAGCGCGCGGTTGTCGGCGCGCAACTCGCGCACGAGCTTGAAGAGCACTTCGGTCTCGCGGTGCGAGAGCGAACTCGTGGGCTCGTCGAGCGCAATCACGCGCGCATTACGCAGCAGCGCCTTGCAGATTTCCACCATCTGGCGCTGCGCGATGGAGAGCTTGCGCAGCTTCGCAGCGGGATCGAGATCCACGCCCATGGCGGCAAGACGCTCTCGCACGAACTTGCGCGCTTCGCCGCGCCTCACCCAGCCGAAGGCATTGGGCAGCGCACCGAGCAGCAGATTCTCCGCGACCGTGAGGTCGGGAACGTATTGCAGTTCCTGGTGGATCACGGCGATGCCCGCGCCGATCGACGCCGCGGCGTCGGAGAAGCGCACCTCGTTGCCGTCCATCAGGATGCGGCCGGAGTCCGGCTGATACTCGCCGCCGAGTACCTTCAGCAGCGTCGATTTACCCGCGCCGTTCTCGCCCATCAAGCCATGCACTTCGCCCGCGTGCACGTCGAACGACACGCCGCCGAGCGCGCGCACGCCGGGAAACACCTTGCCGATATTGTCAAAACGCAGTGTCGCTGACACTTCGGTTTCCTCTCATTCGGTTCGCCGCGCGCGGCCGGCGCGCTTCGCTCGCGCGCCGGCCGCGTTGCAGCGGGAAACACTTCAAACCACCGCTTTCGCGAGGCGGTTTCTCGCCGTTACTTCGAGGCGAGCCCCATCTGCTCGCGCACCTGGTTCACGTTCTCGCGCGTGGCGAGCATGCCGGTCGTGAGCGTGAGCATCGGCGGCTCCTTGCCTTGCGTGATCCACGCGTACATGAGCTGCGAGGTCTCTTCGCCATGGCGCTTCGGGCTGATGATGACCGTGCCGTAGAAGCCCGTCGGCTCCGGCTTCTTGAACTCGTTCAATGCCGAGTCCGAGCCGCCGATGCCGATGCCGATCATGTTGTCGGCCTTGAAGCCGCGGCCTTCGGCTGCGCGCACGGCGCCCAGCACGGCCTCGTCGTTCAGGCCGTACGCCACCCAGTGCTTGAACTGCGGGTTCTTGGTGAGCGCGATGTTGGCGGCGTTGAAGGCGTTTTCCGTGTCGGTCTTGGCCTGCGGCGCGGCAACGATGTTCGCCTTCGGGAAGCCCGCGGCCACGAGTGCGTCGGTCGCCCCCGTCGTGCGGTCGTGCGCGGTCGGCAACTGCTCGTAGGTCACGTCGATGGCGCCCACGTCCTTCATATCCCAACCGCGCTTCTTGATCTCGGCGGCAATGCCGTCGCCCACCTGCTTGCCGATGTTGTAGGCGGAGATGCCCATGTGCGGCACCGACTCGATCGGCTTGCCCGAGCCGTCGACGAGGCGGTCGTCGACGGTCATCATCTTGAGCTTGTCGGCGCGGGCCTTGGCGACGATGCCCGGCCCGAGCTTCACGTCAGGCGTGCAGATGATGAAGCCTTGCGCCTTTTGCGCGGCGAGGTTGTCGATCGCGCTCATGACCTTCTCGCCCGAAGGCGCACCGATCTTCACGAGTGTGAAGCCATCTTTCTTGGCGGCGATCTCGGCGAACTTCCATTCGTCCTGGAACCACGGCTCTTCGGGCTGCTTCACGAGAAAGCCGATCTTGACCTGGTCGGCGGCCTGGGCGACGGGCGCTTGAGCCAGCACGGCGGTCGTCGCGGCGGCCAACAGCGTGAGGAAAATCCTGCGTTGCATGGTGTCTGTCTCCTGTCTTCTTCAGTCACGGGAAGGTGGCGGCCGCTTTTTCTTCATCCGCCCGCGCGCGGCCAGCGCTGCTGCGAAAGTGCTGCGTATGTTTGTCCTCGTGCTGCTCGGCCCTGCTCTTGTCGTTACTGCTCTCGTTCTTTTTGATTCTTTTGCAGTGCTACTGGAACCGCCTTATTCGTGATGCAACGCGCAGCGCCCGCCATCGATCGTGATGCAGCTCGCGTTGATGAACGGCGCCTCGTCCGATGCGAGAAACACAGCCGTCATCGCGACCTCCTCCGGGCGGCCAATGCGCTTCATCGGCGGCAGCTCGAGCGTCGCGCGGCGCGCCGCCTCGGGGTCGGGCTGCGCGTTCCACCAGTCGTGCGTGAGCTGCGTCTCGATGTAGCCCGGCGCAATCGCGTTCACGCGCACGTTCTTCGGCGCGTACTCGATGCCGAGAGCGCGCGTGAGACCGATCACGCCGTGCTTGGCGACCGGGTACGGAAAGCAGCCCGGAATGATCTGGAACGCGTGCGTCGAGGCGATATTCACGATGCTGCCCGCCCGGCGCTCGACCATGCCCGGCAGCACCGCGCGGCAGCCGTTCCAGACGCCGTCCAGATCGACAGCGAAGCAGCGGCGCCAGTCGTCGTCGGTCATCGTGAGCGGGTCGGCGAACACGTTGATGCCGGCGTTGTTCACCAGCACGTCGACCGGGCCGAACACGCGCTCGGCTTCGGCCACTGCGGCCTGCACCGAAGCGGCACGCGTCACGTCCGTGGGCACGGCGAGCGCGCGTGCGCCGGCCTGCTGCTTCCCGATCTCGTGAGCGGTCGCTTCAGCGCTCGAGCCGTCGAGCTCGGCGAGCACGACCGCCGCACCTTCGGCCGCGAACGCACGCGCAATCGCGGCGCCAATGCCGCGTCCCGCGCCGGTCACGAGCGCCACCTTGCCCGCCAGACGGTTCATGCCCGCGCTCCCTGCGCGCCCGGTGTCGCGCCTTGCGCCGCGCTCCATCCCGCGATGAACGCAAGCGCATTCGCACGCGTTGCCGCCACGTCCTGCCCCGGCTTGTAGAGCGCGGAGCCCAGACCGAACCCGCTCGCACCCGCGGCCAGTTGCGGCCCCATGTTGTCGGGCTTCACGCCGCCCACCGGCAAGAGCGGCACGACGCCGGGAATGACCGCGCGCCACGCCTTGGTCACCTCCGGGCCCAATTGCTCGGCAGGGAACATCTTGAGTGCGTCGGCGCCGCATTTGAGCGCGGCGAACGCTTCAGTCGGCGTCGCCACACCGGGCACGCAGGCGAGGCCTTGCAGCCTGGCCGCGAGGATCACATCGGTGTCCGCGTGCGGCATCACGATCAGCTCGCCGCCGGCGGCCTTCACGTCGCTCACGCGCTGCGTCGTGAGCACCGTGCCCGCGCCGATCATGGCGTCGGCGGGGAGCGCCGCGCGCAGCGCCGCAATGCTCTCGAGCGGCGACGGTGAATTCAGCGGCACCTCGACGACCCTGAAACCCGCCTCGTAGAGCGCGCGGCCATGGTCGGCGGCCTCGGCGGGCTTGATGCCGCGCATGATCGCGATCATCCGGCACGCACCGAACGCAGCCATGAAGCCCTGATGAGGCGTGTACGGGGCGGGCAAATTCAATTCGGGTTCCATCGTGCTAGTCCTGTGGTTTGCATTCCGCGTATTCCGCGTATTCCGCGCGTTCTGTGCGCTTTGTGCCGTTCACGCTGTTTGGCCCGCGCCGACAACCAAGCCCGCGCGCACCGCGATGCGCCACAGGCCGCGCTCGGTCGCCCGGTGCACGATCTGCGCGCCGCCGCAGCCGAACTGCGCGAGCGCGAGGCGATAGCGCTCGCATAGCGCATCGGTGCCGATCAGCCGCGGCGCGCATGCCGCCAGCTCCACGTCGCGGCGTGAGAGCACCGCTTCGAGCCCAGCCAGTTCGTGACCGATCAAGAGGCCCGAGAGGTAATCGGGCTGCTCGTCGGCGGCCAGCTGGTCGGTGAGGCCGAGCGTGC
Source organism: Paraburkholderia silviterrae (assembly GCF_004353915.1). GTDB lineage: Bacteria > Pseudomonadota > Gammaproteobacteria > Burkholderiales > Burkholderiaceae > Paraburkholderia > Paraburkholderia silviterrae. The sequence goes on along the minus strand of NZ_SMRP01000008.1, from coordinate 126,681 downwards.
GCGTGCTGAACGCGGTCGCGAGCACACCGGCGCAGCCGTGTTCGCGCGCCACCGTCACGCCGCGCAGGAACGCCGCCGTATCCGGCACGACAGGCCGCTTCATGGTGCGGCCGAGAATCGTGTGCGCCGTGAGCGCCGCGTAGACCTCGCCTGTCATGAAGGTGTAAAAGCGCGCAATGCTCGCCCCTTCCACCACCACCCATTTGGCGTGCGTGCCGGGCAGGCCGATCAGCGCCGTTTGTGCCACTGTTTGTGCCGACACTTGTGCCGCCGTTCTCGCTTCCGCTTGCACCGCCGGTCGACTAGCGTGCGCCGCTTGAGCATCCGCTTGCGCGCCAAGCGCACCGAAGATCTGCGTTTCCTCGCCGCGCATGACGTTGGGCAGCGCGCCAGGCTCGAGCACGCCCGGCACGACGGCCAGCTCAACACCACAAGCCGCGCGCACCTTCACAATGCCGGCGACGAGCGCGTCTTCGCCCGCCGGCGTCTCCACGTACGGCGCGCTCACCCAGCCTTGAGCACTGCCAACCATGCCCGCCGCCAGCACCGGCAACGCACTGGCCTGCGCGAGCCACACGCCGCAGGCCTCGTCGAATGCAGCATCGAAGCCGCCCTCTTCGGCCGGCACCGGCAAATTCATGATCCCGGCCGTCGAAATGCGCGTATCGAGCACCTCGCCCGCCGCGTCGAACAGATACGCGCGCAGCGAAGTCGTGCCCCAGTCGAGCGCGATGAGCGCGGCGCGCTTCTCCCTGGCGGCATCCGCCTTGCCCCGCTCGCGCTGTGCTGCTGCCGTGCGCGCGGTCATCGGCGAATCCTGCGCGCGGCGGGCTGCGGCACGCGCCAGCCGAGTTCCTGCGAGATCGCGCGCGCCTCGCGCTGCACGACCGCAATCAGCTCGTCCATGCGTTCGAGCGGCATGTAGGGAATCGTGCTCGCCACCGAAAGCGCCGCCACGATCGCCCCCGACGCGTCGCGCACCGGCGCGGCCACGCAGCGGATCGAAATTTCGTTTTCCTCGAGATCGAACGTGTAGCCACCGGCCGAGTACGTGGCCATGCGCTTGAGGAAGGTATCGGGATCGAGGTTGTGGTCGGGGCGGAAGCTCACGCCCGCGAGCGCGCGCCGCGACGCCTCGAACAAGTCGCGCCAGGATTGCGGCGCGAGATCGAGCATCATCGCCTTGCCGATGCCCGTGGACGCGAGCGGCATGCGGTGCCCCACGCGCGAGCGCATTTCGAGGCCGCGCTGGCCGGGGATCTTGTCGATGTAAAGCACGTCGTCGCCGTCGCGCACGCCCAGGTGGATCGTGTCGAGCGTCGCCTCGGCGAGCGCTTCGAGGTGCGTGCGCGCCACCGCCGTGAGCGGCATCTGCTCGAGGGCAATCGTGCCGAGCTCGATGAGCTTGGGCCCGAGCAGATAGCCGCCCTGCACCTGGCGCAGGTAGCGCGCCTGCACGAGGCTCGATACGAGCCGGTGCGTGGTGCTGCGCGTCGTGCCGAGCACCGCGCCGAACGAGCGCAGATCGCGCACGCCGGCAGCGGCGGCTTCGAGGATGGCGAGGCCGCGCAAGAGCGTCTGCGTGCCAGCTTGCGCCGAGCCGTCGAGCAGCGCACCCGGCAGGCCGACGATCTCGTCGGCGCCGGAACGTGTTTTGGCTTGCGGCTGCGTGCGGCCGGCGGCAGGCGCCGCCGGCGCGTGCGCGGCGGACTCAGCGGCTGGTGTGGCGTCGGCGCTCTCGAAGCGCTCGGCGAGATTCGGGGACATCGCTTTGTTCATGGCGAGGCCGATCAAAAAGACGGAAATAAGCGCAAGGCGTCAAACAACAGCCTGCGGGCCATGGTTCGGATAGCAAGGGCGCGCTTTCGCGCTTGAGGGCGGACGGCACGAGGCCGCGCACTTCGCGGGCTGGAACATGGCTGACGTCTCCGATTGCTGCCCGCTGCAGCGCGCGTCTCGCGCGATCGTGGGCTTTTGTATGAGTGCAGCCGACTGCGCTTTGCGCGCTTGTCTGATGCGCATGGCGCGTCATGTCGGATGGATCGGATTGTAGGGCGGTTTTTCCGCGATCTCCAATATGTGACTGCTCGTTCAAATATTGGGAATTCCACCCCTTGGCCGGATGGCTAACGGGGCCTGGAAACGCGCTGAGCGTTGATGTAATCGGGGGCGCAAAGCCACGTGCATTCAGAAACTTGAGCCATATCACTCCCGGCGTGCACCGGGCGGCTCAAACCTCTGGAGGGCATATAAGATCTTGTATAACATCAGCGATGTCAAGCCGTTGGAGTTTTGCGGCAGTGCGCTAGCCGATCTCAAGCGTTTTCCCGAGAAGGCTCGGCGCGAAGCGGGGCGTCAACTGCGCCGCATCCAGCACGGGCTCGATCCGCACGACTGGAAACCCATGAATCCCGTGGGCCCTGGTGTGCGCGAGATTCGCATTCGCGACGAGCACGGCGCGTTTCGCGTGCTCTACGCGGCAAGCATTCGCAATGCCATCCATGTGCTGCACTGCTTCAGGAAGAAGACGGAAAAGACGGCGTTTACCGACCTTTCGCTTGCCAGGCAGCGTTACCGCGCAGCCCTGATACAGGAGTCCGTACCGTGAAAATTCAACAATTCGACAGTGTCTGGGACGCCATCGAAGATACGCCCGAAGCCGCGCAAAACATGACGCTGCGCAGCGACCTGATGATTGCACTCGAGGAATACATCAAGCGCAACAAGATGAGCCAAGCGCAAGCGGCCCAGCTTTTCGGCGTGACGCAGCCGCGCGTGTCCGATCTCGTGCGCGGCAAGATCGAGCTCTTCTCTCTCGACTCGCTCATCAACATGGCTGTGGCCGCCGGCATGAAGATCGAGCTGCGCATCACGCAAGGCACGCCACGCGGCGGCGACGCGAATAAAAAAACGGCCGCCAGATAGTCCGGCAGCCGTTTCTCTCAACCTTCGCGAGACGCTCTCACGCCCCTGCGCCAACCTTGGCCAGCCTTTACTTCCCGGCCGGCGCCTTGTACGCGACGCAATCGACCTCGACCTTGCAGTCGACCACCATGCTCGACTGCACGCAGGCGCGCGCCGGCGGATGCTCACCGAAGTATTCGCGGAACACCTTGTTGAACGACTGGAAGTCACGCGCGTCGTCGAGCCATACGCCACAGCGCACCACGTGCTCCGCGCCGTAGCCGGCTTCCTTCAGGATCGCGAAAAGATTCTGGATGGCCTTGTGCGACTGCTCGACGATACCGCCGTTGATCACCTCGCCGCCTTCCATCGGCGTCTGGCCCGAGACGTACAGCCAGCCGTCGGCTTCCACCGCGCGCGCGAACGGCAGATGTTGTCCGCCCTGGCCCTTGCCGCCTTCCGCTCCAATTCGTTTCATCGTTTGCTCCCTTGAGTTCGTGCGGCGCATGCGGCTTCGCGGCTGACGCCGGATACCGCGCACGCCTGGGGGTCGAAATAGTGTGTGAGTAAAAAAACCTGACGCGCTTTACTTAGAAGACCTGTGCATCGCGCGTGCCCCGCGCGACGAAGTGGCCCGCGCGCTCGCCCGTCGGCTGACCGTCGCGGTACGAGAGCACGCCGTTCACCCACACTGCGTCGATGCCTTCCGCCACCTGCTGCGGCTTCTCGAAGGTCGCGGCGTCGCGCACCTTCGCCGGGTCGAACAGCACGAGGTCGGCGTGCCAGCCCACATGCACCTCGCCGCGCTGCGTGAGGCCGAAGCGCCGCGCCGACAAGCCCGTCATCTTGCGCACGGCCTCTTCGAGCGGCAGCAGCGCCACGTCGCGCGCGTAGTGACCCAGCACGCGTGGGAACGCGCCCCACAGGCGCGGGTGCGGCAGCGGGTCGTTCGGCAGGCCGTCCGAGCCCACCATGGTCGCGGGATGCGAGAGGATGCGGCGCACGTCGTCCTCGGACATGTTGTGATAGACCGCGCCCGCCGGCTGCAAGCGCCTGCCGGCCTCCTGCTGCGAGACGCCCCATTCGGCCGCGATGTCCTTGATGAGCTTGCCCGCCTGCTCGGGATGCGGCGTCGACCACGTGATCGTGATGTCGATGTCGCCCGTCACCTGCTTGAGGTCGAGCGTGGACGAGCTGCGGCTGTACGGATAGCAGTCGCAGCCCACCGGCTGATACTTGCGCGCGCCATCGAGCGACGCGAGCACTTCCGTGCTGCGTCCCCAGTTCGACGGGCCCGCGCACTTCAGATGCGAAATGACGACCGGCACGCGCGCGTGCTTGCCGATGTGATACGCCTCGTCCATCGCTTCGAGGATGGCGTCGAATTCGGTGCGCATGTGCGTCGTGTAGAGCGCGCCGGCGGCAGCGAGCGGCTCGGCGAGCGACGCGACTTCCTCGGTCGAGGCCGCGAAGGCGTTGCCATAGGCGAGCCCGGTGGAGAGCCCGAGCGCACCGTGCGCGAGCGCTTCTTCGAGCTGCGCGCGCATCGCTGCGATCTCGTCGCCGGTGGCGGCGCGCTTGAGATCGTCCATGTGGTTGTTGCGCAGCGCCGTATGGCCAATGAGCGCACCCACGTTCACCGCGGGCCGCGCCGCATTCACGGCATCGACATAGGCCGCGAAGGTCGGATACTGGAACGCATCGCGCTCGCCGAGCAGATTCATCGGATCGGGGGGCTCATCCTTGAGCGACACCGGCGAAGCGCTGATCCCGCAATTGCCGACGATCACCGTCGTCACCCCCTGGCTGATCTTCGGCAGCATCTGCGGAGAGCGGATCACGTGCGTGTCGTCGTGCGTGTGAACGTCGATGAAACCCGGCGCGAGCGCGCGCCCGTTGGCCTCGATCACCTCCTCCGCGAGCCAGTTCGACAGATTGCCGATGGCGGCGATGCGACCGTCGCGCAGCGCGACATCGCGCTCGACGCTCGGCGCGCCCGTGCCGTCGTAGAGCGTGGTGCCGACTATCAGGGTGTCGGCAGCTTCCGGATGCGAATGCATGGCTTGTTCTCCTGTCGATCCGGAGTGTGTGCTCCGGTCCCGTCCAATGTTGTCAATCTGCTCAATCTGCTCAATCGCCGAGCGGTTGGCGCTCTCCGCCGCGCCCAGCAATACCGCGATGCGTGTCGAGCGTGAGCTTCATGCGGCGCAGCAATTCGCGGCTCGCTTCGGGCTGAGCGAGCGCGAGCTCCGTCACGAGCACATCGAGCGCCATCATCATCGCGTAACGCGATGACGACGGCTTGTAAATGAAATCGGTCTCGCTCGCGACGATCGGCACGAGCCAGTCGGCGAGCGCGGCAAGCGGCGACGCCGGCGCGGTGAGCGCGATCAGCTTCGCGCCATAGTCGCGTGCGATGCGGCACGCATCGAGCAGCTCAGGCACGCGCCCTGTCACGGAAAGCGCGACCACCACGCAATCGGGCGAGAGCGTGCTCGCGACCATGCGCTGCAGCAGGCTGTCCTGATAGGACGCCACGGGCCGGCCGAGGCGCACGAGGCGAAAGCGCATCTCGTCGGCGAGCGCGCTGGAGCCGCCACCCATGCCGAACACGTAGATCATGCGCGCCTGTGCGAGCGCAGCGGTGACCTCGGCGAACGGCGCCTGGCGCAGCAGCTCGTGGTTGCGCGCGAGCGCGACATGGATTTCATCGTAGACGCGCGTGGCCAGCGCGTCCTCGGACGGCGCCTGCGCGCCTTCTGCGGCACGACGCTTGCCTCGCCCGCTCTTGCCCGCGCGAGAGTTGCCGCCATCATCCGGCGCGGCGCGCAAGAAGCGCTCGCCCACGGCCGCGGCCTGAGCAAGCCGCAGCTTGAGCTCGCGCACGTCGTGGCAACCCACCGCCTTCGCAAAGCGCGTGACGGAGGCCACGCTCACGCCCGCGCGCCGCGCCAGCTCGCCGATGCTCGCGCGCGCGGCGGCGGCGAGGTCGTCGAGGATCAAGGCGGCGACATCGCGCTCGGCCGGACGCAGATCCGGCACGCATTGCGCGATTCGGGCAACGATATCGAAACGACCCGGTTCGGCGGCGGAATTCATGAAGGGCGCGAAGTGCTTAACGTAGGGCTCAACTTAGGGCTCAGGGCAGCAAGCGGATGAACAAGCGGCGAAGCTCTGTTAATAAATAACATTTCCCGAAGAGATGGTACTTTGTGTACTATCTCCGAGTCAACGCCGAACCTGCGATGCACGCGCAGTTCCCTTGCAGGCAGGCGCAACGGAGAGTAGATGGAGCGAACGGAAATGAAAGTTACAAACTATCAGAGTGCGACGATCGACCCGAGCAGCAAGGGCCTCGGCAACCTGCCGGGCGCAAGCGTGCCGCTGGCAGACGCGGCGCGCCTCGAGTGGAATCTGCTCGCCGAAGACGTGAGCCTGCCGGCGGCTGTCCTCTACGCCGATCGCGTCGAGCATAACCTCAAATGGATGCAGGAGTTCGTCACGCGCTACGGCGTGAAGCTCGCACCGCACGGCAAGACCACGATGGCGCCGCAGCTGTTTCGCCGCCAGATCGAAACGGGCGCGTGGGGCATCACGCTTGCCACGGCGCACCAGACACGCGCCGCGTATCGCGGCGGCATCACGCGCGTGCTGATGGCGAACCAGCTCGTGGGCCGCCACAACATGGCCATCATCGCCGAGTTGCTGAGCGATCCCGACTTCGAGTTCTTCTGCCTCGTGGATTCGGTGGAAGGCGTCGAGCAGCTCGGCGAATTCTTCCGCGCCTCGCGGCGCACGCTGCAGGTGCTGCTCGAACTGGGCGTGCCGCGCGGGCGCACCGGCGTGCGCGATGCTGACACCCGCCGCGCCGTGCTCGACGCGATCGCGCGCTATCCCGACTCGCTCAAGCTCGCGGGCGTGGAAATCTACGAGGGCGTCCTCAAGGAAGAAAGCGAAGTGCGCACCTTCTTGCGCGACGCCCTCAACGTCACCGAGGAACTCGCCGCGGCGGGCAAGTTTGCTCGCTCGCCTGCACTGCTCTCGGGCGCGGGATCGGCATGGTACGACGTGGTCGCCGAGGAATTCGCGAAGGCCACGCAGGCGGGCACGATCGACGTCGTGCTGCGCCCAGGCTGCTATCTCACCCACGACGTGGGCGTCTACAAGCAGGCGCAGTCGGAGATCCTCACGCGCAATCCGGTCGCGCGCGAGATGGGCGTGGCGCTCCTGCCGGCGCTGCAGCTGTGGGCCTGTGTGCAGTCGATTCCGGAGCCGGGCCGCGCGATCGTCGGCTTCGGCAAGCGCGACGCCGCGTTCGATGCGGGCTTTCCGGAGCCGACCCGCCACTATCGTCCTTCGACCGGCGCAGGCAGCATGCCGCGCGAGATCGCCGCAAGCGAGGGCTGGGAAATCTTCCAGATGATGGATCAGCACGCCTATCTGCAGATCCCGGCCGGCGCGGACATCAAGGTCGGCGACATGATCGGCTTCGACATCTCGCACCCCTGCCTCACGTTCGACAAGTGGCGCCAGGTGCTGATGGTCGACGCTCAGTATCGCGTGACGGAAGTGATCGAAACGTTCTTCTGATCGCTCTGCCGTTCGATCGACGGCGTATGCCATGCGGATGCATACCGGCCAGGCGCTTGCAGCCTGGCCGTGCTCCATCCGCTTCCTTCTCCGCGGCGCGCTTCTTACGTCCCGTCCTTCGCTTCGGCGCTCGCGGCCGTCCCGGCTTGCGCAGCCACCGCCACGCCGATGCGCTCCTCCATCATCCGCAACGCCCCCGAAAGCGCGGTGAGCGCGTCATCGGGCAGCGACATGGTCTGGTTCAGGAAATCGTTGCGCCGCGGCAGGCCCGCTTCGACGGCCTCGTGTCCCGCCGGCGTGAGCTGGACGTTGGTGATGCGGTTGTCGCGCGCGTCCGTGCTGCGCGCGATCCAGCCGAGCGACTCCAGCAGCTTCAGTTGCCGCGTGAGCGCGCCCGGATCCACGCGCAGACGCTCGACGAGCCGCTTCTGCGACGACTCGCCGTTCTGTTCATGCAGCGCGAGCAAAATGCGCCAGCGCGGCAACGGGTGCCCCACTTGCGCCTCGAACGCCGACATGAACGTGCGATAAGTGCGCCCGAATTGCTGGACGATGGCGATGCGGTCCTGTGTTTCCATGCTGTGTCTTCCTGCCTGTCTTCCTGTCTCTGGCAGCGTGCCTTGCCTGCCTCACTGCCTTGTTCTGCATATCGGGCGTTGACCGCGCGACGCGGCATTCACGCTCAGTCGGCGTGGATCACGGTCTCGACCTTGCGCTGCAGCTTGATGGGCGGCACGCGCCGCGTCTGCCAGATCGACACGACCGCGATTACCGCTGCCACCGCAATACCCAGATGAATCGCGCCCACCAGCGCCTCGCGCGCGGCTTCCAGCAGCGGCGCGCCATTGTGCCCGGCCTTTGCCAGTTCGCCAACGAGCGCGTGCTGTGCATCGCGATTGATGAGAATCTGCGGATCGGAGAGCTGGGCGAACCAGTGCGTCGCATGGTCGGCATCCAGCGCCTTCTTCACGCCGCTCGTGTAAAGCTGCGTGACCATCGTGCCGGTCAGCGCCGTGCCCATCATCCCGCCGATCATGCGCAGCGATTGCAGCAGCGCCGTGGCAATGCCCAGATGCTCGCGGCCCGCGGTCTGCTGCGCGAACACCGTGAGATTGGGCATCACGAAGCCAAGCCCGACGCCGCCCACGATCATGACCGCCATCAGCAGCGCGCGCGGCGTGTTGTGTGAGGCGAGCGCGACCGCGAAGCACGCGAACGCGAGCATCGAGAAGCCGATGTAGAGCATCAGGTTCGGGTTGCGGATGCGCGAGACGATGCGCCCGTTCGCGATGCTGCCGATCGTGATGAACACGACGAGCGGCGTGATGACCATGCCCGCCTCGTTCGGCGTCATGCCGAAGCCGCCCTGGAACAGCAGTGGTGCATAGAACAGCAGCGAGAACATCGTGAAGCCGCCCAGCACCGCCAGCTTGAAGAGCGCATTGAGGCTCGCATTGCGGAACATGTCGACGGGCAGGATCGCCTGCGGGCAGCGCCGCTCCCAGTGCCAGAGCGCCCAGCCCGCGGCCCCGGCCAGCGCGAGCAGGCCGAGCGCGGAAAACGTGACGCCGTGCTCCGGCAGCCGCTCGACGAATAGCTGCAGGCTGCCGAGCGTCACGGCGATGAGCAGCGCGCCGGGCCAGTCGAGCTGCATGCGCTCCTTGTGCGCCACGTGGCGCAGGTGCGGCAGATAGCGCCAGACAAAGACGAGCGAAAGCAGCCCCACCGGCAGATTCACATAGAACACCGAACGCCAGCCCCAATACTGCGTGAGAAAGCCGCCGAGCGAAGGCCCCACCGCATTGGCGATGCCGAACGCCGAGCTGATCAGCACCTGCCATTTCAGGCGCACGACCGAATCGGGAAAGAGATCGGGGATACAGGCGAACGCGGTGCCCACCAGCATGCCGCCGCCGATGCCCTGCAGGCCGCGCGCGAGCACGAGGAACATCATGCTGTTGGCCGCGCCGCACAGCACCGAGGCGCCGGTGAAGACGACGATCGACGCGATCACGAACGGCTTGCGCCCGTAATAATCGCCGAGGCGTCCGAAAATGGGGACGGTGATGACCGAGGCCAGCAGATAGGACGTGGCGACCCACGCGTAAAGCTCGAAGCCGCGCAGTTCGGCGACGATGGTCGGCAACGCGGTGCCAACGACGGTCTGGTCCAGCGCAACCAGCATGGTCACGAAGGAGACGCCGAGCATCGCCATCAGCGACTCCCGGAACGGCAGCACCTGCCCGCTTGAGTGATGGGCGCCAGTATGGACGGCCATTTTTTGATCCCGCAACGATTGATACGTCAAAGAATTGAAATCATAGCACGGTGCGATCCTCTACACTGGGCGTCGAGCGGCGTCTGCCGAACCGTTTTCCCGGGAGATTTATGGGGTCATATAGCGATTTTTCCGAAGCCGATCTTGCCACGCTCAAGCTCGCGAAGCACGAGCTGGAAACGCCGCCGCTCGGCATGAAGCTCGCCGCGATCGTGGGCGCGCCGGTCGAGAAGCTGATCGCAAAACTGCCCACCGCGGCGAACGACAAGGTCAACGACGCGACCCAGGCGGCATTGCGCAAATGCCTGCGGATTGCGCTCAAGACACTCGGCAAACAGGGCGAGGGCGCGCTGGAGATCGCCGCTGCGGGTACCCCTTCAACGTCAACGGCGGCGGCGGGTTCGAAGCAACGTGCGAAGCCGAGCAACCTGCTGCACAAGTTCGCGGTCGCCACGACGGGCGCGGCGGGTGGTGCGTTCGGCCTGTTCGCGCTGCCGGTCGAGTTGCCCGTCACGACGACGCTGATGTTCCGCTCGATCTGCGATATCGCGCGCAGCGAAGGCGAGGACCTCGCGAGCGCCGACACCCAGCTCCAATGCCTGACCGTATTCGGCATGGGCGGACATTCGGCCGCCGACGACGAAGCCGACTTTGGCTACTTCATCGTGCGAGGCGCACTTGCGCAAGCGGTCTCGAAAGCGTCAGCGGAGATGGCGACCAAGGGCTTCGCCGCGCACGGCTCGACCGCGTTGCTCAAGCTCATGCAGACCGTGGCCGCGCGCTTTTCCGTGCAAGTCAGCGAGCAGGTGGCCGCGAAGTCGATTCCGGCCATCGGTGCGGTGCTCGGCGCCATGGTGAACACGGTGTTCATCGATCACTTCCAGAACGTCGCGCACGGCCATTTCACCGTGCGCAGGCTCGAGCGCCGCTATGGCGAGGCCGCGGTGCACGCGGCCTACGACGGGATCGACATTGCGCTCGATTGAGCCGCGCGATGGGCATTCGACTGCGCGTCTGGCCCGGGTCCCGCCTGCACGTGCACGGATCGCTGCGCGCGGGCGCTGTCGTCGGCCGTCGTCACGCGCTTCACGAAGTGCGCGGAGTCGTCGAGCGCGCGCCGCGCTTCGGGCATGAACGGCGCGTAAATCGGCCAGACATGCGGCAGATCGCGCTCGATCCCGCACTCGACGCTCACGCCTGCCGCACGGGCGCGCTCCGCGACCCGACGCGTATCGTCGAGCAGCGTCTCGGTGCTGCCCGCCAGCATGAAGAGCGGCGGCAAGCCGTGGAAATCGGCGTAAAGCGGCGAGGCATAGGGATCGGTCGCGCTCGCCGCGCCCAGGTAAAGCGGCGCAACGCGCGCGAACACGTCACCGCAGAACATCGGGTCGCGACCGTCGTTTTCGTGAATCGACGCGCCAGTGACCGCCAGGTCGGTCCATGGCGAATAGAGCACGGCGCCGGCGGGCAGCGGATCGCCGGCGTCGCGCAGTGCAACGAGCGTGGCCAGCGCGAGCCCGCCGCCCGCCGAGTCGCCCGCGATCACGAGCGACTCGGCGGGCGCGCCATCGGCCAGCAAGCGCCGGTACGCGGCGAGTGCGTCGTCGAGCGCCGCCGGGAACGGATGCTCGGGCGCGAGACGATAGTCGAGCGAAAAGAGGTCAGCCTCGGCGCGCATGGCGAGGCCGAACGCGATCGCACGGTGCGTCTTCGGCGAGCAGAAGTAGTAACCGCCGCCATGCAGATAGAGGATCGCGCGCGGCGCCCCGCCTTCGCGCACGAGCCATTCGCCGCTCAATGGAGCATCGGAGGCGTCCGGAGCACCGGCAACGCGATACTGCTCGCGCAATTGCCAACCCTTGGGTACCTGAGGCAGCCACACGCGCTTCGCGGTTTGCGCGCGCACACGTGCGACGTCGACCGGTCCGCGCGTTGCCGGCAGAAAGCGGCGGCGCAAGAACCAGCATATCAACCTGCCTTGCAGACTCATGGGGTATGGGCTCCTCGCACCGCGCTTTGCCTTCAGACGCGCCGCAATCGACATGAAGCGCGTGCGCGCGCTCATGAAGCACTCACGCGGCGCTCAACCCTGGCGATGCACAACCCGCCGGTGCTCAATTCGCCGGGAGCACCTGGCCGCGAATCTCGCCAGACGGGTTCTTTTGCGTATGAACGTTGAAATACCACTGCCCAGCCATCAGATCGGTAACCTGTTTTTCGTTGAGGGTTGCGGAACCCTTGATCGGGCTGGCGAGTTCACCCTTGGGAATCCCCACCTGCACGTCTGCGTTCTGGCCGACCGGCGCGGGGCCGTGGAAATGCGCGGCCATCACCGGGCCCGACAGGCCCTCGTAAGTGATGGTCCAGTTCAGCGATTTCGTGGATGTGTCAAACGTCGCATTGAGCATGCCGTGTCCCTGGCTCACACGCGGCGGCACTTCGCTGGAAGGTTCGAGATCGGCCTTCAGCGCGACGGTGTCGGCGAACGCGGCGCTGGAAGCAAGGACACACAGAGCGAGAGCAAACTGCAGCGGACGAAGCGCTTTCATGGGTTTTCTCCGTTTGTTGTGACGCGCTGCACCATCTGGCAACAGCCGCCTCGCCACATGCTAGAGCAAATCCGATAAAGGCGTCCGATACGACATGACGAATGGTAGCGAAGACTTCGGAACCAAAAAGTGACAGGCGAAAAAAAAGAGCGCCGGGAGCGGCGCTCTTAACCCAAGTACTACCTTCTACTACTTCGCTTCTTGACTGGTTCAGCAGCCCGGCCTGGCGCCGGGCCGCCCGCTTCATCAGAAGCGGTGACGGATACCCGTCGTGACGATGCCCTGGTTCTTCGACGACGAGAAGTTGTTCGAGCCCTGGTAGCCGACCTGCGTGATGCCGACAGCGTTCTCGCCGGCACCCCACATGCCGACGCCTTCAAGATAGACGTCGGTGCGCTTCGAGAGCGCGTAGTCGGCTTGCAGCGCGAACTGGTGCCAGTGCGCCGAGTTGCTGCCGTTCGCGTCGAGCATCGAGCCGTTTGCGTTCGTGTACGTGTACATCGCACCGATGCCGAGAGCCGGCGTCAGGTTGTAGCGCGCGTTGGCCTCGATGTTGTTGAATCGCACCGAATGGCCGAACGAGTCGTTCAGACGCGACTGCGTGAACACGACGCCGCCAACCATCGGACCGTAGGTGTAGCTTGCGCCTGCGCCCCAGTTGCGCTGACGGTTGTTCACGCCGACACCGCCAATGATGCCATTGCCCGCACCGAACGCGCTGACCAGCGGCGAGCCCTGGACCGCACCGGTGCCGCCAGCATCCGCGCCGTTGATCTGCGTGTAGGCCGCACCGAGTCGCAGACCTTCGAGCGCGTAGCTCATACCGGCGCTATATGCGCGGTTGACTGCAAAGCCATTAGCGTTGTTCGAGAACGCATAGAGGCCGCCGAACTGGAAGCCCGACAGGTTCGGACTCGTGTACTTGACCGAGTTGTTGAGCGAGAACGTGCCGTTGAGGTCGTCGTTGTCCATGAGGTGGGCCATGTAGTTGCCCCCCCAGGTACCCACCGCCGTCATCGGGCCGATGTAATCGATCATCGAGTCGAACTGACGACCGAACGTGAGCGTGCCGTAGTTCTGATGCGTGAGGCCGACATACGACTGACGATTGAACAGGCCGCCATTCTGCTGGCCGTTCGCGATGTTGAAGCCGCTTTCGAGGGTGAAGATCGTCTTCAAGCCACCACCGAGATCTTCAACGCCACGCAAGCCCCAACGGCTCGCTTGAATGTTGCCGCTCGTCAACGCGTAGTTCGCGTTGTTGTTCACGTTGGTCGTGTACGTAAAACCGGCATCGACGATACCGTAGAGCGTCACGCTGCTTTGCGCGTATGACGCCGATGCAAATGTCGCGGCGACTGCGGCCGCAATAGCGAGACTCTTTTTCATAGACTTCCTTCGATGCAAAGCCTTTCGGCAAAAAGTGGACGCCGCAGCCGGCGCCGTGCCGGCTTACTGGATCCCTCGGCACCGCAAACACAGCGCCGCATTGATATGCAGACCAAAGTTTATGGTCGTCACTTTCAAGGCGGCCATCCCGCGCTATGGCAAAAGCCTTTTCGAGGAAGTCGAATACCCCAGCGGCACACCCCGCAATCGCTTGACCGTCAAAGCGCCCGCTCAATCTCAAATTCACACGTACAGGAAAGGATCGCGCTATATCTCGATATAGCGTTGCCACGAGGCAACACCATTAATTCGAGACAAATAGCGGTTTAGGAACTGTCTCATTCCCTGGGGCAATCCCTGTCGGTACTATCCGGCAACGCTCGCGCTGCAGGCCTGCGGTGAGCCTCGTCTGTGCGTGGGCGAATATCGCCCCAACGCTGCAAATCCTGTCAGTCCCATATCGATGCGGCCCAAAACCATGAATCAGCTCCAGGCGATGCGCGTGTTCACGAGCGTCGCCGATCATGGCTCGTTCGGTCGCGCCGCCGCAAGCCTCAATCTTTCGAACGCCGTTGTCACGCGCTATGTTGCGCTGCTCGAGGCGCATCTCCATACGCGCCTCATCAACCGCAATACGCGCAGCATTTCGCTGACCGAAGCAGGTAGCGCCTATGCCCAGGCATGCCGGCACATGCTCGAAGATCTGGAACGCGTCGAAACGCAGATCGCACACGGCGTTTCGGTGCCCTCGGGCACACTGCGCGTGGTCGCGCATGCGTCGTTCTCGCTGCACGACCTCACGCCGCTACTCAAGCAGTATCTGGCCGCATTCTCGCAAGTCAGGCTCGCTCTCACGCTGCTGCACCGCCCCGTCGACCTGATCGAAGAAGGCTTCGACGTCGGCATTGTGGCGCCACGCCAGGTCAGTGGCGGCACGCTGATCCGGCGTCCGCTCGTCACCGTTACGCCGGTCGCGGTGGCTTCGCCGGCCTACCTCGACGGGCACTGCGTGCCCAGCCATCCGCACGAGCTCGTGCACCATACGCTGCTCGCACCTTCCACCGACATTCACGGTAACGAATGGCATTTCGCGAGCACCGAAGGCGTGCGCGAGCTGGTGCGGATCGAGCCGGCCTATGCCGTCAATAATTCGGTGATGCTGCGTCAGGCCGCGCTGACCGGCATGGGCATCACGATCCTGCCAGCGAGCCAGGTGGCCACGGATCTGGCGCAAGGCACGCTCGTGCGAGTGCTCGCCGACTACGAAATTCGCGACGCCGACAAGGAGCTCTCGCTGGTCTATCCAGGCCGGCGCCACGTGCCCGCGAAAACGCGCTCGTTCGTCGACTTCACGGTCGACTGGTTCCGCGACCAGGACGCTTCTCGCCAGACGATTATCGACACTTCCGGTAATAATTAATTGATCGTTTTTGTCTCGATTTCTGACGGCGCGCGCACTATGCTTCTTTTTGCGAGAAGTGACTCTTCATCGAAGGGTCTCCAAGCTTGAACGCGGCTTCGGCCGCGTTTTTTTTCGCCTGCTGCTCACCCGCTGTCCGGGCGGTCTAACCTCAGGCCTCCAGCGGACCTTAGCGAACTCTCGTTCTTTTCTGGCAAAACTGCCAGTTTCGCGTTCGACTGGGGCACATCAGGATGAATGCGTGCTTCAGGCGAGCAGCGCGGCCTGTTGCTCGATACCGTCGAGCATCTCGTGACAGGTGCGCATGAGCGCAAACCCCTCGTCGCGCAATTGCTCCGGCGTATGAGTGTTCATGTGACGACGCCAGGTTTCGAGCACCGCGAGCAGCGCCGGATAATGCAGCACGCCCACCGCACCCGCGAGCCGGTGATGCCACTCGCGCAAGCGCGCGATATCGACGTCCTCCAGCAACTCCGGCAGCGCGTCCAGGTCGTCGCGCATCGCGCTGACGAACGAGCCCAGCAAGGTCTTCACCGTGGCCTCGCTGCCCCACACCTGGATCATATGCGCGAGGTCGAGCGGATCGGCCACGGCCGCCTCGACGGCCTCGTCCTGCAGCGCAGCCGCGTCGCACATCACTGCGCTGGCGCCCTGATTCGGCACCGTGTGCTCGTGCGCCGTGCGCAGCGCGTTCTCGGCGCCGAACCAGCGCGCGAGCTGATCGCGCAGCGTCGCGACGCGCGTGGGCTTGATGAGGCAGTCGTCCATGCCCGCCTCACGGCACAGGCGCAAGTTCTCGGGCGCCGTGTTCGCCGTAATGCCGAGAATCGGCAGGCGCGGCACGCTGCCCGCAGCCTTGCCCGTCGCGCGCGCCTTGCCCGTCCCGGCCGCTTCGATCTCGCGCACTCTGCGTGCAAGGTCGTAGCCCGATACGTTCGGCATATGGCAATCGGTGATCAGGCAACCGTAGTGCTCCTTCTCCAGCGCATCCAGCGCCTGTGCGCCATCGTCGACCACGTCGCACGCGAAGCCGAGCAGCGCGAGCTGATGACGGATCAGCTCCTGATTCACAGGGTGATCCTCTGCGACGAGAATCAGGCGGCCCGCCGAGCGCTCCTTCTCGCGATCGGGCGCCGTGAGGGCGGTTTCCGCCGCGAGCGAGGGCCGCGCCGCGACCGCGGGCAGGCCAGTGAGCGCCATCGCACAAGCCGCGCCCAGGCCGCGCCACGAAAGCGGATTGACGCTCACCCGCACACCGCTCTCCACCACCCGGTAGCCGCTCGGCTTGGGATTGTCCGTCAGGCGGATGACCGGTGCGCCATGCCCGTCGAGCGCGCCCGCGAGCGCTTCCGCGACGAACACGAGATCGACGCCGCCGTGCGCCTCCAGCTTGCGCATCGCGGCCAGGACGCACGGGCCCGACTCGAGACGCGTCATCTTCATGCCGAGCGAGACGCCGAAATGCATGAGCGCGCCGGCAACGCGCGCATCGTCGCAAATCACGAGCGCGCGCTTGCCGCGCAAGCCATTCGCGTGACCGGCCCGCGCTTCGAGCGGCAATTCGATATGCAGCGTGAGACGGGTGCCCCGGCCAACTTCGCTGTGCAGCTCGAGCGTGCCGCCCATCAGGGCCGCGAGCTTGCGGCTGATCGTCAGGCCGAGGCCCGTGCCGCCAAAGCGCCTCGTAGTAGACGTCTCCGCCTGCACGAAAGGCTCGAAGAGCTGGGCCTGCGCTTCCGGCGCGATGCCGATGCCCGTATCGGACACCGTAATTGCGACACGCTGGCGCGTTGGCTTGCCGCGCGGACCCGCCACGTCGCGCGCCGCCACGTTCACGCTCACTTCGCCATGCGGTGTGAACTTGATCGCGTTGCTGAGCAGATTGAACAGAATCTGCCTCAGGCGCACGCTGTCGCCGCGCAGCAGCGCCGCCACGCCAGCCTCGACGCCCACGCGCACCTTGAGCCCCTTCTCGTGCGCCCGCCCAGCGAGCAAGCCCACGGCGTTGTCGACGAGCTCGCGCATGCCGAACGGCTCGGACGCAATCACGAGGCGCCCGGCCTGGATCTTCGAGTAGTCGAGCAAATCGTCGAGGATCTGCAGCAGCGCGCCTGCCGACTCGTGCACCATGCCGACCATCTGGGTCTGATCGGGATTGAGCGGCGTCCGCTCGAGCACCTCCACGAGACCGAGCACACCGTTCATGGGTGTGCGGATCTCGTGGCTCATCATCGCGAGGAAGTCGTCCTTTGCGCGCGACGCGGCCTCGGCAAGGTCGCGTGCGCGCGCGAGCTCGTCGGCGCGGGCATGCTCGACGTTCGCATCCACTGCGTAGCCGCTCCAGACGACCGCGCCATCTTCCGTGCGGCGCGGCACAAACTCCGCGCGCACCCAGAGCAGCCCGGCCGCGCCGTGAAAGCGGAACTCGGTGTTCACCGGCATGAGCAGGCGCGCCGAGCGCTCGAGCGCCGTAGCAAGCCGCGCGCGGTCGCGGGGATTCACGCGCGCGAGGTCGAGCGCGCTCGCTCGCATGAGTTGCGTGACGGCGTCGCCGAGCAAGCGCTCCGTGTCGCCTCCGAGGTACGGAAACGCGTATCGGCCATCAGGCCCGCGCCGCAACTGGAACACGATGGCGGGCAGCGAGCGCGTGACGTCCGAGAGCAGCCGCTCGGAGGCGCGCGCCCGCATTTCGGCGCGGCGAATCTCGGTGATGTCGATCATCGTGCCTAGCACGCACAAGGGCGCGCCGCGCGCATCGCGGCACAGCCGGGTCCAGAAAATGCCGTGGCGCTTCTCGCCGTCGGGTCCGCCGGTGCCGCCGGGGCCATCGAACGCGAACTCGACGCGCTGGCCCTTGCCCTCCTCGACCGTCTTTCTGTAGAGATCTTCCACGCGCAGGCTGTTTTCCGCGCCCCACGCCGCCACCGCGGCGCCGGTGCGGCCAAGCACTTCGCTGCGCCGCACGCCGGTCATCTCTTCGTATGCGCGGTTGACCGCCAGGTAGCGATTTTCGAGATCGCGCACGCCAAGCGGATAGGGAATCATCTCCGTCATGGTGTCCTGCAGTTCGACCTGCTTCGCGAGCACCTGCTCGGCACGCCGGCGCCGGCGCATTTCGCGCTGCAGAAGCACGTAGGCGCGCAGCGTGACGAGCAGCACCACGCCAAACGCGATCAGGAGCGGCAGGAGCCGCAGCGCATTCACGCTCCACCCGCCGCTACGCTCGGTGGCCACAGCCGTCCAGTGGTTGCGGATCTCCTGCTGCTCGACGGGTGACATCGCGTCGAGTGCGCGATCGATGAGCGTCTTGAGCGGCGCGAGGTCGGTGCGCACCGCGAAGGCTGTCGCTCCATCCGCGCCGATCGCGCCCACCACCTTGAGCGTTTCGATGTACTGGCGGCTGAGCGGTCCGTCGAGTGCCGCAGCGTCGCCTACCAGCACGTCGGCATCATTGCGCTGGACCAGCGCGAGCCCTTGCTCGAGCGTGGCGACACGCAGCACGCGAATGGGCTGTGCCGCGCCAAACAGCACGTGCGCCGCCGGCGCATGCGGCGCCAGCACCACGCGGCGCTCGACATAGTCGCTCAGGCTGCGCGCCATCGGCTCGTCGCGGCGCCCGACGATCACGAGCGGATAGTGTTCGAAGGCCTGAGTGTAGAGCGTGTTCTCGGGTAACCCGCCATCGTCCACCATGGTCGCGAGCAGGGCGAATTCGCCACGCTGGAACGCACTGTCCGCATCCGGCCAGTTGGTCACCGGCACGCGCTCGAAGGTCACGCCCAGCTTGCGGCTCAGATAATTGAGGTAGTCGTTCGCCATGCCCGAGGTATATCCGCGGCGGCTCGCGTAGCTAAAGGGCAGCCAGCCCGCGTCGAAGCCGACCCGCAATGGCGGCAGCGAGCGCAGCCATGCACGTTCGCCGGCGTCGAGATCGAATGGCGGCGAGCGCAACTGCGCGCCGTGACCAGCGCCCTCGCCGCCGTCGAGCCAGCGCGCGCGCAGCGCAGACGCGGCAGTGGGACGCACGCCGCCCGCAGCCACGTTCAGCTGGTCGCGCAACGCTACCTTGGAGACCGGCACCGCAAAGCGCAGCTCGCGCACCTTGATGCGCTCCTCGTAGGCGACGCGCAGGCCGCGGTAGGCGTCATGGTGGATGAGCTGATAGCGCACGGCCGGCGCGAAACCGGCGTAGACATCGGCGCTGCCCTGCGCGACGGCGTGTATGGCAGCGCCAGTGTTCGTGAACGACAGAATCTCCGCTTGAGCAAAGCGCTCGCGCAATAACGGCTCGAGGACATAGCCGTTTTCGACGGCAATGCGCGCACGGGCAAAGCGGCGCGCCGTGGTGGCGATCGCCTCGTTGCCCACGCGCGTAACGAATGCAACGTTGCCGCTCAGATAAGGCACGGTGAACGAGAGACAGCGCTCTCGCTGCGGTGCGCGTGCGAGGCTCATGACCAGGTCGATTTCGGCTGCGCACGCGCCCGCGAGCAAGGCGGTCATATTGGGGTAGACGCGCGGCACGAGCTTCACCTGCGAGCCCACGACGAGCCGCAGGTAGTCGGCGCTGAAACCGCTCAGCGTGTTGCCGTCGAGCACCTCGAGCGGCGGCCACCCTCCCGCGACAACGCCGACCGTGAGTACCGGGGGAAAACCGCCGGATTCGGCCGCCCGGGCTGCGGAAGCGGCCACCGGTCCGGATTGGGGCAGCGCGGACCCGGCCGGCCCGCCTGACTCTGCCACCTGCGCTTGCCCCGCGTGTGCAAGCGCGCCCACCGTCACACAAACCAGGACGCACGCCAGCCGCGCAAAACGGAACATGTGCGCGAGCACCGGCGCAAGCGAGCGGCAGGTCCAGGGCCAGATGAAACGCGAACGCCGCGACGAGCGTGGCATGCGTTGCGGCGCACTTTGAGCAATCTGCAGGACGGGCAACGTCACTTTCATAAGGGCGTCGGGCGGCGCTCTCAAGCGTCGCCGAGCGCCCCTTCCGCGCTCGCATTCGGACGCACGCGACGTCGGATAAACAGCCTGTGACAAACGCCAGCAATCATGCCGCCCAGCATCGGCGCCGCCCAGAAGAGCCAGAGCTGATCGAGCGCCCAGTCGCCGACAAACAGCGCGGGGCCCGTCGAGCGGGCCGGATTCATACCGCCGTTGCTCACCGGAATCGCGATCAGGTAGATGGCCGCGAAGCACGCCCCCAGCGCGGCGGGCGCCGAAGCGCGACGTTGCGGCGAATCCGTCACGACGAGATGGACGAACACGAATGCGAACGTCATGATCAATTCGACGGCACACACCGCGGCGAACGCGTACTCGGAAGGCGAATGCTCGTCGTAGCCATTGCTGCCGAAGTCGGAGACCACGAAGGCGAAGCCCGGCCGGCCAGACGCGACGGCGGCGAGCAGCGCCGCGCCCGCGAGCGCACCCGCGGTCTGCGCGGCGACATACGGTGCGACATCGCGAGGAGGAAAGCGGCCGGAAATTGCGTAGCCGATCGTGACTGCGGGATTGAAATGCGCACTCGACACGCGCCCCGATGCGTAGTTCGCGACGGCGAGCGCGAGGCCGAAGGCGGCAGCCATCTCGAAGACGTTCCAGCCCTGCGCAGGCACGCTTGCGTTGAGCGCGGCGCTCGCACAGCCCACGAACACGAGCCATGCCGTGCCTGCGCCTTCAACTGCCAAACGCCTACCGAGCTTCATCGCATTGCCTCCGTGCCCTGCCGATGCGACGTGCAAACCGGTGCGCAACCCTTTTACAGGCCTACGTGCAGAGCGGCTCGCCAGCGATGTCAGAGGCGGGATCGAATGAGAGTCGCGCTGTCCGACTATTCGCGCGTCGAATAGGAAATTATGATCAGAGGACTCTCATCGCCGGATAGGACAACTCTTAAAAGTCGGACAGCGCCACAGGACGCAGCGCAACGAATTCCTACAGACGACGACATGTGCCGCCCGTTGGGTTCGCGCGAACCGCCTCAGAAAGTTGCGAGCACCGCGCACCCGTGGCTGCGGAGAAACTGACGGACCGCGCGCGCCACAGCCGTGACGCGCGCGGCGCCCTTGTCACGGCGTCTCGTCCTGGACGACACCGCACTCGATCGCGAATCGATACAGCTCGATGTCACTGTTGAGCGAGAGCTTTTTCATGGCCGCGCACTTCTGCGCGCTGATGGTCTTGACGCTGCGCCCGAGCAGGCCGGCAATTTCGGTCACACCGAGCCCCGCCGCATAGTGCGTGAAGACTTCGAACTCACGCCGCGACAGCACCTGATGCACATGCGCGCGTCGCTGCGCGCGCGACGCCTTTTCCAGCAGATCGCGCACGACGGGGCCGACATATTGCTCATGCGCCATTGCCGAGGCGATGGCGACGGGAATCAGGTCGATGCGGTCGCGCTTGCTGAGCACCGCCTCGACATCGAGTTCGATCGCACTGCGCAGCGCCGCGGCATCGTTCTCCATGGTGAGCACGACGATGGGCTTGCCCGCATGCTCGCTCTGGAAGCTGCGGATCGCGTCGTGCCCTTCCTCGCGTCCTTCGCCCGGCATGTAGAGGTCCATCAGCACGAGATCGAATTCATGCCGCGCGGCCTCCTGAAACAGCTGCGCGACCGATTGCGCACGAGAGACGATCCGCACGCTCGGCAATGTGGCGATCAGGTTGTCGAGCGCAAACAGCACGAGCGGATGATCATCCGCGACGATGACACGCACGGGTAGCGCCCTGTCGTCCACGTCTGGCAGCGAAAGCTCCTGCAGGCTGCGCACGCCGCTCTCGCGGCCGAACCCGGACGTCAGGTGTGCTGGCCAGACACGGGCCTGAGTGGTCGACGGCGCGTTCATAGGAGTCCGTGGGCTCGCACAAAGGCGAAAAGACCAGCATCGTTGTTCACGCCGAGCTTCGCCATGGCGTCACGCTTCTGGCGGCTCACGGTGCGCACGTCCCGATCCAGCGCGCGGGCAATTTCAGTGATCGTACGGCCATGAACGAACTGCCTGACCACCTCCGACTCACGCGGCGACAGGCGCGGCACGCGAGTGCTCTCCGGACGCTCGGCCCCTGCGGCAGCCAGTTCCGCGAGGATCGGGGGGCTCACATAGCGCAGACCGCTGCCCGCGCCACGCACCGCGCCAGTGAGTTCGTCGATGGGCTCGCTCTTGCGGATGAGCGCTGTGACACCCGTGTCCATCACTGCGCGCAGGATGGCGACGTTCGTGATACTGGTCAGGACGACGATGCGGCAGTGCGCCCAGTCGCGGCACAGGCGCCGCACGAGATGCAAACCGTCTTCCGCATCGCCCGTGTCGCACGGCATGGTGAGGTCGGTCAGCACGATGTCGCACGGCACGCATTCGAGCGTGTGCAAAAGCGAGCTCGGACCGGACGCTTCGCCGACGACCTGGATGTCTCCCGCAGCCTCAAGCGCCGAGCGAACGCCCAGTAAAACGAAGGGATGATCGTCGGCAAGGACGACTCGAAGTTTCAAGTTGGCTCTCTCTCGATGTAGTAGGGATATCGGATCGGCCTATGCTTGCCCGATCTTTCAGCCGGGCTCACGAGGGCTTGTTGCGCGAAGCGTATTCTTTCTGGAGCCGTCATCTGAACATCGATTAACGATTCCCTGAATCAGAGATTTCCGAAACGTCAAACCTTCTTTAACCGTAAATTTTGATTCAGTTATGCGAATCAAATGAGAGATTTCTGGAGCGGATACACCGCGGACCTTGTGGCATGTCGGACAATGCCGCAGGCGGCGACGGTTAAACGGTCGCCCCTGCACTCGCATGCCGCTTTGGCTTGTGCGAAAGCGAGACGGTTTCGCCGGCGGCATCTGATGGGCATAACGCGCGCGCAAAGGCGGGCCACGCCAGCGCCGCACATGCGGCTGCCGCAAACCAGACGGCGGGCCAACCGGATACTGATAGCAGCATCGGAATCGCCGAAGGCGCGATCCAGAATGCCAGGAAGGCGCCAGTGTTGCCCATCGCAAGCGCCGTCCCCGCGCGAGCATGGCCCGCGAGCGTGGCAAGCTCGGTGAAAGCGACGCCGTGCCATGCCGAAGCCGCAATGCCACCCAGCACGAGCAGCGCGACGAGCACGAAGCGAGCGTCGCCGAGCAGCGGGGGCGCATGCACGAAGCGCCCCGCGTGCGCAAACAGCGCCGTCGTTGCAGCGAGCAACGCGAATAGCGCAACGCTTAGCGCGGCGCACGCGCGCAGCCAGGCGTTGCGATTGCCACGCCGGTCGGTCCAGCGTCCGCTCCAGACGCGCATGCATGCTGCGCCGACTTGCACTGCCACGAGCGTCGCACCGGTCGCGGCGCTGCCCGCATGGCCGAAGTCGTGCAGGAAGACGCTTGCGAACGAGATCACTGCGACTTGCGGCATGCACAGCGCCGCGATGCCGCCCACCATGCGCCAAACCTGAGCACTGCGCAGCGGCGAGCGCATGCGCGGCATTTCATGCTGTCCTGCGCGCGCCGGTGCGCGCAGCGCGGATGCTTCCGGTTCGCGCACCCAGCATATCGTCAGGAATGCAGACAAAATGCACATGGCCGCGAGCGCGCCATAGACCCACTCGAAACCTGCCCGTGCGGCCAGTGCTGGCAGCAACAGTGCGCCGACTCCCGCGCCGGCCGGCACGGCCGTCTGCCGGATGCTCATGGCGAGACCGCGCTCGCCGGGGCCGAACCAGGCCATGACCGCGCGCCCGCTCGAACCGTTGACGCTGCCGCCGAGCAAGCCGATGGCAAGAAAACCTGCCCCAAGCGCATGCGCATCTGGCACATGCGCGGCCTCCGGCACGCACCAGGCCGTCATGGCCAGCAGCGCAACCGCGGTCGAACCGAGTCCCGTGAGCAGTACGCGCCGGTCGCCCCATCGGTCGGTGAGCAGCCCCCACGGCAATTCACTCAAGACGATGCCGAGTCCGAGCATGCCGAGCAGCAGTCCGAGTGTGCCGGTATCGATACGGTAATCCGAGCGGATCCACACCGCCGTCGCCGGGATGCCCGAGAAAGCCGCAGCAAAGCTGGCGTTCGCCGCCACGCCAACGCCCAGCACCTTCCAGCGATGCGACGCTTCCCGCTCCTTCGCGTCCCTCATGATGACCTCCAGAAAAGGATTGACTGCGGCCATGCTACGAGCGCACCATCTATCGGAAAAGCGGGAATATTCAATCGATACGATCGGAAAATCCGAAACATCGAGTCTGTATGAAAGGAGCTTTCGGCGAAGCCCTTGTTCGGCCTCGTAGAGAATCTCGCTACCGCCGGCAACGGCATTGAACGTCACGACATGAACGCACGCGGACTCGACCTCGCGCAGTTGCGCACCTTTCTCGCCGTCACGGAGGCAGGCAGCGTCTCGGCCGCCGCTGAGCGCGTATTTCTCTCGCAGTCTTCGGTGAGCGAGCAGTTGAAGAAGCTGGAGGAGCGCATCGGCCAGCCGCTGTTCGTGCGCAGCAAGCAGGGCGTCGCGCCCACGCCGGCAGGCACCAAGCTCGTCGATCACGCGCGCCGCATCGTGGCGATGTGCGACGCCGCGTTCGACGACATGCTCGGGCGCTCGCTCGACGGCGAAGTGCGCATCGCCATCACCGACTACTTCCGGCCGCACGATGTGGCCGCGATCATCCGGCGCTTCGCGAGCCAGCATCCGCGCCTGCGGCTCAATGTGACCGTGTTGCCGAGCGCCGTGATCGAGAGCAGCGCCGAAGACAACGGCTTCGACATCGGCCTTGCCCTGCGCATGGTGGACACGCGCGGCAAACGCGCCGGGCCAAAGGCAGACGCGCGCAGGAACCCGGCGATCCGGCGAGAGCAGTTGCTGTGGGTCGGTGCGCGCGAGACGCTGCGCGAGCATGCGGCGCTCGCGCCGCCGTGGCCACTCGTGCTGCTGCCCTCCACGTGCCTGTTGCAACGCTACGTCGTAAAGCTGCTCGAGCGCGCGCGCATTCCGTTTCTGATTTCACATTCGGCGTCGGGCGTCGCCGGTTTGCAGCTCGCGCTGCAGGCGGGTCTCGGGATTTCCTGCCTGAACGAATCGGCGCTCGGCGAGGGGCTCGTGGCCTGCCCTGCGTCGTTCGGCTTGCCCGCGCTGCCGGCGGCCGAGTTCCATCTGCTGCCGGGGCGTCCCGGCGAAAGCGCGCACGTGACGAACGCGCGCGCGGCGTTCGCGACATTGCTCGGCTAGCCGGCGACACGGCGCCTGGTTCTCCGAAGCGCTGTGCCGGCCGGAGCGCGCCGCCCATCGGTTAAGCGTATGCGCGGCCTGCGCATCGAGCCGCGCGCCGCGCTCCCCCGGATCACGGTGCGCTCGTCAGCTCCGCGAAACGCAGCAAATCGACATTCCCACCCGAGATCACAATGCCCACGCGCTTGCCGCGCACATCCACCTTGCGCTGCAGGACAGCCGCGGCAGCGAGGCAGCCCGTGGGCTCGACCACGAGCTTCATGCGGCTCGCGAAGAATTTCATCGTCTCGACGAGCTCAGCATCGCTGACGGTCACGATCTCGCTCACGCGCTCGCGGATCACTGCGAACGTATAGCCGCCCAGATGCTGGGTCTGGGCGCCGTCGGCAATCGTCTTCGGCGTGTCGATGTGAACGATCGATCCCGTCTCCAGGCTCTGCTGGCCATCGTTGCCCGCCTCGGGCTCGACGCCGATCACCGTGCAGCCCGGCGCGAGCGCATGCGCCGCCGTCGCACATCCCGAGAGCAGCCCGCCGCCGCCAAGCGGCGTGAGCAGCACGTCGAGCTCGCCCGCGTCTTCGAACAGCTCCTTCGCCGCCGTGCCCTGCCCTGCCATCACATGCGGATGGTCGTAGGGCGGAATGAGCGTGAGGCCACGCTCTTCGGCGAGGCGCTTGCCGAGCGCTTCCCGGTCCTCGGTGTAGCGGTCGTAAAAGACGACTTCGCCGCCATAGCCGCGCGTCGCTTCCACCTTCACGGCGGGCGCATCCTGCGGCATCACGATCACGGCCTTCACGCCCAGCAGTTGCGCCGAAAGTGCGATGGCCTGCGCGTGATTGCCCGACG
Organism: Paraburkholderia silviterrae; assembly: GCF_004353915.1. Classification (GTDB taxonomy): domain Bacteria; phylum Pseudomonadota; class Gammaproteobacteria; order Burkholderiales; family Burkholderiaceae; genus Paraburkholderia; species Paraburkholderia silviterrae. Next base: position 100,503 of record NZ_SMRP01000008.1, on the reverse strand, counting down.
AGAACGTGATCACGCCGCCCGCCTTCTGCTGCGGCGTGAACTGCGCGATGGCGTTATAGGCGCCGCGGAACTTGAAGGCGCCCATGCGCTGAAGGTTCTCGCATTTGAAGAACAACTCCGCGCCGGCTAGGGCATTCGCCGTGCGCGAGGTCATGACGGGGGTGCGGTGCGCGACGCCGCGAATGCGCTCGTGCGCGGCGGCGACGTCATCGAAGGAAATCGGCAGTGTGCTCATGGTCGGTGCTCGCTGGGCAGGTAGGTGTAAACGGTCGAGCGCGCCACGCCGAGCGTGCGCGCCACTTCGGCCAACGCGTGGCGCAGGTTCAGGTGGCCGCTCGCGGCCAGCTCGCGCACCGCTTCGCGGCGCTGCGCGAGCGTCATGCCGACGGGTGTGGTGTTACGTGCGGCGGCAAAGCGCTCGAGTGCCGCGCGCACGCTCTCGCGCGCCTCGCCGCTGCCGCCCGGCCCCAGCGTTTCCGCGACAGGCGCGGCCGCATCCGTCTGCATCAGCTGGCCGAGGCCCGCCGTGACCGCGCCCAGCAGCGACACATCCATGTTCAGGCAGATGGCTGCGATGTACTCGCCCGCGCTGTTCTTCAGCCCGATGGACGTGCTCTTGACCGGGCGCCCGTCGGGAAAGCGGTTCGGATAATTGGCCACGACCTCGGGAAAGCCGGAATCGGTGATGCGGGCGAGGCCCATTTCCGTGGCCGCATCGCCAACCTCGCGGCCCGAGAGATTGTTCGAGATCGCGACGACCGAATGCTCGGGCGCCGTCAGATCGTGCAGCACCACCTCGACGAGCGGAGCAAGCGTCTGGCCGAGCGCCTCGACGATCTTGCGGCCCTCGCGCAGGAGCAGCCGGTTTTCGCTTGAGTTCGCGCCCGGGAGCGTGCTCTGGAGCGCTTTTGAATGTTTTGCCATGTCTGACATTTTGGCATTTGATGACAAAATGTCAATCGATGATTCACGGCAATGCGGGTCATGCCCTGCGAGCGGTGCCCGGCGCGCGACGGCCGCGCATAAGAAAAACCTCGCACGCTGGCGAGGTTGAAGGTGAAACATGAGGCTGTGCGTCACACTGCGAAGCGCTCGCTCGCAAATTGTGCGGCAGGCACGCCTGCCGCCGCCGCAACCGCCTGCGCGGCGCTCACCATGCCGGGCGGACCGCATACGTAAAGATCGGGTGACACGTCGGCCGCGGCGAGCGCGGCCTGCAGCGCATCGACCGGCGTGCCGCGAAAGCCTCGCCACGCCGCGCCACCATTGCCTGGATCGCCCCCATCGCCGGGATCGCGAACGCAAAGCTCGACGCGCAACTGCGCAAGCTCCGCTTGCAGCCGTTCGAGCTCATCCACCATGAAAAGCTCGCTCTCGCGGTTCACGCCGAAGATGAGGCGCGCGTCGTTCATCTCCTGATACTCGGCCATGCGACGCAGCATCGAGAGCACCGGCGCGAGCCCCGTGCCGCCCGCCACGAACCAGCGCGGGCGCAGGCTCTCGGCGAAGAGGCCGAAGCCACCCTGCGGCCCGTGCACGCTGAGCGCATCGCCCACCCGTGCATGCTCACGCAGATATGACGAGAACACGCCGTCCGGACGCAGCCGGATCAGCAGTTCTAGCCGCCCGTCCCAGTTGCTCGTGTTGGCCAGCGAGAACGGCCGGCGTACGCTGCCCCCGGTCCCCTCGAGCCCCGCGGGCAATTCCAGTTCGACGAATTGGCCCGCTTCGAACTCGGCGGCACTGCCGTAGACGTCGTCGGGCTCGAGGCGCAGTTCGAGGCGGCGCGTGTCGTCCGCGATCGTCTCCAGTGCGACGATACGCGCGCGGCGCACTGCCACCGGCCGCAGCAACACCTTCGCGCCGTCATAGGGCGCCACGATGCGCAAGTCGCTGCGCGGCGTCGTGCAGCACAGCAGAACCGCGTGCGGATCGCTCTGCGGCAGCGCGTCGGCGCTGTGCGCGCCGAGCGCGTAGTCGCCCTCGACAACGCTCGCGTGGCAGGCGCCGCAGCTGCCGCGCCTGCACTGTGACGGCAGCGTGATCTGCGCTGCCGCAGCCGCCGTCAGCACGTCCTGCTCCGGCTCGCACGCGAACGAGAACGCCTGGCCGTCGCGCGTGGTGATTTCGATTCGATGGCTCATGAATGCCTCAGCGCTACTTCATTGAACAACGGCGTGAACATCGGCGTGAACGTCGACAAAACGCCGATGCGATTCACGCGGCCTTGCGCGCGAGCGCGGCGGCGAGATCGGCGTGCGCATCGCCGATCGGCTGGATGCCGAACTGCTCGACGAGGATCTGCAGCACACCCGGCGTGAGGAAGGCCGGCAAGGTCGGCCCGAGACGGATGTTGCGAATGCCGAGCGCTAGCAGCGTGAGCAGCACTGCGGCGGCCTTCTGCTCGAACCACGAAATCACGAGCGTGAGCGGCAGGTCATTCACGCCGCACTCGAAGGCATCGGCGAGCGCGACGGCAATGCGGATGGCCGAATAGCTGTCGTTGCATTGCCCGAGGTCGAGCAGACGCGGAATGCCGCCGATGTCGCCGAACGCATGCCGGTTGAAGCGGTACTTGTTGCAGCCGAGCGTCATGACGACGGTATCGTCAGGCGCGGCCTCGGCAAACTCGGTGTAGTAGTTGCGGCCCGGCGCGGCGCCATCGCAGCCGCCGATCAGGAAGAAGTGGCGGATCTGGCCGGCCTTCACTGCGTCGATCACCTTGTCGGCCACACCGAGCACCGTGTGACGCGCAAAGCCCACCGTGACGGTTTCCTCGGGTGCGCTCTCGTGAAAGCCGGGCAAGGCAAACGCCGCCTGCACGAGCGGCGCGAATGCGCCGTGCTCGAGATGGCGCACGCCGGGCCAGCCCACCGGCCCCGTCGTGAACACGCGTTGACGGTATTGCGGCAGCGGCTCGATCAGGCAGTTCGAGGTCATCAGCACGGGACCCGGGAAGTTCGCGAAATCCGCTTGCTGGTCCTGCCAGGCGCCGCCATAGTTGCCCGCGAGGTGCGGGTAGGCCTTGAGCTTCGGATAGGCATGAGCCGGCAGCAACTCTCCGTGCGTGTAGATTTGCACGCCGCTATCTTGGGTCGCTTCGAGCAAGGTTTCGAGGTCGCCCAGATCGTGGCCGGAGACGAGGATCGCCTTGCCCGCCACCGGCGTCATGCGCACTGCCGCGGGCTGCTGGTTGCCGAAGCGGCCCGTGTTGGCGGCGTCGAGCAACTCCATCACCTTGAGGTTCACGCTCCCGAGCGCGAGCGCGTGCTCGAGCAGCGCGTTGGCCTGCACGGGCGCGCGCGCGAGAAACTCGAGCGCCGCCTCCACGTCCGCATACACGTCTTCACTCTCGTAGCCGAGCACGCGGGCGTGATGCGCGTACGCGCAAACCCCTTTCAGGCCATAGAGCACCAGCGCGCGTAGCCCGACGATATCGGCACCGAGTGTCTCGAACCCCGCATCCACGCCGACGAGCCGGGCCTGCGCCTGCAGCTCCCCAACGTTCGCGCCGGGTTGCCAGCGCGCGGGGCCGGCCGGTTCCTGCACCGCGACGCCCTGCGCGAACGCCAGCGTTTCATAGGCCTTCTTCACGCGGTCGCGATGCTGCGCGGCTTCGCGCAGCATCGCCACGAAGCGCGCGGCGTTGAAGTTGACATTGGTGAGCGTCGTGAACATCGCGTAGAGGATGAACCGGTCGGCCTCGCGATCGGGACGGCCCAGGCCGCGTGCGAGCGCGCTGTACTGGGCGATGCCCTTGACGGCGTGGATCAGGAGGTCCTGCAGGTCCGCGGTGGTGGCGTCCTTGCCGCAGTTGCCCTTCGCCGACGCGCAACCTGGCTTTCCATTGCTGTGGTCGGTCTGTTCACATTGATAGCAAAACACGGCTTTCTCCTTTCCTTGTGGGTGACGGCGCTGGCGCGTTGTCGATGCAACGCATCGACTGTCGGATCGCGACGAAGGGCCTTGTAAGATGCAAATTCAACGCATCTTTTAAATGGTCACTCCGGCGAGGAAGTTTTGCCGTGATGTGGATCAGGAAAAGAGCCGGTTAAAGCGCGGAAGCGTTTGCCTGTGCGAAAACGCCGCAGATGTGAGGATGCCCCAAGGAAAAAGCCCGCCTCCTTGCGGAGCGCGGGCTTCAATCAGCAAAAACAAAGGCTCTTTGTTTTAGAACGGAATATCGTCGTCCATTTCGTCGAAGCCGCCGCCAGCCGGCGCGTTCGAACGACCACCACCGCCACCACCGCCGCCAGCAGCACCACCGCTGCTCGCGCGCGGTGCGCCGCCACCCGCTGCACGGCCGCCGCCGCGCGGTGCGGACGGCTCGCGGCTATAGCCGCCGTCGTCGCCCATGTCGCTGCCCGCCGACGCGCCACCGCTGCGGCCGCCCAGCATCTGCATCTGCTCGGCGACGATTTCCGTCGAATAACGGTCGGTGCCGTCCTGCGCCTGCCACTTGCGCGTGCGGATGCGGCCTTCGATATACACCGACGAACCCTTCTTCAGGTATTCGGAGACGATTTCGGCCAGACGGCCGAAAAACGCCACGCGGTGCCATTCAGTCATTTCCTTGAACTCGCCGGACGTCTTGTCCTTGTAGCGGTCGGTGGTCGCGAGGCGGATGTTCGCAACAGCGTCGCCGCTGGGCAGATAGCGCACTTCCGGTTCGGCGCCGAGATTGCCGACGAGGATCACCTTGTTCACGGATGCCATGAGTTTCTCCTGTTGATTCCGTTGCGTTTGAGCGGCCACGCGTTTCGCGCATCGGCGTCATATTGCGATGCGCGCCGCGCGGTCCGCCTCTCGCGAAAAATGTTGCGGCGAACGCCTGGTTCGCCTCAAAGCAGAGGGCGGGCGCGCTTGCGACCCTGCCCGCGGCGCTTGCTTGAGGCCTGGCCCCATCAAGCCCGCTTGGGTTGCACCTTCAGCGGCACCTTCATATAGGCCGCGATTATAAGCCAGCACAGAACGAGCCCCGAGCACGCGTAGAACACCGCGCTCGCGCTTTCGTGCTTGAGCAGCCATCCGCCCACCACGCCGCCGAGTGCAAGCCCGATCGACTGGGTGGTGTTGTAGACGCCCGTAGCGGCGCCCTTGCGGTTGCCCGGCGCGAGCTTGGACACCAGCGAGGGCTGCGAGGCCTCCAGGATATTGAACCCGAGGAAGTACACGAACAGCACGGACGCCACAATTGCAATGGTATGCGCAAGTGAGCCAAGCAGAAGCTGGCCGATCAGGATAAGCCCAATGGCCGAGACCACCACGGCCTTCATCTTGCCCCGCTTTTCCGCGGCGATGATGGCGGGCACCATCAGGACAAACGAAAGGCCCATCACCGGCAGGTAGACCTTCCAGTGCGACGCGACCGGCAGGCCCGCGTCCACGAGCAGGCGCGGCACGACGAGAAAGAGCGCGGTCTGCGTGGCGTGCAGCGCGAGCACGCCGAAGTTCAGGCGCAGCAGTTCGACGTTGTGCAGGACTTCGGCGAACGGTGCGCGCACGTGCACGGGCTTGGGTGCATCGGGCACGATCCACACCACGACGCCGACCGCGAGGATCGAGAACACGCCAACGAGCGCGAACAGACCACTCATGCCCACCCAGTGGAACACGATGGGGGCGCCCACGATCGCCACCGCGAATGACATGCCGATCGAGCCGCCCACCATCGCCATGGCCTTGGTGCGGTGCTCTTCTGAGGTGAGGTCGGCAATGAACGCGAGCACGGCGGACGACACCGCGCCCATGCCCTGGATCACCCGTCCGACGATGATCCACGTCATGTCGTGCGCACCGGCCGCGACGAAGCTGCCGATCGCGAAGATCACGAGGCCGGTGGCGATCACGCGCTTGCGCCCCAGCATGTCGGACGCCCAGCCATAAAAAATGTACAGGAGCGACTGCGTGACGCCGTACGCGCCGAGCGCGATGCCGACGAGCAGCACGTTGTCGCCGCCGGGGATGGTTTTCGCGTAGACCGAAAACACCGGCATGATCATGAACAGGCCCAGCATGCGCAGCGCGAAGATCGCGGCAAGCGACACGGTCGCGCGCATTTCGGGCGCGCTCATGCGTGAAGAAGTAGCGGGTGAATTGGAGGACATCGGAGCTTTTTTTGATTGGGCCGCCGCTGCGCGCGCGTCACTGAGCCTCGCGGGCGTGCAAAGACGGACGTCGGGCGAACTTCACGGACTTTTCATTGCGGCCACGGCGGCCTTGCCTGAACGGCAACGAAGCGGGTTTCCCCCCGTGAGCGCCGGATGCCATTCCCGGTCGCCCGCTGTCGAACCTCTTTCAGCGCCCCTCGCACAGCCATTCGGGACCCTTTCAAGGACTGTCAGCAAGCCGTAACGGCGGTCTGGAAAAGTCGTTATAGTAGCAGGTTTAGCCTCCCTTTCTCCCGCAGGTTCATGGAACAAATCCGTATCCGTGGGGCCCGAACCCACAACCTGAAGAACGTCAATCTGGACTTGCCGCGCCACCAGCTCGTGGTGATCACCGGGCTCTCGGGCTCGGGCAAGTCGTCGCTGGCGTTCGACACGCTCTACGCGGAAGGCCAGCGGCGCTACGTGGAGAGCCTCTCGGCCTACGCGCGCCAGTTCCTGCAGCTGATGGAGAAGCCCGACGTCGACCTGATCGAGGGTCTGTCGCCGGCCATCTCCATCGAGCAGAAGGCCACGTCGCACAACCCGCGCTCGACGGTCGGCACGGTCACCGAGATCCACGACTATCTGCGTCTGCTGTACGCGCGCATCGGCACGCCCTACTGCCCGGATCACGAGATCCCGCTCGAGGCGCAAAGCGTCTCGCAGATGGTGGACGCCGCGCTCGCGCTGCCCGAAGAGACCAAGCTGATGATCCTCGCGCCCGTGGTGGTCGACCGCAAGGGCGAGCACGCCGAGCTCTTCGACGACATGCAGGCGCAGGGCTTCGTGCGCTTTCGCGTGCGCTCGGGCGGCGGCACCGCCAACGAAGGCGAGGCGAAGATCTACGAAGTCGAGTCGCTGCCCAAGCTCAAGAAGAGCGAGCGGCACACCATCGACGTGGTGGTGGACCGCCTGAAGGTGCGCCCCGACATGAAGCAGCGTCTCGCGGAGTCGTTCGAAACCGCGCTGCGCCTCGCCGAGGGCCGCGCCATCGTGCTCGAAATGGACACGGGCCGCCAGCACCTGTTCAGCTCGAAGTTCGCCTGCCCCATCTGCTCGTACTCGCTGCCCGAGCTGGAGCCACGGCTCTTCTCGTTCAACAACCCGATGGGCGCGTGCCCGGAATGCGACGGCCTCGGCCAGATCACCTTCTTCGACCCGAAGCGCGTGGTGGCGCATCCATCGCTCTCGCTCGCGGCCGGCGCGGTGAAGGGCTGGGACCGGCGCAACCAGTTCTACTTCCAGATGCTGCAGAGCCTCGCGGCGTTCTACGACTTCGACATCGACACCGCGTTCGAGGACCTGCCCGAGAAGGTGCGCAAGATCCTGCTGTACGGCTCGGGCAAGCAGGAGATCCCGTTCTCCTACATCAACGAGCGCGGCCGCACTTCGGTGCGCGAGCACGTGTTCGAAGGGATCATCCCGAACCTGGAACGGCGCTATCGCGAGACCGATTCGGCCGCCGTGCGCGAGGAGCTCTCCAAGTACCAGAACAACCAGGCCTGCCCGCACTGCGAAGGCACGCGCCTGCGCCGCGAGGCGCGCTTCGTGCGGATCGGCGCAGGTGAGGACGCGCGCGCCATCTACGAGGTGAGCGGCTGGCCGCTGCGCGACACGCTCGGCTACTTCCAGACGCTGCGCCTCGAAGGCGCCAAGCGCGAGATCGCCGACAAAGTCGTCAAGGAGATCGTCGCGCGGCTGATGTTCCTGAACAACGTCGGGCTCGATTACCTCTCGCTCGATCGCAGCGCCGAAACGCTCTCGGGCGGCGAGGCGCAGCGCATCCGGCTCGCCTCGCAGATCGGCTCGGGCCTCACGGGCGTGATGTACGTGCTCGACGAACCGTCCATCGGCTTGCATCAGCGCGATAACGACCGCCTCATCTCCACGCTCAAGCACCTGCGCGACCTCGGCAATTCGGTGATCGTGGTCGAGCACGACGAGGACATGATCCGCATGGCCGACTACGTGGTCGACATGGGCCCGGGCGCCGGCGAGCACGGCGGCATGGTGATCGCCGAAGGCACGCCCCAGCAAGTGGAAAACGACCCGGCCTCGATGACCGGTCAGTACCTCTCGGGCGCGCGCCGCATCGACTACCCGGACGAGCGCATCGAACCCGGCGAGCGGCGCCTGCGCATCGTCGAGGCCTACGGCAACAACCTGAAGCGCGTGACACTCGACCTGCCGGTGGGCCTGCTCACCTGCGTGACGGGCGTGTCGGGCTCGGGCAAGTCCACGCTGATCAACGACACGCTCTATCACGCGGTGTCGCAGCATCTGTACGGTTCGTCGGCGCAGCCGGCGCCGTTCGAGGCCATCGAGGGGCTGGATCATTTCGACAAGGTCATCAGCGTCGACCAGTCGCCGATCGGCCGCACGCCGCGCTCGAACCCGGCCACCTATACGGGCCTCTTCACGCCCATCCGCGAGCTGTTCGCAGGCGTGCCGGCGGCCAAGGAGCGCGGTTACGAATCAGGCCGCTTCTCGTTCAACGTCAAGGGCGGCCGCTGCGAAAGCTGTCAGGGCGACGGCGTGCTGAAGGTGGAAATGCACTTCCTGCCCGATGTCTACGTGCCCTGCGACGTCTGCCACGGCAAGCGCTACAACCGCGAAACCCTGGAGATCCAGTACAAGGGCCGGAACATCAGCGAAGTGCTCGACATGACGGTCGAGGCCGCCTACGAGTTCTTCAAGGCGGTGCCGGTCGTGGCGCGCAAGCTCAAGACGCTGCTCGACGTAGGTCTGGGCTACATTCGCCTGGGCCAGTCGGCCACCACGCTCTCGGGCGGCGAGGCGCAGCGCGTGAAGCTCTCGCTCGAACTCTCCAAGCGGGACACGGGTCGCACGCTGTATATACTCGACGAGCCGACCACGGGTCTGCATTTCCACGACATCGCGCTCTTGCTGGAGGTGATCCACCGGCTTCGCGACCAGGGCAATACGGTGGTGATCATCGAGCATAATCTCGATGTCATCAAAACCGCCGACTGGATCGTGGACATGGGCCCCGAAGGCGGCGCGGGCGGCGGCCAGATCGTGGCGCAGGGCACGCCCGAGCAGGTGGCGAAGGCGAAGGCCAGCTTCACGGGCCGCTATCTCGCGCCGCTGCTCAAGCGCCAGGCGGCAGCGCTCGACGCGGCCGCTGGAAAATAAGCAGTAGAAAACACTGCGGCAGCCGACGCTGTGGCAGCCAACGCTGTGGCAGCCATTGCTGTGGCAGCCGTTGCCGTAGCAACAACAGAACGGGGGCGCTTGCGCCCCCGCGGTCTGGAGACGGAATACACCCAACATGGTCAAGCGCAACGAAGCGACTGAAGACAAACAGGTGCGCGACCTGCGGCCAAGGCCGGTCAGGCTCACGAGCGACATGAGCCTGCCGAAGCTCTCGGCGGTGGAGATTGGAAGCTATGTGGCGGCGCTCGCCGGATTGTGGGCGGTGCTGCACCTGGACCTGCTCGGCGCGCTGCTCGCGGGGATGCTCGTCTTTCAGCTCGTGCACACCATCGCGCCGCTGATCGAGCGGCGCATGCCGAGCCAGCGCGCGCGCTGGCTCTCCGTCGTGCTGGTTTCCATCGTGATCGTGGGCGTACTCACGGGCATCACGGTGGGCGTCATCGAGCAGTTCGAAAACGACGTGCCGAGCGTGCAAAAGGTGATGGCGCAGATGATGACGTTCGTCGACCAGGCGCGCGGCAAGATTCCCGACGCCATCGCGGCCTATCTGCCCGTCGACGTCGCCCAGATGAAGCTCAAGGCGATCGCGCTCATGCACGAGCACGCCACCCAGCTCGGCCAGGGCGGCAAGAACGCCGCGCGCATCTTCGGGCGTATCGTGATCGGCATGATCATCGGCGCGATCATCGCCATTGGTGCGCAGAAGAACGCCACGCGGCTGCCGCTCTCGACGGCCTTCGTCACGCGCGTCGCGCGCTTCGCGGATGCGTTCCGCCGCATCGTGTTCGCACAGGTGAAGATCTCGGCCATCAACACCGTGTTCACCGGGCTCTTCCTGCTGATCGTGCTGCCGCTCTTTCACGCGCCGCTGCCGCTCGCGAAGATGCTCGTCGTGGTGACCTTCGTGGTCGGTTTGCTGCCCGTGATCGGCAACCTGATCTCGAACACGCTGATCGTCGCGATCGCGCTCACTGTGAGCCTGCCCGCGGCGGTCACGGCGCTCGTGTTCCTGATCGTGATCCACAAGCTCGAGTATTTCCTGAACGCACGCATCGTGGGCGGCCAGATCGAGGCGCGCACGTGGGAGTTGCTGGTCGCGATGCTCATCATGGAAGCCGCGTTCGGTCTCCAGGGCGTGATTGCCGCGCCTATCTTTTATGCCTATATCAAGCGCGAGCTGATCTATCTGCGGCTCGTTTGAGCGTGCGGCGGGGCAGTTTGCTCCGCCTCTCGCTCGAGCCCTGCTTCGAACCGGCCGCCGCCCCTCGCGCGGCGGCCCGCCTCATCCCTCGCGTGGCTCGCCCATGCCGTCCGCCATGCCCTCCTGGCCCACCGCATAGACCGCTACCTGCACGCGGCTCGTGAGGTTCAGCTTGCGCAGAATGTTGCGCACGTGAATCTTCACCGTGCTTTCGGCCAGGTCGAGCGTGCGCGCAATCTCCTTGTTGCTCGCCCCGCGCGCGAGCTCGCGCACGATGTCGCGCTCGCGCGCGGTGAGCGTGTCGCCGCTCGTGCGCGGCGCACTCGGCGCGCTCGGCGCCGCCGCCGGCTTGCGCATCTGCTCGACGAGCTTCGCGGTCATGTGCTCGGTGATCACGGGCTGGCCCGCGGCGGCCTTGCGGATGGCCGCGACGAGCGCATCGGCATCGATGCTCTTGAGCAGGAAGCCGCTCGCGCCCGCGCGCATCGCGGCGGTGAGTTCGTCGGCATCCTCCGAGACGGTCAGCATGACGACCGCCGTATCGGGCAGGTCCTCCACCAGCAGTTGCAGCGTTTCGAGGCCCGAGAGGCCGGGCATGTTCAGGTCGAGCAGGATTACGTCGGGCGCATGTTGCTTCGCCCGCTTGACGCCTTCGACGCCGTCCGACGCCTCCCCCACCACCTCGAGGTCGGGCTGGCGTTGCAAAAGCGCGCTCACGCCCGAGCGAAACAGCGTGTGGTCGTCGATGAGCAGGATGCGGATGGTCATGGGTGGAATTCGAATTGTGGCAATGCGGCCGACGCTGGCGCAAAGCGTGGTGTGTCAAGCGGCCTTGCGGCTCCCGGCCGGCAGCACGAGCTCCACGCGTGAGCCGCGCCCCGGCGCGCTGTCGAGCGTGAGCGCTCCGGCAAGGCGCTTGGCGCGCTCGCGCATGATGTGAAAGCCCACATGCGCTTCGCCACGCGCGGCAATTTCCGCAGGATCGTAGCCTGCGCCGTCGTCTTCGATGGTGAGGCGGAAGTCGCGTCCGTTGACGACGCTCACGTGCACGTTTTGCGCCTCGGCGTGCTTGCGGATGTTCGAGAGCGCCTCCTGGAGCACGAACAGCACCTGGAGTTGCTGATCCGCCGGCAGCGGCGGGCCGCCCTCGTCGCGATAGTCGAGCGTCAGCTCGGCGTCCGACTGGCGCCGAAAGCGCGCCACCGTGTCGTCCACCGCGGGCCGCAGCGCGCCGGGACCGAGCTTCGAGCGGAAGTTCAGGAGCAGCTCGCGCACGTCGTCGTAGCTCTCCTCCACGCCGCCCGCGAGCAGCGGCACGATCTCGCGCACTTCGTCGAGATTGCCGTCGGCCGCCGCGCCGTCGAGCAGGTGCACCTGCATCTTCAGAAAGCTCAGGCCCTGCGCGATGCTGTCGTGCAGCCCTTGCGCGACGAGGTTGCGCTCCTCCGAGACCGCCAGCTGGCGCGCGAGCGCCGCGAGGCGCCGGTTCTTCAGTGCCACGCCGAGATGGCGGCCGAGCGCCTGCAGCAATTGGACCTCCGAAGGCGGCATGTTGCGCTCGCGCCGGAAATGCAGCGAGAACGTGCCGAGCGGCTCGCTCTGCGAGACGATGCCGAATACCGCGACGCTCGCGAAGCCCGCGCGCAGGCAATGCTGCGCGTGCGCGCGCTCGGCGTCGCTCAGGGCCTGCGCGCCGCCTGCCCCTCCCCTGGCGTTCATGCTCGCCACCAGGTCGCGCAGATCGACGACGATCACCGGCTCCTCCGCCGACGCGGCGCCGCATGCACAGTCTTGCGCGGGCATGCATCGCTCGGCGCGCACGAGCTCTTCGGGCAGGCCCTCCGCAACGAGCAGATGCAGATTGTCGTCCTCGGCGGAGGCGATGCGCACCGTCCCGCCGTCGGCCTCGAACTCGCGCATCAGACGCACGAGAAAATCGTGGCAAAGCGGCTCCACCGGCTCCGGTGTATTGAGGAAGGCCGCCATTTCGTACAGGATGCGCAGCTCGCGGTTCTGCGCGGCCAGTTGCGCAGTCTTGACGTCCACGCGTGCAGCGAGGTCCTGATACAGCGCCTGCAACTCGGCGACCATCTGGTTGAAGCCCTGCGCGAGATGACCGAATTCGTCGCGCGTATCGACGGGCAGACGCGTATCGAACTCCTGCGCCTCGATGCGCGCAAGGCCGTCCTGCAGCCGCTGCACGGGCACCACGAACCACAGGTAGAGCAGGTAGACGATAGCCACGGTGCCCACGCACGAGAGCGCCGCGAGCGCGATTTGCGAGGTGCGCAGCCACGCCGTCTTGTGAGCGTTCTCGCGCTCGATCAGTACTACGAGGTGATTGGCGTCATCGACGAAGGCGGGCAGCAGCGCGAGATACGCCGATGGCTCGCCCACGCCCGAGGCGCGATCGCGCTGCATGGCCGGCTCGAGCCGTTCATGCCACGCCGCTGAAACGCGGTCGAATTGCTGGCGGATCTTCACGTCGTCGGGCAGGAACAGCGGGCGAGCGGCGTTGCCTTCGCGCAGTTGACGCAGCGTCTCGTTGAGCTGGCCGACCTGCACGTCGAGCCGCGAAGGTTTGCCCAGCCGGGTCTCCCACAGCTCGATGGCCACCGCGTTAGCGCGCATGCGCAGGCTGCCCGCGTCGTTGATCGCAGCGCCCGCGCCTTCGAGCTGCCACGAGAGCCAGAGCGTGCCGCCGATCATCGTGAGCACGAGCGCAAGCGCCACCGTGGAAAGCACGACGATGCGCGTGGAGAGGCGCCGCCGGAAAGGCGCCGCCGAGGCGGCGGCCAGGGCGGCCGTGCCAGCCGGCGAAGACGGTGCAAAACGGGCGGCGGAATCGGCAGAACGAGTCATAGCCATCAAGGACACGGGAAACGAAGGGCGGCGCGCAAGCGCCAGCATTCCTCATTATCGGTTGACGCATAGCAAACAACACGGCCGGCAGCCGGATCGGACGGGGACTGCGACACTATGCGCCAGTTCGTCCGGGCGTGCCATGCGCGTGCCCCTCGCTGTCACGGGCGGCGGCGTCCTGCCTTGCGCTGCGGCAAACCGGGCGTCGATCCGCACGACGTTTGCGTGGCGCGGCAAACAAGCATAAAAAAGGGGGAGCTTGCACGTAGCTCGCTCCCCGCAAAAGAACGGCCGATCCCCTCGGCCGCCCAGAGGCAACAACACAAAGAAAATCTTGAGGCAGGCCGGTGGCCCGCCCCGCCGCACACCTAGCGGCTACGCACGAGCTGCCAAGCCCGCGACAGATAGGTGACCGAAGCCAGCCCGCTCCACACATGCACGAGACGCGTGAACGGGAAGATCACGAACAACGTCATGCCCATGAACAGATGCAGGCGGAACACGAGCGGCGCATCGGTCACGTAGCTCGCGGCGTCGCCGCGGAACGTGACGATGTGCTGCGCCCAGTTCATGAAGCGCACCATCATGGCGCCGTCCATATGGCTTGCCGACGCACCGATCGTCGTGAGCCCGAGCAGCAGCGTGACGAGGATCCACAGCAGCAGCACCTTGTCGCCAAAGCGCGTCACCGCCGAGATGCGCGCGTTCGTGAAACGCCGGTGCATCAGGATCGCGAGACCGGCAAGGCACATCGAGCCCATCACGCCGCCGGCGACCATCGCCACGAGCTGCTTCACGGCATGCGGCACACCGAGCCAGTCCCAAACCGCGACGGGTGTGAGCAGGCCCACGAGGTGCCCGAAGAAGAGCCCCAGGATGCCGATGTGAAAGAGGATGTTGCCAAGACGCAGTTGCCCGCGATAGAGCAGCTGCGAGCTGTCCGCCTTCCACGTGTACTGCTCGCGCTCGAAGCGCGCGAGCGAGCCGAACAGGAAGACCGAAGCGGCGATGTAGGGATAGATGCCGAACAGAAACTGGTTGAACGTGTTCATTGCATTTCCTTGGTACGGCCGGGCGAGGCGGCATGCGCCACGCGCGGATGGAACTGGACGACTTGCGGCGCATTCGCGGCGCCGGCGCCGAACGGACTCAGGAGCGGCTCGACACCGTCGACGCCCGTGCCGAAGCGCTCGAGCGCCTCGTCCATGTCGCGCACGGGCGCGCCGGTGATCGGCAACGGCTCGACGACGCTCATTTCGCACAGCACGGCGAAGATGGCGGCGTAGGGGCTCTCGTCGCGCTCGAGCTGATTGCCGAGCGCGGCGAGCACGTGGATCGCTTCGCCGAGCAGCGTGCTGGCGTCGTCCTCGCCGATCAGGCCGAGCACTTCGAGAAAGAGCGGCACGAAGTCGGGCAGCTCGCTGGTTGCCACATCGAGACCGAAGCCGCGATATTCGTCGAGCAGATCGACCATCGCCTGGCCGCGCGCGCGGCTTTCGCCGTGCACGTGCTCGAACAGATGCAGCGAGTGGCGCGGATTGCGGTCGAAGGTCGCCACGTAGATTTCCTGCGACTCCACGAGCGGGCGCTCGCGCAGCGCCGCAATGAGCGGCGCAAGTTCGCGCACCGCGAACTCGCCGTGCGGAGATTCCCCGAGCACGCCTTCGATTTCGTCGAGTGCATCGATGAGGGGCTGCTCGGGGTAGTCGAGCAGTGCTGAAAGAACCGAATAGATCGACATGATGTTGTCCTCCTCAGCTTTCCGACGATGCCTTGCGGCGCGACTTGGGCATGTCGGCGAACACCACGCTGCCCTCGTGCTTCGCCCCGAAGAGCGAGCCTTCCGAGACGCCACCCGAGCAGCCGTTGCCGAACGAGAAGCCACAGCTGCCTTTCTCGTTGAACGAGTCCTCGACCATTTCCTTGTGCGACGACGGCACGACGAAGCGGTCCTCGTAGTTCGCGAGCGCCATGGTGCGGTACATGTGCTCGACCTGTTCGGCCGTGAGGCCCGCGCGCTTGAGCAGCGCGTTGTCGTTCACGCCGTCCACCGACTGCGTGCGCTTGTACGCGCGCATCGTCAGCATGCGGTTGAGCGCGGAGATCACGGGCTTCTCGTCGCCGGCGGTGAGCAGGTTGGCGAGATAACGCATGGGAATGCGCAGGCTCGCGACGTCCGGAATCACGCCGTCCATGCCGATGTGGCCCGCATCCGCCGCCGACTGGATTGGCGAGAGCGGCGGCACGTACCAGACCATCGGCAACGTGCGGTACTCGGGATGCAGCGGGAACGCGATCTTCCACTCGACCGCCATGCGGTACACCGGCGAGCGCACGGCCGCATCGAGCCAGCTCTGCGGCACGCCCTGGCGCAGCGCCTCGGCCTGGATCGCCGGATCGTGCGGATCGAGGAATACGTCGAGTTGCGACTGGTACAGGTCCTGCGTCGATTCGACCGAAGCCGCCTCGCCAATGCGGTCCGCGTCATACAGCATCACGCCCAGATAGCGGATGCGGCCCACGCAGGTTTCCGAGCACACCGTCGGCTGCCCCGCCTCGATGCGCGGATAGCAGAAGATGCACTTCTCGGCCTTGCCGCTCTTCCAGTTGAAGTACATCTTCTTGTACGGGCAACCCGAGATGCACATGCGCCAGCCGCGGCACTTGTCCTGGTCGACGAGCACGATGCCGTCGTCTTCGCGCTTGTACACGGAGCCCGAAGGACACGACGCCACACAGGCGGGATTCAGGCAGTGCTCGCACAGGCGCGGCAGATACATCATGAAGGTGTTCTCGAAGCTCGAGTACATCTCCTTCTGCACGTTCTCGAAGAGCTGGTCGCGGCTGCGCGATTCGAACTCGCCGCCGAGGTCGTCTTCCCAGTTAGGACCCCAATGGATCTTGTCCATCTTCTTGCCGGTGATCACCGAGACCGGGCGCGCGGTGGGCGGCGTCTGCGACAGACCCGCCTTCTGCAGATGCTCGTAGTCGTAGGTGAACGGCTCGTAGTAGTCGTCGATGGCGGGCAGGTTCGGGTTGGCGAAGATATTCGCCAGCACCTTGAGCTTGGGGCCCTGGCGCGGCTCGAGACGGCCACTCGGGTTACGCACCCAGCCGCCCTTCCACTTCTCCTGGTTTTCCCATTCCTTCGGATAGCCGATGCCGGGCTTCGTCTCGACGTTGTTGAACCACGCGTACTCGACACCGTCGCGCGAGGTCCACACGTTCTTGCACGTGACGGAGCACGTATGGCAGCCGATGCACTTGTCGAGGTTCAGGACCATCGCCACCTGGGCGCGGATTTTCATGATGCTGCTCCTTCCTTCATCGGGCCTTCCAGCCACTCGACCTTCTTCATCTTGCGAACGATCACGAACTCGTCGCGATTGCTGCCGACCGTGCCGTAGTAATTGAAGCCATACGACAGCTGGGCATAACCGCCGATCATATGCGTGGGCTTGAGCACCGTGCGCGTGACCGAGTTGTGAATGCCACCGCGCATGCCGCTCGTTTCAGCGCCTGGAACGTTGATGATCTTTTCCTGTGCGTGATACATGAGACACATGCCGCGCGGCACGCGCTGGCTCACCACGACGCGCGCGGTGAGCGTGCCGTTCACGTTGAACACTTCGACCCAGTCGTTGTCGACGAGACCCGCTTCCTTCGCCTCGACTTCCGAGACCCATACGTGCGGACCGCCGCGCGAGAGCGTAAGCATGCGCAGGTTGTCCGTGTAGGTGGAGTGGATGCCCCACTTCTGGTGCGGCGTGATCCAGTTCAGCACCAGCTCGTGCTCGCCGTTGGGCTTGGCTCCCAGCATCGGCGAGATCGTCTTGGTGTCGATGGCCGGCTTGTAGTTGCAGAAGCCCTCGCCGAAGTCGAGCATCCAGCGGTGATCCTGATAGAACTGCTGACGGCCCGTGAGCGTGCGCCATGGAATCAGCTCGTGCACGTTCGTGTAGCCCGCGTTGTAGCTCACCTCTTCCGATTCGAGACCCGACCACGTGGGCGCGGAGATGATCTTGCGCGGCTGCGCCTGCACGTCGCGGAAGCGAATCTTGTCGTGCTCGCGGCCTTCGGCCAGATGCGTGTGGTCGCGGCCCGTGATCTTCGAGAGCGCGTCCCACGCCTTCACCGCCACGTGGCCATTGGTCTCGGGAGCAAAGGTGAGAATCATCTCGGCGGCGTCGATGGCCGTATCCAGCCGCGGTCGTCCCTCGCCCGCACCGGCGCCCTCATGGCGGCCCGTGAGGTGCGCGAGTTCGCCCACTTCATGCGCGGTGTTCCAGTTGATGCCCTTGCCGCCGTTGCCGAGCTTCTCGAGCAGCGGTCCGACCGAGGTGAACTTGTTGTAGATCTCGCGATAGTCGCGCTCCACGACCGTCATCGCGGGCGCGGTCTTGCCCGGGATCAGATCGCACTCGCCGTGGCGCCAGTCTTTCGGCTCGAACGCCTGGCCGAGCTCGCCCGGCGTGTCGTGCATGAGCGGCGTGCAGACGAGGTCGGTACGCGTGCCGAGATGCTCGCCGCCGATCTCCGAGAACTTCTTCGCGATGGCCTTGTAGATCTCCCAGTCGGTCTTGCTCTCCCACAACGGCTGCACGGCCTCGGACAGCGGGTGGATGAACGGGTGCATGTCGGACGTGTTGAGGTCGTCCTTCTCGTAGAACGTGGCCGTCGGCAACACGATGTCACCGTACAGGCACGTGGTGCTCATGCGGAAGTCGAGCACGGTGAGCAGGTCGAGCTTGCCCTCGGCCGCCTCGCGCACCTTCACCTCGGACGGCTTGATCGCGTCGGCTTCGTCGCCGAAGAGCGCGTTCTGCGTACCGAGCAGGTACTTCAGGAAGTACTCGTGGCCCTTGCCCGAGCTGCCGAGAATGTTGGAGCGCCACACGAACATGTTGCGCGGGAAGTTCGCGGGATTGTCCGGGTCGTCGCAAGCGAAGCTCAGTTCTCCCGACTTGAGCTTCTCGACCGTATAGTCCACCGGCGACACACCCGCACGCTTCGCGGCGTCCACCACGTCGAGCGGATTCGCGCCCAGCTGCGGCGCCGAAGGCAACCAGCCCATGCGCTCGGACTTCGCGTTGAGGTCGAGCATCGAGAGGTTCTTGTAGCGCTCACGATCGGCGCCCGGCCCAAGGATCTCGTCGAGATGGACTTTCTCGTGGCGCCACTGACTCGTGTGGTTGTAGAAGAACGACGTGCCGTTCATCTGGCGCGGCGGGCGCGACCAGTCGAGCGCGAACGCGAGCGGCGCCCAGCCGAATTGCGGACGCAGCTTTTCCTGGCCCACGTAGTGCGCCCAGCCGCCGCCGCTCTGGCCGACACAGCCGCACATCATCAGCAGATTGATGATGCCGCGGTAGATCATGTCGTTGTGGTACCAGTGATTGAGGGCCGCGCCCACGATCACCATGCTCTTGCCATGCGTGCGATCGGCGTTGTCGGCGAATTCGCGCGCCACCTGGATCACGAGCTTGCGCGGCACCGTGGTGTGTTTCTCCTGCCATGCGGGCGTGCAAGGCACGTCATCATCGTAGGAGGACGCCACGTTCGGGCCGCCCAGGCCCTGATCGACGCCATAGTTGGCCATCTGCAGGTCGTAGACGGTCGCCACCAGCACGCTCGTGCCGTCCGCGAGCGCCACGCGCTTCGCGGGCACGCGGCGCGCGAGCAGCGCGCCCTGTTCGCCACCAAAGTACGGGAAGCCCACCTCGACCACTTCGTCATGCTGATCGACGAGCGAAAGGCGCGGATCGATCTCGCGGCCGCTGCCGCCGTCCTTCATCTCCAGATTCCAGCGGCCCACCTTCTTGCCGCCATCGTGTTGGCCTTCGCCCCAGCGGAAGCCAATCGAGCCGTTCGGTGCGACGATGTCGCCCGTGGCCGCGTCGATCGCCAGCGTCTTCCACTGCGGGTTGTTCGCTTCGTCGAGATTGCCGGCGAGCTGCGAAGCGCGCAGGAACTGGTCCGGCACCCGCGCGCCGTCACGCTCGGCGAGCGTGACGAGCAGCGGCATGTCCGTATACTGCTTTACGTAGTCGCGGAAATACGCGGACTTGCCACTCGCGTGGAATTCCTTGAGCACCACGTGACCCATCGCGAGCGCGAGAGCGGCGTCGGTGCCCTGCTTCGGCGCGAGCCAGATGTCGCCGAACTTCACCATCTCGCCAAAGTCCGACGAAACCGCCACCGTCTTGGTGCCCTTGTAGCGGACCTCGGTGTAGAAGTGCGCGTCGGGCGTGCGCGTTTGCGGGACGTTCGAGCCCCACACCATCAAATAGGTCGAGTTGTACCAGTCGGCCGATTCGGGCACGTCGGTCTGCTCGCCCCACGTTTGCGGCGACGAAGGCGGCAAGTCGCAATACCAGTCGTAGAACGAGAGGCACGCGCCGCCGATCAGGCTCAGATAGCGCGCACCCGCGGCGTACGAGACCATCGACATCGCGGGAATCGGCGAGAAGCCGATCACGCGGTCCGGGCCGTACTTGCCGACGGTGTAGGCATTGGCCGCGGCGATCATTTCGGTGGCCGTATCCCAGTCGGCGCGCACGAAGCCGCCCTGGCCGCGCGCGCGCTTGTAGCGCGCCGCCTTCTCGGGATCCTCGACGATCGAAGCCCACGCCTTGACCGGGTCGAGCGTGCGGCGCGCATCGCGCCACATGTCCATCAGGCGGCCGCGCATCATCGGATATTTCACACGCTGCGCCGAGTAGACGTACCAGCTATACGAGGCGCCACGCGGACAGCCGCGCGGCTCATGATTGGGCAGATCGGCGCGCGTGCGCGGATAGTCGGTCTGCTGCGTTTCCCACGTGATCAGGCCGTTCTTCACGTAGACCTTCCACGAGCACGAGCCCGTGCAGTTCACGCCGTGTGTCGAGCGCACGACCTTGTCGTGCTGCCAGCGGCTGCGATAGCCGTCTTCCCACTTGCGGTCTTCGTTCACCACTGCGCCGTGGCCGTTCGAGAAGGTCGACTTCACGCGCGACATGAACTTCAACCGGTCCAGAAAGTAACTCATACGATGCTCCGGGACTGCTGATGTTTTTTCATCGACTGCATCCGCCGCCTCGCGCCTCGAGCGCGTGCCATTTGCGTGCCGTCGAATCTTTCGAAATTCGCTTTCGAGTATGGCGGGCAGACGCTTGCCTGCCCATTCATCGAGGGGAGAGTGCGCGAAGCGCATCGGGAGGAGGCCCCTCGCGCCTCGCTACTCCCAAAGGACTAGTTCGGCTGCTTGCCTCAGCACGGCATCGAGGCGTTGCGGCGTGCGTAGAAGAACCACGTCACGAGCGCGCACACCACGTAGAAGCCGATGAAGCACACGAGGGCCATGACGGGCGAGCCGGTCATGTCGAGCGAGGTGCCGAAGCTCTTCGGGATGAAGAAGCCGCCGTACGCGCCCATCGCCCCTGCGAAGCCGAGCACCGCTGCCGATTCCTTGCCTGCCTCGGCCAGCGCGCTGTGCTGTGCCGGCGCGCCCTTGCCCTCGGCCGCGCGCTGGTGCTGCGTGAGGAAGATCACGGGAATCATCCGGAAGGTCGAGCCGTTGCCGATGCCGGTGAGTGCGAACAGCACCACGAACATCGCGAGGAAGCCGACGAAGCTGCCCTCGGCACCGCCGAGCGCGCCGCCCGGCAGGAAGGTGATCACGCCCATCACGGCCACGATCATCGCGACGAAGGTCCAGAGCGTCACGCGTGCGCCGCCGAGCTTGTCCGAGATCCAGCCGCCGACAGGACGCGTCAGCGCACCGGCGAGCGGCCCGAGGAAGGCCCAGGCGGTCGGGTTGATTGCGGGGAATTCAGCCTTGGTCAGCAGCGCAAGACCCGCCGAGAAGCCGATGAACGAACCGAACGTGCCGACATAGAGGAAGCACATGATCCAGTTGTGCGCGCGGCGGAAAATCACGGCCTGTTCGCTGAACGATGCCTTCGCGTCGGCGATGTCGTTCATGCCGAACCATGCGGCGATCGACGACACGATGATGAGCGGCACCCACACGAAGCCTGCGTTCTGCAGCCAGATGCTGTGTTCGACGCCGTCCTTCACATAAGCCTGACCGTCACCGAGCAGGCCCGCGAACACGGCCGTCGAGATCACGATGGGCGTGACGAACTGCACGACCGAAACACCCAGGTTGCCGATGCCCGCATTCAGGCCCGTGGCGAAACCCTTGCGCGCCTTCGGGAAGAAGAAGCTGATGTTCGCCATCGACGAGCTGAAGTTCGCGCCGCCCAGGCCGCACAGGAGCGCGAGCACGAGCAGCGTCGAATACGAGGTGGACGGATCGCGCAGCGCGAAGCCCATGCCGATGGCCGGAATCAGCAGGCTCGCCGTGGAGATCGCGGTGAAGCGGCGGCCGCCGAAGATCGGCACGAGAAACGAGTAGAAGATGCGCAGCGTGGCGCCCGAGAGCGCGGGCAGCGCCGTGAGCCAGAACAGCTCGTTCTTGGTGAAGTGGAAGCCGCCCTTGTCGAGATTGACGACCGTGACGCTCCACAGCGACCACACAATGAACGCCAGCATCAGCGCGGGAATCGAAATCCACAGGTTGCGGGTGGCGATCTGCTCGCCGGAAGCCTCCCAGAACCTGGTGTTCTCGGGCTCCCACTTGGTCAGAAGATATTTGGACATGATAGTGCTCGTACAGTAGGCGCCGCACACGCGGCGCGTGAAATCATCCGGGTTGACCCAGCCTCGGCTGGCCAGTCATTCGGACTGCGACGTTTCCTTCAGCGAAACCACTTCGCCTCCCTCCTTGCGCTCCAGCATTGCGCGGCCATGTGCGACCGCCTCTGGGCGGAACGAGAAGTGCATGAACAGCAGACTGACCGCGGTGGCACCGAACATCAGCATGAAACAGGTGGTGCGCACGCCGGTGAGGTCCACCAGCAGGCCGAACAGGATCGGCAGGATGAAGCCCGCGAGGCCGCCGGCCAGACCCACCACACCGGAAACCGCGCCGATGTTCTCGCTGTATTCGTCGCCGATGAACTTGAAGACCGAGGCCTTGCCCACCGCCATCGCGATGCCCACGATGAACATGAGCACCGTGTAGAACACCGGACCCGTGCTGATGTGCAGGCCGAGCGGGCCATGCGCGCTGTGGATCACGAAGTCGGTCGGCGGGTAGCTCAGCAGGAAGAAGCAGCCGAGCGAGACCCACATCACGGCCCACGTCGTGCGATAGGCGCCATAGCGGTCGGAGAGCCAGCCGCCGATCGCGCGCAGCACGCCGCCGGGCAACGAGAAGCACGCCGCGAGGAAGGCCGCCTGCTCGATGCCGAAGCCGTACTGGTTCACGTAGTACTGCGGCATCCACAGCGAAAGGCCCACGTAGCCGCCGAACACCACCGAGTAGTACTGCGAATAGCGCAGCACACGCGGGTCGGCGAGCACGCGCATCTGGCTCGCCACGCTGGTCGAGCCCTTCACGAGATGGGCGGGATTGCTTGCCGAGAACACCCAGAACAACAGTGCGGTGACGAGCATCGCAACCGCGTAGACCTTCGGGACGATGGTCCACGTGCCGGCCGCGACGATCAGCACCGGCGCCACGAATTTATTGAGCGCCGCACCCGAGTTGCCCGCGCCGAAGATACCCATGGCGAAGCCCTGGCGCGACTTCGGGAACCACCGCGCGACATAGGGCGTACCGACGGAGAACGAGGCACCCGCTAAACCCACGAACAGGCCGAGCACGAGGAATTGCCACAGTTGCGTCGCATACGACACGAGCCAGATCGGAACGATCGTCGCGATCATGGTGAGGAAGAAAACGATCCGGCCGCCGAAGCGGTCCGTCCAGATGCCGAGCGGCACGCGGGCGAGCGATCCGGTGAGCACCGGCATCGCGGCGATGAGACCGAATTCGGTATCGGTGAGATGGAGTTGCTTCTTGAGCGGAATGCCGAGGATTGCGAACATCATCCAGACGGCAAAGCAGATCGTGAACGCGAAGGTGCTCGATCCAAGCACGCGCCAGGCGCGGCTGTCTGATACGGTGTCCGCCGGTGGGGATGGGGCGGCTTTCATGGTGTTTCCTCTTCTTGTTGGATTGACGTAACAAGAGTAGGAAGCACAGCGCCCGCAGACTATTACTCGCAGGTAGGACGCGACGATCCGCCGCTAAGTCTTAAGGAGTAGTACGAGGGAATAGGACGGCGTGGAGGAGAGGGCCGCGCAGATGCGGTTACGCCGTCGTGCAATAAGAATAGTTCGAAACACCGTAGCGTGCCGCGTGACACGCTACGGCAAGTTGTCGCAGCAACGAGAGCTCTGACGACAGCGGATTAGCGGAACACCACCGTCTTGTGCCCGTTGAGCACGATGCGATGCTCGACGTGCCACTTCACCGCGCGCGCGAGCGTCACGCATTCCACGTCCCGGCCGATTGCCGTGAGCTGGTCCGGCGTCATGTTGTGATCGACGCGTTCGACTTCCTGTTCGATGATCGGGCCTTCGTCGAGATCGGACGTCACATAATGCGCCGTCGCGCCGATCAGCTTCACGCCGCGGTCGAACGCCTGGTAGTACGGCTTCGCGCCCTTGAAGCTCGGCAGGAACGAATGGTGAATGTTGATCGCACGGCCTTTGAGTGCATCGCACAGCTGCGGCGAGAGAATCTGCATGTAGCGCGCAAGCACCACGAGGTCGGCGCGCTCGCCGTTCACCACGTCGAGCACACGCGCTTCCTGCGCGGCCTTGTCGGCCTCGCTGCCGCCGAGCAGCGGGAAGTGATGGAACGGAATGTTGTAGCTCGCCGCGAGTTGATAGAACTCCTTGTGATTCGAGATGATCGCGGGAATCTCGATGGAGAGCTGCCCGGTGCGGTAGCGGAACAGCAGATCGTTCAGGCAGTGGCCGATCTTCGAGACCATGATGACCACGCGCGGCTTCACGTTCGCATCGTGCAGCTCCCAGCGCATGCCGAACTCATCGGCGAGCGGCGTGAACGCGGCACGCAGGCCCTCTAGCCCCTCCTTGCCCGGATCGCCGCCCACTTGCAAGAAGTGCACGCGCATGAAGAACTCGCCCGTGTGGCTGTCGCCGAACTGGGCCGAATCGAGAATGTTGCTGCCGCGCTCGAACAGAAAACCCGACACGGCATGCACGATGCCCGGCCGGTCGGCGCACGACAGTTTGAGAATGAAGCTGTGATCGGTCGACATGACCCAGGTAACTCCCGTCAAATTCTTGGTGATCTAGAAGGGCTTTCCAAATACAAAAACCGGCGCCCTTTCACAGCGTCGGCGGCTCGAAGATCGCGGCGATGCCCTCGCACGCGTCTTCGTCTATCCACTGGCGGCGCAACAGCAGATCGAGCGTCGCGAGGCTCGCGTCCACCGTCATCTTGCCCTCTTCGATCCAGCGCGCGGTTTCGTCGATGCGCGCGAGGCGGTGCTCGCCGACTTCGCCGTCCTGATTGTGCGGCACGAAGTCCTCAGGCAGCGCGAGGTCATGGACGAAGATCTGCTCGGCCTGGGTGCCCTCGGGCAGCGACTGCAGCACGTGCACGGTGCGGCCGGCTTTGGCCCGCGCAGCAAGCTCGGCGGCAATGCCCGCCTCCTCCCAGCACTCCTTCACGAGCGTGGCCTCGATGCCGAAGCCCCAGCCGATGCCGCCCGCCACGACGTTGTCCAGCATGCCGGGATCGGTGGCCTTGGTGTCGCTGCGCCGCGCGATCCACAACTGCGGCGCGCGGGGCGAAGCAGAGCCCGCGTATTCTACGACGCCGTTCAAATGCACCGCATACGTCATCGTGCCGAAGAAGCGCGAGGCGGCGCGCTCGATAAAGGCGAGCGGCGGCGCGTCGAAAGCGTTGCGGATCGCGTAGGTCTCGTCGCGCCAGCCGGGAATGCGGCCCTCGGCGGCGAGCGCGCCGATCACGGCGCCCAGCGCGGCGCTACGTGCAGTCACGTTGTCGAACTTCGCGGCGAGCGTGACGCGCGCGCTTTTACCCGTATCCGCGATCTCGAAGACATCGGGCCAGCGTGCGAGCAGCGCGACGTCGCCGCGGCGAATCCAGCCCACGCGTTCGTCGCCGAAGAAAAACGGCAGATGCGCGCTCGCGTCGAAGCGGCGCGCGTCGGTGATGCAAGGCAAGGTCATCTCGTGAAGCTCCAGGCGTCGTGCGGATGCGTCAGTCGCGCAGCGCGATGCGCATGCCGATGGCGATGAAGGTGAGCCCGGCGAGCCGGTCGAGCCACAGGCCCGCGCGCGGCCGGCGCTTGAGCCAGCCGCCGATGGTGCCGGCGCACAGACCGAACACCGAGAACACCACGACGGTCTGCGCCATGAACACGAGACCGAGCTCGAGCATCTGCAGCGTGACGCTCTGCGCGCCGTGCGTATCGACAAACTGCGGCAGGAACACGACGAAGAAAAGCGTCACCTTCGGATTCATCACGTTGCCGAGCACGCTTTGGCGAAAGATCGCGGAAAGCGGCTGGCGCGGCTTGTCGCCGGCGGCGGCCAGGCCCTGGCTGCGTAGCGCCTTCACGCCGATCCAGATGAGGTATGCGGCGCCCGCGAGCTTGAGGATCTGGAACGCGAGCGGCGACGAGCGCAGCACGGCGGCAATGCCGAGCGCCGCGAGCGTCGTGTGAAACGTCACGCCCGCGGCAAAGCCGAGCGCGGCGACGAGTCCCGCCGCGCGGCCCTGCGAGATGCCGCGTGCGAGCACTTGCAGGTTGTCGGGGCCGGGCGCGAAGGTGATGGCAATCGAGGTGGCGAGAAACAGCGCGAAGTTGGGCATGGCGTGAAGGGTATCCGTGGAATCGGTGGCCGCTCGAGGGGCACGCGGCGACCGCGAAGTTGGCCGCTTGAAATGACCGCTCAGTGGCCGCTTAGGGGCCGCTCAGTGGCCACTTTAGTGACCACCAAACGCGGTCACGGTGAAGAGCGGCAGGCCCGCTTCGGTGAGCAGCTTCGAGCCGCCCAGGTCCGGCAGGTCGATGATGGCCGCGCCCTCCACCACCGTCGCCCCAAGGCGCTCGAGCAGCAGCTTGCCCGCGAGCATGGTGCCACCCGTGGCGATCAGGTCGTCGACGATCACGACGCGGTCGCCCTTGCGGCAAGCGTCCTCATGGATCTCGACAGTGGATTCGCCATATTCAAGCTTGTAGGTCTCGGAAACCGTCTTGTACGGCAGCTTGCCGATCTTGCGAATCGGAATGAAGCCCACATTCAGTTCGTACGCGACGATCGGCCCGATGATGAAGCCGCGAGCATCGAGGCCCGCCACGTAATCGAGCTTCGCATCGACATAACGCTCGACGAACAGGTCGATCAACACGCGCAGGCCCTTCGGGTGGCCAATGAGCGGCGTGATGTCGCGAAACTGCACTCCCGGCTGAGGCCAGTCGGGCACCGTGCGGATCAGGCTGTTGACGAACTGTGAGGCTTCGGCGCTCGCGTTCGCAGGTGCGTTGGACATGATTTCTCCGGGTAATGGCGAGAATAAAGAACAGGATTCGGATAATCGGGGCAGGACCCCTAAAGCGTTGCACCGCATCTTTCGGCGCACTGCGGTGGCATAGCGCGGTTGCGCACCGCGGCGGCGTCGCTCAAGCCGTCGCGCCCGCGCCGGCGGCGCCCGTCTTGCGATGGCGCGAAAGGAGCTCCTCGGCTTGCGCCAGTTGCTCGGGCAGACCGCGCAGCACGACGATGTCCGCTTCGCGCAGCTTCGTCGAAGGGTCGGGCTCCACGCCGCGAATGCCGTGCCGGCGGATCGCCGTCACCTCCACGCCAAGGTCGAACAGGCCCAGATCGGCGAGCGTGCGGCCCACCGCCTCGGCGCGCGCGTCGACCGGTACGGATTGTAGCCGCACCTGCTCGTGACCGTCCTCGCCTGCATCGTCGGTGCCGTGGAAATAGCCACGCAGCAGGCTGTAGCGCTCGTCGCGCATTTCCTCCACGCGCCGCACCACGCGGCGCATCGGCACGCCCATCACCACGAGCATGTGCGAGGCGAGCATCAGGCTGCCCTCCACGATCTCGGGAATCACCTCGGTCGCGCCGGCCGCGAGCAGGCGCTCGAGATCGGCGTCGTCCACGGTGCGCACGATCACGGGCAGCGTGGGCTCCAGTTCGTGGATGTGGTGCAGCACGCGCAGCGCCGACTGCGTATTCGCGTAGGTGATCGCCACCGCCGCCGCACGGTGGATGCCCGCCGCCACCAGCGACTCGCGCCGCGCCGCGTCGCCGAACACCACCGACTCGCCCGCCGCGGCCGCCGCGGCCACGCGGTCGGGGTCGAGGTCGAGCGCCACGTACGAGAGCCCTTCGTATTCGAGCATGCGCGCGAGGTTCTGCCCCGCGCGGCCGTAGCCGCAGATGATCACGTGGCCGCTCTGCTTGATGCTCTGCGTGGCGATGCGCGTCATCATCAGCGACTGCTGCATCCACTCCGTGGACGACAGGCGCAGCACGATGCGGTCCGCGTTCTGGATCAGGAACGGCGCGAGCAGCATCGAAAGCAGCATCGCGGCCAAGATCGCCTGAAGCAGCGTGGGATCGACGAGATGCTTGTCCAGAATGAGGTTCAGCAGCACGAAGCCGAATTCGCCGGCCTGCGCGAGACCGAGCCCGGTGCGCATCGCCACGCCCGGCGAGGCGCCGAAGAGGCGCGTGAGGGCCGTGATGAGCACGGCCTTGAGCACGACCGGCCCGATCAGGAACGCGGCCACCATCAACGGGTGCTGCCAGATCACGTGCGGATTGAGCAGCATGCCCGTGGTCACGAAGAACAGGCCCAGCAGCACGTCGCGAAACGGCTTGATGTCCTCTTCCACCTGATGCTTGTACGGCGTCTCGGCGATCAGCATGCCCGCGATGAACGCGCCGAGCGCGAGCGAGAGGCCGAATTTGTCGGTGATGAAGGCCGCGCCCAGCGTAATGAGCAGCACGTTCAGCACGAACAGCTCCTGCGAACGCCGCCGCGCGACCACGGTGAGCCAGCGCGTCATGAACTTCTGCCCGACGATGAGCAGAATGCCGAGCGCGAGCACGATCTTGATGGCGGCCATGCCAAGCGATTCGACGAGCGATGCCGACGAACCACCGAACGCCGCGATGACGATGAGCAGCGGCACCACGGCGAGATCCTGGAACAGCAGCACGCCGAGAATATTGCGGCCATGCTCGGATTCGATCTCCAGACGCTCCGCCAGCATCTTGCTCACGATGGCCGTGGACGACATGGCGAGCGCGCCGCCGAGCGCGACGCACGCCTGCCAGGTGATGTGCACCCACGGCTGGAGCACGAGCCCGAGCAAGAGCGCAACGGCGATCGTGCCCATGACCTGCGAGAGCCCCAGGCCGAACACGGCGCGCCGCATGCCGCGCAGCTTCGTGAGCGAGAACTCGAGGCCGATGGAGAACATCAGGAACACGACGCCGAACTCGGCCAGATTCTTCGCCCCCGCTGTGTCCGGCACGATGCCGAGCGCGCGCGGACCGACCAGAATGCCGACCGTGAGATAGCCGAGCATCGGCGGCAGGTTCAGATAACGGAACAGCACGACGCCAACCACCGAGGCGAGCAGCAGGAACAACGTCATTTCCAGCGGGGAGATCATCGTGTGAAGCGTCCTCGTTCCATACGTTGCCGAAGCGTTATTGACCGTGCGTTGCCAGCAACACGAATTTTGCCCGCGCCGGTCGAGTCCATGATCGGCGCAAATCGGGATCCAGGGCCTGTTCCCGCTAATAACAGGCCCTTGAGGAAGTACTGCGGAAGAGAGGTGCAAAGACAGCAAAAGCCGGGACTTTCACGCTGTGGGCGCCGGCGCGGCGCGCATACGCCTTTGCTATACTCCGCGAATGATAGCGAAAATCAATGGCGACCGGGCGCTCAAGCTCGCTCGCGACGTGCTCGACATCGAAGCTGACGCCGTGCGCGGGCTTCGCGACCAGCTCGACGACGACTTCGTCGGCGCGGTCGATCTCATCCTCAGTTGCCGCGGACGCGTAGTCGTTTCCGGCATCGGCAAATCGGGCCACATTGCCCGCAAACTCGCGGCCACTCTCGCCTCCACGGGCACGCCCGCGTTCTTCGTGCATCCCGCCGAAGCAAGCCACGGCGACCTCGGCATGGTGACCGCCGACGACGTCTTCATCGGCCTGTCCAATTCCGGCGAGTCGGAAGAGCTCGTGGCCATCCTGCCGCTCGTCAAGCGCATCGGCGCGAAGCTCATCGGCATGACCGGCAACCGCCCGCAATCGACGCTCGGCAAGCTCTCCGACGTGCATCTGAACGCCGGCGTCGAGAAGGAAGCCTGCCCGCTGAATCTCGCGCCCACCGCGAGCACGACGGCGGCGCTCGCGCTCTCCGACGCGCTCGCGGTCGCGGTGCTCGACGCGCGCGGCTTCGGCGCCGACGACTTCGCGCGCTCGCACCCGGGCGGCGCGCTCGGCCGGCGCCTGCTCACTTACGTGCACGACGTGATGCGCACGGGCGACGCCATTCCGAAGGTGCGCGCGGACGCCACGGTGCGCGACGCGCTCTTCCAGCTCACCGCCAAACGCATGGGCATGACCGCCATCGTCGACGAAGAGAACCGCGTGGCCGGCATCTTCACCGACGGCGACCTGCGCCGCGTGCTCGAGCGCGCGGGCGATTTCCGCGACCTGCCGATCGCCCAGGTCATGACCAAAGGCCCGCGCACCATCGGTCCCGACCGGCTCGCAGTGGAAGCCGTGGAACTGATGGAGCGCCATCGCATCAATCAGATGCTGGTGGTCGACGCCGAAGGCGCGCTCATCGGCGCACTCAATATGCACGACCTGTTCTCCAAGAAGGTGATCTGATGAATGCGGCCCCCGGGCTTGATGCGAACGCGCGCGCCGCGCGCGTGCGCTTGATGATTTTCGACGTCGACGGCGTGCTCACCGACGGCGGCCTGCTGTTCACGGGCGCAGGCGACACGATGAAGGACTTCAACTCGCTCGACGGCCATGGAGCCAAGCTCCTGCGCGAAGCGGGCATCGACACGGCCATCATCACCGGGCGCCGCTCGGAGATCGTCGCCGTGCGCGCGAAGGAACTGCGCATCACGCATCTCTATCAGGGCGTCGAGGACAAGCGCGTCGCGTTCGAAGCCTTGCTCACCGAGACCGGCATCACACGCGAGCAATGCGGCTACATGGGCGACGACTGGCCCGACCTCGCCGTCATGCTCCAATGCGGCTTTGGCGCGGCTCCCGCGAACGCGCATCCGGAAGTGCTCGCGCGCGCCCACTGGGTCACCGACAAAACCGGCGGCCATGGCGCCGTGCGCGAAGTCACCGACCTGATCCTGCGCGCCCAGGGTCACTACGACGCCATGCTCGCGGCCGCTTGCGCCTCATCCTCCCCGCGCGCCGCGGAGTCCTGATGAGACAGTCGCGATTCAGCCTCACCTCGCTTGTGCCGATCGTCTGCGTGGCCATGCTTGCCGGCTTCACCTGGTGGCTGATGCAGGCCGTCAAGCCGCGCGAGAACGAAGCCCCGCCGCGCCCGCTCACGCACACGCCCGACTATTTCGCCGACAACTTCTCGGTGTCCGAGCTCGACCAGTCGGGCTCCACGCAATACCGTCTCACCGCCGTGCACATGGTGCACTACGAGGACGACTCGAACAGCGACCTCACGATGCCCGCGGTGCGCGCGTTCCAGCCCGGCAAGCCGGTGGTCACGGCCACGGGCAAGCGCGGCACGGTCAACGGCGACGCCTCGATCGTCGACCTGTACGACAACGCGCGCATCCTGCGTGCCGCCGGCGCCGGCGATCCCGATATGCAGGCTGATTCCGAGCATTTCCGCGTGCTCGTGAACGACGATGTGATCCTGACCGAAAAGCCGGTTAAACTTCGTCGCGGCCCGTCGGTCATGACGGCCACCAGCGGCATGAACTACAACAACGTCACCCGGGTCATCCAGCTCTTCGGCAACGTCCGCGGCGCGATCGCCCCGGCTGACTCCGGCGGCTCGTCCTGATCCCACGGGCCGTCCACCCCAAGGCACGACTGCATGAACGATTCGCTTCTACGACCTTTGTCCGACCGCCCGCTCGCGCAGGGCTGGCGCCGCGCTGCGATCGCGACGCTGGCCGCGTTCGCAGCCGCGATCCCGCTCGCGTGCATGGCGCCCGCCGCGCACGCCGAACGCGCCGACAAGGACAAGCCGCTCAACATCGAAGCGGACAACATGACGTATGACGACCTGAAGCAGCAGACCATCTTCACGGGCCATGTGGTCGCCACGAAAGGCACGATCCTGATCAAGGCCGACAAGCTCGTCGTCACGCAAGACCCGCAGGGCTACCAGTACGCGACCGGCACGGTGGCGCCGGGCACGCCGGACGCCAACCTCGCCTACTTCCGCCAGAAGCGCGAAGGCATCGACGAATACGTCGACGGCACGGCAGAGCGCATCGACTACGACGGCAAGCAGGATCTCACCACGCTCACGACTCGCGCGACGGTGCGCCGCCTGCAAGGCCTCTCGACGGTGATGGACACGGTGCATGGCAGCGTCATCACCTATGACGGCCAGAACGACTTCTATACCGCGAAGTCGGGCTCGGACGTCGCCGGCCCCGGCAACCCGAAGGGCCGCGTGCGCGCGACGCTTTCGCCGCGCAATGGCGGCGCACAGCCGCTCGCCGGGGCGTCGGCCACGCTCGTGCCCTCCACGACACTCAAGGGAGCGCCGCAACAGTGAATACCGCCACCGCCTCCCCCATCCATCAGCGCACGGCCGCAGGCAAGACGAGCTCGCTCGTCGTACGCAACCTCAAGAAGCGCTACGGCTCGCGCACCGTCGTCAAGGACGTTTCGCTCGACGTGAAGAGCGGCGAAGTGGTCGGGCTGCTCGGGCCCAACGGCGCCGGCAAGACCACGTCGTTCTACATGATCGTGGGCCTCGTGCCGCTCGACGCGGGCGAGATCGATCTGGACGGCGAGTCCATTAGCCTCTTGCCGATTCACAAGCGCGCGGCGCTCGGCCTTTCGTATCTGCCGCAGGAAGCTTCGGTGTTCCGCAAGCTCACCGTGGAAGAGAACATCCGCGCGGTGCTGGAGCTGCAGACCGACGAGCACGGCAAACGCCTGTCGAAGGACGCCATCGCCACGCGCTCGGACGCGCTCCTCGACGAGCTCCAGATCGCACACCTGCGCGACAATCCAGCGCTCTCGCTGTCGGGCGGCGAGCGCCGCCGCGTCGAAATCGCGCGCGCACTCGCGACCGATCCGAGCTTCATCCTGCTCGACGAGCCGTTTGCAGGCGTCGACCCGATCGCCGTGCTGGAAATCCAGAAGATCGTGAAGTTCCTCAAGCAGCGCAACATCGGCGTGCTGATCACGGACCACAACGTGCGCGAGACGCTCGGCATCTGCGACCACGCGTACATCATCAGCGACGGCAGCGTGCTCGCCGCGGGCGCCCCCGGCGAGATCATCGAGAACGAGAACGTGCGCCGCGTCTATCTCGGCGAACACTTCCGCATGTGACACGCCCATCCGGGGCGGGCCGGGTACACGACCCGCGCCCCGGATGCCGCTCGCCGTACCCGGGCAATAGCTCGCCGGCCACGCGCGGCCGGCGAGCTATCGTCCGCCTCGCCCCCAATCCCCTGAGTTTTCTGTTGTGTTTGCCCGTTGGTGATTGCCCAATGAGGCACATGCGCTACTAAAGGCGCAGGCTCGCGCGCGAGCGCCTCGCGCGCACCTGTTTGCGCACCAAATTCGTCCCTGCGGCAGCCCGCGCACCACCGCAGAGCACACGCGTTTTCGCGAATGTTGCCTGGTATCGCGAGCGTGGCAAACTCTTTACAATGAATCGCACACCGCCATGAAAGCCAGCCTCCAACTCCGCCTCTCGCAGCATCTCGCGCTGACCCCGCAGCTACAGCAGTCCATCCGGCTGCTGCAGCTGTCGACGCTTGAGCTGCAGCAAGAGGTCGCCACAGCGATCTCGCAGAACCCCCTGCTCGAGAACGAGGACGACTGGATCGCGAGCCCATTGCGCGTGGCAGCGGACGGCTCGGTGATCGCCCAGCCGCCCACGCCCGCGGGCGCCGAGCCGATGCAGGGCGCGGGCAACGGCACGACGTCGTCGGGCAGCGGCAGTGAAAGCGGCGAAGGCGAACCGCGAGGCGTAGACGAATACGACGGCCTCGGCGGCGATGCGAACGGCGAGGCCAGCCAGTGGAACCTCGACGACTACGGCGGCCGCTCCGGCAGCGCCTCCGACGAGGACGACCTGCCACCGCTGCAAGTCCACGAATCGACTACCACGCTGCGCGACCATCTGACGGCGCAACTGCGCGAGACCAATGCGAGCCAGCGTGATCGCGCGCTCATTACGTTCCTGATCGAATCGCTCGACGACGACGGCTATCTCTCGGCGACCTGCGAGGAAATCCTTGCCGATATCCCGGAAGAGCTGGAAGTCGATGCCGACGAACTGAACGCGGCGCTGGCGCTCCTGCACAGCTTCGACCCGGCGGGCGTGGGTGCGCGCTCGGCGTCGGAATGCCTGAAGCTGCAATTGCTGCGCGTCAATTCGTCGCCCACACGCACGCTCGCGCTCGAGATCGTGTCGCACCATCTGGAACTGCTCGCCGCGCGCGACTTCACGCGCTTGCGCAAGCAACTGAAGACCGGCGACGACGAGTTACGCGAAGCGCATACGCTGATCCGCTCGCTCGAGCCGTTTCCGGGCGCGGCGTACGGCAAGGCCGAAGCCGACTACGTGGTGCCGGACATCATCGTGAAGAAGACGGGCCAGAACTGGCACGCCGAGCTCAATCCGGAGGTGGTGCCGAAGCTGCGCATCAACCACCTGTACGCCAACATCCTGCGCAACAACCGGGGCGACCCGGGCAGCGGGTCGCTGCGGCAGCAGTTGCAGGAAGCGCGCTGGCTCATCAAGAACATCCAGCAGCGCTTCGAAACGATCCTGCGCGTCGCGCAGGCGATCGTCGAGCGTCAGAAGAACTTCTTCGCGCACGGCGAGATTGCCATGCGCCCCTTGGTTTTGAGGGAGATTGCTGATACGCTGGGCCTACACGAATCAACTGTCTCGCGTGTGACAACCGGTAAATACATGCTGACTCCATTCGGGACACTTGAATTTAAGTACTTCTTCGGATCGCACGTTTCAACGGACACCGGAGGCGCTGCATCGTCTACCGCCATCCGTGCTCTCATCAAGCAACTCATAGGAGCCGAGAACACCAAATCCCCTCTTTCGGACAGCCGCATAGCCGAACTGCTGGCGGAACAGGGCTTCGTGGTCGCGCGACGGACCGTCGCGAAATACCGTGAAGCGCTGAAGATCCCGGCGGTCAACCTGCGCAAGTCTCTTTAGGCCTGTTCCGGTCTTAACGGAATGGGCATTTTCCGGCCGCGGCGCCAGTTGGCGGATAGGGCCGGCCGAGCTAGCCCCTCGTAACGGCCTTTCGGGGAGCCGTACGACCTGGGCAAGTCAGTCGACCGGCACAGCCGCGCTTCACGCGTCACGCGGCCTATAGCCTGGAGAAGCACTATGAATCTGAAGATCAGTGGACACCATCTCGAAGTAACGCCAGCGTTGCGAGAATACGTGATCACCAAACTGGACAGGGTGCTAAGACATTTCGATCAGGTCATCGATGGCAATGTGGTCCTCTCGGTCGACAACCATAAGGAAAAGGACAAGAGACAGAAGGTTGAAGTGAACCTTCATCTGAAAGGCAAGGATATTTTCGTGGAGAGCGCAAACGGCGACATGTATGCCGCCATTGATCTCATGGTCGACAAACTCGATCGTCAGGTCGTGCGTCACAAGGACCGCCTGCAAGGGCATCAGCACGAGTCGCTGAAGTATCAACCGGCCGCCCCGATCGAAGTCCCGCCGCAGTGATGCGCTGAATGCCGGGGCTGCGGATGCGGCCCCGCTTCAAGGCACGATCGAAAGTGCAGACGCGGTCCCGAACAGACCGCAAACGAAGCCGCCCTTGCCGGGCGGCTTTTTTTGATGAGCTTTTTGACGAGCTTTTCGATGGGTGCCAGGCATGAACGAGCGGCACCGAACGGTGCTCAGGGGTGCAACCACGCAACAATGGTTGCGCCGATGCATGGCGCATCGCACCATCGGCCAGTACGCTTGTTCTATAATGGTCCAGTCGCTTTCGGGGTAATACGTCCCCACGGTCCCGGCACCGCGCTGATTGAGCCAGGCGAGGCGCCGGCTGCGCAGGGTTTCTCTTGCGCGCAACGGCATGCCGCCTCGCGCATCAACTGCGCCTGATGTCGGTGTGAGGAGCATTCAGGCCACGTTTTCGCCTGCCAACATGAATCGTTTAGCCAAAATACTTCCCATCGAGAACGTCGTCGTCGGCCTGTCCGTTACCAGCAAGAAACGCGTCTTCGAACAAGCTGGCCTGATCTTCGAAAACCAGAACGGCATTGCCCGCAGCACGGTTACCGACAATCTGTTCGCGCGCGAGCGCCTCGGCTCCACCGGCCTCGGTGAAGGCGTGGCCATTCCGCACGGGCGCATCAAGGGCCTGAAGCAGCCGCTCGCCGCCTTCGTGCGCCTGGCCGAGCCGATTCCCTTCGAAGCACCGGACGGCCAGCCCGTCTCGCTGCTCATCTTTCTGCTCGTGCCGGAACAGGCCACGCAGCAGCATCTTGAAATTCTGTCCGAGATCGCCCAACTGCTGTCGGATCGCGAAACGCGCGAGCGGCTGCACACGGAAGAAGATCGCGAGACGTTGCATCGACTGCTCACCCAGTGGCAAGCTTGATGTAACGCGTGTTGATGTAACGCGCGGCTTTTCGTGGCTTTTTGCGCATTTTGCGCCAGGACTCATGGACACTTCCAGCATCAACGCCCAAAGCATCTTCGACGACAACGCCACCACGCTGAAACTCAGCTGGCTGACGGGGCACGAAGGCTGGGAACGCGGCTTTTCGGCCGAGACGGTGGCAACGGCGACGGCCAGTGCCGACCTCGTCGGCCACCTGAACCTGATCCACCCGAACCGCATCCAGGTGCTCGGCGACGCCGAGATCCACTACTACCAGCGCCAGACCGACGAAGACCGCTCGCGCCACATGGCCGAGCTCATCGCGCTCGAGCCGCCGTTCCTCGTGGTCGCCGACGGCATGACCGCACCGCCCGAACTGGTCCTGCGCTGCACACGCTCCTCCACGCCGCTCTTCACCACGCCGATGTCAGCGGCGACGGTAATCGACAGCCTGCGCCTGTACATGTCACGCATCCTCGCGCCGCGCGCGACGCTGCACGGCGTGTTCCTCGACATTCTCGGCATGGGCGTGCTGCTCACCGGCGACTCGGGCCTGGGCAAGAGCGAGCTGGGTCTCGAGCTCATCAGCCGAGGCCACGGCCTCGTGGCCGACGACGCCGTGGACTTCGTGCGCCTCGGCCCCGATTTCGTCGAAGGCCGTTGCCCGCCGCTGTTGCAGAACCTGCTCGAAGTACGCGGCCTGGGTCTGCTCGACATCAAGACGATCTTCGGCGAGACCGCAGTGCGCCGGAAGATGAAGCTCAAGCTCATCGTGCAGCTCGTGCGCCGGCCCGACGGCGAATTCCAGCGCCTGCCGCTGGAAAGCCAGACGGTGGACGTGCTCGGCCTGCCCATCAGCAAGGTCACGATTCAGGTGGCGGCGGGCCGCAACCTGGCCGTGCTCGTCGAGGCCGCCGTGCGCAACACCATCCTGCAATTGCGCGGCATCGACACCCTACGCGACTTCATGGACCGCCAGCGCCTCGCCATGCAGGACCCGGACAGCCAGTTCCCCGGCAAGCTGATCTGACGCGCCGCGCGGCGTCCTGCCGCGCACGCCGCGTACTTCCCGCAAACACGGCCGTCGTCGCGCTCTGGGGGGCACGCCTGGCCGCTTTTTCACCGCTTATCCACCGCTTTCCGG
The DNA here is from genome assembly GCF_004353915.1 of Paraburkholderia silviterrae. Taxonomy (GTDB): domain Bacteria; phylum Pseudomonadota; class Gammaproteobacteria; order Burkholderiales; family Burkholderiaceae; genus Paraburkholderia; species Paraburkholderia silviterrae. The sequence continues at coordinate 63,180 of NZ_SMRP01000008.1, read as the reverse complement.
CCCAGTGCGCGAGCCCGTGACGCGCGATGTGCCTCGGGAGCGTCATCACCGCGGCGCAGATCGGATGCTATGATGACCCAATCGGGTTCATCCACTTTCCCATGCGTATCATCCTGATCACCGGCATCTCGGGTTCCGGCAAGTCAGTGGCGCTGAACGCGCTCGAAGACGTCGGCTACTTTTGCGTCGACAATCTGCCACCGCGCTTTTTGCCACAGCTCGCCCAATATCTCTCCGAAGACGGCTATGAGCGTCTCGCGGTTGCAATCGACGCGCGCTCGAGTTCCTCGTTCGAAGATATGCCGGAGATGATTCGCGATCTCGCGCGCGAACACGACGTGCGCGTGCTGTTCCTCAATGCGAGCACGCAGTCGCTCATTCAGCGCTTTTCGGAGACGCGCCGCCGCCACCCACTCTCCGGGTCGGTCACGCACGACGCCAACGTCGGCATGCTCAAGTCCCTTGAAGAGGCGATCGAGCACGAGCGCGAGCTGGTCGCGAATCTCGCCGAGTTCGGCCATCAGGTCGACACGAGCAACCTGAGCGCCAACTCGCTGCGCCAGTGGATCAAGGTGTTTGTCGAAGGCGGGCGCGGCTCGCTGATGCTCACCTTCGAATCGTTCGGCTTCAAGCGCGGCGTGCCGCTCGACGCAGACCTCGTGTTCGACGTGCGCACGCTGCCGAACCCGCACTACGACGCCCGTCTACGGCCGCTCACCGGGCTCGATGAGCCCGTGATCGAGTTTCTGAATGCGCAGCCGGCCGTCCACACAATGATCGACGACATCTACGCGTTCGTCGCGAAATGGTTGCCGCATTTTCGCGACGACAACCGCAGCTATCTGACCGTCGCAATCGGCTGCACCGGCGGCCAGCATCGCTCGGTCTACATTGCCCAGACGCTCGCCACGCGCTTTGTCGGCGAGTCGAACGTCATCGTGCGTCATCGCGACGCGCCACTCGACGTCGGAGAATCGTCCCGGCTGATCGCCTAACTGGCCGCGCAAGCGCGGCCTTAACTGAAAGCGTTGCGCCATGTCCTCTTCTCCTGCCGTGCTTGCCGATTTGCCGCTCTTTCCGCTGCATACGGTGCTCTTCCCCGGCGGCCTGTTGCCGCTGAAGATCTTCGAAGCGCGTTATCTGGACATGGCGCGCGAATGCCTGCGCGAGAACACGCCGTTCGGCGTGTGCCTGCTCAAGAGCGGCGCCGAAGTCGCACAGCCCGATGAAACCGCAGCCGTGCCCGAAAACGTGGGCTGTCTCGCTGAAATCGAACAGTGCGACGTCGAAACGTTCGGCATGCTGCTCATCCGCGCGCATGGCACGCGGCGCTTCAGGCTGCTCTCGCATCGCTCGGAAGCCGACGGCTTGCTGGTCGGCATGGCCGAGCCGCTGCCCGAGGACATCCCGCTCGAAGGCTCTGAGCGTCTCGCGCGCTTTGGCGCGTGCGCCGAGGTGCTCGAGCGCATCATCGCGACGATACGCGAGCGCGACCCGGCAAGCCTGCCGTTCGCGGAGCCGTTCCGCTTCGACGATCCGTCGTGGGTGTCGAACCGACTCGCGGAAGTCCTGCCGATCGCGCTGCGCGCGCGACAGAAACTGATGGAACTGGACGACGCCGGTGCGCGCATCGACGTCGTGCATCACTACATGCAGCAGCATCAGCTGCTGTAACGAGGCTTTCCTCGCGCCGCGCTCCGCGCCTGCGCTTTTGCCTCAAATTAACGAGCCGCACAGGCTATCGAGCAGCTTGCGCACCGGCGCGGGCACGCCATAGGCGTCGATCTCGCGCAGCGTGACCCACACCGTTTCCCCCTCGTTCGCCGCAAGCACGGCGCCCTTGTGCTCGAACTCGACCACGCGGGGCTCGATGTCGAGCTTGAAGTGCGTGAACGTGTGCGTGAGTGGCGCGAGCGGCGAGGCCTTCGCTGTCGCGCCGAACATCTGCGCGCGCTCAGCCAGCGCCGCTTCGCCAGCCGCCTCGGGCAGGCTCCACAGGCCGCCCCAGATACCCGTAGGCGGGCGCTTCTCGAGCATCACCGCATCGCCGTCGAGCAGCACGAGCATCCACGTGCGCCGCGTGGGCACCGCCTTCTTCGGACGCGCGGCGGGCAGTTGGCGCTGACGGCCCGTCGTCTTCGCCACACAATCGCCCGCGAAGGGGCAGCGCTCGCAATCGGGCTTGCCGCGCGTGCACAGCGTCGCGCCGAGATCCATCAGGCCTTGCGTGTAGGCGCTCACGTCCGCATCGCTTGCATCGGCGCCAGGCACGAGCGACTCGGCGAGCGTCCACATTGCGTTCTCCACGCGCTTCTCACCGGGAAAGCCTTCCACGCCGAACACGCGCGCAAGCACGCGCTTCACGTTGCCATCGAGGATCGTCGCGCGCGCGCCGAACGCGAACGACGCGATCGCCGCCGCCGTCGAGCGGCCGATGCCAGGCAAATCGGCGAGCCCTTCAACCGTCGACGGAAACTGGCCGCCGTGCTCCCCGGCCACCACCTGCGCGCATCGATACAGATTGCGCGCACGCGAGTAGTAGCCGAGGCCGGCCCAGAGAGCCATCACGTCGTCGATGGGAGCGGCGGCAAGCGCCTCTACAGTGGGAAAGCGTTCGAGAAATCGCGCGTAATACGGAATCACCGTGGAAACCTGCGTCTGCTGCAGCATGATTTCCGAGAGCCAGATGCGATAGGGGTCGCGCGTGTTCTGCCATGGCAGATCGTGGCGGCCATGCTCGCGCTGCCATGCGATCAGGCGCGGGGCGAAGCTCGCGAGCAGGTGGTTGGGATAAGTGCCCGGGGCGAGCTTTTCGGTAGAAGCGGATGAGAGATACATGGAAGAGCTTGCCAATCAGCGCTGACAGCGCGGACAGAAATAAGTGGACCGCTGGCCCTGCACGATCTGCTTGATCGGCGTGCCGCATACGCGGCAAGGCTGGCCCGCGCGGTCATAAACGAAATATTCGAGCTGAAAGTAGCCACTTTCGCCGTTGCTGCCGACGAAGTCGCGCAAGGTGCTGCCGCCCTTCTCGATCGCCGAGGCCAGCACGGCGCGCACGGCGTCCGCGAGCAATTCGTAGCGCGCGAGCGAGACGCGGCCCGCTGCCGTGGTTGGCCGGATGCCCGCGCGAAAAAGACTTTCCGACGCGTAGATATTGCCAACGCCCACCACGATGTCGCCGGCGAGCAGCGCCTGCTTGACGGAAACCTTGCGGCCACGCGTCTCGCGAAACAGCAGTGCGCCCGAGAACGCGCTCGTGAAAGGCTCGATGCCGAGATTCGCAAGGAGCGGATGGCCCAGCACATCGCCGGCCTCGCGCGGATGCCAGAGCACGGCGCCGAAACGGCGTGGGTCGCGAAAACGCAGTGTGAAGTCGTCGAAGAGCCAGTCGACGTGATCGTGCTTCTCCGCCGCCGGCGGCTTTGGAAGATTACGTAACACGCGCAGCGTCCCGGTCATGCCAAGATGGACAATGAACCAGCCCTCATCGACCTCGAATAGCAGATACTTGCCTCGTCGGCCCACGGAACGGATCGTGCGGCCCCGCAGCGTACGTGCGAGCGTGGCCGGCACGGGCCAGCGCAGGGCCGGATTGCGCACGTCGACGCGCTCGACACGGCGGCCCGCGACCCATGGCTCGATGCCCCTGCGGGTAACTTCAACTTCTGGCAGCTCTGGCATGTCTAAGGGCTTGTGAGGTTGTGCTGAAATGTTCCGGCGAGCGTAGCAGGGCTGGTCTGCAACTTGCGGCATCGTTGTGCGCGTATTGTATCCAGCGCGTTACAATCGACCGAAACATTCGACGGAATTCCATGGAACTGTCTTTCGTAAAGCTGTTTGCGAAGCGCTCGCCACACGAGTCGAAAGCGGCAGCGCCGCGTCTGCGCGAGGCGTCGCCGCTGCGCGCGTTCGGCCCCCGGCGCCTGATCGCGGCGGCGGCGCTCGCGGCGTGGGCGCTGAGCGCGTCGAGCGCGTATGCACAGGATCAGGCCCCCGACACGGACGACACTTCCGTCACCATGCCGGATGCATTCGGTCCCGCCTCGCCCGATGAGATGAAGGACCTGCCAGGCGCACCGCTCACGAGCCAGATCGTCTTCCAGGTGCTCGCGGCCGAAATCGCGCTGCAGCGCGACCAGCCGGCGCCGGCCTATCAGACCTATCTCGCGCTCGCGCGCGACACGCACGACCCGCGCATGGCGCAGCGTGCGACGGAAATCGCGCTTGCTGCGCAAAGCCCCACCGACGCGCTCACCGCGGTGCAGCTCTGGCAACAGTACGCGCCGGATTCCGAGCGCGCTGCGCAGCTCGACGCATCGCTGCTCGTGCTCTCCGGCAAGCCCGCCGACGCGCAGCCGCTGCTTGCGCGCGAGCTGGCCCGCGTGCCGGCCGACAGCCGCGGCCAGGCGCTGCTCTCGCTGCAACTGCTGCTCTCGCGCGGCCCGAATCGTGCGGGCGGCCTCGACACGCTCAAGGCGCTGCTCAAGGACGACATGAACCGCCCCGAGGCGCAGCTTGCCCTCGGCCGCCAGGAACTGCTCGTCGACGACGTGCCCGCGGCGCGCAAAGCGTTCGAGCAGGCGCTCGCGATCAAGCCCGACTACCTGCCCGCGGCGCTGATGCTCGCGCAGATGGGACCGGAGGAGCGCCAGGAAGGCGTCGCGTCGATCGAAAAATATGTTCAGCAGAATCCGAAGTCGCGCGAAGGACGTCTTGCGCTTGCGCAAACCTACCTCGCCGCAGACCGGCTCGACGACGCGAAAAAGCAGTTCGAAATCCTGCACAAAGCCAGCTCGACGGACCTGATGCCGCTGATGGCGCTTTCGCTCATCGACGTGCAGCAGAAGAAGTACGACGACGCCAGGCAATATCTGATGCAGTACTCGCAGGTGGCGGAGAAAACGCCGGGCGCGGATCCGGGCCAAGGCTACATTTATCTTGCGCAGCTCGCGGCCGAGCAGAAGGACAATGCGCAAGCGCAGCAGTGGCTCGACAAGATCCAGCCCAACAGCCAGCAATACGTGCCCGCGCAAATCACGCGTGCGCAGATGCTCGACAAAGAGGGCAAGGTCGACGACGCACGCCGTCAGCTCGCGAGCATCCAGGCCGACGACCCGCGCGACCAGGCGCTGATCGCCCGCACGGACGCCGCCATCCTGTTCGACGCGAAGCGCTATTCGGAGGCAGAGGCGCGCCTTGCCAAGGCCACCGCCGACTTCCCGGACGACCCCGATCTCGCTTATGACTACGCCATGGCCGCCGAAAAGAACGGCCATTACGACGTCATGGAAACGCAGTTGCGCCAGTTGATCAAATCGCAGCCGGACAACCCGCAGGCCTACAACGCACTCGGCTACTCGCTCGCGGACCGCAACCTGCGCCTGCAGGAAGCGGACAAGCTCGTCGAAAAAGCTTCGGCGCTCGCCCCGGACGACGCGTTCATCATGGACAGCGTGGGCTGGGTGAAGTACCGCCTGGGCGACAACGCCGACGCCATCAAGCTGCTGCGCAAGGCCTACGACCTGCAGCCGAACGCCGAGATCGGCGCGCACCTCGGCGAGGTGCTGTGGAAGAACGGCGACCAGGCCGGCGCGCTCCAGGCCTGGCGCGAGGCGCGCAAGCTCGAACCCGATAACGACACACTCCTGAAGACGCTCAAGCGCTTCCAGGTCAACGATCTCTGATGGCTGAATTTCCCCTGCATCGCCGCCCCGCCGCCACTGCCGCCGTATTTGCGAGTTCTGTCTCACGCCGGATCGCCGGCGGCGTGATCCGGCGGCCGGCGCTGGGCGTGGCGGCGGCCGCGCTGCTCACCGGGTTGATCACGCTCGGGGGCTGCGCGACGCAACTGCCGCACGAGCCGTCCACCGCACGCGCCACGACGTCGCTCACCGCGCAAACGAGCCGCGCCTATCATGGCCGCTTCGCCGTCCAGTACAACGACCAGAACGGCCAGCAGCGCAATGCCTACGGCAATTTCGACTGGCGCGAAACCGACTCGACCGTGACGCTGGAACTGCTCAATCCGCTTGGGCAGACGCTCGCCGTCGTCACATCGTCGCCGGCCGAGGCCATGCTCGAGTTGCCGAACAAGCAGCCGCTCACCGCGGATAACGTCAGCACGCTGATGCAGCAGGCGCTCGGCTTCGCGCTGCCCGTGGAGGGCTTGCGCTACTGGCTGCAGCCATCGGTTGCGCCCACCTCGCGCGCGCAGACCACGCCCGATCCGAAAGATCCGCAACGTCTCGCGCAGATCCAGCAAGACGGCTGGACGATCGACTATCTCGCTTACGCAGACGCACCCGCCACCGGCGTCAAGCGCGTGAACCTCACGCGCGAAGATCCGCCGCTCCAGATCAAGCTCGTGCTCGACCAGTAAAGGAATCGCGCTTGAGCGGCGGCAGGCGCGAAACGCTTGCCGCCGTTGGGCGCCCAGTATCATGACCGAAACTCAGGACTCGCTGCGCGACTGCCTCGCGCCCGCGAAACTCAATCTCTTCCTGCACATCACGGGCCGTCGGCCCAATGGCTATCACGACCTGCAGACCGTCTTCCAGTTGCTCGACTGGGGCGACACGCTGCATTTCACGCGCCGCCTCGACGGCCGCATCACGCGTACGACGGAAGTCGACGGCGTCCCGGCTGAACACGACCTCACCGTGCGCGCCGCAACGTTGCTCAAGCAACATACCGGCACGAACGAGGGTGTCGAGATCGACATCGAAAAGCGTCTGCCGATGGGCGCGGGTCTTGGCGGCGGCAGCTCGGATGCGGCCACCACGCTGCTCGCGCTCAATCGCCTGTGGAAGCTCAACTTGCCGCGCGGGGAACTGCAGGCGCTCGCGCTCAAACTGGGCGCCGATGTGCCGTTCTTCGTGTTCGGAAAAAATGCGTTCGCGGAGGGTGTCGGCGAGGCGCTGGAGGCTGTACAATTGCCCCCGCGTCATTTTTTGGTCGTGACGCCGCGGGTTCATGTTCCTACTGCTGAAATTTTTTCAGAAAAGTCATTGACAAGGGACACAAGGACCTGCACAATAGCAGTCTTTCTTGCACAGCAAGCAGCGCAGAACGGATGGCCAGACAGTTTCGGCCGAAACGATATGCAAGCGGTTGTCGCAGGAAAATACGCGGAAGTAGCGCAGGTGCTGAGATGGTTTGAAAACATCGCACCCGCGCGGATGACCGGGTCGGGCGCAAGTGTTTTCGCAGCGTTCGCCAGTCGGGCTGAAGCAGAAGCGGCGCAAGCGCGGCTTCCGGCAGACTGGAGAAGCGCAGTCGCATCGAGCCTGGACAAGCATCCACTCTTCGCTTTCGCGGCATAGTTTTGCGTGGCTGATCGTCCTACCGGTCAGTCAGGCTCGAAGTTGAGTGTAGGGGAGTCGCCAAGTTGGTTAAGGCACCGGATTTTGATTCCGGCATGCGAGGGTTCGAGTCCTTCCTCCCCTGCCAAAAATTCTAAAGCAGTTCACCCAAGTAATTCCTCTCGCCCCCCAAGTCCGCAGCAGGTGCATGATGAGCAGCCATGACGGCCTGATGGTTTTTACTGGCAACGCCAATCCCGCGCTTGCACAGGAAGTCGTCAAGATCCTCGGTATCCCCCTCGGTAAGGCTATGGTTAGCCGCTTCTCCGACGGTGAGATCCAAGTCGAAATCCAGGAAAACGTGCGCGGCAAGGACGTCTTCGTCCTCCAGTCGACCTGCGCGCCGACCAACGACAATCTGATGGAACTGATGATCATGGTCGATGCGCTCAAGCGCGCATCCGCAGGCCGGATCACCGCAGCCATCCCCTACTTCGGCTATGCCCGTCAAGACCGCCGCCCCCGTTCGGCGCGCGTCGCCATCTCGGCGAAGGTCGTGGCGAACATGCTGGAAATCGCGGGCGTCGAGCGGATCATTACGATGGATCTGCACGCTGACCAGATCCAGGGTTTCTTCGATATTCCCGTCGACAACATCTACGCAACGCCCGTGCTGCTCGGCGATCTGCGCAAGCAGAACTACGAGAACCTGCTGGTCGTTTCGCCGGACGTCGGCGGCGTGGTGCGCGCCCGTGCGCTCGCCAAGCAGCTGAACTGCGATCTCGCGATCATCGACAAGCGTCGTCCTAAGGCGAACGTCGCCGAAGTGATGAACATCATCGGTGAAGTCGAAGGCCGCACCTGCGTGATCATGGACGACATGGTCGACACCGCCGGCACGCTCTGCAAGGCAGCGCAAGTGCTCAAGGAACGCGGCGCGAAGAAGGTGTTTGCATACGCCACGCACCCGGTTCTTTCGGGTGGCGCAGGCGAGCGCATCGCCGCCTCGGCGCTCGACGAGCTGGTCGTGACCGACACGATTCCGCTGGGCGCTGAAGCCCGCGCGTGCGCGAAGGTCCGTTCGCTCACGAGCGCAGGTCTGCTGGCAGAAACGTTCTCGCGTATCCGCCGCGGCGACTCGGTGATGTCGCTGTTCGCTGAAAGCTAAAGAGATTCGCGCCAAAGCGCGGCATTCGCAAGGATGCCGCGCTTTGGTGTAATCGGCGCAAGCGGACGAAGGTTTGCGCCGTATCGCTGGGGCCTTTTGGCAGAAATAATGCCTGAACGGCCCCGTTTTACTGACTGCCTGGTCGCGGGCAGTGCAATAACTGAGAACATCATGAAAGTCATCGCTTTCGAACGCAATCTGCAAGGTACGGGTGCGAGCCGCCGCCTGCGCAATGCTGGCAAGACGCCGGGCATCGTCTACGGTTTCGGCGCCGAGCCGCAACTGGTCGAGCTCGACCACAACGCGCTGTGGCACGCCCTGAAGAAAGAAGCCTTCCACTCGTCGATTCTCGACCTCGAAGTGGCCGGCAAGTCGCAGCAAGTCCTGCTGCGCGACGTGCAATACCACCCGTTCCGTCAGCTCGTGCTGCACGTGGACTTCCAGCGTGTCGATCCGAACAAGAAGATCCACACGAAGGTGCCCCTGCACTTCATGAACCAGGAAACCAACCCGGCCGTCAAGCTGGGTGGCGCGATCATCTCGCACGTCCTCGCCGAAATCGAAGTGGTGTGCCTGCCGGGCGCACTGCCGGAATTCCTCGAAGTCGACCTCGCGAAGATCGAAGCTGGTCAGTCGCTGCACGCCAAGGACATCACGCTGCCCGCAGGCGTGACGCTGGTCGCGCACGTTGAAGCCGATAACCCAGTGGTCGCATCGGCACCCGTGCCGGCTGGCGCCCAGGCGGCAGCTGAAGGCGAAGAAGCACCGGCAGCTGAATAAGCGCCGCGGCTTTGCAACCGGCTTTACAGCAAAAAAGCTGATCCTCTCGATCCGTTTCAATGAAACGGACGACGTGACCCGCCGCGGTTCGCCCCGGCGGGTTTTTTTTCGCAGTTTTTTCGTACACTTGGCGGTTGCTTCAACGAATTCTGCAGGCGGAACACCACAATGATCAGGTTGATCGTCGGGCTCGGCAATCCGGGCGCCGAATACACGGCAACGCGCCATAACGCGGGCTTCTGGCTCGTGGACCAACTCGCGCGCGATGCCGGCACGACGCTGCGCGACGAGCGGCGCTTCCACGGCCACTATGCGAAGGCGCGCCTCTACGGTGTGGAAGTGCATCTGCTCAAGCCGCAGACCTATATGAACCGCTCGGGCCAGTCGGTCGTCGCGCTTGCGAGCTTCTTCAAGATCCTGCCCGACGAGATCCTTGTCGCGCACGACGAGCTCGACCTGCCGCCCGGCACCGTCAAGCTCAAGCTCGGCGGCGGCAGCGGCGGCCACAACGGCCTGAAGGACATTTCCGCGCATCTGACGACGCAGCAATACTGGCGCTTGCGCATCGGCATCGGGCATCCACGTGACCTGATTCCCGAAGGCGCGCGCGCGGGTGCCAAGCCCGACGTCGCGAACTTCGTGCTCAAGCCGCCGCGCCGCGAAGAGCAGGATGTGATCGACGCGTCGATCGAGCGCGCGCTCGCCGTCATGCCCATCTTCGTGAAGGGCGAGCCCGAGCGCGCCGTCATGCAACTGCATCGCAACGGCTGATCTTCGCGCGCGTACGTCGCGTGCATCGTCAGCAGGCCATATCGAAGCATGGGACCGGAGTACGTGTTGAAGCATTAACTCCGGTCGACCGCGAAGCATGGGACCGGAGTAAGTGTTGAAGCATTAACTCCGGTCGACCGCGAAGCATGGGACCGGAGTAAGTGCTAAAGCATTAACTCCGGTCGACCGCGAAGCATGGGACCGGAGTAAGTGTTGAAGCATTAACTCCGGTCGACCGCGAAGCATGGGACCGGAGTAAGTGCTAAAGCACTAACTCCGGTCGACAAAGGAGAGCGTCTTGAGTCGTTACTGGAGTGACATCGTCCACCGCCTCGTGCCTTATGTGCCGGGCGAGCAGCCCGCGCTCGCGAAGCCGGTGAAGCTCAACACCAACGAGAACCCGTATCCGCCCTCCCCGCGCGTGCTCGAAGCGATCCGCGCCGAACTCGGCGAGACTGCCGAGTCGCTGCGCCGCTATCCGGACCCGGTCGCCAGGCGCCTGCGCGCCGCAGTGGCCGCGCATCACGGCATCCGCACGGATCAAGTGTTCGTGGGCAACGGCTCCGACGAAGTGCTCGCGCACGCATTCCAGGCGCTGCTCAAGCACGACAAGCCGATCCTCTTTCCCGATATCACGTACAGCTTCTATCCGACCTACGCGCGCCTTTACGACGTCGAGTACCGCACGGTGCCGCTCGACGCGCAGTTCGCGATCCGCGTCGACGATTATCTGCCGGCGAACGGTGCGACGAACGGCGGCGTGATCTTCCCGAATCCCAACGCGCCCACCGGCCACGCGCTGCCGCTCGCAGATGTCGAGCGCCTCGTGGCGGCGAACGCCGGCTCGGTCGTGGTCGTGGATGAGGCCTATGTGGATTTCGGCGCGCAGTCGGCGATCGCGCTGATCGACCGCTACCCGAACCTGCTCGTGGTGCACACGACGTCGAAGTCGCGCTCGCTCGCGGGCATGCGCGTGGGCTTCGCGTTCGGCCACGCCGATCTGATCGACGCGCTCAACCGCGTGAAGGACAGCTTCAACTCGTATCCGCTCGACCGCCTCGCGCAAGCCGCGGCGACGGCGGCCTACGAGGACGCCGAGTGGCTGGAAACCACGCGCAGACGCGTCATGGAGAGCCGTGAGCGGCTGACGGCTTCGCTCGAGGCGCTAGGCTTCGAGGTCGTGCCGTCGGCGGCCAATTTCGTGTTCGCGAAGCATCCGGCACACGACGCCGCGCAACTCGCCGCGAAGCTGCGCGAGAAAGAGATCTTCGTGCGCCACTTCAACGCGCCGCTCGTGAACCAGCACCTGCGCATCTCGGTCGGCACCGACGACGAATGCGATACGCTCGTCAAAGCCTTGAAGGTCATCGTCGGCTAAAAGACCCGAATCAAACAAAAACGCGCCCCATCGAGGCGCGTTTCTTGTTTCCGCATGGGCGCGAGGCCAGCCTGCGTTTCAAGCGTTCTTCGCCGCCACGAGCGCGCGATACTTCTCCATCAACTGCTCGTGCGACTCCACATGTTCCGGATTTTTCGGAATGCACTCGACCGGGCAGACCTGGATGCACTGCGGTTCGTCGAAGTGGCCAACGCATTCGGTGCACTTCTTCGGGTCGATCACGTAGATTTCGGGGCCCATCGAAATTGCGTCGTTCGGGCACTCGGGCTCGCAGACGTCGCAATTGATGCACTCGTCGGTAATCATCAGGGCCATGCTGCTCTCACGTTTCCCTTCAAAAACAATACATTATAGCGCCGCAGCCCGCGCCTTGCCGGGCCTTCGAAGCCTGCCGCCGCGTCAGAAAGGGAAGAAAACGGCGCCGCACAGGGCGGCGCACGCCGCTCGAGCCTGGCTCAGGCCGGGCCGCCGAGCGAGGCCACCTTGTCCTGCAGCCGCTTTTCCACCGAAGGGAACACGAACTTGCTGACATCGCCGCCCAACTGGGCGATTTCGCGCACGATCGTGCCCGAAATGAACTGATATTGATCCGACGGCGTCATGAACATCGTCTCGACGTCGGGCAGCAGGTAGCGGTTCATGCCGGCCATCTGAAACTCATATTCGAAGTCCGACACGGCACGCAGGCCGCGCACGATCACGCGCGCGTTGTTGTTGCGCACGAAATCCTTGAGCAGGCCCTTGAAGCTCATCACCTGAACGTTCGGATAGTGGCCGAGCACCTCGTGCGCAATCTCGAGCCGCTCCTCGAGCGAGAAGAACGGCTTCTTGTTGCGGCTGTCGGCGACACCGACCACCAGCGTGTCGAAAATGCTCGACGCGCGCCGCACGAGATCTTCGTGACCGCGCGTGAGCGGATCGAACGTACCGGGGTACACGGCGACTACCATGAGGCTTCTCCTCTCAACAGAAATGGGGCGCAATGTGCGGCTCATGCGCCGCATGCGCGAGTGCCTGCGTGGCGCCTGAAGCCGCCCGCCGCTTCTTTATCGAACGCGCATTATTCCTCATTTTCGCGCTGCAGCAAATGATAGCGAACCGCCCCCGCCTTGCCCTCGCGCACCACGCTCCAGCCCGCCAGCGCGGGCTGCGTCGCGGGATTCACGGCCTCGCCCGACTCCACGTAGAGCCAGCCATCGGCTGCGACGAGCGGCGCGGCCAACTCGAGCGAGCGCGCGAGCAGCGCGGCATCGCCGAACGGCGGATCGAGGAACACGACGTCGAACGAGCCCGGCGCGAGATTGGCGGCGAGGCGCAGCGCATCGGCTTCGGCGACCTCGATCGTGCGGGCGGCGAGGTGCGCCTGGTTCGCACGCAACTGGGCAGCCGCGCGCGCGTTGCGCTCGACCATCACCACGCGCGCCGCGCCACGCGACGCCGCTTCGAAGCCGAGCGCGCCACTGCCCGCGAACAGGTCGAGGCAGCGCAGGCCGTCGAGGCGCTGGCCGAGCCAGTTGAAAAGCGTCTCGCGCACGCGGTCGGGCGTGGGCCGCAGGCCCTCGAGATCGAGCACCGGCAGCGGCGTGCGCTTCCAGTCGCCACCAATGATGCGGATCGTGTGCGTGCCGCCGGCGCGGCCGGACGGCGAGCCAGACGGCAAGCCGGATTGCGCACCACGAACTGCGCGAGCGCCCTGGGGGCGCGGGGAGGATGAACGGGGCATGCGTTTTTTGCTGAGTGAATCGGTACTGTTATGCGCCAGCGCTCGCCGCCTGGACGACCGCAGGCATGGCACAACCTGCCGTGCGCGCAAGCGCCGCACCGGCCAATGCGCGAACGTTACCACAGGGTCGAGCGCGCGCTGGGATGGATACCGCACGCCTGCCCCAACGACGCGCCCGGGGGCGCCTGATAAAATGACGTGTTTTTCACGCGTTGCCCGCTTGAGCTACGTCGATGACCGTCCCTCGGTCAGACCGCAGCGCGCTTTCCTCACACCAGACCATGTTCAGTTTCTTTAAACGACTCCGGGGTTCGAAGGGCGCCGGGAACGAGCCGGCCGAAACCGACGCGGACTCGCAGGCCGCGCCCGATGAAGCGGGCGCAGAGTCTTCCGCGTCCGAGCCTGCCGCAACCGCTGCGCACATTCCCGCTCCGGTGAGCGCCGCCGCGCCACAAACCGTGGAAAGCGAGCTCGAAACCGTCGAGATCGTCCCGCCGCCCGCGCCCGACGCCAACGCGAAGCAGTCGTGGCTCTCGCGCCTGAAGTCGGGACTTTCGAAGACGAGCTCGAACATTCAGAGCATCTTCGTCAACGCGAAGATCGACGACGACCTCTACGAGGAGCTCGAAACCGCGCTGCTGATGTCCGACGCGGGCGTCGACGCCACCGAGCACCTGCTGGAAACGCTGCGCCAGAAGGTGCGCGCAGAGCGCCTGACCGACGCCCAGCAAGTGAAGGACGCGCTGCGCCAGTTGCTCATCGACCTGCTCGAGCCGCTCGAAAAATCGCTCATGCTGGGCCGCGCGCAGCCGCTCGTGATGATGATCGCGGGCGTGAACGGCGCGGGCAAGACCACGAGTATCGGCAAGCTCGCCAAGCATCTGCAGAGCTTCGACCAGAGCGTGCTGCTGGCCGCCGGCGACACCTTCCGTGCCGCCGCGCGCGAGCAGCTCACGATCTGGGGCGAGCGCAACAACGTGACGGTCGTGCAGCAGGAAAGCGGCGACCCGGCCGCCGTGATCTTCGACGCGGTGAGCGCGGCGCGCGCGCGCGGCATCAATGTGGTGATGGCCGACACGGCCGGCCGCCTGCCCACGCAGCTGCACCTCATGGACGAGCTCAAGAAGGTCAAGCGCGTGATCGGCAAGGCGCTCGAGGGCGCGCCGCACGAAGTGCTGCTCGTGATCGACGCGAACACGGGCCAGAACGCGCTCACCCAGGTGAAGGTGTTCGACGACGCGCTCGGCCTGACCGGCCTCATCGTCACGAAGCTCGACGGCACCGCGAAGGGCGGCATCCTCGCCGCCATCGCGCGCCAGCGCCCGATTCCGGTGTATTTCATCGGCGTGGGCGAGAAGGTCGAGGACCTGCAGCCGTTCGTGGCCGAAGAATTCGCCGACGCACTGCTCGGGAACTGATCGCGCTCGCAGGCGCAAACAAAAATGGCGTCGTTCGCGAGGACGACGCCATTTTTTTCAGGCGCTCACGGGCCTAACATCCACCCGGTCCACCCCGGCTCACTCCGCGTCCGGCTGCACACCTGGCGCCGCGCGCACGAACGCGTCGAGTTGCACGGCGTAGTCGTGAATGCGCTGGATGGTCGGATAGCGCATCGTATCGATCTTGAAGCGATGCGCGTTGTAAATCTGCGGCACGAGGCACAGGTCGGCAAGCGTAGGCGTATCGCCATAACAGAGCTTGCCCGTGCGCGGATCGTTCGCAAGGCGCTCCTCCAGCGTGGTGAACCCGGTTTCGATCCAGTGCCGGTACCAGGCATCCTTGGCCGCATCGTCCACGCCCAAGGTGTGCTTCAGGTATCTCAGCACGCGCAGGTTGTCGACCGGATGAATCTCGCACGCGATCTGCAGCGCGATCGAGCGCACGTGCGCGCGATCGGCGGGCGACTTCGGCAACAGCGGCGGCTCCGGATGCGTCTCTTCGAGATACTCGATGATCGCGAGCGATTGCTGGATCGTATGGTCCTCATCGTCGATGAACGTCGGCACGATCGCATCGGGATTGACCTTGCGGTACGCGGGCTTCAGTTGCTCGCCGCCCTCGCGCACCAGATGCACCGGCACGTACTCGTACGGCAGGTTCTTCAAATTCAGCGCGATACGCACGCGATACGACGCCGAACTGCGGAAATAGCTGTAAAGCTTCATGCTCCCCTCATGCTCCTCT
Organism: Paraburkholderia silviterrae; assembly: GCF_004353915.1. GTDB lineage: Bacteria > Pseudomonadota > Gammaproteobacteria > Burkholderiales > Burkholderiaceae > Paraburkholderia > Paraburkholderia silviterrae. The sequence continues at coordinate 47,851 of NZ_SMRP01000008.1, read as the reverse complement.
AGCGGTGCTCTTACGCCACGCGCACGGCAAATTCGCCGATGCCGTCCACGCCGCCCTTCATCACGTCGCCGGGCTTGACCGCACCGACGCCCTCTGGCGTGCCCGTGTAAATCAGGTCGCCCGCCTTCAGCTCGAAGAGCGTCGAGAGAAATGCGATGGTGTCGGCGACCGGCCAGATCATCTGCGAGATGTCCGAGCGCTGCTTCTCCTCGCCGTTCACCGTGAGCCAGATCGCGCCGCTAGCCAACTGGCCGACTTGCGCGACGGGATGGATCGGACCGATGGGAGCGGAGTGGTCGAAGCCCTTCGCGGTGTCCCATGGGCGGCCGAGCTTCTTCGCTTCGGCTTGCAGGTCGCGGCGCGTCATGTCGAGGCCGAGCGCGTAGCCGAACACGTGGTCGAGCGCGCGCTCGACGGGAATGTTCTTGCCGCCCTTGCCGATCGCGGCGACCAGCTCCATTTCGAAGTGGACGTTCTGCGACCGCGCGGGATACGGGAATTCGGCGGTCGTGCCGGGCGCGACGTAGAGCAGCGCGTCGGCGGGCTTGGCGAAAAAGAACGGCGGCTCGCGGTCCGGATCGTGACCCATCTCGCGCGCGTGCGCCTCATAGTTACGGCCGACGCAGTAGATGCGGCGCACCGGAAAGCGCGCGGCGCTGCCGGCCACGGGCACTGCGGCTTGTGGTGCCGGGTCAAATGCGTATGTCATCGGGTTCTCCGTCTTTGTGATGGTCCACGCGCCGCCGGAAGCGCGCGGCAAGCGAGCAAGGCGCGCGGCCGCAGCGGCGCAGCATGCGCGAGGTAGAACGCGAGTTTAACGCGCAGCGGTGGCAGTGCGCCGCGGCGCTCGTGCGATACTTCCCGTATCCCAGAATCCAGGCCAAAACGCCGATACGCCGACGAAAGCGGCCTTGTTGCCGCTCAACACGCCGCCATCGCGCTGCGTGCCGCCTGCACCACACTCACGCCGCCATGAACGCCCCCGACTCCACAGATACTTTCTCCTGCGCCCGCTTCATCAAGGAAATCGGCCGCGGGCCGCACGGCGCGCGTTCGCTGTCGTCCGAAGACACGCATACGCTCTATGCGGCGATGCTCGACGGCCGCGTGCCCGAACTCGAACTGGGCGCGGTGCTGCTCGCCTACCGGCTCAAGGGCGAAACCGCCGATGAACTCGCCGCCATGCTCGCGGCCGCCCATGCGTCGTTCGCGCCCATCGTGGTGGCCGAGGGCGCGTACCGCCCGGTGTCGATCCCGAGCTACAACGGCGCGCGCAAGCAGCCGAACCTCGTGCCGCTGCTCGCTTTGCTGCTCGCGTGCGAAGGCGTGCCGACGCTCGTGCACGGCGTCGTCGTCGATCCGGGCCGCGTGACGAGCGCGGAAATCTTCGCTGCGCTGAACCTGCCTGGCGCGAGCGACCACGCTGCGATCGAGGCGCAGCTCGCCGAGCGCCGCGTGGCGTTCACGTCGATCGAAACGCTCGCGCCCAAGCTTGCGCGCCTGTTGTCGCTGCGCCGGCGCATGGGCGTGCGCAACTCCACGCACACGCTCGTCAAGCTGTTGCAGCCGTTCGCGCAGCCCCCCGGCCTGCGGCTCGTGAACTACACGCATCCGCCCTATCGCGAGAGCCTGAGCGCACTCTTTGCGGCGCACCCGGAGGCCGCTGTGGGCGGGGCGCTGCTCGCGCGCGGCACCGAAGGCGAAGCCGTCGCCGACACGCGCCGCCAGGTGCAGGTGGACTGGCTGCACGACGGCATCTGCGAGACGTTGATCGAGCCGGTACGCTCGTCGCCGGACAGCCCCGAAATCGATCTGCCCGAAGGCCGCGACGCCCCCACGACAGCGGCCTGGATCGAGGCCGTGCTGCGCGGCGACGCGCCGGTCCCCGAGGCCATCGCCCGCCAGGTCGAGACGATCAAGCGCATCGCGAAGCGCGCGTAACGGCGTTCATCTGCACGCATCTTCGCGACACAAGAGCACGCATTCGCTGTTGGCACCGCTGTTGACAAATGCGCCAGTCCTGACTTACATTGGACAAATGCGTTCCTTTCCGAACCCCCTCCGAATTACCTCAGGCCGCCTAGCGGCCCTATCGCTACGTCTAGCGTAAGCCAGGCGTAGCGCTGCGCGACCACCTCTCCGGTCGGCAGTCCTCCCAAGCAGTTCTCGCAGTACCCCAAACCGCAGTTTCTCCACAACCAGTCGTCTGCATTCGTCCGTTTACCGTTCGGACGAGTCGCGAGGGTCAAAATGCACGTTGCATGGGCTTCGTTCATGTCCGCTTTTGCCGCGCCGGTTACCGCCGTCACCGTGGCCATCTTCTTCGCGTCCGTGGTTGCCGCCCGTTCGCCCGAAGTTGTGCGCATCGTGCCTCGTCGTCAGCAAGCCAGCCGCCCGCTGCCGACCGCCATCGCAAACGACACCCCGAAGAACGAGGCATGTCATGTTGCGTAATCCCGCCGAGAAGTACCGCCCTTTCCCCGCCATCCGCTTGAACGGCCGCCGATGGCCCACGCGCACTGTCGAACACGCGCCCATCTGGATGAGCACCGACCTGCGCGACGGCAACCAGTCGCTGATCGAGCCGATGAGCATCGAGCAGAAGCTCGAGTTCTTCGAGATGCTGGTGGGAATCGGCTTCAAGGAAATCGAAGTCGGCTTTCCGTCGGCGTCGCAAACCGACTTCGATTTCGTGCGCAAGCTGATCGAGGAAAGGCGCATTCCGGAAGACGTGACGATCGAAGTGCTCGTGCAATCGCGCGAGGAGCTCATCGGCCGCACGTTCGAAGCGCTCGAAGGCGCGCCGCGCGCGATCGTGCACCTCTACAACGCGATCTGCCCGTCGTTCCGCAAGATCGTGTTCGGGCAGTCGAAAGACGAAGTCAAGGCGCTCGCGGTCGAAGGCACGCGCCTCATCCGCCAGTACGCCGACGCGCGCCCCGGCACGCACTGGATCTACCAGTACTCGCCGGAAACCTTCAGCATGACCGAGCTCTCGTTCGCGCGCGAAGTCTGTGACGCCGTGGCCCAGACCTGGCGCCCGACGCGCGATCACAAGATGATCGTGAACCTGCCGGCCACCGTCGAAGCCGCGATGCCCAACGTCTACGCCGACCAGATCGAGTGGATGGACCGCAACCTCGCGTACCGCGACAGCATCGTGCTCTCGGTGCATCCGCACAACGATCGCGGCACGGCCGTGGCCGCCGCCGAAATGGCGTTGCTCGCTGGCGCGGACCGCATCGAAGGGTGCCTGTTCGGCAACGGCGAGCGCACCGGCAATGTCGACCTCGTCACGCTCGCGATGAATCTCTACACGCAGGGCATCGACCCGGGCCTCGACTTTTCCGATATCGACGCCGTGCGCCGCGTGGTCGAGCGTTGCAACCAGCTGCCCGTGCATCCGCGCCACCCGTATGCGGGCGACCTCGTGTTCACGGCATTCTCGGGCTCGCACCAGGACGCGATCCGCAAGGGCTTCGCGCAGCAAAAAGCGGATGCGCTCTGGGAAGTGCCCTATCTCCCGATCGATCCCGCCGATCTCGGCCGCAGCTATGACGCGGTGATTCGCGTGAACAGCCAGTCGGGCAAGGGCGGCGCCACCTGGCTGCTCGAGCGCGGCATGGGCTTCACGCCGCCGCGCCGCGTGCAGATCGAATTCAGCCACGCCGTGCAGACGGTCACCGACGGCTCGGGCGAAGAGATCTCGGGCGACGCAATTTGCGCGCTCTTCTCGCGCGAATACCTCGAGACGCGCGGGCCGGCCGCGCACGCAGGTGCGGGACGGGTGCGCTGGGAGGGCCGCGAGGTCGCCATGCCGGCGGCGGCGCAAATCGACGAAGCGCATGCGCGGGCCGTGGCCGTGGCAATCGCGGCGGCCGCGGGCGTTGGTATCGAAGTCACGTCGCTCGAAACGCTGGGCACGGCGCAGGGCGCCACGGCGGTCTTCGTCGGCTGCCGGGTGGACGCTCAGCCGCTGCGCCATGGCGTTGGGGTCGCCGACGACGCCGCGCATGCGACCATCGCCGCCATGGTGAGCGCGGTCAACCGCGCCGCCTGGCCGCAAGTCGACCAGCGCGCGGCGGCTTGATCAGACAATTGCGCACGCGAACGTGCGCGAAGTGACACCGCCGCGCGTAAGCGCGGCGGCACAGTGAGAGAAGCGGTTTAGTGGAAGCAGCACCAAAGCTTTGCATGGGACCAGAGTAAGGAGCTTTGCACCAACTCTGGTCGACCGCGAAGCATGGGACCAGAGTAAGGCACTAAAGTGCCAACTCTGGTCGACAAGCGGCGCCGTTGAGCGCCGGCGGCAAGACGGGCCGCCGGCGTGCGCCCGATACGCCCACCAGGCGATATCGGCGAGTGGACCTACCGGTCGTCACTCGATCGCGCAACGTGTCGCCTGCCACGCGAGCAGACGCCAGTGGCCATCCTCCTGCGTCTGAATCGCCGTATAAGCAATGGGATAGAGCAGCGCGCCATTGTTGGCTTCCATCTCGATCAGCGCGCGGCCCGAGATCACGCAGGTCTCGCGCCCCACCGGCAGCACGTCCTGCGACTGGATCTCGATCTGGCGGTAGCGGCGGCGCCCCGCCGTGATCGCGTCGATGAACTGCTGTTTGGTCTCGCGTTTGCCGTTCGTGTGGATGAAGGTGGCGTGGTCGGACAGGAGTTGATCCAGCGACGAGCCGTCGCCATCCACCATCGCGCGAAACCGCTCGCGCTCCAGCCCACGAATCGCATCGATTACTTTTGCAATCATTGCTAGAGCCCCTTGCGCACAAGTCCACGTCATCGCGCCGACTCGCACCGAAGATTTATCGCACGCGCCTCGCTGAAATTTATACCAGGTTTCGACGCATGGATACTTGCGATCAAACGGATCGCCCCCATATGAGCGTTCGACGACACAGATGCACGTCGAAGGCATGGCAAAGTACGCCTCGTCGGCTGCGTCTGACCGGCCGCGCCTAGCCGGCCGCGCCTAGCCGGCCGCGCCTAACCGGCCGTGCCCGAATGTCGCATCGCAGCACTTTTGGCTCGATCCAATGTCTATTAGACAGATCCGGGCGTCGAAATTCGGGTCCGGTACCAGCGCATCGTCGCGAGGCGCCAGCCGCCCGTAACCCCGTTCAGTCCATCCCCTTTTTCCTCCGTATCTGTCCCGGATGACGGCCTCGTTCTAGAGTATTCCTTCGGCCCGCAGGTGTGTGCGGGACCGCGACGGGCGGCAAGCCCCGTCCAGCTTGCCTCTCAGTGTTTCGCTGAAATCTATCGAAACAAATATTTCGATAGGGATTACGGAACCTTGAAGTCCCTACAGACTCGAAGTATTAGCACTCACCAATTCAGAGTGCTAACATCCACCGTGGAGTCGATGTCTGACTTTTGCAAGATTCCTGAGGAGTTCGCTACGTGAGCAACGCAATGACCATGACCCTTCCGAATATGCTTAGCCCGTCGACGGCCAAGGCCGGAGGTTCGGGTGTACTGGCGCTCGCGAACGCTTCCATGCTGCCTGGCCAACTGGGCAACATCGACGCCTACATTCAGGCCGTGAACCGGATCCCGATGTTGACGCCGCAAGAGGAGCGCCAGTTCGCGACCGAGTATCGCCAGGAAAACAATCTCGAAGGCGCGCGCCGCCTCGTGCTATCGCACCTGCGACTCGTGGTGTCGATCGCGCGCAATTATCTGGGCTACGGTCTGCCGCATGCCGACCTGATCCAGGAAGGCAATATCGGCCTGATGAAGGCTGTGAAGCGCTTTGACCCCGAGCAGAATGTACGTCTCGTGTCGTACGCCATGCACTGGATCAAGGCGGAGATTCATGAGTACATCCTGCGCAACTGGCGCATGGTGAAGGTCGCCACGACCAAGGCGCAACGCAAGCTGTTCTTCAATCTGCGCAGCCACAAGCAGGGCCTGCAGTCGTTCACGCCCGAGGAAATTGAAGGCCTCGCGCAGGAACTGAATGTGAAGCGCGAAGAAGTCGTGGAGATGGAAACACGTCTGTCGGGTTCGGATATCGCGCTCGAAGGCCAGACCGACGACGGCGAAGAATCGTTCGCCCCGATCGCCTGGCTCGCCGACTCGCACAACGAGCCGACCGCCGTGATCGCCTCGCGTCAGCGCGACCGTCTGCAGTCGGACGGCATTGCGAGCGCGCTGGAGGCTCTCGACGCGCGCAGCCGCCGCATCATCGAGGCGCGCTGGCTGAACGTCGAAGACGACGGCTCGGGCGGCTCGACGCTGCACGAACTGGCCGAGGAGTTCGGCGTCTCGGCCGAGCGCATTCGCCAGATCGAAGCGAGCGCCATGAAGAAGATGCGCACGGCGCTGGCCGACTACGCCTAAGACATCAGTCGCACCGCGCGGCCGCCAGGCCGCCAACAAGCGCTTCCCGCATAGCCCCACTCTTACCGAGAGTGGGGCTTTTCTTTTTTGGCCAACAGTAATTCGTACACCTTCGCGCCGCCTTTTCCCATTACTTCGTAAGATGATTTCATGTGTGATGCAGCCCTAATCTGACATCGTCATGAACTCGACTTCCGGCCAGTTTGCGCGAGCACGACCGTTGTTGCGCGCGCGCTTCCTGCAGTGGGCACGCGGCCCGACCTTCGGCCGCGACATCGTTCTCGTCCTTGCCTTCAAGCTCGTGCTGCTGATGGCGCTCAAATACGCATTCTTCAATCATCCGCAGGCCGAGAACATGACCATGCCGCCAGCGGCGGTCGCACAGGCCCTCCTCTCCGTGCCCGTGCCGCCCGAGGCTAGCCCGCCCGGAGCTAGCCCGCCCGGCGCAAATCCACCCCAAGGGGACCCGCACCATGCCAATTAGCGAAACCGTCGATCTATCGCGCCTGCAGTTCGCGGTCACCGCGCTCTATCACTTCCTGTTCGTGCCGCTCACGCTGGGTCTGTCGTGGCTCCTCGTCATCATGGAATCGGTCTACGTGATGACCGGCAAGCCGATCTACAAGGACATGACGCAGTTCTGGGGCAAGCTCTTCGCGATCAATTTCGTGATGGGCGTCACCACCGGTCTCACGATGGAATTCCAGTTCGGCACGAACTGGTCGTACTACTCGCACTACGTGGGCGATATCTTCGGCGTGCCGCTCGCCGTTGAGGGGCTGGCCGCGTTCTTCCTCGAGTCGACCTTCGTGGGCCTGTTCTTCTTCGGCTGGAACCGCATGTCGAAGGGCGGCCACCTGCTTACGACGTTCTTCGTCGCGCTCGGCTCGAACCTTTCCGCGCTGTGGATTCTCGTCGCCAACGGCTGGATGCAGAACCCCGTGGGCGCCGCGTTCAACTACGAAACCATGCGCATGGAGCTCACGAGCCTCTTCCAGGTGATCTTCAACCCGGTCGCCCAGGTGAAGTTCGTGCACACGGTGTCCGCCGGCTACGTGACGGCGTCGATGTTCGTGCTCGGCATTTCGTCGTGGTATCTGCTGCGCCGCCGCGACGTGGACTTCGCGCTGCGCTCGTTCGCGATTGCCGCGGGCTTCGGTCTCGCGTCCACGCTTTGCGTGATCGTGCTCGGCGACGAATCGGGCTATCGCACGGGCGAGGTCCAGCAGATCAAGCTCGCCGCCATCGAGGCCGAATGGGACACGGCACCCGCGCCGGCCCCGTTCACGCTGTTCGGCATCCCTAACCAGCAGGAAGAGCGCACCGACTACGCTATCCGCATTCCCTACCTGATGGGCATCATCGCCACGCGCTCGATCGACGAGCCGGTGATCGGCCTGAAGGATCTGATGGGCCGCGCAGAGGTGCGGATCCAGAACGGCATGCTCGCCTACGCCGCGCTGCAAAAGATGAAGGAAGGCAGCGCCGACACGGCCACGCGCGACGTATTCGAGGCACATAAGGCCGACCTCGGCTACGGCCTGCTCCTCAAGCAGTTCGCGCCGAACGTGGTCGACGCGACGCCCGCGCAGATCAAGGCCGCCGCGAAGCACTCGATTCCGCCCGTCGCCCCGGTGTTCTGGTCGTTTCGCGTGATGGTGGGCCTCGGCATGCTGTTCCTCGCGACCTTCGTACTCGCGTTCTGGTTCTGCGCGCAGCGCTCGCTGCTCAAGGACAACCGCCGCTGGTTCCTGAGCTGGGTGGTGTGGGCGATTCCGCTGCCGTGGCTTGCCGCGGAATTCGGCTGGGTCGTCGCGGAGCTCGGCCGCCAGCCGTGGACCATCGCCGAAGTGCTGCCCACGCATCTTTCGGCGTCGAGCCTCGCGCCCGGCGACGTGTGGCTGAGCCTCGCGGGCTTCGTGGTGTTTTACACGGCGCTCTTCATCATCGAGATCACGCTGATGTTCAAGTACGCGCGCCTCGGCCCGTCGTCGCTGAATACGGGACGCTACTTCCACGAGCAGGGTGTGACGACCGCAGCGAGTGGCAATCGCGTCTCGTGATGCAGGCCACGAACGTGTCGCAAGAAACGCACAGGAAACACACAGGAACCACACCATGGACTACGCAACGCTCAAAGTGATCTGGTGGGCGCTGATCGGCGTGCTCTTGATCGGCTTCTCGCTCACCGACGGCTTCGACATGGGCGCCGCCGTGCTGCTGCCCTTCATCGGCAAGACCGATGCGGAGCGCCGCATTGTCATCAACACGGTCGGCGCCACCTGGGAAGGCAACCAGGTCTGGCTCATCACCGCGGGTGGCGCGATGTTCGCCGCCTGGCCGCTCGTCTATGCGGCGTCGTTCTCGGGCTTCTACTTCGCGATGCTGCTCGTGCTCTTCGCCCTCTTCTTCCGGCCCGTGGGCTTCGACTACCGAGGCAAGCGCGAGAACCCGAAGTGGCGCAACGCATGGGACTGGGCGCTCTTCATCGGCGGCTTCGTGCCGGCGCTCGTGTTCGGCGTGGCGTTCGGCAACCTGCTCGAAGGCGTGCCGTTCAGCTATGACTCCGATCTGCGCGTGACGTATCACGGCAGCTTCTTCGCGCTGCTCAATCCGTTCGCGATCCTGTGCGGGCTCGTCAGCCTCACCATGCTCACCGCGCACGGCGCCGCGTTCGTGAAGTTGAAGAGCGAAGGCGTGGTGGCCGCACGCGCGTCGAAGGCGCTGCGCATTGCCTCGGCGCTTGCGGTCGTGTTCTTCGTGGTGGCGGGCGCACTCGTGGCGACGCTGATCGGCGGCTATACGATCACGACGCCCGCGCCGTACGACTCCGTCGCGAACCCGCTGCTCAAGAGCGTCGAACCTGGCACAGGCCTGTGGATCAGCAACTACGGGCTCTATCCGTGGATGGCGGTTGCGCCGATTCTCGGCATCCTTGGTGGCGCGATCGCATTCGTGCTGGCCGGCTCGCGGCTCGAAAAGACGGCCTTCCTCGGCACCGCGCTCTTGATCATCGGCGTGATTCTCACGGCGGGCTTCTCGATGTTTCCGTTCATCATGCCGTCTTCGCTGGACCCGCGTTCGAGCCTCACGGTGTGGGACTCCACCTCCAGCAAGACCACGCTCGAAATCATGCTGGTGGCCGTGATCATCTTCCTGCCGATCGTGCTCGCCTACACCACCTGGGCGTATCGGATCATGCGCGGCAAGGTGACCCTCGAAGCCGTCGAGGACAAGCGCAATTCGTTGTATTGACCGAGTCATCCAGCCCGGCACGCCGGGCTGCATCGCCATTTACGCAGGAGTGGAAATCATGTGGTACTTCACCTGGATACTGGGCATTGGCGTGGCGCTCGGCTTCGGCATCATCAATGTGATGTGGCTCGATCAGCAGCGCAAAATGGACGCCGGCGATAGCGGGAAGTAAGGCTTCGGGCGGGCGGCGTGCAAACACACGAGATATGAAAAAAACCGGCGCTAGCGCCGGTTTTTTCTTCGCAACAAGGGACCGCTCAGGCCGCCTGCAACGCAAGCTCGCGCGCATAACGCTGCGCCGCGTCGCCCACGACGATATGCAGCGTATCCGCCGACACCCAGGCCACATCGAGCGCACCAAGCTGCGCACGGTCAACTGCCGCGGGGTCGCGCAGGATCACGCGCAAGCGCGTGACCGCGACCGCATCGAGCGACACAATGTTCGCCGCGCCGCCCAGCACCGCCAGCCAGCGCGACGGATTCGGGTCGAGCGGACCGGCTGCCTGCACCGGCTGAGCGGCAGACTGCGAGACTGATTGTGACGCGGACTGTGACGCAGGCTGCGCCACCGGCACTGCCTTGGCCGCCGCTGCCGCCGGGCGGCCGCTGGCAATCTCGCGACGGATCTCGTCGGCGATCATGTCGGCTTCCGGCCCGATGATGACCTGCACGCTCTCGCCACCGCGCTTGAGCACGCCACGCGCGCCGATTGCCTTCAGCGCCGGCTCCGACACATGCGCCGGGTCCGCCACCGTGAGACGCAGACGCGTCGTGCACGCATCGACCACCTTCAGGTTGGCCGCGCCGCCGAGCGCATCGATATAGCGCGCCGCACGCGACAGCGACGTGGCAGCGGCCGCGCCACCCACCGGCACTTGCACGCCCGACATCGACGAGGCGATTTCCGTGTCGCCGGCCGAGGCTTCGCGGCCCGGCGTCGGCAGATTGAAGCGGCGGATGAAGAAGCGGAACAGCGCGTAGTAGACCACCGCGTAGGCGATGCCTAGCGGAATCGCTTCCCAGCCGTGCGTGGAGAGGCCGTAGTTCAGCACATAGTCGATCGCGCCCGCCGAGAACGTGAAGCCGAGCTTGATGCCGAGCAGCGAGCAGATGGCGAGCGACAGGCCCGTGAGCACGGCGTGGATGCCGTAGAGCACCGGCGCGAGGAACATGAACGTGAACTCGATCGGCTCGGTCACGCCCGTGAGGAACGAAGTGAGCGCCATCGAGAGCAGCAAGCCGCCCACCATCGCGCGGCGCTCCTTGGGCGCCTCGTGCAGCATCGCGAGACACGCGGCCGGCAGGCCGAACATCATCACCGGGAAGAAGCCGGCCATGAAGCTGCCCGCCGTGGGGTCGCCAGCGAAGAAGCGGTGCAGGTCGCCGGTCACGGCCGCGCCGCCGGCGGCGGGCGTGAACGAGCCGAACACGAACCACACGAGAGAGTTCAGGATGTGATGCAGGCCAGTCACGAGCAGCAGCCGGTTCAGCAGACCGTAGACGAACGTGCCGATCGCCCCCGCCGTGGTCAGCCAATGACCCGCCGTGTCGATCACGTGCTGCACGGGTCCCCATGCATAGCCGAACACGATGCCAAGCAGCAAGCACGCGAGCCCGGTCACGATCGGCACGAAGCGCTTGCCGCCGAAGAAGGCAAGGAACTCGGGCAGCTTGATGTCCTTGAAGCGGTTGTACAGCATGCCCGCCACGACACCGGCCACCACGCCCGAGAGCACGCCCATGTTGAGCTTGTCGTTGATGTCCTTCATCACGGCGGTCTCGACCAGGTAGCCGAGCGCGCCCGCGAGCGCCGCCACGCCGTTGTTGTCCTTCGCGAAACCCACCGCGATGCCGATTGCGAACAAGAGCGGCAGGTTGTCGAAGATCGCGCCGCCTGCGTCGGCGATGATCTTGATGTTGAGCATGTCGGCCTGCCCGAAGCGCAGCAGAATGCCGGCCACCGGCAGCACTGCGATCGGAAGCATCAGCGCGCGGCCGAGGCTCTGAATCTTGAGAAACGGATTGCCATCCATTGAACTGCCTCCAGTCTCTGTCTCTTGCGTGACGAAAGTGAGGTGAGAGAAGCCGGCGCGCGATCGCTGCGCCCGCCGGTGTGTGGTTATCAAGGAAACCGAATGATTGTGGTGCTATCAACTACCCGGTGAAGCGAGTGGCCAATTGCTCAGCCACTCAGCAGATCAAGCGAGCAATCAATCGAGCGGCCAGTGCGCGCGGCTCGCTGCGCGCACCGCCTGCGCCGACTCCAGCGCGAGGACCTCGAACGCGCGCTCGCGGCACTGGCTGTAATCGAGCTTGCGCACGCGCGCCTTGATCGACGGCACGGAAACCGGATCGACCGACAGCTCGGTGACGCCCAGGCCGATGAGCAGCGGCACCGCGAGCGGGTCGCCCGCCAGCGCGCCGCACACGCCAACCCACTTGCCATGCTTGCTCGCGCCCTCCACCGCCACGGAGACGAGGCGCAGCACGGCGGGATGCAGGCCGTCGGCCTGCGTCGCCAGATCGGGCTGGCAGCGGTCCATCGCGAGCGTGTATTGCGTGAGATCGTTGGTGCCGATCGAGAGGAAATCGGCGTGGCGCGCGAGCTGGTCGGCCAGCAGCGCCGCCGAGGGCACCTCGATCATCACGCCCACCTCGATGCGGCCAGTGCGGCCCGCTTCGCGTGCGAACGTGTCGATGCGCTCGCGCAGGCGCACGAGTTCGCCCACGTCGGTGACCATCGGCAGCAGGATGCGCACGGCGCCCATGGGCTCGACCGCGAGCAGCCCGCGCAACTGGTCGTCGAGCAGATCGGGACGCACCTGGGCAAGGCGGATGCCGCGCAAGCCCAACGCGGGGTTCGGCTCGGGCGGCAGCGTCAGATAGTCGACTTCCTTGTCCGCGCCCACGTCGAGCGTGCGGATGATCGCCGTGCGACCACCCAGCGCTTCGGCGATCGCCTGGTAGCCCTCGCGATGCTCGTCCACCGTAGGCGCCGCCTGGCGATGGATGAACATGAGCTCGGTGCGCAGGAGGCCCACGGAATCCGCGCCGTTTTCCACGGCGGTGCGCGCATCCTCGAGCGTCGCGATGTTCGCCGCGACTTCGACCGCATGGCCGTCGCGCGTGGCCGCGGCCTCATGCGACGTACGCCGGTTCGCCTCGCGCACGCCGGCAAGGCGCTGCTTTTCGGCACGGGCGCGTTCGACGTCCTGCGTGCTCGGCGCGAAAGCGAGGCTGCCAGCGCCCGCGTCCACCACCACCTGGGTGCCTTCTTCGATCTTGTGCAAGGCATCGCCGAGCGCGACGATTGCCGGAATGCCCGCCTGGCGCGCGATGATCGCAGCATGCGAGGTCGCGCCGCCACGCGCCATCACGAGCGCGGTAACACGCTTGCGGTCGAGCGAGGCGAGGTCGGAGGGCGTGAATTCGTCGGCGGCAAGCACGGCTTCTTCAGGCAGCTCGCGCTGGGCCGCGCCCATCGCGTTGCCTGCGCCGCTCGCGTTCGCAAGCGCGCGCAGCACGCGCTTTTCGAGGTCCCGCAGATCGGCGGCGCGCTCCGCGAGCAGCGGGTCGTCCACCTTGCCGAGCACCGCGATCTGCTCGCGGATCGAGGCGCGCCACGCAAAGCCCGCGCTCTTGCCGAGGCTGATGAGGTCGCGCGCGGCGTCGATGAGCGTCGGATCTTCGAGCAGCACGCGATGCATCTGGAAGATGCCCGCTTCGCCGATCGCACCGCGCTGCGAGGCCGCACGCACGGAGGCGTCCAGCTCGCCGTCGACGGACGCGACGGCCTTGTCGAGCAGGCGGCTCTCCGCCGACGACGGGCCGCTCGCGAGCTCGGACGGCTCGAGTTCGGCGTCGTCCCAGCGCACCAGCTTGCCGACGGCCACGCCAGGCGCCGCACACACGCCGATCAGCGTGCCAGGCGCACCCGACACACCCAGCGCGGCCGGCTGCGCGGCGACACTAGCGCCTGCCGCACTGGCCACGGCGGCAGTCACCGGCGCCGGCGACAGTTGCCGCGCGGGCGCCTCTCCGCCTTCGCCCGGCGCTTCGCGCAGGAGCTCGTTGGCGACGGCATCGACAGCCTTCTGCGCCTCGCGGCCCAAGCCGACCAGTTCGATGGTCGCGCCCTCGCCCGCGCCGAGCCCAAGCAGGCCCACCACGCTTTCGATGGCGGCCTTGCGCTCGCCGAAGCGCACTTCCACGCGCGCATCGATCCCGCGCACCGATTCGCGCGCACGCGCCGCGGGGCGCGCATGGAGCCCGCCCGCATGCGTGAGCGTCACGCTGCGGCGCACTTCGTTGGTGACCACCTCGGCGACGCCGGCCGGGGGCGCGGCGCCGTCACGCGCACGCAACACGAGGAGCGGCGTCTCGCCCGCCTCGACACGGCTCGTGTAGCCCGCGCGCTCGACCACTTCGAACGCATCGGAGTTCGCCACCGCGATCACGGAGACGAGGCTGGGCGCGTTGCACGCCACCACGTCGAGATCGAATTCGATCAGCAGGTCGCCGCGGCGCACCTGGGCGCCCTGCTCGACCTTCGGCGTAAAGCCCTTGCCGCTCAGCTCGACCGTGTCGATGCCGATATGCACGAGCACTTGCGCGCCTTCGGCGGTCTGCAGCGTGACGGCGTGGCCGGTGCGCGCGAGGTGCATGACCGTGCCGTCGCACGGCGAGACGAGCCGGCCGACCAGCGGATCGATGCCGATACCGTCGCCGAACAGGCCTTCCGAAAACACCGGATCGGGCACGGAGGCGAGCGGCACGACCGGACCGGTCAGCGGCGCGGTCAATTCAATACGACCCTTGGCAGCATTGTCCGGGCTCATCAGGCGGGACTCCTGGATGCGTTCCATCAGCGTTCCAATCTAGTGGGTTTCGGTGACTTTGTTCAGGTAGCGCGGCTCGTCCGGGTTGCGGCCGCGCGCGGCGGCAAGGCTTGCCGCCATCACGTAGAACGAAAGAATGGCGGCGATCGGATCGAGCGTCGGGTCGGCCGTCGTCACGAGCGGCAGCGTGGCCTCCGGCACGTCGGCGGGCGCCGCCAGCAGCACGCGCGCGCCGCGCTTTTGCATGTCGCGCGCCAACTGCACGAGGCCCGCCTGCTCCGGTCCGCGCGGTGCGAACACGAGCAGCGGATAGTCGCGGTCGATCAGCTCCATCGGGCCGTGGCGCACTTCGGCGCTGGAGAACGCTTCGGCCTGGATGCCCGAGGTCTCCTTGAGCTTGAGCGCCGCTTCCTGCGCGATGGCAAGACCCGGGCCGCGGCCGATCACGATCATCTGCGAGACGTCGCGCAGCTCGTCCACGGCCTTCGACCAGTCGAGCGCGCCAGCACGATCGAGCGCCGCGGGCAGTGCGCGCACGGCGTCGAGGAACGCGGCGTCGCGCTGCCAGAACGCCACGAGTTGCGCCGACATCGCGAGCATCGCGATATAGCTCTTGGTGGCCGCGACACTCAGTTCGGGACCCGCCAGCAGCGGCAGTTCGTTGCCCGCGGCTTCGGCGAGCGGCGAGCCGCCCACGTTGACCATGGCCGCCGTGAGCGCGCCCGCGTCGTGCAGTGCGCGCATCGTGGCGACAAGGTCAGGACTCCTGCCCGATTGGGAAAAAGCAAGGGCAAACTGGCCCTTCACGCGCAATGGCGCCTGTTGCAGCGTCGCGATCGACATGGGAATCGAGGCCACCGGCACGCCGATGCGGCTCATGGTCAGCGAGGCGAAATAGCTCGCCGCGTGGTCCGAGCTACCGCGCGCAACCGTGAGCGCGACGTGGCGCGGCTCGGCCTCGAGCGCGCGGGCGAGCGCCTGAACACGCGAGGTGTCCGCGAGCTGCGCGGCGACGACGCCAGCCGAGGCCAGCGCTTCTTTAAGCATATTCGACAATCGATTCTCCTTCGACGTAGGTCGCGGTAAGCGTGAGTTCACGGTCGAACACGTTGACATCGGCCCATGCGCCGCGCGTGAGGCGGCCACGGTCTTCGATGCCGAGATAGTCGGCCGCGTAGCGCGACAGGCGCGCGGAAACATCTGCGATGGGCAGGCCGAGCGAAACGAGATTGCGCAAGGCCTGGTCCATGGTGAGGGTGCTGCCGGCGAGCGTGCCATCTGCAAGACGCACGCCGCCGAGGCATTTGGTCACGTGCTGGCTGCCGAGTCGGTATTCGCCATCGGGCATGCCGGTGGCCGAGGTGCTGTCGGTCACGACGTAGAGGCGCGGAATGGCGCGCAGCGCCGCGCGGATCGCGCCCGGATGCACGTGCAGCAGGTCGGGGATGATCTCCGCGTACTCCGCGTGGGCGAGCGCCGCGCCGACGAGACCCGGATTGCGATGGTGCAGCGGCGACATCGCATTGAAGAGGTGCGTGAAACCACGTGCGCCATGCTTGAGCGCGGCGACGGCATCGTCGTAGGTCGCGAGCGAGTGGCCGAGCTGCACGCGCACGCCGCGTGCAGCCATCTCGCCGATGATCTCGATATGGCCCGCGATTTCCGGAGCCACGGTCACCACGCGGATCGGCGCGATCGACAGATACTTGAGGACTTCGTCGAGCACGGCGGACACGGCCGCGTCGGGTTGCGCGCCGAGCTTGCCCGGATTGATGTACGGCCCTTCCAGATGCACGCCCAGCACCCGCGCGCCGCCCGGCGTGCGCCGGCGCGCCACGTCGCCCAAGCCCGCGACCACGCTCATGAGTTCATCGCGCGGCGCGGTCATGGTGGTGGCGAGCAGGCTCGTCGTGCCGTAGCGCGCATGGGTGCGCGCGATGGTTTCGATGGCGTCGCCCGCTTCCATGACGTCGGCGCCGCCGCCGCCGTGCACGTGCAGGTCGATGAAGCCCGGCAGGATGTAGGGCTCGTCGTTCTTCGCCGGATCGACGGACTCGCCCTCGATCGACGTGATACGTCCGTTTTCGAACGTCAGCGTGCCGTTGATCCAGCCACCAGGGGTGAGAATGTTTCCGCTCAGCATGAGATTCTTCCGATTTTGCTCACGAGAAAATGGGGTGCGCGATGAGTCGTGACGGTGACGTGCATGAGAGATTCGTGGCGCGGCGTTCCGTTCCGGCGAGCCGCCTTCGTTACTCCGTTCATTGCCTGAGCTCCGCGACGAAGTCGTAAAAGCCGTCGCGGCAATAGGTGTCGGTGAGCTCGATGGCGTGCTGGTCGCGCGAAAAGCCCACGCGCGTGATCACGAGCAGCGCCGCGCGCGGCTCCACACCCATCAGCGTCGCGATTTCGCCTGTCGCGTTGACCGCGCGGAAGTGCTGGAGCGCGCGCACGACCGGCACGCCGCGCCCCTCGAGATACGCATAGAGCGAGCCGTCGATGGCATGCGGGTCCGGCACGATGGACGCGGGCAGCGCCGAGTGCTCGACGGCCATCACGATGCCGTCCGCGCGGCGCAGGCGCCGCAAACTCGCGACCGAGGCGCCCGGCGAAAGCCCAAGCTGCACGATCTCCTCGCGGTGTGCCGCGCGCACCTCGCGTTCCAGCCACACCGAGTCCGGCGTGAAGCCACGCTGCTCCATCTTTTTCGTGAAACCTGTCAGACGCGAGAGCGGATCTTCCACGCGCGGCGTGATAAAGCTGCCCGCGCCGCGTGCGCGCCGGATCAGCCCCTGCTCGACCAGCAGCTCGATGGCCTTGCGCGCCGTGATGCGCGACACGCCGATGGCGTCCGAGAGCGTGCGCTCCGAAGGCAGCGCCTCGCCCGCCGACCAGACGCCGCAATGAATGGCCGTCGCAAGATTGCGCGCCAGCTGCAGATAGAGCGGCGTGACGTTGCGCGCATCGGGCATCAGGGCAGACCAACGGGTTTCCATGGAACTCCGGCCAGCGGTTGGACAGATCGGGGGGCTTCAGGGCAGGTCATCTGACACTTTCGACGTTGCCGTCGCGGTCTCTACCCTGCGCGAATTTGAGCCCATTATATAACCACAATAATACCAGTCAACATGCGCGATAGCCGCATCCTGATTGGCACAATTTCCATAATAATCAATGAATTACGCAACATTAAAGGGCGCTGTGGGCAGTACGCCGGGTATCGGTACTTTCCCTGGAGAGATACCTGTGGGCTCTTTTTGAGAGACCACACCGCCTCTCAGAGCACAAATTGGAAAGACCAAAGCGATACCAGATCAGAACCACCGGCCCGTTTCAGAGAAACAACGACGATATCGCGGCACCCTGACATCCCATATAGTGGCACCTGACCAACATCAACAAATGACGACGGGGTACAGGGTTGTCAAACGATTCCGCGATGAAACGGCGCGCCGAGGCCGTCCTGCAGTTCAATCGCTTCTATCGGAAATTTCTTGGCGAGCGACACAACGAACTTCCGTGCACCTCGTTTTCATTGACCGAGATTCGCATCCTGCGTGAGCTGGAGAGCGGCCGCACGGACACCGCTGCGGCACTCGCACGCGACCTGGCGCTCGATTCCGGCTATCTGAGCCGGATCCTCACCGGATTCGAGCGCCAGCAACTGATCTCGCGGCGGGCCTCGGAAGCCGACGCGCGCCAGACGCTCCTGAGCCTGACCGAAGCGGGGCGAGCCGCTTGCGCATCGCTTGCCGCGGCGGCGGTCGGCGGTGTGATGGGCTTGCTCGCGACGCTCTCGATCGCCGAGCAGGAACAGTTGATCGACGCGATGGAACTCGTGCAGAAGCTGCTGGGATGACGGTGCCGCTGCGAGCCTGGCATTAGCGGGCCTCGCACCGCGCGACACCCGTCGTAGCGCCGGCCCGGCCACGCCGCAGGCGCAAAAAAGCCGCTTACAGGAAGCGGCTTTTCATTTGCTGGATCGCCAGCGGGCGCGGCTTGTTCGCCGCGCGCTGCGATCGGAAGCGAGGATTCTGCGTCGCTTAGAACGACGGAATCATCGAGCCCTTGAACTCGTTCTTGATGAACTGGCGCACGTCTTCCGACTGATAAGCCGCGACCAGCTTCTTCACCCACGGCTTGTCCTTGTCCTGGGCGCGCACGGCGATCAGGTTCGCGTACGGGCTGTGGATGTCTTCCAGCGCGATCGCGTCCTTGGTCGGCTGCAGGCCCGCTGCCAGCGCGTAGTTCGTGTTGATCACGGCGGCGTCCACGTCGCCGAGCGCGCGCGGCAGTTGCGCGGCGTCCAGTTCGACGAGCTTCACCTTCTTCGGATTCTCCGCGACGTCGAGCGGCGTCGCGTTATTGCCGTTCGTGCCCGCGCCGGCGCGCAGCTTGATCACGCCCTTGTTCTGCAGGAGCAGCAGCGCGCGGTTCTCGTTCGACGGATCGTTCGGCACCGCGACCTTCGCGCCTTGCGGCAGGTCGTTCAGCGACTTGAGCTTCTTCGAGTACACGCCGATCGGCGAGATGTACGTGAGGCCCGCGTTCACGAGCTTGTAGCCGCGCTGCTTGACCTGGCTGTCGAGGTACGGTCCCGTCTGGAAGCTGTTGGCGTCGAGGTCGCCCGAGTCGAGCGCCGCGTTCGGCTGCACGTAGTCGTTGAATTCGATGACCTTGACGTTCAGGCCTTCGCGCTTGGCGACCTTCTGGACCACGGTCCAAACCTGGGCGTCCGGACCGGAAACAGTACCGACCTTGATGACCTTGTCGTCGGCGTGGGCGCCGAAGCTGGCTGCGAGCGTGGTGGCGGCGACGCCGGCGAGGAGAGCTTTAATCAGATTTCTGCGCTGCATGGAGATGATGTTTCCGCTTGTTGCGTGTTTGTTACTGTCATGTCCCGGCTGCAGCGGCATTGTGTGCCGCCAGCCGGGAAGCCATAAATGGTCTCATATGGCACCCGTCGCGCGAAATAAAGAAATCGCATACGGGTATACCAGCGTGCGCCAGTGAGAGGGGGGCCAGCTTGGGTCCACGCCTTCGGCGAACCACGGTGCGTCGGTGGTCCGACCTGAGCAGCCTGAATGACCTGCCAGGCCCAGGTGCGGCCCAAGCGACCTTAGTCGTTCGAGGCGAGCAGGATCTTCAGATCGTGGAGCCAGGGCGTGACGCCCTGCCCGTCGCGCGCAAACAGGCGCAGCTTGCCGGTGGTGTCGAACACGTAGCTCGCGGCGGTGTGATCCATCGTGTAGCTGCCGGGCGTATTGCCGGGCACCTTCGCGTAGTAGACGCGGAAGTCCTTCGTGATCTGCTTGAGTTGCGCCTCGTCGGCGGGACGCAGCGCAATGAAGGTGGGGTTGAACGCGCTCACGTACTGGCTCAGGATCTCGGCGCTGTCACGCTCGGGATCGACGCTCACGAAGAGCACCTGCACGCGCTTCGCGGCATCGGGACCCAGTTGCTGGAGCGCCTGCGAAAGCTCGGCCATGGTGGTCGGGCACACGTCCGGACAATGCGTGTAGCCGAAGAACAGCACGACCACCTTGCCCTTGAAGTCGGCGAGCGAGCGCATCTTGCCGCTCGCGTCAGGCAGCGAGAAGTCCTTGCCGAACTGCGTGTTGCCGGTGATGTCGAGGTTCGAGAACGACGGCGGCTGCTGGCCGCAGCCAACGAGTGCCATCGTGCCGCCGAGCGCGCCCGCCGCCGCGAGGGCAATGAGTGAGACACGCGCGGCACGCGCCGCGCGTGCGAACAAGGAGCGAGCCATACCGTTACATCCCGATGAGCGCGTGCACGTAGTGATCGACGAGCAGCGCGGCGAACAGCACCGAGAGGTAAACGATCGAGTAGCGGAAAGTCTTGCGTGCGAGCGCGTCCGAATACTCGAGATAGATCTTCCACGCGTAAGCGAGGAACACCGCGCCGAGCAGGACGGCTGCGACGAGATACAGCATGCCGCTCATGCCCGAGATATAGGGCATCAGCGTGACCGCGAACAGGATCACGGTGTAGAGCAGGATGTGCAGGCGCGTGTACTTCTCGCCGTGCGTGTTGGGCAGCATCGGCAGGCCGGCGTTTTCGTAGTCCTTTCGGCGATAGAGCGCGAGCGACCAGAAGTGCGGCGGCGTCCACACGAAGATGATGAGCACCAGAATCCAGGCGTCGCCCGGCACGTGGCCCGTGACGGCCGCCCAGCCAAGCGCCGGCGGCATCGCGCCCGAGGCGCCGCCGATCACGATGTTCTGGGGCGTGGCGGGCTTGAGCAGCAGCGTGTAGATGATCGCGTAGCCGATGAAGGTCGCGAACGTGAGCCACATGGTGAGCGGGTTGGTGAACGTATAGAGCGTCCACATGCCGATGCCGCCGATCACCGCGGAGAACAGCAGGATCTGCACGCTGGTGATCTCGCCGCGCGCCGAAGGACGCCATGCGGTGCGACGCATGCGCGCATCCACCTTTTGCTCGACGAGGCAGTTGATCGCGAAGGCTGCGCCGGCCGTCAGCCAGATGCCGACAGTGCCGCCGACCAGCTGTTTCCAGGGCACCATGCCCGGCACGGCGAGGAACATGCCGATGACCGCGCAAAACACGGCCAATTGGGTGACGCGGGGCTTCGTGAGCGCGAGATACTGCGAAATCCGGCTGCCGGGTGTTTGGGGGAGAGTTGTACTTTCCATAGGGCGGGGTCACACCGCTGCGGTGTCGCGCGCAGGGAGCACAGCGCGGCCGGGGCGGCTACAAGCAATTCGAAAGTTTAGCACGACGACCAAAAGCAACAGGATCGCCGCGCCACCGTTGTGCGCAACTGCCACAGGCAGCGGCCACTGCAGCACGATGTTCGATAGTCCGGTCAAAAACTGGATCGCGATCACGATCAGGACCCAGTTAGCGGGGCGGCGCAGCGAAGCGTAGCGACGCAACTTGAGGGCGAACCATACCAGATATGCGATCACGGCGAACGCGAACGTGCGGTGCGTCCAGTGGATCGCGACGAGTGCGTTCTGGGTGATCACGTCGCCGTTGCCGTCCATGCCGAGCGCGCGCCAGAGGTGGAAACCGTGGTGGAAGTCCATCGGCGGGATCCACGCGCCGTTGCAGGTCGGAAAGTCCGTGCAGGCGAGCACCGCGTAGTTCGTGCTCACCCAGCCGCCCAGCGCGATCTGCGCCACGAGCAGCACGAGCGCCACAAGCGCGGCCACGCGCCAGCGCGCGGCGTCGGGCTCGAACGTCGGCAGCGGCGTCATGCGCGCAGCGAGCCACGCGAGTGCTCCAAGCAGCGTCAGGCCGAGCATGAGGTGCGTGGTGACGATGATGGGCTGCAGCTTCATCGTGACCGTCCACGCGCCGAATACGCCCTGCACGACGATCAGGCCGAGCAGCGCCGTGGGCCACCACGGCGAGACGTGCAGCGGCATGCGCTTGATGCGCGCGCGCCAGGCGATCGCCGTCTGCGCAATGATCAGGACGCCGATGGCCATCGCGAAATAGCGGTGAATCATCTCGATCCACGCCTTCGTCATGCTCACGGGGCCGCTCGGCATCGCGAGATGGGCGGCCGCGATCTGCGCATGCGCGATGAACGGCGACGAAGTCCCGTAGCAGCCCGGCCAATCGGGGCACCCGAGGCCCGAATCGGTGAGGCGCGTGAAGCCGCCGAACATCACGAGGTCGAGCGTCATGAAGGTCGTGAGCCACACGAGCTTGCGGAACTTGTCGTCGTCGGCCTTCACCCAGACCCACGACAGCGGCAGCAACGCGATGCACAGGCCGATCAGGCCCAGCTCCAGGATAAACATCACTCTTACTCTTCTCTGTCAGACTCGCGCTGCGCACCTTAACCGATACGCGACCACTTGAGGAGTTTGGTCACGTCTTGTTTGATCTTCGACGGATCCGGCTGCGCCGGGAACCGCATCATCAGGTTGCCGTTGGGATCGACCATGTAGATGTGATTCGTGTCCCTCGTCGTGTCCGTGGCGGGCAGCCAGGCGGCCACCGAGGCCGGATCGGCGCGCAGCATGCGCGTATCCGGATAGGCGGTCTTCAAGGCGGCCGGCACGCTGGCGTCGTCGCTGCGCAGCCAGACCATGATGATGCGCTCGCGCTCCTGGCCCTGCGTCGCGCGCACCTGGCGCATGAAGTAGAGCTTCTTCACACAGGACTCGTCGCACGCGCCGCCGTCCACCGAGATCATCAGCCAGCGGCCCTTGAGCGAGGCGAGCGGCACTTCGCGGCCGTCGTCGCCGGTCACCATCAGCGCGGATGGAATCGTGCGCTGCGGCTCGATCAGCGTGCCGTAGCTCGTCGTGCCGCCCTTCGGCTTGATCACGTAGTACGTGAAATAGGAAATCGCGATCGGCGCGCCGCACATCAGCGCGATCAGCAGCAACATCCAGCGGCCGCGCTGCCACGAGCCCTTTGGCGGAGCGCCCTTCAGCGGCGCGCCGTTCTGGGGAGCGCCCCTGGTCGTTGCGCCCTTCTGCAGCGTTGCGCTGCGCGAAACCTGCGATGAATCGGGAGAATGCGTCGACACTGCGTGAACCTCGTTTCTGTCGCTTCCAGTTATCCATGCGCTGCCAAGTCGCAGCGAATTTTTGCGCCTGATGAACCGCCCGGCGGCGCGATCGGCCCAAAGCCCATCGATCGTCAGGCGTCCTTCGTGCTGTGCGCCGGCTCCTGCCCACGCCCTTCACTGCGCTCTTTTGTCGCAGCCCGGCGGGCCGCGTAGAGGCCGAATCCGAGCGCCGCGGCCGCCATGCCCCACCACTGGAGCATGTAGCCGTAGTTGCGTTCGACGTCCGCGACCGGCACGGGCCAGTCGCGCACGAGGCCGTCCTTGAAGGCCGGCACGAAGCCCGTTTGCTGGATCACGAAGGGCTGCAGCGGCAGTCCGGTTTCCGCCGCGTAGGAAGCGACGCCGAGATTCTGCCGTATCTTCTGATGCGCTGCAGAGCCGCCCGCACCCAGCTCGAAGGCACGCGAGGCATCCGCGCGCGCAATGCCCTCGACTTCGACCGGGCCCGTGGGTGTCAGATAGGGCGCGATCCGCTCCCGGTCCTCGATGTTGCGCGGTAGCCAGCCGCGGTTCACGAGCACGTAGCCGCCGCCTTCCAGTTTAAGCGGCATCACCACGTAAAAGCCCGGCTGGTCGTTATAGGGACGATTGTCGAGATACACCACGCGCTCGGGCATGAATGTGCCTTGTGCCCGCACGCGATGGAACTCGATGTCCTTCAGGGCCACCGCCGCGGCGCCCACCGTCTGCGGGCTCGCGTTCTCGTAGCGCGTGATCTGCGCCTGCAACGCTTCCTTTTGATGGGCGCGATCGCGTTGCCAGAAGCCCAGGCGGATGGTCACGGCCATCACGACCAGGATGAGCAGTGCGGGAACGAGCCGGATCTTCATCGGGCCCATCCGATGCGGCGCATTCGAATGGCCGAATCCCGTGCCACGGAGCACGGTGCGATAATGAGACAGGCGATTTCAGGCGTGCCAACTTCCGTGAACTTCATGCACATACTTGTCCCCATTGCGTTTGCGCTGATCATCACGAGCATGATCTCCGCGCTTTACTTCATGATGCACGACCGGGGCCGCACCAAGCGGATGGTCTGGTCGCTCGCGACACGCGTCGGGCTGTCCATCTCGCTGTTCCTCTTCATCCTCTTTGCGCACTGGATGGGCTGGATCCAGTCCACCGGGATTCCTTACGGCCGCTGAGCGCGGCGCCCGCGTTCGGGCGATCGGGCCTTCGCAGCAGCGTCCGGCCGCTTCGCACCCCGCATCATCGAGTCCCGCAAAAGCCAAGGCGCCGCTCCGACATCGTCGGCGCGGCGCCTTTTTTTATGCTCGCTGCGCTGCGGCAATCGCATGCCGCGCGAATGCCCGCATCGTGCGCCTTACACTGGCTTAGAGCCAGTACACGACCACGTAGAGGCCGAGCCAGACCACGTCCACGAAGTGCCAGTACCATGCGGCGCCTTCGAATGCGAAGTGGTGCTCCGCCGTGAAGTGGCCGCGAATCAGCCGGACCATCACCACGGTGAGCATCGTGCCGCCGAGGAACACGTGAAAGCCGTGGAAGCCGGTGAGCAGGAAGAACGTCGAACCGTAGATGCCCGAAGCCAGCGTGAGATTCAGTTCGTTGTACGCGTGAATGTACTCGAAGGCCTGCAGGCACAGGAAGCACAGGCCCAGCACGATCGTCCCGGCGAGCCACGCGATGGCCTTTTTGCGGTGATCGTCGCGCAGTGCATGGTGAGCAACCGTGAGCGTCGCGCCCGAGGAGAGCAGCAGCGCCGTGTTGATGGTCGGCACGGGCCAGGGCGTCATCGAGCGGAAGTGCGAGACGAGCGCTGCCGGACCGTTGTTCGGCCACACCGCCGTGAAGTCCGGCCAGATCAGCTTGTAGTCGAGACTGCCGAGCTGATGCAGTGCGATCTGGCGCGCGTAGAAAAGCGCACCGAAGAACGCGCCGAAGAACATCACTTCGGAGAAGATGAACCAGCTCATGCTCCAGCGATACGACGAGTCGACGCGCTTGCCATACATCCCGCCTTCCGATTCGGAGATGGCGTCGCCGAACCAGTGCCAGAGCGTGAAGAGCAGCCACAGCAGACCCGCGGCCACGCCGATCGGCCCCCACGATTCGCCGTTGATCCACGAGGCGAGCGACGAGAGCATGATCAGCAGACCAATGGACGCGCTGATCGGATGCCGCGACGGGTGCGGAATGAAGTAGTACGGGCTATCGTTTTGGCCGCTCATGCCTGATTCTCCAATTTCCAGTTGCTCCGGACAGTGCCGGCTTTTGCCGACTTCTGCCGGCGGTCTGTCTTCGTTATTCGTTCTCGGGTGCGAGAGCAAGCGTCCTCATCGCTGCGCCCCGCTTATCCCACCACCGCGTGCACGATCAAGAGCAGCACGACGATGAACAGCACCGCGCCGATGAGCCCCGCCGCGATCAGCGCCAGCGGATGCAACTGCGCGGCGTCCGATTCGAGGTCGGCACGCTTGCGTATGCCGAGGAACGACCACGCCACCGCTTTCGCCAGTTGCAGCACGCCGCTCTTCTTTTGCTTTGCCGCGCCGGCGCCCTGATTTGCGCCGCCGTTCTCGCCCTTCATGTCGTTGCCGCTCATGCGCGTCGTCTCACTGGCGTCACGCCTCACTCATCTCATGCGCCGGCCGACTGCTTCGGCGCCGTTTGTGCCGCAGGCTTGTTCAGCTCGAAGAACGTGTACGACAACGTGATCGTCTTCACATCCTTCGGCAGCTTCGGATCGATCACGAACACCACCGGCATGCGCTTCGTCTCGTTCGCCTTCAAGGTCTGCTGCGTGAAGCAAAAGCACTCGATCTTGCGGAAGTACTCCGTGGCCTGCTTCGGCGCGTAGCTCGGGATCGCCTGCGCGTCGATCGTGCGTCCTTCGTTGTTCGAAATGTCGTACATCACCGTCATGACTTCGCCCGGATGCACGTCGAGGCTCGTCTGCTCAGGCTTGAAACCGAGCAGCCCGCGTGCGTTCGCGTCGAACTCCACCGAGATCGTGCGCGTCATGTCCACCTGTGTGTTGCGCACCTCGCTCTCGGAGGCGTCGCGCTTCACGAGGTTGTTGACGCCGCTGAACTGGCAGATCGCGCGATACATCGGGATGAGCGCGAAACCGAAACCGAACATCAAGAACGCGACAACGACGAGCTTGATAAGCATCGAGCGGTTGAACGCGCGATCGCTGCGAGAGTGCTGCGTAGACATCGGACTTCCTCGTACGAACAGCAGCGCTCACGCCGTTGCGTTGCGCCTCACTGCCAATGGCTTCACTGCGCCAGGCCGCCGAAATACACCTGCTTCACAACGGCACCCAGAAAAAAGACGGCGACGATGGCCAGCAAAATGAGGCCGAGCCGCAGGTTGCCCGCTCGGATCTGTTCGGGCGTACGTCTTTTTTGTGGATTCCGGGTCATGCTTGCGTTGCCAGTGTTGCTGGTGTTGCCAGTGGCCGCGGGTTGCGTGCTCATGCTCGTGATCGCCCTCATGTCTACAACGCCATGCTGAGCATCATGCGCAGCCGCGACTTTCATCGGTGCCCGGCCGGCGCGGCCGGACACCCAGGACCGATGGCTTATTCGACCGTCGGCGGATTTTCGAAGGTGTGGAACGGCGCCGGGCTCGGCACGGTCCACTCGAGGCCGGTTGCGCCGTCCCACGGCTTGTCGCCGGCCTTTTCGAGCTCGCCGCCGCCACGGTAGGCCGGCAGCGCCACGAAGAACAGGAAGTACACCTGCGAGAGGCCGAAGCCGAATGCGCCGATCGTGATCACCTGGTTCCAGTCGGTGAACTGGGCCGGATAGTCGGCATAGCGACGCGGCATGCCAGCGAGGCCAACGAAGTGCATCGGCAGGAACGCGAGGTTGAAGAAGAACAGCGAGCACCAGAAGTGGATCTTGCCGCGCATCTCGTTGTACATCCAGCCGGTCCATTTTGGTGACCAGTAATACCACCCTGAGAACAACGCAAAGAGCGACCCCGCCACCAGCACGTAATGGAAGTGCGCGACGACGAAGTAGGTGCCGTGATACTGGATGTCGAGCGGCGCCATTGCGAGCATCAGGCCCGACAGACCGCCGAACGTGAACACGATCAAGAAGCCCACCGCCCACAGCATCGGCGTTTCGAACGTGAGCGAGCCGCGCCACATCGTGGCCACCCAGTTGAACACCTTCACGCCCGTGGGCACCGCGATCAGCATGGTCGCGTACATGAAGAACAGCTGGCCCGTGACCGGCATGCCGGTCGCGAACATGTGGTGCGCCCAGACCATGAACGAGAGAATCGCGATCGACGCCGTGGCGTACACCATCGAGCTATAGCCGAACAGCGGCTTGCGCGAGAACGCCGGAATCACCTGCGAAACGATCCCGAACGCCGGCAAGATCATGATGTAGACCTCGGGGTGGCCGAAGAACCAGAAGATGTGCTGGTACATGACCGGGTCGCCGCCGCCTGCCGCGTTGAAGAAGCTCGTGCCGAAGTGGCGGTCGAACAGCAGCATCGTGATCGCGCCCGCGAGCACCGGCATCACGGCAATCAGCAGGTAGGCGGTGATCAGCCACGTCCACGCGAACATCGGCATCTTCATGAGCGTCATGCCGGGCGCGCGCATATTCAGGATCGTCACGACGATGTTGATGCCGCCCATGATCGACGACGCACCCATCATGTGCAGCGCGAAGATCGCGAAGTCCATGCCCGGGCCCATCTGCGTGGAAAGCGGCGCATAGAGCGTCCAGCCCGCGGCGGTCGCGCCGCCGGGCGAGAAGAACGAGCCGACCAGCAGGCACGCGGCGGCCGGCAGCAGCCAGAAGCTGAAGTTGTTCATGCGCGCGAAGGCCATGTCCGATGCGCCAACCTGCAGCGGCACCATCCAGTTCGCGAAGCCCACGAAGGCCGGCATGATCGCGCCGAACACCATGATCAAGCCGTGCATCGTGGTGAGCTGATTGAAGAACTCGGGGCGCATGATCTGCAGCCCGGGCTCGAACAGCTCGGCACGGATGGCGAGCGCCATCACACCGCCCGACAGGAACATCACGAACGAAAAAATCAGATACAGCGTTCCGATGTCCTTGTGGTTGGTGGCGAACAGCCAGCGCCGCCAGCCGTGGGGGGTCTCGTGGGCGTGATCGCCGTGCACGTGACCGTGCCCGCCGGCTACATCGTGTCCGATGCTAGACATGAGTCTCTCCTGAAGCGAATTGCTTTGCGTCTCTTACTGCAGCGTTGGCCTGCTTGACTGCGTCTTTTTCTTGCCTGCTCGTTGCGCGCCACGTTCCTGCTTCTCGCGCACCGGCTCGGTTCAACCTGTTCAGGCTGCCGGACTGATCTCCACGCGCCGGGCTTCCTTCGCATCGGCGCCACCGGTGACCGTCTCCGGCTTCTTCAGAATGATGTGATCCTCGGCGATGCCCGCCGCCTTCAGCGCGTCGCGCACAGCCTGCGCGCGATGCTTGGCGAGCTCCGCATTGGCGTCGGCCTTGCCGCTCGCGTCGGTGAAGCCCGAGAGCGCAAACTTCGCGTCGGGATGCGCCTTCGCATAGTCGGCTGCCGCCTGGATTGCGTCTTTCGCGTCGGCGGGCAGCGTGCTCTTGCCGACTTCGAAGTAGATGCTGGCCGGCAGCGCCGCTGCGCCAGGTGCAGCCGCTGCTGTGCTTTGCGCCGCGCCCGAAGCCTGCTCTGCGCCGCTGGCCGCGGCGGGCGCCGCTGCGCTCGCGCCGCTGGCCGCGGCTGCCTGATCGGCGCCGCTTGCCGGCGCAGCGCCCGCGCCCGCCGTATGGTCGCCGCCCTCGGGCATTTTGCCGTTGCGCGCATCGATGACCTGGCGCGGTTGCAGCACGTCGCCGGTATGGTTGCCCCACGCGTTGCGCTCGAACGTGATGACCGAAGCGATCTCGACGTCGTTCAGCGTAGGCGCCCAGGCAGGCATCGCCGCCTTGCCGTGCAGGACGATGCTCACGTGCTCGGCGATCGGACCGTTGGCGATCTTGCTGCCGTCGAGCGCCGGGAACGCGCCCGCACCCTTGCCGTTGGGCTGGTGACACACCGCGCAGTTCGAGGTGTACACCTTCTCACCGCGCTCCTTGAGCTCAGCCAGCGTGTAGGTCTTGTTGGGGTCGTCGTTCGCAGAGGCCATCTTCGCCTTCTGCGTGTCCACCCACTTCGCATAGTCGTCGTCGGAGAGCACCTCGACCACGACCGGCATGAACGCGTGCTCCTTGCCGCACAGCTCGGTACAGAAGCCGCGAAACGTGCCCACCTTCTCGGCCTTGAACCACGTGTCGCGCACGAAGCCCGGAATCGCATCCTGCTTCACGCCGAACGCGGGCACGTACCACGAGTGCACGACGTCGTTGGCGGTGGTGATGATGCGAATCTTCTTGTTGACCGGCACGACGAGCGGGTTATCGACTTCCTGCAAATAGGTGTCGGTGATCGGCGCCTGGCCGTTCACTTGCGCGCGCGGCGTCGTAAGCGTCGAGAGGAAGCTGATGCCCTCGCCCGGCCCCTTCACGTAGTCGTAGCCCCATTTCCACTGGTAGCCGGTGACTTTCACGGTGAGGTCGGCGTTGGTCGTGTCCTTCATGGCCACGACGGCCTTGGTGGCCGGCAGCGCCATCAGCACGACGATGACGAACGGCACGATCGTCCAGATGATTTCGACGGTCGTGCTCTCGTGGAAATGCGCGGCCTTGTGGCCCTTCGATTTACGGTGCGCGTAGATCGAATAGAACATGACGCCGAATACACCGATAAAAATCACGGTGCACAACAACAGCATCATCATGTGCAGGTTGTAAAGCTCTTCTGCGATGCGCGTGACGGGCGGCTGAAAATTGATTTCATTCACCGCTGGGCCGCCCGGACTGTCTCCGACTGCGAGTGCCGCGCCGGCGACGAGGAGTCCGCTGCACGCCAGCACGCCCTGTAGGGCTCGCTTGATTGTTTTCATAGCTTCCTTACCCATAATTTCCATTCAAACCCTCGACCCCGCAGGAAGGTTCTGCAACCAGGTTACGCCCTGGGTGCGCGTCGAATGATGACTCGCACTCTGAACCAGCCCCTGCCACGCGCCGAGTCTCAACCGGCGCGCGCGAGCCACGTGCGCAGTTCCCGCGCGAACTGCGCACGCCGATACTGCGGCAAATGCAACCCGACTGCGACCGCCTGGCCGCGAGCCACGAGACGCACCGGGTCGCGTGGGGTCGCGCCCGGTTCGACCCGGACCCAGCGGGGATTGAATTCGAACTGCGTGAGCGCGTCGGCGCTCATCTGCTCGATCACCAGCCGGTTCGGATAAAGCTTGATACGTTCGTAATCGACAGCATGGCGCGCGTATATGACAAAGGCGCCCCCTACTACCAACAGATCGATGCCGGTGAACGGCAATACCAGCCAGGCGCCGCGGATCAACAACAGAACGGCGATCGCGATGGATACCAGCGCCAGCGATACATAGAACAACACGAATTGCCTGGGCGAAACCGAACAGTTGCGCTTCATGATCCAGTCTTTCAGGACCGGCTCCGGACTCGCCAGCAGATCAGACGTCTGCATCGCTCGCTCCCCCCAACGCAACTTGTTCAGACTATCGCCGCTTCACGCCTTACACAACTGCGGGAGATCTGGACTTGCTGCGTCAGATTTGGGGACGGCAATCAATCGCAGCAACCGACGCATTATAGGCGTGATCTCAAGCACTCACAAGCAAGCTGCAATCTGCCGAAAACCCAATACTGGCGTGGCTTTGCGCGATTTTTCGATAATTTTTCGAGGGCTTTTCAGGCGCTAATTTCAGGCATAACGAAAGCCCCCTTACCACGTTAGCGATTCCTTGCCGGACCGCGCCCGATATCTTCGATGCGCACAATGCCGTGGCCTTCCGCCGTCGTGCGCGGCACGGCTTTCCACGCATGGCCGTAGATGATTTCGAAGGTGAGGGGAATCGTACCGGCGTTCGGCCCGTCCTTCAAACGGCGTGCCTCGAGCGCAGCCGCGAGCGCGCGATAGAGACGCCGCGATGCGAGCCCATCGGCCTCATCGCCTTCATTGCCTTCGTGCGAGAAGGCGCGGTTAAACGGGTAAGCGCCCCAGCGGCGCACATCGGCGAGCAGCTTCTCAGGCGTCTTGTAGGTGACGGTGAGCGTCTCCTGGTCCATCACGGGAATCTCGAAGCCGTTCTCGACGAGCATGTCGCCGAGATCGTGCATGTCGACGAAATCGATTACGTGGGGCCGCGTGGGCACGCCGTGCGCCGCTTCGACTTCGGCCCACGCGCCGCGCAGTTCCTTGAGCGTGTCGGGGCCGAGCGTGCTGAACATGAGCAGGCCATTGACCTTGAGCACGCGCTGCCACTCGCCGAACACGAGGTCGGGACGCGGATGCCAATGCAAGGCGAGATTGGACCAGAGCAACTCGAACGCGCCGTGTGCAAACGGCAGCTCGGCGAAGTCGGCCTGCGCGAAACGCGGACCGCGTGCGCCGAGCGCACGGCCGATGGAGGCAGGAAGAAAGCGCCGCCAGCTCGTGTCGCCGGCGTCGTGCGCACGGGCGCGCTCGAGCATCGCGAAAGAGAGGTCGGTGCCGAATACGGGCGCTTCGGGAAAGCGCTCGCGCAGATTGGGGAGATCGTCGCCGGGCCCGCAGCCCATGTCGAGCACGCTCGCTGGACTCACCTTGATGTACTCGAGGCGCTCGCGCATGCGTTGAGCGATTTCGCGCGGCAAGAACGCGACTCCATCGAACGTCGCCGCGCGACGGTCGAAAATCCGTCGCAGATAGCGGGAATCGTAGGCCGGACGGCCGGGTCTTGTGTGAGACGGAGACATGTCGGTCGTATTGGCGAAGTCTGCGAAGTATACTCGCTCACTCCCATCCTTTCAGTCGCGAGCCCCGAACCCGCTTCGGGCCGTCCTTCGATGCCGCAGCAGAGCGCACCGCCCCCCACTTCGGCGTCAAGCCAGTCGTCCGCCTCGCGGCGCGCAAATCTTGCGGTCAAACACCCGGCAAGACTGCAAGCCATGCGGCACGCAGCGGCGCGCGTCCATCGGAGCGTAAGGGCACATTGGCCGCGGCTCGCCCAGTTCGTGCTGCCTGATCTGTGCCCATTATGCGGCAATTTGTCGCGTCAAAGTCGCAATGTGCACAACGATGTGCGCGCCGTGCTGTGTGCGGCTTGCGATGCGGCGTACTGGAACGAGGCGCGCCTGCGTTGCAGCGTTTGCGCGCTGCCGCTGTCGGGCATGCGTCGCGCGATGCGGCACGCGCACGATCGCTACCGATGTGACGCTTGCGTGAAAGCGCCACCCGCTTTCGACGCCACGTTCGCGCTTGCGGACTATCGCGCACCGCTCGATGCCCTCGTGCTCGGCCTGAAGTTTCGCGCCCGGCTCGCGCTCGGCGAGGAGTTCGCGCGGCGTCTCGCGCAAGCGGCGGCCGACGTTCTCGATAATGCCGACGCGCCCGTGCTCATCGTGCCGGTGCCGCTCTCGCGCGAGCGCCTGATCGAGCGCGGCTACAACCAGGCGTGGGAGATCGCGAGGCCGCTCGCCCGCACGCTCGGCACGCGTGCCGACGCCACGCTGGTGCGCCGCACGCAGCATACGGCGGCGCAATCGAAGCTCGATCGCGAGACGCGCCGCCGCAACGTGGGCCGCGCGTTCGCGCTCACACGCGCGAGCCATGGTCTTTCCGGCCTGCATGTCGGCGTGGTCGACGACGTGATGACCTCGGGCGCAACGCTCGACGCGCTCGCGCATACGCTCAAGGCAGCCGGCGCACGGCGCGTGACGAATTTCGTCGCGCTGCGCACGCCGAAAGACTGAACGCCTCTTTCTCGTTTTTACTGCTTTTTCAGGACTTTCATCGTCATGTTCAACGTCGTTCTCGTCGAACCGGAAATTCCGCCGAACACCGGCAACGTGATCCGCCTGTGCGCGAACACGGGCGCGCGGCTGCATCTGATCGAGCCGCTCGGGTTCCCACTCGACGACACGAAAATGCGCCGCGCGGGCCTCGACTACCACGAGTACGCCCAGATGCACGTGCATCGCGACTGGGATGCCTTCATCGCCGCCGAGACGCCCGATCCGTTGCGCATGTTCGCGTTCACGACGCGCGGCTCGGGACGCTTTCACGATCACGCGTTCTTGCCCGGCGACTGGTTCGTGTTCGGCGCGGAAACGCGCGGGCTGCCCGACGCCGTGCTCGAGCGTTTCGTGCCGGCACAGCGCGTGCGCCTGCCGATGCGGCCGGGCAACCGCAGCCTCAATCTGTCCAACACGGTGGCCGTCGTGGTGTTCGAGGCGTGGCGACAGGCCGGCTTCGAAGGCGGCGAGTAATAGGCAAAACAGGCAAATGAAGGAAGGGCCAACGAGGCGCGAATGTGCGCGAATACGCGCGCGGACGCGTCAGCCGGAAGCGCGCGCACTCAACTCGCGCTCGTAGCGCGCGAGCATCGCGTCGTCGAAGCAGGCGAACACGACGCGCTCGAGCGACGGATCGGCACTCAGCGCGTCGATCACGGTCTGTACCGCGATCTTCACTGCCTCGTCAGGGGGAAAGCGATAAACGCCGCAACTGATCGCCGGAAACGCAATGCTCTTCACGGCGGCCGCGCGCGCACATTCGAGCGAGCACCGGTAGCACGACGCGAGCAAAGACGCCTCGTCGCGCGCGCCGCCGTTCCAGACGGGCCCGACGGTGTGAATCACGTGTTTTGCGGGAAGCCGGTAGCCGGCGGTGAGCTTCGCGTCGCCGGTCGGGCAGCCGTTCAGCGTTTGGCATTCGCGCAGCAGATCCGGGCCGGCCGCGCGATGGATCGCGCCGTCAACGCCGCCGCCGCCGAGCAGCGACGTGTTCGCGGCGTTCACGATGGCATCGACGTGCAGTGTCGTGATGTCGACGACTTGCGCTTCGATGCGGCAGTTTCCGATGGTGAGCATGACGGTCCTCCTTGCGATACGGAGTTTGCGCTTTAGCTGTCGATCGGGGTTAGCGGTTTAGCACTTACTCCGCCTTCGCGTCGCGCCTGAGCAGGGCGCTCACGGCATCGCGCGAAGCCACGCCGTCGAACAGCACGGCACATACCGCCTGGGTGATCGGCATTTCGATATTGTGCTCTCGCGCGATGGCGAGCACGGCGCGCGCGCAGCGCACGCCTTCGGCCACATGGCCGAGCGCACCGAGGATGTCGTCGAGCGTGCGCCCGCTCGCGAGCTGCTTGCCCACGGTGCGGTTGCGCGAGAGGTCGCCCGTGGCGGTGAGGATGAGGTCACCCAAGCCCGTAAGGCCGGTGAAGGTCTCCGCGCGCCCGCCGAGCGTCACGCCCAGGCGCGTCATCTCCGCAAGACCGCGCGTGATGAGCGCGGCGCGCGCGTTCAGGCCGAGGCCGAGTCCATCGGAAATGCCGGTCGCGATCGCGAGCACGTTCTTGACCGCGCCGCCCACTTCCACGCCCACGATGTCGTCGCCGGTGTAGATGCGCATCGCGCGGTGATGGAACGCGGCGAGCGTACGCTCGCGGCAGTCGGCCGACGGGCTCGCAATGGTGAGCGCGACAGGCAGGCCCTCGCCCACCTCGCGCGCGAAGCTCGGCCCCGAGAGCACGCCGTTGCTCTTGTGCCCGGGCAGCTCGGCCGCCACGACCTGATGCGGCATCAGTTGTGAGTCGGCTTCGAAGCCCTTGCAGAGCCACACGAAGTGCGCGGGCGAGCGGCTCATGCCGCGCATGGTGCGCAGCATGTCGCGCAGACCCGCCACCGGCGTGCCGAGCACGACGAGATCCGCCTCGCCCGACGCATGGTCGAGCGCGGCGGCAAGATCTGTTTCGTAGTGGAGCTTTTTCGGCAGCGAGACGCCCGCGAGATAGCGGGCGTTCTCGTGCGTCTGGCGCATTGCGTTGACGAGCGCGGCATCGCGCGCCCACAACACCGTGTCATGCGCCTGGGCCAGGTGCCCTGCCAGCGCGGTGCCCCACGCTCCGGCGCCGAGAACGGCGACTTTCATTCCGATACTCCGCACCGGTGGTTTCGTTTCAGCGCTCAATCAATGCGTTGCGCTGCTGGCGCCTTCCTGCTGCTGCGCGATTTGCTGCAGACGTTGCTCGTAGAGCGCCTGGAAGTTGATCTCGGCCAGATGGATCGGCGGGAAGCCCGCACGCGTGATGGCGTCGGCGATGTTCGAGCGCAGGTACGGGAACAGGATGGTCGGGCAGGCGATGCCGACGAGCGGGTCGACCTGTTCCGCCGGAATATTGCGGATGTCGAAGATGCCAGCTTGCTTGGCTTCGATCAGGAACGCGATCTTGTCCTTGACCTTTGCGGTGACCGTGCCAGTCACGAGAATCTCGAACACCGACTCCGCGAGACGCTCGGCCTTCACGTCGACTTCCACTTCCACCGAAGGCATGTCCTGCTCGAGGAAGATGGCCGGCGAGTTCGGCTGCTCTAGCGACAGGTCTTTGAGGTAGATGCGCTGGATGTTGAAGAACGGCTGGTTGTTCTCGTCAGACATGGTGTTTGGCTTCCTGATTAAATTGAGTTGCAACCGCACAGTATCGCGTCGTCTCGCAATGTCGAGGCAACGCGGCGCAGCCGCAATGAGCAGCAACAGACGACAACGCGCCCGCGCGACCCTTACCGGCTCGCGCGGGCGAAAAACTGCGGCGCAGCGACGCGCCGCCTGAAACAACGTCAACGCACTACGTCAAAGCACGACGCCAAAGCGCGACGTCGAGCCAGCCAGAACCGCTTCAGGCTGCAGCTTCGAGCAGCGGCATCAGGCCGCCCGCGCGATCGAGCGCGGAGAGGTCATCGTAGCCGCCCACGTGCGTCTCGCCGATGAAAACCTGCGGCACGGTCCGCCGGCCGGTGCGCGTCATCATCTCTTCACGCCGCGCGGGGTCCCGGTCGATCAGCACCTTCTCCACATGGTCGACGCCGCGCGACTTTAAAAGACGTTCGGCCATCTGGCAATACGGGCACACCTGGGTGCTGTACATGACTACCTTGCTCACTTCGAAGCTCCTTGTTTCACGACCGGCATGCCGGCCTGCTGCCAGGCGTTCACGCCGCCGTCCAGCACGTGGACCTCGGCAAAACCGGCATCCTTCACGACGCGCAGCGCCTTGTGCGACTGCTGGCCCGTCTGGCAGACCAGCAAAACCGGGTTGCTCTTGTTCTTCACGAACTGGGCGACCTTGGCCTGCAACTCGCCGAATTCCAGATGGCGGGCGGCGGGCAGATGGCCCTTCGCAAAGTCGTCCGCGGAACGCAGATCGATCACCACCGCGTTGCGGCGGTTGATGAGCTGCGTCGCCTCGGCGGCGGAAACGCCGCCGCGCCCGCCGCGCTTGAGCGTCGGCCACAGTAGCAACCCTCCCGAGATGAGGACGATCGCGATGAGTACAAGGTTGATGTAATTAGTAAAGAACGTCACGGATGATCCGCCGGGAAAAAGAGAAATCGGGGGAAAACTGATTCAGGCAATCCGCTCATTATAAAATAACCGTTTGTCGCAAGGTTGCCGCCCCCCAGCCCGGGTGTGCAGCCGGGCATGCGACCCACGGGGCCGGACCGTCGCCGCGAGGCAGCCACATGAGCAGCGCGCCTGCGGCCGCATTCCAGACGGACCCCGTCCCCGATTACCGCTTCCTTCACTACCGACCGTCATCTTCATGTTCAAACTCGTACTCATCCGCCACGGCGAATCGACGTGGAACAAGGAAAACCGCTTCACCGGCTGGGTCGACGTCGATCTGACCGAGCAGGGCAACCGCGAGGCCCAGCAGGCCGGCCAGTTGCTCAAGGCGTCCGGCTATTCGTTCGACATCGCCTACACGTCGGTGCTCAAGCGCGCGATCCGCACGCTCTGGCACGTGCAGGACCAGATGGACCAGATGTACCTGCCCGTGGTCCACTCGTGGCGCCTGAACGAGCGTCACTACGGTGCGCTCTCGGGCCTGAACAAGGCGGAAACCGCCGCGAAGTACGGCGACGAGCAGGTGCTGGTCTGGCGCCGCAGCTACGACACGCCGCCGCCCGCGCTCGAGGCCACCGACTCGCGCACGGCCTACGACGACCCGCGCTACGCGAAGGTCCCGCGCGAGGAGCTGCCGCTCACCGAGTGCCTGAAGGACACGGTGGCGCGCGTGCTGCCGCTGTGGAACGAGTCGATCGCGCCGGCCATCAAGTCGGGCAAGAAGATCGTGATCGCCGCGCACGGCAACTCGATTCGCGCGCTCGTGAAGTATCTCGACAACATCTCGGACTCGGACATCGTCGGCCTGAACATCCCGAACGGCGTGCCGCTCGTCTACGAGCTCGACGAGAACCTCAAGCCCCTCAAGCACTACTATCTGGGCGACGCCGATGCCATCGCGAAGGCGCAGGCCGCCGTCGCGAACCAGGGCAAGAAGGCGGGCTAAGCCCTTCCTCGTCCCGTTTCCATCCCCGTTTTGCATCCTGAGCACCAGCCCCAGCAGCCGCACGGGGCCGGCGCTCAGGTCGCGGATCAGGCGCACGATGCGCGTGATCCGCGCATCAATTGCGCTAATAGCGTGTCCCTCCTTCCACTTCTCCACCTTCGCTGACAAATCGATCAGCTCGCGGTCAGTTCGCGATCAGCTCGCAGCCAACCCGCGGTCAGCGCAGCGCCAGTTTCGCGCCAGCTCCGCGCCCAGCAAGGCTTTGCGGCACACAACGTGCGAACCCAGGCGGGTTCGGACTGTCGAACCCGCAACGTTCGTCCCCGCTTCCCCGCTCGAATTGCCCTCGTGGGCGCTTCCTCCACCGGGATCGAGCGCGCCTTATACACAGAGCGGCCAAGTGTGCAGTTATACTTGTCCGTCGCTTTTCCATTAGACGCTGCAACGCGCCTTTCGACCGCACGCAACAACCTCTATGCGAAAGAACCTCAAAAACATCGGCCTGATCGCAGCTGGCCTCGCGACCGGCGTATTTGCCACCTTGCAGATTTCCGCCTCGGCGCAGCAAACCCAGCAAACCGTGATCGAGCCGCTGCCGCTCGACCAGCTCCGGCTCTTCGCCGAGGTGTTCGGTCAGATCAAGCATGAGTACGTCACGCCGGTCGACGACAAGAAGCTCCTCACCGCCGCCATCAAGGGCATGGTGTCGAGCCTCGACCCGCACTCGTCGTATCTCGACAAGACCGACTATCAAGAGCTCCAGGAGCAGACCAAGGGCCGCTTCGCAGGGCTCGGCATCGAGATTTCGTCGGAAGACGGCTTGATCAAGGTCATTTCGCCGATCGAGGACACGCCCGCGTTTCGCGCCGGCATCCGTCCGGGCGACCTCATCACGCGCATCAACGACAAGCCCGTGCGCGGCATGACGCTCGACCAGGCCGTCAAGCAGATGCGCGGCGACCCGGGCACGAAGGTCACGCTCACGATCTTCCGCAAGACCGACGACCGCACCTTCCCGCTCACCATCACGCGCGCCATCATCAAGGTGCAGAGCGTGAAGTCGAAGATCCTGGCGCCAGGCTACGCGTACGTGCGCATCACGAGCTTCCAGGAGCGCACGGTCCCCGACCTCGCCACGAAGCTGCAGGACATCGCACGCCAGGAGCCGAACCTCAAGGGCTTCATTCTCGACCTGCGCAACAACGGCGGCGGGCTCTTGCAGAGCGCCGTGGGCGTGGCGGGCGCGTTCCTGCCGCCGGACTCGGTCGTGGTCTCCACGAACGGCCAGATCCCGGACTCCAAGCAGGTCTACCGCGACACCTATGAGAACTACCGCCTGCCTTCGTTCGACGGCGACCCGCTCAAGGGCGAGGCGGCCGAGTTCAAGACCGTGCCGATGATCGTGCTGACCAACGCCTATTCGGCGTCGGCCTCGGAAATTGTGGCGGGCGCGCTGCAGGACCAGAAGCGCGCGCTCATCGTCGGCAAGACGACCTTCGGCAAGGGCTCGGTGCAGACCGTGCGCCCGATGACGGCCGACACGGCGCTGCGCCTGACCACGGCGTATTACTACACGCCGAGCGGCCGCTCGATCCAGAACAAGGGCATCCGTCCTGACATTGCGGTCGACCAGTACGCCGACGGCGATCCGGACGACGCACTCGTCACGCGCGAAGTGGACTACCAGAACCACCTCGCGAACACGCAGGACCCGGACGAGAAGAAGGAGCAGGACGCGCGCGAGCAGGAGCGCATGGACATGCTGCGCCAGCTCGAGGAGCAGAACGACAAGAAGACGCCGGAGCAGCGCCAGAAGGACCGCGACCGCAAGCCCGTCGAGTTCGGCACGCCGGACGATTTCATGCTCCAGCAGGCGCTGAACAAGCTCGAGGGCAAGCCGGTGACGGAATCGAAGTCGCCGATGGAGCGCCGTCTCGCGCAGCAGAAGCCGCCCACCTCGGCTTCCGCGCCGATCGCCGTGAAGCCGTCGGCCTCGGTGGTGCCTGGCGCCGCGGCCTCCGCTCCCGCTGCGGCCTCCGCACCGGCGAAGTAACGCGGGCACCCGGCAAGCTGCCTGAGCGCAGCTTGCCCGTCGCTTGCTCGCGGTTTGCAGTCAGCCGCCTCGCCCTCACCCGTCTCGCGGCCCGCCCAACGTGGGCCGCGAGAACGAAGCTCCCCGCGCCAGTACAATAAGCACTCTGTACTCACGGCGCGCGTCACGGCTCTTACGCCCATCGCAGCGCCCAAGCCCCGTGGGCATCGCGATGAACGACGACCAACTCCTCCGCTATTCCCGCCATATCCTCGTCGACGAGATCGGCATTGAGGCGCAGCAGCGCTTTCTCGACGCGCATGCGCTCGTGATCGGCGCGGGCGGCCTCGGCTCGCCCGCGGCCATGTATCTCGCGGCCTCGGGCGTGGGCACGCTCACCCTCGTGGACAACGACACCGTCGACCTCACCAACCTGCAGCGGCAGATCATGCACGAGACGGCGTCGGTGGGTCACGCGAAGGTCGAGTCGGGCCGCGCCGCGATCGCACGCCTGAATCCCGAGGTGAAGGTCAACGCCGTGCAGGCTCGCATCGACGATGCATGGCTCGACGCACACGTGCCGGGCGCAAGCGTCGTGCTCGACTGCACCGACAACTTCGCCACGCGCCACGCCATCAACCGCGCGTGCGTGAGGCACGGCGTGCCACTCGTCTCGGGCGCGGCGCTGCGCTTCGACGGGCAGATCAGCACCTTCGATTTCCGCGACGCGGCCTCGCCCTGCTACGCCTGCGTGTTCCCCGAGGATCAGCCCTTCGAGGAAGTGGCGTGCGCGACGATGGGTGTTTTCGCGCCCACGGTGGGCATCATCGGCGCGATGCAGGCCGCCGAGGCGCTGCGCGTGATCGGCGGCATCGGCACACCGCTGGTCGGCCGGCTGATGATGCTCGATTCGCTGCGCATGGAATGGAACACCATGCGCGTGGCGCGTCAGCCCGATTGCCCGGTCTGCGGCGAGCGGCACGCCTGAGCGCGTTACAGGCGCCAGATGGTGAAAAGCCCCGGTGCAGTTCGCACCGGGGCTTTTTCTTGTCGATCGTTGCAAGCCGCCTGCCGCGCTTGCAAACGCTAGATACAGCCCGCTACGCGTGCGCGAGCCGCCCGAGCGCCGCCTCCAGCTCCTCGGGCTCATAGGCGGCCAGCACGTCGGCCACGGGCTTGTCCAGCGCCTTGAGTTGCGAGCGCAGGATCTCCTGCTTCACCACCAGCAACTGGCTCGGATGCATCGAGAATTCGGTGAGCCCCATGCCGAGCAGCAAGCGCGTGAGCTGCGGATCGCCCGCCATCTCCCCGCACACCGAAACCGGCACGCCCACGCGCTTCGCCTCGCGCAGCGTATGCGAGATCAACTGCAGCACGGCCGGATGCAGCGGGTCGTAGAGATCGGCCACGGCGTTGTCGGCGCGGTCGATCGCGAGCGTGTACTGGATCAGGTCGTTGGTGCCGATCGAGAGGAAATCGAGGCGCCGCAGGAACATCGGCAGCGCGAGCGCCGCCGCCGGGATCTCGATCATCGCGCCCACCTGCACGTTCGGGTCGTACGCGAGCCCCGCGTCGTCGAGCTGGCGCTTGGCTTCGCGAATCAGGTCGAGCGTCTGGTCGATCTGCTGCGCGTGCGCGAGCATCGGGATCAGGATCTTGACCGTGCCGAACGCCGACGCGCGCAGGATCGCGCGCAACTGCGTGAGGAACATCTGCGGCTCGGAAAGACTCCAGCGGATCGCGCGCAGGCCGAGCGCCGGGTTGGCGGCGGTTTCGTAGCCGTCGCCGCTGCTCATCGAGTCGAGCGGCTTGTCCGCGCCCACGTCGATCGTGCGGATCGTCACGGGCAGCCCGTTCATCAGCTCGGCTGCGCGGCGATAGGCGGCGAACTGCTCTTCCTCCTCCGGCAACTGGTCCTTGTGGTTCATGAACAGGAACTCGGTGCGAAACAGGCCCACGCCCGTCGCGCCCGCGTCGAGCGCCGCCTGGGCGTCCTCGGGCAGCTCGATGTTCGCGTAGAGCTGGATCTTCGCACCGCACAATGTTTGCGTGGGCGAGAACTTCAGGCGCTGCAGCTTGCGCCGCTCGAGCGCCATCTCGCTTTGGCGGTAGGTGTACTCCTCGAGCACGATGGGCGCGGGGTCGACGATCACGACGCCGTGGTCGCCATCGACGATGATGAGGTCGTCCTGGCGAATCAGCGCGCTCGCCTGCTGCACGCCCACGGCGGCCGGAATGCCGAGACTGCGCGCGACGATCGCCGTGTGCGAGGTGCGCCCGCCCAGATCGGTGACGAAGCCCTGAAACGTCTGCCCCTTGAACTGCAGCATGTCGGCGGGCGCGATGTCGTGCGCGACCACGATCATCTCGTCGCAGCCGCCGTGCAGCGTCGCAGGCGAGGCGCCCACGAGCGCCTTCAGCACGCGCTCGACCACTTGCTCGATGTCGGCCTTGCGCTCGCGCAGGTAGGCGTCCTCGATGTCGTCGAAGTGGCGCGTGAGGCGCTCGAGCTGCTCGGTGAGCGCCCATTCCACGTTAAAGCGGCGCGTGCGGATGAGGTCGATGGTCTCCTGAACGAGCATGACGTCTTTCAGGATCATGAGGTGCACGTCGATAAAGGCGCCCATTTCGGTGGGCGCGTCGGCGGCGAGGTCGGCGCGCAGCGTATCGAGCTCCTGCTCGACGAGCGCAAGCCCGGCGCGAAAGCGCTCGATTTCGCCTTCGATCTGCGGCGGCTCGATCAAATAATGGTCGACGTCGAGCGCAGCCGGGGCGATCAGATACGCTCGCCCGATGGCAATACCGCGTGATACGGGAATTCCATGCAGCGTGAACGGCACGCGCACCTCCTCTGGTTATGTGATGCCGCGGCAAACCGCTGCAATGCGCTCTCTCAGACCCCGGGCTTCATTATAAATTCCGCAGCGCTGCGAAGTTGCTCCGAGGTTGCTCCATAGTTGCCCGATGGCCCTTGCCATAAGGGATTGCGAGCTTTCGCGCCGCCGCACTGCGCCTTACGCCTCGCGCCCGGCATCCAGCAATGAAAACGCCGCGGGCGAGCGCGGCGTCATGGAGTTCGGGCGCGGCAGTCGATGCCGCGGCAGCCGTCGGTAACGGCAAATAAGCGTCAGGCCGGCGGCAAGCGCCGCGCGAGCCTCGCGCGCCGAAGCGCGAAGCTCACTGGCCTTCGCCGAACTTGTCGGCGATGAGCTTGAGCAGCGCGCTCATGGCGTCGCCTTCGTCCGGGCCTTCGGTTTCGATCAGCACCGTGCTGCCGATGCCTGCCGCCAGCATCATCACGCCCATGATGCTCTTGGCGTTGATCCGGCGACCATTGCGGCTCATCCAGATTTCCGACTGATAGTTGCCCGCCAGCTGCGTCAGCTTCGCCGACGCACGCGCATGCAGGCCGAGTTTGTTCACGATGGTCGTTTCTTGTTGCAGCATAGTTCGTCGATCCAGGCGCAGTGTGTTGATGTGATGCTCAGTGATTGTGCGTCGCGCGCGCGGGACACGCGCGCTGCGTGTCCATCCGCGTCGATGCGTTGATGATGCCGGTGATACAAACGGTTCGTTTTACGGTACGAGGGCGTTGTGCGCATCCGCGGGCGGTGAAATCGCCGCGCTCCGCCAATGCGTCGGCTTGGCCCACTCAGCGACCGCTCAGTGCCCACTCAGGCCGCGCCAGCGGGCTTGAGTGCGCCAAGCGGCAGGGCCGCGGCCTGGCCGCTCTCCA
Source organism: Paraburkholderia silviterrae (assembly GCF_004353915.1). Classification (GTDB taxonomy): domain Bacteria; phylum Pseudomonadota; class Gammaproteobacteria; order Burkholderiales; family Burkholderiaceae; genus Paraburkholderia; species Paraburkholderia silviterrae. The sequence continues at coordinate 4,651 of NZ_SMRP01000008.1, read as the reverse complement.
CCCCGCCCGCCGCGCCTGCTGCGGCCTTGGCCACGGCATCGGCGGCCGCCTCGGCGCACGGCGTGGGCGCGCAAGCGCATTCGGCGGGTGCCGGCGTGCTCGGCCCGATCGCCTGAACGCCCTTGCTCGCGCCTGCGAGCGCCTTTTCCACCAACACGTCGAGCGGCGTCGTGCGGTAGCAGACTGCGCGCACGAGCATCGGCAGATTGACGCCCGCCAGCACGCGCACCTGCGGCACGGTAGCGAGCCGGGCGGCGATATTCGAAGGCGTGGCGCCGAACATGTCGGTGAGCACGAGCGCGCCGTTCTCCTCGCGCAGACGCTCGATTTCGGCCGTGGCCTGGTTAACCACTTCGACGGGATCGCTATCGGGCAGCACGTCGAGCGCGCCGATGCGCGCAGGGCAGCCGCCGTAGATATGGGCGATGCACTCGCGCAGCGCGGTGGCGAGCGGTGCGTGGGCGATGATCAGAATTCCTGCCATGTCAGTACTCGCCGGGCCGTCCCAGGAGTGCCGACACCCGCTCGGGGCGCAGCGACCAAAGGGCGTGTGGGGGTAGTTTCATTTCAGCCTGACTGCAAATAGCGGCTTCAGTTGATGCCGGGACCTTCCCGGCCGGTGCCGAACCCATCGATCGCGTCCGGCAGCGCCGAGCCTGCGGCCAGCCGTGGGCCAGCAGGGTCGGAACACGCGCCGCGCGGCCATTCCGGCAAGCCGGACAGCCAGCCCGGAACGCGGGCTCGCGGCATTGTAGCAGGGTCATTTTCGCGCAGACCATGCGAATTTGCTCACTGGATTTGCGCCTTCACATCGGCTAAATGCCGCCGCAGCGGCTCGAATCAAGTGTGGCAAGGCGTGATTCGAGCCCACCCTCCACCCCGCGGCGCTCAGGCCGCCGCGCGCTCCAGCGCGTCGACGAACATCGCCGCCACGTCGAAGCCGGTCTGCTCCATGATCTCGCGAAAGCACGTCGGGCTCGTGACGTTGACCTCGGTGAGCCAGTCGCCGATCGCATCGAGCCCCACGAGCAGCAGGCCGCGTGCCGCGAGCGTCGGCCCGAGGGCTCTCGCGATCTCCAGGTCACGCGCGGTGAGCGGCTGCGCGACGCCCAGCCCGCCCGCCGCCAGGTTGCCGCGCACCTCGTTGCCCTGCGGAATGCGCGCGAGCGAATACGGCACCGGCTCGCCGCCGATCAGCAAGATGCGCTTGTCGCCCTCCTTGATCTCGGGGATGAACTTCTGCGCCATCACGCTGCGCGCGCCGTCGTGGCTCAGCATCTCGATGATCGAGCCGAGGTTCATGCCGTCCGCCTTCACGCGGAACACGCCCATGCCGCCCATGCCGTCGAGCGGCTTGAGGATCACGTCCTTGTGCTCTTCGTGGAACTTGCGCAGGCGCGCCGCGCTGCGCGTGACGAGCGTGGGCGCGACGAACTGCGGAAATTCGCCGATGGCGAGCTTTTCCGAGTGATCGCGAATCGACTGGGGCTTGTTGAAGATCTTCGCGCCCGCGCGCTCGGCGATTTCGAGCAGCCACGTGGAGGTGACGTACTCCATGTCGAACGGCGGGTCCTTGCGCATGATGACCGCGTCGAAGCCGGTGAGCTCGCGTGCGTCGGGCGTGGCCTTGAACCAGGTCTCGCGATGCAGGTCCGCCGTGTCGCCGACGATCTCGAAGCGCCGCACGTCGGCCTCGACGCGCCGGCTCACCCAGGCCAGATGCTGCGGCTCGCACGCGAACAGCGTGTGGCCGCGCTTCGCGGCCTCGGCCATCATCGCGTAGGTCGAGTCCTTGTAGATCTTGAACCGCTCGAGCGGATCGGCGATGAAGAGAATGTCCATATCGTCCCTGCCTTGTCCCTGCTGGATGCCTGGTGTTATGACGGCAACGCCCGCTCGGGGCGGGCGCTGCGTTGAATTGTGCGAAAAGCGGTGCGCGCGCGGCTTACACCTGGATCGCCTCGGGGTCGGTCTTCTCCAGCTCGACCGACGCCGCCAGCAGCCCGAGACGCGCGACCACGCCGTACATGTAGAAGCGGTTGGGCGGCGCGGCGCCTGGCTTCGCGCGCGTGTCCGGCAGCGCCGTGTGCTCGAAGCCGAGCGGCACGTAGTGCATGCCCGGCGCGTTCAGGTTCTGGTCGCGCTCGCGGCTGCCGTGCGCGCGGTAGAAGCCGCCCACCACGTAGCGGTCGATCATGTAGACGACCGGCTCGGCCACTTCGTCGCCGATATGCTCGAACGTGTAGACGCCCTCCTGCACGATCACGTCGCGCATCTCCAGCCCGTCCTTCGTGGCCGACATCTTCGCACGTTCGCGCTTCGTGAGCGCGGCGACTTCGGAGGCGTCGTGCACCGTCATCACGCCACGGCCGTCCGTGCCGGCGTCGGACTTGATGACCACGTAGGGCTTTTCGGTGATGCCGTACTCGCGATACTTCTTCGCGATCTTCTTGAGCACCGCGTCGATGGCGGCGGCGAGTTTCTCCTCGCCCGTGCGCGCCTCGAAGTCGACGCCCTCCACGTGTGCGAAGTACGGATTGATCATCCACGGATCGACGCCGACCATCTTCGCGAACTTCTTTGCCACGTCGTCATAGCAGGAGAAGTGCGTGGACTTGCGGCGCACCGCCCAGCCCGCGTGCAGCGGCGGCAGCAGGTATTGCTCGTGCAGGTTCTCGAGCACCGGCGGAATGCCGCCCGAGAGGTCGTTGTTCAGCAGGATCGAGCACGGGTCGAAGTTCTTGAGACCCAGGCGCCGCTGCGAGCGCTCGAGCGGCTCGAGCACGATCTTCTGGCCATCCGCCAGCGAGATCGTGACCGGCCCGGCGATGGTGTCGTCGAGCGTGCCGAAGCGCACATTCAGGCCGGCCTGGCGCATGATCGTGGCGAGCCGCGCGACATTCTCCAGATAGAACGCGTTGCGCGTGTGCATCTCGGGAATCACGAGCAGGTTCTTGGCGTCCGGGCAGATCTTTTCGATGGCCGCCATGGCGGCCTGCACGGCGAGCGGCAGCACTTCCTGCGGCAGGCAGTTGAAGGCGCCGGGAAAGAGATTGGTGTCGACCGGCGCGAGCTTGAAGCCGGCGTTGCGCAGGTCCACAGAACAGTAGAACGGCGGCGTGTGCTCCTGCCATTCGAGGCGGAACCAGCGCTCGATGGACGGCGTCGCGTCAAGGATGCGCTGCTCGAGCTCGAGGAGCGGACCGTTCAACGCCGTAACCAGATGCGGGACCATAAGGTAATACTCGCAGACAAAAGCTGATTGAGGTAGGGAAAACCGGGAGCTTATCTGGGGACGATTGCAGCGGTTGCAAGCCGGCTTTTCCCTTACGGACCATAGGGTTACTCGACGTCCCACCGGCCCCGGCTACGGCTCCCCAGCCTGGCGTCCCTGACCGGGGCGTCCCGTACGATCCATATCGAATATCCATTCTGGACCGCGCGCGTGGTCCCGCGCAATGGAGACACACGAAAAGAAGGGACACTGAAGCTAACGCAGACGAAATCGGGCTTATTCCCGCAAGCCCGGCGCCAGTGCCCGGAAAAAGAAAGGGCCCGCCATAAAGGCGGGCCCAAGTCGCTGTACTCCGTGCTACTCGTTACTGCTTGCCACTTCAAACTGGCTGCAAACCTGCACAATGCGCTTCGAAGCACACTGTGAACCGCGCGCCGCAGCGCGCGTCACGCTTATTACTCCACGCGCTCGCCGTGCAGCACCACGTCGAGGCCTTCGCGCTCTTCCTCCTCGGAGACACGCAGGCCCATCACCATGTCGATCACCTTGAGCAGGATGAAGCTCACCACGCCGCTGTAGACGAGGGTCGTGAGCACGCCCTTGGCCTGGAGGATGAGGCTGCCGTCCGCGCCGCCGATGTCCTTCACAGCGAACACGCCGGTCAGGAGCGCGCCGATGATGCCGCCGATGCCGTGCACGCCGAACGCGTCGAGCGAGTCGTCGTAGTTGAACTTGTGCTTGAGCCAGGTGGCCGACCAGAAGCAGACCACGCCCGCAACCACGCCGATCACGATCGCGCCCATCACGCCGACGAAACCCGATGCCGGCGTCACGGCCACGAGACCCGCCACGGCGCCCGAGGCGATGCCGAGCACCGAAGGCTTGCCCTTGGCGATCCACTCCGCGAACATCCAGCCGAGCGCAGCGCACGCGGTGGCCACTTGCGTCGTGAGCATCGCGAAGCCGGCACGGCCGTCTGCCGCGACTGCCGAACCCGCGTTGAAGCCGAACCAGCCCACCCACAGCATGGCCGCGCCGATCAGCGTGAGCACGAGGTTGTGCGGCGCCATGGCTTCACGGCCATAGCCCACGCGCTTGCCGAGCACGAGACAGCACACGAGACCCGCGATGCCGGCGTTGATGTGCACCACCGTGCCGCCCGCGAAGTCGAGGATGCCTGCGCTCGCGAGCCAGCCGGTCGGCTCCCACACCATGTGCGCGATCGGCGAGTAGACGATGATCGACCACAACGACATGAACACGAGCATCGCCGAGAACTTCATGCGGTCGGCGAACGCGCCGGTAATGAGCGCCGGCGTGATGATCGCGAACGTCATCTGATAGACGAAGTACACGGTCTCGGGGATGGTCGGCGCGAGGTGGCTCACGGTGAGCGTCGTCGCCTTGTCGCCGTGG
>NZ_SMRP01000079.1:1326-1591 GCF_004353915.1 Paraburkholderia silviterrae | reverse complement strand
GCCACTGCAATGGTGCATTGGCTCAATGTCGCGCTGGGCCAGCCATAGCCCCTCCAACACCCGTCAGGCAGCGTATTCATGATCGGCTATGCACGCGACAGAGTGAAGCTGACGCCTCGGGAGCTGGAAATGAACGCGTCTTGCAGTTTTGGATAGCGATGGTTGCAATTCCTGCGTAGCTGTTCGGCGGCGGACGGCCGATGCAGACGCCTTCGGCGCGCTCTACACGCCCAACATCTCGTCCGACAAGGAGACCGGCATCGGC
>NZ_SMRP01000079.1:885-1316 GCF_004353915.1 Paraburkholderia silviterrae | reverse complement strand
CGGCGAGTTCTACCGGATGCTGCACGAAGGCAAGTCGCGCGATGGCTCGTTGCTGTACCCAGCGATGCCATTCGCGTCATACACGAAAGTCACGCGCGCCGATTTCGACGCGATCTACGCGTACCTGCAGTCGGTGCCGCCGATCCGGCAGCCGAACCGCCCGCACGAGTTGCGTTTCCCGTTTTGCGACCACGTCATTCAATTCGCCGAATCGCTTCTGGATTTTCTTGAGACGATCCAGCGTTTTCTGATGGCGTCCGGACAGCACCGGGCCGAACAACTCCAGAAGGTATCGGACTTTCTTCCCGGCTTTACGCACGCCATGAAAAGCCGCAACATCTGGTTTTCTCGCCTTTGCGGCGTGCCGCATCCGCTTGCGTAACTGCTTTTCGGAATCCGTCACCCTGGCGTCCGCAAATGCCTTGAGGGAG
>NZ_SMRP01000079.1:0-675 GCF_004353915.1 Paraburkholderia silviterrae | reverse complement strand
TTCGCGTTGCAGCTGGAGGAGCTCGATCAGGATGTCGTAGTCGCGCGCCTTTCCGGCGGTATCGGCAAGAGACTTGAAGAGTTCACGCTGCCGGGAATTCTCACCGGCATCCAATAGCGGCCGATATGACCACCATAGCGATCTTAACCGGCGCAGGGCAACACGCAGCTGATGGAGCCCTTCGGCAGAGGGGGCGCGGACAATCGCGTCTGCCTGCGCCAGCGCTTCGGCGACGAGCGGCTCTGCCAACGTCCCAAAGGCTGCCACGGCCGACGGCTCAGGTAGTGCGAGTTGATTCAGATCCCCGTGGCTCATTCGCGCTTCCGGTTAGTTTTCACGACGGCGGACGTTACGCGTCGTCACGGTATTCGCTTTGCCCCCGCCGCCCTCATTTCAGTTCCCACCAATGTAACCCGGATGAGCGCGCCTGAGCCGGCAGTTGACGGCATTGCGGTGCCTGGCTACGGTCGACACGTTGCGGAGCACCTTCCTGGCATGATAGCGCCCGATTACGAGTCCCTGACGCCTGTCGAGATCCTTCTTGATGGCACCAGATACAGCGGCACATCAGCGTCGCAACTGATGTCACCGGGAAATCATCTCCACCGCGCAGAGTGGACAACTCAACCGGCCAACTGGCAATGCGAGCGCCCATTTGGGCAAATCGCGATGTCA
>NZ_SMRP01000077.1 GCF_004353915.1 Paraburkholderia silviterrae | reverse complement strand
TATCCTTTGAGATATTTATGTCGGATAGCACCCCCACATTTGACGGGATCGAGAGGACGTGCACTACCCGCCCAACTTGACAAGTGGTTAGATTCTGTTTTGGGATATAGCCAGTTTCTGAGACCATTACCGCTGACTTATCGAAACTCTCGATTGCATAAAGCGGAGGCTTGTCAAGCAAGCACCTTCTAGAACTGTCGATTGTAATTGAGGAACCAGCTACCTCATAAGTATCATCTGCGTGAGCGGTCCCCGCGAAAAAGACTGATGCCAGCACAATCAAACCCCATTCGATTTTAGGCATTCCCAATCTCTCACGAAATAATCTCTTTAGCAGAACGGGTGAAATCAAGACGACGAGCCGCCCGTTACTTCGCCACCGTGTTAGAGCTCGTCACCCTTGCGGAGAGGAAATTTCATAGTTGCCACAAAATTAGTTAGCTACTTTTACACTGTTGCCTTGAAAACCGCGGCTCTGATAGTGAATCAAAGGATTTAATCCTCATGGCTCTTACGTTGACAATTTCAAAACCAAATCGACTCGAAACAAACACCAGATCCGGATCAGTTCCAATGGCAACTTCGTACACCCCCCCTCCGTATTTTCTCTTCATAATTTCATGCAATCTTGGCCTCGTTAGATAAACCGTTAAATATTCAGCCTGAGGACTCCGAGGATCTATTTTATTCGGGAGGCCGTAAACAACGAGCAAAGTCCCCTTCGAATCAAACGTCCCTCCCGCGATACCATGCTCAGCCCGAATCAAACCTATCTTTTTCCCAGCGTGCTTAACAAGTATTGAGCCTCGACCAACAACCTTCGCCGAATAGTTTCCGTCGCAAGAACTAACAACTTGTGCACAAGCATCGCCCAAGAAAATCACTAGCAAAAATAGAAAAAAGTATCTTTTCACGATTGATCTCCCAGTACTCGATGCGCACTACGAGTTTCAGCCCACCGCAACGGGGGGCTAGCTGCATCCCATCTATTGACGATTCTAGTTACCGCTCGCGATGCCGTCTCCGAAACTCCAATGTCTGCTGCCTTTTCAACTAAATAACGGACACAGAAAAACCCCGCTGTATCAACACAGGAATAGGCGTCATTCCCCGCGAATTCAGGGTCGTCTATAATTGGACCAGTTCCGTGGTGGTGGTTATGACTATTGAACCACGCATGGTCATATGAACTGCTATCAAGCCAACCTCTAAAAACCCAATATTCTGAATAGTTAAATCTCCCGGTAAGCTGCTTAAATCCCCTTCCGCGAAATTTAATCCCGTCGCCAGCATCCGTGTTACCCAATCCACTATTATTCTCATAACGATTGAAATAAGTAACCGCGGCAGGCGGCGAGCGCAGGTAACCATTCAACTCAGGCATAATTGAAACGTGATTAGTTGTAATCGCAGTCGCGATAGCCACAGAGCTTTCGCGAACCACCATCATATAGTACGACTCAACTGCAATTTGCCCAAAAAAATGAGAGCCTCGATTGTTGTTACCAATACCATACTTCCTAAAAACCTGATTGATGGCAACCCGATATTTTTCTCGATATTCCTCGCCGATTTTCCCTACCGCGCTATATTTCAAATCGGGATAAATTTGCGATAACTCGTCCTTGCTCAGCCACCCGCACTTCCTGAAATGCCGGATAAACGCGAGCGGATGGAAAAACCACAGCTTCTGCCCGGCC
>NZ_SMRP01000076.1 GCF_004353915.1 Paraburkholderia silviterrae | reverse complement strand
CGGTATGGCCGAAGCATATCGAAGAGGCTTGCGCAATCGATGCTGGCGATCCGTTTGCAAAGGACGCCAGTTCGAATCCTAAGAAACTCTGGAGGGTAATGTGAGATGCCGGGCGGCGGCTGGGGCATTCAGTTTCGGTTGCGGAATAGGTCGGGCAGAACGGGCTGACACCAGGGCTGAACAATGGAATACACTGGTCTTATCAACCAATACAAGGTCAATCGTCCGCTTACGGAAGAAGAGCGCCGGAACCGGCTCGATCCCGCCAAACGATTCGACGTTTCGCCGAACTATTTCAGTTCGACGATCAGAATGAATAGCCGCTACCTGGAAGTCGCGGACAAGTATTACGGCTGGAAAGGCGCGTTGACGTTCGTGATGACGGTCCTGACGCTCATCTGCTTGGTTATCACGTGGGTCGCTGCCAGTATTTTCTTCGTCGATGGATTAATGGGCAGTGCCGACGACCGAGCGGCCAATCTGGTTTTCGGCGGCGTGCCATTGCTGATGGGCATCGCTATGATCATCGCTCTCCTTTGGCTGATTTTCAGGGAGTGCTTCCGCTTGACACATTATCCGATTCGCCTGCAACGGGATCTGAGGATGGTGCATGTGTTCCGGCTGGATGGAACGGTATTCTCGGTCTCGTGGGACAAGGTGTTCTTCACGCTGGGCCGTGGCAATCGACCCTTCGGCATTCAAACATGGGATGTGCGCGGACATGTGCTCGACGACGATGGCGTGACTGTCGTCGAGACGTTTTGTTTCGCGCTGGCCTGGCCGGATATTGCAGAGGTTCAGCGGTATTGGGAATATGTCCGGCGGTATATGGAGGAAGGCCCGGAGGCGATCGCGCCTGATACGCTTGCGTATCTACCGATTGCCGATCGGCGTGAAACCTGGGGCTTCGGCCTGTTGCGGCTCGCGTTGAATCTGCCGGGTCAGACCTCTGCGCAATTAATTTTGGCGCCGGCTTTTTTGCTGTTCTCGATCGGCCGATGGTTTGCGATGCGAACCTGCAAGATCCCGGTTTGGCCGAAGCATATCGAAGAGGCTTGCGTAGTCGACGCCGGCGATCCGTTTGCAAAAGATGCCAGCTCGAATCCTGAGAAACTCTGGAAGGTGATGTGAGATGCCGGGCGGTGGCCTGGGCTTCCAGCTTCGGCTGCGGAGTGGTGCGAGCAGAGCGGGCTGACACCCAAGGCTGAACGATGGAATACACCGGTCTTATCAAAAAGTACAAGGTCAATCGTCCGCTTACGGAAGAAGAGCGCCGGCACCGGCTCGATCCCGCCAAGCGGCTGGAGGTTTCACCGAATTACTTCAGTGCGACGATCAGAATGAATAGCCGCTACCTGGAAGTTGTGGATAAGTATTACGGCTGGAAAGGGGCGCTGACGTTTGTGACAGGCGCCCTGCTTGTCATCTGTCTGGGTATGTCGTGGATCGGCGTCAATCTTTTCTTCGTCCAGGGAGTGATGGGCTATACGGACGATCGAGCGGCCAATATGGTTTTCGGTGGCGTGCCGTTGCTAATGGACATTGCGTTGATTGCTGTTCTCGTCTGGCTCATTTCCAAGGAGTGTTTTCGCCTGACTCACTATCCGATTCGCCTGCAACGTGATCTGCGGATGGTGCATGTGTTTCGGCTGGATGGAACGGTACTTTCCGTCCCCTGGGATAAGGCCTTCTTCACACTGGGCCGG
>NZ_SMRP01000075.1 GCF_004353915.1 Paraburkholderia silviterrae | reverse complement strand
GCCGGCCGGGCAGAAGCTGTGGTTTTTCCATCCGCTCGCGTTTATCCGGCATTTCAGGAAATGCGGGTGGCTGAATGCCTCGGAACTAGCAAAGGCGATGCCTAAGTTTCCGTTCTATGCAAGGGTTGGCCAGATCTATGCCGCCGTAAAGACTGGTCCCGTCTATACGATGACTAGGCAAGCCGTCGGGCAAGCGCAGCAACCGTATGTTGTGCAACTAAATCGCGCAATCATAAAGTACGGATTGAGCCCCTCACACAGGCGTGCGTTATTCTTGGCTCAAATAAACTGGGAAACGGCTCAGTGGAGAAATTTGGCAAATCATCCAATTATGCATGAGTGGGGGTATGGGCAATATAACTCCGGGAATCCCGCGACAGAATATTATGGTGCCTTCTATGGGCGAGGAGCGATGCAGTTGACGTGGGCATCGAACTACCAAAGTTACGGAAATTTCTGTGGACGCGTAGCATTGCCAGACCATAGTGGCTCGTATTCTGACCGGTTAACACCGAACCACCCCCGTATTACTGCTACGTCTCTACATTGGACAATCAATCCATCTGACAATGGGGCTCGAATAAAATGGTCGCCGCGCTTTGATCCCAATATCGTTGCTGATGATTTCTATCACGCGTGCAACTCAGCGGGATTTTATTGGGTATCACGGCCGTTTCAGGTGGGTATCAATATCAGTAGAAAGGCTGACCTGCCATGGAGCTATCAGGCTGTCCAAGATGTTAGTCGCGGCGTAAATGGCGGAGGTAACGGTCGAATTGAACGGCAAGCGTATTCTGCGTTTGCTGCTCGGTTGTTACTCGACTCAATAGATAGAGTGTTGGAGCAAGTAATCAATACGCCCGTTGGAACGATCAAGGTCGATTTTTCCGAGGCTGAATAGTTTAATTTCATGGGGCGGCTGTCATGCTGAGAAATGTCTGCGCGGTATTATTTATTGGCATCGGCTTGGCGATTTTCTTGCCGGTATTCTCAGATGCGAAAGATTTGGTGACTTCCAGGCCGCGCAGCATGAAGTTTGAGCGAAATGGAAAGATAGGTGTCGATACTCTGAAGCAGATTGAAAGTGATTTAAAGAAATCACCGGGTTTTGATTTGAAGAATAACAAGGTGATGGAGCTATTTACATGGGATGGTCCGTCGGGTGTGGGCGTGATCGCTGCGGTTCGAGAGGGTATTGGTGTATCGGCTGGGTGTGCTATCTATGAAAAGATTGGAGGCTCTGGATTTGAATACGTGAATGGGGAGCCTTTCTGTTGGTTTTCTAGTCCATCTGGTCAGATTAGTGATGGGGGGAGATTTGGCGTCAAATTTGTCGGAAAAATCCGGCAATCGAGCGATAGTCCAATAAATTCTATGGAATTCGATCTATTTTATGATGGTCGCAGAGGGATTTTTTGTGACCCGTTGTCTACTTCGGATAAATTCAACTGCAACGGGAAGTCAACCAACCATGATGAAAAAGAAGACTCATCGAAGGGTAAATGAAATCTCCTATCCGCAAGGGTCACGAACCCAAACTCTGCGGCGAAGTAGCGGGTGGCTCGCTGTGGAATGCTTAAGCCGGAGTGATCTATGAGAATTATCAAGGCTTTGATGATTTTGGCAATACTCCATCTTGACGACCTGTACTCCCATACGCACTAGGACGCCATGATTATCAGCCCGCCCTTTCTGCCCCAATCGGGTTTG
>NZ_SMRP01000074.1 GCF_004353915.1 Paraburkholderia silviterrae | reverse complement strand
CTCGACAAGAAGATCCGCCAGAAGACCCAGCTCGAACTCGTGAACATCATCGAGAAAGTCGATGTCACCTGTGTGATGGTCACGCACGATCAGGAAGAGGCCATGACCATGGCCAACCGCCTCGCCGTCATGAGCGAAGGCCGCATCGTGCAGATCGGCTCGCCCAACGACGTCTACGAATTCCCCAACAGCCGCTTCTCAGCCGAGTTCATCGGCTCGACCAATCTCTTCGAAGGCAAGGTCGTCGAAGACGAGCCCGATCACATCTACGTCGAAAGTGAGGACCTCGAAGCGCGCATGTACGTAAGCCACGGCATCACCGGGCCGCTCGGCATGCCGGTGGGCATCTCGGTGCGCCCCGAGCGCGTGCGCGTCACGCGCGAGAAGCCGTCCACGCCGCACAACTGGGCGCGCGGCGTGGTCAAGGACGTCGCCTACATGGGCAGCTACTCGCTCTATCACGTGCGCCTGCCCGGCGGCAAGGTGGTCGTGTCGAACCTCTCCAGCTCGCACCTCATGAACGAGGGCGCGCCGGCCTGGAACGACGATGTCTATGTCTCGTGGTCGCCCGCCAGCGGCGTCGTGCTCACGCAATAAGGGAGATGCCGACATGAGTGCCTCTTTGCCTTCCACTACCGCCGCCTCCGGCGGCCGCGCCGCGCGCGGCGCGCTCGCGCGCTTCCTCTCGCGCTTCGTGCCCTCGGGCCGCACCACCGTCATCGGTGTGCCGTTCCTGTGGCTCACGCTGTTCTTTGCCGTGCCGTTCGTGCTCGTGCTCAAGATCAGCTTCGCCGACCAGATGATGGCCGTGCCGCCCTACTCGAACCTGGTCGAGATGAAGGACGGCGTGATGCACTTCGCGCTGCAGCTCGGCCACTACGTGTTCCTGCTGCAGGACAGCCTCTACGTCGCCACCTATATCAGCTCGCTGAAGATGGCCGCGGTCTCCACCTTCTTCTGTCTGCTGATCGGCTATCCCATCGCCTACTACATCGCGCGCTCGAACCCGGCCACGCGCAACCTGCTCATGATGGGCGTGATGCTGCCGTTCTGGACTTCGTTCCTGATCCGCGTCTATGCATGGATCGGTATCCTGAAGGACGACGGCCTGCTCAATCACGCGCTCATCGCCATCGGCCTGATCCACTCGCCGCTGCGCCTCTATCACAGCGATGCGGGCGTCTATATCGGCATGGTCTATTCGTATCTGCCCTTCATGGTGATGCCGCTCTACGCGCACCTCGTGAAGATGGACCTCACGCTGCTCGAAGCCGCCTATGACCTGGGCGCGAAGCCCTGGGTCGCGTTCACGCGCATCACGCTGCCGCTCTCGAAGAACGGCATCATCGCCGGCAGCCTGCTGGTGTTCATCCCGGCGGTGGGCGAGTACGTGATTCCCGAACTGCTCGGCGGCGCGGACACGCTCATGATCGGCCGCGTGATGTGGGACGAGTTCTTCAACAACATGGACTGGCCGATGGCATCGGCCGTGACGGTCGCGATGGTGGTGCTGCTGCTCGTGCCGATGGCCCTCTTCCAGCACAACCAGGTCAAGGAACTGGAGGACCGCAAATGATCAAGCCCAACCGCACCCTTTCCACCGGCGTCCTCACGCTCGGCTTCCTGTTCCTCTACATCCCGATCATCAGCCTCGTGGTGTACTCGTTCAACGAATCGAAGCTCGTGACCGTCTGGTCGGGCTTCTCGCTGAAGTGGTACGCCGCGCTGCTGCAGGACGACGA
>NZ_SMRP01000073.1 GCF_004353915.1 Paraburkholderia silviterrae | reverse complement strand
GACTTGCTTGTCCGGGTTGTTGATGAAGTAGGGCGACAGGTAGCCGCGGTCGAACTGCATACCTTCGACGACTTCGAGCTCGTCTTGCAGCGACTTGCCGTCTTCGACGGTGATGACGCCTTCCTTGCCAACCTTGTCCATCGCTTCAGCGATACGGTCGCCGATCGACGTGTCGCTGTTGGCCGAGATCGAGCCGACTTGCGCGATTTCCCTGTTGGTCGTGCAGGGCTTGCTGACCTTGCGCAGCTCGTCGATAGCTGCTGCGACGGCCTTGTCGATGCCGCGCTTCAGATCCATCGGGTTCATGCCCGATGCGACGTACTTCATGCCGGCGGTGGCAAGACAACGGCCACGCTGTTATTCGCCTGAATTTTCGTTGATGACGTGAAATTCCACCGGGCACGGCTGCCAACGGCCGAGTGACTTGAAGTCGCACCTTGGGAACGTTTTCCCGTCGCCTGAAACCGGCCCCGATAACCCGCGCACTGCCCAACCGCCGCCCCTCCAACCGGGAAGGCGGCACGGCGCAAGCATACCGCCCCCAAGGTCACAGCTGTGGTTTCGGCCAGCCTGGCTGCTGGCGTCGCATCCGCCGCCAGTTGTGCCTGCCGCCTGCCCTACTGCCGTCTGGTAGCATTCGGGCGTCCAAATTTCAGAGTTGCCTGACCATGACGAGCGTGCAAGCGGCGCAAGCAGAAGCGCCGAAGCCATCGGGTGGCGACATGGAGCGTCGCATCGATGCGAGCGTCATCGTCCCCGTGTACAACTGCGAGCCGTGGCTCGAAGCATTGCTCGCCTCGGTACTCGAGCAGCAAGGTGTCGAAATTGAAGTCATCACGGTCTGTGACGGAGCCACGGACGGCAGCCTCAGGATCCTCGAAGCGACGGCGGCAAAGGACAGGCGCGTAAAAGTGGTGGTGCAGGAGAATCGTGGCGTCTCGGCATCGCGCAACGTTGGCCTTGCGCTCGCGCGCGGCGAATGGATCGTGTTTGCCGATGGGGACGACTGGCTTATGCCTGGCGCACTGCGCAGATGGATCGCGCAAGGCCGCGAGAACAATCTGGAAGTCGTCATCGGCAACGGGTTCGCATTCGATACGCTGCCGGCGCCAGCACAGCCGTCGCCCATGTACGAACACCAACCGTGGGGCGAGGTTTGCAACGGCAGAACGTGGTTGATGCGAACCGGGCCGGATGACGACTGGGCCGTCTGCGCCTGGCTGCAATGCATGCGACGCGATTTCGTCGAACGATTCAGCCTGCGCTTCGAGGAAGGGATCGTGCATGAGGACATCATCTGGACGTTGCAGTTCGCGCGGCACGCCCAGCGCATGGGTTTCGTCAAGGAGCCGGTCTACGGCTATCGACGCAATGCCAACTCAATCATCAACTCGCCTTCCGAAGCCTCGGTCGCACGTCGGGCAACCGGCTATTTGCGCGTCATCGATACACTCGTCAGCGCGGCCAGCGATCCGCGCGAGGATCGCCCCTTTCGCAAGCTCCTGCTGCGGCAAGTCAATCGGGAAGGCGGCAATTTCCTGCATGTGCTGAGAAAGCGTATTCAATGCCGCGCGACACGCCGCCACTTTGCGCGGGCATTCATCGATAAGGGTTATATCCGGATCATGCTGCGAGGGGCAACCAACGCGAGCGAAGTGTGGCGGGCGCTGCGCTGCTGGCGCATCTTTTCGCGCTTTGGCCGCATGCAGAATCTGGATGCCCATTAGGCCAGGCGCGACCCGCAACGCGCTTTCCGCCGGTTTTCACGCACGGCACCGCACAGGCCTGCGGTTCTGCCCCATGAACGGGGCGCGCCAAACAAAAAACCCGCATCGCTGCGGGTTTTTTGTTTGGGTGCAACCATGTTGCATGGGACCGGAGCAGGCGCTTTGCATGGGACCAAAGTAAGCGCTGAAGCGCTAACTCTGGTCGACAGCCGAAGCGCCAGCTCCGGATCGCAATTACATGTCCATGCCCATGCCGCCCATGCCGCCGGGCATGCCGCCGGCCATCGGGGCATCTTCCTTCGGCAGTTCAGCAACCGCTGCGTCCGTCGTCAGCAGCAGG
>NZ_SMRP01000072.1 GCF_004353915.1 Paraburkholderia silviterrae | reverse complement strand
GCTGACATGATGCACAACGTTACCGCGACCTTGCCGCCCGGCTTCGAGACACTGAGCTTTCGCTCGCTCAAAGGCACCGAGAGGCTCTCGACCCTTTACACCTTCGATGTACAAATGGTCAGCCCCAGCGCCGACCTCGATCTGAACGCGCTGACCGGCAAGCCGCTCAATCTGAGCATCGCCACGCCGGCCGGCCCCCCGCGCTACCTCGGCGGGCACATCGTGCGCTGCGAGTTTGCCGGCCGTGAATCCGATACCTCGCGCAGCTACGTCTACGCCCTCACCCTGCGCCCCTGGCTCTGGTATCTCACCCGGACCGTCGACTGCCGCATCTTCCAGAACCTGGCCGCCCCCGACATCGTGCGCCAGGTCCTGCAGACCTACGGCTTCGCCGTCGAGACGCGCCTCGCCGCACGCTACCGCACCTGGGACTACTGTGTGCAGTACCAGGAAAGCGACTTCGCGTTCATCAGCCGCATGATGGAGCGCGAGGGCATCTACTACTACTTCCGCCACGAGGCCGACCAGCAGGTGCTCGTGCTCATCGACGACATCGCCTCGCACGATCCGCTCGCCCTCTACCCCACGCTGCCCTGGCTCGCCTCCGACCACCTCGTGCGCCCGGACGAAGTCGGCGTGCAGGACTGGCGACCCGCCGTCGAGCTGCGCTCCGGCATCTTTGCCGTGAACGACCACGACTTCCGCAAGCCACGCGCCGATGTCTCGCAGCGCCGCGCCAACCCGCTCGGCAACGATCACGCCGGCTACGCGAAATACGACTGGCAGGCCGGCTACATCAACGCCGACGAGGGCGAGCGCTACGCCACCGTCCGGCTCGAAGAGGAGCAGGCTGGCCACGCCCAGAGCCGCGGCAGCACCCATGCGCGCACCATGGCGCCGGGCTACATCGTCACGCTCGAAGGCTGCCCGCGCAGCGCCGACAACGTCGCGAACCTGATCGTCGCGGTCACGTACCGGCTCCAGGAAGGCGGCTATGCCAGCGGCAGCAGCGAGGCGCACTACGACTTCGACTTCGTCGTGCAGCCCAGCTCGCTGCCCTGGCGCGCGCCGAGCGTCACGCCCGTGCCGAGAGCCACCGGCCCGCAGACCGCCATCGTGGTCGGTCCTGCCGGCGAGACGATCTGGACCGACGAGTACGGCCGCGTGAAGCTGCAGTTCCGCTGGGACCGCTATGGCCAGGGCGACGAGAACAGCTCGTGCTGGGTGCGCGTATCGAGCGCCTGGGCCGGCACCGAGTTCGGTGCCCTGCAGGTGCCGCGCATCGGCCAGGAAGTCGTCGTCGACTTCCTCAACGGCGAGCTCGACCGCCCGCTCGTCACAGGTCGCATCTACAACGCCGAGCAGATGCCGCCGTTCAGCTTGCCGGGCGCAGCCACGCAAAGCGGCATCGTCACGCGCACGCCCGGCGGCACCACGGCCAACGCCAACATGCTGCGCTTCGAGGACAAGGCCGGCGCCGAGCAGGTGCTGCTGCACGCCGAGCGCAATCTCGACATCGCCGTCGAGAACAATGCGACGCACACCGTCGGCGGCGACAAGACCACGACGATCGACGGCAACTCGACCACGACCATCAACGGCAACTCGATCACTCAGGTCAACGGCAATTCGATCTCGCAGATCAACGGCAACCAGGTCGGCGAGATCAACGGAAACGCGCTGACGGTGGTCGCCGGCACGTCATCGACGATCGTGTTCGGCAACAACCTGATCGGCACCATCGGATCCCAGGAACTGCTGAACACGAACCAGCTCATCGGCGCCATCGTCCAGGAATTCGTGGTCGGCCAGCAATTGACGGCCATCGGATCGACGTTTGGCGTCGTAGGCGTGAGCGGTCTGGCGGCCGGCGTCCAGATGGGCATGACAGGCGTCAGAGTCAGCAAGGTCTCCACCGCCGTGGACTCGATCGATACGTCGGTGACGCATGTCGGCTGCTCCTGCAAGTTCTGACGCACCGGCGACGCCATGAACCTCATCAAACCCATGACCGCCGGCATCGCACCCCACCGATGCAGATTCGATCGCCGGCGCATCACCCCGATCCCCCTTCCCCCAACAACCCGTTAGAGGCGCTGACATGATGCACAACGTTACCGCGACCTTGCCGCCCGGCTTCGAGACACTGAGCTTT
>NZ_SMRP01000071.1 GCF_004353915.1 Paraburkholderia silviterrae | reverse complement strand
GTGATTTCACTCAGGTGAATTTCCGCAGCGATCTGCTTGTTCATCAGCCCGCTTAACACCAGACCGAGCACTTCCTTTTCGCGAATCGTAAGGGACTTGTATGCATCGCGTAGTGTGCACAGCGTCGCGTCGCGCACGCGCCGCTCACGATCCCGCGCGAGCGCATTGGCGACCGCGTCGAGCATATCCTGATCGCGAAACGGCTTGGCAAGGAAGTCGAGGGCGCCGGCTTTCATGGCCCTTACCGACATCGCAATGTCGCCATAGCCCGTCATGAAGATGATGGGCAGCTCGACGCCGAGGCGTGCGATCTCTTGTTGCAATGCCAGCCCGCTCGTGCCGCGCAGGCGCACGTCGAGGACGAGGCAACCCGGGACATCCGGGCGGTGCGCGGCAAGGAATGCCTCGGGCGTGGCAAACAGCTCGGTGCGCAGGCCTACGGAGCGCAGCAGCCTGTCCAGACCGTCACGCATCGGCTCGTCATCGTCGACGACATAGACCACCGGTGTTTCGGGATTCACCATTGAATGCTCGACCATTCGGGATTGAACGCTTTTCGCCGTGGATGCCGGCCACAATCTCGCTTGAAGCGACATGGGCAGAAGAGCCATCTCAATGCGCGGAGCGCCATTGTAGCCACTCAATCGGTGAGGCGACGCCACTGTGTCGCCGGGTCATGTGCAGACGCGGAAAGTCACTTTTGGAAAACCCGCGATGATTTCGTCCAATCGTGTAGACGGCGGCTTGCACATACTGACACAGGCGCGAGCGACCCACCGGAGGACACCATGCAACGCGAAACCAATGTGGTGTGGACACATACACTGAGCACCCTGGCGAGAGCTTCGTGCCTTGCTGGGGGCGAGGATGCGGTGCGGCCCGACGCGCCAGGGGAGCGCGCGCACTGGCAAGCCCGCGCGTGCTCCGACGACCTTTCGGCCTTGCCGACCATTGTGATACTCGAGTGGCTTGACAACGCCGCCATTTCGCTTTCGTGGCACGACGCGACGAGCTGCAACTACGAAGAACAAACGTGGACCGTAAGCAAAGCGAGGACCCGTGGGCGATGCGCGCTCTCGGGGCGTCTCATAGAGCGGGGCGATTGCGTTTTCCGGCCGCGACTTCGTGGGGCGGGGCAACTGCGTAACGGTAATCGTATGATCCTGGTCGATTCCGTTGACGCGCTTTGATACGCGGCAGCACGCAGTGCCAACATGCCCGGACTACTGAAGATTGTTCGGCCGCCTGGCGTAGCCCGCGTTATACGAAAGTATATGTCCGTCACGCTTTGGGGTATCACGCGTATGCATTGGTACGGTGGCGCTTGTGCTTCTCAGACCGTAGATTTTCAGCCGTGGTGTAAAAGGCGAGTGGGCAGAGGCGACGCAAGCCTTGCCCGGCGTGATCGGCTCGGGTGCGCGAATACGAAGCGATGGAGCGAGGGCATGTCGAACGAGTCGTGTATGGTGGACGATGAGGATGGGGTGGACGGTCCGTGGCCGAATGACGGCGACGACGCGGTCATCCGGCAACTCAATGCGTTGCTGGCGCCCGCACTGGAAGGGCAGCACCCCCCGAGTGAAGGATTCACTCGCCACCTCGTGCTTGCGCTGCACGAGTACGTGTCGAGCACCTATGGGCGGACTGGCGCCGATGCTGAGCCCGCGCGCGGTGTGCTCGCGCCGTGGCAATTGCGGCGGGCGAGGGAATACATGCTGGAGCACGTCGGCGACGACGTCGGACTCGATGCGATCGCATCTCAGTGCGGACTCTCGGTCAATCATTTCGTTCGCGCGTTTCGCGAGTCGACCGGCACGACGCCGCATCGATGGCTTATGGCGCAGCGCCTGAATCTGGCCATGCGCCTGATGCGCAATCCGCAAATGACCCTTGCCGAAGTGGCCGGCGCGAGTGGCTTCGCCGACCAGAGCCACCTCACGCGCGTCTTCGCCGCGCGCATCGGCATACCACCGGGCCAGTGGCGGCGCGCATGTTGCGAGCTGAGTATCCCAGATGACGACGCTGCCCCGAATCGACGGGAGTGAATACCGCGCACGCAGATTTCGTGCAGTGCCCGTCTAGCGCGCGGGCCGAATGCCTAGAGATGCGGCTTTGAGCGCCAGTTCCGCAACGGAGCGCACGCCCATCTTTTTCATGATCTGCGCGCGGTGGATTTTGACGGTGATTTCACTCAGGTGAATTTCCGCAGCGATCTGCTTGTTCATCAGCCCGCTTAACACC
>NZ_SMRP01000070.1 GCF_004353915.1 Paraburkholderia silviterrae | reverse complement strand
GTCGCTCAGCTCGTACGTGTAGCCGTTCGAGCCGAAGTTGCTTGCGCCCTTCGCCAGTTCAGCGTTCACCACCGTCAGCGTGCCGAGGTCGCTGTTCGCGGCGTCGGTCAGCGTGTAGCCGCCCGTCGAGCCCGACACGATGCCAGCCGTCGCATTTTCCAGGTTGCTCAGCGTATCGCTCAGCTCGTACGTGTAGTGGTTCGAGCCGAAGTTGCTTGCGCCCTTCGCCAGTTCAGCGTTCGCCACCGTCAGCGTGCCGAAATCGCTTTCTGCTGCGTCGGTCAGCGTGTAGCCGTCCGTCGCGCCCGAAATGATGCCGTTAGCAGCGCCTTCCAGGTGCAGCAGCGTATCGCTCAGCTCGTACGTGTAGGCGTTCGGGCCGAAGTTGTTTGCGCCCTTCGCCAGCTCCGCGTTCGCCACCGTCAGCGTGCCGAGGTCGCTTTCCACGGCATTGGTCAGCGAGTAGCCGCCCGTCGAGCCCGACAGCAAGCCAGGCGCCGCGCCTTCCAGGTGCAGCAGCGTGTCGCTCAGCTCGTACGTGTAGCCGTTCGCGACGAAGTTGCTTGCGCCCGTCGCCAGTTCAGCGTGCGCCACCGTCAGCGTGCCGAGGTTGCTTTCCACGGTGTCGGTCAGCGTGTAGCCGCCCGTCGCGCCAGACACGATGCCAGGCGCCGCATTTTCCAGTTCGCTCAGCGAATCGCTCAGGCCGTACGTGTAGCCGTTCGAGACGAAGTTGTTTGCGCCCGCTGCCAGTTCCGCGTTCGCCACCGTCAGCGTGCCGAGGTTGGTGTTCTCGGTGTTGGTCAGCGCGTAGCCGTCCGTCGCACCCGACACGATACCGGGCGCCGCGACTTCCAGGTGCTGCAGCGTGTCGCTCAGGCCGTACGTGTAGCCGCCCGAAGTGAAGTTGTTTGCGCCCTTCGCCAGTTCAGCGTGCGCCACCGTCAGCGCACCAAGGTCAGTCTGCACGTTCGTCAGCGAGTAGCCGCCCGTCGCGCCCAACAGCAGGCCAGGCGCCGCGCCTTCCAGATGCAGCAGCGTATCGCTCAGGCTGTACGTGTAGCCGCCCGCACCGAAGTTGCTTGCGCCCGTCGCCAGTTCCGCGTGCGCCACCGTCAGTGCACCGAAGCTGGTATCCGCAACGTCAGTCAGCGCGTAGCCCTCCGTTGCGCCCGCCACGATGCCGGACGCCGCACCTTCCAGGTTCGCCAGCGTGTCGCTCAGGCCATACAAATAGCCGCCCGAGACGAAGTTGCTCGCGCCCGCCGCCAGTTCCGCGTGCGCCACCGTCAGCGTGCCGAGGTTGCTGTTCGCTACGTTCGTCAGCGTGTAGCCGCCCGTCACGCCCGCAACGATGCCAGGCGCTGCGCCTTCCAGGTCGCTCAGCGAATCGTTCAGGCCGTACGTGTAGCCGCCCGAGACGAAGTTGTTTGCACCCGCGGCCAGTTCTGCGTGCGCCACCGTCAGCACACCGAGGTCGCTGTTCGCAGCGTCGGTCAGCGAGTAGGCGTCCGTCGCACCCGACACGATGGACGGTGCGCCTTCCAGGTTCGCCAGCGTGTCGCTCAGGCCATACATATAGCCGTTGGAGACGAAGTTGTTTGCGCCCGTCGCCAGTTCAGCATTCGCCACCGTCAGCGTGCCGAGGTTGGTGCTCGCGTCGTCGGTCAGCGTGTAGCCGCCCGTCGCGCCCAAAATGATGCCGGACGCAGCGCCTTCCAGGTGCAGCAGCGTGTCGCTCAGCTCGTACGTGTAGTCGTTCGAGCCGAAGTTGGTTGCGCCCTTCGCCAGCTCCGCGTGCGCCACCGTCAGCGTGCCGAGGTTGCTTTCCACGTCGTCGGTCAGCGTGTAGCCGCCCGTCGCGCCCGACACGATGCCAGCCGTCGCATTTTCCAGGTTGCTCAGCGTGTCGCTCAGCTCGTACGCGTAGGCGTTCGAGACGAAGTTGCTTGCGCCCTTCGCCAGTTCCGCGTTCGCCACCGTCAGCGTGCCGAAGTTGCTTTGTGCAGCGTCGGTCAGCGTGTAGCCCTGCGTCGCGCCCGACACGATGCCGGTCGCCGCATTTTCCAGGTCGCTCAGCGTATCGTTCAGGCCGTACGTGTAGCCGCCCGAGCCGAAGTTGTTTGCGCCCACCGCCAGCTCAGCGTTTGCCACCGTCAGCGTGCCGAGGTCGCTGTTCGCGTCGTCGGTCAGCGTGTAGCCGCCCGTCGCGCCCGAAATGATGCCGTTCGCAGCGCCTTCCAGGTGCTGCAGCGTGTCGCTCAGGCCGTACGTGTAGTCGTTCGGGCCGAAGTTGCTTGCGCCCTTCGCCAGCTCAGCGTGCGCCACCGTCAGCGTGCCGAGGTTGCTTTCCACGGCGTCGGTCAGCGTGTAGCCGCCCGTCGCGCCCGACACGATGCCAGGCGCCGCATTTTCCAGGTTGCTCAGCGTATCGCTCAGCTCGTACGTGTAGCCGTTCGAGCCGAAGTTGCTTGCGCCCTTCGCCAGTTCCGCGTTCGCCACCGTCAGCGTGCCGAGGTCGCTGTTCGCGGCGTCGGTCAGCGTGTAGCCGCCCGTCGAGCCCGACACGATGCCAGCCGTCGCATTTTCCAGGTTGCTCAGCGTATCGCTCAGCTCGTACGTGTAGTGGCTCGAGCCGAAGTTGTTTGCGCCCTTCGCCAGCTCAGCATTCGCCACCGTCAGCGTGCCGAGGTCGCTGTTCGCGTCGTCGGTCAGCGTGTAGCCGCCC
>NZ_SMRP01000007.1:144283-326336 GCF_004353915.1 Paraburkholderia silviterrae | reverse complement strand
GCAGTACGTCCAGAACCCCGGTGGCTCCGAAAGAGCACCGGGGTTCTGGCGTTTGGGCGCGTGGAAATACCAGGTGCCAAAGCGGACCATCGACAACATGCCCGCCGCCAGAGCCACAAGCACCGCACGACACCTAACCACGCGCATAAAAAACAGCCGTCACATGGACGGCTGTTTTGCATTCGGCATTTGAACGACTGCGGTTCAATGCGCAGCTTTAGCCTTCTGCGTTGCGGCAAGTGCATCGGGGGCAGAAATCGCGGCGGCGTCTGCGAGTTGTACCTGCGTCAGTTCTTCGAGCAGCGCCATATCGCGAGCGATTACCTGCGGGAGATGTGCGCGCAGAAATTCCACCCAGGTTTTCGTTTTCGCATCCACGAATTTGCGTGACGGATACAGCGCATAAACGTGGTTCTTCTGCAGGATGTGCTGGGGCAGCACGCGCACGAGCGTGCCGTTGCGCAGACCTTCTATTGCCGCATACACCGGCAGCATGCCAATGCCCATTCCTTCACGAATCGCTACCGCCAGCGACTCTGCAATGTTCACCTGAACCGGACCGTCGACGTGCATCTCGACGCTCCCCTCGGGTCCTTCGAGCACCCATTCATGCGCGGGCGCCGTCGGTGTCTTGAGGATCAAGCAGTCGTGATGCGAAAGGTCCGCTGGCGTGCGAGGCGCGCCGTGCGTATGCACATACGCCGGCGACGCGCACAGGATGCTGCACGACGAACCCAACTGGTGCGAAACGAGATCGGAGTTCGGCAGCGAAGCCGCAGTCACCACCGATACGTCGCTGCTGCCCTCGAACAGATCGGGCATGCGCTGTGAGAGCGTAAGCTCGACCGTTACTTCGGGGTGCAAAGCACGATAGCGCGAAATCGCGGGCAGCACGTACTGTTGCCCGATGCTCGCGAAACTGTGCATACGCAACGCACCCGCGGGACGCTCGTGGGCGCAACTGGCTTCTTCTTCGGCGTTGTCGACGTCCGCGAGAATTTGCGAGCAGCGTTTCAGATAACGTTCGCCAGCGGGCGTGAGCGCGAGTCGGCGCGTCGATCGGTTCAGGAGGCGTGTACGCAGATGCGCCTCCAGTTCCGAGACCGCGCGCGACATCGCACCCGTGGTCGAATCGAGCGACTGGGCCGCGGCGGTGAAACTGCCGGCTTCGACAACGCGGACAAACACCCGCATATTTTGTAGCGTATCCATCAGACCTTCTTTAAGAGCTTCTTGTTCAGCACGAAAACAATATTGTCCGCCTTGCGGACCCTGACATTGTTGAGCGATCTGGAATGGAGGTTCCCCGTCCGTCCCGTTAATTCGCTTAACTGACGCTCCTACAATCGGCGCTGGTCGACCAGAGTTGGCGCTTTGACGCTCGCCTGGTCCCATGCAACTTCGTTGCTCAGCCACTGCGCCTGCAGCGGCTTTCCTCGTAACAATCCGAGCGTAGTGCGTTTAAATGAACCGCCAGCCAGCGATACATCGAGCGATCGACCCGCGTCGTCGCGCCGAAGTCATATGGCGAGCCGCGCGGCGCGGCCTGAGAGACTGGCAGGGCAGCAGTGGCACGATCTGGCTGCATCTGCTGAAAACAGTGGCTGCGGGATTGCTCGCGATGGGCATTTCGATGCTGCTCGATCTGCCTCAGCCGCGCATTGCGATGACGACCGTGTTCGTGCTGATGCAGCCGCTCTCCGGCATGGTGTTCGCGAAGAGCGTCTATCGCATCGTGGGCACCGCGGTGGGCATGGTCGCGGCGGTGGTGCTGGGGGCCGTGTTCATCCAGCAGCCCGAACTCTACATACTCGGGATGACGGGATGGGTGGCCGCGTGTACCGCAGCTGCCATGCGCAATCGCCATTTTCGTTGGTACGCTTTCGTCCTGGCAGGCTATACCGCTGCGCTGATCGGCATTCCGCTCGTGATGCAGCCCAACGGACTCTTTCTGGCCGCGCTCGGGCGCGGGGCCGAAGTGGCCGTGGGGATTCTGTGCTCCGGGGTGGTCAGCGCCGTTATCGTGCCCCGGCAGTCGGGCTCGGTGCTCGAACGCACCTTGCGGACCCGATATCTCGATTTTACTGCGTTCGCGGCGCTCGTGTTGTCCGGCGGCCTCGAACGAGGCGCATTTGAAGGGCGATTCGCGAAACTCGTCGATGAGATCGTCGGCTTCGAGGCCACGCGTGCCTTCTCAATTTTCGAAGATCCGACCATGCGTTCGCGCAGCCAGTTGCTCGCGCGCCTGAACAGCGAGTTCATGGACGTATGCGCGCGCCTGCATGCACTGCGCCAATTGAAGAAGCGTCTGCGCTGGAGCGACGAAGCCATCGCGCCGCTTGCGCCGTATTTCAGCGAGCTTGCGGCGCTGCTCGCGCAACGTCCGCGTCAGGGCGAGGCTGACCGTGCGTATGCACTGCGGATCGCGCAAGACCTGGATTCATTCAAGCGCACATTGCCGCGCCACGTGCGAGAGACGCGCCGGCCGCTCGAGGCGGCAGGGCCCGACGCGCTGCAGGACTTCGATACGTCCGCCGAGCTGATCTACCGCTTCACGACCGAGATTGCCCGCTACAGCAGCACGTGGGCGTCGCTCACGCAGGCCGGTCTGCCACCCGAGCCGCGCATGACGCGCTATGTGCCGCGCACGAGCTGGTACGTCGTGGCGTTCACGTTCCTGCGCACGGCCGTGGTGGTGGCGGCGATCGGCTGGTTCTGGGTGGAGACCGACTGGCCGAGCGGCGGCCTCGCGTTGATCGCCGCCGCGCTGACCTGCGCGCTCACCTCGTCGGCGCCTCGCGCCACGCGCATGGCTTTTCAGATGGCCGCGGGTGCGGGCTGCGCAGCCGTCGTCGGCTATCTGCTCACGTGCTACGTGTATCCAAACGTCGACGGCTTCCCGCTGCTCTGCGCCGCGCTCGCACCGGTGCTCGCACTGGGCGCGTTCTTCGCGACGCGGCCACGCATCGCCGGTTTCGGGGTCGGATTCTCGGTGTTTTTCTGTCTGCTCGCGGGGCCCGACAACGTGATCGTCTACACGCCCGATCTGCTGATCAACAACGGCATCGCGGTAGTCGCGGCGATGGTCGTAGCCGCGCTCGCGTTTGCGGTGGTCTTTCCACCGCACATGAACTGGCTCGTCGAGCGCATGCGCGTGGCGCTGCGCGCTCAGGTCGAACTTGCTTGCCGCGGCGAGCTAAAAGGGCTCAGCCAGCAGTTCCAGTCAGGCACGCACGACCTGATGCATCAGTTGCGGCTGCTGCTCAACGGCCGCAAGCAGGCTCATCGGCGTGCGCTGCGCTGGATGCTGATCACGCTCGAAGTGGGGCACGCCGTCGTCGATTTGCGTCACGAAGCACAGGCGGCCACGTGGCTTGGAACTGCCGAGCGCAGATGGTCCACGAGTCTCGATCAGGTGCTGGACGACATCGCGCGCCTATTCGAGAACCCCGACGCGGCACAGCTGGAGCGGGCATTGTCGTCGGTGCGGGCGGCCACCTGGATCGCTCAGGAAGCGCTTCCCGGCGTTCACCACGACCGGGAGCGCAGGCACGACGTGCAGCGGCTCCTGAGCCATTTGCACTTCATCCGCAGCGCGCTTATCGACCGCGATGCGCCGCTCGGCGCGCTTGCGCGCCAGGCGCGCAGCCGCCATCCGTTGCGTTTGGGAACACCTTGAATTAGCGCCGTCACGCAAGGGGGCGCATGCGCGATCTTGCCGCAGTCTGGAAATATGCCTTCCACCCCGCCTTCTTAATCATTCCTGGCCTCGGTCATATAGTGACATCACTGCTTCGCAGTACCCGTTAGCACTGGAGAGTAAAATGAAGTCCCTGAAGATCGCTGTTGTTGCCTGTTCACTGTTTGCCGCCGCCGCTGCTTATGCACAGAACGAAGCACCGGCAGCGAGCGTCCCTCAGCAGGTCGCGCAAAGCGCAGCCCAGCCGGCTGCGCAGGCGCCCGCCAATCAGTTCGCAAAGCCGGCGAAGAAAGACGAATGCGTCGGACCGGTCAGCTTCTGCAACCTTTATTTCGGTAGCTGAGATCGAGTAACCGCCCGCCATCCATGAGCGCGGCGCAAGCTTGAGTTCCTTGCCGCGGCGCCTTCGGAAGAGGCCTCGCGGCTTTGCGCATTGTGGCTGCAAAACTGTATTGCAATTGCCGTAATGCAAAGCCGCCGAAGCGAGACCTGAAAAGGGCACTTGGCGATCAGTGTGTTTGTGGAGACTTTGATGTACGAAGACCGTATTCGTTGTGCCGCATTGCGCGGGAAAATCACTTCGGCTGCCGAGGCCGCGAAACTCGTGCGCAACGGCATGCGTGTCGGCGCGAGCGGCTTCACGCGCGCGGGCGACACGAAGGCCGTGCCCCTCGAACTGGCGCGCCGTGCGCGCGAAGAGAAGGAGCCGTTGCGCATCACGTTGATGACGGGCGCCTCGCTCGGCCACGACGTGGACCGCATGCTGACCGAAGCCGGCGTGCTCGAGCGCCGCTTGCCGTTCCAGGTCGACACCACGTTGCGCAAGGCCATCAATCGCGGCGACGTCATGTTCGTCGACCAGCATCTCTCTGAGACGGTGGAGATGCTGCGCGCGAACCTGCTCGGCAAGCTCGACCTTGCGATCATCGAGGCCGCCGCGATCACCGAGACGGGCGGCATCGTCCCCACGACCTCGGTCGGCAATTCGGCGAGCTTCGCGATCCTCGCGGAGAAGGTGATCGTCGAGCTCAACCTCGCGCAGCCGCTCGCGCTCGAAGGCCTGCACGACGTGTGGATTCCGGGCCGCCGCCCGCATCGCGACCCGCTGCCCATCGTGAACCCGCAAGACCGCGTGGGCACGTCCTTCATCGACATCCCGGCCGAGAAGATCGCCGCCATCGTCATCACGAACGAGTCGGACAGCCCTTCGACCGTGCTGCCCGCCGACGAAGAGACCGCGCGCATTGCGGGCCACCTCATCGACTTCCTGCAGCACGAAGTGAAGCATGGACGCATGAGCGCGCAACTGCCCCCGCTGCAGGCCGGCATCGGCACGATCGCGAATGCGGTGCTCGCGGGCTTCGTGAACTCGCCGTTCGAAGCACTTACGATGTACTCCGAAGTACTTCAGGACTCCACCTTCGACCTGATCGATGCGGGCAAGATGGTGTTCGCCTCGGGCGCCTCCATGACGCTCTCCGCGCCGCGTCAGGCGCAGGTGCTCGCCGAGCTCGACCGCTATCGCGACAAGCTCGTGCTGCGCCCGCAGGAAGTGAGCAACCATCCGGAAGTGATTCGCCGCCTCGGCCTCATCGCGCTGAACACGGCGCTCGAATGCGACATCTACGGCAACGTGAATTCCACGCACGTGGGCGGCACGCACATGATGAACGGTATCGGCGGGTCGGGCGATTTCGCGCGCAATGCCTCGTGCGCGATCTTCGCGACCAAGGCCATCGCGAAGGACGGCCGCATCTCCAGCATCGTGCCGATGGTGCCGCACGTCGATCACAACGAGCATGACGTGGACGTGATCGTCACCGAGCAAGGTCTTGCGGACCTGCGCGGCCTCGCGCCGCGTGAGCGCGCCACGCTGATCATCGAGCGCTGCGCGCATCCGCTCTATCGCGACCTGCTGCGTGACTACTATCGCGACGCGCTGAAGATCGGTGGCCAGACGCCGCACAATCTTGCCAAGGCGTACGAAATGCATCTGCGCTTCAATGAGACCGGCTCGATGCTGCCGGTTGCGGCAGAGGCGGAAGCGGGCGAACTCGTCGTGAACGGCTGATCGAAGAGACGCTCAAGCGGCAAAAGCAACTAGAGCAACGAAAGCAGCAAGCCGATAAAAAAGCGGGAGCACCGTCACCGGTGCTCCCGCTTTTCATTGATGGCTTCGAATCGCTACGCTCTTCGGAACAGCCTGATGATGAAGAGCAGGATGACCGCGCCTACGATCGCGGTGATGATCGAGCTGATCATGCCGCTACCGATGTGGATCCCGAGCAGGCCCGCGAGCCAGCCGCCGATGAACGCCCCGACAATCCCGACGATGATATCGACGATCAAGCCGAAGCCACCGCCCTTGACGAGCACTCCGGCGAGCCAGCCGGCGATTGCGCCGATGATGAGCCACGCGATGATGCCGTGTTGCATATGGAGGATCCCCTTGTTGATGTGAACAAATCACGTTGAACTGGAGCTTAGTCCAAGGTTGGGGTCGAGTCCATGAAACGCGGCCAGAATTGACAGTTCTTGTAGCCTGGTGCCGGGCATTGCAAAAATTGCAACAGCGCCGAAATGAAATCGTAAGGAATGCGTGCTGATTGTAGCCATCGCCCACTTACTCGGGGGCGACCTCGGTTTCCGCGGCGGTCCAGCTCACGCTCGAGACGCCTTTTTCCATGCTCAGGCGGCTCGCCATCAGCTCGAGCTTGGGCTGGTATTTCGGATGCAGGCGCAGGGTTGCCGTGACGCGCAGGCGCTGCGGGTCGCCGATCACGTCTTCGCTCGTGAGGCTCTGAAATGAAAGCGGCGTGGAATACATCGAGTTCGAGAGCACGGTGCGAATGTGGATCTCATCTTCTTCGCGGCACACCACCGTGAGCACGTAGAGGCTCACGAGGTCGGCGTTGGACACCGGCGCCTGATTGATGATGCGGCTCACCTCGCGCAGCAAGGTGTTGGTGATCAGCACGACGCCCGTGCCCGCGAACGCCGGCAGGAAATGGCCCGAGCCGCACAGCACGCCCACGGCGGCCGAGCACCATAGTGTCGCCGCCGTGTTGATGCCCTGAATGGAGCCCTTGTCGCGCATGATCACGCCGCCGCCCAGAAAGCCCACGCCCGAGACCACATAGGCGGCGATCTGCGTGACGCCCGCGACGCCGTTGCCCGTGAGCACGCCGAGCGTGACGAACAGGCACGCGCCGCTGGCGACGAGCGTGATGGTGCGCAGGCCAGCGGTGCGCTGGCGCATCTGGCGTTCCACTCCGATGGCGACGCCGCAGGCGAACGCCGCGAGAAGGCGCAGGGCGAAATCGTAAGTCATCGTTTTGTC
Source organism: Paraburkholderia silviterrae (assembly GCF_004353915.1). GTDB lineage: Bacteria > Pseudomonadota > Gammaproteobacteria > Burkholderiales > Burkholderiaceae > Paraburkholderia > Paraburkholderia silviterrae. The sequence goes on along the minus strand of NZ_SMRP01000007.1, from coordinate 319,296 downwards.
ATGAAGGCTGCACGCGGGATGCCTCGCGTCGCTCGCGATGCGATCCGCAATGCAAGGGGGCGCCGTGGATCATACGCGGGACAAGGGGGCCCGCCAAGGGCGGCTCGCCAAGCTGGCGCGGCTGCCATGTACGGGTCAGCATGGGGCCACGCCCTGTAAGCGAGACTGATACCACTGATGATGGAGTGGGCCAGCGAATGTACGGGAGCTGCTGATGGATACGCTGCGAAACATGCGGATCTTCGTGAGGGTGGTGGAATCGGGTAGCTTCACGCGCGCCGCGGCGAGCGAAACGATGACGACAGCTCAGGTTTCGCGCTCCGTCACCGATCTGGAGTCGCGCCTGCGCGCGCGGCTCTTGAACCGGACCACGCGGCGCATGTCGCTGACCGAGGCCGGCGAGCGCTATTTGCAAAGCTGCAGGCGCATTCTCGCCGATATCGAGCAGGCGGAGTCCGAGGCTGCCGCCGCGCAGGCGAACCCGGCGGGCAGGTTGCGCGTCTATGGCGGCACGAGCTTCGGCCAGCACTACGTGATGCCGCTGATCGCGCGCTACCAGCAGCATCTGCCCGATGTGGCCGTCGATCTGACCATCGCGCAACAGATGCCCGATATCATCGAGGAAGGCTTCGACGTGGCCGTCGTGGTGGCCACCGAGCTCGAGGATTCCGCGCTGATCTCGCAGCATCTGGGCAGCACCGCTGCCATTCTGTGCGCGTCGCCCGCCTATTTGCATTCGCGCGGCGAGCCGCGCTCGTTCGACGACCTCGCGATGCACACCTGCCTGCACCTCACCGATGCGAGCCTGCCTGCGGGCCAGTGGGTCTCGGAGGGGCCGCACGGCGAAACGTTTCGCCATACGGCCGTGACGCCCTTTCAGGTGAACAATCCTGAGGCGCTCGCGCTTGCCATCCGCGAGGGCATGGGCATCGGCCCGCTGCCGGTGCCGGTGGCGCTGCCGGGGCTCGCCGACGGCTCGCTCGTGCGTGTGCTGCCCACGCATCGCCTGCAAAAGCTCAACATCTACGCCCTCTATGCCTCGCGCCGCTATCTGGACGCGAAGATCCGCACGTTCGTGGAGTTCCTGCGCGAGAAGGTGCCGGCCGTGCTTGCCGAGCAGGAAGCCGCGCTTGCGGCCTGCGATGTCTCGCGACGCCAGCGCGCCACGACACGCGCGCGCCTGCACGAAGCGCGCCAGTCTCATGAACCGCATGAAGTCGAGTGGTTGCGGCTCGTGAACTGAGCCGCAGCGTTTTGTGCGATGGCTTGCGCGCAGCACGACGCGAACGAGCGTGGTGCCGGGCGTGAAGCGGGCGGGAGCCCAAATGCGCGTGCCTGTCGATTTTGCCATTTTCGCGCCAGTGCGCGGCCACCTCGATTGCCTATGATGCGAGACCTTCCGAGCGATGCGTCGCGCGTATTCATCCCTTGCCTGAATTGCCCGAAACCGCCTCATGTGGATCGTCAACCTTGCGCTGAAGCGGCCCTATACGTTCATCGTGATGGCCATCCTGATCGTGCTGGCCACGCCCTTCGTGCTCATGTCGATGGCCACCGACGTGCTGCCGAACATCAACATCCCCGTCATCAGCATCATCTGGTCGTACACGGGCTTCTCGGCGCAGGACATGGCCCAGCGCATCACCTCGGTCAATGAGCGCGGCCTGACCACGACCGTCAGCAACATCGAGCACATCGAATCGCAGTCGCTGCCGGGCGTCGCCGTCATCAAGCTGTTCCTGCAGCCGGGTGCGAATCAGCAGACGGCCATTGCACAGGCGGTCGCCTTCGAGCAGGCAACGCTCAAGCAGATGCCGCCGGGCGCCACGCCGCCGCTCGTGATCAGCTATTCAGCGTCGAGCATTCCGGTGATCCAGCTTGGGCTCTCCAGCAAGTCGATGAGCGAGCAGGCGCTCGCCGATATCGCCATGAACTTCCTGCGGCCGCAGCTCATTACGATTCCAGGCGCCCAGGTGCCGTATCCGTATGGCGGCAAGACGCGTGTGATCTCCGTCGATATCGACACGCACGCGCTCATCTCGAAGGGCCTCACGCCTTCCGATATCGTCAACGCGGTCAACGCGCAGAACCTCATCCTGCCGACCGGCACGGCCAAGCTCGGCCAGACCGAATACCGCGTGGACACCAACGCGTCGCCCGACACCCTCGCGGGCCTGAACCGCATTCCGGTGCAGACCGTCAACGGCGCGACCACCTATCTCGGCGACGTCGCGCACGTGCGCGACGGCTTCACGCCGCAGACCAACGTGGTGCGCCAGGACGGCCAGCGCGGCGTGCTCATGTCGATCCTCAAGAGCGGCGATGCTTCCACGCTGCAAGTGGTCAGCGCCCTGAAAGACCTGCTGCCGAAAGTGCGCGACACGCTGCCCGCGGACCTCGTCATCAAGCCGCTTTTCGACCAGTCGATCTTCGTTGCGGCGGCGGTGCAGGGCGTGGTGCGCGAAGCGCTCATTGCCGCCGCGCTCACGGCCGCGATGATCCTGCTTTTCCTCGGCAATTGGCGCAGCACGGTCATCATTGCGGTGTCGATTCCGCTTTCGATTCTCGCCTCGATCATTACGCTCTACGCGCTCGGCGAGACGATCAACATCATGACGCTCGGCGGCCTTGCGCTCGCGGTGGGCATCCTTGTGGACGACGCCACCGTGACCATCGAGAACATCGAGCGCCATCTGCATCTGGGCGCGGGCCTCCACGAAGGCATACTCGAAGGCGCGGGCGAGATCGCAGTGCCGGCGCTCGTCTCCACACTGTGCATATGCATCGTGTTCGTGCCGATGTTCTTCCTCACGGGCGTGGCGCGCTTTCTGTTCGTGCCGCTCGCCGAGGCCGTGGTGTTCGCGATGATCGCCTCGTACATCCTCTCGCGCACGCTTGTGCCCACGCTCGCGATGCTGCTCTTCGCGGGCCACGACCCAGGCGCTCACCCGCAGCAAGGCGCGCGCCTTTCGGGGTTCGCGCGTGTGCATTGGCGCTTCAATCACGCGTTCGAGCGCGTGCGCGCGAATTACATCGCGCTCCTGAGTGTCCTGCTCGCGCGGCGTCGCGTCTTCGGCAGCACGTTCCTCGCGTTCTGCCTGCTCTCGCTCGGGCTCGTGTTCTTCCTTGGCCGCGACTTCTTCCCCTCGGTCGATGCGGGCAACATCCGCTTGCACATGCGCGCGCCCACGGGCTACCGCATCGAGGAGACGGCACGCCTCGCCGACGAAGTCGAGCAGACGATCCGCTCGGTCGTGCCGCCCGACCAGTTGGCCACCATCGTGGACAATCTCGGCCTGCCGTATAGCGGCATCAATCTCTCGTATAGCAACTCGGGCACGATGGGCACGCTCGACGGCGAAATACAGATCGCGCTCAAGGACGGGCATGCGCCCTCACACGTCTACGTCGACAAGCTGCGCACGCTGTTGCCGCAGCGCTTTCCGGGCGTGGAGTTCTTCTTCCAGCCCGCGGACATCATCACGCAGATCCTCAACTTCGGGCAGCCCGCGGCCATCGACGTGCAGGTGGTGGGCGCGAACCTTGGCCAGAACATGGCGCTCGCCAGCACGCTGCTCAAAGCGGTGCGCCAGTTGCCCGGCGCCGTCGACGCTCACATCGAGCAGCGCAACGACGAGCCCGCGTTGATGCTCGCGATGGACCGCTCGCGCATGCAGCAGCTGAACCTGAGCCCGCAGAACGTTGCGCAGGATGTGCTGGTCGCGCTTTCGGGCAGCTCGCAGACCGCGCCCGCCTTCTGGGTGAGCCCGCAGACCGGCGTGGAATATCCGCTTACCGTGCAGACGCCGCAGTACCGCGAGGCGTCGCTCAACGAGGTGATGGAAACGCCCGTGTCCGCGCACGCAGCGACGGGGGGCGCGGCGCCGCCGTTGCAGCTCGTGAGCAACCTCGTGCAGCTCAAGCCGCACGACGGGCCCGCCATCGTCACGCATTACAACATCCGTCCGGTGATCGACCTGCTCGTGAGCGTGGAGGGCACCGATCTCGGCTCGGTGGGCGCGCATATCGACTCGTTGATCAAGAGCGCGCAGGCGCATGCGCCGCGCGGCACCACCATCACGATGCGCGGGCAAATCGGCACCATGCGCAGCTCGTTCGTGGGGCTGGGCGTGGGGATCGCGATGGCGATCGTGCTCGTCTATCTGCTGATCGTGGTGAACTTCCAGTCGTGGGCCGATCCCCTCATCATCGTGAGCGCGTTGCCGGCGGCGCTCGCCGGCATCGCGTGGATGCTGTTCATCACCGGCACGCATCTGAGCGTGCCCGCGCTCACGGGCGCGATCATGACCGTGGGCGTGGCGACCGCCAACAGCATTCTCGTGGTGGCGTTCGCGCGCCAGCGCCTGGCTGCCGGCGCGACGCCGCTCGCGGCCGCGCTGGAGGCGGGGGCGACGCGTATCCGCCCGGTGCTGATGACCGCGTTCGCGATGATGATCGGCATGGTGCCGATGGCGCTCGGTCTGGGCGAAGGCGCGGAGCAGAACGCACCGCTCGGGCGCGCGGTGATCGGCGGCCTGATGTTCGCGACCGTCTCCACGCTTTTGTTCGTACCACTGATGTTTGCTGCGGTTCATTCGCGACTCGCGCGCCGTGCGCAAGGCAAGCGCGAACGTGAGGCGCAACGCCGCCGCTCAATACGTAAATGAGCGCAACTGAGCGCACATGAGCGCTAACCGGATACGCTATTCCTGGTCGAAGACATGAACGAACCCCAGCACCACTCATCCCTCGACATCGCCGTGGGCGGCGAGCAAGGCATGGAATTGCCCGGGCGTGCGCAGGCAGGCAAACGCGCGCGCGTCGCGGTGATCATCGTCGCGCTGCTGCTCGCAGCCGGCGCGGCACGCACGATCGTCTCGAACGTGATGAACGCGCACCATCTCGCCGACGTCACGAAGCAGAACGCGAAGCAGTACGTGAGCGTCGTGCAGCCCGTGGCGGCCGGCGCGGACGGGCGCATCGTCCTGCCGGGCACCCTGCGCGGCTACGTGGAGGCGCCGATCTATTCGCGCGCGAACGGCTATGTGCTCAAGTGGTATGCCGATATTGGCGCGCACGTCCAGCAAGGCCAGCTGCTCGCGGAAATCGATACACCCGAGATCGACCAGGAGCTCGCGCAGGCACAGGCGCAGCGCGACCAGTCCGCCTCGACGCTCGCGCTCGCGAAGACCTCGTTCGACCGCGCGCAGCAGTTGCGCCAGCGCGATGCGGTCTCGCAGCAAGAGCTCGATGACCGCCAGGGCGCGTACAACCAGGACGTCGCCAATCTCGCGGCGGCGGACGCCAACGTGCGCCGCCTGCAGCAGACGAAGTCGTTCCAGCGCATCGTCGCGCCTATCACGGGTGTGATCACGCAGCGCAATGTCGATATCGGCGACCTCGTAAACGCCGGCAACGGTGGCGCGGGGAAAGCGCTCTTTACAATCGCGCAATCCGATCCGCTGCGTCTGTATCTCGACGTGCCGCAGACCTACGCCCAGCAAGTGGCTGTGGGCCAGCACGTGAGCGTGACCGAGCAGGAGTTGCCTGGCGTGACGTTCGACGGCACGGTCACGCGCACCGCGCAGGCCATCGACGTGGCCACGCGTACGCTGCAGGTCGAGATCACACTGCCCAATCACGATGGCAGGTTGTTGCCCGGCGCCTATGTGCAGGCGGCATTGCAGACCGATTCGAAGGGACTCCTGACGGTTCCCGGCAACACACTGCTGTTCCGCGCGGAAGGGCCGCGCCTCGCGGTCGTGGACGCGCAAGGCAAGGTCAAGCTCAAGCCCGTTGAGATCGCGCAGGATCTCGGTCAGACGCTCGCCATCAGTCGCGGGCTCGAACCGGGCGATCGCGTCGTGCTGAACCCGAGCGACTCGATCGCCGATGGCGACAGCGTGGTGGTGGTCGCGCCCGGCAAGGGCGCCGCCGCGGGTGCGGGCAATGCCGCCAGAAGAGGCGCGACGTGAGCGCCACAAGGCTCATCAAGCGCCGCATGCTGCATCGCGCGCGTCCGACGGCCATGGCTCTCGCTGCGCTCGGCGTGGCGGGACTGGCTGCCTGCACGGTCGGCCCGGACTATCGCGCGCCGCAGACGGCGAGTCCCGCCGCCTGGCGCGTCGATCCCGCCGACGCCTACTGGCATGCGGCGCAGCCCTCGCACGCGCCGCTCGATCCGCAGTGGTGGAAGGTGTTCGGCAACGCGGAGCTAGACGGTCTGGAAACGCAAGCGCTCGCGGAAAACCAGACGCTGCGCATGGCGGTCGCGCACTATGAGCAGGCGCGCGCGACGCTTGCTTCGGTGTCCTCGCAACAGGCGCCGCAGGTCTCGCTCGATGCCAACCTCGCACGAGCGCGCGTCTCCGCGAACCGTCCGCAACTGAGCTATTCGACGCCAAACATGTCGACCGTGCAAAACGAAGTCGCCGTTGGCGCGACCATCAGCTACGAGCTCGACCTGTTCGGGCGCATCCGACGCATGGTGGAGTCGGCGCAGGCGTCGGCGCAGCAGGCCGGCGACGATCTCGCCAATGCGCGCCTCGTGCTCACGGCGGAACTGGCGACCGATTACTTCGCGCTGCGCGAACTCGACGACGAAATCGACGTGGTGCATCGCTCGGCGGCGCTGCAGCAAAAGGCGCTCGATTTTGTGAATGCGCAGCACGATCTGGGCGCGGTCTCGGGCCTCGAACTTCTGCAACAGAAGGCGCAGCTCGACGCCACGCAAACCCAGCTCCAGTTGCTCGAGAATCAGCGCCAGCAGGACGAGCACGCCATCGCCGTATTGATCGGCAAGCCCGCGCCCGAGTTCGCGCTCGCGCCACAGGTCGTGGCGCTGCCCGTGCCCGCGCTGCCCACGGGCCTGCCGAGCGAGCTGCTGCAGCGGCGCCCCGACGTGGCCTCGGCGGAGCGCGCCATGGCCGCGGCCAACGCGCAGATCGGCGTGGCGCGCTCGGCGTACTTCCCGGACATCACGCTCTCGCCCACGCTGGGCTGGGAGTCCACGCGCTTTGGCAACATCTTCACGGCGCCAAGCCTGATGTGGTCGCTCGGCGCGGCGGCGGGCGAGGTGCTGTTCGATGGCGGCAAGCGCGCGGCGGGCGTGGACTATGCGCAGGCGGGCTACGAGTCGGCGCAGGCGTCGTATCGGCAAACGGTGCTCACCGCCTTTCTGGAGGTGCAAAATGCGGTGACGGGGCTTTCGGTGCTCGATCTCGCGGCGGCGAACGGCCAGGCCGCCGTGGACGACGCACGCAAGTCCTTCGATCTCGCGAACGACCGCTATCAGGGCGGGCTCGTTGCGTTCATCGACGTGCTCAATGCTGAGCAGCAATTGCTTGCCAGCGAGCGCCAGGAGGTGCAGATTCACGGACAGCAGGCGGCCACGGTGGTCTATCTGGCGAAGGCGCTGGGCGGCGGCTGGAGCGCGGACGAACGCGCGCTCGCCTGTAGCGCGGGCACTTGCCGCGAGGTGCCGGGACCACAGGCGAGCGCTGCGCCAGGAGGAGGATGACAATGAAAGTATTGGTGATCGAAGACGAGCGCAAGGTGGTGGATTACCTGCGCAGCGGGTTGAGCGAGCAGGGCTGGGTCGTCGATGTTGCGATGGACGGCGAAGAGGGCGCATGGATGGCGACGGAGTACGACTTCGACGTGATCGTGCTCGACGTGATGCTGCCCAAGCTCGACGGCTTCGGTGTGCTGCGCGCGGTGCGCGCGAAGAAGGACACCCCGGTCATCATGCTGACCGCGCGCGACCGCGTGGACGACCGCGTGCATGGCCTGCGCGACGGCGCCGACGATTATCTGACCAAGCCGTTCTCGTTCCTCGAACTGGTCGAGCGCCTGCGCGCGCTCACGCGCCGCGCGCGCGCCCAGGAGTCCACACTCATCTCCGTGGGCGATCTGCAGGTGGACCTCATCAGCCGGCGCGCCACGCGCGACGGCGTGCGGCTCGATCTCACGGCCAAGGAGTTTCAACTGCTTTCTGTGCTCGCGCGGCGGCGCGGCGAGATCCTCTCGAAGACGCTCATCACCGAGCTCGTGTGGGACGTGAACTTCGAGAGCAACGCCAATGTGGTGGAAACGGCCATCAAGCGGCTGCGCGCAAAGCTCGACGGCCCGCACGCGGCCAAGCTGCTGCACACGATACGCGGCATGGGCTATGTGCTGGAAGTGCGCGAGGACGGAGGCCAGGCATCATGAAGCGCTCGATCTCGCTGCGGCTTTCGGCGATGTTCGCAGCGGTGTCGCTGGTCGTGTTCACGCTCACCGGTGCAGGGCTCTTTCTGTTGATGCAGCATCAGCTCTTCAACGAGCTGCGCGAGACGCTCGACACGCGCGCGCGCATCGCGGGCCTGATCGTCTCGCATGCGCCCGACGTGAAGAAGTGGGCCTTCGTGCAGGAGAAGCTGCGCGATCTCTCGCCCTCGGACAGCCGCATGCATTACTACGTCGAAGGCCCGGACCCGCGCTTTCGCTTCGGCGCGCCCATCGTGGGCAAGATCACCGGCGATGTCGGCCCGAATCATCAACTCGTGCGGCCCGCAGGCTGCGATTACGACATGATCGTCACGAGCATGATGGTGCCCGCCAGCGGCGACCGGCCCGAGGTGAAGCTCGTGGTGGCGAGCGACTGCATACGCACGGAAAGCATGCTGCGGCGCTTCGGCATTGCGCTGGGCGTGCTGATCGCGCTCTCGACCATCGCGGTGGCGCTCCTGAGCCGCGCGGTCACGCGCTTCGGTCTTGCCCCGCTCACGCGGCTCTCGCGCGAGGCGGCGCAGCTGAGCCCCTCGAACCGCCGCCAGCGCCTGTGCGACGGCGAACTGCCCGAAGAGCTGCACGAACTCGCCACCTCGTTCAACGGCGCGCTCGAGCGGCTCGACACGGCCTACGAGCGCCTCGAATCGTTCAATGCCGATGTCGCGCACGAGTTGCGCACGCCCGTGAGCATCCTGATCGGCCAGACCCAGGTGGCGCTCACGCGCGACCGCTCGGTCGCACAGCTGCAACAGACGCTGCAATCGAATCTTGAGGAATTCGAACGATTACGCGTGATAGTCAACGACATGCTGTTCCTCTCGCGCAGTGACCGTGGCGAGCGCGCGACCGAGCTCACGGAAGTCTCGCTGCGCGGCGAAGTCGAGCGCATGCTGGAGTTTCTGGAGATGCCGCTCGAAGAGGCGCAACTGAACGTGCAGGTGCACGGCGATGCGCGCGCGTGGGTGAATACCTCGCTGATCGGCCGGGCCATGAGCAATCTGTTCGTGAACGCGATCCAGCATTCGCCGCCCGCAACCGTGCTGAAGGCGACCATTGCGCCGCAGGACGGCTTTGTCGAGATTGCCGTGTCGAATCCCGGCGAGCCGCTCGATCCGGTGGTGCGCGAGCACATTTTCGACCGCTTCTACCGCATCCAGGAAGCGCGCTCGAACAGTCACGAGAACCACGGCCTCGGGCTTTCCATCGTCAAGGCGGTGGCGGAGATGCACGGCGGCACGGTATTCGTGCGCAGTGCGAATGGTGTCAATACGTTCGGCTTTTCGGTGGCCGTGCGGGGCGGCGACACAACGGGTAGCGCGCCCGTGACGCCCGACGTCACGCGCCAGGGCCGCGCGGGGCTGCCTCTGCACGTCTCGTCCTGAGCCTGCGGCGCCTTCGCGCCGCTTGTGCCCAAGGGCCTGCAATTAATTGGGCGTAAACAATCCCTAGACGAGCTCGTCGTCTGCGTGCTGGCTCGCGTCTTCTTCGTTATGGTGCTGCTGGTCGCGGCGCAGCAGATCCCAGCAACTGATGAAGAGCGCCGCAATCAGCGGCCCGATCACGAAGCCGTTGATGCCCATGAGCGAGATGCCGCCTAGCGTCGAGATCAGAACGACCCAGTCGGGCAGGCGCGTGTCCTTGCCCACCAGCAAGGGGCGCAGCACGTTGTCGACGGTGCCGATCACGAGCGTGCCGAAGAGCGCGAGGCCGATGCCTTTGGCGAGCGCGCCTGCCGAGATGAAGTAGATGGCGATGGGCACCCACACGAGCGCCGCGCCCACCGCGGGCAGCAGCGAGAGCAGCATCATCACGAAGCCCCACAGCAGCGCGCCCTGAATCCCCAGCACCCAGAGGGCAATGCCGCCCAGCGTGCCCTGCACGAACGCCACCGCCACGTTGCCCTTCACGGTCGCGCGGATCACGGTCGTGAACTTGCGGATGAGATGCTGTTTGTGCGATTCGTCGAGCGGGATCGCATCACGTATGAGCCGGGAAATCTCGCGGCCGTCGCGCACGAGGAAGAAGAACATGTAGAGCATCACGCAGAAGCTCACCATGACCTGCACCGTGATCTGCCCGACGCTCAGCGCACGCGTGGCGATGAACTGGCTGATTTGCGCGGCGCCTGCGGAAAGGCGCTGTTGAAGGCCGGGCAGATCCATCAGGTCGTAGCGCGCAAGCAAGTTTTGCAGCGACTGAGGCAGGGCATGGACGATCTGGCTGAAGTAGGCCCCGAAGTCGAGGCTGCCCGAGCGCACCTGCGAGTACGCGTGGCCCACCTGCTGGATCAGCGTGCCCGCCACGAGTGTGAGCGGGAAGATCACGATGACGAGACAGATCGCGAGCGTGATGAACGCGGCGAGCGTGCGCCGCCGGCCGAGGCGCGCGACGATGCGGCGCTGCACGGGCTGGAAGATCAGCGCGAGTATCGCGCCCCATAGCACGGTGCTGAAGAACGGCGCGAGCACGAAGCATAGCGCGACGGAGACGACGAAGAGCAGCAGATAAAACGCGGTCTGGTGGAGTTGCTTGTTGCCGTCCATGAGCGGTGGATTCCTGTGGGTTCCGGGCAAGCGCAAACCCGTGCGAGCGGGTGGCGTTGTCGAGCATGATACGGCCTTGCGCGGGCCGCTGGCGGCAGCCTGTGCGCCGCGGGCGCCGCGCTGCTGTGGGCATCCCTTCGGCCGCTGGCGCAAGGCTTGCGCAAGGCGCGTTCGGGTGCGCTCCAGTTGCGCATTGGATGCGCACGCAACGGTATGTGGCGATGGGCTCAACGAGCGCCGACGAGCCTCACGCGCGTGATTTCCGAAGGCGCGCCAAGCCGTTTCGGCGGCCCCCAGTAGCCCGTGCCGCGGCTCGTGTAGACCCACAGGCTGCCGAGCTTTTCGAGGCCCGCCGTGAACGGCTGCTGCAGACGCACGAGGAAATTCCACGGGAAGATCTGGCCGCCGTGCGTGTGGCCCGATAGCTGCAGCGTGTAGCCCGCGTCGGCGGCGGCGTGCGCGGTGCGCGGCTGATGGGCGAGCAGGACGCGCGTGTTCACGTCGGCGGGCGCGCCGCGCAGGGCGCCCTGCGGATCGCTGCGATGCGTGGGATCGAAGTGGCCGCCGGTGTAATCGGTCACGCCTGCGAGCACGAGCCGCGCTCCGCCGTGCTCGATCACCACGTGCTGGTTCATCAGCACCGTGAGGCCGATGCGCCGGAATTCGGCGACCCACGCGTCGGCGCCCGAGTAGTACTCATGATTGCCGGTGACGAGGTAGACGCCGTGATGCGACGCGAGCCTTCCAAGCGGCGCCGTGTGATTCGAAAGATTCTGCACGCTGCCGTCCACGACATCGCCCGTGATCGCCACCACGTCGGCGTCGAGCTGGTTCACGGCCTGCACGATCGCATCCACGTAATCGTGCTTGATGGTGGGGCCGACGTGAATGTCGCTCAGCTGCACGATCGTGAAGCCGTCGAGCGCGGCGGGCAGCCCGCGGATCGGCACGTCGACGCTGCGCACGCGCGCGCGCCGCCTGGCGTTGAAAAAGCCGAACGCGCTCGAACAGAAGGCGAGCGCGGCGACGGCGGCGGCACTGCCCGTGCGCCAGCTTGCGAGATCGACGTTGCCGGGCCAGATCGCGGCGACGGTCATGAGCGAGGCGAGCACGATATCGCGCGCGATCGTCAGCATGAGCAGCGACGAGAAAAAACCCATCGCGAGCATACCGGTCCATGCGAGACGGTCGCCGAGCGGCTGGCGCTTGAAGCGGCGCGCGAGCATGCCGGGCGGAATCACCAGCACGGAAAGCACGAGCCACAGCACGGCGAGCCACTTGCCTGCGGCGGGCACGGGCAAGTCGGGAATCAGCCGGAAGCCGACATAGATGTGCAATAGCACACCTATGGAAATGAAGCGGACCAGAAATGAGAGTCGGGGCATGTCGGGCCGATGGTGAGCTCAGTTAGCACATGCAACTGAAGCAACGGGGTGGGAAGCGCAGGCACGTACGTTGGGTGGACCGCAACGCGCGGCCGATTGCGCGAGGCCGGCGGCGCGCGTTGCATGGCGCTCGACGGGATTCGTGCCGATGCATGGCTCATGCATGAGAGGCATTTTACCGGCAGCGCAGCGTTCGTGCCGGAGCGGGGCGGGTGCGAGCTCGGCGCACTGCAGCACCGCATGCGAGGGCTCGGAGCAGGCGCGCTTCGCAGCTTGCAGCGGGCTTGCGGCGCCCGTGCCGGAACCTCGCGAGAACCGGCGAACGGCAGCACGACGGAGCGAGTGCGGCACTGCGGCATAACCCTGGATTGCCAACCTCGGGCTGTCGTCGCACTATTTTCTTACGGGCCCATGTACGCTATTAAACGTTCATTGAATCGGCCTGACCGATGGACTATGCTCGAATCGAGGCCCGTGCGGTTTCGGGCGCTCTGGGGGAGACGGGTCATGAAAATCACCAAGCCGGATGTGCAAGGGCTTCATGGTCGTCATGTGGGTCACGAGGGTAGTCACGTCATGCTACCGATGGTCGTGCTGTCGATCATGGCCGTGGTGCTGTATTTCTCGGTCAGGCACGTCGACATCCTCGAGATCGGCCGCAGCGCGCTATTCGACGTCGTGATGGTGTTCGTCGCGCTCGGCATAGCGGGGTTCTTCGGCGTGATGGGGGCGTGGCTGCGCTCGCGCACGACCGACGAACCGCCCGAAGGCTTCTGCTTCGTGGGCGCGCTCATCGGCGCGGTCGTGTTCTATATCGCGCTGCTGACCTGAGGCGGCGCCTTTTTCCGGTCCGATGTTCGATCTTTTCGACGATAGCCCGCAACCCGACATCGACTGGCATCCCGCGTGGCTTGCGCCTGCGGCGGCCGCCGCGTGGCTCGCGCGCATCGTCGCCGAAACGGACTGGCGGCAGGAGCGCATCCGCACGCCCGGTGGCTGGGTCGACCAGCCGCGCCTCACCGCATGGCAGGGCGACCCCGGCGCCGTCTACATCTATTCGGGAATCCGCAACGTGCCGCAGCCGTGGACGCCGGCCGTGGCCGAGTTGCGCGACGCCATTGCCGCACTCTGCGGCGTGCGCTTCAACAGCGTCCTGCTCAACCGGTACCGCAGCGGCACGGACAGCATGGGCTGGCACGCCGATCACGAACCCGAGCTCGGGCCGCAGCCCGTGATCGCCTCGCTGAGCCTTGGCGCGACGCGGCGCTTCGACTTGCGCCACAACGCGACCGGCGTGTCGCGCTCATTCCCGCTATCGAGCGGCAGCCTGCTCGTGATGCGCGGCAAGACCCAGGCGCAGTGGCGCCACCGGGTGCCGAAGGAGCCCGCGGTGAGCGGCGAGCGCGTGAATCTCACGTTTCGTGTGGTGATGCCTGAATTGCGCAAGAAGTAGGCGAATTGGCGGATTTTGTCTGATGATTTGGCGAAATTCCGCCTGGATTAAATGCTGTCAGACGATATCTCGCTAGAAATCCAATCCAACTTTATGCGCATAAATATTTAATACGCGAATTCACATCGACATCGGGCACCTGTCAGTCGACGCCCAGACGCCGCCGCACCGTGGCCACGAGCCGGTCGAGCGGTAGCGTGGCTGCACTCAATGCCGCGACTTCGGGGTAATGCTCGCGCGCGATGTCGGTGAGCACCTGGCCGGGTGGCGCTTCGACCAGCACGGTCGCGCCCGACTCGATCATGACTGTGAGCGCGTCGAACCAGCGCACCGTGTAGCGCATGTTGGTGGCAAGGTCGGCGCGAATCGCATCGGCGTCATGGAGCGGACGGCCGCCGCGATTGTCGACATAGACGCCTTCGGGCGAGCGAAACGGGATGTCGCGCGACCACGCCACGAGCTGCTCCGTTGCGTCGGCCAATAGTTCGCAATGCGAAGGAACGGAAACCGCGAGACGCTGCGCCTTGCGCGCCCCCGCCGCGAGCGCGCGCGCAGCGAAGGCTTCGAGCGCCGCGTCGGCACCCGCCACGACGATCTGGCGCGGCGCGTTGACGTTGGCTACATAGACGCGCTCGCTGCTGTCCGGCGCATTGGCGAGCATCTCGACCTGCGTCTCGCTGAGTCCCGAGACCGCCGTAAGGCCGTATCCCGACGGCCACGCGGACTCCATCAGCTCGGCGCGCTTTTTCACCATGCGCAAGGCGTCGGCGAAATCGAGCGCCCCGCAGCACACCGCAGCCGGATAAGCGCCCACGGAGAGCCCGGCGCTGAATTGCGGCGTCAGCCCGGCCTGAGCGAGCGCGCGAGCGTGCGCCACGCCGGCCACGACGAGGCCGATTTGCACCGCGACGGTCGATTGCAGCGCCTCGGCGCTATCGAGCGCAAGCACGTCGATACCGAGCGTGGCCGACGCTTCGTCGAGCGTCTTGCGCACGATCTCGTGTTCGGGCAGCCGGTGCAGGAAGCCGGCGCTTTGCGCGCCCTGGCCGGGAAAGAGGCAGGCGAGGCTCATGACGATTGCCAAGGATCGGCGACGAGGCGCGCGCCGTCGCTCGCGCGTGCGAGCACGCGCGCCTTGCCCGGCGCGAGTTGTGCGAGTTCGGCGAGCGCGACGCCGCCCGCTGGCGTTTCCACCTGTGCGTCCACGCGTGTGCCGGCGCGCTGCGCGGCGTGCGCGAGCGCGGTGGCGAGCGCGTGGATCGTGGCCGCGTCGCGGCGTTCGGGCAAGCGGATCAGCACGTCGAGATCGCTGGATTCGGTGAGCGTGGGAGACAGTGTGGCCAGCTCGAAGCCCGCGCTGCCGGTTGGCCCCCAGACGAAATCGTGCAGGGGGCTTGGGGTTTCGCGCAGTGCCGCGAGGGCCACGAATGCCGCGAGTGTGGCGCGACTGGATGAGGGCGCTGCCACGAGCAGCGCTTCGGGCGGTATGGACGATTCGATATCCTCAACATCGATCCATGTGCCGAATCGCTCGGCGCGCGTGGCGCCGCGTACGCCCGCCGCCACGAAGCCCGGGGCGGCCTGGGCGCGGCGCACGACCGCGAACGGCGCGCGGGCGAATGCCGAGCGCACCCAGTCCGGCTCGCCCGCAACGGGCGTGAGTCTCGCGAGCCGGAGCAGATCGTGCGCGCGCCAGCGCGCGTCGTCCGCGCGCGGCGCGTCGGGCGCGAACGGCGGCGCGGCGCACACTCGCATCAGCTCGCGTCCCACTGTTGTGCGAGCCGCTTGCGGACCTCGATTGACGCCGCGCGCGTGCGTTGTGCCGCTTCGCCTTGCAGACGATGCGCGAGGCCGCTCGGGTCGTCGCGCGCCTCGCGTACCCTGCGCGCAAGCACTTCGCGCACGCGCGCGACTTGCGCGTCGTCTGGCGCATCGGCATTGACATCTGCAATCAATTCGTCGAGCAGCCCGAGCTTCGCGAACGAGGCCATCGAATATGACATCGGCACGATCTTCTCGCCGAGCTCGTCGAGGTCTTCGACGCTGCGGCGCGTCACGCGCGCTGCCGCTTCCTTGCCCATCGCGTGCACCATCGTGCCGGGTGCATCGAGCGCGACGATGCGGTTCGCCTGATAGCCGTGCGCGAGAAACGCGCCCGACATGGCGGGGCCGACGATCAGCGCCACGACGGGATGCCCCGCGAGGCGCGCGCTCGCATAGGCGTCGACGGCGGCTGCGCAGGCGAGGTGGATGCCGAGCATCTCCTCGCGATAGCCGTACGCCTGGCTCTTCACGTCGACGATGGCGACGATCGGGCGGCGCATGCCGCTGGCGGCGTCTTCGGCGATCGCTTCGCGCAGGGCCTGCGCGAGACGCCAGCCCTGCTCGAGGCCCACCACGTTCTCACGCGCGCGGGGGAAGCGGTTATCGGGATCGGGCGCGACCGTGATGAAGCGCGCGGTCTCGCCGTCGAGCGGCGCATCGGCATAAGGCACGCAGGGCGCGCATGCGTCGTGCGGCGCGCCTGCGAGTGCGCGCAGCCACAGTGCGCCCCGGCTCAGATTCGTATCGCTCATGCCGGCTCTCCGTGCGTGCTGGAAGAAGTCAAAGAGGCGCCGAACATCGCGCCCATCGTTTCGGGCGCGACGCTGGCCGGATCGATCTGCGCGAGCTTCGCGAGCGTGGCGTCGACCTGCTCGGTGCGATGCGCCTGCGGCACGCCGCGTGCGAACGCGGCACGCACGGCGGCGCGCACGTCGTCGACGGCGTCTTCCACGAGCGCGTCGGCGTAACCGGTGCGCTCGCGCTGCTCGCCGCCGATCAGCTGCCACACGTGGCGGCGGTCGCTCGAATCGAGCTCTTCGATGCCGGCTTCCTGCTCGATGACTTCGGGGCCGTTCATGCCGAGGCGTCCTTGCTTCGTCATCACGAGATACGAGCACAGGCCCGCCGCGAGCGACATGCCGCCGAAGCAGCCCACCATGCCTGCGATTACGCCGACCACGGGCACGTGGCGGCGCAGCGCGACGATGGCCGACTGGATCTCGGCGATTACGGCGAGGCCGAGGTTGGCTTCCTGCAGGCGCACGCCGCCGGTCTCGAACAGCACGACGGGGCGCACGATCTTGCCGCGCTCGCAGTCGGCGAGCGCGAGCTCGAGCGCGGCCGCGATCTTGCTGCCCGATACTTCGCCGATGCTGCCGCCCTGGAACGCCGACTCGATCGCGCATACGACAGCGGGTTCGCCGTCGAGCGTGCCGCGTGCGATCACGGCGCCGTCGTCGGCCTGGCAGACGATGCCCTGCAGCGGCAACCACGGCGACTCGAGGCGGTCGAACGGGCCAAGCAACTCGCGGAAGCTGCCCTTGTCGAGCACGGCGGCGGCGCGCTCGCGCGCGCTCAGCTCGATGAAGCTCTCACGCAGCAGCGCGGACGGGTTCGGACTTGCGCTCATGCCTCGCCTCCTTGCGCACCGTCCTGCGCGGCTTCCACGGCTTCGGCAAGGCGCAGCGCCACGACGCCGGGCGTCGCACCGAAGTCGTTGATCTCGATGAGCGCCGCGCCGTCGTAGCGCATGAAGAAGCGGTCGAGCACGCTCTTCCAGATATGGCCGTAGCCGTCCACGCTCGTGTGCACGACCACGCGCGCCTGCATGTCGCCGGCGGGCTGCAGCAGCACTTCGAGATCGCCCGAGCCCACCACGCCCACGTGGGCGCGCGTCGTCACGGCGCGCTGCGCCGGATAGTCGAATGTCAGTTGTTCCATGAAACCGTCCTCCCGCCGATGCGGTGGTCAACCAGTCTGTCGATGAAGAGCGTCGCGGCGAGCAGATCGGCCGCGCCGCCCGGCGATGCGTTGAGCGCGAGCAGCGCGCGGTCGAGTGCGTCGAACGCGGCGCGGCCTGCACGCGTGGCGATGCCACCCGCGTCGCGCACGCGCTGCGCTCCCGCTTGCGCGGCCTTGCGGCCCGCGAGGCCCGCGCGGTGCAGCACGCAGGTGTCGTCGAGCGAGGCCATGATGGCGAGCAGTGCATCCACGCGCGCTGCCGCTTCGTTGTGCCCCTGTGCGCGCGCCGCATGAAGCGCGGGCAAGCCCACCCGGATCACATGCGGAAAGCCATCTTGCGCTTCGCGGCGTGCGCCGCCCACGTTGTAACGCTGACGCACGCGTTCGCCGTTGCTTTGCGTGGGCTGAGCACTGGGTGCCAGCCGGTCGTCGAAGCGCGCTATCTGCGCCGCCGTTTCGGCTATCTCCGTGGCATGCGGATGGCCGTCCCACGAATGGCCGCCCGTCGCAAACATCCCCGCGTCACCCGGTGGCGTGTGCACAATCGTTGCGCCTGCAACCAGAAGCCCAACGATCCAGATCGCGCCGCGATGCGCGTTGCTGCCGCCGGTCGCGCGCATCATCGCGGCTTCGCCGGCGCGGCCAATGCGTGCGAGGTCGGTGCGCAGCGCGCTGCCCGGCGTCGCGCCGTGCGAGGCGCGCGCGAGCGCCGCGAACGTGGGTTCGAGCGCGTGCGCGGAGCGCAGCATCGTCGCGAGATCGAGATCGACGTGCGCGCCGCTGCCGCGTGCGTCCACGAGCGCGGGCTTGGGCGTGAGGCGTGCTTCCTCGATCAGCGCATTGCGGGCGAAGCGCGCGAGTTGCGCGTCGGGGTCCAGCGCGGCATCGCGGGCCGCGTGTACGTCAAACGACGCCGGCTGCGTCGCCGCCGTCGTACAGGAGGCCGCCGCGCCTTCTGCCAGCGTGTCCAGTGAGAGCATGCGCATCGCGCTTACCAGCTGCGAAAGCGCGCCGGCGGCGTATAGAGCTCGCCCGACCACGTCACGAGATCGTCGATGCTGCGCGCCGCGAGCAGCGAGCGTTTTGCGTCGCCGCGACGGATGCCGAGATCTTCGGGAAACTGAACGATGCCGCGGCGGCGCAGTTCGTCGGTCTTCTCGGGCTTGGCGCGCAGCCCGATGGGCGTCACGCCCGCGACGGCCGCAAGCGTGGCGCGCCTTTCGTCGATGCCCTCCGCGCGATGCAGGTGCGCGATGCCTTCCTCGGTCACGACGTGGCTCACGTCGTCGCCATAGATCATCACGGGCGCGATGGGCATGCCGCTCTTCTCGCCCACGGCGATGGCGTCGAGCTCGTCAACGAAGGTCGGCTCGCCGCCTTTCTTCCACGTTTCCACGAGTTGCACGACGAGCTTGTGGCCGCGCCCAATCTGCGATTGAGGGCCGCTGGCCTTGAGCAGCTTGAGCCAGGCGTCGCTCGCATGGCGGCGCCCGCGCGGATCGTGGCCCATGTTCGGCGCGCCGCCGAAGCCCGCAAGCCGCCCGCGCGTGACGGTGGAGGAGTTCGCATCGGCGTCGATCTGCAGCGTCGAGCCGATGAAGAGATCGACGCCGTACTGCCCCGCGAGCTGGCACAGCACGCGGTTCGAGCGCAGGCTGCCGTCGCTGCCGGTGAAGAACACGTCGGGGCGCGCGGCGACATACGCCTCCATGCCCACTTCGCTGCCGAAGCAGTGCACGCTCTCGACCCAGCCCGATTCGATGGCGGGGATCAGCGTGGGATGCGGATTGAGCGTCCAGTTGCGGCAGATCTTGCCCTTGAGGCCGAGCGATGCGCCGTAGGTGGGCAGCAGCAGCTCGATCGCCGCGGTGTCGAAGCCAATGCCGTGATTGAGCGAAGTAACGTTGTACGGCGCATAGATGCCCTTGATGGTCATCATCGCGGTGAGCACCTGCAGGTCGCCGATATGGCGCGGATCGCGCGTGAAAAGCGGCTCGACCGCGAAGGGCCGGTCGGCCTGCACGACCACGTCCACCCACGAGCCCGGAATGTCCACGCGCGGCAGCTCGTCGACGATTTCGTTCACCTGAACGATCACGATGCCCTGGCTGAAGGCCGCGGCTTCGGCAATCGTCGGTGTGTCCTCGGTGTTCGGGCCCGTGTAGAGATTGCCGTGACGGTCGGCTTTTTCCGCACACAGCAGCGCGACCTGCGGAATCAGGTCGACGAACATGCGCGCGTACAACTCCACGTAGGTGTGGATCGCGCCCACTTCGAGCCGGCCGTCTTCGAGCAGTTGCGCGACGCGCAGGCTCTGCGGACCGGCGAACGAGAAGTCCACGCGATGCGCGATGCCGCGCTCGAACAGCGTGAGGTGTTCCGGGCGGCTGATGCTCGAAATCAGCAGATGAACGTTGTTGAGCTTCGCAGGATCGGCCTTGGCGAGCGAGCGCGAGAGAAAGTCGGCCTGCTTCTGGTTGTCGCCTTCGAGCGCGACGCGGTCGCCGGGGCGGATCAGTAACTCCAGCGCTTCAGTCATGCGCGCGGCGGGCAGGACACCGTCTTCGAGCCAGCCGGCAATGGCGGCGAGGCGCCGGGCCTTTTCGTCGCGGCGCGTGGTCCACGAGCGCGGCGCCGGGTTGGCGAGATCGGGCGAAGTAGGCGTTTCAGCTTGAGGCTTCATCGGGAGTTCGGCTCCGTGAGCGGGGTGTTGCGGGAGAGGCGGAAGCAGCGGTGGAAGAAGCGCCGGCGCGCCGTTTTTTGGCGGCGGGTTGCGCCGCTGCGCGCTCGGTCAGGAAACGATAGATCAGTTCGCCCGTGCCCAGCAGGTGCGCGGCCACGAGCGCCTGCGCGGCGGGGATGTCGCGCCGCTTCACGGCGTTGAGGATCTCGGCGTGCTCGGCATCCGATTCGCCCTTGTAGGCGGGAAAGCCGAATTTCAGGCGCAGATAGCGTTCGCCGCGGCGATGCAGGGTGGCGAGCATCTCCATCAGTTGCGGGCGGCCGGCGGGGGCATAGAGGCTCATATGGAAAGCCTCGTTGCGCGCCACATAGAGCGACGGGTCGCGCTCGCGCGACGCGGCGGCGGCCAGCGCGTTCACTTCGCGCAGCGTGGCGGCCGTGTGATTCGGAATCGCGAGGCCTAATGCGAGGCTCTCCAGCGCCGAGCGGATCTCGTAGATCTCGCGCGCTTCGTCGCGCGAGAGCGAGGCGACGCTCGCGCCCTTGTTGACCTCGATGCGCGCCCAGCCTTCGCTCGCAAGCTGGCGCAGCGCCTCGCGCACGGGAATCGCGCTCACCGAGAAGTGGCGCGCGATCGCGTCCTGACGCAGCGGAGCGTCGGGCGCGAGCGTGCCCTCGACGATTGCGGTGCGCAAGGCGTCCGCGATCATGCGCGAGGTACTGGTGCGCGGCGCTGCGGTGGCCGGCAGGCCCGGCAATCCATGCGCTGCGGGTTGTGAGACGTCCATGGCGCTGCCTTCCAGGGGAAAACCATCCGTTGCGTGGCTCATGAGATCACATATTATATATAAAACGATGACTTTGAAAGCCTCGGAAACCCGAAAACTGCGCCGCGCAACAACCGGAGGCAAGTGGCAGGAAACGGGGCTCGCGCGTACCCCATGGTATTCCCGCGGGTGTTTCAAGGGATCGGAAGGGAGCTTGAGACAGCCGGCGCAAGTCCGGTTCGCGTTGCGTGCCGCGCGGCGCCGCTTCGGCGCACGCGGGAACACAGCTTTGCGTGGGACCAGGAGAGAGGAGCATATGAATTCGATCACCGGGGCCGCGCGGCGTGCCCAGAAGACACCGCTCAACCGCTCGCAGATCGCAGGTTTCTGGGGCGCGTGGGCGGGCTGGACGCTCGACGGCATGGACTCGTTCATCTACGCGCTCGTGCTCACGCCGGCGCTCAACGAACTGCTGCCACGCTCGGGCTACGCGGCGACGCCCGCGAACATCGGCCTCGCGGGCTCGATCCTGTTCGCGCTCTTTCTGGTGGGCTGGGGCCTGTCGTTCATCTGGGGGCCGATGGCGGACCGCTACGGCCGCACGCGCGTGCTCGCGGGCACGATCTTCATGTTCGCGATCTTCACGGGTCTCTCGGCCACCGCGCAGAGTGTCTGGGCACTCGGCTTCTACCGCTTTCTCGCGGGCGTAGGCATCGGCGGCGAATGGGCGCTCGCGGGCACCTACGTGGCCGAGTCCTGGCCCGAGGATCGCCGCAAAATGGGCGCCGGCTATTTGCAGACCGGCTATTACGCGGGCTTCTTCATCGCAGCGGCGCTCAACTACACGGTGGGCGTGCACTTCGGCTGGCGCGCGATGTTCCTCACGGGCGCGATTCCCGTGGTGGTCGCCATTCTCGTGCTCACGCGCGTGGAGGAGCCCACCAAATGGCAGCGCTCCGAGGCCAGCCACGTGCACCGCGGCCATCCGCTGCGCGAGATCTTCGGCAGTGCTTATCGCCGTCGCACCGTGGTGGCGTGCGCGCTCCTGACGATCGCGATCATCGGCTTGTGGGCGGGCGCGGTGTACGAGCCATCCGCCGTGATCCAACTCGCGACCCGCGCGGGCGCGAACAAGGCCGAGGCGATCCGCACCGCATCGATTGCGACCGGCATTCTCTCCATCGGCACGATTCTCGGCTGCCTCGCGCTGCCGCCGATGGCCGAGCGCATCGGGCGTAAATGGACGCTCGCCGTCTACTTCGCCGGCATGGCCGTCACGATCGCCGCGAGCTTCGGCTGGGCCTACTACCTCGAGAACGGGCTCGTGCCGTTCATCGCGATCCTGTTCGTGCTGGGCTTTTTCGGCGGCAACTTCGCGCTCTTCAGCCTCTGGTTGCCCGAGCAGTTCGAGACGCGCGTGCGGGCCACGGCGTTCGCGTTCTGCACCTCGTTCGGGCGTTTCGTGGGCGCGGGTGTGAACTTCCTGCTGGGCGCGGCCGTGCTGCATATGCACACCCTGGGCGTGCCGGTCGCGCTCACGGCGCTCGCGTTCGTGCTCGGGCTGCTCATCATTCCGTTCGCACCGGAGACGAGAGGCGAGACGCTGCCCACTTGAGGGGCGTTTCGAATCGCCCCTTCACCGTCTTGGGCGGTGCGCGTTAGCGCCGCCTGAGCGCGAGCCCCATCGGCAAGAGGCGCCAGCCGAGATTCACGCCGAGGCTCGCCGTCACGATCAGCACCATGCCCGAAAGTTGCAGCAGGCTCAGGGCGCGGCCGTAGACGATGGCATCGACGGCGATGGCCGTGAGCGGATAGATGAACAGCAGCACGGCGATCACGGGCGTGGTGAGCTTGGGTAGTGCGCCGTAGATCAGCACATAGGAAAGCCCTGTGTGCAACACGCCCATGCCGACGAGCCAGCCCCATTGCGCGGGCGCGATATGCGCGAGTTCGAGCGGCGCGACGAAAGGCGCGATGAGCGGCAGGCAGATCGACCCCACCGCGCATTGCGTTAGCGTGAGCAGATGCGGGCGGAAGTCGCGCAGGCTCTTCGCGATCAGCGTGACGCTCGCATAGAGCACGGAGCCGCCCAGCGCTTCGGCCAGACCGATCAGATAGCGCGGATGGTCCGCGACATGGCTTTCGGCAAGCACGCCCGAGGCGAGCACGAGGCCCACGAAGGCAATCGCGATCCAGCCGAGCCGGTCCGCACCCAGCCGTTCATGAAAGAGCGCCGCGCCCATCAGCACGACCCAGAACGGCTGCACATGAAACACGACCGTCGCGACCGCGATGCTCGTGCGATGAATCGAATCGAAGAAGCCCACCCACTGTGTGACCATCAGCACGCCCGAGACGAACGCGAGCGCGAAGGTGCGGCGCGTAAACTGGCGCGTGATCTGACTTGGGGTGAGCCAGCCCTTCCACGTGCAATACGCGGCGAGCGCGAGCATGCCGAAGAAGCAGCGAAAGAACACGAGCGTGAGCGCGCCTAAGCGCGCCTCCTCGACGAAGATGCCGATCGTGCCCATCAGGAGCCCGCCGCCCGCGAGCATGACGACGCCCTCGCGGCGGCCGGTGTGGAGTTCGGATTGCATGGCTGAATCCGTAGATAGAAAGCGTGTTGAAAACCGGTTCAGTATTCGTCAGTTGCGGGGTAGCGGCAAACGAATTAAATTGAAGAATTCCATCAACGGGGCTTATGAATCATGAATCCCGAGTTCGACCTCGACCTGTTGCGCACCTTCGCGGCCGTCGCGGACGCGGGCAGCTTCACGAAGGCGGCCGTGACCGTGCATCGTTCGCAGGCGGCGGTGAGCATGCAGATCAAGCGGCTCGAGCAGATGCTCGGCACCACGCTGTTCACGCGCGACACGCGCAATCTCGCGCTCACGCGGCCCGGCAGTACGCTGCTGGAATATGCGCGGCGAGCGCTCGACCTGCAGGAGGAGGCCTGGTCGGCGCTGGTGCGGCCCGAGGTGACGGGGCGCGTGGTGCTGGGCGCGCCCGACGACTACATGGCCGCGCTGCTGTCGCCGGTGCTCAGGCGCTTTTCGACGCTCTATCCGCATGTGGAGATCGAGATCGTGTGCGCGCAGAGCGTGGCGCTCGGGCCGATGCTGGCGGACAACAAGATCGACATCGCCTTCGTCACGCGCGACAAGAAGTTGCGCGGCGAATACGTGCGCAGCGAAGACATGGTGTGGGTGGGCTCGCCCGACGATCCGGCGCCGCTCTCGATGTCGCCGTTGCCGGTGGGTCTCTACGAACATGGCAGCGTGGCACGCGCGCATACGGTGGCGGCGCTCGACGCGGCGCGCATACGCTATCGCGCAGCCTATAGCAGCGCGAGCCTGATGGGGCTGATGGCGACGGTGGAGGCGGGCATCGCGGTGGTGGCGCTCACGCGTTGCAGCGTGCCGCCGCGCTTCGAGATTCTCGGCGAGGCGCAGGGGCTGCCGAAAATCGAGCCGCTCGAGATCATTGTTGCGCGCAGTGTGAAGTCGAACCGGCCCACCTGCGATTACTTCGTACAACAGATGGTGCAGGATCTCTCGGTGCGGCGTCAGCGACCGTAGCCGGCGCGCGCTTTCGTTGCGCGCTTTTTATCGAGGATAAACGCTGACTTCGCCGCCCACGGCAATGCGCACGCTCTCGCCGGGGCGCGGTGTGCGATAGCCCGGCACGCGGGCGCGCAGCGTCGTGGGCGTGCCGGTGAGCTCCAGCGTGAGCGCTGCGTCCTGCCCCTGGAAGGTGACCTCGCGCACGAGCGCATTGAGGGCGCCGTCGTGTGTCGTGCTTTGGGGAAGCACGTCGATTTGCTCGGGGCGCAACATGATGTCGACTTCGCCGTCTTGGGGGCGCATGCCTTCGGCCAAAGGCAGCCTGCCGAGCACGCAATGCGCTTCGCCGCCCGCGACGCGCCCCGGCAACAGCACCGCTTCGCCCACGAACGCCGCGAGCTCGCGTGTCACAGGGCGGCGGTAGAGCGTTTGCGGCGGTGCCGTTTGCACGAGATGTCCGCGCCACAGCACGGCCACTTCGTGGCCGAGCGAGAGCGCTTCGGCCTGGTCGTGCGTGACCAGCACGGCGGTCGCGCCGGCGGCCGCGAGCGCGCGCGCCACGGCCTCGCGCGTCTCCACGCGCAGCGCAGCGTCGAGCGACGAGAACGGCTCGTCGAGCATCACGAGACCCGGCGACGGCGCGAGTGCACGCGCGAGCGCCACGCGCTGCTGCTGTCCACCTGAGAGCTGCTGCGGCGCGCGATTCGCATAGGACTGCGGCAGACCCACAAGCTCCAGCAGCTCGGCCACGCGATGCTGTGCGCGCCGCTGCGCGCGCGGGAGTCCGAACACGATGTTCTCGGCGACGCT
Organism: Paraburkholderia silviterrae; assembly: GCF_004353915.1. Classification (GTDB taxonomy): domain Bacteria; phylum Pseudomonadota; class Gammaproteobacteria; order Burkholderiales; family Burkholderiaceae; genus Paraburkholderia; species Paraburkholderia silviterrae. The sequence goes on along the minus strand of NZ_SMRP01000007.1, from coordinate 294,036 downwards.
CAGGTGCGGAAACAGCGCACCCTCCTGCGGCACGTAGCCGATCTGCCGCTGCTCAGCGGGCAGATGCAGCGACTCGCCGGCCACGCGTTTGCCGCCGATCTCGATCGTGCCGCTATCCGCGCGCTCGAAGCCGCATAACAGGCGCAGCAGCGTGGTCTTGCCGCTGCCCGAGGGGCCGAGCAGGGCGACCAGCGTGCCCGAGTTCACCGTGAGGTGGACGTCGTGCAGCACCGGATGGCCGTCGAAGGACTTGGAGAGGCCGGAAATGCGAAGTGTGCTCATGGACGTAACGGGCTGAACGGGGGGCGAAACAATCAGGGGGCGTCGGCGGGCGGCGCTTGATCCGCGGACGCAGGCAACGGCCCGGAAGCGTGCGCGGCGAGCGCCGACTTGCCCGCGAACGCGAACAGCAGGCCCGATGCCGCGAGCGAGAGCGCCGTGAGCAGCGCCGCATAGGGCGCGGCGGCGGCGAACGCGAGCGTCGAGGTATCGGACCAGACCTGGGTGGCGAGCGTTTGCGTGCCGATGGGCGCGAGCAGCAGCGTCGCATTCAACTCGGTCACGACCGAGATGAACACCATCGAGGCGGCCGCGCCGAGGCCCGGCCCCGCGAGCGGCAGCACGACGCGGCGCAGCGTGGCGAACCAGCCGAGGCCGAGCGAGCGCGCAGTTTCTTCGAGCCGCTGCTGCGCCTGCAGCAAGGCCGCACGCACGCTCACGAGCGCGAGTGGCAGGAACAGGATCGCGTAGGCGACGATCAGGAGCGTGGTGCCCTGGTAGAGCGGCTCGAGCGCGCGCACGGCGAGCGAGACGATGGCGAGCGCGATGACGAGGCCGGGCACGCCCTGCGCGATAAAGGCGGTGCGCTCGAGAAAGGTGGCCGCGCGGCTCGGGAAGCGCGCAAGCAGATACGCGAGCGGCAGCGCGAGCAGCGCGGTGAAGACGGCGGCAATGAGCCCGAGCCGCAACGACGCAAACGTGGTCGAGAACAGCAGTTCGGGAGAGACCTCGGCGGGCGTGATCGCGGCGGCGCCGGGCTGCGTGAGCCAATAGCCAATCATCCCGAGCGGCACGCCGAGCGTGCCCACGTTGAGCGCGACGAAGCCCGCCGCCACGGGCCAGCGCCAGCGGCCGAGCGCGTGGCGCACGCCCGCGCGCCGCGTGCCGCGATCGACGCGCTCGTAACGCGCGCGCCCGCGCACGCGGAACTCGAACACGAGGCACACGAGACACAGCACGATCAGCACGCAGGCGAGCAGCGATGCGCCGCCGCCATCGAAGCTCGTGCGGTATTCCGCGTAGATTTCGGTGGTGAAAGTGCGAAAGCGCAGCAGCGTGAACGCGCCGAATTCGGAGAGCACGCCGAGCGCGACCAGCAGCATCGAGCCGAGCAGGGCGGGGCGCAATTGCGGCAGCACCACGCGCACGAAGGTGGTCCAGCGGTTGCAGCCGAGTGCGCGCGCGGTCTCTTCGAGCGCGGGATCGAGCCCGCGCAGCGCGGCGGCCACGGGCAGATACACGAGCGGAAAATAGGCCGTCGTGATGACGATCAGCGCGCCGAGAAAGTCCTGCAGATCGAGGCTCAGCGAGACCCACGCATAGCTCGTGATGAACGCCGGCATCGCCAGCGGCGCGGCGGCGAGCAAGGCCCACACGCGGCGCCCCGGCACGTCGGTGCGCTCGACGAACCAGGCGAGCGCGGTGCCGAGCACCGCCGAGGCAAGCGTCGCGCTCACGGTGATGCTCAGCGTGTTGACGAGCAACTCGCCAACGAGCGGCCTGAACAGGAGCTCGGCCGCATCGGCGAAGCCGAACGAGAGCGCGCGCCAGAACGTCAGCGCAAGCGGCAACAGCACGAGCACGGGGCCGAGTGCCGCGGCGAGAAATAGCGCGCGCGGCGCCCGGCGGCGCGCGTGCTTGCTCGCTGCGTCGTCGGGGCTTTGCGGCATGGCTTGCGCCGAGGTTACGGCTTCACTCACAATTTACTCAGACATCCTCTGCAAATTACAACAAGCCCGCCTGGCGCAGCAGACGGCCTGCCTGGCTGTCGTCGCCGAGCTGCTGGATCGTCAGCGCGGGCGGCTTCAGTTGATCGAACGGCTTGTTGATCGGCTCACCCGCCACGCCTGGGCGCAGCGGATACTCGAAGCTGATATGCCCTTGCGCCATCAGCTTCTGTGCGCGTTCGCTCACGAGGTAGGCGAGGAACTTCTGCGCGCCGTCCGGGTTGTGCGCGGCCTTCGTCACCGCCGCGCCGGACACGTTCACGAGCGCACCCACGTCGCCATCGGCGAATTGCGCGACTGCGCTGCGCGTGCCCTTGTCGCCGAGTTCCGCGTGCAGGCGGTCCCAATAGTAGTTGTTGATGATACCCGTCGCCACGGCGCCGCGGTTCACTGCAGCTACCACGCCTTCGTCGTCGTCGAAGATCTGCGCGTTGTTCTTCAGGCCCTTGAGCCACGCGAGCGTCGCGGCTTCGCCCTTCACGGCGAGCACGGCGTCCACGAGCGGCAGGAAGTCGGCGTCGCTCGGCGCGATGCCGACCTTGCCTTTCCACTCGGGCTTGGCGAGATCGAAGATCGATTGCGGCAGTTGCGAGGGCTGCACCTTCGCCGTGTTATAGGCGAGCACGTCCTGGCGCGCGGTCACGGCGACCCACTGGCCGGCCGGCGAATTGTAGCGCGCGGGCACTTGCGTGAGCGTCGAGTTCTGCACCGGTGCGAGCAGGCCCTTCTCTTCGAGCAGCATCAGCTCGGGCGAGTTTTCGGTGAAGTAGACGTCGGCGGGCGTCTTCGAGCCTTCGGCCACGAGCTGCGCGGCGAGCGCGGGACCTTCGCCGTTGCGGATCTTCACGTCGATGCCGGTCTGCTTCTCGAAGTCCTTCGCGAGCTGGTTCACCACCTGCTCGTGCTGGGCGCTATAGAGCGTGATCGAAGCGGCGTGCGCGGCGAGCGGCAGGGCGCCTGCGAGCGCGATGGCAGCGGCAATGGCGCGTGCGCGGAAAAACGTCTTGTTCATGATCTGTCGTTGTCCGTTCTTGTCGATTGAATCCGGATTTAATCTGGTTCGATTCTGAAAGGAGGCTTTTTTCAGGCCTCGAACAGTTCGGCGCCGATGAACGAGCCCGGCTTCGCACCCGGCGGGCACGCGAAGACCGCGCTGCCCACGTGGGTGGTGAACTGGTTCATCATGTCGAACTTCGCGAGCTTCTCGTTGATTGGAATGAAGCCCGTGCGCGGGTCGCCCTGGTGCGCAACGAAGATGAGACCCGCATCATATTCGGTTTCCTGGCGCCACGGCGGCCAGCGCTCGATATAGAAGTTCGTGCTGTCGTTGTACGAGTACGACCGGCGCAGGATCTGCGCGCCGTTGTTCGAGGCGCGGTTCGAGAGGCGCACGTGCGAGTTATCGGGGATCAGCGGGTTGCCGTCCTTGTCCTGCGCGTTCAGGTCGACCGCATCGAATTCCTTGTCTTTGCCGATGGGTGCGCCGCTGTACTTGCGGCGGCCGAACACCTGCTCCTGAAAGCCCAGTTCCATCTGGTCCCAGTGCTCGAGCGTGATGCGGATGCGGCGCACCACCGTATAGGTGCCGCCCTGCATCCAGGGCGCGTCGGCAGCGGTGGCCCAGACGAACTGGTTCATCGCCGCGGCGTCTTTGGTGGGCGGATTGTTGGTGCCGTCCTTGAAGCCCATCAGGTTGCGCGGCGTCTGCCCGCGCGGGCCCGAGAGGAAGCCGGCCTGGCCCCAGCGCATGCGCAGCATGCCGTAGCCCTGGCGCGCGAGCTGGCGCACCGCGTGGAAGGCCACTTGCGCGTCGTGCGCGCAGGCCTGCACGTAGAGGTCGCCGCCGGTCTTCTCGGCGATCAGCTGGTCGCCGTTGAAGCGCGGCAGATCGACGAGCGCGGCAGGGCGCAGATGCGCGAGGCCGTAGCGGTCCTTGCCTTCGGACGTGAAGAGGCCGGGGCCGAAGCCGAACGTCACGGTGAGGCCGGCCGGCCCGAGTCCGAGCACGTCGCCCGAATCGGGCGCGGGATGGTCGTCGCTCACGCCGTCGAGCGCAACCGCGCTCTGGCCCTGCGTCATGCGCGCGGCGGATTCGGTCCACTGGCGCAGCAGCTTGATCACATCGTCGCGCGAGGTGGTCGTGAGGTCGAACGCCGCCACATATGTGTGCGCCTGTTGCGGCGTGACGATGCCGCCCTGGTGCTCGCCGTAGAACGGCTCGACCGCGTTCATCGGGTCGGCGGCCAGCGCGTGATGCCTGGCTTCGGCAGCCTGCGCGAGGCCCGGTGCCGCAAGGCCCGCGCCAAGCGAGGCACCGGCCGCCACCGCGGCGCCGCCTGCCTTCAGGAAACCGCGCCGCGCGGGGCGCGCCGGGCAGTTTTGGGAATCATCGGAGGACATGTTATTTCGCCAGCACGAGAGTGTTCACGTCGTCTTGGACGTAGTAAAAGCCGTCGCCCGCCGGAGTGAGCGCGATGCCGAAGAGGTCGCCGTTGCCCGGCGGCGTCTGCGCCTTGTCCGTGTCGATCCAGCGTGCGTAGAGTTGCTTGCCCGTTGCCGGGTCGATCTCGACGACCTGGCCGTTGAGCGCGTTGGTCACGAGCAGATGGTTCTGGGGCGTTGCGATCATCGCGAGCGGGCGGTGCAGCAGGCCGTCGGCGGTGAGCTGGCGGCCCACGCCCGCGCTCGTGTCGCGCGTGAGCGGGTCTTCGATCACGTTGATGCGGTTGCCGATGGCATCCGACACATAGAGCAGCTTGTTGTCGGGCGAGAGCGCGAGGCCGGTCGGGCCGACGAGGAACACGCCCTTGTCGGCTTGCGCGCCGAAGCCGCTCGCCACCACCGTTTCGCTCTTCACGGCCGGCGCCTGGCCCTGAGGAATATCGAGGTCGAGGCGCAGCACCGTGGCTTGCTTGAACACGGGCGGGTCGCCGTCCGCGCCGCCCACGCCGAAGCCTGCGTTGCTCACGAACAGCGTGGCGTGGTCGCCGTTGTCGACCACGGCCATGTTGCCCCACGGGTCGTTGATGTTCGGTGTGCTGATCGCTTTGGCGATCTTGCCGTTGCTGTCGAGCACGATCAGGCAGCCCGCGCCCTTGGTGTTGGTCGTGCCGTCGTTGCTCGGCGTGCTGCCGACGATCACCCAGCCCGACTTCAGCATCGTCATCGCGGTGGAGAGGCCCACGCCGCCGGGGCATTCCTTGAGATCGCGCGGAATGGTCGCGAACAGCGTCATCTGCTTCGTATCGGGGTGATAGTCGACGATGGTGCTGCCGGTGCCCTGCAGGTTCGCGGCGTTGTTGAAGTTGTCGACCAGCACGTCACCTTGCTTCACGGTCCCGGCGCTCACCGGCGCGACGTAGATCGCGTACGGGTTCTGGTCGCCGTTGTCGGGCACCGTGTTGATGAGCGTGGTGTGATGGTGGACGGTTTCGAGCAGGCCCGGCTGGTCCGCGTGCGCCGCGAGCGGCGCGCCGCCCAGGAGGGCGGCGGCGCCGAGCGCGAGCGCCGCGCGGGCGCCATGGGCCGAGCACAGCAGGAGCTTGCGCGTGGCGTGGTTCATCGTATTTCTCCGTGCCTCACCTGCGCCGCGCGCGAGCGGTGCGGCTTCGATCGCCAGTGCGCGTGAGGAGCTGGGGTTGAACATGATGCTAAGGATCAGAAAGTGATGTTGGTGCGCACGCCCACCACGAAGGTGTTGCGCAGCGGCTGAGTCGGGTCGCTCGGGTTCTGGCCGGCGCCCGCGTTGAAGGTGTACTGCGCGTCGGCCTGCAGCTGCCACCACGGGTTGACCTGGTACTGATAGGTCGCCTCCAGCGTGGTTTCCTGGGTGCGCACGCCGTACGGCCCCGTGTTGAAGTTGCGATAGTCCATATCGAGGTCGTGCACGTGGTTGCCAACCTTGATATAGGTGAGCGCGAGACCGACGCTGTCGTTGTCGCGGCCCTTGAACGGCGCCTTCATCACGATGCCGGCGTTGGCGGAGAAGTCGACGAGATTGCGGTCGCCAGGCGCGCCCATCACGCGCGCAAACACGCCGACGCTGCGCGGCGAGTCGGGGTCGGGGCGCCATACCATCTGGTCGGCCACGGCGTAGATGCTGTAGTCGCCGTGATGCTGCGCCGGGATGCCGGTCGTGGCCGGATTGTTGAGCGAAAGGCCAGTGTTGTCGTAGCGCTGGTCGGCGAACGACTCGTTGTTGTACCAGAAGCCGAGCTTGTAGGTGCCGGGCAGCGCGCGGCTCGTGTCCGCGCTCACGAGCTCGCCTTCGGACGGCTGGTTGATCGCGTACTGCAACTCGCCGATCACCATCGTGCCGTTATGCAAGTTGAAGTTCGTGCCGCTCAGGTTGTTCGGATTGTTGCCGAGCGGGTCGCCGTCGAACACGCCCACGAGGCCCGTGAGCGAAGGCGTGATCTGGCCGCGCACGCGCACGCCGAGACCCGCGAGCGGGTAGGCGGGGCCGCCCGAGGGCATGTCGTACGAAGGCAGCCCGGGCCAGCCGAACATCGTGTTCACGAACAGCGCGGCGTACTGGCTCGTGATGAATTCCTGGTCGAGACTCTGCTGACCGATCTTCACGTCGACTTTCTTGTCGAGGAACGACTGCTGGTACCACATCTCCCACAGGCGCGTGGCGTCCTGCGCTTCGATGCCGCTCGCCGTGTTCAGCGTGCCCAGATTGCGCGCGCTCAGATTGGAGCCGTGAATCTGCAGTGCGCTGATATTGAAGAGGCCGCCAGGAATGCCGAGCGCCTTGCTCGTGTCCACCTGGACCGTGGCCGTCGTGAGGCCGTCATAGGTGCCGCCGCGGTTGAGGCCGCCGCGCAGGTTCGCGAGATACTCGCTCGTTTCGGTCAGCTGAAAGGTCACGCCATATTTGCCGAGCCAGGGGCGCAGGCCGCCCATGTCGCCGAGCAGGTTCTGGCGGGTCCAGATACCGGTCCAGAAGTCACCCTGCTGCGCCTTGATCGCGAGATCGGCTTCGGGGGCTTCGGGCGCGGCATCGGGGTTGGCGCTCGTCTGCGCGTGCGCGTTGCTGCATGCGAATGCTGCGCAGGCGGCCCACATTGCGAGTCCACGCACGGCGGGGATGCGTCGCCCAGACGAACGGGCGGACCGGTTAAATTTCATCGCATTCCTTACTTATTGCTTTCTTTGTAGCCGGATCGAATCAGCGTGCGCCGGTAGGCGTCGGTGTGCGCGATACGCAAGCGGCTTTAGCTATTTGCCTCCAGGACGGCGCAATCGTACTCATCGTGAATACGGTCGTCAATACAAATGAGAATGATTATCAAAACAATTACTGGGCGTAAGCGCGTATATTACGAATACCTGTCTGTGACGATGCGGATTATTACAATCAGTCAGCTTAGATGGTGTTCGGTATGAGGAAAGAACTCGAATATCATCGATGCATCAGGCCGCCTTCCGGGTCTCTTCGAATCCTTCGAACAGCGAGTCGCCTCCATGTCCGACCTCGATTTCCGTTTTGATCTCGACCGTTATTTCGCGCGCATCGGTTACGACGGCGAGCGCAAAGCGTCGCTCGACGTGCTGCGTGCGCTGCATCGCCTGCATCCGCGCACGATTGCTTTCGAGAACCTCGATCCGTTTGCCGGGCGGCGCGTGTCGGTTGCGCCGCCCGACGTTTTCAACAAGCTCGTGGCGTCGCGGCGCGGCGGCTACTGCTTCGAGCACAACACGGTGCTCGCGTACGCGCTCATGCAACTGGGCTTTCGCATCGAGCCGCTGGCGGCACGCGTGCTCTTCGGCCGCCCGGCCGGCACGATCACGCCGCGCACACACATGCTGCTGCGCGTGCACGTGGACGGCGCGGCGTGGCTCGCCGATGTCGGTTTCGGCAGCGCGTCGCTGTGCGCGCCGCTGGCGTTTGCCGAGCGCGGCGCGCAAGCGACGCTGCTCGAACCCGCGCGGCTCACGCCGCTCGGCGAGCGCGAGTGGAAGCTCGAGCAGTACGACGGCAATGCATGGATCGACGTCTACCGCTTCGACGACGCTCCCGCGCAGTGGGTCGATTACGAAGTGGCGAACTGGTACACGTCGGCGTCGCCGCAATCGTTCTTCACGGAAAGCCTGATCGCCTGCATCGCGCGCGAAGACAGCCGCGCGATCCTCTTCAACGACCGCTATTCGGAGCGCGACGCCACGGGCCAGCACGCGACGGAGCATATCATCGGGAGTGCAGACGAACTCGCGCGCTGCCTGAACGAGCGCTTCGGCGTCGCTACGGCGGGCTTCGACATGGATGCGTTATTTGCGCGGGTGCGAGGGCGGGGCGTCAATCGCTGAAGCATGTGACCGGAGAACACCATGGACAAGCTGCTAGTCAAGCGTCTGTTCACGCAGACGTTCATTTGGCTGGTATTTCAGGGCGCGCTGCTGTTCATCTCCGCGGGCACGCTGGCGTGGACCGCCGCGTGGCTGTGGCTGCTCGAATTTGCCGTGACCAGTGGCTGGATCGGCCTGTGGCTCGCGCGCACCGATCCGGGCCTGCTCGCCGAACGTCTCGCGCCGATCACCCAGCGTGCGCAGGCGGGCTGGGACCGCGTGTTCATGATGGCGGTCTCGGTGGGCTGGTGCGCGTGGCTGTGCCTGATCGGCATCGACGCCATGCGCCATCGCTGGTCGTTCGTGCCGTTCTGGTTGAACGTATGCGGCGCGGTGGCGATCTTCCTCTGCATCTATGCCATGCGTGCCGTCTTCGCGGCCAATCGCTACGCTGCACCCGTGGTGAAGATCCAGAGCGAGCGCGGCCACGCGGTGAGCGACAGTGGCCCGTATGCCTATGTGCGCCATCCCATGTATGCGTTCGCGATCCTGCTGCTCGCGGGCACCCCGCTCATGCTCGGGTCATGGTGGGGCCTCGCGTGCGTGCCGTTCATGGTGGCGGCAATCGGTTGGCGCGCCGTGCGGGAGGAGCGCGTGCTCGCCGCCGAGCTGCAAGGCTACCGCGCGTATATGGAGCGGGTGAAGTACCGGTTCGTGCCCGGCGTCTGGTGAGCGCCGGGCGCGTGAGCGTCGGTCATGCTCAGAGGGAGCGCGCGGTCTGCGCGTCGCCGCCGCTTGCCAGCTCGTTCGCGTAGCGCCGATAAAGCCAGGCGAGCGCCGTGCTCGTGAGCATCGCGAAGGCGATGTTGACGACGCTCTGCCCGATGGCGAGTGCGGTGAACCACGCGGGCGTTTGCACGGTCTCGGGCGTGACGCCGGCGATGCCCAGGCCGAGCAGCGCGAGCACGCCGCAGACGAGCAGCGGCAGCGCCGCGACGCACGAGACGCCCAGCAGGCTCCAGAAGTGTCCGCGGCTGTCCCGCCACGCGGCGCCGAGCGCGAAGCGCCCGCCGATGGCGAGCGACGGATAGAGCAGGCTGAGCCGCACGCCGATGAACACCCAGATCACGCCGACGATCAGCGAAAGAAAGGCCACGCCGCCCTCGTGGCGCGGGCGCAGCACCAGCCAGAGCGCGGCCGCGATGCCCACCAGCGCGAGCATCATGACGAGGCCCAGCCCCACGATGCGCGCGAGCGGCTTCGCGCCGGCCGCCATGAGCGGCGTCGTGCGTTCTTCGAGCAGTACGAAGCGGTAGATCTTCAGCGTGAACCAGATATAGACGAGTGCGTTCAGTATCGAGGCCAGGTTGGCGGCGAGGACGAGGCCGGCGGACGGCATCTCGCCTTCTCCCGGCACGGGCCGCCCGGCCAGGCCGAGCCAGCCGAGCACGGCGTAGGCCACGAAGGTGCCGAGCACGAGCGCCGGCATGCGCGTGAGCGCTTCCCCCGCGCTTTTCCACGCGCATTTCACGCATTCCATGAAGGTCATCTGCTGCATGGTTTTTATCGCTCGAGTTACAGACGGCCTACAGTCTAACGCGGAGCGGGCAACGAGCGTGTGGGCGCGCGATTTATTTGACGGCGAAGAGCGTGAGGTTCATGAAGATCTTGAACGCGAAGCCGAGTGAGACCGCTGCACCCACGCCGGCGCACCAGAGCAGCACGAACCAGAGCCAGCCGGGCAGAGTGCGCTTTGCGCGCGAGGCGGGCTCGCCGGCGGCGCCGGGCTTAGTGGTAGTGATGGGTGTCGCCATGACGGAGCTTGCCTCGGAAGACCCAGTAGCTCATCGCCGTATACGCGACGATGATGGGCAGGATGAACGACGCGCCAACCAGCGTGAAGGTCTGGCTCTCGCGCGGCGCGGCTGCTTGCCAGAGCGTGAGGTGCTGCGGGATCGCATAGGGCCACAGGCTCACGAGCAGCCCGACGTACCCGAGCAGCACGAGCGCGAGCGCGGCGGCGAACGGCGTCTTGTGATGGCGCGATTGCACGGCCCAGCGCATCCACACGGCGCACGCGAGCACGAGCAGCGGCACCGGCGCGAGCCGCCAGAACAGACCCGAGCCAAACCAGCGTTGCGCAATGAGCGGGTCTTGCAGCGGCGTCCACACGCTCACGAGCGCAATGAAGCCGAGCAGCATCACCGTGAGCGGCCACACGAGCTTGTGCAGGCGGCGCTGCAGGTCGCCTTCGGTCTTGGCGATGAGCCAGCAACTGCCGAGCAGCGCATAGGTCGCCACGAGCCCGAAGCCCGAGAGCAGGCTGAACGGCGTGAGCCAGCCGAAGGCGTCGCCGGCAAAGCGCCCGTCGGTCATCGGAATGCCCTGCAAGTAGGCGCCCAGCGCGATGCCCTGGAAGAACGCCGCGCCCGTCGACCCGCCGATGAATGCGAGATCCCACAGATGCTTCGTGCGATTGGCCTTCGCGCGGATCTCGAAGGCCACGCCGCGGAAGATCAGGCACACGAGCATGAACACGAGTGGCAGATAGAGCGCCGAGAGCACCGTCGAATAGACGATGGGGAACACGGCGAAGAGCCCCGCGCCGCCCAGCACGAGCCAGGTCTCGTTGCCGTCCCAGACGGGCGCGACCGTGTTCATCATGAGGTCGCGCTCTTCTTCGTCGGGGAAGAGCGGAAACACGATGCCGATGCCCAGATCGAAGCCGTCCAGCACGACGTAGAGTAAAAGGCCGAGCGCGATGATCGCGGCCCAGATGACGGTGACGTCCATGTTTGCGTTGCCTCGTTTCGAATGCGGTTCGTGCGGGTTTTTGCGGTTCGTGCGGATCGCTGGATCAGGCGTCGATCAACTGATCAGCGGCAGACGTCGAACGGTGCGCGGGTTGGCTCGTGGCAAGCGCGGCAGGCGCGAGCTGCGCTCCAAGGCCCGGCACGCCGTGCTGTGCATCCAGGTGCGCAAGGGGCCGCGCCGCGGGCGGCTTGGTGCCCGGCATCGCGCCTGGCAGCGCAGGGCCCTTGCGCATGAGCTTGAGCATGTAATAGATGCCCGTGCCGAACACGAGGAAGTACACGACGACGAAGGTCATCAGCGAAATGCCCACCTGCTGCGCCGTGAGCGGCGAGACGGCCTGCGAGGTGCGCATCACGCCGTAGACCACCCACGGCTGGCGGCCCGCTTCGGTCGTGATCCAGCCCGCGAGCAGCGTGATGAAGCCGGTGGGGCCCATGGCCAGCGCGAAGCGCTGAAACGCGCGCGACTCATAGAGCGTGCCGCGCCGGCGCAGCCACCAGCCGGCCACCCCCAGCACAATCATCAGGATGCCTAAGCCAACCATCACGCGGAAGGTCCAGAACAGGAGCGTCGAGTTCGGGCGCTCCTCGGGCGGGAACGACTTGAGGCCCTGGATCTCGCCGTCCCAGCTATGCGTGAGGATCAGGCTGCCGAGATGCGGAATCTTCACGGCGTAGCGCGTGGTTTCCGCCTGCATGTCGGGAATGCCGAACAGGTTGAGCGCGGTGCCGCCCTGCTCGGTGTCCCACAGGCCTTCGATCGCGGCAATCTTCGCGGGTTGATACTCGCGCGTGTTCAGGCCGTGCGCATCGCCCACGAGCGCCTGCACGGGCGCAAGCACCAGCAGAAGGCCAAGCGCCATCGAGAACATCTTCTTCACGGCTGCATCGCGCCGGCCCTTGAGCAAGTGCCATGCGCCGGTCGCGGCCACCACGAGCGCGGCCACGATGAACGCGGCGATCGCCATGTGCGCGAGGCGGTACGGGAACGAGGGGTTGAAGATGATCTTGAACCAGTCGGTGGGCACGACGTGGCCGTCGACCACCTTGAAGCCTTGCGGCGTCTGCATCCAGCTATTCGAAGCGAGAATCCAGAAGGTGGAGATGAGCGTGCCGATGGCCACCATCAGCGTCGCGCCGAAGTGCGCGCGAGGGCTCACGCGGTTCCAGCCGAACAGCATGATGCCGAGGAAGCCCGCTTCGAGGAAGAACGCGGTCATCACCTCGTACATGAGCAGCGGACCGGTGATGGGGCCCGCGAACGAGGAGAAGCCGGCCCAGTTGGTGCCGAACTCGTAGCTCATGACCACGCCCGAGACGACGCCCATGCCGAAGGCCACGGCGAAGATCTTCGACCAGAACAGGCACAGGTCCTTGTAGAACGGTTTGCGCGTCTTGAGCCAGCAGGCTTCGAGCACCGCGATGAAGCTTGCGAGGCCGATGGAGAGCGCTGGAAAGACGATGTGAAAGGAGACGGTGAAGGCGAATTGCAGCCGGGCCAGATCGAATGCCGATAGCGACGAGAATGCCTGTAATGCGGGGATAGACGATTGCATGTGCGTGCCTGCTGTGTGCTTGCGTAGCGAAAAGCGCTTTCGCGCGAGGCCTGGTGCGGCGGCTGCCGGTGAGGGCGCCGCGCGCGCGGGGCGTCGTGCGCATGGACGTAAGCGTAGGGGAACAGGGCGCGCTTTGCTGCGCTGCGACGTGCGCCAGCGTGTCGCAGCAGTCAATCGTCAGGCGACGAATACGTGCGCTAAATCGTTGATAGTGATCAACTTAGATTGAGGATTCACTGCGGATTGATTTGGCGCATAGGGGTGCGCGCTGCGTCAATTTGCGTCAAATCGGGCGTGATTCTCGGTGCTGGCGCGTGCGCTGCGTCAATTCGCCCAGGTGCAATACTCCGAGGCGTTCGAATCGAATCGGGTCGGGTCGGGTCGGGTCGGGGCGTGGCGTGGCGGGTCGGCGGGGCAGGTGCGAGGCCGCGCGGCGTCTGGAGGACCAAGGGGTCCAGGCCGCGGCAAAGCCTCGCGATCAATCGTCAGGACGACGATCTAATGGGACGGCCAGGCTCAGCGCGGATCGCTCCACAGCTTGCCAGCCGTCGCCCAGTTTTCGGTCTTCACGTCGGTGAAGATGATGTCGACGGATTGGGCATCCACGCCCAGCACCTTGCAGGTGGTCTCGGTGAGCGCGGCGGCCAGCTCGCGCTTTTTCTCGACGCTGCGGCCCTCGAACATCTCAATGTGGAAAGTCGGCATATGGATCTCCTTGTTTGCTGGGGGTAATGAAACGGATTCAGTCTCGATACGACGTGTCGATGCGATCGAGCTTGCGCAACAGCGCGGGCCATTCGAGCTCGCCCTCGATCGCGCCGCCGTCGCGCAGTTGCTCGGCGGTGTGCGCGCAGACCTCGGGCGTCGGCATCACGAGCGGCACGCCGCCCGCCTGGGCTTGCAACTGGATTTCGCAGGCCTTGATGAGCGTCGCCATGAGCACCCACGCCTCCGCGATGGTGCGGCCCGTGGTGAGCGTGCCGTGATTGCGCAGGAGCATGGCGGGATGGGCGCCCAGGCTCGCGGTCAGGCGCGTGCCTTCGGCGGGCGTGAAGGCGAGGCCCTCGTAGTCGTGCCAGCCGAGCTGGCCGTAGAAACGCAGCGCATGCTGCGAGGCGGGCAGCAGGCCGTCGCGCTGGATTGAGACGGCGATGCCCGCCGTATTGTGCAGATGCATCACACACACGGCGTCGGGGCGCGCGAGATGCACGGCCGCATGCAGCGCGAAACCAGTCGCGTTGACCGGATGCTCGCTCTTGCCGACGATGCGGCCTTCCGTGTCGATCTTCACGAGATTCGAGGCGCACACCTCGTCGAAGGCGAGGCCGAACGGATTGATCAGGAAGCGGCCGGGCTCGCCGGGCACCGCGGCGGAGACGTGCGTATAGATCAGGTCGTCCCAGCCATAAAGCGCGATGAGCCGGTAGGCGGCGGCAAGGTCCACGCGCAGCTGCTGCTCCGCGGCGGAGGGCGGCGCGGCGTCGGGGGCGATGCTGGCCGGACGATGGGCGAATGACATGGACGGCTCCTTCAGCGGGCGGTAGGGCGGGCGCATGACCCAAATTGCGGCTCGGTTTGCGGCCGGAGTGGTGCTCCGATTGGTGCATCGATTTGCGCTTCGATTGGCAATTCGATTGGCGATTCGATTGGCAATTCGATTGGCAATTCGGTTCGCGCCCCGATTTGCACACCGGCTAGTGATCCGATCGGTGATCCCATTTGGGCCTCGATTGGCGATTCAATTTTCGGCGCGGCAAGCATGGCTGTTTCAGTGGGCAGCGTGCTGCCCTCGGCGCTGGCGACCGCGTCGGGCGCTTCACCGCCCGCGGGCTCCTGTTGCGGCCGCGACCGCGCCGGCGTCATCAGACGCCATGCGCCGTGCACGGTCCAGCCGGCGAGCGCGAACGGCGCGGTCATGGCGGGCAGGCCCAGGCGCACGGCGGCCAGATGCAGCGCCGCGGCAAGCATCGTCGCACAGATTGCGGCACGCGCGCCGAGTGCGCTGGCGGCGAGCGCCGCGAGCGCGCCATTGAAGCCGCAGAGCCCCGCGGCGAAGCTCGCGGGCGGTGCGCCGAACGCATATTCGATGGCGCTCGCGAGCGCCGCGCCGCCGAGCGCATAGGCCGCCGCACGGCGCGACGACCAGGCAAGGCCCGCGAGCAGCACGAGGCCTGGGAGCGCGCCCGAGGCGAACGTGGTCTGCGCGACGCCGCTCAATATGCCCGCCGCCGCGTCGAGCCAGGGCCGCGCCAGCCGTGCCGGCGCAAGCGCGCCGGCCGCGGCAGCATGCGTGCCGCCGGCGCCGAGCGCGAGCCACGCCCAGGTCGCGATGAGGCAGGGCGCCGAATAGACGGAGAGGCCCGCGTGGCGCAGCCAGCGCGCGAGCGGCGCGCCTATCCACGCACTGGCCGCCGCCGCCAGCAGCGCGAGTGCAACGGCCGTGACCGTGTCGCCCACGAAGGTGAACGCCGCCAGTCCCGCGAGCGCGCCGTTGAAGCCCGCGAGGCCGTCGCGGATCGCCTGGCGCGGCTGGCGGGTCAGCCGCGCGCAGACATTGGCCGTCGCCGCGCCGATCAGCGCCGCGCACGCGAGCCGCAGGTCGCACAGGGCGAGCGCCGCGAGCACGCAGACACCGGTGCCGGCGTGCCGCTGCAGGACGATCTGACCGAGGCTGCGCAGGAGCGTGCGCAACGGCCCGGCGAGGCCGGGCGAGGAGTCGCTGGCAGAAGCGTCGGTGCGTGGGCTGGCGAAAGCGGCGTCCGGATCGGCTTGGGCGGGCGCTGGGGTGGACATGTTGGGCGAATGGTAGCGAAGAAGGCGCGGCCTGTGAAATGCGGATTCGGGCAAGCAAGGGCCGGAGCGGATGAAAACCGCGGACCAGAAACGGCACCGACCCAAGTTAGCGGGCCGGAAACCGCGCCCGGTCGACCCGCTTCGCGAGGATAGGCGAAGCGGGGCGTTTTGCGTATGCGCGGGCGTTGATAGTCGATATTTGCCGGCGATTTAGCGCCGCTGCGCCTGCCCCATGGTTCCGGTGCCGTTTGCTTCATGGGCATTGCGGGCATCGCGTGCCTGCGCCGCCGTCTGCGCTACGATGGCCGCAGCGGCCAAATAGTAGCTTTGCCTGCGACTGCGAGGCATGAGGCAGCGAAGGATGAGGCCGCGAAGCATGGGAGCGCAGTAAGAGCTAAAGCGCTAACTGCGATCGACCGCGAAGCATGGGACCCGAGTAAGCGCTAAAGCGCTAACTCCGGCCGACAGGAGACAAGTCATGCGTGAGGTACGTTGGGCTTCGGAGGAGGGCGTTGGCATCGAGCATCTGGCCTTCGATGCGAGCGGCGGCGCAATCCGCGTGGAAAGCGTGGTGGTCGGGCAGCGCTACGGCCAGGCGTATGGGCTCTGCTACACGGTGCATTGCGACGCGCTCTGGCGCGCGACTTACGCGGCGTTTCGCGTGATGGGCGGCAAGGCTTTCGCGATGCATGGCGACGGTCACGGCCACTGGCGCGACGGCGAGGGCCACACGCTCGAGGCAATCGAAGGCTGCATCGATATCGACATCGCCGCCACGCCCTTCACGAACACCCTGCCAATACGGCGTCTGGGCCTTGCGCGCGGCGAGCGCCGGGAGATCGAGGTTGCCTATATCGCGGCGCCCGGGCTCGTGCCCAAGCGCGTCGAGCAGGCCTACGTCTGCATCGAGCCCGATCGCGAGTACCGCTACGAAGGCATCTTCCGCGACTTCACCGCGGACCTGCGCATCGACGAGGACGGCCTCGTGATCGACTATCCCACGCTGTTTCGCCGCCTGCCGCCCCCCACGCGCTGACGCGGCGCAGGCACGCGCAACCGGCGCAGCGGCATCCGGCAGCCGCCTCAGGCGGCCCCACCTTGCGCGGCCCGACCCGCCTCCGTCTTGCCGAACAGCAGTTGATCGATGAGATCGTTGTCGATGGTTTCGTTATTGAGCGTGCGCGCGAGCAGCTCGCCAGCGAGCAACTGCGGCGAGAACACCATGTCGGGCTGCAACAGGCGCAGGCGCTGCAGGTTGCGGCTGTCGTTCACGAGCGCCACCGTGCGCACCTTCGGCGCGAGCTCCTTGATCGCGAGGATCACGAAGGCGTTCTCGGCGTCGTCCATGCGCAGCGCGAGCACGGCGAGCGCCGTCTCCGCGCCCGCGTGATGCAGCGTGGCCGTGTCGCTCGCGTCGCCTTCCACGAGATCGGCCTCGGGCGGATAGGTGTGCGCCGTGCCCGGCGCGACGATCACCGTGACGGCATAGCCGCGCTTCTTGAGGCCCGCGTACACGCTGTGCGCGAGCGGTGAGGCGCCGACGATCAAATAGTGGTTCTTGCGGATCACGTTGGAGATGCCTCCCTTCACGATGCGTTTGAGCTTGCCGCCGATCACCGGCCCGAGCACGGCGCTGATCGAGGTGGCGAACACGGTGATGCCGAGCACGACGATCGAGGTCGTGAAGAGCCGCGCGGTGTCCGAGCGCGGCACGATATCGCCGTAGCCCACCGTCGACATCGACACGATCGAGAAGTAGAACGCCGTAACGAGGGTGCGGATGGGCGGCGCAAAGCCGTCGCCGAGATAAAGCGCGCCGAACACCGCGTAAATGAGCAGCGAGCTGATGCTCAGGAATGCGAACAGCGTGCTGGCGGCGAAGCTCGAGCGGTCGAAGCGTCGCCAGTAATAGACGAGCGCGAAGGCCAGCGTGAGCGTGAAGGCGAACACGACGCTGCTGCGATAGTCGCCCCACAGGCTGATGCTGGCGGCCGCGGCGAGCAGCAGGAGCGAGATCCCCCACGCCACGCGGGCGCGCAGCGCGATGCCGATCGCCATCGTCGTGAGGCCCGCCGCGATCACGGCCTGCGGCAGCGCGAGCACGCCGAAGGCGTTGATGAGCGAGATCCAGTCCTCGAACCACGAGCCGCGCGAATGGCGCAGCACGTTTTCGGCCACGGGGCGCAAGAGCATCAGCCCGTCGACGACGAGCAGCAGCGCGAGATACCCATGCGGCACGAGCTGGGTGGCGAGCGTGCGCAGGCGGCGCGCGAAGGCTTTCATGCGGGCTTCGGCTGGCGGGGCGTTACGCGCCGTGCTGGGCCGTCGGGCCTGCCGCCGGCAGTGCGGCTTGCGCGGCTTGCGCGGTTCGAGCGGCCGGCTCAGGCTGCGTCTGCACGATATGCAATTCGCGCGTGCGCAGCGGCAGCGCGCATTGCGCGTCGTTCAGCGCCTGGCGCACTTTGCGCGAGAGATTCCAGCGCATGTCCCAGAACGTGTCGATGTTGGACCAGATGCGGATGTTCAGGACGGCGGTGCTGTCGTCGAAGCGGCTCACCATGACCTGCGGCGCGGGCGACTCCAGCACGTTCGGTTCGGCGGCGGCGAGCGCGCGCAGCACGTCGATGGCGCGGTTCACGTCGTCGCGCACCGAGACCTCCACTTCGAGGTCGAGGCGCCGCGTGGGATTGCGGCTGTAATTGCGGATCGAATTGCTCCACAGCGCGCTGTTGGGCACGTATTCGCAGATGCCATCGGGCTTGGTGAGGCGTGTCGTAAAGAGATTCACCTCCTCGACGGTGCCCGCGACGCTGATGCCGCTGCCGCCATCGATGTAGTCGCCCACCTTGAAGGGCCGCAGCAGCAGCAGCATGATGCCCGCGGCGATGTTCTGCAGCGTGCCTTGCAGAGCGAGGCCGATGGCGAGACCCGCGGCGCCGAGCACGGCCACGATGCTCGCGGTCTGCACGCCCACTTGCGAGAGCGCGCCGACGATCGCGACGAGGCGCACGCCCCACAGCGACGAGTCGCGCACGATGGGACGCAGCGTGGCGTCGATGCTGTCCTGGCGCGCGAACCAGTTGCCGACACGCCGCGCGATCCACCAGCCGATCCAGAGGATCGCAGCGGCCGCGCAAAGGCGCAGCGCAAAGCCGGTGAGGGCGTCCCACAGGAAGTTCCAGTTGGACGGGTGAACTTGATTGAACAGGGATTCCATAAGCGCGAAGTCCTCGAAGTCTGCCGGACCGGCGCGCGGCCGGTCTGCCCGGAGGACGTATTGTAAGGGTGCGCGCGCAGCATGGAGCCGCACGGTGCGCACTTCGCGCCGGGTTTCTCGCCCGGGTTCGCGCTCAGGTTTGCGCCAAGGTTCTCGCTCAGGTTCGCGCGCTCGTGTGCGCCGATGCATGCGGTCCGGTGCGCTGGCCTTCGCCCAGCGCGCGCTGCATGAGGGTCGTGTCGCGCCAGGCGTCGTGCTTGAAGCCGACTGCGCGCAGCGTGCCCACGAGTTCGAAGCCCAGGCTCTCGTGCAGTGCGAGCGAGCCACCCTTCGGGGCGGCGACCACGGCGATCATCTGCCGCCACGGGCCGGCCTCGCAACGCGCGATCAGCGCTTCGAGGAGCGTGCGGCCGAGGCCGCGTCCGCGAAACGCCTCGTCGATGTAGATCGAGTCTTCGATGGTGTAGCGGTAGGCCGCGCGCGGCCGGTAGGGCGTGGCGTAGCAATAGCCGGCCACCCGGCCGTCGATTTCGGCAACGAGCCATGGCAAGCCTTGCGCACACACGGCGGCGTGGCGGCGCAGCAATTCGTCCTGCGCGGGCGGCGTCTCTTCGAACGAGGCCGCGCCATGCAGCACGTGATGGGCGTAGATCGCCGCGATGGCGGGGAAGTCAGTAGGCGTGGCGTCGCGCAGGACCGGCGCGGCGATGCGAGGTGCATTCATGAGCTTGGTGCAGGGCTGGCGCGCTTTAGTGGGCGCCGCGCGGGGGATATCGGCATCAGGCATGGGTGGCGCGGCAATGCATTTCACTATGCCTTGGGCGAGCAATGAAATGAAGCGCGTCAAAAATGGCGCGGCCGTTCGAGACCGCTCCGGTGCCGCTTCGATCGCGCCGCGGCAGCATTTGCGCACGGCGCTTCGGCAACGTCATCCGCGCTGCGCCTGTGGCGCGCGGCTCGATGCCGGAGTGCCGCGCCCAAAGCGGCGCGCCCCGGCCACGCAGCCGATCACCACGACAGTCACGGCGATCATCGCGGGCGGCACGGCCTCGTGCAGCAGCAGCGCGGCGAGCACGAAGCCGAAGAACGGTTGCAGCAACTGCAGCTGGCCCACGCCCGCAATGCCGCCAAGCGCGAGGCCGCGATACCAGAACACGAAGCCGATCAGCATGCTGAAGAGCGACACATAGGCGAGCCCCCACCACGAGGCCGCGCTCACCGCCGCGAACGAGGCGGGCAAGCACCACCAGGCGAGCGGCGCCATCACGGGCAGCGAGATCACGAGCGCCCAGCAGATCACCTGCCAGCCGCCCAGGTGCCGCGAGAGCCGCGCGCCTTCGGCATAGCCCAGTCCGCAGGCGACGATGGCGGCCAGCATCAGCGCGTCGCCCACGGGCGACGCATCCACGCCGTGACGCAGCGCGAACGCGACCACGGCGCCGCTGCCGATGGCCGAAAAGACCCAGAACGCCGGCTGCGGGCGCTCGCCGGCGCGCAGCACGCCGAAGATCGCCGTGGCGAGCGGCAACAGGCCGACGAAGACGATTGCATGTGCCGAGCTCACATGGCGCAGCGCGAGCGCGGTGAGGAGCGGAAAGCCCACCACCACGCCGAGCGCCACGATCACGAGCGGCCAGACCTCGCGCCGCTCGGGCCGCGGCGCACGCAAGACGAGCAGCAGCAGCGCGCCGAGCGCGCCCGCGATCGTGGCGCGCGCGCCGGTGAGAAAGAGCGGGTCGAGGCCGAGCACGGCCAAACGCGTGGCGGGCAGCGAGCCGCTGAAGATGAGGACGCCTGCGAGGCCGCAGAGCCAGCCGTCGGTGGTGGAGTAAAGGGGTTTGTGCATGGGGGTGGAGTCGGGAAGAGCGTGTGGCGATTGGGCCATGATGCGCGTGCGGCGGCAAACCGGTAAGCCAAGGATCAGTACAATATGGACAAACTGTATTGAACACGGAGCAGTACAGATGGAAGACACCCGGCAGACTGGAAACCTGGCGCTCACCCGCGTCGAGCAGGTGATGCAGGCGCTGCGCGAGCGCATCGCCTCGCGCGCGCTGGCGGTGGGCGCGCGCGTGCCGTCCATCCGCACGATGAGCGAGCAGCTCGGCGTCTCGAAGTCCACGGTGGTGGAGGCGTACGAACGGCTCGTCGCCGAAGGCACGCTGATCGCGCGGCGCGGCTCCGGCTTCTTCGTGGCGGGGCACGCGCTGCCGGGCGCGAATGGAACATACGGGGCATTCGCGGCGCGCGGTTTGCCGGGCCCGCGCTTCGATCGCGAGATCGATCCCTTGTGGCTTACACGCCAGTCGCTAGAAACCGATGCGCGCGCGCTGCGGCCCGGCTGCGGCTGGCTGCCCGCATCGTGGCTGCCGCAGGATGCCGTGCGGCGCGCGTTGCGCGCCATCGCCCGCGACCCGCACGCCCAGCTCACCGACTACGCCTCGCCGCTCGGGCTGCCGGCGCTGCGCCAGCAACTGGCGTGGCGGCTCGCGCAGCACGGCGTGGAAGCCGCGCCGGAGCAAATCGTGCTCACCGACGGCGGCAGCCAGGCGCTCGACCTCCTGTGCCGCTTCCTGCTCGAGCCCGGCGACACCGTGGTGGTCGACGACCCGTGCTACTTCAATTTCCAGGCGCTTTTGCGCGTGCATCGCGTGAAGGTCGTGAGCGTGCCATATACGCCCGCCGGCCCCGATCTCGCGGCGTTCGAGCGCGTGCTCGCCGAGCACCGCCCGCGCCTGTACGTGACCAACTCGGCGATCCACAACCCGACCGGCGCGACGCTCGCGCCCACCGTTGCGCATCGGCTGCTCAAGCTCGCCGAGGAGCACAACCTGCTGATCGTCGAGGACGACATCTTCGCCGACTTCGAAACCGATCCGGCGCCGCGCCTCGCCGCATTCGACGGGCTCGCGCGCGTGGTGGCCATCGGCAGCTTTTCGAAGACGATGACGGCGGCGGCGCGCTGCGGCTATATCGCGGCGCGCGCGGACTGGATCGAGCCGCTCGTCGACCTGAAGCTCTCGGTGTCGTTCGGCAATGGGGAGCTGGCCGCGGATCTCGTGCAGCGGCTGCTGGTGGACGGCACCTATCGGCGCTATCTGGACGGCTTGCGCGCGAAGCTCGCCGACGCAATGGGCGACACGCTGCGCCGTCTCGCGTCGGCGGGCGTCACGGCGTGGACGCGCCCCCAGGCGGGCATGCTGCTATGGGCGCAATTGCCCGACGGGCTCGACGCCGCGCGCGTCGCGCGAGAGGCGCTTGCGCACGGCGTGGTGCTCGCGCCGGGCAATGTCTTCAGTGTCTCGCGCAACGCTGGCAGCTTCCTGCGCTTCAACGTTTCGCAGTGCAATCGGCCGAAGGTCTACGAAACGCTGCAGCGCGCGATGGAGCGGGCCACGGAGGCGAAGGCCGAGCCCGCCTGAACCTGCTAGAGCCGGCTTGAACGGTGAGGGCATGGCGGCGGCGCGGCGCTTTTGCACGCCACACCGCACCTTTATGCGCGCCTTTGCCCGATCAAGGCTCGTGGCGCAGATACCCTTCCTTGCTCGGATCGCGCATGCGCCACGACACGATCAGCGAGATCGCACACAGTGCGGTGACGTACCAGTAGAACGTCGATTCGCTGCCGATCGACTTGAACCACAGCGCCACATACTCGGCCGATCCGCCGAAGATCGCGTTGGCAACCGCATACGAGAGGCCCACGCCCATCGCGCGCACTTCGGGCGGGAACATCTCCGCCTTGATGAGGCCGCTGATCGACGTATAGAAGCTCACGATCGCGAGCGCGACCACGATCAGCCCGAACGCGGCCACCGGGCTCGACACGTCCTTGAGCGCATGCATGAGCGGCACCGTGCCGAGCACCGAGAACGAGCCGAACAGGATCATCGACATGCGCCGGCCGATCTTGTCGGAGAGCGCGCCGAACACCGGCTGCAGCAGCATGTAGACGAGCAGTGCGCCGGTCATCACGTTGCTGGCGGTTTTCGCATGCATGCCGGCCGTGTTCACGAGGTACTTCTGCATGTAGGTCGTGAACGTGTAGAAGATCAGCGAACCGCCCGCGGTGAAGCCCACCACCGTGAGGAATGCGCCCTTGTGCGGCCACACGCCGCGTATCGTGCCCGCGTCCTTCTTGTGGCGCGACTCGCTCGTGGAGGTCTCGTCGAGCGACTTGCGCAGATACAGTGAAATCACCGCAGCGGCCGCGCCGACCACGAACGGAACGCGCCAGCCCCACGCCTTGAGCTCCTCGGTCGAGAGCGTCTGCTGCAGGATCACGAGCACGAGCAGCGCGCAGAGCTGGCCGCCGATCAGCGTCACGTACTGGAACGAGGCAAAGAAGCCACGCCGGCCCTTGAGCGCGACCTCGCTCATATAGGTCGCGCTCGTGCCGTACTCGCCGCCTACCGACAGCCCCTGGAACAGGCGCGCGATCAGCAGCAGCAGCGGCGCGAACGCGCCGATCTGCGCATAGGTCGGCAGGGCCGCGATCACGAGCGAGCCGCCGCACATCATCAGCACGGAGATCATCATCGCGGCGCGGCGGCCGTGGCGGTCGGCGATGCGGCCGAACAGCCAGCCGCCGATCGGGCGCATCAGGAAGCCCGCCGCGAACACGCCGGCGGTGTTGAGCAACTGGGTCGTGGTGTTGCCGCTCGGGAAGAAGGCGGGCGCGAAATACAGCGCGCAGAACGAGTAGATGTAGAAGTCGAACCACTCGACGAGATTGCCTGAAGAGGCGCCGACGATGGCGAGCACGCGTCTCCTGGTGTCGTGCGCATCGTGCACGGCCGGCTCGGTTTTGACGTCCATGGGTTGGTCTTTTCCTTTGTAGTGCGCTGGGTGATGCGCTTTTTGGGGCACGACGGCTGAGTGAGCGTCGCGTGCGATTGCGCGGACCGCCGTGTCAGGCGCGCGGTCACAGGATTTTAGCCAATCGTAATATTTTTGCGAGAAAACGTAAGGTGGGAGCGCGCACGCGAAACACGGGGGCGCCCCCCGGGCGCAGCAGCGCCGGCAGGGGCAGGGGCAGGAGAGGCGGCCGAAGCGCGGCGCGCGGGGAGGGGGTGGAGGGGCCGCTGGGGTGTCAGCGCGCCGCCGTGGAATTCACGGGTGCTTGCGCAGCGGTACGTCGCGCAGCAGCCAGGCCAATGCGAACGCAAACACGACCACGCACGCCGCCGAGAAGTAGACCGTGTGCAACGCACCCGCGAAGGCATCGAGATACTGGGCGTGCACCGTGGGCGGCAGATGATGGATCGCATCGGGCGTGAGCGGCTGGGGCAGCTCGACCCCGCTACTCAGCATTTTTTCGAGGCGCGCATTCAGCCCGTGCGAGAACACCGCGCCGAATGCGGCCACGCCCACCGAGCCGCCAATCGAACGAAACAGCGTCGCGCCCGAGGTGGCCACGCCCATATGCTTGAACGCCACGGTGTTCTGCACCGCGAGAATCAGCACCTGCATCACCATGCCGAGGCCGCAGCCGAGCAGGCCCATGTAGAGATACATCTGAGTGAGCGGCGTTTCGATGCGCAGACGCGCGAGCAGCATCATCGCGGCGGCCACGAGCGCGGTGCCGACGATCGGAAATATGCGGTACTTGCCTATCTTGCTGATGAGCCTGCCCGAGATGATCGACATCGTCAGCACGCCGCCCATCATCGGCAACATCTGCATGCCGGCCTCGGAAGGTGTCGAGCCCTTCACGACCTGCAGATAGAGCGGCAGGAACGTGACCGAGCCGAACAGCGAGACGCCCACGATGAAGCCGATCAGGCTGGAAAGCACGAAGGTGCGCTCGCGAAACAGCGCGAGCGGCATGATGGGCTCGACGGCGTGCTTTTCCTCGTGGATGAAGCCCGCCACGGCCACCATGCCGAGCACGAGCGTGAGCCACAGCTGCGGCGAGCTCCACGGCAGCAGCGAGCCGCCTTCGCTCGTAAAGAGGATCAGGCAGGTGAGTGCGGCGGCGAGCCAGCCCGCGCCCATGTAGTCGATCACGTGCTTCACGTGCGCGACGCGCGGCTTGAACACGGCGCCGATCACAACGAGCGCCACGGCGCCCAGCGGCAGGTTGATATAGAAGATCCAGCGCCACGAGAGATGCTCGACGAGAAAGCCGCCAATGAGCGGCCCGATCACGGTCGCGAGGCCGAACACGCCGCCGAACATGCCCTGGTACTTGCCGCGCTGCGCGGGCGCAATGACGTCGCCGATGGCGGCCATCGTCACGACCATGAGGCCGCCGCCGCCGATGCCCTGCAGCGCGCGCAGGACGATCAACTGCTCCATGTTCTGCGCCACGCCGCATAGCGCGGAGCCGAGCAGGAAGATGGCGATGGCGGCCTGCAATACGATCTTGCGGCCGAACAGGTCGCCGAACTTGCCGTACAGCGGCACCACGATGGTGGAGGTGAGCAGGTACGCAGTGACGACCCAGGAGAGCCGGTCGAGCCCGCCCAGTTCGCCGACGATGGTGGGCAGCGCCGTCGAGACGATGGTCTGGTCGAGCGCGGCGAGCAGCATGACGAGCAGCAATGCCGGAAACAGCAGCCGGATTGGGGGATGCCCAGTTGCATGCGCGGGGCCTTGTGTGGCCTGGGCCGTGTCTTGCGTGGGGGATTGCATGAGGGGTCTCCAGCTTTTCTCGATCGTTTCGAGATCGCCTTCGATCTTGAAATTAATTAACGCAAAGATTAATATTAAGACTATTCCTGACGGTCGTCAAAGGCTGAAAACGTAACCAGATGAAAGAGCACAACGCGCGGGCGGCGACCCCGCGCACCATCCGATCTGCGGCGAAGTCTGCGGCGAAATCGGCCAGGTCGCCGGAAGCACCCGCATCGACGGCAGGCCCCGCTGCCGGAAAGCCCGCGCCGCGCCGGCCTGGCCGGCCGAGCGGCGGCGTGGGCGGCGCCGAGCAGCGCGAGCGTCTGATTTCGGCTGCGCTCGCGCTGTTCGCGCGTCAGGGCATCGTCGACACCACGCTTTCCGCGATCGCGCGCGAGGCCGGCGTCACGCCCGCGATGGTGCACTACTACTTCAAGACGCGCGACCAGTTGATCGACGTGCTGATCGACGAGCGCTTCCTGCCCTTGCGCTCGGCCACGGGCGGCGTCTTCGAGGCACACCCCGACGATCCCGTGGCCGCGCTCACGGCGCTCACGCTGCGCTTCGTGGAAGTGGGGCAGGCGCATCCATGGTTCGCGCCGCTGTGGATACGCGAGGTGATCAGCGAGGGCGGCTTGCTGCGTCAGCGCATGCACGAGCGCTTCGGGCACTTGCAGCAGCGCGCGGCGCACGAGGCCATCGCGCGCTGGCAGCGCGAAGGCAAGCTCAATGCGGCGCTGGAGCCGTCACTGCTGTTCCAGTCGCTGCTCGGGCTCACGCTGCTGCCGCTCGCCACGGCGCAGGTGTGGCGCAACGACCTCGTGCCGCGCCGCGTCGGCGCCGAGGAGATCGCGCGTCACGCCGTGGCGCTGATGACCCAGGGCATACGGCCGGCCTAGCCGTATTGGCGTTCGCGCAGGGTGCCGCGCTTCGCGGCGCCGCGGCATTTATCCGATCGAGGCCCACTCTGACTTCCGCACAGCCCGTTCATGCTCCTGTCGTCGTCTGGTTCCGCGACGATCTGCGTCTGGCCGATCAGCCTGCGCTCGCCCACGCGGCCGCCACGGGGCGGCCGCTGATCTGCCTCTATGTTCACGATCCTCAGGCGGCGGGCGAGCGCCCGCCCGGGGGCGCGGCGCGCTGGTGGCTGCACGAAACGCTGCGCGCGCTCGATGCGGCGCTGCGCGAGCGTGGCGGCCGGCTCCTGCTGATGCAAGGCGCCGAGAGCGAGATGCTCGAAGCGTGCGTCACGGCGAGCGGCGCGGGCGGCGTGTTCTGGAACCGCCGTTACGGCGGCAAGGAGCGCGACGCCGATGCCAGATTGAAAGCGCGGCTGCGCGCGCGCGGGCTTGAGGCCGAGAGCTTCAACGGTACGCTGCTTTACGAGCCGTGGACGGTGCTCAATCAGTCCGGCGAGCCGTTCCAGGTGTTCACCGCCTGGTGGCGCGCATGCCGGCGCGCCGGCGATCCGCCGCCGCCGCTGCCCGCGCCGCAATGGTGGAATTTTCAATCGCTACCGGCACGTCTTACCCAATTCGCATTGAAGCTCGACGATCTCGGCCTCGAGCCGCGCAAGCCCGACTGGGCCGGTGGCCTGCGCGAGGCGTGGCCGGCGGGCGAGGAAGCCGCGCTCGAACGCCTGCGCGCGTATTTTCCCGACGATTTCGAGGCCTACGCGGGCGAGCGCGACGCGCCGGGGCTCGCCGCGACCAGCCGCCTTTCGCCGTATTTGCGCGTGGGTGCGCTCTCGCCGCGTCAGGTGTACGCGGCGCTGAAGGCGGCGCAACACGACGTGACAGCGGTCTCGCCCGCGAGCCGCGAAACGAGCGCGGAAAAATTCGCCAGCGAGCTGGGGTGGCGGGAGTTCTGCTACTACCAGCGCTACCACTATCCCGATCTGGCACAGCGCAATTTGCGTCCGGCGTTCGACGCCATGCCATGGCGCCGCGACGCACGCGGCCTGCGCGCGTGGCAGCGCGGCCTGACGGGCTATCCGTTCGTCGACGCCGGCATGCGCGAGCTGTGGCGCACAGGCTGGATGCACAACCGCGTGCGCATGGTGGCCGCCTCGTTTGCGACGAAGCATCTGCTGCTGGACTGGCGCGCGGGCGAGCAGTGGTTCTGGGACAGGCTTGTCGACGCCGACCCGGCCAGCAATCCGGCCAATTGGCAATGGGTCGCCGGCTCGGGCGTGGACGCCGCGCCGTACTTCCGGATCTTCAACCCCGTATTGCAGGGCCAGAAGTTCGATCCGCGCGGCGCTTATATCAGGAAATGGGTGCCGGAGCTCGCATTATTGCCCGACCGGCTGATCCATCAACCCTGGAAGGCAAGCGCGCAAGACCTGGAAGCGGCGGGCGTGCGGCTCGGCGTGGACTACCCGCTGCCGGTGGTCGTGCATGAAATGGCACGCGCGCGGGCGCTCGAGGCTTTTGCGAAAACCGGCAAGACGCGAGGCAAGCCAGCCGGCCGTGCGCAAAAAGAGGGCGAATGAGGGGGCAAACGGCAGGGGCAATGACCCAGTTCGCATAGGTATAGCGAGATACACGGCTGTCATCGGCGTGACCTCGAGTGCGGCTATCGTGCGCGGCGCCGTGCTGAACGCATGGCATCGGGATTGCTCTAATTGGGCGATCGGGCGTGTTGCCCGTAGTGTGTTGCCCGCTGCGAACCGCGCGCCCTTCGTGCCGCGCGGCAAGCCAAACAGACAGAACGGCATTCAAGCAAACACAATGAACGCAGTACACAAGCTCGACCAGACGACCATCGTGCTGGTCGAAGACGACCCGCAAAGCCGGGACTCCCTGACTTCCCTGCTAGAGGCGGAGGGCGCCCACGTGGTTGCGGTGGCGGACGCCGAAACAGGCGTCGAAGCGGCTATGAGCCTCATGCCCGACGCAGTGGTCTGCGATCTGGACCTGCCCGAGATGGACGGTTTCTACCTGATCCAGCGCCTGCGCGACCATGAAATCCGTGGCGATCACGCCCCGGCCGTCGCGGTGGCGCTCACGGGCCACACCGACGAAAGCTGGCGTCTGCGGAGCATCGGCGAAGGCTTTCAGCACTTCATGACCAAGCCGGCGAGGCCCGAGGCGCTGGTGGCGTTGTTGAGCGACGCAATCGACGCGCGTCAGTCGCTTTGAGGGAGCGCCACTGCGGCGCGAGGCGAGGTCCTGCGCCGCTCAGGACTGTGCGGCGGCCTTCGCGGCTTGCGCGCCTTCGGCGCCCGTCCGCTCGACCGCCTGGCATTGCGCGCAGACACCCTTGAGCTCGATGCCGTCGCCGGAGAGCCGGTAGCCCGCGGCCTCGATCTGCGCGACCAGCGCCTGGCGCAGCTTGGGCTCGTGCAGCTCGGTGACGTTGCCGCATTGCTGGCAGACGACGAGGATGCCGTGCTGGCACTGCGTGAGGTCGTGGCAGACGGCGAACGCGTTGATCGATTCGATGCGGTGGACGAGTCCCGCCGAAAGCAGGAAGTCGAGTGCGCGATAGACCGTGGGGGGCGCCGATCCCGGATGGATCTGGCGCATTTCGTCGAGCAGCGAATAGGCTTTGGTCGCGCGGCCCGAGGTGAGCAGCAGCTCGAGCACCTTGCGGCGGATCGGCGTGAGCTTTTCGCCGCGCTCGCGGCAATAGGCCTCGGCCATTACGAGCGCGCTTTCGAGCGACGCGCCGTGCGCGCCATCTGCACCACTCGCGCCATTCGTACCGCCCTCGCCATGACGGTGATCGTGCGCCTCGTGAGCGTGATCATGTGCGTGGCCGTGCGGGGCCGCGGTGTCCAGGGACGGTTTTGCTGTCTTCATGCCGCGATTATACGGGGCACGCCGTGCCTGCGCTGGCGCGCCCGGGCGCCGCTGGCGTGCATGAGGGGGCACGCCGGGCGGCGCGCCGCCGGATCCGCTCAGGTCAGCGGCAGGTCGATGTACTTGCGAAAGCCCTGACGCTGCGCGAGGCGCTGATACCAGCGCTCGAGGTTCGGCAATGCGGGCCGCTCGATGTCTTCGAGCCCGAACCAGCGCCGCGCGAACGCGCCCAGCACGATGTCGGCGAGCGAGAAGCGCTCGTTTTCAAGGAAGAAGCGGCCTTGCAGATGGTGGTCGAGCAGCGTCCACAGCGCGGCGACGCTTTGCACGTCGGCTTCGATCTTCACGGGGTCGCGCTTCTCGGGCGGCGTGCGCACGAGCGCGAGAAAGAGCGGCCGCTCGGCGGGCGCCAGCGTGCCGATCGACCAGTCGAGCCAGCGCTCGATCGAGGCGCGCACCTTCGGATCGGCCGGGTAGAGCAGGCTCGAAGGGCCGTACTCCATGGCCAGATAACGCAGGATCGCGTTCGATTCCCACAGCACGAAATTGCCGTCCACGAGGGTCGGGATCTTGCCGTTCGGGTTCATCACGAGGTAGGACGGTTCGTCGAGGCGGCCGAACTGGCCGCCCGCGTCGATACGTTCGAACGGCAGCACGAGTTCGTCGCAACACCACAGCACTTTCTGGACGTTCACCGAGTTGGGGCGTCCCCAGATTTTGATCATCCGGTGCTCTCTCCTTTGCAGCAAAAAATTGGCGCGCGATGCGTCGCGATATCGGGCGCAAGCGGCGCGCGGCGCAGCCCCGTTCGATGGGGGCCAGGACCGCAACGATACACGATCCGGGCGGCTTTTTTTTGTTTCGCGACGGCCCCAGCCCGGCACTTCGCGGGACTGCGTTCAAGCTGGACACAGCAGGTTCATCGATAGATTCGTGGACAAGAACTTGCGCCGCATCGTGCAGTTCGCCGTTACTTTTCCGGACGAGTCAATTGTCGTGACGCTGTCACGCCAATTGAGCTGGTCGCATTTTCTGTCGCTGATCCTGCGGCCCTCGCGTAGCTACGTAGAATAGCCGCTGCACGACCTGGCTGAATCTGGCCGAATCCGGCCGAACCTGGCACCCCGCGACGAGGACCGTCCATGGCCCGCATTGTCCCCGACAACTGGCAGCACCTGGAAGCGACCGGCGCCGCCGCGCGCGAGCGCGAGACGCTCGCGCTCCTCGAGCGCGGCTTGCCCGCCGGCTACACCGTCTATCACGGTGTGCACTGGACGCGGCTCACGGAGGGATTCTCCGTGTTCGGCGAGGCGGACTTCGTGATCGTGAGCCCGTCCGGGCGCGCGCTGATCGTCGAGCAGAAGACCGGCTTCCTGCGCGAGACGAAAAACGGCCTCGTGAAGGCGTATCTGCAGACCGAGCGCAATGTTGCGGTCGGGCTCGCGGGCACGGTGGAGGCATTGCACCGGCGCTTCACGGCCGCGTTCGGCGTGGGCAACTACGGTCTCGAGGCGCTCTTCTACTGCCCCGACCATGCAGTGCGCGAGCCGGCGATCGCGGGCGTGCAGGCCTCGCGCATCGTCGACGCCACGCGCAAGGCGCAGCTCGCGGCCATCGTGCGCGAGGCGCTGCCCGCCGACGAGCCGCGCCTGCCGTGCGCCGCGAAGATCCATCATTTTCTCGCCGACGAGCTCTCGCTCACCCCCGACGCCAGCGCGCTGGTGGGCGCGGCGGGCACGCTCGTCACGCGTCTTGCGGGCGGGCTCGCCAGTTGGGCGCGACGCCTCGAATTCGAGCCGTTTCGCCTGCGCGTGATCGGCACGGCGGGCTCGGGCAAGACCCAGCTCGCGTTGCAAGTGATGAAGGACGCGCTCGCTCGCGGCGCGCGCACGCTCTATGTGTGCTTCAACCGGCCGCTGGCGGACCACATTGCCAAGGTCGCGCCGCCCGAGGCGAAGGTGGCCAACTACCATCAGCTGTGCGATTGGGTCTCGCGCGACGGCGGCCATGTGCCCGACTTCGAGGGCACGAATGTTTTCGAAGGCCTGGAGCGGCGCTTCGCGCAGACGCCCATCGACGCACGCTGGCAGTTCGATGTGGTGATCGTCGACGAGGGGCAGGATTTCCAGCCGGCGTGGGTCGATGCGCTCGCGCGCCTGTTGCGTCCGGGCGCGGCGTGGTGGTGGCTCGAAGACCCGCTGCAGAACCTCTATATGCGCGAGCCCGTGGCCTTGCCCGGCTGGACCGTGCTGCGCGAGACCACCAATTACCGCAGCCCGCGTGACATCCTCGCGTTTCTGCGCGAGGCGGCGGGCGAGGCCGTGCCCGCGCTCGCGCAGCATGCGGCGGGCAGCCCGTTCGACGGCTCGGAGGTCACGCTCGCCGTCTGGGACGAGCGCGCCGAAACGGGCGCGGCTGGCAGGGCGGTGGAACGGGGGGCGGATGGCGCGCAAGAGCCTGCCGTAGTCGTGGCGACCAAGCGCGCGATCACGCAGGCGCTCTCACTGGGCTTTCGCAAGCAGGACATCGTGGTGCTGTCGTTCCGGGGCCGTGAGCATTCGCATTTCACGGCGCTCGACCACCTGGGGCCGCATCGGCTGCGCAGCTTCACGGGGCAATTCGACCTGTTCGGCAATCCGCAGTATCGCGATGGCGACGTGCTGCTCGATTCGATCTATCGCTTCAAGGGGCAGTCGGCGCCCTGCGTGATCCTCACGGACGTCGACTTCGAGACGCTCGACGAGCGCACGGCGCGCAAGCTCTTCGTGGGTGCGACGCGCGCAACCATGAAGCTGATCGTGGTGGCGTCGGCGCGCGCCGCGCGGGCGATGGGGCGTGATCCGGCGGCGCTCGCTCGCACGTGAGGCCGGACTGCCCGCGCATCAACCCCAGGCCGAAGCGCCGATCAGCGTGCCCGCGCGCGCCTGGGCGTTCCACCAGATCACGCGCAAGAGCGGCGCGAGCTGCGCGATGTAGATGGCCTGCACCGGATCGCTCTCGATGAAATGCGTCACGCCGCAGCGCACTGCGGCGGCGGCCTTGTGCGTGGCGGCGCCCGAAGGCGTGTCGTCGTGCTCGCCCGGCGCGCGCATCATCAGCTCCAGATGCCCGAAGCCGTGCCGGTCGAGCCACGCCTGGGTGCGCTCGCGGTCGATTTCGGGGCGGCCGGTGATGATGGCGCGCGTGTGCTTCAGGTCGATGTCCGGCACGCGCTCGAGCGGCAGCAGCGCGTCGCGTTCGGCAAGCGCCGCTTCGAGATTTTCGTCGTAGCGCGAGAGCGGAATGTCGGGCAAGAGAATGCCGTCGAGGTCGATCGCGTAGACCGCGTATTCGTGATCGTCGCCCATGCCCGTGCCTTCGCGCGTGCCCTCGCGCGACCAGTCGGCGCGATAGCGGTCGGTGTAGGCCTGCCGCTCCCAGGGGAACAGCGCGAAATAGCCGCTCGCGTCGATCGAATAGTCAGGGCGCAGGCGGCTCAGGTCGTCATAGGCGCCCGTGAGCGTGCGCACCACGAGGCCGTGCTCGCGCAGGAACGCGATGCAGTCGACGAGTGTATGGCCCCGTCCGGCAATGTCCTCGCATACCAGCACCTTCGAGCCCGGCTCGGGCATGGGCAGCGTGGAGTCCCAGCGCACCTCGCGCGTCTCGCGCGAATAGCGCAGGAAGGCGACGTTCGCGCCGGTCGCGTGCGAGACCATCAGCGCGAGCGGCGCGCCGCCGCGCAGGATGCCGACGACCGCAGCGAAATCCTCCTCGATCAGCAGCGGCTGCAGCGATTCGACCCAATGGTCGAGCTGTTCGTAGGTGAGCGGAACGACGGGTTTGTTCATGGGACGGGAGTGACAGTGCGATGACGGTCTGTTGCGCCACGCGGCCGCGTGCTGCCGATGCGTGCGTCAGCGAACAAGACCTCTATTGTCGGATTAATGTTTGACGATATTATGCCTATGCTTGCCGGCTCATGCAGACCGGTACGGTGCGGGTCACTCAAAGGGTCGTATCGCGGGACTTCACGCTGGACTGCGCGCAGGGCTGCGGCATGATCACACAATGAATATTGCGCCAGGGGAGCGAGAGCCATGCAGGATCCTGTTGTCGGGCAAGACGGCCGGCACGAAGCCCGGCCCGCATGCCGCGAGCGCCGGCGCTTCACGGCTGCGCTCGCCGGGCTGCTGGCGGTGGCCGCCATGCCGCTGCCGCGGCTCGCATTGGCCGGCTCGGACGGCTCGCTCCAGCTCGACGTGAACGGCGAAGTGCGCGTGACCAATGACGCCGCGCACACCGATTATCACTTCAGTGAGGCGGCGCTGCTCAAGCTGCCCGCGCATTCGATCGTGACGACCACTACCTGGACGCCGCGCTCGACCTTCACGGGCGCGCTGCTCTCCGACGTGCTCAGTACCGTGGGCGCTTACGGCAGCCAGATCGAAATTCACACCATCGACGACTACACTTGCGTCGTGCCCGTGTCCGACGCCGCGCGCTACGGCGCGGTGCTCGCCTACGAGATGAACGGCAAGCGCCTGAAGGTGAGCAATTTCGGTCCGCTATTCCTGATCTATCCGCGCGACCAGTTCCCGATGGAGCTCGACGGCGCGGCGGGCGACGCCAAGTTCGCCTGGCAGATCGTTTCGATGACCATCAAGCAGTGAGAAGGTGATGCGACGTCCGCTGCGGCGCCTGCTGCATGTGCTGATCTGGGTTGCCGCGCTGGTGCCGCCGGTGGTGGCCGTGGGCTATCTGCTCTACGCGAACCTGCTGAACCCCAACGTGGTCCAGCGCCTGACCGGCAACTACGACGGCCTCTACTGGGACGCCGCGCAGATGCAGATCGCCTACGCGCGCTTCGAGAGCCAGTTGCTGATCTACGCGGACGGCCTCGACCGTGACATCGACAAGGTGCGGCTGCGCTACGAAGTCCTGCAGTCCAAGCTCAACGTGATGAAGAGCACGACGCGCACGCTCGCGAACAAGCCTGAGCTCATGAAGCGTCAGCAGGCCGATCTCGCCGCGATCCATGCCGCCATTGTGCCGTTCGACGCCGAAATCGCGACGCTCGCCGAGAATCCCGAGCGCGCGGTGCCCATGCTGATGGTGCTCGACGCGCAGTGGGCCCAGGTGACCGATCTCGCCTTGAGCCGGCGCTTTGCCGATGTGACCGAGCGCGAAGGCATCCGGCGCGACTTCATCGCAAAGCGCCGCGAAATGTTTGCCGCGGGCCTCGTGCTGCTGATGCTCTCGGCGGCGGCGGCGGTGCTGCTCGTGATGAACGGCTACCGGCGCACGCGTCTCATCCGGCAACAGCACGCGGCGCTCGAGGCCGAGCACCAGGCGAGCCGCGCCGCGCGCGAGGCGAGCACGGCCAAGGACGCGTTCCTCGGCATGATCAGCCACGAACTGCGCACGCCGCTGCACGCCATCGTGTCGTCGATCGAGCTGCTCGGCTTCAACTCGCATTCCGAGTCGGACAGCAAGGTGATCCAGCGGCTCGAAACCGCCGCGCGCCAGCTCGAGGCGCAGATGAAGGACCTCACCGACTACGCGCGCCTTGGCGCAGGCAAGCTCGAATTGCGTCAGGAAGCGTTCGACCCGCGCGAGCTCCTGCAGTCGATCGTCGACGAAAACGAGCAGGCCGCGCGCGCTCGCGGCCTCGCGTTCGAGCACGCCTGCCACGGCGTGCATCGGCGGCTCGTGGCCGATCCGCACCGCATCCGCCAGATCGCCAACAACCTCGTGACCAACGCGATCCGCTACACCGAGCGCGGCTCGGTGCGCATCGAATTCATCAGCGGCGCGGTCGTGCATGGCGGCGTGCCGCTCGCGCAAACGTTGGCGATCATCGTGAGCGACACCGGGCCGGGCGTGCCCGCCGCGCAGATCCCGCTCATCTTCAAGGAGTTCACCCAGCTCGATACCTCGCGCTCGCGCCGTTACGAAGGCGCCGGCATGGGGCTCGCGATCGTGCGCGGGCTCGTCGACCTGTTTGGCGGCACGATCGAAACCGACAGCCGCGTGGGCAGGGGCACGACCTTCACGGTGACGATTCCCGTCACGACGGTGGTGGCGCCGGTCGCCGACGTGCTCGCGCCGCACTCGCGCGACGAGGTGCAGCAGCAGGTGCTGGTGGTCGACGACAACCCGCTGGTGCGCGAGTCGCTGTGCGAGATGGTCGCGCACATGGGCTACGCGCCGCTCGCCGCCGCCGACGCGGACAGCGCGCTGGCCCGCCTCGACGAGACCCAGTGCGGCGTCGTGCTGCTCGACCTGCACATGCCGGGCCGCGACGGCTACGCGTTCGTGACGGGGCTCGAGGCGCGCGAGGGCGCGGGGATCGGCGCGCGTCCGCGCGTGATCGCCGTGAGCGCCGACGTGGCCGCGCTCGCGGCCGCTGCCGCCGACAGCGAGAATCCGTTCTTCGACTTGCTGCCCAAGCCGGTGCACTACGAAGTGCTGCGCACGGCGCTGCTGCGCGCGCTCGACGCGCCGCGTGCGCCGCACCTGCCGAACCTGGCGGATGCGCAGCACACGTCCGGCGAAGCGCGCGAGAGGCTTGGGACCTGAGCAGCGAGAAGCTCACTGCGCAAAGCACGCGTTGCTGGTGCGCCCTGGCGGCGCGCCAGCCTGGCAGTCCTGGTGATCCGGGTACTGCGGGTAATGCGCGTAATGCGGCTGGCGTCAGCCGCGATTGAGGCGCTTGGAAAGATCGGCGACGAGAATCGCCATGCGCGCGGGTTTTTCGTAGCAGGCCACGTTGTAGTGGCGCACCACCTGGCTGATCTCCGACTCGCTTGCCTTGCCCGTCAGCAGCTCGCCCGTGAGCACGAAGATGGGCGCGTCGGGGTTCTCGGAGGCCCGCACCTTGCGGATCGCCTCGGCGGAGGTCTGGCTGCCGAACAGCCAGTCGATCACCACGCCGTCGAACACGTTGTGCTCCAGCGCGTGATCGAACGCGGCGAGGCCATAGAGTGCGTGCGCCGTGTAGCCGCAGTGCTCGAGATAGTCGCGCAGGTTGTCGGCGGAGGACTGATCGTCATCCACCACGGCGATGAGCGGCTTGTCGGACTCGGCGCGGCGCGGATAGATCTCGATCTTGTGAACTTCGCGCGCGTTCTGATAGAGCGCGCCGTCGGGGCGCACCACGCGCCATTGACCCTGCTTCTCGTAAGCGACGAAGTCGGGGCGGCTGCCGGGCTCCACGGGCGCACCAATCCAGGCTGTGCACGCAAGCTCCACGGCGCTCACGCACAAGAGCGCTTCCTGCGCGCTCGCGCCCACCATGCCGGGGTCGAGCAGCTGCGCGCCGAATAGCTGCCCGGCCGGCTCGCCGAACGCTTCGGCCACTTTCTTGATTTGTGCGAGCGTCCACGGGCTGTTGCCGCGCAGCTTGCGATGGCCCTGCGAAAAGCTCAGTTCGAGGATCCGGCACAGCTCCGTCGTTTGCTGACGTTTGCCGATGCCATGACGGCTCATCAGCTCGCGTACGCGTTCTGCGACCGAGACGGAGTCGGTTGAGTGTTCAACGTTCGACATGCTGCAAATGGGGGAGGATCGAGAGTCGGTTTGGGCTAATTATCTCGTGCCGCGACGCTGCTGCAGAAAGAAATAATTCTGACAGAGCGTGGGCGCGCATTATTCTAAACGCATAATTTTACAATTGCGTAAGTTTTGGGCGGCAACATACGATGACGTCCGCTATCTTGGCGCAACAACCGTTCCTTGGGCAAGCGGCGGCGCCAATGAGCCCGCGCGAGCGCACTTGTATTTGCGACAATAGCCGTTCTACGCGAATTCCCCGGCGCGGGCCGCGGGCCTGTCCACCCGGCGGGGCAGGGCTCGCATCGGGGCGATGCCGTGAGGAAGGATTGAATGAAATGACCAGCAAGCCTGCACAGAAGCCGGTGGGTGAGGACGCAACGTATCGCGGCCACGATGCCGGGCCGCTCGAGGTCCGCCATCGTGACGTGCCGTACTACAGCCAATGGGGCAGCCCGGACTGGGTGGCGCGCATCGTCGAAGAGGGCGCGGACCCGTGCGACGATCCGCTCTGGCGCATGAGCGGCTTCGCGCTGCCCGGCGACTATCGCTTCTGGGCGAAGCGTCTGTGCGGGCTGACCTGCTTCGAGTCGGCGCTCGACTACTGGGGCATCGCCCACGCGCCGCGCGCCGCGCTGCTCGAAGATGCGCTGCGCCACGGCGTCTATCGCATGCGCGAGGACGGCGGCGTGGACGGGCTGATCTACCGGCCGTTCGCGGCATGGGCCGAGGCGGCGTTCGGCGTGCGCGTGGAGGTGATGACCGACGAGGACATCGAGGCGAGCGCCGCGCGCCTGAACGCCAGCACGCTCGCGATCGTCTCCGTGAGCCCCGAGATCCGCTATCCCGAGCGCGCGAACGCGCATCGGGGTGGCCATCTGATCCTGCTGCACGGACGCAGCGACGGCGGCGTGTGGTTCCACAATCCGTCGGGCGTCGCGCCGTATCAGGCCGATGCCTGGCTGCCTTATGAAACGGTCGCGCGCTTTCATGCGCGGCGCGGGATGGCGCTGACGCGTCTGGCGTGAGCGCCGCGTGGTCGAGGACGGCGAGCAAGCAGCGTGCAGCGGCGCACGACTAGCATGCAGCGCCTCCCGCCGTGTTCCCGGCTACATCAAGCCGGCTGCAGTCCCTCCAGCAATTGCCGCACGCGAGACAGATCGCGATTGACGGCGCCCGCGTCCTCGAACAGCGCCGCGAGCCAGTCGACGAACACGCGCACGCGCGGCGAGACCTGGCGCGACTTCACGAACGCGACCGAGACCGGCGTGGGCAGCGGCTTCCATTGCGGCAGCACCTCGACGAGCGCGCCGCCGTCCAGATAAGGCTGCGCCGCGAGCAGCGGCGGCTGGACCAGCCCATACCCTTGCAGGCCGCAGGTGAGATAGGCGAACTCGTCGGAGACGTGCACGAAGCCGTCCACCTTCACCTTGGTCGCGCTGCCCTCCACTTCGAAATCGAACTCAAAGGGGCGGCCCGTGAGCGGCGAAATAAAATTCACCACGGGGTGCCGCGCGAGATCGTCGAGCGATTGCGGTGCGCCATGGCGCGCGAGATACGCGGGGCTCGCGCAGGTCACGTGCTCGAGCACGCCAAGGCGGCGCGCGGCGAGCCCCGAGTCGGGCAATTCGCCGAGCTGGATGCTGCAATCGACGCCTTCGCCGACGAGGTCGACGTTGCGCAGGCTCACGCCGATCACGAGATCGATTTGCGGATAGCGCGCATGGAAATCGTCGAGCGCGGGCAGCACGATCGCGTTGGCGATCAGCCCCGGCATCTCCACGCGCAGCCGGCCGCCGATCGCGCCGGGCGACTGGCGCACGCTCGCTTCGGCATCGTCGATGTCGGCGAGGATTCGCGCGGCGCGCTCGTAGTACGCGGCACCCTCGGGCGTGAGCGAAAGGCGGCGCGTCGTGCGCACGAGCAATTGCGTGCCGAGCAGCGCTTCGAGGCTCTGCATCAGCGTGGTTGCGGTGGCGCGCGGCATGTCGAGCGATTGCGCGGCTTTGGTGAAACTGTTGGTATCGACGATGCGAATGAAGGTACGCATCGCCTGGATGCGGTCGATCACGGGCGAGCTCCTGTAGCTGATTAGGACTGCTTGAACGAAATCCGCGCTACGGCAGAAAAGGGGTGAACCGCAAAGCGGCAAAGGCGCTTCGCGGCGCCGGCGTCTCGCGGAATGGGCGCGCGGCGGTTAAACAGCGATGTCGGTTCAATGGCGGCGCTCGGTGACTGCATGCGGGAGCGCCGGCTCGACTACGTGAGGCCGGGAAAAAGCAGGCCTCGGCACGAAAGGGCTGGTTGGGCCGTCCGGAATGGACGGCCCGGCGGGGCAGGGCAGGACGTCGTACGTGGCGCGCTTATTGGCGCAGCGAATCGATGTCGATCACGAAGCGGTACTTCACATCGCTCTTGAGCATGCGCTCATAGGCGTGGTTGATGTCCTGCATCTTGATCATTTCGATATCGGACGTGATGCCATGCTGCCCGCAGAAGTCCAGCATTTCCTGCGTTTCTGCAATGCCGCCGATCAGCGAGCCCGCAAGACGGCGGCGCTTGAAGATCAGGTTGAACACTTGCGGCGAAGGGTGATCGTGCTCGGGCGCACCCACCAGTGTCATCGTGCCGTCGCGCTTGAGCAGCTCGATGAACGGGTTCAGGTCGTGCTGCGCGGCCACCGTGTTGACGATCAAATCGAAGCTGTTGGCGTGCGCCTTCATCTGCTCCGGGTCTTTCGAGATCACGACTTCGTCGGCGCCGAGGCGCTTGCCGTCCTCGATCTTCGAAGGCGAGGTGGTGAACAGCACCACGTGCGCGCCCATTGCATGCGCGAGCTTCACGCCCATGTGGCCGAGGCCGCCGAGGCCCACGATGCCGACCTTCTTGCCGGGGCCCGCGCCCCATGTGCGCAGCGGCGAATACGTGGTGATGCCCGCGCACAGGAGCGGCGCGGCGCCCGCGGGGTCGAGGTTCTCGGGCACGCGCAGCACGAAGGCTTCGTCGACCACGAGTTGCGTCGAATAGCCGCCGTAGGTGATGTCGCCGCTCACGCGGTCGACACCGTTATAGGTGCCCACGAAGCCGTTCTCGCAATACTGTTCGAGGCCTTCCGTGCAGCTCGCGCAGGTGCGGCACGAGTCGACGAGACAGCCGACGCCCACGAGCTCGCCCACCTTGAAGCGCGTGACGCCCTTGCCCACTTGCGTCACGCGGCCGACGATCTCGTGGCCCGGCACGACCGGATAGAGCGTGTTGCGCCATTCGTTGCGGGCTTGATGCAGGTCCGAGTGACACACGCCGCAGAACTGCACGTCGATGCGCACGTCGAGCTCGCGCAGATCGCGGCGCTGGAATTCGAACGGGGCGAGCGGCGAGGCGGCGTCGCGGGCGGCGTATCCATAAGTCGGGTACATGGGCGGTGGCTCCTGAAGCTGAGTTGCAAGGGGCACGCAAACGCCGAGACGCAGCGCATCGGGCGCTACGCGTATCGGGTGTTGCGGCAGGGTTCCCATCCTAAGGACCGGGGCCGACCCAGGGAATACCTGAATCTATCGAAGACTTGCCTGTTTCTCCTGCCGAAGTACGCACGCGTGCGTTCGGTGATAGATTGACAAGCCTGTTTCTCTGTCGGTATCGATGAATTTAGGGGCGCAACTGTCATGAAAAGCTCACAAACCGTCCGCGCGGCGCAGGGTGCTGCCGCGCTCGCGCCAGCCGCCGCGGTGGCGCCGCTCGTCTCCACGGCCAGCTCCGCGAACGCGTCGCGCCCGGCACCCGATGACGCGATGCAGCGCCGCGTGGTCGAGCTGCTCCTGCAGCTCACCCAGCGCGACGGCGTGCATTGCACGGCGCTCGAAGGCGTGCGGCTCTATCGCGGCAGCCAGAGCCATCCGCGCAAGCCGGTCATGTACGAGCCGAGCATCTTCATCGTCTGCCAGGGCCGCAAGCGCGGCTTTCTCGGCGACCAGATGTTCATCTACGATGCGCAGCAATATCTCGTGCTCTCGGTGCCGCTGCCGTTCGAGTGCGAGACCGAGGCCACGCCCGAGAAGCCGCTGCTCGCCATTTCCGTGCGCGTCGATCTGACGATGGTGGCCGAACTGCTGATGGCGCTCGACGACTCGCGCGGCAGCGCCGTGTCCGAGCCCGCGGGCATCTACGCGACGCCGCTCGACGCACCGCTCTCGAACGCCGTGCTGCGCCTGCTCGAAGCGCTCACGCAGCCGTGCGAGGCGCGCATCCTCGGTCCGGCGATCGTGCGCGAGATCTGCTATCGCGTGCTCACGGGCGAGCAGGGCGACGCGATTCGCGCGGCGCTCACGCATCAGCAACATTTCGGCCGCATCGCGAAGGCGCTGCGCCGCATTCACAGCGACTACCGCGGCGATCTCGACGTGGGCCTGCTGGCCGCCGAGGCCGGCATGAGCCTCGCGGTGTTCCATGCGCACTTCAAGGCCGTGACCTCGACCTCGCCGATGCAGTACGTGAAGACCACGCGCCTGCATCACGCGCGCCTTTTGATCACGCACGATGGCATGAACGTGAGCGCGGCGGCCACGCGCGTGGGCTACGAGAGCGCCTCGCAGTTCAGCCGCGAGTTCAAGCGCCTGTTCGGCTGCACGCCCGCCGACGAAATGCGCCGCGCGCGCGGCGCTGCGGAGGCTGCCGCGCCACGCGTCGAAGCGCCTGCACGCTATGTGACGGTCGTGTGAGTCCGCTGTTGCGGGCATCCTTGATCCATTGATTCGCATGCCGAAGGAGTTGTGACGCGATGAGCCACACCGTGAAGCCGCGCCTGCTCGTGCTGATCCCGCTCACCGACGCCGACCGCACCGAGCTTGCCGGGCACTTCGACGTGCTCTACGTACCGCAGCGGCGCGCCCAGGCGATCGAACAGCATGGCCCCACCGTGCGCGCAGTGCTCACGAATGGCACGACCGGGCTCACGGCCGACGAGATCGACCGCATGCCCGCGCTCGAACTCGCGGGCGCGCTGGGCGCCGGCTATGAGAATCTCGCGCTCGATCATGCGCGCTCGCGCGGCATCGCGCTGTGCAACGGGGCCGGCGTGAACGCCGATTGCGTCGCCGATCACGCGATGGCGCTCCTGCTCGCTGCCGTGCGCGCGGTGCCGCAGTTCGACGCCGCGTGCCGGGCAGGTGTCTGGCGCGATGCGCTGCCGATGCGGCCCACGCTCACGGGCCGGCGCCTCGGCATCGTCGGCTATGGGCAGATTGGCGCAAAGATCGCCCGGCGCGCGGCGGGCTTCGAGATGGCGATCGGCTATCACAATCGCACGCCGCGCGAGGGCGTGAGCGCACGCTATTTCGATACGCCGCTCGCGCTCGCGCAGTGGAGCGACTGCCTCGTGGTGGCGACGCCGGGCGGCGCGCAAACGCAGCATCTGATCGATCGCGCGGTGCTCGATGCGCTCGGGCCCGAGGGTTTTCTCGTCAACGTTTCGCGCGGCAGCGTGGTGGATACGGCGGCGCTGGCCGTTGCGCTCGCGCAGGGCACGCTGGGCGGCGCGGGCCTCGACGTCTACGAGGGCGAGCCCGCGCCGCCTCAGGCGCTCGTGGCGCTCGAGAACATCGTGCTCACGCCGCACGTGGCCGGCACGTCGCCCGACGTGCGCGCGGCCAGCATTCGCCACTTCATCGCGAACGCCACGCAATGCTTCGCGGGCGCGCCGCTGCTCACGCCGCTCTGAACCCGCCTGGAGCCGCCCCTGGCAAGTGTCGGCCGCTTGGAGTTGCCTTAAGGTTGCCTTAAGGGCGCCTTAAGGCGTGCCAAGGTACTTTAGGCTGCCCTGAGTCCCGGAAAATTTTTCGCGTGCCCCGGATCTGCTTGCTCGCCGCCCGGCTATGTACGCTGGACCACGTCCCGAAGAAAGTCTCCATAGTGGCGGCCATCCGCGCGTTTATGCATGCCGTATCATCTTCCGTTGAGCGACGCGGTCTCGCTCACCGCCTTGCGCGCCGCGCACGGGCGGCCGACTTCCCGGTCCCGGGAACCATGAGACGTTACGCATGCAAACTTTGATCGAGGCGTTGCAACGAACCGCCGACCTCGTGGTGAACGACTTCTATGAGGAACTGGCGCGCTTGCCCAAGTCGCGACGCATCCTCGAAATGCTGTCGGGAGAGGAGCTTGCACATCTCAAGACGCGGCAGATGCAGAACCTGCTCGCACTCGCGCAGCCGTCATTGACCTCGCAGGATCGCGCCGAAATGGCGATGCGCGTCGGGCGCATCCATGCCATCGTCGGGCTCGACAAGGAAGAGCTCGTGCGCAGCCGCGGCATCCTGCAGGAACTCGTCGACAAGCAGATCGGGCGCAACGTGAGCCGCCAGGCGCTCTCGCTCTACGCGCGGCGCCTGATTGCGGACACCGCCTGGCAACTGAAGGCGTATCAGGCGGTGCAGGATTCGCAGCAGGAGGTGCTTCAGCGCATCACGCGCATCGTCTGGGAGGCGGGCAGCTATACCCATTTCATCGACCAGGTCATCGCCGCGCTCGCGGCCCACGACGAAGTGACCGCGTGCGCGATCGGCCGTCCCGATGCGGCGGGAATCTTCCACTTCGAGGCGGGCGCGGGCGGCCGGGGGCGCCTCAGCGGCAGCAGTGCGGACAGTGGTGGCGGGTT
The DNA here is from genome assembly GCF_004353915.1 of Paraburkholderia silviterrae. Taxonomy (GTDB): domain Bacteria; phylum Pseudomonadota; class Gammaproteobacteria; order Burkholderiales; family Burkholderiaceae; genus Paraburkholderia; species Paraburkholderia silviterrae. The sequence goes on along the minus strand of NZ_SMRP01000007.1, from coordinate 250,754 downwards.
GCTCGACGCGCTGGGGGCCGAGGGCCACGTCATCAGCGTGCGTGCCGACCACCTGTGCGGGCAGGGCGCCGTGGGGCGCGCCTGGCGCAGCGGCAAGGCCGAGCGCGTCGTGAATTATCAGACCGATCCGCTCGTCGCGCGCTGGCGCGATGTCGCCGCGCGCGAGGGCCTGCGCTCCGCCGTTGCGCTGCCGCTCGCCGCCACCGGCCAGCCGCCGATCGCGATCCTGATGCTCTACAGCGCGTGGCCGGGCGGTTTCGTCGGGCCGGACCAGGTGGCTTTCGTCGAACTATTGCAGACGCTGCTCGGCTGCGCCGTCGCACGCCTGCAGACCCACGAGGGCATGCCCGGCGCCGCGGTGCCGGTGAGCGTGCGCCAGCATTGGGCGGCGCTCGTGCGCACGGGTGCGCTGCAGATGCACTATCAGCCACTGCTGAATCTGGCAACGGGCCGCTGCGGCAAGGTGGAGGCGCTCGCGCGCCTGCGCGACGGCGAGCGGCTGCTGATGCCCGACGAATTTCTCTTCGCGCTGGCCTCCGACGATCTGCTCGAGCTCTTCGCGCGCGGGTTGCATCAGGCGCTTGCCGACCGCCGCCAATGGCTCGCGGCGGGACACGATCTGGCCGTCTCGATCAACCTGCCGCCGGCCGCGCTCAACGACATCCGCTATTTCGAGGCGGCCCGCGAGGCGCTGCAGACGTACGCATGCCCGAGCGCGCAACTCACGCTGGAAGTTCTGGAGACCGAAGCATTCTCGATGAACGAGGGGCAGGGCTCGATCCTTGGAAAGTTTCGTGCGCTGGGCGTGCTGCTCGCGCAGGACGATCTCGGCTCGGGGCATAGCGGGCTCGCGCGGCTGCGCGAATTGCCGTTCGACTGGATCAAGATTGACCGCGAGATCGCCCATCTCGAAGGCGACACGGCGCTCGACGCGCTGCGCGTGGTGTATCAGGTGACGCGTCTGGGCCATTCGCTGGGCAAGCTGGTGCTGGCGGAGGGTGTCGATTCGGCGGATTTGCTGGCGGCGCTCGCGATACTCGGCGTGGACGGCGCACAGGGCTACGTGATCGCGCGGCCCATGCCGGCCGCGCAACTGCCCGGGTGGATTGCCGCCGACGAGGCGCACGAAGCGCACGAAGCGCGCGAGGCGCCAGGCGCGCGAGAGAGCGTGCTTGCGCGGCTCGCTCGCTTCGTGGTGTGGGAAGAACGCTTGCTCATGATCGCGGCGGTGCCCGGCGCGGCGCGCGATCTCCTCAAAGCCGCCGCGTTTGTCGCGAACACTCCGCTGGCCGAAGCGCTGGTGGGACTCGGCGACGTGCTGCCGGCAGGCGAGGCGCGTGAGGCGCTCCAGCGCGATCTCCTGCGCGCCCTGCTGGACGGCGGCCGCGAGAGCGACGCGTGGCGCGCCGCGCGCGATCGCCTCACGAGCGCGATCGCGGCGACGGCGCACGAGACTCGCACGCCCGAGCCCATGCCGTCGCACACGCACTGAGCGGGCCGCGGCGCGCACGGGGTGCGCCTGGTTCGCATTTGCCTCGCGCCTTATTCGGTCAACGCGATGGCCACATCCGTTGCCGCTGCCGTAGGCTGCCTGCGTTGCAGCACCGTGATGCACACGAGCGACACGGCTGAAAGCGCGCTATAGAAGAGCGCCAGCGGCCACCATTGCCCGGGGAAATCGTGTGCGAGCAGCGTGCCGACCAGCGGCGTGAGGCCGCCCGCGAGTGCCGCGCAGCATTGGTAGGAGATCGAAATAGCCGAATAGCGCACGCGCACCGGGAAGGCATTCGTCATGAAACCCGCCATCACCGCATACGAGCTCGACATGCACATCACGGCGATGGCGATGCCGATCACGATGGCGGCCGGCTTGCCGGTCGAAACCAGCACGAACATCGGCCAGGGCGAGAGCATCGCCAGCCCAGCCGCGAACGTGAGGAAGCGGCCCGCGCCCACGCGCTGCGCGAACCAGGCCGAGGCGAGCTGCGTGAAGAGCTGGATGAAGGCGACGACGAACAGGCAGTCGAGAATCAGTGCGCGGTCGAGGCCGAGCGTCTGCGTCGTGTAGTTGAGCATGAAGGTGTTGACGAACCACGCACCCGCCACGCCGATCACGTTGGCGCCCAGACACAGCAGCACGACGCGCCAGCTGTCGCGCAGCACCTCGAGGATCGGCAGCGCGGCTGTGCGGCGCTGGGTCTTGAGCGCCTCGAACTCGGGCGATTCGCTCACGCCCGAGCGGATCAGCAGGCCCACTACGAGCAACACCGCGCTCGCGATGAACGGCAGACGCCAGCCCCAGGAAAAGAGCGCGGCGTGGTCCAGATGCGCGACGCTGCGAAACGCGAGCAGCGCGAGGATCAGACCCGCGGGACTGCCCAGTTGTGCGAACGAGGCGAGGAACGTGCGCTTTTCTTTCGGCGCATGCTCGCCCGCCATCAACACTGCGCCGCCCCATTCGCCGCCGATGGCGATGCCCTGCGCAATGCGCAGCGCGACCAGCAGGGCCGGCGCGAGTGCGCCCGCGCTGGCGTAAGTGGGCAGAAAGCCGATGCCCACGGTGCCCACGCCCATGATCGAAAGCGTGGCGACCAGAGCCTTCTTGCGGCCGATGCGGTCGCCCAGATGCCCGAACACGAGCCCGCCGAGCGGCCGCGCGAAAAACCCCACGGCGAAGGTGCCGAACGAAGCGAGCGTGCTGTAGAAGGGCTCGTTCGACGGGAAGAACAATTTGCCGAAGATGAGCGCGGCTGCGGTGGCGTAGATATAGAAGTCGTACCACTCGATCGTGGTGCCGACGAAGGCGGCCAGCGAAGCGCGCGCGGGCTGGCGCGTGGAAATGCTCGTCATGCTTGTCTCCTAAGTTCTTTGGGTCGAGCCGGCTTGAGCCAGTCTTCTATCGATTGATGTCGCGTCCTGACTGCGGCCAGCGTTTCATCCCTTCACCACCCCCGCATCGAAAAGCTTCTGCTGGGTGGCGGCATCGATGCCGAGCGCGTCGAGCACCGCGCGTGTGTCGCCGCCGAGCGCGGGCGGCGGCGTGCGATAGGTGGCCGGGGTGCGCGAGAGCTTGACGGGCGCGCCCGTGCCCCGATAGCCGTCCATCTCGACGAGCATGCGGCGATGGTGCGTGTGCGGATGGGCGACCACGGCATCGACCGTCTGCACGGGGCCGCACGGTACGCCCGCGGCGATCAGATCGCGCGCGAGCGGCTCGCACTCATGCTGCGCGAGCCGTGCTTCGAGCGCCGCCTTCAACTCGGGCCGATGTGCGCAGCGGCTGCGGTTGTCGGCGTAGCGCGCGTCGTCGGCGAGCTCGGGCACGCCCAGATGCGCGCAGAGCTTCGCGAACTGCCGGTCGTTGCCCACGGCGAGGAAGATGGGCGCAGTGCCGGTCGCGTAGCTGTCGTAGGGGGCGATGTTCGGATGCGCGTTGCCGCTGCGCTGCGGCGTGCGTCCGTTGCCGAAGAAGTTCGGCAGATGCGGATGCAGCAGCGAGACGCCGCAGTCGTAAAGCGCGATGTCGACCGACTGGCCCAAGCCGCTCTTTTCGCGCTCCGCGAGCGCGAGCAGGATGCCGGCAAGCGCATTCAGGCCCGTGACCATGTCGACGATCGGCAGGCCGATGCGCAGCGCGGGTCCGTCGCTTTCGCCGTTCACGCTCATGAGGCCGGCCATCGCCTGGATCACGGCGTCGTAGCCGGGCAGGCCGCCGAGCGGGCCATCGGGACCGAAGCCGGAAATCGCGCAATGGATCAGGCGGGGAAAGCGCGGCTTGAGATCGCGTTCGTAATCCATGCCCCAGCGCGCGAGCGTGCCGGGCTTGAAATTCTCGACGAGGACGTCGGCGCCTTCGAGCAGTTGCCAGAGAATCGCGCGGCCCTCGTCGCGCGACAGGTCCACGGCAATGCCTTGCTTGTTGCGGTTCACGCCCACGTAATACCAGGCGGTCTCGTCGAGAAAGGGCGGGCCCCAGCCGCGCGTTTCGTCGCCAACGGGTGGCTCCAGCTTGATGACCTCGGCGCCGTGGTCGGCGAGCGCCTGCGTGCAGTACGGGCCGCCCAGCACGCGGCTCAGGTCGATCACGCGCAGGCCATGCAGCGCGCCGTTGACCTTGCTCGATGCCGATGCTTCGGATATCTGATGAATGCTCATTGCGCGGGCCTCACTGTGCGGGCAGCAGCTTCATTGCGTCAGCGAGCGGCAGCGGTTGTTCGTCTACGAGTGCGCGCAGTTGCGCGGCGTCGGCGTCGCGTTCGTCGAGCGCGAGCGGATCGCGCGGCAGCAGCTTGTGGCGCACGATCAGGTGCGCGAGCGCGAGGCGCCGGTAGTCCTGCGCGCCGCGCGAGACTTGCGCGGCCTCGCACGCCATGAAGGCGGCCGTGGTGGCGTGATAGAGCGCGCTCGCGGCCTGGCGCACCGACTCGTCGCGGCCGCATTCGGCCACGCTTTCGAGCGCCGCGCCCGCGCGTTCGAAGGCGGCGCGCAGCAGCGCCGCGCTTGCCTCGGGCAGGCCCGCTTCGGCGAGCTGTGCACGCACGTAGCGCGCGAGCGCATCGAGCGCGCCTTCGCGTTTGGCCGCGCGCGCGACGTCGAGCGCGACGATGTTGCTCGTGCCTTCCCAGATCGAGCCCAGATGCGCGTCGCGCACGAGGCGCGGGTCGCTCCATTCCTCGATATAGCCCACGCCGCCGCGCACTTCCATGGCGTCGCCGGTCACGCGGCGCGCATCGCGGCACGCGCGGAACTTGATGAGCGGCGTGAGGATACGCACGCACTTCGCCGCAAGTTCGTCGCCGCGGTCGGCGCGCGCGAGCAGTGTCGCGATCTGCATGAACATCGTGCGCGCCTGCTCGGCGGGCAGCATCATCTTGAGCAGTTGGCGCTGCATCAGCGGCATCTCGATCAGCTTGCGGCCGAACGCTTCGCGATGGCGCGCCACGTGCAGCGCTTCCGTGAGCGCTCGGCGCATGAGGCCCGCCGCGCGCACGCCGTTCGACAGACGCGACATGTTGATCATGTCCGCCATCTGATGAAAGCCGCGGCCCACTTCGCCAATCAGATACGCCTGCGCGCCTTCGAGCACGATCTCGCCGCTCGCCATCGAGCGGCTGCCGAGCTTGTCCTTGAGGCGCACGATGCGATAGCTGTTGCGCGTGCCGTCGGGCCGCGTCTTCGGCAGCAGAAAGAGCGCGAGGCCCTTGATGCCCGGGGGCGCGTCGTCGGGGCGCGCGAGCACCATCGCGAGATCGGCGTCGGCGTTCGAGCAGAACCATTTGTCGCCGTAGAGGCGCCAGACGTCTTCGCCGTTCGCGCCACGCTCCCTGACCGCGCGCGTGGCGATGCGTGCGACGTCCGAGCCCGCGGCCTGCTCGGTCATGAACATCGCGCCCTGATAGAGCGTGTCGAAGTCTTGCGACGCGAGCATCGGCAGATAGCGCGCGACGAGCTCGGGCGAGCCGAAGCGGCGCAACGTGCGCGTGAGCGAGTCGGTCATGCTCACGGGGCAGCACAACCCGAACTCCGCCTGGACGAACAGATAGGTGAGCGCGTATTTCACGAGCGGCGCGGGCGCGTTCTCGCGATGGCTCATCGCCGCGAGGCCGAGCTCGGCGTAGGCGACGCGCTCGAGCGCGACGTAGTCGGGGTGCTTTTCGAGGCTCTGGAGCGGCTCGCCGCGGCGCGTGCGCTGCTTGAGCGTGGGCGGATTGTGGTCGGCGGCGAGCGCCAGCGCATCGAGCTCGTCCGAGGCGCGCTGGCCGAGCGTGACGAGTTGGGGTGCGATGGCGGCGTAGGCGGCATCGCCGAGATAGCTGCGCAGCAGCGGGGCCAGACCGGGGTCACTCGTAAAGAAGTTGATGCCGCGGCTGTCGGGAATATTGGCCGAGCCGTCTGCCTGCGCGGCGACGGTGGAAAGATCGCTCATGGGGGTGTCTCCAGCCTTAGGGTTTGTTCGGATCTGCGCGCTCAGGCGCGACAATGGGTCCCAGCTCAAGGGCCAAGCTTAGGCAGGGCGACGATAACGGTCCAATACAAACGATGTCCTGTACGATAAGCAGCATCTATCGATAACGACATCGGGCAGACGACAAAACCGCATGGAGACACTGCGATGGAACTCAAGCAATTGCGCTATTTCGTGGCCGTGGCCGAGGAACTGCACTTCGGGCGCGCGGCGCGGCGGCTGTTCATTTCGCAGCCCGCGCTGAGCTTCGACATCCGCAAGTTCGAAGAGCAACTGGGCGTGCAGTTGCTCGAGCGCACCAACAAGGCCGTCGCGCTCACGAACGCGGGCTTCGTGCTGCTCGAAGAGGCGCGGCGGCTGCTGGAGCAGGCCGAGGAGGTGCGGCGCATCGCGGCGCGCTCGGCGCATGGGCTCGCGGGGCGGCTGCGCATCGGCTTCGTGAACTCGATGCTCTATCGCGGGCTGCCCGAGGCGGTGCGGCGCTTCGAGGCCGAGCACCCCGCCGTGGAGGTCGTGCTGCGCGAGATGAACACCATCGAGCAGGTGCATGCGCTGCAGCGTTTGCAGATCGATCTGGGCTTTGCGCACTGGGGGCGGTTTCCTGCCGAGGTGCACTCCGAGCCGCTATTTTCCGAGCCGTTTCTCTGCTGCCTGCCGGCGGGGCACCGCTTCGCGCGCCGCAGGCGCATCGAGCTCGCCACGCTCGCGCGCGAGCCATTCATCCTGTTTCCGCGCTCGGTCTCGCCGCATTATCACGATCAGATCATCGCGACCTGTGTGGAGGCCGGCTTCAGCCCGCAGATCCGTCACGAGGCGAGGCTTTGGCAGACCGTGGTGACGATGGTGGAGTTCGGCATGGGCATCGCGCTCGTTCCCGCCGCGCTCGGCAACATGAGCGGAGAGCGTGCGGTGTTCAGGCCACTCGCAAGCAATCCTTATGAATCGCAGGTTCTCAAGCTGGTGCGCGCGGGCGAGAAGGACGCCAGCGTGCAGGGGTTCGTGGAGTATCTGGCGCTGCAGGCTCGCGTTAGCCCGTAGTGGGCCGGCGCATCAGCAGGCCTTGCGAAACGCAGCCCGTGCCGCGCGCGACTCAGACACTGACCTGATCGCCGCGCGTGGTGCGCGACGGCCGCGGCAGCGGGCCGCCGTCGGCGAGCACGCGCGTGATGCTCTCGGCGTCGAGCGGCTTGCTGAAACGGAAGCCCTGGGCTTCCACACAGCCGAGTGCGAGCAGAAACTCCTGCTGCGCGAGCGTCTCGACGCCTTCAGCGATGACGGACAAGCCCAGCGCCTTCGCCAGCGTGACGATCGCCTTCACGATCGCACCGGTGTCGCTTTCCTCGACGCAACGCACGAACGCCCGGTCGATCTTGATGCGATCGACCGGCAACGCCCGCAATTGGCTCAGGCTCGAGTAGCCCATGCCGAAATCGTCGACCGACACGCTGATGCCGGCGCAGCGAAATTCGTCAAGGCGGCGCACGGCGATGTCGGGTTGCTGCATCAGCGCGGTTTCGGTGACCTCGAGCTCGAGTGTCGTCGGATCGACGCCCGTCTCGCGCAAGATGGCCTGAAACGTCTCCACTATGTTCGGGCGCTGCAACTGCAGCGGCGACACATTGATCGATATGCGCCCGGGTGCAATACCCATGCGCCGCCAGACGGCCGACTGACGGCAAGCCTCCTGCAGCACCCATTCGCCGAGCTTCGCGACGAATCCCGACTTTTCCGCAAGCGGGACGAACTCCGCTGGCGCGATCTCGCCGTAAATCTCGTCGTACCAGCGCACGAGCGCTTCGACGCCAAGCACCTGGCCATTGCGCATGTCGACCTGTGGCTGGTAATGCAGCCGCAGCATGCCTGCTTCGATCGCTCTTCTCAGACGTGCTGAGAGGATGAGCTTCGCGTCGGCGTCCGCGCGCATCTCGGGCCGATAGCGCTCCCAGCAATTGCGGCCGCGATTCTTGGCCGCGTACATCGCCATGTCCGCGCACGGAATCAGCGTTTGCGCATCGCAGGCATCCATGGGAAACACGCTGACGCCGACGCTCGCGCTGACCACGAGCTCATGCCCGTCGATGAGCACGGGCTTGGCCATCGCCGCGAGCACGGCGTCGGGCAGATCGAAGCGCGCCGTGTCGCCCCGCCTGCCAGGCGCCACGATGATGAACTCGTCGCCGCCATAGCGGCCGACGATGTCGCCCGGGCGGGTGCAGGCCCGCAGGCGCGCGGCGACTTCGACGAGCAACAGATCGCCGACGGAGTGCCCGAGCGCATCGTTGACGGTCTTGAAGGCATCGAGGTCGAGGAAAACGACATGGACGGATTCGCCGTTGCGGCCGGGGGCCGCGAGCAGGGCCTGCAATCTCGTGCTGACCGCCGCACGATTCGCGAGCCCGGTCAGACTGTCGCATTCGCTCAGCTCGCGCATGCGGCGCGAGCGATCGAGCAGCTTCACCGAGACGTCATGCGACGTTTTGGCGAAGAGCAGCGGATAGACAAAGATGATGGGCAGCCAGACCGGCGCGACCCGCATATTCAAGGGATAGAAGGCGATGCCAAAAGTCGCCGTTCCGGCCACCAGACCGGCAGCACTGGCGCCCAGCCCGGCGACGAAAAGCGGCCATCCGCCGATCGCCATGTTGTCGAGCGCAAACATCAGCAGGATCACGACGCTCGCCACGGGCTCGAAATGAACGGCTACGATGAGCCAGCCGCCTAAGACCGAATCGACGAGCATGTTCCAGCGCTCTCTACGGGGCGCGTCGTCAATGGCAGGGCTCACGAGCCAGTAGGCGAGATGCGGCCAGACGAGGCAGACGGCAGGCACGCCGGCGAGGAGCCACGCCGGCGCTTGCTGCAGGTGCAGCAAGGACAGCATGGGGAGCGTGCCCATCGCGTAGCCGAGGGTCCTGAGCACGTAAATGCGCCGCACAAGGCCGATGGTCCAGGCCCTGTCGCCCTGGGCGGACGTGAGCACGGAGTCTCCTCAGTCAAGTCTTATGATTTAACGAGATTAGCCCAGATTTATCCGTCGGTCTAACCCCCGAGGTCTGACGCCGGCGGCCTCCCCCCCGCTAGCCGCAGGTCCCGATCTCCCCGCACGCGGTGCAGAAGTCGCAGCCGTCGCGCCGGATCACCGCGTTTGCGCCGCACGAGCCGCATTTGCGGCCGAGCATGGCGTGGGGCGCCGCGAGCGCCGCGTCGGCGGGCAGGGCGTTGGGGCCGTCCAGCACCCGGTCGCCCGCGCGCGTCGCGGCATCGGCGTCGCCGCTTGGCCTTGTGCCTGCGCGCGCGGCAACTTCGGCGCGCCGCTGTGCGAGCAACCGCGACGGCACCTGGCGCCCCTCGGCATCCAGAAAGCCGCGCCGGTGCAGGATCTGCTGGATCGCATAGGCGATGGCCGCCACCTCGGAGTCGTGCCACAGCGGCGTGCGCTTGCCGTCGAGCCGCTGGGTCTCGCCGTAGCGCACCTGGCCGCGGTCCCACGAGACCTTGCGCAAGTCCTGCAGATTGCGTGCGACGAAGCCGCCGCGCGCAGCAAGGGAGAGCGAGCGCATCGTCGCCGTGATCCATTGCTGCGACTCGTCGCGCTGGCCGATGGGAATGAAGAATTCGATAGGCCGCTCGATCGTCATGGATTCGCCGCCCACCTGGCCCGTCACTTCGAGGAACGAGACGGCCACGTAGAGCGAGACCTTGCCCGTCTGCGTGAGGTATTCGATCTTCTCGATCACGGCGGGCAACTCGCCCTTGGGCCGATGGTCGATCGCCACGCGCAAGGGGTCGAGCAGGGCGTCGCTTTGGGCGTCGTCGAGCGCGTCGCCGGCGGCGGGCAGCGTCTTGAGCACCGCGCCGAGCGTCTCGTTGGGCCGATAGGTCGCGAGACCCTTGAGCCCGCGCCGCCATGCGTCGAGATAGAGGTCCTCGAAGGCGTCGAACGGATAGTCGGCGGGCACGTTCACTGTCTTCGAGATCGAGGTGTCCACGAACGGCTGCACGGCCGCCATCATCGCCACGTGCTCCTGCGCGCTCATCTGCAGCGCGCTCACGAAATACCCGGGCAGCGCATTGACGTCGCCGCCCAGCTCGCGATAGACGCGCCACGCGTGGTCCTCGACCGTGAAGGTCTCGTTGCTGCCGTCGGCCATGCGGCGCGTGCGCTGGTAGGTCCACGAGAACGCGGGCTCGATGCCGTTCGAGGCGTTGTCGGCGAACGCGAGGCTCACGGTGCCCGTGGGCGCGATCGAGAGCAGATGGCTGTTGCGGATGCCGTGCACGCGGATTTCGGCCTGCAGGTCCTCGGGCAGGCGCGAGGCGAAGGTGCCGGCAGCGAGATACGTGCTGGCGTCGAAAAGGGGGAATGCGCCGCGCTCGCGCGCGAGCGCCACCGACGCGCGGTACGCCGCGTCGCGCATCGTGCGGCCCACTCGCGCGCCGAACTCGCAGCCTGCTTCCGAGTTGTAGCGGATGCCGAGCATCACGAGCGTGTCGCCAAGGCCCGTGAAGCCCACGCCGATGCGCCGTTTGGCTGCTGCCTCCGCCTGCTGCTCGGGCAGCGGCCAGAGCGTGACGTCGAGCACGTCGTCGAGAAAGCGCACCTGGGTGGCGGTGCGCGCGGCGAGCTCGTCCCAGTCGAACGCGGGCTGGCCGCCGCGCAACTGCGCGAACGGCTCGCGCACGAAGCGCGTGAGATCGAGCGGGCCGAGATTGCAGCAGCCGTAGGCGGGCAGGGGCTGCTCGCCGCATGGATTGGTCGCGCGGATGCTTTCCAGCGCGCGCAGGTTGTTGTCCTCGTTCATGCGCGAGATGAACACCACGCCCGGCTCGGCCATGTCGTAGGTCGAGCGCATGATGGTGTCCCACAGCGCGCGGGCACGCTTTTCCGCGTAGACCCACAGGCCGTCTTCGCGCTGCTTGAGGTCGCCTGCCGCGCGCAGCGCGGGCGAGGGCTCGGCGCGATGCACGAGCGGCCAGATTTCATCGTTTTCGACGGCGCGCATGAACGCGTCGGTCACCGCCACCGAGACATTGAAGTTGTTCCAGCGTCCCTTCGAATGCTTGGCCTCGATGAACTCGGGCAGGTCGGGGTGATCGCAGTCGAGCACGGCCATCTGCGCACCGCGCCGCGAGCCCGCGCTCTCCACGGTGCGGCACGAGGCGTCGAATACGTCGATGTAGCTGCATGGCCCGGAGGCGCTCGATCCCGTCGATTTGACGTGCGCGCCGCGCGGACGGATCGCCGAAAAGTTGTAGCCGACACCGCCGCCGCGCCGCATGGTCTCGGCGGCCTGCAAGAGCGCGACGTAGATGCCGGGGCGGCCTTCGTCGTCCACGCCCTGGATGCTGTCGCCCACCGGCTGCACGAAGCAGTTGATGAGCGTGGCCTCGATGCCGGCGCCCGCCGCGCTCATGATGCGGCCCGCGCCCAGTGCGCCGTGGCGCAGATTTTCGACGAAGCGCGCCTCCACCTCGGCGCGCAGCGCGGGCGGCTCGGCCTGCGCGACGCCGTGGGCGACGCGGCGATAGATGTCGTCGGCGCTTTGCTCGTCGCCTTTGGCGTACTTTTCGAGCAGCACGTCGAGCGAGAAAGACTGCGCGGGGAACGGGAGCGGGGACGTGTCTTCAGCCATGGCCGGGCCTCTCGGGGCGCCGCGCGCTCGCTAGACGAAAGATGACGGGTGCGAGGGGCGTGGCGGCGGTTGCGGGACGAAGCGCCGCTCGCGCATGAGGTGCGCGGCCGGCGCCATCTTCTGCAACCTTACCGCAGCGGCGGCGGGCGCGCCTGAGAAGCGCGTCGAGCGGAGGAGGAACTCAGTCCGGCTGTGCGGGCGGCAGTGTGGCCGGTCCTGGCAGCGTGGCCGGTCTCAGCAGCGGGGCTGGAGGCGATCCACCGCGGGTGTTTCGGGTGGGCCGCCCGAGCCGCCTGAGCCACGTGGGCAGCATGCCGTCAGGTCGGCTGACTTCAGGCCAGCTTCCCTCGGGACTGCTTCCTTCGGGACGGCTGCCTTCAGGCCGCTTCGCTGAACGGCACGTTGGCGACGAGGTCGCCGAACACTTCCGCTGCGATCATCACCGAGGCATTGAGCGGCGCCGGCCGTTCGGCAGGCTTGAACACGGCGTCGCCGCGGCGGATCTTGCGGCGCGAGACGGCGCAGGTGCCCGAGGTATGCGCCGAGCGTCGGCGCCAGCGCTGTTCGCCGTAGTGGCAGCGGCCGGGTTCGACCCAGCGGATCACGAGCGCTGAATCCGTTTGTTCGAGGATTTCGATGCGTTCACCGTTGGCTCCGTCAAGCGCAACACACGCTTTCTTTCTCATTGTCGGCTCCGTAAGTGGGGTTTGCCCGGACTGTATTCCTGTGCGGCGCCAAGTGCCATTGTGTCGCCGTTGAAACACCATTCCACAAACGACAACAATCCCCCTGCGACACTGTGCGATTAACGAAGAAATGGGGGTTTGCGGGCGCTCAAGGCGCGACAAGCCGGATTTGTGCAACGCAGTGTTGTGCAAAGCGCGACACGAAAATCGGCCTGGAGGGGTGGGGTTGGAACGCCGCGAGTCGGCGCGAATCAGATGGAAAGCGGCCTGAGGTGGCGGCTGGAGATTCGCGTTTTCGGTGCGCCGCCCGTATGCTGGCGGCCTGGCGACTCGTCCAGGGCTGGCTTTGCGCCATGCCGGCACGCCTCGCGTCCGGATGCCCTGAGGTTCGGATACCGGGAGGCCCGGATACCGGCGTCTGCTTGCGGCGGGACCAGGTTTGCTGCGCCGCACGAGCCGTTTTGTCGAATTTTCACGAGGTTACATGATTCATCGCCCGCCTGCTCCCAACTCCGCAAACGAGCAAAAAAACCAGCGCATCGCCTCCGCCGCGCTGTTTGCCGCGCTCGTTCTGCTCGCGCTGTGGGTCGTGCGCGAGTTCCTGCCTGCCGTGGCGTGGGCGTGCGTGATCGCCATCGTCCTGTGGCCGGCCTATCAGGCCATCGAGCGCCACCGCTGGTTCAAGTGCCGCACCACGTGGATCGCCACGCTGCTCACGGTGGCCATCGCGCTGCTCGTCGTGCTGCCGATCACGGTCACCGCGATCCAGGCGGGCGGCGAGGCTCACGAGCTCTATCTGTGGGTGCGTTCGGCCCAGGAGAACGGCGTGCCGGTGCCCGATTTCGTCGCGCAGCTGCCGGTGGGCAGCCACACGCTGAGCGCCTGGTGGCAGACCAATCTCGCGCCGCCGCTCAAGGCCTCGCCCGCCATGAAGGGCCTGCACAGCGACGCCCTCGTGACGTTCGGGCGGCATTTCGGCGCGCGCGCCTTGCATGCGTCGGTGACCTTCGGCTTCATGCTCGTCACGCTGTTCGTGATCTTGCAGGCGGGACCGAGGCTCTCCGGCACCGTGATGCGCGGCGCGCGCCGCGCGTTCGGCGCGGATGGCGCGCAGCTGCTGCAGCGCATGGCCTCCGCGGTGCGCGCGACGGTGACGGGCCTCGTGGTCGTCGGGCTGGGCGAGGGCGTGCTGCTCGGCATCGGCTACATGCTCACCGGCGTGCCGCATGCGGCGCTGCTCGGCACCGTCACCGCCATCGCGGCGATGCTGCCGTTCTGCGCGCCCGTCGTGTTCTGCGGCGCTGCGCTGTGGCTCGTCGTGCAAGGCTCCGTCATCGGGGCCGTCGCGCTCGCGGTGGTCGGCTTCGTGGTGGTGTTCGTCGCCGAGCACTTCGTGCGGCCCGTGCTGATCGGCAACTCGACGCGCCTGCCCTTCCTGCTCGTGCTGTTCGGCATCCTCGGCGGCGCGGCGACCTTCGGGCTGATCGGCATCTTCATCGGCCCGGCGCTCATGACCGTGCTGATGGTGCTGTGGGTGAACTGGGCGGAGTGACGCCGGCGCTTTCGGCCTGCGGGCTTGAGTCCGCGGGGACGCCGCGCTTCGTGGACGTCGTGCGGCTTTCATGGGCAGCGCCCGGCTTTCACGGACGCTGCGCAGCTCTTAGTGCACGCAGGCGAGCGTGTATTTGAGCGCGGCGGGCAGCAGCTCGCGCCAGACGGGCCAGACGTGGCCGCCGTCGACGATGCGCAGCGCCGCGGGGTTGCCCGCCTCGCGCAGGCGCGTATAGAGCAGCGACGATTCGGCCTGGATCACGAGGTCGTCGTCGCCCGAGGCGATGAAGATGGGCACGCGCCAGGGCCGTCCGAAATAGCCGCTCCACAGCGCCGGGTAGTTGAGCGCGCGCCAGACGTGCGGGTCGAACTGGTGTTCGCCGAACACGCCCACGCGCCGCGCCGACGAGGCCAGCGGCGGGTCGCCCGAGTAGATTGCCGGCGAGAGCAGGAAGGTGCCGCAGAACATCTCGGGGTGCTCCAGCGTGTAGCGCAGCGCGCCGAATCCGCCCATGGAGACGCCGCCGACAGCGCGCGCGCCGCGCTCGTCCTCGACGGCGAAGTGCGATTCGACCTCCGGTATGAGGTCGGCGAAGAAGGCCGTTTCCATCTTTTCCTTGCGGTCGACGTACCAGGCGGTGCCGCCTTGCGGCATCACGATCACGACCGGGGGAATCTCGCGGCGGGCGATCAGCGTATCGACGGTGCTCTGCAGGTCGCCTTGCGTGACCCAGTCCAGCGCATCGCCATTGTTGCCGTGCAGGAGATAGAGCACCGGATAGCGCGCCGCGTCGCTGCGATAGCCAGTGGGCAGATAGACCGCGTATGGCCAGTCGCGGCCGAGCGCTGTTGCGTGGAAGCTGTGCAGCGCGACCGTGCTGGCCGCGGCGGGGGCGGCGAACGTGAAGAGCGTGGTGAATGTCGCGAGGGCCGCGAGCAGCGCGGTGCGCCCGATTTTCATCAGCCTGTTGAGCCTGTTGCGCCTGTTGTGCCGAAAGAGGCTGCTGAAGCCCGTGATCGCCGTGAGACGAGCCGCGGCACGCGCCGCGCGAGGCGAAGCGAAGTGCGGGCCGAACAGCGCGGTGCGGGGGTGTCTGCGCATGGCAGGAGAGCCGGTCAGTAAGGCGCGTCAGCGGCGCGGGGTCATCATGCTAGCAGTGGCCCGTGCGCGCCGGAAGCAGCACGGCGAGCGGCGCGGGCACAAGTCCGGAAGAATACGCGCGCCGGGGCCGCGGGGTTTCGTCCGTGGCGCCGGCGTGGCTGCGCCGCGGACGAACCTTTGCGTTGCCGCCGGCCCGATCCGCTCAGGCCGACACCTTCGCGCGCGATGGCAACAGACGCTTGAGCGGATCGGATGCGCGCGCAACCAGAAGCAGCGCGGTGAGCGCGAAGGCGTCGGCGGCGAGGCCGAGCGGCACGTTCAAATAGCCGTCGGTGTACCAGTAGAGCAGCGAGTCGACCGTCAGCGAGATGACCGCGCCGGCCACGAACGAGAGCAGCCCCTTGCGGCCCACGAGCCCCACCCATGGCAGGGCGGCGGCGAGCTTCTTCGCCCAGCCGAGCCGGATCACATGCGCGGTGAGCCAGGCCACGCCGAAGAAGTTGATCGCGCGGAACCAGGCGAGATTGCGCTTGAACTCGCCATCGAGTGCGGTGCTGCCCAGATGCAGGCGGTAGATGGCGGCCCCCGCGATTACGGCGAGCGCGAGCGCCGTCACGAAGGTGCCGAGCTTGCGCTGCGCGGTGACGCGCTGGAATACCGGCTGCGTCTGTGCGATCACGCCGGCCACGAACAACAATTGCCAGGCGAACGGATTGAAGTCCCAGTTGACGTCGGCCACGTGCGGCAGCCACGGCGTGAGGGGCGGGGCGATGCCCCACAGCGCGAGGCTGATCGCGGCCAGCAGCCACGGCCGCGTGCGCGCGAGCGGCAAGGCGAGCGGCGCGGCCAGCGCGAAGCACGCGTACATCGGCAGCACGCCTGCGAGATACGGCTGGCGGCGCAGCAGCACGATGTCGCGCAGCGCCGCGGCGGGGGCGAGTGTGAGGTCGTCGAGGTCGGTGGTGGCGAGGTTCGGCGCGTCGACGTTGCAGGCAACCAGGACCGCCGTCACGAGCAGCATGAGCAGCGCGGTGACCACGAATGCGCGATAGATCTCGAACGCACGCTTGATGAAGCGCTGACGCGCGGCGGCCTCGGTGCGGCGCGCGCAGAGCGCGGCCCAGGCGGTGGCCGTGGCGAAGCCGCCGAGGAACACGAACACTTCGGCGGCATCGCACAGCGCATAGGCGTGCAACGTGACGCGCGAAACGATGCTGCCGCCGATGTGGTCGACGACGATGATCAGCAGGACAAGGCCACGAAAGAAGTCGAGTTCGACGAGACGATTGGATGACTGTGACATGGCTCCGGCGTCAACCGGACGCGGCGCGCCGAGCGGGCCGGAAACGGCCGGGTGGCGCGCACGGCCGCACTGGCGCGTGCAAAAAAGGTCGCTGCGGCGGCACGTTGCCGGAGCGCAAAGCTCGACGACGGCAACTGCCTCGGCTTGCCACTCGGGCAGCCGTTGCGCAGCAACGGTTCAAGCCCATGTGACGCAAGCGCCGGGGCCGCGATAGCGCCGCTTCCTGCACAAGGCCGGAGCGGCAAGTGGCGTCAAAAGCCCGGTAAAAAGCGGCGAGGATAGCGGCGGCCCAGGAGTGACCTGCATTGGCGCGCCAAGGTTCCCACGGGCCGGGTCTTACGCTTGACGGCCGCAATACTACATTAATTTCAAAGAGCTTTCAGTGGGCGCCGCGACTTAAGTTCTGGTTCAGCGCGCCGATATGTCAAAAAATGAGGGTGGGATCCAGTGCTGCTTCGGCTCTGTTTCAGGCCGCGCAGGCTGGAAGAAGCGTCATCTTTTTAAGATTTGTATCAGAGTGTTGTTGCCTGCCTGATATATGTGAAATGCGCTTTACAATGCCAGACTGTTTTCAAGATAGAAGCGGAATTGCCGCCTCGAATTTTGCGCGACGGTGGCCGATTTTGTCGGGCAAAGCGTGCATTTTGAATGCAGATGGAAGTAGGCCTGACGCGCGTGTTTGGGCCGGCGAGTGGGGCGGGAGCGCGATTTGACGCTGCAGACCTGGCCGCGCCGCCCGTGCGGCGTCCTGCTGCGATGGACGGATTTGCATGGGATCGGAGTAGGCGTTGGAGCGCTAACTCTGGTCGACCGCGAAGCATGGGATCGGAGTAAGAGCTCTGCACCAACTCCGATCGACCGCGAAGCATGGGATAGGAGTAAGCGCTGAAGCGCTAACTCCTATCGACAGGAGATTAACAATCATGTTTGAGGATCGTTCAGGTCCGCGCGCCAACGGCCTGTTGACGCGCCGCTTGTGGCAGCGCCTCGCAGGCCTCGGCCTGGCCGCGTTGCTGGGCGCTTGCGCAAACGTTGGCCAGCAGCAGCCGTCGCCTTCGCAGCCGCAGCCCGACCCGTCGGCGGCGGTGAGCCCGGCCTCGGGTGCCGCCGCATCGGCAACGGCAACCGCTGCTGCGGCGAGCCAGCAACAGGCGGCCAGCGCACCGGTCACGCGCGTCGTCACGAAAACCACCTGGGTGCGCGTGCGCCGCGGCGATTCGCTGTTGGGAATTGCGGCGAGCCACAAGGTTTCGGTCAAGGAACTGGCGGCATGGAACGGCATCAAGCCCACCAGCCATGTGCGGGCCGGCCAGTCGCTCAAGCTCGTCTCGAAGCAGACGATCACGGTGCAAGCCGCCGCGCCTGTTCAGTCCGGCGGCGCGAATGTCTCAGCGGATACGGCGACGAGCACCGCGGCGAGTCCCGCAACGAACACCGCGGAAGGCCGCCAGGTCGCGGCCGAGGTCAAGCGCCATGCGCGCAGCGTGGCGCTGGTCTGGCCGGCGCAGGGCCGGGTCGTGGAGCCGTTCGAGCCGGGCACGACGCGCGGCATCGAGATCGCGGGCAAGGCCGGCGACCCCGTGATCGCCGCCGCCGACGGCAAGGTCATGTACGCGGGCACGGGCCTGAACGAGTACGGCAGCCTGATCATCGTCCAGCACAACAAGGACTTCCTGACCGCGTACTCGCACAACCGGCGCCTGCTTGTGAAGACGGGCGACGTGGTCCACCAGGGCCAGCAGATCGCGGAGATGGGCAGCGAGAACAACGACCGCGTGGCCGTGCTGTTCGAGGTGCGCCGCGACGGCAAGCCGGTCGATCCGATGCCGTATTTGCCGTCGTCGCCGCAGGGTTGAGCGTTGGCGCTTCGACGCGATACGAAAGCACTAGCATCTCGCAATTGATAACGCTGCCCCGGATTCTCCGGCGCAGCGTTTTTTCCGCTGTGTGATGCTCTAGCGTGCTTTTCTAGTGCCCGAGCGCCGCGCTCAGGCCGAGTTCATCTGCAACCTGCTTCAACCGCTTGTCGCGCGTCCAGATTGTGACGCCGGGAAGCAGGCGCGCTGACGCGAGCAGCGACGTGTCGACGTAGCCAATTCCGCGATTGAATAATCGCTCGCGCTCGATCAAATAAAACGTCTCCTCCGGCGTTGCAACGGGCACGCTCGGCAGGTCGAGTAATGCACTGAGCACTACGCTGCGATCGCGCAGGCTACCTAGCGAAATCTCTCCTATCACATAGGGGTGCGTTGCCACACGCTCCTCAGTGAGCAGATTGACCAACACAAGATCCGATGCGGCGAGATGGTCAATCCAGATCGATGTGTCGACAAGAATCATTCGACATCCTGGCGGCGACGCGGTGCCGCCTCAATGCCCGGTTGACTCCCTCCGAGATTTGCGAGTCGCTTCGCGGCTTCGCGTTGAATCAGCGCCTTGAGCGCTTCGCGCACAAGCACCGTTTTCTCTTCCAGACCCGTATAGGCCTGTGCCTTGGCGATCAGATCATCGTCCAGCGAGATTGTGGTCCGCATAGCGCCTCCCGATAGCTAGTGCACAAAATATAGCATCATATGATGACGTTGTTTGTGCCTGTCAATGCCGTGTCGAGAAAAAGGCCGCCCTGGCGCTGAAATGCGCCGGGGCGGCCTCGTACTGGCCGATGCCGTCTGCGGTGACCTTGCCTTAAAACGCATCCCCCGGCACCCGCACCGCGCCTTCCATCAGCACGCGCGCGCTACGGCTCATGATGGCCTTCGTGACCGTCCATTCACCGCCTTCCCGACGCGCCTCGGCGCCTACGCGCAGCGTGCCCGACGGATGCCCGAAACGCACCGCATTGCGCTCGCCGCCGCCCGCCGCGAGATTCACGAGCGTGCCCGGAATGGCCGCTGCCGTGCCGATCGCCACGGCCGCCGTGCCCATCATGGCGTGATGGAGCTTGCCCATCGACATCGCGCGCACCAGCAGATCGACGTCGCCGGCTTCCACGCGCTTGCCGCTCGACGCCGTATAGCCCACAGGTTTCGCAACAAAGGCGATCTTCGGCGTGTGCTGGCGCGTGGCGATCTCGTCGAGGTTCTTGATGAGACCCATGCGCAGCGCGCCGTATGCCCGGATGGTCTCGAACTTCTTGAGCGCCTCGGCGTCGCTGTTGATCGCGTCTTGCAGTTCCGTGCCGGTGTAGCCAATGGCCTCGGCGTTCACGAAGATCGTCGGGATGCCCGCGTTGATCATCGTGGCCTTCAGCTTGCCGACACCCGGCACTTCGAGGTCGTCGACGAGATTGCCGGTGGGGAACATCGCGCCGCCCGCACCTTCTTCTTCGGCGGCGGGGTCGAGGAACTCGAGCTGCACTTCGGCGGCGGGGAAGGTCACGCCGTCCAGTTCGAAGTCGCCGGTTTCCTGCACCTGGCCGTTCGTGATGGGCACGTGCGCGACGATGGTCTTGCCGATGTTGGCCTGCCAGATGCGCACGGTGAGCACGCCGTTCTCGGGAATGCGGCTCGGGTCGATGAGGCCGCCGCTGATCGCGAACGGTCCCACGGCGGCGGAGAGATTGCCGCAGTTGCCGCTCCAGTCGACGAAGGCCTTGTCGATGGCGACCTGGCCGAACAGATAGTCGACGTCATGATCGGGCCGGCTGCTCTTCGCCACGATCACGGTCTTGCTGGTGCTGGAGGTGGCGCCGCCCATGCCGTCGATCTGCTTGCCGTACGGGTCGGGGCTGCCGATCACGCGCATGAGCAGCTTGTCGCGCGCAACGCCTGGCTGTTGCGCGGCTTCGGGCAGATCCTGCAGGCGGAAGAACACGCCTTTGCTGGTGCCCCCGCGCAGGTAGGTGGCGGGGATTTTGATCTGGGGTTTATGACTCATGGGAATCCCGTGTCGATGATGTCAGCGATCTCCCCTCTCCCTTGAGGGAGAGGGGCAGGGGGAGAGGGGGAAGAGTGGGAAGGAGGCGGCGCCTTTCGCGAGTTCTCCAAGGATCACCTCGAGCACCACTTCGACGTTCAGCAATATCTCGTCGTTCCAGAAGCGCAGTACGGTGAAGCCCCGGTTCCGCAACCAGGCATCGCGCGCCGCGTCGTCGGGGTTGCCGTTGTGCTGCCCGCCATCGGCCTCGATGACCAGACGCGCACCGAAATGCACGAAGTCCACGATATAGGGGCCGACGGGCTGTTGCCTGCGGAATTTCTGGCCGCACAGCCGATGCGCACGGAGGTGGCGCCACAGCAGCTGCTCCGCGTCCGTCATGTTTTTACGCAGAATCCTGGCGAACTGGGTTTGATGCGGTGCCGCTACCATCCTCCACCTCCTGTCCCCTCTCCCCAACCCCTCTCCCGCAAGGGGAGAGGGGCTTATTTGGTCATGCAGCCTGCGACGACTCGAGGAAGTCTTGCGCGAAGCGCTGCAGCACGCCGCCCGCTTCGTAGATCGAGACTTCTTCAGCCGTGTCCAGGCGGCAGGTGACCGGCACTTCTACGCGCTCGCCGTTCTTGCGGTGAATCACGAGCGTGAGGTCGGCGCGCGGCGTACGCTCGCCGATCACGTCATAAGTCTCCGTGCCGTCGATGCCGAGCGTCGTGCGGTTCGTGCCAGCCTTGAACTCCAGCGGCAGCACGCCCATGCCGATCAGGTTCGTGCGGTGAATGCGCTCGAAGCCTTCCGCCACGATCGCCTCCACGCCCGCGAGGCGCACGCCCTTGGCCGCCCAGTCGCGTGACGAGCCCTGGCCGTAGTCGGCACCCGCGACGATGATCAGCGGCTGCTTGCGCTCCATGTACGTCTCGATGGCTTCCCACATGCGCGTGACCTTGCCTTCCGGCTCGATGCGCGCGAGCGATCCCTTCTTCACGGCGCCGTCCACCACAGCCATCTCGTTGATGAGCGTGGGGTTCGCGAAGGTCGCGCGTTGCGCCGTGAGGTGGTCGCCGCGGTGCGTGGCGTACGAGTTGAAGTCCTCTTCGGGCAGGCCCATCTTCGCGAGGTACTCGCCCGCCGCGCTGTTCGCCATGATGGCGTTGGAGGGCGAGAGGTGGTCGGTCGTGATGTTGTCGCCGAGCACGGCGAGCGGGCGCAGGCCCGTCAACGTGCGCTCGCCCGCGAGCGCGCCTTCCCAGTACGGCGGACGGCGGATATACGTGCTCTGCGCACGCCAGTCGTAAAGCGGGTCCGTGGTCTCGCTGCTGGCGGCGGTGACCGCGAACATCGGTTCGTAGACCTTGCGGAAGTGCTCGGGCTTTACGCTCTGCGCGACGATGGCGTCGATTTCCTCGTCGGTCGGCCAGATGTCCTTCAGATACACCGGCTTGCCGTCCTGGTCCGTGCCGAGCGAGTCCTGTTCGATGTCGAAGCGGATCGTGCCGGCAATCGCATACGCGACCACGAGCGGCGGCGAGGCGAGGAACGCCTGCTTCGCATACGGATGGATACGGCCGTCGAAGTTGCGGTTGCCCGAGAGCACGGCGGTCGCGTACAGATCGCGATCGACGATCTCCTGCTGGATCTTCGGATCGAGCGCGCCCGACATGCCGTTACACGTGGTGCACGCGAACGCCACGATGCCGAAGCCGAGCTTTTCCAGATCCGGCAGAAGGTTCGCCTCTTCGAGGTAAAGCTCGACGGCCTTCGATCCCGGAGCGAGCGAGCTCTTCACCCACGGCTTGCGCGTGAGGCCGCGCGCGTTTGCGTTGCGCGCGAGCAGCGCGGCTGCGATCACGTTGCGCGGGTTGCTGGTGTTCGTGCAGCTCGTGATGGCGGCGATGATGACCGCGCCGTCCGGCATCTGTCCCGGCGTTTCTTCCCACTTGCCCGCGATGCCGCGCTCGGCCAGCGCCGAGGTGGGCAGGCGTTTGTGCGGGTTCGACGGGCCGGCCATGTTGCGCACGACGCTCGAGAGATCGAACGTGAGCGTGCGCTCGTACTGCGCGTTCGCGAGCGTATCGGCCCACAGGCCGCCGGTCTTCGCATAGGTCTCGACAAGCTTGACCTGCTCTTCCTCGCGGCCCGTGAGGCGCAGATAGTCGAGCGTCTGGTTGTCGATGAAGAACATCGCGGCCGTGGCGCCGTATTCGGGCGCCATGTTCGAGATGGTCGCGCGGTCGCCGAGCGTGAGGCTCGACGCGCCCGCGCCGCGGAACTCCAGATACGCGCCCACGACCTTTTCCTTGCGCAGGAATTCGGTGAGGGCGAGCACGATGTCGGTGGCGGTGATGCCGGGCTGGCGCTTGCCGTTGAGCTCCACGCCGACGATGTCGGGCAGGCGCATCCACGAGGCGCGGCCGAGCATGACGTTCTCGGCTTCGAGGCCGCCCACGCCGATGGCGATCACGCCGAGCGCGTCCACGTGCGGCGTGTGGCTGTCGGTGCCCACGCAGGTGTCGGGGAACGCCACGCCATCGCGCGCCTGGATCACGGGCGACATCTTTTCCAGATTGATCTGGTGCATGATGCCGTTGCCCGGAGGAATGACGTCGACGTTCTTGAACGCTTTCTTCGTCCAGTTGATGAAGTCGAAGCGGTCAACGTTGCGCCGGTCTTCGATCGCGCGGTTCTTTTCGAACGCTTGCGGGTCGAAGCCGCCGCATTCCACGGCGAGCGAGTGGTCGACGATCAGCTGCACCGGCACGACCGGATTGACCTTGGCGGGGTCGCCGCCTTGATCCGCGATGGCGTCGCGCAGGCCGGCGAGGTCCACGAGCGCGGTCTGGCCGAGGATGTCGTGGCACACGACGCGTGCGGGGAACCATGGGAAGTCGAGGTCGCGCTTGCGCTCGATGAGCTGCTTGAGCGAATCAGTGAGCGTAGCCGGGTCGCAGCGGCGCACGAGGTTTTCGGCGAGCACGCGCGAGGTGTACGGCAACGTGTCCCAGGCGCCGGGCTGGATGGCCTCGACGGCTTCGCGCGCGTCGAAGTAATCGAGCCGGGTGCCGGGAAGGGGCTTGCGGTAGGCGGTATTCACGGCTGTGGGGACCAATGAGGTTGTAAGCGGGGCGTTGCATGGGACCAGAGTCGGCGCTTTGCACCAGCTCTGGTCGGCAGAGGCGATGTCGTCACTTTACGACGCATCGCCCCCGTTAGCCGTTAGCCGAATGGCTAACGTTAAGAGATCAGCGCTTGCCGATCGGCGTGAACTTCAGATTCTCCGGACCCGTGTAGTTGGCGCTCGGGCGGATGATCTTGTTGTCGATGCGCTGCTCGATGATGTGCGCGCTCCAGCCGGCGGTGCGCGAGATCACGAACAGCGGCGTGAACATGGCCGTCGGCACGCCCATCATGTGATACGAGACGGCGCTGAACCAGTCGAGGTTCGGGAACATCTTCTTGACGTCCCACATCGTCGATTCGAGGCGCTCGGCGATGTCGAACAGCTTCAGGTTCGACTGCTCCTTCGAGAGCTTCTTCGCGACTTCCTTGATGACCTTGTTGCGCGGGTCCGAGATCGTGTACACCGGGTGGCCGAAGCCGATCACGACTTCCTTCGCTTCCACGCGGCGGCGGATGTCGGCTTCAGCCTCGTCCGGCGTCTCATAGCGCGACTGGATCTCGAACGCGACTTCGTTGGCGCCGCCGTGCTTCGGGCCGCGCAGTGCGCCGATCGCGCCGGTGATGGCCGAGTAGATGTCCGAGCCCGTGCCGGCGATCACGCGGCCCGTGAAGGTCGAGGCGTTGAACTCGTGCTCCGCGTAGAGGTTCAGCGAAACGTGCATCGCGTCGACCCACGACTTCGACGGCTCGCGGCCGTGCAGCAGGTGCAGGAAGTGGCCGCCGATCGAGTCGTCGTCGGTTTCCACTTCGATGCGCTTACCGTTGTGCGAGTAGTGATACCAGTACAGCAGCATCGAGCCGAGCGAGGCCATCAGGCGGTCGGCGATATCGCGCGCGCCGGGCAGGTTGTGGTCGTCCTTCTCCGGCAGCACGGTGCCGAGCACCGACACGCCCGTGCGCATCACGTCCATCGGGTGCGCCGAGGCCGGCACCCATTCGAGCGCCGCCTTCACGTTCGCGGGCAGGCCGCGCAGCGCCTTGAGCTTGGTCTTGTACGCCGCGAGTTCAGCCGTGTTCGGCAGCTTGCCGTGCACGAGCAGGTAGGCGACTTCTTCGAATTCGCACGCGGTGGCGAGGTCGAGAATGTCGTAGCCGCGGTAGTGCAGGTCGTTGCCGGTGCGGCCCACGGTGCACAGCGCGGTGTTGCCCGCCGCCACGCCGGACAGCGCGACGGACTTCTTCGGCTTGAACCCGCCTGCGGCCTGCGTGGTGTTATCGGTTTCGCTCATGGTGTCGTCCTTCCTCTCTCTTAATCTGGGCAGATAGTCTGATGATTGCGCAGCGTTACTTCTTCGCGGCGAAGAGCGCGTCGAGCTTGTCTTCGTACGCGTGATAGCCGAGGTACTTGTAGAGGTCCTCGCGCGTTTGCATCGTCGAGACGGCGGCCTTCTGGGTGCCGTCGCGCTTGACCGTCTCGTAGAAGTTCAGCGCCGCCGCGTTCATCGCGCGGTACGCGCCGCAGCAGTAGAGCGCGATGTCCACGTTGGCGCTCTTGAGCTCTTCGGTCGTGAAGAACGGCGTCGAGCCGAATTCCGTGAGGTTCGCGAGGATCGGCACCTTCACCGCGGCCCGGAAGCGGCGGTAGTCGTCGAGCGTCTTCATCGCTTCGGGGAAGATCATGTCGGCGCCCGCTTCCACGTAGGCGACGGCGCGCTCGATGGCCGCGTCGATGCCTTCCACGGCGGCCGCGTCGGTGCGCGCCATGATGACGAAGCCGTCGTCGGTGCGTGCGTCCACCGCGGCCTTCACGCGGTCGACCATCTCGTCTTTGGCAACGACTTCCTTGCCCGGACGATGGCCGCAGCGCTTCTGGCCCACCTGGTCTTCAAGGTGCACGGCCGCGACGCCGGCCTTGATGAAGGACTTGATCGTGCGCGCGATGTTGAAGGCGCCGCCCCAGCCCGTGTCGATGTCGACCATCAGCGGGATGTCCACGGCGTCGGTGATGCGGCGCGCGTCGATCAGCACGTCGTCCATGGTGCTGATGCCGAGGTCCGGCACGCCGAGCGAGTTCGCGGCCACGCCGCCGCCCGAGAGGTACACGGCCTTGAAGCCAGTCTGCTCGGCGAGCTTGGCGGCATAGGCGGTGATGGCGCCCACGACCTGCAGCGGTTGTTCGGCGGCAACGGCCGCGCGGAATTTCGCGCCGGCGCTTGCGGGGGATTTCGTGTTCATGCGGGATGTCTCCGAGGGAATCGGCGCTGATACTGCAGATACCGTGCCAGCGCAGAGGCGCGTCGCTAATGCATTGATTTTGCGCTGGATAGACGTTGGCGCGCTTCCCGCCCTGATTTCCAGTTTGAAATTACGATTTCAAATTTGAAATTCAGGCGCGATAATGAAATGTCGATGAAATACCGAGCTGCCCTCTCATGAACCGCTTTCCCTCCGCCTCCGAATTTCGCCCGCGCGTCTGGGCCATGGGCATCAGCCGCCTGCGCGACCTGTTCCGCGACATCGCCGGCGAATACGACGGCCTGGCCGATGTGCGCGTGGTCGCGCGCGGCTTCGAGGAAGCCGCTGCCGAAATCGCCGCCGCGCCGCCGAACCAGCGGCCCGACGTGGTCGTGGCGGCGGGCTCGAACGGCACCTACCTGAAGGCGCGCATCGACTTGCCGGTCGTGCTCGTGCAGCCCACGGGCTTCGACGTGATGCAGGCGCTCGCCCGCGCGCGCCGCGAGGCGGACCTCGTTGCGCTCGTGACCTATGGCGAGACGCCCTCAGAAGTGCGGCGCTTCGCGAGTGCGTGGGGGCTGGACGTGGTGTTCGCCTCGTATCGCACCGTGCAGGACGCCGAGGCCTGCGTGCTGGACCTGCGCGACCGGGGCGTGGGCGCGGTCGTGGGCCCGGGTCACGTGAACGATCTCGCGGCGCGGCTCGGTCTCGTGCCGTTCTTCGTGTATTCGCGCTCCTCGGTGCGCGCGGCCTTCGACAACGCGCTCGAAGTCGTGCAGGCCACGTGGCGCGAAACGCAGCGGCGCCAGCGTCTGGACAGCGTGCTGCAGCATCTGCGCGACGGCGTGGTGGCGCTCGACGCGAACGGGCGCGTGGAGGCGATCAACCAGCGCCTCGCTGCCGTGCTCGGCATCGATCCGGCGGCGGCTGCGGGCCGCTCGCTCGAGGACCTCGCGCCCGACATCGCCTTCACGCTGCCCGACGCCGACGGCGAATCGCTCGAAACCGTGCGCGGCGTGAGCTACATCGTGCATCGCGGGCCGCTCGTTGACAACGGCGTGGCCTCGGGCGCCGTGCTCACGTTTCAGGAGTCGCGCGCGGTGGAGCGCCTCGACCGCACCTTGCGCTCGCGCCAGCGTACGCAGCAGTTCGTGGCGCGTTACCGGCTGGGCGACCTGAGCGGCGCGACGCCGGGCATCGTTCGCGTGCGCCAGCTCGCGCAGCGCTACGCCCGCTCGGACGCCACCGTGCTGATCCGTGGCGAAAGCGGCACCGGCAAGGAGATGATCGCGCAGGGCATCCACCGCGAGAGCCCGCGGCGCGATTTCCCGTTCGTGGCGATCAACTGCGGGGCGTTTCCCGAGACGCTGCTGGAGAGCGAGCTGTTCGGCTACGAGGAGGGCGCGTTCACGGGCGCGCGGCGCGGCGGCAAGGTCGGGCTGATCGAGGCGGCGCACCGCGGCACGCTCTTTCTCGATGAGATCGGCGAGATGCCGCTGCCGCTGCAAAGCCGCCTCTTGCGCGTGCTGCAGGAGCGCGAAGTGGTGCGTCTGGGCGCGACCGAGCCCACTCGCGTGGATGTGCGCGTGGTGGCGGCCACGCACCGCGGGCTCACCGAGCAGATCGAGTCGGGCGAATTCCGCGCGGACCTGTTCTATCGTCTGAACATCCTGAATCTGGCGATTCCGCCGCTGCGCGAGCGCGGCGCCGATATCGTGCCGCTCGCGGCCGAACTGCTGCTGCAGTCGGCGCGCCGCGAGCCGCGCGTGGCGCTGCGCATCCGCACGCAGGACGATGCCACGCGCGCGCTCGCGCCCGTGGGCGAGGCGCTGGCGCGTCACGGCTGGCCTGGCAACGTGCGCGAATTGCAGAACGTGGTCGAGCGGATGGTGGTGGAGCTCGCGGATTCGGACGTCGACGTGCTCACGCCCGAGGTGTTGCGCGCGATCGCACCTGAGGTGTTCGAGACGCGCGGCGGCGCGGCGCGCGCCACGTCTGCGTGGGCCGCCGCGGCGTTAGAGGACGACGCAGCCGACGTGGCCGATCCGCGCGATCAGCCGCTCACCCTGCGCGAACGCAGCCTGACGGTGGAAGCGGACGAGATCCGCGCGGCGCTCGAAGCGCACGGCGGCGACCGCGAGCGCGTGTGCGCGCAGCTCGGCATCAGCAAGACGACGCTGTGGCGGCGCCTGAACGCCGCCAAGGCAAAACCGGGCGCGAACCACGCAAGCGGCGGAAATGGTGGAAGCGGGGACGGCGGCGCGCCCGCGCGGCGCAAACCGGCGCGCGAAGCATGACGCGCAGCAGCGCGCCGCCTTCACCGCGCGCTCAGTTCTTGATGCCGTTCAGCAGTTTCGCAACCACGCCGTGCTGGTGCAGCACTTCGGGGCTCTTTTGCAAGAGCGCCTGATAACGCTCGAAAAATTCCTCCGACTCCTCGCCCGCGAAGAGGCCGGCCACCCCTTCGGCGGCACCCACGCGGTCTTCGGATTTCGCGTCCTTGGCGTCGAGCGTTTCGTCGACGTTCGCGATGACCGTCGAGAGCGGCATGAGCCAGCGGAACCCCGAGCCGTTGATCAACACCTGCAGGAAGGCGGCCGGCGTCGTCGGGCCGAACTCGCGTTCGTACTCGGCGCGCTCGTGATCGAGGATCGCCTTGTGCAGCGTGAGGAGCGGCTTGCGGACTTCGGAGAGGAACTGGATTGCGCGGACTTCGTCCATCGTGGCGGCTCCTTGATTGCGTTCGACATCGCGCGGCCGCAAGGCGCGCGCCCATGCCGACGATGGTAGCGCAACAGGGCGGCGCGCGTGGCTATGATGCAGCGCGCCCGATGCAGCGCGCCCGATGTGGCGTGACTGATACGGCTCGACTCATGCGGCGTGCCTGAGGCAACAAGCGCACGCAGCAGCGTGCCTGCACGCATCGGAAGCCGGCGCTACACTCGCCCGGTCCTCGAATGGCCGTTTTCGTGCCAGCGTGCGCGCATTTGAGTCGCGTGCAGGAACAACGCATCGGCATGGCCATCGATTGCTCGTTTGCACCGACCAATCCCCATATCGGAGAGCCGCCTCATGACGACGTTAATCATCAATGGCGAGACGCACACGATCGATGCGCCGCCCGACATGCCGCTCCTCTGGGTTCTGCGCGACCTCGTCGGCCTCACCGGCACGAAGTTCGGCTGTGGCATTGCGCAATGCGGCGCGTGCACCGTGCATCTCGACGGCGAGGCCGCGCGCTCGTGCGTGCTGCCCGTCGCGGCGCTCGAAGGCCGCAAGATCACGACGATCGAAGCCGTGGGCGCCACGCCCGCCGGGCAGCGGGTCCAGAAGGCGTGGCGCGATCTGGACGTGGTGCAGTGCGGCTACTGCCAGTCGGGACAGGTGATGTCGGCGGCGGCGCTGATCGCCGCGAACGCGAACCCGAGCGACGCCGATATCGACGCCGCCATGGCGGGCAACATCTGCCGCTGCGGCACCTACACGCGCATCCGCGCGGCCATCAAGCAAGCCGCGAAGGAGGCCTGATATGTCGCAAGGTCTCATCGAGGCAGGCAAGGGCGCCGGGGCCGCGCGCGCCGCGGGCAGCGCGAACGTCTCCCGCCGCGCGTTCCTCAAGCTCGGCGCGGCGGCGGGCGGCGGCCTGCTGCTCGGCTTCAGCGTCGGCGCCCTCGGACAGGGCGGCGCCACGGACTTGAATGGCATGCGCAAGTCGGTGATCGGCGGCGACGGCAACGAGGCGCCGCAGCCAGGCGTGTTCGAGCCGAACGCGTTCGTGCAGATCGACCGCGCGGGCAAGGTCACGCTGATCATGCCGAAGGTGGAGATGGGGCAGGGCACCTATACGGCGCTGCCGATGCTGATCGCCGAGGAACTCGAAGTTCCACTCGGCAGCGTGACGATCGATCACGCGCCGCCCAACGCGAAGCTGTTCACCGACCCGCTGCTCGGCGGTCAGCTCACGGGCGGCTCGACCTCGGTGCGCTATGCGTGGGAACCCATGCGCCGCGCGGGGGCGACGGCGCGCGTCGCGCTGATCATGGCGGCGGCACAGCAATGGCAGGTCGATCCGGCGGCGTGCCACGCGAAGAACGGTGAAGTGCTGCACGACGCGAGCGGAAGACGCGCGCCGTACGGCTCGCTCGTGGACGCGGCGGCGAAGGTGCCACTGCCGCAGAACGTGCCGCTCAAGGCGCCCAAGGATTTCACGCTGGTCGGCAAGCCCACGAAGCGGCTCGACTCGCCCGAGAAGGTGGATGGCAGCGCGCTCTTCGGCCTCGACGTGCGGCTGCCCGGCATGGTCTACGCGGCCATCGTCAACTGCCCGGTGTTCGGCGGCACGCTCGCGCGCGTCGACGACACGCACGCGAAGCAGATCCCCGGCGTCACGCAGATCGTGAAGATCGACAACGCCGTGGCCGTGATCGGCGCGCATACGTGGGCCGCCAAGCGCGGTGCTGCGGCGCTCGTCATCGAATGGAACGAGGGGGCGGCGGCCCAACTTTCGATGCGGCAGATCGTCGGCGAGATGGCCGATGCCGCGCAAAACGCGCAAGGCGCCGTGGCGCGCAAGGACGGCGACGTGCAGAAGGCATTCGGCGGCGCAAAAACGCGTGTCGATGCCGTCTATCAGCAGCCCTTCCTCGCGCACGCCACCATGGAGCCGATGAACTGCACGGTGCACGTGCGCGCCGACGCCTGCGAGATCTGGGTGGGCACCCAGGTGCCCACGCGCACTGTGGATGCTGGCGTGGCCGTGACCGGCCTCAAGCCCGAGCAGATCGTGGTGCACAACCATCTGCTGGGCGGCGGTTTCGGGCGGCGTCTCGAAGTGGATCACATCACGCAGGCGCTCAAGATCGGCAAAGCCGTGAACGCGCCGGTCAAGGTCCTCTACACCCGCGAGGAGGACATTCAGCACGACATGTACCGGCCGTGCTACTACGACCGCATCTCGGCGGGGCTCGACGCCAACGGCAAGCCGGTGGCGTGGCAGCATCGCATCGTCGGCTCGTCTATCCTTGCGCGCTTCGCGCCGCCCGCAGTGACGAACGGCGTCGATCCGGACGCCGTGGAGGTGGCCGCCGATCTGCCCTACGACCTGCCGAACCAGCTCATCGATTACGTGCGCCACGAGCCGCATACGGTGCCCACTGCCTTCTGGCGCGGCGTGGGTGCAACGCGCGGCACCTTCGTGGTGGAGAGCTTCGTCGACGAGCTCGCCGTGGCCGCGAAGACCGATCCGGTGACGTACCGGCGCAATCTGCTCGGCAAGACGCCGCGCGCGCTCAACGTGCTCGACGTGGCGACGCGCGCCGCGAATTGGGGGCCGCCCGCGCCCAAGGGCCAGGGGCGCGGCGTCTCGGTGATGCACGCGTTCGGCAGCTACTTCGCGATGGTCGCCGACGTCACCGTGACGAACGGCGAGGTGCGCGTGAACCGCGTGGTGTGCGCGGTCGACTGCGGCATGACCGTGAACCCGGAGACGATCGAGGCGCAGGTCCAGGGCGGCGTGGTGTTCGCGATTTCAGCGGTGCTCTGGGGCGAGGTCACGATCGAGCGCGGGCGCGTCACGCAGACCAACTTCACCGACTACCGCATGCTGCGCATCGACGAGGCGCCGCAGATCGAGGTGCATATCGTGAAGAGCACCGAGGCGCCGGGCGGAATCGGCGAGCCGGGCACGGCGGCACTCGCGCCGGCTGTGACGAACGCGATCTATGCGGCGACCGGCACGCGCCTGCGGCAGCTGCCCGTTGGGCGTCAGCTCATGAACGCGCAAACCGCCTGAGGAGGCGTCGATGAAGATATTCAACGTATCCTCGAGCACGCGAGGAAATGCTACTAACGGTCTCCGACGCAACCCCACTTCAAGCGAGGGCGGCGGCACTGGCACGCGACATCGAATCGATGGCTCGAAGGTCGGCCGAAATTGGCTCTGCAGGAAGGGCCGCGGCATGAGTGCGCGGCTGGCGGCTGCCGCCACCGCTGCTGCGGCGCTGGCTGCCGCGACACTCGCGCTCGCGCCTGGCACCGCCTCGGCCGCGTCGAACGCCGGCGCAAGCGCCGACGCCGCCACGCTCCAGCGCGGCGCCTACCTCGCCCAGGCCGGCGACTGCGCGGCTTGCCACACGGTGCCGCACGGCAAGCCGTTCGCGGGCGGCCTGCCGATGAACACGCCGCTCGGGCGCATCTACACGACCAACATCACGCCCGACCCGGACACGGGCATCGGCGGCTACAGCGAGGCCGATTTTGCGCGTGCGCTGCGCGAAGGCGTCGCGAAGGATGGCCACAACCTCTATCCGGCAATGCCCTATCCGTCCTACGCCAAGGTCCGCGACGACGACGTGGCGGCGCTCTATGCGTACTTCATGCACGGCGTCGAGCCGGTCAGGCAGGCCAACCGCGAGAGCGACATCAAGTGGCCGATGAACATGCGCTGGCCGCTCAAGATCTGGAACGTCTTGTTCCTGAAGGCGGGCGTCTACGAAGACAAGCCGGGCAAGGACGCCGCCTGGAACCGCGGCGCGTATCTCGTGCAGGGCCTGGGCCATTGCGGCTCGTGCCATACGCCGCGCGGCATCGGCTTTAACGAGCAGGCAAGCGACGAAAGCGGCAGCGCGTTCCTCACCGGCGCGCTGCTCGACGGCTGGTTTGCCTCGAATCTCACGGGCGAGCACAACACCGGGCTCGGGCGCTGGAGCCAGGCCGACCTTGCGCAATTCCTGAAGACGGGGGCGAACCAGCACGCGTCGGCGTTCGGGGCGATGACGAGCGTCATCAACAACAGCACCCAGGCGCTCAACGACGCGGATATCGGCGCGATTGCGGCCTACCTGAAGTCGCTGCCAGCGGCGGGCGGCAACGGTGCTGCGGCGTACGCCTACGATCCCAAGGCCACCAAAGTCTCGCTTGCGCGACCCGCCAACGACGCGGGCGCGCGCGTCTACACGGCGTACTGCCTGCATTGTCACGGCGCCGACGGCCGCGGCTTCGCGCCTTTCTTCGCACCGCTGGCGGGCAATCCCAACGTGCTTGCGAAAGAGCCCGCGTCGCTCATCAACGTGACGCTGAACGGCACCGGCGACCTCGTGATCCAGGGCATTCCGGCGGCGTATCCGATGCCGGCCTATCGCGGCCAGTTGAGCGACCAGCAGGTCGCCGATGTGCTGAGCTTCGTGCGCGCAGGCTGGAACAACGGGGCGGGCGCGGTCGGGGCTGCCGATGTCGCGAAGCTGCGGGCGATGACCGAGCCGGTGCAGCAGGCGCAGGGGACGCAGTGAGACGCACGGCGGCGGGAAGGGCGCCGCTTGCTCCGGCCGCGGCGGCCGGGACGGCAGCCGGCGCGCTCTCCGTCGTCGCGCTGCGCCGCGAGGAACTGCCCATCGATACCGTCGAGCTCGCGCGTTTCATGGTCGGCAAGTATCTGGTCCGCGATGCCGATGAAGGCGCGGATGACGCGCGCATCGTGGGACGGCTTGTCGAGGTGGAAGCCTATCCGCTCGGCGACTCGACAAGCCACGCGTTCATCGGACGACGTGCCTGGAATGCGTCGATGTTCCTCGCGCGCGGCCACGCCTATGTGCGGCTCACTTACGGCAGCGCCTGGATGCTCAACATGTCGAGTGAGGCCGAGGAGGTGGGGGCGGGCGTGCTGTTTCGCGCCGTCGAGCCGCTCGAAGGACTGGCGGCGATGACGCAACGGCGCAGCGGCGCGCCGCTGCGCGATCTCGCGCGCGGACCCGGGCGGCTCACGCAGGCGTACGGCATCGGCCCATCTTTCGACGGCGTCGATCTTTGCAGCGGGCGAGGGTTATGGATCGGCCGTCTCGACACAACGGCGCAAAAGGCGGCTCAGCATGTGCCGGCCCGGGCCGTGGAAGTGACCACGCGCATCGGCCTGTCGCGCGAAACACATCGGCTGCTGCGTTTCTACGAAGCGGGCAGCCGCTTCGTCAGCGGTCCGCGCAAGCTGCTGGCGGGCAGCGCCTGAGGCCGATTGTTGTGCATATTGCATTGTTGCCACGAACGAAACTGTATTTTTGAGAAATAGGTATTTGCCCTTATCACCTACCTCAATAAACTTGAAATCGTTGGCTCGCGGCAAGCCGTTGCAAGCCGGCCCACAACAAGCGATGGAGGTAAGTGATCATGAAGACCCGTACCCTGATTCAAGCCGCTGTCGTGGCGGCGCTCGTTGCCGCCCCGGCGTTGTCGTTCGCGCAAGACCAGAGCAACGCACCGAAGACCCGCGCTGAAGTGCGCCAGGAACTGATCCAGCTCGAGCAGGCCGGCTATAACCCGGCAACCGCCAACGACTC
Source organism: Paraburkholderia silviterrae (assembly GCF_004353915.1). GTDB lineage: Bacteria > Pseudomonadota > Gammaproteobacteria > Burkholderiales > Burkholderiaceae > Paraburkholderia > Paraburkholderia silviterrae. Next base: position 216,965 of record NZ_SMRP01000007.1, on the reverse strand, counting down.
CACCTATCCGAGTGACATCCAGGCCGCCGAATCGCGCGTCACGCAGCAAGAAGGCATGGCCCAGGCGCAATTGCCGACCGCCGATACCACCGGCTATGGCGGCGCGTCCATGGGCACGATGCAGTCGGGCCAGCCGGCGCCGCACCTGGCACCTGCGCAGTCGACCTATTTCGGTAACTGATTTCGACGCTGCGGCGCGGCGCGCAAGCGAGACGCGATGCGGCCAGCGCATCGCGTCCTGTGTCTCTTGCACCCGCTAGCCGGGATTCGCCGGGATCAGGTTCAGGCAGCGCACTCAGGCACGCAGAGCGCGTGCCCATCCTCGATCGCAACGGCCGGACGGGCTGCGCCCGCCCGGTTTGCAAGCCCTCGCAGCATTTTCATGCGTGGAACCTCCGCCGCCGCAAGGTGGCTTCGCCCAACCCGCCCCGGATTGGGCTTTTTTTCTGGGCGCACAAAGCGCCCGTGCGGGGGCAGCGCGGGGTCAGCGCACCTCGATGCCTGCCTCGCCCGCCGCGAGCCGTCAGGCGGCCGGTCCGCCGGTGATGTAATGCTCGAGCTGCGAGATCGTGAACTGCTGCTCGGCGATGATCTCCTTCACGAGGTCGCCGATCGACACCATGCCCACGAGCTTGCCGTCGGCCATGACGGGAAGGTGGCGCATGCGCCGCTCGGTCATGAGCGCCATGCAGTCGTAGGTGGTCTGGTCGAGTTCCACGAAGCGCACATGCGGGCTCATGATGTCGCGCACGGCGGTCGTCTTGGACGAACGGTCCATCAGCACGATCTTGCGTGCATAGTCGCGCTCGGTGACGATGCCGACGATCGCGTCGCCGTCGGTGACCACCAGTGCGCCGATCTGCTTGTCGGCCATCAGGCGGACGGCGTTGAACACCGAATCGCTTGCGGCGATCGTATGAACCGCCTGTTCCGCCTTGGATTTGAGTACTTGGGCAACGCTCGTCATAGGGCGACTCCAGTTCGTCCTTCTTGTCGTTCGGACATTGCGTGGTGTGGCACGAGTGGGGTGTGCACCGTTCGTGCCAGTTCAGTAAGCCATGAAAGCCATACCAGTATAGGCTGATGGACGCTCGCGCGGCGTCTGGATATGCGCGCGATGGCACGTAGCGCCTGGGGACAGCGGGGCGGGAAGCGCCAAATGGCGGTACACTCCGGTTCCAAACATCAATCCGGCATTGGGCCGGTTTTTGCCAGCCATTTGTTCCAGATCATGCCTAAGCTTCAAGAGCCGTCCTGCGCGGACGGCGATAACGCCGAGGAATGCGTCGTACTTGACGCAGTCGCCACGCTGCCCACCCGTTACGGCACGTTCGAGTCTTATGTCTATCGGGTCAAGGACGGCGGCGCCGAGCACGTCGCGCTCGTGATGGGCGACGTGGGGGGCGGCGAGCCCGTGCTCGCGCGCCTGCACTCCGAATGCCTGACCGGCGACGTGTTCGGCTCGTACCGGTGCGACTGCGGCGAGCAGCTCGACCTCGCGCTGCGCTACATCGCGGCCGAGGGGCGCGGCGTGCTGCTGTATCTGCGTGGCCACGAGGGCCGCGGTATCGGTTTGTCGAACAAGATTCGCGCCTATCAGTTGCAACAGCAGGGCCGCGACACCGTCGAGGCGAATCTCGACCTCGGCCTGCCCGACGACGCGCGCGAGTACGATTCGGCGGCGGCGATCCTGCGCCTGCTGAAGGTCACGTCGGTGCGGCTGATGAGCAACAATCCGAAGAAGTTCGACACCCTCTCGAAGCACGGTATTCCCGTGATCGAGCGCGTCGCGCTGGCGATTCCGATGCGCGAGGAAAACGAGCGCTATATCCGCACCAAGCAGGTCAAGTTCGGGCACTACTTCGAAGAGAATGAGTAGGTTGGGCTTTGCCCGGGAGAGCCGATCATGATGGGCGGTATTCGGCAAACTATCGCTTGGCGTTTTGCGATCGTGCGCCACGCAATATCGTCGTATATCGATGGATATTCCGACGCGAGCGATCCGTCGGTTATCACGCACCGACGATTCCTGGCACTATCGTGAGACGCCGAGGCTGATTTCAAGGCCGACTGCTGCACGATGCGGTTGACTGCAAAGTACTGCTTATGTTGCCAGATCGTAGAATTGACCGGCGGTGGACGGATGGATTCGGCGAACGCATGAAGAATCGCGTGACTTATGCGGATTACGATCTGTTTACGCGCGCGAACCATTTGCCGCCTGTTTCGATAGCTCGGCCGATCTCGGATTCCGTTGTGTGATCAACCAGTCTGCGCCGCTCGGAAAATAGGCATGCAAAACGACGCGATCGCTCGAGGCGGCGAGCAGCCACACGTGCCGCTCCGGCAGGCCGCCACGATTTTGCTGGCGCTCGGCCTCGTGCTGCTCGCATGTGCGGCCGTTTGGGCATGGATGACGTTCTCGTCCACGCGCGGGATGATCGGCACGCAAGGCACCGTGGTCCGCTTTCTGAACGATAGCGGCGACCCGCGATTGCTTCGGCCGGTTTTCTCGTTTCTGACTCAGGGCGGCGAGCGCGTGGTGGTCGCGGGCCACACGGCCTCCACGCCACCCGCATACGAATTGGGCGAGAAAGTCACGCTTTACTATCGTGCTGACCGACCTTCGCAAGACTACGTGATCGATAACTTCAGCGAGAGATGGTTTCCCATTTCGGTCCTCGCTGTGTTGGGTTTCGCATTTGCGGGCGCTGGCGCGATCGCGCGCGCTTTCACAAAAGAAAACAGCGGCAACTATGCGAGCGCACTGAAAACGCGCGGCAGCGTTACGCAAAAGCGCCGTGCGTTGCACCGGCGTAATCTCACGATCTGCGCCGCGCCGATTGCGATGGGCGCAGTCATGCTCGCCATTGCGGGCGGGCTGTTCATGCACGAGCGCCATATCACGAGGACGTTTGTGCATACGACAGGGCAGGTTGTCGATATGGCGGAGCCTGAGCGCCGCGTGAGGGGGGCCGATCTCCATTCGGCAGTCGTGCAGTTCAAAACGGCAGGCGGCCAGGTAGTGACCTTCGTGCAGGGCTCCTCATCGACTGGCAATACGCTCGCTTTCAGCGATACAGCCGGTGTGCTCTACGACCCCGCCAATCCCCAGCGAGCCGTTGTCGACACGTTTGGGGACCGCTGGGGCGCGGTCGCGATATTGTGCGCGATCGGCTTGCCGATGATTGCGGTCGGCGTCTATTTTCTGTTAGGCCTGCTCGCGCCCGCTCGCCCGCGCAAGCGTTGAGCAACGCGCGGGCCGGCACAAAAGGCGCGTTGCCTGCAATCCCACCCCCCGAAACGCGTCCGCCGCAGGTTAGGCTAACTGATCAACTACCTGGCCGTATAACTGGTAGCCCCGCATCGCCCAGGGATCTTTTTCTGAAATGCCGAGCTTGCTGTCGCGAAGATCAAGCATCAACCGCAATGTTGACGGCTGGAGACGAGTGCCATGACGAGACCGTTCATTTGCGTCGGTGACTCACAGACTCATGGTGGCGTAGTGGTGAGCGGGGCGCCTGCCTCCGGCATCGACGCAATCGGGCGGGCCGAGCTTCAGTCGCTCTTTTCGGGCAATAGTGTGGAGGAACTGGCCCGGGGGCTGCCGACGTGAACGCAACGCAATGCAATACACGGCCGTCCGAAGCCCCCTTGAAGCGGTATCGGCTTTTTACGGCACGAGCACCGTCGAACCGACCGTCCTGCGCGACTCCAGTGCGCGATGCGCGTCGGCGGCCTCGGCGAGGGCGAACGTCTGTCCGGGTTCGCTGTGGATTTTGCCGGCCAGCACGAGATCGAACAGCTCGCGTGCCATCGACAGCATGTGCGAACGCGGCGTTGCGTAGTGCACCATCGCCGGCCGCGTCACCCAGATCGACCCTTTGCGAGCCAGCACACGGGTGTCGAGCACCACGGGACCGGAGGACGTGCCGTTGCTCACCAACGTGCCGCGTACCTGCAGGCTATCGAGCGAAGCCTCCAGCGTATCCTTGCCGACCGAGTCGAATACGACCTCCACGCCCTTGCCATCGGTCAGTTCGCGCACGCGTTCGGCAATGTTCTCGCGCGAGGTCACGATGGTGTGCGTGCAGCCGTTGCGTTTCGCTATTTCCGCCTTTTCGTCGGTGCTGACCGTCCCGATCATGGTGACGCCAATTGCCCGCGCCCACTGGCTGGCGATCGACCCCACCCCGCCCGCTGCGGCATGGTACAGGATGGTTTCTCCGCCTTTGAGCGGATAAACCTGCCGGAACAGGTACTGTGCGGTCATGCCCTTCATGATCAGTGTCGATGCGGTCTTGTCGCTGATGCCGTCGGGCAAGGGAATCAGCACGTCGGCGGGCATCACGCGCACATCCGAATAGGCGCCCTGCGGCCCCAGCAGGTAGCCCACTCTATCGCCCACCTCGATGTCGTCTACGCCCTCGCCAACGGCTTCGACCACGCCCACCGCATCGGATCCCAGGCCGTTGGGCAGGGCGAGCGGGTACTGGCCGGTGCGAAAATAGATGTCGATGAAATTGACGGCGACATACGTGTGCCGCACCCGAGCCTGGCCCGGGCCGGGCTCGCCCACCGCAACGGTTTCCAGCTTGAGGACTTCGGGCCCTCCGATCTGGTCGAATCGAATCGCTCGTGCCATATTGAGTATTCCTTGGTGATCAGTCGATGATTGCGCGGCTGTCGGGCCACACGTCCCGTCTTTGTATCGTGTGCCCGCGGCGGCCATTACCGGGCGATTCGCCCGCACTCGAGAAGCTTCAGTCCGGCTTGCGCAGGAACCCCTGGTTGCCGCCGTTTCGATTGGGCGCGAAGCCGTTGGCCTGAAGCGTCTCTTCCGCGGTGTCGTAGAACACGCCGATCTTGCAGATCTCGCGTGCCTGTTTCGCTGTCGCGATCGGGCGGCCGAATTCGCCCGCGATGCGCACCAGCTGCCTGATTTGCTCCACGGAGCTCATCTTGCCCGTGCGGGTCTGATTCCACAGCACATCCTCGATGCCGCACCGCACATGCAGGCCCAGGGCCATACCGATCATATTGATGGGCAGCACATTGAGCACCGAGCTTTCCACCGTGACCACCGCACCGTCGGGCACGGCACGCAGCATGTTGGCCAGGTTGTAGATATTCGCCTGATCCATGCCGCCGCTGATCGCCACCCAGTTCATCACCAGCGGTCCCTTGTACACACCGCGGCGAATCAGGCGCTCGATCGTTTCAAAGCTGTTGATGTTGTAGACCTGAAACTCACTTTGAATGCCGGCGGCCGACAGGCGGCGGATGTGCTCCTCAGCCCAACTGGGATTCGAGGGCACGATCATGTCCTTGTAGGTCCCATAGAGGTTCGGGAATCCGCGCGACACGCCCTTGAAGTCGTCGATGCCGGCGTGCTCCGTCACGTTCATCTGGGTGGTGTTGACGGTGACCGTCACCTGGTCGGGCTTCGGATCGAGTTCGGCCAGCATGTGCCGCGTGTCGTCGGAGAGCCATTTGGCCGCCGCGCCATCGCTCTCGGGCGCGAAGCTGATGGAGCCGCCCACCTGGATGATCATTTCCGGCACGCGCTCGCGCACGCCGGCGATCAGCTCGTTGAACATGGACAGGCGCTTGCTGCCCTTGCCATCGGCTTCGCGCACATGCAGATGCAGCACGGCGGCACCGGCTTCGTAGCAATCCGCGGCCTTCTGGATCTGCTCTTCCATCGTGATAGGGATATCTTCCGGGAAGTCAGAGGGAATCCAGCCCGGTGCGTAGGGAGCGGCGGTGATGATCAAGGGCTGCTGGTTCTCGGGATACAGGTGGCCGTCAAGGAAGTTCATGGTGATGGATCTCTACGTGAAATTTAGATACTCAGGATATCGAACGATATCTTTGGTGCGCTCGCATGATCAAGAGGGTGGCATTGCGATGCCGGCCATGCAGGCGTAACAAAGTACTGCGTCAGTCAAGGGTGTGGAATACGCCGGTGCGGCGACCGTTGCAGCGAAGCGCGCCGCAACGCGCCAGGCGTTGCGCAATCGGGTTCCCAGCGTGTTCGCGGGCGGCAATGGGGGCTGCATTCTTCCTCTCCACCGTGACTACGGTTCGGCCGCGCGCGAAAAGCGCAAGGCCAGCGTTGGTTTCAGTGTAGTCTTTTGATTAAATAATGTCGACAAGAATCTTTTAGACGGAGTACGATGGCGCTGAGAACGGTTGAGCCCCGTCGTTGCCGCAGGCTGGAGCCGACCCCTGGGCCACCGGGTATCAGTGTAAATATTGATGTCGACATTAATAAAATTTAGCCATCATGGCGCAACCGACGTTCGATCGAACGATCGGCCCATGGCCGGCAGCAGCGGGAGTCCACGGGTGTCTGGCTAGTCGCACAACGCAAAGAAAACGGAGGAGACGCAATGAAGCTGAAATGGGGAGCGGTGGCCGTGCTTGCCGTCATGGCCGGTGCTGCACACGCACAATCGTCTGTGACGCTGTATGGCGCCATCGACACGGGCCTGCTCTATCAGAGCACCTCGGCCGCGTCATACGCGGGCAACGCGAAGAACCTGGGGCATCTCTATTCCCTGAAGGACGCAGGCATCTATGCCAGCTTCTGGGGCATCAAGGGGACCGAGGACATCGGCAACGGCTACAAGGTCAATTTCCGGATGCAAGGCGTGTTCAATTCCGGCACTGGCAAGTTTGGCCTCGCGGATACGACGGGAGCCTCCGCGATCTTCGGCATGCAGTCGAGCGTGGGCGTGTCTGGGCCGTTCGGCTCGCTCGACCTCGGACGGCAGTACGCGCCGATGATCTTTGCGATGGCCGATACCGACGTACGCGCTGCCCAGTACTTCGGCAGCGTTCTCGGGGCGTGGCTCGGCCTGAACCAGGCAGCGCACTGGACCGGCACGAACACCAACGTACCGATCGGCGCGCTGTACGACGACAATGCGATCGTCTATCAGTCGCCGAAGTTCTACGGTGCATGGCTTGCGCTGGAGTACGCGCCGGGTGGCGTGGCGGGGCAGACTCAGGGCGGCACGCGCGAATCCGCCGTGCTGCGGTATTCAAACTACGGTCTAAACCTCGCGGCGGCGTACTACAACGGGCACGACACCAACCTGGCCGCAGCCACTCCCACTGGCCTCGACAACAACCGCTTTTATTACGTTGGCGGGAAGTACACCTTCCACGACCTGTCCGTTTCGCTTGGGTATGGTCTTGGGCAGAATCCGTCCAACAAGGCTTCAGCCAACCTCGAATTCATCTCGGCTGGGCTCGGCTACCAATTTACGCCGTTCTTCAAGCTGACCTCGGGTTTCTACTATATGAAGGATCGCAACGATTCCGCGAATCATTCGAGCGAATACGCGCTGGGTGCGGAATACAGCGTGTCCAAGCGTACGCTGCTCTATGCGCAGGTGGGCTATGTCAACAACCGGGGGACAATGAACCAGGCCATCACCTATGGAGCACCGGTTGCGCCGGGCGTGTCCACAACGGCGGCGAACATCGGCATCCGCCACACTTTCTGACGACATGAAACGCAACCGGAGCATGCAATGACAAAAAACAGGATCGTGAGCATCGCGCTCGGCGCGTCGATTTCCGCGCTGCTGGCAGGTCTGAGTGTCGAGGCGAACGCTCAGGACAACACCATGCCGGCTGCCTCCAGGGCGGCCCCTGCTGCGCCGACGGCAAGGGAAGTCAGGAAAGCAAACCGGGCGTTGAGCCGCAAGGTGTATGCGGCGCTCGCCAAGCACAAGGAAATCAACGCCGGTGACATCAGCATCGTCGCAAGAAGCGGTGCTGTCACGCTCAATGGCACCGTCACCGAGTCTTCCCAAATCGGCATCGTGGCGGAGATCGCGAAGGGGGTGCCTGGCGTGACGTCCGTGACGAACCGGCTTTCGGTTCAGCGAACCTTTGGCGAGTAGAAGGCCGCCGCACCTGTAGCGTCAATTGCAGAGGTGTACGTGAATCCATCGAGGAGACGGAATTGAATCTTTATACGAGCAACGCGGTGCCGACCGAGGCAGCCAAGGTTGCCGGCGGTACCCGCGCCTATGCGTGGTTGGTATTTGCATTGATGTTTTGTCTCCTGTTGTCAGACTACATGTCGCGGCAGGCGCTTAACGCATTGTTTCCGATGCTGAAAGTCCAGTGGGGCCTCTCCGATACCCAGCTAGGGTCGGTCAGCAGCATCGTACCGTTGGCTGTTGGCGTGTTGACGTTGCCGTTCTCTCTCGTTGCGGATCGTTGGGGGCGCGTCAAGAGCATTGCGCTGATGGCGGGCTTGTGGAGCATTGCCACGCTCGGATGCGCGATTGCAGCGAATTACCACGAGATGTTTGTCGCGCGCATGTTCGTCGGTGTCGGTGAGGCAGCCTATGGAAGCGTGGGACTCGCGATGCTCATCGGCATTTTTCCCAAGCGCATGCGTTCCAGTATCGTCGGCGGTTTTACGTCTGCCGCGGCCTTCGGGTCGGTGCTCGGCGTTTCGCTCTCGGGCATCATTGCGACCCACCTTGGGTGGCGCTGGTCAATGGGCACGATGGCGATTTTCGGCCTGGTGCTGGTCATCGTTTATGCCTTGGTCGTGACGGAAAAGCGCATGGCGCGCGTGCAAGCGGACGAGACCGATGACGCTCCGGCGCATGGCCGCCTCGCATGGGCTCCGCGAGCGCTTCTCTCCAGTCTGTTTCCGTCCCGTTCGGTGCTGTGTGCCTATCTTGGCAGCGCCCTGCAGCTCTTCATTCAAGGCACGCTTTTTGTGTGGCTTCCCAGCTACCTGAATCGCTACTGGGGGATGCCTGTCGCCAAGGCCGCCGTTGTGGCGGCGGGTCTTGTGCTGGTCAGCGGCCTGGGCCAATTCCTGTGTGGTGTGGTGACCGACTGGGTGAGCGGGGACTCGCCGCTCAGAAGGTGGAACATGGCCATTGGCTATTGCCTTGCGCTCGGTGTGCTGCTGGAATTCGCTTTCCGCATGCCGCCGGGCAACCTGCAGCTTGCATTGCTTGCGCCCGCGGTGTTCTTTCTGGCCAGCTCGTTCAGTACGTGCGGCGCGATTATTGCGGGAGCCACGTCACCGACGATTCACGGCTCGGCTTTTGCCACGTTGACGCTGTTCAACAATATCCTGGGCCTCGCAGCCGGTCCATTCGTCACCGGAATGGTGTCCGACGCGGTGGGTCTTCAAATCGCCATGCGATGGCTTCCCGTTGCGGCAATCCTGCCTTTGATCATGTATCTCCTTGGTCGATGGTGCTCCCGCGCGCAAGCGTGATGCCAGGACGAGTCTGAACACCGCACGGCATCTAAAGTTTCCGGAGAGAAGTATGAACGTTTTGGCCGGTGATCCTGTAGTTGCTAATCAGGATACCTATCTGATCAGCAAGCGGCGGGCATGGTTTGCATTTGGGATGACGTTCGCGCTCATGTTTTTCGATTTTATCGATCGACAGGTGATCGTCTCGCTGTTTCCTCACATCAGGAGCGAATGGGGCTTGAGTGACAAGGAACTGGGTTCCCTCGTGTCCGTCGTTTCCGTTGTTGTGGGCGCATGCGGCATACCCGTCGCGCTGGTGGCGGACCGGATGGGCCGCGTGAAGAGTATCGTCGCGATGGCTGTCTGCTGGAGCCTGGCTACGATCTCATGCATGTTCACGGCCAACTTCAGTCAACTGTTTGCAGCACGCGCCGTGGTGGGGATAGGCGAGGCCGGTTACGGCTCCGTAGGCGTGGCCCTCATCTCGACATTGTTCCCCGCTCGTTTGCGCAGTGCCGTGCTCGGTGCTTTTTATGCCGCGCCGTCGCTGGGCTCTGTCCTCGGTGTGGTGCTGGGTGGGGCGATTGCGGCCAGGTGGGGGTGGAAGGCTGCTTTTGGCGTGGTCGGCCTGCCTGGGCTCGTACTCGCATTGCTTTATCTTTTCGTGCGTGACTACAGGACCCTGCCGTTGGCGGCCGATTCAAACAAGACGGCCCAGTCGCTGGGGGAATCGCTGAAAAACATCTTCGGCACCATGGCACGCACCCGAACACTGCTGTGGGTGTGTGTCGCTGCGGCGGCACAACTGATTACCGTGTCGGCTATCTGGTCATGGTTGCCCAGCTATATGAACCGCTTCCAGGGCATGTCTCCAGAAGCCGCTGCCAGGGCGGCAGGGCTGGTCGTCTTGGTCGGTGCGGTTAGCTGTACGGTCTGGGGCGCCGTGGTAGGGCGTGTGGCAGTGCGCCGGCCGCGCAATAAACTACTCGCGCTCTCTGTACTGTGTCTGGCCACGTCGATCATTCTGGTGGCTGCATTTGGCGGCAGCTATGCCGGAAATGTACGGTTCGACCTGATCATCCTGGGTGCCTTTTTCATGAACTGCACGGTGGGTGTGGTCGCCGGGATTGCGATGGACATTATTCATCCTGGCGTGCGCTCCACGGGTGCAGCGGTCCTTTCTCTTTTTCAGAATATCTTCGGCCTGGCTGTGGGGCCATTGCTGACGGGCATTGTGTCGGACCAATGGGGTTTGCAGCGCGCCTTGACGGTCGTTCCCCTGTTTAGCGTATTGGCAGCGGTGTTTTTCGTCATCGCGATGCGCAGTTACGACGCAGACGCTGCGCGCGTTTGCGCCGTCGAGCTGGATATGGAGCCGCCTGGCGGCCACGCCCTGAACGCCGAAGTACGAGCCTGACCCAATCACTTAATGTCGATGTAAATAGTCGCGAAACAAGGAGTAACCGCTCATGATCAAAATCGAAAAACTGACCGCTTGCATTGGCGCAGAAGTGTCCGGTGTGAACCTGGGAGACGCTGCAAGGGATGCATCGCTGTTTGAAGAAATAAAGGCACTGCTGCTCAAACACCGGGTTCTCTTCTTCCGGGATCAGGTGATCTCTCGCGAGGAGCATGTTGATTTCGCGCGCAGATTCGGGAAACTGGAAGATCATCCTGTTGCGGGCAGCGACCCGGACCACCCAGGTCTCGTGCAGATCTATCGGTCGGAGGAAAAGAACCCTTATGAAAACAACTACCATACCGATGGATTGTGGCGAGCTGCTCCGTCCATGGGGGCGGTACTGCGCTGCATCGAATGCCCGGAGGTCGGCGGCGATACCATCTGGGTCAACATGGTCGAGGCTTACAGGCAACTGCCGGACGACATCAAGAAGCGTATCGAGGGCTTGAGGGCGAAAAGCAGCATCGAGCACTCGTTTGGAGCCGCAATGGGGCTCGAAGAGCGCAGGCAACTGGCCGCGCAAAATCCGGAGGTGGAGCACCCGGTCGTGCGGACCCATCCTGAGACTGGCGAAAAGGTCTTGTACGTCGGTAGCTTTACGACCCATTTCGTCAATTACCACACCGTCGAGAACGTGCGGTATGGCCTCGACAAGACGCCCGGCGCCAGTCTTCTGCTCAATTATCTGCAGAGCCAGGCATCGATTCCCGAGTATCAGGTCCGCTTTCGCTGGAAGCCCAATAGCGTGGCAGTCTGGGATAACCGGTCGACCCAGCACTATGCGGTCATGGACTATTGGCCGGCGCCGCGCAAGATGGAAAGAGCCGGGATTGAAGGTGACAGGCCGTATTGACGGGGTGCCGGTTCAAAATCGCTTTTGATAAACGTTATGGCTCGCAACAAGACGCAAAATCTTCCCGATCTTTCCGCACTCCTCACGCCGAAGAATTCGTTGATGCTGGCAGTGGAGCGGGCGGTGCTGCGCGGGCAGGACTGGGCCTATGCCTCGGTGCCCATCGCCGAGCAGATCGCTGCTCGCCTCGCCGGGGTCATTACGCTGGACCTCGTGAAATCGGGGCAGCGCTTGCTGGAGGCGGACATCAGCGCAGTGCTGCACGTCAGCCGCGCTCCTGTCCGCGAAGCCTTGCGCATTCTGGAGCGGGACCGGTTGGTGGAATTTCAGGCACGACGCGGAGCGATTGTGACGGCACCCGACGAGAACGAGCTCAAGGACATTTTCCGGGTGCGCAGTGTGCTTTATGTCACGATGCTGGAGCAGGCGACACGCGAAAATTTGCCGGAGTTCGAAGCGTTATTGACGGCGCATATTCCGAGGTTGGAGCAGGCTGCGGAGGAGTCGATAGACGCCTATGCCGTGGAGAGCTTCCTCCTGAATTTCGCCACGATCGGTCTGTGTCATAACCGGCTTCTGGTCGATATCCTGCACTCGATTTCATTGCGAACGTTGCGCTATGTCCGGCTGGGAATGGTGGCTGCGCCGCAAACGATCCGCACATCCCTGAAAGTCTGGCGTGCGATGCAGCAAGCCGCCATGAAGCGGGACGGCCAGCGTCTGCTTGCTCTTGCCACTTCGCGTCTGGACGAGGCCCGGGACGCCGCTGTTCGTGCAGTCGTGGACCCGGCGTCTTGACTGTGCGAGGCAAGGCGGCGCGGGCCGTTTCTCCGCTCGGGCCGCTTCGCCGCCCGGGGCGCAGGCGGCCTCACGCGGCGCGCCGGCGTTGGCTGGAAGCGATTTCCTGCCGGAACAGGTCGGCGAGCTTTTCGGCGGCGAGCGAGAGCGGCGCGTCGCGCAGCTTCATGATGCCAAGCCGCAGCGGCGGGAGTTCGAGGCGCAACGGCACGCGCATCGCTTGCTGCGCATAGGGCTCCACGTCGAGCATGCCCACGGGAACCGCGAGCAGCGCGTCGCTGCGGGCCATCAGATTCCAGCCCACGCCGAATGTGTTCACGCGGATCATGCGCGTGGGCAGCGGCAGCTGCGCGCGGCCCAGGTAGTCGAGCAGGTTGCTATGGTGACTGCCGGGCGAGAGGGTCATGGCCCAGGTGCACTCGGCCAGTTGACTCCATTCGGTGGCGCTTGCCATGGGATGCCCGCGTCGGCAGACCACGATCGTTTCGAGCGTCTGGAGCGGCTCGAAGTCGAACTCGCCGCCGATTTCCTCCGCAGCCGGCGCGGCGAGCGCGAAGTCGATCGAGCCCTCGCGCAGCGCATGCAGCACATGAGGCATCAGGCCTTCCTCAAAAGTCAGCTCTGCCAACGGCATGATTTTGTTGTAGCGCTCGATGACCGCGGGCAGCACGCCGAGGAACACCATTGGCGTCACCGCTGCGGCGACACGTCCGCGTTTGCCGCCGAGGATCTGCGCAATGTCCTGACGCGCCAGCGCGAGTTGAGCCTGGGCGAGGCGCGCGCGCGAGGTGAGTTGATGGCCGCATTCGGTCAGCTGTACGCCGCGCGAGCTGCGCACGATGAGCGGCGCGTCGAGATCCTGCTCCAGTTCGCGCACGGCTTTCGTGACCGCGGCCTGGCTCAGATGCAGATGGCGCGATGCACCGCGAATGCTGCCGGTTTCGACCAGGGCAAGCCAGGCCTTCAGATGATGGTCCTTCATGTCTCGTCCGCCGCGTCGCGACCCTCAGGCCTATGACGACGCCGCGTTGTCTCCGTCGTGAATTTATCGTGTTTTGAGGCCGATGCTGCCTCGGCAGGCCGTCGTGGATTCCGCGCTTGCCACGCCGTCCAGCAACGCGCGCGCGTCGCGCGAGTGGCATGGCCGCTACATTCTAGCGAGGGATGCGGCCCAAGAAGGCCGGCGCAGGCTCGCAGGACCTGCCCACATTGCCTCAGCTTCGCCGCAGCGCCCAGGCGCTGCGCGACAACCTGTGGTGGTCACCGTGAAGAATATATCGTCTTTTGCGAGCGGGCTGTGCCGGTTAGCCTCTTCACAGTGCCTGACGACGCCCTGCCAGTCCAACAGGCATCGAAAGCGAGAGCAAACCGGGAATCCAGGAGGAGCACAAGTGAGTCAAGCATGGTGGCGCCTGAGCGCAACGGAAATGGCCGCGCTCGTCGCTCGGCGCGATGTGTCGTCGAAGGAGCTCGTAGAGAGCAGTCTCGCGCGGCTCGAAGAAGTCAATCCGCATCTGAACGCGGTCGTGGATGTGCTCGCGGATAGCGCGCTCGAAGCCGCCGCAGCGGCCGATGCCGCCGTTGCCCGGCGCGAAGCGCCTGGCCCGCTGCATGGTGTGCCGGTGACGGTCAAGGTGAACGTCGATATGGCGGGGTACGCGACGTCCAATGGCGTGGTGGCCTACAAGGACCTGATCGCGCGCGAGGACAGCCCGGTCGTGGCGAATCTGCGCAAGGCGGGGGCGGTCATCATCGGCCGCACCAACGCACCCGCGTTTTCGTACCGGTGGTTCACCGACAACGATCTTTACGGCAGAACGCTGAATCCCTGGGATGCGGGCCTGACGCCGGGCGGCTCCAGTGGCGGCGCGTCGGCAGCGGTGGCGGCCGGGATCGGCGCAATTGCGCACGGCAACGACCTCGGTGGATCGATTCGTTATCCTGCATATGCATGCGGCGTGGCCGGGCTGCGTCCGACGACGGGGCGCGTGCCGGCCTGGAACCCGACGCAAAGCCGCGACCGCACGCTTGCGGTGCAGCTCGCCTCGGTGCAAGGGCCGCTCGCGCGCACGGTGGGCGACCTGCGGCTGGCGCTCGCGGCGATGGAGGGCGGCGATTCGCGCGACGCCTGGTGGATGCCGGTGGCGCCGACGCAACGGGATGTATCGAATGCGCCGAAGGGCGCCTTGGCGCCGTTCCCCACGCGTGTGGCGGTGTGCGCGCAACTGCCGGGCATTCCTACCGACCCGGCGGTGATCGACGCCGTCCAGCAGGCCGCGCGCTGGCTCGAGGAGGCCGGCTGCGTCGTGGAGGAGGCGGTACCGCCGCGTTTTGACGAAGCCTGTGAGCTCTGGTTGAAGCTCGTGACCAACGAGGCGCTCACCGGACTCGACAAGACCATCGAAGAATACGGCGACCGCGCCATCCGCACGGCGTTCGGCAGCCAGCGCCGCATTGCGCCGACGCTCGACCTGGTCGGCTACATGGATGGCCTGTCGCAACGCACGGGCCTGTTGCGCGAATGGCAGGCCTTCTTCGCGCGCTATCCGCTGCTGCTGATGCCGGTGTCGTGCCAGAACCCGTTCGCTGTCGATGCCGACCAGCACGGCGACGACGCGATGCGCCGCATCCTGCAGGCGCAGGGCCCGCTGCTCGCGACGGCGGTGCTCGGCTTGCCGGGCCTGAGCGTGCCGCTTGGCGTGCCGGCACCCGTGAGCAACGGAATGCCCTCGGGCGTGCAACTCGTGGCTGGCCGCTTTGGCGAGGCGCTGTGCCTCGCGGCGGGCGAAGCGATCGAGGCGCGCGCGGGCGTCTTCACGCCGATCGATCCGCTCACCGTAGCTGCGCGTAGCGCGGGCTGAGCTGACGCTCAAGATCCGGATTGGACTCGGGTTGCCCGATGAGCGCGTGCTATCGCGCGCCGCGTCGGGCAGCGACCGTGTTGCCGTCGACTGTCATGGATAGTCATGCCTTCGAGCATGAGTCATCAGTTCGCCGCTCGCGTGGGGATCATTCAGCGCTTCTGATGCGTGGCGGACGCGCATGACGCTTAGTTGACCGTATATCCGCGCCCAGCCATGCAGGCGCTCCATGCGCGCGAATACGACGATGCCCCCGCCTCGCTATTCATCTGCGCTTGCGCGTTATAGGCGCCGGCCGCGCGCCGCGCCTGACGATGCTCGATACCGCCGACCATGGTCCCAATCGCGGCTCCCGCCGCGGCGCCTTTGCCTGCGTCTCCGGCGATGGCTCCCGCTACGGCGCCGGTTGCAGCACCTCGGGCCGCGCCCACCACGCGCTGGCCGCCCGGTGCCCATGCCGGGGCGGGCGCCGTTGCCGCCCATGCCGGATCGAAGCCCGTCTGTTGCCTGGCCCAGCTATAGCAGGCGCCGTCGTCGGTGGATTGCTGATACGGCGTTTGGCCGCGTGCGGGATACACCACGGGTTTCGAGTAGATGACCTGTGCATGGGCATTGTGCGTCACACAGGCCGCAGTCACTGTAGCCAGCGCGAACGCGGCCTGCATGACTTGCATAAGACGTCGGCGTTTGATCATTCGTTATCCTTTCTAATTAATCGTCTCCGGAAGTCGGCGCGGCCGCATCGGCTACGAAGCGAATGCGTATCGTGCGCGGGTGCAACGGACTCCCTGCGATGGTCCTGAAAAAGGCGCCCGCACGAAGCGGGCGCGAAAGGAGGTTTCACATGCAGAAACGGACAGATCTGCTAGTTGATCGCTGCAGCTGTCAGGACCAGTTTGCGGCTTGCGGATATCGCCGGCAATCATAGAACTTGGAAATGGCGGACCACGCCTCGCTATTCGCTTCGCAAATCAAGGCTTGCGATGAGCCAGACTTGCGCCTCAAGGGATAGAGGGGCGCGGCAAATCGGTGCGCTGCGCATCGGCCCTTGCAAGCTGGCACATCTGTGCCAGCTTTTGCAGAATGAATTCGCACTGCAGTCCAATTTCGCTATCCCAGCCCTCGAGTTCCGTGAGCGAGTGGCGCAAGTCCTCGCACAATGCGAGCAGTTGGGAGGGTTCGAGCACGGCGAGCGTGCCTGCGGTACGGTGCAGCAATCGTTCGAGGCGAGCGAGATCGCGCTGGGCCATTGCGCTGCCATACGCCTGAATATCGGCTTCGGTCTGATCGAGAAACGCGCGGGCGTATTCAGCGGGCACGTGCGGAATCTCCGGGTTTTCATGTGCGCCGGACCCGGAATCCAGATCCGGCACAGGAAAGTCCTCGTCCCGATACGCGGTCTCCGCGCTTGTGGAAGCGCCTGCGCCCAGCGCCGAAGCGAGCACGGCGAGCGGGACCGGCTTCGTGAAATAGCCCGCGAAGCCCATTGCCCGCCCCTTGGCAACGTCCTCGGGCCGCGTGCTTGCGCTCACGGCGTAGACCGGCATCGGCAAGCCACGGCTGCGCATCTCGCGCAGCAGATCGAAGCCGTTCATATCGGGCATGTCGATATCGGTCAGAACCACATCGACACGTGCCTGGGTCAGCATCGAGAGCGCCTCGTTGCCGTTGCCGGCCTCGACGACCTTCGCGCCCAGGATGGATAGCTGATCGCGAAGCAGGTTGCGGTTCAAGCGGTTGTCTTCGGCGATCAGGACGCGCAGACCCTTCAACGGCCTTGCCGGCACTGCGTCTGCAAGGCTGTGCGTGGATTGTCCGGCGTCGCCCGCGAGCCGGGGCGCTCCGGAGATCGCCGCCAGCAACGCGCAGTGAATGCCCGCGCGGCTATAGATCGAGACCTCCTGGCTGCCGTCCGCACGCGTGGCGGCGAGCAGCGGGCCCTGTTGCTGCAGCCAGATGATCGAGGCAGGCGTGGGCCACCACGCGAGCACCTCCGCGGGATCGAATTCTTCGGTGACCACCAGACAGTCGAACGCATCGCTTTCGACTGTCTCGCTCAGGTCCGATATCGCGATGGGCGCGGATGCACTCCAGTCGAACTGATTGATCAACGTTTCATGGTGCTCGGACGCGCGGCATAGCACGGCGGTCCGGTTCGGCGGCAAGGCACTGAGCGCCGGCGTCTCTTTACCGGGTCCACCGGCCTCGAGCGGCAAATGGACGGTGACGCGAGTGCCCATGCCAACGATGCTGTCGAGCGCGATGCGGCCTCCCATGAGCTCGCACAGCTTCGCGCAGATCGACAGCCCGAGGCCGGTCCCGCGCGCATGGGCCAGGCGGTTCGTGGAGGCCTGCGAAAACGGCTGGAACAGGCGATGCCGTTGGTCCTCGGGTATCCCGATGCCCGTGTCGGACACGTCGAGTTCCAGACCCTCGCCACCCCAACGCGCGCGCAGCACCACCTTGCCGGAATGGGTGAATTTCAGGGCGTTGTTCAGCAGGTTATTGACGATCTGCGACACGCGGACCGGGTCGAAGTCAAGCTCGGCAGGCAGGCGCCGGTCGAGCACCGCGTGCAAGGTCAGCCCTCGCTTGCTGGCCTCGCGCGCGTGCGACAGGGCAAGACGTTCCAGCAGTTCGACGAGCGATCCCGGCTCTGGCGCGATGCTCAACGCGCCGATATCGATCTTCGAAAAATCGAGTACGTCGTTGACCACCTGCAGGAGCCCATCGGCCGAGACCTGCATTGCGCGCACGCGTTCGCGTTGCTCGGCTGCCAGCGGCCCCATGGCCACGAGCTCGATGTTGCCGATGAGCGAGGAAAGCGGCGTGCGGATCTCGTGGCTCATGGACGCGAAGAACGCGAGTTTGGCCTTCGCGGCAGCATCGCTCGCGAGCTTGGCCTGGCGCAGCAACTGGTTCGAGTGGTGGTGCTCGGTCACGTTCACGATGGCGCAAAACAGCACCTCTTCGTGCCTGACCTTCGCGGGAGCGTAGGTGATTTCGAGCGACACCGGGCTGCTTCCGGCGCGGCTCAGGGTAAGCGGAATCTGGAACAGGCCGCTTTCCCCCGCGTGGGCGTCCTGCCCGCCAAGGCGCGCGTCGAGCGCCGCGCGAAGGCTGTGAGGCAGCCTCGTCTCCTGCGGCGCGAGACCGAGGACCTCGCGCGCGATCTGATTCGAAACGACGATCTCCAGCGTCGCACGGCGCACGATGCACAGGCCGACCGGCGTCGCGTGAACGAGGAGGTGATTGAGCATTTCGCTCTCGAGCGCTCGCGAGGCCTCTTCGTAGGTCACCACGAGGAACCGGTAGTTCCAGTGCCGGTACATGGCGAATAGCAGACCGAGGATGGCAGCGGCGATTGCACCAACCAGCAGCAATTCGCCGGCCATCCTGTGCAACTGCTGTCCGGGCGGGAGCACGAACACGAGCCGGCCTAAATCCGCGGCGAGCGGTGCAAGGCCCAGTACCCAGCCAGAACCGGAAATCCAGTGGAAGACGCCGTCCTGACGCTCCGGCAGTTGGTGCTCGATCTGTTGCGCCTCGACGTATTTGCCCGACGTGGCCAGCGGCACGTCGAAACTGTCGAGGAAGATGGCGTCCGGAATCGAGAGGTCCTGCTTGGCCGGCTGAAGCAGATCGCTCAGCGCAATGCGCGTGAGGGCAATCGCGTAGATCTGGTTGCCCTTCGCGACCAGCGAGGCGCCCACCATGTATGGGCTTTCGCCCTTGCGCGTGGAGGGCACTGGCAGCCAGACCACGCGCTTCTCTCTCGCGGCATCCAGCAGATCGAGCCGGGCGGCGCGATAGCGGTTGAGCACGGCGTCCACGATCATCGATGCAGGCATCAGCGGACGCTGCGCCTCGCCGGGCGTTGGCGCCGCAAATGGGGCGATGTACCAGTATGCGGCGCCGTTGGCGACCGAGATCATCTCGATCGATGGCTTCTGGCCGGCCGCGAGCAGCGTGCGGACGGCCTCGTTGCAGCTTTGCTGAAGGACCGCGTTGCGCGGGCCCGTAGCGGACACGCTCGTGCACAGGCTGTCGTTCGGGGCGCCGTGTTCGGCGTGGTAGGCGTCGTTGGCGCGCAGCCCGAGTATCAGGTTGGCGGCAGTCAGCGCGCTGCGCCGCTCGAGGACCGCGTCGACGACACCTTGCTCGTAGAGGCGCGCGAGTTGTTCCTGGGCTCGCAGCGAGTCGCTCAGCCGCACGAGGGCGATCGCGCACGCGCCCGCGAGCGTGACCAGCGCCAGCAGCACCACCACGATGGAGAACACGCGCCGCTCGCGTTGCAGGTTTTTCTCGACCGAATCGAAAGTGCGTAACGGCGAATCGTCTTGATCTCGGGGCGTGGCCGGCTGCTTCATGCGAGACCGTTGTCTCGGGCGTAGGTGATGAGGTCCGCGTTGTTGGCGATATTGAGCTTCTGCATGGCGGAGCGCTTCTGAGCCGCGACGGTCGCGAGCGATCGATGAAAGCTCGCGGCGATCTTCGTGAGCGATTCGCCGTTCGCAAACATGCGCACGACCTCCAGTTCCTTGGGGGAGAGCAGGCGCGCGCTGGCGCCGGGGCGCCCGCCCGCGCTCGCGATCCGGTTGGCGATGGCCTCCGAAAGCGACTGGGTGCCGGGGCCCGAAACGGCGTCGAGGCAGATTCGCCTCAGGATTTCGGGGTCCTCAGCTTTCCCGACGATTCCTGCGACCCCCTCGGCCTGGATGCAGGTGAGCAGCCCGGGATTGGTGAGCATCGTGAACACGACGATGGGCGTATCGGGAAAGCGGCTCCTGATGCGCCGGATCATGCGCAGCCCATCCTCGTCGCCTTGCTCGCGCTCCATCGAAAAGTCGGTGACCACGAGGTCGAAGCGTTGCCGCTCCAGCGCTTCGAGGAGCTCGTTGCCCGACTGGCACATCACGATCTCCTGAAACCTTAGCGGACTCAGGACGTCCTGGATCGCGAGCCGCATCATCGGATGGTCGTCTGCAATCGCGACCGTCAAGGCTTGGGAAAGGGGCGCATGTGTCATCGGCATGTTTCCCATGCGCAGGCGACGCGTGGCGCTCGAGGCTGCGCGTCGTGGAAGATATTTCGAATGATTAGGGTCACGGCGGGTGGTTTCATACGCGGATAGAGGCTCGGGCCCGCAATCCGCAGAGAGCGGCCAGGGGTGCTATGGCAGTCGAGCGTATTTTTGCGAGAGGAAGCGAGTTTACCCGACATGGGCCTCCTCTCGCGCTTTCGTTTACCTTGCTTTTTGAGGGTCGAATGCAGTTCTGCGCAATGGCACGTATGCGCCTTCGTTCACGCCGATAGCTTTTCCGTGCGGGCATTGGGCGAGGGCGCCCAATGCTGCGCTTCGTTGCGAGTGATGGCTTCGCTGCCGGGCGAGCAGAGCATTCGGGCCAGCAAGGTCTCGCCCGAGACGGGCTCCGAAATCAGGCTGCCTTGAACGTCGAGGTCGGCAAACTGGCGCAGCCACGCGAGCTGGCTGTCGGTCTGCACGCCGTCGACAGCCACGCTGATACCGAGGTTGCGCGCAAGACTCACCACGCTCGCCATGATCCCGGTGGAAGTGGTGTCGTGTGGAAGATTCCTCGTGAATCGGCTGCCAAATTTCAGCCCGCTGACCGGCAGTGCGATAAGGCTCGACAGCGTCGAATGTTCCATGCCGAAGTCGTCGAGCACGATGGCGATGCCCATGCGGCGCAGGCCGGACATGCGCTCGATGAGCGTTCGGGTGATGTCGCGCTCGCCTGGCTCGCGCATTTCGAACTTCACGCGCTGGGGCCGTATCGCATGGCGATGGATGCAGCGCTCGACCATGGGACTGAAGTCGTTCCCGAGCATCTGATCGAGCGCGATGTCGATCGACAGCGCGACGCAATGGGGGGTACGGCGCTGCCATCGAGCGAGCTCGGCACAGCCGACTTCGAACGCGGCCTCGAATTCAAGGGGCGGCGGGCCCGCATGAGGGGCGATTGGCGCACCGTTTGCCTGAGGCAACAGGGCATTGGCTTGGGGCTTCCATCGGGCGAAGGCTTCGGCGCCGGTAAGTGCGCCGGACCGTGCGCAGACGATCGGCTGGTAGGCAACCCACCAGTGGCCGGGTAAAGCGTGACGGGCGGGCACAGGTATATCCGGGCCAATCGATTGGGTATCCGTAGCATTGTCACGCTTCGTGTTGCGCCGCAGCCAGCTCACCATGCCCGTCTCCCCGTTGTGGATTCCATCGTGTTCCGAAGATAGGGCAGCTAGTGCGCGAAAGCTATCGTAGAAGTTAGAAATGCGCCGGCAGCGCAACAGAAGTGCGCTTGCCCGCACTTTCTGATTCCTGTGATAGCAGACCCGCGCCCGCCACGCGTAAGTTTCCCAACCTGACGCAACGTTTGATACGCGCACATCGCCATTCGCGGTGTGCGCTCGATTGGAAGGGAGCTGCACACATGAACGGGAACCACCACGCCGTAGCCCCGGGAGGGTCCGCTGGCTTGTTCGCCGCGCCCCGCACGGTGGCGCGCTGGCTTGTGTTGACTGCCCTGATGGCGTGTGCCGGTCAGGTCCAGGCACAAGCGATTCGTGACGACGGATGGGCGCGCATGTCGCCAAACGCCGGTTACGGATTCGAATTCTATATGGAGTCCGTATTGAAGGCGAACCCGGATAGTGTCGGGCACAGCAAGTACGACCTGCTCTATACGGACGGGTCGCAAGGTAGACAGGGCGCCGCGTCGCGGTTCAAAGGCGTCGCTGGCCCGACGGCGGGGCCGCAAGGGGACCCGAAGGTCCACACGTTGGCAGACCGTGACGGGAGCGAAGGCCTGGCAGCGTTGGCGCCCGGCTTGAACGGTGCGGTGCCGGTGATGGTCTTCACGGCTTCCCTGTCGAATCGCTGCGTTGCGCGCTATGCCATTTGCGACCGGAACCGCTTCACCTATGAACCCGTCTCGAACCTGCAGACGCCTTAGTGCCGGGTGGCGCGTCCGCAAACGGACCGCCCCCGTTTTCAGACCGGAAACCATGAATGATTCTTCACGCATCGCCGATGCATTGATCAAGTCGAGCCGCTATCTCGCGGCCGGCGCCGCGCTTCTGGCAATCAGTACGCCGTCCTTCGCCGCCGTGTCGCGCGGCACGCTCGAGCACGTGGCGGACTGGATCTCCTGGGTCGTGCTGGCCGTCGTGCCAGTCGGAGGCATTTACGTCTTCTGGATGCTGCACGTTCTGCCGGAAAAGGTCGCCCGAAAGAAGCAGCATCCGCAGAAGGAGGCCATCCATGCCCTGTGCCTGTTGTCGCTGTTTTTCGGCGGGCTCCTGTGGCCGCTGGCGTGGTTGTGGGCGCACACCAAGCCAGTGTTTTACCGCGCGGCGTACGGCACCGACAAAGCCCCGCCGGAGCAAGACGAGCCTCAAATTCTTGCACGCAGCTCGCATGCCGTCGCGAATGGCCTCGCTCACGAGAAGGACGTCGTATAGATGGAAATTCTGATTCTAGGTGTCTACGCATTCTGCGTATGGCTGGTCTTCTTCAAGTTCAAATGGGTTCCATGGAACACCATCTCCATGGTGATCTCGTTCACGATTCCCATTGTCGCGCTCGCGACGGTCATCCTCACGCTCAATGTCGTGGCGCCTTCCACGCACGAGGTCAGGGTCGTCGGCAAAGTGCTTCAGGTGGTGCCACAGGTCAAGGGGCGCATCGTCGAGATTCCGGTGGACGGCAACCGACGCTACAAGAAGGGCGATGTCTTGCTGCGCATCGATCCCACACCGTATGCGCTATCGGTCGAGCAACTCGAGGGACGGCTGCGCGCCGACGATGCAGCCGTTGCCGAGGCCGAGGCGTCGGCCCGTCAGCTCGGGGACTCGGTACGTCGCGAAGCGGGGAAGGTCAGCACCGTGCAGGCTTCATTGGCACTGGCCCGGCAGCGGCTGATGGAACAAGACGCCCTGTTCGCGGCGGGCGCCGGTTCGAAGTTCGACCGCGACGATGCCATTGCGCGGCAGCGCGAGCTCGAGGGCGAACTCGTGAGCGCGAGAGCAGAGGAAGACGCGGCGAAGGCAAAGCTTTCGGCGAAAAGCCAGGGCGAGTTCGCCGCCGTGGCCGCTGCACGCGCGCATCGCGCGGAAACCGAAAGCATGCTCGAAAACGCGAAGTGGCAGTTGTCCCAGACCGTCTACCGCGCGCCGGCCGATGGCCAGGTCGTGAACCTGCAGGTTCGCGTCGGCACGATGCTGGTTCCGTTGCCGCTGACTCCGGCGTTCAGTTTTGTCGAGGATGACCAGGAGCTGGTGGCGTTCTACGACCAGAACGAGCTGTACAACGTGCGCGAGGGCGATTCAGCGGAAGTCTATCTGCCGACCAGTCCGGGGGCGATTCTGGAAGCGAAGGTCGACTCGATCGTCTGGGCGCAGTCGCAAGGCCAATTCGCGCAGAGCGGCATGTTGCCCAATACCGGCGCGGCCGCCGTGAGCGCGAACCGCTTCGCGGTCAAGCTGGCGCTGTGCGGAGTTTCCAAAGGACGCGTGCTGCCGGTCGGTGCAGTCGGGGCGGGCGCCATCTATACGGAGCATATGGAGGCAATTCAGATCATTCGCATGGTGTTCCTGCGCGTCAGTTCCCGATTGAACTATCTCGTTCTCAAGCTGCATTGAAGGAATCATCGTGACGTTGTCGATTCGTAAAAGAACACTGCCTTTGCTGCTTGCGATACCGTTTGGACTCCTGCATGGCTGTGCGCTCGACAAGCCGCCCACGGCGGCCGAGCTGGCCAGCCATGCCATCCCCGCGCCCGACGACCATCGGCAGTGGGCCAATGGCGGCACGCCAGGCGATCCTGCCGACGGCTGGCTGGCCAGCTTCAACGATGCCGAGCTGGCCCGGCTCGTGCGCGAGGCCATGACCCATAACGGCGACCTGGCGATTGCCGCCATCCGCGTCCAGCAGGCCGAAGCCATGGTGACCGAAGCGAGCAGCGGGCTCCTTCCGTCCGCGGGTGCCAAGGGCCGCGCGGGCGAAGCCGAGTCGCAGATACTTTCGGTGGGCGTCAGCTGGGAGCTCGACCTGTGGGGGCGCATCCGCGCGCAGTCTCGTGCGGCGCAGTCGCAGCACCTTGCCTCCGAGGCCGATTACGCTTGGGCCCAACGCGTGGTGGCCGCTGCAACGGCGAAGGCCTGGTTTGCGCTCATCAAATGCACGCAGCTCGAAAGCAGGCTGCAGCAAATCGTCGACGTGCAGGCGGAAATCGTCAGGATCGAGGATCGCCGGGTAGCGATCGGGGCCGCGCCACAAACGGAGGCTCAGCAGGCGCGCAACACGCTAAGGGTGAATCAGGATGCCCTCGTCAAGGCCACGCTCGCCAGGAACCGCGCCGCGCAGGCCCTGGAGTTGCTGTTGGGCCGCTATCCGGCTGGAGAAATGCTGGCCGAGCCGGACATGCCAGCGTTGCCCGAGGCGCCTCCCGCGGGCTTGCCCGCGAACCTCATCGAGCGCAGGCCCGATATGGTCGCCGCCTCGCAACGCGTCGCGGCGGCGTTCGACCAGCGGCAATCGGCGCAGGCCGCGCGCCTGCCCAGTGTCTCGATCGACGCGGCCATTACGGGCATCCGCAGCAACGTGCTGACGATCATGGACTCCAGCAGCCCGGTCAAGGGCGTGAGCGCCTCGTTCCTGGCGCCGATTTTCACGGGAGGCAAGCTCAAGGCCCAGGCGGATTACTACACCGAGGCGCAGAAGGAGGCGATGGTCGCATACGACGACAGTGCGCTTCAGGCGCTGAGCGAAGTCGAGGCGGGTCTTCAGGCCGAAACGCGTTACGCCGAACGGGTCGCGCAACTGCAGGCACGCGTGGACGAGAGCCAGTCGCTGCTCAATAAAGAAGAAGCGCGGGCGAAGATTGGATCGACGGACGAGCGCAGCGTGCTGCAGGACCGGCAAGCGTTGCTCTCGGCAGAGATGGATCTCGTCGAGGTGCGCGGCGACCAGCTTGCGCAGCGCATCGACCTGCTGCTCGCACTGGGCGGCGACTGGCAGCGCACGGGCACTTGAGCGATGAAGCGCGATGCTGCCGGGGCGCCCGCAAGGGCCATCGTGGCCACATTGGGCGTCATGCTAGTGCTGGCCGTCACGTCGCGGGTGCAAGCTCAGGAGTTCTCGAATGGAACCGCGTCGTGACGCGTTTTGACCGCGACACCGATGTCATCTTGACCGGTATCGGCTACCGCTGGTGAGCCTGCCCACACAGGGAGACAACCCTTGGGTGTCTCCCCCCCAAAAATATCGTCTTACGGCTCCCAGTTCCGCCAGGTACGCTTCGCGGAACTAACCGAGCGCAACGCGTTTTGCCGCCGCGACGAGGCTGATGCGACGAGCGGCATGCTGCGCAATCACCGAGGAGCAATAGATGAGCAAGACATTCGCCTGGTGGCAAGACAAAGCCGCTACGCTCGCCATAGAAGGGCGCGCTTTCATCGATGGCGAGCTACGCCACGCCCATGACGGCAAGACGTTTGCCTGCGAGAGCCCGATCGACGGCCGCGTGTTGGCACGGGTGGCCGATTGCGGCGCGGCCGACGTTGACGCCGCCGTCGCCGCCGCGCGCCGTGCTTTCGAGGCGCAAAGCTGGGCGGCGATGAGCCCCCGCCAACGCAAGGCGATCCTGCTGCGCTGGGCCACGCTCATGCGCGAGCATCTCGAGGAGCTCGCGCTGCTCGAAACGCTCGACTCGGGCAAGCCGATCGGCGACACGACCGCGATCGACATCCCGGCCGCCGCTCACTGTGTCGATTGGTATGCCGAGGCGATCGACAAAACCGGCGGTGAGGTTGCGCCGGTCGATCATCACCTGGTCGGGCTCGTGACGCGCGAACCGGTTGGCGTCGTGGCAGCGGTGGTGCCGTGGAATTTCCCGCTGCTCATGGCGGCGTGGAAATTCGGTCCGGCACTCGCCGCGGGCAACAGCGTCGTGCTCAAGCCTTCGGAGAAGTCGCCGCTCACGGCCATCCGCGTGGCGCAACTGGCCCATGAAGCCGGCTTGCCGCGCGGCGTGTTCAACGTCGTGCCGGGCGGCGGCGAGCCGGGCAGGCTGCTCGCGCTCCATCGTGACGTCGATTGCATTGCGTTCACGGGCTCGGCGCGAACGGGCAGGGCGATCATGGAATGCGCCGCGCAGTCCAACCTCAAGCGCGTGTGGCTCGAACTGGGCGGCAAATCGCCGAATATCGTCCTGCCCGATTGTCCCGATCTCGAACGTGCCGCCCAGGCGGCCGCCGATGCCATCTTCTTCAACATGGGCGAAGTCTGCACGGCGGGCTCGCGCCTGCTCGTGCACCGCGATATCAAGGACGCATTCGTCGAGAAAGTGATCGCGGCAGCGCGGCGCTATGTGCCCGGCCATCCGCTCGACCCTGCGGTGACGATGGGCGCGATTGTCGACCGCATTCAGCTCGAACGCGTGCTCGGCTATATCGACGCGGGCCGCCGCGAAGGGCGGCTCGTTGCCGGCGGGGCGCGGGTCAGGGAAGAGACTGGTGGCTTTTACGTGGAGCCGACCATCTTCGAAGTGAAACCGGACGCGCGGATCGCGCGCGAGGAAATCTTTGGCCCAGTGCTGTCGGTCATTGCGTTCGACAGCCTCGACGAGGCCATAAGCATTGCCAACGATACGGAATACGGTCTCGCGGCTGCCGTCTGGACCGCGGACCTCACCACGGCTCACGAGGCGGCAAGGCGCTTGCGTGCCGGCACGGTCTGGGTCAACTGCTACAGCGACGGCAGCGACGACCTGAACTTCCCGTTCGGCGGCTACCGCCAGTCCGGCAATGGTCGAGACAAGTCCTTGCACGCGCTTGACAAATACACCGAGCTGAAATCGACGATTCTGCGCCTGCGCTAGACCGCGCGAGCGTGGTCAGGCTGGTGGCCCGGGCGGCGCTAACACGCGCCCGGGCTTCGCCGCCTGCTTGCCTGACGACCTGATGGCCCGGCCCGGGCGGCGTCATGCGTGCGGTGTGGGGTTCAACACCTGCCGGGATCGCCGGCGTCGAGCGGCGCGCTCTTGAGCACGAGCGCAACCAGTTGGCGCCGGGTGTCGACGCCCAGCTTTTCGAACGCGCGCTTCGCGTAGGTGTTGACCGTCGATGCCTTCACGCCCATCGACTGCGCGATGGCCTGTGTCGTCATGCCGTTGATGAACGACGAGCATACGTGGGCTTCGCGTGGCGTGAGCTTGCCGTGAAGCTGTGGAAGCCACTGTGCCAGCAGATTTCTGTCCGTCGTGTCCGCTGCGGCGTCGTCGGGCGCCAGCGCACCTGCGAGCCGGCGGTGCGCGGCGGCGAGCGGCAGCATCACGAGGGCGAGGTGCTTGAACAGGCTGAGTTCCTTCAGCGAGAACGACGGCAGATGCCGCCCGCGGGCCATCGACATCGAATATTTCGTGCCGTTTACGAGCCCGCCTACGACGCACTCGTCGTGAATGTCCGCGATATCGTAGAAGAGATGCCTGAGCTCGGTCGTGACCTTCTGGGCGGAAATCTGCAGGACCCGGACTTCATCGTCGGCGACGATGCCGTCGTACGTTGCATCGTCGTTCGCATAGCTCTGGTAATAGAGCCGCATCGTCTGCGCGACCAGCTCGCGCTCCCGGCCGAAGCTGCCGATCCAGCCCACACTGCGCTGCCCCGATGCAACCCGTTCGTAATCCAGATGCACGGCGTCGCAATCGACAAACCGCACCACGCTTTCGTATAGCACCTGAATGAACCGGGACGAGCCCACCGCCTGCGCGACGTCGCCGAGCACCTCGGTCACGAGCGCAAACTGGCCAAGCTGCAAGTCGGGGACAGGGTTCGCCGCGTTCAACACAATCCGCTCGCTTCTGTAATGAGTTGGCGGTACAGATACCACGAACAATATTGCTTGCCTACGCGGAAATCTCCGCAAAAGCCCTGCACTCGTGTTCGCGCTTGTCCCGCTTTTGCTGGACAGACGGATGCCGCCAGCGTCGATAAAGTGGTTGACGAACTGAACGGCGACGAGGGCGCTTCCATGTACCCGAATGCAGATCCCGCACGCAAATCCGCAGGTTGCGCGAACCGCGCCTTGCTTGCGCATGAGTTGGCGGGTGCCGGCATGGAATTGACGTTGTTCGAAACAGAGGCGGTATACGGCGATCTCGATTGAACGCCAGGGGCGCCGCGCGCGGCGCCGTCGATCACTACAAACAGGAGACTTCTCATGCGTGTCCGCTTTCCTCGCCGTACCGTTGCCGCCTTCGCGCCGGCCGTGTTAACGAGCGTGCTCATTGCCGCGGCACAGCCCGCTCGTGCGGGCGACACCGAGCTCAATGTCTACAACTGGTCGGAGTACATCGCCAAGGACACCGTCCCGAATTTCCAGAAGCAGACCGGCATCCATGTCCGGTACGACAGCTACGACAGCGACGACACGCTCCAGACCAAGCTGCTCGCCGGCAGCTCGGCCTACGACATCGTGGTCCCGACGTCGAACTACCTCGCCCAGCAGATTCAGGCGGGCGTCTACCAGAAGCTTGACAAGTCGAAGATCCCGAACCTCGTCAATCTCGATCCCGCGCTCATGAAGATGATGGCAAAAGTCGACCCGGGCAATCAGTATGGCGTGCCCTGGGCGTGGGGCACGACGGGCATCGCCTACAACGTGCAGGCGATCCGCAAACGGCTCGGCGAGACCGCGCCGGTCGACAGCTGGGCGTTGCTGTTCGAACCGGAGAATGTCTCGAAGCTCAAAGGCTGCGGCGTGTCGCTGCTCGACGCGCCGGACGCCGTGTTCGCCGCGGTCCTGCAGTACATGGGCCGCAACCCCAACAGCAACAATCCGGGCGACTACCAGGCAGCCTACGAAGTGCTCAAGAAAATGCGCCCGTACGTGACGCAATTCAGCTCGGCTGGCTATCCCGACGACCTCACCAATAACGACGTCTGCGTCGCACTCGGCTGGTCGGGCGACGTGGGTATTGCGCGGCGCAACGCCGTGGATGCCAAGAAGTCCTATGAAATCAAGTACGTCAACCCGAAGGAGGGCGGTCTCGTCTGGTTCGACGTGATGGCGGTGCCAAAGGATGCGCCGCATCCGGAAGCCGCCATGAAATGGATCAACTACATTGAGGATCCGAAAGTCAACGCGGCCATCACAAACGAGATTTTCTATCCGACGGCCAATCAACCCGCGCGAGGTCTTGTGACGCCCGCCATCGCGCAGGACCCGGACGTGTACGTGCCGGACAGCGCCTTGAACAAGATGACGCTGGCGATGCCCCGCAACGCGGATATCGCACGGCTGCAGAACCGGCTGTGGCTGCAACTGAAGTCTGGCGGCTAGCGCGACGCTTGTTGCTTACGGTGTCCAGCGAGCCGTCATTCGCTGTGGCGCCGGCCTGAACGCCTTTCCCCCCGATATATGGCGCTTCGGCGCACCAGACCCGCATGCCCATGCATGCGGCGGGGGGAGCGTGTTTTCCGAAAACCGTGGATTGCGGTTCTATCCGGCAGAGACAGCCATGCAAGAGAACATTGTCGAATGGCCCATCAAGGGCGAACAGCGGCATGGTGCGTGCGCCCCGCACGACGCATTCGTGCGTATCGAAAACGTCGTCATGGCGGCGCCAATACGCTCATGATCGGCCACGTGATGTGGGACGAGTTCTTCAGCAATATGGACTGGCCGATGGCGTTGGCCGTGACGGTCACCATGGTGCTGCTGCTCGTGCCGATGGCCGTGCTCCAGTACCACCAGGTCAAGGAGCTGGAGGACAGCCAATGATCAGATCCAGTCGTTTCCTTTCCACGGCCGTACTCACAATCGGCTTTCTGTTTCTCTATATCCCGATCATCAGCCTCGTCGTGTATTCGTTCAACGCGTCGAAGCTCGTGACCGTCTGGGGCGGCTTCTCGACGAAGTGGTACGGCGCACTTCTTCAGGATGACGAACTGCTCAACGCCGCAGTGCTCTCGCTAAAGATTGCGTTTCTGAGCGCGAGCGCCTCGGTTGTGATCGGCACATGGGCGGGATTCGTGCTCGCGCGCATGGGGCGCTTTCGCGGCTACACGCTTTACGCCGGGATGATCAGCGCGCCGCTCGTCATCCCCGAGGTCATCCAGGGCATCTCGTTGCTGCTGCTCTTTGTCGCCTTGCAGCAGATGTTCGGCTGGCCGGCCAGGCGCGGGCTGCTCACGATCTGGATCGGTCACGTGATGCTCTGTCTTTCTTTCGTGGCCGTCATCGTGCAGTCGCGTGTGAGGGAGCTCGACAAGTCGCTCGAGGAGGCGGCGCAGGATCTGGGCGCGAAGCCTTTCAAGGTGTTCTGTGTGATTACGCTGCCGCTCATCGCGCAGGCGCTTGTCTCCGGATGGCTGCTGTCCTTCACGGTATCGGTGGACGACGTCATTCTCTCCGCCTTCCTCTCCGGGCCCGGTTACACCACGCTGCCGCTCGTCGTGTTCTCACGCGTACGGCTTGGGCTGAATCCGGAAATGAATGCGCTCGCAACGCTGTTCATCGTGCTCGTGACCGCCGGGGTGATCGTCGTGAACCGGGTGATGCTCGCTCGCGAGCGCCGCAATACGGCGCTGGCGCGGATGCCCGACGAGCGGCTCGATGCGGGCGGTGCGCGAACGGGCGTCGCCGTGCCGTCCGCGAGACCGGGTGCGGCCCGACAGCAGGACGCGCAACGAATCGTTTGACGAAAAACGTTCGCAAGCTCGCGAACAATAAGGGGACGTGAAAAATGAGGAAGAAACTGATATGCGCGCTGGTGGCCGGGGTATTGCCTGGGCTCGCGATGGCGAGCCCGACCAGCGACCGGATGCAAGCGTTGCAAAGCCAGCTGGACGCGTTGCAAAAGGAGGTCAGCTCGCTCAAGCAGGCGCTAGAGACGCAGCAAGCGAAGGGGCAGCAAGCAAAGGGGCAGCAGGCAAAGGTGCAGCCTGCGCCTGCTGCCGCGCCGGCTGTCAATGTTTCGTCGCCGGACTATGGCACGCAACCCGCGAAGCTGACCAACGACGATGTGGACGCCATGAAGCAGCAGATCGCGAGTCAGCAACTGAAGGTCGATTCGCTGACCGAGGCTGCCAGCACCGGGCCCATTGCGGGTCTGTCCATCACGGGCTATATCGACCCCGCCTATGTCTTTAACCGGGCGGCGGGCACGTCCTCATTTCTGTTCGCCAATCACGAGGATGCGTACCAGTACTACAACAGCACGATCGGCGACCTGTACCTCGACATCAAGAAGACCTTCGGGGTTGGCCCGACGGCGCCCTCGGCGGAGGTGTCGCTGATGCCCAACCGCGGGGCGGGCATCTTCATGATGAACGAGCACAGCGACAGCGGACTCAATATTCTCAATACGGCTTTTGCGACCGTCCCCCTGAACACCAAGGTGGCGGTGGTGGCTGGCCTGATGCCGGGTCTGGCAGGCTATGAAGTGCAGCAGTCCAATCTGATGCTGACGCTCACGCACAACATGCTGTTCGACTTCTCCGATCCGGGCAGCTCCATCGGCGCGGGCATCAACTACACGGGCGACCAGTGGGCGTGGAAGTTCCTGCTCGCCAACGAGCAGTTCCGCACGGCGGGATCAGTCACGCAGACCGGCGTCAACGCGCTGGGAGACCCCATCACGACCAGCAACAAGGTGCCGGCGTTCAGCGCGCGCGTCGATTATCTGCACGGCAGTGCGCTCGACGTAGGCGGCTCGTTCACGATCGGCCGCCAGACCCTGCCGGGCGGCTTCGATCCCGCAACGGGCACGACGGCCTACGGGTGGGGCGGTCAGGCGCCGAGCGCGTACGGCACGTTCTTCTTCACCGAAGCCGATGCCACCTACACGCTCGCCGACGTGCAGTACAACGCCGAATTCGACTACGGCCAGCAGGAGCACGCGGCATTCAATGGCGGCCTCGCGCAATGGTACGGACTCTCGCTGCTCGCGCACCGCAAGTTCAACGTGCCGCTCATCGGCCACATGGGCGTGACGGCGCGCTACGACCTGCTCGTGGACAGCAAGAACGGCGGCGGTGGTGGCGGCCTGGCGCTCAACGGCAACGGCATGGATCCGTATAACGGCTTCGGCATCGACGCCGACTGCCTGGCGAACTCGAAAGCGAACGGCGGGTTCGGCTTCGAGTGCAAGGGCGCGGTTCGCCAGGATATCGCGCTGGACCTGCTGTTCTTCCCGACGCAGAAAATCACCGTCAAGGTCGAATACCGGCACGACTGGTCGAACAACCGGGTGTTCCTGCGCAACGACGGCTCGTATGCGAAGTCGAACGACCTGCTGGCCACGCAATTCATCTACTCGTTCTAATTCTGTGCGGATGGGTTCGTGCCCGCTTCCGGGGCATGAAGCTGTCCGCCGCAATCGACGGCTTATGCTCAAATTCACGAATCAAACACACGTGCCCTCGTATTACGCGGCCAGCGCCAATGACGTAAGGCATCACGCGCCGCTTGCCGGCCATGTGCGCGCCGATGTTTGCGTGGTCGGCGGCGGGTTCACGGGCCTCTCCACGGCGCTCAATCTGGCCGCGCGTGGCTATTCGGTCGCGCTGATCGAAGCGTCGAAGTTGGGCTGGGGCGCGAGCGGGCGCAACGGCGGGCAGTTGATTGGGGGCTATTCGTGCGATATCGACACCTTCGCCCAATACATGCCCCCTGAAGACGTACGACGGATCTGGGACATGGGGCTCGAATCCGTCGATATCGTCCGCAAGCAGATCGAGAAGCACCGCATCGACTGCGACCTCACATTCGGCTATCTGAGCGCGGCCAACAAGCCACGCCACGCCGACGCGCTGCAGGCCTGGCGCGACGAGGCGGCGTCGCGCTTCGGCTATCGCGGCTACCGGTATGTCGAGGCCGCGCAGCTGCGCGACTATGTCGATTCGCAACGCTACGTGGGCGGCCTCTATCACGAGGACAGCGGCCACCTGCATCCGCTGAACTACGCCTTGGGCCTCGCGCGCGCGGCGAGCGAGGCGGGCGTCGCGATCTATGAGGACACCTGCGCGCTGTCGATGCGCAAGACCGCGGCGGGGCACGAGGTGCAATGCGGCAACGGACAGGTCGAAGCGCGCTACGTCGTGCTCGCCTGCAATGCCTGGCTCGGGCGTCTCGCGCCCGCCGTGGCGCGCAAGATCATGCCGGTGGCGACCTACGTGATTGCGACCGAGCCGCTCGGGGAGGCGCGCTCGCGCGCGTTGATGCCGGCCAACGCCGCGATTTGCGACTGCAATCACGCTCTCGAATACTTTCGGCTGTCCCACGACGGGCGGCTGCTGTGGGGCGGCAGGGCCAGCAGTTCGACGCGCGTGCCGGCGAGTCTCGGCGAGTCCATGCGGCGCGACATGCTGAGGACGTTCCCGCAGCTTGCGGACGTGAAGATCGACTATGCATGGGGAGGGCTCATCGACGCGACGATGAACCGTGCACCGCATTTCGGCCGCGTCGAGCCGCAAGTGTATTTCGCCCAGGGCTTTTCCGGGCACGGCGTGAACATCACGGCGCTGGCAGGCAAGCTGATTGCCGAGGCGATCGACGCGCAGGCGGCGCGTTTCGATCTGTTCGGCAAGATCCAGCATCGCGACTTCCCGGGCGGGATGCTGCTGCGCAAGCCCATGCTCGCGCTGGCGATGACCTGGCACGCGATGCAGGACGCACTATGAGTGCGGCAACGGCAGGGCGTGTGCTCGTGCCGCGAGATTTCGAATGTGGTCAAGACTGGAGAATGAAGATGCTCAACGTTGCGCATATCGTCGACCTGATGAAGGATGAGGGGGAACTCACCCAATACCGCGTTCCACGCGGACTCCTGCTGGCAGGCAATCCCGTGCAGACGCTCAAGCACCAGTACCTCAGCCCATGCGGGCAATTCAGCTGCGGCTTCTGGGAGAGCACGCCCGGCCAGTGGACGGTCGAATACGACGAAGCCGAGTACTGCGAAATGCTGAGCGGCGTCTGCGTGGTGCGCGATGCGAATGGCGGGGAGAAGGTGCTGCGCGCGGGCGACCGGTTCGTCATCCCGCCGGGCTTTCAGGGCACCTGGGAAGTCGTGGAGCCATGCCGCAAGGTCTTCGTGTCGTACGCGCCGCAGGCCAGTGAATCGCGCGAGTAAGCTGGCAAAGCCTGCTGGCGGCGTCCGCGGGCAACCCGTGCGGGGGCTGCCCGGCGGCGCGGTCGCTAAGCCGCGCGCGGATTGCACACGCTGGCACCGCCGCCGGGAATGCATCGACGGTGAAAAAATCGCTTGCAGCCAAATTAACGGCCCGCTATCTTTGCAGTGTTCGATGAACTGCAGCGGGAGAGACTGTCACCGCGAATGCATGTGACGGCGCCGACGGAGCAACCGCCCCGGAAACTCTCAGGCACAAGGACCCTGCAGCGAGAACACATCTGGAGAGCGGCGCGAAGGCGCCCACCGAAGGAGATTTCCGTCCGGCGCGTTCGACGCCGGCGCGGAAAGAAACTCTCAGGTACATGGACAGATGGGGCACGGATGTCGGAAACGACAGTGCTCAATCTAATCTGGACCATGTCATGTCACGAATCGCCATCATTGGCGCCGGGATCACCGGCGTCACGACCGCTTACGCCCTTGCAAAGCGCGGTTTTCGCGTTACCGTATTCGAACGCCATCGCTATAGCGCGATGGAGACGTCGTTTGCGAACGGCGGCCAGCTCTCTGCGTGCAACGCCGAAGTCTGGAACAACACCGCCACCGTCCTCAAAGGCCTGCGCTGGATGCTCACGCGCGACGCGCCGCTGCTCGTGAATCCGCTGCCCGGCTGGCACAAATATTCGTGGATGGCCGAGTTCCTGCGGCAGATTCCGAACTATCGCGCGAACACGCTCGAAACCGTGCGCCTCGCGATCGCGGCCCGCGAGCACCTGTTCGAGACGGCGCGCAACGAGGGCATCGAGTTCGATCTGGAGCGGCGCGGCATCCTGCACATCTACAAGGACCGCAAGAGCTTCGACACGGCCTCGAAGGTCAATGCCATCTTGACCGAAGGCGGGCTCGACCGGCGGGCCGTGACATTGGCCGAGATCCGGGAAATCGAGCCGACCCTCGAGGGCGCGTTTTACGGCGGCTTTTTCACGCCCTCCGATTCGACCGGCGACATCCACAAGTTCACGCGCGGCCTCGCGCAAGCCTGCGTGCGGCACGGCGTCGAATTCCACTACGACACGCAGATCGCCGCAATCCGGCGCGACCCAAGCGGGACTTTCACGCTCTCCACGTCGAATCAGGATGTTTCGCATGACGAAACGTTTGATCGTATCGTCGTCTGTGCCGGCGTAGGCAGCCGCGCATTCGCGTCGATGCTCGGCGACCACGTGAACGTCTATCCGGTGAAGGGCTATTCGATCACCGTATGTCTCGACGACGAAAAGAGCCAGCGTGCGGCGCCATGGGTCAGCTTGCTCGACGAGAGCGCCAAGATCGTCACGAGCCGGCTCGGTGCCGACCGGTTCCGCGTGGCCGGCACGGCCGAGATCAACGGCTTCAACCGCGACATTCGCGCGGACCGCGTCGCGCCGCTCGTCGAATGGACCCGCCGCCTGTTCCCGGAGGTCGACACGTCGCGCGTGATTCCGTGGGCGGGCCTGCGGCCCATGTTGCCGAGCATGTTGCCGAAAGTCGGCAGGGGGCGCATGCCGGGCGTGTTCTACAACACGGGGCACGGGCATCTGGGCTGGACCTTGTCGGCCGCAACGGCGGAGAACGTCGCCGCGCTGATCGAGGGCATGGCCGGCAGTGCTCAGGGCGTTCGCCTCGCGACAGCCTGAGCATGCGGCGCGCCGCGGCTACTTGCGGCGCACGGGCTTGGTCACGCCCTCGTGTTGGCTCGAACGGTCATTGAGCCAGACCTCCTGCAGGTCGACCATGAACGCCTGCAGGATCGACGGCACAGCGGAGGCCCGACGCGTCACGGCGCAAAAGGGCGAGTGCATGCCGAACTGCTCGGGGCCGATCCGCCGCATGTCGTCGCGTTCCACCCAACGCGCCGCATAGTGGTTGGGCAGGAATCCGATGTACGCGCCTGAGAGGATCAGGATCGCCTGCGCCTCGACGTTGTCGACCGTCGCCGCGGCCTTGCTCGCACTGAGCATCTTCAGATCGTGCTGCTGCAGGTAGCCGCGCGCCGCGATGCGGCTCGCGGCGATGGCTTCGGTCTGAACGCCGCCTTCCCGTGCCCCCACGAACAGGGGGTTTCCTTTGCCGCAATAGAGACCGTCGGGCTCGAGATAAAGCTCGGTGTAGGTGAGGCCCGGCACGTGGATCGGGAAGTGCCCCATCGCCACATGGAGCCTGCCGTCCAGCACGCGCTCCTCGAGCTCCGCCGGCGTGCCGATGTAGACATCGACATGCACGTCGTCGCCGCGCGAAACGAACTTTTGCAAGGCGCGCGGCAGCGGCGAAGCGGTGTCCGTCACCGTGTTATCGATGATGCCCAGATAGAGTCTGCCGGCGATATGTTGCTTCAGCGCGTCCGTGTCCATGCAGAACGCCTCCACGGCGACTTGCAGGCGCTGGGCGGCCTCGTACGTCGCGAGGCCGTGCTCGGTCAGGCGGAAGCCGCCGCGGCCGCGCTCGCACAGCTTGAGGCCAAGGCGTGTTTCGAGCGTGGTCATCTGCTCGCTGATGGTCGACTGGCTCACGTTCAGGGTTGCCTGGGCCGCTGAAAAGCCGCCGCATCGCACGACATGCATGAAAACCCTGAGTAGCTTGAGATCCACGTCCTGCAGTTGCATCATTGCCCGCGTTCTCCATGATCGCTTGCTTCGGGAATTCCGATATGAATATCTGAATCCCGGGATTTTTGGTCAAAAATAATACCCACATAGTGTCTCAAAGCGGCGGCCCGACATAAACCGGGTCGTTCACCGATTCCTGACTGGATGACCCAGCGGATCACACACGGAGACACTCATGCCGGGCAACACATACGAAAGCGGGCGGCTGGATTTGCCGTTCGTGGGACATTGCACGTTCGCGAAATCGCCGGTCTGCCTCGACTGGGATCGCATCGACGCCGATGTGGCGATCCTCGGCGCGCCCAACGACATGGGCACGCAATGGCGCTCGGGCGCGCGCTTCGGGCCGCGCAGCATCCGCGAAGCGTCCACGCTGTTTTCGTTCGGCCACGCAGGCGCCTACGATCACGAAGACGACGCGCTCTATCTGACGCGCGACCAGGTGCGCATGGTGGACGTGGGCGACGCTGACATCGTTCACACCGACATGGCGGCGAGCAACGCCAACATCGAAAGCGCGGTGCGCAAGATCCTCGCGAATGGCGCGATGCCCGTGACGCTCGGCGGCGATCATTCGATTCACGCCCCTGTGATCCAGGCGTTCGAGGGTCGTGGGCCCATTCACATCGTGCACTTCGACGCGCATCTGGATTTCGTCGACGAACGCCATGGCGTGCGCTATGGGCACGGCAATCCGCTGCGCCGCGCTTCGGAAATGGAGCACATCACCGGCATGACGCAGCTCGGGATCCGCAACGTCTCGTCATCGAACCGCAGCGACTACGACGCCGCGCGCGCGGCGGGCTCCGACATTCTCTCCGTGCGCGACGTGCGCCGGCTCGGTGCCGAGGGCGTGCTCGCAAGGATTCCCGAAGGCCGTGCTTACTACATCACGATCGACATCGACGGCTTCGATCCGTCCATCGCGCCGGGCACGGGCACGCCGAGCCATGGCGGCTTTACTTACTACGAGGTGCTCGAAATCATCCAGGGACTCGCGCGCCGCAGCCACGGCAACGTCGTGGGCATGGACCTCGTGGAGGTGGCCCCGGCATACGATCCGGCGGGAGTCACGCCCATTCTCGCGGCACAACTGCTGTTGAACTCGATCGGCTTCATCTTTCACGCACGCAGCCAGCATCGGCGCTGATGCATTGATGCGCTGATGCTTTGAGGCATCGCCGCAGACAACGGCACACAACATCAACACGCGCGGTGTGGACGCACTACGCCGCGCGCGATCAGGAGACAACGTTGGATTCCATCGTACGAAACTATCTGGAGCAGTTCGGCGTGCGCGAAGCAACGCGGCGCTTTCTCGATCAGCCGCAACGCATGTTCATCGCTGGCGCGTTCGTGCCGGGCGGCGAGGGCGAGATGCTCGACGTGGTCGAGCCGTCCACGGAGGGCGTCATCACGCAGATTCCGCTCGCCACGGCCGGCGACCTCGATCGTGCGGTCGCGGCGGCGCGCGCGCAGTTCGACGGCGGCGCGTGGCGGCGCCTGAAGCCACTCGAGCGCGAGCGCCTGCTGCACCGACTCGCCGATCTGATCGAAACGCACGCGGACGAACTCGCCGAGATCGAGTCGATCGACGTCGGCAAATCGGTGGCGAATGCGCGCGAC
The DNA here is from genome assembly GCF_004353915.1 of Paraburkholderia silviterrae. GTDB lineage: Bacteria > Pseudomonadota > Gammaproteobacteria > Burkholderiales > Burkholderiaceae > Paraburkholderia > Paraburkholderia silviterrae. The sequence goes on along the minus strand of NZ_SMRP01000007.1, from coordinate 178,322 downwards.
GTGGATATCCAGGGAACCGTCGATACGTTCCGCTATTTCGCGGGCTGGGCTTCCAAGCTGCATGGGCGCACCGTGGAGCCTTCGTTACCCGGCAACTATCTCGCCTATACGCGCAAGGAGCCGGTGGGCGTGGTCGGGATCATCGTGCCGTGGAATTTCCCGCTGCAGACGATGGCGTGGAAGCTGGCCGCCGCGCTCGCGGTGGGCTGCACGACGGTGATCAAGCCCGCGGAGCTGACTTCGCTGTCGACGCTGCGCTTTGCCCAGCTCGTGCAGGAGGCCGGCATTCCCGACGGCGTGGTGAACGTCGTGACCGGGCGAGGCAACGTGATCGGCGCAGCCATGGCGCGCCACCCAGGCCTCGACAAAGTGACGTTCACGGGCTCCACGGCAGTGGGGCGCGAGGTCGGCAGCGCGGCGGTCGACGGCGTCAAGCGCGTCACGCTCGAGCTGGGCGGCAAGTCGCCGGTGCTCGTGCTCGATGATGCGGACATCGAGGCCGCCGCGCGCGCGGTCGCGAACGGCATGTTCTTCAACTCGGGGCAGGTGTGCGACGCAGGCAGCCGCCTCTACGTGCAGCGCTGCGTGCACGAGCGCTTCCTCGCCGCGCTGATCGACTACACCCGCACGCTGAAGATCGCGCCTGGCCTCGATCGCGACTGCTTCATCAGCCCGCTCGTCTCGGCGCAGCAGAAGGCGCGCGTCACGTCGTACATCGAGGCGGGCCGCCGCGAAGGCGCGGAGCTGGTGTATGGCGGCCGCAACGTGGAAGGATCGGGATACTTCGTTCAACCGACGATCTTCGCGCATTGCCGCCCGGACATGCGCATCGTGAAGGAGGAGATCTTCGGCCCCGTGCTCGTGAGCGCGCCATTCGACGACCTGGGCGAGGCCGTCGCGCTCGCCAACGACACGCCCTATGGCCTCGCCGCCGCGATCTATTCGCGCGACCTGAACCGCGTGCATGCACTGGTGCCGAAGCTGCGCGCCGGCAGCGTCTACGTGAACGCACACAGCACGATCGATCCGGCCATGCCGTTCGGCGGCTTCAAGGCATCGGGCTTCGGCAAGGACCTCGGCGCGGAGCAACTCGATTCCCTGATGGAGACCAAAGCCGTCTGGATCACGCTGAACGACGCGTAGCACCGCGTCGGCATCAAGTCTTCGATACGCGGCGGACCGGCCTGCTCTCGCGGGCCGCGCTCCGGGCGTCCTGTCTTTACACAGCATCGTCCATTACGACATGGGGCACACGATGGAAGCAAACGAAAGAGTCGCGGCACGGATTGCAGCACCCAGCGCCGCCATAGGCGAGCACGGCGCGATCGAGGGACATTCGATCGACTTCATTCCGGAGAGCGAGCGCACCGACCGGCTCTCGCATCAAGGGCCATTCTGGTTTCTCGGCAACTTCACGTTCTTCACGATGACCATCGGCTTCGTTGGGCCGAGCGTAGGGCTGAACGCGCTCTGGACGACGATAGCCGGCACGCTCGGCATCATGTTCGGCACCTTGTTCATGGCGTTTCACGGCTCGCAGGGCCCGCATCTGGGCCTGCCGCAGATGATCCAGTCGCGCGCGCAGTTCGGCTATCGCGGCGTGGTGCTCGTGCTGCTTGCGACGCTGTTCGTGTTCGCGGGTTTCAATATCGTCAATCTCGTGCTGATGATGCAGGGCCTCAAGGCGCTGTTTGGCTGGGACCCGCTCAAGGTGGCGCTGGTTGTGACCGTGCCCGCTGCGGTGCTCGCCATTCTCGGCCACGACTGGATGCACCGCAGCTTCAAGTGGGCGTTGTATCTGTCGCTGCCGCTGTACGGCATCGTCACGCTGGCGGTGCTCATGCACTGGGTGCCCGATCTGCCGCTGCCGGCGGCCGCCCCCGGCACGCCGCCGCCCGCGCCGCTCGGCTTCTGCTGGACCGGGTTCATCACGCAGTTCGCCGCTGCCGCAAGCTACAACATCGCTTACGCGCCCTATGTGTCGGACTATTCGCGCTATCTGCCGAAGAATACGCCGAGCGGCCGGCTGATCGCCGCGGTGTTCCTCGGGGCGTCGCTCTCGGGCGCCTGGATGATCGCCGTGGGCGGCTGGCTCGGCGATCACCTGCACGCCACCGACGTGCTCGTGGCACTCAACCAGGTCGGCAGCGATTTGTCGCCGCGCCTCGGGAGCGTGGTGGTGGCCGTCACGATCGTGGCCTTCCTGCCCGTGATTGCGATGAACATCTACAGCGCCAAGCTCACGGCCATCACGGGCGTCGACTCGTTCAGGAAGATCGAGCCCACCGCCCGCGTGCGCGTGCTGGCGATCCTCTTCGTCGTGCTGCTTCAGCTTGGGATCGCACTGAGCATTTATTCGTCCGGCAAGGGGCTCTCGGTCCTGAACATCTATCTCGTGGTGATGCTCTACTTCCTCGTGCCCTGGACCGCCGTGAATCTCACGGACTACTTCTTCGTGCGCAAGGGCCGTTATGCGATTCCGCACTTCTTCCTGCCGCACAACAACATCTACGGCACATGGGGCGCGCGCGGCCTGATGTCGTACGCGATCGGGTTTGCCGCGATGATCCCGTTCTTCTGCATCTTCGACGGCGCCAACGAAGTCTATGTCGGCCCGTTTGCGCGGGCGATGGGCAGCGTGGACCTCGCATGGCTCGTCGGGCTGTTCGTCTCGGGCATCGCGTATTACCTGCTGAGCCGCTCGCTCGATCTTCGCCGCGAGGAGGCGCTCATCGCGCAGATCGAAAGGACCATGCCTCAGTACACCACGGGCGACCAGCGCTTCTGAACGCCATATCGTCAGGATAACGAATCAGGAATTCATCATGGAAAGCGGGCAATACGACTACATCATTGTGGGCGCGGGATCGGCGGGCTGCGTGCTGGCCAACCGGCTCACGGAGGATCCATCGGTCAGCGTGCTGGTGCTCGAGTACGGCGGCAGCGACCGCAGCATCATCATCCAGATGCCGAGCGCGTTCTCGATGCCGATGAACACGCGCAAGTTCAACTGGAAGTATCAGACCGCGCCGGAGCCGCATCTGAACGGACGCCAGCTCCACTGCCCGCGCGGCAAGGTGCTGGGCGGATCGTCGTCGATCAACGGGCTCGTCTACATTCGCGGCCACGCTTACGACTTCGACGAATGGGAGGAGCTGGGTGCGCGCGGCTGGGGCTACCGCAACTGCCTGCCGTACTTCCGCCGCGCCGAAAACTACAAGTTCGGCGGCGACCAGTATCGCGGATCGAACGGGCCGCTCTCGACGAACAACGGCAACAACATGAAGAACCCGTTGTACGGGGCATGGATCGAAGCGGGCGTGCAGGCCGGCTACATTCATACGGACGACTGCAACGGGCACATGCAGGAAGGCTTCGGCGCAATGCACATGACGGTGAAGGACGGCGTGCGCTGGTCCACCGCGAACGCGTACCTGCGCCCGGCGATGAACCGGCCCAACCTGCATGTGGTCACGAATGCGATGACGCGGCAGGTGATCGTCGAGGGCAAGCGCGCGGTCGGCGTGGTCTACGACCGGGGCGGCGTCACGCACACGGCGCGCTGCCGCGCCGAAGTGCTGATTTCATCGGGGCCGATCGGCTCGCCGCATTTGCTGCAGCGCTCCGGCATCGGGCCTGCCGAGGTATTGCGTCAGGCGGGCGTGGAGGTCAAGCACGCGCTGCCGGGCGTCGGCATGAATCTGCAAGATCACGCCGAGATCTACATCCAGTACGGCTGCAAGGAGCCGGTCACGCTCAACGGCCGCATGGATCCGTGGCACAAGTTCCTGATCGGCTTGCGCTGGCTGCTGTTCAAGGATGGTCTCGGCGCGAGCAATCATTTCGAGGCGGGCGGTTTCATCCGCTCCGAGGCGGGGTTGCGCTGGCCCGACATTCAGTTCCATTTCCTGCCGGCCGCGATGCGCTACGACGGCGACAAGCCGTTCAAGGGGCACGGCTTCATGGTGCTGACCGGGCCGAACAAACCCAAGAGCCGGGGCCACGTGCGGCTCACGGCGGCGGACCCTTACGTGCATCCCGAGATTCGCTTCAACTATCTGGACCGCGAAGAGGACCGCGAGGGTTTCCGGCGCTGCGTGCGGCTCACGCGCGAGATCATCGGGCAGCCGGCGATGGACCGCTTCCGCGGCGCCGAGCTCGCACCCGGCCCCGACGTGCAGACCGACGACGAGATCGACGCATTCGTGCGCGCGAATCTGGAGAGCACCATGCATCCGTGCGGCTCGTGCCGGATGGGCGAAGACGACATGGCCGTGGTCGATTCCGAATTGCGCGTGCGCGGCATGACGGGCTTGCGCGTGATCGACTCGTCGGTGTTTCCGACCGAGCCCAACGGCAACCTCAATGCGCCGACCATCATGCTCGCGGAACGCGCATCCGATCTCGTGCGCGGCAAGGCGATGCTGCCCCCGTCGAATGCGAAGGTGGGGCTTGCCGAAGGCTGGGAGACGCGGCAGCGCACCCGTGCGCCGAAGCGCCAACTGTATGACGTCGAGTACAGCGATACGCAGTCGTAGACTGCGCAGCACGAAGCGGCCCTCGCGAGGGCCGCTTTTGTTTGGCTCGTATAATGTCGACAAAAATAGGGAAGTGCGCAGCGAATGGTATACTTCTTGCCTCGCCGCTGCGATGCGTCGCGAGGCAGTGAACGGCTTGGAGCGCAACCTTCCCGACCAGGTAACACCGACATGGCGAGACAACGAACGCAGGAACTCCCGGATCTCGGTATCTTGCTCAAACCGAGGGGCCAACTGATGCTGGCGGTGGAGGATGCTGTCTTGCGGGGGAAGGAGTGGGAGAGTGCGTCCATGCCCGTGGCGGCGCAGATCGCCGCCCGCATCGCGGGAGCCATCACGCTCAATCACATCGAGGCGGGCAAGCGTCTTCTGGAAAGCGACATCGGCGAGATCCTGCACGTGAGCCGTGCGCCGGTGCGCGAGGCGTTGCGCATTCTCGAGCGCGACCGGCTGGTCGCGGTCGAAGCGCGGCGCGGCGCAATCGTGACGCAACCGGACGCGCGCGAGCTGCGCGATATCTTCGCGGTGCGCACGCTGCTGTACTCGGCGCTCATCGAGGAGTTGCTGGCCGAATCGCCGGCGCAGCTCGGCAAGGTGTTCGACGAGCACGTGAAGGCGCTCGAGCAGGCGATGAACGAATCGCTCGATGCGTACGTTCTCGAGGGTTTCCTGCTGAACTTCGCGGTCTTCGACCTGAGCAGCAACCTGGTGCTCTCGGACATGTTGAAATCCATTTCGTTACGCGTGCTGCGCTACAACCGGATGGCGTTCGCCGCGCATCCGGATGCCATTGCGCAGTCGATTCGCGGCTGGCGTGAGCTGCGCCGCGCGATCGCGGCGCAGGATCTGCCGCGCGTGCTCAAATGCGTCGAGACGCGCATGAGCACGTCGCGCGACAACGCCATCCGCTCCGTCGAAACGCCGGAGCACGGCGCGCCCGCGCGCCGCAAGACGCGCGCCGCGTGACGCCTGCGCAGGGATTCGGCGATCGTTTTCAGCACGCTCCGGCATCCAGGAATGGAATATGCTGGATGCTTCTGCACGATCACAGAAGAATCGAGGGGAGCATGACAAACCGACAAACGAAGCCGCCGCGCGGGCTGGCCCTGCCGATTGCGACGGTCTGCGTGGCTGCGGGGATGGCGTTTGCGGCGTCCGGCGTGCACGCGCAAACCGAGGCTTACACGAGCGAGCCTGTCGATCTGTTTGCTGGGCCATCCGACGCCTATCCGGTCGTGACCGAGCTCGGACCCAACGTGCCGGTCGAGGTGATGGGCTGCGTGGGCGACTACTCCTGGTGTGACGTCGCGCTGCCCGGCCTGCGTGGCTGGATCTATGCGGGCTATCTCGTGTACCCGTATCAAGGCGACTACGTGCCGCTGACCGGCTATGGCGCGGCCATCGGCCTGCCGATCGTCACGTTTGCGGTCGGCGCGTACTGGGGCAGCTTCTATCGCGATCGGCCCTGGTACGGCGACCGCGATCGTTGGGCGCACGTTCCGCCGCCGGGCCGCGGCCGTCCGCCGGAGCCGCCACGGTATGAGGGCGGGCCGCCGGGAGGGCCGGGACGGCCTCCGCCGCCCCAGATGGGCGGCCCACGCCCGCCGATCAACGGCGCTCCGCCGCCGGGCGCCGGCCGTCCGCCTGAGCCCGGGCGCATGCCCGGCAACGAAGCGCCACCCGGCCGTCCGCCTGAGCCCGGGCGAATGCCTGGCAACGAAGCGCCACCCGGCCGTCCGCCAATGAACAACGGCGGCCCGCCCGCCCAGATCCAGCGCCCCCCGGCCGAGATGCCGCATCCGCCAGCGCAAATGCAGCGCCCGCCCATGCCGCAACCCAACATGAGCCGGCCGCCCGCACAGCAACCCGCGCCCACGTACAATCGTCCGCCCGGCCCGCCGCCTGGCGGAGGCCGTCCGCCGGAGGCGCCTGCCGAGCGCGGCCGCCCCGAGGCGCCGCCACAAGGCGGCCATTCGTCTGGCCAGGGCGGCGGCCGCGGCGACCAGCGGCAGCAGAACTGAGGCGCGACGCCTCCGTGTGACGCCGAGGACGCCTGCAACGGGCGTCCCCCTGCTTCCTCCTTTTCAGGGGGAAGCAGGGTGCGGCTACTCCTTGTTCACGCGCGCAATGCCAATTTTCCTGCTTATCGGCTAGTTAATCAGGAGTGCATTGCAAATATCAGAGCCCGTCCCAGATGGCGTAGCGCACGGTTTCCGGGTGGCCTCGAGCCGCCCGCGGCCGGGGTGCTCACCCGCGGCGCAGGCCCGCGAGCGGCCAAATCCGGCGAGGGCCTGCCGCACTCGATGAATTTAACAATCCCTGACAGTAGCTTTGCGAGCTTGCAGCGACAATAGGTTGGCGCGGCCTGTCGATGGATGGACCGCATCGAACCTGGCGTGCGGCACATGCACGCCAGGCAACGAGATTGGGCTACGGGGGCCGGCGCAGTCGGGACACGGCGACGCGCCGGCAGTGAGGAAGTCAGAGCGGACTCGAGTCCGCCAGATAACGCTGGCAAACAGCGCCTGGAAGTACCAGGAGTGGCGATGGCAGCGGGAAACGCCATAGTGTGAGATCGGCTGCGGTCTGCGGGCGGGTGTCGGGCGGTGATGCCCGCCTGCGCGTGACGCGCCGGTACGGCGGCGCCTGCGCCGGCGGTCCGAGTCCGGGGGGAGGGACGCCGGAGACCACGCGATGCGCAGTCCGCGGCTATCGCCACTCGTTTTTCATACCAGAGCCTGTCGTTGTGAGAACAGGCTTGGGCCACGCCTTCATGCATGCGCCGTTCGCGCCGCAAGCAGGGCCGCGCCGCCGGGCGCACACGGTGCAAGTCCGGCGGATCTGGAGCTTGTCTGCTATACGAGGGGTTTCATGTTTTTTCGTTTCGGCAGCATGCGGTTTCCGCCAGGCTCACGGCTGAACGGTTCGGGCCGCAGCCGCGATCTCGAGCGCATCGAACTCGATCTCGCCCGCGACCGGCACGCGCGCGCGGCCATGCAAGCGTACGCGGATTCGTGCGAAGCCGAACTGCCGTGGCTGAGCGAGGCGTTGCGCCAGTCGCGCTTCGGCCGTTCGGATAAGTTGACGCAGTGCTCGTCGACAGTCTTGCGTACCTTCGTGCTCGCCCAGGCGCGCGCCGCGGCGCAGCCCGATTACGCGCACGCCGCGTGGGAGCACGTACGCGCTCAACTGGCCGCTCTGCTCGCCGGGGAGCCAGGGGTCGAGCCAGCGGCGCATGACGTGCGGCACGAGGCCAACCCGGCGGCGCCCGGCGACGCGATGCACGCGGACGGCACGGTAGAGGACTTACGTGCGGTGGTCACGACTGACATGAACGGCGTAGGGGGCGACTTGCAGATCCGCCGCCGCGGATGAGGTCCGGCGGCTGGGGGGCGGCGGTTTCGGTCGGCTCGCGGTCGGTGGGGCTCGCAGTCGGTGGGGCTGCGGTCGGTCGGGCTACGGTCGGTCGGGGGCATTTTCGACTACCATGTGCGAAAACTGGTTCCCGATCTCTTCAGGCGCATCGTTGCGCCGCGTGCTCCCATTCATTTCAAGACGCGGCGAGAGTGGCGCCCTGGTTGCGTGGCAGGGGCCGCGCGGCAAGGGATTGGGGATGGAGGCCGGGTGTTGCAGGGCCGGCTCATCCCGGGAAGATGAATAACGACACTGGGTGCAGGACATTATGAGAATTGCAGTACTCGATGACGATCCGGCACAGACCGATTTCGTCTGCCAGACGCTGATGGCGGCTGGCCACGTCTGTCACGCGTTCGCCAAGGGAGGCGAGCTCGTCAAGCAGCTCCGGCGGCAGACGTTCGACTTGCTCGTGCTCGACTGGAACGTGCCCGACATGGCCGGCGACGAAGTCCTGCACTGGGTCCGCCAAAGCCTGTCCACGCGCTTGCCCGTCCTGTTCATGACGAGCCGCAGCCGCGAAGTCGACATCGCGCTGATGCTCAACAGCGGCGCCGACGACTACGTGGTCAAGCCGGTCTCCGCACCGGTCCTGCTCGCGCGCGTGGGCTCGCTGCTGCGCCGTGCCTATCAGCTGCACGCGCCGTCGCAAAAGGAAGTCTTCGGCGAGTACGAGTTCGATCTGAAGTCGCGTCAGGCGTCGGTCAGCGGCAAGCAGGTGGCGCTCACGCAAAAGGAGTTCGAGCTTGCGCTGCTGCTGTTCCAGCACCTGAGCCGGCCGCTCTCGCGCGCGCACATCCTCGACGTGATCTGGAAGCAGTCCGACGATATTCCGTCGCGCACCATGGACACGCACGTCTCCATGCTGCGCTCGAAGCTCGGCCTGCGCCCGGAGAACGGCTATCGCCTCACGCCGATCTACGGCTACGGCTATCGCCTCGAACGTATCGAGGGGGACGCGGCGTGAGTGGTGCTTATTCGGCGCGGCCGGCTCAGGTGCGGCCGGCTCAGGCGCGCCCGGGCGCACCCGGGCGCGTGACGCTTGCCGTTGCGCTGTCCTGGCCCGGCCCCGCTCGTCACGCCGGCCCGGCAACCCTGCCGCGCGCGCCGCGTGCGCGTTCACCGCTTGCCAGCGCGGTTGCCTGTGCGCTGGCATTGGGGCTGCTGCCTGCCGCCGGCCGCGCCGAAGCCCGCAAGCCGCATCGCCCGGCGGCCGAAATGGCCATTTACGTCACGCGTCCGGGCGACTCGCTCTACGACATCGCCACGCGCTATCTGCGCAATCCCGCGGACTGGGCGCAGCTCGCGCGCGTCAACCGCGTGAGCGCGCCGCGCCGTCTGCAGCCGGGCACCTCGCTGCGCGTGCCGGTCGCGTTGCTGCGCCAGGACCACCTGAGCGCCCGCGTGATCGCTACTTCGGGCCCCGCGGGCCATGCCTTCGGCAACGGGCCGTTGCTGCCGCTCGTCGTCGGCGGGACGCTCGTCGAGGGCGATCGCGTGCAGACCGGCCAGAACGGCTTCGCCACGCTCGAGCTCGCCGACGGCTCGCATCTCGTCATCCCGCCGGGTGCCTCGCTCGATCTCGCCACGCTGCGCCAGACCGCGCTCACCGGCGCGACCGACCGCGTGGTCAATCTGCACAGCGGCCAGGTGAACACCGAGGTCACGCACGCCACCCGCAAGGACGACCGCTTTCAGATCCGCTCGCCTTCGGTGGTGGCGGGCGTGCGCGGCACGAGCTTTCGCGTGAATTACGACGGCGACAAGGGCTCGACGGCCGTCGAAGTGCTCGAGGGCGCGGTGGGCGTGGACGCGGCGCCGCACGGCCCCGTCGCGTCGGTCGCACCCGCGCCGGGCATGCCGCTGGCCGCTTCCACGCAGCTCGTCGCGGCGCGCCACGGCAGCCTCACGCTGGCAGGCGGCGCGGTGGGCGGCCCGGTCGCGCTGCTCGACGCGCCCGATCTGCGCAATCCTTCGAAGGTTCAGGACGACGAAGCCGTCGCATTCGATCTCGCGCCCGTGACGGGTGCGCACCGCTATCGCGTGCAGGTCGGCCGCGACGCGGGCCTGCTCGATCTGATCGGCGAGGCGCGCTCGGACGGGCCGCATATCGAGTTGGGCGCGCTAGAGGACGGCACGTATTTCGCGCGCTTTTCCGCTATCGACGAGAACGGCCTCGAAGGCATGCCGTCGACCTATGCGTTCCAGCGCCGGCGCGTTTCGCTGGGCGCCTCGGCCGGGCGCGTCGAGGGCACGCGCGACTATGCCTTCCGCTGGTTCGTCGACCAGCGCCGTGCCGGCAGCACGCGTTTTCGCTTCGTGCTCGCCACGTCGTCGGACCTGCGCGCGCCGCTCGTGGACCGCACCGACATCGCGGACGGCGAGGCCGTCGTCAGCGATCTGCCCAAGGGCGTCTACTACTGGACGGTGATTGCCGAGCAGTTCGAAGGGGGCCGCTACTTCCAGAAGGCGAGCCCCGTACAGTCGTTCCGTCTCGACTGGTGAGGCCGCCGCGCATGAGCGTGAGCGCGCGACCCCGCTCCCGCCTCGGCCGCCCGGTCGGGCGGCGCTTTCTGTTCGAGTGGGTGGGCGTCGCGTGCGCGGGTGTCGCCCTCGTCCTGTTGAGCGTGGTGTGGCAGTGGACGCTCAGCGCCGATCATCTGGTCTACGACCGCTTTCTCGCCGCCCGCGAGCGGCCGGTCTCGCCCGACATCGTGATCGTCGAAATCGACAACGCGAGCGTTGCCGCGCTGGGGCGCTGGCCCTGGCCGCGCAGCCTGCACGCGCAGCTCGTCGATCGCCTCGCGAAGGCGGGTGTGGCAGCGGTGGTCTACGACGTGCTCTTCACCGAGCCCTCGCCTGACGACACGCGCTTTGGCGAGGCCCTGCGCGAGCGTCCCTCGTATTTGCCGGTGCTGCTTTCGCCCGCCAACGAAGCCGACTACGGCCGCCGCGAGGTCGTGGAGCCCGTCGCGCCGCTGGCCCAGGCCGCCACCGGTCTCGGCCACATCAACCTCGAAGTCGACAGTGACGGCATCGTGCGCAGCGTGGCGATGTTCGAAGGCGATGCGCAGCAACGCTGGCCTCAGTTGATGGTGCCGCTCTGGCGCGCGGTGCGCGACGGCAAGGTCGCGCTGCCCGATCTCGCTGGCGCGCGCAACGCCACGGCCGCTGCCGCCGACGCGAAACTCATGCACGCGGATGGCCCCGATAGCGAAGCGCGTTTCCTGCTGCCGTTCGGCTCCAATACGCAGACCTGGCGCAAGGTGTCGTTCGCACAAGTGCTCGAAGGGCGCGTGCCGCCGGATCTGCTGCGGGGTCGCGTTGCGCTGGTGGGCGTGACGGCGTCGGGGTTGTTCGACCGTTTCGCCACGCCGCTCTCAGGCACGCTCGGACCGATGCCCGGCGTCTACATCCACGCGCTCGTGCTCGATACGCTGCTGGCGGGCACGGCCATACAGCCGGCCTCGCCGCTTACCGTGGTGCTCGCCTCGCTGGTGCCGCTCGCGCTGCTGCTGGCCGGCTTTCTCGTGCTCTCGCCGTTGCGCACGCTGCTCCTGCTGCCGCTGCTCGCGCTGCTCTCGCTGGCCGGCAGCGCCGCGCTGCTCTATTACGCGCGGATCTGGCTCGCGCCGGTGCCGGCGATCGTCGCGCTCGGGCTCGTCTATCCGCTCTGGAGCTGGCGGCGCCTCGAAATGACGATGGCGTATCTGCGCAAGGAGCTGCGCCAGCTCGCCGACGAGCCCTACCTGCTGCCCGAAGCGCCCACGCCGCCGCGCGAGTTCGGCGGCGACGTGCTGGCCCAGCAGATGGCGCTGATGGCACAGGCCGCGCAGCGCCTGCAGGACATGCGGCGCTTCGTGTGGGACAGCCTCGACTCCGTGCCGGAGCCACTCGTCGTGGCCGACCTGCGCGGCGTGGTGCTGATCGCCAACCACGCGGCGCGCGCATACTTCGCACACCTGAACGTGAGCGCCGCCGAGGGCCGCGCGATGCAGGAGGTGTTCGGCGATCTCGCGCTCGTCAAGCCGATCGACCCCAATCCCGAGACGCTGGCTTTCGCATCCGCGCATTGGCCCGCGCCGCTCGATCCCGGGCGCGGCGAGTACGCGCAGCTCATGGAGCGGGGCGTGGAAGTGCGCGCGCGCGACGGCAGCGACTACCTGCTGCGCTACGCGAGTTGCACGAACGCGCAAGGGCAGGCGGTGGGCTGGATCGCGGGCCTCGTCGACGTGACCGCGCTGCACGATGCCGAGCGCCAGCGCGAGCACGCGTTGCGTCTGTTGTCGCACGACATGCGCTCGCCGCAGGCTTCGATCGTGGCGCTCGTCGAGACCGAGCGCGAGCGCGGCACGCTCGAAGCCGCCCCGGTGCGCGAGGTGATGGACCGCATCGAACGCTACGCGCGCCGTTCGCTCACGCTCGCCGACGACTTCGTGCAGCTTGCACGCGCGGAATCGCAGGTGTACGCGCTGGAGCCGACCAGCCTCACGGAGCTTGCCATCGACGCCAGCGACGAAGTCTGGCCGCAGGCGAGCGCCAAGCACATCCAGATCGAGACCGCCTTCGAGGGCGAGCAGATGGGGTGGATCAACGCCGACCGCTCGCTCATGACGCGCGCGCTGGTCAATATTCTGAACAACGCCGTGAAATACAGTCCACCGGAAACGAGAATTGTCTGTAGTATCGCAGTCGCGGATGACCGGACGCCGCGCGTGATCTGCTCGATTCGCGACGAGGGCTATGGTATTCCGCTCGAAGATCAAAACAAGCTGTTCCAGCCGTTCCGCCGCTTTCATGCGGGCCAGCGGCCTGAAGTGAGCGGCGCGGGGCTCGGCATGGCGTTCGTGAAGACGGTCGTGACGCGTCACGGCGGCGAAGTCCATGTGGAGAGCGCGCCGGACCAGGGCACGACGGTGACGATGTCGTTGCCGGCGCTCGATGCCGCGGCCTGAGGGCACCGTTAGCGTGCGCGCCGCCACTTCGCGGCGCATCGATTGCACTGGCCGTCGCTGGAGCCCGCTGGACTCCGCTTGATCCTGTCTGATCCTGTCAAATGGCGCCAGAAGTGGCTGGCAATGATTCCGATGGAGTTCCCCGTGAAAGTCCTGATGACGATCTGCACCTTGTCGATGCTGGGCGCGCTCGCCGGCTGCGCAGGCGCGAGCGCCGACGTGCGGGCCAGCGGCGAGCTGAGCGCAACGGACGCGGCAGGCGCGACGTATCAGCTCGCGCGCACGCCCGCGCAGGCCGACGCTGCCGAGCCGCTGCCTTACGAGCGGCTGCTGCGCGCCGGCCTCGCGCAGCGCGGCTTCCAGGAAGACACGTCCGCGAAGGCGCGCTACCTCGTTTCCGCATCGTGGGCCTCGCGGCCCGCCGACGTCACGGTCGCAACCGGCAATTCGGCCAATTGCGCGGGCGGCTGCGTGCCGTCCGAAGGGCCGGCGTTTCCGTGGTTCGGCCAGCGCTATGTGCATACGCTCACGTTGCGCTTCTTCGCGCTGCCGGACGGCCACGAAGCCTACAAGGTGAGCGCCGAGAAACGCGACCGCAACGCCGACGCACAGCAGGCCCTCCCGTACCTCGTAGCCGGCGCGCTCGCGCGGCTGCCGTACGCGGGCGCACCGCAATGGCGCGTGAAGCTGAAGGAGGCGGCGCCCGCTGCCGGCCAGGCCGGCGCGCCCGCCATGCCCGACGTGATCTCCGTTACGCCGCTCGCGCAATGACGCCCTGGCCGGCTTGGCTATGGGCGGGTGTGGGCAATTTTCCCCAAGCCGGGTGCCGGCGTCGTGTACTAAGCTGATCTCCACGTGCTGCGGCAACGGTTGCCCGCAGGCGACGCCCTTTGCATGGGACGGGAGACAGACATGTACGACCACGTGGGTCTGCGCGTGCACGATCTTGCACGCAGCTTACGGTTTTACGAGGCGGCTCTGGCGCCGCTCGGTTATGGCGTCTGCGTGCGTTATGGCGACGACGTCGGCATCGGCAAGCCTGGCACACCGAAATTCTGGCTTCACACCGTGCCGGTCAGCAACACCGACAAGCCGCGCGGCGCGCACGTGGCGTTCGCTGCGGCGAGCCGCGCCGAGGTCGATCGCTTTTACGCTGCCGGCATCGAGGCGGGCGGTGTGGATAACGGCGCCCCTGGCCTGCGGCTCGATTACAGTCCCGACTATTACGGCGCCTTTCTCATCGACCCCGACGGCAACAATATCGAGGCGGTCACTTTCGGCGCCTGACCTCGAGGCGCGCCCGGCATGGCCTGGTCAGGCATGCCGGGCTATTGGCCATCCGTGCCCGCGTTCCCGCCTTGCGGCGCGTCTTCGGCCTGCAGGTCCGGCCAACGATTTTCGTACACGCATTCGCCGAGTGCCCGGCGCTCTGCCCAATGCTCGATCTCGAGCATCGGCTTCGGATAGAACTCGGCGACATGGCCCACGCAGAGGATCGCCACGGGCTTCGCGCCGGCCGGCATGCGCAGCAGCGTGCGCACGTCATCCACGTCGAAGATCGACACCCAGCCCATGCCGAGCCCTTCTGCGCGCGCCGCGAGCCACATGTTCTGGATCGCGCACGCCACCGAGGCAAGGTCCATCTCCGGCAAGGTGCGGCGGCCGAAGAGGTGTTTCTCGCGGCGGTCCATCAGCGCGACGACGAGCAACTCGCCGCATTCGCGCATGCCTTCCACCTTGAGCTTCATGAACTCGTCGCGGCGCTTGCCGAGCGCGTCGGCGGTGGCAAGGCGTTCGCGCTCGACGGTCTCGTGCAACTGCTCGCGCAGCGCCGTGTCGGTGATGCGCACGATGCGCCACGGCTGCATGTAGCCCACGCTCGGCGCGTGATGGGCGGCGTCCAGCAGGCGCGCCATCACCGCGGCATCGACAGGGCCGGGCGTGAAGTGCCGCATGTCGCGCCGTTCGTGGATCGCGCGGTAGACCGCGGCGCGGTCGGCTTCGTCAAAAGGCTGTGCCATGGAAGAGTGCGGCCGTGAAGGCCGGGTTGGAAGGCCAGTAGGCGTGCATGTAGGTCGCGACAATCGAGCCGTGCCGATAGAGCGGCTCGCCGTCCGCGCCCGTTTGCGCATGGCGCGCGCGCAGCGCGGGCGCGAGCGGCGTGCTCATGCGCGAATAATGGAACGTGTGGCCGGTGAGCATGCCGTGCGTGCCGTCGAGCCGCTGCATGCCGAGCGCCGCAAAGCGCTTTTGCATGACGGCCTCGCCGGGCAAGAGGCCGAGCATCGGCGTGCGCGTGCCCTCGACGCCGGTGAGCGCATCGAGCAGATACAGCATGCCGCCGCATTCGGCCACGAGTGAGCGCCCCGCAATTGCGTGCGCGCGCAACGAACCTGCGCTGCGCGTGTTGCGCGCGAGCGTGGCCGCGTGTAGCTCGGGATAGCCGCCGGGCAGGTAGATGGCGTGCGCCGCTGTGGGCGCGGGTTCGTCGGCAAGCGGCGAGAAAAAGCTCACGCGCGCGCCCAGCGCTTCGAGCAGCGCGAGATTCGCCGGGTAGATGAACGAGAACGCGGCATCGCGCGCGATTGCGATGTGCATGCCGTCGAGCAGGCGAGGCACGCTCGCGAGGGCATCCGCATCGCTCGCCTGAAACTCGACCGCTGGCGGCAATTGCGCGAGCGCGGTTTGCGCGAGGGCGTCGGCGGCGCGTTCGATGCGCGCATCGAGATCGTCGATCTCGCTGGCCTGATGCAGGCCGAGATGCCGGTCCGGCAGCGAAAACGCCGCGTCGCTCGCGACGTGGCCGAGCCAGCGGATATCGGCGGGCAGCCCTTCCTGCAACATTTGCGCATGGCGCGGCGAGCCCACGCGGTTGGCGAGCACGCCATGAAACGGCACGTCGGCGCGATAGCGCGCGAGCCCGAACGCGATCGCGCCAAAGGTCTGCGCCATCGAGTTCGCGCCAATCGCGGCCGCCACCGGCACGCCGAATTTCGCGGCGAGATCGGCGCTGCTGGGCGTGCCGTCGAACAGGCCCATGACGCCTTCGATCAGGATGAGATCCGCTTGCGCCGCGGCCTGCGCGAGCAATGCGCGGCAGCCCGCTTCGCCCACCATCCACAAGTCGAGCGACATCACGGGTGCGCCGCTCGCGCGCTCGAGAATCATCGGATCGAGAAAGTCCGGGCCGGTCTTGAACACGCGCACGCGCCGCCCCATGCGCCGGTGCAGGCGCGCGAGGCCGGCGGTCAGCGTGGTCTTGCCCTGGCCCGATGCCGGCGCGCTGATGAACAGCGCGGGGCAGGCGAGCGCGGCTGCCGTTGCTGCGATCGCTGCCATCGCGTCAGAACTCCACGCCCTTTTGCGCCTTCACGCCTTGCTCGCGGTACGGATGCTTCACGATCCGCATTTCGGTGACGAGGTCGGCGGCTTCGATCAGCGCATCGGGGGCGTGACGGCCCGTGACCACGACGTGCTGCATGGCGCCGCGCGCGGTGAGCACGCCGAGCACTTCGTCGAGCGGCAGATACTCGTACTTGAGCACCGTGTTGAGCTCGTCGAGGATCACCATGCCGTATTCGCCGCTCTCGATCATGCGCTTCGCGGCGTTCCAGCCCTTGCGCGCCGTGGCGATGTCGGCGTCGCGGTCCTGTGTGTTCCAGGTGTAGCCATCGCCCATCGTGATGAAGTCGCAGTGCGCGACGCTGCCGAGAAAGTCGCGCTCGGACGTATGCAGCGCACCCTTGATGAACTGCACCACACCGAGCTTCATGCCGTGACCCAGCACGCGCACGGCCATGCCGAACGCGGCCGTGCTCTTGCCCTTGCCGTTACCGGTGTTGACGATGAGCAGACCCTTTTCGTGCGTCGCGGCGGCCTGCTTCTTTTCGTGGCCTTCGCGGCGGCGCTCGGTCATGCGTTGGTGGGACTCGGGATCGGTTTTCATCGTTGCGGGTGTGTCCTGTGTTGCGGCCTTCGTCGCGGTTCTTCTTGCGGGCAGGGCCGGGAATGTTGTTTCGATTGCGGCGCGCTGGGGTGCGTTACTGTGCGCGCCTGCCGCGTGTTTGATTTATGTGGGGGCTTGTGCGGCGGTTTGCGCGTCTGCCTGTGACGCCTCGGCGAAAGCCGCGATCGCGACAGTCACGCCGTCGAGCGCGAGCTTGCCGCGCACGAGCGGGCCTCCAAGTGCGGCGAGCTGTGCACACGGCTCGCATACGCCCTGCACGCCAAAGCGCGCATGTGCCGCAACGCTTGCCCCGGACTGCATGCCCATGGCGTTCACGTTTTCGCGTGCGAAGGCCTGCAACGGCAGCGCATGCCTGGCGCAGAACGCGAGCAGGGCGGGTTCTGCTGCTTTCGCGTCGAGCGTGGCAACGGTCTTCACGCGTGCGAGCGGCCAGGCGCCGAGCGCCGCATGCACGGTCGCCTCCACCTGCGCGAGCGTCACGCCACTGCGGCAGCCGAGACCCAGCGCGAGCGGCGCTGGATTGTGCACTGATGCGGGGGCGGTGGGCAAGGCGTCGGCAGGCAGGGAGCGGTTCACGTGAATGCGCGAGTTCGAGGGCGTGGCGTGCGCAGAGCGGGACGCATTGCATGGTGTGGACGCCAGGGCGTGCATGCGATGCACTCCGGATGCGCGCATACGATAGCACACGCATTCCGGCCTTCGTGCATGGGCTGGGCCGCGCCAAGGGTAAAACCGGAGCGCGCGCAATCGGTCCAACGCGGGCCCAACGCGAGCCCAGCGCGGGCCTTGCGAGCGGCCGCCGCGCGCCTCATGCAGCGCACTCGCTGGTTGACGCGCGCGCGGCCCGCGCCTACACTCGCACGCACTCTGGTGCTCGCGTGCGCTTACGTTCTGCACGCAGTTAAACGGGAATCAGGGAGCCATCCCGCCACGGGCATGGCCAACCTGAACTGCACCCGCAACGGTACAACGAGCGCGTCGGCCGCAAGGTCGATGCAAGCCGCTTCAAAGCATGCATGGCATGCGCGATGCCACTGCGCAGGTGGGCCGCAAGGCCGGCCGCGCGGGAAGGTGAAGCGGCGCTTCGTCAGTCCGGATACCGGCCAGATACGAGGGACGCGCGCTGCGGGGTTGCGGCGCCGGGTCCATGATTTCCATGCGTCAGCCGGGCTTTGTCCGTGGCGCGTCTTTGCGTTTCACCGTTGTGCCAGCCTCGCGGCGCGCCACGCAACGCCCTCGCGCAGCTCATGCTGCCGGTGCGTTGTGCGTGGACCAGCAGGCGCGCGCGGTGCAGGCCGCGCGGTGTGTGACGGCACCACGCAAAGACGTGCGCGCGAGCAGCACGCGGCGCATCCCACCTGCGGCCGCGTGCCGAAGGAGCACTTCATGCAAACGCAGCACATGCGCAAGATCCCCGTCACCATCGTCACGGGCTTTCTCGGCAGCGGCAAGACCACGCTGCTGCGCCATATCCTCAAGCACGCGGGCGGCCTGCGCGTCGCCGTGATCGTCAACGAGTTCGGCGAGCTCGGCATCGACGGCGAGATCCTGCGCGGCTGCGGCATCGGCTGCGATGAGAACGGCAACGAGAAGGCCGGCGCGCTCTACGAGCTCGCCAATGGCTGCCTGTGCTGCACCGTGCAGGAAGAGTTCTTCCCGGTGATGGAGCAACTGCTCGAGCGCCGCGGCGAGATCGACCACGTGCTGATCGAGACCTCGGGCCTCGCGCTGCCCAAGCCACTCGTGCAGGCCTTCAACTGGCCGTCGATCCGCAATGCGTTCACCGTCGATGCGGTCGTGACCGTGGTCGACGGTCCCGCCGCCGCGAGCGGCCAGTTCGCGGAGAACCCGCAGGCCGTCGATGCGCAGCGCAAGGCCGATCCGAATCTCGATCACGAGTCGCCGCTGCACGAGCTGTTCGAAGATCAGCTCTCGGCGGCCGACCTCGTCATCCTCAACAAGACCGATCTCATCGATGCCGCGGCGCAGGAAGCGCTCATCGAAGACTTGCGCGCGGAGCTGCCGCCGCAAGTGAAGATCGTGCGCGCACAGCATGGCCAGCTCGATCTGCACACGCTGCTCGGCCTCGAAGCAGCTTCGGAGGAGAGCATTCATCTGCGCCACGACCACCACGGTTCCGCCGACGACGCCGACCATCATCACGACGAGTTCGATTCGGTCGTCGTGCAGGGCAGCGCGAGCTCGCGCGAGGCCGCGATCGAGGCGCTGCAAAAGCTCGTGGACGCGCACACGATCTATCGCGTGAAGGGTTTCGCCGCGCTGCCGGGCGCGCCGATGCGCCTCGTGATTCAAGGCGTGGGCCGCCGCTTCGACAGCTACTTCGACCGCCGCTGGAGTGCGCAGGAAAACGCGGCGCAGCCGCTCGCGAGCCGCTTCGTGCTGATTGGCGAGGATCTCGATGTGGCCGTGCTGCAACGCGCGTTCGACGCCGCGCTCGCTTCTTGCGCGCAGACCGCGCCGGCGCAATGAGCGTGCGTATGCACATACACATGCGCGACCACTGACCCACTGATTCACAGAAGCACACGAGAACGCCATGCATTTGCTGCGCACCACGCCGGGCGGCTTCGTCGACGACACGCAGGGCGTCGTCCGCATCGACCAGCAGCCTGCCGAGATCGTCGTGCTCAGCTCCGCCGACACGACGCTCGCCTTGCTCGCGAGCGTCGTGCCGCGCCTGCCCGCAGGCTTTCCGAGCGTGCGGCTCGCGAACGTCACGTATCTGCGCCAGCCCGCCTCGGTGGACTTCTATGTCGACGATGTCCTGCAGCATGCGCGCGTGGTCGTGGTCGATCATCTGGGCGGCGAGACGTACTGGCCTTACGGCATTGAACAGGTCGTCACGCTCGCGCAAAAGCGCGGGCAATTGCTCGCGATGTTCTCCGGCGACCTGCAGGAAGATCCGAACCTGATCGCAAAGAGCCGCGCTGAGCCCGAATTTTGCCGGCTGTTGTGGCGCTATCTGCGCGAAGGCGGCGCGGCCAACGCCGAAGGCTTTTTGCGCGCGCTCGCGTGGCAGGCGTTCAAGTGGGGCGCGGAGCCCGCGCCGCCCGTGGCGTTGCCCGCCGCCGCGCTGTATCACCCGCAGCGCGATATCGCGACCATCGACGACTGGCGCGCGCGCTGGCTGCCGGGCGCGCCCGTGGTGGCGATCCTGTTCTACAAGGCGCATTTGCAGGCTGCCAACACGGCCGCATTCGATGCGCTCATCGACGCGCTCGCCGAACGCAGCATCAATCCGCTGCCGCTCGCCATTACGTCGCTCAAGGACGCGCTGAGCCGCGACGTGCTCGACCGCCTCGCGCTCGAGCACGATGTCTCGCTCGTGCTCAATACCACGGCGTTCGCGGCCTCGTCGCTTGACGACCCCGAACCGCTCGCGATCGCGGGCGACGCCCCCGTGCTCCAGGTGATCCTGAGCGGCGGCAATCGCGACGACTGGCTCAAGGACAATCACGGCCTCAACTCGCGCGACATCGCCATGCATATCGCGCTGCCCGAAGTCGATGGCCGCGTGATCACGCGCGCGATCAGCTTCAAGGGCCTCGCGTATCACTGCAAGGTGACCCAGGTGGACG
This sequence comes from Paraburkholderia silviterrae, assembly GCF_004353915.1. Classification (GTDB taxonomy): domain Bacteria; phylum Pseudomonadota; class Gammaproteobacteria; order Burkholderiales; family Burkholderiaceae; genus Paraburkholderia; species Paraburkholderia silviterrae. Next base: position 157,849 of record NZ_SMRP01000007.1, on the reverse strand, counting down.
TGGTCCGCTATCAGCCCGATGCGGAGCGCGTGGCGTTCGTCGCGGAACTCGCGCGGCGCTGGTGCAGGCTGCGCCAGTTGCCGAACGCGCAGAAGAAGCTCGCGCTCGTGCTCGCGAACTATCCGATGAGCGAAGGGCGCATCGGCAACGGCGTGGGGCTCGATACGCCAGCATCGGTCGTGGGCATCTTGCGCATGCTGCGCGACGAAGGCTATGGCGTTTCCGATTTGCCCGAGGACGGCGAGGCGCTCATGCACACGCTCACGCAGGGCGTGACCAACGATCCCGATACGCGCGCGCTGCGTCCCGCGTGGCAAAGCCTTGCGCTCGACGACTACCGCAAGCGCTTTGCGCAATTGCCCGTGGAGGCGCAGAACGCGCTCATCGCGCGCTGGGGCACGCCCGAGCAGGACCCCACGGTGCGCCGCGGCCGCTTCATGATCGCGGGCTGGCGCTGCGGCCTGGTGTTCGTCGGCATCCAGCCCTCGCGCTCGCGTGGCGACGACAGCTACGCGAACTATCACGACGCCGAGCTCGTGCCGCCCCATGCGTATCTCGCGTTCTACTTCTGGCTGCGCGATACTTTCGGCATCGACGCGATCGCGCACGTCGGCAAGCATGGCAATCTCGAATGGCTGCCGGGCAAGAGCGTGGCGCTCGCCGAGACCTGCTGGCCCGACATGGCGCTCGGGCCGCTGCCGCATCTGTACCCGTTCATCGTCAACGACCCGGGCGAGGGCAGCCAAGCGAAGCGCCGCGCACAGGCCGTGATCATCGATCACTTGATGCCGCCGCTCACGCGCGCGGAGAACTACGGCCCGTTGCAGGATCTCGAACGCCAGGTCGATGAGTATTACGAAGCAATCATGGTCGACCCGCGCCGGGCCAGGCTGCTGCGCAAGACGATACTCGCGACGATCATCGAGCATCGCCTGCACGAGGAGCTGAGCATCGCAGCGCCGCAGGACCAGCAGGCCGAGGACGAATTGCTCACGCGCGCCGACGCGTATCTTTGCGAGCTGAAAGAAGCGCAGATCCGCGACGGCCTGCACACCTTCGGCATTTCGCCGCAAGGCACGCAGCGGCGCGACACGCTGCTTGCGCTGGGCCGCTATCCATGCGGCGACGGGCAGGGCGCGAACGCGGGCCTGATCGACGCGCTCGCGCGCGATCTCGGGATCGATCATCTGCTCGATCCCGCGAGCGTCGACTGGGCCGCGCCGTGGACCGGGCCGAAGCCCGCGCTGCTCGCGCAGGCGAGCGACGCGCGGTGGCGCCATGCGGGCGACACGCGCGAGCGGCTCGAAGCGCTGGCGGCGTCATGGCTTGCCGGCGTTTGCGAGGGCAAGCCGGGTGCACCGGAAAGCGCGACGCAAGACTTGCCGCACGCGGCCCGCGTCGTCGCGCGTCTGCGCGACGACGTGCTGCCGCGCCTCGACGCCTGCGGGCCGGAGGAATTGCGCCAGTTTCGCCGTGGCCTCGAGGGCCGCTTCGTGCCGCCCGGCCCGAGCGGCTCGCCCTCGCGCGGCCGCCCCGACGTGCTGCCCACGGGACGCAACTTCTATTCGGTCGACACGCGAGCGGTGCCCACGCAAGCGGCGTGGTCGCTCGGCATGAAGTCGGCGCAGCAGCTCATCGAGCGCCATCTGCAGGAACACGGCGACTATCCGCGCGCGGTGGGCCTTTCCGTATGGGGCACGGCGACGATGCGCACCGGCGGCGACGACATCGCCCAGGCGCTCGCGCTGATCGGTGTGCGCCCGAAATGGGCGGCGGGCAGCCAGCGCGTGATCGACTTCGAGATCATGCCGGTAGAGGCGCTGGACCGTCCGCGCATCGACGTCACCTTGCGCGTCTCGGGCTTCTTTCGCGACGCCTTTCCCAACGTGATGCATCTGTTCGATGCCGCCGTGCAGGCCGTGGCCGAGCTCGACGAGCCCGAGCATCTGAATCCGCTGCGCGCGCGTATCCTGCGCGAGCGCGACGCGCTCGTGGCCAAAGGCATGGACGCGGACGAGGCGCGCCGCCGCGCGGGCTGGCGCGTGTTCAGCGCGCGCCCGGGTGCGTATGGCGCGGGGCTGCAATCGATGATCGATCATCGCCAATGGCAGACCGATGCCGATCTCGCGCACGCGTACCAGGCCTGGGGCGGCTATGCGTATGCACAGAAGAGCGCCGGCGACGAGGCTCGCGACGCCTTCCGCACACGCCTTGCCACCATCGATGTCGTGTTGCAGAACCAGGACAACCGCGAGCACGACCTGCTCGACTCGAACGACTACTACCAGTTCCAGGGCGGCATGGCCGCGGCGGCGCGGCACTTCTCGCAGGCGCAGCCGAGCCTCTATCACGCCGATCACAGCAATCCCGCCGCGCCGCGCATCCGGCCGCTGCACGAGGAAATTGCGCGCGTGGTCCGCTCGCGCGTGGTGAACCCGAAGTGGCTCGAAGGCGTGAAGCGCCACGGCTACAAGGGCGCGGCGGAAATGGCGGCCACCGTCGATTACCTGTTCGGCTATGACGCGACCGCGCGCGTGGTGGGCGACCATCAATATGCGCTGGTCGCGAACGCCTATGTGCACGACGACGACACGCGCGCCTTCTTGCAGCGCCACAACCCGCACGCCCTGCACGCGATTTGCGAGCGGCTGGTCGAAGCGATGCAGCGCGGCCTGTGGCAACAGCCCGGCGAGCAGCGCGCGCAACTCGAACACCGCCTGATTGAAGCCGGGCAGCATCTGGAGGCATCCTGAACATGAGCGAAGCGCGCATGCGTGCCGCATTTCCCTTTACGGCGCTGGTCGGCCAGGCGCCGTTGCAGCGCGCGCTGCTGCTGGCGGCCGTCGATCCGGCGATTGGCGGCGTGCTCGTGAGCGGGCCGCGCGGCACGGCCAAATCGACGGCGGCGCGCGCGCTCTCCACGCTGTTGCCCGACGGCGCGTTCGTCACGCTGCCGCTCGGCGCGAGCGAAGAGAAGCTGATCGGCACGCTCGACCTCGAAGCGGCGCTGCGCGAGAGCGCGGTGCGCTTTTCGCCGGGCCTGCTCGCGCGCGCGCACGGCGGCGTGCTCTACGTGGACGAAGTGAACCTGCTGCCCGACGCGCTCGTCGACGCGTTGCTCGACGCGGCCGCGAGCGGCGTCAATACGGTCGAGCGCGACGGCGTCTCGCACACGCACGAGGCGCGCTTCGTGCTGGTGGGGACGATGAATCCCGAGGAAGGCGAACTGCGCCCGCAGTTACTGGATCGCTTCGGGTTGACGGTCGAACTGAACAACAGCTTCGATGTGGACGAGCGTCAGCGCATTGTCAAGGCGCGGCTCGCGTTCGATGCCGACCCGCTGGCGTTTTGCGCGGCGCACGAGGCGGCGCAGCGAGCGCTTGCTGAGCGCATTGCCGCCGCGCGAGGCGCGCTCGACGCACTCGATCTGAGCGACGCGGTGCACGAGCGGGCGGCGCGGCTGTGCGTTCAGGCCGCCGTCGACGGCATGCGCGCCGATCTGGTGATGCTGCGCGCGGCGCGCGCGCTGGCTGCGTTCGAAGGCGCGGCGCAGGTGGCGCCCGAGCACGTCGACGAGGTCGCCGAGGCGGTGCTTGCGCATCGGCGCCGCGTCATGCCGGATCAGCGGCCATCAAGCAGCGAACGCGGCGAGGGCGGTGCGCCAAACGAACCGGGGCCGGGGTCGGGGTCGAAGTCGCAAGAAACCTCGGCGGAAAGCTTGCAGTCCGAAGCAAATCCGGATTGGGGCGAGCTGCCACCCGAGCCGGTTGCGGCACGGCAAGTGAAGGGCGTGATTCCACTGCCCGCAAAAAAACGCTGACCCGCCGGGCAAGGGCTGCCGCTCAGGTTCAGGGCGGTGCACGGCGGCGTGAAGGCCCGGGGCGCGCACGCACGCGCACCGTCCGCGACGCAGTGCCGGGCGCGCGCATCGCCTGGCTGCCCACGCTCGCCGCGAAGCGCGGCGGCGCGCTGAGCGCCGCGCATCTGCGTTTTGTGCGACATAAGGCCGGCACCGGTGCGCTCCATTGCTTCGTGCTCGATTGCTCGGCCTCGATGCTCGCGCATGGACAGCTTGCGCTGGCGAAGGGCCTGCTGATCGCGCTGTTCGACCGCGCGCGCAGCGAGCGCGTGGAAGTGGCGCTGATCTGCTTTGGCGGCGTGCGCGCCGAGCTGCGTTTCGGGCCGGCCGTGCCGCGCTGGTGGAACGAGCGCTGGCTCGAGCCGATTGGCGGCGGGGGCGCTACGCCGCTTGAAGCCGGGATGAGCCGCGCGGCGCAACTGCTTGAAAGCGCGGCGCGCCGCGACCCGGCGCGCGAGCGTCATCTCTGGCTCTTCAGCGACGGCCGCACCACGCAATGGCCGGCGCGCCCGCGCCATGCCGACCACGTCAGCGTGGTCGACTGCGAAGGCGCGGCCGTGCGCGTGGGGCGCTGCCGCGCGCTCGCGCAGGCGTGGCAGGGGGAATGCTTCGACGCCGCAGCGCTGCTCGCCTGAGCGTGTGCGTGCACGGCAAACGTGTGCCGCGCCGTCATCAGCGCGGGCCGTTGCTCCAATAAACCACGTCGTCCTGACGATCGAACACGTAGACCTTCATCGCCATTTGCTCGGCGCTCGTGAGGCTGTCGAGTTCGAGGCCGAGCGTGCATTGCATCTGCGCGTCGTCTTCCTGCTGCACGTTGCGAATGACGGCGCTTGTTTCGATGGCCGTGTCGATATCGCCGCAGCGCAGGCTGAAGGCGATGCGCAGCCGCTCGCCGATCTGGCCGAGCGCCCAGGGCGCCGTGAGCGAGAGCCCCAGCGCGCTGATGCCGCGCGCGAGCGCGACGCCCTGATAGCCTTCGTCGCCGATGCCGAAGCGCACCGGAAAGCGCGCGTTCACGCGGACCGACTTGCGCTCGCGCAGCATGCGTATATTGGCCGGCTTCGATAGCACGAGATAGCCGAACGGCGCCTGGTACATCGCGTGGATCGTGCAGACGAAGCGATAAACGGCCTGGCTCGCGATCGCCACGATTTCCACGTTTTCACCGGGCGTGATCTCGATCGGGCGGCCCTTCGCGTAGGGCAGCGTCACGAGGATCGACTCGTTCGGCGCAATGCCAATCAGCTTGCACGGATGCATCGGCGCGCCACTTGCGCCTTGTAGCGGGCGCAACCCCATCGATGCGCCAATGGTCAGATGCAGGTCGCGCACGCCCGGCGCGGTTTCCGGCTCCTGCGGCCTGGCGCGCGCGAGCGCCTCATCGGGCGTTTCGCAGTCGCCGCGTTGCGGGGTGAAGTGGCGGAACAGGAAGTCGCGCTCGATCTCGCCCACCAGTATTGCGCCGCGCTCGAGCAGCAGCGTGCCGTCGTGGTCCGCGAGGGGCCATTCGAGCGGCTGGCCGAGCGGGAGGTCAGCGGGCGTGAGCGATGCGGCGCCGGGCGCGGCATCGGGCGTGGTGTCGGGGGCGTCGCCGGGTGCAGCGTCGTGGGCGGCTTCGAGGGGAGTGTCGGTCATCGGCGCACGTAATGAGGCAGAAGCGGGGCAGAAGTGAGGCGGAAGCGAGGCAGGATCGCGAACTAACAAGATCACTGCGTATACGGCACGCCGCGCAAAAAGTTGAGTGAGGGGAAACGCGAGCTTCGCACCCCTCGATGCGCGCTCAACCTTTCGCGCCTCCATCCTGCGCATACCAGCGCGGCGTGTAGATCCATTCGCCGCCCTTTTCGCCGATGCTGTCGCCGCGCGCGAAGCCACGCGTGGCCGACGACCCGACGATGACCATCGTGCGCATGTCCACCTGCGACGACTCCAGCTCGCCCAGCGTGGTCGTCCGCAGTGTTTCTCCCGGGCGGCCCACGTCGCGGCCGAGCACGACGCGCGTGCCGGGCGCGCGCACTTCGCGCACGATTTCCAGTGCGCGGTCGAGTTGCCAGGGCCGCGCGCGCGAAATCGGGTTGTAGAAGGCCATCGCGAGGTCGGCGAGCGCGGCGTGGCGCAGGCGTTTCTCGATCACGCTCCACGGCTTGAGGTTGTCCGAGAGCGAGAGCATGCAGAAGTCGTGGCCGAGCGGCGCGCCAACGCGCGCCGCCGTGGCGAGCGCCGCCGAGACGCCGGGCACGATCTCGAGCTCCACACGGTGCCAGCGCGGCTCGTCCGAGGCTTCGAGCGCTTCCAGCACGGCGGCGGCCATCGCGAACACGCCGGGGTCGCCCGACGACACCACCGCCACGCGCCGCCCCGCGCTCGCGAGCTCGAACGCATGGCGCGCACGCTGGAGCTCTTCGCGGTTGTCGGTGGCGTGGCGCACCTGCCCCGGGCGCAACGGTCCCGCCATCTCCACGTAAGTGGCGTAGCCGACGATATCGGTGGCCTCGTCGAGCGCGGCGCGCGCCATGGGCGTGAGCAAGTCGGCGCGACCCGGTCCGAGGCCCAGCACCGTGAGCTTGCCGCGTGCCTTGCCGAGCGTGTGCGCGTCGATGGGCTCATGCGCGACGCTCAGCGCGATGCCGTGCCCGGCGGCGAGGCGTTGCGCGGATGCAGACAGCGCGAGTGCGTCGAGCAGGGCGCCGGCGCTAGCGCTCGCACGATTGCTAGCTTGATCGCTGGCTTGATCGCGAAGCGCATCGGCCGAGTCGGCAGCTTGGGCGGGACCCGCCATCTCAGCAGCATTGGCCGGATCGCCGGCATCGGCGAATCGCAGCGGCACGCCCAATGCGCGCGCCGCCTGCTCGAACCCGGCATCGCCCATTCGCGCGGCCGGCGCGACGAGCGCCGCGAGCGCCTCTTGCGCGATGCCGTTTGCGCTCAGTGCCTCTCGCACGTGCTCGGCGAGCAGCGCATGCGCGACGCTGGCCGTCGCGACCACGCTGCGCGGATGAATCACGAGATGCTCGGGATTGCCGTCCCAGGCGTGCGGGCTCACGCGGATTGCGTGGCGCGCCGCCGGGTCGCGCGGCAGGTTCACGGTCTCGAGCCAGGGCGCGGCGCCGTCGATGCGCGTGGCCTCGCCCGCGAGCAGATCGGAGACGAAGCGCTTGCCCTGCGCGAGGCTCGCAAGCGCGTAGCCTTCGGGCGGATTGAGCAGGCACGTGCCGAAGCGCAGCTCGCCGCTCGTGGTGATGGCGGGCGCGGTCTCGAGCGCCGCGCCAATCTCGCGCGCCATGACGTTCACGCCGGTGAGGCCGCCGAGCAGCGGCACGACGGCGCTGCCGTCCTCGGCGAGCGCGAGCACGGGCGGCTCCACGCCCTTGCTGGCGAGCAGCGGCGCGAGGCAGCGAATCACGATGCCGGCCGCGCACAGCGCGACGATGGGCGTGCCGCGCCGATACAGCTCGCGCAAGTGCTCGCTCAATGCGCTGAACGCGACATCGCCTTGTGCGCGTTCCTGCAAGGCGTGGATCTGTGCGCCTGCATAGAGCGCCTTCACGCGCTGCGCGGTTGCGAGCGCGCCGGGGCCGAGCACGACGATCGCGGGCGGCATCAGGCCTGCCATTTTTCCCCCGGCACGACGAGCAGCGAGAAGTACGGCGAGGCCATCGGATCGACCTCGTCGAGCGGCACGATGCGCTGGTTCGCCATGGTCGCGCGCTCGACATAAAGCGCGCGCTGCGCGAGGCCGAGCTCCGCGAGCACGCGGCGCACCTTCTCGAAGTTGCGGCCCAGTTTCATGATGACGGCGGCGTCCGCATCGGCGAGGCGGCGGCGCAGTTCGTCCTCGGGCAGCACGCCCGAGAGCACCGCGAGGCTCTGGTTGCGGTAGACGAGCGGCACGCCCAGCACGGCCGCGCCGCCGAGCATCGAGCACACGCCCGGCACCACTTCGGCTTCGTAGCGCTCGGAGAGGCGGTCGTGCAGGTACATGTACGAGCCGTAGAAGAACGGATCGCCTTCGCAGATCACGGCCACGTCGCGGCCCGCGTCGAGATGGCCGGCGACGATCTGCGCGGCGCCGTTGTAGAAGTCGGCGATGATCGCCTCGTACGAGAGCGGCGGCTCGAGCGCTTCGGTCGTCACGGGATAGACGAGCGGCAGGCGTTCCTGTTGCGCGCCCAGATGGTCTTCCACGATCCCGAACGCATTGCCTTTTTTGCCTTTGGCGACGAAGTACGCGACCACGGGCGCGGCCTTCAGGAGGCGCAGGGCCTTGAGCGTGAGCAGCTCGGGGTCGCCGGGGCCAACGCCGATGCCGTGCAGACGGCCTTTGATGGACATTTATTCGATCTCCGAAGCAAGTGCGTTGACGGCGGCGGCGGCCATGGCGCTGCCGCCGCGCCGCCCGTGCACGGCCACGAACGGCACGCCGTGCGCGGCGGTGGCGAGCAGGGCCTTGGACTCGGCGGCGCCGACGAAGCCCACCGGCATGCCGAGGATCAGCGCGGGGCGCGGCGCGCCGGCGGCGATCATGTCGAGCAGGTGAAAGAGCGCGGTGGGCGCGTTGCCGATGGCGACCACGCTGCCTTCGAGGTGTTCGCGCCACAACTCGAGCGCGGCGGCCGAGCGCGTGTTGCCGAGTTCGCGCGCGAGGCCGGGCACGGCGGGGTCGTCGAGCGTGCAGATCACGGCATTGCTGGCAGGCAGGCGTGCGCGCGTGATGCCGAAGGCGACCATCTTCGCGTCGCAGAGAATGGGCGCGCCGTTCGCCAGCGCCGTGCGGCCGGCGTGGCCCGCGCCGGGCGAGAACGCCAGCTCGGCGGCCACGTCGACCATGCCGCAGGCGTGGATCACGCGCACGGCAAGCTTTTCGAGGTCGGTGGGAATGTGCGTGAGATCGGCTTCGGCGCGTATCGTCGCGAACGACTCGCGATAGATCGCCTGGCCGTCGCGAATGTAGTCAGACATCGGTGGTGCTCCGGGGCCGCTGCGCGAGGGCGTTCGCGGCGGCTTCGATTGTCAGGTTGCGCGCGACCAGGCGCCCGAATGGGGCTGCGGCTGTGTCGCGCTCGTAAAGGTCATAGTGGCCGTGTGCCGCGGCAAGCAGCGTGAAAGGTGCCTGATGCGCCGCCGCGCAGGAGCGCTCGCAGCCGCTCAAGTGCACATGCACATTGGGCGGCAGCTGCGCGGCGAGACGCAGCGCGTCGGTCTTGGTATCGGCACGGCTCTTCGCACAGCCCGCCGAGCCCGTGCAGGCGATCGTGCGCGCGAGCGGATCGGCGCTATCGCATACGAGGCCGAGCGCGCGCAGGCGGCCGAGCACTTCCGGCCAGGCGCATTGCGCCACGTTCGGCAAGATCGCGCCTTGCCAGGGCGTGATGCGCAGCGTCGCGTCGCCGTGTGCTTCTGCAAGCGTGGCGAGCGCGTGCAGCGTCGCGGCATCGAGCCGTGCGAGCGGTGGCTGGCAGCCCGCGTAGCCCCTGGTGTCCGCATGATCGATGTTGCGTCCATCCAGTGCATGTGCACCGAGGCGCAACGAGAGGTCGACTGGCTGACGTCGCCATGTGTGCAATGCCGTTTCATTGCACGCGCCGTGGCACGCGATGGGGAAATCCGCGTGATGAAGTGCGCGTTGGAGCACCGTATCGGCATCGTGCGATGCGAGTGCTTCGCGCATGCGCGTCTGCCCGGGCTGCGCGAGGTCGAGGAACGCATGCAGCAGCGCGCGAATGAGCGCGGGCGCGTGCGCGGATGCGACTGCGCCGAGCGCGCCGTCGCCAACGCAGCCGGCGAGGCCGAATACGAAGCGCACGCCGTTTGCGCCGCGCGCGGCCGCGAGCCAGATGTCATGCGGATGATCGAGCGCCGCGAGACGCTCGCCGCCGTCGAGCAGCAGCGCGAACTTGGGCGAGAGCGCCGCGAATCGCGGCTCGCTGTGCAGCATCGCGACGATGGGCGCGGTGAGCGTGGTGGTGTCGATGAGCGCATCGGGATCGAGTCCGGCCAGCGGGCTCAGCATCAGATTGCGCAATTCGTCGGCGGTGCAGAGATCGCCGCGCGCATGCACCGCTGTCTTTGGCCCCAGGCCCGCCGCAACTAGCGCCTCGGTGAGTGCCGCCTCGCTGCCCGCGCGCACGCCGCGCACCTGCACGTTCGCGCGGTTGGTCAACTCGAGCGTGCCGCTCGCATGGGTGAGCGCGGCCTGGGCGATCGCATGCGCCTGCGCGGCCGTGAGCGCGCCGCCCGCGAGGCGGATGCGGCACAGTCCGCCATCGCGCGCCGCGACCACGCGCACGAGACCCGGGCACGCCGAACGGCGGGCCGCGGCCAGCGCAGCAGGAGACAAAGCGGGCTTCGAGTCGTGATTCAAGGGACACCGTGCATGCATCGCGCGCTCAGGCACGCCGCCGCGAGCGCGCTGCGAAAGTGCGAACGCGGTGCGCCATGCGGGAGCGCGAAAAAAACGCAAAAACGCGAAAACGTCCGCGCGCTGCGATCGCAGCCGGTACACCCCGCCAGGCTTTGGACGCGCGCGAACAAACGTTCGGCCGGCAGGTCTCCTGGCTCGCAGGTCGTCAACCGCATCGGCCTTCCCGGTAAAACCAGTGGCTCGGATGGATGCGGTCTCGCTGCTCACAGTCGCGGGGGCGGCCACAGCTTCGCTGTGTTCCCTTGCATGCCTTCGGGCTTTCGCCCTTCAGGCGCCGGCGGAAGCGGTATTATGCCCGTTTTCCAGCGCGTTTCCGCGAATCAGTGCGGCCCGCGCGCAATGCGAAACGGAGAGCGGATGCAGGGCAGGCGGGCGTGGCTGACGGTGATCGGCATAGGCGAGGATGGATACGCTGGGCTCGGGCGCGAGGCGCGGCGCGCGCTCTTCGCGGCGGCGGCGGTGGCCGGCGGCGCGCGCCATCTGGCAATGCTGCCCGCGCGCGTGCAGGCGCGCCGCGAGCCCTGGCCGCAGCCGTTCAGCGTCGAGCCGCTGCTCGCGCTGCGCGCCGCGCACGAGCGCGTGTGCGTGCTCGCGAGCGGCGACCCCATGTTTTACGGCGTGGGCGCGACGCTCGCGCGTCACGTGGCGCCGGGCGAGATGGACGTGCTGCCCGCGCCTTCGTCGCTCTCGCTCGCGGCGGCGCGCCTCGGCTGGGCGCTCCAGGAGACGGCCGTGGTTTCGCTGGTCGGCAGGCCGCTCGACGGGCTCCGGCGTCATCTCTACGCGGGCTCGCGCGTGCTCGCGCTGAGCGCCGATGGGCGCACGCCCGCGGCGCTCGCAGCGCTGCTCTTGGCACAAGGCTACGGCGCGACGCGGCTCACGGTGTTCGAGCACCTGGGCGGCCCACTCGAGCGGCGCATCGAAGGCCGCGCCGATGCATGGCATGGCGATGAGGTTGCCGCGCTCAACCTCGTCGCGTTCGAATGCGAAGCCGATGGCGAAGCACCAGCGCGCGCATGGACGCTTACGCCCGGCTTACCCGACGACGCTTACCTGCACGATGGCCAACTGACCAAGCGCGACGTGCGCGCGCTCACGCTCGCGCGCCTCGCGCCCACGCCCGGTGCGTTGCTCTGGGACGTGGGCGCGGGCAGCGGCTCGATCGGCATCGAGTGGATGCGCGCTCATGCGGCATGCCGCGCGATCGCCATCGAATCGAATGGCGAGCGTCAGCGCTTCATCGAACACAATCGCAACGCGCTCGGCGTGCCGGCGCTGCAACTCGTGGCGGGCCGCGCGCCCGACGCACTCGCCGGTCTTGCCGCGCCAGACGCCGTGTTCATCGGCGGCGGCGTGACCGTGCCTGGCGTGCTCGAAACCTGCTGGGCGCGTCTTGAATCCGGTGGCCGCCTCGTGGCGAACGCCGTGACCGTGCAGAGCGAGGCGGCGCTCGTGGCATGGCGTGCGCAACATGGAGGCACGCTCACGCGCATCGGCTTGGGCGTTGCCGAGCCGCTCGGACGCTTCGATACGTGGCGCCAGGCGCTGCCCGTCACGCTCTACGAAACCGTGAAGCCATGACGGCGCGCATTCTGCTGCTCGGCGGCACCGGCGACGCATTGCGCATTGCCCGCGCACTTGGGCCCGAGCATGTCTACAGCCTTGCGGGCCTCGGCCGCGTGCCCGCCGATCTGGCCTGTGCTGTGCGCGTGGGCGGCTTCGGCGGCGCCGAGGGCCTCGCGCGCTATCTCGCCGATGAGCGCATCGCGCTGGTGCTCGACGCCACGCATCCCTACGCGGCGCGGATCAGCGCGAACGCGGCGCGCGCATGCGCGGCGGCACAGGTGCCGTACTGGGCGCTGCGCCGCGCGCCGTGGCAGCCGCAGCATGGCGACGACTGGCGCATGGTGGACGGCTGGGCGGGCGCGATAGAAACCATCGCGCCGTTTTCGCGCGTGCTTTTCACGCTCGGCCGCGAGCCGCTTGCGCATCTCGACGAGGTTCCCGCGCATCAGCACTGGACGGTGCGCTGCCTGGACGCGCACGCGGGCCACGCGCGGGCGCGCGTGATTGACGCGCGCGGGCCGTTTACGCTCGAGGGCGAGCGCATGTTTATCGAAGCAGGGCGCTTCGGCGTCGTCGTGAGCAAGAACAGCGGCGGCGACGCCACCGAGGCGAAGCTCGCCGTCGCGCGCGAGCTGGGCTTGCCCGTGGTGATGATGCGGCGGCCCGCACTGCCGCACGCGCATCGGGCGTTCGTTTCGACGCAAGACGCGATCGATGCGCTCGCCACGCTTGTACAGCACACCTGACCTATTTAGCGGAGTTTCAACGCATGACCGTTTTCTTTATCGGCGCGGGGCCGGGCGACCCCGAGCTGATCACCGTGAAAGGGCAGCGCCTCGTGCGCAGCTGTCGCGTGATTCTCTATGCGGGCTCGCTTGTGCCGCCCGCCGTGCTCGAAGGCCATTGCGCGCACCAGGTGGTGGACACCGCGCCGCTGACACTCGATGAGATCGTCGCACTGCTTGAAAACGCGCATGCGTTGGGCTATGACGTCGCACGCGTGCATTCGGGTGATCCGTCGCTTTATGGCGCGATTGGCGAGCAGATTCGCCGCTTGCGTGAGCTTGGGATTCCTTATGAAGTCGTGCCCGGTGTGACGGCGACAGCCGCGTGCGCCGCGGCGCTCGGCAGCGAGCTCACGTTGCCCGGTATTTCGCAGACGCTGATTCTTACGCGCTACGCGACGAAGACGTCGATGCCCGAGGGTGAAGCGCTAGGTGACCTGGCGCGCCATCGAGCGACGATGGCTGTGCACCTGGGTGTGCGTCATATCGCGCGTATTGTGGAGGAATTGCGGCCGCATTATGGGGATGATTGTCCGGTGGCCGTGATTTATCGCGCGAGCTGGCCGGATGAGGAGCGCGTGACCGGTACGCTCGCGGATATCGTGGTGAAGGTTCGGGCTACTGATATCGAGCGCACGGCGCTGATTCTCGTAGGGCACGTGCTTGGTGCCGAGGGGTTTGCTGATTCGAGGCTTTATGGCGCGTCTAAGCGCTAAGGGGTTATTTTGGTGTTTTGAGTTCTGGGATTTGGGGTGGGTTATTGCGGTTTGCGCGTTTCCTTGTTTTCATGTCGGTCTATTAGCGTTACCCCTGTGCGGGGCGGCACCTACTTTTCTTTGCAGCGGCAAAGAAAAGTAGGCAAAAGAAAGCCGCTCAAACCGCTAGTGTGACGCCGTGGACCACTAACCTTATATCGAAGTGGCTCCGGGGCA
>NZ_SMRP01000007.1:818-144273 GCF_004353915.1 Paraburkholderia silviterrae | reverse complement strand
AAAGGGCTCATCCATCCGGCGGCGCTCCGCGCGCCGTGGGGCATAACCAAAACCGGTGGGGCGCACACATTTTCGTAGGACTCCGTCGTATTCGCCAGGCAGTACTCCCGTGCATTCGCACGCAGCATGCGCGGTTTTCCTTGCAGACCGTTCCGCCCGCGCGTAGCGCGCGGCGGGAAGGATGAGCCCTTTGTCACTAACGCGGAGTGTGCGAAGTGACGGATGCCCCGGAGCCGCTCCGATTTACAGGGCAGTGGTGGACTGCGTCACACTGGCGGTTTGAGCCGCTTTCTTTTGCCTACTTTTCTTTGCGGCTGCAAAGAAAAGTAGGTGCCGCCCCGCACAGGGGCAACGCTAATAGACCGACATGAAATCAAGGAAACGCGCAAATCTCCGAGAACCACGAAAAAACTCCCACCACAAACAAAAAAAGCGGCGCAAAAAAAGCGCCGCCCATCAAAACTACAAACCACCATCAATATTCAATGCACGCTAGCGTGCTTATGATCCGCATGCGTACGCGCCTGCGTAACGGCGCTCACAGCCACGAGCACAACAATATTCACACCAAGCGCAAGAAACCCGATATTAATATCCTTGAGCGTATCCGGCGCAGACGGAATCAACTGCGCGACACTCACATGCAGCACCGTGGTAATTACAACCACCAGCACCCCCGCGAGAATCCCACAGAACGCCCCTTGCTTCGTGACACGATTGCGCGTCGCAAGACTGCACACCAGCGCCGGAAACAACTGCGTAACGAAGTTATATCCCATCAGCAAGAGCGCCACGATGGTCTCGCCGCCCTTGAGCGTGAAGCCCACCGCAACGAGCGCGATCACCGGCACGCAGAAGCGCGCGAGCTTCGCAACGCGTGCATCGTCGGCGTTTTTCATCAGCGCGCCGCGATAGACGTCGTTGGCGAGCAGCGTCGAGGCCGTGGTGAGGATCATCGAGCCGGGCACGAGAGCGGTGAGCACGCCCGCCGCGCCGATCACGCCAAGAAACCACGGATCGAAAGTCTGCAACGAAAGCCGGAACAGCGAGAGGTCGATGTCGGTGCCCTTGAGGCCCGGCACCTTGAGCACCGCCGCGAATCCACAGAAGAACACGAACAACAGGATCAGCTGATAGAGCGGCAGAATCGCGGCGTTGCGGCGGAAAATGCGCTCGTCCCTCGCGGTGTAAACCGAGCCGAACGTGTGCGGCCACATAAAGAAGCCGAGCGCCGCAAGCAGCGTCGTGGACTGGAACCACGTGATGCCCTGGCCTTTCGCGGCAAAGCTGAGGAAGCCGGGCTTGGCAGCGTCAATGGCGCGGAACATCTCCGCGTGGCTGCCGTAGTAATGAACCGGCAGGTAAATGCCGAGGAACACGGCGATGGCGAGAATCATCGTGTCCTTGACGACCGAGTTCCACGCGCAGCCGCGCACGCCCGAGACGATCACGTAGGCCGTGACCACCGTCGCGCCGATCCAGACCGCCGCCGTCGACGAAATCGCGCCATACGAGGCCGTCGTCACGATGATGCCGAGGCCCTTCAATTGCAGCACGAGATACGGCACGAGCGCGGCCACGCCCACGCAGGCGACCAGCACGCCGAGCGCGGGGCTCTGGTACTTGCGCGTGAAGAAGTGTGGCTGCGAAACGAGCCGGTGCTCCTTCGCGTAGCGCCATACGGGCGGCAGCATCCAATACGAGAGGATGTACGCAAGCGTCGCGTAACCAAGGATGTAGTAGACCGGCGCGCCCTTGCCATAGGCGAAGCCGCTGCCGCCGAGGAACGTGAAGGTGGTGTAGATCTCGCCCGCCATCAGCAGGAACACGAACGCGGTGCCGAAGCTGCGCCCGCCCACCGACCACTGCTCGAGACTCATGTCGTGCCCGTGGCGCGCGCGCATGCCCAGATAGAGCGCGACGACGGTGATCGCCGCAATGATGATGAGCGCGCTCATGATTGCCCCTCGGCATCGTGCGGGATGCGATTGGCCGGATCGAGCTTGTACACGATGCCCATGATGGCCGCGGTCAGCACGACCCACATGACAATCCACGCCAGCACGAGCGGCATGCCGAGCACGAGGGGCTCGGTGCGGTTGACGAACGGCACGCCTAGCAGGATGCCGATAAAGGGTAGCGCAGCGAGCAACCTCAGTGACATGGCAACTCCTTTGGGTAAAAGGGAAACGTCGCTTCGGGGTCCGGTCGAATCACTCTATGCTGGCGAATGCACCCCGTAAAGCTGCCAAAAATCCCGATACGCCACGCTCCAAGCGAATCGCTGCGAACCTGTTGGCGCACTTTCACCGAAAATGCGGACATGGTGCGCTGCGTCATGAAGACGGATTTTTTGCGCGCCGGCGCCGGCATCCAGCGGGCACGGCGCGCGCCGCTCCGGTTACACTTCACGCTGCCCCGCGGCGCAATCGGAGTGCGCCGAGTCTAACGGATCGCCTACATGATCGAGAGCCTGATTTCAGACATCCTGTTCGGTTTCACCGGACTGATCAGCATCATCAACCCCATTGGCATTGCTTTTGTTTTTCTCGATCGCACGGCGTCGCTTTCCGAGGAAGAGCGGCGTCTGCTCGCCAAGCGCGTGGCGACCAATGCCTGCTTCGTGCTGCTAGCGGCGTTTTTCGTCGGCACGCCCATCCTGCATTTCTTCGGCATTTCGATGGAAGCGCTGCGTATTGGCGGCGGCCTCGCGGTGGCCGTGAGCGGTTGGCAGATGCTCAACGCGCCGGAACCCGAGCCGGCGGTGGCGGATCATCCGGTGAAGCCGCTAAGCGCCGAGTCGGCGTCGGGCAAGGCGTTTTTCCCGCTGACGATTCCGCTGACCACGGGCCCCGGCTCCATCGCCACGGCCATCGCGCTCAACGCGAATCGCACGCACAAACTTTCGGCGTTTCTGCTCTCGGGCATCGCCTCGGTGGCGATCTCGGTGCTCGTGATGCTCGTGATCTATTACGTCTACAGCCGCGCCGCGCGCCTCGCCTACTACCTGGGCGCGGAAGGCACGCGCGTGGCCATGCGCATTTCGTCGTTCCTGCTGCTGTGCATCGGCGTGCAGATTATTCTCACCGGCCTCGACGGCTTTCTCACGCCGCTCGCCGGTCTGCGCGCGGGCAATTGAGCGACGGCGCGAGCCGGGTCTCGCCCGGCCGCGCTCGCGAGGCGCTGGATGCAATATCGGTTCGTTGAAAGTGGAGGGTCACCATGTGCCGCTGGATCGCTTATACCGGTAACGCCGTGCCGCTCGAAACCGTGCTGTTTCGCGCGCGCCATTCGCTGATCGACCAGAGCCTGCATTCGAAGCTCGGCGCGACCACCACCAATGGCGACGGCTTCGGGGTCGGCTGGTATCAACATCCGCACGACATTCCGTATCGCTATCGCAGCGTGCAGCCGGCCTGGAACGACCGCAATCTGCGCGAGCTTGCGCGGGCCGTGCATGCGCCGATGTTCATCGCGCACGTGCGCGCCGCCACGCACACGCCCGTGCAGGAGACCAACTGCCATCCGTTCCGGCACCGGCGCTGGATGTTCGCGCACAACGGGATGATCCAGAGCTTCCCGCTCGTGCGGCGCGACCTGCTGCTGGCGGTCGAGCCCGGGCGTTTCAGCGCGATCGAAGGCTCGACTGACTCCGAAGCGATGTTCTACCTGGCGCTGACCTTCGGGCTCGAAGTCGATCCCGTGCCCGCGCTCGAGCGCATGGTGGGCTTCGTGGAGGCCACCGCGAAAAAGCATGGCATCGAGCCGGCGCTCAACATGACCGTCTGCGCAAGCGACGGTGAGCAGCTCGTGGCCGTGCGCTACTCCAGCGAACGCAAGTCGCGCACGCTCTTTCACAGCACCTCGTTCAAGCATCTGCACGAACTCTATCCCGACGATCCGCGCATCGAGGCCGTGGGTGAGGATGCCTATCTGATCGTTTCCGAGCCCCTCGTGGATTTGCCCGACGTGTGGGCCGAGGTGCCCGAGTCCACCGCGATCGTGGTGCGCGGCGCGCAAATCGACTATCGGGACTTCGTGCCGGTGGCGCCGTAGCGCGTGCAAGAGCAAGCCCGCGCGCAGCGCGCCAGGCTGGCGCGCTGCGCGTGTCTGCTGCAGGTTGTGCGTCGGCCCAGGCTACCAGGCGCGTTGACCCGATTGATCGTACTTCTCGGCCATGGCGGGAATGCCGGCGCGCACCTGGCGCTCGGCGCGCCGCACCTGGCGCCTGAGCAGCACGACGTGCGCGGGCGCGACGCGGCGGCGGCGCAGCGTCCAGAAGACGCCGCGCAACAGCGCAACGCTGGCCGGGCCGAGCGAGCGCTGGCGCGCGAACACCACGAGCGCGCGGCCCGTGGCGGCCAGTGCATCGCGCACCGGCAGACGCATCCAAGCCACCCATGCCGAATTGCGCGCGAGCGTGCAGTGCTGCGCACGCGTGAACCAGCGGCATAGCGGTTCGCGATGCGCGAGCGCCGCCTCGCAATAGACGATCGCATGGCCCGCGCTCAGCACGTCTAGCGCGGCCAGTTCGTCCGCGCCGCCATGCGAGAGCCGCTCTTCGTAGCCGCCGAGCGCGCGGAACACGCTCGCGCGAAACACGCAGGCGCCGGCCATGAAGCCCGCGAGCGATGGGCCGGGCAAGCCGTCGCTGCCGGGCGAGGTGGCGTTGAGCATGAGGCACGCCGGATGGATTTCGCGCTCGTCGTTGCCGACCACGCGCGCATTGAGCACGGCGACATTCGGATGATCGTCGAGCAGTTGCGCCGCATGCGCGAGGGCGCCGGGCGCGAACCAGGTGCTGTCGTCGCAGCACGCGACATAGTCGGTGGGCGCGAGCGCGAAAGCGCGGTTGAAGCCCGCCATCCCATGATCGCCGAGGCTCTGGACGATGCGCACTTGCGGAAACAACGAGGCGAGCAGGCTCACGGTGGAGTCGCTGGAGCCGTTGTCGGCCACGATCACAGCCGGTCGCTCGGGCAGCGCGGTGAGCCGCGCCACAGTATCGACGACTTGGCGCACGTGGTTGCGCGTGAGCACGACCACGGTCACGCGCGGACCGGGCCGGGCACCGGGCTCAGAGCCGGTGTCGGCTCCAGAGACGGGCTTGGGGCCGGGTGTGGAGCCAGGGGTGGGAGGAGAGGCGTTCATGGCGTTTCGAGCGGCGGTGAGCCGGCGGCCAGAGTGCAGATTGCTCTGCGGACATGGGTTTCAGCATACGCCGATGCCGCCCGGTGTGCACACGCACAGCAAACCCGCAGCGCCGCTACGCTGCGCTGCGGGATGGCGCGCTGCAACGGGCTCATGCATGGCGTGCCACGGATCACGCCACCTGGCCGTAGCAGCCGCGCCCGTATTTCAGCACGGATGCATCGCGCGTCAGCGTGCGGGCGCGGCCGCTTTCCCGGCGTTCGTCGCGTGCGCGGCCACGGCGCTATCGGTGTGCGGATACATCGCGAGCAGCACGCGCAGCACGCCGTTGGTCCAGCCGAAACCGTCCTGCAGCGGATATTCGCCGCCGCCCGCCGACGAGCCCTTGGCCGCCGCTGCGCTGATGTCGTACTTCTCGACGAGCTTGTGCGTGTGCCGGTAGTAGACCAGGTTGGTGGCGATCCAGCGCGTGGCGATGCTCTGCGCGAGTGCGTTTTCGCCATAGCGGCGCAGGCCCATGACCGCGAGGTACTGAAGCGGCGCCCAGCCGTTGGGCTCGTCCCACTGCTGGCCGCTCGCCACCTGGGTGGTGGCCAGGCCCCCCGGGCGCAGCAGGCCCGCGCGCACGACACCTGCCACCTGGTGCGCCTGCGCGCGCGTGGCGATGCCGGCGTAGAGCGGAGCGAGCGTCGCCGCCGTGAGCCGGTGCGTGAGCGTGCGTTGCACAAAGTTGTAGTCGCTGAAGGCGTGCAATTGCGAGTCCCACAGCACGCGGTCGATGGCGGCGGTACGCTGCTGGGCGCGCTGGCTCATGCGCTGGGCTTCGGCCGCGTTGCCCGCCAGCCCATAGGCTTTTGCGAGCGTGCGCTCGAGGTCGACGAGCAGCGCGTTGAGGTCGACGGGCACGAGCGACGTGATCTCGATGCTCGCGAGCGAGTGCGGGTCGGCGAGCCAGCGCGAGCTGAAATCCCAGCCCGTTTCGCCGCCCGCGCGCAGATTGCGCCACAGATCGGCGGCGGCGCGCTGCGGCGCGCTTTGCGCGGTGAGCACGTCTTCGCGATACGACTCGTCGCGCGGCGCGTCGCGCGCGTCCCAGTAGCGGTTGAGCACCGTGCCGTCGGCGAGACGCACGACGTGGCGCGCCGCCTCGCCTAGCTTGAGCGTATCCGCGCCGGCCATCCAGTAGTCATATTCCTTGCGCAGCTCAGGCAGATAGCGCACGTAGGTGGCGTCGCCGTCGCGCTGCGCGACGAGCGCCACCATCTGCGCAAAGAACGGCGGTTGCGAGCGGCTCAGGTAGTACGTGCGGTTGCCGTTCGCGATATGGCCGTAGCGGTCGATCAGCGTGGCGAAGTTGTCGAGCTCGTCGCGCGTGAGATCGTGGCGGCCGCTCGCTTCGAGACCCAGCATGATGAAGTACGAGTCCCAGTAATAGATCTCGTTGAAGCGGCCGCCCGGCACGATGTAGGGCTTCGGCAGCGGCAGCAGCGACGAATACGGTTGTTGTGCGGCGTCGGGATTGCGCCGCAGCACGTCCCAGAGCGTGTCGATGTGGCTCACGACGTTCTGGTTCGGATCGGAAACATAGCTGTCGGCGGCCTGTTTCGGATCGGAAAAATGCTGCGCGACGAACTGCGAGAGCGCGGCCTTGCGTGCGTCGGGGTCGGTGATGCCGGCATTGTGCGCGCTCCAGAACTCGTAATCGGCGACGATTTTCGTGGGCGTCTCGTTCGGCACCATGTCGGCGAACGTCTTGCTGTCGGGGAAGACCTGGGCCAGTTCGACGTCGCGATAGAGCTGGCCGTAGAGCTCGGACGGCGGCAGTGGCGCCGCGCTTTGCGCCGTGGCCAACGCCGCGAGCGGGGCGCTTGCGGCTTGCAAGTCTTGCCCGGCCTGCGTCGCGGCGAGGGGCGCGGGCGCCGCAACCTGCGCGCGTGCCGCGTGCGGCGCAAATGCGAGCGGCAGCGCGATCAGGAGCGCGGCGGCGCAATGGACGAGGCGCGGATGGGCAAACGGCGGGTGCGGCGCCGGATCGGGCACGCAAAGGCGTTTCGAGAGGGCGTTTAGAAGTCGGACTGGTCGGTGGTTCGAGTGTGGCATCGGCGTGTCTCGCGATTGTTGTTGGAAGGAGAGGGTTTAACGGCGCGAACGTGGCGTCGGAAAAACTGCTGTGACGCAGCAATTTCCGTTCCGCAACGGACGTATCCACGCCGGACGTATCCACGCCGGACCTATCCACACAGGGCGGCCCTTCGCAGGGCGACTCGTCGCCAGACGCCAATTCGTTGCGCGCGAACCGAATTGGCGCTGCCACGCTGCATTGCGCGGTTGAGTTTCCGATCGGCGCCGAATGCGCCGAATTTCTCTTATCGGCACAGCCGGCTGCTGGTAGTTTCCCGCAACTGCCGCAAACCAGCGGATGTTCCGGTTCTTTATCCAAAATCGAGATAATTCGTATTCACGATATCGCGTTGCGCGATATCGCTCCGAGCCGCCAAACTTGCGCAAAATCAACACGTAATGGAGACATCATGCGCACCCAGGTTGGCATCATCGGCGCGGGGCCCGCGGGCCTGCTTCTTTCCCATCTGCTGCATTTGCGCGGCATCGACTCTGTCGTGCTCGAACGGCGCGGCCGCGATCAGATCGAATCCACGATACGCGCGGGCGTGCTCGAGCAAGGCACCATGGACACGCTCGCCGAGGCGGGCGTCGGTGAGCGCATGAAAGCCGAAGGCGCGTTGCATCACGGCTTCGAGCTGGCGTTCGAAGGCAAGCGCCGCCGTATCGACCTCACCGCGCTCACTGGAAAATCGATCACGGTCTACGCGCAGCACGAAGTGCTCAAGGATCTCGTCGCGGCGCGCGTGGCCGCCGACGGCAAGCTGTTCTTCAATGTCTCGAACACCTCGATTCACGGCATCGAAACCGCGTCACCCTCCATTAGCTTCGAGCACGCGGGCGAGCAGCATGAACTGCATTGCGACTACGTGATTGGCTGCGACGGCTCGCAGGGCGTCTCGCGCGCGGCCATTCCGGCGGCATTGCGCCAGGACTACGAGCGCGTGTTCCCATTCGGCTGGTTCGGCATCCTCGTGGAGGCGCCGCCTACGTCCGACGAGCTGATTTACGCACGCCACGAACGCGGCTTTGCGCTCGTCAGCACGCGCTCGCCGAACGTGCAGCGCATGTATTTCCAGTGCGATCCGAACGACGCCGTCGAGAACTGGTCCGACGACCGCATCTGGGCCGAGCTGCACGCGCGCGTCGATTCGGACGAAGGCCATCACGTGGTCGAGGGCAAGATTTTCCAGAAGAACATCGTTGGCATGCGCAGTTTCGTATCGACGACGATGCAGCATGGGCGCCTGTTCCTCGCGGGCGATGCGGCGCACATCGTGCCGCCCACGGGCGCGAAGGGCCTCAACCTGGCCGTCGCCGACGTGCGCGTGCTGACTGCGGCGCTGGTGGCGTTCTACAAGGAGAGCCGCACCGATCTGCTCGATGCGTACAGTGAAACCGCGCTGCGCCGCATCTGGCGCGCCGAGCACTTCTCGTACTGGATGACGCGCATGATGCACCGCCTCGACGATGCCTCGCCGTTCGACCAGCGCCTGCAGGTTGCGGAGCTGGAGCACGTCACCACCTCGCGTGCGGCGGCGACCGCGATGGCCGAGAATTACGTGGGCGCGGTGGCGGTTTAGACATCGCTTCAAACGGCGGCACGAGCCGCAAAGCACAAAGGGCGCTCGGTTCAGACAAACGAGCGCCCTTTTTTTGCCTGCGCGAAGCGTCTTCAGCGCGCCGTGATCGGCGCAGCCTCGAACTGCGCCGCGAGATCCGCAAGCGCTTTAGATCCAGCTGAGCCAGCGCCACCACGTGGCGGCGAACAGCAGCAACAGCAGATAGCCCAGCATGGTCACTGCGATGCCCACGCGCGCGAACTGCTTCGCGGTGAAGGTCTCGGTGGCGAGGCATACCATGTTCTGTGGCGCGTTGATCGGCAGGATGAAGCCGAAGCTCACCGTGTAGCCGAGCGGCATGGCCGAGGTGAGCGCCGTCGCGCTCGCTTCATAGGAGACGGCTTCGGTGAGCCACACCACCACGGCGAAGGCGAGAATCGCGAGCATGCGTTGACCCGCTACGGGCAGGCTCGCGGGCAACGGCAGCAGCAGCAGCACGACGACGAGCGCGATGGCGCCCGCGATCAACCCGATGGGCAGGCCCGGCTTGTTGAGCGCAAGCTCCGTGCTCGCATCCGGTTTCGCTGCGTTCATGACGTGGATGCCATCTCAGCCAGGGACGCGGCATCGTCCCATATCGCGCATGCGCGTGCATTGAAGGTGTGCTGAAAGGTGCGCGGGAATGGCAGGCGCGAGAGGAGCTAGTGCGGGGGCAAGAGGAACGGCGGGCGCGAGAGGAGCGAGTGCGGGAGCGAGAGGAAGGTCAGCCGATGGAGGGGCCGGCAAAGCGCCGGCCCATGCATGCCCGAAAAAAGCAGCGTCAGGAAGCGGTTTACTGGCTCGCGCCAGCCGCACCTGCTGCTTTCTTCTCCGCGTTCTGGAGATTCTGCGGATAGTTCGGGTCGTTGTTTGCCGGCTTGTAGCCCGCGTCCTCCAGCTTCTTCAGTTCAGCATTGTTCTTCGCGCGCGCGGCCTTGCGTTCGGCTTTGCGCTGCGCCCGCGCCTGTTTGCGCTTTTCGGCCTTGGTGAGGGAAGCCGGCGCGGCGCTTTGCGCAGTGGCAGCGGGCGCGCTGGCGTCCTGGGCAAAGGCGGGCGCCGTGACGCCAATAAGGAATGCGGCGGCGGTTGCGGCGAGAGTCAGTTTGCTGATGGTGGAGTGCATGAATACCCCTCTTGGTTGATTTTTACCGCTGGTTTCAGGGTTTGTGATGAAAGGATTGCGAGAAGCGGCGCGCCAGATAGCGTGCCGTTACTGGGAACGCCGGATAGAACGGTTGCCCCGCAGTCAATGTATACGATCCTTGCAAACGAGGGTAGCAAGTGTGGACCCTGGCTCGCACGGCGCGGCAGCCGAAGGTGCCGATGCACGGCACGGCGATAGCATGGCACGGCACGGCACGGCACGGCGATGGCGATGGCGATGGCGATGGCGATGGCGATGGCGGCGCCGTGCCGCGCTCAAGCACAGTCAAGCGTGATCATGCGCATGTGTCCCGGCGCTGCGCCGCCACGCGCTCGACGATGCGCGTACGTTGCGCAAGCGTTGCCGCGTTTTGCGCGCGCACGTGCTCCACCACGGCCTGCGGTGCGCTTTCGGGGCGGCCCGCATCGAACGGTGGCGCCGGTGCGTATTCGAGTTCGAGCTGGAGCGCCTGCGCGGCTTCTACGCCGATCAGCTCTGCTGCGAGCGTGAGCGCGAAGTCGATGCCTGCCGTGATGCCGCCGCCCGTGATGAGGTTGCCGTCGCGCACCACGCGCTCGTTCACGGCGATCGCGCCGAACGGTTCGAGCAGCGCGTGAAAGGCCCAGTGCGTAGTGGCGCGGCGTCCACGCAGGAGACCCGCGGCGCCGAGCACGAGCGAGCCGGTGCACACGGAGGTGACGTAGCGAGCGTCGCGCGCCTGGCGCCGCAGGAATGCGAGCGTGGTGTCGTCTTCGAGCAGCGCGGCCACGCCGGCGCCACCCGGTACGCAGATCACGTCGAGCGGCGGGCAGTCGTCGAAGATGGTGTCGGGCGTGAGCAGCATGCCGGTCGCCGACATGACGGGCTCGCGTGTCTTCCAGACGAGCCGCACCTGCGTATCCGGCATCGCCGCGAGCACGTCGTAGGGCCCGCAGAGGTCGAGCGGCTGCACCTTGGGGAAAAGCAGAAATCCGATCTTGAACGCCATGGAAGTGCCTCGAAATGAAGGTGGAGAAAGATGCGGGCCGTGCCGGCGACGGCGCGCTCATCGTCACTCTACGAGCGCACGCGTGCGCAGGAGCGCCAAAAAGCACGCAAATGCTGCCAGCGGCGACGTTCGAACGTGCGCGCGGACACTGCGCGCGAAGCTGCCGTCGTCGCGAAAAAGGCCTTACGTGTGGTGTTTTCGCCGCATCAGGCACGCGTCGCGCTGGCGCAGGCGGCATGCGAACGGGCGGCGCAGGAGCATGTTTACCCCTGTAAACAAGTATCGAAATGCGTTCGGCAGTCAGCGCCGCGCAACAAATTTGCATCTACGATGCAAAAGAGTCACGCAAAACGCTTGCACGCTTGTAGAATCCGCCGTTGAAGCATCTGCATTCCGCTGTGCTTCGTCGATTCACTGACCAACACTGGTAGGAGAAACATGCCGACTTCCGCAAAGAAAGTGGCCAAAAAGGCAGCTGCCCCGGCCAAGAAGGTTGCCGCAAAGAAAGCGCCCGTCAAGACGGCCGCAGCTAAGAAGGTCGCCGTGAAGGCGTCCGGCGCACCGTCGCCGATCAAGGACACCTTCACGAAGGCCTCGCTGGCTGCTCACGTCGCTGAGCGTGCTGGCGTCGAGCCGAAGGCCACGAAGGCCGTGCTCGCCGCGCTGGAAGACACGATCCTGGGTTCGGTCCACAAGAAGGGCGCCGGCGAATTCACGCTGTCGGGCCTTCTGAAGATCGTCGTCCAGGCCGTCCCGGCGAAGAAGAAGCGCTTCGGCAAGGACCCGTTCACGGGTGAAGAGCGCTGGTTCCCGGCCAAGCCGGCAACCGTGCGCATCAAGGCGCGTGCGCTGAAGAAGCTGAAGGACGCAGCAGCGGCCTAAGCGCTTCATGCCAGGGCCTCGCGGCCAAGGCACGCGTTAGTACCCAAAGAATCCCCGTTGGCTTTGTGCCCACGGGGATTTTTATTTGCGTGCAGAAAACGGCAATGCGTCAGTTCAGGCATGAAGCATGTTCGGATGTTATGAAAGGATGTCAGGTAAGATGGTGCACAGCACGCGGGAAATCTAACGATCTCAATCTTGTCTGACGATGCTCTGAAGCCATCAAGGCGAAAGGGGCATGCGCCTATGTTATGCCCGTTTCCGAACTCAGTATCCGCCAGATTGAAGCGTTTCGCGCCTTGATGCGATTGCGCACGGTTACGCGCGCTGCGGGCGCGCTGGGTGTTTCGCAACCTGCGGTCAGCCGCCTGCTCGCCGACTTCGAGGCAAGCGTAGGCTTCGCGCTGTTCGAACGCGCACGCGGGAGGTTGCTGCCGACAGGCGAGGCGCATGCGCTTCATACGGAAGTCGAGCGCGCGTTCAGTGGACTGGAGCGGGTCGTGCAGGCTGCCGCGCAGATCCGCGAGCAGCGCCGCGGCGTGCTGTGTGTGGCAGGCGCGCCCGAGCTCGGCCCCGACTTTCTGCCGCGCGTGACGGCGGCGTTCGCGCAGGAGCATGAGGGCGTAGACGTGACGCTGCTCACGCTCGAACCCGCGCTCGCGCTCGAACGCGTGGCGGCGCAGCGCTGCGATCTGGCTTTTGTCGGTGAGGAAACGGCGCCGCGTGCCGTGCGGCTCGAGCGCCTCGGGCAATGGCCGATGCGCTGCATCGTGCCGCGCGGGCACCGTCTCGCACGCAAGCGCGCCGTTGGCGCCGCCGACTGCGAAGGCGAGACCTTCGTTTCGTACGCGGCCGGAACGCAAGCGCGCCTGCGCATCGATCGCATGTTCTCCGAGTTCGGTGTAACGCGTCTCGCCGGCGTGGAGGCGGATCTCGCGCAGGCGGTCGTGACGCTGGTGGAGGCGGGGATGGGCATCGCGCTCGTCGACCCGCTCACGGCGGCGGGGGCAAGCGCGCGCGTGGTGGTGAAGCGCTTCGTGCCGGAGTTGGAGGTGCCGCTCAACGCGGCGCGATACGCGCAGCGGGCAGCGGCGCCGCTGGCAGATGCCTTCTTGCGCCACGCGGCGGAGGCGCTAGGCAGGTTGCGCTGATGGCGTAAAGGGAAGACGGCGGGCTGGCGCCGAGGGGGCAGCGAAGCGTCACGTATGCTGCCCAGCGAGCGCGTTGCCAGGCTCGCGAGGTGCTACCTGCTCGTACCCGGGCCTGTTCCCGCTAGAGGCCGGTTCTCAATGGTTGCGCCAATGAAAAAGCCAGCCTTGGCTTGCACCGAAGGCTGGCTTGTGTAGCGTGCAGCTTTTAGCTGCGTGGTCTCTTCGCCTGGCCGGGCGCGAGCCCGGCTCATGTTGCTTAGAACTTGTGGCGGATGCCCAGGCTGACGATTTCCTGCGAGCTCGAAGCCGAGTTGACGCCGTACGAGCCGACCGATGCACCGGCCGTCTGGGTCGTCGTGGAGTCGACGCGCTGCGTACCGTTGGCGTGCTGGTAAGCCGCCACTGCGTACAGATCGGTGCGCTTCGACAGGTTGTAGTCCGCGCCGAGCGAAACCTGGTTGTACGAGGCCGACGTGTCGCCCGCACCGTGCGTGTAGATGTAGCCGAGGCCGAGCAGCAGGGCCGGGTTCAGCTGGTAGCCGAGGAAGCCGCCCGCAACGTTGAAGCGCTCGGTCGACCGGAACGCCGAGTAGCCGTCCGGCTTGTACTGAACGTTGGCGTAACGCACGCCGAACGTGAACGGACCTGCGACGTACTGGGCCGCAACCGAAGCATTGCCGGTCGACTTGGCCGACGCGTAGGCGGAATTGATCTGGCTGACGAACATGTTGTTCGACGTCGAGTTCGCTGCCCAGCCGTCGGCCTTGACGCGGTCTGCCAGGTTCGACGAGTTGTCCATGCGGAAGTAGCCGGCCGCGACGTTGAACGAGCCGATACCGTAGGTAGCAGCTGCGCCCCAGCTTTGGCCCGAGCCCGTCGCACCCGCGACGCCGCCCAGTGCATACATGCCTTCGAACTGGAAGCCGCTCAGAACCGGCGAGACATACTTGATGCCGCTGTTGGTGCGCGAGTCGTTGTCGTTGTTGTCGACGTCACCCGGCGTAGTGAACGTGCTGCCGAAGTAGTTGTCGCCGGTCAGCGGCTGAACCATGTCGACCAGCGGGTCGTACTGGCGGCCGAGCGTGACCGTACCGTATTGCTCATGCGTCAGACCAACATAAGCTTGACGGCCGAACATGAGGCCGCCCTGGCCCAGCTTGCCGGTGTTGATGTCAAAGCCGTTTTCCAATTGGAAAATCGCCTTCAGGCCGCCGCCCAGGTCTTCCGTGCCCTTCAGGCCAAAGCGGTTGCCAGAGAGGTTGCCGCCTGCCAGACCAATGAGGTTCTTGTTGTGGCCGGCTGCGTCCGGAGCGTTGTGCACCCACTGGATCGATTCATCGATCACGCCGTACAGGGTCACGCTGCTTTGTGCGTGTGCTGCGCCCGAAGCGGCCAGAATTGCCAGCGAGAGGCTCGAGAGTGCGATTCGTTTCATCCAGTTTTCTCCACGCAGATTTAGTTGTTGCTTGATTTGGTTGATGCTGTTGCGGAAAGGAGAATAACGCAGGGGTGCAATTCCCCTGAACTGAAAATAAATGACTGTCGCAAAAAGCTGACACATGCTGAGAAAGCCTTGAAATACGGGCGCTTAGGCGATTCTTCCGAATCCTGAAAAGGACGATTGTTGGCGCTGCATTATTGTCGTTTCCGATACAAGTCGCGAAACGTGCAACCCCAGGAGATGTTGTATACGGGTAAACATGGCGCAACCAGGGGTGTCCCCTGGTTGCGCCATGTCTGTAGTGTGGCTGCGCCGGCGTGACCCCTTGGCGCTGGGGCTGCGGGGCGCCTTAGGGCTTGTCGCGCGTGTCGCCGCGGCGGCGGCCGGCCGCCGCGGTCACGGCGATCGCGGCACTGGCGACGAGCATCACCGCGCGCCACGGGTGGCGTTTGATGTAGCGATCGGCGGCGGCCACCGTGCGGCCCGCCTGCACGAGCGTGCGGGCGGCGGCATCGGTGGCGCGCTTTTCCATATTGACAACCGGGCGGCGGATTGGCAGGCCGTCGGCGTTGCGCCGGGCGAGTGCGCCGCCCTCCGCGCGCGCCTGGCCAATGGCATGGAGCGGCGCGTCGACGGTGTTCGCTCCATCGGCGCAAGCCCGGGCGGTGCCGGCCGCAACGGCCGCGGCATACGGCGGCGGAGCGCCGTTCCCGGCGGCGTGCCGGTCAGCCGCACGCGGGCTAGCCGAATTGGCACCTGTGTTTCCGATGGGAACCGCATGTGCCGCCTGCGCCCCCGCGGCGGCTTCGCGCATGGGAGCGATCGTGGATGCCGCCAGCACCGAGGCGAGCTTCGCGCGGCTGCCGGGCGGCGTTTCCTCGAGGAAACCCCATGCGCCGCGCGGATCGTGCAGGCGTGCGCGCGCCGCCGAGAATTCCGCGCCGAGCAGCAGCACCGCCGCCGAGAAGTACAGCCACATCAGCAGCACGGCGAGCGAGCCCGCGGCGCCGAACGCCGTGGCCATGCCCGCATGCGCGAGATAGAGCGCGAAGAGTTTCTTGCCCACTGTAAACAGCACGGCCGCCACGATGCCGCCCACCATGGCGTCGCGCCATTGCACCACGGCGTCGGGCAGGAAGCGCAGCAAGGCGGCGAACGCGATCGCGAGCACGAGCAACCCGACCGCAAGTTGCACGATGTTTCCGATAATCAAATAAGTGGATTCGCCCCAGAGCCACTGCCCAACGAATGTGATGGCGGCATCCAGCACGAGCGAGACGATCAGCAGGAAGGCAACGCCGAGCACGAGGCCAAACGAGATCAGCCGCACGCGCACGAGCGCGAGCACCGACGAAGTGCGCGGACCGTCCAGTGGCCAGACGATATTGAGCGCGGAATTGAGCGACGAAAACGTTGCTGACGCGCCGATCGCCAGCAACGCGAGCGAGATCGCGGCGGCCACGCTGCCCTTGCCGCCCGCGCGGTGCGCGTTCTGCACGATGGTCGTAATGCCGGCGGCGGCGTCGTTGCCGAGCACGTTGTGCACCTGGCGAAACAGCTCGCCGCGCGCCGCGTCGGCGCCGAAGAACCAGCCGGCCACCGCGATCACCATGACGAGCGTGGGCGCGAGCGAGAACGCCGAGTAGAACGCGATGCTCGCGGCCATCGACGGGCAGCGGTCGGCGATGAACTGCCGGCACGCGCGCACAACCCAGGACGCTTCCTTGCGCGCGGCCGATTCGAGCCGTTCCGATGAAATGGTTGCCATGATGTGTGTCCTGCGTACCGGCAAGGGGGCGTGGGTTGCTGCATGGCGCCGGCGCTTTGCCCGGCGCGTGTGGAATGGCCGCGCAGGGCCTCTTTCGAGCGCATTCGACTTCGACTGACTATATAGCAAGCCCGGGAGCCTCGCGCATCGGCCGTGCACCGCCAGGTGCGGCCGGCGAGGCGCGGCCGGCCGGCTCGCGCGATCCGTCTCTCAAAACGTCTTATACTGAAAAAACCCACAACCCCAAAGCCGAGGACGCACCATGCTGCAGATGTCCCGGCGCCAGTTCCTCAAGGTCACGGCAACGTCGCTGGCGGGTTCCAGCCTCGCGTTGATGGGTTTCGCGCCCGACAACGTGCTTGCCGAGGTCCGCCAATACAAACTGGCGCGCACCACTGAAACCCGCAACACCTGCCCGTATTGCTCGGTGGGCTGCGGGATCCTCATGTACGGTCTCGGCGACGGCGCGAAGAATGCCACCGCGAGCATCATCCATATCGAGGGCGATCCCGATCACCCGGTCAACCGCGGCACGCTCTGTCCGAAAGGCGCGAGCCTCATCGACTTCATTCACAGTCCGAGCCGGCTCCAGTATCCCGAGTATCGGGCGGCGGGCTCGAACGAGTGGAAGCGCATTTCGTGGGACGAGGCACTAGATCGCATTGCGAAGCTTCTCAAAGAGGATCGCGACGCGAACTTCGTCGAGCAGACCGCGGACGGCAAGACCGTCAACCGCTGGCTGACCACCGGCATGCTGGCGGCCTCGGCGGCCAGCAACGAAGTCGGTTATCTCACGCATAAAGTGGCCCGCTCGATGGGCCTGCTCGCATTCGATAACCAGGCGCGTGTCTGACACGGCCCGACGGTGGCAGGTCTTGCCCCGACGTTTGGCCGTGGCGCGATGACGAACCATTGGGTCGACATTCGCAATGCGGACGTGATTCTGGTGATGGGCGGCAATGCGGCCGAGGCGCACCCGTGCGGCTTCAAGTGGGTTACGGAGGCCAAGGCGCACCGCAAGGCGCGGCTCATCGTGGTGGACCCGCGCTTCACGCGCACGGCATCGGTCGCGGACTTCTACGCGCCGATCCGCACCGGCACGGACATCGCATTCCTTGGCGGCGTGATCAATTATTTGCTTACGAACGACAAGATCCAGCACGAGTACGTGAAGAATTACACGGACTTTTCGTTCATCGTGCGCGACGACTTCGCGTTCACCGACGGTATCTACTCGGGCTACGACGCGCAAAAGCATGCGTATCCCAACAAGACGTCGTGGGACTACGAGATCGGCGACGACGGTTTCGTGAAGACCGACGACACGCTGCAGAACCCGCGCTGCGTCTATCAGCTGCTCAAGCAGCATTACTCGCGCTATACGCCCGAGATGGTGGAGAAGGTCTGCGGCACGCCGAAGGAGAAGTTCCTCAAGGTGTGCGAAATGCTGGCGACTACGGCCGTGCCGGGCCGCGCGGGCACCATCATGTACGCGCTCGGCTGGACCCATCACTCGATCGGCTCGCAAATGATCCGCACGGGTGCGATGGTGCAGTTGCTGCTCGGCAACATCGGCATCGCGGGTGGCGGCATGAACGCGCTGCGCGGGCATTCGAACATCCAGGGGCTCACCGACCTCGGGTTGATGTCGAATCTGCTCACCGGCTACATGACACTGCCCAACGAGGCCGAACAGAGCTACGATGAATACATCAAGACACGCGCGCTCGAGCCGCTGCGGCCCAACCAGCTCAGCTACTGGCAGCATTACAACGCGTTCTTCGTGAGCTTCATGAAGTCGTGGTGGGGCGACGCGGCCACGAAGGAGAACAACTGGGGCTACGACTGGCTGCCCAAGCTCGACAAGCCCTACGATCTGCTGCAGACCATCGAGCTGATGAATCAGGGCAAGGTCAACGGCTATATCTGCCAGGGCTTCAACGTGATCGCGTCCGCGCCCGACAAGGCGAAAACACTTTCCGCGCTCGGCAAGCTCAAGTGGCTCGTGATCATGGACCCACTCGCCACCGAGACGTCCGAGTTCTGGAAGAAGTACGGCGACTATAACGATGTCGATACCAGCTCGATCCAGACGGAGGTGTTCCGTCTGCCCACGACGTGCTTCGCGGAAGAAAACGGCTCGCTCGTGAGTTCGAGCCGCGTGCTGCAATGGCACTGGAAAGGCGCTGAGCCGCCGGCCGAGGCGCGGAGCGATCTCGAGATCATGTCGGGGCTGTTCCTGCGCATCCGCGCCGCGTATCAGAAGGACGGCGGCAAGCTGCCCGATCCGATCGTCAAGCTCGACTGGCCGTACTCGGATCCGGCGAGCCCCACGCCCGAAGAGCTCGCGCAGGAATACAACGGCCGCGCGCTCGCCGACCAGACCGACCCGAAGGACCCCACCAAAGTGCTCGTGAAGAAGGGCGAGCAGCTTTCAGGCTTCGCGCAGCTCAAGGACGATGGCAGCACCGCGAGCGGCTGCTGGATCTTCTGCGGCGCGTGGACCGAGGCGGGCAACCAGATGGGCCGTCGCGACAACTCGGACCCCACCGGCATCGGCCAGACGCTCGACTGGGCCTGGGCCTGGCCGGCGAACCGCCGCGTGCTCTACAACCGCGCCTCGTGCGATGCCGCGGGCAAGCCGTTCGATCCCACGCGCAAGCTGATCGGCTGGAACGGCAGCGCGTGGGCCGGCGCGGACGTGCCCGACTACAAGGTCGACGAGTCGCCCGATCTCGGCATGGGGCCGTTCATCATGAACCCCGAGGGCGTGGCGCGTTTCTTCGCGCGCGACGGCATGAACGAAGGGCCGTTTCCCGAGCACTACGAACCATTCGAGAATCCGCTCGGCTATAACCCGTTTCATCCGAACAATGCGCAGGCCACGAGCAATCCGGCGGCGCGCGTCTTCCCGGACGACCGCGCGACGTTCGGCACGGCGCAATCGTTCCCGCACGTCGCCACCACCTACCGGCTCACCGAGCATTTCCACTTCTGGACCAAGCACGCGCGCCTGAACGCCATCATTCAGCCGCAGCAGTTCGTCGAGATCGGCGAAGAGCTTGCGCAGGAGGTGGGGGTGGTCGATGGCGGACACGTGAAGGTGTCGAGCAATCGCGGCTACCTGATCGCGGTCGCGGTGGTCACCAAGCGCATCAAGGTGCTCACCATCGACGGCAAGAAGGTGCACCACGTAGGCGTGCCGCTGCATTGGGGCTTCACGGGACTGACGAAACCCGGCTATCTGGCGAATACGCTCACGCCGCCCGTTGGCGACGGCAATTCGCAGACGCCTGAGTTCAAGTCGTTCCTCGTGAAAGTGGAAAAGGCGTAAGGGGGGAACGACATGGCATTGCAATCGCTAGACATCAAACGCCTGTCCGCCACCACCACGCCCCCGCCCGGCGTGCGCGAGCCGGTTACGGGCACGGTCGCGAAGCTCATCGACGTGACCAAGTGCATCGGCTGCAAGGCGTGCCAGACCGCGTGCATGGAATGGAACGATCTGCGCGACGAAGTGGGCATCAACACGGGTGTCTACGACAATCCGCGCGATCTCACCGAGCACTCGTGGACCGTGATGCGCTATACGGAATACGAGAACCCGAACGGCAACCTCGAATGGCTGATCCGCAAGGACGGCTGCATGCACTGCGAGGACCCGGGCTGCCTCAAGGCGTGCCCGTCGCCGGGTGCGATCGTGCAGTACACGAACGGTATCGTGGATTTCCACGAGGAAAACTGCATCGGCTGCGGCTACTGCATCACGGGCTGCCCGTTCAATATTCCGCGCCTCTCGAAGAAGGACCATCGCGTCTACAAGTGCACGCTGTGCTCCGACCGCGTGGCCGTGGGCCAGGAGCCCGCATGCGTGAAGACCTGCCCGACCGGCGCGATCGTGTTCGGCACCAAGGAAGACATGAAGCAGCACGCGGCGGAGCGCATCGTCGACCTCAAGGAGCGCGGCTTCGATAAAGCCGGGCTCTACGACCCGCCGGGCGTGGGCGGCACGCACGTGATGTACGTGCTGCATCACGCGGACCAGCCCTCGCTCTATCACGGCCTGCCCGACAACCCGCGCATCAGCCCGCTCGTGCGGCTCTGGAAGGGCGTGGCCAAGCCGCTCGCGCTCGCGGGCATCGCGCTCGCGGCGGTGGCGGGCTTCTTCCACTACACGCGGGTGGGGCCGAACGAAGTGAGCGCAGAGGACGAGCAAGCCGCGCGCGACGAGGCGCGGCGCATCCGTGGCGAACCCGAGGAGCGCGACGATGAAAAACGATGAACCGCAACTGATCCAGCGCTATACGGCCAACGAGCGCAGCAACCACTGGATTACCGCGATCACCTTCGTGCTGCTCGCGCTTTCCGGCCTCGCGATGTTTCATCCGGCCATGTTCTGGCTTTCCGCGCTGTTCGGCGGCGGGCAATGGACGCGCATCCTGCATCCGTTCGTTGGCGTGGTGATGTTCATTTCGTTCATGATCCTCGCGCTGCGTTTCTGGCATCACAACTATCTGGATTCGGCCGATGTGCAATGGCTCAAGCAGATCGACGACGTGCTGCACAACCGCGAGGACAAGCTGCCCGAGATCGGCCGCTACAATGCGGGTCAGAAGCTGCTATTCTTTGTGATGGTGGTTTGCCTCGTGCTGCTGCTCTTAAGCGGCATCGTGATCTTGCGGCGCTATTTCTCGTTCTACTTCCCGGTCACGCTGATCCGCGTGGCCGCCAACGTGCATGCGGCCGCTGCGTTCGTGCTGATCGTGGGCATCGTCGTGCATATCTATGCGGCGTTGTGGGTGAAGGGCTCGATTCGCGCGATGACGCGCGGCTACGTCACCTGGGGCTGGGCGAGAAAGCATCATCCGCGCTGGTTCCGCGAGAGCATCAAGTAGCAGGCGCACAGTCGAGCGATTCGTTCGCCCGGCGCCGCAGGCAGGCCGCCCGCCCGAGCAGGGTGCGGCGGCTTTTTTGTTATGGGAGACGACTCGCCGTGACACAACGCATTCTCGATCCCGAGCAGATTCAGGTGCAGGATCCCTCCGCGATTCCACGCATCCGCCTGCCCGAGCGCGCGACGCATTTCAGGGAGCGCGCCGCGCGTCTGCGCAAGCTGGCGGACCACAACCCTATTGGCGGCTACGTACGCCTCATGGCGGCGCTCGTGGACGCGCAGCAGCACGCGCTGGAGCATCTCGAAGCGCAGATGCCGGAGCGCGAAGCCATCGCCAGCGCACAACGCCATTCGATGCCGATCCTGCCCGCGCTCGGCGGCGAGCGCGACCCGCAATGGCGCGCGGTGTTACGCCGCCTTGCCGATCGCGTGGAAGCGGCGGGCGCGGTCACGCCCGCGCTCGCAAAAGTGCTGGATACGTTGCGCGCGATGAGCGACGCCGAACTCGACGCACAAGCCGATGCGCTGCTCGCGCAACGCCATTCGGAAGTCGCGCCCGCCACGGCGCCCTTCATCATGGCGGCGCTACAGGTGGTGTGGACCGACCTCGCGAGCCGCGTCAACGCACAGGACGTCCCCTACGTGGACGCGGCGGGCGTGTGCCCCGTCTGCGGCGTGCCGCCCGTTGCGAGCATCGTGCGCGTGGGCGGCGCATTCCAGGGCTATCGCTACGTGCAATGCAGCCTGTGCGGCACCGAGAATCACGTGGTGCGCGTGAAATGCACGAACTGCGATTCGACCAAGGGCATCGCGTATCACGGCATCGAAGGCGGCAATCCGGCCTTGAAAGCGGAATCGTGCGACGAATGCCATACCTATCGCAAGATCGGCTATCAGGAGAAAGACCTCGAGTTCGAGCCGCTCGCCGACGATCTCGCGAGCCTCACGCTCGACCTGCTGATGAGCGAAGCCGGTTATCGGCGCGCGAGCGCGAATCCGCTGCTCTATCCCGAAGCGCCGGCCGAGCAATGACGCGCGCGAGCGAGATGAACGAGCGCGCGCAGCAGGGCGCGGCGGCAACGGCGCAAGTGATGCAAGGCGAACACGATAAGTACAACCAGGTTGCCGGCCACGCGCTGAACGCGCTGCTTGCGCAGATGCCGGCCGTGGAGCGCGTGATTGCCTCGCCGCAAGCACAACCGTTGATCGCGCAGCATGGGCGCACGCAGGTGCTCGCAGCCATACGCGCGACGCTCGACGGCTGGCGGCGCGATGCGCAGGCGGGCACGCTGGTAACCGATGCGAGCACGCAGGCACCGTTTGCCATCGAGCGCGTGATCGCCGACGCCGACCGGGCGCTCGCCATGCGCGCGCAAAGTGCGTTGCGCGCGGTGTTCAATCTGACCGGCACGGTCCTGCACACGAATCTGGGCCGCGCGCTGCTGCCCGACGCTGCCGTGCGCGCCGTGGTGCAGGCGCTCACCCAGCCCGTCAACCTCGAGTTCGATCTGGCTACGGGAAAGCGCGGCGATCGCGACGACCTGATCGATGCGCTCATCTGCGAGTTGACGGGTGCCGAAGCGGCGACCGTCGTGAACAACAACGCCGCGGCGGTGCTGCTCACGCTTTCCGCGCTGGCCGCGCGCAAGGAAGTGATCGTTTCGCGCGGCGAACTGGTGGAGATCGGCGGCGCGTTCCGCATTCCCGACATCATGAGCCGCGCGGGTGCGAGGCTGCGCGAAGTCGGAACGACCAATCGCACGCATCTGAAGGATTACGAAGCGGCTATCGGCACGCGCACGGCGCTGCTGATGAAGGTCCATTGCAGCAACTATGCGATCAGCGGCTTCACGAACAGCGTCGAGCTCGACGAACTGGCGCCGCTCGCGCGCAAGCACGGCCTGCCGGTGGCGGTGGACCTCGGCAGCGGCACGCTTGCCGATCTCACGCAGTGGGGCCTGCCCGCCGAGCCCACCGTGCGCGCCACCGTCGAGGCGGGCGCCGATCTCGTGACCTTCAGCGGCGACAAGCTGCTGGGCGGCCCGCAGGCCGGGCTGATCGTCGGGCGCAAGGAATGGATCGCGAAGATCAAGAAGCATCCGCTCAAGCGTGCGTTGCGCGTCGGCAAGCTCACGCTCGCGGCGCTCGAGCCCGTGCTCAAGCTCTACCAGGCGCCCGAATTTCTGCGCGAGCGCCTGACGACGCTGCGGCTGCTCACGCGTCCCGCGAACGAGATGCACGAAGCGGCCACGCGTGTGCTGCCCGCATTGCAGCGCATGCTTGGTGACGGCTATGAGGTGAGCGTCGAGCCGATGCTCAGCCAGATCGGCAGCGGCGCGTTGCCGGTCGACGTCTTGCCGAGCAGCGGGTTGGTCGTGCGATACCGCGGCAAGAGCGGCCGCGGCCGCGCCTTGCTCAGGCTGGAGCGGGCGTTGCGGGCGCTGCCGCGGCCCGTGATCGGCCGCATTGCCGACGACGCGTTGCGACTCGACCTGCGCTGTCTCGAGAGCGCGGACGAAGCGGCCTTCGTCGCGCAACTCGCGGAGCTGCGCCTGTGATCGTCGGCACGGCGGGGCATATCGATCACGGCAAGACCACGCTCGTGCGCGCACTCACCGGCGTGGACACCGACCGGCTCAAGGAAGAAAAGGCGCGCGGCATCTCCATCGAGCTCGGCTATGCCTATACACCGCTCGCGAACGGCGACGTGCTCGGCTACATCGACGTGCCCGGGCACGAGAAGCTCGTGCACACCATGGCGGCCGGCGCGTGCGGGATCGACTTTGCACTGCTCGTGATTGCCGCCGATGACGGTGTGATGCCGCAAACGCGCGAGCATCTAGCCATTCTGCAACTGCTTGGCGTAACGCATGGCGCGATCGCGCTCACGAAGGCGGACCGCGTGGATCCGGCACGGCTTGCCGAGGTGCGCGCGGAAATTGCCGCGTGGCTCGCACCCACTGCGCTGGCTGGCGCGCCGTGCTTCGAAACGCAGGCGACGCAGCCCGGCGATCCGGGCGTGACGAAGCTCGATGCCTGGCTGCGCGAGCGCGCCACGCACTGGCAGGCGCGCCGCGATGATGGCTTGTTCCGCCTCGCCGTCGATCGCGTCTTCACCTTGACGGGACAGGGCACGGTTGTGACCGGCACCGTTTTCGCGGGACGCGTGTGCACCGGCGAGAACTTGCTGCTCGCGCCCGCGTGGATGCCGGTGCGGGTGCGCGGCATCCACGCACAAAATCGCGCCTCGGATACGGGGCGGGCTGGGCAACGTTGCGCGCTCAACCTTTCGGGTGTGGAGAAGAGTCAAATCTCACGTGGAGACTGGATTGTCGATGCGCGGCTCGCGCAAAGCGCGACGCGTCTGGACGTCGAGCTGAGTCTTCTGGACGACGCGGGCATCACGCTCGAGCATTGGTCGCCCTTGCACGTGCATCTGGGCACGATGCATCGCATGGCGAACGTCGCGTTGCTCGAAGGCGATACGCTCGCGGCCGGAGGGCATGCGCGCGTGCAGCTCGTCTTCGATATGCCGCTGCATGCCATGCCCGGCGATCGCTTCATCGTGCGCAACGCGCAGGCGAGCCGCACGGTGGGCGGCGGCCGTGTGCTCGACCCGTTCGGGCCCGCGCGGCGCCGGCGCACGCCGGAGCGCCGTGCCTGGCTCGATGCGCTGCGTGCATGGCTGGACGAAGGCAACGTTGGCGCGCTGATCGACGAAGCGCCGCGTGGTCTCACACGCTCCACGCTAACGCAATTGACGGGGTTCGACGCGGCTACGCTCGCGCTGCCCGACGACGCGGTCGTGATCGCGCCGCAAGGGCGTGCAGCCGATTCTGTTGTGCTGGCGCGTGATCATTGGATGAGTCTTGCGGCGCGTATCGTCGAGGCGTTGGGCGAATTCCATGCGCGCACACCGGACGAGCAGGGCCCGGACGCCGCCCGCCTGCGGCGCATGGCGGCGCCGCTCGTGAGCGACGAGGTCTGGCGCGCGGCGGTGGACGCGCTCATCGAAGCGGGACGTATTTCGCGCAACGGGCCGTGGCTGCATTTGCCTTCGCATGCGGTTTCGCTCGATACCAGCGAAGAAGTGCTTGCCGCGCGCCTCATGCCGTTGATTGCGCAAGGACGCTACGACCCGCCCTGGGTGCGTGATCTCGCGCGCGAAGCACAGGAACCCGAAGAAAAAGTGCGTGCGCTGCTGCGCAAGCTCGCGCGCCTCGGCCGGCTGTATCAGATCGTGCGTGACCTGTTCTACGCGCGCGATGCAATTCACGAACTTGCGCGCCTCGTCGCGCAACTGGCCGAAGCTTCGCCGCCGCAAGTTGCAGGTGTGGGAGCGGCGGCGTTTCGCGACGCTGCGGGGCTTGGGCGCAAGCGTGCGATCCAGATTCTGGAGTTCTTCGATCGCGTTGGATATACTCGGTTTCAGCGCGATCAGCACTGGTTGAGGCCCGATAGCCGCATGCGCGAGTGGCTATAGCATGAGGTGAGGGCCTGGCGTCTCCGCAGTTTTCGCGTAGTTCTCGCTTCGCAACGGAAGGCAATCGTATCGGGTGGTACGGCCAGACTTCAAATCTGGTTGGGGACGTCAGCCGTTCCTGGGATGGTTCGACTCCATCTGCCCTCCGCCAGTCAAAGCGCTTGCAGATCGCGCAATTCTTCTGTGCAGGTAACCATAATACTTCCGTCTGGAAGTTAATTGGTTTAATAATAACGGTGAGAATTTACATTTTGTTACATTTTTCTTGCAATGCATGCATCGCGGTGCCATGACTGCGTGCGAAGCGTTCTGCGACAAAGCTCGGGAGGCGATGTGCGCCTCGATAACGATGATCCAACCGCGCCATTGCGTAGTTGTCGAGTCGCCGCAGCTTGACCAGCGCTAATAAATTTCATAGCGTAGGTTTAGATTCCATTCTCAAATAATTCTATTGGCGATATCTAGCCTCGCGTTGTTCGCTGGGCGGTGACTCTATTGTGATGCCGATCAGGGTTGTTGTGATTTCGTAATTAGGTGTACGAATGAACATATTTTGTGTAGATAGATTGTATGAGTTATTTGAAGAACTTGACGTGCCTCCAGTGGGTAGGGAGAGAATTATCGATAGTTTTCGCAGGCCTGCTCGAGATTTGCAGCCTAATCGCGCCAGATCCCCGATGGAGATGCTCTGCCCAAAAATGGATATGACCATTCACGTTGCTAATGCCATTGAGAGGGCGGCAGCAAATGCTTACTTGTTCGACGATGATGTTCTGGGTTATCTCGACAGCCCGTTTGAGCTAAATGTCAAATACAGGGGGCGAGGAGGCAAGGAAATTCGCTTTAACTGGTCACAAGGATTTCTCGTAATCACATCATCATGCCTCCGCCTGGATGAGTGGTTCACGTTGGATTCTTTGAATAAGAATTGCAAGCGTAACCCGGCTCGCTACCAGAGAGACGGTTCGGTTTTCCGATGTCCTCCCATCGAGGAGGCGGCCAAAAGGCTAGGAATCGTTTACAGAATCCGCATTGCAGAAGAGATCGACGCAATTACTGCCAGGAACAGAGATTTTCTGCGATCGTACTTGGTCGACGGCGAAGAAGTACCTTCGAGCTTCGTTCGAAAGGTGGAAGATTACTTCGATAAGGTCTCGTTTACCACGTTGGAAGAACTTCAGGAGGCACTTCCAGAATATAAGGCAGATGATTTTCATGTTGCAATAGCAAGGGGTAAGCTTACATCTGATCTGTCAAGTGCTTTCGTGTGCGACAAGAACCGTTTTATGGTATTTCGTAGTGTCGAAAGTCGAGATTTATATTGCGAGGCTTATCAGTGGGAGAGAAGACTTTCGACGATTGATTTGGAAAATTCGCCGCCTGACTTCAGGGTTGGAACCAAGTTTGTCTTGTGTTCAAATGTCTTCACGGTCGCGGTTCGTGGGGATCTTGAAGCTTTGCTTAACTCGGAAGACGGCGGTCAGCCGATCGTTATGCAAGTGGCTAATCTTTCTAATTTTTGGAGGGACAACAAGGTAACAATCTTAAGCATACCAAGCAATAAAAATGATGCGTTATGCTTGAATTCGAAATGGCGCTATGCATCTGACGATGCGGTGAAAAATGCTGTCAGAAAGCTTGAATTGCTTTCTCGCTGGGAAAATGGTGACGAATCAGTCGAAGTGAGAGAAGCATACACGGACCGATCATACAGAAGTATCCGGGCCGCGAGGGATAGTGCTCTGCGTGCAGGAGAAGACGTTCTTGCCGCTATTGTACCTAATTGGTCGGCACGCGGGAACCATCGATCCAGGCTGAGTGAAGAAGTCGAAAAGGAGATTGAGAAAGCCTTCAAAGACGACTACGCATCTCTCCGCGGGCCACGTAAATGGTTTGTTTTCGGAAAACTAAGCAAGACGCTGGAAAAAATTGGGGAAAAAATATCCAAGATGACATTTCTGCGCCGCGTAGCCAAAGAGATAGACGTTGAGACCATAAGGAAACGGGCGGGCGATAAGGCTGCTTATCAAGCCTCTCGATTTGTCTGGGTTATTCGCCACGATACCCCTGTGCACGGTGACTATCCGATGCAGTATGTTCACATCGATCATACGGAACTTGATATAGAGGTGGTATCAAAGAAGACAGGAGAATCCCTTGGGAGGCCAGTTTTGACGTTAATTATTTGTGCGTTTAGTCGAAGAATATTGGGATTTTATCTGTCACTTCGTAAGCCAAGATATCTATCGTGCATGGCTGCATTGATGAACATGATTCGAGTATTTGGGCGTGCACCGGAATATGTGGTTTTTGATGGAGGGGCAGAGTTTGGAGCTTCTGATTTCAAGTGGATGCTGCGCTTCCTTGGATCGGGAGAAAAGCCGAGAAAGACCTCTGCGTGTAGGGATGGAGATGTGATCGAGAGAGTTTTCTGCATGTCGCAAAAAGCATTTATTGAAAATTTATTTGGCAATACGAAGCTTAGAAAAAATCCACGAGGATTGACGAAAGAGGTCGATCCGACAGGTTTGGCCAGACATACGCTAGAGGAGCTCTGGGATGGGCTTGAAAGATTCTTCTTTGACGTATACGACAAACGGCGTCACGGGACGCTGCTCATGTCACCACGACAGAAATTTGAGAATGGCCTGGATCGATCCGGGAGGCGTCGTGGACGACTTCGAAATCTTAAAGACTGTATTCCTTTTGCGTTTCCCACAGTGCGGGGAGCTACACGGAAGCTGGATTGCCAGCGCGGAATTCGGACGGATCATTCTCAGTTTAGAAATCCTCGCTTGGAGAGTCCTGTATACCAAGGTATGTCTGTACAAGTTAAGAGGCATCCAATAGACCCGAACGTAATTTACGCGTTTGTGAAAGGGGAGTGGTATCCAATGCTACGTGTTAAGACTGATGCTGACATCTCCTCAACTGAGCCGATTTCGCTAGCCGAATTTGAGGAGAATGCCATTCTGCATAGCAGGGTCCTTGAGTCTCAGCACGAAGCGAATATGGCAGTCTCGGGAATAGTCGAGAGTATGGATCAAAAGTGGACTGAACGTGTCGCAGTGAATCAGTGCGAGAAAAAAGATCCAGAGTCAGATGAAGAAACTGAAGACAAGCAGCATAGCAATGATGGTGCGGAATCGAAGTCTTTCGGTGGGCCAGGCGAAGGGCCGTCGCTCGCTGATCAGATGCGATTGCTCAAGTCTGGAGGTTACCATGCCAAAAGGTACGAATAGCAAGGATGGGGAAAGGTGTCCGGAGGATGTCCTGAATGCGCCGCTCAAGGTTCGCTTGAAGTATTTCAAGAAGGCGATCGTGAGTCACGATATTTTCGATGATGTCATGGAAAAAATCGAGACGGCGATCGAATGTGGTCTGCCCGGAACGATGTTGGTGCTCGTTGGTCCGGCAGGCGTCGGTAAATCTTCCGTTGGAGATGTCTTGCACCGTAACGTAAGCGAAGATTTCTTCAAATTTCATCCGGAAGACAAGCATACCATTCCGTCTGTGTTGTTGGAGGCATGGGCTGGAGAAGATGGTCGGTTTGACTTTAAGGACTTTTATGAACAGATCCTCGAAGCGCTTCAGGCTCCGCTCATCTCGAATACATTGCCCGAGGTCAAAAAAATAATATGTGGTCGGGAGTTTTTTCTACCAGATATCACCCAACGACGAGCACCAACTGTGTCGGCGTATAGATCTCGTTTGCGCCGATCTATACGTGAACGTAAACCATTTGTTCTCTTTTTTGATGAAGCGTCCGCGATCATAGCGTCGTCGAAACCAGATCGAGTTCGCTCGAAATCGAATACGCTTCGGTCCATGGTGAACAACTCTAACACGACAATGATT
Organism: Paraburkholderia silviterrae; assembly: GCF_004353915.1. Classification (GTDB taxonomy): domain Bacteria; phylum Pseudomonadota; class Gammaproteobacteria; order Burkholderiales; family Burkholderiaceae; genus Paraburkholderia; species Paraburkholderia silviterrae. Next base: position 114,791 of record NZ_SMRP01000007.1, on the reverse strand, counting down.
CTATCGGGTGCCTATGATCTATATGATCTAGTCCTGCAAACCGGGCAGCTCGCCCGTCGCGGTGATGTAATTCATATGCCGGCCTACCTGCCGAGTCAGAAGAGGGGATTCGCAGAAGTCCTATATGCATTGCAGGATATTATGCCTGTGAAGGGAGGATGCAACCTCGAACCGTTCGCCGAGGATCTTGCGGAACAATCCTTACGCACGACAGGAATTTTGAAGAAAATCCTCACTAACGCGATAGTGCTTTCAGACAAGAAAAAGCGGCCAATCGATGCGGAAATCCTGAGCGAAAGCTACTACAAGCCCGCGCAGTTGGAGAAGCTTGAGCTAGAGATGTTTGATGGATACCTGAAAGTTGAAGGCCTTCAGCATCCGAACGATACTCGGGATCTGGGGGCGGAGCCGGGGGAGGAGGGCGCCGATGGCCCTAAGGATACAGCTCCAAAGAGGAATCGTCGCGTCGGCCGAACAACGCCGTCGAGAGGTGTCACGAGGCACGGTCATGCTTGAACTCGAGCAGTATTACCAGACGCCGCCGCGAGCGCCTTTCCAGCTCGAGCCGCGCGCGAGTGGAACATGGGAGCGCCAGCGCCTCACCAGCTACGTGCAAGAGCTTGCGATCACGTCACTGATAAAGCCGCACGCACTCCGTGACCACTATGGACCATTCCCTTTTGGTGTTCGCTTTAGGGAAGGGGCTGTCGATCCCAGCAAGGCTCCCAATATTAACGGAGCGGCGGACTGCGCACGAAACTGGGTCTCTGTAGTCAGTGAGCTTGTCGGAAGAACGGATATCGAAGGGTTGACACTCCTTCCCTTTGCGGACTTTGTCCGGTTTGGCGGAGGGGCGCATCTGCATCCGCGCCGCATGTGGTGTAGGCGTTGTCTTCAAGACGATGTTGCTTCTGGTCAGCTACCATACGAACGCCTGCTGTGGTCGCTCAGGCAAGTCGTGGTCTGCCCGCTGCACGAGAACCCCCTCGATTGCACCTGCCCTCACTGTGGCCGTTCCCAGACGAACGAGCTGGTCCGGGATTGTCTGCCCGGGCACTGTGGGTATTGCCAGCATTTTTTAGGCGAGGAGAGTACCTCTAGCGTGGTGGAATCGGAGGGCGTCTCATCGGAATATCAGCTTTGGGTGGCAAGAGATTTCGGCAATCTTCTGGATATGGATGGCGGACAGATTGAGCACGCTTCGCATGAGAATGTGCGTCTCATGACGCGACTAGGGATAGCTAAGGCGTGTCGTGGGAGGCCGCAAGTTTTCTCCGAAAATCTGCGATTTGGTTGCGAAACTGTCAAGAACTGGTTGGGCGGGTGGAGAAGGATGTCACTCACTGTCATCAGTTCACTGTCGTGGATATACGGTGTGCCCATGCGTGCGTGGCTTCTGGGGCAGGTCGATGCATGGGATCGCTGTTGTGTTCGAGAACTACCCCTCGATATTCATCGGGATTCTGATTTCAGGGCGCGGTCGTATTGGTACGATTGGGATGCTGCGCGAACCCGGCTTCTTGCAAAGCTGGAAAGCAACGAGCCACCGAGCGGAGTGATTGACGCTGCGAACATGGAACACATGACAGTTGAAACGTTCAGGAATCGGCTTCCTGACGTATATCGTCTTGTACGCGACGCGGCTGCTGAAAGGCGTAAATCGTCTAGCGAGACAGCTACCTGCAGGCTTAGGGAGAGAATTCGTGGATGCATCGAGCAACTAATCCAGGAAGGTCTGCCGCCCACGCGAACGAGAGTAGCGACTCGTCTTGGGAGGGGTTTGTTTCCGAAAGGGGAGGTGATCTATTGGGAGGAGATTCGGCGTTTCAATGGGTGACCACTGCTAGGCCAGTTAGGTGGTGAAGCATTCAGCGTACGAGCCCTGAGGACTGGATCGGAGGAAGGAGAAAAGTTGCCAATGGACTTTAGTCGTAAAGGAGTATCTGATGCACGCTTATCATTCTCCTGAGAGAAGTGCCTTTCATCTCAAGCCGGTAAAGTATGCGGGTTCGAATCGTCAGAAATTGACCGATTACGTCGTTCAAATCGCAACCAATTCGCTGCTGCCGGTGGACGTCATCGTGAAGGAGTTAGTGCAGTGGCCTGCGCGCAATGCCAGTCTGGACGCTACTCGTCGACCCTTCGCGTCAGGCCAGCATCTGGCGCTGGCTAATGCGCACGGCGAGACAGCAAGGTATTGGGTCGATCGTCTCAATGATCTTACCGGGCGAACGGACCTTGAGGCACTCACGCTCTTGCCGTTCGCCAGCGTTTTGCGGGATCCATTTGGACTTGTTGGACGTGCCCGGCGGTGGTGTCCTGTCTGCCTTCAGGATGATTTGCTGGCCGATGCAGATTTTTACGAACGCTTGATCTGGTCGATAAGACTGGTGGAATGGTGTCCGATTCATGATGTTCCGCTCACCAGCGTTTGTCCAAACTGTCAATACAGGCACTGCGCCGAAGCTTGTCGCCGCTCCATCTCGGGATGCTGTGCTCACTGCCATCAGTGGCTTGGAATGGAGCTGTTTCGCTATCGGAGATTTCTGGGACGAGGCAGTCGCAATTGCGAGCGGGAAAGATGGATCGCTAGCGAATTTGCGTCGATGCTGGATCTTCCAGATGCGTCGCTCCACAAGATCTCACAGGAGAACTTGGTGTTGATGCTTGAGTCAGGTATCGATCGGCTAGCTGGAGGCAACGCGAAGAGATTTGCAAGCATATGCGATAAATCCGCTTCGAGCGTCTCGGAATGGCGTGGCGGTATTGTGATTCCTTCAATTCAAACGGTCTTCGATATGTGTGAGAAGTTTCGGATTCACTTGGCGGACTGGCTTTGTGCGCATTCCAACGCGTGGCCGGACGGCCTCGCGCGTCGAAAGCATGCCGTTGACTATGCTCCGCGTCGAACCGCCTATTTGGAGCGCGACTGGTTGTCAATTGAGAAAAAACTCCGAACGATGGCGAATTCCGACGGATGCCGGCTGAGCTGGAAGCAGACAGCCAAGATGCTCGACATTGATCCCTCACAACTGCACGCGAAGTTTCCGGAATTCGCGCGCAAGATTTCAGCGAAGGCACGTGAACTCAGGGCGCGTGGCAGCGCCGATCGTAGTGAAGCACGACGTACTATGTTGCTACGGCATTTGAAGCAGATTGTCCGAAGAATGATAACTTCTGGCATCAATCCGACGCGGCGTCGTGTGGAGGCGGAGCTGACCAAGCTGGGAGTCGAGTATCGATGGGCGGACTATCCGCTAATCGCTCAAGCTAGACATGAAGTAGATCGGGCCGCGTGATCGAGCATTGGCATGTATTTGTGCGAAAACCGAGCTAAACGTTTGATATGAAGATCAATCTGGACAGCCTCGAATGACTTCACGCTGTCCGAGGTCGTCGACATCTACATTGCAAATCATCGACGACGGGGTACAGTTGAAATCATTCGGTACTGCGTTTATTCCGCTTGGCAGCCATGCTTTGACCCTTGGGGGACGCAAAATGCGGAGGATTTCGGATAGAAGGAATGTGGAAAACCCTTTCATTGCCGGTGTCTCGACATATGAAGGGACGTTGGAGGAACTCTACGCTCCACATGTGAAAATTGTAATAGATCGAGTTCGGAGGGGCTTCAAGGCAGACAGCATACTGCCGGTTTTCCGTGCCGTTGGTAGGTCGGGGATCGGAAAGTCAGGGTCTGGCCGACACGCATGCGTGGACAGCAGCAAAGGGGAGGTTGCCGCGTCGCACCAGTTGGGTGCGGCAGACACAGCCGAGCAGATGGATCACCATCGCTAATCCGTTCGTGTGGAGCTTCTGGACCGTTATCTCGAACCGGAGACCGATTTTCAAGCATGCCTGGGAAAACTCTGGGCCGCCGCTGAGCGGAGCCGGAAGTGTGCGTTGGCGGAGCATTTTCGTTTGCCGCAAGGCGGATACCTTCCCATGGGTGTCTTGTCGGACCTGTTTGCTAACCGGCAACGCGGTGGGACAACGCACGCCACGGGTAACTCCGCGCTTGCATTGTGCCGCCAGTGGGCCGATCTTGATCCGTATAGCGCTCTTCAAGCGCATTTTCACGCGTGCGACGCTCAGCTATACTAACTAATTGTGCGAATGGGATCGAGCTAGTCTGATGGGCAAGCCGTGTTACATAGATGGAGACTCGTTTCGGCTGGTCCCTGCAAGACAGCCCTCCACGAACCACCAAAGATAGCGTGTGCGAGTTCTATGGGCGCAATTTAGCGATCATTGGTTGGAAAACTCTCCTCCACGAAGCCGCGCAGCTGCGTGGTGTCAGTCCGCGCATAGGCCGCCGTGGTCTGCACCGAGGCGTGGCCCAGCAGCGCCTGCGCGACCGGCAGGGGCACACGGTGATCGACCACCAGGGTGCGCGCATAGCCGTGGCGCAGCCAGTGCGTGGATGCGACCTCGAGCGCCGCGCGCAGGGCATGTTCCTCTGGCGGCAGATGTGCTGCGGCCAGCGCAAACACCGCGCGTACCTCGTCGTAGAGGCCGCTCGGCCCCAGCGCGCGACCGCGTTCGCTGTGGATGAGCGGCAGGTGTTCGCCGGGCGGCGGATCGGCGGACAGGCCCCGCGCCCGACGGTAGGCGCGCAGCGCCGGCAGGCAGGCCGAGGGCAGGGGGATCGCACGCAGCTTGCCCCCTTTGCCGGTGACGTGCAGGGTCCACTGCCGGTCTTCGTCCACGTCGATGCGTGGCAGACCCAACTCCTCCTGCCAGACGAGTTCGGCGAGCCGGATGCCGGCGAAGCGGTACAGCGCCCAGATCGCGCGCCGCCGCACCCAGACCATTGTCGGGACCTCTTCCGGCGCGTCTCCGGCGGCGACCGCGTCGCAGTGAGCCAGGGCCGCCGCGGGCAGGAACCGCACCGGCGTCCAGGTCATGCGGGCGCGCCGCCCGGCGGCGAGCCCCTCGGCCGGATTGACGGTGAGATAGCCCGTGCGGTGCCACCAGGCAAACAGGCTTGAGACCACGGCGAGCGCGCGGGAAACGGTCGCTGGTGCCGCGCGCCGGAAGGCCCCCTCAGCGCCGGCATGCGGCGCCTGCACGGCGTCGCGGTACGCCATCAGGTCCTGCCGGGTGAGATCCGAAAACGGTCCCAGCTGTTCGCGCGCGCACCACGCCGCGAGCCGCCGTAGCTCAGAGACATACGCGCGCAGGGTGTGCGGCGAGTGCGAGGCATGCTCGCGCAGGAAGAGCCGTACCGCCTGGGCGTCATCCGCGACGCCCAGGGTGTTGGCGAGCGCCACGGGGTTGGTGAAGCGCCCGGCGCGCGCCAGCCACGCGCGATCGACACCGGCGGCCAGCAGCGCACCGTCTTCGGTGACCTCCTGGGGCCGCGCGGCGAGTGTGCCGTCCGGCTCATCATCCGGCGATGCGAGGCGGAAGCGCCGCCTGTGCTGGCGCAGGGCTCGCTCGAGCACGGTGGCGGCAGAGGGCGCCGAGCTTTCCGGCACCACGTGCAGGCGCCCGCGCGCCCAGTACTCGATGGCGGCATCGTGCTCGAGCAGCAGGGCGAACACGGCGGGGTGCTCCCGTTTGGCGTCGGCGAGCGACGGACAGCCGCGCTTGAGTGCCGCGAGCGTCCAGCGCACGTAGACGGGGTGCCCGAGCACATGGGCGAGGTATTCCAGCGCGGCTTCCGGGTTTTCCGGCAGGCGCTGCCGCGGCCGGCAGCCGGTATCGAGCCAGCGGGACGGACTGAACGGATTCATCGCGCTTTCCTCGCACGGGTGACGCTGGCCGTCTTTCCTGTGCGGGCCGCGCTTCTGCCTGGCCGGCGCGCACCGGTCGCCTGCTGTTTCGCGGTCGCGGCGCCGACGCGCGCCAGCGTCTGCCGCTGCGCGTTCACCACCGTGGTGAGCGCCGCCGCTTCGGCGGCGGCGTGCTGCCGGGCGTTGCGCTCTTCTCCCAGCTCGGTCAGCAGCCGCTCCCGCAGCGCCTCGAGCGCGGCGAGCCGTTCGCCCGCGCGCGCGAGTTCCGCTTCGAGGCGCTGCCGTTCGGTCTGGAACGTTTCACGCTGGTGCGCGGTTTCGCGCAGCAGTTGTCTGGCGAGGCCGTCGTAGCGCGTGCGCTCGGCGCTGAGTTCGCCGGCGTGCTGCCGTCCGGCCTCGGCCATCGCCGTTTCCACGGCCTTCAGCTGCACCTGTAGCTGTCCCGCGGTATCCTCGAGGGCCCCGGTCCGGGCCGTGGCCGCCTCAAACCCGGCGCGGGCGACGGCCAGCTCTGCGTCACGCACGCTGAGCTGGGTGCGCACGTCGGCCAGCTCCACCCGCAGCAGTTCGACCTTCAGTCCGGCGTTGCGCTGCGCCTCGGTCGCGGCTTCCGCGACGGCCTGCGTCTCGCGGCGCAGCTGGACGATGCCGTCGAGCTGCGTGGCGACGGCCGCTTCCCACAGCGCGCGCATCTGCGCGGCAATCTCCGGCGGCAGGTCGGGCACCGCGAAGCCGGTGAGGCCGGCCTGCACGAGCTCGGCCTCGATGGCGTTGAGGTGTCGCGACAGCATGGCCGGGTCGCCGGCGCCGAGGCGCGCGCGCAGCTTCCGCACCGAGACGATCTTCCGGAAACGCGCGTCGGAAGCGGGGGCGGGGTCGCCCGCCTCGGCGAGCATGGCCAGCACGGTGGTGCGGATGGTATCGGCGGAGACGGCGGCGGGGCGGGACATGACAGCCCTCCGGCGCCCGGCGGGAGCCGGGTGGGACTCTGGCAGAAGCGGGCGCAGTGGCAGTTTCCAGTCTAGTTCACGCACAGGCCGAACGTTAGATGACGCGTTTTGGCGCGATTAAAAGGACCTCCCCCGCGATAAACCCCATTATCACCGCCAATCCGGCGTTGTCTGCAGCGACATCGGCAGACGCGATCGGCCGCGATCGGTCTGCGACGGAGTGCGCCCCGAGAGGCCCGGACTTTGCGATGGATTGCGAGGGATCGAGGCGCAAACATCGATGCTGGCCATCATGGCTCATGGGGGATGAGACACGGCTGCTGAGTGCGTGAGCGTCACCAAAAAAGCTGGCACCCGTGCTACGGTTTCCGGACAGGACCGGTGCAGGCCCGATCCGCCAACATGGGCGCCGCACGGGCGGAAGGCTGTCTGGTTGGATGACGATTGCGACCCGTAAAGGACGGTCGCCCGTACGCAAAGCGGACCTTCAGATACGCTGTTTTGGGTACCTTCCTATCGACTTGCCTGCCGGATTCACAACGCGATAATCCAGCCACCGTATGCGCCGTCGATCCAGACCAACCCTCTTGGTGCAGCTGACAGACCTTTCAATGAATTTCAGTTTACATTGGCGCTAACAGGTCGCTGCTCGATTCAATCCGTGTCCTGGGCACCTTCACCTTCTCTCCCAGGCAATCGGCACGGTATTAAGCTGCGCTTGCGCCAACTGGATGTCCGATGGACAGTAGCTTTCGTCGCTAGCTGACGGATCGTAGCCGACTGATTCCAGTTCGCTGAGTTCCTGGATCAGTTGAGCATGTCCGCTCCTGGCGCGGTTTTGTGACGTTGCAATGTTGAGCCGCACAACGTATCGGACTGCAATAAACAGGATGAACGTTTTGTTTGCCTGCGGCGCGTCGCTGCGATAAAGCAGCTTCGCCAGTTCATCGCCGCCCTCTGTAGATCAAGAAGAATTCGCAATCGTTCTCGATTTTAATGCCGGGAACGAAGCACGGACATCGACTCTCGATCTTGAGGGCGGCGCTCGCGCCTGTCGGCGCGCCTTTGCCGACTGATAAACGTTTTGGATTACTCACCAAAGTAGATCGGTTTCATGCCGTCGTTGGCGTCGGGGCGAATCGACGCACGGATCGCATGTCCCAGCGAGTGAACCGAATGATCCAGTGCTTGAAACGGACGATGTGAACCCGACGCCGAAGTGCCATCGGTCATACCACCGTAGCTAGACACGGCGGCGTTGTTCACGGCGGCGCTAGCGTTCGACTGAGCAAACGAAACGGCCGGGACGCTGAGTACCGCGGCAACGGCAATGGCTTGAATGAACGATTTCATGGTGAACCTCCAGTCTTGGTTTCGCTACGAACGGTTGTCCGTAGCAGGTGATACCAAGTCTAGGAAAGCGACCGCTCTTAATTAAGCGTCCCGTGCGCAAAGATGATTTCCTGATTTTAGGTGTTAACCCTGATTTGATCCGATCCCAATTTGAGGCTGCCTGGTTCAGCATTTCACGGTACATGCAGCACGGCGCTACCCAAGAGGTAGCTGATCGGGCTGCACAGATAGCCTTAAGCCACTGGAGCGCGGGCGTACCGGTGAACAAACTTGCAAGCGAGTTCCTCACGGATGTCGACAATCTGTGCGGAAGCAGCGAACGTCGCTTCCTGGCTGCTAGCACCAGTTCGTTGTCGTTTGGCGTAGACCCGAGCGACGATTCTTTCTTTCAGCTTGCTTTCGTCACGCGATTCATCGATCAGCTATACCGCGTAATAGCTGTAATCGAACCCGAAACATTCTTCTCCACGACTCCCGCTAGCCTGCCCAAGCCGTTCCGGCCGTTTTCCTGCAGCGCTTGGTGTTTTCTCCATTTGATCCGCGTCTCACATTGCGCTCAGCTTTTCAGCCTTCGCAATCAGCGATAAGTCGGCTCGGCGCTTCAGACGGTTGCGAACCCCACGTACCTATTGGAGGAGACGCAAAATGAAAGCATTTCCGACAGAGCGAAGTGGCCGTCCGCTCATGCATGCTTTTGCCTTGTGTGCAGCCACGATTTTGATCGCGACGACGGCTTTCGCGCAGGCGAGTTCACCCGTTACTAGCAGCGTGTTCGTCCACCATTCGTTCGATACGGGCAATAGCGCGATCAACGAAAACTTTCAATTCATCGCGCATCCACCAATGCGTCCGGTGGCAGCGAGCGCGCCGACTGTGACACGCAGTCCGCATAGGGGCCGTCGCGGGCAAGCGGGGGCAACGGGCAGCGGCGCGAACGATACCGCAACGGCGGTTCCACTTCCGCAGGTGCCGGCAGACGGAACAACCAATGCCCCAATTTCGCAATAGCGACTTCTCGTCAGATCAAGCCACGCACTGGGCCTCGCGATCGCTATGGGTTCGTCTGCTCAGCCGCCGCTCGACCCGAAGAATCAAAAGCCGCCTGCGGATCAAGTACGCCCCCTTCTTTGGAAAGGTCACACCTTGTCACGGAGCCGAATGCCACGGGCGATCGGACGTTGCTCCGGCTGCTATGTCCGCATCACTGTGTCGGGCGATTCTTCCGACCGTACGCTGGCGAGTGACGCGCACCTTCACACCTGCGATGCAGGCACCCGTGGGTTCGATCATTGTGTTCCATTCGCGCCGGCGTGTGTCAGGCATAAGCCGATCCGTTTCGGCCTGTCGCGCGGGAAACGGTTCAACTGCGGGCAGAACACGATGACCTCCGTGGAGTACTGGGAGCCGGCGTCGCCGTCGACGCCCGCAATCAGCGCCTGAAGCGCAGGCGACTGGGCGGACGCGATGGGTGTTTGCTAGTCATACTGCGTTACCGGCACAGTGAATTGAACAACGGCGCCGCGGGGCACGTTCGCGCTTGCCCACAACCGGCCGCCATGCGCGTCGATGATCGAACGGCAGATTGACAGCCCCATCCCCAAACCGGTGGGCTTCGTGGTGTAGAAGGGGGCGAAAATGAGCTCGGTGCTCTGCGGAGCGAAGCCCGGACCCGAATCGCGCACCGTGACGAGCACGCAGCCCGGGTCAGCTCTCCCTGTGCTGATGAGCAAATGGCGTACGCCATCGCTGACACCGCACATCGCTTCGATTGCGTTAATGACCAGATTGAGGAGCACCTGTTGCAATCCGATACGGTCTCCTTCGACAACGGGCAACCCGTATGCGAGATGCGTCTGCACCGAGGCGCCGCTCTTCATGGCTTCTACTTTAGTGAGTTCGACTACCTCGCGGATAGCCGCGTCGATGTCCACCCGTTCTTTGCGAGGTGGTGCCTTCTTGATGAGTTCACGGATGCGACCAATCACATTGCCCGCTCGATTGCCCTCGGTAACGATACGGTCGAGCGCCTGCCCGACCTCCTCCACGTTAGGTGATTGCGCATTCATCCACCGCAGTGCCGCTTGGGCGTTCACGACAATCGCCGCGATCGGCTGGTTCACCTCATGGGCAATCGAGGCCGCGAGCTGGCCCATTGTCGCGACGCGGTTTGCATGCGCCAGTTCTGCCAGCACCTCGCGGTATCGACTCTCGCTCCGGCGGGCTTCTTCCTCCGCGCGCTTGCGCTCGGTAAGATCCAGCACAAAAGCAACACCTTCTTTCCGGGTCGCCGCGAAAGTGGCCAAACCGATAATGACGGGCACACGGCTGCCATCTTTCCTGACGTACTCTTTCTCATAGGGCTTGGCGCGTCCCGTCTCCAAAGTTTCCGCCAAAGCGCGCTCGCTGCCCTGACGCCACTCCGGCGGTGTCAGGTCCGTCCAACGTATGCGACCCGAGACGAGATCGTCTCGCTCATATCCCACTATGCGTAGAAATGCGTCGTTGGCCTCCAGGATAGCCCCATCGGCATGCCAGACCACGATGCCAATGATGTTGGAGTCAAAGAGGCGCCGGATCTTCGCTTCGCGCTCTCCAAGGTCGCGGTACAAGCGGGCATTTTCCAGTGAGATCGCAGCCTGCGAGGCCACCAGCTTCAGTACGGCGATCCGGGCCGGGCTGAACACACGGGCGGTCAGATTGTTTTCTAGGTAGAGCGCGCCGGTCAGCTTCGCCTGATTCATCAAGGGCAGGCAGAGAATTGAGCGCGCGCGCTGCTGACGAATATAGGGATCCGCGGCGAAAGGGCGCTCGGCCGAGGCATCGTCGAGAATGACGCTCTCCAGAGTGCGCATGACATGGTAGAAAATCGACTCCGGCAGCATCGCCGCGCTCACTGGCACATCGCGTAGCTGCAAATGGGTCGTATCGCCACCGGTCGTCGCTTCCGCTGCTATCCGTTGTTCGCGTCCATCGGACAGAATCAGCAGACCTCGTTCGGCGCCGGCCTGTTCAATTGCTGTACGCATGACCGTGTCGATCAGCTTGTCCAGGACAATGTCGCTGGAGGCGGCCTTCGACACTTTGAGCACAGTCGCGAGGTCGAGGTGTTCGACCGGCGTGGTGATCGTGGTTGTCGGCCCTGGCGCGGGCTCCGTTGGCCTCAGGTGCGGATACCTCTCTTCGAGTTGACGCACCTTGCCGTCGGCGCGCCAACGCAAATAGCCGTAGCGGGCGTCCTGCATATACACACGGGCAATCTTCTCGAGACCGCGCGCCGCGTAAAAGCGGGACGCGAGTTCGTTGGCGAGCGCTTCATTGTGAATAAAGCCGCCTTTTTGCGCCGAGCGGATAGCCTCTTCGTAGAGCTCTTCAGCGTCAATCACGCGGCCTTCGATACGGGCGATCTCGGCACCGACCAGTGCGGCGCGGTCTGCGAAATTCGCCGGGCAATTTTCCGTCCAGATCTGGAGCTGCCGGTGATGCACAGCCAATGCGTCCAGGTGCCGTGACCGCTTGCCGATCGGGGCGGAGTCGTACCACGCGGCGTGGGTAAGCGCGCTGTAGAGGTGGTATTCGGCTTCCTCAATAAACAAGGATGAGGTCCATAGCATCGGTTGCGCTTTCGATGCGGCGTCCATGGCTGCCGCATAGTCGCCGGCGAGATAGCGCGCCTGCAATTTCCGGATCCAGTACCAACACGCAGGGACCGCCAGAGACGGATTGCCGGACAGGTGGCATTCGAAGCGAAACTCATTGAATTGTCCGTCGTCGAAGCAACCGAATGTCGGCGTCAAGCCGCGTAGCATCCGGATCAGCGCGAGGTGCGTAGTGATGAACGCAATGACGTGACCGAACCGCACCTTCTCGGCAAATGCAAGGCCGTGTTGGGCTTCGTCTTGCACCGCGGGCAGCGGCTCGCCCGCGAAGAGCTGATCCGAGTAGATGTTCATGCACGCGTAGGCCCCGTACACGAGGTCGCCGCTCCGATTTGCTACCTCGAATGCGCGGCGCAGCAGATCGCGGCCCATGAGCACATGGCTCATCCAGCGCACTGAAAAAAGTTCGAAACAAAGATACGTGTTGGCCTCGAACCGTCTTAGCCCGCGTTGTTCGACGAGTTCGTAGCCGAGTTTCCCGAACCGGAATCCGACCTGATAGTCGCCGAAACGCGGTCCCGCGACTCTGCTGAGCATGACATAGGCAAAACATGACGCATCGCAGTTACCGCGCTCGAGGCTCCAGTTGACCGCCTTGCAGCTCATCAGGGCAGCCAGATTCGCGTCCGTCTGCAAGGCAGGCGCGAAGAGTTTGCTAAAGACCTCGGCGGTCGCGAGGGACGCGGCGTCCTCCATGAGCGGCAGATCGATGAGTGCTTCGATGTTCCGGTCCCCAAGTTGGATTCCGATGCGCTCGTATTCGCGTCGCACTATCTCGTCGTCGGGGTGGGGTGACCATTCGATGCCAACATGCCGTAGGTAGTCGAGGCAAACGGCAACGGCGCGGCCGCTCTGATCGAGGGTATTGCAGACGTCCGTGTGCAGGCAGGCGACGCTGGCCTGTTCGACCGTTGTCGTGGCTCGCCTTGACAGTGCCGCCAGGCGCTCGTCCGCGACCAGCAACTGGCCGGTCAAGAATTCGCACGCGGCCCGGTTCAGCTCCAGCGCAAAGACAAGCTCGTGCCTTCGTTCCCAGCAATCGTCAAACAATAGTTCCGCGCCGGTAGCCAGATAGGTCAGTGCCGAGGCATAGGCTGTCGACGCCCTCGCGCGCTGGCCGGCGATCAGGTTGAACTCGGCCAGCTGCTCCTGTTCGTCGCGTGAATTGATCAAGGCCGCTCCGCGATTGAGCTGGGCCACGATCTCGAAGATCGCCTCTTCCCTTGTTTCCGGAGGAGTCTGTGCGGCGAGCAGCCGGCCGATGCGCAAATGCGCCTCGGCGCACTGGGCCGGGGGGATTAGCGAATAGGCGGCTTCCTGAATCCGGTCATGGGTGAACTTGTAGGCGTTGTCCAGCCGCTCAACCAGTCCCTGACGAATCGCTTCCCACACCGCCGCGTGCACTCGTGCCTCGGGGGCTCCAAGAACGGTCGCGAGCGTCGCGATACCGGCAACGTTCCCGAGGCACGCGAGCTGCTGCAACGCCTGCTGCGTCTCAGGTGGCAGACGGGTCAGCTTGCCAGCCATCAGGTCCACGACGTTGTCGGTGTAGCGCTTGTCATGAATTTGAGCGGGATTCCACTGCCACCGCCTCGCGTCATGGTCGAATGTGAGCAAGTCTTCTTCGACCAGCGCTTGCAGAAACTGGATCACGAAGAAGGGATTGCCAGCGGTCTTGTCATGCACGAGTTGAGCCAACGGCTCGATGCGCTCAGGCTCGCAGCGAAGTGCCTCTGCGATCAGACGCCTGACATGAACACTGGGCAGCGGCTCCAGCGTGATCTCATTGACCTTGACGCATGCGTTCTTGATGGCCTGCAGTTTTCCAGTGAGCGGATGCGTGGCATCGAGCTCATTGTCGCGGTAGGCACCTACCAGCATCAGGTACCGCAGGTCCGGGTGGGGCAGCAGATACTCGATCAGGTCGAGGGTCGCCGCGTCGAGCCACTGCAGGTCGTCGAGAAAGAGTGCAAGCGGATGTTGCGCCTGGGCGAATACGCCAATGAAGCGCTGGAAGACCAGCATAAAACGGTGTTGCGCCTGTTGTGGCGCAAGTTCCGGGACGGGTGGCGGCTCGCCAATGATGAGCTTCAGTTCGGGGATGAGGTCGGTCATGAGCCGCGCATGCGTGCCCAGTGCCTCCAGCAATGCGTCGCGCCAGTTCGCCAGCTCAGCGTCGCGCTTGCCGAGAAGTGTCCGCACGAGGCCTTGAAATGCCTGAACCAGCGTCGAATAGGGGACATCCCGCTTGTACTGGTCGAACTTCCCCGAAGCGAAGAGCCCTCGCGGGGGCACCAGCACCTTGTGAAGCTCATTGACGACCGAAGATTTGCCGATGCCGGAATAACCTGAGACGAGCACCAGCTCCGGCATGCCGTTGGCAACGACTCGATCGAACGCAGTGATCAGCGTGCCGACTTCGCGCTCGCGCCCGTACAGCTTCTCGGGAATCAGTAGCCGGTCGGGCGTGTCACGTTCGCCCAGTGGGAATGTATCGACCCGGCCTCGGTGCTGCCAATCGGCGAGGCACTGCTGCAGATCATATTCGACACCGGCGGCGGTCTGGTAACGGTCCTCGGCCGTCTTGGCGAGCAGCTTCATGACGATTCGGGAGACTGCTGCAGGGATGGCTTCCACGCGAGCTTTAGGCGGCACTGGCTTTCTGGCGATATGGCAGTGCACCCACTCCATCGGATCGGCGGCCGCAAACGGCAGCGTGCCCGTAAGCATCTGGTAGAGCGTAACGCCGAACGCATAGAGATCGCTGCGCGAATCGATCGAGCGATTCATCCGGCCAGTCTGCTCGGGTGCCATGTAGGCAAGCGTGCCGGCGATGGTTTCGGGCGGTTCAGGTGCCTGTCGCTCTCGCGGCAGACGCGAGGTGAGGCCGAATCCGGTGAGCCGCGCCTGCCCGTCAGCGCAGTTGACCAGCACATGAGTGGGCTTGAGATCCTTATGGACGAGGCCGCGCTGATGGAGTTGGCCCAGAGCCGCGGCGATGCCGACCGCGAGCCGCAAAAAGTGCGTTATCTCCATGGGCGCGCCGAGCAGCCGCGCGAGCGGCTCACCCCCCGGGTCATCGAGCACCAGCGTGGTCCGGCCGCCTTCGCGCACCAGCTGCAGCGGCCGCACCGCCCACGCGCCATCGAGCTCGTCCTTCAGGTCAAATTCGTGAGCAAGGCGTTCAAGGCTGGCGGGTAGCGGATGTTCGGCGGCGGGCTCCGAGAGCAGGACGTTGCGGCCGCCGCCCTCGCTGGGGTGCAGCCCTCGACAGAAGACGCGCTCGCCATCGTCCCACAGAATCTGGAGTCTGTTGTTCATTGGCACCGAAACCCTATGTAGGCCATAGTCCGCCGCAAGCTGTCATCAGGCTGCTGAAAGCATTGGGTCGGACGCTGCATTCGTCTACATAATCCTGGCAGGGAGCGTTCGCGAAAGCGACTTACCGCACGGCTTCTCCGCGACTACCAAAGCTGCAAATGCAGACAATTCTCAGAATACACCAGGAGTAGTGTCAATCTGACCCCGGCGGTGTGGGCCGCAAGCCGATGGCGCGGACAGCCGCGATGTGTCGTGGGGCGCTATTTTTGTCAGGATGCTGTCGCCGTCCAGGCTGCACTTCTTCTCGTCGCATTTGAAAATCATTCAATGGCGGGGCCAATTCCCTGGCTAGCAGCACGCCGACATAATCGACGCCAATCTAGCCGGTGCATCGATAGCGATCCTGCGCATTACTTCGGCATACGCGCAGCGCGTTACTGGCGCCGGGTGCCGAAGCTACTTTCGAGCCCGACGCACATCGCTAACTTGTTCCAAAGGGAATGACCATGTCTGCAGAAATGATTCAGCGCTCCCCCATCATCCTGTCGCTCGCCACTGCACAAAGGGCAACCGCGGCGGCGCTGCACAAGGCCACGGAATGGGGTGTTCCGTTCACCATCACCGTCATCGACGGCGCCGGGCATCTGGTCCAGTCAACCCGTATGGACGGGGCGGTGCTCGCCTCCATCGAAACCTCCTTTTCGAAGGCGCGCACGGCCGCATACTTCGCGGCTACCACGCTTGATCTGGCCTCGGCTGTAGCCGACGGCGAGCCGCTGGCAACGATCCAGACTTCGATTTCGGTGCCGTTCACGTTTGTCGCTGGAGGTATTCCCATCGCTGATGCTAAGGGCGTGGTGATAGGCGCAATTGGCGCCGGCGGTGGCTCACCGGCGCAGGACCACGAAATCGCGTTGGTGGCGCTCGCCGCGTTGTGATAGAGCATGCTGCGTGATCCCTTGCCCTGGACTGCGCCGTGCCCGGTGGGAGCCCTGACGAAGGAGACGGTGTGACATGAAGGTTGTGATTTCGGACGACTACCAGGACTGCATTCGGCTCCTCGATTGCTATCCGACGCTCGCGGAGCACTTCGACGTCGAGATCTTTAACGACTCGGCGACGGCGCTCGACGCACAGGTGGAGCGCTTTCGCGAAGCGGATGCCTTGCTGCTCGTTCGCGAGCGCACACCGATCACCGCTGCGCTCGTCGATCGATTGCCGAAGCTGAAGTTCATTAGTCAAACCGGGCGCGCCGCAAGTCATGTCGATCTCGCTGCCTGCACGGCACGTCGCATTCCAGTTTCGGCGGAGGGATCGGCCACGACGGCGGCCGCCGAATTGACATGGGCGCTGGTCATGGCGTCGATGCGCAAAGTGCATCTGGAGGCGTCGCGCCTGAAAGCGGGGCTATGGCAAGGGCATCTCGGCCTCGGCCTCAAGGGCCGCACGCTTGGCATAGCGGGCTATGGCAAGATCGGCCGGATCGTGGCCGGGTATGGCCGTGCGTTCGGCATGCGCGTGGTCGCACTGGGGCATCACGCTTCGCCAAATGCAGCGGCCATGGAGGACGGCGTCGAATTGCAGACGGACCGGCAAGCTTTCTTCGCGGAGGCGGACGTGGTGTGCTGTCACCTGCGCCTGCTGCCCGTCACGCGCGGCTCAATTACATTGCATGATCTGCAGGCCATGAAGCCCACGGCATTGTTCGTGAATACGAGCCGCAGCGAGCTGGTGGAGCCGGGCGCGCTCGAAACAGCGCTGAAGAGCGGGCGTCCGGGCTTCGCGGCTGTGGACGTCTACGAGAACGAGCCGATCCTTCAGGCAGCGCATCCGCTTCTCGCGCTCGAGAACGTGCTCGCAACACCGCATATCGGTTACGTCGAAAGGGATACGTACGAGCAGTATTTCGGCATGGCGATCGAACAACTGCTTGCGTGGAAAGCGGGCAAACCCGTCAACGTCCTCAATCCGGACGTGTTTGCGATCCAATCTGGCTGTGATTGAAGGCGCACGGTGCCCAAGCGTGCAGCGTCGCGATCTATCATGGAGGCGTGATCGCCGCTGCCCGCAGAAGCACACTGCCTTTTGTGTACGGAACGCTGCAATTTGCGCATTGTTTCAATACCTCTGGGCCTTGTGCTCAACTTCGCGTTCGAACGATTAACCGAACACGATTTTACTGCCGGAGAGTCAATGAACCCGTATGCGCATTCACAAATTTCGGCATCCAAAGTGTTGGTTCATGCTGCTCTAACCAGCGGTTTATCCGGCTCCGCCAACTTTATGTCCACCGGGCCGGTTCCACAGATGGCGATGACCACGGGCTCTGCCTCGCCGTGGGGGACACCGTCATAATGCCAGGTCCGCGCAACGCGTCGCACGAAAGTTCCGGGTGGCACCCGCACGAGGTGTTTGAGATCGAAGTCAGCGCCGCTATTGATCCACCAGGAACCGGATACGACAACACATAGACGATCCGACGCATAACTGTGTGGCCCGCTCATGTATCCGGGATACCAGCGTAGCAGCGTGTAGTAGAGACCTTGCGCGGCTGGCGTGCTGTAAAGATACGCGGACTCGAGGCTCTTCGGCGGCGCATCAGCCTGCGGGACGAATTTGATCTGCCCTGGTTGGGTATACAGGGTTTCACTCGTGTCAATCGGACTTGCCTTCGCACCTTGGGTTAGCAGTAGAGGGGCCATCCCCGCCAGTAGCGCCAGCATTTCGCGCCGGTTGATACCATCGTTGTTCATCGGAACTCTCCTGATGCAGGATCAAGCATCCGCAATCACTGGCCTTTCTTCGTGAACGAATCGCTATGGCCTATTCCGAAAGCCAGAACTTTGACCAACGCTACCTGTACTGGGTACACCGTTTGCATAAGTCTTTCCCGATAGAGCTAAATCAGCGAGATTATCGAGCGCACGCCTTCCGTCACATCGTGCCTCCATCTCTTCCTCGAACGTCACCGCACTGTAGGCGACTACTTTGAAGCCCGTGCCACGAAGTCTGGGAACGGTAATTCCCCAATGCCAACCACCTTCCTGCTCAAAAACATGCAGCAGCGGAGGTGAGTTCGGAGTTATCCATCCAGTTGGCGTCACGACACAGCCTCCATTCGTGGGCATCCGATGAACCAGGTACGCTAGACGAGTCTAGACATGATTCTAGAACATTTCAATTAACGAATATCATGAGGCGAATAAAATTATTAATCGTGCGATTTCTAAAATGTTCGCTCAATTTAGAAAGCGAAGGTATGAAGTCGGCGCAGTATTGTTTGTGCGAATGTGCAGGCATTCCAGTGACACTGGCTTAGTGATCATCCAGGAAAGAGGGAAGGGACTGACGTGACACTCTCCGAAAAAGAGCAGATGTTGCGCGACTCCGTGGCATTGCCGACGGCCAAGGATTGGGCGCTGCTGGGCGGACCACAGTCGCTTGTTGAGGATCTCAACGCCGTACTCGCCAGAGTGATGCAGGAAATCAATGCAGGACGGTATGGTACGTTAGACGAAATAGCTCAAGCAATCTACAGGCGATTGAAGGTTTTCGATATCGCGTACCCTGAAGCCGGAGTAACTGATCTGGAGGCGCGGATTACGGTTGCGCGATTCATGGCGATCAATTATCACCCAGGCTTCTTTCACTACTTTCAGCATTTCGATTGGGAGGGCGGAAATTCATACATCTGGAGATGAATCGACAACATGTTTTGAACGCGTTGCGGCTGATCGGGACCATCCGCTCAGGTCAACAGCATCGCGAGCAAAGGCGCGATCAAGGAAGTCAGCACACCATTCAACCCGATAGCCAACCCGCCGAATGCACCGGCGGTTTCGCTGATCGACAACATACGTGCCGTGGTGAGACCGTGTCCCGCAGTTCCCGCAGCGAGACCATGAGCGCGCTCGTCGAGGATGCGCATGAGGTTCATCACGACCTCGATCTGCAATACACCGACGATACCTGTGAACAGCGTAAAAGTCGCGGTGAGCGACGGATCACCTCCGATGTGCTGGGCGATGCTCATGGCGATGGGTGTCGTCGCCGAATGCGCGATCAAGGAAGCCGTTACGACAGGTGCCGCGCCGCACATCCGGCTGATCAGGGCGGCACCACACGCGGAGACGAGCGAGCCCGCCACGAGAGCGGGCACCAACGCTCGCGCGGTGCGGCGGATGTGGTGCAGGTTGCGGTACATCGGAACGGCGAGCGCGACCGTTGCCGGACCGAGCAGGAAGTGAATGAACTGAGCGCCAGCAAAATATTCACGGTACGGAATATGTGCGGCGAGAAGCAGCGCGACCAGCAGCGATACGGCCACGAGCACCGGATTGGCCAAAACGCTACCCTTCGCCAGCCGATTCGCGCCAAGCCCGATCCGGTAAGCTACGAGCGTCGCCAGCAAGCCCCACAGAGGAGCGTGCGCGAGGTCGGTGGCGAGTGCCGTGATGTCTGATTTCATTGTGTTTCCTGATTGTCGGTGCGATCGCGGCTAAGCCGGTCCATGATCAAGCCCGTTGTGCAGAGCCCGAGAAACGTGGACACGAAGATCGCTGCGCCGATACGCCACCAGTCCGCTGCGAGTTGATGCAATCCCGTCACGAGACCGGTTGCCGCGGGAACGAAGAGCATGGCGAGCCACGAAAGGAGGTTGCGGCTGAAGCGTTCCAACTCCTCGGACGGACCTCGTCTCCATATAAGCCAGCCGAGCAGGATCAGCATGCCGATGAGCGGGCCGGGCACGGGCAGGTGGCTCAGGTGTGCGAGCGCTTCGCCCGCGAGCTGACAGACTAAAAGAATGGAGAAGGCGTTCAGCATGGTGTTCACCACAAGATGTACCGGGTTGGTTCAGTCGAAGGTAGCTTGTTGCACGATTATTGGGTCCTTCGCGCGGCCGGTATAGCGGCATCGTGAGTAAAACAGATTCGTGCTTTTTTTGAAATCAGGCTACGTTCTCAGCCGCGGACGTCATGAATCACACCTTCAAGACACCCATGTCCAGCTCTGCATGTCTAAAGGAGCAATGTATCGGCAATGCAGCAAGCGAAGCGCAAACGGTCGCAAGGATGTTGCGTACCTGCCGTCGGCCGACAGGTACACGACTCGTTGTTGGAATATGGCATCTTCTTCACGCGACGACGCCGTTGCAGAGACGCGGATCGAACTGATGAAGCGATGGGAAACGGCACGGCGTTACTGGTGAGCGTAAACGGTCGAGTTCAGCAACTGAATCTGACCATCACGCTCAGCTTGCACCAGTTCATGACGGACTTCGGCGCGCGTATTCTGCGTTTGCGTTGCAACCCTCTGGGTACTCTGCGCCGGTGATTGGGCGAAAGCAGAAATGGATGCCGAGCCGGCAAGAAGAGCAACAATCAAGAACTTCTTCATTTTGACCACCTTTAAGAGATCTGAAATAGCGAGGATCCAGAACCGGCCAGGATAATGTTGGATGGCTTATGGCTAGACCCCGGAATGATGAAATCGGCATGGTAAATATTTTTACATTGTCGTTCTCCTAAATGTGTCGAATATCTCGAGTGGATTGAGCGTTCTGAATTGCTAGATGACGGCCTCGATCACACGCGGGCCGCGTTGCTTCATCGCCGACGCAAATGCCGCATCGAAAGCGCGTGCCGATTCGACACGTATTGCCTCGACGCCCATGCCGTTCGCGAGGGCGACCCAGTCGAGTGTGGGATTCGTGAGATCGAACATCGACGCGGCGGCCATGCCGTCAGTCGAGGCGCCCACGCGCTTCAACTCATTGGTGAGAATCTTGTAGCCGCGGTTCGCATAAATCACCGTGGTGACATCGACGTTCTCACGGGCCTGTGTCCAGAGGGACTGCAGGATGTACATTGCGCTGCCATCGCCCTGAAGCGTCACCACCTTGCGATCTGGACAGGCAATGCCGGCGCCAGTCGAAACGGCCATCATGCTGCCGATGGATCCGCCCGTCATGTTCAGAAAGTCATGGGGCGCCGCGTGTGCAGTGACGTCGTAGTGGGCGAAGCCGGACGAAAGCGATTCGTCGGCGACGATGGCCTGTTCCGGCAGGTGCCTTGCCACGATACGCATGATTGCGG
Source organism: Paraburkholderia silviterrae (assembly GCF_004353915.1). Classification (GTDB taxonomy): domain Bacteria; phylum Pseudomonadota; class Gammaproteobacteria; order Burkholderiales; family Burkholderiaceae; genus Paraburkholderia; species Paraburkholderia silviterrae. The sequence goes on along the minus strand of NZ_SMRP01000007.1, from coordinate 93,678 downwards.
AGGCGTCGAGCTTTCCGTTCAAGTCGATCTGGATCGGTCTGCGTTCGGCCAGCCGTTCGATCGCGTTCTCGGCCCCGAGCGCGTATGCGAGAGACTCGAGCGCCGCGATCCCATCCTCATGCTGATGAGACAGCACAGCAATCTGGCAGTCGTTGGGGGTGAGCCAGCTCGGCTTGTCGGGATAGGCAAAGAAGCTCACCGGAGGCTGAGCGCCAACCAGCACCATGAGCTCCGTGCCAGTCAGCGTATCGACGACGTTTTCGGCGAAATAAGGAAGCCGCTCGAGCTTCACCCGGCCGACGCCACGCTGCAGTCGTGGGAAGAAGGTGTCGCACATGATCCGCGCGCCGGTTTGCTCGGCGATCTTGCCGGCGGCGCGCAAACCTTGCTCCTCGAGGGCCTTGCCCCGAATCAGAATGACCGTCTTCTTGCCTGAACGCATGCGCTTCGCGACAAGATCGATGCTCGCCTCAGGAGCGGTTGCGGGAGAGGGCTTGGGCAACGCGGGGGCGACTGTGTCGGCCATGTCCCACGCAGTGTCAGCGGGCAGCACGAGCGTAGCGATACGCCCAGGCCACTCGAGCGAGGCCTGAACCGCGCGCGCCGCATCGGCGCCTACCGTACGAGCGCTCGTCGACGTATGAATCCACGCGGAAACGGGACGCGCGAATCCAACGAGATCGGAGGAAAGTGGCGCATCATAACGCTGGTGAGTCGATGCGTGATCGCCCACGATGTTGACGATGGGCGACGACGCCTTGCGTGCGTTATGAAGGTTGGCCAGGCCGTTCGCGAGTCCGGGCCCGAGGTGGAGCAGGGTGCTTGCCGGCTTGCCGGCCATCCGCGCGTAGCCATCTGCGGCACCGGTGACCACACCTTCAAAGAGTCCAAGGATGGGCCGCATGCCCTTGACGTTATCCAGAGCGGCAACGAAATGCATTTCCGAGGTACCGGGGTTGGCGAAACAGACATCAACCCCGCTTGCAATCAACGATCTCAACAGACTTTCAGCGCCGTTCATATTGGGCTCACTCCAGGATTGGCGTTAGGGTTCGGCGCCGCGTGTAACCGAGCGGCACCCCACGACCCAGATCCTGGCAACACAACGCTGGAAGAAAAACGGCTCCTGACTTCAAGCTTTGTTACCTTATGCGTAAAAATCTCGACATTGGCCTCTTGCACGCCATGCATGCATTCATTCGGGTCGTCGATTCCGGAAGCTTTACGGCAGCGGCCTCGCAGATGGACCTGACCACTGCGCAGATATCGCGGCTCGTTTCCGAGCTCGAGGAACGTCTGGAGGCGAAGCTGCTGCAGCGAACGACCCGACGGCTTTCGCTGACGAGCACGGGTGAGCGCTACCTGGCGGACGCGAGGACGATTCTCGATCTCGTTCTGGAAGTTGAAAGCAATGCGAAAGGCGGGGCGGTCGAACCTTCGGGGCGGCTCCGGGTGCTCTGCATGAGCGGCTTCGGCAACCGGTACGTCGTGCCGCTTGTCTCGGGGTACAGCGCACGGTTTCCGAAAGTGACAGTCGAATACTGCACGTCGCAGTACATGCCCGATCTGGTCGCAGGAGCGGTGGACGTGAGCGTCTACCTTGCACAGCGTCTACCCGACTCCAACCTGGTTTCGCAACGCCTCGGCGCGACCTCGGCGGTACTGTGCGCCACGCCAGGCTATCTGGCGCAGCATGGCACACCCAGGACACCGGCTGAGCTCGCAGACCGGCCATGCCTGAGGCTCGTCAATCCATCGCTTTCGTCCAACTGGGAACTCGAGGACGGCAAGCGTCTCGTGACGATCCAGCCGCGTGGCCCCGTGGTTGGCGATAACCCGGAAGTCGTCCTGCAAAGCGTGCTTGATGGATTGGGCGTCGCATTGCTGCCGCGTCACGACGTTGTCGACTCACTGCGTACGGGGGCGCTGGTGCAAGTACTGCCTAAATGGCAGTCGCCTGAAATTGGCGTGTACCTGCTCACGCCGTCAAGGAAATTTCTCGACGCGAAGACGCGCGAGTGGATCAGTCTCCTGAAGGCCGAAATTCCGCCTGCGCTCGAGCGCGACGCAGCTTTCTTTGCCGGGCCTCCCCACGCTTCGAATGCCAATTGAATCAGGCGCCTGTGTGCATTTCGTAAATGCGGCGTTGATTTGATTCAAGACCCCGACGCGACGGCCAGGGATACTGTCTGCGCAGGGGTATTGCGCAGTTGGCAAGGATTTCCCTGGCGGACCGCTTGTCGCCATGCTCGCGGCCATCGCAATCTGGCATCTCAGGTGAGTCAATGGGCATCGTCCGTCCCGGTCACACCGGCTTCGCCCCTAACGTGCGAATTGTGCCGCCTCGTGTACAGTTCGGATACCGCTTGACGATGCGTGCGGCGATTGCCGTCGAGTGTTTATCCGACCGCCCCACGGCGGCGCACAGCCAATCGGCTTCGATTCTACGAAACGCGACGGCACATGATCAAACTGGAAGACCTGGTTATCTTTCTTCGCGCCGCCGACAGCGGGAGTCTTTCGGCCGCCGCCCGGCAGCTGGATCTCACGCCGGCAGTGGCCAGCGTCGGCCTCAAGCGTCTCGAGGAGGAGCTCGGGACGCGGCTGCTCGCGCGATCGACGCGCAGCTTGCGGCTGACGCCGGACGGCGAGCGCTATCTTCCGTACGCGCGCAGCGCGATCGAGCAGGTGGAGGCTGGCGGGAATGCGCTCGCGCATGGGCGCAAGATGATCGGCGGGACCGTGTCGCTCTCGATGCCCTCGGACCTCGGCAGGAGCGTGCTGACGGGCTGGCTCGACGCGTTTCAGGAGCAGTACCCGGCAGTATCGTTGCAGGTGCACATAGGCGACCACGTGACCGATATGTTTCGGGCGCCCATCGCGGTTGCTATCCGCTATGGTGTGTCCGAGGATTCGTCACTCGTGGCGCTGCCGCTGGCGCCGGAAAACCGGCGCGTGCTATGCGCATCGCCGGACTATTTCGCGCGACATGGCCGACCCAGATCGCCATCGGACCTGTCGCAACACAACTGCCTGCGCTTCGCATTGAGCGATGCGCTTCACGACCGCTGGACCTTCTACAAGGACGGCGATGCGGTGGTCGTCAACGTGCGCGGGGACCGCAGCAGCGACGACGGCGAGCTCGTACGGCGCTGGGTGCTGGCGGGACACGGGATCGCGTACAAGTCGCGTATCGACGTATTGGCCGACCTCAAGGCGGGCAATCTCGAGGCAGCGCTGACCGACTTCGAGGGCGAGAGCGCGCCGCTTCATCTCGTTTGCGCCCACCGCACGATGCTCTCGCCAACCGTCAATGCGCTTCGCGACCTGCTGCGCGAGCGGTTCTCCGCCTATCTGGCCTAATCCCGCATCTGATCCCGCTTGGGCGGGAACTGTCACCTTTTTTGCCACGGTTGACCGCCGCACTGCGCGCTTGCGCCGGCGTGGCCTCGCAGCGCGTCCGCAGCGCGCCCGTCCCGGTCGTTTTCAATAAGCTTTTGAAGCTGAATTCGCCGTTTGCCGCTTTTTGGCTGGCGCGCGTTCGCCGATGATGCACCCGTGACAAACGAAACGGATAGCGCGGAGGACGCCAGATGATCATCGCAATTGGACGCTTTTACCTAAGGGCGGACATGAGTTTGCGGTTTGCGGCGGCATGGGAGGTCGTGAGCCCTCTGCTGACGAACAAGCCCGGCTATGGTGGCCATCGCCTCGGACCACAGTGCGAGGACGATGGCTGCTACATCCTGGAGGTTGAGTGGGACACCATTGAATCGCAAAGCGCATTCATGATGCACCCGGATTTCGAGGCATTCCTCAAGGTGCTGTGGCCATTCTTCTCCGCCGATCCAGACCTTTACCACTTCGAACCGATGGAGCGCAGAGCCGTTCAGCGTTCACCGGCATAAAGCGGGTGGTTTCCTCGCTTATCTATAACTGGAGGTATCAAAAATGAAGGCTATTGGTTACTACCGCAATCTCCCCATTGGCGACCCGGAATCGCTGATCGACATCGAACTGCCTGAGCCGGAGCCCGGTCCGCACGACCTGCTGGTCGAAGTGCATGCGGTGTCGGTCAACCCCGTCGACGTCAAGGTACGCGCGGCCATGGCGCCGGAAGGAGGGCAGCCGAAGGTGATCGGCTGGGACGCAAGTGGCGTCGTGCGCGCGGTCGGCAAGGACGTCACGCTGTTCAGACCCGGCGACCGTGTCTGGTACGCTGGATCGCTGGTGCGGCCGGGCACGAACAGCGAGTTGCATGTCGTTGACGAGCGCATCGTGGGCCACATGCCGAAAACGCTGAACTATGCTGAAGCGGCTGCGCTGCCGCTCACGACCATCACGGCGTGGGAGATATTGTTCGATCGCCTCAAGGTACCGCAGGGCACGACGCGCTCGGACGAGACGCTGCTCGTCATCGGGGCGGCTGGCGGTGTGGGTTCGATCCTCGTGCAACTCGCACGCAAGCTGACCGGCGTGACCGTGATCGGCACGGCGTCGCGGCCCGAGACCGCGAAGTGGGTTGCGGACCTGGGCGCGCATCATGTGATCGACCATTCGAAGCCGCTTTCGCAGGAGCTGAAGCGGATTGGTTTCGAAGGCGTGGACTACGTCGCGAGCCTGAACCAGACTGATCACCACTTCGACGAGATCGTGGCGTCGTTCAATCCGCAGGGTCACCTGGCGCTTATCGACGACCCCGAGATCTTCGATTTCCGCAAGCTCAAGATGAAGAGCATCGCGCTGCACTGGGAGTTCATGTACACGCGCTCGATGTTCTCCACGAAGGACCAGATTCGCCAGCACGAACTGCTCGATCGCGTGGCCGAGCTCATCGACGAGGGCGTGTTGCGCACGACGCTCAACGAGAGCTTTGGCACCATTAATGCTGCCAATCTGCGCCGTGCTCACGAGCTGCTGGAAACCAACCGGGCGCGCGGCAAGCTGGTGCTCGAAGGCTTCTGAGCAACGGCGTCCGTTATTTATCGAACGAGGGGTGCCGGCATAGGCCGCCGCGCTCCCCTCAAGTGTCAAGGAAACCATCGTGAATATCACACACTTCGCCAAAACGCGTCGTACTACTAAGGCATTCGACTCGACCCGAACCATTCCTCAAGAGAAGATCGATCAACTGCGAGAACTGATTCGGTTCAGCCCGTCCTCGGTGAATTCGCAGCCGTGGCACTTCGTCATTGCGTCGAGTCCCGAGGGCAAGGCGCGGATTGCAGCCGCAGCCGAAGGACGCTATGCCTACAACAAGCCCAAGATCCTCGATGCGTCGCACGTAATCGTGCTGTGCGCGCGGGAGCAGATGACGTCCGCCCACCTGGAGGCTGTGCTCGAGCAGGAAGAGCGGGATGAGCGCTTCATCATTCCGGATGCGCGCAAGTCGCAACAGAATTCGCGTCAATCCTTCGTGAACACGCATCGATACGACCTGAAGGACGCACAGCACTGGATGGAGAAGCAGGTCTATCTGGCGCTGGGAACGCTGCTGCTCGGTGCGGCTACCCTCGAGATCGACGCATGCCCGATGGAGGGATTCGACGCCCAGGTGCTGGACCGCGAACTCGGTCTGCGCGAGCACGGGTTTTCGAGCGTCGTTCTGGTGGCGCTTGGCCATAGTGCAGAGGCCGACTTCAACCGGACGTTGCCCAAATCGCGGCTGCCGGCCAAGGCGATCTTTACGGATATCTGACGGCCATTCCCGAGTGAAGGAGAGATCATGAGCAAGCAGATCATCGTCGCTGTAATCGAGGCAGTTCCCGAACACGCTGGCACCGTTTCCCAGGCGCTCGAGGAGGCGGTGCCCGAGGTGCGCAAAGAGCCCGGCTGTGAGCAATATGAGCTGCACCGCGACGCAACGGCATCGCATCGCTTTGTCATGCTCGAACGCTGGAGCGACGAAGCCGCGTTTCGGCAACATGATGATAGCCCGGCATTCAAAAGACTTGCCGGTGTACTGGCGACACGTGCCACGCTTCAAGTGACGCACCTCGTCAAGATTGTCTGACTTGCGCCTTATCTCTCTCCACATGCGTGGCTGTTCCAGTCGCGCATGTGGCTCGTCAGGCTAGCGTGTTCCATCGCCCGCGATTGATACAGCCACGTATCGGAATAACTTTACAACATGCTACAAATCCTACCCGATTCAACCGCAATCGCATAAAGCTTCCTTCTATTGCAACGGGATGAATGATGGTCCGTACATACCACGAGAGAACATCCCGGCATGGGTGTCACGGTTCGCATTTCGTGAGCTGAAATTTCAGAAATTCAATGTAAAAAGAAGAATATGTTTTCGGATTTTCGGGGATTAATTGCATGAGTAGATCGCTGTAGACTTGAATCATCGGTTGTAGACATGACGTCTCACCGATTAACGAAAATCTATGGAGGTATTAATCATGAAATCCCTGATCCAATCCATTGCAATTGCTGCTGCACTCATCGCACCGGCGGCGTCCTTCGCCCAAACCGATACAACTATTACCCGAGCACAGGTGCGGGCTGAACTGATTCAACTCGAGAGTAACGGCTATCACGTTGGCGATGGCGACCAAACGCGATATCCAGCACCGATTCAAGCCGCCGAATCGAGGATCGCGGCGAAGAACGGCAATACGGGTGGATATGGCGGCACCGCGACGGGTGCGTTGGACTCGGGGCGTCCGACGATCTCGCAGTCTGATTGGAACGCAATGTACAGCCGTTCGTAATGGGTGGAGAACCGCTTTGTCGAATGGCTTGTCAAGTGCCTTCCGACCAGAGAGCCCCCCCCCTTCAATATCGTCGCAGCGTGCGCTCCGGACGGAGCGCACTTCATGTTTCAGCCATAAGAAACGCTACTTGATCAAAAAGAACTATCAATTGGATTAATAGCCGACGGGGAAGTAGGATCGGCTTGTACGTGAAGAGATGGATGGGGCCGTTAATGAGCCACACCGATATCTATATGGAGACAAAGCATGGCTATTGACATAGTTAAGCGGAAAGGCCTTGGTTCGACGATAGTCCTTTGCATGTTGTGCCTTGCTTACCTTATTACCTATATAGATCGAGTAAATCTGAGTACCGCCGCACCGGTAATCAAGGTGGCGTTCCAGCTGAGTAACACTCAACTCGGCTTTATTTTTGCGTGCTTCGGCTACAGCTACACCGCGTTTCAAATTGTGGGCGGTTGGATGGCCGACAAATACGGCGCACGAAAGACACTTTTTCTCTTTGGTGCGATCTGGTCGATCTCCACTTTCATGACCGGATTAGTTGGCGGATTTGTGTCCCTGGGCTTGGCGCGTTTGATGCTCGGCATCGGGGAGGGTGCAACATTCCCGGCGGCAACGCGAGCGATCCGACAATGGATTCCCGCTTCGAGATGGGGTTTCGCGCAAGGGCTGACTCACGCGGCTTCGCGTTTCGGGACAGGCATTGCGCCGCCTCTGGTTGTCGCCTTGATGGCGATGGGCTCATGGCGCGAGCCGTTCTATGTACTAGGTGTTCTCAGTATTACATGGAGCGTGGCGTGGGTCGTCCTTTACCGGGACGGTACCCCCATCAAATCCGACACAACTGGAACGGAATCCATGACGCCTGGAGCCTCGCGCTCGAACGGCAAGATGAACCCTAAAGCATGGCGAAATCTGATCTTCAAGATGCTTCCTGTTGCCGCGTTGTACTTCTGTTACGCATGGTGCATCTGGATGTATCTCTCGTGGATTCCGTCGATGATGAAGGAGGCTTTTTCCCTCAACCTGGAGACAGCCGCCGCTTACTCGGCTGGCGTGCTGATGGCCGGCGTCGCGGGCGATCTCATAGGAGGCCTGTTGACCGACCGCTTGTACAGGAAGTCAAGGAATCTGGCGTTCGCTCGCAAAGCGCTGATCGTGTTCAGCATGCTCGGTTCGGCTGCCTGCTTGAGCGGACTGATGTTTTTCCGGGGCGTCAATTCCGCCGCGCTTTGTCTCGCAATCGGGTTATTCCTGCTGGAACTGACGGTTGCTCCGGCATGGTCTTTGCCAATGGACATCGCACCCGAATCATCGGGAACCGCAAGTGGAATCATGAACGCTGGCGGTGGCATAGCGGGCATTATTTCCCCTTTCCTGTTCGGTTTCGTGCTCGATGAGACGAAAAGCTGGATGGTTCCTTTCTACATCACCATCGGCATTCTGCTGGTGGGGGCCTTGATCACATTACGCCTGAAACTGACTTCGGCGCAACAGCAGCCGCTACCGAACGACGGGGCAGCGGACACTCTGCCGATGTCGGCCAACACATAGAAGCTACCGTTATAGGAGAATTCCATGACTGATTTGACGCAAACTGGCCTTCAAGACATTGAAACGACTCCGCTTTTGAAGGTTGTCGGGGCGAGAGCTGACATTACATTCAATCGGCCAAGTGTCCATAATCGCGTTCACCCCGACGATATCCAGGCGCTTCATGTTCACTTCGACCAGATCGAGGCGGATCCCACTGTCAAGATTCTGGTGTTCTCAGGCAATGAAAAGTCTTTCAGCTCAGGATTTCATCTTGGGATTCTTTCGGAGTCTGACCAAGGCGCGCGGGATTTCGAAGTCTTGACTGATCGCCTCGAGAATTTGCGCCCCATCACCATCGCGAAGGTCACCGGACCGGTCTATGGCGGTTCGACGGACCTGACCTTGGCATGCGATTTTCGTTTCGGTCGAACGGGTGTTCAGATGTTCATGCCGGCGGCGCGACTCGGCCTCCACTATTACCCCCACGGGCTGCGGCGTTGGGTAAGTCGTCTGGGCCTTGGGCCTGCGAAAAAGCTTTTCCTGAGTTCGAGTACGATCGGATATGAGGAGATGCTCCGCATTGGTTATCTCGACGAGGTGCACGACGCAGACCGGTTGGGGCCCGCTGTCGATGCATTTGTGCAACGGCTGCTGGCGCAAGCCCCCACGGTTCAGCAACGAATGAAACAGGTTCTGAACCAGGTGGCCCGGCAAGAGTACGACGAAGTGTATGCCCGAGAAGGTTTCGTTCGCAGTCTCCAAAGCGCAGATCTAAAGGAAGGGCTGCAGGCCTGGGGCGAAAAGCGCAAACCGCAGTTTCAGGGAGCTTGACGATGGATCTTGCACAACAGCCACTAAAGGGCGTCAAGGTACTCGAGCTTTCGCAGATCATGGCCGGGCCAATTTGCGGACTGATGCTCGCAGACCTTGGGGCAGAGGTGATCAAGGTCGAGAAGTTTCCAAAGGGCGACGACGCTCGAGCGTACAACAATTCCGGTGCTCAAGGCGAGGTCTCGCGCTCCTTTCAGACGATTAATCGAGGGAAGAAGTCCATCGCACTGGATATCCGAACGGAGCGAGGCAAGGCGCTCCTGCTCGAAATGGTCAGAGATGCCGATGTCGTGACCGAAAATTTTCGCCCGGGGACGATGCAAAGATTGGGTCTGGGCCCGGACGATATGCTGGCTGTGAATCCGGCGCTGATCTACGTCTCGATCAATGGCTTCGGGAGCCAGGGGCCGTTGGCCGATCGCGGCGGGTTCGATCTGGTGTTGCAAGCGTTCAGCGGGCTAATCCATGTCACAGGTGAGGCCGATCGCCGGCCGGTTAAGCCCGGTGTTCCTCTCGCTGACGTGAACGCAGGCATTCTGGCGTGCCTCGGTACGCTGTCTGCGTATATTCATCGACTCCGCAGCGGTACCGGTCAGTGGGTCCAGACCTCCCTGTTACAGGCCTCGACACAATATCTTTACTGGTACGCAGCGATGCACTTCGGAGGCGGCGCTGTGCCGACCAGATTGGGAACGGCGCATCCGGTGATTGCGCCATACCAGACTTATACGTGCGCTGACGGCGAACTGGCCCTAGGTGGAGGTAACGACTCGATCTGGCAGCGGATTGCGAGCATCGTCGGACATCCCGAATGGTCGCAAGACCCACGTTTTGCGAGCGCGAAGGATCGACTGGAGAACAGGCAAGCACTGGCTGCTCTTATGGATGGCGCCTTGAAGCAGAAGTCCCGCGCGGACTGGGAGCAGCTATTCACGGCTGCTGGCGTGCCTGCCAGCTCTGTCCAGTCAGTAGGCGAGGCGCTGGATCATCCGCAGACCCATGCCATTGGGATGGTGATTGACGCTGAGGCCGCGGAAGGAGGGATGCTGAAGACCATCGGGTTTCCAATTCATTTCAATGGCAAGAATTCGCCGGCAATTTCACGCGCACCGAAGGTGGGCGAGCACACGCGCGAAATCCTCGGTGAACGTGGTTTGGATGTCGAGGCGATCGATGCTCTGATGGCGGAGCGCGTTTGCTTTGAGAGTGAGGCTGTGCAGGCGGAAGAAGCGTCGCAATAGGCTGTTATGGGACGAAGCCGACGCTGTTCGATGGAGCAAGGCGGGTTAAGGAGCGACGTAGTTGATTGATCTGCGAATTTTTCAGAACTTCCTGAGGGTAATCAGTCTGGGCAGCGTTTCGCGTGCAGCCGAACAGGTTGGTCTGACCCAGTCAGCCTTGAGCCAGCAGATAGCGGCGCTGGAGAGCGAGTTCAACACTGTTCTGCTCCATCGAACCTCTAAAGGCGTTCGTCCAACCGAGGCTGGCTTGATCGTAGCGGGTCGTCTTCAGGTCATTGTCAAGCAGTTCGACACGGCCCGGGAAGAAGTGAACTTCAAGCATGAGTTGCCGACGGGAGTCGTCAGTGTTGGCCTTCCGAGCAGCGTCGCTGAAATACTCTCCGTACCCTTGGTAGAGGAGTGTCGTGCGCGCTATCAGGGAATCCATCTGCGTATCGGCGCCAGCCCGAACAGATCGCTTGCCGAGGAACTGCTGGCAAGTCGCCTGGACTTTGCGGTCATGTTCGAAGCCAGCCCACATAAAGAACTGAAGCACTTCCACGTGGGTGCGGAGAGCTTTTACATGGTCTGTGCAGCCTCATCGAACAATGCGAAGAAGCATGAAGCTGCGCTTGAAGATCTTGCGGAGTCGAACCTTATCCTGCCTTGTCGACCGCATTTTATCCGTTCCACCCTTGAGCAAAGATGCGCAGCAAGGAACATCAAAATAAAATTTGCGGCTGAGGTCGATAGCTTGTCGAATATTGTGGATCTTGTCGCAAGCGGGCAATACGAGTCCATCCTTCCGTGGTCTGCGCTTGCGCGGCACGTCAATCAGGGCGTGGCCGTTGCCGTCCCATTCGACCCGGGCATTAGCCGTACGGTCAATATTTCGGCGCTTTCGGAGGTCCCGCTATCGGGTGCAGCGGCTCTGGTGCTGCGACTGATGGTGGAGGTCGTTCAGCGCCTGGTTACCGGGCAGAGGTGGAAAGGTCTGCGACTAGTGCGGGATCTGAATGTGGACTCGGTATGCGATCAATTTAGTTCGGCGCGATTTAGCCTCATACGACCTTGACACGTCAATTAGGCGACCAATATGCGATTGCTGACGGCTAATGTCACATCGGATCAAAACAGCCGTTCCACATTTTATCCAATTTTTTAGGAATCGCACGATCGAGTACTGTTCCCGGCATGCGCTCTCCCATTCGAGCAAAGCGGGGTACAAATTCACGCCTATACTTCCTAACTGGTATCACCCTGCTTCTGGAGGTAGAAAACATGCAAAAGCGTACTATTGGAACATCGGACCTGCAGGTGGCGCCGCTTGTCTTCGGCGGCAACGTCTTTGGTTGGACGGTCGACGAGCGCACCTCGTTTTCGATTCTTGATGCATTTGTCGAACTCGGCTTGAACTTTGTCGACACCGCCGACAACTACTCGTACTGGGTCGACGGCAATCAAGGCGGTGAGTCCGAGACCATCATCGGAAAATGGCTCAGGCAAGGTGGCAAACGCGAGAAGATCGTGCTGGCAACAAAGGTCGGTATGTGGGACGCACACCCGGGCTTGTCGGCGGCCAACATCGAAGCGGCCGTTAATGATTCGTTGCGTCGTCTAAAAACGGATTACATCGACGTTTACTACTCGCACATCGACGACGCAAAGACCTCATTCGAAGAAACGCTAGGGGCCTATGCCAAGCTCATCAAAGCCGGTAAGGTGAGGGTGATCGGAGCGTCGAACTACACAGGAAAACGGCTTGCGGAAGCGCTGAAAGTTTCGACGGAATCGGGACTGCCCGCGTATCAGATCCTCCAGCCCGAATACAACCTGTACGATCGCGAAAGTTACGAGCGAGATCTGGAGCCGGTCGCAGTGGGAAACAAGTTGGCGGTCGCGACGTATTTCAGCCTGGCAAGCGGCTTTCTGAGCGGCAAGTACCGCTCGAAGGCGGATGCCGCAAAGAGCTCGCGCAGCGCGCTGCTGGACAAATATTTCAATAGCCGCGGATTGCGCATCGTGGACGCGCTCGTGGAGGTCGCAAAGCGAAACGAAACCGTGCCCGCGAGCGTGGCGCTTGCGTGGATCATGGCGCGGCCCGGCATGACGGGGCCCATCGCCAGCGCGACCTCGGTCGAGCAGTTGACGAGCCTTGCCGAGGCAACTCAGCTCGAGCTTTCAACTGACGACCTGAAGTTGCTCGACGAAGCGAGCGCACCCGCATAGCGACTAACCCTGCCGCATTCGACGCAACTTGAAGCGCACTCGATCCACCATCAGAAAATCTTGCGCACGCCGACTGCCACCCCAACATTGTTGGTGCGACCCACGCTATCAACAATGCCGGCCTGGTTGGTTGAACCGGGGTAGTCGGCGGAAAATGCTCCGTTGCCACGCGCGAAGTCTGCGGCGCCGTAGACTTCGGCGTGCTTTGAGAACGAATACTCCGCAAGAACCGTAGCGGAATAGTTGATGCCGACACCTAGCGTTCCATCGAGTCGCTGCGCGTTGCGCGCGTGGTCGTAGTAGCCGGCCACCGTAATCATCAGTGGGTTTGTCGCCTGCCAGTTTCCGCCTACATAAAACGCGTCGTCGATGCGGTTCGGGCTGCTGCCGGGAAGCTTGGGCGCCCCCGCTTGTTGCATGTCGACGTCGGTCGTTCCGGTCTGATCCTGCGAGTGTAGCCAGCCGGCCAACAGACGAATGGTAGACGTTACCTGATACGCCACGCTGAGATGCAGCATATTGATCTTTGCGCCATTGACGAGGCTGCCGTTCGCGGATGAGACCGAAGTCTGCTGGAAGCCTGCCCCGAGCGTTGCGGGACCATGCGCATAAGACAGTTCCACGCCGTAGGTGCTGTCGAGGCCCATCGCGCCGGCATGGTTGCCGAAGCCGTATATGGCATCAAGGGTCAAGCCGTCGAACGTCAGGTTGTACTTCACCGAGTTGTTGATGGTAAGGTATGGCCCGATACCATTCCACACCCAGCTATCTTGCCAGTAGTTGCCTACGGTCAGCGGATCGAATATATCGCCCATCGTGTCGTAGAGCGGCGCATATTGACGGCCGAAGGTTAGCGTGCCGTATTTCTCGCTCGACAGGCCCACATACGCCTGGCGACTGAAGAGCGTGTTGGGCGTGCTCAATCGGCCGTTATAGGCGTAAAACTGATTTTCAAGGTGGAAGAGGGCGGACAATCCGCCGCCCAGGTCTTCTGTGCCCTTCAAGCCCCACCGGCTATTGGTTTCCGGGCCGACCGTCATGGCGGCCTGGTCCTTGCCGTCTGGGCCGGCATTGGTCTGATAGCGGATGGCCGTATCTACGATGCCATAGAGCGTCACCGAGCTTTGTGCGTACGCCGGGGCAGCGACGAGCGTAAAAAGCGCAGTCGTCACGCCGTAAGTGACGACTTTTTTCAGGGGAGGGTTCAAATGCAGGATTGATCGTCCGGAGTTTTTTTGTCTCATATCGCGCAACCTGGAAGGTCCCTTGTGTTGTTGAAAGAACTCGAGGATGTCTGATCGTATTCGGCGAACAGCAAGCGGAAGGTGTTCGCTTTGAGGTGCAAGATTTAGGACTACTTCAGGGTACAGACCTAACCCAGAACGACTTATGCGCAGCGGAACTTAATGAGGTATAGCGGATAATTTGCCGATTCGCCAGGAAAGTTGATTACGTGGCGCAGCATATGGACTTCTCTGGTATAGAGCGATGCCCGAGGACGGGAGGCAAAGGGCCCCTGCCGTCGCTCGGGCGACGACCTGACAGGTTAGTGGTGACCATACGGCGATTTCCAGTCGGCCGGGGCACCGGCATCCGAAGAGCCGTTCGCAACACCACCGACATCTGCAGCGGCGTTCTGTGCGGCGACCTTGGCTTCAGCGGCCTGAATATCGGCCGGATAATACGGATCTTCGCCAGAAGGGCGATAGCCTGCCTTTTCGATTTGGACCAGTTCGGCGCGGACTTGCGCTCGGGTGATGGGCTGGGTCGACTGAGCAAAAACGGCAATGGGAGCCGAAAGAATAGCGGCAAGAGCAACGGATTGAATCAGCGATTTCATGATAACTACCTCCAGACTTTACGTTGGTTCTGCTACGAACAACCCTGTTCGTAATCAGTGGTTATAGTCTAGGCAGATAGATTCTCAAGATTAAGACGGATATCACGAAAGCTCTCTTTAGCTTGGTAGTCCGGATTGATGGCAGCATGGATAACCTTGCACTGAGTTGAGCCATTGACTACCTACATGTACCCATTCACATCGAAATAAATCGGATGCTGATCGTGGAGTACTAATGCTGAACCAGCCGACGGGGAATTCCGGCGCAGACTTGCTGTGAGATCTGCGAAAGACGTCGTTGCCCGGAGTCTGCCTGATCAATCCGACGCGACGGCCTATCGTCCCCCATGTCGGCGGGCGGACGAAGCTCTTGTTATCGCGGCAAAGCAGTGCTGCCGGCAATTGCCGTTCCGGGACGGCCGTCGCGAGAAACGCCGCTTTGCGCATTCGTCGCGGTGATCCGGGCTTCTGCGGTCATCAGGTTGCCCGGGTGGTGAGGGTCGTTGGTAGCGTGCGGATCGTAGCCGGCGTTCTCGAGCTTAACGAGTTCGGCGACGACCTGTGCTCGCGTGACGGGGCCATTTTGTTGAGCGAGGGCAGCGATCGGAGCAGTGAGTGCGGCGACGATCGAGAGGTAACGTACAAGTGCTTTCATGGGGCTGTGTCGCATCATCAGGTGGGGATCGCAATGATCCCCGGTCATATGACTCTATCGAGACAGCGAGTCCCGATACAGCCGATGGCTCACGAAACTGCATTTAGTAAAGCCGACGAATCGAGTGCCAAAGATTCTGCGATTGGGAGAAAGAATGCTTCTGACGTTCAGGGGTTAACCACCATGGACGAACCTCCTAGACTGCAGTCATCGGTTGCAGACAAGGCGTCGCACCGAACCACTAAATTCAGCGGAGGTATAGAAAATGAAGTCCCTGATCAAATCGGTTTCACTCGCTTTGGCCCTTGTCGTGCCGGTTGCCTCGTTCGCTCAGTCGAATGCCCCGGTCACCCGTGCTCAGGTTCGTGCCGAACTTGTTCAACTCGAGAAGTCCGGATATCACGTGGGCGACAGCGATAACGCGCACAACCCCGATGCGATTCAGGCCGCCGAGGCGACTGTAGCCGCCCAACAACGCGCTGCGGCGAACAGCGGCTACGGTGGTGTCACGAGCGGTTCGTCGGACGCAGGTCAGCCGATGGTGTCGAAGTCCGACTGGAATGCGATGTACAACCATCCGTAAGCAGACGGCATCGGGTGCGTAGTTCGGGCTTCACACGCGACTAGAAGCGATGTCTGAGGCCAACGGCTAGCACAACCTGCTGATTGTTGGTCGAGGGTGTGAGCGTGAAGACGCCGGCGTCGAAGGCATTGATGCCGTTGCCGCCGCCAACACGTTGATAAACCCCCTCGACATACACATCGGTACGCGGCGAGAGCAGATAATCGGCTTGTGCCATGACCTGGTTCCAGTGTGGGTTGGCACCGCCGCGCGAAGATGTAAATGTGGACATCGTGTACGTGTACGACGCACCGAGACTCAGGTTGGGACGCAGGAAGTAACGGCCGTTGATTTCGAAGTTGTCGAATTTGATGTAATTCCCGGCGCCGTTCGACGGCCCCGGCAGCACACCGTTGCTCGTGCTGCCACCGAACGAGAGGCTCGACACGCTGTCGGTGGACGAATGGGTCCACACGATGCCGACCGACGACTTGCCGAACACGTACTGTGCCCCAACACCGAACATTCTCTGCAAGCCGCCGATCGTCAACGCATCGCCATCGCCGGTGCTGGCCGCGCCGTTCGGATTTTGTGCATTCGGATCGCGATTGATCTGCAGATAGGCTGCTGCAAGGTTGACGTGGCTGACTGTGTAGCTGATCCCTACGCTGTATGCCGCGTTGTTGGCGATCTCGCCTGCCGCATTCGAGAACGCGTACATCGCGCCCAGCTTCAGTCCGTTGAACGACACACTGCTGAACTTCACCGAATTGTTCAGGCGCATATCGTTGTTGAGATTGTCGTTGTCGTATGGATGATCGGCAAGGTTGCCGCCAAATCCGGAGCCCGTTGCGCTTAGTGGCGCGAGATACGAAACCATGAAGTCGTATTGGCGGCCCAACGTAAGCGTGCCGTACTGGCTCGCTCTCAGACCGACCCATGCCTGGCGGCCAAATAGATCGCCACCATTCCTGAGCGTTCCATTTGCCGAGTTGAAGCCGCTTTCCAGCAAGAATAGGGCGCTGATTCCACCACCGAGGTCTTCGGCCCCGCGCAGGCCCCAGCGAGGTGTATTGAGACCGCCGCTGAACTCTTGCCATTGTGTCCCGCCGCCGGCAGAAGGATTCGCCGCGTTGGAACGGGCATTGCTGCTGTAGAGAAGACCGGTGTCGATCAGGCCGTACAGTGTCACACTGCTCTGGGCGTGCGCGGCGCTTCCGATCAGCGTTGCCGTAGCGACGGCAAGAGTTCGATATTTCATCCCGTTTCTCCGATGCCTGTTCGGTACCTGTGATGCTTGTTGGGGTACGCTACGAGGAGCTTGCGGTTGCTCCCCTATTCGACAGGATTGGAACGAGAGTGTTTTCTTCAGGTGCACGCAACGTATAAGAATTGCACGCATATCGCGTCGTCTGCGTGAGGTTCAGCGCCGTTCGTGTGCTTCGGTGTCTCGCGATCGGTAGCTTGCTAAGGGCGAGTCTGACAATTAGCGTATTGGTCCGATGCCGATCGAAGTCGCCATTAAAACGAGTTCAGCAACGGAGCGCGCACCCATCTTCGACATGATTTTTCGACGATGAATCTTGATCGTGACTTCGCTTAAATTCATCTTGCAAGCGATCTGCTTGTTAAGCAGCCCGCTCAAAATGTGCCCAAGCACCTGCCTTTCTCGCTCGGACAGACGTGTATAGGCGTCTCGCAACGGAGCGAGCGACTGTTCGGCTGCGAGACGTTTGCTGTCTCGAGCGAGCGCGGCAGTGACCGCGTCAAGCATGTCCTGATCATGAAAGGGCTTGGCGAGGAAGTCCGTTGCGCCCGCTTTCATCGCCTTGACGGACATTTCGATGTTGCCATAGCCCGTCATGAAAACGATGGGCATGCGCAATCCGAGCTGCGCGAATTCCTGCTGGAGTACCAAACCACTCTTGCCAGGCAGGCGGACGTCGAGCACGAGGCAACTCGGACGGTTCGGTCGCTGGAAGGCGAGGAATTCGTCCGGTGTTGCGAAAATTTCGGTGTGTAGCCCGATTGAGCGCAAGAGGCGGCTCAGACCGTCCCGGACGGGTTCATCATCGTCAATGATATAGACGACAGGAACAGGTGTAATCTCCATGTAATTGAAGCGTAGGAATGCAAAATAAATTGTGGATAGTGCTCGATGATATTTTTTGCTATGACGAATCGAGCAATCAGGTTCAGGAGGGCGCTGGGATATCAGGCGCTTATTTCGAATGGCTCAATGGCTCGCAGGGGCCGTGAGCATGGCTTGCGGTATGTACGCCAAGGCTCCCGGCACCAGTTCATGGCGCCAGGAGAAGGGGATAGACGCATCATGATCCGGTTTGACCCCATCGCGGCTCATGCTGGTTTCCAGTTGGCATCGACCACTTCGGCAAAGAAGCCCAGCATCACGGGCACGTCTCGCGGCATTACGTGATGGCCGAGGGATGTGCGCGCATGTCGGCCGCGCTCGCCGAGGATGTCATGAATCAACCTGGAGGCGGCGTCAAGCACGGCTGGCATATCCCCGAAAGTGGGTGCGCAGCCAATATGACCATCGAGGCGAATGAGGCGGATGTTGTCGATTGAGCCAGCGGCTTCGGCAAGCCTCGCGAGGCCGTTCAATGCGCACAGCCGCGCGGCGGCCATGCCTTCTTCTGCTGTGACGTTCCTGCCGAGTTGTCCGATGTAGGGCAATGATCCGTTCTCGAACGGGAGCTGAAACGATGTGGTTATCAGGTTTGCGTATCGCGCCCAAGGCTCGTACTCTCCCACCGGAGCTGCCGGCCGCGGCAAAACGATGTTCAGTGCGGCGAGACGCGCTGACGGCAGCCAGGATGCCTGTAAAGAACTGGCGCTTTCGGTGCGATGATTCACGGTTGCCTCCATTGTGTGCTCGTGACTGAAACGAGCCGTACGGGATAGCTCAGGGCCGTTCCGACGGATATTCCGTGCTGCCGTCCCAGGACGCTGTTTCGGAAGAGTCGAAGATGAACTCGATGGTCATCCCATTCGGATCGACGACGAACACCTGATACTCATGCTGGGCCGGAACGGTCCGCGCGCGATAGCCCATGCCGAGTGCGCGCAGCCGTGCCTCGAAAGCAGGAAGATCGACGCATCGGAACGCGATGTGATCCAGAACACCCGAGCCTCCATCACGGTCGATATCGCGTGTACCGAGATACGCGTGCAGTCCACCTTCGGAAGGTTCGTTGGCTGCAAGGTGGACAATCGGCCATTCGCCGTTATAGAGCCAACGGCCATCGAACCTGAAGGGAGGCCTGGGTCCCACCTTCAAGCCGGCGACCTGCTCGAAAAACGTTGTTGTCTCGGCGAGTTTTGCAGTACGAACCGTAAAGTGATCAAGACGATCGATTTTCATGATGTCAACGATGTTGATCAGTAATCAATGTCCAGATTCTAGGAAATGTTGGAGGGGTATGCCAGCGAATAAACCGCACTAAAAACAGTTTCGCTTTTTCTTTGAAAATGACCGGACACAAACGTACTTGTTGGGCGTTCTTCATCGAGACGCAAAGCGCAACCCGACGGGTATGGCGATTTTCGTCCTATCATGGCGGGATCTTGTATCGCAGCGCCCATTCACGAGTCCAGGTTGACAAATCATGCTGCGCACGTTTGTTCAACTGGCAGTGATCAGGTCGGACACGCTCACGGTGAAACGTGGCTTGACTGGCGGATCGCAGCCGGTTCTCCTGTTCGTCCCTTCCGCGGTATCGCCGTCGAAGTCGATTTACGCCGGCTTCAGGAATGAACTGGCGCTGGCCTCACAACTCGATGCGGCGTGGGCGGCCATGCCGCTTGGCCTCACCCATCACGAAAACACCCTCGCGCTCGCGGTGGAGGATCCTGGTGGAGACCTTCTTGACGCTCTTGGCGCAAGATCTTTCGATCTGGTGCAGCGGCTGCTTCTCGCGCTCGCCATTATTGAATCGATCAAGGGCATGCACGCGCAGGGGATTACGCATACCGCGTTAAGTCCTCGTACGATTTTGGTCAGTGCCGATCTGCGCCATGCCTGGATCACCGGCTTTAGCAATGCGACGCGCGTGCGCTTCATGCCCGAGAAGTCGCGAAGCGAGGCCGAGCCCGAGCCCGAGCTCGATTCGGGTGCCGTCTATCGCGCGCCCGAACAGACGCCGGGATCGTATCGCTATGTCGATTGCCGCGCGGACCTCTACGCATTCGGCGTCGTGTTGCATGAGCTGTTGACCGGGTTTCTTCCGCTACCCTCATGCGAGCGCAACGCCGCCCCGCCTGGCGATGGAGGACAGACCGTCCCGAGCCAATTGCTGCAGATCGTGACCCGCTTGCTGGAACCCGAGGCCGATGACCGCTACCAGAGCGCCGGCGGGGTGCAGGCCGACCTGCTGTGCGGACTCGATGCGCTGAGCAAGTCGCGAACCATTCCAACCTTCGCGCTTGGCGCGTATGACACGCCGCCGCCGCTGAACCGGCCGCATCGCTTGCGCGGCCGCGATGCACATGTCGAAACATTGAAGTCGCTGGCCGGCTCGGTCGCGAGCAAGGGCAGGCCCACATCCGTTTTCGTTACCGGCGGGGCAGGCTCGGGCAAGTCCGTCCTCATCGACGCCGTCTGCAGTGAGCTGAGGGATGCCGGCTGGCGCGTGGCAACCGGCAAGTTCGACCAGGGCCGCGGCGAATCGCCGTTTCGCGTGCTCAACGAGGCGCTCGGAAATCTCGTGGCGTCGATGGTCGCCTCGGGCCGCGATCTGGAACCGCTGCGCCGGGATGCGCTGGCAGCAGTCGGCCAGCTTGGTGCGTTGATCTCCGAAGCGATCCCCGAATCACGCGCGCTCCTCGGCGACCCGCGCCCGGCACCCGAGGCGAGTCCAGACGCGGCGCGCATGCGCTGGCACGAAGTTCTCGCGCGCTTCATCGGCGTTTTCGCGCAGGCTTCACATCCGCTCGTAATTTTCCTCGACGACACACAATGGGCTGATACCGCGACCGTCCAGTTCGTGACGGAAATGCTCGAACGCCGTGCCATTCAGTGGCTCCTGTTCATCGGCGCGAGCCGCGAAGGGGAAGTTACAAGCGATCGGGATCTGTATGCAACGCTGTCTGCCACACGTACGGATGGCAACGCGTTGCATCGCCTGCCTATCGAGCCCCTGTCTCGAAGTGCCGTCGCCGATCTCGTCGCCGACATGCTTGGTGTCGACGCGGGCGGAGCCAGTGGTATGGGGCCGCTCGTCGAGCTGCTCTATGCGCGCGCAGAGGGTAACCCGCTCTTCACGATCCAGTTGATGAGGAAGTTCGCGGACGAGCGCCTCATCGCGCAGGACACCGTAAGCCGGGTCTGGAACTGGGACCTCGACGCGTTTGGCGCCGCCGCCGATGCGCCCGACCTGCCCGAGTTGATGCAATTGCGTGTGAGCCGGCTGCCAGCGAACGTGCGCGACACGCTCGCTTACTTCGCCTGCATGGGTAACGTGGCGGCGGCGCCTGTGCTGGGGCGCATCGTGAGCCTCGATGACGACGCACTGCGCGAGCGCTTGCGGCCCGCCGTGAGCGCCGGCCTGATCCTGCCTCGGGGCGACGACTACCTGTTCGTACACGACCGTATTCAGGAAGCTGTCGATGCGATGCAGACGACTGAGGAGCGTGCGGGCCGGCATCTTGCGATCGCCGGCTGGCTCAGGACATTGCCGGCGAGCCTCGCACAGCACTTCGACGTCGCGGATCACCTGAACCGCGCGACTTCCTTGTTGCGCACAACGGCGGCGCGGCTCGACGCGGCCGCCTGCAACCTGAACGCCGCGCGCCAGGCGAAAGCCTCGGGCGCACATGTCGCGGCCGGCCACTATCTCGGCGCGGGGCGGCGCCTGATGCAGCAGGACGACCCCAGGTTCCAGCATCCACTGCATGTGCAGCTCTGCCGCGAAGCCGCACATTGCGCGCTGCTTGCCGGCGATCTTGGGTTCGCGGGCCAAATGATCGACCAACTGCATGGCATCCGCCTCGCGAAGGACGACATCGTTGAAGTGGCGCTCATCGAAGTGACGCTCAATGTCCTGCAGTCGCATAACGAACAGGCCGCAGGCATTGCGCTGCAATGTCTTAAGGATTGCTACGGCATGGTGCTGCCACAATATCCCTCGGGGCAGGAGGCGCGTGACGCATGCGAGGCCGTCTTTCGCAAACTCGGTGCTCGCGAGATCGAGGCACTGGCGGCGCTGGAAGACATGGATGACCCGGAGATCGCAAGGGCAATGGACTTGCTGTCTGTCCTGTTGCTGCCCACCTTCTATACGAACCCGAACCTGTTCGTGCTGCACCTTGCGAAACTGGTCGAACTGACGCTCGATCATGGCTTGTCTGAGAACTCGGCGCACGCATTCAGCTCCTTCGGCATGGTGATCGGCGACTTTCTGGGCCACTATCAGGAGGGCTACCGTTTCGGCGTGCTCGCAAACGAAATCGTCAATGCACGAGGTTTCTTTGCCGTCCGGGCGAAAACGCTGGTCGGGCTCGAACTGGTCAGCTACTGGACGCAGCCGCTGCATCGGGCACTTGAGGTGATCCATCTGGCGCGAGAGGCAGCGGAGGAGTCGGGCGAATTCGATATCGCCTGTACGGTGCGTAGCCTGCTCGTGACCAACATGTTGGCGATTGGCTCGCCGCTCGACGAGACGCGGCGCGAAGCGGAGTCGGGGCGGTTGTTCAACGTGCGCGCGGGCTATCACGATGGGGCGCAGATGCTGGTGGTCCAGTTGTGTTTTATCGATGCCATGAGCGGACGAACGCTCAGGCCGTCCTGCTTCGATAGCGCTACGTTCAGCGAGGCAGCGTTCGAGCGCGAACTCGCGCAAGGCGCCAACGCAAGCCTGTGTTGCATGTACTGGGTGATGAAAGGCAAGACGCGTTGCCTGGCGGGTGAGTTTGACGAGGCTGAGAGGGCTTTTCGCCAGGCCGAGGCGTTCGTCTGGTCGTTGCCAGGTTTTTTCCAGCTGTTCGACTTCCACTTCTTCTGGGGGCTGACGTGCGCGGCCCTGCTGGGCACACCGGCCGAAGCCGGTGCAGCGGACATGGGAGACGTGGCTGACGAAGAGGACCGGCGGCTCAGGCACGCTCGCTTGCGTACGTCGCTGGACAAGTTAGCGCAGTGGGCCGATGCGTGCGAGGCGACATTTGCAGACAAGCTGGACCTGTTGCGCGCCGAGTCGGCGCGTCTCGATGGGCACCCACTTGAAGCGCTCGAGCATTACGAGTCGGCTATTCGGCGTGCGAGGGAAAATGGGTTCCTGCATCACGAAGGCATCGCGCTCGAGCGCGCGGCTGGCTTTTGCCGTGAACGGGGGCTCGAAGTCCTGGCCGACAGCTACGTGCAGCACGCCAGCCAGGCTTTCCTCAAATGGGGCGCCCATGCGAAAGCAGCGCAAATGGAGAATGCGCGGACCGGCCCTTGGCACGTGGAGGACAACGCGAACCGTTTGCCGAAAGTCCAGCCGCTCGACGAGGACACGCGCTTTGTGATGGAGACGACGCGTACGCTGTCGAGCGAGGTGGTCGTGGAGCGCTTGATCGAAAAGCTGATGATAGCCACGCTCACCTGGTCGGGCGCCGACTTCGGCGCTCTCGCGCGTTGCAGGCGGCGGCTCGAGGTGGTGGCGACAGCCACGCGCGAAGGCGCTGCGGTGACGGTGGATCTCGCCGACGGTGCAGTTACGGCGCCTTCGCTTCCTCTGTCTCTCCTCCACGGTGCGCTGGCGTCTCTTCAGCGGGTCGTGCTCGATGCGGCCGCGATCAAGCGGCGCTACGCAGGCGACGCGTATTTCAAAGCGGGTCGTGTGCTTTCCGTGCTCTGCTTGCCGCTCGTGAAGCACGGGCAGCCTCTTGGCGTGCTGTATCTGGAACACCGGAGCGCGACAAGCGAACTGACGGCCAGCAGAATCGCTGTGCTGGAGATGATCGCAGCACAAGCTGCGATCTCGATGGAGGTCGCCCAACTGTACGCGGACGTCTACGAAGAGAACCGCGAGCGCAGGCGCGTGGAGGCGATGCTGCGGGAGAATGAAGCGGCGCTC
Source organism: Paraburkholderia silviterrae (assembly GCF_004353915.1). Classification (GTDB taxonomy): domain Bacteria; phylum Pseudomonadota; class Gammaproteobacteria; order Burkholderiales; family Burkholderiaceae; genus Paraburkholderia; species Paraburkholderia silviterrae. Next base: position 70,005 of record NZ_SMRP01000007.1, on the reverse strand, counting down.
GCACAAGCGCAGCGCATAGGTGGCACGGCGAATTGGTACTGGAGCGTCGAGTCGGGTGAGGTGGCGTGTTCGGCCGAACTGCTGCTGATGCTGGGGATCCGCCTGAATGGCGGGCCGCTGAAGCTCGAGAGCATCATGGCGGCGGTGCATCCCGAGGACCGGGACGCAGTCTCGCGCTCGCTCGCGGATGCCGTGCAGCGCCGATGCGGATTTCGTATCCAGTTTCGCGGACTGGAGACCGAGGGCGTGGTACGGCATTTCCAGGCGATCGGAGAACTGCAAACCGGCAATGGCGATCCGGTTCGCTACGTGGGCACGACGCTGGACATCACCGAGCGCGAGAACCGCGAACAGGCGCTACAACTGGCCCGCAACGAGCTGGCACATGTCACGCGCGTGCACACGCTCGGGCAACTGGCGGCGTCGATTTCGCACGAGGTCAATCAACCGCTCGCCGCGATCATGGTCAACGCCACGGCGGCGTTGCGCTGGCTGCGTCGAGCCGAGCCGGATCTGGGTGAAGTCGCAACGGCGCTCGAGCGCATCGCGGCGCAGGGCAACAGGGCGACCGAAGTGATTCAAAACGCGCGTAGCCTCGTAAAGCGGGCGCCTACTGAGCGCAACCTCGTTTCACTGCCCGAACTGGTCGAAGACACGCTGGTGTTGCTCCAGCGGGAGATCCATAACCGCTCAGTCGCACTCGAGTGCGACATTGCGAGCGGGTTGCCGATGGTGGTGGCCGACAGGGTGCAGCTTCAGCAGGTGTTTCTCAACCTGCTGCTCAATGCCATCGAAGCGCTGCGTCGGGTCACGGGTCGGCGCCGCTGGATTCGCATTATCATCCGGGCGATTGAGCCCGCCCTGGTGAGCGTAAGCATCGTCGACAACGGGCCGGGACTCGCAGGCGTCGATGCCGAAGTGCTGTACAAATCGTTCTATTCGACAAAGGCCGATGGTCTTGGCATGGGGCTTTCGATTTGCCGCTCGATCATTGAGGCACATGGAGGATCACTCGCTTCCATTGAAGTCGCTCCCCCTGGTGCAGGCTTCGAGTTCGTGTTGCCCGCGCAGAATCTGGGCACTCGCGACGGCGATGCCGCGAACGCACAAGACGGTTAGCGCGTGGGCCGGATGCCAAGCGATGCAGCCTTGAGCACCAGGTCCGCGACGGTGCTCGCGCCCATCTTTTTCATGATCTGCGCGCGGTGGATCTTGACAGTGATTTCACTCAGGTGAATTTCCGCAGCGATCTGCTTGTTCATCAGCCCGCTTAACACCAGGCCTAGCACTTCTTTCTCGCGAGTCGTGAGGGAGTTGTATGCATCGCGTAGTGTGCACAGCGCGGCGTCGCGCACGCGCCGCTCACGATCCCGCGCGAGCGCATTGGCGACCGCGTCGAGCATATCCTGATCGCGAAACGGCTTGGCAAGGAAGTCGAGGGCGCCGGCTTTCATGGCCCTTACCGACATCGCAATGTCGCCATAGCCCGTCATGAAGATGATGGGCAGCTCGACGCCGAGGCGTGCGATCTCTTGTTGCAATGCCAGCCCGCTCGTGCCGCGCAGGCGCACGTCGAGGACGAGGCAACCCGGGACATCCGGGCGGTGCGCGGCAAGGAATGCCTCGGGCGTGGCAAACAGCTCGGTGCGCAGGCCTACGGAGCGCAGCAGCCTGTCCAGACCGTCGCGCATCGGCTCGTCGTCGTCGACGACATAGACCATGGGCATTTCGGGACTTTCCATCGTGAACGACCGCTTGTGCATGCGCGTTGAATTATTGTAGTCGCTCGATGCAAGGTGTGGCACGCCGCGTGCGCCCGAGCCCGATGTGAAATCCGCCGTGAAATCTATACGCACGTATGATTTGATCGTTGATGGCTCGGGAATACACTGGGAAGATGGGCTGCGATCCGGCGCCCAAATTCCGTTCAGCCAAGGGCTGCTCACGTGCAGACTGGAAAGATCGTATGCGTTGTTGACGACGATGAGGCTGTCCGGCTCGCCTTGTCCAGCTTTCTGCGCTCGTTTGGCTGGCAGGTGCAAACCTTCGATTCCGCACAGGCATTTTTGGCGTCGGCGGTCGCCGGTCAGGCAGCGTTTCTGATCACGGATATGCAGATGCCCGGCATCTCGGGCATCGATTTGCACGCCGCGCTGCGTGCACAACAGCGTTGCCCACCCACGGTGTTCGTGACTTCGCATGCCACACCGGAACTCGAGGCGCGAATCCGCGCAGCGGGTGGACTGGCGCTGCTGCAGAAGCCTTGCGATCTCGCCGTTCTGGCGTCGTGGCTCAGTTCAGCGATCGGGACTCCGTAATATATGGTTTGCCTGCTGCTATCGACGTGACCCGTTTCACTCCATCCGCATCTCGGTCAAGGTCGCTCCGCTTGGAACCATCGGCCAAACGTTCTCTGCAGGATCGGTCTTGAAGTCCATGAAAACCGTTTTATCCTTGAGCGATAACGCTTCGCGGATAACGGGCTCCACGTCGGCAGGATGCTCGATGCGAAACCCCGTGTGTCCATACGCACGTGCGAGCGCGACAAAATCCGGCAGAGCATCCATGTACGACTGCGAGTAGCGGCTTTCATAGTGAACGTGCTGGAGCTGCTTGACCATCCCAAGATAGCTGTTGTTGAGGGAAACGATCTTGACGGGGAGGTTGTACTGCTTGCAGGTTGACAGCTCTTGAATGCACATTTGAATTGAACCATCTCCAGTAATGGTCACCACGTCTCTTTCCGGAAAAGCGCGCTTCACGCCCATTGCGAACGGCAATCCCACCCCCATCGTGCCGAGGCCACCTGAATTGATCCATCTGCGAGGCTCGTCGAACGGAAAAAGCTGCGCCGTCCACATCTGGTGCTGGCCCACATCGGAACAGATAAAAGCGTCGCCCTGAGTCGCTTCCCAGAGCTTCTGAATCACGAATTGAGGCTTGATGATGGTGTCGCTGTTCTCGTAGCCGAGACAGTTTTTGGCGCGCCAACCGTCGACGGTCGCCCACCATGACGCTCGCGTCGAGCGGTCGATGTCTGTGTGCTTCAAGACATCGACGAGTTCGGTCAAAACACTGCGAACATCACCGACGATAGGCACATCGACCTTGACTCGCTTGTCGATACTGGTGGGATCGATATCGATGTGGATGATCTTGCGCTCCTGACGGGCAAAATCTTCGGTGTGCCCGATAACCCGGTCGTCGAACCGTGCGCCAATTGCGACGAGCACGTCGCAATGTTGCATGGCCATATTCGCTTCGTATGTTCCGTGCATGCCCGGCATCCCGACAAACCTTCGGTCCGTTCCAGGGAAGCCGCCGAGCCCCATCAGGGTGTTGGTTACGGGCGCGTCGATCAAATCCGCAAGAACTCTGAGTTGACTCGAAGCACCCGAAGCGATGACGCCACCGCCGGTATAGATATACGGACGGCTGGCGCTGGCAATGACACGCGCCGCATTGCGGATCTGGGCATAGTGCCCCTTCGTGTGCGGCTTGTAGGAGCGAAGCGAAATGGTCTGCGGATACTCGAATTCGCAGCTGGCGAGTGCGACGTCCTTGGGAATGTCCACGACAACCGGCCCCGGTCTGCCCGTGCGCGCAATGTGGAAGGCCTTCTTCAAGGTGATCGCGAGGTCATTGACATCACGGACCAGGAAATTATGTTTGACGACCGGGCGCGTAATGCCGACCGTGTCGCATTCCTGAAATGCGTCTTGTCCAATCGCGCTGGTGGGGACGTTGCCGCTGATCACCACCATGGGCACTGAGTCGAAATACGCCGTCGCGATTCCAGTTATGGCGTTGGTGACGCCCGGACCGGAGGTGACGAGCGCCACGCCGGGATTGCCTGTCGCACGCGCGTATCCGTCGGCGGCATGAACGGCTCCTTGCTCGTGCCGCACAAGGATGTGGCGGATTCCCGGGTTGCGCTCGAGCGCGTCATAGATGGGCAGAACAGCTCCGCCCGGATAGCCCCAGACGGTGTCGACGGCCTCGAGCTTGAGTGCGGCAATAACCACGTCGGCGCCGCTCATCGTTCGGGTTGGGCGATTGTGCTGAGGTGGAGCTCCAGAGGGGCTGGCATTCGCGAAGTCGACTTTCATGGCTTGCAGGGGGCGGACACGGGTATGGCGGCATCATGACGACTATCGCTGTGCCTGCATACGGGCGTGGCGCATATTCTGTTTTTAGATTCCGTAGAAAGTGACCCCGACCCGTGCCTGGGCGTCACCTTGCCACGACTCGACTCACGAGGTTCAAGAAGCGGATTACGTGAAAACCGCGCTGATTTCATGCAAGACGCACATGTGAAATCCGCTGATAGTTCTATTACACCGTCACTGCCGGCCTCCGCCCGGAAGTGAACCGATTCCGTCGCGGCTGACCAATCAGACTCGCTCTTACGTATCCGTATGGAGGAACTATGCGGGCGCTCATGTTTCGCGTTGGGGCAACCGTTTGTGAAATCGCGTTCGTGTGTCTCGCATCCTTCGCGGGAGCATCGGCTCAGACGCAGAACGACGCCGCCGTAAGCGCGCCTGCCGTCAACGCGGAGCGATTGGTGACCGTCAGGTCCAACAAACAAATGCCGTGGAATGCCATTGCGGTCGATCCGCGGGGGCGAGTCATCGTGAGTGCGCCTGTCTGGGCCGACAACAAGGGACCAGCAGTTGCGATTGCGGAGCCAGACGGCACGCTCGCACCCTGGCCGTCGCCAGAGTGGAACAGCTGGCACCCGGGCGCAGATCCCTCGCACGCATTCGTAAGCGTCAATGCACTCCATTACGAAGCCGACGGATCGATCTGGGTTGTCGATACTGGCGCGCCTGTTTTCGGCGGTGCGCTTGTACCCGGCGGTGCGAAGATCGTGCACATCGACACGAACACGGACAAGGTGCTACGCGTCTATCCAATCCAGGCCGACGCATTGCGCGCCAACACCTATATCGACGATATCCGGATCCATGGACGACACGCCTATATGACCGATGCCGGCGCCGGCGCGATCATGGTTCTCGATCTCGATGACGGATCCGTTCGTCGCCGCTTCGACGGCGAGGCCTTTACAAAGGCGCTTCCTGATGCACGCATCGTGGTGAACGCCAAGGTCTTGAAGATGCGGGACGGCACACCGCTGAAGGTCAATGCCGACGACCTCGAACTGAGCGCAGACGGAAAGTACTTCTATTTCGCGCCGCTTACCGGACCGATGTATCGCATCGAAACACGCTACCTGGATAACGCCCGGCTCAGCGATGCGCAACTCGCGCGCCATGTCGTCAAATGGTTCGATATGCCGGCAGTAGGTGGAACCGCGATGGCTCGCGACGGGACGCTCTACTTTACACAACTCGACGAGAACGCATTGAAGCGGCGCAATCCCGATGGCTCAGTGACGCTCATGGTGCGTGATAGCCGGTTGCGCTGGGTCGATGCGCCGTTTCTCGATGGAAAGGGATATATCTACCTCCCCGCGGCGCAACTCGACGGCGTAACCGTGCTCAATCACGGGCAGTCGACCATGACGATGCCTATCTACCTTTACAAGGTTCAGTTGTGAATGCGCACACGTTAGCCGATTCATTTCCTCAAAGCAGGTGAGCCCATGAGCCTCGTCCGTCTCGGTCATATCGACCTTAGCTTTCACGCCGCGAGCGCGGCCGTCGTCCAGCGGTTGCTGGAAAGGGCGGGACACGAAGTCGTCACCTCCGCCGAGCCGCATGAGGCCATGTTTCGCAGTTACGGTGCGCGCGCGGTGGACATGCTCGTTTCCGCGTGGCTCCCAGGGAGCCACGGTGCTTACCTCGCGCCCTATGCCGCTGACACGCACATGCTCGGTGTCCTGTATGAGCCATATTGCATCTGGGGCGTGCCGGACTACGTCCCCGAAAGCGAAGTGGCCACAGTCCAGGATCTGAAACGCCCAGACGTGGCACGACGCATGGAGAAGCTGATTCAGGGCATTAATCCTGGTGCCGGCATCAGTCGATTTTCCGTCGAGATCGTGCGCGAATATCAGCTCGATGCTGAAGGGTACCATTTTGAAACCGGCCCTGAAGAGTCTTGCTACCACCGTTTCGAAGAAGCCGTCGAGCGTAAGGCCTGGGTTGTCGTGCCATTGTGGCTTCCACAGTTTCTGCATGCGCGTCATCGGATCCGCGAACTGGATGAGCCATTAGGATTGCTTCGCGGTCGAGATCAGGCGACGCTCATTGCGCGTCATGCGTGTACCCGGCAATTTTCACCCGATCTCATCGAGGCCTTGACTTCGCTCACGCTCGGCAACGCCTCCGTAAGTCAGCTTGACTACCTGATTTGCCGCGAGGGGATGACACCCCTCGAAGCTGCCGACATCTGGCTCAAAAGCGCGTGACAGGCGCAGGTAACGCGGCGCTCTTGGCAACAAGACGCGACACCCCATGGTTAAACTGGAAGACCTGATTATCTTCATTCTCACGGCAGACAACGGAAGCCTGACGGCTGCCGCCAGACATCTGGATCTCACGCCTGCCATGGCGAGCGTCGGGCTCAAGCGCCTTGAAGGCGAACTGGGCACGCAACTGATTGCGAGGTCCACGCGCAGCCTGCGTTTGACGCCGGATGGCGAGCGGTATCTGCAATACGCTCGAACCGTGATCGAGCAAGTGGAAGCCGGTGCAACGGCGCTTGCGCACGGCCGGAAAATGATCGGTGGAGTTGTTTCGCTTTCCGTACCGTCGGATCTGGGCCGAAATGTTCTGTCGAGATGGCTTGACGAATTCCAGGCGGAACATCCCGAGGTCACGTTGCAGATACGGCTCGGCGACCACGTGACCGATATGTATCGGTCGCCAATCGCGGTCGCGATCCGCTACGGCGTGCCTGAGGATTCATCGCTGGTCGCGCTGCCGCTTGCGGCGGGGAACCGGCGTGTACTGTGCGCGTCTCCCGACTATATCGCGCGGCACGGCCGCCCCGCGGCGCCGCAGGACCTGGAGCAGCACAATTGCCTGAGGTTCGCACTGAGTGACAGGACCCACGATCGCTGGACGTTCTATAAGCATGGCGAGCCGACCGTTGTGAAAGTACACGGCAACCGCAGCAGCGACGACGGGGAGCTCGTTCGGCGCTGGGCGCTGGCGGGACGAGGCGTCGCGTACAAGTCTCGCCTCGACGTTCAGGGGGATCTCACCGCAGGCAACCTGGAGGCCATGCTAACGGAGTATGAAGGGGAAGGCGCGCCTCTTCATCTCGTCTGTGCGCATCGTACGATGCTTTCGCCGACGGTCAACGCGTTGCGCGATCTTCTGAACACGCGCCTGAGTGCTTATCTCGTCTGAGAGGCGGCGCATTCAGAGAAATGATAAGTATTACGAAATAATTGAACCTTGCATAAAACACGACTGATTACCGTTTTATGTGACTAGGGATCGTGCGAACCAGAAAGTGCCATTAGAGGCAAGCGTTCAATCTATGTCTGGGACGGGAAGTGACGTGTCGTACATGACGGAGTGATTCCATGCAAGAACCTATGAAGCTCGTCGATTTCAGAGTCCGGGCAGCGGTTGTCCCGCTGCGTCGACCGATCATTGCGGGCATTGGCCGTTTCGACAGCTGGCCGCTGATCCTCCTGGATATCGAAACCTCGGCCGGCGTGATCGGAAGGAGTTACGTGGCGCCGTATCGCGAGGCCGCCGTGCCGGCCGTTGTCGCCGAAATCCGTGATATTGGCAGCGTCGTTAAGGGAAAAACCATCAGTCCGTTCGATGTCTTTGAGCGAGCCATGAGAGCGCTGAACGTCGTCGGTGTGACAGGCGTATCTACGATCGCGATGTCCGCTGTCGACATGGCGATCTGGGATGCGCTTGCGAGGAATGCGGGCTTGCCGCTGGCGACCTTGCTCGGCGGGTCGCCAGGGCCCGTGCGCGCGTACAACAGTAACGGACTTTGGCGTCACGAGGTTGCGACGATCGCTGCCGAAGCACGGCAACTACAGCAGGAGGGCGGATTTTCCGCCATGAAACTGCGCCTCGGCAATGTCCATCTCAAGGACGATCTTGCTGCGATACAGGCCGTGCGCGAAGGCGTTGGGAACGAGATCGACTTGATGGTCGACTTCAATCAGGCACTGGGGCTAGGCGATGCGATCCGCAGGTGCCACGAGCTTGATGAAGCAGGTCTGTATTGGTTCGAAGAGCCTATTGCCTATGACAACGTTCGGGGGTATGCGCAGCTTGCCTCAAAAGTTCGTACACCATTGCAAATGGGCGAGAACTACTATGGCTCGCGCGACATGCTCGAGTTTCTCTCGGCTGGGGCGGTTCACTACGCGATGGCAGATCTCATGCGCATTGGCGGCGTAACCGGATGGCTGCGCTGCGCGCATCTCGCTGCCGCCGCCGGGGTGCAGTTTTCGAACCACCTTTATCCGGAAATCGCGGCTCATCTGCTGCGTGTTACGCCCACGGCGCATTGGCTCGAATGGGTGGACTGGGCGAATCCAATTCTGGCCAATCCGCTTGAGCCGCGCGGCGGGGAGGTCTGCGCCCCAGACGTTCCAGGCACTGGCATCGAATGGGACGAGAGGGCGGTTGATCGATATCAGGTGACTGTCTAGCAAAGTCAACGGCAGTCGGTTTGAACGGCGTTCGGCGCCGGGTAGCACCGCAAGGTCAATCTCAATTCTGGAGAGCAAACATGGCTTATCAAACCGTCAGTCCCGCTACGGGCCAATTGATCAAGACCTTTCCGGGCATATCGGACGCGGAGCTGGAAGCGACGCTCGCCCGGGCACATACGTGCTACGAGACGGATTGGCGGCACCGGCCGGTGTCGGAGCGCGCCCGCATCGTGTCGCGCGCCGCCGCGAGGTTGCGCGAACGCGCCGAAGAGTACGCGCAGTACGTGACGCTGGAGATGGGCAAGCTGATCAACGAAGCGCGGGGCGAAGTCGCGCTCTCGGCGGACATTCTCGACTACTACGCGCAGCATGCGGAGAACTACCTGAAAACCGAGGTGCTTGAAGACGCGCGTGGTTGCGTCGTCGAGACCCGGCCGCTCGGTGTGATATTTGCAGTCGAGCCCTGGAACTTTCCCTACTATCAGCTCGCTCGCGTAGCGGGGCCGCAGCTCATGGTCGGAAATGTGGTGGTCGTCAAGCACGCAAGCAACGTGCCGCAATGCGCGCTTGCTTTCGAGCGGCTCTTCGATGATGACGACGTGCCAGCCGGCCTCTACAGCAATGTCTTTGCGAATTTCGATCAGGTCGCCCGCGTGATCGACGACCAGCGAGTGCGAGGCGTCACGGTTACCGGTAGCGAGCGGGCGGGTGCGACCGTGGCCGAGCGCGCCGGCCGTGCGCTGAAGAAGTCCGTGATGGAACTGGGCGGAAGCGATCCGTTCATCGTGCTCGAGGATGCGCCGCTCGAGCCAACACTCGACAACGCGATCTGGGGGCGCATGAACAACACAGGCCAGAGCTGTGTCGCTGCGAAACGCTTCATCGTGGTTGGCAAGGAGCGAGGGGCGGCCTTCCTGAGTGGCCTTGTGAAGCGCATGGGCGCACTGAAAGCGGGGGATCCCGTCGAGCTTTCGACGAGTCTTGGTCCGGTGTCCTCGGAGAGCGCGATGAATCACCTGCTTGAACAGATCGAGGAAGCGAAGGGAGCAGGCGCGCGCGTCGCGCTGGGTGGCCATCGCGTTGATCGGCCGGGGTTCTATGTTGAGCCGACCGTGCTGACCGACATCGACCCGCACAACCCCATCTATACGCAAGAGCTCTTCGGGCCGGTTGCATGTTTCTACGTGGTGGATAACGAGGAAGAAGCGATCAAGCTCGCTAACGCGACGCCGTTTGGCCTGGGCGGGTCGGTCTTTACCGCGGACCTCGTGCGCGGGAGGCGGATTGCCGATCAGCTGGAAAGCGGGATGGCGTTTGTGAATCACCCGACGTGGACTGCGCCGAATTTGCCTTTTGGCGGCGTCAAGAACTCGGGCTACGGGCGGGAGCTCTCCGAAATTGGCTTCGGTGAGTTCGTGAACCGGCGTCTTGTGAGCATTTCGCCCGCAGGGTCGCCGGCGCCCTCCGTCACCCAGGCAGGCTGAACTGACGACATCTCATTCGTGGAACTGGAGCAAGACATGGGCACCGTACAGGAAGCATTCTACGAAGTCGCAAGACGCTTGAAGTTGACGACGATATTCGGCAATCCCGGGTCGACTGAAGAAACGTTCCTGCGCAACTTTCCCGCCGATTTTCGTTACGTGCTGGCGCTTCAGGAGGCGCCTGCCGTCGCCATGGCGGATGGCTATGCGCAGGCTACGGGAAGAGCCGCGCTCGTCAACCTGCACACGGCCGCCGGGATGGGCAATGCGCTGGGCAACATCGAAAGTGCATGGTACAACCGTGCGCCGGTCATCATTACCGCGGGCCAGCAGACGCGGGAAATGCTGTTGATGGAGCCGTATCTGACCAACACCAAGCCCTACGCAATCGCGGAGCCGTATATCAAGTGGGCTTACGAGCCAACCCGTCCGGAAGACGTCCCGAGTGCGCTCGTGCGTGCCTACGCAATGGCCGTGCAACCGCCTGCCGGTCCCGTGTTCCTCTCGATACCGATGGACGATGCGGATAAGCCGTGTTCGCACCTTCCGGCAGTTCGCACCATCGGGCGTCACCTTGGGGCGGATCCGAAATATCTTGGTCCGGTCATCGACGCGTTGTCGAAGGCCCGCTCTCCCGTCATGGTGACCGGTGGCGCAGTGGACCAGAGCGGTGGCTGGGACGACGTCGTGCGGCTCGCCGAAACGCTGAATTGTCCCGTCTGGGCTGCGCCGCTCGAAGGACGGCCGGGGTTCCCGGAGACACACCCCCTTTATCAGGGGCAGCTGCCCGGCGCAATTGGCCCGGCATGCGCGCATTTCGAGGGGCACGACGAGATACTCGTAATCGGCGCTCCCGTGTTTCGTTACTATCCCTATGTCCCGGGCGACTATATTCCCCGTGACTCACATCTGTTTCATATCACAGACGATCCATCCGAGGCTGGAAGAGCTCCAGTGGGGGACAGCATCCTCGCCGATCCGGCTCGCGCGTGCGCGGTGCTGGCCGATCATCTGCGGCGCTCGATACGTACGGGACCGGCAAAGCGTGAACCGCTTGCGGAGCCGCAAGCGGAAAGAGAAATTACGCCCGACTATCTTTACCACGCCATTCAGCTGGCAAGACCTGAGGACAGCATTATTGTCCAGGAGTCGATGTCGTCGTTGAAGGCGCTGCGCGAGCGTTTGCCGACACGCTATTCGAGGTCGTTCTTCTCGATGACGGGAGGCATCCTTGGGTACGCTTTGCCCGCTGCCGTCGGCGTTGCTCTGGCGGAACGAGATAAAGGAAGCCATCGCAAGGTGATCTGCATCGTCGGTGACGGCTCGGCGAATTATGTGATTCAGTCGCTTTGGACAGCGGTGCAACACCAGTTGCCGATCCTGTTCGTGGTCGCGTGCAATCACGCCTACAACATTCTGAAATCGTTCGCGGATCAGTTGCAGACGCCAGGCGTGCCGGGCCTGGACCTGCCAGGCCTGAATTTCGTCTCTCTGGCTGCCGGCTATGGTCTGGAGGCGGCATACGTCAAAAGGCCGTCCGAACTGGCTGAAGCGCTGCACTTCGGGATGGTGCAGGACAAACCGTGGCTGGTCGCGGTGGAGGTCGATTCGACCGTGCCGCCGTTGATCTAGTATTAAAAGTTCGGCGTGTGGGGCGATGGCTTTAGATGAATAGCGGTGATTTTTTTCAATAGGTCAGTAAAGGCGTATGGCAAAGTGACTACACCCTGGTGGGCAGACACAGTACGATGACTGGAGCCAGCGATGCAAACTTCAAGCCTTGCGACCATGACACGCGCGCGATCTGATAGTCTCGCGCCCCACATCGAATATGAAAAGGCGTGGCGTAATGTGTCGGGATGCGCTGCCAGCAGCGGCAGCGCGAACGATCGCATTGCGGTTGCGCGGTGGACATTGCCGGACGCGGAGGCGTTCGATACCGGGCGCGCCACAATAGAGGAGTGCTATGTCGTAGGCGTAAGTCTGCGCTCGATGCGAGTTTCCTTCTTTTATGAGGGGAAGCCGACATTCGAGGGCCGTGTGATGCCCGGCATGTATCAGGTCACCTCTCCCGGCGATTGTGCGCGAGCGGTGTTTCACACGGGTTGTGACGTACTGCATTTCCTCGTGCCTGAAACGATGATTCAATCGTTGGCCGATGAGTTGGGCGATTGCCGCGATGCGCCGGACCTGCTGAGAAGGCAGGTTCACATTGTTCATGATCCGTGTATCGAGCGCCTGGCGAACGCCATGCTGTTTGCTGATAAAGCATTCAAGGCGTATGGTCAGCTGTACATCGACAGCATCAGCATGGCGCTGTTGTGCAGGCTCCTCGAACCGCAGGCTCAGCGGCGCGCGACGCCCGCCCGGCTCACGCTCGTGGGTTTGCCGAAATGGAGGTTGATGCAGGTGACCGATTACATCGAGGCCCACCTTGCCGATTCAATCAGACTTGAAGACCTTGCGGACGCCGCCGGCTTGACGCGTATGCATTTCGCCGCGCAATTTCGTGTGGCGACCGGCTTTCGTCCACACGACTATGTTTTGCGCAGGCGAATAGAGCGTGCGAAGGAAATCCTCAGTCATGGCAAGTGCTCATTGCTGGACGCCGCGCAGCGTGTCGGATTTCAATCGCAGGCGCACTTCACGACAGTTTTCAAGCGTATCGTGGGTACGACGCCCAAGTGCTGGCAAAACACTGAACTGTCGCGCAGCGCATAAGCGGCCATTATCGTCATCGGTTCTTCCAGCGTCTTCAGATGGCGAATCACGACCGCGTGATTGCAGTCGTGATCTCCTCAGCGATCTGTGAGACCGCGGAAATGAAGCCAGTTTGCGCTTTGGGACCTTCCGGGAAAAGCGGATAGATCATCGAGATCCCGATCGAAGCTACGGGATAGCGCGTCGTGTCGAAAATGGGCGCAGCGATGCAACCAAGCTGGCTGTTTGTTTCTCCGTCGTCGTAAGCCAGTTTCTCTTTCTCGACCTCAGTGAGCTCAACCCGGAGCATTTCCGGCGTCGTGAGCGTCGTGGGCGTAAACTCGCGGAAGGTGATCTGGTCGATAAGGCGATTGCGTTCGCCTTCAGGCAGAAACGCCATGATGGCCTTGCCTACGGCCGTGCAATATAAAGGCTCCCAGTCCCCCGAGGATTGTTTGACCGACACGATATTGTCGGCGGGCATGACCTCGATTAGCACGACCCGATCGTTTTGCAATACTGCGAGATGCGAGGTCTGCTTCGTCATGACAGACAACTTCTTCAGGAACGGGCGTGCCGTATCCACCAGCGAGGTATCGGGGCGCAGCATACGGGCCCAGGAACCGAGCTTCGGCCCGGGAACATAGGTCTTGAGGACAGGGTCTTTGATGACGAGCGCGGCGCGCTCAAGCGTATTCAAAAAGCGAAACGCCGACGCTTTATCGATATCGAAATGCGCAGCGACCTCGTGCAGCTTGAGCGGCCGGTCTGCTTCGAGCACGTACTCGAATATCAGCAACCCCTTCTCGAAGGATTGAATGATCGACGTGTCCGGCTTGGTCCGCCTTGCAGGGGAGCTATCTGCGGCAGGAGAAGACATCTTTCGGATTGCTTTCGCCATGGCATTGACAAATAATCAATAGCGTTGTCGATTATCTGGCAATGCTGCGGCGATGTAAACGGCGCGGTCACTGATCGGTCCGTCCCTGATATTCCTTCGCGACCGTTCGCAGTGCCGCCTTGATCGCAGCAAATCGACGGAGCGCAAGGCGATACGATCGACGGCCCCGCAGTTTCCACCGCCGGCAATTCGACCAATCATCGTGCATTCGAGAAACTTCCCGTTCACCCGTTATGGAAGACGCAGCGCGGACTCTGCATTATCGATGTGGGGGCTGGCACATCGTGCTCTTCCAATGGCGTCTATTGCCAAGGCAGGGCGATGGGCGATTCACTATTCAGGTTACCTCGACCAGATCGGAGTCAAATCGTGAAACTCGCGAATCTCGTTTCCACCCAGGCCATTTCCATTGCACTATTGATTGCATGTTCGTCGGGTCTTGGTGCAACGACCGCTACTGCTCAGGAGGGCGCAACTTCTCCACCTCCAACCCACGCGATGGTACGCAAAGCGAACCACCGTCTGGAGGCGGCCGTCCGCAAACAACTGGCGCACTCGAAAATAGACGTTTCGGATATCCGGGTGATAGCACGCTCCGGCAAGGTCAGTCTCGAAGGCACCGTACCAGATGCGTCACAGATTCCCGTAGCCGCCGACGCCGCTCGCAAGACGCAAGGCGTGTCGAGCGTCTCGAACAACCTGACGATCAGGGAAGAGGGAGGGGGTTGAAGGGGGATAGCTGGCGTGCCGGCATTCCGAGGCTCGCGCTTTAGTTTCGCCGCATCGGGCACGTCCTTCGTGCCCGATTCCCAATGGCGATGAGGGCGGGGCGCTATACGGTCGGCTCGCTCTTGCACCGGGCCGCGTGCGCCAACTGACCTGCCGGTTTTTCGCCCCCGTGGTTGACGAACCGGATTCTCATGGGTTCCAGCACGAACTTCGCTACGAAACCCATCGCGATACTGGCGACACCGCATCCCAGAAATACGGTGTTCCATGAGCCAGTTGCTACCGTGATAACGCTACCGAGCGGGACCAAAAGCGCTGCGATGCCTTTTGTTGTATAGAGCATCCCGGAATTGGCGGTGACGTGTCGGGTACCAAAAATATCGCCTGCCATTGCCGACGAAATCGCATAGAGCTCCGCGTAACACAAAAATACCATTGGTGCAAAAATCAGGAATGCGTATGGGTTGCGTCCGAACAGTACCAGGCCGGACAACGCAATTCCTTGACCGATAAATACGATCAGCATCGTATTTTCCCGGCCGATGTGGTCGGACAGCAGGCCAGATAGCGGCCGCGTCAGCCCGTTGACGATGTTATCGATCGTCATCGTCAGTGTGAGCAATGGCAGCGTGGCGCCGATGAAGAGGATGGGCTTCGATGCGATGCCAAAGTCCTTTGCGATGGGCGCAATTTGTGCGGATGCGAGCAGGCCTCCAGCGCAAACCAAGGTCAAAACGACGTACAAACACCAGAACACCGGGGTGCGAACGACTTGTGCCGGACTATACTCGCGGTCGATATCACCGGCAACGCCAGCACGTTTTCTGGATGCGAGTGAGTGCGGGGGACGCCGCATGAACAATGCAATGACGAACACCGAAAACCCCAGGATCAGGGCAAAACGAATGAACGTAGCCTTGTACCCGTTCGATGCGATGGAATTGGCTATCGGAATGACGGTGAGCGCGGCGCCCACGCCATAACCTGCGGCGGTCAGGCCGGAGGCAAAGCCGCGGCGGTCGGGAAACCACTTTAGCGCGTTGCCAACACAGGTGCCGTATACGCATCCGGCGCCAACGCCTGCAATGGCCGAGCCGATGTAGAGTTCGGGCAGCGTTGCAGCGAAGCCGTTCAGGGTCCATGCGAGGGCAATCAGCAGGCCGCCCGCCGCAGCGACGGGGCGCGGACCATACCTGTCGACGAGCCAGCCTTCGATTGGAATCAGCCAGGTTTCTACCAGGACGAAAACGGTGAATGCGACCTGAATGCCAGCCTCGCTCCACTTCATGGTTTCATGCATCGGCTTGACGAACAATGTCCAGCCATACTGGAGATTGGTCACCAGACCCATGCACAAGATGCCGAGGAAAAGTTGAAACCAGCGGTTGCCAAGAATGCCAGTGGCTGGCGATGCTGCTTCATTTGTCATTTTTGTCTCCGACCTGATAGGGCTGGGCGCGTCTGTACTTTCGTACGCGCGCCCATATCGCTTTAGTACTTGGCGAGCAACGAACCAAATCCGTCGCGTTGATCGTTGATGCCGAGCTTGCGCAGCGCGTGCCAATAGATGGCTACGCCAACAGAGAACACCGGCTTCTTGATCCAGCGTTCTGCTTCGTCAGCGACCTGTGCAAAGTGGAGGTTGGTGCCGAGCTGAATGATGGCGTCAGGATTGTATTCGTTGCACTTGTGAACGGCCTCGATCAGCGGCTCATGCGTTTGCGCGCCGACGTGAATGATGCTTCGGCACTTCAGGCCTTCCACGTGGACCACTTCGAAGCCACGGGCTTTGAAATAGCTCACGGCGTTTTCGTCGATGACCGGGTAATACGGCGTGACCAATGCGATCTTGCGTGCGCCAACGGCCTTGAACGCTGCCTCGGCAGACTGGGCTCCCATGGTGACACCCACACCGGACAGCTTTTCCAGGTGCTCCTGGAGCGCGAAGCTGCCTTTCTCGCCGCCCATGAAGCTTTCCGAGGACATGCCCAGAATCAGGTGATCGATAAGGCATTCGTTCAGCCGGCGCACGGAGGCGTCAAGATTCGCCGTCACGTGCGCCATGATGGTTTCCCAATCCGCGTTCGCATCGATCTTCTGGTTCGGAACGTAGTAACGGTCGATCGCGTTGATCACGCCTCGCGGGCGCATATCCATCATCTCGTTCTCGACGTTGACGTTGGGGCCCGGCGTCATCACCCCGATGACGGCGCGGGGTCCCATGGCGTTGACGTACTTCTCGCGATCGAACGTGGTGTTGGGGATCTGGTTGGGGTCAAGCTCGGACATTGAAATCACCTTTTTGCATTCAAAATATGCGATTGATAGCGGTTTGACGGGGTGTTACCCCAAATATCGTGCCGTTTTGCATTCAAACGGTACGCCCATGATAGCCGGCTTCGAGCGCGCGTCAAGAGATTTGCATGCATTTTTGGGGTTTACAGCTATAATTCCGACTAACGCAAACTGATATCGGGCTGTTTTGTATGCAAAAAGAAGATGGGGACGGCAAGGTGCCGGCCGATACCGTGTACGAGGGAGCCCGGTACGTCGACGTGGTCAGCCGCATTCGGGAGATGATCATCGACGGGGATCTTCCGCCTGGGTCGCGGATACCGGAGAAGGAGCTATGCGCGAAGTTCGGCATTTCTCGAACCCCGTTGCGAGAAGCGTTGAAGATGCTGTCTGCCGAAGGTCACATCGTGCTGCTTCCGAATCGGGGCGCGCGGGTTGTTGATCTCACGCCGCAGGAGGTCGCGGAGCTCTATGAAGTCACCGGTGCTCTGGAAGCGCTGGCGGGGGAACTCGCTTGCGAGCGCATCACGCCGGAGGAGCTGGAGGAAATCCGTGCCCATCACGAGCGGATGGTTGCTTGCTTCGAGCAGGAGGATATGAAGGGGTACTACGCATGCAATCGCGCCATCCACGAACGCATCATGGCCGCGTCACGCAATAGCGAATTGATCGCACTCTATAGCACGGTGAATGCACGGATCCGGCGTGCGCGGTTCGTTATTGCCATGCCTCGTGGACGCTGGTCCGAAGCCATGGCCGAGCATGAGGGCATGGTCAACGCGTTGGTTCGCAAGGACGGGGTGACGCTTGGCCGTATATTGAGGATGCACCTGAGACATAAGGGGTAGCTATCGCAATGCCAACCGGGCACGGCCGCATGGCATCTTTTTGTCCCGCTTGAAAATCTTTCAACGTCGGGCTCAATTCTCTTGCCCGTGGCTCATGACGACAATGGGTACCAGTTCAAAGCGAGTGGATACGCTCCATTCGACACTGGCGAAAACCTTTTACTCCCATTTCGTGTACAGACAATCATGAGCAACGTTGATCTCTTTACCGCCGGCGCGCTCGCCGGCCGCGATGTCGGGCACCGCATCGTGATGGCGCCGATGACACGCGCCCGCAGCACCCAGCCTGGCGATGTCCCCAACGAGACAAATGCGGTCTATTACGCGCAGCGGGCTACTGCCGCGCTGATCGTGACGGAAGCGACACAGATCTCCCCGCAAGGCAAGGGCTATTCATTCACGCCGGGCATCCACAGCCAGGAGCAGGTGGAAGGCTGGCGTGGCGTCACGGGCGCCGTGCACGAGGCGGGTGGCCGCATTTTCCTGCAGCTGTGGCATGTAGGCCGTATGTCCCACCCGGACTTCCACGGTGGTGAACTGCCGGTCGCCCCTTCGGCCATTCCGTTCGAAGGCCAGATCTGGAAGGTCGATCCTGATACCGGCGTGGGTGCGATGGTCGATTGCCCGACGCCGCGCGCGCTCTCGACCGAAGAGGTTCGCCAGATCGTGGAGGACTTCCGTCAGGCGGCGCGCCGCGCAATTGAGGCCGGGTTCGACGGCGTGGAGATTCATGGTGCCAACGGCTACCTGATCGACCAGTTCTTGCGCACGACCTCGAACAAGCGTACCGACGAATACGGTGGCACGCGGGAAAACCGGCTGCGCTTCCTGAAGGAAGTGATCGATGCCGTCTCGGACGAGATCGGCGCAGATCGCACGGCCATCCGCCTCGCGCCGTTTCTCACGGCACGCGGCATGGATTGCCCGGACATCCTGCCGACGATCCTCGATGCGGCGTCGTACCTGCAGTCGCGTGGCGTGGCCTATGTGCACCTGGTCGAAGCCGATTGGGACGATGCACCACAATTCACGGAGGCATTCCGCCGCGAGCTTCGTGCACGCTTTTCGCGGCCGATCATCGTGGCCGGCC
The DNA here is from genome assembly GCF_004353915.1 of Paraburkholderia silviterrae. Taxonomy (GTDB): domain Bacteria; phylum Pseudomonadota; class Gammaproteobacteria; order Burkholderiales; family Burkholderiaceae; genus Paraburkholderia; species Paraburkholderia silviterrae. The sequence continues at coordinate 51,353 of NZ_SMRP01000007.1, read as the reverse complement.
TGTACGACACGGAGCGCGCAGGTTGGGTGCTCTCGCGCGGGTATGCCGATTTTGTCGCTTTCGGGCGCAAGTTCATCGCGAACCCCGATCTTCCGTATCGACTTGCAAACGGGCTGCCGCTCGCGAACTTCGACGGCAGCACGCTGTTCGGCGGCGAAGCGCGCGGCTATAGCGACTACCCCGCGTGGACGGAGCACGAAGGCGAGCAGCCTGAAGCGGTCAGTGCCTGACGCAGCCGCAGCCGGTCGGCTCAAGACGGTGTGCGCTTGGCTGTTGCCTTGCGCACGCCGGTCGGGTCCGTTGCGCGCGGCTTCGCGGACGCATGTCCGAGATCCAGTTTCGCGGCGCGGATTTCAGCCATGAGCGCCTGCTCGAAGCTTTCCATTGCCGGCGAGAAGGTTTTGCCCTTGCGCCACCGTAATGCGGCGATGCGCGCCATCCCGTCGTCCGCGATGTCGACCATCACGAGCGGTGTGTTGCGCGGCAGCGCGAGGCGACTCGCGATCGTTGCGTAGCGGCCCGCTTCGGCAAGCCGCATCAGCGAATCGACGTTGGCGGCTTCGACGCGCACGTCGAGCGCGATATCCGCGCGCGCGAACGCGGTGTCGATTTGCCTGCGCATGGCGAAGTCGCCATTGAGCAAGGCGAGCGGGTGCGTAGCGACCTCGGCCAACGACACCGGACGCCGGCCTGCATGCGCGGACGCGACGCGTGCGAGACCGAGTTGCTCGCGGAACAGGGTGCGCTGTTCGATGTCGGGGCTCGACAGATGCGAGAAGGCCACCCCGATATCCAGTTCGTTCTCGACCAGTTCGCGATCGATCGCGGCCGCGGGAACCTCGCGTACCGATACGCGCAATTGCGAATGCGCCGCGAGCAGCGCGGAAACGGCGGGGATGACGAGCGAACGCGCGTAGGTATCGATTGCGCCGATGCGCAGCGAACCGCGCACGTCGCGCGAACTGTCGATCGCGTCGGTCAAGACGAGGTCGAGCTTCGAGAGTAGCGGATCGAGTTGTGCGTAGAGGTCAGCTCCTGCTCGCGTGAGCATGACCCCGCGCCCGACGCGATCGAACAGCGGCACGCCCATGAGCTCCCCCATCTCCCGCAGATGCTGTGACAGCGCGGGTTGGGTCAGATGCAGTTCCGCGGCAGCCCTTGTCACGCTGCCGGTGCGTGCGACGGCAACGAAGCTGCGCATGAGCCGCAGATCGACTGCGTTTCTATTCATAACAGACGCTAATACATTGAGTCGAGAAAGATAAATATACACCGCGCGGTGCGGAATCTATGCTCGGCACACGGTTACATGAAAGGAGGGCACGCCATGCCTCATCTCATCTTCGAAGCGACGCCTGTGATCCGGCGGGTGATCGATTTTCCGCAACTCGCAAAGGCTATCCATCAGGGTCTCGCATCGGCTGGACACGCCTTGCTCGGTGATCTCAAGAGCCGCCTCTACGACGCGGATGCATTCCTTGCTGGCGACGATCCGTCCGGCCAGTTCATTGTGGTCAGGCTGTTTCTGACGAAGCCGCGCCCGCCGCTGATCCAGCGCGCGATGGGGCAGCTGATTCACGATGCGATACACGAAGCGATCGCGCACGCAGGTCTCGATGGGTGGTGGCAGTGCTGCGTACTTGTTATCGACGCGAGCGGTGCGCCCTATATCAAGACGGTCAGCCAAAACGACGGCGTCGCGCGGGAAGCCGTTGCTTGAAACCGGGCCCGGCGGAGGCCTGCGCTGCAAGATTCCACGATAACGAACAGCTTTGCATGCGACCGGAGTGAGAGCTCTGCATGGGGCAGGAGTCAGTGCTGAAGCACTAACTCCTGCCGACAGCTCAAGCGCTAACTCCGGATCGACAGCTTTGCATGGGACCGGAGTAAGCGCTAAAGCGCTAACTCCGGATCGACAGGAGACATCCGTGAAGACCACCGATCTTCCCAACGCGGCACCGGTGCACGGTGCGCACCGCACATCCGGCCATGCCGAAGCCGGCCGCGCCGATCCACTCGACCTGCTCTACCGACGCATAACGTGGCGGCTGATGCCGCTGCTCCTGATCGCCCAAGTGCTGGCCTACCTCGATCGCGTGAATGTGGGCACCGCGAAGCTGCAGATGGCGACCGAACTGGGTTTTAGCGAGGCCGTTTATGGGTTCGGTGCGGGCATCTTCTTTCTGGGGTATTTCCTGTGCGAAGTGCCGAGCAATTTGATGTTGCACCGCGTAGGCGCGCGCATGTGGATCGCGCGCATCATGATGACGTGGGGCATCGCATCAGCCGCGGCCGCGCTCGTGCATACGCCGACAGCGTTTTACCTGCAGCGGCTGCTGCTGGGGGTGGCGGAAGCGGGCTTCTTTCCCGGCATCGTGCTGTATCTGACGTGGTGGTTTCCGGCGCATCGGCGCGGCCGGATGACGACGCTCTTCATGAGCGCCTCGGCCGTCGCCGGCATGTTGGGCAACGCGGTGTCGGGATGGCTTATGGCCCATCTCGACGGAGTGGGTGCGCTGGCGGGCTGGCGCTGGACCTTTATTGTCGAAGGCGTGCCGACGATAGCGGTGGGCGTGGCAATCCTCCTGCTGCTGCCCGATGGGCCCGCAAGCGCGCGCTGGCTTTCGCACGACGAGCGAGTGGCCCTTCAAGGCGACTTGCTGGAGGAGAAGGCGGCAGGGCAGACTGCCGAGTCCGGCGAAGCGCCGGAGCAGGGCACACGCCTGAGCGTGCTCGACATCTCGCTCCTCTCCGCAATTTACTTCCTGTTGCTCGCCGGGCTCTACGGCGTGGGCTTCTGGTTGCCAACGCTCATTAAGGGCACCGGGTTGTCGGATCTCGCGTCGATTGGCACCTATGGCGCAATTCCGTATGCGGTAGCCATCGTGGTGATGAACGTCTGCGCGCGGCGCGCGGATCGCCGCGGCAACTGGCTCGCGCATGTGGCGGGCGGCGCCCTTGCTGCTGCGGCGGGCTTCGCGCTCATTGCGGCCGGCAGCCATAGCCTCGTGTTCGTGCTGGGCGGCGCAACGCTTGCTTGCGCGGGTACGTTGACAGCGCTGCCGCTCTACTGGCACCTGCCTACGGCAAGGCTGGCTGGCGTGGCCGCGGCGGCCGGCATTGCCGCGATCAACAGCGTGGGCAACCTGTCCGGCTTCTTCGGACCGCTCGCATTCGGCTGGCTCAAAGATCGTTTTCATGACGTGACGGCTGCCACGATGCTGCTCGCGCTCAGCGCGGCTCTTGCGGGCGTTCTCACGCTCGTCTGGCGCAACCGGGCACGCGCCGGGAAATAGCCGCGAGGATCCCGATCTGCGGTTTGGCATGGTGCGAGTTCGCAGTCTCGCGCCACCCGTTTGTCCCATTGGGCGAGCCCCTCGTTCCGGTGGGAGACGACAAGCGCAGCGCGCGAATCTCGCCGCCGCCTTATATCGCGTTTCGAAGCGCTACCCGGGCCGGGGGTGCAATTCCATTCCATAGGGTGCTTGCGTAGCAAACATCACAGGAATGGCGCGATTTTCTTGTCCAGATTGAAAATAATTCAAAGCCGCGCCCAATTATCAGGCGGCACGGAGGTAAGCACAATACATTCACTTTCACCGTTCTCCGCAGGAGGAGACAACCATGCCGCTTCCTATTCTCGCGCTGGCCTTGAGTGCCTTCGCCATCGGCACTACGGAGTTCGTCATCATGGGCATCCTGCCCGACGTGGCGCACTCGCTTTCCGTTTCCATTCCCTCTGCCGGCCTGCTCGTGAGTGGCTATGCGCTCGGCGTGGCCGTGGGCGCGCCGCTGCTCGCCGTGCTCACGAGCCGCATGCCGCGCAAGTGGGCCTTGCTGCTGCTCATGGGCATCTTCATCGTGGGCAATATCCTCTGCGCGGTCGCGCCCGACTATACGAGCCTCATGATCGCGCGCGTCATCACCTCCTTCGCGCACGGTTCGTTCTTCGGCATCGGCTCGGTGGTCGCGGCTTCGCTCGTTGCACAGGACAAGCGCGCGAGCGCTGTCGCGCTGATGTTCACCGGACTCGCGCTCGCCAACGTGCTGGGCGTGCCGCTCGGCACGTTCATCGGTCAGGCCATCGGCTGGCGCGCCGCATTTTGGGCGGTTGCTGGCGCGGGTGTGCTCGCCGCCATTGCGCTCGTCGCGCTGGTGCCGGATCGCCGCGAGGGCGCAGCCCCGGGTCTTGCGCATGAAGTGGGCGTGCTCAAGCAGCCGCAGGTGTGGCTCGCGTTGCTGATGACCGTGCTCGGCTTCGGCGGCGTGTTCGCGGTGTTCACCTATATCGCGCCGATCCTCGAACAGGTCAGCGGCTTCGTCCCGCGCGCAGTGACGCCGATCCTCGTCCTCTTCGGCGTGGGACTGGCGATCGGGAACGCACTCGGCGGCAAGCTCGCGGACCGCGGTGTCATGCGCGCGCTGATGGGGGTCTTCATTGCGCTCGTCGCGATCATGGCGGTATTCAGCCACACGATGCATCACCCGGCCGCCTCGGTCGTGACGATCTTCCTCTGGGGCATCGCGGCATTCGCGACGATTCCCGGCTTGCAGACTCGCGTGCTCAGCAAGGCCGCAAGTGCGCCGAATCTCGCTTCGACGCTCAATATCGGTGCCTTCAACGTGGGCAATGCGATGGGCGCGTGGCTCGGCGGCCTTGCACTCTCGCATGGCCATGCGCTCGACACGCTGCCCTGGGTTGCCGCCATTGTCACGCTCGCTGCGCTCGCCGTCACGGTCGTCGCGATGCGTCTCGATCACAGCGCTTCGCATCCGCAGGCTCTCGCGCACGAAAGTACCCGCAAGACGCAGTCGGCGGCTGCCCGTTCGACCTGCACGCAATGACCTCGCACGCATTCGTCGATACCGTAGACCTCACTTTCAAGGACATCGTCATGAACACGCAAACCGTTTTTTCAGCCGTCGGTCGTGTGGCAATGGCCACTGCCGCCGCCCTCTTGCTTGGTACTTCATTCGGCGCCGTGGCGGCCACTGGCAGCCTGGTCAAGCCGGACGAGCTGATCGTCGACAAGAGCTTGCCGGCGAAGCAGGTGCAGGCACAAACCCACGCCGCGCGCCTGTACGACACCTTCTGGACCACCGGGGATGAAGCCCAGGCCCGCGACGCGCTCGCCGCGGACTTCACGGACCACACGCTGCCTCCCGGCCGTCCGCAGGGCGTGGCGGGGCCGCTCGCAGCGTCAAAGGTCTTTCACGGCGCAGTGCCCGACGTGCACGCCGACGTCGTGCAAATGATCGTGACCGGAGATCGCGTCGTCTCGCATATGCGCTTCACCGGCCACTTCACCGGCACGTTCAATGGCGTGCAAGGCAAGGGCCAGCCGGTGGATTTTATTGCTACGGATATCTATCGCATCCGCGACGGCAAGATCGCCGATAACTGGCACCTCGAAGACAACCTCACTTTCCTGCAACAACTGGGCGTGGTTTCGAAGTAGCCCTGGATCGCAGATCCATTCTTTAAAGGCAAGGAGCAACATCATGGATTTCAACGGACAACGCGTTCTGGTGGTAGGCGGAAGCTCGGGCATAGGCGCCGCAGCGGCGGCAGCGTTTGCGCACCATGGCGCTCAGGTGACGATCGCCTCGCGCAACGCAGACAAGCTCGAAGCGACGGCGCGCGAGATTGCCACGCCAATTCAAACGGCTGTGATCGATATCACTGACGACGACAACGTCGAGCAGGTGCTCGCGGAGGCGGGCGAGTTCGACCACGTCGTAGTGTCGGCCGCGCAGACGCCCGGCGGTCCCGTACGTGGCCTCGCTCTCCTGGATGCCTACAGTGCGATGGACAGCAAGTTCTGGGGGGCTTACCGTGTTGCGCGCGCCGTGCGCATCCGTGAGGGCGGCTCGCTCACGCTTGTCTCCGGCTTTTTGTCCGTGCGGCCAAGCAAGACCTCGGTGCTGCAGGGCGCCATCAACGCCGCGATCGAAGCGCTTGCACGGGGCCTTGCGCTCGAACTCTCGCCGGTGCGCGTGAACACAGTGTCGCCCGGGCTGATCGCCACGCCACTGTGGTCCAAGCTTGACGCCGACGCGCGCGAGAAGATGTACGAAGGCGCCGCGGCCCGCTTGCCAGCGCGCCGCGTGGGGCAGCCGGAAGACGTCGCAAACGCCATCGTGTACCTTGCATCCACGCCTTATGCAACGGGTTCGACGGTGCTGGTCGATGGTGGCGGCGCCATCGGCTGAGGGGCGGCCACAACCTGGCGGCAAGAGGCGGCATGGCATGGCCGGAAACCGGTGTGTCGCGATACCATGCCGATGTCGCCGTGGCGGGTTTCGCGTGGCGATATGAACGGCAAGACAGCGTGAGCTGGTTTGCCGGCCGTACCCTGCACGACTCTTGCGATCATGGACAATCTCGGAGACATTCGCCTTTTCGTCGAAGCGGCCAGCCAGGGCAGCCTTTCTGCGGCCGGCCGCAAGCTCGGCTTGTCGCCGGCCGCGGCAAGCGCACGGCTCGTCAAGCTCGAAGGGGCGCTGCGCACCCAACTCTTCGAACGTTCGACCCGCAAGCTCCGCCTCACGGACGAAGGCCGCATGTATCTCGCGCATTGCCAGCATGCGCTGCAAACGCTCGAAGATGCACGCGCGGCGCTGCAGGCCGGGCGCGCGAGTGTAAGCGGCGCCTTGCGCATCTCGGCCACCTCGGACTTCGGCCGCGCGGTGCTGCGACACTGGCTCGACGATTTCAACGAGCGCCATCCTCACGTCACCCTCACGCTGGTGCTCTCCGATTCGGTCTCGCATTTGCTGCAGGACGATATCGATCTGGCGATTCGTTTCGGAGTCCCGGAGGACAGCTCGCTGGTGGCCAAACGCATGGCCGACAACCGCAGGGTGTTGTGTGCATCGCCAGGTTACGTCGCGGCGCACGGTATGCCCGGCCATCCCGACGATCTGCGCGAGCTCGACTTCATTCTGCTCAGTACGTCCTCGGGTGTGGCGAATAACTGGCGCTTTGCGCGCGGTGGCGAAACGGCGGTCTTTTCGGCGCCGCTCGAGCGTTCGCGCCAGACCAACGACGGTGCGCTCCTGCGCGAGTGGGCCGTGGAAGGGCGCGGCGTGGCCATGAAGTCGGTCTGGGATATCGGCGCCGACCTGCAGGCCGGCCGGCTCTTGCTGCTCCTGTCGGAATGGCGCTCCCCGGACGTGCCCGTGAACGCGCTATTCCAGCGCACGCCTTATATGGCACCTCGCGTACGCACTTTGCTCGATTTCCTCGAACAGCGCTTCGCCGAAGCGTCGGAATCGCTGCAATCCTTCTTGCGCTAACCGCCTTTGTCCTTGCTCGCGTGCGGTGGCACGAGACGGCGCTTTTTGAAAATTCCGGATGATTTCATTCAATCGTGCGTCCACCGGATTGCGCATACTGTGCCAACGATCGGCCGGCTCGCGGGGCATGCCCAGGCGGCCGTCGCCCTACGTGGAGGTACGGATGCGGGCGTCAATGTTGGCGGAGATCGGTGTTGCACCGCCAGACGGATTGGAGTCAACGCAACTCGGGCACTGGGCCGGGCCGCCCGTCGCGCGCGCATCTGTGCGAATGGGCGCCGCATTGCGCTCCGGTGAGTTCGATACCAGCCCGCTCACTGAAGACATCCCAACGGATTGGACGGAGACCATCGCGGCGTTCGACCCCTTCATCGACGTGGAACTCCCGCCCGCCCGCTCACTCGCGCAACTTCAGACGCTTTGCGATGCGAAACGGCCATCAAACGACACCTTCTATGCACTCCGGCTCGACGGTGCCTTTGCCTTCGTTCGCATGCGGCCGCACGCGCTGGCGCTGGAACGAGAATGGGCCAATGTAAGCGGGACACTTGTGGGCCTTTGGTCGCCGGGCAAGCCGGGCGAGTCCGGCATATCCGGTTATCACTTGCAGTTTCTCTCCGCAGACCGGCGAACCAGCGGTCAACTGATTGCGTGCGCTTCGTCCGACCTTCGACTTAGATTGGAGCCGCTTGCCGAATTCATCTGGTATTGCCTGCGGTCTCATTCGGTGCAGCCATGACCGAGGAACTGGAGGACGCCATCCGAAGCGGTGGTGGAGACCACTTATGTAACTGCAGCAGCATGATCCTCGCCGAATCGGTCACCGCAGTTTGACCTGTCACGCAGCATTCCCCAACCTGAGAAACATCCTTCGCTCGCGCAACGTTTCAGATGGCGCAGGCGCGTTGATGCGCGTCAGCGGTTGCCATCGATCGCAGGCAGCGTGAGAACCCGTGCACGGCCGCTGTGCTGCGTTGCGCGTCATACCTGGGTATAGGTCGTCCAAACTTTGGGACGACACAAGTATGCGTTTGTACGGTAGCGCCTGCTGCATGTGGGTCATACATTTGTATCAACAGGTGAGCATTTGCTCATTCTCCGCAGGAGTGGAGCTCGATGGCTTTGGGCGACTCGCCAGATCGATTACGCAACGAAGGAGCAAGGACATGTCGAACGAGGCTTGCATGGTGGACGAGGAGGGCAGTGCCTACGCATCGCGGCCACAGGACGTTGACGACGTGGTGATCCGCCAGCTTAACGACTTGCTTGCGCCAGCGCTGGAAGGGCGACAGCCTGCAAGCGAAGGGTTTACGCGCCACCTCGCGCTTGCCCTGCATGAATACGTAGCTAGCACTTACGGGCGGCTCGTCAGCGGCGCTGGGCCGCTGCGCGGCGCGCTGGCGCCATGGCAGTTACGTCGTGCGCGCGAGTACATGCTGGCGCATATCGAGGACGATGTCGGCCTCGACCAGATCGCTTCGCAGTGCGGACTTTCTGTCAACCATTTTGTTCGCGCGTTTCGCGCGTCGACGGGCACGACGCCGCATCGCTGGCTAATGGCGCAGCGCCTGAATATGGCCATGCGCATGATGCGTGACCCTGGCGCGACGCTCGCTGAGGTGGCCGCGGCCTGCGGCTTCGCCGACCAGAGCCACCTGACACGTGTTTTTGTCGTGCGCATCGGCATACCGCCTGGCCAGTGGCGTCGCGTGTGCTGCGAGGCGGGTGGTGTCGACGTTGACGCTGCCGGCAGACAGCCGGGACAGGCGCATGAGCGCGTGCGGACGGCATAAGGGGGCCATGTCTGTCGATGGCACTCCATACTTCGCGATCTGCAAAAAGCGTTTTCTCGATTCACCTGTGTTTCGCGGAAGCGGGATTCCTTAAGATGGTTTCAACGACGGAGCAGCGCTCCAACGGATTGAAATGCCTGAACACTGAAAGGAATCCTTATGAAAGTCACTCTCAAAGCTATCATCGCCTCGGCAGCCCTGGTCGCACTGGCGGCACCCGCACTGAGCTTCGCGCAATCGGAATCGACCGTGACGCGGGCACAGGTACTCGCCGAACTCGTGCAAGCCGGGTATTACCCGGGCCGCGCCAACGACCCGCATTACCCGGACGATCTGCAAGCCGCCGAGGCACGTGTCGCACGCAACAATGCCGCCGCGGACTCGTCCGGCTATGGTGGCGCGGCCACCGGTACGTCGGCGAGCGGCGAGCGCCAGCCGATCGCCGCTGGTCCCGCGGGGTCAATCTTCGGGCATCACTGATCGTGTCGACATGGCCGGTGATGGACATGCGCCGCTCGCGAAGGCGTCACGTCACACGGCCGTCGAATGGCTCATCAACTGGCCAGACAGGACCATCTCGCCTTCGGCATCGTCTGGCACATGCTCGCTGACGCCCAACGCGGGACTGTTGTTGAAAAAGTCCCTGGAATAAGTACTCGGGGTCTTGCCGGTAAATGAGGTGAACGCAAGCGTAAATGCAGCCACACTGTTGAAGCCGACCTCCAGTGCAGTCTGAGTCACGGACAGGCGTTTGAGCGTCAAGAGCTCGATGGCGCGGGTCATCCGCAGTTCCTGGAGAAAGCGGCGCCAGCTCATGCCGAGTTCATCCTGGAAGTAGCGGCGCAATGTACGCACGGAGGTCCCGGCAGCCTCTGCCGCGAGTTCGATCGTCACCGATTCGAGTCGCGTGCGGCTATACGCAATGGCCCGTTTGAGCTCGGCCGATTCGCCGAACGGAATCCACATCATGCGCGAGCACTGGAACCATTCCTTGCAGAGCAGGCCAAGCGCGTTGAAGTAGGCGTTGGCGACAGGGTCGTCAGCGGCGCGATCCCGTCCCCAGCGTAGCGCATAGCCCAGCATTTCCTTCGCCAGCCCGTTGATGGGTGCGGCCCAGCATCCTTCGTGCTCCCAAACAGTGTGCTGTGCGCCCAGGTGCGCGACGGCGACCACCGCGTCTGCGCTCGTGTAAAGGCGATACGGCCTGCTGTGCGGAATGAACACCATATGCGCCGGCAGCAGGACCCATTGGCCATGCGGCCCTTCTAGTTTTACCCGGCCTTGCTCGATGCAGAGAATCTTGTTCTTGGGGTCGCCAAGCGAGCCGATGGTGGTTTTCCCGGGCTTGACCTTTTCCACGCATTCGGCGAATTCATCCGTGCATTTGAACGGATTGCCGGGATCGTCTTCCGGCATCACCCAGTCAATCCGTGCGCAGTCAGCTGCCATGGCGTCTCTCTCCAATGCATTCTGGTCGCCCGGCAGGTTGGCCGAATTTCGATGTAGTGATGGCCGGTTTTAGATTGGCCACCCCTCGGGCGTCGTCCAATAATAGTAAAAACAAAAAACAGCTTTAGCAAACACTGAATTCGGCCAACCGTATTCATGGAGTGAGACATGACAGCAGCCCATCCCAGCGAAAGGGCGCAGGATCTTTCGCGACCTGGCCCCATCCTGAGCGTGCAAGGCATCGGCAAGCGCTTTAACGGAGTACCCGCGCTTCACGACGTCAGTTTCGACGTCTATCCGGGCGAGATCGTCGCGCTTCTTGGAGAAAACGGGGCCGGCAAATCAACCCTCATCAAGATACTCGCAGGCGTTCATGCGCCTTCGTCCGGCAACTTGCTGTTTCGCGGCGAACCCGTTGATGCGCGGGCCATGCATGGCCGCATTGCCTTCGTCCATCAGGATCTGGGGCTCATCGACTGGATGACGGTCGCGGAAAACATGGCGCTGGCGACGACGTTTTGCAGCAAGCGTGGCCTGATCGCCTGGCGAGAAGTCAACGAGAGGGCACGCGTGGCGCTCGCGCTGGTGGGCGGCGATATTGACCCCTACCAGCGTGTGGCATCGCTGACCCGAGCCGAACGATCGCTCGTTGCGATTGCTCGGGGCCTGTCGAGCCGTGCCGACCTGCTGGTGCTCGACGAGCCCACTGCAAGCCTGCCGGAAAGCGAAGTGCAGCAACTGCACGAGGTGCTGCGCAAGCTTCGGGCGCAGGGCGTCGCGATGATCTACGTCTCGCATCGTCTCGATGAGGTGTTCTCGCTTTCGGACCGCATCGTGGTCCTGCGCGATGGCAGGCGTGTTGCGGAGCAGAAGACGGCCGAGACCGCGCCCGTGGATCTGATTCGCCACATCGTGGGCAGGGAACCGGATACCGTGTTCGTCCGGCCGCCGACTACCGCGGCAGCGCCCGTCGCGCTTTCTGTACGCCGGCTCTGCACCGAAGATGCCGGCCCGCTGAATTTCGACGTGCGGCGCGGCGAGATTCTGGGTCTCGTCGGGTTGCGCGGAGCGGGCCACGACAACATAGGCAAGGCGTTGTTCGGCGCCGAGCGCATTCTGTCCGGCACGGTCCTCCTCGATGGGGGCAACGTCGACCTGTCCACGCCGGGCGCTGCCGTGCGCAACGGCCTGTGCCTCGTGGCAGGCGATCGCTACGGCGAGTCTGTCGCGCCTGGCCTCAATATCCGCGAGAACCTGTTTCTGAATCCGAAGGCAACCGGGCGGACGCTGTTCGCTTTACGTTCGGCGGCAAGCGAAGCCGATGAGGCGTTGTCATTGGGTCGGCGCGTCGCGCTCAAACCCAACGATCCCGGCGCGCTGATCGAAACGCTCTCGGGCGGCAACCAGCAGAAGGTGGTAATCGCGCGCTGGCTGCGCATCGGCGCGCAGGTGCTCGTGCTCGAAGACCCGACCGCCGGCGTCGATATCGGCGCGAAAGCCGAGATTTACCGGTTGTTGGGAGACGCGGTGCGAACGGGCATGGCGGTGATCCTGATCTCCTCGGATTTCGAGGAGACCGCACAGATCTGCCATCGCGCACTGGTCTTTCGCAATGGCACGATCGGGCGCGAATTGCCGCTCGAGCAGTTGAGCGTTTCCGAATTGCTCCATTGCGCGTCGCTCGACTACGGTGTCACGCCGTCCACCCGTCATTCACTGAACGCCTGAGGCCCCATCATGCAATCACTCAAATCCAATGCGCTCGAGCCGACACGCCGTGAGCTGGCCGCCCTGCCGCCGTTCTCGCGTGTCGTGAGGCTGCTCCCCGTTTTCGGCCTGCCGATTCTCACTTTCGTGCTGATCGCCGTGTTCTCCGTCGTGTTGCCGGACACGTTCCCGACCTTGCTCAACGCGCGCTCGATCATCGGCGACAAGTCGATCATCGCGATCCTTGCGCTTGCCGCCATGATCCCGATGGCGACGGGCCGCATCGATCTGACCGTAGGCTACGGCATCGTGATGTGGCACATCCTCGCCATCAGCCTGCAGACGACATACGGGCTCGACTGGCGCGTGGCCGTGGTGATCGTGGTGGCGCTCGGTGCGCTGCTCGGGCTCATCAATGGCTTGCTCGTGGAGATCGCGCAGATCGATTCGTTCATCGCGACGCTGGGGACCGGGACCGTGCTCTATGCGCTCGCCATGTGGCATACGGGCGGCCGGCAGGTGATCGGCTCGCTGCCGGACGCGTTCACGTCGATATTTTCGACCTCACTGTTCGGACTGCCAATCGCTGCGACCTATGTGATCCTGCTGGCCATCGTGCTGTGGATCGCCGCGGACTATCTGCCGATCGGCCGCTACTTCTATGCCATTGGCGCGAATCCGCGTGCCGCCGCACTCAACGGGATTCCGACGCGGCGTTACGTGATGCTGGCCTTCGTGAGTTCGGGCGTGCTGACCGCGTTCGCCGGCGTAGTCCTCGCGGCCAAGCTGCGCATCGGCCAGGCGAGCGTCGGGCTCGACTACCTGCTGCCCGCGCTTGTCGGCGCGTTCCTCGGTTCGACCACCATCAAGCCCGGCCGCGTGAATGTGTGGGGAACCGTGTTCGGCGTGTCGATCCTCGCCGTGGGTATCGCCGGGATCCAGCAGATGGGCGGCGACTTCTACGTCGAGCCGCTCTTCAACGGCGCCACGCTCCTCGTCGCGATCGGCATCGCCGGCTATACGCAGCGGCGCAGGCGCAGCCCGCGTCGCAGCGTGAGCGCGAGCCCATCCGCTGCTTCGCAGACCGGTGCGAAAGCCTCGTCGTCGGGCACGTCGGACTCCTGATGACGGCCGAGTCCTCACTCAGGCGAGCAACCAAAACCATACTGGAGACATCATGAAACGCGCACTCGTTCTTTCCGCTTCGGCCGTGCTGCTGGCCAGCATGACGGCAAACGTCCTCGCGGCCGACGACATCGTCGCACAGGCCAAGGCGTATACCGCGAACGTCACCCGGTCCAGCATGCCGTGGACGGGGCCCACCACCGGGCCTGCGGCCCAACATGGCAAGACCATCGTGTTCGTGTCGGCCGACCAGCGCGATAGCGGACCGCGCGGGGTCGCGCAGGCCGTGCAGCAGGCTGCGAAGGCCATCGGATGGAACTATCGTCTCATCGACGGGCAGGGCTCCATCTCGGGACGCTCCGCCGCCCTGAATCAGGCTATCGCGCTCAAGCCGGACGGCATCGTGCTCGGTAGCGTCGACGCCAAAGAGCAGGCGGCATTGATCCAGCAGGCCGCCGCGCGCGGCATCAAGATCGTGGGCTGGCACTCGCTGCCCAAGCCTGGCCCCGCGCCGCAGTACGGCATTTTCACGAACCTGGCCACGGACCCGCTCGACGTCGCGAAGGCCGCCGTGATGTACGTGATCGCGACCTCGAACGGCAAGGCCGGCGTGGTCATCTTCACCGACTCGACCTATGAGATCGCGACGGCCAAGGCCGACGCCATGGCAGCGCTGGTGAAGCAGTGTGCGGGCTGCCAGCTGCTGAAGGTGGAAGATACGCCGCTTTCGGATACCGCGGCGCGCATTCCGCAGCTTTCCGCCACGCTGCTTCAGCGCTACGGTGCGAAGTGGACGTGGGCCTTGACCATCAACGACATGCCGTTCGATTTCATGTCTCCGACGCTGCAGCAAGCCGGCTATAAGGGCACCGGGCCGCTGCTCGGGGTCTCGGCCGGCAATGGCAGCGAATCGGCGTTTCAGCGTATCCGCAACCATGACTATCAGGCCGCGACCGTGGCGGAGCCCGTATCGCAGCAGGGCTGGCAGGCCGTTGACGAGTTGAATCGAGCATTCGCCGGGGCGCCCGCAAGCGGCTACGCCGCGCCCGTGCATCTCGTTACCGGCGCCAATGTCGCGACCGAAGGCGGCAAGGAAAACGTCTACGACCCGGATAACCACTACCGGGATGTTTATCGGCATATCTGGAAGGTTAAGTAGTTCTAATCATACGGAAAAGCACCATGAAACAGGAATCACTCTTGACCCCCGATCTCGCGCACAACATGCGCCTCGTTGGGTATAGCGATCAGGGCGGCCGCTCCGACGGCGTGCAACTGATGGTTCACCGCGGCTATGCCTATATCGGGCACATGTTCTCGAAAGGCTTCAGCGTCGTCGACGTGCGCGACCCGCAAAGCCCGAAGACGGTGGCTTACGTGCCGGCGCCGCCCAATACCTGGAACATCCACCTGCAGACGCACGACGATCTGCTGCTGGTGATCAACGCCAAGGACTTGTTCGCGGCGCCCGAGTTTCAGGACGAGCGCGAATACTACCAGGGCGCGTTGGGCCGCAAGGTAGGCACGGCGCAGGCCCCGAGCACTTCACGAAACTGGCGCGCGGGTCTCGCCGTCTACGACATCTCGCAGGGCGACACGCCGCGCGAGATCGGCTTTATGCCGATCGAAGGGGGCGGCGTGCACCGACTCTGGTATGTCGGGGGACGTTGGGCCTACGCTTCCGCGTTGATCGACGGCTTTTCCGATTACGTGTTCATCACGATCGACATGTCGGATCCGACGCGGCCGCGCGAAGCCGGCCGCTTCTGGCTGCCGGGGATGAACGTGGCGGCGGGCGAAACGCCGTCATGGGATGCGTCCCGCCGCTACGGACTGCATCACCCGATCGTTCACGGCAACGTAGCGTATTGCGCGTGGCGCGACGCCGGGCTGGTCGTCCTCGATGTTGCCGACCGGTCACGGCCCAGGCTGCTGGCGCACCGCAACTGGTCGCCGCCGTTTGGCGGCGGAACCCACAACTGCCTGCCCTTGCCCGATCGCGATCTGCTTGTCGTGCTCGATGAAGCCGTGCTCGATCATCAGGAGGATGGCGAAAAATTCATCTGGATGTTCGACGTGCGCGAGCCGTCGAATCCCGTGAGCATCTCGACGTTCCCGACTCCTCGTGAAGCGGACTACAGGAGCAAGCCGGGGCACTTCGGCCCGCACAATCTCCACGAAAACCGGCCAGGCAGCTTCGTCAGCTCGGAGCTCATCTTCACGACGTATCAAAACGCCGGCGTGCGCGTGTTCGACATTCGCGACGCATTCCGCCCGATCGAAGTCGGCGCGTTTGTGCCATCGCAGCCGGAGAAACTGATGGATCACCGGCCCAATCGGGCGAAGGTCATTCAGTCCTCCGACGTATTTGTCGACTCGGGCGGATTGATTTACTCGACCGACTATAACGGCGGTCTTTACATCCTTGAGTTCGGCGGTTTGCGCTGAAGCATCGCCATGCCTTGCGCCATTCTCTGCTTACCGATTCGAGGCCTGTGTTGAAGACAAACTTGCAGCAAGCCGGCCATGACGCCTCCGGCGCGTCGGCCTGGGCCGCGCTCGAAGCCGATCTGCGGGCGGCGCTGGGTCCGGCCGTGCGTTTCGACGTCGCGCACCGCGCCGCGTACGCTTCGGACGCGTCCAACTATCGCCAGACGCCGATTGGCGTCATCGTGCCGGAATCGACGGAGGCGGTCGCGAGCGCCCTTGCCATCTGCCGCAGGCACGATGCGCCCGTGCTCTCGCGAGGCGGCGGAACGTCGATGAGCGGGCAGACAGTCAATGCGGCAGTCGTGTTCGACTATTCGCGCAGCTGCAACCGGATTCTGGAGCTGGACCCGGTTGCAGGGACCGCCATCGTCGAGCCCGGTGTCGTGTGCGATACGCTGCGTGACGCAGCCGAGCAGTTCGGCCTGACCTTCGCCCCCGATCCGTCGACGCATAGCCGCTGCACGTTGGGCGGCATGATCGGCAACAATTCGTGCGGCCCCCATTCCGTGATGGCGGGCAAAACGCTGGAGAACGTCGAGGCGCTCGAAGTGCTGACCTACGACGGCGAGCGCTTCTGGGTCGGCCCGACCTCGGATGCCGAGCTCGATTCGATCATTGCGGCCGGCGGGCGACGCGGCGAAATTTATCGGGACCTGAGAGCACTGCGCGACCGATACGCAGAGGCGATCCGAAAGCGCTTCGTTTCCATTCCCCGCCGCGTTTCGGGGTTCAATCTCGACGAGCTGTTGCCGGAGAACGGCTTCAACGTCGCCCGTGCGCTGGTGGGAACCGAAGGAACCTGTGTCATCACGACGGCCGCAAAGGTGCGGCTCGTGCACAGTCCTGCGCATCGCGTGGCACTTGTTTTGGGCTTTCCCGACATCTATGCGGCAGCGGATGCGGTACCCGAGTACCGGGAGTTCGGTCCGATCGCCATCGAAGGTCTGGACCGTGCGATCGTGCGAGGACTTCAGGCGCGCGGCCTGCGGGCGGAAGAGATCGCGCTGCTTCCGCAGGGCGATGCGTGGGTCGTGCTCGAGTTCGGCGCCGATACCGAGGCGGAGGCAATCGGGCAAGCACAGCACGCCGCCGAAGCGCTCGGCAAGCGTCGCGCAGGGCCCGCACCGTCGAGCTGGCTCGTGATCGAGCCGGCAATGCAGCAGCGCATCTGGTTGATCCGCGAGACGGGGGCCTCCGCCACGCAACTATCGATCGACCCTGCCATACCCGATCCGAAGGTGGGTTGGGAAGACGCCGCTGTCGATCCCGACCGCCTCGGCGACTACCTGCGCGCCTTCCAGCAACTGGTGGACCGGTACGGCTACGAGACGTCGCTGTTCGGCCATTTTGGCGACGGCTGCGTGCATGCGCGTATTACCTTCGACTTCTCGAGCGCGGAAGGCATCGTGCAATGGCGCAGCTTTACGCGCGAGGCGGCCGAGCTGGTCGTGCGCTACGGCGGATCGTTGTCCGGAGAACATGGCGATGGCCAGGCCAAGGCGGAGTTCCTGCCGATCATGTTCGGCGAGGAGCTGATGGATGCGATGCGCGAATTCAAGCGCATCTGGGATCCGCGCAACCGGATGAATCCCGGCAAGGTGATCGACGCTTACCGGCTCGATGACAATCTGCGCATGGGGCCGCAATACAAGGTCGTCAACTTGCATACGCGCATGACGTTTCGCAGCGAAGAGGGCAACGGGTTTCAACGGGCGGTCGAGCGGTGCGTCGGGATGGGGCGTTGCCGCTCGCTCACAGGCAATACGATGTGCCCAAGCTACCGGGCCACACGCGAGGAGCGCTACTCGACGCGGGGACGAAGCCGTTTGCTATGGGAAATGCTCCAGGGTGACCTCGTAGACGGGCGATGGGAAAGCGAGCCGGTCAAGGAAGCGCTCGACACCTGTCTGTCGTGCAAGGGTTGCCGCTCGGATTGTCCAACCCATGTCGATATGGCCAGTTATAAGGCCGAGTTTCTTTCGCACTACTACGAGAGAAAGCGGCGTCCGCGCCAGGCCTGGTTCATGGGACGCATCGGCCAATGGGCGCCGTTCGCCGCACGTCTGCCCCGGATTGCGAACCTGATGACACAGACGCGCCTTTTGGCCGGGCTTGCGAAGCGCGTGGCAGGCACCGCGAGTTCACGAACGCTCCCACGGTTTGCGACGAAGACATTTCGCAAGGCCTACGGCGCGGGGATGATCGGGCACGACGGTTCAAGCCGCCGCCGCAAAGTCATGCTGTGGGTCGATACGTTTTCCGAGCACTTCCACCCGGAGATAGCGCTAGACGCGGTAGAGGTGTTGCGCAGCGCAGGCTTCGACGTCGTGCTGCCGCCGAAAGGCCTGTGCTGCGGACGCCCGCTCTACGATTTCGGCTACCTTGACGCGGCACGTCGTCATCTCGAGCAAATCATGGCGGCGCTGGCGCCCGTGTTCAGCGCGCAAGGCACCGATGAAGCGCCGATTGCACTGGTTGGCCTCGAACCGGGCTGCCTCTCCGTGTTCAGAGACGAGCTGCTCAAGCTCTTTCCCGACGACACGCGGGCGCAGCGCTTGTCATCCGCGGTCAGGCTGTTCGGCGATTTCCTGCTCGAACAAGGATACGAGCCGCCGCGCTATGAAGCTCGCGTGCTGGTTCATGCGCACTGCCATCAGAAGTCGCTCTTTGGCACGCGCGCCGAACGCGCGTTGCTCGAAAAGATGGGGGCGCGATTCACGATGCTCGATAGCGGCTGCTGCGGCCTCGCGGGGTCGTTTGGATTTCACCCCGAGCACAGTGAGCTTGCCGACGCCGTGGGCGAACAGGTCCTGTTTCCGGCCGTGCGCGATGCGCCGGAGGGAACCATCGTTTTGACCAATGGATTCAGCTGCCGGGAGCAGATTCGTCATGGCACGAATCGGGAGGCGCTGCACCTTGCTCAGTTGCTTGCGCGTGCCAGCCGAGCCAACACCCCAGGATACGACACGCTCGAGCGAGACCGCGCGTCGGCTACGAGCCCCGAAACCCATGGAGACGCAACGGAGAAACGCTATGTCGAACACTAAGCCCACGCGCCATCGCGGTGTGCTCGCACCGGTACTGACGCCGTTTCACGACGACTTCGAGCCCGATGCCGAGGCCTTCGTCGAGCACTGCAAGTCATTGATCGCGTCGGATGTTGGATTGGCCATCTTCGGGACCAACTCGGAAGCGAATTCGCTGTCGCTTGCGGAGAAGATCGAACTGATCGATACGCTGGTCGCGGCGAAAATCGATCCTGCTCGCGTGATGTCGGGTACAGGGTCGTGCTCGCTCAAGGAGGCGGTGGCGCTTACACGGCACTCGGTCGACGCCGGTATCGGCAGTGTGCTGATGCTGCCTCCGTTCTTTTTCAAGAACGTCAGCGAAGATGGGGTTTTCGCGTTCTACTCGGAAGTGATCGAGGCGGTCGGCGATATGCGTCTTGCCGTATATCTGTATCACATCCCCGCGCTGTCCGGTGTGTCCATCACGCCGGCGCTGATCGAGCGCTTGCGCAAGCGGTATCCCGCGACCATTGCCGGCGTCAAGGACTCGACCGGCGATTGGGAAAACACCCGCATGCTGCTGACGACGTTCAGCGACGATGGTTTCGACGTCTTTCCCGCGAGTGAGGCGCTCTTGCTCGACGCGCTCAAACTGGGCGCAGCAGGCTGTATTAGTGGGACAGCGAACGTCAACCCCGTCATGCTAAGTACGCTATATCGGATGGCCCATGAACCGGTCTCTGCGCATTTACATGAGAATGCAGTTTCGATTCGCAAGGCTTTCCAGCAGGTTCCAATGATTCCGGCAATGAAGGCCGCAATAGCGCTCCGAACCGGGCGTGAAAGCTGGAAGAACGTTCGGCCGCCTCTCGTACCGTACAAGACGGTTGATATGAGGGCGACGGTAGCCCTGCTCGAGGCAGGGGAGCGAACGCTCATGGCACTGCAGTCGCATGCACCTGGTTAGGCTTTTTGCAACTCACCACAGGAGTAACCCGGATTGGCATTCCCGATTCCGTTACAACGGTGGTGATTTTGTCCAATATTTCAGATCGTCGCTGACGCATACTCAAGTAACCAGGCGGTGACATGACCCGCTCCTTCGTAAAGGAGAACGACCCATGAAGAGTGACGACAATACCGTGACTGAGCACACGGCCACGCCCGGGCAAATCGGGCGCAGGACATTTCTGACCCAGACTGGCGCTGCAGTGGGTGTACTTGCTGCTGGAGCGGCATTCGGTACGGCGGTCGCACAGACAAGCGGCCAAGGTTCAACAACCTCGGCGGGGAGCGCCTCGTCTGGCGGTCAGGGTTTCTGGCCGAATGGGGCGCGACTGGCTGTGAGCGTATCGCTCATGTTCGAGGGCGGAGGCCAGCCCATCTCGGGGGCCGGCGGGCCGATTCCAGAGCCTATCGCGAAGGGCGTGCCGGACCTGCCTACCAACGCGTTCTTCGCTTATGGACACTACGAGGGTATCCCTCGCGCGTTGGATCTGTTCGACAAGCACAACATCAAGGTTTCGTCGTTCATGATTGGTAAGGCGATCGAGCAGGCGCCCGATCTGGCGCAGGAGATCGTTAGACGAGGTCACGAAGCAGCGGCTCACGGTCGGACCTGGACAAACTCCTACAATATGCCGCGCGATGAAGAGAAGCGATTCATCGCTGACTGTGTCGAAACGATCCATCGCATTACCGGCCAGCAGGCAGTGGGATGGAACGCGTACTGGTTGCGCAATTCAGTGCACATCCTGGATACCCTGCAGGATCTCGGCTTCATCTATCACATCGACGAACCGAGCCACGACGAGCCCTTCATCATCCCCGTGAGGGGCAAAGATTTCGTCACGGTGCCTTACACCTTCAACATGAATGATATTTCTTCATTCCCTTTTGAAGGATATAACCCGATGGCTTACGAACAGGCATTAAAGGACGAGTTCGATCAACTCTACGAGGAAGGTACAAAGCGTCGAAGATTGATGCTGGTAGGGTTTCACGATCGCATCAACGGACATCCCAGTCGCGTTCGAGCACTCGACCGCTTCTTTACCTATGCGCGCTCCAAACCCGATGTCTGGTTCGCCCGCAAGGATGAAATTGCGAAGTGGGTACTGGCACATCGAGACAACACTCCCATCATTCACCGCGGTCCGGCGTCGGTCACAGGCTTGCCGGGCCCAGGCTAAGAGAGAATCGACCGCCTGCAATTGATCGAAGCAATATCCCGTCAAACGAAAGGACGATGAGACATGAAGACCGTTGTAGTGGCTGGTGCCGTTGGTGTGATCGGGCGAGGCGTACTAGATCATTTTGAAGGCAAGGAAGTCAATCTCGTCGCGGTATCGCGACGCGCACCGGATTTTCCCACCCGAGCCCTGCACCTTCCCGTAGACCTGACTAACCGGGAGTCCTGTGAGTCACTCTTGCCGCAAGCTTCTGACGCCACGCATCTTGTGTTCGCTGCCTACCAGGAGAAGGCAAGCGAGGCCGAGCTGGTGAGGGTGAACCTCATGATGTTGAAGAATCTTGTCGAAGTGGTGGAGAAGTCCGCGCCGAATTTGCGGCATGTTTCGCTGATGCAGGGCGGCAAGGCATACGGCGCACATATCGGTGCGTTCCCGACACCCGCGAAGGAAAGCGATCCACGCCACATGCCGCCGAACTTCTACTACAGCCAGGAGGATTTCCTTAGAGTGCTTTCTGCCGGAAAAAACTGGTCCTGGACGGCGTTTCGCCCGGAGGCGGTGGCAGGTGTGGCGCTCGGCAATCCGATGAATCTGTTGATGGTCATCGCTGTCTATGGAACGCTGGCAAAGGCACTAGGTGTGCCCATGTCATTTCCTGGCCCACGGGCCGCGTATGACGCCCTGTACCAGGTGACGGACACGCGTATCCTCGCGCGTTCTGTCGATTGGGCCGGTGAGACGGATGTATGCCGCGGAGAAGTCTACAACATCACCAACGGTGACTATTTCCGCTGGTCGCGCATCTGGCCTCGACTGGCGGAGTTCTTTGGCGTTCCTGGCGGAGAACCATTTGCCATCTCGCTTCAGCAAGCGATGGCCGATAAGGGAGAGGTATGGGACGCACTCGTCAAGCAGCATGGACTTCGCAATTACGCGTATGAGCAGATCGTGTCGTGGAAGTTCGGCGATGCCATCTTCAAAACGACCTTCGACAACATCACGAGCACGATCAAGGCACGCAAGCACGGCTTTGCAGACTGCATTGATAGCGAGGAGATGTATCTCGAGATGCTGACGGAGTTGCGGTCGAATCGTTATATCCCTTGAGGCCGGCCGTGGCGTGCGGATGGGTACACTGGGTGCGCACAGTCGGGGAATCATGCTGGGTCTACCGCGCTACGGTCAGCCGATGCGCTAATCGCGTCGCCTACTTTCCCGGACGGCGAACCAGGCAAATATTCTGCGACCGACGCCGACTGCAGGGAAAACCACTGCGGTGCGTCGTGCCAGTCCGGAAAAACAGGCGCACATTCTGCGGCGTCGTCAGTATGCTGTCCGTTCCCCCATGAGTCGCTTAAGGCGTCGCTCTTGCCTCGGAGTTGCATGATGACGGATTTATCGATAAATACGCAGCCGATTCTTGCCGCCACGGAGGCGCGCATCGACCACGATCCTCAGGAGACGGCAGAATGGCTCGCGGCGCTTGATGGCGTTCTCGAACATGCCGGACTTGAGCGCGCACAGTACCTCTTCGACCGGCTGGCTGCGCACGCCCTGTCACAGGGGGTAGCCACGGCGCGCGCGAGTATCACGCCGTATGCGAATACCATTCCCGTCGCACAACAGCCTCCCTATCCTGGCGACGTCGAAATCGAAGAGAAACTTGCGGCTGCATTGCGCTGGAATGCGCTTGCTATGGTGGTGCGCGCCAACAGGGCATACGGTGAGCTTGGTGGGCACATCGCGAGCTATGCATCTGCGGCCGACCTTTTCGAAGTGGGCTTCAATCATTTCTTCAAAGCACAGAAAGACGCTCAAAGTGGTGACCTCGTCTACTTTCAGCCTCATTCTTCTCCCGGTGTCTATGCGCGCGCATTTCTTGAAGGATTCCTGAGCGAAAAGCATCTCGAACATTACCGGCGCGAAATCGCAGGTCCCGGATTGTGTTCATATCCGCATCCGTGGCTCATGCCAGACTTCTGGCAATTCCCCACGGGTTCGATGGGCATTGGACCTATCAACGCCATCTACCAGGCGCGCTTCATGCGCTATCTCCAGAATCGCGGACTGCTGCACACCGAGGGTCGGAAAGTGTGGGGGTTCGTTGGAGACGGCGAGATGGATGAGCCCGAGTCGATCGGAGCCTTGTCGCTTGCAGCCCGGGAGGGGCTGGACAACCTGGTGTTCGTGATCAACTGCAACCTGCAGCGCCTCGATGGTCCCGTGCGCAGTAATGGACGCATCGTCGATGAACTCGAGTCGCAATTCACCGGTGCAGGGTGGAACGTCATCAAGGTGTTGTGGGGTTCCGACTGGGATGCACTGTTCGCGCGCGACCGGACCGGTGCGCTGCTGCGGGCGTTCGCCCATACGGTCGATGGCCAGTTTCAGACCTTCTCGGCCAACGACGGCGCCTATAACCGCGAACGCTTCTTCGGTCAGAGCCCGGAGCTTGCCGCGCTCGTCGCCCATATGAGCAATGACGACATCGATCGCTTGCGACGCGGCGGGCATGACGTCCGCAAGCTTCACGCGGCCTATGACAGGGCGCTGAAGCACCGCGGACAGCCGACAGTCATTCTGGCGAAGACGATGAAAGGGTTCGGCATGGGCTCGATCGGGCAAGGGCGTATGACGACGCACCAACAGAAGAAACTCGACGTCGAACAGCTGAAAGCCTTCCGGGACCGCTTCCGTCTGCCGCTCTCTGACGAGGATGTCGAGCAACTCAGGTTCTACAAGCCTGCCGAAAGCAGCCCGGAGATGCAGTATCTGCACGCGCGGCGCAACGCGCTTGGCGGCTATTTGCCCAGAAGACGGCGGGCCGCGTCCCAGTCGGTCGCCGTGCCTGCCGTGTCGACGTGGGGGCAATTCGCAATGGACGCGAATGGCAAGGAGATGTCGACGACCATGGCCATCGTCCGCATGCTGGGGAGCTTGTTGAAGGATGAGGCGCTCGGCCCGCGTATCGTCCCCGTTGTCGCGGATGAAGCGCGCACATTCGGCATGGCAAATCTGTTCCGCCAGGTGGGGATCTACTCTCCGCGCGGGCAGTTGTACGAGCCGGAGGATCTCGGCTCGATGCTCTATTACCGCGAGGATACGAGCGGTCAGATTCTGGAAGAAGGTATCTCCGAAGCGGGCGCCATATCGTCGTGGATCGCAGCCGCCACATCCTACAGCGTGCACGATACGCCCATGTTGCCGTTCTACATCTACTACTCGATGTTTGGCTTCCAGCGCATCGGCGATCTGATCTGGGCGGCGGCGGACCAGCGTGCTCGTGGATTCCTGATTGGTGCGACGGCTGGCAAGACAACGCTCGGCGGGGAGGGGCTGCAGCATCAGGATGGCACAAGTCATCTTGCAGCATCAACGGTACCGAACTGTCGGGCTTACGATCCCGCGTTCGCCTACGAAGTCGCGATGATTGTCGACGAAGGTGCGCGCGAAATGGTCGAGCGGCAGCAGGACGTTTTCTACTATGTGACCGTGACCAACGAAAACTACGCACAGCCGTCGTTGCCCTCAACGGAGGCCGAACGAGTGCGCGAGGGTGTTATCAAAGGCCTGTATGTGCTTGACCGGAAGTCGATGGAGTCGGCGCAGGTGCAGCTTCTCGGCTCTGGTGCGATTCTGGGCGAGGTACAGGCCGCCGCGCGCATGTTGAAGGACGACTGGGAAATTCAAGCGGGTGTGTGGAGCGTCACAAGCTTTACTGAATTGCATCGTGAAGGCGTTGCGCTCGAGCGTTCCGAGCGACTGTTCGACGACGCTGCGGCCGTACCCTATGTAACGGCTGCTCTTTCGCACTCGGAGGGGCCCGTCATTGCCGCTACAGATTATGTCCGCGCTGTGCCTGAGTTGATCCGTGCGTACGTCCCGCGACGATATGTGACATTGGGCACGGATGGCTTTGGCCGGAGTGACACTCGCGCGTCGCTTCGATCTTTCTTCGAAGTCGATCGTGCGTCGATCGCGATTGCCGCATTGAAAGCGCTCGTTGATGACGGCATGGTGGACAAAGAGGTACTGCGTCGAGCAATACGCAAATACGGGAAGGACGTGAGCGAGCGCTTCTCGCCATGGTTGGTCTGACCGGACAGCTTTTCGCCAGGTGGGAACGGGGGACTCCGTTGGAGTCGATGGGCATGAGCCATCGGAGTTCGGATCGCGCGCTGCCCGGATCCCGGCTGGGATCAACTGATCTACAACCACTCCTGAGGCGCTGACTCTTCATCTGGCAACGTCATGCCGTTGGCGGGTAACGGCAATTCGGTCTTGTAGCGAACCTGCTTGAGCGCAAAGCTTGAACGGATGTTTGAGACTCCCTTGACCTTGGTGAGATGATCCAGAATAAAGCGCTCGAGCGCTTTCGTATCTGGCACGACAACACGAAGCAGGTAATCCGCATCGCCGGTCATCAAGTAGCATTCCATCACTTCCGGTCGGACGGAAATCGCCTCTTCAAAACTGCGGAGAGCGTCTTCCACTTGCCGTTCGAGGCTAACGCTTATGAAGACATTCAAGTTTAGGCCAAGCCGCTCAGGATTGAGCAGAGTCACCTGCTGCTTGATCAGGCCCAGGTTCTCGATATTCCGGACGCGGTTGAAACAAGGGGTCGTGGATAGATTGACGACTCGCGCGAGTTCAGTGTTCGTAATCCGGGCATTCTTCTGAAGAGTGCTGAGAATCGCGATGTCGATCTTGTCCAGCCTCTTGGTTGGCGTTGTCGGCATGAGCTGTTTCCTCCGTTAGTCACGGCATTTTCAGATGGTAGCAGCCGTTTCCGCCGTGCTGTTGACTGTTTCTGGGCGGAGAGCAGGAGAGACGTCAGTTAGACAATCCCGGTCATTCCGCTTTTGATTCTGCCGCCCGGTTTATCCCCCACCTCAACGGCGGTTCCGCACTTATCCCATGCAGTCCGAGTGATTTTGTGGTACGCCGCGCATAGTATTCAATGGTCACGACTTTGAGCTTGGATGTCGACGTTCAGTCGTGTGCCTCTGATGCGAGAGTTCGCAGGATGAGTTTGATCGCCCCCCCACCTGCATCTTCACCATCAAAGGGTATTCGACAGGTGTCGGAGCCCTCCATTTAAGGCTTTCATATCCAATATAGTTAACGTGATCACATTTTCATCTATGTCATCCGAATTAAATTAGAGAGAAAAATCCGTGCAAAAGAACTTGTTCATGAACTAGGTGTTGCGACACGTGGATTTTGGCGGGCGTGGCGATCTTCGCGGGAGGTTCGCCCGGTGCTGCGCAGCCGTTAGGTACGAGTTCTGACGTTTAAGAGCGTTTGACGTTTGCACCAGGACGGTGGCGAATACGGTGCCGATATAAATTGTAATTGATCCATTCGATGTCGCCTCAAAGACCGGCACCTTTGAGTAGTTTCGATGGTGAAATGTCTAGGGCGTCGGCAATTCGAATGAGGTTTAGGACGGATAGATTGCGTTCCCCTCGCTCGATTCGCCCCATATGACTGCGGTCGATTCCTGTTGCGTGTGCAAGGGCCTCCTGTGAGACACCAAACTCCTGCCGACGAGCCCGAACCGTCGCTCCTATAGCGGCCAGATGTCCCGCGTCGTCCAGTTTGACCGATACCCTTTGCATCCCGTGATGGTCGCGGTATGATGGTCATTTGGCCACGGCATTTACGACCCATTTGAGGGGGTGTCGAGGGCTTTTTGAATTTGGCGTATGTCTCTGATTGAAATTGAGTGCCGTCTGCCGCATCAGTCGGCTCTGGGCGGCGCAGGAGCGCGCACGGTGGCGAGTGTGGGGGTGGGGCGAACGGAAAAGCTGGAGGGAGCTTCGTGGGGCGTCTGTCTGTCGGTCCTTCCCGTTGGCCTTTGTTGCCAGGGCCACGTGTTCGGCGGGTAGTTGGTTGGTTATGAAAGCGTTTGAGGTCGTAGCTGCATGTTTGTAACGAATGAAATTAACCGTGTGCCTGCGTTGAATGTGCCTTTCGGCGGGTGGCCGGGCAGGGGAGTGTGGTCAGCGGTTCAGCAACTGCTACCACGGGATGTCCTGATTCTCAGGGTCTCGCGGGCGCGCTCGCGGGCCGTGCCGACAATCGTGATGCTGGACCTGCCCGAGACGGCGGCGACGCTGGAGCAGTTCGTCGAAGGAGAGGTCGTCCTGCGCGACGCGGCCATACTGAGCACAAGGCGCGCACGGGAGGTCGACCAGTGGACGCTTGATCCGCTTCGCGAGATCCGGGTGGGGGTTACCGAGCCAGAACAGTACAGTCAGGGCGAGCGGCTGGTGACGGTGACCCGCTTCACGACGGCCGCGGGGCGCACGTTATCGGTGCCGTACGCCCTGGCGGAAAAGCCCGCGCGCGGCAGACGGCTCTGGCGCGCGAAGGCGCCGACCGCAGCCCGTTGCTGACCCCGGCGCGGTGGAGGCACATCTGGACGGGGGCACGGCCATTGAGGAGCCGGACATGCTGCCGCGCCGACGGGGTGGCAGCGTGCTGTATCGCGATTTGACGGGTCCTGCATCCGGAGGACGTGTGGCGCTGACCGGGCACCGGACCGTCTGTCGCGAGCCCGCCGGGCCATGCGCTGTTCGAACACGCGGCGCTGCTCGCGCGCTGCCTCGAGCCTGGTGCGGGTGTTCCGCAGCGTTCGCAAGGTTGCCCGCCGTCTGTCGTTAGAACTGCGCCGACGCGTGATCGGGGCGACCTTCCACGGCCGGATGGATCCGGTGTGGTTCCGGTCCGTGGCGCGTGGCGTGCAGGTCTGGGGCGACGTGTGCCGGCGTCAGCCCGCAGCATGGCTCGCGCTCGACGACGATGGCGGAGACTGGCCAGCGGTGTGCCGGGGCAACCTGATGCACACCGATCCGGTGCTGGGCATCAGCGATCCGGCGGTGCTCGCGGAACTTCGGCCGAGGTTCGCCGCGATGCACCGGCCGGAAGCCGGCTGGCCGTGATAATCCGCCGCTTATCACGGCCAGCGTGCGGTAGCCGCAGCCGGTGCGGCATCCTCGAGAGATGACATGAGCCGGCACAGGAAACCGCCGGTATTGCCGCCGGACGAGACCTCGGCGCAGCTGCGTGTGCGGCTGCGGCGCTTCGCACTCGCCACCCGCGACGACGCGACCCGCTCCGGCACGCTGCCGTTTCCCGGGCACGTGACGGTGCTTGCCGGGCCGCTGCCTGCCTCCACCCGCACGCTGCGCACCCGTCCGCACCCACCCAGAGCGGGCCACAGCAGCATGGTGCCGCCGGAGCCGGGCAGTCAGATGACAACGATCTGCCTCGAGGCAAATGGAGTGCGGCACTCAAAGGAAAAGTCGGAGCGTGGCGACACGCAGGCACGTAAATGGGCCGGATGGCTTCGGTCAGGCAGGGGAGTCCCAGATGGTAGTTCTTCAACGATTGGATGTCGACGGTGGACCGGTGGGCGCGCGTGCCTGGCAACCGGAGGCGGCGCGCGACGGAGGGGTGGCACCCAGTGACGACGGCGGGAGGCGCGCGCAATCATGACGGATGCCCGCTTTCAAGGCGCGGTGGTCTGGCCGGTTCCCCTTGGGGACCACAGCGGCTGGAACAACCGCTACTTCCTCGACACCGAGTTCACGGACTTCCAGCGCTGCCAGCTCATCAGCCTCGCCATCGTGGGCGAGAACGGCTATGAGTTCTACGGCGAGCGCACCGACTACGATGCGGCACTGTGCAGCGACTTCGTCCGCGCGGTGGTGCTGCCGCAGCTCGGCCGCTTCGACGGACGGGCCATGCCGTTTGTCCGGCTGCGCGAGGCGCTGCATGCGTGGCTTGCCGACATCCCGGCGACGTCCGGCCCGGTGCTCTGCTACGACTACGAGACGGACCTGAACCTGTTCCGGTTCCTGCTGGGCGGTCCGCTGCCGCGCGGCTGGCGGCTCGAAAACATCGCGGGACGGCGCGACCGGGAGCGGCGCGCCGCGTACCTTGCCCGTCATGGCGGCGAGCACCATGCGCTGCATGATGCGCGGGCCAATGCGTATGCCTGCATCGGGTGAATACGGGATGGGGCCGGCAGGTCCGTTTCACGGCCGACCGGCAGTACAAAGGCTTTCCTTTCGTGGAGAAAACAGATGACATGGATGAGATCGGGATGACCGGAGCGCGCGCATGGATTCCACGATCCGCCGCACAGCGGGTCGCGCAGCGTCTGCGCGATCGGCGCAGGTCACTAGGATTGACGCAGGTCGAACTGGCGGCCGGGGTGGGTGTCGCGCACCCGACCTATGTGCACTGGGAGAAGGGAAGGTTGCCCGACACGATTGACGCCGGCACCGTGAAAGCGCTGGAGGCCGTGCTGCAGCTACCGCAAGGCTGGCTCCTCAGGCAGGACGCGCCGTCGTTGCCCGATCCGGTCGCCATTGCCGGCGATGTGCCAGCGTGCACGCCGGCAGGATCGGTCACACTGCCCGTGCGAATTCCCGTCGCCCGCTGCGAGCAGATCGGGCCACGTGCGGCGCAACTCCGGAAGGCGCTCGGATTTTCAGTCGCGGAAGTGGCCCGAGGCTGTGGCGTGTCCAGCGTCACGCTGTCACAGTGGGAGCGGGGAGCGTTTCCGAAGGCGCTCACCGGGCAGCAGCTTCGCGCCTGGGAACGCGCGCTCCGTCTTGCGCCGGGACAACTGCTGGAATCACCAGAAGGAGCGGCGAATGCTTCGAATCACGGTTGAGCTGCTGCCCGGCGGACGGGAAAGCGGAAAGCGTGTCATCGCGACGGCGGATATCGCGCGTGTGCGTAACGGTGCGCTCGCCGATTACGCGGTGGTCCTGGACGATGCGGTACTCGGTGAGGTCGGGGATCGGGCGATTGTGCGCAGTTATCCGAGATGGGCGGGCAGCGTGTGGGATCTCGTCGCGCGCTGTCTTGCTGCCGCGCTGAATCAGGGCCGCGAAGGGTTGCCGCCTCGACCTGCACAGCCGGAGGTCAAGGTTCGCGTGAACGACGCAGGCTTCCGCTATGTGCGTCTTGACGAAATTCCCGAACCGGCCAGAACATTCTTCGACCAGTCGCTGTCCGGTTCGGGCATTCCCGATCACGGCTGTGCTTACGCGCACGACTGGTTCGACTTTCTTGGCGGTCAACGCTGATGGCACGGGCCGGCGCACGGCGAACAGCGGTCCGGGTCTGTGAGCGGTGCGGGTCGCGTTTCTGGCAGCGAATGCTGTCGCAGATGCGCGCCCATGAGAGGACGGCCCGGATTATCACTGTCTTTCGCGCAGAACGCGGCGTACGTCAACGATGTATCGGGCCGGCTACTCCAACGACTTCAGTCCGACCTGGGAAGTGGCGGTGTCCGTCGGGGAATCCGCAAGCGACGTCTTCGGGCCCGGCGGCCGCCGCGGCGCGCATGCGGCCCAACGGGTTTTCCGGCGCGCTATCCATGCACGGCGCCGACCACATGATCCCGGGCGGCTTCAACCACAGCCGATGGAGCGGTCACCAGGCATTCGCGTGGTCGTCTGCCATGTAACAGGCTGTTGGTCGATTCGAACCACGAGGCAATCTGCAATGGCGTGTAGCCCACGAAAATTCTCAGGATTTCCTCTACTTCTCGAATCGGCATGCCAGATTCATCGAAGAGATAGAGCGGGTACAAGGACTGGCCCGCCCGATCAATGGCGAACACCCGGCCTTCATCCGTCCACCGGCTTGCTGCCACGTGCATATCTGTAGCGTCCGGCTCCTGCTGCTCGCCTGACGTCGGCGCCATCAACCACTGCGTGCCGTTGAGCACCGCTTCGAGCGCCTGTGCCTCCAGCGACGCGCGCATCGGCGTCGGCGTCCCTGGTTGTGTCATGGTCATTTGTCATCCCCCCGGTGGGCAGGACCGCGATATCCCTAATTCATACCACATGGCAGAGGCCGTGTGCGTGCATGGCGATTGACTGCCCGGGGCCGTTGCCCGCGCAAGCCGCTTCGCCGTTGTGCCTGACGGCGATGGCTCCGGCCCTGCAGTGCCGATCGCACGAGTAAGGCCCCTGTGCCTTTTCTGGCAGAACGGCCCCACTCAGCTGGACATCCCGGATTTCTGGGTTGTTCGATGTCTATGTGACGGGGGCGCGTTTAAAAGGGAGGATACTCGACCCACTGCATCCGGTCGCGCGGTCGCGCACCTAAGGGCAACTGGCAGGGTGGTCCGGTCATCCACACTCGCCTCTCGGGGGCAGCAGTTCGGCCTTAGCGGATGTTGGAGTGTCGGCCGCTGAGTGAATGAGTGCTCGCGACATCCACCCGTCATCTGGGTTGCTGCGGCGGCTACGACCACTCTTGAGTGCGGATTCCGCCGGTCGATGCAACACAATCAAGCCTGCATTCTCGCGCATGACACGGCGTGACTCAGACTTCACAGGAATATCGCTGGACCTGCGCAAGAACACTCGACCCGATTTGATGCATTTGGCATAAACGTCGGGCAAGACCTGATTTTTACTTTGCGCGTTGACAGATCACTGTCATTCTTACCGCCAACGTCATCAACCGCTTCGAGGATATTCGGGAAGCCGACCTTTATGTCGGGCTGGAAAGTGTGGGAAGCAGTAGTGGCACGGCGATTATGTTGCGCCGAAACACGCGGTTCACGAATTGTTTGGAGCACGCTTTAAATTCATGTTCGGGGAGGGCGTATGCCGCGAAGCGCGCCAGTTGAGAAAACCGAGGAAAGTTCGACAAGTTGCGGTAGCGCGACGATGACAACGTTTAGCGAATACCAAGCGATGGTGGAGCGCACCAACGAACGCCCCTCCCGCGCAGTCTCACTAATGGGGCTTGTCGGTGAAGTCGGTGATCTTCACAGCATGATGAAGAAGCTCCTCCTGCAGAAGGACAATCCCCTGTTTCGAACAGAGCTGCGAGAAGAGTTCGGCGATTTGCTCTGGTATCTGACCAGCCTTGCTTCTCTGTATGAAATCCCGTTGGAGGAGATCGCCAAAGCAAATGCCGAGAAGGCTGAGTCGCTGTATTCGGAAGGAAGTGTCAACGTTTTCGATAGCGGCTTTGCGCCAGATGAGAGGCTGCCTCGGCGCTTCGTTGTCAATTTCTACGAGAAACCTCTGGAGCGAAGTCTATACGTCAAGGTTTCCGTCAATGACGTCGTCATCGGTGATGCACTAACCGACAATTCACACGAGGACGATGGCTATCGCTATCACGATGTATTTCATCTCGCGTATGCCGCCGTACTCGGATGGTCTCCCGTCTGCCGATCGTTACTCAAATGCAAACGCAAGTCGAACGCCAAGATTGACGAAGTGGAAGATGGAGCGCGCGCCGCTGTAATTGAGGAGGCTGTCTCAATTCTTGTTTTCAATCAGGCGGAAGAGCGAGGATGGTATGTAGACCGGAGTTCTATTGACATCGGACTGCTCAAGACCATTCGCAGGATGGTAACTGGCCTGGAAGTGCGCTCTTGTACAGCAAAGCAGTGGCAGCAAGCGATTTGCCAAGGTTACGCAGTGTTCCGGGAACTAAAGAAAAACGGCGGTGGCGATGTGACTGTTGACTTGGATAAGCAACGCATTACATATCGTGCGTCGTCCCCTGCAAAAGGGATATCTTCGATCACAAAGGGACGACGAGCATGACAATTCCCGTCGTTGATGGTCTTACGGCACTCGAAGCTTGGCGCGCGGGTTGTTCTCTCCTACTTGACGCACGGGGCGAAGTCAGCAATCTAATTACTATTGTGGATCAGCCGTGCGAAGCAGAGGGCGGTTGGTTGAAGCAACATTCGCCTGCTCGTATAAAAGCGGGCGCGGATGACGCCTGCGACGTCGCCAATACGTTGTTTCCGCAGCGGACCTGCGACCGAGCAGCGACGCGTTCGGAGTTCTATGCCCGCTACCTGCAAGTCCATGACCGCGCTCGTAGATGGCAACGTGGGCGCCACGCATGGGGCACGTACTTCGAGCGTCTCGTTCGGTTTCCTCCGGACGGCGTCAACCAGCTAGAGCGGGCAATCGACAAGCTGAGCACATGGTCGCAACGGAACACCACCGGTTTAGTATTTCATCTTTCGTCTCCAGCGGTGGATGCCCCCCGCACAAGAGGGGGGCCTTGCTGGCAGTTTGGAGAGATTCTTTGGAACGCCGACGATTCCTTGGATCTTGTCGTGGTATACCGGAACCATGACTTCTTCAACAAAGTGCTGGGTAATTTCATCGGATTGGGCAGGCTACTTCGCTTCATATGCGCGGCCTCGAACAAGCAGCCGGGAAAGCTTGTCTGCCATTCGGTTCATGCTTACTATGACTGCTCTCAGCAGCAGCTTCGTTCACTGATTCAATGACGTCCGCCGATGATAAGGAGACCAAGTTCCGCGACTTGGTCAACCGTGTAACCGCGTGCGAGAAATGCTCGCGGATGACGGGGAGCGCGCGCGTTCTCGGACCCGGATGCGGCCCTCTTGACGCGCCGCTTATGTTTGTTGGTGAGGCGCCCGGGCGACTTGGGGCCGATGGGTCGCACTTGCCCTTTCACGGGGACAAATCCGGGCACAACTTTGAGAGCCTCATCGAACAGGTAGGAATCAGCCGATACGAAGTGTTCGTGACTAATGCAGTGTTGTGCAACCCCAAAGATGAACGTGGCAACAATGCGACGCCTACGCCTGTCGAGATCGCAAACTGCGCATCCTTTCTGAGGGAAACGATCGAGCTAGTCGATCCCTCACTTGTAGTTACGCTTGGTGCTGTGGCGCTCAAGGCGTGCGGCCTGCTCCAAGCGCACGCACTGTCGCTCCGCGAGCACGTTAGAACGAACAACGCGTGGTTGCGCCGGTCCCTGATACCTGTGTATCACCCGGGGCAAAGAGCCATGGTTCACCGCAGTTTCGCAAATCAACTAAGTGACTACCAGTTCGTCGCAGAGACTCTGAGGAGGCGAAAGAGGCAGCGTAAGAGACCGGTCAGCGGTAAGCCTCGGGCTGATGCCGCAAAGCTCGGACACGTTGCTCGCCGGATACTGGAGAGTAAGCCAGAAGGGCTTAGTTACTTTGCGCTTCATAAGTTGTGTTTCCTGGCGGAGCTGGCATCACTTGAGGCAACCGGGGAACGTCTTACGAATGCGTATGTTGTCCGGCAAAAGGACGGTCCATATTTTGTGGACTTGCACTTGGCAAAACTGCCGCAATTGGTTCCGGGAGTCATGGTTCGGCCCGTCGGCAGCAAGGTCATGCTTGGGCTTGCTAATCAGGTTGATTTTCTTTCGAAGGAGCCCACTCAGACCTTGTCTGCCCATGATGAAGCAGCGGTAAAGGCGGTCGTAGCGAAGTATGGTGACATGCGTGACGAAGAACTTAAGAGGGTCGTCTACCTGAGCAAATACATGCGCGCTCTACTCCGAAAGGAGAAATCGAACGGCGCAAATTTTTATAACGCCGCCGTGCTGCCGTTTGTGATGAAAGATTCACGTTAGTCCACACCCGTTAAGTCCTAGTAACTATGAGCAAGGCACGAAACTGGGTGGGACGCATACGATGTCCGAGCGGCTTCTGTAAATCAAAAGTCGCCGTTGATTCACTCAGGTCTGGATGGCCCAATGGGTCGAGAGTACGCATCCGAACGCAGTGAAAGCTGACATTCGTGTCGTGCGGGTGTGGATGGCAGAAGAGCGACCTGAAGCTGCCTTACGAACGGCGGCATCTTAACGTCCGCAATGGCCGATTTGTGTGCGTAGCTCCTCCGTCACGTTACGGAGAATTGCGGCCGTTGCGGCGGCCTTTTTCCCCGCTCGCCTATGGGCGAATTGTGGCCGACGCCTGGACTACGAGAGCGGCAGGCAATCGCGTCATCAGGCTGGATGACCAAGGCCGAACGGGGCAGGGCGACGGCCCAGGTTTAGACGGCCTCGCGTCGCGACCTCGAGGTTGGCCAAAGGATGGCCGGTTTCCCCGTGATAAGGGGCGTTATCACCGCCACCGCCGCCTCGCGCGAATCGTGATTCGGCAGGACAGACTGTGCCCGCTTTTCGGCCTTCGCGGTCTGCCCGCATCGGCGATAAACGGTCGGTCGACAACCGCGCCCGGATCGTCGACAATCGCTGCACCTGTTGTCGTACAGACTGCTCGAAAGCGTTACGACCACTGCAATGCCCAATCAACCAATCACTGCGGAATCGCGGCCCGACTGGCTTGGAGAATCAATTGGCCATGGACTACCGAAATGTTGACTTACCGCGGGAGGCCGGAAACGTCGACCTTACCCCGTTTGAACCTGACGATGAGTGGGTTGCAACGGCTATCCCAGAATTGCAGCAAGCAGCGATGCTACGCTGGTTCTGTGATCGCTACGAAGACCCCGCAAACGAGACCCCTTGGGATGGAGAAGACAAGAAATATGTGTATGTGTGGGGTGGCCCCTACGATCCCAACGACGAAATACAGGAGCGTTTCGGGCATGTCGTTTCTTACGAGGTCATGGAACCTCTGATCCGGGATTTGCATCGTGATGTAGGCGACGAGTGGGCACCCATCGAGCACGAAGGTGTCGACTACGAAGGCTATTTGTCGCGGTTAGTCGTCTCGTCTCGTGACGATCCTTACGCATTCTTAGTAGAACGTCTCGATCAGATCGACGTTGTCTTGAGCGCCGTCGCAGCAAACCCGCAGGCTGAACAGATTGTCCACCAGATGGCACATGGGTCCATCATCGCCGCGCTCGAAGCATATCTCTCCGACACGCTGAAGTTCTGGCTAGAGGCGGACGAGCAAGTGTTGCGCCGATTCGTGGCGACCAATAAAGATTTCCAGTCTCGAAACCTAACACTCGCTGAGATTTTTGAACGATTTGACCGGATAAAAGAGGAGGTCAAGGACTATCTCAGCACGTTCATGTGGCATCGTCTGGATAAGATTAAGCCCATAGTGAAGGCCGCGTTCCAGTTCGATCTACCGGACATCTCGAAGTTAATGGGTGCGGTGAAGATTCGCCATGACATTGTGCATCGGGCTGGCCGCGACGCTGACGGCAATCTTGTCGACCTATCTGCAGAGGATGTCCGATTGCTACGTAACGAATGCCAGTCATTCGCAAAAGTCATGAACCAAAAGCTCGAGGAAAAGTATCCTCCGGACGCGGAGAAGCCGTGGAACCATACGTTTTGACGGCGATGGGATCACAGAGGGAATATCGGGGTTCGCGATCAGAATGAACGTTCGGCGAATGGTTACCGAGGTGTCCGGCCGGGGGACTGGACTTGCTATCTTGGTACCTAGTACAGCAAGTCTAAGTTGTCCAACAGACGGTACTGCAACTTCTGGCAGTCGCACGCGGCGACTCACCTTCAGGGCCAAAAAGGGCCGGCTACAACCTCCGCTGCAGGCAGCAGTACGCCAAAAGCAGCCGTTCTCAGGCGTAGGAGCGGCCCCTCAAAGTAAAACATGAGCGGCTGTATGCGAGCACGCGGTGGTGAATCTTGTTTCCCGCGTCACAAGATGAATCTATGATGGAAGGCGAGGGCGCACGGCCGCTCCTTGCTGTGCTTAGGAGAACCAGTCGGAGTGCGACATCAAGAGTTCATCCGTTTTCATATAGGTGAAGTTCTAGAGGACGTTGTTAGTGAAAATTAGAAAGATAACGATCAAGAATTTTCGTGGTGTGAAAGAGCTTGACTGGAGCCTTCCGACAGCCGACATTTTCTGCCTCATAGGCAAGGGCGATTCGTCCAAGTCAACCATCTTGGAGGCAATCCGATATGCTTTCTATCCCCAGTGGAATCTCACCCTAAGCGACTCGGACTTTTACCAATGCAAGGTTGAGAACTCCATCGTCATCGAAGTCACGATTGGCGACCTCGTTGAAGAGTTCTGCTCGCTCAACAAGTACGGCCATTGCCTGCGAGGCTGGGACGTGGCAGCGCTGAAGCTTACCGACGAGCCAGATGACCATCTGGAGCGCGTTCTGACTGTACGGCTCACGGTTGAAAAGGATCTGGAGCCGAAGTGGATCGCGGTCTGTGATCGCAGTCCGGAAGGTGTTCCGTTCAAGCAAGCCGACAGAAGTAAAGTCAGTGTGGGCCTCATCGGTGCATACAGTGAGAGGCAGCTGTCGTGGGCGACTGGAACCGCGCTGGCAAAGCTGACTGAGGCACAGAGCCTCAATGAACTGTTGGCGAACGCATCAAGAACGGCCAGAACCTCGCTGGACGCTGACCGGCCTGTCACTCTCAAGAACTTTGACGCCGCGGCGGTGAAGTCGCAGGAGATAGCCAAGTTGCTGGGTGTTCCCGTATTGGACGCCTACAAGGCTCACCTTGATCTGACCTCCATAAATCTGAAGGTGGGTGGGCTCACCCTGCATGACGGCGACATGCCGTTGCGTCAGTTGGGACTTGGGTCGCGTCGTATGCTTCTGTGTGGCATTCAAAAGATGGGCCTGGAGGAGGGCCATATTACTTTGTTCGATGAGGTGGAGTTTGGCCTGGAGCCGCATCGGATAACCCGTCTCATCAAGCACATTAGAGAAGACAAGCGCGGGCAATACTTCCTTACGACCCACTCGCCCACAGTGCTGCGCGAACTCACCGTGAAAGAACTGCACGTAGTTCACAGCAAAGGCGGTGTGGCTCAGATCATTTCTGCCGCCCAGGATGGCCTTCAGGAGCACGAGGTGCAGGGGAAGATTCGTTCAAGCACCGAAGCATTCTTGGCGAAGAAGGTTGTGGTGTGCGAGGGCGCAACGGAAGTCGGCTTCCTGAGAGGATTTGACGACTACCAAGTCGAGAACAAAAAGGATCCGTTGTCCTTCCACGGGGTAGCGCTGCTGGACGCGAGGGGAGCCAGCAAGCTAAAGGCACTGGCCAAGGCTTTCAAGTCACTTCGCTATGACGTGTCGGTGCTCGCCGATGGCGACGCCGAGAAGCAGTTTTCTCCGGCAGACGAGGCCGAGCTTGTTACGTTGGGAGTTCCGGTCCACGTGTGGAGCGACAAGCTCTCACTGGAAGAGAGGGCATTCCAGGATCTGCCTTGGGCCAGCGTGTTGGTCAGCGTGAAACTTGCCCAAGAATTGGGATTCCCTGCAAACGATCAAGTGCGATCCAAGTTCGGTGAGGAGCTTGAAAAGCAAGTGGATCAGTGGGAGGACAGTCCCAAACTTCGGACAGCCATAGGCAGTGCGGCGAAAGGTTGTAGCTGGTTCAAGGACACCACTAGAGGCGACCTATGGTTCAAGGCCATAATCCCGGCCTTCCAAGATGCGGCCTTCGCCAAGAAGAATCTTGCGCTTGAACTCGGCAAGCTTTGGGCGTGGGTGGAGCATGTCTGACGAACTTGCAACAAAGCTCAATAATTGCACGGGCAAAGGGTATGTGATTGCGCCCGCTGGGTTTGGGAAGACTCATCTCATCGCATTAGCGGTACGAGCCTCTAGTGGCAGGCAACTAATCCTGACCCACACGTTTGCGGGCGTGAACTCTATCAAGACCAAGTTGACCGCACTTGGTGTTCCTACCTTCAAGTATCAGGTGGACACGCTTGCAAGCTGGTCGTTGCGTCTCTGCTTGGCTTACCCAAAGACATCAGGATGGCAGACGGAAAACCCGACCAGCAAGCAGTGGAACAAGCTTTACGAATGCTGTGCCGGTTTGCTGGATAAGAAGTTCATTCGTCATGTCGTTGCGGCTACCTATGTCGGCGTCTATGTAGACGAGTATCAGGACTGCTCCGATCTGCAGCATGCGTTGGTATGTGCGTTGGCAGACTTCCTGCCAAGCCGAATCCTGGGTGATCCCATGCAGGCCATCTTTGACTTTGATCAGGGCAAGCCTGTGGACTGGGATGCGAGTGTCTATCCCTCTTTCGGTTGTCTGGGGCAACTGGAGATTCCTTGGCGCTGGAAAAAAGCAGGACAGCCAGAGCTTGGTGCCTGGCTGAAGGAGGTGCGGACGAAGCTGGAGCAGGGCCAGAAGATAGATATTTCTAGCGGACGGCCACGAAGCGTAGTTCGTGTCTACACCGATCCCGAGAACCTCGCCAAAAAACAGTATGCGTCGCTTTTCGATTTTCTGGGCCACAGCGAGAGTGTGATTGCGCTGCACGGAGGCGATCAGCAGTCCAAGAACAAGACGCACCTCCTGGCACGGACTATGGCGGGCCGGTTTTCCTCCATCGAAGAGGTTGAGGGCAAGGAGCTTCACTCGTTCGTCAAGAAGTTCGGAACCGCCAAGACCGTCCAGAAAGGCTTTCTTCTCGCATTGGACTTCGCCAAGAAGTGCTTCACTGGCGTGGATAAGGCGCTGACCGCGGGCACCAAGAGGGGCGAGGTTGCGAAACAAATCAAAGGGACCAAGTATCCCTCGGTCTTGCATGCAGCGAATGCCTATTTGAGCGCGCCAACAAGCGGCCACCTCAAGTCATTCTTCCTTGCGTTGAAGGCCAACCCAGAGACGTCGACCTACCGACGTGACCTGCTGTATCGCTTTCTCAACGTGCTGAAGATGCACATTGAAGGAGAAGGGGCAACTCTTTCAGAGGCGGCGAACCTGTACCAGCGCGAGATGAGGCACACAGGGCGGCCTATTAGCCACCGAAAACTCATCGGGACAACGCTGCTGGTCAAGGGCTTGGAATACGACCATGCGGTCATCTTAGATGCAGAAGCTCTTGACGCCAAGGATCTGTATGTCGCGATGACTCGTGGATCGAAATCTCTCACCATCATTGGATCAGGCAGATACTTGCCTACGAGATAGATATCATCGTGGTACATGAAGCGTTGCGCCGCAGTCGCCACCTTAAGGCTGCTGGCCGCGCACCACTGGAGTTCCACTAGGTGAACCTGGCAGGCGCGTATTTCCGCCAGCCACAGCAGTTCCGGGGAGCGCTCGAAGTGCCGAGCAAGATTAAACCGAAATTCGGGCGAATTGTGGGATGCTTGTGACGCCCGTCACCGGAAGGTGTTCGGCGCGCGCAGAAGCGTGATCACGACG
Source organism: Paraburkholderia silviterrae (assembly GCF_004353915.1). GTDB lineage: Bacteria > Pseudomonadota > Gammaproteobacteria > Burkholderiales > Burkholderiaceae > Paraburkholderia > Paraburkholderia silviterrae. The sequence continues at coordinate 11,351 of NZ_SMRP01000007.1, read as the reverse complement.
GAAGAGAAATGGTTGTAAGACCGAAATCTTGGAAGTTATATTGTTGATCGATCCCTAATTTGAACCGGTTCCACGCTGTTGGGTGGCCCCGATCCGGAAGTTATTTGGTTGAATTTCTGGAAGCCAATCGAGTTCCTCTACACTTCTTATAGGACGTGCTGCGGGATATCCAAGTCGGCAAAGCTTGGCCTCCATGCGCATGGTTGGTAATGGGTCATCTGGCGCCGCGACTTGCTTCGGGGTGCTGATGACGAGCCGGCGGACCGTTCGGCGCTGCCCGATCTTCGCGGCGCTGCAACCCGGAAAGGTCCGCCCGCCACGCCGGCCAGTTGGATCACCTGCTGGGTATTGCGGCCGTAACCGGACTACACTGAAGGTGGCAACAACGCGGGCACCGGTTCGCCGCGTCATCAGGGCGAGTGAGCGAGCCGGCGTCAATTCGCCATGAACCCGACATCCAGCCTGCAACTTCGACCGCCGCGCGAGCGCGGCACGGGGCGGGCGTTTGGATTAGCGGTGAGCATGCACGTCGTGCTGTTGGCGCTGCTGTTGGCCGGCACGAGGGGCCCGCAGACTGCATCCACCAGTTCGCACACCGTAGTCACCGGGCCGGTTACGCCTTTGCTGCTGGCTGGCCCAGCGCCGCGCGCGGCCAGCCGGACGTGGGCATCACAGGTGACGGCAGCGCCTGCCAGACTGATTGCCGCGAACGACCCGACTGCGGTTATGCGGCACGGCAGCAACCTGGTCAAGCCACAGCGACTGCATAGACTTGACTCGCGCACAGTACGTACAGGCGTGGAACCCCGGGCGCGTTTGACTGAGGAACCGAGCGTTGTGCAGCGAGGAAATCGGCCGGTGGATCCGCGGCGCGCAGCACGTCTCGCCGCGTTGCAGGGCGCTGCCGGCAGGCCTTTGCTGGAAAGCGGGGTTGCCGCGTCGGCGGGGTATGCCGAAAAGGTGGCACGGCGGGTGCGCGCCAACGTCATCGCGCCGTTCGATATCGAGGGCGATCCGTCTGCGGTCATCGCGGTCACGTGCACCCCCAGCGGCGCGCTGCTCAGTGTCACGGTTCAACGTGCGAGCGGAAATCCGCAGTGGGATCGCGCCGTGGTGGCCGCCGTCGAGAATTCAGATCCAATGCCAGCGGATGTCAACGGCAGCACGCCAACGAGCTTTGTCATGACATTTCGACCGAAGGGATGAGGGCTGCGAGAGAGCGATCTGTCACGCTTTCCGGTTGCCGAAATGAAAAGGATTCCTTTGGAAATTCAGGCCTGATCGATCCTCACGCAGCAAGCGCATGGGTCGCGCTGGTGCGCGGCTTGTCGGTCGCGGATTGCGTTTGGCACTTTGCGGACCGGCGCAGGCGACCGATTGTGACCTACACTGGAGAGGCGCCTTTCGCGTGCCCCGGTGCCGCGTTGACGCAATGCAATGTCGCCGGCCGCCGGCCGCCGACCGAGGCTGGCGAATGGCGATGGCACGGGCAACACACCCTCATCTGCTGCCTGAATTCATCTGGAACTGATGTTCAAGAAGGGGGCATCATGTTGCAAGCCAGTGAAATCCAAAAGCGCTTTACTCATCTGCAGCAAACCGTCAGCGAAGCATCACGTAGCATGCACGCCGACACGACGATTCCAAGGCACTTGATGAACTGGATGGATGAGCTCGAAAGGGAATGCAAATCGGCAAAGAAGATCTTGTCCTCCAGGGACGAAGATCGCATCCGGCAGTGCGTCGATGATCTCGAGCGGATCGGTGATCGTGCGGAGCGCGCTTGCCAACAGGCCAGCGGCCTCGCCGCCGGGATCATGGACTCCGTCAGTTCGATGCATTCCGAACTTTCGGCCCTGAAGCGACAACTGCACTGACCAGGCTGAGAGGCCCGGTCCAGGCCGCCGGGCGAAGCAAGTCTGGGGAACGATGCTCCCAGAGCAGCTTTCGCCGCGCACGCCAAGCACGCGGCCGACGTGCGCTTGCGGGCCGGTTGCCGACGGTCCGCTGCGGTGCCAGTCTGAAGATGCCGTCACCTTGCCGGCACTGCGGAGACAAGGACATGGTTGAAGCTTCCGGATTGAAGTCGGGCATGGTCGTCATGCTTGAAGGCGAGCTTCATTGCGTCGCGAGCGCCGGCTACCATGCTGGCGGGGGCCAGCATGGTAGCGCAGTGTTTGCCAGGGTCAGGATCCTGAAGACCGGGCACATCAGAGAGTTGCGGCTACACCCGGGCGACAGGATCGAAGAAGTCGCGCTCGATCACAAGGAGATGGAATATCTGTATGCGGATGGCGTCTCCTTTTACTTTATGGATCCCGACACCTTTGAGCAGATCAGCCTGCCGTCGGAAATCATGGGTGCATACGAAAAGTTCCTTCAGCCCAATATGCGAATCCCGGTCGCGCTTTATGAAGGAGAGCCGGTCTCCATCGCATTTCCGCCTGCGGTCGAGTTAAGCGTGGCTTCCGCACCGCCGGGCCTGCACGAGCATGCAACCTCGACTTTCAAGACCGCCACGCTGGAGAACGGCATGGAAGTACTCGTTCCCCAGTTCATCAAGGAAGGGGATACGGTGCGAATTGAGGTCGCCTCAGGAAAATACCTGGAGCGGGTAAGGCGAGAAACGCGCACATAGTTTGCTGATGTTGGCCACATCTGCAGTGGGTGCGCACTCGGCCCAGGATGCGACCATTTCGGGGTGTTCCGGAATGCCCGGAGGAGATCCGGATGCGTGTTTGGAGGCAATCATGCATGACATTCTCGCGGGTTACGATGGCTCGGTTTCCGCAGAGGAGGCCGTCCGTTTCGCAAGAAATCTCGCTGAAAAGGAAGGGGCGCGGCTGCACATTCTTACGGTTGCTCGTCTGCCCGACTGGGGTAAGTTGGCCTATGAGCGGCCGGAGCTGCTTGAGGCCGAAAAACTTCACTGCCAGGAGCTCATCACCGAACTCAAGGGAAAGCTCGGGTTATCCGGAGTAACGGTCCAATACGAGCTGATTGTCGGGCATCCGGCCAAGGAGCTGGTGCTATATGCCGAGCGACATAAAGTTGACCACGTCGTCGTGGGCCATCGAGGACGTACTGCCTTTGATCGTTGGCTGCTGGGTTCCATTGCGAGGCAAGTGATCGCCTATGCGCCGTGCTCCGTCACAATCGTGCGCGACCGGCTAGATGGCGCAAAGGAGCATCGATGATGCAGGAAGGTATGCGGATCTCGGCAGAGACGCACTTGACGATGAAGCTACGAGTGGTTGGTGGGTCACTGGCGGATCTGGCTCAGCCTATGAAAGAGAGTCGCACTAGATCCTGAATTCTGTGGCTTGTGGTCCTGCGCAGCGACGACGGGCCATGATGGGCCACGCCAAACGGAGGAATCATGCGCCCCGATCAAATGCTTGAAGGCGAGAAGCGGGCCCTCGAAAAACTTCTGAAGATCGCCAGCGGCGACACAGAGCAAAGCCGAAAGGTTGCGGATTTTTTGCTTGCCTGGTGGAACGCGGGCAAGTGCGGCGGCTACGACTTGACGACCGCCTGGGGCGTCGATGACGAGATCGTGGAGGACATGGTTACTGTGTTCCGGCTGGCGTCGCGCGCGCACAGCTATCCCGGCACGCTGGGTTACGACGAGCCGTTCGAGGCGCTCGTGCGCGACTGGCATCCGGAGCTCGTGCCGGACGACTAATCCCGCCGCATCCAATGTGTCAGCGCCGCCCGCGCGTCGGCATGCACGATGCGTTCCGCGCGGGCACCCCATTCACCGTGTAAACGTATCCCCCAGGACCACACCTTCACGCCGCGGATCCGTGCCGCCCTGCAGCGCGTTCGCGCCGCTCACCGTCACCCGCATCACGGTATTCACGCCGCTGACCTGTGCCGACGTCGACACCGTGTGCCCGAGCGCCCTCAGCCCGGTGATCAGCGGATCGTTCGCGCCGTTGTTGCTGGTGTCGACGTTCGGATGCTCGCCGCCGACAGTCGTGATCGGGCTGTTGCTCGCGCCGAAATCGACGAGTCCGGCGGACTGCTGCGCATCGAGTCCCCAGTCGAGCGTGCCGACGAGCGTCTTCACTACGTACTGCGGAATCGTGCCGCCGCCGGGAGAGCCGGTCGCCATCACGAAGTCGCCCTTCGAGCCGTCCGCGGCGACCTTGAACACCAGCGTCGGCGCCATCGAGCTGCGCGGGCGCTTGCCCGGCTGCAAGCGGTTTGCGACGAGCGCGCCGGTGCTGTCGGTCGGGCTCGCGGAGAAGTCGGTCAGCTGGTTGTTCAGCAGGAAGCCGTGCGTCATGTGGAACGAGCCCATGCTCGATTCGACGGTGGTCGTCGCGCTGACGACGTTGCCGCTGCCGTCGACGATCGTGAACTGGTTGGTGCCGTGCTCGATCAGCGTCTTGTCGATGCCGAGCGGCACCGCGCCGAGATCGCCGGGCTGCGCCGTGCCCATGCTCTTCGTGGTGCTGATCAATGCCGCGCGCTGCTTCATGTACGGCTTGTTCAGCATCGTGTCCCAGGTGCCTCCGGGCAGGGGGATGAAGTCGGTGTCGGCGACGTACTTGTCGCGATCTGCGTACGCGAGCCGTTCGGCCTCGCTGATCAGATGCACGCCGGCGACGGTCGGCTTGCCGCCTTCGAGATCGATCGCGGTTGGCCCGAGCGACTTCAGGTCGAAGTTCTCGAGGATGCCGAGTGCGGCCGCGACCGCGATGCCGCCCGACGACGGCGGCGGCATCCCGCACACCCAGTACGCGCCGCGATAGGTCGTGCACACCGGATCGCGCCGCTTTGCCTCGTAGCCGGCGAGGTCGGCGAGCGTCGTCTTGCCCGGCGTGATCGGCGAGCCGTCGGCGCCGGCGGTCGTCGCGATCTTCGCGACGATGTCCTGCGCGATGGTGCCGGTGTACAGCGCGTTTGCGCCTTCGCTTGCTATCCGTGTGAGCGCATCGGCATAGGCGGGGTTCTTCAGCACGGTGCCGAGCGTCTTCGGCGTGCCGTCGGCGTTCAGGAAATACGCGGCGGCTTCGGCGTCGCGCTTCAGGCTGCTCGCATTCGACGAGATCGCGGCGGCGAGCCGGCCGCCGATCGGGAAGCCGTCGGTCGCGAGCGAGATCGCGTCGCCGAACAGGCCGTTCCACGGCAGCTTGCCGTGATCGTGCTGCAGCGCCTCGATGAGCCGCGGGACGCCGATCGTGCCGATCGAGCGGCCGCTCGCGCGCGCGCTCGGCACCGGTGCGCTCAGGTCGTTCGCGTCGTCGACGTAGCGCAGATAGTTTTCGGTTGCGGCAGCGGGCGCCGTCTCACGGCCGTCATAGGCCTGCACGGTCTTGCTGGCCGCGTCGTAGTACAGCAGCACGCCGCCGGAGCCAAGGCCGGTCGCCTCCGGCACGGTCAGCCCGAGCACCGCCTGCACCGCGACGGCGGCGTCGGCGGCGGTCCCGCCTTGCTTGAGCACCGCACAGCCGGCCTTGCTCGCATAGGCGTTCGACGTCGCGACCATGTAGGTCTTCGCGTAGATCGGCTTCAGTCCGGTCCGGTAGCCGGACGCCGCCTCGGGCAGTGACGGGTCGCCGGGCTGGTTCGAGCCGACAACGACGGTGGCGCCGCTGCTGTCGATTGCGAGGCAGGCCGAATCCTGCGATGCGCTGGGCGTGGAGGGGGCGGGGCTTTCGCTGTTGCCGCCGCATGCGGTCATCAGTGCGGCGGCGAGCAACGCCGACACGTACGGCAGGATCGTCTTGTCGTTCATGGTTTCGGGACCAGATGTTGTTGTTCGAGGCCAGAGCGCACGTCGCGGCCAGTGAGTCGCCAGTAAATACTCCCAGAAATAATTTCAACAAGCAATCGGAAATATTTCTTATTGGTGACTATGCGATGCGAATCGGGAAGCAATCAGTAAGAAAGCGGCGCGTGGACGGGCCGGCCAGGTTCCAGCTCACTGCGGCCGCGTCCGCGGCACGGGGATTCGGATTGCGCGGCATGGTGCGTGAATGACGCGAATTGTTCGAGCGGGAGATCGCCGCCGTGCGCGCGGCGAAGCCGTGACGCGCGCATGGGATGCGGGCGTCATCGTGCTGTATCAGGTGGGTTCGCTGGAGAATGTATTGGCCGTGAAGCAGGCCGGAGCAGATGCCGTGATCGGCCACGACGACGGGCGGCCGCTCTACCTGTTCAGCACCGACTCGCCCTTGCGCAGCACGACGGGCGAACTGGAGCGCATGGCGCTGTTTGCGGGCGAATCGTTGGCGCTCGTGAGCGAGCGGACGTCTGCCGCCGAGGTGATCGAGCGCATGGTGGCCGAGGCGCTGGAAGCGCGGCGCCGCATTTGCGCGGATGGGGTGGGGGATCGATTCGATACCTCAGGTAATCAGCATCCCTGAGGAAATTCGGGCGATCCCCCGCGCGCGGATGACGCTTACTTCAGGCGCCCCGAGAGGAACTGCTGCAGGCGTTCGCTGCGCGGCGCATTGAGCACTTCCTTGGGGTCGCCTTGCTCTTCGATCTTGCCTTTGTGCAGGAAGACGACGTGATTCGACACGTTGCGCGCGAACCCCATCTCGTGCGTGACGACAATCATCGTGCGGCCTTCTTCCGCGAGCGCCTGCATCACGCGCAGCACCTCGCCCACGAGCTCGGGGTCTAGCGCGGAGGTGGGCTCGTCGAACAGCATGACCTCAGGCTCCATGGCCAGCGCGCGGGCGATTGCCACGCGCTGCTGCTGGCCGCCGGACAGATGCGACGGGTATTTATGCTCGACGCCCGTCGCGAGGCCCACTTTGGCCAGGTACTTGAGCGCGCGTTCCTCCGCTTCGCTGCGGCTCAACCCCAGCACGCTCACCGGTGCCTCGATGATGTTCTCGAGCACGGTCATGTGCGCCCACAGGTTGAAATGCTGGAACACCATCGAAAGGCGCGTGCGCATGGCCCGCAGTTGCTTCGGATCGCTCACGCGCAGCGAGCCGTTGCGGTCCGCGCTCGTGCGGATCTCTTCGCCGTTGAGCGTGATGCGGCCCGAGCACGGCGACTCGAGGAAGTTAATGCAACGCAGGAACGTGCTCTTGCCCGAACCGCTGGACCCGATCAGGCTGATCACGTCACCGGCTTTCGCCTTGAGCGACACGCCCTTCAAAACCTCGTTCTCGCCGAACTTCTTGTGCAAGTCGTCAACAATCAGCTTGTACATTCTCAATACACTCCATCAGTACTACGTGGAATTCAGTGCCCTTGCGGTTTCAGGTATGCCAGCATACGGGTTTCCATGCGGCGGAAGCCCCAGATCAGGGCAAACACGATCGTCGCGTAGAGCGCGGCCGCAATGCCGTATGCCTGGAAAGTCATATAGGTGGCGGAGTTCGCGTCGCGCGCCACTTTCAGGATGTCGGGCACGGTCGCGGTGAACGCGAGCGTCGTGGCGTGCAGCATCAGGATGACCTCGTTGCTGTACGAGGGCAGCGCACGGCGCAATGCCGAGGGCAGGATGATGCGCGTGTAGAGCTTGTACTTCGACATGCCGTAGGCGAGTGCCGCTTCGATCTCGCCGTAGGCGGTCTCCTTGATGGCGCCCGCGAAGATCTCGGTGGCGTAGGCGCACTCGTTGAGCGTGAACGCGAGCAGCGTGCAATTCATCGCGCTACGGAAGAACTCGCCGAGCAGCGCGTGCGTATGCACATATTGCAGGCTGTAGATGCCGGTGTAGCAGAGCAGCAACTGCACATAGAGCGGCGTGCCGCGAAACACGTAGGTATAGAGCCAGACCGGACGCGAAATCCACGGATTGCGCGAAGCGCGCGCAATGGCGAGCGGCACGGCAAGCCCGAAGCCCAGCACGATCGAGACCACCAGCAGCCAGAGCGTGATGACGAGGCCGCTATAGTTGAAGCCGTCGCTGTACAGGTAGTTTGGCCAGTATTGCTGAATGAGTTCGATCACAGCGCGGCCCTCCGCACACCGGTCGAGTAGCGCTTTTCGAGGCGGTGCAATGCCAGGTTGGAAACGGTGGTGATGGCGAGATAGATCGCGCCGGTCACGAGCGTGAAGAAAAAGAATGCCTGGGTGGCCTTGCCCGCGTCCTGCGCGGCCTTCACCACGTCGGCAAGACCGATGATCGAGACGAGCGCGGTCGCCTTCACGAGCACCTGCCAGTTATTGCCGATGCCTGGCAGCGCGAAACGCATCATCTGCGGGAACAGGATGCGCGTGAACACGCGCGTGGAGCTCATGCCGTATGCGAAGCCGGCCTCGATCTGGCCGCGCGGCACGGAGAGAAACGCGCCGCGGAAAGTCTCGGTGAAGTACGCGCCGTAGATGAACCCGAGCGTGATGACGCCGGCCACGAACGGATCGATGTCGATCTGGTCCATGCCCATCGCGTCGGTGAGGTGGTTCAGCCAGATCTGGATGCTGTAGAAGAGCAGCAGCATGAGCACGAGATCGGGTACCGCGCGGATCAGCGTCGTATACAGCGTGCCGATGCGCGAAATCACACGGTTGGGCGAGAGCTTCGCGGCGGCGCCTGCGAGACCCAGCAGGAACGCCGCGGCGAGCGAGAGCAGCGCGAGCTTGATGGTTTCCCACGTGCCCGCGAGGAGGAGAGGGCCGAAGCCTTGGAAAAGCATGGATGGACGTCCTTCAATGACGGGGCGCGTGCCGGGCAGCGGCGCGGCATGCGCACCCGTGTTGATGCAGGTGAGGCGTGGGTGCCTAGCCGCCGTATACGTCGAAGTCGAAGTACTTCGACTCGATCTTCTTGTAGGTGCCGTCCTTGATCATGTCGGCGATGGTCTTGTCGATCTTCGCCTTGAGGTCGGCGTCGTCCTTGCGCAGGCCGATGGCGGCCGCGCCCGTGGGCAGCTCCGGGCCGGCGAACGCGAAGCCGGCGCCGCGTGCTGTCTTCAGGAAGCCGAGATCGGCTTGCACTTCGTCTTGCAGCGCGGCGTCCAGGCGGCCCGAGTTCAGGTCCAGATAGACCTGGTCCTGGTTCTGGTAGGTAATGACGTTGACGCCCTTGGTCGCCCAGTTCTGCTTGGCGTAGGTTTCCTGGGTCGAGCCCTGTTCGACGCCCACCGACTTGCCCTTGAGCGACTCGACGGTCGGCTGCAGCGGCGAGCCCTTCTTCGCGACGAGGCGCGTGGGGGTGTCGTAGAGCTTCGCGGTGAAGGCGATCTGCTGCTCGCGTTGCGGGGTGACCGTGAGCGCGGAGAGCGCGCCGTCGAACTTCTTGGCCTTCAGGCCCGGGATCATGCCGTCGAAGTCCTGCTCGACCCACACGCACTTCGCGTTCAGGCGCTTGCAGATCTCGTTGCCGAGGTCGATATCGAAGCCGACCAGCTTGCCATCGGGCGCCTTCGACTCGAACGGCGCGTAGCTGGCGTCCGTGCCGAAACGGATCGTGGACCAGTCTTTCGCGCAAGCGCCGCCAGCGGCAACGGCGAGTGCGACACACAGGGCAAGTTTCTTCATGACGTCTCCGGAAGGAATTTTCTGCAAAGCAGTGAGTTGTCTATACAAATTACCGATTGGACCGGGTAGCCGGCAATCGGTGTAATCACCTGGGGTGAGGTCACTGTTCCGTAACCGAAAGGCCCCGTAATTCGGGCGTTAGGGAGCGATGATGAGGGTATACACGCAGAATATTTAACTTGTATAGACAAGTTGGATTGTGTAATCTGGCGATATCTTGTCCAGACAACTTATTTCACTGCGATGATTACCCTGACTCCCGGCCATCTCACCCTCACCCAACTGCGCCAGATCGCGCGCGCCAAGGACAGCAGCAGCATCCAGCTCCAGCTCGATCCGGCAAGCTTCGCGGCGATCGACGCGAGCGCGCGCACCGTCGCCGAGATCACGGCCAAGGGTGAGCCGGCCTACGGCATCAACACGGGCTTCGGGCGTCTCGCCAGCACGCACATCCCGATCGACCAGCTCGAACTGCTGCAGCGCAATCTGGTGCTCTCGCACGCCGTGGGCGTGGGCGAGCCGATGTCGCGCCCGGTCGTGCGCCTCATGATGGCGCTGAAGCTCTCGAGCCTCGGCCGCGGCCACTCGGGCATTCGCCGCGAAGTGATGGAAACGCTCATCACGCTCTTCAATGCAGACGTCCTGCCCGTGATCCCGGTGAAGGGCTCGGTGGGTGCGTCGGGCGACCTCGCGCCGCTCTCGCACATGTCGGCCGTGCTGCTGGGCGTGGGCGACGTGTTCGCGAAGGGCGAGCGCATGAGCGCGCAAGAGGGCCTGCGTCTGGCCGGCCTCAAGCCGATCGCGCTGCAGGCCAAGGAAGGCCTCGCGCTGCTCAACGGCACGCAGGCTTCCGCAGCGCTCGCGATCTATAACCTTTTCGCAATCGAAGATCTGTACCGCACTGCGCTCGTTTCCGGCGCGCTGTGCGTGGACGCGGCAGCGGGCTCGGTCAAGCCGTTCGACGCGCGCATTCACGAACTGCGCGGCCATCGCGGCCAGATCGAGGCGGCCTCGGCCTATCGCGATCTGCTCGACGGCTCGGCGATCAATCTCTCGCACCGCGACTGCAGCAAGGTC
>NZ_SMRP01000007.1:0-808 GCF_004353915.1 Paraburkholderia silviterrae | reverse complement strand
GGACCCGTACTCGCTGCGCTGCCAGCCGCAGGTGATGGGCGCGTGCCTCGACCAGATGCGTCACGCGGCACAAGTGCTGCTCATCGAAGCCAACGCGGTCTCGGACAATCCGCTGATCTTCCCGGACACGAAGGAAGTCATCTCGGGCGGCAACTTCCATGCGGAGCCGGTGGCGTTCGCGGCCGATAATCTCGCGCTGGCCGCCGCCGAAATCGGCGCGCTCGCCGAGCGCCGCATCGCACTGCTGATCGACGCGACGCTCTCGGGCCTGCCGCCTTTCCTCGTGAAGGACGGCGGCGTGAACTCGGGCTTCATGATCGCGCACGTGACGGCGGCGGCGCTGGCCTCGGAGAACAAGACGCTCGCGCATCCGGCTTCGGTGGATTCGCTGCCGACCTCGGCGAACCAGGAAGACCACGTGTCGATGGCGACCTTCGCCGCACGCAAGCTCGGCGACATCGCCGAGAACACGGCCAACATCCTCGCGATCGAGCTGCTCGCCGCCGCCCAGGGCGTGGACCTGCGCGCGCCGCACGCGACCAGCCCGGCGCTGCAAAAGGTGATGCAGTCGGTGCGCAGTGAGGTGCCGCACTACGATCTGGACCGCTACTTCGCACCCGATATCGCAGCCATGACGCAGCTCGTGCAGAACGGCGCAATCGCGGCGCACAGCCCGTTCGTGTTCGAATCCGAGCAATAAGCCGAATAACCGAATAAATTAGACTAATACTTCGAGATACTTATGAATCATCCCAACTTCACCGATCCCCGCCTCGACCCGTCCCGCACGATCCGCGCGCCGCGCGGC
>NZ_SMRP01000069.1 GCF_004353915.1 Paraburkholderia silviterrae | reverse complement strand
TCTACCTCGGCAAGATCAAGAAGTGGAACGATCCGGCCATCGTCGCGCTGAACCCGAAGGTCAAGCTGCCTGATCTGGACATTGCCGTGGTCCGCCGCGCCGACGGTTCGGGCACCAGCTTCATCTGGACGAACTACCTCTCGAAGGTCAACCCCGACTGGAAGAGCAAGGTCGGCGAAGGCACGACCGTGAGCTGGCCGACGGGCACGGGCGGCAAGGGCAACGACGGCGTTGCGGCCTTCGTTCAGCGTCTGCCGGGCGCGATCGGCTACGTCGAGTGGGCGTACGCGAAGCAAAACCACATGGTCTACACTGCGATGAAGAATGAATCGGGTGCGGTCGTTCAGCCGGCCACCGAAACGTTCAAGGCCGCAGCGGCCGGCGCGGACTGGAAGAAGTCGTTCTACCAGATCCTCACGAACGAGCCGGGCAAGGACGCATGGCCGGTCGTCGGTGCGACGTTCGTGCTGCTGCACACCACGCAGGACAAGCCGGAGCAGGGCAAGGAAACGCTCAAGTTCTTCGACTGGGCGTTCAAGAACGGCTCGGGCGCGGCCAACGATCTCGACTACATCTCGTTGCCGCAGTCGGTTGTCAACGAAATTGAGTCGCAGTGGAAGACGAAGGTCAAGGACAGTTCCGGCAGGCCGGTTGCCGAGTAAGCCCGTTAGGGTACGGGCGCGCTGGTTCAAGCGCGTCCGCACCAAATCGTATCAGTGCTTAAATGCGTAGATTCCGTCGCAGCCCCGACGACCTTCCGGAGATCAGCACCCGTCGTCTTGTAGAGGCCCTATACGAAGACCCGCCCCGCAGCCGCCGATGTTCCGACGCGCCAAATGCTGAACTAAACTGACAGCGAATTTGCCAAGGTGGCACTTCACGGGAGCGGATCGCCATGTCAACGCTGCAGCATGAAATGAAAGCCACGCGTGCCGTTCTTCACGTTTTCGAGCAGGATGGCGGTTGGCACTGGGGTATTGCGGTCCCGCGTGAGAGTGGCTGCGGCGTGCGGGTTATCGCCTTCAATGAAAGGAGCTTCGTGCACCAGACTGATGCCGAGTCGGACGGCGGCCAAGCCCTTGAGCAGATCACCCATGGGGCTGGTGCCGAGCCTGTGACCGCGCACGAACTGCCTTCAGCCGCAATTGCGGAGTGTCGAAGATGCTACATGCGTGAACGCCTTCGTTGTGCGGTGAGGCGATTGATGAGTTGTGACGCTTCACGTGCATCAATGGCCGCATGCTGGGTCAATTCGTGGGCCGCCGTGATCGGCGAGCAACACTTCGAGCGGCCATTACGGCAACGGCGTCAGCGTCTGGCCCATGGGCAGTAAGTCCTTACCGGGCGGCCGGCGAGACCGGATGGCGGGGTATGACGACTGGACCGCGCCGTATGCAGGCGCAGCTTACCTCGGCACACTTCGTAGAAGCGCGGCGGCGGCACGCAGTCGCCGCTTACGCTCCTTTCGAAGCCATTTCAATGTGCTCTCGGGATCGCCCATGGCAGAGAGCAACGACGTGTTGTCCCGCAGCAGTGCCTCGCTTGCGACCACGTCATTCAATTCGCCGAATCGCTTCTGGATTTTCTTGAGACGATCCAGCGTTTTCTGATGGCGTCCGGACAGCACTGGGCCGAACAACTCCAGAAGGTATCGGACTTTCTTCCCGGCTTTACGCACGTCATGAAAAGCCGCAACATCTGGTTTTCTCGCCTTTGCGGCGTGCCGCATCCGCTTGCGCAACTGCTTTTCGGAATCCGTCACCCGGGCGTCCGCAAATGCCTTGAGGGACCGTCTGTTCTGGCTCGCCTTCAACGCTTCCGAACTTTGCGAAAGCGCGTCAAGCAGCAGCGCCTTCATGTCCGGATTCGAAAAGACTTCCCTGCCGGTATCAAGCGCTTCGTGCCTGACCTCCGAAAGCGCGGGCGGCGTCTCCCCGTTCCTTTCGCGTTGCAGCTGGAGGAGCTCGATCAGGATGTCGTAGTCGCGCGCCTTTCCGGCGGTGTCGGCAAGGGACTTGAAGAGTTCACGCTGCCGGGAATTCTCCCCGGCATCAAGTAGCGGCCGATATGACCACCATAGCGATCTTAACCGGCGCAGGGCAACACGCAGCTGATGGAGCCCTTCGGCAGAGGGGGCGCGGACAATCGCGTCTGCCTGCGCCAGCGCTTCGGCGACGAGCGGCTCTGCCAACGTCCCAAAGGCTGCCACGGCCGACGGCTCAGGTAGTGCGAGTTGATTCAGATCCCCGTGGCTCATTCGCGCTTCCGGTTAGTTTTCACGACGGCGGACGTTACGCGTCGTCACGGTATTCGCTTTGCCCGCGCCGCCCTCATTTCAGTTCCCACCAATGTAACCCGGATGACCGCGCCTGAGCCGGCAGTTGACGGAATTGCGGTGCCTGGCTACGGTGGACACTTTGCGGAGCACCTTCCTGGCATGATAGCGCCCGATTACGAGTCCCTGACGCCTGTCGAGATCCTCCTTGATGGCACCAGATACAGCGGCACATATCGAGTGATGACGGGTTCAGTCATCGTGTACTACAAAGGGGAGATCAAGTTCGCATCGTTCGGCATGAACCGACCCGAGGTGGTTGCGAAGTGGCTGCTGACTGACCTCGCTCGACGGGGAGAGTCCAGCGCGCGCAAGCAGTCCACGGATTGAGCGACCGGCGATGCAGGGGGGGGCCGTACCGCGATCGTTCTGCCCCGAGACTCACTCTCACGCCACGTAAATACTATTACGCGCGAACCCAGTTTTCTTCAACATTCAGACTGATGTGGCATTACGTGACCTTCTAACGTCTCCGGGAGAACGTCCATCACACCGGATTGCCGCCAGACATGGTTCCCGGCATATGCCACGATTTACCTGGCGTAAGCAATATGACGACCGACCGGCCTTCGTGGCGGCAGTGTTTGAACTGTAGCCCGGAACGGGGCCGAATCCGTCCCTGGCATGCCCGTTCCTGATTCGGCCTAACCTGATCTGATTGACGTGCATTAATCGACGGGCCAGCGTCGCAACTGATGTCACCGGGAAATCATCTCCACCGCGCAGACTGGACAACTCAACCGGCCAACTGGCAATGCGAGCGCCCATTTGGGCAAATCGCGATGTCA
>NZ_SMRP01000068.1:1315-4381 GCF_004353915.1 Paraburkholderia silviterrae | reverse complement strand
GTAGATGGCGATTCGTTGCCGCTATCGCCGTTTCGGCTAACGATCGACGATTGCTGATCGGTCGGATCCGGCGCCACAGCGTTGACGGCGATGTCCGTGTCGGCCAACTCTAGCGCCCACGAGCGCGCGGCCTGGGTCTCGTCAGGATGAACGTCGCGCCGCGCCGCCGGCAGTACCGCACGATATGCCACGCGCGGGCGCGGTGCCAGCTATCGGTTACTGGACGAACAGCATGCCGTGCGGCGAGCTCATGCCTGTCATGATCGGCGTCATGTCGCCCGTCGTCGGGTCGTCCTGCAGCACGGTGCCTTGGCCATTGCTGTACATCGATCCTGCCTTAAATCCCGATGCGGACGTGATCTTGTAGATCAATCCCGAACCCGTGTCGGTGACGAGCATGAACTGGCTCGACGCTGGCGCCCAGCGCGTGTCGTCGACCGGCCACGGGTTCGAGTAAAGCGTCAGGAACAGTTCCTTCACTGACTGATTGGCCGCCCCCGGATTGCTGACGAACACGAGCTCCGAGTCAGCCTGGCTGTCGAGCACGAGGTTGCCCGCGGAATCGGTCGCCATCGAGTCCGGATCCTGTAGCCCCCCCGGGTTGTTGGTCGAGCCGTTCGGCACGAGCGGATTGCCGAGCATTGCGGTGCCGGAGGCGTCGACGGTGACTCCTGCGGCGCTCGGATTGATCACCTGCGCCCTCGCGTTGCCCGTCAGCACCGGCGTCAAATGGAACGTAGAGCCGGTCGAGTTGAGTGCCAGCGTGTAAATCGCGGGCCCGTCATAGAGATTCGTCGACGCATCGAGAGTCGGGTTCGAGCCGGAAACAAAAACCTGCCCGTTGATCATCTGCAGGTCGTCGAGACCGCCTCCATGAGCAGGCGCCGCGTCCGCGGTATAGGTCGTCATTTTGCCGCTCGTGACGTCAATCACGACGAGCGTCGGATTCGCGTCCTCGTTGGACATCGCCCAGATCGTATGGCTGTCGTAAGCCAACATGCCGTCGTTATGGCCCGGAACCGTGTATGTCTTCTGCGCGTTGCCGTTCATGTCGTACTGGACAATTTGAGTAGTTCCGGTCGCCGAATTGGTGCTTGAGACCGTGCCATTCGGCTGGACGTTGTCGCCGTAGGCGACGAGCATACTCGAGGCTGAGCCGGTTCCGAGTTGAACGATCGAATCGGGCTTGGTATAGCAGCCCGGGGAGGCCGGATCGCACGCGGGCGGATTCGACGATTTGCCGGGCGCCTGTGCGAAGACCGTAACGCTATATCCGGACGTTGCATTAACGCTCGACGGCACCGCGATGGAGGGTTGAGCCGGTGTCGACGGATTGTTGTTGTCTCCGCCGCCGCAAGCTGCGAGTGCTGAAGTCAGGGAAATGGCGAGCAGGGATTTTGTAAAATTCATCATGTCATCCACTGGTTAAAGGCCCCGGCACTATCGACGACGGAGATGACATCTGGGTGACGTTATTGAATAACCGCCTGATTGATAGTTATAACTATTCAGGGAATACAGCCCATGAAGGACTTGAATCTCTGTTTCTGGCCTGAATGTCGGGGACGTGCAGAGTGCATGGCGTGAGAGCCTTGCGGCGAGTTCCTGTCACGATGGGCAGTGGTCCGATCGATAGTCACACAGATCAGGAAGCGTGGCTCGTCGTTAGCTTGACCAGACACTGAGATTTTTGTTTTCGTCGATTCCAGAATTGATATTAAATCCATGATTGACACGAACGCCGAGGTCTTCAGATCAATCATGAATAGCGGCAAAATTTCAGTACGCCGTGGTGGATCGAGAAAAATGAAAATGGGAGCGACGTCTGCGTGGTAGACACCTGGCCAGGCGGAGAGCCGCGGTGCCTCTCGAATCAAACATTCGTTGACGAAGTCGTGAATTGGCATCAGCTACCCGGACACCTTCTGGCACGACGTAGTCAGCCATTCGCCGCACCTTGAACACGCCGTATAACTGCATCGATGTATTTCCTCCGCACGCCCAGCGCAAAACCAGCGGCGTGTGCGACGGCTTGCAAGATCCGATAGAAGCCCGTAGATCACCGGGTGGGACGACTGTACTGCGGGCTTAACTTCAAAAGTCGGCGAAACTTAAAAAGGTGCGTGCCTGGACGAGGGAGATGTTTCGATTAATTCCGCTTCCCGATCTGCATTTAAAATAATATCGATGATCATCTTCTTATATGCAGTAATGCAAAGCATCTACCTCGCGCCGGAGGCGCATCAGTCGGTTCAACGGGATTGTTGTGCGCTATCCGTAGAGCAATCCCCACGCTCCATTCCCCAAGGCGGTTCAAGCCTGTCGTTGCTGGAGCAGCAAGTTCTTGTCCGGCATGGCATCCGGAATCGACACGAAGTGCACTCCAGCGACGACCTTTTCCCCGTTTATCGACCACTGCGCTTTCGATCGATGGATACCGGTTCCACCCAATCGAACACTCGCGGCGCAGTTATTGCTAGTGGGAAACAACCGGGCTCTGCCGGCACGGCAAATGAAACCCGGGAGTTCTGACGCCCTGCTGCCTGCAGACAGAGGAAAGGTACGGTCAATGCGCCAAGCGTAAGTTCGTGGAACAAGGTGGACCTGGGTCTCGCCGTGGCGTCGGGCTCGCAGCAAGTCTTCCCAACAGTGTCACACATCGTGGATATCGTCCGGCGCTTGACACACACATGAGGTGTACAAATGAAACTGAAAGCGATTCCAGTTCTGATGCTCACGCTGCTGTCAGCGTCGATCGTTCACGCCGCAGACATCACCGGCGCAGGTAGCACATTCGCAGCACCGATCTACACGAAATGGGCGGATGCCTATCAGAAGTCGGGCGGCGGCAAGGTCAACTACCAGGGCATCGGCTCGTCGGGCGGCATCAAGCAGATTCAGGCGAAAACGGTCGACTTCGCGGGCTCGGACGCTCCGCTGAAGGACGACCAACTGGCCAAGGACGGCCTGTTCCAGTTCCCGACTGTGGTCGGCGGCGTCGTGCCGGCGATCAACGTGCCGGGAGTCAAGGCCGGCGAACTTACGCTCTCGGGCCCGGTGCTCGGT
>NZ_SMRP01000068.1:0-1147 GCF_004353915.1 Paraburkholderia silviterrae | reverse complement strand
CACCAGCTTCATCTGGACGAACTACCTCTCGAAGGTCAACCCCGACTGGAAGAGCAAGGTTGGCGAAGGCACGACCGTGAGCTGGCCGACCGGTACGGGCGGCAAGGGCAACGATGGCGTTGCGGCCTTCGTGCAGCGTCTGCCGGGCGCGATCGGCTACGTCGAGTGGGCCTACGCGAAGCAAAATCACATGGTCTACACCGCCATGAAGAACGAATCGGGTGCGGTCGTTCAGCCGGCCACCGAAACGTTCAAGGCCGCAGCGGCCGGCGCGGACTGGAAGAAGTCGTTCTACCAGATCCTCACGAACGAGCCGGGCAAGGACGCATGGCCGGTCGTCGGCGCGACCTTCGTGCTGCTGCACACGGCGCAGGACAAGCCGGAGCAGGGCAAGGAAACGCTCAAGTTCTTCCAGTGGGCTTTCAAGAATGGCGGCTCCGCAGCTGACAATCTCGACTACATCTCGCTGCCGCCTTCGGTCGTGACCGAAATCGAGTCGCAGTGGAAAGAGAAGGTGAAAGACGCCAGCGGAAAGCCGGTGGCCCCGTGATTCGTTAGCGACGGCGGCGCCCATGGAGCGCCCTTAGGCGCTCCGGACAACCACAACGTTCGAACCGCCGGACTTGCGGCAAGATGGAGTTCACGCCGATACCGACGGCCAACTCGCTTGCGACCTTGAAGAATCAGGTAAGCGCATACGGCGGGGATTACGTTCATGTCCGGGCGCGCGGTCGCGCGCGAAGTCGACGCTGGGGAACGCGTGGCGGTGAAGATCGACAATCCCGCGCTGCATTCGGCCGAAATACAACTCATCGTGCGGGCCGACCGCAGAGCCTCCATCGCATTGCAGAAGCTCCAGCGGTTGCTGGCCGACTTGTCGATTTTCAAACCATCGCGATAACCGGAGCCTGGCGTTCGACGCACTGCTGAATGCGACGAAGCACAGCCCCTTGGCCAAACACACCGCACGGTTCAGCACTAAAAGGTCGTGGTTTCGCTGGCATTCACGGCGCTAAAGCACCCGGCCGCAGCTGCCAACGGCCCATGCGTGCTCGTCGGCCATAGCTATGGCGGCGCCATCATCACGGAGGCGGGCAACGACGAACACGTGAAGTCGCTTGTCTATATCGCCGCTCACGCACTCGAT
>NZ_SMRP01000067.1 GCF_004353915.1 Paraburkholderia silviterrae | reverse complement strand
GCTGGTGGGCACGCGCAGCGTGACCGAGTTCAACTACCGCATCGACGACGCCGAGCGCGCGCACATCTTCGTGGGCGTGCAGATCCGCAACCGCGTCGAGTCGCAGCAGATCGCGCAGTCCTTCGTTGCGCACAGCTTCCCGTGCGTCGACCTCACTGGCGACGAGCTGTCCAAGCAGCACATCCGCTACATGGTGGGCGGGCGCTCGCCGCTCGCGCACGACGAGCGTCTGTTCCGCTTCGAGTTCCCGGAGCGCCCGGGCGCGCTGATGCGCTTCCTTTCGTCGATGGCGCCTAACTGGAACATCAGCCTGTTCCACTACCGCAACCAGGGCGCGGATTACAGCTCGATTCTCGTGGGCATTCAGGTGCCGGCAGCCGAGGACGCGGAGTTCCGGCGTTTTCTCGCCACGCTCGGCTATCCGCATTGGGAAGAGACGCAGAATCCGGCGTATCGGTTGTTCCTGCAATGATGCGTATGCACTCATCCGCGCGGCTCGCGCGCGGCATGGCGCGATAAAACTGCTGGAAAACACCAGGCCCGGCCAGAGTGCTCGTCAGTATACTGAGCCACTGCTGCCGGGCGTCGTCGCCTCAGGAGGATTGGGCGCCGTGCGTCGGACTCACCTGGAGGATGACAAATATGCTGCGCATCGTTCTTGGCCGTCTGATGGCTCTTTCCACGATCGCCATGGCTGCGCTGGGTGCGTTGCCCGGCGCGGCGCATGCCGACGCCGCGCATCCCGTGGTTGCGCTGCTGCCCGGCGTGACCGATCCCTTCTACTTCACGATGTATCGCGGCGCCGAGCGCGCGGCGAAGGAAGAGCACGTGCAGTTGCTGTTCCAGGTTCCGAAGGCCTGGAATACGACCGAGCAGGTGCCGATTCTCAAGGCACTGATCGCGAAGCATCCCGACGTGCTGCTCGTCTCGCCAGTCGACAAGCAGCAGATGATCGCCCCGCTCAAGGAAGCCGCCGACGCCGGCATCAAGGTCATCACCGTGGATACCTATATCGGCGACGGTCACTATCAGACCGGCAAGGGCGACGCCGATTTCCCGCTCTCCTATATTGCTTCGGACAACCTGGAAGGCGGCCGCGTGGCGGCGCGTGCGCTCGCGAAAGCCATCGGCGACCAGGGCACGGTCTATTGCGAGGACAACAAGCCTGGCATCTCCAGCACCGACGCGCGCGTGCAGGGCTTCATGGATGAGATGAAAAAGCATCCGAACATCAAGGTGCTCGAAACGCAATACAACGAGGACGACGCCAATCGTGCCGCAGCGCACGTGGCCGCCGTGCTCGCGCGCAATCCCGATCTCGCGGGCGTGTTCGGAGCGAACACCTTCTCGGGCAGCGGTGCGGCGCAAGGCGTGAAGACCGCGGGCAAGCAAGGCAAGGTCAAGGTCGTGGTCTTCGACGCCGTGCCGGGCATCGACGACAAGATCAGTAGCGGCCTCGTCTCTATCGCCATTGCGCAGCGTCCGTACGACATGGGCTATTACGCGGTGAAGTCCGCCGTCGACGCGATCCGCGGCAAGAAGATTCCCGTCTACCGGGGCACGGGTTTCGTGGTGCTCGACAAGTCGAACATCGACATGCCGGAAATGAAGGTGTACATCTACTCGAACTGATCGGACCGACCGACGGGACGAACTCACGCGCGCTATGAACGACAAGCGGCTCGATCGCCTCGCGCTCGTCAGCAAGGTCTGGCCGTGGCTGTTCTTGGGCGCGCTGCTCGTATTCTTCGAAATATGGGCACGCATCTCGGCGCACCGTTCGTTCGTCTTCAATACCTATAACCTGCAATCGATCGGCCTTGCAGCCAGCGCACCGCTGCTGCTCGCCATTGGTCAGACCTTCGTGATCGTGACCGCGGGCATCGACCTCTCGGTGGGATTCGTCATGGGTCTCGCGGCCGTGTGTGTGGCGCAGTTCACGATTCCGGGCGGCGGCTCGCCATGGGTATTGCTGCTGTCGATTCCGCTCACGATCCTCGTTTGCCTGATTCCCGGCTTCGTCAACGGCGTGCTGATCGCGCGCCTTGGCGTGCCCGCGTTCATCGGCACGCTCGGCATGTACGGCGTGGCGCGCGGCGCGGGCTTCCTTGCGGCCGGCAGCGGCATGACCGTGGCCGTCGACAATGCGGGACTCGCATGGCTCGGCCTGGGCTGGACGCCGGTGGTGCTCACGGCTGTGCTGCTCGCCGCCATGCACTTCGTGCTCTCGCAAACGAAATTTGGGCAGTACACCTATGCAATCGGCGGTAACCCACAATCGGCCGTACGCGCAGGCATCAATGTGCGCCGCCATCTGTTCGCGATCTATCTGATCGCGGCCACCTTCGCCGCGATCGGGGGCATCGTCTATACTGCGCGCTTCGCGGCCGGCGCCGCCAACGCCGGCGAGCCGATGCTGCTCGACTCGATCGCGGCAGTCGTGATCGGCGGCGCGAGCCTCTTCGGCGGCACGGGCACCGTGATCGGCACGTTGATCGGCTCGCTCATCATCGCCGTCATCGAATTCGGCCTTGTTTTTATCGACGTCAACGCGTTCTGGCAGTTCATCGTGGTGGGGATCGTGATCATCGTCTCGGTGCTGATCGATCAGTACAAAGAGCGGCTCGGCGGTGCGCAATGAGTCATGCGCCCGCAACGCCGGTGCTCGAGGCGCGCGATATTTCGATTCGCTTTGGCGGCGTCGAGGCGCTAAAGCGTGTCTCGCTGCGCCTGATGCCCGGCGAAGTGCTCGCGCTCGCTGGCGATAACGGCGCGGGCAAATCGACGCTCATCAAGATTCTCTCGGGCGTCTATCGTGCCGATGCGGGCGAGCTGCAGTTCGACGGCCGCGCGATGCAGTTGCGCGATCCACAGGACGCGCGCGCCCAGGGCATCGAAACGATTTATCAGGACCTCGCGCTTGCCGACAATCTCGACGTGGGCAGCAACATCTTTCTGGGCCGCGAACCTACTTGCCGCAAGTTGGGCTTTCAGGTGATCGACCGCTCGCACATGGCGCAGGTTGCGCGCGAAGTGCTGGAGCGGCTCGATATCGTGATTCCGCCGCGCAAGCTCGGCGGCCCCGTGAAGATGCTCTCGGGCGGGCAGCGCCAGGCCATCGCCATCGGCCGCGCCATTTACTGGAATGCGCGCGTGCTCATCATGGACGAACCCACAGCCGCGCTCGGCGTGCCGGAGCAGCGCAAGGTGATGGCGCTGATTGGTTCGCTCAAGGCGCAGGGTGTAGCGGTCTTGCTCATTTCACACAACCTGCACGATATTTTTGCGGTGTCCGACCGCATCGTCGTGCTGCGCCGGGGCGAGGTGGCCGGCGAGCGCCAGATCCAGCATACGAACGGCGACGAGATCGTGCGGCTCATGGTGGGCGATGCCTGCGCGAACGGCGCGCGTTGATGCCGGCGCGGATGCGGCAGGCGCATGCCAAGGCGGATTTCGCGGCACAATATCACCTTGAGCCTCAACAATCTTGCCGTTTTTCAGCCGCACGACCATGACGCATTTCGATCCTGCCGACATCTCGGGCTGGCACGCCCATATCTATTTCGACGCCCATACGCGCGACACCGCGTGGACCTTGCGCGAAACCATCGCGGCGCAACTGGGCGATGCCGTGCAGATCGGGCGCTTTCACGAGCGTCCGGTCGGACCGCATCCGATGTGGTCGTACCAGCTTGCCATTTCGCGCGAGCGATTTGCGGCGGTATTCGCGTGGCTCGTGCTCAATCACGGCGTGCTCGACGTGTTCGTGCACCCCAATACCGCCGATGCGTTGCGCGATCATCGCGATGCCGCCGTATGGATCGGCCATTCACACACGCTCAACCTTGCCGCGCTTGGCGGCTGAGCCCGCTGCCGAAGTTTTGATCGCTGAATCGGCCCGATACAAAACGTGAGAGGGCCGCAATTCAATCTTGCGGCCCGTATTGTTTGAGGCACCGTACTCGACGCGCCGTCACGCGGCAGCGCTCAGTCTTTCGCTCAGTGGCCGAACGATTCCTTCTCGGCGCCCGGCCCGGCTTGCATGACTTGCGGCCGCGCGACCTGCTTCACGAGCAATGCCGCGCAGGCCACGAGACCGGCCACGGCAATCGTCGCGAAGATCCCCGCGAACGAGAAATGCCTGCGCGCAAGCTCGGCCACGAGAAACGACCCGGCGATGCCGCCGAAGCGGCCGATCCCGAGCATCCACGCGACGCCGGTGCCACGGCCTTGAGTCGGGTAGAAGGCGGCCGCGAGCGCGGGCATCGACGATTGCGCCGTGTTCATAAGCACACCCGCCGCGAACACGGCGAGCACGAGCGCGCCCACATTGCCCACGGCCTGGCCGATGAGCCATACGGAAAGCGCGGTCAGCGCGTAGCACGCGGCGATGATGCGGTTGGCGTTGAAGCGGTCCATCAGCACGCCGCACAGCACGGCGCCAATGCCGCCGAGCGGGAACAGCGCCGAGATCAGCGTCGCGCGGGCGGGCGGCAGGCCGGCGTCCTTGAGGAGCAGCGGCATCCAGTTGATCGACGCGTAGAAAATCACGAGCCCCATGAAATAGGCGATCCATAGCATCATGGACCCGAGCGCATAGCGGCCCGAGAGCACTACGCCGAGGCCCTTGCCGTCGGCGTGCGGCGCGGTCTCGGTCATGGTGAACGACTGCGCGGTTTGCGCGTCGGCGGAAATGCGGGCGAGCGCGGCTCGGATACGCTCGGCGGGCCGCTGGTTCGCCACCATGTAGCGCACCGACTCGGGCATGCGCAGCGCAAGCGGAATGGCGAGCACGAGCGGCGTCATGCCGCCGAGCACGAGCACGCTGCGCCAGCCGAGGTGCGGAATCATCCACGCGGCAAGAAACCCGCCGAGTGCCGCGCCCAGCGGAAAGCCGCAGAACATCAGATTGATGATCGTCGCGCGGCGGGCGTCGGGACAGTATTCGCCCATCATCGTGACGGCGTTCGGCATGGCCGCACCCAGACCTACGCCTGTGACGAAACGAAGCCAGACGAGGTGGTCGATGCTCGAGGCGAACGCCGAAGCGAGGCACGCCGCGCCAAACACGAGTACCGCGCCGAGCAGCATGATACGGCGGCCGAGCCGGTCGGAAAGCGGACCCGAGACGAGCGCTCCGCAGGCGAGGCCGAAGAGCGCGGCGCTCAACACCGGCGCGAGGGCGGGCTTGGTGAGGCCCCACTCGCCGAGCAGTGAGGGCGCGATGAAGCCGATGGCCGCCGTGTCGAAGCCATCGAGCAGGACAATGGCAAAGCAAAGCAGAAAGATGAACCACTGAAACGGCGAGAACGGATGCTCGTTGATGAACGTCTGGACGTCGACAGCAGAACTGCGGCTCATGGAATGTCTCCTGACGTTGCGCGGGCGCGTGTGGGCGGAGCGCCCGAGGTGGCTCGCGATTCTTATGTTGTGAATTCCACAGGCGAATCGTACGCCCGTGCGGTTGCGACCGATATCGGGGACATTATCGATGGGTGGCGCGCAGCGGCTCTCGTGCGCTCGCCTTTGCGTGGGCGCCGCCTATTGCGGGGAGACCGTCAATTTCACGCGGCTCGCGCCGACTGTCTGTGCGGTGATCTCAATGCGACTACCACCCTTGCCTAGATAGAAGTGTTGGCGGCCCGGAGAATTTCCATCGTGGGTGGCGGCGGGCAGGCAGGAGGCGATATCGGCGCCTACGCCTTCGAGGGCGTCGGTGCCCGAACCGGTCTGGGCGTCACGCGTGCTCCACGTGCATTGCCAGGTGCCTCGATTCGTCGCGCACTGGGCATCGTCTCCGTAGGGCTGGGCGACGGCTCGCCCGTCCTCTGGACTCAGCGACGTGAAGTGCTGCGGCGCCGCCGCGACAATGCGCTTGAGTGCGGCGCAGGGGCTTGCGCTGTCGTCCGCATGGACCGCTGGCGGCGCGATGACCGAGAGCGTGGCGGCGAAGCAGGCCGACGCACGAATCACGATCCGGGCGATCTCTTGTGTCATGGTCGAATCGCTGCGATTGCCGCAGCGCCTCATAGGGCGATCGATGAACGTGTGCCGCAAACAACGTGCCGGGAACGGTCGGGGCTGAGCATCGCGAGCTGGGCGCCAAAGGGGGCTTTGGTATGAGGAAACGCAGCAGACATTTCTCGCTTGCGTAAGCGAGGGTAGGGGCGCTAAGATTCGCCCCCTTCGCTTCCTGCAGTACCGGCAGCGAAGGCCGCCGCGAGAAACGGCGGGGCGCGGGACCAACAGCTTTTCAGCAGCGACTGCAAAAAAAGATGTTGACGAAACGCGAAAGAGTCTGCATAATTTCGTTTCTCTGCTGCTGACGCAGCAACGCAGAAAACGCCGGGCAGTAATGCAGTAAGCCGGTGAGTTTCGCGATCGATCTTTAAAAATTTACAGCCGATAAGTGTGGGC
>NZ_SMRP01000066.1 GCF_004353915.1 Paraburkholderia silviterrae | reverse complement strand
GCGGGCGGAAGGGTCTGCAAGGAAAACCAGGCGTGCTGCCTGGCGAATGGCGGGAGTACTGCCGGGGAGGCGCGGGAGTACTTCCGGGTCGAATACGCCGGAGTCCTACGAAATTGCGTGTTTCCCACCGGTTTTGGGTTATGCCTCACGGCGCGCGCAGCGCCGCCGGATGGATGAGCCCTTTGTCACTCCGGGTAACGGCGAGTGATGACAGACGCCCCGGAGCCGCTTCGATATAAGGTTAGTGGTCCACTGCGTCACACTGGCGGTTTGAGCGGCTTTCTTTTGCCTACTTTTCTTTGCCGCTGCAAAGAAAAGTAGGTGCCGCCCCGCACAGGGGCAACACATATATACCTACATGAAATCAAGGAAAGGCCAACAACAACAACAACCCACAACAAATCACCTCTCAAACACACTCTAACGCTCGCCCCACGCCCCACGTCACTCACAGCGGGGCACGAGCGCCGGCCCTTCATCAACAGGCCGAAGCCGCGCATAAAACACAAGTGCGAACATGCAAAGCGCAATAGCCGCTTCGAGTGCGGCACGCGTGCCCGACGCTTCCATCAACTCGCCCCCGGCAATAGATCCCACACCAAAACCAAGCGCAAGAAACCCCGGCGAAAGCGCAGCAAACCGCCCGACAAGATCATACTGCGGGACCGTCGCAAAGATCAGCAGCGCACCGCCGGTCCAGCAAACGATGAACACGACCGAGCCAAGTGCAAACGACAGCGGCGAAGGCGGCAGCGCGAGCGACACTGCAGCAAGGACACACCCCGTGAGATTAAACAGCGTCCAGCGCCGCAAGCCGCCACCCACGCCGAGCTTCGGCATGAGCACACAGGCAGCAAGACTCACGAGATTGGCAGCCGCCAGCACGATGGAAATATACGAGCCGCTCAGCCCGGCATCTGCGCCAATTTTCTCCAGGAACGTCCATACGACACCCACGCCGCCGTACAACGCAAACAGTGCAACGAGCGAGAGCAGCGCGCCGCCCTTGTCGACGCGTCCTCCTGCTATCTGTTGCGGCGTCGAGAGCGTCTCGCCGCGCTCGAACCACCCTGCGACGCAAGCGAACGGCACGGACAGCGCAGCCACGAACGTGAAGACGCCAGGCGCGCCCCAAGCAGCGCCGAGCGATGGAATCACGAACGCGAGCAACGCCATGCCCCAGAGCACCTGCCCCATCACGAGCATGCCGAGGTGCCGCTCAGGCGTGGTCGTGTACGAGAGATACCGCATCGCAATGCCATTGAGCGCCCCCGATCCCATGCCCGCCACGCAACGCAACAGCGCAAACGCGACGAACCCGTGCACGCCGAGCGTCGCGAGATTCGCGGCTGCCGCCAGCACCGCCGCGGCAAGCAGCACGAGCCGGACCGGTTGGCGTCCCAGCACGAACGCCACGAGCAGCGCGCCGCACGACATGCCGAACACTTCGGCGAAGACCGCGATGCCAAGTGTCGCCTCGCCGAAGGCCCAACGCTGGGCGACCTGTCCAACCACTGCGGGCAGCCCCATGAACACCGTCGGCGAAAAGACGCCGAGCGCCACCATTGCCGCGACGAACGCAGGCTGCGATCGTCGTGTGCTGTTTTCCTTATTCATTGCACCATCCTGTCTCGAGCCCGGGCATCGTGGCCCGGGCTGTCTCCTCTACACGCGCGCAACGCAGCGTCGCGCGCGTTACTTCGAAAGCATCGAAAGCGCCGTGTCTGCAACCCGGTCGGCCCGGGTCACGCGCGGCGCATTACGCATGCAGCGCCTCCCGCACGAAATCGCCCTGCGCGTGCGTGACCTCGCCGTTCATCATCGTGAGGCCCACCTCGACCTTGCCGATCTCGTACTTGCCCACCTCGAACAGGTCGCGTTCGAGCACGATGAGGTCCGCGCGCTTGCCCACGGTCAGCGAGCCGATTTCGTGCTCCATGCCGAGCTGATACGCACCGTGGATCGTGTACGCGGCAATCAGCTGCGGGATGCTCAAGCGCTCGTTGATGTCCGGGAACACGGGCGCATCGGGCTCGCCGGCAAGCTGGCGCGTGTGGCCCGACTCGATATGCTCGACGGGGTGGTGCTGGCATCGGCACTGGCATGCGAGCCCGTCCATGCCGATGGACACCGTCACGCCCTCTTCGATGAAGGTGCGGAACTTGTACATGCTGCTCCAGCGCTGCTCGCCGTAAAACTCGCGAATCGCCTTCGTATAGGTGTCGACCACGCCCCATTGCAGCTGCGTGTTCGCGAGCACGCCAAGGCGCCGGAAACGCGGAATGTCGGCCGGATGCGTGAGGAACGCATGCGTGATCACGTGGCGGCGATCGCGCGGCGCATTGAGCGTGTTGGCGCGCTCGATCGCGTCGAGCGCGCCGCGCACGGCCGCGTCGCCCACGCAGTGCACCATGACGTCTACGCCGTTGCGGTCGGCCTCCAGCACGAAGCGGTTGAAATCCTCGATCGGCGTGTTCGGCTCGCCGCAGTAGTGCGGACGGTCCGCATACGGCTCCAGCAGATACGCCGTATGGTTCATCTCGGTGCCGTCGAGGAACAGCTTGAGCGTGCGCGCCTTCACGAGCGGCGACTGATAGCGCGCGCGATACGCGAGGATCGTTTCCACAGGGTCGCGCGTCGCCTCTATGGCCGCATAGCTGCCCACCACGCGCAGCTTGAGCGCGCGGTCGCGCTCCATGCGCATCAAGGTCTCGTACAGCCACGTCTGATCGCCGCTCGGGTCGATGAAGCCAGCATCGAAGACGGTCGTGATGCCCGCCGCCACCAGCTTCTTTTGCCACTTCACGAACGAGTCGTAATAGAGCTCGCCCCACGGCGGCAGATAGCCGGCCGCGGAGAGGCGGCGCATGAGCAGCGAATAAGCGGCGCCGTCGACGATCACGCCCGTGGGCTCGCCCGACACCGGATCCTTTTCGAACCAGCTCGCGCCCTCCTCGACAGGCGGCGTGGACGCGTCGATCCCGCCAACCTCGAGCGCCTTCGAGTTCACCCACATGGTATGAAAGTCGGTCGAAAGCAGGCAGACCGGGCGCTCGGCGCAGATCGCGTCGAGCGTCTCGCGATTGAGCAGCTCGGCGGGCATGGCCGCCTGCACCCAGCCCATGCCGATGATGCTCTTCTCGTGCGGATGCGCGTTGACGTAGGTGCGCAGCGCGTCCAGCACCTGCTGCGGATCCTCGAAGTTGATGAATGCCTGCGAGGCGAACGCTGTGGTGGAGAAATGCCAGTGCGATTCGACGAAGCCCGGCAGCATCAGCCGGCCGCCGGCGTCGATCGTGCGTGTATGTGCACCGGCAAAGCGCTGCGCACCGAGCGTATCGCCGACGAAGACGATCCGGCCCTCGCGCACGGCAACCGCGCTCGCCCAGGGACAATGCGGATCGACGGTATAGGCCCGTGCATTCGTGAAAATGACGTCGGCCGGCGTCTCCTTGTGTTCGTTCTGTAGATTCATGACGAGATTCAATGTGGAAATTCAACGTGCCTTTGATCCAAGGCAGGCGACAAAGGTATCGGCTCGCCCCGCCCAGGTATGCCCTACTCGAAGGGGGGCAACCCGCAATTTCCGGCGCTGCGCGCGCGCCTGCGCCGGCCCGGGCGATCCGCTGCGCATCGCGCCAATGCGGCGGATGAGGCCGCTGGAGTCCGCGCGCGGCCGCGGATACTGGACGGATTCACGGATACTGGCGGCGCGGGCTTTCTGATAATGTTCCGCGCAAGACTGACAAGTGGACTGACCGGGGGTGACACCATGCAACTGAACGTCGACCCATTCAATCAAAGCGCGCGATACCTCAACGTGCCAATCAGGTCGATGGGCGAGGTCGTCGAAGCCGTCGGCCTGCCGCACTTCGTGCACCGCCTCACGCTGTTTCTGAACGATCTCGTGCCGCTCGACTACGTGCACGTCGAGCGTTCGCGCCTCGACAGCCGCTCGCCGCTCGGTTATCGCAGCGAGTGGCTCGGCAGCGGTGCCGTGAGCGAAGCGCAGTCCGTCGTCGACGACGTGATGGCGCTCTACTACGAGCGGTTCCAGGCCCTCGATCCGCTATTCGCAGACATCCGGACCACCGTCGGCACGCATCTCGTGGTACGCGACATGACTCAGGTGCCTGCCGGCGAGTTTCGCGAGCGGATTTTCGACAGCCGGGAGGTCGCCCACGAGTGCGTGCTGACAAAGAGCGACCGGGGCACGCAATGCTCGCTCGCGCTGGTGCGCCGCGATCATCTCCCGCCGTTTTCGCTCGCAGACCTGAATTATTTGCGGCACCTCGGCGACCTGCTTTTTCCGCTACTGGAGCTGCACGCGTCCACGGCTGCGATCAAGCGGACCACCAGCGCCGTGGTCGATACCGATCCGCTGGCGCTATTCGACGCGCGCATTGCAAGCGACGGCATCCGGCTTTCGAAGCGAGAATACGATGCGTGCCGGCATTTGATCAGGGGGCATACGGTGCCGGAGATCGCGACGATTTTGGGCGTGCTGCAAACGACTGCGAAATCGTACGTGCAGCGCGCGTTCGCGAAGCTCGGGGTGAGGACGCGGCGCGAGCTGGCGCAATGGGCGCTGGGGCAGCCAAAGCAGGAGGATTGAGCCGTTTGATTCTGGGCGCCGCTCGTGCGGCGAACGAACATCCCCAACCGCTACAATGCCCGGCACGATTTCAATCTGGATAGAGCCCCCATGTACATCGTCTCGCTGACCTACACCGCCTCGCTCGAACGCATCGACGACGCCCTGCCGGCCCATCGCATCTGGCTCGATGCGCAATTCGCCGCCGGCAATTTCGTGGCAGCGGGGCCGAAGGTGCCGCGCGACGGCGGCGTGATCCTTGCGTCGAACATGGAGCGCGCGCGGCTCGACGCCCTGCTCGCTAACGATCCGTTTGCCGAGCAGGATCTCGTTGCCTACACCATCACGGAGTTCAAGGCCACGCGTCTCGCGCCGGGGCTAAACCTGCCGCGCTCCGAGGCGTTGTGAAAGTCGAAAACTAGGAACTCGAAGCCTTCGTCGCCGTGGCGGAGCTCGGCACGTTTCATCGCGCCGCCGAAAAGCTGCACCTCACGCAGCCGGGGCTCTCGCGCCGCATCCAGAAGCTCGAGCAGGCGCTGGGCGTCGAGCTGTTTCACCGCACTACGCGCAGCGCCACGCTTACAGGCGTGGGCCGCCAGTTCCTGCCGATGGCGCGCGAGCAGATCGCGCGTCATGAGCACGCTCGCGATGTTCTGGAGCCTGCCTTCGCGCATTCTCGCCGGCGAGGCGGCCGCGAGCGGCGCGGGCCTCGTGAACATCGGCGCGGCCATCGCGGGCTTCGTGGGCCCGTCGATCATGGGCTACCTCAAGGGCCTCACCGGCAGCACCGAGCTGGGCGTCGCCTTGCTCGCGCTTGCGCTCTTCAGCGCGGCGGCGCTCATCCTCGCGATTCCGCGCCGCTTCATGGGACGCGCATGAGCGCGGCGAAGACGTGGATGCCATAGACACCACGCAATGCGCAGATGCAGCGGTGCCGATATGGCGCCCTCACTGCGCCTGTATCATCCCCGACCAGACGATCTCCAGCTCCACGCCAATCGAGCGCGCGAGGCCGTCCAGCCCCGGAAACAGCGAGGCGTTCGTGATGTTCATGCGGTAGAGCCACTTCATCGCGTCCATGCGGATACGCGCGGGCAGCACGATCTGATGCAGCAGCTCCTCGTTGCTTTCATAGCCGTCGAGAATCGCTTGCAACGGCTTGTCGATCACACCGGGCACGACGAAAGTGCCCGACTGCGCCACGAGCCGGTCGTCCATTTCGGTGGGCTCGCCCGACCAGAGAATTTCGTTGGTATTGCAGAAGAAATAGCGTTCGAAGTGACCGGGCACGCGTGGGTCGATCACGTCGCGCGTGAGCACCGGATCGGCTTTCGGGCGGGCGCGGTTGTTCCAGAGCGCGGGCGTGTTCAGGGCGTAGACGGCGGCGTCGCCGGTCGCGCGCTCGAGCGCAAAGAAGGCCGCCACGAACGGGCTTTTCGTGAAGTCGAGCAGCCGGGTGGGCGCGCCGTGGTGCTGCATGAGAGCGAGACAGCGCAGATCGTCGGCGAGAATGCCGGGATGCGCGAGGAAGTTGTGCGCCTTGCGGCGAAACACGCGGATCGCGCGCTCCTCGCGCGCGCGCCATTGGCTGCGATCGCCTACGAAGTCGCGCATGTAGCGCGAGAGCGAGCTCTCCAGCCGCCACTGGGCGTTCTGCTGCCCGCGGAATGCCCATCCATCGAGCTGAGTCGTCAGCTCCATGAACTGGTTCCAGTTGGCGAGTTCGGTGGTCTGCATGAGTATTGTCCTCGGGCGGCGCGAGGCCTGGGGGTGATTGTCTGGCGCATGGTGTGCGTGCGCGTGCGCGTGACAGACACGCTAGCACACCGACGATTACATGGCGAAGTCAATATCCCCATATGCACGACCCGTTGCAGTTGCCACTTGCAGATGCGCCCATTCGGGTGAGCGCGCGATTTGCTGCGCGCATGTTGCTCGGTTTTTGTTGTCAATCTTGCTGGTGTTGGCCTTTCCTTGTTTTCATGTCGGTATATTAGCGTTGCCCCTGTGCGGGGCGCACCTGGGGGTGTCAGAATTTCCGTGTTTAAGGCGAGTTGAGAATTACACGGATGATCT
>NZ_SMRP01000065.1 GCF_004353915.1 Paraburkholderia silviterrae | reverse complement strand
TGCTGGCACCGGGCTGGATACACGGATGTCTCGGTCTGTGGTTCCGGTTGCGCCACTATGTGTGGGCGCGGCGCCTGAAACCTGCACTGCTGGCGTTCATGGTTCTGCTGCCGCTGCTGTCCGCTGCGGGCTTTATCCGGATGATGCGAGCGGTCGAGGGGAGGGGCCTTGTGCTTCGACACGTCGATCCCGTGCTCATGGCCCATCAACCTGCGCTCGACGCCTGGCGCCACAATCTCCTCACCCTGTATTTCGCCCTGGTTGCCAGTGCGTTGATGCTGGGCCAGTTGCGCAACGGCCTTGAACGTCGAAGGCTGCGAAGGGGCTCACTGAGTTCCTGAGGAGTTGGGATTGCACGCGAGAGCCCCCGCCGGACGAGTCGTTGCCTCACCTCAAAAGGCGTGTATAATTGAGTGATTACTCGCTCTATATTCATACAGAAACGCCATGGCACGCCCTTTGAGTCCGGAAAAACGCAACGCCCTGTTAATGTCGGCAACGCAGGCCGTTGCTGAACAGGGCGTGCTGGCGACCACGGCGAGCATCGCGCGGGGCGCCAGCGTGGCCGAGGGGACCTTGTTCACGTACTTCGAGAGCAAAGACGTGCTGTTCCAGGAGGTCTACCTGCACCTCAAGCGAAGCCTCGCGGAAACCGTAATGCCGGACTATCCTGATGAAGCGGACTACCGGCAGCGCATGGAGCACGTTTTCCAGCGCTATGTGAGCTGGGGGCTCTCCAATGCCGCTGGGCGCTTCGCCATCGCGCGTCTCTCCGGATCGGGGCAAATACTGGACGAAACCAGGGCGCAGGGTATGGAGGCGTTTCTGGCGGTGTCCCGGATGATGGAGTCCGGAGTGCGTGATGGCGTGCTGGTGGATGCGCCGGTCAGCTTTCTTTCATCCGTGATCGAGCACATTGCCGATACCACAATCGAGCACGTGAACAAGCATCCAGAGGATGCCGCACGTCACCGGGCACTGGGGTTTCGTGTTCTATGGCGCGCGATTACGGTGTAAAAATTTTCTACTTTTATTGAGCGCGTACGCGCTCATTTATTTGCAAGGAGCACGCAATCATGTCCAGTCAAAAGTGGTTCATCACCGGCGCGTCCAGTGGTCTGGGACTTGCCCTCACTGAAAAGGTGCTCGCAGAGGGGCACCGTGTGGTTGCAGCGGTGCGCCGTGTCGACGCGATGCAGGAGTTGACGCGGAAATACCCCGCGCTGCTCGAGGTGGAGTCGCTCGATTTGACCAGTCGCGAGCAGGTGCAGGCTGTCGCTGAGCGCCACACCAATGTCGACGTGGTCGCAAACAATGCGGGTGGCGCAGTGATCGGCGCGATGGAGGAAATGACTGAAGCAGATATCCAGCAGCAGCTCGCTCTGAACCTGCTCGCGCCCATTCATGTTACGCGTGCGTTCCTCCCAGCGTTGCGTGCGAAGAACCGCGGCACGCTCCTCTACGTCAGTAGCGTCGGTGGGCGTGCAGCCTTCCCGAGCGGTTCCCTGTATCACGCCGCGAAGTTCGGTCTGGAAGGCTTTGCTGAATCGGTGAGCCAGGAAGTCGCCGAGTTTGGCATCAAGACGATCATCATCGAGCCGGGCTCGATCAAGACGGGCTTTGTTGCCAATATCCGCTGGACCCAGGAACTCGACGCCTACAAGGACGGCATAGTCGGAAAACTTCGCCGCCAGATTGTGGAGGTGGGTGAGGAACAAGCTTCGGGTGACCCCGTGAAAATGGCCGACGCCATCTATACGGTCAGCCAGATGCAGGAGCCGCCGCTGCGTACCGTCCTTGGCGGAGATGCCTATGCGGTGCTGGACGCTGGTTATTCGCGAAGCCTCACGGCGTTGCGGGCGCAAAAGGAGCTTGCCGGGTCCGTGATGTTCGCAGGTAAGGCTGGATTCAATCCGCAGTAAGCATGCGCCCGTAGCTCTGTCAAAAACGCACCGGGATCGGTGCTTCTCCAAGGTCGAACGATCATGTCCAAAGTCTGGTTGATTACAGGTGCGTCCCGAGGTCTGGGCCGCTCCATTCTTGAAGCCGCGTTGCTCGATGGCGGCAAGGTACTGGCGAGCGCGCGCGACACGTCTCGATTCAGCGACTTGCAGGCGCGCTACGGCGAGCGTCTGGCAACGTTTGAACTGGACGTCACGAACGAACAGCAGGCGAAAGAGGCCGTGTCTGAAGCGGTGCGCCTTTTCGGACGACTGGACGTGCTGGTCAACAATGCCGGCTATGGCCACATTGAACCGTTTGAGTACACGACCGCCGAGGATTTCCGCGCGCAGATCGAGACTAATCTTTTTGGAGTGGTCAACCTCACGCGTGCGGCCATTCCGGTCATGCGAGCACAGGGCGGCGGTCACATTTTTCAGGTTTCGTCGGCGGGCGGCCGCATCAGCACCCCGGGACTTTCGGCTTATCAGACAGCAAAATGGGCCGTGGGCGGATTCAGCGACGTTGTGGGCAAGGAAGTCGCGCCATTCGGAATCCGCATTTGCACGCTGGAGCCCGGCGGCATGCGAACCGAGTGGGGCCATGAGGCTCGCGCGACGCTGCAGAACCTGCCGCAAGACTACCAGGCATCGCTGGGAGACTTCAAGGCGCTCATGGACGCCTACGTCGGCCATGAAGTGGGGGATCCTGAGCGCATCGCGAAGCTGATCGTGGTGCTTGCCTCGAGCGCAACGGTTCCCGCACGCCTTGTGCTGGGCTCGGACGCCTGGCAGGTCGTCGAAGCCGAGGAACAGGCGCGCCGCGAGACGATGCAGCGCTGGAAACCCGTCACCCTCGCGGCCGATTTCGGCGCGGCATCGCCCGAGTGGCCGTCGGAGTGAAGCCATGCGCGTTGTCCTGATCGGCGCGTCCGGCATGGTTGGCCAGGGCGTATTGCGTGCGTGCCTCAAAGCCCGGGATGTCACCGAAATCATTGTGATCGGACGGCGAACACTGCTGGACTATGAGGATCCGCGGTTGCGGGTCTTCATCGTTCCAGACCTGAATGCCTTCGAGGCGGTGGATGCCGTGTTTGCCAACGTTGATGCATGCTTTTTTTGCGTCGGCGTTACGTCATTCGGCATGTCCGAGGCGGCATACCGCGCGGTGACCTACGACCTCACACTTCATGTCGCGCAACAGCTGCTCACCCGCAGTCCTCGCATGACAATGGTATATGTCTCGGGGGCGGGTGCGGACAGCAGCGAGCAGGGTAAGACCATGTGGGCCCGCATCCGCGGGCAAACCGAAAACGCGTTGCAGCGGCTTGCGTTTGGGCAGGTGGCCATCTTCCGGCCCTCGGCGATCATTCCCGAGGACGGGATCCAGTCGCGCACCGCCAGTTACCGGTGGATGTATATCGTGCTCAAGCCGCTGCTCCAATTGGCGCGGCGCATCTCGCCAGCGAGTGTATTGACCACCCGGATTATCGGCGATGCCATGCTCAACGTCGTGCGTCACGGCGTGCCGCGCGCGATCCTGAAGCCGGCCGACATCTATCGATTGGGGATCGCGCAGACGTAGTGCGTACGCGAGAGGAGACAGGGCAACCAAACGAGTTGACTGGGAATAACGCACCCGTTGTCGCGGTTTAACAGGTACACGTCGAGATTGTTGAGGGGCGAGGAGCCCCGCGATTGCCACGACGTGGCGCTCCGCTATGGCGCTACCCGAAAAAGGTGGCTAACGCCGTGCGGGTTCCCCGGTAGAGAAGTCGAAGCTTCCCATGAAGTACATGACCTGGGTCGCGGTTGCCGAACTCGCAGTTTGAGTACCTGAATTCGCGCTGAAGGTCGGTGCCGCATTGGGTAGCTAACCGGGAAACCATCCTTCAACCTGAATCTGGAACTCATCATGAAGAATCGTCTTCTCTCTGCCATGTTCGTGGCCTTGTCCACGTCGTTTGCCATTCCCGCCTTCGCAAGCGGTTATGGTCCGGCTCCGTTCTATCGTCCGTCGCCAGGCGCGCCGGCCTCTCAACGCGGTCCAAGCGCAGAGACAGTGGTTGCCGAGCGCAACCAGGCTAACGCGCAGGCAAGCGAGGCATACGGCGGAGTCGCCACACAGGCAACGCAAACGGGTCGCCTTTCGGCGGCCCATCAGAGTGATGCTTATTGAGCCCATCGGCTTGCGAGTGGGGCAGGCCTCGGATGTGGCATTTGGCGGAGTGCATGCTCCCCGACCTCCCAGCGTTCACCCTTAGTACGTGTTGCCTGCACTCTTGAGCGAATTCGAAGTGGCAAACCATAAATATCGGAGTGCGAAATATTTCCTGATTATTGGAGGAATTGATCATGAACCGTATTGTCCGATTCATCGCCACAATCGCCTTGCTGGCCGGAGGTGCGAGCGCGTTCGCGGCACCTGCACTGACATTGCAGCAGTGCAACGATTACCCGTTCGTGAAATTGACCGCGCCGGTCACTCACCGGCAACTCATCAACGAACTCAATGAACTGGAAGCATTCGGTTACGACCCGTCGGGCGACGAAGACAATTATCCCGACGATCTTGAGATCGCACAGCGCCGGCTATGGGCCCAATACGCGGCAGATTGCCCGCAGCAAAACCCGATCGCGACAGTGCCCGCAAGATGAATTCATGGCCGCCGGCCAGTTCGTCAGCCTCGGTCGGCTCGGATGCGTTCACGCGGCCCCTGCCGACCGGCAACCGCGGGCCGTTGACCGCGGGTGCGGAAAACCGGACAAGGGTATCGTAGCGATTGAATTGCGGCGGGCGCGCCAATCATCAGCGTTGCACAAATGCATGGCGTCGCCCGGCGCTACCCGCAGCGGTTCGCATCATTGAACCATGATCGTTTCCTCCATGTCAGGGTGATCCCCACAGTTGCTCGAGTTCTGTGCGTACGCCGCAACCGTACGTCCCGCCGCTTCAAGGAAGAGCACGCTGCCGGAAAGCGTAAACTATGTCCCGAGTCCGCCCCATAGGCCATGCACCTCGAGGTCCCGCGGCGTGACGGTTTGGATGGGTTTTGTGACGAGATGAGAACCTCGCAAGCGGATGAGCAAGCTGGGTGGCCGAACTTCTCAGGACGAAGCCGGCGCCTGTAGCTCGTTTCGTATCGAGCGGATTCCGAATCGACACGATGTAGCGAGATCGTCAAGAATGTGCGTACCGAGATGCGCGGAGAGTCGAGCATGCCACACGTTCACTATCCTCAATGGCTTCGTCCGGCGGGTGTGCGATCGGTCCGGTTGACCACGGGACTGGTGATATTCACCTACGTGGGCACGCATCTCCTGAATCATTCGCTCGGGAATATCTCGCTCGAATGGATGGAGCGTGATCTGCTTGTACAGAAGTTCATCTGGCAGGGATGGCCTGGAACGGCAGTGCTGTACAGCGCTCTCGTGACGCACTTCTTGCTGGGGCTGTGGGCGCTCTACGAACGACGCTCGTTGCACTGGACTCCGGGTGAAGTTGCGCAACTCGTTCTGGGTTTGTGCATACCGCCGCTGCTAGCCAACCACCTCGTGAATACGCGGGTCGCTTTTGCCGAGTTCGGCCTGAACAAGGGTTACGCGCAGTTGCTGTACTCGTTCTGGATCGATTCGCCGACGTTCGGTCGTGTACAACTGATGCTGCTGGTGGTCGCCTGGCTGCATGGGTGCTTCGGCATCTGGTTCTGGTTGCGATTGAAGCCCTGGTTCGGAGCATGGCGCAGTGTGCTGTTGAGCGCTGCGGTCCTGCTCCCGGTGCTCGCGCTGCTAGGCTTCTTGCAGAGTGGACGGGAAGTGATCGCGCTCGCGCAAGATCCTGTCTGGCGCGCCACGGCAACCCGGCCGACGATTGTC
Organism: Paraburkholderia silviterrae; assembly: GCF_004353915.1. Classification (GTDB taxonomy): domain Bacteria; phylum Pseudomonadota; class Gammaproteobacteria; order Burkholderiales; family Burkholderiaceae; genus Paraburkholderia; species Paraburkholderia silviterrae. The sequence goes on along the minus strand of NZ_SMRP01000065.1, from coordinate 1,530 downwards.
GGAACGGGATTGCAAAATCATTGGCTTGCCGGGCTGCGCAACGACTTCTTGCTCTTCGACGGTGGTGCACTGCTGCTGGTGCTCGCCGCGCGGCTGATACGCACGATACGGGAGCGCCGGATCGGGCGGTTCTGCGTTCGGTATCCCGACGGGCGAAAAGTATTCGCGCCGCTCGGATTTTCGGTGCTCGAGGCGAGCCGAATGGGTGGTGTTCCCCACGCCAGCAGCTGCGGTGGTCGCGCCCGATGCACGTTGTGCCGGGTACGCGTGCTCAGCATTGTGGCGTTGCCCGCGCCTGCCGAAGCGGAGCGTCGCGTTCTGGAGCGGCTGGGCGCTGATTCGCAGGCAGTGCGCCTCGCTTGCCAGTTGCGGCCGGCACATGATCTCTCCGTATGGCCACTGGTGCCTCCGACAGCATCAATGGCCTTCTTGCAGCGGCGCCAGCGGGATGTCATGCCGCAAGAGCGATTCGCAGCGTTCATGTTCGTGGATATGCGGGATTCCACACGGCTTGCGGCGGCACAATTACCGTTCGACAGCCTGTTCGTGGTCAGTCGATTCCTGAGTGCGGTCAGCTCCGCAGTCATGCAGGCGGGTGGCCTGCCAAACCAGTTCATGGGGGACGCCGTGCTCGCGATATTTGGCTTAAGCACCGAGCCGTCCACCGCCTGTCGTCAGGCGCTCGGTGCAGTGCCGCTGGTGGCAGCTAATATTGACGAACTTAACGCGGCGCTCGAGCAGCAGCTGCAAGCGAAAATCCGGTTTGGTATTGGATTACATTGCGGACGGGCAGTAATGGGGGAGATTGGCTTTCGCGAGCATGCCACATTCACGGCAATTGGTGACCCATTGAACGTGGCCTCGAGACTTGAGCAGATGACAAAGGAGATCGCTTGTGAGGCGATCGTCTCAGAACAGGTCTTCCAGCATGCCGGCGTTTCAGCAGCCGGCCTGCCGCAACTTGCGGCACGACTGAAGGGGCGCGATGCGCCAGTGGCCGTCCGTGTACTGTCGAAGGCGGCGCAGATGCCGCGTAGTGTCGCTTGACACGCCCAAGCGGGTGGGCGCTGTCAGGTTAGCGGACCGGCGGCGGTAGAATGAAGCAATGAAGAAGACGAAATCGCTTTATCACGGCCACCGCTTCCCTGCTTTCGTCATCAGCTGCGCGGTTCGCTGGTATTTCCGGTTCAGCCTGAGCCCGCGCGACATCGAAGAGTTGAAGCGTTTTTTCCGGGGGGTGCTGCGTTCGCACCCGGTGCCGCGCAGGATCGTTACGGACCAGTTGCGCAGTTAATCGGATGAACGCGGCATGTCATTGCGTCATACTCAAGGAATGCCTCGCCACCTGGCATGGTTGGAGCTTCAATGTTGCCTTCGAGGAAGTTATCCGATAAGGATAACTATGTTTCGGATAGCCATACAGCCTGCGCTCGTCAACTTGACACCCATTAGTCGGCCGGAGTCAAGGTGCAAATCTCTTCCCCCTTGCGATTGCCATGTCGATATGTCTTTCATCGACATGGCAATCGC
>NZ_SMRP01000064.1 GCF_004353915.1 Paraburkholderia silviterrae | reverse complement strand
CCAAAGATGCTTGGCGTGACGAGCATCAGGATCTCGCGCCATCCGCTTGCCGCGACGCTTTCCGACACGACGCTCGCCTGACTGCGAAATTCATCATCCAATACGGAGCCAAGCCATGCCATCCCCTTTCTTTCGTCGTGCGCTCACCCTTTCCCTCGGGAGCGCCCTGCTCACGACAGCATTGGCCATCGGGTCGCCTGCCGCGCATGCTCAGGACCCCAATGAGATTGTCATCAAGAATTTCATGTTTTCGCCGATGTCCCTCACCGTCAAGACCGGCACGACGGTGACCTGGAAAAACATGGATGGCGAGCCGCATTCGGTCGTCAACGACGCGGGCATATTCCACTCCGCCGCGCTCGACCAGAACGACACGTATCAGTTCAAGTTCGACAAGCCGGGCGTGTACAACGTGAATTGCGGCATCCATCCGTACATGAAGGCGACCATCACGGTGCAGTAGGTCGATTCAGGCGAGCCATGGCCGCGAGCGCATCGTTGCCCGGATTCCTGCCGGATGCCGGCGACTCGTACGAAATTCACATGCATGCGTTGACGGCCAGCCGACACTGTTTTTTGTTAGATATCCTATTTATTGATCTTCTGGCCAGAGGCAAAACTGGCGCGTAAAGTACAAATTTGGGCGGCGCGGGTCAAGTCCCGGCGGCGAAATTGCGATGGAATAGACACCTGAGATTGCGCATCGGCCTGCATGGATGCCAGTCCTGTTCTCATCCCTACCGGAGACACTTTCCATGAACGCAGAAGTCGCACAAGCCCTCAATGATGTTGCCGCAATTGACACCGTGCATATCAGCGGAAAATCCACGCCCTGGCTCCCCTTTGCTCCCATCAACGACAAGATCCACCTCAAATATTTCAGGATCAACCCTGTCACGGGTGAAGTGGTCCTGCTCATGAAGGCAGCGAAAGGCGAAGGCGCGCATATCCATCGCCATACCGGCACGGTGATGGTCTACACGCTCAGCGGCCGCTGGAAATATGACCAGCACGGCTGGATCGCTGAAGCTGGCGACTTCGTGTTCGAGCCCTCGGAGTCGTCGCACTCGTTCACAAATCTGTCCGACGACGACAACGGCACGGCGCTCGTCGTGTCGACCGGAGAACTCCACTTCCTGGATGAACAGGGCAATGTCACGCACGTCGAGACCTGGCGTACCGCTTTGAACCGCTACCAGGCCTACTGCAAGCGCCATGGGCTGCCTGAAGTTGATCTGATCGGCTGCCAGGGCAGCCGCTAAACGACGCTTCTTGTCACAGAGGTTACGTCTATGACCCGCCTTGCCTCCTGCGCACCGGCCTGGCCCATTGAGACCCTGACGCTGACCTGTGGGCCGCATACCTACACAGCGCTGGCTGCGGGTCCGCAAGGCGGGGAATGCGTCCTCTTGCTGCATGGGTGGCCAGAATTCGCCGACTGTTGGTGCGAAATTCTGACCGCGCTTGCAGCAGCAGGCTACCGCGCGATCGCCGTGGATCAGCGAGGGTATTCCCAGCGCGCTCGTCCCATGGATATTGCGTCCTACACTGCCACTCATCTTGAATCGGACGCGCTTGCCTTCGCCGATCAAATCGGCGCAGCACAGTTCCACCTGATTGCGCACGACTGGGGCGGCCTGGTCGCCTGGGGGCTCGCCTCCAGGCACCCGCACCGCTTGCGCTCGCTCTCCGTGCTGGCAACGCCGCATCCATTGGCGCTGCAACTAGCCATGCGAGACGACGAACAACACCAGCGATTGAACTACGTGCGCAATTTTCGTCTGCCTGGCGGTGTCGCGGAACAACGCCTGCTGGCAGACGGCGCTGCCGCATTGAGGGCCGCATACCTGGGGCGCGTTCCACCTTCGCTCGTCGACGAGAACGTGCGGCGTCTTGGCGAGCCGGGCGCGCTGTCCGCGACGTTGAACTGGTATCGAGCGCTGCCCGACGATCTCTGTTATCCCGCCGGTCGCGTTGCCGTGCCGACGCTCTACATATGGGGCACCGAAGACCGGGCATTGGGCCGTGAAGCCGCGCAACTCACGGGTGATTTCGTCGACGGGCCTTATCGCCTTGAGATCCTCGAGGGCGCAAGTCACTGGCTCCCGGAAGAATCACCGGACCGGATTGTCCCGATGCTGCTCGACCATTTGGCATCCTCATCGTTAGCATGAATTCCTGCATCGGCAAAAGACCGCCGTATTCGCGATACACCACACACAGCACCCGCTATTCATGTCTTCTTACTCCCTGAACGATAGCCAGCCGATCACTCGCGTCATGGTGGCCGGCACCGGCGTACTCGGCGCCCAGATCGCCTTTCAATGCGCCTTCTCCGGCGTCGACGTTATCGCCTACGATGTCGACACCGGCTGCCTCGATCGCGCGAACGCCAGATTCGATGAACTTGGACATATTTACGCTGCGCAGATCGGTGCCACACGCGAACAAATCGAAGCAGCGCGGGCACGCATCGTGGGCAATATCGACCTCGGCTCGGCCGCCATACACGCGGACCTTGTCATTGAAGCCATCCCCGAAGATCTCGCAATCAAGCAGTCGTTCTACCGCACGCTCTCCGCCCTTGCGCCGGCCGACACCATCTTCGCGACCAACTCGTCGACGCTGGTGCCAAGCCAGCTCGTCAGCTTCACGGACCAACCCGAGCGCCTGCTGACCCTGCATTTCGCCCACGATGTCTGGAAGCACAACATCGCGGAAATCATGGGGCATCCGGGCACCGACCCCGTCGTATTCAAGCGCGTGGTCCAGTTTGCCAGCCGTATTGGCATGGTGCCTTTACCGCTGCGCAAGGAGCAACCGGGTTACCTGCTGAATGCCATGCTTATTCCGATGCTATTGGCTGCTCTCGGTCTGCTTGTCAATGATGTCGCCGACATGCAAACGATCGACAAGGCATGGATGATTGCGAAGGGAGATCGCATCGGACCTTTCGGCATTCTCGACGGAATCGGCATGACGACCGTGTACAACGTCACCCGTGCACTCGCCGAGCGCACAGGCGATTCCACACATCAGCGCATTGCGGATTACGTGAAGACGCATTTCATCGAGACAGGCTATCTCGGAGAGTCAACGGGGCGTGGGTTCTATCGGTATCCTGACCCTGACTTCCTGGACCCCGCGTTCGTCGCGGCTTGAACTGCCAGCCAGGATATCGCTATTCGTCAGTGTGTTCGCCGTCGGTCCCGCGGCACTTGGCGCGCAACTGTCGGGGCGTCATGCCCCGCAGTCGTTTGAATGCACGGCTAAAGGCACTTTGCTGGGAATAACCGAGCATTTCGGATATCTCCGCAAGAGGCAGGTTGGATTGCTGCACATACTTGACCGCGAGGTCTTCGCGAACCTCTTCCCGAATTTCATCGAAGCTCGTCCCAGCTTCCGAGAGGCGACGTTGCAGGGTCCGCGGGGAAATGGCGAGCGCTCGTGCAATCGCACTCAACGAACTGTCCGTGAACGGCAAAAGTGCGCGGATCACCGCTTGCGTGCGCACCACCCAGAGTGCCTCAATTTGTGCCCTTTCTCGCCGCAAATGTGCTTCGAGCACACGATGTGCATTACGGCGAAAATGCGTAATCGGGCGCCTCACCGTATCGTGGTCCAAAACAATCGCATTTCTGTCCTGGTCGAATCTCAGGGATGATCCGAACGTACGCCAGTGCATAGTGCAGTCCGCAGGCGCAGCATGACGAAACTGCACAACGGCCGGCTGCCAGTCCGTACCACAGATAGTGCGCAAATATCGCATACCGTTGGCCAGCCCCAGTTCAATTGCCTGAACTTCTCCGGGCCCGGCCGCATTCTCAAGGTCGTAAGTCAAGACCATCCCCTGTTCGTCTCGCACAGCCCGCACAGATGACATCGACGTATGCAGCACATAGAACTCGGCAAGCGTCTCCATGGCTTCCCCGATGGTGCGCATGCCCTGCATCATGACAAGTATCGGCCCCAGTACCGCCAGGCCCTGATACTCGGAGAGCCTCAGCCCAAAGTCCCGGCAGCGTGTAACTTCAGCAGCGAGCGAAAGGAAGCGAAGCACCTGTGCGCCGCGGATCGGCACATCAGTGGAACGGAGCGCAAGCTCCGGCAAATCCGCTCCAGTCGCGATCAACTCGGCCTGGACGCCAAGTGCCTCGAGTAAGGGGGCAGCTCCCGTCAACACGACACTTGGTAGGTAACCTTGCATTCTATATACGAGAAGTCAATTGAGACGGTTCACTGCGAGAGGGAATTCATATGCGGGCCGCGAAGCGCCAACAGTAATTTTAGTATTTTCCCTCAAACGTAGCACGCGCGGAATATACCCGACGGCATCGCGCGTACGAACCGACGCGTGGTCACAAAACGCCAGCGCCCGGAATTGCAGTGGCGCTGACGCAGTGAGTGTGGACACGTTCGTCTTGGCAAGTGGTACCGCGTATAAGCTGGCTAGCGCAATGAATCGTTATAGCGCCGGATCACCGGTAAACTCGCGAAGCCCGGTGGCGTATGGCTCAAGACCCGAAATAAAGCGTGCAGAAACTGACCGGCCCAACGCAGGTCGACGAATCGGAGGGAGACGCCTCTTTATTCATATGGCCCGCGTCGCTCGTGCCTGTCATTGCCGGACCCATGCCACTATCGCCGTTTTGCTGCCGGGGCGTCGCGGCTTGCTGTTCAGCGTCCCGGGCGGCGACCTTGGCCTCCGCCGCCTGGATATCGGCAGGATAGGTCACGTCGTCGTTAGCCGACGGATTGTATCCGGCCTGTTCGAGCCTGATGAGATCGGCGCGTACCTGCGCTCGGGTGAGCGGCACGGACGCGGACTGCGCAAAAGTCACGTTGGAGCTGACGAGCGCACCAAGCGTCAATGCCAGCAGGGCGAGATTTTTCATGATCTTGACTCCTTTCCACAAGGAACCCGGTTTGCCGGGGAACACGTGAAGCACGATGACGTATGGCTCAAGAGCCGAAGTAACGCGTGCAGAAGCTGACAGGTCCGACGCAGGTCGACCGCTCTGAAGGAGACGCATCCCGTTTGATGTTGCCGGCATCGCTCGTACCTGTCATTGGAGCGCCCATGCCACTGCCGCTGTTTTGCTGCTTGAGCCTGGCGACTTGCTGTTCAAAGATTGGCGCGACGTCAGGATAGGATGTGTCGCTCACGAAATTCAGACCGTTGTGTTCGGCGTCAATCAACTCCTGACGCACTTGCGCCCGGGTCATTTCTTGAGCCTGTGCGTTGATTGCAACGCCCGCTCCGGCGAAAAGAATCAGGGAGACAATCACGGTTCGCTTATTCACTTTGGACTCCAATTTAAATGACATGAGGTGGTTGATGCTGCATCGTAAAGCGCGTGAAGAACTCAACCGGTTTCCATCGGATTACGTGCGTCGTAGTGGCTACGCCCAAATTCCAGTGATCCAGAACGTTGGACACTGTGGCGCCCTTCTCTCTGCTCGCTTTAAAGTGAGAGGGCTGAAACGCTGCAGTCGCAATCAGGCTTGCTCACGCTACGGTATACCGGGAGCGGGTGCCACTTATTCCCAAAGCTGCCGCGGGCGCAGAAAAAAAACGATGCATTGGCGATCGCATCGCGCAGCGAGCTGCTGGGCAGGTCAACGGCATCAGGTCGATCAGAAGTCGCAGCTCGTACCCAATGCATCAGCACGAACAACGGACGCGTGGAGCCGAACTTCGTACACCGAACGCGGCACATCGTTGGAATAAACGGGCCCACTCTCCGGTATTGCTGTCGGAAACCGGAGTAAATCCTGGTGCCAGCCTATATAATGAGTGCCAGACTGACATGTCCGGCATTCCTCTGGAGCTTGCGGTTCGAGTGTGTGGTGGCGAGCGAGTCGGAAACGCGCTTTGCTCAACGCGTGTGCGGAATAAAAGTTGTGCACCGACGGTTAAACATCTCGACGGGCACGGATGCGACACAGCGACAATTCGGGTCCAGAATGAACGATCTGACTACTATCAGGCGCTTTGAAACCCTGGTAATACCTCACATGAATTCCGCGTACAGCGTCGCGAGATGGCTGACCCACAACGACCAGGATGCACAGGATGTCGTGCAGGAAGCGTACGTCAAGGCATTCCGGTTTATTGACAGCTTCCAGGGCGTGGATGCACGCGCCTGGCTGCTGACTATCGTGCGCAATGCGTTCTACACGTGGTATCAGCAGAACAAGGCCCGGGCCGCCGAATCGCAGGTATTCGAGGAAGACGCATATGTACCGGAGCCAGGCGACGGAGGGATCGAAAGTCCTGAGGTTCTGGTCATGCGCGATCAGAACCGCAAGCAGGTGAACAAGGCGCTGAGCATGCTGAGCCTCGAGCATCGGGAGATCATCGTGCTGCGGGAGATCGAGGAACTGTCCTACAAGGAGATTGCGGGCATAGTCGGCATTCCAATGGGCACGGTCATGTCCCGTCTTGGACGGGGGCGTCAACAGCTTGCCTCGATCCTTGCAAGAATGGGCCAGGAGGCATGATGGATCACGAGAAAGCGTTCGAATTACTACCGGGTTACATCGACAACGAGCTCACCCTTAGTGAAACGGTAGAGTTTGAGCATCATCTTTCCGGGTGTGCCGAGTGTCAGCGTGCGCTTGAGTCGCAGCAGCGGGTGAGCTCGCTATTGAAGACGTCCAACCTCCAGTTCACCGCGCCAGACGAACTGCGAGCGCGCATCAAGGCCCAGCTTCATCCGCGCAAGTCCCTTTTCCAGCGTCTTGCGCACTGGCTGCCGTCGTGGAAAGAAGGCCGGAGGTCAAGCTGGGCTCCCGCTGGTGCAATGGTCATCAGCGTTGCGGCGCTCATGTGGAGCGGGATGCTTTATCTGGCGACTCCCTCTGCCGACGTCCGGCTCAGTCAGGAGCTCGTCGACAACCATGTGCGCTCGCTACAACTGAATCACCTTATTGATGTCATCTCCACGGATCGACATACGGTCAAGCCATGGTTCGAAGGAAAGATCGATTTTGCACCGCCCGTACTGAACCTGGCGCAGGATGGCTATCCCCTCGTTGGCGGGCGGCTCGACTATCTCGACGGACGCACCGTGGCGGTCATGGTGTACCGCTACAAGCTTCACGCGATCAATCTCTACGTGTGGCCCGGCAACGACGCGGGAGAGAGTCCCGGGGTTCATGAACTGCAGGGCTACCATATCGCCCACTGGACCGATGGACGGATGAACTACTGGGCCATTACGGACGCGGGAAACAGCGAACTGGCCGGATTCGTCAAGAGCCTGAGGGCGCACGCAGGCTCCTGACGGGCTCAGGTCCGGCTCATTGCGACGGGGCTATCCGTCGCGGAGCTGGTGTCGACCGCCTGGGCCTCGGCGTCGACCTTCCGCGGCTCGGACAAGCGCGGCGGCGCCAACGGCGCGCGCATCCGGCTCGTTCCGCAAAGGGACTGGCCGGTCAACCAACCCGAGCAGCTCGCGAAGGTACGGTGCGCCTGCCGATATATCGAAATCGCACCGCCTCATTTCGTGCACAGGGGAGTCAACATTGCGTCGCAAAGGTGCTCCAGGCGTTTGCCTGGCGTCTGGCGTGGAAGCGAATTCGCGGCTACCCCGTCTCCTAGAACATATGGCGCAGACCAAAACTCGCGCCCACCGTTGAACCGGCCACCTCGTAAAGCGCGTTATTGATCGACAAGCCCATATTCATTCGGCCGTGGTTGTTGACGTAGCCCACCTGGCCGTAAAGCGTCGTGCGTTTCGAAAGGAAGAACTGCACGCCGCTCGATGCCATAATCGAATGGTTGGCGCCTTCGTTGCCGTCACGCGTGTAGTACACACCCGCGTTCACGTCCAGGTAAGGCAGCACGAAGTAGCTGAAGCCGCCAGCGTACACGCTATTGTCGAACGAGCCCGCGACCTTATACAACGTATAGGACGCCGAAATAGTGAGGTCATTCTGGAAGCGGTAGCTCGCACCTAACGTACGCCCCACGAATTCCACGGTGCTGGGGATGGGCGTTGAGGCCGCACTGCCGCCCGCGTTGCCGCTATACAACGCGCCGCTGATCGTTAATCCGCCCAGGTGATAGCGCAAACCCGCGGAATACTGGCGCCCGGCCTGGAAGTCACCCGGCGTGCCACCTGGCGCGAACAGGCCTGAAGCCTGAATGCCGGCTATTTCCGGTGATGTATAGGTAATCGAGTTGCTGTTGAACAGTCCGGTCACAACGACGTTGTCGACATAGCTAACGAGCCCACTGCCGAAGTACGACATGCCCCGGGGGTCCGTGTCGAAAAGCGAGAGGAAGAACGGCGAATACTGCAGGCCTGCCTTGACCGAGCCGTAAGAGCTGTCGATGCCCACCCATGCCTGCCTGCCGAACACGTTACCGTTGGAGTTCCCGAACTGCCCATTGGCAATGCTCACGCCACTTTCGAGGGTGAACGTCGCGCGAAGTCCGCCGCCCAGGTCCTCGGCGCCCCGCATGCCAAAATTCGAGCCGGTCATGCCACTGTCGGAAAACGAGAACTGGTGGCCTTCATTCTGACCTGTAGACATGTTCAGCGTGTGGCTTGTGTAAAGCAGGGAACCGTCGACGACACCATACAGCGCCACGCTACTTTGCGCATGAACAGCGCCGGATGAACCCATCAGACCGGCCACTGTGATGGCAGACGCAATCTTTATCGAGTGAACATTTTTTCGATTGTTCATTCTGTACTCCGTATTAATTTGGATAAATATGCATGTAATCTTGTCGCTATAAAGCGACTTCTCGATGCAAGAAGGTGCAATTCTCTTTTACATGCCAGGTGCGTCGTCAAACGTTGTCAAGATCATCGTCGAGTAGTCTGCCGCATCGTTCGCAGGCCAACATTTCCGTCGTAGAGTGTCAGCGACACCCCGTATATCCGCACCACAATATCCCGAGCAGGTGCGCTCGGCGCACGTGCGCCAGACGCGAGCAACCCGAAATGAGAACGGCCTGCTTGATGACCGCCGGATTGACCGGCGCGCCGCCACCATTGACGACCTTGAGAGGGGCGGCTGTATAAAGGAACGACCATGGTTCATCATCCGATCAGTCGGCCGCAGGTGGGTCGAGTTGCGCGATCCCCGTCAGCGTGACGCCGAGGGCTCGAACACGAAGTCGTCAGCTTCTGCGATGCAGCCGTGCTGGTCATATTTCCAGCGGCCGTTGAGCGTGCAGGCCATCACCGTGCCGGTATGGCGATGGATATGCGCGCCTTCGCCTTTGGCCGCCTTCATCAGCAGGACCACTTCGCCTGTGACAGTGTTGATCCTGAAATATTTGAGGTGGATCGTGTCGTTGCTGCGAGAAAAGGGGAGCCACGGCGTGGATTGTCCGCTGATATGCACCGTTTCAATTGCGCAAACACCATTGAGGGCTCGTGCGACTTCTACGTTCATGGAAAGTGTCTCCGATTCAAATTTTTCTAGAATCGGCATCGACGCTGGTCGATGCGTATTCTCCGGGATCTATTCCATCGCAATGTCGCCGGAGCCACTTGACCCAAGACGCCCTATTTTGTACATCTCACGCCAAAGTTTCGTCAGCTGAATCATGCGATTTCTACGAGTCGAAGCATGCATCAATCGGTACCTTACGCGAGCGTCATGTCCGCGTCGCCCCTTCAGCTCACGAGGCTACCCGGCAGACCACTGTGCGTCGATCAGAGCGGGAGGCGAAGGTGCCCACGTTCTTGCAGGCTGGCCGATATGCCCGGTCGTCCGCATACATCCGCTCGGGGTCTACGAGGCCCTCGCGCGCATGAAAGCGGACAACCTCGCCGACGATCAGCTCTCCCCGCGGACCCAGCACCAGTGAAGCGATGAGAGCGGCCAGGGATCAAAATTCGCACGATAGCGAACGCCCGATTCGAAGGGAAAACGCGGACTGAATCGAAGCCCGTCCGCCAGAATTTGATAGCCGCCAGGCACATTCGGAAGATCGTCACAGTCCCTCATATCAGGGTCGATGACATTCACGCGGAGCACAGACTGCGGCAGGCAGTCCGGCCGTCGATGTTCATCAAGCAACGCGACAAAGTCAGGATCGAGGTCATGAACGCCAACGCAGGCCGTCCCGCGCTCTCCCCCTTCGTAGTCGACCCGCAATATTGGCTGGAGCATGCTGGCCGGCTCATTGCGTGAGCGCTAGAGACGGCCATGCGACCTCGTCACTGCCCTTCTTGCTGAGCCGCCTGCTCGATCAGCGCAGCAACTTCCTTCGGATGAGACTCATAAACCGAATGGCTGGCGCCATCGACTTCCACCGTTTTGGCGTGAGCGCGCTTCGCGTACATGCGCTCGAGGTCCGGGTTGATGATCTTGTCCGCCTTCGCGACCATGTAGAACACAGGCTTGATCTTCCATGCCGGATCGGGAATTTGCGACGCGAAT
>NZ_SMRP01000063.1 GCF_004353915.1 Paraburkholderia silviterrae | reverse complement strand
TCATGCTTGTCATGCGTTGCGGTCGACGGATTTTACTTGACCGCGTTAATGCGACAAAACAGGCATTCCTTCTTTGACGATAGTGTTCACGTGTCCGCTTGTTCGTTAAGTGGACACGATACTCCCAAGAGCTTTACCGAACCTCAAGATGAGATGCCCGGCCGCTTACCGAGCAACTGGTGCTGCTGTCGGCCGGCTTCGCGTGAGGCGTGCATATTCAGCCTGACTCTGCGAGAGCGGCTCAATGGTCTCGCCATGCGTCGGAGGGGCAGTACAGGGCGGACCAGCGAGCCCGATGGGGTTTAGATGTGTAGGAATCCATATCACTGTAGCGGCGAGAGGGACCATCTGTCGGAAGTGGGTCATGCTAAAGCGGCCGCCTCAGGTTCCGTCTATTCCAGCCAGTACAGGCCCTCGAACTTGCCCTCGTTGTAGCCTTTCGAGGGGTCAGCGACCGAGGATTGCTGCAACCTACCGCGAATATTCCGGAACTTGCCGCTGCCGCCGGTAAGAACGATATTGACCATTGCGGTGCGGTGTCCGCCTGATTGTGCTACCGGCGCTTGGATGGTTCCTTCCAGTCGGCCGAACACCTTGTCGCCATTGGCGAGGACGAACACCACGTAGCCGGACACCCGACCGTCATTGTCAATCAGGTCGGTTGCGGCTCGCGTGATGAAATCCTTGACCGGGACCCCGGCAAATGCCGGTGGGTCGTTGGGGAAGGTTCGATGGTTCTCGAAGATGCGAATCTGGTGCCCAGGGATGTCGCCGACCTCAAGGGCGTGTTGCTCAGTGTACCGGGTATTGGCGGCCGGCACCGAAAACGAAATCGTGTTCTTCTGCTGAGCCTGCACCGGGCTAGTGCCCAGCATCGCCGCACCGACCACTATCAATGCAAGTACTGCCGCACGTAAGCGGGTCATGAGGATTATTTCCACAGCCAGTCTCCGGTTGGACAAGCAGTCACTGCGAATCAGACTAACCAACGCGCCTCGCGAACGCGCCCGCGACCAGGCGAAGCCTGGCTGTCGGTACAGCACACGGGGTCGAGCATGGAGGCTGACAGCCGCCGCCTCGCGCCACTTGGCATCCGGGACGCCAGCCTCACTCAGTCATCGAGTAACAGACATTGTGTGATTCTTGTAATCCGAGAGCGTGATGCCAAGACCTTGAAGTTGCGCGCTCACGTTGCCAAATGTTTGGGAGGTAGCCGTGACGGTTCCTGTTCCGGCTGTAGTATTTCCATCCGACTGCTCAAAAATCGTCATGACAACATTGCCATATGAAATTGTCTGGTGTTCGTTAAGATTGTCCTGAGACGAAGCCCCGAGCGCATTAGCGGTCATTGTGAACTGGAGAGTGTCAGTGCCCTCGTCCGACAGGAGTAACCCCGAGGCGGTCGCTGACTTAGGAACGATTACGCCATTGGCGTCGTTCGCAGAGAACTGAACAGGGCCTGAGTACGAGTTGCCAAAAGAACTCTGAGCGCACGTGTCATACCCAGAGATGAATGCGAAGCCGAATGCAGAGAAAGGTTGGCTAGGCCCACCTCCATGCGTTACCCCAGCATTCGCGAACACTCTGATGTCAATGAAGCCTGACTTGCACTTATCTAACACAAAGACGCCTTGAACATCAGTTGCGTCTCCATGCGTGCTGGTATTGGCAATTTGGGGCGAGGTTTGACCGTACGCGCAAAGACACAAAGCTCCCAGGGCACCCGCTACCCAAGTCGTCCGTCCGGCAATCTTGAAGCCTGGAATTCGATTCATCTTCACACCTCCAGATGGATTCGTTGAGGTAAAGGAGAAGGTGCATCGTTTACAAGTGTCCATAAGTCGCCGATTCGTCTTAACCACTACTGCACGTCCCCCCGGACACCAATAAGCTCACGACGAGGTGAGCAACGAACTGTATTCTGTTGGCAATGAAAGCGTAGGGCAGCGTTTGATGAATGGCAACCCGTGACTTCTGTGAAATCGATTCACTGTTTGCTGGTCTTGAGCATTGCGGTGCGGCGCGTTCGTACGAAGATAGCGGGTATTTAAAACATTCATTAGTCCTACTAAGTGTTGAGCGACAACTCGAGGGTTATCCGTCGAAAAATTTGAAAACGCGAAGTGTTTTTCTCTCTTCATGGACCTGCCGGGAAGAGGCGGGCTTTACCCTACCGCACAGAAAAAGCGCCCGCGTGGCAACGGTCGACGGTTTGCTGCTGCTTACTCCATCACTGACGACCAGACAGAACTCGTACACTCCGGCGACCGTCGACTTGAAGCTAGGCCTCGACGTAGTGGCAGCGTTACGGTGGCCGGTCCCGAAACCTGCGTCCGGAGATTCGTCAACGTTTGAAGCGTCTTTACCATCTGCTGGGCGGCGGGCGGTCGCCTACGAGCCTGGAGGCATGCACCAGTGCGAGACGACACGCACTCATATTGCGCTTACGGCAGTTTGCCAAGGACACCCTTCATCTCGTCAAGCGAGAATGCACGCAAGGACTGTGTGCGCACGTTCCCCATCGCACCGAGCGCCAGCCCCACAGCGGCAATGGCTTCTTCATCGGCTGCCTCGAAAATGACCACGCCGTCGTAGGCTCCCAAGGTCCAAAAGATGTCCTTCACGGTCACACCGGCTTTCTGTGCCATCTCTTTCATTATGCCGGCCCGCTTTGTGGTGTCCTTCACTGCGCGGATGCCCTGGTCCGTGAAGTTCCACAGGCTGATATAAGTTGCCACGGTATATCTCCTATTCAACGGATGAAATACATCCTGTGCGGGATGCGCAGGATGTCACTCCTTTTCCATCCAGTACTCGCCTTCGTACCTGGTATTATTCAAGCCTTTTGAAAGGTCGACATTGGTTAAAACATGTAACGTGCCTCGAATGCCCCGCATCTTTCCCGTCCCGCCAGTGAGCACAACGGTGCCCACGACCGTTCTCTTGTCGGCCGATTGACCGGCCGTCGCCTGCGCTACGCCGTCAAACCGGCCAAATATCTTGTCACCATTGGCCATGTTGAAGAGGGTGTAAGTGAAAACCGGACCATTGCCGCCCAGGCTCTCACTTTCACCGCGAGCCCAGTAGTCTTTCACTGCCACACCAGCAAAGGCAGGCGGGTCATCCGGAAAAGTTCGATGAAGCTCGAAAAGCCGTATCGTATGGCCTGGCACGTCGCCGATGTCCAGCGTGTGTTGCTGTGTGTACTTCGAATTCTGCTCATGCACCTCGAAGGCTATCTTTGTCCGCTGCGCAGCCTGTGACCACGCGGCCGGGCTTTCAGGCAGCGCCACACAGCAGATGGAGAGCAATACTGCGACGTTGCCTACGCGGATGTTTCTGCCTCGCGCTGTCATGCCGACTAACGCGGTCGAGATTGCTGTGATGCTTGCCAACGCCTGCATCGTTCTCTTGATGAGTGAGGCGATGTTCTTCATGTGACCTCCGATGGGCTCAAGCGTGTTTCCGGGCGGACCGGAATCACGTGGTCGGTTCGATGAGCGACGGACAACGGCCAACGTCCAACGCAATGCCGACGGGCACTGGCGCAACAAGTCGGCCGCTAGACAATGCGAAACTGCTTTCTGGGCAAACTGATGAGTGACAGCGGGCTTCGCACGGCGCGCTGCTATGCCGCGTCCGTCTCCGGATGGACCGAAAAGCAAGCGAACGCAATCACCCGCCTCTGTGCTTCGTCGACAGAGACAAGCGCGTACACCGGAGAGGGCGCGTCAGGGCGCTACAAACGGGGTATCGAGAGTGTGTGCTGGAAGCAAGTGTCCATAGTCGCCAATTTGTCTTGATTCACTACATCCCCCCGGACACCACAACAAACTCACCGATGAGGCGAGAGATACTTTCAATATCTGCGTAAAGCCTAGGGCAGGGGTTGGGTGATTGCAACCCACGAGGCATATCAATTTCTTGAGGGCATATGACTTAAGTGCTAGGGAACAGAGCGCCGAATGCACTAAGAGACGTCGCCTTTAGTCGCGCGCTTTAAAAAAGTGCTTGTTGTAAAGCGAGCTCACATAGAGCAACGTTGAATAACTCTCAGTGTTATTCAGTGTAGTCTGCACCGTGCCACCAATCGCTGGCCTCTTGCTGAAACCGGCCGACAGATTTCGCCCATGGGCGGGTCGCGTACGGCGAAACAGTGATTGATGCAGTTTCAGAGACTGATTTCGATGAAGCGACGTGTCGCTATCCTTAAGAAATTCTGAAGGACCGCGACATTGTATTTCTTCGGTAGAAACGCGATTGTGAACTTCTTGACTGTTTGGCGTGTACGGGGCGCATGGGCATGGCTTGGAGCGGCCACTCCGTCATATCGCAAAGGAGCTGAGAAGATTCGTGCGGTACTGGGAACGAGGCCGGTACGACGGCGAATGCTTTCGCGGTTCACGGCCGCGGCGGCTGATAGGTCGCCAGCGAGACAGCTGCTTCGCTTTGGTGCACAGATGGCTTCGATGTCGGAGACCCGAGTACGCTCAGTCACGAGCAATTGCCCCGTGAAACGAAACAAAGCCTATGACGTGTCGTCGTGACGCCATGTCGCGGGTCGCTTTATAGCCAAAGGCTTGGTATCTTTTTTCAGAACGCGACGTATCGTTAATACGTGTGCTTCCTTTTGCGCACCGGGCTTACTGGCCCTCTGGCGGTCCTTCAGATGCACCTGTCACCTCGACCGCCGCGCGCGGAATTGCCGCGTTGTTTGTTCCCCCTGAAGTCACATGCCTCAATGCAACCCTGACAGCGGTCACTAAATCAGGCAACCGAAAGCGGCGGGTCTTTTGCGGATTGGCCTGTCTCATCCACAAAAGGCCCACACTGAGCTTCCGATGTTCGCCAACATTAACGCGCAACAGAAAGTCTTATTTCTCTCCTGACGGAGAAACTGGTCCCGCTCGCCGTCGCTCATCGACTGCGCACTTCGCCACGCTGTAATCATCTCGCCTCAAAGCTGACGCTTTCGCCGCCTACGCTCTCGGGGTTGCCCCAACATCGGTTCAACACGCATCGCGCGCCTTCACATGGAGAGAAACATGTCGACGAAATGCATTGCGTTTTCAAACAATGATGTGATTCTGGTGGCCTGGACATTCGCGCATAAGCTTGAAGATTGCGTCGGCTGCGACGTCCGGCGGATTCCGGCCGAATCGGCAAACGTTCGTAGCGGCGAACCGCAGGGCCAGTCGCTCCCCGCCATGGCGGGATTTCCCGGCGACCCGAACGCAGGCAAGAGCGGGCGAACCACCGCGCAGGCGCCTATCCAGAAGCTCTTCTGGAAGGACCTGGCCGTGAAGGACCTCGCATCGCCCGGTCCGTACATCTACCAGGTCATTCCGCTCAAGGGCACCTTCGATGAGAAGGGCGTGCAAGCGGCAGCCCGTCCAGGCGACGTAGACTCAAATGCGTCGAGTCGCCGCCATTTTAGCAAGCGCGAGACGCGTGAAGCTTCGCGCAAGACCCCTCAATCCTATCGAAGATGGACCGTAGCAATGGGTCGGCAAGTGAAGTTCTGAGTCGATGAGTGAGCCTTCGCGCAGGGTGCCGAGCAACAGCAGGTACCGCCGGATTGCCAAATCTGTAACCGGCGTAACCGTAAACGTCCCGCCGGTTTTGGAGGCTGATTACGACGTGCTCAGGGAATCGCCGGAGACATGAACGCGCTCACCGACCTGGACTGGCGGCTGCGTCGAGTAGTTGAAATTCCGGTAGCTGCCGTCCTGCATCCTGACCTGCACCTGATAACTCGTCGCCTTGCGAACAGCGTGCTCAATGCCATTGCCCGCAAGGCCTCCACCGACGGCGCCGGCAATCGTTGCCAGAACGCGGCCGCGTCCTCCGCCGACCTGATTTCCCAACAGCCCGCCAGCGACTGCCCCACCTACGGCCCCGAGACCCGTGGTTGGTTCGGGTGCCTGGACCGTATTGACGGCGACTACTTCGCCGGCGTTCGGGTCAACGGCGACCGCCCTCGGTGACGGTTGTACCGAGTCTCGATACGCGTCGTTCTTGGCGTACCTTGGCGCCTGCTCAGCAGGGGCACTGTGGTGATGACGGACATGCGGCGCCACGGGAGCTTCCTCCCGGGTCACGCGTTCCTCCACGTTTGGTTGAGGCGAAGCGACCGGCGCGCTGGCGATTTGAGCCGTGACCGGCACCGTTTGCGTCGGAGGCGCCGTCATCGCTCGGGACGTCGGAAGAATGCCCGTCATCGCCGCGATACCCGTGGCGCTGGCCAGGATGACGGCTACCGCCGCACCCGCAACCAAAGGGTGAAGGCGACTACGCTGCAGTGAACTGGAAGTCATGTTGGTGCTCATCTCGCGCTCCGTTGAGGGGTGTCAGCAAGAACGCCGCAGCCGACAGAGCGGTGCACCGTGCCGTTGTGAGATTTGTAAGCAGTTGTAGTGCACTAGGGAGAGCCCAAGGGGAAGCCTCCTCAAGGGCAGACCGTAGAAGAACTACATAGCGGTGGCATGCAGTGACTACCAACGCTGTCTTCCGTAGCGACCGCATAATTCCGCGGTCGATTGTGTTCCATGGCCACTCCATCGTCGTAACCTATCTAGCCCGAAAACCGGACGAACCCATGGCTTCCATACCCAAGGTGACGAAGAGGATAACAATTGGCTTTGATTCCAAAACCTGCCGGCTATCTCTTATTTTGATTCTGTAGATGTGGCACACTCTGCACACCTGCGTCGGCCTCCACTCAAGCTAACGTTGGTGACTACTACTCTCGGTGTTCATACTGCAGCTCGTAGCACGGTTCCGGCTTCAATCGGGAACGGGGCACGTCCAGAGGGGACCTTCGAGGGATGTGCAAGCGCTGTAACGATGATTTTGTCGCTGCTAAAGCGGTGCATCGCGAGTTGCGGGTCCATCTGCAGTGAAGACAGATAGCCGTGTACGGCTGCGGTTCGTGCCATGATTCGTGGACAGTGACCTTCACATCGACGCGATGAACGTACGCACCTCAGCACATTCTGCCCGTTTCGTTTCAGGCTCGACCATGCGTCACGTGGTTGTCATGGCGGGCACCGGCGCAATCGGCCTGATGGCGGTATTCGCAGTCGACCTTGCGAACCTTTTCTATATATCGCTTCTTGGCGATGCTTCGGTGGCGGCCGCTGTGGGTTTCGCGGGCACCATTACCTTCTTTCATGTCGCCATCGCAATCGGTGCGACCATTGGAGTGAGTGCGACCGTCGCCCGCTTACTCGGCGCTGGTCAACAGGTCAAAGCTCGACAGGTCGCTTCCGCCAGTCTCATCTGGATGGGCATGGTGACCATCGTGTTGAGCGCAGCGACGCTGGCGCTACTCGACCCAATTCTTAACGCGCTCGGTGCGAGAGGAGAAACGCGCGAGTTGGCTCGCACGTTCCTTTACATCACTGGCCCGACCTATCCGCTGCTTGCGATTGGAATGTGCACGGCGGCTATTATGCGCTCGACTGGCGATGCGCGACGAGCCATGATGGTGACTCTCACGGCGGCGGTCATCACGGCAGTTCTAGACCCAATTCTCATCTTCGGCCTGCGCCTTGGATTGACTGGCGCGGCCGTTTCGAACGTCGTCGCACGCATAGCGTTGGCCGTTGTAGGTTTGTACGGAGTGGCTAGAGTCAATCACCTGGTCGGCCGCCCACGTATTTGGCGCTCGTGGCGGGATGTGAAGCCCGTGCTCAAAGTGGGACTTCCGGCAGTCCTGACCAACCTGGCGACGCCGGTCGCCAGTGCGTACGTCACGCATGCAATGGCGCGCTTTGGTCCAGCGGCGCTCGCCGGACAGGCCACAATTGACCGTATCTCACCGGTTGCCTTCGCCTTGATATACGCGCTGACCGGGGCGGTCGGCCCCATCATCTCGCAGAACCTCGGTGCTGGCCGGGCGGACCGAATTCGGGAAACTGTGCGAAACAGCCTCGCGTTCGTCCTGCTGACCGTTGCAGTGGCCTGGGTCGTGCTGGCGTTGGCTCAGAACAGTGTGATTCGCGCTTTCTCCGCGCACGGAGTTACCGCAACAATCATCTCGACATTTTGCTCATGGCTGGTCGCAAGCTATGCCTTCGTTGGATGTCTTTTCGTGGCGAACGCGACGTTCAACAATTTAGACCGTCCTCTGCTATCGACGCTATTCAACTGGGGACGAGCAACACTCGGGACATTGCCGTTTGTAGCGGTCGGAATCCGACATGGTCCCATTGGTGTGTTGGTGGGCCAGGCAGTGGGGAGCGCGATTTTCGGAACGCTGGCGATGCTGGTCGCCTTTCTTGTCGTCAGGCGTCTGCCGATGGGAGATTGCGCTCGCCTGGCACAGCGGCACGCCAATGAGCCGAGGTCGTCGGCAGTCAGCGTCCCAGGCGCGGCGGCTGGCAATACCATCGCGCCGCGTGTGCAATGATGCTCCCTACCGTACCGGTCAGTTTGAGGAGGTTGCAGTGACAGTCTCTCGTCTGAGAGGTATTCCTGGCATCGGTGTCGACAGGATGACTATATAAGCGCAGCAAGGCCGACGGTGTGATAACGAAGCGACGTCCGCCGCGTACCTCAAGCCGGAGTTGCGGAGGATGCGTTGGTGACGGGCGCTTGGTTATCGCATGTCCGCGCAGGGCCGCCGTTTGCAGACAATTGAGAAAATCAGCCGGGGCCGCTGGCGTGAGGTGTAGGCCCAACGGTCAGCCGGTCGGGCGCTGGGCTGCAAGTTCCGGTCAAACGTGTTAATGCGAAAGCGGTCGAAGTCGCTCGCATTTGAACCCAAGCCAGCATCGATTACATACTGAAACCCGCGGTCGCCAAGCAGCTTGCGCACGCTGATTTTGTCGAATCCCGAGAGCGCAAGTTGCGGCTCCTGCTCATGCCGTCCGCGGCAATGCACGACGCCCTGCGACGCGATTACACCGCGATGGCGGGAATGATTTTCCGCGACGTGCCGGCGCTGGCCAATGTGCTGGCAGGTGTTGAACGGATTGAGGCAACCATCAACGCCTGAACGTGGGGCGGTGCGTATGGGCGGGACTTCTGTGGATTCGAAAGTTGTCATTCGAGCCGTAATGTCAAAATGCGTTGGGCGAACGTCCGGTGGGCGAGCAGGATGTGAGTCACGCTGGCAGGTGCCGTCAGTCGCGCAGTGGAGCGTCGCTCCGGCGCAAAACTGAATGGGTCATATCGACCCGTTTCTGCCGTTCGCCGTCGGCTTCGGCGAACGGCAGCTTTTGAGTGTCGAGCCGCCGGCGATGGCAATCCACGCCCTACCGCATTCAGGTTATAAATCGTCGTCAATATGGAAACCGGCCGGGTCCGCTGCGCGCATCATGCTAATGATCGCTGCCGCCGCCCTCGTCATGGTCATGATCGTGCGGGAAGCTGAACGCCTTGAACAAGTCGCCGACGGCAGGCGCGTTGGTTGGCACGTACGGATTCGTCGACAACTGCACCGGATTCGGCAGATTGTCGCGGCTGCGCGACGTGATCGGGGCAAGCGACCAGTTGCGTTCGATGAACTTGATGAGCGACACGTGATCGTCGTACTCGTGCATGATATGTCCACCTTTCGAATAAGGCGACACGACAATCAGCGGAATGCGCGGGCCGTCGCCGAAAAAGTCCAGCGGCTGGATGTAACCCGAGTCGTAGTAGCCACCGCCTTCGTCATTCGTGATGAAGATCGCGGTCGACTCCCACAGCTCGGAGTGCTTTTGAACCGAGTCGACGATCTTGCGCACAAAGGCCTCGAACAGGCCGTACTTAGACGAGGCCGGATGCCCATCGAGGAGTCCGCCCGGCTTGACATACGACACCGCCGGCAACTTGCCATCCGCAATATCCGTGTAAAGATCCGGTAAATCCTTGAAGTGCTTTTTGACGACCGCCTTGTCGGTCATGATCGCCGTTTCGTAGAGGAACGGATTGCAGATGTTGCAGTAGACGCTTGTGTCACTGATCTTCTGGTCCGGGTTCTTGAACACATTCCAGCCTTCGCCGTAGTACTTCCAGGAGACGTGTTTCGCGAGCAGCGTGTCGGCAATCGTACGCACCGGCGAGGGCGGAATCGTAAACGATCTCGCATTTAACGTGCCGTCGCCGTTAAAGCCCGGGTTGTAGTTGTTCAGCAGGTAGTAAGTGCCTGCCGCGCAGTTCGGGTTCGGGTGATACGGCAGTTTGCCGAGATAGTCGAGGATGGCATCAACGCCAGGTTGATTCGAGTCCGAGCAGTTGCTGTACGAACCGCCCGAGTAGCCGTCTTGCACATACCAGTTGTTGGTGCCCTTTAGCGGGCGCGGATCTTCAATCTGGTTGGACGGCGGGGTTGCGACATGTCCCAGGCTATCGGTGAAGTGAAGCGCGTCGGCCGTGCCCAGCATGATGCTGTTCGCGCCCGTACCCCCCATCACCGGTTGGTGATAGTTGTCGCTGATCGTGTATTTCTGCGCGAGTTCGTTGAAATACGGCATGTCTTTGCCGTTGTTCACGTTGTAGTAACCGAGCGCTGTCGAGCCTTCACCCAATGTCTGCTCATTGAAAGGCTTTGGCAGCGGGTTGCCGTTGGAGCCCGCGCTGATCGTTGTCTCGACCCATACGTAAAGACGGCCGAGGCAACCGCTTGGATTATCCGTGCTCTTTTGTGCGACGCTGCAGTCTGCTTGCTGCCACGCCTGATAAAACCGGTGTACCGGGCTCGCCATGTACTGATCGTAGTCTGGCCCGACGCGCGAGATCTGGTAAGGCCCGTTCGGCAGCACATAGGTGTTCGGGTCGAAACGGGTATCAACCGCTTTCTTCGGCAAGTTCGTCGCGCCCGTGGTCAGTTGCACGATATCCTGCTGTTCCAGCGCACCGCCTTCTGCGGCTTGAGCGGCCGCAAACGTCGCGAAGGGGCCAGGGCTCGTATCGCTTGCGGCCATCGGAGCGGAATCGGTCTGGGGCGGCGGGAGATCGCCATAGGGCACTTGCCCTCCGGGGCTGAGTTCGAATTGCGTCGGATCGGTCGCCTTCGCGGTGTATTGCGCAGCATCGGAAAAATGGGGCCCGGGGCTGCCGTCCGCCTTGATGATGCCCTTCGACAGCAGGTTCGACACCGTTTGCCCCGTGGGGGGCTTGTATGCGCCAAAGACGTGATCGAACGTGCGGTTTTCTCCAACGATGATGATCACGTGCTTGATTGGCGAGACCGTGTGTTCGGATCGTTCGTCAGCCGAGGGCGACTCGCTTTCGGCCAGAGATGCGAACACTGCGCTCGCAAGCACCAGCGCGACTCCACTGCCGACCAAGGCGACACGGCGCAATGCCATTCTTCCCGGTTCTGCTTTCGTTCGCTTCATGACAACCTCCTTCGAAAGGCCGCAATTTCTAATGCAGATGAGGAGACATCGACGTGCAGCTATGACGCTGCAAGCTCGGTGTTCGACTACCTATTACCGAGCGTTACGAAAACATAGTGGCCGAGTGTGACGAACGAGGGGCACGCGCGTGTCACTGTCGAGTCGATTGAATGAACAAGAAGAAACGTGTTCATACGATATGACATATAAAGGATTGCAAAGCAATTTGATCGGCTTTACGTCGAGCGCACTTGCGCGAACTTCGGAATCGGCGCCGCCTCGGTCAAGATGCCCGCCAATATTGACAACGTTCACTTACATGGGAATTCCAGACGACGCGCCGTCCACTCAGGCCGTTTCCGGCGCGCGCTGGCGCGCTACGCAGGCATCACGAGCGGCATCATGTGCAGATTGAAAACGACGAGGTGGGTGCGGGCCGCCTCTGCACCTTGCCATCCTGCACAGAGCGCTCGGCGGGCTGTGTCGCGTTAAGGACGATAGGACGACCCGATGCTTGAGGTGAAGAGGATTGCTT
>NZ_SMRP01000062.1 GCF_004353915.1 Paraburkholderia silviterrae | reverse complement strand
GTGCCGCCCCGCACAGGGGCAACACCAATATACCTACATGAAAACAAGGAAAGGCCAACAAAAATACAACTCACCGAGAGCCAAGAAAAATTCAGTAACCACAATGTAAAAACACTAATCCAGATAAAGAAATCCACCATAAAAACCATCAATTTCAGAATCGAAGAGACCGTAACCCAATACACCGAACGCGCGATAGCGATAAAAAACCTGATCATAGCCGGCTGGACAGGCCGCGACACCATCGCCATGGAAAACCACATCCGCGAGCTCGAAGCGCTAGGCGTAAAGCGACCGGCTTACACGCCGGTCTTCTACCGCGTATCGGCAGAGCGCATCACCACGACCCCATCCATTCAGGTAACCGGCGAGGAAAGCAGCGGCGAGGCAGAGTTCGTGCTGGTGAGAGATGGCGGCGAGACCTACGTCGGCATAGCCTCCGACCACACCGATCGCCAGGTGGAGACCTACGGAATCACGGTCTCCAAGCAAATGTGCGAAAAGCCCTGCGCGGACACATTGTGGCGCCTGAACGACGTGGCCGACCACTGGGACGCACTGCTGCTGCGCTCCTACGCGACGATCAACGGCGAGCGCGTGCTCTATCAGGAAGGCAAGGTCACAGCGATTCGCAGTCCTGAAGATCTCCTTGCGCAGTTCGCGAACAGAGGCGGACAGTTTGACGACGGCACCGCGATGCTCTGCGGCACGCTGGCGGCAATCGGCGGAATCCGCGCGGCGCAGGCATTCGAAATCGTGCTCGAGGACCCCGTGCTCAGACGGACGCTGCGTCACGCATATTCAATCGAGACGCTGCCGGTGGTCGGCTAAGAATCCAGCGCGCCGAGCCGAACGCTCTGATGGACTTCTTCGCACGACGAGCGTAGTCTCTGCAGCCTGCCTGATGCAGTCGCGCTACGTTACGCACAAGGAGCATCCAACGCATGAAACCCCGCATCACCGTCATCACGCTTGGCGTCGACGATCTCGACGCTTCCTTGCGCTTTTACCGCGAGGGTCTGGGTTTTGCCACCGAAGGCATCGTCGGCAAGGAATTCGAGCACGGGGCCGTGGTGTTCATCGAGCTGCAACCCGGCCTTCGTCTGGCGCTCTGGCCTCGCAAGAGCATCGCCCATGACACCGGGCTGGCGCTGGGGCCGGCCAGCGCAACCGAGCTGACCCTGGGCCACAACGTCTCTTCGAAAGCCGAGGTGGATGCGGTTATGGCAAAAGCGGCGTCGGCTGGAGCCGCCATCGTCAAGGCCGCACACGACACATTCTGGGGCGGCTATTCAGGCTATTTTCAGGACCCCGATGGACATCTTTGGGAAGTCGTCTGGAACCCGCAATGGTTAGAGTAAGCGCTCGAAGGTGAGACGCACCGTTCAGCACCACACGACGCGGTCGTACGCGACTGTGCGCCGATACACATTCTTGCCGCGCCAGCTTGAATACTCCATGTAGGCGCAGTCGAGTACGACAATCCAGTTTGTTATGTTCATCGCGTTCCCCTTCGTTCGTTTGAATGCAAGACTAGTCTACGGTTGCCAATCGTGGGACAAATTCGCAAGCAAAGCGAGGTTAACCGCTCAGTTCTTGTAATCGCGTCCGGCGGCAGGCAGCGCCCAGCGGGCTTTGCAGGCCATCCTGCCCTACACCTGCCCTGTTGCGCCGCAACTACAGTGCCCAGCCGCCCCGCGTCGCGTGCCCCGCCATGCGCCCCCGGTCAAGCACGCTGCGAGGCCCCCGTTCTGCCCCTTCTACAAATCCGATCCCGCCTTTGAGCCTCCGAGCGCATAGCGGCTCGCGTCCTCGAAGAAGGCGCGCTCGGCGGCTTTGTTCATCACGAGGATGCTGATGCGCCGGTTCAACGGGCTGTCGGCGGCGCCGGTGTCGAGCGGCAGCACGTCGGCGAGGCCACGCACCTGCAAGAGCCGGTCTTCGCGCAAGTGGCCCGCCACCAGCGCGCGCCGCGCCGCGTTGGCGCGCTCGCTCGAAAGCTCCCAGTTCGAGTAGCCGGCGAGGCCGCCCGAATACGGCACCGAATCGGTATGGCCGGCAATGGAGACCCCGCTGTCCACATCGTTCAGCGCGCTGCCGATCTCCACGAGGATCGCGTACGCGTAGTCCTCCAGCTTCGCGCTGCCCGTGGCGAACATCGGGCGCTTGAGCGAATCGACGAGTTCGATGCGCAGGCCTTCGTTGGTGATCGTGACGCGGATCTGGTCCTTGAATGCACTGAGCGCGGGCTTTTGCTCGATCAGCGTCGCAAGCCGCGCCTTCAGTTGCGCGAGGCGCGCCTTGTCGTTGGCCGAGGCTTCAGCATTCAGGCTGGGTCTCGCCGAGACCGGCACCGCGCGCGCGGCCGAGGGCTGCGCGTTCGCGCCGCCGATGGCCGGCACCTGGTTCGAGAGATCGTGGCCACCGCCCTGGATCACGCTCGGGCTCGGATTCGCCGAATTGGGCTTGCCGCCCAGCATGCTCGAAAGCGGCGTGTTGAAGTACTTCTCGATGCCGTCGCGGTCGTACTGCGAGGTCGAGCCGAGCAGCCACATCAACAGGAAGAATGCCATCATGGCCGTCACGAAGTCGGCATAGGCGATCTTCCATGCGCCGCCGTGGTGGCCGTCGTGGCCGCCTTTCTTCACGCGCCGCACGACGAGCGTGGGCTTGCTGCTCTCGCTGTCCCCCACACCGCGTGCGCCCGGCTGTCTTTCGGCCATCTGTCGTCTCCCTTGTGGCTCAGGCCTTCGCGGTCTTGGTGGCGCGCACGGCATCGTCGAGCTCCTTGAAGCTCGGACGGTCGGCGGTGAAGAGCACTTTGCGGCCGAACTCCACGGCCACCGGCGGCGCATAGCCCGCGAGCGAGGCAAGCAGCACGGCCTTCACGCATTGATACGGCTTGGACGCGGCGCGGCCCTTGGCGTTGAGCAGGTCGGCGAGCGGGCCGACAAAGCCATAGGCGAGCAGGATGCCGAGGAAGGTGCCCACCAGCGCCCCCGCGATCATCTCGCCGAGCACGGCGGGCGGCTTGCCGACCGAGCCCATCGTGTGCACCACGCCCATCACGGCGGCCACGATGCCGAAGGCGGGCAGGCCGTCGGCCATCTTCTGGATCGCGTTGGGGGCGACGGAGACCTCGGCGTGGTGCGTGTCGAGTTCCTCGTCCATGAGGTCCTGCATCTCGATGGGGTTCACGTTGCCGCTAGACATCATGCGCAGATAGTCGACGATGAAGTCGAGCAGATGATGATCGGCCAGCACGCGCGCGTACTTCTGGAAGATCGGGCTGTTCTCGGGCGCTTCGATGTCGGCTTCGAGCGCCATCATGCCCTCCTTGCGCGCCTTTTGCAGCAGCTCGTAGAGCAGCGCGATGAGTTCCAGATACTGCGCCTTGGTATAGCCGCCGCCCTTGAAGCAGGTCGGCAGCGCCTTGAGCGTCTTGCGGAGCGTCGCGTGCGGGTTGCTTACCACGAAGGCGCCGATAGCCGCGCCGAAAATGCATAGCAGTTCGAACGGTTGCACGAGTGCGGGCAGGTGGCCGCCCACGCCCACGAAGCTCCCGATCACCGATCCGAGTACGAGGATCCAGCCGATTGCGACAAACATGATTTTTTCCTTCGCTCCCTGAAAATCAAATGGCTCTGTGCCGCGCTTGTCTCAGGCGCGGCGCGTGCGATGGCGCGCGAGCAGGCGCCGCGTTGCGAAATTGGTGGCCGCGCCCACATGGCGAGTGCACAGTGCGCCACTGCGGCGCGCACGCGGCGCCGCGCTCGCGGCCTGGGAACGGCTGCCCGCGAGGCGCGCGGCGAGGGCGCCGGAATGGCGCGGCGTAAATCTTGCAGCTTGTGAGAGTGATCTCATGGTGGTTGCGCTCACACGAATCCTGGCTATCTTTACGGCGGCGGCACGCGTTGCTGAAGCCGTCGAGACACCTTTTTTTGCGGGGCTCGATCAACTGGCAGTTTCAAATAAATTCGTTATCCGAAGCAGTTGCAGGGAATTGCCGAAAATGCGCAGCGAAGGTGTTGCGTAAGCGCCGCAGCGGCCGCGCCAGGCGGGCTGAAGCCGGATTTACCCGCAGGCGCACGCCTCGCCTGTGCGCTGCCGATGCCCGGCCGCGTGCCGCGCGCCCGGCGCAGTGGTCTGTGCACGCCCGGGCGCTTTTTGCTGCGCCCGCGCCCTTGCGGGCATACGCGCGCGGGCCCGGATACGTCGGGGTAAGGTTTGCCGCGCCGCTGCCGTTAACCCGATTAACCATCTAGACCAATTACGCGATGCGGGCGGACGCCGCCTGGATCGCCGTATTCGGCAGCGCGCCGATTCCGTCGAGGCAAGACTCCCACCCATGATTACCGCTCCGCTTCCGCTCGATGAGGACATCCGCCTGCGCTCGCTCAGGCGCCTGGAGATTCTCGACTCCGGGCCGGAGGAGGCGTTCGACCGCATTGCGCGGCTGGCGGCCTGGGCGTTCAAGGTGCCCATCGTGCTGGTCTCGCTCGTCGACGAGGATCGTCAGTGGTTCAAGGCGCGCTACGGGCTCGCGGCGTGCGAAACGCCGCGCAGCGTGTCGTTCTGCGCGCATGCGGTGCTCAGCAAGCGCATGCTCGTGGTCGAAGACGCACTCGACGACGAGCGCTTCCTCGACAATCCGCTGGTGCTGGGCGCGCCGCACATCCGCTTCTATGCCGGTGCGCCGCTGCGGCTCGCCGACGGCCAGGTGGTGGGCACGCTGTGCCTGATCGACGCCGAGCCGCGCAGCTTCGAGCCGCGCGACGCCGAGGCGCTCGCCGGTTACGCGCAACTCGTGGAGCGCGAGCTGGAGGTGCGCGCGCAGCTGATCCGCTCGCGAACGGCGCATGAGCGCGACCGCCGCTCGCTCGCAATCAGCGAGGCGCGCTTCACAACGGTGTTCAAGGAAACGCCCGTCGGCAATGCGCTGGTCGACCTGAACGGCCGATTTCTCGACGTCAACGAGGCGTTCTCGGCGATCGTCGGCTACAGCGAAGACACCCTGCGCATGCTGACGTTCGCCGAGGTCACGCATCCCGACGATCTCGGCTCTGACCTCGCGCTCGTCGCCGAATTGCTTGCAGGCAATCAGGCCACCTACACGATGGAGAAGCGCTACGTGCGCCCGGACGGCACGGCGATCTGGGTCAGCCTGGCCGTGACGCTCGTGCGCGACGGCTCGGGTGTGCCGCTGCACTTCATCGCCGCCGTGCAGGACATCGACAGCCGCAAGAAGAGCGAGGAGGCGCTGCGCAACTATCACGCGGAGCTCGAGGAGCGCGTGCGCGAGCGCACCGCCGAGCTGCGCCGCAGCCGCGACGCCTTGCAGACCATCACCGACAACCTGCCCGCGCTGATTGCCGTGGTCGATCGCGACTTGCGCTATCAATTCAACAACGAGGCGTTCAGGCGCGTATTCGGCACGCCCTCGGCGGCATTGCGCGGCGCGAGCATTCAGGAGACGCTGCGCCCCGAGGTGTTCGAGGAACTGCAGCCGCTGTTCGCGCGCGCGCTCGCGGGCGAGCGCGTGACCTGCAACGAGGTGCGCTATCGCGCCGACGAGGAGCGCGTGTGGTGCACGACCTATATACCCGCCAAGCGCGAAGGCAAGGTGACGGGCCTCTACGTGATGTCGCACGACATCACCGAGCAGCGCCGCACCGAGCAGCGGCTGCGCGAGAAAGCACTGATCGATCCGCTCACGGGGCTGGCGAACCGGCGTGCGCTGCAGGAAGAGTTGGGCGCGACGTTTGCGCGCGCGGGCGCCTTCGCGCTCTTCTTCATCGATCTGGACGGCTTCAAGGGCATCAACGACCGCTTCGGCCATGACGCGGGCGACGCGCTGCTGCGCGAGGTCGCGCGCCGCCTCACAGCAACGGTGCGCGCGGGCGACATGGTGAGCCGGCTGGGCGGCGACGAATTCGTGGTGGTGAGCCGCGGCGTGGCGGATACGATCGGTGCGGAGCGCATCGCACAGGCGGTCTGTCACGCGCTCGCGCGCCCGTTTGTGGCGGGCGGGGAGGTCGTGGAGGCCAGTGCGAGCGTGGGCGTGGTGCTGCAAGGCGCGTGCGAGGCGAGGCGGGGGGCGCGCGTGCACGATCCGCTGTGCCTCGCCGACGCCGCGATGTACGAGGCGAAGCGGGCGGGGCGCAACACCTGGCGCCTTGCACGCCATGCGGCGCGCGAGGCGCTGGCCGGGCAATGAGCCGCGCCGCACGCCGCGTGATCAGCAGGTGAGAGGGTGAGCGTGCGGCGTTACGGCATTACGGCGTTATGGGGTTATGGCGTTACGGCGTTACGGCATTACGGCATTACGGCATTACGGCATTACGGCGGCAAGGCGGCATGGCGGCATGGCGGTACAATCCTGGCTTCGCGCCCTGCCGGGCGCAGGTCCCGCACTTCTCGCGCCTCACCAGACCGCAATGACCCCATCCTCCCAGACCACGCCTGCTCCCACACCGCTCGACAGTCTCATGGAGCAGGTCCTCGCGTTCCGCGATGCGCGAGACTGGCAGCAGTTTCATACGCTGCGCAATCTGATCGTCTCGACGAGCGTCGAGGCCGGCGAGCTGCTAGAAACGATCCAGTGGAAAGACGACGCGCAGATTGCAGCGCTCCTTGCCGACCCGCCTGGCCGCGCGCACCTCGAGCAGGAATGCGCCGATGTGTTCATCTACCTACTGCTCGTGGCGCATACGGCCGGATTCGATCTGGTGAAGGCGGCAGCTGACAAGGTTCGGCTGAACGAGACGCGCTATCCGGTCGAGAAGGCGAAGGGCAACGCGACAAAGCACAGCGAGCTTTGACGCAGGCGCAAGGGCGCTGCGCGCCGTGCGCGCACCGTTCACAGGTTGCCCAGCTTTCGGAATTCTCTTGTTCCGCCGGACCTTGCATGCGGGGAATATGGCTGACTTCCAGTCCATTGCATTCACGCCATCATGAACCCGGCAATCGTCGTCATTCCCACGACCGGCGCAGCAGAACTCGAATGCGCGATTCAATCGGTCCTCGACCAGACCGTGCCCACCGACGTGCTCGTGATCTTCGACGGGCCGGCCTTCGCGCGGCCTCTCGCGCTGCCGGCCGATGCGCGCGTGCACACGCTGGTGCTGCCGTTCAACACAGGCGGCGCGCGCACGAGCCGGATCCCGGCTTCGCAGCGCGGGCACTGGTATGGCGCGCGCGTCATGTGCGCGGCGGGCTACCTCGTGAACAACGACTACGCCATGATGCTCGATCAGGACAACTGGCTGCGTGCCGACCACGTGGCATCGTGCATCGCCGCCGTGGAGTCGCGGCCGCACGCGCCCTACGAAATGGTGTACGCGCTGCGCGCCGTGCATCGCAAGGACGGCAGCTTCGTCTGCCGCGACGACTGCGAAAGCCTTGGCCCGCGTGACGGCGTGAGCGGCTGCCTCATCGATACGAGCTGCTATTTTTTCCGCACGGACTTTCTGATGAAGGCCTCGCATTTCTGGCTGTGGGGCTGGGGCGGCGACAGCCGCTTTCTGATGCGCCTCGTGCAGGCGCACGGCATGGATTGCTTCACGGGCACGGGCCGCTATACGGTGCACTACCGGCTGGGCGGCAACGAAGGGTCGGCGCCCGAGACGTTTTTCGTGCAAGGCAATGCGCGCATGCGGGCGTTGCACGGCGCTGCGGTGCCCATGCCCTGGGCCGTCGAGTGAGCGTGCGCCGGGCGCGCCGTGCTCAGCTCGTGAGATTCTGCTCGAGCCGCTCGAACACGCGTTGCGTCGCGCCGCGCGCATGGAGTGCAAAGAGCAGCAGCGAGCGCCCCGTCACCTGATAGACGTCGCCGGCCTCGAAGTCTTCCAGCTCGTCGCGCACCGGCTGGTTCGTGTCGATCAGGCAACTCCACTGAACGATTCCCGGCACCGAGGGCAGCGTGAAGTCCACCACGTCGTGATATGCGTTGAGGACGATGAGCAAGGTCGCGTCCGAGGCGAGCCGCATGATGCCGCTCGTTTGCGATCGGCCATCGATCAGCATACCGAAGCATCGCATCTGCGCGTCGTCCCATTGCTCGACGGTGAGCGGCACGCCCGCGGGCGTGAGCCATTCGACGTCGGTGACGTCGAGCGCGGCGTTGTGCTCGCGGGTCAGAAAGCGGTTGCGCCGCAGCACCGGCAGCGCGTGGCGCAGCGCCGTGAGCTTGCGCACGAACTCGGCGAGCGCGCGGCCGTCATCGTCGATGCCTTCCCAGTCCACCCAGCTGATCGCGTTGTCCTGGCAATACGCGTTGTTGTTGCCATGCTGCGTGCGGCCGAATTCGTCGCCCGCGAGCAGCATGGGCGTGCCCTGCGAGAGCAGCAGCGTCGCGAGGAAGTTGCGCTTCTGACGCTCGCGCAGCGCGCGGATCTGTGCGTCGTCGGTCGGGCCTTCGGCGCCGCAGTTCCACGAAAGATTGTCGGCGTGGCCGTCGCGGTTGTCCTCGCCATTGGCCTCGTTGTGGCGTTCGTTGTACGAGACCAGGTCGTGCAGCGTGAAGCCGTCGTGCGCGGTGACGAAGTTCACGCTCGACCACGGCTTGCGCCCGCGCCGGTTGAAGCGGTCGCCCGAGGCGGCGAGGCGCGTGGCGAGGTCGGCGGCTTGTGCCTCGTCGCCCTTCCACCAGCCGCGCACGGAGTCGCGAAAGCGGTCGTTCCATTCGGCCCAGCCAGGCGGAAAGCCGCCGACCTGATAGCCGCCCGGTCCGCAGTCCCACGGCTCGGCAATCAGCTTGACGCTCGCAAGGATCGGATCCTGGCGGCAACTGTCGAGAAAGCCGCCGCCTTCGTCGAAGCCGTAGGGCTCGCGCCCGAGGATCGTCGCGAGGTCGAAGCGAAAGCCGTCCACGCCCATTTCGAGCACCCAGTAGCGCAGGCTGTCGGTGACCATCTGCAGCACGCGCGGATGCGAGAGATTGAGCGTGTTGCCCGTGCCCGTGTCGTTGACGTGATAGCGCGGGTTATCGGCCACGAGCCGGTAGTACGAGGCGTTGTCGATGCCGCGAAACGAGAGCGTGGGGCCGAGCTCGCTGCCTTCGGCGGTGTGGTTGTAGACCACGTCGAGGATCACTTCGAGGCCCGCGTAGTGGAAGTGATCCACCATGTTCTTGAACTCGTCGATCGAGCCCTGCGCCCCCACCGAATAGCGCGGATCGGGCGCGAAGAAGCCGATGGTGTTGTAGCCCCAGTAGTTGGTCAGGCCGCGCTCGAGCAGATGCGCGTCGTTCAGGAAGGTATGCACGGGCATGAGCTCGACGGAGGTCACACCGAGGCCGCGAATATACTCGAGCACCTTCGAATGCGCCATGCCCGCGAAGGTGCCGCGCTCTTCCTCGGGCACCTCAGGATGGCGCAGGGTGTAGCCGCGCACGTGCGCTTCGTAGAGGATCGCGCGTTCGCGCGGCACGCGCTCGCGCAAGGGGTGGTGCCAGCTGAAGGTCTGGTCGACCACGCGGCAGCGCGGCACGTAGCGCACGCTGTCGCGCGTGTCGAAGGAAAGGTCGGCGTCGGGGCTGCCGAGCGTGTAGCCGAACACGGCGGGATGCCACTTGAGCGCGCCCACGTGCGCCTTCGCATACGGGTCGAGCAGCAGCTTGTGCGGATTGAAGCGATGCCCCGCCTGCGGCTCGTACGGCCCGTGCACGCGGTAGCCATAGATCGTGCCCGGGGCGAGGTCGGGCAGGAAGACGTGCCAGACCTCGTCGGTGTACTCGGGCAGCACGATGCGCTCCATTTCGCGCAGACCGGTCTGATCGAACAGACACAACTCGACCCGGGTGGCGTTTGCCGAGAACAGCGCGAAATTCACGCCGCTTCCGGTCCAGGTGGCGCCAAACGGGAACGGCTGGCCTTCGGCAATGCGGCTCGCTGTCTTCTTTCTCATGGGCCCTCGCGCGCCCGGCCGGGCGTCATTTGACGGTCTGCACCACTTCGAAGCCTTCGAACTCGGGATGGCTTAGATAGGTCGGGCGGCTCTGGCTGGCATTGCCCGCATTGCCGGCGTTGCGGTGGGCGGCGCGAAAGGCGTCGGAGCGCGTCCACGCTTCGAACGCGTCGTGGCTGGCCCAGATCGTGTGGCTCGCGTAGAGCACGTGGTCTTCGCGCTGCGGGCCTTTGAGCAGATGAAACTCGACGAAGCCGGGCACTTCTTTCAGATGCGTGTCGCGGTTCTTCCAGACGTCTTCGAACGCGGTCTCCGAACCCAGTGCGACCTTGAAGCGATTCATGGCGATGTACATGCGGAAGTCCTTTTCGACGTAGATCACCAATTATAGGTCTGTGGCGTTGTTTGCACCTTTCAGCGCAAACACCTGGCAAACGGGTGCGCGATGCTTGCAGGAATAGCGGGTTGAAATTGTCGAGATGTGCTGCCCATACCTCGAGCGAGCCGCACATCGCGTGCCCAGGTCACTCGCTTGTACTCGTTCTGCATATTTTTGTGGTGAGCAAAAGCCCCTATCGCATAAGTGCGCCAATGGGACATGAGTAAAGTCCGATTTATGTGGCTTTCTGCGATTTTGTTGAGGATTCTGACAATTTTGATTCGAATTCTTCGACTTGCTCCAGTTATGGCGTCTATTCTCGTCCGCTAAAAGTTGCTTGCGCAACATATTGGCATCGTCCAATCAAACAGGACAAGGATGACGTATGAACGCTGTGACCCAAACCCTTGCAGATGCACTGCGTCACCCGAGCGCGCGCCTTACCCAGCATCTGCGTCTCTGGATCGGCACACTCGACCTCCCGCTTGACGTACTCAAGTTCAAGGTGCGTGCGGGGTTCTGCAGGGACTATTGCGTTGACGTCACGGTCACGTCGCCACGGCTGAATATCACTGGCGAGCTCTGTGTCGGGCGGCGCGCCGGGTTGCAGATTGACGAACGGGTGGCCGTGCCGTCGGTCAACTACATCGATCCCGTAGACCACGCGGCGGCCACATTCAATGGCGTCGTCACGCGCTGGAAGCACATCCGTACGAGCCGTGACGAGGCCGCTTACCGACTGCGCATCGAACCGCGGTTTGCCGCACTGCTCAAGCGCGTGCACGGGTCGAGAGTATTTCGCGACATGACGCTGCAGGAGATCATCACGGAGCTGGTGGTCGACCGGAAGAACTTCGACGCATTCGACGTCGAATTCAACATGGAAGGTGCGCAGGAGAAGTTGGAGCAGGTGGTGATGTATGAAGAGTCCGTCTGGAACTTCATCGCGCGTCATTGCCGTCGCAAAGGCATCTTCTGGTTCTACAGGCAGGGACGCGGCAAGCAGGGACAGCTCGACACCATCGTGTTCGCGGACAATCCGCGCGCCTATGTGCGCTCGATTGACGTACCGCTGATGCCCGACTCCGGCCTCAACGGCAACTGGCACGAAGCGGCGCTGTCGGTCAAGGAGGCACGCACGCTGGTACCGGCCACGATCGAACTGTGGGAGCGCAACTATCGCATGCCCGAGGATCCGTTACGGGCGACGGCGAACGTTTCCAGCGAAACCGGGGACCGCTCGGTATTCGGCCAGATCAATCGCAGCGAGGAGTTCCACCTCACGCAGCAGCAGGGCGAGGCGCTCGCGCAGACGCGGCGCGACGAGCAGATCGCGCGGCAGGCGACGCTCTCGGGCACGACCAACGCGAAGGGCGTCGCGCCGGGCGTGGTCATGAAGCTGACCAACACGAAGCTGGCGAGCGCGGAATATGGCTTCGTGATCACCTCGATGGTCATGAAAGGCAGCCGCACGAAGCCGGCGTTTGCCCGCTTCAAGGCGATGCCCGCGCACCTCGTGTACCGGCCCAGGTTCGTGTTCGAGCAGGACTGGAGATTTCTGAACGGTCCTGTCGTCGGTGTCGTCACGACGTTTGATTCCGCGCCCTATGCGTGCCTGGACGAATACGGTCGCTATCCGGTCTTGCCCAAATTTCTGCAAGGCCCGGACAATACCGACAGACAAGTTCTGAAGCTGCGCCTGCTGCGTCCGTCCTCGTCGTATCAGGGGAGCTTCCACTCGCCGCTGCTCCCGACGACCGAGGTTCTGCTCGAAGCGGCCCACAACGACGTAGACCGTCTCCATATATCCGGCGCCCTGCACGACTATTCGCACCCGGACGTCGTCCATGGCGCCAACGCGATGTTTAGCTATGCGATCTGGCGCTCGCCGCTGCGCGGCGCGGAGATCGTGTTCAACGACCTCCAGGGCAAGGAAAGCGCACGCATTGCGACGGTCTACAGCCAGACGGCGATGAACCAGGGCTACCTGCTCAACAGTAAAAAGCTCAAGCGCGGGGAGGGGTACGAAATCACCAGCCAGGCGTGGGGGACGATGCGCGCGGCGAAAGGGTTGTTCCTCTCGGCGGACGCGGCGGCGGGAGCCGATACGCCTCAACTCGAAATGCCCGCCGCCGTCGCGCAGCTCAAGGCGGCGCTGCAGCGCGTAACGGATCTCGCTGCGGCGACGACGCAGGCGGGCGCCGATCCTGCCGACCGCGCTACGCAGGCGGCGCTCCTCGACGGGCTGAACCAGCTCCGCGATGCGGGGCTGCTCGCGAGCGCCCCGGGCGGCATGGCGTTTGTCACACCTCGATCGACCCAGCACTCGGCGGGCGAGAACCTGATCGTCACTGCGGGCCAGAACATGGACGTCAGTATCGCGAAGCGGCTGCGCATGGTGGCGGGTGAACTGATCTCGCTGTGCGCGCACAAGCTCGGGCTGAGTTTTGTCGCGGCGAGGGGGAAGGTCATGATGGCGGCGCTCACGGACGAGATGGACCTCTTCGCACAGAAGCAGTTGCGCGTCGCGAGCGAAAGCGCGGACGTTCAGGTGTCGGCCAAGTCGAAAATCACGCTCAACAGCGGCGGGGCATCGGTCGTCATCGAGAACGGCAATATCACGTTCCATTGCCCCGGCGCATACACCATCAAGGCGGCGTCGTTTACTTTTGTCGGACCGGACAACGTTTCGGCCACGCTGCCTGTTCTGCCCCAAAGCACACTTCATCTTGACGACCTGTATTCCCATACGCACTAGGACGCCATG
>NZ_SMRP01000061.1 GCF_004353915.1 Paraburkholderia silviterrae | reverse complement strand
CGTCCAGAACCCCGGTGGCTCCGAAAGAGCACCGGGGTTCTGGCGTTTACGCGGCTGAAACGATACCTCTGCCGGAGAGATTTCTAGATCCACTTGCAACCACGCAAGCAGATCTCGTGCGGTTTTCAGTATCCGCGTATCCGTCCAACGACTGCCGTCCTGGCGCTCAGAGCTTGATGCGTTCAAGGCATGCCTGAATGAGATCGTGGTCGATTGCGGCGGGGTCGAATGTTCCTCCGTACCAGCTGATCATGCGTTCGTGCTCCGGGTGGGCGGAGTCGGCAATCGCCTCGAGGAAACCAGCGTAGCCATATGGGCCACCTACATCTTCGGGCGGGCAGGCATTGGCGCCACCGAGGTATACGGGAGTCGGGCAGGCAGCTGCCGGCAAGACTTATTCCACCTTGATCTTGTGCTCCCAGTCGTCGCCGAAGTCGTAGACGTATCGCAATGAAGCGGCGCCGCCCAGGCATTTGCCCAGCTTCACTCTTACTTCGGAGACCACCGATTTGTCGTCGAACTCCGGATCGGGGACGCCATAGTGCTCTCCGGCGATTTCGAACTCATGCAGATGGTAGTCGAGCCAGCCCATCGCGGCTTGTATCACGCGGTGTAATTTGGCGAGCGTGATCGTCTCTGGTACCAGAACTCGCCGCCAGATCAGCGGCTTGATTCTCGCCAGCTCGATCTTCAGTTGCAGCAGTTGTCCCGGTGAACCGGAAGTGGTTTTTCGTGCAGTCATCTCACGCGGCCTCTTGCAGGACAGGTTGCATTTCGATATTCCGGGGAACCGACAAAACAAAAAGCCCGTCACGCAAGTGACGGGCTTTTTTCATTTTATCGCCAAATCTCAGCGATAAACCACTTAGCGCTCCAGGAACGGACGCAGCTTGTCGGCGCGGCTCGGGTGCATGAGCTTGCGCATCGCCTTGCTTTCGATCTGGCGGATACGCTCGCGCGTGACGTCGAACTGCTTGCCCACTTCCTCGAGCGTGTGATCCGAGGTCGTGTCGATGCCATAGCGCATGCGCAGCACCTTCGCCTCACGCGGCGAGAGCGCCTTGAGCGCCTCATCGATCGCGGCGCGCATGTTCGCGTGGATCGCCGCATCGGCGGGCGATGCGGAGCCCGCGTCTTCGATCATGTCGCCGAGCGTCGCGTCGCCATCGTCGCCCACCGGGCTTTCGAGCGAGACAGGCTGCTTGGCGATCTTGAGGATGCCCCGCACCTTCTCTTCGGTCATGCCCATGCGCGCGGCGAGATCGGCCGGATGCGCTTCCATGCCGGTCTGCTGCAAAATCTCGCGCGAGATGCGGTTCAGCTTGTTGATCGTTTCGATCATGTGCACCGGCACGCGGATCGTGCGCGCCTGGTCGGCGAGCGCACGCGTCACGGCCTGGCGCACCCACCACGTGGCGTACGTCGAGAACTTCCAGCCGCGGCGATATTCGAACTTGTCCACGGCCTTCATCAGGCCGATGTTGCCTTCCTGGATCAGATCGAGGAACTGCATGCCGCGGTTCACGTACTTCTTCGCGATCGAGATCACGAGACGCAGGTTGGCCTTGACCATCTCGCCCTTCGCCTGACGCATCTTCGCTTCGGCGGCGGTCATGCGGCGGTTGATTGCCTTGATCTGCTGCAGGGACAGCGATGCGGCCGCTTCGATCTCGGCGAGCTTGCGCTGTTCGGCATGGATGGCCGGCAGGCTGCGCTCGATGGAGGGGCCGTACTTGCTCGAGGCAGCGGCGGCGCGCACGCCCCAATCGAGGTCCGTCTCGTGGCCCGGGAACTGCTCGACGAAGGCTTCGCGCGGCATGCCGCAGCGATCCACGACGATCGCCAGCACGTTGCGCTCGATCGCGCGGATCTGCGCAACCTGCTCGTGCAGCAGCGTGCACAGACGGTCGATGGTACGGGCCGTGAAGCGGATCGGTGCGAGCTCGCGCTGGATGTCCGCGCAGATCTGCATTTCGGCGGCTGACGCGCGCGCGTTGGCATCCGTCGTGCAAGCCATCTGTTCGAAAAGCGTGCGCACGCGTGCAAAGATCGCCAGGCTGTCGGCCTTCAGCTGCGCGAGCAAGGCTTCGTTGGCCTTGCTGTTGTCGGCGTCGTCGTCGTCGCCGTCCGCGTCGTCCGACTCTTCTTCGTCCGAGGCCTGCGCTTCGATCTCTTCGTCCGCGTCGGCGTCGGCCGCGGCGGGCTCCTGCGCGGCTTCATCGCTGCCGATGCCGTCGACGAGCTCGTCGATGCGCATTTCCTCGGCCGCGACGCGGTCGGCGTCGGCGAGAATCGTCGCGACGATCGACGGGCAAGCCGCGATTGCCTGGATCATTTCCTGGAGGCCGTCTTCGATGCGCTTGGCGACTTCGATTTCGCCGGCGCGCGTGAGCAGCTCGCTCGAACCCATTTCGCGCATATACATGCGCACGGGGTCGGTCGTGCGGCCGAATTCCGAGTCGACCGTCGAGAGCGCGACTTCGACTTCCTCGTCGGCTTCGTCGTCAGCCTGCGAGTCTGCGCGCGCGTCTTCGTTCAGCAGCAGCGTGTCGGCGTCGGGCGCCTGCTCGTAGACCTGCACGCCCATGTCGTTGAACGTGGCAACGATGGTTTCCAGTGCAGCCGTCTGCGCGAAGTTGTCGGGCAGGTGGTCGTTGATGTCGGCGTGGGTCAGGTAGCCGCGTTCGCGGCCGAGCTTGATGAGCGCGCGCATTTGATGCTGGCGCTTTTCGAGTTGCGAGCCACCGTCCATCTGAGTCGTATCGCCGGTCTTGTCCTTGGCTGCGCGGCGGGCGGGGCGGGCAGACGAGGGCAGCGCGTCTTCCCGGTCATGGCTTGTCAATACAATCTCCTCGAAAGGAATTGCCCAACGAGGGCAAAAAAGGGTCACGCGCCAGCGGCGTGGCGTCCGGCGATGACGAAAAATTGCAGGGGAATGGGCGGGGGCGCGTGCCGGTCCCGCCGAGCGAGCGCCAAACGCACATTGGCGTGGCGGCCTGGATTTTCGTGCAATGCAGAAAGATCGCGTATGGTAGTGCGTTCCGCCACGTGAGGCAACCGTAATCGTCGCTTCGGCGCACCTGGCGGGGTTGCCCGGGGTCGAAACGTAATTGAAAGGTCTTCAAAGTGGCGTTTTTAGCGCTTCGCGGCTTTCCACGAGCGTGATTAGACGCGATTCCAGGACGATGGTTCGCGCGTTTTATATCGCCAGATAAAACGGACGCGCTGCCTGGAATTGCGCCGAAGTGACGCCTGGGTGCACGAGACGCGCTGCGATCGATCCCCGCTGTGCCGATTGCAGTGCGCCGCAATATCAAGAAGAACGCCTAAACACCCGTCTGCGTTGACCGTCTTGCACACTCCGGCGCGTTATGGCGGTAATTCGGCGTACTGCGGCAGCGTATCGGCAATCTCGTGCCAGGGTGCCTTGGAGCCGACAAAGATGTGCCCTTCGGGGCGGATGGACGGCATGTCGATGAGCGTCCCCATCGTCACATGGGCGAACGCCCCTTCGCGAACCACGGAATACAGCAGCGAGCCACAGTGGCGGCAATGAACGTCGTGCGCGGCGCCCGGATCGCCGTAGACGAGCAGATCGCCCTCGCCTTGTTCGAGGCGCAGGCTCGCGCGCTCGATGCCCGCGAACGGCTTGAACGCCGAGCCCGTGGCGCGGCGGCATTGCGAGCAATGGCAATTGAAGGCATAGCCGAATGCGTTCGCGACGCGGTAGCGCACGGCGCCGCACAGGCACTGGCCGCGCAGCGTGGCGCGGGTATTGTCGACCGGCGTTGAGTTCATAGGGGCCAGGAAGCAAACGAAGTGTTACGGGTGCGCCGTGTTGCGTGTTGCCGTCTTGTTTATAGACGAGCGTCGCGAAAAGGTTGGTCTCGTTGTGCAACGGCCCGTGCGCGGCGAAAGGTAACCGCTTATGGGATTTTTCACCCTGAAAACGGGCTTACCGCGCGCTCCGACGCCCTGCAAGGCCCATAGAAGCCTCTCAAACCCCATCCAGCGCGCTTTTTAGCCGGTTGGCGCTCATCAATTGGGACCCATCGCGCTGTACCCGGTCCCAAATCCGGTTACCTCACGTTCCGCCATCCACGGCGATGACCGGAACGGCTGCGCTTATCCGGGCCGTTCTCTCAACTCCTTCAATCCCTTGATCACGACGAGCAACGCGCGGCCGTGCTCCTCCGAGCCGTCCCACACGTCGACGATGGCGTTGCGCAGCAACTCGTTATAGGCGGCCGCGTGCCGCGAGGCGGGCTTCACGCCGTAGAAACTGCATAGCTTATTGAATGACGCACTCCGACGCAGCCGGCGACCGTTCGACAGCCGAAGCCGCGATACCGTTGGCTGGCTGACCCCGGAAAGCCGCGCAATCTCGCTGGACGAGCGTGCATCGGCCGATAGCTGGCGCAACAGTTCCTGCACGGGAAATTCAGTGTCTGGGGCTTCCATGTCATGCATTATACCTATACAGTAACGATTATTGAATTGCTCGCCGGGTTGGCGGGCGCGCTGCATTCCGAGGAAGTCGATGGCACTGAAACACCTACCGCCCACGTTTTGCTGGTCCAGGATCGGATCGGAGACGGGAGAAGATCTCCCCACGATCGTCCTTCGCAAGGAGTGGGAGCGTCGGTTGGGGGGCGGGCGGTTTCTGTGGGGCATCAATCAGTCGCTCGGCAGCAGTGCGCAGGTTGCTGCACTGCGCACGGGCTCGCTCCTCGCGCTGTTCTCGCCGGCGGCCAGCCGTCCGCGAGTTGCCGACGTCAAGCGCGAGGACGCGCTCGTCTGGAACGCGTGGGTGGACGCGAGCGGCCAGGTGCGGCCACTGCCGCAGCATGTGTTCGTCACGAGCCGCACGCGCTTTCCTTCGGGCAAGCCGCGCGATCATCACTACGCGCTCGTGTGCGCGTCGCCCACGGAGCTCAGCATCGGCAGCAGCCTGCGCGTGCAGCCCGAGCGCCTGCGCAGCGTGAGCACGGCAAAGGCTCCGTGTGCGTCGCAAGGCACGGTGGTGGTGGACCGCGTCGAGCGCGCGGCGCCAAAGGCGGGCGCGGAATTCGGCGCCGGGGGGTATCCCGTCGCGTTCGGCGTGGAGCTCGAGGCGCCGTATTTCGTGCGCCTTGCCCAGCCCGCGC
This sequence comes from Paraburkholderia silviterrae, assembly GCF_004353915.1. Classification (GTDB taxonomy): domain Bacteria; phylum Pseudomonadota; class Gammaproteobacteria; order Burkholderiales; family Burkholderiaceae; genus Paraburkholderia; species Paraburkholderia silviterrae. The sequence goes on along the minus strand of NZ_SMRP01000061.1, from coordinate 9,371 downwards.
GCGTGAAGGCGCGCGATATGGCGGCGCTTCACGAGGCGGCGCGCAATGCCGATTTCGAGGCATATCTGGAACTCACGAAGCGTCTGCGCAGCGAAGCGCCGGCGCAGCATGCGCGCGGCGTGACGAGCGATCTCTTCGACCTGCTGGCGAAGGCGCGCGACCTTGCCGCGATGCGCTCGATCTCGCGCGACACCGACTTCGACGCCTATGCCGAGATGGCGCGCAGCCGCCGCGGTGAGGCGCCGGCGCTGCTGGCGCGCGGCGCCACGCGCGAGCTCTTTGCGCGCGACCTCTTCGATATGGCGCCGGCGGAGTGCATGGCGCCCGCGAGGCGAAGCGGTGGTTCCCGAGCCAGGGGCGTGTCATTCGGAGCGTCATCGAAGGGGAGCACTCTCGGGGTGCAGGGGGATTTGCTTCGCGGCATCCCTCACGGGGATTTGCTGTGCGGCATCCCCCAAGGGGACTTGTTGCACGGCGCAGACTGGACGCAATTAACAATGGAACTCATCCATGGCGATCTACATCCGTTCAAGCGAGGCCGAGGCCGCCCGAGGCTTTCTTGAGGCCAGCCGCAACGTCGATCAGGCATTCCGCGCCGTGCGCGCTGTGCACGACGAAGCCGATGCCTCAGACCGCACGCTAGCCTGCGGTGAGGCCCAGTCGCGCCTCGACTTCGCACTGGATGAGCTGGCCCGCGCGCAGGCGTTGTTCGACTCGGTGGCGCGCGTGCAAGGGCGGCGGCGCGTGCGGGGTGGGATGGATGCCTGAAAGATCGAGCCAGGCGGCCCCAAAGACTGACATGCCGAAATGATGCGCGAGGCCGCGCAAACCGGCGTGGGCTCCATGGCGCTGGTAGCCGTCGAGCAACGGCTCGCGCCTCATCGGCGCATCGTCGAAGACGATCTCGCCGCCGCGCTGCTGCCCGCGCCCGCGCGCTGGCTCATTGCGCTGATGGGCCCGCGCACGGCGGCGCACATGGCTGCGATGGCCGAGCGCAAGTATCCGGGCCTGTGGGGCGGCATGCTATGCCGCAAGCGCTATATCGACGAAAAGCTGCTCGAAGCGCTCCCGCAGATGGAAGCGTTCGTGAACCTCGGCGCGGGCTTCGATACGCGTGCCTACCGGCTGCTGCACGGCACCCCCGTGCATGCATGGGAGCTGGATCAACCGGTCAATATCGCGGCCAAGCGCAAGCGCCTCGCGAAGCGCTTCGGCGCGATACCGTCATTCGCGCGGCTCGTGGCGGTCGACTTCGAGCATCTCGCGCTCGATGCCGTGCTGGCCGCGCAAGGCTATACGCGCAACCGGCGCACCTTCTTCGTCTGGGAGGGCGTCACGCAATATCTCGATGAGGCGACCGTGCGCGGCACGCTCGAAATGCTGGCGCGGGCCGCGCCCGGTAGCCGTCTCGCTTTCACGTACGTGAGCCAGGACTTTCTCGAAGGGCGTGTGCCGCCCGGCCAGGAGGCGCTGTATGAGCGCTTCGTCTCGCGGCAGGCAATCTGGCGCTTCGGTCTCGATCCCGAAGCGGTGCGCGCGTTTCTCGCGCCTTACGGCTGGCGTGCGATCGAGCAGCCCGAACCCGATGCGCTCGCGCGCCGATACATCGCACCCACTGGCCGCCCGCTCACCTGCATGCCGATCGAGCGCACGGTCTATGCCGAGCGTGTCTAGCGCCTCTGGCCCCGCTGGCACCACGGCACGCGCCGCGGCTACTCGCGCGGCTCCGCCTTGAGCTCGAGCAGCTGCGCGACGAGCGGCCAGCGCCCGGCGGCCTCCTGCCAGGTGTCCTCGGCCTGCACGTCGAAATAGCGCTCGGCGTCCACGCCCTCGACGAGTCGCGCGAGCGCGTCGATATCGCCAGGCAGGCGCGCCACGTTGCGCGCGCGCCGCCCGTTCAGCCAGCGTCCCAGCGCCATTTACTTGCCTCCTTGCACCCACACGCCGTCCGGCGTGTGGATCATGTAGCCCGTGGGCGTGGTCATCATCACGGTGCCCTCGTTCTCGCCCACCATGCGCGTTTGCGGCAGGTTCGTCGCGTATTGCGCGAGCGGCTGGGCGCCCGGCAGGAACGGGCTGCTCGCGACGAGGTTCGAGAGCAGTTGCGCGAGCGCGAGATAGCTCGTGGGCGTATCGATCGTGACCGGCCCGCCCGCGTGCTCCGTGCCCGCGCGCAGGCCCACCACTTTCACGCCCACCGGCACGTGCACGATGTTCGGCGTGGGGATCTCGCGCATGCCCGCGATCTGGTTGTCTTCGCCGCGCAGCGCCGCGCCATGCTCGGGCACGAACACGATCACGGCCTTGCGGCCCGACTGCGCGACCAGGTCGATCAGCTTGTCGACGTCGCCGAGCAGCGACTGCAGGCGGATCGGATAGGAGCGCAAGCTCGTGAGATTGGCGTTGACGCCGGGCAGGCGGTTGCCGTCGTGCATCGTCACGGTGTTGTAGTAGAGCGCGACCGGGCCGCCGCCGGCGGCGACGCGCTGCTTGTACCAGCGCGAAAGCACGTCGTAGTCGCCCACGAGCGGCGAGCCGTCGAACTCCTTCATGACCACGGGCAGGCCGTCGTTCGGGGGGATCGTCACGCCCGGCAAGCCGATTTCCTTGAGCACGGTGCCGCGGAAGTCGTCGAAGCGGCCGTTGTGGTTGAGCAGCGCGTTCGGCGCGTAGCCCGCCTGCGCGAGCTGCGCGAACAGATGGCATTCGGGCGGCGCCGGGTCGTAGAGCGCCTTGTGCGGCTCTTGTCCGCAGGTCGCGCGCAGCACGCGGATGGCCGCCGGGCCGCTATAGCTCGCGCCGGAGCTGAAGTTCGTGAAGATATAGTCGAAGCGCGAAAAGAGCGGGTTGTTACGCATTTTCACGACGTCCATATCGTCCCACGAGAGCGAGCAGATATGCACCACGATGATGTCGAACTGCGCGCTGGCGTCGCTCGTGAGCGGCGAGAAGTTCACGTGGCGGCCTTCCTCGTTGGCGCGGAACGCGGCGAGCTGCTGGTCGTAGTCGCCCACCTGATCGTTGCGCGGTTCGTTGCCGCTGGCGTTGTCGCCCTGGTCGCCGTTCTGGGCGAGCGCGGTGGTGGCGTTCGCGATCAGCGTGCCCGCGCCCTGCCACAGCGGCACTGCGACGAGCGCGATCAGCACGAGGGTCGTCACGCGGATCCAGCGATTGATCAGGAAGTAGAGCAGCAGGGCGAGCGCCGCGCTCACGATCATCGACAAAGACACCACGCGCCCGATCAGTTCCAGCATGTACGAGGCCTGGAAGGTGAACAGCACGGGGATCTGCGAGATCGCGCGCTCGATGGGCGGCATGCCCGACTCGTGATAGACGAGCGCGATGCCCGCGACGATCGCCAGCACGTTGCGCACGATGCGTAGCCAGCGCGGCTTCACCGGCATGAGCAGCGCGAACGCGAACAGGATGTTCAGCAGCCAGTCCGCCGTGAGCTTGCCGACCGAGAAGAGGTACAGCTTGGCTAAGAAGTAGAGATTCCAGAGGCCCATGTTCAGTCGCGTTCCAGCGTGAATTCCGTGTCGTTATGGCGTGCGAGCATGGTGTGTGCGTCGCGCCCTGCTTGGTAGCCGTGTTGGTCGCCGTGTTGGTCGCCGTGTTGTCGCTGCGTCGTATCTGCGTCGTATCGCTCACGGCTGGCGCGCCGGGTTGCCCCGCTCGGGCCGGCGCCGCGTGAAGAGGTTCTCGAGCGCGTCGAAGAACGCATCGGCGAGACGCAGGTAGCCCTGCCAGCTCAGCGTGATGAGTTCGACGAGTCCGTTGAGCGGGGCGTCCTCGCGTGGCACGTCTTCCCATTCGAGCCAGGCGTCGGCGCGGCCGAAGGTGCACTCGACGAGCCGCCGCTCGCGCTCGATCGTCAGGTCTTCGAAGCGTACGCCCAGGTGAGCGTCGGCCAGGCGCGCGACCACGGCCGGGAAGTCGTGCTCGAGCGTGCCGCGCGAGAGGCACACGCTCACGCGCTCACCGGGCGCGAGTTTTTCCGCGCCGGCTTCGGGCGGTAGCACAAGGCCGAGGCCCCCCATCGAATAGTTCTCGGTTTTGCAGGCGAGCGTGCGGCCGTCGGGCAGCGTGAGCATGGCGGGCACGCGCAGCGGGATGCGGTGCGCGACGCGCACCTGGCGCGCTTCCTTCGCCACGCCCACGGCAAGGCCGAGCACCGTGAGGTTCACGAAGGCCCAGAACAGGTTCATGAACACCGTGGCGGGCTCATCGCTCTGCCAGATCGTGAGCCGCCCGATGCCAGCCAGCATGCCGATCGCGTTGAGGCCGAGCAGCACGAGATAGGGCGTGGAAATGGTCCAGTCGAGATAGTCGCGCTCGATGTGGCCGCCCTTGGAAGTCACGTTGAACTTGCCGAGCTTCGGATTGATGAACGCCATCGTGGTTGGCAGCACGATATACCAGGCGAGCACGCTCTCGTAGGCTTCAGCCCAGAACGAATGGCGATAGTGGCCCTGGATGCGCGAGTTGGCGATGGCGGAGATCAGCAGGTAGGGCAGCACGTAGGCGAGGATCACGGGGGCAGCCGTGTTGATCACGTGCAGTCCGAAAAACAGGAACGCGCACGGCATCACGAGGAAGATCAGGCGTGGGATGCCGTAGAAGAAGTGCAGCATGGCGTTGCTGTAGCACAGGCGCTGGAAGAACGAGAGCCCTTTGCCGAACCACGGGTTGTCGACGCGGAAGATCTGCGTCATGCCGCGCGCCCAGCGGATGCGCTGGCCGATATGCCCCGCGAGGCTCTCGGTCGCGAGGCCCGCGGCCTGCACGGTGCGCAGGTACGCCGAGGTGTAGCCCTGGCGGTGCAGGCGCAGCGAGGTATGCGCATCTTCCGTGACGGTCTCCACGGCAATCCCGCCGATCGACTCGAGCGGCTTGCGCTTGATGATCGCGCACGAGCCGCAGAAGAAGGTGGCGTCCCAGAAGTCGTTGCCGTCCTGGATCAGGCCGTAGAAGAGGCTGCCTTCGTTGGGCACGCGATGGAACGTGTCGAAGTTGCGCTCGAACGGATCGGGCGAGAAGAAGTGGTGCGGCGTCTGCACCACCGCGCATTTCGGGTCGGCGAGGAACGTGCCCACCGTGGTCTGCAGGAACGAGCGCGTGGGGATGTGATCGCAGTCGAAGATGGCGATCAGCTCGCCCTCGGTGAGCGGCAGCGCGTGATTGATGTTGCCGGCCTTGGCGTGCGTGTGCTCTTCGCGGCGGATATAGCCCACGCCCACAAGCGCGGCGAAGTCGCGGAATTCGTCGCGGTCGCCGTCGTCGAGGAGGTACACGCGCAGTTTGTCGCGCGGCCAGTCGATCGTGCTCGCCGCGAATACGGTCGGACGCACGACCGAAAGCGGTTCGTTATAGGTCGGAATGTAGATGTCGACCGTCGGCCAGTCGGCGGGATCGTCGGGCAGCGCGCTCGGCTTGCGGCGCAGCGGCCACGCTGTCTGCACGTAGCCGAACACGAGCACGACCCACGTATAGAGCTCGGCCGCGAACAGCACGTAGCCCACGATGGCCTCGGCGGGGCTCGCCAGATGCAGCGTCTGGGTGCTGCGCCACCAGACGTAACGGCCCGTCATGAGAATCGAGAGCATCACCATGAGCATGGTGGCGAGATGCCCCGGGATGCGGCGCGCGACCATGACCATGAGCCACACGAGGACGAACAGCAGCACCTGGCTGCCGAGCGGCAGCGGTGTCGTGCAGATCGCGACCGCTGCGGCGAACGCGAGCCACAGCAGGCACTGGCGCAGGAAGGGCACGCGGTCGAGCGCGGCGGAGCCCCGTTCGAGGCGCGCGCGGATGCCGTCCCAGTCGACGGCGGGCAGCCGTGCCGCGAGCGCCGCGTGGCCCTTTGCGACGCGCCGGTAGACGGGCTCGAGACGCTTGTCGAGCCACACGCGCAGCGCGATGCGGTGCGGATGCGGAGCGGTGTGCACCTTGCGCAGGTCGGCGGCGAGGCGGCGGCGTGCGCGGCGCGGACGCAGGAACAGGCGCAGGAGCCACGCGCTCTTGCTGCGCTCGTCGCCCACGTCGAGCTGCTCGGCGATCTCGCGGCCCAGCGCCGCGAACGCGAGCGCGGGCCAGTCGCGCTTGCCGGGGCGCGGCGGCCGGAAGAACAGGCGCAGCAGCCATTGGGCGAATGCGGCGTCGGCGCTGACGCTCAATTCGCGCGCGCTCACCCGGCGCAGCCGCGTCCAGAACGACGTCCATAGCCCGATCGCCTGCGCGCGCATCATCGGCCGGCCCCTGTTGCGCCTTCGGGCACGCTGTCCGGCGTTTCGGCGAGCGTGTTCGTCGCCCAGTGCGATAGCCACGAGGCGATGCCGTTCAGGTCGTGCGCCGCCTGCGAGGCGGGTGCGCTGCGGCAGAAGTTGGCGCCGCCCGCGAGCGCGGCGGGCACGCCCGTATCCGCGTGCACGAGATACGGCAGCATGGCCGCACCCAGGCGTGCGCGCAGCAGCACGACGAGATCGGTGTGAAGCGGCCGCGCGGGGACGACCGCATTCGCGACGAACGCTGCGCGCTTGCCCGCGCGCGCGAGCGCCGCGGTGAAACGCGGCAGCGTCGCGCAAGTGGTGGCGTCGGGCGTGAGCACGCCGAGCACGAGATCGGCGGCGTCGATCGCCTGGCGCGCGTGCGGCGAAGGCCAGGGCGCGGTGTCGATGAGCGCGATGCCATTGGCCGGCAGGTCCACGCGCGCAAGCCGCTCGCGCAGCCAGGCGCGGTGGGCGTCGAGGTGGGCGGCGCCGTCGTCGTCGTCTTCTTGCGGCGCGCTGCCCCAGGGGAGCACGAGCACGCCGTCGTCGCTTTGCAGCGCGGCGCGGGCCCAGCCGTCGCCGGCGGGGTTCGTGTCGGACGGATTCGTCCCGCGCAGATTCGTGACGAGGCCTTCGCGCGCGTTCTCGCGCAGGCCGAAATGCAGCGCCAGCACGTTGCGGGGATCGCATTCGACAGCGAGCGCCGCGTGCGAGCGCGCGGCAAGCAGGCTCGCGAGCGCGGCGGTGAGCGTCGTGCGGCCCGCGCCGCCCACGGCGGAGACGATCGCGACAGTTCTCATGAGCGAGGCTCCGCAAGGTTGGCCGCTACGGCTGGGGTGGCCGCAGCGGGGGGCACGGACGAAGGCCGGCGCACCACGACATCGGTGCGGCGCTTGCCGCGAATCACGAGGGCGCCCAACTGCGGCGGCAATTCGAGCGGCCGCTGGCGCACGGGCTTGGCCCAGTTGGGCACGAAGCGTCCAAGGCGCAGCCGCCACGCGAGCCACCAGAGCGGCGCGGCGAGAATCAGCCCCCAGACGAAATAACCGAGAAAGATGTTCATGTCAGTCTCCGCCGGGCCGCCCCAAGGAGGCTGACGGCCCCCTCGGGGGGCAGCGAACGAAGTGAGCGTGGGGGCGCGTTCAGCCTCCGCCGGGCCGCGAACGCAGTGAGCGAGGGGGTCTTCATATCAACGGCGTCCCTGAGCTTTGAGCGGCAACGATACCGGGCGCGGCTCGGCGCGCGGCACTTCGCTGCCGTCCGATTGCCACACGTTGGGCGCGAGCGAGGCGGCGGCGAATGCGGGGAGCGTCGGCAGCAGGCCGCTGGCTTCGGGCGCGTCCGGCGCGGCGCCGTTGCCGGTAGCGGCGGCAGCGTTTGCGGTTGCACTGGCGCCGTCGGCGCTTCCATCCGGCGTGCGTGCTGCCGCCGCTGCTTCGCCCGCGGGCGCGTGCGGTGCGCTCGGTGCATTCAGCGCGAGCCAGCCCGAATAGTCGGGCGGCGTTTGCGCCTCGATTTCGTCGGTCAGCGTATCGAGCACCGCCGCGATCGATTTCGGATCGCCGCAGCGCTGCTCGCCGAGGAACAGCTCAGCGAGCGCCCGCTCGAACACGCGCTGGAGCACCGCGTCGGCGTCGCCGAGGCGGCAGGCGAAGAAGAACACGTAGAGGCTGTCGCCCGCCGCCGTCATGATGTCGCCCGCGCGTCGCAGCACGCAGGCCTTGAGCGCGTCCACGTGGGCCACTTCGGGCATCAGCGCGAGACGGATCAGCACGCTCGGCAGCTGGATCACGCGGCTGCGCTCCACGGCGGCGCTCACGAGCTCGATGAAGCGCGTTGCGCCGATGTAGCCGGTCTCCTCGCCGTGCATCACGCCGGCGAGCGCCTGGCGGTAGTCGGCGGGCACGGGCCGCGAATACACCTGGCCCTGCAGGCTCTCGACGATCGCCTCCACCTGGGAGAGCGTCGTGTGGCGCGGCACCACGCGGTTCGCGCCGAGATTGAGCATCAGCGATTCGTAGCGCATCGCCACGGCTTCCTCGCGCACGATGATCTTGAGCGCATTGCCGCATTGCAGCCGCAGCGTGTGGACCTCCTCGGCGAGCGATTCGAGCTGGCGGCTCGCGCCGAAGTCGAGGACCACGGTGGCGGCGACAGCAGTGCGTGCGGCGGCAAGCGCGGCTTCGTTGTCGTCGACCACTTGCCAGCTGGGCGGCAGCACGCGCTCGTTGAGCACGGCGTCGCGCGAGATGATCACGCGGCCCTCGTCGGGCGCGAGCAGGCCCACCACGCCCATCGAGCGCTCGACGCTGCCGCTCGTGGTCGTGACCATGAGCCGATGATCGACCGCCGCGAAGCGCAGCGGCAGCGACTGGCTGCCGAGCACCGTCTCGCCGGCGCGCCAGAACGCCACTTCCCAATGGAACTGGCCTTGCGTCTGCAGGAGCTGCGCGGCACCGGCGAAGCGCGCCTGGAAGGCGGCGAGCTCGGGGTGCGCCTCTTCGTCGCCGAGGCCCGGCGGCTCGGCCACCAGCAGCACACCGTGGCGGTGCTGGGCGCACCAGTTGGCGAGCTGCGCGCCCTGGCGCGCGAGCGTGGCGGCGTCGTGCCAGGCGAAGAAGGCTTCCGCGCCTTCGATGTAGAACTGACTCGCGGGCGCCGCGCACTGGTTGGCGAGGGCGTCGAGCGCCTCGATCAGCACCTGCGCGCCGTCGCGGTCCGCGAGCGGGACGAGCGAGCAGACGTTGGCCCAGTGATGGGTCGCGCCGGGCCGGTCGATGTCGATGCCGTGATCGCGCAGCGTGGCCGCGATGCTCGCGCCGTCGCGCGTGGAGAGCACCGTCGCGGGGCCTTCGAGCGCGGCGGCGGCGGTCTGCCAGAACAGCGCGTCGCGCGCCGGCGAGGCGCTGGCATAAACGACGTGTACCTGGCCCGGGCCCAGCGCGGCGAGCGCGGGCGGCAGGCCCTCGATGGCGAGTGGCTCGCGTCGCGAGAGGCGCGCGATCAGCGAAGGGTGCGGCTCGCGGCCAGCGCCTGCGGCGGGCGTCGCTACGCCGGGCGTCGCCACGCCGGGCGCAGCGGCGCCCGCCGCGGCCAGCG
>NZ_SMRP01000060.1:443-18579 GCF_004353915.1 Paraburkholderia silviterrae | reverse complement strand
AAGATCGATTTATTGAAAAACCCCCTTTGTGGGTGTCCAAAGAGGCTTGACCACTACAGGTGCCGCCCCGCACAGGGGCAACGCTAATAGACCGCCACGAAAACAAGTTAAGGCCAATTCGCAATAACCCGCGAAAAAAACTTAGGAACGGAAAGCTAAAAAGCGCTCTAAAAGAACGAATGGGGGGCACCCCCATAAGCATCCCGAACCAAACAAAGCCCAAGCCGCACGGCGCACCGCCCCGGCACAAATGATAGAAGGAGAACTTCAATGTCCGCACGTCCATACAAGATCGAAGCGCAGCCGCTCACCCAGCGCTATGCCCGTGGCTGGCATTGCCTCGGCCTCGCGAGCGACTATCAGGACGGCAAGCCGCACACGCTGAATGTATTCGGCCGGCGCCTTGCCGCCTTCGCCGATTCGGCGGGCCAGATTCACGTGGTGGACGGCTACTGCCCGCACATGGGCGCCGACCTCTCGACGGGCCGCGTGGAAGGCGACACACTGGTGTGCCCATTCCACGGCTGGCAGTGGGACGGCGAAGGCCATTGCCAATCCATTCCCTACTGCAAGCGCATTCCACCCAAAGCAAAGATCGGCGCATGGCGCACTTGCGTGCAAAACAAGCTGCTCTTCGTCTGGCACGACCCCGAGGGCGCCGAGCCGCCCGAGAGCGTGGCGATTCCGCCGATCGCGGCCTGCGAGTCGGATGAGTGGTCCGACTGGGTCGTCGACAAAATGGTGATCGGCACGAACTGCCGCGAGTTGGTGGACAACATCTCGGACATGGCGCACTTCGCGACCGTGCACGGCGCGCCGGTGGACTACTTCGCGAATCTGTTCGAAGAGCACAAGGCTACGCAGTTGCTGGTGGGCCGCAGCGCGCGGCTCGGCAACGACGAGCTGATCGCGCTCTCCACCTACTTCGGCCCGGCGTATCACATCACGGAGATGTCGGGGACAAGCGGCGGCCACCCGATCAACTCGATCCTGCTGAACTGCCATGTGCCCATCGACATGAACAGCTTCGAGCTGCGCTATGGCGTGATCGTCAAGAAGATCCCGGGTCTCTCCGAGGAGCAGAACATGGAGATCGCACGCGCCTATGTGGCTCAGGCGCAGGCGGCTTTCTATGAGGACGTGGCGATCTGGGACAGCAAGACCCGCATCGACAATCCGCTGCTCTGCGAAGGCGACGGCCCGCTCTATCAGATGCGCGACTGGTACAACCAGTTTTATCTCGATGTCGCCGATGTGCGGCCCGCTACCCGCGCGCGCAAGGTGTTCGAGATCAAGGTGAACGAGGGCGGCTCGGTGCCGCCGCTGCATCACGTGTTCGAAGGCTGAGCGATGTGAGAAGCGCGGCAGGCGGCGCGGCGCGAGCCGCGCTTGCCGCGCGAGCAGGGTCAGGCAATCGCGGTCGCCTGATCATGAAGTTGCCAGCGCAACGAGTCGTCACGACTCGTCGGCCGCCTCTTGCGGATGCGCGTTGCGCAAATCCTCCAGAAACGCCTGCACGATCGGGTCGTGGCTGCTGCGCTTTTGCGTGACCATGTGAAACGTCACCTCGTAGGTGAGTTCCTTGGGGTTCAGTGCCGCCAGTAGCCCGCGCCGCACATGCGGCGCCGCGAACTGCTGCGGCAGGTAGCCCAGATGATGGCCGGACAGGATCAGGAGCGATACCGCCTCCATGTTGTCGGCCTGGGCGGTCACCTTGTTCGCCGTGGTCGAATGCTGGGCCTCCGGCGTCGGGTAGGTGCGCCACACCCATTCGTGATCGGCCACTTCGGCGGGGGCGAGCTTGCCCGCCCGCTTGAACAGCGGATGGCCGCGCCCGCAATAGGCGATCTGCCGCTCGACAAAGAGCGGCGTGTATTCGAGCGTCGGCACGCGATGCCAGAAATAGCCCACGGCAATCTGAATGTCCCCGTTGAGCAGCTGCTCTTCGAGCTCGCCCGGCGACTTCACGGAAATCGAGAAACGCACCGCTTCGTCACGCCTCTTGAATGACGCGATCGCCTCGCTGATGCGCGCATTCTGGCTGATCGGCGTGTGGCCGATCAGGCCAATCCCCAATGTCCCCACGAGCTTGCGATCGAGGTGCCGCGCCTTGAGCGCGAACTCCTCGGCGGCCGCGAGCAGCGTGGTCGCGAGCTCGTACATGCGCTCGCCCTTTTCAGTCAGACGAAAGCCGCTGCGCCCGCGCTCGCACAGCCGGTAGCCAAGGCGTGTCTCGAGCGTCGAGAGCTGCGCGCTGATGGTGGGCTGGCTGACGTTGAGCGTCGTTTGCGCGACGCTCACGCCGCCGGCTTCCACTACGGCCACGAAGACGCGCAACAGGCGCAGGTCGAGGTCGGTCAGGCTGCCGAGCATGGGTTCTCCGGTGGATTCATCGATACATAGCAATATACCAATGTAAACAGTGTGGATTCGTTATTTATCTTTGCTTGACGGATGCTTAAAACTGCGCCTGTAGCCGATTCGCATGATACGGCGGAATGAATGAGAACGTGGAGCACGGATATGTCTGACAATTTCTTCCAACCGAATTTTCAACCGCTGGGTGGCAACGTCATGCCCCGCTGCGGCGGTATCGCCACGATGATGCGCCTGCCGCAGGTCGAAAGCGCCAAGGGCCTCGACGCCTGCTTCGTGGGCGTGCCGTTCGATCTGGGCACTTCGAACCGCACTGGCGCGCGCTTCGGCCCGCGCCAGATCCGCTCCGAATCCGTGCTGCTGCGTCCCTATAACATGGCAACGCGCGCGGCGCCGTTCGACTCGCTGCAAGTGGCCGATATCGGCGACGTGGCGACGAACCCCTACAATCTCGCCGATTCGATCACGCGCATCGAACACGCCTACGACGCAATCCTCGAGCACGGTTGCCGCCCCATTTCGATGGGCGGCGACCACACGATCACGCTGCCGATCCTGCGCGCGATCCACCGCAAGTACGGCCCCGTGGGCCTGATCCACGTGGACGCGCACGCCGACGTCAACGACACGATGTTCGGCGAGAAAATCGCGCATGGCACGCCGTTTCGCCGCGCCGTTGAAGAAGGGCTGCTCGATTGCAACCGCGTCGTGCAGATCGGTCTGCGCGGCACGGGCTACGAGGCCGAGGACTTCGACTGGTGCCGCCAGCAGGGCTTCAAGGTCGTGCAGGCCGAGGAATGCTGGAACCGCTCGCTCGAGCCGCTGATGGAAGAAGTGCGCGCGCGCGTGCAGGGCGGCCCGGTCTACCTGAGCTTCGATATCGACGGGATCGACCCGGCCTACGCGCCCGGCACCGGCACGCCCGAGATTGCGGGCCTGACCGTGCCGCAAGCACTCGAGATCATTCGCGGCACCTGGGGTGTCGACATCGTCGGCGCGGATCTCGTGGAAGTCGCGCCGCCGTATGACCCGTTCGGCACCACGGCGCTGCTGGGCGCGAACCTCACGTTCGAAATGCTCTGCGTGCTGCCGGGCGTGAAGCGCCGCAGCTGAGCGCAACGCGAAGCGGCGCCACCCTTGGCGCAGGCGGCGTGAGCGGGCAGCATGGCCCGCGCGCCGCCGCCTCGCAGGAAGAGCACAGGAAGAGACGCAGCAAAATAGCAGTCGAAGAGCAGGACAATCAGGAGACTTGTTGTATGACAGCACATGAGCATGCCGCACACGCGGCGGCCGGCGATGCGGGCCTCGAAATCGAAAACCATTCGATCGACTACATTCCCGAAAGCGAGCGTCACGCGAAGCTCAGCAGCCAGGGCCCGTTCTGGTTCCTCGGCAATTTCCACTTCTTCACCATCTCGATCGGCTTCGTCGGCCCGAGCATGGGGCTCTCGGCCGGCTGGACGACGCTGGGCGGCGCGCTCGGCATCATGTTCGGCACCATCTTCATGGCGTTCCACGGCTCCCAGGGCCCGGAGATGGGCCTGCCGCAGATGATCCAGTCGCGCGCGCAGTTCGGCTATCGCGGCGTGGCGCTCGCGCTGCTCGCGACGCTGTTCGTATTCGTCGGCTTTAACGTCGTGAACGTCACGCTCATCATGAGCGGGCTGAAAAACGTGTTCGGCCTGAGCCCGGCGCTGGTGGCCATCGTCGCGGCGGTCGCGGGCGGGCTGCTGGCGATCTTCGGCCACGATCTCATGCACAAGGCGTTCAAGTGGGCGCTGATCGTGACGCTGCCGCTCTACGCGCTTGTCACGCTCGCGCTGATCTTTGGCGCGGGCAAGGGCGGCGCCAGCGCCGCGATTGCGGCCAATGCGGCGAGCGCGCATCTCGGCTTCAACTGGGTCGCGTTCATCACGCAGTTCGCCATCGGCGCGAGCTACAACATTTCCTATGCGCCCTATGTGTCCGACTACTCGCGCTATCTGCCCAGGCACACGAGCCGTACGAAGCTGATCTCGGCGATCTTCCTGGGTGCGTCGCTCTCGGGCGCGTGGATGATCGGCCTTGGCGCATGGCTCGCGCAGCAACTGCAGGCCACCGACGCGCTCGTCGCGCTGAACCAGGTGGGCGCGAAGCTGTTCCCGGGCTGCGGCAGCATTCTCGTGGTGGTGTCGGTGGCGGGCTTCCTGCCGATCATCGCGCTGAACACGTATAGCGCGATGCTGACGCTCCTGACCGGCGTGGACTCGTTCCGCAAGATCCAGCCGACGCGCCGCGCGCGTGTTGGCGCGGTTCTCGCGATCAGCGCGATTGTGCTCGTGTGCACGCTCTCGATCCCGGGTAACGGCGTGGCGCTGCTCAACACGTTCCTCGTGCTGATGCTGTACTTCCTCGTGCCCTGGACGGCAGTGAATCTGGTCGATTATTTCTTCGTGCGCAAGGGCCGCTATGCGATCACGCACTTCTTCACGCCGGACGGCATCTACGGTGCGTGGCAGGCGCGCGGGATTGTTGCCTATCTGATTGGCTTCGCCGCGATGATTCCGTTCTTCTCCATCGTGGACAACGAGTCGGGCAAGGAGATCTTTGTCGGCCACTTCGCGCATCTGATGAGCGGTATTGACCTTGCGTGGCTCGTTGGGCTGATCGTTGCGGGTGCAACTTACTATGTGTTGAGCCGCTCGCTCGATCTCGCCGCCGAGGAAAAGGTCATTCGCAAGATTAGCGAGCGCGACATCGTGGCGATGGCGCGTCAGACTTCGGGGCAGTGATCGTCCCGCGCCGGCTCGCGTGACGAGGCCGGCGGGGCCGGTTGCGTATCGCGCGACCGGCCCGCTATCAATCCTTCTAATCCGCCCCGGCTACAAGATAGTTGCGGCGGATTTTTTCTACATCCACGTGCAGCACATCGGTGAGATAGTGCTGCATGCCGCCATAGCGCTCATCGATCACCGCCATCGCGGCGCCGATGTAATCGGGATCGACGTTGAGCAGCGGTTGCAGCACCTCCGGCGCCACGCCAATTTTCTGCAGTTGCTCCAACGCCCGTGCATTGCCCGCCGCGTTATACCGGTTCGACTCCAGATAGTTCGCGATGACCGCCGCGCGCTCCACGCCCAGCGCCGAAAGCAGCAACACCGTCGCGAAGCCGGTCCGGTCCTTGCCTGCCGTGCAGTGATAAAGCAGCGTCTTGTCCGCCTCGGCGAGCTTCAGGAAGCGGGCGAATTGCGCCTGGTAATCCTGGGGAAACTGGCGGTAGAGGTCGACCATGAAGCGGTGCATCTGCTCGGGCGTCGAGCGCTTGAGCATCGGCACGATGGCCGCGGGCGAGAGATCGCCTGCGAGCACCGGGTCGGCCACCCAGGGAAAGCGTGCGCCGAAGGCGGCTTCGGCGGGCGTCTTTTCGCTGGCGGCGCGAAAGTCGACCACATCGTCCAGATGCAACGCTTCGAGACGCGTGAAGTCGGCGGGCGTGCCGAGCGCGGGGTTGCCGCTGCGATAGAGGCGATGCGGCGCGACGCGCCGGCCATCGGCGCCAATGAGGCCGCCCAGGTCGCGCAGGTTCTGCACGTGGTCCATGGGGATCAGGCGGTCGGTGTCGGGCTGGGCCATGGCAATGGCGCCGATGGCAGGTGCGGATTCGCTTTGCGCGGGCGTCGAGGTTTGGGCCGTCGCGGCATGAGCGATCACGCTCGTGGCGAGCGATACACCGGCGATGCGCGCCGCGCGGCACAGCGCGTTGCGGCGGCGAGGAGAGCGGGGAGGCTGTTGCATGGACAAGGGGGAGTGGGAGAAGATCGAGAAGAATACAGCAAGCACAAAGCGCGCGCCGTCTTGCAACGGCGCGCGCTCTCGTACTACTGCGCGAACGCAAATACGGCGCAGCGCTCAGCGAACAAATCTCACGCCGCCACACTCAGCCCGCGTGCACGCGCGAAATTGATCGCCGTGTCTTCGATCATGTCTTCCTGGCCGCCCACGAGGCGCTGGCGGCCCAGCTCCACGAGGATGTCGCGCGCGGGTACGCCGTATTTCGCTTCGGCGCGCTTGGCGAACAGCAGGAACGACGAATAGACGCCTGCATAGCCGAGCGTCAGCGCGTCGCGGTCGATGCGGATGGGCGCGTCCATGATCGGCAGCACGAGGTCTTCGGCCACGTCGGAGATTGCGAATACGTCCACGCCCGTCTCGATGCCCATGCGCTCGCACACGGCCACGAACACCTCCATGGGCGTGTTGCCCGCGCCCGCGCCGAGCCCAGCCGCCGCGGCGTCGATACGGCGCGCGCCCGCCTCGATGGCCGCGAGCGAGTTCGCAATGCCCATGGCGAGATTGTGGTGGCCGTGAAAGCCCAGCTCGGTCTCGGGGCGCAGCGCCTCGCGCACGGGCTTCAGGCGCGCGGTCACGTCATGCGGCAGCATATAGCCCGCGGAGTCGGTGATGTAGATGCAGTTCGCGCCGTACGACTCCATGAGCTTCGCCTGCTCGACCAGCAGCTCCGGCGGCGCCATGTGCGCCATCATCAGGAATCCTACGGTGTCCATGCCGAGCTCGCGCGCGAGGCCGATATGCTGGCCCGAGACGTCGGCTTCCGTGCAATGCGTGGCCACGCGGATCGTGTTCACGCCGAGCCCGTGCGCCATGCGCAGATGGTCGACGGTGCCGATCCCGGGCAGCAGCAGCGCCGAGACCTTGGCCTGCTTCAACTCGCCAATCACGGCTTCGAGATAGGCCTCGTCGCTATGCGCGGGAAAGCCGTAGTTGACCGACGCGCCACCGAGGCCGTCGCCGTGCGTGACTTCGATGAGCGGCACGCCGGCGGCGTCGAGCCCGCGTGCGATGCTGCGCATCTGGTCCAGCGAAATCTGGTGGCGCTTGGGGTGCATGCCGTCGCGCAGCGTCATGTCGTGCACGGTGATGCGGGTGCCCGCGAGCGGGTGTCGCGGCGTTGCGCTAGCGTTTGCGCTTGTTTCTGGATTTGCGGTTTGCATCGTGACTCCTGTCGTGTCGGTTTCAGGCGGCTGCGGCGGCCAGCATCTGCTCGGCGAACACTTCGCCGGTGCGGGCGGCGGCGGCCGTCATGATGTCGAGATTGCCGGCGTAGCGCGGCAGGTAGTCGCCAAGGCCGGCCACTTCCATGAACACGGAGACGCGCTTGCCGTCGAACACCGGCCCGTTCTTGAGCGTATAGCCCGGCACGTAGCGGCGCACTTCCTCCACCATCTTGTGCACCGAGGCGGTGATGGCCTCGACATTGGGCTCGTCCTCAGTGAGGCAGTGGATCGTGTCGCGCATGATGAGCGGCGGCTCGGCCGGATTGATGACGATGATCGCCTTGCCGCGCTTCGCACCGCCCACGCTTTCGATGGCGCGCGCCGTGGTGCGCGTGAATTCGTCGATGTTCTTGCGCGTGCCGGGGCCGACCGAGCGCGAGGACACGGTCGCGACGATCTCGCCGTAGGCCACGGGCTGCACGCGCGCGACCGCGTGCACGATGGGGATGGTCGCCTGGCCGCCGCAGGTAACCATGTTGACGTTCATCGCGTCGGTGACATGTTCGCCCAGGTTCACGGGCGGCACGCAGAACGGGCCGATTGCGGCGGGCGTGAGGTCGATCACGCGCACGCCGCGCGCGGTCAGCTTGTCGGAGTGCTCGCGGTGCACGTAGGCCGAGGTCGCGTCGAAGGCGATGCGGATCTGATCAGCTTCCAGATGCGGCAGCAGGCCGTCGATGCCGTCGGCTGTGGTTTTCAGGCCTAGTGCCTGGGCACGCGCGAGCCCTTCGGAGGTCGGATCGACGCCGACCATCCAGACGGGTTCGAGCACGGAGCTGCGGCGCAGCTTGTAGAGCAGATCGGTGCCGATGTTGCCGGGGCCGATCAGCGCGCATTGAATCTTGCTCATGGATCTTTCCTTGTTGATGTGATCTTTGCTTTTAGTTCATCGATTCGGATTGCAGACGATATACAGTCCGTTTAGACGAAGCTGACTTCGCAGCCGCCAATGCCTTCAATGCGCATCGAGAGCCGGTCGCCGGCGCTAACCGGAATCAGCGCGGCCAGCGCGCCCGAGAGCACGACTTCGCCCGCGAGCAGCGGCATGCCGAGCTCGCCGAGCGTATTGGCGAGCCATGCCACGGCGTCGGCGGGGTGGCCGAGGGCGGCGGCGCCCACGCCTTCGCCCGCGTTGGCGCCATTCTTTTCGATGCGCATGTGGCACGCGGCCAGATCGACGTCGTGCGGCGAGACGCGCTCGTGGCCGAGCACGTAGACGCCGCTGGAGGCGTTGTCTGCCACGGTGTCGCCAATGCGGATTGCCCAGTCGCGAATGCGCGAATCGACGATCTCGAAGCATGCGCCCACGGCCTCGGTGGCCTCGAGCACGGCGGCGCGGTCCACGCCGGGGCCGCGCAGGTCGCGGCGCAGGTAGAAGGCAATCTCGCCTTCTGCGCGCGGCTGGATCAGCGTTTGGGCGGGAATGGCGGCGCCGCTTTCGTAGTGCATGCCGGAGAGCAGCATGCCGAAGTCGGGCTGGCGGACGTCGAGCATGTCTTGCACGGCCTTGCTGGTGACGCCTATTTTTTTGCCGACCACGGCTTCGCCGGCTGCTACGCGGCGCGCGATGAAGTGCTGCTGGATGCGGTAGGCGTCCGAGAGCGGCAGCTCGGGCAGGCGCGTGGTGAGCGGCGCGATGGGCATCCGTTCGAGCCAGGCCGCGTAGAGCGCGTCGCCGAGCGCGGCGTGTTGGGCTGATGTCATGGAGGTGGCGGTCATAATGTTAGAGCTGGATTGGTTGCTGGCCGCAGTGGGCTGAATTTCTTGGGGCGCTGGGCGCGCGTTGGGTGCGTTGGCCTTTCCTTGTATTCATGTCGGTCTATTAGTGTTACCCCTGTGCGGGGCGGCACCTACTTTTCTTTGCAGCGGCAAAGAAAAGTAGGCAAAAGAAAGCCGCTCAAACCGCCAGTGTGACGCAGTGGACCACTAACCTTCAATCGGAGTGGCTCCGGGGCATCCGTCATCTCGCACACTCCGCGTAAGTGACAAAGGACTCATCCATCCCGCTGCGCGCTACGCGCGTGCGGTCCGGTCTGCAAGGGAAACCGGGTACGGCAAAGCACATACGCAGGAATCCTGCGAATGCGTGAAACCCCGAATGTTTTTGATTAACCCCACGGCGCGCGGAGCGTCGCCGGATGGATGAGCCCTTTGTCACGCTGGCGGACGGCGAGTGATGACAGACGCCCCGGAGCCACTCCGATATAAGGCTAGTGGTGGACTGCGTCACACTGGCGGTTTGAGCCGCTTTCTTTTGCCTACTTTTCTTTGCGGCTGCAAAGAAAAGTAGGTGCCGCCCCGCACAGGGGCAACACCAATATACCGACATGAAAACAAGGAAAGGCCAACCAGAAAAAGGCCCACGCGCCCAGCGTCCCAATATAGCGATCACAATTTCACCCCCCGGGAGGAAAAAAAAGCCCGCAGCCGCTCAGGCATGCGCATGAGGCCTACGGGCAAGCTCGCGAAAGGAACTATTTAGACGCCGTCACCCCGAATTGCATCGGGCGAGTAATAGGCCTCGTTAGTCTGGGTAGTCGGCGTGAGCAAGGGCATCGGCTCCTGATTCGACAACCGGTCGGCGTAATAAGCGCCCGAGATCAGGTCATGATAGAACACCGACGTCGAATAGAACGTCTTCGCGTCATACGCATAAAGCGTCGGCGCAAGATTAGTACGCCACAGCGTGCCACGCGCATCATAGTTATCGGCGGCGACAGCATTCCAGCTATCCTCATCGAGATACAGCACCCGCTTGGCATACTGATGACGATATCCAGCCTTGAGCGTAGCCTGCAGCACCCACACGCGATGCAACTCGAAGCGCATGTACTGCATATCTTCATGCCCCTTCGTAAGCAGCGTCGTGTACTTGATCGACGGGTCCATCAGCTTATAGTTGTCATACGGCACGTAGATCTCGCGCTTGCCAACGACCTTCCAGTCATAGCGCTCGCCAGAGCCGTTGAACAGGCGGTCATCATCCACGGTACGAAAGCCACCCGGCCCTTCGGGCTGATCAAAACCGAACTCAGGCGACTGGCGCACGCGCCGCGTGCCGGGGTTATACGTCCACGTACGGCGCGTATCCGATCCATCCTGGTCCCACATTTCGTAGCCCGTAATGATCGTGCCACGGTCGGAAAGCGGCAGCACCACGGTCTGGCGGAAGAAGCTCTTGGCGTTGAGCTTGTTGGCCGCATCGAATGGAAGCGCCGAGCGCGGCCCATAGATCGAATACTGAACCTTGCCCCACGCGATGTTGCCGTCCGGGTAGACCACGCCCTGGTCGTAGGTCGCGTTCTCCGACTCGACCGCCGAGGCGAAGCGCAGGTTCCACATCGCCTCCACGCCGGATTTGGGCACCGGGAAGGGCGTCACGGGCGGGAAGTCCTTCAGCCCGTTCTGGTCCTTCGTCATCACGGTGTTGGGCGCGTACTCCTTGATCGCCTTGTACACGGACTCGGGATAGGCGAAGTCGCGATGGCTCGGGTAGACCGTGATCTTGAAGGTGTCCGGGTACTTCTTGAAGAGCGCCTTCTCGCCGTCGGTCAGCCGCGCCGCGTACTGATCCATGTTTTGCGCGGTGATCGTGAACAGCGGCTTGTCGCTCGCGTACGGGTCGGGGTAACGCTCGCCCGGTTTGTAGTTGACGTTCGAAGGCGCACCCACCCACTTGCCGGTCCAGGCCGGGATGGTGCCGTCCGCGTTGCCGGCGCGCTCGGCACCCATCGGCGTGAGCGTGCTGTCGAGTTTCGCAATGTCGGCGGCGCTCGTCTTCGCGAACGTGCCCGCGGCGAGCGCGACGCCTGCCGCGAGTGCGCAGACTTGCATGGCGTGGTGAAAGGTTCGACTCATGTCCATTCCTCTTGCGGTAAAGATACGGCCAGATCAAAAACCTCGGAAGCCGGCGCCAATCGGGTAGGTAACGGATTGGCGCCGTGGCTTCAGAAGGAGTACGTAGCGGTGGCGAGCACGTAGTCGCGGTCTGCAAGCGGCCGCAACGTCGGGTTAGGCGTGCCCAGGAACTTCGCGTAGACGAGCGAGAGCTTCAGATTCGAAAGCCGCGTGAAGTCCACCCCCACGGTCACGCGGTGGTCGCCCACGCCCGTGAGCGAGCCAAGCGCGCCGTTTAGCGCCGACGTGCCGGTGAAGTCGTCGGAGTAGGTGAGCGGCACGTCGAGGTCCCAGCCGTTGAAGACGTTCTTGTAGCTGAGCGTCCAGGCCACTTCGAAGGCCGCTGCGTTGCGTGTGTTCGCGAGCGTGGTCGTGCCGTTCACGGGCGTGACGTTGCCGGTGTGCACGTATGAGACTTCGGCAACGAGGGTTTGCGACGCCGCGAGGAACGACGGTCCGATCGTATAGATGGCCGAAAGGTTCGACTGCCAGACGTCGCCGCGCGTGGCGGTCGCCCCCGCGGGCGCGTTCACGAGCACTGCGGCACCCTGACGGTACGAGGTTTCGCCTGCGATGTTCACGCCGCCGGCTTCGGTCGAAAAGCTCAGGCCGGTCAGCTTGATGTGATCGAAATACTTCTCCTGGTACTGGAGCGTCGGGTAGTACGACAACACGACACTCGGGTTCATGTCGTTGTAGTGCAGGTAGTAGGCGCCGATCTCGGTGTCGCCGAACACGCGCCAGCGCGCGCCGACGCCCCATTGCTGGTCGTTGCCGGGACGGATGTCGTTGCCGCGCGGAATCTGGATGCCGCCCGGGCCGATAAGGTATTGCGAGCCGGGGCCGACGATGTCCGAATAACTCCAGTAGCTGCCCGGCGCGGTGAGCTGGTTAGGCTCGAAGGCGAACTGGTAGTAGCCCATCAGGCTGAAGCGCGGGGTGAGCTGCCACTGCATGGAGATCTGCGGCACCGGCAGCAGGATGTCCTTCACTTCGGCGCCCGCCACGTATGACTTGGTGGCGTCCGCAGGGCCCTGCGCACCTGCGATGTTCGCGAAGAACACGCTTTCGCCCCATGCCACCACCTGGTCGCCCACCTTCACGTTGAGGTTGGTCTGGCCGATGTGGAAGGTGTTGTACGCGTAGGCCGCCAGCAGTTGGGGACGCGCGCCAGCCCAGTAGCTCGTGTCGCCCGTGAACTGGTTGTAGGTGCCCGAATGATTGACGGTGTCCGGCGCGTTGTTGTAGTTCGGGCGGTGATAGACCTGATCGTAGAACGCGTCGGCTCGCACGAAGACACCCCAGTCGTCGTGCTTGAGGTTCACCTCGCCAAGGATGTTGGCCTGGTTCTCCATCAACTTGCCGCCCTTGAAGTTGCGGTCCCCGTCGTCGCCGTTGATGTTGCTCGGAGTCAGCAGATTGCCGCTCGGTGACTTCGTGCGTATGCCGAGCCCGTAGCCGATCGTGAAGTTGTAGTCGAGCGTGGTGTTGTTGCCGAAGTCGATTTCGTCGCCTGCCCACGCGTTCGTCGCGGCGCTCACGCACGCGGCTGCAAGGGCGAGCCGGCAGGCGGCGGTGATCGGTTTTAACGCACGCGATGTTTCGATTTTCATTGTGTCTCCTCAGATGGCTTTCTGGTGGCTCTTTCGATGGCTCTGCTTGGGTCCTGGCCGTGGCGCTTCGCTGGCTCGCCCGGGGTCGTCTCGCGCACCGGGGCTTTGTTGTGGACAGAGGTTAGGGCGCTTGTGCGCAGCGAGAA
Source organism: Paraburkholderia silviterrae (assembly GCF_004353915.1). Taxonomy (GTDB): domain Bacteria; phylum Pseudomonadota; class Gammaproteobacteria; order Burkholderiales; family Burkholderiaceae; genus Paraburkholderia; species Paraburkholderia silviterrae. Next base: position 5,493 of record NZ_SMRP01000060.1, on the reverse strand, counting down.
TCGTCAATACGGACTAGTTGGTTCCCCTCAGTGTCCAGATCGACGTTGTGCGCAGCGTCGCTAACGCGCCCCGATTCGTCCCGCTCTGGTGCGTTTATCTGTGCCTATGCACTTCCAAACGCCTTGCCCGCCTCGGTGGCCGAGAGAAAGGCGGGCACTTCGCCGCCGCCCTCGAGCACGAGATTCGCGCCCGACGCGTACGACGCGTGCGCGGAAGCGAGAAAAAGGCAGGCGTTGGCCACGTCGGCCGGCGTGGCGAGACGCCCCGCGGGCACGGTGGACGCCGCCGCGCTCAAGCCCTCTTCGCCCACGTGGTCGGCCGTGGCCGCTTCGGTGTGCACGAGGCTCGGGCTCACCGCGGCCACGCGCACCTTCGGGGCCCATTCGACGGCGAGCGAGCGCACGGCGTTGATCACGCCCGCTTTCGCCGCGCCGTATGCCGCCGTGCCGGGCGAGGGCCGCAGGCCGCTCACGCTGCCCACGAAGAGCAGCACGCCGCCTTCGGCCTGGCGCTGCATCACCGCGTTGGCGCGCTGGGCGAGCCAGAGCGGCGCGATCAGGTTCAGCCGGATCACCGACTCCGTGAAGCGCGGCGACGCCTGCGCGGCGAGCGCGAACGGCGCACCGCCCGCGTTGCTCACGACCACGTCGAGCCTGCCGGTCTCGGCCTCGATGCGCGCGATGAGGGCGTCAATGGCGTCGATGTCGCGCACGTCGGCGGCCACCGCGCGCAGCGCAGGCGCTGCGCTTGTGTCTGCGTTTGTGTCTGCGCTTGTGTCAGCGTTTGCGTGTGCTTTTACGTTTGCGTGGGCGTCGGCGGATGCGGCGAGCGCGTCCGCCGACACGTTGCGTCCGCAGACGTAGACGGTCGCGCCCGCGAGCCGGAATGCTTGCGCGATCGCCGCGCCGATGCCGCGCGTGCCGCCCGTCACGAGCACGGTCTTGCCGCTGTAATTAAAGGGTGTCATGAGCCTCGTCTCCTGAATGCGCCGATGCGCGCCTGGATGCGCCGGTGCATGCCGGCGCGCTGGCGAGGCCGATGGTAGGGGAAATGTGGAGTGGCTTCTTAGTCTGAAAAGACGATGCGGCGCACGTTCGCGCCCCGGATCATCGGTTTGAAGGATGGATTCGCGGCGCGGCACAGCGCTGCCCCGGACAGGAGACAAAGACACATGACAGCAACACCGAACACGGCTTTACCCGCCGGCACTATCGGATCTTTCACCGATGTGCCCAGCGGCCTGAGGCTGCATCATTTCGAAGCCGGCAGCGGCGAGCCCGTGGTGTTCATCCACGGCAGCGGCCCCGGCGCCAGCGGCATCAGCAATTTCCGCCATAACTACGCGCCCATCGCGGCGGCCGGCTACCGCGTTATCGTGGTCGACCTGCCGGGCTACGGCGCGTCGTCCAAGCCCGCCGACGCCGAATACACGCTCGACTTCTTCGTTCAGGCCCTGCGCGAGCAGCTCGTCGCGCTGGGCGTGGGCCGCGCCACGCTGCTCGGCAATTCGCTGGGCGGCGCGATCGCGCTGAAGTACGCGCTGGACTATCCGGATGACGTCAAGGCGCTCATCATGATGGCGCCCGGCGGCGTGGAGGAGCGCGAGACCTACTTCCGCATGGAAGGCATCCAGAAGATGGTGTCGCTCTTCACCAATCGTCAGATGAACCGGCAGACCATGCGGTATCTGCTGGAACTGCTGGTGCACGATCGCAGCCTCGTGACGGACGCGCTCGTGGAGGAGCGCCTGAAGGTGTGCGAAACGCAGCCGCCCGAAGTGCTTTCGACGATGCGCGTGCCCAACCTCACGGCGCGCCTCGTGGAGCTGCGCTGCCCGGTGCTGGGTTTCTGGGGCACCCAGGACCGCTTCAATCCGGTGAGCGGCGCGATGCATTTCCTCGAGCAGTGCGAGGACGCGCGCTTCGTGTTGATGAATCGCTGCGGGCATTGGGTGATGGTGGAGCACCGCGAATATTTCAACCGCGAATGCGTGGATTTTCTCGCCGACCTGGACAAGGGAGCGGACCGCGCGGAACGCACAAGCAAGACACAGGATAAGGAGACGGCATGACCGGCACGCAAACCCAGACGCAAGCGCTCACGCAACAACTCTTCGACATGAGCGGCAAGGTGGCCGCGATCACGGGCGCCGCGCGCGGCATCGGCGCACAAACGGCGCGCACGCTCGCGGCAGCCGGCGCGGCCATCGCGGTGCTCGACGTCTTGCCGCAGGGCGAGGCGCTCGCGGCCGAGATCGTCGCGGCGGGTGGCAAGGCGCATTTCTGGCGCCTCGATGTCACGCAGGAAGCCGACGTGCAGCGCGTGTTCGGCGAGATCGTGGCGCGCTTCGGGCGGCTCGACGCGCTCGTGAACAATGCGGGCATCGAAGGCGCGAACGTGCCCACGCACGAGATCACGCTCGAGCAATGGCGCCAGGTGATGGACGTGAACGTGACGGGCGTGTTCCTCTGCACCAAGTACGCGATTCCCGCCCTGCAGCAGGCGGGCGGCGGTGCGATCGTGAATGTCTCGTCGATGTACGGGATTGTGGGCGGGCCGGACGTGCCCGCGTATCACGCCTCGAAGGGCGCCGTGCGCCTGATGGCGAAAACCGATGCGATGCTGTACGCCGCGCAGGGGATTCGCGCGAACTCGGTGCATCCGGGCTTCATTCGCACGCCGATGCTCGAAGAGGCGTTCGAGAAGATCGGCGACCCCGAGCAGATCTTCGGGCAGATGAAGCTGATGGTGCCGCTCGCGAAGATCGGCGATCCGCAGGATATCGCGGCGGGCATCCTCTATCTCGTCTCGCCCGCGGGCCGCTATGTGACCGGCACCGAGCTCATCATCGACGGCGGCTATACCGCACGCTAGGAGTCCGAATGACAAACAACACCGCACACATGAAGGCGTGTTTGCGCGAATACGTCGACGCATTCAACGCAAGCGACGCCGCGCGCGTGACCGGGCTCTTCGCCGACAACGCCACGGTCGAAGACCCGGTGGGTACGCCCATCAAGCGCGGGCGCGACGAGATCGTCGCGTTCTATGGGCATGCCACCCAGGTGGGGGCGCGGCTCGAGCTGATCGCGCCGCCGCGCGGCTCGCACGCGAACGCGGCCACCATTACGTTCAAGGTCCATGTAGAGGGTCCGGACGGCCCGGCGCATATCGACGTGACCGACGTAATGGAGTTCGACGCGCAAGGCAAGATCGTGAGCATGCGCGCGTACTGGGGCGCGGACGACTATCACCCGGCGAACGCATCCTGAGCGGGTTCCGGGCTCGTCCTGAGCCCGTGTGAGTTCATTCCTGGCGGCACGCGCGTGGCGGCAACAGTGCGCGTTGCACGCCGTCCCGCGCGCGCTGATTGCCCGCTTACTCTTCCATCAGGCGCGCGCGCACCTTCTTGCCCTTCACCTTGCCGGCGTTGAGCCGGTTCACCGCCTTGCGCGCGATGCTGCGCTCCACGGCCACGTAGGTCGAAAAATCCGTGACGTTGATCTTGCCGATCTGCGCGCCGCTGAAGCCTGCCTCGCCGGTGAGCGCACCCAGCACGTCGCCGGGGCGGATCTTTTCCTTGCGCCCGCCGAGAATCTGCACGGTTTCCATGGGCGGCAGCAACGGCGTGTCGCTGGCGGGCGTGAGTTGCGCCAGCGGCTGCCATTCGACTTCGCGCTTGAGCGCCTGCTCGATGCCGCCCACGCGGCCCATCTCGTTCATGCTTGCAAGGCTCAGCGCCCAGCCGTCCTGATCCGCGCGCCCGGTGCGGCCGATGCGGTGCACGTAGACCTCAGGGTCGGGCGTGACGTCGACATTGATCACCGCTTCGAGCTGCGCAATGTCGAGGCCGCGCGCGGCCACGTCGGTTGCCACGAGCACGGAGCAACTGCGGTTCGCGAACTGGATCAGCACCTGGTCGCGCTCGCGCTGATCGAGCTCGCCATGCAGCGCAAGCGCATGAAATCCCTGTGCGCGCAGCACGTCGAGCAAGTCGCGGCATTGCTGCTTGGTGTTGCAGAACGCGATCGTGCTCACCGGCCGGTAGTGATTGAGCAGCATGCCCACGGCGTGCAGGCGCTCATCGTCGGTCACCTCGTAGAAGCGCTGGCGGATCTTGCTGTCGTCGTGATGCTCTTCTAGCTTCACTTCCTTAGGATTGCGGAGGAACTGCTGGCTCAGCTTCGCGATGCCTTCGGGGTAGGTGGCGGAGAAGAGCAGCGTCTGGCGCTCCTTGGGGCATTGCCGCGCCACCTTGGCGATGTCGTCGAAGAAGCCCATGTCGAGCATGCGGTCGGCTTCGTCGAGCACGAGCGTATTGAGCGCGTCGAGCGAGAGGCTGCCGCGCTCGAGGTGATCCATGATGCGGCCCGGCGTGCCGACGACGATATGCGCGCCGTGCTCGAGACTGGCCGTCTGCGGCTTCATCGGCGTGCCGCCGCACAGCGTGAGCACCTTGACGTTCTCTTCGGCGCGCGCGAGACGGCGGATCTCCTGCGCAACCTGATCGGCCAGCTCGCGCGTGGGGCAGAGGATCATCGCCTGCACGTCGAGGCGGCGCGCATCGAGCTTCGCGAGCAGCGCGAGCGAGAAGGCGGCGGTCTTGCCGCTGCCCGTCTTGGCCTGGGCGATGAGGTCCTGGCCCGCGAGCGCGATTGGCAGGCTGGCGGCCTGGATGGGCGTCATCTCGAGATAGCCGAGGCGCGTGAGGTTCTCGAGCGTGGCGCTCGCGAGCGCAAGCGCGCTGAAGGGCGTGGCGGTGGGTGTGTTTGTCATACGTGGTCTCGCGCCCCGGGGGCGGATGTCGCGCGGCAGTCGCACGGGGCGCGCGGCGCGGCAAGGATGGATCGGGCGGCGATGGGGGCATCGCGCGTGGCGCAATTCTAGCCGAAGCGCGCGCGAGGGCGTCTGGTTTGTCCAATGTCAACGGGGTGGAGGGTTCCTGGCGGCTTGTTGCGCCCCGCAGCGCCGAACTGACCGAATTTAAGAATTTTCGTGTATCGGGATAAAAATCGCTCATTCAAGATAAGAGTCTGCGGGCGGCGAACA
>NZ_SMRP01000060.1:0-433 GCF_004353915.1 Paraburkholderia silviterrae | reverse complement strand
GCGGCATATGAAGGACGCAGTGACAGGACGTGAGGTGGCACAGCTTGGCGACACCACCGACCACGGCGGCGAGGTCATTCAGGCCGCGCCCAATCTCACCCACCGGGGCGTCCCCGTCGCGCTCGACGGACATCTCGTCAGGTGCCCGAAGTGTGGCGGCGACTTCGCCATCGTCGCGACGGGCAAGCGCACGCATGGCGGCGTGCGTGTGGCGTTCATCGGCGATCGGACGGCGTGCGGTGCCACGCTCGTGAAGGCGGCAGCATGAGCATGCGATCGGGACCACTTGGACAATATCGCATGCTTGGCATGCGGGGTCGCGCAATTCCGGAGCGCGAAATACTCGGTCAAGGCGGCGCATTGCTGCATGAACCATCGTTGATTCCCCGGCGTATATCGGGTCACGAAGGGATTGGCTGTCTCTTCGAGTATC
>NZ_SMRP01000006.1:374571-374945 GCF_004353915.1 Paraburkholderia silviterrae | reverse complement strand
AAGTAGGCAAAAGAAAGCGGCTCAAACCGCCAGTGTGACGCCGTCCCCCACTGCCCTTTTTATCGGAGCGGCACCGGGGCATCCGTCACCTCGCACACTCCGCGTAAGTGACAAAGGGCTCATTCTTCCCGCCGCGCGCTACGCGCGGGCGGAAGAGTCTGCAAGAAAAACCGGGCGGAATGCCAGCGAATGCGCGGTAGTACTGCTGAGCAAATACACTGGAGTCCTACGAAAACGCGTGCATCCCACTGGTTTGGGTTATGCCCCACGGCGCGCGCAGCGCCGCCGGATGGATGAGCCCTTAGTCACTCCGGCAGACGACGCGTGGCGACAGACGCCCCGGAGCCGCTCCGATTAGAGGGCAGTGGTGGACG
>NZ_SMRP01000006.1:321563-374561 GCF_004353915.1 Paraburkholderia silviterrae | reverse complement strand
GGTGCCGCCCCGCACAGGGGCAACACAAATATACCTACATGAAAACAAGGAAATGCCAACACCCCACAACAACAGAAAAACACCGCCCCGAAACTAACCCAATCTCAGTGCAACACCAATGCATCACACTCACTCATTGCACGTCAATCGTGATCATCAGTTGCCCGTCCACCGTCCTTATTGGCAAGAAATCCAGACACAATTTCCCCGCCCCCGGCGTGCAGCCTGCATCCAGATCGAAACGCAGCCCATGCGCCGGGCACGTGAGCACGCTACCATCGAGACGCCCATTGGCCAACGACGCACCGTTGTGCGGGCAACTATTCTCAATCGCGCGCAGGCGGCCTGCCACATTAAAAACCACCACACTGCGGCCACCACCAACAAACACGAGCTTGCGCTGCCCCTCTGCGAGGCTGTCCGCACCGCCAATTGCAATTTCATGCGCCATGGGGCTGTGCCTCCACCAGATCCGCCGCGCGCAGCATCGCATCGAGCAACACGTGTGGCGGCTGTGCGCCCGACACGGCATAGCGGCCACCGAACACAAAGTAAGGCACGCCTTCCACACGCACCGAAGCACCATCCATACGCGGCGCGGGCGCCGCATCGCCGATGCCGTGCGCGCGCGCGATCCGCGCGAGCGTGACCGCGTCGCCAATGTCTTCGCCCTCGCAAAAATACGCAGTGAAGAGGCGCTCGATTAACTCGGCCTGCTGGCCGCCGCAGCGCTCACTGGCCACATGTGTTGCGCGAGCAACCAGTTCATGCGCCGCCGCGGTATTGGGAAACACGCGAATGCGCTCGAACGCAAGCTCGACGCCCGCGCTGCGCGCCGCCTGCCTCACCTGCGCGCGCCGCTGCGCCACGGCCTGCGCGCTGCCGAGACGCGCCAGATAGAACGCCTCGTAAGGCACGCCGCCCAAGGGCGTATGAGGGAGCAGCTCGACCGGGCGCCATACGATCTGCACGTTCACGCGAGGCTCGCGCGCTTTAAGCTCGGCAATCGCAGCTTCGAGGTTGCGCTTGCCGATCAGGCACCACGGGCATACGAAGTCGAAATAAAACTCGACGCGCAGCTCCCGTGCGGGAGAAAGCGGGGTATTCATCGATGGATGCTCCACAGCATATTCATTGAAACGCGGTCGCCGGATAGCGTTGGCGCACGGCCTGCAACCCCGCGCCATAGCGGCGCTTGCCGAGCGCGAAGGCGAGCGTCGCCACGAGCGCCACGAGCGGAGCGGCCTGCAACGCGCCGAGCAGACCGATCCGGTCCGCGATAAAGCCCGTCACAAGCGGCCCCGGCGCGAGCCCGACCAGGTTGTTCACGAGCGTGAGCGTGGCGAACGCCGGCGAGTGAATCGACTCGGGCGTGAGATTGGCGACCATCGCGCCGGCCGGCCCCGACGTGCCGGCCACGACGAAGATGCCGCCGCCAAGCAACGCGAGTTGCAGCGGGCCGGGGCTCGCGTAGAAGCCGCTGCCGAGCAATGCGAACGACAGCAGCGAGAACGCAATCGCCATCGCCCACTTGCGCTCGGGTGCGTGACGGCTCACGCGGTCGGTCAGCGCGCCGCACGCGATCATGCCGGTCCCGCCAAGCAGCACGAATACCGCCGCCGCCACCGCCGCGCGGTCGGGCGGCATGCCGTAGTAGCGGTTCAGGAAGCTCGGCATCCAGGCCACCACGGCGCCCATGATGAAGAGCTGCAAGCCGCTGCCGAGATAGGCGCAGATCACCGAGACCGAAGAGAACAGCCCCGCGAACACGTTGCGCAGGCCAGGGCGTCCGGTGTTATTCACCACGCCGCGCGCATGGGGGCGCGCTCCGCGGTCCTGCGCAATGCGCGCTTCGGTGACGACCAGGCGAAACGCGATCACGAGCACGAAGCCAAGGCACGCCATCACGCCGAACGCGGCCCGCCAGCCCATGTGCACGGCGAGCATGCCGCCCGCCGCCATGCCCAGCACCGACCCGAACGCGCCGCCGGCCATGAAGGCGCCGGTGAGCGTCGAGCGCAGGCGCGCCGGGAAGATGCTGAGGATCAGCGCGACGCCGACGCTCCCATACGCCGCCTCGCCCACCCCCACGAAGGCGCGCGCGAGCAGCATCTCGCCATAGCTGGCCGCGGCGGCGCAGCCGAGCGTGGCGAGGCTCCAGAGCGCCGCCATGAGGACGATGCTCCGCACGCGGCCCCAGCGATCGGCGAACACGGAAAGCGGAAACGTCAGCACGCCGACCATGAGCGCGACGATGCTGCTCAACGAGCCGAGGCGCGTGTCGGACAGCCCCCATGTGACCTTGAGGAGCGGGAAGACCGCATTGAGCACCTGGCGCGACATGTAGTCGGACAGCAATAGCGCGAACGTCAGCGCGAACACAACCCACGCATAGGCTCGCGGGGATGAATCGGCCGCGCCTTGCGCGTGCAAGCCGGCCTCGATGGTATGCGTATGCAACTCTGTCTCCTCCGATATTCGTTTTTTCTGGCTCACCGGCCCTGCGGCCCACGAGTCGTCTCCTTGGGCTACGGCGTACCTGTGCCGGCAATCGAGGCGGTAGTGGCGAAAGCCGCCTCGATCTCGCGCCAGTCGTCTTCGCGCAAATAGCGCTGCGCGGCGGGCACGATCACGCCTTCCTTGCGCCCGAAATATTCCCAGACAAACTGCGCATACCCGTGCAACGCCTCTTCAACGCGCGCGGGCGGCGCGACGCCGGCGGAGCTGGCGGCGACGACGCGCACAAGCTCCTCGAAAAGCGCCGTGCCACGCTGATGCTGTCGCTCGAGCTCGCCCAGCTCGGCATCGACCACGCTCGTGCGCACGCGCAGCAGCGAGGAAATCCGGCACGCGTCTGCGGGGCCGAGGCGCGGGATGCGCAAGGCGTCGAGCCCGGGATGGGCTCCGCTTGCGTCGCACGCCACGTCGCTGGCCACTTCGCACGCAACTTCGCTCGCCGCCGCGCCGCGCACGGCCGCGCGCCCTGCATGGGCCAACCCGCTATGGGCCAAGCGCTCGCACAGCGCGACGCCCGTGGCGCGATGAGCGCGGTAGAGCGCCGCCACCACACGCGCTGCCGCCGGGCTGCGCCGCACGGCGCAGCTCAGCACCGGCACGTTTGCGGCCGCGAACTGCGCGGCAAGCGAGCCTGCCGCGCAGCCGGCATCGACGTCGACCGCCTCGCCCACGCCATCTCGCGCCGCAACCGCCCGCGCCGCAACGCAAACGAGGTCGCAGCGCCAAGCGCCGGCGTCGCTCGCTCGTGCACGCTGCGCGGCGGCGCCGGTCACGCGCATCGACTCGCACGGCACGCCCAGCGCCCGCGCCGCCGCCTCGGCCTTCGCGGCGACCATCTCGCGCACGCAGTCGTCGAGCCGGCGCCCGGATGCTGCCCCCGCACCGTACTGCGGCTCGCGCACGACGTGCACGAACGTCACGCGCGCGCCAACCGAGCGTGCCAGCGCAACCGCATGAGTCACGGTGTCGATGCCGGCGTCGGAGTCATCCACGAGAACGACGAAATGGCGATACATGGGTTCAAGCTCACACAAATCCGGTGGGCAAAGGATGCGGGCCGCGCGTTTGCCGCGTCGGCCCTGCTTGCGGCCCTGCTTGCGGCCCCATCTGGTGCCGGCCCCGTCGGGTGGGCAGGCGGCGTGCGTCGCATGCGGCCTCGTCGGCCTTGAAAACATGGTAGCGGCGCGGCGCACGACCGCCCCCCTCGACGCGGGGGGGCTTGACGCGGGCCGCCTGTCCAGCCGATGCTTTCATGCCGCCCCCCTGCACCAGCCAGCCCGCAAGGCTGGTCGACCGATTCGATCCTGCCTGCCCGATGCCCCCCTCAGTGCCCCCGTCAGTGCCCCCCTCAGCGCCCCCTTCAGTGCCTCCCACCGCCCCAGGCGCCCCGGGCGCCGAGCGCGCCGCCAGCGAGTTCGTCCTGAAAACCATCGCGCCGCGCGAGCCGGCACACCTGTTCACGCGCGCGCGGCTGGGCGCCGCGAACGCCGCCGTGCGCGAGCGCCCGGCGGTGCTGGTGCAGGCGCCGGCGGGGTTCGGCAAGACCTCGCTGCTGGCGCTCTGGCGGCGCGAACATCTCGCCCACGGCACCGCCGTTGCATGGCTCTCGGCCGATGAGCGCGACGAAGCGCAGCGTCTCGTGCCCGCACTCGTGCAGGCGGTACGCACGGCCTGCGCGCGCCCGGCCTTCGCGCGCCATCTGGCCCACGGCCCGGTGGGCGCGGCGCACGAACTGGAGGGCGTGACGGCATGGCTCGCGGAGGTGGCGCAGCTTTCGTTCGAGCTGGTGCTGATCGTCGACGAAGCGGAACGGCTGCCCGCCTCGGGCGTGCATGCGCTCGCCTATATCCTGCACAACGCGCCGCCGAACCTGCGCACGATTGTGGCGGCGCGGCACGGGCTGGACGCCCCGCTCGCCGATCTGCTCGCCTACGGCCAGTGCGCGCTGGTGGACGCCGACGCACTGCGTTTCAGGGTCGACGAAACCATCGCGCTCGCGGCCGCGCGCTTTGGCGAGCGCATCGACGCCGACGTCAGCGCGCGCCTCTTCGAACTCTGCGAAGGCTGGCCGCTGGGCCTGCAACTGGCGCTGGCCGCCATGGAGCGCGCGAGCGATCCGCGCCGAATCGTCGAGCCGCTCGAAGGCGTGTCCGGCGAGCTGCGCGAGCGCCTGGTGCAGGCGCTGATCGCCCGACTCGCGCCCGCCGACGTCGACTTCCTCACGCGCATCAGCATCGTCGACACGCTCCATCCGGCACTGTGCGCGGCCCTGACCGGCGAGCCGCACGCGGCGGAGCAACTCGCGCGTCTCGCGCGCGACACGCCGATTTTCACGGCAGCGGACGGCAACGAATGGCTCCAGCTCCATGCGCTCGTGCGCGACGTGCTGCGCGCGCGCCTCGCGCAATGGCCGCAGGCCGAGGGCGTGGGATTTCAGGCGCAACCCCTGACACAGCCCCTGACACCAACGCCGGCACACACTCAGGTGCAATTGCACGCGCGCGCCGCTGCCTGGCTCGCGGAGCAAGGCATGACGGAACGCGCGGCGCGCCATGCGCATGCGGCGGGGCAACACCGGCTGGCGTTCGAGCTGGCGGAGCGCAGCCTGCTGGACGCGGTGCGCCAGGGGCATCTGTCCGCCACGCTGGAGTGGCTCGAACTGCTGCCCGAGGCCGAACTCGAAGCGCGCCCGCGCCTGCGGCTTGCCGCGGCATGGGCGCTTGCGCTCGGCGAGCGCCACCCCGAGGCCGGGCGGCAAGTCGAGCGCGTGCTCGCGGGGCCGGGCGTGGATGCCGAATTGCGCTACGAATGCGCGCTGATCCTGAGCGCCGCCGCTTACTTCGCGGACGATATCGATCGCTGCATCGCCCTGTTCGAGCCGTGGGTGGACGCGACACCGGGCGCTCAGCCGTGGCTTGCCCAAGTGCACGCGAACCGGCTTGGCTCGCGTGCGCTCGCGCTGGGCGAGCCGGCCCAGGCCCGGCAGTTCCAGCCGCGCGCGCCGCGGCAACCCGGGAAGCCAAACTACGTCGGGCGCTGGGGTGCCTTTGTGGTCGGGCTCAGCTACCTCTGGGAGGGCCAGCTTCAACTAGCCAGGACCGTGCTGATGCCGGCGCTCGCCAGCGCCGATGCGGATCTCGGCCGCCGCCATCCGCTTAGCTGCATGCTGGCCACGTTGTGCGCGACGCTTGCCTACGAAACCGACAGCGTCGATGAAGCGGCCGCCCTGCTCGCCAACCGGCTCGACGTTCTGGAGCGCAGCGGAACCCCGGACACCGTGATCCTTGCCTGGCGCACGGCGGCGCGCATCGCCGCGGCACGCGGCGCCGAACACCGGGCGCTCGATCTGCTCGAATCGCTGCATGCACTCGGCGTGACGCGGCGGCTGCCGCGCCTGTCCATGGCGAGCCTCGCCGAACAGGTGCGCCTGCACGCGAACTGCTATCGCTTGCAAACCTGCGAGGCGCTCATGCAGCGCATCAACGAACTCGTGCTCAACGAAACCGCGCCAGAACGGCCGCTATGGCGCCGCCAAATCTTGCTGCTGCAGGCACTCGCCCAGGCGTGCGCCGCCATCGCCGCGCGGCGCTGGCAGCAGGCGCTCGACGCGCTCGGCGAGGCGGCACAGCTGGCCGACGCCATGAAGCGCCGGTGCGACGGCATCGCGATCATGGCGCTGCGCGCCTACGCGCTGGAGCAGACTGGCGCAAGCGGCCGCGCGCTGCTCATCGAGGCCATCGACCTCGCGCAGACCTTCCATCTCGCCCGCACGCTCTCCGATCTGCACCCCGCCGTGGTGGACTGGGCACGGCGCACGCTCGAAAGCACGCCCGGCGCCGCCGCGCGCGGCCCGAACGCGATCGCCGCATCCTCCGTGATTCGCGCGGCGCCGCAAACGCGCGCGGTGTCGGGCGTCGTCCTCACCCCCAAGGAGTGCGAGATCCTCGAACTGCTCGGGCGCACGCTGTCGAACAAGGAAATCGCGCTGGCGATGGGCGTGGGCGAAGAAACCATCAAGTGGCATCTGAAGAATCTGTTCGGCAAGCTCGACGCGAGTTCGCGCAAGCACGCCGTGCGCCGAGCGCTCATGCTCGGGCTGCTCGAATCCGCGGACTAGCGCGCCTGTTGCCCTCCCGCCAAAATGCGGGCAATGGCGCCACGTTGGATAATGGCGCCTCCGCCCGCCGCCGGCAGCGGCACATCCGGTTCCGGCTGCCATTCCGACCACAAGACAGGGAGCGCCCATGACCCCATCCGAGCAAATCGACGCGTTGATCGCTGGCATCGCCGACTGGCGCGGCGCAACGTTCGCCGCCGTGCGCAAGACCATCCTCGAAGCGGACAAGGAGATCGTCGAGGAATGGAAGTGGATGGGCAGCCCCGTGTGGTATCGCGACGGCATCATCGCGGTCGCCGATGCGCATAAGGGCAAGGTGAAGCTCACGTTCCAGTACGGCGCGAGCCTCCCCGACCCCGACAAGCTGTTCAACGCCGGGCTCGACGGCAATGCGCGGCGCGCGATCGACTTCTTCGAGGGCGACAAGGTCAATGCGCGCGCCCTGAAGGCGCTCATTCGCGCGGCCATCGAATTCAACCAGCTCAAGAAGACGAAGAAAGCGCCGGCGAGCGCGCGGGCGAAAACGCCAGCGAAAATGCCAGCCAAAAAAAGCGCATGAAGCGCCGGCCCGGCAGTCGCCGCGCGCTACTGAGCGGCACTGACCGGCACTGACCGGCGCCACCGCCGCGTCGATCAGAACACCTTGAGCGGCACGTTCACACCGAGCCGGCACGCCATGTTGCCCGGGTCCGAATCGTAGCCAGAACGTGGCTTGCAGGCCTGGGAGTCCTGCATATGTTCCGTAGAACCTCTAGCGCGCCCGGGACGACTTCTCGTGCTGCGCGTTGTCGCCCACGCCCATCGAGTTCACGAGATAGATGCCGCTCGTCTCGTTTCGTCTCGTTTCGTCTGATCGAGCGTCTGGCTCAGCGGCTGGCGCTGGGCGCGGATTTCCCCCCAAGCCCCAGCGCGGCCGGATCCTGATTTGCCCATGCAGAAACCAGATCAGGAGCGCAAATAATCGTGAAAATTTGTTTGATAAGAGTAAACCTGTTTTGATACCCTTGCGCCTTGCCGGATTTTCACTTATATGATCCGGCACCGGAAAAGTGCGCCAGCGAGACCCGCAAGCGCCACTGTCGGACTAACGTAAGAAATATGAAATTGTAAGCCGGTGCCTGCGTGATCCGCAGACCGGTCGAGGAGGAGGCATGAAATCAAGGGGCGCCATAAGCGCCGTCAACGCAAGCCGCGCAACGTCTGGCGTAAGTTGCCGCGCGCTTCACACGCAAAACGCGTGTCTTCGCCACCTTCGCAGCAAATTGAGGTCACAATGAATTCATCGGTTTCCAGGTCGAAATCGTTCTCGACAATTTTCCTGATCGAGATGTGGGAGCGCTTCGGCTACTACGGCATGGCGGCGCTGCTCGTTCTTTTCATGGTTCAACGGGTCGGCTTCACGGAAGAGCATGCGACCCTCACCTGGGGCGCATTCGCCGCGCTCGTCTATGCCTCGCCGGCGATCGGCGGCTGGATCGGCGACCGTGTGCTCGGCGCGCGCCGCTCGATGTTGATCGGCGCGGTCATTCTGCTCGCTGGCTATCTCCTGCTGGCGCTGCCCGACGACGGGCTCACGCTCATGTACGCCGCGCTCGGCGTGATCGTGGTCGGCAATGGCCTCTTCAAGTCCAATGCAGCCAACCTCGTGCGCCGCATCTATGAAGGCGATGAGTCGCGCATCGACGCCGCGTTCACGATTTACTACATGGCGGTCAACATCGGCTCGACGTTCTCGATGCTGCTCACGCCGTGGATCAAGGACCATTGGGGCTGGCATACCGCGTTCGCGGTCTGCTGCGGCGGCATGGCGCTCGGTATCGCCAACTTCTTCCTCATGCACCGCACGCTCGCACATATCGGCTCGGCGCCGGACGCCGAGCCCGTGCAGTGGAAGCGCCTCGCGTGGGTCCTGCTCGGCGCCGTCGCGCTCGGCGTGGCCACGCTCTTCGTGCTCAAGGACAAGAAGCTCGCCGTGGCGTGCGTCTACACGGCGGCCGCGGCCATTCTCGCGATCTTCGGCTGGATGCTCGTCACCTGCGAACGCCAGGAGCGCGCGGGCCTGACTGCCGCACTGATCCTCACGCTGCAGGTGATCCTGTTCTTCGTGTTCTACCAGCAGATGTCGACCTCGCTCACGCTGTTCGCCGTGCACAACGTCGACCCCGCGTTCAACCTGTTCGGCACGACGCTCTTTAGCTGGAGCGCCGCGCAATTCCAGGCGCTGAACCCCATCTGGATCATGGTGATGAGCCCGATCCTCGCGGCCATCTACTCGGGCCTCGCGCGCCGCGGCGGCGACGTGCCGGTCGCAGCCAAATACGCGCTCGGCTTCGTCGTGGTGGCAGCGGGCTTCTTCGTGTTCGCGGCGAGCGGCCGCTACGCCGTGGAAGGCCGCGTCTCGTCGTGGTTCATGGTGGCGGGCTACGGCCTCTACTCGCTCGGCGAGCTGCTCGTGAGCGGCCTCGGCCTCGCGATGATCGCGCGCTACGTGCCCGCACGCATGAGCGGCTTCATGATGGGCGCGTACTTCGTGGCCACGGGCGTGTCGCAATACCTCGGCAGCGTGGTCGCCACCTACGCGAAGATGCCCGAAGGCAGCCTCTCGCCGCTCGAATCGCTGCCGCTCTACGAGAAGCTCTTCAACGGCCTCGGCTGGCTTGCGGCCGCCGGCGCGCTGCTCGCGATCCTGTTGCTGCCGCTGATGGGCCGCCTCTCGCGCGCGCACCAGCAAAGCCATGATCACGCTGAAGGCGCTGCAGCCAAGCAAGGCCAGCTCGCGACCGCCGAGTAAGCCTTCACCGGGGCTGGGTGGCCACTGCGCCGCCCGGCTCCGGCTCCGCCTGGCGCAGCTTGCGCCAGCGCATCTAGAAAGGCGCCGCTGTCTTGCTTCACACGACAGTGCGCGCCCTCCCTCCCCGCCGCCCGGCGCATTTCCCAGTTCGCATCGATTTCGCGTATTTAGTGCGCGTACAACGATTGCGACCCTCAATCTCGATGAAAACGCCCCGCTAGTGGGATCCGTCGAGGCGTTTGCTCAGTCATCGGCTTGGAGACCTGCTTGCTTCCGAGCTTCATTTCGAATATATTGGAAATATGGAAGAGAACGATGTCATCCGCGCCCTTGCGGCGCTTGCTCACGGGCTTCGCCTGCGTGTGTTCCGGATGCTGGTCGTGGCCGGTCCCTCAGGGCTGACGCCTGGCGCCATCGCCGAGCAACTCGATATTCCCAACGCGACGCTGTCCTTTCATCTGAAAGAGCTGACGCACGCGGGGCTGATCACGCAGGAGCGCGACGGGCGCAGCCTGATCTATCGGACCGCCTTCGAGCAGATGAATGCGCTGCTGGGCTATCTGACCGAAAACTGCTGCCAGGGCCAGGCTTGCCTCGAGCCGGGTGCGGACTCATGCAAATGCTGATGGAGAACCTCCATGAAGCGCTTTCACATCCACGTCCACGTTGACGATCTTGCGGCCAGTGTCGCGTTCTACACGAAGCTATTCGCCACGGAGCCGGCGCGCGTCGAGGCCGATTACGCGAAATGGATGCTGGACGATCCTCGCGTGAATTTTGCGATTTCGACGCGGGGCACGAAAGCCGGCGTGGACCACCTGGGCTTCCAGGTGGATAACGAAGCGGAGCTGGCCGAGCTCTCGGAGCGAGCGAAGGCCGCGGACATCGCCCTGCTCGACCAGGGCGAAACCACCTGCTGCTATGCGCGCAGCGACAAGCACTGGGTTGTCGATCCGCAGGGCATCGCCTGGGAACATTTCCACACGCTCGATCGCGCGCAGGTCTATGGCGAAAGCCGGCAGGCATTGCCGTCGACAGCGGCATCGGCTTGCTGCGCTCCGCGCGGCAAGCCTGTCCACGATATCGGCAAACAATAAGCACCTACTGACATGACCACGAACGTACTCATTCTCTGCACGCACAATTCCGCGCGCAGCGTGCTCTCCGAGGGCATGCTGAACCATTGGGCCCAGAAGCTCGGCAGGGACGTCCGCGCGTATAGCGCAGGCAGTGCCCCGAGCGGCCGCATCAATCCGTTCGCGCTCGAAGCGCTGACGAACGCGGGTGTCGACACCGAAGGCTATCGCAGCAAAAGCTGGGATGAATTCGCGCAAGACGGCGCTCCCCAAATGCGCATCGTCATCACGGTCTGCGACAGCGCGGCGGCCGAGCAATGCCCGTTCTGGCCGGGCAGCCCGGTCAAGGTCCACTGGGGCTACGCCGACCCGTCGAACGCGCCAGGCGGCGACGAAGGCAAGCGGCAGGCGTTCGAGCTCACGCGCCAGGCGATCGGCTATCGCATGCTGCAATTGCTCGAGCTTCCGCTGGACCGTCTCAGCAATGCCGAGCTTCAGCAAGCGCTGAACGACATCCTGCAAAGCTGAGCCCTCCTCCACTGAGTCGCCCCATGAACACCCCAAATGTTGCCGCTGCGAGCAAGACCGCCGCGAAGCCGGCCATCAGCTTCTTCGAGCGCTACCTGAGCGTCTGGGTCGCACTGTGCATCGTCGCCGGCATCCTGCTCGGCCAGCTTCTGCCAGGCGTCTTCCAGACGATAGGCCGGATGGAATACGCTCAGGTCAATCTCCCGGTCGGCCTGCTGATCTGGGTGATGATCATCCCGATGCTCGTCAAGGTCGACTTTGGCTCGTTGCATGAAGTCCACCAGCACATCAAGGGGATCGGCGTGACGCTCGTTGTGAACTGGCTGGTGAAGCCGTTCTCGATGGCGTTGCTTGCCTGGCTCTTCATCAAGCACCTCTTCGCGCCGATGCTGCCTGCCGCGCAGCTCGACAGCTATGTCGCGGGCCTCATCCTGCTGGCCGCGGCGCCCTGCACGGCGATGGTGTTCGTCTGGAGCCGGCTGACCGGCGGCGATCCGCTGTTCACGCTCTCGCAGGTCGCGCTCAATGACAGCATCATGGTGGTCGCTTTTGCGCCCCTCGTTGGCCTCTTGCTCGGCATCTCCGCCATCACGGTGCCGTGGGCGACGCTGCTCACCTCGGTCGTGCTCTACATCGTGATCCCCGTGATCCTCGCGCAAATCCTGCGCAAGGTGCTGCTCAGCAAAGGGCAGGCGGCCTTCGACTCGGCCATGGCGAAGATCGGGCCCTGGTCCATCACGGCACTGCTCGCGACGCTGGTGCTGCTGTTCGCGTTCCAGGGCGAGGCAATCCTGAAGCAGCCGCTGGTCATCGTGCTGCTCGCCGTGCCGATCCTGATCCAGGTGTTCTTCAATTCGGCGCTGGCGTACGGGCTCAATCGCGCGGTCGGCGAAAAGCACAATATCGCTTGCCCGTCGGCATTGATCGGCGCGTCGAACTTCTTCGAGCTGGCTGTCGCCACCGCGATCGGCCTGTTCGGTTTCCAGTCGGGCGCCGCGCTGGCCACGGTCGTGGGCGTGCTGATCGAGGTGCCGGTCATGCTGCTGGTGGTGCGCATCGTCAACCGCTCAAAAGACTGGTACGAATGCACCTGAGGACTACGGAACAACAACATGACTGAAAACACCACTGACCTGCCGCAAGTCGACCCCGCACTGTTCCGCGTTCCCGATATCGCCCGCTTGCAGCCCGCGAAAGCGTCGCCACATCCGCCGCGCATCCTGCTGCTTTATGGCTCGCTCAGAGCGCGCTCGTTCAGCCGCTTGCTCACCGAAGAAGCCGCGCGACTGCTCACGGCCATGGGCGCCGAGGTCCGCACCTTCAACCCGAGCGGCCTGCCGCTGCCCGACGATGCGCCGGACAGCCATCCCAAAGTGGCCGAGTTGCGGGAGTTGGTGCTGTGGTCGGAAGGCATGGTCTGGTGCTCGCCCGAACGGCACGGCGCGATGACCGGCATCATGAAGTCGCAGATCGACTGGATTCCGCTTTCGGTCGGCGCGGTCCGGCCGACCCAGGGCAAGACCCTCGCCGTGATGCAGGTGAGCGGCGGCTCGCAGTCGTTTAACGCCGTGAACCAGATGCGCGTGCTCGGACGCTGGATGCGCATGCTGACCATCCCCAACCAGTCGTCGGTGG
Organism: Paraburkholderia silviterrae; assembly: GCF_004353915.1. Lineage (GTDB taxonomy): Bacteria > Pseudomonadota > Gammaproteobacteria > Burkholderiales > Burkholderiaceae > Paraburkholderia > Paraburkholderia silviterrae. The sequence goes on along the minus strand of NZ_SMRP01000006.1, from coordinate 361,897 downwards.
CCAAGGCGTTCATGGAATTCGACGAAGCCGGCCGCATGAAGCCATCGGCTTATTTCGACCGCGTCGTGGACGTGATGGAGGAACTGGTCAAGTTCACGTTGCTGACCCGCGATATCGGTCCGTATCTCGTAGACCGGTACAGCGAGCGCAAGGAAAGCGCGGAGGAACTGACGAAGCGCGTGAACCAGGCCAGTATCTGAGCGATGCCGGCTCCTGCTTCCCTTCACCGGGCCGGGGCGGCACCGCACATCTGAAGCATGCGGCGCTCCCCGGCCCCGCAACGCCCCTCGGGCAATCCGCTCAATAGAGCAAGCGCGGCTAGGTGCGAAGCGGCGAACCTGGGCGATCATACGTCCATCGCAGCTTTGATCGCTCCAGCCCATGCAAGCCCACACCGACGCCACCCGCGCCTACACGAAACGGTTCGACGCCGTACTCGCACACATCGACGCGAACCTCGAAGGCGACCTGTCGGTGGACACGCTGAGCCAGATCGCTCACTTCTCCAGGTTCCATTTCCACCGCCAGTTTGCCGCCTACGTGGGCGTGCCGGTTGCGCGCTACGTGCAACTGATGCGTTTGCGCCGCGCGGCCCATCGGCTCGCAGCGCACGACTCGTGCACGGTGCTCGATGCCGCGCTCGACGCCGGCTTCGACAGCCCTGAAGCCTTCAGCCGCGCATTCAAGCGCGCGTTCGGCATGGCGCCGAGCGCGTTCCGGCAGCATCCGAACTGGCAGGTCTGGAGTGCAACCTTCGTCGTCCCCTATCTGACCAGGAAGCTCACCATGCAAGTTCGAATTGTCGACTTTTCCGAAACGCGCGTCGCCGCGCTCGAACACAGCGGCCCGATCGGGCTCGTGAACGAGAGCGTGCGCAAATTCATCGACTGGCGCAAGCAAAGCGGCCAATCGCCGATCGAAACCAGCCGCACGTTCGGCATCCCGCGCAGCAACCCGGACACTACGCCGGCCGACGACTTCCGCTTCGATATTTGCGGCGAGGTCGACGGGCCCGTTGCCCCGAATGCCTACGGTGTGCGCGAGCTCGTCATTCCGGGCGGACGCTGCGCGGTGGTCCGGCATATCGGATCGACCGACCACGTTGGCGAAAGCATCTATCCGATTTATCGCGACTGGCTGCCCTCGAGCGGCGAAGAGCTGCGCGACCACCCGCTGTTCTTTCATTACCTGAGCGCCTGGCCGGAAACGCCTCACGACCAGTGGCAAACCGATATCTACCTCCCCCTCGTGTGACCGGCAGGAAGCGCCGCCGCGAACCCGTGGCGGCGCAATCAATACCCATCGATAGCGGAGACACCCGTGGTCATATTGTTTGGGATGCTGCACCTGCTTGTGGCGGCGCTGGCGGTTATCGCCGTTGCGATCGCGCTGGCGGCCATTGCCCCACGCCCGGCGCACGACGAGGATGAGGAAAGCGACGTGTTCGGCTTCGATGCCTTGCCCCGGACGCCGGAAGCCGATTTGCCGGCGCTGCGCCGATACACGGCCAGAGATGGCGAGCGGCTCGCCTGGCGGCTTTATGATTCGGCGGCGGACCAGATACTGGTGTTCATCCACGGATCGTCCGCTCATGGACGCTCCTACCATCATCTGGCCGCCGCGATTGCCGCTGCCGGCGCGGCCAAGGTCGTCCTGCCGAACCTGCGCGGCCACTTTCTGTCCGGCCGCCGCCGTGGAGACGTCGACTACGTCGGCCAGCTCGAAGACGATATCGCCGATCTGATCGCCGAGTTGCGCGGACAACATTTCGATGGACCGGTCGTGCTTGGAGGACATTCCAGCGGCGCCGGGCTCGTGATCCGCTTTGCCGGTGGTGCCTACGCCAGGCTCGCCTCGCGCTTCCTGATGCTGAGCCCCGTCATTCCAACCTCCACCACGCTCAGAGGCCGGTCGGCGGGCGGCTGGGCGCAGGTCAGCCTCGCGCGCATCATTGGATTGAGCATTCTGAATGCGTTTGGCATTCGCGGCTTCAACGCGCTACCGGTCATCGAATTCAACAAGCCCGCGCGATTCCGGGACGGCTCGGAAACTCTGGCCTATTCCCACCGGCTCTGCGTCTCTTATCAACCGCGCACTCGTTACGCCGCCGACGTGCAAAAACTGGCGGACCGGGCCGCGGTGCTGATCGGCGAGCATGACGAGGCCGTCGACGCGCAACGCCTGCGGGCGCTGTTCGAGCGGGAATCGCCGGCGAGCGCGTTCACGATTCTCCCCGACACGAATCACTTCGAGATCTTCACGCGTGCCGCGGTGCACGCAAGGCTCGCGCAATGGCTCATGCAGCCGCCCGCGCACAGCACTCGCCTCACGCCTGCGCCACCGCGAGCCGGATCGGCGCATGGCGCGACGGCAGACCTTCGAGATATCCCGCCAGCTTCCCCGCATACCAGTCGGTGAAGTTGGTCAGCATGAACTCCGAAGGCGCATAAGGCCCCGGCCGATACCCCTTCGAACTCACGCCGCGCTGGTTGTGCGCCACCAGCGTGGCGTCCTGATCGTTGGTCGCGCGCCAGACTTGCGTGAGCGTCTCGATGTCGTAATCCACGCCTTCAACGGCGTCTTCATGCACGAGCCAGGTCGTCTTGAGCGCCGTCTGCGTGGCCGAGAGCGGCAGCACGCGGAAGTGGATGATATGGTCCGAGAGAAAGTGATTCCAGTTGTTCGGAACCCTGAACATCCGCACGGAGCCGATATCGGGCTCGGTGAAATCGCCGAGCAGCTTCTTGCATGCAGGGCGCCCATCCGGGGTAAACGACAGCGCGCCGCGATGGAACGGCAGGCGGATGCAGCGAAACTCCGTGCCGCCGTCCGCGGGCAGATGCGGCAAGCCGAGGCGGTCCCAGAGCGCCGTCTTTTCCTGCATCAATAGCTGGAAATCGCGGTTCGCGCGCGGGTCGTCGGGCAGCGCGAATTCGATCAGCGTGGCCAGCAGTTCCGGATGATTCCCCACGCAGTGATAGCACTCGCGGTTATTCTCGATCACGAGCTTCCAGTTCGCGTCCTCCACGAGGGTCTCCGAATAGGCGACCTTGGTGCGCTCGGGACGGTGCGGCGCGATATACGGCGTGACCGCCGCCTTGAAGCGCGCAATATCGGGCGGATTGTCGGCGATGCAGATATAGACCATGCCGCAGATCACTTCGACGTGGACCGGGCGCAATCCGTGCTCGCTACGGTCGAAGCCGGCGGGCATCTGACGCGCGCTCAGCAAGCTGCCGTCGAGCTCATAGACCCATTGGTGATAGGGGCAGACGAGCCGCTTCGCATGCCCTTGCGGCTCGGTGCACAGGAGCGAGCCGCGATGGCGGCAAGTGTTGAAGAACGCGTTGACGCCGCCATCCTTGCCGCGCAGCACCACCACCGAAGTCTTGCCGATATCGAGCGTGACGTAGTCGCCCGCTCGCGGGATCTCGGCCACGTTGCAGGCGAACAGCCATTCGTTCGAGAACACCGCCTCGATGTCGAGTTCGTGCATCGCGGGGGCCGTATAGAAGTCCCCTGCGAGGCTATAGCCTGAGCGGCGCGCCTCGAGCAACGAACGGACCTGGGCAAAATCAATCACGGAAAGCTCCTCCTTTTCAATCGGATTCGATGTTGCGCTCCCTTGCCGCCGTGTCGCGCTTCATGGAACCGGCGTCGCCTGCTGACACCGGCAACCCGGCCTGCGCAAACGCTTCGGCGAGAAAGTCCACGCACACCTTCACCTTGGCCGATTGCGCGAGGCGCTCCGGAAACACCGCCCACACATTGGCCGGTTGCGTCACCTCGGGCAGCACGCGCTGCAGCCGCCCCTCGTCGAGCAAGGGCTGCACGTCCCAGATCGAGCGCAGCACGATGCCGCGCCCCGCCAGCGCCCATTGCACCGCAGCCTCGCCGTGGTTCGTCGAGAGCGGCCCCGTCACCTTCACGCCGACCGTCTCGCCGCCGGTATCGAGCCGCCAGACGCCGAACGGATGGTCGCGCTCCTTGATCGCGAGGCACGCGTGCGACTCCAGATCCGCGATGCTCTGCGGCGCGCCGTGCGCCTCGATGTACGCGGGCGCGGCGCACAGCACCCGATAGTTGGTCGCGAGACGCCTTGCGATCAGATGTCCCGCGATCTCGTCGCCGATGCGCACGTCCAGGTCGAAGCCCTCGCCCGCCACGTCGACGACGCGATCGAACAGATCGAGCCGCACGTTCAGCTGCGGATACTGGTCCTGCAAGTCCGCCAGCGCGGGCGCGACGAACTTGCGGCCGAAGCCGAAGCTGCTCGACACGCGCAGCGTGCCGCGCGGCATGCGCCGCGTGCTGGAGACGTCTTCGACGAGCTGGTCCACGTCGTCGAGGATTTTTTCGGCCCACGCGAACACGCGCTCGCCCGCCGCTGTCATCGCCACGCGGCGCGTCGAGCGGTGCAGCAAACGCGTGCCGAGGCTCGCCTCGAGCACGCCCACGCGCTTGCTCACATAGGCGGCCGACGCGGCAAGCGCCTCGGCCGCCGCGCTGAAGCTGGACTTGCGGGCGACCATGCAGAACACACGCAGGTCGTCGAGTTCGGGAGAGCCGGGAAGTTTCATGGCAGGGATTCGGGCAAACACGCAGGCAAACGCGCGAGCGTGAGCGCGAAGCGGGGCGCGGCGGCCCCGCCCGCTTCACTGTGGCATCAGAACGAGTGGCGCATGCCAATGCGCACGTCAGCCTGCGTGGTCGTGGTGGATGGCGTGAAACTATAGCCGATCACCGCGTCCACGCCTTGCGACGCCTTCAACCAGTCGCCCGAGATGTAGACATCCGTGCTCTTCGAGAGCAGATAGTGCAGGCCCGCCGAAAGCTGGTTCCAATGGTGCCCGTCGAAGTGCGTGTACTGGTAGCCGCCAACCAGACTCGTCGCCGGCGTGATCTGCCAGTTCGCGCCGCCTTCGCCCACCTGCATGTGCTCGCTTTGACCGAACGCCTTGATCTGCGTGTAGGTGAAGTCGCCCATCAGCGTGACCGTGCCGATCGCGTAGCTCGCGCCCACGCCGAACGCGCCCTGCTTGTCCACCGGGAACGGCGTGTTCGCGTAGAGGTCCGTGATCGCGCCCGAGGCAGGATCGACGCTCACGGTGGGACGGCCGAAGAACGTATGCGTGCCGATCATCGCGTACGGGTCGAACGCATAGATGCCCGACGGGTTGTTCAACTGCGTGTACGCCGTGCCCATCGCAAACGCGCCGTGCTGATACTGCGCGCCCACGCTCCACGCGCTGCCCGTGTGGAACTCGCCCGGCGTATTGCTGAACGAGTACATGCCGCCGAACTGGAAGCCGCCGTAGGTGTTCGACATGAACTTCACGGCATTCTGCAGATGGTCGCCGTTCATGCGGTCGAAGTCGCCCTGGTTGATGGCGTAGCCGCTCGCCCATGCGGAGACGTTGTACAGGTAGACAAACTCCTGCGTCATGTCGATCTGGTTGCCGAAGGTGAGCGTGCCCCAGTCGCTCTGCAAACCGACAAAAGCCTGGCGGCCAAACAGCGAGCCGCCGTTCGAGATCTGCCCGTTGCCCACGTGAAAGCCGCTTTCCAGCGTGAACACGGCCTTCAGCCCGCCACCCAGGTCTTCGGTGCCCTTCACGCCCCAGCGGTTGCCGTACGAGACACCGTCGTCGAACTTCGCCTGGTGCGAGCCGCCTGCGTTCGAGACGTAGGTGACGCCGGCGTCGATGATCCCGTACAACGTGACACTACTTTGCGCGTGCGCGGCGGACATCGGCAGCGCCGCGAACGTGAGCATGGCCGCCTGCAATGCTGTTAGGAGTACTGTATTACGCATTTTGTGCGTCGAATTCATGATGTTTTAATCGTAAGCGGGATCAGTTCAGGCCACGGTCGGCTTCACGCACGAGCTCGCGTTCCTTTTCGATGTCGAGCGAGCGGCAGGTCCACAGGTAGACCAGCGCGGCCACGGGCAGGCCCACGAGCATCGCGATGTCGGTGCCGCCCAGCGCGCGGGCGACCGGACCGGTGTACATGTCGGTCTTGAAGAACGGAATCATCGCGACGAAGCCCACCGCGTAAGCGGTCAGGCCGCGCCAGTTCCAGCGCCCGTAAATGCCGCGCGGGTTGAAGATCTCGCGCACCGAGTAGTGCGAGTGGCGCACGACGAAGAAGTCGATGAGGTTGATCGCGGTCCACGGCGTGAACAGATAGCCCAGGATGCCGAGGAAGTCGCCGAACTTGCCCATGAAGTTGTCCGAGGCCGCGAACGCGAGCGAAGTCGCCACCACCGCCACCACGACCAGGCTCACGATGCGCTTGGTGGCATTGGACTTGAGCGGCTTGAACGAGTCGGTGATGCTGAGCAGCGTGAGCGACGCGCCGTAGAAGTTCAGGCCCGTGATGGCGAGCAGCCCCAGCAGCGAGAGCAGCAGCGTGACCGTGCCGAAGCCCGGAAAGATCATGTCGCCCGCACGCTGGACCGCATCCGAGATCTCGATCTGCGAGTTCAGCGCTGCGGCCGCCGTGCCCACCAGCATCATCCAGATACCGCCAATGAGCGCGCCAAGGAAGGTCCACCAGAAGGTGGCGCGCACGCCGGTCTTGGGCGGCAGGTAGCGTGAGTAGTCCGAAACGTAGATCGACCACGAGAGCTGATAGGCCGCCGCCGAGAAGAGCTGCACGAGGAACGGCGTGGTCTTGAAGCCGGCGAGGCTCAGCTGACCCGCGGGGAACTGCACCTTCACGCACATGCCGATGCTGAAGATCGTGAGCGCGGCAAGCAGCGCGAAGGCGAGCCAGCGCTGCGCCTTGTGGATCAGGTCATAGCCGAACACCGCAAGCGCAACCGACACCACCGTGAAGACGATGTAGCTCACATGCGGCTCGGTGCCGAGCAGGTGATGCGCGGTCTGCCCGGCCATAAGCTGGTTGAACGAGTTGTAGCCGATATAGGTGACCAGTGCGACCACCCACACGAGCAGCGCGCCCATGTAGCCGAACTGCGGGCGCGACTGGATCATCTGCGGCAGCCCGAGCTGCGGTCCCTGGCTCGAATGGAACGCCATGAAGAAGGTGCCCAGCACGTTGCCGAGCACGATGGCGATCGCGCTCCACAACAGGTTGCCCCCCATGCTGATGCCGATGGCGCCCGCCGCGATGGTCGCGAGGTTCGCGTCACCCGTGAACCACACGGGCCACAGGTGCCAGGCCTTGCCCTTGCGCTCGGCAAGCGGCACATAATCGATCGAACGCGATTCGATCCGCGACTTGGTGCGCGGGGGCTCGCCGGCCAGCGCGTCGGCTATTGCGTCTTGAGACATGTCTCCTCCAGTAGTGGGGTGGCTCGGGCAGGCACGCGTGACGCGGCTCCGCCTCCCACGCCGGTCCCGGTACCAGAAGTTCCAGTGTCCTGACACGGCGCGGTTATCCTACGGTTAACATCAAACTACTGGTTAACAATGGTACGCAGCCTGAGCGGTTTCGTCTCACTATCGGATCCTCCTATTGACGTCCGCCGAGAAATCTATTTGCAATGCGCCAAGTCAATCCTTATTGATTTCAAACGGTAAGAATAGGCGTTTTGCATCAAAACAGTATTTTTTGGGACCGCATCGAGGGATAACCCTGATCCACCGCAGGTGAGATTTCTCCTATAGTTTCGTTAACCCATAGTTTTGTTGTAACTGTCAGTTAATCACTTCCAGTGCGGCGGACCCCATGACCTACCTCCCGATCGAATTCCACAAGAAACCTGAACTGCCGAAGTTGCCGGCCGACTTCTGCTCCAACCCGGAACTCGCCTGGACCATCCCGGCGAGCTACTACAACTCCGAGGCGGTCTACAAGGCGGAAGAGAAGAAGATTTTCGAAAACGCGTGGATCTGCGTCGCGCACCGCAGCGAGCTGGCCGAGGCGAACGCCTACGTGACCCGCGAGGTGGTGGGCGAGAGCATCCTGCTCGTGCGCGGCAAGGACAAGGTGCTGCGCGCCTTCTATAACGTCTGCCCGCACCGTGGCCACCAGTTGCTCGAAGGCAGCGGCAAGGCGAAGAACGTCATCACCTGCCCCTACCACGCCTGGGCGTTCAAGCTCGACGGCGCGCTCGCGCACGCCAATAACTGCGACCACGTGGAATCGTTCGACAAGGAGAATTCGACGCTCGTGCCGGTGCGCGTGGAGGAATACGCGGGCTTCGTGTTCATCAACCTGAACCCGCAAGCAGAAGGCGTGGAAGCGCAACTGCCCGGCCTCGAAGCAAGCCTGCGCAAGGCCTGCCCGGTCATCGACGACCTCAAGCTGGCCGCGCGCTTCGTGACCGAGACGCCCGCCAACTGGAAGTCGATCGTCGACAACTATCTCGAGTGCTACCACTGCGGCCCGGCCCACCCCGGCTTCTCGGACTCCGTGAAGATCGACCAGTACACGCACACGCTGCACGGCAACTGGACGGTGCAGTTCGGTCACGCGCAGTCGTCGGAGCGCTCGTTCAAGCTCGATCCGTCGGTGAAGGACCCGAGCTTCAGCGGCTACTGGGCGTGGCCGTGCACGATGTTCAACGTGCCGCCGGGCAGCGACTTCATGACGGTCATCTATGAATTCCCGATGAGCGCCGAAGTCACGCTCCAGCACTACGACATCTACTTCCTGAACGACGAGCCGACCGAAGAGCAGCAAAAGCTGATCGAGTGGTATCGCACCGTGTTCCGTCCGGAAGACATTCGCCTCGTGGAAAGCGTGCAGAAGGGCCTGAAGTCGCGCGGCTATCGCGGCCAGGGCCGCATCATGGTCGACAAGCAGCGCAGCGGCATCAGCGAGCACGGCATTGCGCACTTCCATAACCTGCTCGCGCAGCAGTACCAGGACTGAAGCCGCAGCGCGGCGTTTGGCATCGGGCCGGAGTGAGTACTAACCCACTAACTTCGGCCAACAGCTTTGCATGGGACCAGAGTAAGAGCTTTGCATGGGGCTGGAGTAAGTGCTGAAGCACTAACTCCAGCCGACAGCTAAAGCGCTAACTCTGGTCGACAGGAGACACCCATGAATTCCCTGCAGAATCCCGGCCTGTTCCGCCAACAGGCTTATATCGACGGCCAGTGGCGCGACGCCAACGACGGCGCCACGCTCGACGTCCACAACCCCTCCACGGGCGAGCGCATCGCGAGCGTGCCGAACATGGGCGCGCCCGAAGCGCGCGCCGCCATCGAAGCCGCTAACCGCGCGTTCCCCGCCTGGCGCGCCACCACCGCCAAGGAGCGCGCGCGCCTGCTGCGCAACTGGTTCGAGCTCATCATGGCGAACCAGGACGCGCTGGCCGAGCTGATGACGCGCGAGCAAGGCAAGCCGCTCGCCGAGGCGCGCGGCGAGATCGGCTATGCCGCCTCGTTCATCGAGTGGTTCGCCGAGCAGGGCAAGCGCATCGACGGCGATGTGATCCCGAGCCCGAACCCCGACCAGCGCCTCGTCGTGACGAAGGAGCCGGTGGGCGTCGTCGCCGCCATCACGCCGTGGAACTTCCCGGCCGCGATGATCACCCGCAAGGCCGCACCGGCGCTGGCCGCCGGCTGCACCATCGTCATCAAGCCGGCCAACGAGACGCCGTTTTCCGCATTCGCGCTCGCGGCGCTCGCCGAGCAGGCCGGCATTCCCGCTGGCGTGATCAACGTCGTCACGGGCAAGTCGCGCGAGATCGGCCTCGAAATGACGTCGAGCCCGCTCGTCAAGAAGCTCACGTTCACGGGCTCGACCGAAGTGGGCCGCCTCCTGATGCGCCAGTGCTCGGACACGGTCAAGAAGGTCTCGCTGGAGCTCGGCGGCAACGCGCCGTTCATCGTGTTCGACGACGCGGATCTGGACGCCGCCATCGAAGGCGCGCTGCTCTCGAAGTACCGCAACGCAGGGCAGACCTGCGTCTGCGCGAACCGCTTCTATGTGCACGACTCGGTCTATGACGAGTTCTGCCGCCGCTTCGCCGAGCGCGTGTCCGCCTTCAAGGTCGACGACGGCTTCGCCGACGGCGTGAACATCGGGCCGCTCATCACCGAAGCGGCACGCGACAAGGTCGACGGCCTCGTGCGCGACGCGGTCAAACAAGGCGCACGCGTGGTCACGGGCGGCGCGCCGCACGCACGCGGCGGCAACTTCTACGCGCCCACCGTGCTCGCCGACGCGAAGCCCGGCATGGCCGTGCTCTCCGAAGAAATCTTCGGGCCGGTCGCGCCCATCGTGCGCTTTTCGAGCGACGCCGAAGTCGTGCAATTCGCGAACGATTCGATCTACGGGCTCGCGGCGTACTTCTACAGCCGCGACATCGGCCGCATCTGGCGCGTGGCCGAGCAGCTCGAGTACGGCATCGTCGGCATCAACACGGGGCTGATCTCGAACGAAGTCGCGCCGTTCGGCGGCGTGAAGCAGTCGGGCATTGGCCGCGAAGGCTCGAAGTACGGCATCGAAGACTTTCTGTCGATCAAGTACCTCTGCATGGCAGGCGTGGCGCGCTAAAGCGCGCTGACGTTCGGGCGGATGCGGTCCGCGCCGCATCCGCTCTTTTTTCCGGATTCAGAATCAACCGCCCGAAATACCCGTACGGGCAATAACGAAGCATCCCCAGGCGCGCGCCGGCCCTCAAGGCAAGAGCGCGGCCTGCGGTAAAGGAAGGCACCATGAACGCCCGCGAATCGATCACTGTCGACGTAGTCGCCGTCGAGCAACTCACTCCGCTCATCAAGCGCTTCACGCTCGCGCTGCCCGATGGCGCGCCGCTGCCCTCGTTCAACGGCGGCGCCCACGTGCTCGTCTCGATGCAGGAAGGCGATGCGTGGCACCACAACGCGTACTCGCTGTTGAGCTCGCCGCACGACACGCGCCAGTACCAGATTGCCGTGCGCCGCGAAGAGGCTTCGCGCGGCGGCTCAGCGTTCATGCACGAGAAGGTGGCGGCCGGCACGCGCCTCGCCATCGGCTCGCCCGCCAATCTGTTCGAGCTTGCGGCGGGCGCGAAGCGTCACGTGTTCATCGCGGGCGGCATCGGCATCACGCCGTTTCTCGCGCAGCTCGCCGAGCATCGCCCCGAGCATCTCGAGCTCGAGCTCCATTACGCGTACCGCAGCCCCGAGCACGGCGCCTTCGTCGAAGAACTGAAGGCCGGCCCGCACGCGGCCAACGTGCACTGCTATGTGGACAGCGAGGGCCAGCGCCTCGACCTGCTCAAGCTCTTCAAGAACCTGCCCGCCGATGCGCACGTCTACGTGTGCGGCCCGCAGGGCCTGAACGACGCCGTCTATGCGAATGCCGCGCTGCTCGGCTGGCCGAAGGCGCAGCTGCACTCGGAGCAGTTCGCCGCCACCGACACGGCCGGCAAGGCCTTCACCGTCGTGCTCGCGAAGTCGGGCATCGAACTCGAAGTGGGCGAGGACGAGACCATTCTCAAAGCCATCGAGCGCGCTGGCGTGACCGTGGAGTCGCTGTGCCGCGAAGGCGTGTGCGGCACCTGCGAGGTGGCAATCCTCGAAGGCGAGGCCGACCATCGCGACCAGTATCTCGACGACGACGAAAAGGCCGCGCAAAAGACCATCCTGCTGTGCGTGTCGCGCTCGCGCACGCCGCGCCTCGTGATCGACCTGTAAATCGAGCCCGGCGCAACGGCCTCCCGCGACGCGAGGCCGCGAGCGTGCCCTGCGTCACGGCGATGGCCCCGATCCGTTAAACTAGCGGCTGATACGCGGCTCGATGAACGACATTCGGGCCGCGCGCCCAGGAGATCACCGGCGGCATATGCCCTGCCCGATCTGCGGCTTGGGGCATATGCCGCCGTTTTCTTTTGATCCGCTTGAACCGATCGATCCGCTTGAACCGCTTGAACCGATCAATCCGTTCAACCGCGCGATTCGTCATAGAGGGAAATGGATGTCCGAGGATACGTTCGCGTTCCGCCTTAAAGTGCTGCTCGAGCACAAGAAGCTGAGCCTGCAGCAAGTGGCCGATGCCGTCGGTATTTCGCGCCCCGCCGTGCACAAGTGGACGCGCGGCGGCGAGATCGACTATTCGAACCTGCGCCGCCTCGCGGCGTTCCTCGACGTGAACTGGGTCTGGCTGCGCTACGGCGACGATGCCGTGAAGGACCTCGGCCTCGCGGGCACGACCGAGCTGCCCATGACCGACCTGCGCCGCCGCTACACGGCCGAGATCATGTCGAACGAAGCGCGCATGAAGCACGCCCAGGAGTCGGCCGGCATCGTCACATGGGAATGGAATCTCGTGGCCGACGAGCTGATCTACTCGAGCAATTGCGCGCAAGTCTACGGCCGCGAGATCCGCAGCAACGAGGAATTCTGGGAGATCCTGCACCCCGAAGACTCGATCTGGCTGAACGACGAGGCCCTCAAGGAACTGGTCGCCAGCAAGGCCCCGCGCGTGTGGGACTTCCGCATCATTTTGCCGGACGGGCACATCCGCTGGATCGAATCGCGCGTCGCCACGCTGCTCGACGACGCGGGGCGCCCCGTGCGCGTGGTGGGCACCACCATCGACATCAGCGCGCGCAAGCAGGAGGAGTTCGTGCTGCAGCGGAATTTGCAACTGCTCAACGACGCCGCGCGCATCGCGGGCTTCGGCGCATGGCGCTGGCTGCGCGCGCAAGACGAGCTGATTGTGTCGGACGAGTGGTGCCGTCTGTTCGGCGTCGATCCGGCGCAGGCGCCGCGCCATTACGTCGAGCTCTCGCAGCATATCCATCCCGACGACCGCGCGGCGCGCGAGGCGGCCGTGAACGATGCGCTCGCGCGCCGCACGGACTATCGCGTGCTGTATCGCGCCTCGCTGCCCGACGACACATGGCGGCTCGTGGTGGAGCAAGGCCACGCGCGCGTGGCGCCGCACGGCGAAGACGTATGGCTCACGGCGCTGTGCCGCGCGGCGCAGCCCGCCGATATGGCGCCGAGCGCGACGGCGGCGGCGCAGCCGGCCGCCGAAAGTTAACGATTAGCGATCGGTCGGACGCCTTAACGAATACCCGTCGCGAGCGGCCCTAAGGAGCGCTTCGCACGAAGCGCTCCCGGCGACGATGCTCAACGAGCTCGCACAGGCTCGCGCACCCGTACGCGGACCATTGCGTCAACCGCAGCCGCAAGGTCGGAATCGAGCTGCGGCCATCGATCCACGGGAACCGCAGGACCGCGGCGAGGCTTGTGGGGCATTGCGCCGGCCAGGCCGGCGGGCGGCGACGATGTGCTGCCATAGCGAAATACGCGCGCGCGGCCGGGCACGATCTCCTCGGCCACGTGAACAATCCCCGCTTCAAGCCAGAGGCGCAGAACCGCGCGCACGCTACGGGCATCGGCCTTGACCCGCATCGCCAGTTCCGTTGCCGTACCGCAGGTCCCCTCTTGCATCACATCGATCAAGCGTGCAGCGACCTCCCCTTTCTCACGCATGCTGGTCTCCATTCGAGTACCTGCCTCGAGGCCGGGGATGGCAGGCGTTCTCGATAGGTTCCCCGGCCGGCGCGCGCGATCGTATTTTTAATCGGGTGCGCGTGGGGCAACGCTAACCGCAAAGGCCCGCCAAGCGTCTCAAAAGGACACATTCCTTTAGCTTTCCGCAATATCCGCAGCACGCGCGGGCGGTGTCGATTCTGTTTTGATGGCGCGCACTGGCCCGGGCGAACACAACCAAGCCCAGATCAAACTTCAATTCCAGCACTGAATACGTCCGCCTGCAGGTGGGCAAGCTCGTCACGGAAACCGGCAGCGTGAACACCGCAACCGCCCGCTAGAGCTTTAGATACCCGTATGTGATGCCTGCGTCATCGACCGTCCTATTAAAATATAAACAGGAGTGATCGTGCCAATGCGTGTGTGCATTTAGAGCGTGCATCGGAACAAAACCGTCTCGCAAGAATTCCGGGGGGTACTGCATCAACACCTTCTTCCTGAAAATTTTCGGGAAACATGAAGCAATCCAGTACGGCCCACTATCGACACCGATATATATGCGCGCTTGTGCGATCAGGCGAACAACCTCCCAGATATCCCCGATACCCCGGCAGTCAACAACCTGTGCATCAATATCGTCCAATGAACCCACCTGGATGATTTCATACCCAGCGTAGGTCTTGCGGATGTGATCGATAATTTCCTCGGATAAACAGCGCGCGTGATCCTCACCATACGCGGACTGAACCGGAACGCGCTTACCCGTCGTATGAATGACGATTCGTCTCTCAAGCGTCGGAAGCTCTTCGAACCGGTAAAGTCTCGGGTGCCGCAAATAGGCAACGTGACCGAAAATCGTGCCGGTCCGCTCTGCTATGGATGAATATACGGGCTTCTTTTCGTATTCCGGCGCCGGTACGAGTTCTGCCCATGGCCATTGTTTCGACCAAAGGTTCAGCACCCTCTCCGATTGCTCGTTTCTGACCACGTAGGGATTATGGTCGAATATCCAGGCGCGATCGACATCGACAATTTTCTGCCCCGTGTTTCGATAATGATTCTCAGGAAATGATGAAAACTGCAACTGATCACCGAGCCCCAACGCACCTTCCAATGTAATACCCAGCATTGATGTCTCCCTGATATAACTCCTGCTGATTTATCCAGATATTGAACGGATTCACCGCGCCACCGAGCGGATTTGCGCACGCGTCCTGTCAGAACTCGACGTACACGCCATGCTACCCAGCCTGATAGAGCCCCGGCTGGTGCTTGCGGAACAGCACATTTGATATACGACGCACGCACGCGGTGTCAATTGCGTTTTGATGGCTCACTGGCGCCGCGCAACTCGGGTGAGATAAAAATGGCGTGTGTCACTATTGGCGCGCATCTTTCAATGCCGCCTCCACCTGTTCAGCGCTTTGTAGTGGAAAGACGCCCCATGACGCCTATTCCAGGCGTCGCAATCCGTCTTACGGAGCCGCGTCGCGCAACGCGAGACGGACGTGGCCGTTGCGGCCATGCACCGTCGTGGCTTGCCATAAGGCGTCGAGGATTGCCTGCTCGACGCAGTCGGCGCTTGCCTGGAACAGCGGATCGAGATGGGCGTCTGCGAGAAGCGGCGGCAGGCGGAACACGGACGCCTCGTGCGGCAACGTGTAAGCCGTGCTGAACGCCATGGCAATGTCGCCGCTGCCGTGGCCATAGCTGGACCCCGTGCGCGCGAACCCGGCGGCGGCACGCATCGCTACGCGGCGCAACTGCCGCGCATCCAGCGGCACGTCGAGCGCGATCAGCATGATGATCGATCCTTTCTCAGGCTCGGGTTGCCTGCCGCCGCTCGTGTGACGCTCCGCCAGCATGCGCCCAAGCGGCACGCCCGCCACGGTGAGCGTGGGCAGGCGGCCGAAGTTGGCAAGCACGAGCGCGCCCACCGTGCAGCGCATGCCCGCTACGTCGACGACTCGCGAGGCCGTGCCTATGCCACCCTTGAGGTCGAAGCTCGACATGCCGCGCCCCGCCCCCACGCTGCCACGCGCGAACGTATGGCTCGCCGCATCGCAGGCGGCGCGGTAGTGCTCGCCCGTGACGGCCAGCGCCTGAATATCGTTCAAATAGCCGTCGTTGCATTCGAACACGAGCGGATTGACGGTCGGCCATTCGCGCCCGATGCGTGGATTGGCGGCGATTGCCTCACGGATCTGCGCCTGCGCGAGCGCAGCCACGCCGAACGTGTTGGTGAGCGCAATGGGCGTTTCGAGCACGCCCAACTCATCGACCTGCGTGAGCCCAATGCTCTTACCGAAGCCATTGATCACCGCCACCGCGGCGGGCACCTTCTCGCGATACGGATCGCCCGCATGTGGCATCACGACGGTCACACCGGTTTGCACCGGGCCCGCGTCGAGCGTGCAATGGCCCACGCGCACGCCGGCCACATCGGCAATCGTGCCGGTAGCGCCGCTATTCAATGTGCCGATATGCGGCGGATCGGCCGGGTGCGTCGTGCTCATGGGCGGTCCAGTTTCGGATCGAGCGCGTCGCGCAGGCCGTCGCCGAGCAGGTTGAACGCCAGCACCGTGAAGAAGATGGCGAGGCTCGGGAACAGCGCGATGTGCGGCGAGCTCACCATGTCGGCGCGCGCCTCGTTGAGCATCGCACCCCACTCGGGCGTGGGCGGCTGCGCGCCGAGGCCCAGAAACGAGAGGCTCGCTGCGGTGATGATCGAAGTGCCGATGCGCATCGTCAGATAGACCACCACCGAGGAAACCGTGCCGGGCAGAATGTGCCGCATGATGATGACCCAGTCCGACGCGCCAATGCTGCGTGCCGCCTCCACATACGTGAGGTGCTTGAGCATCAGCGTGTTGCCGCGCACGAGGCGCGCGAACGCGGGAATGCTGAAGACCGCCACTGCGCAGATCACGTTGATCATGCCATTGCCGAGGATGGCCACCACGCCGATCGCGAGCAGAATGCCTGGGAATGCGAACAGCACGTCGGCGATACGCATCGTGATGCGGTCCCACCAGCCTTCGTAGTAGCCCGCCAGCAGGCCGAAGAACGTGCCCACCACGGCGCCCAGCGCCACCGAAAGAAAGCCCGCCGCGAGCGAAATGCGCGTGCCCGCGACGACGCGGCTGAAGATGTCGCGGCCGCCGCCATGCTCGACGAGGCGCATGAGCGCGAGCGAAGTCACCGACTTGCCCGACCCCGATTCACCGACAATGGCCAGCGTCTCGCCGCGGTCGACATGGAACGACAGGTTGCGCACGGCGTTGAACGTGCCCGCGCCGCGCCTGAAGGCCACGTTGAGATCGCGGACCTCGATCACGCGGCCGGACGGCAAGGCGATACCTGCCTCAGCGCTGGCACGCACGCTCGCCTCAGCGCCTGAATGCATCTGCACGATTTGGACTCCTTCCTTTACGGCGCAAGAACCGCTGCTACCTCGATTGCCACTCCAGCCGCGGCTTTATCGATAAATCGCCACGACGGGCGCGTCTCCCACGCGGGCATAGCCACGATACATGCCCTCGGTATTGAAGGGCAGCGTGACATTGCCGCGTACATCGACCGCGATCAAACCGCCCCGGCCATCGATGCGCGGGAGCCGCTCCATCACGACGTTGGCCGCGGCGTCGGCGAGTGTCGCGCCGCCATAGCGCATCTGCGCGGCAACGTCGTAGGCCGCGACCATGCGCATGAACATCTCGCCCGAGCCGGTCGTGGAAACGGCGCAGGTGGCGTCATCGGCATAGCAGCCCGCGCCGATCAGCGGCGAGTCGCCCACGCGGCCGGGCTGCTTGTTGGTGATGCCGCCCGTCGAGGTGGCGGCGGCGAGATGCCCGTGGGCGTCGAGCGCGACCGCGCCCACCGTGCCGTGCTTGCGGTTCGGATCGATCGGCTCGTGCGGCAGGGCGCCTTCGCCGGCGTTGGCCTCGCCGACCGCCGGGTCCGTGGCCTTGTTCGTGGCGTGGTCCGCCGCTTTGTCCACCCCAGCCGCGAGCGTCGCGCCGTCATGGTCGAGCATCGCGCGCTGCTCGCCGCGCGCGAGCAGCCACTGACGGTGGCGCGCATCGGTATGAAAGTAGCCCGGCTCGACGCATTCGAGCCCCTGCGCCGCGGCGAACGCTTCCGCGCCCTCGCCCGTGAACAGCACGTGCTCGCTGTGCTCGAGCACGCGGCGCGCGGCAAGCACGGGATTGCGCACGCGCTTCACGCAGCACACCGCGCCGGCTTCGAGCGTGCGGCCGTCCATGATCGACGCGTCCAGCTCGTGCGTGCCCGCCGCCGTGAATACCGAGCCGTGGCCCGCGTTGAAGAGCGGGCAGTCCTCGAGCAGGCGCACGGCTTCGGTGACCGCGTCGAGCGCGCTGCCGCCCTCGGCGAGAATCTGTTGCCCCGCCTCCAGAATGCGGCTCAGCGCGGCGAGGTATTGGGCTTCGACTTCGGGAGCCATCGCGGCACGCAGGATCGTGCCCGCTCCGCCGTGAATGGCAATGACTGCGCTGGAATTCATGACTTGCTCTTGGGACGGGAAGATTCGCGGGAGGATGAGTTCGAAGGCGCCGCTGCCGGCAGGCTCGCGGCCGCCGACACGGCGGACTCCGGCGTTAGCCAGGGCAGCACCGACTCGGTGATGCTGGCCGCCGCCTCGACGGAATGTTTCGCGCGCAACGCCACGGCGTCGCACAGCGCTTCGATCACGGCCAGCACCGCGGCCTCCGAGTTCGCCGCAAGCCGGCGTTCCGCGCGCACCAGCAGCGTCAGATCGGCAAAGCGCGCGAGCGGCGAATCGCTGCTGTCGGTGAGCGCGAGCACGCGCACGCCGAGATGCGCTGCGCGGCGCGAGAGCTTGATGGTGTCGTCGACGTAACGGGGAAAGGCAATGCCGATCAGCAGGTCTTCGCTGCCCGCGCCAAAGAGCCGGCGCGCGGCGTGCGTCGGGCCGCCGATGGTGGAGAGTGTCTGCACGTTGTCGAGATAAGGCAGCAGCGCGAGCTCCATGAGCCCCGCCAGAAACGCGCTCGTGCCGGAGCCCACGATAAAGACGCGCCGCGCCTTCATGATGGCGTCGACGGCGGCGGCCGCCGCCGCGCTGTCGATCGACTGGCGCGAAGCACGGAGGTTGACTTCGGCCTGCTCCAGCGAGGCGCCGAACAGCTCGGCGCCGCTCGTGGGCGATTCCTGCGCCGTGCGCAGCCGCTCGACCGGCGCGAGCGTGGCCTCGAAGCCGCGCACGAGCGCTTCGCGAAACGCGGGATAGCCGTCGAAGCCCAGCGCGCGCGCAAAGCGGTTGGCCGTTGCCACCGACGCGCCCACGGCGTGCGCCAGCTCGTCGATGCGCATGGTGGCCGACTGGAACAGATTCGCGAGCACATACTCGGCCATGCGCCGATGGCCAGGCGTGAGGTCCGGCATCGCCGCGTTCAGGCGGGCGACGATCTCGGCATCGGGTGAAGCGGACGTCTCGGATGTAAGCGGATTGGGCGACCGTGCGGCCATGTGGAACCTGGGCGTGTCAGCATAACGATGTAAATATAATTACACGCCAAACCCCATCTGAAAATTCGTTTTCATTGAGACAAGGGTTTATCCCAGGTAAGCCATTCGTAAAAAAACGCCCGGGTTCCTTTTCGGAACACCGGGCGCCTCGGCACCTTCAAAAACGTGCGTCAAGCGCGCTGACTTGCGCTCAACACCCGCTCAAGTCAGGCTCAAATTCGCCTCACAGCGCGGCGGCCACGGCCTTGCCCACGTCCGCGGTCTTCGCCGCACCGCCCATGTCCGGCGTGCGCGGGCCTTCCACGAGCACCTTCTCGATCGCCTGCATGATCGCGTCGTGGGCGGCCTTGAACTGCGCGTCGCCGTTGCCGAGGAACTCGAGCATCATCGCGCCCGACCAGATCATCGCGATCGGGTTGGCGATCTCCTTGCCGAAGATGTCGGGCGCCGAGCCGTGCACCGGCTCGAACAGCGACGGGAACTTGCGCTCCGGGTTCAGGTTCGCCGATGCCGCGAGGCCGATCGTGCCCGTGCAGGCGGGGCCGAGGTCGGAAAGAATGTCACCGAACAGGTTCGATGCCACCACCACGTCGAAGCGGTCCGGCTGCAGCACGAAGCGCGCGCACAGGATGTCGATGTGCTGCTTGTCCCACTTCACGTCCGGGTAGGCTTCGCCCATCGCGGCCACGCGCTCGTCCCAGTACGGCATGCTGATCGAGATGCCGTTGGACTTGGTGGCCGCCGTGAGCTTCTTGCGGCCACGCTGGTTCGCGAGCTCGAACGCGTATTTCAGGATGCGGTCCACGCCATGACGCGTGAACACCGACTCTTGCAGCACGAACTCGCGCTCGGTGCCCTCGAACATCTTGCCGCCCACCGAGCTGTACTCGCCTTCGGTGTTCTCGCGCACCACGAAGAAGTCGATGTCGCCGGGCTTGCGGTTGGCGAGCGGGCACGGCACGCCGGGCAACAGGCGCACCGGGCGCAGGTTCACGTACTGGTCGAATTCGCGGCGGAACTTGAGGAGCGACCCCCACAGCGAGATGTGATCGGGCACCTTGTCGGGCCAGCCCACGGCGCCGAAGTAAATGGCGTCGAAGCCCTTGAGCGTGGCGAACCAGTCGTCGGGCATCATCTTGCCGTGTTCGAGGTAGTAGTCGCAGCTCGCCCAGTCGAAATGCGTGAATTCGATCTTCAGGCCGAACTTCGCTGCCGCCGCCTCCACCACGCGCACGCCCTCGGGCATCACTTCCAGGCCGATGCCGTCACCGGGGATCGCCGCGATCTTGAAGGTCTTGCTCATGTCTCGTTCTCCGTTGCCTCGCACGCCTGGATTGGCGCGCTCTCGATGACTGCAAGGATGCCTCAAAGGACGCCGGAAATAAGCCCCCGAGGCGTGGAGGCATTGAACACGAATCGTGAATAATCGAGACGCGCGCCATGCCTGGAACCCCGGGGAAACAGGGCAATCGGTCGCTGGCGGACGTGTGGCTTTCGGGGATAGATTGCCGGTCGCCCATGCGGGCATCGAGCGTGGCGGCAGCGCCTGGCCGCAGCTGTGTGGCGGTGTGGCCGTGTGGCGGCATGGCGGCATGGCGGTCGGGAGCATCCGCCGCACGCCCCAAGCCGCATCCGCTTGCAGCTGGAATACGCAAGAAGGACTAGTCCAAAAGAAGCAAACACGCGCCCTCGTCCCCTCCTCACGCGGGATGGACAGCGGCGCGGGCGCTCTCTAAGGTCTGCGTGCCCGCATTTGCGGCCGTCGCAACCGTTACGACCGGACCCGCATGAGGGCATGGTGACGTTCGCCGCTCGCCGCATGACGTTCGCGCACGGCAGCGGAAGCAACGTTGGTGAAGTGACTATCGATCAAGGAAATCCCGGTGAAAGCCGATATCGTCGTTGTGGGTGCGGGCCCGGCGGGTCTGTGCTTCGCCCGTTCACTCGCTGGAACGGGCCTGAAAGTCGTCGTCGTGGACCAGCAGGGCACGGATGAAATTCGCAATCCTGAATTTGACGGCCGCGAAATTGCACTCACGCATAAATCCGTTGGAATACTGAAACGGCTGGGCCTTTGGGACCGGATCGAGAGCCCGTCGAAGTCGCGTCTGCTCGACGCCCGGATTTACAACGGGAAGTCGTCGTATGCACTCGAAATCGGGCGCGAACTGAGCCCGCATGATGAACTCGGCTGGCTGGTCTCCAATCACCATATTCGCAAGGCTGCCTTTGAAGCGGTGCAATGCGCGAGAGAAGACGGCGTCGACATCGAAATTCTGGCATCCGAGCGCGTTGTCGGCGTCAAGTCCGACGACGACTGCGCCAGCGTGGAGCTCGAAAGCGGACAGTCCATCGCCACGCGCCTGATCGTTGCCGCCGATAGCCGATTCTCGGCGACCCGGCGGATGATGGGCATCTCCGCCCAGATGCGCGACTTCGGCAAGACCATGCTGGTTTGCGGCATGACGCACGAACAGCCGCATCATCACGCCGCGTGGGAATGGTTCGGCTATGGCCAGACGCTGGCGTTGCTGCCGATGAATCCGCACCCCGAGTCCGGCGCATTCCGTTCTTCCGTGGTGCTCACGCTCACGGGCCGCGAGATCGAGCGGCTCAAGCAGGTGGACGCGCGCACGTTCGCCGACGAGATCGAGCGCCGCTTCGACCATCGGCTTGGCAGCATGGAACTGGTCACGACGCGTCACGCGTATCCGCTGGTCGCGGTCTATCCAGAGCGCTTCGTGGCAAAGCGGTTCGCGGCGGTAGGCGATGCGGCGGTGGGCATGCATCCGGTCACCGCGCACGGCTTCAACTTCGGGCTGTCGGGTGTGGACAGTCTCAGCGGCTCCATTCGCGAAGCCTGCCTCGCCGGGCGCGACTATGCGTCCGATGCGCTCTTGCGGCGCTACGAGCACAAGCACCGGCTGACCACGCGACCGCTCTATCTGCTGACCGGCATGATCGCCTCGATCTATACGCGCGATCATCTGCCGGCGCGGCTGGCCCGCGACGTCCTGTTGCGCGCGGGCGAGCATCTGCGCCCCTTCAAGCGAGGCGTTGCCGCTTACCTGGCGGGAGGGCTCTAAGCGATGATCGCCTGCAAGACGGATTCGCAACAACACGCCACGCGCGCCGAAGACAAGCGCGTCGTGAACGGCCGCGGGGATATCAACCAGCTCGCGCCATTCCGCTATCCGTGGGCATGGGAATGCTTTCTGAGCGCGAACCGCAATCACTGGACGCCGCTCGAGATTTCCATGAGCGACGACGTGCACGACTACCAGCAGCACCTCACCGCCACGGAGCGGCACGTTTTCGAAAACGTGCTCGCCTACCTCACCACGTCCGACATTCTGGCCATGCGCAATATCGGGCTCGCGGTGATGGAGAAGATGACCGCGCCCGAATTGCAGATCTACCAGGCGCGCCAGGTCTACGAAGAGGCGTTGCACACCTGGACTTACCAGCACTGCATCGAAACCCTCGGGCTGGACCAGCAGGAGATCTATAACCGCTATCGCGTCGTGCCGGAAATCCACGCGAAGATCGCGATGGCAAACAGGCGGCTGGAACGCATCATGGCTCCCGGCCTCGACCTCACGGACCGCGACACGCTTCACGAATTCGCGCTTGCCTACCTGTTCTTCGCGGCCGTGTTCGAGGGCTGCTGGTTCTACAACGGCTTCACGCCGGTATTCGCGCTCCAGAGACGGGGCTTGATGAAAGCGACCGCGCAGCAGTTCCAGTACATCATGCGCGACGAGGTGCTGCATTGCGGCTTCGGTATCCGCGTCATCCGGCAATTGCTGGAAGAGGAAAATCTGCAGCTCGATCCGCGCGCCGTGCAGCAGATCTGGGAGGAAGCCGATGCGGCCGAAGCGGCCTACGCGGGCTACATCCTGCGCGAGCCGATATTGGGCTACTCGGCCGAGCTGCACTGCGCCCAGTTCCGCCACATCGCGAACCGGCGCGCGGGCCAACTGGGGATGCCCGCACCGTTTCCCGGCGCGGAGAACGTGCTGCCGTGGCTCGACGAACAGGCGAATCTGCGCAAGGAGAAGAATTTCTTCGAAACGCGCGTGACGGAGTATCAGACGGGCGGCGCGCTGGACTGGAACTAGGCGGGCCGTGAGGACATAAAGAGGTATAAAAGTAAAACGGGAGCGCCCGGCGCTCCCGTTCTACATTCGATCGATACTCAGTGCCGCGTTTCCTGCGCCGGCATTTCGATCACACGCTGCCCGCCCGGCGCGGATACCGTGGATGCCGCCGCGGCACGCGGCTTGAACGCCGCGGTCCCGACGGTCACCGGAATCGAAACCACACTGGTTCCGGACACCGTGCTGACGAACACATTCAGGAAGTACGCACCATCGGATGCGGCCTGCACGACAACCGTATCCTGGCTGGCGCCCTTGCGATCGGGCGTGAGCGCCTTCTGGGCCGAGCCGAAGAGCTGCAGCGCCCCTTCCGTCGTGTAAGTCACCTCGGCCGCGCCCGACACCGGCAGGCCCTTATATCGAACCTCCACGCTGATCGGGCTGCCCGCTGCTCCGCGCGCGGCCGTGGCCTGGATGGCAACGCCGCTATAGTTCTTTTGCTCGCTGGAGACAGAGGTTCCGGACGCGTTTTGCGACGCGTTTTTCTCCACGGCGCAGGCCGAGCTCACTTGCGCGCCCAGCAACAATGCGGCGCCAAGCATCATGAGCGAAGTCGTTTTCATTGTGTGCTCCTAATTATGGGTTGGCCGATTGCAGCGATACGGTGGCGCAGTGCGGCGCCGTGCCGATCGGTGCTGAAGGATCGAGGTCGGCAGCCGACGCCACGTCAACGGGGAAATCGCCGGCGGCCGGGAAGGCGACGGTCGTGACGCCATTGCCTGCATCCTGGTCCGGCACCGCTTGACCCACGACGTATGCCTCCATAGCGTAATCGTTCGCAGTGCTCCCGGCTGCCACGGGCGCGATCGTAAGCCGGTATTGACCGGCGGCCGGCACCGTGACACGCAAATGCCGCCTGTTGCCGAGCTTGTTGCCGCCGCCGAACTGCGTGGTCGAGCATGCCGTCACGGTCTGGCCGACGCGCAGCGGCACGTAGATCGGGAACACCGCAGGATTCGCGGCGGCCGGATCGCCCGTGTACTTCGTCTGGGTTCCCCATGCGTCCAGCAGATTGCCTCCCTGCACGTGGATGGCACCGAGCGACGTGTCCAGCTTGCGCTTGCCCGCATCGGTGAGGCCGGGCCGCAGCGCTGTCGCGAACGAGAAAACACTGGTCAGCGCAGGCGTGGTTTTCTCGCCCGTGAGCATGGTCCGATACAGCTGCGTGAAACCAATGTCGGGCGACTGCTGGAGCGAATACAGGAAATTGCCGACCGCCGCTTCATTGAACCACGTCGGGGCTTCGTCCGGCGGCACCTGGTCGAGGCGCATGTAGATCGCGATCTGCGCCTGCCTGGGGCCAAAGGTGTCCGTGTAGACGGGGGTGCCTCGCATCATCGAAGAAAACGCGTTGCCCCAGGCCTCCCCGAACGCAAGCCGCATGTCGAGCACATCGGTGGACGAGTGATTTCCGCCGATGCTATCGGAGCGCGAGACGTTCGCCTCCACATAGTGTCCGAACTCGTGCACGATCACGCTGGTGTCGTATTCGTCGGTATCCACGTTTTCCGCGCCCAGAATATACAGACCCTTGCTCGGGGCCACGTTCTCGTAGTGGCTCGTCCAGATGAAACCGCTGCTCTGATCCCCCCCAGTCGGCCGGTTATTGACGCTCCAGTACACATTCAGCTCGGGCAGCAGCACGCTCGGTGCGGCAGCATGCAGTTGCTGCGCGGCATTCACGATCTGATCGAGAATCGCGAAAGGCGCAGCCGTGCGCGGTGCGCCGTAGCCCGCGCCGGTCCAGCCGGAGCCGGCGTTCAAATCGAGCTTCATGGAGGCCGATGTGGTCGAGAAGGCACTGCCACGCATCGAGTAGAGCGCTGCGGTATCGGGCGCGCGCTTGTATTCGGGCGAAGTGTTGTCGCGAATCTTCACCGAATAGTCGGGCGCGTTGTCCGCCCCCTGCGAAGCCTGCGCCGTGACGCGCACGTAAGCGCGCTTGCCGGCCGGTGCCTCGATGGAATATGCGCCGTAGTCGTCCGTGGTGGTCTTGCCGAGCACGGTCGTGCCGTCTTCGGAGACGAGCTCGACGAGCGCATGGCGCACCGGACGCTTTTCGGTCTTCGCGTAATCCAGGCCTCCGGTGGCCGTGCCGTCCGCTTGGACCGTATAGGCGGTTGGAACGTAGTCGTAGGAGATTTTGCCCGTGACACCGGGTGTGGTGCCCGCATTCGAGGTGTCGTTCGAGCCGCCGCCGCACGCCGCCAGAACGGCGGCGGACAACGCGCAAAGCGAAAAGCGCAGCGCTTGCCGTGCCCCGCCGGAGGGTCTCATTGTTCGCTTCATCAATCACGCTCCTGGAGTTGACTGAAGCGCGATGTTAGGTTGAGGCCTGTTCCAGCAGGATCGGAGTAATCCGAATCAATACATGGCGTGCCTATTTTCAGCGAACTAGAGCTTTTCGAACAAAGAAGAGTGTGATTCGTCTTGCGACGTTCAGCGATACAGTCCCGCGTATTTTTCTACCCGCGCGACTTTGGGTTATTTTCCCTCGCGTCATGGGCTTACGGCGCCACGCTCAAGTCCTGCCGTCCGACTGCAGGCCGAGCGCCTCGCGCTCGGCCTGCACCACGGTCTCGATGCACTGCACGAAGTGCTCCGCCGACGCGGTCAGCACGGCACCCTCGCGATGCAGCAGATACAGCTTGCGCGCGGGCGGCTGCTCGAGCAGGTCCAGCGTCTTGAGCTCGGTCGACGGCCCTGCGCTGCGCAAGGCGAGATGCGTCCATGACGTCACCACGTTGCTATTGACCGCGAGGCTGTAGAAGAGTGTCTGCGAGGCGCAACGCGTCACGCGGCGCGGCACCGGCAGTCCCGCGCGCCCGAACAGATCGTCAAGGAAGGCGCGAAACTCCACCGATGGCCCCGTATGAAGCCATTCGGCATCCTGAAGATCGGCGAGGCGCGTGGCGCCCGCCAGATCGCCGTGGCGGCTCACCGCGAACCACATCGGGTAGGTGGCGAGATGCACACAGCGCGCGGAGGCGAAATCGCGCGCGTCCGCCGCCGCGCCCAACGCGAAATCGAGTGCGCCGTTCTTCAACCGCTCGATGAGTTGCGACGGGCTGAACTCCGCGAATTCCAGTTGCACGTCGGGCATGACGCGCCGGAAATGGTTGTAGGCGCGCGGCAGCACCGTGATGCCCGCCAGCGGCGTCATGCCGATCACCACACGGCCCTGGCGGTTGTCGCGCAGCCGCGCCATTTCCTCGGCGGTGCGCGCCATCTCGTTCACGACCAGTTCCGCGCGCTGCAAGAGCGTCTGCCCGGGTGCGGTCAGCGTCACGCCCGACGAGCTGCGCACCAGCAGCGTCAGGCCCAGTTCGTCTTCGAGATCGCGCAGCGCGCGCGTCACGGCGGGCTGGGTCAGGTGCAGCGTGCGGGCTGCCTCGTGAATGCTGCCGGCTTGCGCGACAGCCAGCAGCGCGCGGAGTTGATTGAGCTTCATGCGTACCTGACCAGACGGCGAGACGGCAGCGCCGCCCGCTTAAGTGATTACCCCAATAAGCCCCCGTTATCAGGATAAGAATTTACGCGTATCGCGTTTATTGCCGCGACTTTACCATTCATGCCATCCGCAATGGGCTCGCATCGATCGGGCCCTCCGGCGCCTCGCCGGGCGCACGACAACGATATCCACCCGGAGACACCCTCGATGCAAGAAGCCGCCCCTCCGCTGGCCCAAGCCCTGCCGCAAGCGCGGCACGCGTCGGCCCAGACCCGGACGATCGTCGCCACTTCGGCGGGCAACGCGCTGGAGATGTTCGACTTCACCGTGTTCAGCTATTTCGCCGGGCTGATCGGCAAGACCTTCTTTCCGGTCGATTCGGGCGCGGGGCCACTGTTGCTCGCCATGGCGACCTTCGGCGTGGGCTTCGTGATGCGCCCGCTCGGCGGCGTGCTGATCGGCAACTACGCGGATCGCGCGGGCCGCCGCGCGGCGCTCACGCTCACCATCGTGCTGATGATGATCGGCACCGCCGCCATCGCGCTCACGCCGGGCTATGCGCAGATCGGCGTGGCGGCGCCCGTGCTCGTGGTGATCGGCCGCCTGCTGCAGGGCCTCTCGGCGGGCGGCGAGATTGGCGCCTCCACCACCTTTCTGATGGAGTCCGGCCCGCTCGCGCGGCGCGGCTACATGGTGAGCTGGCAGGCGGTGAGCCAGGGCGTCGCCGCCGTGCTGGGCGCGCTCAGCGGCGCCGTGCTCTCGGCGACGCTCTCGCCCGATGCGCTCGCGAGCTGGGGCTGGCGCGTGCCTTTCGTGCTCGGGCTCGCGCTGGGTCCGGTGGGCTTCTATATCCGCCGTCGGCTCGATGAGACACATGTCGAGTCACGCCGCGAGGGCAGCGCGTTCCGCGAGATCGTCGACCACTATCTGGGCCGCACCGTGCTGGGCTCGCTGATGCTGGTCGGCAGCACCTCCATGCTCTATATCCTCGTGTTCTACATGCCCGCCTACGCGGTGCGCACGCTGCATCTGCCGATGGCGACCTCGTTTCTCGCGGGCTGCGCATCGGGTCTCGCGATGATCGTGGCGGCGCTCATCTCCGGCCGCTGGATCATCGACCGCGTCTCGCGGCGCAAGCCGCTGTTTGCCGCGACGTCGCTCGCGTCGCTCGTCTGCGTCTATCCGGCCTTTCGCATCCTGATCGCCGCGCCCTCGGTCACGACGATGGTCGTCATCGTCACCGTGGTGATGGGTCTGGCCACCCTCGGTTCGCTGGCGTTCTTCCTGCTCGTCATGGAAGCCTTCCCGGCACGCGTGCGCGTGACCGCGCTGGCCGTGATCTACAGCGTGGGCGTGAGCCTCTTTGGCGGCTTCGCCCAGTTCAACGTCACCTGGCTGCTGCATCGCACCGGCGACCCGATGTCGCCCGCCTGGTATCTGCTCGCAAGCGGCACCCTGAGCCTGCTCGCGCTCTGGCGCTTCCCGGAACAACGCGTGAGCGACAGCGCCGCGCCCTCGGGACCGCCCGGACCTTCCGGGACGCCCACTCAGCGCGCCTGATTCGACCCACGCGGCGCGTCCGTTCTTTGCGCCACCAGACGATTTGCCTGGCAGTCCAGATATTCGGCCAGACGGCCCACGCTTGACCCCGGCCATGCGCGCTGCGCATGCGCCCGCCCCCCTTCGCCTGCGGGTCCCGGGCATACGCCCGGCCCCGTGGCCCTTCATGCCCACGGAGAACATCATGACAGCCCTTGCGCCCGTACTCGAATTCATCGACCGCCAGAGCGCGAACTTCACCGCGCTCTCGGACCAGATCTGGAATCTCGCCGAGCTGCGCTACGAAGAGCATGCTTCCGCCGACCTGCACGTGAAGCTGCTCGAAGCGAACGGCTTTCGCGTCACGCGCGGCGTGGCCGGCATTCCCACCGCGTTCGTCGCCGAGGCAGGACAAGGCGGCCCGACGATCGGCATCCTCGGCGAATACGACGCCCTCTCGGGCTTGAGCCAGGAAGCCGGCGCGCTGACCTGCCAGCCTTCCAGCGAAATCACCAACGGCAACGGGCACGGCTGCGGCCACCACCTGCTCGGCAGCGCCGCGCACCTGGCCGCCGCCGCGGTCAGCCATCATCTCGCGAACAGCGGCCAGCCCGGCACGGTGCGCTTCTACGGCTGCCCCGCCGAGGAAGGCGGCTCGGGCAAAACCTTCATGGCGCGCGCGGGCCTGTTCGACGACCTCGATGCTGCGCTTTCGTGGCATCCGCACGTCTATACGGGCATTTTCCCGGGCGGCTCGCTCGCCAACATCCAGGCCTATTTCCGCTTTACCGGCAAGGCCTCGCACGCCGCAGCGGCCCCGCACCTCGGCCGTAGCGCGCTGGACGCCGTCGAGCTGATGAACGTGGGCGTCAACTATCTGCGCGAGCACATGCTGCCCGAGGCGCGCGTGCACTATGCGGTCACCCACACGGGCGGCCTCTCGCCCAACGTCGTGCAGGCCAACGCCGAAGTGCTCTATCTCGTGCGCGCACCGCGCAACGACCAGGCCGCCGAGCTCTTCGAGCGCGTGAAGAACGTAGCGCGCGGCGCGGCGCAGATGACCGGCTGCGCGGTCGAAATCGTCTTCGACAAGGCCTGCTCCAACCTGCTCGAGAACGCGGTGCTGAGCCAGCTGATGTACGAGCACCTGGAGCGACTCGGCACGCCGCCCTTCACGGCCGAAGAATTCGCTCTTGCCGGCGTGTACCAGAACGAGACCTTGTCCGCCGAAGACGTGGAAGCGTCTGCGCGCTCGCTCAACCAGGCTTGGCGCAATCCGAAGCCACTGTTCGACCGCGTCGATCCGTACGTGCCGAACAAGGGCCGCCCGATCGCCGGCTCGACCGACGTGGGCGACGTGAGCTGGATCACCCCCACGGCGCAGTGCCATACCGCCTGCTATGCGTTCGGCACGCCGCCGCATTCGTGGCAATGGGTGGCGCAAGGCAAGACCGCGCTCGCGCACAAGGGCATGCTGCTCGCGAGCAAGACGCTCGCCGCAACCGCCATCGAACTCCTTGGCGCGCCTGACACGCTGGCGCAGGCGAAGGAGGAACTGCTCGAGCGGCGCGGCGGCAAGCCATACGTCTGCCCGATTCCGGAGGACGTCGCGCTGCCGTTCGAGCGCGAGACGCGCCGCTAAACCCTGGCGCGCCGCATCGTTCATTGAACGCGATGCGGCGCGTGAGCTGGGCGGCACGCGGGCGGCTGGTACGCCGCCCGGTAAAACGCCCATAACCGCCGCAAAACAGGAACACCGCTCAACCATTACTCAGGAATCCATATCGACTGGATCGACCAGGCCAATTCGACATTGCCGTCTTTCCCGCTCATGCACACGCACGCCCGTGGGCCGCGTGGCGAGGGATAGCCGCGGCGCCCCGAAGCCGGCGGCGAGTTCTTCTCGCGCAAATTCAACCGCCGCCGCGCTCGCCCCTTACGACCTTTCTGACCCATCCCTAGAGCAATAAATGTCAGCCAGCCGCCTTTCGATGCGACGGTCGCCGGAGTCCGGCCGTACGCGCATCCGCACCTTCTCCACCGGCCTGCGCCCCGCGCACCTTGCCTGCACCGTTGCCGCGGTCACGCTGGGCGCCGCCAGCTTCACGGCGCGCGCCGACACGAGCAACCTGTTCCTGTTCGACTACCTGCAAGGCCTGCCCTACGCGACGAGCGCCGCCTACTCGCCGGGCGTCACGCTCTACGGCGTGGTGGACGACTCCATCGGCTACACCAAGGGCGCGCACAGCGCGTTCGTGCAGCAAAGCGGCGGCGAGTGGACCTCCAAGGTCGGCCTCTACGGCGTCGAGGATCTGGGCGACGGCTATTGGGTGCGCTTCGCGCTCGAAAGCGGCTTCAACACGGCCACCGGACAACAGGGCAGTCCCGGCACGCTGTTCAACCGCGAGGCGTGGATCGGCCTCGGCTCCAAGCGCACCGGCGAGCTCAAGTTCGGCTTGCAGGACGACGTGGGCGTGCCGCTCTTCGTCGACGTGTTCGGCGAAGTAGGCTCGGTGTCCGCCGTGGGCTATCTGCTGCAGTGGACCAGCGACCTCGGGCCGGGCGCGAGCTACGAGCCGGGGCGCCTGCCGAGCGCGATCAGCTACGCGTCGCCATGGTTCGGGCCGCTCAACGCCCAGTTCGCCGTGGTGCTGCACGGCGCGCAGCCAGCGGCGCCCACGTTCGCGACGCGCAGCGCCGCGCTCAATTATTTCGACGGCCACCTGTTCGCCACGCTCGCCTATATCGGCAATTACGGCCAAAACGCGCTCGTGCCTTCGCAATACGTGCGCACCGACAACTACGCCGCCGGCGTGTTCTACGACGGCGGCCACTACGTGCTCTCCGCGGGCTACAGCTTTCTCGCGCCGCGGCTCGATGGCGACCGCACGGCCTCGGTCTATTCGGTCGGCGCGATCTACCGCTACCGGCAGCGCAACGATTTTCGCGTCGAGCTCGCGTACCGCACGGTGAGCGGCTTCAACGACCGCTCGCTCGGCCTCACGCTCGGCTACGACTACAACCTCTCCGCGCGCACGGCCCTCTACGTGCGCGGCTCGCTCGTGCACAACACCGGCAGCGCTCCGGTCTACGGCAACGAGGCGACGCAACAGCCCACCGTCGACAACATCGGGAACGCCTATACGGGCCCAGGCGGTGTGATGCAGAACTATCGTTCGCCACACGTCGTGCTCGTGGGCATGTATCACAAGTTCTGAGCCTCGGACCTGCACATCAGGCCCACACATCAGGCCCACACTTTGGGCCAACCCCAGGAGGAGAAAGCATGTCGCATCGAATCGGCATCCGGATAGCCGCCATGGCGCTGCTGATGAGCGCCTGCGCCAGCGCTCTCGCGCAAGGCGGCAAGCCCACGGCCAGCTCGCAAACCGCCGCCGCGCCGCCCGCCGCAAGCTCGCCCGCGCCAACCGACCACCAGCTCGCCGCCGCCGTGCGCCACGCCTTGCACGCGACGCGCAAGCGCGGATTGAAATCGACCTTTATCCGCGTGCATGCGCGCGACGGCGCCATCACGCTCACCGGCGTCGTGGCCGACCAGGATCAGATCGCGCTCGCGATTTCAGTGGCCCAGGGCGTGCAGGGCGTACGCACGATCGCCAGCAAGCTCGAGGTGCGCAGCGACGGCGAAATGAAAGGCAGCCAGTAGCCGCGCGCGATGCCGGCATGCGATGAGCCGCGCAGGCTCGACGGGCGTTTTCGCAACGCCCGATGCGCATTGAGTTGACGCTTGCCAGGCGCGGCCCTTACCCTTGCGCCCTGATGGTTCCCGGCGACGGGATCAAAAGGGAACGCAGTGGGCGCACACGCGCCACGAGTCTGCGGCTGCCCCCGCAACTGTGAGCGGCAAGTCCATGCCAAAAGCGCCACTGGGAAACCGGGAAGGCCGGCAAGGGGCGTCGACCCGCGAGCCAGGAGACCTGCCATCGACCGAGGTCCAAGCAGCCGCAAGGGGCGGGGTGTCCCGAAGCGCCAGCACCGCACGCACGCGGTCGCCGTTGCATGGACAGCCCGACCTCAGGATCAGTCGCATGTCCACCATGATTGAAACGGTTTCCGCGCAGGGAGCCCGTCGCCGCCGCATCGCCGGCATGAGCCCGATTTCCGGCCCCGCCAACCAGCAAGCCCGCCGGACCACGCTGCGCCCGCTCGCGGCCGCCTGCACCTTCGCTGCATGCGCATGGCACGGCGCGTACGCCGCCGACGGCGCGCCAGCGGCGCCGCTTTCGCCCGCCGCAGCTTCCACCGCTTCCGAAGACGACACCGGCACCACGCTGCCGAACATTCTCGTGGTGGGCGACACGCAGCATCTGCCGCAATCGTTCGACCAGCGCTACGCGAGCACGCAGGTGCTCACGCGCGAGGACCTCGACCGCCTCTCTCCCGCCGACCCCAGCATCACGGAAGCACTCGCGACGCTGCCGGGCGTGACCGTCTCGCAAAGCGGCGGCCCGGGCTCGCTGACCTCGGTGAGCATTCGCGGCTCGGCGGGCAATCAGGTCGCG
The DNA here is from genome assembly GCF_004353915.1 of Paraburkholderia silviterrae. Taxonomy (GTDB): domain Bacteria; phylum Pseudomonadota; class Gammaproteobacteria; order Burkholderiales; family Burkholderiaceae; genus Paraburkholderia; species Paraburkholderia silviterrae. The sequence goes on along the minus strand of NZ_SMRP01000006.1, from coordinate 329,304 downwards.
GTCTTCATCGACGGCATCCGCGTAGGCTCCGTCACGACCGGCGAGGCCGAGTGGGCCGACCTGCCAACTGCCGCGTTCGACCGTGTCGAGGTGATCTCGGGGCCGGCCGCCGCCTCGTTCGGCGCCGACGCCGTGGGCGGCGTCGTGCAGCTTTTCACGCGTCACGCGTCGAACCTGCCGAATCAGACGACGGTGTCGTTCGGCGGCGGGTCCAACAAGACCTTCGACACGCAGTTGCGCACCTCCGGCACCGTGCCATCGACCGGACCGCTCGCGGCGCTAGGCGGCCTCACGTACGCGCTCGGGCTGCACGACTACAACACGGCGGGCATCGACGCGACACGCCCCTGGGCCTACGGCCACGAGGACGGCCGCAATCCGTATCACGCACAGGACGTGAACGGGCGGCTCGGCTACGCGCGCGACAACTGGTCGATTTCCACGTTCGCGCTGTATCACCGCTCCGACCTTTCCTACGACAATGCGGGCGGCAACGACCGGCAGGCCGATTATCAATTGACGACCGGCGTCGCGTTCCACCTCGACATCACGCCGTTTACGCAATTCGACCAGTCCGTCGGCTACGCGACCGATCGGCAATTCATCTACTCGAACGATCCCACGATACCGACTGACGAATTCAACTCGACGCGCTTTTCCACCTCGAGCTCGATCACGCATCAGGAGACCGGACACGCGCTGTTCGGGCAGCCGCTTTCGGGCGAAACCAAGCTCGCCTACGACTTCTCGCGCGAGCTGGCGTTTCTGCCCGTCGATGTCCCGAGCGGCCTGCCCGCCCGCAACGACTCCGCCGTCTCGCTGCACCAGTCGGCCACGCTTGGCGACGTGACGCTGTTTCTCGCCGGGCGCCACGAGATCGTCCAGGGGCAGAGCGTCAATACCGGTAACGCCGCGCTCTCGTGGGCGATCACGCCGGTCTACACGGCGCGCGTTTCGTACGGCAACGCATTCCGCCTGCCGACATTCAACGACCTCTACTACCCCAGCTACGCGAACCCGAACCTGCAGCCCGAGCGCAGCGACAGTGTCGAGGCGGCGCTCGACGCCAACACGTCGTTCGGCACCTTCACGGCGGCGGTGTACGCCACGCGCGTGCACGATCTCATCACCTACGATGCGCAGACCTTTTTGCCGATCAACGTCGGGCGGGCGCACATCCAGGGGATCGACCTCTCGTACAAGGGCACGCTCGGGCAGTCCACGCCCGTGAGTCTCGCGGTCGGCATTCTCAATCCGCAGGACGTGACCGACCAGACCTGGCTGAACCGCCGTCCGCGGCAGACCGTGAGCCTCAGCGTCGACCACACGTGGGACGAATTCCACCTCCATGCGTTGAGCACCGGCGTCTCGCTGTTATACGGCGGCTCGACCTACGACGATCAGTTCAATACGCTCTATTTACCGTCGTATACGACGGTGAGCCTGCGAGCCTCGTATAAGGTGAATACGCACCTCATGCTGTCCGCGTCGATCTCGAATCTGTTCAACCGGCAATACATGACCGTCTACGGCTACAACACGCTGGGCCGGACAGCGTTCGGCAAGCTCACTTATACGTTCTGATGCCAGACGGTGCGCCGCTCACGCCGCGCACCGTCTGCAGTCAAGAAATCCATTCGGCGTGCAGCTTGTCGCTATCGCCTAGATAGTCGAGCACCCAGCGCAGCACGGGCGGCGTTTTCTGGCCGTACCATGCAACGCAGCATGGGCTAGGCGTCTTGGGGTGTGCGATCTGCTTCTCGATCAGGCGGCCGGACTCGACGAAAGGCCGCGCAAGATGCACGGGCATATAGCCGACGCCCAGCCCCTCCACGAAGCAGTTGATGGCGCGCTGCCAGTCCGGCACCACGAGCCGCCGCTGGTTGAGCAGCAGCCAGGTGTCGCGGCGCGGAATTTCTCGCGCGGTATCTTCCAGACAAATCGCCGGAAACGTGGCGAGCACCTCATTGGTCAGCGGCGACTGGGCAGCAGCCAGCGGATGATTCGGACTCACGAGAAACGCCCACTCGATCGCGCCCATGTCGCGAAAGCAGAATTCCCCGCCAACCGGCACCGCCGTTGTCGCACCGATCGCAATGTCGGCGCGCCCCGTGGCGAGCGCCTCCCACACGCCGTTGAACACCTCGATGCGCACGATCAGCTCGACGTTGTCGAAGTGCCGATAAAAATCGGCCATCAACGCATTGATGCGATGACTCGACACGATATTGTCTAACGCAATCGAAAGACTCGGTTGCCAGCCGTTGGCCACGCGCAGCGTTTCGCGGCGAATCTCCTCTATTTTGTTCAGCAGGCCCCGCGCTTCGTTCACGAAATGCTGCCCGGCCTCGGTGGGCACCACGTTGCGATGCAAGCGCCGGAACAACACGACGCCCAGTTCTTCTTCAATGTTCCGGACCGCGTAGCTCACGGCCGAGGGCACCCGATGCAGCGTCCTCGCTGCGGCGGTAAAGCTGCCGGTTCGTGCGATCAGCTCGATGAGCTGGAGCGACTCGATAGACAGCACTTCACGTCTCCTTGCTGTGAATTCCTTTGAAGGCACGCGTGAAAATATACCGTTTCACGTTCGATCCGCGCAGATCGATACTGTTACGGGCAGTATTTGAACAACAACGCGTTTTTTAGAGTGGAGGAATTATGGCAAACAACGTAATAGGACTTGGCGCCATAGCGGCGCTCGGTGGCTGCGCGGTCGCCCTGCAAGGGCAATTCATGGGACTAATGGCAAAGAGCATTGGCACGACCGGCGGCATTTTCGTGAATTACATCAGTGGCGCCGTGCTGGCGATCGTGCTGCTGGCCGCGGCTCAAGGCGGCAGTCTCAAGGCATGGACCGAGGTGCCGTGGTATGCGCTTTCGGCTGGCGCGCTCGGCCTCGTCATTGCAGGATCGATTGGCTATACCGCTTCGCGGCTCGGGCTGACAACGGCGTTTACCATCATCGTGGCCACGCAGTTTGCCGTGTCGGTGATGCTCGATCACTTCGGCTGGCTTGGCGCCACCGCACGCCCGCTCGAAATGACGCGCGTCCTGGGAGTGGGCGCAATCATTACCGGTGTCTGGCTCACCTCGAAATGACAGAAAGGCCGGCTGAAATAATCAGGCCCGCCATTGCGGAAAATGTAAAGCGAGGATTCTTAAACGGCTGCAATGAAAAACGCCGGCAGGCGAATGCTTTGCGGTGAGAACCGTAGCCGGCGTTGCGCCGCTCCTCGTGGGAGTCAGCGCAACGCCGGCTGTGGCCAGGCGGCTTTATCGGGCCGCCGGATCGAACACACTTCTATCAGGCTGCGGCTGCGGCTGCCGCTGGCGCAGCAGGGGCGGGCGCTGCGGCGGCACGTGGCTTTCGTGCTGCCGTCTTGCGCGGCGCAGCAGCCTTCTTCGCGAGTGCGCCTTGCTTGCGACCGCGCTTGGCGGCTACGGGAGTGGCGGCACGGCCGGCCGTCGTCTTTTTCGCGGCGGCGGTTTTTGCGCCGGCCTTTTTCGCAGCCGCGGTCTTCTTCGCGCCGGCGGTTTTACCCGATGCAGCCTTGGGCGCCGCACCTGCCTCGATCAGGAATTTCGAGCGGTCCTTGACGTCGCGAATCCAGGCCGGCGCACGTCCGCGCCCGGTCCAGGTCGCGCCGGTTTTCGGATCGGCGTATTTCGGCGCGACCGGATGCGCATTGGGATGCAGCGCTTTCGCTGCGCCATTTGCGGCCTTGGCGCCCGGCTTGCGGCCACGCCTTTTCCCGACGAAGCTCTCGATATCGGCAAGGTTCAAACCGTGCTTGTGCATCAGATCGCGAATTTTTGCGAGCCCGATGGACGATTGCTTTTCGGCAATCGCTTCCGCCTGTTTCTGCAGCTTTGCGATCTTTTGGGTGATCGCGTCCAACGTAACCATACTTACTCTCCCTGTCAGGAATTCACCCCCAAGCAACCGTTTAAACTTCGTTTGCATGTCGAAGTTTGGCTTGGCCCATTTAGGCAATGCCGTCATGCCACACACAATTATGAACGCAAAACGGCAATACATGCAAATTGGCGGCTATTAGCGCGCTCATTCGCAGATCAATCGCGACGATTTCGAAGCCGAATTCTTCCGAATCCTTTCATTCGATGACACGGATCGGGGCGATTGCCGGAACCCGGTCCGCACGCGGCACATTTGAGATTCACGATACTACCTTTGAAAAAGTCGAGCTTGCCGCGAGACAATCCAGCTTCGGCGAATGACATGTGGTGCTTTTAGCCAATTGCAAGGGCAAACGATTGGCTTTCGCGCGCGCGAATGATTACACGTCATTTCAGGAACAGCAGCCGCCCTGGACAATTGCAATGGCGCACTCGTCCCGATCGAACCATTGCGCGTTGACGCCGGGATCGAGAAGCACGAGGTCAAACCATCATTTGCGCTCCGCCCGGCGCGAATACGTCAGATCATCTAGAATGCGCAAGCTGACGGTCCGGCGTCGGGTGCGCTATCCGTGTTTCGATGCCGACGCATTCCTGCGATACCGCCGCCGCCAGCCTCCGGTTTGCTCAACATGCGGCTCACCGTGCGGATCCTTTCCGAACCTTGCACGCCATGCGTGCGCTCAGGGCCCTGCTTTAAAGACCGGCTTGCCCCTTTCCGATACCAACCGGCCTCGCATGTGCGTACACGCATAGACGATGCGCCGCGAGCCACGTCTCGCAATACGCGTGGCGCAGGCGCGGCGGGTGACGAATGCACGTAGCCTGTTACCGATAACATCCAGCACGCCGCGCGATTCGCGGCTCAGTTTTTTGAACGATAGACATGAGTGCACCCGTCGAATCTCCCATTCGCCCCGCAAGCCGCGCACCCGATGCTGCTTCGCGCAACGCTGCTGTCGCGGCGCCCCTCGTCGAGCCGCCGCACGGACTCGCTCTTGCCGAGCTGTCCCTCGCGCTCGGCGGGTTTGCCATCGGCACCGCGGAATTCGCGGCCATGGGCATCCTGCCGGAGATGGCCGGCGACCTCCACGTGTCGATCCCGCAAGCGGGGCACATGATCAGCGCCTATGCGGCCGGCGTTGTCGTCGGCGCGCCGCTCATCACGGTTGCGCTCGCGAGAATGCCCAAGCGCGCGCTGCTGATCGTCCTGATGCTGCTTTACGCCATTGGCGATGGCGCGACGGCGATCTTCCACAGCTATACGTTTGCGCTTGCCAGCCGCTTCATCGCAGGGCTTCCGCATGGCGCCTATTTCGGGCTTGCGGCGCTCGCTGCGGCCGCGCTCGTGCCTCCGCACAAACGCGGCGCCGCCATCGGCAAGGTGATGCTGGGCTTGAGCGTCGCCAACGTCATAGGCGTGCCGGCGGCCACGTGGCTCGGCCAGGCACTGGGCTGGCAAGCCTGCTTTGCGGCGGTCGCCGTCATTGCGCTGATCACGGCGGGCATGATCGCCTGGTCGGTGCCGCGCCTGCCGATCTCGGGCAAGGCGAGCCCGCTCACCGAGCTCGGCGCGCTCGGCCGCCCTCAGGTGCTGTTGACGCTGCTCGCTTCGGCGGTCGGCTTTGGCGGCATCTTTTCCGTCTATAGCTATGTCGCGTCCACACTCACCCACGTGACGCAAATCGCCAGTTATCACGTGCCCTGGGCATTGGCGCTGATCGGGCTCGGGATGATTGCCGGCAATACGGCCTGCGGATGGCTTGCAGACCGCTGGCTCAAGCGGACCATGCTCGGCATGTACGCATTCACGGCGGCGGTCTTGCTGGTGTTCGTGGTGGCCGCGCCTCATCTCTGGGCGATGCTGGCGATTCTCTTTTGCGTGGGTGCGGGGTCGGCCTGCACGCCGGCGTTCCAGTCGCGGCTGATGGATGTGGCGGGGGATGCGCAGTCGCTGGCGGCAGCGCTCAATCACAGCGCGTTCAATATTGCCAACGCATTGGGCGCATGGTTGGGCGGGCTCGTGATTGCCGCCGGATTCGGATGGGTCGCTACGGGCTGGGTCGGCGCGATTCTCGCCGCGCTAGGGATAGGCGTGCTGCTGTTTGCGTTCGGCCTCGAGCGCAGAGCTGCATAGACCGCCGCGCGGCGCGCGCAACGAACGACGCCGGCCATGAAAGCCGGCGCCGGTTGCAGCGAAGCAAGGTGAGGGCCGGCTCACTCTCATAACAGGCCCTCGCTGCAGCGCGTTACTGCATGTGCTGACCGCCGTTGATGGGGATGTTCGCGCCGGTGACGAAGCTCGCGTCGTCCGAGCACAGGAACAAGATGAGCGCGGCGACTTCATCCGGATTGCCGAGACGGCCCATCGGGATCTGCGGCAGGATCTTCGAATCGAGAATCTCCTGCGGAATGGCGGTGACCATCTTCGTCGCGAGATAGCCCGGCGAAATCGTGTTCACCGTCACACCCTTACGGGCGACTTCTAGTGCGAGCGATTTCGTGAAGCCGTGCATGCCGGCCTTTGCCGCCGCATAGTTCGTCTGGCCCACGGCGCCCTTGGAGCCGTTCACCGACGAAATATTGATGATGCGGCCCCAGCCGTTCTCGACCATGCTATCGCACAGCGGCTTCGCGATGTTGAAGATGGAGTCCAGGTTCGTGCGCAGGACCGCATCCCAATTGACCTTGTCCATCTTCTTGAAGGTCATGTCGCGCGTGATGCCGGCATTGTTGATCAGAATGTCGACAGGGCCGATTTCGTTCTTGATCTTCTGCGAGCCGCGCTGGCACGAATCGTAGTCGGCGACGTCAATGGAATACGCGTGGAAATCGCGGCCCGTCTCCTTCATTCTGGCCAGCCAGTCCTTTGCGCCTGCGTTGTCCGGCGAGTGCGTGACGACGACCTGATAGCCTGCGTCGTACAGCCGTACGCTGATTGCCTCACCGAGACCGCCCATACCACCCGTTACCAATGCAATACGCTTAGTCATGCTATCTATCCGCGAGATAAAATTTCAATGAACCGTGTGGCACGCCGTGATTGGAGCACCACCTCTTGCATCACCCGGCGTCCTCGCACGCGAGGCGAAGACCGCTCGGGCAAGATCGCGCGGCTTATAGTGTCCGTCTTGTCTTGCGCGAAACTTGTTCGGCTCACCCACTAACGCACGTTTCGTGCCTCGCGGGCAAACCGCTTTTCCTTAGGGCCTGTTCACGTCAATAACAGGCGCGTGAACGGGCCCTGGTACTACCTGGACAGCCGAACCCGGCTGAATTCAGGCGCGTTCAAGCGCGAGCGCCACGCCCATGCCGCCGCCGATGCACAGCGAGGCCAGACCGCGCTTGGCATCGCGACGGTGCATTTCATGCAGCAGCGTCACCAAAATGCGGCAGCCCGATGCACCGATCGGGTGACCGATTGCAATCGCCCCACCGTTCACGTTGATCTTCGACGTGTCCCAGCCCATCTGCTTGTTCACGGCCAGCGCCTGCGCCGCGAACGCTTCGTTGATCTCCATGAGATCGAGGTCGCCCACCGACCAACCCGCGCGCTCGAGGCAGCGCTTCGAGGCCGGCACCGGGCCCATGCCCATTACCTTAGGATCCACGCCGCCGGTCGCATATGCCTTGATGCGCGCGAGCGGCGTGAGGCCCAGCGCCTCGGCCTTCTGCGCCGACATCACCAGCACCGCTGCCGCGCCGTCGTTCAGGCCCGAAGCATTGGCCGCCGTCACCGTGCCTTCCTTCGAGAAAGCAGGTTTCAGGCCAGCAAGCGATTCGGCTGTCACGCCGTGACGCACGAACTCGTCGGTGTTGAAGA
>NZ_SMRP01000006.1:311896-321553 GCF_004353915.1 Paraburkholderia silviterrae | reverse complement strand
CTGCGGAATCTCCACCGGCACGATTTCCGCGTCGAAGCGGCCCGCCTTCTGCGCGGCTTCCGCCTTGTTCTGCGAGAGCGCCGCGAACGCATCCTGCTCTTCGCGCGTGATGCCGTATTCCTTCGCCACGTTCTCCGCGGTCACGCCCATGTGGTACTGGTTATAGACGTCCCACAGGCCGTCGACGATCATGCTGTCGATGAGCTTCGCATCGCCCATGCGGAAGCCGTCGCGCGAGCCCGGCAGCACATGCGGCGCCGCGCTCATGTTCTCCTGGCCGCCGGCCACGACGATCTCCGAGTCGCCCGCAAGAATCGCGTTGGCCGCGAGCATCACGGCCTTCAGGCCCGAGCCGCACACCTTGTTGATCGTCATCGCCGGCACCGCCGTGGGCAGCCCCGCCTTGATCGACGCCTGACGCGCGACGTTCTGGCCCGAACCCGCGGTCAGCACCTGACCCATGATCACGTCGCTCACCTGCTCGGGCTTCACGCCCGCGCGCTCCAGCGCGGCCTTGATGACCAGCGCGCCCAGATCGGGCGCTGCAATCTTCGCAAGCGTTCCGCCGAATTTGCCGACCGCGGTACGTGCGGCCGAAACGATCACAATGTCAGTCAATTTCCACTCCTGCGTTAAAGATACTCACGATGCCCGCACGATAAGACGCGATGGCAACCGCAGCGGCATCACGGCGACTTCGCAATGAGCGTAGCTGCGTCCTGTCACACGAATATGACAAATCAGAGAATGCGCACAAATTTTTTTTGCGCGACGGATGGGTATGAATTGAAAGCGAGGAATTAGGCGGACGGCGCGGTGCAGCCGGTATACGTCGGGATCCGATTAGCCGCCGCGCCGCGCCGCGCCCTGAAGCGTGGGCGCCGTAGCGATCAGTTCGCGGCCTGCCGCGTTTGCGCGGCACGCTGCGTTGCGGCGGCAACCGTATCGAGCCGGCCTTGCGCAGCCTCGATGGCCTGACGCGTCATCGTGCGCATGGAATCAGCAGCATTGCCGAAAGCCGCAAACGTCGAGTTCATTGCGGCGACGAACGGCTCCGAGCCGGCGGGCGCGCTTTGCGAGAAGCGCTCGGCCAACGCCTTGACGCACTGCTCTTGCCGCACGGTTTGCGCCTGTGCCACCTCGACCCATTCGGAATGGGTATGGGCCGCGATATCGAAGAGCTTGCGCCCATACGCCATCGCCTTCGAAGCAGCCTGCTGCGATGCATTCAACTGCTGCGTGAAAAGCTCCACCGGATTGCTGATTTGAAGCGTGCTCTTCAGCGCGGCTTCGCTCTCGGCAATGGTCGCGCGAGCCGTCTGCATATTGAGCGCAATCGTGGCTTCGAAGTTCTCGAACGCTGGCTTGGCCAGGGCAAAAAATACCGCGACACCAGATTCATAGTGGGCGCGGAGACGATCGGGTGCGAAAAACGTCACGGGCTCGGTCATCGGCTATGCCTCATGGTTAGTGATGCGAAACAGATTGAATTGAGGGCCGCCACACAACACGACCCCAAAACATTTCGATCGGCAATGTCCGAAATACGTACACTGCCTTGGCGGTGAAATTAGAGGGTTAATTCTAAGCTGAGAATTTAACAATTTTGTGGAAGATGGATTAGGTATAAACCCTGAGATCCATGCGCCCCGGTTCATTTCTTGCATTTGTACGCGGAATAACCAGGAGCGGCCAGCAATACGACAAGAAGCGTGCGCCCATCTAACACCGGCGCAACGCCCGCCGCACCGGGCTGCGCCGCTCAGAAGCCCTGAATTGGCAAGATGCGAGACTGCATCTGATGCGGCCCCGACGCAATGCTGCCAGCAGAATAGGGACTATTCGCCCAGTCGATTTGCGTACGAGTGTACGCATTTACGGCGTTGATATATGTCGATTGAATAAAGCGCGTACGTAAAGCGTCACGGCGCATTGACCTGGAAAATATGAATATTAATGTTTCTTGAGCGATTGCCAGCCGGCTAAATTGAAATCGCTATTTGAGGTTCTACTGCGCGTGCGATTTTGGGCATCGTCACTGCCCGCATGCAGACCATGACCACGAGCCATCGGCGCCCCTCCAGCAACGCCTCTGCGCTGCCGATATACATGGACAATGCGAGCGCGCCGCGCGCGCGGATCGTCCCGGCCATGGTGCGGGGCGATCTGAAGCGCACGTCCATTCAGTTACATTACCCGGATCACCCGGCTCATTCGAATCGTGAAAACCGAACTCCCGCCGGAACGACCAAAGGACGACACGGCATCGCCGGGCTGTCTGCGCGAGCGCTTCAGCACCGCGCATGAAGCGTCGCATCTGCAACTGCCCGCGTGGCGCCAGCGCCTCGGGCATTATCTCGACGTGCCGATCTCACGGGCCGATCTGGCGTGCGGCTTTCACGGCACCATCGACGCCTGGCGCGGCGCGGATCTCGCGTTCGTGGATAGCCGCACCGATCCGGTGGCGCAGACGCGCTCCGCCGCCCGCATTTCCACCGACGCCATGCGGCAGTATGTTTTCCATGTGCTCGTCGACGGCACGATCGAAACGCGCACGGGCACGCATCCGAAGCGTGTCGCCACGCAGTCGGCGCCCGGCATTCTCGCGCTGGACATGGGGCAGCCCATGCAGATGACGCGCACCGGCTGCCGCGTGCTGGCGTTCTTTCTGCCACGCACGCTGCTTGCTTCCGTTCTGCCGGAGCCCGAATCGATTCATGGCAGCGTGGTGGAATATCGCTCGCCCATCGCGCGTCTGATTCCCGCGCAGATCGCGGATCTCGCACGCAACATCGAGCATATGAGCGCGAGCGAATCTTGGGAGGCGATGCGCGCGTGCGCGCTATTGATTGGCGCGGCGTTCGGCAAGGAGGCGGGGCTCACCGGCAACGCGCGCGCGGCGGTGAGGGCGGCGGCATTTGCCCATGTGCGGCGTTATATCGACGAGAATCTGCACGAATCGGACCTGTCGCCCGACAGCGTGTTGCGCGTATCGCAGCTTTCGCGTCCCACGCTCTACCGCCTGTTCGAACACGAAGGCGGCCTCGCCGCCTATATCCGCAATCGCCGGCTCAGCCAGGCGGCCGAGGAGCTGCGCCGCTACCCTCACAAAGCCGTGGTCGAAATCGCCTATGGATTGGGCTTTAACAGCGCGTCGGATTTCAATCGCGCATTCCGGCGCGCCTATGAGATGTCGCCGCTCGATTTCCGGCAATTCAGCCTGTGAGGCGGCGACGCGCAACCGCCGCAGCGAGCGGGTCGTGTCCCCGCCCGCCACCCGAATGCTTCAAGGACTGCCAAGCAGATGGCCGTTCACCACCGTGCCATACAGCGAGTGCGGCGTATCGTGATATTTCGCGCGCGTTTGCGCGGCCGAGCCCGTGAAGCGCGGGTCCTGCGGCCGCTCGTGGCTGTCCATGAACGTCGCGACATCCCACGCTTCCTGATCCGTCAACGTGCCGCCGAGACCCAGCGGCATATTCGCCTTGATGAACCCGGCAGCGTTCTGGATCTCATGCATGCCCGCGCCCCAGTTGAACGAGCGCGCGCCCCATAGCGGCGGGAACACCGTCTGGCCATTGCTGTTCTTGCCCTGCCCTTCAGCGCCGTGACACAACGCGCAGTGCTGTGCATAAACCGCGGCGCCGCGTGCGTAATCTGCCTTCTGCGCGGGCACGGGCACGGGCAGCTTCGGATAGCCCCTGCCAGGCACTTTGCCGCCCACGGGCGCACCCGTGGCCAGCCAGTACGAGTAGCTTTCCAGCGCGACCAGCACCGGATCGCCAAGCGGCGGCGCCTTGCCGTTCATGCTGTAGTTGAAGCAGCCCTGCAACCGTTCCGCGAAGGTATTCACGTGCCCGTTCTTGCTCCGATAAGCGGGATACGAAACAAACGCCGCCCATAGCGGGCCCGAATCGGCCTTGCGTCCCGCATCGATATGACAATTTGCGCAGCTGAGCGAATTGCCTACGAATTTCCCTGCGTACTGGCCGGTGTGCCGGAAGATCTGCTCGCCGAGCTTCACCGATTTGCCGAAATCGCCGTCCGGCATGGCGCTTTCGGGAGGCGGCTGGAACGACGCGGCGTGCGCGCCCGTGTCCGTCTGGGGTTGCGATGCGGCAACCGCGCCAGTCGCTTCGGACTGCGGCTGTTGCGCGTAGTACAACGCGACCGCGTGAATATCGGCGTCGCTCAGCTTGCTCGCGACGGCCGGCATCAACGCCAGCGGACCGGGCGGCCGCTTGCCGTTCTTCCACGCGTTGAGCTGCGCCTCGATATAGGCCGCGGGCTGACCGGCCAGCGGCGGGAATGCGGTGCCGACACCCGCACCGCCCGGCCCGTGGCATTGCACACAGGCGGGCAGGTCCTGCTGCCAGCGGCCGCGCGTGGCCAGCCAGGCGCCGCTATCGGAGGGCGCGGCGTCGGCGGGGTCTTGCGTGCGAATGCCCTGCGGCGCGCTCAGGTTGCTGAAGTACTGCGCCACGGCGTTGCGCTCATTGGCCGACATGTTCTTCGCGAGCGGCTGCATCACGCTGTTTTCGCGGCTGCCGTCCGCGAACGCGGCGAGTTGCGCTTCGAAGTAACCCGCGCCCAGGCCGGCAAGCCGCGGGAAGCCCGCCGCGGCGTTGCCCTCGCCGTTCGCGCCATGACAGCTGATGCACGCCGGAACGCCGTTGGCGGTGCCTTGCGTGGCGATCGTCCGGCCCAGAGGCGCGGACTGTGTTTGCTGCGCGTACGCGCCCGTGGCGCCCAGCGCCGCCAGCGCAATCGTCATCGCCAGCGCCGTGGCGCCCCGTGTCGCTCGCGCGAGTCTTTTGAAATGCATGGCGTCTCCCGATGGTCTTTCGCGTGGTCTATCTCGTGTCCCGGTGCTATTTTCACTCAAGCTGCGCAATTCGCCTGGTGACGGCGTCCAGTGCGACTCGATGACGCCAACCGCGCTCGCCGATCAGCTCGTTTCCTAACGGTCGCGTGCGGTGCCGGTGTCCGTTGCGCGCGCATCGGTATAGGCGCCGTGCGCGTAATGCGACTTGCGTGTAATAAAATGTAATTGAAAGTCATTATTCATCGCTTCGACGCAATAAGTCTGCAAATTCCCACTTCATTTCGCGCGATTTCCCCCCACAAGCAAATGAGGTGAACGATGAAAACAGCACGGAGGTGGTCGGCGGGTCTGGTGGCGCTCAGCGCACTCGCACTCGCCATGGGTAGTGCAATCGCATCCGCACAGGAGAGCAAGCCGAGGGGCATCAAGCACGTCCTGCTCATCAGCTTCGACGGTTTGCACGAACAGGACGTCGCGCGCTGCATCGGCGGCAATAGCTGTCCGAATCTCGCGCTGCTCGCCAAGTCGGGCGTCACGTATACGAACGCCTATACGCCTGGGCTTTCCGACTCGTTTCCGGGTCTCGCCGCGCTCGTGACGGGCGGCTCGCCCAAGACCGCGGGCCTGTTCTATGACGTCTCGTACGACCGCACGCTTTACGCGCCCAACGACACCGGTTGCGTGGGCAAGCAGGGCTGGAACGTGGTATTCGACGAGACGACCGGCATCGACGGGGAAAACGGCGGCGCGCTCGTGCACCTCGACGGCGGCGGCGCGTTCAATCCGCAGGCCATCCCGCGCGCACGCCAGGGCGCCAAGTGCGTGCCGGTGTATCCGCACGATTACGTGAAGACGAACACGGTCTTCGAAGCCGTGAAGGAGAACCTGCCCGGCTCGTACACCGCATGGGCCGACAAGCACGCATGGGGCTACGACTGGCTGAACGGCCCGTCGGGCCGCGGCGTGGACGATCTCGCGCGCACCGAGATCAACTCGATCGACCCGGCCACGCAGACGTACTACCTCGACACGTACACGCACACCGAGAAGTTCGACGACTACCACGTGCAGGCGCTCATCAACGAGATCGGCGGCAAGGACTCCACGGGCACGCGCGACGAGCCGGTGCCCACGCTCTTCGGCACCAACTTCCAGACGCTGAGCGTGGCGCAGAAGGCCACCGTGGCCACGGGCGGCGGCTATCTCGACGCCGACTTCACGCCGGGCCCGCAGGTGAGCGGCGCGATTACGTATCTCGACAACGCGCTCGGCCGCGTCGTTGCGGCGCTCAAGCAGCAGAACCTGTATTCGTCGACGCTCATCATCGTCACCGCCAAGCACGGCCAGTCGCCCACCGATCACACCAAGCTCGTGAAGAACGGCGACACGCTCACCAAGCTGCTGGAAACGAGCAACTATCTCGACCCCAACGGCAACTTCGGCCAGAACAACACGAAGAGCGGCAACCTGAACGACGGCACGGGTCTGGTCGACACGGGCTTCGTGCAGACCGACGACGTGGGCCTCATCTGGCTGCGCGATCAATCGCAGCGCGACGCCGCGGTCGCCACGCTCAAGCGCAATCTCTCGTGCAACGCGCCCGGCATCTGCGCGGATGGCCCGCGCGCGTACATCCTGAGCGGCCCCGAGCTGGCCGCGCGCTTCGGCGATCCGTCGCAAGGCCGCACGCCCGACATCATCGTGCAGCCGAACCCCGGCGTGATCTACACGTCGAGCAAGACGAAGGACGAAGAGCATGGCGGCAACGCGCCCGATGACAGCCATCTCGGCCTCGTCGTCTGGTATGCCGGGGTGCCTGACGGTGGCCGCGAGGTCCGTGAGCGCGTGCAGACCAAGCAGGTCGCGCCCACCATCCTGCGCGCGCTCAAGCTCGATCCGAACCTCCTGCATGCCGTTGCCGTGGAAGGCACGCACGCACTGCCCGGTCTCGGCCTGAAGTCCGACGAGTAACACGCGCGGTACCCAGGGGCCTGTTCACGCCAATAACAGGCCCCGAGCCGGCGCTTGACGGCAGGCGCCGGCCATCCCGCCTGGTCACGCATTGATTGCGCACGCCGAATCACGGACAAAGCACGGACGGATCGCGCACGAATCACACCACAGCGCGCCGCAACCCGCACGGTCTCGCCGAAGAGTGGCGTTACAATTTCGGCAGACACCACAGGCCTGCGGATACGCACAGTGACCGAGCTTCAACCCGGCTTCGAGCCGGGCTTCATTCTGACGCGACATTGGCGCGACACGCCTCACCATACCGAAGTCGAATTCTGGCTGGCGACGCACGATGGCCCCAGGCAACTGCGCCTGCGCGCGCAAACGTCGGTCGCTTTCGTGCCGGCCGCGCAACGCGAGGCGGCACTCGGCGCGCTCGAGAGCAACAAGGGTGCCGAGCTTCGGCCCCTCGATCTCAAGGACTTCCGCCAGCGGCCCGTGCTGGGCCTCTATGCGCCGCAATACCGCCGGCTCACCGGCACGGCGAAGCGCCTGACGAAGGCGGGCGTCGACGTCTACGAAGCCGATATCCAGCCGCCCGAGCGCTACATGATGGAGCGCTTCATCACGGCGCCCGTGCTGTTTCGCGGCAGGCCGGACGCGAGCGGGCTGCTGCTCGACGCCGAGCTCAAGCCCGCCGCCGACTATCGCCCGACGCTCAGGCTCGTCTCGCTCGACATCGAAACGAGCGCGCAGGGCGAGCTCTATTCGATCGCGCTCGAAGGCTGCGGCCAGCGCCAGGTCTTCATGCTCGCCCCTGAAAACGGCGACGCAAGCGGACTCGATTTCGATTTCGAGTACTGCGAGAGCCGCGCGCAGATGCTTGTGCGCCTGAACGAATGGATGGCGCAGCACGATCCCGACGCCATCATCGGCTGGAATCTCGTGCAGTTCGATTTGCGCGTGCTGCACGCGCATTCGCAGCAATATGGCGTGCCGCTGCGGCTTGGACGCGGCGGCGCCGTGATGGACTGGCGCGAGCATAGCGTCAACCAGAACCACTTCTTCGCGGGCGCGGCGGGCCGGCTCATCATCGACGGTATCGAGGCGCTGCGCTCGGCCACCTGGAGCTTTGCGTCGTTCAGCCTCGAATCGGTCGCGCAAGCGCTGCTGGGCGCCGGCAAGGCCATCGACAATCCGTATCAGCGCATGGACGAGATCCAGCGCCGCTTCGACGAAGACAAGCCCGCACTTGCCCGCTACAACCTCAAGGACTGCGAGCTGGTCACGCGCATCTTCGAAAAAACCGGGGTGATCGCGTTCCTGCTCGAACGCGCCTCGGTCACGGGACTGCCCGCCGACCGCAGCGGCGGCTCGGTCGCGGCGTTCACGCATCTCTATCTGCCGCGCATGCACCGGCTCGGCTACGTGGCGCCGAATCTCGGCGACGTGGTGGGCGAGAACAGTCCGGGCGGCTTCGTGATGGACTCGCGGCCGGGCCTCTACGACTCGGTGCTCGTGCTCGACTACAAGAGCCTCTATCCGTCGATCATCCGCACGTTTCTGATCGATCCCGTGGGGCTGATCGAAGGCCTGCGCGAGCCGGATGACGAGTGCTCCGTGCCAGGCTTTCTGGGTGCGCGCTTCTCGCGCAAGATGCACTGCCTGCCCGAGATCGTGCGTCAGGTCTGGGAAGGCCGCGAAGGTGCCAAGCGCCAGAAGAACGCGCCGCTCTCGCAGGCGCTGAAGATCATCATGAATGCGTTCTATGGCGTGCTCGGCTCGACGGGCTGCCGGTTCTTCGACCCGCGCCTTGCTTCGTCGATCACGATGCGCGGCCACGAGATCATGCGCAAGACGCGCGAGCTCATCGAGGCGCAGGGCTACGACGTCATCTACGGCGACACCGACTCCACCTTCGTGTGGCTCAAGCGCGCGCATACGGAAGAAGAGGCCACGCACACCGGCCGCGCGCTGGTCGAGCACGTCAACCGGTGGTGGAAGGCCGAGTTGCGCGAACGCTTCGGGCTCGAGAGTGCGCTGGAATTGCAGTTCGAGCGCCATTATTCGCGCTTCCTCATGCCCACCGTGCGCGGCGCGGAAGAAGGCAGCAAGAAGCGCTATGCGGGGCTCGCACGCACCAAAGACGGCGGCGAAGAGGTGGTGTTCAAGGGGCTGGAGACCGTGCGCACCGACTGGACGCCGCTCGCTCAACAGTTCCAGCGCGAGCTGTATCGGCGCGTCTTCAAGCGCGAACCGTATGCCGACTATGTGCGCGACTACGTGAGGCGCACGCTGGGCGGCGAGCTCGACGAGCAGCTCGTGTTTAGAAAGCGGCTACGCCGGCCGCTTGGTGACTATCGGCGCAATGTGCCGCCGCATGTGCGTGCCGCGCGGGTCGCCGATGAGTTCAACCGAGCGAAGGGTCGGCCGTTGCAGTATCAGAATGGCGGCTGGATCAGCTATGTGATGACGACCGTCGGTCCCGAGCCGTTGGAGACGCTCAGCTCGCCGCTCGATTACGGGTTCTATTTGAGCCGCCAGTTGCAGCCTGTGGCTGATGCGATTCTGCCGTTTCTGCGCGAGGAATTCGAAACGCTGATTTCGGGGCAGGCGAGTCTGTTTTGAGTGAGCGAGTTGAAATTTTGATTGTTTGGGTTTGGGGTGGCTCTTGGTGGTTTTTTGTGGTTTTGGCCTTTCCTTGTTTTCATGTCGGTATATTGGTGTTGCCCCTGTGCGGGGCGGCACCTACTTTTCTTTGCAGCCGCAAAGAAAAGTAGGCAAAAGAAAGCGGCTCAAACCGCCAGTGTGACGCTGTCCCCCACTGCCCTCTAATCGGAGCGGCTCCGGAGCATCCGTCACCTCGCACACTCCGCGCT
>NZ_SMRP01000006.1:224046-311886 GCF_004353915.1 Paraburkholderia silviterrae | reverse complement strand
GGCTCATCCTTCCCGCCACGCGCTACGCGCGGGCGGAAGGGTCTGCAAGGAAAACCGGGCTTACTGTCAGCGAATGCGCGGGAGTTCTTCCGCTGAATACATTGGAGTCCTACGGATTTTGTACATCCCACCAATAGCAGTGACTCCCGCGTATACACCTGCATCCCACTGGTTTGAGTTATGTCCCACGGCGCGCGCAGCGCCGCCGGATGGATGAGCCCTTTGTCACTCCGGCAGACGACGCGTGGTGACAGACGCCCCGGAGCCGCTCCGATTGACAGGGCAGTGGGGGACGGCGTCACACTGGCGGTTTGAGCGGCTTTCTTTTGCCTACTTTTCTTTGCCGCTGCAAAGAAAAGTAGGTGCCGCCCCGCACAGGGGCAACACTCATATACCGACATGAAAACAAGGAAAGGCCAACAACAACAACACCACCACAACAAATCAACTCTCAACCACGCTCCACACACAAAAGCGCCGGCAACTCACATGCCGGCACCCCCAAAAAAATCCGAATCTCATCAGCAAGCCAATCCCGCAAGGCGCACACCTTGGGATCATCGCGACTACCGATTCGATACACAAGATCATGCCCGCGCTCCGACTTCAAGCAAATATCCGGGAACGGCGCCACCAGACGCCCGGCCGCGATATCGTCGGCCACGATCACACTACGCCCGAGCGCCACACCCTCACCTCGAATCGCCGCTTCAATAGCCATGCTCCCATGACTGTAGGCAGAACCGCGGTCGCTGCGTATGCCCTTGATTCCCGCCAGCGCGAGCCATTGCTCCCAGTTCGCCAGCATGCCGTCTTCGTGCAGCAAGGTACAACGCTTGAGACTCTCGACTGACGGCCGGCCCGCCCTGGCCTCCCCTTTAGCCTCCCAATATGCAGGAGTGCAAACCGGTGTCACGGTCTCCTCCAGAATCCGCTCGGCAAGCACGCGCGGATAACGCCCGCTCCCGTAACGGATGGCCACATCGGCCTCCCCCTCATTCAGATCGACATATTTGTCGGTCACTTCGAGGTGGACATCGAGTTCCGGGTGGCGGCCCTTCAGCCGGTGCAGCCGGGGCGCGAGCCACTTGTTCGCGAAGGACACGCTGGAGTTGATCTTCAGTCGCGCAACGCTGTCGTGAGCACGCAGGCGCTCCGCTTCCTTGGTCAGCTCCCCCAGCACGCGGGTCACGGCCAGCAGGAACTCGGCGCCCGCTTCGGTCAGCACGATGCGCCGGGTCAAGCGCTGGAACAGGGCGACGCCAAGGTGGTTCTCGAGCGTCTTGATATGCCGGCTCACCGCGCCATGCGTGACATGCAGCTCCTCGGCCGCCAATGTCATGCTCAACAGCCGCCCGGTAGCTTCAAAGGCGCGCAGGGTTTGCAAAGGAGGGAGCCGGTCGAACATAACGGAGCCATGCGTGAGTTTTACTCACGCATTATATGACGACAAATGGTTTGTCAGGCAGGAGAGCGCCCTTCAATATCGACAGCATCGTTCAAGGCTGACTCTCTCTGCCGACTCACTCCGTTTCGTAGCGCTCATCATGGATCTTCTCGTTTTCAAGCTCGTCGTCACGCCGCTGTTGCTGTTGGCCGCAAGTCTTGCCGTTCGCCGCTGGGGCGAGGCGATCGGCGGATTCATGGTGGGGCTGCCGCTCACCTCGGGGCCGATCTCGGTGTTCCTCTCGCTCGAGCACGGGCCCGCCTTCGCGGCCCAGGCCACGGCGGGCTCGCTCGTCGCGACGGTGGCGCAAGTGGCTTTTTGCCTGGTCTATTGCAGGCTCGCGAGCCTCGGATGGCGCATGGCGCTCTCGGGCGCCAGCGTGACGTTTGCGGTCGTGGCCGCGCTGCTGCAATGGAGCGGGCTGCAGCAAACGGGCTTGTTCCTCCTCGCCATCGTGGCCATCACGTTCGCGCTCAACCTCATGCCCAACACCGCAGCCAAAAGCGCAAGAGTCGATCCGCCGTGGTGGGACTTGCCCGCGCGCATGGCGCTCATTGCCGGACTCGTGGTCGGGGTGACGATGATCGCGCCTTACGTCGGGCCTGAGGCAAGCGGCGTGCTCGCGTCGTTCCCGTTCATGGCCATCATTATCGCGGTGTTCGCGCATCGCATCGTCGGCCATGAAGCGCCGCAGCAGGTGATGCGCGGCATGACGGCAAGTCTGCTGGGGTTTGCCACGTTCTTCTTCGTGCTGAGCCTGGTGTTGACGCGCACGAGCCTGGTTGCCGCTTACAGCAGCGCAATATTCTGCACGCTCGCGATCCAGGCCGTGTCGCTGTACCGGATGCGCATGCCGGCTGCGCTGCCTGCGGAGTGAGTCGAGCGCTATAGCGAAGTCGAAGGGTGCGCACGCACTCCCTCAACTGCAATCGCGCGCATTCGCACCCCGGGTTAGCCCTGCGCGCACCCGGCACCGGCCGCACTCGTTGAGGAAGCCGCTGCATCCGCGTCGCGGCGCAACAAGCGCCCCGCGTTGGCGATCACGATGAGCGCGCCCACGTTATGCAGGATCGCGCTCGCCACCGCGCCGATCACGCCGAGCGCCGCGAGCGCGATCACGGCCACGGTCCATGCGAGGCCGATAGCAGCATTGGCAGTGGCAACGTTCCGGCAATGCCTGCCGAGGCGAATGCAGTCGGGCAGGCGGCGCAGGTCGTCGGCGAGCAGCACGACGTCCGCCGAGGCCACCGCGATGTCGATGCCGCGCTCGCCCATCGCAACGCTCGTCGAGCCCGCCTTGATCGCGAGGACGTCGTTCAGGCCATCGCCGACCACGAGCGGATGATGGCCCGCGGCGATCTCGCTCAGCACATAGTCGAGCTTGTCGTGCGGCAGCGCCTGCGCGATTACCGTCTCGATGCCCACCTCACGCGCGAGCCGTTGCGCAACGATCTCGCGGTCGCCCGTCACCAGCGCCTCGCGTGCAATGCCGAGCGCACGCAGATCGTCGAGCGCTTCGCGCGCTTCAGGGCGCAGCGTGTCCGCGAAGGCAAACCACGCGAGCAGGCGGCCGTTGAGCGCGAGTCCCGCGCAGGTGCCGTCGAAGTCCGCGGGCGCTTGCGGCAGTTCATGCACGTGTTGCACGAGCAAATCGTGGCGGCCGAGCACGGCTTCGCCCGCGTCGGTCTGTGCACGTACACCGAGACCGCGCAATTCGCGTGCATCGGCAAACGGCACGCCCGCGCGCGAGGCATCCGTATGCGCGGCGTCCGCTGGCGCGGCGCCCATATGCACGACTCCCGTATGCACTGCACCCGTATGCACGGCGCCCCCGGTTACGTCTGAAATCGCGGGCGCCGTGTCGACGCACGCAACCGCCGCCTGCTCGCCCTCGCGCACCAGCGCGCGGCATACCGGATGCGCGCTGCTCAACGCCAGCCGCATCGCCAGCGCACGCGCCTGCGCCTCGTCCACGCCCGGCTGCAACGCCACGCGCGTGACGCGCAGCTCGCCGTGCGTGAGCGTGCCTGTCTTGTCGATCACGAGCGTATCGATCTCGGCGATCTTGTCGAGAAACGCAGCATTCCTGAACAAGATGCCGCGCCGCGCACCCGCCGCAATGCCCGCGATGGCGGTCGAGGGCGCCGCGAGCACGAGCGCGCAAGGGCACGACGCGACGATCACGGCAAGCATCGCCGAGGCGTTCGCGCTCACGAACCAGACGATGGCCGCGATCAGCAGCACGAGCGCGAGGTAGGCATCCATGTAGCGTTCGAGCGCCTGGGTGATGGGCGGCTTGGCGGCTTCCGCGCGCTGCATGAGTTCGACGACCTTGCCGAGCGTCGAGTCCTCGCCCACCTGCGTGATCTCCACGCGCAACGCTCCGTCGAGGTTGATCGAGCCGCCGTAGACGCTCGCGCCCTCGCCCGCGTCCTGTGGCAGCGATTCGCCCGTGATCGGTCCGTTGTCGATACTCGAGCGGCCGTGACGCACGACGCCGTCGGCGGGAATGCGCGCGCCCGGCAGCACGTCGACGAGGTCGCCCGCGCAAAGCGCGTCGTACGGCACCTCTTCGATCGCCCCCTCGCCATTTACGCGCCGTACGTTGCCGGATGTCAGACGCCCGAGCGCGCGAATGGCCTCTTGCGAGCCGAGCACGCTGCGCTCCTCGAGCGCGTGGCCGAAGGTCATCACGATGGGCAGCAGCGCGGCCGTCGTCATGTCGCCCATGGCCCACGCGCCCAGCATCGCGAGCGCGATCAGGCGATCGGTCACGCCGTGCAGGCTCGGCGACTTGAGGCTGTGCCATGCACCCGCGAACACCGGCGGCGCGACCACCAGCGAGGCCGCCGCCGCGAGCAGTTGCGCGAGCGTTGCGCCACCGCGTGTGCTGGTGGGCCCGAGCCACGACCACGCAAGCGAAAGCAGAAGCAGGCCGCCCGCGACGAGCGCGAGCAAGGTATGGCGCGTGATGGCGCGCCGCTCGGCGGCGGACATCGCGAGCGCGTGGACTTCATGGCCGTCGCGCCCATCGTGGCCGTGCTGGCCCTCGTGCCCTCGTTGCCCGGCGTGCACGGCATGCACCGCGCGAGCGCTGGCGTGCGGCCCCGCCGGTTCATACGGTGTCGTCATGGCGCGTGCCCCGGCAAGACGAGGCTCGACGCATCGTTCGGGTCGATCGTCGTCACATGTTTGGCCTTCGCGAGCACGGCCTGAACGCGGTCGCGATAGGCGCGCGCAACGAGCCCCGGATCGTGGTTCTGCGCGAGCGCCGCTTCGAGCTGCGCGATCGTGGAAGTCTCCGACTGCGCCTTGGCGACGCGCTCGGCGGCGTTTGCCTGGGCATCCTGCACGATGCGGTCGGCGTTCTGCTGCGCGCCCTGGCGCGTCTTCTCGGCGATGGTGCGCGCCTGGGCGATGTCGCGCTCCGCGTTCTGCATCGAGCTCAGCACGGCGTTGAACGCGTCGGTGGCCGAAGCGGGAAACGACGCCTGCACGTCCACCCGCGCGACCTCGATGCCGAGCCCCGCATGCGCGGCGGCAAGCGCGTCGAGATCGCGCTGGACCGCGCGCGCGAGGTCGCCGCGCAGCGCTTCGCGGCGCGCGGCCATTTGCTGGTCGGCGGCCACCATCTCCGGGCGCGCCACGAGAATCGCGTCGAGATCGCGCTGTGCCAGCGTCTGCGCAACCGAAGCCGAGACGATGCGCTCGAGCGCCGCGTCGAGATGATCGAGCTGCAAGGCGTAGGCATAGGGATCGGCCACGCGGTAGAACAACGTCGCGCTCACCTGCACGACGCCGTTGTCCCCGGTGAGCACGTAGCCGGACCCGGCGAGCGCGTCGGAGTCCATGCTCAGCTGCGCGCCCGCGCGCGGATCGCGCATGAGGGAAACGATGCGGCGTTCGAGCACGCGCTCGCGGCCCGGCACGAGCCGCACCGCTTCGAACGGACGCGGCCAGGCCACCAGCAAGCCCGCGCCCTGGCTTTTCACATAAGCGCCAAAGCGCGTCACCACGGCGCTGCTGTCGGCGGGAATGCGGCGCACGTTCGAAGTGGCCCATGCGAGCGCGGCCAGCACCGCCAGCGCCGCGACGAAGCGGAACGACAGGCGGACGGCCTGCGCACCGGGGCCGAGCGCGGGAAAGTTCTCGCGCGTGCTCATCTGGCTGGCCCGTGGGTGCGTGCGGCCGGGACGGCCGCGCCGGCACCCGCACTACCGCTCATCCCCGGCGGCCCCTGCACGAGCGCGCGGAACGGCGCCGCGTCGGTGCGCAGGATCAGGTTCGTGTTCTGGTTGACGACCGAGCCCAGCGTATCGAGCGAGCGCAGCATCGTGTAGAGCTGCGGATCGGCCGCGTAGCTCTTGCCGTAGATGGCAGCCGCGTCCTTGCGCGACTGCGCCTCGATTTCGGCCGCTTTCACGTTCGCGTCGGCGATCAGCACGCGCGCGTCGCGGTCGGCGTCCGAGCGGATCTGCGCCGCTTCGCGCAAGCCCTCGGCCGTGCGCTGCGCGGCCACGGTCTCGCGCTCGGCGCGCATGCGATCGACCGTGGCCGAGAGCGTTACGGCGGGTAGCGTGAGCCGTTCGAGCCCCACCTGCACGACGTGCACGCCATACGCGGCGTACGCCTGCGCGTCGACCTGGCGGCGCAACGCCTCTTCGAATTCGGCAATGCGCACTTGCGATGGATCGGTGTTGACGAGTGAGGCGAGATCGAAGCCCGCCGAGGTGGTCTGCAGCGCGGAGCCCACGAGCGAGCGGATCTGCCGCGCGGCTTCGTCGGGTTCGTTGCGCACCGCGCGCACGAAGCGGCCGATGTCGCCGGCATTGGCGGGCACGCGCCACGCCACATAGGCCTGCACGATGATGCGCAGGCCATCGCGCGTGCCCACGTCCTGCAGGCCGCTCGAGGTCGTGTGCAGGCGCAGGTCCACCGGCAGCGCCGCTTCGATGGGCGCGGGCAAGCGCCACGCGAGGCCCGGCGAGAGCACCACGCGCACCGGGTCGCCGAAGCGCGTGATCACGTCCGCCTCGCCCTCGCGCACCTGCACGAAGCTTGCGACCACGAGCGCGACGATCACGCACGCGAGCGCCAGCGCCGCGCGCAGCGCGAAGCGCGGCCGGCTCGCGGGGGCGCCCCCGTGTGGCTCGCCGCCATGTCCATGATGATGAGAGTGCGCATCGCCGTGCGTGTGAAAGAGGCCCACGTTCAAATCACCTTGTTCAATGTCGATGCCAGATTCGATGCCAAAGTCGATGCCAGCGCGTGCGCACTGAATGCGTCCGCACGGCCCTGCGCGCGCGTCACCATGCCTGCCTCACGCCCGCCGCCGTGGCAGGCGTGAGCGTGCGCAAATCGAGGGTCGCGCGGCTGCCGCTCGCGAGGCGGTCGTCGATCACGGTCACGTTCGCGCTTTGCAGCCCTTTTTGCAGGCTGTGCAGGTAATACTCGAAGGCGAACGCGGGGCCGCCCAGGCCTTGTGCGATCACGTCGGCGTCGAAGCCCGCCTGCTGCACGCGCGCGGCGGCCAGCGTGTCCGCCGCGTTCGCGCTGCCTTGCGCAACGGCTTCGATCGCCTGCTGCTGCGCGCCGCCGATCGTCTGCGCAGCAAAGCCGCGTGCCTGCACCACGCTCGCCTGCGCGCGGATCTGCGCCGCCTGCACGCCGTGATACGCAGCCGCCGCGCCCGCGGGTGGATGCACGCTCTCGATCACGACCGCCACGACCTCGATGCCGCTCACGAGCCGGTCGAGCTGGCGCTGCACGGCGGCGCGCAGCGTTGCGGCCATCGCCGTCTGCGGAGTGTCGAGCAGCGACTGCAGCGTGCGCGATGCGAGATAGCGCACGACTTCGCGGTTCGCGATCGAGCGCACGGTCGCGTCCAGATCGACGGTGCGATAGAGCGCGGCGCGCGCCGCCGCGTCAGAGAGGCCGATGCGATAGTCGAGGCGCACGTCGGCGCTCACGATCTGAAAGGCCTGCTGGTCGCCGCTCGTGCCCGCGATCACCTGCGTCGTCTCCCACGGATGCGCGACGTCCCAGAGCCGGTTGAGCTGGCCGGGCGGGGCGGCGTCGGCGGCAACGGGCGGCGCGGCCTGGCTGGTGTCGTTCGCGCTGCCCGAGACGATCAGCTGATGGACCGCGCCATTGTCGATCGGGCGCGCGCGGCCGAAGGGCCAGGGCAGCCCCACATGCAGACCCGGCTGCCACACGGCGACCGGCGCGCCGAAGCGCTCATAGACGGCGCGCTGATCGGGACCGAGGATCGTCACGCCGCCCAGCAGCCAGCCCGCGAGCACCATGGCCGCGAGCGTGCCCGGCAAGAGGCGCACGAAACTTTGCAGTGCCCAGTTCTGCCGCAAGTCGATGCCGTAGCGCGCGCGCAATCGCTCATCGAGCGCGGCGAGCGGATGCGCTTGCGCTCGCAACGCGGCAGCGACGGCACTACGCAGGAACCACGCATCGTCTGCTGCCGCGGAACCCGACACGAGCGCCGCGGGCGCCGCCAGCCATGCCCATGCCGAACGCATCGCCAGTTCGATCGCGACCGCGCCGCTCAGCACGGCAATCGCGCGCGGCAGCCAGTCCGGCGCCTGCTCCCCATGCACGGACCACGCCCCCGCTGCTGCCGCGCCCAGCGCCGCGACGATCAGCACGCGCAGCAGCCCCACGAGCGCAGCGCATGCACGCGAATCCGCGCTACGTTGTGCGTAAAAGCGTTCCGCGACGAGCGCGCCGAACGCGAGCACGAGCGTGAGCGCGACGAACACGAGCAACGCAGCCTGCGTGCCGGCTGGCGCCGGCTCAGGCCTTGCCCACGCGAGCGCGGCGAGCCCGAGCGATACGAGCGCGATGAACGGCACGGCCCAGGGCTGCCAGGGCAAGGCACGCAACAGACCACGCAGGTCGGGCCGGTCGTGGCTTTGGACCTCGTCGATCTTGCTGGCCTCGTTGGTGTCGCTATCCTGAGCGGCATGCGCAGCGTCACGCCTGAACGCCAGCCGCGCGAGGCCCAGCAGCGTCTTCCACAAGGGCACGCGAGCGGCCGGTGCAGCGGCCTCGCGCCCAACGATGAGCCGCGTGCCAGTCACGGCGATACCGATATTGAGGCACGCGCTCGCCATGGCCGCGCAAGCGCGCGCATCGAACGGCAGACCCGGCACGCATGCGAGCAAGCCGAGCGCAACACCGAGCCCCAGCGCAAACGCGCCGAGCCGGCGCTCGCCCGCACGGCCGGCGAACCACCCATAGGCTTCGTGGTTGTCGCGAGCTGCGCGATGCACCATCAGGTATCCTTACATAATAATTACGAAAGGCGGACAAGCGTCGCAACGCTTGTCAGGGGGGCCGAAACGCGCGCGCCCAATGTAGCGCGCTCGATAAGGAAACTCAACCGCAACGCGGGTGCGCGCCGCGCATCACACGCGCTTCTTTCCGTTCATTCGCTCCCCCATCGGCAGACGAATCGGCGCAAAATAGCTTTGCAACCGGACGCGCAGACGTTTCTCCTCTCAGTGGCGAACTCACCGCCTGCACGCACCCTGTCCAAGACCCAGGGCTATCGATGCGCTGCCGGCATCCATAATCAATAAACGCACAGCGACCAACGCACAACGGGACCCCATGTACGGCTTGCTGATAGGACCGGCAACACGCAGGCAGGCGATCTTCGCCGGCCTCTGCGCGCTCGCAATCCTGCTGACGCTCGCGCTCGCCGCGCCGCGCGCACGCGATGCCCTGCCCGCCATCGGGCCATTCATGCCGATGTGCGCGCTCACCGTTTTCACCACGTCGTGCATCGCGGCATTCATGCTTGGCGCGCGCTTCGCGGCCACGCGCCTGCCCATGCTCGGCGCGCTCGGAGGCGCCTACGCGTTCACCGCGATCGCCGTCGCGCTGCAGTTACTGATGTTTCCTGGCGTGTTCACGCGCGCGGGCTTGCTCGGCGCAGGCCCGCACAGCGCCGCATGGATGTGGGTCTTCTGGCATATGGGCTTCCCCGCGCTCGTGATCGTGGCCGAGCTGGTGCGCAGCCGCGCGCCGGACGACCCGCCCGCAGAGCCAGGCCTTGCGGGCCTGAGTGCACGCGCCTGGCTCCTGCTCGCCGGCCCCGCCCTGCTCGCCGCGGCACTGGGTGTGCTCGTCGTTCGTGTCGATCTCGTCGCGCCATGGCACGCGACCGGGACGGACGCTGCCCCCATGCCGCCGGCAGGCATAGCCGCCAACGCAACGGGACTCGTCGTCTGCGCGCTCAACGCCGTGGCGATTGCCGTCGTCCTGCTCAAGGGGCGGCTGCGGCTCGTGCTCGACTGGTGGATCGCGGTGGCCCTGCTCGCGTCGCTCGTCGATGCCGCGCTCAATACGCTGAGCGTCGAGCGCTTCACGCTGGGCTGGTACGTCGCGCGTCTGTTCAGCATGTTCGCGCCTGGCGTGCTGGTGTGCGTGCTGGTCTGGGAGGTCACGGCGCTCTACCGGCAGTTGTCGGAAGCGCATGCTTCGTTGATCCAGACTTCGGCGCACGATGCGCTCACGCGCGTCTACAACCGCAGCTATTTCGACGAGCAGTTCCAGCGTGCCTTCGAGCGCGCGGCGCGCGGTGCGCAGCCGCTTTCGCTCGTGATGATCGACGTCGATCACTTCAAGCTCTACAACGACGCCTACGGCCATCTGCACGGCGATGCGTGTCTCGCCGCGGTGGCCGAGGCGCTCGCGCTCACGCTGCGCCCCGGCGACTTCGTCGCGCGCTACGGCGGCGAAGAGTTCGCGCTGGTCCTGCCCGGCGCCCACGCCGACGAAGCTTGCGCCGTCGCGGAGCGCGCCCGCGCGGCGGTCGCGCAGCTCGCCCTTCCCGCGCCCGCGGCGGCGGGCCGGGTCACCGTGAGCGCCGGCTGCGCCACGAGCGGCCCGGGCAGTCCAGGCGCTGCGGGCGCGAGCGCCGCGCCCCATGCGCTGATTGCCGCCGCCGACGCGGCGCTCTACGCGGCCAAGCACGCCGGCCGCAACCGCGTCGCGCGCGCCGGCGAGAGCGTGGCGTAAGGTCTGGGCCGCTCGCGCATCGGGCGTTGCCCGACACGCGTTCGCTAACATCCCGGATCTGCGATCAGGTTCGCACCAGCTTGCTCCACACGGTGCTAGTCTAGCCGCCGAACTCGCGCAGCCTGGCGTCAGCGGCGGCTCACTCACGCAAGTCGCAAGCCCTTGTCCGCCAGCTGCCGCCTGCCCGAGCGCCCCGTACGTCTGGAGAGAGCCATGGCCGACATCGCGCACGTGTTCGTCCTGATGATGGAGAACCGTTCCTTCGATCATCTGCTCGGCCTCGCCGGCCTCGACGGCGTGACGCCGCCGCCCGCCTCGTGGAACTTCCCGGCGGGCGCCGCCGACCGGCTCCCGAGCGACCCGCCCCACGAATTCGACGATGTCGCCGCGCAGCTCGGCGGCACGCCGCCCATGAGCGGCTTTGGCACGGGTGCCGCCGCGGCGCTCGCGATGCGCGGCTTCGGACCGGGCACGCTGCCGGTGATTGCCCAGCTCGCCCAGGAATTCGTGCTGTTCGACAACTGGTACTCGTCGATGCCCGGGCCCACCTGGCCGAACCGTTTCTTCGCGCACGCGGCCTCCTCGGGCGGGCTCGACAACAGTCCGGGCAGCTTGACGAGCGCGGCCTCGGAAACGGTCCACAGCCTCGGGTTCTCATTCGAGAACGGCACGCTGTTCGACAGCCTCGCCGCAGCGGGCAAGAAATGGCGCGTCTATCACGCCGACGCCTTCCCCCAGGTGCTGGCGATCCGCGGCCTCGTGGGCACCTTCTTCAATGGCGACACGTTCCGCACGATCTCGCCGAAGGACGCCGACGACACTTTCGCGCACGACCTGCACGACAACTACGATGTCGATTACACCTTCATCGAGCCGAATTACGGCCTGCTGAGCGGCAATTTCGCAGACGGCAATTCGCAGCATCCGGTCGGCTCGATGTCGGCGGGCGAGCAATTCATCCAGTACGTCTACGAGACGATCCGCAATGCGCCGGTCTGGCCGCGCTGCGCGCTGCTGCTCACGTGGGACGAGCACGGCGGCTTCTTCGATCACCGCGTGCCGCCCGCCGCCGTGCCGCCAGGCGACGCCAACACCAACGGCGCGCGCGCCGCCAAACCGTGCAACTTCGCGTTCGACCGGCTGGGCGTGCGCGTGCCCGCGCTGCTGATTTCTCCGTGGGCGCCGCGCGGAAAAACCGGCAGCCAACTGTTCCCGCGCGCCGCCGATGCGGCGCAGGATACGGCGTTCGACCACGCGTCGATCGTACGCTCGGTGCGGGAGCTTTTCGGCATCGGCAAGCCGCTCACGCAGCGCGACGCGACATCGCCCGCATGGACGGCGGCGCTGCTCGACACGTGCCGCCCGAGCGGCAACGACGGGCCGCGGACCCTGGGCGCGCCGCTCACACCCGCGCTCGCTGCCGCGGGTGCCGCCGCCTCGGCCGCCACGTCAGCGGCCGGCGCAGCGAGCGCTGCTGGCAACGCTGCAGCCACCGCGGCTCATGCGGGCGCGCCGCAGACGTTCGCCGCAATCGCTCCGGGTGCCACGCAGGTCAACGGGTTTGCCGCGATCGCGCACGCGCTGGATCTGCAGATGGCGCAGGACCTGGGCAGCGTGCCGGCCATTCAGGATCAGGCATTGTTCGGCGCACGCCTGCGAACGCAGCCCGCGCCCGCAGCGCACGGTGCGCCCGCAACACCCGCAGCGCCCGAAGCGCCCGCAGCACCCGGTGCGAGCGTGCACGCCGCGGCGGTTCATGCGGGTGCCGCTGCGCCGGCAGGAAGCGCCGCGCACGGCCCCGACACGCAGGCGGTGACGGATTACGTGAGCTATGTCGCCAAGCTGGCGCAGGCGCACAAGCGACGCCCCGGCCATCGCTGAGCGCCACGCACCGGGATTGCGCGCTCAGGCCGCGTATTTGAATCGCGTTTTTATATGGCGCTTTTATATCGTGCCTTTATTACGCGCTTTTATTACGGATTCCCATGTAATTTTCACATGCCAAAGCCATGCTTCGACGTGACATCCGTATCCCCGCAGCGCTGCTGCGGCTTACTCCACGACCGGCCCGGAGTCCGCCGGCAAATGCGCCAGTGGATCCACGGCCTGGCTGCCCTCGCGCATTTCGAACTGAAGCAGCGTCTCGCCGTCACTTTGCGTGCCCATTTCGGCGATGGCGGCACCGCGCTTCACCACATCGCCCTCACGAACGAGCAGCCGGCGGTTGTTGCCGTAAGCCGTCACGAAGCCGTCTTCATGCTTGATGATGACCATGAGGCCATAGGTTTTGATTCTGTCGCCCGCGTAGACGACGCGGCCCGCGGCGGCGGCCTTGATGGGCGTGCCCGCGCGCCCGGCGATCTCGATGCCGCGCGCGCCGTCCTCGCCGAACTCGCGGATGACCACGCCGCTGACCGGCCAGACGAATTGCGCCGACGCAGCGGCGTGCATGGCGCCCGGCGCGTCGGCAGCATGGGGAGCGGCCGCGTGCGGCTCGTTTTCGTGGCGCGACGAGGCGCCGGGCGGCGCCATGCGCAGCATCTGGCCCACGAACAGCGGCGTGCCGGGCGCGACATCGTTCCAGCGCGCGACGTCTTGCGGCTTCTGTCCAAACCCCAGCGCGACGCTATCGAGCGTATCGCCCGGGCGCACGCAGTAGTACCCCGCGCTCACTGTCCGGCAATGCGTCGTGAAGGCAGACGTGGCCGGGTGCCCGACGAGCGTGCAACCCGACAATAGCCCGCCGACGCCCAATAACGCGCCCCATATCGCGCCATGCCATCGCAATCTCAAGCTCAATCTCATTAAATTCGTCATCCTGCGTTTAATGCGTGAGCCGAGCATTATGAAAGGCAGGCGCGGTACCTCATCTCAGTTTTCCAGGCGCAATGGCATGTGCGCCTCAAAAGACCCCGAGCGCGAGTCCCGCCGCGAGTCCCGCGCCCAGTTCTGCGCAGCGTTCGAGATCGTCGGCGCCAATCGTCTTGGGCGCGAGAATGCGCTCGGGCGTCTGCGCATGCGTGCAGACGATCACGCCCTGCGCCACCGCCTTCAGCCGCCAGCCCGTGGCGATACGGTCGATCTGGCGCAAGGCGTTCTGCCCGTCGCTGCCCGCGCAGATCATGACCGCGTAGGGGCGGCCGTTCAGGCGGTCGAGCGCCGCGTAATAGCTGCGGTCGAAGAAGTCTTTCATCAGCCCGGACATGGCCGCCAGATTCTCCGGCGTCGCGAACAGATAGCCGTCGGCGGCCAGCACGTCTTCGGGCTGCGTGGCGTCCGCGCGCTGCAGCTTCACCGCCACGCCGGATTGCTCGCGGGCGGCAGCGGCGGCGGCCTCGGCCATTTGCTGCGTTCCACCGGTCATCGTGTGATAGACGATCAGCAGCGTCTTCATGCGTATTCGCTCTTCGGTCCGCTGGCGCGCCGGAATGGCGCGTCCCATCGCTTCGATGATACCGCCGGGCGTCGCAGCGGCGCCGGACGCGCCCAGCGTTTCTCCCGACGCGCGATGCCCGACGCGCGATGCCTGATGCCTGATGCCTGATGCCTGATGCCTGATGCCTGATGCCTGATGCCCGATGCCCGGTGCCCGGTGCCCGATGCCCGATGCCCGATGCCCGACGCGCGATGCCTGATGCCCGATGCGCGATGCGCAGTATCATGCGCCCATGCCTACCTACATCGCTCTCCTGCGTGCCGTGAACGTCGGCGGCACCGGCAAACTTCCCATGGCCGAACTGCGTGCGATGTGCGAAGCGCTCGGCTTTACCGCCGTGCGCACGTATATCGCGAGCGGCAACGTGGTCTTCCAGAGCCGGCTCGCGGCGGCGAGCGTCAAGACGCGGCTCGAACGCAGCCTTGAGGAATACGCGGGCAAACCCGTCGGCGTGCTGTTGCGCAGCGCAGATGAAATGGCCGCCGTGCTCTCGGCGAATCCGTTCGCAAGCGCGCCGCCCGAGCGCACGCTCGCGCTCTTTCTCAACACCGCCCCGAACGCCGACGCACTCACGACAGTCAGCGGCCAGGGCTTGGAGGCCATCGCGCTCGGCGCGCGCGAAATCTACGTGTACTACAAGGACGGCATCGGCCGTTCGAAGCTCAAGATTCCCGCGGCGAAGGACGGCACGGCGCGCAACATGAACACCGTGGCCACGCTCGTTGAATGGGCCGCACAAGGGGCCACGCAAGGGGCCGCATAACGCTGGGTACGCGGCCCGCGCCCCTGGCGGCGCGCGACGCCGCGCAGCACAACTGTCACGCAGTCGTCCTATGATGGGCGGCCCCGCTGCAAGCGACAGGCGATTCCAGGAGATGCCCGAGATGACGCTTCCCTACGGCTACGCGAAAGGCAAGATCGTGACGACGCCGCAACTCAAGCCCACGCAACGGCCCCATGAAGTGCAGTATCACCTGCATTTCGGCCTCTCGGTCGCGGGTGCGCAATGGGACATTGCGGTGAACGTCGGCACCACCGATGCCGACGACTTGCTCAAGTACAGGCTGCCGTTCGACTTTAGCCATCCCGTGCTCGCGACGCTCCAGAGCGCGGCGCCAGGCTCCCACGACCTGAGCGGGCAAGCCGCGCTGCCCGCGCTCGACTTCCAGCGCAGCGACTTCCTCGCCAACACCGGTGCCTGGCGCGATAGCGACGTCATGGACGGCTCGGACGCCGTCGAGCCTGTCGCCACGCTGCAGCGCCTGCTGGTTCGCGCGATGCAATCGGGCTTCGACGTCTACGTGTTCGGCCGTTTCTATAGCGAAGGCAACGGCATCCACGATGTGCACATGAACCAGGGGTCGACGGGCGAGTTCATTCACCGTCCCGGCGACGACAGCAACGACCACAACGACATCTGGCAGGACGGTGCGCTGCTCGTCGATCTGGGTACGCCGCAGTGGGCGCTCTATGTGGCCGCGTTCGATCAGCAGCGGCTGCCGACCGACGATCTGGGCAATCCCACGCCAGATTCGAAGCCGATTTCGTAACTGCGTTCAGCCGTTTGACTTCAGCCCATTGAAGCAAGCGCTTGTTTGAACGCTTGCACGAGCCGTTGCGAAGTGCGGCCCGGGCGCGCCGGAAAGAAGCCGAGCTCGACGCCCTTGCCATCGCGCTGCGCGAGTGCTTCGCGGCACGATGCGTGCACTTGTGTGGCGCCGGTCGCCTCGACGATGCGCGCGACGTTATCGGCGCTCACGCCACTGCCCGGCATGATGGCGATGCGCCCCACTGCGCGTCGCGCGAGATCGGCGAGCACAGCCAGTCCGTCCACCGCACGCGCCGCGCCGCCCGAAGTGAGAATACGCTCGAACTCGAGCGCGATCGCTTCTTCGAGTGCGCGTGCCGGGTCCGGCACGAGATCGAACACGCGATGCAGCGTGGTGCCGAGTCCGTGGCTTTCGCGCGCACGCTCGCACAACGTGCGCAGCAACGCGACGTCGAGATTGCCGTCAGGCAGCGCCGCGCCGAGCACCACGCCCGCCAGGCCCGCCGCGCGCACCGCGTCGATTTCTGCGAGCATCGCCGCCGCGTCGGCGCTCGACCATTCGAACGAACGCGCATGCGGCCGGATCATCGCGTAGACCGGAATGGGCGCGCGCGCCGCCGCCGCGATCAGCCCCGGCGTGGGCGTGAGCCCGCCGAGCTCGAGCGCGGAGCACAGTTCGATGCGATCCGCGCCGCCAGCGACAGCGGCATCAAGCCCATCCACGCTGTCGACGCACACTTCGAGAGAGACTGGCATACCTGTGCCGCTCACGCTTCGCGTGCGCAGGCTGCAACGGGTGCGCATTGCGCGACGACCGTGCGTATGCACTCGATCGCGCGATCGACGTCTTCCGGCGTCGTATAGCGGCCGATGCTGAAGCGCAGCGTGCGGCTGGCTGCCTCGGCGTCGAGCCCGAGCGCGCTCAGCACGTGCGAAGGCGCACCCGAGGCCGAATTGCACGCCGAGGTGGACGATACGGCCAGATCCGCCGCCAGCATGAACGGAAAGAAGCCGGGCAAGCCGATCGTGAGGCTCAGCGTGTGCACGATCCTGCGCGCCGCGCGCGCGTTCTGGGTCACGCCTTCGAGATCGCGCACGCCATCGAGCAGACGTTCGGCGAGACGCGCGATGTGCTGCGTGTCGGCCTCCATCCCGGACGCGGCCAGTGCGCAGGCGGTGCCCATGCCCACGATCTGATGTGTGGCGAGCGTGCCCGAGCGCAGCCCCCGCTCGTGGCCGCCGCCATGCATCTGCGGCGCGATGCGCGCGGCCACCTCGCGGCGCACATAGAGCGCGCCAATCCCCTTGGGGCCATAGACCTTGTGCGCCGACATCGACAGCAAGTCGATGCCCATCGCCTTCACGTCGATAGGCGTCTTGCCGAGCGCCTGTGCCGCATCCACGTGCAGCAGCGCACCCGCGGCGCGCACGAGCGGCGCGATCGCGGCGATGTCCGTGAGCGTGCCGATCTCGTTGTTCACGAGCATGAGCGAGACGAGGCCGGTGTCGCTGCGCAAGGCCGCCTTGACGGCCTCCACGCCGATGCTGCCATCGGGTGACGGACGCACGTAAGTGACCGTCATGCCGCGCGCTTCGAGGCTCGCCATGGTGTCGAGAATGGCCTTGTGCTCGAGGCAGCTCGTGACCAGATGGCGCTTGCCCGTGGCCGCGTCGGCGTAGCCCTTCAGGGCGAGGTTGTTCGATTCGGTGGCGCCCGAGGTCCAGACGATTTCATCGGCCTCGGCGCCGATCAGCGCCGCGACCTGCGCGCGCGCCTGCTCCACGAGGCTGCGTGCCTTCGTGCCCGCCGCGTGCGAGCTGGAAGCGGGATTGCCGAATGCGCCCTCGATGCCGAGGCATTCGCACATCGACGCGATCACGCGCGGGTCGGCCGGCGTCGTGGCCGCGTAATCGAAATAGTGGAGTTTGTCGCCCATTGTCCGTCGTTCTGTTGCTGAATGAATGGGGCACCATGCTACGCGGCGGTCCGTAGAAAGTGGTTCCATAATCGCGGCCCGCGCTCCGCGGTCGAAGAATTATTTTCTCTTCGCGCTCATCGGCCGAAGCAATCGTCGCGACGCGGCCACTGGCCGAGACGGGCCTCGACAAAACCAGCCGGGCGTGAATGGGGTGTATATCGCCATTTCAGAAAGAGCAAAGCGCAATATATGGCGGCGCCATTCAGAAAATAATCGGGCGCCACCGCAAAGCCATGCGGCCCGGCGAGATGCGAGCTCTTCCGCGCGGTTTCCGGCCGCCTCGCGGCACCGCGCCGAGCCACTCGAATTTAGGGCGAGAAGCCCACTGGACACCGCTTTCCGGGCACTCGCCCCGTCGGCAAGCCGCAAGGCACGGCGCTTGCTGGCGTAACCCCGATTTTCTTTTCGAATTTTCTCACGATACGCGCGTAATTCCCGCCAGATCCGCGTTTTCCCGCATTACCCCAGCTTGCGATTTATTTTCAATTTCTTTCGAGTTTTGATCCCTTACCGTCATGCCAGTTGATTGGCGTTCGCAATGCGAACCTCTTCACCGTCCCTAAGGATCAAGGGGTAGGCCCATGACGATAAAAACCAAAGTTTCGATTTGTCTGCCCACGTACAAGCGCCCGGATCTGTTGATCGGCTGCATCGAATCGTGTCTCGCGCAAACGCACACGAACATCGAAATCGTCATCGGCGACGATTCGCCGGACGAGCAGACCGAACGTTTGATCGCCGCGCGGTACGGCAACGACGAGCGCATCGCCTATCGGCGCAATACGCCCGCGCTCGGTCAGGCGCGCAATGTCGATAGCCTCTTTGCGCGCGCAACCGGCGACAAGATTCTGCTGATCCACGACGACGACTACCTCGCCGAGCAATGCGTCGAGCGGTTGCTCGCGCAATGGGAGCGGCATCCGGAGATTCAGGCGGCGTTCGGCAATCAATACGAAGTCGACCACGACGGCAGCGTGGACTACGCGTCGAGCCAGCGCATGAATCACGCCTATCACCGCACACCCGCGGCGGCGGGACTGCAGGCCTTGCCGGGACGCACCGGCATCGTGCAGATGTTCCCGAACAACGGCTGGCTCGCCGATGCCGCGCTCGTCAAGCAGATCAGCTACGACGAGCAGCATGCCGTGTGCTGCGATTACGTCTTCGGCGTGCGGCTGTGCCTGGCGGCCCGTGGGGTGTGCTACATCGACGAACACGTCTCCTACTACCGGAAAACCGATGTCTCGGTTTCCCAGTCGACACGCAATACGACCAGCGCGTCGTCGCTCGCCGCCTGGAGCTTCCTTCAGGGGCTGACGCTGCCGCCCGCCCTCGAACCCGCGCGCAAGCTCGCAATGCGCCGTTTCGTGCCGATCGTGGTGTCGCTCTATGCACGCAACGACAAGGCGCGCGCCGGCTTGCACCTCGCGCTCGGGAATCTGCACGCGTACCGGTTCGGCTTGAGCCCGCGGCTCTACTATCACCTGCTGATGATCTGGAAGAGCGCGCGGCGCGCGAAAAGGCAGCCGCCAGCGCTCGCATTCGATGCGGACGAAGCGGGCGTGGAGGTGGCGCCGATCGTCGATGTCACGCCGATGCGCGATGTCACACCGATGGTCGACGTCGCGCGCACACACGCTCCCTGATCGCGGCTCCACGACCTTGCCGCCCTCGTGCGGCGGCGGGCGCGCTCAGCGCCTCGAGCGCCGCATGGTGAAAACCTGATGGCCATCGCGGCATCAGGCTTCACCTTCCTCCACCATATAGCTGCTCACCTCGCGCCGCTCCAGCAGCGGAACGATCGTCCCCACGCCAATGCGCTGGAAATGCGGCATCTCGCGATGCTCGGCGAGCCCGTCGGCATCGCTGTACTGCTCGAGAATCACGAAGTGCTCCGGCTCCTCCACTGAGCGGAAGTACCCGTAATAGCGGTTCTTCGGCTCTGTGCGCGTGGCTGCCGCCAGCTCGGCGAGCCGTGCCGCCACCGTGTCTCCATTGCCCGCCTTCGCGTAGTAATGCGCGATCACCTGCAAATAACGCTTCAGCGCGTCAACCCCGCATGCAACTTACGCGCAGCCATTGCTCAATCCCGCTACTATTGCAATTCGAGTATTTCGCGCGGTCCCTGCCGCCGATTAATCTTGAAGCAAATCCTTGAAGCAGACCCTTGAATCAGGAGCACAGTAAATGTCTTTCCGCATGACGATGTTGACGGCCGCCGTTCTGGCCGCAAGCGTGGTAAGCGCAGGCGCGCAAGCCCAGGTCGCAGGCGCCCAGCCGCTGAGCGTGACGATCGAGCAATCGCAGGCGCTGCTCGAAGGCTGGAGCGTGAAGAAGAGCGTGCTCGGCAAGGCCGTCTATAACGACGACAACGCCAAGGTGGGCACGGTGCGCGACCTGATCATCGCGCCGGACGGCACGGTGTCGGCCGCCATCGTCTCCGCGGGCGGCTTCCTCGGCGTCGCCGCGCACGACGTGGCCGTGCCTATCGCCTCGCTCGACGTGCGTAACGGCAATCTGTATCTGCCGGGCGCAACCAAGGAAGCGCTCAAGGCCACGCCGGCATTCCAGTACGCGAAGGTCGCATCGCCGCCCAAGCCCAAGCAAGCCGATATCAAGCACTAAGCGCGCACAAGGCCAGCCCCATTCGTGATATTGGGAACTGGCCTAGCAACAAACCGAAGCGTGGCGTCTTGCTCGATGCCACGCATCAACCCGCCGTTATCCCCGCCTCCCGCAGCTCAATTCCTGTCCAGACACCACTCGCGCAAAGCTCCTCGATCAGCTCGCAAAGCGTGCGCCGCACGGCAAGCGAAGCGGAACTCACCGGCAATGCATTGGGCCAACAGATGCTCGCTGGACGCCTGATCACCGGATTGACGATGCGCCGCATCCTGGGCCGCTCGGCCTGTGCGCGCAGCGCCAGCGCCGAAGCGGGCAAGATCGTGCATGCCGCGCCCGACTGCGCAACCGAGAGCAGCATGGGCAACGAATCCACGTCCGCCACGATATTCAACGGCACCTGCTCGCGCGCGAAGGTTCTTTCGAGCAGCAGGCGCAGCCCATTGGCCACGCCAGGCGCCACCAGCGGCACATCGGCGAGCGCGGCCAGCGGGCAGGTGCGCGCACGCGCCGGCAGCCCCGGCTCGCCGAGCACGCATAACTCTTCGTCGAGCACGGGCAGCGCCGAGATGCCGGGCGTGGCCGTGTCACGAAACAGGATCGCGAGATCGAGCCGGCCGTTCGCGAGCAGTTCGTTCAAGTAGCCGCTCATGCTCTCGAAGAATTGCAGGCGGATGCCCGGATAGCGCTCGCGCACGCGCTCGAAAACCGGCATCGCGAGCACCGAGGCCATCGTCGTGGGCAAGCCGATGGCAACCGTGCCCGATTCCGCGCCCACGCCCTCGCGCACCTCCTGGCGCAATTGCTCCATCTGATGCAGCACGAGGCGCGCGTGACGGTACAACGCCTGGCCCGCGGCGGTGGGCTTCACGCCCTGCGGGCTGCGCACGAGCAGCGGCACGCCCAGGTCGTCTTCCAGCTTCGCGATCTGCTGGCTGAGCGACGGCTGCGCCACGTAGAGCTTTTCCGCGGCCTTGCCGAGACTGCCGTAATCGACGATGTTCACGAAGTAACGAAGCTGACGAACGTCCATGGGCGCGGCCCTTGTGATCCTTCCAATGCGAGGGTCATAGGATACCCCTATGACCGGTACATTCAATCCGTATTTCCGCGTCCCGGAACATTCGCATACAGTCGCCTCATTCCCCTTTAGTGAAGCGTTGGCCGAACCAACGCTGGACACGGCGATGAACCTTCCCCTGCCTGAACCACTCATACAGCCGGTCCAGACGGTCACCGACCTCATATCGTCCGCACCCGCTGCCGCGCTGGCCGCCACGCTCGACAGCAGCCGCGCGCCGGGTCTGGGCGACGCGCTTCCCCCGATCTGGCACTGGCTCTATTTCTGCGTTGCCGCGCCACAAGCCGAACTGGGCAGCGACGGGCATCCGCGCACGGGCGGCTTCCTTCCCGATCTCGGCCTGCCTCGGCGCATGGCGGCGGGCGGGCGCATGACGTTCAACGCGCCGCTCACGATTGGCGCGCATGCCACGCGCGTCTCGCGCGTGCTCTCCGTGGAGCACAAGGAAGGACGCAGCGGACGTCTCGCGTTCGTCACCGTCGAGCACGATATTCAGGTCGGCGGCGCCACCGCGATCCGCGAAGAGCAGGACATCGTCTATCGCGAGCCTGCGCAGCCCGGCCAGCCGCAGCCCAAGCCCACAGCGGCGCCGACCGATGCCGACTGGCAGCGCGAGATCGCGTCCAGCGAGGCGCTGCTGTTCCGCTATTCGGCGCTCACTTTCAACGGCCATCGCATTCATTACGACCGCGACTACGCGCGCCAGGCGGAAGGCTATCCAGACCTCGTCGTGCATGGGCCGCTGATCGCCACGCTGCTGCTCGACACGGTGGCGCGCTTCGCGCCCGAAGCCGTCGTGCGCGAGTACAGCTTCAAGGCGGTGCGCCCGACCTTTCTCGGACACCCCTTCACCGTATGCGGCCGCCGCGCCGCGCACGGCCAGGCCGTCGAACTCTGGGCAAAAGATCACGAAGGCTGGCTGACCATGTCGGCCCGCGCGGTGCTCGCCTGAACCATCAGACCATCTGGACGAATCAGCCAGGACGAATCAACCAGGATACATGCAGGGAACCATGCAATGAACGACGCTACCGATCAATACCAGGACATCCGCGAAGCCGTGCGCGACTTGTGCAGCCAGTTTCCGGCCGAGTATTTCCGCAAGGTCGACGAAGAACGCGGCTACCCCGAAGCCTTCGTCGACGCGCTCACGAAAGCGGGCTGGCTAGCGGCGCTGATTCCCCAGGAATACGGCGGCTCGGGTCTCGGCCTCACCGAGGCCTCGGTCATCATGGAAGAGATCAACCGCAGCGGCGGCAATTCCGGCGCCTGCCACGGCCAGATGTACAACATGGGTACGCTGCTGCGCCACGGCTCGGCCGAGCAGAAGCTCAAGTATCTGCCGAAAATCGCGAGCGGGGAGCTGCGCCTGCAGTCGATGGGCGTGACCGAGCCCACCACCGGCACCGATACCACGAAGATCAAGACCACGGCCGTGCGCAAAGGCGACCGCTACGTGATCAACGGCCAGAAGGTCTGGATCTCGCGCGTGCAGCACTCCGACCTCATGATCCTGCTCGCGCGCACCACGCCGCTCTCGGACGTGAAGAAGAAGAGCGAAGGCATGTCGATCTTCATGGTCGATCTGCACGAAGCGATCGGCCACGGTCTGACTGTGCAGCCGATCCTGAACATGGTCAATCACGAGACCAACGAGCTCTTCTTCGACAACCTCGAAATTCCCGCGGAAAACCTGATCGGCGAGGAGGGCAAGGGCTTCAAGTACATCCTCGACGGGCTGAATGCGGAGCGCACGCTGATTGCCGCGGAATGCATCGGCGACGGCTACTGGTTCGTCGACAAGGTCTCGCAATATGTGAAGGATCGCCAGGTATTCGGCCGCCCGATCGGCCAGAACCAGGGCGTGCAGTTCCCCATCGCGCGCGCGTTCATCAACGTGGAAGCCGCCAACCTGATGCGTTTCGAGGCGGCGCGCCGCTTCGAAACGCACGAGCCGTGCGGCGCGCAGGCGAACATGGCCAAGCTGCTCGCGGCGGACGCCTCGTGGGAGGCCGCGAACGCCTGTCTGCAATTCCACGGCGGCTTCGGCTTTGCCTGCGAGTACGATGTGGAGCGCAAGTTCCGCGAGACGCGCCTCTACCAGGTCGCGCCGATCTCGACGAACCTGATTCTCTCGTACGTCGCCGAGCACATTCTCGGCCTGCCGCGTTCATTCTGATTGCACCAGGGAGCTTGCCATGCGTCCTCTCGAAGGCATCAAGGTCGTCACGTTCGAACATGCGATCGCGGCCCCCTTCTGCACGCGCCAACTCGCCGATCTGGGCGCGCGCGTCATCAAGGTCGAACGCCCCGGCTCGGGCGACTTCGCGCGCGGCTATGACGAGCGCGTGCACGGTCTCGCTTCGCATTTTGTCTGGACGAACCGCTCGAAGGAGAGCATCACGCTCGACGTGAAGCGCGCCGAAGCGCTGGAGATCGTGCACGCGCTGCTCGCCGACGCCGACGTGTTCGTGCAGAATCTCGCGCCCGGCGCCACGCAACGTCTCGGGCTCGACTACGAGACGCTGCGCGAGCGCTACCCGCGCCTGATCGTCTGCGATATCTCCGGCTACGGCAGCGACGGCCCGTATCGCGACAAGAAGGCCTATGACCTGCTGATCCAGAGCGAGTCGGGCTTTCTCAGCATCACCGGCTCACCCGACGAACCGGCCAAGGCCGGCTGCTCGATCGCCGATATTTCGGCGGGCATGTACGCGTATTCGAGCATCCTCGCGGCGCTCATCGAACGCGGCAAGACGGGGCGCGGACGCCGCATCGACGTTTCGATGCTGGAAAGCATGGTCGAGTGGATGAGCTACCCGCTCTACTACGCGATCGGCGGCCAGACGCCACCGCAGCGCAACGGCGCGGCGCACGCGACGATCTATCCCTACGGCCCGTTCAAGGCCGGCGACGGCAAATCCGTCATGCTCGGCCTGCAGAACGAGCGCGAATGGAAAAGCTTCTGCGAAACCGTCATGCGCCAACCGGCGCTGGCCGGGGACGAGCGCTTCTGCTCGAATAGCCGCCGCGTGGCGCATCGCGCGGAGCTTGGCAAGCTCATCGAAGAAGCGTTTGGCAGCCTCACTGCAGGCGATGTGATCGAGCGCCTCGAAACCGCGAAGATCGCGAACGCGCATATCAACGACATGCAGGCGGTGTGGGCACACGAGCAGCTCGCCGCACGCGAGCGCTGGACGCGCGTGGGCACGCCCGCAGGCGAGATTCCCGCGCTGCTGCCGCCGGGCGCGACGCTCGCCGATAACCCGCGCATGGACCCCGTGCCCGCGCTGGGCGAGCACACCGATGCGATCCTGCATGAGCTTGGCTATGACGCAGCGCGCGTTCGCGCGCTGCGTGAGAGCGGCGCGGTCTGAAGCCCTACGGCGGCAGCAAGCCCCGTCAAGGCATTCGCATCCCGCTTCTTGCCCCTGCACGCAAAAGCGCCGCTTCGGTCAAGCGGCGCTTTTTTATTTCCGAGTCGCCTTGCCGCCATTCCCTTTCAATACACCTGTGCGGCGCACTTTGCATGCAGCGAGAACTGTAACTTATTAACAATTGACCTATTGTTTGACGGATATTGAACAGTTACTGTCGCGCCTCAACATCCACATCGATATGAATTCTCGCTGACACTCCGCTGCACGTTTCAAAATCGGTTTTGATCGACCGTCAAGATTGCATGGCGACTCATCGATTTCATGATTTTCAAATTGTTAAGGAATCCACATTAAACGCTTTCATGGAAGAAAGGTCTTGCCGCATCCCTAACCTGAAATGCCCTGCGATCCGTGAATGCAACGCTCGATCGCCCTGAATCTCGATCGAATGCCTCTTCGCCACCCCTGATAATCGTATGGCCATCATTTACCACTACTGCGATCCGCATGCCTTTCTCTCGATCATCGAGAGCAAGGCGCTCTGGCTCAGCAATGCACGAAAGATGTTCGATCCTCGCGTGGGCGATGGAATCGGCACAATGCTCGTCAATGCATTGGCCGGCGATCGGCGCCACCCGCAGGCGCCGAATGGAGCAGCCACCGAGCTCATGCTCGCCCTGAACGTCAGCCGCCGGGAGTTGTTCACTTGTTGCTTCTCGGGAAACCGCGACGCAACCGCGCAATGGCTGAATTATGCGGACCGCGGAACAGGTCTTGCGATCGGATTCGATACGGGCGTACTGCAACTGGAAATGGAATATGCGGATGCGCCGGGCGACGCGCGCACCGCAGAACCACAGAGCGTGCTAGCCGACTCCGAACGCGGATACGTACTCTCGCCCGTCCTCTACGGCGACGACTCGACGCTCACACGGCACATCGAAGCGCTGAAGATCCTGATCGTCGACGGCGACATGCAAAACCGGACGGCCCGCGCCCGTATCGCCGCGCAGGCCTGCGAGTGGCTCGGCGTCATCGCCAAGGATCCTTCGTACCGCCACGAGCAGGAATGGCGCCTCGTCTACGCTGCGCCTGCCGACACCGGAAGCGCAGCACAGGCACGACACAACGGCCCAACACCCCATCTGCGCTGGCGCGTGACGCGGTTTGGATTGACCAGCTATTTCAAGTACGGGTTTCTGCCTGAAGCCGTTCGTGAAGTCTGGATCGGCCCCAGCTATGGCGAGCGAGCGCACCCGAGGAGCGTCTTTGGAATGAAAGAACACCATGCGCTCAGACTGCTGATGGTATCTCACGGTTATGACCAAGCTGAAATCATTGAAGCCTCGTCGCGATTCTCGATTTAGCGACAATGAAGAAGCGCTCGTCGACCGCGCAACGAGCGTCGCTATCTTCGAGGATACTTCCCGACACGCCGCTTTTGTCGCGAGAACGTTGCGTGACGACGGTTACGTCTGCCACCGCTTTCGCCGGCTGGGTCTGCTCACGGCGGGGTTGGAGAGCGAGCCATTCGATCTGCTGATACTGATCGGGCTCGATTCCGACTCCGACGCCATGACGGCGCTGAAGTGGGTGCGAGCGCATTGCGGAACGGGCCTGCCTGTTCTGTTGATCGGCGAGCCGCACAAGGCGACCGATGAAACGGCC
The DNA here is from genome assembly GCF_004353915.1 of Paraburkholderia silviterrae. Classification (GTDB taxonomy): domain Bacteria; phylum Pseudomonadota; class Gammaproteobacteria; order Burkholderiales; family Burkholderiaceae; genus Paraburkholderia; species Paraburkholderia silviterrae. Next base: position 285,685 of record NZ_SMRP01000006.1, on the reverse strand, counting down.
GCGCTCGACGCGGGCGCGGACGACTATGTCCTCAAGTCGCGCACCCCGGAGGTCTTGCGTGCCCGCGTGAGCTCTCTGCTGAGACGGGCACAGTGGCCAAAAGCCCGCGTGCCGGTACGATTCGGCCCATACGAATTCGATACGGCGAAATGCACCGTCACGTTGCGCGGAAACGCCATCGCGCTGACGCATCGCGAATTCGCGCTCGCCTACCTGCTATTTCGCCAGGCCGGCCTGCCTTTGTCGCGCACACAGATCCTCGAATCGATCTGGCATCAAACGTCGGGCATGCCATCACGCACGGTCGATACGCACGTCAGCTGGCTAAGAACGAAGCTCATGCTGCGCCCCGAAAACGAATACGTCATTATTGCCGTCTACGGTTACGGCTATTGCCTCGAAAAGCTCGCAGACGCATAGGCATGGTGGCGAGGCGCGGGTGAGCGCAGCAAGCCAGTGCCGCGCGGTGCATGCGTGATGCTAGAGACGATCGAGCCGGTAGCCGCGTCCGTGGACGGATGCAAGCCGATAGCCGCTCTCCGGCGCGAGCGTGAGCTTCGTGCGCAAGCGGCAAATCTGCGTGTCGATGGTTCGCGAACTGACGCCGTCTTCGCCATTCCAGACCAGATCGAGAATATGCTCGCGCGACAGCGTCGTTCCCAGATGCTGATAGAACAGCAGTGCAAGCTTGAATTGCCGCGCGGTCAGATGAACGGCCACACCATTGCGCGAAACGCTGCATGCCACTGGGTCGAATTCGAACGCGTCGGCGGCTTCTTCACCATTGCCGGGCGCAACCGCTCGCGCGCGACGCAACACCGAGCCGATGCGGGCGCGCAATACGCCGGCCTCCACGGGCTTGATCAGGTAATCGTCGGCCCCGGCGTTCAATGCCGAGGTCTCGTCACTATCGGCCTGGAACGAGGTCACGAAAATGACCGGCACGTGAATGGCGACGATCTCCCGAATCTTCGTCAGGACATCGAACCCCACCATATCGGGCAACGCATGATCGAGTATGAGCAGGTCGAATGTCTCGCGCCTGAGTGAACGCAGCAAGGCCCTGCCCTGCGTGAAGGGGCGGCAGACATAGCCCTCGGGGGCCAACACGCCGCGAATGAACTCCGCTTGTTCTGGATCGCTATCGAGAATGGCAATTCGCATTCGATAAAGCTGCCTCTTTTATTGCCTTACAAAATGGATGCAAAGTATTTTGGCGCACGAGCGCGCATTTGCAGAACACGCTGCAATCCATTCGATATAGAAAATGCCAGCCCTGTATGGAGGGCAATGGGACCGGCGAAAGAGGCTGGTCATTGGTGGGGGATCACCATGTACCGCAACCGGCCTCGGGCTCCGTGCATCCACGCCATGCAGCTCGACGTGGGTTGTAGATGAGTCACTCTATTATTGAGCAACTACCTGCGTAAAGGTTGTTAAATCGTGTCACACGCAGGTAGCGGCCGCTCTTAGAATGCGGCCAGTTCACGAGCTCAATCGTCAATCGAAGTTGCCATGCTTCCATCAAGGCAACTCGATAGCCGGGCACGACGCAAGTTGTGGACGCAAGCCGCCCGCGCCATTACCAGCGCAGCAGCCGCGGCCCGAGCCACGCGCCGATCGCGGCCGGCAACAACATGCCGAGCGCGTACCAGATGCTCCAGAACGCCGGGCTCATCTCCGGGCAGTGCACGCAGTAGGCGATGGTGGCAAGCGAGCTCGCAAAGAGGCCCGAGGCTACGCCCGCCAGACGCGGGCGGGTGGGCGCGAGGCCCCGCGCGGCCCAGAACACTGCCGCGAACGTGGGCACCGAAAGCAGCAGGATATTGAACGGGCAAGTGCGCCACGACGCGCCGAGCATGAGCGGCACGCGCTCGGCCGGCGCGGCGGCGCCCAGCGTGAGCCAGCCTGCCACCCACACGGCCACGAACGGCAAGGCAACCAGCGCCCACGCATAGCCGCCGCGCCCGCCCGGGCGCCCCAGCCGGCTCACGACCCGCGCGGCGGTGAGCGCCACCGCAACCGGGAAGGCGAGCTTCGCCCAGAAGATCGGCGTCTGCGCGACGCTCATGAGATCGGGCCGCACGCCGAACACCAGCGCCACGATCACGAGCGACCCAGCGAGCCCGAGCGGCAGCGCACGCGCGAAGCGGCGCAAGACCGCCTTGCGGTCCACGCGCGTGACGCCGGTGGAAAGCAGGTTGATGAGGTCGTCGGTTTTCATTGCGCCCCCCGAATGCGCGCCGCGAGCGCCTTCAGGCCACGGTGGATGCCCACCTTCACGGCCGACTCCGAAAGCCCCGTGAGTTGCGCGGCCTCCACCACCGAGCGTCCCTCGAGCTTCACATGAACAATGGGCAGGCGCTGCTTGTCCGGCAACTGGTCGAGCAGCTTGCCGATGTCGCGGCGGGCCTGGGCCGGCTCGTCGTCGGGGGTGGCGAACAGGTCGGTGTGATCGTCGAGCGGGTCGTTCAGCGATTCGCGGCGGGAGCGCGAGCGAAAGAAGTCCATCAATTTGTAGCGGGCGATGGCGTGCACCCAGGCGGTCAGCGGTTCTTCGGAGCGCCACGTGTGACGCGCGTTGTGCACCGCGAGCAGGATCTCCTGCACGAGGTCTTCCACGTCGTCGTGCAATTGCGGAATGCGCCTGCGCAGATAGCCGCGCAAATGCCGCGTCAGTTCCTGAAGGAACAGGCGGTACGCGTCGGCGTCGCCTTCCAGGCCGGCGAGGAACAGCGCTTTGAGACGGATTTCCGCGGGATGCAAAGGGCGTCCTGTGTTGTCGCGACGATCGGATGGCGCGCCTGCAGCGGTGCCCGCGCCCGCGCCGACTTCCACACCCGCCCCGAAGCTTGCAACAGGCTTGCGCGCGGCATCGCCGGGTGCAGCGACGTCGCCGGCTCCAAATACGGGCGCGATCGCGTGAGCGTAGCCCATGGCGTCGCGCACCGCAATAGCGGCCGCGCCGCCGCCCTGCGCGGCGCGCTCGCCCGTCTGCATCCAACCCGCCGCGGTGTTCGCCCAGCCCACGCTTTCGCTCCCGATTCCTGAATTTGCCCGCGCTTGCCGTGCGCCGTAAGGCGCGAGGCTCCCTGGAGGCTATTCGTCCGAAACGCGCGCGCGGTTACACACCGCATGAAATTTCTGGCAGCGAGCGCAAGCCGTGCAAATTTCTCGCGCGTTGCTGTAACCACAGTTCGGCCCACAACGAATTCACCAGTACCTGCACGTCACGAGGAGTCCGCGATGGAAACCACAACCGCCCGGCCGCCTGCGAGCCAGCCGCTCGTGCACGGCGCGCGCCCGATTCATCCGCTATGGCTGCGCGTGACGCACTGGCTCAATGCAGCAGCGGCGCTCATCATGATGTGCTCGGGCTGGCGCATCTATGACGCCTCGCCGGTCTTCCCCCACCTCGTCATCCCGACGTCGATCACGCTCGGCGGCTGGCTGGGCGGCGCGCTGCAATGGCATTTCGCGGCCATGTGGCTGCTCGTTTTCAACGGGCTCGTGTACCTCGCGCTCAATATCGCCACCGGGCGTCTGTTCGCGAAGTTCTTCCCGCTAAGCCCGCGCGCCGTGTTCGCCGACCTGCGCGCAGCACTCACCGGCCACCTGTCGCACGCCGACCTGCGCCACTACAACGCCGTGCAAAAGCTCGCCTATCTGGTCGCCATCGCCGACCTCATCGTGCTCGTGCTTTCCGGTCTCGCGATCTGGAAATCCGTGCAGTTCCCGCTGCTGCGCGAGCTCATGGGCGGCTATGACAACGCTCGCGTCGTGCACTTCTGCGCGATGTCGCTGCTGGCCGCGTTCGTAGTCGTGCACGTCACGATGGTGGCGCTCGTGCCGCGCTCGCTCATCACCATGCTGCGCGGCCATTGAGCTTGACTTTGCTCATCGATAAGGATTCCAGATGAACACGAACGACCGCAAAATCGTCACGCTGGACCGCGCGGCGATCCTCGCCGATGCGCGCCGCGAAACGGCCAGGCTCGAGATGCCCTCGCGACGGCTGTTCGGCAAGCGCCTGCTCACGCTCGGCGGCCTTTCGATGCTGACCGGCTGCTCGATCACCGACGAGGCCTCCGTCAACACGTTTCTTACCGCCGTCTCGCGGCTGAACGACCGCGTGCAGGCGTGGCTCTTCGATCCTCACCAGCTCGCGCCCACCTACACCGAGGCGCAGATCACACGGCCATTCCCGTTCAACGCGTTCTACAGCGTCGACGAAGCGCCTGTCGTGGACGGCGGCAGCTACCGCCTCAAGCTGAGCGGACTCGTCACCGGCCAGCGCGTGTGGACGCTGCCCGAGCTCTACGCGCTGCCGCACGCCGAGCAGATCACGCGGCATATCTGCGTGGAAGGCTGGAGCGCCATCGGGCGCTGGGGCGGCACGCCGTTCGCCAGCTTCCTGCGCCGCGTGGGCGCGGACACCAGCGCGAAGTACGTGGGCTTTCGCTGCGCGGACGACTACTACGAGAGCATCGACATGGCCACCGCGCTGCATCCGCAAACGCTGCTCGCATTCGACTACGACGGCGAGCGCCTGCCTGCCAAATACGGCTACCCGATGAAGCTGCGCATGCCGACCAAGCTCGGCTACAAGAATCCGAAGCACATCGTCGAAATTTTCGTCACGAACACGTACCCCGGCGGCTATTGGGTCGACCAGGGCTACAACTGGTTCGGCGGCTCGTGACGGCCTGAATTGCCGGACCTTATTTTTCACCCACCAGGTTTTCACCCACCAAGGAGCACAGCCATGAAGAAGATCATTCTCGCCGCTATCGTCGTCAGCGCCGCCACGCTGGGCGCAGGCACCGGCACCGCGTTCGCGCAAGCGAGCGGCGCGATGGGCAACGACGCCATGCAGAAGGACACCATGGGCAAAGACGCCATGTCTCACGACAAGATGAGCAAGGACGGTGCGATGGCGCACGACAAGATGGGCAAGGATTCAACCATGAAGAAGCACGACGCGATGGGCACGGACCATCCCGCTTCAGGTTCCATGTCGCAATGAACCTGATGCTCGCGACGCAATTCGCCCCGCCGCAATCCACGCCGCATCACAGGCCGAATTGCGCCGCGAGCCGTGCAGCCTGCCGCGCCACGAAGCGTGGCTCCAACGTCTCTGGCCGCCGTGGACCTTTTCAAGGTGCCACGAGCAAGGTTACTTTAGCTGTCATTCCTGAGGTAACGTGTCATGCACGCGCGAGCCCGCCGTGCGAATGGAGCATGTGAAGAATGGCAGCCAGAACGAACGAATACGCGCAACCCATCGGCGACGCCCTGTCCGGCTGGACGGCGCGCGAGCGGCCCGCGCGCGTGAGCATCGAGGGCGCGCGCTGCCGCATCGAGCCCATCGACGTCGACCGGCATGCCGCCGACCTTTTCGACGCCTATAGCCAGGTCGCCGACGGCAGCGACTGGACCTATCTGACGATTGGTCCGTTCGTGGACCTCGCGGCGTATCGCGCGTACCTCACGGGCGCGGCCGCCTCCACCGACCCATTGCATTACGCGGTCATCGACCGGGCGAGCGGCAAGGCCGTGGGCACGTTCTCGCTGATGCGCATCGATCCGGCGAATGGCGTGATCGAAGTCGGCAACGTCACCTTCTCCCCGCGGCTCAAGCGCACGGCGCTCTCCACCGAGGCGCAGTATCTGTTGATGTGCTACGCATTCGACGCGCTCGGCTACCGGCGCTATGAATGGAAATGCGACAGCCTCAACGCGCCCTCACGGCAGGCCGCGCTGCGGCTCGGCTTTCAATTCGAAGGCATCTTCAGGCAGGCCATCGTGTACAAGGGACGCAGCCGCGATACCGCGTGGTTCGCCATCGTCGACAAGGACTGGCCGGGCGTGAAACGCGCGTTCGAAACCTGGCTCGACGCCGGCAACTTCGACGCCGAGGGCAATCAGCGCGAGTCGCTCGCCGGCCTGCGAGACGCGCAGGCGCGCGGCTGATTCGCCGTCTGCAGGGTCGTTGCCGATTCGCTGCCGGTTAGCTGCAAGTCAAGCGCCGCCGTCAACCGCCCCGCCGGACACGGCAAGCACGGCGCCCGCGCGCGCTGTGCGCATTCACATTTCACGCCGTGATATATTGATTCCCGCACCAGTGTTATCGAAGTCGATGCCGACGAAATCGCCTGCGGGCCGATTGCGCGGCATATCTGGCGCCAGCGAATCCGGTCGGGTGACCGGTGAGTATGGCGTATGCTGATCGAGCTTCCATGGACCGACGGGATGCACTCAACGTAAGCGTACCCAGGGCGATGCATGCCATGCGTCTTGCGTTCCGCCGGCTCCAATACACACAGGAGTCCATATCATGCCAGTTTCCCGCCGGCGTTTCATGATCCTTGCCGCCTCTGTCGCGTCGACGACGGTGCTGTCCACCGAGTCACGCGCGGACGCCCCATTGCTCTCCGTGACCGACCCCACAGCACAGGCGCTCGGATACACGGAAGACGCCGCGAAAGTCGACAAGTCGAAATTCGCCCGCTACCAGGCCGGCCAGACCTGCGCCAATTGCCAGTTGTATTCAGGCAAGCCCGGCGCGGCGACGGGCCCCTGCGCAACCTACGGCGGCAAGCTGGTGTATGCGAAGGGCTGGTGCAACGCTTACGTCAAGAAGGCCTGACGCTGCGGTCGATGACCGGAAAATAACGGGCGGCGCGATGGACCAGCAAGAAGGTCCATCGCGCCACCCGTTATATAGAAGGCTTCGCGCTGGTGCTTGCGCTTCAATGCGCGATCCGGTGACCGATCAGTTCCTTCACCACGCGCGGATCGGCCAGCGTGGAGACATCGCCGAGATTGTCGTAGTCGCCGTCGGCAATCTTGCGCAAGATGCGGCGCATGATCTTACCTGAACGGGTCTTCGGCAAAACCGGCGCCCATTGGATGAAGTCGGGGCTCGCAATTGGGCCGATCTCCTTGCGCACCAGCGCCACCAGTGCCTGGCGCAACGGCTCCGTGGGCTCCACGCCCACCTTGAGCGTCACGTAGGCATAGATGCCCTGCGTGTACGGCTTGATCCAGTCGAGACGTTTGCCTTGCTCGGACCGGTGTCCTAATTGAATTGCCGATAAAGAAATAGTGAAGCACTGAGATGTCATTGCTGGGGCCGCAACAACCCCCAGCTGACGAGGATCGCCCGGATGCTCCGCGCGTACGCATCGCGTTCTCGCGGCGACTCCGAGTGATACGCGCCAATTGCCCGCCACGTGTTGCCGTAACGCACCATCTTCTGTTTGAGCAGCCACGCGGCCACGAAGATGTTCACGCACGGGTCGGTCAATGCGCGATGCGGGATACCCTCACGCGCGAGTTCGGAAAAATGGACGGAGTTGATTTGCAGTTGCCCCACGTCGATCGAGCCATTGGCGTTGTGGTTGATAGCGCTCGCGTCACCCTTCGATTCGCGCCATGCCACGGCACGCAGCACGAGCGGATTGACGCCCTGGTATGCGCCCGCCTTTTCGAAACACTCGTCGCCGTTCGCTGCATGCGCCATCGGACAGCTGAGTGTGGCCGCGGCAAGCCACGCAAACAAGATCCGGTATTTCGAACACCGGCGTGCAAGAGACATGTGCTGAGCCATCGTTCTGGCCTCCAATGCGCGAGTTAGCGCGCCAACGCAACATCGAGCTGCCGTTCGATGTCCTTGAGGTAGACACGCGACGCGTCGGACACCACGAGCCTGGGAGAAGGCATGGCGCAATGGCAGTCGTGCTGGCGCGCCTTCCTTTTGCGCGAGACGGAATGCGAGGCGGGTAGCGCGTCGTCATCGCCGGTCGATGGCGGCAGCATGGCGAGCGTGGGCAACGGCGGATAGACGCGTGACACGTCGGTATCCGACGCCAGGGCGACGGCGACGGCGCCGGGCTGGCCCGCCCACGCGCTGCAGGAAACGAGCAGGACCAGTAACGGCGCGGCCCCGGCGAGAACATTCGGGCGCATCGCGTCAGTCCCCCGATTGCAGTGGTTCGATCGACACGCTGTATGTCTGGTTCGCGCCGGCCGTGACATTCTCGAGCGCTGGCTTGAGTGATTGCCGTGGCGGCACGCCCTTCCAGATCGCCTCGTTGAGGTAGCGCAGATCCTGGCCGAGCGCAGTCACGCGGATCACAGTCGGCTGCCTCTGCGCGGCGGCCAGCGCCCCCGCCTTCGCGAGCACCGTGGCTAGTTGTGGATCGCGTGCGCCGAGCGCGTCGGCGGGAATATCGAACCGCATCACCACGGTTGGCGCGGCCGGCTTTTCAGTGTTTGCCGTATCGGCCGGATGCAGTTGCGCGCACCCCGCCAATGCCATCACGGCGATCAAGAACACGATGTGCTTCACGTTTGCCCCTTTTCGAAACCTCATGCCTATAGGCGCGTTTTCGGCTCGCATCGGACGCGGCTTGATACCCCTACCGCAAACGTTTTCCAAAAAGGAAAAGTTCGCTCGCGGCACGTGGCTTTGCGCAACGTCGGTGCGAAAGGCGCCAGAATTCATGCAGAGAAATGCTTCGTCGCGGGACTGGCGATACGGCACTCGCTAGCGTGGGGGCAACGCCGTGTCCGATGCATGCTGCATTGCCAAATGTCTGACGAATAAGGATTGCCCCGTCAAAATCATATGGATTCCTGATTGAATTGCGCGCGATGGCACGGTTTGAAGCGCATACATTCTGCGCGATTCGAGGCGTGGATCAGTTAGCCGTTCCGGTCGCGCAGTATTGCGCGAAGTTCGCCTCGGAGGAAGCAAAGCCTTGCTGCTTCGCGAGTTCCCACGGGCGTTCGCAGCGCTGCGTGTGTTCACACCACGAATAGCCCGCGGAGCCAATGCATCCATGTGCGTCGCGATCGGCACCCACCATCGTGGACGGGGCAGTGGAATTCGCGGTAGAGCAAGCGCCAAGCACGCACGTGGCAGCGGCAAGACAGATTCGAAGCAGGTTTCGGCGCATGGGTGAACTCCGGTGGGATGGGGCTGAATGCCGGCCGGAGTCTACCAGCGTCTCACCGCGACGGGCTCAGGGTTGGCCGATGTATCAGCGCCGCAAGCTTTCAATCTTATTTCAATCAGAAAACCTGATAGCAACGTTCAATTTATTGCGTTTCCCTTAAGCGTTGCCATGCGGCAAAGTGTCATCTCCGCGACTGGAGTGATCTCCGTGAATCAACGCATCGACCCGTCCCTACTTGCCCCACCCGACCTGTCGTTCGCGACGCTGGACTCGGGCGTCGTTCTGCCGTACCTCGAACGGGGCACCGGTGAGCCACTGCTGTTCGTGCACGGCTCGCTGTGCGACTACCGCTACTGGGCGCCGCAGCTGGACGGTCTCGCGGACGATTTCCGCTGCATCGCCCCGAGCCTGAGCCATTACTGGCCGGCCGCCGACGCCTGCATCCAGGGCGAATTCGGCTGGGAAAGCCATCTGCATGAGCTGGCCGACTTCATCGTCGCGATGGGACTCGAGTCGGTGCATCTGGTGGGTCATTCGCGCGGCGGCTCGATTGCGTATCACCTCGCGCGCCGCTATCCGCGCCTCGTGCGCACGCTCGTGCTCGCCGATCCGGGCGGCCCGCTGCGCCGCCTCGAAGACGACGAAGACGTGCTGCCTCCCGCCACCAACGCGCTGCGCACGCGCGCGGCCGATCTCATCGAGCGCGGCGAGCTGGAAGACGGGCTGGAGCTGTTCGTGGATTCGGTGAGCATGCCGGGCGCCTGGCGCAAGAGCCCGCACGCCTTCCGCGAAATGGCCATCGCCAACGCCACGACGCTGCCCAAGCAGCTGCTCGATCCGCTGCCCGCCTACATGCGCCGCCCCGCGGCGGACATCAAGTGCCGCACGCTGCTGATCGACGGCCAGCGCAGCCCGCTGATGTTCCGCAATAATGTCGAGGCGCTCGAAGAGTGGATCGACTTCGCGCAGCGCATCACGATGAAAGGCGCGACGCATGGCATGAACGCCACACACGCCGATCTCTTCAATACGCACGTACGCAACTTCGTCACGCAGAGCTGACGCGCGCGTCGTCTGCCGTTTTCGGGCACGCTTGCAGCCTCATTTGGCGAACAGCTGCCCGATGTCCTTGAACGCCTTGAATTCCAGCGCGTTGCCGCACGGATCGAACAGGAACATGGTGGCCTGCTCGCCCACCTGCCCCTGAAAGCGGATATACGGCTCGATCACGAATTGCGTGCCGAACTCGCGCAGCCGCTGCGCGAGCGCCTCCCACTGACTCCATTCCAGCACCACGCCGAAATGCGGCACCGGCACGTCGTGGCCGTCCACCGCGTTCGTATGCGCGCTTTCCTGCGAGGCGGTTTTCGGGTGCTCGTGAATCACCAGTTGATGACCGAAAAAGTCGAAGTCGACCCAATGGTCGCTCGAACGGCCTTCTTCGAGACCGAATACACGGCCATAGAAGTCGCGCGCGGCCGGCAGATCGTAGACGGGGATGGCCAGGTGAAACGGGGAAAGGCTCATGGTTCGCTCCATACTCGCTATGCAATGCGTTCTACCGTTCGTGCCGGCGCTTTGTCGGGCCATGATAGACGGCACGGTTGAAAAATAAAATCAATATATAATTTCGCCATACACAAACGGAATTTGTGAATGATCCGCGAGCTGAAGACGCTGATTGCCGTCGCCCGCGAGGGTACCTTCGCCGCCGCCGGAAAGCGGATCGGCCTTACGCAGGCCGCCGTGAGCGCGCAGATGCAGCGTCTCGAAGCCGAGCTCGGCTTCGCGCTGTTCGACCGCGAGGGGCGCACCGCACGCTTGAACGCGCGCGGCCAACAGATTCTCGTGCAGGCGCAGGAGGTGATCCGGCTTTACGGCAACCTGAGCACCGTCACCGTGGACCCGGCGGTGGCCGTGCGGATCAATATCGGCGCGATTGCATCGGTGCAGCGCGCGTTGCTGCCCGACGCGCTCGCGGCGCTGCGCCAGCAGTGCCCCGGCGCGAGCACGCGCGTGATTCCGGGGGTGTCGATGGAACTCCTCAATCTCGTCGACGCCGGCGAAATCGATCTGGCCGCCATCATCCGCCCTCCCTTCGCACTCCAGAGCGATATGCGCTGGACTCCGCTCGCGCAGGAACCTTATCGGCTGATCGTGCCGCGCGGCGTGAAAGGCAGCGACTGGATGGAGCTGATCGCCACGCGGCCGTATATCCGCTATGACCGCGCGTCGTTCGGCGGCCGGCAGGTCGACCGCTTTTTGCGGCGCATGCAGTTGCCCGTGCAGGACGTGTGCGAGCTCGACGAGCTGGAGGCCATCGTGAAGCTGGTGGAGAACGGCGTGGGCGTCGCACTCGTTCCGCAGACCGCCACCTGGCGGCGCTGGCCCGCCAAGGTGCGTGCGATCGACCTCGGCCACCATACGTTTCATCGCGACGTCGGCATCGTGCATCGCGACGCGAGTCAGATGAGCGAGACGGCAAGGGTCTTGCTTGGTCTGCTGGAAACCGAGTCGCGGCGAGAGGGCTGACTCTTCCGGCCATTCTGCGCCCCTCACGCGGCCGAACGCCGCGTATTGGCCGCGCTTCGCGATTTCGAATTGCACGGCATGGCCAAAGCGCAGAGCATGTGTGCTCATGCAAATGGAGTCGCCTATGAGCTTTCCCCTAGCCGTCTTTACCGGCCGCGTTCTTGAATACCCCGCTGGCCGTCCGAGCGCAATCGCCAAGCGCGCTGTCAATAGCGCGCTGGTGTTGAGCGAACGCGGCCTTGAAGGAGACGAACAGGCAGAACCGGGGATCCACGGCGGTCCCGATCGCGCGCTGTGCCACTATCCGCGCGAGCACTATGCCCACTGGGCGCGTAAATTTCCCGCGCGGGCCAACCGGTTTGCTGCCGCGTCGTTTGGTGAAAACTTGTCCACCGTTGGGCTGACCGAAGAGAACGTCTTTATTGGCGATATCTTTTGCTGGGGCGACGCGCTGATTCAAGTGACGCAGCCGCGCTCGCCCTGCTTCAAGGTGAATTTTCACTTCGCCATCGAAGACCTCTCCCTGCAGATGCAAAACGCAGCGCGCGTAGGCTGGCTCTATCGCGTGATCGCCGGCGGCCGCGTCAGCCCCGAAGCACCGCTCGAGCTCGCCTCGCGTGTAAGCGACGTTACCGTGCTCGACGCGGCGGCCATCGCCTGGCACCTGCCGTTCGACGACGCACAGTATCGCCGCTTGCTTGGCGCAGCCGGGCTATCGACAAGCTGGACGCGCACCCTGCAAAAACGGCGCCTCAGCGGCGAGATCGAAGATTTTTCGCGCCGTCTTTGGGGCAGCGCGCGACCGTGATAAATCGCGCGTGCCCCGCGCTCGGGCTCTCCCCCCGAGCGCCCCATGCACATCAGCCGCCAAGCGCCGGATCGCTATAGCCAGGACGCCCCGTTTCCACGTGCCCCGCAATGCGGCGCACGAAGCTCGCGTCGCTATCGACGGTGATGGTCAGGTCGTACCAGCCGTAAGCGTTGCGCAGATCGAGGTAGACCTGCTCGACATCGCCGCCGCGCACGCTGTGCACGACGGGCGTGCCCGGGTCGTAGGCGTTGACGATCGTGAACTGGCATTTCGCATTGCCCGTGTTTTGCAGGCGCAATTGCAGATTGCCGTTCGCCACGTCGTAGCCTTCGGTCACCTCAGGGCGCGCAGTGTCGCCGCCCAACCAGCTCATCTGCACCTGCTTGCCCGCGAAGCGGCGCAAAAAGCCGTTCGGTCCGTGCACGGTGAAGTCGTACGCGCCGGTCGTGCCAAGGGTCAGCTTGTCCTCGAGACGCTTGCCCGCCTCCACCGTATAGCTGAGCGGCGCGTCGGCGCTGCCCGCGGTATAGACGAGGAACACCGCGCCGGCACGCCCCGTATTGATGAAGTGCATGCCCGCCTTGCCCGAAGCGCCGTTCGCGTCGAAACGCACGAACAACTCATAGGGCAGCGCCCGTGCGAGGCGCACGCCGCTCTCCTGTTTCGGCACGCTGCCGGTAGCAGGCGGCTGCGGCACATAGCTCGGGTGGCGATTGCGATCGGGCGGCGCGTAGCCGCTCGTGGAAGGCAGCACAGGCAGCGTGGCATTGGGCGTGGCAAAGTCGAACGCCGAAGTGAGGTCGCCGCACACGGCACGGCGCCACGCGGTGATGTTCGGCTCGCGCAGGTCGTGCTGCTCGCCGAAGCGCTTTGCGATGAAGCGGATCACCGAGGTGTGATCGAAAGTCTGCGAGCACACCCAGCCGCCGCGCGACCACGGCGAAACAACCAGCATCGGCACGCGCTGCCCGAGGCCGTACGGGCCCGCCGCGTATTTGCTGCTGCCCGGGAAAATCTCGTTGACGGTGTCCACCGTGGAAAGCCCGTTGGCACTCGACGCGGCCGGGAACGGCGGCGCGAGATGATCGAAGAAGCCGTCGTTCTCGTCGTAATTGATCAGCAGTACTGTCTTGCTCCAGATCTCGGGGTTCGACGTGAGGATCTGCAGCACCTGGTCGACGTACCACGCGCCATAGTTCGCGGGCCAGTTCGGATGCTCGGAATAGGCCTCGGGTGCGACGATCCACGAAACCTGCGGTAGTGCGTTGTTCTGCACGTCCTGCTTGAGCACGTCGAAGTAGCCGCCGCCCGCGAGCACGTTCGTGCCCGTGCGCGCGCGGTCGTAGAGCGGGTTGCCCGGCTGCGCGTTCTGGTATTGATGGAAATACAGCAGCGAGTTGTCGCCGTAATTGCCAATATACGGGTTGTCGCCGGTCCAGCCCCACGAGCCCTTCGCGTCGAGCCCTTCGCCCACGTCCTGATAGATCTTCCACGAGATGCCCGCGCCTTGCAGCGCTTCAGGATACGTGGACCAGCCGTAGCCCGCTTCCGCGTTGTCGATCACCGGGCCGCCGCCGCTGCCGTCGTTGCCCACCCAGCCGGTCCACATGTAATAGCGGTTCGGATCGGTCGAGGTCATCGTCGAGCAATGGTAGGCGTCGCAGATCGTGAAGGCGTCGGCGAGCTGGTAGTGGAAGGGAATGTCGTCGCGCGTGAGGTAGGCCATCGTGGTCGGGCCCTTGGCCGGCACCCACTGGTCGTAGCGGCCGCCATTCCAGGCGGCGTGCGTCGTGGTCCAGTCGTGCGGCAGATCCTGGATGAACTGCAGCCCGAGGTTGGCCGCCGTGGGATGGAACGGCAGCACCTCACCCGCGCCTGCCGCGAGTGGCTGGTTCCACACGGGCTGCCCGTTGGGCAGCGTGATCGCGCGCGTGTCGCCGAAGCCGCGCACGCCGCGCAGCGTGCCAAAGTAATGATCGAACGAGCGGTTCTCCTGCATGAGGATCACGATGTGCTCGACGTCGCGTATGCTGCCCGTGCGATTGTTGGCCGGAATCGCAAGCGCGTTGCGGATGCCCAGCGGCAGCATCGTCAGAGCAGTGGCCGAACCGGCGCTCATCGCGGCGGTGCGGAGGAAGTCACGGCGGCTTCTCGAAGTCATGTTGTGGTTTCCGTCTTCGGGTTGAGAATGCCCGCGCGACGCGGCGCCGCCTGACAAAACGACAGGCGGCGCAGCTTCGCGCGGCCAGGTGCGTCAGTCGGCGGTGTGAATCACGGGAGTGGCAAGCGGTGCGTTGTCGGCATCTGTCGCGGCGTGCTCGCCCGCGGCGGCGCCGGGCCGTGCGGGCGAGCGCACCGCGCGCGCGGCAAGGGCAGCCGCGCTGTTTGCGCCATCGGCGGAATTCGGTGTGGACGCGCCGGCCGCAAATGTCGTTGCGAGCGGCGAATCGGCTTGCGCCGGGTTTGGCTGAGGGTTTGTCGATGCTGCGGGCTGCGTTTGTCCGAGCTCGCGTGCAGCGCTCGTGGTGAGCGCGACGCGTGCGTCGCCGGTGCGATCGCCGCACGCTGTAGTTGCGCACGCAACTATTGCACATGCCAGCAGTGTGGCATATGTGGGCGGTGTCGCAAGGTCGCCGGGCAAGCGCAAACGTTTGCTCGGCGCGTCGCCAAAATGCGGACGCGCCGGCACGAATTCGACCGTCATCGAAGTCTCCATCCAGATAGAGGCACAACAACGGCTCGAGGAGCGGCCCGAGCATCGCCTTCCCGCGCGCGAACGCAGCGGCAAGACAACGCCGAAGCATAACGAAGCTGCTTTTAAGTTTTGTGACGGCGGCCGAATAAACAGCGAGGGGAATGGGACGCGGCGTGCGCCGCGAGACGAGCTTAGCCGCTAGTGGCCACGCTAGTCGCAGCGCTCGTGGCCGGGCCGGTTGCCGACTGGCTCGCGCTGGACGGTCCCGACGCGCAGTCCTTCGCGTATTCGGCGTTGAGCTTCGCGCGGGCGTCGGCGATATCGGGCGAATAGTTATCGATGCCGGGCCGATAGCCCACCGACGCCAGCTCGTTGAGCTCGCGCGCCACGTCGTCGCTCGACAGCGCGCCGTGCGCCGGCTTGAACGGATAGCTGTTGCATTGCTGCGGCGTCAGATGGCCGGCGGCGCACGCCAGCGAACTGGCCGCCACCAGCACGAGTGGCATGAGCGGAACGGCGCGCTTGAGGATCGCGTTCATGATGGTCTGTCTCCATGTCATGAGATTCGAAGGAGCCGTGGATCTTCGTCCTGTATTGTCGTTCTGGATCGGCTACAGCCCAGATTAGGCGCCTTCGTCTCTCATGCCGGCCTCAAGCGGATGAACATTCGTTCATGCGGAGCGGTGCCCCGTGCAGGCGGCAGAGCAACACACTACGCGTGCCCGTAGCCGCCGCCTCCCGGCGTCTCCACCACGAACACATCGCCCGCGCCCATCTCCACGCTGGCGATATGGCCGAGCGCCACGATCTCGCCGTCCGCGCGCTCGACGCGGTTGCTTCCCGCGCGCCCCGGCCGCCCGCCCGCCGCGCCGAACGGCGCGTGGATGCGGTTGTTCGAGAGGATCGACGCCGTCATCGGCGCGAGGAAGCGGATGCGCCGGACCGCCCCGTTGCCGCCGTGCCAGCGTCCGCCGCCACCCGACTCCGCGCGAATCAAATGCGATTCGAGGCGCACCGGATAGCGCCATTCGAGCACCTCGGGATCGGTCAGGCGCGAGTTGGTCATGTGGGTCTGCACCGCATCGACGCCGCTGAAGCCCTCACCCGCGCCACTGCCGCCCGCAATCGTTTCGTAGTACTGGTAACGTGCGTCGCCGAAGGTGAAATTATTCATCGTGCCCTGGCTCGACGCCACGATGCCGAGCGCGCCATAAAGCGCATTCGTGATCGCCGACGAGGTCTCCACGTTGCCCGACACCACCGCCGCCGGATACACCGGATTGAGCATCGAGCGCTCGGGCACCGTCACCGTGAGCGGCTTGAGGCAGCCCGCGTTGAGCGGGATGTCGTCGCCCACGAGCGTGCGGAAGACATAGAGCACGGCCGCCATGCACACGGCCTTCGGCGCGTTGAAGTTGTTCGGCAGTTGCGCCGAA
Source organism: Paraburkholderia silviterrae (assembly GCF_004353915.1). Classification (GTDB taxonomy): domain Bacteria; phylum Pseudomonadota; class Gammaproteobacteria; order Burkholderiales; family Burkholderiaceae; genus Paraburkholderia; species Paraburkholderia silviterrae. Next base: position 269,248 of record NZ_SMRP01000006.1, on the reverse strand, counting down.
GTGCCGGTAAAGTCGATGGCGGCGCTGCGCGTTTGCGCATCCACGCGAATCGCCACCTCGATTACCGCGCCGTTGTCGAGCTCATAGCGGTACGCGCCGTCCTTGAGCGCGCCGATCACGCGGCGCACCGCTTCTTCCGCGTTGTCCTGCACGTGCTGCATGAATGCGAGCACCACGTCGCGGCCGAACTGCGCGACCATGCGGCGCAATTCGTCCACGCCCTTCTGGTTCGCGGCGACCTGCGCGCGCAGATCGGCCATGTTCTGATCGATATTGCGCGCCGGATAGCGGCCCGAGGCCAGCAATGCGCGCGTTTCGCGCTCGCGCAGCGTGCCGGCCTCGACGAGCTGCCAGTTATCGATGAGCACGCCCTCCTCTTCGATATGCTGGGAAGCCGCCGGCATCGAGCCCGGCGTGATGCCGCCGATGTCCGCGTGATGCCCGCGCGAGCCCACGTAGAAGAGCGGCTCCGCGCTGCCTTCGGCGAACACGGGTGTGATGACCGTGACGTCGGGCAGGTGTGTGCCGCCGTGATACGGGTCGTTGAGCATGAACACGTCGCCGTCGCGCATCGTGTCGCGATTGCGCTCGATGACGGTTTTGATGCTTTCGCCCATCGAGCCGAGATGCACGGGCATATGCGGCGCGTTCGCGATCAGATTGCCCGCCGCGTCGAAGATCGCGCACGAAAAGTCGAGCCGCTCCTTGATGTTCACCGAATACGCGGTGTTTTGCAGGCGCAAACCCATCTGCTCGGCGATCGACATGAAGAGGTTGTTGAAGATCTCGAGCCGCACGGGATCGGCCTCGGTGCCGATCGAGCGGCGTGTGGGCAGCGGCAGCACGCGCGTCATCACGACATTGCCCTGCGCGGTCAGCGCCGCCTGCCAGCCCGGCTCGACCACGGTCGTGCCGTTCTTCTCGGCGATGATCGCAGGGCCGTCGAGCACGTCGCCGGCCATGAGCGTGTCGCGCAGATAAAGCGACGCGTCGTGCCAGCGGCCGCCCGAATAGGAGCGCACGCGCGCCTGAGCCGACGGCGCGCCGCCCATCTCGCGCGGCGCGAGCGTGCCGGTCACGGGCTGCGCGTCCGAGTGGCCGATGGCTTCCACCGAGGCGAGCTCCACCACGAGCGGCGTGTCCGGCATCAGGAACGCGTAGCGCTGCCGGTAGGCCGCTTCGAACGCCGCGCGCATCGCGTCCACGCTGCCGGCGTTCACCGCGAGCGCCGAATCGGTGCCCTGATAGCGCAGATGCACGCGCCGCGCCGTGGAGATGTGCGCGGCGTCCACGCCCTGTTCGAGCAGCGCGCCGCTCGCGTCCTGCGCGAGCGCGTCGAGCGCAGCGTCGATTCGCGCGAGCGACGCGTCTTCAAGCACGATTTCGAGCGCGCGCTCGCGCATCGCGGTCTGATCGGCGAGCCCCATGCCGAACGCGGAGAGCACGCCCGCGAGCGGATGCGCGAACACGCGGCTCATGCCGAGCGCATCCGCCACGCCGCAAGCGTGCTGGCCGCCCGCGCCGCCGAAGGTCGTGAGCACGTATTGGGAGACGTCGTGGCCGCGCTGCACCGAGATCTTCTTGATGGCGTTCGCCATGCTGCCGATCGCGATCTCCAGATAGCCTTCGGCGATTTCCTCGGGCGTGCGACGCTGAGCCGTGGCGGCGAAGATTTCGTCGGCGAGCGCGTTGAAGCGCTGGACCACGGCGTCGCGATCGAGCGCCTCGTTCGCGTGCGGGCCGAACACGTGCGGGAAGTACTCGGGCTGGATCTTGCCGAGCATGACATTGCAGTCGGTCACCGTAAGCGGACCGCCGCGCCGGTAGGCGCAGGGCCCGGGATTGGCACCCGCTGAATCGGGCCCGACGCGCAGCCGCGCGCCGTCGAAGCCCAGCACCGAGCCGCCGCCCGCCGCCACGGTGTGAATGCTCATCATCGGCGCGCGCATGCGCACGCCGGCCACCTGGGTCTCGAACACGCGCTCGAATTCGCCGTTGAAATGCGAGACGTCGGTAGAAGTGCCGCCCATGTCGAAGCCGATCACGCGCTCGAAGCCCGCCGCCTGCGCGGCGCGCACCATGCCGACGATGCCACCGGCCGGGCCCGAAAGAATCGCGTCCTTGCCCTGGAAGCGGTCGGCGCGCGTGAGGCCGCCGCTGCTCTGCATGAATTGCAGATTCACGCCCGGCATCTCGCTCGCGACCTGATCGACATAGCGGCGCAGGATGGGCGAGAGATAGGCGTCGACCACGGTGGTGTCGCCGCGCGAGACCATCTTCATGAGCGGCGAGACTTCGTGCGAGGCCGAAACCTGCGTGAAGCCGATGCGCCGCGCCAGATCGGCGATTTCGCGCTCGTGCGCGGTGTGGCGGTAGCCGTGAATCAGCACGATCGCGAGCGCGCGAATGCCCATGGCGTAGACCTCGCGCAACGCGGCTTCGGCACGGTCCAGATCGAGCGGCGCGACCAGCTCGCCTTGCGCGCTCACGCGTTCGTCGATTTCGACTACGCGCTCATACAGCGCTTCGGGCAGCGCGATGTCGAGATCGAACAGGCGCGGACGGTTCTGATACGCGATGCGCAGCACGTCGCGAAAGCCGCGCGTGGTCACGAGCGCAACCGGCTCGCCCTTGCGTTCGAGCAGCGCGTTCGTGGCGACCGTGGTGCCCATCTTGACCATCTCGACCTCGCGCGGCGTGATCGGCTGATCGGCGCGCAGCCCGAGCAGATGGCGGATGCCCGCCACCGCCGCATCGCGGTATTGTTCGGGATTCTCGGAGAGCAGCTTGTGCGTGGTGAGCGTGCCGTCGGGACGGCGCGCGACGATGTCGGTGAACGTGCCGCCGCGGTCGATCCAGAATTGCCAGCGGGACGGGGTGCAAGCGTCGGAAGCGTGATCGTGAGTCATGGTGCGATGCGTAGTCGATTAGTAGAACGATGTATGGCGGATCGAATGCGGAAGTATTCGATGCAGGCCCGCGATTCAAGCCAGATTCAGGGCAAACTCAGGCCGATTCCAGCTCGCGGCCGCGCGTCTCGGGCAGCGTGAGCGCGGCGACGATCAGCACGCCATAGGCCGCCACGGCGAACATGCCGATACTCGGGCCAAGGCCGAATTGCTTCGAGAGCGCGCCGATCAGCACCGGGAAAAGCGCCCCGATCGCACGGCCCACGTTGTAGCAAAAGCCCTGGCCGGAACCGCGCACGCGGGTGGGAAAGAGCTCGGTGAGAAACGCGCCCATGCCCGAAAAGATGCCCGAGGCGAAAAATCCGAGCGGAAAGCCGAGCCACAACATCGAGCCGTTCGTGAGCGGCAGCGACGTGTAAGCAAAGGCAATCGCCATCGAGCCTACCGCGAACAGGATGAAGTTGGGCTTGCGGCCGAGACGGTCGGTGAGCCACGCGCTCGACAGGTAGCCCACGTAAGAACCCACGATGATCATCGCGAGATAGCCGCCGGTGCCCATCACTGTGAGGTGGCGTTCGGTCTTCAGAAACGTCGGCAGCCAGGTGGTGATCGCGTAATAGCCGCCTTGCGCACCCGTGGTCAGCATCGCAGCGCGCAGCGTCGTGGAAAGCAGCTTCGGCGAGAAAATCTCGGTAAAACGCGGGGTATCCTGTGCGTCCTTCTGTGCTGCCTTCGCGTGCTCAAATATTTCGGGTTCCTTGACATATCGGCGAATCACCAGCACGAGCAGCGCGGGCACGAGGCCAATGAGGAACAGCGCGCGCCACGCGATTTCGGGCGCCATCACCGAGAACAGCACAGCGTAAAGCAGCGCGGCCAAGCCCCAGCCGATCGCCCAGCCCGACTGCACGAGCCCCACGGCCTTGCCGCGGTCGCGCGCGCGAATCACTTCGCCAATCAGCACGGCGCCCGCGGTCCATTCGCCGCCAAAGCCGAAGCCCATCAGCGAACGCGCGGCAAGCAGCTGGCCGTAGTTCTGCGCGAGCCCGCACAGGCCCGTGAAGACCGCGAACCACAGCACGGTGAGCTGCAGCGTGCGCACGCGGCCAATGCGGTCCGAGAGAATGCCCGCGATCCAGCCGCCGAGCGCCGACGAAAGCAGCGTCATGGTGCCGATAAAGCCGGCGTCGCCAAGCGAGATGCCCCAGGTGGCAACAAGCGTCGGGATCACGAACGAAAGCATCTGCGTGTCCATGCCGTCGAGCATGTAGCCCACCTTGCAGCTCCAGAACGCGCGACGCGCGCGCGGGCCGGCTTCGGCATACCAGGAAAGCTGCCCGGTGCCGGCCGCCTCGCCGATGTCTCCGATATCGCCGGTGTGACCGGCCTCGCCGGCGCTCGCCGTGAGTGTCTTGCTGTCCATCTGCTGCTCCTTTGGATAGACGCGGAATGAAAAAATGGGGCGCCGCCCGGTTCAGAACACCGCGAGCGATGCATTCGTGATATCGGTCATCAGCATGTGGCCCGGCGCGTGTGCGATGGCGACCGGCAGCTTCGCGGCCATCAGCGCGGTTTGGGGCGTCACGCCGCACGCCCAGTAGACGGGCAGCTCGCCGGGTCGGATCGTCACCGCGTCGCCGAACTCGGGGCGCGCGAGGTCGGCGATGCCGAGCTCCGCAGCATCGCCGATATGCACGGGCGCGCCATGCACGCCCGGAAAGCGGCTCGTGATCTGCACGGCGCGGATCGCGTCGGCGCCGCGCATCGGGCGCATCGAGACGACCAGTTCGCCGCCGAACACGCCGGCGCGGCGGTTCGCGATGTTCGTGCGGTACATCGGCACATTGCGGCCTTCTTCCACGTGGCGCAAGCCGATGCCCTCGAGCGTGAGCATGTGCTCGAACGAGAACGAACAGCCAATGGCAAACACCACGAAATCGTCTTGCCACAAGGCCTCGATCGATTCCCGGCACTCGCTGAGTGCGCCGTCGCGGTAGACGTTATAGGCGGGCACGTCGGTGCGGATATCGATGTCGCGGCCCAGCATCGGCACGCGGAAATCGCCCGGCTCGCCCACGCCGAGCAGCGGACACGGCTTGGGATTTGCCTGGCAAAAGCGCAGGAAATCGTGCGCATACGCGGCGGGCAGAATCGCGAGATTGGCTTGGGCGTACTCGCCGCAATGGCCAGCGGTCGGGCCACGAAAATCGTGGTGACGGACGGCCTGGCGGAATTCGAACGGGGTCATGATTTCAGGCGTTTTGGGTGTGTGGCGTGAATGGGCGTCGGGTCGAAAACCGCGTCGGCATGGGGTGTTGCCTGGGGTGCGTTGCAAGTCGTGCACCGTTAGAGCGAAGCATAGAAAAAAAGAAAATTTGACGCCAACTAGTTTTTTTTGGCTTCGATGAATAGAATTTCTTAACGAAAACGCGGGTTTTCCCGGGTCACGTGGTCTTTATTCAAGCGCCCCTTCACACGCCTCGCGCCATGAACACACGCTTTCTTGAAACCTTCGTCACGCTCGCCAGACTGCGCAGCTTCCGCACGACGGCCACCGCGCTGCACGCCACACCCGCGGCCATTTCGCAGCGCCTGAAGGCACTCGAAGACGAATTGCAGACGGTGCTCGTCGAGCGCGAAAGCCGCGAGTTCCGGCTCACGCCGAACGGCGAATATCTGCTCGGCTACGCGAAGGCGGTAGTCGAGGCAACACGCCAGCTGCAGGCCGCCGCGTCCAACGAAGGCGCGATGCGCGGCAAGCTGCGCCTGGGCGTGATCGAGACCGTGGTGCACAGTTGGCTCGCCGACTACATGCGGCGGCTCGCGAGCGACTATCCGCAGCTCGAAGTGGAACTCGCCGTGGACGTGAGCGTCGTGCTGCAACGGCGCTTGATGGCGGGCGAACTCGACCTGATCGTGCGCGTGGAAGGCAGTGATGAGGAATCCGTAGTATGTGACGCGCTCGCCAACTATCCCGTGCACTGGATCGCGCGCGCGGGTCTGCTGCCGCTTTCGCGCAGCGGACTGGCCAAGCGCGTGCTGCGGCAGCCGATTCTCACCTTCGGGCGCGGAACCGCGCCGCACCGCGCGATGGAGGACATCGTCAGCAAGCTGGCGCTCGCCAACGGCGTGCCGCTCTCCGAGACGCGCATTACCGGGTCGCCGTCGATTTCGGTCATCGTGCAGCTCGTGCGCGACGGCTTCGGAGTGGCTGCGATCCCGCGCCTTTTCGTCGATGACTTCGTCGCGCGCGGTGAATTGGTCGAGCTGCCGCTGCAGCCTTCGCCGCCGTCCATCGTGGTCTCCATGTCGCGACGCAGCGATGCACCGCTGTTCGTGCATGGCGCGGCAAACGCCGCGCGCGCCGCATGCCACGCGTATTGCGATCACGGCGATGCGCGGCTGATCGAACGGCTGTGAGGATCGCGTGGTGAAAGCGTGGCTACGTCTGCGAGTCGTGGCGCGCAGGGGCTGGCGTAGCCATTGGGGCATGAACGCGTGCCGGCGGCGCAAGTAAGCGCCCTGTTAAACTTGCGTCATGATGCATGCTGTCCCGTGCACCGCTTGCCCTTCCCGTCGTACTCCCAATCATTCGTTGCCGCATGATCGACCCGTCCTCTGTCGCCCGCGCACTCGCCACACAAGGTATCGTCGCGGACGAGAGCCAGCAGCGGGCGATCGACGCGCTGTGCTTGTTGCTCGACAGTGAACACACGAGCACGAGACAGCGCGCCTGGCGAGGCGTGTACTGCCACGGCCTGCCCGGGCGCGGCAAGAGCCTGATCGTCGATACGGTCTATGCGCTCGCCACGTGCGCGAAGCGACGCATCCATTTTCATCAGTTCATTCGCGACGTGAACCGCCTGCTCGTGCAGGCGCCCAAAAGCGACGATCGCCTCGGCGACGTTGCGCGCGCGTGGCTGAAGGACGTCGATCTGCTCTACTTCGACGAATTCCATGTGCACGACATCGCCGATGCGTTTCTGATGGGCCGCTTCCTGGAGACGGCGCTCGCATGCGGCACGCGCATCGTGCTCACTTCGAATTACGGTCCGCGCAATCTGCTGCCCGACCCCGAGTTTCACGAACGCTTCGAGCCGACGATCGAACGCATCGAGCAGCATTTCGAAATTGTCGCTTTCGATGGTGAGCGCGATTACCGCGAACACAACCATGCCGCAGATACGACAGCGGCCGAGCCGCGTTTTTTCGCGCCGCTCGATGGCACGCGCGAACCGCTGCGGGCGCTCTTTGGCGCATACGAGGCGCATGCGGACGTGCACCCGGCAACGGCGGAAGTGGCCGGACGATCGCTGCCCGTCACGGCAGCGGGCACGCAACTGGTTTGGGTCGACTTCGACGCGCTGTGCGGCGCGGCGCGCTCGCACCTCGACTACCTCGCGCTCGCCGAACGCTGGCGCGGCGTGATCGTCGACCGCCTCGAAACGGAGATGCTCAAGCGCCGCGATGTGCTGCAGCGCTTCGTGTGGCTGGTCGATATTCTTTACGACCGCAAGCATGCGCTGTTCATCGCCTCCGATCAGCCGATTCGCGCGGCGCTCGTCGGCCTCGATGGCGCGCACGATGTCTCGCGCACCACGAGCCGGCTTGCCGAGATGCAGTCGCACGGCTATGCGATCGGCCTCGTGCGCAAGCATCTGGCCGCGCCCCCGGATGAGGCGCCTGGCTAGCGCTACGCGCGCACAAGCGGACGGCTGACGCTATCCGCAGATTCTTTCCATCTGTTGTACAGTCCGTCGAACTTCGACACGATACGGACAGACCGCACGATGGAAACCCTCTCCCGCTTCAAACCCGTTGCGCTCGAACATGCGAGCCGCCTCGTCAATCACGGTCCGACGGTGCTCGTCACGAGTTCGGACGGCGCGCGTCACAACGTGATGGCCGCCGCGTGGTCGATGCCGGTGGAATTCACGCCGCCGCGCATCGCAATCGTCATCGACAAGAAGACCTTCACGCGCGAGCTCATTCATGCGAGCGGGACTTTCGGCATCTGCGTGCCGGGTGCCGCGGCGATGGATCTGACCTATGCGGTCGGCAGCATCAGCGGACGCGACGCGGACAAGTTCGAGCGCTTCGGTATCGATGCCATCAAAGGTCCGGTGCTCGGCGTGCCGCTGCTCGAAGCGGGCTGCGCCGCCTGGATGGAATGCCGGCTCATTCCCGAGCGGCACACCGAAGACGCCTATGACACGTGTTTCTGCGAAGTGGTCTCGGCGGCGGCGGATCCGCGCGTGTTCGATCGAGGGCACTGGGTCTTCGATGACAGCAACCGCGACCTGCATACGATCCATCATCTCGGCGCGGGGAATTTTGCTTTGGCCAGCGATGCGGTGAAGGCGCGGGAGCTTGCTGAATAGGACGCGCGCCGTTGCCATGCGCGCTCGGCGGAAGGAGCGTGTCTGCGGGTTGTGCGTGGCTGGGCGTTCTATAGATTACAGAATACGTATCGATAAATACGTCCAAGGGAAATTTCGCCTGTTTGGTGGGTGAATGCGGCGTTGGTGGCAGTTTTAGGGTCCGAAAACGCATTTGCCCGTGGAACATTGGGGTTCCGGAGCGATTTCGATGCGCGCAAAGGCCGGTGGCACAAGGGTTCCGACGATTTCTTCGATTTTCACCGAATGTTTCACGGAACCCCGGATTTTGAGTGCGCCGGAGCGGGAATGCTTCGGCGTCTGCGCTGTGGAATCGTTGCTCGGACGGCTTCGGTTACGGCCACGGTTACGGTCACGGCCGCGGCCGCGGCCATTCATTTTCCCTCGGCAGTGGCGGGTTGCAGTTCGCTAGCCTGAGGTGATGCGCTTTTGTTTCCGTTCGTCGATGCGTTGGCGGCTGAGGGCTCGCGTCTATTCATGCTCCGTGAGCTACCCACTCCGACTTCGGCGGCTAGCGCATGCCGCTCGCACTATGGGGAATGTGTTTTCGAGCCGCTTCGAGCTCTCTTGCTTGATTTGACAGTTAGTTGCGTTATTTGATTTCCTCTACGCCGACGAGATACGGCTGGCGAGGCGCAGTTCGCGTGATTCCATCTGACTGATATTGGACTCTAGCCCTGATACAACGCCCCTGCCCTTCGCGTGCGAATAGCACCCATGCTGCGACTGGCATCTAATCAGCGCCCATGGATGAACGTCCGCATGACTCCGATGGCACGATGTGCCGGCGAGCGATTGAGGCGGTCGCACCGAGGGGATCACACCAGGCACCCGTGACAATGTGGGTCAAGTAGCCCTAGCCGCGACTGAGTCACCGCGGTCAATTGTCGGAGGCGTAGGGCAGAGTACGCTCCCTTGGATCGAGGCTGTTCGAGCGATGGGATGTCGCTGTGCGCGACGTGCGAGATCTCAGCCGGGTGTCAGTCGTATTGCTGTTAGTCGCGGTCGAGACACGGTATCCGGAAGCTCATGTGCTCCCATTCTCCTGAGCTGCGACACTCGGCTCATTGCATGGTGAGAACCAGGGACGGTCCGACCGCATCTGCTTAACCTGACCTGCATACACGCGCGCTGACAGAGTTGCCGATCATTGCGAGCGCCACTCTCTTTCGCGTTGGCGCGAGATTCGACTCACACGTTCGCGGTAAATCGCGGCAACGGGCTCGCAGTCTGGATTAAACGAAAGTCCTGTAGCTAACTCAAAGACTGCGAACTCCATGGTGGCCACACGTATTGCACGCCGGTCCGGCTCGCACCGCGACTGATTGGCGACAATGCGTCGGGGTCCGGCGACCATGGCCAAGGGTCGATCACTAGACGGCCGGCGTGACCCTATGTGGCGCGTCGTCCAGCGACGTTGCCCATCCGCAGCGCGCCGCCCTCCCCCTTCATCCAACGTGGTCACGTACCGATCCGGGATCGTATGATCTGAAGGTCATCGCCTTCCTGCTTGACGCAGTGTGTCGAGTCGACACACTGCGTCGTGTCGGTCGAAGTGGCGCGGGCGGCATCCATATCCCCTGGAGGTTCGTCCTGCTGTCGTCGTCCTGCAGACTGGCCATAGAGCGTCGGCACTAGCCGTTATGGGAAATTGAGCGCCCCGTTCTGGTGAGTGCTTCATGACCGCTCCGTAGTGTGTCGACTCGACACACTACGGAGCGTGTCGGTCGAAGTGGCTCGCCGGCATCCACATCCCAAGGACATCCACGTCGCCGCCTTCCCCCCGTAGCCAAGCCATTGTGAGGAGGCACTGCCCGGTGGGAGCAATTGAGCGACCCAATCGGGCGTGCGCTCCGCTCCTGCCCCGCAGTGTGTCGAGTCGACACACGCTCGCGGTGAAGGAGATTCTGATAGCAGGACTGCACGCGAACCAAGTTCCAATTTCCCTGCATGACACCTCAATCGCTGACCGGGACAATGAAGGCATGTGCTTGCGCGCAGGCCCGATTGCTTGATCGTCTTGCGGCGGTGTGTCGAGTCGACACAGATCTTGCATGTTCCACGTAGCCGATTCTCCTGGTAGATGTGCGGGCACGCGAGATGGAGAGAGTTGGAGATCCGAGCGCGCTTCGTTGAGCCTGTCTTCGCGAGAAGAGGAAGTTGTCGCGGCTTGACTGCTTGCTGTGTCGAGTCGACACACACCCTTGCCCGCGTCAGATTGAACGGCCGACGTCAGCATCTTGTGTGTCGACTCGACACACCGGCTGGCTTTCCTGGCCGAGTATCTGATGCTCGAGCAGCGCGTCGGGTTTGAATCTCCGCTCGTGGAGCACGTTACCGTCGTTACTATGCTCCACGCGTCGCCGACGGCACGATAGAGCGCCTACGCCGAACTCCGTATGACCAGTGTGTCGACTCGACACACGCTCCTGCCTACGCGGGATTGAACGCTCGCCTCTCGACTTTGGCTACGCCGGATTGCACGCCCGCCACTCGACTCTGATGTGTCGACTCGACACACCGCTTTTTGCCCGCGTCAGGTACCCGACGTTTGAGTCGCGTGTCGGATTCGAATCTCCCCCCTCCTTACCCCTTGTCCTCGTTGCCGAGTTCCACCGGTTCGCCAATTGTGCTGCAGAGCGTTTGCCTGAAACGCCTCATGATCAATGTGTCGACTCGACACACGTCTCGGCTCACGCCACACTCAACGGCCACCCACCGAGCCTGGTGTGTCGAGTCGACACACCAGATACCTTCCCCCGGCGAAGCATTCGACACTCAAGTAACGCAAGGGGATTCGAACCACAAAGGGGCAAGCTATCGTTTGTCCTCACTCCGCGACACGCATCATCCGCTACAGGATTGAAGCTCGCGCTTTAACTGTTGCCTGGCAGTTGTGTCGAGTCGACACAACCAGTCCCGCGAGAACCCAACCGCACAGCGTGCCCGTACGCAACTTCCGACCCAGCGCTGCGTGAACCGCTACGAAGCCTGTGTGTCGACTCGACACATCCACACCGTGCACCGTACCGCGAGCACACAGTGCCGAGAAAACCAGCCGCACCTCCGCCCGCTCACGCCGCCACCAAGCACTGCCGCGCCTGAGCCGCATCCCAATCTATGTGTCGACTCGACACACACTCCCGTGGACACCAGACTGGCTACGCAACTCCAGGGCGCGATGTGTCGACTCGACACAGCACTCAATCGCCCACCGCCCCACTCCACCAGCCCCTCAACCACCCCGCCCTCCAGTGTGTCGACTCGACACACGCGAAATCTCGTGACGAAAAAAAAGCCCGCATACGCGGGCTCTCGGCAACCATCTGACAACCTGAACTCATTCTCAGCCAGGCTTCACATTGAACAACTGACTGATGAGCTCACGAATCTGCGTCTCCTGCGCATCCGAAAGCACGCCGGTCTTCAGCTTCACGGTGAAGCTATTCGTATCCTTCGTGATGCTGCCCGCGTGGCTCTTGCCCGAGAAAATCTTCTCGATACTGCGCTCCGAAACGCTCTGCTCGCTGTCGCCGCGGTCCGACTGCGCGCCAATCGCCGCGGCCAGTTTCCCTTGATCCAGCGTCCCGGCCACGACTGCCGGCCAAAGCTCGCGCGCCGCCTTCAGTCCGTGTGCACCATGCTTCTTGATCGACGAAACGATCTCGTCCGCCGCCGATCCGCCGAGCAGCCGGGGATTCAGATCGAGGTCGCGACGGATAAAGTCGGGAAGCTTCTCGAACGCGAGAAAGCGATACAACCCCTTGCGCGACATGCCCAGCGCCTCCGCCATACGCGTGCGCGTCGGAAACTCCCGCTCCGCGCGGCGCAGCGACTGGCCGATTTCATAGTCGGTCAGATCCTCGCGCCCCACGTTCTCGACCAGCGCGAGCACGGCCATATCCTGATCCGAGCAATCGATCACCGATGCGCGAATCTCCTCCTCATGCAGGAGAACGTGCGCGCGCAGGCGCCGCTCGCCGGCGATCAACTGGTAGCCGTTGTCGGAACGCCGCACGACGACGGGCTCCACCAGCCCCACTTCACGAATCGATTCGGCCAGTGATGCCAGACCTTCGTCGCTGAAGATCTTGCGCGGCTGCCAGGGGTTGGGTTGAATCGCGCTTACCGGAAGCATGAGCTTGTCGCTCGTGTTTTCGAGTTCCTGGATACGCTGCTGGGCCACGGCCAGCGCGCCCAGCATCCCCGGGCCGGTCTTGAACGCGCTGCTGCGGCGCGATTCCGCTACTGCGGGCGCGGGCCGTTCAGTCCGCTCCGTCGTCTGGCGCTCGGAAGCCGAGCCGAGCTCGGCGGTCTTGGCCGCCATCTTGTCGCGAAATGAACTCATTTCCCGGCCCTCCATTGCTCAACATAAAGGTCATCGATCCAGCGCACGTAATCTGTCAGCGGCTGTCGGACGCGCGCCACCGTCTTGTCGGCAAGGTCGCCCTTGCTGATATCGAACACGGTGGCCATCGCCAGCGCGCCGTTGCTCATCGCGGAGCTTGCCGGCACTTCCACGGCGCTGACCCAATCCTTGTAGGTGCGTTGCACCCACGATCGAACGACTGGCGCCGATGACGTCTTGCCGTAGTCCACCTTCGACAGCAGCACCGAGACGAAGTCGTAGGTCTTTTCGTCGCCGCGCTCCATGATCGTATGGGCGAGATCGGAGAACAGACTCCAGAAGGAAACCGAGCTGATGAAGTCGAGGCTCTCCGGAACCAGCGGCATGACCATCGCGTCGGCGGCCATCAGGGCGTTGATCGTGAGGTACGACAGCGACGGCGCGGTATCGAGAATGATGTAGTCGTAGTGCTGGCGCAGCGACTGGATGCCCTGGCGCAGCAAGTCCCAGAACTTGAAGCCGGGATTCTTGATGACCGTGCCGGGAATATGAAATTCCGCCGAGAACAGCGTGGGGTGTGCCGGAATGACGTCGAGCCCGTCCCAATAGGTCGGCTGCACGAAATTCAGCAGACCGCCTTCCATTTGCGGATCGTAAATGAACGGCAGGACCGTGCTGTCCTCGGTCACTTCCTTTTCCGCGTAGAGACCGCAAAGCTCGGTGAGCGATGCCTGCGGGTCGAGGTCGATGAGCAGCACGCGCCGGCCGCGCAGCGTCAGACCTTGCGCGAGGCACATCGTCGTGGTGGTCTTGGTCGAGCCGCCCTTGAAGTTAGCGACGAGAATCACCTTGCCGTCGGCGTCGCGCACACCCGTATGGAGCGGCGTCTGATAAACATCCGAAACCTGCTGGACCCAGGTGCGCGCTTCAGGCAAGGTAAACACCCGGCTGCGCCCCGATCCCTGCGCCTCGCCTTGCGGCAAGCCCTCGCGCGTGGCGAGCAGATTGTTGAGCTTGATTCGGTCGATGCCGCACAGTTCGGCGACTTGCGCGGACGTGAAGGTGGGCGCCATCTTCCGCGGCTTGGGCGCCAGCATCATTTCCCGAAGTTCTTCTGACAGATGACCGGCTTCCTCTGCAAACTGCGTGACCGCTGAAAGGTCCACGCGCCGGTCAATCGATGGAAATTCGATAGTTTTTGCCATTAATACGCTTTTTATCGGAATTTGGACAAAGCGTAGAATACAGGAAAAGCGTATCGAAACACACTCATTGAGATCGATTTTTAAAAAAATCGACCTTTTTATTTGCGCTATGACGGCCTCGGAGCATTCGGTCCACCCTCAGGCCTTCATCCGCCCGCCAGGCCGCCTATGCGCCTATTAAGGCCATTTCCGTCGATCTGCTCATTTTTTAGGCAATTTGACCCCGGTATCTCCCGTCAGATCACACGCGTTGCCATTCATTCAGCCTTCACGACCTCGCGCGCGAATCCGGGCACGCGAGTGGAACCCGCGAAGGTCACGATTTTTGTGCACTTTCGCTAATCCACGAAATGATGTAATCGATATCAGATTCGACGGTAACGGAATTTGTGCACCCACGCGCGCTTCCACGACTCGACGGCCAATAATCGGCACAAAAACCGTTACCTGATCCTGCCCGTCGAGGGAGGTGAGCTGCCAAACCGCGGAATTGCACAAAAACCGTGACCATCGTCGAGCTCTGCCAGACCCGCCGCCACTGGCGCGGCGCCGCAAAACTGTGAAAGTTGTGCCCTTGGGCAGGTTCAGCACGCAAAACAGTCAAAACCGCGCACAAAAACCGTTACCGTTCGCTGCTTCGGGGCCTCTCAGCACGTCCGGGCGCATCCTCGATCGCTCCCGCACATAAAACGTTACCCCAGGGAAAACCCGGCCACGCTGCACAAAAACCTCTACCTCCAACCCGAAGCCATAAGCACGCACAAAAACCGTTACCGACAGCGCGTCGGGCGCGAGAAATTCGCCCTCCCGAGCCTTGATGCGATGCTCCACACACAAACCGTTACCGTAGCGGCGTCCCTTCGCACATAAAACGTTGCCCTTGGCGACGGATGCGTGCCTGCCGAAGCGCCCGACGGCAACGCGGATCCCATGCTATTCGCACGTCAATCTCTCGTCTGCAGGGCTATCCATCCACTTCGTCGCAAGAAATTCACCTGCGTTCCCGTAGGCGATTGGCGTGAAATTTCGCGCGAAGCGTCTTTGTTGTACGCGGTTGGTTTGTTTACTTAAACATAAAAAACCCACAAACCCACTAACGTGCGCTTCCAAATCCTTTGTCTTCAAGGACTTGGACTCGAAAAGCACCGGTCTATGTGCAAGAGGCATCGGTTTATGTGCGAAGAGGTGCCGATTTTTGTGCTGGCAATGGAGAGGTCTATGTGCAATTCGGCACGTTTTTTGTGCGGACCCGTCAACGCGCGCCTTTCGAGGTAACGTTTATTGTGTTGACATGTGTTAGCGGAGTGATAGAGTCGCGGCCAATATCGACGGAGAGCACGCGAATGTCGGAGGACAGCGCACGCAGGACGACCACCCAGCAGATGTCGCTCGGGTTGTTTGAGGAGATGTCCGGCCAGCCCATCAGCGAGAGCACGAGAGAGATCGGCTTTCAGCGCAACAACGTTTTCGTTGCGATCAACGGCCTTGGCCTGTCGTCGCGGCGCTTTATCGACGCCGCCTACTTCATCGCCGCCCAGGAACCGCTGCCGCGCGAGATCTACGACGTCGACCTGAATTACTTCAAGTGGCTCATGCGCTACGAGAGCCGCAACGTGCGCCATCTGCAGAGCGTGATCAAGGAGGCGCAGCGGGTGCTCATCGAGGTGACGGACACGCCGCCCGACCGTGCGCCCAGCGAAGAGGACCAGTGGATTTCCGAGCAGCTGATGGGCAGCGTCAAGATCGGCAAGGGGCGCATCCAGTTTCGCATCCCGCCGCTGATGCTGCGTCACATCACCGGCCCGGACAAGCATCACTGGCTCAACCTGTGCATCACCGCCGCCTTCTCGCAGACTTTCGCGCGCGCGATCTACGACTACGTGCTGCCGTACGTGAACACCGGCTTCACGGAGTGGATCGAGCTCGACGTCATGCGCCGCTGGCCCGGCAAGCTCGGTTCGAGCGCATCGGAGTTCAAGCATTTCCGGCCGAAGTATCTCGACCCGGCCGTGCGTCAGATCAACGAGCTCTCGGACATCGACTTGAGCTACGAAACGCGTGCCGATTCCGAAACCTCGCGCAAGATCAACAAGATCCGCTTTCGGCTGAAGCGCAAGGATACGGTTGCCGCCATGCTCAGCCGGCAGCCCGACGCTCACGACCTGCTGCTCACGCTCAAGGAAGAGTTCGGCCTGAGCAACAAGCAGTTCGACGTCATTGCCGAGCATCGCATGAGCTGGACCGACGAACGGATCCAGCAGGCCATCGAGTACACGCGCTTTCGCCTTGACCAGGGCAAGGTCACCAGGAGCCCGGCCGGCTATCTCATGAAGGCGTTGAGCCACAACTGGCAGGTGTCGGAGGCCGAGCGCAAGATGGTCGCGATCCAGACCGAGCGGGCCGTCGCCGCGAGCGCCGAGGAAACGGCGAAGGCCGAGGCCGGCACGGCCGTGAAGCAGAGCATCGCCGCGCGCGACGAAGAGGCGCGCACGCGCCGCAACGACGAAGTCCTGCGCGGACGCGAGCACTTCCAATCCGCCGACGAGAAGACCCGCAAGGAGCTCGTGCGCCTGTACATTGCCTCGCAGGCCGGCAAGCTCATGCTGCGCCGCCTGAAGCTGGAAGCCGGCGCGTTGTCGGACGCCAATATCCTCAGCCACTCCGATCTGTCGTGGTATTTCGGGCAGTTCGTGTACGGCAAGCTCAAGCAAAGCGCCGCGTGACTTATGCCTGGACGTCTTTCGGACCCGTGCAGGCGGAAATGTTGACGCCGGATCAATGACTTAGGCGCTTCGTCCCAGGGAGTATCCACAAGCTTGTCCACGAAAACTGTGGATAACCCGCCCGGCTGATCCGGGCACGGTTTCCAATGCCGGGGCCGCAACCCTGCAGCCGCACAACTCAATCGGAATCCTGATCAAATCGCGCGCCCGGCGCGCGCGTCACACCGCGAGCACGAGCGCATCCGCGGCCAGTTTGCCCAGCATGGTGCCGCGGCAGAGTGGGGCGCCGCAGCGGCAGGCATAGTCGCGCTGCGCGTCGCTTTGCGCTTGCTCATCGATCTCGAGCGCGTAGTCGATGAAGAGCTCCTCGCCGGGCGCGATATCGCGGATCGCCTCGATGAACACGCGCGTACCGTCCTCGATCGCCTCGCAGTTCGCGGCACACGCATGATTGAGCCAGCGTGCGCCGTTGCCGCCGCGCCCGCCATCGATCACGCGCCCGTCGGAGAGGCCGAACAAAAACGTATGGCCCGAGTCGTTGCGCCGCGCATTCCAGCGCGCCGCCTCGCGCCACGTGGTCACCATCCCCTTGTACTCGAAGATGCGTTCCCCGGCGCGCAACGGAAGCAGCGCGAATACGCCTTTGCCATGCACCGGCGATTGCCGGACTGTCACACGTTTCATAGTCGTTGAAATGGCGCAGTGGGGGACGGGAAGACGCCGAGTATAAGCCTGAAAAATGTCGGCGAATACCGCGTCGTGAGCGCTCGACCCGACGCGCGTTGCCACCCGCTTGCGTCTTTGCGGCAAGCCGCTCGCGCGTGCTTCGTTGCAGCGCTATCCCAGCGTCCTTTTACAGGCGCCGTCGCGCGATTCCCTCGTCGCGCGCGTTGCGGTAGATTGACGTGGCGCTTGCGCGCGTCACTTCAATCGCGCTAGGGAGGGCCGGAACATGAGCACCTTTTTCACTGAAGCCGCTTCCGCCGAGGCGGTCAATGCACGCATGGGCGAGCAGAGCGATCCGCGTCTGCGGGAGGTCATGGCCGCGCTCGTGCGCCATTTGCATGCGTTCGCGAAAGAGGTGCAACTGACGCAGCGCGAATGGGAATTTGCCATCGACTTCCTCACGCGCACCGGTCAACTGTGCTCGCGCGAGCGCCAGGAGTTCATCCTGCTGAGCGATACGCTGGGCTTCTCGATGCTCGTCGACGCCATCAACAATCGCCGTCCGCAAAGCGCCACGGAAAACACCGTGTTCGGCCCGTTTCATGTGCAAGGCGCGCCGGAGCGCGCAATGGGCGACTGCATTTCGCTCGATGGCAAGGGCGAGAGTTGTCTGTTCGAAGGCAGCGTGAAGGATCTCGAGGGCAATCCGGTGGCGGGGGCGCGTATCGATGTCTGGTGCGACAACGCCGATGGCTACTACGACGTGCAGCAGCCCGCCGAACAACCGCGCTGGAACAATCGCGGCATCTTCACGACGGGCGCCGATGGCCGCTACCGCTTTGCCGGCGTCAAGCCGGTCTCGTATCCGATTCCTCACGACGGGCCGGTCGGCCAGATGCTCGAGCAACTCGGCCGGCATCCCTGGCGCCCGGCGCATATGCACTTTCTCATCACCGCGCCGGGTTTTCAGAAGGTGGTCACGCATACGTTCGTCGGCGACGATGCGTGGCTCGGCTCGGACGCGGTGTTCGGCGTGAAGGAGCGCCTCATTGCGCGCTATGAGCGCGTAGAAGGGGGCGAGACCCAATGGCGCTCGCAGTTCGATTTCGTGCTGACGCCGCAATGATGGCGTGACGGCACGTGCCCAAGGAGAACCCGATGCATCGAAGCGATACTCGCAACCCCGCGCAAGAGGGCAAGCACTCAGGCGAGCAAGACGACGCTTGCGCGTTGCCACCCGCACTCGTGAGCGCGCTGGACGGCGAGCACCTCGAGGCGCATGCCGACGAGGCCATGCGTCTCTCGACCGTGAGCGCCGATGGCTGGCCGCATGGCGCGCAATTGAGCGTGGGCGAAGTCCTGGCGGTCGACGCGCAGAACCTGCTCGTCGCGATGTGGCCTCGCTCGCACACCGCGCAGAACATGCTGCGCGACGCGCGCCTCACGCTGACGCTGGTTCACGATGGCGCGGTGCTGGAGATACGCGCGCGCGCGAGCCTGGTCGCCGAGCATCAGACGGCGCTCGACCTCAGTGTGTTCCGCCTGCGTATCGAGCGCGTGGACGTGCATCGAGCGAAGTATGCGGAGGTGCTGAGCGGCGTGACGTTCCGCTTGCACGAGCGCGAGAAGGTGCTCGCGCGCTGGCGCGAGCAGATTGCGATGTTGCGCACGCATCTTTAGTGCGTCGATTGGAGCGCGAATCGTCCTCTGCTTTAGCAAGCAGGGTTTATTGCCCTGATTACACGCCTCGCTTGCAACAGATTGTTGTGATCTTCGATACCCGGATTTTCCTCTTTCCGGAAATAAAGCATTGCGCTGGTGCAACGGCTACGAATCTGTCGCTGAATTTATAATCCGCCGAAATTCGATTCGGCGTTCGCCTGTTCAAAGGCAAACGCTGTGCTGCAATCTCCATCCATTCTCTTCGCCGTTTCCGTTCGCAGATAGGGTCGGCGCAGGCGTGCTATTTGGCGCGCACCAGATCGATGCGGCGGGCACGCGCTTCCGGCCTTCAGGCACTCAACGCGATAAAACAGGCAATAAATAAAACCGAATAACGCAACAATGCAAATTTGTGATTTTTTGTAAATATTAATAATAATCCCGCAAATACTTTCAAACAGCCTCTTATTTAACAAAATCGCAACGGTGTTTATTCGTATCGAATACCACCCAACGATTCAATCGCCTCTATGATTAGTCGCGACGTATTACCGCAGCTCAGTCATGAGGACAGTATGGACCTGGAAAGAATCCGCCGCGAAGCGTTCGCGATGCCCGTTCACAATCCCGCGTATCCGCGGCCGCCGTTTCGCTTCGTCAAGCGCGAATATTTCATCATCTCCTATGAGACCGACCCGGACGCGCTGCGCGCCATCGTGCCGGAGCCGCTGAAGCCGGAGAACAATCTGGTCCACTACGAGTTCATCCGCATGCCGGACTCGTCGGGCTTTGGCGACTACACGGAGAGCGGCCAGGTGGTGACGGTGCGCGACCCGCAAGGCCGGCTCGCGAACTACACGCATGCCATGTATCTCGACGACGAAGGCCCCATTGCGGGTGGCCGCGAGATCTGGGGCTTTCCGAAGAAGCTCGCGCGCCCGGTGCTTGCCGTGGACGGCAACGACACGCTGCTCGGCACGCTCGACTACGGCACGCAGCGCGTGGCCACGGGCACGATGGGCTACAAGCACCTCGTGCTCAATAGCGAAGACGAGCGCCGCAAGCTCGCCGACACGCCCAACTATCTGCTCAAGGTGCTGCCGCACGTGGACGGCACGGCGCGCGTTTGCGAGCTGGTGCGCTTCTACTTGCGCGACGTGACGGTGCATGGCGCGTGGAGCGGCCCGGCCGCGCTCGAGCTGCATCCGCATGCACTCGCGCCCGTGGCGGATCTGCCGGTGCGCCGGGTGGTGGGCGCGCGTCATGTGATCGCCGACCTCACGCTCGATATCGGCGAAGTCGCCTACGACTATCTCGCCGAAACCCCGGCTCGCCAGAGCGAAACCGAAGCAGAGCTCGTCTGATTTTTGATTTAGCAACTAAGGATTACTTATGTCTTTGAAGAACAAGGTGGCTGTGATTACTGGCGCAGCGAGCGGGATTGGCGAGCATTGCGCTCGGTCGTTTGCGAGCCAGGGCGCGGCGGTCGTGATTGCCGACCTGAACCTCGCGAATGCCGGCAAGGTGGCCGACAGCATCGTGGCGGCGGGCGGCAAGGCGCTGGCCGTGGCCATGGACGTCACCAACGAGGAAGCCGTGAACGCGGGCATCGAGGAAGCCGCGAAGGTGTTTGGCGGCATCGACGTGCTGGTGTCGAACGCGGGCATCCAGATCATCAGCCCCGTCGACGAGTTCGCGTTCTCCGACTGGAGGAAGATGCTCGCGATCCATCTGGACGGCGCGTTTCTGACCACCAAGGCCGTGCTCAAGCATATGTACGGCAGTGGCAAGGGCGGCTCGATCGTCTATATGGGCTCGGTGCACTCGCACGAGGCCTCGAAGCTCAAGGCCGCCTATGTGACCGCGAAGCACGGCCTGCTGGGCCTCGCGCGCGTGGTGGCGAAGGAGGGCGGGCCGCGCGGCGTGCGCGCGAACGTCGTGTGCCCGGGCTTCGTGCGCACGCCGCTCGTCGACAAGCAGATTCCCGAGCAGGCGAAGGCGCTGGGCATCTCGGAAGCGGACGTCGTGAAGAACGTGATGCTCAAGGACACGGTCGACGGTGAGTTCACGTCGCTCGACGACGTCGCCAACACCGTCGCCTTCCTGGCGGGCTTCGAGTCCAACGCCTTGACGGGCCAGTCCGTGCTGGTCACGCACGGCTGGTCGATGCACTAAGCCACTGAGGGAGCACGTATGCGCAGCAGCAATACAACCGCCCGCCATGCGCACAAGCCGTTCGAGCTGCCGCGCTACGACGAAATCGCGCTGGTCCTGCAGGGCGGCGGCGCGCTCGGGTCTTACCAGTCCGGCGTGTTCGAGGGACTCGCGCAGGCCGGCGTCGAGCCGCACCGGATCGCGGGCGTGTCGATTGGCGCGCTCAATACGGCGATCATCGCGGGCAACGCGCCGGAGCATCGCGTAGCGGCGCTGCGCGGTTTCTGGGAGTCGATCTGCCATCCGCTCGACTGGTTCGGCAATCTCGGTTCGCTTGCCTTGCCGCTTATCGGCCAGCACGACTTCGCGCGCCGCTGGGCCAGCATGTGGGCCGCGGGCCGCGCGCTCACCGAGGGGCAGCCCGGCTTTTTCGCGCCGCGCATGCCGCTGCCGGTGGCGGGCTGGCACAAGACGCCGCCCAGCGCGGTGAGCTACTACGACACGGCCGCCTTGAAAGCGACGTTGCAGCGTTTCGCCGATTTCGAGCGCATCAACGACGGCCCGATCCGCGTCTCGGTGGGCGCCGTGAACGTGAGCAGCGGCAATCTCGTCTACTTCGACAACACGAAGATGCGTCTCGAGCCCGAGCACTTCATGGCGTCGGGCGCGTTGCCGCCGGGCTTTCCGGCGGTGGAGATCGACGGCGAGTACTACTGGGACGGCGGCCTCGTTTCGAACACGCCGCTCACGGAAGTGCTGCGCGATGCGGATCACAAGGACACGCTGGTGTTCCAGGTCGATCTATGGAGCGCCAGCGGCAACGCGCCCGCCGACTTCCTCGACGTGGCCGAGCGCGCCAAGGACATTCAGTATTCGAGCCGCACGCGCGCCATCACCAACATGCTGGCCGACCGGCAAAAGCATGCGCGCTTCATCAAGGAGCTGCTCGAGCACGTGCCGGCCGAGGCGCGCCGCAGCGATCCGCTCTTCAAGCTGGCCGAGCGCGTGGCCGACGGCTCTGCGATCAACGTGGTGCATCTGATCTACAAGAACAAGCCGTATGAAGGCCACTACAAGGACTATGAGTTCAGCGTCGACACGATGGAGGAGCACTGGGCGAGCGGGCTCGAAGACATCCGCGCGTCGTTTGCGCATCCGGAGTGGTTCGCGGTGCCGAGCCGGGAGCAGGGATTCGTCACGCACGATATCCACCGGCCCGTGAACGTATTGCCGGAGTCGGACCGCAGTGTCGTGCCCACGAGCGAAGAGGCGCAGGCCGCGTAAGGGCCCGCGTATTCGAACGGCAGTGAGGGCGTTGCGCTCGCGCAGGCCTTTGCGACGCGCGCGACGGCATTAGCGCTTCTGGCGCGGCGATGCCGGCACGAAGCGTGGCGCGCGCTTCTCCAGATTCGCCGCGACGGCTTCGCGCTGGTTCGCGCCGCCGATCAGCGCGTCCTGCTCCACGGCTTCGGCGATCAACGTGGCCGCCGCGTCGCCGCGCGCGGCGACCTGGAGCAGACGCTTCGCGGCGCGAATCGCGTCGGGGCTCTTCTGCGCGATTTCACGCGCGGTGGCGAGCGCGAGTGCGAGCGGATCGTCGGCCACGCGCGTCGCGAGGCCGCGCTCGACGGCTTCCGCGGCCGATACGATGCGCGCGGTGTAGATCAATTCGCGCAAGCGGTCATCGCGCACGAGGTCGCGCGTGAGCACCATGCCGCCCATGTCGGGCACGAGACCCCATTTCATTTCCATCACCGAAAGGCGAGCATCGGGCGCCGCGTAGCGCAGGTCGGCGCCCAGCGCGAGCTGCAGCCCGGCGCCGAAGGCCACGCCGTGCAGCGCCGCGATCACGGGCACCGGCAGCTCGCGCCATAGCGTGCAGATGAACTGGAAATCGTTGCTGATGCCATGCGTGCGCTGCGCCAGCGGCTTCTCGCGGGCCGTTTGCGCGAGGGCGCCCATGCTCTCCAGATCGAGGCCCGCGCAGAACGCCTTGCCGTTGCCCGACAGCACGACCGCGCGCAGATCGGCCTCGTTGGCGAGCCGTTCGCCCGCCGCGATCAGCGCGTCGAACATGGCGGGGCTCAGCGCGTTCATCTTGTCCGCGCGGTTCAGGCGCACGTCGGCGACGCCGTCCGCGATGGCGATTTCCACCAGTGCGCCACTTTCGGCAATTCCTGTATTCACGTCTGCTCCTGATTCAATCTGGTTTAACTGGGCGTGTCACCACGTATCGACGAAACGCCGCCGCGCGCGCGCGCCTTCTTGCGGCGCGTGGCCATGGCTCGCATTGAGCCCGCGTATGAGCCAGCGGCGCGTTTCAGCCGGGTCGATCACGCCGTCGATTTCGAGGAAGCTTGCCATGTTGATGGCCTTGCCGTTGCGATACGCGTCCGCGACCATGCGCTCGAACAGCGCCTCGCGCTCAGCCGGGTCCTCGATGGCGGCCAGTTCCTTCGCATAGCCAAGGCGCACCGCGCCTTCGAGGCCCATCGCGCCGAACTCGCCGCTCGGCCAGGCGATCGTGAAGAGCGGCGCGTGAAAACTGCCTGCCGCCATCGCCTGCGCGCCGAGGCCATAGCCCTTGCGCAGCACGACCGTGAAGAACGGCACGCGCAGGCTCGCGCCCGCGACGAACATGCGCGAAACGTGGCGCACCGTGGCCTGCTTTTCCGAGTCGGGGCCCACCATGAAGCCCGGGGTGTCGCACAGCGAAACGAGCGGAATGCCGAACGTATCGCATAGCTGCATGAAGCGCGCGGCCTTGTCGCCGGCCTGGGCGTCGATCGCGCCGCCCAGGTGCATCGGGTTATTGGCAAGCAAGCCGAACGGTTTTCCCTCGATGCGCACGAACGCGGTGATGAGGCCGGGCGCGAACGCGCGGCGCAGTTCGAGCACCGAGCCGCTGTCGGCCAGCGCCTCGATTACGCGGCGAATGTCGTACACGCGCAGGCGATTCTCAGGGATCGCTTCGCGCAGGAGGCGCTGGTCGGCGCAGGTCCAGTTCTCGAGCGGCCCCTGAAAATACGCGAGATATTGCTTCGCCACGCGCACGGCGTGCGCTTCGTCGTCCACGAGCACGTCGATCACGCCATTGGGCGCCTGCACGCTCGCCGGGCCCACTTCCTCGGGCGTGAACTTGCCGAGGCCGCCGCCTTCGATCATCGCCGGTCCCGCCATACCGATGCTCGCGTTGCGCGTGGCGATGATGACGTCGCAGCAGCCGAGCAGCGCCGCGTTGCCCGCGAAGCAGCGGCCCGAGACCACGCCCACCAGCGGCACCTGGCCCGAGAGCCGCGCCATGCTCGCGAAGGTGCGGCAGTCGAGGCCGGCCACGCCCACGTGGTCGGTGTCGCCGGGGCGGCCGCCGCCGCCTTCCGCGAACAGCACGAGCGGCAGGCGCCACTGCTCGGCGAGCTGCAGCATGCGGTCGGTCTTCTTGTGGCTCATCATGCCCTGCGTGCCCGCGAACACGGTGTAGTCGTAGGCGATGGCCATGCAGCGCGCGGCCTGCGCGCCAAAGTGCGCCGCGTTCACGGTGCCGAGGCCCGCGATCAGGCCGTCGGCGGGGCTCTGTGCGATGAGATCGTCGAGCGGGCGCCGCCCGCGTTGCGCCGCGAGCGCGAGCGCACCGTATTCGACGAAGCTCTCTGCATCGAGCAGATCGTCGAGGTTCTCGCGCGCCGTGCGCTGGCCCGTCTTGCGGCGCCGCTCCACCGCGTGCGGGCGGCGCTCGTCGCGGGTGATTGCGTGGCGCTCCAGGACTTCAGCGAGATCGGCGCGAATATGCGCGAGATCGCGGCTCGCTTCCGTCTCGATCTGCGCCGCCGCGACTTCGGCGGGCTCGATGAAGACGAGCGGTGCGCCTTCGTAGACGGTGCCGCCCGGCTCGCTGGCGAGCGCGCGCACGATGCCGCTTTGCGCGGCCTGCACCACGAACTCCATCTTCATGGCTTCGAGCACGGCGATCGGCTGGCCGATGGCGAGCGCGTCGCCCAACTGCACGTCGAGGCTCACGAGCACGCCCTGGCTGGGTGCCGTGAGCGGCACGCAGCCAGGCGGGGCGTCATGGTGCGGCGTGCCTGCCGTGTGCGCCGGAGTGGGCGGTGCGGCATCCGCGGTGAAGAACAGTTGTCGATGCGCGTCGTTCCGCGACTCGAGCAGCTCGCCGATATGACGCTCGATGAAGCGCGTATCGACTTCGTAGCCCGGCAGCTCGGGGCGCTGCAACAGGTTCAGCAGAAAGCCGATATTGCTCGCCACGCCTTCGAGACGGAACTCGCACAGCCCGCGTGAAGCCCGCCGCAGCGCGCCGGCGAAGTCGTCCGCGTGCGCGATGAGCTTGGCGATCAGCGAGTCGTAGCTCGGGCTCGTGGCGTAACCTGCGTAGCCATAGCCGTCCACGCGCAGGCCCGCGCCGCTCGGGGGCTCCCAGGCGCTCAGAATGCCGCCCGCCGCGCGCGCGCTGCCGTCGGCCTGCATCGTCTCCAGATTGACGCGTGCCTGTACGGCGTATCCGCGCGGGTGCGGCGGCTCCTGAAGCCTGAGCCCGGCGAGCGTCGCGCCTTGCGCGAGAGCCAGTTGCGTGCGCACCAGATCGACGCCCGTGACCGCCTCGGTCACGCAGTGCTCGACCTGCACGCGCGGGTTCGCCTCCATGAACACGAAGTCGCCGCGCACGGTATCGACCAGAAACTCGAACGTGCCGATGCCGCGATAGTTCACGGCGCGCGCGAGCGTGAGCGCGGCCTCGATGATCGCGCGGCGCAGCGCGGTGGCGAGGCCCGGCGCGGGCGCGATTTCGATCACCTTCTGGTGGCGCCGCTGCAGGCTGCAATCGCGCTCCCAGAGATGGGCGACCTGCGCGCCGTCGCCGAGTATCTGCACCTCCACGTGGCGCGCGTGCTCGATCAGACGCTCCACATACAGCGCCCCATTGCCGAATGCGGCGCGCGCCTCGGACTCGCAGCGCGCGAAGGCTGCTTCGAGACTGGCCGCGTCGCGTACCGCGCGCATGCCGCGTCCGCCGCCGCCCGCGAGTGCCTTGACCATGATGGCGCCGTGATCGGCCAGAAACGCGCGCGCTTCGTCAAGCGTGGTCGCGTGGTTCGTGCCCGCCGCGAGTGGCACGCCGCAGCGCGCGGCCAGCTCGCGCGCGCGGGCCTTGTCGCCGAAGATGCGCAGGACGTCGGGCGCAGGGCCGACGAAGCGCAGGCCCGCGTCTTCGCAACGCTGGGCGAAGTCGGCGCGCTCGCTCAGGAAGCCGTAGCCGGGATGCACCGCGTCGCAGCCGTGCGCGCGGGCCGCGGCGATCAACGCGTCCATGTCGAGGTAGGCCGCCACGCCGCGTCCGGTGAGCGGCACGGCAAGGTCGGCGCGGCGCAC
Source organism: Paraburkholderia silviterrae (assembly GCF_004353915.1). Taxonomy (GTDB): domain Bacteria; phylum Pseudomonadota; class Gammaproteobacteria; order Burkholderiales; family Burkholderiaceae; genus Paraburkholderia; species Paraburkholderia silviterrae. The sequence goes on along the minus strand of NZ_SMRP01000006.1, from coordinate 242,797 downwards.
GTGCAGCGCGTGGGCATCGTCTTCGGCGTAGACGGCCACGCTGCGCATGCCCGCCTCGGCGGCGGCGCGGGCGATGCGGATGGCGATCTCGCCACGGTTGGCGATCAGGAGCGTCCCGATCGGATTCACGGTGGATGTCGTCACAGCAGCTTGTCCAGTTCCTGTTTTCTGACCTTGCCGGTCGCGGTCATCGGCAATGCGTCGATCACGCGGATTTCCGGCACCTTGTAGACCGCCATCGACTCGCGGCACCAGTCGGCGAGCTCGTCCGCTTGCGTGCCGCTGCCTGGCTTGAGCACGACGAAGGCCACCGGCTGCTGGCCGCGCGCCGCATCGGGCCGCCCGACCACGGCGCTGCCGAGAATCGCGGGATGCTGGCCGAGCAGCGCCTCGAGCTCGCTCGGAAAGACGCTCATGCCGTTCACCTTGAGCATCTCCTTGCGCCGGCCCAGATAGCGGATGAAGCCTTCTTCGGTGATCACGGCGAGGTCGCCCGTATGGAGCCAGCCGTCACGCAGCGCCTCGGCGCTCGCCTGCGCGCGCTGCCAGTAGCCCTTGAAAAGCGAAGGCGAGCGCACGCACAGCTCGCCCTCCGTGCCGGGCGGCAGCAGCGCGCCGCTCGCGAAGTCGCAGATCTTGAGCTCGGTGCCCGGCACCGGCAGGCCCACGAAGGTGGGCTGCGCGCGCAGATCGCGGTCGTCGTCCTGCAGGCCGAGCGTGAAGGTGTCGCACGTGTGCGTCTCGGTCATGCCGTAGCTGAATTCATAGAGCGTGCAGCCCGTGAGCGCGCGCCAGCGGAGCCGGTATTCGCGCGTGAGCTTCTTGATGAACGAGATCGCGCCCACCTGGCGCAGCGACGTGTAGTCGAAGTCGCGCACGCGCGCATGGTCCAGCACCTCGGCGATGCTGTCGACGAGCATGCCGCAATGGCTCACGCGGTAGTGCTGCACCGCGCTCATCCACGCTAGCGGGTCCCAGCGCGCGAGCAGCACGAGCGCGGCGCCCGCGAACACGGGAAAGAGCAGCCCGGCGTTCTCGCCGGCGATCCAGAATTCGGGCAGGAAGTTGAGGAACACCGCGTCCTCGCCCGCTTGCAGCGCCACCGGCATGAAGCTCGCGCAGGTGTAAAGCATGTCGCCGTGGGTGTGGATGCAGCCCTTGGGCAAGCCGGTCGTGCCGCCCGTGTAGTTGAGCGCGGCGATGTCGCCCAGTTGCGGCTCATGCGCGGGCGCGGCGCCGCGCGTGGCAACGAGCGCGGGCAGAAAGTCGATGGCGTTTGCGCTCGCCACTTTCGGTGCGAGCACGACATCGGGGAGCGGCACGGGCAGGGGGGCGGCATCCGGCGACGGGTCGCCACGTATCTCGCCACGGTTGTGATCACGTTTGTCACCATAGTTGTGACCACGTTTGTCGCCGCACATCTCGCCCACGCTCGTGGCGATCACCTCGCGCAACGCGCATTCGCTGCGGACCTGCTCGACGATGGGCAACAGTAGATCGGCGCAGATCACGACTTGCGCGCCGCTGTCCTTGAGCTGATAGCCAAGCTCCAGCGCCTTCGAGAGCGGACTCACGGGCGCATGCACGGCGCCGAGCTTGAGAATCCCATAGAACGCCACGTGCATTTGCGGGCAGTTCGGCATGAAGACGGCCACGCGGTCGCCGGGCTTGACGCCGAGCGCCGCGAGCAGCGCGGCGCAGCGCTCGCTCAAGGCGTCGAGCTCGCCGTAGCTCAGCGTGCGGCCGTAGAAGTGCAGGGCGGGGCGCTCGGGCGCGCGGCGCGCCCATTCGCGCAGATACGCCGTCAAGGGCCGCTGCCCGAGCGGATACTGCGGCTCGCGCGGCGCGTGCGCGGGCCACGCCTGCGCCCAGAGGCGCTGCAGGTTGTCCAGATACTCGCGTTCGCTCATCGGATGTCTCGCGGTTTCACCGGCGTTCAAAGGCTGCCCGGGCATCTTAAAGGGGCGCGCACGCGGGCTGGAACTGATGGTTTTTCATTGCAAACCATGAATAATGTGCATGATTGGGGTGGCGCGCCGATTGGGCCGGCTTTTCCCCGCGTTTGCCCCGCCCGCCGGTGCGATGCCGTGCCTGCGAGCCTTTACGCAACGAGGCAAAGCGCGAGGACACCGGCGGCCCCACGAGACACGACCAGCTACGACCAGGACCAGGGCAGGCGACATGAACAGACAGCATGAATGGCCCGCTGCGGACCGCATCGATCTGAACCTCTTCCGGGTATTCGAGGCGGTTTACCGCGAACGCAATCTCACGCGCGCGGCGGCCATCCTGCACCTGAGCCAGTCGGCGATCAGCCATGCGCTCGCGCGCCTGCGCGAGCAGATCGGCGACCCGCTGTTCGTGCGCGAGGGCCGCGGCGTGGCGCCCACGCCCGAGGCGCGGCGGCTCGCCCCCGCGATTACCGAAGCGCTCGGCCTGCTGCAGGACAGCGTGGGGCGCCTGCGCGAATTCGATCCCGACCGCGACGCCCGCTGCTTCACGCTGAGCATGCCCGAGCAACTGGAGCCGATGCTGCTGCCCGCCATCGTCGCCGATCTGCGCGCGCGTGCGCCGCTGGCACGGGTGCGCAGCGGCGGCGTGCGCTGGGCCGAGCTCAAGCTCGAAATGGCGGCGGGGCAGATCGATCTGGCCATCGAGATCGCCCGGCCCGCCGACGCGGAGCTGAACCAATGCCAGCTCCTGAGCGAGCCCCTGTGCGTGGTGGTGGGGCCGCAGTTCCGCGGCGAGCTCACGGCGCAGCGCTACCTCGACGCGCAGCACATCGCGGTCACGTCGCGGCGGCGCGGCATCTCGGTGGAGGATCTCGCGCTCGAGCGCGTGGGGCTTTCGCGCAACGTGGTGCACCGCTGCCAGCACTACCTGGCGGCAAGCCTCGTGGCCGCGCAGAGCGATCTGCTGCTGACGATGGTGGAACGCTATGCGCGGCTCATCAATGCGCCGCTCGGCAACCGCGTCCTGCCGATGCCGCTCGATCTGCCGCCCGTGAGCCTGAATCTCTATTGGCACGAGCGTACCGGCAACGAGCCCGGCAACCGGTGGCTGCGCGAGCGGGTGAGGCAAGCGTGTGCGCGGGGCGGCAGTGCGTTGGTTCGGAGTCCGGATGTCGATCGGACCGGGGCGGGCGATGGGGAGTCCGCGGCGCGCGGTGCCGCGGATTGAACAACGTGGTTTGTCACATGAACGCGTATGAGCCGGAAGATACTTTGATCACGAAACGAAAGGGGAGAGCTCATGCCGAGTCTTGAGCGAACGCGGCTGGCCATGCTTATCAACGCTGTCTGGCGCGTGGCGCTTCGTCTTGCATTCCCGCTTGCTCGCGTCTGGTGGCGACTTCGACGGCCTCGCCATGAGGGTGCGCTAGTCGCAATCTACGTCGGGCAGGCGCTGTTGCTGTTGAAGTCGTCGTACCGGGCCGAGTGGAATTTTCCCGGTGGGAGTGTCCGGCCCGGTGAGGCGCCGGATGCGGCGGCGCGGCGCGAAATGGATGAGGAGATTGGTCTCTCGTCGTACACATTGGTCGCCGCGGGCAGCACCTTTGGGATCTGGGACGGGCGCAGGGACCGCGTGCATTTCTTTGAGCTGCACCTCGATTGCCTGCCTGAGCTGCGGCTTGATAATCGCGAGATTGTTGCCGCGCGTCTGGCATCGCCGGAGGAGTTGGGCGGCCTCGCGGTCACGGACGCGGTTGCTGCGTATCTCGGTGGAGATCGCGGCGGTTAGCAACGCTACCTTTCTTTCGCTGCGTCCCGACGTTCCACCACCCTCATGTCATCCGCTCCCGCAACACCGCGATCAGGCGCTGAGCAAGCGGTGATAGCCAGGCGCCAGCCCGGTACGTCATGCCCACTTGCCGGCGCAGGTCGAGTTGCTCGGTGCCCAGCCGCAATGCGCGCAAGCCCCGCAGCGCCCCCAGCGACTCGGTTCCGGCCACGCAGAGCATCGTCGTGCCGCGCAGCAGGTGAAGCAGCGAGTTGCTCCCGAAGTCCGTCTCGACGCGCAGCTTCGGCCCCGCGAGGCCGCGCTGCCGGAACGCCTCGTCGACCTGCTGACGAATCCGTATGTGCGGCGCGGGCAGCAGCCACTGCTCGTCGGCGAGGTCGGCCAGCGTGAGGCCACGCTTGCGATGCAGCCGATGACCCTCGTCGGCCAGCACGACGAGGCTGTCGTGAAAGAGCTCGACGAACTCGCAGGTGCCATCGGCGCTGTCAAGCTGTGGCGCGACGATCAGGTCCAGCTCGCCCGCGAACAGCAGTGCGCCGAGATCACGCGCGAGCCGCCGGCGCAACCGCAGCTTCGCCGCGGGCCGCTCGGTCATCAGCTGCTGGCACGCGCCGAGCACGAGCGAGCCCGGCACGGTCGGCGAATAGCCGATCCGCAGCAAGCCCTGCTCGCCGCTGCGCAGCGCTTCCATCTCCTTTAGCGCGTCGTCGTATTCAAGCGCGATACGCCGCGCGCGTGCAAGAAAGAGCGTGCCGGCGGGCGTCGGCGTGACGCCATTCACGGTGCGTTCGAAGAGCGGCAAGCCGGCCTGCTCTTCCACGCGCCGCAGCGCCTTCGTGAGCGCCGGCTGGCTCATGCCGAGCGCCTCCGCTGCCTTGCCGATGCCACCGTGCTCCTGCACGGCCAGTAGATAGTCGAGGTCGCGTGTTTCCAAGGTCATTCCCATTGGTTATGCACCTATGCCAGGTACGGCATTGAGGTGATGCCTCACATCTTACAGACTACGGTCAGACCGATGAACCAGGAGACACTGCATTGAGCTTTGCCTACTTTCTGCGCCGCGCCGCGCGCTATTGGGGCGACCGCACGGCGGTCATCCACCACGACCGGCATCTGAGCTTTCGCCAACTCGACGAGCGCTCGACGCGCCTCGCCAACGCGCTGCTGGGACTGGGCCTCGCAAAAGGCGACCGCGTCGCCGTGCAATCACGCAACTGCACGGAGCTGGTCGAAATCGAATGCGCACTGTACAAGGCCGGGCTCGTCAAGGCTGCGCTGAACCCGCGCTTCACCGCGCATGAGGCCGCCGATGTCGTCGAGAACTGCACGCCGCGCGTCCTGATCGCGGGCCCGGGGTATACCGCCTACGCGCGGGAAACCGCCGGTTTCGCCTCGATCGAGACGTTCATCTCGATCATGGGCGACGCCCCCGGGTATGCCAGCTACGAGACGCTGATCGAACGCGCGAGTCCGCACGCGCCCGACTATCGCCCGCACGCGGACGACCTGGCCGTGCTGCACTTTTCGTCGGGGTCGACCGGACGCATCAAGGCGGCCATGCAGACCTACGGCAACCGCCTCGCGTCGCTGCGCAAGATCGTCCTCGGCATGGACCGCCCGGCGCGCCCGGGCGACCGCCTCGCGCTGATCGGCCCGGTCACGCACGCCTCGGGCATGCTCATGCAGCCCTATCTGTTCAACGGCGCGACGCTCGTGCTCTTCGATACGTTCGAGCCGGCCCGCTTTATCGCCGATATCTCGCGCCTGTCCATCACGCATGCCTTCATGGTGCCGGCCATGATCAACATGCTGCTTGGCGAATCCGCGCTCGACCACGCCGACCTGCGCAGCCTGAAGATGCTCGGCTACGGCGCGGCCCCGATGGCGCCAGCGCGCATCGAAGAAGCGTGGGCGCGCATTGGCCCGGTGCTCTCGCAAGGCTATGGCGCGAGCGAATCGACTTCGGGCGTGACGCGCCTGTCCATTGCCGATCACGCCGACGCGCTCGCGAATCGTCTCGCGCGGCTCGCTTCGTGCGGACGGCCTCTCGGCGAAACCGAGGTCTGTGTCGTCGACGAACAGGGTCGCGAGGTGAGCGGCGAGACGATCGGTGAAATCGTGATTCGCGGCGACGACGTCTTCCACGGCTACTGGGGCGCGCCCGAGCTGACGGCCGAGGCGCTCGTCGATGGCTGGCTGCGCACCGGCGACCTCGCGCGCGTCGACGAAGAGGGCTTCATCTATCTGGTCGATCGCCGCAAGGACATGATCATTTCGGGCGGCTTCAACGTCTATCCGACCGAGGTCGAAGCGACGCTCTACCGTCACCCGGACGTGCTCGAAGCCTGCGTGATCGGCGTGCCCGACGACAAGTGGGGCGAAGCCGTCAAGGCCGTGGTCGTGCTCAAGCCGGGGCGCGAGGCGACGGCCGAGGTGCTCGCCGCGCACTGCCGCACGCAGCTCGCCGACTACAAGCTGCCACGCTCGGTCGCCTTCGTCGCTGGCCTGCCCAAGAACGCGAGCGGCAAGATTGCCCGCAAGCTCGTGCGCGAGCAGTACTGGCAAGGCGCCGCGCGGCGCGTCAACTGAATTCACAGGAGAACTTATGTTCGACCACCTGAACGGGCCCGCGTTGATGGAAACGCGCGAAGGCATCCGCCGCTTCGTCGCCGACGAACTGCTGCCGATGGAACGCGAGCTCGGTCTCGGCAGCGAGGACGTCTGGCCGAAAGAGACGCTGCAGCGGGTGTGGCGGCGCTCGGCCGAACTCGGCTACTACGCGGCCTGCCTGCCGGTTGCGCTTGGCGGCAAGGGGCTCTCGATCCTCGAGCAATGCGCGCTCAAGGCGGACCTCGCCGCTTCAGGATCGGCGCTCGCCCCGCATGTGCTGGGCGACCTGGGCGGCCCGCCGCGCGTGGGCAACATGCTGAAATACGCGACGCCCGAACAGCTCGAGCGGTATTTCAAGCCGGTCATTCGCGGCGAGAAGTCGACCTGCTTCGCGTTGACCGAACCGCATTCGGGCTCCGATGCGCAGAGCATCTCGACCACGGCCGTCCTGGATGGCGACGCACTCGTGATCAATGGCGTGAAGCATTACATCAGCGGCGCGCCGTTCGCCGACTTTGCGATTCTGATGTGCGTGACCGACACAAGCACGAGCCCGCCCGAGATCACCGCCGTGCTCGTCGACCTCGACCTGCCCGGTGTGACGGTCGAGCAGCGCTACGTGCCGATGTCGGGCCAGCACATCGACGCGGATATTCGCTTCGACAGCGTGCGCGTGCCGCTTGCGAACGTATTCGGCGGCAAGGGCAACGGCTTCCGGCTCGGCATGTCGCGCATCAACGTGAACCGCCTGCTGCATTGCCCGACGATGCTCGGGCTCGCGACGTCGGCCTACGAGGCCTCGCTGGACTACGCCCGCGCGCGCCGCCAGTTCGGCGGCCCGATCGCGCGCTTCCAGGCGATCCAGCACATGCTCGCCGACATGGCCGCCGCGCTCTGGGCCTGCGAGAGCATGATTGCCCAGACCGCGATGCTGGCCGATGCCGGCGCCGATCTGCGCGCCAAGGCGGCGGCCTGCAAGCTGTTCGTCTCGGAGCGTTGTTTCGAAGTGGCCGACAAGGCTGTGCAGATCCACGGCAACGTGGGTGTCACGCGCCACCACCCGATCGAGCAGACGTTCCGCAAGCTGCGCATGTTCCGCATCTTCACCGGCACGAGCGAAATCCAGCGCAACACGATCGCCCGCGCCATCCTCGAGCCCGCCCAGGCAACGAGCTGAACCGGCAACACCTGCATAAGGAGACTCAAGCCATGGCGCAAACGAAACCGCAGTGGTCCTGCCTGAAAGACGTCACGATTGTCGACGTGAGCCAGCTACTGCCGGGACCCCACGCGACGTCGCTGCTCAAGCAACTCGGCGCCGACGTCGTCAAGGTCGAACCCCCGGGTGCCGGCGACCCCACACGCACGCTCAGCCCCGTACTGTTCGCGCAGCTCAATCGCGGCAAGCGCTCGGTGGCGCTCGACCTGAAAACACCGGCCGGCAAGCAAGCGTTCATCGAACTGATTCGCGAAGCCGATGCGCTGGTCGAGGGCTTCCGGCCCGGCGTCATGGCGCGGCTCGGGCTCGACTATGCGGCGCTCGCCGCGGTGAACCCGCGCCTCGTCATGTGCTCAATCTCGGGCTTCGGGCAGACCGGCCCCTATGCGCACGCGCCGGGCCACGACCTGAACTACCTGGCGCTGGGCGGCTTCTGGTCGGTTCCGGTTCAGGTCAACGACCGCGTGACGCGGCCGCGCATCCGGATCGCCGACTATGCGGCGTCGAGCCATGCCGCGCTCGCGCTCACCGCGGCCATTCTGAGCGCCCGAGCGAGCGGGCGCGGCCAGCATCTGGACGTCTCGATCCACGACTGCGTGATGGCATGGACCACACCCGCCGCGTGGGCGTCGCGCGAGTACGTCGACCATCCGCTGGACTCCCCGGGCGTGATGCCGGAGAACGATCTCTTCGAGACACGCGATGGCCGGCATCTCGCGCTCGGCATTCTCGAGAACAAGTTCTGGCTGAATCTGTGCGAGGCGATCGGCGCCGACTTTCCCGCGCTGATGGACGAACGCTTCGCAACGCGCGCCGGGCGGCAGCGGCACAAGCAGGAGGTCAACACGCTGCTCGCTCGCATCTTTGCGACGCGTCCGCTCGCGCAATGGATCGCGACGCTGCAGCGTTTCGACCTGCCCGTGTCGCCCGTGCTCGACGCACACGAACTGTTCGAGGACCCTCATGTGCAGGCGCGCGGGATGGTGCGCGAGATCGCCGCCGACCAGACGGTCGCATGCCGCTTTCCGGTGAAGTTCTCACTCGGGCTGCCCGACGGCGACGACAACGTCCCGATGCTCGGCGAGCACGAAAGATAAGGTACGACCAGAACGACAACCACGGAGACAGATACGGTGACAGATACGGCGAAAATCGACGACCCCTCGTACAGCCCGGTTCGCGCATGGTCCATCGCGGCCATGCTCGCCCTGATGATGCTCGTGAATTTCCTGGACAAGGTGGTACTGGGACTCGTCTCGGTACCGATGATGCGGGAGCTTCATCTCACGTCGACGCAGTTCGGCGTGATCGGCGGCAGCCTGAACTGGCTGTTCTCGATTTCAGCGGTGCTCGGCGGTCTGATGGCAAACCGGGCATCGACGAAATGGCTGCTGCTCGCAATGGCCGCGGCGTGGACCGCACTGCAATTGCCGATGCTGCTTGCCGGATCGATCTGGAGCATCCTCGCCTGCCGCGTGCTGCTTGGCGCGAGCGAAGGGCCCGCCTCGCCAGTCGCGGTGCATGCGCTCTACAAGTGGTTTCCCGATGCGAAGCGCAATCTGCCGGTTGCCGTGCTCCACCAGGGAAGCGCGCTCGGGCTGCTCGTGGCGGGACTCGGCATACCGGTCGTCAGCGCGCACTGGGGCTGGCGCGCGAACTTCCTCGTGCTGGCCGCGCTTGGCGCGCTCTGGTGTGTTGCCTGGCTTGCCTTCGGTGCGGAAGGCGCCCTGACCACGCGTGCGCCTGCTGCGCGCCGGGCACGCGTCCCGTATGCCCTGTTGCTGACCGACCGGACCGTGCTCGGCACCTTTGCCGGGCACTTTGCTGCGAACTGGATTCTCGCCATGACGCTGACCTGGATTCCGACGTGGCTGCAGCTCGGCATGGGCTACGAGGCGCATGCCGCCGGACGCATGTTCGCCTTGTTCGTCGCGATCACGGCACCGCTGAGCCTCGGGCTTGCGGCGCTCTCGCAGCGGCTGCTGGCGCGTGGCGTGCCGTCAAGGCTCGGTCGAGGGGCTTTCGTTGCGGCAACGCTCGCCGTCGCTGGGATGCTGATCTCGGCGCTCGCACTGCCCGGCCTGCCGCCGCTCGCGAAGTTCGTGCTGCTCACGCTCGGCAGCGGCATGACGCTCGTGACGTACTCGGTCGGACCCGCGATGCTCGGCGAGGTGACACCCGATTCGCAACGAGGCGGCATCCTCGCGCTGAGCAACGGATTCTCGTCGCTCGCGGGTCTCGCGGCGCCGGTCGTCACGGGCATGCTCATCGACCAGGCCGGAGGCTCGACGGCGCAGGGATTTGAAACCGCATGCTCCGTGTGCGGCTTCGTATTACTCGGCTGCGGCGCGCTCTGCGCGTTCTGTCTGGACCCGCAGCGATCGTCCATCAGGCTCGCGGGCTCGACGTCGGACACGGGGGTGAATCAGACGCTCGCCGATCCCGGTTAGCCGCGATCGATGTATCGCTTCGTGAGGTGTCGCTCCATAAATAATTAGCAATGCAAATAAAATATAGAACTATCAAGGAGACACATGAAAAGGATTTTGATGGCCACCCTGATCGGCGGCGTGCTTCCGCTCACGTCTTACGCGCAATCGACTGTCACGCTGTATGGTGACATTGGAGGCGGCATGCGCTGGACGAATGGGCAAAAGGGTGGCGCTACCGTTGGCTTCAACAACAACATCGTCGCCGGCAACCAGTTCGGCTTCTTCGGCAAGGAGGATCTGGGCGGCGACCTTCAGGCGATCTTCAAGCTCGAAGGCGCTTTCAATAGCGGCACCGGTGCGTTGAAGAATGCAGGGACGCTATTCTCGCAAGCGGCGTTCGTAGGGCTCAAAGGCGATTTCGGCCGGCTCACGTTCGGCCGGCAGCTCAACGCCAACGAAGACTTCTCGATTCTGATCGATCCGGCCGGCGGCCAGGGTCAGTCGCTCGCGATCGAGCCTGGTGTGGTGTTCGACGCGAACTACTTCACGCTCGATTCGCGGTTCAACAACACCATCAAATATCTCGGCCAGGCCGGCGGCTTTCGCTTCGGTGCGAGCTACTCGCCAGGCGGCGTTGCAGGCAACACCCGGGCAGGCACCAACTATTCTGGTGCGGCGATGTATCAGTGGGGGCCGGCGTTCGGCGGCGCTTCGTACCAGAAGACCTGGAACGCCACCGCAACGCAGTGGGCGCAGACATTTCAGACCGGCGGCTCCTTGCAGGTCGGGCCCGCGCGCCTCTATCTGAGCTACGCGGACCTCGAGGTGACGGCGGCGAATGCCGCCGCGCCGAACCGGCGCGACCATATTCCGGGTGGCGGTGTCGTATTGGTTCCGGCAGCGTCGCTGCAGTTCACGGCGGCGTTCTACGACGACATCGCCAGCCACCTCCGCAATGCGCAGTCCGCGAGCGGCCACAAGATCACCACCTACGCGATCGCCGAATACCTTCTGTCGAAGCGCACCGAACTCTATGCCGAAGCCGACTACAACGGCTTTTCGGGTGCGTACCGCTTCGATCCGTCGAATATCGCCGCGCTCGGCACGGCAGCCGGTACGCGATCGACGACCGGCGTGTCGCTTGGCGTCATGACGCGTTTCTAGGCCCCGCCTCTCTCTTTTCCCTTTTGATGGACTCATTGAACATCATGAACGCCTCATATCGAATTACGCGAACGGTTGTCGTGGCCATGCTCCTTACGCTCACGACTCACGCCTTCGCACAAACTCAGGGCGCGGCAACGGGCAGCGTGGCGGCCGCGAGCGCACCGTCGTCGGCAAAAGCCACCGACCGGAAGCTCGCGCATCGCGTTGCCAGCAGGCTGGCGCGCACTCGTGGGCTGAATGCCGCGCGCATTCTCGTGAAGGCGCGCGACGGCCAGATTACGCTCTCCGGATCCGTATCCGACAGCGAGCAGATTCCGCTTGCCGGCGACGCAGCGAGGCAGGTGGACGGCGTCATTCACGTAGAGAACCGCATTCGTGTCTCCGGGGCGTCGCTGTAGACGACGCGGGCCACACCGATTTCGAGGAACACACTGTCATGAATCGACGCAACGATCCTGTAACCCGATCGACCCACGCGTTTCTTGTCACCGCATTGATGTGCGCGAGCCTGGCACTGCCCATAGCAGTGCGCGCGCAAACCGCCGGCACGCTCGCCGACGCCGAAGCGAGCGTCATGCAGGGCTTTCCGCCGCCCGACGGCGCGCTCACCAACCGCGCAAATTCGCTGCGCTATCCCTACCTTCGCTGGTCGTTGCGCAACACGCGCATGCTGATCCCCACTGCCAATGTAGACCGTGCGCGCGACCCGTTGCCCTTGCCCGATGGTCCGAAGCTCGATCCCGACGCGGTGCAATTCACGGTAGACGGCACCACGCTCACGCTCGCGGACTATCTGCGCCGCACGCGCACCGATGGCTTCATCGTCGTTCGCGACGGGCGCATTGTGATGGAGCGCTATTTCGATGGCTATGGTCCACATCAGACGCATGCGTGGGCGTCGATGACGAAATCGGTGACGGGACTGGTCGCAGCGCAGTTGATCGCCGAGGGAAAGCTCGACCCGGACGCGCCGCTCTCGACCTACGTGCCGGAGCTGGCGGGGACGCCGTTCGGCGACGCGACACTGCAGCAGAATCTCGACATGGAGGTGGCCATTCGCTACCCCGCGGCCCTGCCGCCCGATCTGGGTCTCTTTGGCGCCATCGGCATCGTGCCGCGGCCAGGTGGCACCCCCGACAGCATCTATGGCTTCCTCAAGGTGGCTCAGAAAGCCCCCGAAGCGGACAACGGGCGCGTGTGGTACTACCAGAATGGCTCGCCGGAGGCCGTGGCCTGGGCGATAAGGCGCGTCACCGGCGAATCGTGGAGCAAGCGGGTTGCACGCATGATCTGGCAAAAGATCGCTAGCGATGACGGCGACGTCGTCGTGGATCGCACGGGCACGGAGATGGCCAGCGGCGGCTTGAACACCACGCTGCGCGACGCGGCACGCTTCGGCGAGATGGTGCGCAGGAGTGAGGCGGGTGACATCGCACCGTTTCCAGCGGCAGCGACTCGCCTTGCGTTGAAACCGACGCAGAACGCGGCGGCATTCGCGCGTGGCAATCTTGCGCCCGGCCGCCCCGGCTACAGCTACCACGACTACTGGTACCAGCTCAACGACGGCGATGGATCGGTCGCTGCCGGTGGCCGCTTCGGTCAGGCCATTCTCGTCGATCCACGCGCACGCCTCACGATCGTCAAGTTCTCGTCCGAGCCTGACCAGGCGCAGCGCCCGACGAGCGCCTCGGGCGGTGCGGTCACGCACACGCCGCTGGAAACCGCGGATGCATTGCACGGGGCCATGCTGGCAATCGCGCAGACGCTCGAAGCCCGAAAGCCGTGATGACGCGACGGCGGGGCATATCGTCGGTGTCGATATGTGCCGCTCGTCCCGACCGGGACGGTGCGCCCGGGTGACGGCGTGCATATGCACCGCGAATCATCGCCCCTCATTCGCCAGATTTTCCGGTTGCTTTTTTGCGCACGCTCGTGCAATTTATTCTCTCGCCCGGGTGTGCGCTCTGTTCATCCACACATTGCATCGCGAGCGCACGGGGGGCGTGACTGCCGGAACGCACATGACGCCCTATGAAAGCAAACCATGGCTGGCGCACTATGCGCCCGGCCATACAGCAACCATCTCGCAGCACTACGCCGACGCGCTGAGCCTGTTTCGCGCCGCGGTCGAGCGAGCGCCGCAGCGCGCAGCGCTGCTCTATTTCGACGGCGTGCTCACCTATGCCGAGCTCGATGCCCAATCCGACGCGCTGGCCTGCGCATGGCTCGAACGCGGCTGCGCGCGCGGCGATCGCATCGCTATCTATCTGCAGAACGCGCCGCAGTTCGTCATTGCGCTCGTGGCGGCGTGGAAGATCGGGGCGATTGCGGTGCCCATCAATCCGATGAACCGCGCGCGCGAGTTGCGCGTGCTGCTGGCGGATTCCGGCGCGCGTGCGCTGGTCTGCCATGCATCGCTGCATGAGGAGGTGGTGCGGCCTTTGCTCGCCGAAGAGGCACGCCTCGCGACCGAACGCGCCGCAAGTGGCGAGCTGAGCGTCAAGCCGATCGTGATGACCACCTCGGCGCTCGACTATCAGAGCCGCGACGACGAACGGCTTTTCGCGGGCATGACGCGTTCGAACGCGACGGCGGCCATGGCGGCAACGGCGAACCAACCCGACGCCGAAGACCTCAGCACCGTAATCGCCGCCTGTCGCTCGCGCAAGCCACCCGCCGTCGAATTGCGCAGCGACGACGTCGCCATGCTCGTCTACACCTCGGGCACCACGGGCGTGCCCAAGGGCGCGATGAACACGCACGGCAACGTCGCGTTCAATGCACAGGTGTACCGCGACTGGATCGGCTTGCGCGAGGGTGCGCCCATTCTCGGCCTCGCGCCGCTCTTTCACATCACGGGTCTCGTGGGCCATATCGCCGCCGCGTTCATCTGTGCGGCGCCGCTCGTGCTCGCGTTCCGCTTCGAGCCGGGCGTGATGCTCGACGCCATCGCGGAGCACAAGCCCGAATTCACGATCGGCGCCATCACGGCCTTCATCGCGCTGATGAATCATCCGCAGGCCACGCGCGCGTACTTCGCCTCGCTGCGGCGCATCTATTCGGGCGGCGCACCCATTCCCCCCAACGTGATCGAGGCGTTTCGCACGCGCTTTGGCCACTACATCCACAACGGCTACGGTCTCACGGAAACGAGTTCGCCCACCCACATGGTGCCGCCTGGCCGCGAGGCGAGCGTCGACTCCGCGTCGGGCACGCTGTCGATCGGCGTGCCGGTGTTCAACGTGGAGTCGTATATCGGTGACGACGAAGGGCGGCCGCTGCCACCGGGCGCGGTGGGCGAGATCATTTCGCGCGGGCCGATGGTCGTGCCGGGCTACTGGAACAAGCCGCAGGAGAGCGCGAAGGCGATCGTCGACGATCACTTTCGCACCGGCGACGTGGGCTTCATGGACGCGAGCGGCTGGTTCTACCTCGTCGATCGCAAGAAGGACATGATCAACGCGGGTGGCTACAAGGTCTGGCCGCGCGAAGTGGAAGACGTGCTGTACACGCATCCCGCCGTGCGCGAGGCCGCAGTGGTGGGCGTGCCGGACAGCTATCGCGGTGAAACGGTGAAGGCCGTAGTGAGCCTCAAGCCGCAGACGAGCGCCACGCCTGAGGAACTTGTCGCGTATTGCAAGCAGCGCATGGCGGCGTACAAGTATCCGCGCATCGTCGCGATCATCGACGAATTGCCGAAGACCGTGACGGGCAAGATTTTGCGGCGCGCGTTGCGTGAGTAGCGCGGGGGAGCGCGCTACTCAGAAATCCGCGCGTGCAGCAGATGAGGCCGGCGCGGCGCGCCGAAGTGGACTTACGCGGCGGCGGCAATTGTCTCGCGTGCGCTCGCGAGCGCTGCGCTGGCTGCTTCCGGACCCATATTCAGGCCTTCGGCGTAGATGAAGTTCACATCGGTCATGCCGAGGAAGCCGAGGAACGACGTCAGGTACGGCGTCTGGCTGTCGTTAGGCGTGCCTTGATACACGCCGCCGCGCGCCGAAACCACGAACACCTTCTTGCCCTTCACGAGGCCTTCGGGACCGTTCGCCGTGTACTGGAAGGTGATGCCCGCGCGTGCGATCCAGTCAAAGTACGTCTTGAGCTGCGACGAGATGCCGAAGTTATACATCGGCGCGCCGATCACGATAATGTCCGCAACCTGCAGTTCGGCGATCAGCGCTTCGCTGCGTGCGGCGATGGCCTGCTGCTCCGGCGTGCGCTGCTCGGCCGGCGTGAAGAACGCGCCGAGCACGGCGTCGTCGAGGTGCGGAAGCGGATCGGCTTGCAGGTTGCGCTTTAGAACCTTTGCGCCGGGCTTCGAGTTTCGCAGCTTGTCCGTCAATTCGTTGACGAGCAGCGTCGACTGCGCGCCTTGCGAGCGGGCGGCGGAATTGATTTGCAGAATCGTGGTGACGGCGGCTTTTTGGGGACTTGGGCGCACAATGTCGCGCAAGAATTGCAGAATCGAGGTCATGGCAGCTCCGGGTCTGGTGCGCGCAATGTTGCGCAAGTGGAGGCATTGTGTTTTCTTGTGACCGCCCGAAAAAGCCATATGTCGACAACGAATCGTTGCTGCGATAGAACAATCGGCGATGCTAAAAAATGGTGCATTGCTTCGCTTTCGTCTGAGCAATGGTCTGGCGTGCGGGCTCAAGCCCCAGTCCACGCTCGCGCTCCGGGCAAGCCACACACACTTTGGGAGAACATATGTTTGACCACGTCAAATTCGGAGTCAGCGACTATGCAGCGAGCAAAGCATTCTTCCTCAAGGCATTGGAGCCGCTCGGCGTAGCTATTGTCTCGGAGGGGCCTCCGACGTACGGTGTCGAGCTTAGCCCAAAAGGTAAGGCTTCACTGTGCCTGTACCAGACGCATGAGAAACCCGCGCATCTTCACCTGGCATTCACAGCTGAAAATCGTCAGCAGGTCGAAGCTTTCTATCGCGCGGCTCTGGAAGCGGGTGGCAAGGACAATGGTGCGCCGGGTCTGCGCCCGCACTACCACGCGAACTACTATGCGGCTTTCGTGACGGGTCCGGACGGACACAATATCGAAGTGGTTTGCCACGAACCCGCTGCCTGAGCATTCCATCGAGCGACGTCCATAAGCGGGCGTTGCCCGCATGCGGGCGCGGCGATTTACGGAGACACACGTGGATAAACCCACCGTCGACACCTATACGGACGCGGCGAGCCGCTACGCCGAAGAATGGCGCGCGCAGCCCGCGCCCGACGACATGTATGCACTGCTCGGGCGGTACTTCGTGCACGGCGGCGTGACGGTCGACATCGGCTGCGGCGCGGGCCGCGACGTGGCATGGCTCGATGCCAACGGCTACCCTGCGGTGGGCTACGACGCGTCTGCGGGATTGCTGGCACAGGCAGCGGCGCATTACCCGCATCTCCGGTTCATGGCGGCTGCGCTACCCGAACTCGATGGCGTGTCGCGCGGCGCATTCGACAACGCGCTGTGCGAGACGGTCATCATGCATCTGCCCGTGCCGCAGATAAGCGTTGCGTGCGCGCGTCTCGTCGATATTCTCAAGCCGGGCGGCGTGCTCTATCTATCGTGGCGCGTTTCGGATGGCGAAAGTCTGCGCGATGGTGCGGGACGACTCTATGCGTCGTTCGACGCCGACATCGTGCGGGACGGCTTGAACGGCGCCACCATCGTGTTCGACCGCGAGGCGATCAATGCGTCGTCCGGCAAGCGTGTTCACCGGATAGTCGCGCGGCGCAATTAGCGGCGTAAATCGACACCTGCGCAGTGTGCAATTGCACTCTCGCAGGCCGCCCGCGCCGCCGCGGCCCAGGCACTCATTCACCGACCAATAGGCGTGGACTATGACGGGCAGAGTTAATCGATAGTTGTCGTTCGCCGCGATCCCACGTGTAATGCGTTCTCAAGTAGCTCGCATGAAACAGTTGAGGGGACGAAAGTGAAGATCGTGGTGCCGGTTAAGCGTGTGGTCGATTACAACGTGAAAGTTCGCGTGAAGTCGGATGGCACGGGCGTGGATATCGCCAACGTGAAGTTCTCGATGAAACCGTTCGATGAACTCGCCGTGGAAGAAGCCGTGCGATTGAAAGAAGCGGGCGTGGCGACGGAAGTCATTGCCGTGTCCGCCGGTGTGGCGCAAGCGCAGGAAACGCTGCGTACGGCGCTGGCGATCGGCGCGGATCGCGCCGTGCTGATCGAATCGAATGAAGACCTGCAGCCGCTCGCCGACAAGCTCAACGCCGCACTGGGCGCCTCGCGCGCGGCAGTGGACGCGGGCTATGTGCCCAACGATTACCAGGTCGGCCAGACCGGCAAGATCGTCGCGCCGCAGTTGTATATCGCGGTGGGCATCTCGGGCGCGATCCAGCACCTCGCGGGCATGAAGGACTCGAAGGTGATCGTGGCGATCAACAAGGATGAAGAAGCGCCGATCTTCAGCGTGGCCGATTACGGCCTCGTGGGCGATCTGTTCACGGTCGTGCCGGAGCTCGAGCATGGCCTCTGACTTGCGCGTCGTGCAGAGCTTTGCGCCCTTGTGCGAGAACGCCGCGCAGGCGGCGTTCTCGCCGCAGTCGTACCTGTTCGTGCCGGGCAGCCGTCCCGAGCGTTTCGAACGGGCGCTGTCCAGCGGCGCGGACGCGGTCATCGTCGATCTCGAAGATGCTGTCGAGGCCTCGGCGAAGGAAGCCGCGCGCGAGGCCATCGCGAGCTGGGTGTCGCGCTGCCACCCTGTGCTGGTGCGCATCAATGGGCGCGCCACGCCGTGGTTCGAGCAGGACGCGAGGCTCGGCGCGCTCGATGGCGTAGCGGGCATCGTGCTGCCAAAGGCCGAGTGCGCCGAGGATGTCACGTCGGTCGTCGCCATCGCGCGGCGGCGCGTGCCGGTCTATCCGCTGATCGAGAGCGCACAGGGCATGTGGAACGCGATGGCCATCGCCAGGGCGCCTTTCGTGAAGCGCCTGATGTTCGGCACGCTCGATTTCATCGCCGAAATGGACATGCCCGTCGACGGCGAGCCGCTCAATCCCTATCGCACCCAACTCGCGCTCATCTCGCGCGTGGCCGGCATCGAGACACCCGTCGACGGCGTCACACCCGATATCCACGATCTCGCGCGCATCGAGGGCGACGCGCTGAACGGCAAGCGGCTTGGCTTTGGCGCGAAGCTCTGCATCCATCCGAAGCAGATCGAGGCCGTGCACCGCTGCTATCGGCCGAGCGAGCAGGAGCTCGCCTGGGCGGCGCGCGTGGCCGATGCGGCAAGCAAGGCCGGCGTGGGCGCGATCACAGTCGACGGCAAGATGGTCGACCGCCCTGTGATATTGCGTGCGCAACGGATTATCGCGCTGGCGGCGACGCTCAAACAACACGCTGAAATTCCCGGGGTGGTGGCCGGATGACCCCTGCAGGTCTTTTGGAGCAATACGGCCCACGCGAGTCGATGGAATACGACGTGGTGATCGTAGGCGGCGGCCCGGCGGGCCTGTCCGCGGCGACCCGCCTGAAGCAGCTGGCAGTAGAGAAAGGCGTCGAGATCGGCGTTTGCGTGCTGGAGAAAGGCTCGGAGATTTGAGCGCACATT
>NZ_SMRP01000006.1:204852-224036 GCF_004353915.1 Paraburkholderia silviterrae | reverse complement strand
TCGGGCGCGGTCATGGACCCGCGCGCCATCGACGAGCTCATTCCCGACTGGAAGGAACAGCGCGCGCCGCTGAACGTTCCCGTGACCGAAGATCAATTTCTTTTCCTCACGGAAGGCGGCGCGAAGGCGGTGCCCAACTGGGCGCTGCCCGACAACTTCAAGAACCACGGCAACTACGTGATCAGCCTTGCGAACGTCACGCGCTGGCTGGGCCAGCAGGCCGAGGCGCTGGGCGTGGAGATCTTCCCGGGGTTTCCGGCTGCCGAGGTGCTCTACAACGACGATGGCTCGGTCAAGGGCGTGGCCACCGGCAACATGTCGCAGAACTGCGTGCACTGCAAGACCTGCGACATCAAGGACCCGACGCAGAACATCGTGTGGGTCACGCCCGAAGGCGGCGGCGGACCGAACTATCCGAACATGTAGGATCGGGAGCCGGGAAAATCGGCGGATCGAGAAATCGGATACGACTTGAACGACGGAGCGCGCAATGACGCCTCCTCGTTCCCTGTCGGGAACGAGGGCGTCGCCGGATCGCGAATGATCTGCCTGGCGTCCCAAAGGTCGGATGGCGCGCGCGGCTACACCACGGCGCGGCTGCGCAACCCTCAAGCCCCCTGCAAACGCGCCTCGGTGCGCAAACTGGCAACGATCGGCGCAAACACCTCGATCAACTCCGTTTTGCCGAAGCGCCGCTCGTGCAGGCCGAACTCGACGTCGATCTTGCCGGCGTTATGCACGTCGTAGAGATCGGTGATCAACTGCGCATGACGCGCGCTGAGGCCCGCGCGCAGCAGCGTCGGCGTCCACTGGTCGCGCGGCAGTTCGCGCGCGAGCACCTCCTGGCCGCCGATCTCGGCGAGTACGTCGGCAACGTACGTCGCGCTGATACGCCTCGGCCCCTCGATGTTTACGACGCGGGTGCCGTTGCCGCGCGCGGCGTCGAGCAGCAGTTGCGCCGATGCGGTGCCAACGTCCTGTGCCGCGACCGTGGGAAAGCGCTTGTTCAACGGATGATGAAAACTCGGCAGCACGCCCGAGGCCAGCGCCGCGGGAATCGTGCGGCGCCAGTTTTGCATATGCTCGGCAGAACGAAGCAGAATCAGCCGGTCGGCGATGGGCTTCAATTGCTCCTCGAGGTAATGAAAAAGCCGCGTGATGCCGGTATTCGCGTCCAGTTCGGCGCCGTAGTCGGACAGCGCGAGCACGGTCTCGGGCGGGTCCGTGCGCAGCGCCTCGGCGGCGATGTCGATCATCTTGCGCATCGTCGCTTCGGGATGCGCGTCGGCCACGGGCACGGGACAAAGCATCTGCACTGCTTGCGCGCCGCGCATCGCCGCGGCAACCGACGCAAGGTCGGTCAAATCCGCGAGCGCGACCTCGCAGCCAAGCGCGGCAAGGCGCGCGCTGTGACGCGTGTCGCGCACCACGGCGCGCACGGCGCGGCCCGCATGCCGCAAGGCTGCGGCGGTTGCGAATCCGGCGTTACCCGAGGCTCCAAATATGACGTACATGACGGCTCCTGTCCTGGTCGATGGGGTGGTCATGATCGTAAAGGGGCCGGGGCAGCAAAACGCGCAGGGAAGGATCGAAGCGAGCAAAACTAGATGATGCATTCCAGGCCCGTTGCGCCTGGCGTCCCGAATCTACTAGACTGGCCGCTCGACGTTTTGCGCAGCGGGCCACTCGGGTGGCGCGCAACGGGGGATGCCATGAATGCAGTGCTGGAAGACGCGATAGCACCGGCGGTTGGCCGCGTTACGCTCGCAAGCAGTGGCGCATTGGACTGGCGTGGCTTCGGCGCGCAAATGCTGGCCATTTCGGCGGGCCGGCATCGCATTCCCGGCACGGCATACCACCGTGTCGGCGTGCATTTTGGCGCGCCGGTGCGCGCGCATTGCGTCTGCGATGGCTTGCGCCTCGCGCGCATCCAGGCCGAAGGCGATGCCGACGTCGTTCCCGCGGGACTCGATGGCGTATGGACCGACGACGCCGACTGCACGGTGCTCAGCATCCGTCTGGAGGACACCTTCGTGCGTGAGATCGCCGGGCAACTCGTGCGCAAGCCCGGTACCGCAACGATTCAGCCGCGCCTGCAGATGCGCGATGCGCGCTTGCAGCATCTCGCATGGGCGCTGCGGGCCGAGCTCGAAGCGGGTGAGGCCTCGGACCCCCTGTACGCGGAAAGCATCGGCACGGCGATCGCGGTGCGCCTGCTCGACGCCGCCGGGCCGCTCGAAGCAAGACGCGTCGCCGTGCTCTCGCCGCGCCTGGCCGCCCGCGTGACCGATTACATCGAGAGCCATCTCGATGCACGTCTCACGCTCGCGGAGCTGGCCGCCCTGGCCGAGCTGAGCGTGCCCCATTTCAAGGTGCTATTTCGCGCAACGCTGGGCATGCCGGTGCACCAATACGTGGTGCGGCGGCGGGTGGAGCGCGCGAAGACGCTGTTACTGAAGGGCGGCCTCAACGCGACCCAGGTCGCGCTGGAAGTGGGCTTCGCGCATCAGAGCCATCTGGCGCACTGGATGAATCGCGTGCTTGGCGTGACGCCGCGCGAGATCATGCGCGACAGGGCGCCCCGGTTCACGGCTTGAGCAGACTCTCCAGCGCTTGCGTTACGCGATGGATGACGCCGGCCCAGTTGCCGGGCTCGGTCTGCCGGAACAGGCGCGCACGCGGATACCAGGGTGAGTCGTCGCGCTCGCGCAGCCAGCGCCAGCAGCCGTCGTAGCGCGAGAGTATCCACACGGGCTTGTTCAGCGCCCCGGCGAGGTGCGCCACCGAGGTATCCACGGTGATCACGAGGTCCAGACATTCGATGATCGCGGCCGTGTCGGCGAAGTCGTGCACGCCGCCCATCGGATCGAAGGGCCGCAGGTTCGCCGGCAAGTCCGCGATCTGAGGCTGCGACGCGGCGCCTTTCTGCAAGCTCACGAAGCGCACGTCGGCAACCTCCACGATACGCAGCAAGGGCAGGAACGCGCGCGCCGGCAAGGAGCGGCGCTGGTCGATCGCATTCATTCCGGGGTCGTGCGGCCGTGGATCGCCGGCCCAGACGAGACCGGCCTTGAAGCCGCCTGAGGGCAATCGCGCGCTCCACTCGCGCGTCAGATCGGCGGGGGCGCGCAGGTAGGGCGTGTGCGCCGGGATCGTGTCGAGCGTCGTGCCGAAATGCATCGGCAGGCTCAGCATCAGGCACCAGTAGTCATGGCCGGGAATCGTGCCTGTGCCGTCGAGCGGATAGAGTGCGTCCACGCCCTCCATGCCTTCGAAAAGCCGCTTGAGCGCGGGTGGGCAGGCGACGCCGAGCCTCGCCACCCCGCGCGCCTTCAGCAAGGGCAGATAACGGCAGAATTGCAGCAGGTCGCCATAACCCTGCTCAGGCCAGACGAGCAGCGACTTTCCCTCCAGAGGCTCGCCGCGCCATTGCGGATAAGGAACAGGCGGCCGCTTCCCGCTGGCCGTGCCGGCGGACTCGTCATTGCGGGCCTCGAAGTGGCGCCAGCCTTCCTCAAAGGCACCGAGCCGCAGCAGGAGCATCGCAAGGTTCCCACGCGCGGTCGTGTAATCGGGGCGCAGCGACAGCGCCTCGCGATAGGCTGCAATGGCCTCGCTGCTGCGGCCTTGTTGATTCAGCGCGTTGCCCAGGTTGTTGTGCATCGCCGGCGTGCGGGTATCGATCGCCAGGGCATGCCGGAATGCGACTTCCGCGTCTTGAGGTCTGCCGAGATCCAGCAGGACCAGGCCGAGATTGTTGTGGGCGAGTGCGTAGCCGGGTTGAATGCCGAGAATCTGGCGATATTGCGCTTCGGCCTGCTCGAGGCGCTTCGTTTGCCACAACAGCACGGCGAGGTTGTTGCGGGCGCCCGCATAGTCCGGCGCGATGGCAAGTGCACGCCGCAACGTGGCCTCCGCTTCTGTTTCGCGGCGCTGCGCGCGCAATACGAGGCCGAGATTGCTCAGCGCCTCTGGCCAGTCTGGCTTGACCGAAAGCGCCAGTTCGAGGGTGTGTTCGGCTTGTGGCAATTGCCCTCGGCCATAAAACCAGCAGCCGAGACTGTTGAGCGCCGCTGCCTGATCGGCCGCGCGAACCTGCGCGCGTTGCGCCGACTGCGTATCCGGCTGCTCGCCGGGTGCGTGGTGCAGTTTGTCGAGACAACGTGCGGCAAGCTCGATGGCCTGCCGGTGCGAGGGGGCGGATTGAAGCAACTGTTCGAGGTGCGATAGCGCCTCACCGTAATGTCCAGATGCGTAGAGCGATTGAGACGTCAGCCAGGATTCAGCGGTCCACATGCTTTCACCTTTGTCCGTGGTGTGGATCGCCCATCCTGCTCCGCCTCGTTCGTACCTTGAACAAGATAATTCCTAAAAGCAGCCGGAATTTGAGGTGCCGACGACACGCGCGCTGGTGCGTCCCCAATAAAAAAGCGCCACTGCCCGCGTGTAGCGGGCAGTGGCGCAGTCCGTTTTTACTTCGTAATGCGAATTACTTGGCCACGGGCATCGTGAACTCGGCACCCTTTTCGGTGCTTTCCGGCCAGCGCTGCATGATCGACTTCTGCTTCGTGTAGAAGCGCACGCCTTCTTCGCCATAGGCATGCATGTCGCCAAAGAGGCTGCGCTTCCAGCCGCCAAAGCCGTGCCAAGCCATCGGCACCGGAATCGGCACGTTGATGCCGACCATGCCCACTTCGATCTGGCGGCCGAACTCGCGCGCCACGTTGCCGTCACGCGTGAAGCAGGCCACGCCGTTGCCGAATTCGTGATCGTTGATCAGCTGCACGGCGTGCGCGAAGTCGTCCACACGCACGCAGGCCAGCACGGGTCCGAAAATCTCTTCCTTGTAGATGCGCATCTCCGGCGTGACGTTGTCGAACAGCGTGCCGCCGGTGAAGAAGCCGTCTTCGTGACCGGGCACCTTGAGGCCGCGGCCGTCCACCACGAGCGTCGCGCCTTCTTCCACGCCGGTTGCGATATAGCCTTCGATGCGCTCGAGCGCCTGGCGCGTGACGATCGGGCCCATTTCCGCGTCGGCTTCCATGCCGTTCTTCACGACGAGCTGGCGCGCGCGCTCCGCGAGGCGCGGCACGATCTTGTCGGCCACGTCGCCCACCAGCACCGCGACCGAGATCGCCATGCAGCGCTCGCCCGCCGAGCCGTAGCCCGCGCCGATCAGCGCGTCCACGGCCTGGTCGAGATCGGCGTCGGGCATCACGACCATGTGATTCTTCGCGCCGCCGAGCGCCTGCACGCGCTTGCCATGCTTCGCGCCCGTCTCGTAGATGTAGCTGGCGATCGGCGTGGAGCCGACGAAGCTCACGGCCTTCACGTCGCGGTGCACGAGCAGCGCGTCCACGGCTACCTTGTCGCCCT
The DNA here is from genome assembly GCF_004353915.1 of Paraburkholderia silviterrae. Taxonomy (GTDB): domain Bacteria; phylum Pseudomonadota; class Gammaproteobacteria; order Burkholderiales; family Burkholderiaceae; genus Paraburkholderia; species Paraburkholderia silviterrae. The sequence goes on along the minus strand of NZ_SMRP01000006.1, from coordinate 218,660 downwards.
GCACGACGTTGAACACGCCATCGGGCAAGCCGGCTTCCTTGAGCAGGCGCGCCATGAACAGCGACGCCGAAGGATCGCGCTCGCTCGGCTTGAGCACGAAGGTGCAGCCCGCGGCCAGCGCGACTGGGAACATCCAGCACGGCACCATGCACGGGAAGTTGAACGGCGTGATGCCGGCGACCACGCCCAGCGGCTGGCGCACGGTCCAGTTGTCCATGCCCGTGGAGACCTGCTCGGTGTAGTCGCCCTTGAGCAGTTGCGGCGCGCCGCAAGCGAATTCGATGATGTCGATGCCGCGCGCGACCTCGCCTTGCGCGTCGGCGAACACCTTGCCGTGCTCGGCGGTGATGATGGCGGCCAGCTCGTCCTTGTGGCGGTTCATGAGCTCGAGAAAGCGCAGCAGCACGCGCGCGCGCCGGATGGGCGGCGTGTTGCTCCACGCCGGGAACGCGGCTTTTGCGCTCGCCACGGCGGCGTCGACGTCGGCGGCCTCGCCCAGCACGAGGCGCCGCGCGGCCGCGCCCGTGGCCGGGTTGAACACCGGCTGGGTACGGTCGCCCGTGCCGCGCTCGGTCTTGCCGCCAATGAAGTGGGCTACGTCTGCGCTGTCGGTATAGGCCTGCATCTCATCTCCTCGCCATGTGGGTTGATGCAGGCCAGTGTACGGAGGCGCCGGCGCGCTGCAAAGACTCGTGCGCTGAATTGATTGTTTTCTCTCATGAACAATAGACTGGCGAAACGATGAAAGATGCTGCGGCGCGCGCGGGCGCCGGCCAGTACACCAGCTTCGTGGCGCTGCGGCGGCAGGCGCTCCGGAAGGCTTTCAGGCAGGGGCTGCCTCTGGAGCGAGGGCCGTCAACGCGATCCGAATCACGTCGTACCGTCGCACTCTCCATGGGCAACCAGAATAGGACCCGTGCAGGCAGCGAGGGCGCGCTCTGTGTGCGCTGAAGAACGCAGAGCATACGTTGCCGGTTTGTAGCGCAATGTATCTGTGGCGCGCAAAGACACACAGGCTTGCAAAAGGCCCGGTCGCGGAAACAAGCGAGATACGTTCGAGGATTCCAATACCTCCACGCAAGACGGATTCACGAATTGCGTTCAATTCGGACGCCACGCAGGTGCAGCAGGATTGCGGCCCATGCGTACCGTCTTGATGCAGACCTTTATCGCGATCTTCCTTTACATCTGGAGAAAATCATGAACCTCGTTCGCACCCTCATTGCCGCCGTTGCCGTTGCCGCTCCCGCTGTTTCGTTCGCCCAGACGGATCACGCGCTCACCCGCGCAGAAGTCCGTGCGCAACTCGTTCAACTCGAGCAGAGCGGCTATCGCCCCGCCAGTGACAACACGCAATATCCCGCGAACCTGCAAGCCGCGCTCGCGCGTCTCGACGCCGGCCAGCGCGATGCGAATGCCGCCTACGGCGGCATGACGAGCGGCAGTTCAGCGGCGGGCGGGCACGTGGCGGCAATGCGCCAGGCGCGCACCCCGCAGGCGTCGGGCGCTCAGCCGGACGTCGTGGGCCTCGAACCGATCTACGCGCACTCGTAATGAGATGCAGCCGCTGCCGCTGCGAGGCACGCCGGATCGGCGCGGCGCGGCGGCGGAAATATACGGTTGCAGAACTCACAGATGCAACGTCAACATCGCGGCAACGGGCAGCGTTGAGCGGATGGACGGAATAGTTCCGTCGTCGACCTTCACGGAAACCCCAAGGGAGAACATCATGCGTACGTTGCCCGTTTATCTTGCCGCCATCGCCACCCTCACGCTCGCGTTCGCCGGGACGGCGTCCGCTTCGACCTATACACACTGGGACGCCACGCATGGACGCCGCGTCGAAGTCAATCATCGGCTGGCGAATCAGGATCGGCGCATTCACAACGAAGTCAGAGAGGGCGAGATGTCCCACGCGCAAGCCGCCCGGCTGCATCGCGACGACCATCAGATCCGCCACGAGGAGCGTCTGATGGCGAGCCAGGACGGCAGCCACATCACGCGAGCGGAAGACCGCGCGCTGAATCAGCAGGAGAATCACGTCAGCCGCCAGATCGGGCAATGACGTGCGGGCGGCGCTCTCGCGGCGTGGCCGCGAGAGCGCCAGCCTGTCGCTGCATGAAGATGGATGTGTTTAGGATCACGAATAAAGCGACGCGCATGCCGATTCGATATCGACATGCGTTGGCGACATGCGCGTTGGCGACGTGCGCGTTGGCGACGTGCGCGTCCGCGACGTGCGGGCGGCGCTCAGGCCGCCCCTTGCCGCGTTATGCGGCGCCCGAGAGCTTCTCGATAGAGATGCCCAGCTCCTCGGCCATGCGCTCGACCATCATCTGCAGGCGCGCGACTTCGTCGGACAGGCGCTGTTGCTCGGCCTTGAGCGCTTCGTACTCGTCGGGCGTCACGCCGCCCGCCTCGCGTTCGCCGGCATCCTCACCGGCCAGCGCGGCGGCGCTCACGCTCACCTCGCCGCACAGCAGGTGCATCCAGCGGCTTTCGCGCTCGCCGGGCGCGCGCGGCAGCTTCACCACGAGCGGCGGCTCGCGCTCGGCGAGTTCGCTCAGAAAGGCCTCGACCGAGGACACGTCGGCGAAACCGTGCAGGCGCGCGGAATTCAGGCGCAACTCGGCGGCGGTTTGCGCGCCGCGCAGCATGAGCACGGTGAGCAGCGCAACGGCCTGCGCCGGCACGCCCAGCACGCGATTCAGGTTGTGCTCGAAACGCGGCACGCGGCTGCTGCTGCCTTCGAACACGAGACTCACCAGTTTGAGGTCTTCGATGGCGCTCAGCGCCTCGGCCTCGCTCACGTTCATGACGGGCGTGCGCGCGGTCTTCTGGTTGCACCCCGAGGTGAGCGCGTTCAGCGAGAGCGGATAAGTGTCCGGCACGGTGTGCTGCTTCTCGACCAGCACGCCGACGATGCGGGCTTCAAGCGGCGTGAGCGCACGCAGCGTGCGCGGCGAGGAAGCATCGGCAGGGGTGTTCATAAGCGGTGGCGGGCAGGGGAGTTTTTACGGGATTCGATGATACCTGCTCGGCTCGCGCTTGCGAATCGACGCGGCTTGCGCGTCGTGCTGCCGCGCGGTGACGGTGCGCCGCCCGCTTTGTAATTTTTATTGCGCTTTGCAACATCATTCGTCGGCTTGACTGCCCAAAGTCCCGCTATATGGCCAGGAAGCGTGGTGCAGCGCAAACAGTCGGTAACAATCCTTATTGCACCGCAGCAAAATGACGCCTAAACTGATCGAGTCTGCTATTGACGTCGAATGCTTTCATTCAAAGGAGGGCGTGCCATCATGACGTCCGAAACGCCAACGCTGCACTCGTCCCCAAGGCTGTATGTCTTCGAGCAAGAAGGCGGCTGGCACTGGGGCATTACCGTTCCGCGGCCTGCTGGCAGCGGTTTCAAGGTCATCGCGTACAGCGAGACCACGTTCGTCCACGAAACCGAAGCCCGGCGAGACGGAAATCGCGCACTCGACGATTTCCGTGAGGGCGCGCTCGCCGGTTTCGAACAATAAAACGGGGCACGGTCTTCCCGGGCTGTGCGCTTTCGCTTCGCTGCGGCCAAACCGCATTTTCGGCCCCCACTGAACAAACTTTCTGGTCTACTCGGTCTTCTGCTTTGCCAGTCACGCAACCCGAAAAGGTATGACGATGATGCGAACCGAGATCGAGACGCGACGCAAGCGTTACGCCATGCAGCGCCTTTCCCTCGCGATGAAGCGGCTCATTCAGGTCGACTCCGCAGATGAGCGGATCATGGCGACGCGCTGGGTGGTCGCCTGGGGCCGCGCCGTAGGCGAACGACGCTTCGAGCCCATGTGGCATGAGAGTGTTACGCAAGCGCTTGCAGCGTCAGCGCGATCTCAGAACGCCGCGAGCCGCGCGCAGTAATGCCGGCCATCGACGCGTCAAAAGCCCCGCACCAGCATCGACACACCCATAGCCACGCCGGCAAGACCGGTGATCCGCACGATATGCCCGCGAAATGGCGCTAGGCGCTCCGCGCCGATGGCGGCCGTCACGATGATCATCGCCCACAGATCCATCACGCCGAGCGCGAGCAGCACGGCCATCCAGTTGCCGCAGCAGGACCCGCAACGCATCCCAAGGAGCATCCCATGGCGCAGGGCCGCACACGTATTCTCTGGCGGGCGCCGCGTGCATCGGCGCATATCATGGCACCCGGCGAGCCGCCGGGTTTTCCATGACGTGAATTGCAGCAGGCTGGCGAGCACAACGACCGCGCCCGCGGCCGCAGGCGCAGCGTGAGCGAATGCCGGCACCCGCATGGCGATTGCGGCGAGCGCGGCGCCCAGCGCAAATACAGCGCACCCGGCAAATATCCAGACCAGGAAGTAACCCGTGCCGGTCAATATGGTTAGCAATGCAGATCGAATGGGGGAGAAGTTGCGCCACGTCTCGCGCTCGCGCATCAGCATCGGCACGAGCGCAGGCAGCATCATCGCCGGCATCATGACCGCCCACATGCAGGCAAACGAGGCGGCGGCATGCAGCCACGTCTGCCCGCACATCGGCGTCCAGATCGCCGATAGCATCCAGCGTCCCGCCATCGGCGTTCCGCTCATCGTCGCCATGTACGCGTAGCGCCGCAGTGTCGCGGCCGCGCTTGCCGCGAAGAGCAGTGCCGCCGCGCCGATGAGGATTGCGTTCGACGCAATGCGCCGGGATGTCCCGCGCCGCGCTCCCCTGGGCACGCGTGTGATGTCGGCGATGTTCATGGTCAGTCCCGGCGATTTCGGCGATTCCAGCGATCTCAGCGATCTCAGCGATTGACGTACTCGTCGTGCCGCTTCCACCAGACGCCCGCTTCGTTGCGTCCGCGAGGCGCGCGGTCGAGCCACTGGTACATGCTCCACAGGCCGTCGAGGCCGCGCGCGTAAGTCGAGTACGTGTGGTAGACCGCGCCGTCTTCGAGCACGAACGCACTCATGCCGGGGCGGTCGAGCGCGAAGGTGGCGGCGTCGGTCCCACAGCTCGCCGCGAACTGCGCGACCGGTGCCGATGGCGGCTCCACGTCCATCGCGTGGCCGCCGCGCACGTAGTTGTACTCGACGATTCCTTCGCGCTGCTGCTCGGCCGTGAACGAGACGTTGAAGTCGAAGTTGAATTCGTTGTCGCGCGAGGACGCCCACGCAAACGTCCACCCCATGCGCTGCCGGTAGGCCAGCAGCTTCGCGAGCGGCGCGCGCGAGACCGCCATGAGCGTCACGTCGTGATTCGCGAGATGGGCGACGCTGCCCGCAAAGCCGTCGGCGAGCGCCGAGCACGATGGGCAGCCCGCCGCGTAGTCGGGCCCGAACATGAAGTGATAGACGAGCAGTTGCGAGCGTCCGGCGAAAAGCTCCGGCAGCGTTGCCTGGCCTTGCCCGGTCTCGAACGAATACGCCTTGTCGACCCGCACCCACGGCAGGGCCTGGCGTTGCTGGGCCAGCGCGTCGGCGCGCCGGGTGAGTTCCTTTTCGGCTGCGAGCAGGTCGAGCCGTGCCGCGAGCCATTGCTCGCGTGTTCCAGTCGTGTGCGTTGCCATGGTTGCCTCCTGTTGATCGGTAAAGAACCGCCTGATTGCCGTGGTAGATTAGGCCGGGGCTTCGCACGGGAGGGAGTGACAAGTGTGTCGGGATTCCGATGAGCATGGACTCGCTGATCACGGCTGCGGCGCGCGCGCTCGCAGCCGGTGACCCGCTCGGCGCGCTCAATCGCGTCGCGTTGCGCGACGACCCGCCCGCGCTCGCGCTGCGCGGTATCGCCATGGCGCAGCTCGGCGACCTCGAGCGCGCGAAAGCGCTGTTGCGCCGCGCGGCGCGCGCTTTCGGCGCGAGAGAAGCGGTGGCGCGCGCACGCTGCATCGTCGCGCAAGCCGAAATCGCGCTGGCTTCGCGCGATCTCGGCTGGCCCGTGGCCACGCTCGATGCGGCACGCCGAACGCTCGAAGCGCACGGCGACCGCCTGAACGTCGCGCATGCGCGCTATCTGGAGATCCGCCGCCTGCTGCTGATCGGCCGGCTCGACGAGGCCGGCGGCCTGCTCGCCGGGATCGATCCCGCGCCTTTGCCGCCCGCATTACGTGCGGCGCACGCGTTGATCGCCGCAGGCATCGCAATGCGGCGCATCCAGACGAAAGCTGCCCGCGACGCGTTGGCCGTTGCCACCCAGGCGGCGCGTCTCGCGGGTATCGTGCCGCTCTTTGCCGAGGTCCAGAGCGCGGCGCAACTGCTCGAAGCGCCCGCTGCGCGCCTCGTCGTGCGGGGCGAGGCGCGCGCCATGCGGCTCGAAGATGTTGAAGCGTTGCTGGCGTCGCAGGCGCTGGTTGTCGACGCGTGCCGCTACGTCGTGCGCGAAGGTGCGGTCGTGGTGCCGCTCGCGCGGCGGCCGGTGCTGTTCGTGCTGGCGCGCGCGCTGGCCGAAGCGTGGCCCGGCGACGTGCCGCGCGATGCGCTCATCGCGCGCGCGTTTCGCATGAAGCACGCCGACGAATCGCACCGTGCGCGTTTGCGTGTCGAGATCGGGCGTTTGCGCGGCTTGCTTCGCGGCATGGTGGACATCGACGCGACGCCGCAAGGTTTCGCATTCGCGCCTGGCCGCGCGCGCGAAGTGGTCGTCCTCGCGCGGCCCGTCGAAGAGCAGCACGCGGCGGTGCTTGCCCTGCTCGCGGACGGCGAGTCGTGGTCGAGCTCGGCGCTCGCGCTAGCGCTGGGTGCGAGCCAGCGCACCGTGCAGCGCGCGCTCGACGCGCTGGCGGCGGGGCAGAAGGTGCAGGCGTTCGGCCAGGGGCGCGCGCGCCGCTGGACTATGCCGCCCGCTCCCGGATTCGCGACCAGCTTGTTACTCCCCGCGCCGCTGGCGGGCGACTAGGATGATGGCATCAGGTGTTCGAATGCGGACCGAATGGAGGAAACGATGAAGCACGCCCCTGCCAGCATCATTCGCGAATACGGCCCATTTCCTGGCGTCGAGAGGGTGAACGGCGTCACCTGGGACGGCAGCAAGGTCTGGTACGCGACCGGCGACCGGCTGGCGGCCCTCGATCCGCAGAGCGGCGAGACGCTGCGCTCGCTCGACGTGGCTTCGCATGCGGGCACGGCCTTCGACGGCCAGCACCTCTACCAGATCGCCGAGGCGCAGATCCAGAAGATCGATCCGCAGACGGGCCGCGTGCTGGCCACGTTGCCGGCGCCGGGCAAGGGCGGCGATTCGGGGCTCGCATGGGCCGACGGCACGCTCTGGGTGGGCGAGTATCGCGAGCGCAAGATTCACCAGGTCGACCCTGAGACCGGCGAGATCCTGCGGACGATCGAATCGAGCCGCTTCGTCACGGGCGTGACGTGGGTGGACGGTGAGCTATGGCACGCCACCTGGGAAGGCGACGAGAGCGAGTTGCGGCACATCGATCCGAACACGGGCAAGGTGCTCGAGCGGCTCGACATGCCAGCGGGGATGGGTGTTTCGGGGCTGGAGTCGGACGGTGCCGACCAATTCTTTTGCGGCGGCGGCGCCAGCGGAAAAATCCGCGCGGTGCGACGCCCGAAGCGGAGTGCCGCCCAGCGGGATGCCGCCCGTCATGAGGACGATGAAACGGCTGCTTGAGCGGCGCCAGGTTTCATCGAATCCGCGGCGAGGATCATCTTGCCACGGCGTTTTCCGCCGTTTTTTTCAGTCCTCATAGAGATGGGTGGACCGCGTTATCGGCATGTTCAGGCAGTTGCACCTCGCGCAGCGTCCGCTGACGATGCGCGAGCTTATCGAGGCGACCGGTGCGCCGCGTTCGAGCGTGTACGAGCTGGTCACGATTCTGGCCGACGCGGGCTGGCTCGAAATTGCGGAAGACGGGTCTGTGTTCTTCGGCCGCGTGATGCATTACTACGGCTCGGACTATGCGCAGCACAACGATCTGATCAAACGCTCGCACCAGGCCATTCTCGCGCTCGTGCGCAAGCACGACGAAACCGCGCAACTGTGCACGCTCGAAGGCAACAAATATACGGTGGAGCTTTCGGAGAACAGCTCGCGCCCGTTCAACATCAGCTCGGAAATCGGCGTCAAGGTGCCGATTCCGTGGACCGCCACGGGGCGCCTGTTGCTCGGCCACCTGAGCGCCGACGAGATTCGCGCGCTCATTCCGGACGAGGATTTCGTGCTCGACAACGGCAAGCGCGTCGAGTTTGCGGATTTTCTGCACGACATCGAGCACGCGGCCACGCTCGGCTACTGCTGCACCGAAGGGCTCTCCAATACGTTTCGGCTTTGCATGGCCGCGCCCATCCGCGACCGATCTGGTGCAACGATTGCGGCGCTCTGCTTCATGACGAGCCGCGATACCGACCCGGCCAAGCGTGATTTGATGCTGGCGGATCTCATCGGCTCAGCGCAGGCGCTCTCGAAGTTTTGAGTCCGGCGTCATTTGCGTGAGCGGCCACACTTCGAACACGCCTTGTGCAACCGCACAGGGCGTTTTCGACACCCTCTCCACTGCTTCTGCCAGCGCACCCTCGCGGTGAAACGCCTACACTTGCTGATGGCATTCGAGTCCCTGCGTCACACACGGCACAGTCAGCGAGGCAAGATATGGCGGCAAATCGGCCAGCACATAAAACGTTGCCAGGGCAAGTCGTCCTCGTTTTTCAGGGGGGCGGCGCGCTGGGCGCCTACCAGTTGGGTGTCTACCAGGCCATGGACGAATCGGGCATCCAGCCCGATTGGGTGATTGGCACCTCCATCGGCGCGATCAATGCGGCCTTGATCGCCGGGAATCCGCCGGAGCGCCGCTATCAACGGCTCGCGGAGTTCTGGACGCGAGTGACCGACCGCACACGCCTCGACCTGCCTGCCGGAATGCCCGGCAACTTGCCCGCCTGGGGGCAAGCCTGGGAAAAGGCGTTTGCGAAATGGATGATCATCGGCGGCGGCATCACCGGATTCTTCCAGCCCAATCCGACATCGTGGCTCGGTCCGCTCTTCCCGCTGGGCGTGGACCGCGCGTCGTATTACTTGATTGAGCCGCTGCGCGACACGCTCGCTTCGCTCGTCGATTTCGACCTGCTCAATGCCGGGCATCCGCGTTTGACGGTGGGCGCGGTTCACGCCACCACGGGCGCGATGCGCTATTTCGATTCGCGCGACCAGCGGCTGAACGTGGAGCACGTCATGAGTTCGGGCGCGCTGCCGCCCGCGTTTCCGGCCGTGCGGATCGACGGCGAGCCGTATTGGGACGGCGGCATCTACTCCAATACGCCAGTCGAGGTGGTGCTGGACGACAAGCCCCGCAAAAGCTCGATCATTTTCTCGGTGCAGGTGTGGAACCCCGCAGGCCCCGAGCCGCAAAACATCTGGCAGATCTCGGAGCGGCAAAAGGATATCCAGTACGCGAGCCGCACCGATAGCCACATTGCGCGTCAGCAGCAGATCCACCGCTTGCGCCACGTGATCCGCGAACTGGTCAAGCGGCTGCCCGAAGCCGAGCGCGCCACGGCGGAGGTTGAGGCGCTTGCCGCCTGGGGATGCCAGACCACCATGCGCCTGATCAAGCTCGCTGCGCCGCGGCTCGATGGCGACGACCAGTTGAAGGATATCGATTTCACACCGGCCGGCATTGCCGCGCGCCAGCGCGCCGGCTATGAGGCCGCGATGCGCGCCATTGCCGAGCGTCCCTGGGAGGCGCCGATGGACCCCATCGAGGGCTTGACCGTCTACAGCGCGGACGAAGGTGCAAGCGCGGACGGACGCGTTTGACCCGATGCGTGACGACGCTGCGCTAGCGTCGTGCCGTTACGCGCCTGGGTGCAATTCGGCAGCGTCGGCGAACATGGTTTGCCCGCTGCCGCAGGATTTCGCGCGGTACATGGCGCTATCTGCCGCGCGCATCAACGTGCGGGCATTGAGGGCAGCGGCGCCGGTCCCTTGCGAGAGCATGCACACGCCGATGCTGCCCGAAACGGCGACCGGATGTCCCGCAACGGTGTGCAAGGCCTTCAGGATCGCGTGAATGCTCGTGGCGATATTCAGCGCGCGTTCCTTGTCATGGACCTGATGGGCCAGCACCACGAATTCGTCGCCGCCGAGGCGGGCGAGCATATCGCCGCGGCGCATGTGGCTCACGAGCGCCGCCGCGAAGCTGCGCAGCAGCTCGTCGCCGACCGCATGACCGTGAGCGTCGTTGACTTCCTTGAAGCCGTCCAGGTCGATCAAAAGCAATGCGGCGCGGTTCGCCTCGGGACCGCGAATGGCGAGCGTGCGGCCGATGGCCTGCTCGAGCCGCACGCGATTGCTGAGTCCCGTGAGCGGGTCGGTCGCGGCCTGCCTTTCCAGCCGACGCACGAGCACCGCCAGATAGAGCGAAGTGGCGGCAAGGCTGAGCGCTACCCCGAGCCCGGCCAGGAAGTTCGCGCGCCACCACGGGTGCCAATGCATCAAGCCCGCGATGCCGGTGAGCGCCACCGTGCACGAGAGGGCCAGCATGCGCTGGCCATAACGGCATCCGGCGCCGACGAGGAACCAGAATATGACCCACAGCAGCGGGAGCGCAGCCCTGCCGCCGAGCGCCAGCAGCGCGATCAATGCGGCCTGATCGGCGATCGTGGTGATGGTCAATCGCAGCGGCGAGCGGCGCGGTCCTGCTGTGGCAGCGATGTATGTTGCGACGCCGTAGGCCACGTAACACGCGGCTATCGCGGTCGTCACGCGGACGCTCTTCGAGTGATAAACGCAGGCGGCAACCAGATAGGCAAGCACGACTACACTGCCGAGCGATACACGCAATACCGCTTGTTCTTTCTCCGGGTTCTTGGGGAACGCGCCGAAAAGACCTTGCCCGGGCCAAGAATGAGAGTACGCCTCGCCCATGCCAACTACCCCCGCTTCGATCCTGGTTTTATCGTCCGGCAGTTTAACGCGAGCATGTGCCGCATTGGCGATGCGATTGGCTCAGTGTGGTGGAAATGGCGTGATATTGGCCCGCTCCTCGATGTAGTGAAAACGAAAGGTGCCGGAATAGCCGATTGATTTATGCGCGATGAATGACGGAGCGATTCAACGAAACATATCGGTTGAAAATACATGACGGACGGCTCGGCCTATATCGGCCGTCCGGTCGAGTTAGGGGTGGCGCCTCGCGGCGCCACCCTGCATGCTCAATACCTGGGAGGACTGATCAGGCGTGACGGGCGGTGTGCCCGCTATCGCCCAACGACCGTGCGTCGTCGTATTCCCGCGAAATGTCCTTGTTCGTGTAGTCGCCCATACGCGAGGCGGCCGCGAGGCTCACGAGACCGCATACGAAAATATAAGCCGCGATCGCATAGCCCGAACGGTAGTAAGCGAACAGCGCGGTGGCAATCAACGGCGCGGGACCGCCGGCAATCAAGGAAGCCAGTTGATACCCGAGCGAGGCGCCGCTGTAACGCAGCCGCCCCGTGAACGACTCGGCGATCAAGGCGGCTTGCGGCCCGTACAGCATCGAATGCGGCACCAGCGAAAGCACGATGGCCGCGAAAATCAGCACCGGATTGCGAGTGTCGACCATGGCGAAGAAGACGAAGCCGAACAGGCCGGCGCAGGCCGCGCCGATCATGTACATCCGCTTGCGCCCGATGATGTCGGAGACGTGGCCGAAGAAGGGGATGGTGAAGAATTCCACTACTGAAGCGGCCAACACGGCCGTGAGCATGAGGTCGCGCGAGGCGCCGAGCGTTCGTACGCCGTAGGCGAAGATAAACGCCGTGAAGATATAGAACGGGGCTTGTTCGGCCATGCGCGCGAATGCCGAGAGCAGAATGTCTTTGGGCTGGCGGCGGATGACTTCCATGGTCGGCGCTTTTTCGATCTTGTGTTCGGCGAGGAGCTTCGCGAAGATTGGCGTTTCGAGGATGCTCAGGCGGATATAGAGGCCGACAGCGACCAGGATGATGCTCAGGAAGAACGGCACGCGCCATCCCCAGGTGAGGAAGCTGCTGCCGGAGATCTGGCTCATTGCCAGCACCACGAGGTTGGAGATGAACAAGCCTGCGGGCACGCCGAATTGCGGCCAGGAAGCGACAAAGCCGCGGTGCGAATTGGTGCGCGCCCATTCCATCGACATCAGGACCGAGCCGCCCCATTCGCCGCCCACGCCCACGCCTTGAATGAAGCGCAGCACCGTGAGCATCACGGCGCCCCAGATACCGATCGACGCATACGTCGGAACAAAGCCCACGGCGAACGTGGCCAGTCCCATCAGCAGCAGCGTGACGATCAGCGTGGCCTTGCGGCCGACGCGGTCGCCGTAATGGCCGAAAATGGCCGCGCCAACCGGCCGTGCGATGAAGCCGACGGCGTAGATCAGAAACGCCTGCAGCGTGCCGACGAGCGGATCCGATTCAGGAAAATAGAGCTTCGCGAAAACGAGGCCCGTGACAATGCTGTAGAGGAAGAAGTCGTACCACTCGATCGTGGTGCCGATCGTGCTGGCGATCACAGCACGGCGCAATTGACGGTGGGCTTCCTGGTCCGATAAGAGCAGCGCTCCCGACTGGTTGTCACTCATTTCGCACCCCCAAGAGTAAGGGTGATAGGGTCTGGTGACTCCTGTTGCGCGGCGGGTGGATTCGATGGGCAGGCGAATGCGCGCCACTTGGCGGGCGCGATGGCCTTATCGGCCGCGATGCACGCGGTACGCGCTATGGGTCGCCAGGGTGGTTCCACAATGATATATCACCTTATGATGTATTGTGGATTCGATTGGTCTGCGCAAGAATCTCTCCCGGAGTGGGGTTTACAGGGGATATTGCGGGTAAATCCTGATCTGCCGTTGGTGGCGCTGGTGGCGTTGATGCCTGCGGCCGCCTTCGTGAATTTCGCTTTGTATTGGAACACGATGATTTCGTTATCGATTGAAGAAGTTTTGCCGTCCAGTGCCCCGTTGGATCTTCTTTTGATGGCCGATCCCTCAGAAGAAAAGGTTCGTGCTTATTTGCTGGAGTCGAGATGCTTTGTTGTCTTGAAGGAGGGTGTTGTGGTTGGTGTGTGTGGTGCAGCAGAAAGAAGCGGGCGTCCATGAGCTTATGAATATTGCGGTCAGGCCGGAACAGCAACAGTTAGGCGTTGGCTCGCGGCTGTTGCTGTGGGTGATCGAGCTTTATCGGGACGCTGGCGCGCGAGCGCTGGAAGTGGGCACCGGCTCATTCGGATATCAGCTGACCTTCTATCAGCGGCATGGCTTTCGGGTGGTCGCAATCGATCGCGATTTCTTTGTCATGCACTATCAAGAGCCGATCTTCGAAGAGGGCATTCGGTTGCGGGATATGCTGCGGTTGCGTATCGAATATGGAAATTGATATGTATGCTGGCAATTTTTTCGTATTACTAAGGGATTTGGCCTTTCCTTGTTTTCATGTCGGTCTATTAGTGTTACCCCTGTGCGGGGCGGCACCTACTTTTCTTTGCAGCGGCAAAGAAAAGTAGGCAAAAGAAAGCCGCTCAAACCGCCAGTGTGACGCAGTTCACCACTGGGCGTTAATCGGAGTGGCTCCGGGGCGTCTGTCATCACTCGCCGTCACCCGGAGTGACTAAGGGCTCATCCATCCGGCGGCGCTGCGCGCGCCGTGGGGCATAACCCAAGCCAGTGGAATATACGCGTATTCGTAGGACTCCAACGTATTCACCCATCAGAACACCGCGCATTCTCAGGCAGTACGCCCGGTTTTCCTTGCAGACCCTTCCGCCCGCGCGTAGCGCGTGGCGGGAAGGATGAGCCCCTTGTCACTGAGGCGGAGTGTGCGAAGAGACGGATGCTCCGGAGCCGCTCCGAA
>NZ_SMRP01000006.1:146456-204827 GCF_004353915.1 Paraburkholderia silviterrae | reverse complement strand
TGCCGCCCCGCACAGGGGCAACACAAATATACCTACATGAAAACAAGGAAAGGCCAAAGCGCCAAAACCCCAAACAGAACCCACAACCCACAACAAACCAAATCAATAGCACGCGCTAAGCATCTCCCCCAACTTTGAACACCGCCACCAACTGATCGAGCTCCGCCGCCTGCTGCTTCAAGCTCTCAGCCGCCGCGGCACTTTCCTCCACCAGTGCCGCGTTCTGCTGCGTCACCTGATCGAGCATCTGCACCGCATCGCCAATCTGACCGATACCCGCACTTTGCTCGAGACTAGCCGAAGTAATCTCGCTCATCATGGTGCTCACGCTCTGCACCTGCGCGACCACGTCGTCCATCACCTTGCCCGCATCGGCAACGAGCCGCGAACCGGCATCCACCGTCCCGGCGCTATGCTCGATCAACGACTTGATCTCTCTGGCGGCCTGCGCACTGCGCTGCGCAAGATTGCGCACCTCAGAAGCCACCACCGCGAAACCGCGCCCCTGCTCGCCAGCACGCGCAGCCTCCACCGCCGCGTTGAGCGCGAGAATATTGGTCTGGAACGCGATACTATCGATAACCACGATGATTTCGGAGATCTTGCGCGACGCATCGCTGATCTGTTCCATCGTGCTCACCACCTGGCCAACCACCTCGCCGCCTTGCGCGGCGGCGCGGGACGCGCTGCTGGCCATCTGCGCGGCAGTGTGCGCGGTGTCCGAATTGTTCTTCACGGCGGCGGTGATCTCCTCCATCGACGCGGCGGTGCGCTCGAGATTGCTGGCCTGATCTTCGGTGCGCTGGCTGAGGTCGGCATTGCCCGTCGCGATCTGTGTGGAGCCGATGGCGATCGACATTGAAGAGGCCCGCACGCGGCGCACGAGGGTGTTCATCGACGCAACGAAGCGGTTGAACGCGTCGGCGAGCTGCCCAATTTCGTCCGTGCTCTCGACTTTCATCTGGCGCGTGAGGTCGCCCTGGCCGCTTGCGATCTCCGCAAGCAGCGTGGCCGCGCGGCGCACCGGCGCAGCAATGGCGCGGCCCACCAGCAGGATCACCGCGAGTGCCCCGGCGAGCCCCACGACGGCGGCAATGATGGTCGCCATCCGGATCGCGCGCTCGAACGGCCCGAGCATTTCTGCTTGCGGCACCTCGACCACGACGTACGCATTCAATTGCGGAACGAACGAGGTGGCGATGAATCGCGGCCCGCCCGGCGCGGTGTAGGTCATGAAGGTGTAGCGCGGGCCGGCCAGCAGCGTGGACGCGGCGCCAGCGGGCATGCCGGGCAGGTCCTTGAGGAAGTGCTTGCCGTCGACCATCGCGGTGTCGCGGTGGATCATGATTGCGCCATCCGGATGCACGAGATACGCAAAGCCCGTCTCGCCGATCTTGTAGCTCGCGACGCCCGCGGCCAGCGCGTCCACGGAGAGCGCCATCGCCGCCACGCCGGTCGGGCCTGGCTGGCCGTTCACGCCGTCCACGCGCGCATTGATGAACATGGTGTAGGTGCCGAGGCTCACGTCGCGGTCCATGCTCACCTCATAGGGCTTGCCGGTGGCGAGAAAGGCCTGGAGCCACTGATCGTGGTCGCCGAGCTTGCGCTGCAGGCCGGCTTCGGTGAAATAGTTGCCGCTCTTCGTGGACGCCCATTGCACGCTGACGGCCTTCTGCTCCGCCTTCACGTTCTGCGCGAGGCGCATCCACGTGGCGGTGCCGGCGTCGGGCTCGCCGTCGGCTTCCCATTGCTGGAGAAAGGGATCGGTCGCCATGGCCCGCGCCGCGGTGATCGGCCCCGCGAGCTGGCGCTCGATGTCGGCGCGAATGCCCTTCACGGCGGTAGGCAGTTCGTCCTGCACGACGCGCTCGCGCACCGTGTCGCCGATCAGCCAGATGCTCAGCCCGCTCGAAATGCCGATGAAGATCAGCAGGCAGGTCGTCATGCTCAGAACCAGCTTGTTCTGAATGGAAAGCTTGCACCAGATGGACATGAAGGGTTCTCGACAACGTTAAACCATGGGTCTGTTAAACGTTATCGGTCGCTTTGGCGAGAACTTGATCCGGTGGCGCGTATGGGCGGTATAAGGGCAGCGCAGTGGTCGCGCGCGGCGTGGACCGCACGCGCTATAGTCCGTAATTGTCCGATGAATAAGCGAGGAAAGCCATGAGCGCCAGCGACAGGAAGCGTATTTCGACCGCGTGCATCGGCACATTGCTGCTCGCGATGGTTGGCGCATGCACGACTAGCGCGTCCGCCGATATAGCGCCGTGCGCGCCTGGCCAGCTCCAATTGAGCCTCGACGACGGCAGCGGAGATTTCAACGGCATGTCCCATGGCGGCACCTATGTGGTGTTGCGCAATCTCGGCGCCACCGCGTGCCGGGTGCCCGCGCGCCCGGACGTGACCTTCCTCGACGCGCACGATGAGGCGCTGCGCGCGTCCTTGCAGCCGATACGCGGCATGAACCCTGGGCCGGTGCTGCTGCCCATCGAGATTCCCGCGCAGGCGCGCGTGCGCGCGAGCCTGCGCTGGGTGACGGGCGAAGTCTTCGACGACACGCAATGCATCGACCCGGCTTTTATCAGGATCGGCATTGGAGAGGGCGCGCTGACCACGCGTTTTCGCGGTCATCTATGCGGCTCGCGCGCCGAGGGGCCGCTTTATCAGGTGGTGCCGTTTCAGCCGTTCCAGACGACTCGGCCGGATTGAGTCCCGCCCGGCTATCGCGCGTGGCCGTCCTGGGCTTGCGCGTCTTTGAGCCGCTTGCGGTGCGCGGCCACCTTCGCCCGATTGCCGCAGATGGCCATGCTGCACCAGCGCCGCGCATGGCCGCGCGTGTGGTCCGCGAACAGCAGTGTGCAGCGCGGGCCCTCGCAGGCTTTCACATGCGTGAAATCCTCTTCGCACACCAGCTTCGCCAGCGCCTCGGCGATCGGCATCAATAAGGACTCCGGTGTTCTGTGTCGGCGCCTCGCGCGCAGTGCGAATGAGGATGCGCTGCCAGGGGCGTTGGCCACGAGCTCGCCGTGTTGCTCGTCGCGTTCGAGCAAGCGGTTCAGGGGTTCGAGCGTGCGCAAATCGGCAGCGCTCAATGGCCGGCCTTTGCGCTCGTGCACGAATGCCCTGAACCACTCACGCAGCGCCCTCGCTTGCGTGGCAACGGCGTCGAAGTCGGTCTGAGCGAACTGCGCACGCAAAGCCGCCAGTGTCTCGCGCGGCACCATTTGCGCCTGCTCCAGCCAGTCGAGCAAGCCCTCCCCATCGCCGATCCAGTCGAGCGGCTCATCCACCGGCGTGGCGACTGAATTCAGGAAGTCGAGGCCCGGCGCGTCGGCCACGAAGATCGCGGGGAGCGGTCGATAGTCCATTTCATGTGATGAATCTGCGTGGATCATGAAAGAATCGTAACCGCTAAAAAACGGCTTGACAAGTTACGCGTCACGTTTGTAACCTCTAAAACGTAAATTTAAAGGTTACTAATTCCCGCGCCGATGGTCATCGCCAATGGCGGTGCCTGTTGGCGTGAACAGGCCCTAAGTCGAAGGAGCAAGACATGTCTTCTGGTAATGCGGGTGTGGTGCTGGTCCACGGTGCATGGGCGGACGGATCGAGCTGGAGCAAGGTCATCGACCGGTTGAATGCGCGTGGCATCGCGGCGGTGGCGGCGCCGCTTCCCCTCACGTCCCTGAAAGACGACGTGGCCGCGCTAGAGCGCGCGATCGAGCGCGTCGGCGGTCCGGTCGTGCTGGTTGGGCACGCGTACGCGGGTGCCGTGATCGGCGCGGCGCGGGGCGAGCGTGTCGCGGCGCTGGTCTACGTGGCCGCGCTCGCACCCGACGAGGGTGAAACGGTGGCCGACGTGTTCCATCGTGGAGACGCCCACCCGCAGGCGCCGAAGCTCGCGCCGGACCCGCACGGCTGGATATGGCTCCCGCACGAGGCATTCGCGAGTGCGTTCGCACAGCACGCCTCGCCGCACGAGGCGGCGGTGCTCGCGGCGATCCAGCGGCCGATTGCGGCGGCGTGCATCGGCGAGGCGGTGGGGCGGCCGCACTGGAAGGACGCGCCGGCGTGGTTCCTAGTCGCCGGGCAGGACCGGATGATCGATCCGGCGACGCAGCGCTTCATGGCGCGACGGATGAACGCGCACATCGTCGAGTCGGATGCCGACCATACGCCGGGCGTGACGGCGCCCGACCTTGTGACCGAAGTGATTTTGCAGGCGCTAGCGTCTGTTTCCGCGCACTGAGACGGACGCCAGCCGCAATCATTCGCATGACCGCATGTTTTCCATGGAGGAACCTCATGAGCACCATCGCTTATCACCACGCCGACGTGGACGGCTTTCGCGTCTTCTACCGTGAAGCCGGCCGTGCAGGTGCGCCGAAGCTGTTGCTGCTGCACGGCTTTCCGAGCGCGAGCCATATGTTTCGCGATCTGATTCCCAGGCTGGCCGGGCAATTTCATATCGTCGCGCCGGACCTGCCGGGGTTCGGGCAGTCGGATATGCCGGAGCGCGAGCGCTTCGTCTACAGCTTCGAGAACATAGCCGCGGTCATCGACCGCTTCACGGAAGTGATCGGCTTCGACCGCTTTGCCGTCTACGTCTTCGATTACGGCGCGCCCACCGGCTTTCGACTCGCGCTCAAGCATCCCGAGCGGATCGCCGCGATCATTTCGCAGAACGGCAACGCCTATGAAGAAGGGCTGAGCGACGGCTGGAATCCGATTCGCGCGTACTGGCAAGATGGGTCGCCCGCGAATCGCGATGCGCTGCGCGCGATGCTCACGTACGAGACCACGGTATGGCAATACACGCATGGCGTGATCGATACGGAGTCCATATCGCCGGATGGGTACACGCTCGACGCTCACTATCTCGAACGACCTGGCGCGAGCGAGATCCAGCTCGATCTGTTTCGAGACTATCGGAGCAACGTCGCGCTGTATCCGGCGTTCCAGCAATACTTCCGCACGCACCGGCCGCCATTTCTCGCGGTGTGGGGCAAGAACGATCCGTTCTTTCTGCCCGCGGGCGCGCAAGCGTTCCAGCGCGATATGCCGCACGCCGTGGTGCGCTTCTTCGATACAGGCCATTTCGCGCTGGAGACCCACGCGGCGGAAATTGCCGAAGCCATCGCGGACTTTCTCATTCGCCGATAACGCCGGGCGGCGCAACGGCGCGCGGCGCCTGACGATAGCGGCGTGGCCGTCGTTGAAGTCGAGTGGGGGCTCGGTGGTGCTGATGTCGGGCAACTCCGCACTGTTCCCGAAGGCGCCGTATGCGGCGGTTGGCACCATCAATGCGGCCATCGTGGCGCTTGCCAAGGCGTTCTCGGATCGCGGCATTGCCGACGGCGTGCAGGTCAACAGCGTGCTGCCCGGGCCGGTGATGACGGGGCGCCGCCAGTCGTATCTGGAGCATTGGGCGCCGCTGCACAACCTGAGTGTGGAGGAGGCGACGGCGCGGTTTCCGACCGAGGCAGGCATCGCGCGCTATGGCACGCCGGAGGAAATCGCCGGGCTCATGGCCTTCGTGGTTTCCCCCGCGGCGCACTGGATGACCGGCACGACGCTCAGGATGGACGGCGGCGAGGTCAAGTCGATCTAAATCGAAGGCAGGCCGAATGCGATGACTCCCGTCGCAAAGGCAGCTCGCGCCCGCCCGGCACGCGCGTCCTACACCGCCGCGAACTCGATCCGGTCCCGTCCCGCACGCTTCGCGTCATAGAGCATCGTGTCCGCGCGCAGATACATGTCCCACGGGCTCGCCTGCGCTTCGGGACTGCGCGCATCGTTGCCGCGCCATGCCACGCCGAGACTGATCGTGAGCGCGCGGCGTGCCATCTCGGGTTGCGGCAGCAGCAGCGCCTTCACTGCGCGCTGCATGCGCCTGACGATGCGCAGCGCCTCGGACGCGGCGTTCACGAACAGCAGCACGCAGAATTCGTCGCCGCCCAGCCGGAAGAGGTAGTCGTCTCCGGCGCGCAGGCATCGCATGACCGCTCTCGCCACGGCGCGCAGCAGCTGGTCGCCGGCGCTATGGCCGTAGGTGTCGTTGAAGGTCTTGAAGTTGTCGATGTCGAAGACGCACAGCGCGGCGCTATGCGTGCGCTCGCGCAGCCGCGCGTCGCTCGCCAGCACCGCTTCGAGATGGCGGCGGTTATACGCGCCCGTCAGCGAATCGGTAATCGTCAGTTGCGCGAGCGCCGAATTCTCGGCCTCCAGCTCACGAATGCGCCGGATCAGGCGCAGCCGCTCGCTGCGGGCGAGCGGGCGCGACGGCACGCGGATGGCGCGAGCCTTGCGGCCGCCCATCGGCGGGGAATGCGATCTTGCGCGCGCAACGAAACTCGCGCGCCTTGGCAGGGCGTTGTTGTTGTTGGGCATGTGGTCTCAGCATGTGGCTATGAAGCCTGTTTCGGCCATCCGGCCGGCCCTGTTGTGACAGCGGGGCAGTGGCGGACGGTCCGTCTTTTATCTCATTATGTGTCGGTAATTCGTTGGCTACTGTCAGACATTGTTAATTTTGCGTTGACGATTACCGGGGACCCACCTAAGACCCACCTGAGACCCGCCCGACACCGAGGCTCACATCGGGATCTCGGAAGTGAGCTTGATTTTCTGCATCGGAATATCGGTTTTCACGCTCTGCACGCCGGGAATGCGCGTGAGGTATTCCATCTGGAAGCGCCGGTATTCGTCGAGATCGGCGGCCACGATGCGCAGCAGGAAATCGCAGTCGCCGGCCATCAGATGGCACTCGACCACGTCGGGGAATTGACGCACGGCCTCGGCGAAGCGGTCCACCGTCTGGGCGTCCTGGCCCTTGAGCCAGACGCGCGCGAACACGGTCAGCGCCTTGCCCACTTTGGCCGGATTGAGCACGGCTACGTACTTCTCGATCACGCCCGCTTCCTCGAGCAGACGCACGCGCCGCAGGCACGGCGAGGGCGAAAGACCGACTTGCTGCGCGAGGTCGACGTTCTGCAACCGCCCGTCGCGTTGCAGGGCGTTGAGGATGCGCCGATCGATGGCGTCGAGCTTAACCTGGTGTTCCATGTCGATATCTGGCGAATCGTTGGCATTGAATGCCAAATTCTCTTTCCCAAATGGCGACAACGCAACCCGATTCGAACGCGTTCGGCAGAAAATATCCGTCCTTTGCAGGAGTCGGAAAGTCAATGAGCAGTATCCCTGGACAGGCCGCCGGAGCGCGGCAATCGTATGAATCGTCGGAAGTCGCGCGCGGCATGCGCGCGGCGCTGCCCGTCATGATGGGCTTCGTCCCGTTTGCGCTGGTGCTGGGCGCACAGGCCACCCAAAAGGGCATGACCACGCTCGAAGTGCCGATGATGACGGGCATGAACTTCGGCGGCGGATCGGAATTCGCGGCGATCCGCCTGTGGACATCGCCGCCGCATATCGCGCTGATCGTGGCGATGTCGTTTCTCGTGAATGCCCGCCATATCCTGATGGGCGCGGCGTTTGCGCCGTACCTCCGGCACGTGCCGTTGCGGCGCGCGCTGGCGTCGCTCTTTCTGATGTGCGACGAAAGCTGGGCGATGGCGATGGCCGACGCGAAGGCGCGCGGCGCCGATCGCATCAGCATGGCGTATTACCTGGGCGTCGCGATCAATCTGTGGCTCACGTGGGTCTCGTTTACGGCGCTGGGCGCGGTGCTTGGGCCCGTGCTGGGCGACGTGCAGCAGTACGGCTTCGACATGGCGTTCACGGCCGTTTTCCTGGTGCTGCTCAAAGGCATGTGGAAGGGCGCGCGCGCGAGCCTGCCGTGGCTCGTGAGCCTCGCGGTAGCGGCCGTGACTTACCTGTTCGTGCCGGGCGCCTGGTACGTGGCGGCGGGCGCCTGCGCCGGGCTGGCGGCCGCCGTGCTGATGGAGCCGCGCGATGCTTGACTCCAGCACAGTGGCGATCATCGTGCTGATGGCCGCCACGACCTACCTCACGCGCATTCTCGGCTACGTGGCGCTGCGCGATCGGACGCTGAGTCCGCGCATGCGCGCGGTGATGGAAAACGTGCCGGGCTGCGTGCTGATCTCGGTGATCGCGCCGGCTTTCGTGTCGCGCCATCCCGCGGACCTGCTGGCGCTTGCGATTACACTGTTTGCTGCGACGCGGTTCTCGCTGCTGCCGACGGTGATCGTCGGCGTTGCGTCAGCGGGCATCCTGCGGCACCTGATCGGATAAACCATCGACAACTGAACGAGCATGAGCGAGACGCAAGCCACAACCCAGGACCCGCAGGACCATTGGATCGAGACCGCAACGGGCCGGCTGTTTGCACGCAGCTGGGAGCCGGATGCGCCGCGAGATGCGGCTCATGAGGCGCTCGCGCGCCGTGCGCCGATCGTGCTGCTGCACGACTCGCTGGGCTGTGTCACGCTGTGGGGCACATTTGCGCAGACGCTTGCGCGCGCAACCAAACGGCGCGTGATTGCCTATGACCGCGCCGGCTTTGGCGCTTCTGACGCGCGCACGGACCATGTGGGCCCCGGGTTCGTGCGGGACGAGGCGCAGCGTTTTTTTCCGGCGCTGTGCGAGCAGATGGGGATCGACCGCTTCGTCGCGTTCGGTCATAGCGTGGGCGGCGGCATGGCGATCGAGTGTGCCGCGCAGCACGCGCAGCGTTGCGTGGCGCTCGTGACCGAGGCGGCGCAGACCTTCGCGGAAGACCGCACGCTGGCGGGCATACGTGTGGCGCGCGAGCAGTTTCGCGATCCCGCGCAGTTCGCGCGCCTCGCCCGCTACCACGGCGAGAAGACGCAATGGGTGCTCGACGCGTGGATCGAGACGTGGCTCTCGCCCGAGTTCGCCGACTGGTCGCTCGATGCAGTGCTGCCGCGCGTGCAGTGCGCCACGCTTGCGATCCACGGCAGCCTGGATGAGTACGGCACGCGCGTGCATCCCGAGACGATCGCGGCGCGCGTGAGCGGCCCGGCGCGCGCGGCGATCATGGAAGGCGTGCGCCACGTTCCGCACCGCGAGCAGGAAGCGCAGGTGGCGGAGATGGTGGCGGAATTTCTGCGCGGGGTCGATGGCTGAGGACGCGTGCGGGGCGTTTGTTTGCGTGTGTGTAATTGCGGACGTGCATGCGTGCCCGATGCGCCGGCGAGATCGAGGTGCCGGATCAGTCGGCGCGAAGGTCCTTCACGAGGCTGAAATTTTTTTCGATGAAGGTCTTCAAAAATCCGCAACGAGTCGCTACAATCCCGTTCCTCTTGCTCAGGTGGCGAAATTGGTAGACGCACTATCTTGAGGGGGTAGCGCCGAAAGGCATGCGGGTTCGAGTCCCGCTCTGAGCACCAAAAAAGGCTTTAAAATCAAAGCCCCTCACAATCGACGATGGCAAAAATCTAGCTGTTTTTTGCCAGTTTACGAGTCGATTTGCCAGCTTTTTTGCCAGCATTTTCTGAGGCAAACAAAGCCACGGCCTTCCCTCCAGCATTCGGGTCCGAGCTCGGAATCCAGCGACCGTAGTTACGCCTGATCGATGTCGTGTCCGAGTGTCCCATCTGCTTCGCAACCCATATCTCCCGCTCGCCCGCCGATAGCATCATCGACGCGTACGTGTGTCTCGTCTGGTACGGATTGCGGTAGCGCACCTTCGCTTTCTTGAGCGTCGATTTCCACGCATCCCAGATCTGATGGTCGTCTTTCCAACGGCCAGCACCGCGGCCGCGCCACCCAGGGCTATGGAAAATCGCGTTGCCTTCGAGAAACGTGTGCGCCTTTTGGGCGAGCAGCGCGGCCATGGCCGGTGCGAGCAGCTTCACATCGCGGCGTCCCGCAACCGTCTTCGTGTCCTCTACGACGCCTTTGGCGGCCCGCGTAATCGCTTTGCGCACGCGTATAGTCTCGCGCTGCCAGTCGACATCACCCCAATCGAGCGCGATGACCTCGCTCGTTCGCATACCTGTCCAGAACATGAACTGCCAAAGGTTGGCGATTTGCGGATCGCGCGCAGCTGTGATCACAGCCGCTTGCTCGTCTGCGTCGAGCGGATCGGCGTGGTCGATGTCGCGGGGGGGCTCGTTGCGTGCGAATGTGAAACCGGCGAGCGGATTCGCCTCGAGTATTTCATCTTCGACCGCATCCTCGAACGCCGAGCGCACGCAGCTTTGAATATTCGAAAGCCGCTTGTTCGTGATCTTCTTCTCGCGGCCTTCGTCGATTTTCGCCAGCCACAATTTCAATTCGGCGCGAGTGAGTTCGTGCAGAGGCACCCCCCCGAACTCTGGAATGAAGAGGCCAAAGATGATTCCGCGATAATCGCGTGCGGTGCTGGCCGCAATCTGCGTCTGCTTCACCTCCAGCCAGTTCTCGAGGTATGTCGCGACCGTTAGCACGTCACCGCCTGCCTTTGCGAATTGCTCGATGTTTTTCGAGTTCGGGAAGCTCTGCGCATAGTCAAAGCTGCCGTCCTCGATCGCAAACAAGATCCGTTGCCGGAACTTGATCAACGCACGAGTGTTGGCAGCACTGGGCTTCGCTTTGACCCGCTCGCGGCACCTGATTCCCTTGTAGGGGAAGGTGATTTCATAGCTGGAGTCCGAGATTGGTTTGACTCCAGTCCCTTTTCTACCCATCTTTCGTAAGCCTCGAGGTCTATGAGAATTGTTGTTGAGTTCGGTGCGTAGCGCCACACGGTGCCTTCAGGCCAAATGCCCTTGCATTTTTTTGTGTAGACGGCTGCCGGCGTCATGCCGGTCAGCTCACAGAACTTCTTGATCGTTACGAAGCGAACCATTGCTTTTCCTTTTCGGCCCGGCTGTGCGCTCTAGTTCAAGGTCATCGCGCGATAGCGCCCAGCTCCTTTTCGGCCGCAGCTAGCGCAGCGTTCAGTTCGCTCATCGCCTCATGTGTGCCGCCCTTGTCTGGATGCGCTGCAGACGCGAGGCGCCGATATACCTGCTTCACGAGCTCGATATCTCGCTCTTGCGGATGCACGCCGAGTATTTCTCGCCATGTGCGTGAAGCGTTTGGAGCTGCGATCGCCATGAAGCCGGTGAACGCCGCCTCGAGCATGTCGCCGGTCCCCCAGCGCGCGACGCCGCGCAACGCCTCGATCGTCTTCGCGATCGCCTGCATGTTGTGCTCGATCTTCAGCCACCGGTCGCAGGCGAACGACATCTGCTTGCCCTTGTAGGTGAAGTAGACGGCGACACCCGGATCGTCGGGCTGCCGCTGGTTCGCAAGAGGCAGCCCATCGCGACGCAGCGCGAGGTTCGAGCTGATGACGATGTTCGGGTCGCGGGCGTATCGGCCGCCGCACAAAAGCGTGATCTCAGCGACGACGTTGTCGCGCGCCCGCGCGAGCGTCACATCGAATTTGGCATGCTCTCGCGAGAAGTGGCCGGTACGTTTGCGGTCAGCTGGCCATTGAAGCGGGTATGCGATCGTCATGCGATGGCTCCGAGCTCATGCATCTGGCGCAGCTTCGTCGCGACGTCTTCGGGGACGTCGAAGAACAGCAGCGCGCCCTTGCATTCGACGAAGGGCACCGGCTTCACATCTTCGAGCTGGAAGCCCCATTGGCCGTCCATGTGCCATCTGGAGGTCCGTCTCGCAGACGGAATGCAATCGGTGATGGTCGCGGCGCCGATGATGCCGCCGCGGTCCAGCTTTCCGTGCCCAGGCAGCGCGATGTCGATTGCGAAATAGTCGAGGAAGGCCTCGACGTCGTCGTACTCCGCGCGCGTCATGCCCTTGCTCGCATGGATCAGAAAGCGCCCGCGCAGCCTCGTCGGCCAGGTCCGGTTCTCGATATCCTTCAGATCGCGGGCCTCGATCGCGGCCGCGCGCGCGACGCCTATTAAATCGGGTCGAACGATTAGCCACGCCCAAGGCTGGCGGATGGAGATCGCCTTCATGCTAGGATTCCTCGATCTAACGGGAGGCGACAATGCCAGTCGATCGTAGAGATGTCCCGCATTACGTTGTCCTGCTCAGCGAGCATCAGTCGTACTCGTTGAATGCCGATCGGGAGGTTTTGACGTACGGCGTTAGCGACGAGCTTGCGCAATTCGCGCGCGCGCGCGGAAACGCACAATCCGTCGACGATCGCTTGTGGAAACCTTTTGCGGATCAAGAGGGGCTTTCGCCCATCGACCGCGAGCGGTTCTGCTGCTACCGCATCGTCGATGGAGGCGAGACTGAAGAGCAACTGCAGCACTTGATTAATATGTGAGTGGCTCACCATTCTCCTCCTAGGCCGTTGAGTTTCAGAAGCACGTAGCGCACGTTCGCGATGCTCGAGTCGCGATAGGTCATGGAGTGGGTCGCGCCGACGAGATAGAGCAGGTAGACGCGCTGGGTGGTGCGTGTCCAGGCGTCGAGCTCTGGCTTCGTCACGGGAACCGGCGAGGCCACCACGCAGGTCGGGCGCAGCTTTTCGGGAAGTGCTTCGACGGCGGCAGCGTGCCGCTCGATTACCTGCGTACGCTCGTCGACGGTCGCCGGCGCCGCCGCGGGCTCGAAATCGCCGAAGAGATCAATCTGCATCGTGGCCTCCAACGCTGGCGGTCGCGCGGCGTTCGGCTACGAACGCTCGCTGCCACGCGATCGCTTCGTCGGGTGACCCGAGATCACCGACCACGCCGCGGCGCGCCGTCATGGCGCCAGTCTGGCGCCACGTGATTTCGAGGGCGCCGAGTAGGACGGCGCGAGCGCGTTTGCTCAACGCGATGTCATAGTGACTGCGCGGCGTGCCGGGCTTCTGGTGCCAGCGCCGTGCAACGCCGATCGCTTCGCCCATAGCGTGGAGCTCGTCTTCGGTGTCAGCGATCATGTGGCACATCACCATGCGGCCGTAGCTCGCGCGCATGTCGTCGACATAGACGGTCATGTCTTTGGCTCCTCTTGCGCGGCTCGGTCGAGGCGCTCGATCTCCGCGAGGATCAATGCACCGGCCTTCACGAAGTCGCGGCGCGGCGCCGTGGGCTTGAACCATGCCGGAGACCACGGCCAGGTATCGGGACAGCTCGTGTGGTAACCCACTGCGCTCTCGGCATAGACGATGGCCGCGAGCGCCATATCGAAGTCTTCGTGCTGATCGTCGTGCTCGGGCGTCCAGCCTTCCTCGTTCACTTGCCGCGCACGCTCGGCGAGCACATCGCACGCGGCGCCGCTCATGCTTTGCACAGGCTTATCCACTGTTTCTGTGGATAACTGGGAAGCGAGGAGAGTGTGGGCGAATGCCAAGATCGCAGCATCACGCGGCAGTTCGTGATCGAATCGCCACAAGCGCAGAATCTGCTCATCCGTCAGCGTCGCCCCGGCTTGAGGTGCGGTGACGCGGGCCTTCACATGAGCCGCGAGTTGGAGGGCGGCCGCATACGCACCGCCATCCATGCAGGTGCCGCGCGAGCGAATCCATTCATCGACGAGAGGCTTGACTGCGTCGAACGCCGCGCGCTCGTCGGCCTGCGCTGCATCTGCGGCGACGGTATGTGTAGGGGCGGCGCCGCATTCGCCATCGAGGCGTCCCGAGTAGTACCAAAGCCAAGCGCTCGACGAGCGATCGTTGCTATAGTTGCCGCCCAACTCTTCTCGGGACAAATCGAAGCCACCGACACGAGCTTGCCGTTCGAAATCCCCGCGCCAGTCCGCCTGCTGCTCTGCGGGTATCGGTGCCGCAGCGGTCGAAGCAGCGAATGCATCGTGCAAGCGATCGGCCGTCTCGTGTTCCCAGTTCTCGCCAAGCACGCGCTCGGCGTCGGCGAGGGCCTTGCGCTGCTCCGTTGTCATCGGCGCTGCCGCAGCAGGGACTCCGGCACCGGCATCAGAAGCAAGCACCCACGACCCTTCCGGATCGCGCTTCATACCGGACACGGTCCACGAGTGGCGCTGGATGGTCGCAGCAGGGGCGACGGGAGCGGCGATAGTGGGCCAACCTATGAACGATTCGATTCCTGCGGCGCTTTTTGTCGCGTACCAGCGGATCATTTCGCAAACGCGCTTCACTGCATGACGGTCGTCACGCTGCTCGTCGCCCGTCTGAGGAAACATTTCCCCTCGTCGAGACGACTCAGTATCAACGGCGTAAATGGCGTCAATGACCGACTGCCAGGGCAATCGCCCAGTCCGCGCTTGCGCTGCATCGGTAGGGAGAGCGGCGAGCGCCACAATGCCGTATCCCTTGGCTTGCAGTTCGTTCAGAAGAACGAGTCCGCGATCAATATAATCGCCTGCGGGCGCATCGGCAGCCTTTCGACAAGCTTCGCCCATGCGCCACGCGCCAACATTGTCAGGCTGGTGCTGGTAAGTGAACGGTTTCGTATCCATCGTTTCCTCGATTCGACTAACGCATGTCCTCGAGCGCCAACTGGGCGCCCGGCATGACAACTTCGGATGCTTGAATCATGGACAGCTCAAGCTCTGGCGCTGCGCCGGCGACATAGCGCATGCGCCGACCGTTGTAGTCGCGATGACACGAGACCGATTCGCGCATGAGCTTGAGGACCTGCATCGCCTTATCGGCGTCCAGCAGGTAATGTTCAAAGCCGATGCGGATGCATGCGATATCGCGGCTTCGTGGGCTCTTCGATCTCGTCACCATTTCATGGCCTCCCAGAGGTCGGAAAATCATCATGTGTGCGACCGTCTAATAGGCGCCCGGCGTTCTTCTTGCCGACTCGGTCCATCAGCATCCGGCCGTCGAGCCGAACGTTGCCGGCTGCGGCGAGCCGCTTGCCGTCGTCGAACGGCGGCACATAGCCTTCTGTGGCGAGTAGGAATTCACCGGACGGCAATACGCCTGCCGTATCTCGCAGACCTGCCCGCTCGCCCCAATCCTCGTCCGTCCACTCTCCCCATTGCTTGTAGAAAAACGGAAC
Source organism: Paraburkholderia silviterrae (assembly GCF_004353915.1). Lineage (GTDB taxonomy): Bacteria > Pseudomonadota > Gammaproteobacteria > Burkholderiales > Burkholderiaceae > Paraburkholderia > Paraburkholderia silviterrae. The sequence continues at coordinate 189,969 of NZ_SMRP01000006.1, read as the reverse complement.
ACCTGCAGCTCGGCACTGGTCGCGGAGCGAGCGCGGCCATGTCGGATGCATCGGCCGTGCGTCCGGTCCACTCTCACCGCCGCAGATCACCCAATCGACTCGATCACCTGTCTTCGAGGGCCTGGCCGCGAAGTGTTGGGCGGTTGAGCCGATCTCGCCACGAAGCACATCGAGCTCACGTTTGTCGCCCACCACAAGTCGGTCGAGGTGCACCGGCCCGAGCAGGGGCTCCATGCTCAGGAAACGGACGCGTGCGGGCACTTGCAGCAGCTTCGGAATATCGCGCTCCGCTTCTGCCTGGTTCGCGACAGTCGCGCCGAGCCAGACGTTGTCGCGGCCCATCAGCCAGTCGTGCGTGCGCGCGCGAGAGATCTCGCGAAATGCGTTGCCGATGCGCTTAGTGAGCAGCATCCAGACGAGATTCGGTGTGAGCTCGATCACGTCGAACAGATCACGCCGCCATGCCGGGTCGACCTCGTTATCGAACACGTCCGCGAGCGACGCGCAGAACACGCGCTGGCGCCGACGGTGCTTCGCGTAGAAGACGCCAGCCTCGCGATTCCACTGGAGCGGCTTGCGCCAGTTCGCAGCCGAGGTGCGCCGCCGGGGTGCTCCCGGGCCCCAGTTGACCGGCTTTCCGCCCGCGAAGCGTGCATTGCGCGCCTCCGCGTAGCAGTGATCGCAGCCGGGACCGACCTTCGTGCAGCCCTCCCATGGGTTGAACGTGTGGTCGGTCCATTCGATTTTGCTGTTCGCGCTCATGAAGCGCCGCCCTCGGTCTTTTCGACGGAATGACCCATGCAGCCGTGCTCTTTGTGGTCGAAGTTGTCGCACTTGCCGAACGGGATGAAGTTGTGGCCCGTCGACAGCTGCTCGAGCAGCTCGGCCCTCGCTTCGTCCGGTGTCATCGTGCGGCCGTCGTCGTGCTTGAACATGTTGCGGAAATCCTTCTTGTGCCAGTTCATCAGTGCGCCGCGCACGTCGAGGCACATATGGAACGACCTGCGCTCGGAAGTGATCATGTCGATACTCCCTCGGACTTGTTGGCGAGCTCGCGCAGGCGCGCGCGCCACGCGTCGAGGTCCTCAGTTCCAGCCTTTCGCCAGCTGGCGCCGTGGCGTAGCACGAGCTTGACGAGCCAATGCAGCACATGCGCCTGTTCGTCTTCGGCCTTCGGTTTGATGTCGATGCCTGCCGCACGCATTGCATGAGCGATCGGTGCGCATTCGAAGCACATCCAGCCGAGCACCTCGCGCAGCTCGGGCGTGAGCTCGTCGGGATAGGCGGGAAGGGGACCGGCCTCGAGCGCGGCGCGAGCCGCGGCGACAGCGTCGGACGCCCCGAAGATCGTGACACCAGCGATCGTGGCGATGACGTCGGTCGGCGACGCCGTCAAATGCGTACCGAGGTCACCGCTTATGGTGGCGTGGTTACCTTCGCTTCGCGTGTTCATGAACCCGTCCTTGAAAGTTAGAGAGAGCCGCTCGCGCGGCTGATCGGAACCTTGCCGATCAGGACCGTCACGGGCTCGCCGCGGTCGCTGGAAACCATGTCAGCGAATGACTGAACGAACGCGTGCAGCTGCTCGGTAGTGGGCTCCTTCGCGAACAGGTAGCGTCGCGAGTCCTGAAGGAATGCCTCGCGGAAGCGAGTGCGCGCGTTCATGCTCAATTTCCAGATGCGATGCGAGTCGACGGCGGCTGCGTGTCGGTGCGCGATTGAAGTTCGGCCGGCTTGAGAGAGCAGTCGAAGCCCGCGGCACGGTAGGCGTCATAGACTTCTGCGCTAACCTGACAGCGGATGAGAATCGCGGCCTTTTGTAGGTTGGCCTTTGTGGTCGCATCTTCAGTAACGGTTGCCTGCCGTACGGTCTCGGCTGCAGCCACCTCGAGCTTGCAGTCCAGCAGGCTGTGCGAGGCACCCCCGACGACTGACACGCCGGCGATCGCGCCGCCGAACTGGACCGTCTGGCCACAGTTCATCTGCGAGAAGCTCGCGGCGTATGCGCCGAGCACGGGCGCCGAGACGTTGCGCACGGTCTGGGTCGTATGCTCGGGTTCCTGACTGAACTGGATCGTCCCTTGCGCTGTCGACGTGGCCGCAGAGTTCTGCGTTGCGCTCGCGGACGTCGATGTCTGCGCGATCGCACTGGCGGCATTTCCCAGGAGTAGAATCGATGCCGCGACGATGAGAAGCTGTTTCATTGTTGTCACCCCCAACGGTGGTTGTATGGGGCCTTCGGTATTAGCCGTACCGAAGGCCCTCCTCATCAGTAGCTGTAGGAGTAGCTGCCGTAGACGTTCGAATAGCCGTACGACGAGACGTCAGTGCCCACCCCCGACTTGCTGTCGCCATAGCCGCTGCCATTCGTATAGCCGCCGGCATTCGCGCTCGACGTGCTGCCCGTATAGCCGAGCGAGCCAGACACGCCGGCGCCGAATGCGCCAACCCCGAAGCCGCCAACGCCCGCGCCGAGCGCCGTGCCGCCGATGGCATAGCCGCCGCCGCTCGAATTGCTCCATTGCGACGAATAGCCGTTGCCGTTCTGGCCGGCCTCGGCCTGCGAGCCGCCAGACGTGCTGACCGACGAGCCGAAGCCGCCGCTCACCGAGAACGAGTTGCTATTGCCGTTGCCGGCGAATGCGGCGGGCGCGGCGGCGAGTGCGAGAGCTGCAGCGATTGCGATGGTGATGTTCTTCATGTAGATCTCCGTAGGTTGGTTTGCGCGGTGGTCCGGCCGCGCCCGGTCCTTCAAATCTTGCTTTCCGTGCTCTGCGCCTCGACGCGCTCGACCTGCAGACGAGCGCTGTATGCGTCGCCGAAGCGTCGCAGGGCGTCGAGCGTCCCCGTGACGCTCATGTATTGCTGGTTGCCGATCACGCCGTCGAGCTTTATCGTCAGGCCCGCGGCGCGCGCCAGCGCGATGAGGTATTCGTTCATGGCCGGCTCGTGTTCGGGAACGGCCACGGCTCTTTCGGATCGCGCTTCAGGGAGGGTTTGGCGTTGTCCGGCTGCGTGGACGCGGCGCCCGAACTCGCCTTCGAGGAAGGCTTCGGCGCTGCTTTTTTCGCGGGCGCCTTCTTCGCCGGTGCCTTCTTGGCGGCTACGCGCTTGACGTTCGCGGCTTTCGCAGTCGGCTTTGGCGAAGGCGCGGGCGCTTTCTTCGCCGGCACCGGCTTTTCTTTCGGCTTAGGGCGCATGTCGGTCTCAACCTGCTTGCGCACAGCGCCTAGGTCGATGCCGCGATCGCGCGCAGTCGCCTCAAGCAGCTCGGGCTTGCCGGTCGAGTAGGTGGCCGCGACCGACTCGTCGATCAACGCGATATCCACCACCAGGCGCCCGAGGCCTTCGGGGTCCTCGCGCGACGCGCCCTCGATCGCATCGACCTTCTTCGCGAATTCCGCCTCGGTGATCGCCTTGTTGCCCCAGCCGTACAGCTTGCAAATGCGCTTCTGGTTCTCGTTCCAGAGGCGCCGATAGAACGTCACAGCGACGATCTTCAGATCGAAGTCACTCAGGCCGGTGCCTTCATGCTTGTCGCGTACCTGCGTGAAGAGCTCCCCGCGGTACGCATCGGCCGCCTTCTTTTTCGCGAGCTCTGTGGACTGCGAAGGATTCGACGTGCCGGTGCTGCGCACCTGAATGCCCTTGTCGGCGAGCGCCTTCTTCAGATCTGCCTTCGGCATGACGTCGATCAGCTTGCCGTCGTGTGGGCTCTCGAGTAGCGCGGCACTTTTGACGCCCTTGGCGCCGAGCACCTGCCGATACGATCGGTGCTTCGGATCGTCGTAACACGTGTCATCAAGCCGCACGAGGCCGCCCTGCAGCTGGCTATATTGGTTGGGCAATGCTGCCTTGGCTTCCTTGCCCGTGATCACCGTGCGCCCGGCAGCTTCGGCCTCAGCGCGCTTCTGCACTGCAGCTGCGTCGCGCTTCTTTCCATAGCAAGCTGGGTCCGTGCAGACATCCTTGCTGCGCACGTCGTCGAAGAGCTCGGGCTGGTTGCCTGTGCGCTTCGGGCACGGCCCGCAGGCGCCGGCGGCCGGGACAAGGGCAGCGTCGGCGGTCTTGAACGGCGCCTGGTCGAGACGCAGCATGTAAGTGCGCTCAATATGCTCGGATGCAGCCTTGACCGATCGCGGCTCTCCATTGATGTACGCCGCCGTGAGCTCCTTCGCTGCTTTATCCTGCAGATTCGTCGGCAAGCGCGCGATCATTAGGGCGGTCTTCGCATTGAGCTTTTCGTCGTAAAACAGCTTGCGCGTCGCGCTATTTAGCCCGCACAGCTTCAGTCGCTGCGCGACGTAGGTTTTCGTCTGGCTGACCTCAGCCGCAATCTGCTCGAGCGTGTGTCCGCGATCGGAGAGCACTTTATAGCCATCGGCTTCCTCGAGCGGATGGAGATCCTTGCGCTGGAGGTTCTCGACGATCTGGATGTGGAGGACCTCGTCGTCGGTCAGATTGCGCACGAGCACCGGTACCTCGGACAGGCCTGCAGTATTGGCCGCGCGGAACCGGCGCTCGCCGGCGACGATCTCGAAAAGAAAGGTATCGTCATCTGGCCAGGGGCGCACGAGGAGCGGCTGCAGAACGCCGTGCTTGCGCACGCTCTCGACGAGCTCCGCCTGCTCGGTCTCGGGAAAGCGCTTGCGCGGATTCGTGGGCGACGGACGGATATCGCCGAGACGCTTGAACTCGATGGATGCCTGTTCGTTCTGCACGGGAAAATCTCCTTGTCTATTGGGTGCGTTCAAGCGCATTCAGCAGCGTTCAATGCACCATGCGTGCGATGGGCGCGACCGGCGCGCCGGCGATCGCGTCGAGGATCTTCGCGAGCGCCGCGTCGCTGAAATTCACGTCGGAGAGGCACGGCTTCGAGGGGTGCCTATGGAAGATCGAGATCGCCTTCAGCCACGCATCGTTCTTCGCTGGCGCGTCGAGCCACAGAGGCATCCAGTTGCCGCTGCCATAGATCCGGTCATATGCCGCGAACATGCGGGTGCGTGTGGCGTTGAGCGGGTCGGCGACGCTCGCTTCGAGAGCCGCGGGAAGCGAATGTGCGCAGCCGAAGGCGTAATCGATGTGCTCTCGCGTGCGGCCGTCGAATTCGACGCGTGCGAAAAGGCAAGCGTCTTCGCCTAGTGCGGCAATGCACGGCCTGCGATCGGTGGGCCGGGAATCGTTAAAGATGAAGATCGTTTTCATGGTTTCGGCCTTTTCGTGTGGTGCGTCGTGCGCCGGCGCTTGGCGGCGCGCAGCTGCGCGCGTGCGATTCGATATGCGTCCCTGAAATCCATGTTTCCGCTGTCGACGTCAGCGAAGAGCTGGAAGAGGGTGGGGCGCGGTTCTGGCCTTTTAGTACCGCGGGTCTTCATCCGCGAACTCCAGCTGGCGCGACGCGCTGCCCGCCGGCAGGGACTGGAGCGCACGCTTCAGATCCCATGTGCTGATCGGCTGGATGCGCAGCTGGCGGACGTACATGCGTGCCGCGGCTTCGTCGAGGAATGTGATCGCGTAGATCGCGCCGTTTCCGAATGCCTTCGTGAATGCCTGCAGCTTGGGCTCGTCCTCGGTCGCCTCGCATTCCGGAACGTCGACGCGCACGAGCGATTGGCCGCCGATCGTGAGCTCGGAAACTCGGCCCGCAATGCGTTGGTGTCCGAACAATTCAACTAAGGCCCACTGCTCGAATTTCTGCTCGTCCATCTCGAATCCTTAAAAAATGGGGCGCTTTGAAAGCCGCCCACCGAAAACGCGCGGTCGGGGTCAATGCCGCGCGCCTGAGAGCCTGGTTATGTCCGCAGCTCGATGAAAGCTCGTAATAGCCGCACCGCAATCGGCGTGAGCTCGACAAAAGTGCCTCCGCGCTGGACCGTCACGCCGCCGTCCGGCCACGCGATAAGCAGGGCGTCGCCGGCCGAGATCGTGAACTCGGGCGTGCGCGCCTTTGGCGTTGCGCGCGCAGTCTCAGCCGCTGGCGGAGCGGTCTCCGTAACTTGCGTTGTGATCCCGCGCGCCATCGCTGGCGACGCCGGCGCCTCCGCCTTTAGCTCGAGCGATGCCGGTTCGGGCTCTTTCTGGATTTCGTTCTTTGGACGCTGGTCTGGGAGCATGTAAAGGTGGTTCACGCGCACGATGCGTCCGGTCTTCAGCGCGGCGTCAATGAGCGGCGTAATCCCCGCGCTCGTCGAAAGGCCCAGGGCCATGCAGAGCTGCTTGCTGCCAGTCGGCCCGTTGGCGCTGAGAAACTCGACAACCTGATCAGCGCGCGTCTGGCGCTTTGCTTTGGGTTCCTCAGCCTTCGGCGCTGCCGCGCGCTGGAGGCGCCCCACGGGGTTCGCCCATGGGTCGGCGGGGCGCGGTGGCTCAGCGGGCTGCTCGGCGGTTTGATCTGGCTCAGCGTCGGCACTGGCCTCGATCGCAACGCTCTCGCCGGCGACCGGGAACATGTTCGGGTGCGCGACGCCGCTCATGCTGGCCGCCCAACCATTGCGCCGGCCGCGTGCGGTGGGAAGTAGCGCGTGGCGCGCGCCACCATCGTGTCGAGCTCGAGCACTGCGGCTTCGCCATCGGCGTGCGCGAGGTCATACAGTGCGGGCAAGCCAGACTGGACAGACGCCATAACCTCTTCGCGGCTCGCGAGACGGCCCTCTGCGTACCAGAATGTCTGTTCCGGCTCGCCGATATCGAAGAGCACTCCGTTGTCGACGGCCACTGCGTGATAACTCCGCGTCACCCAGACAAGCGCGACGCCAGGGTTGCGCTTGAGCATGATCCCGCTGACCTGCAGGTCGACCGGCATATTCGATTCTCGGCGCGCCGCTTTCGGAAGCGCGAGGAAGGGACAGGCCTGCGCCGCGAATTTCGCGCAGTCGGTATGCGAGGGCGGCTCGGCTGACACGCGATTGACGGCGCACATCGGGCCGATGACGAATGCCTTGTACTGGCCGAGCGGCTCGCCGCAGATCCAGCAGCGTTTGTAGTAGACGCACGCGGCGAGCTTGCGGCTATCCATCACGCGAAAGTCGGGCTTTCCGTCGATCCAGTCGACGAAATAAGGCACCGGGTAGCCGCGCGAGTCGACGGGCAGCGCGCGCATGCGCTGCGGGAGCTCCGGCAGACCTTGCCGGAGAGCGGTCGAAGTCATGGAGACCCCACGCGGAAGACGCGCCGCGGCCGCGCCTCCGTGAATGCCCGATGAATCGTTCGCGGGGGCGGGAAAGTGACGTTCGAAGCGTTTAGCGACGGCGACGGCCGACCAGGCGGCGCAGCCAAATGCGAGCGTCGCGGTGCTGAGGAATCCGACAGTGTCCATGTTCATTCCTCGTCACCGTCGTTGGCGGCGCGCTTCTTCAGGTCGACGACGTTGTCGTCGAACGCGAAACACGTCTGTGTGAGGTGAGCGTCGCGCGGCACCACGTGGCGGCCGACATGGCGTTGCGGACGGCCGACGATCTGCGCGCGCACCGCTGCCTGCACGACAGCGCGGACGGCTGGATTGAGCAGCGCTTCGTCTGGCGTGCCTTCGACGCCGAGCGTGGGGCACGCGCGAGCGAGGAGCTCGTCGGGGAGGCGGGTTGGCGTGGGGCGCATATCAGTGCACCTCCGAAAGCTTGAACGAGACGGCGCGCTCGAACTGCGAATCGGAAAGCTGGACTTCCGAACCGAAATCGTCGATCGCGTATGCGAGATCGATCCAAATCCAGCAGTAGAGGTGGTAGCAGACCATCGCCGTCTCACAGGCAACGGGTGAAGGAGCACGACGTGTCGCCCGCGTCGACGCGGTCCTGATACTGCTGCCAGCCCGTATAGAGGAGGTAGGCGAACAGGACGCCCAAGACGGCGAGCACGTTACGCAGGATGCGGAGCGTCCGGACCAGCACGCGGACGCCGCGCGCGCCGGTGCGCTGGGCGCTGGCGGTGGGGTTGGCTTGCTGTTGCTGGGACATCGTTCGCTCCAAGTTGCGATCTGATGGAGCGATAATAGAACCGCCGGTTACTTTTATCAAGCACCAAAGGTTACTTTTTTCGTAACCGTGGTTACGGCTTAACGCAAAAAAGCCCGCTTGGAGCGGGCTAGGAAGGAAGGGAGCGCTTTGTCAGCTAACTGTTGATATATGCATTCAGCATATTTGATGAGATTTCGAGACACCAACCGAGTACTGCGAGCAGATGAAGTTCAGCTACAACGGGTGCTGTTGGAACGATCCTTCCGCCGCGAGTTACTGAGAAGCGCACGTCGGTCACAATATCGTCCCGAGATCTCTTTGGGCTCTGTTTTCGTGTCGCACGGTAAGCATCAAGCGAAACAACGTCAGGTCCCGTTCTTACCTTTTTCATTTTGGTTGCTACCCTCGGTCTGCGCCGCCGATCGAGTGTCGGATCGCGCGCTCCTGGCGAATTCGGCCTGTGGCGACCGTGATTTTTGACCAGAATCCGAGTTTGTATCCGGCGTTGACTTAACACTTTCCGGATTAGAGGGAGCTTTTGGCTTTTCTCTCGGGCTTTGAGTGCTAAGCATGAGGAGTACCGCAGCCTGAACGGTTGGATCTATTGAGTTGCGAACGGCTTCCGCAGCAGCTTTCAATAACGTGGCGTCGGTCTGGGAAATTCGTGCGGCGCGCAGTTGGATATCAATTGCACTAATGATGCGTTGAATTGCGACGTCTTTTGGGGAGGTGAATTCATTTTCCGGAATGACCTCCTCAAGTTGCTCTGTCACTTTGTATGTTTCGACTCTTTCCCCGGATTGGGAGTCGTAAAGCACTGTGCGCTTCTCACCATTTCCGGTGGCGAGCCACTCGAAATTGACTTGGAGCCAGCTTGACAGCTTAAGTACCTTGGACTGTTCAGGCTTCGACTCTCCTTCGAGCCATTTTCGGGCGCCTTTCTGCGAAACACCCATCCTATCCCCGAGCGCCTGCTGCCTTCCTTTTCCTTTAGGAGGGAAGGCGATGTCGTCGAGGGCCTCGTTCAACCGGGCCGCAAAGGCCTGCCGTGTGTCGTCAATAACCATAGGTTCTATTGTCCCCGTCACCGGCCAGGAAATCAGTTCTTGCAAAAAGGTAACCGTGGGTTCTAAAATGCCCCGCATGAACCCGATCGCAACCGCTATTGCTCACGCTGGTGGCATTACGGCCTTCACGAAGGCTCTCAATGCTCGTATCGACCGGCCTGTCACGTACCAAGCAGTTCGAAAGTGGGCTGAGCGTGGGCAGCTTCCTCGAACCGATTGGACCGGTGAAACGAGCTATTCGGCTGCGATCGAGGATCTAACGGCCGGGGCGGTAACGCGCTCTCAATTGCTTCATCGCGGCCGCGAAGCTTCGGCGGCAGGGGATGTTGCGTCTGCTTCCGAGGAGGGCGTCTGAGATGCTTCGCATCATGTCAGCGATATTGGAGCGGAGACGGCCGTTGGCGCTCCGAGTAACGCCCGGTGAAGAAGGTCGCTTCGCACTCGTGGCAGCAGAGGGAGATTGCGCCAACCATTCCCTTGGCCTTTTCCTGCAGTACTACCTTCTTCGCCGAGTTGTCCATGCAGGACTGGCAAAGGTAGTGCATTGGAACGCTACCTTGACCGCGCTCTCGATGCGCGAGGACGAAGACGCCTGGCTGAATTGCTTCAAGTTCGTACTGCGCCCTTTCCGCACTCCGCTGTTCCAATTCAGCGATACGTGCGCTGAGTTGTCGCTTCTCGTCTTTGAGCATCTCAACCTCGTCGCGCATCGCCGACATCTTCTCCTGCAGTTGAAGCGCGGCCGACTGTATATCGACGATCCGGTCGTTGAGTATCTGTTTGGCCTCGGTGAGCTTGACATCATCACGTGTGGCGATTGCGAGCTTCGCAATTTCGAATGCGGCTTTGGCGCTGCTGACTGCGGCGCTGATCGAGCTAACGTCCACGGGGATTCCTCTCGTTTGGAAGCGGTTGGCGTAGGAACCTCCGATTCTAAACGGGGTGCGAATCCCCACCATTTCAGCGGGAGCGCGTGAATGAAATCGAGCCTGTATTTCGGCGTCGTCGGCCCCGTTGCCGAGCTCGTCATCGGCTATTGCTGGCTGGCGGGCGGCCAGGACTGGGCCGGTCGCCTTCTGACTTTCTACTGGTGGCTGATCGTCGCTGCGCTGCTCGGGTTCTCGCTGCTCGCTATCGTTGCTCGCATGGCGGCTTGCGCATTTCCGGAAAGCGCGCCGACGCCCCGCGCGCTTCGATACTGGCTGCGCACGCTTTTCTTCGCGCGCGTGGTCGCGCAGGTCGCAATTGGGTGCACCTCGCTGGCGGTCCTGTCGATGACCGGCTGGCTTTTCTCGAAGCTCACGCTCGCGATCGTTGCTGACGGCGAAAAAAAGGCGGCGGGGGCGTGAATGAGCGAACGCACGCTGCACAAAGTCCTCGCCGAGATCGTCGATGCTTGCCGTCGCTACCCGGCACTGTATGCGCATGTCTTCCATTGCCTGTTCGATGGCGGCGAGGTGCGCGACGGCTTGTTTCGCGTCGAGTGCGACGCAGTTTCGCGCCCGGCGCGCGGCGGCGCGCAGGTCACGCTCGTCGCGAAGGTCTGGCCGAGTGAATGGCTGTTGCAGTTCGCGCACGCGGTTAGCCGCGGCGTTATGCCGGAGATGGTATTGCCGGCGGCAGATGTAGTTGTTGGACATAAGGACTCGCGTACACGTGAGGAACATGAGGCGACTGTATCTGGCAGTGCGTTCATGCGCATTCCTGAATTTTTGAACACGGAGTTAACAAGATGAATGCCAATGCTCAGACGGTCCCGCTCATGCCAGCGCGCATGCCGATCGTCGAAAAGCTGCTTCGGGAGGCGATTTCCGACCCGAAGAGAAAGCAGGCGATCCTCGATGCGACGGGCTGGGACACGTCGATGCCATCGAAGATCCTCTCGAACACTGCGGGCATCACGCTCGAGCACCTCGACACGCTTTTTCGTGCGATCGGGCTCGTGGTGACGACCGTGGGCTACATGGACTACCTCGCTGAGGGCAACGTCATCGGCAGCAACTGCCGTTGCGCGCGGATGAACATGGGTGCATGCGGCGCGGCCGCGTAACGCGCCGTTCACGGCTTCGGGGATGCCAATGAACGTTGAAGCGGGAGACATCGCGCGTGTCGTGAACACTGGCACCGCGAACGACGGTGCAGTCGTCAGCGTTGTCGAGCTCGACAGCCAGTGGACCGAGATCATGCACAAGCCGGTCTGGGTCGTTCGCGGCGTGAAGATGCTCGGCTTCGCCGGGAAGATCCCGAAGACCGTCCAGGAAGAGGGCGTGATTCCGGACGTCAACCTGCGTCGCGTGGAAACCGACCGCGATGCCATCGACAGGCGCGACCTTTCGCTGCCCGCGCCGCCCACCCAGCGAAGTCCGATCGCCGAAGCGGTTAACAAGCCATGGGGACTGGATGTCTCACCACCTGACCAATCAAGCCTGGGATATCGAGCTTCGCGGCATGCAGAAGCTCGTTTTGCTTTGTCTGTCGCATCTGAGCGTGCAGACCACGCGCGAGTGCAGTCCGTCGATCGCGCGCCTCGCGTATCTCTGCGGCCTCTCGACCAGCGGCGTGCGGCAGCAACTGGCGACGCTCGTCGGGCTCGGCCTTGTCGAGGAGCTGCGCGACGGCCGTCTCGTGCATTACCGCGTCAACGTTGGCGTCGCGCGAGCAACCGATGGCGAAGCCTGATAGCGCTGCTGCGCGCGCTCGCGCTGCGCAGTTCAACGCCGGCCTCATCGAGGCGGCGATTCAGCGCCATGTCGACCACCGCGCGAACACGCTCATTCCTGAGGCCTCAGTCCGCTATTCGCTCGGCGCGGGCGGCCGCGGGCTCGGCGAATATCGCGCCGACTTCGTGATGGTCACTCGCGCAGGCTATGCCACTGAGCTCGAGGTAAAGATCTCGCTGGCGGACTGGCGCAAGGATCTCTCGAAGCCGAAGTGGGTGGGCATGCCCGCGTGGATCACGCGCTTCGTCTACGTTGTTCCCGAGCACCTCGGCATTCCCGAATGGGTGCCCGCGGCGGCCGGCGTCTGGCACGTGCGAGCGCGTCGGCCGGACTACGCATCGTGGTCTGGGCCGACCCGGCCTGACAGCTTCGAGATCGTCGTCGCACGCGCACCGCACGTGCTCGGGCGCGAGAAGCTGCCGGCGGCCGTGCTCGGCAAGTGGCACAAAAACCTCTACTACCGCTACTGGGAGCAGCGCATGGACGCCCAGCGCCGCATCCCGCGCCACATCCGTGAAGGCGCCGCCTCATGAAACCATGGACATGGCGTCAGGCCATCATCAATTCGACGCTGCCGCCGACGACGCGGTTCGTGCTTCTCACCCTCTCATGCCACATCAATGACGCCGGCGAGCCCGCGTATCCGTCGACCGCATTGCTGGCGGACGAAACAGGCCTGTCCGAGCGTGCCGTCGTCACGCACCTGCGCGACGCTGCGGCGCTCGGCTGGCTGACGGTCACGAAGCACGGCTACGGTGGCCAAAAGTGGGCGAGGAACCAGTACTACCCGCGCGTGCCGGAAGGTTTCGAGATCCGCGAGCGCGTTCCGAAAGGCACTGAATCTGGTTCAGTGCCTTCGAAAAAGGGGCGTGGGAAAAAGGCACTGAAGGACGTTCAGTGCCCTGTGGATAAAGGCACTGAAGGAGGTTCAGTACCTTCAGAAAAGGCACTGAACGTCGTTCCAGAAGGCACTGAACCTGACGACAGAAAGGCACTGAACGAGGTTCAGTCTAATACTGCAGTTAACCCTGCATTAAATGCAGCAGCAGAAGTGCGCGATGGAACCGCCGCTGCTGCTGCTCAAAAAATAGGCAACCCGGAAAACCCGGAAGGCGATGTCGCGCCGCCGGACGCAGAGGCGAAATTGCTCGCCGTGCTTCAGGCCGATCCGAAACTCGAGATCGATCCGCTGGCGGACCGCGTCCATGTGCTGACGTGGGTCGGGAAGGGCGTGACGCCCGAGCAGCTGGCCGTCGCTTGTCAGCGCGCATTGGCTGCCCGCGATCGAACGAGTGACACGCGCCGCATCTATCCGAAGTTCCTCGACCGATTCGTCGGCGAAGTGCTGGCGGAGGGCAAAACCGCCAGTGTGGCCGAGGCATCGTCCGCCAGCACGTCGGCACCCTGGTACATGAGCGATTCGGGGATCGGCGCGCAGGGCAAGCGCGTCTGCGTCGAGCGCCGCCCGAATGAGACGACGCCGGATTACCTCGTGCGCGTGGCGCAGGCCTCGGGCCGCGGACCGTGGATCGAATATGTCCTCAAGCGCGAGCAGGGCGGCGGCCGGTACCGGCAGATCGTCGAGTTCTTCGACGATCTTCTTCCCGCGGATTTCGGCGTATGAGCAATGTCATCGACATCGACGAGCTCCGCGTGCAGCGCCAGTCGCGCCATGCGCCCCGTCCGGCGGCCAGCTGCAGGCACATGCGCCTCGACCTCGACGACGTGGGTTCGATCGTGCGCTGCGCTGATTGCGGCCTGCAGCTCGATGCGTACTGGACGCTGACGCTTTTCATCGAGCAATACGAGCGCGCGCTCGCGAAGATCAACGCGCGCGAGCGCCAGCATGCCGAGGCGCGCGAGCGAGATCTGCATCTGACCGCTGCACAACGCGTCGAGCGCGCCTGGCGCAGCCGGACGATGGTGCCGTGTTGCCCGCACTGCGGCGAAGGCATCCGCGCCACTGACGGTCTCGGGGGAACCATGATCAATCGCACGATCGACGACCGCCGCCGCGCGGCGAAGAAGGGAGGCATATGAACTTCAGACCGGGAATTCTCGCAGTCGTAAAAGGTTGCCCTGTTGCGGGCTGCAACGACCAGGTCGTCGAGCTCGTTTCGCCGGCCGCACCGTTCGCCGAGTTCGGCGCGGCTTGGAACTGCACGAATGCGCGCATGCGGGAATCGGGCTTCGACGCTCTGCCGATCCCCGAATCGATGCTGCGCCCGATCGGCGGCTTGCCGGTGCACGACGAGCAACGCGACGAGGTAACGGCATGATTCCCGGCGCCGGCTTGCGTAGCACCCTCAACGGCATGCAGGTCATCGTGAACGAGCAATACGACCGCGTGCCGCGCATGCACGTTTCGCCCTCGTTCGCGGCGCTGATGCCGCAGGCGTTCGTCGACGACCTGAACGCTTGGATGGTCGAGTTCTTCGGCACGAAGCGCGAGATCTACAAGATCGGCGATCACACGCTGGTGATGGGTCCCGAGACGCTCGCGCGAATCAAGGAGCAGCTCCGATGAAAGCCACTATCAGCTCAGACGGCACGCTTGAGATTCGGCCCGAGACCGAGCTCGAGGCATATGCCTTGAAGCAGTGGGGCTTCAAGAGTTTTCCGTCCGGCGACCCTTCGCGCGACGGTTTCCCGAGGATGTTCGTCGATTGCTCGGGTTATGCCGACAACGCGCGTTTCGATACGCGGACGGATTACCGCCGTGTCTAAGGGAACCACACGCGTGTACCTGAGCGCGATGACCGCGCGCCGCGCTGGGCTCGAGCGCATCCGCAAACAGATCGCGGACGCGGCGCGCGCGCTGGCGGATTCGGGCCCCGCGGAGATCGGAAAGCCAATACAGACGCTGCTTTCCGCTTCCATGCTTGCATCGCGCGCAGCTGGCCTGATGTCTCGTGAAGAAGCATGGGGCGCGTTGGGCGCGCCGGCCGGCCATTGCTCACGCGTCGACGCGGTGCGCGCCAAAGAGGTCGAGATCGCGGCGCGCGCAGTTGCCGGCGCAATGGCGCTGCCCGCGCAGCTCGTCGCCTCTCAATGGCACGACGCCAATTATCGATTCAGCGTGTCAGCCCTCGCGGCTGGCGCACAGAAGACCTCACCAGCCGTCGCTGGTGATCAACCACCCCAGGAGCAACAGATGACGACGATGCGAGCAAAGATGGTTGTGGAGTCCGTGACGCAGCACCAAGGCGGCGAGACGCTGAAGTTCCGCGCGGTACCGAAGAACACGGCCTATCCGGACGACGGCGGCGACGAGGACAACACCTACGCGAAGTTTTCGCCGCAGGCAGACCTCTCGATCTACGTGGCGAATCCCGAGCTGCACGGCAAGTTCACCCCGGGCGACAAGTACTACGTCGACTTCACGAAGGCCTGACCGCCGAACCAGCGTCGCCGGCCGCGCGCCGGCGAGTACTCAAAAGCTCACGAACGAGGATTGGCGATGCACATCAGCAAAAGAGACGTGCCGGGCGAAACTGGCGCCGGCGCCCCCGACGCGCCGCCGTCCGGTAAGCCGCGGTGCCGCACGCACGGCATGGTCCTGAAAGACTCGGAGACCGATTATCGCGATCTCACCGAGTTCGGGCGCATCACGATCGAGCGCGATGGCTTCGACATCTACATCACTGTCGACGGCTTCAAGTTCGAAGACGTGACGACCGGCCGCCAGCAGGTCGCGAAGGCGTTGGCGTGGGGCCGCGACACGCTGGCGGCGAAACTCGAAGCCGTACGCCTCGTGCCTGGAGGCGGCGTGGTGGCCGTCAGCGGCATGACGCAGGACGATCTCGATATCGAACGCCTCGCGCGTCGGGAGGCATCGTGAGGCAGTTCTGGACGCGCGAGGAAGACGACGTGCTGCGTGACTTAGCGCGACGCGGCGTATCGCTCATCGATGAGATGCATCGCCTGCCCGGGCGCACACATGCGGCTGCCCGCCAGCACGCGTGGCGCGCTCTCAAACTCAGACTGCGCGAGGACGCGTGGACGGCTCGCGAACATGCGATTCTGCGCCGTATCTACAGTTCGGACGAGGCGGTAAAGCACGGCGTCGGGCGACTTCTTCCGCATCGCACATACAGCGCGGCGAAGCAGGAAGCGGCGCGCCTCGGAATCGTGAATCAGGACGTGGATCGCGTCTACGGCCGCTCGCTGATTTTCTATCGCGCCGAGCGCGCATTGGCTGGCGGACGGATGGCCAGCATTCGTGAACTGGCCGCTGAGCTCAACGCGTCGATCTCCGCCACGAAGCGAGCGCTGCTCAAGCAGCACGGAAAGCGCACGCGCATCGGCGACTATGGACACACGGCCAGCGGTGGCCTGGAGGCGCTCTGGACGCTCGGCAGCGCTCCGGACGTCGCGCGCCCCGCGCCCAAGGCGCCGGCCGTCGTCTCACGGCATACGCGGGCCCGCGCGCGCGTGCGCAGCGGCCGCTTCGATCCGTTCGCAACCCTCCGCCAGCAAATCGCAGCGTGAAGCACCGTCCGAACAAGCGCGAGAGCGCACACATGGGTCGCGTCTCGAAGATGGCTTGCATCTGCTGCACGCTGCTCGGGCGCACCCAAGAATCGAAGACCGACGTGCACCACGTCCGCATCGGCCACGGCGGTGCGCAGCGCGCCGGCGACTTCTGCACGATCCCTCTTTGCCACGACGACTGCCATCAAGGCAGGAATGGCGTGCATGGCGACCAGACCTACCTACGCATTTTGAAGATGACACAGATCGATCTGCTCAACGCGACGATCGAGCGCCTTTACGGGGAAGCGCGATGACGATGGTGCTGACGACGGACGTTCCCACAATCGTGCCCACCACATATGGGCGCGGCCGCAGTCGGCTTGCTTATGTACCCGGCTTCGCCGAATACATCGCGCGCGTGCGCGTCGTGAGGCGGATGCAGCTGGCGGACGGCACGCTGGACCCGGAGCGTGCCGAGGTCGAGGTTTATGTGCCCGAGGATCGACGGGCCGGCATCGAAGCGCCGAAGTCGGCATGGGTCGACGAGGAGTACTTGCGCTGCATCGCGCGGCTGAGCAAGAACCGCAAGACGCTGCGCGACTTCTTCGAGTCAGGCGTGATGGAGCTCCGCGTTTGAACCGCCAGCCGGCGCGCGGCCAGCGCACGGATCTCGAAAGCGCACTGCGTGAGGCCTCGCGCGCCGTGCGTGCGGGGCGTCCCGAGGACCCGGTGACGATCTCGGCATCCGCGCTCTGGCTGCTCAACGAGACTCTGCACGCGCAAAGCGAACGAATCGAGCAACTGAAAAACATGCAACTCAAAAAGGCCAGCCGATGAGCGAGACCACTGAAAAACTATTCCGCACGCCGCAAGACGCTCTCGTGTTCGCATTCAACTATTCGATGCACGGCCAAGGGCGCCCGCTCATGGACCGTCTCGCGGCGCCTTCGCCGCGTACGGGTAAGGGACTGTCGGGGAACGACGGCGCTGGACAGGCTGGGATGGTGCGTCGATTCATCGACGGATCAGACAGCGTCGAATATCTTCGCGGCCTCTGGGAATGGGCGCGCGCCAACTACACTCTAGCGGAGATCGCGCAGCTCGAAGAGGCCGGGCAGAATGGGCTGATCTTCCTCGAAGAGCAGCGGCGCTGCAGTTCAATCTACGTCGAGCTGGCGCAGCTGACGATTGTCGAGCGTGCCGTCGTCGTCGCGCGCTTCGCGCCGAAATCGTTCCAGTGCCATTGCCGGCATGCGTGCTGCTCGGGCTATACGCCGAATCCGGAATGGCAGGACGCCATTCGAGACCTCACGCATGCGGCATTGACGCCGCTCAGCGGTCACCTCTCGCACTATCTGGTGCGCCGCAAGCTCGTCGAAGAGGTATTCGGCGTGAAGGTAAAGCTCGAGCAGCTGGCCGAGAAGGCATCAGTGAGCAAGAACACCGTCACCGCACATCGGAAACTCATCAAACTGTGGCTTTCCGGGCAAAAGGCTCAGCCCGCGAAGGGCACGCGCGAGGCGCAGCCGGCGATTGACGGCATTGAATCGGCGGCGCGTAAAAAGATCGACAATCTGCTTTCGACCGTCGGTTTCGTGGGCGAGCCAGAATAAATCGCTTGACGGTTGGGATTTTTCCTCCCAATATAGCGCCCAATCTGACACTGTGAATAAGTGTCCCCAGAGCCCCGAGTCCTAACCGACCGGGGCTTTTTTGTTTCGCATCGTCGGATTACGCCTTGTCGAGGCCCTCCCACGTGCTGGTAGGCGCTTCGCTCGTGAGGACCGAATACTTCTTCCACACGGATTTGGCTGCATCGTCCGCGTGCCTCAGCACCTCTGCGGGCGTCAAGCTGGATTCAGCGTAGTACATCGCAGTCGGGAGCTTGTAGACGGTCCCATTCCCGGCCTTGATGGTGCGAGCGAAGCCCTTCGCCTCCATTGCGGCGTGCAGTTTGTCGTAATCCTTCGACGTGGGTTTGCTAGCGTTTTCGTGCAACTCAATACGTGTCATGTAGCGCGTCATTTCAAGTCCTTTTTGAAAATGATTGGCGATGCCCCGCCGGACATCTCTCCATAAATGACGCTCGTTGTGCAACCCTCAAGCTGTCGTAAACCCTGGACCCAGCTCCCGGCTTCTCTCAGGTGCACGATGAACAAACCGAAGTCCAAGGGCGCCCCGCGTCCGCGCCTCGGCGAGAGCGTCATCGTGCGCGCGCCGTTTTTCGCGAAGCCAACCGTCGCTCTCGTGATCGCGATGTATGGGGACGACACTGACGACATTGGGGTGCAGGCGTTCCCGCTCGGCCGTGATTCGTTGCAGATTCCGGCTATTCCATTCTTCGATTCGGAGCCGGACGCCGGTGTCCGGTCGGCGGCGTGGCCGGCGTAGTCGAGATCTCGGTTCGATCGAACCTTCGGGAGATCGAGCGCAGCCTCGATACCTTCGTTCGCGCCCAGATCCCCTTCGCAACTGCGACTGCGCTAACGGCGATCGCGCGCGACGTGCAGGCGGCCGAGGTCGAAAACCTGCGCAGCATGTTTCGCAATCCGTCGCCGTTCACGCTTCGATCGGTGCGCGTGACGCCGGCGCGCAAGAGCGCGCCCGAGGCGACCGTGTTCGTCATGGACAAGGCCGAGCAGTACCTCGTGCCATACGAGTTCGGGGGGGTGCACAAGCTTCCCGGGCCCGCGCTGTTCAATCCGAAGGACATCGATGTCAACGCGTATGGGCAGCTGCCCCGCGGCATCATGGCGCGCCTGCGCGGTCGAAAGGACATCTTCATCGGCGCCATCCAGACGAGTCACGGACGCATCAGTGGTGTGTGGCAACGGTTGGATGTTTCGAAGTCAGGTGGACAGCGAAAGAAGCGTGCTGGACGCGGCAGCCTGCACGACAAGAATCTCGGCGCGCTGAAGCTGCTCATTCGCTTTGGCGACGCATTGCCCGTCACTCAGCACCTCGACTACTTCAAACGCGCGCAGCAGATCGTGAACCGCAACTTCGAGAAGGAGTTCGGTCGAGCGCTCGCGAAGGCGATAGCCACGGCGAACTGAAGGTGGCCCGGTGGAGGGTGAGCAGCGGGCCGGCCGCCCCAACCTTACAGGGTCCTTCCGGGGAAGGGCGAAAACGCGGGCATTGCCCGCGCCCGTTTTTCCCGTTCCTTTGACCAAAAAAAACACGTTACACGTTACACGCTATGGCGGGATCCAATGCGGCTCAAAGGCGCGCCGCGTCTGGTGAAGCGCGTGTAACGCAGCGTGGCGCGCAGGCGCAGGAAAAAGCGAAGAACGTTACACAGGAGCGCGTTACACCGGCCGGATCGGACGGCTTGATCGGGAAGGCCGCGCTTTGCGAGGCGCTCGGCTGGACGCGCCCGAAGCTCGACCGTCGGCTCGAGGGCGACGAGAACTTTCCGATCGCGCACCGCGGCACGCGCGCCGGCGGATGGGAGTTCGATCTCTCGGCGGTGCGCGCGTATCTCGATGGCGCGCCGCACAGGGCGTCGAAGAGCGTCTCGACGACATCAGCCGCAGCGCCTGAGAGCAGCAACCCGTACCCCGGCGCCAAATACACCGTCGTTCCGCCGGCTGGCGTCGAGCCTGTGGTGCACAGCGGCGAGCAGACCGCGCGGCAGCGCCGCGACATGGTCCAGGCCGAGATCCTCGAGGACAAGCTGCGGCGGGATCGGGGTGACCTCGTTCAGGCCGAGGTAATGCGCCAGGTGATAACGCAGATGCTCGTGCACCTAGGGAAGGGCATGGACCGGCTGGCGGACCAGGTGGTCGAGAAGCTGGGCCTCCCGGAAGAGAGTGCCGATGCGATCCGCGAGCTGATCGACGATCTGCGCACGACGATGGTCGACGAACTGAAAGTGCTGATGGGCCCAGATGCTTGAGAACGCCTACGCCGATCCATATCAGATCGTGCGCGAGGCGCTGGCAGCGTTGGTGCCGCCGGCGCGCGAGACCGTCGCGCAGTACGCAGCGCTGAACAGGCGCCTGACGAACCAGGGCGGCGGATATGTCGGCCGGTGGCATCACGAGAAGGCTCCGTACCTTGTGGCGCCGATGGAGACGCTCACACGGCTTGATTACCTGACGACGGTCATCGTCGGGCCGGGCCAGTCGGGCAAAACGGAGGTCGCACAAAACTGGATGTTGAAGTCGGTGGCCAACGATCCGGGCGACATGCTCTGGTACATGCAGACCGATCCGGGTCTCGAAGCCTTCGTCAAGAGCCGGATCAACACGCAGATCGATGGCCACCCAGAGATGGCAATGAGCCTCGGCTCGCGCCCGGTCGACGATTCGCTGCATTTCAAGCGCTTTGACGGCATGCGGGTGGAATTCCTCTCAGCATCGCCGAACAACGTGATCAACAAGTCGGCGCCGCGGATCGTCGCGGACGAGGTCGACGCGTATCCCGAATCGATGGGCGATATCAAGGCGCTGCTCGATGTGCGACGGCAGACGTTTGGACGCCAGTCGATGCTGCTCGCGATGAGCCACCCGGACCGCGCGCGAGGCCTGATTCCAGAGCGCGACTGGAGCGCCGGCATCATGGCGATGTATGGCGACAGCGATCGTCGCGTTTGGTACTGGCCATGCCCGCATTGCGGCGTGTGGTCGAGCCCGGTGCCGATCGCAGCGCGGCATATGACGCTTCACTATCCGGAGGATGGGACGCTCGACGAGATCGAGCAAGAGACGCGGCTGCTGTGCCCGGTTAACGGTTGCCTGATTGAGGACCGGCACCGTCGCGCGATGAATCTCGCAGCGTATCGATCGCCATTCGGTGGCTGGATCGGTGATGGTCAGGAGATCTCGCAGGAAGGCACGGTCACCGGCGAGCTCGTCGCACGCAAGAGCGCTGGTTTCTGGATCGTCGGCGCGATGTCACCGTTCATTCTCGGCGGTATCGGGGGCCTCGCACGTGCGAAGGTGAAGGCCGAGCGCGAGCTCGAGGTAAGCGGCGACGATCGTGGCCTTCGTCAGGTAACGGTCAAGCAATTCGGCTTCCCCTACGCGCCGAAGCGTGGGGTCGGCTCTGTTGATGCGAACGTGCTCGCGGAGCGCGCCGAGCCGGACCTCAAGCTCGAGATCGTCCCGCAGGGCGTTCGCTTCATTACTGCGTTCGTCGACGTCCAGATCGCTCACTTCGACTGGCTCATGCGCGGGTGGGGCGTTGGCGGCGAAAACTGGATCATCGATCGCGGCCGTACGCCGGCCGACCCGGCAACGTCGGCCGAGGACTGGGACCAGCTGCTCAAGCTGATTGCGAAGACTTACCCGCTCGACGACGGGAGCGGCCGACACATGCCGATACGCGCGCTGGGATTCGACAGCGGCGGCTCGCCAGGCGTGACGCAACAGGCATACGCGGCATGGATGCGCTGGCGGAAGAAAGAAAAATGCATTCGCCTCATCGGGAAGATCGCGGGGCGCGATGCGTGGACAGTGCTGCCGACGAAAGGCGCGAAGTCCCTCGATGCGCCGAAGCTAATCGTGAATTATCCGGATACCGGGCGTCAGGCTAACAAGGCGGCGGCGCGCGGCGCTGTGCCGGTTGCGCAGTTCAATCCGAATAGCTTCAAGGATGACTTGATGGGCCAGCTGCAGGGCGCGTTGCCCGGCAACTGGTACGTGCACTTTCCGCACGCGCTTCGCTCTCCCGAAGAACCTCACGTTTGGTTCGAGCAGCTGACGGCGGAAGCGCGAGCTAAGAACGGCCGCTGGGAAAAGATCGTGACCAGTCGCCGCAATGAAGCGCTCGACCAGCTGGTCGGCACACACGTTATGGCGCACCTGCACGGCCTGTCGACCATCGACTGGACCAAACCGCCGTCGTGGGCGGCGCCTTGGGATATCAATTCTTCGCTCATCGGTGCGGCACCGAAACAGGCGGCCGCGAGTGCGCCTGAGACCGCGCCGGCGCCGATGCATGACGGCACCACGCCGAAGAATCCGAAATCTGCAGTCCACCGTTTCCGCTAACCCTATGGCCACATCCGATATCAGCTCGCCGTACTACGGCATGACCGACGCGCAGCTGATGGTCGCAATCAACAATGCTCAGGCGGCCCATATCGAGCTGCGCACGGGCAAGAAGGTGGTAACGGTGGCGTATGCGCAGGGCGGTGGTTCGCGCAGCGCGACGTTCCAGCAGACTGACATGGCGAACCTGAGGCTGCTCATTGCGGAGCTGCAGCAGGCTCTCAACCCCGGCGTGCGCATCAGGCGCCGTCGACCGATTACGCCGTACTTCTGATATGGGCAACGAACTTTCGATCGTCGACGCCCAGGGCAACCCATTCCCGCGTCAGCGCGCCGAGTATCCGAACGGCATGCCACTGACGAGCGGCGTGGGCCGCTGGTTCTTCCCCTATCAGGCCGCCGACTGGCAGTCGCAGGAGATGGGCAACTGGTTGCCCTGGATCCGCTCGCCAGACGCAGAGATCACGCAGTTTCGCGACCGCATGGTCGCGCGCGCCCGCGACCAGGTACGCAACGATGGCCGCTCGAGCGGTGCGATCACCCGCATCCTCGATAACACTTGCGGCGCGTCGCTGCGTTTGTCCGCGTCACCGGACTATCGTGCGTTGCGCCTGATCAGCGGAGCTGCATTCGATATCAACTGGGCGAAGGAGTTCGCGAGCGCGGTCGAGGCGCGCTGGCGCCTGTATTCGAATGACCTGAACCGTTACAACGACGTGTCGCGCCAGTTGACCGTCTCACAGCAGCTTCGGCTTGCGCTGCGGCACAAGCTGATCGACGGCGAGGACCTGATCGTCAATCACTGGAAGCCGGAACGCATCGGGCGCGGCGCCGCGCAATACGCGACCTGCTATCTGGTCGTGGATCCGGACCGTTTGTCCAATCCGATGCAGATGGTTGACACGAGGCATCTACGCGGCGGTGTCGAGATCGACGACGACGGCGTGCCGATGGCATATCACATCCGGAAGGCTCACCAGAACGACTGGTACAACGCCGTCGAGTCGATGGAATGGGAGCGCGTGATCGCCGAAGACGATGACGGCTGGCGGCGTGTGATTCATGACTTCGAGCGCGATCGCGCGGGACAGAACCGCGGCATCGGCGTATTCACGCCGGTGCTCGCCCACGCGAAGATGCTCGCTCGCTACTACGGCATCGAACTGCAGGCCGCAGCCCTTGCAGCCTCGATCGGGACGTACATCACGAGCCCATATGACCCGGCCGAGGTGCAGGACGCGATTGGTGAAAATCACGAGCTCAAGTTCTATCAGAGCCTGCGCAAGGAATGGAACGACGAACGGCCGGCGATGTTCAGCGGCGCGCGCGTTCCGGCGCTCGCGCCGGGTGAGGACATCAAGTCTGTAACCTCCGACCATCCGCATAACGGTTTCACAGAGTTCGTGCATGAGATGCAGGGGTGCGTGGCATCGGCGCTCGGCGTGTCGATCGAGCAAGTCACGCAGGACTGGACGCGCACGACGTATTCGAGCGCACGCTCGGGCTTGCTGGAGAGCTGGAAAACGCTGGTACGCCGTCGTCTCGAATTCTCGGCCGGCACCGCGACGCCGATGTACGCGGTCTGGCTGCGCGAAGCCATGGAGAACGACGAGCTGCCGCTCCCAGACGGTGCGCCCGACTTCATCGAGGCAGCGACGGCCTATGCCGGTTGCTCGTGGCTCGGTCCCGCGCGCGGCTGGGTTGACCCGGTCAAGGAACCGCAGGGCTCCATCCTGAAGATGGATGCTGCGCTGACGACGCTCAAGCAGGAAGCCGCTGAACAGGGCTCCGACTGGGAAGAGTTGCTCGACCAGCGCCAGATCGAGATCGCCGAGTTCAAGCGGCGCAACATCCCGCTTCCCGAGTGGGGCGGCGCCGAGATAGCGACGCGCACCGACGAACCTCCCGAAGAGCCCAAGGCAGCATGATCAACTTTCCACACCTCGCGACGCGCCTTTTCAATGTGCCGATCGCGATCCTGCCGCACAAGGCCGAGATCGTGATGGCGGCGCTCGCCGACCGCTTTGGTATCGCGCAGCTCTTCCGCGAAGACGGCACGGCGCTCGCGCTCGCGGACGGTGGCGCGCGCGCGTTCCTCGAGGAGTTCGATGACAGCGAGCCGGCGCAGTATCGACCTTATGACATCGCTGAGGGCGTCGCGCGGATCCCGGTCGAAGGCACGCTCGTGCACAAGCTCGGCATGCTTCACCCGTTCTCAGGCATGACGGGCTATGACGGCATCCGCGCGTTGCTGAGCATGGCGCTGGGCGACGAGGAGGTGCGGGCGATCATGCTGGACATCGATTCGCCTGGCGGCGAGGTCGCTGGATGCTTCGACCTCTGCGATGCGATCTATGCGGCCCGCGGTCAGAAGCCAATCTGGTCGGTGCTGACCGAAAGCGCCTACTCGGCAGCCTATGCGATCGCGAGTGCGACCGATCGGATCATCGTGCCGCGCACGGGCGGCGTGGGCAGCGTCGGCGTGATCTGCATGCACGTCGACATGTCCCAGGCGCTCTCGAAGGCGGGCATCGACGTTACGCTCATTCACTACGGCGCGCGCAAGGCCGACGGCAACGAGTTCAACCCGTTGGCGAAAGATGCGCTCGCGTGCTTCCAGGCGGATGTCGACGCGATGGGCGAAATCTTCGTCCGGACCGTCGCGCGCAACCGCGATCTCAAAATGGCCGCCGTGCGCGATACCGAGGCCGGCACTTTTCTCGGCGCCGCCGGCGTCGAGATCGGCTTCGCCGATGCCGTCATGGCACCCGACGAGGCCTTCGCTTCCCTGCTCGAAGAGCTGGGCTGATTCATCCCACCATCAGGGTAAATCCAATGAGCAATCTGTTTCGAAATCTCGCTGCGCGGGGTGGGTTGAGCTTCGCCCATCTCGGCCGCGGCGCCCGCTCCGAAGACGACCGTCCGAGCGATGACGACGACAGCGGCAAGGGCAAGAAGGGCAAGCGCGCCGCCGATGACGAGGGCCCGGACGAGCAGCAGGACCGCGAGAACGGCGACAGCAAGAAGGGCAAGCGCGCGGAGGGCGGCGAGCAGGACGACGACGATGACGACGACGAAGACGATGACATCGACGACGACAAGGATCCGCCGAAGGATGACAACGACAACGGCAAAGGAAAGCGCGGCAAGAAGGGCAAGCGCGCCGCCGATGACGAGGACGACGAGCGCGCTGAAGAGGATGACGACGACGAAGAGGAGATGCGCGGCAACAGCGCAGCTGCTCGAGCCCGTCGCCGCGAGCGTGCGCGCTGCGCTGCGATCTTCGCGTGCAAGGGCGCCGGCCGCAATACGGAGCTGGCGGCCAATCTCGCCTTCGAGTCGACGATGACGCGCAGCGAGGCAATCGCCGTCCTCGACAAGACGCGAGGCTCGACTGGCGGTGCTCAGGTGCGCCGCAATCCCAGCCTCGGATCCGGCGACGCTCCGCGTATGTCGCAGGAACAGGCGGTCGCTGCGAGCTGGGATGCCGCGTTCCAGAAGGCTGGGTCGAAGCCGCGTCGCGCCAGCTAAACCAGACGCCCGCGCACGCGCAGGCACCGTCCTCTTTTCCCTCAAGGATTGAATCATGACCAATCCCCCCGTCCTTACCCAGACGCCGCTGATCGAGAACTGGCACGCTGGCGGGTTCCTCGTTTCCGAGGCCCGCGGCCACCGTTCACGTGACGTCGGCACCATTGGCGGCGCCACGAAGGTCTATCCAGGCACCGTGCTCGGCCTGCAGACCGGCGGGGTCGCCGCCGCGTGGCCGGGCAACCCGGCGCAGGAAAACAACAACACCGGCAACGGCACGATCGCCATGGCCGGGACGCCACTCGTGGCAGGCGCGCAGCTCGGCATTTACACGGCGGTCGCTACGTCCCCGACGAACTTCGCGGTCAATGACCCGTATGGAAACTTGATCGGCAATGCAACCGCGGCATCGAGCTCGCCTCCCGTATTCAGCAATCAGATCTCGTTTTCGATCACGATCGGTTCGACTCCATTCGTCGCCGGCGATGAGTTCTCGATCGAGGTCGAGGCTATCAACGGCGCCTTCGTGCCGCTGAATCCGTCTGCAAGCGACGGTTCGCAGAACGCTGCAGGCATCGCGTTCGGTTTCACCGATGCGACCAATAACGACGTGCCGGGCACCGTCGTCACGCGTGAATGCGAGATCAACGGCTTCGAGCTCATTTGGCCGAGCGGCGCGACGGCAGCTCAGATCGCCGCGGCGACGTCGCAGCTCACCGCGCTGGGCATCATTACGCGCTGATCGAGACGTCACCACCTGCAGTACTACCCGCAGTAAAAGTCCTTATGGCCGCGCAAGCGGCCATTATTTTTTCTGGAGCCAAATAATGGCCAGCTTGGACGTATTCCATCAGGATCCCTTCACGACCATCCAGCTCACCGCTGCGGTCGACAAGTATCCATTTCAGCCGACGGGGCTCGGCGACCTCGATATCTTCGAGCCGGATCCGATCCGGACCACGGCGCTGGCCGTCGAGCAGCGCCAGGGCAAGCTCATCATTGTGCCGACGACGCCGCGTGGCGCCGAAGGCGTCCAGCGTACGACGGAAAAGCGCCAGGCCCGTTACTTCGATGTACCGCGCCTGATGCATAGCGACACGATCTACGCGAACGAGATCCAGAGCATCCGCCAGTTCGGCACGGAATCGGAGCTCATGCAGGTTCAGGTGGAAGTCGCGCGTCGCATGAATGGCCCGACCGGCATCCTGCGCAATATCGAATACACGTGGGAATTCCATCGTCTCGCGGCCGTGCAGGGCAAGCTGATCGACGCCGACGGTGACGTGCTGTACGACTGGTTCGACGAATTCGGCATTGCGCCGCCCACGCCCGTCCCGTTCGACCTTGCGGCGAACATCGAGTACTCGTTGCGTCCGATCATCAACGGCATCCGCCGGACGATGGCGCGCAAGGCGCAGGGCTCGTTCACGCCCAACACGCGCATCTATGCGCTGTGCGGCGACTCGTTTTACGACGAGTTCGTGAATCACCAGGACGTGATCCGCACGTTCGTGAACTGGTCGGCGGCCGCGGACCTGCGCGATGACAAGCAGGGTGGAGCGTTCGACGCGTTCCCGTTCGCCGGCGTCACTTGGATGAACTACCGCGGCTCGGATGACAACGTGACGATCAAGGTGCCGAACAACGAGGTGCATTTCTTCCCCGTTGGGGCGCCCGGCATTTTCCGCGTCGCATACGCGCCAGGTGAATCGTTCGAGTGGGTGAATACCCCGGGCAAGCCGACGTATGTGATCCCGATCTTCGATCGCGATCGCAACAGCTGGTGGAAGATGGAGGCCTACAGCTACCCACTCCATATTTGTACGCGTCCGGAAGTGCTGCAGAAGGGCGCGGCCTGAGCATGATCGACTTCGACGGCACGCTGAATGCCGCGATCAGCTCGACGCTCGGCGATCAGGTTGCGATCGCCTATCTGCCGCAGGGCGCGAGCACGCCTGTGACGATCCTCGGCATCTTCACGCTGATCACCGACGAGCAGTTCGACGCCGACGGCACGCCCAACGAGAACATCACGGTCGCGACGCTCGGGCTGCAGGTTTCGCAGCTCGCAAAGCCTCCTGCGCAGGGCGATTCGGCGACGATCAGCGGCGTGACGTATGCCGTCGGCAATGTCGATGACGACGGCCTCGGCTGGGCCTATCTGAATCTGAACATCGGATAGCCACATGCCATACCGATCCACGCTCCGCGGCTATGCGGTCGCCGCTCTCCAGGGCTCCGCGACGCTCGCTGGACAGAACGTCTTCGCGTCGGCCGACTGGCCGACTGTCGATCCCGACTATCCCGCGATTCTCGTGCAGTGCTATCGCGAGAAGAAGGAGTCGCGCGCGAAGGGCAGCCAGATCCCGCAGTTCATCGCGACGGCGGTGCTCGCGATAACAGGCCGCGTCAAGGGCACGGGCGCGGCATCTGGCGGCCCTGCTGTGCAGGCCCTCCTCGACCAGTTCGAGGATCAGATCCTGTATGCGGTCACGACCTGCCAGCCGCTGATTTCGGCCATTCAGCGCTTTGCCTGGGTCGACACCGATCAGGAGATCAGTGCGAAAGGCCAGTATCACGCCGGCGAGGTGCGGATGAATTTCGGCCTCGAGTTTCCCGTCGATATCGATCCCTATTCGGATCGCCCAGCTGCCCTGCCGCCACTCGGAGTTCCGCTCGAGCAGGTCGAACTTACGTGGACGGTTCCCGCCGGCACGCCTCAACCCGGGCTGAATATCAGCCTGCCTCAGGAGTAAGACCCATGAAGGTTTATCCGGTACCGGGGCGCCGAGTGCGTGACCCGGTGACGAAGCAATTTCTCACGGCAAGTGGTCTGGATGTTCCCGAAACAGATCTGTTCTGGGCGCGTCGGTTGCGTGATGAAGACGTCACTCTCACGGTGCCGAAGACGGACGAGGCGCCCACCGCGCCGGCGGCTGAACAGGAATCCGCGAGCGCAACGCATGCAGGGGGTGAACAGTCGTGAGCACAATTCCCTTCCAGCAGATTCCGGGCAATCTGCGCGTACCGTTCTTCTTCGCCGAGGTCAATAACCAAAACGCGAACACGGCGTCGCAAAACCAGCGCGCGCTGCTGATCGGCAACATGATCTCGACGGGCGGCGGAGCTGGTACGGCAACGCCGGCCGTGCCGCTGATCTCGCAGGGTCCGGCCGACGCCAACGCGAAGTGCGGCGCCGGCTCGATCATCTCGATCATGACGCAGGCCTATCGGAACAACGACTCGTTCGGTGAGCTCTGGTATCTGCCGCTCGCGGATGACCCGAGCGCCGTCGCCGCTACAGGTTCGATCTCGTTCACGGCTGCTCCGACCGCCACCGGCGTGATCTATCTGTATGTCGCCGGTCAGCGCGTCACGGTAACGGTCACCTCCGCGATGACGACGACGCAGATCGCGTCGGCCGTCGCGGCGGCGATTAACGCGCTCAACACGCTGCCTGTGACCGCGGCCGCCGCGCTGGGCGTCGTCACAGTGACGTCGAAGAACAAATGTCTCGCCGCCAACGACATCGACGTCCGGATGAACTATGGCGGCGTGCGCGCCGGCGAATCGACGCCTGCAGGCCTCACATACACCATCACCGCCATGTCGGGCGGCGCGGTCAATCCGACGATGACGACGGCGCTCGCGAACCTGTCGAGCATGCCGTTCGATTTCATCGCGTGCGCGTTCACCGACTCGACGTCCATGGCCGCGCTCACCGCGTTCCTGAATTTCACGACTGGCCGCTGGAGCTGGCAGTCGATGATTTACGGGCACACGTTCTACGCCTATCGCGGCACGTATGGCGCGATCACGTCGTTCGGGCCCACGCTCAATGATCCGAATGCATCGGTGATGGGTTTCTACGATTCGCCGACGACGTCATGGGAGTGGGCCGCCGCATATGCCGCGCAGGCCGCCGTCAGCATTCGCGCAAACCCGGGCGTGCCGCTGCAAGGCGTCGTGCTGCAGGGCATTCTGCCGCCGCCGATCCAGTCGCAGTTCGCGCTGTCCGAGCAGAATTCGCTGCTTTTCGACGGGATTTCGACGTTCACGGTCGATACGGCGAACCAGGTGCATCTGCAGGCCACGATCACGACGTATCAGCTCAACGCAGAGGGGCAGCCCGACAACAGCTATCTGCAGCTGAACACGATGTTCCTGATCACAGCCGTGATCCGCGCGCTGCAGACGATGGTGACCTCCAAGTATTCGCGCATGATTCTGGTGGCAAACGGCACGCTCTTCGCGCCCGGCTCCCCGATCGTGACGCCGAACGATATCCGGACCGATCTGATCGCGAACTATGGGACGCTCGAGTACCAGGGCCTCGTTCAGGATTCGCAGGCGTTCGCGGAAGGTCTCATCGTTCAGCAGAATGCGAGCAATCCGAACCGCGTCGATATCGGCTATGACCCGACGCTCGTCAACCAGCTGAACATCCTCGCGCTGCTGTTCCAGTTCATGCTCTGAACCCCGGCGGATAGATGGACACGGGCGGCGATGGCCGCCCATTTTCTTTTGAGGAACCGAAATGGCCGATACGACCAATCGCATCGCCGGGACTGCGAAATTCAAGGTGGACGGCGTGCAATACATGCTCGAGGGGAAGCTCGAGTACAGCACCGCACTCGTGAAGCGGGAGACGAAATCCGGTCAGGACACGGTGCATGGCTACGCAGAAACGCCCGTCGCGCCGTATATCGCCGGCACGTTTCGCGCGGCCAGCAACGTCAATACGCAGGCGCTGAACGGCATCACGAACAGCACGGTGTCCTGCGCGCTCGCGAACGGCATCAACGTGATCGGCCGAAACATGTGGCAGGTCGGAGAAGAGATCAAGGTGGACACCACCGAGGGCACTTTCGAACTTCGCTTCGAAGGGCTGCAGGGTTCCGTCGTCGAAGACTAAGGAGAGCAGTTCAATGAGTGATGCAAACGTGTCAGACGCACCCAACTTCACGAAGATGAAGCGGGAAGAACTGCCGCTCGATTTCACGCTGACGCTTCTGAAGCCGATCAAATTCGGTAAGGGCGACAACTCCGAAATCCACACACGGATCGAGCTTCACGAGCCAACCCTTGATCAGTTCGACGAGTTCAGCCAGATGGCCCGCAAGAAGGGCGAGATCACGGCGTTGAAGCATTTCATTGCGGAAGTGTCTGACACGCCATATCCGATCATTGGCCTGATGGGCGGTCGGGACATGATGCTCGCGCAGGAATACCTGCTTGCTTTTTTCAGGGGCTCCCAGACGACTGGCGATACATCGCCCGAGTGACCACACGGTTCTATCGCTGGGGGCCGCGAGAAGCGTGGTCAATGACATGGACAAAGCTGTCGGAATGGATCGTCGATAGTGATCGGATGGTGAGAGAAGCGACCAAGGCGCAGGGCAATGGCAAATAAACTCAATATCGTCATTTCGGCGATCGACAACGCAACGAAGACCATCAACAAGGTCAACCGCTCGTTCGCGAATGCCCTGATGCCTGTGACGCGCCTGAACCGTTCGATCTCGGGCCTCGTGCGCGCGACCGGTGTGCCGAAACTGGCCAAGGGCTTCGTTGGCGTCGGGAAAGCCGCGGCAAATGTTGCCGAGAAGATCGGGAAGATCTTCGCGCCCCTGGCGGCCGTCATTGGCGTCGGATCGATCGCCGGCGTTGCGGCGCTCGCCACCGAGTGGGGCAAGCTCGCGTTGAACGTGACCAATGCGGCCGCGAATATTGGCATGTCGGCGAGTCAACTGATGGGCCTGCAGTCCACCGCGCGCCTCGCAGGCGTGAGCTCCGAGGAGCTCGCTTCGAGCCTGACGTCGCTCGGCAATACGCTCGAGGATGCCCGCTTTGGCCGCAACCAGGGCGCGATGATGCTGATGAACCGTCTCGGCATCGGACTGCACCGGCTGAAGAACGGCTCGGTAGACACGCAACGCGCGATGATGGATCTCGCGGCCGTCATGCAACGCCCGGGCATCAAAGGCAATGCGCAGGTGCAGAGCCTGATCGCCAGCACCTTCGGCGTAAGCGGCCTGCTTCCGCTTTTGCGACAGGGGCCGAAGGCAATCGCCGCATATCAGCAGCAGGTGCGCGCTCTGGGCGGCGAGATGAGTGGTCCGGCGCTCGAGGCGGCTACGCAATTCGAGACGCACCTGCTATTACTCCAGACCGCCGTGGGCGGCCTGAAGAATTCGATCGGCAGTGCGCTGATTCCTGTGCTCCAGCCGCTCGTCGATCAACTGACGGGCTGGATCGCTGCGAATCGCGAGCTCATCGCGACGAAGGTCGCCGAGTACGCGAAGCAGATCGCGGACTGGGTCAAGAAGATCGATTTCAAGAAGGTCTGGCAGGACGTCACGGATACCGTGAAAGGCGTCCTATCGTTCGTCGATGCGATCGGTGGCTGGCAGGTGGCGCTGGCGGGCGTGATTGCGATGATGGGCGCACCGCTGCTCGGCGCGATCGCGCAACTCGGTACCGCGCTCGTGCAGCTCGGCGCGGTGGTATGGGCGAATCCCATTCTTGCCGCGCTAGGCACGATCGGCTTCCTGTCGTACGAGATCTACAAGCACTGGAACGACATCGGCGCGTCGATGGCGAATGCGACGCCCCCGGCGCTTGGGGACGGCACGAACGGGCAGAAGCCCGTCGGACGATGGGGAAAGCTGGGGGACTGGCTGGGTATCAACGGATCGACGTCGGCGCCGGCCGGGAGCGCGCCGCTCGGCATCCGCAGCAACAATCCGCTCAATATCCTCGCGAATGGCACAGAGCGTGTATATGCGGATCCCACGCAGGGTATCGCCGCGGCTGTGTCCAACCTCGAGCGCAATTACCGGCGCCTTTCGATCGCGCAGATTCAGGACAAGTGGACGGGCGGCGCGCGCACGGGCAATACTCCTCAGCAGATCGCAAACTACACCAGGCTCATGACATCGGCGACCGGCCTGCAGGCCGGTGCGGTGCCGGATCTGACGGACCCGAAGATCGTATCGGCCCTGATGGTAGGGATGATCCGTGCGGAGAACGGCCAGATGCCCTATACGCCGGCTCAAATGGGGCAGGCGACGGTGGCCGGGATGCAGCAGGCCGGCGTGGCACCCGGGCAACGCCAGGCTCCGCCCGCTGCGCAGCCCGGCGGTCAGGGGCAGCAGCAGGCGCCCATTGCGCTGGATTTGCACGTGCACGGTTTGCCCGCCGGCGCAGCGGTCACGGTTTCGCCGCGCAACGATTCACTCGGGCCCACGCGCGTCGCTTATTCGATGCCGACGGGGTAATCATGAGCTACTGGACAGATCTGCTGCAGGCGAGCTTCAACGGCGTGCCCTTCGGCGTCTACGTGGAAGGTGGAAAGTTCGGCCGTCGCTGGGCGCGCCACGAATATGCTTTCCGGGATACACCGTGGATGGAAGACACGGGGCGGCGCAGTCGCGAGCATCGCATCACCGGGTTCCTGCTCGAGAACGATCAGGTCTATAACGGCGGCCCAGTCGTCCAGCAAAAGCTGCAGATGATCCAGGCGGTCGAGACGCCGGGGCTTGGGCAGCTCGTGCATCCGACGCTGGGTACGCTGACCGTTGCGTGCGCCGATTGCGAGTTCATTGCGCGCAAGGAAGAAGGCCTCGTTTTCGAGGTCCATTTCGAGTTCGTCGAAAGCGGCCTGCAGCAGTTTCCAGACGTGGCGACGTCCACGCTCGATGCCGTCATGGCAGCCGCATCTTCAGCCGATAGCGGAGCATCAGCGGATTTCGTCACGCGAGCTGAGAGCGCGCTGCAGCAGGGCGCCGCGGTGGTCAAGATGGCAGCCTCGACGGCATCGCTGTGGGCGGCGCAGGCGCAGGGGCTCTCGAATGATGCACGCAACGTCTACAAAACCGTCTATGCGCTCCAAGGCAACTATGGGCGCTTCTTCGGTGGGCGTCTGAATGGCTTTAATCCGAGCGCGGCGCTGCAGTCGGTGCAGCAGGCGAACGTGACGGTCAACTCGCTGCTCGCACAGGGCACTATGCTGCGTGCGACCGTCGCGAATGCAGGCAATACCCTCAACACCATCGCTGGCGAGCTGGGAATATGAGTCAGGCATCCGACCTCGCGAACGCCGCTCAGGCGCTTGCGGCCGCGCTGCTCGCCTCGGCGATTGATCCGGCAGACGGCGTGCGATTGCTGTCGAATCTCGCGAACTTTGAGCCGAACGCGATCACTTCCGCATCTGTCGTCGGTATGTCGATGGCCGCGATGCAGGATGCGTGCGGAGATCTATTTCGACGGGCCGCCGTCGTTGCCCTGTGTCGCGCGGCCGCGAACTATCAGCCAGCATCGACGACAGATGCGGCGAACCTGCAGGCAACTGTCACGCAGCTGCTCGACGTCGAGATCCTCGTCGCTGGCAATCAGGGAGAGGACAACACGTTCACCGCGTTGCGCGCGCTGCGCGCTGCCGTCGTGCAGGATCTGCAGGCGCGCGCGGCCGGGCTGCCGGGCACAATCGTCGTGAACGTGCCCGCGGCACTGCCGGCGCCTGTGCTCGCGCAACGCCTGTATCGCGATCCGACGCGTGCCGCCGAGCTCGTCACAGAATCCGGCGCGCCGCACCCTGCTTTTCTGCCTCCGGGCTTTACTGCACTGTCCTCATGACCGCTTCCGATGACCTCACGCTGGTAGTCGGCGGCAGCCGGCTATCGGGGTGGACACGCGTGCGTGTGAGCAGGGGCGTGGAGCGGTGCCCATCCGATTTCCAGATCGAGATGACGGAAAGGTATCCCGGCCAGCCTTTCGATCTCACGGTCCAGCCGGGCGACGAATGCACCGTCTGGATCGGCAACGACCAAGTCATCACCGGCTATGTCGATCGCGTGTCACCAGCCTACGATCCGATCACGCATTCGATCACCGTCTCCGGTCGGGGAAAGTGTCAGGACCTCGTCGACTGCGCGGCAGAATGGCCGGGCGGACAGATCCTCGGATCGTCGGTACTCGATATCGCCTCGAAGCTCGCCAGCTACTACGGCATCACGGTCAGCTGCGCGGGCGAGCCCGGCGCGTCGATTCCGCAGTTCAACCTGATGCTCGGCGAGACCGCATATGACGTGATTGAGCGTATCTGCCGGTACCGCGCGCTGCTCCCATACGAGGATACCGACGGCAACCTCATCCTCGGTTCGATCGGCACGAGCCAGGCCACGAACGGCTTTACTGAAGGCGTGAACGTCGAGAAGGCGAGGGCGATTTTCTCGATTGACCAGCGCTATTCGGAATACCTCGCATTCCTGCAGTCGGTCGACGTTTTCACGGATGTCGGCAATGGCGGCAATCTATTTGCCACGGTCAAGGATCCGACGGTGCTGCGCCACCGGCGCCGCGTGATCATCGCGGAGGCCGGGGGCGGTGGCCAGGACGTCGCGATTCAGCGCGCGAACTGGGAGTGCGCGCGCCGCTACGGCCGCAGTTTCACGGTGGCACTGACGACCG
Organism: Paraburkholderia silviterrae; assembly: GCF_004353915.1. GTDB lineage: Bacteria > Pseudomonadota > Gammaproteobacteria > Burkholderiales > Burkholderiaceae > Paraburkholderia > Paraburkholderia silviterrae. The sequence continues at coordinate 154,759 of NZ_SMRP01000006.1, read as the reverse complement.
ATAGCTGGCGCGATTCGAGCGGCACGCTCTATACGCCGAATACGCTCGTGCCGCTCGCGCTGCCAACGCTGAAGGTGACTGGCAAGACCTGGGTGATCAGCGATGTGACCTATACGCGCGATGAGAATGGCACGCGCGCGACGATGATGATCATGCCGCCGACCGCCTTCTATCCGGAGCCGATCCTGTTGCAGCCTTTCCCGGCCGATGTGCCGGCGGGGGCAGTCCAATGACCGACGACTATTCCGAACGTCACTATCTGCGCACGATGTTGACGGTGCGCAGGGGCCGCATCTCGCTCGTCAACGACAGTGGGTCGATCCAGAAGCTGCAGCTTGCGCCAAGCGGTCTCGAGACGCGCGACAACATTCCTCGCATGGCGGAGTACGGCCTCGCATCAAATCCCCCGGCGGGCAGCGACGCGATGATCATCAATGTCGGTGGCGATACATCTAATGGCGCAGTGGTGGGCACGAACCATCAGGAGACGCGCCCGACCGGCCTGAAATCCGGAGAGACGATGCTCTATAACGGACCCGCCGGCACGAGCCTCTATCTCGCGAACGGGCAGGTCGTGCTCAATGCGAACGGACAGCCTGTCAATGTAAATGGCGCGACGATCGTGATGATCAGCGCGTCGACGGAAGTGATCTTCGATACGCCGGTCCTTAAATGCACGGGCGATATCGTCGATAACTATGAGACCAACTCGAGCACGCTGAAGCAGCTGCGCGCCGCACATGATGGCCACGATCACGAGGTGGTGGATGTGCAAACGGGTGGCAGCACGATCACGACAACCCCGCCGAATCTCACTGTATGACCGATACAACGACAGTTTGGGATGTCGCCAATGCTCGCGGCGATTGGGCGCTTTCCGGCGTCTCGCTGCTCACCGGCAGTGACCTGCAGACAGCCTACCTGATCAGCATCTTCACCGATCGTGTCGCGCAGCCTGGAGACGTGATTCCCGACGGTACGAACGACGCGCGCGGCTGGATTGGCGACGCCGGCGCGCAATATCCGATCGGCTCCCGGCTCTGGCTACTCGAGCGCTCGACGAAGACCCAGCAGACGATGAACCGGGCCCGCACATATGTGAATGAAGCAGTGCAATGGTTGCTCGACGATGGCGTCGTGGCGAAGCACGACATCACTCTCGCATGGGTGCAGGGCGCGCCGGGTACCTGGGGTATTGGCATCTGGATTCAGGCCTACCGGCCTGACGGGACGAAGTTTCCGCAGTTCAACTGGGTTTGGGGCGAGTTCCAATAATGCCTTTCGCACGACCGACACTCTCACAACTGCAGACGCAGGCCCTGCAGGACATGGCGGCCGCCCTGCAGGGCTCGGATCCGCTATTGCGCTTCGCGAACCTGAATATCACGGGCGTCGCGCTGGCGAACCTTCTCAATCTCGTCTATGGCTACCTTGACTGGATCTCCCAGCAGGCCGTGCCAATCACATCGACCGGCGAACATACGGCCATGTGGGCCGCGTTGAAGAATGTGTTCCAGAAGCCGGCAGAGCAGGCAATTGGCACGGTCTCTTTTCCGGGCGCGAACGGAGTCGATCTGCCGGACGGCACGCCGCTGACGCGAGGTGATGGTGTGGGCTATACGACCACAGCCGACGCGACGGTAAGCGGTGGTGCGGTGACGGCTCCCGCAATCTGCAACGCGGATCCGACTGGGCAAACAGGCGCATTTGGAAATTGTGCGGCTGGCACGACGTTCACGCTTGCCACCGCAATCGATGGCATCCAGTCCAACGGGACCGCGGCTACGGCTTTTACCGGGGGCGCCGATATCGAATCACCGGACAGCCTGATGACACGCATGCTTCAGGCCTACCAGAATCCGCCTCAGGGCGGCGATACGCAGGACTACGTGACCTGGGCACTGGAAGTGCCTGGCGTCACGCGCGCCTGGTGCAATCCGAACGGCTTCGGTGTGGGCACCGTGGTCGTGTTCACGATGTTCGATGTCTCCGAAGCCGCACATGGTGGTTTCCCACAGGGAACCAATGGTGTCGCCAGTGGCGAGACGCGCAGTCCGGACACGGCAACCGGCGACCAGTTGACCGTGGCCAACGCAATTTTCTCCGCGCAGCCTGTAACGGCCCTCGTCTGGTCGTGCGCGCCGATAGCGAACCCGATCAACTTCGTCTTCACGGGGACGGGAGGCTGGAGCGCAGCCACAAAGGCCGCTGTTCAAAGCGCGATCGCGAGCGTCTTTCTTCAGTACGGCGCTCCGGTTATCAATGAGATCCCGCTAGTCGATCTCTCTCTCATTGAATCGGAAATCGCCGCGATCTCTGGCACACAGGGCTTTGTCATGACGTCGCCCGCGGCAAATATCCCGAACATCGTGGGCCAGATCCCCACAATCGGCACGATCAATTATTCGTAGCTGCCATGAACGATGTGCTTGTTTTGCAAGCGCCAGATTTCCTCGCGGCGCTGCTGGCGTGCATGCCGCGGGGAAAGATCTGGCCGAAAGATGCCGACGCGGTGCAGACGCAGGTGCTGCTGGGGCTCGCGACGCCGTTCCAGCAGCATAACGATCGCGCGAACTATCTGCTTGTCGACGCATTTCCGGCGACTGCGGACGAATTGCTACCGCAGTGGGAGGCGACACTCGGGCTTCCGGACCCGTGCGCCGGGGAATCACCGACCTTGCAGGCTCGCAGGCAACAGGTCGTTGCGCGCCTGACGAATTCTGGCGGCCAGTCGGCGGCGTACTTCATCGCGTATGCGCAGTCGCTGGGCTTCGAGGTCACGATCACTCAGTTCACGCCGTTCCGGATGGGGCAGCAAAGGATGGGCTGTCCGCTTGGAACGCAGGACTGGGCTTTCGCGTGGCGCGTGGACGCGCCGGCCAACACGATCACCTACTTCTCATTGGGACAGTCTGCCGTCGGCGAGCCGCTGGCGGTCTGGGGCTCTGACGTTCTCGAATGTGAGCTCCGCAGACTGATTCCTGCTAACACCGTTTTGACTTTCGCATATGGCACACCGGGGGCGCTGGATAGCACCTTCGTGCTTGGCGAATCTTCACTCTCCTGAAGTACTGCTTAGGAAATGACGATGAAATCACTCCTGCGTGTGATCTTTTTTGCACTCGCGCTCGTTGCATTTCCGGCTTTCGCCCAGTTCACACCGGGGGTGGTACTGACGGCCGCGCAACTGAATAACCAGTTTGCACTTTATGTGCGGCTCGCCGGTGGAACACTTACCGGCTCGCTGACCGTGCCGGGCCTGACGGTTACTGGCGGATTGACCGCGACCGGTCTCGTGACGACAGCGGACCTTGCCGCGCAAGCTGCCAATACTGTGCTCGCGAATGCGACGTCATCCTCCGCATCACCAGCAGCATTCACGATGCCGAGCTGCAGTTCGTCCTCGAGCGCCCTACAGTGGACGGCTGGTAGTGGCTTCACCTGCGGCACGGTCGCCTCGGCCGGCGCGAATGGCAATATCACGTCTCTGACCGGCCTGACGACGGCTCTGTCCGTGGCGCAGGGCGGCATGGGCGCAACGTCACAGACTGCGCATGCGCCGCTCATCGGAGAGGGTACGGGCGCCGTGTCGTCTTCACCTGGAGCGGGCACGTCGGGTCAATTCTTCCAGTCACAAGGGGCGAGCGCCGATCCGGTCTGGGGCTACCCGACCAGCTATTACAACGTCTTCAATTCGATGACGCCGACGCAGGTAGTCGACGTGCTGACGTGCGGCTATACTCAGGACGTCAAGTCGGTCATCCAGACTGCACTGAATACTTACGGTGCGATCTTTCTGCCGAAAGGCTGCTATCGCACGAGCGGGCCAATCGATAACACTGCTGGTGTGATGGTGGGGGCAGGCGCTCACCAGTCCTTCATCACTAGCTATGATTCGACTGCGGCAGATAGCGTAATCACTGCTGGTGGCGCTGCAGTGATCCGCGATCTTGGCATCGGCTTTAATTCCTCGATCATCACTGGCTCCGAAACGCAGGGACAGCGCAACGGTATTCAAACCTATTCGCCAGTATCGTCGCTAGCATTGCAGCGCGGCGGCCGTATCGAGAATGTGCTCATCAGCTATGTTGGTACGGGCCTGTACAACCCTACCGCGTCTGCCGATAGCATGTTTTCGGCGCACGTGATGAACCTCGAGGTGAATGGATATTCGTACCGTGGGCTTGACATCGAAGGGGCTACGCAGACCGGCTCGGTGTTCTCGAACCTCTATGTCACGAATTACAACGGTTCGTATCTGTTCACGTCGAGCGCAGATGCTGGTGCGGTATTCGGGCAATGTTCAAGCACGGGTACGGTTTCCGGTGCGGACATCTCAGAACTGTCGCTCGACCAGCTCAACATCGAATGGTCGACGGTTGCTAACGCGGTGCGTTTCTGCGGCGTGACAGGGGTATCTGCCGGAACTGTTCACCTAGAAGAGATCACCCTTCGAACCGGCTTTTCTGGTTTGATTGATTGGCGAAACTCGAGCGGCCGGATCGGTTCCCTGAGCGTCTATTACGCGCCGATCAAGGCAGCCGGATGGTATGTTGCGCGGCTATGGGACTCCGCCAACCTCACCGGTAGCGTTTCGAGCCTCAATAACCAAGCAATGCTGGACATTGGGGTGCTCAATCTGCACGGCCTCAACGATGGTCCGCAGGTTACGTCCGGTAATGGTCTCTCTGGCGTTAGCAACTTCTACATACTCGATCGCGAGACGTCAGCAGTTGGCCCCTATGTGGTTCGCATAGGTGCGTATGTGTGGCAGTCGTACCAGAGCGACAGTTCGGTTTATTCGAGCGCGCCGAATGACCCTCACTCGATGCTGCTGATCATCCCAACGCCATCCGGATTCAACTATCCTCCCGTGGCGTCGAGTTGCGGGACTAGCCCGACCGTGGCAGCCGGCTCAACGATCTATTCCGGATCGGTCACTGTCGGCACGAGCGGAACGGCCTGCACCCTGACATTCGCGGGAGCCGGCTTTTCCAATCAGGCTCGCGGTGTTGTTGTGGACAACGCAGGAGGCAGTACACCTCCATACACGGTCAGCAAGACCAGCATCACGATCAGCACCGCAACTGCTGGCCACACCTATTCCTATTCCATCTCGGGTAATTGATGACTTGCGCGCGGGCGCCTTGCACTCAAGAAGGCGTCCGCGATCCTGCTCGACCATCTTTGTGCCCCGCCATCAATTGCGCTGTATGCAAGATGCGAGATCAGGATCGTGACTGCGAAAGTCACCACAAAGCCGATGGCGGCGAACTGGCGGGGATGTCCGTACTCCGGTCCCAGACTCAGAATATGCGAGCCTACGCTTAGCATCACCACAGCATGGAGCGCATACATCGCGAAAGAAAGCTTTCCCAGATAAGCGATTGGACGGGACGAAAGAACGCGTGATGCATTGGGCGACGCCAGGACCGACGACACCAGCAGCACCGATGCGACTGCGTGGCATATCACATCGAAGTCAATCCCGGTGAAGTGCAGATAAGGTGCGGCCCACAAAGCCTCGGGTGTCCAAATATTCTCAGAACCGAGAATGAGAGCGACAAAGATGCCCCATGCCGGAATCCTCAGGGATGGGTAGCGCAGCAGGACTGCTCCTGCGAGAAACAGGGCGTAGTACACGCCAAAGTTTCCGCACAGGTAGCAGAGGCCGAAAGTAGCCGCGACGCACACCATCCAGAAGTTGCGGTTGCTGTAGAAGAGCGCAGCGACCGCAAACAGCAGAAGCGAACCGAAGAGTTCGACGCGCATCGTCCAGAGCGGGAAGTTATACAGATCGTCGCCGGTGAAAGCGCCGATCAGACCGACCCGGATGGAATGCGAGAGCAGAAGCCGATCAGGATAGTACTGTGCGAGCCAGGAATGTCCGCCAATGGCTTTAGCCGCTTCGACGTTATGGAAGCCAATTGAATTCGATACTGCCCATGCCAATAGAACAGAGAATAGCGCCATCGGCATAAGCCTGAAATAGCGCTTCACTGCTGCCTTCGATAGCTGGTCGATGTCGTTCGATCGATTGAATCCGAGCAAGAGCACGTATCCGCTCAGCACGAAGAAAACCGATACCGGGAAATTTCCGTCAATCAGGCGCCGGTAAAAGCGCCACATCAGGGATGCTTGGCTATACGCCCCTGTGGATGAAGTCGCCGTGCCGACGAATGCATCCATGTGTGACAGGATCACCCAGATACAGGCTAGACCGCGAAGGCCATCAAGTGATGCGTTATGTGTCGTATTTTTATTCTGCATGGTCTATCAGGACGTTTCTTATTGCTTTGTGCGCTTGATCCACATTGCCAACTCGCTGACTCCCCATATGGCGAGAAATATCCATGCGACAGTGATGTTTCGATCTGGCATTGGGAATCCGACCCTCGACGCGGCAATCGTAAGCGCAGATAGTGCCGCTGCGAAGCGCATCAGGCCGTTGGCCAGCTTATGCGAACTGGTTTCGTCTGCCATATAAAAGGAAATTGTAAGAATATGCCAAGGAAGGCAAGAAGTATCTCATATCCGCAAGGCGGATTTTCACGGTAACGAGGCCGCCCGCGGGGCGGCTTTGCTTTTTTGGGCCCGCAGATGCGGGCCTTCCTATTTATGTGGAGCGTGAATGTTCCAGACTGACCAACCCTCTGCCGCGAGTTCGCTTCCGGCCCCAGCTGTCGCAGGCACGCAAGGATTCTTCACGAATGGCAATCCGGTGAGCGGCATCCCGGCAACAATCCTCGATGCCGATTTCATGAACATGTTGATGATGGAGCTCATCAACATCGTCGAAGCCGCAGGGCTTACTCCGAGCAAGACGGCATACAACCAGGTGCTGACGGCAATTCGGGCGCTGAAGGGGTACGGCGATCTTCTGAGCGTCAATATGTACGCGACGCAGGGGTCCGTGATTTTCACGCCTTCCACGCCAAATTCATTGATCTATACGCGAGCAATGGGCGGTGGCGCAGCCGGTGGCAGCACGCCTGCAACAGGTGCCGGTCAATATGCGATCGCCAGCGGAGGCTCGACCGGCGCGTATGCGGAAGGTATCTATCAACTGACGAGCGCCGCCCCCATCCCCATCACGATTGGTGCGGGAGGCGTTACTGCTGCCGGCGCTGCTGGCGGCAACGGTGGTACCACTTCCATCGGGTCTTTGATTACCTGCCCCGGCGGCGTGGGCGGATCGACGAGTGGCTTGCAAAGCACGAGCATCCCATGGACTACCGGGACAACGCTCGCGCCAGTGGCAACCGGCGGCAACATCTGCAACTCGCAGGGATGGCCTGGATCGTTCGGCATGGCGATACAGGTTAGCGCTGGAACTGCCGGCCTGGTCGCCGGTGGTGGCGGCCCTTCGCCACTCGGTAACAGCATTGCAGCTACGCAGGGTCCCCCTGGGACAGGAGGCATCGCGGGCATCCTCGGCGGCGGTGGCCGCGGCGCTGCACAAGGGCCATCGAGCCCGCTTGTAGGCGGCGGGAACGGCGGCGCCGGTTGGGGGCTGATCTTTGAATTCGGGAGCAAATAACCCATGAAGCTATACGCACATGTCGTCGGCGGCTCAGTGATTGAGCCACTTATCGCATCGGCTTATTGGGACGCCGACGATCCGAGCGGAAATTTCAAGAAAGGCGACGAGATTCCAGTAGCGCAGCGTTTCACGGCCGCATTCGTCGCGAATCTGATCGATGTGACCGCAATCAGCCCCCAGCCGCAACAGGGATGGGTGACGGCCGACGGCGGCAAATCATTCGCGGCGCCAGTGGCAGCGCCGCCTTCCGCAGAGCAGATCGCGGCCACCAACACCGCAATGCGCGACAGCCTGATGCAGGTGGCGAACAATGCAACATTTGGCATCGCTGATGCCTACGCCGCAGGCCTTCTCGATACTTCGGACAGCCAGACCTTCAAAGCATGGGCGGCATACAAGCTGGCGCTGTCGAAAGTCGATCTGACGACAGCGAACCCATCCTGGCCAACGCAGCCAGTGATTTCCGTTCAGGCCGGATAGTTCGCCGGGTGCGCAGCCCTATTTCGCCTTGCAACTGCTCTAGCGAGACGAATGGATGGCTGCTCGATATAGCGATTGAATAGTGCCGCGAAACCGATTGCCAACACAATCGCGATCAGAGCAGTTGCAATGCCACCGATTCGAGGAAACAAGAGAATAAGGCAGGCATGCAGGATGGGCGTGTGGGTCAGATACAGACTATAGGAGATCTTGCCGAACCATTTCCCAATATTGAATAACGCTCCATGGGCGAGATCAAGTGAGAGAGCAATCACGATCA
>NZ_SMRP01000006.1:598-146446 GCF_004353915.1 Paraburkholderia silviterrae | reverse complement strand
GAGCCTATTCCAATGAAAACATCGGCAAGCGCTCGCTGCCCGAGATGAAAAGATCCATTATAGGAATAGGTGAAGAGCGCCAGTCCGAGCAGCCACATCATGCCAGTGGCAACTTTGCTTAACGCGGCGAGCTTTGCTCGTATGGAAATCTGATTGAGTGCAATCCATGACCCGAACGCGAAGAATGTCGTGTAATGCAACGTCTCAAGCAGATTCGATGTTGCCGTGAGGGGCCAATCCCATGTCAAGCCTCGATAGCGAAGCCAATAGAGCAGGGACAGTCCAACAAAGGCAAAAACGGCTTTAAAGTTGTACCGCGAAACAGCCCAGAGCACCAATGGGAAGAGGATCGATATCCTCATCTCGTAGACCAGCGACCAGATGACTGGATTGATATCTCCCATTTGGAATACACCGACCATCATCAGGTGGCCGAGTGCAAGCGGCAATGTCAGATACGGCTTGCTGACCGTCATCCATCCCCACTCCCAATGGACGCCAAAGGCAGAGATCGTGCCGAATACTGCCAGGGCGAAAACGACGGATAGGATATAAGGGGGGTATAGACGAGCAACTCTGGCGCCCAAATATTTCCAGTAGCCGTAGGGCTTCATGCTTTCGATCATGCGGGTAAGCGCAAATCCGCTCAGCACGAAGAACATGATCACAGACTGGTGGCCAGCCCAGAAGAATCTGAGCGGCGTCCATGCCAACGCTGCCCAGGCAGCGGGCATCGCGGTCGATACGCCGATGCTGCAATGAGACAGCATCACGACCATGGCCGCAATGCCGCGGATAACGTCGAGCGATTCTGTGCGGCCCGCTGGCTTTGATAAAGGATGGATATTCATATCGGTTGCGGTCGGTAGGGCGGCTGGAATTATACGCGTGCCGATTGCCCCTCCGTTCGCCGCTCGATTTGCGAGGCTGTCCATCGGACCGCCTGGGCAAGAAACGCCTTAGATAACGATCAAAAGCCGCCTTCTGAAGGCGGCTTTTTCATTTCCGGGGATACATGGAAGCCGACGAAATGATGGATATGCCCGAACCCGAGTTTCGGCGCGCGGTGGTCACGCGCCTCGACAAGCAGGACGAGGCGATTGCCAATAACACGAAGGTCACCGAGAAGGTCGCCGAAGACACAGCTTTTATTCGTTCCGCATGGACCGAAGGCATTACGGCCGTGCGGTTTTTCTGTCGCTTCGCTGCCGCGTGGCGGTTCCTGATGAAGCAGGTCCTCGTTCCGATGGGACTGCCGGCGCTCGGCCTGTATGGGTTTTGGTACTACGTCGAGTTTCATCGGTTTCCCGCGTGGCTATCGGACTGCTTCAAGTTTCTGATGGCGGTCCTATGAACCTCACCCCGCAAATCATCTCGGCAGGGTGCGGCGCGCCGCTGCCGCGCTCTGCGCAATGGACCCAGCCTCTCCAGGCTGCATGCGACAAGTACTCGATCAATACGCCATTGCGTGTCGCCGCGTTCCTCGCGCAGATCGGCGTCGAAAGTGCGCGCCTCACGGCGGTAGCAGAGAACCTGAACTACAGCTCCGAAGGCCTGCTTTCGACCTTCCCAAACTACTTCGACGAGCAGTCGGCGCGGCAGTACGCCAACAAGCCGCCGATGATCGCGAATCGCGTGTATGCGAGCCGCATGGGAAACGGTGACGAGGCAAGCGGCGACGGCTGGAAGTACCGCGGACGCGGCTGCATTCAGGTGACCGGGCGCGATGCATATGTCCTGTGCGAGATGGGCCTCGAGCTCGACTTGCTGAACCATCCTGAGCTGCTCGAGCAACCGGCTAATGCGGCCATGTCTGCTGGTTGGTTTTGGGGGAATAGCAACCTCAGTGCTTTGGCCGACGCCGCCAACTTCCAGCAGATCACGTGGGCTATCAACGGCGGATTGAATGGCTACTCGCAGCGGCTCGCGCTGTACGGCGCGGCAAAAAAATCATTGGGAATCGCATGAACACGAAAACCCTGCACACCTTCGACCTCCTGGACCTCGCGCAATACACAAAGGAGGGCACATATTCTCCGAATGCGTCGAAGGACTTCCATCTTTTCTATGTGGGCCGCGATGACGTCCATGACGTCCTCAAGCACGTGCTCTCGCGCGTCACGGTCTCCCTCTACCTGAACATGTTCGGGTATGACGACGAGGAGCTGAACGAGATCGTGATGCGCATCGTCCACGATCGCTCGATCACCTGCCTTATCACGCTGGACAAGTCGCAGGCCGGCGGCGTGCACGAGAAGCGGCTGCTCGATTCCGATGCGGCGGCGGATCCGACCGGCTTCAACACGCACTTCGTAATCGGCCAGTCGACCACTCACCAGATCAGCCACACGAAAGGATTCGTCGCCGACGGCAAGGTCGGCGCCGAAGGCTCGACCAACTGGAGCGCGTCAGGGGAGGGGACATTCGTCGTGAAAGGATCGGCCGGCGGCGTCGGCTACAAGGCACAGAACAACACGCAATCGATATTCACGTGTCCGGATGCGGTTGCCCGGTTTCAGGCCGAGCTGCTGGCCGAACACGTCGCCGCGCATCGCGGCGCGACTACCGCGCGCAAGCGCAGATCTCACCAGGAGCATGCATGAACCAGACTTCCCCGATGAATTCCGGAACGGCCGCCGGCGCGACGCTGTTGCTGGTTCCGGTGATAGCACGAATCGCGCAGGCCTGGCATATCGACCTCGCGCCTGCGGTTGAGGGATCGCTGGCGGTTTCGATCGTCGCCGGCGCGCATTGGCTCGGCGCAAACGTGCTTTCTCCGCTGTTCGCCGCGCTGATGGTGCGCCTGAACCGCTCGGTGGCGCCGGCGGCCGCCGTGGGCGGCTATCAGCCGAGGTCTGGAGTAATGCCGCCGCCTCCGGCTCCCGCCGTCACGCAGCCCGTCGCTTCCCAGGCGGCCGAGCAGTAATTCGTCGTTCACCTCGAGCAGTATTTCTCGCGGCGATCGCCGCATTTAACTCCCGAAGGTTCTCACCCATGAAAAAACGTATGCTGCTTGCGGCAGGACTTGCCGCGTCCGTCGCTTTTGCTGGCTGCGCGACGACCACCGGCACATCTACCACTTCGACCTCCGCGACGCCCGTACTGACGCTGCCACAACTGACCATGTCGCCCGCGCAGCTCGCGGGCGCATTCTGCCCGGCGTTCGATAACGCCATCACGCTCATCACGACGTTCAACGCGACGGCTGGCGCGACGCTGCCCTTCGCGGCCAATGCCAATACGGTGATCAAGAGCACGGTCCAGCCGCTCGTCAATGGCGTGTGCGCGGGCGGCGCAACTATTACGACGACCAACGTGCAGGCGCTCATCCAGCAAGGTATCCCCGCCGTGGCAGGGATCGTGGCTGCGATGCCGCTGCCCCCGGCCACGCAGGCCGCGATACAGGCTGGCTTCGCCGTGGCCGAGCTGGCGACGAACCTTGTCAACCAGTTCGAGAATGCCGTTGCTTCGGCGAAGGCTTCGGCTGCAGTTCCGGCGTCCGGCGCCTCCGCAGCATCCGCGCCAGCGGCCGCCTCGACGCCGCTCACCGGCGCGCCGCTGCAATGAAGCCGATCCGCGTGGCACTGAGCGGATCGGGCTTCAAGGTGCCGGCGCACGTGGGCGCCCTGCAGGCGATCTCCGACGCCGGCTTCGAGCCGGTCGAGCTGGCGGGCACTTCTGGCGGCAGCATCGTCGCGGCGCTCGCCGCGTGCGGCATGGCGCTTTCGGACATGAAGACGATGGCGCTGACGTTCGACTGGTCGGGAATGCTGTCCTTCAGTCCGCTCGCGGCGCTGCGCATGCGCGGCTTCTGCGACGGCTCGAAGCTGCTCGCATGGCTGGCGGAGCACACAGGCGGCCTGTCGTTCGGCCAGCTGGGCGTCGACCTGACGGTCGTCGCGTCAGATGTCTCGGCGGAGGCGCCGTTCGAGTTCTCGCGCGTGCGAACACCGTCTGCGGCGATCGCGCAAGCGGTGCGCGCATCGACGTCGATCCCGTTTGCCTTCGAGCCGCTGCAGTTCGGGGCGGCGATGCTGGCCGACGGCGGGATGGTGAACAACATTCCGGTCGACCGTCTGAAGATCGACGACGTGCCGCGGCTCGGGATCCAGCTCGTCAGCCAGGACCTGCCGGTGCGCCCGCGCAGCGCGCTCTCGGCGATCGACTTCTCGATGCGCCTCATCGATCTGATGCTCTCCGCCTGCGAATCGACGCACGTATCGGCTGCTCAGGCGGCTGGGGCGCACATGGCGTTCGTGGAGACCGGGTATGCATCGACACTCGATCGTGCGATGCCGCTCGGGCTACGGCAGCGGCTGTTCAACGATGGCTACGCCGCCGCACAGATGGCGCTGGCGCAGCTCGTCTCGCCGGCGGTCACCGGCGCGTAGGTTCGATCAGTCTCAGGGGAGCCCGCGATACGGGTTGTACCCGTTCGTGAGGCTCCAGTCGACCTCAAAGGTGTTCCGGTCGCGCTTCGTCTCATCGAGGCGCCGAGTCCCTTTCCTTCCATATGCCCACCATACCGTCGCTTCCTCGTCGGTCATATGGTGCAGCGTCTCCTTGCGGCCGCCCCAGTGGCCATCCTCGACAAACTCCCAGCGGTACTCCCAAAGCGGCTCCATTTTTTGCCCCTCCAAACCACTGTATAAATATACAGTATAGCCAGAAAGCGCATCGATCTGGTTATGATGGGCGCTCGCCACCGGGAGCCATCCATGTGCACGAATTACGCCGCCGCGCGCCGCGACCAGCTCTTCAAACACTTTGGTGTCGAACCGCCCGAGAGTCCGTGGCGCGATGATGTCTGGAAGGACTATCCGGCGCCGATTATCCGGCGCGTTGAGGGCGTCGAGCGGGCCGACGTGGCGACGTTCGGCATCGTGCCGCGCAAGCACATCCCGAAAGGCGTCAAGCCCTTCGACACGATGAACGCGCGCTCGGAGACGGTGGGCGAGAAGCGGAACTTCAGCGGCGCCTGGAAAAAGCAGCAGCTTTGCTTGATCCCGGCCGACGCGTTCTACGAGTTCAACTATGAGACCGGGAAAGCCGAGCGATGGCGTATTGGCATGGCCGACGGCTCGCCGTTCGCGATCGCCGGGCTTTGGCGGGAGTGGAACGAGCCCGAAGGGCCGGAGCTCTCGTTCACGATGTTGACGGTCAACTCGGCCGAGCATCCGCTCATGAGCCGCTTCCACAAGCCTGACGACGAGAAGCGATCGGTCGTCATCCTGCCGGCCGCCGAATACGAGAGCTGGCTCGCCAGCACGTCGATGGACGAGGCGCGGTCGTTCCTGAACCTATTCCCCGCGAACAAGATGCATGCGGAGGCGTGCCCGGCGCCGCCGCGCGCCGCAAAGGAGACGCCGGCCTCGTAGCGACGAAATGCCAGCTTTTTGCCAGCATTCGCATACGAAGCCACGCCAGGCAAGGAAGCGCGCGGGTTCGAGTCCCGCTCTGAGCACCAGAATCTGTTCCGGCATCCTCCGCCGGAATCCTGAAACCCGCGTTGGCGTTAGGCCACGCGGGTTTTTTGTTGCTGGGGTGGTCTGCATCGACAGGTCCGGCGCAAAATATTGGCGGATGAACTATCGGTTCGCAGGCAAGGACAAGACGCTGGCGCTTGGCGTTTATCCAGATGTCTCGCTTGCGGCAGCCCGTAGGAAGCGAGACGAGGCCCGCGAGAGGCTTGCTGGCGGCATCGATCCTGGGGCTGCAAAAAAGGTGGAAAAGCGCGCTGCGCGTCTTTCGGTGATCAACACCTTCGAAGTTGTTGCGCTTGCATGGATGGAGGAGCGTCGCACATACGTCGAACCGGCGCAGCACGACAAGACACTGGCTCGTTTCAAGAACGACGCGTTCCCATGGCTCGGCAAGCGCCCCGTAGCGGAAATCGACGCGCCGGAGATCCTCGATGCGCTCAAACGCGTGGACAGTCGTGGAGCGCGCTATACGGCACATCGCCTTCGTGGCGAAATTAGCCGTGTGTTCCGATACGGCATCAAGGAGGGTCTCTGCAAATCCGATCCCGCGCGCGACCTCATTGGGGCAATTCCACCGGCGCAAACAACACATTTCGCGGCGATTACCGATCGGACGAAGGTTGGGGAGATGTTGCGTGCGTTCGATGGCTTTAGCGGAACATTTCCTGTGCTATGCGCACTGAAACTGGCTCCTATGCTATTCGTGCGGCCGGGCGAACTGCGTAAGGCGGAATGGTCTCAATTCGACCTTGATCGTGCGGAATGGCGCTACGCAGCGACGAAGACTGACACAGCCCATTTCGTTCCCCTCGCGGCGCAAGCCGTGGCGATCCTGCGTGAACTCCGTGCACTGACCGGGCGAGGTCGATACGTATTTCCTGGTGCGCGCTCGAGCCGTTGTCCCATGAGCGAAGCTGCTATCGACGCGGCGCTGCGCAGGAAAACGCCACGTTTCCAAACACCATTGCGCTTGGGCGTCGGCATGCAAACCTGAAAGTTGTTTGCGAGCTGGAGCATACCGGCAGTGCTGAAGAGCATCGCATCATCATGCATCGAGGTCGGACACGTAATAACGCTCAATTACGAGAGATTGTCTGGCAAGACGAAACAAAGTCTGTCACGCGCTGCCTTGAAGCCAAGGCGCGGGCCGTTATATAGCGAAAGACTTACGCTATATAACGAAAGGCTTGGTATCTCTTCCGACAGGCGACGTATCGTAAAGTCGTGCGCCTTCTTTTTCGCGCGCTGGGCTTACCGGCCCTCCGGCGGTTCTTCAGGTGCTCCTGTCCCCTCGAACGCCAATCGCGGATTTGCCGCGTTACTTGTTTCTCGCTGAATCCGGTGGAAGGCCAAGGTCAGAAAAACGTCCCCGCCACCGGACTCCGGCAGCAGGTGGAATCACCGGCAGCGTCTGTGCCAAGGCGCATGTACGGCCCCTTCACCCATTGCCTGTGTCATAGCGGCTGCAAAGAAACCTGATGTCGTAAAGGAGGTAAGCCATGAAGACGACGTTTCTCATGTCTGCAGCGCTCGTGGGCGTAGTCTCGTTAGTGAGCGCAGTGCAAGCTCAGGACATGTCAGGGCAGCAAAATGCACAACCGGTATCGGGCGCCACCAGTGCCTCGACCAACACATCGCCCAACGCCTCCCCCGGCACATCCGGGTATGGAGGTGTTTCCGGGAGCAACAGTGCGAGCGGTAGTTTGACACGCTTGGGATGGGCCACTTGTGGTCACATGCCTCAATGCAACCCCGATAGCGGCCACTAAAGCCCAAGTTGACCGCGAGGATTTCGCGGATTGGGCCGACTCAACCGCGAAATCCCGGCATGCATCCCGCCTCGTTACTTTCTACCCTTGAGGGTGAACGGGGCCAGGAGCGACTGAACGTCGACCTGCTGCCCCTGAAGCAAAAGCAGGCGAGCGTGGAGCACCGTGTTTTCGAGAACGAGCTTCGCGGTGCTTAGAAGGTACAACGCGTTGAGGTCAGATACCGACATGTCGGCCTCGACCGCATGATGTCGCTCCACGAGCGAGCTCATGACAAGGCGTCGCAGTTCCTGTTCCCCAAACGGAAGGTCTGCATAGTCAATAGGGTCCTCGGCTTCAACTTCGCGCAGCATGTCCACAAGCGCTTCGGTGCTCACTTCCATGTGTCAGCTCCTTGACGTTGGTCAGACTGTTCATGAAGTACTTTGAGACTACCTATTTCCGCTTCGAACGTCTAGCGCTCGCCAGTGACACGTTAGCAGCAGCCTTTGTGCCTGCGAGTATCCGAGGAACCTACGCTGCACCCCCGCGCTAACCGTGCGTGCGACCTACGCCTTTGCCCAGGCTAGTCCCGCATCCTGCGCTTCCTTCCAGGTCGGGGTCAGGCGCGCCGCACTCCTTGTAAGCGGAACAGTTCAGCTGGTCTTGTGTATGAGCGATACAGTTCACCAACTGTGCCGAATGCCAGGGCCGGCTTAAGAGTCGCGCCGGGAAGCGCATCGGTAATCCAGTCAAAGGCATTCATTTCGCGTTGAGCAGCGTGCACCGCGGCCGTGAGCACAGTGAGCGCCCGTTCTGCGGAGTGCCCACCGAGGTCAATGAAGCAGCTCTCAAATGGATGTTTCGTTGCAGTTTCGACGTGTAACACTGACTTTCGAACGTCCAAATCAATCTCCTGGTGGATTTCGTATCCTATATAGCAATTGAATGTGACAGTCCATGACGTTATCCCGTGGCAAGATGCGACGTGGCTTGACCGAGGGCTCCCGCTGCGATGGCCTGGCCGCCAAGCGGCGCTCAGATTCTCGAGAGAGAGAAAGCGTCCCTTCAGGAAATGATGTACCTGCTGAAATGGCGCCAAGTGCAAATAATAAGGATAACTGACAAGTCATCAGGACGCTACTGCTAGCTCAAACTGACTTCTGCCAAGATGGGTCGCGTGGTAGGCGCGAGACCGTTAGGCCGTGTCATCGGCGAAACACTCACGAGGCTCGGGGAAATCAGCTTCACCTGCATTGCATTCTCGTTGAGTTCTATCGGTGGAGACCTACAAAACACCGTCGAAGCTACCTTTTGTGTCATCACGTGGCGGCCTGTGGATTATCGATAGGCATACCACATCTCCCGGAGCTGTGAACCGGGACTTTTTACGTATCAAGACCGACGCTATGCGCTGCGGATGCCATGCTTTGAGCGTATCCCATATCGTTAGCACTTCGCCGGAAGGGCAGCGACCTCGCGGAGCGTCGTGACGAGGTTGCCCCAAGACAAAGACCACCGCGTCTCCCGAATCCGGCGACCAAAAGCGTCGGTGATTCGCAATACGCCGGTGTCAGGAAAGAACGTGAGTGTGACGGCAATGCCGTCAATGACGCAGGTTTCGGTAAACGCTTTCGTTGCCAGCACGTTGGCCTCCGTTGGATGGACGGCGAGAGAGAGAATCGGGCAGGCGTTGTCTTGCAAACACTGTGCCGATGGGTGCGGCCTCGTCCGGGTGCCCATGTTTGCCGGGCTTCCGACGCAATCGGCGTCCTGCGTGTCGTGGGCTAAAAAGCGACGCGATGTTGGATTCAGACGAACACTTCGCCGCATCGACTCCGCAGAAGGCCAACATCCACGCTCTGAACTTGTGTCGCCAGGCGTTCCAGTCTGTCTACGTGCTCATCAGCGGGCGTCAATGGCCTGATTTCGAACGGATGGCGTATGACGAGGCTACCATTGGCCGCGGCGCAGCGAGGGGCGCCGGCGTCGCGCGACAACGAAAAAGGCGAGGACACTGGGCGAGCGTGGAGAGCGCGATGCTATTTTTGCGGCTCGTCCCCGTCGACGCTTGCTTGCGTCGACTCATCAGGATGCATGGAGTAGTAGGCGTCGGACAGGGTCGAGCATAGTCGCGCGAGCACCGCGAGATTCACCGCTTGGTCCACATGTTCGACTTCTCCTGCGTTGAGGATGTCGTCTAGTACCGGGGCGAGCCGGCGCAGTCGCCGGAATGTCTCCTCATCGAGTTCCATTTCACTTCTCGTGTTCAAGAAACTGCGGTAACACGGCACCAAGCGGCCGCAGAATCTGCCTTAGTCGGCAGAGATAATTCGACGTCACACCACTCGATTACCTGTGTTGCTGCATCGCAGCATAAATAGGGGCAGAACTCAGGCCCAACCTCGAAGCCGTCTTGTTGCGAGGAGCGTAGGGCCCAATCATCAGGTCCGATAACGGCAAAATAGCACACCTTATGCACACCGCATGAGTCGATTGTGCAACGCACAATTATTTATCACTTTTCACGCGCCGATAAAGGGATTACCCTTAGGCGGTTCCCCCCCATCGGAGGCTTGTCGTTGTGTCTACGCTTCTCGAGCTCGACGGTCTCGTTGCAACCTGGCGTCGGATTCACCCGAACTCTGAGTCGGGGTCGTGCTGCGAGCTGGATGGTCGAGGTGAAACGGTGCCGCTTTCTCAACCTTCAGCAAGACGCCAGATTGTTCTGACCGACGTCTATTGCGAAATCGCCGAGCAGATTGGTCACGTGGCGGCAATGTCGGTCGCCGTGACGACACCGGCATTCGGCATCCGTGTAGCTGACGTTGTCTGGATGCCACCCGAAAAGTGGGAAGGGTTTGATCGGGAAGGCCCAATCCCGTTTGTGCCAGACCTGTGTGTCGAAGTGCTCCTTGACCGCAAGTTGCCGCATGACATCGGCCCGAGAGTCAGGGCTTACCTGGAGGGCGGCGCCCGAGAGGTCATCGTTGTCGGCCAGCACGGAGAACTGGAATTCTATGGCGCGAATGGCCCGCAGCAAGCCTCGGCGTTCGGAATAACGCTCTCACTTGAGCAAATGTACTTCTAAGAGTTTGCCCCGTCGTCCCACTAAGACACGGTGCTAAATCTTGTCTGTCATCGCTGAGGAAGCACCCATCTGTATGGCGTGGACGTGGGGACGTAGAGGGATACAAAAGGTGAGGAAGAGTGCATTGCTGGCAAAGGACTTGCTGCAGGTGCGCACCCATAAAGCGAGATAAATTGAGAAGTCTCGGGGCGGCGGTCTCAAGCTGGCGCCATCCGAATAACTGCCTGAACCTGTCCCATCAGCGGACCGAGGTTAAAGTGAAGCAACGTCGACTTTCCTTTGCGCGCCTCTGACCCGGAGTTGTGAGGAAAAAGCATCTTCGTGAGCGGAGATAGTGACGCCTCATCTGCCTATAACGAAACCCAGTACGCGCTGCGCCAAGTCGTTAGCGCTGGTACGCCAATGATGAATGCACCTGCGAGCATTCCCATTGCCGCTCTAATGCCGCCCGAGAAGCGGGTGCCACCGATGATTGCCGCCGTCATCGTATCGAGCTCGATGCCGATACCAGCGTTCGGCAAGCGTCGCCTGCTATTTGATAAGTTGCAACACGTCGCGGAACTGGGGATGCTGACTGGAGCGTAACCACTCGAACGCGACCATTTCCACGGTCGACACTTCGGCGCCCGCTCTGGCGAGCCGGTCTATCGCCGCATCACGGTCTGAAGTTTTACGCGAACCGATTGCGTCTTTGACAAGCGTGACCTGCAAGCCGTGACTCAGCAAGCCAATCACAGTTTGCAGTACACAGACGTGCGCCTCGCAGCCTGCAACAATTATCCTCGTTCGCCCTTGAGGTAACGCGCCGACGAGACCTTCGGCGGTCGCATCGAAATGGTCCTTGACGACGGTGTTCGAGCACAGGCTCTTGATATTCTCCGCATTCTCACCAAGTCGCTGGGGGCTCTGTTCGGTACCGATGATGGGCACGTTGAGCAACTGCGCGATTCTGCCCAGCCGAGCAGCCTGAGCTACGACCACCGCTCCTTCATGTATTGCAGGCATAAGTCTCGTTTGCAGGTCCACCAGAACGACCACTGATGCCTCTAGCGTATGCAGCATTGCCATTCCTTTTGAGGACAGTCTTCCAGGATAGCTTCGTTTGCGCGCCAGCGTACCGAAGCTGGTGGTCCGGTTGTAGACATGGTTAAACGGTGCGGGCCACTCACGAGCGTATCTATCTCGGTGCCGCTGCAGCGGACCGCTGTTCCGCATTTGAGGCGTCCGCGCGCCTGGTTTCGTCCGGGCAGTGAATCCCGTCTGTCATCGGTCGACCTCACTTTCGATGAGCGCCGTCGATGGGGCCTTCATCAATCACGACCGTATTGGCTATCCGGTCGTGCAACGTCTGCTTTTGTCGGTTGAACAGAACCCACAAGAATCCGGCACCGCACGTCGTGAAGGTCAGCAGGTAGCCTAGCGTGCGCAAACCAGCTTGCTGCACTGTCATTGGCCGACCGGTATCGGCATCGACTATCCGAAGATGCAGTGCGCGTTTCCCGGGTGAAGTGCCCCATGTGGCCCACAGCAGGCCGGTTATGAGGATGGGAATACATTGCCCGATTGCCAGCCACAAAACGATGGTGGAAGCGAAGGACTCTGGCGTCGTGAGGATTTCCTCAGTCGATGGACCGAGCGGCAAGAAAAGTACGATTACGGTCCACCAGATTGAATCGATGGTCAACGCGCTGGCGCGTCGCGAGCAGGAGGCGTATCGCATCTGAACCCTCGGTCTGGTTGATTGACATTACGAACTTCCACGCGGTACGCGCCGATGCTTCCGCCGAGGCCTTCTTTCCCTTCATCTGCGTTCCTGCGAACAAACACGCTGCAAACCTGCGGTGAGTTCAGTCAGTACTCAACCTTGAGTGTCGTGTGCGGCGACGGTTACATCATGACCTCGCAAATTCTGCTGCAGTCAATGCGATCGGTGCGCCAGATGACTTGAGCATCCGCCGCTCAGCCGCGGCCGTAATACGCTGTTGCCCGTCGATGAATGCTTTCAATGTGCGCGCGTCATTCGCGCCGGCCGGCAGCCAAAAATATTGCTCGAGAGCCTCGCGGCTGATTGAACATTGCACCGACTGGTTACGGGTAGATATGACGAAAAGGACAAGCTGTCCATCCGCGGAAAGGCTGACGTCGGCGGCGAAGGTGGAGTCCATGGTTAGTGCGCTTCAAGTGTGCGGGCGTGGCGGCGGCAAACAATCAAATGTATCGTCTCGCCTCTGCTGAATACAGCTGATAATAACGCGAGAGGTTGCTAGCAGGTGGTATGAGCACTGGACCCGTAATTGACGAAGCGTTCAGAACCCTCTGCGCTATCGGGCCGGGCGCCCGCGCGTTGCTTGTCAACCTAAAGGGACCGCATGATTCGAGAAGACTGGTAGTCCAGGTGGCACCGGTCGACTCGCGGCCCGCCGCGTAGATCACGAGGCGGAAGCAGTAAATATACGCCGGCGCACGAGAACCGTGCCGTTTGTAAGCAATTGTCAGAGGCTCCACAAGCCGTTCCTGGACCGTTGGCCGGGCAAACCCAGATTCTGCCAACGCTTGCAAGGATGTTTTCCAAAGATAACCGGTGATTCGTTCGCCGGAATGACAGATACTTGGACGTGCTGCGGGTCGAGCGCTGGCTGGCGCGATGCCGAACTCCTCATTCGGCCGACCCGCTGCCTTGCTCCCACGTGATTGATTTCGGAGCCGTGACTCGTAGCGTCACCCGAACCTTCCTGCCTCACCCGCTTCCGACGAGCATGATTCTTCGCTGGTAGCGCAAAGCCGCCTCGCAGCAAATGGTGGGACTGGGGTTTCATACGTCACGTCTCGTTACACACAAAAACACCGGTAATTCTCCGTCTCAATATAGTGCGTTCACAACTGACAAGTGAGGCACTTATGAAAAGAATCTTTGCGTTGACGCTGATAGCCGTATGTCTTGGAACAGCGCTGAGCGGATGCATCGTGGTACCAGCAGGCGGCTACTATCACCGCTATTAACCGTAGCTGACTTTCTGCGCATCCAACTGCCAAAGCATACATATCAGGGAAAGAAAATTATGAGCATTACATCTCGCCGCTGGTCCGCGATGACACTGGTTGCAGGTATCGGCATAGGTGTATCTGCCGTCGCCTCCGCCCACGTCGATGTCGGCGTGGACATTGGCGTCCCCGGTATTGCAGTTGCACCCGCACCCGTCTATGTCGCGCCACCGCCAGTGTATGAGGCGCCTCCGCCGGCTGTTATCGTCAGTCCAGGCTGGTATGGCGAAAGATACTACGACGGCCATCGCTATTGGGAACGTAGGGAGTGGGAAGAGCACCATCATGATGAACGGGAATGGCACGATGCCCGTGACCACTACGAGGGGCATCGCGGTGACTGGGGCCGTTACCATGACGACGGTGGCCCGCGAGGAGACTGGCATCACGAGCACGGGGACCGCGACGAGAGGCATGACCATTGATACGAGCAGTGCCCGTTAAGCTGTTGGGCGTGTCATTCGCCGTACCTTCGTGGACCAAATCGGATGCCGGAGGCCGTGAGCGGGCGAACAAGAGCCCTGTTCCGCTTGGAACAGGGCTGGACAGGATTGAAGTTGGCAGCAGGCGTACCAACGCCCACTGCCGGCCCCACAACAACGCTGCTGCTACTTCGGCTACCTACTGCGTTCACAAACGACCGGCGCGCACGGCGCCGGAGGTACTATCAACGGTACGGTTCAAAACAACGCGGGGGGAAGACCGCGTGTGGGCTCATGATTGCTCCCACGAAAACAGTGTAGGGTTGATAGCAAGAGCGTAATTGGTCGAAACGAGGGCGATTAGTCTCGCTATTCAGCACTTCGCCGCGGGTAACGCGTCCAACTCAACTGCCCGCTTGGCCTTGGGAGCTACGCCGTGGATACCAACATTTACGAGGTTGGAAGGTATAGCTCACTGAGCGCAGCTAAGGAGAAACTTCAAAGCCGCTGGGGATGATTTTGGTGGAAGAATCTCGCAGCCAGGATACCGCCAATCGCGCCACCAAGATGGCTCTGCCAGGACACGCCGGGTGTTAGCGGCAGCACTCCAAAAAGCATGCTGACGCCGTAGCTACATGCGACGAAGAGCGCGATGAGCATCGGGATGAACTTTCGACTGTAGAAGCCATACGCGACGAGATAACCCGCGTAGCCGAAGATGACTCCGCTCGCACCGATGTGAACCGTATACGGTGAACCGAGGAGCCACGCGCACAAGCC
Source organism: Paraburkholderia silviterrae (assembly GCF_004353915.1). GTDB lineage: Bacteria > Pseudomonadota > Gammaproteobacteria > Burkholderiales > Burkholderiaceae > Paraburkholderia > Paraburkholderia silviterrae. The sequence continues at coordinate 131,880 of NZ_SMRP01000006.1, read as the reverse complement.
CGCGCCCAACATCCCGCCGGCGGTGGCTTGCCAGAAGTTGGCGATTCGCGGCCACATGCACAGCCACCCGAGCACTAACAGGCCTGGCGTATTCGAAATGATGTGGAAAAAACTCGCATGCAGCCAAGGGGCGAACAGTACGCCCTGAAGGCCGCTTAGCGTCCGCGGCACTACACCGTGTCGATTCAGGTGCAGGAAGGGTAGGGCTGCCGACACAAGAAACGTTACCCACATCGAGCCGACGAACAGTCCGAGCAACACGATGCGGGCCTTCAACTGGTTGAAGATAGATGCGCGCTTGGCACCGGAGGGCGGGTTAAGGGCTGACATGCGTTATCTGGTGTTGACGCTGTAATTCCGGACACAGCATCACACTATAGACTGCTGAATCCACTGAGGATGCGGAAAGCAGCGCTGTAGCGTGCCAGGATGATTCGCACGGAGCACGCGGAGACCCGTATGGAGACGTTCACAGACACCTATCTCGGGCTTGAGATTCATGTGCAGGTCTTTTCCGTTTCGTCTGGAGAAGCCGACATCTCTTGCCGCATCGTCGACCCATCTGAACTGCGTCTTGCGCCGCTTACTGCGGAGGTCATGCGGGTCCCGGGTGGTTCGTTTCCCCATGCGGCAGCGGCACGCATTGGGGTGGCGTACTGTATGGGCATCATCGATTGCTATCGCGACGAAGACGACGAGCGCACCCTGCATTGACGATGCATCCAAGGGGCGCGGAACAGGGCATGGGGCAAAACTCAGGCAGCTCCGAGGCGCTCCATTTTATTTGTCGCGAGTCTGCTGCCAGCGAACGGGTCATTGCCCCAATCTACGCTGGCGTGCTTTCCTGATTTGGGTTCCGGCGTCCCGCTGATTGCAAAGTGCTCCAGCGACTGTCCGGCGCTGGTCGCCTGGAGCACCCACTGTGGGGTATCGCCTTTGCCGTCCCAGGTGTTGCCACTGGCATCGCGGTAACGTGCCGCTCGCATTTTCTCCTGGTCCGCCGCAAGTGACGCAGCGACATCGCTGGGTTCGATTCCCAACTCGGCCATCCTGCGTCGCAGGTAGGCAACAATGCTGTCTCGTTTTCGTTCGTCCATCTAGTTGTGCTCCGCTCTGGATACCATTCTTGAGCAGATAAGTGCAGGTCGTATGTGACCACGATAACACAACTCGAATCGGCGTCCTCGGCTGCGGCTGTTAGAGCCGCAGCCGGGTATCACGTGGTTAGCTTCTGCGAACGGATTGCTTGTTGTTGTGCGGCCCGCTCCTCCGCATGCTTCTTCGCGACGTGACGTCCCACGATGCAGCCACCGACCGCTCCAACGACTGCGTGGTGTCCCGCGTAGTGGCCTGCTACACCGCCCACGACTGCGCCCTTCAGGCAGCCGGCTGCATTTGCTGTTCCGGCTGCCGCCAGTCCTAATGCTGCAGCGGCAACGAACGTACTAACTCGGTGATTCAGCTTCATGATTGGCACCTGTGTGGTATCACACGTTAAATCGGCTTAATAGCGCCAGTCGCCACGGTCGTGCCACTCGTGCTCACGCCATTGGTGCTCGCGACGTTCGTGTTCTCGCCATTCGTGTTCCCGCCACTCACGCCTACGCCAGTCATCGTCGTCGCGATAGGCCATCGCAACCGGAGCAGGCGCGTACGCGACAGGCGGAGGAGCAACGTACACAGGTTGAGCTGGTGCGTAGGCTACGACGGGAACACCAATCCCCAAAGCAACATCCACGTGTGCGCTTGCAGCCGTCGACGCGGCCAATGCAGCCGCGCCCAGTACCACGCCGAGAATCGTCTTATTCATTTTCGCTACTCCTCCGCAACTTTAGTGCGTTGTTGGTGAGCACGGTTCGGAGTGTAGGTGGCGGACCTGGACACAGGTGAAACGGCGGTGCGAGATTGGTAACAGCGAGTTATTTGGCAACGCATCGACCGCTCGACGAACTCGCGGTTGCTGTTCACAACGCACTCAACAGAGCCGATTGACGCAAATACAAACCGGATGGCCGACCTCGGGCAGAAGGGGGGGACAGTCAGTCAGGAGGCACATTCTGACGCGGCAGCCCACTTCAAATGACTGAGCGACTAGACATTGTGAGGCACTCGTTGTCGGCAATCCTGCCGAGGCAGGAACGCAAATACTCAATCGCCGGTCATCCTTCGGAGGTTCGAGCCTGCAGGCTAAAGCTTTTTGTAAGAATTGCCGTTAATCACTGCGCGGCATGATGCGGTCCGCAGAGCAGGTTTTACAAATCCAAACCAAGACGACGTTATGCCACTACCGAACGGTGCAGACCCAGCTGGCGTGATTCATACCACGTGTCCATCCGCAGGATGGATGGGCAATCGCGGCGTGCTACACGACGAAGCTCGTCACCTTCTTCGGGCCTGGAGCCGCAATCACAATTGTAGTTGCGTTCCAACGGGAGTCCTAAAGGTTTACCTGCTGCAATGGTAAGAAACTTATCGTAATAGCGTTGTTGTGCCTCGCCTTTCCGTGAAAAACTGAAACGCTCACACAAGTAAAAGACCAATTTTTCAACCAGACTTGCATCGACTTACGTGCATGGCCACCGAACGCACATTTTTCCGGCATGTTCGGCCGAAGGGGATCTTCGGCTTGCACGTATAGAGCGGCTTGCAGCCCGCGGCCGCACCGAGTGGCACAACTTTCGTTGGCATTGCACGCTGGTTGAGTGCACCAATCGCGTTGGAGCAGGCGAAGTGCAGTGCACCCATCGACCCACGTTAGAATAGTCGCGCGTGACCCATGTCGTGGCGCGAGCGACGCATTGGCACAGCGAGTTTCGACCCTCGACCCTCGTCGCGCACGTGCGCTATGCGAACCCATGCGGAAACTTCCCCCACTGAGTGCACTCAGGACCTTCGAGGCCGCCGCGCGCCACCGCCACTTCGGCCGGGCCGCCGAAGAGCTGTGCGTCACGCACAGTGCAATCAGCCATCAGGTGCGTGCGCTCGAAGAGGCGCTCAAGACGACGCTCTTTGAAAAGCAGGGCCGCCAGGTTCAACTCACAGACGCGGGCCTGCGCCTGCTGCACTCAGTCGAGCAGGCTCTCGACATGATGGCCGAAGCATGCAGCGACGCCGCGCATCCCGGTATGCGCGGCTCGCTCAAGATATCGGCGCCAGCCGAGCTCGCGCATCGCTTCTTCCCGCGTGTGATCGGCGAGTTTGCGCAGCGCTACCCCGGGCTTACGGTGCATCTGCTGGTGCATGACAGCGAGTCCACAGAAGTCAATCCGGCGGCAGACATCACGATTCTCTACGCGATGAGCGACGCCGACTGGACACGCTACTGGGTCGCGCCGTTTCGAGCGATCGAGTTCTTCCCGGTGTGTCATCCCGGTCTGGTCGAAGGGGCGGACAGCCTGCAGTGTCCTGCTGATCTTGCACGCTTCTGCCTGCTCCACGACGACTCGGACGGCAAGACGTGGGCCACCTGGCTCGGCATACACGCGGCTGCACTGCCTGCACCGTCGCGCAACCTGCACTTCGCCCACTCGGGCATCGCGATCGAGGCCGCGCTGCAGAAAGTCGGCGTGTGTCTCGCCGACGTGCTCACCGCCGGCGAAGAACTCAAGTCCGGCCGCCTGATCCGGCCGTTCGCCATGTCGGTGCCTTCGCCCGGCAACTACTACCTGGTTGCCGAACGCCGCAAGCGCAAGGAACCCCGGCTTTCGGCGTTCATGCAGTTCGCCGGTCTCACGCCATTCTTGTGTGAATTCAACTCACCTATTACAGAGAATTGATCATTAGTCGGCGAAAAAATCTCAACCTACGATGACGCCATGAATGCCGGTCTTTCACTGGCACGCCTTCCACCACATGGAGCGAACGCATGGCACGTACCCTCAGCACCCTTCCGCGCAACGACGGCTTCCGCTGCCCCGGCGAGTTCGAGGCCAAGGCCGGCTGCTGGCTCGGCTGGCCCGAACGCCCCGATGTCTGGCGCAATGGCGGCAAGCCCGCGCAAAAGGTCTGGGTGGAGATCGCGGTAGCCATTGCCGAAAGCGATCCCGTTACGGTGTGCGCCTCGTCGCGCCAGTACGCGAACGCGCGCGCCATGCTGCCGCCACACGTCCGCGTGCTCGAGATGACCGTGAACGATTCCTGGTTTCGCGACAGCGGCCCGGCCTGGCTGCTCAACAACCAGGGTGAGGTGCGCGGCGTCGATTTCCAGTTCAACGCCTATGGCGGCCTGAACGGCGGCATCTACTTTCCGTGGGACAAGGACGACCAGATCGCCCAGAAGATACTCGAGGCCGAACGCACCGACCGCTACCGCGCACCCATCATCGCGGAGATGGGCGGTATCCAGTGCGACGGCGAGGGTACGGTCCTCACGACCGAGCAGTGCCTCCTGAATGTCAACCGCAATGCACATATGGGCAAGGAAGCCGTGACGCAGCATCTGCTCGACTACCTCGGTGCGAGCAAGGTCATCTGGCTGCCGCGCGGCTGCAAGTTCGACGAGACCGACGGCCACATCGACGACCTCGCGTGCTTTGTCAGCCCGGGCGAACTCGTCATGCAATGGACTGACGATCCCGCCGATCCGCAGTTCGAGATCTATCAGGAAGCCTGGGCTATCCTCAGCCAGGCGACGGACGCGAAGGGGCGCAGGCTGAAAATCCACAAGATGCAGGCTCCGGCGGTGCTGGAGTGGACCGGGGAAGAGGCCGCGGGCCTCGATCACGGCGACGCCGCCATGGCACGCGTAGCGGGCACCCGCATCTGTGCCTCGTACATCAACTACTACGTGGGCAATAGCGTCGTCGTGGTGCCCGAGTTCGGGGACCCCAACGATCTGCCGGCACAGCGACTGCTGGCCGAACTCTTCCCGAAGCACCGGATAATCGGCATCCCCAATACCCGCGAGATCCTGCTGGGCGGCGGCAACATCGCCTGCATCACCTCGCCTCAGTACGCCGCGCAATTGCGCTAAGGGCGGCGCTAAAAGGCCACGTCGGCGCGTGAGACGCGTGAACCTCACGCGCGAGGAGCACGGCCGCGCGCTGATGAAACAGCACGACATTCGGCCGATCTGGCCACCCCTGGGAGAAGGTCATGAATCAGTCTCTATGCAAGGCTGCGGTTTGCTGCGCGCTGCTGGGCTCGAGCGCAATGGCGACGAGTGCGGGGCAAGTGCTCAACGTCTATAACTGGTCCGATTACATCGGCGAGAACACGGTTGCCAATTTCGAATCGGAAACGGGAATCAAAGTGAAGTACGACGTTTACGACAGCAACGACACGTTACAGACCAAGCTGCTGGCCGGCAACACGGGCTACGACGTGGTGGTGCCTTCGGCGAACTTCATGGCGAAGCAGATCAGCGCGGGCATTTACCAGCGGCTCGACAAGTCGAAGCTGCCGAATCTCGTCAATCTCGACAAGACCATCATGGCGATGGTGCAGGACGCCGATCCCGGCAACCGGTACGGTATTCCGTGGGCGTGGGTGACGATCGGCCTCGGCATCAACGTCACACGCGTCAAGGCCGTGCTCGGCAACGACGCGCAGATCGACGACTGGAACCTGCTCCTCGATCCAAAAAACGCAGCGAAGCTCAAACAATGTGGCGTCTCGGTGCTCGACGAGCCGACCGATGTCTTTCCCGAGGTGCTGCACTACCTGCATAAGGACCCGGCCAGCACGAATCCCACCGACTACCAAGCCGCCTTCGATGTGCTAAAGCAGATTCGTCCGTATATCGCCCAGTTCAACTCGTCGGGTTATATCAACGATCTTGCGAGCGCGGACATCTGTCTCGCGCTCGGGTACTCCGGCGACGTGAACATCGCGAAGCACCGTGCGCTCGAAGCGCACAAGCCCTACCAGATCAGCTATGTGATTCCGACAAGTGGCGCGCCGGTGGGGTTCGACATCATGGCGATCCCGAAAGACGCACCGGACCCCGAGGCGGCTCTCGCATGGATCAACTTCATCGAGAAGCCGGAAATCAATGCGGAGATTACGAACAAGGTGTATTACCCCACCGCCAACCTCGCGGCGCGCAAATACGTGAATCCGGAGCTCGCAAGCGATCCGGGCATCTATCCTCCTGAGTCGGTGATGAAAACGTTGTATCCGCTCAAGCCAATGCCGGCTGAAATTCTTCGGCTTGAACATCGGTTATGGAGTCAACTGAAGTCGGGGATCTAGTGTCCCTGTGCAGCGGCCGTGGCCTGTGTGCGCACGACATATCATCGGCCAGTACCTGCCGGACGTCGTGATCGGCGCGCTCGCCGGTGTGCTGCCCGAGCGGGTGCCAGCCGAAGGCGCGTCGTGCGTCTGGGGCGCTCAGCTGCGAGGCGGTCCAGCCGCGTGGATGCAGCCGCGCCCGCTCCGGCATTGTCAGCATCTCTTTGGCAATTCCCGATCGAGATCTCTCAACGCTTGACACAGAAGAGAGCCGGCGAAGTGGCACCGACGGATGGCTTGTGTTGATCGAGGGGATTTCGAAGTAAAGATTGTTTGAATTCGCAAACGTATCGCTAACGACTGACGTTCGTGAAGGCTGCGGAATTGTCCACGGCGGAATGCCGGAAATCCATCTCAGGTATGCATTGACCATATGTCATCGGTCATTGCGCCATAGACCGCGAGGCCCTTGTCGACGATCAGTTCATAGTCAGGCTTGAGGACCGTGAGTGCATGGATGATCAGGCAATCGCGTGCTTCGGCTGTGCCATATGCGCACACATATTTAGCATAATAAAAGAGCGCGAATTTCTCATTCGTATTTTCGTCTCCACAGGGTTGCTGCGCGTCATGTTGCGTTGTTCAAGCTTCCCGATAAGGCGCTTCGCGAATGAGGTCGCCTTGGTAGAACGCCGGGAAGCGCTCGAGCTGACGCTGTGCGTCTGCCAGGGCGATGTCCGTGCCCAGCACCGCACTTGAAAAACCCATGCGCTCCATCTGCAGCAACTGATCGACGAGCACTTCGCCCGTCGCCCGCAGGTCTGCCTTGAAGCCGAGGCGGCGACGCACGAGATAAGCCTGGCTATACGCGCGGCCATCGGTGAATGACGGGAAGTGCAGCTCGACGCGTGCGGCGCCTGCAATTTCGGCAGCATAGGCGAGCGGGTCGGCGTCGTTTGGCAAGGCGAGTACGGGCGTGGCTGCATCAGCCGCATTGTCGTGTGCGCCGAGCAGGCGAATGCGTGCAACGGTCTTCATGCAAGATCCTCCGCCGTTGCGCGAACGGTGTCTGCGGCGGCCTTGAAGGGTTCGAGCCCGACGCGGCGCACGGTTTCGATGAACGTCTCGCGGCTTTCGCCGCGATGCTCGCGCAGCGAAAGATAGCAACCGAGCACTGCGTCGACGGCATCGGTCACTTCGTGCGCAGCAAACGACGGGCCAATGACCTTGCCGGGCCGCGCATCGCCACTGCGCGTGGAGCCGTCCGCGCCACCGAGCGTAATCTGGTACCACTCTGCGCCGTCCTTGTCGACGCCGAGTATGCCGATATGACCGCTGTGATGATGGCCGCACGAATTGATGCAGCCGCTGATATGCAGATCGATCTCGCCGATGTCGTTCAGTTCGTCGAGGTCCTGGTAGCGTTCCATGATGCTCTGTGCAATGGGCAGCGAGCGGGCGTTAGCGAGCGCGCAGAAGTCGCCGCCGGGGCACGAGATCATGTCGGTGAGCAGATGCACGTTGGCGCTGGCGAGCTGCGTGTCGACGGCCGCGCGCCAGAGCGACAGCAGGTCGTCGACGTGAACCCACGGCAGCACGATATTTTGTGTGTGCGTGACGCGCGCTTCACCCGCAGAGAAGCGGTCCACGAGATCCGCCACGCGCTCGAGTTGGTCCGCCGATGCATCACCGGGCGCCTGCAGCAGGCGCTTGAAGGAGAGGGTGACAACACGCATCAACGGATTCTTGTGCGCAGCGACGTTGCGCTCCAGCCAGCGCTGTAGCTGCGGCGATTGTCGGGCAGCGGCCTCCAGGTCGGCGACGGTGGCCGGGTCGGCAGGACGCCAGGCGGCCGCTTGCTCCGGCACGACGAAATACGCGCGCATGCGGTCCAGTTCGGTTTGGGGGATCGTATGTGGGCCACCGTCGCACTCGACGATCTGCCGGAATTCCTCCTCGACTTCGTCGACGAAGCGTTGGCCCTCGGCTTTCGCAAGAATCTTGATGCGCGCCTTGTATTTGTTGTCGCGCCGGCCGAACTGGTTGTACACGCGAACGATCGCCTCGATGTAATTCATGATGTGCCGCCACGGCAGGAATTCGCGCAACACGATGCCGATGACCGGCGTACGCCCCATGCCCCCGCCCACCGTGACGCGAAAACCCAACTCGCCGCTTTCATCATGGACGAGGCGCAGCCCGACGTCGTGCCAGCCGGTCGCCGCGCGATCTTCCGTTGCGCCGGTCACCGCGATCTTGAACTTGCGCGGCAGGAACGCGAACTCGGGATGCAGCGTCGTCCACTGGCGCATGATTTCGGCGAAGGGCCGCGGGTCGGCAATCTCGTCTGGCGCCACGCCTGCGCGCTCGTCGCATGAAATATTGCGGATGCAGTTGCCGCTCGTCTGGATGCCGTGCATGTCGACCGTGGCGAGCAGATCCATCACATCGGCGGCTTTCGACAGCGGAATCCAGTTGAACTGGACATTGGTGCGCGTCGTGAAGTGCGCCTGGTGCGTCGGCAGGCGAGCGGTGCCGAGCTTGCGCTGGGCCTCCATGGCGCGGCGGTAGACCTCGGCTTCTGGCTGGTCATACTCGCGGGCAATCCGTGCGAGCACGCGAAGCTGCGCGCTCGATAGCTCGCCATACGGTACGGCGACACGCAGCATTGGCGCGTGACGCTGCACGTACCAGCCGTTTTGCAGGCGCAGCGGGCGAAACGCGTCCTCGCTCAGTTGGCCGCTTTGCCAGCGCTCGATCTGGTCACGAAACTGGGCCGCGCGGTTCGCCACGAAGGCCTTGTCGAATTCGTTGTAGCGATACATAGGTAGCTGCGAATATGCCGGGCATACGGTGGATGCGGTGCGAAGACCTTATCGCGCCGCAGAAGGCACCTCAAGCAGCAGATGACGCATAAACTGGCGCAGCAGATGCGGCGTGGCTCACGATGGTGCGCGCACGTCTGGATGGACGAGCAGTTCTGCGAGCGTGCGGATCGCCTCGTCGATACGAGGTGACCACGGATGGCCATAATTCAGCCGGATGCAATTCTCGAAAGCGTGAGACGCGGAAAAGATCGGCCCGGGCGCCACGCTGATGCCGCGCTCGATGGCGAGACGATGCAGCGCCATGGCGTCAATGGGCTCGCGGAAGGTGAGCCAGAGAAAGTACCCGCCTTCGGGGCGCGAGCATTGCGTGCCTTCGGGCAGCCAGCGACGGATCGCTTCGATCATCGCATCGCGCTGGTGCTGCATGGCGAGGCGGATCTTCTTCAGGTGGCGCTCGTAGCCGCCGTGTTCCAGATAGTCGGCAATGCCGGCCTGTACGGGAATGCTCGCCGAGATGGTCGTCATGAGCTTGAGGCGCTGCACGCGCGCGGCGAAACGCCCCGCGCTCGCCCAGCCAACGCGATAGCCCGGCGCGAGATTTTTCGAAAACGAGCCGCAATGCATGACGAGCCCGTGCCGGTCGAAGGCCATGGCCGGAGGCGGGTAGTTCGGCGCGTAGTGAAGCTCGCCGTAGACATCATCTTCGATGAGCGGGACGTCGTGCTTCGCGAGCAGTTCGACGAGCGCCTCTTTCTTTGCCGCCGATAGCGTGACGCCGGTCGGGTTCTGGAAATTCGTCATGAACCAGCAGGCGCGCACGGGGTGCCTGTCGAGCGCCTCGGCTAGCGCGTCGAGGTCGAGGCCCGTCTGCGTATCCACGGGAATCTCCACGGCGCGCAGGCCGAGCCGCTCGATCGCCTGAAGGGCGGCGTAGAAGCCCGGCGATTCGACGGCAACGATATCGCCGGGCTGGGTGACCGCCATCAGGCAAAGATTGAGCGCTTCGAGTGCGCCGTTGGTGATGATGATGTCCTCGGCCGGCTGCGAGATGCCCACGCGCATGTAGCGCAGCGCGATCTGCCGCCTCAGGCTCTCGTTGCCCGGCGGCAGGTCGACGACCGTGCTCCACGGGCTCACGCTGCGCGCGGCCTGACCCAGCGATTTGGCGAGGCGCGATAGCGGAAAGAGCAAAGGCGAAGGGAAGGCGGAGCCGAGCGGCACGATACCGGGCCGTTTGGCGGCGTCGAGCACCGAGAAGACGAGCTCGCTGATGTCAACGGTGGCCGTATCGCCCGGCGTCGCGCGTGATGTGGCGCCAGCGGGCTTCGAGGGCGGAGCGACATAGTAGCCCGAGCGCTCCTCGGCGCGCACCAGGCCCCATTGTTCGAGCAGATAGTAAGCGCGCGTCGCGGTGGACTGGCTCACGCCGTGTTGGGCAATGATCTGCCGCAGCGATGGCATGCGCGAGCCGGGCGCGAGGTTGCCGGACCGAATCTCGGCGGCCATGCTTTGCGCCAGGCGTTCGTAGCGTGTCATGCGCTTGCGCTCGTTGAAATGATGTTGTTGGGGGGTACGCAATTATCCGGTTCGATTTTCGTATGTCTCGCCGGAATTGAGAAGCGATCTGCGGTGGTGATTTTTGCGTCGTCTGCTTCTGTACGGTGACTCCATAGGGGCGGATCATTGCGGCCAGCGCGCATCGAAGTCCGGGTCTGTTCTCCCGGGGTGCGCCGGGATTACTGCGCGAGTGCCTGGATCATCACCTAAACCCGCAGAGCTTGCGGCTCTTATTGCCTGTAGCGTGGCAAGCATTTGGCCCCGGCACGCGAGTGCCGGGGCATTTGTCGTGTCTGCACACAAGCCACACGGGCTGCATCCGTCAAATCGTCCGCAACTGCTGCTTTTCCCGTTCATAAGGAAGTTTGAACATGGCGCCATGTGATCGAGTGAAACGGAGGAAATGATGGAACTCATCCGCATGGTACGCATCGTTCTGTGGAGCTTCTTCGGCGTGCGCAAAAGTGCGGCCCACGAGGCCGACTTCGCCAATGTGAACTTCAGCTGGCTGCCGTTCGTAGCAGTTGGACTGGCCGCCCTCATCGGCGCCTGCATTCTGGGCGTGGTGCTGCTGGTCGCACACTCCACGGGAACCGCACAAGGGTTCTGAACATAGGCGCCCGGCCAGGCGTATGGCTTTCAGCCGAAATCAGTATGCGGCGGAGTCCGTCGCATACTTTCTGGAGCAGAAGTTACTTTTGCCTGCATTGAGCCCGGCTCTGACCAGCCTTCAGTCAACGGAACACGATACGTGAAGGCTCTGTAATGGACAACAGCGCCAAGGAAGCGAAACCGGCTCTGGTGCAAATAGTTGGTCCGGTCGAGACGCCTGTCAAAAATTTGGATGCCTTATCAATTAAAAAGAACGGTATTCCAGGCGGCAGGCGAAGCGGTGCTCCTGATCCCGAGAGCGGAGAAGTCAAACTGGCCCTTGCGAATACGATGCATCAACTCGATGCCTGAAATCGTGATCGCGGCATTTCGGAACCGTTTGAAACCGAGCATCACATTCGTTCTCGATTTGATGTTTCGATGGTCCTGCTCGATCAGATTGTTTAGATACTTCGAGGACCGGACCTTCGTGTCCGCGAGCAGCAGACCATCGACCTTCATCTCACGCACGGCCCGGTGCGAGGCGGCGTACCCGTCGAGCGTGATCGTCTCCGGAGGCCGGCCCTGATGTTTGATCAGCCTTGCTGAAAAAGGCTTTAGCTGCGGCCACATCGCGTTTCGCCCTGCGCGCGTCAAACCCCTGACCCTAACCCATCGGGCTCAAATTTGCACCAGAGCCTGGCAAAGCAGGCTGGACAACTGGACTGAAGTCTAGTGCTTTCCGTTGATGGTGGCGAGATAGCGGGCCACCGTCTCAATCTGATCGACAGGTAACGGCGCGCCATATGTCGTGCGCATCTTTTCCACTTCAGCTTTCCACTGGTCGAATGAGAGCGGAGGCTGTCGCGTAATCATGCCCGCCGAGTGGCAAATGACGCACTGCGAGTTCACTATCTCGGCACCCTCGCCGGGCGGAAGCACGGTGGTGCTTTCCGGAAACGAGACTTCGACGGTGCGATTCACGCCGGCCGCAAGTGAGTTGTGGTCCGACGGCTGTGCATACGCACAAGAAGCCGCTGCGGCCAGCACAATGACAGTCGCTGAGATGCCGGTTTTCATGGCCGCTCCCTCAGATCACGGTCAGCGTTGTTGATTCAACCACGTTACGCATGTACCCCCCTGGATTCCAGTTTGGGACGTCGGGCTGAGTTACGCCGGCGCTGTTGGTTGCCTTTACCTTGATGGTCATCGGGCCGGCTTTGGGCGTCAGGCGAACTTCCCAATGTCGAAAGCTGTATTTGCCGTGATCCGCGCCGAGCTTGGCGGCATGCCACGACGTGCCGCCGTCAGGTGACACCCGGACCTCGCGCAATCCGGTGTCGCCACCGAAGGCGATGCCCCTGACTGTGAGTGCTTGTCCGGCTCGCACGTGCTGATCATCATGGAGATTTGTGACAAACGAGCGTGGAAGCATGCGGCTGATTGGCACCATGTGCACATCCTTTTGCCCAGGCTCGACGTTGCCTTGCGGATTGTCCGGCACGAGATAGGCCTTCGCCATCCAATAGTTGTCGTCCGGCTGCGTGAGCACGTCGATGTCGTTAAGCATCTTGAGCCAGTACGTCGAGTACCAACCGGGGACGATGAGCCGGATCGGAAAGCCATTGAGGAGCGGCAGTGGCTCACCGTTCATCGCATAGGCAATCATCACCTCGCCGTCTTGCGCATGGTCGACCTGCAGCGATTTCATGAACAGCGGCGTGGTGGGCAAAACCCCGGTTTCGAGGCCTCGAAAGCGAACCGCCACTGCGTCCGCCTTGAGCATCGCTCGGGCCAGCACGTCGCGCAGCCTTATGCCGGTCCATACGGCGTTGCCCATCGCACCGTTGCCCCACTGACCGCCCGCAACCCGAGGTGAAAACAGCCCTCGCGAGTTTCCCGAGCATTGATTCACCGCGATGAGTTGAACCTGCTCGAACTTCGTCATCAGTTCGTTCACGCTGAGGCTCAACTCGTGCGCCACGGCACCATGAACGTTGAGCCTGAATGCGGCGCCGTCAATCCGGTTGGGGATGTTCGGCAGATGCCACCTGACGAAGAACTGGTCGTTAGGCGTGACGATTCCCTTGTCGAAGACAGGGAAGGGGGTTTCGAGCAAGGGAGGTCGGGTTCTGAGCAGAAGCACGCCACGTTTCTGGGGAAATGCGTCTGTGACATCCCGTTGCCCGCCTGCGAAAGGCAGGTCGACCTGCTCGGCCGACCAGGCAGCAGCGCCGATGCTTGTCAGCGAACCAGCGAGCCCGCCCGCCATTGCGCCACGCAGCAAGACGCGGCGCCGCTCATCAACCGTTTTGAATTGTCTGGCCACAGCATGGTTCTCCTTGCGAAAGGCTCGGATAACTGGGTGGTTCCGGGTGGGCGGGTATTGAAGCCATCGTCCTGCTGCGATGAGCGGGCGTGTCTGTTACGTGCTTATGGAGATAAGGCTAGTCTAGTTTCACCTCAGGTGAACTCGCAAGGTCTTTCATCTCCTTGGAGCCTTCATTGCAGATTCCGCTCCTCGTCACGCGGCGGATCTCAGGGAAACAGAAAGTCAGACTAACTGATGCAAAATTCGCCTACTTTTCCAGAGCAGTCAGTTTGACAAGCCTTGGCCGCGCGACGTATTTGCACGTGGCTATCGAGCGAATGGTGGCGAGGCGCGCGCGCTCCCGCGTTTGCGCACGTCATTTACCGCTGCACGAAGGCCGTATCGGTGGATTTTTCATAGAGCGTACTTTTGGCAATACGCAGTTGATTCGCGGCTTGGGAGCCAGTTGATCCTGGCTTCAGGCGTTGGCGCGCGTTATGTAGTCAGTCGAGGAGGATGCCCCACGCCATCCGCAACCGACTCGTTGAAAACGAGGCCATGAAAGCGGAAGACGCAGAGCCTGGTGCGCAATTTATCGGCGCACTCTGGATATATTTATACCGGAACGATAGTGTGTATGTCTGCCCTGAGTGCGCTCACGAATGGCCCATGAATGATGCGGCCGTGCAGGCCGATCCCGCCACAACGGTTTATCGCGATTCGGCGGGCAACGTGCTGCAGGACGGCGATAACGTCACGGTGATCAAGGACCTGAAGCTGAAGGGTTCGGCGGGTGTGATCAGGATGGGCACCAGGGTGAAGAACATCCGCCTTGTGGACGGCGACCACGACATCGACTGCACGGTGGACGGATTTGGCGCGATGAGCCTGAAATCGGCATTCGTCCGGAAGGCGTGACTCACGGGCCACAAATGCTGACCGCAGGGGACGGCCGCCTTGACCATCGCGCCGTTCCTCGACATAAGTCAGGCAGCTAACAGCTAAGTGGTCGCTTGCAGTGCGAAGTTTACATAATAAAAGTGTTCAAATTTTTATATGTAGGAATACAAAACATATACTTGGCGCCGGGAGCGCATCAGTCGGTTCAACGGGATTATTGCGCGCTATACGGGGTCCTTTGATTTGCGTGCAGGTTGCACCGAACCGCCTTTCCGCCATTCGACTGCGGTGCGGGCGCTCTGATGGCCGACGCTGGACTCACGGACGATGAGCTCCGGCTCTGCGAAGAACTGCACGACGTCGTCGCCGATATCGTCCGCGCCCTCGAGGCGAGCGAGCAAAGTCCTGCTCGCCATGGTGCCAAGCTTGTCGGCACCGGCGGACAGCGTGGTCAACGGCGGATTCGTGTGCTCGGAAGCTACGACGTTGTCGCACCCGACCACGGCTAGCGCCTTTCCCGCGCGCTTGCCCATCCTGTCCAGTTCGTGCAGCACCCCGAATGCGACCTGGTCGTTGTAGCAGACGACCGCAGTCGGCCGAGGCTTCATGTCGAAGATGGCGCGCACCGCATCGCGCCCGCCGTTCGGCGTGAGCTCCACGTCGACGATCCAGTTGTCTTCCACGGCCAATCCGTGCGCTGCCATCGTCGACAGATAACCTTGCCTGCGCTGGTTCGCGACGGTATACCCCGACCGGTTGCCGGCAAACGCGATTCGTGTGTGTCCCTGCTGGATCAGGTGTTCAGTCGAGAGTGCAAAGCCGTGTGCGTTGTTCACTCCCACGGTGTCCACATCGGTGCCCATCGGGCGCATAACCAGCACCAGCGGAATGCCCCAGGACTGAATCTCGGCTGTGAGGCTCCCAGGTGTGCCAAGGGCAGGGGACATGATGAGTCCGGCCACATTCTGCTCGCGCATCGAGCGCAACACGCGCGTTTGCGTTTCCACGTTTTCGGCGGTGTGCGCCATCAGCGTGGTGTAGCCGGACTGCGCGAGTACACGTTCGATCGCCACGAGCAATTCGACGAAAAACGGATTCGTCAGATCGTTGATGACCATGCCGACGGTTGTGCTGCGGCGTCCGCGCAGGTTGGCCGCCCCGCGGTTGTAGACATACCCTAGTGTGCGCGCCGCCTCGCGAACTTTCTCCGCAGTCTCGGCCTTGATGCGCGGGCTGTCCTGCAGGACAAGGGACACCGTCGACTTCGACACGCCGGCCGCCGCCGCGATGTCCTGGATCGTGGGCCCGGGTTTTATGTTGCTTTGCACAATTGGAACGTTCCAAAAAGTGTTTGACTTCGTGAAATGAGTCTACTACAGTCCGTTGGAACGATCCAACGCATAGAAATTGGAACGTTCCAACGGAGAGAGACATGGCGGCAACAGTTCGCTGGGCACTGATCGGCGCAAGCACCATCGCCGACGAATGGATGGTCAACGCCATCCGGTCACAAGCCGATGGCGTGATCGGGACGGTGGTGAGCGGCAGCGCGGAGCGCGCCCAGGCGTTCGCACACAGGCACGGCATTGCGTCCCATACGACCAGCCTTGACGCGGTGCTCGCGGATCCGGCCATCACGGCCGTCTATATCAGCACGACCAACGAGAAACACCTTCCCCAGACGCTGGCCGCCGCCGCGGCGGGCAAGCACGTGCTCTGCGAAAAGCCGCTTGCGCTTACAGAAGAGGATGCGGCCCGCATGGTCGAGGCCTGCGAGGCGAGCGGCGTCGTGCTGGGAACGAACCACCATCTGCGCTGCGCCGCGACGCATCGAAAACTACGTGACCTCGTTCGCGCGGGCGAGATCGGAACGCCGCTCTTTGCGCGTGTTTTTCATGCCGTCTCGCTGCCGCCGCATCTGCGCGGCTGGCGCATCGAGCGCGCCGACGCCGGCGGCGGCGTGACGCTCGACATCTCCGTTCACGATGTGGACACCCTGCGCTTCGTGCTTGACGACGACCCCGTTGAAGCGAGCGCGATGACGTCATCCGGGACGATGGCGCAGGGCGGGGTGCCGGACGGCGTGATGGGTGTTTTGCGCTTCAGCCGCGGCGTGCTCGCGCAGATTCACGACGCCTTCACCGTGCCGTTTGCCCAGACGGGGCTCGAGATTCACGGCACCACGGGCTCCCTCTACGCAAAAGACGTCATGACCCAGCGGCCCGTGGGAGAGATCGAGTTGCGTTCGGCGCGGGGCGTGCAGCGTATCGAAGTCGAGCATCGCGACCTGTATATCACGTCGGTCGAGCATTTCCATCGCGCCATTTCAGGCGAGGGCGCACCAGCGGCAAGCGGCGCGGACGGCTACCGCTCGCTGGCAGCGGCTTTGGCGCTCGCGAAGTCGGCCGAGACCGGCGAGCACGTGACGATCGCGTCGCGGTTCGCAAAATAAGCCCGTTTCAGGAGATTGATTGTGCGTTCCAGCAAGGTTATTTCGTTCTCCCAGGCAGCAAGCCTGATCGACGATGGCGACGTCGTCACGGTGAGCTCGTCGAGCGGCCTCGGTTGTCCCGATGCGATGCTCGCGGCCATCGGCGCGCGCTTCGAAGCAGAAGGTCATCCGCGTAACCTGACCATGCTGCACCCCATCGCCGCCGGTGACATGTACGGCATCAAGGGCGTCGACCATATTGCGAAGAAAGGGCTGATCGAAACGATCATTGCCGGCTCGTTCCCGAGCGGTCCTTCGAGCTTGCCGATGCCGGACATCTGGCGCCTCGTGACCGACAACGAAATCCGTGCGTACAACCTGCCAAGCGGCGTGCTGTTCGATATGCATCGCGAAGCAGCCGCAAAGCGCCCAGGTGTGCTGACGAAGGTGGGTCTCGACACGTACGTCGACCCATCTCGACAGGGCGGTGCGATGAACGCCCTGGCTGCCGAGCATGCCATCGTCGAAAAGGTCGCGTTTGCGGGCGACGAATGGCTGCATTACAAGAATTTTGTCCCGCGCGTGGCCATCGTTCGAGCAACAACCGCCGACGAGCGGGGCAACCTGTCGTTCGAGCACGAAGGTGCGCTGCTCGGCGGTCGCGATCAGGCGCTGGCCGTGCGCAACAACGGCGGCATTGTGATCGCCCAGGTCAAGCGCGTGGTCAAGGCCGGCTCGCTCCACACCCAGCAGGTTCACATTCCCTGCAACCTGGTCGATTACGTGGTCGTCGATCCCGGGCAAAAACAGACGACGCAGATCGAATATGACCCGGAGATCAGCGGCGAAGTGAAGCTGCCGGACAGTGCGTTTGCATTCGCAGAATGGAACGCCGACAAGGTTATCGCGCGTCGCGCCGCGATGGAGCTCGCACAGAACGATGCGGTGAACCTCGGCTTCGGCATCTCGGCGAACGTGCCGCGCATTCTGCTGGAAGAGGGATATCGCGACGAGGTGACGTGGGCGATCGAGCAGGGCGCCGTGGGTGGCGTGCCGCTGCTGGGCTTCGCGTTCGGCTGTTCGGGCAACGCCGACGCGATCATGCCGTCGCCGTCGCAATTCGTGTACTTCCAGGGGGGCGGCTTCGACGTTTCGCTGCTCTCGCTCCTGCAGGTCGACCGCAACGGCCACGTGAACGTCTCGAAGCTGCCAGGCAAACCTTACCTCACCGCCGGATGCGGGGGCTTCATCGATATCACGACGCACGCAAAGCGGCTCGTGTTCAGCGGCTATTTCACGGTGGGCGCGAAGATCGAGGTGGGCGACGGGCGCCTCACCATCGTCAAGGAAGGCAAGAAGAAGTTCATCGCGGACGTGGATCACGTGACCTTCAGCGGCCGCATGGGCCGGCAGCGCAATCAGGAGGTGCTGTACGTGACAGAGCGCTGTGTGATTCGTCTCACGGATACCGGGCTCGAAGTCGTTGAAATCGCGCCGGGCGTCGATCTGCAACGGGACGTGCTCGACCTTTGCGATTTCGAGCTGGCCGTGTCGCCCTCGCTCAAGGTCATGGACGCGGCTATTTTCACGGACGCGCCGTTCGGACTGAAGCTCAAGGAGGCACGTCATGGCTGAGCCGCAACTGATTCAGATCGACAAGCGCGGCGCGGTTGCCGTCGTGACGCTCGATCGCCCGGAAAAGCTCAACGCGCTCACACCCGACATGCTAGGGCAACTGGAGCAGGCCGCCGGCCAGCTCGAGGCGGACGCGGACCTGCGCGCCGTGGTGCTGACCGGCGCGGGCGATCGCGCCTTCTGCGTCGGCGCCGATATCAACCAGTGGTCCGCACTCGCGCCGCTCGACATGTGGCGCGTATGGGTCTCGCGCGGCCACCGGATCTTCGATCGCTGGGCGGCGCTGCGCCTGCCTGTCGTCGCAGCGCTGAACGGTCCCGCATTCGGAGGCGGACTCGAACTGGCGGCGGTCGCCGACGTTCGGGTTGCCGATCCGGGCGCGACCTTCGCGCTGCCCGAAGCGGGCATAGCGACATGCCCCGGTTGGTCGGGTACGCAGCGCCTGGTCTCGCTGATCGGCCCGAGTCACGTCAAATCGCTCGCACTCACGGCGCGACGTATCGATGCGCAGCGTGCCTACGCGATCGGACTCGTCGATGAGATTTCAGAACCGCAGGCATCGCTCGCCGCCGCAATGGCGATCGCGCAAAAGATGGCGGAGCTCGCGCCGGTCTCGGTGCAGCTCACGAAACAACTGATCAACGCCGCCGCGGGTTGCGGGGCTGCCGCCACGCTGGAGGCGATGGCCGGCGCGCTCTGCGCGACGACACGCGATGCGCGCGAAGGCATGGCCAGCTTCCGCGAACGCCGTCCGGCTCAATACGAGGGTCAATGAAATGACGAACGCAACTTCCATCCCTTCTGCCACGCCACTGCTGGCCCACGAAACCGCGCCAGTGCGCGAGGCGTTCAACGGCCGCATGTACATCGGCGGCACATGGACCGAATCGGCGGACGGTCTGCGATTCGAGCGCCGTAGTCCCGCGCACGGGCATGTGGTGAGCACGTTCCCCGAGGCGACTTCGGCAGACGTGGAAGCCGCCATCAACGCCGCCGACGCTGCATTCCGCCGCGGCCCCTGGCCGAAGCTCAAGGGTGTCGAGCGCGCGCGCGTGCTGCTCGCCGTGGCAGAGGGCATCAAGGCGCGCGCGGAAGAGATGGCGCTGCTCGAGTCGCTCGAAACGGGCAAGCCGCTCTCACAGGCGCGCGGCGAAGTGACTGGCTGCGTCGACCTGTGGCAATACGCGGCGAGCCTCGCGCGTACGACCAGCGGCGAAGCCTACGACACGCTCGGCGAGGACATGCTTGGGATCGTGCTGCGCCAGCCCATTGGCGTGGTGGGGCTCATCACGCCCTGGAATTTCCCGATCTGGATTCTCTCGCAGAAGCTGCCGTTCGCGCTGGCTGCCGGCTGTACCTGTGTCGTGAAGCCGAGCGAGCTGACGTCGAGCACGACCGTGATCCTGATGGAGATTCTCGAGCAGGCGGGCGTGCCGGCCGGCGTCGTCAATGTGGTGACGGGCAAGGGGCCGACGGTCGGCCAGCCGCTTGCTGAGCATCCGGCCATCGACATGCTGTCGTTTACGGGTTCGACGCGCGTCGGCAGCCTGCTCGGCGGACTGGCTTCGAAGCATCTGAAGAAGGTGGCGCTCGAACTGGGCGGCAAGAACCCGCAGATCGTTTTTCCCGACTGCGACTGGGACGCCATGGTCGACGCAGTGGTGTTCGGCGTTTATTTCAACGCCGGCGAATGCTGCAACAGTGGCAGCCGCGTACTCGTGCACGAATCGATTGCGGAGCGCTTCACGCAGGCCGTAGTCGAGCGCGCACGCCAGGTGCCGGTGGGCGACCCGCTGCACCCGGACTGCAAGATCGGCGCGATCGTGAGCGAGAACCAGCTCAACGAGATTCTCGGCAACATCGACAAGGGCGTGGCGGCGGGTGCGCGTGTTCGACTCGGCGGCAAGCGTTACGACGCAAAGGGCCTCTTTCTCGAACCGACGATCATCGGCGATGTGAAGCCGGAGATGGGCATTGCACGCGACGAAATCTTTGGACCCGTGCTCGCCATCATCGCGTTCGCCGATACGCAGGACGCGATCGATATCGCTAACGAAACCGCTTACGGCCTGTCTGCCGCAGTCTGGAGCAGCAACATCGACACGTGCCTCACGGTCGCGCGCGGTGTCGATGCGGGAACGGTGTGGGTGAACACGTTCCTCGATGGCTACCCCGAATTGCCGTTCGGTGGCTTCAAGGCGAGCGGCGTCGGCCGTGAGCTCGGCAAGCAGGCGGTCGAGGACTACACGGAAACCAAGACGGTTCAGCTCCATATCGGAGCGCGCAGGAACTGGTGGTTGCCACGCCCGGCGGCATGAGCCCGGGCTACCCCTTAAGCCGCCATGGCTCGCCATGGCACCGACAAGAAAGCCCTTCGAGGGCGCGTCATCACGGAGACAACGATGTTCAAGAAGCGTATTGCCGCATTGGTAGTCGGCGTAGTGGCATTGCATGGTGTGTCCGCACTGGCGGACACGAAGCAGGTGGAGGTCATGCACTGGTGGACCTCGGGCGGTGAAGCCAAGGCACTTGGCGTGCTGAAGGATGGCCTCAAGCAGCGCGGCTATACGTGGAAAGATGCGCCAATCGCCGGCGGCGGAGGCGAGGCGGCGCGCACCGTGCTCAAGGCGCGCGTGGCGTCGGACAACCCGCCCGATGCGATCCAGATGCTCGGCTTCACCATTGCCGAATACGCCGAACAGGACTACCTCGCCAATCTCGATCCGCTCGCCGCAAAGGAAGGGTGGGACAAGGTTGTGCCCGCACCGATTCAGCGTTTTTCGAAGCACGACGGGCACTGGGTGGCCGTCCCGGTCGACATCCACCGCACCAACTGGATCTGGGCCAACAAGAAGATCTTTGACCAGCTCCATCTCACGCCGCCGCAGTCGTTCGACCAGCTCGTTGCGGATGCCGCGGTGATCCGCAAGGCCGGCTATATCCCGCTTGCCCATGGCGGGCAGCCCTGGCAGGAAGCAACGATCTTCGACAGCGCGGTGATGTCGGCCGGCGGCCCGAAGTTCTACACGCAGGCGCTTGTGAATCTCGATCCGGCCGCGCTCGGATCCAAAACGATGGAGAAGGCATTCGACCAGATGCGCGCCCTGCGCGGCATGGTCGATCCGAACTTCCCGGGCCGGGACTGGAATCTCGCCACCTCGATGGTGATCAACGGCAAGGCCGCGATGCAGATCATGGGCGACTGGGCCAAGGGTGAATTCGTGAACGCCGGCAAGAAGGCGGGCACCGACTACCTGTGTTTCCAGTATCCGGGTACGCAGGGCGACTTCATCTTCAACACCGACCAGTTTGCGACGTTCAAGAAGGGCGATGCGGCGTCGCCGGGCGAACTGGCCTTCGCGTCGACGGTGATGGACAAGGGCAACCAGGCGAAATTCAATCAGATCAAGGGATCGATTCCCGCGCGCCTCGACGTGCCCGCGGACGGTCTCGACGAATGCGGCCAGAAGTCGATGGCGGATCTGCGTACCGCGCTGAAGAACGGCACCATGGTGGGCAGCTTCGCCCACGGTCACGCGATGCCGGACGGCCCAAAGAACGCGGTCTACGACGTGGTTACGCATTTCTTCAACTCCAACCAGTCGTCTGCGGATGCGGTCAAGCAACTGGTCCAGGCCATCAACAACGCAAAGTAAGCAACCAGGCTGTGCCATCGCGTTCATGCGGCAACCTGGTTGCCGCATGATCCTCCGAAGTTTCTGAAGTGAAGGTGTCTGTCATGCACACTACACATGGGACTGCTCACGCCACGGCCCACGGCGGCGTGTCTACCTCGCCGGTTCAAAACCGGCGCCGTTCGAGCCTGCGCAACCGGTTCGAACAGGTTCTGCCGAAGCTGGTTCTGTCGCCGACGCTGATTGCGACGCTCATCTTCGTCTACGGCTTCATCATCTGGACCACGGTCCTGTCCTTTACACGTTCGCGGGCCTTCGCGAATCTGCACTGGGCTGGGTTCACGCAATATGCGCGTGTGTGGGAGCATCCGCGCTGGCATGTCGCGGTGATGAACCTCGGCATCTATGCTTCGCTCTACGTCGTGCTCTGCATGGCGATCGGGCTGATGCTCGCGATCCTGCTGGATCAGCGCATCCGCGCCGAAGGCGGTCTGCGCGCCATCTTCCTCTATCCCATGGCGATCTCGTTCATCGTCACCGGTACGGCGTGGAAGTGGATCCTGAATCCGGGGCTCGGGCTCACCAAGCTCTTTCACGACTGGGGCTGGACGAGCTTCACCTTCAACTGGATCATCGACGACCACATGGCGATCTACACCGTCGTGATTGCCGCCGTATGGCAGGCATCCGGCTTCGTGATGGCCATGTTCCTCGCCGGCCTGCGGGGCATCGACCAGGACATGGTCAAGGCCGCTTCGATCGACGGCGCGAAAATGCCCGCCATCTATCGTCGCATCATCATTCCGCAACTGCGGCCCGCGTTTATCTCCGCGTTCGTGATTCTCGTCCACCTTGCGGTGAAGAGCTATGAGCTCGTCGTCGCGCTGACGGGCGCGGGCCCCGGCTATTCGACCGAACTGCCCTCCACATTCATGTACTCGTTCACGTTCACCCGCAACGAACTCGGAATGGGCGCCGCGAGCGCGGTCATGATGCTCT
This sequence comes from Paraburkholderia silviterrae, assembly GCF_004353915.1. Lineage (GTDB taxonomy): Bacteria > Pseudomonadota > Gammaproteobacteria > Burkholderiales > Burkholderiaceae > Paraburkholderia > Paraburkholderia silviterrae. Next base: position 108,822 of record NZ_SMRP01000006.1, on the reverse strand, counting down.
GCACGGTTGCGGCCATCATGGTGCCGTACCTCTATTCCGAACTTCGCCCCCGCCGCAGCGGTGGGTCCCACTGATACGCACAGGAGACAGTCATGTCGAACAAGACATGGGACTCACCGCAAATGGTGATGGGTAAGCACAACTATCTATCGCGGATCGTGATCTACGGATTGCTGGCTGTGTTCGCAGCCGTCTATCTGGTACCGCTCGCGGTCATGATGCTGACGTCGTTCAAGCCGCTCTCCGAGGTGTATAGCGGGAATATTCTCGCGTTGCCGCGTGTATGGACTATCGAGCCGTGGCTCAAGGCCTGGGGTGAAGCGTGTGTCGGTCTCGACTGCTCAGGCGTGAAGGGGTTCTTCTGGAACTCGACGCGCATGGTGGTGGCCGCGGTCACGATCTCGACTTTCATCGGCGCACTGAACGGCTACGTGCTGACCAAATGGCGTTTCAAGGGCGACAACATCCTCTTCGGTCTGGTGCTGTTCGGCTGCTTCATTCCGTTCCAGGTCGTGCTGATCCCGATGGCGACATTCCTCGGCAAGGTGGGGCTCGCGCAGTCGATCACCGGACTCGTGTTCGTGCACGTGGTGTATGGCCTGTGCTTCACAACGCTCTATTTCCGCAACTTCTATATCGCGTTTCCCGATGAACTGGTGAAGGCCGCCATGATCGACGGTGCGCGCTTTTTCCGGATCTTTCTGCGCATCCTGCTGCCGTGCTCCGGCGCAATCATCACCGTCACGGTGATCTGGCAGTTCACCAATATCTGGAACGACTTCCTGTTCGGCGCTTCGTTCACGACGGGCAGCACCGCGCCGATCACGGTGGCGCTCAACAACATCGTCAACACGTCGACGGGCGTGCGCGAATACAACGTGCAGATGGCAGCCGCAGTGATCACCGCGCTGCCCACGCTGCTGGTCTATGTGATTGGTGGTCGCTATTTCGTGCGCGGCATGATGGCCGGCTCGGTCAAGGGTTAAGGAGTAGGCAAAATGGCTTCTCTACATATTTCGAACGTCCGCAAGGCCTACGGCGCCACGGAAATTCTGAAGAACATCAATATCGATGTCGGCGACGGCGACTTTCTGGTGCTGGTGGGGCCCTCGGGCTGCGGCAAGTCCACATTGCTTTCGCTGATCGCAGGCCTCGACACGATTTCGGACGGTGAAATCCGCATTGACAGCGATCGCGTGAATGACCTTCATCCAAGCGAGCGCGACATTGCCATGGTGTTCCAGAGCTACGCGCTCTATCCGAACATGACGATCGGCCAGAACATCAGCTTTGGTCTGGAGATGCGCAAGGTCGGGAAGGCGGAGCGCGAGAAGGCGGTCTCCGACGCGGCGAAGCTGCTGCAGATCGATCACCTGATCAACCGGCGTCCCGGGCAGCTTTCGGGCGGTCAGCGCCAGCGCGTGGCGATGGGCCGGGCACTCGTTCGCAATCCGAAGATCTTCCTGTTTGACGAGCCCTTGTCGAACCTCGACGCGAAGCTGCGCGTGGACATGCGCACCGAGATCAAGAAGTTGCATCAGCGGCTGGGCGCGACCATCGTCTACGTGACGCACGACCAGATCGAGGCAATGACACTGGCGACCCGTATCGCAGTGATGAAGGGCGGCGTGATACAGCAATTCGGCACGCCCGCGGAAATTTACAGCGCACCGGCCAACACGTTTGTGGCGACGTTCATGGGCTCGCCTTCGATGAACCTGATTCCCGCCATGCTCAGCGCGGAGGGCGGCAAGCTCATGCTCGCGGTTGGCCAGGGCAGCGCGGCGGCACGCTTCGAATTGCCGCCGCAATCCGCGGCGGTGGCCAGCTACGCCGGCAAGCCGGTTATCGCCGGGCTGCGCCCGGAGGCCATCGGCGTCGAGGGCGGACGCACGCCCGACGCGTTGCGCGAAGTCGAGGTGAAGATGCTCGTGATGGAGCCCACGGGACCCGACGTGTTCGCCGTGATGGAACTGGGCGGCGTCGAGGTTGCGGCGCGGCTTGGTGCGGACGTTCCGCACTCGCCGGGCGAGCGCTGCAAGCTGCGTGTCGATCTGTCGAAGCTCGTACTCTTCGACGCGCAAACTGAAGAGAGGATTGCGTGATGTGCGCTGGGACTTCATATGGAGCGGGCCATGTCTGAAGAGGTCAAACGTCCAGCGGCGCTGGTAACGGGCGGGCGCCGCGGTATCGGACGAGCCATTGCGATCGAACTCGCTACGCGCGGCTACGACGTGGCAATCACCGACCTCGAAGACGACGCGGATAGCGCGATCACGCTGCGCGAAATCGAGGCGCGCGGTGGCCGTGCGCTGTTCGTGCAGTCGAATCTTCAGGATGTCACGACGCACGAGCAGACCCTCGTGAATGTATTGAGCTGGTGCGGCGAACTGCATTGCCTCGTGAACAACGCTGGCATGGGGTCGCCGTCGCGGGGCGATCTTCTCGACGTCAAGCCGGACGCGTTCGACACCGTGCTCGGGGTCAATCTGCGTGGCACGTTCTTCATGACCCAGGTCGTGGCGCGCCACATGATGGACACGAGCTCGAGCTACCCGCGCGCGATCGTGACGGTTTCCTCGGTGTCCGCGACGATGGCTTCGACGGAGCGCGCCGAGTACTGCCTGTCGAAATCCGCGCTGCCGATGATGACGAAGCTGTTCGCACTGCGGCTCGCGTCCGCGGGCATTCCCGTTTTCGAGGTGCGGCCCGGGATCATTCGAACGCCCATGACCCAGGGCGTGGCGCAGAAATACGAGGCGCGCTTCAAGGAGGGTCTGGTGCCCATGAATCGTTGGGGCGAGGCAGAAGACGTGGCGAGAGCGGTCGGCGAACTGGCCGGCGGCGCGCTGCAGTTCGCGACCGGCAGTGTGCTGCACGTGGACGGCGGCCTCTCCATCGCGGCATTTTGAAGGTGGCAGCATGAAAACCGAAGACTACGACTACATCATCACAGGCGGCGGCTCGGCCGGCTGCGTGCTGGCGAACCGCCTGAGCGCGGACCCGTCGGTCAAGGTCCTGCTGCTCGAAGCCGGCGGCATGGACCGCAACCCGCTTTTTCACATGCCTGCCGGGTTCGCGAAGATGACCAAAGGCATCGGCTCGTGGGGCTGGCATACGGTGCCGCAGAAGCATATGAAGGACCGCGTGCTGCGCTTCACCCAGGCGAAGGTCATCGGCGGAGGCTCTTCGATCAACGCCCAGATCTACACGCGTGGCGTGCCGGCCGACTACGACGAGTGGGAGACGCTGGGCGGCGCTGCGGGCTGGGGCTATCGGGACGTGCTGCCGTATTTCCGGCGTTCGGAAAACAATCAGCGCTTTGCGAACGCGTTCCACGGTTATGGCGGACCGCTCGGCGTTTCCAATCCCATCAGCCCGCTGCCGATCTGCGAAGCGTTCTTCCAGGCTGGCCAGGAAATGGGCATGCCGTTCAATCCCGACTTCAATGGTGCAGAGCAGGAAGGGCTGGGCTACTACCAGCTGACGCAACTCGACGCACGGCGCTCGTCGGCGGCCGTCGGGTTTCTTCAGCCTGTGCTCAACCGGCCAAACCTGCGGGTGCTGCTGCAGGCGCAGGCCCTGCGGGTGGTGGTGGAGGGAGGGCGCGCGGTCGGCTTGGAGCTGGTGAGCGGCACAGATCGAACGCCGGTCATTGTGCGCGCACGGCGCGAGGTCATCGTGGCGTCAGGAGCAATCGGCTCGCCGAAGCTGCTCATGCAGTCGGGCATCGGCCCTGCCGACCATTTGCAGGCTGTGGGCGTGCGCGTCGTGCACGACATGCAAGGCGTCGGCTCGAACCTGCAGGATCATCTCGATCTGTTCGTGATTGCGGAATGCACGGGCGATCACACCTACGACAAGTACAACAAGCTCCATCATGCAGCGTGGGCAGGGCTGCAGTACCTGCTCTTGCGCAAGGGGCCGGTCGCGTCCAGCCTCTTCGAGACCGGTGGCTTCTGGTACGCAGAAGGCAAGGGTGCGTCGACGGCCCGCTCGCCGGACATCCAGTTCCATCTGGGGCTGGGTTCGGGCATCGAAGCGGGCATGGCCAAACTGGGTAATGCGGGTGTCACGCTCAATACCGCCTATCTGCGCCCGAAATCGCGCGGCACCGTGCGCCTCGCCACTGGGGACCCCGCGGCCGCGCCGCTCATCGACCCGAACTACTGGTGCGATCCGCGCGACCGCGACCTCGCTTTGCAGGGGTTGCGTCTTGCGCGCGAGATCATGAGCCAGCCCGCGCTCAAACGCTACGTACAGCAGGAAGTGCTGCCGGGCGCGAAGCTTCGCACCGATGCCGAACTGTTCGACTACGCGTGTGCGAACGCGAAGACGGACCACCATCCGGTTGGCACCTGCCGGATGGGACCCGCGAACGACGCACGCAGCGTCGTTACGCCGGATTTGCGCGTAATCGGGCTCGACGGGCTTCGAGTGGTCGATGCCTCGGTCATGCCATTCATTCCCTCGTGCAACACCAATGCACCGACGATCATGATCGCCGAGAAGGCTGCAGATCACATTCTCGGGCGCATCGATACGCCCGCCGCGAATGGCCGGCAACGCGGCATGCCCAATGTCGCAGCGCCAACGTCCTACTGAGAGACACCATGAAACTCGTTCTCCCTAATTCCGATGGCGCAACGGCGCCCTACAATCTCAAGCATACCGAATCAAATGCTGCGCCGGAAGCAAACTTCAGCTTCAATCGCGTGGCGTACGCCGCCGCGCACGTCGTGACGGATCCTTCGTGCAACTACGAACCCTGGTCGGGTGCCCCAGCCATCGACTGGGACAGGACGCTCGCATTCCGCAGCTATCTCTATGGCCTGGGCTTCAAGGTGGCCGAGGCGATGGATACGGCCCAGCGCGGCATGGGCGTGGGCTGGCAAACGGCTGCGGAGCTGATTCGGCGGAGCATCGCCCACGCGCGCACGGTTCCCGGTGCGGATCTCGCATGCGGAGCAGGCACCGATCATCTCGACGACCGGCGACGTCACGGACTCTCCGATGTCATCAACGCATACCGTGAACAATTCGAGGTCGTGGAGTCGGCGGGAGGCCGGGTCATCATGATGGCAAGCCGCGCACTGTGTGCCGCGGCGCGCTCGCCCGAAGACTATCTGAATGTCTACGACGCCGTCATTTCCGAAAGCCGTAACAAGGTCGTGCTGCACTGGCTCGGCGAGGCATTCGATGCGTCGCTTGCGAGGTACTGGGGCAGCAGCGACATTCACGCCGCCATGGCGACGGTGCTCGAAGTGATCCGGCTCCACCCAGGAAAGATCGAGGGCATCAAGATCTCCCTGCTCAACGCCGAGTACGAACGCGAACTGCGTGCGCAGCTTCCTGAAGGCGTGCGGATGTACACCGGGGACGATTTCAACTATGGCGACCTGATTGCCGGCGACAGCACCGGCATCTCCCATGCCCTGCTCGGCATTTTCGACCCGATCGCGCCTGTGGCCGCCCGCGCGCTGGCCGATCTCGCGCGAAACGACATCGATGCCTACCACAGGACGATGGCGCCGACCGTCGCATTGTCGCGCGAGCTTTTCCGTGCGCCCACGCAGTACTACAAGGCCGGTGTGGTGTTCCTCGCCTGGCTGAACGGGCACCAGGATCACTTCTCGATGGCGGGGGGCATGGAGTCGGCGCGTTCGGTGCTGCACTACGCCGAAGTCTTTCGCAAGGCTGACGCGTGTGGCGTACTGATCCGGCCTGAACTCGCCGTTCAGCGAATGGCCGCTTTTTTGAGTGTTCACGCCGGAATCGGTCAGTGAGGCTTGTTCAACGAGGGGACGCCCCTGGCGGGGCGAGGGAGGTCGGGATGGGACACAGGCATGCGCAGGTGATCGACGAGACGTTCGATCAGCAGGCGGCTCGTACGACGCTGCCGGCATTCAATGCGGAGATCGCGCGCAAGCTCGGCGAGATCGCAGTGAACATCGCGTCGCGCCGGGGGCTGCCCGTCGCATTGAGTATCGTGCAGCCACAGGGCGCGATCTTCTTCTGCGCGCTCGAAGGGAGCAGCGCAGACAACGCGCAATGGATACGCCGCAAGCAGAATACCGTGTTCCATTTCGGAAAGAGCTCGCTTGAGGTCGGCGCAATGTTTGCGCGTGAGGACAGGTTGCTGGCGTCGCACGGATTGTCTACGAGCGACTTCACACTCTTCGGTGGCGGCGTGCCACTGCGTGTGGCGAACGCGGGCATCGTCGGCGCGATGTCGGTGTCGGGGCTCGACGATGTGGCCGATCACGAACTCGTCATCGAAGCACTGTGCTGGCATCTCGGGATCCCGCACGTCGATGCGGTGCTTTCCCGCCCAGTCGCGACGACGAAAAGACAGGGCATGGAGGAGACGAGACAATGAAGATGTACGCGATAGAAGGCGCCGCTGCCAGCAAACGAGCGCGACCCGAGGTTTGCGCCGCCGATCTTGGTCGCGTAATTGCCGCGAGTACCGCAGGCAGTGCGATGGAGTGGTACGACTTCAGTATCTACGGAACGGCATCGGCGTTGATCTTCGCCGATCTCTTCTTTCCCGGCCTGAGCAAGGCCGCCGGACTCCTTGCCATCTTCGGTGCGTACGCGGCGGGTTTCTTTGCGCGCCCATTCGGCGGACTCTTCTTTGGATGGATCGGTGACAGGCTGGGGCGCAAGGTTGTGCTGGTTGCAACGGTTTTGTTGATGGGCGGCTCAACGTTTTGCATCGGGCTGTTGCCCACCTACGCGACGGCTGGGGTCGGGGCGACTGTGCTTCTTGTTGCGCTACGTCTTCTGCAGGGTTTCGGTGCCGGAGCGGAGCAGGCAGGGGCGTCGCTGATCGTCTCGGAGTTTGCGCCCGCTGAGCGTCGGGGCTTCTACGCAGCATTGCCGTTTGCCGGCTGCATCATTGGCATCCTGTTGGCCGGGGCCATCTTTACGCTGGTACAGCGTCTGCCAAAGGATGAATTCCTGGCCTGGGGCTGGCGTGTTCCGTTTCTCTTCAGTGCGCTCGTTGTGATTGCGGGCATCGTCATCCGGATGCGCGTGAAAGAGAGCCCCGTGTTCGAGGAGATCCGGCGTACGGGACATGCGAGCGAGCGTCCCGTCAGGGACCTGCTGAGTGAATCGCCGGGCCGTCTCCTGGTGGCATTCGGACTCCGCGTGGGCGAGAACGGGTCATCGTATCTGTATCAGGTGTTCGCGCTCAGCTATCTGACCAAGATCCTGTTGGTCGACAAGTCGGTGGGGACAGTGGGCATTACGATCGCGGCAGGGCTCGCCGTGGTGACGATCCCGTTGATGGGGTGGCTCTCGGACCGCTACGGGCGGCGCCTGATGTACCGGCTCGCGGCGCTCTTTACCTGTGCCTGGGCGTTTCCGGCCTTCTGGTTGTTTAATACGCGAGACCCGTTCTGGATCGTGTTCAGCATGGCGATGGCCATTGGCGTCGGCGTGTTTGGCATGTATGGGATTCAGGGCGCCTACTTCCCGGAGTTGTTCAGCGCGCGCTTCCGGTATACGGGCGTCGCTGTGAGCAAGGAGTTTGCGGCAGTGGCTTCTGGAGGCGTCGCGCCGTTCATCGCCACAGCGCTGATCGGGTGGTCGGGTGGCGCCTGGTGGCCGATTGCGTTGTATGTGGTGGTGCTCGCCGGCATAACGTTCATCGCGACTTTCTTTGCGCCGGAAACGCGCGGAATCGATCTGAATGCATAGCGTTGTACGGCAATGGAACGCGGCGGTTGCGCAGCGGTTCGTATCGACGGCCAAATTTTGGGCACTACAGCGCATACGGAGACGCATCATGGAATCCCTGCACATTGAAGATCTGCCGGCGGCAATCCGTTCGGTGAAGAGGCAACTGCGCCAGAGACTTCCCAACTACAGGGAAACGTTCGAGCAGGTCGACGCCGAAATCAGGCGCAAGGTCGATGTGATTGCGCAGGAGCGCCGGCGCGGCGAATCGGTGATCCCGGAGATCCGGTTCGCGGACATTGCCGCGCGATGCGTGAGCGAGCAGGCAATCGCGGCGATCAAGGAGCGCGGAGCGTGTGTCGTGCGCGGCGTCTTCAGCCGGGAACGCGCCGGGGCATGGGACGACGAGATCGCGCAATACGTTGCGCGTAATCGCCTGGACGACAAGCTCGCCCATCGGGCCGAGGACAAGTTTTTTGGCACACTCGCATCGAGCAAGCCGCAAATTTACGGCATTTACTGGTCCGGACCTCAAGTGGAGGCCCGACAGTCTTCCGAACTCACCGAGACACGCGTCTTTTTGAACAGGCTCTGGAAGTGGCAGAGTGAAGGTCGGATTCACTTTGATCCGGACACGGTTCCGGTCTACGCGGACCGCCTGCGCCGGCGTCCTCCGGGTTCCGAATCGTTGGGCCTCTCCGCGCATTGTGATGGCGGGTCGGTGGAGCGCTGGCTCGATGACAACTTCCGGCGTGTCTATCGTCATGTCTTCAGCGGCGAATGGCGCCGGTATGACGCCTTCGACGCGGCGTGGCGGCCGCTAGCCCGAGAGATTCGTTCCCCGACTGTATGTTCGATGTTCCGCACATTCCAGGGGTGGACCGCGCTCACTCCCCAGGGGCCGGGCGATGGCACCTTGCAACTGGTGCCGATCGCGAACGCCATGGTGTATGTGCTGTTGCGGGCGCTTCAGGACGACGTCGCCGACGACGATCTGTGTGGCGCAATGCCAGGGCGGGCCCTGTCGATCGATGCAAAGTGGCATGCACCGCTGCACGAAGCGCTTTCGTCGATTCCGTTGATGCAGGCGGGTGACACCGTCTTCTGGCACAGCGATGTGATTCATGCGGTCGAAGACGCTCATCGTGGAACCGGATACAGCAACGTCATGTACATCGCTGCGGCACCCGGCTGCGCGAAAAATGACGACTACCTGAAACGGCAACTGCCGGCGTTCCTCAAAGGCGAGAGCCCGCCCGACTTTCCTGCCGACAACTTCGAAACCGATTTTGTCGGCCGGGCCACCGAAGGCAGTTTGTCGGTACTGGGCAAAACGCAGCTCGGGTTTGATCTCTGATCGGGCAATCCGGTATGCAGCATCCCAGTTTCCCTGAGTCCCTGAATGCCGTGCCCGAACCGACGGGTAGTCGATCTTGCTGACGAAATTCGTCGCGGCCGGGAAAATTATGTACGTTTTTCGGATCAAATGCTCGACACTGAGATTTTTTTCGACGCTGTCGGGCGATATGATTTCTCTCATCTGCCGCCCTTTTGGTGGAACCATCGAAGCGCGCTAGCATGGCTGCGGCGCGATTGCGCAAGCATTGAGAGAGTCGTATGCCGGATACGCCATTCATTATCGTTGAACGTGCCCGCAGGAGAACCGCGCAGGTTCGGCTTGGCAACGTGTCCACGTCCTTGCAGGACGGACCCAAGTGGGTGTGCCAGATCGTGCCCAGTAATGAGACGCAGAGCGATGTCGGGGCAATATCGTCCACGCGGATGGCGGCAACGTTCGGCAGTCTAAAGCCCGCGAACGTCTCTTTGACGAATTGCGTGGAGCACGAAGGCGGCTGGCTCGCCTCCTCGGCACGCGACGAGGCAGGCCGGTGCCGGGCCTACGCCCATCTCGGGGTGGATCGGACGCTCGAGATGGTGGGGATGCCGGGTGTCGGCCCGTGGCTGGACGAGCGCGACACGTGGTGGCCCGGCGCATACGAACTGCCGCTGCTCGAGCAACTACCCGCGATTGTGGCACCGCTGCTCGGCCTGGGCGACAAGACTGGATCGGCGTATCTGCTGATGAGCCTGACCGCGATCGACGGCACTGCGCTCGTGACGGAATCGGACAACGGCATCGAACGCCCATTTCGTATTCCCGGAGGCGTGGATACGGTCCATTTCTCGCCGGTGTGCATTGGCGGGCCGATGGTACGGTGGCGCGGAGCGCTCATCGCCGCGTTCGACCGCATCCGGCATCTTGTCGGCCTCAAGTCGACACGCCCGTTCTACCTCTGAATTCTGCGTATCTGACCTGCGGGCCACGCTATGACCGATGCACTCGACGCCTTTGACCGCAAGATCCTGAACATCGTCCAGCGGGACTGTACTGCGACTGCGGACGCCATCGCTGACCGTATCGGCTTATCCACGTCTGCTGTGCAGAAACGTCTGAAGCGGATGCGCACTGACAGGATCATTTCCGCGGAAATCGCGGTAGTCGATCGAGCGGCTGTCGGTCGCCCGATGACCTTCATCGCCGCAATGGAAATCGAACGAGAAAACTACGAGACAGTTGCGAAGTTCCGCGAATGGGCAAGGTCACAAGATGAGGTCCAGCAGATTTACTACGTGACGGGTGCCGTCGATTTGATCGCAATTATCACGGCGTCCGACGTCGAGGCATACGACCGGCTGACAGCGAGGATCATGCAAAGCAATCCAATGATCCGTCGTATCAATACAAACGTCGTGCTGAGTTCGATCAAGATTGGGCTATTTGTCCCGGTTGAGAGGGAGGTTGACGAGGATCCACCCTCAAGCTAACGACCGCGTGTCATGAGAGACGGCCGATTCGGCCGTCCAGCATAACGAACCGCAAAAGAGCATGCTCAATCTTTGCCGAAACGCATAATTTGTCGAACGCTTCGCATAACTAAACTATTTCCTGATTTCACTGACAGGAGATGAAAGAAATGGAACTCAAATTGGCACTGGTCGGCTTCGGCGGAGTCAATCAAGGATTGGTCGAGCTGCTCAGGAAAAAGCGCGCGATGCTGTCGGCCGAGGGTATCGATCTCTCCGTGACGATGGTCGCGGACCTGCGGCTCGGCATTGCGACGAATCCACGAGGTATCGCTCTGGATGTTCTCGACGAAACTGCCCGGAACGGTGTCGATGCCGACGCGTTGCGCCGCGATCCCGGCACACTGGTGTCGCCCGAGGTGAACCTCGGCGCAGTGCTCAAGGCAATCGCGTCGGAGCACGTCGATGTCGTCGTCGAGGCAACCTACACCGACCCGAATACCGGCGAGCCAGCGCTGTCACATTGCCGCACCGCGCTCGAATGCGGCAAGCACGTAATCACGACCAACAAGGGCCCGATCGCACTCGCGCAACTGGACCTGGCCCGGACCGCGGCAAAGTCGGGCGCGTGCCTTAAATACGAAGGCACGGTAATGAGCGGCACTCCGGTTTTACGCCAGATCTCGACAACGCTTCGTGGCTGCGATGTTGGTGGCTTTACGGGCATTCTGAACGGCACGTCGAACTTCGTGCTCGGAGAGGTCGAGGCGGGCGCGAGCTTCGATGAAGCGATCAAAGAGGCACAGCAACGCGGTTACGCGGAAGCGAATCCGGCGGCCGACGTGAGCGGCTCGGACGTGCAGTTGAAGGTCGTGATTCTCGCGAACACGCTGTGGAGTGTGGGCCTGACGCGAGCCGACGTGACCTGTCGAGGTATCGTCGAGCTGACCGAGGATGAGGTGCGTGCCGCGGCGGCTGAAGGCCTGTCCTGGCGGCTGATTGGTTCGGCGACTCGCCAACCGGACGGTACGTTGGTTGCAACCGTCGAGCCACGCAAGCTGCCGGCTGGCCATCCGCTGCGCGCCGCGAGTGGTGTGACTAACGCCATCACTTTCGACACCGACGTACTCGGCAGTGTGACGATCAGCGGTCCCGGAGCCGGCCGCGAGGAGACCGCGTTCGCGATCCTGTCGGACCTTATCGAACTGGGAGACCTCATCAACGCAACCGGGCAAGAGGTGATTGCATGACCGCGCGCGATGCAGTGACCACGGATCTCGAGCTGGGTGGCGTGAGCGACGTCCTGTCGCCCTATGACGGGACCGTCGTCGGGACAGTCAATCTGTCACCGGTCGAGTCGGCACCTGCGATTGTGGAGCGCGCTCTGTTGGGCGCGAGCATGGCTGGTGCTCTTGCGAGAAGCCGTCGGTCCGACATCTTGTTCCGCGCAGCCGCGCTCGTCGAAGCGCGTGCTCAAGAGCTTGCCCGCACGATTTCGCTCGAAGCTGGCAAACCGCTCCGGCAGGCCCGCAAGGAGGTCGCACGCTGTGTGAATACGCTGCGCCTGTCAGGAGAAGAAGCCAAGCGCCTGGTTGGCGAAACGATCCCGTTCGATTCCTATCCAGGCTCAGAAGATCGCAGCGGCTACTACACGCTGGAGCCGCTCGGCGTGATTCTGGCTATTACGCCGTTCAACGATCCGCTCAACCTTGTCGCGCACAAGCTCGGGCCGGCAATCGCTACCGGTAATAGCGTGATCCTGAAACCTTCGTTGCTGGCCCCGCTGTCTGCTCAGGCGCTCGTCGAGATTCTGTGGGAGGCGGGTGCGTCTCGGGACGCGCTACAGATCGTGCACGGTGGCGCCGAGATCGCGTCTGCATTGGTGCGCGACAAGCGGATCCGAATGGTGACGTTCACAGGTGGCCCGGTGACCGGCGAGGCGATCACGCGTGAGGCTGGCCTGAAGAAGATCGCGATGGACCTCGGCGGTAACGCTCCGGTGATCGTTATGGCCGACTGCGACCTGAAGGACGCTGCGCAATCGTGCGTTTCGGGCGCGTTTTGGGCCGCCGGCCAGAATTGCATCGGTACCCAGCGCATCTTCGTGGCTGAGGCGGCGTATGAGCCTTTCGTTCGTTACGTCGTTGAACTGACCCGCAAGATGGTTGTCGGCGATCCGCTAGACGAGGCGACGGATATGGGCCCGATGATCGCCGAGGAGCAGGCGGCCAGGATCGAACGCTGGGTTGACGACGCGATCTCCAACGGCGCAAAGGTATTGACTGGCCATCGCAGGCGCGGCGCGCTGTACGAGCCCACTGTGCTGGTGGACGTCCCGTGTGATGTCCGCGTGTGGGCAGACGAAGTGTTTGCGCCCGTAGTGTCGATCACGAAATTCTCCGACTTGCAGCAGGCGCTCGATGCCGCGAACGCGCCTGAAAGCAGTCTTCACGCCGGGGTCTTCACAAGCCGGCTCGAGATTGCACTTGGCGCGGCCGAGCGCCTGCAGGCGGGTGGCGTGATGATCAACGATTCCTCGGACTACCGCTTCGACGGCATGCCGTTTGGCGGGTTCAAGTATGGGTCGCTGGGACGCGAAGGCGTGCGGTTCGCGATGACAGAAATGACGCAGCCGAAGGTGGTCTGCTTCAGGCGTAACCGGGCGCTGTCGAGTTGACGCGAGGTGCCGGCGCTCGATGCGCCGGCACCGCACGCCCCTGGGCAATGAGTAACGTATCGAAGAGGGAGTCGGGAATGGCAGCAGCAATCCCTGCATGCAAACCAGCGGCTGATGTGCTGGTTGTCGAGGATATTCATAAGTCATTTGGTGGGGTTGAGGTGTTGAAGGGTATCTCGTTGACCGCCCGCAATCACGAGGTCGTGTCGATCCTTGGAAGCAGTGGATCAGGCAAGAGCACGTTCCTCAGATGCATCAACCTGCTGGAGACGCCCGACCGTGGTCGGATCTGTGTGAATGGCGAGACGCTCACACTGAAACCCATGGGCAAGAGCGGTGTGCTCGCCGCCGCCGATCCGAAGCAGGTAATGCGTGTACGTCGCAAGCTCGCGATGGTCTTCCAGCAGTTCAACCTGTGGGCACACATGACGGTTATGCAAAACGTGATGTTCGCGCCGGTGCGAGTGCTTGGTGTGCCAAAGCGCGAGGCGCGTGACAAAGCCATAGCGATGCTGGAACGTGTCGGCCTCGCGGGCAAGTGCGAGCACTACCCGAACCAGTTGTCAGGCGGCCAGCAACAACGTGTTGCGATTGCGCGCGCTCTGGCGACGGACCCGGAGGTCATGCTCTTCGACGAGCCAACATCTGCGCTTGATCCGGAGCTTGTTGGTGAGGTGCTGAAGGTCATGCGCTCGCTCGCTGATGAGGGTCGCACGATGTTGGTCGTTACGCACGAGATGGGCTTTGCGCGCGAAGTTGCCAATCGCGTCGTATTTGTCCATCAGGGGCGGATCGAAGAGGACGGCAGTCCCGATGAAGTCTTCGCTACCCAGAAATCGCCGCGATTCCAAAAGTTTCTGTCCAGCATCATCTGATGCAAAACCATTGCCAACCGGAGGAGAAATCATGAAGAAGCTGCTTCAATCGTTGTGTGCGGGCGCGGCGTTGCTGGGGCCCGTCGCACATGCCGAGCAGGTGGTGCGCGTCGGCACGCTCGCCGACTATGCACCGTTTGAATACAAGGACGCGTCCGGCACGCTACAGGGCATGGAGATCGACATCGGCAAGAAGATGTGCGAAGACATGAAGGTCAAGTGCCAGTGGGTAACGATGGATTTCGACGCGCTGATTCCGGCACTCAAGGCCAAGCAGATCGACGCGGTGCTTGCGCAGATGTCAAAGACTCCTGAGCGCGAGCAGTCGGTCGATTTCACCCGTATCTTCACGACGGCACCCGTGCAGTTCGTCGCGAAGCAAGGTTCAGGTATCACGGACAGTCCAGCCATGCTCAGAGGCAAGACGATTGGTGTGCAGACCGCCTCGACTCACGAATCCTGGCTGCGCCGCCGATTGCCTGCGAGTCAGTCGGGCATCAACGTCAAGGTGTATCAGACGCTTGACGAAGCATGGCTCGATCTCGAAGCCGGGCGCATTGACGCGGTGCTTGCGGACAACACTGTGGCTTATGACTGGCTAACAAAGACCGGGAAAAAGGAAGGCTTCAATTTCGTCGGCAAGCCGATCGCCGATGCGGAAATCTTCGGCGAAGGCACGGCGATAGCCGTGCGCAAGGGTGACGCACCGCTGAAGGCCAAGTTCGACAAGGGCATCGCGCAGGTACAGGCCGACGGGACATTCTCGACGGTAAGCAAGCGCTATTTCCCGTTCAGCATCGCACCGCAATAAGCTCGCATCCGGCACGCGCGGCTGCAGTCCTGCGGCGCGCGCACAAGGCGTGCATTTCACGGAACTCCACCACGATGGACATGTTGCTTAATTACGGCGCCCAGATTGCGGCGGGCGCACTCGTCACGCTGGAACTCGCAGTCGCCGCGCTCGGGCTCGGCATGCTTCTCGGTATCGCCGGCGCGTCGGCGAAGCTGTCGAGCGTCCGCTGGCTGAGCGCCGCGAGCTATGCGGTCACCAACTTCCTGCGTGGGATCCCCGAGTTCCTGATCCTGCTGATCTGCTACTTCGGGTTGTCGCGTTTGCTCAATACGCAGTTCGACGGTGCGATTACGGTAAGCCCGTTCTCCGCAGGCGTGCTCGCGCTCGCAGTAGTCTTCGGGGCGTATTCGTCGGAGATGTTTCGTGGGGCTTTCCTCGCTGTATCAGCCGGGCAGATTGAGGCGGCGCGCGCGTACGGGATGACTCGGCTGCAGACGCTGTGGTTCGTACGTTTGCCGCAGGCGTGGCGGATCTGTTTGCCGAGTCTGAACAACATGTGGCAGAACCTGCTAAAGGACACGTCGCTCGTCTCGATCGTCGGACTCGAAGACATGCTCAGAAAGGCCAACATCGCGGCGCAATTTACCAAACAGCCGTTCATCTTTTACTTGACGGTTGGTGTTGTCTACTTCGGCTTTCTCGCAGTTTCCAATCCCGCATTTGTGTGGCTCGAACGCATCGCGGGACGGGGCTATGCGAAACGAACCTGAACAGGCTCTGCCATGAACGAAGTTCTCTCCCTGATGACCCAGTCCGGCTCGGACATCGTGCGCGGTGTGTGGGTTACGGTTCAACTTCTGGTCCTGTCATGCGCACTTGCTTTTGCGCTTGCGGTGCCGCTCGCGGTCGCGCGCGCATCTGAGAGCCGCTGGTTGTCCACACCCAGCCGTCTCTTCATGTCCGTGTTCCGCGGAACGCCGCTGCTCGTACAAATCTTCGTGATGTATTACGGACTCGCGCAATTCGCGTTTGTCCGCGCGTCGCCGCTGTGGCTGCTTTTCGGAGGCTCGTTTTCGTGCGCATTGTGTGCGCTGACGTTAAATCTTTCTGCCTACATGGCCGAAGACATTCGTGGCGGGATCGCGGGGGTCCTGGCGGGCGAGAAGGAAGCGGCGCTTGCCTTCGGGATGAGTCGTTTCATGTTGACCTGGTTTGTTGTCGTGCCACGTGCGATCGGCATCGTCGCGCCGACACTCGGGAACGAGATCGTGCTGCAACTCAAGTCGACCGCGCTCGCGAGCACGATTACTGTGCTCGATCTTACCGGTGTGGCACGGCGAATCTCCGTCGAAACTTACACGACTGATGCCCTGATGCTCGCTGGCGTCGTGTACGTCGGCATAACGGCGATTTTATCGACCGTATTGAAGCGCGTGGAAGGCATCTTGAACCGGCATCTGGGAAACGTGCGCGTATAGCGCAGCAACGAATTGACAAAGCATATCGACCATTCCGAGGAAGACATGGGATACAAGCTTGAAACGTTGGCGCTCGCGGCTGACCGCGATGTGACCGACGAGAAGACAGTTGCGCCGGCCATCCACTATTCTGCCGTATTCAAGGCGGCAGGCAGTGAGGAATTCACTGAGATGTCGAGCGTTCCTCAGCATCCTCGCAATTACACACGCTACGGCAATCCCGTTCACGAGCGCGTCAAGGCAATCATGGCTGAGCTCGAGGGCACCGAGACGGCGCTCGTCACTGCCTCCGGGATGGGCGCAATCGCGACGGCGATCCTCAGCGTCGTGAAGGCGGGTGACCACGTTATCGGTCAGTCTCGTCACTACATGAGCACGACCAAAATGCTCGACGACATGTTGCGCAAATTCGGCGTCGAGGTGACGTTTGTCGACCAGACAGATATCGCCGCGTTTGACCGGGCTATTCGTCCGAACACCCGGCTGATCGTTATCGAGACCCCGGTCAATCCGTTGCTGCTCGTGACCGACATATCCGCGGTGACCGAGATTGCGCGGGCGCGCGGCATTCTCACGCTCGCGGATAACACGTTTGCTTCGCCAGTTAATCAGCAGCCTGGTCGTCTTGGCGTCGACATCGTCGTGCACAGCGCGACCAAGTATCTGGGTGGACATCACGATCTTACCGGCGGGGTAATCTGCACAAGCCGTGTGCTTGCCGAGCAGATCTGGCATACGCACATCACGCTCGGTTCGGTTCTATCGCCGATGGACGCGTGGCTGCTGCTGCGCGGCCTGCGCACATTACCCTTGCGCATCGAGCGAATCAACGCGAACGCACTGGCGCTCGCCGAGTTCCTCGAAGTCCATCCGAAAATCGAGCGCGTGTTTTACCCGGGCTTGCCCAGCCATCCACAACATGCACTCGCACGCCGACAGATGCGCGGCTTTGGCGGCGTGGTCGCGTTCGGCGTGCGGGGAGGCTACGACGAAGCGCAATGCTTCGTTGAGGCACTGCGCGTGCCGCTCAACGCAGGCAATCTCGGCGGCGTCGATTCACTCGTGATACATACAGCGGCGATGTGGGCCGGGACGATGTCTGCAGAGCAGATGCGCGCGGCGGATATACCGATGAACTTCATCCGCTACGCGGTAGGTGTCGAGCACATCGACGACCTGAAGGCAGACGTCGTGCAAGCCCTTGAACGCATCTGAACTCCCAGCCTGCGTAAAGCGAAACATGAATCAAAAGGCCCATCCGATTCGAGGCAGTATCGTTGCGCTCGTGACCCCGATGCACAACGACGGCAGTCTCGATCTTCCCGCATTGCGTGAGTTAGTCGACTGGCACGTCGCCAGCGGCACCGCGGCGCTCGTCGCGGTCGGCACGACCGGCGAATCGCCGACGGTTTCCGTCGAAGAGCATCTGCGGGTGATCGAAGTCTGTGTCGAGCACGCGGGTGGCCGCATCCCGGTGATTGCCGGCAGCGGTGCCAACTCAACGGCCGAGGCGATAGAGCTGACGAAGCGTGCAGGAGCGCTTGGCGCGAGCGCTTCGCTGCAAGTCGTGCCGTACTACAACAAGCCGACTCAGGAAGGCCTGTACCGGCATTTCCGGCGGATCGCTGAGGAGGTCGATCTGCCGGTCATCCTCTACAACGTCCCGGGTCGAACCGGCGCAGATCTCCAGAACGACACCGTGCTGCGCCTTGCGCAAGTGCCGGGGATAGTCGGCATCAAGGACGCGACGGGTGACCTGGAACGTGGGATGCGCCTGCTGCGCGCTGCGCCGACCAGCTTTGGGGTCTATAGCGGCGATGATGCGACAGCACCATTGCTGATGTTGATGGGTGGCAGGGGCAACATATCGGTGACGGCGAACGTGATGCCGCGCGTGATGGCCGCGCTGTGCGACGCTGCGCTTGCCGGCGACGCAAAGATGGTGCGCGCGATGCAACTCGAGTTGGTTGAACTGCATCACGCGTTGTTTGCTGAAGCGAACCCGATCCCGGTGAAGTGGCTGCTCGCGCGCAGGGGCAAGATGCAAGATGGCATCCGGCTGCCGTTGACTCCGCACGACACGCGCTTTCATTCAACGCTGATGGACGCGTTTGATCGCGCAGAAGCCGCGTGTGAAGCAATCGTGTTGAAACAGGGGTGGATAAGCTAAAAAGGACTTGGACAGTGAACCGTATCACGATACTTGACGGCGGCATGGGGCGCGAACTGGCACGAATGGGTGCACCATTCAGGCAGCCGGAATGGTCGGCGCTCGCATTGATGGAAGCGCCGCACTACGTTGGGCTCGCCCATGATGCATTTATCGCAGCGGGCGCCGACGTCATCACCGCGAACAGCTATGCAATCGTCCCGTTCCATATCGGCGCGGACCGGTTTCGCTGCGATGGTGCCACGCTCGCAGCGCACGCCGGGCAACTCGCGCGACAGGCCGCCGAGCGAGCGTCACGGCACGTGCGCGTAGCGGGCTCGCTACCGCCGACAGGCGGCTCATACAGGCCCGACCTGTTCGACAATCGACGTGCCGATATGATTCTCGCGACGCTTGTTCGCGGGCTCGATCCGTACGTTGACCTTTGGCTTGCCGAAACGCAAAGCCTGACCGACGAGATTGGCGCGGTGCGGCGTGCGCTGGGTGCGAATCCGAAACCACTGTGGGTGTCGTTCACGCTGCGCGATGAGATCAATGAGAGCAAGCAGCCTTTGCTGCGATCCGGACAGACGATAGAGAAGGCGGTCGACGCCGCCTTGTCGGCGCGCGCGGCCGCAGTGCTGTTCAACTGCAGCCAGCCCGAAGTGATGAGCGCCGCCGTGAAAGCCGTCCAATCGCTACTCGAATGCGCGGGCGCGACTTTACCGATCGGTATCTACGCAAACGCGTTTCCGCCGCAACGCGACGATGCGCAGGCAAACGCTGAACTCGACGAACTGCGAGGCGATCTTGACCCTCCGGGCTATCTAAAATGGGCGGAGCAGTGGATTGCGCTTGGCGCGGAGATTGTCGGTGGGTGTTGCGGGATCGGGCCTGCCCACATCGCGGCACTGCGTGGTGCGGTCAAGGCTCGCGAAGCTGGACAGATCGGGGTGCGCAATGAAGGTTGACGGTATCGACCAGAAGATCATCGATGCTTTGTGCGTCGACGCCCGGATACCACTCGCTGTATTAGCCGACAGGATAGGCCTGTCGAGACAGGCTGTTCGACACCGCGTCGACCGGCTGGAAGCTTTGAAGATTATAGCGGGATATACGGTGCGGCTCGCGTTGCCGGATGATGTGGTGCCGGTACGCGCTGTGATGCTCGTCTATCGGAAGGACCGGATGCGCGGCGCGAATGTGCTCGCGGCACTCGAGCGAATCCCGGAGGTACGAGATTGCGCTGTACTCAGCGGTGAGGTCGATTTGCTCGTGCAAATCGAGGCGACGTGCCACGACCGTATCACCGAAATCTGGGGGGCGATTAGCGCAATGGACGGTGTACAGAACATGACGACCTGCTTCGTGCTCGATTCGGTGATACACAAGCGGTAGACACTTGCCTGAGATGCGGTGTCGCATTTCGGAGGAAACGCGGATACGAACAGTATCAAACGGAAAGAGCAAAGTAGTTCGGGCGCTCGCCTGGCGTGCTACAAGTAGA
Organism: Paraburkholderia silviterrae; assembly: GCF_004353915.1. GTDB lineage: Bacteria > Pseudomonadota > Gammaproteobacteria > Burkholderiales > Burkholderiaceae > Paraburkholderia > Paraburkholderia silviterrae. The sequence goes on along the minus strand of NZ_SMRP01000006.1, from coordinate 88,852 downwards.
TGTGGTGGTTTGACCCGCGACGACAGAACGTCTGCGGTCGCGGGCGGAGAGCTCGAAGCGAGGTGCCGTTCCCTGGTTGCCGCATCGCGACAAGACCATGATTCGGTAGAACGAACATGATGTCTGCATCGTCGCAGCATATTACGGGGCCAAGCAACTCGCCGACCGCAACGATGTCCGTCTTCTCACTGAGGGCGGCAATGTTGAGTTCAGTCGCCGCATGGCTTCCTCGGCACCGATCACAAAGCTTTAGCCGGCTCGGAGGACGGGATCGAATCGAAGCTGAACTGATGGCATAGAAAGCGGTCATCACCTGTCCGATAGATATCCGTTGATTTCGATTGGGAAACAAGTAACGGGGGCTGCGGTAGTCGACCGTGACGCCGAAGTCCTTCTGCGCGTCGGCAATGCCGTTTTTCACGACGTTCCAGAATGGATCGTTGTCCGGGGCATGGGATACCACCGCAAAGCGTGTGCCGGCCAGGGCACTTGCACTGCACACGACCATCGTCAGCGGGATGATGAGGGATGTCACTGCTTTCATCGGTGTCTCCTGAGAAGCCGCATTTCGACCATCACTTCGTCGACTCTGCTGACATGCTAGGTCGAGTTGGCCAATGCGCAGCGAAACATAGTGTCCAATCTGGTTACTTGAGTTTTTCTCCTTCTCCTATAGTTGAATGGGTCACGTGGAACAGGGAGGTGCCATGCGTGCGGACGACAGGCTCGCGACCCTTGCCGTGATTGATCGCGTGTCTGACATCCTGCGCGACGAATTCGCAGATCGGGCACTGGACATCTGGCCGATACTGGCCGCGCTGTTGCGGCAGCATCAGCAGGGTCAGTCCGTGACCGTCACCGCATTGGCGGATAGCTCCGGGATGCCGCGTACCAGTGCGCGGCGCGTCGTGTTCGCCCTGAAGGCTCAGGGCTGGCTTGCCTTGCGTGCGGTGTCGGCATCGGGGAAGCGGACCGTGGTGGTTCCATCGGCCGCGTTGGTCGACAGCCTCGATCGCATCACCGAACAAACCGTCAAACTGATGGCAGGTAGCCGGGATCCTTGTGGACTGGATCGCTTTGCTTGCGCCAACCTGGACCGCGACAAGGGCATACCGTGGCCACTTCCAGCCGAGGAGGGCTTCGACGATACCGTCGTACTCACCCTCGTTGCCTACGAGGATCCGGTGTTCGACATTCTCAAGCGCCATCGCGCCGATATCGACCGGTTCATGGGCCATCGTGTGCGTGTGCTGACCTTTGCCCAGAATGGCTATCCTGCCGCGCTTGGCCGGGTGCTCGCGGAGCGATCGACGATCCAGGCAGCAGCGCCGTTGCTGGTGGCGATACCGCTGCTATGGGTGGCGGATGTGAGCGCCAACGGCCGTCTGCTCGATCTGCGGGCATTGCTCGCCGAAAGCGCCTGCTGCGGCGACGACTTCTACGATGCCGTGTGGCGGGCCGGCTGGGTGGGCGGGCAGTGCTATGGCATGCCGCTGCAGCCGACGGTGGAGTTTCTCTGGTATCGGCAGGACCTGTTCGACGCGGAAGGGCTGACGCCTCCGCGCAGCCTCGACGAGGTGATTCGATGCGCTGCCCGCTTGCACCGGCCGCGTATAGGGCGAACTGGCATCAGCTGGAGTTCGGCGCCGGGTCTGCCACTGGCCGAATCGTTCCTGCAAATGCTAGGCGCGCAACGCGGGGTGGGTGTCGATGACGGCATGCTGCAGGTCGATGCGGACGCCGGCACGCCAGTCATCGAGTACCTGCGTGCACTGCGTGCATATGCACCGGCACAGTGGTGCGACGTGAACTGGGCACGCAACGCGCAGCTTTTCGGTGCGGGCAAAGCTGCCATGGGCCACCACTGGTCCAATCGCTACGGCATGCTCGACAGTCATGCGCTTCTGCAAAAAGGGCGGCCGGATAGGGCTGCAACTGCACCCGACCCGCGAGCCTGGCACGTCACCGCTATCGCCGCTAGGGGGCGTTCTGCTCGCGATACCATCAAGCAGTAGCGAAGCGGCCGCACGCTGGGCATGGCGCGCCATCGAGAAACTGATTTCGCCTGAGTTGATGAAATACTTCGTGCTGCACGGCGCTGCCGGCAGCGCTCGCTACTCCGTGGCCGAGGACACCTATGTGCGGCAACGCAATCACGTCATCGCCATCATCGACCAACTCGCAAGGGATCGGCAGATCGCTGCGTTCCCGGCACCCGCCATCTCCGGTTATCAGCACGTGACCAGAATCCTGAGCGATCACCTCGGACCGTTGGTGTTCGATGACGGCGGGGACATCCGTAAGGGCCTTGGGAAGCTGCAGGGTGCCTTGGCCCGTGCATCGCGACGCAGGCGTTGAGGCGGATGCCGGCAGGCCTTCATGGGATGGGTCTGCGTTGGCGGAGTGACCTTCAGGCTCCTATTCGACAAGGAGCATGACAGGTGTAGTGCTTATGGAATCTTGGGAAAGGGAAATGATGATGTACTTCTCACCTTTTGTGCTGGCTGTCCCGGCCCGGTGAAAGCCATGCGGTTGATAGTCGAATGTCTTGATCCCATGTCCGATGAGGAGCTCGTGGATCGCACGCTCGCTATGCCGCTTCGAAGAATGGCCGACGTGCCGTTGTCCGAACTTCCTGATAAATCTCCCTTGAGAGCTGTGGCCGTTTAACGCGAGTCATTTGCAGTAGGTCCTGTTGGGGCATATCGTGGCGTAGGGTATCGCGAGCCAGAGCGTCAGTGCGAAAAGCACGCTCTACGGTGAAGGAGTTGGCGCTCTCGCGCCTACCTGAAGAAACGGTGGAACCGCGATATGGTGGTATTTTTGGTGGTATACGGTCAAACGAAAAGCAATGAACTGGCCACAGACGGGTGATAGCGGAATTTTTTCGAGTCCCGCTATGCACCAAAAAAGGCTTTAAAATCAAAGCCAATCCCAATCGACGATGGTAAAAATTTAGCTTTTTTTTGCCAGTTTACGAGTCGAATTGCCAGCATTTTTGAGGCAAACAAAGCCACGGCCTTCCCTCCAGCATTCGGGTCCGAGCTCGGAATCCAGCGACCGTAGTTACGCATGATCGACGTCGTGTCCGAGTGCCCCATCTGCTTCGCAACCCATATCTCCCGTTCGCCCGCCGATAGCATCATCGACGCGTATGTGTGTCTCGTCTGATACGGATTGCGGTAGCGCACCTTCGCTTTCTTGAGCGTCGATTTCCACGCATCCCAGATCTGATGGTCGTCTTTCCAGTGGCCGGCGCCGCGGCCGCGCCACCCAGGACTATGGAAAATCGCGTTGCCTTCGAGGAACGTATGCGCTTTTTGCGCGAGCAGCGCGGCCATGGCTGGTGCGAGCAGCTTCACATCGCGGGTCCCTGCAACCGTCTTCGTGTCTTCCGCGACGCCTTTCGCGGCTCGCGTCATCGCTTTGCGCACGCGTATCGTTTCGCGCTGCCAGTCAACGTCGCCCCAATCGAGCGCGATGACCTCACTCGTTCTCATGCCCGTCCAGAACATGAACTGCCAAAGGTTGGCGATTTGCGGATCGCGCGCAGCTGCAATCACTCCTGCGTGTGATCTTTTTTGCACTCGCTCGCTGCATTTCCGGCTTTCGCCCAGTTCACGCCCGGGCTGGTGTTGACGGCCGCGCAACTGAATAACCAGTTTGCACTTTATGTGCGGCTCGCCGGTGGAACACTTACCGGCTCGCTGACGGTGCCGGGCCTGACGGTTACTGGCGGCTTGACCGCGACTGGTCTCGTGACGACGGCGGACCTTGCCGCGCAAGCTGCCAATACTGTGCTCGCGAATGCGACGTCATCCTCTGCATCGCCAGCTGCGTTCACGATGCCGAGCTGCAGTTCGTCCTCGAGCGCCCCGCAATGGACGGCCGGGAGCGGCTTCAACTGCGGTACCGTGGCAATGTCGGGAGCCAATAGCAACATCACTTCCCTGACCGGCCTCACCACTTCGCTGTCGGTGCCACCAGGCGGCGTGGGTGCGTCTACTCAAACTGCACATGCTCCTCTAATCGGAGATGGCACGAGCGCTGTTTCGTCGTCACCGGGGGCCGGCACGTCGGGTCAATTCTTTCAGTCGCAGGGGGCGGGTGCGGATCCGGTGTGGGGCAACTCGACCAGCTATGACAACGTCTTCAACTCGATGACGGCGGCGCAGATTTCGGATGTGCAGGCGTGCACGCTGACTCAAGATGTGACGTCTGTAATTCAGGCTGCCGTGAACACATATGGCGCAGCCTGGTTGCCGTATGGGTGCTATCGCACTCGAGAATGTTGCAATCACCTATACTGGAACCGGGCTTTACGACCCAGTCACCTCTGGGAATACGAGCATGTTTTCGGCCCAGGTCATGAACCTTGAGATTCAGGGGTACTCTTACCGCGGTGTGGATATTGCCGGTCCACTTCAGACTGGTTCGGTTTTCGAAAACATCTACATCAATAACAATAACGGATCGAATCTCTTCACATCCAGTGCTGATGCTGGTGCCGAGTTCGGGCAGTGCTCAAGTTCGGGCACGGTATCGAATACCGACATCTCCGAAATTTCAATCAACCAGCTCAACGTCGAATGGGCAACAGTCGCGAACGCTATTCGCTTCTGCGGTGTGGCGGGGGCGAATATCGGCGCGGTCCATATCGAGCAGATCACGCTGCGCAGCAATTTCGCCGGCCTCATCGATTGGCGAAATTCTAGCGATCGCATTGGAGCATTGAGCGTCTACTACACGCCGATCAAGACAAGTGGATGGTACGTCGCGCGGCTGTGGGACTCAACCAACCAAACTGCCAATGTATCGAGCCTCTATAACGAGACGATGTTCGATATTGGGGTTTTGAATCTGCACGGCCTGAACGATGGCTCTCAGGTGACGTCGGGGAACGGCCTGACCGGTATCAGCAACTTCTACATCTTCGATCGCGAGACATCGGCCGTTGGCTCGTATGTTGTTCGCGTGGGGATTATGTCTGGCAGGCGTACCAGAGCGATAGCTCGGTCTATTCGACCGCGCCTAACGACCCGCATTCGATGATGACGATCCTGCCTACGCCATCGGGCTTCAACTACGCGCCGCAGGCATCAAGTTGCGGAACGAGTCAGACAGTCGCGGCGGGTTCGACACTGCAGTCGGGGGCCGTCACGGTAGGCACGAGTGGCGCGGCCTGCACGTTGACATTCCCCGGTTCCGGATTCCCAACGCAGGCCCGCGGCGTCGTTGTGGACACGGCTGGCGGCAGTACTCCGCCGTACACGATCAGCAAGACTGGAATCACGATCGGCACCGCGACGGCGGGGCATACTTATGCCTATTCGGTGTGGGGCAATTGACGCAGTTTTGGCGATCCGACGAAAAGATCTATTTTCGGCTTCAATCCGTGCGGAAATTTCAAGAAACGCGACGAGATTCCAGTAGCGCAGCGTTTCACGGCTGCATTTGCCGCGAATCTGATCGATGTGACCAGCATCAACCCGCAACCGCAACAGGGATGGGTGACGACCGACGGCGGTAAGTCCTTTGCCGCGCCAGTTCCTCCGACACCGTCAGCTGAGCAGGTTGCGGCCACCAACACCGCAATGCGCGACAGCCTGATGCAGGTGGCGAACAATGCAACGTTCGGCATGACTGATACCTACGCCGCAGGCCTTCTCGATACTGCGGACAGGCAGACCTTCAAAGCGTGGGCGGCATACAAGCTCGCGCTATCGAAAGTCGACCTGACAACGGTGAGTCCCTCCTGGCCACGCAGCCAGTGATTTCCGTTCAGGCCGGATAGTTCGCCGGATGCGCAGCCCTATTTCGCCTTGCAATTGCTCTAGCGAGACGAATGGATGGCTGCTCGATATAGCGATTGAAGAGTGCCGCGAAACCGACCGCCAACACAATCGTGATCAGAGGAGTTGCAATGCCACCGATTCGAGGGAACAAGAGAATAAGGCAGGCATGCAGGATGGGTGTGTGGGTCAGATACAGACTATAGGAGATCTTGCCGAACCATTTGCCGATATTGAATAAAGCTCCATGGGCGAGATCAAGTGAGAGAGCAATCACGATCGCGGAGCCTATTCCAATGAAAACATCGGCAAGCGCTCGCTGCCCGAGATGAAAAGATCCATTAAAGGAATAGGTGAAGAGCGTCAGTCCGAGCAACCACATCACGCCAGTGGCAACTTTGCTTAACGCGGCGAACTTTGCTCGTATGGACGTCTGATTGAGTGCAATCCATGACCCGATCGCGAAGAACGTCGTGTAATGGAACGTCTCAAGCAGATTCGATGTTGCTGTGGCGGGCCAATTCCATGTCAAGCCTCGATAGCGAAGCCAATAGAGCAGGGACAGTCCTACAAAGGCAAAAACGGCTTTAAAGTTGTACCGCGAAACAGCCCAGAGCACCAATGGGAAAAGGATCGATATCCTCATCTCGTAGACCAGCGACCAGATGACTGGAGTGATATCTCCCATTTGGAACACACCGACCATCATCAGGTGGCCGAGTGCAAGCGGCAACGTCAGATACGGCTTGCTGACCGTCATCCATCCCCGCTCCCAATGGATGCCAAAGGCAGAGATCGTGCCGAATACTGCCAGGGCGAAAAGGACGGAAAGGATATAAGGCGGGTAAAGGCGAGCAACTCTGGCGCCCAAATATTTCCAGTAGCCATACGGCTTCATGCTTTCGATCATGTGGGTAAGCGCAAATCCGCTCAGCACGAAGAACATGATCACAGACTGGTGGCCAGCCCAGAAGAATCTGAGCGGCGTCCATGCCAACGCTGCCCAGGCAGCGGGCATCGCGGTCGATACGCCGATGCTGCAATGAGACAGCATCACGACCATGGCAGCAATGCCGCGGATAACGTCGAGTGATTCTGTGCGGCCAGTCGGCCTGGATGCAGGATGGATTCTCATACTGGTTGCGGTCTGAGGGGCGGCTGGAATTATACGCTTGCCGATTGACCGTCCGTTCGCCTCTCGATTTGCGAGGCTGTCCATCGGACCGCCTGGGCAAGAAACGCCTTAGATTACGTTCAAGAGCCGCCTTCTGAAGGCGGCTTTTTCATTTCCGGGGATACATGGAAGCCGACGAAATGATGGATATGCCCGAACCCTAGTTTCGGCGCGCGGTGGTCACGCGCATCGACAAGCAGGATGAGGCGATTGCAATCGATCGTGGAGCGCGGCACATCGACTTGACGGGTTATCCTGGCGCTCGACGCGCCCCGAAGTCACCCCCTATAAACGGGTGGGAGAACGCAGCCCCGCATCGGCGTATCGTTGACTACCTTGCATTCAAATGCGGCACGCCGCAAGCGGCACTGGGCTGCTACGCGAGGCGATCAACCTGCGCCACGCCTGGCGGCGTATCGCGGTCGCAAAGGTTCGAGGGCTCGTACGGCCTGCACACGGCAGCACCGGCAAAAAAAGTGGAGACATTGATGAGCGGCACCGATTCCGGAACCCTGATTCATCGCTTCCTGCACTGGGAGCGTACGCAACCCGATGCAGTCTATCTGCCCGAGCCGACGCCGGACGGCCGCGTCGTGAACCATACCTGGAAGGAAGTCGGGGACGAGGCCCGGCGCATGGCTGCGTGGCTGCGGTCATTGCAGCTGCCGCCGCGCAGCGCGATCTCTATCGTCGGAAAGAACGGCGCGCACTGGATCACCGCGGACCTGGCGATCTGGCTCGCCGGACACGTTTCTGTGCCGATTTATCCGACCATCAGCGCCGACACCGCGAAGTATGTTTTTGAGCACTGCGACGTGCGCGTGGTCTTCGTCGGCAAGCTCGATGGCAAGACCGACGGCTGGAGCGAGATCAGCAAGGTGCTGCCGCCGCATGCCCGGCTGGTTGGCCTGCCGATGTCGCCGCCGGTTTTGCGGGCGTTGCCATGGAGCGACATCGTCGCCGATGTTGCGCCCCTTCAGGACGTGTATCTGCCGTCCCCCAACGATCTGGCCACCATCATCTACACCTCGGGCAGCACCGGCCAGCCCAAGGGCGTCATGCACAGCTTCGGCACGATCTTCGCCTACGCCACGCAGTCGGGTATCTTCTGCGGATTCACGCCCGAAGACCGCGTGCTGTCGTACCTGCCGCTGGCCCACACGGCCGAGCGTTCGTTCGTCGAGGCGAATTCGCTGCGCCACGGTTTCCGGGTGTTCTTCAACGATAGCCTCGCCACGTTCGCCCAGGACCTGCAGCGCGCGCGCCCGACGGTCTTCATCTCCATGCCGAGGCTGTGGACGAAGTTCTATCAGAGCGTCTGCGCGAAACTGCCGGAAGACCAGCAGGCCTTGCTGCATACGTCCGCCCCGAGGCCGGTGCGCTCAAGCAGAAAATTCTGACGATGCTCAGGCTCGACGCGACGCGGATTGCCTTCACGGGCTCCGCGCCGCTGCCGGAGGAAATCACGAACTGGTATCGCTCGCTCGGGCTCGAACTGCTGGACGTGTATGGCATGACGGAGAACTTCTCCTATTCGCACTACAGCCGCCCAGGTCTCGTGAGGCTCGGCTATTCGGGCCAGGCGATGCCTGGCGTCGAATGCAGGATTGCCGAAGACGTTGCGAACGAAGCGAGCGTGAAGGCCGGCGTGGACCGGGTGGTGACGACGCACGGCGGCGTGCATGTCGCGGTCAACTGTGCGGGCATACTCGGACCCAGCAAAACGATTTCCAAAGGACTACTGTTTCCGACCGAACTCTGGAATCGGGTGCTGGGCGTGAACCTCACGGGCACGTTCAACATGATCCGCCACTCAGCGCTCGCGATGACGGCCAACGAGCCCGACGAGACCGGAGAGCGCGGCGTCATCATCAATACGTCTTCCGGCGCGGCGCGCCAGGGGCAAATGGGGCAGGCGGCATACAGCGCGAGCAAGGCGGGCGTGATCGGCATGACGCTGCCGATCGCGCGCGACCTGGCCGAGCACGGCATTCGCGTGGTGTCGGTCGCGCCGGGGCTGTTCGAGTCGGGCATGTCTGCCGGCATGCCGCAGAAGGTCTCGGACGGCCTGCTCGAGAAGATGCTGTTTCCACGCCGTATGGGCAAACCTCAGGAGTTCGCGGGCCTCGTGCGGCATATCGTTGAAAACGCGCATCTGAATGCCATGACGATCGATATCGATTGCGGCATGCGCTGATCAAATGGCGTTCGGCATGCGTGGGCATCCAACTCGCGCGGCGGCGTGAGCTCCGTTAGGTATCGCGGCGCTTAACGCGGCTCAATGAGCTTGCCGCCTGCGAAAGCCGCGTATATCCGTGCCCGAGGGCACATGGCGAGATCTCCGAGAATAAGGATAACTACAGAATGTCCGACGTGCACGACGGAGCGGCAATGCCCATCGAGGGACTTGGCAGCTGCACGACGAAGGGCTTTTCGAGCATTCATCTCTCACTCCGGCGATCAAGCGGGATGTGGTGAGAGGTGGGCTAAGTACAGAGCACTGCGCGGCAATGCTCTCCGCTTAGCCCACTGCTGACGCCAGGCGCTCGTAGGGAGCGCTTGAGAAGACGCATAGAAAAGCCATACGCAAAAGTCAAGAAAAGCGATACATGCCCGCTAAAAAAAGGGAGCCACGCTCCCTTTCCCGGCAGGGTCCGTCCGGAATGCCGCAGCATGCCCGAATTGAGCTCCTGCGCCCCCCGTAGTTCGATTGGGTGCCGGAGGCCCCACTTCCGCAGCGCTCCTGGTTGGCAGAGGCTAGCTCCTGCTGTGCGAGCGAGCCCGGTGCTAGCGCCCCTGTGGGAAGCTCTCATTTGCTCCCGATAAGCGGAATCCCGTCACCAAGCGCGCTTCCGTTTGCGTTGCCTACTACGCGATCACTCCCCGTTCGCAGAACGTCGCAAGTCATCAATCACTCCGTGGTAGGACTCGACAAATACCGTATTCGAGAAATACCTTTCGTATGCAGACTTGTTCCGCGACTTAAGGTCGAGGATGTTTGCATTTGTTAGCCTGGTTGCGGTATCTCGGTTGTCAGATTCATGGAAAATAATATTCCCGGTCTTGTTGAATTCTGGATTGCCGCCAACGTTCGAAAGCACAATGCATTTACCATCTTTCATCGCTTCCAGAGTTGCCAAATCGAAGATCGAGATTCGATGGAACATAATGTAGACGTCTGAAATGCTCATCAGATAACGAACTTGACTGTAGGCGCATGACTCCACAAGATGAATGGCGAGGCGGTCATGGCGCTTCGCGAGCTCGGCGGTCACGTGGAGGAACTGCTCTTTGAGTGGCCCGTTCCCAACCACTATCCACCGAACATTGCCCGTATGCATCTTCAAAAATTCATCGAAGAATGCCGGAAGCTGATCGATTCCCTTTGCTGATGTCAGGGCGCCTACCGATATAAAGGTGAGACTTTCACGATCTTCGCTGATTGACGAGACGCGCTCCGGAATTGGGTCGGCATATAGCGTGTTATAAAGGACGGGCCCAATCCGTACGTGCTTTTGCTCAAGGCTTCGATAGGGACTCGCGAAATAATAGTCCTTCGCGCCGACGCTCGGAAAGCACACGTAGTGCGCTCTCTTGAAGACGAATCTCTCGCAGAAGTTGACTATTCTTCGATCGAGGCGCGTAAATTTTTCATTGTAATTATATTTCTCTTCGACGCGTGGCCCCTGTAAGTGAGAGACGTACACGAATTTCTTGCCCAATATTGCAAGGCCGAATGCAGTGGCGTAGTCATGCGTAATGTAAGCTGCATCTGACTCGTCTTTTGTTTTGCTGATAGCAAAGAATGCACCCGCCCAAAGGTCTGCAAGGCGAGGATCCCAGTTCTCCCAATATCTATTGTTTTCGAAGTACGAGTACTTCAGCGCCAAGTCACCGTGGCGATCTTTCAAAAGTATTTGCTGACACGACTGAACGGCGGAACCGCCTCCCTTCCCGCCTTCCGGCGAGAAGACGCGGTGGGTTATCGTATGAATCGCAGAGATACGCGACGCCCGTTTCACTGGCCTGCGGATCGGATATGAGAGGAATTTAAGCAGTGTAAGAACGCTGTTCATGCTGATTTTTCTTGAGATTCTTAGGTGACTCATTGCCTGCTTCGCGGGAAGCCGGGAGTCCAGGAATTCGAATGTAACGTTGTGGGGGGCGGTGGAGAACGCGTTCATAAAGAACGCAACTTCTTCCATGTTTTAGTCGGGGCGCCATTTGGACGGTTTTGCGATTCCACCGACATAGTGCATCTTTTCAGTTTCTTCGACGCTGATCGATATTCGTCCATGGGACACATTGACGGATGCAAGATGACAGCGCCCGGCGGCCTTGTAGAGGAATTCTTTGACCATGACGCGCCCGTCGACTGACCTGACCAATACTTCATCGCCAGGTTGGATCGGCTGATTGGGTTCGACGATGACAAACTCGCCCGGACGAATGCGCGGCAACATCGATTCGCCCTCGCATTGCAGTGCGTATGCGTCCGTGTCGGCAGTTGGCCAATCGACATACCCGTCTCCATGGCCCACGGCGTACTCGATGTCCGCCCAGATTCCGTTGTCACCTAGTTGCGCCATGCCGACCACAGCCAGTCGTCGGCACTTACTTACCGCTTTGGGCCGATATTCGTGGCTATATGCCGAAAGCGTTCGCGGATCGCCCTCGGGCGGCGGGCTCGGTTCTTCAGGCGGTTGCGCGAGGACTTTCTTCTCGCCAATGCCGGCGAGAGTCCAGGCCACGCTGTAACCGAATTCGCTCTGGATGGACACAGCGTCTTCTACGCTAGCGGCTCCGTTTTGGAGCCACGCTTCCACACGCGCAGCGGGGATCTTGAGCCGATCAGCAAAAGCGCGGGTGTCCAAGCCATTCTCTTGACGCATTTCCTCGAGGCGTTCCCGGATCGGCTTGCCAAGCACTGGTGCCGATGCAGCTGGGGCTCCCCCGGTATCGGGAAGCGGCAGATTCACCAACGCGGCCATCTCTTGGATCTGAGCATAGCTTGGCTCGTGTCGGTCATTCTCCCAAGCGGACATGTTTCCTTTCGTTACTCCGAGCCTTTCACCAAGCTGTTCCTGTGTTAGGCCGGCTTTCTTTCGGGCGGAGTGGATCCAGAGTTTCATTTCCATGCGCGGAGGGTATAGGAAATCTAAACGATGCGGGTATTGTTTTTCTTCACCTTTAGTCTAACAAATCTATACGTGTTGGGAGCGCGACTATTTAGCGAACCTCCGCATGAGCAAACACCCAATTGAGATCGGCTATCGCAACTGCGCACATAAACCCGCTCACGTCTTCGTGCCGGGTCATCAGAAGTGCACCCTCGCGCACGCACCTGACGCCGCTCTTCATCCCGGAGGCGCAGATCGGCGCACTGCACTCGTTCGAGGCGCCCAAGTTCGCCGACGCGCAGTTCTATGCGACGCACGCGCGAGTTCGCCGACATGGTTTGCGTGCTAAACGGCCGGGATAGTTGGTGCGCCTGGCCTTGGGTCGATCTGCGCGCTGGCAGGCTCGCCCGCACCAGGACCACATCTGGCTCAAGGATGTCGGCTATGCCGTGATTCCTGCTGGCCAATGGCCCGGCATGGGTGGCTTCGGCGATCACAGCATTGATCTCGTGCAGGCGCGGTGCGAGAAGATCGTTTCGACTCAACCTGCAACTGTCTGACGTTTCCGGTAGGCACCGTCGGGCTACCGCACCCCTCCCGCGGCAGACGCATCAACGTGCGCGGCTGGCGCCACCTGGACAAATCATCGTCTACGAGTACCAGTGAGTGTCGTTCGCCGCCGGGTGCGCGGGCGACGTCTCTTTGGCCTTCACGAGGCCGTACAGGAAGCGCCGAGACGGGTGTTCGACAGAGACGTGCAGCATGTAGGACGCCACGACGATTGCGCCCATAAGCACTGCTGGCGCGTAGATTCCAAACTCCTTGTCGTAGTAGAGCGGTGGCGCGAGGATAATCACCGCTGAGTGGCACAAGTACACCGCGAAGCTGATCTCGCCAAGCCACACGAGCGGCCCGAGCGAGAAAAGGCGCCCCAACGCGCGAGCGCCATCCATGAATAGCACGACGCAGCAAAATGCCAGAGTGATAGGCAAGTCGAGCCACGCGCGCCCGTCCTGGTAGAAGACCGCCCACGCCACGATGGCGATGAAGACAGCTTGCGCAGGTGCGCTCCCTGGAAAGCGCAGGCGACTGGGCAGGCCAAGCGCGTGCAGGCGAAATAGGACGTTCCCGAGCATCATTCCGCCAACGCCTCGCATAACGCCAAAATTTACGTAGTGCACGAAGTTCAACTGCACGCGCAAGTTCGGCCCGTGCAACGCGAAGATGAACACCCATGCCCCGATGGCAAGTATTAGAGGCACCCACAACGACTTCTGGCGCGCGACCGGGAAAAGCAGCATCGAGGAGATCCAGAACTCGATGGAAATCGACCAGGATGGATCGTTCATCACCGGTATGTTGCCCAGGCCCACGTTCTGGAGGAACAGGATATTGGCCAGTAGTTGGCGCTCTGTGAGAGCGTCCCACCAGTCAGGCACGTACTGTTGCGTGAGTACGTTGTTGTTCACTACGGCGATGAACGCCACGAGGCACACCACGTGTAGAGGCCAGAGGCGAAAGGCTCGCTTGGCGATGAACTTGCCCCACGACGACGTATCACCCTTCGAGAGCGTGTATGAGAGCACGTAGCCCGAGAGGATGAAAAAGAAGTCCACCGCCAGATAGGAGCCAATGAAGGGCCATGTCGGCCCCCAATGGTAGATCGAGCCGTAGATGTGGCTTGCCGCGACAGAGAGTGCGAGCAGTCCTCGTATGCCGTCCAAATGCAGCAGGCGTCGCGCGCCCGATGTGTCTCCCATTTTCTTGCCTTCTATTACGACGAATTACAAGATTCTAACACCGGGCGATCTGCCTCCCGCCGCGTCCCTCCTTGCTGTAGTCCCACCATTTCGTCGCTTCTTCGCAGGTCATGTAGAAGAGCGAGTCCTTCACGCCACCCCAGTGGCCCGTCTCGACTAACTCCTGGCGGTACTTCCATAGAGGATTCAGCGCGAAATATCGGCGGATGAACTATCGGTTCGCAGGCAAGGCCAAAACGCTGGCGCTCGGCGTTCAGGACAAGCCTGGCTATATGTGCACCCATCGGTAAATGCCGGCAAAAGCAGCTCGACCCAAGCCGCGCCTGTGATTTCGGCAGCCTACGTGACCGAATCGGCGTCGTTTGGCAGAGCGAGTACGGAGGTCGCCGTGTCTACGGCATGATCGCGCGTGTCAAGAAGGCGAATGCGTGCAATGGTCTTCATGCGAGCTGGCGTTCATGCGATTCGGTCAAGCCGATAGACCTCGACCTTTTCAACCGCATCGGCGGCATGCGCCTGAAACTCCTGAATGTGCTTTCCCTCGACGTGATGCTTCTGTTGCAATGCTGCGTCGGACCACTGCTCAACGAACACGAAGCGCAGCGGATTATCCTGGTCCCGGAGCAGCTCATATCGCAGATTGCCTTCCTCGTTCTGGGAAGGAGCGACCACGGCGCTCAGGTGGGCGCACAACTCCTCCTCGCGGCCGGCTTTAGCGTAAACGACAGCAATGATATGTAGCTCTTTCACGATCGTCCTGGTACGGTTAGGCAAGATTCGGGAATCGCAGGTCAGGTCGGTATCACGAGGGCAGCACGAACCGGCCAGGTCCGGATGCGATGAGGATGACGAACCCGCCAATAATGCTGATGTGCTCGAGAAACCCCGTGAAGAACAGCGTTCGTTGCGTGCCTTGCTGATTCCAGAAGTCGTAAAAGACCACGGCCGTCGCGAGCGTGAAGATCGCGAGCAGGACCGACGCAATCGGGGTTTGCCAACCTGCCATGATCGCAGCGCCGCAAACGAGCTGAACGACGATCGTGCCACTGAGCGCGAGGCGGGGAAAGGGCAGGTTCTTCGCCTGAACCTCTGCGAGACCATGGCGGAAAAACAGCAGCTTGTTGAAGCCGCTAAGAACGTACATCAACGCAATGAATAGACGTCCGGCGAGAAGGTAGTAGTCGAGCATGGTGCATCCGGCAATGAAGGTTCGAGCGCCGCGGGACGTAGACGGTGCGCCCGGAAGATCCGGGCGCGAGCACGGTGCCCGCGCCCGGTTCGCTCAGGTGCGATCGTAGGAGAACTGAATGCCGGCCGTTCCGCCGGTCTCGATGAACAGGTTGATGAACGCGGGGACGGTCTCGCTGCGCGCCCAGTCGCGCTGCAGTTCGCAGAACAGTTGCGGGACGCTGATCATCTTGCCCCCCGCCTGCTCTATCCGGCGAAGCGCGGCTTCATGGGCGGCCACCGAGGTTCCACCTACCGCATCGACCACCACGTAGACTTCATAGCCTTCCTTGAGCGCATCGAGCGCGGGGAAGGTCAGGCACGCCTCCGTCCAGAGCGCCGTCATGATCAGCTTCTTGCGGCCCGTGGCCTTGACTGCCGCGCGGAATTCGACGTCTTCCCACGAGTTGATCGAGGTGCGGTCGTAAGTCGGATAATCGCCGAGCACCTCACGCAACTGCGGGATCGGCGGCTTGTTCAGGCCGGTTTTGACGTTGACGGTCGAATGAACGATGGGCAGCTTGTAGGCCACCGCTGCTCTCGACGCGCCGACGATATTGTTGACCAGCAATTGCCGGTCCATCGAGGCAATCGAGTTCACCTGTACCGGCTGGTAGTCGATGATCACAAATGCGGCGTTCTGCGGGGTCAGCAGGTGGTCGTTAGCGGGATCGCGAATCGGTTCGCTAGCCATAAGTTTCTCCTTTCCGGAAAATAGAGTGACTCGGTTTTCGACGCATATTGATGCGACGAATTACAGCAACGACATCGCGGCTCTTCCGGCGGCCCGCCCCGCGTGCGCTGGGATGCCGGCGGCGGGCGGGCCGAGACCGCGGGGAGACGGAACCCGGCTGCGATCGTGCCCAGGCAGAGTGCCGGTTGAGTTTTTCAAGCATATGCGAATGGCCCTCAACAGCGTGAGTCCTATCTTTCGAACACAGTGTTCGGCGTGGTCGAACGTCACGGCGGCGCGCGTGCCATCCGGGTTGCGGGCCACTCGTCAGACGTTGTACTGGAAGTAGATTTCGCTGAAGTTGACGCCGGGATTCGGATGCCCGAGTCCGTCATTCAACAGATGCTGAAAACGCAGGCTTGCCAGGTCGCTTTGATGCGCACCGGACTGGGTGCCGACGCCGACCCTATCTCTCACAGAACGCCTGGCTGGTGTAATACGCCAGTTCAACAAGCCACCGGGGCTCAGCTGGCGTTACGAGGAGATCAGTTCAACGAAGTGGTGCTGAAGGGATGCGGCCGATAGGCGTTGCCGGGCTGGCCGGATACCCATCGGCCGCCGGCAAACGCGTGGGACATTGGGCGCGGTCGCGTCCGCCGCGCGTCAGTCGAAGCGTCTGCTTCGACTGACTGGTGCTCAGGCCCGGCTGATCCGGACGTCGTACCCCGCCTCGTTGAATGCGATCAGGAATTCCTCGGGCATCAGCCATGAATCGACCTGGACGGTCATGGCGGGCAGGTCCACTCCGACCCGGGCGTCCGGATCGACCGACCGGACGCCACGAATGATGATGTTCGCATCATCGTTGCCGGTCAGATTGCTCAGCTTGAACTCCATGTTTGCTTGTTCCATTGATTCTCTCGTTGCTATTTATGCGGCCATTCCGGATTGGGTGAAGCAGGACATCCAGGCCTGGCAGGACCGCTCCTCGCGGGAAGGTCAGGATGCCGGTCGTGCAGGAGCTGCGAAACGGCAGCGGGCATTGTCATAGAAGCGCTGTTGGCGGGCGACTGGCGGCCGGTGGGCCGCCAGGCGAGTTCGCCGCGCGCGATCCGGCGGCCCGATCTCGCGCAATAGCCGGATTGCCTTGCCGTTCCGAGGCGTCACTACCGTTCGCCGTAATGACACTCTGCGCGTTTGACCCACCGCACCCGTCCGGATTCCTCAGGCGCGTTCGGAGTCCAGCTTTTCATTGTTCTTCAGGACGTCCTGTGCCTTTATATAGCTCTCGATGAGCAGACGGTACGGGGGGAAGATCATCCCGTAAACCTCGGCCCATTGCTGCGCATCGGGACGATGCCATGTCTGCTGCAACTCCGAGGCGACCGCGGCGGTATCCATCGGCACGACCCCGGCCTGCACCACGCGCGCGAGCGTGATTTCCTGCGCCATCTTCGAGTAGGTGCCCGAAGCATCGACCACGGCGAACACCTTATAGCCCTCCTGCACGGCGGAAATGGCGGGAAACGCCATGCAGACGCTCGTGATCGTGCCGGCAATGATCAGCGTCTTGCGGCCGGTCGCCTTGACCGCGGCGACGAAATCCGGGTTGTCCCACGCATTGATCTGGCCTTTGCGGGCGACGTAGGTCGCGTGCGGGGCGCTCTCGTGGATCTCCGGGATCAGCGGGCCGTTCGGCCCTTGCGGCACCGAGGCCGTCGTGATGACGGGGATCTTGCACAGCGTCGCCATCTTCGCGAGCGCAATCGCGTGATTGCGCAGGACCGTCATTTCCATGTCCTTGACCGTCTGGAATAGTCCGCTCTGGTGGTCGATCAGCAGCATGGCGGCGTCGTTCGGGTCGATCACCGGGCGCTGTCCGTTGAAATTCGCAGGGGCTGTCATCTCGATACTCCTTGTGGGTGATCAGGGGCCTTCGCGCACACCGGCATGGCGGTGCACAGGGCCGAGGGTTTGCGCAAGTGCGCAGTCAAGTGAAACGTGGGGTTGTTATCGCCTGAAAATCAATGTCATCAGCTCATGAAGCACGGCGCACGCGGCGGCAAAGAACAGCACGGAGAAGGAACCAGGTTCGCACGGCCCATGCGACCTGGCGGCGCTTTGATTTGCTGCTCAGGGCCAGCATGCACACGCTGGTTGGCCGCGAGAATCCAGGACGCCGAAATGGTGGTGCCGAGCGCGACCATCAGCGTGGCAAAGAAGTGAATTCTCGGACCGACGCGGTTCATGCCTGGAGGCGGGGAACAACGGGGGGTAGCAGGCAACCATGAAACAGTCCGTTTCCGTCCATCGAACGGCGCCTCCTTCATCGACGGCTCGCACCCGGCGCGACTTTCTTGCGCGGCGCTTGCGCAGGCAGGACCGTGACGGTGCAGGTGGTGCCCGCGGCGAGGGGCACGTCGTCGGGCACGTCGTCGAGATGGATGCGCACGGGGATGCGTTGCGCGAGCCTCACCCATGTGAAGACCGGGTTGACGTCGGCGAGCAGCGTGGGGCCGGATGGATTGTCGCGATCGCTGACCCCGCGCGCGACGCTCTCCACATGACCCTCGATGACCGGGCCGCCGGACAGCAGGCGTATTTCCGCCTTGTCGCCGATGTGCACGTGGGGAAGTTTGGTTTCCTCAAAGTATCCGTACACCCAGTATGAGTTGCGATCGATGACGGCGAGCCGCGCCGCGCCTGCGCTCGCGTAATCGCCGGGATACAGGTTGAGGTTCGTGACGTAGCCGTCCACGGGCGAGCGGACCTCGCTGCGTTCGAGATTGAGCCGTGCGACGTCGCGCGCGGCGAGCGCGGCCTGATAGCTCGCGAACGCCTGACGCGCCTGGGCGCCGGAGTCCTCGCGAACTTCGGTGGAGATGACCGATCCGTCGAGTTGCGCGCGCCGCGCGGCCTGTTGCTTGCGCATGTCGAGTTCGGACTTGCTCAGGGCGAGTTCCGCTTCGGACTGTTCGAGTGCCAGGCGAAAACGTTCCCGGTCGATATCGAACAGGACATCGCCGCGGTGCACGAGCTGGTTGTCGGCGACGCGCACGTCCGTGACGATGCCCGAGACGTCCGGGGCGATGTTGATGACCTTGGCCCTCACTCGGCCGTCGCGCGTCCACGGCGCGTACATGTAGTGGTTCCAGAGGGCGTAGCCCATGACGATTGCCGTTCCCAGCAGGGCAAGCGTGACGATCACGCGAATCAGCGACTGAAGATTCATGATGAGAGAAGGTGTGAACGGCGCGGTGAGGTCTACGTTCCGAGCAGCAGGCTCACGCCGCTGAACAGGCACACGAAAAGCGCGGCCCGGAACAGCGCCGGATGCCAGACATGACGGAACAGGCCGATGCGGGCGAGCATCCGGTCGATCAGCCAGTAGCCGGCCGCACAGCCGAGAAAGACCGGCAACAAGGTCGGGATAAGGAGCGAGGCGAACGCGATCTCACGGGGCATGGCGGGTCACTCCTTCCGGTGGGGCGGAGGCCGTTTGCATGCCGCCCCCCAGCGCCGTCATGAGCTGTGCCCAGGCGTCGAGCCGCGCGGCGCGGGTGAGGGCGAGACTCTGCTGGGCGCGCAGCAGCTCGGTTTGCGTGGCAAGAACGTTCAGATAGTCGGTCATGCCGATCCGATAGCCCTTTTCGGCGTAGTCGAACGCCTCTCTTGCGGACTGCAACGAATTTTCCACGTCGCGCTGCTGGGTTTCGAGCGAGCGCAGCGAAACCACCTGGTCGGCTACGCCCTGGAAGGCGGCGAGCACGGTTTGGTTATAGAGGTCGACCGCCTGGTCGTAGTCTGCCACGGCAACGCCGTAGCGACCCTTGCGCAGGCCACCGTCGAAGATCGGCAGCGAAATCGCGACGCCAAAGCTGTGATCGGCGGCGCTGCTGTTGACGAAGGTGAAGAAGCCGCCGAACGCCGCTGATGCGAGACTTGCCGTGGCGATAAGGTCGATGTTCGGGTAGAAGTCGGCATGCGCGACCTTGATCGCCTTCGCCGCGGCTTCGACGCGCCAGCGCTGGGCGACCACGTCGGGGCGGTGGCCGACGAGTTCCGCGGGCAAGGTGGCGGGCAACGCGATGGGCACATCGAGGCGAAGGCTGGGGCGCGCGAGGCGCTCGCCTGCACCGGGCCCCTGCCCGGTCAGCACTGCCAACTGATTACGCCCCAGTGCGATCTGCCGCTCGTACTGGGCGATCTGCGCGCGGGTGGCCGCGACGGGGGTATGTGCCTCGCTGATTTCGAGGCGGCCGGCGAGGCCAGCCTTGCCGCGCCGCTCCAGAATGTCGACGATGCGCAGCTCCCGCTCGAGCGTTTGGACTTCGACGTCGCGCAGGTCGTACTGCAACGAAAGCGTCACATACATGCGCACCACCGATGCCTCGAGCAGCAGTTGCGCCTCGCGGGCGTCGGCGGTGGCGGCCTGAACGGTATCGAGTGCGCCTTCGTGCGTCGCGCGGTTCTTGCCCCACAGGTCGAGCTCATAGAGCAGGCCGACGTCGACGGCGTTGTTCCATACGGTGGAGCCGCCAGGCGGGTTGGGGTTCGCGTAGGCGGAAAAGCGCCGGCGCGAGAACTCGCCGCCGGCGGAAATGGTCGGATCGCGCACGGCGCCGGCGATGCGTGCAAGCGCTTCGGCCTGGTCGATTCGCGCCTGGGCGAGGCCCATTTGCGGGCTTCCGGCCACCGCAAGCGAGATCAGTTGGTCGAGTTGAGGATCGGACCAACGCGTCCACCAGCGCTCCTGCGGCCAGCTCGCATCGGCCAGCGCTGCCTGTATCGCGCCGCCGGCGGCAACCGTCCTGGCGTCGAGCACGGTCGAGCGCGACGCGATCCCGTCGGTGTTCGCACATGCCGATAGCAGCAGCGTGCAGGCGAGCGTCAGCGATAGACAGGGAGACTTCGGCATCGGAGCGTTGCATTCAATAGGGAATGGTGGCGTGTGGCTGCGCGAAATCACCGGGTGTTCCCAGTCATGCCGCCCAGCGGCACGAGGTTGTCCTGGAGCGATAGCCGGATGGCGTTCAGCGTCGAACGCAGCCTGACCAGGGCGATCTCGGCCGGCGAGTTCGCTGCCGCCTCGCCTGCGGGCGACGGCAGCGCCGACAATGCCGCTTCGACGGCGCTCAGCGCGGACAGGCAGGCGTCATGGGCGGGCGACGTGAACGCTTGCGCGACGGCCTCGCGAATGCTGGATTCGAAAGCGCGCCATGACGCCGGGAGCGGGGCAGCGGGCGCCAATTCACGCAGGTCGATGACGCCCCGGCCGATTTCGATGGACGCGAACGACCATGCATGCAGGACTGCCTGGTTATAGCGCCCCGTGGCGGGGCGCGCGCCGATCTGCTGGACGAAGTCGCGCACGCCGCAGTCGAAGCTCAACCGCAGACCATCGAGCGGGCCGCCGCATGCCGCATGGGCGACCAGCTTGCGAAGCTGGCGCAGGTAGAGGCCGGTCACCCAATCGCCGGCGTAAGGCGCGACGACCGAATAGGCCAGCGAGGCCGCGGCGATGCCGAGCATGGCCGAGAAGCCGGCGTCCAGCGTGCTGGTTGGCGAGTAGACGCTCGGGTTGGTCAGATTGCTGAGAAAGCAGAAGTAGATATTGAACCCGAGGCCGAAGGTGGCCGTCTTCGGCCAGGTGTTCAGGTAGCTGCCGATCATGATGAACGGCGCGATGGCCGCCGCGAGCAGCACGAAGCTGTCGAGCCGGGGCAGCACGGCGAAATTGAAGAACAGGCTCGCGAGCCACGCGGCGCCGCACCCCACCACCATCTGGCGAGTTGCGGCGGCCGGCGCGGGCATGATCGAATAGAGCGCGCTCGCAATGGCGGCGGAAATGACCGCACCCGAGGCGCCTGTCCACCCCGTGGCGATCCAGAACAGCGAGACGGCGCCGATCGCACAGGTGGCGCGCAATCCCGCGGCCATCGATACCATCCGGTTGGCCGTGGTCACGATCCGCACCGGGCGTTGGACACGGACCGAATCCTGCGAAAAAGTCGAGCAGCGCAGCGAGATGAAGTCGCGCAGATACGCACGCAGGGACGCGGCCGCGTTTTCCAGGTGGGGGACCGCGCTTTCGGCGAGTTGCTGTGTGGCCGCATCTTCATGCATGAGGGCCTGGCGTTGATCCGCCTGCAGGCCCGGCAGCCGCTCCAGCAGGGCGGTGAGCGCGGCGTCGAACTGGCGAAGGCGCTCCAGGTCGGGCTGTGCGGGATCGATGCGCTCCGGCAGCAGCGCGGCGAGCTGGGCGAAAAGCGCATCCACCGTGTCCGCCAGGTCGCTGCGCATGTTGGCGCGCAGCTGCCGGCGGAACTGATAAAGCAGATGAAACCGGGTGTTGGCATCGAGAAACTCGCTGGCCAGACGGGTCATGATGTCGTTGTGAATCCGCAGATCCGGGTCCTCGAACACCGCCGCGCTGCGCAGGTTCTCCAGCTGCGCGCGTTCCGCGATCAGGGCCAGTTGGGTCCGTCCGAGTTCGAGCGGGTCGAGTCTGCCGGTCAGTGTCGTGCGCACGAATCCGAGAAAGCCCGAAAAGTGACTGACGCCGAGGCGAAGCAGCATGTCGCGCACATGCTGCGGAAAAACCATCGCACTGACAAGGCTCGCGCAGAGAATACCGATGGAAACTTCACTGAGACCGGTCACGACGTTGTCGAGGATGCCGTAGGGGTGATCGATGGCGGGCAGCGCTGCGATGCAGGTGGCGTAGCCGGCGAGCACGAAGCCATAGGACTGGTAATTGCGGTACGACGCGGCGCCCCAGACGCAGAGCCCGATCCAGACGGCGAGCGCTGTGAGGAACAGCACACGTTGCTGGGGGAACAGCGCGAACAGCACGAGTGCGGCGAGATTGCCCACGACCATGCCGAGGCCACGATAGAAGCCGCGCGCGATGACCATGCCGGAGTGCTGGTGCATCATCAGGATGACGACGCTCACCATCGCCGTGCGCGGCGCCGAGAGTTCGAGGCGCATGGAGATCCCGGTGGACAGGAGCACGGCGAGCACGGTCTTCAGGACATGGAGCAGCCGTGCTCTGTCTTCCTGAACATATTGGCGCAACGCGGCAACGATGGCGGTGTACCAGTGCAGGCTGGTGGCTGAGGGTGTGCTCATGGCTCTCTCTTCCCGCATGCACGTCCGGGTACGGCGACCCGTCGCGCGCGGCGGCAGCGCTCACGCGACTGGGTCCTGAATGGTCAACTGTACGAAAACCATGCGCAATCCGGTAGCGCCGGAAACGGAAACGTTTCGTTCGATTTTCCCGAACGGACGGTCGCCGCCACAGAAAAGCGCGGGCGCTCTCAGGCCGCTTTGGGATTGAAGTCGGTGTTTGTGCTGGTGCTGGTGCTGGTGCTGGTGCCGGCCGCGAGGCCGTCCCACGGACCGACGAGCAGGGAAAGCTGCATGTGCTCGATGAGTGCGCGCAACTTGCGGGAGGTGAACGCGGTGCGTGGTTGGCCCCGCGGCGTCGCCGCGCGAAAGGACCAGGTCTGGGACGCCGGGGCGTTGCTGTAGCACAGGCACCTGTGCTGCGCCACGTCGTCGAGCTCCAGCTGCTGCTTCAGGCGACATGGCGAGCGAGTATCCAATACGGCCTGGCAGTGATCTCTTCAATGTAATGCCTCTCTTCCACGAAGCCAAGTCGATGATAGAACGGCAGGCTTAATCGATCGAACGTCTCCAGGAAGCAGGTGGCGCCATGTTGATCGGCACGGTTTAACGTCAATTCGAGCAGATTGTGGGCGAGCCGCCGCCCCCTTGCGGCAGGTCGCACTCCTAAAATCGACAAATGCCAGGCGTTGGCTAGACGAGCGGGAACACGCGCCGCCATCGCATCACAGATTCGGGTGTAGTTTGCATAGCCGTTGGCTCCGAGCAGTGCCGCGAGGGCTTTATTCCTCGCGGCGCCTTGCAATGCGACCTCAGCGTCGCTGGCCTTGCTGGTTATCCAGATGGCGGCGCCGTCTGTCCCAGCGTACCGAACCTCGCCAATAACGCTTCCTTCCGCTATCGCCAGCTCGAAGTATCGGGCGAGAACCCATTGCCGCCGGACCTCGTCGATCGCCGATTCGATCGTGACGGCCCGATAAAATGGGTCGTCAAGGAAGGCTTGTGCAAGAGCGAGGCAAACGGATGCGGAATCAGCCGGGTCGAGAGATTTCGAGCGGCGCGAAGCAGATGCACACATGATTCAACCTTCCTTCGCGGATTGTTGTTCCTCTTCAAGTAGTCGCTGGCTATAGGGCGCTAGCCAGCGACTACTTGCCGATCTTGCTTGAGATCGCTGCCGAAAAAAATAACGCTAACCAGCGCACAACAGCGCGCAAGGCATCCGTAATCATTACCGTGTTTGACATTCGTTTCGCAAGATGCCCGCGCCCTTGCACATCACGCTTGCATCAACAGGATTTCAAATCAGGTGGAAGCAAACAGGTCAAGGGTTCTCAGTTCGCAGAAGCAATTTGTAAATTCGCTGCGCAGGCAACGTTATTATTACGAGTACACCTTGCCGAAATAGCCGGTAAACACAGCCGTTGCATATTACCAACTGAGCAGATATTGCGCCGTGCCTTAATGGCGAATCCCGATCGCGACAAGAAATTGGACGACGGGATAACTTAAATTTGAGCGATATCTGTGGAGAATTCAGATGAAAAAACTGGTCGGTAAAACGCTCGCGGCAATGGCATTGCTCGGCATGTTCAGTGCGGCCGCGCGAGCGCAGAGCAGCATCACGCTGTATGGCATCATCGACGAATCGATTCAATACACGCACAACGCCACGCCTACGGGCAGCAACCAGATTGGGCTCTATTCCGGCAATCTTTCGGGTAGCCGTTGGGGCCTGAAGGGTTCTGAAGATCTCGGTGGCGGCCTGAAAGCGATCTTCCAGCTCGAAGACGGTTTCAACCTCAACAACGGCCAGATGGGCACGTACAACGGCACGTCGTCTCTGTTCGGGCGGCAGGCCTATGTCGGCCTTGAAAGCGATCGGTATGGCACCGTCACACTCGGGCGGCAGTACGACCCGCTCGTCGATCAGGTGCAGGGGCTTACCGACGACGCCTATTTCGGCAGCTCGTTTGCCACGGCGGGTGACGTGGACAACTACGACAACAGTTCGCGCACCAATAACGCCGTGAAATATGTCTCCCAGAACTATGCGGGGCTGCAGGTCGAGGCCATGTACGCGTTTGGCGGAGTAGCCGGCCAGACGGGTTCCGGGCAGACGTGGTCGGCAGCGGCTTCGTATAACAATGGCCCGTTCTCCATTGCCGCGGGTTATTACGTGGCCGACAACACCAGCACCACGGCAGCCGTACGGACCGGCTGGTCGTCGACGTCGGATGGCACCTTCGACGGCCCCGTCAACTCGGGATACGAGACGGCGAAGTCGATCAACATCGCGCGAGTTGCTGCGAACTTCAGGACCGGACCTTACACCTTCGGGCTGTCGTACAGCAATTCGGCCTACAAGGCCGATGCGCAGTCGGCGTTCCTCTCGACGGAGATCTTCAACACGGGACAAGGCTTCTTCAACTACCAGGTCAATCCGGCGCTGCTGCTCGGTCTCGGCTACAGCTATACGCACGCGAGCGGCGACACCAACGCGTCCTATAACCAGATCTCGCTGGGTGCCGATTACAGCCTTTCCAAGCGCACGGACGTCTATCTCGTTGGCGCGTGGCAGCATGCGAGCGGCTCGCAACTCAACGCCGATGGCACGGTTTCGAGCGCCGAGGCATCGATCGGATCTTATGGCGTTGCAGGAACGAGCAGTCAGGATATCGTCAGTCTGGGCATCCGGCACAAGTTCTGATTGACTCGTCCGCCGGCCGTCGCCTCGGGGCCACGGCCGGTCTGTCTCGCTTGAGAGTGTAGTTGTGTAAACATCGATTTTTAACGCGTGGAAATAAACATGAAATTTGGCGCCGATCAGTATGAACTAACCTGTCGATACGGTATGTGTCTGAACGCCATAATGCGGCTGGAATTTCAGCTGTCAAACGAAGAAAGGTTTGCTCATGTATCACGCGCTGCAACTGGATGTCACTAGCGAAACCGGAACAACCGTAGTCAGGTTCACGATTGCCGGTGAATCGTCGCTACTCGGCGCGCAAGATATTGAAGCGATGATCGAGCAACTGGCCAATATTCGCGCGGCGATGCAGCCCGCGCGTCCGCTGACCCCTCCCTCAGGCACGTATCCGATGGAACTCGACCCTTGCTGGCGCGTGGACCGCCTGAGAGACTTTGACGGTGCGGTATTGTCGCTGCGTCACGTCGGAAAGGGATGGACCGCCTTCGCCCTGCCGGCATCCAGCCTCGCCAGCCTGTTTGAAGCGCTTTCCTCGCTGCCCCATGCGACGCCCGCCGGGGAGCGGACCATGCTCAACTAACGCACGGCCCGGTTGCACGTCTTTCTGTTCCTGCAATGCGCTTCCTCTACGCCTAATAATACGTATTACTAAAAATATAAAAACGCATGCGCCGTTCCGGCTGGCCGATTTAACTCTCAATGCCTGATTCAGGAGAACCTGAGCAATGGAAAATACTTATCTGGACACCACCAGTGCGTGGAGCAACTCGTCACCCGAAACGACTGACGAGGAGTTTCGCTCAGCCGGTCTGCTGCTTGTCGATGACGACTCTGGACAGCGGCCGGTCGCGCGCTCGCTGACGCGATCGCAATGGACCGCACTGCGGTATCGGACGAGATTCTCCGTCTCCTCCCACGGCCATTACGCGGCAGCTTTCCCGCCTGCTTCGTTTCCAGTGGGTGGCTATGCTTCGGTTCATCAGATCGCGGCTTCACATGTCTGCGCGGTCCTGAGCATGCCAGCGGTGGCTTCGTGCGGGCAAGCATGGCCAAATTCCGCGGCATTTGGGCCGATCGTGCATTGGGTTCGCGCATGCGCACGTTGAGGCTGCGCTGGTTTGCCAGGCTCAGCCTGGCGGCGCCGGTGATGCTTTCGCTCAACGCACCTGTCATCGCAATCGCACAGACGTCCGCAGGCGTGGTGATTCGCGACATCCGCGTCGATGGACTGCGTCATATCGAGCCCGGCACGGTGTTCGCGAATCTCCCATTCAAGCCCGGTGACACGTTCAACGACGACAAGGCCTCCGAGGCGATCCGCGCGCTCTATGCGACCGGCTTTTTCAACGACGTGCGCGTCTCGATCGAGGGCGACGTGGTCGTGGTCAACGTGGATGAGCGGCTCGCGGTCGGATCAATTGACTTTGCGGGCATCCACGAATTCGACAAGGATAACCTGACGAAGGCGTTGAACTCGGTAGGGTTGTCGATTGGACGCTACTACGACAAATCGCTGGTCAGCAGGGCCGAGCAGGAGTTGAAGCGGCAGTACCTGACACGCGGCTATTACGCCGCCGAGGTCAACGTGACGGTGTCGCCGGTCGACCGCAGCCGCGTTGGGCTGCTCTTTTCGGTTGTGGAAGGGCCGAGCGCAAAGATTCGCCAGGTCAACTTTATCGGCAATCACCTGTTCGACGACGCCACGTTACACGAGGAAATGCAGTTGTCCACGCCGAACTGGTTCTCGTGGTACACGAAGGACGATATTTACTCGAAGGACAAGCTCACTGTCGATCTCGAGCACTTGCGCTCGTACTATCTGGATCGCGGTTACCTGGAGTTCAACATCGAATCGACTCAGGTATCGCTTTCGCCCGACCGCAAGGATATGTATCTGACGCTCACCGTACACGAAGGTGCGCAGTACACCATTACGGGGGTGGGCTTGACGGGTGATCTGCTGGGCCGCGAGGTTGGGCTCCAGAAGCTGGTCGGCATCCACGCGGGCGAGCTTTTTTCCGCGGCGAAACTGAAGTCGACCACCCAGGCGCTTGTCGACAGACTGGGCGAATACGGCTACGCGTTCGCGACGGTCAACGCGGAGCCGCAAATCGATCAGGTGCACCACACGGTCAAGCTGACACTGCGCGTCGACCCGGGCCGTCGCGTGTATGTGAGACGTATCAACGTCATCGGCAACACGCGTACGCGTGACGAGGTGGTCCGCCGCGAGATGCGTCAGATGGAGAGCGCGTGGTTCGATTCGCAAAAGCTCGCGCTTTCGAAGGACCGCATCAACCGGCTCGGCTACTTTACCGACGTTGAAGTCTCGACGGTTGCTGTCGAAGGCACCAACGACGAGGTGGACATCGACGTGAAGGTCACGGAGAAGCCCACCGGGACGATCTCGCTCGGGCTCGGCTACGGCTCGGGGGAGGGCCCCATCATCTCCGCGGGCATCTCGCAGGACAACGTGTTCGGCACCGGCAACACACTTTCGCTCAATGCGAATACTTCGACCACGGCACGCACCCTGAGCGTGACGCAGATCGACCCGTACTTCACGATCGACGGCATCAAACGCATTACCGACGTTTACTACCGCACGAACGAGCCGCTCTATTATTCGAGCACGACCGATACCAGCTTCCGGATCATTTCGTACGGCGCGGACATGAAGTTCGGCATTCCGTTTTCGGAAGCGGACATGGTGTACTTCGGTCTGGGGATCGAGCAGGACCGCCTGGACGTCGACGCCTCCACGCCGCAGAGCTATATCGACTATGTGAACACGTTCGGCCGGGTCTCGAACATCGTGCCGTTGACGATCGGGTGGTCCCGCGACGCGCGCGACAGCGCACTGGTGCCAAGCCGCGGGTATTTTGCGCAGGCGAATGCGGAATACGGCACGCCTGCGGGCGGCGTTCAGTACTACAAGACCGATATTCAGGCTCAGTACTACTACTCGTTTTCACGCGGCTTTGTTCTGGGCCTCAATTTCCAGGGTGGCTATGGCAATGGCATCGGCAGTGCGTATCCGATCTTCAAGAATTACTTCGCGGGCGGCATAGGCACTGTGCGCGGGTACGAGCCGGGTTCGCTCGGGCCTCGCGACGTGACGACGGGTGATCCGATCGGCGGATCGAAGATGGTGGTCGGCAACATCGAATTGACGATGCCTCTGCCGGGTACGGGCTACGACAAGACGCTGCGCGTATTTACGTTCATCGACGGCGGCAACGTCTGGGGAACGGAGGGCAACAGCGTCGGTGCGAACGGATTGCGATACAGCTACGGCACCGGGCTCGAATGGATCTCGCCAATCGGCCCGCTCAAGCTCGACTTCGCGCTGCCGATCGTCAGGCACGCCGGCGACCAGTACCAGAAGTTCCAGTTCCAGATCGGGACATCGTTCTGATCCCCAGAGCGATTCGGGAAGACGCTGGCGCTTCCCGCCTGCTTCGCCTTATCAACCCGCACCCGCGCATTTCACTTTGCAACCCACGACCGCACGATTCGGCCGGCTCAAGGCGCGGACGATCACGTTGACGCTTTATCTGATACTCTCGCTGCCCCCAGGCGGGCGCGGCTATGCCCAGGCGCAGGAGCAGGGGGCAGCGGAGCCGCCTTCGCAGGCCGACGACGCTTGGGCGCTGCAACTTGCCCCTCAGCTTGACGAGCATCCGATCACCGACGGCCACGCGCCAGCGGTGTTTGGCGAAGGCAACTCGGCAACGGGCACGGCGAACCAGGATCTCGCGCTAAAGGGCGCGGCGCAACTGCGTCGGGCACAATCGGTCGTGAAGGCCGATGCGATTCATTACGACGCCGATACCGACATGGCCGACGCCTACGGGCACGTCGAGCTGACCAACGACGGGAATACGTTCATTGGTCCAGAGGCCCACTACCAGCTCGATAGCGGCACGGGCACGATGACATTGCCGCGCTGGCATTTCACCGTGACGAACGGATCCGGGAGCGGCATGCGGGCCGAGCTGCTCGGCGACCAACGGGAAACGATATACGACGGGACCTACACGACGTGTTCCTGCAGCACCTCGCCTGCGTGGTATCTGAAAGCATCGCGGCTGGATCTGGATAGCGGCGCCAACGAGGGTGTCGCGCATGATGGCGTGCTGTTCTTCGGCGGCGTGCCGATCTTCGCTTCGCCGTGGCTGTCGTTTCCCATGAACGGAGACCGGCGTAGCGGCGTGCTGCCGCCGACTTTCTCCATCAGCTCGACGAACGGCTATGACCTTGCCGTCCCGGTCTATTTCAACATCGCGCCCAACTACGATCTGACGCTCACGCCTCGGCTCCTCAGCAAACGCGGCGCCATGCTGACGACCGCGTATCGCTACCTGAGTCCGACCTATGCGGGTTCGTTTTCGGTGGCCTTCCTGCCGGATGACGCGTTGACCCATACCAACCGGTACTCGATTTCGTTCCAGCACCGGGAGACTCTGGGCGACGGATTCGCGGCCTACGCAATCTACAATCGCGTCTCGGACGCCTCGGTGAGCACGGATCTCTCCGACGCCACCGCCTTCGTGAACGGTTCGCAGACGCTGTTCCAGCAGGAAGCCGGCGTGACCTTCAACCACGGGCCGTGGTCCGTGCTCACGCGCGTGCAGAACTGGCAGTCGTTCACGAGCGCGCCGCCCTACAATCGCGAGCCCGAGATCGATGTGAAATACACACGCTACAACGTGGACGGATTCGATTTCGGCGCCGACGTGAATGCCACGCGTTTCACGATCCCCATCGCCGATTCGACTGAAGGGCAGCGCGTCACGTTCGATACCTACCTGGCTTATCCGATCGTGGCGCCCGGTTGGTTTGTGACGCCCAAAGTGCAATGGCATGCCGCATCGTATGACTTGTCTTCAATCGGCAGCGACGCACCGGCAGGGCAGCCGCGTACGTTCAACTACAACGTGCCGACGCTGAGCCTCGATACAGGCGCGGTATTCGAGCGGGCGGTCAAGCTGTTTGGCGTCGCGATGACCCAGACGCTCGAGCCGCGGCTGTACTACGTCTACACGCCCTATCGCAACCAGACCTACGCGCCGATATTCGACACGGCGCCCGAGGATTTCGGGCTCGCCGAGATTTATACGAGCAACCGCTTCATCGGTGGAGACCGCGTGAGCGACATGAACCGCCTGACCGCCGGGATCACCTCGCGCTTCATCGATACGGCGAGTGGTGCGGAGCTTGCGCGCTTCGTCATTGCTCAGGATTACTACTTTCGTGAGCCGCAAGTGACGATGCCGGACGACACGCCGCCTTCGGTCGGCCCCGCCGACCTGATCCTGGGCGCGACCCTGCACATTGGCCGCGACGCGCAGATCGAGCAGGCGCTCGAATACAATCAGTCGAGCGAGGCGCTGACACAGGCCACGACGGGTTTCAGCTGGAAGCCCGCTGAGGGCAGGGTGATCAACGCGGCGTACCTGTACGCCCGGGCGGACGCGACGCTCGACGACGAGGCGATGAACCAGATCATGTTGTCCCTGCAATGGCCGCTCACGCGCCGGCTATCGGGCGTGGGCCTGATCGACTACGACGTGGTGAGTCACCGGATCATCTCTGGACTGGCCGGATTCCAGTACGACGCGGATTGCTGGTCGGTCAGCCTCGCGTTCGAGAAGTACACCGACGACACGGGTACGACTACCCCCAGTACAGGCACGCGCTTTTTGATGCAGTTGCAGCTCAACGGCGTGAGCCGGATCGACAATGGGTTGCTGCACCAGTTTCGTGCGAATGTGCCTGGCTACTCGACACCTGAGCCGCCTTCCATGCCTTCACGATTTACGGACTATCCCTGAGGGGCGACGACGCTATTGGGCACGCCAATTTACGGTAGCTTTCAATGCGATCCAGCGTTCGCGTAATGCTGCGTAAAACTCGGCTTTCCCCGCCAATTTGCTTTGTTGGCACAATCACCGGATGGGCAGACTTCACGGCAGGATCATCGTCTTCGCGCGCGCGTTGCCGAAGCTCGTCTTCAAGGCGCTGCGGCGCAAACCTGCGCAGCCGGCGCGCATTCTTATTGCGCATCAGCTGTTGCTCGGCGACGCGCTGCTGCTGACCGCGTTGATTGCGAAAACGCGCCGGCAGTATCCGTGTGCGCAGATCGTGCTCGCATGTCCAAAGGGGATTGCGCCGCTCTATGCGGGTCGCCCGTTCGGTGTGACTGCACTCGCATTCGATCCGCGCGACGGCGCGTCCGTCCAGCGGATAACCGAATCCGGGCCTTACGATCTTGGCATCGTCGCGGGCGACAACCGTTACAGCTGGCTCGCCCTTGCTGCGGGGTGCCGCTGGATTGTGGCGCACGGCGGTGACAGGCCGGCATGGAAGAACTGGCCGGTCGACGAGCGCATTGCTTATCCGGATGCACCCGCCGCGTGGACAGAGCTCGCGGCGGGGCTTGTTGGAGGCGCGGCGCCGCGGCCATACCGTCTTGCCGACTGGCCGGCGCCACCGGCGAGCACACCGTTGCCCGCCGGATTACGCGAACGGCGGTACATCGTGCTGCATCCCGGCGCAAGCAGCGCGGTCAAGCGCTGGCCGGCGCAGCGCTGGCGCGAGCTTGCGCAACGAGTCGAGGCGCAGGGCTACACAATCGTCTGGAGCGGCGGGCAAGGCGAGGCCGCGCTGGTTGCAGAGGTGGCTCCCGGTTCAGCACATCTGAATCTGGCGGGCCGCCTGGACCTGGTCGAGATGTGGCACTTGTTGGCCGGGGCGCACGCGGTAGTGTGCCCGGATACCGGTATCGCGCATCTCGCTCGTCTTGTTGGCGTGCCGGCTGTCGCGCTGTTTGGCCCAGGGAACCCTGCCATTCACGGAGCGGGCCGCTACTGGCAGGATGCGCCGTTCGTTGCGCTGGGCGTGGCGAACCTGCCGTGCCGCGATCAGTCGACGCTTTTCCGCCGTCGTGTGTCCTGGGTGCGCCGCTGCAGCCGTAGCGCGGCGACCTGCGTCGCATGGCGAAATGGTCACGCGGATTGCATGACCGCTCATTCAGTGGATGCCGTTTATCGTGCGCTGCAAAGCGCTATGGCGCTCGCACGAGCGCGATGAGTGGTGGAAGTGGCGCATGGAGATCCGCATGCCGTGTTCTGGCTATTTGCGGGCGTCGTGTTTGACTGCTGGCGTGCCGCTCGCCCGCGCCAGCTCCTGCGCGAGCAGCCGATCGGCATCCGACGCATGCAGTCCCGTTGCGACGCGCGAATGCAACTGCGACGGTCACTGATTTGCCGCAGCCTTGGTATAGCTCGGCGATGCTTTGTCATCGTCTCTAACCAGTGCTTTCGCGATGGCTCCGGAAATTCTCTGGGACCATTGATCGATCGTCACACTCGCGAAGAATGCAACGATTAACGAGGCCGCCAAGGTCGCAAGGATCGCCAGCACCGCCGCCGTTCTGGGCGCGCCGCCGTGCACCATGACCCACGCCCCGATGCTCATCATGATCGGGAGGTGGAAGGCATAGAGGGCAAACGAGATGCGCCCCAGGAAGGCAATTGGGGGAATCGAAAGGAGCCTCTGGAACGCGTCGGACTTCAGTGTCACCGCAAGTATCAGGAATGCCGCCGCACCGTGACACAGGGCGTTGATGCTCACCGGCAGAGGGAGGTGCGAGGACACGAAAAGCGCCTCGGGCGTCCACTGGTTCTCTGTTGCCAGCACGAGCGCCGGAATAATCCAGATCAAGGGAAGGCGCAGGCGCTGATATTTGACCAGCATTCCGCCCAGCAGGAAGAGAGAAAGATAAAGCCCATCGTCGCCCCACAGTGCGGACATGAAGCATATGGCCGTCGCGACGTAGAGCGGGAAGTGCCTCGCGGTGTAGAACAGCGCAGCGAACCCAAAGAGCAGAAACGAGCCAAGCAGCTCCAGACGTATGGTCCAGAGCGGCCCGTTATAGGCAAGGTTGCCTTCGTAGGCGCCGATCAATCCGCATTTGATCGCGCCGAAGAAACTCAGCGGCTCACGATATTCGTCGGCAAGCCATTGGTGACCGCCGATTGCCTGCGCAGCTTCGACATTGTGAAAACCCACCATCCCCTGAAGAAGGAAGGCCGCAACGCAGGACGCCAGAACAATGGGCGTAAGTCGGAAGTAGCGCTTGATGGCGCTCGAAGTGAGATATGTGGCGCTCAGCGTTTTCTCGTAGGCCGCCAGCAAGACGTAGCCACTGAGCATAAAGAAGATGGCAACCGAAAAGTTGCCATCAATCAGGCGCCGGTAGATCTGCCACGCCGTCGTGGCCTGGGTGTATTGCCCGGTGGACGAGAAGGCCGTTCCGAAGAATGCGTCCATGTGAAACAGGACGACCATTAGGGCAGCAATCCCTCTCAGGCCATCCAAACCCTTGATATGCCTCATGAATGCTCTGAGATTGGGATATGGGAGGGGAGGGATTTTATCGCACATTGCCGAAGGTCGGCCTCACTCTCCCGCGTACGGCTTCCATTTGGCCTTGGCGATGCTTCATCCCGCGCTCTGGGAACGGCTGGTATGCATCCACCCCGCTCGCCTGATACGCGCCACATTGGCCGGTTTGTTCTAGCGCAGCATCCTCGAGTGCAGCCGTTGGTTCCGGGTGGCATTTTTGGCGGGATCCTCTTTTCTTCGTACCATCGCGGCCGGGAGATGCCACCATGCCGCTCACCGATGCCCAGCGTTGCGTCTGCTGGTAGGCCCGTTCCCAAGGCGGGAGACTCTTCTCCCGCGTTCGTATCCCTGCCACGGCCACCGTTTCCACCGCGTTCCGGCACGGTTTATCTGCTCGATATGGCCCGCGCCAGCTCCTGCGCGAGAAAATGCGCGGTCCGACTGCCCGACGCCCGCGCCACCTGATGCGGTGTGCCCGTCGCCACCACGCGGCCCCCCGCGTCGCCCGCGCCGGGTCCCACATCGATCACCCAATCGGCTTGTGCCACCGCGCGCATGTCGTGCTCGATCATCACCACCGTATTGCCCGCATCGACCAGACGCTGCAACTGCACCAGCAGCCGGTCGGCGTCCGACGCATGCAGTCCCGTAGTCGGCTCGTCGAGCACGTACAGGTTGCGGCCGCGCTGGCTGCGCTGCAGCTCCGTGGCCAGCTTGATGCGCTGCGCTTCGCCCCCGGACAGCTCGGTGGCCGGCTGTCCGAGACGCAGGTATCCCAGCCCGATCTCTCGCAGCAGTTGCAGCGGGCGCGCTATCGCGTCCTCGTCGGTGAAAAAGTCACGGGCTTCGTCCACGGTCATCTGGAGCACCTGCGCGATGTTGCGCTCGTTCCAGAGCACCTTCAGGGTGGCTTCGTTGTAGCGCGCACCGTGGCAAGTCGGGCAAGGCGCATACACGCTGGGCATGAACAGCAGCTCCACGCTCACGAACCCTTCTCCCTCGCAGGTTTCGCAGCGCCCCTTGGGCACGTTGAACGAAAACCGTCCCGCGTCGAAGCGGCGGCGGCGTGCCTCGGGCGTCGCGGCAAACAGCTTGCGCACGTGATCGAACAGGCCGGTATAGGTGGCCAGATTCGAGCGTGGGGTTCGGCCGATGGGCTTCTGGTCCACCTGCACCACGCGCTGCACCGCATCCACATCGCCGGCCAGGTGGCCGCCAGTGGTTTCGATCACGGCCGGACCTTCGCTCGTGGCTTCGGCTGCATCGTCCTCGGGTTCGTGGCCCATATGCAACAGCACCAGCTCGGGCAGTGCTTGCGCGAAGAGGCTGGATTTACCGGAGCCAGAGATACCCGTGACCGCAGTCAATACGCCCAACGGAATGCGCGCGTCCACGCCGTGCAGATTGTGGCGATGAATCCGCTGCAGCTCGAGCCATCCAGTGGGGGCGCGTCCGCGGCTGGCGGGCACGGGAATCTCGTCGAACAGATAGCGTGCCGTGCGTGATTCGGCGATCTCGCGCAGGCCAGCGGGGGCGCCGCTGTAGAGCACGCGGCCACCTCGCTCGCCGGCTTCCGGTCCCACGTCGACCAGCCATTGCGCGCGGCGCATCAGCTCAAGGTCATGCTCCACCACGAACACCGAATTGCCCGCGTCACGCAGCGTGTCGAGTGCGTCGTACAGGGCGTTGCTGTCCGAAGGATGCAGGCCCGCCGAGGGCTCGTCGAGGACATACACGACGCCAAATAGCATCGAGCTCAATTGCGTGGCCAGCCGAAGCCGCTGAAGCTCCCCGGCCGAGAGGGTTGGCGTAGCGCGATCCAGCGTCAGATAGCCGAGGCCCAGCGCCCGCAATTGGCGCAACCGCGCGACCACCCCCTCGGCGAGGCGTTGTGCGGCCAGGCGCTTTTCCTCCGATAACGCGGAAGTGCGCCGCACGTCCGGTGTGATCGCGTGCGTGGCGCGGCCCGATGCGGCGCGCTCGGCGCGGTCGCGCTGGGTCGCTTGCTTGTCGGTGCCGGCTCCGGCGGCATGGGCGCGGAAATCGCCTTGAGCGATGGGTTCGAGCAGGCTGGCCAGGCGGTCCAGCGGCATTTGCATGAATTCGCCGATGTCCATGCCAGCGAAGGTCACCGATAGCGCCTCGGGCTTGAGCCGCTTGCCGTGGCAGGTGGGGCATAGCCTGCCTTCCATGAAGCGGGACACGCGCTTTCTCATCAGTGCGCTTTGCGTGTTGGCGAAGGTATGCAGCACATAGCGCCGCGCACCGGTGAAGGTGCCCATGTAGCTCGGCTCCAGCTTGCGCTTGAGGGCGAGACGGGTTTCATCGGGCGAGAGGCCCGCGTACACGGGCGCCGTGGGTGTTTCCTCGGTGAACAGAATCCAGTCGCGGTCTTTCTTCGGCAGGTCCTTCCACGGCCGGTCGACGTCGTAGCCGAGGGTCACCAGAATGTCGCGCAGGTTCTGCCCATGCCAGGCCGGCGGCCAGGCGGCGATTGCGCGCTCGCGGATGCTCAGCGTTGGGTCCGGCACCATGGTGGCTTCGGTCACCTCATACACACGGCCGAGACCATGGCAGGTCGCGCACGCACCCTGCGGCGTGTTGGGCGAGAAGTCCTCGGCATACAGCATCGGCTGGTTCGCCGGGTAGGCGCCAGCGCGCGAATACATCATCCGCACGAGGCTGGACAGCGTCGTCACGCTGCCGACCGACGAGCGCGCATTGCTGGCGCCGCGTTGCTGTTGCAGCGCCACCGCCGGTGGCAGGCCGTCGATGGCGTCCACGTCCGGCACGCCCACCTGGTCGATCAGGCGCCGCGCATACGGCGCCACCGACTCGAAGTAGCGCCGCTGCGCCTCGGCGTAGATGGTGCCGAAGGCAAGCGAAGACTTGCCGGAGCCGGAGACCCCTGAGAACACCACCAGCGCGTCGCGCGGGATGGAGACGTCCACGTCTTTGAGGTTATGCTCGCGCGCACCGCGTACTTCCACGCAGCCACTGGCCGCAGCGGTACGTGAGGACTCACCGGAAGACTTGTTTGGCATTATTTTCCCTGCAGTTCGAGATGGCGCTGATCCCGCGCGAATTCCAGGCAGATCGTACAGGACAGGCTCGTCTGCAAGGGCACGAGCACATTGGGCGTGACGGAGGGCGGCTCGCTCACGCGCTCAACTGTCGTCTACGTTGTCCGCGTAATGATTGATCGCGACTTTGCATTCATCCACGACGACCTGGAGCGCCTCCGGGTCGAGCGACTCCACCCAGCGCTCCACGTGCAGGAACCGGTCGGTGCCGAGATCGGCGATGCGCGCGGCGTCCGTGGTGGTGACGGTGACCGTCGCGAGCCCACGGTTGTTCGGGAGCGGCGTGAGCGTCGTGGCGATCTGGAATCGGCGGTACGTTGTGCTGGGAGACATGGCGATTGACCTCATGTACGGTGTTTGCGGGAGAGCGGCAGGGGCGTTGCCTGCCGCCGCTGCTTGCCACGATGCACGCTGCGCTCGAAGCGCTGTGCCAGTTTAAGATAGGCAATGGCAATGCACATGCCAGCGCGAATCGTCCGATATTAACTATCGGTCCACGCCCGGCCGTGGAGGCCAAGCATGATTCATGCCGCTACCGCAGTGACGACGATGTCGGCGAGTCTCTCTGCGCCCGCTTCAAGCGGCTGGCCCGCTAACGTCGGGCAGGCCCAATGTCGATGTAACCGGATGGAGGAACATGATGTCTGATCAGAGTGCGGGTCTGGGCGAAGCCTTCATTGCGAAGCAGCGTGTGCGTCTCGAAGCGTTGCAGCGCGAGTTGCTGGGCGGCGAGGAGGGCACCATAGCGAACGAGCGCACGTTCGAGGAAGAGCACGGAGAAGAGGCGCACGAGTTCGAAGACGAAGGGCAGAGACTGGAGCAGGACATTGCCAACCAGGCGCTGCGCAATACGAACGACCAGCGTATCGCCGACATTCAGCGCGCGCTCGAGAAGATCGCCGAGGGGACTTACGGCTACTCCGACGAAAGCGGTGATCCGATCCCCGTCGAACGGCTCGAGGCCGTGCCTGAGGCGATTTTGACCGTGCAGGAGCAGGCGGCGCGCGAAGCGCAACGTTGAGGCGCAGGCAGCGCGACGGCTGGCTGGGCGCTCGACCTGGAGCCGGGTCGCGTCGATGCGGATCGACGCGACCTTCGTGGAGGCCGTTCACATGAGCGGCGCCGCTCTTTGCTCGAGCCCATCAAAAATACTCACAACCCCTGCGGCGACATTGCTCCATTGCTCGATGGCATGGGTGCCGACCACCTCGTCCCAGTACGCCTCCGATCCATACTGAAGACGTTGCGCATGCAACCGTCGCGTATAGAGCTGTAGATCGAACTCGGCGGTAATGCCCATCGCGCCCACGAGCGCGTGCGCGCCGTTCGCCACGAGCGGGGCCGCGCGGCTCGCGCGCGCCTTCGCGATCGCGGCCGCGATGCGCTGCTCCGAAGTGCGATGCCCCGCGCAGCCCAACTGCGCCGCGACGCGCGTGGCGGCCACGTGCTCGGCCATCACGCTCAATTCAGCCGGTCTCGGCACCGGGTACGAAGCGCCACTCGGTGACGATTACGCGTTCATTCATTAGTTGCTGCGTGGGCACTCACTGCGGCTTCACGAGGACGTCCAGCGGTGCCGGCCGCGTTAGCGTCTCGGGCTGCAGGATCCGGTCGAGTTGCTCCTTCGTCAGCAATCCCTTGCGCAACACGATCTCATAGACGCTGCCGCCGGTGGCGTGAGCTTCTTGCGCGACGGCTGTCGCGTTCGCGTAGCCAATGTACGGATTGAGCGCCGTCACCACGCCGATCGAATTCTCCACGGTGGCGCGCAGCCTGTCCGCATTGGCCGTGATGCCTTTGACGCAGCGTTCGGCCAGCGTCAGGCAGCCGTTGCGCAGGTGGCTGACGCTCTTGAACAGGCTGTGCGCAATGATCGGCTCGAACGCGTTGAGCTGAAGCTGCCCGGCCTCGGCCGCGAAGCTGACGGTGACGTCGTTGCCAATCACTTCGAAGGCGATCTGGTTCATCACTTCGGGTATCACCGGGTTCACCTTGCCGGGCATGATGCTCGAGCCGGCCTGCATCGGCGGCAGGTTGATCTCGCCAAGCCCCGCTCGCGGGCCGCTGGCCAGAAGACGCAAGTCGTTGCAAGTCTTGGAGAGTTTCACCGCCACACGCTTGAGCACGCCGGAGAGTTGTACGAATGCGCCACAATCTTGCGTAGCCTCGAACAGGTTGGGTGCGGTCTCCAGCGCAATACCGGTGATTTCGCGCAGGCGCCGCAGCACCACCGGCGCATAAGACGGATGTGCCGTGATGCCGGTGCCGATTGCGGTCGCGCCGAGGTTGATCTCGCAAATCAGCATCGCGGCTTCACGCAGGCGCTGCTCGTCCTCTCCCAGCATGACGGCATAGGTGCTGAACTCCTGGCCGAGCGTCATGGGCACGGCGTCCTGCAACTGGGTGCGGCCCATCTTGATGATGTCGGCAAACTCGCCGGCCTTCGCCTCGAAGGCACAACGCAGTATCGCCATGGCATCCACGAGGCCGGCTATGCCGAACCACGTGGCGATC
The DNA here is from genome assembly GCF_004353915.1 of Paraburkholderia silviterrae. Classification (GTDB taxonomy): domain Bacteria; phylum Pseudomonadota; class Gammaproteobacteria; order Burkholderiales; family Burkholderiaceae; genus Paraburkholderia; species Paraburkholderia silviterrae. The sequence goes on along the minus strand of NZ_SMRP01000006.1, from coordinate 49,256 downwards.
TTCAGTGCGCTCGGATAGACGTCGTTGGTGCTCTGGCCAATGTTGACGTGCTCGTTGGGGTGCAGGTGCTGATACTCGCCCTTCTGGTGGCCAAGCAACTCGAGCGCGCGATTGGCGATCACCTCGTTGGCATTCATGTTGGTCGAGGTGCCGGCGCCGCCCTGGATCACGTCGACGACGAACTGTTCGTGGAGCTTGCCCGCCATCAGCTCCTGGCAGGCAGCCACGATCGCATCGCAGCGCGGTTTGTCGAGCAGGCCGAGCTCATGGTTGGCGAGTGCGGCCGCTTGCTTGATGGCGGCGAGTGCCTTGATCAACTCCGGGTAAATGGAGATCGGGGTGCCTGTGATCGGGAAATTCTCGATCGCGCGCAGCGTATGCACGCCGTAGTAGACCTCGGCGGGGACTTCGCGATCGCCCAACAGGTCGTGCTCGGTTCTGAAGTGTCCGGCGTGCATGGCTGCGCTCCTCGTGTTGTGGGTTTCGGCATTGCCTTTGCTACGGGCCATGCAAAGAACGTCCCGGGTATCGCGGTCAGGCCGGCGGCTGTTCCGGCGTGCCATCCAGGATGCGAAGCTTGTCGGTCATATCGGGAAAGTTGTGACCCGCCGCGCGAAGCTCGCTCACGAGCCGATGGGCAACGGCCCTGCAGTGAGCCAGCGTCTCATGCAAGCGTGGCTCTGCCTGCAGGCCGGTCACCGCCTTCTCCAGCTCAGCTGGAGATTCGCTCAGCAGAGCGGGCACCACTTCCTCCGGTGGTATCAGGGAGCCGTGGCTCAACAGTTGGGCGGTCCAGTCGCATCCGAACAGCAGTGCACGTCGTTCGGCCTTGCGCGCTTCGTCCTGGTCGAGCGCGGCGAGGCTGTTCCGGTTCTTCTGAATCTCGGCGCGCCACGTCGCCAGGATGTCCGCACGCAACGCCGCTATCGCGTCGCCGAGCGACGCGTTCTGCCCAGCCGCCACGAGGCGTCGCTCATCAAGTCTGTCGACATGGTCCAGATAGCCTTCGAGGTACGGCTGCCAGTTCAACGGGAGCTGCGGCTTTTCGAAGAACGCGCGCCTGACTTCATTGAGTTCGTGGCGAATGTCCTGAAGAGCCTGGTTGTCGGCAAGACGCGCTTCATGAACGTCGTGGGCCGTCACCATCTGCCGGTGCAGCGGGAAGAGTGGATTGCTGTGGCGCCGCTGTAGATGTCGTTCGGCCGCGCCCGGCCGGCTGCTCCATTTCCAGTTGGGCAGCGATTTCGCGTCGAATTCGACCGCCTGTATCATCGGCCGGAAAACCGCTAGCGCTTCTTCGGTGGCATGGCGAAAGCAGTCTGCCAGCTTGTAGTCATTGCCTTGCAGGGAGACGTCCGCATTCGCTGCGTAAGGTGAGTCGGGCCTCAGCCTGAGGGTGCCGGTGGCCAGAAAGAATTCCATCGGGAGCTCCACGGACAGGCCTTCCTGCCTGAAGGTGCGCTGCTCAGTGGAAATGGCCTCCACGGAATGCGCGAGGCGGTTCTCGAAGTCGAGGAGCTCATCAATGGCGTCCCCCGACGACGGCTGCGCCGCATCGGCAAGCAGGCAAAAACTTTCGCGTGTCATCCTCGCCGCGATGGTGCCGTGCTTCTCGGCAAACAGCCAGAACCAAAGGGCGAGCTGGTAGCCCTTGACCGCGTTTTGGGCGGTCGCTTCGACATCGGGTGTGAACGCTATGCCGGGCGCGGCCCAGCGCGCGAACGGCGGGGTTCCCGCGCCCTGGTACATGCCCAGCAGTTGCCGTAACGACTCATGTGTATCGGTGGGCCAGTTGCGCGCCTCTTCGGGGCGCTTCTCTGTTTTCCAGAACCTCCAGTCCATTCTGTACCTCGCAAGGGAGCAAGCGTATCGGTGCTACGCGCTGCGAGGGATACTTGCACACTCCGCTGAGGGCGTAAACCGGTGTTGTCCTTCTTTGCCTGCTGTGTCCCCAATGGAAAGACAGAACCGATAGCCCGCCGCCTTGCGTGTGGGAAGGGTTGCGCTACAACTTCGAATTCATGACCTCGCTGTGCGCCGGACGCGGTGTGGCTCGACGCGCAACCGCGCAGGCGTCTGAACTAGGAGCATTTACCCACGCCCTCGTTGTCCGGTTTGTGTCGCAAGAATCTGCGCAGCACCCACGCGGCCGCAAGCCCTGGAAAAAGCACGGCGAACGGCGGCGCCAGGACGAGCGCTGCATCGCGGCCGATGGGTTCGTACGTGGTCTTGAGGTCGTCCGCGGCGAACTGCTGGTGAAGTTTGTCCGCGACTTCCTTCGCGCTGATGTTGCGCGGCAGCCCCTCAATCCGCTCGCCATCTCCGAGGGCAAACGTCAGCGAGCCGTCGCTGGCGGTCTGGATGGCGATATCGAGGCGCGAGTCTCGACCAGGCGGCCTGGTGGTGCACTTGGACTGAAGCGGCGGCTCGACCGCGCTCCCGGCATCGTCATCGCCGAGACAGTCGAGCTGCGTTTGGACGGCCCGCTGAATTTCAATCGCGCTGGGCGTTAGCGGGGCAGCGAAATAATGAGGAACCACGACCGACCATAGCGTGCCGACGATCCAGAACAGTGTGGCCACGGCCCAAAGGCGCAGCAGAGCGCGTGCCCATGCGATTCGTCCTGGCATTGGTCTGTCTCCTGGCTCCATTGCCGCCATGGCCGTCGTCGATTACCCGTCGCACAGCGCAATGCGTCCAGGATGGCATACCGCCAGGGACAAAAATTCCGTCCTCTTTCGCACACTCATTCCTGCAACGAGCAACTACAGTTTAGTTGTTGGGGACAATCCTGCAGGTGGGACCGGTCATTGTCTGATCGCTGTCGCACGGTGTAAACGCCATGAAAAAAGTCATCAGCGCGCTCCTGCTCGCCTCTGCGCCGTTCGTCGCGCGGGCCGAAACGCCATTCCTCTATTCACATAGCGCAATTGTCTACGACGTCGGGCGCGGCGAAGTCCTGCTGGAAAAGAACGCCGACGACGTCCAGCCGATCGCATCGCTCACCAAGCTGATGACGGCGATGGTCGTGCTGGACAGCGGCCAGTCGCTGGGCGACACGGTGAGCGTCGACGACGACGACATCGACCGGCTCAAGCACTCGGGGTCCCGCATCCCGATCGGTGCGTCGCTCGAACGCGGCGAGATGCTGCGCCTTGCGCTCATGGCGTCCGAGAACCGCGCGGCGTCCGCGCTATCGCGCGCGTTTCCGGGCGGCCAGCCGGCGTTCATCCAGCAGATGAACCAAAAGGCGCGCGCGCTGCAAATGGCCAATACGCACTTCGACGATCCGACCGGGCTCTCGCCGGACGATCGCTCGACGGCGCGCGACGTCGTGAAGATGGCGGACGCCGCGGCGCACTATCCATTGATCAGCGAATACACGACGCTGCCCCGGTACCAGGAGGCGATCGGCACAAGGACGAGGTTCTATCACAACACCGACCCGATAGTGCGCTCGCCCGATTGGGACGTGCGGGTCGCCAAGACCGGCTATATCCGCGAGGCGGGGCGCTGCATCGTGGTCGATGCGAACATGCCGAATGGTCAGGTGATGATTGCGCTGCTCGGCTCGCAAACCTCGTGGGGGCGCTCGGCCGATCTCGTCACGATACGGCGATGGTTGAACGGCGACGAAACGCCGGTTGTCGCGCCGCACTATGTCGCCGGCACCCGGCTGCATCATCACCGTTTGACACTCGCGCATTCGCATCGCGTCAAGGTGCGGCTCGCATCGTACCGGACAGCTTCGGCGTCCGGCGCGCACCGGCAGACCGTCAGGCACCATGCCGGCAAGCGGGTACACCACGCGCCTGTTGCCGCCTGAGCCGAATCGGTTGCCCGTGAAGACAAGGTCGTCGTGCCTGGGCTGCGCGGATCGCCACGAGGTCACGGACTGGGTGCGGCCCGAGCAGGTCCCTGAATCGATGAAAGCTGGGGAGGCATTGTGACCATCACCCCGACGCCAGGCGCGAACCCGTGCGCCGAGCCCGCGCGTAGCGGCCTGAGCATCGACGCGCTGCGGCGCGGCGTGCTCGACAATCTTATCTGCCTGCAGGCCCGCACGCCGGGCATTGCGACGCCGCACGACTGGTACATGGCGCTTGCCTATAGCGTGCGTGACCGCATGCTGGCCCGCTGGGCCGCGACGATCCAGACCTATGCCGCGCGCGAATTACGGGTTGCGTGCTACCTCTCCGCCGAGTTTCTGATTGGCCCGCAACTGGGTAACAATCTCATCAATCTCGGTATCGAAGACAATGCGCGCGCCGCCATGCGCGCGCTCGGCCAGGATCTCGACGAACTGCTCGCGCTCGAAGAAGAGCCGGGGCTCGGCAATGGCGGGCTCGGCCGGCTCGCGGCCTGTTATCTGGATTCGCTCGCGACGCTCGAAATTCCGTCCGTGGGCTACGGCATCCGCTACGAGTTCGGTATCTTCAATCAGGAAATCCGCGATGGCTGGCAGGTCGAAGTCACCGACCTTTGGCTGCAAAAGGGCAATCCCTGGGAGATCGTGCGCCCGAACCTGAACTACTACGTCTCGTTCGGCGGCCGTACTGAAATGTGGCACGATGCGCAAGGCCGCCTTCGCGTGCGCTGGCTGCCCGCGCGCATGGTCAAGGGCGTGGCTTGCGATACACCCATGCCCGGCTTTCGGGTCAATACGTGCAACACGCTGCGCCTGTGGAAGAGCGAGGCGATCGAGTCCTTCGACCTGCAGGACTTCAACGCCGGCGACTACTACCAGGCCGTGCAGGAAAAGGTGATCTCCGAGACGCTGTCCAAGGTCTTGTATCCGAATGACGAGCCCGACGCCGGCAAGCGCTTGCGCCTTGCACAGCAGTACTTCTTCGTCTCGTGCTCGCTGCAGGACATGCTGCGTCTGCTCGATCTCAAGGGCGAACCCGTTTCGCGTTTCGCCGACATGTTCGCCGCGCAACTGAACGATACGCATCCTGCCATCGCCGTCGCAGAGCTGATGCGCCTGCTCGTGGACGAGCGGCTGCTTTCTTGGGACGAGGCATGGGACATTACGCGCCGCACGCTCGCGTATACCAACCACACGCTCCTGCCCGAAGCGCTGGAGACGTGGGGGTTGCCGCTCTTTAGCCGGTTGTTGCCCCGTCCGCTCGAGATCATCTACGAGATCAACCGCCGCTTCATCGACGAGGTGCGGCTGAAATATCCCGGTGACGAGGCGCGCGTGGCGCGGATGTCGATCATTGACGAGGCCGGTGAGAAAAAGGTGCGCATGGCCCACTTGTCGAGCATCGGTTGCCACGCGGTGAACGGTGTTGCAGCGCTACATTCTGCACTCCTTACGCAGACAGTGCTGCGCGACTTCGCGCAGATGTGGCCGGAACGTTTCCACAACGTCACGAACGGCGTCACGCCGCGCCGCTTCATTCTGCTTGGCAATCCGGGCTTGGCCCGCTTGCTTGACGAAACGGTGGGCGAGGGCTGGGTCACCGACCTCACGCGGCTTCGGAAGCTAGAGGTCCATGCCGATGATCCGGCGTTTCTGGCAAAGTGGCGTGCGGTCAAGCGTGCGAACAAGGAGGTGCTGGCGCAGCGCATCCGCCACGTCACGAATGTCATGGTGGATCCCGACGCACTGTTCGACATTCAGGTCAAGCGTATTCACGAGTACAAGCGGCAGCATTTGAACGCGCTTTACATCATCACGCTTTACCAGCGTCTGCGCCGCCATATCGAGCAGGGCAGCGTGCCGCGCTGCTTTATCTTTGGCGGAAAGGCGGCGCCAGGCTACGCCATGGCGAAACTGATGATCCGGCTGATCACGGGCATCGCCGAGGTCGTGAACAACGATCCCATCACCCGGGACAGGCTCAAGGTCGTGTTCTTTCCTGACTTCAATGTCAAGAACGCGCAATGCATCTATCCCGCCGCGGATCTGTCCGAGCAGATTTCAACGGCCGGCAAGGAAGCGTCCGGGACCGGCAACATGAAATTCATGATGAACGGCGCGCTCACAATCGGCACGCTGGATGGCGCCAATGTCGAGATCCGCGAAGAAGTAGGTGACGAAAACTTTTTTCTGTTCGGACTGACCACGGAACAGGTGGAATGCGTCAAACGCGAAGGCTATCGGCCTGCGCAATATGTCGAAGGCAATGCGCCATTGCGCGACGTGTTGGACCTGATTGCCGGCGGATACTTTTCGCGTGGCGACTCGCAGGTGTTTCGTCCGCTCGTCGAGAACCTGCTGCACGCCGATCCCTTCCTCGTGCTTGCCGACTACGCCGACTATGTGGCGTGTCAGGAGCGTGTGAGCGAGGCCTGGAAAGACGAGGCGCGCTGGACGCGCATGTCGATCTTCAACACGGCGCGCTCGGGGAAGTTCTCGTCGGATCGCGCGATCGGCGAATACTGCGAACGGATCTGGAAGATTGCGCCCGTAAGCATTGGCCTCGATCGCGAAAGCACACATTGACACGGCTAGTGAAGCTGCCGCAGCGAGGCTTGCTGGACGGCAAGCGACCGCTCGCCGATTGATACCTTCACGCGGGAAGCGCTTCTATGCCGAACCACGTGGACACGCACGCGAGCGCCTGATCGAGACTCTGAAGCATTGTCATGCTCACTCTTATGACCTCTTGCGTCGGCTGCTTCAGGTCGGGCACCGTTACGACGCGTATCCCCGCGCGATGGGCGGCCAGCACACCGTTCTCACTATCCTCAAACGCCAGGCAATCGCCCGGCGATTTGCGCAGACGCGAAGCCGCAAGCTCATAGACGGCCGGATCTGGCTTGCCTCGGGCGACTTCATCGCCCCCGGCAACCGCATCGAAGAAGTCGAGCACGCCGACCCGCGCAAGCCGCGCTCTAATCTCCTGCCCGCTCGATGACGACGCTACGGCGCACGGGATTCCAGCGTTGGCCAGCGCGCTCAGCAGGCCATGTACTCCCGCCTTCAGTGGGTACACCGGTGGCGTCGCTGGAGAGTGCAAGCGCTCCCGAACTCGCGTAAGCGCTTCCTGAAAGAGCGGTTCGGCGCCGAACATCGTGGCGAGCATCGCGTGGCATTCAGGCAGCGACCTGCCGATGATCTCGGCATAGTCGACCGGGTGGATCTGAACCCCAATTTCCTGCCCGACGGCTATCCACGTGTTCATGATCGTTCGCTCCGAATCGATCAGTAGCCCGTCCATGTCGAAGATTGCCGCGGAGAACATATTCAAAGAATCCGAAGTGCTTGGGGTAGATGCCACTATAGCCGCATGGTGAAACGCCATGTGGTCAATTACGACGGAAATCTGCCTTGGTGCGCAACTTGTCTCCTGCGTTAAGCGGGGTGCGTCAGTCGTTCCCGGCGCCACGGCCTGGGGCGCTCGACAGGCGCTCCGCGAGGATCGCCGACACGCCGAGAAACGCCGGTTATTCGGCGGTGATGTGCGCGCGCTTGACGATCTCGGCCGGGTCGATGCTCGCGGCCGGCTTTCAGGAGGCGCGCGATTTTGCGGCTGAATTGCGCGCGGCGGGCGCCAGCAGACTTTTGAGCGCGGCCGGCGAGCCATTGAGAAAGGCGTCGACCTGCAGCGCCACGTGCGCGTCCAGATCCTTCGGCACGGGCAGGCCGTATACCCATTTGCGCACGCCGACATAAAAGATGCTCGCGTGCAAACTCCAGATCAGTTCGAGCTCGGCTTCCTTCGCAGCGGCCGTGGCGGGTATCGGGAGATCATAGGCATCGCGTATTTCCGCCATGACCGGGCGGAAGATGCGCTCACGTAATTTGTCCAGATAGCGCCGGTTGATGCCCTCGCGCGTGAGACCCGCAAAGATGAAGGTGCGAATCCATTCGCGTTGCAGGATCACGTGAGAATAGGCCGTGTATAAAGCGCACAGACGCTCTCGCAGAGGCACACTGCGGTCGGCGATCAGCCGCTCCCACGCCGGGTCCCACCGGTAGACCTCGCTATATACGCGATCGATGAGCGCTTCCTTGCTGGGGAAATAGCGGTATAGCAGCGGTTGCGTGATGCCGATCTGCTTTGCGAGTTCGCGCGTGCTGCCCGAAAAACCATGCGTTGCAAAATGCTCGATCGCCTTGTCGACGATTTGCTGTTCGCGCTCTTCGGGGGCCAGCCGCCGGGCAGTGGGATGGGCGTCGGCAGGTGTGTCCTTTTTCCGCTCGGCCAGTGGCGATTGACCGGTTGCAAGGCGCTTCGGCGGTGGCATGCGTTGTCTCTTGGCGGGCGATAATGGTCGATCGATAAATTATAGGGGATCGGGGCATCAACGCGGGCCACGGCGCGTCGGTGTTTACCCGCCTACACGCCCATCATGGGAACCACCTGCGCGGCGCGCGTGAGCGGACGTCTATCCACTGCGGCCGCGCCGGTGGGCAGGGCGAGCAACTGCCCACCGACATAAAGCGTGTGGCGCTCGGCTATCGTGCGAATCTCACCGGCTGCCAGCAGCTTTTCGCGCCCAAATGCGCGTGCCGGCGCCGACAAGGCGTATTGCAGCTCCACGCTGTCAAATCGCATCTCGACGAGCGACTTGTCGACGAGCTCGCTGACACAGTCCATCACGGCTGTGCTGGAGAGCGCCGCATCGCCTGCGATCTGGCAAGCGGCCACGCGAGAGAAGGGACGGTCGAAGATGCAAAGGCGCCTGAACACCGTCTGCTCGCGATTGCTAAGGAGATCGAAGCTCCAGTCGAGCGTGGAGCGCAGGTTCTGATGTCTGGGCTGAGCCGTTCGATAGCCGCTGCCGAGGTACAGCAAAGGCTCGTCGAGCCCCTGGCGGATCCCTTCGAGGCCGAGCACGGAGGCACGGCTTGCTGCCAGCTCGAGTGCCAGCGGAACGCCTTCGAGGCGGCGGCAAATCTCCTTGACGACGCTCAGCCGCTCGCCGTTCATATCGACATGCTGTCCGTTCGAGAACAGCCGCCGCAGGAAAAGGCGCACGGCGGGCGAATAGAGCGTGGTTTGCGCGTCGCTGTCCGCATCGGGGAGTGCCAGCGGACCGACACGGTAGACGACCTCGAAAGACACGCGCAAGCGGAACCGGCTCGTGACGAGCATGCGGAGCCGGGAATGGGCGGCACGGCCGATCAACCCGACGATCTCGGCGACGTGCGCGATGACATGCTCCGCGTTGTCGATCACCAGCAGCCCTGGCATGGCCGCAAGCGCTTGCGCGAGGCGCCGGGCATCGGGCTCATTACGCTCGTCGAACTGGAGGCCGCAGCTATGGGCGAATGCCTGGATCACGGCGTGACGCGTGCGATGCGCGGCCAGCTCGACCGAGCGGACGTCGAGCGCCTTCTCAGTGGCAAGCCGATGCGCGACTTCCCGCGCGAGCGATGTCTTGCCGATTCCACCGGCGCCCGCGAGCGTCAAGACACGCGTCGAATCCATCAGCGCGCGAATTTCAGCGATTGCCGCTTCGCGGCCGATCAGGGCGTCGTTGGCGAGCTGCGTGAGGCCGGGCACAGGCTCAGCGTCGCGCGGCCGGCTCGGGACCTGCGCTCGCGGTGTGTCGCGGCGGGATACGGCCAGTTGATAGCCGCGTCCGGGCACCGTCACGATTAGCTCGCGGTCGGCACCCAACGCTTTGCGGATCGCCGAAAGCTGCACGTGAATATTGTTTTCCTCGACGACCGTATTGGGCCAGACGGCCTCCATGAGCTCGCTTTTCGACACGAGCCTGCCGCCCGCCAGGGCGATGGTCGCGAGGACGTCGAACGCGCGCGAACCGAGCTCGAGTGCGTGGTGGCCGCGGCGCAGGGCGCGCCCGCCGAGATCGACCTCGCATTCACCAATCGGGATGATTTGCGCGCGGGACGCGAACGTTGGGGAGTCGGCTGTTGCTTGATTCATGGCTGTCTCGTCCGACGTTGATCGGTGGGCTGCGCGCGCCAATCGGTTGTGACATGGGCGTTCTGGTCGCGCGGGGACGGTGCTGGAATGGATCATAGCCAGGCCGTGTTATCCCCCCGTTACCCCCAAATTAACTTTAGTTAACCTGCCGCTGCCGGAGTATTTCCGGGCGCCGCCTGGCGAGGGCCGGCGCGAGAAAAGTCGCTTTGAAGCCCGGCGCCGCGGCGAACATTAATTAAATTTAATGAGCCGCGAAAAACGGATCGCGGTCTGTGGGCGGATAATTGGAGGCTATTTGTCAGGGGTGGGGGGACAGGGTGATACGCGCCGCGCTCCTTGCATATCCAGAAGGTCGGAAAGGTCGGGAAGGTCGGGAACCGTGAGCAGCTGAGATGAAGATCTTGTTAGTGGAAGACAACCAGCAGGTCGCGAGCTTCCTGAAGAAGGGGCTCGCGGAGGCGGGACACGTGGTTGACTTCGCCGATAACGGCCGCGACGGCATGTACCTGGCCATGGGCGGCGCCTATGACGCGATCATTCTCGACCGCATGCTGCCGGGCGGCGTCGACGGGCTCAGCATCGTGGCGGCGCTCAGGGCCACGGCGAGCAAGGTGCCGGTGCTGATCCTGAGCGCGCTCGACGCCGTGGACGAGCGCATTCGCGGGTTGAAAGCCGGGGGCGACGACTACGTCGTCAAGCCGTTCGCTTTCGGCGAAGTGCTCGCCAGACTCGAAGTGCTGATGCGCCGCTCGCAGAGCGACGCATTCGAGACGACGCTCAAGGTGGGCGACCTGTGCATCGATCTGCTTTCGCGCCGGGTGACGCGTGCCGGCAAGGCGATTGCCCTGAAGCCGCGCGAGTTCAAGCTGCTCGAATATATGATGCGGCATGCCGATCAGGTCGTGACGCGCACGATGTTGCTGGAGAATATCTGGGAATACCACTTCGACCCGCAGACCAATGTGATTGACGTGCACGTGAGCAAGCTGCGCCAGAAGATCGATGCGGGCTTTGACCGTTCGCTGCTGCGTACCGTGCGAAACGCCGGATACATGCTTTCGGCCGACACCTGAGTTGCCATTGCTCGTGAAGCTGCGCATGGATACGACTGCCGTCATGAACCTCGAAGAATCGACAACTCAAACGCTGTGGGACGACGGCGCCTTCGTCCTTTCGCGGATCACGACGCGAATCACGACGCGAGAGGCGGCGAAAACACGTCTGTTGGTGAGTCCTTGCGCCAGCCAGCCCTCCGCCGATGCCCTCGCATGGCTCGAGAACGCCTATGGGCTGCGCGCGCGGCTCGACAGTCCGCGCTTCACGCAGCCCGTTGCGCTCTTGAGGGAAGAACGCCGCACGGCGCTGATCCTCGACGATCCAGGCGGCGCGGTCCTGTCCTCGATCGACGCGCACGGCTTGCCGCTCGCTCAGGTACTGACGCTCGCGGCAAGCATGGCGGCCGCGCTCGATGCCCTGCATCGGCGCGAGCTCATCCATAACGACATTCGGCCCGCTCATCTACTGGTCAACCTGAAGGCCGGGTCGGCTGCGCTCACGGGCTTCGGCCTGGCTTCGTCCTCGGCGCTGGATGGCGACGCGATCAGCCAGCCCGTGCTGTTCGCGGACGCGCTGCCCTACGTCGCGCCCGAACGCACCGGGCTCGTCAACCGGCGTGCCGATGCGCGCTCGGATCTGTATTCGCTGGGTGTCGTGATCTACCGGATGCTCTGCGGAAAACTGCCCTGGCAGGCCAGCTCGGCGGCGCAATGGCTGCATTGCCATACCGCAATGCGCCCCATCCCGCTCAGCGAGCATGTGCCTGAGATTGCCGGGCCGCTCGCCGCCATCGTCGAGCGGCTGCTCGCGAAAGCCGCCGAGGACCGCTACCAGAGCGCGCGCGGCGTGGAGCACGACTTGCGCCTGTGCGCCGAGCAATGCCGGCGACACGGCCGCATCGAGCCATTCGCGCTCGGCACGGCGGACACGCACGAGCGCTTGCTGATTCCCGACCGGCTGTACGGGCGAGAGAAGGACGTGCAGGCATTGACGAGCGTCTTCGAGCGGGTCGCGCGCGACGGCTCGACCGAATTCGTCCTCGTGTCCGGCTATTCGGGCATCGGCAAATCGTCGCTCGTCGAGGATTTTCATCAGGCGATGTCATGGGCGGGAGGCCGGTTTGCGTCGGGCAAGTTCGACCAATACCAGCGGGACATTCCGTACGAGACGATCGCGCAGTGCATGCAGACGGTCGTTCAACAGATCCTCGACGAAGGCGCGCCCGAAATCGGCAAATGGCGCGCGCGCATTCAAGACGCGGTGGGCCCGCTCGGGCGTCTGATGCTCGACCTGATTCCCGAGCTCGAGCGCGTGACCGGCCCGCAGCCCGACGTGCCGGAACTGCCGCCGCAGGAAGCGCAGACCCGCTTTGTCGCCGTGCTGACGCGATTCATAGGCGCATTCGCCCGTGCGGAGCAGCCGCTGGTGTTGTTTCTGGACGACCTCCAGTGGCTCGACTCAGGCACGGCGTCGGTACTCGAGGCGCTCGCGAAAGGGCCGGGCGTGAAGCATTTGATGCTGATCGGCGCCTGGCGCGACAACGAAGTCGACGCCGCGCACCCATTGACGCGCGTGGTCGCCGCAATCCGCGCGGGGCAGGTCCGCGTTCATGAGGTGTTGCTGGCGCCGCTCGCCGAGCACGACGTTGCCCGTCTCGTTCGCGACGCCACGCACGGCTTGATGGAGCAAACGGCGGAACATACCGCGCAACAAACGGCGGAACAAGCGGCGCAGCATGGCGCGCAGCTCGCGCGGGTCGTGTTCGACAAGACGGGGGGCAATCCGTTTTTCGCCGTGCAGTTTCTCCAGATTCTCGCCGACGAAGGCTACCTCGCCTTCGATCCGGCACGCCGCGAATGGGCATGGAACGCGGACCGGATCGCGCGGCGCGGCTTTCCCGATAGCGTCGTCGACCTGATGGTCGGCAAGCTCGGCCGCCTGTCCGGATCGACGCGGCAAGTGCTCGCCGATTTCGCGTGCCTCGGCGCCAGCGTGTCGACCTTGGTGCTGGCGCGCGTGAGCGGCCAGCCGGCCGAGGCCGTCGATGCCGCGCTCGCCCAGGCGGCGGCGCAAGGCATCGTCTATCGGCGCGCCGATGGCTACGCGTTCGTGCATGACCGTATCCAGGAGGCCGCCTATGCGCTGATCGCCGAGACGGCGCGCGCGGCAGCGCATTTGCGCATCGGGACGAGGCTCGATGGAGGCGACGGCGACCCGGCGCTGGCGCCCAATATCTTCGAGGTCGTCAATCAATACAATCGCGCGCTCCACGTGATCGACGATAGCCGGGTGCGCATGCGCGTGGTCGCGCTCAACCTGCGCGCCGGCCGCCGTGCGAGAGCCTCCGCCGCCTATGGGTCCGCGCTCGCGTATCTGAGCGTCGGCAGCGATATTCTCGGCAGCGTTGCCTGGCAAACACATTACGGCGAAAAATTCTCGCTCGAGCTCCTGCGCGCCGAATGCGAATTCCTCACGGGCAATGCCACGCAGGCCGAAGCGCGCCTGCGCGATCTTGTCGAACGCGCCAATACGATCCCAGACCGGGCAGCGGTGGCATTTCTGCGCGTCACGCTGCATACGGCGCTCGATCAGATGCAGGCGGCTATCGATATCGGCCTCGGCTATCTGCGCCATGTGGGCATCGAGTGGGTTGCGCACCCGGCTCGCGAGGCAGCCAAAGCGGAGTATGCGAGCCTGCTCGGCCGGCTTCAGCAACGGCCGATCGCGTCGCTCATCGAGCTGCCCCTGTTGCAGAACGAGGCGCTGGAGGCAACGCTCAACGTGTTGACCGCGGTCTTGCCGCCGGCCTTCTTTACGGACGAGAACCTCGTTTGCCTCGTGCTGGCCCGCATGGCCAACCTGAGTATCGAGCATGGCAATGCGGACGCCTCCTCGCTGGGCTTTGCCTACCTCGGCATGGTGGCCGGCCCGATATTCGGCGACTACCGCGCGGGCTTCGAATTCGGCAGGCTGGGGCTCGCGCTCGTGGACGAGCGAAAGCTGGCCCGCTTCCGGGCCCGCGTGTATATGTGCTTCGCCTATCACGTGATGCCATGGACACAGCCGATGCACGCGGGGCTGCCGCTATTGCGGCGCGCCTTCGAGGCGGCGCAGCAAAGCGGGGACCTCACCTATATCGGCTTCAGCAGCTGCTGTCTGGTGACAAGCCTGCTGGCAGCGGGCGAGCCGCTGGCCGAGGCCGAGGACCAGGCCGTCGAGCGCCTGCGCATCGTGCGGGCCGCGGGATTCGGGCTGATCGTCGACATCATGACGGCGCAATTGTCCTTGATTCGCGGCCTGCGGGGATTGCCGGCCTGGCTCGGCTCCGCCGAGGCGGATCATGCTAGCGAGCGCGCGCTCGAGCAGCATCTCGAAGGCAATCCGGCGCTCGCCATCGCGGCGTGCTGGTATTGGATACGCAAGCAGGAGGCGCAGTATTTCGCGGGCGACATTGCCGGTGCGCTGAAGTCGGGGGAACGCGCCGCGCCTTTGCTATGGACGTCGTCGGGCCACTTCGAGCTGGCCGAATACCATTTCTTTTCCGCGCTCACGCGCCTGCAAAGCCATGACGCGCTGGCGCCGGACCAGCAGGCCGCCAACGAGGCGGCGCTGGCGGAGCACATCGAGAAGCTGCATGGCTGGGCCGGGCATGGCCCCGCGAACTTCGCCTCGCGTGCCGCCCTGGTCGACGCCGAACGGGCGCGCACGCAGTCGCGCGAGTTCGAGGCGATGCGTCTCTATGAACGTGCGATCGAGCAGGCACGCGAGCAGCGGCTGCGGCATATCGAGGGACTCGCCAACGAGCTGGCGGCGCGCTTCTACCTGGAACGCGGGTTTTCGACCATAGGCATGGTGTATTTGCGCAATGCCCGGCAGGCTTACCTGAGCTGGGGGAGCATGGCCAAGGTCCGCTCGCTCGACGCGCGCCACCCCGAGCTGGCCGTGCAAGACGCGGGGAGCGCGCCGCACGGACCGGTGGCGAATCGGCTGGACGCGGAGACGGTCGTGCGGGCGTCGCAGGCCATTTCGAGCGAGCGCGTGCTCGAGCGCCTCATGCATACGCTGATGTCCATCGTGCTCGAGCACGCGGGCGCGCGGCGTGCCGTGCTGGTCCTGCCGCATGCGGAGCAGCTTTGCATCGAGGCGGAGGCGAGCGCCGCGCGCGAGGGCAGTGCGGTCGAGGTCGGCCGCCGGCCGGGCTCGCCGCAAGCGGTGCCGCTGGCGATGCTCCATCACAGCCTGCGCACGCACGAAGCGGTCCTCGTGGACGACGCCTCGATCGACAATCCCTTTGCCGCCGACGAGTACTTCATCGGCAGGCACGCGCGCTCGGTGCTGTGCCTGCCGCTCGTCAAGCAGACCCGCCTGATCGGCGCCCTGTATCTCGAGAACGAACTGGCGCCCGGCGTTTTCACGCCCTCGCGCATGGCGGTGCTCAAGCTGCTCGCGTCGCAAGCCGCGATCTCGATCGAAAATGCCAGCCTGGAGGAGATCGAGGCGCTGCTCGAAGAGAAGGAGGCGCTCCTGCATGAAGTGCATCATCGGGTCAAAAACAATCTGCAGTTGATCAGCAGCCTGCTCAGCCTGCAGGCGGCGCGCGTTGACGACGCCTCGGTGGCGGAGCTTTTCCTCGACAGCAGAAACCGGGTGCGCTCCATGGCGATGGTTCACGAAAATCTCTACAGGGCCGGCAATTTCGCCCGTATCGACATGGCGCCCCATATCCGCAATCTCTGCGCGCATCTCTCGCGCGCCTATGAATTGAGCCGGCTCGACGTGTCGCTGGACGTGCTCGTCGACGACGTGCAGCTCGACATGAATCGGGCGGTTGCATGCGGGATGATCGTCAACGAACTCGTGTCGAACGCGCTGAAGCACGCGTTTCCGCAGGGGCGCAGCGGGCGGCTGCGTGTCGAGCTGGTGTCCAGTGGCGAGCGCGCGTGCAGGTTGAGCGTGTCGGATGACGGTGTCGGGCTGTCGCCCGAGTATTCGATCGAGCAGGCCGAATCGCTCGGACTGCAAATCGTTTCCGACCTCTCGCGCCAGCTCCACGCAACGATCGCTCTCGGCCGCGACACCGGCACGAGCTTCGACATCCATTTCAAACTCTGAAAATCGGGCAGACTTGAACATGGCGCCGGCACGCATACTCATAGTGGAAGACGATCGGGTGGTCGCGCGCGACATTGCCCAGCAAATGGTGCGCTGTGGGCACACGGTCGTGGGCAGCGTCGCGAGCGGCGAAGAAGCGATCCAGATGGCGACGCGGGCGCTGCCCGATCTCGTGCTGATGGACGTGCGCCTCGAAGGCGAGCTGGACGGCATCGACGCGGCACGCCAGTTGCGCGACGCGCTCAATCTGCCCGTCGTGTTTCTCACGGCCTACGCGGACGAGGAAACCGTCCGGCGCGCGACCGTGACTGAACCGTTCGGCTATCTCCTCAAGCCCTTCGACGACCAGCAACTGCGCACGGTCGTGGAAATGGCGCTGTACAAGCACGGCGCTGAGCGCCGCCTGCGCGAGAGCGAGCAACGCTATGCCGTCACGCTCGCGAGTATTGGCGACGGCGTGATTGCGACGGATTGCGATTCGCGTATCACGCTGATCAATCCCGTGGCCGCGGCGTTGACCGGATGGGCGCGGGAAGAGGCCGTGGGCCAGCCGCTCGAAAAGGTGCTGGTGCTGATCGACGAGGACACGAATATGCCCTTGGGCGACGTGGGGGCCGCCGTCCTGCGCAATGTCATGTCGGCTGGCTCGCCCGTGAGGATCCGGCTAGTGGGCAGACAGGGCCGCGAATTGCCGGTCGAGAACCGGGTGACGCCTATCGTCGACGAGGCGGGGCAGGTCGTTGGCGTGGTGCTCGTGATTCGCGACGCGACCGAGGCGCGGCGCGCGGCCCAGGCGGAAATCCTGCGCGAAACCAACGAGCGTCTCGGTCTTGCCATGCGCGGATCGAACGTGGGCGTCTGGGAGCTGGAGCCGTCGAGCGTGGCGGGCCGGCAGGGGACGCTGCGCTGCTGGAATATCCGCGAATGGCTTGGCTACGGCGAGCATGCCGCCGCGAGCGGCTTCGACCGTTTCATGGAGATGGTCCACCCCGACGACCGCGACCATTTCGACGCGAAGTTCAAACGAAACTGCGCGGATGCCGGCGGCGTGTTCGAGATCGAGCACCGGGTTTTGCACCGCGACGGCTCATACCGTTGGGTGCTCACGCGCGGCACACCGCAGCGCAACGCGTTGGGCACGCCCGTGCGCGTGAGCGGCACGCTGGTGGACATTTCCGAGCTCAAGCGCGTGGAGCAGGCCTTGCGCGCCAGCGAAGAGCGCTTTCGAGGCACGTTCGAGAATGCGGCAGTCGGGATCGCGCACTGCGGTATCGATGGGCGCTTCTTGCGCGTGAATCAGCGCTATTGCGAGATCGTCGGCTATACCCGCGAGCAACTCCTGACGATGACGTTCAGGGACGTCACGGAGGAAGGCTTCGTGCCCGGCAGCGAGAGCCGGTTCAAGCAGCTGTTCGACAAGGAAATCGCGCACTACACCGAGGACAAGCTGCTGATCCGCGGCGACGGCTCGCGCGTATGGGTCAATGTCTGCGTGGCGATGCAATGGGATTCCAGCGACCAGGTGCACCATACGATCGCGATCTTGCAGGACATCTCCGAGCGCAGGGCGCTCGAAGCCACGGTGCGCATCGCACGCGACGAGGCGCAAGCCGCGAACAAGGCCAAGGATCAATTCCTCGCCCATATCAGCCACGAGCTCAGGACGCCGCTGAACGGCATTCTCGGCTACGCGCAGATCCTGCGCCGCGACGACGAACTCGGCGCGCGGCAGCGCTCGCATGTTTCGGTCATCGAACAAAGCGGAACGCACCTGGTGACGCTGATCGACGACTTGCTCGAGTTTTCGCGCATCGGCGCGGGCAGGGTCGAGCTGCAACTGAGCGACATCTTGCTCGCGCCGTTCCTCGAGATGCTGGCCGAGATGGTTGGCGTGCGCGCGCGGGAGAAAGGCCTCACGCAGACGTGCATGATTTCGCCTTGCCTGCCGGGCATGATTCGAATCGACGAAAAACGCCTGCGCCAGGTGTTGCTCAACCTGCTTTCGAATGCGGTGAAATTCACGGACGAAGGGGAAGTGACCTTCGCGGTGAAACAGGTCAGCCGGGGAACGTTGCGTTTCGAGGTGCGCGACACGGGCCTCGGCATCGCCCCCGATCAACTCGAACGTGTTTTTCAGCCCTTCGAGCAGGCGGGCGACAGCGAACGGCGCAGCGCCGGGCTAGGGCTGGGACTGTCCATCAGCCAGCAGCTGGTCCGGCTGATGGGCAGCGAAATCCAGGTGCAGAGCGAATACGGACGAGGCAGCCGGTTCTGGTTCGATCTCGACGTGCCAGGCGATTTCGCGGCGCAGGTGCACATGTGCGCAGACTCGACGCCGCCGCCGGAAGGCGCGAGCGAACCGCAAGCCGCGGCGAGGGTGGTGGTGCCGGGGCACGAGGACATGGCCATGCTGCATCGTCTGGCGTTGCGAGGGCAAATGCGCGATGTCATGCGCCATGCCGATGCGCTGCTCGACGACGACGGGCGCTATCAGGAATTTGCATCGAAGGTGCGCCGGCTGGCGGAGAATTTCGAAACTCGGGAATTGCTCTCCTTCATCGAGCAACAATTGAATGGACGATAGTTGGCATGGCAGACGAGTTCGACAGTAATCCCCCGCTCGTTCTGGTCGTGGACGATACCGCCTCGAATCTGGGCCTGGTAGTCGACTTTCTGGAAGGCAACGGGCTGCGCATCTCCATCGCGCGCGACGGCGAGGAAGCGCTCGAACGCGCGGAGCTCGTGTGTCCGGACTTGATCCTGCTCGACGTGATGATGCCCGGGATCGATGGGTTCGAAGTGTGCCGCCGGTTGAAAGAGCGTCCGGCCACGCGCGAGATTCCCGTGATCTTCATGACCTCGCTGTCACGGACCGAAGACAAGACGACGGGCTTCCACGTTGGCGGCATCGACTACGTGACCAAGCCGCTGCAAATGGAGGAACTGCTCGCGCGCGTCAAGACGCACCTGAAGCTGCGGCGCTTGCAGCAAGCGCTGCAAGCGCAGAATGTGCGCTTGCAGGAAGAAGTGCGCAGCCGCGAAGTGGCGCAGGAAGCGCTCATCGAGATGATCAACAGCGTGCGCAACACGTCGAACGCGATCGCGCACGATCTGCGCACACCGCTTGCCGAGCTTCGCGCGAGAATGGAGGTGATGATCTTCGACCTGAAGAAGAAGGTCGATGGAGAAACGCTCGAACGGCTCGAAAGCGCATTGGCCGACATCGATCGCGTCATCGGCATTTTCAATGCGCTGCTGCGTCTCGCCGAAATCGATGCGGGCGTGCGCAAAGCCGGCTTCGTGACGAGTGACGTGGCCGATATCGTCGCGGAGGCCGTGGAGTTCTATCAGCCGCTGGCCGAGCTGCGTGGCCTCACCTTGACGCTGGCATGCGCGGACAGCCTGCCGGCATGGGTGGATCCCTTGCTGATCGCGCAGGCCGTCGGCAATCTCATCGACAATGCCATCAAGTTCGCCCAGACCGAGATCCTTGTCTCGGTGAGCGACCACGTTGGGCTGGTTGAAGTCGTCGTCGCGGACGATGGCCCAGGCGTGCCCGATTCGGAGAAGACGAAGGCAACCGAGCGGTTCTATCGCGGCGACGCGAGCCGCGGAACCCCGGGCGTCGGTCTGGGGCTGGCGCTCGTCAAAGGGGTGGCGACCTTGCATCGCGGCGAGCTCCGGCTGGAGGACAACCATCCGGGGCTCGCCGTGAAGCTGACGCTGGCGCGCTAGGGCCTGTTATTCACGCGAACAGGCCTTAAAGCGCGGTTTCGGCTAAAGCGTCGTGTGCTTCGGCAGGGCTCGACGCGCGGCGCTTGCCCTGCAGCGAGGGGATATCCGCGAACAGCGCCGTGAGCCACTCGACAAATATCCTGAGCTTCTGCGGCATATGGCGGTTGGGGGGATAAAGGACCGAGACCGGCCGCGGCGCGACGTTGAAATCCTGCAAGACCTCTTGTAGCGTGCCGGCCTCCAGCAACGATTCGACGAGATAGAGCGACGTCTTGACGAGACCGAGGCTCGCGAGCGCGCAGGCCGTTTGCGCGTCGGCGTCGTTGACGGCAACGGCGCCGCGCATCTGCACCGTGCGCAGCTTGCCGTCCACCAGATAATCCCAGGCGCGCTGCCGCCCGGTATCGGATGAGACGTAGTGCACGGCGGTATGTTGCGCGAGGTCGTCGATCGTCACCGGTACGCCGTGCTGCGCGAGATACGCGGGCGTGGCACACGTGCAGGTCGACATGCTGCCGATGCGCTTTGCGACCATGGCCGAGTCCGCGAGTTCACCCACGCGTACGACGCAATCGACCCCTTCGCTGACGAGATCGATTTGCCGGTCGGTCATGCTGATCTCGATCGCGATCTCGGGATAGCGCGCCACGAAGTCCGGGAGCGCCGGAATCACGACCGGTTTCGCCATGGCGGGCGGCATGTTGACCTTGAGCTTTCCCTTGGGTGCGATCTTGGCGCGCGAGAGCGACGCTTCCATGTCGTCGATTTCGCACAGCACGGCGATGCAGCGTTGATAGTAGGCGCTCCCGTCTTCGGTGAGCGAGACGCGGCGCGTGGTGCGATTGAGCAGGCGGCAGCGCAGGTGGTGTTCGAGTTGACCAAGCAGCGCGGAAACGCGTGGCGTCGTCAAGCCGGTCAGCTCGGCTGCACGCGTGAAGCTGCCGGTTTCGACAATGCGCGAAAACACGCGCATCGAGAGCAAGGTATCCATGTACGAGCGCTTTTCCAGGCGGCGGGTTGAATCTATTTTTCTGCTTCGTTGCTGGCCGGCCCGCTGGATGGTTGCGAGTCGATCTCACCCACGAGCATGTTGTCGACGTAGCACCAGACCCAGCGCTCGCCAGGCTCGATCGAGCGCACGAGCGGATGGCCGGTTTCGTGAAAGTGCTTGCTGGCATGCCGGTTCGGGGAAGAGTCGCAGCAGCCGGCCTTTCCGCATATCAGGCATAGGCGCAAATGGACCCAATGTCCTCCGGACTTGACGCATTCTTCGCAGTAGTCCTTATGGGTATGCAGGATGTGTGCTTGACTGAGATGGGTACAGGTCGTGGTCACCGTTGACTCCCTTGGTGAGCGAATGGGCGAGAGAACTGAAAACCCCTCCGTTCAGGCATGACAGGGCTATTCCATTATGCAGTGTTGCCGGCGCCCGATTCTTAATCGTTATTAATGGCGACAACGGACGCTTCCTCTATGAGCCTCGACGAGCCACCATAGTGCTCAGCAGATGGGCGAATCGTGGGTCAGCCCAGCTGCGCTGGCAGCGCGGCGAACGATTCGCTGCCCATGAGGAGGCGCTTATGGCTCAGTCGCAACACGTCAAGGTAATAGGGCTGCCGCACAGCCGGGAGGCCTATGAGATTCGCGACTTTCTGAAGCGCGGCGTGGTCGAATACGAATGGTGCGAAATGACGTCCGACCGGGACTGCATGCGCGAGCTCGGCGTAGAGACGCTGCGCGACATGCGCTTGCCCGTCGTGCTCTTTCCGGATGGCACGTGCGTTCAGCAACCCACGCTGGCCGAGATCGCGGCGAAACTGGGCTGGGTCACCAAGCCACGCTTGCGCGAGTACGACGTGTCGATCTACGGGGCGGGGCCTGCGGGGCTTTCGGCCGCGGTGTATGCGGCCTCGGAAGGCTTGAGGGCCGTCGTTATCGAGCGCAACGCGGTTGGCGGCCAGGCGGGAACGAGTTCGCTGATCGAGAACTATATGGGCTTTCCGCAGGGCATTCCCGGCGCGGAGCTTGCCGAGCGCGCCCGTCAACAGGCGGTGAAATTCGGCATCGAGCTGCTGATGATGCGTGAAGGCGTTCATGCGACCTTCGTCGATGGCAAGATTCGCGTCGATCTGGCCGACGGCTCGATCCTGTGCGCGAAATCGAATATCTGCGCGACGGGGATCGAATATCGGAGCCTCGGCCTGCCGCACGAGGATAAATATCTGAACGCGGGGCTCTTTTACGGCGCGGGCGCGAGCGAGGCGCCCATGTGCATGGGACAGCCGGTGTGCATCGTCGGTGGCGGGAACTCCGCGGGGCAGGCCGCCATGCACTTCGCGCAACATGCCAGCGAAGTGACGATGATCGTGAGAGGGGCGTCGCTGGCCGCCACGCTCTCACAGTATTTGATCGAGCGTCTGGAGCGCGAAGCCAACGTCAAGGTCAGGTTCGAGTCATCCGTGAGCGCGCTGCATGGCGACGGAAAACTCGAGGCCATCGAGATTCAGTCTCTGAACGGCGAGCGCGAAGTGGTCAAGACAGGTCATCTTTTCGTTTGCATCGGCGGCTCGCCGAACACGGAGTGGGCGAAAGACACCCACATCATCCGCGACCCGAATGGCTACCTCGTCACAGGCAGCGACCTCTACGAACATCCGTCATTCGATACCGTGTGGCCGATCGACAGGCGGCCTTACTTTCTCGAGACCAGCGTGCCAGGATCGTTCGCGGCGGGCGACGTGCGAGCCGGCTCGGTCAAGCGGGTTGCCTCGGCAGTCGGTGAAGGCGCGATGGCCGTCACCTTCGTGCACCGGTATCTCGCCGAGAGTCGTCCGGTGGCTTCAGGATGCCTTAAGAATAATTAAGGCGCGAACTCGCCGTAATGCGCGAGCTCGCCGCACAAGCTGGAATTCCGAAAAGATCGGACTCGCTGGTAAGTGACGGGGCAATTCGGCTAAGGCGAGTCATGCCCCTGAACTTAAGGTGTCACCTCGAATCGGCTTCCGCGGAGTTTTGAATGTTCCAGTATTTTCCCAACAACTACATGTGGTCGCTTGCCGTCATGCGTGCGCTCGCGAGCGGCGCGAATTTCGGCGAAATCGATTGGGCGTGCAGCGGGCTGCATGAAGCGGCGGCCGTGGACCCGGATGGCGACATCGATGCCTGGTACCGGGCGTGGATGGGGCTTGGCGAGCAAGTGCAAGGGCAGGCCGAGCAGGCCGCGCAGCGCGGCCATGACGTGAGCGCCCGCCATGCCTTCATGCGTGCGTCGATCTACTACCAGTGGGCCGAGGCGTTTCTCGACCCCGACGACGCCCGCGCGCCCCAGACATTCGATCGCCACCTGGCCACCTTCGCACAGGGCGCGGCGCTCATGGAGCCGCGTGTCGAAGTGTTCGAATTGCCGTTCGAAGGCGCATCGCTCACCGCCTACTTCGTGCCCGCGCGCGGCGTGCGTGGCAAAGCGCCGGTCGTCATCCTCACCGATGGCCTCGACGGCACCAAGGAAGAAATGTTCTACGTGGCACAGGCGCTCGCGGAGCGCGGCATGGCCTGCCTCGCCTTTGACGGGCCAGGCCAGGGCGCCACGCTGCGCTTGCACCAGCTTGCCGCGCGCCACGACTCCGAGGCCGCGGTGGGCACGGTGTGCGACTACCTCGAAACGCGCGACGACATCGACGTGAGCCGCATCGGCCTGATTGGCGTGAGCCTCGGCGGCTACTATGCGCCGCGCGCGGCGGCGTTCGAGAAGCGCATCAAGGCTTGTGTGGCCTGGTCCGCGATCTACGACTATCACGCGAGCTGGGTGCGGCGCACGGGCTATACGCCCGGGGGCGGCGTGCGCGAGGCCGGCCGTGGCGCGCCACGCGGCACGACCAGCAAGCATTTCCTGCGCATCATGGGCGCGAGCGACTGGGACTCGGCCTTCCATAAGCTCGAAGCGTTCAGGCTGGCGGGCGTGGCATCGCAAATCACCTGCGACATCCTGCTGGTTCAAGGCGAGCGCGACATGCAGACACCCGTTGCCGAGGTCACCCAGCTGCTCGAGGAAATCGGCTCGAAAGACAAGACGCTGCGCATCTGGCGCGCGTCCGAAGGCGGCGCGTCCCACGTTCAACTCGACCGCCAGGAGCCGGCGCTCAGCGAGATCTGCGACTGGTTCGACGATCGCCTGACGCTGCGGCGCCAGCGCGACCGGTAACCGGCAATGAGCCATCAATAATCAACAACGCAGCACTCAACAATCAAGAAGGAGATCTGGACATGATTCGAAATCGCGTGGTCCCGGCAGTGGTGGCGGTAGTGGCATTGGCCGGCTTGGCGCTGGCTGGATCTCAGGCGGCCGTCGCGCAGGAAGAGGCGCAAACCGCGTCCGTGCCGACAAGTGCGTCGACACCCAAGCAGGTCCGCAAGGCGCAACGCAAGGCCGCGCGCAAGGCGGCGCGGGCCAAGAAGAACGCGGAATTGAGCACGCTCGAGAAGAACGGCTATCACATGTCCGGCGGCAAGCAGACCGACTATCCGGAGAATCTGGAGAGCGCCGAGCGCAAGGCGCATGCCGCCCAGGCCGGCAGTGGCGCGCTGCCTGCGGGGCAGTGATGCGCTGAGCCCGGCGCTGCCTGTCATCGCCTCCGGGGCCCGATCTTGCAGCATATGGCCCCGCTTTATGCATACGTTTGCTTGAATGTATCGGGCCCCAAGCGAGAATTTCTCCCGTAGTTCAGGGTTAACGAGGTTTTCCACGGGCCGGGGCAGTCTGTATATTTGCATCACTTTATGCAAACGGTTGCATTGGAGCTATCTCATGACTGAATCGCTTCGGCCAGACAGCGTCATCGACGACGCCGCAACGGTCACCGGAATCGTCAAGGCGGCGATGGCCGGCACGCGGGACCCGCGCTTGAAGGAAATCGTCGACGCACTCGTCGAATACGGGCATGCCTTCCTGAATCACGTGCGCCTCACCGACGCGGAATTCGAACAGGGGCTCGCGTTCGTGCGCGCGGTCGGGCAGGCGTGCAACGACCGGCACAACGAAGTCGTGCTGCTGGCCGACGTGCTCGGCTTTTCGACGCTGGTTGCCTTGATGAACAACGCGGACGCGAGTGGGCGCACGCCGGGCGCCTTGCTGGGGCCGTTCTATCGCGGCGGCTCGCCCGAGTACGAGAACGGCCAGTCCATCGCGTGCAAGGATTCGCCGGGCGCGCCGCTGTTCGTGCATGCGCGCGTGCTCGACACGAGCGGCCGGCCGGTGGCGGACGCGACGGTCGACGTGTGGCAGGCCTCGCCGGTCGGCCTCTACGAGAACCAGGACGAGAGCCAGCCCGAGCACAATCTGCGCGGGCGTTTCCGCACGGGCGCCGACGGCGCGCTCAGCTTCCGCAGCGTGCGCCCGGCCGGCTATCCGGTGCCCACCGACGGTCCGGTCGGCGCCTTGCTCGCGGCCCAGCAGCGCCATCCGTATCGCCCTGCGCACCTGCATTTCGCGGTCTTCGCAGAGGGGTACGCCACGCTCGTCTCGCAGGTGTTCGCCGACGATTCCGAGCATCTGGACACCGATGTCGTGTTCGGCGTGAACCGCCGCCTGATTGGCAAGTTCGAGCAGCACGCAGCCGGCACCGGCCCGCATGGGGACCAGCGCGACGCGTATTACACGCTCGATTTCGATTTCATCCTGGCCGAGGGGACGCCGACGTACCCGACGCCGCCCATCCAGTAACGAGGGGTTTGACTGTGTCCAGCTTGCTGCAGGGAAAAGTGGCCGTCGTGATGGGCGGCACCGGGGGAATTGGCGCCGCGACCGCGATGCGCTTCGCGCGCGCCGGCGCGCGCGTGGTCGTGGTCGGCCAGCACGACGAAGAGAAGGCGCGGCGCGTGGCAGCGTCGTTGCCGGGCGAGGGGCATCGCGGCGCGGTGGCCGCGATCACGGACAGCGCCGCGCTCGATGCGCTCGCCGCAGACGTGCGCGCACGCGAAGGGCGCGCGGACATCCTCGTGAACACGGCGGGGTTCACGAAGGCGGTCCGGCATGCCGATCTCGATGCGCTCACCGACGAACTGATCGACGACATCATGAAGGTCAACTGGCGCGGCCAGTTCGCGGCCATCCGCGCGTTCCGGGCGCTGCTCGACGCCTCCGGCGACGGCCTCGTCGTCAACGTGTCGTCGATCGCGGGCACCACGGGCGCCGGCAGCAATATCGCGTACTGCGCCGCGAAGGCGGGCCTCGACATCATGGCGGCCTCGCTCGGCCGCGCGCTCGCGCCGCGCATTCGCGTGCTCAACGTCTCGCCGGGCGTGGTCGATACCGGCTTCGTGCCGGGCCGCAGCGACGATTTCAACGACAAGGCGGCCGCCACGACGCCGCTCGGCCGGATCGGCGCACCGGACGACGTGGCCGCCGCGATCGAGGCCTGCGCGACGCAATTGACCTTCAGCACCGGCGTGACGTTCGTCGTCGACGGCGGCCGGCGGCTGAACTGAACACCGTAGCGGGGAACCACGACATGCATGCACGCAAGACCCTGATCACCTGTGCCGTCACCGGCAACATCACGCGGCCGGACCAGCATCCGAACCTGCCGGTCACACCCGAGCAGATCGCCAATGCGTCGCTCGAGGCCGCGCGCGCGGGCGCCGCCGCCGTGCATATCCATGTGCGCGATCCGCAAACCGGGCGCCCGTCGATGGACGTGAAGCTCTACCGCGAAGTCATCGAGCGCATTCGCGCCGTTGACGCCGCGCTCATCATCAACCTGACGACCGGCCCCGGCGGCCGCTTCATCCCGAGCGAGGACGACCCGAAGATCGCCGCGCCCGGCACGACACTGCTGCCGCCCGAAAAGCGCGTCGAGCACATTCTCGAGCTGAAGCCCGACGTGTGCAGCCTCGACCTGAACACGATGAATTCCGGCGCCGAAGTCGTCATCAACACGCCGAAGAACGTCGCGCGCATGGCCCATGTGATTCGCGAGGCGGGCGTGAAGCCCGAGCTCGAGATTTTCGATTCCGGCGATATCCATCTGGCGCGCGACCTGATCAGCGACGGCGTGCTCGAAGGCCCCGGCCTCTGGACCTTCGTGACGGGCGTGAAGTACGGCTTCGCGGCCTCGCCCGAGACGCTCCTCTATGCGCGCGGCCTGCTGCCGCCGGGGGCGATCTGGTCCGCGTTCGGGGTCGGCCGCTTCGAGTTTCCAATGGTCGCGCAGGCGTGGCTGGCGGGCGGGCATGTGCGGGTGGGGTTCGAGGACAACTTGTATATCGCCAAGGGTGTGCTTGCCGAGAACAATGCCCAGCTGGTCGCGCGTGCGAAAGAGATCGTGACGATGCTCGGCGGCGAGGTGGCCACGAGCCGCGAGGCCCGCGACATGCTGGGGCTCGCATAAAGGGCGGCGGATTGCGTGTGTATATGAACCAACGAGACCACAAGATGAAGAATGTGCGCGTTCTGGAAAAGAGCCGCGATATCGATTCGCTGGCGTTGCACCTCGATGTGCAAGCCGAGCCCGTATTGGGCGAAGGGGAATGCCTTATCGAGGTCGCGAGTGCGGCGGTCAATCCGAGCGACGTGAAGGCGGTGCTGGGCTTGATGCCGCATGCCGTCTGGCCGCGCACGCCGGGCCGCGACTACGCGGGCCGCGTGATCGACGGCCCGGCGGCGTTGCTCGGCAAACAGGTGTGGGGCTGCGGCGGGGAGCTGGGAATCCGGCGCGACGGCACGCATGCGCGCTACCTCGTGGTGCCCGCGCACAGCGTGCGCGAGAAGCCGGACAACCTGACCATGGACGAGGCCGGCGCGGTTGGCGTGCCGTTCATCACCGCCTATGAGGGCTTGCGGCGCGCCGGCGGCGCCAGGCGGCGCGACGTCGTGCTGGTGCTCGGCGCGAACGGCAAGGTCGGGCAAGCGGCCATCCAGCTCGCGACGATGGCGGGCGCGACGGTCATCGGCGTCGCGCGCGACGGCGAGCCGTACATCGGCCATGCGAGCGACAAGGTGCTGATGATCGACGCGTCGGCCTCGAAGCTCGATGAAGTCGTGCGCGAAGCAACGGACGGGCACGGCGCGGACATCGTCTACAACACAGTTGGCAGTCCGTACTTCGAGCGCGCGAATCAGGCGATGGCGGTGTGCGGCACGCAGATCTTCATCTCGACCATCGAGCGGCCGGTGCCGTTCGACATCTTCGCGTTCTATCGTGGCCAGCACACGTATGTGGGCATCGATACGCTTGCGCTCGACGCGCAAAAAGGCGCGGCGATTCTCGAGAAGCTGCTGCCCGCGTTCGAGCGCGGGGTGCTCAAGCCGTTCCCGATCGACGACGATCACGTGTTCGGCCTCGACGAAGCCGCGCGCGCGTATCAGGCCGTCTATCGTGGCGCGTCGCGCCGCGTGGTGCTCAAGCCATGAACGTGACGCGCTTTGGCGACGCGCCGCAGTACTTCCCCAGCGAGCACTTTCTGATGCGCTGCGTGCGCCTGCAGGGGCACGAGGCCGGGCCCGCCGAGTCGCTGTGGCTCGGCGTGTCGACGATCGAGCCAGGCGGTCATACGTCGATGAGCGCGTCGCTTCTCGAGAAGCACTACGTGGTGCTCGATGGGGAGGTCTGGGTGGAGACGAACGAGGGCGAACTGGCGTTGCGCCGCTTCGATTCGTGCCGTCTCGCGCCCGGCGAGCCGCGCGCGCTGCACAACCGCTCAAGCCAGCCCGCAATGGTCCTGCTCGCGATGCCGCTGCTGCGGCCCGAGCCGCGGTAACGCTGGCCGATGACGCGCCGGTGCTGCACGCTGGGTTGTCCGTTTTGTTGCCCAGTTCGTCGCCCATTCCGTTGCCTGGTGCGTTGCCGGGTTCGTTGCCTATGAGCGACGACGTTTGCCGGCTCTCGGACCTGCGGCTCGGACCGGGCACGCGGCACGACATCGCGCCCGATACCGGCGGCCGCTTCGTGCAGGTGCAAAGCGGTGGCGTCTGGATTGGCAGCGCGCGCCGCGCGTATTGCGTGACGCTCGGCGGCGGGATCTGGCTGCCTGCCTCCATCGCGCACCGGATGTACGTGCCTTACGGCGCGGCGCTGCGCGAGTTGCGCATCGCGCCTGCGGTGAGCGATGGGCCCGTGCACTCGGCAAGAATCGCCCGCTGTTCGGAGATGCTCACGTCGCTCTTGTCCGAGAGCGCGAGCCAGGCGCTCGCGCGTGCTCCGGCGGCGGTCGCCTCGTTGCTGTTCGGCGAGCTCGAGGCGGCGGTGCGGGAGGGCGCGTGGGAAATCGCGCTCGACATGCCGTCGTCGAGCAGCCGTATCGCCGCGCTCTGCGACGCGATGATCCTGGATCCCGGCCGCGACACGCGGCTCGACGCCCTCGCGGCCCGCGCTTGCGTGAGCGTGCGCACGCTACATCGGCTCTTCGTCGACGAGCTGGGCGTGGGCGCCGGCCGCTGGCGCCGGACCGTGCTGACCGGCACCGCGATGGGCGCGCTGGCGCTCGGCATGCCGGTTTCGGCCGTGGCGCGCGAGCTGGGCTTTACGCCGAGCGCGTTCTCGACGTTCTTCAAGTCGCATGTGGGCTGGGCGCCCAACCACTGGCTGGCGAACCAGGGCGTGAGAGCGGGGCCGCGACCGGCGTGAGCGGGCAAATGCGCCGCCGCTCAGCGAGAACAAGCGGCCTGATTGCCTCAGTCAAAGGATTCGTCGAGCCAGGGCAAGGTCACTCAAATGGCGCCCTCAGGCGGCGCCAACTCCAGCAGTCTTGCGCGAAACCGCGCGTGGCGCCGCGGTCGAGCTGCGAATCACCAGTTCCGGCGCCAGCGTGATGCGCAGCGGCGCGGCGCTGGGCGTGGCGATCCGCCCGAGCAGGAGCCGCGCCGCCTGGCGGCCCATCTCGCGATGCTGGATCCGCAGCGTGGTCAGCGGCGGATTGAGCATGTCGAGCAGCGGCATGTCGTTGTGGCCGATCACGGAAATGGCGCCGGGGCACGCGATCCGGCGCGCCGCGAACACCTCGTAGCAGCCGAGCGCGATCAGGTCGTTCGCCGCGACGATCGCCGTGACGTCGCGATGGGCGTCGAGTAACCGCTCGCACGCGGCACGCCCCGCTTCGCGCGTGAATTCCGCGGCCTCCACGACCACGCTCCCCGCCACGCCATGCTGTTGCGAGGCGATCTGGAAGCCCTGCAGCCGCGAGAGGCCCGTCGCGAGCCGCTGCGGACCCGCGAGGTGGGCGATGCGCGTGTGGCCGAGCCCGACGAGATGCGCAACGGCGAGGCGCATCGACAGGAAATCGTCGTTGACCACTTCGGGCACCTGGCCGCCGTCCTCGCCGCGATTGACGAGCACGAGCGGGACGCCGTCGAGGATGCAGCGGCGCACGAGCGGATCCTGGCGGGCTGCCGTCGCCAGCACGAGCCCGTCAACGCGGCGCTCGAGCATTTGCTCGACCTGGCGCTCCTGCTCCTTGATCTTGCCGACGATGTTCGCGATCAGCACCCCGTAGCCCTCGGCCGCGAGGGCTTCGGTGATGCCGCAGACGATGGGTGGAAACACCGGGTTCTCGATATCGGGCAGGCACACGCCGATCACGCGCGATTGGCCGCCGCGCAGCGCCGCGGCGAGACGGTTCTGCCGATAGCCGAGCGCCTTGGCCGCCGCCAGCACGCGGCGCACGACCTCGTCGCCGATCAGGTGGCGCGTTGCCGGGTTCAGCACGCGCGAGACGGTCGAGGCGTTGACGGAGGCGGCGGCCGCCACCTCGCGGATGGTCACGCGGGTCACGGTGCGCGTATCGGATTTTGTGGTCATGGAATGGGTCGCTGGGTGTGATCCGATTCTATCGATGCAAAGGGTTGCTTTCAACGTTGCAGTGGAAAACCCTAGTGTTTTCAGCGGCAAGTACGCATTGACAACAAATTGTTCGGCAGTAGCATATGCATACGTTTGCATAGAGTCTGACCGGATGCAAGGTCGCACACGAACCAGACCGAAAAGCGTGCGGAACAGAGCGATGCGAAACGCTGGGCGAGCAAGCCCGGCACGCGTCGAAGGATGCAAACGGTTGCATAACATCGGGCTGCTCGACGAGCCGGCGGCGCCAGGCATGGCGCTCGCCGGTGCGCGCGCGGCGGCATGGGAAGAGCCGGCGAACAGGTGGAAGGAGACGAACGTGAAACAGAAACAGGCAGCACTGGGCAGGTGGAACGCCGTACGCATGATGGCCGCTGGCGTGGCCGCAGTGGGCCTCGCCAGCGGCGGCGGCGCATTCGCCGCGAGCGAGACCCTCGCTGCGTTCTACAAGAACCAGGTGGACCCGCACTTCGCGCTCGTGCATGCGGGCGTGGATGCGGCCGCGAAGCAGCTCGGCGTGTCCGTCACGCACTATGCGCCCACGCGCCCGAACGACCTGGGCGAGCAGTTGAGCGAGCTCGAGGACGTAAGCGTCAAGAAGCCCGGCGCGGTCCTGTTCATGGGCGTCAACCCGCGCGGCGTGGTGCCGGAGATCGAGAAGCTCAACGCGATCGGCATCCCTGTCGTCAACTACAACGATCGCGTCGCTGGCGGCAAGTTCGCCTCCGTGGTGGTCGCGGACGATTTCGATCTCGGCCACGACGTGGCGCGCTATCTGTTCACGAGCATGGGGGGCAAGGGCAACGTCGTGATCCTCGAAGGCGTGCGCGGGTCGACCACGAGCGACGAGCGCGTGCGCGGCTTCAAGAAGGCGCTCGAGGAATTCCCGAACGTGCACCTGCTTGCGTCGCAACCCGCGAATTACCAGCGCCTCCAGGCCCTTCAGGTGACGGAGAACCTGATCCAGTCGAATCCGAAGATCGATGGCGTGCTGGCGGCGGCGGACGTGATGGCGATGGGCGCGATCGAGGCGCTCGAAGCGGCCGGCCGCAAGGACACGAAAGTCGTGGGCATTGGCGGCGTGCCGGAATCGGTGAAGGCGATCAAGGACGGGCGCCTGCTTGCAACCGCCGAATTCAACGGCTTCAAGATGGGCTGTATCGCGACGATGGCCGCGGTGCGCAC
The DNA here is from genome assembly GCF_004353915.1 of Paraburkholderia silviterrae. Classification (GTDB taxonomy): domain Bacteria; phylum Pseudomonadota; class Gammaproteobacteria; order Burkholderiales; family Burkholderiaceae; genus Paraburkholderia; species Paraburkholderia silviterrae. Next base: position 17,485 of record NZ_SMRP01000006.1, on the reverse strand, counting down.
ACTGCGCAAGGAACCCGTGCCGTCGAACATCCTGATCAAAGGCATTGTGATCGACAAGACCAACTATGCGCCGTTCGAGCTGCCGGGCGACCAGCGGCAGTGTCCCAAGTGGGGCGACGTAGTCAGCAACTGACCTGACGATACGCTGGCGACACGCGCGCATCGTCCGCGTGTCGCCCGTGCATCGGAAACATCTAGTTCGCACTGCAGAGGTAACCATGGAAACCACGACTTCGGCCGGCTCCTTGCCGCGGCTCGAACTGCGCAAGATCTGCAAGAGCTTTCCCGGCGTGCGCGCCCTCACGGACGTCGATCTGGCGCTGTATCCCGGCGAGGTGCACATGCTGCTGGGCGAAAACGGCGCCGGCAAGTCGTCGCTGATGAAGGTGCTGTTCGGCGCCTACCGCGCCGACGCCGGCGAATTTTTCTACGACGGCGAGCCGGTCTCGATCGCCTCGCCCGCCGATGCGAAGCGCCTCGGCATCGCGGTGATCTTCCAGGAATTCTCGCTCGTCCCGCATCTCTCGATCGCGCAGAACATCTATCTCGGGCGCGAGCCGCGCAACCGCCTCGGCCTCGTCGATCACCGCCGCATGCATGCCGATGCAGCGGCCGCGCTCGCCCAACTGGGACTCGCGTACGACACGCGCATGCAGGCCGCCGAGCTGGGCGTCGCGCAGCAGCAGATGGTCGAGATCGCGAAGGCGCTCTCGCACGAGGCGCGCGTGCTCGTGATGGACGAGCCCACCGCGGCTATCTCGGACCGCGAAGCCGACGCGCTGTTCGCGGTCGTGCACAAGCTGCGCGATGCGGGTGTCGCGATCGTCTATATCTCGCACCGGATGAAGGAGGTGTTCGACCTCGGCGACCGCGTGACCGTGCTGCGCGACGGGCGCCTCGTGAAGTCGACGATGGCCGCCGACACGACACCGGACGAGTTGATCGCGCTGATGGTCGGCCGCCAGGTGGGCACCGTCTACCAGCGCCGCTACGTCGGCACGCCGGGCGAGATGGCGCTGGAGGTGAAGCAGTTGCGGACCGCGAGCGGCGTGAATGGCGTCGACCTGCACGTGCGCTGCGGCGAGATCGTCGGGCTCTCGGGCCTCGTGGGGGCAGGGCGCTCGGAAGTCGTGCGGGCCGTGTTCGGCGCGGACCCGATCCAGAGCGGCCGGGTCGAGATCTTCGGCGCCCAGGTCACGGGCGGCCCGCACAAGGTGGCGGCGCGCGGCGTGGGCCTGATCCCCGAGAACCGCAAGCAGGAAGGCCTCGCGCTCACGCGCTCGGTGCACGAGAACCTGCTGGCCGCGAGCCTGTGGCGGCTGTTTCCGAAGGGCTGGTACCAGGCGGAGCAGGCGCGGCGCGCGACGCGCACGTTGATTGAGACGCTGCGGATCGCGCCGGGCGACCCGGGCAAGCGCGCGCAGTACCTGAGCGGCGGCAACCAGCAGAAGATCGTGATCGGCAAATGGCTGAGCGCCGGCTGCCGTTTCTTCATCTTCGACGAACCGACGCGCGGCATCGACATCGGCGCGAAAACGGAAATCTTCGCGCTGATCGAGCGCCTCGTTGAAGAGGGGGCCGCAGTGCTGCTGATCAGCTCGGAGCTTTCGGAAATCGTGCACGTGTGCGATCGCGCATACGTGATGCGCGAAGGCGCGATCTCGGGCGAGCTGCCGAAAGAACGGCTCAGCGAGCGCAACATTCTGGCCCTGGCCATGCATGAGGAGGCGTGATGATAGCGAATTTTGTAAAGCAAGCACTGCGAATCGAATCGGGCGGGCGGCGGCGCCGGCCGCTGCCGTCCGTCGTATGGGTCAGCGTCGCGCTCGCGGTGCTTGCGGCGATTGGCGTGCCGGGGTTCGCCACGCGCGGCAATGTCTCGGACATCGGCTTGCAAATCGCCATGCTCATTGTGATCGCAATGCCGATGACGCTCGTGATCTTGAGCGAAGGGCTGGACCTCTCCGTGGGCGCGGTGCTCAGTCTTGGCGGCGTCGTGTTCGCGCAGGCGCTCGCGCTGGGCGCGGGCATTGTGCCCGCGCTGCTCGCGGCGGCTGCCGTCGGCGTGCTGGCAGGCGGCGTGAACGGCGTGCTCATCGCGCAACTCGGCTTGCCGCCGTTCGTCGTCACGCTCGCGATGCTGGGCATCGCGCGCGGCATCGCGCTGGTGCTCACGGACGGCAACGCAGTCGTGGTCGTGACGCCAGCGGTGGCGCAACTCTATGCGATGTCGATTCTTGGCGTGCCGTTTCCGATCGTCTGCGCGCTGGCCGCCTGGGCGTTCACGCACCTCGTGCTCTATCACACGAAATTCGGCGCTTACGTGTTCGCGATCGGCGGCAATCGCGACGCGCTCACGCTGGCCGGCGTCAAGGCCAGGATCTTCCACGCCGCAATCTACGTGCTGAGCGGATTGTTCGCCGGGCTCGCCGCGCTGCTGCTCGTCGGCCGGATGAACGCGGCCGAGCCCAATGCCGCCATCGGCATCGAGTTCGACGCGATCGCCGCCGTGGTGCTCGGCGGCACGTCGTTCGAGCGCGGCGACGGCTGGCTGACCGGCACGGTGCTGGGCGTCGTGACGATCGGCATGCTGCGCAATGCCCTCAACCTGCTGGGCGTTGAGTCGTCGCTGCAAGTCGTGTCCGTCGGCGTGCTGGTCCTGCTCGTCATCCTCGTCGACAGCCTTCGCAAATCCCGTTTCGTTGGAGCCCATGCATGAGCATCCAGAATCCCTCCCGGTTCTTGCTGAACCACGTCGGCCGGCTCGACGTCCGCCGCCACGCGAGCGCCGAGACCGCCGCGCTCGTCTACCGGATCGTGCTGATCGCTGCGATTGCGCTGGCGCTCACCGTCGCCACCGACGGCTTCGCGACCTCCGCGAATCTGCTCAACGTCCTGCGGCAGGCGAGCTTGATGTTCCTGCTGGCCTCCGGGCTCACGCTCGTGATCCTCTCGGGCGGCTTCGACCTGTCGATCGCCGCGAACCTGACGCTTTCCGCCTGTCTCGCCGCAGGCGCGATGAAGTCCGGCGGGTCGCCCATGCTGGCGGTCGCGACCGCTATGGGATGCGGCGCATCGATCGGCCTCCTGAACGGACTCGCCGTCACGCTGCTGCGCCTGCCGCCGTTTCTCGCGAGCTACGGCATGCTGTGGATCGTCCAGGGGCTCGCGTTTCACTACATGGGCGGCAACGAAATCTTCGGTTTTCCCGCGGGATTTCGCGCGCTCGGAACCGGGTTCTGGCTTGGCGTGCCGTTGCCGGTCTACATGATGCTGGCCGTGCTGATCGGCGGCACCGTCCTCACCGCGCGCCTGAATTTCGGCCGCGAGATCTATGCGATCGGCGCCAACGCCGAAGCCGCGCGATTGTCCGGCATCCCAGTGCGCAACCGCCGCATCGCGGTCTACACGATCAGCGGCCTGATGGCGGGCATCGCGGCAATCGTGTATCTGGCGCGCGTGAATGCGGCCGATTCGGCGATGGGCGAACCGGTCCTGCTGCCGGCGATTGCCGCGATCCTGATCGGCGGCGCGTCGCTGTTCGGCGGCACGGGCACGCTGCTCGGGACCTTGTTCGGATGCGTGACGCTTGCGCTCGTGATCGACGCCATGAATCTGCTGAACCTTGACGCCAACTGGCAGCCGATGGTGGTGGGCGCGATCCTGCTGCTCGCCGTGCTGGCGGATGCGCTCGCGCGGCGCCAGCGCGCACGCACACGCTAGAGCCTGTTCACAGCAATAACAAAGAGACGATTTGACAAGCGGCGAGACTGATCGACGAAGGGTTCCTGACCGATCCCGCATAACATCGAGTCAACGATGCGGTAGCGCAGGGAGTGTGGATTCAGGCGGGGCGAGGGGAGCGAAAAGGTAGCGGCGTCCCCGGCCTGATTCCAGCAAGTAGCGCGCGAAGGCCGATCGATTCACGCGATGGAAGCGACATAAAAATAATTCGTAGTACGGATGGTTTGGAGTTCGATTGCGATCAACGTCCGGTGAACGGCCGGAAACATGGAGGGGAAGGTGGAGATGAAGAAAACAATGATAGCTGCGCTGGTAGGCGCCGTGATGAGCAGCGGCGCGCTGGCACAGAGCAACGTCACGCTGTCGGGCCGGTTGGACGAAGGCATCACGTACGTCAACAACGAAGGCGGCCACTCGAACGAGAAGATGGACAGCGGCGTGCTGTTTCCGAACCTGTGGATTCTCTCGGGCCATGAGGATCTCGGCGGGGGCTACACGACACTGTTCAAGCTCTCGTCGCTCTTTAACCTGAGCAACGGCCAGCTGAACCAGCCGAATACGCTGTTCGGGCAACAAGCCTGGGTCGGCATCCAGTCGCCGTACGGCACGATCTCGCTCGGCAATCAGTTCGATTTCAGCGCCGATTACTTCGGTCAGTTCAACGTGAGCTCGGCGGGCAGCGGCTACGCCATTCACCAGGGCGACTTCGACCACACGAACAACGACCGCCTGAAGAATTCGATCAAGTATGTGAGCCCGGAGTTGTTCGGAGGCCTGACGTTCGGCGGCATGTTCGGGTTCAGCAATACGCCGGGCAGCTTCCACGACAACAGCGGCTGGAGCGCCGGCGCGCAATATGCGAACGGCCCGTTGACGATCGCCACGGCCTACACGTATGTCGCGACGCCCACGATCGACCCGTATGCGCAGATCGGCGTGCACTCGTTCTTCGGGCAGCAGGTCGCGAGCGTGACGGACAACACGGCGACCGATCTCGCGCCTTCGTTCCAGATCCGTTCGCTCGGCACGCTGGGCGTCGGCGCGTCCTATGCGATCGGCAACGTCACGCTGTACGGCAACTTCAGCGACACGGTTCTCAAGTATCTCGAAGCGAAGTCGGTGATGCATGTCTGGGAAGGCGGCGCGACCTGGCAGGTGACGCCCTCGGTCCAGCTCGTTGGCGGCTATCAGCACACGGGCTTCGAGGGCCACACGTGGAACCAGGTGACGGCCGCCGCGCTGTATGCGTTGTCCAAGCGCACGCAGGTCTATATCTCGGGCGATTACCTGAAGGCTTCGGCCGGCGTGGACGCCGTGATCGGCGCGAGCTTCGAGCCGTCGCTGACGGGCAAGCAGGCGGACGTGCGTGTCGGCATCTATCACAGCTTCTGAGCGCGCGCAGCAGTAAGCAATATTTCATCCCGGCACGGGCCGGACACATCAACACAGGGTTTGGAGGAGTCGAAACATGAAGAAAATTCTTGGTGCCACCATGCTGACGGGCGCGATTGCCGCCGCAGCGATGGCTTGGGCGAGCGATGCACCCAGCAACGGTCCGAAGCTGATCACCAACATTCCGATGACGAGCGCGAAGCCATTTGGCTTTGACATCAGCGCGGCATCCGATGGCAACTACTACCTGGCCGATGGCTCGAACGCCACGCTCGACGTGATCGACGCGAAGACCTTGACGGTGCGTGACCGTATCTCCGCGGACTTCGCGGGCATCGGGCCGAACCACGACAAGTCGGGACCGTCCGGCGTGATTCCGATCCCGGGATCGTCGCTCGTGTACGTGGGCGACGTGAATGCGGTCAAGGTGATCGACGTGGCATCGAAGCAGCTCGTCAAGCGTATCGAAGTCAGCAACTCGGGCATTCGCGCCGACGAAGGCTGCCTCGACCCCGTGCACCATGTGGTGATGTTCTCGAGCGGCGCCGAAGAGCCGCCGTTCGCGACCTTCATCAACACCGATACGCAGTCGGTCATCGCCAAGCTGCCGCTGAAGGATTCGACCGGCCTCGAAGCGTGTGCCTACGATCCGAAAGGGCAGAACTTCGTGCTGAACAACGACGGCACGAAGGCGAACCCGAAGGGTGAAGTCGACATCATTCCGGTGAAGTCGGTGCTCGCGGGCCAGCCGGAAGTCGCCACGGTGTTCAAGCTCAAGGGCTGCGAAGGTCCGACCGGTCTCGCAATCGGGCCGGGCAACGACGCGTTGATCGGCTGCGACCCCGACGAAGGCGGCAAGCAGACCAGCGTGATCATCGACCGCACCAACGGCACGACGCTGGCCGAACTGCCGTTCGGCGGCACCGACGAGGCGGTCTACGACCCGGTTTCGAACCGCTACTTCCTCGCCGCCGGCCATCATTCGGCCGACAACGTCTCGCAGGTCGGCAACAAGGCGGCGAAGTTCGATCCGTCGCTGGGCATCGTTGACGCCAGCACGCGCAGCCTCGTCGCCGTCGTGCCGACGGGCACCGGCTCGCACTCGGTGGCGGTCGACGGTGAATCGCACCACGTGTTCGTGCCGTTCGCGAAAGGACCGAAGCCGGATTTCGCCGGGACTGGCGTATCGGTGTTCGGTACGGAGTAACGGCAAGCAGTCTCCAGTGCAGCGATGCGGGTTGCCCGCGAGGCGTCCAAGCGAGCGCCTCGCGGGTTTTTTTGCCGTGTGAGGAAGCTTTTCGCTCAGCGGGGCTCAGCCCGTGTGCGCGTCACGCGGGTCCGGTGCGGGCCGCGCGGCATTGCCCGTGTCTTGTTGCGGCTGTGGCGGATGGTAGTGCGGGTAAGTGTGCTCGTGGTTGACGTGAAAGTGCTCGTGCGCAGTGGACGTTGCCGTCGCGAATGCACCGAGCACGAGTGCGGTGCCCAGCATCCAGGTCTTCATGGCGATTCTCCAGGTGCCGGAACGCGGGCACCTGAATCTAGCCTAGGCAGCGCGGGCGGACAGCATTGATACGTGAATACCCTGGATCGTGACCGGAATTGAAAACCTGGCGGTCGCGGTTTCGATTGCCGGTCGAAAAGGACTTCGAACGGAGCGCCGCGCAAGGCGGATTTTTTCGGACTTGCCGGTAAGCGCCCGGGCTTTGCGGTCATCGACTTTCGACTGCCTGCCCGTACGCTGTGGTGTAACGCAAACGGTTGGTGAGAAGGAGGAAAAGAAGTTGAACGTCAGGCTCTGGGTTTACCGGGCGGCAGGCGCGGCCATCGTTTCAGCCGTGTGCGCCGCGGCGGCATTGGGCGCGGCGGGGGCGGCGGCAGAGGAGCCGGCGCCGCTCGCGCCGACAACCACCTACACGCTGAGCTATGCGCAAACGCAGAAGCTGCTCGGCATCGCGGTGGCGGCCGCCAATGCGCGGCATCTCGCGATGAGTTTCGCGGTCGTCGATCCGGGCGGCCATCTGCTCGCGGCGGTGCGCATGGACGGCGCGCCGTTTGCAACGGTCGACTTCGCGCGCGGCAAGGCTTTTGCATCCGTCGCGCTCGGCGGCCAGTCGGGCGTGACGCTCGAACAGCGCTATCGCGACGATCCTTCGGAGTACAGCAATGTTTCCGGCGCGGGCTACTACGCGCCGTTTTTACCCGGCCGCGGCGTGTTCCCGGTGTTCCAGGACGGGCACCTGCTGGGCGCGGTGGGTGCGGGCGGCGCGCCGTCCGCGATCGACGACGAAGTGCTCAAGCAGGCCATCGAGGCATTCGGCGCGCGCACCTCGCGGTGACGAGACCTCTTTATTGAAATCATGTCAGGACGACGTATGAAAAACACCAGCGATACATTGAACCCGGGCGACGCTGCGGCAAACGGCATGGAGGCGGCGCGCGCGAGCACCGAGGATGCGACCGCCCTGTGCCGGCGCACGATGCTCAAGCTCGGCTTTGGCGCGCTCGCGGCAGGCGCCGTTGGGCTCGCGCGCACCGCTTCGGCCGCCACGCCGGGCGCGGCGGGCTCGGGCAGCGCCGCGATGCGGCCCCTGCCGGGCGGCAAGGTCGTGAAGCTCGTGCCGTCGTGGGACACCGTGCAGGTCGGACAGATGGATCCGGGCCGTCCGGCCGCGGTGACGATCAGCTCCGGCGACACGGTCTGGTACGACGGCACGTGGACCAACTGGGGCAATGAGCCCAAGTATGGAATGGGCTTCAAGGAGCGCGAGCCGATCCGCAAGAAGTATCCGAACGGCGCGTTCTCGCTGATTGGGCCCGTGGTGATTGCCGACGCGGAGCCGGGGGATCTGATCGAATGCCGGCTGCTGAAGATGCGGCCGATCTACTGGGGCTGGAACTCGGCGCCGCCGGGCGTCGGCGCGCTGCCGCACGACTTCCCGCCGTACCTGCGCTATCTGAAGTTCGACGATGCGCGGACCTATGTGGACTATGTGCCGGGGGTCAAGATTCCGGTCAACCCGTTCCAGGCCTACCTGGGCACGCAACCGCCCGGCGACCGGCCCGTCAGCGCGAACTTTGCGGGCAGCTACGGCGGCAACCTCGACTGCGCGGTGCTGAACCCCGGCAGTTCCGTGTTCCTGCCGGTGCAGCAGAGCGGCGGCCGCGTGTGGACCGGCGGTTCGATGGGGGCGTCCGGCGAGGGCAACGTCGACCAGACCTCGATTGAGACCGCGTTCGAGGAAATGCGCATCCAGTACGTGCTGCACAAGAACAAGGCGCTCGACGGCCCGATGGCGGAAACGCCTGAGCACTGGATCGGCTTCGGCTTCGCCGATAGCCTCGATAGTTCGCTCGTTGCGTGCCTGCGCCAGATGATCGGCTGGATGTCGGCCGCCACCGGCATCGCGCCGGAAGACTGCTACGGCATCTTCAGCGTGGCGGGCAGCTTCCGCGTGACGCAGTTCGCGGACCAGACCCACACCGTCTACGCGACCAAGCCCCCGAAGGGCATTCACTGCATGCTGCCCAAGCGCATTTTCTCGGCGGACATGCAGCGTCGTATTTCCGCTTACGTGCGCGCGTAAGGCGCACGGTCCTCGGTTGTTGAGCGTTGTTCAGTGTTGTTGAGCATGGATGCGGCGCGTGGTCGTTCGTGACACGGACGCGCGCGCCGCAAGGAGGCAAGGTCATGAATATGGAAGAGTCCAGGCCCGTTGCGGCCGGCGATGCGATCCCGGAGGCTGGCCGTACCGGCTGGCGTCTCGCGCTGTTCGTCTGTTTTCTCGTCGTGGTGCTCGATGGTTTCAATACCACGTCGATTTCGTTCGTAGTGCCAACGCTCGCGCACGACTGGCAGTTGAGCGCGGCGGCTTTCACGCCGGTCTTCGTTGCGACCAACGTCGGCGCCGCTATCGGCTTCATCGTGACTGGATCGCTTGCGCAGCGTTTCGGGCACCGCCTCGTCGGTCTTGCCAGCGTCGTGCTGTTCGGCGGCGCCACGTGGCTCACGATGTATGCGGGCAATGTCGCCGCGCTCTCGGCTATGCGGCTGTTTTCGGCGATCGGTCTCGGCGCCGCGCTGCCGATCGCGATTTCCGCATCGGCGTCGATTATCGGCGCGCGGCACAAGGTGGCGGCGTCGTTGCTCGTGACAACGGGCATGTCGGTTGGCGCGGTGATCGGCGGCGTGGTCGGTGGTCCGCTGATGCACCGCTTCGGCTGGCAGGCGGTGTTCGTGCTCGGGGGCGCGCTGCCGTTCGTCGTTGCACCGGCGTTCTACCGCATCCTCCAGGCGGGTGCGTCCCCGCAGGCCGGGCAAGCGGCGCAAAAGCGCGCGAACCCGGTGAAGGCGCTGTTCGGCGAGGGATTCGCCGCCTATACGGGCCTGCTGTGGCTGTTCTCGTTCCTGATCTTCATGGACGTCTACGCGCTGCTGTTCTGGCTGCCGACCCTGCTGCTCTCGTTCGGCTTCTCGCTCGAGCATGCGCCGGCCGGCATGGCGGCGTTCAGCATCGGCGGGCTCAGCGGCAATCTGCTGATGACCGCGGCCGTCACGGCGATGACGCTGGCCGGCAACGTGCGCGTGAAAACGGCGTTGACGGTGGGCATCGTGGCCGTGATCGCGGGCATCGCCACGCTCTCCCATGCCGCCGTGCCGCCCGTGACCGTGCTGCTGCTGATCGGGGCCATCGGCGCGGGGCTCGTCAACGGGATCATGGGGCAGACCGCGCTCGCGGTCGCGTTCTATCCCGAGCACCTGCGTGCAACCGGCGTGGGCTGGGGGCATGCGCTGGGACGCGTCGGCTCGTTCGTCGGCCCCGCGATTGGCGGCGCGCTGCTCTCGCTCGGCTGGGCGCCGCGCGACATCGTGCTGACCGCGATCGTGCCGGCTTGCCTCGCGATCGTCGTGCTCGCTGCGCTGTCGGCCGCCGGAAAGCGCGCCGCCGCCCGTTCGTTGCCGTCTGCCTGAATCACCGGCGGCACGCTGCCGCCTGGCCCACTCAATTCGACCTACCTGTACCCCTACCGATGAAAATCATTGCCTATCTGGACGCCGGCCGTACCGCGCTGGGCGTCGTCACCAGCCCGACTCATTTCATTGCCGTCGCGGACGTCGCGCCCGATTTGCCGGCGGACCTGATCGAGATTCTCGAACGCGAAGACGGGTTGGCCCGTTTGCGCGAGGCCACTGCGGGCCGCTCAGGAGACCGCCTGCTCGCCGACGTGACGCTCAAGCCGTTCTTGCGTCGGCCCAATGCCATGTGGGCGCTCGCGCTGAACTTCAAGAGCCATATCGCGGAGACCGGCCTGCAGACCAACCCCGACTTTCCGCACCTGTTCCTGCGCACCGAGGCGTCCTACGTCGGGGCGGGCGAGCCGATCTTCGCACCGCCGTATTCGGTGGCGCGCGCATTCGATTACGAAGGCGAGCTTGGCGTCATCATCGGCAAGCCGGGGCGCGATATTCCGGTCGAGCGGGCATTGGAGCATGTCGCGGGCTATACGTGCCTGAACGAAGGCTCGGTGCGCGAATATCAGATGCACAACCGGCAATTCGGTCTTGGGAAGAATTTCGAGGCGTCGGGCTCGTATGGGCCGTGGCTGATGACGCCGGACGAATTCGGCGATCCCGCGAGCCATAGTGTGCTCACGCGCATCAACGGCGTGGTGCGCCAACGCGCGCCGCTCGACGACATGCTGATCGATGTCGCGCACACGGTCAGCTACCTGAGCCGCGGCTACCGGCTGCGGCCCGGCGATCTGATCGCGATGGGCACGCCGGGCGCGCTCAAGCCGCAGCCCGAGGACGTGGAAGGCCGGGACCTGTCGCGCCAGTACGGCCCGTTCCCGACGCCCGGGCTCGTGCATATGCGCTCGGGCGACGTGGTGGAAATCGAAATCGACGGACTCGGCGTATTGCGCAATCCCGTGATTACCGATCCCGCCTTCCAGGGCAATCCGCAATAAGCAGGTGTCGCGCGCCCGGCGTGAGCACCGGGCGCGCTTGGGCGAGGCGCGCCGCTTCGCCCCGCTTCTTCTCTCAGTTGTTCGCTCAGTCTTCCGCCTGGTTTTCCGCCTGATTTTCCGGTTGGTTCAGCACCACCGAGTGGCGGCGAAACTCGCTGGGCGGCACGCCCATGTGCTGCGAGAAAAAGCGTGTGAAGTGGCTATGTTCCTCGAAGCCCAGTTCGTCGGCGATCTCGGCTAGCGGCCGGTCGCTCGCGCCCAGCAACTGGATGGCGTGCGACATGCGTACCCAGTCGATGTAGTGCTGCGGCGAGATTCCCATGCAGCGGCGGAACTGCTCGAAGAAGCGCGAGCGCGAGAGGCCGACCTGCGCGGCGACTTGCGCGACGCTCGGATTGGGCTCGGGCGAGCGCTTGATGAAGTCGAGCGCCTTGCGGATGCGGAAGTCGACGGGGCGCGTGGAAGGCGCGATGCCTGTGGTCAGCGCCGGATCCGCGAAATCGCGCCCGAGCGCCGAGACGAGGTCTTCGAGAATCGGCAGGCCGCCTTCGTCTTGCGCGACGAGGTGGTGGGTGATCGCGGCCGCGAGGCGTTCGACGTGATGGCGCACGTCCGGCGTGACGACGACCACCGGTTCGGGAAAAATGCCCGCGGGACCGAATTCCGCGAGCTGCAGCCGTGCGCGCAGCCATTGCGGCTCGACGACCAGCGAGAGGATCATCGAAGGCATCTCGTCCGTGCCGCTCTTCGCGTGCTCGATCCACGGATTCAGGCAAATCGCCCGCTCGCTCGTGAGCGTGCAGTCTTGTGCGCCAATGCGAAAGCCGCAGTCGGCGCCGCCGAGCTTGAACAGGAACTGGTATTGCGCGTGCGCGTGCGCGACGAGCGGACGGCTGATGAAATTGACCGTCGCGCGGCCAAATTCCCCTTGCAGGATCCAGACTGGCTTCTCCGAATCGATCGTCATGGTGGGCATACCGGGTCCTTCTCGTTGCGGTGCGCTGCCTTCGCGGCATGCGCAGGGTCGTTGGCGGTGCGGGGCCGCGCGATGGCAATGGCACGCTCGCACGGTCGAAAGCACATCGAAACATTCTCAGGCTTGACACTAAATCAAATGAACGACGGCAAGTCAATGGGTACAAGACACAGGCTTGCATGGGGAGCGATACGGCCCCGCGAATCTCGCAAGCCCGGCGGGGTGTCGCGTTGGCATGCAGCAATTTCTGGACGATAAGGCAAGTGAGCGCTTCATTCGATCACCGCGGCGCGGACGAACCGCTTCATAGTGAGACCGGTGCGCGATATCGCGTGCACGACAGCAGATCGCAGACGATGAGAGGGCGCGAAATGGCATGGTTTGAACGCGAAGGCATCCGCATTGCCTACGAAGAATACGGTCCGCCGCACGGACCCGTCGTGGTATTCAGCCACGGCTTCCTGATGGACTCGGAGATGTTCCTGCCGAACATCGAGAACCTGCGAGACATCTTCCGCTGCATTGTGTGGGACCAGCGCGGCTTTGGCGCAACGGGGCCGACCGATCGGGCATTCAGCTACTGGGATTCCGCGCGCGACCTGATCGGCCTGCTCGATCACCTGGAGATCGCAACGGCGTCGCTGGTTGGCATGTCGCAGGGCGGCTTCGTTTCGATGCGCGCCGCGCTGCTGGAGCCCGACCGGTTCCGCGCGATCGCGCTGATCGCCACGCGCAGCGACCTCGACGACGCGACGGTTACGGAGTCGTTCGAGCAACTGAAGGCGGAATGGGCGCGCAACGGTGCCGAGAATGTCGCCGGGCACCTGGCGTCGTTTCTGCTCGGCCCCGAATATGAGGAATCGGTCTGGACTGCGAAATGGCAGCGCTTGTCGCGCGAGCATTTCGATCATCCGGTGGATGCGCTGACCACGCGCGACGACATCACGAGGCGCCTCGGCGACATCACGCATGCTTCGATCGTATTCCATGGCGACGCCGATGCGGCCATCGACCCCGGCTGCGGCGAAGCGCTGGCCGCGAGGCTGCCGAACTGCAAAGGGATGGTGAGCGTGGCCGGGGCCGGGCATACGCCGAACCTGACTCACGCGCACGACGTCAATCCGCTGCTGAGGGACTTCTTGCTGCGCTACGGGCGCTGAGCGCCGGGCCGCGTGCGGGCGAGGTGGAGCTCACGTGCGGCCCGTCTGCGGGCACGTACGGGCTACGTACTCGCTATCTGCGGGCCACGTGCGAGCCATTCGCGCGCCGACGTTCGCGCTTCAGCCGACGGAGCTCGCGCGAACGCCCGCGAGCCCCGTACGACTGCACGTTCAGGCATGGCTGCGGATCGCGGAGGACCGGTACGCATGCGCGCCCAGCACGAGCGCGAGGATCGACATCACCGCCGCGAGTCCGGCAATGGCGAGGTCGAGTCCGATCCGGTCCGCAAGCAGGCCGAGTCCGACGATGGGCACGATGCCGCCGAGATAGGCAATCGAGAAGAACGACGCAATCGATCGTGCGCGATGTTCCGGGGGCGTGATGTGATTGATCACCGCAAGCGCCGACATGAACGCGAGGCCCTGTCCGAACCCGCCGATCAAGTCGCTTGCGATGAACAGCGTGCCGGCATGCAGCGGCAACGAGGTTGCCATCAACGCAACGCTCACGCCGGTCGCGATGGCGCCGGCCGCGAGGCCGCGCCGTGCGTCCACCTTGCGCAAGGCGAACTGGGCGATGGCCGACCCGATAAACAGCGTGGCGACGCCTGCGCCCGCGATGGCCGGACCGTGCCATGGCAGCAGCGTGCCGAGGACCGCGGGGGCGAGCGAGGCGAAGAGACTGAACAGGGTGTAGCCGGTAAAGGTCGTGAGCGAGGCGAGTGCGAACGGACGCCACGCGGACGCATTCGGCGCCTGGAAGCGCAGGGCCGGGCGGAAATGCCGGATCGGGGTCACCTCGGCGTCGGCGGGATGCACGACGAGCGCCAGTAACGCAAGCACCGCCGCGATGCCGAACACGAGGTAGGGCGTGAGCAGCGGGCGCGGCAGCACCTGTGCCACGACCCCGCCGGCGAACGGCCCCAGCCCCAGTCCGACGATGTTCATGATCGAGCCGACCAACTGGGCGCGCTTGACCTGGCCTGCGGGCTCGAGAGCAATCAGGCCCGCGGTCGCGGCACTCGACGCGATGCCCGCCGCGATGCCGATCGCGAAGCGGCCGAGCGCCAGCACCGGCAAGGAATGGGCCGCCGCCGAGGCGAGCAGTCCGGCAATCAGCACCAGGACGGAGATGCGCAACGCGTGGACGAACCCCACGTGATCGCTCAAATGGGAAAGCACGAGCAGGGCCAGCAAGGCGCCCGCCATATAGCTGGAATAGACGATCGTGACGCCGCCTGCCGTGATGCCGAGCGCCTGCTCGTAAAGCGGATAAAGCGGGCTCGCGAGCGTGGCGCCCGCCATCGTTACACCGAGGGCGAACGCGATGGCGACGAAGCGCGTCGCCGCGCTGGCATGCGCCGTGGAAGCTTGACTATTGGAGTTCATGGTAAAGCCCTCAACGAGAGGAGTTGCGTTGAGAATAGCGGGCGCTGCGCGAGCGGGGAATCGAGGCGCCGCGCAATGCTGCTTTGCACGGGGATGGGCGCCTTGCGAGGCCGTCGGCGCCGCAGATCGCGTATTAGACTCATGGATAATGGTGCCCCGGTGGCTCGCGCACTAGCATACGTTCGAGCCCTGCGGTAACGCCTCGGCGCCTGAGCGCGCGAGGCACCTCTCGCAGGTTGGCCGTGCCGCACAGCGGCGGCGGACATGTGGAGAGCGTGGGAAATGCACAATTTCGGTCGAGTGGCGGTCTCTCTGGAATGCCGCGAGGTGTTCGTGGACGGCGTGCCCCAGCATATCGGGACGCGGGCGTTCGAAATTCTCGAACTGCTTATCAGCGCCGCGGGCGAACTGGTCACGAAGGACCAGATCATGCGCGTTGTGTGGCCAAAGACGATCGTCGTCGAGAACAATATCCAGGTTCACATTTCGACGCTGCGCAAGCTGCTTGGCGGCAAGCGCGGCTGGATCCGCACCGAGGCGGGCAGGGGCTATCGCCTTGCGCCGCCCGCGGACGGACCGGCGCACGCGACGCAAGGCGATCCCGATCCCGCTGCCGCGCCGGTGCCGGTGCGGGCGAGCGCGGCGCAACGCACGTGGCCCTTGATCGGCCGGGAACGCGAAGCGGCCGAGCTGCGTGGCCTCGTCGAGCGGGAGTTGCTCGTGACGTTGGTGGGCCCCGGCGGCGTGGGCAAATCGCACCTGGCGCTCGAAGTCGCGACGGCATTGGCCTGCTCGCGCGGCGTTCAGGCGTGCCATGTCGATCTGGCTTGTGTGAGCGGCCACGGCGCGCTCGTGGCCATGCTGCTTGGCGCGCTGCGCGGCGCGAAGGAGCCAGGCGCTGGCGACATGGGTGATGTGTTGCGCGAGATTGGCGCCAGCGAGGCGGTGCTCGTGTTCGACAATGGCGAGCGCTGCGTGGACGCGCTCGCGGCCGTGTGCGAGACGATTGCCGCGTCGAACACGGGGGCCTCGATGATCGTGACGAGCCGTGAGCCGCTGCGGGTTGCCTGCGAGCGCATCTACCGGGTTGGCCCGCTTGCCGTGCCGGACGCACTGGCGGGCGGCAGCGATATCGAAGCGTCCAGCGCAGTCAGGATGTTCGTTGCCCGTGCGCGCGCCATGGGCACCGAGTTCCCCGCCGACCCGAAGACGCTCCAGGCGATCGCCAACGTATGCCGTCGGCTCGATGGCTTGCCGCTGGCGCTGGAGCTGGCCGCCGCGCGCGCCGCATCGCTTGGCGTAAAGGGGCTCGTTGCGGATCTGGAGCGCTCGCTGCTGTCACTGTCGGGCGGCCTGCGCACCGCTCCCGCGAGGCACCGGACCCTGCGGGCGAGCATCGAGTGGAGCTACGCGTTGCTCGACGAGGCCGAGCGCATCGTGTTGCGGCGTCTCGCGGCGTTCCCAGGCATTTTCACGCTCGAGGCGGCGTGCGCGCTGGCAACGTGCGAGCAACTGAGCCGCGACGCCGTGCTCGACTGCGTGGTCAATCTGGCGTCCAAGTCGCTGCTCGTCGTGCATTCGGCGGGCCTGTCGAAATGCTATTCGCTGCTCGAGTCCGTGCGTGCGTATGCACTCGAAAAGCTCGAGGAAGCGGGAGAGCATGTGCAGTTCGGCGAGCGTTATGCCGCGCGCGCCGAAATCGACAAGCCGGTGCGGTTGGTGCCGCGCGCTGTTTCGATTGCTGCTGCAACGCCGGTTCCGGCGAGCGCAGCGTACGTGTAACCGCATGCGCGAGTGCGCCGGATTGGATCCCACATCGGGTTTGAATTCAATGGCCCTTGTCTGCATCGTCGATGACGACGTCCTGGTACGCAAAAGCCTGACAAGTCTGCTGCAATCGGCCGGCCATATCGCGGCGTCGTTCGCTTCAGGGGAGGAATTTCTTGCTTCGCCGTGGCATGTAGGTGCCGCTTGCATTTTGCTCGACTTGAAGCTCAAGGGGATGAACGGGCTTGAGGTGCAGCGGCGGTTGATTGAGCAGCGCGTGGCCGCGCCGATTGTGTTTATCTCGTCGCATGCCGATGACGAGGCCGTTCGGCGTGCGCTTGAGCGCGGGGCTCGTGCTTTTTTGCATAAGCCGTTTTCTTCTGATGAGATGCTTGAGGTGGTTGAGCGGCTGGCTGTTGGGTCGGCTACCGAGCCTGGGCGTGATGAACCGGGGTAGCGGGCTCGTTCGAACGTTCGAGCTTCCTTTGGGTT
>NZ_SMRP01000006.1:0-393 GCF_004353915.1 Paraburkholderia silviterrae | reverse complement strand
TAAATCGGAGCGGCTCCGGAGCATCCGTCACCCCGCACACTCCGCGTTAGTGACAAAGGATTCATTCTTCCCGCCGCGCGCTACGCGCGGGCGGAAGGGTCTGCAAGAAAAACCGGGCGGAATGCCAGCGAATGCGCGGTAGTACTGCTGAGCAAATACACTGGAGTCCTACGAAAACGCGTGCATCCCACTGGTTTGGGTTATGCCCCACGGCGCGCGTAGCGCCGCCGGATGGATGAGCCCTTAGTCACTCCGGCAGACGACGCGTGGCGACAGACGCCCCGGAGCCGCTCCGATTAGAGGGCAGTGGTGAACTGCGTCACACTGGCGGTGTGAGCGGCTTTCTTTTGCCTACTTGTATATTCTCTCCTGTGACGTTGACCCGATCAGTTG
>NZ_SMRP01000059.1 GCF_004353915.1 Paraburkholderia silviterrae | reverse complement strand
TAAGCAATCCTCTTCACCTCAAGCATCGGGTCGTCCTATCGTCCTTAACGCGACACAGCCGGAAAGTCCCTACGCGGCTTTCGATGGTGCGGCAGATTGGCCGATGTCGTTCGGCGCGTCGAGCAGACTAACCACATCACGAAGGCGTGCGGGGGGCAAGGTGAGCGCAACGCTTCGTGGTCGCGATGTCGCGATGCCCAAGAATCTGACCGACCGTATGAAGGTCTACCCCGGAATTGACGAGCCGACTCGCGACGTGATGGCGCATCGTGTGGTACTTCAGTCGGATGCGCTCCACCTTCGCAGCGTCTCGCACCTTTTCCCAATTCGGCACTACCGCCAGCGACCCCTTGCCGTCTGGTGACGGAAACACCAACCGGAAGTGTGACGACTGTTTCCGCCACGCCTTCAGCACAGCGAGCGCTTCAGCATTCAGCGGCACGACGCGGCTTGTGGCAGTCTTCGTCGTCGTGTCCACGAAGCGCACCGTCGCGTTCGGAAAGTCGACCGCCGACCATTCGAGCTTCAACAGTTCGGCACGGCGGCAACCAAGGGCCATCGCCAGCAAAACGAGCGGAGTGGTCGCGTCGCCATAGGTCCAGTCAAGACCGATATCCGCCGCGTGCCACGCGTCAAGCGCAGTCCGGTTGTGCACATCGAGCGCAGCGCGAACGCGCGCTTCTTCGTCGGGCAGCAAGTATTGATGCGCGTCCGGGTCGGGTGTCCTCTGCTTCTTTACTTGCGCCATTGGATGCGTTGCAAGAAGCCCCCACTCAACCGCGCGCGATAGCGCACCGCGCAGTGCAGGTCGGGCCAGCGCCCGACCTGCACTGCGCCTTGGCTTCCCGTCGGCGTCGACATAGCGATAGCTGTAACTGACCGCGCCACTCTCCACAACACGCACGCTGAATCCGCGCAGCGCGTCGCACGCGTACTCCTTCGCGATTTTGGTATCGATCGCGCGCATGAAAGCGCGGTCGATCCGGAAAAGTTGATGTTGTGCCATAGCTGCATTTCCTTTGTTCGCCAGGACAATTCAAGAACAATTGGCGCCATGAACGGGTGTGAGCAGCACGCCGCACCACGAACAGCAAGCTATTGATTCGCAATGGCTTTACGCGTTTGATGCCAGGCCGCGAACGACTGTGTACAGAGAGTATTTCCCCCAGGGTGACACTTTCCGCACGCTCGTACAAAAATAACCTTCATCTGACAGACACCCCGGACGCCCTGGCAATCCCATCAGGTTCGTGGAGAGAGAATCGGTGAACGAGCATCGGCATCAACTTGCAATCCGAAACCGTCTCGCGGCGCGCCGTCGTACTCGCGCGCGCCCGGCTCTCCTCGCCGGCACGGCGTCCTTTCCCGATTTACTGCTGCAATCCCCGTAACGACGTTCACGTGACGCGTCGACACCGGCCTCGCGCTGCAACGCCAGGCCGGCAGCCCGCACGGATGGCGCCCCTGCGCCACGTCCGCGCGAGCTGACGCGCCACGCCAGGCAGGGGGCGAATCCCGTTGAATCTCGTTGTTTCCAGGCCACGTCACTTAATCAGGATTCCATAATGTTAAATCGCAAGACGCTACGCAAGACTCTGCTCGCCGCCGGACTCGCCGCCATGGGAATGACGGGCAGCGCCGCCTATGCGCAGAGCAGCGTGACGCTGTATGGCATCGTCGACGGCTCGCTGCTCTACACCAGCCACACGATGAACATGCAGACCGGCCAGAACGCGGGGCATCAGTTCTCGTTCACCGACAGCGGCATGACCGGTTCGAGCTTCGGCCTGCGCGGTGCGGAAGACCTGGGCGGCGGCATGCGTGCGGTCTTCATGCTCGAAAGCGGCATCCACGTGTCGAACGGCCAGTTCGGCAATTCGAACGGCAACCTGTTCGGCCGCCAGGCATGGGTGGGCCTGGACAGTTCCTATGGCTCGCTCAAAGCCGGCCTCCAATACTCGCCGTTCTTTCTCTCGCTCTACGACACCGACGCGCGCGGCATGTCGTATTTCGGCAGCGCCCTCGTGAGCTACGTGAACAACGTCTATGTCACGGGCCTCTTCAACAGCAATTCGATCACCTATACGTCGCCGGAAATCTGGGGCCTGCAGGCGTCGGGCATGTTCGCGTTCGGCGGCGCGGCGGGCGACTTCCAGGCGGGCCGCCAGTACTCCGCGAGCCTGCGCTACCACCTGGGCGGCCTCACGCTCAGCGGCGCGCTCTATGACGGCAACGCGGGCGGGAGCGCGGCCACCACGCCCGTGCCGAGCACCGTCGAGTTCGTGGGCCGCACCATCGGCGCGAGCTATCGCTTCGAAAACAGCCTCACGATTTCGGCCTCGTATGCGCTCTACAAGGTCGCCCACTCGTTCGACAACAGCGTCTACTCGGGCGGCCTCAGCTACTTCGTCACGCCCTACCTCGATGTGAACGCGGGCGTCTACTACACACGCGATGGCAACGAAGGCGCGAATCACTCGATCCTCGCTTCGAGCGGCGTGCAGTTCTTCCTCTCGAAGCGCACGACCCTCTATGGCCAGGTCGGCTACGTGAACAACCACGGACGCATGGACACGGGCCTGTCGATCAACAACGCGCTCTTCGAGGTGTCCGGCTCGACGGTGGGCGCGAGCATCGGCATCCGCCACATGTTCTGAGCGCGGCACGGGCGGCCCGAGTGATTCAGACGGGCCGCCCCGCCCGATCGCGTGCGCGAGTCAGACCTTCATGCCGGGCAGGTTCAGCGAGGCCGTATTGCGGCCGTCCACGGGCAACGCCTGGCCAGTGACGTAGCTCGCGTCGTCGCTTGCGAGGAAGGCAATGGCCGCGGCCACTTCCTCGGGGCGGCCAGGGCGCCCTCACGCGCCACGTCGATTGCGCCGTGCCAGACGCGCGCGGCGTCGAATGCGGCGGCAACGGCGGCGAGCGCCTCGCGCTGGCTGTCCACGAGCGCGACGATCGCGCCCTCGTCGTAGAGCCGCCGCGCCGTCGCACGCCCAATGCCGCTGACCGCGCCGGTCACGATGGCCACCTTGTCCTTGAAGGGCATCGTCGCTCACCTCCGTTCGCGCTCGAGATGGATCCATGCAATCTGATCAGCAGAAATTATTTCTGCATAGTGGAATTTATCGAGATGAAAATGGAGCGTCAAGACAAGGTCTCACACCTTGGCGCAAGGCGTTGCGGTGCTGCATTCATGTTATCTGGATAAGCAAGTGCTTTCGCGATGGCCTGCGCGCATCGGTCTGGTACTTTCCCCAGGCTGACTGCACTGCAGAATTCATTGCCAAATTGAGCCTTGCCATTTTTACCAGGCAAGCCTGTCGCGAAGCAGGAGCGCGGCGGTCCAATCTCCGTCCTTCCCCCCGGCGCCCACTCGCGCCGTGCGCCGAAGGCACGTGTTCGGGAGGTCACGGTGGATCTGTTTTTGCAGCAGGTACTCAACGGCTTGACTCTCGGGGGCATCTACAGCCTCGTCGCGCTCGGCCTCACGCTCGTCTACGGCATCATGGCCGTGCCCAATTTCGCGCACGGCGCGTTCTACATGGTGGGCGCCTTCGCCGCGTTCTATCTCAGCACGCGCTTCGGGTTCGGCTACTGGAGCGCGATGGCCGCGGCCGCACTGTGCGTGGGCGTGCTGGCCGTGCTCGCGGAACGCCTCGTCTTCTATCCGCTGCGCAACGCACCCGAGCTCGCGCCGATGATCGCCGCCATCGGCCTCATGCTGTTTCTCGAGGCCGCCGCGCAGGCGCTCTGGGGCACCGACTTCCATCGCATGTCGCCGCCCTGGCCGGGCGTGCTCGACTGGGGCGGCGTGATCGCGCCCATCCAGCGCCTGTTGATCACCGGCGCCGCGTTCGGCCTCGTGCTCGCGCTGCAACTGTTCCTGCACCACACCGTGGCAGGCTCGACGATTCTCGCGGTGGCGCAAAACCGCGAAGGCGCCGCGCTCATGGGCATCGATCCGCGCAAAGTGGGCATGGCCACCTTCGCACTCTCCGGTGTGCTGGCCGCCGTGGCCGCCGCGCTCTATGCGCCAATCAACCTCATCTACCCCGCCATGGGGCAGTTAGTGATCCTCAAGGCCTTCGTCATCATCATCCTCGGCGGCATGGGCAGCGTGCCCGGCGCCGTGGTGGGCGGCCTCATCATCGGACTCGCCGAAAGCTTCGGCGCCTTCTACGCCTCGCCCGACTATCAGGACCTGATTGCCTTCGTCCTGCTCGTGGCGATCTTGTCGCTGCGCCCGCAAGGGCTCTTTTCGAGGGAGATGCGCGCATCATGACGAACTCGCCCAACACGCGCTATCTGGGCTGGATCGCGCTTTTCGTGCTCGGCGTGGCGCTGCCGTTTCTCGTGCGCAACGACTATTCGCTCACGGTCATGTCCACGGCCTATATCTTCGCTCTCGCGACGGTCGGCCTGAATCTGCTCACCGGCTACACTGGCCAGTTCAATCTCGCGCATGGCGGCTTCATGGCCATAGGCGCGTATACGGTGGGCATTCTCACCGTCGACTATCAGGTGCCGTTCTGGGTTGCATTCGCGCTCGCGGGGGTCGTGAGCGTGGTGCTGGGCTTCTTCGTGGGCCTCATTTCGCTGCGCCTGAAGGGCAACTACTTCGCAATTTTCACGCTCTGCGTGGGCTACATCATCTTTCTCGTGATCGAGAAGTGGGACAGCCTCACGCATGGCGTGGTGGGCATCATCGGCATCGCCGCGCCGCCCGATATCGGTCCGGTCTCGTTCGAAAGCCCGCGCGCGCTCTACTACCTGACGTTCGCGTTTCTCGCCGCCGGCATGTGGCTCATGCATCGCATCGTGAATTCGCTCGTGGGCCACACGTTCGTTGCGATCCGCAACAGCGAGCATCTGGCCCAGGCGCTGGGCATCGACCTCATGCGCAACAAGATGCTCGCGTTCCTGATCTCCACGTTCTATGCCGGTATCGCGGGCGGCCTCTACGCAGGCTTCGTGCGCTTTCTCGGCCCCGATCTGGCCAACATCGGCCACACCTTCGACATGACGATGTATATCGTGGTGGGCGGCATCGGTACGCTTGCGGGTCCGCTGCTGGGCGCGATCGCACTGCCCTGGCTCACCCAGTCGCTGCAGTTCATGCAGGACTATCGCTTTCTCGTGTTCGGCCCGCTGCTCATCGCGCTGCTGATCTTCCTGCCGCGCGGCTTCGTGGGCCTCTATCAGAGCGCGCGCAGCCGCAGCGCGGTGCGCCGGCTCCCGAGCGCCACCGCGCGCCGCGCCACGAGCGGAGACGGCCATGCTTGAGATCTCCACCCTTTCAAAACACTTCGGAGGCCTCACCGCCGTGAGCGACGTGAGCACGCGCATCGAGGAAGGCCGCATCAACGCCATCATCGGCCCCAATGGCGCAGGCAAGACCACGTTCTTCAATCTGATCAGCGGCATGTACCGGCCCAGCACCGGCACGATCCGCCTGCGCGGCCAGGACGTGACCGGTCTGCGCGCCGACCAGATGGCGCGGCTCGGCGTGGCGCGCACGTTTCAGGCCACCGCGCTGTTCGAAACCGCTTCGGTGCTGGAGAACCTGATCGTGGGCCACCGCCTGCGCACGCGCTCGGGGCTCTGGGACGCGCTGCTGCGCACCCGGCGCTGCAAGGCCGAAGAACGCATCTGCCGCGACAAGGCGCGCGACGCGCTCGATTTCGTCGGGCTCGCGCACCTCGAGGCACGGCCTGCGGGCGGCATCACCCAGGAAGAGCGCAAGCGCGTGGCCGTCGCACTGGCGCTGGCGACCGACCCCGCGCTCCTGCTGCTCGACGAGCCCGCGGGCGGCGTGAACCCCGAAGAGACCGATGGCCTCGCGGCGCTGATCCGCAAGATCGCGCGGCGCGGCATGACCGTGTGCCTAGTCGAGCACAAGATGAGCATGATCATGAATCTCGCGGACAAGATCATGGTGCTCGACCACGGCGAGAAGATCGCCGAGGGCACGCCCGCAGAGATCCGCAAAGACCAGGCCGTGATCGACGCCTATCTCGGGAGCGACCATGCTGACGTTCAATGATGTGAGCCTCGACTACGGCGGCTTTCGCGCGCTGCACGGCATCACGCTGCATGCGGGCGAAGGCGAGCTCGTGGTGCTGCTCGGCGCGAACGGCGCGGGCAAGAGCTCGATTTTTCGCGCTGCCAGCGCGCTCACGCGCGCGAGTGCGGGCCATATCCGCCTGAAGAATGTCGATCTGGTCGGCAAGCGTCCCGCCGACGTGGTGCGTGCGGGGGTGATCCACTGCCCCGAGGGCCGCAAGCTCTTTCCGGCCATGTCGGTGCTGAAGAATCTCATGCTCGGGGCGTATCTGCATCGGCGCGACCGCGCGGGCAATCGCAAGCGGCTGGACGAAGTGCTCGAGCTCTTTCCCGATCTCGTCGGCCGCAAGGACGATCCCGCGGGATCGCTCTCCGGCGGGCAGCAGCAGATGGTCGCGATCGGCCGCGCGCTCATGAGCCGCCCGCGTGTGCTGCTGCTCGACGAGCCCTCGCTCGGCCTCGCGCCGCTCGTGGTCAAGCAGACCTTCGAGGTGATCCAGCGCATCAACCGCGCCGGCACGACGGTGCTGCTCGCGGAGCAGAACGCGCATGCGGCGCTCAAGATCGCGCATCGTGCCTATGTGGTGGAGTCGGGGCGCGTGGTGCTCGAAGGCACCTATGCGAGCCTCGCCGGCAACGAGGCGGTGCGCCGCGCCTATGTCGGCGGCTGAATTCCCCGTGGCCCGTGCTGCGCCTGGCGCAGCACGGCGTCTTTCAGGCTGAGCCAGCAAACAGCCGCAGTGCTTCGCAGTTCTCATCAGTTGCTCATCGCCACCCCTTCGAGGATACGTTCATGACCATCAGGAAGTTGTCCCTCGCGCTCGCCGTCTCACTCATCTTCGCCGCCCCCGCCATGGCACAGGAAACCGCCGTGCATATCGGCTATTCCGGACCGCTCTCCGGCGGCGCCGCGAAGTATGGCCAGGAAGTGCTCGAAGGCATGCAGATGGCCGTGGCCGAAATCAATCAGGCCGGGCTGGTGGTGGGCGGCAAGAAGGTGAAGCTCGACGTGGTTGCGCTCGACGACCAGTACAACCCGAGCGAAACCGCCATCAACGTGCGCCGCCTCGTGCAGGAAGACAACGCGCCCGTGGTGCTGGTCCCGCACTCCGGCGGATGCTACGCAGTCCAGACCATCAACCAGCAGCTCAAGGTGCTGCTGCTCGGCTACACCAGCGTGCCGCAACTCGCCGCGCGCGGCAATGCGCTGACCATCCGCATTCCGCCCGAGTTCACCTCGTACACCCCGGCGTTCGTGAAGTACGAAATGAGCAAGTACGGCAAGGAGGTAGCCATCGCGAGCACCGACACCGACTACGGCAAGGCCTGGAGTGCCGCATTCAAGCCCGCATGGCAGGCTGCGGGCGGCACGATCGTCGTGGACAGCCCGCTGTCGTATAACCGCGCGACGGACTTCTACAGCGGCGTGAGCCGCGTGCTCGCCGCCAAGCCCAAGGTGATCTTCGTGGGCGGCCCCTCCGAGCCCACGGGCCTCATCATCCGCCAGGCACGCGAGCTAGGCTACAAGGGCGGCTTCGCGGTCATGGACCAGGCGAAGCTCGACGAAGTCGCGAAGATCGCGGGCGGCTATGGCGCGCTCGAGGGCTCGATCGGCGTGATGCCGGTGGGCGACGATCCCGCGCCCGATGCCAGGGCCTTCGTCGCGCGCTTTGCCAAGACCCATGGCGGCCGCATGCCGACCCAGGAAGCGTCGCTCAACTACACGGCGGTCTGGGCGACCGTGCAGGCGATGAAACTCGCGGGCACGACCACCGACGCCACCGCGATCCGCAAGGTCTTCGATCAGGCCGTCAAGTCGCTCCCGCCGCAGAACAATCCCAATACGCTCTCAGGCGTGGATGCGCGCGGCGGCATGACCATGGGCCGGCCGGCAGTCGCGGTGGTGGAAGGCGGCAGCATCAAGCCCCTGCCCGATACGGCGCTTGCCGCAGCGAAGTAGCGTGGGTACGCTTGCGTGCCGGCGCGCGTGCGCCGACGCAGGCGCATTCGGATCCCGCGCGTGGGCGCGCCTCGCGCGGGTCTGCCTCGACGATCAAGCGTTCGATGACTTGAAGCTCTCGCGCAATTCGCGCTTGAGCACCTTGCCGATCGCGCTGCGCGGCAGCGTGTCGACCACCACCACCTCGGCGAGCCGCTGCATCTTCCCCAGCCGCTCGTTGGCCCACGCCGCGATCGCCTGTGCATCCGCCGCGGCCGTCTCGCGCAGCGTCACGAAAGCCACGGGCGTTTCGCCCCAGCGCTCCGAACTCACGCCCACCACGGCAGCCTCCGCCACCTCGGGATGCGTGAGCAGCACCTGTTCGAGATCGCTCGGATAAATGTTGAAGCCGCCCGAGATGATCATGTCCTTCCTGCGGTCCATCAGCACGAGAAAACCGTCCTCGTCGAAACGACCGACGTCGCCAGTGCGAATGAAGCGCTGGCCGTCACGGTCGTACCATTCGGCCTCGCTGGTCTTCTCGGGCTGGCGGTAATAGCCGGTCATCATGGTGGGCGAGCGCCCCACGATCTCGCCGATGCTGCCAGGCTCCAGTTCCTTGCCGTCAGGATCGATCAGGCGCATCTCATGGCCGGGCATGGGCCGGCCCACGGTATGGAGCTTGTGCGGATACTCGTCCGCACACAGCTCGCATGAAGCGCCGCCCTCGGTCATGCCGTAGAACTCCGTGAGGCTGCCCGGCCAGCGGCGCAGCACTTCCTCCTTGAGGCGCGCCCCGAACGGCGCACTCGTGCAGGACTTCGAAACGCAGCTCGACAGATCGTAGCGATCGAAATCGGGATCGGCCAGCAACCGCTGATACTGCACGGGCACCAGCATGGTATGCGTCGCGCGATGACGCTGCGCCAGTTCGAGATAGCGCTTCGTCTCGAACTTCGGCATCAGCACCACGGTGCCGCCCAGCGCGAGCGTCGGAAAGAAACTCACGAGGGTGGTGTTCGAATAGAGCGGCGTGGAGATCAGCGTGACTGCCTCGGGACCATAGCCGCGCGCAACGGTGCGCAGCGCGTACGCAAAGCGCATGGCATGCGACTGGACGATGCCCTTGGGCATGCCCGTCGTGCCCGACGAATAAATGATGTTGAAGGCCCATGCGGGCTGGATCTCGACGTAGCGCGGCGCCGTCCCGCGCGGCGCGAGCCAGCCTTCGAGGCCGGCGGACTCCCCAGTGTCGCCGTTTGCGTCCAGCCGCACCGTGCGCACCGTGGGCGGCGTGACCGCACTTTTCAGCGCTTCACGCACCGATTCATCGAGAAAAAGCACGCGCGCACGGGAGTTCTCGATCATGCCAGCCAGGCTGTCGGGATGAGAGGACGGCGCCAGCGGCGCGACGGCCGCGCCCACACGCAGCGCTCCGAGAAACACCGCGGCATACCACGGCGACGCGCCCGCGCAGATGGCGACCACGTCCTCGGGCGCGATACCGTCGCGTTGCAGCGCGCTCGCGCACTGGTCGATCATCGCGTCGAATTCCGCGTAGCTATAGCGCTTGTCGTCGCAAATCAGTGCGGAGCGATCGCCCTGCTCGGCCGCCCATTGGCGGATTTGCTCGCCAATGCTCACGAAGGGCGCGTCGTAAGGGCTTGAAGAAACGTTCATGTCGTCGTGCTCCGCGCTTCAAAGGTAGGCCGCGAGTTCCATCTTGGCGATCGCATTGCGATGGACTTCGTCGGGGCCGTCCGCGAGCCGGATCGTGCGCGCGTTCGCATAGGCGCGCGCGAGCCCGAAGTCGTCGCTCACGCCGCCGCCTCCATGCGCCTGGATGGCCCAGTCGATCACCTGGCACGCCATGTTGGGCGCGGCGACCTTGATCATCGCAATCTCCTTGCGCGCCGCCTTGTTGCCGACCGTGTCCATCTTCCACGCCGCATGCAGCACAAGGAAGCGCGCCTGATCGATGAGGATACGCGCATTGGCGATACGCTCGCGCGTCACGCCCTGGTCGGCAATCGCGCGGCCGAACGCGGTGCGCTTCGTCGTGCGACGGCACATGGCTTCCAGCGCCCGCTCGGCGCGGCCGATCAACCGCATGCAGTGATGGATGCGCCCAGGCCCGAGCCGCCCCTGCGCGATCTCGAAGCCGCGCCCTTCGCCGAGCAGCACATTGTCCACCGGCACGCGCACGTTCTCGAACAGCACTTCGGCGTGGCCGTGCGGTGCGTCGTCATAGCCGAACACGGGCAAATGACGCAGCACGGTCACGCCCGGCGTATCGAGCGGCACCAGCACCATCGACTGGCGCCGATGACGGTCCGCGCCCTCCGGATCGGTCTTGCCCATGAAGATCAGAATCTTGCAGCGCGGATCGTTCGCGCCCGAGGTCCACCATTTGCGTGCATTGATCACGTAGTGGCTGCCATCGCGCTCGATGCGCGCCTCGATATTGGTCGCGTCCGACGAGGCCACGGCAGGCTCGGTCATCGCAAAGCCCGAGCGTATCTTGCCCTCCAGCAGCGGCGTGAGCCACGCGTGCTGTTGCGCCTCGCTGCCGTAGCGCAGCAGCGTCTCCATGTTGCCTGTGTCGGGCGCGGAGCAGTTGAACGGCTCCGCGCCAATCGCCGAGCGCCCCATGATTTCGCACAGCGGCGCGTATTCCAGATTCGTGAGCCCGTCCTTCGACTCGTGCGCGGGCAGGAACAGATTCCACAGGCCGGCGGCGCGCGCCTTCTCCTTGAGCGTTTCCATGACCGGCGCGGGCTGCCACGGATTGCCCGCGCGGCGCGCCGCATCCATTTGCCCGGCGAACAATTCTTCCGCCGGATACACGTGCTCGTCCATGAATGCCGTGAGACGGGCCTGCAATGCCTTCACCTTGCTCGAATATTCGAAGTTCATAAGCCTCTTTCCGCGAGAATAGTCAGACTGTGTATCGTGTGCGCAGCGACGGCCTTGCCGTGCTAGCGCAAAGCATCCACCGCGCGTGCCAGCGCCCAGGCCTGCTCCGCAAGCGGCCGCGTGCGCTTGCCGGTCTCGAGCGCGAGCGCGTTCGACGCATTGCCCTGCAGTGCGCGCGCCATCACCCCTTGCAGAATGCCGACGAGCCTGAACATGTTGAAGACGAGGTAATAGCCCCAGTCCGTTTCCGAAACTTCCGCATTGGATGCGCGCGCAACTTTCTTCAGATAACGTTGCAGATAGGTCTTCTCGTCGGGGATCCCCAGCGCGGCCAGATCGAGTCCCACCAGACCGCGCCGCGCGCCCGCCTGCATATGCCAGATCATGCAGTGGTAGGCAAAATCCACGAGCGGATGGCCGAGCGTGGAAAGCTCCCAGTCGAGCACGGCGAGAATGCGCGGCTCGTGTGGATGAAAGATGACGTTGTCGAGCCGGTAGTCGCCATGCACGATGCGGCGCTCGTCGCCAGCGGGCATGTGCTTCGGCAGCCAGTCGATCAAATGATCGGCCGCCTCGATGCGCTCGGTTTCCGAGGCGCGATATTGCCTCGTCCAGCGCGCCACCTGGCGCTCGATGTAGTTGCCCTCGCGGCCGTAGTCGCCAAGGCCGATCGCGACGGGGTCGACCGAATGCAGCGCGGCGATCACGCGGTTCATTTCGTCGTAGATTGCGCCGCGCGCCGCTGAGGCCAGGCCCGGCAGCGCCGCGTCCCAGAAGATGCGGCCTTCCACGTACTCCATGAGGTAGAACGGCGTGCCGATCACGGCGGCGTCCTCGCACAACGCGTAGGCCCTCGCGACCGGCACCGGCGTTTGCGCGAGCGCGCGGATCACGCGATATTCGCGCTCCACGGCGTGCGCGGAAGGCAAGAGCGCCCCCGGCGGCTTGCGGCGCAGGACGTAACGCGCGCCGCCTGCCTCGATCAGGAAGGTGGGATTCGACTGGCCGCCCTTGAACTGCTCGACATGGACGCTGCCCGCGAAGTCGTGGACATGCTCGCGCATCCACACGGCGAGTCGCGCCGCGTCGAATGCATGCGCGGGCGCGACCGGGCGAGTCCCGCTGAAACTCGTCTGGAGATCGATGCTCATGGAATCGAAAGGTCTCCCTTCGTGGCACACCCCGCGCCTGGATCCGCAGCGATGTATCTGGACGCCGCGCTGTGCCGAAGCCACACGAATTGATCTGCATTCCGAAGCAATTGAACCGAAATGAAAGGCGCAAGCATATCGCTTGCGCCCGCGCGTCTCAGCGCCCCGCGATAGTGGCCTCCAGCTGCGCGATCATGTGCAGCAGCCGCGGCTTCACCTCTTCCAGCAAGAACTCGCGCGTGAGCGAAAACGACGGGCCGCCCACGTTGATGGCCATCACCGGCAGGCCGCCGCCGGGCTCGAACGCGCGGGCGATGCCGTTCACATCCTTCTGCCACTCGCCGAACGAACAGGTCACGCCGAGTTCCTCGTGATCGTGCACGCCCTGGTCGATGCCGCGCTTGATGTTCGGCCATGACACGTGGTCGAGTTCGCGGATCTGCTCCATCACGTCCTCGCGTTCGCGCGGCGCCACGGCCGCCAGCCACGCGCGCCCGATGGCCGACGTCGCGAGCGGAATGCGCGAGCCCACGTCGAGCGTGAGCGCCAGCGCGGCGGTGCTGCGGCAGCTTTCGATATAGAGCATCGAGAGGCGATCGCGCACGCCCAGCGAAACGGTGCCGCCCGAGAATTCGCACAGCTCCTGCATCATGGGCCGCGCGAGCTTGCGCACGTCGAGGCGCGCCAGCATCGAGCTGCCAAGCGCGAGACACGCCGTGCCAAGGCGGTAGCGCCCGGTGTCTTCGAGATGGATGAGGTAGCCGAGCTTCGTGAGCGTCATCGTCAGACGCGAAACCGTCGAGCGCGGCAGCTTGCAGCGCTGGGCGATCTCCTGATTGGTGAGCGTGGTGTCGCCGCCGCGAAAGCACGCGAGGACTTCGAGCCCGCGAGCCAGCGCGGTCACGAAATGGCGGTCTTCCTTGTGAGCGCTTGCTCGGACCGGTTTCTGCTTTTGCGCGGTTTCGGACATTGCAATAGTGGGTAGGTGGGCGCGGGTGCCCGCGCCCTCGGCTCGGACGCGGAATTATATTCTGTATCGCAAAATTGGCGGGGGGCGTCAATGGGTGGGAAGCCTTAAACGCGTCTGCGCGCGCAGCCCGATGCGGCCCCACTCGCCGCCCCCCCAACTGCCGGAATGCGCGAGCGCGCAATTGCACCACAAGAACCGGATAGCCCGGCGGACCTCCCGTCCTTAGACTTGATTCCAACACTCAGGCCGCCTCGTGCGCACCGGTCAGCCGCCCTGCTTCGAACGCGCCATTCCGAAGCACTACCAGGTAAATTCGCCCGGCATCGGGAGCCGAATCATGGACCATCCACACACGCAAACCGTCGTCGGTCGTCTCTCACACGCGAGTCTCGCCGCGCAATTCAGCGAGCAGATGACCATCGCCGTCATTCCGATCGCCGCCGTCGTGGCGTTCGGCGCGTGCGCGCAGCAAACCGCAGCGCTGCAGGCCGTCAACACGCTGCCATTCCTGCTGCTCTCTTTGCCCGCTGGCCTGATCGCCGACCGCGTGCGCCGCAAGAACCTCATGATCGCGACGGAGCTCCTGCGCGCCGCCGCCCTCTTCGTGCTATTCGCGCTCTTCTGGCGCCACGCGCTCACGCTCGTCACGCTAGGCGCACTGGGATTCGCCATCGCCACCGGCACAGTCGTGTTCAGCGTGGCCGCGCCCTCGCTCGTTGCCGCGCTCGTCGATACCGGTGGCCTGCTCGCCGCCAACCGGCGCCTCGAGATCGCGCGCAGCATCGCCTATACGGCGGGGCCATCAGTGGGCGGCATCCTCGCCGGATGGGGTTCCGGCCGGGTCGCCTTCCTAGCCGCCTTCACGCTTTCACTCGCCAGCGCGTGCTTGATGGCGCGCCTGCCGCGCGAGGCGCGCCGCGCGCCCTCGGGCAGGCACGTCGCGCAGGAACTCGCCGATGGCCTGCGCTTCATCGGCAGCAACCCGTGGCTGCGCCCCATCGTCGCGACCGCCTTCGTGTTCAATACGTCGTGGTTCCTGCTGCTATCCGTGTTCGCGTGGTATGCGATCCATCGGCTTGCGTTCGGTGCGTCGGAGGTGGGTTTCGCGCTCGGCGTCTATGGGTTCGGCATGGTCGCGGGCGCGGTTCTCTATAAAGGCCTCGCAAAGCGGCTCGCATTCGGCCGGCAAATCCTGCTCGGCCCGACAAGCGCCGCCATCGCCGCCGTGCTCGTGGCGAGCAGCGCCTTCGTGCACGCGAAGGCGCCGGTATTCGCGGCGTTCTTTCTGTTCGGGCTCGGCCCCATCGTGTGGACCATCTCCACCACGTCGCTCCGCCAGATCGTCACGCCCCGCAATCTCATCGCGCGCGTCTCCTCGGTCATCATGATGGCGACGTTCGGCGCGCGTCCGCTCGGCGCCATGCTGGGCGCGTGGCTGAGCACGCGCTTTGGCATCGGCAGTTGCCTCGTGGGCGTGCTGATCGGCTTCGGCGCACAGCTTGCGATCATCTCGCTCTCGCAGCCGGTGCGCCTGCGCTCGATCGCTGCGCTGAGCGAGACGGCAGCGGTCGCCACGGTCTGAGCCGGTCTGCGCGCCGCCTCGCCTCGGCAAATATCGCCGAAAAATTCAGTCGGAGAAAATCTCCAAATTTGCAATAAATCTCCACGTGAAGATTTTTATAGGGCACGATCGATATGCGGGACGGCGCCGGCGTCGTTGAGGTCGTCCAGGTTGCGGCCGCGCGTTTCGGGAATGCAGTACGTCGTCACCACGCCGATGAGGCTCAGGACCGCCACATAGGCCGCCAGCGGAATCCAGGCGAGCACGGTGCCATGGTGGCCCGCCCCCCAGTGCGCGGAGGTCCACGCGATGATCGACGCGCCCACGAGCGGCGCGACGCCGCCCGCAATCACCGCCGACACTTCGCGCCCCACCGCCACCCCGGCGTAGCGGTGCTGCGCGCCGAATAGCTCAGGCAGCATTGCCCCTTGCGTGGCGAACATGCCCCATACGCCTGCGAGCGTCACGCACAGCATGACGATGCTGGCCGTGGCGTTGCCGAGGCTCAGCACCCACCACGTGGGAAAAGCGAGTACGAGTTGATAGAGCGCGAACGCCCGATAGGTCGGCACGCGCCCGAAGCGGTCGCTGAGCACGCCCGCTAGCGGGATCACGAACGCGCCGGAGGCGCCGGCCAGTAGCAGCGCGAGCGGCCCGATTTGCCCTTTCAGGCCCGTGGCGGTGGCGATGTAGCTGATCGCGAGCGACTGGTAGATCGACGATCCGCCGTTCTCTGCCATGCGCAGGCCGATCACCTTGAGCACCGTGGGCTTCGAATGGCGCATCAGGTGGCGCAGCGGGCTTTCCTTCACCTGCTGACGCGCTTCGAGGCGCACGAACGACGGTGATTCGCGCAGGCGCAACCGGATCCACACCGCCACCGCGATGATGACCGCGCTCAGCAGGAACGGCACGCGCCAGAGCGGCGTCTGCGAAAGGTCCTCCACCCGCACCAGCGCGAAATAGATGGCCGCGGCCATCACCGTGCCCAACAGCACGCCCATGAACGGCAGCGCAGCGAAATAGCCGCGCCGCCGCGGCGGGGCGAATTCGGCCATCAGCACCGCGGCGCCGGCCTGCTCGGCGCCCGCGCCCAGTCCTTGCAGCAGCCGGCAGCCGACAAGCAGGACCGGCGCCCAGATGCCGACACTCGCATAGGTGGGCAGCACGCCGATGAGCGTGCTGGCGACACCCATCAGCAAGATGGTGGCCATCAGCACGAACTTGCGCCCATAGCGGTCGCCCAGCGCACCGAACAGCACACCGCCCACAGGCCGGATCGCAAAGCCAATGAAATACGCGCCGAAGCTCGCGATGAGGCCCATGGCCGGGTCGCTGGACGGAAAGAACAGCGGCCCGAAGATCAGCGCGGAAGCGAGGTTGTATAACGCGAAGTCGTAGTATTCGAGCGCGCTGCCTATCGAGGCCGCCCAGGCCGCGCGGTACAGGTCCGCCGAGGAAACCTGGGCCTGCGCATCGCTTGCGCTTGTAGCCGCGCACGGCTGCGTGCCGGGAATGGCAATGGACTGCTGCTTCATGTCGTCTCCTTGTCGATCAGAGTCGGCGCTTGAATGCCGACTCTGATCCCATGCAAAGTTCCATATGGACTCCTTGCGATATGCGTCGTGCACGCCTGCAAGGCGAGCGCGACGCACCAGGTCCGGCTCCCGTCTGACGCGGGATCAAACAACCGGGGTCATGCATGGCCCGCAGGCCCGTACGCTACGCGGTGTTGCGGCTGACCCGCTCGATCTCGTCGAGCAACGCGGCGCGCATGACTTCGAGAGGGGCGGCCCGCTCCGTGTACAACTCGATCTGACCGCAGAATTGATGCAGCATCATGTGCGTGCCATCGATGGTCTTGCAGCCTTGCTCGGCCGCGTCGCGAATCAGGCGCGTGCGCACCGGCAGAAACGCGGCATCCATCACCAGCAAATGCGGCGCGAGCTGGTGCGGTGCAAGCGGACTCGCATCGGGCGCGCGAAAGCCCGCCGCCGTGGCGTTCACCACGCCGTCGAACGCCTGCGCGTCGAAGTCTTCCAGCGCGCCGCCAAAGCGCAGGCCGAACACCTCGGCCAGCGCCCTGCCGCGCTCCGCGGTGCGGTTGAACACGGTCACGCTGGCGCCCGCGCGCTTCACGCCCCATGCGATCGCGCGTGCCGCGCCACCCGCGCCGAGCAGCGCGATGCGCTTGCCCGACAGCGTGCCGGCCTCTTCGAGCGCGCGCACCGCGCCCATGCAGTCGGTGTTGTATCCCGTCAGGTGTCCAGAGCGATTGTCGATGGTGTTCACCGCGCCAATTTCGCGCGCCGTCTCATCGAGTGAGTCGAGGTGCGGGATCACGGCCTGCTTGTGCGGCATCGTCACGTTCATGCCGCGAATGCCGAGCGTGCGCACGGCCTGCACGCCCAGCGCCGCGTCTTCGACGCCGAAGCTGACAAACGTATAGTCGAGGCCAAGCGCGCGGTAGGCCGCGTTGTGCACCTTGACGTTGAAGGTGAACGGCTGGCCGGCCAGCGAGCCGCAAAGTACGGGAATCGAGCGAGGCATGATCGATGTGAAGCGTTCGAAAAGCGGGTTATCTGGTTGTCTTTATCGACATGAAGACTCTCGCGGACGCCAGCAGATACGCCGGCATCCGCGCGCAGCGCGACTAGCGCTGCGCACGCCGCCGCGCTAGTCGCGCTGCGCCTGCAACTTGACACTTGGGTTGTGCGGTTTTCATCGCTTGATTCGTTCCTTGATTGCGTTATCGCGAAGCGCGGCGCTCACACCACGCTCGTGAGGCCGCCGTCGACAAAGAGGGTTTGCCCGTTCACGAAGCTCGACGCCTCCGACGCGAGGAACACGGCGGCGCCACAGAGCTCTTCCACGCGCCCCCACCGGCCCGCAGGTGTGCGCTTGCACAGCCACGCGCTGAACTCGGGGTCGTCCGTGAGCGCGCGGTTGAGGTCGGTTGCGAAATAGCCCGGCGCCAGCGCGTTGACCTGAATGCCGTGGCGCGCCCAGTCCGCGCACATGCCCTGCGTGAGCATGCGCAGCGCGCCTTTCGAGGCGGCGTAGGGCGCGATCGTGGGCCGTGCGAGCGCGCTTTGCACCGAGCTGACGTTGATGATCTTGCCGCGCCCGCGCGGCAGCATGTGCCGCGCAACGGCCTGGGTCACGTGGAAGACGCCGTCCAGATTCACGCGCATCAGCGCGTTCCAGTCGCTCGCGGCAAATTCTTCGAGCGGCGCGCGGCGCTGGATGCCCGCGTTGTTCACGAGAATGTCGATGGGGCCGATACGCGCCTCGATGTCGTCGACGGCGCGCGTGACGCCCTCGGCGTCGGCGACGTCGAAGACCGCGATCTCGGCTTCGAAGCCTTCGTCGCGCAGCCGGGCAGCCACGGCGGCGGCATGCTGCTCATTGCGTGCGTTGATGACCAGCGCCGCGCCGGCCTGCGCCAGGCCAACCGCGAGCGCGAGGCCGATGCCGCGCCCCGATCCCGTGACCAGCGCACGGCGCCCATGCAGGCCGAACAGCCGCAATGCCTGGCTGCCGGATGTCTCCTTGCTGTATGTCTCTTTCATGATTGTGTCGCGTCATGTGGCTTACTCGTGAGTTCACCGCAATCGGCCCGCGCGCGCCAATAGTCTTTCGTAACCTTGTTATCATGCATTTTGATAACCGACGCCCAGACCACGGGCAGCCACATCCGCAAGCGCGGCCGAAAAGGATCGACATGGAACTGAAGCACCTGCGCGCCTTCGTGGCGCTCGCGGAGGAGCTGCATTTCGGACGCGCGGCCGAGCGCCTGTGCATCGTGCAGCCTGCCCTGAGCATGCAGATCAAGGCGCTGGAAGAGGAATTGGGCGTGCGCCTGTTCGAGCGCGACCGCCATCGCGTGGCACTGAGCGAGACTGGCACGATTTTTCTGCCCGAGGCGCGCGCCACGCTGCATCAGGCGGCGCGCGCGGAGCAGACGGCGCGGCGCTCCGCGCGCGGGGAGATCGGCACGCTGAGGGTCGCCTTTGTTTCCTCCGTGCTGCCGCGCCTGCTGCCTGCGCTGATGCGCACCATGCATGCACGCTACCCGATGATCGCGCTCGAATTGAAGGATATGTCCACGCCCGAGCAAATTGCGGCGCTGCACGACGGCAAGCTCGATTTCGGGCTCATCAGACTGCCCGTGAGCGGCACGGGCCTGGAAATTCGCGAGGTCATGGAGGAACCTTTCGTGGTGGCCGTGCACGAGGATCACGCGCTCGCGCGCAAGGCGCAGATCCGCCCGGCCGATCTGCGCGGCTGCCCCGCTTTCGTGCTCGCGCGCCGCTACGCGCCGGGGCTTTACGACGAGATGCTGCTGGCGTTTCGCCGGCAGCGCGTCTCGCTTGAAATCGCGGCGGAGCTGGGCGAATACACGACCATGCTCGCACTGATCTCGGCGGGTCTCGGGATTGGCGTGATTCCCACGCACGCGGCAATGGCGTTGCCGCCCAAGGTGCTCGCAAAGCCGCTGGACCTGCGCGAGCACCGCACCGGGATCGGGCTCGCATGGCGCGATGTGGATAGCCCCGCGAAGCGGCTGTTTGTTGACGTGGTGGAGGCATGTGCCCGCGAGGCGTAACATGCATAGTGGTGACGACGTGCGCCACGTTCAATGGAGACCGCCTTGCCAAATTCAACGCTTGAGCTCTATGTCGATGCGCAATACGCGAGCCCTTACGCGATGTCGGTTTTCGTGGCGCTACACGAGAAAGGGCTGGCGTTCGAGCTGCTCGGCGTCGACCTCGAAAAGCAGGCGCAGCATGCACCGGGCTTTGCCGCGACCTCACTCACGCAACGGGTGCCCACGCTGATTCACGACGGTTTCGCGCTTTCGGAGTCGACCGCGATCACCGAGTATCTGGATGAGGTGTTTCCCGAGCCGCCGATTTATCCCGAGGATCGGCAGGAGCGTGCTCGCGCACGTCAGGTGCAGGCCTGGTTGCGCAGCGATCTTCTGCAACTGCGCACGGAGCGCCCGACTGAGGTGGTGTTTCGGGGTCCGTTCGATTTGCCGCTGTCCGCGGTGGCTTTGGAGGGCGCGCGCAAGCTCTTCGCGGCGTGTGAGATGCTGCTTGCGCATGGGCAGCCGAACCTGTTCGGTGAGTGGTGCATTGCCGATACTGATCTCGCGTTGATGCTCAATCGACTCGTGATGAACGGCGATGCGGTGCCGCCGCTGCTTGTGGACTATGCGAAGTATCAGTGGCAGCGGGCTTCTGTGCAGCGCTGGGTGGCGCTGGAGCGGCCGACGAATTGATGGACCGGCGGCTATGTTTATGATGGGCCGCCGGCGGCGTCATAGAGTGCTCAAGGGTGGCGCGCCTGGCGCCTTAAGTAAGCGTTTTTGAATTGTCATTCCTCGGTTTTGGCTTGGCTCTTTGCGGTGTTGGCCTTTCCTTGTTTTCATGTAGGTATATGAGTGTTGCCCCTGTGCGGGGCGGCACCTACTTTTCTTTGCAGCCGCAAAGAAAAGTAGGCAAAAGAAAGCGGCTCAAACCGCCAGTGTGACGCAGTCCACCACTGCCCTTTTTATCGGAGCGGCTCCGGGGCATCCGCCACTCCGCACACTCCGCGTCAGTGACAAGGGGCTCATCCTTCCCGCCGCGCGCTACGCGCGGGCGGAAGGGGCTGCAAGGAAAACCGGCCGTGCTGCCTGAGAATGCGCGGAGTTGTGCCGGGTGAATAGGTTGGAGTCCTACGAATACACGTATATCCCACTGGTTTTGGTTATGCCCCACGGCGCGCGGAGCGCCGCCGGATGGATGAGCCCTTAGTCACTCCGGGTGACGGCGCGTGGCGACAGACGCCCCGGAGCCGCTCCGATTAAAGGTTAGTGGTCCACTGCGTCACACTGGCGG
>NZ_SMRP01000058.1 GCF_004353915.1 Paraburkholderia silviterrae | reverse complement strand
GACGAAGATGAGTGAAGGAAGTGCTTACGGTGCCTCAATGGACTCCAATCCTGCCGTTCTCCAGTTGCGAATCAGTCTGCGCGGCGTCAGCCCGCCGGTCTGGCGGCGAGTGTTGATTTCCGGGCAAATCATGATTGCGCATTTGCATCAGGTGATGCAGCTCACGATGGGCTGGGGCGACGAACACCTGCACCGGTTCATCATCCACGGATGGCGTGGACATCGCGAGGGTGCCTTCCAATTCTTCGACGGCCCAGACACCCTGTCGTTGGCGGCGTTTAGCTAAGGCCGCAAGAGTTTGCGCAACTCGATCAACAGGGTCTTCCGAAGCCATTCGACTGCTCACCCAACGTGAGCGGCGGCCCCCGGAGCAGATGCTCAATATTGGCAATGCATCTGAATGAGCTCGTACTGATCGTCCGCTCGAAAATGTCATCGTTTTTGCAGCCGGGAAAGTAGCCGATAGCCAGATCGACCTTGCCTTGCTCTATGTCGGCTGACTAAGGTTGATATCGCACTCCGGGCGCAGCGCCAACCGCGCTTAGCGGCTGGAACTCCCTCATGGCCCCCTGGTCGCAGCGCACATGGCTTGCGGCAACCGCCTCGAGGGGCCCACATGGCCGATTGCCAGCGGGGTCCTCGAGATCCGGATGAGTGACGAGCGCATACGTGCCTGCGAGCCATCTCTGAGTGGGGGCGAAGCGCCACACCGGTTCGCCGAATTCTAGACGGCCTTCGCCAGGAAACCGCTCGCCATCCGGACCACGAATCGCAATCAGGGACTCCGCCGACAAACTGAGTGCAACATCGAGGTGTACCGCCCTGGGGATCCGGCAATCGGCGCGCATCGGATATTGCGAACGGACGAAGGCTATCCGGACCTCGCTGCGCGTGCCAAATGAACAAGCTGCTGCGTGCGTTGGTGACACTGATGACGTTGGGTGCGGCCGCCTCGAGTTTTGCGGCGAAGCCATCCGGGGTTGCCTATCCTTCGGGTTCTTCGGTGCCGGAAAACCTGTTGCGAATCGAACTGCGTTTCTCGGAGCCTTTGCACAGCCCTCTCGACATTAGCCACGTCAAGCTGTTCGACGCTAATGGCCGCGAGATCGCCAACGCTTTTCTCGACTTGCCATTGCCCGCGGACGATGGACGACAGGTCACCATTCTGATGGATCCTGCTCGAGTGAAGTCCGGCGTCGGTGCGAATCTCGCGCTTGGACGTGCGCTGCACCGGGGTTCGACGGTCACGCTGGTCGTCGACGACCCGGCGCTCGCGCAGCCGATCCGCAAGACCTGGCACGTCACAGCGTTCGACGCGAGTCCTCCGCAGCCGTCTCGATGGATTTTCGAGCCACCGCGTCTCGGAAGCCGTGAGCCCATCACGGTACCGGTAGTCGTCAAAGTCGTACTCGTTGACAAAGTCGCTAAGGCGCAAGAACGCGCCTACCCGGAACGATACCAACTCCATCACGCCCGATTCCAGGTTGCGACGCAGCGCGCCGAGGAACTGTGAATCTTGCAACTTCAGCTCCGCCACACCGGAGATGGGAATATAGGTAGACTTGAGGCCTTCGAGCGGCGCATTCGGCACATTGACCGGAGTACTGATGCC
Source organism: Paraburkholderia silviterrae (assembly GCF_004353915.1). Classification (GTDB taxonomy): domain Bacteria; phylum Pseudomonadota; class Gammaproteobacteria; order Burkholderiales; family Burkholderiaceae; genus Paraburkholderia; species Paraburkholderia silviterrae. The sequence goes on along the minus strand of NZ_SMRP01000058.1, from coordinate 20,029 downwards.
TGGCTTGGCGGCCGCTTCCGCGATTGCCGACACTGACATGAGGTCCGCTGACTTGTGCGAGTTGGTCAGCAGGACCATCGGCCCGTGGCCTGCGTCAAACGTCACCATGTCCACCGGATTGCTACCCCATCCCAGCTCGGCGATCGTCTTTCCAACGATGTGCGCGCCGTCCCTCAAATCCTTGAGTGGAATCGTGACGAGCGGGGTGCATGTGTAAGCAGCGAGCAGCGTCGGCTCGCCGTTTAAATCGACGATCGCCATCTTGCGGATAGGGGCGCGCGTTTCAACCTGGTTATGCACCGCATGGTACATCTCGACGCTGGTGACGCTCGCTGCATTGCCCGTGAAAGGGAAATCGTAGACACGCAGAGTCGAAGCGAAGGTGGCGCTCGACAGGCCAGCCACGTAAAGCTTGCCTTCGCGAGACACCATGTCGGTCACGGTAAAGCTCGCCTCCGGGATATCGCGCCACAGGCGCCTGCCAGAGAACGGAGGATTCCTGACAGTCGCCGATGCTTGAGACGCCTTCGCAAGATCGACAACGCTCACGTTGCCTGCAGAGTCGACCGCAACCAGGGCGGGAATCGGCGCAGCGCCGCTGCGTTCAACCGAAATGCCAATGTAGGCCAACTCAGCGCCAGGGCGAAACGCCATGCTCTTGAAGCGTAGCGTGTCCGGGGTCGTATGCAATGCATCGGCAATGGGCGCGGAGACGTTTTTAAGGTTGAACGCCTGCGGCGCTGCGCTGGCTACCGGCGGGAAATGCAGCGCCTGCAGCTCGTCACCGCGCCAGTCGGCAACCACGAGCGTCTGGGCGTCGATAAACGTCATCGTCCCGACGGATCTCACCGGTCCCGCCGACGCGCAGCAGGCGAACGTGGCAAGTACTGAAGCTAAGGCAGAACACAACCAACGCGATGAAATACGTGTAACCGAATAACTGGACATCGTTTTGTACTGCTTGAATTTTCGAAGCACGAAGCATTTCCTTGAGGGTCGGAAGCGTCCTCAGAATTGCGGTGTGAGTGAAGGCAATTACAGCGTCGGGCGAAGAAGAGAACAGGGCACCGGAAGCGGGCGCGCTTGCCCCGTTCACTGAGTTCGTGTCTCTACCATGCGCCAAATAGTGCACAGAAAGACTTCGATTGACGTACACCGTTTTCGACGGAGTCGTTCGAAAATGTGGAACGTGTTCCCGGTATCCGGCGCCGCGAGGTACGTGGAGGCATGTTACTTCGTACGTTCGCCTGTTCAATGCTGGACGCGATGTGAAAGTCCCTATGCCTCATTATCCGGATCGACCAGATTTCGTTGGCGCCTGGCTCGAATGCCTCCAGTGAAAGCTAGCGTGTTAGGCACTTTGAGCCGGACCTAGTAACCTGGCGGCATGAAAGAACGCAAGCCCTACCCGACAGATGTCTCGGATGAGGAATGGAGTTTCGCCGCTCCGTACCTGACCTTGATGAGCGAGGATGCGCCACAGCGCCGATACGAACTCCGCGAGATGTTCAACGCGCTGCGCTGGATGGCGCGAGCCGGAGCCTCCTGGCGCATGCTCCCGACAAACTTTCCGCCGCGGGAACTGGTGTACCAGCAAACACAACGCTGGTTGCTTCGAGGCGATGGTCAGTGATTTGCGTTCGGTGCTGCGCGTGGCTCAACAGCGTCAGGGACAGCCCAGCGCGGTCATTCTGGATGGACGCACGCTGCAGTCCACGTGCGAAAGCGGCCCGCGTGCGGGTTACGACGGGCATAAGCGCAAACGATGTAGCAAGGTTCATATGGCAGTTGACACACTGGGCCTCTTGCTCGCTGTTCACATCACGCCGGCCAACGAGCAAGAGCGTGCGCAGGTGGTTGAGCTCGCGCAACAGGTTCAGCATGCACCGGTCAGACGGTAAAACTTGCGTTCGCTGACCAGGGCTATACGGGCGACACCGCTGCGCAGGGCGCGCGTGAGGAAGGTATTGAGCTGCATGTCATCAAGTTGCCCGAAGCGAAGAAAGGTTTCGTGCTGTTGCCCTGCCGCTGGGTGGTCGAGCGCAGCTTCGGCTGGCTCAATCGCTTCAGGCGTCTGGCGCGCGACTACGAACGCTTGCCCGAAACCTTGGCCGGTCTGCACTTTGTCGTCTTCGCCATGCTCATGCTCGTTCATGCTGGACCAATTATGCAAAGTACGCTCTAGAGTTTTCAGGAGTCGACCACAACACTCGACACTGACCACGACATAATTGATCGCGTCGCTGCCCTCGCGCCCGACACGGCCGCCCGTGCATTGCTGCACCAGCGCGCCAAGGTCGGTGAAGCGACCCAGAGCCGACACGCAGGTGAGCGCTACATCGCTACACAGTCAGGCCACGGCCGGGAAATCGAGCGTCGTATCGTTCACGCGGTTCACGAGATTCGTGAACGTGATCGACGTGATGGCGAGTGCGATCTCCACGATCTGGCGTTCCGTGGAGCCTGCCTCGCGAATCGCATTCACCTCGGCTTCGGCCACCGTGCCGTGCGTACGCACCAGCACGCGACGCAATGCACCAGCGCGTCGCGCTTCGCGTCGCCGGTTGCGTCACCCGCACGAATCTGCTTCATCCCTTCGGGCGTGAAGCCCGCGGCCTTGCCCGCCAGCGTGTGCGCAGCGACACAGTAGTCGCAGCCGGCCACTTCGCTCACGGACATCTGAAAACGGCTTTGACAGGGCAGCACGTCCGTGCGGTCGAGCCCATTCCGGAGCCCCTCGCTTCAACTGACAAATTCTCCAGTGGGACCGCTTGAGCGCTGCCACCGCCATACGCCAATAGTCGAATAGACTCACGAAGCCCGCAACTCACGGACCCCCTTACCTAGCCGGCGTCGCAGTAGCGTGCGCAACGTGACGCCGTCCGCGTAGCCGACCTGCCCGGCGATGCGCTCCACGCTGTCCTTGCTCGTTTTCAGCAGATGAACGGCGCGCTCGATCCGCAGATCCTGGATGTATTCGACAGGCGTTTTACCGAGCACTTCGTTCAAACGTCGCGTCAAGGTCCGCTTGCTCGTCGCCAGGGCGTCCGCAGCGTCGTCGAGTGCGATTGCCGTGTCGAGGTGTTCGCGCACCCAGCGGTCGAAACGTTGGACGATCGGGTCTGAATGGGAGAGGTGATCGGAGATCGCAAAGGTGGATTGCGACGGCCGCGAATCGAATACGAGGTACCTGGCCACAAGCGCCGCAAGCTCGGGACTGCTGTTGCGGATCAGCCAGAGCGCAAGGTCCAGATGGCTGAGAGCCGCCCCCGCCGTCACCGTGCTGCCGCTGGGCACGACAATGCGATGCGCGTCCAACTGCACCTTGGGATAACGCTGACGGAACACCGGCGAGAGCCACCAGGTGGTCGTGGCTTCGTGCCCGTTGAGCAAGCCACTTTCGGCCAGTACGAAGGTGCCCGTGCAGGCGGCTCCAATCTGGGCGCCCCCACCGTGCCACGAGCGTAATGCATCTAGCGCATCAATCACGTCGGCACGTCCGAGCGACGGCACGAGCAGGTCCGTCGTCGTCCGGTTGAGCGCCGGTACGACGACCCAATCCGGGACAGGCGCGTCTGTCACATCGCAGACGGGAACCTGCAGCCCGAGCGCGGTGCGCACTTCTGGGCGCATCCCGGCCACAGTGATTTCGAAATCCGGTATGGCCATCCCCGTCGCGCGGGCGAGCTCGTTGGCTGTCGTCAAGGCATCGAGCACCGTAGCGAGGCCGGTATCGAACACGCCCTCCAGGGCGAGAACAAAAATCCGCATGGCAGGATCGATATCAAAATTGTCGATTGAGACAGTGTTCTCCAACACGCCGCGTTTGTAAAGTGCGCTCATCGCGTGGCCCCTCACGCGGACACTGGAGAACGCAGATGATCAAGCACGCTTTATTTGTCAGACTTGAAGCCAAGCCCGGAAAGGAGCAGGCGGTAGCGGACTTTCTCGCTGGCGGCCTGGAAATGACGAATCAGGAGGCAACAACGCCGATCTGGTTCGCCCTGCGGCTGTCGCCGAATACGTTCGGGGTCTTCGACGCCTTTGCGAGCGAGGAAGATCGACAGGCGCACCTTGCCGGCAACATGGCTCAAAGCCTGATGGCGCGAGTCGACGAGATGCTGGCACGCCCGCCAGCGGTCGAGCCGTTCGACGTGCTGGCCATGAAGAACGCACTGGCCTGACACCCCTGTACATGAGTAAGCGCAAGTAATTGTGGAGATTAAAATGTTTGTACTGCGAAAGATTATTCTTGGTGCCGCCCTGGCTGCCTTGGGTAGCACGGTGGCTCACGCCGCGGCTGGAGCGGCGGCAAAAGATATCGTCATTGTTCACGGCGCGCTCGTGGACGGCTCGGGCTGGCGCGGCGTCTACGACATCCTGTCGAAGGACGGCTACCACGTGAGTATCGTGCAGGAGCCGCTTACCAGCCTCGACGAGGACGTCGACGCAACCAAACGCGTCATCGATCAGCAGCAGGGCCCTGTCGTGCTGGTCGGCCACAGCTATGGCGGTACCGTGATCACGGATGCCGGCGCCGACCCGAAGGTGAGCGCACTTGTCTATGTAGCCGCCCTCCAACCCGACAAGGGCGAAGCCAGCGGCCAGCTGTTGCAGAAGTTTGCCGCGCCAAACGATGCCATGCGCGCCTCGCCGGACAAATACCTCTCTATCCCGCCGGCGAAATTCCGCGAGACCTATGCGCAGGATCTCCCGCCTTCAGAAGCGCAATTCCTGGCGGACTCGCAGCAGCCACTCGCGCAGAAAGCCGTGGCAGCCCCTGTGCCTGTCGCGGCATGGCGAAGCAAGCCCAGCTACGCGGTGCTGACCACCGAGGATCATGTCGTGAGCCCCCAGCTTCAGCGCTGGATGTATCAACGCTCGGGCGCGAGAGTTACCGAAGTGAACGCGGGACACGCTGTCTATATCGCGCATCCGGACGCGGTCGCTCGAGTCATCGAGGCTGCCGCAAAGTAGACCCGCGTAGACGCCAGGACGCGCCGGCCGCAGCCTCGCGCACACCGGGGACATGACCCGGGCGCGAGGCCGCTCGAACGCACCATGAATCCACCACGGAAGTCGCTCCCATGCTCCTGCTACTGATCCTTGCTTACCTGGGCGGGGTACTTACCATTCTGAGCCCCTGCATCCTGCCCGTGCTGCCTTTCGTATTCGCGCGTGCGGACCGGCCGTTTGCGCGCAATGGATTGCCCATGCTGGCCGGCATGGCGCTGACCTTCGCCGCAGTTGCCACACTGGCCGCTCTCGGCGGCGGCTGGGCCGTCCACGCGAATCAGTATGGCCGCATCGTGGCCCTCGCGGTGCTTGCCGTGCTCGGCCTGACCCTGCTTTCGAATCGCGTCGCCGAATGGATCACCCACCCGTTCGTGACGCTCGGCAATACGCTCACCGAGCGCAGTGGGGGCGAAAGCGATTCCGTGCTCTCGGCGGCGGGCCTGGGCGTGGCCACCGGGCTGCTGTGGGCGCCCTGCGCAGGCCCCGTGCTGGGCCTGCTGCTCACGGGTGCAGCCTTGAACGGTGCCAGCCTCAATACCACCTTCCTGCTGCTCACCTACGCGGCCGGCGCAGCAACGTCGCTCGCGCTGGCCCTGCTGATTGGTGGGCGCGTCTTCGCCGCCATGAAGCGCTCGCTTGGCGCCGGCGACCTGGTGCGCCGCACGTTGGGCGTGCTGGTGCTCACGGGGGTGGCCGCCATTGCGCTCGGGCTCGATACTCACCTGCTGACACGGGTGTCGCTGGCAAGCACCAGCGCAATCGAACAGAAGTTGATCGATGCGGTACGTTTCGTTGGCCCCTTGCAGGCCGCTGCCAGAGCCGCGGGCCCGCTGCCGGTGGAAGGCGAGCTACCCTCTCTCGCCGGCGCCACGTGGTGGCTCAACAGCCCGCCGCTCACCGCACAGTCGCTGCGCGGCAAGGTTGTGCTGGTCGACTTCTGGACCTACTCGTGCATCAATTGCATCCGTGCGCTGCCCTACTTGCGCGGCTGGGCCGACAAATACAAGGATCACGGCCTCGTGGTGATCGGCGTGCACGCGCCCGAGTTCGCCTTCGAGAAGGATCCGCAAAACGTCGCGCGAGCCGTGAAGGACTTGGGCGTTGACTACCCGGTCGCACTCGACAACGACTACGTCATCTGGAAGGCGTTCGGCAACGAATACTGGCCCGCGCACTACTTCATCGACCCGCAGGGGCATATCCGTCACCACCATTTTGGGGAAGGCGGCTACAAGGAGACCGAGGACGTGATCCGCAGGATGCTTGCCGATGCCGGCCAGAAGGACTTGCCGGGCGGCTACGTCCAGCCAGACGCCCAGGGCGCACAGGCGGCAGCCTCAGGCGATGCCGCGCGTTCGCCTGAAACGTACGTGGGCTATGCACGCGCAGAGAACTTCGCCGGTGGCGAGCTGGCGCACGATGAGCCCAGGACATATCGCGTGCCCGGCACACTGATGGCCAACCAATGGGCGCTCGACGGACGCTGGTCGGTGGGCGACGGCTATGCGCGGCTCGAGCGCGCCGATGGACGTATCGTCTATCGCTTCCATGGCCGTGACCTGCATCTGGTGCTGGGGCCCGGTCACAACGGCAAGCCTGTGCGTTTTCGCGTGCTGATCGACGGCAAGGCACCCGGCGCCGACCGTGGCATGGACATCGACGCAGGCGGAAACGGCATGGTGAACGAACAGCGCCTCTACCAACTCGTGCGGCTGGCCAATGGAATCGGTGAACACACCATTGAAATCACGTTCCTCGACCCCGGTGTGCAGGCGTACGCGTTCACGTTCGGCTGACCTCAAAAGTATGATTGCAGCGCGCCGCGTCGGTGGCCGTCGAGCGCTATCCGGAACGAGAGCGGCGACGTACACGAGTGCCTTGACCTTGTCGTCGCTATGACGAATGGGAGATATCGTCGGTGACCACAAGGATTGATGCGCGTACTGTTTGTTCCATTGATCGCCGAAGCCCTGCCGCGGTCAGCAGCTTTCCAGCGCGCGCATGCGGCGTTCGAGCTCGGCAAGGTCTCGCGCGCCCGCAAGATACTCATCATTGCGGCGTTGTTCGGCGCGCTCGAACCAGCCGCCAATCCATGTGAAGAGGAAGGCAAACATAATAATCTCCAAGAAGTTGCTGACAAGTGACGCTGGCCGGACGCGGCGCTACCGATGTGTCCTGCGGCTGCTCTTTGGCGCTGTTCGACGATTCAATCGTAGGCGGCAAATATGCTTACGTATACTTATCGTTTTTCAAGTAATACATTAGTATTTTTGTTGAATCAAACTGCTCTTTCGGGAGGTACGTACTTTGGAGGTCGGTCGACTGCGGGCGCTCCTGGAGCTGGCGCGGTGTGGCACCATGGCCGCCGCCGCTGAAGCTCTGTCCCTGACGCCCTCTGCGGTGTCACAGCAGATCGCACAACTGGAAGAGGAGGCCGGCGTCAAGCTTACGGAGCGCGACGGCCGCAGGGTCAGGCTTACTCCCGCCGGCCACGCGCTGGTGGAGTACGCAGAACGGATTATGGTTGTGCTGGACGAGGCTCGCTCGGAAATGGCAGAGCTTAGGCGTGAGATAGCCGGCGAGCTGCGCGTCGCTGCGTTTCCGTCGATCGCTTCGGTTGTACTCCCCGACACGGTCAAGGCGCTGCAGCTCACGTTTCCGCGCCTGGAAATCGCAATTGAAGAGTTGGAGGCGATTGACGGGGTCGCGGCACTTCGGTCCTGGAGAACGGACGTCGCGTTGATTGACGATCTTTCAATTGTGGCGGGCGATAATCGGGAAAACGTCGCGGTTGTGCCACTGGCCGAGGATATCTGGTACGTGACAGTCTCAACTGACCATCCGCTGAGCAAAAAGCCATCGCTTAGCCTGGCCGATCTCAGGCACGAAACCTGGGCAATCGAATCGAGGGGGGGCCCCTTGGGCAGCTACGTCACAGATTTGTGTCGCCGCGCCGGCTACGAGCCTCGGACCAACGCCAAATGCCGCGGATCCGAGATGATCGAAGCGATGGTGGCGTCCGGCTGCTCGGTGTCAATCGTCCCCGGACTCAGGATGTTACGATCGCCGCCCGGCGTAGCATGGGTAAAACTGAGGCCAGAGGTTCGGCGCAAAATCTACGTTGCTTATCGCCGCGGTGAGCGCAACCATCCAATGGTCAAAGTATTCGTCGAAGCCATCGTTCGGACGGCATCGAAACTCCTCGGTTAGCTCAATCGCGATGATTGCGCCGCCAAGCGTCCGTTAGTCGATGCGGAACCGACGTTCGAGTGACTGTCTTACCGCTGGCCAATCGCCACACGCGCGTCAATCGACGGCAACCCCGCTTTCGTTCACGCTCTTGCGCCATCCTCAATCAGGTTGACACTTAATCGGCGAATCGAAGAGGTGCCGGGTGGAGCAAGGGGCCTAGCAAACGCAGCGGGGTCAAGTGGTCCGCTGACCCGGAATGTGATCAAGCAGTCTGCGGTCTCGACGGTCAAATCAGTTCCGGGTCGAAGCGGTCTGTCAAACGCCGCAAGTACGCGATTGCCGCAGACATCTTCAAGATACGACGCAACGCAAATGGAGTAGCGCCCTGCGGCCCAGGGCGACACAGGCGCAAAGCTCCATCGTCTCTCGCCCCGATCGATCGAGATTCGGCCCGCGAGCGCCGATCCGCCCTCCGGAGCAACCGCAATCGCATGCGAGAGCAACGCCCAATCCAGCGGTGTGGAAAACAGGATCACCAGAGGTTGGCGGCTCTTCGCGACAGGCGCCAGGATCTTCCAGTGCGCGACTGCAATGGGCTCGCGAACCGCCGCCTCGACCGAGAACGGCTTGTAGAAGCTATTGCGTAACATACGACCGCACGCGTCGACCATCTCCGAACCGATGGCCAGCACGTACCGCTGCCCGGCTTTCAGCGGCGGGCCCAATTCGCGATTGGGGCCGACCCAGCGCTTCAATCTGCCAGGATCCAGCAGGACAGTCAGGCACCGCATGCTCCTGTCCCAGAGTTCGAGCGGAGGCCGATAAAGAACGTCGGGCGTTGGCCGTCCGTCGGGACCGAGGAGCCGGATCTGTTCCTCCGCCCGACCGCGTTGCATCGATCTCGAGAAACATATGTAGAAGCGCAGCAGGTTTTCCGGCAGCACGTCTGCCGAAGGAAAAACACCGATCACGGAGGCCGGCTCAACAGCGGCTGGGTTCGCAAGCGAGAATTCGAGCGTTAGCACGTCCTGGTACCCGGCGCGGGAGAGCGGCCGGGGATCAAAACTCGCGCGATAGCGAACGCCCGATTCGAACGGAAAACACGGACTGAATCGAAGCCCGTCCGCCAGAATTTGATAGCCGCCAGGCACATTCGGAAGATCGTCACAGCGCCTCAAATCCGGGTCGATGACATTCACCCGGAGCACAGACTGCAGCAGGCAGTCCGACTTTCGATGTTCATCTAGCAATACGGCAAAGTCAGGATCGAGGTTGTGAACGTCAACGCAGGCCGTCCCGTGCTCTCCCCTATCGTAATCGACCCGCAATGTTGGCTGGAGCGTCACCTGAATCCCCCACTCAATCTCTTTTCGCGATGCCCCCGCGTGGCTGCCCGACAAGCGGCTATGCGTGGTCAATCTCGTTGCGATGGTCCCGATAGTGGAAAGGATCCGGACCATCAGGCCAGTTCATTTCCGCCATGCCCAACCTGCGGTCGAAGAAGTACGGGACCATCAGGGTGCCGACGTCCAGTCGATACGACGTCTTTGGGTGCCGCCAGATGGCGACGGCCCAGTTTGGATCGAGGATCGCGAGATGTTCCGCCCGAATCGGCAGATCGCGCTGCGTGCGTCCGAGGCCGCCCGGTCCAAAATCGATCGGCCCGCCGGTCGGCTCCGGTTTCGCAGATGCCAGTTCGGCAGCCTCGATGCGTGAAGCACTGCGTACGTCGATGGTGACCAGCAGATACTCCTTGTGATCGAAAGGATCGGTATAGATCAGCATGTCCAGCGGATTGGCCCCATAGCCCAACTCGCCGATCGTATCCCCGCGCACGTGAGCGCCGTCCTTCAATTCGTCAAGATCAAAACGGACGAGCGGCGTGCAACCGTATACGGCAAACAGGTAGGGCTTGCCTTGCATCTCACGGATCAGTTGCCGAATGATGGGGGCGCGCGTTTCGAACTCGCCGTGCGTCGGATGCCAGATCTCGACGGTGCAGGTCGCCTGGCGCGAGTTGAACGGGTACGGGATTCGGTACAGCGTGGAAGCGAACCTCTGATTCGAGATGCCGGTCACGAAGACCTCGCCGTTGTAGTACTTGACGTCCGTGATCGCATATACCCGCTGCGGTTCGAATTCGAGCATCGCCTTGCGGTCCGGCTCGTTCGGAATCGCGACTTGCGTGTGCGCGATGCGGTCGAGCTCGAGGACCTCCAGCTTGCCGTGATTGACCTTCACGATTGCAGGTATGGCATCAGGTCCCCTGCCGCGCGCGACCGAGATGAAGATCTGCCTGGACGGCTGATGGATCGCCATGTCGTTGACGACGATATGACCGATGGTCGTTCCGAAGAGCGCGGCAAGTTTCTGATCGAGCCCAACGACCAGGTCGCGGCCCTCGAAATTCTGAAAATTGCCCACCTCCACATCGGATTGTGAGGTCAGATCCGATTCCCCGAGCACGAACGCATGGACGGCCGCACCCGTGATATCGCCAACGAAGAGAACATTGCCGGGACCGAACTCAAGGGCGCCTGCCGATCGGAGCGGGCCGGCGGAGCGCGGCGAAGCGGATCGTTGCGCTTCGGCTGTGGCATTTTCGTGCCCGCCCATTGCCTGGCCGGACAATGCAAGCATGAGCGCCGACGTTGAGCCAGCCCGAAGGAACGCTCGCCGCGACCGACAGTTCGTTGCCAGCACAACCTCTTTCATGTGGTCCATGGCGATCCCTCGCTGTAGCATTGACTTCGGTTCTAGATCGCTTCGAATCCACCGCCGGCGGCCACCAATCCCCCGCCAATCTCAAGCGTATCGATCGCACCGTGCAGCTCCAGGGGATTCACGCTGCCGCCATGCGTGATCAGCCCACCGGCGATCGCGATCTTTTGCGCCGATCCCCCGGGCTTGATGCTGAGGGCCGTCGCTGCAAGCCGGATAACGACCCCTTTGACCAGCGAATCGCCCGTGCCGCCCCACGTTTCAATACCTCGACGTACCACGATCTCGCCGACGCGCTGGCTGATCTGGATACCCACTGCGCCGTCCGCATGCGTGACGACACGCTCGAATTCTGCCGACCGCACGGTGCCGGCGTAGACATTGAAGCCACGCGACCCCTGGCCGAACGTTTCGACCAACGCGTTGAGTTCCAGCCGATCCACGGTGCCGAAGTTGACGAAGCCGATGGCGCTCGGCCCGTGGGACGTGACCTTCCCGTCGGCAATCCAGCGGTCGACGGCGCCCCAGTTGTCGAGCACCATGTCGTTCGGGCCGTACGTCGTGACCGGGCCTTGATTGCGCACGCTGGCGACGAAAGCGCCCGACACGACAAACACGCCGCCGGTGATGCGATTCGCGGTGCCAGGTGCTATTGCGCCGTCGCTGTGGACCGCGCCCGTCTCCAGACGATGGGCGACGACACGGCCCCCCGTATCCCCTGCACCGCTGACGAATATGCCGCTGCCGCGGACCGGCGCGCCGGCGCGGCCCGCCGACAGCCCAGTGAGGTCCGCCGTGATGGTCACAGCGCGGTCGTCGTGCTGATTCCAGAGCGTGAATGCGCCGGGAATAACTTCCACGCCATACCCCTTCGGCCGCTCCTCGCAGCCGCGCGCGTCCGCAGCCCGGACGTCGATATCGTGCGCCTCGACGTGGCCGCTACGCACCCGATCACGCGCCAGCAGTCGCACAACACCTTCAACCGTCAGGTTGCGCAGTACGAGCCGGCCGAGTCCGTCGACCGCTGTATCGTTGAAAATCGCACACCGATCGGGGTCGGCAAGAAGACTCAGGCCGTGGATCTCGTTGTCGGCCGTTAGCTCCAACCCATCGCTACCGGGTGCAAAGCGCAGGGCGGCTTGTGCGTCGATGCCGGTCAACGCCTGGCCAGGCGACAGGCGCAGCCCCGGAACGTCGGTAATCGGTGCGGAAATGACAATTTGCTGAACATGGTCGTCGTCGGCTGCCGCCCGCAATTCGGTAACCGTGGAAACCTGACGCGTTGCGATGTTCATGATGCAATGCTCCCCTGCCATCGGGTGCGACGTGTGCGGCCTGCTCAGACGAGCGACTCGGCCTCTTTGGCCGAGACCAGCTTCCCGAGCTCGCCGAATTCATGCAGATCGCCGCCGACCTCGATCCGCAATGACTGGTCGATGCGGCCCACGCTCACGGGTGAGAATCCACTCGCAGCAATGAGTCTTGCGACGATCTCCCCGGCCTCCGGATCATCGGCCGCATAGAACAGTACCGCCCGCTCCGGCGACCGGTTCGCAGCCGCCTCGAGCGATTCGGCACCCAGCGTGCCGAACGCTTTCACGAGTCGCGCCCGATCCGGCACAAGCTCAGAAATGAGTTGCCCGGACGATTGCTCCGCCGGAATCGTTTTCCTGAAGCCACCCTTTCCATCGGGGGCGATGGGGTTCGAAGGATCGACGATGATCTTTCCGGCAAGCGCGTCGCGATGCGTGGCCAGCAATTGCTTGATTGCGTCGAAGTAAATTGCAAGGATGACAACGTCCGCCTTCGCGATTGCCTCCTCGACCGTCATGGCTTCGGCACGGCTGCCCAGTTCGCGAGCCATCTTCTGCGCCGTCTCCAGTGTCTTTGCCGCGACGATAATCCTCTCACCGCCATTGATCAGATTTCTCGCCAACCGGGAGCCAATGTTCCCAAGGCCAATGATTGCGGTGTGCATGACGGGTGATCTCCTTTCCGTTCCCAATGTGGGCGACGGGTACGACCCAAGCGGCAAGCGTGCGTAGTGCGGCGCATGGCAAAGTGGTACAGGCGAAAGAGGCCGTCACCGATGCGTTGCACCCAGAGCGATCTCGTGAATGACCGTGCGATACTCGACGAAGTCGTCGATTGCGGACACGCCGTTCAGCCGGCCGAGACCACTCTGCTTGTAGCCGCCCTCTTCCGTTTCGTCGTAGACGATCGCCCAGTTGTTGATCCAGACGGTGCCGGCTTGCAACTGTCGCGCGATGCGTTGCGGGCGGTCCACGTCCGTGGACCAGACCGACGCCGCGAGCCCATACTGCGACTGGTTCGCCAGGGCAACCGCCTCGTCTTCGCTGTCGAAGGCCTGCATGACGAGGACCGGGCCGAACACCTCCTCCTGTGCGATCGGCATCGCCTGATCGTTGATCTCGAGAAGTGTCGGACGATAGAAAGCACCCCGCGCGAGCGGTCCATCCCTGAACGGACCACCTCGCACGACGACGGCGGCGCCGGCCGCGATCGCGGCCTCGACCATGCCCTCGACGCGGTCGACGTTCGCCAAATTGATCATCGGTCCCATGTCACTCGACGGATCCGCCGCCGGACCGACCTTGACCGCTTCCAACCGCGCGGCGAAGTACTCGCGCATGATATCCAGGATGGAACGGTGGACGAGAAGCCGGCTACCGGTCATGCAGAACTGCCCCGCGAAAACGGTCAGTGCCTTCTCGAGTTTGGGCAATGCCGCATCGAGATCGGCGTCCTCGAACAGCAGCATGGGTGTCTTGCCGCCGAGTTCGCCGCCGAAGCGCTTCATGTTCGCCGCGCAGGACGCCATGATCGCGCGTCCGGTCTTCGAGCTGCCGGTCAGACTGATGACCGGCACATCCGGAGAATCGATCAGCACCCGCGCACCGGCGCTATGGGCTTCGGTAAAGACATTCACGACGCCCGCGGGCAGGCTGGCGACTTCGCTGAAAACCTCGCACATCCGCGTGTTCGTCTGCGCGGTAAAGCCGGGAAGCTTGCCAACAGTCGTGCAGCCTGCGGCAAGCGCCGGCGCCAGCGAACGGATGAAGAGCACGACCGGCGAATTCCACGGTGCGATGATGCCTGCCACGCCTGCCGGTTCGCGCAGCGTCGTCGCGTAGCGTCCCGGCGCGGTTTCCACGGCGCGCCCGAAATCCGTGAGGGCCAAGGCAGCGTAGAAGCGCAGCTTGGACGGCACCATCGTCACTTCGAATTCGGCCTCGGCTCTGACCTTTCCGTTTTCGAGCATCAAGATCTCGACCAGATCGCGGGTCCGTGCCTCGAAGCGCTCCGCCATTTCGTTGAGCGCCTTTGCACGAAGACGACGGTTCTCGCGCCAGTCGGTATCGCTGAAGGCCTTGCGCGCGACGGCGATCGCTCGGGTTGCCATTGCGCCGGTCGCTTCGGTGTACGTGCCGATCGTCTCTCCACTTGCCGGATCGACGCTCTCGGCGACGTCCGGGGCATCCACCCACTCGCCGCCGATCCAATGCCGAGCTCGCAACTGAGAAGCCATATCACACTCCCTGCTGGCTGGCCGCCATCTCCGGAGGAACCAAAGACGCATCCATGTGCCGCGCGTTGTCCTGGATGGTAGGTAACCGCTCGTTTGACCGTTAGCGGACAATTCGGAAATCGGATTTCCAGATTTGGAAAGCCCGCGCGAGCAATGGTCTTTGTATGCTTGAGCATGTGCCTGAGACCAGGCGCTTGTCCGGGAGTCACCGCCATGCTCGCTCCGACAGAAGTGCTGTCCTCGTTACTGGAGAAGCCCACCGATATCGACCACGTCCGATCGCTTGTCACGCCCGACGTGACCTATGTTTCGCTGAATTACGAGAACGCCGACCTGAAGCGCATCATGCCTTGGGCCGGCACGTCTCGCGGCCCCGAGAGCATCGTCAAGACTTTCTTGGACGTCGGCAGATACTGGGAGACCCAATCCTTCGAACCCGAGGCGCTGTTCGGCTCCAGCGAATACGCGGCCATGTTTGGCCGGTTCACGTACCGATCGACTGTTTTGTCCAAAGTCGTCACGACGCCGTTCGCGGTGTTCGCAAAGGTCGAGCAAGGCCGTTGCACCTACCTCCAGTTCATGGAGGACACGTTCGCGACGGGCGCATCGTTCCGCAGCGGAGGAAGCTGGACGTTCCAAAGCAATCCGGACGGTGAGAAAGTCGTGATCTGAATGACGGGGCCGCAAACGAAGCCGTCTGCGGTTCGCCGCCTTGCTGCGGGCTCCTTGAGGCGGTAACCTGTATGCCGTCGCGCGGTGAGGACCGAATAGAGCGAAGCGGTGATGAAGGATCTGAATTCCCTGCTGATTTTCTCGAAGGTCGTCGAGGCGAGCAGCTTTTCGGAGGCGGCCAAGCATCTCAAGATGCCGGTTTCTTCCGTGAGCCGCCGTATCGCCGAACTCGAGAATCAACTAGGCGTGCGCTTGCTCGAGCGTTCGACACATCACCTCAGGCTCACGGACTTTGGTGCCGAGGTCTTCGAACTTGCGAGGCATGCCAGCGAGGTCAGCGAAGCGGTTGACAATGTCATTTCGAACCGGCTCCCGGAGGTGTCCGGCACCTTGCGGCTGTGTGCGCCGCCGAGCATCTCCGACTCGCTGATCGTTCCCGTCGTCGGCGCCTTTCAGCTGGCTTACCCCAACGTACGGGTCAAGGCCTTTATCACCGAACGCATCGTCGACCAGATCGCCGAGGACGTCGACATCGCCTTCAAGGTCGGAACCTGCACCGACGCAACGCTCGCCGCGCGCACGCTGCTGACCTACCGGCATCAGGTGGTCGCGAGTCCGAAGTACCTGGCGAACTGCCGCCACCCCGAAACGCCGAGAGATCTTCTCGAGCACCGGCTCTTCGCGTTCTCTTTCTGGAAACCGGACTATAGCTGGAGCTTCGTTCACGTCAACGGCCGGGATACCGAAACGGTTTCCTTTCAGCCCGTGGTCGCGATGAACGATTACACGGGTCTGATCGTGGCGCTGCTCGAAGGCTGCGGTATCGGCGAGTTGCCGCCCATCGTTCAGCCGGAACTCATGCGCGACAGGCAGCTCGTCGAGGTCATGCCGGACTGGCATCTGCCTGTGTTCGACCTCACGATCGCCAACCTGCGCGACCGGTATCTGCCGCGGCAGGTCCGCATCTTCAGGGACTTCGCCTCGCAGATGGTGCCTGGCCTCTTTGCGTCGCTGCCGGTCTGAACCGCGAAAATGAGGCGCTCCACGCGCAATCGGCACGTTGTCTAACGAATAGAACGGGGTGTCCCGATGCAACCTGCCGATGCAGCGCCTCGATACCTGGGTGTGCTCCTGGCGCTCAACGTGACCTTCCTGCTCGTGTCGGATTTCACCGGCTCGAGGATCATTGCCATTTTCGGCGTGGGTGTGTCCGTCACGGTTTTCTATTTTCCGTTTTCCTATCTGATCGGCGACGTGCTGACCGAGGTTTACGGCTACGCGCAATCCCGGCGCGTCATCTGGATTTCGATGTTCTGCTCGATCGCTGGATCCGGAATTGCCAAGGCCCAACTGCTGGTGCCGGCGGCGAGCTTCTTCGCCTACGACCCGGCGTTCCGGCATATCTTTTCGCCCGGCGTGAAGGTCTCGCTCGCTGGGTTGCTGGCCTTCTTCGCCGGCGACATATCCAACTCGTACGTGCTGGCGAAAATGAAAATCTGGGATCGGGGCAAGCGGCTGTGGGCGCGCTTCGCTTGCTCGACCCTTGTCGGCGAGGGCGTCAATACTGCGCTTTTCTACGGCATCGCGTTGCGCGGCGTGCTGCCCGGCGACCTTCTTATTCGAGCTATAGCCGTCGGGTGGGCAATCAAGGTGCTCGTCGAAATCGCCATGCTGCCAGTCTCATACCGGGTGGTCCGTCTGTTGAAGCAAGCGGAAAACCTCGATCACTACGACTACGGAACCAATTTCAATCCATTCATCATACGTTAGCTTGCCCAAGCGTTTTACTCCGGGAGATCCGGAAACAATACCGGCGCCATTTGAATGGCAAATTCCTTGAATAGCCTGCACGGCTTCGAAATGTGCCGGTTGCCCAGGTACAGGAGCGAAAGATCGAAGGTCTGGAGGTGCCAATGGGGCATCACCTCGACGAGCCTGCCCTCGCGGATCAGATCGGGCCGAACCACTGGAGACAGTTCACCAATGCCGCAACTGGACAACAGCATCGGCGCGAGGCCGGCAAAATCGTTCATCGCGAAGAAGGGCTGAAACGTGAGCGCCTGCTTTTCGCGGCTCGTCTCGTGAACGAAATACCAGCTGCAATCCGGCTTCCAGTGTGAGAACGCGAGCAGCCGGTGCTCGAGCAGATCCCGCGGCTTGCTGGGCACTCCGCAACGCTCGAGGTAGGCAGGGGTCGCCGCCAGTCGATGCCGATAAGCCAGGAGGCGCCTTGCGACCAGCGACGAGTCGCGTAATGTGCCGAAACGGAACACGAGGTCGACGCCATCCGCGATGTGTTCCACGTAGCGCTCGGTGACGAGCACCTGGAAACGCACGTTCGGATAGTGCTTCTGGAATTCGAGCACGAGCGGTGTCAGCAAGGTATCCGAAATGCTCGGCGGCGCCGAAAGACGCAAGACCCCGGACATGTCCGAGAGGTGATTGGAAACGACACACTCGATCGCCTCACCCAGTTCGACACTGCGCACGGCGTGCTCGTATACCTCCCTCCCGAGCTCTGTGAGGGCGAGGCTACGCGTGGAGCGTTCGAGGAGGCGCACGCCCAGCGCCTGCTCGAACTCCGCGATACGCCGGCTGACTGTGGAAACCGGCATGCCGAGCCGGCGAGCCGCCCCGGAAAGGCTGCCCGACTCGACCACCCTTGCGAAAATCACCAGCGCGTTCAGGTTCGCCATCGCTTTTCCATCACTGGAAAGACCATTGTGCGCTGCATTCCGGAAAAGCGACAAGGAGGCGCGCCAGCCGGCGGCCTGGCGGCGGATGCGTCGCGCAATGGCGCACCGATCTTCCCGGAAATGGAAAACGATTTCTCGCTTTGTCGGCTACCGGAAAATCCCGGCTACTATAACGTTCCCAACATGCAGCGAACGAGCTCAGATCAAACCCGTTTCAAAGGAGCGTGTCATGAAAGGGAAGATCGTTCTGGAGGAGCATCTGAGCACGCCGCTGAATAACGGACTTTGGGACGCCGCCTCGGAAGCCGCCCGAAACGGTAAGGCCTATATGGACGATGTCGAGTCGCGTTTGCTCGACGTCGACCGCCGTCTCGAGGAAGTGGACCGCAACGGAATCGACATTGCGATCCTCTCGCTCAAGTCTCCCGGCGCGCAGTCGATCATCGACCCTCGCGAGGCCATTGCGTTAGCACGCAAAACCAATGATGGAACAACAAGCGCACCTACTCGACGCGTGATCAGAGGATCGCTGGCTACAACGCACTCTTCAGGTATGCCAGTTTCTCCACCGTTTTCTCCTATGACGCGATCAACGTTTATGGCGATACCGCGGTCGTCCGCACGCACCATCATATGGGCGCTGCCGTCATTGATGCGGGCACGGTCACGCCGGAAATCGGCGAAGTCTCGCCTGGCGGCGTCGACAAGGTGCTGGAACTCCTCGGAACCACGACCTTGAAGGATTCGTTGCGCTGCGCCAAGCCAGGCGGCGTCGTGTGCATGACCGGCATCGTCGGCAATCAATGGGCGTTTGAAAACTTCGGCCCAATGGAAGTGATACCGAGCACCGTGCGGCTTACGATCCACGATGGCGGGGTCGGGGAATTCATGGTGACTCCATACAATGAACTGCTGGATCAGGTAACGTCAGGAACGTTCCGTATCCCGGTCGCTAAGGTAATTCGACTCGCGGATATCGTAGAAGCCCATCGGTGCATGGACGAAAACAGAGCCGGCGGGAAGATCGTTGTGCTGCCATGAAGGACGGCTTGATGAAGATTCCATTGAGCGATACGGGCCACGACCCTCTGCTTCGCGATGCGCGCACCGCTAGCGGTTGGCGGGATAGCCCCTTTTCCGGAAGGACACATCAAGTCGAATTTCCTTTGCAACCTCTGACACGGAGACGGCACATCGCTCTTTACGCGTGCGCGTCCCGACCGTCAGGACGCGGCACTTTCAACAGCCCGCCAGGCAGTCCCGCTTACGATGTGTGAACAAGAGGCGAGTCACCGCGACGGTTACATCGACTTCGACACACCTTTCCGACCTGCGCCGCCTCTCAGCGTCGCGGCGTCTGCCGCCCGCCTGTCGCCCCCGCACGATCGACCAGATCAATCAAGCGATGAATCCGCACAGCGTGGTCGAAGTTGGGTGTCATGTTCGCGCCACCTGTCAGGTCGTGCGCAAAGCTGGCATACAATTCGGCGACATTGATTGCGGGACCCTCGAGGCCCGGTGCGCCCTGCCGCGCTGGCTGCTCAAACGGCACGGACCCGCTCAGCGTGAGATCGCTCGCCTGCAGCCCGACCGGGTGGTTGCCGCCCATGACAAGTTCACCTTCGGTCCCCACGATCCTGAACTGGAACGCGCTACCCGGGGCACGACTTCCTGCGAGCTCGACGTTCAGCGCGCACCCGCTCACGAGCCGCGCGTGAATCAGCAGATGATCCGCAGTGCAGCGTGTAGCAGTCCCAGCAGGATTATCGAGCTGAACCTCTTTGAACATGATGGTTGGCAGTGCAGCCAGTTGGTCGATGCTGCCTAGCACGCTGATCGCCATATCGAGCGTATGCCCGCCGGCGACGCTGACCAAAGTCGTGCCGTTGGCGGGATCCAAGCTCCACGATTGCGTGGATGGCACGCGCGGACCAAAAGCAGAAATCGGACAATAGATGCTGGCCGCGAGCGGCCGCCCGATCGCCCCACTCTTCACGACCTCGGCTGCACGACGCACCGCAGGACTCATACGCCCCTGGAGTCCGATCGCGGTACGCACGCCGCCGCTGCCGGCCGCTTCGGCCATCCTGGTCGCTTCGTCCGTGTTCCGGCCCAACGGCTCTGATAATCATATAGTCGGCCTCGTGCCGTTCCGGTAGGACGGCTGGCGTAGAGTCAGGTT
>NZ_SMRP01000057.1 GCF_004353915.1 Paraburkholderia silviterrae | reverse complement strand
ATGGAGCACTTTCGGCAGTGCGGAGTGCATGCGTTTGCCCATGCCTGCCGCGAGGATCACGATGTTCATTGCATCGGTGACTTAAGAGGGAATGAAGCGCACGATTTTAGCATGGGGGGTATCCCCAGCACCGCCTGCCGGCGGGCGTTTGCCGCACCACCGAACACTCTTTTACACACTTGCGACAGGCGCAAAAAAGGCGGCCATGGCTGGCCGCCCTGGGGTCCGACTCGGTTTTGCAAGCGGCTTCGAGGCTACGCCGCCAGCGGCATGTTTCAGAGCTCGTCGAGCGGCGTGAACTTCAGCGCCGCGCCGTCGCCGGCGGCCATATCGGCAGAATCGGTCGAGCACGGCTCCTCGTCGAACGCGATATCGCCTGCCGGGTCGGCCACGCCTGTCGCGCGCAGATCCTTGAAGCCGAAGAGCGTGGCGTCCATCAGGTGCGAGGGCACGACGTTGCCGAGCGCGTTGAACATGTTCTCCACGCGGCCCGGGAAGCGCTTGTCCCACTCGCGGATCAGCGCCTTCATTTCGGCGCGCTTGAGATTGGGCTGGCTGCCGCACAGGTTGCACGGAATGATCGGGAATTCGCGCAGCTCGGCGTACTTCTCCAGATCGGTTTCCTTCACGTAGGCGAGCGGCCGGATCACGATGTTCTTGCCGTCGTCCGACTGCAGCTTGGGCGGCATGCCCTTGAGCTTGCCGCCGTAGAAGAGGTTCAGGAGCAGCGTCTGGAGGATGTCGTCGCGATGGTGGCCGAGCGCGATCTTGGTCGCGCCGAGCTCGCCCGCCACGCGGTACAGAATGCCCCGGCGCAGGCGCGAGCACAGCGAGCAGGTGGTCTTGCCCTCGGGCACGAGGCGCTTGACGATGCTGTAGGTGTCCTGGTTCTCGATGTGGTACGGCACGCCCAGCTTGTCGAGGTATTCGGGCAGCACGTGCTCGGGGAAGCCGGGCTGCTTCTGGTCGAGGTTCACCGCGACGATCTCGAAATTGATCGGCGCGCGCTCGCGCAGGCGCATCAGGACGTCGAGCATCGCATAGCTGTCCTTGCCGCCCGAGAGGCACACCATCACCTTGTCGCCGTCCTCGATCATGTTGTAGTCGCCGATCGCCTGGCCGACCTGGCGCACGATGCGCTTGTACAGCTTGTTGTTCTCGTAGGCTTCCTTCTGCTCGCGGCGCGTGAGCGCGCGGCGGCCGGTTGCTTCGCAGGAAGCGTCGTCTGCGGCTTCGGGGCCCGTTTCCGGGCTCACTTCGGGACTCACTGCGGGACTCACTTCAGTGCCCGCGGCCTGCGCGGCGGCCAGCGTTTCGGGGGCGTTCATGAATCAGTCCTCTTTGATGCGAAAGACCTCGACGCCCACCGCGTCGCAATCCGGATACACGTCGGGCTTTTCGGTCGACACGCGCACGGCGCGCACCAACTCGTGCGAGAGCAGCGCGGCGGCGAGGTCGTCGCAGAGCGTCTCCTGCAGATGGATATGGCCCTGGCCCACGCGTGCGGCGACGGTCGCGCGCATGAAGTCGTAATCGACGACTTCGCGCAGCTTGTCTTCGTGCGGCGTGGTCGACGCGAGCGGAACGAACAGGTCGACGTTGATGACGACGCGTTGTTCGCCGCGTTTTTCGAAGTCATGCACACCGATGTTGATGTGCACTTCGTAGTTGCGCAAGAAAAGCCGGCGGCAATCGGCGAGCCGGGGATGCAGGAGTACGGCGGACATGTTCGTTCCAGTCGATAAAAGCGTGCGTTGCCTGGCGCACGGGCGCCAGCGCCCGGCGGGTCATACGGTTGATCCTCAAAGCGTTCGGGCGGCGGCATTGCGCGCACCCTCGCGCGGGTCCGGGCCGGTTGAGCCCGGTTGATTCCTTTGCCGGCGGGCCTTTGGGGTCTTTCTGGCCTCGTTGGCTTTTTGGGGCCGGCCTCGCCACTGTCTTGGCGAGGCCGCGCCATGCCCGGCTGCTCCTGCCCGCTCCGGCGCATGCTTGCATGCGCGTGCGGACAGGCAGCGGCAATTGCATTTAGTTGCGTTTCCTGCGGTTGCGTTCAAAGACCGACACAACCCACATCTTCGACGCTCAGGCGCCTGTCAAAAACATCACGTCGCGCGGCAGCGGCACGAGGTGCTGGCCGCCGTCGACAACCAGCGTCGTGCCGGTCACGCCCGCGGCCTGCGCGAGATACAGCGCGGCCTCCACGAGATCGGCGGGACGCGACGCGCGGCCAAGCGGCGTCACCTTGTGCGCGGCGGTGAAGCTCTCCGGCGTCTGGTCGCCCGACTGCAGCGTGAGACCGGGCGCGAGACCCACCACGCGCATTTTCGGCGCGAGCGCCTGGGCGAGCGCGACGGTGGCGTTCTGCAACGCGGCCTTGGTCAGCGTATACGACAAGTAGTCCGGATTCATGTTGTACAGCTTCTGATCCAGCACGTTGATCACACAGGTCCGCAGCGATTCGTCGTGCAGCGCGGCTTCGGGTGTCGCTTCCCACAGCATGCGCGCCAGCACGAGCGGCGCGCCCACGTTGATCGCCATGAGATGCTGCAGCCTTGCATAGCCGACGTCGCGCGCCGTGTCCTCCTCGAAGCGCGATGCGTTGTTCAGCACGCACGCGGGCAGGCCGAGCGCCGCGGCGCAATCCGGCACGAGGCGCGCCACTTGCGCCTCGTTGGCCAGGTCCGCGTGCAGCGCGACCGCGCGGCGGCCCATGGCGCGAATCTGCTCGACAACCTCGTCGGCCTCTGCCCGCGAGTCGCCGTAATGCACCGCGACGTCCCAACCGCGTTCGGCAAAGCCCAGCGAGAACGCGCGGCCGATGCGGCGCGCGCCGCCTGTCACGAGGATCACGCGCGCAACTGCGCTGGCGCCCGAATGCGCGTGCGATTCAGATGACGGGTTCACGTTCGATGCGGGGTCGGATTTCAATTTGCCCGGCGCCGTGCGCGGCAAGTCGTGCCCAGCCGCGTTCGAAACCCCGCCGGACGGGCCGATGCCCGATGTTGCACCGATTGCGCTCATTTACAATGCCGGGATGAATCCGAAAGCTCACGAACCCGCTAGTTTACCTGTTCCCGAGCCGATCGCGCTCGCGCAGTCCGAGGCGCTCGCCGCAACCGTGCGCGCCGAAGTCGCCGCGGCGGGCGGCTGGCTGCCGTTCGACCGCTATATGGAGCGCACGCTCTACGCGCCGGGGCTCGGCTATTACAGCGGTGGCGCGCGCAAGTTCGGGCTTTTCGCCGACGACGGCAGCGACTTCGTGACCGCGCCTGAAATGTCGCCGCTCTTCGCGGCCACGCTCGCGCGTGCCGTGGGCGAAGCGCTCGCGGCGAGCGGTACGCGCGCGCTCATGGAGTTCGGCGCAGGCACAGGGCGGCTCGCGGCTGGCGTGATGCTCGCGCTCGAGGCGCTTGGCGTGCCGTTCGAAACGTACGCCATCGTCGATCTTTCGGGCGAGTTGCGCGAGCGCCAGCGCGAGACGATCGAGCGGCTCGCACCGCATCTGGCCGCTCGCGTGCAGTGGCTCGACGCGCTGCCCACGCAGTTCGAGGGCGTGGTGATCGGCAACGAAGTGCTCGACGCAATGCCGGTGCGCCTCTTTGCGCGCAAGGATGCCGTGTGGCACGAGCGCGGCGTGAACGTTAACGGCGACGGCGCGTTCCAGTTCTCGGACCGGCCAGCCATGAGCGGCCTGGACGCCGACTGGGCGCAGAGCGTGCCCGGCAGCGTGCTCGCTGAGATCGATGGCAGTGAAGACTATGTGACGGAAACGCACGAGGCCGCGCTCGCCTTCACGCGCACGATCTGCACGATGCTCGTGCGCGGCGCGGCGTTTTTCATCGACTATGGTTTCCCGCGTGGCGAGTACTATCATCCGCAGCGCGTGCAGGGCACGCTGATGTGCCACTACCGCCACCGCGCGCATGGCGACCCGTTCCTCTACCCCGGCCTGCAGGACATCACCGCTCACGTGGAATTCAGCGGCATCGCGCAGGCCGGCGTCGAAGCGGGCGCGGACCTGCTCGGCTATACCTCGCAGGCGCGCTTCCTGATGAACGCCGGTATCACCGAGGTGCTAGGCGAGATCGATCCGCACGACGCCGCGCGCTTTTTGCCGGCTGCGAACGCGGTGCAGAAGCTCGTCTCGGAGGCGGAGATGGGCGAGCTCTTCAAGGTGATCGCGTTCTCGCGCGGTATCGATACGACGATCGCCGCGTTCGCGCGCGGCGACCGCAGCCACACGCTCTGAGCGTCATCCATTCACTACGGGCCGACCATGATCCGCTGGTTCCTGACCACCTTCATCGCCGTCGCGATTCTCTCCAGCGCGCAGCCGTGGCTCAGGAAGCTCGGTATCGGCCGGCTGCCCGGCGATATCACGCTGCGCCTGTTCGGCCGCGAATATCCGCTGCCGTTCATGTCGACACTCGTGCTCTCGATGGCGCTTTCGTTTCTCGTGCGCGCGCTCTGAACGCTCGACGCATCGGTAAAACGACGGGTGCCGGGGTGGGCGCCGGATGTGAAAACGGCGCACAGGTGCGCCGTTTCGAGCTTCAGCGTGACAGGCCATGTCACCCGGCGGCCAGCGCCACTTCCACCGCGCCAACGCGCGCGCTGTGCACCGCTTCCTTGATCTTCTCGGCAACGTTCTTGCCCGCGCCCGCTTCGGTGATGGTGCGCGCGATCGCGCCCGCATCCACGCCGCGCGCCGCGGTGAGCGCCACGCGTAGCCGCTCCGCCTGCGGATAAGGCGCGTTTTCCCAGTTCAGGCGCCCACGCAAATCCGCCTCGCAAGCCTGCAGCGCTTCGGCGAAGCGGGCTGGCTTGCGCAGGGCATCGCTGCGCTCGAGCATGCGCACGAGCGCGGCCGCGCCCATGTCCATCACGCGATGCACGTTGCCATGCTCGCGCGCCACCACTAGCGCGAGGTCGCGGCATTCGTTGGGCACGCGCAGGCGCTCGCACAACGGCTTGAGGAGGTCGACGCTGCGCCCTTCGTGGCCGATGTGGCGCGGCAGCACGTCCTCGGGCGTGGTCGCCTTGCCGAGATCGTGCGTGAGCGCGGCGAAGCGCACCGGCAGCGCATAACCCTGCGCGGCGGCATGGTCGATCACCATCATCACGTGGATGCCGGTATCGACCTCGGGGTGATAGTCGGCGCGCTGCGGCACGCCGAAGAGACTGTCCACTTCGGGCAGCACGCGCGCGAGTGCGCCGCATTCGCGCAGCACCGCGAACATGCGCGAGGGCTTGTCCTCCATGAGCCCGCGCGCGACTTCCTGCCAGACGCGCTCGGGCACGAGCGCGTCGACTTCGCCCGAGGCCACCATCGACTGCATGAGCGCCATGGTCTCGGGCGCGACCGTGAAATCGGCGAAGCGCGCCGCAAAGCGCGCCACGCGCAGGATGCGCACCGGGTCTTCGAGAAACGCGTCGCTCACGTGACGAAACACACGCTCACGCAAATCGTTCGCACCGCCAAACGGATCGACCACGGGCCCGGACAGCAAGCCGCCGGGCTGGACCTCGCGCGCCATCGCGTTGATCGTGAGATCGCGGCGCGCGAGATCTTCCTCGAGCGTGACGTCGGGCGCGTAGAAGAACTGGAAGCCGTGATAGCCCGCCGCCGTCTTGCGCTCGGTGCGCGCGAGCGCGTACTCCTCCTGGGTCTGCGGATGCAGGAACACCGGAAAGTCCTTGCCCACCGGACGATAGCCCTGCGCGGCCATCTGCTCGGGCGTCGCGCCCACGACCACGTAATCCCGGTCGCGCACGGCCAGGCCCAGCATCTCGTCGCGGATCGCGCCGCCTACCACGTAAATCTTCATGCGTCGGGTTCGTCGTGCTCGATGCGGCGGGTTTCCTTGCGCGCGGCCTCGATCCACGCCGCCACGGCGGGCGAGGCGCTCACGCGCGCCGCATAGGCAGCCGCCTTCGGCGAGAGCTGCGGTGCGTAGCTGTTAAAGCGCATCACGACCGGCGCGTACATCGCATCGGCGATGCTGAATTCGCCGAACAGGAACGGGCCGCCGCTGGCGTCGAGACAGGCGCTCCACAGCGCGTCGATGCGCGCAATGTCGGCGAGTGTGCCGGGCGTGGCGCCCGCGCCGGGCTTCGACGTGCGTATCGCCATCGGCATGTTCGAGCGCAGATCGGCGAAGCTCGAATGCATTTCCGCGCTCACGCTGCGCGCACGCGCGCGTGCGTTCGCGTCGCGCGGCCACAGGCCGTGCTGCGGGAAGCGCTCGGCGAGCGTTTCGGCGATCGCGAGCGAGTCCCAGACGGCGAGGCCGTCGTCGGTGACGAGGCAAGGCACCTTGCCCGATGCCGAGAATTCGAGAATCGCACCCTTCGTTTCGGGCCGGTCGAGCTCGATCAGCACCTCTTCGAACGGAATGCCGAAATGCGTCATCAGCACCCAGGGGCGCATCGACCACGACGAGTAATTCTTGTCTCCAATAACGAGCTTCATATTCACCGTGAATAAAGAGTCAAAGTTGGGACGCGCCACGCGCCCGGGCGGGTGCCCGGCTGCGTGGCCCGCTTCGTTGGTACGTCTGCTGGTACCGCTATCTGGCTGCCGCGCCGGGCAGTATGCCTACCTGTGCGCGCTCGCCCGGAAGATGTTCAGGCGCGAGCGCAGCGAGGCATCGGCGAGATAGAGCGGCGCGATCGTCTCGATGCTCGCGGGCTCCACGCCCAGCTCGGGCGCGAGCGGCCCGCTGAGCACGCTGTCGACTTTCATCGAATCGAGATTGTCGCGCGTGAGCACCGGCACGCCGGGCGCCATTTCAAACGAGAGCGCCTGCAGCCGCGCGAGGGCATCGGGCAGCCGCACGATGCGCGCGTGACGGCCCACCACCTCGCCGCAGTACTGCACCAGCTGCTCGAGCGTGTAGACCGTCGGGCCGCCGATTTCATAAGTGTGCCCGCTCGCGGCGTCGAGATCGAGCACATTGACGATCGCCTTCGACACGTCGCCCACATAGACGGGCTGGAACTTCGCGTCCGGCATGCCGAGCGGGATCATCGGGAGGAGCTTTTGCAGCACCGCGAAGCGGTTGAGGAAGGTGTCGTCCGGGCCGAACACGACGGACGGGCGCAAGATCGTCGTGGCAAGCGCGGTAGAGGCGTGCACGGCCTTCTCGCCGTCGCCTTTGGAGCGCAGATACATGCTCGGCCCGCGCGGGTCGGCGCCAATCGCGCTCACGTGGATCAAGCGGTGCACGCCCTTGCCCTCGCAGGCGGCGACGATCTTCGTGGGCAGCTCGACGTGCAGCTTCGCGAAGCCCGGGCCGTAGGGCGTGCCGTGCCCTCCATTGAGCGTGCCGACGAGATTGATGACGGCGTCGACGTTCTCGACGAGGCCCGCGAGGGCGACCGGATCGGTCACGTCGGCTTCGATCACGTCGACGGGCAGCAGGGTGAGGTGGCGGGCATTCGTGCGCCGCCGGGTGGCGACGCGCACGTCCTTGCCCGCCTCGACGAGCGCGTTGACGAGTTGGCTGCCGATGAATCCCGAACCGCCGATGACCGCGATGGCTTGATGTCTCATCTTCGACCTCCTCGTGCATCCTCGTGCTTTACGCCCGCGCCGTGGGCCGGGTGCCGCACGGGGGCGGGTTCGCGCAGCGGCGCGGCTCACGCGAGCGGCGCCGCATGACGCTCACTGCAGCGGCGAGATATAGCCGAGACGCGCCTTCAGCGATTGCGGACGGCCCTCGAACAGCGCCGCGTAGTAGACCGTGTTCGACAACACGTTTTTCACGTAATCGCGGGTTTCCTGGAACGGGATGGTTTCCGCGAAGATGGCGCCCTCGACGCCGCGCGGCAAGGAAGCTCGCCACTGGCGCGGGCGCCCCGGTCCGGCGTTGTAGCCCGCGGTGGCGAGCACGGCGGAGCCGTCGAACTGATTGTAGATCATCGACAAATAGTTCGTTCCGAGCAGGATATTGGTGTTCAGGTCGTTGAGCTGATCGTTCGAGAGCGGACCGATACCGATCTTCTTCGCCACCATCTGCGCCGTGGCCGGCATGATCTGCATGAGGCCGCTCGCGCCCACGCCCGAGCGCGCGTTCAGGATGAAGCGCGACTCCTGGCGAATGAGGCCGTAGGCCCATTCGACGTCGAGGCCGTTGGTTTGCGCGTCGCGCTCCACCACGTCGCGGAACGGCGCGATATAGCGCAGCGAGAAGTCGTGCTCGGTCTGTGTGCGGTCGGCGGTGTTGACGGTGCGGTCGAGCAGCTGGATGCGCCTGGCATATTCGGCGACGGCCAGCAGCTGGCGGTCGCTCATGCCGCGCAGCGGCCAGTTCCATTCGCGGTTGCCTTCGAGCCGCAGGTTCAGCGCATAGAAGCGCTGCGCGAGCGCGAAGCCCGGCGTCTGCGCGACCTGGGCGATTTCGGCGTCGGTGACCGTGGTCTTCGGCGGGATGGTGATTTTCTGGCCGAGCTCTTCGGTCGCAAGCTGGCCGTAGAAGTTATAGCCCTGCGAGATCGACGCGAACTCCTGGTTCGCCAGATCGGCCTGGCCCGCCTGCTTGAGCGCGCGCGCGTGCCAGTAGACCCATGCGGGTTGCGCACGCAGCGCCGCGGGCATCTGCTCGATCGACCAGCGCACCATGGTCCAGTCGCCGCCGAGCAGCGCCGCGCGCGTGCGCCATTCGCAGGCGGGATTCGAGAGCGGCGCGTTGGCCGAGAGGCGATACCAGTCGAGCGCGCCCGGCATGCGCTTGAGCGCGGCCTGATAGCCGATCGTGCCCCAGCCGATCCCGCGCTCGGGCGAGGTGAGCGAAGGCGCAACCGCCGCGAACGTGGTGGCTGCCACGGCGGGGTCGTTGCGCGCCATCACGGTGAGCGCGAGCAGCGCGAGTTGATGCGATTGCGGATCCGCACCCACGCCGCGCGCGAGCGTGAGCGGCGGCGTGCTGACCGCCTGGCTGAACGCCGTGGGGTCGGGGCGCTGCGCGAGGCCGTCGAGCAGCTTCGCGCCCGTCGAGGTCTGGTTCTGTTCGTAGGCGAGGCGGATCTGCTGCCAGACGTCGTCGCTCGAGAACTGGCCTTTGATGGCGAGCGCGGTGATGAGGTCGACGCAGCCGTCGCCGTAATAGCGCGGCTCGGTGAGCAGCGCGCGCGCATCGTTGGCGACGTTTTCGCCGCGCGCCGCGCGCGACTCCAGCGCGTAGCACTTCACCTGCGTGTCGTCGTTGAGCACGAAGCGCGGGTATTGCTGGTCGAAATTCGCCCAGTCGTGGCGCGCGCCGAGCACGAGCAGATAGTCGTTGCGCAAGCGGTCGGCGATGGCTTCGCCGTCGTGACGCTGCAGGAACGAGAGCACCGGCGCGTCGGGCGCGTCCACGCGCGCGTGACCCTGCGAATCGAACAGTTGCGGTTTCAACTGGAAGTATTCGAGGTAGGACGGCGCGGGATAATCCGGAATCGTCGCAGCGAGTTGCGCGGCGCGCGCAGCATCGTTATTGCGCGCGGCTTCGCGAAGCTGGATGAAGGTTTGATCGTCGGGCGCCAGAGCGGCCCCCACGGGCAGGGCGACGGGCCGCACGGCATCGGCCGTGCTGCACGCGACGAGTGCCGCGGCGGCCAGTGCAAGACCGACCGCGCGATATACTCGGACAAGGCGTTTAGACATCGTTATTTCTGGAGCGCGAGGTGAACCCAAGCATAGCATGCAACCCCACGGCTCAATCCAAAAAGGCGTGGCGTTCACGACTTCGCGCAGTGCGTCTTGCGGCCTCTTCCGGGGCGAGCAACAACGCGGCGTTGGAGGCTCATCTCGACGCCCTCATCGGCCGCCTCGCGCCTCGTTCGATCGGCTTCTATTGGCCCTTGCCTGGGGAGTTCGACGCGCGCGAATGGATCGCTTCATGGCTGGTTGCCGATGTGTCGCGCCGCGCGTCGCTGCCCGCCATTGCCGAGCGCCACGCGCCGCTGCACTTCTACTTCTGGACCCCGGGCGCGCCGATGCGTGAAGGTCATCACGGCATTCCCGAGCCGGCCTCGCCGGAAGCGGCCCTGCCCGACCTGCTGCTCGTGCCTTGCCTCGGATTCGACCTTGAAGGCTACCGGCTCGGCTATGGCGGCGGCTATTACGACCGCACGCTCGCCGCCTGGCCCGGCGAGGCGTTGCCGCTCACGGTGGGCATCGCCTATGAAGCGTGCCGTATCGACGAGGGCGTGCCCGAGCGCGGCGCGCACGACTTGCCGCTCGACGCCGTGGTCACCGAAGCCGGCGCGCATCTCGCAGGTCGTCTCGCCGCGCGTTGAGATTCGCTGACCGGCACCACGGCCCGGACCCGGCTTGCCCGGGCGGGCGCGGCGGGTGCCTAGAGCGACGCCGCCGCGCGCGCCGCCGTGTCGTAGAGTCCTGACGCATTGCGCATCAATTGCGCCGCGTCGCCGATCTGCTGATTGGTGAGGCCGCTCTCCTTGAGCGTCGCGATCAGGCAGCTCTCACGCACGTCGCGATAGCGCAGGCACAGCTCACGCCCGGCCGGCGTCACCGCAAAGAACACTTCCTTGCCGCTTTTCTCGCTCTGGACGAGGCCCCGCGCGACCAGCTTCTTGAGCGCATAGGTGGCGACGTGCGTATCCTCGATATTGAGCACGAAGCAGATGTCGGCGAGCTTCTTGCGGCGCTCGCGGTGACCCACGTGATGGAGCAGCGACACCTCGATCGGCGTCATGTCCTTCGCGCCCGCCGCCGACATGCAGCGCACCATCCAGCGGTTGAACGCATTGCTTGCCATGATGAGCGCGTACTCGAGCTCGGAGAGCTCGGCGCTCGTCTCGGAGACGAGATGCTCGGACGAAACGATCTTGGTCGGCTGGCGCGACATGACTCAAACCTGTGGTCGAAACGGTGTGCCGCCAGTGTAGTGACGCCGCACGCGCGTCGCGCCTGGCACAAACGCTCATTGAGAATTTATCGATAAATTGTCGAGAATGTACACTGACAAAAACCGGTCGCCGGGCGCGGTGCCGCTGCGCAGTTTGCATACTCGTTTGCCCATCCGTTTGCACAATCTGCACAATCGTTCGCACCGTCGTTTGACCCGTCGTTTGACCCGTCGTTTGACCCGTTACTTGCCCCGCTGCGTGCCCGGCACCGGCTCCTGAAACCATGCGCAATCCTGCTCCCCGTATTTACTTCCTCGGCGACGAGGCCCTCGTCTGCGAGACCCCGCCGCCCGCCACGCTGGAGATCCAGCGCCGCATCTGGGCCGTGGCCGCGCACGCGCGCGGCTGGGACGCCGTGCGCGAAGTCGTGCCCGGCATGAACAATCTGACGATCACCTTCGATGCGCTCGCCGCCAAAGCCGAGGCGCTCGCCGCCGCACTCGAAGCGGCATGGCACGAGGCAGAGGACGCAGCGCAGGCCGCGCCCGAGGGCCGCGAAGTCGAGATCCCGGTGAGCTACGGCGGCGCGGCGGGCCCCGATCTCGCCGCCGTCGCGCAGCACACCGGGCTCGCACCCGCCGATGTCGCCGCGCGTCATGCGGCGGGCGTCTACACCGTGTTCTTCCTCGGCTTTCAGCCGGGCTTCGCCTACCTCGGCGGACTCGACGCCGTGCTCCACACGCCGCGCCGGCGCGAGCCGCGCCTCGCTGTCCCCGCCGGCTCGGTGGGCATCGGCGGCGAGCAGACCGGCATCTATCCCGCGCAGGCGCCCGGCGGCTGGCAGCTGATCGGCCGCACCGCGCTCGCCCTGTTCGATCCCGCGCGCAATCCGCCCACGCTGCTCATGCCCGGCGACCGCGTGCGCTTTGTCATCGCGAGCATCAGCGAAACCCCCGTCGAGGAGACCCACGCATGATCGAAGTCCTGCGCGCAGGCCTGCTCACCACGGTCCAGGATCTCGGCCGGCCCGGGTTCCGGCATCTCGGCGTCGCCACCGGCGGCGCCCTGGACACGCTCGCGCTCGAAGTGGGCAACCGCCTCGTCGGCAACCGGCACGACGCGGCGGGGCTCGAAATCACCTTTGGCCCGGTGGCGCTGCGCTTCGCGCGCGCGACGCGCGTGGCCATCACCGGCACCGAGTTCGGCGCGACGCTCGACGGCAAGCCGGTGTGGTCGTGGTGGAGCCTGCCGGTCGCGGCGGGCGAAGCACTCGTGCTCAATGGCGCGAAGCGCGGCATGCGCGCCTATGTGTGCGTCGCGGGCGGCATCGACGTCCTGCCGATGCTCGGCTCGCGCAGCACCGACCTTTCGGCCGGCTTCGGCGGGCTCGCGGGCCGCGCGCTCAAGGACGGCGACCGCCTTGCCACCGGCGCCTCGTTCGCCGCGGGCGGCGAGCGCGCGTCGCTCGCGCCCGGTGCGCCGCCGTTCGGGGTGAAGGCGCCCTCGCAATGCAGCTTCGTGTACCCCGAGGAAGCGCCTCACCGGCGCGGCCGCCATCCGGACGGCATGTTGTGGGCCGTGCCCGTGCGCGTGCTGCGCGGCCCCGAGTACGACAGCTTCACGCCCGAGGCGCAGCGCGCTTTCTGGTCCGACGAATGGCGTGTCACGCCCAACAGCAACCGCATGGGCTACAGGCTCGAGGGCACGCCGCTCGAGCGCGCGGCGCGCACCGACCTGCTCTCGCACGCCGTGCTGCCCGGCACGATCCAGGTGCCGCCGAATGGCCAGCCCATCGTGCTGATGAGCGATGCGCAGACCACCGGCGGCTATCCGAAGATCGGCGCTGTGATCCGGGCCGATTTGTGGAAGCTCGCGCAGGTGCGGCTCACAGCGGGCTTGCGCTTCGTCGAGGCGACGGCGGCCGTCGCGCGCCGCGCGCTACTGGAGGAACAGGCCTACTTGCGGCAGATCGATACCGCGATCGCCATGCAGGACGAGCGCCACGCCAGCCGGCGCGCACGCAGCGCGAGCGCGCAGGGTCTGGGCGCATGACGCGGACGGCACAAACTTCCGGCGCTGCGGGCCACCGCGCCCGACGTCGCGAAACCAATCACCATCAGGCAACCCGCAAGGCCTCGAGCGAGGCACTGGGCGCGAGCGCCGCATCGAAGCGCGCGGCACAACCAGGCA
The DNA here is from genome assembly GCF_004353915.1 of Paraburkholderia silviterrae. Taxonomy (GTDB): domain Bacteria; phylum Pseudomonadota; class Gammaproteobacteria; order Burkholderiales; family Burkholderiaceae; genus Paraburkholderia; species Paraburkholderia silviterrae. The sequence goes on along the minus strand of NZ_SMRP01000057.1, from coordinate 8,840 downwards.
GAACCAGGCAGAACCACGCACAGCCAGGCATGAGCGGGCGCCAGGCAATACGGAGAGCAACACCATGACGACCATCGATCTGAACGCCGATCTCGGCGAAGGCTGCGGCTCCGACGAGGCGCTGCTCGACCTCGTGAGCTCGGCCAACATCGCGTGCGGCTGGCACGCGGGCGGTGCCAACGCGATGCGCGAGTGCGTGCGCTGGGCCGTGGAGAAAGGCGTGTCGATCGGCGCGCACCCGAGCTTCAACGACCCCGAGAACTTCGGCCGCAAGGAGATGGACCTGCCTGCCGAGGAAATCTACGCGGGCGTGCTGTATCAGCTCGGCGCGCTCTCGGCGATCGCACAGGCCGAAGGCGGGCGCATCGCGCACGTGAAGCCGCATGGCGCGCTCTACAACCAGGCCGCGCGCGACGCGAAGATCGCCGACGCGATCGTCTCCGCCGTGCACGACTTCGATCCCTCGATGACGGTGTTCGCACTCGCGGGCAGCGGGCTCGTGGTCGCCGCGCGGGAGGCGGGGCTCGTGGCCGTGGAGGAAGTGTTCGCCGATCGCGGCTATCGCTCCGATGGCTCGCTCGTGCCGCGCAGCGAGCCGGGCGCCCTGCTCCACGATGAAGACGCCGTGCTCGCGCGCACGCTCGCGATGATCCGCGAGCAGCGCGTGCAGGCCGTGGACGGCGCATGGGTGCCGCTCAACGCTCAGACCATCTGCCTGCACGGCGACGGTCCGCACGCGCTCGAGTTCGCGCGGCGCATTCGCGCGGCGCTCGACGAGGCCGGTATCGGCGTGCGCGCGGCGGGCGTGGCCGAGGCCTGAGCGCATCGCGCGAAGCAGCCGGCGCATGAGCCGCGCATCGAAGGACACTCGCAGCACTTGAGCAGCACATAAGCAGCACTTAAGCCGTACACAAGTAGCAAACAGGCAGCACAGAGGCAAAAGCAGGGCCACCAAGAGCCGGGCAGTCAGAGCGCTGCGCCACGCCAAACGCGTGCGTGCAGCGTTTCACCACCGCGCCCCGATGCACACGACGCACCGGGGCACGGCAATAACGACGCACATAAAATGGAGACAAAGAGATGCAGAGCACCGTCAACTTATGGCCGCTCATCGGGGTGGCCGTCATCATCGCCGGCTTCGTCTTGCGCTTCAATCCGATGCTGATCGTCGCCGCGGCAGCGATCGCCACCGGCCTCGCCGCCGGGTTCCCGCCCGGCAAGATCCTCGCCGCCATCGGCACCGGCTTCATGAAGACGCGCAACATCCCGCTCATCATCCTGCTGCCGCTCGCCGTGATCGGGCTCTCGGAGCGCCACGGCCTGCGCGAGCGCGCGCAGATCTGGATCGGCAAGATCAAGGCGGCCACGGCCGGGCGTCTGTTGATCGTCTACCTGCTCATGCGCGAGCTCACCGCCGCCGTCGGGCTCACCGGCCTCGGCGGCCATCCGCAGATGGTGCGCCCGCTCATCGCGCCGATGGCCGAAGGCGCCACCGAGAACCGCTTCGGCAAGCTCCCCGACGCCGTGCGCTACAAGCTGCGCGCCTGGGCCGCCTCGACCGACAACGTGGGCCTGTTCTTCGGCGAGGACATCTTCGTGGCGTTCGGCGCGATCGTGCTGATGGTCACGCTGCTCAGGGAGGCGGGTGTCTCCGTCGAGCCGATCCACGTTGCGCTCTGGGGCATTCCCACCGCGATCTGCGCGTTCCTGATTCACGGCACGCGCCTGTGGCTGCTCGACCGCAAGCTCGAGCGTGAGCTGGGGGGCATCCGGCACGCAGCGGTTGGCAAGCCCGCAGGCTCGGCGGCTCTGCCCAGCACCGGAGTCAGCGCCAAAGCGCCAACCGCGGGTCGCGAAGGAGACGAAGCATGACGATCACGCTCAACTGGCTCTTCTGGCTGCTCGGCGTCGTGCTGTTGATCGTCGGCGGCATGATCGTGCTCGACCGCGAGCATCCGCGCCGCTTCACGGCGGGCGGCTTCTGGCTGCTCTATGCGCTCATCTTCCTGGTCGGCGACCGCCTCCCCGCCGAAGTCGCCGGCGTGCTCGTGCTCGCCATGGCGCTGAACGCCGGCTTTGGCGGCGTGACCGCCGGCAAGCCCAAGGTGTCCTCGCTCGAGGCACGGCTCGCGAGCGCGAAGCGCCTCGGCAACAAGCTCTTCGTGCCGGCGCTCACGATCCCCGCCGTGACGGTCGTGCTCACCCTGGCGGCCAGCCATCTCGTGGTGGGCACGACACCGCTCGTCGATCCGAAGAACGTCACGCTGATCGGCTTCGGCATCGGCTGTGTGGTCGCGCTCGGCATCGCCTGCATCATTACGCGCGACAGCGTCGGCCAGTCGATGCGGGAGACGCGCCGTCTCGTCGACGCGCTTTCGTGGGCCGCCGTGCTGCCGCAGATGCTCGGCATGCTCGGCCTCGTGTTCTCGGACGCGGGCGTGGGCAAGGCGGTCGCGCACGTGAGCACCTCGTACATCAACATGGACGTGCGCTTCGTGGCCGTGGCCGTCTACTGCATCGGCATGGCGCTCTTCACCGTGATCATGGGCAACGGCTTCGCCGCGTTTCCGGTGATGACGGGCGGCGTGGGCGTGCCCGTGCTGGTGGGCGTCTTCCACGTGAATCCCGCGCTGATGGCGGCGATCGGCATGTTCTCGGGCTACTGCGGCACGCTCATGACGCCCATGGCCGCGAATTTCAACATCGTGCCCGCCGCGCTGCTGGAGCTGCCCGACAAGAACGCGGTGATCCGCGTGCAGGTGCCCACGGCGCTCGGCATACTCGCGGCCAACATCGTGCTGCTGAACGTGCTCGGTTTCTGAGCGGGCCCGGGCGCAGCGGTTCTAGCCCGGGCGCCGGCACGGGCCGGCACCCGGTCGGCTCCGCTCACGCTTGCCGCTCGGGCGGCGCGGCGCGCAGCGCCTCGACAAACTGCGCGAACTGCGGGAAATGCCGCGTCACGAGCGCCTCGGGCAGCAGGTACTGCGGAAAGCTCGCCGACGTGTTGCCCCCGTGCAGCACATGCAGACACAGGCCGACATCGTCGGGGAAGTGCGCAAGGCTCGCGCCGCGCTCGAGTGCGGCCTGCAGGAATTTGCCATCCTCGTTGAGCGAGCACGATTCGAACGGGCCCGCGGCCCACAGGCGCTTCGTGTAGACGTAGCTATAGCCGTAGCCGGAATGGTTGTCGGCAAACGCCTTGTGGTCGGCGGGAAAGTTGAGCGCCGCCATGGGCTGCGCGCTCCAGTGAAAATGCAGCCCGCTCTTGCGCAGCAAATCCCACCACGCGAACTGGCCGTACACGCGGCTATACAGAAAGAACGCGCTGAGCTTGACGAAATCCGCCCGGTGCTGGGTCAACTGCGCGCACATGGTGCGCAGATATTGCGGCGCATAGTATTCGCCGTCGTCGAAATGGGCGATGACCTCGGCGCGCGCGAGCGCCACCGCGAGATTGCGCTTGGCGCCGGCGCTCATGCGCTGCGGCAGATGGCGATACACCACGCGCGCGTCGTCGAGGCCCTGCATGAACGCGCTGGGCCGCTCGCTGTCGTCGACCACGATCCATTCGCATGCCCGCAGGTCCTGATGCGCGAACGACCGGTACGCATGCGGCAGCATGGCCTCGCGCTCCCAGGTCGGCGTGATGACGCTGACAATGGGCGCGTCGGTCCTGGCGGTCGGTGAAGTCGTCATGTTGCGGTCCTGGACAGACAAAAAAGTGCATCGTAGAGCCGCCTCATACGAACCGAAATCGAAAACCCACTAAAGCGCGAACCCGCAAGCGGCGCGCTTCTCGATTCGATCATTGCCTTCATCACTTTCGGAATTTTCTTATCGATGCGGCAGGGCCGGACCCTTACCTTGTGAGGTTCTCCCCAATCCGGTCAGATGCGCGTCCAGCGCCCAAGCGCCCTCGCCGCGCCACATCGCCATGACTCCGAACGCCTCCGGTTTCACCGCTTCCGCCGCTTCCGCCGATCGCTCCGCGCCTGACGAATACGCCGCGCACACCGACCCCGGCGCGCCCGACGCTTCGCCTGCCGCGCGTCTCGCCGCCGCACTCGAAGCGCATGGCGCGGGACGCCTCGATGAAGCGCAAGCGATCTACAGCGAGCTCGTCGAGCGCGATCCGGCTCATGCCGATGCGTTGCATTACTGGGGCGTCGTCTGTCATCAGCGCGGCGACCATCGCGGCGCGCTGGCGTTGATGGACCGCGCGCTCGAGCACGCCAGGGCCGATGCGGTCTGCTGGAGCAACCGCGGCCTCGCCGCGCTCGCGCTCGGCCAGCACGCCGAAGCGGCGCACAACCTGCGCGAAGCGCTGCGCCTCGCCCCCGGTTTCGCCGATGCGCACAGCAACCTCGCGCTCGCGCTGCGCGAAGCAGGCGACTACGCGGGCGCGGAGCGCCACTGCCGCGCGGCGCTCGCGCTGGCGCCGGCCTCCGTGAACGCGCTCGTGAATCTGGGCAGCGTGCTCGCCAAGCTCCAGCGCTACGAGCAAGCGCTCGCCAGCTACCGCGAAGCGCTCGCGCTCGCGCCCGCCGACGCCGCCATCCACTTCAATCTCGCCAACGCGCAGCGCGCACTCGGCGACGATGCCGCCGCCATCGCGCATTACCGGCAGGCTGTGGAGCTCGCGCCCGGCTATGCGGCCGCCTGGGTGAACCTTGGCACTGCGCTGGGCCAGACCGGCGACTATCGGGCGGCGGAAACGTGCTATCGCAAGGCGGTGGAGCTCGAGCCGAACGCGGCGAATCTCGTGTGCCTCGGCGCTTCGCTGGGCGCGCAGGGGCGCAACGAAGAGGAAGAGCCTTACTACCGGCGCGCGCTCGAACTCGACCCGGAGCACGCGGACGCACGCCAGAACCTCGTCTGGCTCAAGCTCAAGCGCGGCGAGTATCGCGAGGGCTGGGCCGAATACGCCCGGCGCTGGCGCGCCTGCGACTACGCGCCGTTCGATATCGAAGGCATGGCCGAGTGGCAAGGCGAACCGCTCGAGGGCAAGCGCGTGTTGCTCGTGCACGAGCAGGGCTTCGGTGACCAGATCCAGTTCGTGCGCTACGCGAGCACGCTTGCCGCGCGCGGCGCGAGCGTGGACGTGTGCGTGCCGCAGACCCTGCAATTGCTCGCGCAGTCGGTGCCGGGTGTGCATCGCGCGTGGACCGGCACACCGGCGGGCGATTACGACTACTGGCTGTACGTGATGAGCGCGCCGTCCGCGTGCGGCACCGAGCTCGACACGGTTCCGGCCACGGTGCCCTATCTGTTCGCGCGCGAGGTCGACATTCAAGCGTGGAAGCCGCGCGTGCAGGCCGCCATGGCCGCGGATCTTGCGCGCCAGGCCGGCAAGGAGCCGGACAACGCCCCGCTGGCGGCGCTCGAAGCCGCCGCAACATCGGTATCAAAAGCAGGGGAAAAAACCGCCGTGCGCAAGCCCGCCGGCTACCGCAACATCGGCCTCGTTTGGGGCGGCAATCCCGGCTTCTACAACGACCGCAACCGCTCGGTGGCGCTGGCCGCGTTCCGGCCGCTTTTCGCGCTCGAGAAAATCAGCTGGTTCTCGCTGCAAAAGGGCGAGGCGGCCCGCGCGCAGCTCGCGGCGCTGGCCGGCGACGCGGCGATCCACGACTTCACCGACGACCTGCGCGACTTCGGCGACACGGCCGCGCTCATCATGAACCTCGATCTCGTGATTGCCGTCGACACCTCGGTCGCACACCTGGCCGGCGCGCTCGGCAAGCCGGTCTGGATTCTCGTGCCCGCGAACGGCGAATGGCGCTGGCTCGAAAAGCGCGCGGATTCGCCGTGGTATCCCACGGCGCGGCTCTTCCGCCAGCGTGAAGTGGGCGACTGGCAGACGGCGCTCGGCGAATTGTGCGAGGCGCTCACCGAAAAGCCCAAACGCGCGGGCGCACGAAAATCCGCGCCGAAAAGCCACGTCGCAGCGCAACAACCCGCGCACGAAGCCACGCCACAGGCAACGCAACAACCTGCGCAAAAAGCAACGCAACGAGCAGCGCAAAAAGTGGCCAGCGAGGCGCCCGGCCAGGCGGGAAACGGCGAGCTGGACCTCAGCCCGGATCGACCGTAAATCCGCGCTGGCGCAGCAACTGGAGCACGCCTTTTTGCCCGCCCAGGTGCAGCGCGCCAATCGCAACGAACAGCGGCTTGTTGGGCGCAGCATACTGCTGCATGCGCGCGACGAAGCGCCGGTTGCGCTCGTAGACGATGCGGTTATCCACCGAGGCGGCCACGCGCGGATCGTGCGCGAGCTTTTCGGTGCGCGCGGCCTCCCAGGCCGCGATCGCGTCGGCGTCGCCCACGCGCCACAGGCGCAGCAGCGTCTGTACGTCGGCGACGTTTTGCGCGGGCGTCTGCGCGAGATCCTGGGCGAGCATCTCGCGCTGCTGCGCGAGGTTGAGGTACGTGAACGCGCGCATCTGCTCGGCTAGCGTCTCCAGTCCGACGATGCGCCGCCCCTTCAGGTGCAGGAACACGTTCTGCAACTGCGCCTCCGTGCCGTACTCGGTCTGCAGGCCCGCACTCAGCGAATCGTAGGTTTCCACCAGCAGCGAGGCGAGCCAGGGCTTCATCTTGCGGATCTCGGCAAGTGCCTCGGGATTGCCGCGCAGCCGCGCCGCCAGCTTCGCCCACAGCGGCTCGGGCAGGAGCTGCTGAAGACAGGGCTTGCGGCACACGCCATATTTCGAGACATCGTCCTGCGAGACGAGCAGGTCGTCGGGCGAGAGTTCGAGTGCGAGCGTAGGCGAGGCGTTGAGCGCCGCGAGGATCGGCGCCCGGAACGGCTGGTTCGGCGGGTAGTCGGCGGGGTCGCCCACGTGCAGCGTGCCGAGCAGATAGATCGTGGTAGTGCCGCGCGTGGCAACGTAGAACGGCATGCGCGCCGGTTGCGTGCGCACCGGACCGCCCGCCGTCGTGCCCGACGCGTAGCTCGGCATGGGGGGCGGCGAGTGGAAGCCGGGCAGGCCAGGCGCGGGAATGGCGGGATGTACGCCGGGCGTGTTGGCGGCGGCGGCCGCGGCAAGCGCGCTGGGCATGAACGCGCGCGTGTGCGGCAAGGTGCCGCTGAAGAGGGACGTGGCAGCCAGCCGCGCGTGCCACGCCGGGTCCGTGCCGCCATGCACCGTGCCCTGCCGCCACCCGAGCCGCAGCGGGCGGTCGAGCGAAGGCCCGAGGGCAACGGCCAGCGCGAGCGCAGCGGCCAGCGCCGCACGCAGCCACGAACGCACCCGTGACTGCGCACACAACAGCGCACATGAAAACGCGATGGCGCCTCCCCGACCCGGTATCTTCAATGCGGCGCGACGGCCGCCCCTTAGCGGGCGGCGCGTAAAACGACGCGCCGCCGTCGCTTCAGGCATTCTATTCCCCCACCTCCTCTGCACGATGGCAGGATACCTGACGCCCATCCACTTCGCGAAGCAGCGGCACTTCCTTGCGGCACCGCTCGATCGCATACGGACAACGCTGATGGAAGGTGCAGCCCGAAGGCGGGTTCAGCGGCGAAGGCAGCTCGCCTTCGAGCTTGATCTTGACGTGCCGGTCCGCTTCGAAGATCGCGGGGGTCGCGGAAAGCAACGAGCGCGTGTACGGATGGCGCGGCCGTCCGATCACGGTCTCCTTGTCGCCCAGCTCAGCCACGCCGCCGAGGTACATGACCATCACGTCGTCGGCGATGTGCTCGACCACGGCCAGATTGTGCGAAATGAACACGTAGCTCGTGCGGAACTGCTCCTGAAGGTCCATGAACAGATTGAGGATCTGCGCCTGGATCGAGACGTCGAGCGCGGAGACCGGCTCGTCGGCCACGACGATCTGCGGATCGAGGATCATCGCCCGCGCGATCGCCACGCGCTGACGCTGGCCGCCCGAGAACATGTGCGGATAGCGCTTCGCATGCTCGGGCCGCAGGCCCACGATGCGCATCATGTGCGCGATGCGGTCGGCGCGCTCGCTGGCCGTGAGCTTGGTGTTGATGGCGAGCGGCTCGCCGAGCGTCTGCTCGACGGTCTTGCGCGGATTGAGCGAGGCGAACGGGTTCTGGAACACCATCTGCACGCGGCGGCGCAGTGCGGCGATTTTCTCGCGGTTCGCGTGCGCGACGTCCTCGCCGTCGATGGTGAGCTTGCCCGAGGTGGGCGGCTCGATCATCGTGAGCTGGCGCGCGAGCGTGGACTTGCCGCAGCCGGACTCGCCCACCACCGCGAGCGTGCGTCCGCGCGTAAGCGAGAACGACACGCCGTTGAGCGCCTTCACGGTGCCCGTGCCGAACATGCCGCGCTTGACGCTGTAGTGCTTCTTGAGGTCGTAGGCGACGAGGACCTTGTCGTCGTCGTGACGAAGCGCCGATTGCTGGACTGCGTTCATCGCGCGCCTCCGTGGATGGGTTGAGCCACCGCGTTCAGCGGCTTGATGCAGCGCACCTGTGCGTCACCGGCGTTTTGGTCGATGCGGTCGGCCACCGGGCCGAGCGCGGGCCGCGCCTTCATGCAGTCGTCCACCACGTATTTGCAGCGCGGCGCGAACAGGCACCCGCTCGGCCGGTCGTCGCGGCCGGGCACCATGCCGGGGAGCGCGGCGAGACGCATCGCCCCCTTGTTGTGCTCGGGAATCGCGGCGAGCAGCGCCTCCGTGTACGGATGATGGGGCCTCGAAAAAATATCGGGCACGCGGTTGGTCTCGATGATCTCGCCCGCGTACATCACGGCCACGCGCTGTGCGACTTCGGAGACCACGGCCAGATCGTGCGAGATCAGCACGAGCGCCATGCCGCGCTCCTTCTGCAGGCGCACGAGCAGTTCCATGATCTGCGCCTG
>NZ_SMRP01000056.1 GCF_004353915.1 Paraburkholderia silviterrae | reverse complement strand
GTAGATGGCGATTCGTTGCCGCTATCGCCGTTTCGGCTAACGATCGACGATTGCTGATCGATCAGGGACGTGCCTCGATGTGCTGCTATTCCGGGGGCGATGATCGATTCGTGACGATAGCGGTGATACGATATGGAGTACAGATGATTCATATCGCCGACGAACGCTCATGCAAATGAACCGCTTCGGCCAATACCGCAGCCGAAAACGGCGCGTTATCCGGATTGCGGGACTGTGTCCGACCAACCGCTATCCCGTGAACAGTTTCCTGGTTTCAAGGACAGATTGGGGCAAGGGCCCCGCATATTTGGGCGTGAACCGAATGGAAACCATCCGAAATCAGGTCAGATGTCATTTGCCGTTTCACGATGCTGAGCAACACGCGTGCGGGGACCCGCAACCTCCGGAGCATGCGCGTCATCGGGAAAATCCAGCCAGAGCAGGCGTGTGGGGAAAAGCAGGGGTGAGACGACATAGCAGTCGCTTTCCTGCATCCCGGAAGCGATTGCACACCATGCGCTCCAGGGTTGACCCAGTGCGTGCAAGAAATGGCGACGTAGTCAGTCCTGCGAGTCGACTGAGGGCGGCAAATAGGCAGGCATGAAGGCCAGCCATTCAAGCAACCCAAAAGGCGGATAATTTCCCTGGCACCGCGTGAGTGTCTGCATACTGAAGCGCCGCTCCCAGGACAGGCGCCATCCCAACAGGGCAATCGACTGGGCAGCGGTATTGCGGTCGCACAGCAACAATCCGAATTCGGGCGAATGGCGAACGGAGACGGCTTCTGGCCGTACAGACTGGATTGAACGCGCCAAGCGGCGCGCACGATTTTCCCGAATCTTCCTGTAAACGGCGTACAACATGATGCATGTGTGGTCGACGTGTGGTCAGTCGGCTACCCAGGCGCAGCGGGCCGGCGGGCACATTGACGGACGAGAGTCGCCCCCGCTTTGTGCACTGGCGCCAGGGTACCGGATAGGCAAGGCGCGCCTGTCAGACCGTCGTTGGCGTGCCCACGACGGGTTCCAGTCCCGCGTCGGGACCCGGATGGTGCGTTAATTTAACATAATACAATTTGTTTAATTTTTCAATTTGTTATCCTAAATTATTGATTGAAAGACGTGGACTCCGGTGCCATTCGTGAGTGACTTCATCGTCTGATTGCTAGACGGCAGGGGAGGGCGCTCTTGAGCGAACATCACGCCATTAACGATGCGACAATGGTTCCCTTCTGAAAGCACCCGAAGGAGCGCTGATGACCGATATCACCTGTGACCGGTGCGGAGCGCTTACGCCACCACACGATGTTGTCAGCGTCGCTTCGTCGGATGGCCCCTTCCGCTTGCTCTGTAGCCGCTGTTTCAACACCGGGATGGCGCATCTTGCGGAGATTCGCGCCTTCGATCATCCGCAGTTCACGCCCATGCGTCTGGCAGATGCGGATGGCGTCGCACACGAGTTCCATTTTCGCAGCCTCCTGTTCGGCGACCAGCTTTCACTGGAGGCATTCGAGTCAGGCACCCACGAGGAGGACTGCGCAGGTTTCCGTTTCCAGCTTCTCGGCGATCTGCAGTCGGATCCTTTCGAGCTCCTGGGTGAGTTGGTGCAGAAGATCAAGCGCTGCCTGGCCGTCAGGCACATGGTCGAGCGCTCCGGCCGCCTAGAGGTAGCCGGAACGACGGTCCGTGGACGAATTGAATCGGGCGGGAACGACGACGGCCGCATGCCCTGTGTGGTCATTGACGGCAGGCGGGTCGACTGGACCGACTTTGGGAGGATGTTGATGGCGTTCGAAGGGTGGCAGTTCCGGATCGAGCTGGTCGACCCGAGTGACGAGGCATAAGGACTGTCGCCTCGCGTCCAACACCGAACGGGCGAAGTGCCGGAGATTTTGCAGACAGTGTCTGCAGAATTCGGCCGCCTACGCGTCCATTGCCCGGCTCTCCCCGAGCTATGCTCACGCTTCATCCCGGCAGAGCGGTTCGAACCTGACATTGCTGGACCAGCAAGTTCCCGTCCTCCAAGGCATCCGGAATCAACGCGAAGTGCGCGCTACCGGCAGGCCGCGAGTCAACGACACGGCGCCCGAACCACCCGACAACCTTATCGCCGTCCATCACCCACTGTGCTTTCGATTGATAGCCCGATCCCGCCACTCGGACTGCAGTGACTGCGGGCGTCAAACGACCGGACTCACGATGGTCGCCGTCGTGCGCGCCGCGAGAATGCGCCGGATGGTCGCCAGGGACTGTTCCGCCACCGGACTCGGGCTCTGCCGCTGCGGCAAACGAAACTCGGGAGTTTTAACGCCCAGCTGCCTGCAGACTGCGGAAAGGTACGGTTTGCCTGATCCCACGCATCGTGCGACGGCGGCAGCAAAGGCTGCGTCGCCGACATGCCGGCGCAGCCATTCGAGCGTTTGACGGTCCTTTTCGTTATAGACCCTGACCAGATGCTCCATTGTCGCCTCCCGAGAGGACTGTATAAAAACACAGTTACCTGTAAATTTATACAGGTTTTAAGCTGGTTGCAACCACTGGTGATCGGCTATGAGAGACGACTGCCGTGCCACGTCCCCGCGGCATGACCTTAGCGGTGGGCGGTAACGAGAATATGAAATGGGCTCGCGCAGCCATCGCCCAGCTCCGTGAGTGACAGACGCGCGTGTGCATCGCCAGTCGAGGATGCTGCCAGGCACAGACGACGAACTACGGTCGGCCTCTTGCCGGTAAACGCGAGGGAATTATCCTTGCGAATAGCTTACAATCTCATAAAATGATTGTTCTTCCTTCGATTCGCCCACACCGCACCTCATCGGAGTCACGCATGCGACTGACCATCCTGATCAAGTGTCCCGAGTGGACCGTCAATCCCGACTTTGCGCTGGTCTGGCTCGACACCAGGGAAAAGCGCTGGTCGCGTGAATCGCATCAAGGCGTGGACCTGCCGGCCTGGGGCGAGCTCCAGGAATCCGATGGCCAGACAGTGCTCTGCGCGCCAGCGAGCGACCGGCCGCTCTGCACGATCAGCGGCCTCAGCGTGACGCGACGCCAGGAGATCAGCGCAACGCAGGGTCAGGCAATCTGGCCGTCCAGCGTCGTGCAGACGCAGAGGCCGGGCCACTGGCGCCTTCAGGCGGTGGATCACGAGTCGATAGTGGCGGCCGATTCCCTGTTTGCCGGCCACCGCGAACTGCGCTCACGCAGGCATTGAACCCCGGGGCGGCCGGGACCGGGATGTCTCCGATGACCAGTCGCGATGCCGCCGGTGGATGCCGGCGGCGAAAGCCGGGTACCGCTCCGTGCGTGCCCAATTCGGGAATTTGCCACGTGGGCCAAAGGTATTGGCAGGTTGGCTCACCTGACGGCTGAAACCGAAAAATGAACGATCGCTTACTGTCCCGGCCAGATATAGATGTCGTATATGTAGCCCTTACGATTCTACCCAGCACGCTGGATGTCGAGCGCGGAATCGATAGGGGCCGGAAATATGACGATCGCGAAGCGGCCGGCGAGCAGCGGCCTGGCGCAAAGCGCCGATGACTTTATCTCGCGCGCACCAGACGCGGCCCACGCGCCGACGGCGGCTCTGTCTGGCGTGAGCCCTTGCCGAAGGGGCGTATCGGCGCTTCGCTTTCCTCGGCCAGGATTTCGAGCGGCAGGCCGATCGTCTCGATGCCCATCACGGCCTCGGAGAGCGCGGCGACGCCGAACGACAGTGCGCCGGGCGTGAATTTGAGGGAGTAGTGCGCGCGAAGACTGACTACCGCCGCGGGGCTTCCCGTGCGTCGCAGTAAAAACTCAGGGTATCGTCATGCTTGATCTTGACGTGCCATTCTCCAACGCAGTATCTGGCGTCGGAGAACTTCTCCCGCCATCGATGTGAGAGCTTGCCGATCCAGGCACGCGCTTGCGATGGCATCTGCGGCGAGGCTGTCATCTTCTGCAGCATCTGCAGATGACCGGGATCTCCCCAGTGCGGGCTGGCTGTGACATGCGCGTTCCAGACAAGCACCACGAGCTTGTATATCTCACGCACCGCGGCGATCGGCGTGTCTTCGGTAATGGCCTCGGACAGAAGTGGCTCACCGAAGTCCAGAATCGTCTCGGAGATCTTGCGTTCGGTGTTGCCCGTGCTTGCCTTGTTCATCGTTTCGTTCCGTTGATGCGCGAGCGCACAGTCCATTGCCGGCTCGCCGAGCGCGCGACCGGCAAGGACGACGTCCAGGCCACGGTCGATGTTGATCCGGCCGCTCCGAAGGACTTCCAGTCGCAGGGGGCCAATTCCTCGATCCGGTTGATTGGGTGGTCGTTGATCCGCCCGAGCACGTCGGCCAGATGGTCGTCCGGGTTGACATCGTTGGCCCGGCAGGTCGCCAGCACGCTGTAGAACACTGTCCTTGCCCCCCGGCTCGGGGCCAAAGAAAAATGATGCTTGCGACTGCGCATTATTCCTGCCCACGTTTACGCAGCGCAAGGCGTTTTCGGCGAGTTACCGGAACGACGGTCCGTGGACGAATCGGGTGGCACGACAACGACCGCATGCTGTATGTGGTCATTGACGGGCGGGCGACTGGAACGACTTTCAACAGTACAGCCCCAGGACTGCGAGATTATCGATCTCTGTTCCATTTGGGATAAAATAAAATCTCAAATGGAACAGGAGGGAAGCCATGCCGGCCATGGAAAAGCACCCAGCCACCGCCCGCAAGGCGCCGCAGGCCCTCAGGGCTCGTGCTGGTACGCGGGCCGCTGCGAAGCCGGCCCGGCGGGCAGCGCCCGCTGCGGCGGTGGCGACGATTCATCTTTTCGATTTTCCGCGCGTCTACCAGGCGTCAGGCATGGAGCGCATTTCCGTCATCCGGCATGGTGTGTCCGCGCGCGACGTGGGCGAGATGGCCGCACGGATGAAGACGTCGCAGGACGAGCTGATCCGGAGGCTGGGCCTGAAGCGGACGACAGTCGCGCGAAAATCCCAGTCGGCCAGCAAACTCTCCGCTGACCAGAGCGAGCGCATGGTCGGCCTGTCCAAGCTGATCGGACAGGCGCAGACGATCGTTGAGCAGTCGGGCGAATCGAAAGGATTTGACGCTGCCGAGTGGCTGGAACAGTGGTTGTCGCACCCCAATCCCGCCTTGGGCGGCGCACTGCCTGCGGATTTTCTCGACACGATCGAGGGCCAGGAATTGTTGGGGACGCTGATCGCACAGATGCAGAGCGGGGCTTACGCATGACGGCCCACGTCTGGCGGATCGCGACGGACACGCCGGACTACACGGCAGACGATATGACCGGGGAGGGCGCGAAGCGCACCGGAGGTCGGTGGAACCGGCCCGGCAAGCCGGTTCTCTACACCGCGGAAAACCGGTCGCTCGCCTGTCTCGAGACGCTCGTGCATCTGGGCGGGGCGCTGCCGCTGAACCGTTACCTCGTCCGCATCGACATTGCGGATGCCGTCTGGCGGCGGGCGCAGAAGCTTGACCACACGGCGGCGCCGATTGGCTGGGACGCCATTCCCAAGGGCAAGGCAAGCCTCGACTACGGTGACGCGTGGCTTACAGCGAATACGAGCGCGCTGCTGCTTGTTCCTTCCGCGATCGTGCCGGAAGAGTTCAATGTTCTGATCAATCCATCGCACAAGGACATCGCGCGCGTGAAGGCAACGAAGATGCGCCGCTGGAGCTACGACGCGCGGATCTGGTGACGCGGGTTGCCGTCGGCGCCCATGGCGTGGGCGCCACGAAGGCGTCAGCTGGACGGTCTCCCGTTTCAGAGGATCTTCAGGTTCCGGATTTTTCCGATCGAGGGTGAGCGCTCCGCGATCAGGTTCGCGATGAATTCCGGCAGCAGCGCGCGGGGCACGTTGGCCGGCACATCGGCGATGACCTGCGATGGTACGTGCACGATAAATTCTTCTGGCGCAGAGGCGAGACTGTGTTCGTAGCTGACGCGGATTTTCATGGCTTGTTCTGCTGCGAGACGATAAAGAAGGATCTGGGAAGCTGCCTCTTATGCCGTCGCTGGCGTGGCGATGCCTGCCAGAGATCCAGCGTCGCGGGGCCTGTCCGCGCGTGACATCTGGCCGCCAGGCATCGTCGCGGCTTCACGGGATTCCTGCATTGCGTCGCGCGGGCGGGTACCAGACGTGCCGCCAGGAAGTTTCCGCTGATGGGCGAAGTTTCGTCCCCGCGACAAAGCATACCGCCCGTGGCTTCCTGGCGGCTGACGCGGGTCCGCACGGGCGACCGGTGTTAATTATAGCGTTGCACCCCATCAAAAACTTCGATAAATTGTATTATGTTAAATTATTCCGGCGCCTTAATGATCTACGTGCGTTTGCCGTTGAACAGACGGCAAAGTGGCGCGCTGGCACGAGAAGCTAGCGCGCACGCACGCGACCTTCAACGCAACGACTGAAGGCGTTCTGCAACTTCAACTGATGCCGTGCGCGGAAGTTCTACCCCGGCGGCCTGCGGTGATCTGACGACGAATGCCGGGTGCTACGTGCTTTCAAGCAGACCGAGCAACAGAGCCCGGTGCACCGCATGCTTGCGCGAGCTGGCGTCAAGCTTGCCGAACAGGTTCTTCAGATGCCACTTCACCGTTCCTTCCCCGATGGCTGCAGCGACGGCGATTTCCTTATTCGAGAAATTACGCGCCAGCAGCTCCAGAATCTCTCGCTCCTTCGGCGTCAGTACGATGCTCGGCACTGCGCGTGGTGGCCTTGTTAAGTTTGGGGGGACGGGTTCAATGGTACGATAACGTAAGGTTTCCTTATTGATATGCTTGCGAGGATTGCAAGCCTGCCCAGTCGTACCATGTGGACAATCTCGCCTTGAGTTGTTCCCGATGGCGGGCCGCTTTCATCCGGTGTCGGGGCAAGGCGAAGTACTGACGGATCGAACCGAAGCGCGACAGGAATACCTGCGTGCGACGTGGATCACGGAAACCCTGCATCTGGCGCTCACGCCGACGGGTGGGCTGTTAACTATTTTCGGCGCGGTTGTTCACCCGGGCCGAGGCCTTCACGAAAACGTGCTTTACGCCGGAGAGCTCCGGCACCTCCGCCTTCGCTGCCGGATAGCTGCGCAGCTGATCAGTGACGATTTTCCTGGGTACCGGGTAGGAGCGTAGCATCTTCGTGAAAAAGCGTTTGGCTGCTGCCTTGTTGCGGCGCTTTTGTAGCAGCACATCCAGTTCAGCACCGTGCTCATCGACTGCACGCCACAGCACGTATGGTTCACCACGCAGCTTCAACATCAGTTCATCGAGGTGCCAGGTCGAGCCCGGCGCGCCGCGCCCGGCTTTCGCACGGCGTGCAAACTGAGCACCAAACCGGTCACACCAGTTGCGTACCGACTCATAGCTGACGCTCACGCCGCGCTCGAACAGCAGTTCCTCGATGTCGCGCAGGCTCAGGTTGAAACGGTGATACCAGCGCACCGCGCAGCTAATGACTGCTGCCGGGAAACGGAAACCGTGATAGGGCGACTTGATCTCCTTCATGTCCACATTCTACTGCGCGCTCAACTTGACATTGCCCAGTTGCCCATTTCATGTAGATGAAGTTCGATCCCCAGATGAGGCCGAGTGCGACATGCGTGGCATAGGCACGAAGCATGATATCCGCCAGAAGTTGGTACTGCTCACTTACCCGAGCCTTCGACCCGGTTGAAAATCGATGCGAGTCCGTCCTGCAAGCCCGCCGCCCCACCATGCCGACGAAAGATGTCGAACATCTGATCGTTTAGACCACCTGGAGTCGTGTGTTCATGCCGCAAGTCCGTAAAGGACTTCGCATCCGACGTCATCATGGTTCGAGACAACCCGTGAACGAGGTGCTTGAGATACTCGCCCGCGTGTTCGCGTTCCAGCCCTTCTCCAACTAGCCAGTCCTCACAAATTTCCAGCATGCCGAAGTAGGTTCCCATCAATGCGCTGGCGACCGCAACCAGATCGAATTGAGCACGCTCGCGGCACTGAATCAATGGTCCCAGACTCGAGAACAGGTCCGCAACCCGGGCATCAGGCGGAAAAATGGCTGTCATGCCTTGAAGATCGGCTACGGTGGGCAACGGAATCGCCCGTGTGATTTTCGCCGGTACGCGAATCCACTCCGCAAGCGTCTCGTGGCGCAAAGTGGCGATGAGGCTCACGACGTGCTGATCGGGCCGAAACTGCAATGCGGTGATGACTTCCTCGCTGATTTGCGGTCGGACTGCCAGAAAAACCATATCGGAAGCATCCACGACGTCCAGGTTGTCCCGACCTATGCGTATCAACGGAGACATACCTGCGAGTCGGGACGCGACCTGAACATTCCTGGGCGAAACGACAATTCTGGAGATATCGGATCTTGACTTCAAGAGTGCTGTAACCACTGCTTCCGTGATGACACCGGAACCGACAAAGCCGAGCTTCATTGCGACGCCCCGACAAAAAAATCCGGTCATCCCGGATGTAGCCCACGATTCGAATCAGGATGGACTGCAGTGCCATCGACAGTAAAGCGCACTGCCCAGTAGGCGAATCACCTCCGAAGCAGCGCGCCTGCGACATTGCCGTACGCGCTAGATCACCGCCCGCTCCATCAATGGCGCGTTGCGTTCCAGCCGGTCATAGGAGAATGGCGAAAGATCCAGGGTGCGATACCCACCGTAAGTGATGAGTTCCGACACGCCGCGCCCCATTGCAGGTGCCTGCTGACTGCCGTGGCCCGAGAAGCCGTTGACGAACAGAAAGTTCTTCACCTGCGAGTGCGGGCCGACAATTGCGTTTCGGTCAAAGGTGTTGAATTCGTAGTGGCCCACCCACGAGTCGACGATTTTGACGTCCGCAAACTGCGGGATGCGGTTGACGAGAATCGGGAAGAGCTTCTTTTCCCAAATCCCAGCTTCGTACGAGAAATCTTCATAGCCGACGGCCGGATCGGCTTCATCAAGCGGAGGACAACCGATAAGATAGTTGCGTCCCTCGGTGCGGAAATGGACACCACTCGGATCAATGGTCAACGGCAAATCACGGTGCAGCGGCTTTTCCGCTGAGAAAATGTACGTATATCGACGACGCGGTTCGATCGGCACGTCGACCCCTGCCATCTGCGCCACCAGCTGTGCGCGCGGACCGGCCGCATTGACAACCATACCTGCTCCAACCAATTCACCCGAACGCAGGCGCACCGTCTCGACCTGGCTCGCGGATCGGTTCATCGAGGTCACTTCGTTGGTGATGTACTCCACACCGTTCTCTCGAGCCTTGTTGCGCCACCAGTTCACCATCGCTGGTGCATCGAAATAGCCCTCATCGACAACATTAAGGCTGCCAGCCACGATGTCATCGAGCTTGTAGAAGGAATATTCCGCACGGATTTCCTCGGGTGTCACCATGCGGGTGCCCGCACCCGCCGAGGCCTGCAACTTCTGATCACGGCGCAGAATTCCGGCAAAGTCCTCGTTATTGGCCAGGTACAGGTAGCCGAAATTCTGAATCGGGATGTCCGGCACTGCTGGATCACCGCCCAAATTAGTACGGAAATTCTTGACAAATTCGGCCGCGTATTGAGCGATATGGACATTAATCTCGGTCGCGAACTGCTGGCGCATGCAGTTGTTACTGGCAGCGGTTGACGTCCACTGGTAAGACGGGTCCCGCTCGACGACGAGAATAGAACCCTTAAAGTCCTCATTGCTCGACAAATACCACGCGACAGCCGACCCCATGCTGGCGCCGCCGACAATGACCACATCGTAGTGCTTTCGCAAAGGCTTCGATTCTATACTTGGCAGAGGTTTCATATTGATAAGCATGACGTAATATATTAAATGAACGCAGGCTGGAACAGAACTCTGGACTGAGCGACAATCCTGGATACGTTCAGAAGAACCCGCGAATGCTCGCGAGATGGCTCCACCGAGTTACGAACCATCCACACCGCGGACCAACGGAGGACACCTTGGCGTCCTCGAACAAACTGATCACCGCTCGAGGCAGTGCCGAACACGCGTGCCGGCCCGAGGTCCAGCACCCGAAGGCGATATCAGCGCGACCCGGTAGCCGGTCTTCACGAGTTCCCTTGCAATCGCTGTGCCCTTGCCTATGCCGGCCGTCTTCACAACCGCCAATTTTTCTACAGCCATCTTCGCCTCCTCAGCTTCCGCGGAAAACGCCCAAAAAATCGTATGCATGACTGCAATATAGGGCGATACAATGTCACTGTCGAACGATGATTTCTCTCAACTGACAGTAGAATTTCTACAGCATGGATCCACGGAAGCCCCGCTCCTTTCCGCCCCTGAATGCATTGCGCGCGTTTGAGGCGGCAGCGCGCACCCTCAACTTCCGGCTGGCTGCCGAGGAAATTGGTGTCACGCAGGGTGCGGTTGCCCAACAGGTGCGGCATCTCGAAGATGTCCTGTCAATTCAGCTCTTCGAGCGCCTGCCTCGCGGACTTGCTCTGACCGCGGATGGGCTTGCGTATTTTTCTGCGGTCCAGCGTGCACTGAATATCATCCTGGACGCCACAGCGGCACTCAATCGCCGCTCGTCGACACTCACTATCAGCACAACGCCGTCTTTCGCTTCGAAATGGCTAATCCCGCGGCTGTCCGAATTTAGCCAGTCCTATCCGGATACCGAAGTTCGCATCATCGCCGATGAAAAGCTGTGCACCTTCAAGGGCGATGGTATCGACATCGCAATTCGTCTCTGCAAGCCGCCTTTCGGCAAGGGGCTTACGGGTGATCTCCTGTTTCCTCTCGATATCTTCGCGGTCGCCAGTCCCTCGCTGCTTGACGGACCCAAGCCTCTGAACAACTCGGCAGACCTGGGAAAACACGTTCTGCTCCACGATGCGCATGACTTGTGGCCTGAATTTCTCAAGGCGCTGAAACTCTCGGGGAAAGTTGACCCAGCCAAAGGACCACGCTTTAATCAGTCTTCGCTTGCGATTGACGCGGCTGTCGCGGGCCAGGGCATCGCCCTGACAAGCGAACCTTTGGTCGAACGGGACGTAACGGCAGGTCGGCTACGCCGAATATTTGATTTTTCGTTCCCGCTCTCGCTGGGCTTCTACGTTGTTTACCCCAACGAATCGCCCGATTCGGATGCAAAGCAGGCAATTCTGGCGTGGCTGTTCGCGCAACGCGAAAAGGATACGCAAAACCACGGCACAAAGTCGCTGCGTATCTAAGTTCCACGCCAAATCCGCCGGCCCTGATAATCGCCCGATCGATAACGCGAGCGAGCGAACTACCAGGTAATAGCCCTCGCCGGCAAACGTACAGTTTCGGGCACGATTGTTGAAATACAGCCAGGGGGTAGCCGGGCAAAATCACCGACGGACTCCTACCGGCTCCGTCGGCGATGCACGCGGTTACTTCGTGCCAACGTCCTCATCGACGGCCATTACGCGCGTCACACGGCACACATCCGTGAACGCCCTTTTAACGCTGCATACCCGCGTCACGCAGTCTATGATCAGCGCCGGACTGGAAGTATTCCATGCGCCACAAGCAGTGCTGTTTCTCTGGGAAAAATTGCCGATTCGCCCTGAAGACAGCATCACGGTGACAAACAAAGGATTAGCCAGGGGTATCTGGCTCGCGCCCGGCTCATACTTCCGTCCGGGTGCGCCGGCATCCGAATGGTTCCGGTTCAACGCGGCAACGTCCGACGTCCCTGAACTGTGGGAGTTTATGAAGGGTTCTGCCAGCGGTTGAGCGACCCGCAACGAACGGAAAGTAAACTTGGAGCAACCAGGGCTGGCATCGGCAACTCAGAGAATTGCCATCGACTCGGTCATGTTCTGGCGCATGTAGTCAAGGAACCGCTTCTGGAACAGCATCGTGTGTTCGTGCGCTGCGCTCTCAGCCGCATTGGCATCCTTGCGAACAATTGCATCAATCAATTCCTCGTGGTCACGCCCGAGTTTCGACGCCGTCGGCGAGGTGACCGTAAAGTCGAAGTGTAGATGCAGCAACCGTTGGCCCTCTCCCAGAAGTCGCTCGTAGTACCCAATGAAGTAGGGATTGTTCGCGGCGTGCGCGATAGTCATGTGCAGGGCCTTGTTCGTCTCAGACATCGCCTGAAAGTCCCCGCTCTCGACCGCTTCCATGTATACATCATCCGCCTTGCGGATGCGCGCAAGGTCAGCCTCAGTACGATGCTGTGCTGCGAGCCGGCTCACTGCACGCTGGATAAGGTCCAGCGCCGAAATGTACTTCGGGAACTCCTCAATTTCGAATGGCGTGACGAGCGTCGTGCGATTCGGGAGGATAGTTACGAGGCCCTCGCTGATCAGGCGAGCAAGTGCATCGCGCACAGGCGAACGAGAAAGCCCGAACTGGGCCGCAAGCGAAACCTCGTCCAGTGGAGCACCGGGTTTGAGCTGCAGCGTCAGAATCTGCTTTCTCAACTCCTCGTAAATGTATCGACCGCCATGGCGACGGCCACCGGTGTCGCTCTCCGTCATTCCTTTGCTCATCATGTCACCGCCTTCGTCGAGGGCCCGAAAAGACGGGCGCGCATTCAAGTTTATCATTGCGCGCTCCCCACCTCAGGCTTTCGGAAATCCCGAGCCCCACGTATCGCTGAGCATGAACCCGGCCGCCAACGGGTCATCGGGGTCGACTCCGATCTGCTGGATGCCATACACCCACGCCCGCCCCTGCACTCGCGGCAGGACCGCGGTGCGGCCGCCGACCTCGGTCTTTCCAAGCATCTCCACGGAGAATTCGCCCCCAATTGTGGAACGGGATTTCAGCTTGCTCCCGACGTCCGCCCGCCCCCGAGCCGCGAGCGTCGCGAGATTGGCCGAGCTTCCGGTGCCGCAGGGGGAACGGTCCACACGGCCGGGCGGCAATGTCGTGCACGTCTGATAGACGTCGTCGCTGATACGATTGCGGAACATCACGTAGGCGACTTCGTTAATCTGCGGGTAGAGAGGATGCTGTACCCGTACCTGCTGATTGATGACGTCTTTCAGCGCCACTCCCAGCTCGGCCAGCTCCCGCGCATTCTCCGGGGCAATCGTCAGGCCTACCTGCCCGACGTCGATGAGCGCGTAATAGACACCACCGAAAGCGACATCAGCTCGGATCTCTCCAAACTGGGTAGTCTTGATGCCGAGGTCAAGGTGCTCGACAAAGGACGGCACCATATCGAGCGAGACGCCGATGCAGCGTCCGTCCCTGCACGTTGCCCGGGCCGTCACGAGGCCCGCCGGCATGTCCAGAACGACAGTCGTTTCTGGCTCCTGCATCTCGACCATCCCGAGCTCCAGCAGCGCGGTCACGACGCAGATGGCGTTGCTACCCGACATGGGATGTGCCTTGTCCGCCTGAAGCACGATGAAACCAGCATGGGCTTCCGGGCGGGTCGGTGGTAGCAACAGATTGACCGACATCTGAAGGCAACCACGCGGCTCGAGCACGACCAGCCGACGCAGGCTGTCGTCGACCTCGTTGATGTAGTTCATTTTGTCGAGCATGGTCTCGCCGGGGATGCCGATAACCCCTCCCGTGATGACCTTGCCAATCTCGCCTTCGCAATGCACGTCCACGAGCTGAAGCGTTTTGTTCCACCGCATGACTCACCCCGCCTTTACTTGATGTACCAGCCCCACGGCTTGTCACTCTCGTAGCGCGTAATCTGCTTCGTTTCCAGATAGTTGTTGAGTCCCCACTCCCCGAGCTCGCGACCGATGCCACTCTGCTTGTAACCGCCCCAGGGCGCTTCGGTGAACGTGGGCTGCGAACAGTTGATCCAGACGATGCCTGCACGAAGCGCTCGCGCGACTCGCTCGCACCGCTCGCTATCCCGCGACATCACCGCGGCGCCAAGACCGAAGCGCGAGTCATTCGCCGAACGCACCGCTTCGGCTTCACTGTCGAACGGTCTGATGCAGACAACGGGGCCGAAGATTTCTTCTCGCCAGACCCAGCTGTCTTCGGGAACATCGGCAAATACGACTGGTTCCATGAAGTAGCCGCGCTCGAGATGTGCCGGGCGTCCGCCGCCCGTAACAAGTCGCGCGCCTTCCGACTTGCCGCGCTCGACCGCTTCGAGCACCTTGTCGTACTGTCCCTTACTGACAAGCGGACCCAGCAGGACGCCTTCTTCAAGGCCGTTGCCAATGGTGATTTGGCGCGTTTCCTCAGCCAGTCGCTGAAGCAGGCGCTCGTATATGCAGCGTTGCACGAGTACGCGCGATGTGGCTGAGCAAACCTCGCCCTGGTTCCAGAAGATGCCGAACATGATCCATTCGACCGCCGCATCGATGTCGCTGTCGTCAAAGACAATGAAAGGCGACTTGCCGCCCAGTTCGAGACTCACGTTCTTGATATCGCGCGCGGCGGCCTGCATGATGCGGCTGCCGGTTGGCACGCTGCCCGTGAACGCGAGCTTGTCGATGTCCGGGTGCTCGCTTAGCGGGGCACCCGCGTCCTTGCCGAGTCCGGTCACGATGTTGAGCACGCCCGGCGGAAGGTCTGCCGCGGTTGCGATGTCGCCAAGTTCGAGCGCCGTCAACGGGGTAAGCTCCGACGGCTTCAGGACCATCGTGCATCCCGCTGCCAGCGCCGGCGCAACTTTCCATGCCGCCATGAGCAAGGGAAAATTCCAGGGAATGATTGCGCCAGCCACGCCTACGGGCTCTTTGCGCGCAACCGAGCTGAAGCGGTCATCCGGAAGCACGACTGGCTTTTCGGTGTCGTCATCCAGTTTCTCTGCGAGGCCGGCATAGTACTCGAAACACCCCGCCGCATCGCCCAGGTCCCAGAGCGCCTCAGGGAGCGGCTTGCCGTTGTCGCGCACTTCAATCTCAGCAAGCTCCTGCAGACGGTCACGGATGCCCTTGCCGATCCTGCGAAGCACCGCGGCCCGTTCCGCTCCACTCATGCGCGGCCACGGACCATTGTCGAATGCCTTGCGGGCTGCCGTCACAGCGAGGTCTACGTCCTCGGCTGTCGCAGCAGCAACACTTGCGATGACCTTCCCGGTGCTCGGGTCAATCGTATCGAAGGTGCCTCCTTTGACAGGAGAGACCCATCGGCCATCAATGTAGAGCAGGTCATAAGATTTCATGAATTCTGGTTCCTTCAGAAGAAGCGGTAAGCACTGAACGGTGTGAGGTCCTGCTTCGTCTGGCGCCCGGCAGCCATGTCAGCAATCAGGCGGCCAGTTGTTGCGCCAAGCGTCAACCCAAGCTGTCCGTGCCCGAAGGCCATCAGAACGTTTTGAAGCCGCCGGGAACGGTCGATGATTGGCTTGGTGTCGGGCAGGAAGGGGCGATAGCCCACGCCGTATTCGACAGCACCCGTTTGCAGTTCCGGCAAGACGCGTTTCGCCTTTTCGAGGATGATGTCGGCACGCTTGAAGTTGGGCTTTGCGTCATGGCCGGCAAACTCGATGGTTCCGCCAATCTGAAGGCCGCGCGTCATGGGGCTAAAGCAGAAGCCGCCATCGGCATAGATGGTCGAGTGTCGAATTTCGACGCCGGGGTTCTTCACCACGGCCTGGTAGCCCGCGATGCCTTCCAAAGGCACGCTGACGCCCAGCGCGCCGAAAAAGCGCCGGGAACCGGTGCCCGCTGCAACGACCACGACGCTGGCTGGCAAACGCTGCGCATCAGCCAGCGTTACGCCGGTCGCTCGCCCATGCGCCTCCTCGATGCGAACAACTTCGGTACGCACACGCCGGCCTCCCTGCGCAACAAAACTCTCCGTGAGCGCGGCGATAAAGCCTTCCGTATCGCTCACGGCCCGCCAATCGGGAAAGAGCAAACCATGTGCGAACCGCCCCGCCAATGCAGGCTCAAGGTCGCCAATTTCCCTCGCGTTCAGCCGCTGCGACTTGAAGCCGAGCGATGTCCGCAAATCAAGGTGCGACTGTTCGTGGGTTATCCCCGCCGGATTATCGAACACCTCGAGAATCGGGCGCTCCCCCATCAACGCCTTGTCCTCACAGGCGTCGAGCAGCGGGGCGTAGTCCGCGTAGACTTCGTGTGTCAGCGTTGCCATCGCCTGAGCGATGTCGACAATCTTCGAGTGACGCGCGCACATCAGAAAGCGGAAAAACCAGGGGATGATTCCTGGCAAGGCACTCGGGCGCAGGGCCAGCGGTCCTTTCTGGTCCATCAACCAGCCTGGTACTTTCATGAGGATGCCAGGCTTCGAGAGCGGAATGACTTCGCTGACCGCCATCTGTCCACAGCTCCACTTGGCTGTGCTGTTGCCGGGAGCCTCAGGATCGACCAGAGTGACGGAGTAACCGCTACGTTGCAGATAGAGCGCGCAGCAGACGCCAACGATACCGCCACCGATGACAACGGCCGATTCCTTGGGCGCACCGCCCCGGTTTGCCATTACGGATTCGCGAGGAACAGCGTTCACCTGGAGAACTCCTGAAGGTCAAAACCATGCGCATACGGTTGTTCGTCGTCAACGATGTGCTCCGCGCGCCCGGTAATCCAGGCACGGCCTTCGACGCTGGGCAGCACCGCTTCGAGCCCGTTATTGAGCTTCGTCGTCGATTCAACGCGTCCGATGAAAGAGCTGCCAATCAGGCTCTTGTGGGTAAAAGTCTGACCTTGACCCAGAAGCCCCCTGGCATAGCGCTGCGCCACGCGAGCTGACGTTCCGGTCCCACACGGTGAACGATCAATCAGACTTTCGCCCGCAATCACAACCGCACGTGCATCAGCATTGCCCGACACGGGAGCACCGGTCCACATACAGTGCTTTATTCCACGAATCAGTGGGTTGTCAGGGTGCACCACATCGAACGTCTCGTTCACCGCAGCCTGCATCTGGCGCCCCCACTCGAGCAACTCCTGCGGCGTGAAATGCTCGCAGCCGGGGAAATTGGGCTGGACCTCGACTATCGGATAGAAGTTTCCGCCGTAGGCTATATCGATGGTGAGCTTGCCGAACCTGGGATGCACGACTTCCACGTCACGATGCAACAAAAAGCTTGGAACATTCGTGAAGCGCACGGACGTGACACGGGTACCGTCCGTTTCATAGCGGGCAGTGAGTTGCCCGGCCGGCACATCCACCACGACGGTACCGGGCAACTTAGGCTGGACGAGACCCGCCTCGAGCGCAAACGAGATGGACCCGATGGACGCATGTCCGCACATCGGCAGGCAACCTGAAGTCTCGATGAAGAGCAGGCTCATATCCGACCCGGGCGACTGGGGCGGATACAGGATGGTGCCCGACATGTGGGAGTGACCGCGCGGCTCGAGCATGAGCGCACGACGAACCCAGTCGCACTTCCTGACAAAATTCTCCCGACGCTCGCCCATCGACTGCCCCACGAGTTCCGGGCCGCCATTAATCACCATGCGCACCGGCATACCTTCGGTATGCCCTTCGATACATTCGAATCGATGTCTCGTCATTCTCGAGTTCTCAAAAAAAAAGGCACGCCGGCGTCGCGGTATACGCCGGCGCGCAAACTCTCAACCGTGTGCTGCTTCGAAAACGGCGCGGAACGCTGCCTTTTCCTCTTCGCTCAGTGGCTTCAGCGGCATGCGGGCCGAACCGACCTTGAAGCCAGCCAGTTCGCAGCCGTATTTCACCTTCTGAACAAACTTGCCTGCTTCCATCGTGGCCATGACGGGAAACAGCGAGCGCATCACGTCCTGACCACCGCGGATGTCGCCTGCGGTGAACTTGTTGTAGAAGTCGACGACCGGCTTGACGAAGCAGTTCGCCGGCCCGCAGATCCAGCTCGTCGCGCCCCACAGGAAGAAGTCGAGTGCCTGGTCGTCGGAGCCGCACGAAAGTTGGTAGTTGCCCTTGTACTTCTCGCCGATTTCGATGGCGCGAAGGAGGTTGCCGCTGCTTTCCTTGATGCCGACGACGCGCGGGTTGTCCTTGAACGCGTCGAGCACCTCAAAGCCGACTTCCACGTTCGTGCGGACCGGATAGTTATAGAGAATTACGTTCACATCCGGCACGGCTTCCAGAATCGCCGCGTAGTGGCCAACCAGTTCATCCTGCGAAGGCAGTGCGTAATACGGCGGAGCAATCAGGACGTTGGTAAAGCCCGCGTCGCGCACCAGCCGGGTTTGCTCGATGACTTCGCGCGTGCACGATCCATTCGCACCGCCGATGAGCGTGCCGCGGTCACCCACGACTTCAAGCACAGTCTTCAGGATTGCGCGGCGCTCATCGTGCGTGAGCGCGTAATATTCGCCCGTCGACCCCAGGGGCACGAATCCGCTGACGCCTGCCTTGAGCTGAAACTCGAGGATGGACGCAAGCGTGTCATGGTCGACTGCGCCCGACGCGTTGAACGGCGTCACGAGCGCCGGCAGGATACCTTTCATCTGCATTTGTTTCTCCACTTCACGAAGGAATGGTTGGGGTTATCAGGCAAAACGCCTGAGCAATTTCGATTCGACCACGCCGACCAGACGCGTCAGCGGGAAAGCGACCAGGAAGTAAATCATCGCGACGGTCGTCAGGAATTCAACTGGCCGCGCCGTGCTGTTGGAGATGCTCTGCCCGACGAACATCAAGTCCGCGACACCCACCGATGAGATGAGCGCGCTCTCCTTGAAGAGACTCACGACGTTCGAGAGCAACGGCGGGATAGCTCGCAACAACGCCTGCGGAAAAATCACGTACAGAATCTTCGCTTGCGGCGTGAGACTGAGAGCGATGCACGCATCGTGTTGCTCGGACGAGATGGACTTGAGCGCTCCCCGAAAGGTCTCGCTCGTAATGGCCGCCATGTACAGCGTCAGTGAGATGACCACTGACAGGTACGGCGGAATCGGAAGCCTGAAGACAACCGGAAAGCAGAAAAATACCCAAAATAGCTGGATGAGCAAAGGCGTACCCCTGAAGAACTCAACGTAAAGCGTCGTCGCCGTCTTCATCCACCGCGATGGAGACATGCGCAGCAGACTGAGGACAAACCCCGCGAGGCTTCCGATGACAGCACAGCTGCTGGTAAATGCAAGCGTGAGACCCAGGCCCTTGAGCAAGACAAGCCAGTAAGGCAGCACTGAGGAAAAATCGAGATTCATGGTCTTCTCCTCAGCGCTGGTGTGCCAGTTCCTGACGACGCTCAATCACATGGACGAGCCTCGCAATCGGGAGGGAAAGCGCGAAGTAAATGAGTGCGACAAGGGTGTAGGTCTCAAGGGGACGATAGGCCTGAGTTGCAAGACTCTTGGCGACATACATCAGGTCCGCAACCGCAACAATGGCGACCAGTGCACTTTGCTGGAGGCTCCCAATGCCATTGGTCATCAGCACAGGCATCGCGCTGCGCAGCGCCTGAGGCAGAACAACGTAGAGGGTCCGCTGCCATGGCTTCAGTCCGAGCGCAACGCAGGCGTCGAGATGTTCTTTCGGTACGGCCTGAACGCCAGCGCGGTAGGCTTCTGCGTTGAATGCGGTCAGATTCAGACCCAGCGCCAATACGCCCATCACGATGGGGTCGACGAACACGTTGACCATCATGGGAATACAGTAGAAGAACCAGACGATCTGGAGCAACGCAGGCGTGCAGCGAAAGAACTCGATGAACAGCTGCGCAGGCCAGCGCACGAAGGTCCAACGGCTCATCACCAGCAGGCACAGCAGGAAGCCAAGCGTGAGGCCCATGATGTTCGAGGCAACTGCGAGCACGATGCTGACTTTGAGCCCCGCAAGCAGGGCTCCAAAGCTCCCTTCCAGGAAGCGGAAGTCAAACTGATAGTTCATGGTCGGCCTCAGTCGAGATGCAGGACTTTCTCGAGGAACTCCCGTGTGCGGGCTTCCTTCGGGCACTTGAACATTTCGGCAGGAGCGCCCTGCTCGACGATTTTTCCGCCTGCGCAAAAGACGACGCGCGTCGCAATATCGCGAGCGAAGTGCATGTCGTGTGTCACGATAATCATCGCCATCTTTTGCTCGGCGAGTTGAAGCATCACGTTCTGCACTTCAATGACCATCTCGGGGTCAAGCGCCGACGTCACCTCGTCGAAAAGCATCAGCTTCGGTTCAAGCATCAACGCTCGTGCGATGGCCACTCGCTGCTTCTGACCACCGGAGAGCTGGCTGGGATACGCGTGAAGCTTGCTTTCCAGACCGAGACGGGCCAGATACATGCGGGCGCGTTCGGTCGCCTCCGCCTTCGATACACCCGCCACTTTCATCGGCGCGAGGATGAGATTACTGAGAACCGAGAGATGCGGAAAAAGGGTGTAGTGTTGAAACACCATGCCAATCTGCTTTTGCAGCCTGGTGTCGATACGTTTGGACCGCCCGGAATCCGCACCGTAGATATAAGGCTTCCCCTGGAAGCCAATCTCTCCACCCTGGATGCCCTCGAGACCCATCATCACGCGCAGAAGTGAGCTTTTGCCGCTTCCGCTCGGACCGATGATGACCAGGCGGTCATCCGCTCGCATGTCGAGACTCATGTGGTCCATGACGACGAGGTTTTCGCCGTAGCGCTTATAGACATTTCGGAACTGCACGAAGTCGCCTATCGTGGACTGCGAGAACGTAAAGGCCGTTGGCGGGACGTTGGGCCGGTCAGCCGTGGTTTGCGGTGACAACATGAAATCTCTCCAGCGAAACGCGCCCAGCGGGCGCGCGATGTGTGAATCGAATCTGACGTTGGTCGGTTGGGCCGTATCCCTCGAGCCGCCGCGCCTGCGCTGTCTCAAGCCAGCAGGCTGGCAAACCACCCATCGCTGCTATCACCAGGCTGCGGCTTCTGTCTGGACACAATTCTGTGTGTTTAAATGTGTGCAACGATGCACACATAATAGAAGGCCGAAAATGGGGCTGTCAACGATTGATTGGCTATTTCGAGGGAAAACACGGAGGCTGGTTGGGCCTGGCCGGAGCGTGACTGGCTGTAGAAGGCAGTGCTTATAGCGTGACCGGGCTCTGCGCAGACGCGGGGACAGCAGCAATTGTCAGAGCTGCACTCAGAATCGCCTTGTTCATTAGGTCTCCAAATTTAATTGGGTAAACAGCCGCTTTTATTTGGCCTCTTGCTTTTACAACGGACGGGCAGCGGCTCGTGAACATAGCCGTCCAGCAGGGACGGTGCTGCCGCCAGGCGTTGCCCATCCAGACTGCGCCAGAATGCTTACTTGTTGCCCACAAGCATTGCCTGAACGGATGTCTTGATGAGGCGGTTCACTGCGCCAGACTTCACCTGCGCGCTGAGGTAGTCGTTGAGGACGGCGAGGTCCGCCTTGGGTGCGTCTTTTCTCACCGCGAATGACACACCCTGCTCTGCGAGCGGGGGATTGGGTTCGATGGTGACAGCCCAATCCGGGTGTCCTTGAGTGAGGAGCATGTTGCTGATGCTTTCATCTGCAAGAAGGTCTGCACGCTTCGACATCAGCGCGAGCCGTGTCTCATCGCTGCCGGGCATTCGCGTGATTTGAGCCTGCTTGATGGCGGCGGAAATGGCCTTGTCCATGGACGTCCCTGACATGACGGCAATAGTCATACCGGGTTTGTCGATATCGGCAAGGCTATGTGCCCCCTTCGGAATCTTCGGATTGCTCTTGTTGTAGACCAGCGACACGCTGGACTCAGTCGCCGGAACAGAAAACGCCACGGCTTTCTCGCGCTCGGGCGTATCGTTGAGCGCCATCGAAAGGTCCCACTTGTCCGACTGCAGGCCGGCGACGATGTTGTCCCACGTCGTATCGACGAATTCGACTTTCACCTTCAGCACGTTCTGCCCAAAGTTGCGGCAAAGGTCAGCAAAGAAGCCGCTGAATTCGCCGGTCTTCGCATCACGCATCACATAGGGCGGCGCAACAGCTGCACCGCAACGCAGGACACCAGCCTTTTTCACGCTCTGCCATGTATTCGTATCGTCGGCGTGCGATGGCGCGCTGGCCACCACGCAACCGGCGGCGAGAGTGCTTACAAAGATATGACGGATGAAACGAGACAGCCTGACCATAATGACCTCTCCTTTAGGGGTAATCCCGTAGTCAATCTAAATTAACACCACACATTACTGTGTGCTTTGATGTGTGCATGCTTGTATGCATACTAAAGAGTCAAAATTTGTGATGTCAACCACGCGATTGCCCTGGGTTTGCCGGAACCATGGAGAGAATCCGCGCAATGCGTGTCAGGCCTGCGCTGCGTTAGCCCTTCACTGCGCGCATGAGGATCGGCAACGGCACAATCCGTTGTTGGCGTGGCAGTGTTTTAGCGAGGAACGGAGCACGTGAGCGCCAGTAGCGAGAACAGAAGCTCGATCGTGCGAATTCTCGCGAATTGTTCGCCCCATAAGAGCGCCAACTAGGCACTCGTCGGCCGCGGCAATGATTCCTCCCTGTCGCCACAATCAGGGACAGGTGGCCGTCTGCCACATCGATGTTGAACCCGCGTGCCGCAGCGCGCCCCGCTGCAGTTCAACGGAACTCACGAGCCGGTAGCAAGACATCGCACGTACAAGCGCGTACCGCTGATTGCCTACCCGGAAGATCAGCGGGAGGCGCACCCGGGCACGCGTTCAGAATTGCCCTGTGACGAAATACGCATCAAGCCTGGTTAATTTCGAATACGCCCTCGATTTCTAGCGGCGAATTAAGCGGCAATGCTGACACGCCTATCGCGGATCGCGCATGTTTGCCCTTTTCGCCCAGAATCTTCACGAGAAAATCCGAAGCTCCATTGACAACGGCGGGCTGATCGTAGAACCCCGGGACGCATGCGACGAATGCCGAGAGTCTGACAACTCGGGAGAGAAGATTCAAATCACCTGTTGCGGCCTTCACTTGCGCCAGCATATTGATCGCGCAAATCTCAGCCAAAGCTTTCCCCCGCTCGACATCGACCTCATGGCCAAGCAATCCAGTGGTCTCGAGCTTGTTGTTCACGAACGGTAGTGAGCCTGCCAGGAAAAGCAGGTTACCAGTTCGCACAAACGGGACGTAATTTGCGGCCGGCCGGGGTGCTTCTGGCAGAACAATGCCGTTTTCCTTCAGGCGCTTTTCAATATCGTATTGCATACTGCCTCCATGTGTACGGGAATTTTGCACATCCACGCGGGTGTCATTCGCCCGGGTTTCCGCTGGTACTCCGGTATACATCTTTGTCTCGCGGAATGGCTGCACCCGCCCGTATTCGCGTGTGCCAGTATCAAAAGAGAGGGGCAAGCCCCCTCTTCACACAGACTTCAGGCAAGCCATTGCGGCATCCCCTGCCCGTAGCTTTACGCCAGGCAGAATTCGCTCCCGACGGCTTGCATAACCAAACCGCGCTATGGCCGGCGCCCCGTTACAGACCCCGCACAATCCCACCATCGACACGAATGTTCTGGCCAGTAATGTAGCCCGCTCCCTCCGACAACAGGAACGTCACCGTCTTCGCAATCTCCTGGGTCTTGCCAAAGCGACCGACAGGGATGCGCGCAACAATCTCAGGGGTTTCCGGCCAGCTGTCGATGAAGCCCGGCAAGACCGAGTTAATGCGAATGTTGTCTTTCGCGTAACGGTCAGCGTACAGGCGAGTGAACGAGCTAAGTGCGGCACGCAGCGCAGAGGAAACGGGCATAGCCTGTTCCGGTGCGTCTGCTGCAAAGCTCGAGATGTTGACCACCGCCCCGCCGCCTTGCTCCAGGAACACAGGCGTAACGCGACGCAACACGCGCGCCACATTCAATACGATCAGATCGAGCGCCGCGTGCCACTTGTCGTCCTCAATGGCGAGCAGGTCGCCTTTGGGCGGATGACCAGTATTGTTTACTACAGCGTCGATGCGACCATACTTGTCCAGAGTCGCGCGAACGAAACGGTCGATGTCAGCCTCGTCGGTTACCGAACCCGAAATACCAAAACCACCCAACTCATTCGCCAACTCTACGGCGCTACCAGACGGCGACATCAGCGCGACACGATAGCCATTCGACGCAAGTTCACGCGCGATCGCCGCGCCCATACCCTTACCAGCAGCGGTGACCAGCGCGACTTTTTCTACAGTCATCACAAACTCCCAAGAATGTGCACGGGGCACTACCACAGCGCCTCATTGCGTGCCACACTGGGACTCTATGACGCCAATCCGGCGTTGTCGAATGATTAATTCTCTACCATGACAGTAGAATTTCTACTGTCTTAATTGCACTCACGGAACACGCCCTTTACGGCTAGCGAACCGTAGAGTTCACGCGGAGGCGCTCCCTCTAGCCGAAAAAAAGCCCGACCAGGCCGGGCAAAGTTTCGAAGTACCTGGAAAATCCAACCAACCGGAAAGGAGGAATACACGCCTGAATTACACGACGTTCTTTTCGATAGAGGGGCGATTTTCCAGCACACGGTCCCAACTCAGTGAAGACAGGTCCAGGGTCGAGTACTTTCCGTTAATGATGAGCTCGCTGACACCACGCCCCGTCGCTGGACCTTGTTGCAGCCCATGCCCGCTGTATCCGTTCGCGAAAACACAGTTCTCGATCTCCGGATGGTAGCCAATGATGGCATTTTGATCGAGCACGTTGTACTCATAGTAGCCCGACCAACAATTTTCCACGCGCAGTGCTTCAAATCATGGCACACGATGGGCAAGCGTCGGCCATATGATTTCGTCAAAAATGTTGTGGTCGACATCGTCGAGCGGGAGGTCATTCGGATCGTTCTCTTCGTTGGGCGAGACGCCGGGGTTTTGTCGCATTAACGCGGTCAAGTAAAATCCGTCGACCGCAACGCATGACAAGCATG
>NZ_SMRP01000055.1:27088-27538 GCF_004353915.1 Paraburkholderia silviterrae | reverse complement strand
GCGCGCATGCAACGCCGAACCACGCAGCCCTTCGTGCAGCTTGAGCACTTCCTTGATCTGGTGGCCGACCGTGTAGCTCGGGTTCAGGCTCGTGAGCGCGTCCTGGAACACCATCGCGATGTCCTTGCCGACGATGCGTCGCCGCTCCTTGCCCGTGGCGTTGAGCAGATCGCGGCCATCGAAGGTGATGGAGTCGGCGGTGACCTTGCCGGGCGCGTCGATCAGGCCCATCAGCGCCATCATCGTCACGCTCTTGCCCGAGCCCGATTCGCCGACGATGCCGAGCACTTCGCCCGGCGCCACCGAGAGATTCACGCGGTCCACGGCCGGCAAGCCGTTGAAGTTCACCGCCAGGTTGCGGATGGTTAGCAGTTCTTGATTCATGTTCAGGCCATCCGCTTGAGCTTGGGATCGAGGGCGTCGCGCAGCCCGTCGCCGAGCAGGTTGATC
>NZ_SMRP01000055.1:24971-27078 GCF_004353915.1 Paraburkholderia silviterrae | reverse complement strand
GAGCACCGAGATCAGGATGGAAAGGCCAGGCATCGTGACGATCCACCAGGCGCTGTCGATATAGTCGCGCGCCGAGGCGAGCATCGCGCCCCACTCGGCGGCGGGCGGCTGCACGCCCAGGCCGAGAAAGCCGAGCGCGGCCGCATCGAGAATCGCCGAGCTAAAGCCGAGCGTCGCCTGCACGATCAGCGGCGCCGTGCAGTTGGGCAGCACCTGCGAGAACATCAGGCGCAGCGTGCCGGCGCCGGCCACGCGCGACGCCGTCACGTACTCCTTATGAAGCTCGCCCAGCGCCGAGCCGCGCGCAAGACGCACATAGCCCGGCAGCGCCACGATCGCGATCGCGAGCATGGTGTTGGTGAGGCCCGGGCCGATGATCGCCACCACGGCGACGGCCAGCAGCAGCGAGGGCAGCGCGAGCAGCACGTCCATCAGACGCATGATCGGCGTATCGGCCCACTTCTCGAAGAACGCAGCGACGAGCCCGAGCACGATGCCCGGAATCAGCGCGAGCACGACCGACACGCAGCCAATCCACAGCGACAGGCGCGCGCCGTACATCAGGCGCGAGAGGATGTCGCGACCCGCTTCGTCGGTGCCGAGAATGAACTTCCAGTTGCCGCCGTCGAGCCAGGCGGGCGGAATCTTCACGTAGTCGCGATATTGCTCGATGGGGCTGTGCGGCGCGAGCACGGGCGCGAAAACCGCCAGGAAGACGAGCAGCAGCACGATCACGCCGGCGCCCACGGCGCCCTTGTTGCGCGAGAAGTTCGCCCAGAATTCGCGCAGCACGAGCGCGCGGCCCGAAGGCGGTGTGACGGCGGCAGGCACGGTGTTCAGAATGTCAGCCATCACGCCTCCTTGTCCTGAATGGTTTGTGGGGTGGACTTGTTCATGATGTGGCTTACCTCGTGTGGCGGATGCGCGGATTGAGCACGCCGTACAGCAGATCGACGACCAGGTTCACGACGATCACGAGGGTCGCGATCATGAGAATGCCGCCCTGCACCACCGGATAGTCGCGGCGGCTGATCGCGTCGATCAGCCATTTACCGATGCCGGGCCACGAGAACAGCGTTTCGGTGAGCACGGCGCCCGCAAGCAACGTGCCGACCTGCAGGCCGATCACCGTCACCACGGGAATCAGCGCATTGCGCAGCGCATGCACGACGATCACGCGCAACGGCGAGAGGCCCTTCGCGCGCGCGGTGCGGATGTAATCCTCGCGCAGCACTTCGAGCATTGACGAACGCGTCATGCGCGCGACCACCGCGAGCGGAATCGTGCCGAGCACGATCGCGGGCAGGATCAGATGCGAGAGCACCGACCTGAACGCGCCTTCATCGGTGCCGGGCAAGAGCGAGTCGATCAGCATGAAGCCCGTGACGTGCGGAATGTCGAACTCCACGGCGATGCGCCCGGAAACCGGCGTCCAGCCCAGCTTCGACGAGAACACCATGATGAGGATCAGCCCCCACCAGAAGATCGGCATGGAGTAACCGGTGAGCGCCGTGCCCATCACGCCGTGATCGACCACGGTACCGCGCCTGAGCGCCGCGAACACGCCTGCCGGAAGCCCGATCGCGAGCGCGAACATGAGCGCGCAGATCGACAGTTCGACGGTAGCGGGAAAGCGCGCGAGGAATTCGCCCATCACGCTCGTGTTGGTGATGATCGAGGTGCCGAGATTGCCTTGCAGCGCGTGGCCGACGTAGTGCAGATACTGCATCGGCAGGGGCTCGTCGAGCCCGAGGCGGTGCATTGCGTCGGCATGCATTTGAGGATCGACGCCGCGCTCGCCCATCATCACTTCGATGGGGTCGCCCGGAATCAGGTGGATGAGTGCGAACGCGAGGATCGTGATACCGATGAAGGTGGGTATCACCATGCCGATGCGGCGCAATACGAAGCGGAACATGTGGTGTTCCCCCAAAAGCCAGGAATGAAACGCTACCGGCGACAGGGGCTCGTGACCCCGGTCGCCGGACCATTTTTCGAACAGATAGTCCGTGTAGGTGCTAACTGAGCGAAAGTGAGTGGAACGCTACGCGACAAACATCACTGCATGCTCACGCCATCGAAGCGCGCGTAGCCGAGCGGTTCGATA
>NZ_SMRP01000055.1:0-24961 GCF_004353915.1 Paraburkholderia silviterrae | reverse complement strand
TCTTGCTGACCGGCTGATAGACGGTCGAGTGGGCGATCGGCGAGAACGGCAGTTGCTGCGAGAAGATCTGCTGCGCCTGCGTGTAGTACTTCGTGCGCTGTGCCTGGTCCGAGGTCTGCCGGCCCTTCTGGACCAGCTCGTCGAACGGCTTGTAGCACCACTTGCCGAAGTTGTTGCCGTTCACGGCCTCGCAGCCGAGCAGCGTGCCGAGCCAGTTGTCGGGGTCGCCATTGTCGCCCGTCCAGCCGATCAGCATGGAGTCGTCCTCGCCCGCGTGCGCGCGCTTGATGTACTCGCCCCACTCGTACGTGACGATCTTCGCCTTCACGCCGATCTTGGCCCAGTCGGCCTGGATCATTTCTGCCATCAGACGCGCGTTCGGGTTGTAGGCGCGCTGCACCGGCATCGCCCAGAGCGTCATCTCGAAGCCGTTCGGGAAGCCCGCCTTGGCGAGCAGCGCCTTGGCCTTCGCAGTGTCATACGCCTGCGCCGTGAGGCTCTTGTCGTAGGACCATTGCGTGGGCGGCATCGGGTTGGTCGCGGCCTGGCCTGCGCCCTGGTACACCGACTCGATGATCGCCTTCTTGTTGATCGCCATGTCGAGCGCTTCGCGCACTTCGAGCTTGTCCATCGGCTTGCGCGTCACGGTGTACGACAGATAGCCGAGGTTGAAGCCCGGCTGCGAGGGCATCGCGATGGTCGGCTCGGCTTTCAGCGGAGCGATATCCGCCGGACGCGGATAGCTCATCACCTGGCATTCGTCGCGCTTGAGCTTCTGCACGCGCACGCTCGCATCGGGCGTGATCGAGAAGATCAGCTTCGAGAGCTTGACCTCGCCTGCCTTCCAGTAATCCGGATTGCCGTCGAAGCGGATGGTCGCGTCCTTCGTGTAGCTCTTGAAGATGAACGGGCCCGTGCCGACCGGGTTCTGGTTGATGTCGGCGGCCTTGCCGGCCTTCATCAGCTGATCCGCGTATTCAGCCGAGAGGATCGAGGCGAATTCCATCGCCATATTCTGGATGAACGGTGCGTTCGGCTCGTTCAACGTGAACTTCACGGTGTACGGATCGACCTTCTCGACCTTGGCGATCAGCTTGTCGAGGCCCATGTCGGTGAAGTACGGGAACGACACCGGATACGCCTTGCGGAACGCGTTGTTCGGATCGAGCATGCGGTCGAACGTGAACACGACGTCGTCGGCGTTGAACTCGCGCGTGGGCTTGAAGAACGACGTGGTCTGGAACTTCACGCCGTGGCGCAGGTGGAACGTATAGGTCTTGCCGTCAGGGGAAACGTCCCACGACTGCGCGAGACCCGGTTCGACCTTGGTGCCGCCGCGCTCGAATTCGACGAGGCGGTTGTAGACGGTGAACGTGTTCGCGGTGAAGTCGGTGCCGGTCGTATATTGGGCCGGATCGAAGCCGGCGGGGCTGCCTTCCGAGCAATAGACGAGCGTCTTGTTCGGAATGCTGCCCGCGGCGTGCGCGAGGGGGGCTCCTGCAATCGATGCCGCTGCGAGCGCCACGAGAGATGTCAGTCGTGCGACACGCAACAGTTTATCTTGTTTCATGTGTTCTCCGATTCGGCGCCAGCCGGAACAATGATGTGCTGGTCGCTTGAGGTGCAGTTCACTAGCGGGGGTTTCTTTGCCGAGGTAATGCGTCCACTACCCCGGGATTCCGAACCTGCGATCAGAATCGGTGGTACATGCCAACGTTGGCTTGAACCTGATTGCCACCCGACGCGGTATTGCCAAAGTCAGCAGCCGAAGCCTGAGCGCCCTGAGCATGAACGTAGGCACCCATAACATAGACCGAGGTGAGCTTCGACAGCGCGTACGTAGCACCCAGCGACACCTGGTTGATCGAAGCCATCGTGTGGCCCTCAGCGGCTTGCTCAGGCGTGGCTTGCGAACCGTAGACATACGTGTATCCGGCAGCCAGCGACAGCGCCGGGGTTGCCTGGTACTGCAGAAGGCCACCGATCACGTTAAAGTGAATCGACGCCTGGCCATCGTTGCCCTGGTATTGAGCGTTCGAGTACCGCAGGCCAGCCGTGTACTGACCAAACTGGTATTGGCCAGCGATTTGAGCGATGCCCGCGCTCTTGAACGCATTGCCACCGTTGTAACCCGAACTCGGATAGCCCAGCGCACCGCCGAAGGACGGTTGTGCCGTTGCGTTCTGCCAGCCGGCCTCACCCTGATTTACAGCCTTGAAGTAGCCGCCAGCGACCGTCAGACCACCCTGAGCGTAGTCCGCAGCCACCGACCACGATTGACCCGAACCCATGGCACCGGCAACGCCGCCGAACGAGTACGCGCCTTCAGCCTGGAAGCCGTGGAAAACCGGCGAAATGTACTTCACCGCGTTGTTCTGGTTCGTCGTGTTGTCGTTGTTGTCCACGTCGCCCGGGGTCGAGAATGTCGACGCCGAAATGGCGTCGCCCGTCAGGCCTTGAACCATTTCCGTCACGGCGTCGATCTGGCGACCGAAACGCACGGTACCGTACTGGTCCGAAGCGAGGCCTACGAAAGCCTGGCGGTTGAACAGCGAACGCGAGGAGCCAATGGGGCCCTGGCCGCCGATGCCACCGGTCGCAATGTTGAAACCATTTTCGAGCTTGAAGACTGCCTTGAGGCCGCCGCCGAGGTCTTCCTGACCCTGGATGCCCCACTTGTTCGAACCTGAAGCACCGCCAACGAGGGCGACCTGCGAGTGGCCACCAACGTTCGAGGTGTAGCTGATACCTGCGTCGAGCATGCCATACAGGGTGACCGACGACTGTGCCATTGCTGCCGAGGATGCTGCGAAAGCGGCGACAGCGATGACGCTGACCTTGATTTTGCTGTTCTTCATCTGTATTTCAATGACCAGAAGTAATTTTTGGAATGATTGGAACGGGTTTTGTTGTATTCGAATGCGGATGACGGCACACAGCCCGCGCGCCGCCTCAAGCCGGAATGGCCAGCGTCATATTCGCGTTATCAGCAGGTGAAGGTCCTTCACTTCGTCATCCTTATAATTTCAATTAGGGAAGCCCCCGATGTCTCGAATGTTCCGGCACTCCCCCGATTAGAACAGCCGCGGCGTCCCTACCCAGACGACCACGGCTTCCTTGCCTGCGTTGTTGCCCCAGCTATGCGGCACCGTGGACTGATAATGTGCCGAGTCTCCTGTGTGCAGCACAAACGCCTTGCCCTCCAGCTCCAGCGACAGTTCACCGTCGATCACGTAGAGGAACTCCTCCCCTGCGTGCGTGGTGACTTCCGAGCGCGCCTTGCCCACAGGCAGGCGCACAAGGATCGATTCGAGCTGGCGTCCTCCCGCCGTATTCGTGAGTCGGGCGAACAGGTTCGCCGAATTCGCGAAGCCGAAAAATTCGAGCTGATCGCCGCGCTTGACCGAACGTTGCTCCGATGGCGTCTCGACGAAGTACTGCATCGTCACGCCCAACGCCCGCGCAATGCCCGAGAGCGAGGTCAACGAAGGCGAAGCCAGACCACGCTCCACCTGGGACAGAAACGGCTTCGAAATACCCGCCGCCGTTGCCGTCTGATCGAGCGTCTGGCTCAGCCGCTGGCGCAGTGCACGGATTTTTTCGCCGAGCGCCAGCGCGGCCGGGTCCTGCTTCCCACTTCTAGAAACCATATCAGGAACGAAATTTGTCGTCAAAAAATGTTTGATAGAAGTTAATCTCGTCTGATGCTATTGCGCCATGTCGGGATTTACCTAATATGAACCGAGGCCAAAACAGTGCGTCAGCGAGTTCCGCGCCGTCACTGTAATGGACGATCTGACAAAAAATGAAATTGAAAGCTTGGTGCCAGCGCGATCCGCAGACCGCCCGAGGAGGAGCACGGCGATTGCGGCAGTTGGAGGAGGAAAACCAGCGACTCAAGCGGCTGGTGGCCGACCAGGCGCTTGACATCCAGGTTTTGAAGGCCGTTTGAACGGCTGCTGGACTCCGGAACCTGACGGACGAGCGACGAGCACAACTCAGCCAAAGGGGACGTTCAAGACAGGAACCTGAACGGCGCTCATTGCTTCGCCTCCCTCGCGGGGCGACTGCAGGGTCACTCTGAGGCGTGACCGAATCCACTGAAGCCGGAGGCGAAGATGGGCTGCATCGCGCGAGGCAGAAGTTCGCGCAGCCAGCTTGCGGCCATGTCATCGTGCAGCCGCTCATGCCACAGCATCTCGATGGTCGGCTTCGGCAGTCGGATCGGCGCCGGAAAGATCTTCACCGGCGCGACACGGAGCATCACCTCAGCGAGTGGGCGCGGGATGGTCGCGATCATGTCGCTCGAAGTAATGATGAATGGCAGTGCCAGGAAATGCGGCACCCTGGCGCCGATCTGACGCACCAGCCCGAGACGCTGCAGT
Organism: Paraburkholderia silviterrae; assembly: GCF_004353915.1. Classification (GTDB taxonomy): domain Bacteria; phylum Pseudomonadota; class Gammaproteobacteria; order Burkholderiales; family Burkholderiaceae; genus Paraburkholderia; species Paraburkholderia silviterrae. The sequence goes on along the minus strand of NZ_SMRP01000055.1, from coordinate 20,576 downwards.
GTCGATTCGACCACGTAGTGTCCGGTTCCCTGCGCCTGGGCCACCGCGTGACGCTCTCGCATGAAGTCGACGCGCGAAAGGCGGCGTCCAATGCGCGGATGCTCCGAGCTGACAATGCACACATATTCACTCTTGAATAACGGCTTGTGAAGCAGGCTCGTGTGAAGCGCTGGATTGAACTCGACGGCGAGATCCGCCGTGCCTTCACGTAGCGTCGACAGCACAGATTCCGTCGGTAACTCGATCGTCTTGAAGCTGACGAATGGGGCCTCGCTGCGGCAGATGTCGATGATCCGCGGCAGGATGATCGCGACGGCGATGTCGGTCATGACGATCGTGAACTCCTTGCGGCTCGTGCGCGGATCAAACTGATCGCGCATCTCGAGGCCCTGTTCGAGCGCGATCAAGGCGTTGGCAATCCGCTCGGCCAGCGACTGGGCCAACGGCGTCGGCATCACGCCACCGGCACAGCGCACGAACAACCGGTCATTGAAATGCTCCCGCAACGCGCGCAAAGCATGACTGACGGTCGGCTGTGACACGCCGAGCGCCTCGGCGGCTCGGGAGACATTCCGATGATCCCATATCGCACGGAACACGACGAGCCGCTTCAAGTCGAGAGACGGAGCAGGATTATTCATTCGATGAATAGTGAGAACTAAATCATCGGCATTGTGCCATGAGACCGTTCCCGCAACACTTGAGGCCAATGAACGAGGAGAGACACACCATGAACAGCGGCGGTATAGAACGAATTTCGTTTCCCGGTGGCGCGTCATGCCACCTTTTGCGGCCAGTCCAGGACACACAAGCCGTACCGGCACTCGTTGTGATGCTGGCAGCAATCGCGGGCGTCAACGACTACGTCGTCACGCGGGCGAAGAACCTGTGCGCGGAGGGCTACACCGTTGCGGTGCTCGACTACTTTGGTCGGGAGGGCGCGGTCCCGGATCTCTCTACGCCGCAACGGATTGGTGAGGCCGTGGCCGCGCTGGATGACCGGCGTGTGCTCGGGGATCTCGGAGAGATTCTGGAGTGGGCGCGCAGCGAAGGCTTCCCGCTTTCGAAAGTGGGGCTGCTTGGTTTCTGTATCGGTGGAACCTATGCCGTGTTGGCGGGCGCACAACATGCTGTCGGTTGCGCGGTCGATTACTACGGACAGCTTAGCTATGCGGCTCGCAGCGAGCGCAAGCCCGTAGCACCGGTCGATGTCGCCGATTCGCTCAAAGCGCCGTTGCTGTGCCATTACGGCGACTGGGACCGTCTCGTGAGCCGTGAGGAGATTGACGGTCTGACTGGCCGGCTGCGCACGGCCCAGAAACCGTACGAGCTTTTCATCTACAACGGCGCGCCACACGCGTTCGACGAATGGTTCCGGCCCGCGATTTTCAGGCCGGCTGCGTCGAGCGCCGCCTGGCAGCGCACGCGAATTTTCCTGAACTGGCACCTGCGCGGCCACCTCGGCGCGCACTAGCCAAACCACGCTCATTTCACTCAAGGAGACACAAATGAGTCAAGAAAACGCAGTCAAGCTCGAAACGTCGCCGGTAACGGAAGTTGTCGACCGGACCGAGTGGGCCCAGATGATGACGGACGACGAGTACTATCCGTTCCTCGTCAAGAAGAACTTGCGTCCTGCCATCTGGCGCTGGGAGGATGTGGTGGAGCGGCTCAATGTGGTGCTGAAAGACCCGCTGCGCAATGCCGATCGCCGCTTTATTTCGCTGGTCCATGGCGATACGGGCGAAGCGGGCGGCGTATTCCCGTCGATCTTTCTGGGCATTCAGGGGTTCAATCCGGGCGAGCACATCATCGCGCACCGTCATAGCTCGTACGCGCTGTACCACATCATGCAGGGCGAGGGTTACTCGATCCTCGACGGCAAGCGATTCGACTGGAAGCGCGGCGATACCTTCGCCTGTCCGCCGATGGCCAGCCACGAGCACATCAACACCGGCACGGAGCCCGCGATCCAATACGTGATTCAGGACATGCCCGCACGTGCGATGGAGCGCAATCTGATCTGGGAAGAGCCCATCGGCCACGTCTTCCACATGGTGGAGGGAAATCGCCCGCACCAGCCGTAACGGGATGGCACCTCTTTGGAGGTGCCGTTTTCATTGTGCCGAGGTTTCGGGTCATTGATGCATCAGGCTGTGTAATGAATAGCATCAGTCATATTGGCTTTGATGATGCGTCGGCAATTCATACAGTGCAAGCCTCGATCATCCGGATGCGTGCCAATGACTTCCTCCATTCTTCCGCTTTTTCTGTTCGTCGCCGTTGCGACCGTGACGCCCGGCGGCGCAACCACGCTCGCCACCGCGTCGGGTGCCCGCTTTGGCTTTGTGCGCTCGATTCCGCTGATGCTCGGCATCGCGACGGGTCTCGCGTTGCTAGCCGCCGTTGCCGCGCTCGGGCTTGGCAGTCTGTTGCTGTCGATGCCCGCGCTGCAAACGGCGGTGAAGATGCTCGGTTCCGCGTATCTGCTCTGGCTCGCGTGGCGGATCGCGCGAAGCGGGCCGCCGAACGCGGGCCACGGCCCCGCGCGGCCGGCCACGCTGGTCAACGGCTTCCTGCTGCTGTGGCTCAATCCGAAAAGCTGGGCGATGACGGTTGGCGCGGCGGCGTCTTTCGCGTTGCTTACGAACAGTCCCACCCGGCTTGCGACGCTGCTCGGCGCGACATTCGGCCTGGCCGCATGTGGGTCGCTAGCGCTGTGGTGCGCGCTCGGTGCACTCTTTGCCCGGCTGTTTCGAACGTCGTATCACTGGCGCATTCTCAATCTTGCGATGGGCATGCTGCTCGCCGTATCCGTGATCCCCACCTGGAAATAGCCATGCCGGTCCCGCCGCTTGCCGAGTCGTTCGGCCACGAAACCGCGTTCGGCAGTGTGTCGGAAGACTGATGGTCAAATCCAGAAGCAGCCGAAGGAACTGGCACGAGAGCACGCGTTGTTGGCCACACGCGAACACTTTGAGTATGTTCGACAGAGCACCAAACTGCACCGACGTCCGAGGGAACATTGTCGGGCGCCTGGCCCATACGCCATGGCGCCGCTGCCTTTGGATGTTCGCGTGTTATGCCAGCCAGGAGGTTTCCCCATGAGAACGCTCGTCGTGGCGGCATACCTGTCGATGTTTGTGAAGCGGTCTTGCTATGCCGCGATGTTGCTCGGCTGCCTGACAAGCCCCGTCATGGCTCAAGAGCCAGTAAGTGCGCCAACTACGCCAAGTGCGCCCACGACTGCTGCCCCGATCTACAAGGTCGGGGACACATGGACACTGCTATGGGAAAGAGCCGACTCCAAGCCCGGAACTCCCTTTGTTCTGACGGTGGTAGCAGTCACGGAGAAACAGACGACGTTGTCGTCTTCGTGGAACGGCGCCCCCTCAAAAGAAGTCGATTACGACAATCAGGCAAACATGACGCGAGATGGTAACGGGACAACGTATGAGCCAAGCAACGGATACCTTAGCTTTCCAATGACGGTCGGAAAAATTTGGGATTTTCATCATATCCGGCGTTTCACGTCTGGAACCCTTGACGTGAGTGGGCACGCCGAAGTTGTTGCATTCGGGCGCGTTCAAGTACCTGCTGGATCATTTGACGCCTACAAAATAGAGAGCCGGGGGACGAATGCAAAGCAGCTTGATCGCCTGTACAGTGCGCCATTCAGCGCAACCTATTGGTATGCGCCCAGCGTAAAGAAAATCATTAAGGAGGTTTACACGTTGTACCTCAATGACCAGGCTGAGACCCATAATATCGAATTGGCTGCGTTTAAACTTGCGCCCTGATGGATGGGGACTCTGTGGTCAAAATCCATTATTCACGTTCACAAAACCCGAACACCAGGTTAGCGCCGGGACTTGCCCGATAACCTGGCGCACCTGTGCGCGCATTTCAGCCATCGTCGCTATCCACCCGTACGGGATGGCAAGGCAGCCAACGATTATTGCCCCCCCATTCGAATCGTCAGATTTTTTAAGCCGCCGGATATACCTGCTGCGCTCGAGTCTGTGTGCGGCGGCCCACACATCACTGAAAGTCGAGCGATCTGGTCGCCTAAGCTTTTTCTAATTGCTGGTCGAGATTTCCAGCTGCATCGCGCCGGGGACCTCCTGGCGTCTCGTAGCTGTGGCGGTGTGCAGTAACCGCCTTGCCTCACATGTCATTGTAGAGATGTGATACCGCCAGGAGCGGAGGCCCTATGAAGGATCACGACCCGTCAGAATCGCCGGCATCCGGGGATGTGAGCGACGTCTCGCGTCGCCGCTTCCTCCTTAACGGCGCCGCCGGGGCACTCGCTGCCGCCAGCGGCGCGCTTCCCGGCGCGCTTGCCGCAACGGCGTCCACTACCCCCACCCACCGCAAGCAGCCGAACTTCCTGATCCTGATGTGCGACGAAAACCGCTTTCCACCGGTCTACGAGTCGCCGCAAACTCAGGCTTTCCGTCAAAAATATCTCCAGACGCAGAACCTGCTGCGCCGCAATGGCGTGGACTTCCAGCGACACTACGCGGCATCGGTCGCGTGCACGCCCAGCCGCGCGTCGATCTACACAGGACAGTATCCCTCGTTGCATGGCGTCTCACAGACCACCGGCGCGGCCAAGGAGTCCTTCGATCCGGACGTGTTCTGGCTCGACCCCAGCGGCGTCCCCACGCTCGGAGATTACTTTCGCGCCGCGGGTTACTCGACATATTGGCGCGGCAAATGGCATGCCTCGGACGCCGACATGCTGATTCCGGGCACACATACCCAGCTCTTGAGCTACAACTCGAGCACCGGCGCCCCCGATAGCGACACTCAAGCGCTCTACGGTAATGCCGAGCGCCTCGATCGCTTTGGTTTCAGCGGCTGGATCGGTCCCGAGCCACACGGCAAATCACCGCTCAATAGCGGCTCTTCCGTGCCCCCAGGCAAGCAGGGCCGCGACGTCGGCTTCGCGCAGCAGGCCAGGGACCTGATCCAGCAGCTCGAGAAGGACAGCAACGCGACGCCGTGGTTCATCGTGGCTTCGTTCGTCAATCCCCACGACATCACGCTCTGGGGCCTATGGGCAAACACCGGAAAGGCGGGAGATTTCGATTTCACCGTTCATCCCTACGTGCCAACCGTGCTGTTCGACCCAGAGCGGTTCAACCAGACGCAAAGCGACGACCTGTCGAAGAAGCCCTCGGCTCAGGCGTCCTATCAGGAAAGCTACAAGCAGTGGATGCAGCCAATCTTGAATGACCCGGTCACGCTCGCGCAGTACTTCCGCTATTACTACCAGTTGCAGAAGAACGTCGACGATCAGATGATGACCGTCTTTCGGGCGCTGCTCGCTTCGCGGTTCGCCGACGATACGATCGTCATTTTCACTTCGGACCACGGCGATCTGCTCGGTTCGCATTTCAACATGCATCAGAAGTGGTACACGGCCTATGACGAGGCAATCCGCGTCCCGCTGATCGTTTACAACCGGACGCTGTTTCCGGATCCGCGCACAGTCGACACACTAACCAGTCACGTGGACCTTCTTCCGACGCTACTGGGACTCGCGGGCATCGACCCCGAACCCATCCAGAAGCAACTCACCGAAGATCACTCCGATGCGCTGCCGCTGGTCGGCCGCAATCTTGCGCCGCTCGTGCTGGGCGAGGTCACGCCGGAAAGCGTCAATGATCCACTTTATTTCATGACCGACGATGACCCGAGCCGGGGACTCAACCAGGATAACTGGACCGGTATTGGATACGACTCCGTCGTGCAGCCCAATCACCTCGAATCGGTGATCGCCCGCCTCGCGGACGGGAAGGTCTGGAAGTACACACATTATTTCGACAATCCGCAGTTCTGGAGCACGCCAGGCGACCCAGGCGATCGCAGAGATCCCAATTACCCGAACGTCGCCGACGTGGTGTTTCGCCAGGTGACGCCGACTCCCGCGCCGCCCCCGTATCACCGCCCGGACGTGGGTCCGCAACCGATTCCGTACACGGTCACAGTCAAGTCAACGCCGCACCGCCATGAATATGAAATGTACAACGTGACCGACGACCCCATGGAGCTCGCCAATCTCGTTGACGACGTGCGCTATGAGGCGCAGCGGCGCCAACTCGCCCAGTTGCTGGATCAGCAGCGATGTGCCAAGCGGCTCGTGCCGCAAAGTGGGACGGTTCCCGGACAACCCACGCCGCGAGACTGTGAATCCTGAGCTCGAAGCCATCAACCGCCAGCACCATCGGCAATCCGCAAAAACTGGCGGCTGAGGCAGGACCCGGCACACCTCAATGATCAACATGGAGCTGGGCTGCTTCCGCCGTCCAGGAAAAGTTGCGAGCGTCGGCGCCGGGAGCAATGCGAGACGGTTCGGGTCTCCGATGCTCGGCACCGCCGCGCACCAATGCGTGATGAGTGTTGCCTAAGCCACTAAAGGAACAGCCGGGATCTCTTATGGTTGAAAGGCTCTTTCCGCGCCTCATCCTAGGAGAATGTCCATGCGCATGCTTCTGACCATACGAATTCCCCACGAGCCATTCAATGCTTTCGTGCGTGACGGTACCATCGGGTCCGTCATGGCGAAAATACTCGAAGCAGTGAAACCGGAAGCGGCCTGGTTTACCGAGCAAAGCGGCGGACGCGGAGCAATCCTCGTGATCAACCTTGATGACCCGTCGCAGATTCCCGCATTCTCAGAGCCGTGGTTTCTCACGTTCAATGCCGACTGCGAGTTTCGCGTCGTGATGGGAGCGGAAGACCTGCAGAAAGCCGGCCTGGAGGCAATCGGCTCAAAGTGGAAATAGCACAAGGTGCATGCCGCGGCAGCCAGGCTGCGGCACACACCGTTCGCGATGGGACACGATCTCTGAACTATCCTGTGCTCGTTCGCCCTCGAAACCCAGAACCGGAAGCTTGCCGACTCGAGACAGTCCTTTCGCCGGTCCGACGGCTGCCCCTCACGTGGGCAGTAACGGCCGGGAACGTGCCGGCGAGCGCGAATCGACTCCCGGCAAACGCTTTCTCCGAGCGTAGTGTTCGCCCCCTTACTCAAGCCTGATTTCGTCTTCGAAATCCACTTTCAGCTTGAGCCCAGGGATTTCCAGCGTAATTTTTGCTGGAAAGAATTCATTGCCCGCAATCGCGTTGCTGGCAATCGCCCTGGCGACTGCGTGCTCTATTTCACGCTGCGAACTAACGCCAACCATTTTCAAAAACTTGCGTACGCTGAGGTTGAAGGTGTCGTCATTCATTTGGATCTCCAGTCTCCGGGGAAGGGTGCCTGCTGCGATGACGTAACGGAGAGCGCGTGCGGTGCCCGTCTGCCTCGAGTATGCGCGTAAAACACGCGAGATTCGTCAAGCCAGATTGTTCGCCGGAATCCAGGAAGTCGAAAGGCGGCGTGAATGACTGGAGCACTCCGTTACCTGCCCTTGAACCGCTCACATGGCGGCCAGCGTGAATGGGGCGGCTACGGCCGGCCGCGTCGGGACTAGCCAGCTACGACTCGCCCTTCAGCGAGCGAAAAGAGGCCAAGACCAGAAGTTTCCTGACCGAGATCGGCCAGGGAGCGTGGTGCGGATGTGCGGCAAGGCACTGTCTGATACCCGAAAAACGATGATCCTTGTCTTGACGCGCGCTATACGAGAAACGCCGAAGTGGACGAATTCGGTGCAGAAGCGGTCGTCTTTCTCTCAAGGAGCGCTGCAATCATGAGCTCAATCGTCATTGCCAAATTCTGGCCAATCATTATCGGTCTAAGCGGAATTTCTGGCGTCTTGCTGCTAGGCTGGGTGAAAACGAAGCACCCAGGCATAAAAGGCCATAGACACATAAGCGACCGGTAAGCGCGCTGAACGTTGGGACCACGTATTGCCGATAACAATTGTCGACCAGGTTCCGGTCATTCGAAACGGCATGCCGAAAGTCTCTTCGTGGCCAGCGGACCGCTGAGCTATGACGCCACAAAGCTGCCGCTCACGAAGCGCGAATGTTTTCCAACGGCAGCCAAGGCCAAGAACTGGTCATTGGTTTCATTTCACGACTGGCCGCTGTACTCCGCTACGTGCCGCACTGGTCGAGGGATGGCGACTGGCTGCAACGGCCCAGCAGCCACCGCCCCCCGGTCGCCTCAACCGCCCCGCCCCAGCGCGCACTCCCCCTAAAACGCCTTGCGCATCTGCACCCAGCAATACACGGACGTATTGGCATTGGCGCTGAGAATCTCCGGCGTCCTGCCAAACGGAAACGCCACACTGGCGCTCACCAGCAGCTTGTAAGGCCCGTTCCACTGCACGCCGAAGCCTGCACTGCTCAACTGTCCCGTGTTGGGTCCGGGAACGAACGTATTCTTGTATTGCTGCACCCAGCCCGTATCGACTAACGCCGAGAACTGCCAGAGACCCGGAATATTCTGGAACGTCGCATCGTGCCGGTTATAGGGGATAGGGGTAATTTCATTGCCCCTTGGGGCAATATCGATAGAGAAACCATTCTAATATTCCATTCGCATCTATCGCTTCCCCAAAAACGAATCGATAACCCGAAAAGAGCCATTTACCGTAAAATCCGCACAGCCCTCCCCTAATACGACATAAATCTCGAGGAAAAGAGATGGCGCAGCTCATTCACCACCCCGCATACCTGTTCATCGCGCTGATTGCACTGCTTAGCGTGGCCGCCGCAATTGGCGCACTCGTCATGCAACGCGTCTTTCCGCTCTCCGAAGAAGCACGGGAGAACTACAACGTCGTGCAGGGCGCCACGCTCACGCTGCTCGCACTCCTGATCGGTTTTACGCTCTCGATGGCCGTCAGCCGCTATGACCAGCGCAAGAATTACGAGGAAGAAGAAGCCAACGCAATTGGCACGGAGTACGTGCGCGCCGACTTGATCGGCGAAGCCGACGCGCCAAAAGTCAAGGCGCTGCTGGCGCAGTATCTCGAACTGCGCATGGCGTACTACAAGACACGCAGTGGCCGCGAGCTCGACACCATCAACAACAAAACCACCGAATTGCAGGCGCAGTTGTGGACGAGCGTGCGCGGCCCGGCCCTCGCGCGGCCGACGCCCATCTCGGCGCTGGTGGTATCGGGCATGAACGACGTGCTGAACACGCAGGGCTATACGCAAGCCGCCTGGTCCAATCGCATTCCGGTGTCCGCGTGGGGGCTGATGATGGCGATCGCGTTTTTCAGCAATCTCATGCAGGGGTACGGCGCGCGCGGCGCGACCGGCCGGCGCGTGCTGCTGTTCGTATTGCCCGTTACCGTGGCGCTTTCGCTTTCATTGATCGCCGATATCGATAGCCCGCGCGGCGGCCTGATTCGCGTCGTGCCGATCAATATGATCAGCTTGCAGCAATCGCTGGCGTCGATGCCCTGAACCGGTTCCGGACGGACGAACCCCAGCCCGCCGGGGCGGGCACTCTTTTTGCCTCCTCTCCTTCCACGAGTCCGCGGAGCGGCTGGCGAGACGCGAGCCACGCGGACGCAGCCGCCCTGAGCGGCGGGGAGGCGCGATGGGACGAATCGGCAATGGCGTGCGCAGTGCAATTTCTGCACTCCTGCTTGCACTGCTCGCGGCTTGCGGCGGTGGCGGCGGCGGAGGCAGCGGTGGGGGCAGCACCGCAAGCAATCCGCCCGGCGGCGTGCAACTGCAAATTGTCTCGTTTGGCGACAGCCTTTCCGATGTAGGCACCTATGCGCCGCTCGCCGGCGCAGTGGGCGGCGGCCGCTTCACGACCAATCCCGGGCAAGTGTGGACCCAGGACGTCGCGCAACATTACGGGGACACCTTGAACGCCGCGTTCACGATCAGCATCGATCACCGGCTGAGCGCGCAAGGCGGTTTTGGCTACGCGGAGGGCGGCTCCACGGTCGCCACGCCGGCCAACCAGTATGACTTCCTCACCGACGTGATCGGCAATATCGAAATGCCCGTGAATCAGCAGGTTTCAAGCTACCTGTCCGCTCACGGCAATTTCAACGCTGGTCAACTGGTGCTCGTCTGGGCCGGCGCGAACGACGTGCTTCGGGCCGGCACGCCGCCAGCGGCCAATGCGACCGTGCAGCAGGCGGCCACCGCGCTCGCACAGATCGTCGGGCAGATCGTCCAGGGCGGCGCCACGCACGTCGTGGTGGTCAATGTGCCGAACATCGGCCTCTCGCCGAAGGGCCTCGCCGCAGCCGACGGCGGTGCGAACCTCACTCAGTTGTCCCAACTCTTCAACACGACGTTGAACGCCGCGTTGCAGAGCGATGGCCTGCAAGGCAAGGTCATCGAGATCGATTCATACACGTGGACCACGCAGGCGATCGCGAATTACAAGGCGAACGGCTTTACGGTATCCAACACGGCGCAGGCCTGCGATCCCTCGAAAACCCCGGACGACACTGCCCTGTTGTGCTCGCCGCCCACCTACGTCACGCCCAATGCGGACCAGACGTATATGTTCGCCGACGATCTCCACCCGACGACGCATCTGCACGCCCTCTTCGCTCAATTCGTGGAGCAGCAGATTGCCCAGTCGGGACTCGGCCACTAAAAAGCGAAAGCGCGAAAGCGTGACAGGGACTCGATCAAACGCTGTCCGTCGCAACGGGCAAGCCCTCGGCCTTCCAGCGCAGCATGCCGCCGGCGAGGTTGGCCACCTTGCCAAAGCCCGCCTTGGTCAGCAGCACGCTGGCCTGGGCCGAGCGCACGCCCGAGCGGCACACCGCCACCACGGGCCGCTCGCGGTCGAGTTCGTCGAGCCGGCCCATCAACTGCGAAAGCGGCACCAGCCTCGCATCGGGCAGGTGGCCCAGGCGATCGATGAACTCGGGCGCCTCGCGCACGTCCACGATCTGGAAGTTCGCCGCATGCTCGAGCAGCGCCATGGGCTCGATTTCCCATACGCCGCTAAAGCGCAGTATCAGCGGCGCCCAATCGGGCGTTTCGGCCACCGGCGCCTCGCCTTCGGGCTTGCCGCAGCGCAGGTTGGCCGGCACCGCGACGGCCATTTGTTTGGGGTGCGGCAGATTCAGGTTGTCCATATAGCCCGCGAAGTCGCCGAGATCGACGTCGCCGCCCAGGCGCGGATTGAAGCGCCGCTCTTCGGCCACGCTCGTGACCGTGATGCCGCGATAATCGTGCGCCGGATAGAGCAGGCAGTCGCCGGGCAGCGTCAGGATCTGCTCCCGCACGGAAGTAAACAGCTGCTGCGGACTGCCACCCTGAAAATCGGTGCGGCCGCAGCCGCGAATCAACAGGCTGTCGCCAGTGAAGGCCATGCGCTCGTCGTCCAGCACGTAGGTCAGGCAGCCGCTCGTGTGCCCCGGCGTCGCGCGCACGCCCAGGTGGCGCTTGCCGAAGGCCACGCGATCGCCATGCCGCAGCGGGCGACTCACTCCCTCGGCGCCCACCGTTGCGGCGAGCGCGATCTCGCTGCCGCAACGCTGGCGCAAGCGCCACGCGCCCGTCACATGGTCGGCGTGGACATGGGTGTCGAGCGTCGCCTGAAGCCGCAAGCCCAGCTCTTGCAGCAAAGCCAGGTCGCGCGGCACTTGCTCGTAGACGGGGTCGATCAGCAGCGCCTCGCCGCTTTCGGCATCGCCGAGCAGATATGTATACGTGGACGATACGGCGTCGAAAAGCTGGCGAAAGATCATCGCGGACCTCGCAGGAAAAAAGGTGCGCCGTCCCCGCCGCCATCATCCGGTCTCTGCCTGGATGATGACAGCCGGCTCGCGCGCTTGTGCCAATTCTCCCCCGATTTTCGCAGACGAAGACACTCAACGGTCAAGCATGCGGATTCAATGCGCCCGCGAGCGTTCGGGAGCGCACGCTTGGCGCTTGCATTCGACTGACTCGGGCGAACCCGCTTTCGCCCGCTGGGCCGCGCTACCGCTCGCGCAGCCGCGCGAGCACGGCCGCAACAATACGGTCACAGCACGTGCCGCCAAATTCGAATAGCGCCGGGCCCAGAGAGTCGACTTCTCCGGCCAGCGAATCGCGCAGCATCTGCCGGGCCCGGAAGTGACGGCTGCGCACGGTGGCTTCGGCAATGCCGAGGCACTGCGCCGTTTCTTCGATGCTCATCTCCTCGACCGAGCGCAGCACGAATACCGTGCGAAAACCCACGGGCAGCGCGTCGAGCTTGCGCTCGAGCAACGCGCGGATCTCGGCGCGTGAGGCCGCCTGGTCGGGTGCAAAGTCGTCGTGAACGTTCGTCGGGTCCATATCGAAAGCCATCTGCTCGTCGTCGGCGCCATTGAGCAGCGTCGGCATCAGGTTCTGGCGACGCGCCTCGCGACGCATCCTGCCGAAGCACTCGTTGAGCACGAGGCGCGAGAGCCATGTCGCGAGCGCCGCATCGCCGCGAAATTGCGCGAGCGCGTTGAACGCCTTCAAATACGCGTCCTGCAAGGCGTCCTCCGCTTCGGCATCGTTGCGCAGCGTGGCGCGCGCGAGCCGGAATAGCCGGCGGTTGTGGCGGCGCATCAACAACTCGAAGGCCGCGAGATCGCCCGACACGATGCGGCGCACAATTTCCGCGTCGGCATCGGTCAATCCGCTGGAGTACACATCGGCCATTGCGGCCTCTCGTCCGTTCATGGTTTCGGCTCGACGATCAGTGTGCCACGCATCGTGGGATGAAACCGGCACTGGTACGGATGCGCGCCGGGCTGGCGCGCGACGTATCGCCATGACGCTCCGGGCGCGATGCTGCCGGAATCGAACGTCTTTGCGTCGGCGCTCACGGTATGGGGCACGAGATCCTTGTTGACCCACACGATGCTGTCGCCGCGATGTACGTTCACGGTGGGCGGGTCGAAGCGCATTTGCGCGATCGTCACGACATGGTTGCGCGCGGCCGCCGGTGGCGCGCCGGCCACGAGCACGATCGCGCAGACGCCCATCCAGACGTGCGGCAAGCGGCTCATTGCGCTTTTGCCAAGGCGGCCTGCACGTGCTTCGCATGATCCAGATGCGCGACGAACGCTGGCCTGACTTTCACCAGCAGCGCCTTCAATTCGGCGTTTTGCGCACTGGGGATCAGCGTCTTGTCGAGCGCGTCGATGACCTGCTCATGATAGGTCACCTCGTGGTCGATATAGGCACGATCGAATTGCGCGCCCTTGAGCGACTTGAGGTTCGCGATATTGGCCTCACCGCCTTGCTTGAGGCTGTCGCTGGTTGGGTTCGACTGGGGCGTCACGCCGAGCTTTTGCACGAGGCTGACCGCCGCCTGGTTCACGCTGGTATGGTCGGCCACCATGCGCTGCGCGAACGCCTCGACATCTTTCGAATGGGTTTTCGATTCGGCGAGCTTGCCCGCATCGATGTCGGCCTGATTCGCGGCCACGACGATCGCGGCAATCTGGGGATCGGTGGGCCCCTGGCTCTGCGCCTCACCTGGTACGGGCGCGAGCGCGAACGCGAATGCGAGCGCGACGGCCAGCGGCATGCTTGCGGCTTTCATGTGTCTCTCCTCGAAGCGTGGAAGGGTCTCCCTGGTGCGAGTCGACCAGGCGAGCCGGTACTTTCCCGGCATTCGAGGCAATAGATGTCGCGAGCCGCAAGGCTGTTCCCGCTTGCGGCTCGCCTCGCGCGTATCAGACGCGCGCTAGTGGTTGCTACGCGTCGTTCTTCGTCGGCACGTTCTGGACCAGCAGCGTGCGAGGATTCGCCAGCGTGATTCCGGCGGCGCGCAACTGCTTCAGGATGGCGAACAGCAGATCGCTCTTGGTCGAGGTGGCGATGCGCGGGCTGCCGACATAACCGGTCACGCTGAGCGTGATGCCGTCCGGCGTGAGCTGGCTGAACATCACCGAGGGCACGGGCGCCTCCAGCACCGCAGGGTGCTCGCGATAGACATCGAGCAGCAGGTCGCGCACCTGCTCCGGATCGGTGTCCAGCGGGAACGTCAGCACCAGCGTGGCCACGCCCTGGGTGCTGTCGCCCATCGTCACGTTGCGTACGTTCTGCGAAATCAGCTGCGAATTGGGCACGATCATCGTCGAGCGGTCGGGGAGCTGAATTTCGGTCGCGCGCACGTTGATGCGGCGAATATCGCCCTCCACGCCCGCAATGCTGATCATGTCGCCCACCTTCACCGGGCGCTCGGTCAGCAGGATCAGCCCCGAGACGAAGTTCTTCACGATCTCCTGCAGGCCAAAGCCGATACCGACCGAGAGCGCGCTCACGATCCACGCGAGGCTGTCCCAGCGCACGCCGAGCAGCGACAGCGTCATCAGCACCAGCAGCACGTAGCCCACGTTCGTGAACAGCGTGATGAGCGACATGCGCATGCCGGAGTCCATGCCGAGCGCGGGCATGAATTCCCTGTCGAGCCAGCGGCGCACCGAGCGCAGCAGGTAGATGCCCACCGTGAGCCCGATCACGGCGTTCGTGATGCGCCCGGGCATGATATTGAGGCTCTTCAGGCGCTGCCCGCCAATGATGCCAATGAAGCTATTGATCAGGTCCGCAGGCGTCGTGCCGAAGCCGCCCGTGAGCAGCGCCACGACCGCGAGCAGCATCAAGAGGCTTGTGCCAAGGCCCGAGAGCACGGTCTGCACCTGTTCGAGATGCTTGTCGTCGAGCCCGAGCAGATTCTTCAGCTGCTTGCCGGTCGCCAGGTTCGCGCTGAAGAGGCTCGCGCAGATATCGCGATTCAATTGCGTGAGCATGTAGATGCTGCACAGCACGATTTCAAACCAGACCAGTTCGTAGGTAATGAAGCGCGCAACAGAGATGTAGCCGATCACCAGTGCGAACAGCGAGGCGATGATCGCCAGCGCGGTGCCCGCGTGAATCAGCCCCGCGACCGTGGAGTGCGATTCCGGCGCCTCGCCTGCCGCGGCAAGCGCGCTGCGTACGCGGTTCGCGCGCAGCAGCGCCGCGCCGATGGTCAGCGCGGTCACGAGCGAGACAATGCCGCGGCCGAGCAGCGTGACCGAGAGGCTCGTGTCGACGATGCGGTTGATCGCCTCGACGGTGCCCGAGACGAGCAGCAGCGCCGCGAGCGTGCTGGGAAACGGCCGCAGGGCGCGGGCCACCGGATCGGCCAGCGAGGGCAGCCGCCACGACGGGTGATGCGTGCACAACAGCGCGCGGCCGAGCCCCGAGATCAGCGCGCAGGTGAGCGTGAGCTTCGTGAGCTCGTCCCACAGGTCGCTCAGCGCGGGGGTCAGTTCGAAGTGGCGCGCCAGCGCCAGATAGAAGACCTGGAGCGCGACGCCCGTCGCCAGCAACGTGGCGATGGCCGTCGACAGCGCGAGCGCGCTGCGGCGCAAGCGCGTTGCGGGCAAGCTATGCAGGCAGACCCATGCAAGCCCGCGCTGCACGAGCTTGCGGCCCCCGAGCCAGATCGCGAGTGCGGCGCCCAGCAGCAGCAAGGTGAGCGCGCGCTGCCCCGGCGTCCAGACCGAGTGCAGCATGGCGCGCACTTGCGCGTCGAACGCGTCGAGGCGCTGGCCATCTTCAGGAGAGCGATGCAAAAGCGGCACCCAGAACTGCGCGCTGAAAATGCCGCTCGAGCGCAGTGCGAGTTGATTCTTCAGCAAGCCACGGTGCAGCTTCGCAAACTGCGCGGTCAGAATGTCGAGATTGCTCTTCTGGTCGTCCGCCATCTTCAGCACGGCGTCGATCTGGTCCTTGCGCGCACTCAGGCTGTCGCGCTGGCGGGCGACAGCCTGGGTGCCGGGCGTCACGCCCGAGGCGGGCGCCGGCCCGAGCACGTCGAGCTGGGCCTGAACCTGCGCGCGCAGCGGGACGAGCTGGCTGCGCAATTTGTCGACGTCGGCGCTCAGTTGCTGGGTTGCGTCGGCCAGCGCGTCGAGATCCTTGCTGTTGGTCGCCGTCGAGGTCTGCTGCTTGATGCTGTCCTGCTTGAACTGCATCTGCTTGAGCTGCGCGAGGGCGTCGTTCAGCGAAATGGGCGCCGTCGCGGCGTCCACCGCGCTAGCACTCGCGGCGTTCCCGGTGCCCGGAAACGCCCAAGCAGGGGCGATCTGGAGGAGAGACAAAAGCGGGGACAAAAGCGCGATCAGCGCGAGCTGACGCGCGAAGGCGGATAGTCGTTTTAAGGCCATTGAGCTTTCAAATATTACAGTGCGTTTGCGTACGGAATTATGCCCTGACTGCTGCGCGCACTACCGTTCCATGGCGTGCCCCCGATGAGGCGGCCCCGATGATGGGGTAAGGAACCTTATTTGATGACGGGGTTGCTCCAGATTTGACTGTTCGGCACGAACACGACATTGCCGGCGCGAAACGGGCGCAGCAAAAACAGCATGATGCCGAACAGGGACAGCATACGTTTCCCGCGCAGGGTATCTGCGCCGGCAGAGGCCACGCCTGCCGGCTCGATACGGCGAGATGGATCGAGGCTCCGGCTGCAACGCGGCAAAGCACACCGGAAGCGATACCAACGCACGCGCCTGACGCGCTGCTAGAGCATGCGCTTGTATCGCAGCAACGCGACATGTCTCCATGCCCTGGCGGTATCGTCCGTGAAAATGGCCTGGAACCGAAAATCCGCTTTCTCCAGAGTACGACGCGAGGCGATGTTTTCGCGTATGACGTCGGCGTACAGAAATTCAAGCCTGAGTTCGTCGCGCGCGTGCCTTGCAACGAGCTCGAGTGCATCAACCATATAGTGATTGCCGCGAAACGGCAGGCCGAGCCAATACGCAAGCTTCGCATCACGCAGGCACAGCCTGATTTCCCCGATCAACTGGCTTGCGGCGAGCGTTTCAATGGCGAACGCGGCGCAACGCTGAGAATCCCGATCGTCGATCGCCCTTTTGACATACGTCCGCGCGGTGTCCAGATCTGCAGGGCGCACATCTGCCGGGAACCAGTTTCTCGACTCGGGATTTGCGCACAGCACCGCAATTTGCCCGGCATCGTCAATCGAGAATGGGCGCAATTTCACGCGAATATGCATGGATCTTTTTCATCTGAACAAAACCGTTGCCGATCCGCGTCCCGGTAGCCACGAAAGCATTGCGGCCTGGGTGCATGACAGCCGGGAGGCGTTCGGATGGCCGCGCTCGGGCTGGCCAGATTGCGCAAACGGTCATAGATCTTTTTCGCCTGGGCGTGAGACGGAAGCACGAATTTTTTGCAGATCGATGCGGAGTGTACTGGAGTCGTGGGGCAGTTCGCGTTGCCCACAGTTACTGACACTGACAGTCGTTACTTTCTCATCCTTGTCCTCCCATTCAAGGTCCAATTCCTCGATTCGCTCGATAAGTCTCTCGCGTGGAAGTTTCCAATTTTTTTTATGGCTCGTTATCTCGAGGTGGGTGAATAATTCAGAATCGTATTCATTGAGCGAGATCAGGGCTTCAATCACGTCCATATGAAGCTCGATATTGGTTGCAGGATCATCTGATTCATGATTAAGATTTTTCAGGCACGCGATATCGCCAAGTTCTGCCGTGGTCACACCCAGATAACCCGCGGCAACTTTTAACGTTTCAAAAATCTGAATTGCATGCGTTGCATCGACCCCTGCTGCCCACAAGGTGTTCCCCACCATAAAAAATTTCACGTAAGGAAACGAACTGACGTGAATTTCCGGCAATTCTTCTACGTCATCGAAATAGCCAACATTCTTTTGCTTGAGTACATCGAACCTGTCGTAGGTGGTGCGCAAGAGCGCCTTGCTCAGAGGAACGGGAGTCTCTGATACACCTGGTCTCAGTTCAGCAAACGTTGTAACAGGGCGGTGGGAGACCCCGGTGCCGAACAGATTCACCGATCCGCTCAGTGGTGTTCTCGATAATAAATTTCGCGAATAGCCTGAAAGCTTTTGTTTACCTGAAGACAGCATGATCGACCCCCTTGCACAGAATTCATTTATTCATTGAGAATTCAGCCCAGTTAGTCATTCCGCATCAAAATCCCCACGATGCAAACACAAGATACGCTTCGGAAAATGACGGTGCAATCGCATTTCAGGTTGGCAGGCGTTTTTAAGCATAATGAATATTTCCCGCGGGATGAAGACGGGTTGTAGCGAAAGGCGTCAGAGGTGGCGATGCAAATCCGCACAGCCGGATAAGGGGAATGCCTGGGGCCTGATTCCGGGACTCCCCCGTTCGCCCGCTCGGGCCTATCATGGGTTTATCCGCTATCGAAGGTGATCGCGCCCCATGAATCGTTTCCTGATCGTCGTTGGCATCGTTTGCGTGCTTGCCGGCTTCGGGTGGCGCTGGCTCGTTCGCATCCCGTTCGGCCGGCTTCCCGGCGACGTCCATATCGTCACCGATGGCCTCGACTTCTACTTCCCGATCGTCACCGGCATCCTGGTTTCAGCCGTGATATCCGTGCTGCTGTGGCTTTTGCGGCATTGATACGTTGGCTTGCACGGTGTTGAAATTCGCCCCTATACTCCCTGGCAGTATTGCATTATACTGCCTCCCAGTATCACGATTCCGGTGACGTCATGCCCCATTCGCCTGAAGAAAAAAAACGAGTCCTCACCCGCGTACGCAAGGTTCGCGGGCAGCTGGACGCGCTCGAGCGCGCGCTCGAACAAGGCGCCGAGTGCGCACCGGTGCTCCAGCAGCTGGCCGCCATCCGCGGCGCTATCAACGGGGTGATGGCGGGCGTGCTCGAAAGCCATCTGCGCGAGGAGTTCACGCAACTGACGGGGTCAACGGAGTCCGCGTCGGGATCGATCGACGATGTCGTGACGCTCGTGCGGACCTATTTACGCTAGCGCATGGCATAAGCCGCGCGCACGCAGTTTTTCGTCAACTATTCGATTTGTAAGGATTGCTATGAAATCACGTGCCGCAGTCGCATTCGAGGCGGGCAAGCCGCTCCAGATCGTCGAGATCGACGTCGAACCGCCCCGCAAGGGCGAAGTGCTGGTGAAGATCACGCACACCGGCGTCTGCCATACCGATGCGTTCACGCTCTCCGGCGACGACCCGGAAGGCCTCTTTCCGGTCGTGCTCGGGCATGAGGGCGCCGGCATTGTCGTGGAAGTGGGCGAAGGCGTGACCAGCGTGAAGCCCGGTGACCACGTGATTCCGCTCTATACCGCCGAGTGCGGCGAGTGTCTGTTCTGCAAGAGCGGCAAGACCAACCTGTGCGTGGCCGTGCGCGCCACCCAGGGCAAGGGCGTGATGCCCGACGGCACCACCCGCTTCAGCTATAACGGTCAGCCCATCTATCACTATATGGGCTGCTCCACGTTCAGCGAATACACGGTGGTGGCCGAAGTCTCGCTCGCCAAGATCAACCCGCAAGCCAACCCCGAGCAGGTTTGCCTGCTGGGGTGCGGTGTGACCACCGGTCTCGGCGCGGTGAAGAACACCGCCAAGGTGCAGGAAGGCGATACGGTGGCCGTGTTTGGGTTGGGTGGCATCGGGCTTGCCGTGATCCAGGGCGCCAAGATCGCCAAGGCAGGCCGCATCATCGCCGTCGATACCAATCCCGGTAAGTTCGATCTCGCGCGCGCGTTCGGCGCCACGGATTGTATTAACCCTAAAGACTATGAGAAGCCCATTCAGCAGGTGATTGTCGAGATGACCGGCTGGGGCGTGGATCACAGTTTCGAATGTATCGGTAACGTCAATGTGATGCGTGCGGCGCTTGAATGTGCGCATCGCGGGTGGGGGCAGTCGGTGGTGATCGGCGTGGCTGGCGCCGGGCAGGAGATCTCTACGCGGCCGTTTCAGTTGGTTACGGGGCGACGCTGGCTGGGTACCGCATTTGGTGGCGTCAAGGGCCGCTCGCAGCTGCCCGGTATGGTCGAGGACGCCATGGCCGGTACTATTCAGCTCGCGCCGTTCGTGACCCATACGAAGGATCTCGATGGGATCAACGAAGCCTTCGATCTGATGCATGAAGGTAAGTCGATTCGGACTGTTGTGCACTACTGAGTGCGTGTTTCTGGTTTGCTCAGGTTGACTTTTTGAGGAAGGCCCGGTGGTTGATTTACGGCTTTTTGTCGTGAGTTATGGTGCTTTGGCCTTAACTTGTTTTCATGTAGGTCTTCATGGCGCTTTGGCCTTTCCTTGTTTTCATGTAGGTCTATTTGTGTTGCCCCTGTGCGGGGCGGCACCTACTTTTCTTTGCAGCCGCAAAGAAAAGTAGGCAAAAGAAAGCGGCTCAAACCGCCAGTGTGACGCAGTCCCCCACTGCCCTCTAATCGGAGCGGCTCCGGAGCATCCGTCACCTCGCACACTCCGCCTAAGTGACAAAGGACTCATCCCTCCCGCTGCGCGCTACGCGCGTGCGGAAGGGTCTGCAAGGAAAACCGGGCGTGCTGCCTGCAAATGCGCGGGAGTATCGTCGAGCGAATACGCGGGAGTCCTACGAAAACGTGTGCGTCCCACTGGTTTTTGTTATGCCCCACGGCGCGCGGAGCGCCGCCGGATGGATGAGTCCTTAGTCACTCCGGGTGACGGCGCGTGGTGACAGACGCCCCGGAGCCACTCCGATTAAAGGGCAGTGGGGGACTGCGTCACACTAGCGGTTTGAGCGGCTTTCTTTTGCCTACTTTTCTTTGCCGCTGCAAAGGGGGGTGTCAGAATTTCCGTGTTTAAGGCGAGTTGAGAATTACACGGATGATCTGAGGA
>NZ_SMRP01000054.1:26552-28181 GCF_004353915.1 Paraburkholderia silviterrae | reverse complement strand
GCCACTGCAATGGTGCATTGGCTCAATGTCGCGCTGGGCCAGCCATAGCCCCTCCAACACTCGTCAAGCAGCGTATTCATGATCGGCCATGAAAGCGACAGAGTGAAGCTGACGCCCCGGGAGCTGGAAATGAACGTGTCTTGCAGTTTTGGATAGCGATGGTTGCAATCCCAGCGTGCTGAGGGGCGGACTGACGGTGTCAGATTAACTTGGCAATCCAGCCGGATATACAAGCGTATGAGGCTCCCGTACCTATGCGGTAGATCTGCCAACCATTCGTAGAATGGCTTTATTTGTCGAGCAAACCTAAATTGATTTTGGCGGCAGCGCACAGACGAGACGCGCACGACACAGCACCTCCCATCGTCAATGAAGCTTTTTGCGATTGTATCTTCCGGTGCGATCGAGCCGTTGATTTGTCGGGCGGTCGGCCAGCGCGGCGGCAAAGCAGATCAAGCAAATGCAACGAGGGTGAATTTCGCTCCAGCCATGGCAATCCGTACGAGGAAACCGGTGACGAATCGCATTGCATTTGGCATGGTCGCGCTCTATTTGCTAAGCGCGCTGTCCGACGAGCCGGCGTATGCCGCTGGCCCCGCCGCCGAGGAGGCACCCGATACGATGCAGGCACGCTTGCTCGGCTGCGCGGTCTGCCATGGCGCGCACGGAGAGGGTACCGACAACGACTATTTCCCGCGCCTTGCCGGAAAGCCAGCCGGCTATCTGTACAACCAGCTACAGGCGTTGCGCGACGGCAGGCGCAAGTACCCGCCGATGAATTACCTGCTGGCGTATATGCCCGACGCGTACCTGCGCCAGATCGCCGAATATTTCGCGAACGAGCGGCCGCCGTTTCCAGCGCCCGCGGCGCCGAACGTCGATGCCCGCGCGCTTTCGCTTGGCAAGACGCTGGTGAATACCGGCGACGCCGCGCGGGCCATTCCCGCCTGCGTGACCTGCCACGGACCCGCGCTCACCGGCATGGAGCCTGCCATTCCCGGCCTGCTCGGGCTGCACGCCAGCTATCTCAGCGCGCAGCTCGGAGCGTGGCGCTACGGCACCCGCCGCACCATCAGTCCCGATTGCATGCACGACATCGCGACGCGCCTGACCGAGCGTGACATTACTGCGATTGCCGCGTGGCTGGCGTCGTTGCCGGCCCCTGCAAGCCCGTCGCCGGCGGCCGCGGGTTCGTCGAAGTTGCCGCTCGCCTGCGGCAGCGTTCCCAACTAGGCGAGGCCTCGCCATGGCCAGTCCCCGATCCCTCGCAGCGCTTGTCATCGCGCTTGGCGGACTTGCGACGCCGTTGGCGTCGCCCATCGCCGGACAGGCGCACCCGGACAGTCACGCCCAGCTTATTGCGCGTGGCGAATATCTGGCGCGCGCTGGCGACTGCATTGCATGCCACACGATGCCAGCCGGCAAGCTGTTCGGCGGCGGACGGCCGATGCAGACGCCGTTTGGCGCGCTCTACACGCCCAACATCTCGTCCGACAAGGAGACCGGCATCGGTCAATGGACTGCCGGCGAGTTCTACCGGATGCTGCACGAAGGCAAGTCGCGCGATGGCTCGTTGCTGTACCCGGCAATGCCGTTCGCGTCGTATACGAAAGTCACGCGCGCCGATTC
>NZ_SMRP01000054.1:21185-26542 GCF_004353915.1 Paraburkholderia silviterrae | reverse complement strand
CGCGATCTACGCGTACCTGCAGTCGGTGCCGCCGATCCGGCAGCCGAACCGCCCGCACGAATTGCGTTTTCCGTTCGACCAGCGCCAGCTGCTGCTCGGCTGGCGCACGCTGTTCTTCCGCGAAGGCGAATACCGGCCGGATCCGGCGCAGTCGGTGGAATGGAATCGTGGCGCGTATCTGGTCGAGGGGCTCGGCCACTGCACGATGTGCCACACCGCGATCAACGCGCTGGGCGGGAACACACGTTCGAAGGAGTACCAGGGTGGACTGATCCCGGTGCAAAACTGGTATGCACCGTCGCTGACGTCGAACCGGGAAGCCGGGCTTGGCGAATGGAGCATCGAAGACATCGTGGACCTGCTGCATTCGGGCGTGTCGAAGCGGGGCGCGGTATATGGGCCGATGTCCGAAGTCGTCTACGACAGTCTCCAGTACCTCACCGAAGATGACGTGCGCGCAGTCGCGGTCTATCTGAAAGCGTTGCCTGCACATTCCCGCGAGACGGATACGGCGCCGCCGAGCGTCGCGATGTCGGAAGAAAGGAACCGCCTCGCGCCGCTCGGCAAGAAGATCTACGACGCGCGATGTGCGCTGTGCCACGCGAGCGAGGGGCAGGGCAAGCTGCCGCATTTCCCGCCGCTCGCGAATAATCAGTCGATCCAGATGACCTCGTCGGTCAATCCGATCCGCATGGTGCTGAATGGCGGCTATGCGCCTGGCACTGCGAAGAATCCGATGCCCTACGGGATGCCGCCGTTCGCGCAGTTGCTGTCGGACGAGGAGGTGGCGGCCGTCGTCACGTATATCCGCACCGCATGGGGCAACCACGGTACGCCGGTGAGCATCCGCGAAGTCAACCAGTTGCGTGCAGCGCCCATCTTTTGAGGTAGCCGTGATCAATTCACCTGTTTCGACCGACAGCGGAGCAGAAGCGGAAGCCGAGCGCGTCGATGCGATCGTGAGCCGCGGCCCGTATGGCGCGCTTGCTGTCGCGGGCATTGCCACGGCCATCGTCATCGGTCTGTGGTTCGCGTTCTATTTCTTGGTTTTCCTGCCTCGCGGCGTCATTCAATAAGACGCAGCCATGTCTAACCCATCCGCATCCGGAAGCCACGCATCCGCCGAAGTCGCCGCCCGCGTCGAGCGGCGTTGGGCGATGCTCGCGGTCGCACTCGTCGCCGTGCTGGTCGCCATGGTGATCTATACCGGTCTGCATTGGGCGATGATGCCGCCGTCGCGCGTCGAGACCATCCGGCCCGAGTCGCTGCATGTGGCGGGAGAATTCGTCGAAAGCAATCTCGGCAGCGCGGTGGAGTCGGACGGATCGGTGACGGTGCGTGTCGTTGCGCAGCAGTATTCATTCACGCCGCAGTGCTTGCTGGTGCCGGCCGATACGCCAATCACGTTCCGCGCGACGAGCGCGGACGTCGTACATGGCTTTCTCGTCACGGACACGAACATCAACTCGATGGTCGAACCCGGCTATATCTCCACTTTTCGAACTACCTTCGAGCGGCCTGCCGATCATCTGATGCCATGCCACGAATACTGCGGCACCGGTCATCAGGGGATGTGGGCGCACGTGAAGGTCATCGACAAGGCCGCGTTCGCACGAATGGCTGCCCATTCGCGGAGGCTCAGCTGTGTTAAATAACCGGCGACTCGTACTCGCGCATTTCTGGCTGGCCTTCATCGTGTTTGGGCTCGCGCTGCTGCTCGGCGCATGGCAGATGCTCGTGCGCAGTCCGCTGCACGCGTGGCTGCACGACCCCGAGATCTACTACCGCTCGGTGACCGAGCACGGCACCGTGATGGGCTATGTGTTCCCGACGCTCGTCGCGATGGGCTTCGGCTATGCGGTCGCCGAGCTGTCGCTCAAGCGCGCGCTGGTGGGCGTGCGCTGGGCATGGGTGGGATTCGCGCTGGTGGCGCTCGGCGCGCTCACAGCGAGCGTGCCGGTGGCAATGGGGCGTGCATCGGTGCTGTACACGTTCTATCCGCCGATGATCGGCAATGCGTTCTACTACATCGGCGTGGTGCTCGTGGTGGTCGGCTCGTGGATCTGGGTCGCGCTGATGGGAATCAACCTCGCGGCGTGGAAGCGCGGCAACCGGGGCAAGCCGGTGCCGCTCGCCATGTTCGCCACCGTCGCTGGCGCTTATCTTTGGGGCTGGACGGCGGTCGGCGCGGCGCTCGAAATCCTGTTCCAGATCTTGCCGGTGGCGCTCGGCTTCAAGACCACGATCGACGCAGGTCTCGCGCGCGTGTTCTTCTCGTGGACGCTGCATGCGATCGTCTACTTCTGGCTGATGCCGGCCTACATTGCGTTCTACACGATCGTGCCGCGCGCGATCGGCGGGCGCCTCTATAGCGACACGATGGCGCGCATCTCGTTCATCTTGTTTCTCGTCGTGGCGATGCCGATCGGCATTCACCATCTGTTCGTCGATCCGCAGGTCGGCTCGGGCTTCAAGTTCCTGCAGTCGGTATTCACCGCGCTGGTGGCCGTGCCGACGCTTCTGACGGTGTTCACCATCTGCGCGTCGGTCGAGATTGCTGCGCGCCTCAGAGGAGGCAAGGGCACATTCGGCTGGCTCGCCGCGCTGCCGTGGGACAACCCGCAGATGCTCGCGCTCGCGTTCTCGTTCGTGATGCTCGGCTTCGGCGGCGCGGGCGGCCTCATCAACATGAGCTACCAGCTCGATGCGACGATCCACAACACGCAATGGATCACCGGGCATTTTCATCTGATCTTTGCGGGCGCGATCGTCATTATGTACTTCGCGATCGCCTACGATCTGTGGCCGCAGCTCACCGGGCGCGCGCTGGCGAACCGGCGGCTGATGCGCTGGCAGTTGAGCCTGTGGTTCATCGGCATGATCGTGACGACCTTTCCATGGCACTGGGTCGGCATTCTCGGTATGCCGCGCCGTATGGCGTACTTCGACTACACGGATCCGGCGACCGCGGCGCAGGCGCCGTGGGTCGCCATGTCCGCGATCGGCGGCTTCATTCTGGTCGTCTCAGCGATCCTGTTCTTCGTCGTGCTGATAGAAGGGCATCGCAGCCCGCTGGCCGTGCCCGAGGAGTACCGCTTCAGCACGGCGGTGCATGAAGCGTCTACGCTGCCGCTTGCGCTCAACGGCTTCGCGCTATGGCTCGCACTGATGGTCGGCCTCACGGTTTTCAACTATGGCTATCCGATTGCCCAGTTGATGGCCCGCTCCGACACGTCGGTGCCGGCGATATCGATTGGAGCGCAGCGATGAGCGAAGAACGCCTGTTCTCGCTGCGCAATCCCTGGTTCAGGGCGAGTGTCGGGGCCGCCGTCGGCCTCTTCGTGTTTTCGGTGGGGGTTGGCTTTGTGTGGCTGCCGTCGGTGCAGCGCGATCCGCAGTTCCGGGGTGTCTGGAACGCGATCTGCAGCGCGGCTGGTGTGCCGCGCAAGTGGCTGGCCGGCAAGCCGGTCGATCCGGCTTACAAGGTGAGCACCGTGCCGGTCACGCCGGAATTGCTAGCCGGCACGAGCCGTCTGTCGATCGGCCGCGGCGCGACGCTGGCGCTGCGTTGCACCATGTGCCATGGCGAGCGCGGCATGAGTCAGGCCAACTCGCCTAACCTGGCTGGGCAATACGCCATCGTGATCTACAAGCAATTGGTCGACTTCCAGAATGGCGCGCGGCAGAACGCGGTGATGTCGCCGATGGTGCGCACACTCAGCGACCAGGACATGCGCGATCTTGCCGCGTACTACGCGACCCTGCCGCGTCCGGCGCCCGCCGGCGCGGCTGCGCCATACATCGTCGTGCACGGTGCGCCGCTGCGCAACATCCCGGCCTGCGGCGCGTGTCATGGCGGTATCGACAGCAAGGCGGGCAGCCCCTGGCTCGACGGTTTGCCGGCACGCTATACCACGGCCCAGTTGCAGGCGTTCGCCGACGGCACGCGTCACAACGACATCTCCGAACAGATGCGCAATATCGCCCGTAACATGACGCCCAGCGAGGTCGCCGCTGCCGCTTCCTATTACGCAAACCCGACACGGTGATGTAACCGCGTGCGCTAGCCTCCGCTTTCGTCGACCTTTCGGCCTTGCCGAAGCTCCCGCGGAGTCCGCCCCGTCCCGTGACGAATCACGCGCACGAAGTGTGAGGCATCGGTGAATCCGGCGCGTCGGCCGATCTCGGCGGTTGTGACGTGATCGAACGCCCGCGACTGGAGCATGCGCACCGCCACTCGCGTCCTGGCCGTCAACAATTGTTGACCGAACGTTTCGCCGCCGCTTGCCAGAACCCGGTGCAAAGTGCGAGGCGACACATTCAACGCGCCTGCAATGTCGCCTGCACTCAACTGTGGCTCGGTGCAGCGCTGCACAAGGTACTCGTGAATCCGTTCAAGCAGGCATCGCTGCGTCGGCGACGCATTGAGCGGATTGCCCGACAGCTCGTTGGCCGTAAGCGCAAGCAACGCACCGATCTGATCGGCGAGCACGGACTCAGCCAGCGGCGCGTGAATGATGAACTCCGGCGAGAGCTGGCTTGCGTAGCCTGACAGCACTCGCCCCCATCCGGAATCTGCTGGAATTCTCCGCCCCGTCAGTCCCTCCAGATTCGGGCCCCACGTGGCCAGCCATTCTGGCGGGAGCGTCAAATTCAGGAAGTCGTACGTGTCTGGGCAATGGAGTTCGAACTCAAGCTGCGAATCAAAAAGCGCCAACTCGCCAGGCAGAAGCCGCGCCTGACCGCGGTGCGTCATCGTCCAGGCGTGGTTACGGCACATCACGAGGTGAAATGAGCGACCTCGGCTCTGTGCAATCTCACGTTGCGTGGTCAGGACATCGTGTGCTGATCCACATTGGGCGGTTACCGTAATCGGGCCGAGGGGGGCACTAAAAAGGTTCGACTCGAACTGGCGTGGCGACGGGCAATGGATCGCCATCGGCACGAGAGCGGAGGCCAGAACGTCGGCCCAGTAGTCGAGCCGCTGCGCGGGCGGCACGTCTTGCGTCGACCGTCGCGCAATGGAAGGTGACGCAACAATGCGCATATCCTGCCCCTCCTTACGCTAAGTAAAGATCAGGAGGCCGAGATTGCCAAGTCAATTACTGTGCCTGGGAGTATTGGGATCCGAACACGAGGGACGAACATGAAGCCGCGTGCGCTAGCCTCCGTCTTCGTCGGCCTTTCGGCCTTGCCGAAGCTGCCGGGGAGTCCGCCCCGTTCTTTGTCGAATCACGCGCACGAAGTGAGAGGCATCGGCGAATCCGGCGCGTCGGCCAATCTCGGCGGTCGTGACGTGATCGAAAGCCCTTGACTGGAGCATGCCCACCGCCACTCGCGTCCTGGCCGTCAATAAC
>NZ_SMRP01000054.1:0-21175 GCF_004353915.1 Paraburkholderia silviterrae | reverse complement strand
GAACTCCGGCGAGAGCTGGCTTGCGTAGCCTGACAGCACTCGCCCCCATCCGGAATCTGCCGGAATTCTCCGTCCCGTCAGTCCCTCCAGATTTGGGCCCCACGTGGCCAGCCATTCTGGCGGAAGCGTCAAATTCAGGTACTCGTATGAGTCCGGGCAATGGAGCTCGAACTCAAGCTGTGAATCAAAAAGCGCCAACTCGCCAGGCAGAAGCCGCACCCGACCGCGGTGCGTCATCGTCCACGAGTGCTTGCGGCACGTAACGAGGTGAAACGAGTGGCCTCGGCTCTGCGCAATCTCACGCCGCGTGGTCAGGATATCGTGTGGTGATCCATTAATTGTGGTCACCGTAATCGGGCCGAGAGCCGCGCTGACAAGATTCGACTCGAACTGGTGGGGCGACGGGCAACGGATCACTATCGGTACGATGGCGGAGGCCAGAATATCGGCCCAGTAGTCGAGCCGCTGCGCCGGCGGCACGTCTTGCGTCGACCGTCGCGCAATGGATGGTGGCGCAACACTGCGCATATGCTGGCCCTCCTTATGCTGAGTAAAGGTTAGGACGCTGGGGTTACCAAGTCAATTGCGGTTCCTGAGGACATCGGGATCCGAACGGAAGAGGCGAACTATCGTCGAGCCCGCGAAGGATGCTCTGCGCTGGGCGTTTTGGAGTGGAGATAATCAGGGCCCACAGCGCTGGTGGCACCCACCCTATTCGGCCGCGGGGCCGGAAGGACCGGCTGTGGCACGTACAGGCCAGATTTCGCGCATCAATGGCACGATCAGCCAATCCGGGAGGGCGAGACCGCGTCTAAACTATCAACCGAGGTGTCATAGTCCGCGAATCGGGCGGGCAATGCAGGCTTCTGCCACATCTAGGAATCGTTGCGGGAGAGCGTGCGGTTGCGTGTCGCCCAGCCCGCTCAACCTCGCTTCGATTTGCCGGAAGATAACAACAGGATTACTTACCTTCACGTTGACCACCAAAGCAATCGGCGGAAGGAATGCGGATTTCTGCGAAAGCGGGCTAGCGTAAAGCACATACATATGAACTGCCCGTCAAATGGCCTGCCAACGCTCCAGCGTGTCGCCTCGCCCTTGGCTGATGACCCAAGAGTCACAGGTTAAATGGCTCAAGCGGTTAACAAGATTTGCAAGAGTTAGCACCCGGCGGCATCAACAGACACCATGAATTTTTTCCCGGAATCGGTTGAGGCGCCTGAGCGGGTCCGTGGCCTTCCGAAGCGCCGAACGGCGCGATCAGATACCCGCGCCGATCAGATCGCCCGAATGCAATATCTGACCTGGCTTTGGTTGGCCGGCGGCGTTGCCATGGGCAGTGCGACCCTGGTTTGCTTCCGCCTCGGAGCCCGCCTTGGCACGGCAGGGTTCGTCTATCTGACTATCATTGTGCTGCTGTCATTGATGGACAGCTTCGTTACCTCCGCGGTTTTCTCGGCAACCGCAGTTGGCTGCCTTGCCTTTTTCTTCTCGCCGCCGGTCTTCAGCTTTCGGGTAGCTGAGATACGCGATGTTGTAGCCCTGATTGCCTTTCTAGCCGCGGCACTCGCCATCACTACACTGGTGAGACGCGTACGGTGGCTCGGCGAAGCAGCGCGCGAGCAGGCCCGGCTCCTCGATTTGTCCCACGACACCGTCATTGTTCGCGACATGAACGCCGTGATCACGTACTGGAATCACGGCGCGGAGGAACTTTATGGATGGAAAAAGGCGGAAGCACTCGGCAGGACGTCCCACCAACTCTTGCAAACCCGCTTTCCCGCCTCTCTTGACGACGCCATGGACACGTTGCTGAGGACGGGACGCTGGGAAGGCGAACTCGTTCATACCAAGCGAGACGGTTCACAAGTCGTGGTGGCTAGCCGCTGGTCATTGCAGCGCAGCGCGAACGGGCGACCCATCTCGGCGCTCGAAACCAATAATGACATTACGCTGCGCAAGTGCGCTGAAGACGCGCTGCGCCGAAGTCAGGCGGCCTACCTGGCCGAAGCCCAGAAACTGAGCCTCACCGGCAGTTTCGGCTGGGACCCCGTGAGTGGCGAGATTTTCTGGTCCGAGCAAAGCTTCAGGATCTTCGAATACGATCCGGACATTACCCCCACGATCGAGTTAGCGCTCCAACGCGTGCACCCAGACGATGTTGCGCTCGTCAGGCAGGTGATTGACAGGGCGGTGCACGGCGCACCGGA
Source organism: Paraburkholderia silviterrae (assembly GCF_004353915.1). Taxonomy (GTDB): domain Bacteria; phylum Pseudomonadota; class Gammaproteobacteria; order Burkholderiales; family Burkholderiaceae; genus Paraburkholderia; species Paraburkholderia silviterrae. Next base: position 18,965 of record NZ_SMRP01000054.1, on the reverse strand, counting down.
TTTTGATTTTGAACATCGTCTGCTGATGCCGGACAGCTCCGTCAAGCATCTTCATGTCGTTGCCCATGTCGTAACCGATGAGCCTGGCAAGCGGCAGTTTGTGGGCGCGATCATGGACGTGACCGCGACGAAGCTATCGGCGCAAAAGTTGCATGAGGCTCAGACCGAACTCGCGCGCGTTACGCGCGTGACAACACTGGGAGAACTGAGCGCATCGATCGCTCACGAAGTCAGCCAGCCACTCGCCGCGATTGTCACAAACGGCGACGCCTGTCTGCGATGGCTGGGTCACCCGAACCCGGAACTGGCAGAGGTGCAGACCTGCATTACGCGCATGATTGGCGAGGGCCGGCGCGCGAGCGAGATTGTTCGCCATATCCGCACGCTGGCCAAGAAGGACGCTCCGCATAAAACGCGTCTGGATCTCAACGACGTGATCAATGACGTTGTCTGTCTGACGCAGCGTGAAGTTCTGAGTCACAAGGTGTCGCTCTGCCTCAGACTTGCCTCTGGGCTGCCCCCGTTGCAGGGCGATCGGGTTCAGCTTCAGCAAGTGATCATCAATCTTATGATGAACGGCATCCAGTCCATGGACTGCATTGATGGCCGGTTGCGCAACCTGTTGATCGAGTCGCGCATGGGCGAGGAAGCAAACGTGGTCGTCGCGATTCAGGACTCAGGTTCGGGAATTGACCCGGAAAATGCCGATCGACTATTCGACGCCTTCTTCACGACTAAACCCAACGGATTGGGTATGGGACTGTCGATCTGTCAATCGATTGTCGAAGCTCATGGAGGCCGGATGTGCGCGTCAAGCAAGCCGGGACACGGCGCGACCTTTCAGCTCAGCCTGCCTGCGATTATCGAGCGTTCAGATAACGCACCAAGACAAAGCGACTTCTGGGAGTTCGCAAGAGTGCACCGCAATAAGCGCACCGCAGTATCTCAAGCGGCGCTATAGTCGCGCTCGATTCCGCAACATGGAATTCTTTTCATTGATTGCGTGCGGTCGACAGTCTGGGTCAAGCTAAAGACGCCTCACCGCATTGTGCCGATAGGGAGCCGCAGATGAGTTCGGGACCATATTTGACTTCGATCGAAGGCGTTGGCGAAGCCGCGCAATCAGTGGTTTACGTTGTCGACGACGACGAAGCGATGAGACTCGCGCTACGCACCTTGCTGCGTTCCGTTGGGCTACGTGTCGAGACGTTCGCGTCCTCTCGGGAATTCCTTGCGTTTCCGAAATATGACGCGCCTGGTTGCCTGATTCTCGATGTCAGGCTGCGGGGCGAGAGCGGTCTTACCTTTCAGGAAGAGCTTGCAAAGAGCGCGCTTCGCATGCCGATCGTTTTCATGACCGGGCACGGCGATATTGCAATGTCGGTCAAGGCCATGAAAGCTGGCGCTCTCGACTTTTTCGCCAAACCTTTTCGCGAACAGGACATGCTGGATGCGGTCACGCACGCGTTGACACATGACCGTGAGCGCGTCCTGGCCGAACAATCCATTGCTGCCCTCCGCACTTCCTTCGATTCATTGACATCACGAGAAAAGCAGGTCATGGAATTCGTCATAGCCGGCCTGCAGAACAAGCAGATTGCGGGGGAGCTGAATCTCAGTGAAATTACGGTAAAGATTCATCGTGGACAAGCGATGAAGAAAATGGCCGCGCGGTCGGTAGCGGATCTCGTCAGAAAGGCAGATGCACTCGGTGTCAAGCCGCATTTCGAAAGGTCGGCTTGACAGCGTGGGGCTAGCAGTCGCGATCCTTCGTTCGTCAACTGCGTAGTGGTTGCGGTGTTGTCTGCCATGAAAAGCAAGTCATCGGCCGCCGGTTGGGGATGCGAATGGCGATCGATGGCCGTCGTTCTGCACCGAAAGACCAATACCGCAGCACACCCCGAGTGCAACGAGCGCAACAGAAAATCGTACGAGGTATTCCATTTACCGTGCCCCAGCCTCGATGTCCAATAGGCGCTGTCGCGACCATCACGTTCGCAGGTCGGTTCAGCGGCGGCAGATTCCATCCACGCGCCATGAAATCAACTTAACCTGGATAGACCCGAGAAGCCATTCTACAAAGGGGTGGAGGTTCCACGTTAATGGTCTGACTGACTTATACGTGCGTATTGAAATCAGCGAGCGCGCTGACACTCCCGGCGACTGGCTTTTCCCGCACTGCGACCCCTGTTCCTGGTCGAGGACGTATACAAGCGTATGAGAGTCCCATGCCAATTCGTTAGCGAATCCACCCGTTCGTAGCATGGCTTTGTTTGCGCCGAATCCCTAAGCTAGTCTCATGGACCGGCCGCGCATCCACCCAGGTGTCTCGATAGTCGGCGGTAGCCTCAAACGGCATGTGTTCAGGAGAATCAGTATCGGAACGCATGAAGATTGAAATGAGGGATTATGAAAAACACCTGATCTGGAATCCTCATGATTGCCCAGGTGCCGGACATAATTTGTAGCGTTCATGCAGAGTATTGAGACCCATGATGCAGTCACTTACGCCGGAATCGTTTGAAACGATTGCGTATGAAAAGAAAGACACAGTCGCATACGTCACGTTGAATCGTCCCAAGGTTCTCAATGCGTTGAACCAGCGAGCCATCAGCGAACTGAGGACTGCGTTCGAAGCTGTTCGGGATGACGCTGACGTCAGCGGCGTCATCGTCACGGGGGCGGGTGATCGCGCGTTTATCGCGGGAGCGGATATCGGCGAACTGGCAAGCGCGACACCCGTCGAGGTCGAGCAGCATTCGCGTGACGGTCAGGCTTTGCTCAATCTCGTCGAAAGTCTCGGCAAGCCGGTCATTGCGGCGGTCAATGGTCTCGCGCTTGGCGGCGGATGCGAGACCGCATTGGCCTGCACGATCCGACTGGCGACTCCGTCCGCGAGATTCGGGCAGCCCGAAATCAAGCTCGGGCTCATTCCCGGCTTTGGCGGGACACAGCGTCTCGCGCGCCTTGTCGGCAGGGGAGTCGCGCTGCGATTGATACTCACCGGCGAGATGATTCCAGCGGAAGAAGCGCTGCGTATCGGTCTCGTCAATGAAATCGTCGAACCATCACGGCTTTTCGCGCGTGCGGAAGAACTCCTCGCGCAAATCGCCGCGAACGCACCCCTCGCGGTGCGTTACGCCATCGCGGCGGTCAACTGCGGACTCGACGGTTCGCTGGCCGAGGGGCTGGCCCTCGAAGGGGCCTTGTTCGCCCTGTGCGCTTCCACGGACGACAAGACGGAAGGCACGAAAGCATTCCTCGAGAAACGGCCGCCAAAGTTCACCGGCCGATGAATGGCGGCGCTTGATACGACCGTCGTCACTGCCTCAAATGCAGTGCGTAACCGACGCGACGAGCTCAGTCCCACCTCATGGAGATGACTAGATGACTACCGGCAATCACATCTTCTCCGGTCTGAAGGTACTCGATCTTGCGAGCTATATTGCGGGCCCGGCGGCGACGACGATCCTTGCCGATTTCGGTGCCGATGTCATCAAGGTCGAGCCACCCGGTACGGGTGATGCCTACCGCTTTTTCTCTTCGATGCCGCCCAACCCGACGAGCGATGTCAACTACGCGTGGCAGCTGACGAACCGCAACAAGCGCGGCATTGCCATCGATCTGAAGTCTCGCGACGCGAAAGAAGTGGTACAGCGCCTCGTACGCTGGGCCGATGTTCTCGTCGTCAATTTTCCGCCGCGCGTGAAGGCGTCTCTGGGCGTCACTTATGAAGAACTCTCGCCGCTGAACGAGAAGATGATCTATGCGGACATCACAGGGTACGGTTCCGAGGGGCCAGAGGCGGACACGCCGGGGTTCGACGTCACCGCCTATTGGGCGCGCTCGGGCCTGATGGAAGTCACGCACGACGCCGGGAGCCCTCCGACGCTTCCGATACCCGGGATCGGCGACCACGCGACCGCGACAACGCTCTATGCGGCGATCGTCACGGCGCTCTACGTGCGCGCGACCACGGGCAAGGGCAGCCACGTGTCGACCTCGCTGATCGCCAACGGTATCTGGGCCGCGGCGGCCTGGGTCGAAGGCGGTCTCAATGGCGGCCATTTCTTCGCGCAGCACAACCGCAAGTCTCCACCCAATGCGTTGCTCAATCCGTATCAAACTGCCGACAACCGCTGGATTCTGCTAGTCGCGGCGCAGCGCAAGGACTGGCCCGGCTTCGTGAAGGCGATCGGCAAACCCGAGCTGCTCGACGATCCGCGTTTCACCGACGACAAGCGCATCGCTAATGCAGCACAGCTTGTTGAGATTCTCGATCCGCTGTTTGCGAACCAGCCGCTTTCCCACTGGAAGGAAGTGCTGGGGGCGGGCCGCGTGATCTTCGGTGTCGTGCAGATCGCGCAAGAGATCATCAACGATCCTCAGTTGTCGGCAAACGGTGTCGTCGTTCCGCTCGAACTCGCCGACAGGGTGGGAGCCCGTACTGTCAGCAGCCCCATCCAGGTTCACGGGGCGCCGAAGGTCAAGCCGACGGTTGCGCCCCGGCTTGGCGAACACGGTGCGGAGATCCTGAAGGAACTTGGATTCGACGACGGCGATATTGCACGGCTGAACGACAGCGGCGCCGTCGCCCGCTTCGAAGACAAATCGTGAGGTGGCGTATCCAGCCGTCGGGCCGGACAAACCGTCACGGTGCCTCGCATAAGTCGCGCAGCAGCACACATGGAGACGCAGATGACTGAAGACGAAGTACGCTCGACCGCCTATGCCATGCCGCTGACGAGTCCGGCCTATCCGAAGCTGCCGTTCCGTTTCGTTGATCGAGAATTCGTGATCGTCACCTATCGCACCGATCCCGAGGCGCTTGCGCGCGTGGTGCCGGCGCCGCTGAAGCCCGCCGAACCCATTGTCAAATACGAATTCATCAACATGCCCGATTCGAGCGGCCTCGGCTCGTATACCGAATCCGGCCAGGTCATCCCGGTCACGTTCAACGCAATGGCGGGTGGGTTCACGCACGCCATGTATCTGGATAGCGAAGCGGGCATTGCCTCCGGCCGCGAATTGATGGGCTTTCCGAAAGTGCTGGCGCAACCGAAGCTCGAGATACGCAAGGATGCGCTCGTCGGAACGCTCGACTATAACGGCGTGCGCGTCGCCACCGCGACGATGGCCTACAAGTACACTGCACTCGACCTCGCTGGCGTCAGGAAGTCGCTGGAGGCGCCCGGGTTTTTGCTGAAGATCCTGCCGAATGTGGACGGCACCGCGCGCGTCTGCGAGCTCGTCAAATACTACGTCCAGGACCTGACGGTGAAGGGCGCGTGGACGGGGCCCGCGTCCCTGGAGCTGCATCCGCATTGCTTTGCACCCGTCGCAAAGCTTCCCGTTCTCGAGGTGTTGTCAGCCGTCCATATCTTGACGGATCTGTCTCTCGGGAATGCCGAGGTCGTCTACAACTACCTTGCGTAGACGTTGCCCAGACTTACCCTGCGAGATCGCGATGACCGAGACGAAGACTTCCCAACCGTCGTTGCCCGCACCCGACAGCGACTTCTATCTGATCCACGAAATTCTGAGCGAGGAAGAGCGGGCCATTCTCAGGAGGGTGCGCCAATTCATGGAAACGAGCGTCGCCCCCGTCATCAACCAGTACTGGGCTGAAGACCGGTTTCCGTTCGATCTGATTCCCGGTATCCGCGAGCTGAACATTGTCGGTATCGGCTTCAAGGGCTACGGCTGCCCGGGAGGCAGCACCTTGCTCGACGGCTTCATCGCCATGGAGCTGGCGCGGGTCGATGCGTCGATTGCGACGTTCTACGGTGTCCACAGCGGCCTTGCGATGGGCTCGATCTACCTGGGCGGATCGGAAGAGCAGAAACAGAAGTGGCTGCCGCCGATGGCGCGGCTGGAGAAGGTCGGCTGCTTTGGGTTGACCGAGCCGCTGGTCGGCTCAGGCGCAGGCGGCGGCCTGTTGACGACGGCCAGACGCGAAGGCGATACGTGGATTCTCAACGGACAGAAGCGCTGGATCGGCAACTCGCCGTGGTGCGATCTGTCGATTATCTGGGCGCGCGATGTTGCCGACAATCAGGTCAAGGGTTTCATCGTCGAGAACAAGACCACGCCGGGATTTTCCGTCGAGAAGATCGAGCGCAAGGTAGCGCTGCGTGTGGTGCAGAACGGCGTCATCACGCTCGATAACTGCCGCGTGCCCGAAGCGAACCGCTTGCAAGGCGATCTGTCGTTTCGCGATACGGGGCGCGTGCTCCGGTTAACGCGCCAGTATGTCGCCTGGGAATCGGTCGGTTGCAGCATGGGTGCCTATGAACATGCGCTGAAGTACGCGCAGACGCGCGAGCAGTTCGGCAAGCCCATCGCGTCCTTCCAGATGGTTCAGGATCACCTCGCGAAGATGCTGGGCAACATCACAGCGTCGCAATGCATGGTCGTGCGGCTGGCGCAATTGCAGGACCAGGGCAAGCTCAAGGACCAGCATGCATCGCTTGCCAAGGCCTTCTGCACGGTACGCATGCGCGAAACGGTGGCGTCGGCGCGGGAGATATTGGGCGGCAACGGCATTGTTCTCGATTACAACGTGGCCCGCTTCTTTGCCGATTCCGAAGCGCTGTATTCCTATGAGGGCACGCGCGAGATGAATTCGCTGATCGTCGGCAAGGCGGTCACCGGTTTCAGTGCGTTTGTCTAAAGTCACAGGAGCTGATCTGTCATGGCCAAGCCAATCAAACGTGTCGCGATCATCGGGACCGGGGTTATCGGTGCGAGTTGGGCCGCGCTATTTCTTGCGAAGGGGCTGGAGGTGGTTGCCACCGACATCGCTCCCGACGCAAAGAAGAAGCTCGACGAGTTCATTTCGGCGGCCTGGCCCGCACTGGAGCAACTGGGCCTCGCACCGGGCGCTGCGCCATCGAAGCTGGAATTCACCGACAACCTCGATGCCGCCATCGCCGGTAGCGATCTGATTCAGGAAAACGGTCCGGAGCGAATCGACTTCAAGAAAGATCTTTACCGGCATCTCGATGAAACTTTGCCGCCGGACGTGATCATTGCATCGAGTTCGTCAGGCCTGACGATGAGCGAGATTCAGTCGGCTTGCCCGAACCACCCCGAGCGCTGCGTGATCGGCCATCCGTTCAATCCACCGCATCTCATTCCGCTTGTGGAGATTGTCGGCGGCGCGAAGACCTCGGAAGAGACGATTGAACGCGTCAGCGCGTTCTATCGCGGCTTGGGCAAAAAGACGATACGCCTGCACAAGGAGGTGCCGGGCCACGTCGCCAATCGCCTGCAGGCGGCGCTCTTTCGTGAGGTGGTCCATCTGATCGCGGAAGGCGTGGTTAGCGTCGCCGACGCCGATGCCGCCGTTGCCTGGGGCCCCGGCTTGCGCTGGGGGATCATGGGGCCGAGTCTTTTGTATCACCTTGGCGGCGGTCAGGGGGGTATCGAGCATTTCTTCGAACAGTTCACCGGTCCGCTAACGGCCTGGTGGCATGTGCTCGGTACGCCGGAACTGACGCCGGACGTTCGCGCGACCATCATCCAGGGCGTGCACGAGGAGACCCAGTCACGCACCCTGCAGGAACTTGCGTCGTATCGCGACGAGGTGCTGATGGGCCTGCTGCGCTTACGAGGCAAGGAGTGAAACGAACCGCCACGGGCGCGTGCGTCCTGATGCGCCTGGTTATTGACTGCTGATCCAGAAGACACGCGCGATTGTCTGGTGTTGGGCGCGCGCCTGTTTCGATCGGACTATTTTGTTCGGGGTAACGATGTGGATCTTCCGTGTCGATGAGCCTCGTCTTGGGGTCATCCGGATTCGCGAATGGCGCCGCCGCGCGCGCCATACCGTCGGCTTGCTTGCCTTGTTGCTGGGCGGGGCGGTCGTTGGACTGGTCCTGCTCGATCCGTCCAATAGCCCACTGTCCAAAAAAGTGTTCACTGCGCTTTGGGATGGGGTCAACCTCGTCACGACGCTCGGCGACTTTGCCGAGTTTGATGAGCATCAGAAGGTCTTCATGCTGCTCGCCATGTTCGCGACGCTGCTGGTCGGTGGATTTGCCGTGTCAAAACTCACAGGGATGCTATCGGGCGACGACGTGATGGCATACCGGGAGAACAGGATCATGGAACGCAAGCTCGAAGATCTCTCCAACCATGTGGTGGTCGTCGGCTTTCATTCGCTTGGCGAACTGGTCGCCGACCGGATGCTCGCTGCGGGACAGCAGGTGCTCGTTCTCGTGGGCGACCAGGATCAGGCCGACCACGCGGCGGACCGCGGCCACATGGTCGTGCTCGGTTCGCCCGGCGTGTTCGACGAAGTGCTCAGGCGTGCGCGGCTCGACAGCGCGAGAGCGCTTGTGGTGACGACGCCCGACGGCAATAACAATCTCGCTATCACCTTGCTGGCGCATACGCTGAATGCCTCCCTCACCATCGCAGTGCCGGGCGAAAACCCGTTGAGAAAAGGGTTGCTCGAAAACGCGGGCGCATCAGATGTGGTGATTGCAGACGAGATCGTAGCCAATGCGCTGGTCGGCAAACTCACAACCTGTCTGGAGACGATGCCATGAAACCCGCTGCTTCGGCCGAGACCCGCCTGCACAGCATGCCATTTCTGCACGGTCTTCTGCCTGTCGATCGGGCACAACTGCCGCACGACATCGTCGCCGGAATCACGCTGGCGGCCTTGGGCATCCCTGAGGTGATGGGGTACACGAAGATTTCCGGCACGCCTACCGTCACCGGTCTTTACACGATCCTGCTGCCGCTCGTGGCGTTTGCCGTTTTTGGTGCCTCCCGGCAACTGGTGGTCGCTGCGGACTCCGCGACAGCCGCCATCCTCGCGGGCACGCTAACCGCCATTGCCGCATTGGGCAGCAAGGAATATGTCGGCCTCACGAGCACGGTGGCGCTGGCGGTTGCTGCGATGCTCGTCATTGCCCGCGTGTTTCGACTGGGTTTCCTCGCTGATTTTCTTTCCCGCAGCGCGCTGATCGGCTTTCTGACGGGCGTGGGCATACAGGTTGCGGCGGGCGAACTTTCGGGGCTGTTCGGGCTCGCGAAACAGGGGCATGGACCCATCATGCAACTGGCCTCCGTGCTGCAACGCATTGGCGGGGCGAACATCCCGACCACGCTACTTTCGGTTGTCGTGCTCGTGGTCATTATCGGCTGCAAGCTTCTCGCGCCGCGCGCGCCGGGGGCGCTGATTGCCGTGATCGGCTCAATCGCGGCAAGCGCGGCGTTCAATTTCCCGGGCCATGGCATGGCGGTAACCGGCGAGGTGCCCGGTGGATTGCCATCGCTGTTCTTGCCGCCATTGCATATGAACGAGGTGAACCAGATACTGGCCACCGCTGCTTCGTGCTTCATCGTCATCATCGCGCAGAGTGCGGCGACGGCGCGCGCCTACGCCAACCGCTATAACGAGAAAGGCGACGACAACGCCGACATCATCGGCCTCGCTGCGGCGAATGCAGCCGCTGCGTTCACCGGCACCTTCGTCGTGAACGGCAGCCCGACCAAGACCGAGATGGTCGATGATGCGGGCGGCCGCACCCAGGTCGCGCATCTTACGACCGCCGCCATCGTGCTGCTGGTGCTGCTGTTCCTCACAAAACCGCTCGGGTTTTTGCCTGCCGCCGTGCTGTCGGCGATTGTCTTCATGATCGGCGTGAAACTCATCGACGTGAAAGGGATGATCGAGCTATACCGCGTGCAGAAGGACGAATTCGTCGTGGCTTTGCTCACGGTGTGCGTGGTCGTTTTCGTGGACGTGATGCACGGCATTCTGGCCGCTGTGGTGCTGTCGTTGATCGCGCATGCCCGCCATAGCTACCGGCTGCGCACCCGTGTGTTGACCCGCAGCCCCAACGGCCGCTGGATCGGCCATCCGGTCGCGCCCAATCTGCTCGCGGCGCCCGGCATCGTCGTCTACCGGTTCGAGGCCGACCTGTTCTATGCGAATGCCGGCCGCTTCACGGAGGAAGTATTGAAGCTCGTCAACGAAACGATCCCGCCGCCTCGCTGGGTGGTGATCGACGCTTCGGAAATGAACAATATCGACTACACGGCGGGCAAAACACTGCTTCAGCTCGGGACTGAGCTCGACCGGCGCGGTATCGGCGTCGCGGCCGTCGCGCTGCCGACCGGCGTGCGGCACGAAATCGAACGTTATCGGGCATTGCACGGGACCGTCGCGCATCGCGAGATCTTCGCGAGCGTGGATGCCGCAGTCGATGCGTTGCGTGATCTTTCTCCGCCCGCATCTGCAACTTCGCCGAATGCCGGTCCGGCGTGAAGTCGAATCTGACTGCCGAAGATCGGGAATGGAGGGAGACATGGCCAAGTCCGCCACTAGAACGCGCAGCGACGTTTCAGCTGAGCATGGGGAGACGAAGTCCCCGGTCGCACAGGACGATCTATCGAGCCTGTTTGCGGGGCGCGGTTCGATTGCATCGCGCATCGACGCGGGAAAGACAGCTCGCGCAAAAGTGCCGCGTGCACAGCTCGGCGTGTGCAAAATCGAGGACAGGGATCCGATCGCGCTGCTCGACGCTTCCAACGTGGGCCGGGTGCTGGAGCTGATACCCATCCGCTATGGACGCATGGTCGCCAGTCCTTTCGCGTTCTATCGCGGCGCAGCGCCGCTCATGGCTTTTGATCTGTCCAGACTGCCGCATTCGGACGTGATCGTGCAACTGGGCGGCGACGCGCATCTGGCCAACTTCGGATTGTTCGCCAGCCCGGAGCGGTGCATTCTTTTCGGACCCAACGATTTCGACGAAACGCTACCCGGGCCGTTCGACTGGGACGTGCGCAGGTTGGCTGCGTCGTTCGTCATTGCCGCGCGTAACCGCGGATTCGCAGCGCGCGATCAACGCGAGGTCGTGCGCAAGCTATGCGAAACCTTCCGGCAGCGCATCGCCGAGTTCAGCTCCATGGATACGCTCGACGTCTGGTACTACCAGTTCAAGGCCGAGAGCATGCTGGCCATTGCGGATTCCATCACCGAAAAGAAAAAGGAGTTGGCGGTCATCGGCAAGGCCAGGCAGCAGTCGTCGCGCTCGGTCTTGAGCCACGCGACCGAGCTTGTGAATGGCAAGCTGCGTATCAAGGACGTGCCGCCGTTGGTCTATCACGTCCCACGGGAAAAATCTCACGATCAGCAGCAGTATCACGACCTGGTCAGGCATTTCTTCGCTGACTACAGGTTGACCCTGCCCGATGATCGGCGCGCACTGTTCGATCGCTATGAACTGGTCGATGCTGCGGTTCGCGTAGTGGGCGTCGGTTCGGTCGGGACGCGCTGCTACGAGACGCTGTTCGTGGCGGACGGAGAGTCCCCGCTCTTCCTTCAGGTCAAGGAGGCTCGAGCGTCGGTACTTGAAGAGTATCTACCGCCGAGCAGGTATTCGAATCATGGACAACGTGTAGTGAATGGGCAGCGGCTGTTGCAATCGGCGAGCGACATTTTTTTGGGTTGGTCCAGGATGCGCCATACAGGCAACGATTTCTACGTGCGTCAATTGCGCGACATGAAGGGTGCGTTCGACTTCACGACCTTTGACGTCGAGGATCTCCGGGAGTATGCGGTTTCCTGCGCTCACGCACTGGCCCATTCAATGGCGAAATCGGGCGATCCGGCGTTGATCTGCGGGTATGTGGGAAAGTCGGCCGAGTTCGACGAGGCCATCGCGCAGTTCGCGCTGGCTTATGCAGAACAGAATGAAGCGGATTGGAGTGTGTTGAAGGCTGCCGTCAAGTCGGGAAAAATTCAGGTCATCCATGAGTGAGCGCCGTTCGCCGTGATCCTGGCGGAGGGGGAGTGTGATGGCACCGTCCATGAACGTGCTTGGCGCGTACTTTCCTGACTGGCTGTTTTGCAGCGTCGCGGGTGTCGGGCTTGCGATCATGGTCTACGTGATTCTGGAACGTGCGCAAATCGGCCACCGTTTCGCACCCACTGCCGTGCTCTATCCGACGCTCGTCACTTTCTTCTCACTCGCTGTGTGGTTGATCTTCTTTCAACATTGAATCTCTGTCAGGGTGGCTGCAATGACGACACCTTCTGGCAACGCGTCGAAAGGCAAATGGCCGGTGTTATTGCTGGTGCTGGCAACCGCGTTGCTGCTGGTCCTCGCCATCCGGATACTGGATCGCGCACCCCGTACCGATGACGCCTACGTCTATGCGGACACGATTGATGTCGTGCCGGAGGTGAATGGCCGGATCGTCGAGCTTGCCGTGCGGGACAATCAGGCCGTGAGGCAAGGCGATCTGCTGTTGCGGATCGACCCGCGCCCCTATCAGGACGCGCTGAGAAGAGGGGAGGCCAGCCTCGTCGCACTGGACCGGCAGATCGAACTGACGCAGCGCACTGTCAACGCGCAGCAGTACAACGCGCTGTCGGTGCGCGCGGCGGTCGAGCGGGCGCGTGCTGCCGCTGCTCAAGCGAGCGACACGCTGCATCGCACCGAGCCGTTGCTGTCGCAAGGCTACGTGTCGGCGGAAGAGGTCGATCGCGCCCGCACGGCGCAGCGGGCAACGCAGGCGGAACTGAGCGCCGCTCAACTGCAGGCGCAGCAGGCAGCCGCCGCCGTCAGTGGCGTCGATGCGCTCGTCGCACAGCGTGCAGTTGTGCAAGCCGAGATTGCGATCGCCGAACTGAACCTCGAATTCGCGACGGTGCGCGCGCCATTCGATGGACGCGTGGTGGCCTTAAAGACATCTACTGGACAATTCGCGTCGGCGCTCAAGCCGGTATTTACGCTGATCGATACACGCACCTGGTACGTCGTCGCCAATTTTCGCGAAACCGAGCTGAAAGGCATTCGGGCCGGCACGCCTGCCATCGTCTATCTGATGAGCGACACAAGCCAGCGTTTTCAGGGCAAGGTCGATTCGATCGGCTACGGTGTCGCGCCCGACGAGGGCGGACTCGCGTTACCTGGCGGCTTGCCGCGTATCGAGCGTACGCTCAACTGGGTTCACGTATCCCAGCGTTTTCCCGTGAAGATACGCGTCGAGAATGCCAATCCGGAGTTGTTCCGCGTGGGGACGTCGGCTGTCGCGGTGCTGCATCCTGAACGCGACGACCATCGCAAAGCGCATTGAGGTGCGGACATGCCGGTTACCGATTACCCGCCTGACGCGCTTGGTCAATTTGGTTCATTCCTGAGATATGAACTGACGCCGTATCCGGGACGCGTCAATGTGATGTTGCGTTGCATGCTGACGAGCGCGATCGTGATCGTCGTGTCGATGGCGCTCGAAGTGCCGTCGCTCGCGCTCTCATTGCTGGTGGTTTTCTACGTCACGCAGTCAAATGTCGTTCTCACGCGATTGGTCGGCCTGATGTTTATCGTCGGGTCGACGCTTGCAATCTGCCTGTCGATCCTGCTCCTGAAGTTCACGTTCGACTACCCGCTGGTGCGCATCGTTGTCGTGAGCGTGCTGTTCTTTGGCAGCGCCTACCTGATACGCGTCTTGAAGATCGGCGTCGTGTTCTTCATTGTCGCGATCGTCATCATCTACGTGCAGACCTTCGTCGATCAGACCGATCAGGCGGACCTGCTGATTCGCGCGGTGCTGTGGGTCTGGGTGGTGGTCAACTACCCCATTGCGCTGACGCTCATCATCAACTCGTTGCTGCTGCCCGCCGAACCCCAGCAACAGTTGAAGGCGGAAATCCATCGTCAGTTGATGAAGGTTGAGATGCGTCTGACCGAACTGATCGAGGGATATCCTCGTGCCGAACCCATCACCGTGACAGAAGTGCAGCAAGGGGCCTTGACGCTGCAGAAGCTGCTCCGATTTTCGACGATGCGCGACAAGCAATATCGCGAGCATCAGGCGGAACAACTCGCGTGCATTGCGACCGTATCCCGGCTCTACCACGGTGCGAGCGCATTGCCCGACAGTCTCGCGGCAGCGTCTGCATCCCAGATCGGCATGCTGCGCGAGTTGCGGGCCAACTGCCGCGCACTGGACGATGTGTCGATGACAGCCGAGCCCTATCGCTTCGTGAATACCGTCTCGCCGGAGCAGCGCGCGGACGCGGACGCGATCGCGGGAGCAGGCGAACTGTCGCGCGCCCTGCATGCGTACGCCGACCTCAGCCTCACGGGCGCCTCGGGTAGCAAGCCGCTCGCGGAGGAGCCGATGGTCGCACCGGATGCATGGACCAATCCCGCCTATGCGCGATTCTCGTTGAAGACGCTGCTTGCCGTGCTGGTCTGCTATGTCTTTTACAACGCAGCAGACTGGAAAGGTATTCATACCATCATGCTGACCTGCGTGATCATTGCATTGCCCAGCCTCGGCGCATCGGCGCAACGGGCGTTGCTGCGCGTCGCTGGAGCGGCGGCGGGCAGTCTTCTCGCGCTGTTCATGGTGGTGTTCGTGATCCCTCAGCTGGACGGCATCTTTGGCCTGTTGTTGATGGCGTTGCCCGTGATCGCGCTGGCGGCATGGATATCGGCGGGCTCGGAACGTATCGCATACGCCGGCGTCCAGTTGATGTTCACGTTTTCGCTCGCGCTGCTCGAACAGTTCGGTCCGACCACGAACCTGACCCAGATCCGCGATCGCATGACAGGCATCCTGCTGGGTGTCGGCGTGTCAACATTCGTGCAGATGTCGTTCTGGCGCGAAGGCGAGGGCGATGTACTGCGGCAGAAACTTGTACCGATGCTGCGTTTGGTCGCCGAGCTGCTGCGCGCGCCGCTCGCAGCCAGGGCGTCACCGGAGCAAATGCCGTATGCGCAGCGGCAACTGCAAGCCTGGGCCGCGCTGGCCGACTGCGAAGCGACGCTGGCACGCGTCGCGCTGGAGCCGGGCTGGCAGGAGGCGGAGCAGGCGCAATTGACGTTGCGCGCGCAAACGATACTGGCTCAGGGCCGTGAGATCATGTTGGCAGGCCATGCGCTGCATAACGCGCTGGGTGAGGCACGTGCTGGCGAGGCAGTTCAGGAGTGGGGGCGTGCCATTCAGGAGCAGGTCGCCGCGGAACTCGGCCACTATGCGGCCGCGTTGGAGGCTGCTCCACCCGTTGCCCGCTCGCCGCTATACATCGCGATACCTGCACTGCCTGCGCTGCCTGACGGGCGGTCCGGCGCACCGCTGACGTCGGCGGCCGAGGATCTCATGCGCCAGCTTACGGGGCTTCCTGACTGGCATCTCGCGGCAGCACAGCCGGCGTTCTTGACTCGAGCCATACGAACATGACTGTACGAGGCTCCTTCGTCATCCGCCGACGTCTGCGGTGCAACATGCTCGCAGCTGGATTGTTTTGCGCGCTGGCAGGATGCGCATTGATCCACCACAACGGCGTGCCGTATGCGCAGATCCCGCCTGAGCAGATTCGCCTCGCGGACGACATCCACCTCGCACGCGACGGCTGGCCACAGGCGCGCTGGTGGACGCGCTTTGACGATCCCCAACTCGACACGCTGATCGAACAGGCATTACGCGATGCGCTTTCGATGGTCATCGCCCGCTCGCGGGTCGCTCAGGCGAAGTCGGATGTTGAACTCGTCAGCGCGGGTTCGAATCTGCAAGTGGTGGCGCTCGGGCTGCTGGATCGCGAGCGTGTATCGGCGCACGGATTCCTCGGCCCGTTCGCGGAGCAAGCGCCCGCGCTGGGCCTGACCGGTCCGTGGTACACGGAAGGGATTGTGGGCCTCGGCGCCAGCCTCGACGTCGATATCTGGGGCAAGCAGCGCGCCCAGATTGCCGCCTCGCTCGGCGTGAGCAACGCACGGCTAGCCGAAACCTCTGCCGTCGAACTCGAGATATCGACCGACGTCGCGCAGTTGTACTACGGCATTCAGACCACTTATCACTTGATCGAACTGCTCCGTGAGTCGGACGAAGTTGCGACCTTCGCGATCGAGGCGCACGAAGCGAGAGTGGTCCGAGGCGTCGAACCCCGGACGTTGCTCGAAGAAGCCCGCGCACAGCAATTGTCGACGCGACAGCAGATCGTGGCGGCGCAAGGGCAGATCAAGCAGTTTCGTGAGTCGCTGCGTGCGTTGATGGGGGCCGGCCCGCAGGGGCTGCCGGCAATCGCCCCCGTCGCGCTACCGCCCGCGCACGCTAGCTTGCCCGGCACCTTGTCGTATGAACTGCTGGCGCGGCGTCCCGACCTGCAGGCGATGCGGTGGCTTGTCCAGTCGTCGTTCGACCGGATCGACGCTGCGAAAGCCGCGTTCTATCCAAGCTTCGATATCAAGGCATTCTTTGGTGTCGACGCATTGCACCTCGCCGACCTCTTTACGCATGCCAGTCAGCAAATCAACCTGATCCCGGGGCTATATCTGCCAATTTTCGACGGCGGGCGACTCAATGCAAATTTGAACGGCGCGCGCGCCGCGAGCAATACACTCATCGAGCAATACAATGAAGCCGTACTCAATGCCGTACGGGATGTGGCGCAAGCGGGCAGCCGACTTGTGACGCTCGACGCGCAGACTCAGTTGCAGAAGCAGAGGGTTCAGTCGGTTGCGTTCGTTAAAGACAGCGCCGAGGCGCATTATCAGCGTGGGCTCGCCAGCCGTTTGACGGCAATACAGGCACGCCAACCCGTAATCGCCGAACAGGTTGCACTTCTTACGCTCGACGCTCAGACACTAGGCCAGGAAATCGCGCTAACGAAGGCGCTCGGCGGTGGCTACCGGGCTGACCCACCTGTCGAATTGAAACCGCGTTGAATCTTGCGCCTTTACTATCAGGCAAAAGGATCTTCGCGCGAAAAATCCGATGCGCTGCGGACTTTGCATGTCTAGCGTCAGGCAGCCCCAGTATTCAGCAGCGCACTCCAGCCCAATGAGGAGCGGACATGGCCAAGCTTCGCAGTCTCATAGCAGCCTTTCTTGTCGTTCTACTCACTGCCTGTACCAGTTTGCCATCGCAGACCGGCCGCACGCCAGGCTACGCGCTTCAGCATACCGAAACAACGCGCCTTGGCATGGTCTTCTTGCCTCAGGAGCAACAGCACCCGGACAGCAGTGCGTTTCATCTATTGCCGGACGCCGAGGATGCAATAGTGGCGCGCGTCATGCTCGCCGAAATTGCGGACCGCACACTTGACCTGCAATACTACATCTGGCACGACGATCTAACGGGGCGCGAACTTGCGGCGGCGTTGCTCAAGGCAGCGGACCGCGGAGTGAGAGTGCGTGTGCTGCTCGACGATTTGGGTACAAACGCCGACGATCAGGTCTTGCTGGCAATCAGCTCACATCCCAACGTCGAGATACGGCTATTCAACCCGGTCGCGAACCGCACGTTCAAAAAACTGGCGTCCGCCGTCGAGTTTTCGCGGGTCAATCGTCGCATGCACAACAAGGCGATGATTGCGGATAACGAAGCTGCGATCCTGGGCGGACGGAACATCGGCGACGAATACTTCGGTGCATCGAGCGTCGTTACATTCGGGGACCTGGATGTTCTTGTGCACGGTCCGATTGTCCGGAACGTCTCCAATGCCTTCGACGAGTTCTGGAATGCCGATTCGGCCTATCCAATCGACCGTCTGATGGGGCATCGCGCGGAGCCTGCCGCCCTGGCGCACTACCGGGCGACATTGGACAAATACATCGAGTCGCAGCACGACTCGCCCTACATTGTGCAGGCGAGACAACGGCTGGCTCAGGCCATGGCAGGGCGCCATGACGACTATTCCTGGGGGAAAGCCATACTGCTCTACGATGATCCGTCCAAGATCACACGCGCACCGGACGACCCGCAAGGCCATCTCATGACTCGATTCTGGGCGCTGGATCTTCAACCCAGGCAGGAGATGCTGATCATCTCGCCTTACTTTGTCCCTGGAGAACAGGGCGTTGCGTGGATACGCAAGCAGACTGAGAACGGGGTAAGCGTCACGGTGTTGACAAACTCGCTTGCCGCGACCGATGTCAGTGCTGTGCATGCAGGATATCAACGCTACCGGAAGGATCTGCTCGCCGCAGGTGTGCACCTCTACGAACTTAAGCCCGTTGCTATAAACGGCGCAACGCAGAAAAAGAAACTTATATTTGGTTCTTCAAAGGCCTCGTTGCATGCGAAAACTTATGTATTCGACCGCCAAACCATTTTCATTGGCTCGATGAATCTGGATCCGCGCTCGAGCACCCTCAACACGGAAATCGGCGTTCTTTGCGAGAGTGAGGCGGCGGCCGGGCAGGTGGTCGACGACGTTGAGCCGAAACTAGACCAGATCGCCTGGAGAGTAGAGCAACGCGCGGATGCAAACGGCAACATGCGGATCGTCTGGATAGAAACGGCCGCGGACGGAACGACGACAGAACTTGACAATGAGCCGGGTGTATCTGCCTTGCGGCGCACCAGTATCTGGTTTTTGAGTCTGCTGCCTATTGAATCGCAGCTATGAGTGCAACGGAGTTACGGCTGGATGCCGGATGAGTGCGCGCGAAGTCGCGCGCACTCGGCTAGCCTTGAAAGCATCGCTTACCCAGCAGTTCATCCCGGAACTCGCTGGCGTTAATTTCCGGCTCGATCTAGGCACGATCCTTCGTCTGTCGTTTACCGTTAGCTGCCATCCTTCCCCTAGCCTGGTCTTGAATCGAGCTCTAGCAGCTTTATCGACGCGTTTTGAATTCGCACACCGTGACGTGCCGGGACTGAACCCCTGACTACTCTCGTGAGCCGTAAAGACTTCCGTAGCGACGGTAACACGATCGTCACATCCAGAACGTATGGTGCAGCGCGTCGTGAACAGTTTTGAGGAGAAGACGATGAGATTCAGCTTTCTGGCGGTAACCCTCTGCGCATTCGGCGCGACGATGGCGCAGGCAGCCGATATTACCGGCGCGGGCAGTACCTTCGCGGCGCCGATCTACACGAAATGGGCGGATGCCTATCTGAAGTCGGGCGGCGGCAAGGTCAACTACCAGGGCATCGGCTCGTCGGGCGGCATCAAGCAGATTCAGGCGAAAACGGTCGACTTCGCGGGC
>NZ_SMRP01000053.1 GCF_004353915.1 Paraburkholderia silviterrae | reverse complement strand
CCGGCCCAGTGTGAAGAAGGCCTTATCCCAGGGGACGGAAAGTACCGTTCCATCCAGCCGGAACACATGCACCATCCGCAGATCACGTTGCAGGCGAATCGGATAGTGAGTCAAGCGAAAGCACTCCCTGAAGATGAGCCACAGGAAAGCGGAAATCACAACGATGCTGAACAGCAACGGGCCGCCGCCGAGAAGCATATTGGCCGTTCGCTCGTTGGCGTTGCCCATCAATCCATCAACGAAAAAAATATTGGCGAAGAGCCACGCCATAGCCACGCAGACGACCAGCAGGGCGCCTGTCACGAACGTCAGCGCCCCTTTCCAGCCGTAGTACTTGTCCGCAACCTCCAGGTAGCGGCTATTCATTCTGATCGTCGAACTGAAGTAGTTCGGCGCAACCTCCAGCCGCTTGGCGGGGTCGAGCCGGTTCCGGCGCTCTTCCTCCGTAAGCGGGCGATTGACCTTGAACTTGTTGACAAGACCTGTGTATTCCATCGTTCAGCCTTTGGTTGCCACGTCCAGTTGCTGCATTTCCATCTCCGAACTGTTGTACCTCAAATGAGAATTTGTAGATTTTCCCCAATACGTCAACTCCAACCAATCCTGAAGCTTGTTATTGACGAACAACGACGCCACGAACGCCCAGATGACCATGAGGCCGACCACCAACAGGCCCCAGCCGGTCCACCCCATGAGCAGCAGCACCGTTGCGGTCGCACCCAATACTGCGGACATGCCGTACGCCACGGTTCCATAGCCGTGACCGGCTTTGGCTTCCTGGTATGCCCGCCAGCCGTCCCACACGGCCATCAAGATGCCAGCCAAGGCGCCGAAGATACGGCCCACGGCACCAAATATCTTGGCGCCGACCTCGAGGGTCGCCTGCCCCAGGCGTACCCCGGCAATCGACAGTCGCGTGAGCCCCCCCTCAATGGCATCCGCAACAGCGCCCATAATCGCCAACCCCTGCGTGTAAATCCGCCGCCGCATCTCGTCCTGGTGAACGGCCAGCGCATCCTGTTCTCCCTGCATGATGGAATGCATGGCCCAACCGTTCGCGAGCAACGCCAGCACGGCAAACGTGAACGGTATATTGACCTTGACGCGCTCGCTTCCCCGCATGACGGATTCACGATAGTCCGCCAGATTGAGTGCGTCGACCTGTTCCGGCGTACGAATAGTTTTCGCCAGCCACTTCGCCTGGTCGTCGACGCTCAAATTCTTCGGCATTTTGGCGACTTCGTCCGGGTCGATCATCAATAGCCAGGTTTTCTTTTCGCTGCCTTTGGTATCGACTCCACAAATCTCCTGACGCCGAAGCTCGTCGGCAACGGCTTTCTCCATCTTGTTCTGCGGGATCGACTTCGCTTTACCGCTCAGCTTGAGCATATTTCTGATAAGCGACGCGCGAAACGCCTTCTTCCCGCCTTCGACCGTGACCAGCACAAAGGGCTTGCGCGCGGCCACGCCGAGCGCCACGAGCCCGGCATAAATCTGCTTGCTCTCACTGACCTTCTTCAAGGTCGCGGTAATGGCACTTGCCACGAGACTCGCCAGCCTGCCGACCTCATCCTTCTGCGCTTCGAGCAGTTGATCGAACGTGGCCTTACCGATGCTCATCAACTTGTCCCACGGCAGCTCCGCCCATGACACGCTGCTTTGAACGGCACTCTGAATCGCCTTTGCCTGTGTATCCTGATGCAGGCAAAGCGCGCGCAGCAGAATATTGCGCTTGTCAGTCAGATCGCCCTGGAGCCACTGGTTGTACAGATCCGTGCTACAGCTCTTGTCCTGCGTGCCGGCGATGCATTGTCCGAATACGATCGTATAGACGATCCCGCTCGCCACCACCTGGCTGTCGAAATTGCAATCGAAGTAGTTGTAGAAGCCATCGCCCTTGAGCAGATCTCGATGGGCAATCGCGAGTGGACCAATGACCTCCTCGTCGAACGACTGCAAGGAGGTGTTGAAGGCGTTCTGCCACTTCAGGCGGTCCTTTTCCCAATACAGGTCGTTGTATTTCTTCCACGCGTCGTTGCCGGCGTTGCGCAAGTCTTCCGCGGTAATGGCGCGGTCCATGGCCGCCAGCGTTGCATTGCCGGGCACGAACATCGCCCCCATCACGCCCGGCACCGCGTGGCCGACTTCGTCTTGCTGCGCGCTCTCTTCCCGCCCGGCGATGAAATCCTGCTCGGCCTGAGTCCGGATCGCATCGCGAATCTGCTCGATTACGCTGGACAATGCCGTCTTGCGCGGCCGGTCCTTGTCGTTGCGTTCGTCGCGCATGAATGCCTGCATACGGATGCGCATGAGCAACGCCAACTCCGCGGCCACGCCGGCAGGATCGGGAACGGCCACCATCACGGCTTCATACGGCTTCGCCACCTGCTTGCCCCAGTCCATCAGGCCCTTCGCCTGATCGCCAAGGAAATTGAGCGGTTGCTGCGAATAACCCAACGCACGATCCGATACCACAGTCACTTCCGGCAACCAGTTGCCGGACAGTTTCTCCTTGAGCGCGGCGAGTTGCGCCCGCGTCTGCGCCACCTGCTTCTGCGCGGCGCTTGCCGCCGCCCCGGTGTGCGGGTGGGCCGCGCGCGCCTGCTCCATCTGCTTGAGCTGCTGCTCGAGCGCAGCGGCCTGTTTGGCAAGCTCGTCGTGCGTCTGCGTCGCACTCGCGTTCGGCTTCAGCACCTTGGTGAACTCGGCGACGTTCTTGAGCTGGCTGAACGAATCCATGTGCGCGGCGGCCTTGCGCGCGCGCACGTCGGCCATGTCGATACAGCGCATGTGCCGCTTGCGATAAGCGGCATCCGAATGCGCGGCCAGGACGTTCTCCGTCCACATCACATCGGAAAACGCCAGCCAGATTCTTCCGGCGTGCTCAGCATCCTTGACGGTAATGCAGCGCGCCAGATATGGATCGGCCTTGAGAACGCAGGCTTCGTTGAAGGTCTTGACCGGAACCTGCGGCGGCGTCTTTGCGTAAATGTCGAAGTGATAAAGCAGGCCCTCCCTGTTGACGATGTAGGCGCCCCACTCGCCTCTCACCTCGTCGAATACGTACAGATACCCCGGGCGCAAAATCCGCAGCGTGTACTTGGCGCTGTCTTTGGGCAGGCCTGGCTTGCCGGCGTCGAACGGCGCGACGATGTCCGGGGCCTTGCCGCCGAGATCGGTACGCGCCACGGCGTAGCGCAGCGGCATGATCGGCAAGCCGCTTCTGTCGCAAAACGGACAGCTTTGGACCGGCGGGTTGGCGGCGGTGGCAGTCATGTGCGCTCCTTCGATTGATCTAGTTCACGGCTTAACCGTTGCATGTCGGTCTCATCCAGATGCCGGCAAGCGCCGACATAGCTGAGCTCGCCGGCTTGCGCGCGAGCGAGACACGCCCGCAGCTCGGGATGGGCATGGATATCGGCATGAAAACGCACGGCTTGCTCCGCGTAGAGCCGGCGATCGCTGGAGTCGGCCAGCCGATACTGTGTCCACGCCTTCTCGATTAGCCCGTCGATGCGCCGGGCGAGTGCCGCGTCGATGAGCACTTGCGGAGCATGGCGCCGAAAGCTCTTCAAGGTCTCGTTGATATCGCCGAGCCTGAGCAATGTGTCCCATTGCTTCGCCGAGAAAAGGAGCCGCGACTGGACGTCGTTCGCTCCCGGTGCCTGCTCGCGAACCTGCCAGGCGCCCTCGACAGTCGGCCACGCCCAATGCTGCACGGGGCCCAGCAAGCTCGCCCATTGCGATGTGTCGAGCAGCCAGTCGAGATGCCACAGAACGCGCGGATCGTGCAGGCGAACCACGTCGTATTCGCGGCGCGCGTGATGGTATTGCACCATCTGCTTCGCCAGGTGATCGCGCACCCGCACGGGCTCGGCCTGCGTTCGCAGCAAGCTCGAGAAATACGGCGTGCCGCATTCCGCTTCCCATCGGCGAGCACGCGCCAGCAGAAGGTCGCGTGCGTGCTCGTCCATGCCGTGCAATTGCGCGAGGCGCGGAAACAGCTCGGCCTGGCCTTTGAATCGTTGAGGCACGACCGGTTCGGTGCGCAGGTCCTGCCACTCGGTCTCGTCCACCTGAAGCGGGTTGATCAGCGCGTACGGATACGAGCGGAAAGTGGCTTCGTCCAGCAACGTCACACCCATGTCACGCCCCGCTCATGGTGCCAGCGCCCATTGCGTCGGCCCCGCGCGCCTTGTATTCACAGAGCTTGGGTGCGCTGCGCGCGATCTCGGCCTGCGCCTGCGCGCTCCGCGGTCCGGTCAAGGTATGGCTCGCGGCATGAAACACGACGTTGCCGGGTGCGCCGATCTCGATGCCGTTGCCTTCCATTTTCAGGTAGGCCTTGGCCGCATTGAGCAGCACGCGCTTGGGCGCCTGGAGATTGACTGCGGCCTGGGCGCTGGCCAGTGTCACGGCTTTCTGCGCCGAAGCACCGAGCGTTCCGCCGTTCTGCGCCTGCACGCTCACCGTCCCACTCGCGGCATGCAGCGCGATCCCCTGCCCGGCGACCGGCCGCCCCTTGCCCGCCTCGCCTTGCGTATACAGCGCGATCCCCTGATTGGCCACGACGCTGGTCTTGCCCGCGGCGGTCAGTTGCAGATCCTGCCCGGCGCTCAACACCGTTTCCTTGCCCGACACCCACACGTGGCTCTTCGCGGAAATCGCCGCCACGCCTTGCTCGCCATGCGCCACCACATGCGGACGGCTCCACGCGACGGCGCTGCCACTGCCGCCGCCTTCGCTCGCGTCGCCGCTCTGGCGCACCGCACCGAGCGCGTCGTGGGTCTGCCCGATGCCAGCCAGCGCAGCCAATTGCGAGGCCTGAGCGGACCCGGCTGCCGATGCGCTGGAAAGCTCGCCTTCGGACGCCGCCGGGGCCGACGCAGCACCGAATTCCGCGCCGTGCTTTTGCGCCGTATCGGCCAGGCTCTGCAATGTCTGCCGGCTCTGTGCGAGCACCTGAGCAGCGGTGCCGGCATCCATCTGGCTCACACCATTAGCGGAACTGATCAACATCCCGGAGCCGCCGCGCAACGCACCCGCGCCATCGGTTTTCAACTCGGCGCCGTAGCCGCGATCGGCTTGACGCTGGTTGTCCTGAATCTGCTTGAGGTGGCCCAGCGTCAAGCCACTGTTGTGATCCGTCGTGTACAGGTGCGCCGCGGACTGCCCCGCGGAGTCGTCGAGCAGGAACTGCCGATAGCCGCCCGTGCCTTGCTGGCTCTTGCTCAGGTCCTGGGTCTTGAAGCCGGTCAACGCGGCCGAGTGGCCGTTGCCGGCGAACCACGCCGCCGCGTTGCCGGTGCTGCCGCTCGGACCGCCGGCCTGGCCATTGTGCTGGGCGTCGGCATGGCCCTGCCCGTTGTAGAGCGCCGCCACCGCCACGGGGCGATCGGGCTGCCCCTCCAGCCACTCGGTCCACACCTCCTGGCCGACGCGCGGAATGCTCACGCCGCCCCAGTTGCCGCCGCCGACCGGCGTCAACATCCGCGTCCAGGTGCCGGCGCGCTGATCGGCGGGCGCGTTGGCGGCGTAGGGATGATCTTCGCGGCTCGCGGCGTTCTGCCCGCGCTGCGCGTGATGCTGAATCCGTATCCGGTGATCGCGGTCGGTATGGATGGGATTGCCCGCGCCCACCGTGATCGCCGTCTGCGCACCGGGCGCAATGGCAACAGGATGAGAACGCGCGCCGTGACCGGCATCCGCCAGCGGACGATAGGTCTGCGTCGCCGGCAACGCGAGAAACTGATTCCGGTAAATCACGGCGCCATCCGTCAACGGGCCGCTGCCCTGCGTGCCGGCCTCGAGCGCGGCGTGCAGCGCGGTCGTCGCGCCGGGCTCGTCCGCGTGCGTATCGAGCATGCGCGGGATCGCGCCAAGCTGCCGCGCAATCGCGCTGTGCACTTGCGCATCGACGTTCGCCCGCGCTTCGTGCTGGACCCGCAGGCAAACGAACGCGTCCGAGGTGCCGAGAGACGGATGCTGGCTCAGCGCGAAGCGCAAGCCCGGGCGCATGTCGCGCCGCGTGCCCGCGCCCGCGCTGCGCGCCGCGGCGACCCGCTGGGCGTCCAGTTGCTGCTGCGCGCGCTGATCTCCAGCCGGGCCCGTCTGGAACGCGTAGGGACCGGCGACATCCCGATCGACGCCAGGCACCACCGCGCCATTCGCACGCGCGCCGGTGGGCCGCGTCGACAAGCTGCGATGATCCCAACTCGCGCGCACGACGCTGCCGATGCGCCAGCGTTGCGCCGGCATGAAATGCTGCACGCTGCCCTGCGGTTCGCCGTCGCTCGTCTGGTGAAAGCCGATCATCTCGGGATCGTCGGGCGTGAAGCGTTGATTCGAATCGGCCAGCACGAGCGTGTGCTCGCCGAAGCTCGACGAACCGGCGTCGCCCGCATGTTCGAACCAATAGAAGATGCCCTCTTCCGCCCACAACCGCGCGAGGAAATCGAAGTCGGATTCGCCGGCTTGCGCGCTCAGGCTGCGCTTGCGATATTTCGACCGGTCGCCGAGCGTCCAACGCCACGCGGGCGCCACCGCCCCGCGCGTGTGATAACGGAAGATCTGCTCGCTGATCTCGATGACGCTCGCGTCGTGATAGTTGTAGCTGTCCACGCGCTGGCGCAGCAGCGCGAGCCAGGGCTCCACGACGAAACGATAACGGGCGAGGCCGCCGTTATAGCCGACGAGCTCGGCCTCGACGACATGGCCATGCAGCGGACGGCGCGCGTCGCCGCCTTCGGCCGCCTGCCACTCGATCAACACCGGCGCACCCATCACCTGGGCAAGCGGCAGATCTGCACGCTCGGACAGCGCGCTCACCTGCAAGCGGAAGCCGCCGTGATCGATGGCCTCCCATCCTTGCAGGCTTTCCGCGACCAGCGCCCGGGCGCCCAGCGATGTGGTCAGCCGCAGGAAGCGGTTCTGCTGCGACCAGCCGCCGAACAGTGCCTGTCGAATATCCGCAGTGCTCACCATTTCTCTATGCCTCGAATTCGCTGCGACGGCACGAGCCGCCGCGAGATATCACTGCGCCTGCAACTCGACCGGCTGCACGTCGTTCATCGGCGTGCGGATCTGGCCTTTCAGCTCGGCCGGCTCGAGAACGTCGACACTCATCCCGCCAGTAAAGCGGTAGCTTCCAGAGGTAATCCGATGCGAAGTCGAGGTCACGCTGAACTTGACGGCGGAGTAAGGAACCTGAAACGTCAGCGTGACGGCCTCGCCCGGCTTCACGACAATTGCCGCGCCGTAGTGGCGCGATGCGTCGCTCAGATAGCCACTCACAAGGCGCACGTAAAAGGAGGTGCCGGCACCGTTGATAGCGCCGATCTCCACGTTGCGCAGATCCGGGCGGTTGAGGTCGGGCGTCCAGGTGTCGGGACCCGCAATGCTGAACGCCTTCTGTCCTTCATTGCGGAACGTGAGATCGACGACGAATCCATCCTTGCCCGAATGCGCGGTGAACACCGGATGGATCTTGATCTCCGGCTCACCGTCCTTGAGGACCTTGTCGGCGATCTGATAGAACGGCAAGAGCCGGTCGTGGAACCCGTCGTCCTGCCTGTAACCGTATACGCCCTCATAGTGCCGGCCGTCTTGCTCGAACGAAAAGTCAAACACAGCGCCTGCGCCAATGACGCTTTCGGGAGTAAAAGTGCGGCTGCTCAACGCCGCTTTCAGCGAGTCGAACTGGTGCTGCGCGCCGGCCTTCTCGACGCTCAGCACGTATTTGCCGATCCCCGTATACGCCGTCTCGGGCGGGAAGCCGAATTCGCGTCCGCGCGCGTAGCAGGCAATCTCGCCGTCCGTGACCTCGAGGGTCATCGGGGGAAGCGGATCCATCATCCCCGGCGCATCGCGGAACTCGAAATAATCGGACGGCTGCTTGCCGCTTGCCATGTCTGTCACTCCGAAAAGAAATACGGAAACCAACGCCATCAACGTTGTCCGTTTCATTTCAATACGTCCCATTCAATGCCGTTCTGGTCTTTGAGCCAGTCGCGAAAGCCGTACATGTAGTACTTCCGGATCGCCGGTCTCTCGCTATACGCGCCCTGGCCCATCAGGTTCGTATCGCTCGTGCGCTGCCAGTCGTCGGTCAACGGGTTCATCTGCACGTTGACGAGCCCTTGCTCATTGATGTACTTCCTGTAGACGGC
Organism: Paraburkholderia silviterrae; assembly: GCF_004353915.1. Classification (GTDB taxonomy): domain Bacteria; phylum Pseudomonadota; class Gammaproteobacteria; order Burkholderiales; family Burkholderiaceae; genus Paraburkholderia; species Paraburkholderia silviterrae. The sequence continues at coordinate 20,764 of NZ_SMRP01000053.1, read as the reverse complement.
GCCTCCGTTCTCGAAATACTCATCCGGCCAGCCGAACAGGTGGCCGGTCTCGTGGGCCATCGCATTTTGCGTCGCGAGCGGAACATACGCTCGCGTGTTTCTATCCCAGGTCACCTGAGTTTCACCCCACTTGCTGGCGTCGGCCCGGCTGAACGTGGGATACAGGTCGACGCTTTTGTGAAACCGGCCCGTGGTGACAAATTTCACCTTCATGGCAATGCTCACCTTGCACGTGCAGGCACCGCCGCGTGGGCAAAATTTTGGCCGCAGGTAGTAGCGACTCCGGTTCAGGCAGCTCTCGATCCGCCGCTGAAATCCGTCCACGGTGGCCGCCGCGATTGTCCGGCTGTACTGCCTCAGGTTGCCGCCGATGACCGGACCGTCGCCGTTAAACGGCACGGACGTGGGATTGCCGGCTGCGTCCAGCACCGGCTGGTTATTGCCATCCACCAGATACTGATCCTTAGGCACCAGCTGGATCAGGACAGTCGCGGTCAGTGTCGTGTCGGCGGGTGAATACTCGATGTCGAACTTTCCTTTCCAGCTCGCGAACGTGAGGAAAATGGCCCTGCCGTGCGAATCCCCCACCGCATGGCCCGATGCGTCAGTCTGGTAATAGTCGGCGCTGCTCGCCTCGGGTGCGTAGTCATTCTCCTTTGCCGGCTGCAATTGCCGCGCGCAAGCACTCGGTGGCGGCGGGGGCAGTTTCGACGGCGGCCCGGCCAATTCGCTGCTAATGGGGATAGACGGCATCGGCCTCGCCGCGCCCGCCGACTGCGATGCCGCGCTGGGAGCAAATGGCACAGGCGACGCAGGCGGTGCAGCCGCTGCGGATGCGGGGGCCGGTTCCTGGGGCACGGCCGATGCCGCTACCGCTGCCAACGCTGGCGAAGCCGCTGCCGCCGCTGACGTCAACGAAGGTGTTGCGGCTGCCGCCGTTGCGGAAGCCAGCGAAGGCGTTGCCGCTGCCGCCGTTGCGGAAGCCAGCGACGATGTTGCCGCTGCCGCCGTTGCGGAAGCCCCGCCGCCCGCAAAACCCCCGGCGAGAAACTCGCACGCCTCTCCTGGCGACGGCGAAACCGGCAATGCCGGCAACGACGGCGACGTGGTCGCCGGTCCCGGGAACGGATGCGAACCCGCCTTCACGAGGAACTGGCCGGGCGTCTCGACCGTGATGTCGGCGCCCTTGAGCGTGATCCGGCTCGGTCCCTGTTGCAACACGATGGCGTCTTGCGCCAGCACGTCGATCCGGTCTTCGGACGACACGATCCGCACCGACTGGTCCGCGAGAATCTCCATCGCCGCGGTGTGAGCCTCGACGCTGACCGGCCCCTGATTGGCGATAGCCTTGACGCCGCCGGCGGCGCTGTAGAGACTCACGGCATCGTTAGACGCGCCCGCCACCGTCGCACCCGCGCCCAGATGCGCATCGCCCTGCACGGTCAGATGCGTGTATTCGGCCGCATAGGAAACCGCGCTGGCCGGCGTCGTCAACGCAATGCTTTCCGGCGACTCCAGCACGATGGCCGGGGCCGCGAAGCGCTCGACCGGCTCGCCGCCCTCGCGCTGCGTGGCCGTCGGCCTGGTCGCGCTCTGACCGTTGACGGCGCCCGTATACTTGCCGTCCTGCTGCGGATCGATCGCCTTCAGGAAATCGGCCTGTGCGGGATTGCCCGCGAGACCGCCCGCCTTCGCGCCGGTTGCCGAGCCATCGAGCCGCCTGGCGGTAGCGACCGCCTGCTTCAACTGCCCCACGCTTTCGGCGATATCCATCTGGCTCGAGCTCGCCTGCGCACGCGCGGTGCTCGACACGAGCACGCCCTCGCCGGCGCGCACGACACTCCACCCCTGGGTGGCCAGCTCGAATCCCTCGCCGCGATATGTGCCGCGCACCGCGCCTTGCTGCGCGATCAGATAGCCCTGCGCGAGGCTGCTATTCGCCACGGCGTTGAGCACTTCATGACGCGACTGCCCCGAAGCGTCGTCCATCACCCAGCGGCTGCCGGACTGACCGTCCAGCGTCTGCGTCTGCATGCCCGTCAACGTGCCCGGATGATTCGCACTACTACCCTCACCGGCGGCGAACGGCGGCTGCACATGCCCGCCGTAGACCTGCCCCAGCACGACCGGCATGTCGATGTTGCTGGAATCGAAACCGACCACCACTTCCGCACCGATCCGCGGCGTGAAGCTATGCCCGAAGTTGGGACCCGCCGTTTGCTCCGCGAGCCGCGCGAGCACGCCGGACTGATGATTGCCGGGCGCATGACCGGCCGGATTCGAGCGGCTCGCCGTGTTGGTGAGGCCGCCCGGCAACGGCGCCGTGCCACGCATCCACGGAAACTGGATGCGCACCTGATGGTCGCGCGTGCTGCTGACCCGATTGCCCGGCTCGCCGACCACGATCGCGGTCTGCACCCCGGAGACCGTCGGCCGGTCCCGATACGGCGGCACGATCGGCACACCGGCCGGCACCGCGACGAAGCGATTGCGATAAAGCCCCTGCTCCAGTTCGCCTCGTTCGAGCAACTGCGCGATCTCGGCGCCGAGGTTGTTGACGGCTTCGTGATCGATCGACAGCGGCACGAACTCGATCGTCTTGCCGAGATAGCCGGTCAGCGTATGCACCTTGCCGGTCTCCAGCGTGCGCGACGACCCCGCGCCGTGGTGGGTCAGTTTCGGCAGACGCAACGCGTCCAGACGTTGATCGGCGTAGCGCTGGGCGCCGTCGCTCGTGTCGAAGCGGCCGGCACGCTGACCGTCGAAAATTTCCCGCACCGGCATAACCGGCGCGCCGTCGTCGGGCTGGCCTTGAGCCTGCCCCGCGAGCGCCAGCAACTCGCTGGCTTTCCAGCTCGTTGCCACGACGCGGTCGGGCACGATGCGGTGGCGCTCGGTGAACTGCGTCATCACGCCGTCGGGGTCGCCCACGTCCTGCTGATTGAACGCGATCGTGCTGCCCCTGGCGAATTCGGCCCGTCGGTCGAACACCACGACCGTGTGCTCGCCCGACGGCGCCTTGCCGCCGTCCTGAGCGTGCTCGATGCGAAAGGACAGTCCCGCTTCCGAAAGCTGACGCATCACGAAGGAAAAATCGGTCTCGCGATACTGCCCTCGCAGCGCGTAGGTGCGCAGCGGATCGTTGAGCGCGTAGCGACGCCGCGCCTCGGGATAGTCGCCGAATACGCGTTCACAGATGCCCTCGGTATCGAGATCGACGAAATACAGGCAATTGCGCCGCAGATGCAAAAAAGCGAGCCATGATTCCAGCGTGAGCCGGTAACGCGTGAGCCCGCCGTCGCTGTCCGCATACGCGGCGTGCGTGATGTAGCCGTTCCAGCAACGCTCGCCCGAAGCGGTCGCGAGGCGCAAGCGCGCGGCGCTGCCGATCAGCGGGTTCAGGTCGAGGAACGGCTCGTTCGACAGCACATCGATTTCGAAGCGGAACGATTCGTTCACCGCTTCGCGGCCGTGAAAGCGCTCGACCACGAACTTGCCCGACAAGGCGGTATCGATCTGGATGTGACGGGTGGCCTGCGAATAGCCGTTCAACGCGCCCGTCAAGGCCGCAGCTAGATCCATGTCTGTTCCCCGTGTTCATGCGCGGCGCCGTGCGCTCGAACGCATGGCGCGCCCGGCGCTGCCGGATTGGCGAGCAGTGCGTGGTTCATTGGAAGATCGCCCCAATGCCATTCTTGTCGAGGTTAAACTGCGCCGTCTGGCGAGCGGCCTCGTACTCTTCCTGCGGGGTCGGCACGTAGGGCGGATACCAGCGTTCGCCATTGACGTACACCGTGCGCCAGCGCAGAAAGCCCCATTGGAAATAAAACTCGCGGCCGCTGTTTTGCAGCGCCAGTCCTTTGGTGACGGCGGGGTCGGTGAGCACCGTGCTGTCGCTCGGCGCCAACGGTTCTTTCACTGCCCGCGCCTTTTGTGCCGCCTGCATCGCTGTGTCGTAGCGTTTGAGCAGATCGGTCTGGGCAGCCGTGAGCGGCGACTGGGGCTCGGACGCCGGTGAGATGAAACCGGCCGGGCCCGCGCCCACCGTTCCCGCACCGGCCGCTTGCAGGACCTGCGCGGCGCCGGGCGACGCGCCGCCCGAGATGGCCTGCCACGCGTCGTGAGCGCGCTTGTACGCGGCCTGCTTGTCCTTCAAATCCTGGATCTGACCGTAGTTCCAGGCGTCGTCGTCGGCGCCGAACGGCTTGAACCAGGCGCGCGAGTCGTGCATGTAGTCGTCGTAGAGCGCGCTGATCGGCGCTGCGGGCGGCCCCTGGTTCCATTCGGACTGGACTTCGCGCCACTCCTGCCATTTGTCCGCCAGCTGCTCGTTCGCGAAGCCATCCGCCTTACTGCCGATGTACACAACCAACGTGCCCACAGGCCCACTCATGATGTAGGCCGCTGGCACCAGCGCCGGCGCGAACTTCACCGCTTGCTTCGGATTATCGCGAACCCAGGTCTGCGCATAGCGCGTCGCATAGCGTCTGAGGGTCGGCGGACCTTCACCCTTCTTCTCGATGTCGAGCAGATCGAGCCATTCCGCTTTCAGCTCGGCGTTGGCGCTGTCGAGATCCGCAGCGTCCTGCGGATAGCTGGCCAGAGCCGCTTTGTACCAGGGCTGATTTTTCAGGTTGTCGAGCCGCATGCGGCGCCAGCGCAGATACAGCCCGTAGTGCGCGCGCATCAGGCCCGGTGTGCCGTTTTCCGCGGCGTAGTAAGTGTTCGCGCTGGCCTTCACGTACGCGGCAAACGCCTGCTTCAAGCCTGGTGAGACCTTGAAGGCGTCGGCGGCCTGTTTCGTCACCTGGCGACCTTTGATATCAAGCGGCACACCGGACTTGCGTGCTTCGCGGTACATGTCGAGCAGCGGAATCTGCGAGAGCTTGTCGGCATCGTCCTTGCCTTTGCCTTGCTCACCGGCGCCGTAGCCGCCGCCCACATCCGAGTGCACGCCCGGATAAACGACTTCCTCGCGCCCGGCCGCCTGCTGGTCGATCAGGTCGAGTGGAAACGAGCCACGCGGTTCATGTGCCGCCACCATGTGCACGCAACGGCGCACGTAGCCGGGCACCGCCATCAGTTCCTTGCGGCCCCAGCCGCCGTGACCGTCGAACATCGTGGCGGCGGTACTCTGCGCGATACCGACGGAGGCCACCGTATCGAAGATGCCGAGAAAGTCGAACGACACCGGCACGCCGCACAGGCTGAAGTCTTCGTCCAATGCATCGATGAGCCAGTTGCTGAAGGTTCGCGCCTCGGCCGAGCCGCGTGAAAAACCGAATACGGACAAACGGATGCGCTGCAATTTCGGCTTGCCCCGCGTTAGCTGATCGCCGATGCGCTGCTTCAGGTCAACGCGGCGTTCGCGCAGTATCTGACGGCGTTTGGCGTCGTAGGCGTGCATCGCGGCAACCCACCTCTTGCTGAGCTCGCCGTTCAACTGCGCCCAGATGGAGTCCACGCTCCATTCGAGTTCGACGCCGATTTTTTCGGCGGCCATCATTTTGAGCGCGCCCACACCCGCGTTGGAGCGCGCGTTGATGTCGCCGAGACTGCCGGGTTGAGGAGGCGTGCCGCCGAGGTCGATACCTTTGAAATTCATGTCGGCGCTCATGGATTTCACGATGTCCTTGTCTTTCTTCCCGGCCGCGATGCTGAGCGCGTTACCGTAGACATACTCATGCAGTACATTGTGAATCTGCAGCAGCGCCCAGTTGATGCGGCCTTCCCCTGCCCAACCCGCCGCCGCCCCTGCTGCCGCCTGCAAGCCCGCGCCGTAGTCGCCGATCTCATCTACGAAAGGTGTGCCAACGCCGGCGACATAAATGACACGGTGATACCTGTCCACGGGAAAAACGTCTCGCAGTCTGGCTACGTTGCTTTGCTTCCCAGAATTCGTGTCTCGTTCGGCGTTGTTGCGCGTACCGTCGAAGAAAAGACCGATATGCAGTGTCTTGCAACAGCTCAGTCCATCGTCCCCGGTAAGTCTGTGCAGAATCGCGTCCTGTTCCGCCGACGTCACCACGCCAACATCCGGCCGCTCTGCTTCGGCAAAACGAAAACTCATGGCTTTATCCTCGGGTCGGGCTTCAGACAACGCGCATCACTATTGAGCACCTTGAAGTTGTCGGGACATGCTTCATCCGGCGCCTGCAACCCCTCCGGAAAGCCGGGAAAACCTGGCATCCACTCCGACGCATAAGCCTTGATTTTGCCGTCCGGAAAAAACAGCATCCATAAGTACCCGTCCAAGAGGTTGTCGTATTTCTCGACTGGTACGACTCGGAACGCCATCCCCTTGGGGTCCTTTTCATAGAGGTTGTCGTCTCGCCATTCAAGGTCGACAGTCAAACCGGGATGCCATTTGCTCGGCAATGAAACACAACAAAGAATGCTGCCCCCGCCGCTTCCAAGCCGGCCTGGAACGGCGCCGCCCCACGTCCCGTTGACATAGAAAGTACCGATGGGCACATCCGTGTAATTCAATGCATTCAGTTTCAAACCCAACGTATCATCTGCCGCCTGCTTTTCCTCTTGATCGGTAGAGGAAGCCGTGCCCCGCGAGCACGCCACGACACCCAGCAGCAAGGCAAGGAAAACGACCAGACGCCAGGCGCTTTTCACTGATATGAAACTACGACTCATAACTCGATCCTTTGATCAGAACTCTGGCGACGGGAATATCGGACCGCTCTGCCTCGACAAAACGGAAATTCATAGCTTGATCCTCGGGTCAGGCTTCAGGCAACGCGCATCGCTATTGAGCAACTTGAAATTGTCGGGACATGCTTCGTCCGGTGCCTGCAACCCTTCCGGAAAGCCGGGAAAACCTGGCATCCATTGCGAGGCATAGACCTTGATTTTGTCGTCTGGAAAAAACAGCACCCATAAGAACCCGTCCGAGAAGTAGTCGTACTTCTCGACAGGTACGACCCGAAACGCCATCGCCTTGGGGTCCTTCTTATAGAGGTTGTCGTCCTGCCACGTCAGGTCGACGCTCAAACCGGGATGCCATTTTTTCGGCAAATCAACACAGCAAATAATGCTGCCCCCGCCGCTTCCAATCCGGCCTGGCGCCGTCCCACCCCATGTCCCATTGACATAGAAAATACCGACGGGCACATCCGTGTAGTTCAATGCATTCAGTTTCAGGCTCAACGAATCATCCGCTTCTTGCTTTGCCTCCTGATCCGCAGAGGAAGCCGTGCCCCGCGAGCACGCCACGACACCCAGCAGCAAGGCAAGGAAAACGGCCAGACGCCAGGCACTTTTCACCGATTCGAAACCACGACTCATCTCTCGCCCCTTTATCAACATTCAGGCCACGGGAAGTGTGCCGTGCGTCTCGAGCGGCACTAGCATGCCGGCGTTCGCGAGCGCGTCGAGCGCCGCCCGCGCCGCGGCGCCGGGCAAATCCGGGTCGTTTGTCCACACTGCGCTAACGGTGGCATGAACCTGCGACGGCGTCGCCATCAACACGCCGAAACTCTCCGGGCGTTGCCGGATATGAAAAATCAACGTGTCGATTTTTGCGGCCCGCCTGAGCACGGCCATCTGTTGCGGATCGATCAGATACGGGTCATCGGCTTGTGCGTCTGCTTCGGTCATCGCCGCCCGCGCATCGATCCGCAGCGGCGTCAGCGCCGCCTCGCGATCGAAATACCACCAGCTATCGAGCCCGGCAAAAAACCGCGCTCGCTGCTGCTCGCTCAGCACGCCGGCCCATAGCGGCAAGCAGCGCGTGTCGGCATAGCGCACGAGGAACGCCTCGTCGTCGGTTGCGCGCGCTTCGAACTGGCGCCGCAAATGCGCGGCCAATGCGTCCATCTCGTACGCGGTGTGCAACACGCTCAGCATCGGGCGCCCATCGGTGTGCCGCAGCAAACCGGCGCACACCGCCGCACGCTGTTGCGCGTCGACGGGCAGCGCCACGAGGCATGGCGAGATCGCCAGCAAGTCTTCGCCGTCGTACACCCCTTCATAAAGCGCGATAACACGACCCTGCGGATACAGGTCCGCCAGATGCCCGCGCAGCGCCGGCAAGAAACCCATGTCGAGCAGTGCGTACCAATAGCGAACGGCATAGGCGGACCGATCGAGCACCTGCCGCAGTTGCGGCAAGGCATCGGCCGGATAGGTGTCGATCCAGTCGGCGGCGTTCATCGTCATCACGCTGCCTTCGCGGCCAGCGCGCTGCCCGATTGCATCGCGTGCAACAGACACTCCACGCACACCTTCTCGGGGAAATACGGCATCTGCGTGTCCAGCTGATCCGGCCCGTCGAACGAGTGCGCCGCCGCGTGAACCACGAACGCGCCGGGACAGCCGAAGGTGACGTTGCCGCCCTCGATGGTCAGATGCGCGCCGCCGCTCACCGCGAGATGCACGGTCTTCTGCGCGGCCAGCTCGACGTTCGCGCCGATGGACGCCACTCTCAGTTCGTCCCGTGCGCGCAGCGCCAGCGCATCGTGCTGGGCTTGCAGCTCGAGGTTGTCTTTGCCGGCGATCACAGTCAGCCCTCCGCCATTCGATGCATTGCCGCCGGCCAGCCAGCCGATGCCCTGGCCGCTGTGCACGCGCAGCGCCTGGTTGACGGCGAGGTTGAGATCGCGCCCGCTGCCGACGCTCAAGGTTTCGCCGGCCGTCCACTGCAGCGCCTGGCCCGCGAGGAGGCCCTGGCCGCCGCGCGCCTCGATGCCCAGCACCGCGTCGCCCGTGTGAGGCAGCGGCTTGTCCGTCGCCCGTTTCGGCGCATCGGCGAGGCCTTGCTGGAAACCGTCGGCACTGACCGTGGTGCCGAAACTCTGCGCCAGCGCCTCGAGCGGCGCGGCCTGGCGGTTGATCATGGACTGCCCCGCGCTCGTCACGCCGCGCTGCGAGGCGAGCGGCAGCGTCAGGTGCGTCTCGGCGCTCTTGTCGAGCTGGCGCGCCAGTGCGATGTGCTGCGCGAGCAACGAACGCATCGCGGGGACATTGCCCGCGGGCTGGCTGGCGCCCGACGCGTAGCTGCTGATCAGCACGCCGCGTTCGCCGCGCACGGCGCCATAGGCGTCCGAGCGCAGCTCGACGCCCTGTCCGCGAAAACTGCCGAGGTAGTTGTCGGCCTGATAACGCAAATGGCCAAGGTTGAGCTGCGTGGCCGCGTGCGTCGTGCTCATCTGCAGACGGCCCATGCCGTCACTGTCGTCCGCCACAAGCTGGTTGCTGCTTTCCCCGTCGAAGCCCTGGCTCTTGAAACCCGATAGCGCGCCGGCGTGGTTGTGACGGTTCGCGCCGCCGCCCGCGCCGTGCCAGGCCGGTGCATTGCCGCCGGCCAGATTGCCCTGGGCGCTCGCCATCTGGTCCGTCGCCTGGCGGTAGATCGATTCGTCAAGCGGCTTGCCCGGCTCGCCGCCTGGCGTGGGCGCTTCGCCGCCCTCGCCACGACCGTTGAAGAGTCCGCCGAGGATGATGGGCCGATCGATCAGACCGTGATCGAACTGCACGAGCACTTCCTGGCCGATCCGCTGCATCTGTTGCAGGCCGTGCCCGTCGCTGGCGAGCCGCTGCATCGTGCGGGTCGGCCAGGTGCCGTTGTCGTTCTCGGCTTGCCAGTGAAAGCGCACGCGCAAGCGGCCCTGGCCATCCATATGGACCGGGCCGGCCGCGCCCGGCGAGGACTCGCCCTGCGGACCGACCACGATCGCGGTCTGCGCGCCGAGCGCCGTCGCCACCGGGTTCAGGCGCGCTCCCGTGCCGTCCTCCAGCGTGGGGCGCCAGGCTTGCGAACGCGGCACCGCCTCGAAGCGGTTCGCATAGCCGCCGCTCTGGGCCTGCTTGAGCACGCGTGGATCGAGATCCGCGCCCGGCAGCCCGCCGAGAGTTTGCTCGACCGCCGCCATGACCGTCTGCGGCAGGTCATTGACACCGACATGCTGCACCGCGCTCAGCAAGAACGCGTCGGGCACCTGCGTGCCGCCGCCCACCTGTGCCCACAGCGCATGGGTTGGCCGTAGCGCCCGGCCCGACGTGGCGGTGCGCAACGTGCTGTAGCCGGTCCAGAAACGCGCCGCCGAAACGATGGCCTCGGCCTGCCGGCGAGCGGTGTTTTCCGCCTCGCGCAGGCTCGTGAACGCTTGCGGCCCGACGTCGTCGTACAGTTCGCGGCTGCCGCCGGGACGGCCGATGCTGGCCGCCGCCGTGGTCGACTGGTTGCTGCGATAGTCGCTGCTGATCAGCGTGAGACGGTCGGCCGTGAGCGACAGCGACTGCCCCATGCCGAGGATCATGTCGTCCGCAGCCGTTGTCATGTCGCTCCGGCGTTGCGGCACGCCGCCGAGTCGCGCGGACGTATCGTCTTCGGGAAGCTGGGTGCTGTCGTCGAAGATCAGCAAGGTATGACCGGACGGCGCATCCGCTTCTTCGACGAAGCAAAAGCCGAGGCCCGCCGCAGCAAGCAGATGGCGCACGAAATCGTAGTGGCTATGGCTGCGGTACTGGACGACGTATTCGCTCGCGCCCAATGCCTCGATGCGCTGGTTCGCGTCGGTCGTGAAGCGCCAGCGCGCGATCGCGCCGTAATCGGCGAAGACCTGTTCCAGTATCTCGGCCACCGACCGGTTGACGAAGGTGCGCTCGTCGCGGCCATGCGTCAGCGCCGCGAGCCAGGGCACCAGTTGCAGATGGTAGCGGGCCAGGCCGGCGTCATAGCCGACGCATTCGGCTTCGGCCACGAGACCGCTGCGTGTGGCGGACGTACCGTCGCCCAATGCGGTGCGGATCGTGGCACGCTGACCGAGCATGGCTTCCAGGTCCAGTGCCGGACTGGTTGCCAATGCATATATATCCCACCGATAGTTATCGCAAAGTCCTTCATGGCCGGACCAGCGCTCTATCTGCATGGCCGAAAGCGGCCCGGCCCCCTCGAGCGAATACCGGCGATTAAATGCGCCAAACAAGGACGTGTATTGTGCATTAACGCTCATGAAGGCCCCGCTCTCCGGTTACGACCGCTTTTTAAGTACATATTGCCGCATCGAGAAAACAGGATCCTATAATCGGTCAATATGACCGCCCCTGGCCGCGCGCGTGAATAAATACGGACTTGGGAATGCACTACGCCCCCGTTTTCGGTGCGATATTTTAAATGAGGCTGCGATATTTACGCTATAAGAAAACCCTGGCCACAGCGGCTGAATTGTTAAAACCGGAAGACCTTGATGCGATTTGAATATCACCTGCGGCTGGCATTAACCAGTAAAATCAGGGCGATCCGTTTCAGTCAATCCGGCCCGTCCAATATTCGTCATTTGAACGGATAGAACAAAAAGGGGAAACCAGCGCATGGCACGTCCATTCATTGTCCTCGGCGACAAACACAGTCACGGCGGCACCGTCACGAGTGCGGCCGTGAACGCCAAAATCGCCGGCAAACATATCGCGCGCCGCAACGACAAGGTGAGCTGCCCGATTCACGGCCCCAATCACATTACCGAAGGCGACGATACGGCCATCGTCGAAAACGAAGCCGTGGCGCGCGACGGTTACAAAACCGCTTGCGGCGCGACGCTGATCGCCAGCCAGACGGGCACCGGCGCGGGCACCGGCGGCGCATGAGCATGGCACGCGCAGCCACCGGGGCAAGCCTGAGCCAGCGTTCGACGCTGCGCACCGTCCTGTCGATCGCCGCCGTCTTCGTCGCGGTGTGGGTCGTCGCGCTCCTGTACTGGAAGACGACCTGGCACGTGCCAAGCGCGCTCGATCTGCTGCTGTATGGCCTCGCCTTGCCCGCCCTGCTCGCCACGGGCGTCGTGCTTGCGCGCAGGGCGCTCGGCCCGGCGAGACCGCGGCCGGCCGCTGCCACCCGGGCGGCCGACGAGCCATCCACGCCGGCCGCCAGCGAAGCGGCCGCGCGGCAGTGGACGATGGCGCTGCTCGACAGCAGTCTGCGCTTGCCAGCCGGCATCACGCCCGAAGAAGTCGGCAACGCCGCGCGCGAGGCGAGCGTGATTGGTCTGCACCCCGAACTGATGCGTCAGGACGGCGTGAAGATTTTTGCCAGCGGCATCGCTTCGCTCGAGCTCGACCAGTTCGACGAAAGCCTGCTGCCCGACGGCACCGCGCACGCGCTGCACGACGAACACCGGCGCGCACTGCTGCTCGCCGCCGAAACGCTCGACGAGTTGATGGAGCGCCAGGCCGTCGAACTCGGCGGCGTCGGCGAGAACGCGCCAGCCAGCGCGGCACGGGAAGCGGCATCGCTCAAGCTGCATCTGCTGCTTCCGCAGCGCTGGCAAGCGCTCGCGCCAACGCTCGCGGCGTGGCTCGATGCGCACCTCGCACGCGAACGCTGGATGCCTCGCATGGAGCGCGTGCGCCTGATGTGCGTAGCCGATCCCGTGCAGGCGCTAACGGCACTGGACGACTTGACGGTCGCGCTCCAACAGCAGCCCCTTGCCACACGGCACGTTCTGGTGGCGCTGGACTCGTCGCTCGGCCAGCAGACCGTGGACACACTCGACAATCTCGGCCAGCTCTACGAGCAAAAGCATCCTGATGGCCACGTCCTCGGCGAAGGCGCCTGCGCATTGCTGCTCGCGCATCCGGCCGCGGCGACCATGGTTCCGGCCGCGCACCTTCACCGCCTCGTCACGGCACAGCTCGCCGGCCCGATCGAGCAGCCGGCGCAGCAGCGCGGCGAGACCCTCGCGCAATTGCTCGACGCGGCACGCGAGCAAGCCGCGCTGCCCGGACTGGAGATCGCATCGTGCGCACTCGTCAGCGACGCCGATCAACGTAATAGCCGGCGCGCGGAAGTCACGAGCGTGGTGGAAGCGCGATGGCCGGAGACGGAAACGGACGGGCGCTGCCTGCACCTGGGCTTCGCCAACGGAGAGAGCCATGCGGTGCTGGCATTGAGCGCGGTTGCAGTGGCCGGCGCGCACAGCCTTGGCGAGCAGCAGCCGACTTTCGCGCTCTCGAACGCCGATGCGAGCGCGCGCGGCGTGATGCTCGTGAGCCCGCCGCCGCCTCAGGCCGTTGCGCTCACCGCGTGAGCGCCGCGCGAGCCTCGTGCGACAGGACGGCCCGGCCAGGACGGCCCGGCCAGGTTGGCCCGATCAGATGAGATGGCCGCGCCCTGAGCGGCGCGGGCAGCGCAACAGTTCCGTGCCGTCGCTGCTCGACAGCAAAACCAGCTCGGTAAAGCCGTTGCTCGCGACATGCACGCTCAACAGCGCGTCGAGCAGTTGCGCGAAAACGTTCAGCCCCGTCTCGGCGAAATGGCTCTCGTTGACCGTGACACGTATTTCGAGGCCGCGCACGACACGGGCGATGGGTTTGGCGGCGACCCATGCCATCACGGCCCGCTCGGCCACGTCGACGACGCCTTCGACCTGCCGGGCCGAGACCGGCGAGCCGGTCATATCGTGCAGCCGCAACAAATCGCGCATGGGCTCGGGCCCCGCGTTCAACAGATGGGGGTTGAGCGATAACTGCGAAATCAGCCGCCACAGCGCGCCACGATCGTGCCGGAAGTACAGCGGCCGCGTTGGCCGCTGCAACAGCGCGATGCGCCGGGCCAGCGTGCCGCCCTCGATCAATAGATCGCCGGCCGCCGCACCGTGAGCGAGTTGCTCCGGCAAATCGCGATTCGTGCAAGTGAGCTTGAAGCCCAATCCGTTTGGCGGCGACACGGGCTCGATCCGCTCATCGACGAATCCGAGCGCAAGCTCATGGCCCGGCTGGCTGCGCGCCATCAGCGCGTCGCGATGCGTGCGCCAATACAGCGTGGCGCGCGGGTCGTGAAGCAGCGAGTGAAGCGCGGGATACTCGGTCACCTTTTCGCCTTGCGGCGTCTCGCTCACTTGCGATACCGAATCGACCGAATACACCTCGTAGGCATGCGCGTTTTGCTCGTCCACGAGGAGCGGATAAGCGTCGGCGACAGACGACGCGCTGAGCCGCTTGCCCAGCTTGCCCCGTGCTTCGAACAGATTGACGACAGGCGTGCAGCCGGGCACGAGGTGCTGCGGGCCGAGCGATTCGAGCAGGCGGGCGGCCTCCGAGTCGGCTGGAATGTCTTTCAATAGCAGATGCAGCGTGAACGCGCGGCCGCCCAAACGGCCGGCCTGGCGCAGATCGCAATCGAAGAAGCCGAATTTTTCCGGGAAAGCGAAGAATTCCGTCAACAGCGCATACGCAGTGTCGACGGTCTCCGGCCAGGGCATCAGGCTTTCGTCGCGCGCCATCCCGAGCGCCGAGAACGGCACGCGATCGAGTGCGATCCAGCGGCCGGTGTGCGCCGGTTCGACATACGCGCACAGTGCGTGAATCGACAATGCGTCACGCAGCGCCGCGCTGAAGAGCGGCTCGCCCTGCGCGTACAGGCGGATCGAATCGAGCTTCAGATCGGCAACACACGCGTGCGCCGACTGAATGGCGAACGAGATCGAAATCTGCGCGCCGGCGTTGGGCGGCAAACGCAACGACTGCGGCGCCTGCGCGATCCCCTGAAAGCGGGCGCCGCTCACCTGGAGCGGCGACAACGTGACGTCGAAGGCGGTGCGGAAAAATACCTTTACCCCGCGTACCGGCGGACTATAGAGCTGAGTTCCACGCGCAATCACGACCGACGTGGACATTTGCGCCGCCCGGCTACTGTCCACTTCGAAACACGCAATCGAACACGACGGAAACGGCCGCAGATAGTGCGGATATAGCGCCTCGACGAGTCCGGTGGTGAACTCGGGGTAGTCGTTCTCGATGTTTTGCGACGCCCGCGCGGCGATCAATGCGAACGACTGGAACAGGCGCTCGACGGACGGATCGTCACTGCCGCCGTCGGCCCCGTTGGTCAGCGGCAAGCGGCTCGCAACCTTGGGATAGCGCTCGGCGAACGCCCGCGCGCTCTGTCGAAGCAGCGTCAGCTCCCGTTCGTAGTGGCGCAGCAAATCATCCATAGACGACTTTATTGAAGTTGACGCGAACGCCGCATAGTGGGCCTGGCGGCGGACTATCTTACGGGAACCTATCGGAATCGTCCATGCCGCAACGGTCGACGTCGAACGACAAGATAAGTGGAGGCACGTGCGTCGACGAACCGGTGCATTCGTCCTTGTGTCGCGATGGCGCCCTGCCCCGCAAGTATCGCGATGACACTGTCACGGCTCGTACTGGGACACCCTGTTGCGGCCGCTGGTTTTCGCCTGATACAGTGCCTCGTCGGCGGCCTTGATCGCGGCACTCAGGTCGTCATCGGTCTCAGGCACCCGGCTGACCACGCCGATACTCGCCGTCACCCGTCCGTATTCGCTACCCGCATGCTCGATCCCGCACCCGGCGATCGCGCTGCGGATCCGTTCCGCAATTTCCGTAGCACCCGACGCGGGTGTCTCGGGAAGCACGACCACGAACTCCTCCCCGCCGTAGCGGGCCGCCGTATCGGCCGGACGGCGAATGCTTGCGCTGATGCAGCGCGCCACCACCGCGAGAGCATCGTCGCCAGCCTGATGACCATACGCGTCGTTGTAGGCCTTGAACCGGTCGATATCGAGAAATAGCAGCGACATCACACTACGATTGCGCCGCGCGCGGCGCCATTCCTGTTCGAGTATTTCGCCGAGGCTGCGCCGGTTGTTCAGGCCGGTCAATCCATCGGTCCGCGCGAGGAGTTGCAGTTCCGATTCCGCCCGCATGCGGCGCCGCAACTGGACGCCCAATAGCATCGACAGGGCGACAAAGGCAGAGCCGAACGCGAGCATCAACGAACCAATGAACAGCGTGCGCCGGCGCCACGCCGCGTAAATGTCCTGGTCGGCTGCCGCCACCATGATGATGAGCGGATAGCGCGGGAAATTCGAGAACCAGTAAAGCCGGCGCGTGCCGTCAATGGACGCAGTCTCGCTGAAGCTGCCCTCCGGCGCGGCCAGGAAGTGCCGGTAGGTACTGGCTCCCCTGATGCTGCGCCCGACAATCTTGAGATCGTAGGGTTGTCGCATGATCATGATCCCGTTGCGGCCAATCAGTGACATCGAGCCGTGTGGGCCAAGCGACAGTCCGGCGAACAGCTTATGGAAGTACTCGAGATTGACGGACAGCAGCACAATCCCGGCGAACGAGCCGTCTGGATGGGAGAGCCGTCGTGTCAGGGCAATGCTGGGCTCGCCGCCACGCAGACGCGACTGGTACGGGTCGCTGATATAGAGACCCACATCCGGATGGTCGCGCTGGACGACAAAGTAAGGCCTGTCGGCGAAGTTGCCCGCTCGTGGGGTATCGCTCGCGGAGTCCATGACGATATTGCCCGCGGCGTCGAGCACCAGCATCGAGCCAAGGTATCGGGCGCTGGCCGCCCGGTCGAACAGCACCTGCCTGCGCAGATGCGGAGGCAACGCCATCACCTCGGGCTGTTGCAGTCCGTCGACAACCGCCTGTAGCGACAACTCGTATAACTCGAAATTGCGCTCGATATCGCGCTGAGCGATCAAGGAGATGTCGTGCAAGGTATCGCGCGTGTGACTCAGTGCATCGAGCCGCCCCTGATAGAGGACGAGACCGCACAGGCCAACCATGACAATTGCAATCAACGCGCAGGAACCGACAATCAGCGAGGATGTCGAGGCGATTCGCCAGATGCGACTGGCGAAAAAAACGGACCGGATCTTTTGCGTTCTTGTCATCTTCAGGCCACATCCGACTCCGTTTCCTGTTCCGACGACACCGCTCAGCCAGAGCGGCCTGCCGGGCTGGAGAGCTTACCTGCGCTCAGACGTTCACCACCGAACAGAACTGTTTCCGGACAGTCTCCATATTGAACCCGTGCCGTGACAGCATGCATTGCGCGGACACCAAAATCAATCGGGGACGGCAATGAACGGCTCATGGTTTCGCGCGAACAAGGCGGCGGCCCAATCGGACTCCAGCGCTTCGGCCCATCAGATCGCCTCCATTGTCGCCACATTGGGCCTTAGCGCGATCATGCGCAGTGAATATCAGCCCCACAGCTTGAGCGCTGATATGACGGCAACGCTTGCCGGCTACCTGTACGGATTTTCTGCGGCCATCTGCACGGCATGGGCGATCGCCGATCAGGCGGTGGCAATGGACGCTGGCTGCCTCGCCATTGCCCTGATTTATCCGCGCATTGCCGGCGCGCAATGGGCGAATCCTGAAAGCGATTCAGCGGCCTTTCATCGAGGCGCGGATGCCGGCCGCGCAGACGGTGAGCAGTATGTCACCAGCGGGCTTAACGGGTCGTTGCTGCCCGCCATGCTTGCGACCCGCTAAGGCTTTGTTGCGGTAACGCGTTGCGCCATGATACGCAGAACGACACGAAACTGAAAGCCCGATGAAAACGTGTGTCCCTAAAGTTCGTAGAGACGTGACCGACAACCTGGGTATAGGCGCTAAATCAGGCGGCAGCCCTTGCCAACTCACCGGCATATCGTTATAGTTTTCATAACAATGAACCTGAGAGAAATCGCCGGAATGGAGCGCGTTGCCCAGAGCCATGGGTTAGATACAGCGCGTCAGCCGATTGGTCGTGCTGCCGACCCGTGGCTCGCGCGCTATCCGTTCTATCAAGATGCGTTGCGCCACGGTGAGGCAACATTTCGTGCGCTGCCTGACTACGCCAGGACGGTAGCGCTCAAACGCGTCACAATCGATTTGGCGGAGCGGGCTATCGCGTCCAGGATTCTGGACGACGTACATGTGTCATTTATCGAGCTTTCAACGAATGCTGTGAGCGAGGTCGTTCAGCGTTATCTTGGCGGACAAGACTCTGGTGGCGATGTCACAGACGAGCGCCCTGCTACATCGCTTCAAGCCCAACTCCCGTCGTTTCCAAACCTGAATTATCCCCATGTTGCAAGGCCGCCCTGCTTGCTTCGCCCGAACAGCAATGCGTTCCTCGACGGGTGGATGCGGTTCTTCTCGTACGCCTCACGCGGCGATCCGACGATCCCGTTACTCGCCGTTGACTGGCGGGACTTTCATGATCGTCTGGGGACGCTTCGCGATTGCATGACCGGACCGCACAAGTACGCACATCGAAATTTCGGCGAACCGCCACAAGCCTGACCGATACGGCGTACCGCCGGACGCCCAAAACCGTCATCAATTTCTATCGTGCTGCGCAAACTACGTCATCTCCTTTCTGCCCCCAGCGCCAGATTATTCGAAGAAAGTCCTTTAGGACAATTGGCCATGACAGGCGAAGCGGAGCCGACGGACAGCACCGATTTCGGCTTACGCAATTCACTCGAAATTGGCACGTTTCTACGTGAGCTCGCTACGAGACAGGACTTCCTGACGGTTGACTACGGCTACGGCCAGATCGTCACGCGCCTGCTTCATGTCGACACCGATTCCAAAACATTCATATTCGACCATGGCGCCTTGCGCCCCATGAACGGCGCCGTGCTGGCAGCGCACAAACTGCGCTTTGGCGCATCACCGGACGGCGTGAGAATCGAGTTCACGACGGGTACGCCATGCGAAGTCTCGCTCGATAATGCGCCTGCTTTCGAAGTCGCGCTCCCGAAAGTGCTTTTCCGCATGCAACGGCGCGAATATTTTCGGGTTGAAACGCCCACGGTCGACCCGTATTTTTGCAGCGGCAAGTTGCCTGATGGTCAACCCTTCCGCCTTGATGTGTATGACCTGTCGCTCGGTGGAGTGGCATTGAAGACACAGGACGAAAATATTGCAAACCTCGAAGTGGGTCTAACGCTGAATAATGTTCTCCTTCACCTCAAAGATCATGGAAGCGTTAGTTTGGATCTGCAACTTGTCTCCCCTCGGCCGCACCCTGGCGGCGGGAAACTATTCATCCTTGGCTTCAGATTTTTAACCTTGCCCGCACAGACAGAGAAAGTGCTTCAGCAAATGATCGCTCAACTGGAAATCAAACGTGGAGCACTTTTGCGTTAGCATGCGGCCCGCACCCTTCTCGCGCCAGGCAGAAACCCATTGCACCTTGGCAGACACGACAGCAAAGTGCCTCGTTACCTGATTTGATTGTCATAGGCGCTGTTGAGTGCCAACCGGATGCTGAACATTCCGTTCGTAAGGTGCGAACTGCCCGGCTGTTTCGGCAATAAGGCCAACATTCCCTTCATGATGTACAGCATGATCAGCGCCCCTGAGAGATCGCCCACAAACATCATGACGAAGCTTTCGATAAAGTTATGCGTATCCCCTTGTAGTGCAAACCAGATGTGATGCAGCAAGGGATTTGCAATCGAATAAGCGACGGCCAATATAAGAAGCCGCTTCGGGGTGAGATTCGTCAACGAAGCGCGCAGGTTGTAGCGCTCCAGTGCGAGCCTGTAGACCAGGTACGGCGCCAGCGAACCAAAAATCGCTCCCGCAATGGCGCGCACCGGGTCATGTGGAAACCAATAAAGAAAGTCCATCAGCAGACCGCCGACCAGCAAGCCAATGAACCCGTCGACTCCAACGAGCAGTGTGCTCAACAGGCGGATGCCTGATGGAAGATATATCCAGTTGACGCCGCGTACAAACGACGTATCCGCGAAAACCAGCTGATTGATCCATAGCGACACCACAAACGCTATCACAGTGCCGGTTATAGACAAGAAATGTAACCGTAAGCTGGACATTCCGGTAAACTGCTCTCTCATGGTTATGATCGAGTGGATCATAACGCGCCCGCGTGTCGCTACGCGAGCCCTTTGTTCAATAGCGCGCGAGCAATGACACGTCCCGCTGATATCTATTTGCGATTTCTGCAACTGGCCGAAGCGCTGCGAGGTTTGCCGGCGCTGCCTGGTCTGGACCCGCTCGAAGAGCGAATTCTCGAATTCGTGGCACGCGCGGCGCAAACCAAAGACCGACTATCGGTCCGGGACATGATGGCGCAAAGCCAGCTTGGCTCGCCCGCCACGCTTCACGCGCGCATCACATCGATGCGCGACAAGGGATGGTTGCAACTCACCGACACCGAAGACGCGCGCCGCAAGCAGATTGAGCTTACGCCCGCGGCCTTGCGCCATTTCGACAAACTCGCCGAGGCGTTCGCCAAAGCCGCGAAAGGCCCGTGAATGCGGCGGCGCCCGGCTGTGCGTGCGCGCATCGCGCCCGGCGCTGTCAATTTGGCGGAAACGGCTCGGCGGGTTCCAATAGTGAATCGATGTCCTTATCGATGAACACGTCGCGCCCGCAGCTGATCGAGCCGCGCAGGTCGCCGCGCGCGGGGTCTGCGAGCGTCACGCCGGCGGCGAGCAGCGCATCGGCGGCGTTGTGCTGGTACACGGACTCGAGCTCGGCGAGCTGCTGCTTGCTGTTCACGCCGAGCGTCTCCCACTGAGCATCAGGCTGCGCGGTGACGACCGGATGCCCCGCCGCAATCGCCGCTTCCACGACGTCGGTGAGGTAGTACTCGCCTTGTGCGTTGTCCTTGCCAAGTGCGGCGAGCCAGCCCGCCAGCGGCGCGGTGGGCGTCACGACGATGCCGGTGTTGATCTCGTCGATGAGGCGCTCGTCCTCGCTCGCGTCCTTCTGCTCGACGATGCGCAGCACCTGGCCGGTCGCGCCGCGCACGATGCGCCCGTACCCGGTCGGATCGTCGAGCGTCACGGTGAGGATGCCGTAGCCCGTCTTTTGTCCGCTTTGTCCATTTTGCCCGGCGTTGGCCGCGGCGTCGGTGAGGCGCCTGAGCGTGGAGGCACGCGTGAGCGGCACGTCGCCGTAGAGCACGAGCGTGGGCTGATTCGCATCGAGCAACGGCAGCGCCTGCGCGAGCGCGTGGCCGGTGCCG
>NZ_SMRP01000052.1 GCF_004353915.1 Paraburkholderia silviterrae | reverse complement strand
CGGCACCGGCCACGCGCTCGCGCAGGCGCTGCCGTTGCTCGATGCGAATCAGCCCACGCTGGTGCTCTACGGCGACGTGCCGCTCACGCGCGCCTCCACGCTCAAGCGCCTCACCGACGCCGCGGCCAACGCCGGGCAAGACGGACAAAAGACGGGCTACGGCATCCTCACCGTGACGCTCGACGATCCGACCGGTTACGGGCGCATCGTGCGCGGCGCGACCGGCCAGGTGCTGCGCATCGTCGAGCAGAAGGACGCGAGCGAGGACGAGCGCCTCATCGACGAGATCAACACCGGCATCGTCGTGACGCCCACCGCGCCGCTGGCGGGCTGGCTCGCGGCACTCGGCAACGACAACGCGCAGGGCGAGTACTACCTCACCGACGTCGTGGAAGCGGCAATCGCGGCGGGCCATCCGGTCGTCACCGCGCAGCCCGACGCCGAGTGGGAGACGCTCGGCGTGAACAGCAAGCAGCAGCTCGCCGAGCTCGAGCGCGTGTACCAGCGCAACGCCGCCGACGCATTGCTCGTGGCCGGCGTGACGCTCGCGGACCCCGCGCGCTTTGACCTGCGCGGCTCGATCAGCTGCGGGCGCGACGTGTTCATCGACGTGAACTGCGTGTTCGAAGGCCAGGTGACGCTGGCCGATAACGTGCGCATCGGCCCGAACTGCGTGATCCGCGACGCCGTGATCGGCGCGGGCACGCGCGTGGATGCCTACACGCACATCGAGAGCGCAACGGTTGGCGCGCAGGCCGTGCTTGGGCCCTACGCGCGTCTGCGCCCCGGCGCGCAGCTCGCCGACGAAGTGCACGTGGGCAACTTCGTCGAGGTGAAGAACGCGAACATCGGCCACGGCTCGAAGGCCAACCACCTGAGCTATGTGGGCGACGCCGACGTGGGCGCGGGCGTGAACATCGGCGCGGGCACCATCACCTGCAATTACGACGGCGCGAACAAGCACCGCACGGTGATCGAAGATCAGGTGTTCGTGGGCTCCGATACGCAACTCGTCGCTCCCGTGCGAGTCGGTCGCGGCGTGACCATCGCGGCGGGCACGACGGTGTGGAAGGACGTGCCCGAAGACACGCTCGTGCTCAACGAAAAGACCCAGATCGCGAAAACCGGCTACGTTCGGCCGGTGAAGCACAAACGCTGAAAGAAACGCTGAACGGCAGGACTTTCCGGGCGCCGCGCGCGTGAACCTCAATCGCAGCGCGGCGCCCCGCCTCTCATTGCAAAGGACCGAACTCCATGTGCGGCATCGTCGGCGCAGTTGCGCTTCGTAATATCGTTCCCGTTCTCATCGAAGGTCTGCGGCGGCTCGAATACCGCGGCTACGATTCGTGCGGCGTGGCCATCGTCACCGCAGAAGGCCCGCAGCGCGTGCGCAGCGTCGCGCGCGTGGCCGAGCTCGACGAGCAGGCGCGCGAGACGCGCTTCGAAGGCGTCACGGGCATCGCACACACGCGCTGGGCCACGCACGGCGCGCCCACGGTGAACAACGCGCACCCGATCTTCTCGAGCAACGCGCTGGCGATCGTGCACAACGGCATCATCGAGAACTACGAGTCGCTGCGCGAGATGCTGCGCGGCAAGGGCTACGAGTTCGTCTCGCAGACCGACACCGAAGTCATCGCGCACCTGATCCACAGCCTGTACAAGGGCGACCTGTTCGCTGCCGTGCGCGAAGCCGTGCAGCAGCTCTCGGGCGCGTATGCGATCGGCGTGGTGCACAAGGACCAGCCGCACACCGTGGTGGGCGCGCGCGCGGGCTCGCCGCTCGTGGTGGGCTATGGCGAGGGTGGCAACTTCATCGCCTCGGACGCGCTCGCCATCGCGGGCAGCGCGAACCGCGTCAGCTATCTGGAAGAGGGCGACATCTGCGAGGTCACGCTCGAGGGCGTGCGCATCGTCGATCGCGCGGGCAACCCCGCCGAGCGCCCGGCGCGCGACGTGCAGGCCTATAGCGGCGCGGTCGAGCTCGGCCCGTATCGCCACTACATGCAAAAGGAGATCTTCGAGCAGCCGCGCGCGATCTCCGACACGATTCCCGCCGATGTCGCCTTCGATCCCGTGCAGTTCGGCGAGAACGCGGGCGAGGTGTTCAAGGGCATCGACAGCATCCTCATTCTCGCGTGCGGCACGAGCTACTACGCGGGGCTGACCGCGAAGTACTGGCTCGAATCGGTCGCGAAGATCCGCACCGAAGTCGAGATCGCGAGCGAGTACCGCTATCGCGAGTCGGTGCCCAATCCGCGTTCGCTCGTGGTGACGATCTCGCAGTCGGGCGAAACCGCCGACACGCTCGCGGCGCTCAAGCATGCGCAGTCGCTCGGCATGGAGCACACGCTCGCGGTCTGCAACGTGGCGTCGAGCGCGATGGTACGCCTCACGGAACTGAAGTTCCTCACGCACGCGGGGCGCGAGATTGGCGTGGCGTCGACCAAGGCGTTCACGACGCAGCTCGTGGGCCTGTTCATTCTCGCGGTGACGCTGGGCAAGCTGCGCGGTCATGTGAATGCGCAGCAGGAAGCGACGTACCTGAAGGCGCTGCGCCACCTGCCGGCGGCGCTCAATGGCGTGCTGGCGCTGGAGCCGCAGATCATCGCGTGGTCGCAGGAGTTCGCGCGCAAGGAAAACGCGCTGTTCCTCGGGCGCGGGCTGCACTATCCGATCGCGCTCGAAGGCGCGCTCAAGCTCAAGGAAATCTCGTATATCCACGCCGAGGCATATCCGGCGGGCGAGCTCAAGCACGGGCCACTGGCGCTGGTGACGGAGGCCATGCCGGTGGTGACGGTGGCGCCGAACGACGCGCTGCTGGAGAAGCTCAAGTCGAACATGCAGGAAGTGCGCGCGCGTGGCGGCCACCTCTACGTGTTCGCCGATGCCGATACGCATATCGCGAGCGAAGAGGGCATCCACGTGATCCGCATGCCGGAGCACTACGGGCTGCTTTCGCCGATCCTGCACGTGGTGCCGCTGCAGTTGCTCGCGTATCACACGGCCTGCACGCGCGGCACCGATGTGGACAAGCCGCGCAACCTCGCGAAGTCGGTGACGGTGGAGTAAGCGGCGAGGGTGCGGCGAACATCGCCGCGCACTCGGCAGACCTCACCGCTCCCGCATCCCTCAAGACATCCGCATCTCGGGGCGCGTTTGCGACGCGCCCCAATCTCCCGCCTTATTACTCGTCGTCGTCGTCGTGATGGTGCTTGTGCCAGCCACGATGACGGCCGTGGTCGTGATCACGGTGGTCCCAGTCGTCATCGCCGCGGTAACCATAGCCATAGCCGTAACCGTAGGCAGGTGCGGCGTAAGCAGGCGCCGCGTAGGCGACCGGGGCGTCCTCGTAGACCACGGCCGGCGGCGCCGCGTAGACCGGCGCAACAGGCACGCCGAGCATGACGCTCAGGTCGGTATGCGCCGACGCCTGGCCGCACGCTGCGGCGAGGGCCACTCCCAGAGCGGAAAGAATCAGTGCGCGTTTCATGGTGCTTCCTCGTCCTTTGTATTCATGTGTCCGGACGCGGCGATGCGTCCGTGGATGGCGGGATACTAGAGAATGGAATCGCTCCAAGGTGATACGGCATACGCTCTGCTGTAACCGTCTGTAAAAATTCCGTTGCACGCGGTTTGATCGCGCACGTGCCGCCGCCCACTGCCGCAAGACGGGACGCGGCGTCATAATGGCGCCGATCGAATCCAGGAGATGAAAGTGGCCGATTTGGAGCAACCCCGACAGCCATCCGGGCAGCAAGCTCGTCAGGAGGGCCGCTTGCCCCGTCTGTACGTGTTTTCAGGCGCGGGGCTCTCGGCGGAAAGCGGGATCTCGACGTTTCGTACCGGCAACGGCATCTGGACGCACGCGAACATCGACGAGGTCTGCAACTACCACACGTGGCGCCGCAACCGGCCTGCGGTGTTCCGCTTCTATAACCAGCGCATCGCCGAGTGTGCGGACGCGTGCCCGAACGATGCCCATCGCCTGCTCGCGCAGTGGCAGAACACGTGGGGCACGGAGCGCGTGCACCTCGTCACGCAAAATATCGACGACATGCTCGAGCAGGCCGGCGCGCGCCAGGTCACGCATCTGCACGGCGACATGATTTCGCTGCTCTGCACCGACTGCGATTATCGTTTCCCGAGGAGCGGCGCCGGGCTCGATCCCGGCGCTGCCTGCCCGTCGTGCGGCCAGGTGGACAGCGTGAAGCCGGGCGTCGTGTTCTTCAACGAAGCCGCGCCCGAATACGAGACGCTCTGGCGCATTCAGCAGGCCATGACCGACGACGATCTGTTCATTGCCGTAGGCACGGCGTTCGAAGTGATTCCGCCCGAGCGGCTGCTGCCGCCCACGCGCTACGGCCGTTATGCGCGCAACATGCTCGTCGATCCCGCGCCGCGCCGCACGGAGTTCTTTGGCGTCGTCGAGCACGAGCCGGCGACCGTCGGTTTGCGCAACCTCGAACCGGCCATCGAGCGGATGATGGAAGGCGGCTAGCTCAGCCGCGCACGGACCGCCCCCAAGGGCGTGCTGGCCTGGCGGCCGCACGCCTTTTTTGTTGCCTGCGGCGTTTGATGCAATCAAGAGGGCCTCACGAACCATGAACATATCGAAGCAGATCGTCGGCTATCTGCACTCGCGTGCGCTCGTGCTCGCGAGCATCGAAACCTGCACCGCCGGAGCGTTGTCGGCCATGCTCGCCGACGTGGCGGGCGCTCACGCGTGCCTCGATATTGGCGTCGTCGCGCATACGAGCACGGCATTGGCGGGGCTGCCAGGCACGCTTGCGCAAGCGGCAGAGGGAGATGCGCCGCCGGGTGAGCCACTCGCCCGCGCGCTAGCCGAAGCGCTGCTTGCGCAGCGCGCAGGGCACGCGAACGTGGCGCTCGCAAGCATTGGGTGGCTGGCGCCGGAGCACGAGGGCGGAGCGCCTGCCACGCACAGCTTTGCATGGGCGTGCATGCATCGCGGCGCGGTGGTGTCGGCAAGCGAGACCGTGCTCTTTTCCGGGCGTCGCGCGGAGCTCAAGCGTTCCATTGCGCGTCGCGCGTTGCTAGGGTTGCCGCGTTTTGTCGATGCGACGCTCGCTCGCGATGCATCCGCATCCTGATCTTGCGTCGGGCAGCGTGAGTTATCTAATAAGAGTTATGTATATAGATATGTATACGTAGTAATAGTTAACAAGCCGTGGCATTTCCTGTGGATAACGCGGTATTTCTTATTCGGTTCAATTCGATGCAATCCGGACAGGCATGCGGACAATCGCTGTATGCATTTCGAACATCGCGGATAACTTTTGGCTCTTCGATAGACGATGCAAAGTTATCAAGAAGTGATCCACAGTTCGTACCCCGGGTCGTCCCCAGATTATCCAGAGCTTGCCGTGGATAACTTGCCTGTCGCGGCGATATCCACACGCGGGAGGCACAAAGCGCCCTCGACATGCGGCACGAAATCGCTGGAAGCAGCCAAAAAAAAGCGCCGCCCGCTGGCGACGCTATGCGTATGCACCAGAGTCAAATCGGCTTCGACAAAACTCCGGTAATTGGCCGCGCATCTACGCGGCGCATTCAAACGGATTCCGAGGGCTGGGTCTCGTGCGCGTGAACGCGTCCGCGCGTAGCCGGCAACAACTGGCAGGCGAGCAAGCCCACGAGCATCAGCGCGCAGCCCACGAGTGCGCGGGCGCTGAGCGTCTCACCAAGCACGACCCAGCCCGCGAATGCGGCGAACACGCCTTCCATGCTGAAGATCACAGCGGCATGCGAGGGCGCCGCATCGCGTTGCGCGACCACCTGAAACGTGTAGCCCACGCCTACGGAAAGCGCGCCGCCGTAGAGGATGGCGGGCGCCGCTCGGGCGATGTCGGCGAGATGCATGGGTTCGAGCGCGACCCCAACGACGAGGCAGACGAGCCCGCAGACGACGAACTGCACGATCGAGAGCGCGAGCGGATCGTGACGCGGCGCGTAGTGGGCCACGAGCATCATCTGAATGGAGATAACGAGCGCGCAGCCGAGCTGATACCAGTCGCCGTACATGATCGAAAAATGCTCGTTGATGCTCAGCAGATAGAGCCCGGCCGCCGCGAGCGCCGCGCCGATCCACGTGCCGGGGCCGGTGCGATGGCGCAGCAACACGCCCAGCATCGGCACGATAACGACGTAGAGCGAGCTGATGAACCCCGCGTTGGCGATCTTCGTGTAACGCAGGCCGATTTGCTGCAGCGAGATGGCCACGGCGAGCACAAGCCCGAGCAACGCGCCGGAGCGCAGCAGCGCAGCATCGAGCCGGCGCGCGGGGGCCACGCGATCGCGCCCTTGCCGCATGCGCTGCAGGTATCCCGTTGCGAAGACGAATGCCGAGACGACCGCCGCGCCCAGCAGGAAGCGCAGGCCGGTGAAGAGGAACGGGCCGATGGTGTCCAGGCTCAGTCGCTGTGCGACGAACGCGGAGCCCCAGATGATGGCGGCGGCCAGCATCAGCAGATTGGCGCGCAGGTGGTGGTTGGCGGATTTCAAGCGGAATTCTCAGATTTGGCGTGATTTTGCCGCGGGAGGCAGGTGCGCAAGGCGAACAGCCGTGCGAAACCTCGATCGTATCTGAATTGAAAGGAAAATGTCTCACTGACAAGACACTGGCCCAATTGCGGATGACAAACCGCCTACGCTGCGTAATACTGCTTCGCGCGAATCGCCCGCCCAGATCGGCCAGCGGACCGTTTCGCCGTATCGCAAAGCTAATTCACAACGTGCCGGTCATACTCGTCAGGTTTGGGGAACAACAGATGAAAAAGATTCTCGCCTCGCTCATCGCAGCATCCGTCGCACTGATTTCGGCTCAAGCTTTTGCACAGGAAGCATCGGGCGCCGCAGCGGCTGCTCCGGCTGCCAGCGCTCCGGCAAAGGCCAAGAAGACGCACAAGAAGCTCAAGCACCACGGCAAGCGCGCTCCCGTGCAGGAAGCCGCTTCGGCCGCCGGCACGAGCGACAAGGGCACGCAGCAGTAAAGCGCCCCGCCATCCGGCCCGCGCGGCAACGAAGCCGCAGGCGGGCAGTGGAAAGAAAAAACCAGAGCAGATGCTCTGGTTTTTTTGTCCCCGTTTTTCGCGCGTCATGCGTCATGCGGCGGGCTATGGGGCACTCAACCCGCACGTCATACGCGTGTCGCGGCGCGTCGCGCTCAAGAGGCGTCGTGCGCGAGACCAGCTTCGAGCAGCTCGGTCAAAAGACCGGTCAGACCTTGCGGATGATCTTCAGCGCGCGCCTTCAGCTTCGCCACGAGATCGGCGTTGAGCTTGCACGCGAACGGCACGAGGCCCGCGGCCTGATCGAGCTTGCGCTGCTCGCGGCGGTCGAGCGCCTCTGGCGTCGAGCCCTTGCCGAAGCGGTCGGGGCCGGCCTTGTTCGTCGATTGCATCAGTTTCAGCGCCTTGTTTTTCTCAAGGTCGAATTTTTTCATGGCCATGGGTTCGGCTCCGAGGTTGGGCAGTGGCGCGCATTGTACGCAAACGCCTGCGCGCGTCCATCGCCGCGATGCGTATCAGGGGGGGGCGTCGCCGTCCGGGTCGCGCCGTTCATCGGGCTGGGCGGCCGGTCCGCCGGCTTGCGCGGCTGGCGGCGGAGCGTCGCGTGCGTCGCTGCGCGTGCCGGCCACGTCGTCGATCAGCGCGCGCATCCGCCGCCAGTGCGAGCCCTCCCAGAACACTCGTTCGCAGACGTCGCAGGTGACGAAGCGCGTCTGCCGCTCGAATACGCCATCGGGCACGCGCGAGCGCACCTCGCCGCGCGCGATGCGCCGCAGCGGCGCATTGCACGTGAGGCATAGCCGGAACGGCTGCACGCTCGCGGCGAGGTCGAGCCGCTCGAAGAGTTCGTAGAGCTGGGCGCGCGGCTTGAGCGCGCGCACATAGCAGCCGTGCGTGATGCTGCGCCGCTTGAGAAGCTCGCGATCGCGCGTGAGGACGATGCGGTGCTCGGCCACGGCGAGCGATTCGATGGCTTCGTCGGCGAAATGGTTGTCGTAGACGGTGTCGAACCCCACGAGCCGCAGCAGTTGCGCGAGGCCGCCGAGATGAGCATCGGCGATGAAGCGCAGCTCCCGCAGCGGGCTCGCTCGCACGCGCAGCAAGGGCCGGATGTCGAGCGCCTCGAACTTCGGATAGACGGCCACGCGGTCGCCGTCCGCGAGCGGATGCTCGAATCCCACCGACTCGCCGTTCACGAGGATCAGCTCCACTTCGGTGTGCGGGACCCCGAGCGCCTCGATCATGTGTTTCGCCGTGGCGTTGCGCGCGCACGGGCAACTGAACGCGCGCCGGCGCAGCGGCCGCGCGAGAAAGTCGTTCAGCTCCTCGTAGAAGCGGAAAGTGGCGGTGACCATGGCAGCAGTATCGCACTGCCGCTGTGTCCCTGGCGCGCGCTGCCGGACGAGCGGCGCGGCGGCTTCGCGGTTCGCTGCAGCGCCTCGCGCACTGTGCTCTACTGCCGCTTGACATCATCAGGCGCCACCCGGGCGTCTCCTCAAGGAGCAGGCGATGGATATCGGCTTTATCGGCCTTGGCGAAATGGGGGCCGCAATGGTCGCCAACTTGCTGAAGGCGGGACACACGGTGCGCGTCTGGAACCGCACGCCGGCCAAGGCGCAGGCGCTGGCCGCCGCGGGCGCGCGCGTGGTTGCGACGCCTGCCGGGGCGTTTGCCGGCGACGCCGTGATTTCGATGCTCGCCGACGACGCGGCGCTGCGCGAGGTGATCGACGCTGCGCTGCTCGCGCAGGCGCCGCGCGGCCTCGTTCACGTGAACATGGCGACGATTTCGGTGGCGCTTGCCGAGACGCTCGCGCGCGAGCACGCCGAACTCGGCCTGCATTACATTGCGGCGCCGGTGCTCGGGCGACCCGACGCCGCGGCGGCGGCGAAGCTCACGATCATCGCGGCGGGCGCCGCCGAGGCCATCGACCGTGTGCAGCCGCTCTTCGACGCGATCGGCCAGAAGACCTGGCGCATCGGCGCGCTGCCGCAGCAGGCGAACGTGATGAAACTCGCCGCGAACTTCATGCTGGCGGCGGCGGTGGAGGCGCTCGGCGAGGCGGCGGCGTTGCTTGGCGGCCACGGTGTGGCGATGCGCGACTTCCTCGACGTGGTCACGGCAGGGCCGTTTCCGGGCCCCGTGTACGCGGGCTACGGCGGCATGATTGCGGAAGGCCGCTACGAGCCGGCGCTATTCAAGGCGCGCCTCGGCCTGAAGGACGTGCGACTCGCGCTGGCGGCGGCCGACGCGGTCGCGACGCCGCTGCCCGTCGCGAGCGTGCTGCGCGACAGCCTGCTCGAAGCCGTTGCACACGGCGACGGCGAGCGCGACTTTGCGGTGCTCGGCAAGGTCGCGGCACGCCGCGCGGGCCGCGCCTGAGTGGCGCGAGAGCCGGGCGGCAACCGAAGTCGCGAATCGCGTTGGCGCGGTCGCTGCGAATCGGGGTGCAAACAAGGGCGCGAGCTGCCCGGCTCGCCGGTCAAAATCCTCAGACGACTGCTCGTTGACGCACAAAGCCCGGCCGGGCTGCGGCGGATAATGTGGGACAACCAGGACCCCTGCTGGCCAGGCGTCGAGCCACGCGAGCGGACGGGGAACGATGCACACCAGAGCGAATGGAGACGGCGGATGGAGACGCGCATCCTGATCGCCGATCATGACGAGAAGTCGCTGGCAGGGCTCGGCACATTGCTGGCCGACCTGAACTACGCGACCGCCATGGCGAAAACACTCGACGACGCAGCCGAAGCCGCTGCGCGCTTCGTGCCGGACGTGGCGATCGTCGCGCTGTCGCTCGCGCCCGACGACGAGCCGGCCGCCCTCGCGCGCCGGCTGCGCGAAGCCTGCGGCGCACGCACGCCGCTCCTGATCGCGCTGAGCGGCTGGGGCGAGTCGCGCCATCGCGACCAGGCGCTTGCCGCTGGCTTCGATGTGCACCTGGTGCGGCCAGTGGGGCTCGACCAGCTGACGTTCATTCTCTCGATGGTCGCCCAGTAGGCTGGCCAAGGATCCCATCGGGCTCCCGCAGCCGAGATTCCGGGGTTCCCGGACCCGCGCCCCGTTATCCGGGTAATCCTGATGGCTGTTTTTGTTGCTTATTGGCAACGTTCAGGGTCCGCACTACTTTACATGTTGCGTCGCACCAAGTAGTTCGCTATACTTCTTCTTGTCTCCTCCATGTCTCCTCTGATATGGATTCAGCCCGCCAAACATGGCGGGCTTTTTTTTGCCCGCACGACTTGCACCGCAGCCATCCGGCGCGCGCTAGCGCCTGCCGCAAGCGCCGCCCATAAACGAAAAAACCCGGCGCTTTGCAGTGCCGGGTTTTTCACTTTAGCTGCCGCAGAGGTGCCGGCGGCTTGCCTGAGCCCTCAAGCCTTCAGGCCACTGTCCTCCGCCGCGCCGATGGCGAGATTCATGCACTGGATCGCCGCGCCCGAGGCGCCCTTGCCCAGATTGTCCAGACGCGCGACCGTCACAAACTGCTCGTCGTTGCCGAACACGAACAGGTCGACACGATTGGTGTCGTTGTTCGCCTGGACGTCGAACATGCCCTCGTCGAGGTTGGCTTCGGCGTTGAACGGCATCACACGCACGAATTTTTCGCGACCGTAGTACTCGGCGTAGAGCGCCAGCACGTCTTCGGGCTTCGCGCGGCGCGTGAGCTGCTGCGGCGAATAATAGGTCGTCACCGCAAGGCCCTTGTAGAACGGGCCGACGATCGGCGTAAACACGGGCGCGCCCTTCAGGCCGCCGTGGAACGCCATTTCCGGCAGATGCTTGTGCGTGAGACCGAGCGCGTAGGGGCGCGGGCTCATGAGCTTCGCGTTGCCGCCGGCTTCGTACTCGGCAATCATCTTCTTGCCGCCGCCGCTGTAGCCGGTGAGCGAGTACGCGTGCGCCGCGAAATCGGGCGCCACGAGTCCCGCCTCGACGAGCGGTCGCATGGCCAGCACGAACGCCGAAGCGTGGCAGCCCGGCACGGCAATGCGGCGGGCATTGCGCACGCGCTCGCGCTGCGCGTGGGTCAGCTCGGGCAGGCCGTAGGCCCAGTCGGCGTGGGTGCGGAAGGCCGTGCTCGCGTCGATGAGCACCGTGCGCTCGTTTTCGACGAGCGAGGCCGACTCGCGCGAGGCGACGTCGGGCAGGCACAGGAAAGTCACGTCGGACGCATTAATGAGGCGGCGGCGTTCCTCGACGTCCTTGCGCTTCGCTTCGTCGATGCGCAGGATCTCGACGTCGGCGCGCTGCGACAGGTATTCGAAAATCTTCAGGCCGGTCGTGCCTTCCTGTCCGTCGACAAAAACTTTCGTGCTCATCTCGGTCTCTCTGAAACTCGGGGATTGCGGACGCTGCCTGCCGCGCGGGCGAATCTTGCCGCGCGGCGCTCATCCATGCGGCGCCGGAACGATATTTTAAGACCGATGGCGGCTCGACGCGCGGCGAGCGGTGGAAAAAAATCGGGAGTAACCCGTAAGGCTGGCGCTGGCCGCAGCCTTGGGGCGCGAAGGCCTCGCGCTAACTATGCGCGAGGCTCGTTTAGAAGGTATGACAGCGCGCGGACGCCCGCCTTTCAGGCCGCGGCGGCGCGCCCGGCCAGCCAGCGGGCCGTGACCGCGGCGATGCGCGTGCCAAAGGCCCGCGCGGTTTCGAGATCGCCGGCGGGTGGCGCCTCGTCGGGCGAGGCGTCGGCGGGCGATTGCGCGAGCAGACCCGTGAAGCCGCCCACGAAGTTCAGGTCGTCGCGCGTGGCCGCCTTCGTGTTCGCGGGCATCATGCCGGTGCCCGCCCAGATCATGCTGTGCTGCATGGCGAGCGTCACGAAATACTGGATGGTCGAGAACTTGTCGCCGTTCATCGTGGCGGAGTTCGTGAAGCCCGCGGCGATCTTGTCCTTCCACTTCTGCGTGAACCAGACCTTGGAGCTTGCGTCGGCGAACTTCTTGAAGTCGGCCGACGGCCCGCCCATGTAAGTGGGCGCGCCGAACACAATGGCGTCAGCGGCGTCGAGCTCGGCCCAGCCAGCGTCGTCGATCTCGGCGACGGCGAGCAGCTTCGCGTCTGCGCCCGCGCCTTGCAGGCCGGCGAGCACCGCCTCGGCAAGTTTTTTCGTGTGGCCGTAGCCGCTGTGATAGGCAATGACGATTCGAGACATGAAAAGCTCCAACAGAAGGTTGGACGACAGGAGGGGAGCGCTGGCTGCGCCGTGACATGTTAGCCGCAGCTGCGTGTCCAGCGTCTTTCAGCGTCCGTACGTGACCGTGATCTGGGCGTTGCCGAGTGCGGCGCCGCGGATCGCGTGATCGAACACAGTCGCGGGTGCGCCCGGGGCGAGTGCGAGCTTGTCGACACTTAGCGCATAGACGGTCACGACATACCGGTGTGGCTTGCCCGGCGGTGGACATGGGCCGTCATAGCCCGCGCCGCCGAAGTCGTTGCGCGCTTCTAGCGCGCCGAGCTGCTTGAGCGCGCCCGAGGCACTGGCGTTTTCGGGGAGCGCATTCACGTGTGCGGGAATGTTGGCTGCGGCCCAGTGCCACCAGCCGGAGCCCGGCGCATCGGGATCGAACATCGTGACGGCGTAGCTGCGCGTTCCTGCCGGTGGGTTGCGCCATGTCAATTGCGGCGATCGATTTGCGCCCGTGCAGCCGTTGTCGTTGAACACTTGTGATGCGGCAGCCTGAGCGCCGTCACGAAAGTTCGTGCTGCTGAGTGCGAACGTGCTTTGGGCGTGTGCATCCACATGAGCCAGGGCGATGACAACGAGGCCTGCACCGAGGCGGCAAATCGTTCGCGCGTTGAAGGCGCGCGCACCCTTTACAGTCGGAAGCGCAGAACGTGTAGTCCGACAGGCAAGGTCGCGTGAGGCGCGCATAGTCCAGTTCTCCTGTATGTTTGTCAAACGCGCGTGACACACCGCCGACGGCTCGTTTCGAATTGTGCGCGGGATCGAACTTCGTTCAATATAACGGCATTAAGCGAACGCGTTTTGGCCGCCTGACGGCTGTGCGCACGGGGAAATCGGCTATAGTCGCGTGCTTTCCTGCCCACACAGGAAGTGACGTATCGGGGGTGTGGGGTTTCCCGGGCAGATAGCCGATCAGAAAGAAAGACAAGCAGGACGGTCTCCACGGAGGGGTAATGCAGCAGCAGCCAATCAGGGTCGTAGTCGCGGACGATCATCCGGTGATCTTGTTCGGCGCGGAGCATGCGCTGCTCAAGTTTCCTGGCATCCAGGTCGTCGGCCGTGCCCGTCAGTCCACCGAACTGATCAAGGCGCTGCAGACCACGCCGTGCGATGTGCTCGTGACCGATCTCGCCATGCCGGGCGGCCAGTACGGCGACGGCCTGCCGCTCATCGGCTATTTGCGCCGCAACTTCCAGGACATTCCCATCGTCGTCCTCACGATGCTCGAAAACGCGGCGCTCCTGAAGCGGCTGGGCGAGCTCGGCGTGATCGCGGTGGTCCACAAGTCCGACGACCTGAGCCATATCGGCCTCGCGGTGCAGC
Source organism: Paraburkholderia silviterrae (assembly GCF_004353915.1). Taxonomy (GTDB): domain Bacteria; phylum Pseudomonadota; class Gammaproteobacteria; order Burkholderiales; family Burkholderiaceae; genus Paraburkholderia; species Paraburkholderia silviterrae. The sequence continues at coordinate 20,026 of NZ_SMRP01000052.1, read as the reverse complement.
ATGTGAGCCGCGGTCTCGAATATATGAGCCCGCAAGTGAAGGTTGCGCTCGAATCGTTGCGCATCAACAGCGGTGGCAAGAACGAGGAAGTGATCCTCTCGAAGCGCGAACTCGAAGTGGTGCGGCTTTTCGTGTCCGGCATGACGATCAAGGAAATCTCCGAAAAGCTCAACCGCAGCATCAAGACGATCAGTACGCAGAAGAACACGGCCATGCGCAAGCTCGGGCTCGATCGCGACTCCGAGTTGTTCCAGTACGCGCAGAGCAATGGCCTGCTCAATCTCTCATCGCATGCGCCCGAAGATGGCGCGGCCGGCGAAGTCGTGTCTTGAGTGCACGGCGCCTCAGCAGGATGTTGCGCGAGGCATGAAAAAAGGCCATCTCCCTTGCGGGCAGATGGCCTTTTTGCTTGAGCGGGGCGCGCTGGCGGGTGAGCGAGGCGTACCGCGTAAGCAGGCTTACTGCGGTGCCGAGGTCGCGCCGCCGTGTGCTGCCGACCATTCGGCCGGTGCGTGCAGGAATTTCTCGACTTCGTCGAGCGTCTTCGTTTCGAAGTAGCCCGATTCCTTGGCGACGCGCAACACGTCCCACCACGTGGCGAGCGCGTGCAGGTCGACGTCGATGTCCTTCAGGACCGAGACGCTTTCCTTGAAGATGTTGTAGTGGAACAGCACGAAGCAGTGGTTCACCTGCGCGCCGGCGGTGCGCAGCGCGTTGATGAAGTTGATCTTGCTGCGGCTGTCCGTGGTCAGGTCCTCGACCAGCAGCACGCGCTGGCCTTCGGTGAGCAGACCCTCGATCTGCGCATTGCGGCCAAAGCCCTTCGGCTTCTTGCGCACATACTGCATCGGCACCATCAGGCGGTCCGAGAGCCACGCCGCGAACGGGATGCCCGCGGTTTCGCCGCCGGCCACGGCGTCGATCTGCTCGTAGCCGACGTCGCGCAGGATGGTGGCCTCGGCCATTTCCATCAGGCCGCGGCGCACGCGCGGATACGAGATCAGCTTGCGGCAGTCGATGTAGACCGGGCTCGCCCAGCCGGAAGTGAAGATGAAGGGCTTTTCGGCATTGAAGTGCACGGCCTTCACTTCGAGCAGCATTTTCGCGGTTGCGTCAGAGATCGTCTGGCGATCGTAGCCTGTCATGGGCGAATCCTTGGATATGAGGTGAGTGCGGGAGGCGGGCGCTCGCATGGGCCCAATGGCGCTGGCACGGCGAATCCGGTTGGCATGCGTCGGAACTCGCGATGCGCGGCCAGGATGGCGTCGATCGTCTGATAGTTGGCTTCAGGCGACTCGCTCGCTCCGGGCGGCTTCTCTTGCGCGCGTAGCCCGGTATTTTACCCGACTTGACGTTCGCCGACGAGTCGCGCTGACGGTGTCTGTCGCAGCGTGCGCCGGATTTGTAGGGTGGGATCGTGGCGCGGCCTGCCTGCAGGCGCCGCTCGCAGGCCGCCTGCACGGCGGCCCGAATGCCCGGCGCCAGGCCATGCGGTTGCGGTTGTGGCTGCGCCGGCCCGCCAGTAAACTCACGCCGGTTTTCGCCAGGCCCGCGCCCAATAGAGGATTGTCCGAATGACCGCCGCTTCTCGCCCCGAACCTCGCCCCGCACGTCGCCCCGAACCGCCTACCGAGACCTCGGGACTCACGCCCGCCGATACCGCCATCGCGCCCGCCGCCATTCCGCACACGAGCGAAAACGCCCATGCGGCGCACCCGAGCGGCCACGCCATGCGCGCGCTCATCGCCTCGGTGCTCGGCTACGCCATGGACGGCTTCGACCTGCTCATGCTCGGCTTCATGCTGCCCGCCATCAGCGCCGATCTGCATCTCTCGGGTGGAGAGGCCGGCTCGCTCGTCACATGGACGCTCGTGGGCGCGGTCGTGGGCGGCATCGTGTTCGGGCTGCTCTCGGACCGCTTTGGGCGCGTGCGCGTGCTCACGTGGACGATCCTCGTGTTCGCGGTCTTCACCGGACTATGCGCACTCTCGCGCGGCTACGCCGACTTGCTCGTGTACCGGACGATTGCCGGCATTGGGCTCGGCGGCGAGTTCGGCATCGGCATGGCGCTGGTCGCCGAGGCTTGGCCCGCCCAGCTGCGCGCGCGGGCGTCCTCGTATGTCGGGCTCGGCTGGCAAGTGGGCGTGCTTGCCGCGGCGCTGCTCACGCCGTGGCTTTTGCCCGTGATTGGCTGGCGCGGCATGTTCGCGATCGGTCTCCTGCCCGCCGTGGTGTCGTTCGCCGTGCGGCGGGGCGTGGAGGAGCCGGAGCTATTCGTCGCGCATCGGGCGCGCATTGCACAGGCTCAAGCGCAGATGCCGGCGCACGAGCGTGGCGCATGGCTGCGCGCGCTCGGCCTGCTGGTCGCCGACGCCCGCACGGCGCGCGCGAGCGTCGGCGTGGCGGTGCTCTGCTCGGTGCAGAACTTCGGCTACTACGGGCTGATGATCTGGCTGCCCGCCTACCTGTCGAAATCCTTTGGCTACTCGCTGACGAAGTCTGGCCTCTGGACCGCCGCGACCGTCGCTGGCATGGCGCTCGGCATCTGGCTGTTCGGCGTGGCCGCCGACCGCTTCGGGCGCCGGCCCGCGTTCCTGTTCTATCAGGTGGGCGCGGTGGTGATGGTGTTCGTCTACGCGCACCTGAGCACGCCATTCGCGCTGCTGATTGGCGGTGCGGCGATGGGCGTGTTCGTGAACGGCATGATCGGCGGCTACGGCGCGCTCATTTCAGAGCTCTATCCGACAGCGGCGCGCGCCACCGCCCAGAACGTGCTCTTCAACATCGGCCGAGCCGTGGGCGGCTTCGGGCCGCTAGCGGTCGGCGCGATGGCGGCCCGCTACTCGTTCACCGCGGCGCTCGGCATGCTGGCGGCGATCTATGTGCTGGACATTCTCGCGACCCTCTTTCTGATTCCTGAACGGCGCGGCGCCGCGCTCGAGTAAGCCCGGAGCGGGCGGGATCGGCGTACGGGGTGCAGGGGTGCAGGGGTGCAGGGGTGCAGGGGTCCTGGGGTGCGGCGCAACGCCGCATCTTGCGCCACATGAGACGGCAGCTGCGGCGCTACATGGGCGGCGCATCACGCTCGTAAGGGGCCGTATGGGGCGCCCCGGAACGCAAGCGCCACGGGCATTTACGGGCGCCACAAATTCCCGGTATCAGTCTTTGACCCGACTCGCCCCAATCATGACGAGGTGTACACTAATCCCCCGCCATTTCGCCCGCGCCGTTTCACCTATGGTTTGGCTGCGAGCGCCGCGCGAACCGGCGGGCCTACGAACATAAAACTTCTCTCGTCTCTCACGTCCTGGCAGGCCCGAAAATGGATGAACAACTGAAGCAAAGCGCGCTCGCGTATCACCAGAATCCGAAGCCCGGCAAGATTTCGGTCACGCCCACCAAACCGCTCTCCAACCAGCTCGACCTCTCGCTCGCGTACTCGCCGGGCGTGGCCGCAGCCTGTGAGGCGATCCACGCCGAGCCGCTCGATGCGCAGAAGTACACCTCGCGCGGCAACCTGGTCGGCGTCGTGACCAACGGCACGGCCGTGCTCGGCCTCGGCAACATCGGCCCGCTCGCGGCCAAGCCCGTGATGGAAGGCAAGGGCTGCCTGTTCAAGAAGTTCGCCGGCATCGACGTGTTCGACATCGAGCTCGACGAGCACGATCCGGACAAGCTCGTCGACGCCATCGCCATGCTCGAGCCCACGCTCGGCGGCATCAACCTCGAAGACATCAAGGCGCCCGAGTGCTTCTACATCGAGCAGAAGCTGCGCGAGCGCATGAAGATTCCCGTCTTCCATGACGACCAGCACGGCACGGCCATCATCGCCTCGGCGGCCATCCTCAACGGCCTGAAGGTCGTGGGCAAGGAACTCGGCAGCGTGAAGCTCGTGTGCTCGGGCGCGGGCGCGGCGGCCATCGCGTGTCTGGACCTGCTCGTGAAGCTCGGCCTGAAGAAAGAGAACATCCTTGTCTCCGACTCGAAGGGCGTGATCTACGAAGGCCGCGGCAATCTCGATCCGTCGAAACAGCGCTACGCCGCCAACACTGACGCGCGCACGCTTGGCGACGCCATCAAGGGCGCCGACGTGTTCCTCGGCTGCTCGAGCGCCGGCGTGCTCAAGCCCGAGATGGTCAAGGAAATGGGCGACAAGCCGCTGATCCTCGCACTCGCGAACCCGGAGCCGGAAATCCGCCCGGAAGAGGCGAAGAAGGTGCGCCCGGACGCGATCATCGCCACGGGCCGTTCGGACTATCCGAACCAGGTCAACAACGTGCTGTGCTTCCCGTTCATCTTCCGCGGCGCGCTCGACGTGGGCGCGACCACCATCACGGAGGAGATGAAGCTCGCGTGTGTGCGCGCGATTGCGGAGCTTGCCGAAGAAACCGACCAGGGCGACGAAGTGGCGAAGGCCTATGAAGGCCACACGCTCGAATTCGGCCCGGACTACCTGATTCCGAAGCCCTTCGATCCGCGTCTCATCATCAAGATCGCGCCGGCCGTTGCACAGGCCGCGATGGATTCGGGCGTCGCCACGCGTCCGATCCTGGACATGGATGCGTACCGCGAGCAGCTCGGCGCGACTGTCTACCGCACGGGCATGGTGATGCGCCCGGTGTTCGCAGCGGCGAAGGCCAACTGCGCACGCATCGTGTTCGCCGAGGGCGAAGACGAGCGCGTGTTGCGCGCCGCGCAGTTCGTGCTCACCGAGAAGATCGCCAAGCCGATCATCGTGGGCCGTCCTTCCGTCGTGGAAATGCGCCTGAAGAAGATGGGCTCGAAGCTGCGTGTGGGCACCGACTTCGAGATCGTCGATCCGGAAGACGATCCGCGCTTCCAGAAGAGCTGGCTGGCGTACCACGAGCTCGGCGCGCGCCAGGGCATCACGCCCGACGTCGCGAAGGCCTCGATGCGCAAGTTCAACACGCTGATCGGCGCGATCCTCGTGCATATGGGCGACGCGGACGGCATGATCTGCGGTCTCGTGAACAGCTTCGACTACCACCTCAAGTACATCGAGCAGGTGCTGGGCAAGGCCGCCGACGCCGACAACTACGCGGCGATGAACCTGCTGATGCTGCCGGGCCGCAATCTGTTCATCAGCGACACCTACGTGAACGAAGTGCCGAGCGCCGAGCAGCTCGCCGACATGACGATCCTCGCCGCGCGCGAGATCGAGAAGTTCGGCATTGCGCCGAAGGTCGCGCTGCTCTCGAGCTCGAACTTCGGCAGCGTGCGCTCGTCGACCTCGCAGCGCATGCAGGCCGCGCGCGAGCTGATCGCGCAACGCGCGCCGCAGCTCGAAGTGGACGGCGAAATGCACGGCGACGCGGCGCTCTCCGAGCTGATCCGCAAGCAGTCGTTCCCGGGCACGACGCTCACGGGCGAAGCGAACCTGCTGATCATGCCGAACGTGGAAGCGGCGAACATCGCGTACAACCTGCTGAAGGTGGTGGGCGGCGAAGGCGTGACGGTGGGCCCGTTCCTGCTGGGCGCTTCCAAGCCCGTGCACATCCTCACGCCGGCGGCGACGGTGCGACGCATCATCAACATGACGGCGGTGGCTTCGGCGAATGCCACGGTGAATAAGGCTGCTGCGCGTTAAGCGCGTTAAGTGCGTGTAGCGGCGAGGCAGTCGAGGCGGAGGCGCGTTGCGGCGCGCCGCCGGCCGCACAAATGAGAAGGGCGCTCCGCTTTCGGCGGAGCGCCCTTCGTTTTTATGGCTTCGTTGCGAAAGCCTTGATCAAGCCGCGTGCCGCGCCGCCCCATTTTCCGGCGAGCGCCACTTCGCGAGCAGCGTTGCCCACTTCGCGCGGGTGGCCTTGAGGTTGTTCTCCTTCACGTGGCCATAGCCGCGAATCGCATCGGGCAGATTCGCGAGCTCGAGCGCGAGCGGGAGGTTCGCCTCGCTCAATCCTCCGATGATTTCGCGCACGAGCGCCTCGTACTCGCCGATCAGCGCGCGTTCGTGGCGACGCTCCTCGGTACGGCCGAACGGATCGAGCGCCGTACCGCGCAGGAACTTGAGCTTCGCCAGCACGCGCAAGGCCGTGAGCATGTGCGGACCGTACTGCTTCTTCAACAGATGGCCCTTGTCGTCGTGCTTCGCGAACGACGGCGGCGCGAGATGGAAGTTGAGCTTCCAGTCGCCCTCGAAGCTTGCCTTCAGCTTCTCGACGAACGCCGGATCGGCGTAGAGGCGCGCAACCTCGTACTCGTCCTTATACGCCATCAGCTTGTGCAGGTTCTTCGCCACGGCAACGGTCAGCGGCTGTCCGTTCAGGCCGCCATCGGGACGATCGAGCTTCGCTTCCGCGCGCCGCACTTCATCGACGAACGCGCGATAGCGTTGCGCATAGGCCTCGTTCTGATACGCGGCGAGATACTGCGCGCGCTTTTCGATGAGCGTATCGAGCGACTTGGGCGTATGCAGCGCGACGATCTTCGCGCCGCCGGCATCGGCGTCCTGCGCGGGCTGCTTCACAAGCCGGTCCACGGCCTCGCGGTCGTGCGCGACGCGCCGGCCCCATTCGAATGCCGCGAGGTTCTTCTCGACCTGCACCGCGTTCAACTCGATCGCGCGCGTGAGCGACTCGTGCGTGAGCGGCAGCCAGCCGCGTTGCCAGGCGTAGCCGAGCACGAACGGGTTCGTGTAGATCGCGTCGCCAAGCAGCGCGAGCGCATAGCGGTTCGCATCGACGGTTGCGACGTTGTCCGTGCCGGCCGCCGCGCGCACGTCGGCTTCGGTGTTGGAGCCCGGGAACTGCCACTGCGGATTCTTGATGAACTCGGCCGTGGGCGTGGGCGCGCTGTTGAGCACCACGTTGGTGGCGCCGGCCTGCATCCGCGATACGCAGTCGTCGCTGGCGGTCACGATGGCGTCGCAGCCAATCACGAGCTTAGCCTCGCCCATGGCGATGCGTGTCGCGTGAATGTCCGTCGGGCGATTGGCGATCTGCACGTGGCTCATCACCGCGCCGCCCTTTTGCGCGAGGCCGGTCACGTCGAGCACGGTCACGCCCTTCGCTTCGAGGTGCGCGGCCATGCCGAGCAGCGCACCGATCGTCACGACGCCGGTGCCGCCTACGCCCGTCACGAGCACGCCGTAGGGCTGGCCGATCGCGGGCACGTCGGGAGCCGGCACGGGCGGCATCGCGTCGCCCACGACACTATTCGACTTCGGCTTGCGCAGCTGGCCGCCTTCGACCGTGACGAAGCTCGGGCAGAAGCCCTTCACGCACGAGAAGTCCTTGTTGCAGGTGGACTGATTGATCTGGCGCTTCGTGCCGTATTCGGTGTCGAGCGGCTCGACCGAGAGGCAGTTCGATTGCACCGAGCAGTCGCCGCAGCCTTCGCAGACGGCTTCGTTGATCACGACACGCTTCGCCGGATCCGGATACGTGCCGCGCTTGCGGCGGCGGCGCTTCTCGGTCGCGCAGGTCTGGTCGTAGATCAGGATGGTCGTGCCGGGGATCTCGCGCAGCTCGCGCTGCATGGCGTCGAGCTGGTCGCGATGGTGGATCGTCACGCCCGGCGCGAGCGTGGTGACGCCTTGGTACTTCTCGGGCTCGTCGGTCACGATCACGATCTTCGCCGCGCCTTCGGAGGCGAGTTGATGCGTGATCTGCGGCACGGTGAGCACGCCGTCCACGGGCTGGCCGCCCGTCATGGCGACCGCGTCGTTATAGAGGATCTTGTAGGTGATGTTCGCCTTCGAGGCGATCGCCGCGCGGATCGCGAGCAGGCCCGAGTGGAAGTAAGTGCCGTCGCCGAGGTTCGCGAACACGTGCTTGTCGTTCGTGAACGGCGCCTGGCCGACCCACGCCACGCCTTCGCCGCCCATCTGGCTGAAGGTGCTCGTGCTGCGGTCCATCCACACGGTCATGTAGTGGCAGCCGATGCCGGCCATCGCGCGCGAGCCCTCAGGCACGTTGGTCGACGTGTTGTGCGGGCAGCCCGAGCAGAACCACGGCTTGCGTTCGGCCTGCACGCGCGGCTTCGCGAGCGCCTTCTCCTTCGCCTCGATCACGGCGACGCGCGCCGCAATGCGCGCGCGCACGTCCGAGGGCATCTCGAACTTGTCCAGACGCGTGGCGATGGCCTTGGCGATGATCGCGGGCGACAGCTCGTAGTGCGCGGGCAGGAGCCAGTTGCCCATCGGCACCGACCATTCGCCGCCGGCGCCGTCCTTCTCGTCGAACTTGCCGTACACGCGCGGGCGCTGCGCATCGGGCCAGTTGTAGAGCTCTTCCTTGATCGCGTATTCGAGGATCTGGCGCTTTTCCTCGACCACGAGAATCTCTTCGAGCCCGCGCGCAAAGGCATGCGCGCCCTGCGCTTCGAGCGGCCACACGCAGCCCACCTTGTAGAGGCGCAGGCCGATGCGCGAGCAGGTTTCGTCGTCGAGGCCGAGGTCGGTGAGCGCCTGGCGCACATCGAGATAGGCCTTGCCGCCGGTGATGATGCCAAAGCGCGCATGCGGCGAATCGATCTCGATGCGATCGAGCTTGTTCGCGCGCACGTAGGCGAGACCCGCGTACCACTTGTAGTCGAGCAGACGCGCTTCCTGCACGAGCGGCGGATCGGGCCAGCGGATATTCAGGCCGCCCTCGGGCATCGCGAAGTCTTCCGGAAGGATGATCTGGGTGCGATGCGGATCGATCTCCACCGACGCCGACGATTCGACCACGTCGGTCACGCACTTCATCGCGACCCAGAGGCCCGAGTAGCGGCTCATCGCCCAGCCGTGCAGGCCGAAGTCGAGATATTCCTGGACGTTCGAGGGGAACAGCACCGGCAGGCCACAGGCCTTGAAGATGTGCTCGGACTGGTGCGCGAGCGTGGACGATTTGGCGGCATGGTCGTCGCCGGCGAGCACGAGGACGCCGCCGTGAGGCGACGAGCCGGCGGAATTGCCGTGCTTGAAGACGTCGCCGCAGCGATCGACGCCGGGGCCCTTGCCGTACCACATCGAAAACACGCCGTCGTATTTCGCCGATGGGTACAGGTTCACCTGCTGCGAACCCCATACGGCGGTCGCGGCGAGGTCTTCATTGACGCCGGGCTGAAATACGATTTGATGGGCGGCGAGATGCTGCTTCGCCTTCCAGAGGGACTGATCGAGGCCGCCCAGCGGCGAGCCGCGATAGCCTGAGATGAACCCCGCGGTATTGAGACCGGCGGCCTTGTCGCGTTCCTGTTGCAGCATCGGCAGACGCACCAGCGCCTGGATGCCGCTCATGTACGCGCGACCGCGTTCGAGGGTGTATTTATCGTCGAGCGTGACGGAAGCGAGTGCGGCTTCGAGCGAAGCGCGCTGACCTGCGTCTAGCGGGGCATTCATTATGTGTCTTCCTCCATCCAACCAATCCGTTGTGGGATCGCCAGAACTTCAAGGCCTCAGCGTCTTGTGAACGCGTCGGCCGGGGCTCGCCATCATGGCTTCTTTTAATCGATGGTAGCACTCGGGCAAACCCGCCGCCTCCACGGGAAACCCTGCATGAATCGTGCGAGTCCATGTGCGCTGTCAGGTTTGATGCGTCAGTCTCGTAAGAGCCCTGAAGGGCCTGTGTAACAAAGGATGTGTCGGAATGAGGTATGAGGTAACAGCATGTAAAAAATGCACTGCGGCGGAACCGCTCTTGAATATCCTGTCTAACTTCCTCATCTGTGCGAACCGCGACGCGCCCCGATCCATTCAGGGTGCGAACGTGGCATTGCCCAGTGACAGGCAGTCTGAAAAAAGGAGTACCGCATGAACAATCGACATATCCAGACCTTTCTGACGGTCTCGGCTGCGTTCTTCGCCATGAGCGCGCCGCTGCATTCGAATGCCCGCACCCAGGGCGGCACGAGTGCATCGACCGCGTGCGCGCAGTACACGCTGTGCGCGAAGGCTGACTCGAGCGCCGCCGTCCCGTCGGCGCAGGGCGAGCGGAGCGCCAAACGTTAATCCTGATGCCGCGCTGATCCGCGCAGCATTCCATTCATTCGAATCCGTTGCCGGGGTGTGCGGCTGCGGATTCCAAAGCTAAAAAGGGCGAAGATCGTGCGATCTTCGCCCTTTTTGCATCATGAAAACGCGAGCTTCCGCGAAGCTCAGGCCTTGTCTTTCACCACGCCGCGGCGGATCTGGTCGAGCTCGATCGATTCGAACAGCGCCTTGAAGTTGCCTTCGCCGAAGCCCTGATTGCCCTTGCGCTGGATGATCTCGAAGAAGATCGGGCCGATCTGGTTCTCCGTGAAGATTTGCAGCAGCAGGTCCTCGGGCATCCCGTCGATGAGGATCTTGCGCTTTTTCAGCTCGTCCAGCGGCTCGCCGTGGTTCGGAATGCGGCGGTCGACGAGCTCGTAATACGTGTCGATCGTATCGAGCAGCGCGATCTGCGAGGCGCGCAGGCCATCCACCGTGCGGTAGATGTCATTGCTGCCGAGCGCGATGTGCTGAATGCCTTCGCCGTGGTACGCGTCGAGATATTCCTGGATCTGGCCGGCCGTTTCGCCGCCTTCCTCGTTGATCGGAATGCGGATCTTGCCGCAGGGCGAGGTCATGGCCTTCGACTTCACGCCCGTCACCTTGCCTTCGATGTCGAAGTAGCGGATTTCGCGGAAGTTGAAGAGGCGTTCGTAGAACTCCGCCCATTCGTTCATGCGGCCGCGGTGCACGTTGTGCGTCAGGTGGTCGATATAGGTGAGGCCGTGGCCGACCGGATTTTGATCGGCGCCCGCAATCGGCTCGAAATCGACGTCATAGATGCTGATGTCGCCGATGCTGCCCGGCGCCGCGCCGTTCTTGCCGCGCCAGCGGTCGACGAAATAGATGAGCGAATCGCCGATGCCCTTGATGGCCGGAATGTTCAGCTCCATCGGGCCGGTCTTGTTGTCGAAGCCCCATGCGCCCAGTTCGAGCGCGTGCTTGTAGGCCTTGGCGGCGTCCTGCACGCGGAACGCGATTGCGCAGATCGACGGGCCATGCAGGCGCGTGAAACGCTGCGCGAACGAATCCGGCTCACCGTTGACGATGAAGTTGATGTCGCCTTGACGGTAGAGCGTCACGTCCTTGTGGCGATGGCGCGCCACGGCGGTGAAGCCCATGTTCTCGAACAGCTTGCCGAGCGCCTTCGGGTCCGGCGCGGTGTATTCGATGAACTCGAAGCCGTCGGTGCCGACGGGATTCTCCCAAGTGGGGATATGCATGGCTGTCTCCTATGTCGATCGCGGGATGCTGATGTCGTGCGGCAAAGTGTAGCTGTCCAGATTGGGAGAAAACTTGCGAGTTGGGTCGCTCGTTCGGCTATTTGCGCTATAAACTGCCTTCATCGATACATCGGGTGGCAGAAAATGGCGAACATCGAACTGGACGCAATCGACCGGCGGATTCTGGCGATCCTTCAGGAGAATGGCCGGCTATCGAATCAGGAAATCGCCGAGCGCGTGAATCTCTCGCCCAGCCCGTGCCTGCGGCGCATCCGGCGGCTCGAGGAGATCGGTGTGATACGCGGCTATGTCGCGCTGCTCGACGCGCAGAAGCTGGGGCTCGACCTGCTGGCCTACGTGAACGTGCGGCTGGAAAAGCGCGGGCCCACGGCGGCGGGGCGCGAAGGGGTCACGCACGCGGAGCTCTTTCGCGCGGCGGTGCAGACCTGGCCGGAAGTGGTGGCGTGCCACGCGATGACGGGCGACATGGATTTCCTGCTGCGCGTGCAGGTGGAGGACATGGCGCACTTCTCGCGCTTCGTGCAGGACCAGTTGCTGCATCATCCGTCGGTGATCGACGTGAAGTCGAGTTTTTCGCTCCAGACCTTCAAGGAAACGACGGCGCTGCCTATCTTGTGAGATTCGCTGTGATCTCGCGGACGATGAGCGCGCCGCCCAGACGTGAAAAAAGCGGCCGAAGCCGCTTTTTTCAATTTACTTCACCCAATGGGGCAGGAGTCATGCCGCGACCGCTTGGGGGAGGATCGTTTCGATCAGCCGGCTCGCCTGGCGGGCCTGGCGCTTGAGCGCATAGTCGAACACGGCGGCCTGCTCCTGGAGCATTTCCGCGATGATGCTGCTCTGGTCGGCGGGTTCGAGCGAGAGATACGCGTCGGCTTCACCGTAGGCGTACTCGATCTTCATGCCCGACTTCTTCGCGATATGCATCATCGTGGCATTGCGCGACAGACAGTGCATGTAGAGCGTGGTGACGTGCGTGTTGCGGCTGCGGATAGCGGCACGTTCGAACAGCTTCGTGCCGATGCCCTGGCCGCGCGCGCTTTCGAGCACGGAGACGCCGAATTCCGCAGTGCGGCCGTTGCCGTCCGCCGGCAGATAGGCCAGATGGCCAACGCCCACGAGCTGAAGCTGATGGTTGAACACGCCGAACACGGTGTCGCGCGTGAAGTCCATCGAGCGGACGTAGTTCTCGATCACGTGGTCTGGTGCGGCCTGGCCGAAGCGCAGGAGGCGGTCCTCGGTGTCGAGTGCGAGGAAGTGGCTGAGCAGGCGTTCGCGGTCGGCGGAGGTGAGGACACGCACCATGGCAGGCGAATGACCGGACGTCAGCGAGCGGCCGGACGGCAGGATCGGCTCATTGGCTGGGGTCGGATGCTTGTTCATGATGGGTTCTCCTTAGAATGCGAGGTACGGCGCACTCATGATGCGCCGCAAAACGAATTCTAGCGGAAACCCTGGGTGCGATCTAGGGAAAACCCGTATTCCGGATCTGAGAGTGGCGTCTAATTAGTAAGATTTCAAACGCAAGTTATTGATTTAAAATGATTATGTTTTTTGGATAGCTTGACGCGTCAACTGTTGCGTCGACACATCTTATTGCGCCGCATCAATTCGATCTAAAAATTCGGCACCTGTCCGGCCACCTTCAGGCCGTGGTCGATCACCTCGATGACCTGCTCGGCGAAGTCCTGGTAGGCCATGCGGCCGCCCGGCTTGAGCCAGGTGAAGGTCCAGTTGATCATGCCGAACACCATCATGGTCAGCGACGTCTGGTTCTCCGCCGTGACGCGGCCCGGGTAGGCACGTGCGAGCTGGCGCGTGAACGCGGCGACCACGTCGCGCTGCCGGTTCAGAATGATCTCGCGCTGTGCATCGACGAGATACTTCACGTCGTTGAGCAGGGCCACATGACGGCTGTGCGAGGTCTCGTATTCGGCGAGGAACGCGCGGATCAGCTCGGCGAATGTCTCGCGCTCGTCGAGGCCCCGCCGCTGGCTGGCACCCTCCACCTCGGCGATGATCAGCATCAGCCGCTTCGTGTAACGGTCGAGCAGATCGAAGAGGATGGCTTCCTTGCTCTCGTAATAGTGGTAGAGGCGTGCCTTCGACGTTCCGCTCGCCGCCGCGAGATCGGACATCGACGTGCTCGGGTAGCTCGTTTGCGCGAACTTGGCGGCTGCGAGCTCGAGGATCTGGTCGCGTTGCGTTTCGTGGTCGGGCGCTCGGGTGCGTGCCATGGAATGTCAGCGGGAAAGGGAAAGAGAGGCCGCGGCGTGCGGGAGCGCGGGGTGCGCGGCGCTCGATCGATGGGATGTCGTTGCTGTGACGGTTTCGGTGGCGCTCGCACGTGCGGCGCACATGTCTTCGCGCAGGCGCAGTTCACCCGCCGCGGCCAACTCGCGCAGGCGCCAGATCACCGCCGGCTCGCCGACCGTGAAACCCGCGCCGCCACGCACGAGCGCTGCGCCGAGCGTGTCGCATGCGAGCCAGGGCGCGCTGGCCGCACCGGCCGCGTCGGGCGTGGTGCCGGTTGGCAGTGCCGCGCCAAGGATCTCGAGGATCAGTGCATCCAGGTCGGCCCAAGTACCGCTCGTGAACGTATTGTCGCGCCAGCGCCGCGTCTCGCCGTTGGCGAATTTCGCTTCTTGCCATTCGAGCGCGAGCCGCGTGATTCGCAGCACCGAAATCGGCGCGGCGTCCGGCAGACGCGCCTGCAGGCGTAGCGCGGCAGCGTCGGGCGGGCCGCACAGCTCATCGGCCGCGAGGCGCACCTCGTTCAGGCGCTGCGGCGCATTGCGCAGCCGGTAGCAGACGCGCCGTAGTGCGAGCTGGTCGGCGGCGTCGTGCGTGTGCCAGATCACCACGTGGGCGTCCGTGGACGCTACGGCGGCAAGCGCCGCGCAGTCGTCCCGCGCGAGCGTCTCGGGCACGCCGCCAAGGCGTTGCCAGAAAGCCGCGCGCTGCGTGGCGCCCGGGTCTCCCGCCTCGTCGATGTCGCGCAGCGGGCCGACCGTCAGGTCGTCGGCCAGCGCGATCACGCGCTCTGCCGGTCCCGCTGCGGGGGCGGCTTCGCCGCGGCGCGAGGCTTCACGGGCCTGGAGGGCCTGACGCAGCGCGGCCGCTGCCGGCTCGCTGTGGATGAGGTGGATCGTGGTCATCGACAACTCGTTGCGTTCACCTTGAACGCCGAAGACGCCTGAAAGCGTGCAAAAGACAAAAGGGGCCGCCCGCGGATGTGCAGCGCTGCGCTGCAACACCGGCGGGCGGCCCCTAGTGTAAGCGGATCGCCGGAGGGCCGAAAGCGTGTCGTTGCTCTAAGGGGTATTCCTGATGCCGCGTAGTATCGGATGGCGTCGCCGTGTGCGAAGCGGCTCCGCCGTATTCGTTAGCGCTCGTCGAAGCTCACCACCACGCGCTCGCTGACCGGGTGGCATTGGCAGGTGAGCACGAAACCGTCCTTCACTTCCTGCTCTTCGAGCGTGTAGTTCTTGTCCATCTTCACTTCGCCCTCGAGCACCTTCGCGCGGCAGGTGCAGCACACGCCGCCCTTGCACGCGTACGGAAGCGCAAGTCCCGCTTTCAGGCCCACGTCGAGCAGGCTCACGCCCTCGTAGGGCAGGCGCAGCTTGCGCTTCTTGCCGTCGATCACGATCTCGAGGTCGGCGGCCGGCGTGCCCTCGGTGATCTCGACCGCCGGCACGCCTGCTTGCGGCAGCGGAGAGCCGAAGCGCTCGACGTGCACCTTGGCCTGCGGCACGCCCGCTTCCTTGAGCGCGGCCTCGGCGGCGTCCATCATCGGCGCCGGGCCGCAGATGAACGCTTCGTCGATTTCGTCGGCCGGCAGCAGCGTTGCGAGGAACTCCGCACATTTGGCCTGATCGAGCACGCCGTTGAAGAGCTCGACGTCCTGGAGGTCGTCGGAGAGCACGTGGTAGAGCCGGAAGCGGTCCATGTACCGGTTCTTCAGGTCTTCCAGCTCTTCGGCGAACATGATCTGGTCGACGCTGCGATTGCCGTAGACCAGCGTGAAGGCGCTGCGCGGCTCCGCTTCGAGTGTCGTCTTGATGATCGCGAGCACCGGCGTGATACCCGAGCCGCCCGAGAACGCCACGTAGTGATTGCCGTGCTCGGCGTTCAGGTGCGTGAAGAAGCGCCCGTCGGGTGTCATCACGTCGATTTCGTGGCCCGGCGCGAGCTGATCGAACGCGAAATTCGAGAAACGCCCACCGCGCACGCGCTTGATGCCGATGCGCAGCTCGCCGTCGCGGTCGTAGTCGGTCACGCCGACGCAGATCGAGTAAGAACGGCGCGTCTCCTCGCCCTCGATGTGGGTCTTGAGCGTGACGAACTGCCCCTGGGTGAAGCGATACGCGTCGCGCAGCTCGGGCGGGACTTCGAAAGCGACAGAGACCGCGTCCGCGGTTTCGGGCCGCACTTCGCGGATGCGCAGCGAATGGAATTGCGGAGTGGCCATATCAGTACGGTTTGAAGTAGTCGAAGGGTTCGCGGCAGTCGATGCAGCGGTAGAGTGCCTTGCACGCGGTCGAGCCGAATTGCGCGAGGCGCTCGGTATGGTGCGAGCCGCAGTGCGGACAGGCGGGCGCGGGCAGCGGTTTCGGCATGAACGTGATCGGCTGCTCGCTGGCGGGCACGCCGCTGCCGCAGTTGCCCGTGGGCGGAGCGATGCCGTAGGCGCGCAGCTTTTCGCGCGCTTCGTCGGTGATCCAGTCGGTGGTCCACGCCGGCGAGAGGGTGGTCGCGATGCGGTACGGCGCAAGCTCGGCGACGTCGAGCGCGTGAGCGACATCCTCGGCGATCTGCGACATCGCCGGGCAGCCCGAATAGGTGGGCGTGATGACCACTTCGATCTGGCCGTCGGCGGCGCGGCGCACGTCGCGCAGGATGCCCAGTTCGCGGATCGACACGACCGGGATCTCCGGATCGGGGACCGTTTCCAGCACTTCCCAGGCGCGTTCGAGCGCGTGATCAGCTGTCGCTTGCATCGTGACTTCCTCTTTTCCTGCGGGTGGCTGCGGTTCGGAAACTGCGCGCGTGCTTACCAGCGTGCGTCCGGATGCTGGCGCGCGAGGCTCTGCATCTCGGCGAGCACGAAGCCCATGTGTTCCGAGTGCTCGCCGAGCTTGCCGGTCGTGACGTGCTTGACCTGCGCGGGCACGGTGAGCGTCGCTTCCTCGAACGCCGCTTCTACGTCCGCGCGCCACGTGGCTTCGAGCTGCGCGGCGAGCGGTGCGATGCCGGCTTCGGCAACGGCGGCTTCCACGGCATCGGTGCTGAAGAACTCGCGCGTGTACGGCATGAGCCAGTCGAGCGCGTCCTGCGCGCGGCGATGCGATTCATCGGTGCCGTCGCCGAAGCGGATCAGCCACTCGCGCGCGTGGTGCACGTGGTAGCGCGTTTCCTTGATCGAGCGCTCGGCGATCGCGGCCAGCTGCGGGTCGGCGGAACGCAGCAGCGCGGTCCACAGATGCGCCATCAGCGAGGCGTAGAGGAAGTTGCGCACGATCGTCACGGCGTAGTCGTTGGCCGAATGCGTCGTGCCGGCGAGCGGGCCGAAGTGCGGCAGCTCGGCGAGCGTGTAGTTCGCGAACTCGCGCTCGGCGCGGAAGTAGGCGTAATCGTCCTCGGTGCGCTCGCGGCCGGTGAGCGCCTTTTCGAGCGTCGCGGCGTGCGTATAGAGCAGGCGCGCCTGACCGATCAGGTCGAGGCTCATGTTGGCCAGCGCGATGTCTTCTTCGAGGATCGGGCCGTGACCGCACCATTCCGTGTTGCGCTGACCGAGGATCAGCGCCGTATCGGCGAGGCGCAGCACGTACGCGAGATGTTCGGGCGTGGGATTCATGGCGCTCATTACATGTGGTTGACTTCGTCGGGCAGCGTGTAGAACGTCGGGTGGCGATAAATCTTGTCGCCGGCCGGCTCGAAGAGCTCAGCCTTCTCGCTCGGATCCGACGCCGTGATCGCCGCCGACGGCACCACCCAGATGCTCACGCCTTCCTGGCGGCGCGTGTAGACGTCGCGCGCCATGCGCAGCGCCATCGAGGCGTCGGCGGCGTGCAGGCTGCCGCAATGCTTGTGGTCGAGGCCCTGCTTGCTGCGCACGAACACTTCCCAGATCGGCCATTCCTTGTTCATCGTGGATCTCCTTCCTGATTCCAATATTGGTTACGCGGCGTGCTTTTCGGCGCGCTGACGCTGCTTTTCGGCGTGGGCGAGGGCGGCTTCGCGTACCCACGCGCCTTCGTTGTGCGCCTTCACGCGCGTGCCGAGACGCTCGCGATTGCACGGGCCGTCACCGTTCACGACGCGCCAGAATTCTTCCCAGTCGATCGTGCCGTAGTCGTAGTGGCCGCGCGCTTCGTTCCATTTCAGATCGGAGTCGGGGAGCGTGACGCCGAGCACCTTGGCCTGCTCGACCGTGGCATCGACGAACTTCTGACGCAGATCGTCGTTCGAGATGCGCTTGATGCCCCACCTGGCCGACTGGTTGCTGTGGACCGAATCGGCGTCGCTCGGGCCGAACATCATCAGCACCGGCCACCACCAGCGGTTCACGGCCTGCTGGACCAGCTCGCGCTGAGCCTCGGTGCCCTGCATCATGGCGAGCAGGGCGTCGAACCCCTGGCGCTGATGGAACGACTCTTCCTTGCAGATGCGGATCATCGCGCGTGCATACGGCCCGTAGGTGCAACGGCACAGCGGGATCTGGTTCATGATCGCGGCGCCGTCGACGAGCCAGCCGATCACGCCAACGTCGGCCCACGTGGGCGTCGGGTAATTGAAGATGCTCGAGTACTTCGCCTTGCCGGCGTGGAGTGCGTCGACCAGTTGGTCGCGCGAGACGCCGAGCGTTTCCGCGGCGCTATAGAGATAGAGGCCGTGACCCGCTTCGTCTTGCACCTTGGCGAGCAGGATCGCCTTGCGCTTGAGGCTTGGCGCACGCGAGATCCAATTGCCTTCCGGCAGCATGCCGACCACTTCCGAGTGCGCGTGCTGCGAAATCTGGCGCACGAGCGTCTTGCGGTAGGCTTCGGGCATCCAGTCTTGCGGCTCGATCTTGCCGTCCGCTGCCATGATGGCGTCGAACTGCGCTTGCTCTGGCGACGCCGCGTCCGCGTCGAGCGGGGCGACATTGCCGGGAATGTCGAGGGATTGCGTGTACATGAAGACGCTCTCGTCGGTGTTGGGTATGGCGCAGTATAAACCAACCGACCGGTCGGTAAATCAATTTTTTGCGCCTGATCAAAAAGGGCCTGAATGGGGCCGGACATCGGTGCTTCGCTCCTGAGTTTTAGTGGATCGACAGCCGGTTATCGCGGATTTTCCGCGGAGCTCGCGTCGTCGTCTTTGTCAGGGCGATGGAAGGTCTCGGTCCGACCTCTGGGGCACAATGGGCGCTTTGCTCGCTTACTTCCTCACTCGCTCCCGGATGAAGATTTCCCTTGCCCCCATCGCGGCCGGCGCCGCGTTGCTCGTCTCGTTCGCCTTTTCCGCACCGGCCCTCGCCGAACAGCCTTCCGGCGCCCCATGGGTGACGAGCTGGGCGACGGCGCTCCAGTCCATCCCCCAGCGCGAGGCGTTGCCGCCGCTCTATCGCGCTCCGGACGTTGCCGGGCGTACGGTCCGGCAAATCGTCTATCCGACGCTTGGCGGCGAGCTCGCCCGCGTGCATATCAGTAATCTCTATGGGCGCACGCCGCTCGTGATCGAGGCAATGGCGATTGCGCCTTCGGCCGGCGGTGCGGCGATCGGCGGGGCGGAGACGGTGCGGGTGACATTTGGCGGACGTGCGATGGTGTCGTTGCCGCCAGGTGCCGAGCTCGATAGCGATCCAGTTCGGATCGGCCTGAAGCGTGGGGCGCCGTACGCAATCAGCACCTATATGGGGCCGCAGCAGAATATGGTCGCGTGGCATCGCGTGGCAAGCCAACTGAATTATGTGTCCCGGCCTGGCGATCACGTGGCCGATCCGTCGACCGGTGCGTTCACGCAGCGCTTCACGCAATACGCGTGGGTGACGGGGCTGGCGGTCGAGGCGCCGGGGGCGTCGACGATTGCTGCGATTGGCGATTCCATCACCGACGGCATGCGCTCGTCGCTCAACGAGAACCGGCGCTGGCCGGATGCGCTGGCGCGCCGTCTCGCGCGCGAGCAAGGCGCCAATCTGGCCGTGATCGACATGGGGATCAGCGGCAATCGGCTGCTGAGCGATTCGCCGTGTTATGGCGAGGCGCTCGAGCGCCGCTTCGAGCGTGACGCGCTGCGCCCGGGCGTGCGGACGGCTGTGCTGCTGATCGGCATCAACGACATCAACTTCCAGGCGATGCCGCCGCGCTCGGGCCTCGACTGCGATTTCCCCCATACGCGCGTGAATGCTGATGACCTGATCGCCGGGTACAGGCGCGTGATTGCTGCGGCGCATGCGCGCGGCGTGCGCATCTTCGGCGCGACGCTCACGCCGGCATCGCTGCCGCCGGAACGCGAAGCGATCCGTATGAAGGTGAACGAGTGGATCCGCACGAGCCACGCGTTCGACGGGGTGGTGGACTTCGATGCGGCGTTGCGCAACCCTGCCGATCCGCTGCGCCTGCGCCGCGAATACGACAGCGGCGATCACATTCACCCGAGCGACGCGGGCTACGAGGCGATGGCGAATGCTGTGCCGCTGGCGGCGCTGGCCGGCGAGTAATGAATTCGCTCGGAGGGGGCTTGCGCATCGGCTTCGCTAGCGCTAAGATTCGCCCCCTTCGCTTCCTGCAGTACCGGCAGCGAAGGCCCGCCGCGAGAA
>NZ_SMRP01000051.1 GCF_004353915.1 Paraburkholderia silviterrae | reverse complement strand
CGTGGTCTTGCCGTGGTCAACGTGACCGATCGTGCCCACGTTCACGTGCGGCTTGGTCCGTTCGAATTTACCTTTTGCCATGTTTCTCTTCTTTCAAAAAAGTGGTGAATCGGTGTCTGTGCGATGCGGACCCAGCCCATGCCAGATCCGCTTTTGCGCCGATGCTTACTTCGCCTTCGCGCTGATGATCGCGTCGGCCACGTTACGCGGTGCTTCTGCGTAGTGCTTGAATTCCATCGTGTACGTTGCGCGGCCTTGCGTGAGCGAGCGCAGCGAGGTCGAGTAGCCGAACATTTCCGACAGCGGCACTTCGGCGCGAACGATCTTGCCGCCGCCAACCATGTCTTCCATGCCCTGGACGATACCGCGACGGCCCGACAGGTCGCCCATCACGTTGCCCATGTAGTCTTCCGGCGTTTCGACTTCGACAGCCATCATCGGTTCGAGGATGACCGGCTGCGCCTTGCGCATTGCTTCCTTGAACGCCATCGAACCGGCCATGCGGAACGCATTTTCGTTCGAGTCAACGTCGTGGTACGAACCGAACGTCAGGTGAACCTTGACGTCGACGACCGGGAAGCCCGCCAGCACGCCAGCCTTCAGCGTGTCCTGGATACCCTTGTCGACCGCGGGGATGTATTCGCGCGGAATCACACCACCCTTGATCTCGTCCAGGAACTCGTAGCCCTTGCCCTGCTCGTTCGGCTCGAGCGTGATGACCGCGTGACCGTACTGGCCGCGACCACCCGACTGCTTGACGAACTTGCCGTCCACGTCCTTCGCCGTCGCGCGGATCGTTTCGCGGTACGCAACCTGCGGCTTGCCGACAGTTGCTTCCACGCCGAATTCGCGCTTCATGCGATCGACCAGAATTTCGAGGTGGAGCTCGCCCATACCCGAAATGATGGTCTGGCCCGATTCCTCGTCCGTCTGGACGCGGAACGACGGGTCTTCCTGCGCCAGGCGGTTCAGGGCGATGCCCATCTTTTCCTGGTCCGGCTTGGTCTTCGGCTCGACGGCCTGCGAAATCACCGGCTCCGGGAACACCATGCGTTCCAGGATGATCGGGTTCTGCGGATCGCACAGCGTGTCGCCCGTGGTCGCTTCCTTCAGGCCGACCGCAGCAGCGATGTCGCCTGCGCGAACTTCCTTGATTTCTTCGCGGTTGTTCGCGTGCATCTGCAGAATACGGCCGAGGCGTTCCTTCTTGCCCTTGGTCGAGTTCAACACGGTGTCGCCCGAGTTGACGATGCCCGAGTACGCGCGGAAGAAGATCAGCTGGCCGACGAACGGGTCGGTCATGATCTTGAACGCGAGTGCCGCGAACTTCTCGTCGTCGGCTGCGCGGCGCTCTGCCGTTTCACCGTTTTCGAGTTCGCCCTTGACCGGGGGAATATCCACCGGCGACGGCAGGAAGTCGATCACGGCGTCGAGCATGCGCTGCACGCCCTTGTTCTTGAACGCGGTGCCGCACAGCATCGGCTGGATTTCGCAAGCGATGGTCCGGTCGCGGATCGCCTTGACGATTTCCGCTTCGGTCAGCTCTTCGCCGCCGAGGTACTTTTCCATCAGCTCTTCGTTGGCTTCAGCAGCCGACTCGACCATCTTCTCGCGCCATTCGTTGCACGAATCAACGAGTTCAGCCGGGATGTCGACGTAGTCGAACTTCGTACCTTGGGACGCTTCGTCCCAAATGATCGCCTTCATCTTGATCAGGTCGACCACGCCCGTGAACGTGTCTTCCGCGCCGATCGGCACCACGACAGGAACCGGGTTCGCCTTCAGACGCGTCTTGAGCTGCTCGTAGACCTTGAAGAAGTTCGCGCCGGTACGGTCCATCTTGTTGACGAACGCGAGACGGGGAACCTTGTACTTGTTCGCCTGGCGCCACACGGTTTCCGACTGGGGCTGAACGCCGCCCACTGCGCAGTAGACCATGCACGCGCCGTCGAGCACGCGCATCGAGCGCTCGACTTCAATCGTGAAGTCGACGTGGCCCGGGGTGTCGATGATGTTGATGCGGTGCTCGGGATAGTTGCCGCCCATGCCCTTCCAGAACGCGGTCGTAGCAGCCGACGTAATCGTGATGCCACGCTCCTGCTCCTGCTCCATCCAGTCCATGGTCGCAGCGCCGTCGTGAACTTCACCAATCTTGTGGTTCACGCCGGTGTAAAACAGAATGCGCTCGGTCGTCGTCGTCTTGCCAGCGTCGATGTGAGCGCTAATACCGATGTTGCGGTAGCGCTCGATAGGAGTCTTGCGAGCCACTTTGATCCTCTATGGGGAGGTGCGCGCCGGGATCGATCCTGACCGGGCCTATCCCGACCGGGCCGATCCCAACGTGCCTGAACACAAACGGGCGAGGCGCCTGATAAGCGCACCCGCCCGGAATTTTTTTCCGCTTTTTGAGCAAACCCCGGCAGGGGTCTTCTCTTAGAAGCGGAAGTGCGAGAACGCCTTGTTCGCTTCTGCCATCCGGTGAACTTCGTCGCGCTTCTTCATCGCGCCGCCACGGCCTTCGGCCGCTTCGGAGAGTTCACCTGCCAGACGCAGGGCCATCGACTTCTCGCTGCGCTTCTTCGCGGCTTCACGCAGCCAACGCATCGCCAATGCCATACGACGCGAGGGGCGCACTTCGACCGGAACCTGATAGTTCGCACCACCAACGCGGCGGCTCTTCACTTCCACCACCGGCTTCACGTTGTTGAGCGCAACAGTGAACACTTCCAGCGGGTCCTTGCCACCCTTGGTCTGGATCTGTTCGAAAGCGCCGTACACGATACGCTCGGCAACCGACTTCTTGCCGGAGAGCATCAGCACGTTCATGAACTTGGCTACATCAACGTTGCCGAACTTCGGATCCGGCAACACTTCCCGCTTGGGGACTTCGCGACGACGCGGCATGTTTCTTCCTTTAACTTTTCAGTTGAAGCGCGGGATGCATCCCTTGCGCTCCGCGGCCACCAACTAACCCGATTCATCCCGGGTTGCACATCCCCGGACTTACCAGCCTGGTCGGGTGACCACTTACTCGACAGCACCGGCGAATCCGGCACCTGTCGCTCTTATCGCCGGCACTCTCGCGAGCGCGACGACCTGTACAACACACTGCTGACTCTTACTTCGCAGCCTTCGCGCGCTTCGCGCCGTACTTCGAACGAGCCTGCTTACGATCCTTGACGCCCTGGGTATCCAGCGAGCCGCGAACCATGTGGTAACGCACACCCGGCAAGTCCTTCACACGGCCGCCGCGGATCAGCACAACCGAGTGCTCCTGCAGGTTGTGGCCTTCACCACCGATGTACGAAATGACTTCGAAGCCGTTCGTCAGACGAACCTTGGCGACCTTACGAAGTGCCGAGTTCGGCTTCTTCGGCGTCGTCGTGTACACACGGGTGCACACGCCGCGACGCTGCGGGCAGTCCTGCAGGGCCGGGCTCTTGCTCTTCGTAGCTTCCGAAGCGCGGCCTTTGCGAACCAGTTGATTGATGGTTGGCATTGTTTATTCCTGAAATTGAACAAAATCGACGCATTTATTTCCGGGCAAAGCAGAAAACCATGCGTGTCGAACTCCGGAAACCGAAAAAGCTGGCTTTTTATCGCGCAGATCAGCCGACGAATTAGTCAAACTAACCGACGCGCGCAAGCGTCCCAGAAACCGGAACCCAGCATGATATTCCGAAAATACCAAGCGAGTCAACGGCTTGCGTCATTTCGGACGACGGAGGATGTGACGGCGGCGTGACGCGCCACCGTGTCGATGCGACGCCGATGCAAGAATCGATGCGCTCAGTCGTCGCCGACGACCTCGACCAGCTCCTCGCCAAAGCGCTCGAGCTTGCGCGCGCCGATGCCGGGGATATCGCGCAATTCGTCGACCGACTCGGGGCCGTTGCGCGCGATCTCCGCCAGCGTGGCGTCGTGGAAGATGACGTAGGCCGGCACGCCCTCGCTCTTCGCGGTTTCGGTGCGCCACATCCGCAGGCGCTCCCAGCGCGCGCGCTGGCGCGGGCTCATGCCGAGGGTCGGATCGGCCCGCTCGCTGGTGCGGCTCGACGAGGCGCGCGTGCGCGTGGGCTTCACATAGCGGCGCATCGTGACCTTCTGCTCGCCTTTGAGCACGGACTTGCTTGCCTCGGTGAGCACGAGCGCGCCGAACCCGTCGTGATCGACGGTGAGGTAGCCGAACGCCACCAGCTGACGAAAGATGGCGCGCCATTCCGCCTCGGAAAGCGCCGAGCCGATGCCGAAGGTCGAGATCTTCTCGTGCCCGCGCTGCATGATCTTCTCGGTTCCGTTACCGCGCAGAATATCGATCAGGTGGCCGGCGCCGAAGTTGAAACCGCTCGCGCGCTGCGCGCGGAACACACAGGACAGCGCCATCTGCGCCTCGCGCGTGGCGTCCCACGTGGCCGGGGGCTCGATGCAGGTGTCGCAGTTGCCGCACGGCTTGCTCTCTTCGCCGAAATACGCGAGCAGGCGCACACGCCGGCACGTGGCCGTCTCGCACAGGCCGAGCAGCGCGTCGAGCTTGCCCGTCTGGACGCGCTTGTGCTGCTCGTCGGCGTCCGACTCGTCGATCATCTTGCGCTGCTGCACGACGTCGCCGAGGCCATAGGCCATCCACGCATTGGCCGCCAGCCCGTCGCGGCCCGCGCGGCCGGTCTCCTGGTAGTAGCCTTCCACGCTCTTGGGCAAGTCGAGGTGCGCGACGAAACGCACATCCGGCTTGTCGATGCCCATGCCAAACGCGATGGTCGCGCACATGACCACGCCTTCCTCGCGCTGGAAGAGCTCCTGGTGCTTCTGGCGCACCTCGAACTCCATGCCGGCGTGGTACGGCAATGCCCGGATGCCCTGCCCCTTCAGCCACTCGGCGGTTTCTTCGACCTTGCGGCGCGAGAGGCAGTAGACGACGCCCGCATCGGTCGTGCCGTCGGCGCGTGTGTGCTCCGCGCGGATGAAGTCGAGCAGCTGCGTGCGCGCGTTGTCCTTCTCCACGATGCGGTAGCGGATGTTCGGGCGGTCGAAGCTCGACACGAAGATGCGCGCGTCGTCGAGCGCGAGACGGTGCACGATCTCGTCGCGCGTGATTGCGTCCGCAGTGGCGGTGAGCGCGATGCGCGGCACGTCCGGGAAGCGCTCGTGCAACACCGAGAGCTGAATGTACTCGGGCCGGAAATCGTGCCCCCATTGCGACACGCAATGGGCCTCGTCGATCGCAAAGAGCCCGATGCGCGCGCGCTCTAGCAGATCGAGAAAGCGCGGCGTCATGAGACGCTCGGGCGCGACATAGAGCAGGTCGATGTCGCCCTCGCGCAGCGCGCGCTCGGTGGCGGCGGCCTCGGCGCCGGTGAGCGTGGAATTCAGGTACGCGGCGCGCACGCCGACTTCGGTGAGCGCGGCCACCTGGTCCTGCATGAGCGCAATCAGCGGCGACACCACGATGCCGGCGCCCTGGCCCGCTTCGTGGCGCACGAGCGCGGGAATCTGATAGCAGAGCGATTTGCCGCCGCCCGTGGGCATGAGCACCAGGGAATCGCCGCCCGCCGCGACATGCTCGACGATCTCGGCCTGCTGCCCTCTAAAGACGGGATAACCGAAGACTTCGTTGAGAATTTCGAGGGAGCGGGACATGAAGGGGGCACACGTGATGGGGCGGGGTTGCCGCATTTTACCAACCCGCACCCGCCTCGACCGCCAAACTCCGCGACGTTGGCCGAACGGCAGTGAGGCGGGCTGCCGCACCGCCCCCCCCCCGCCCCCCGCGGCACGTCACGTCATGCGTTCCTCGATAAGCCCAGGCAATTTCTCGTAGCTGAACGTCATCACCACACGACGCTCGGCGTCCTGCGCCTCGGCCAGATCGCGGCGCATCGCCGCGCATCGCTCGAGCGCATACATGAGGACCAGCGGCACGAGGGCGACGCAATAAAGAGGAACGAAGCCCCACGAAGGCGCCCACTTCGCGAATGCAGCGCACACGAGCACCGCCCAGACGACCGTCGATACGACGTAGAGCGCGTAGCGGCGGAGTCTGGACAGGGCGAGCCATCGCGACGGACCGGCGAGCGAAGCGAATTGGCCATCCGCCTTGCCCATCAGAAGCTCGCCCACCAGAGTGGCGCGCCGCGAGCGCGCCGCGAAGCAGAGCATGAATGCGCACACGATCAGCAGCAAAACGACAAAGGCCACGACAAACGGCGCATAGCCGTACCCGTGCTCCAGTGAATACGCCGGCTTGTGCCGAACCGGCAGCACGAGCGCGAAGTTGGTGGCAATAGCGATAAAAAGGTCGGCCGCCACCAGTTGAGCCGCGCGATGCTGCGACTGAGCGATGGCGTGCTTGCCGCTCAAAATCCTCAACGCATCTTGCGCACCCGCGCGTGCAGCCAGCAGCGAAAAGCCGACCGTCGCTGCGGGAAGCAGCACGATCGTGTAGCACCAGGCAAACAGGACGAGATGCCCGGGAAAGAGCGCGTCCGCGAGAAGGCAAATGAGCGCGGCAAACTCGAACCCCACAACGGCTGCCATCCAG
The DNA here is from genome assembly GCF_004353915.1 of Paraburkholderia silviterrae. Classification (GTDB taxonomy): domain Bacteria; phylum Pseudomonadota; class Gammaproteobacteria; order Burkholderiales; family Burkholderiaceae; genus Paraburkholderia; species Paraburkholderia silviterrae. Next base: position 29,250 of record NZ_SMRP01000051.1, on the reverse strand, counting down.
GGGTTGCGGATGAGCGCGCCCTGCCAGGTGCTGTCTTGCGCATCGCCGGGGAAGCTCGGATTCGGATCGAATACCTTGCCCGCGCGGATCGCGTAAAACCAGTAGCCGCCACTGTCCCGGGCAATGGCGAAGAAAATCGACGCGGAAATCATGCCGAGCCCCGCGATCGCCTGCGCAACCGAAAGGCCGGGCGCATTGCGCGTCAGCGAGGACACCAGTACGGTGGCAATCACGCCGGTCACGACGATGATCGCCACCATGCGGCGCCTGATGTATTCAGAGGAACTCGGCACCATCTCGACCTCGCTTAGCAGACGGACTCGGCTGGCTCGCACCGCGCGGACCAGTCGTCGAAGCAGGAGACATCGAGCTGCGCGCCCGCGGGGTAATGCGATGCGAGCATATGCGTCAGCATCCTTTTCGCCCCCATCTCGGCGAAGCTCGTGCGGCCGCGCGAAAGCATCGCATCCATCGTTTCCCGCCAGCGCACCGTCTGGGTCAGATGGCCGCACAGGTTCTCGACAATGACGTCCACGTCCTCTTCAACGCCGGCGCTCAGGTTCATGTACACCGGATGCACCGGCTTGCGCACCGCAAGCGCGCGAAGCGCCTCGCGCAAACGCGGGACGGCCGGCGCCATCAGATTGCTGTGCCATGCGCCGTTGACAGGCAGCTTCACAACGTCGTAGCCGGCGCGCTGCAACTCCGCGATCATCGCCTTGACGTCCGACGCCGTTCCGGAGAGCACTTGCTGACGCGGCGAGTTGTCGTTGGCAATCTGCACGCCTGCGCCAGCGCCCGACTCGTCGAGCAGGCCCTGCAGCGTGGACCGGTCGATGCCCTTCACCACGTACATCGCGCCATCGCTCGCCTCGGCCATTTCCTCCATCAGATTGGCACGCGCGGTGATCGCCTTGAAGAGCATCGGCATATCGAAGGCGCCCGCGGCGTAGAGCGCGGCGTACTCGCCCGCGCTGTGCCCGGCGAACACCGGCCGCTCGATCGCCATGAACTCGCGCAGGCGCTCGAACATCGCGACGCTGACCGTGGTCACCGCAAGCTGCTGAAAGCGCGTGCGCGTGAGCCGCGTCATCGGCCCCCTGCGGCACAGCTTGCGAACGTCGACACCCGAGTAGTCGCTCGCGCAGTCCCAGACGGCTGTCGTGGCGGGCGACACGTCGCAGACTTCGGCACCCATGCCGATCGCCGGATTGCCCTGCCCCGGGAATAGAAAGACGTGATCGGAGATCACGCGCTCAAACGATGATTCGCGTTCCTGCATAAACATACCCCCTCCTGCCGAATTGCCCGAATTCAGAACGGCTCGATCCGAAACTCATCGAGGCTCCCGTGTAAAGCTCGACGTGATTGCTTGCGAAGGTGCTCAAGCGTGCGTTGGCATATGCACTGCCATCGACCAGATTCGTCGTCACCGACGCCGTCCAGTCGAGCTTGCGGAGCGCCTGCTTCTTTGAACTGACGAAGACGGTCAGATAATGCTTGCCGAGCAGGTTGCCCGCCCGGTTCGCGTTGTCCGTCTCCGATGCGAAGAGGCTCGAGTACTGGTCGTAGCCCGACGCGAGATTTGCGGCGACGGAGGGTGGCAAGCCTTTCGCATAGCCGCCGTTGACGAACGTGACCGTGTCGAAGTAGCCCTTCCATTCGCTGCGGCTGTAACCCTGGCTCTGGCCGTAGTATTCGATGCCATATTCCCTGCGATCGGAATCGGTGTAGCGCAGGCCAACGGCAATATCGGTAAGCGCGCCGTCCCGGTCGATCGAAAAAGGATCGCCCACGTTCTGATACGAGCGGATGGCCGCCGCCTTGGCCATATTCAAATGGCGCCAGCGCTGCCCCTTGCTGACCGACGCCTGCACGCCCAGCATGAGGTTGTCCATCAAATAGCCGCTGGTCCCCACGCCGAGCACGTTGTAGTCGCCCACCACCGCCGCGACGGTAGGATTGAAATTGCTCAGCGCCGAAGACGTGAATGCCGCGTAAAAGCGGTTGTTGGAGTTGGTGCGCTCGAGCGCGCTCCATCTCTCCGCGGATTGCGCCTGGTCGTTGTTGGTCGCGAGCTTCGGCAAGTAAGCGAGGTCGATCGTGCCATGGTCGTTGTATGCAGTCACGCCCAGCCCCACCGACCCTTCACGGTAGAACCCGTAGCGGTTCGTGTCGCCATTGCTGACGAGCGTGGAGCGCAGATTTCCCGACGTATTGCGAACCACGTCGAGCGGATTCTGCGAAAACAGATTGCCGTTACTGCGCTCGATCTTGCCGACGTCGAGGAAGATCTGCTCCGACGGCTTCCAGGTGACGTACCCCTCGTTCAGGATGGCAAGGCCGCTGTCCTTTTTGCCGTCGAGTGTGCCGGGATCTTCCGTGTCCATCGCATACTCCGCGACCCCCGACGCCTTCACGCTGAACTGCCCGGAGAGCTGGCACGAAATGGTCCCGCTGGCATAGCCATTCACGGTGAAGTTGCTCGGGGACGAATCGCTGCCCCACAAGCTGTCGCGTGAGAGCGCGCCGTCGCCCTCGAGGCCCACGTAGCCGCGCGCGGAAGCGCAGTCGAACGCATGCGCCGGCGGCGCGAACCACTGCGCCCCCAGCGCGGCAAAACACGTTAGTGCTAAGCGGTTTTTCACTATCCCTGTCCTGTCATGTCAAACGATGACGCCTTTGTCGGCCAATCCGTGCTCCCCCCGAACCGCAGCAGTTCGAGCGGATCAATTCAGGCGCATGAGATAGTCGATCTGGAAATAGCTATCCGGCAGCGACTCGTAACGCACATCGGAATAATCCATGGTCGTATAGTTATCCTTACGAAGCGAATCCTCAACGACGATACGATGCGGGCGCATCTGCCCAAGCTCCGAACGAAAATCGCTGTAGTACGACCGCTTGATGACCACGCCGGAATCGGACATGAAGTCGGCTCGATACGGATAGAACGTATCTTTCTCGACCCAGTACATGATCTTCGGGTATGTTACGAACGGCCAGCGCCGCTGCAACGCGACGCGATAGCATGTGGTCTTGCCGCAAGGCTCCTCGCCTTGCAGCTGCGAGACGTACGAATAGTCGAAATCCGCCGCGACAACGTCACCGTTCGAGATCTGCCCAATGAGCCGCTGCTGCTTGGAGATGGGGATCGGCCGGCGCAGATCCGGCGCGTAGTACCACATCTTCTCGTAGTCCGAGAGCATGGCCTTGCCCTTGTCCCTGACCGGCTCGACAAAGCGCACGAGCGCGCGCGCGTCGCCCTTCAGAGCGCGCTCCGAGAACTTGTAAAAGCGCATGGAGATATCGAGCGTCTGCTGGTTCACGCTCTTGCCGCCCTGAAACTCGCTGAGCTTCACGGAATAGCGGAACGGCTGATCCGGCGCGCGCACGCGATCGGCCATGCGAATGATGTGCTGGGCCTGGGCGTCCTGCTGCACAGGGGCACCGCTTTCGCTCGCCGGCGCTGCAGCGGCGGACGCCGGCAAAGCGAGCGGGACCGCTTCGTCGGCCGACGCGGCCGATGCAGCACTCACCAGCAACGCCGCAACAAGCGCTACTTTTCTGTGTATCATCGGCGCCCCCTCAGGCTGACAGCCCGCCGCCCAGATCGGCCAGCACCGTCGCGCCGCGGATAGCCGAGGATTTCGGCGAAATCAGGAACGACACGATTTCCGCGACTTCTTCGGGTTCGATCGCCCAGCGGCGGTTGCCCGCCTCGAAGCGCGCCACGGCTTCCGGCCACATTTCCTTGAGAATCGGCCCCATGTCCGTGTTGACGAGACCGGCGCAGACGCCGTTGACGCGCACATTGCGGTCATAGAGTTCGACTTCGAGATAGCGCACGAGATTCTCGAGCGCCGATTTCATGATGCCGAGCGGATACTTCGGCATGACGACGCGGCTACCCATGCTCGAGAGAACGCAGATCGTGCCGCCGTCCTTCATCATCGGCACCACTTCGTTCACGCAGGCGACGTTGCCGACCAGATTGCTGTTGAGCAGCAGTTTCCAGTCGAACTTGTTCATGTCTAGGAACGGCTTGAAGGGCGAGCTCGCGGCGTTGAGCACGAGGTGATCGATCTGCTCGATGCCATCGGCGCGCAGCGCCTTCATCATGCTCTCGATATCGCGGGTCTCCGCAATGTCCCCCTTGGCGAGCCGGATATCGACACCCTTCGCCTCGTCGCTTTGCAGGAATCGCTGCAGATTCGCGATCGACTTGCCCTGCTCCGATCGATAATTCAACACGAGGTCGTAGCCCTCGGAGGCCAGCAGTCGAGCGATCGCGAAACCAATACCGCGGCCCGCCCCCGTAATCAGAACCCGTTGCTGCTTTTTCATCTGTATTTCCTTTTGTCGTTGATAAATGTTGATATGTGGTTCAAACGAACCTGAATGCTTCGGCAATGACGAGATTCGCAGCGCGCCGCGCCGGCATGATCGAGGCAATCACCGCGGTGACCAGCGGCAGCGCGCACGCGAACCAGAACAGCCGGTAATCGCCCGTCCACATGACAAACGCCAGATAACCCTGGGTGTAGCCCGGCGACGGCGGCATGGGCACACCGTTGATGTTGATGAGCTCGGCAATGCCGATCCCGAGCACGACGCTGATCGCGGCGCCGAGCAAACCGATCACGATGCCCTCGAGAATGAAGAGCCGGCCAACGTGGCGCTTCGTGAGGCCGAGCGCGCGCAGCGTCGCGATCTCCCGCGTGCGCTCGACGACGCTCATCATCAATGTGTTGCCAATCATGAAGACGACGATCACGCTGACGAGCGCCTTGATGAAGAAGAAGATGCCCTCGAACAGATTGACGACCTGGTGATAGAACACGGCGAGATCGGTCCACGGACGCGCTTCGAGCGGCAGATTGCGTGCCTTGATGATCTCGTCGATGCGCCGCATGGCTGCATCGGTATAGTCCGTGTTGTCGAGCAGAATGATCATGCGGCTCACGTTCGAGGTCTGCAGCAGTTGCTGCACCGTCTTCAGCGGCAGCTTGATCGTGGTGTCGTCGTACTCCTTGATGCCCGAAGAGAACACGCCGCGTACCTGCACCGACATGGCGTTCTGCCCCCCGCCCGGCGTGACGACGAGCATATCGGTGTAGTCGTCGTACTTCGCCTTCAGGGCGGCGGCCACACCCGAGCCAATCGTCACCCCCTTCGACTGGATACGCGAGAGGTCGCTTCCGGACACCACGCGATCGAGTGCGCCGAGCTCGAGCGAAGTCTCGGGCTCCACGCCCACGCCCGAGAAAAAGGTCGACACGCCGCTCTCATAGCGAGAAATGATTCCCGAAAACTCGATGCGCCCGGTCACGGTCTTGATATGCGGCCCGATCACCGGATCGGTGCGCAAGATGCGCGCGATTTCATCATAGTTAGCAATGCTATGCGTCATGGTTCCGACCGCGGCGCCGCTCTCGAGATACCCTTTTTCGTAGAGCTGGATGTGGCCGACGTTCGTGCGAATCGTCTGCTCGCGCAAAGCCCAAAAGGAATAGTCGACAAAGCCGCCGAACAGAAAGACCGCGACACCGCCGAGGACGATGGCGAGCAGCGTCATGCCCGAGCGGCGGCGCTGGCGAAACAGATTCAGAAAGACATACTGAAGATCGGTACGGCGCCACAGGCAAGCACCGAGCGCAACCGCAAAGGCGTAGACCATCACGGCGTTCGAAAGATAGAACAATGCAGTGCTCATCGCTGCTCCTTCACGATGGGTTCCAGCACGTTGGCGATCTCCGCAGGCGTCATGGGCGGGGCGGGCGCGACAGCGGACGCTTGCTCCGGATTGCCGCCCGCCAGCGACGAGCCCTGGCGGCACACATCCTGAGCGCGCCCCCGCATGAAGTCGATCATCGGCATCAGGTCGCGCGGCACAGCCGCATTCGACTTGAGGTAGGCCGTGTCCTTGAGTGCGATCACGCACCGTCCAGTCGAAGGCGGCGCGAACGCGTCGACGCGCGTGCGCTGGTAGCGCAGCCGCCAGTCGTCCGGCGCACTATCCGCGGCCTCGTCGACGTAGAAAAATCCCTGCTTCGCGCGCTCGGCTGCCTGCATGAAATTCTTGTTGGCAAGATACTGACGCGCCAGACGCAGCAGGCCGTACCCGTAATACATCTTCGCGTTCAGGTCCGCCGGATCGCGCATGAGCGTTGTCCTGAGCGTGGACACTGCGTGGTCGAGGTCCGAGCCCGAGGCGCGCTGCGCGATCGCGAGAATCGCCTGCGCACGGGCATCGCCCGTGCTCTGCGCACTCAGCGCGGCCAGCGTCGCCGCGCTTCGCGCCGCGTCGCTCGTTGCGTTATCCGCCATGGCCTGCGCGCTCGCGAAGAGCATCGCGCAAAGGGTGCCGCGCAAAAGCGCCTTAAATTTGCTGCCCATCTCGTTTGAGCCTCCCATCCTCGATCTCGATGACACGTCGCGCCCTGTCCTTCAATTGCAGCGAATGGGTGGAGATGACGAACGTGGTCTGCAGTTCTTTGTTCATGTCGAGCAGCAAATCGACGATTTCCTCGCCCGTGTGCGTATCCAGATTGCCCGTCGGCTCGTCCGCGACAACCAGCGCCGGGCGCTTCACGAGCGCACGCGCAATGGCGGCACGCTGCTGCTGCCCGCCGGAAAGCTCGCCCGGTCTGCGCTTGTAATGCGCGATCAGACCCACGCGCTCGAGCATCGACATCACCTCGTCGCGCGCATCCGCGCGGCTGTGCCCGTTGAGCATCAACGGGTAGTACACGTTGTCGAATATGCTGAGGACCGGCAGCAGGTTGAAGAACTGGAACACGAAGCCAATCGTCTTCGCACGCAGCGCAGCAGCCGCGACGTCGCTCAAGCTCCCGAAATCGTGATTGAGGAGCAGCGCGCGCCCTTCGGTTGGCGCATCGATGCCGGCCATCAGATTGAGCAGCGTGCTCTTGCCGCTGCCCGACGGCCCGCACAACGCGACGAACTCGCCCGGCCGTATCGTGAGGTCGATGCCCTGCAGGGCATGCACCGCGCCCGCGCCGCTTCCGTAGCGCTTGCCGGCGCCCTGCATCTGGACGATCGGCAGGGGTTGTACGCTAATAGTCATGACCGCACCTCCAATGCCGCCCGCCGGCCGCGCTTTGCGGCGGCACGCGGGCTGTGCGTTACTTCAAACGCGAAATCGCAGGGGTTCATCGTTCAAGCTCCTGCGCCCCATGCGGGTCGTTCCAGCATTCCAGCGCCCAGACACCGCCGCGCCCGTCGTCAGCGCTGATCAGCGCGTGGCTGCCCCCTCTCCAGTCCGGTGCGTGGGTCAAATGGGTCAGCGCGAGCATGGGGTTCATGCATCCACTGTCTCCATAAACATCGCAAACCGAGAGATAGCGCTTGTCGAGCGCAGAGGCCGCATAGGCATCGCGCTCCAGCTCGCGCATGGCGGCACTCGGATGCAGGCCGGCCATGACGTATGCGGTGCGTTCGTTGCAGCGCGCGCTCCACACCCGGGCGAGATCGCCGCGTGCACGCTGCGGGCTCTCCGGCAGCTGGGCGTATGACGTGATGGCGAGCGACATGCCCCCCACCGGGAGCTTGCGCAACACGACACAACCGGCGCGCTCGACGCTCGGGCACGGAGTGGCCAGCTTCGATCGCGCTCCGCCGTGCAGCGCCACGCGCTCTGCTGCCGAAGACAGCACCATGATCGGCAAGCTTCGAAACAACCCGGCAACCACGACCGTGTCCATCTCATCGGAATTCAGCAGATCGGACGCCAAACGAATCGCGTGGATGAAACCGTTGCGTTCCCCGCGCACCTTGCAGGAGAAGTTCCGGATTCCGTAATCGCGAAGAATGGGCTTGGGGAGCATGTCGAGGCTGATGACGTCCCGCCAGCTGTTCGTCCCCTCGAACGTGGCCGTCTCTCCCCACGAGTCGAAATAGACGAATGCGGACCGCTGCTTGCGAATCTGGGTTTCCAGCTTCCGGCCAACCTGGTCGAAAGCATTTCGGCAAACCTTCGCAACCGCATTGAGCGCTTCGCGATACGCCGCCTGGCGCATCTGTTCGCAGTCCACGCCGGTGCCGGGCATGCCGAAGCGACTGAAAAGCCATTCCCGCTGTGCCTGGCGCCGCTGCGCCTGTTTGAAAAAACGCGCCTCGGTGGCGTTGAACCAGCTCGGCTCAAAGGGGACGAAGGAATGACCGCTTTCCACCGTGCTTATCCCGATCACGCCGATCGCGCTATCAGGAACCACGCACTTCATGCAAACCTCCGGGCTGTGGCTCCTGCATCAAGACACACGCGACAATGGAGCCGTCGAGACCGAGTGTGCTCTTCAAAATTGCGCCGCCGGCAAGTGGCAGCGCAGCGCGATTGGCGTGAAAATCGATCTGCAACGTGTCGTCCAAAGGCAGACGCGTTTGCGCGGGAAGCACCTCCTGCTTCACGAGCGCATCGGTAATCGCAAACAGATCGAGCAGCCCGCTGCAGACCGACATGTAGCCGGTTTGCCCCTTGTACGTCACGACAGGCACGCCTTGTTTCCCCCATATCTTCAGGATCGCCATGGCCTCGGACTTGTCGCTTGCCGGCGTGCCATTGGCATGCGGAACGACGCATGCGATCTGCTCGGGCTTGAGCGCGGCGGCCTCGAGTGCGCGCTCCATCGTTGCGGCAATCGCGCGAAAATCCGCGGTTATTGCGCTGCGCGCCTCTCCGCTGCTTTGATACGCCACACAGCTGGCGAGCTGTATCCGGGGCGATGTCGTGGTCCCGGGCGCGTCGTCGGCGGCCTCAAGCAGGAGTGCGCACGCACCGTCCGCCGGCAACATGCCACCGCTCTGCGCCGAGAACGGCTGCGAATTGCCGACGCCCAGTACGCCCTGGCCGCCCATGAACACGATGTCCTGCAGCGTGTATTGCATCCACCCGACAACGAGTGCCCTGCGCGCCAGGCCCGCGCGTATCGCCTGCGAGGCGAGGTAGAGCGAGGACATCGCGGAGCAGCTGGCCGTGTAGATCGGAACCGGCGGTGCAGCCAGCCGGTACCTGAGCGCGAGCCGATGAGCGAGCTCGTCCTGAGCGTAATTCGCGACACTCAGTTCCTTGAGCTTCGGGAAGTACAGCCGATCTTCGTCATCGTTGCGGTTTTCATAGCCGGCGAAGTCCCCAATATTGGGGCGCATGCCATGCCCGGCCACATAGACGCGCACGTCCGGACCGCAAAGGGCCGCCTCGTCGAGGTTCGAGCCTTGCAGCGCCTGAGCGATGACGCGCTCCAGCACTTGCTGCGCACGCTCCATCACGGACATCCGCGCGGCCTCCCCGACGAAGAAACTCGCGTGATGCGGGTTGCCGGGAAGGCGCAGGTCGGCGGCCTCGCGATCGCGCGCGAACCATGGCTGCGTCGCCACGCTCTCGCCGGCAGCCAGCCGACGAACGAGTTCGTCGGGGCTGCTAGCGTAAGCACATTCGAGTCCGGCGCCGCCAATCACCACCGGGATGTTGCGCACAGCCATCAGGCACCTGCTCGGATCACGTACGCGTAGTGGTTGCCCCCTTCCGTTGCGCCCAGAACGAGCGCCGTGCGCACCTGCTTGCGCTGGAGGGAAGTAACGAACTGAATGTCGTCGGCGCTGAACGTTTTCGTATAAGGAATGGGCGGAATTTCGCCGCGGCGCATGATCTCGAGAACGACGATCATGTTCAGCATCGCGCTACACGACTCGACGTTGCCGAAGTAGCCGTTATAGTTGACGATCGGCACCTGCCCCACCCGCTCGCCGAAGATCGCGCGAATCGCGCCCAGTTCGGCCTCGTTATTGACCGCCGTGCCGTCGCTGTTGCCGCAAACGAGGTCGATCTCGTCGAAGCCGATTCCCGCCTCGTCGAGCGCCTGCCGGATCGAGGTCGTGATCGACGCGCTTCGCGGCTCGAGTGCGTCCCGCTCGAAATAGCTCGCGTCGCAGGCCTTGCCGTAGCCGAGGATCTCCGCAAGAACCTCCACGCCTCGCGCCTTGGCGTGCTCGATGTCCTCCAGAAAGAGCATGCCCGCGCCTTCGCCCAACAGGTAGCCGTTGCCGTTCTCACCGTAGACTTCAAACGCCTCGGGACGATCCGCCAGATACAGCCCATCGTTGATCGCCTGCAGATATGACCAGAACTGCATGGGCCTTTCATCGGCGCCGCCTGCGATCACCTGCGGCTGAAGGCTCTGACGAACGAGTTCATAGGCGTAACCCAAAGCGCCGAAGGCCGCGTTGTTGCCCGTCGCGAGTGTGGTGTTGTAGCCCTTGATACCCTCCGTGATCGAGCAGAAGGTCGCAATCGCATTCATCAGCGCGCCAGGGAATTCCGACGTGCGAACTTTCGTGGGGTCGGGAATCATGCTGCGCATGTACGTTTCCACGCTCGTGCGCGGGCCCTTGGACATGCCCACGACCAGCCCCAGATCGTGACCGTCACGCCGGATCTTCCGGCTCGCGCCTTTGAGCGCCTGAGTCAAGGCGAGCAGCGCGAAGGTGCAGATGGGATCGGCCTTGCGCTCGTCGAAACGGCGCAGATACTTGCGCGGATCGAGATTGTCGACCGTGTGCACCCAGATCTGCCGCTCGCCGAGCGAGTTGACGACTTCCGGGCTGAAAATATTGAGCAGATACTGTTTCACCTTCTCGCGCACGGACGGGTGGTCCACGAGGCCCGCGAACGAGTGGCTCTCCTCGACCTCACCGGTGAGCTTGACCTTGCGGCCTGACGGCTTGCCACTCCACACGGCATCGAAAATTTCCTCGATGTCGTGGCCCGCCGACGCAACCGCACCCATACCGGTGATGCCAACCCGCTTGGGCTCGTACGACGTCGTCGGCACGATACCCGCGCGCGTGCTGGAGATCACGCAGCAGTTGTTGCCGCCGAACGCGTAGTTGTTCTTCATGAACACGCCAACGTCCGCCGACTGAAATTCGTTGGGCACGTAATTCAGGTCGCAGGTGGGACGCGGCACCGTGAAGTTCAGCGTCGGCAGAATCTTCTTTTCAGGCAACGTGAGATAGCAGGCAATCAGTTCGATGATGCCGGCCGAGCCGATGTTGTGCCCCACATAGGCCTTCGTCGAGCTCACAGGAATATCTGCGATGCCGGGGAACACCTTCTTCATCGCCAGCGTTTCGGACCGGTCGTTGGCGTCCGTTCCCGTGCCGTGGGCGTTGATGTACTGGATGTCATGCGGCTGAAGGCCGGCATTGTGCAGCGCCGAGCGCATCACCTGGACCGCGCCTTCCGCGCGCGGATCGGGAGCGGTCTCGTGGAACGCGTCACCTGAGGTCGCATACGCAACGACCTCGGCATAGATCGTCGCACCGCGGGCAACGGCATGCTCGTACTCTTCCAGCAAGAGCGCGCCTGCACCTTCGCCGATCGACATGCCGGGCTCGCCGGAGAACGGGCTCGCGGGGCTGCGCTTCATCGCGTGCAGCGCGTAGAAGCCGGCAAAGGTAGGCAGGTAGAGCGGTTCTGTGCCAATCACGAGAACGGCCGGATTCTTGCCGTTCTGGATCTGGTCAAATCCCATGCCGATCGCGTTGGTGCTCGCCGTGCAGGCCGTGGCCACCAGTTCGAAACCGCCCTTCAGGCCGAGCAGCGCCGAAACGATCGCGCTGGACGAAGCAAAGCTGCCGGATACGACGATCTTCTTGAGAGAGAAAATTTCGTAATTCTCTTCAAGAATGGGCATGTAGGCTTCGGTGCCAGCGGATGAGATGCCGATGACCAAGCCCGTCTTCTCGCGCAATTCCGCAGAGGACGCATTCGCACGCTTGAGCGCTTCGTGGCCGACCTTGTAGGCCCAGAGCGCCGCCTTGTCGAGCAATTCCGCGCGCTCAGCCGGCAGATCCTCGTAGACGACCTCCCGCAAGACTTCCGACGCGTTCGCACCATCGAACCAGGGCTGATAGTGTTCGCTTGGGCGAATTCCACAGACCTTGTTGAAAAGCGCTTCCTTGAATTCGTCCACGTTATCGGCGATGGACGACATATGCCCCATCCCCGTAACTACGACCCGCTTACGCTGCGTTTGCATGTTTTTTTCCACCTTATCTCTACCCGGGCCCAATATTCCTGGGCTTTCCGATCTGGCATCAATTAATATGTAGTCCGATGCAAAATCGCTTGACCGCCGCCCACTTCGGCTTCGTTCGATCCGCCCGCACTCTCCCGGCGGGCGGTCTCGATCAGACAGTCTTTACAACTGTCGTTGTTTGCGTGAGCTACGCCGCTCGACGCTTACTTTGCCGCTGCCAGAGCCTGCTTCTTGCGCTCGATTTGCTCGAGCAGATGCTTCGGCTTTGCAGGATCGACGTAGCTGTGCTCGGACGGATTGACCATGAAGCTGAAGTTGCGCAGGAACGGAATCGCCGTGGTCCTGAGCTCGGCGTCGCCCTTTGCCGTCACCAGACGCAGCGGGCCGACATCCGCATAGGCAAGCGCTTCGCTCAACATCGCGCGGCCCACATGCCGGCCGTCTTCAGCGATCGTGCCGCACACCATCACTTCGCCGATCTTCTGATCGCCGAAATAGATTGCGTCACCTGGCGCTGCGGCCGCGGCGTGCTCGCCATGAGCCTCGAAGCCCACTGCGCGACGGGTCACGCCTTGTGCAAGACGCTGCTCGATTGCGCTCTTGCCGACGAATTCGTCCTTCGTATAACGCAGCGCCCACTGCATCTGCAGTTCAACCGGGCAGCGCGAGTAGCCGGCGAGGGCCGAGGGATCCCAGCACGGATTCTCGATGCGCACCTGGCGCTGGTAGTCGAGGCCACCGACGACCATGTCGTACTTCTTGCCCGCTTCCAGAGCCTGTTGCCAGACTTCGCTGAATCGCGCGACCGGCACGATGAGCTTGTACGAGAATTCCCCGTGCTTGCCCGCGCGGAAGAGGATCTCGTCCCGCTCGACAAACATGTATTCATGGAACGGCAGACCGATGACGTCCATGCCGAACATCTCGGCCATCAGCTCCCATGCGTAGGGGCCTTCGAAATGCAGCACGCCGCGTTCGCCGTCCAGCGACTTCACACCGTCGATTTCGCTGAATTCATCCTTGTAGCGATCAACAGCGGCCTGCATCAGGTCGCGCAACTGATCCCCCGTCAGCCATTCCGTCACGACGATAAAGCGCTCTTCGTCACACAGGATGTAGACGTCGGTGATGATCTTCCCTTCTTCGTCCAGCAGCACCGTGTACATGCCCTGCTCGTCGCGCAACGCGGAAACGTCGCCCCCAACGATCGTGTTGAGCACTTCATAGGCGTCTTCGCCGGCGATTTCGGCGATACCCATATGGGAATAATCGGTCAGCAGAATATGCTTGCGGGCGGCGGCGATTTCGCGCGCGGTGTCGCCATAGCTCAGCGGAATTTCAACACCATTGCGCACGCCCATCTTTGCGCCGTGGCTGATATGCATGTCTTTCAGGCTCGTCATAGCTTGCTCGTCTCTTTGCGTCGAGTTTTGGTCGGACTTTCGTCAGGCTGCGGTCGCTTGCGTGTCTTTGCTGCGTTCCAGAATGAACGACGCAAGCGTATTGATGCTTCGCAGATAGGCAGGTTCGTCGCCTTCCGACACGCGAATTCCAAAGGTTTCGTCTAGGAGCACGAAGACTTCGGTTGCGTCGACCGAGTCCAGACGCAGGCCACTGCCGAACAGCGGCGTATCGTCATCGATCTGCTCGACGGTCTGGGGGAGATTGAGACGCTGGATCAGCCCTGCCTTGAGCTTTTCAAGCACAGCTTTGCGCCGCTCGACGTCGTCCAGTATCGTTGTGTTGGTCATTTTTTCGCTCTTTATCGTGAGATGCCGGCAGCAACATTGCCGCCGAGCTTGTCCCGGTCGGTCCGGAAATTGATGATGGTGCCCTCGGCAGCGACGTGACGGCCAACACGCGCCTCCACGTTGAAGTGATTGAACCCCTGGGCATCGGAAAACGCTAACCGGCAGTCGACGTAGATCGTGTCGCCCGGATAGACGACCTTCTTGAACTTGATATTCTGGGCGGCGAGAAACCCGATCGCCTTGGCGCGCATTTCGCTGATGATGCGCTTTCCATCAGGCGTACTGAGAATTTCCGCCACATCTTCGAATCTCTTGGCGACGCGACCCGTTTCCCGCGCGTATTCTTCACAGACATCCCTGAAGAACGTGCAATACTCGCCGCCCTGACCGAAAATCTCGGCAATCATCACGCCAGGCATAACCGGATTGTCAGTAAAGTGTCCGGCGATATAGGACTCGTTGAACGTGACGTGCTTGACGACGGTAATACTGGGCTTGGAGCCGGTCACGATATCGGCAATGCGGTCCACCATGAATATCGGGGAGCGCCACACGCCGATCTCAAACAACTGCTGCGCAGGCAGAAGACTTCGTTCTAGCTTGGACATGAAAATTTCCGCAAATTAACGCATTACAAGACCACCGTCGGCCACCAGCGTCTGCCCGACGATGTAGCTTGCGGCGTTGGAACTGAGAAACGCGACCACCTCGGCAATCTCTTCCGGACGCCCAAAGCGGTTCAGCGGAATGGCATCGAAGATGGTCCGTGCGATGTGGCGCGGCACCTTCTTGACCATTCGCGATTCGATCATGCCCGGTGCGATGGCATTGACCCGGATCCCCTTCGATGCAAGCTCTTTCGCAATCGAACGCGTAAAGCCGGAGATGCCCGCTTTGGCGGCGCTGTAGTTGGACTGCCCGAAGCTCGCCGTCACCCCTGCGACGGAAGTCACGTTCACGATGCTCGCTTGGGGCGCGTGCCGCATCAGTCTCATCATCCCCTGAGTCATGTTGAATGTCCCATGGAGATTGACGCGCACCACATCGTCGAATTCTTCGAACGTCATGGTGGAGATCAAGTTGTCCTTGTTGATGCCCGCGTTATTGACGAGAACGTCGACGGCTTCGATGCGCTGCTCCAGGTCGCTGCGCAACCGCTCTACGTCGCCGCGGTTTGCAACATCGCATTTCTCGATGGTCAACCGGCTTGCGTTTTCGGAATCGGACGCGAGTTCGTCGAGACTTGCTTTCGTATTGTTGTATAGCGCGATCACATTACTGCCGAGCGCGAGATATTTTCGACAGATCGCCAGACCGAGATCGCCACTGGCGCCGGTCACCACCACGTTCTTGCCTTCGAGTTCTGGATAAATGGCCATAATTTTTTATGTTTCGAGTTTATTAATCGAGCACAACCGCTGCAACCGCATGGGTTTTGCAGTGCGAGATTGTTAAAATAGATGTCTTCAGATTTTCGAGTCGCATCACACGGTCGAACTCACCCGAAAACTCGAAATACGGCTTTCCAAGCGGATCGTGAAGGATCTTGATATCGTGAAAGGTGATGCCGTTGCGAAAGCCCGTTCCGAGTGCTTTCACGGCGGCTTCCTTGGCGGCCCAGACGCCGGCGATGCGCTCGACGTTCGCGGGCTGATCGTGCGCAGGCATTTCTGCTGCGGAGATTAAACGCTCGACGAATGCATCGCCGCTGCGCTCTATCGCTTGCGCGATTCGCCCCGTTTCAACGATGTCTATACCAATTCGCATATCTAACGATATACCCCGTACGCTTTATTTGATTTGAAGCCGCAGCCGCCGCCAGCAATGTTTGGTCGTTGTTGTGCCGCTATCGCGATATGCTTCCCGCTTCAGTACTCAAAGGACTGTTATCTGGAAGCATGCGCTTTTCATCAGGCGTGAACTACAGCGTGTCGCAACTTTAGTCGCTAGATGAAAGTTAGAGAATAGGGAATTGTAAATTTTCTGCGATTCGACTCGCGATTTGATTTACCTCAACCCAAAAGTGTCCGTAAAGAACAACCCTCCGCTTAGGAGTTTCGCTCGGACGGACCTGTTGAATTGCTGAAATCGGCGCGGTTGCAAGCATATCGATCAGGCCGCGAAGAAGAGGGATCGATGAGTTCACCGTGAAACCGGTGAGAATGAGGGAGATTAAGAGAAGCCGAATTAACCAGGTTTGGATGCACCTTGAAACAAAGCGCGTCAGAAGCATCAACGTTTATTGTAGTAGTTATTCTTTTAGTTAGGATATCAACATATATTTGACGTGCAAACTCCCTGGAAATACCCGATGCCACAAGCGTGGCATCGAGATCACTTCATGAACTCAGAGGTTGCGGCCGCTGGCCGCCGGGCCGTTTTGCCTGCGTGCCACTCGAATGCTGCCAATAATCGCGACGAGCCCGACGGGCACAAAAACCAGTGACCCGATCGAAATCAGCAGCGCGCCAATACGCGTTTTCCCCGCGATCTGCATGATGAAGCCAATGATGATGAGGGCCCATACGACCAGGAAAGTCGCGAAGAACATGGCGGCAGGCTGGATGCCGACGTGATGCAGCAGATACGAGAAGATCCCGACCGACGCCACCAGATTCAAAATCAGACCGACTCCAACAACCCACATGATTCACGCCTCCGGAATGGGTAAAAGTTACACGACAAAGCCCGTCCGACAGACGCGCGGGCCGCGCGAGGCGCCACATTAGCATGGGTGGCCACCCTGTGCAGGGAAGTCGCGAGTACGAATGGACACCATGACAAAATGCCGCGCCTCGGTTGGCGTGGGCAAAAAAAAATCCGCCCGGTTGACCCGGGCGGATTTCATCCGACACTTTCAGCGGATGGCGAAACACGTTCGCCAGAAGCTTACTCGTCCGTCGTATGCGGCTGCTGCGGCTGCGGCTCTGCAGCCGGGGCCGGGGTTTCCGGCGTGCCGAACTCGAACGCTTCTTCCGCTGCAATCTGGTCGAAACGCTCGCGATCCGAGCTTTCCTTCGCCTTGCGTGCCTTGTGGAACGCGAGACCCGTACCGGCCGGAATCAGACGGCCGACGATCACGTTTTCCTTCAGGCCACGCAGATCGTCGCGCTTGCCCATGATCGCCGCTTCGGTCAGCACGCGGGTCGTTTCCTGGAACGACGCCGCCGAGATGAACGAGTCAGTCGAGAGCGATGCCTTCGTAATACCGAGCAGGACGTTCTCGTACGTTGCCGGACGCTTGTCTTCCGCGATCATCTTGTCGTTCTCGTCGAGCATGTCCGAACGCTCGACTTGTTCGCCAGGAATGAAACGCGTATCACCGTTGTCGGTGATCTGCACACGGCGCAGCATCTGACGCACGATCACTTCGATGTGCTTGTCGTTGATCTTCACGCCCTGCAGACGGTACACGTCCTGCACTTCGTCCACGATGTAGCGCGACAGTGCCTCGATACCCTGCAGACGCAGGATGTCGTGCGGATCGGCCGGGCCGTCCACGATCATTTCGCCCTTGTTGACGACCTGACCGTCGTGGACCAGCACCTGCTTTTCCTTCGCGATCA
Source organism: Paraburkholderia silviterrae (assembly GCF_004353915.1). Lineage (GTDB taxonomy): Bacteria > Pseudomonadota > Gammaproteobacteria > Burkholderiales > Burkholderiaceae > Paraburkholderia > Paraburkholderia silviterrae. The sequence goes on along the minus strand of NZ_SMRP01000051.1, from coordinate 11,874 downwards.
GGAACTCGTGCTGATTGCCCTCGAGGTCCGTGATAACGAGACGCTGCTTGCCCTTCGTGTCCTTACCGAACGACGTCGTACCCGTGACTTCCGCCAGGATACCTGCGTCCTTCGGCGAACGTGCTTCGAACAGTTCCGCCACACGCGGCAGACCACCGGTAATGTCACGCGTCTTCTGCGATTCGGTCGGGATACGTGCGAGCACTTCACCCACCTGAACCTGCTGACCGTCCTTCACGGTGATCAGTGCGCCGACCTGGAAGCCGATCTGCACCGAGTGCTCCGTGCCCGGGATCTTCACTTCGTCGCCGTTCGCGTCGAGCAGCTTCACCTGCGGACGCACGCTCTTCGCGGCCTGCGAGCCACGGCGCTTCGCGTCGATCACGACGAGGGTCGACAGACCCGTGACGTCGTCGATCTGCTTGGCCACGGTCACGCCTTCCTCGACGTTCTCGAACTTCACCGTACCGCCGTACTCGGTGATGATCGGACGCGTGAGCGGATCCCACGTTGCAAGCTGCGTACCGGCCTTGATCTGCGCGCCGTCGAGCTGCAGCAGCGTCGCGCCGTACGGCACCTTGTGACGCTCGCGCTCGCGGCCGTGATCGTCGGCGATGATGGCTTCGCCCGAACGCGAGATGACGATCTGCTCGCCCTTCGCGCTCGTGACGTAACGCATCGTCGCCGTGAAGCGGACCGTACCGTTCGACTTGGCTTCCACCGACGAAGCAACTGCCGCACGCGATGCCGCACCACCGATGTGGAACGTACGCATCGTGAGCTGCGTGCCCGGCTCGCCGATCGACTGCGCCGCGATCACGCCAACGGCTTCGCCGACGTTCACGCGCGAGCCGCGGCCGAGGTCGCGGCCATAGCACGAGGCGCACAGGCCATAGCGCGTTTCGCAGGTGAGCGGCGTGCGCACGCGCACTTCGTCGATGCCGAGGCTCTCGATCGTCTCAACCGCGTCTTCGTCGAGCAAATCGCCCGAAGCGTAGATCGTTTCCTGCGTTTCCGGATTGACGACGTCCGCCACCGCCACACGGCCGAGAATACGGTCGCGCAGCGCTTCGACGACTTCACCGCCTTCCACGAGGGCCTTCATGGCCACGCCGTTCGACGTGCCGCAATCTTCCTCGACGACCACGAGATCCTGCGTGACGTCCACGAGACGACGCGTCAGGTAACCCGAGTTCGCGGTCTTCAGTGCCGTATCAGCCAGACCCTTACGTGCACCGTGGGTCGAGATGAAGTACTGCAACACGTTCAGACCTTCGCGGAAGTTCGCGGTAATCGGCGTTTCGATAATCGAGCCGTCCGGCTTCGCCATCAGGCCACGCATACCGGCCAGCTGACGGATCTGGACTGCGGAACCCCGCGCGCCCGAGTCGGCCATCATGTAGATCGAGTTGAACGATTCCTGACGCGTTTCCTTGCCGTCACGGTCGATGACCGGTTCCGTCGCGAGCTGCTCCATCATCGCCTTGCCGACCGCTTCCGACGTTGCCGACCAGATGTCGACCACGTTGTTGTAGCGCTCCTGCGCGGTGACGAGACCCGACATGTACTGACGGTCGTACTCCTTCACCTTCTTCGCAGCGTCGCCGACGATGGTTTCCTTCTGCGGCGGCACGAGCATGTCGTCCACGCAGATCGAAATACCGGCGCGCGTTGCAAGGCGGAAGCCCGACTGCATCAGCTGGTCGGCGAAGATCACCGTTTCGCGCAGACCGCACTTGCGGAACGCGGTGTTGATCAGACGCGAGATTTCCTTCTTCTTCAGCGGCTTGTTCAGCACCGAGAACGGCAGGCCCGGCGGCAGAATTTCCGACAGGATCGAACGGCCGACCGTGGTCGCGTACAGCGTGATCTTCGGCACGAATGCCGGTGCGCCTTCCGACTTGTCCTCGTTGTGGACCATTTCGGTAATACGCACGTTCACGCGCGAGGCCAGCTCGACTTCCTTGTTCTCGTACGCGCGGATCGCTTCCGACACGCCCGTGAACGTCATGCCTTCGCCCTTGCCGTTGATCGCTTCACGCGTGGCGTAGTACAGGCCCAGCACGATATCCTGCGACGGCACGATCGACGGATCGCCGTTGGCCGGGAACAGGACGTTGTTCGACGCGAGCATGAGCGTGCGCGCTTCCATCTGCGCTTCGAGCGACAGCGGAACGTGAACAGCCATCTGGTCACCGTCGAAGTCGGCGTTGAACGCCGCGCAAACGAGCGGGTGCAGCTGGATTGCCTTACCTTCGATCAGCACCGGCTCGAAAGCCTGAATGCCAAGACGGTGCAGCGTCGGCGCACGGTTGAGCATGACCGGGTGCTCGCGGATCACCTCTTCGAGGATGTCCCACACCACCGGCGTCTGGTTCTCGACTTCCTTCTTCGCCGCCTTGATGGTCGTAGCAACGCCCATCACTTCCAGTTTGTTGAAGATGAACGGCTTGAAGAGTTCGAGCGCCATCAGCTTCGGCAGACCGCACTGGTGGAGCTTGAGCGTCGGGCCCACCACGATGACCGAACGGCCCGAGTAGTCCACGCGCTTACCCAGCAGGTTCTGACGGAAGCGACCGCCCTTACCCTTGATCATGTCGGCGAGCGACTTCAGCGGACGCTTGTTCGCGCCCGTCATCGCCTTGCCGCGACGACCGTTGTCGAGCAGCGAGTCAACCGCTTCCTGGAGCATCCGCTTTTCGTTGCGGACGATGATCTCCGGCGCCTTGAGCTCGAGCAGACGCTTCAGACGGTTGTTACGGTTGATGACGCGGCGATACAGGTCGTTCAGGTCCGAAGTCGCGAAACGGCCGCCGTCGAGCGGCACGAGCGGACGCAGTTCCGGCGGCAGCACCGGCAGCACTTCGAGCACCATCCATTCGGGCTTGATGCCCGAACGCTGGAAGGCCTCGAGCACCTTCAGGCGCTTCGCGTACTTCTTGATCTTCGCTTCCGAGCCGGTGTTCTTCAGCTCCGTACGGAGCGTCTCGACCTGCTCGTCGATGTTGATCGCGCGCAGCAGCTCGCGCACGCCTTCCGCGCCCATCTCGGCGCGGAATTCGTCACCGTACTCTTCGACCTTGTTGTAGTAATCCTCTTCGGTCATGATCTGACGCGCCTTCAGCGGCGTCATGCCCGGTTCGATCACCACGTATGCTTCGAAGTACAGCACGCGCTCGATGTCGCGCAGCGTCATGTCGAGCACCATGCCCAGACGCGACGGCAGCGACTTCAGGAACCAGATGTGCGCGACCGGCGAGGCCAGTTCGATGTGGCCCATGCGTTCGCGGCGCACCTTCGCCAGCGTGACTTCCACGCCGCACTTCTCGCAGATCACGCCACGGTGCTTCAGGCGCTTGTACTTGCCGCACAGGCACTCGTAGTCCTTGATCGGCCCGAAGATCTTCGCGCAGAACAGACCATCGCGTTCCGGCTTGAACGTACGGTAGTTGATGGTCTCCGGCTTCTTCACTTCGCCGAACGACCACGAGCGGATCTTGTCCGGCGAGGCCAGACCGATCTTGATCGCGTCAAAAACTTCTTCTTGTTGGACTTGCTTGAATAGATCGAGCAGAGCTTTCATTGCCTTCTCTCCGTAGTCCGATTAGTTGCGGTCGAGGTCGATGTCGATACCGAGCGAGCGGATTTCCTTCACCAGCACATTGAAGGATTCCGGCATGCCCGCGTCGATCACGTGGTCGCCCTTGACGAGGTTCTCATACACCTTCGTCCGGCCCGTCACGTCATCGGACTTCACCGTCAACATTTCCTGCAGCACGTACGAAGCGCCATACGCTTCGAGCGCCCACACTTCCATTTCACCGAAGCGCTGGCCACCGAACTGCGCCTTACCACCCAGCGGCTGCTGTGTGACGAGCGAGTACGGACCCGTCGAACGCGCGTGCATCTTGTCGTCGACCAAGTGGTGCAGCTTCAGGTAGTGCATGTAGCCCACGGTCACCGTACGCTCGAACATTTCGCCCGTGCGGCCGTCGTACAGACGCACCTGGTTCTTCGACGGCGTCATGCCGAGGTTGTGCGCGATGTCGTCCGGGAACGCCAGATCGAGCATCTTGCCCATTTCCTCTTCGGTCGCACCGTCGAACACCGGCGTTGCGAACGGCACGCCTTCGCGCAGGTTCCTCGCGAGTTCGAAGATCTCGTCGTCGCTGAAGCTGTCCAGGTCTTCCTTGTGGCCCGATTCGTTGTAGATCTTCGTGAGGAACTCACGCAGCTCTGCAATCTTCGTCTGACGCGCCAGCATTTCGCCAATACGCCAGCCCAGACCCTTCGCGGCCCAACCCAGGTGCACTTCGAGAACCTGACCCACGTTCATCCGTGACGGAACGCCCAGCGGGTTCAGCACGACGTCGGCCGGACGGCCATCGGCCATGTACGGCATGTCTTCGATCGGGACGATCTTCGACACGACACCCTTGTTACCGTGACGGCCTGCCATCTTGTCGCCAGGCTGCAGACGGCGCTTCACCGCGAGGTACACCTTGACCATCTTCAGCACGCCCGGCGGCAGTTCGTCGCCTTGCGTGAGCTTCTTGCGCTTCTCTTCGAACGCCAGATCGAACTGGTGACGCTTTTCTTCGATCGAGTTCTTGATGGCTTCGAGCTGCGCCGCTGCTTCTTCGTCCGCGAGGCGGATGTCGAACCAGTGGTAGTGGTCGAGGTCTTCCAGGTAAGCCTGGTCGATCTTCGTGCCCTTCGCGAGCTTCTTCGGACCGCCGTTCGCGACCTTGCCGTCGAGCATGCGCGCGAGACGCTGGAACGCGTCGCCTTCCACGATACGCAGCTGGTCGTTCAAGTCGAGGCGATAGCGCTTCAGTTCATCGTCGATGATCTGTTGCGCGCGCTTGTCACGCGTGATGCCTTCGCGCGTGAACACTTGCACGTCGATGACCGTGCCGCTCATGCCCGAGGGCACGCGCAGCGACGTGTCCTTCACGTCCGAAGCCTTCTCGCCGAAGATCGCGCGCAGCAGCTTTTCTTCCGGCGTGAGCTGGGTTTCGCCCTTCGGCGTGACCTTGCCCACGAGCACGTCGCCCGCTTCGACTTCCGCGCCGATGTACACGATGCCCGACTCGTCGAGACGGCCAAGCTGCACTTCCGCGAGGTTCGAAATATCGCGCGTGATTTCTTCCGGTCCGAGCTTCGTGTCGCGTGCAACGACATTCAGTTCTTCGATGTGGATCGACGTGTAACGGTCGTCCGCAACCACCTTCTCCGAGATCAGGATCGAGTCTTCGAAGTTGTAGCCGTTCCACGGCATGAACGCGATCAACATGTTCTGGCCGAGCGCGAGCTCGCCCAGATCGGTCGATGCGCCGTCAGCCAGCACGTCGCCGCGCGCAACCTTGTCGCCCATCTTCACGATCGGACGCTGGTTGATGTTTGTGTTCTGGTTCGAACGCGTGTACTTGATGAGGTTGTAGATGTCGACGCCAACTTCACCGGCGACAGCTTCATCATCGTTCACGCGAATCACGATACGGCCTGCATCGACGTAGTCGACCACGCCGCCACGCAGCGCCTGAACCGTCGTGCCCGAGTCGACCGCAACCGTGCGCTCGATACCCGTACCGACGACCGGCTTTTCCGGACGCAGGCAAGGCACAGCCTGACGCTGCATGTTCGAGCCCATCAATGCGCGGTTCGCGTCGTCGTGCTCGAGGAACGGAATCAGCGAAGCTGCAACCGAGACGATCTGCGACGGCGCCACGTCCATGTACTGGATGCGGTCCGGCGTGACCATCAGCGTTTCGCCCGCTTCACGCGACGAGACGAGTTCGTCGGTCAGCGTGCCGTCTTCGGCCACCGCCGCGTTCGCCTGAGCGATCACGTAACGGCCTTCTTCAATCGCCGAGAGGTAGTCGATCTGGTCCGTCACCTTGCTGTCCACGACCTTGCGATACGGCGTTTCGAGGAAGCCGTACTCGTTCAGGTGCGCGTAGAGCGCGAGCGAGTTGATCAGACCAATGTTCGGACCTTCCGGCGTCTCGATCGGGCACACGCGGCCATAGTGGGTCGGGTGCACGTCGCGGACTTCGAAGCCTGCGCGCTCACGCGTCAGACCGCCCGGGCCCAGTGCGGAAACACGGCGCTTGTGCGTGATTTCCGAGAGCGGGTTGGTCTGGTCCATGAACTGCGAGAGCTGCGACGAACCGAAGAACTCGCGAATCGCCGACGAAATCGGCTTCGAGTTGATCAGGTCGTGCGGCATCAGGTTTTCGCTTTCGGCCTGGCCGAGGCGTTCCTTCACTGCACGCTCGACGCGCACGAGACCCGCGCGGAACTGGTTCTCCGCGAGTTCGCCAACGCAACGCACGCGACGGTTGCCCAAGTGGTCGATGTCGTCCACTTCGCCCTTGCCGTTGCGCAGCTCGACGAGGATCTTGATGGTCGCGAGGATGTCGTCGTCCTGCAGCGTCATCGGGCCGACGATCTCGTCACGGCCGACGCGGCGATTGAACTTCATACGACCCACCTTCGAGAGGTCGTACGCTTCTTCGCTGTAGAACAGACGATTGAACAACGCCTCAACCGCTTCTTCGGTCGGCGGCTCGCCCGGACGCATCATGCGGTAGATCGCGATGCGTGCAGCCATCTTGTCGGCGGTTTCGTCGATACGCAGCGTCGACGAGATGTAAGGCCCCTGATCCAGATCGTTCGTGTAGAGCGTCTGGATGTCCTTGATCTTCGCCTCGCGCAGCTTGTCGAGCACGCTTTCGGTGATTTCGTCGTTCGCGTTCGCGATCACTTCGCCCGTGTCGCCATCGACGACGTTCTTCGCGAGAACGCGGCCGAGCAGATAATCTTCGGGGACCGAAATAAACGAGGTCTTCGCGTTTTCGAGGTCGCGGATGTGCTTCGCGTTGATCCGCTTGTCCTTCTGGACGATGACCTTGCCATCGCGATCGCTAATGTCGAAGCGCGCGACTTCACCACGCAGACGCTCCGGCACGAACTCCATCTGCGCGCCTTCGGGCATCAGCGAGAAGTTGTCGAACACGAAGAAGTTCGCGAGGATCTGTTCCGGCGTGAGACCGATGGCCTTCAGCAGGATCGTGACCGGCATCTTGCGGCGACGGTCGACGCGGAAGTACAGCACGTCCTTCGGGTCGAACTCGAAGTCGAGCCACGAACCGCGGTAAGGAATGATACGTGCCGAGAAGAGCAGCTTGCCCGAGCTGTGCGTCTTGCCCTTGTCGTGCTCGAAGAACACGCCAGGCGAGCGGTGCAGCTGCGAGACGATGACACGCTCGGTGCCGTTGATGACGAACGAGCCCGTCGGCGTCATGAGCGGAATTTCGCCCATGTACACTTCCTGCTCCTTCACTTCCTTCACGACCGGCTTGCTCGGCGATTCCTTGTCGAGCAGCACGAGACGCACCTTGGCGCGAAGCGCCGAGCAATACGTCAGGCCCCGTTGCTGGCATTCCTTGATGTTGAATGCCGGCGACGAGAGCATGTAGCTCACGAACTCTAGACGAGCAAAGCCGTTATGGGAAACAATAGGAAAAACGGACGTAAACGCAGCCTGCAGACCTTCCGGTTTGCGTTGTGCGGTCGCCGTTTCTGCTTGCAGAAACGTGCTGAATGATTCAAGCTGGGTAGCCAGCAGGAAAGGAACTTGGTGAACGATGGGGCGTTTCGCGAAACTCTTGCGAATACGCTTCTTCTCGGTGAAGGAATATTGCATACGATCTCCGAATCACGGCGGGTAGGACGACCCGAGTGTTCACCGACTGAGACCCGATGGCTGCGCGAGCCCTGGAAGCTTGGTGGTTGGCCTCTACCAACCGCTGGCTGACGGCAGCGGATACCGGCTTGTCATAACTTGCCCGCTGCCCGACCAAACTTGCCTTCTGCAGTCGCTTCAGAAGACAAAGAGAAGCGTCGTGCGCACAGGCGGCGTTCCAGCATCCACCCTGCGTAAGACGTTTTTCTTTGGCTTCTGGGTCCCGCATCCCGCCTCCGCCTTCGGCAATACGCCGAAAAATCGAACACAAAAACGCAGAACCCACAAAGCACAAAAAGGCCGGCGGTGTAAAAACCGCCAGCCTTCGCACAGCGCACTGAAACTTACTTGATTTCAGCCTTCGCGCCGGCTTCTTCCAGCTTCTTCTTCGCTTCTTCAGCAGCAGCCTTGGGCACCGCTTCCTTCACGGGCTTCGGTGCGCCGTCAACCAGGTCCTTCGCTTCCTTCAGGCCGAGACCCGTCAGTTCACGAACGGCCTTAATGACCGAAACCTTGTTCGCGCCTGCTTCGAGCAGGTTGACCGTGAATTCGGTCTGCTCTTCAACAGCTGCTGCTGCTGCACCTGCCGGACCAGCGACTGCCACAGCAGCTGCCGACACGCCAAACTTCTCTTCGAATGCCTTGACCAGTTCGTTCAGTTCGAGAACCGACATCGAGCCAACGGCTTCGAGGATGTCTTCTTTTGCGATTGCCATTTGAAATTACTCCAGATTTGAATTCGGAAACAGCTAGCGATCTTCGCTCGCTCTTGCTTGTTCGACTGCCTGAAATCAGGCAGCTTCTGCTTGCTTCTTCTCTGCCAGCGCGGCGAGAGCACGCGCGAAGCCGGAGACAGGAGCTTGCATAACGAACAGCAGCTTCGAGAGCAGTTCTTCGCGGCTCGGGATGTTGGCCAGCGCTTGCACGCCTGCCACGTCCATCACCTTGCCTTCGTAGGAACCAGCCTTGATGACCAACTTGTCATTGCCCTTGGCGAAGTCATTGACGACCTTCGCAGCAGCAATTGCATCTTCCGAGATGCCGTAGATCAGGGGGCCAGTCATCTGCTCTGCCAGCGGAGCAAACGGGGTACCTTCGACAGCGCGACGCGCCAGCGTGTTCTTCAACACGCGCAGGTACACCTGCTGCTCACGCGCTTTCGCGCGCAGCTTGGTCAGATCGCCAACCGCGATTCCACGATACTCGGCCAGCACCATGGTCTGAGCCTTCGCGACTTGCGCGGAGACTTCAGCCACGACGGCCTGCTTACCTTCTTTGTTCAGTGGCACGGTTAACCTCCAGATTCGACACCCAACGCAAATGCGCCAAATGCCGCGTTCAACAACGGCGACCGACCAGTCCGGAGTAAATCAGCTTGCATCGTCAGGTGTTGCCACCTGCTTTGCTCACATCAACACTTCAAAACTTTTTCGGGTTCGCCATCTGCGTTGGCTTTGCATTAAGGAAGCACCTGACTGCTGCACTTCCGCCAACGGTCTTTGACAACCGGTTGCGCGATGCGGTACTTGCCACCGCCCAACCGCCCAAAGCCCTTTAAATCCGCGCTGCCGCCCTTTCAGGCCTCAACGCGGCAAAACTGTTGCGACGCTTATTGCAGCAATCAGGCTGCCAGCGACGACTGGTCGACGCGAACGCCAACACCCATCGTGCTCGAGACAGCGACCTTGCGCAGGTACACGCCCTTGCTCGTTGCCGGCTTCGCCTTGGTCAGCGCTTCGAGGAGCGCGTCCAGGTTGCTGCGCAGCGCAGTCGGCTCGAACGATGCACGGCCGATGGTCGCGTGAATGATACCGGCCTTGTCGACACGGAATTGCACCTGACCCGCCTTCGCGTTCTTGACCGCGGTGGCGACGTCCGGCGTCACGGTGCCGACCTTCGGGTTCGGCATCAGGCCGCGCGGGCCGAGGATCTGGCCGAGCGTACCGACGATACGCATCGTGTCCGGCGAAGCGATCACGATGTCGAAATTCAGGTTGCCGCCCTTGATCTGCTCAGCAAGGTCTTCCATGCCGACGATCTCAGCGCCTGCTGCCTTCGCTTGCTCAGCCTTTTCGCCTTGCGCGAACACTGCAACGCGGACCGACTTGCCGGTGCCTGCGGGCAGCACGACCGAGCCGCGAACGACCTGGTCCGACTTCTTCGCATCGATACCGAGCTGAACTGCGACGTCGATCGATTCGTCGAACTTCGCCGTCGCGCATTCCTTCACGAGCGACAGTGCGTCCGCGATCGGGTACAGCTTCTGGCTGTCGACCTTGGCGGCGAGTGCCTTTTGACGCTTCGAAACCTTAGCCATTTACACGCCCTCCACGACGATGCCCATCGAACGGGCGCTACCAGCGATCGTGCGGACCGCTGCGTCCATATCTGCTGCCGTGAGGTCCGGCATCTTGGTCTTGGCGATTTCTTCAGCCTGAGCGCGCGTGATCGTGGCGACCTTGTCGGTGTGCGGCTTGGCCGAACCCTTGTCGACCTTCGCTGCCTTCTTGATCAGAATCGTGGCCGGCGGCGTCTTCAGGATGAACGTGAAGCTCTTGTCCGCGAAAGCCGTGATCACGACCGGCGTGGGCAGACCCGGCTCCATCCCTTGAGTCTGCGCGTTGAACGCCTTGCAGAACTCCATGATGTTCAGGCCGCGCTGGCCCAGTGCCGGACCGACCGGCGGCGACGGGTTGGCTTTACCTGCAGGAATCTGCAGCTTGATAAAGCCAATGATTTTCTTTGCCATGTTGAAAACCTCATTGGAACGCGTGGGCGTTCAGGTGAGTGGTAGCGCGCTTTCACCGCAATCTTCGCTGTGCCAACCGCTTTGGCGACACTTACAGCCGACTAGACTACTGGCGCTCCTCTACGGCCATAACGCGGACCGTAAGCGCGGAAAAACGGACCGCATCGAAGATGCGATCCGTTGTATTCGATTTATAGCTTTTCGACCTGGCCGAATTCGAGTTCGACTGGTGTGGCGCGACCAAAAATGGTGACGGAGACCCGGACGCGCGATTTCTCGTAGTTGACTTCTTCGACGCTGCCGTTGAAGTCCGTGAACGGACCTTCCTTCACGCGAACCATCTCGCCGACTTCGAACAGGGTCTTGGGGCGCGGTTTCTCAACGCCTTCCTGCATCTGCGACATGATCTTTTCGACTTCGCGCGGCGAAATCGGGCTCGGCCGATTACGCGCCCCGCCGACGAAACCCGTCACCTTTGCCGTGTTCTTCACGAGGTGCCACGTTTCATCCGTCATTTCCATCTCAACCAGGACATAGCCCGGGAAGAAACGACGCTCGGTCACCGATTTGTGACCACCCTTCACCTCGACCACTTCTTCAGTCGGAACGAGGATCTGGCCAAACTTGTCCTGCATGCCGGCACGTTCAATGCGCTCCTGAAGCGCACGTTGCACGCTCTTCTCCATACCAGAGTAGGCGTGCACCACGTACCAACGTTTTCCGCTCGGGGATGCCGGTGTATCGCTCATATCATTTCCAACCCAGAATCGCCGAGAAAATCACCCATTCAATGGATTTGTCGCAAACCCAGAGAAAGATGGCCATTACCAGCACAAAACCGAAGACCACCAGAGTCGTTTGCGTGGCCTCTTTGCGAGTCGGCCAGACGACCTTGCGAACTTCCTTGTACGAGTCTTTGGCAAACGCGATGAAGCTCTTGCCGGGCGCCGAAAGAAGACCGACTACCACCCCCGCGATCACGCCCACTGCGAGCGCCGCACCGCGGACATACCACTCCTGGCTACCGAGCCAGTAGAACCCTACGAACCCGGCCACAACCAACAATACACCCGCCGCAAGCATCAGCTTGTCGCTGGAAGTATTAACAGTTTCGACGGAAGGATTCGCCATAACACCTTAAAGAACAACGCACCACAGGTGCGAGAAGTTGGCAGGGGCAGAGGGAATCGAACCCCCAACCTTCGGTTTTGGAGACCGACGCTCTGCCAGTTGAGCTATACCCCTAAACCATTTTGGGGTTGGCGGCTAAGCCAACCCCGAAACCACTTAGTCGATCAACGAGACTGGCAAAAACTTACTCGATGATCTTGGCGACGACACCGGCGCCGACGGTACGGCCACCTTCGCGGATTGC
>NZ_SMRP01000050.1 GCF_004353915.1 Paraburkholderia silviterrae | reverse complement strand
CGTCCAGAACCCCGGTGGCTCCGCAAGAGCACCGGGGTTCTGGCGTTTACGCGGCTGAAAAGCGCATAAAACACGCACGCCGCCAAAATGACTTCATCCGGCACATGGCCCATTTGGCGGCGCCATATTGCACTGCACACTATCATGAGCGCTTGAACGCCTACCCCGAACACCGAATCTCAACTTCGAAGTCAGGTGCGCCATGGCCGAATTGCTGCTTGGAAACGTCGAAGAAAGCGTTACCGACGAGGAGATCAACGCTTTTTTGCAGAAGTATGGCTTCCCGCCTTACGACAACATTAGCCGCATAGCGGGTACGGGCTCGCGTCCCGCCGCGCTGCTGCACTACGCCAACGTATCCGATGAAGTTTTGCGCGTGCTCCAACCGCGCGTGCACAACATGTTCTGGAACGACCGCACGATCAGCGTCCAAATACTGCCTGTGCGCGAAACCGACTGACTGCGTGGCTTCAGCACTGTGTATGGGCGCCGACTCTGCGCGAGAGGCGTATGCGCCTGGCGCAAACCAGGCGCCGTCCGCGTACTATCCGACACGCGATGTGTTGTGCGTCGTGAGGTGCTGTGGCGCGTCGATGATCTGCTCCGCCGCGCCAGTCGTGCCCCAGATAGGGGCGTCCGATACCGGTGTTATCCCGCCTGATGCGGCCGCCGGTGTGCTGGAGCCGCCACCGCCACCTCCGCATCCGGGCAAGGCACTTGGCAGCGTGGCCACTGCAGTTGCGCTCGCGAGGGCCATCAAGTTGCCGCGCGCAGTCGAGGCCGGTGCGCCCGTGGCGCGTGCGGGGGCGAAGCGATGGTCGTTCTTCTGCATTGTCGTGAATGATGCCTCCTGTTTTGTCTCCCTGACGAACTTGCTGTTCTTTCCGTCGTCTACGCGGTTTCGCAACGCATCGACCATGCGAAGACACAGCAACGCCTTGCCGAGCGGATTAGCCGGAATATGGACGGAAATTGGTGCTAGACAAAATATAAATTGTCAAGCGACATGGCCCAGATAGAGGCCCTGCGCACCTTGGCTTGGGAAGTTGATAGACGACATCACCTGGACTTGAGCAAGATGTAGCGACGACGGCCCAAGAGACGCGCGCATCGACTCAATTTGGCGCCTTGATCCTGGCCGTCGATAATGCATTACGCAATATGCATAACGATAAAATGTTAACAAATGCGAATATGTCGCGCGACCAGAATCATTCACGCCATTTATATGGCTTTTAAGGTAGTATTCCTGCCAACTGGAAATGGCTGATCGCAGAAAAAAGTTGGCGCGCGGCAAACAAACGGGCATGCGTTTTTTTAATTAGCGCAGCAGTGCGAAAGAAAACGAATATTCCAATTCAGGGCGATTGATTCGATGAAGTTAACGCGCAAAAAGGCCGCGCTAACCGCCGCGGTTTTAATCGTTGCCATAGTCGCCATTCAGGCGATTTGGCGTCCTTTCGGTGGGAGATCTGCGTTTCGATCTCACGAAGTCACTTTCGATATTCGCTATCCCGACGCAATTATCGACAGCGCGGCCCTTTCTCGTTTGCCGAGCGACATGATACGCGTGCCTTTGTTGCGCACGCTGCTGACACGCGATTTCGTCGATTATTACGAATCCAGTTCCACGCGTCTTTCCGCCGAAGGCGCCGTGCGGCGGCTTGCATTCGAGCACGATCTCGACTGGCGCGACGAACTCATCAAGCGCGTATTCGACGAACCCTCGCGCGTGCTGCTCTGGCGCTCTCCCGATGGCCGCCTCGGCTATTGGGTGATGACGATGCGCCGCAACGGCCTCGCGAAGCTGATGCAGGCCATCGGTAACGTGGCGGCCGGCGATAGCCAACTGAGCCAGGCGGCCACGCTCTCGGGCGACGTGCCGGTCTACGCGCTCAAGCTAGCGGTCGGCCATACGCTGCTGTTCGCGGCGAAGGGCGAGCGTCTCATCGTCATGTCGGAGCCCGGCATTCTGCTCGACGCCGACGGCAAGACCATCGGCGAGCGCGCCAAGGCGCTCGCGAAGATGCTCGACGACGGCGGCGACGATGCCCTGCGCACATATCGCCTCGAGAGCGCGCCCGCAGAGGTGAACGGGCATCGGCTGATTGTGTCGGTCAATTATCTTTCGTTCGGCTATCAGGCCTTTTTCTCGGGCCTCAATGCGCTGCGTTTCGACTTCGCCGCGTCGGGCAAGAGCGATGCGCAGGCGAGCGGCACATGGAGCACGGCGGTGCTGATCGATCCCGCTCGTCTGCCGCAGCACTGGGACAGCGCCGATCTGTGGCGCGCGTTGCCCGCCAACGCAGCGGCCTGCGCGAGCCTGCCGGTCGACTGGAACGATGCTGCCGATCTGCTCGACGAACTGGGCGATGGCGAGCAAGCCGCGTCGAAGGTCTTGCGCGAGCGCCTCGCTGGACCCGCGGGGGTGTGCTGGTACGCAAAATCGACGCTCGTGGCGCCCGTGTTCGTCGCGCGCCTCAAACCCGAGGCGGCGCAGGATCCGGCGCAACTTGCGGCAATCAAGGGAGCGCTTGCAAACGTTTTTGGTGACGCTATCGGCGCGTACGAAGCGAAGGCGGGCAACGAGGCGGGCTATCGGCGCTTGCCCGTGCAGACACGCGAGCCGAGCGCCGGCGTCACGCTCTGGACCCGCGCGGTGAGCGCGCGCTCGGGCACGGCGCAAAGTGCGGGCTCGCCATACGGGGCACAGTTGTCCGCGCCGCGCTACTTCCCGGTGACGCTCGCGCTCGCGCACGGCTACGTGGTGTTCTCGCCCGACGGGCGTCTCGTGGACGACACGCTCGCTGTGCTGGACAAGCGCTATCCGGCCATCGCTGACACGCTCTCGCCGCAGCGCCTGTCGACCACGGTCGTGTCGGTCATGCCATCCACTGCGGCGGCGCTCGTGGAGCGCGAGGCGGGCCGTGCGCTGCCGGCCGACCAGGAGGCGATCTTCCGCAATGCCGCGCGCACGCATCTGTTGCCGAAGCTGCACGCAGTGGCGAGTTATCCGCCGCTGGCGTTGAGCCTGCCGGACTCGCTGCCTTCGTCGGCGGGCTGGGTGCCGGTGGAGTGGCATGTCGAGACGCGTGCGAGCGTGGCGCCGCGCGGCGACGCGGCAGCAGGGCATCCGCTGGGCGCCGGCCCGAAAGACGCGGACAACGGCGCCGGCAACGCCGCCGCTGGCGACGCTGGAGCCGACACCGCGCAGAGCGCCGAAGACCAGCCGGCCCAGCCCGGCACGAGTGGCGACTGACTATGCGCCGCCGCTTTTTCCACCGATGCGCGGCGGCTGGCGTGACCGCACTCGGCGTGGCGCTTGCGGGCCCGGTGCGCGCGCTCATGCCAACGCAGGCCGCGCCCGACCCCGATGCGCTCACGCCCGAGCAATCGACGATATTTCGTGCGTGGTTCGTGCGCATCGTCGACCAGCAGATACGCCGCGGCCCCACGCCGCGCTGGACCCAGCGCGACTGCGCGGGTCTCGTGCGCTTTGCGGCCATGGAGGCGCTGCGCGAGCATGACGCGCGCTGGCTGAAGGCCAACGGGTTGAACAGTGCCGGTGACGCGAGCCGGCTGCCACCCGAGTTGCAACTGAGCCCACAGCAGCGCTCGCTCGCGAACCGCTGGACGCGCATCGACGGCAGTGTTGGCGCCTACGTCTCGGCCATTGCGCTCATACAACGCAACAGCCGCTTCGTTTCGCGCGACGTCAATCAGGCGCTGCCGGGCGACCTGCTGTTCTTCGATCAAGGCGACGACCAGCATCTGATGATCTGGCTCGACCGCTACATCGCCTATCACACGGGCACCGTCACGCCGACCGATAGCGGTCTGCGCGCCGTCGCCGTTTCCGACCTGATGCAATGGAAAGATTCCCGCTGGCAGCCGTTCGACGGCAATCCGAACTTCGTCGGTGTGTTTCGTTTCGCGTTTCTGACGCCATGAGTGCCGCCATGCAACGTCTGCTTCTTGTGCCGCGTTCCGCTGCGCTGCTTTTCTCGGGCGTTTCCAATGCGAAATTCTTCGCTCGCGCCCGGATTTCCGATGCGAAACGCAGCGCACATCGGCGCGCCTCGGTGCTGCCAGCAACGCTGATCGCGCTGTTCTCGCTGTGCTTCTGTCTGGGCGCGGCGCCCGCCTGGGCCGACGATGGCGAGAACGCCACGAGCGGCGAGAATGCCGCGCAGCAGAGCATCGACGCGAATTCCACGCTGGGTGCGCCGACGCCGAGCGGCTACGACAGCCAGGTCGTGCGGGGCCAGCCGTTCTTCCTGCTTTCCGATGCGAGCTTCGGCAGCAACCAGCTCGCGCAAGTGCGTCTGGAAGCGCCGGGCCGCGAATTCCAGTCGGAACTCGAAGGCTACGGCGGCGCCGATATCGTCGTCTACAAGGTGCCGAATGCGCTCGCGTTTCTCAAGGCGCAGAAGAACCTGCATCGCCTCAACATCAAGCCGAACTATCAGGGCGAGGGCCTCGCGAACACGCTCGCGTACCTGTGGGACCGCTGGCTCAGCGACGCGCGCCGCGCCTGGCAGCGCGTGCTTTCGTTCGCGACGCGCAGCAAGGTCACCGAGGCGAAGCCTGAATTCAAGCTCGGCGAGCAGCCGGGCGCGCCCACGCATTTCGAGCCTCAATCGCGCTTTGCGCCGCTGCGCGGCTACGAACTCGTCACGCGCTTTCGTTATCCGATCTGGAACGCGAAAACCATTCAGCCGCCCAAGGGCGTGAACCTCGCAGGCAGCAGCAGCAACTTCGTGGAGGCGTCCTCGGGCAACGTGATGATTCCGGTTGGCAAGCTGCCGCCGGGGCTCTATCTCGTCGAGGCGATGATCGGAAACTACCGCGCGCATACGCTGCTGTTCGTTTCCGATACGGTCGCGGTCGTGAAGGCGGCGTCGAGCGGCCTGCTCGTGTGGACCGCGCGGCGCGATAACGGCAAGCCGGTGCCCAACACCGACGTGAACTGGACCGACGGCGTGGGCGTGCTGCAAAGCGGCTCCACGGGCGCGGATGGCGCGCTGGTGCTCCAGCACGTCTCGCCCGAGCGCAGCTACGTAATCGGCAGCGATCCGCAGGGCGGCGTTTTCGTATCGGAAAACTTCTACTACGACAGTGAGATCTACAACACCAAGATCTACGCGGTGACCGACCGGCCGCTGTATCGTCCCGGTGATGCGGTCCACGTGAAGTTTATCGGCCGCACGTTCCAGAGCGCGAATCAGTCGACGCCCGCCGCGCCCGCGCAGCTCAAGCTCGACGTGCTCGATCCGAACGGCGCACCGATCGCGACGCGCAACGTGGATTTCGCATCGGAAAGCGGCGGCGAAGCGGCCTTCACGCTGCCATCGACCGCGCAGGGCGGTGGCTATACGCTGCGCTTCGACTACAACGGCGACAGCTACGGCGGTGCGTTCCGCGTGGCGGAGTATGTGAAGCCGCACTTCGACGTGAATCTCACGATGGACAAGTCCGACTACGCGACCGGCGACACGCCCAAGGGCAAGATCGCGTTGCGCTACCCGGACGGCAAGCCCGTGAAGAACGGCAAGGTGTCGGTCACGCTGCGCGGGCAGAAGGTGGCGATCGTGGACGGCGAGTTGCGCTATTCGGGCCTCTTTCCCGTGAAGCTCGAGCAGCAGGAACTCAAGACCGATAGCGACGGCAACGTCACGCTCACGCTGCCCGCCGCGAAGGAGCCGAGCCGCTACGCACTCACGCTGTTTGCACAGGACGGCGCCGCGTATCGCGTGCGCGTGACGCGCGAGGTACTGATCGCGCGCGGCGCGACGCCGTATCGCCTGAGCACGGCCAAGTCGTTCTCGCAGCCGCGCGAGCGCGTGACGTTCACGCTGGCGGCGCTCGCCAATGCCAATCTCAACTCTGGAGCCGACGCGATCAGCGCGGGCGTGCACAAGCCGGCGAAATGGGAATGGGTGCGACTCGAGTCGCAGACGAAAGCCGACGGCGCGCTGCCCGCTGCGGGCCCGGACGGTCGCGTGAGCTTCCCGCTGCAATTCGACGAACCGGGTTCGTACATGCTCTCGGTGAAGGACGACGCGGGCAACCTGCTCGCGGCGGCCAGCCACTGGGTGGCGGGAGACGGCTTGAAGGCGATCCCCGGCAGCGTCGAGATCGTGTTCGACCGCGATCGTTACCGGATCGGCGATACGGCCGAGGCGCTCATCACCTTCCCGTACGCCGTGGACGATGCGCTGCTCACGCTCGAACGCGACAGCGTGGAGGCGCGCGCACTGCTTTCGAAGGGCGCGGACTGGCTGAGCCTCACGCGCGTTGCACCCACGCAATGGAAAGCGCGCATCAAGGTCGGCCCCGAGTTCGCGCCCAACATGACGTTCTCGGTGCTCTACGTGCACGATGGCGAGTACGTGTTCCAGAACGCGGGCATCGTGGTCGCGAAGCCCTCGATCGATCTCGCTGTGAAGAGCGACAAGCCTGTCTACGGGCCGGGCGAGACCGTTACGCTCGATCTCGGCAGCACGCTCGCTGGCAAGGCGCAGCCCGCCCATCTCACCGTGAGCGTGGTCGACGAAATGGTGTACGTGCTGCAGCCCGAGATTGCGCCGGACATCGTGGACTTCTTCTATCACCCGCGCCGCAACAACGTGCGCACGACGTCGAGCCTTTCGTTCATCACCTACGACCTCGCGCTTTCCGCCATGCGCGGCGCGCCAGGCGGTCCGCAGCGCGGGCAGTACAACGAGCGCGGCGTGAAGGTGCTGGAGCGTCCACGCCGCGACGACATCGACACGGCGGCCTGGCAGGCCGATCTGCAGACCGATGCGAGCGGCCACGCACGCATGACTTTCCGCATGCCCGACGCACTCGCGCGCTGGCGCATCACCGTGCGTGCGATTTCCGCGGACGGCACCGTGGGGCAGCGCACCGCGTATGTGCGCTCGGATAAGCCGCTCTATCTGAAATGGAGCGGCCCTGCGAGCTTCCGCAGCGGCGACCAGCCGTCGATCGACATGCTCGCGTTCAACCAGGGCGCGTCCGATGTGGATGCGCAGTGGACGGTCAATGGCGCAGGCCTCGCGCTCGATCGCAAGGTGACGCTCAAGCCGGGTGCCAACTATTTGGCACTGCCGCGCGTCGCGCTCACACCAGGTCTCGTCGATGCGAGCCTGCGCGTGAACGGCAAAGAGATGGACCGTCTGCAGACTTCGGTGAGCCTTGGCGCGCCTGGCTGGCTCGATTTGCGTGAAATACCCGTCCCGCTCGACGCGAATCCGAAGCCGCTTGCGCTCGCACCCGACGCGCAGGACGTGCGCGTGCGTCTCGTGTCGAACAGCACGAGCCAGTTCGCGCGCGTGGCCGACGATCTCATTGCATACCCATACGGCTGCGCCGAGCAGACCTCGAGCCGCTTGATACCGCTCGCGCTCGCACACGACGCACTGGGCCACGATGCAGACGTCACGGCGCTGGGTGTCGCTGCGTCACAGAGCACGACGCAGGGCCTCGAGGCGCGTCTGCGCAACCAGCGCCAGCGGCTTGCGCTGCTTGCCGGCATCAACGGCGCATTCGGCTGGTGGGGCGATACCACGGGGGGCAGCGCGTTCATCACGGCCTATGCCTACTACGCGGACTGGCTCGCGAGCCGCAGTCTCGGCATCACGTTGCCGGACAGCAACTGGCAGCATGCGCTTGATATCTATCGCGACAACGGCGCGAAGGAGCCGCTGCTGCATCGTGCACTGGCGCTCTGGCTCTTGCAGCAGATGGGCTTGCCGGTGGCCACGCCCGTGTCGGGCGTGGCCGGGCAGCTCGCGCAGCAGGCATCGTCGATGTTCGATCAGGATGCCAAAGCAATGCGTGACGCATACGGCATGGAAGACAGCCTCGTGTTCGCCGCGCCCGACTCGCCGCGCGGCCTGCAAGCGGCCGTGGTGCTGACCGCGTACACGGCGCGGGCAACGAACGCGAGCCTGCCCGAAGGCTTCAGTGCGCTGGCCGCGCGCGCACGCGCATCGCTCATGACGAATCCCACGCCGCTGATCCAGAGCCTGCTGGCGATGGCCGGCGACGCGGGCACGCCCGTGGATGCCAGCGCTGTGCTTGCACAGAGCAGCGCATCGTATCCGACGGTCGACCGCGCGCTTACGCTGCTGTGGCTGCGCAAGGCGATGGCCGGTTCGCGTGCGGGCGACGCCGCGCAGCCGTTACCCGCGCTGCAAGGCAACGACTGGGCGCGCACGACGACGCCGACGGGCGCAACCCTCTGGAAGTGGACGGGCGCGGCGCTGCCGACCTCGCTTGACGTGGGCGGCGCACGCCCCGACGTCTCGGCGCTGGTTTCGTATCGCAGCCGTGCTGCCCAGGCGAGCCGCTTGCCCGTGAAGATCGGGCGCACGCTTTATCGGCTCGATCCGATCGCGCCGTCGAGCGACGCCGAAAAGCAGGCGGGCCGCTTCACGTTCGAGGCGCATCGCATGAAGGCCGGCGATACGATCGACAGCAACGCGCTCTATGTCGACGAAGTCACGCTCACGCCGCAGGACAGATCGGCGCTGCATTACGGCTTGCTCGACGTGCCGCTGCCGCCGGGCGGCTCCGTGGAGGCGACGAGCTGGGGCGTGAGCATTGCCGGGCTGCCCGGCGCGGGCGAGGGCGGCAGCGGTCCGCAGCCGTTCGCGCGCGCGGCCAGCTACGAGATGGGCGAGCTCAGCTATCACCAGCCCGTGCCCTTGCTCGATCGGCCCGTGGCGCTGCGCCAGCTTGTGCGCTTCGCCCTGCCTGGCACGTTCACGATGCCGCCCGCACGCTACTTCCGGATGTACCAGCCGGAGCAGAAGGCGTACGAGGGCGGCCGCAGCGACCGCATGGTCACGCTGCGCATCGAGTGAGGCCGGCGTGACGGTGCGTATTGTCGGGTGGAGCGCGGTGTTCGTCCTAGCCATTGCGCTTGCGGGCAATGCGCCGCGCCACGCGTATGCCACGGTGAGCGAGCACGCGGCGAGAACGCCGCCGGCTGTTGCGGCGCCGAAAGCATCGTCATTGGGCGGGGCAACGGCGTCGTCGGTGCTGCGCTTCGCGTGGTTGCGCGACGGCGACGCGCGGCTGTGGACATTCGATGCTGCCGCCGAGGCCGGCGCGCCGGGTGCGGGTGCGCCATTGCCGCCGACGCTCGATACGCAACTGGGCAGCGTCTGGAAGCTGTTCGTTTACGCCTATCTCGTCGACCGGCGGATCCCCGCACCCGACTATCAGTGCGACGGGGGCGACCGTGAGGAGGTGTACTGCTGCATGACCGGCGGCCACATCGACCGCGACCGCGCGCTGGTGCAGTCTTGCGGCCTCTTTTTCGATCCGCACAGATTGCAGCTCGATCCCGTGGGGTGGCGCCAATACTGGCGCGCCCTGAAGGCGCCGGCCTGGCTGCTGGATCTCTACGCGCTGCGCCCGGAGCGCCGTGTGCGCGTGGACGACCTGCTCAAGGCCTTGCAGGCCGTGCCCTCGCGCGCCCGCGACGACACGGCGAGCACGCTGGTCTCGGTCGTCACGAGCGGGCGCGGCGAGGGCACCGTCGCGCTCTACGGCAGCCTGCTGCGGGCCAAGACGTGGAGCATGCCCGATCCATCGAACCCCGGTGGCTACGCGGGCGGCGCGGCGGGCTGGCTGGCCGATGGCACGCCGGTCTGGCTAGGCGGGCGCGGGGGCAGCGTGCGCGTGCTGGCCGCCGCGGCGCCGCGCATTGCGCCACTGGTCGCGCAGAGCGCCGTGCCCGACGACCGCGCTTGTGTGATTGTCGATTTCTTTTCTCGTTATCCGATCCGAAACGTAATCGAAACGCGCGCGGGCGGCCGGCCCGCGCAACCCGGCCTGCTCGACGGCAGCTTCAGCGTGGGATTCGAGAACGGCAACCGGCTGCCCATCGAAAGCCGTGGCGAACTGCTGCTCGATCGCGACGAGACCGGCAAGCCGCGCATCGTTGGGCGCTTCGGCATGAACGACTACGTCGCGCGCGTGGTCGAGCGCGAAGGCGACACGGCGCAGCCGCAAGCGGCGCGCGCGCTCGCGGTGGCGGCGCGCAGTTATCTCGTGCAGAACGCCGGCCGCGAGCGCGGCTGCTACCGCATCGACGACAGCAGCCGCACGCAGCGCGTCTTGCCGCGCGCACCGCGAGCCGCATCGCGCAACGCCGCCGATTTCACCGACGGCCTCGTGCTCGCAGGCGTGCCCGTGCAGTTTCATCACGACAAGGCCGCGCCCGGCCAGATGAGCTGGCTCGACGCGAAGGCCGCCGCGCAACTGGGCCTCACGTTCGATGCGATTCTCGCGCGCAGCTGGCCGCAGGCCACGCTTACCGCGTTCACGAGCCCGCTCGCGGGCGACTGCGAGCCGGTGGCGGGCGCGCGCGACTGGCTGGGCCGCGAGGCGCCGGTCTGGGCGCGGCGCCTCGCGGGGGAGGCGGGTTACGAAGAACCCGAGTTGCCGGCCGTCTGCGAGGTGACGACGGGCCGCCCCTATGCCGACGCCGGGCGCAACCGCGTCTATATCCGCCGCCTGCGCTCCGACGACGATCGCATTGCGCTCGCACACGAGTATCTGCATCTCGCGTTCGCGCACCATCCACGCGGGCAGGACGAGGCGTTTATCGAGCAGACTGCGCGCAAGCTGATCCTCACAGGAAGCTGAATGACCATGAAAGCGCTCGTGCAACAGCGATTGGTGACGATTGGCAAGCCCGGTGCCGCACTGCAGCGCATGAGTGCACGTGTGCTCGCGATGGCGGGTGCCGCCGCGCTTGTGTGTGCACCTGCACACGCGGCTGGCGATGCGGCGGATTCCAGCACACTCGCGCGCCTCACCGGCGCGTTCAACGGCTGGCGTCACAGCGGTCTCACGAACGAGGGTGAGCAATACGTGGCGGCGTATCCGCGCCCGCCCGTCGATCGCGGCGCGCAGCGCTTTCGCACGCTGATCGAAGGCCAGCTCAACCATGTCGATCCGCACGCGCGCCGCCCGCCCATGCTGGTTGTGAACGGCAATCCCACGCCGCTCTATACCGACGAGCAAGGTTTCTTCGCGCGGCCCTGGGCATTTGGCGCGGGCTCGAACAGCATTGAGATCATTTCGCCCGATGGCACGAAGCACCAACGCATGCAGTTCTACGAGGCGGATCGCAGCAAGCCGCAGGCCAGGCTGCGGGCGATCGTGACGTGGGACGACCCGCACGCGCAAGTCGATTTGCACGTGATCACACCAGGCGGGCTGCACGCCTTCTTTGCGAATCCGACCCTCGAGGACGGCAGTGGCTTCGACGTGGATTCCGTCGATGGCGCCGGGCCGGGCATATTCTCTTCGGCGGCGCCGGAGCATGGCACCTGGCTGTTTTTCCTCAATTACTGGGGCAATTTCGATTCGACGGGCTACAACTTCGATCCCGCTGCGCACGATCGCGACGTGATCACCGCCACCCTCACGCTCGTGTTCAACGAGAACACGCCAAACGAGCGTCGCGAAACGCGCGTGGTGCCGTTGCGCAAGATCGGCGACCTCGTGCTCGTGGAGAGCGAGCGGCTTTGAGCTCCAATATCTATAGGACGACCAGGCGAACCAGCATGAATGCGATCCAGCTCCATCGTTGTTTCTCGCGCGACGCTCTCGTGGGCTTCGCGCTTGCGCTTGGCGCCTTCACGAGCGCCGCGCACGCCGACACCGTCGACTTCACCGCGCCGCTGAACGGCTGGCGCAATTCGGCTGGGGACCAGGCGCGCTATACGCAGGACGTCCACTATCCCGCGGTGGCCGTGAGCACGCCGGAAGGCCAGTCGGTCAACGCGCTCATCGCGGGGCATATCAAGGCCGCACCCAAGGCGAGGCCGGGCACCTCGGTGGGTACGCTCGTGGTGAACGGCACGCCCATGCCACAGCGCATCGAGGAGGACGGCACGTTCTCGCGGCCGTTCGCGTTCGGCGCGGGCAGCAACGGCGTGGAACTGCGCACGGCGGACGGCACGCGCAAACGCGTGCAGTTCTACGATGCCTACACGGGCAAGACGCAGGCACGCCTGCGCATCGTGCTCGCATGGGACACCGACGGCACGGATCTCGACCTGCACGTGGTGTCGCCCGACGGCGTGCATACGTTCTACGCCGACCGCGTGGCGCCAAACGGCGGCGCGCTCGACGTGGACGTGACGACGGGCTATGGCCCCGAGATCTATTCGAGCGCCGCGCCGCTGCACGGCACGTATCTCGTCTACGTGAACTACTACGGCAACGGCAACAGCGGCAGCGACATGACGGTGGCACAAGTGACCATCATTACCGACGAAGGCACGCCGAACGAAAAGAGCGAGACAGTGCGCGCGCCCATGCGCAAGCCGGGCGAGTTGACACTCGTGAAGCGCTTCGTCATCCCTTGAGGGCCACTGTCGGCACGTGCCAAACGCGGCATCGTCGATATAATCAGGAAGGATTCCTGAACAGATCGTTGAGCTGATTGCCGGGCGCCGCGTTGACGAAGCCATCGAAGCGGCCTTGCACGAGCGTCTCCACGGCGCGCATGAGGCCCCCCCACGCTGAGCGGGCCAGCGCGCCGCCCACGCTCACGCGCCGCACGCCCATTGCCGCGAGATCCTGCAGCGTGAATTCCGAGGCCGAGCCGATCAGCACGTTGACGGGCTTGGGCGCCACGGCCGCAACCACGGCAACAATCTGCTCGCGCGTGTGGATGCCGGGCATGTAGAGGCAGTCCGCGCCCGCCGCGGCATAGGCCTTGATGCGCGCAAGCGCATCGTCGAAATCGGGCTCGCCAGTGAAGAAGTTTTCCGCGCGCGCCACCAGCAGCGTGTCGCCGCCGCGTTCGTCGATGGCGCGCCGCGCGGCCTTCACGCGCTCGATCGCGACCTCCAGCGGGAACAGCGGCGCGGCCGGGTCGCCGGTCGAATCCTCGATCGAGAGCCCTGCCACGCCCGTGTCCACTGCAAGGCCCACGCTTTGCGCGACCCCCGCCGCATCGGTGCCGAAACCGTTCTCGAAGTCCGCGTTGATGGGCAAGCCGGTGGCGGCGACCATCTCGCGCAGATGCGCGAGGATGGCCTCGCGCGGCAGCGAATTATCCGCGTGGGCGCGCGACCATGCAAAGCCCGAACTGGTCGTGGCGAGCGCCTTGAAGCCGACGCCCTCGAGATAGCGGGCGCTACCCGGGTCCCAGGGATTGGGCAAGAGGAAGCAGCCGGAAGCATGCAAGGCGCGGAACGCGGCGCGTTTTTCCGCGACGCTGCGTGGCGAAGAGGGCATGGCGTGTCTCCAGGATTGGGCGGGCCGACATGGTGGCGCTGCGCTCGCGTCGCGCGTGGGAAGCGTGGGCATTGGCGGCGAGGCCGGTCAGCGTGCATTGTGCTCCTGCGCGCGCCGCCGCGCTCTCGCGGTGCCGCGCCAGGCGCACGCGCCGCGCCCGCTATCATATGCACTGTCCCCAATCCAATTAATTTCCCCCGATGACCAGGCCCCCCGCTTCGAAACCCACGCCGCCGCGCATGTCCGATGTAGCCAGCCTCGCAGGCGTGTCGAAGATGACGGTCTCGCGTGTGCTGGCGGGGCAGAGCGCCTCGGAGGCCACGCGTGAGCGCGTGCAACATGCGATCGACGAATTGGGCTACGTTGCCGATGCGGCGGCGGGCGCCCTGTCTTCCGGCCGCTCGTCGTTCGCCGCGGTGCTGGTGCCTTCGCTATCGAGCTCGAACTTCTCGGACACCGTGAGCGGGCTTACCGCCGTACTGGAGCCGCACGGGCTCGAGTTGCTGATCGGCGACACGGATTATCTGCCCGAGCGAGAGGAGCGCATCGTCCGCCAGATGCTGCGTCATCAGCCGCGCTGCATCGCGCTCACGGGCTCGCAGCACACCGCCGCCACGCGCACGCTGCTCGAGCGCTCCGGCGTGCCCGTCGTCGAGATGTGGGAGCTGCCCGCGGCGCCTGTCGACATGACGGTCGGGTTCTCCAACGTGAGCGCCGCGCGCGAAATGGTGCGCTATCTGGCGGATAAGGGTCATCGGCGCATCGCTTTTCTCGGCGGGGCGAGCGAGCTGGACCGGCGCGGCATCGACCGGCTGAAGGGCTATCAGCTCGAAGTGAAGGCGCTCGGATTTGGCGAGCCGCGCGTTGTGCGTCTGGGCGACTCGCCCATCACCATGAGCCACGGCGGCCCCGCCATGGCGGCGCTGCTCGAGCGCTGGCCCGACACTCAGGCGGTGATGTGCGTGAGCGACATGTCAGCGTTCGGCGCGATCATGGAGTGCCAGCGGCGCGGACTCGTGGTGCCCGACGACATCGCCGTGGCGGGCTTCGGCAACTTCGAGATCTCGGCGTGCTGCCATCCGACCATCACGACGGTCTCGGTGGACGCCTACGGGATCGGCCGCCGCGCGGGCGAGGCGCTGCTCCGCGCGCTCGCCGCCGACGCAGGCGAGCGTGGCGCGCACGCGCACCGCACCGCAAGGACGCGCATTCACTACGCCGTGGTGCCGCGCGAAAGCGCCTGAAATGGCCGCCTGCGCCAGCGGGCGCGTGAACTTTCGATTTCCCTGCAAAAGCCCTTTGATGGCATAGTCTTTGTGACTTGAAGCGCCGAAGGCCCATGCCAAGATTCGATTGTTACCGATAACAATGTGCCGCCGGCAGCATGAAAAAGGGACCCAGGCAGGTCCCAAACAGGAGACACCGCATCATGAGCCAATCTCTCCCGCGCCGTTTGCGCAGCCAGGAATGGTTCGACGATCCCTCGCACGCGGACATGACCGCGATCTATGTCGAACGCTTCATGAACTACGGCCTCACGCGCGAAGAGCTGCAGTCGGGGCGGCCGATTATCGGCATCGCGCAGACGGGCAGCGACCTTGCGCCCTGCAACCGCCATCACATTGCGCTCGCGGAGCGCGTCAAGGCGGGCATTCGTGACGCGGGCGGCATTCCGATGGAATTCCCGGTGCACCCGCTCGCAGAGCAGAGCCGCCGCCCCACGGCCGCGCTCGACCGCAATCTTGCGTATCTGGGCCTCGTCGAAATCCTGCACGGCTTTCCTCTCGATGGCGTCGTGCTCACGACGGGCTGCGACAAGACCACGCCCGCGTGCCTGATGGCCGCTGCCACGGTCGACCTGCCTGCCATCGTGCTCTCGGGCGGCCCGATGCTCGACGGCTGGTATGAAGGCAAGCGCGTGGGCTCGGGCACGGTGATCTGGCACGCGCGCAATCTGCTGGCGGCAGGCGAGATCGACTACGAAGGCTTCATGGCGCTCACCGCGGCTTCGTCGCCGTCCATTGGGCACTGCAACACGATGGGCACCGCGCTCTCGATGAATTGCCTTGCCGAAGCGCTCGGCATGTCGCTGCCCGGTTGCGCGAGCATTCCGGCCGCGTACCGCGAGCGCGGGCAGATGGCGTATGCCACTGGCAAGCGCGCCGTCGACCTCGTGCGCAACGATGTGCGCCCCTCGCGCATCATGACGCGTGAGGCGTTCGAGAACGCGATCGTGGTGGCTTCGGCGCTGGGCGCGTCAACCAATTGCCCGCCGCACCTGATTGCGATTGCGCGGCATATGGGCGTCGATCTATCGCTCGAAGACTGGCAGCGTCATGGCGAGCAGGTGCCGCTCCTCGCGAACACCATGCCGGCGGGCGAGTACCTGGGTGAGAGCTTCCACCGCGCGGGCGGCGTGCCGGCCGTACTGCGCGAGCTCGATCGCGCGGGTCTTGTGCGGCGCGCTTGCCAGACCGTCTCGGGCAGCACGATCGGCGAGATTGCAGATACCGCTCCCGCGGCGGACCACGACGTGATCCGTTCCTGCGACGACCCGCTCAAGCATGGAGCGGGTTTCATCGTGCTTTCCGGCAACTTCTTCGACAGTGCCATCATGAAGATGTCGGTGGTGGGCGAGGCGTTTCGCAAGACGTATTTGAGCGAGCCAGGCGCGCCGAACGTGTTCGAAGCACGTGCCGTCATATTCGACGGCCCCGAGGACTATCGCGCGCGTATCAACGATCCGTCGCTGCAGATCGATGAGCGCTGCATGCTCGTGATTCGCGGTTGCGGCACGGTCGGCTATCCAGGCAGCGCCGAAGTCGTGAACATGGCGCCGCCGGCCGAACTGATCAAGCGGGGGGTGACCTCGCTGCCGTGCATGGGCGACGGACGCCAGAGCGGTACCTCGGCGAGCCCCTCGATTCTCAACATGTCGCCGGAAGCCGCGGTGGGCGGCGGTCTTGCGTTGCTGCGCACGGATGACCGCATCAACGTCGATCTCAACGCGCGTCGCGTAGAAGTGCTGATCGATGCAGACGAGCTCGAACACCGCCGCACGCAGGCCGATTTCCAGGCGCCGCCGTCCCAGACGCCATGGCAGGAGCTTTACCGCAGGACGGTCGGACAGCTTTCGACGGGCGGTTGCCTCGAACCGGCCACGCTCTATCTTCGTGTGATCGCGCAGCGCGGTGAGCCGCGCCATTCGCACTGAGCAACCTTGCGCGCCAGACTATGTGGGCGCGCCGGTGCTTAGAGCGTCTTGCCGATGCGATGCGCCATCTCCACGATGGCGATCGCCATGCGCTTTTCACGGCGCGCGTCGAGCCGCTCGAGCGGCAGGCTCGTGCTGACCGCGACGCGCTTGCCGAGCACGGTTACGCCGACGAACGCCGCAAAGCAAGCGAGGCCAGCGGTGACTTCTTCGCGCTCCTGGGCGAGCCCCGAGCGGCGGATCGAGGCTAGCGCCTGCAGAAGATCCTGCCGGCGCGTAAGGGTACGGCCCGTGACGGCAGCAAGCTGCTTCGGCAACAGGCCTGTTACTTCGTCATCCGAAAGACTGGCGAGCA
This sequence comes from Paraburkholderia silviterrae, assembly GCF_004353915.1. GTDB lineage: Bacteria > Pseudomonadota > Gammaproteobacteria > Burkholderiales > Burkholderiaceae > Paraburkholderia > Paraburkholderia silviterrae. The sequence goes on along the minus strand of NZ_SMRP01000050.1, from coordinate 19,536 downwards.
ATGCCTTGCCGAGTGCGCAGCAATGCGCCGGCAGGCGCGAGCCGAGATCGGAGACGAGCCGCACGGGCCGCGCGGCGTCTTCGCGAGCGATATAGACCACCTCGGCACCGTCGAGCACGGCGAGCTGCACCACCTCGTTGTGAATGGAAACGAAGGTTGCCGCTTCATGACGGAACGCTTCCTGCAACTGGTCGTGGCGCACATAGGCGCTGCCGAGCTCGAACAGCGTCACACCGATGATGTAGCCATCCGCGCGCTTTTCTATCCAGCGCCGACGCTCCAGTGAATCGAGTATCAGATAGAGCGTGCTGCGCGAAAGGCCGGTTTGCTCCGCAATGGCGGCGGCGCGTACCGGTGCCTGGGCGTGCGCCAGCACGTCGAGAATGTCATGGATGCGCTTGAGCGCGGGCACTTCGTAGGCGGCAGGCATGGCTCGTGAATCGATTCGATCTCCAACAGGTTGGAAATACTAGCACCAGGTTGGACAGTGCGCTCGGGCGCTCCTACGATCGATGTGCTTTATCCCATGCGACGACGGTTTCGTGCTCGATGGCGTGAGCCATATGCGCGAAATCAGCCGCGACCCGCAGCAGCTCGTCGAGCAGACCTGTGGTGCGCATCATCAATACCCAGACGGGTTCATGCTGTTCCTCGGCACGATGTTCTCGCCGATCCAGGACCGCGACGCAGCGGGCTCGGGCTTCGCGCATCAAATTGGCGACGTCGTGACGATCTCGGCGCCGCAACTGGGCGCACTCGTCAACACGGTGAACCTGTGCGAGGAGATGGCGCCGTGGACATTCGGCGTGCGCGCGCTCTACGCGAATCTTGCCGCGCGCGGGATCGCGCCCGCTGCGTGATTTTTTCCGAACGGAAACCGGAAGTGGTGCCGGGGTTTCCGTTCGGAAATACCTGCACGCTATTTTTCCCCGAACCCTTTCCTTGGTATCGTTGTGTCCACGCCGTTCGGCGCTGCGATTTGCGCGTCGTGCGAATGCGCATCGAGCAATGAGCGCGGATTGAACACGAATCGACGCAGGCGGCGTTTCATCGACGCCCGCCGTGCCGTCACAGGGAGTCGCGGACGATGAAATATTCGAATCTGGTGGAGCGCTTGCAGGGGCGGCGCACGTCGGCGTGGGAGATCCATCACGCCGCGCAACGGGCGGCGGGGCGTGGCGAGGACGTGATCGTCCTGAGCGTGGGCGACCCGGACTTCGCGACCCCTGAGCCAGTCGTCGAGCGCGCCGTGGCGGCGTTGCGCGCGGGCGATACGCATTACACGGCCATCATGGGCCGCGAGCCTTTGCGCGAAGCCATTGCGCGGCTGCACGCGGCGGCTGGCGCGCGCGAAGTGACTGCGCAGAACGTGATCCTGTGCGCGGGTGCGCAGAACGGGCTGTTCGCCGCTTCGCTATGCCTGTGCGAGGCGGGCGACGAGGTGCTCGTACCGGAGCCGATGTACCTGACCTACGAGGCCGCAATTCGCGCATCGGGCGCGACGCTCGTGCCGGTGCCCGTCGATCCGGACAACGGCTTTCACCTCGATTGCGACGCGCTCGAAGCGGCGGTCACGCCGCGCACGCGGGCGATTTTCTTCGCCACGCCGTGCAACCCGACCGGCGCGGTGATGCCGCGTGAGCACCTCGAGCGCATCGCTCAACTCGCAAAGCGTCACGATCTCTGGGTCGTTTCCGACGAGGTCTATGCCGATCTCACTTTCGAGCGCCAGCATGTGAGCATCGCGTTGCTTGACGGCATGGCACCACGAACGGTCACCCTCGGCAGTCTTTCGAAATCGCATGCGATGCCGGGTTGGCGTATCGGCTGGGTGATTGCGCCGGAAACCTTGATCGGCCATCTGGGGCGGCTCGCGCTGTGCATGTTCTATGGCTTGCCCGGCTTCATCCAGGAGGCCGCGCTGACGGCACTGGAGCAGCGCGAGCAGATCGTCGCGCAAATGCGCGCGATCTACCGGCGCAGGCGCGATCTCGTCTATGCGCGCCTGAGCGGCGTGCCGGGGTTGCGATGCCTGCTGCCGGAAGCCGGCATGTTCATGATGATCGACGTGCGCGGCACCGGCCTCGATCCGCATGCCTTCACATGGCAGCTGTTCGAGGCGCAAAAGGTGTCGCTGCTCGACGCGAGTGCGTTTGGCGAAACGGCAAGCGGCTATGTCCGCTTCGGCTTCGTGGTCGATGACGCGCGGCTCGTCGAGGCCTGCGAGCGGATTGTGGCCTTCGTCCGGCAACTGCCCGGCACTGGACGCTAGCTCCGTTTCTTCGCGCAATTCGCGCGCGGCTCAAGTGCCTCAGCGATTGCCATCGAACAGGTCGTTGAGCATTTCGTCGAAGGCCGCCTGGGCGTCTTCGAGCTCCTGCAGCGCGGCGTCAAATGTCTGCAGCGCGAACTGCGAGGGCCGGCCTTCGCCCTGTGGCGGAAACTGCATCTGCAAGGCGGCGAACGCCGTCTTGACGCGTTGCGTTGCGCTCAGCACGCGATCCATCGCGGCGGCTTCTTCGGCTCGTGCCTGTTCTGGGTTCATCGAAAGCTCCGGTTAGAGAAGAAGAGAAAAGAGTATGGCGGGGCGGGGGCGCTCACGGCAGAGGCAGCCGGCCCTCGGACTTCACGGCGCGCAGCGACAACGCCGATTCGACCGCCGTGACGCCCGGCAGGCTGCGCAATTCGTCGCGCATGAAGGTGCCGTAGTCGTCGAGGTCGCGCGCCACGATCATCAGAATATAGTCCGCCGTGCCGGCCACGTTGTGGCACGAGAGAATCCGCTCGATCGCGCACACTTCACGCTCGAAGCGGTCTGCCAGCGCCCGGTCGTGCACGGCGAAGCGCACTGAGACATAGGCGAGCACGCCGTAGCCGAGCGCACGCCGCGAGAGCATGGCCCGGTAACGCTCGATATAGCCGTCCTGCTCGAGCCGCTTGAGGCGGCGGGCGCAAGGCGTTTCGCTCAAGCCGACGGTTTCGGCGAGCCGCGCGATCGGCATCCTGCCGTCCGCCTGCAATGCGCCGAGGATCGCACGGTCGAGTTTGTCGAGGTCGCTCATGTCGTGGAGTGGTTTTCCGGTTCCAATGATGGAATTTTAGGGCATTCCGCTTCAAATTGAAGGGTTATCCACAAAAAACGTCAGAATTCGCTCCAGCATTGGCGGCAACATAGAGCCTCTTTCAAACGAGGCCAACATGATTTCCGCCCACCTGCTGTTGATGTTCATTGCCGCTCTGATCGTCGTCTCCGCATTGCCGGGCGCGGACATGGCGCTGGTGATGCAGACCAGCATGAGCCGCGGTGCACGCCGCGGTTTCGCGGCGGCCTGCGGCCTTGCGCTCGCGCGCGCCACGCACGTCACGCTCTCGGCGTGCGGCCTCGCGGCACTGTTGCATAACGCGCCCTGGCTATATGAGGTCGTTCGCTATGCGGGCGCTGTGTATCTGACGTGGATCGCCGTGCAGATCTTTCGTGCACCGGTTTTTGCCTTGCCCGAGCAGGCGGGCGCGGCGGCCGAGCGTCCGCTGCGCGCGGACTTCTTCAAGGGCCTGCTGACCAACTTGCTCAATCCGAAGGCGCTGCTGTTCTGCTCGGTACTGCTGCCGCAGTTCATCCGCCCCGAGTTGGGCTCGGTCTGGTTGCAGGTGATCGAACTGGGCATCCTGCTCGTGATCGTGTGTGCGCTCTTCGACGTGATCTATGTGCTGGGCGCGGCGCGCATCGCCGTGTGGCTGCGCCGCCATCCGCTCGCGCAGACCGTGCAGAAGTGGGCATTTTCGTCGGCGCTGATCGGCTTCGCGGTGCGGCTCTCACTCGATTGATTCGATGCGCTTGACCCGGCGCAATCGCTAAATGGCCCGCCGCGCACATGCGGCGGGCCGCGGTGCGTCACACGTTGTTCGTGCGACGCCTGGCGCCGGCCTGGTGAGCGAAGGCCGCGCGCCCAGCCGTTTTACGCGTTCGGCTTGCCGCCCAGATAGTCCTGCTTGCCCAACTCGACGCCGTTGTGGCGCAGGATGTCGTACGCCGTCGTCACATGGAAGTAGAAGTTGGGCAGCACGAAAGCCAGCAGATAGTTCTGGCCCGTGAACTCGATCGGGCCCGAGCGCATCTTCAGCGTGATGCTCTTGCCTTCTGTGCCGTCGATCTGCTCGGGCTTGAACGTATTCAGATAATCGATCGTCTTCTGGATACGCGCATGCAGGTCGTCGAAGCTCACTTCCACATCTTCGAATTTCGGTGCATCCACGCCCGCGAGGCGCGCGGCGCAGCCCTTCGCCGTGTCCGTGGCAATGTGAATCTGGCGCGCGAGCGGCAGCATGTCGGGGAACAGCCGTGCTCCGGTCAGCACCGAGGGATCGATCTGCTTTTCAGCCGCGTGTGCCTGTGCCTTGCCGATGATGGTCTGCAGGTTGGCGAGGCCGCGCACGAGCACGGGCACCGAGGCTTGATACATGGTGATGGACATGAGAAATCCTCGTTTCTTTGAATGGGCACGCCGGACTCCGGAGCGGAGATTGGCGGGCGGCTCATTATGCGCCATCGGTTTTACCGCCGCCATTGCCTGAACGGCCGATCTTGCGGCGGCGCCAGGGTCTCTGCTCTCATCGGGGCATGTTCCCACGAAAGAACGCCAGCGCGCATCAAGCCGTGCAATGCGCGATTGCCCTGCCGAGAGCGTTCTTTGCCCTGAACGAGGAGAATCAAATTGAGACCTGCTCGATACGGTATATGCAAATATGGCGTGAGGTATCATGGCTGAACGGAAAGTCCATGACGCGCGCCACATCATCGCGAAACGCCGTGGCAATGGCGAATTGCGACGCGAAGTGTGGGTGAACGAGAGAGGTTGGGTAACGCGCTACAACCTGGCCTACATCAATCACAATATCTATCAACGCGATAACGGCAGGGTCATTGGTTACGACAACGCGCACGGCTACCATCATCGACACTACTTTGGAAATGTAGAGGCGGTGGGCTTCGTGAGCTTTGAAGACATCGAGGATCAGTTCACGCGTGACTGGACCGCATTGAGGCACACACCATGAGCAAACTGCATTTTGGGCCCGGGACGGAAGCGGATTTTTTTGCAAGCGGCAAGCGCGTAGCACGTGGTGCCGATCGCGGAGAAGCCCTGGTCGAAACTCGGGCATTGACGTTCGAAGATCCCGCTGACGCAGTACAGCTGCTGACCGAAGCTCGCATCGGCGTATTTCGGGCGATTGAGGCCCATTCCGTTCGATCGAGGTAATCGTTCTCCGATCGCGTTGCGCCTGCAATGCGGTCAAGCGTGATGTGAGCCTGCGGCCAGCGGGGTAGTTGTTTCGGTCGAGAGCGTGCCGGATACCGATCGAATGCCAATTGCGGGTTGCACAAATGTGTTCGGGCGCTTGTAGCCAGGATGCCCCAAATGCCGTCGGCTGACTGAACGCCAACCGCCCCCCCAATTCGAACACCCATTCGCGTGCATGCTTTCTCATGCATGCGCAAAGCGGTGACGCTCGAGTCCGCATATTAATCTGCATGACGAATCAAAATCTTCCTTATGACTCGCGGGGTTAGGCATGGATGTCTGTCGGCGCTCCAAAAAGGAACGAGTAGCCGAGCGATGGCTAAAAGGGAAGCTTCGGGAAATGGGTGCCGGTTGAGGCAACGCCAAAAGTGCGAAGAACCGGCCCGGCGCGGCGAGCGGGGGCCGCTGTTACGTGCATCGGTCGGTGCAGCAGATTCACCACGTAGAATTTGAATGTGTTTTAATTACCCGGCATTGACCATCTATTTCGTATCGTACGGCAGCGTACGGTGCGTCGACCCATGAACGCAGAATTGGCAGAAGGACGTCGCGCCGGGCGTCGCATGGCTGAAGGCAGGGCATGGCGGGAGGGCCTGCGCGGCCCGCGCTCGCTCGCTTACGCACTGCATGGCGCGCTGCATGGCGCTCTGTTGGTGTTCGCCGTTGGCGGCGCCGTGCGCAGCGCGCCCGTCATGGCGCAGGACGCGCAACTGCTCGATGCGCGGGTCACCCAGGAGTCGGTGGTGGAGACGATTTGCCGGCCGGGTTACGCCGATACCGTGGCGCCGCCGTTCGACGAAGCGATGGCGCAGAAGGACCGTCTGCTTGCGGCGCGCGGCATCGACTCCGGCGACGGCGTTGCCTACGCGCTCGACCGGCGCGTGCCGATCCTGCTCGGCGGCTCGCCGGATGCCGCCGCGAATTTTGACCTGCTCCCGTGGGGCGGTCATGCCGGCGAACGGCGCAAGTCGCTCCTTACCGTGCGGCTCAAGCGTTGCGTATGCGCGGGGCGGATATCACTCGCTCATGCGCAGGCAGCCATCACCGGCAATTGGGCGCACCAGTACGATCAGCTCACGCGCATGCAATGCGGCACCGATGTGGGCGATACCACCTCGGCGAGCAGCGACGAAGGCCCCTGACGCGCACAATCGCCCCCACAAGGCGGACCCACGATCTCATTTCCAGCGCTTCGATGTGCCCCTGCCAGGCACGATGATTGCGTCCGCAGAATCGGCTTATCCGACCGGCTGCCGTCCGACAATATGACGCAGCGCGCAGGCTGGAGATTGAGACTATCCTGCCTATGATCAATCAATGAGGAGAAGGCGAAATGCTATCGTCAAGTCTTATCCTGCTTGCAGCCGCAGCCGTGCTCGGACAGGCGGTTTGGGCCCGCGCAAAGGCGCGCGCGAGTCTGCAACCCGTGCGGGTGCGAGCCGACCGACCGCGCCGCTACCGGTAGTTCAACATGCACCTGACCGTCTGGAACGTTCCCGAAACCTGTAGCGAAGAAGAAGTGCGCGACTTCGTCAAACGTGAGCTCGGGCATTACGCCAAGAGCGTCACGGTGTACGACGTGGGCACGCCGAACGCGCATGCAGACATCGAACTCGATTCCGAAGTGCCCTACGTGGGTGAATCGGTCGCACGCGAACTGCAGAGCCGGCGCCTTGCCGGTGTCGCACTGCGTGTGAGCGCCGCGCCGTTTGACGGCGAGGCACAGCAGGATGCGCGCCCGGCGTCGGTGCGCTGATTCTTCGTGATGTCGAGCTGATCGCGCCCTGCTTGCAGCGGCGCGATGGCCTTCCAGCGTTGCTTCCTCGTCTCGCTCTCGCCGCCAGATTCCAATCCCCGCCTCGCCCGTGCGCTGTTACTTGCCTGCCATGCCCGGCATTGGGTCGTATGGCGTGTAGGGGAGGGCGCGCTTGTGCCGTGTCGTGTCGTAAAAGCGCAGGATCGTTGCGTAGGCGGCGTCGCTGACCGGCTTGCCTTCCAGAAAATCGTCGATCTCCTCGTAACTGACGCCATAAGCGTCTTCGTCGGATCGCAGTGGGCGCAACGTTTCGAGGTCGGCGGTCGGGATCTTGTCCACGAGCCGCCCCGGCGCGCCTAGCAGGCGCGCAAGCGCGCGTACGCGCCGCTTGGTCAATCCGGCCAGCGGCAGCACATCTGCGCCGCCGTCACCGAACTTGGTGAAGAAACCCATCAATGATTCTGCCGCGTGGTCGGTGCCGATTACGAGGCCGGCGCGTGCGCCCGCCACCGCGTATTGCGCGATCATCCGCTGGCGCGCCTTGATGTTGCCGAGCACGAAGTCCTGCTGGGCCGCATCGGCGAATTTCAGGCCGCCTGCCGTGAGCGATGCGAGCATTGCGTCGGCGGGCGGGGCGACGTCGGCGCTCGAGGTTTCGTCGGGGTCGATGAAGGCGAGCGACTCGGCGGCATCGGCTTCGTCTTGCTGCGTGCCGTATGGCAGGCGCATCGCAATGAAGCGCGCCTCGTGGCCCTCGGCGCGCAATGCAACGGCCGCCAACTGTGCGAGCCGGCCCGCCGTAGCAGAATCGATCCCGCCGCTGATCCCGAGCACCAGCGTGCGCAGCCCGCTCGCGCGCAGGCAGTCGGCGAGAAAGGCAATGCGGCGGCCGCGCTCCTCGGGCGCGGAAAATGCTGTGGCGACGTTCAACTCGGCGGCAATCTCGCGCTGGCGGTGCTGCCAGGCCTCGCGCATGCGGGCGGCGTTCATGCTGGGCTCCTTGGGCGGTCTATCGTTTTATGCTGCGTGCGCCGTACTGCGATTCTCGTGCGTTGTCTGGTCTAATGGCGGACGGTCTTGCCGGGGTGCTGGCCGGATGTGGGCGTCGTGGGGAGCACGTTCTCAGTTGGGCGCGCGGCAACCGTTTCCAGACAAAACGCAAAATCTGCCGGATTCACAATGAATAAAAGCTTCTCGCGCGGCGCTCTTGCGCGCGTGAATGGTGGTGTTTGGGGCGACTCTACGAAGGCCCATTATCGCGGAGTGCGGCGTGTGCCGCTGCGGAGTTGCCGCGTGCTGTGCGCGGCTGCCTGCGCGTGGTTCGCCGCCACAACATGGGCGGCGGATGCCGGGCCCGCCTCGGGCGCGCATGTGGTGTCGGGGGCCGTGCAGGCGGCCCATAAGTCGTCCTCGGGACCCGCCGCGGCGTCTCACCCGGTTGCGTCGGCTGCCACGGCGGCGTCGACTGCGGCTTTGCGCACTGCGCCGGCGGCGGTATCGGGCGCATCGGCGCCTGTACGGGCTTCGTCCGCGCAAAGCGTTGCCCCGGCATCAGTTGCTTCGGCTGCATCGTCGGCCGCTTCGGCATCTTCGGCCTCGAGTGCAGTGCCTGCATCGTCCGCTGCGGTGCCTGCAACGGCGGCTCCGGCGGCATCGTCCGCTGCGGTGCCTGCAACGGCGGCTCCGGCGGCATCGTCCGCTGCAGTGCCGGCAACGTCGGCTTCCGCTCCCGGGCCGGCTCCGCTCACGTTGCCCGAGCATCCCAAGCTCACCGCCGCGCAGGCGGCCGCGCAAACACGCCACGCGCTGGCCGTGCGGCAGACCTTCGCGCGTGACGTGAAGCGTCGATTGCGCGTGCCGCTCGCCGATCAGCGTGCATACGGCCAGCGCCTGCAGGCCGCGCTCGACGAAAAGAACCTCGGCGCGCTGGCGGGCGAGTTCGTCATCCTCGTGGACCGCGCCGTCACTGTCCAGACGCTCTTCATTTACTTCCGCGCGATGCCGGGCGAGCCTTGGCAGATGATCGGCGCTTCGCCCGTTGCGACGGGCCGGCCGGGCGAGTTCGACCACTTCCTCACGCCGCTCGGCGTGTTCGAGCACACGCCCTCGAACATGGACTTCCGCGCGGAAGGCACGATGAACGATAACGGCATCCGCGGCTACGGCGCGCGCGACATGCGTATCTACGATTTCGGCTGGGTCGACGGTGAGCGCGGCTGGGGCAAGGGCGGCCGCTCGCCGATGCGCTTCCAGATGCACGCCACGGACCCCGACCGGCTCGAGCCGCTGCTCGGCATCCGTCATTCGAAGGGCTGCGTGCGTATTCCTGCGTCGCTAAATGCATTCATCGATCACTACGGGATCATCGACGCGGAGTACCAGGCGCTCGTCGATTCGGGCAAGTCGCTGTGGGTCCTGCACCCGAACCGCGAGGTCACGCCGTGGGCGGGACGTTTCATTGTCGTGATCGATTCAGAGCGCAAGACGCGGCCAGCATGGGCGCCGGTGCCGGGCAGCAAGGCGCGCGCAAAGGTGCCCAAGGGCGGCGACACGGCCGATTGAGCGCCGATCGACGGCCGCCGGGAGCGAGGCGCGGCGGGACATGCGCCCGCCGCGCTCCTGTCATGGGGTAGTCCGGCCGTTAGCCGCGTCGCGCGATCATCACGCCCGCTAGCGCGACGCCGAAGCCAGCCATCTGGATCGGCGCGAGCGTTTCGCCGAATAGCAGCCAGCTTTCGAGCGCGGCGAGCGGCGGCGCGAGAAAGAGCAGCGCCGTGGCGCGGGCCGCGTCGCCGTGGCGCACCATCCAGACGAGCAACGTCACGCCCACGCCCGAGAGCATCGCGATGCCCCATGCGAGCGAGATCCAGAGCGTCGTCGATGCAATCCAGCGATGTTCGCCAAGCGCAAGCGCAAGCAGCGCTGCGACAACAGCCGCGCCCGCATTCTGCACCGCGCTCGCGCTGCGAATATCGGCTTTGGCGAGCGAAGTCTTCTGATAGAGCGTGCCAGCGGTGATCGCGCCGACCGCGAGCACCGCGACGAGCACGACTACGAGCGCGTTCGCATGCGTGCCCGAGGCATCGGCAGCCGCGGCCGCGGGGACGCCAGCGGCCGCCGCGCGCAGCTTCGGCATCAGCACGAGCACGACACCCGCGAGACCGAGCGACAGGCCTTGCCAGCGCCGCGTCGTGAGGCGCTCGCCGAACAGCGGCGCGGCGAGCACGGAAGTCAGGAGCGGTTGCAGTGCGCCGAGCAGCGCCATCACGCCCGCGCTCAGCCCCTGTGCGATGGCCCAGTAGCTCGCCCCCAGATACACGCCCTGCAGCAGTGCGCCGGCAAAGAGGTGCTTGCCGAACTCGCGTCCTCGCGGCCATGGCGCACGCTGTGCGAGCGCAACGCACGCGAACAGCGCCGCGGTCCCGCCGAAGCGCGCGAGCAGGAACAGGTTGGGGTCGGCGTATGGCGCAATGGCGCGGGCGACTACGAAGCCCGTCGACCACAGGATGACGAAGAGGGCAGGAGCGAGCGAGGCGAGCATTTTTGTGTTTATGGCAAGAGCGGCGCACGGGGTTGCGACGGCGTTGCGCGGCACGCGCGCGCAAATGCGCCGGTGCGCCGATGCGCCGATGCGCCGATGCGCCGATGCGCCGATGCGCCGATGCGCCGATGCGCGAAAATTTCGCGCCCCATTTTGCAGACAATTTGAGAAAGACCCGAAGTATCGCCCGGGCGGGCCGGGCCGGTCTTGTTCAGGACTGCACGGGTCCGGCGGGTTGGGAATGCACGGCGTGCGGCGCGCTCTCGCGGCTCGCCTGGTTGATGGGGACAGCCGCGAAAACCGTCGCGGCCACGCCGACCAGCACGCCGCTCAATGCGCATGCGATCAACAGAGCGCGCGTGCGCCGGTGCTCGCGGCGCAGCGCCTCGAGCACCGCGGCTTGGGCTTGCACGGCGCCTGGGCCATGCGCCGTGCGGGTGTGATGCTGCATGAAGTGGTAGATGAGTTGCGGCACGCGTGGCGCGATCTGCGCGAGATGCGGCAGCTCCAGGGAGAGCCGCTTGATCCAGCCTTGCGGGCCGAGATCGCGCCTTGCGATGTCCGCGAGCGTGGCGCTTGCGATGCCCCACGCATCGACGCCCGGATGAATCGTGCGCGCAAGCGCCTCGGCGTTGCCGAATGCGCGTTGCGCGGCGGCGAGCCGTGGCGACACCTCGCCGCCGAACGGCTGGACCGAGTGCAGCAGATGATGAAGCAGCGCAGCCGCGCTGCGCGTGCTGGCGTCGCTGGCGAAATGCGCTTCGCTGCGCGTGCGCAGCTCGGCTTCGATCTGCTCGGTGCGTGCATGCGCGGGCACGTGGCCCGCGACGTGGTGCAGTGCAGCGAGCCGCGCGTAATCCTGCTCGAACAGCGCCGTCGCGCCGTGCACGAAGAATTCGCGCTCGGGCGACGAGAGGCTCGTCATCAGCGCCGCGCTCGCGAACACGAGGCGGCCGCGCGTCTGCGGCTCGACACTCACGGCGACGCGCCGGGCGTCGACGGCGGCGTGGAAGAAGCCATGCTCGAAGGCCTGTTGCGTGGTCACCTCGATCAGATGCGCGGCCACGCGCGTCACGTTGATGTGATGTTCCGCCAGTCCGGCGATGTCGGTTACGCGCACCGTGTCGATGTGCTCGACCGTGAGCGTCTGTGCGGTGCAGAAGTCCCAGATCACGTCGGGCACCACAACGCGCGCGTCGTTCGCGAGGCGGTGTCCTGTCTGGCTCAGATTCGCGGCCTGCGCGCGCAGATCGAAACGGCGTTGCAAATCCTCGCGCAGCGTCTGTGCGAGCGCGCGCAGGCCCAGCTTGCGCGCGGCGCCCGAGAAGCGCTCGAGCCAGCGCGCAACGGTGCATAGCAGCGCGGCGTCGTCATCGACTTCCTGAGCCTGCTTCGCGCGCAGCACGCGCACCGTCACCATCTGATGGCCGCTGGCCGGCAGCGCAAGGCGCGCGACGTGGGTCTGCTCGCACCAGCCGTTTTGGCAAGGCGTGGTGTCGATCCACGAGAACAGCGTCTGCGGCGGCTTGCCGAGCGCCGTGTGCAGGGCGTCATCGAGCTGCTGCGGCGTGAGCGGGTCTTCGAAATGCTCGACGGCGTCGATGGCGTCGTGCAGCGTCGTGGCGGCAAGCTCGGGCCTCGTGGCGAGCGTCTGCGCGAAGGCGCCCGCGAGCGGCGCAAGGCGCGGCAGCGCGCTCGACAGATGCGTGGCGAGGCGCTCGTCCTCGCGCATGCGTGCGGCGAGCGAGACGATCCAGTGCAGCTTGTGATGCTCGGGTGCTGCGAGCCAGATCAACCGGATGCCGTAGCGCAGCGCGCAGAACAGGAGATGCAGTTGGCGAAGTCGTGAACGCATGGGGGGGCGGCAGTCGACGGAACGACGAATCGACAAAATGGAGGGCCGTCCGGGTCCCGGGCGGCCAACACGAGATTAGCAGGGATGGCCGCGCGATGGCAGGGCCCGTTCGGTCGGTTTCGGCCTGTTTCGGCGTGTTTTGCGCCTGTTTCGCGCCGGCCCGCCGCGCGCCGGGCGGGCTGTCTGGTGGCGCGGGGCGCGCAATCGGGCAGCCCACCGCTGCGCCAGAGGGCGTGCCGCCAATGGGCGCTGCTCCAGATCACGCGTACTACAATACGGCGGCCTTTCCGATTTCACGCGCAAGCGCGCCCACCGAGATGCTCGCAGAACAACGTCACCAGTACATCCTTTCTGAAGTGAACCGGACCGGCGCGCTTTCTGTGGCGGATCTCGTGCGCGAATTGCGGGTCTCGCGCGAGACGATCCGGCGCGACCTCAACACGCTCGCCGGGCGCGGGCTGCTCGTGACGACTCACGGCGGCGCGCTTTCCAGCGACCGCAGCGAGCCGGACCTCGACGTGCGCGAGGCCGCCAATGCGAGCGCCAAGCGCGCCATCGGCGAGCGCGCAGCAGAGTTCGTGCCCGACGGCGCATCCATCATCATCGATTCGGGCAGCACGACACACGCGCTCGCGCGCGCGCTCATCGACCGCCATCGCCTCACGGTCTATACCAACGACTGGCGCATCGCGCTGCTGCTCGGCCGGCGCAACGAGAACCGCGTGACGCTGCTGGGCGGCGAGCTCTCCGATCAGGAAGAGGCCACCTTCGGCCTCGATACGGTGCACCAGCTCTCGCAATATCATGTCGATTACGCGTTCGTTGGCGCGGGTGGGATCACCGCCGACGGCTGGCTGACCGACTACACGCGCATGGTCGCCGAGGTGCGAAGCCGCATGCTCACGGCCGCCGCCTGCGCGATCGTCGTGGCGGACCACTCGAAGTTCGGCCGCGTCACGCCGGTGCGCATCAACGGCTTCGAGCGCGCCCGTTACGTGATCACCGAGCTCGCGCCCGAAAAGAGCATTGCCCGCGCCATTGCCGCGCGCGGGCCCGAGCTCCTCGTCGCCTGATTTTCTTCTCCTGAGGCTCCCGCCGCCGTGGCGCGCGCACGCGCCGCGCGCCTTGTCCTGCCCGCCGCTCCGGGCGACTCCCTGATCGCTTGCGCATCGCCCCTGGGGTTTTGGCACGCGGTGTCATATGCTTATTTTTGGCGAATTGTGGAATTTTCTGACATTCGCCACAATCGTCATTGCCCTGTCACGAAAACCTGTGATTCTTGCCGGGCCCGTTCAGACGGGGCCGGCGCGCGAGACGGGGCGGCTCCTGATGTGCCATGCGGCACGGCGGTTTTAGGGTGGCAACGGCGGATTGCAGACAATCTGCAATCCGTGCGCCGCACCGGACGGGCATAACAGGCGGCGCAGTCCGCCGACGTTCGACATTCGACTAAACACGCATCGGGTATCCCCGAGCACCTGGTTTCTGCCTTCGGAGAGCGACATGAACCACAGGAATTCCCATCGCGCGGGTTTTGCACGCAAGGTGCTGCCCATGGTGGCCGCCGCCACGCTGCTGCAATGCGCGGCGATGAGCGCCCACGCCGCCGGCGCCGTCGTGCTGTACACGGCCGACGGCCTCGAAAATCTCTACAAGGACGTCCTGCCTGCCTTCGAGAAGAAGGAAGGCGTGAAGGTCAATATCGTGACGGCCGGCAGTGGCGAAGTTGTGAACCGCGCCAATGTCGAAAAGGATTCGCCCAAGGGCGACGTGATCGTCACGCTGCCGCCTTTCATCCAGCAGGCGCAGCAAGGCGGTCTGCTGCAGCCGTACCAGAGCGTGAACTACAAGAACGTGCCGGCGATCGCGAAGGCCTCGGACGGCTCGTGGGCGACGTTCGTGAACAACTACTTCTCGTTCGCGATCAACCCCGAAGTCGTGAAGAACCAGCCGAAGACGTTCGCCGACCTTCTGCATCCGGATTATTCGGGCAAGGTGGCGTACTCGAACCCGGCCACGGCGGGCGACGGCATGGCCGTGATCATCCTCACGACCTCGCTGATGGGCGAAGACAAGGCGTTCGACTATCTGAAGAAGCTCGAGCAAAGCGCCAAGTTCCACACCAAGGGCACGGGCTATCTCGACGTGCTGCTCTCGCGCAACGAGATCTCGGTGGCCAACGGCGACCTGCAGATGGATCTCGACGACGCAGCCAACGGCGGCCTCTCGCTCAAGCCGATCTTCCTCGCCGCCGACGCGGGCGGCCATCCCACGACGTTCCAGCTGCCGTACGCGATCGGCCTGATCAAGAATGGTCCGAACCAGGCGGAAGGCAAGAAGCTGATCGACTATCTGATGTCGACGGAAGTGCAGTCGAAGGTGCCGGACATCTTCGGTATCCCGGGCCGCACGGACGTGGCGCTCACGGGCAAGAACGGCGAAGCGGTCAAGCAGGCGATCCAGGGCGTCAAGCTGATTTCGGTGGACTGGAACCAGGTGATGGCGAAGAAGGCCGACTGGACCGCGCGCTGGAAAAACGAAGTGATCGGCTCGTCGGGCAAGCAGATTGAAGTCGTGAAGCCGCAGTAAGGCGTTTGAGCACTATCTGAGTACTTTGTATGGGACCAGAGCCCGTGCTCCTTGAGCACGGGCTCTGGTCGACAGCTTTGCAGGAGAAGAACCCGGTGAATACCGCAAGCCTTGCGCCGGCCCAGATGGCCCGCGCACTGCCGGATGTGTCCGGCCTGATCGATGCCGCCGATGCGTCCAGCTTCGGCGGCGCAGCGGGCGTGCAGATCGATCGCCTGAGCGTGCGCTTCGGCACGCGCACGGTGCTCGACGACCTGTCGCTCACCATCCGCCGCGGCGAATTGCTGACCGTGCTGGGCCGCAGCGGTTGCGGCAAGACCACCTTGCTGCGTTTCATCGCCGGGTTCATCGAAGCCGATGCGCTCGCTGGCTCGCTCACCGTCGCGGGCCGCGACCTGACCCACGTGCCGCCGCATCAGCGCAACCTGGGACTGCTGTTCCAGAGCTACGCGCTCTTTCCGCATCTCTCGGTGTTCGAGAACGTCGCGTTCGGGCTCAAGGCGCGCCGCGTGCCGTCGCGCGACATCGCGCGGCGCGTGGCGGACGCGCTCAAGCTCGTGCAGCTCGGCGACGCGGGCCACGTCATGCCCGCCCAGCTCTCGGGCGGCATGCAGCAGCGCGTGGCGCTCGCGCGTGCGCTCGTGATCGAACCGGACGTGCTTCTGCTCGACGAGCCGCTTTCGGCGCTCGACGCCAATCTGCGCGCCTCGGTGCGCTCCGAGCTCAAGGCGCTGCACGAGCGGCTGCCCGACCTCACGATCGTCTGCGTGACGCACGATCAGGACGATGCGCTGGTGCTCTCCGACCGCACGCTCCTGATGCGCGACGGCCATATCGCGCAGCTCGGCACGCCGCAGCAGCTCTACGACACGCCCAACGACGCCTACGTTGCGCGCTATCTGGGCGCGGCGAATCTCTTGCCGCCGGGCGTGGCGTTCCCGGTGGGCGACGCGCGTCACGACGTGCGCGACAAGCTCGCCTGCCTGCGTCCCGAAAGCCTGCGCATTGCGCCGCTGGGCGAAGGCAGCCTGCACGGCACGATCGAGTCCGTCGAATGGTATGGCTCGGTGCTCTCGGTGCCGGTGCTGCTCGACGCGATGCCCAACGAACCGGTGCTCGTCACCATGCAGCGCGGCCACGGCATGACGCCGGAAAAAGGCATGCGTGTTTCCCTGCGTTACGAGGCTGACGATGTCGTCCTTATCAACCCCTGATTCCGCTTTTCCGGGTGCCCCGCTGCCAGGCGCCGAAGCGCACGCGGCCGCCGTGCGTCGCCGCGAGCGGCGCGCGCAATGGCATATCGCCTTTCTGCTCGTGTTCGTGCTGGGGCCGCTCGTCGTCTATCCGCTGGTGCGGCTCGTGCTGCTCAGCTTGACCGGCGCGCATGGCCTGAGCTTGCACGCCTACACGGCGTTCTTCGGCAATCCCGATTCGCGCGGCGTGATCGGCACGACTTTGTGGATCCTGTTCCTCAGCGCGGGCCTTGCCTCCGTGCTCGGCGTGGCGATTGCCGCGATCCTGTTCTTCAAGCCGTTTCCGGGCGCGCAGCTCGTGACGCGCTTTCTCGAACTGTTCGTGGCGTTTCCGTCGTTCCTCGTCGCCTTCACGCTGATTTTTCTGTACGGCTCGCAGGGCTCGGTGAGCATTGGCCTGCAGCGGCTCTTTCATCTGCAGGCGCCGCCGCTCGATTTCCTGTTTGGCATCGGCGGGGTAGTGCTTGCGGAAGTGGTGTTCTATGCGCCGTTCGTCGTGCGCCCGACGCTCGCCGCGTTCGCGCTGCTCGACATGCGCTTGATCGAGGCCGCGCGCAGCCTGGGCGCGAACAACCGCATGGTTGCCGCGCGCGTGATCCTGCCGCTCGCGTGGCCTGGCATCGCCGCGGGCACGATCCTGTGTTTTCTGCTGACGTTCAACGAGTTCGGCATTCTGCTCGTGCTTGGCAGCGCGCATCTGGTCACGCTGCCGGTGGCGATCTATAGCTCGGCGACCGTCGATCTCGATCTGCCGACCGCCGCCGCGGGGGCGGTCGTGATGCTCGCGATGTCGCTTTCCCTCTATGCGCTGTATCGGCGCGTGAATCGCCGCAGTCATGGAGGCGCGCGCAATGGCAAGTAATTCCGTAACCAATCCCGCAGCGGCTGCTTCGGACCACATCGCCCTGCCGCCGAAGCATCTGCGCGCGCGGCCCGTCCAGCGCAGCGCCCTCGCGCGCCTCGGCAGCGGCGTGCTGCTCGCGCTTGCTGCACTGCTGTGCTTCTGGCTCTTCGTGCTGCCGGTGATCGTCGTCGCGCTCTCGAGCGTGGCCTCGCACTGGTCGGGCACGATTTTTCCCGACGGCTTCAGCACGCGCTGGTTCGAGCGCCTCGGCTCGAGCGACTTCGACGCGCTCACCACGAGCCTCGAGGTCGGCTTCGGCGTGGCGGTGCTCGGCACCGCGCTCGGGCTGTGGCTCGCGCTGGCGCTCGAAGGGCGCGACCGGCGCGGCCTTGGGGCCATCGCCGACGCGCTCGCGATGGTGCCCAACGGCGTGCCGAGTGTGGTGCTCGGCCTTGCGGTGCTGATCGCCTATCACAAGGCGCCGGTGGATCTGTCGAGCTCGGCGGCGATCGTCGTGTTCGTGCAGCTCGCGCTGGTGCTGCCGTTTTGCTATCGCTGCGCGGCGGCGGCGCTGCGTCCCGAGTTGACCGTGCTGCGCGAAGCGGCCGCGAGCCTCGGCGCGCCGCCTGCCATGGTGCTGCGCCGCGTGGTGCTGCCGCAGCTGGTGCCGGCTATCCGCGCGAGTCTCGCGCTGGGCTTCGCGATTTCGCTCGGCGAACTTGGCGCGACACTCACGGTTTATCCGCCGGGATTCGCGACGGTGCCTATCGTCGTGGTCGGTGCGGTCGAGCGCGGGTATTACCTGCCGGCGTCGGCGCTCTCGCTGATCCTGTTGATCGTGTCGCTGGCGGCGTTGTCGCTGATTGCTGCGCGCGTGCCGCGCCGGCGTGCGGACTGAAATCATGGACGGCATGCGCACCGTTGCGCTGCACCGTCTGGCAGGACGGGCTGGGGACGATGCGGACCCGGCATACGAGCCGGATCGCGGCCCGAGCGCCGTGCGCCTGCCGGCCATGACGCGCGATGCCGATCTGCGAAGCGCGTCGCGCGCCGAAGTGGCGACGCCGCTCGCGCTGGTGCGCGAGCATTCGCTGGCCGATCTCGTGCGCGACGAGATCGAGCGCTGCATCGCGCGGGGCCAGCTCGCGCCGGGCGCGAAGCTCGTCGAGACCGAATGGGCCGCGCGGTTGCAGGTCTCGCGCGGACCCGTGCGTGAAGCGTTTCGCGCACTCGAGCAGGCGGGGCTGGTACTCAACGAGAAGCATCGCGGCGTGTTCGTGCGCAGCGTGTCGGGCGCGGAGGCGGATGAGCTTGCTTCGCTGTGCTCGGTCCTCGAAGAGGCGGCGTGCCGGATGCTGGCGGCGCGTATCGACGCGGCGCAGGTCGCCGCGCTGCACGAGCGGCTCGAGGCAATGCGCGCCGTGCTCGCCGACGACGATGCGTTTGCGCGCGCGTGCGAAGCCTTTCGCGACGCACTGGTCGAGGCGGCCGGCAACGGCAAGCTGTACGAGGCCTGGCGGCGCGCCGTCAACGAGCGGCGGTTGTCGTTGCGCGAGCAGCAGAGCGAGGTGGCGCGGCAGGCGTCCTATGCGCGGCATCGGGCGGTCTTGAACGCACTCGCCTCGCGCGACGCCGACGAGGCGGTCGTCCAGATGCGCACACAGGAGAAACACGATGAGCGGGACGACGGTGACGTCCGTTGACTGACTGGGTCATTGCGCGCCGGCGCGATCAACGAAAGGAGGATGGGCAGAATGGCACTGAGTCTGGAAGATATTCGCGGCTTGTTCGAGCAGCACGGCGGGCAGGCCTATAGTGGCGAGCCGGTAACGCAGCTCGAACACGCGCTGCAAAGCGGCGCACTGGCCGAGGACGAAGGGGCGAGCGAGGAACTCGTGGCGGCGGCCTTCCTGCACGATGTCGGGCATCTGCTCAATCGCCAGGGCGAAACGCCGACCGAGCGCGGTATCGACGATCTGCACCAGTACTATGCGCTGCCGTTCCTGCGGCCGATTTTGCCGGCGAGCGTGCTGGAGCCGATCCGGCTGCACGTCGATGCGAAACGCTATCTGTGTGCGACCGATGAAGCGTACTTCGGGCGCCTGTCACCCGATTCGGTGCGCAGCCTCCAGCTGCAGGGCGGCATTTTCGACGCGGATGGCGCGCGTGAGTTTGCCGAACACCCCTATGCCGACGACGCGGTGCGCCTGCGCCGCTGGGACGACCTCGCGAAAATCGAGGGCAAGCAAACACCGGATCTCGACCACTATCTGCAGATCGTCGATCGTGTGATGCAGCGCCACGCGTGAGCCGGTTTCGCGTCTTTTTCGAGGGGATCAAAAACCCCCTTGCCAGATGACATCCCTGTGACTAGAATTCAGTCCCTTCGCTTCCTGCA
>NZ_SMRP01000005.1:317293-420514 GCF_004353915.1 Paraburkholderia silviterrae | reverse complement strand
AACAACACAACCCCAATTGAGCAACACCTCTTTACGCTTCTTCCAGATTGGCTGTGGCGCTTAACCAAAGCGACGCAGCAACCCGTCAAGCCTGATGACCATAGCGAGTCGGTCCCACCCCTTCCCATCCCGAACAGGACCGTGAAACGACTCTACGCCGATGATAGTGCGGATTGCCCGTGTGAAAGTAGGTAATCGTCAGGCTCCTTATGCAGTACGTCCAGAACCCCGGTGGCTCCAAAAGAGCACCGGGGTTCTGGCGTTTACGCGCGTGGAAATTCCTAAGGCGCGCTGAGCTTTTCAGACTCAGGCCTCAGATCAGGACAACAAGAGCACACTCACGGCTGGCAAATCCAGCCGCGCCCGAGAAAGCTCACCGAGATGTATGGAGACCGCTAGACGACCCCCATGTGCCAGCTCAGTGCCTGCGACGCATGCGATCGAGCACGTGATGCTCGGCCAGCCAGTGGTGCATCATGCCTTCGCCGTTGTGCTCCTGCTTGTAGGCACGCGATTCGAAAATCGATAGCCCGAGCAGAACCAGCAGACCGACAGCAAGACCGATCAGACCCGCAATAGTTTCGGCATCCATGGCAGCCTCCTTCGGTTGCAGCCATGTGAGTATCTTAGAACAGAGCCAGGCAGGAAAAAAATAGCAATGTTCGCAAGCCGTCGAATGTGCGGTGCACGCGTTAGACTGCTGCATGGCAACATTATTTGAGGGAGTTTGCGTTGATGTCACGTGTCTGGCTGGCCATTGCGATGGCCGCACTGCTTTCCGCTTGCGCCGACGATGGAGCGAGCAAACATCACGGGCCGCCGCCCCACGATCCTGCTGACTACCACGGCGTTCCGACCGACGATCGTCCACCGACGATGATCGAAACGCCGCCGGCACAGTAACAGCAACAGCGGATCGAACAGGCGCCTCAGGGCGCCTGTTGCATTTTGGCGGCTTGAATGGCGCCGGTGATCCGCGGCAATAGCGGGGAGAGGGTCAAGCCGCGTGCTGCCATAAAGATCAGCAACGCGATCCAGAGCCCGTGATTACCGAAGGGGCCAACGAGCGCCCAAGAAGCGGCAAGGAAGACGACCAGCGAGGCAGCCATTGCCTGCATCAACTCACGCGTGCGCGTGGCCCCGATGAACACTCCATCGAGCAGGAAACCCCACACCGAAACGACGGGAGAAAGCGCCGCCCACGGCAAAAAGGTTTGCGCGGCGGCGCGCACGGCGGGTTGATCGGTCAGCCTGGCGATGATCCATGTGCCGGTGCCCCAGTACACCGCCGAGAATCCGAGCGCGCCCAGCGCCGCCCAGAACAGGTTCACTTTCACCGCTTGCCGAAAAGCGTCACGGTCGCGCGCGCCGATCGCCGCGCCCACGAGCGCTTCGGTGGCATGAGCGAAGCCGTCGAGCCCGTACGCCATGAAAGTCTGAAAGTTGAGCAGCAGTGCATTGGCTGCAAGGATCGCATCGCCTTGTCTTGCGCCCACATGCGCGAACCAGCCGAACGATCCCAACAGGCACATCGTGCGCAGAAAGATGTCGCGATTGATCGCGACGAGGCGCTTGAGCGCCGCGGGCTCGACGATCGCGCGCCACACAAGCGGCGCCTGGCCGCGAGGCCGCAGATGCCAAAGCACCGTCGCGCCGAACGCGAAGCCAACCGTGTCTGCGGTGGCCGTCGCTGCGCCAATTCCCGCAATGCCCCAGCCCAATCCATAGACGTAAGCGAGCACGGCAACCACGTTGACGACGTTGATGAGCACTTGCGAGATCAGTGCAATACGCACGCGTTGTGTGCCCAGCAGGTAGCCGAGCACGACATAGTTCGCCAGTGCAAACGGCGCCGAGCCGATGCGAGCATGGCAATAGAGACGCGCATTACGCTGCACCTCGTCGCTGCCGCCGATCAGCTCGAGGACATAACGGATCAGCGGCGACTGCATCAGCAAGATCAACGCGCCGATACCGAAGGCGAGCAGCAATGCTCGCACGACGTTTGCGCGCAACGCAGGCTGATCGTCGGCGCCGAAGGCTTGAGCGACGAGCCCGGTGGTGCCCATGCGCAGAAAGCCGAAGCCCCAGAAGACGCAGTTGAAAAAGAGGCCGCCGAGCGCCACGCCGCCGAGATCGGCGGCGCTGCCCAGGTGACCGGCAACGGCTGTATCCACGGCGCCAAGAATTGGCTGAGTGAGATTCGCGAGGACGATCGGAAAGGCGAGCCTCAACACGCGCCGATGCCAGTCACCGCGCGTCGGCAGTGCCAGATTCTCGCTCAACTACGTTCCTGCACGCAGACCCACGGTGAAACCACGACGGCCCAGAGCTCCGGCTTGCGTGCCGAGTAGTCGGCGGCGGTCGAGGCCTGCATGCGCTCGACGAGGCCGGCGGAGAGCCATTGCGTCACTTGCGTGCTGTCGTCGGTGGCGATGGCTTCGGCGACGCTCACGAGGTCGAGGTCGCGCGCAACCGCGAGCAGCTTGCCCTGCGCGAAGAATCGTTCGAGGTCCTGCCAGTCGATCTTGGCGGTCTCGCCGAGCAGCTTGGCGTAGAGCGGGCTAGGGGTAGCGTCGTCGGTAGTCATGGTCTTGGGTATGGAGTTGCGGCCGTTACTATAAACGATAGGTTGCAGGCGGGCGGCCTGTCGACTGGCATAGGTGCCGAGTATCGATCGAGAGATTGCATCGCACCTGCACGATCCGCATAGGCGGGGGAGGCAAGCGGGAAATGACTACGCTAATGTGCGGTAGAAAGCCCATATGCCAATCGACTTGCGATAATTAATCAGACAAAAGCGCAGACGGGCGAATAAGCAAAACATCTGAATAAAAACGTCAATCGTGAGTCCCGAACTCGGTGTTTCAAAAAGTCCACTGCCGCGAATAATTGAGCTTATTTGTGCGGTTGCACACCAAATGACACGGCGCGCGACCGCTTTCGAGGCGCAGTATTGCGGTGCGGGAAAATGCTGCCTGCACCACGTCTCACGGCGCAGCGGGTGCTACGGCGAAGCGCCCAGCCCGCAAGCCTTTGCGCCGCTTTTTGACGATTGCGCAAAGCGCGCTGCAATGCGCATATTCGTGCGCAAATTCCGTAACATTGAAACGCTGATTCGTCATCGGAAATTGATGCGGCACATAATCCGTGCGCCGCGACACATTTTCGATCTAATTAAGTGATTGCGCCGTCAGAGGCGCGTTGATAGATTGCCATTCGGCGCATGGTAAACCGGTCCTTTGCCGATATGCGCCAAACCCCCGTTAGCCCGGCTCCATGCCGGGCTTTTTTTCTGCTGTGCAAAGTCACGAACGGGCCTTGAAGACACTGCCCGTGTGGCGCCGATCAGCGCGGCGGCAAATCGCGAGCCGGATCGATCGAGCGTCCCTGATAGCGCAGCTCGAAATGCAGCATCACGCGATCGCTGTCGCTGCTGCCCATTTCGGCAACCTTCTGCCCTTGCGTCACGGTCTCGCCTTCCTTCACGAGCAGGGCCTGATTGTGCGCGTAGGCCGTGAGGTATTCGCCATCGTGCTTGATGATCAGCAGATTGCCGTAGCCGCGCAGACCATTGCCCGCGTACACGACCGTGCCGGGTGCAGCGGCGACGATGGGCGTGCCGGCGCTGTTGACGATGTCGATGCCCTTCGAGTCGCGTCCGTCGAAGTTACGGACCACCTGGCCGGTGGTCGGCCAGACGAGCGAAATGGACGAGGCGGGTGCTGCCGCTGTGCTCGCGCTGTCGGGTACGGCCGACGCGGCGGGCGTGCTCGCGCGCGGTGCAGTGCGCTGCGCGCCTGCCGACGAGCCGGCAGGCGGCGCGACGCGCAGCACTTGTCCGACTTCGATTGCGTCGGGGTTCGACAGATTGTTCCAGCGCACGATATTCGAAACCGATTGACGGTTGCTGCGTGCGATTTTGCTGATCGTGTCGCCGCGCTCCACACGGTAGAAACCGGGGCCGACCGGAGCCGATCCGCAAGCGGCGAGCAGCGCGACGAGCGCCGCGCATGCGAAACGTCTAAATCCCTTTGCCAACGTTGAACCTCGCAAGACGCTGCCGGTGGCTCGTCCCGGGAGGGCAGCCGTACCAGCAAAACGTTTAATTTTAGCGGGTTTGGCGTCGCGCCTGCGATTTCACCTGATGAATCGGCTGGCGAATCTCGTCAGGCGCAGGATGCATGGCGTCAACGTGTCGCTCAGCGGAGCGCTTCGACGTGCAGGCGCAACGCAGCGGTTTCGGTTGCGCCCGGCGCGAGCCAGCGCAGTCCGAGACCATTGTGGATCGCATCGGGCAAGCCGAGCCACGGCTCGATGCAATAAAAGTCGGAGTCGGCCGCTTCGGTCCAGGTCGTCACGGCGTACCAGGCAAGCGTGCCCGGGCGGTCGAGGTCGATCGTGACCGCATGCTTGAGACCGGGCGCGACGAATCGCACCGGCGACGCAGGCGGTGACGGCTCGAGCACATGGAAGCGATCCACGATGCGCGTATCGTCGAGACGATACTGCGGCTCGCCGGGCTCCGGCGCGCTGATCGAGCCATCGGGCAACTGATGGCGGCGCTGCGTCGGCGGCAGGTCGAGCGTGCTCTGCGCGCGCTGCTCATGAGGCAGCGCGAAGTAGAAGTGATGGCCCGCGTACCAGGGCAGCGGCGCGTCGCCGGTGTTCGTTGCCGTGAGCACGACGTCGAGCGTGCGCTCATCGGCGAGCCGGTACGTGGCTTCGAAGCGAAACGCAAACGGGTAGCCGCCGTGCGTGGCCGCGGAATCCACCAGCGTCATGCTCACGCCGCGGCCATCGGCGTCGACCTGAGTGGTGAACGGGAGATCGCGGGCAAAGCCGTGCGTCGGCAGATCGCGCACGACGCCTTGGGCGTCGCGCCAGCGGCCGATCTGGCCATCGACGAAATGGCGTCCGAGAAACGGGAAGAGCAGCGGATTGCCGCCGCGCACGCGCGCCGGCTGATCCCAGTTCGCGTTGTCGGGCCAGCGGATGACCGGCTCGCCGCCGACATGCCATGAGATGAGCCGCGCGCCGGCCCACGGCGCGAGGCGCAATGTCGAGGCGCCACTGGTGAGTTCGAGAATGTCCTGCTGAGGGTGTGATTCCATGGGCGGGCGTCGAGTCGAGAGGGGTAGAGGGGACAAGGGCCAAGCTGCGGCCAAAGCCGAGGCAGCGCTGGCGTCCGGCGCGCCTGGGGATTGTGCGCCGCTTTCAGATGCGTGAAAACCCTCGTCGGGAAATCGTGGGTGTTGCGCAAGCTTGGGCTCGCCCATAATCGGCCTCAACCGTGCGTTTGCGCACGCAGCGACAAAGAAGGAGGACGCAAAAATGGATCTCGCAATGGCGATGGGGATGGGACTGTTCAGCTTGTTTATCGGGAGCAGTGCGTACTTCTTCTACAAGGTTGCCCGCTGATCGCCCAGTCGGACTGAGCATCGGCATACCAGGCTTTCGATTTTCTTTCGCCGGACCTTGCGCCGGCGTTCCGCTCACGCCCTCCCTCTCGCGAACAGGACACCCATTGGGCTTGTTCGAATTCGACCCGCTCGTCATTCTGATACACCAAGCTCATTTTTCTCCGCACGATTTTGTTGCAGCGCGGTAACTTTTCAGACAAATGAGTCCCAACGCTTGGCGCTGCAATTCGGCCCAGGCATAATCGGTGCGCCTTGCCGCACCGTCCCCTGCGATGGTCCGGCACCCTGTCCAACCATCCCGAGGATCCCCCGCGTGAGTCTCTCGTTCCTGTTTTTCCTGAGCGTGCTGCAAGGTGTCACGGAGCTTTTCCCCGTCAGCAGTCTCGGCCACACCCTGCTCGTGCCGCCGCTCTTCGGCATGCATATCGACAAGCACGCCCCGCAAATTCTGCCGTTCCTCGTCGCGCTGCATCTGGGTACGGCGGTCGCGCTGCTCTGGTATTTCCGCGCGCGCTGGGTCGCGCTCATCAGCGGGTTCTTCGCTTCGCTCGCGGGCCGCAAGAACGATGACGGCCACATGATGTGGGCGCTCATCATCGGCACGATTCCGGCGGGCCTCGTCGGTCTCGTGCTCGAAAAGCGCATCGAAGCGCTCTTCCACGACCTGCGGATCGTTGCCGCGGCGCTGATGGTGAACGGCGTGCTGCTGTGGTTCGGCGATCGTCTGCAACAGGCACGCGCACATCGCCCGCCCGAGAAGCTCACGTTCCGCCAGGCGTTTCTCGTGGGCCTCGCGCAGATCGGTGCGCTGATTCCCGGCTTCTCGCGCAGCGGTCTGACGATGATCGCCGGCAATGCCGCGGGTCTTACGACCGAGAAGGCCGCCGAGTTTTCGTTCTTGCTCGGCACGCCGATCATCTTCGCGGCGGGTGTGCTCGAACTGCCGAAGCTCTTTCACGCGCACGATCAGCTCATGACGGCTCTCGTGGGTGGCGTGCTGACCGGCATCGCCGCGTGGCTGAGCGTGAAGTTCCTGATGCGCTATTTCGAAGGGCGCGGCCGTCTGGCTTCGTTCGGGTTGTATTGCGTGATCGCGGGTGCGGTTTTCCTCGGCTGGTTCGTGATGCATCCGCAGGTTTGATGGTGCGCGTGCCGCTTCGCGCTGCAGGCGGTGCGTACCTCATGGGGCAGGGCCGGCGAGAGCCGAACGCGGTATAATCCACGCCCGTCTGCGCCCACGCCCATGGCGTGAGCCCGGACAGGCTGCGTTTCGGGTGCGTATCGCGCGCGCCGGCCTCGCAGATCACTCACGCGACAGTAGCTCAGCTGGATAGAGCATCGGCCTTCTAAGCCGAGGGTCGGGGGTTCGAGCCCCTCCTGTCGCGCCAATAGATTCAAGTACTTAGCCCAGCCTTCACCCGCTGGGCTTTTTGCATTCTGAATCTGTGTAAGCGCTGGTGTAAGCAATTTCAGCAATACGGGTCTGCTCGTGCCGTTTGCCTGCTATAGCGACAACATTGATTGGTACGCCACCGGCATGGGACTAGATGCTGCTGCGCCGCTGAACGGCCGGAGCCAACGTCACTCATCCCGGATAGCTGTCGTTGCAAGGTTCACTTTTTTCTGAGAGCGGCAAGACCCCACCATCACCTATGACTCGGCCGAACCTGCCATTGGAGCATCGAGCGCTGGCGGGCAAATGTGTATCATTTGCCTGCCGCTCAGCCGAGAATGAAACAGAACAACATCCGCCGCGCCATGGCTAGCATCGAAAAGTGCAAACCCGAGTTGCTGGGCGTGTTACCCCAAGAGGAATACGACCGCTTCACCCGCAGCGACAAGAACAGAGGCATCCCAAAGGACCTCCTCAAGCTCTTCTCGGATGCGTGATGGCCAATCCGCCTTTCAACGTGGACGACGTGACGCTGGATGCGGTGGAATGCCGCTAAGGCCAGCAATCGATCAATGAACGCGGAAGTGGTGGCGCGGCTTGAGGAGAGCTTTGCCGCGGGCAAGGGCGGGGCGCCGGTCGACGACCGGACGCTCGATCTGTTCGCCGATACGGTAGCCGGCAAGGTCGTTCAGGCGCTGGATGAGCGGGAGAAGAAGCGAAAAAGGCCATGAGCGGGGTGCGCCTGCTCACTGACGCCGCTCGGAAGAGGTGCTAGATTGTCGACACCGATCCGGAGGCTCTTGCCTTCGCGGCCTGAGTTCGTGGCCACCGCAGTCACCAAGTAACGGCAGTAAGAAGGCCCTCACAAAAGGAGCTGCTATGTGCCGTCGATACATCGCTGCCGCTGCCTTGCTCATCCCCACCTTGTCGCAAGCATTCCAGCCTGTACCTATTCCTCAATGCCAGACGGCGGGCCCCGACGCTTCTGCGCAGGAAACGATTGATGCCGCGAAATGCCGGGCGCGATGGCTCATTGCTGGCGCCTATAACCGGACGGAAGGAGACGCGATGGACGCGGTCTCGGAGTGCGCCGGGACGTTCGACGAGGTCCTAAACCATCGATTGACCGAAGGTGTGTCGCACGACAAGCTGGTACTGATGTGCGCAGACACCGCCATGCAGATGGGCATCATGAAGCTCGATTAGTGGCGCCGCTCGTATGAATTGAGCATACGCCCATCAGTCTCGGCAAGGCTGGTTAAACGTACAGTGTCGCACCCCCTAAGGGAAAGGTTAGACTGACCACACCGATGTCAACGCGGAGCCAATCATGGTCACCAAGACTGTCCGCCGTGCATTTTCCGGCCTGACTTCCGCGTTCACGCCAATGCACAAAGCCAACCAACGGGCCGCGCATACCCTGAAATCGGCCCAGCAGCATGCCGACGAGGCTTGGAAGCGTATGACGCAAAGAGAGGGCATTGTGTCCCGTCGAAAAAATTCGAAGTCCTGATTTTTGTAAGGCTCAAGCAAGCTACTGAACCTCGCTATCCGATATTTCAGGCGTCGAACTTGGAGATC
Source organism: Paraburkholderia silviterrae (assembly GCF_004353915.1). Classification (GTDB taxonomy): domain Bacteria; phylum Pseudomonadota; class Gammaproteobacteria; order Burkholderiales; family Burkholderiaceae; genus Paraburkholderia; species Paraburkholderia silviterrae. The sequence goes on along the minus strand of NZ_SMRP01000005.1, from coordinate 412,117 downwards.
ATATGACCGCGCCACGTAAGCTCGATGGAATGGCACTGAAGCCTCGCGAAAAAATCCCGCTGCGGAGCAAGAGCAACCTGATGACCCCTGAAACCAAACAGGAATCATTCGATATCCTTCGGAAAGTTGTCGAGGAACACCGGGAACTAATTGACCGTCGGATCGACCGCTAGCCTTTCGTCGCGCCGATTGTCGGCCGCCCTTGAGCGCAGGAATCCAGGCCACATTAGAGCTGTTGCTAAACGCCGGGTGCATTTTAATAGCTGGTCCTACTAACACATTTATCCATCTGTCAAATGTTCAAGAAAGTCCAGTTGTTTTTCCATGCACTATGGCGTGCTCCGATCTATCTTCAAACCAGCGCGTTACGCTTGGAAGCCCTTGAGCGCAAGCTGGATCATCTGCCGGTGCCGCAAGTCAATGTGGCACCGCCGGAGGTAAATGTCGCACCGCCGGAGGTAAATGTGGTGCCGCCGGAAGTGCACGTTGCCGCCCCGACGGTCAATGTCAATGTTCCTTCGGACGCGGCCAATCAGCCCGGCACTCCGGAAGCATTGTTCAAGGTTTTGGGGGATGCAGCGGTTCGGCGATCGGCGGTGATTGTTGAGCGTGACATGCCTGACGCGCTCATCTTCCAGCAGTACGAGCCATTTTTGGCACATTGCATCGACAAGGCGCCGCGGGACGGTGCACACTGCGAGTTCGGCGTGTTCTCCGGCTATACCATCAACTTCTGCGCGGACCGTCGACCGGATGTTCGAATCGATGGCTTTGATAGCTTCGAGGGATTACCGGAGGAGTGGTCAGGATACGCAGCGTTCGACTTCGACCGTAAGGGGAAAACGCCGGAGGTTCGAAGTAACGTGAAGCTCCATGTGGGTTGGTTCGATGCAACGATTCCGCCGTATCGAAGCACCATCGACAAGATCGCGTATCTCCACGTCGATTGCGATATCTATTCGTCGACCGCTTGCATCTTCGATAACCTCGGAGACAAGCTCATGGATGGGGCCGTGATCCTGTTCGATGAGTATTTCTGCTATCCTGGGTTTGAGGCGCACGAATACAAGGCATTTGCAGAGTACCTTGCGCGGACCAGCAAGAAGGTGGAATGGTTTGCATGTTGTGGACAGCGAGCCGCCTGCCTAATCCGCAATCAATAAAAGACGCACATCGATATCAAGTATCGATGCGGCTGCGCTTGTAGCCCGTTTTCCTTTCTCGCTCTTGCACAGGCATAAACAAAAAAATCGGGCAGCCCAAAAGCTGCCCGAGAAAAAGCTGGACGCCCTCATATCCAGCCGTGGATGACGTGATCGTTTAAAGCTTCAAATCAAGCGAATTAGTCAAATCGCCCATAGCGGACGCGCCGTTGCTCTTGAGCGCGGCATCGCGCGCGGTGAGCCCGGGCAGCGCCGGCAGCGAGAATCGCCGCGTGATGAGCCGCAGGATAGAAGTCGTGTCGTACTGCGTATGATCGACGTAGCCCTTCTTCGCATACGGCGAGATAACGAGCGCCGGGATGCGCGAGCCCGGCCCCCATCGGTCGCCCTTGGGCGGCGCGACGTGATCCCAGAACCCGCCGTTCTCGTCGTACGTAACCACCACGACCATGTTGTTCCATTGCGGGCTCTTCTGCAGATGCGCGATGACGTCGGCGATATGCTGATCGCCGCTCGCCACGTCGGTGTATCCCGCGTGCTCGTTGAGGTTGCCCTGGGGCTTGTAGAACGCGACTTGCGGCAGCGTGCCGGCGTCGATCGCCTTGATGAACTCGCTGCCGTCCATCCCGCCGTCGAGCAAGTGCTTCGCGCGCGCGTCGGAACCCGGCGCGTAGTTCGCGAAGTAGTTGAACGGCTGATGATGCGGCTGGAAGTTCGGCGCCGTCATGTTCGCGCCGTAGATCACATTCGACGTGCTGTTCTGCGCCGCGCTCACCGCCGCGCCCCATGCGCCGCCGTACCATGCCCACGAGACCCCCGCGTTCGAGAGCAGGTCGCCAATGTTTTGCGCCGTTTGCGGCGGCAGCGTCGAAGCGGCGCTCGGGTCGGCAAGCTTCGTGTCGCCGCCGGAAGCCGGCGCGTTGCCGCTCGGCTGGTAAGGCGGCTGCATCGTATTGATTGCGTAGAAGTCGGGCGTCAGGTTGCCCGACTTCACGAACTTCGGAATGCCGGTGAGCGCCGAAGCCGGCGAGTTCGACGCGAGCGTGAGCGAGACGCCGTCGGCGTTGACCGCCGAGATCGAGCCGGCTGCGGGGCTCTTGTCCGCGCTCGCGTAGTACGGCGTGCATGCGCACACCAGCCACTGGTGGTTCAGGAACGAGCCGCCGAACGCGCCCATGAAGAAGTTGTCGGCCAGCGTGTATTGCTGCGCGATCTTCCAGAGCGGCAGCTTTTCGGCGCTCGAGGTGTAGTGGCCCATCACGAGGCCGCCCGAGTCGGCCCATGCGGCGAACATGTCGTTCTTGCCGCCATGGATCTGCATCTGGTTCTCGTAAAAACGGTGATAGAGGTCGCGCGTCGTCACCGAGAGCGGTGCGTTGTAGCCCTTCGGATCGTCGATGGCGAACGGGGCGTTCGGCATGTTCGCGGTCATCGCCGCCGTCACTACGGGCGTGACGCCCGTTTGAGTGAGGCCGTTCCAGACGGTCGGAAGTGTGGCGAGCACCGAGCCGTCGCGGTCGAGCTGCTGAGCGCTTTGCGCGCTCACGTTTTGCAGGCCGTTTGCGCCGGGGAAGCTGCCGTACAGGTTGTCGAAGCTGCGGTTTTCCGCGTAGATCACGACGATGTTCTTGACCGACGACAGGTCGGCCTTGTTGTCGCCGCTGCCGCCGCACGCCGCGACGGCTAGCGCCGCCGCAGCCGCTGCGATCGGCGTTGCGTAGAACCATTTTCTCTTGATCATGCTTTTCTCTCTCGCGTTGGGGTCCCCTTGGCGGCCAGCGCGGGAACGACACCGGCCTCGGGCGACGCGCAGTGTCTCAACGGAATTTGACAGCCATATGTAAATAATTACGTTTAGCTTTTATTGGCCCTGTGATTGCATGACGGTGTGCTTACGTAAAGTCATCGATTCGTCATGTCGCTGACATACGCTTGCGCGATTTCGACGCGCGATGACGTGCATCGACAACCGCGGCGCGATGGCGTTCGGCAGGACGCGCGCCGCACATGCAAGCTCCGGGGATCCGTTCATGTTGCATAGATTGGCGCGTCGCTCGACGCGCACTCAGAAGCGTTCGCCAATGCCGGCAGGACGGCGACGCCGTTATGGCCGGCTGATTGTTGTGGCCGGCGTGCTGGCGTTGCTGGCGGCGTGCGATGGCGGCACGTCTCAGACGGAGGGTGCCGGCAGCGCTGTACAAGGAGCGAGCGGCGCGGGCAGTGCGCGTGATGCGATCGCCCGCGACCCAGCCGGCACGAGCAGCCGGACCGGTATCAAGCCGATGAAGATCGCCGTGTCTTCGCCTGGTCCGCAGGCAGGCCCAGCGGGCCAGCCGTACGGCGAGCCGCATGGCCAGTCGCGCGCCGAGGTCTACGCTCAGGTGCGCCGCATGACGGCGTTGGGCAAGCAGCTTTTCTTCGATCCCTCGCTTTCGGGCTCGGGCAAGATGTCGTGCGCGACCTGCCACAATCCCGATCGCGCCTTCACGCCGGCCAACGCGCTCGACGTGCAGATCGGCGGTGCGGATCTGCGTCGACCGGGCATGCGGGCGGTGCCGACGCTCAAGTATCTGCAGGCCGTGCCGTCGTTCGCGGAGCACTATCACGACTCCGACGACGAAGGCGACGAGAGTGTCGACGCTGGTCCAACCGGCGGTCTCACCTGGGATGGCCGCGTGGATCGCGGCTCGGACCAGGCGCGCATTCCGCTGCTCTCGTCCTTCGAGATGGCAAGCACGCCGCGCAAGGTGGCCGACGCGGTGCGAGCGGCGCCTTATGCCGACGCGTTTCGCGAGGCGTTCGGCGCGCACATCTTCGACGATGAAGACGCCACCTTCAAGGCTGTGCTCAAGGCGCTGGAAACCTTCGAGCAGGCTCCGGAAGTGTTCTATCCGTACACGAGCAAGTACGACGCGTATCTCGCGGGCAAGACGCCGCTCACCGCGGCGGAGATGCGCGGCCTGCAGTTGTTCAACGACGAGAAGAAGGGCAATTGCGCGAGCTGCCACATCAGCCAGCGCGCGAAGGACGGCTCGCCGCCGCAGTTCAGCGACTTCGGCCTGATCGCGCTCGGCGTGCCGCGCAATCGCGCGCTCGCGGTGAATCGCGATCCGCGCTTCTTCGATCTGGGCGCGTGCGGCCCGGAGCGTACGGATCTAGGCGGCCGCGCCGAATTTTGCGGGCTCTTTCGCACGCCGACGCTGCGCAACGTCGCGCTCAAGAAGACGTTCTTCCACAACGGCATCTATCACTCGCTGGAGGACGTGATGCGCTTCTATGCGCGGCGCGATACGAATCCGGAGGCGTTCTATCCGGTGGTGAAGGGCAAGGTGAGGAAGTTCGACGACTTGCCGCGCCAGTACTGGGCGAACCTCAATACCGATGCGCCGTTCGACCGCAAGCCAGGGGACGCGCCGGTCTTTTCCGACGCCGAGATCAAGGATGTGATTGCGTTTCTGGGCACGCTCACCGACGGCTGGCAGCCTGCGGCGCATTGAGTGCGCCTGCCGTGCGCCGTGCGCGCTTCGTCAGATGCGCGCGATAAGAATGCAGGTGACGGTGAGCACGAGGAATGAGGCAAGCAGGCATATGAAACCGCCGCGCACGACGGTCTCGGGCCAGCGCGGCGCGTTGTCGATGCGGATGGCGTAGGGCGACGCGGACGACTCGGGCTGTGGTTTTTGCGTATGCTGCGCGATCATGGCCATGAGGCCGATGCACAGCAGCGAAAGCACCACGGCAAAGATCCGTAGGGCAATGGCGTAAGTCATGACAGAAAATGCCTATTTGTGCGTAAGCGATTGAATGTCAAAAGCTTATGGGATGCCTTCCTGAGTCGCTATCGGACCAATCCGAAACGTAGTCGGATTGCAAGTCGAAAATCCTCGCCCATGCGGGGCTTGCACGGCAATACGCCGCCAAGCAGGGCAAGGTAAAAATGGGGTGCGTGTTATCCTTTTCCGCAATTAACGATTGCCCAATTGCCCCAATTGTCCTTTAGGGAGAAAGTTCAATGTTGAAATCGCCCCGTATCCTGTCAGGCCTCGCTGGCTTGTTCCTGCTTGCGGCTGGCCCGGCCGCCCAAGCCGCCAATCTGGGCTTTCTCAACGACACGCCGGCCAGCTGGATGAAGCAGGCAGACTACGACTCGCTCGCCCATGCCGTGCGCGACGCCGTGGCCACCAAGAAGGATGGCGAAACCGTCAACTGGAGCAACGAAGGCCTGCGCAACCCCGTGAAGATCGACGCCACCATCACGCCGACCAAGACGGCGCAGGACGGCGACAAGACTTGCCGCGACTCGGACGTGGTCGTGAACGCCAAGGGCCAGACGATGACGCTACGTCCGCAGTTCTGCCGCGTTGGCGACGGCGCATGGGTCTACCAGAAGAAGCGCTGATCACGCAGTGAACGGCAAGATCGTCTCATGCGGCATCGTGCTGCTTGACCCGGACGGTCGTGTGCTTCTGGCGCACGCGACCGGCACCGGTCACTGGGACATTCCGAAGGGGCAGGGCGAGCCGGGCGAAACCGAGGCGCAAAGCGCGCTGCGCGAAATGGTCGAGGAGACCGGCATTGCGATCGACGCGTCGCGGCTCGTCGATCTCGGGCGCTTTGCCTATCGGCGTGACAAGGATTTGCATCTGTTCGCCGCACGCGCGCAAGCTGCGGAGCTCGATCTCTCGCAATGCCGCTGCGTGTCGCTTTTCCCGCGCCGGCACGACGGCGTGATGATTCCCGAGATGGACGCCTGGCTGTGGGTCGCGCCCGCCGACGTAGACCAGTACGCGAGCCGCAGCCTCGCGCGGCTCTTCGGCACGACGCTCTCGCTCGCCGGGCTGCATGAGCGCCTCTGATTGACGCATTCATTCGATTGTTGCTTCTGGCTCGCGCCTTGAGTGGCGCTGCCAAGCCGACCGCACCGGCGGCATCAGAAATAGAAAAAGCCCGCATTTTGTGCGGGCTTTTTGCATTCCGAGCGGCCGGGACGGCCTGTGGCCGCCTTTGCGTCCTTACTTGCCCCAGCTGTCGCGCAGGCCCACGATGCGGTTGAACACCGGCGCGCCCGGCTTCGAGTCGTAGCGGTCGGCGACAAAGTAGCCGTGACGCTCGAACTGATAGCGGTCTTCCGGCGCCGCGTCGCGTGCGCCCGGCTCCAGATACGCTTGCACCACGCGCTTGGAATTCGGGTTGAGCGCTTCGAGGAAGTCGCGGCCGCCCGCGTCGGGTTGCTCTTCGCGGAACAGGCGGTCGTAGAGGCGCACTTCCGCCGGGCACGCATGCGCCGCGCTCACCCAGTGGATGTTGCCCTTGACCTTGTAGTTGTTCGCGCCTTCGGTGCCCGATTTGCTGTCCGGGAAGTAGTTGCAGTGCACGGCGGTCACGTTGCCGTTCTCGTCCTTGTCCGCGCCCGTGCATTCGATCACGAAGCCATAGCGCAGACGCACCTTGTTGCCCGGGAACAGGCGGAAATAGCCCTTGGGCGGCGTCTCGTTGAAGTCCTCGCGCTCGATCCACAGCTCGCGCGAGATCGGGAACGTGCGCAGGCCGCGCTCCGGATGGTGCGGATGCACGGGCGCCGTGCAGTCTTCGCTCGTGTCCTCCGGATAGTTGTCGATGATGAGCTTGAGCGGGTCGAGTACGGCGGCCGTGCGCGGCGCCTTGTCGTCGAGGTCGTCGCGCAGCGCGCCTTCGAACACGCTCATGTCGATCCACGAATCGATCTTCGTCACGCCGATCCGATCACAGAAGAGGTGGATCGCTTCGGGCGTGAAGCCGCGCCGGCGCACGCCGACGATGGTGGGCATACGCGGGTCGTCCCAGCCGTCCACGTGGCCTTCGGTCACGAGTTGCAGCAGCTTGCGCTTGCTGGTGATCGCGTAGGTCAGATTCAGGCGTGAAAACTCGATTTGCTGCGGCAGCGGGCGCGTGAAGACGCCGGCATCGGCCAGTTCGCCCAGCACCCAGTCGTAGAGCGGGCGATGGTCTTCGAACTCGAGCGTGCACAGCGAGTGCGTGATGTTCTCGAGCGCGTCCGAGATGCAGTGCGTGTAGTCGTACATCGGATACACGCACCATTTGTCGCCGGTACGGTAGTGATGCGCGAAGCGGATCCGGTAGATCACGGGGTCGCGCATGTTGAAGTTCGGCGACGCCATGTCGATCTTCGCGCGCAGCACGTGCGCGCCTTCCTCGAACTCGCCGGCCTTCATGCGGCGGAACAGGTCGAGGTTTTCGTCGACGGAGCGCTCGCGGAACGGCGAGTTCTTGCCCGCCTCCGTGGCCGAGCCGCGGTTCGCGCGCATCTCTTCCGGCGACTGGCTGTCCACGTACGCCTTGCCGCGCTGGATCAGCAGTTCGGCGAATTCGTAGAGCTTGTCGTAGTAGTCGCTCGCGTAGAACAGGTAGTCGCGATCGTCCTGTTCTTTCTTCCACTCGAAGCCGAGCCAGGTGACGGCGTCGATGATCGAGTTGACGTACTCGACGCTTTCCTTTTCAGGATTGGTGTCGTCGAAGCGCAGGTGACACACGCCGCCATAGCTTTTCGCGACGCCGAAGTTCAGGCAGATGCTCTTCGCGTGGCCGATGTGCAGATAGCCGTTCGGCTCCGGCGGGAAGCGCGTTTCCACGCGCTGCGCCCACTTGCCCGAGCGGTTGTCGTCGTCGATGATGTTGCGGATGAAATTGGATGCCGCAGGCGCGTCCGTGCGGTCGGCGTCTTTACGTTCGGTATTCATGCGAAAAGGGAAGTCGTTCGAGGGCGCGGTACATAAGGAAAGTCGCTACCCGGCGCCCGGTAGTGCCTTCCATTCTACCTGACGAAACCAGGCCTGCCAGTTCCGGCTCGCGGGCGTTGCATGGCTTAGTCGGGAAAAAGAATCTCTGCGTAGTCTCGAGCCGAATGCAGGACGTGGAGAATATCGATTCGATTGGGCGGTTCGCCGATGACGCGGTAGAAGATCAGATAGCGCCCGTGCCCACGGCAGCGCACGCCGCGCTCTTCATAGCGTGGCACGAGCGGGAATGCGTGAGGTATTGTGCCGAGCGAAAGACACTTTTCACGGATCTCGCGGATAAAGCTCAACGCACGCGATGGATTATCCCGTGCGATGTAGTCAGCAATATCTTCGAGCTCGGCTTCTGCATCGGGCAGGAGCGTGACGATCATCGATTGGGCCCGGTCTTTGCCGCATATTTTGCCTCCAGGCGATCAAACACACCTTCTGCCGGACGGCCCAGTCCGGCATCCGAATCCGAGATGCCCTTCGTGATCAGCCTATCCAGTGCGGCGAGCCGGGACTCGCGATCCTGGATGAGGCGCACGCCTTCACGCAATACTTCGCTCTTTGAGCCGTAACGGCCCGATTCCACAAGCTTTGCGATATACGTTTCCAGTTGCTGTCCCAGATCGGCGCTGATCATGATCGTTCCCTCGTTGCGGGCTGTTTTCCCGGTTCACACCGTACCGATCCTACGCTGCCTCGCGGAGTTTTATCAATAGTTATTAATTGCTTCAGATCAGACGACGCCCTTGCTCCGCAGCGCCGCCACCTGCTCCTCGCCGTAGCCGAGCACGTCGCGCAGCACCTGCACGGTGTGCTCGCCCAGAGTCGGCGGATGGCTCGCCACCACGGGCGGCGTCTCGCTCATGCGAATGGGGTTGCGCACGAGGCGCGCCGTAGCGCCCGACGGGTGCGGCACGTCCACCTGCATGCCGCGCGCGACCACCTGCTCGTTCTCGAACACTTCCGCGAGGTTGTTGATCGGGCCGCACGGCACGCCCGCGCCTTCGAGCGCGCCGATCCAGTCGGCCTTGGTGCGCGTGCGGATCAACTCGGCCACGATCGGCACCAGCGTCTCGCGATGGCGCACGCGCGCGGGGTTGGTCGCGAAGCGCTCGTCGTCGGCGAGCTCGGGGCGGCCCGCGACCTCGACGAACTTGCGGAACTGCCCGTCGTTGCCCACCGCGAGGATGATCCAGCTGTCGCTCGTCTGGAACGCCTGATAGGGCACGATATTCGGATGCGCGTTGCCCCAGCGCGCGGGCGGCGTGCCGCTCGCGAGGTAGTTCGTGTTCATGTTCGCGAGCATGGCCACCTGCACGTCGAGCAGCGCCATGTCGATGTACTGGCCGGTGCCCGTGCGGTCGCGGTGCGCGAGCGCGGTGAGCACGGCGATGGTGGCGTACATGCCGGTCATGAGGTCGGCGATCGCGACGCCCGCCTTTTGCGGGCCGCCGCCCGGCAGGCTGTCGCGTTCGCCCGTGATGCTCATGAAGCCGCCCATGCCTTGCACGATGAAGTCATAGCCCGCGCGCGGCGCGTACGGCCCGGTCTGGCCGAAGCCGGTCACCGAGCAGTAGACGAGATCGGGTTTCACGGCGCGCAGCGACTCGTAGTCGAGGCCGTATTTCTTCAACTGCCCGACCTTGTAGTTCTCCAGCACGACGTCGCTCTGCGCGGCGAGCTCGCGCACGATGCGCTGGCCCTCGGGCGTCGCGATGTCGAGCGTCACCGAGCGCTTGTTGCGGTTCGGCGCGAGATAGTAGGCCGCTTCCCCGGTGTCCTGGCCGTCCGGCGTCTTCATATACGGCGGCCCCCAGTGGCGCGTGTCGTCGCCGGCGCCGGGGCGCTCCACTTTGATGACGTCGGCGCCGAAGTCGGCGAGGGTCTGTGCGCACCACGGTCCGGCGAGGACACGGGTGAGATCGAGTACGCGGATATGGCTGAGAGCGCCCATGCTGTGTCTTCCAATATCGTTCTGAGGCTTGGAGTCCGTCCGCGCGGGAGGCGAGGCGGCCGATCCAGGCATCTTAAGCGATCTGGGCGGGAGATGGTGAATTTCGGTACAATGTTCCGCTAAGCGGAACTTACTAGAGGCGGCAGACGAGCGCACTGGGACGCCGACGCGAGCGCGCACACGGCCTGTGCGGGCCGCCGCGAGCGGGCGGCGATCCCGTATAATCGGTCGATTCAGCATCGCCGATTCCGCGCGCATCCGGGTGCAACCGGGCGCATGCGCGAATCCAGACGACCTCACAAGATTCAGCACTGAACGCCCCGAAGGACCATACAGCACGCCATGAAAGCCGCCGAAATCCGCGAGAAATTCCTCAAGTTCTTCGAGTCGAAGGGCCACACGATCGTGCGCTCGTCGAGCCTCGTGCCGGGCAACGACCCCACGCTGCTCTTCACCAACTCGGGCATGGTGCAGTTCAAGGACGTGTTCCTCGGCACCGAATCGCGCCCGTACTCGCGCGCCACGACCGCGCAGCGCAGCGTGCGCGCGGGCGGCAAGCACAACGATCTCGAGAACGTCGGCTACACCGCGCGCCATCACACGTTCTTCGAGATGCTCGGCAACTTCTCGTTCGGCGACTACTTCAAGCGTGACGCGATCCACTACTGCTGGGAGCTGCTGACCAAGGTCTACGGCCTGCCGGCGGACAAGCTCACGGTCACCGTCTACAAGGAAGACGACGAGGCCTACGACATCTGGGCGAAGGAAGTGGGCGTGCCGGCGGAGCGCATCATCCGCATCGGTGACAACAAGGGCGCGCGCTACGCGTCCGACAACTTCTGGCAGATGGCCGACACCGGCCCCTGCGGCCCGTGCTCGGAAGTGTTCTATGACCACGGTCCGGAAATCTGGGGCGGCCCCCCGGGGTCGCCCGAGGAAGACGGCGACCGCTTCATCGAGATCTGGAATCTCGTGTTCATGCAGTTCAACCGCGACGCCCAGGGCAACATGACGCCGCTGCCCAAGCAGTGCGTCGACACGGGCATGGGTCTCGAGCGCCTCGCCGCCGTGCTGCAGCACGTGCACAGCAACTATGAGATCGACCTGTTCCAGAACCTGATCAAGGCCGCTGGGCGCGAGACCGGCACCGCCGACCTCACGAACAACTCGCTGAAAGTGATCGCCGACCACATCCGCGCGTGCTCGTTCCTGATCGTCGACGGCGTGATTCCGGGCAATGAAGGCCGCGGCTATGTGCTGCGCCGCATCGTGCGCCGCGCGATCCGCCATGGTTACAAGCTCGGCCGCAAGAGCGGGTTCTTCCACAAGCTCGTGGCCGACCTCGTCGCGGAAATGGGCGCGGCGTACCCGGAACTGAAGGAAGCGCAACAGCGCGTGACCGACGTGCTGCGCCAGGAAGAAGAGCGCTTCTTCGAGACCATCGAGCACGGCATGTCGATCCTCGAAGCGGCGCTGGCCGACCTGGACGCCAAGGGTGGCAAGACGCTCGACGGCGAGCTCGCCTTCAAGCTGCACGACACCTATGGCTTCCCGCTCGACCTCACCGCGGACGTTTGCCGCGAGCGCAACGTCACGGTCGACGAGCCGGCCTTTGACGACGCCATGGCGCGCCAGCGCGAGCAGGCGCGTGCGGCGGGCAAGTTCAAGATGGCGCAGGGCCTCGAATACTCGGGCGCGAAGACCACGTTCCACGGCTACGAGGAAATCGTCTTCGACGACGCCAGGATCGTCGCGCTTTATGTCGATGGCGCTTCGGTCAACGAAGTGAAGACCGGCCAGGACGCCGTGGTCGTGCTCGACCACACGCCGTTCTACGCGGAGTCGGGCGGCCAGGTGGGCGACCAGGGCGTGCTCTCGAACGCGAGCGTGCGCTTTGCGGTGGCCGACACACTCAAGGTCCAGGCCGACGTGAGCGGCCATCACGGCACGCTGGAGCAAGGCACGCTCAAGGTGGGCGACGTCGTGAAGGCGGAAATCGACGCCATCCGCCGCGCCCGCACGGCGCGCAACCACTCGGCCACGCACTTGATGCACAAGGCGCTGCGCGAAGTGCTGGGCCAGCACGTGCAGCAGAAGGGCTCGCTCGTCGACGCGGAGAAGACGCGCTTCGACTTCGCGCACAATGCGCCGATGACCGATGAGGAAATCCGGCGCGTCGAGGAAATCGTCAACTCGGAAGTGCTCGCGAACGCGCCCGGCATCGTGCGCGTGCTGCCCTACGACGAAGCCGTGAAGGGCGGCGCGATGGCGCTCTTCGGCGAGAAGTACGGCGACGAAGTGCGCGTGCTCGACCTCGGTTTCTCGCGTGAGCTTTGCGGCGGCACGCACGTGAACCGCAGCGGCGACATCGGCCTCTTCAAGATCGTGATGGAAGGCGGCGTGGCCGCGGGCATCCGTCGCGTGGAAGCGATCACGGGCGACAACGCCGTGCGTTTCGTGCAGGAGCTCGACGCGCGGGTGAACGCGGCAGCCGCGGCGCTCAAGGCGCAGCCCTCGGAGCTCACGCAGCGCATCGCCCAGGTGCAGGACCAGGTCAAGTCGCTCGAGAAGGAACTGGGCGCGCTCAAGTCGAAGCTGGCGTCGAGCCAGGGCGACGAGCTCGTGGGCCAGGCCATCGAGGTGAACGGCGTGCACGTGCTGGCCGCCACGCTCGAAGGCGCGGACTCGAAGACACTGCGCGAGACCGTGGACAAGCTCAAGGACAAGCTCAAGAGCGCGGCGATCGTGCTGGCGGCCGTGGAAGGCGGCAAGGTCAGCCTGATCGCGGGCGTGACCGCCGAGGCCAGCAAGAAGGTCAAGGCCGGCGAGCTCGTGAACTTCGTCGCCCAGCAGGTGGGCGGCAAGGGCGGCGGCCGTCCGGACATGGCGCAGGCGGGCGGCACCGAGCCGGCCAACCTGAGCGCCGCGCTCGCGGGCGTGAAGGGCTGGGTCGAAGCGAAGCTCTAACGCGTCTGGCGCAACGCGGCTGAGAGGCCGCTGTGATGCAAAAAGGGTTGTCCGTGAGGGCAGCCCTTTTTTATTTCCGCGCGCAGGGCGACGGCCGCGCACCGTGTGCATCAGACCGCGTCAGCCCATGTCATGCGGTCGTGGGCAAACCTTCGGATTTAGCCGTATCGCCGCGAGCGCGCGCTTCGCTTTGCGCATGCTCGACCAGCGCCGTTTTCAGCGCGTCGAGCGCGGGCGAGAAATGCCCGCGCCGCCATGTGAGCAGCGTATCGATCTGGCCGAGCTTGCCGAGCGAGTGAATCGCCACCTCGTCGGCGTTGCGTTGCAATTCGAGCACGGAGCGGGGCGCCACGGCTACGCCCGCGCCCGCCGCCACGCACGCGACGATCGCGTGATACGAGCCGAGCTCCAGCACGCGCGTGGGCCGGATGCCGTGCTCCAGGTACCACGCCTCCACATAGTTGCGGTAGGCGCAGCCGCGCTCGAACGCCACGAGCGTCGAGAGCGCGACGTCGCCCGGCGCCCGGATCGGCCGATGGCCGCGCGGCGTGATCATCACGAGCTCCTCTCGGTACACGCGCACGTAGTCGAATACTTCGGCATCGGGCGGGCCGGCAAGCGGCGTCGCGATCAGCGCGGCGTCCACCTCGAATTCGCGCAGACGCTCGATCAGGTGGCCGGTGGTGCCGGTCTCCAGTTCGAGCGTGACTTCGGGCCAGCTCTGGTGGTAGCGCGCGAGGACGCCGGGCAGGCGGCTGGCCGCCATGCTTTCCATGGCGCCCAGGCGCAGGCGTCCGCACGGCGCGCCCGCCTTGAGCGCGTGGCGCGCCTCGTCGGCGAGGGCGAGGAGCCGCTCGGCGTAGGGCAGCAGCGTCTCGCCCGCGGGCGTGAGCACGAGGCGGCGGCCGTCGCGCGTGAAGAGCGGCGTGCCGAGCTGCTCTTCGAGCTGTTTGATGCGCGTGGTGACGTTCGACTGCACCCGGTTGAGCTTGGCGGCGGCCCGCGTCACGCCGTTTTCGCGGACGACGGCGCGAAAGATCGCGAGCGCAGCGAGATCCATAATTCTCTCTTTGGGATGGATTCGTTCATCATAATTCATTTTTTGTGAACGGTTGCGGCGACTAATATGTGGAGGGTGGCGTCGTGCATGCGCTGCCGCTCATCGCCCACGTAGTTTCCCCCTGGTTTCTCATTTGGCCGCCGCCGACCATGAACGACATCGCTTCTCGCGCCGATGCCCCTCGCGCGCTTCCCGCTCATCCTGGCCATCTTCCGCACGCCGCGCGGCGTGCCGCGCTCGCCTGCATGGCGGCGCTGGCGGCGGCGCTCGGCGTTGGGCGCTTCGCGTTCACACCGCTCCTGCCGCTGATGCTGCACGGCGGCGCACTGGACCTGCGTCACGGCGGCTGGCTGGCGTCGCTCAACTACGCGGGCTATTTCGTCGGCGCGGTGGGGTGCGTGGCGCTGCGCTTCGCGCCCGCGCGCATCGTGCGCGCCGGGCTCGCGGCGACCGCGCTTCTGACCGTGGCGATGGGGCTGACGCACGCGTTCTGGATCTGGGCGGTGGTGCGCTTCGTGGCGGGCGCGGTGAGCGCGGCGACCTTCGTGTTCGCATCGCAATGGGGCCTGCGGCGCCTCGCGCAGCTGGGCGCAAACGAGTGGGGCGGCGTGATCTACACGGGGCCGGGAGTCGGCATCGTCGCGACGGGGCTGCTGGTGAGCGCGGCGGGCGGTTTTGGCGCGCAGGCGGGATGGATCGGCTTCGGGTTGATTTGCGTGCTCATCGCCGCGCTCGTGTGGCCGGTCTTTGGCGACGATGCGCGTGAAGCCCGTGAGGCGGTGTCCCGCGCGGAACGAGGCGCAGGCCCGGCGGCAGCCGCGGCGCAACCCGCGGCCACAACGGTGGCTGCGTCGTCTGCCGCAGTGCAGGCCGCGCCGAATGCGCGCAATGCGCCACCAGCGCCGCCCGCTCAAATCAGCGCGCCAGCATCGCCATCCCACGGCGCGCGCGCCGACGCCTTCTGGCTCGTCCTGCTCTACGGGGTGCCAGGCTTCGGCTACATCATCACGGCAACCTTCTTGCCGGTGATCGCGCGCCATGCGCTGCCGGGCTCCGTGTGGCCCGATCTGTTCTGGCCGATGTTCGGCATCGCGCTGATCGTGGGAGCGCTCTCGGCGGCGCGCCTGCCGCTGCACTGGGACAACCGGCTCATGCTCGCCGCGTGCTACGTGCTGCAGGCGCTCGGGATCGCGCTCGGCATCGTCTGGCCGAATGCCGCGGGCTTTTCGCTTGGCAGCGTGCTGATCGGCCTGCCGTTCACGGCGATCACGCTCTTCGCCATGCGCGAGGCGCGCCTGCTGCGAGGCGAGCACGCCGCCGCGCTCATGGGCTATGCGACCGGCGCCTATGGCATCGGGCAGATCGCCGGGCCGCTCGTGGCCGCGCCGCTCGCGGCCTCGACGGGCTCGTTCTCGCCCTCGCTCTGGCTCGCGGCGGCGGCCTTGCTCGCGGGCGCGGCGGGGCTCGTGTGGCGCGCCGTGCGAGCGCGTGCGTAAGCAAACTGTCCCTCGCCGGGGCGGCGTGTTTCGACTCGGGCCCAGGACGCTTCGCACGCCTTCTGCGATGGCGCACTAAAATAGCCGTTTCGTGCTGTTTTCTTGCCATTGCATGCCGTTTGACGGGCGACCCGCCGAACGGCACGCCGCGCATCCTGCGACTCCTACCGACTCATGAGCGAATACCAGTTTTGTCCGCGTTGCGCCTCGCGCCTCACCGAACGCGCCGACCCCGCGCACGAGGGCGGCCGCGTGCGCCTCGCGTGTCCCGACATCGCCTGCGGCTATGTCCATTGGAACAACCCGTTGCCCGTCGTGGCGGCTATCGTGGAGTACGAGGGGCGCATCCTGCTCGCTCGCAACGCGGCCTGGCCCGAAGGCATGTTCGCGCTCATCACCGGCTTCCTCGAAAACGGCGAAACGCCGGAGCAGGGCATCGCGCGCGAGGTGCACGAAGAGACCGGATTGCACTCGCAGAGCGTCGAACTCGTGGGCGTCTACGAATTCATCCGCAAGAACGAGCTCATCATCGCGTATCACGTGAAGGCGGCGGGCACGATTGCGCTCTCGCCGGAGCTGCTCGAATATCGGCTCGTCGAGCCCGCGGAGCTGCGTCCATGGCGCGCGGGCACGGGGCCGGCGCTCGGCGAATGGATGCGCCGGCGCGGCCTGCCGTTCGAATATGTCGAGCGGCCCGGGCAGTGAGCGCCTCGCTGGCGCCTCGCGCACCCTGAGCGCGGTCGGATCCTGACCGTCACCCTGAGTCTCGCCCCGAGTCTCGCCCCGAGTCTCGCCCCGAGTCTCGCCCATTCGATGAATCGACCCGTCCGATGAACCGACCCGTTGCCAATGCGCGCTCCGACTATCGCCATTTCCTCTCCATCACCACGCGCTGGATGGACAACGACGTCTACGGCCACGTCAACAACGTCGTCTACTACAGCTACTTCGACACCGTCGTGAACGAGTATCTGATCCGCGCCCAGGCACTCGATATCGAGCACGGCGCGACCATCGGGCTCGTGGTCGAGACGCAGTGCAACTATTTTGCGCCGCTCGTGTTTCCCGAGCGCGTCGAGGCGGGGCTGCGCGTGGCGCGGCTCGGTGCGTCGAGCGTGCGCTACGAGGTCGGCCTCTTTCGCGAAGGCGAGTCCACGCCCGCCGCGCAGGGGCACTTCGTGCACGTCTACGTCGAGCGCGCGACGCGCCGCCCCGTGAGCGCGCTGCCCGAGGCATTGCGCGCCGCGCTCGCGCCGCTCGTGGTCGAGGGCGCTGGCGCGCCGCCGGCCTGAACGAGCGCGTTTCGCTTCCGCGCGCTCACCCGCTGCAACACCCAAGGCGCCCACCGTGCAGGCTTTCGTGATCGACACGCTCAACGGCGCAAGCTACGGCCTGCTGCTGTTCATGCTGTCCGCCGGGCTTACGCTGATCTTCAGCATGCTCGGCGTGCTCAATTTCGCGCACGCAAGCTTCTACATGCTCGGCGCGTATCTGGGCGTCACGCTTGGCGGGACGCTCGGCTTCGACTGGGCGCTCGTGCTCGCACCGCTTGCCGCCGGCCTCGCGGGCGCGGCGTTCGAAGCCACGCTCTTGCGCAGCACGCATGCGGCCCGCGCGGGCAGGCGGGACAGCTCGGGCAACCCGCTCAATGCGCTGCTGCTGACTTTCGGCGCGGCCTGGGCGATCGGCGAGCTGGTCAAGCTCGTGTGGGGACTCCAGCCGCTCGCGGCGCCCGTGCCCGCGTGGCTCGACGGCGCGCTTTTCAGGGTCGGCGGCGCGGCGTTCTCGCGCTATCGCGCGTTCGCGATGCTCGTGGCGTTGGCCATGCTCGGTGCGATCCACGTGGCGCTGCGCATCTCGCAGACGGGCCTCGTAGTGCGCGCGGCGCTCACGCATCGGGGGGCGGTGGAGGCGCTCGGCCACGACGTGCCGCGCGTGCAGACGATGGTGTTCGCGCTCGGCACCGCGCTTGCCGCGCTGGCGGGCGTGGTTGCCGCGCCGCTCTTCGTGGTCGAGCCGGCGATGGCCGAATCGGTTGGTTCGATCGTGTTCGTGGTGGTCGTGACGGGCGGCCTCGGGTCGCTTTGGGGCGCGTTCGTTGCCTCGCTCGCGGTGGGCCTGCTGCAGACCTTCGCGGTGTCGAGCGATGTCTCGTTGGCCGACCTGGCCGCGAGCCTTGGCGTCACGCTCGCGCCCGCGTGGCGTGCGCTCACGCTCGCGCAGATTGCGCCGCTGCTGCCGTATCTGCTGCTGGTCGCGATGCTCGCGGTGCGCCCGCAAGGCCTCTTCGGCCAACGCGGCGAGGACGCGTGACGCGCCATGAAAGCCGATAAATCTCGCACACGGATGGACGCGGCTGGCCGGCGCCTTGAGCCTCATGCGCCGGCTCCACGCCGGCTGCCACGTTGGTTCTGTTGGGCGGCATCTCGCTGGGCGGCATCCCGCTGGGCGGCATTCCGCTGGGCGCCCTGGCTCGGGCTGGTGGCGCTCCTCGGCTTGCCGCCGCTCGTTTCGGCGTGGCTCTCGCCCACGGGCGTGCCACAGGGCTGGCTGCTCGCGTGCCTCGCCCAGGCGGCGACGATGATCGTCTTCGCGCTCTCGTACAACCTCCTGCTCGGCGAGACCGGGCTGCTGTCGTTCGGCCATGCCGCGCCCGCCGGGCTTGGGGCACTCGTGGCCGCACACCTCTTCAATCGCTACGCGATCCCGTTGCCGCTTCTGCCGTTCGTGGGCGGCATGGCGGGCGCGGCGGTCGGCGTGCTGATTGCGCTCGTCGCCGCGCGCCGCGCGGGCACCGCGTTCGCCATGATCACGCTCGGGCTCGGCGAGCTCGTCGCCGCTGCCGCGTGGGCGTTGCCCGACTGGTTCGGCGGCGAGGCGGGCGTCGCCATCGACCGCACGAGCGGGCCGGCCATCGTGCCTGTGGCGGCCTGGACCTTCGGGCCGGATCGTCAGGCGTACTGGGTCATCGCTGCGTGGTGTCTCATCGCGTGCGCCGCGATCTACGTGCTTGCGCGCGCGCCGTTCGTGCGCCTCGCCAACGCCGTACGCGACAACCCGGTGCGCGCCGCAGCGCTGGGCGCGCCGCCCGCGCGCGTGCGGGCCATGATGATCGTCCTCGCCGCGGGCTTTGCCGGCGTCGCGGGCACGCTCACGCTCATCAATGTGGAGCTGGCCGCGGCCGAAAGCGTCGGCATGATGCGCTCGGCAGCCGTGCTCATTGCGACCGTGACGGGCGGGACCGCGTCGTTCTTCGGGCCGGCGCTCGGCGCGCTCGTGTGGGTGGCGTTCAGCGTGGGCGTGGCGAGCGTCTCGCGGGCCTGGATGCTCTATGTGGGGCTCTTTTTCATCGTCATGGTGCTGGTGGCGCCCGACGGGCTCGCGGGCCTGATCGCGCGTCAGCGCGCGGCGCTCGCGCGGCACGGCTGGCGGCGCTGCGGCAGGTACTGGGCGATGGCTGCGCTGGCGGCCTCGTGCGGCGCGTTCGCGCTCGTGCTGGCGGTCCAATGGGCCTACGCGCTGCGCCTGGGCGACGACGATCCCGGCGCATGGCTCGGCACGCTGTCTACCCATGCGGCGGCGGGGCTCGCCGTGGCGATCGTCGCGTTGTCGGCCGTGGCGGCCTGGACAGGGTGCCGTGCGCGGCGAGCGGTGCGCGCGCTCGAGCGGCTCGACCGGCTCGACCAGCGCAAGGAGGCAGCATGATGCCCGCGCTGCGGCTCATCGGCGTCGAGAAGCGCTTTGGCGCGACGGCCGTGCTGCGCGGCGTCGATCTCGACGTGCGCCCGGGTGAGCGCCATGCGGTGATCGGCCCCAACGGCGCGGGCAAGTCCACGCTGTTTAGCCTGATCGCGGGCGAGCGCCGTGCGAGCGCAGGCCGCATCGTGCTGCACGGCGAGGACGTCACGCGTCTTGCGAGCGCCGTGCTCGCAAGACGTGGCCTTGCGCGCAGCTTCCAGACCACGAGCGTGTTCGCGCGCCTTACGGTGCGCGAGAACTTGCGCTGTGCGGTGCTGGCGTCGCTGCGCGGCGGCGCGGGGCTGGCTGCGCGCTGGTTCGGCTCGGCGCGCGCCGATACGCGCGTGGACGCACTGCTCGACGCCCTCGGCCTCGCGCACGCCGCACAGCGCGAGGCCGCGACGCTGAGCTATGCCGAGCAGCGCGCGCTCGACCTTGGCCTCGCGCTCGCGGGCGGCGCGCAGACGCTGCTCCTCGACGAACCCACTGCGGGCATGAACCGCGCTGAAGCGGCGCGCGCCGTCGATCTGATTCGCGCGACCACCACGGGCAAGACGGTGCTGCTGATCGAGCACGACATGGATGCGGTGTTCGGCCTGGCCGACCGCGTCTCGGTGCTGGTGCAGGGGCGTGTGATCGCCACGGGCACGCCCGAGGCGATTCGCAGCGATCCCGCCGTGCGCGACGCGTATCTCGGCGCGCATTTCGATGTGCGCTTCAACGCCCCGGGGCACATGAGGCGCTCGCCATGAACACGCTCCTCGAAGTCGCGAATCTGCGCGCCTGGTATGGCGCGAGCCAGGTGCTGCACGGCGTCGATCTGCGCGTCGGCGCGGGAGAGGTGGTCGCGCTCGCGGGCCGCAACGGTTCCGGTCGCTCGACGCTCGCGAAGGCGCTGATCTCGATGGTGGAAGCCGACGGCACGCGCCGTTTCGCGGGCGTGGATCTCGCGCCGCTGCGCACGTTCGAGATCGCGCGGCTGGGCCTGGGCTACGTGGCGGAGCAGCGCGACGTGTTCCCGACGTTAAGCGTCGACGAGAACCTGCGCCTCGGTCTCGCAAAGCGCGGTCCAGGTGCACGAGCGGGGGAACGGCGGGGTGCACTGCGCCGCGCCCCGCGATTTACCATCGACGACGCCCACGCGCTTTTTCCGATCTTGCGCGAGCGCCGCAGCGCACGCGCGGGCGTGCTCTCGGGCGGCGAGCAGCAGATGCTCGCGCTGGCCCGCGCGCTCGTGGGCGACCCCGATCTGCTCATCGTCGACGAACCCGCCGAAGGATTGTCCGCGCAGATGGCCGCGCGCGTAGGCGCGTGCCTGCGCGCGCTGCGCGAGCGCGGTGTCGCGCTGCTGCTCATCGAGCAGCGGCTCGAACTGGCGCCGGGACTGGCGGACCGCGTCGCGGTGATGGGGCATGGGCGCATCGTGTTCGAGGGCGCGCCGCAGGCGCTCGTGCAGCGCGACGACGTCGTGCGCGACTGGCTAGGCGTGGGTTGAAGCCTTCGGCGCGAGCGGTTTGGCGACACGCGAGAGCGCCGTCATCGGCCCGATGCGCGCGAGCGTCTCCCGTTGCGCAGCGTCGCGCACGAAGAGCGAGCCCGCGAAGCCGAGCGCGTTCACGGAGATGCCCTCGACGCGCTCTGTCCCGCGTGGCACCACCAGCATCCAGCGGCGCGTGACGAGCAGGTTGTACGGCGCGTCTTGATGCGCCACGCCTTCGACTTCGACGGTCCCGATGCCGGCCGCATGCAGCAGCGCCCGGTAGGTGTCGAGTGCGCGTTGTGCGTCGGGTTGAGCGTCCTGTAGTGCGCCCTGTAGTGCGCCCTGTGGTGCGTCCCGTAGTGCGTCCCCGCCTGCGATTGCTCCATTCGCTCTCCCCGCCAGATCGAGCCGCGCGAAGGCGTGCGCGAAAGGCAGCCCCGGCACGCGCACGGCAGCGGTCGCCGCATCGGCCGCTGCGGCATAGGCCGCTGCCGCATCGACACCCGCCGCACCGGCCGCCACCGCATCGGCCGGCGCCGCGTCGAGCAGCGTCTCGACAGGCACCGCCATCCCCGCCGCATCGAGCGGCAGCGGCACGGCCTGCAGATGCTTGTGCGGCTGGCTCGCGCCGGCTTGCGGCCCGCCGTTGTAAAAACCCAGCGCGTCGAAGCCATGCAGCACGACGAGCAGCGCCGCGAAGTCGGCATGATCGAGCAGCACCTCCTGTGGCACGAAGCGGCGCGTGACGATCAGCAGATGCTCGTCGAGCACGCTGTACTTGTTGAGCAGCGCGACGTGCGTCGAAGAGAGCTCGCCCACGCACAGATCGTCGTCGTAAGGCAGGAAGGGGTTGCGCGCAGGCGCCTGTGGCATGTCTCGCGAAGGCGCATCCGTGCGCCGCGCCGCCTCCTTGCGCGCGAGACTCGACACCTGGCGCACGGCAAAGCGCACGCCGCCATCGTCGATGTGCATGAGCGCGGTTTCGATGGGCTGCAGCGCGCCGCATCGCAAGGCGTCGCGCGTGCGCTGCGCGATCGCGTCGCGCAGGGTGCGGGCCGTGAGCACGGTCGCGGCCATCGGCGCTCAGGCCTTGTAGCCGATCGCGCGCAGCAGGTCGTGGCGCCAGCGCACGTCTTCTTCGGTCTCGACGCCGAGCGGCGGCTCGCCGTCCACCACGCCGATAATGCCGCGCCCCTTGTCCGTTTCGGCGATCAGCACTTCGGTCGGATTGGCGGTCGCGCAAAAAATGCGGCACACCTCGGGCACGGCCTTCACGACGTTGAGCACGTTGATGGGAAAGAAGCCGTCGCCGAGAAAGACGATGAAGCTGTGGCCCGCCGCGATGCGCAGCGCGTTGCTCGTGGCCATTTCGACGAGTGCGTCGTTCGTGCCCGAGCGGCGCACGAGGCGCTTGCCCGAGGCCTCGCAGAACGCGAGGCCGAACTGGATGCCCGGCACCGCGCCGTAGAGCGCCTCGTGCAGGTCTTCGACCGATTTGATGAAGTGCGTTTGCCCGAGGATGAAGTTGGTGGCTTCGGGCTTGACGATCTCTACCGTGGACAGTTGCATGGCGGACCTCGCGCGGGGCGTCTCGAAGGCCGCCGCCGCTCGACGACGAGGAGCGCGCGGCGTGGTTCAAGAAGACTAGTACGAAGTCGCGGCGCGTCCAAGGCGTGGCCCGGCGTATGGGCCGCCGATCCCCCGAAAAGGAAACAGCCCGATCAGCGTAAGCCGATCCGGCTGTTTCGATCCGGCTGACCCTCTCATTACGGCCGGCGCCCCGCTGGGCAACCGGCCGTTGGTTCATGCATCGCGCGCGTTAGCGCGGCAGCGGCGGGGGATCGCGCTCAGGCTGTCTTTGTCGCCCGCTTGCCCTCGACGTCGGGCAGGAACACGGTGAGGATGCCGATCAGCGGCAGGAACGAACAGACCTTGTAGACGAAGGCGATACTGGTGGCGTCCGCCAGTTGGCCGAGCACCGCCGCGCCGATGCCGCCGAGGCCGAATGCGAAGCCGAAGAACAGGCCTGCCACCATGCCCACCTTGCCGGGGATCAGCTCCTGCGCATAGACGAGGATGGCCGAGAAAGCCGAGGCGAGGACCACGCCGATGATCACGGTCAGCACGCTGGTCCAGAACAGGTTGGCATAGGGCAGCAGCAGCGTGAACGGCGCCACGCCCAGAATCGAGCCCCAGATCACGTACTTGCGGCCGATGCGGTCGCCCACCGGGCCGCCGATGATCGTGCCCGCCGCCACGGCCGCGAGGAACACGAACAGATGCACCTGGGCGGCCTGCACGGGCAGGTGGAAGCGGTCGATCAGATAGAACGTGAAGTAGCTGTTGATGCTCGCGAGGTAGAAGTACTTCGAGAACACGAGCAGTACGAGAATGCCGATCGCGGTGGCCACACTGCGGCGCGAGAGCGCGACGTGCGGGACCTCTGCGCGCTTTTTCTTCATCGCCGGATGAGCCTTGTACCAGCGGCCGATCTGCGTGAGCACGAACATCGCGACGAGCGCCGCCACCGAGAACCACGCGATGCTGCGCTGGCCGTGCGGAATGACGATCGCGGCCGCGAGCAGCGGTCCAAGCGAAGAGCCGGCGTTGCCGCCCACCTGGAACAGCGATTGCGCGAGGCCGTGGCGGCCGCCCGAGGCCATGCGCGCGACGCGCGAGGACTCCGGATGGAACACGGAGGAGCCACAACCCACGAGCGCCGCCGCGACGAGCAGCACGGCGTAGCTCGGCGCCACCGACATCAGCAACAGGCCGCACAGCGTAAAGCCCATGCCGACGGGCAGCGAGTACGGCAGCGGACGCTTGTCGGTATAGACGCCCACGAGCGGCTGCAGCATCGAAGCCGTGATCTGGTAGGTGAGCGTAATGAGGCCGATCTGCGTGAACGACAGCGAGAAGTTGTCCTTGAGCATCGGATAGATGGCCAGGATCAACGACTGGATCATGTCGTTGAGCAGATGCGAAAAGCTGATCGCGCCGAGCACGGAGTACACGGTGCGCTGCACACCGGTGGAGGCCGTGGAGGCGGCGGACACAGGCGTGGCGCCGGGCGCGGCGCGCTTGTCGAGGCTGGTTTCCATATTGTCGATAAGCAAAAAGGCTTCACGCGGGCGCCGCGACAAACGTTGGGTCCTTGATGGCATCAAGAACCCAACGCGGCGATGGCATGAAAAGGTCATGTATAGGAGTTGTGAAGCGCAGTGTAATGTGTCTCGACCGAACAGTCCGGACATCTTTTGTCGAGAGCCGGCCATTTCCGGCAGATCTCCTGCATGACCTCTTGCGTAGCGGGGCCCCGGGCGCTTCGCTATGACGGTCCGTGGCGTTTGCTGAGCAGCGTGCGGGCCACGCCGCCGAGCATGTACATGAACTCGATGTCGAGGCCGGCCGCCGCCGCATCGTGAGCCGAAATGCCCGCGCCCGCGAAGAACGCCCCGACGAGGGCCGACACGGCGTCTTCTTGCGCCGTGGGCAATGACTGGGCGCCAAGCGTGGCGTGAATCTCCAGCGGGTCGATGACGTCGGGCGGCAGCGGTGCAGCGCTGCCCTTGGAGCGGCTCGCGGCGAGCGTCGTGGGAAACGATGCGCGCAGCGCTGCGAACCGGTCGTTGGGTGCTTCAGCGGGGGGGGGTGCCGCGGCGCGTGCTCGCAGGTCGCCGGCTTCGTGGCGCCTCGGCCCGGCGGGCCTTGCAACGCCGGGCGTTGCAGCGCCAGAGGCCGCCACGCCAGAAGTCCCCATGCCGGAAGTTCCCACACCGGATGCCTCCACGCCTGGCGTTGCCACGCTGGGTGTCGCCATGCCAGCCGTCGTGACGCCCGCGCCAAGCCCCGCAGCGCGCCCCCCGCGAGCGGGGGCGGGCGCTACGGCGGATGCTTGCCTCGCGGCCAGCTCGTCGAATCGAAACGGCGGCCCGGCGAACGTAGCTGGCGTGACGTCGTGCGGCGGGACGCCGAAATGCGTGTCGTAGCGGACTTTCATGGGCACGCGCGGCTCCACAGCGTCGTTCCACGGCGCGCCGCTGGACCCTGGATCGTCGCTCGCGTTTGCCATTGCGGCGTGGTCCGGTTCCTCGAACAGGCCGTGGGCATCGAACGCTTCCGGCGATAGCGGCGCCATGGCTGGCGCGCCTTCCGCATCGGCTCGCAAGAGTTCGTCACGATGCTCAGGCGTAGGGCCGCCCGGCGTAGCGACGTCCGGCGTGAGCGTCGCAGCGCCAGGCGACACAACGCCGGGCGTCGTTACGTTCATCGTGAACGCGTTGTTCAATTCGGTCGGCGTGCGGCGCTCGCCCGCATGAGCACGCGGCTCCAGCGGCGCAGGCGCTCCATCGGCTCGCGAACCCACGCTGACTTCCTCGCCAAACAGGTCGGCGGCTTGTGGATTGTGCGCGCCCGGCCATGCGCGGTTGACCGATCCGAACAGGGCCAGCGGATCCACCGGCACATCCGTCAGGTCGCCGAACGCGATCGGCGACTCGAGCAGCGTGGTGCCGTCCGAGAGCCAGCCGGCTGAGGGCGCTTCGGAGAGCGGGCCGGCTTCGCGGTGTGGCGGGCTCAACCCATCCGGTGCCGATGCCGCCTGGGCACCGTCCGTGCGCGCAGGTGCCGCGTCGGCGCGCCAGTCCGGGGGGACGAGCCCGGGTGCCAGGCGCAGCACGTACGGGCCGAGGCCGATGAAGTCGCCCACGCCCACGCGCATGTCGCCGCCGGGCGTGAGCGGCTTGCCGTTGACTGTCAGCGTGCCGCGCTCGCTGATGTTGCGCATGCGCCAGCCGCCGGCCACGCAGCGGATATCCGCATGGTGGGCGGCTACGCCGCCGGTGTCGTCGGGCAGCACGAGGGTGTTGCCGGCGCCGTTGCCGATCGTGCCGCCACTGGCGCCGAATTCGGTGCCGACGACGTTTCCCGGCGCAGCGCCGTTGCAGGTGAGCACCGAAAGCTTGATGCCGAAATTGGATTGTTCAGTCATGGGAGGGACTCGCAGGGCGGAACAGGGGAAATGCCGCGCGCATGCCAGCGCGCCGCGTCAGGCCGGGCAGCGGAAGGCAAGCAGTTCGGCGCGGTGCAGTGCGTCGCCGCCGGCCGTGCCTGCCGCCATGCGCAGCGTCAGCTTGTGGCCATCGACATCGAAAGTCGCGTTCTGGGTGTCGGCCGTATTGCCCGGGGCGATCTGCGCCTTGTCGAACAGGCGCTGCAGCGCCCACGGCCCTTCGCCCTGCAGCGTCTGCGGCCCGCCCACGGTGTTGATCTCCAGCGCCACGCGCTGGATGCTGTCGGCCGACCATTTGACGACCTGGGGCGTGGATGGGCCGTGCGCGTAGCGCAGGGTCTGCGCGCCGATGGTGAGCGTGTACTGCAGGATGTCCGGATCGGTTTCCTGCGGCGTCAGCACCAGTTCGAAGGCCGGGCTGCGCCCATTCGATCCGAAATAGGTGTCGCGGATCTTCGCGGCCTGGCTGAACGCGTCGAGCACGCGCGCGTCGCGCGGCGCGTCCGCGGCAAAGCCCATGCCGTCCGTGCTCGCCACCGCGACCGGCCGGAAGCGCCAGCGCGTCCCGTTCGTATCGGCTTGGGCCGCGAGATTCTTCTGGAAGTAGTCGTCGAGCACACCGCCGGAGGCGAACAGCCGCGCGAATTCGTCCGGCGGCATGTCGCGGGCGGCATTGCGCACGAACGGGTAGCGCCCGGCGATCATCTGCCGGCACACGTTGCCGACGCCGTTGCTGGTTTGCTCCGAGAGAGCTTGCCGCGTGGTCGCGCCCACGCCTTGCACGGCGTTGCGCGACAGGTCGCTCAGGAGCCCGCGCAACGGCACGGGTAGCCGGCCCGCATCGGCCTGCAATTTGGCGAACACGTCGGTCGTGGGCGGCACGCCGCCGCTAGCGAGCGCGGCGCTGGCGGAAGTCAGGTAGCTGTACAGCGCATCGACGTTTTGCAGGACCGGGTCGAGCGGCGCGCCGCCGCGCCCGTCCGGGCCCTGGCCCGCAACGAGCTGCCGCAGGGCGGCGAAGTGCGCATCGACGAGGGTTTCCGTTGGAGCATCCATGCCAGTGAGGGGGCTATCGGTCGGCGTCTTGCCGAATACGGCTTCGAGCGAATGGCGCGCGACATCCATGCGCTGGCGCCAGCGCGCGGCCAGTTGCGGCTTGCCCGCTTCCGGGCGCAGCAGCTGCGTTTCCTTCGCGGCGACCTGCAACAGGTTGCGCAGCGGCGAATCGGGTGCGGAGAGCACGCGTGCACGCTGGATGCTTTGCTGCATCGATGGCGCCGGTGCGAGCCGCAAATCGCCGAGATAGTCGTCCCATGTCGTGATGTACTCGTTCAGATAGAGCCGCCGGGCCTGTTCCGTCCATCCCGCGAGCGTGACGCCGTCCGCCTTCGCCGCGCCCGCGATGCCGAGCACCCAGGCGTCGTCGCGGGCGAGCGAGCCGGTGATCTCGCCGATGCGCTTGTCGACGGTGTCCCAGTAGCCGCGATACGTGAACAGCGGCGCGATGCCGTCGGTCAGCGGCTTGCCGCTCGCGCGCACGAAGACCAGCGCGGCTTGCGGGCCGCCCGCGTCGGCGAACGTGACTGGCGCGGCTTTCATGGTGCGCATGAGCTCGCGGCGCAGGACCCGGTAAGTGCGCTCGGGCAGCGCGACCTGGGCCACGCGCGCGCGCACGGCATCGACGAGCGCCTGATTGATCGGCTGTCCGAACTGTGCGGCGGCGATGCTGCGCGAGGCGAACAGGTTCGACAGGTGCGTGTCGATTTGCGTGCGCTCGGCCTGGGTCGTGTTGGCGGGCAGCGTGCGCTGGATGTCGAGCGAGAGCCAGGCCGCGACGAAGCTGCCGTCGTAGTGGGCGGGATCGTGCAGCATCAGATAGGCCTTCAGCGCGGCATAGTCGTACTCGATGTCGTTGGTGGGCGCCCCGGAGAGCAGTTGTTCGAGGTGCGCCGAGACGAGCGGCAGCAACTTCTCCCGAAGCGCGCGCTGATAGGCGTCCTCGGCGGCCTCGCGCACGCGCGTGCCCTGAAAGAGCCCCAGACGATAGCGAAAGAAGGGCGGCGAATCGGCGTTGAAGCGCGGCGAGTCGGGCAGCGCCTTCAGCGCATCGAGCATGGGCGCGAGGGTTTGTGGATTGGCGTCCTCGAGTGGCTGCGCCGCGTCGCGCGCGAATGCGGCGACGCGCGCATCGACTTCGTTCAGGTAAGCGCGGTTGTTCGTATAACTGACTATCCAGCCGCAGACGAGGACCGCGAGCATCGCAACGGCGCAGGTCGCCAGTACGGTTTGCCAGAGCGCGTTACGGCGCCGCTCGGTGCGGCTCACGCCCGCGAAGCCGGTATCGGCGAACAGCACGTCGCGCAGCAGCGCCTTGATGAAAAAGCCGTTGCGCTCGGTGGCCGCTTCGAATTCGCGTGGCGCAGCCGGAGTGTCGTGCGGCGTTCCCAGCACGCAATCGGTCGTCGAAGGGCCATTGCGCGCGGCGGTGAAATAAATGCCACGCAAATGCAGCGGCGCTTCGAAGCGCGGTTCGCGAAAGAGGCTTTCGCAGAATGACGCAATGGCCTGCCGCACGACGTCGAACTGTTGCGGGAACAGGTAGGCGAGCGCGCGCGCGTCGGCATCGGGCTCGGCGTCGAGCGCGGCGCACAGGCCGTCGTCGAGCCGTTTCGCAAGCTCCGCGAGCCCGTTGTGGGCTGGCCACAGCGGGTTGCTGGGGCGCGGGTCGCTGAGCGCATAGCCGATGCCCCACGCCGCCTCGCGCGCCTCGTGGCCCAGGTTGCGAAAATAGTCGGAAAACCCGCGCAGCCGGTCCATCCGCGTGACGCAGACATAGACCGGCACGCGCACGTCGAGCCGCGTCTGCAGCGCGCGTAGCGGCCGCGCGAGGCGCTCCGCGCACGCCGTGCGCTCGGTTGCGGCCATGGCCACGAGCGTATCGGCGGCCACGGTCAGCAGCACCCCATTGAGCGGCTGGCGGGGCCGGTGGCGGCGCAGCAGCGCGGTGAGCGTCGCCCAGATGCCATTGGGCTCCGGCGTGCCGTCCGGGCGCGTCTCGAGCGTGTCGTGCGGCGTGTCGACGAGCACGGCTTCGTCGGCGTACCACCAGTCGCACTGCGTCGTGGGCGGCACCGGCGCGCCGTCCGGCAGCGGGCCATGCAGGCGCAAACCGCTGCCGGCCAAAAGACTCGTCTTGCCGGAGCCGGCGCTGCCCGCGACGACGATCCACGGCAGGCGGTATTTGCTGCGGCCGGTCAAGCGGTCGGCCCACGCCGCCACGCGCGACGTCGACGGAACGCATTCGCGCAGCCGCGTGAGCGCGTCGATGAGGCGCGCGCGCAGTTCGACGAGGCGTTCCACGTTCGGCCCGGCATCGGCTGCCGCCTGCTCGCGGCGCTGGCGGCGGCGTTCGCGCCAGCGCGCAATCGGCCCAGCCGCACCTGCGCGTGGGCGCAGGCGCCGCACGAGCCACCAGAGCCAGATCACCAGCAACACGGCGATCACGAGCGCGCGTGCGCGCCGGCTTTGCAGCGGCAGGCTTTCGCCGAACGCGATGAGCGGCCCGTCGAACCAGATCCACGCGGCAAGGAGCAGCACGGCAATGCTGACCCACAGCAGCGGCGAGGTGAGAAAGCGGAAGAAACGTCTCAGTACATTCATGAGGAGTGCGAAGGCGATGGAGCGGGCGCGCCGCGCGTGAGGAACAGCACGATGTCCACGCGCCGGTTATGCGCGCGGCCCGCGGGCGTTGCATTGGTGTCGATCGGCTGCGAGTCGCCGGCGCCTTCGGCCTTGATCGACCGGTTGCCGGCAAGACCGGCTGCGAGCAGCGCATCTTTGACCGAGGCCGCGCGGGCGACGGAGAGGGCGGTGTTCGAGCCGATCGCCGGCGTGCGCACGGGTTGGTTGTCGGTGTGGCCCGTGATGGCCAGATCGCCGGGAAAGCGGTTCAGCGCGGCGGCGATGCGCTCGACGGTGGGCTGATAGGACGGTATGACCTGCGTGGCGCCGGAGACGAATGCGCCGTCGCCGCGGATGGCGATGATCGTGCGGTCCTCCGTGCTGTGCACGGTGAGCCGGCCCGAGGCGATATCGGTGGCGAGCCAGCGGGCGATGTCGTTGGGCACGGGCGCGGCCACCTCGGGCAGGCGCAATGCGGCGATGGCCGCTTCGGTGCGGGCCCCGCGCGAGTCGATGGCGAAACGGAAGCCCGCGAGGCACACGGCGGCCAGCAGTGCGGCAGAGGCGACCCATACCCACGGCGGCAAGCCAAAGCGCAGGCGCGGCGCCGCGGTGCTGTCCGGCGCGCGGCATTGCGGCGAGAGCGCCTGCGGCACGGGCGCGCGCGTGGTGCTGAGCAGGCGGTAGAGGCGGTGGCGCAGCCCTTCGAGCTTGACGGCCCCATCGCGCATCACGTGGTAGC
Organism: Paraburkholderia silviterrae; assembly: GCF_004353915.1. Classification (GTDB taxonomy): domain Bacteria; phylum Pseudomonadota; class Gammaproteobacteria; order Burkholderiales; family Burkholderiaceae; genus Paraburkholderia; species Paraburkholderia silviterrae. Next base: position 382,040 of record NZ_SMRP01000005.1, on the reverse strand, counting down.
GCCCCTGGAAGCCGAGCGCGAGGCAGACATACTGGAGCTCCATCAGATCGACGTGCAGTTGGGGCTGCGCCGACAGGCGTGCGAGCAGCTGAAAGAACTTTTCTCCGCCCCACGTCTCGTTATGAAACGCGACCAGCAATCCATAGGATGACCAGGCATGCGCACGGCCCCAGGGCGTGAGCGCAACCGCTTCGTCCAGCGCCGTGCACAGGCAATAGCGCGCGGCGACGATGGTTTCCGGCGACAACCCGGCTTGCTGCGCATGGGACTGGAAAGCGCGCATTTCCCGCATGAGCTGCTCGCGCAGGGCGCGCGGTTCGGTCGGCGATTGCAGCCTGATCTGCACGATGGCGTCGAGCAGCCGGCTGGCGAGCGAAACCAGCCGGTTGCGCGAGTTCGGGTCGCTGACGGCAGCCGCGGGAAAGGGCTTGGGCGCGGGAGGTTTGCGCGCGGCATCGAGGGGCATATCGTTAGGCGACAAGGCAACGGTGTTCATGGCTCAGGGCAGAGGGCGAAGGCGGCGCGCAGCGCAAGGCATGCGGGCGCGCTAGCGGCGGATCGCCCAGCAGGTCATCGTGAGTCCGGGTAGCTCGCCGGCGACATGCAGTGCGAGCCCGGCCGACTGTTCGAGTTGCTTCCACAGGTCGCCGGCCGTTTCGAGCTCGAAGTAGTGAAAGCCCGCGTGATAGGGAATCTGGCGCGGTGCGGCAGGCAAGAGGCGCAGGCCGATGCCGGGCAGTTGCAGGTGCACGAGGTCGGCGAGGCGCTCCACCGGGCCGATCTTGATTTGCGCGGGAAAGCGCGAGCGCATCGTGTCGGCGGGCAGCTCCGCCTGGACCGCGAGCACGAAACCGGCGTCGCGCAGCAAGTCGAGCGACGGCACTTCGGCGACCCATACGCGGTGCGCCCGCTCGTGCAGCGGCAGCGCCACCGCATGCTGCTCCAGCACGATCGAGAGCGCCGTGCGCAACTGCGCCATCAGCGGCGCGAAGCTGCCGTGCAGGTCGTCGTGCCGGTAGACCGGCCGCAACGCGGGCGTGCGCGCGTCGCTCGTATAGGTGCTGAGCTCGAACGCAAGGCGCAGCCATTCGCGAAACCAGCTGTGCGGGTGGCTGTGGGGGTTCGAAAGCGCACGCGACGTATCGGCGAGCGCGCGGTTGACGAGCGCAAGCAGCAGGAATTCCGCGACTTCGGCCACGCCTGCGCGCGCCGGTTGCGCAATGCGTTGCGCGAGCGCCTGGGCGCGTTGCTCGAGCAGCCCGTGCAATTCACCGGCGTAGCCTTGCAGCACCGGGTGGCTGCTGGCAACGAGCATGGGCGGAACATAGCGCGGATCGAGCACCACGCGGTTGTCGGCGAGACGTTCGCGCACGCGCACGACACCGAGCGTCTGCCATTCGCCGCCGAGCTGCGAGGCGAGGGCAAGCCGCACGCGCGGACGCGCGAGGTCCAGGGTGGCGTGGCCGAGCGCGGCGGCGTTGGTGTCCGCGACTTCGCCGGTGAAAACGCTGTATCGCGCGATCGATTCGGACTGCACTTCAAAGATGATGTCTTCGGCGCCGGCGCGCTGGACCGGCCAGGCGAGCACGACGAGCTCGCCATCGGCGCTCGTCGGGATATCGAGGGGTGCGGGCAGCTCATCGGCACTCGTCAGGTCGAACGGCGTGCCGTCCGGGAAGACGCCTTGCGCGCCGAGGACGGCGATCTTGCCGAGCGCGAGGGCGTCCGCATCGAGATCGAGTGCGGCGAAGCCCCAGAACGGCCCTTCGAGCGCGCCGCAGCGCTGCTGCACGTAACCTTCGAGGTAGCGCTCGAGTTGCTGGAAGTGCTGGGGCCGCAGATACATGCCTTCCGACCAGACGACCTTGCTATGCGCAGCGTGCGGATTGCGTGGGGGCAAGGCATCGGGCGGTGCGTCGTGCAATCCATCGAGTGTGCTCATTGATTTTTTCCCTTCATGTCTGAAACGAGACTGCGTTCGCCCACACGCAGCGCAATGGCAGGCGGCTCGGGCGCAAACGGCCAGACGAACGAGACGAGTGCGTTGCGGCGCGGGGCCTGCAATTCCACCGAACTGCGCCAGGCGCTTTGCTCCAGTTGTCGATAGCCGGCGACGAAACCCACCGCGTGGACCATTTCGTTGGCGCGCCGTTTGACGATGCGGCGCTCGCCAGGCACGAGCACCATCTGTTCGAGCGACACGAGGTCTTCGCCCAGCGTCTCCTTCGCGCGCTCCTGGAGCGCGGGGAAGCTCGCGAGGGCGAAGGCGTCGGTGGTCTTGAGTTCGTAGACGCCGACGAGAATCGGCGAGGGCCGCCCGCGGCTGTCGGGGTTCACGAGCTTGTCCACCGCGATATGCACGCTGTAGGCGGTCGCGTCGCTCGCGGGCGGCGTGGACGAGCAGCCGGTCACGAGCAAGCCGCCGAGCGCCGCGATCCAGCGGCGGCGCGCAGGATCGGCGAGCGGCGTGAGCGGTTTTTCTGAGGATATCGAATCGATTCTCATGCGAACACGTAGATGGTCACTTGACTCGGCGACGTGCCCGTGCCTTGCGTGTTTGTCGCGTTCTGCGTAGTGGGGTCGGTGTTGCGCGTGATCTGGCTGCCGCCCACGAACACCTTGCTCGAGCCGATGATGTTGCGGCTATACGAACTGACCGTGCCGGACGCGACGCCACCCATCGAGCCACCGGCATCGCCCTTGGTGGACGGGATGACGGTTGCCACGTTGTGGACCGGACCGCCCCCCACCTGGATGGTGGGATTGTTGGGAATCGCCTCGCTGCGGCTGGCGTGATTGCCATAGCCGACCGGCGTGCCGAAGGGTGGGGTGGCATTGACGCTGGTGGCGTCGTTGCCGCCGCCGATGCTCGAATTGACCATGACCATGATGTTCACCCCAGGTGGATCTGGTCGGCATCGACCTTGGTGAGCTGCTCGGCCGTCAGCAGCACAGCACGGCCGTGCAGGCGCATGCTCGTGGAGGCCGCGTGATCGACGTGCGCCGCGCGCAGATGATCGACCGTCTCGACGCTGCGATACGAAGTGCGGCTCACCTGGGTGATGCGCTTCGCAACGCTTTCGAGCACGTTCGCAACGACACGCATGAGGCCCGTGTGCAGGCGCGCTTCGCCCGCCTGCACTTCGACGTCCTCGCCGGTGAGCCGGGCCGTTCGCGTGCCCACGCGCAGATCCGCGGTGTCGAGGCGCAGGGTCTGCTGCGCCTCGCCGGCCAGCTCGCGGCCCGCGCGCAGCTGCAGATCGTGCGTGGCTTCGAGCAGCAGATCGCCGTCGACGCGCAGGTGCGTGAGCGCGCCATGGTCGGGCCGCTCGAGCACGGCGAGCACGAAGGTCTCGCCATCGCTGTCGCATAGCGCGACGCGGTCGCCGGGCTGCGGGTCGACCAGACACGAGACGGCGCGCCGGCAAGGCACATTCGCGCCGGGCATTTCGACGAGCCAGTGATTGTCGGCCAGCCGTGTGAGGACCCTGCCGGCAGGAAGCGGCATGCCGGCGGGCAGCGGCATGGCGGCGCTGGATCGCTTCACAGGGAATGCGGCGATGTTCGTTTTCATCAGGATTCTCCGTAGATATCGGTGCCGAGGCGCGCATCGCGCTCGCGCGACCATTGCTCGGCGGCAAGCCGCGCATCGTCGTCGGGGGCGATGCCGGGCAGGCCGGCGCAGGGCGCGTCGATGGCGCCCTGGCAGCGCAGGCCCTCGATGCGGGCGTCGCGCATGTCGGCGCCGGTGAGGATGGCGCCCGAAAAGTCGGCGCGCGTGAGCTGCGCGCCCGCAAACGAGGCGTGGCTCGCGTCGGCGCCCCGAAACTGCGCGTCCTCCAGCGACGCGCCGCCGAAGTCCGCATGCTGCGCATAGGCCTCGATCCACATCGTGCCGGGCAGGTGAGCGTCGCGGAACCGGGCGAGCGCGAGCCGCGCCTGATAGAAGATCGCGCCCGGCGCCTGGGCCGCGAGCAGCGATGCGCCTCCGAGCTCCGCGCGCTGGAAGTTGCAGCCGGCCAGTGTCGCGCGGTCGAACACGGCATCCGTGAGCGAGCACTCGATGAACTGGCAGGACTGCAGAGTGAGATCGTGCAGCCGCTGGCCGTCGAGCTTGCAGTCGATGAACGCAGCCTGGGCAAACGTTGCGCCGGCGAAGGCCGCGTCGCGCAGATCGAGTTTGTGGAAAACGGTCTTGACGATATGCGTCTGCCTGAACGAGATGCCGGGTAGCGCTACGCGCTCGAAGAGGGCGCGCGAGAGCGCAGCGGCGTCGAAGCGGCAGCGCTCGAGCTCACCTTCGATGCAGGCCAGGCCCTCCGCCCGCGCGGACGTGAAATCGCAGTCGCGCGCATGCGTGCCGGAGAACCGGGCGTTGCAGAGGTCGCTGTGCGATGCATCCACCGAGATGAGGCTGCAATCGACCCAGGTGCTGCCGCTCAGGTCCGCGTGCGCGAGCGTCACGCCGTGCCACTCGCAACGCTGGAACAGGCATTCCTTCAGCGAGGCGCGCGCGAGCGTCGTCCCGGTGAAAGTCACGCCTTCGAATCGCGCACCAGCGAGCTCGCAGTCCTCCAGCGAGAGACCACTCAGTTCCACGTCGCGCACGGGCGCGCCCTCGCGCAGGTGCTGGAGCAGGGTTACGCGTGTGAACGTCATGCCGCTGCCCTCGCGCGTGGGGACCACATGGTCTGGACCGTGTAGGCGGCGTCGAGTCCGGCGGCATGCTCCAGATGCGCCTCGGCGAGCAACGCGCGAAACAGGTTCGCCCCCGCGAGCTTCGCGCGTGTGAGCTTTGCGCCGCGCAGGACCGAGCCGATCAGGTCGCTGTTGGTCAGGTCGGCGTCGCTCAGATCGGTACGGATCATCATCGCGTCGTGCAGTCGCGCGCCGCGCAGGTTCGCACCCGTGAGCACGGCGTCGGAGAAGTCGCATTGCACCGTGCGCGCGTTTTCGAGGCAGAGGCCCGGCGCGTCCGCCGCGCGAAAATTGGCTTCCGTGAGCGCCGCGCCCGCGAAATTCGCTGCGTCGAGCCGCGTGCCCTTGACGAAGCACGCCTTGCGGATCGACGCGTCGTTAAAGCGCGCGTGGGAGGCGCTGGTTTCCAGCAGGCCGAACCCTTCGATATCCGCGCCGCTGAACGCGGTCTCCTTCAGCGAGCACTTGACGAGTGTCATTTTGCGGATCGTTGCGCCGCTGAAGTCGGCGCCGGAAAAAGTCTGTCCCGTCAGGATGAGGTCGTTGAGCGCCGCGCCCAGGAAGCGCACCGCTTCCCATTCGCACTCGCGCAGGTTGGGCCGCTCCAGATGCGCCTCGCTGAAATCGCAGCGGCGAAACACGGTGTTCTCGCACGTCGCACGGTCGAGCTTTGCGCCCTTGAACGAAGCGTCGTTGCAGTTCGCGAGCGACAGGTTGACGTCGCTGAGGTCGGCGCCGGCGAGCTGCGTTTGGTGCAGCGTTGCCCGCACGAGCACCGCGCCCGTGAGCGTCGCTTCGCGCAGGTCGGTGCCGGTCAGGTCCGCGCTCTCCATGAGTGCGTCGCGCAGATCGGCGCCGCGCAGGTCGAGTCCGCTCAGGTCGATGCCGGTCAGATCCTCGCCGGCCAGCGACGCGCCGCGCGCAAGTTTTTCCTGCACACGATGCCTTGCGGACTGCGAAGCTTCCGCAGTTGCGGGCAGTGCCGCTTCCTGATGCTGGGCCGCTTGCCGGTACATGGCGAGGAGCTTGCTTTCCGTCTCCGGCGGCACGAGCTGCGTGGCCTGGGAAGCACGCAAGGCATCCATCAGGTGCTTGATTTGAGGCGGTCCGCGCCGCGCGGTGCTGATGCCTTGCGGAACGCCCGGTTGCGCGGCCATTTGTGTGCGCGCTGCGGCCGCGTGCGCCCGGGCTTGCGCGATGGCTTCGTCGGCCATGGCCTGTTGCTTCTCCGCGTAGCTGGGCAACTCGCTCAGGCGTGGCAGGGCCGGTGCCGGGCCGGGCATCCCGAGCGCGCCGAATCCGGCGCCGGGCTGTGTGGCAAGCGTGGCCGCCGCCGCTGGCGGCATTGCCTGTGCGCGCGCCTCGGCCTCGCGCGCGAGCCGTTCGCCGTAGCGCTGCATGGACAGTTGCCATGCCGGTGCCGGCGGCGTGGGGTCGGGAAAGGCGACGGCCGCGCTCACGTTCGAAGGCATCAGGTCCGCGTCGATCAACGCGTGCATGGCCGCGTTCTGCGGGTCCGAGCGCTTTGCCAGAACCTCTGCGTAGTGCTCCATGCTGCGGCTTTCGTCCGGTGTCTCGAGCGCGAGCATCAGGCTGGCGATATCGCTCGCATCGAATTGCGCGAGCGGCGTCTCGCCGTGAAAGACGAGAACGGCGCGCTCCCGGTCGGGCATGAACCACACGGTCGACAGGCGCATCGGCACCGGTTCGAGGCTCGTCGAGCCTTGTCGGACTACGAAGCATCGGCCGCGCAGCGGCAGCAGCTTGCCTTGCTGCTGCGCGTGCTCAGGATGCATGCCGGCGATGCGCCACGGCAGGGCGTCGGGCCAGGCTTGCAGATCGTGCCGCTGCTGGTCGGCGGGCGCGACGTTGAACCATGCGCGCTCGAATGCCGGCGGGAAGCCGAACGGATCGGCGGCGGCGCTGGCCTGATCCCACTCGCCATAGTGTGCGTGGCGCGCGGGCGCGTCGTCGGCGAGCGGCATGAATTCGTCGAGCGCGATGTGCGTCTCGTCGGCCGCTTCGGGGAAGGCGACGGCCAGATGCTTCGCGCAGCCGCCGAACTCGATGCCGACGCGGCTTGCATGCCGCGTGTCGCAATGCGCGCGCCAGGCGCTGGCGGCAACGAGAAATTCGGCGTTCGGCTTGGCGAACCCGGCATCGAGCGTTGCCGTGCGCAGCACCTCGGGGGCGAGCTGCCACAGCTCCTGTTCGCCGACGATGCGCGGCGCTTCGTCGAGCGTCGTCATGACCGGCATGGCCACGCCGAGCCGCTCGACGCCATCGAGGCGGTAAGTGCGCGTCAGGATGCCGGCGGCCATGGGCTTGATGATGTTCATGGAGGGCCTGTTCGTCAGTACGTGCAGGAACAGCCAACGTGCGTCACGTGCATATCCAGCGCGTCGACGGCCATGTGGGTGTTGCTGAGCCTGAATGCGGTCTGGCTCATTGCGCAGCCGATGGCGTCAATGGACGTGCCCGTCGCGCCGATTGCGACGCCGGTGGCCGCCGCTTGCAGGCCGGTCACCATTTCCATGACGACGTGGGCGAGCAGTCCGTTGATGGCCATGATTTCCTGGGAGCCGACACAGCCAATCAGCGAGTTGCCGACGACGAGCTGTGTCAAGGTGCCGTTGATTAACCCGACCACGTTGCCGTTGTTCACCGTGACCGCGTTGCCGTTGACGATCGAGCTGGTGTTGGCGTTGACGATCGAGGAGACGTCGCCGTTGGCGGTCGAGTAAGTTCTGCCATTGACGGTCGTGGTCGAGTCGCCGTTGACGGTCGTGGTCGAGTTGCCGTTGATGGTCGTAGTCGAGTTGCCGTCGATCACCGTGTTCTGATCGGCGCCGACGGTGTGCGTCGCATTGTTCTCGACGGCGATGTCGAGATTGCGCTCGGCGTGCAGCAGCACCTGCTCGGCGCCGGCCTTGTCCTCGAAGCGCAGCATGTTGGCGTTGGCCGTGGTGCCGCCGGGCGTGCGCGTGACGATGCCGCTTTGCGTGGCCGCACCCGGCAAGCTGAACGGCGGCATTTGCTCGGCGTTGTAGATGCGGCCTGTGACGAGGGGACGGTCGAGCTCGCCGTTGAGGAAGTCGACGACGACTTCCTGGCCGATGCGCGGCACCTGCAGGGCACCGAACTCGGTGCCGGCCCAGGCGCTCGATACGCGCACCCAGCACGAGCTGTTCTCGTCGCCCTGGCCATAGCGGTCCCAGCGGAACTGCAGCTTCACGCGGCCGTACTCGTCGGTCCAGATCGTCTCGCCGGCAGGACCGACCACGATGGCGGTCTGCGGGCCGGTGGCTCTCGGCACGGGCGTGACGCTCGGCGCGCGCCAGGGCAGCGAGCTGGGCTGCACGACGAAGTCGAAGTCGTAGTGCGCCTCGCTGCTGCCGCTGGCATAGCCGCCTTCCTGGAGCCGGTACGTGACCGCGACGATCAGGTTCGCGACGTTGTCGGCGCTGCGCGGGCAGCCTTCGAGCGTGACGATGTAGCCCGGCGCCATGGTGCGCGCATGGGTGCTGCCGCGGCTCTGGGCGTGGCCAGCCTGCTCCTCTTCGAGCCGGACGGTGGCGTAGCGCTCGCCCTCGTCGGCGTTGATGTAGCCGGCCTGCCAGTCGTATTTCGCGTAGCCGGCGTGATCGTTGCCGAGCGGGTTGGCGCGGCGCTGCGAGACATCGGCGCGTGGCTTGCGGAAGTCGTGGTCGTTCACGGCAAAGATGCCGGAGCGCAGCTCGACGGCGGGTCGCCAGTCCTGCACGCCGACTTCGTCCGGGCGCACGAGGTGGTCGGAGGCGAGCCAGGGCAGCGTGGGGTAGAGGGCGAGCGGATCGTGCGAGGCGATGTCGTCGATGAGCACGAGCACCTGCTGGTCGGCCTCGTGGCGGAAGTAGTAGTAGATGCCCTCGCGCTCCATCATGCGGCTGATGAACGCGAAGTCGCTTTCCTGGTACTGCACACAGTAGTCCCAGGTGCGGTAGCGTGCGGCGAGGCGCGTCTCGACGGCGAAGCCGTAGGTCTGCAGGACCTGGCGCACGATGTCGGGGGCGGCCAGGTTCTGGAAGATGCGGCAGTCGACGGTCCGGGTGAGATACCAGAGCCAGGGGCGCAGGGTGAGGGCGTAGACGTAGCTGCGCGAGGTATCGGATTCACGGCCGGCAAACTCGCAGCGCACGATGTGCCCGCCGAGGTAGCGCGGGGGGGCATCGGGCGTCGCGATGCTCAGGTTGAGCGGCTTGCCGGTCAGCGCGTTCAGATCGAGGTCGGCGCTGGGGCTGACCATTTGCACATCGAAGGTGTAAAGGGTCGAGAGCCTCTCGGTGCCATTGAGCGAGCGAAAGCTCAGTGTCTCGAAGCCGGGCGGCAAGGTCGCGGTAACGTTGTGCATCATGTCAGCATCTGTAACGGGTCATGGTAGGCAAGCGACTCAAGGCGCTACCCCTGCGGACGAACGCGGCTTGCTGCGTCGCTTTGTGCCTGCTGCAAGGACGTGCTCGGGCGAATAGACGAAATCGTCGGCACCGGACTCGCCGCTATGCGCCGTGTCGGTTGCGCCGCCGCGCGCGCCGAGCCAGCTGCCCCACCCAAGCGGCGTGGTGTCACCAAGACTGATCGGCACAATGGCGTCGTGGGCGAGCACGAGCCGCAAATCCCAGGCGAACTCGCGGCCGACATAGGCGCGCACCCATGACGTCAGCTCGTTCATCGTGGTCGTTCCGGGCAACAGCGCGCGAAACTGCTCGAGCGTCAATTGACCCACGCGGATCTCGAACTTGCTGCTCGCGTCGCGCACGGCCGCGCCGATCATCGCGCCGCCCCCGAGCCGCGCGCCAGGTTTCGCCGGCCCCAGGACCACGCGGTCCTGGCGCTCAAGCACGATCCATTGTGGGACCCATTCGACGACGCGCACCGGCATGCCCAGCCACGCCGCGAGGATCTGCTGCAAGCCGTGTGCGTCGCGTGCTTTGCGCACCAACCGGCCGGTCATGCCGTAGAGCGCGTGCGGGCCGGGCGTGTGGCCGTGGGGCAACGACGCGAGACCGAGATGCGCGAGGCAGGCGATGTAGCGGTCGAAAGAGGAATGGCCGTCCCGGTCGGCGCTCACGGTTGGTTGCGCGTCGGCCCATGCGCGATAGAACAGCAGGGTGAGCCGGTGATGGAACAGATCGGCGAAGGCGCACAGCACGGGGTCGTCGTGATTGCGCAAGCGGTTTCTGGCGAACTCCGTCAAATGCAGCGGCAAGGGACCGTTCGGCCCGAACAGCCCGAAGCCGTGAATCGACAAATGAGGCAACGGTTCGCCGCCTGCGTTTTCGTTCGTGCTCGCGCTCGCCACCGCGGCGGGCGCAAACGCGAGTGACGGCTGCTGGCCGATACGCACCGGCTCGTCGCTAGGAGACCATGCCCGCCCGAGGCGCGGATGGGGTGCGGCTTGCGCGTCGAGCCGGCGCAGCAATTGAAACAGGTCGTGCGCGTAAGGGGCGGTCTCGACCTCATGCCACCACGAAGGCGTTTCGTATGCGTGGGCGCTGTGTGCGTTCATACGGCGGGCCGCCTGCCGATACGTGAAGGCCAGCGCCGGATCTTGCCGCGCTGCAGCGTCGATACCGCGAGTTCGCTGAAGCTGTTGATCGAAACATGCCGCGCGAGGAATTGCTCCAGCACCGCTTCGAAGAGGTACGTGCTGCCGCCCGCGAACGCCAGCTCGTCGAGCAGCAGCGAGATGGACACCCCCCGTCCCACCATGACCGGCCCCGGATGCGGCAGGCGCCGGTACGCGGGCGTGATTCGCACGCTGCGCACGCCGTCGATCTGGGCGAGCAGATTGCTGCGGGCGCCATCGGCGTAGAGACGCAGCAGTTCGCGCAGTGTCTGCGAGCCATCGCTTTGGCCGGCATCCACGAGGCCCAGATAGTCGAGCCCGAGATGACTGATGAGCCGCCATGTCAATTGACCTTCGGCCAGCGCGCCGCGAGGCGAGGTCGGTCCGCGCAGGACCTTGATGGTGTCCACGGGGCACGACGCGCGCAAGGTGAAATCCGTTGCGTTATGCAACGGAATCGACAGCGGCAGATGCCGGTTGGTGCAGAGCGCATCGGCGCTGATGTGACGCAGCGCCTCGGGCCAGGGCGCATCGTGCTGGTCGACGAGCGACACGTACACCTCGCTGCCCGGGTAGGTCGCGCGGGTTGCCGAGCGCGCGGCGTTGGGCGCAATGGGCCGGGGTTCGCGGCGCACGGAGAAGTAGCGGCCGCGCTGCATCGACGCATTGTCAGGGCCGCCATAGAACGGGAAGAAGTCGACATTGGCCGTGCCGGCTTGCGATTGACCCGTGATTTTGCGGATGGAGAAAATCTCGAAATCGGTGGGCTGCATTCGGTCGACGACCAGATGATGCTCGTGGCGCGCTGGCGAAATGGCGATGTGATCCGTGCGCCGCTCGAAGAGATTGACGACCGGCGTGCAATGGAGCGCGAGGCTGCGTGCGTCGACCGCGCGCTCGAGCTCGGGCGCGCTCCGGTCGAGCAGGACCGTCAATGTGAACATGCGGCCGCGCAGGCCGGGCAGCGCCTGGTCCAGCTTGTTGAGGCTGAAAAACGCGAGGCGCTCCGGGAACGCGAAATACTCCTGCAATAGCCGATATCCCTCGAAGGCACTTTGCCGCGAGGGCAACATGGCTTGCCCGGCGTCGAAGCCTTCGTGACGGATCGCATCCGTGCCGAGCCATACGGCGCGCTGCGCTCCATCGTCTTCGCTGTGGCAGCACACGCCGACGCTGTGTGCCAGCACGCGCTCGATCAAGGGATGGGCGATCGCGTCCTGCGCGCTCGCAAAGAACGTGAGCTTGCCGATTGGCAGCTCGCGAATATCGGTGACGCCATGCGCGCGCAGTGTGATGTGTAGCGCGCCGCCCACCTGCCTGCCGCCGAGCGGCCAGCGCGAAAGCGGCAATGCGCTGGCGTCGGCGCGCAACTTGACGTCGACAACTTCGAGCGGCCATAGCGTCACTTCGTGCGCAGTACGAAATTCACAGGCCGTCTGTTCGCCCTCGGCGAGCTGCGCCTTCAGCGCGGAGCCGGCCGGCAGCGTGTAGCCCGAGTGCATCGAGCCCGCAAGCAGATTGGGTTGCAGCGCCACGATCGCCATCGAGGGCGTGGGCGAGAGGTAATGCGGATAGACGACGTCCAGCAGGCGCTCGGAAAAGCGCGGGAACTCGGCATCCATCTTCAGGTGGATGCGTGCGGCCAGAAACGCGAAGCCTTCGAGCAGGCGCTCGACGAACGGGTCGGCAGTCTGGGTGTCGCGCATGCCGAGCTGGGCGGCGGCGCCGGGAAATGCCGAGGCGAATTCGGAGCCGAGCTCGCGCAGGTAGGCGAGTTCCCGGTTGTAGTAATCGAGCAGACGCGTGTGGGTCATGAGGTGCCTCGCGCCCTGAATACGAGTCCTTCACCCGCCTCGACGAAATCCGCGACCACGACGATCCGGGTGGAGGTAGGCAGCGCGATCAAGTCCCCTTCGATGCGCAGTTCGAGACAAGGCTGTCCGCCCGGCGTGGTGGCCGGCCGGCATTGGACGTCGAGCGATTCGCGCGCGAGGCGCGGCTCGAAGCGCACAATCGCCTCGCGCACCTCGACTTCGAGAAGCCGCGCAGCCTCGGCTTGCAACGTCACGTGCTCCAGCGCGGGAATGCCGAAATTGAGGACCGAGGCGGCGATATGCGGGAACTCGCGCAAATTGTTCACGCCGCGCGTGTTGATGCTGCCGAGCAGCCACGCGAGGTCGCGCAGCACGGCTTCGTGGAGCGACTTGCGTCGGACGTCGTTGGCCGCGCGCACCGGCTCACGGCCCGCGATCAGGCGATCGAACAGGCAGGGCGGGTAGCGGCGCTGGACATCTTCGAGCACTGCGGAGGGCGGCATCGTGACGTGACTCATGGCTGGCGATACGTGAAAGCAGGAATGTACAGGCGGCCGGCCGCCTGTACATTCTGTATAACTAAATGTGCTGTCGAAAAACTAAAGGCGCGTTACATCTCGCGGTTTTCCTTGATGTTCCAGGAGAGCACGCTTTCGCTGCCCTTGCCGCCCTGATCGGTCTGCTCCCAGTATTGCTGCTTGACCTTGGCCGCCTGGAAGCGGTAGGTGATCTTCACGGCTTCGGAGTTCTGGTCGGCGTTCTGCTGCACCGCGACGACGAGCACATCCGTGAGCGTGACGCGCTTGTATTCGACCTGCGAGCCACCCGCCTTGCAGATCGACAGCTGGATCTGCGGGAGGTGCTTGCCGTTTGCGCAGTACTTGAGGATCGCGGGGGTGGCCTTGTCGGCATAGGCTTGCACCGTGAGGTCGTCGAAGCTGACCTTGCCGATGCCGCCGCCGCCGCCGGTCGACATCGAGCCGGGCTGGTTCGCGCCCCACGAATACGACAGGATGTCGGTCCAGCCTTTATGGTTGGCATCCTTCGATTCGCCGCTGGCGCCGTCCACGAGCATATACATATCTACAGACATTACGTTCTCCTATGGGTTGATAAGGGACGTCAGGAAGTGGCTTAGCCCGAGGCGGCCCCATTGAGTGCGGGAACCTTCGAGACAAGCCGTAGGGATACGGTGAGACCTTCGAGCTGATAGTGCGGGCGCAGGAAGAATTTGGCGCTGTAATAACCCGGGTTGTCCTCCAGCTCTTCGAGCACGACCCGCGCAGCGGCCAACGGCTTGCGCGCCTTGGTTTCCTGCGAGGAATTCTGGGGATCGCCGTCGACGTAATGCATGATCCAGTCGTTGAGCCACGCTTGCATCTCGTCGCGCTCCTTGAAGGAACCCACCTTGTCGCGCACGATGCATTTCAGGTAGTGAGCGAACCGGCTGCAGGCGAAGATATAAGGCAGACGCGCAGCGAGCTTGGCGTTCTCGGTGGCGAGCGCATCGTGGTACTCGGCGGGCTTTTGCAGCGACTGCGCGCCAAGGAACGCCGCAACCGTGGAGTTCTTCCGGTGCACGAATGGCATGAAGCCGTTCTTCGCGAGCTCGGCCTCGCGGCGGTCGCTGATGGCGATTTCGGTCGGGCATTTCATGTCGATGCCGCCGTCGTCGGTCGGGAACGTATGTGCGGGCAAATCTTCCACCGCACCGCCCGATTCGACGCCGCGAATCGACGTGCACCAGCCAAAATGGCGGAACGAGCGGTTGATATTGGTCGCCATGGCGTAGGCGGCATTGATCCACGCATAGCGATCATGTGTTGCGCCGTCGACGTCTTCTTCGAAATCGAACGCTTCCACGGGGTTCGTGCGCGCGCCGTAGGGCAGGCGGGCAAGAAAGCGCGGCATCGTCAAGCCGAGATAGCGTGCGTCGTCGGATTTGCGCAGATGCGTCCATGCCGCGTATTCGCTGTTCTGGAAAATCTTGGTCAGATCGCGTGGATTCGACAGTTCCTGCCAGGACTCCATCTGCATCACGGCCGGCGAGGCGCCGCTAATGAACGGGCAGTGTGCTGCGGCTGAGATTTTCGCGATCTCACCGAGCATTTCCACGTCTTGTGGCCCGTGGTCGAAGTAATAGTCGCCCACGAGACAGCCGAGCGGCTCGCCGCCGAACTGGCCATACTCCTCTTCGTAGATCTTCTTGAAGATCGGGCTCTGGTCCCACGCGACGCCTTTGTAACGTTTCAACGAGCGGTTTAACTCCGTCTTCGTGACAGGCATATAGCGGATCTTCAACTGCTCGTTCGTCTCGCTGTTCGTCACGAGGTAATGCAGGCCGCGCCATGCTGATTCGAGCTGCTGGAATTCGGCATGGTGGATGATCTTGTTGACCTGATTCGATAGCTTGCGATCGATCTCCGCAATGATCGTCTGAATCGTCTGGTAGGCGTCGTCCGATACGACGACTGCGTTCTCGAGCGCCTGGAGCGCGAGTGTCTTGACCGCTGTGTCGATGGCGTCACGCGCGCGGTCGCTGCGCGGATTGAGCTCGTCGACGAGCGCGACAGCGAACGCATCGTTCGACGGGAAGTCGATGGTCGTCGTCTGCAATATGGCTTCGGCAGTCTTCATGAAAGTTTCACCGGGAGGCAGTTGGTTGGGCTGCAAGGCGGGCGGTGCCGTCATGCTTCGGGTTCGTCGCCGTCCGACGGCGAGCCCGTCGGCTGGTTGTGAGTCTGGTCAGTGAGACGGGCGATCGATTCGAGCAACGGGCGGCTCTTTAGCGCCTGCATGAGCATCGCCTCGGCATTGCTCTTGCCGTCCATATAGGAGAGCAGGTTCGAGAGCTGGCGCCGGGCCATCAGCAACTGGTTCAGCTCGGGCACCATGCGCGCGACGCTAGCCGGCGAGAAGTCTTCGATCGACTCGAAGCTGAGGTCGACGGCCAACATGCCGTTGCCGGAAACTTCGTTGGGCACATGGAAGGCCGCGCGCGGCTGCACCGACTTGAGCCGGTCGTCGAAGTTGTCGACGTCGATTTCCAGGAACTTGCGTTGTTCGAGGCTCGGCTGCTGCTGATTGGACTTGCCCGCCAGATCGGACAAAACGCCCATGACAAACGGAATGTCGACGCTCTGGTTGCTGCCGTATGTCTCTACGTCGTATTCGATTTGAACCCGTGGTGCGCGATTACGCCCAATGAATTTCTGTCCCGTCGATTTTGAATCGCTCATTTTCGGAGTCCTATATATGAAAGGGAGGGCTGAGTCATGAAAACCGGTAGCAAGGCTGCGTCAGGCGTTGCCGCCGAGACCGGCTAGCAGGTCGATATGCGGGATGGCCTCTGGCGACATGTCGCGAATGATTTCGTAGAACGTCATGTGCAGCAGGCGCTGGGCGCGGCGGATCAGCAACGACGAGGGGTGGGCGGGCTCGCAGGACTCGAGATAGATGCAGACCTTTTCGAGCAAGAGGTTCGCGTCTTCGCGCGAACGCACCTCGCCCGAATGGCTCGGGCTTGCGGATGCCGCGCCTTTTGCGGCTGCCGACTGTGCCGATAGCGCTGATTTAGCTGATTGCGCCGATGCGATGGCAGACGCGTGCGTCGATGCCGCAGCGTCAGGCACCGCGCTTTGCGTTAGCAGCGAGGACACCGCGAGCAAGGGCTTTTCCACCGCGCTAATGTCGGGTACCCATGCCTCGTCCAGGCGCTCCGACACCGTGCGCCGAAGGTGCTCGATGTGGGTGAGCAATCGGCCGACGATGTCGAGCGAGGCGCGTTGCGCGTTGAGCGCGACGCACAGTTCTTGCCGTGTGATGCCACCTTCGTGCTCCGCGGAGCCGTCGAGCAGTGCCGCGACTTTACGCAGCGGAAAATCGACACTGCGTACTTGCAGCAGGGTAGCCGCGCGAGCGCGGGCACCGAGTGCCTCCAGCGAGAAGAAAGCCTGCAGCGCGTTCGTGCGGGAGAACGGGTCGGGTTGCCCGTCATCGTCGATTTCGATACGCGGATGCACGTCGTCCCAACGGCTGTCGAGCAATTCGGCAACCAGCGCCAAACCTTTCGCGTATCCCGCCAACCCGGTGAATTCCATCCACGCCCGGGTGAGCCATGCAACGACGCGCAGATCCTTCGAGCGCTGCAGCAGGGCTTCGGCCTGCTGTTTGACGCGTTGCCAGTCCGGCGCGACAGCGGCAATGAGTGTGTCGCCATATTGCTGGTCGCCAACGCCGGCGACGGTGCGTTCGAGTTCGATGAACGCCTCGTCGTACTCGAGATTTTCGCCGCAGTCACCCGTCGATTCGACCGCGCGCGGAGATTCGGGCGCGATGAGCGGGTCGCTACGCGGATAATCCTGATCGGCATTCACGCGATATTTCCTCTAAATTCGGAGGTGTATTGGCAGATATTGGATGGCAATGAAAATATTCAGCTAGTGGCGGGCTAAATATTTCGCGGACGGGATATTGCGGATTTTCGCTTCGGCGAGCAGGAATCCGCTTTATACAGACTGGTGAGCACGCGTGCGGAAGGTGGGTGGCGGTAATCCCCGACGTTGGGTGTTTCGACAAAATTCATCGCTTCTTGTATGGCCAAGTAATAGTGGTGAAAGGATAAACTCGATTGTCAATTGAAGGATGGCAATTGACAAAGTTCATGACGATTATCAAATTATTAAAGATGGCGATGGATTGGGATAACTAAATATCTGAATCAGGCTAGAAATTCGCTATCGCGATGAATATGCAATTCGTATTAAATGCAATTGGCATTAATCCACGATCGAATATGTGATCGGCTGCGATTGCGTTTCCAGCCTTTTGCTTAAGCTCCAATCGCGGATTGGTGGCCTTTCGACTCGCGTGAAGCTAGCGCGAGCACTCGATGCCGCGAGCGCTAAAGTTCGCTGGTGAATCCGCCGTAAACCGGGTTGTGGCGGACCCGGGGGACTCCTTCGGGCGGCCTGACAACAAGAAGGAGACCGTCAAGACATGAAAGCTGCATTGCAGGGGAGCCGGCGCGCCGGTTTCGTGCCGCAAGATGCGCAGGTCGCGGATTCGCCGGACGCCCAGCGCGCCACGGCCAGGGCCGTGCGTGCGCGCGAGGGCAGGACGCTCTCGGTGAAGACGATGCTGCGCGTCGCTTTCGCGGTAGTGCTGGTCGGCACGCTGGCCATCGGCGCCTTCTCGCTCGCACAGATCAGTCGCCTGAACGATTCCACGGAGTCGATCTACGAGCAGGGCCACATCGCCAGCCGCGCCGCGGAGGAAGTGCGTGGCCATGTGCTGCGTGCGAGCCGCGGGCAAAAAATGCTGCTCACCGCGACTACGGCGAAGGAACGTGACGAGCTGGGTGAGGGCATCGAGAAGGACCTCGCGGCGCTCGTGCTCCAGATGAAAGTGCTCGGACAATATTCGTCGCAGTCGGGCGGCGACGCGCTCGCGCAGCAAAAGCAGTTCGCCGCACAAGCACAAACATGGAGCGGCCATTTGCGCGACTTCGTCACGCTCATGAAGGCGCAGCCGCTCGATCTTTCGCAGATGAGCTGGCAGGTCAGCATGCAGGACGTCTCGTTGCTCGTGGAAACGGGCAAGCTCGAGAAGCTCGTCGATCAGCTCGTCGCGCAGCGCGGCGCCGCCGCCAAGGCGACGATCGCGGCTTCGGCGTTCATCTACAAGTCGTCGTTCGTGATGATCGCCGCGGCAACGCTCGCGCTGTTCGTGCTCGCGTTCGTGGTGAGCGAGTGGGTCGTGCGGCGCCTCGCGCACCAGCTCGGCGGCGAGCCCGCGCATGCGAAGGCCATTGCCGCGCGCATTGCCGCGGGCGATCTCGCGCAGCCGGTCGAGGTGCATGCGCGCGACGCGTCCAGCATGCTCGGCGCGTTGCGCGACATGCAGAGCGGACTGTCGACGACGGTGGCCGAGATCGCCGCGAGCGCCGAGGCGATTGCCGCCGCATCGGGCCAGATTTCGACGGGCAATCTCGATCTCTCGCACCGCACGGAAGAGCAGGCCGTCGCGCTCGAACGCACCGCGAGCAGCATGGAGCAATTGACGTCCACCGTGCGGCTGAACGCGGAAAACGCGCAGCAGGCGAGCACGCTGGCCGGCAACGCCTCGCAGATCGCGCAGAAGGGCGGCGCCGTGGTGGGCCGCGTAGTGGCCACGATGAACGAGATCAACGACAGCGCGAAGAGTATCGCCGACATCATCGGCGTGATCGAAGGCATCGCGTTCCAGACCAATATCCTGGCGCTGAATGCGGCGGTCGAGGCTGCGCGCGCGGGCGAAGAGGGGCGTGGCTTCTCGGTGGTCGCGGGCGAGGTACGCAATCTAGCGCAGCGCAGCGCCGCGGCGGCCAAGGAGATCAAGACGTTGATCTCCGCGTCGGTGGCGCGCGTGGCGAACGGATCGACGCTCGCCACCGACGCGGGTCAGACCATGGAAGAAGTCGTGAAGGCCGTGAAGCGCGTGAACGACATCATCGGCGAGATCTCCGCGGCATCGAGCGAGCAGCGCGCCGGCATCGAGGAGATCAGCCGCGCGGTCACGCAGATGGATGCGGGCACGCAGCAGAACGCGGCGCTGGTGGAAGAGGCCACGGCGGCGGCGCAATCGCTCGACGACCAGGCGAAGGTGCTCAAGCGCCTCGTGGGCAAGTTCCAGCTCGCTTGATTTTCGACCACGCTGCACGCAAAAACGCCGCGCTGCTTGATCAGGCAGCGCGGCGTTTTACGTGGTGCGAATCGTGTTGCCTTACTTCGCGTCGCGCTCGATGATCCACTCGTGCGCGGGATCGTTGTGGAAGTGCCACTCGCGCGTGGGGCCCGCCATCACGTTCAGGTAATACGAGTCGTAGCCGTACGGCACGACCACCGGATGATAGCCGCGCGGCACCATCACGACGTCGTGGTCCTCCACGGCCATGGTCTCGTCGAGGTCGCGCAGGTCGGTATAGACACGCTGGAAGGCGAAGCCTTGCTGCGGATTGAGCCGGTGGTAATAGGTCTCTTCCAGCGCGCTTTCGTGCGGCAGGCGGTCGGCATCGTGCTTGTGCGGCGGATAGCTCGACGAATGACCCGAAGGCGTGCGCACTTCCACCACGAGCAACGATTCCGCCGGCTCGGTCTGCGCAAGAATATCGCAGACGTAGCGCGTATTCGCGCCTTTGCCGCGCGTGGAGCGCTTC
Source organism: Paraburkholderia silviterrae (assembly GCF_004353915.1). Classification (GTDB taxonomy): domain Bacteria; phylum Pseudomonadota; class Gammaproteobacteria; order Burkholderiales; family Burkholderiaceae; genus Paraburkholderia; species Paraburkholderia silviterrae. The sequence goes on along the minus strand of NZ_SMRP01000005.1, from coordinate 362,728 downwards.
ATTTGCGCGGGCTCGATGAGCCGCACGGGCAGTGTGCCGAGCGCTGGCGCGCTCGCCACGCCCAACTCGGCTTCGCGCGTGGCGCGCACCACCGCCTTCACACCGGGCGGCACGTAGAGCGCATAGGGCGCGGCGTCTTCGAATACACTGTCACGCGAGCCGAGGCCCGAATGACGCTTGCCGTCTGCCTCGATGTCCACGGCGCCCGAGAGCACGACGATGCAGCTCTCGCGGTCCGTTTCGTGTACGTAGACGATATCGTCGGCGTCCATGCGGTACGCGGCGAAGCCGACATAGCGCCAGCCCGCCGTGGCGGGCGTGACGCGCGCGATCGTCTGGCCTTCGCGCGCGGCCTTGACTAGCAGGCTCATGCTGCCTCCTTGCTGGTGTTGCTTGATACGCTCTCCGAATCGACGAGCGAGCGCAGCGTGCGATAGCCCTTCTGCGCGTACGCGTACGACGGCGCGATCACGGGGTCCTGCTCGGCTTCCACCACTAGCCAGCCGCGGTAGCCGTGCCGCTTCAGACGCGCGATGATCGCCGGAAAATCGACGGCGCCGTCGCCGGGCACCGTGAACGCGCCCGCGAGCACCGCGTCGAGGAAACTCCAGTTGCGGTTGCGCGCGAGCTTCACCACGGCGGGGCGCACGTCCTTGCAGTGCACATGGCATACGCGTGCGATGTGCTTGTCGAGCTCCACTACGGGGTCGCCGCCCGCGAACGTGATATGGCCCGCGTCGAACAGCAGGCCCACAGCTTCGCTGGTGCGCGCCATGAGCTTGTCGATGTCGGCGGGCGTTTCCACATAGGCGCCCATGTGATGGTGATAGGCGAGCCGCACGCCACGCGAGAGCGCATGACGCGCGAAGGCATCCACGCGCGCGGCGTATTCGTCCCACTGCTGCTCGCTGAAAAAGCGCGGCCGCTGATAGAGCGGGCGCGGCGCGCCCTGGATCGAGTCAGCCACTTCGCCGTAGACCATCACCGTAGCGCCGTTCTGCGCGAGCAGGTCGAGATGCTTGTCGACGGCCGCGATCTCTTCAGCCACGCTGCGCCGCGCGAGCATGCCCGAGTACCAGCCGGACACGAGCGAGAGGTCGTATTGCGCGAGCAATGCCTTGAGCGCTTGCGGCTCGCGCGGAAACTTGTTGCCGAGCTCGAAGCCTTCGTAGCCGATCTCGCGCCCCTCGGTGAGCGCCTGGGAGAGCGGTATTTCGCCGCCGAGCGAGGGCAGGTCGTCGTTCATCCACGATAGCGGATTGATGCCGATGCGTACTTCAAATGCGCTCATGTGCGTTCCTCGTTCTCTGCAAACGTGAGTCTCGTCATGCCTGGGTTGGATCGGCTGCGCTACCGCTTTCCTTGGCGCTTTCATTTTCACTGCCGGACGCTGGCTTCGTCGCGGGCGGCGCGTCGCCACCGCGCTCGCGCTGGCCGCGTTGGGCGAGATGCGCGTCGTAGCGCTGGCGCGCCTCGCGCACGGTGGCGCGCGTCGAAACCTCGGGCACGGCGACTTCCCACCACCATCCGCCGTCCTCGGTCGTGCGCGCGGGATCGGTGTCGATGCTGATGAGGTAGGTGCGCGACGCGGCGCGCGCGCGTTGCAGCGCGGTTTCGAGTTCCGCGACGTTGGCGACGTGCTCGGCCTGCGCGCCCAGCGAGCGCGCGTGCGAGGCGAAGTCGATGCGCGGCGCGCCAAGCGGCCCTTGCGCGCAGTCCTCGAAGAGGTTGTTGAACGGTGCACTGCCGCAGGCCTGCTGGAGCCGGTTGATGCAGCCGTAGCCGCGGTTGTCGAGCACGACGATGATGAGCTTCGCGCCGAGCATCACCGAGGTGGCGATTTCGCTGTTCATCATCAGGTAGCTGCCATCGCCCACCATGACGATGACTTCGCGCTCGGGCCGCGCGAGCTTCGCGCCGAGCCCGCCCGCGATCTCATAGCCCATGCACGAGTAGCCGTATTCGACGTGGTAGGCGCCCGGCTGGCCGGCACGCCAGAGCTTGTGCAACTCGGCGGGCAGCGTGCCGGCCGCGCACACGACGATATCTTCGGTGTACGAACGGCTCGACGAGCGCTGCACGGCGCCGATCACGTCGGCGTCGTAGGGCAGGCTGTGGCGTTCCTGTGGCGCGTGCGTGAGCGCTTCGACGCTCGCGCGCCATTCGTCGGCGAGGCGTCGTGCATGCGCGCTCCAGTTCGCGTCGGCACGCCAGTTGATCAGCTCGTCGCTCAGCGCCGCGAGTGCGAGCTTCGCGTCGGCTTCCACGGCAAGCCCGTTGTGCTTGAGCGCATCGAAGCCGTTTGTATTCACGCCGATCACGTGCGCGTGCGCGAACAGCGAATTCGAGCCGGTCGTGAAGTCCTGCAGACGGGTGCCCACCGCAACAATGCAGTCGGCGTCGCGTGCGAGTGCGTTCGCGGCGGGCGAGCCCGTCACGCCGATCGCGCCCACATTGAGCGGATCGTCCCAGGCGAGCGCGCCTTTGCCGGCCTGGGTTTCCGCCACCGGAATGCCGCGCGCCGCGGCGAGTGCCTGCAATTGAGGCGCGGCGCGCGAGTAGAGCACGCCGCCGCCCGCGACGATGAGCGGACGCTTCGCGCGATGCAGTTGCGCGAGCGCCGCGTCGATCTCGCTCTGCACGGGTGCGGGGGCGTGAAAGCTCACGAGGCGCGGTGTGAAGAAACTCGCGGGATAGTCCCACGCCATGGCCTGCACGTCCTGCGGCAGCGCGAGCGTGACCGGGCCGCACAGCGCGGCGTCGGTGAGCACGCGCAGCGCGCGCGGCAACGCGGTGAGCAATTGCGCGGGATGCACGATTCGGTCGAAGTAGCGCGATACGGGCTTGAGCGCATCGTTGGCGGAAAGGCCGCCATCATGGGGATCTTCGATCTGCTGCAGCACCGGGTCGGGTTCGCGCGAGACGAAGATGTCGCCGGGCAGGAGCAAGAGTGGCAGCCGGTTCACGTGCGCGAGCGCGGCGGCCGTCACGAGGTTGGTGGCGCCGGGGCCGATCGAGGTGGTCACGGCCATCATGCGGCGGCGGAAATGCGCCTTCGCGTAGGCGATCGCGCTGTGCGCCATCGCTTGCTCGTTGTGCGCGCGCAGCGTGGGCAGTTCGTGGCGATAGTGATAGAGCGCCTCGCCGAGGCCCGCCACGTTGCCGTGCCCGAAGATGGCGAACACGCCGCCGAAGAGCGGCTCGGTGCGGCCCGAGCCGTCTTCGCAGGCCACACGCTGGGCGGCGAGAAAGCGCACCAGTGCCTGCGCCGCGGTGAGGCGCACCGTGGCGGCGGCCGAACCCGGCACGGCGTTCGGTTGTCCCTCGTGCGAAGCACCGGAAATAGGAGCGATGCGCTGATTCATGCTGCTTTCTCCTCGCGCGTGGCATGGGCATCGTGATCTGGCTGGCCTGGCGCCTGGCCGCGCGCGGCGCGCCATGCCGCGATCAGCGTCTCGAAGGCGCGGCGCACGCGCGCGATCAATTCCTGGTCGTCGATTTCACCTGCGAGCCAGGCGAAGCTCGGCTCGTAGAAGATGGTGCGGCCCACCGTGAAGCCGCGGCACGTCTGCGAAGCCGCTGCCGCGCGAAAACCGCTGGTCAACTGCTCGATGGGCGCGGAGAGGCCGAGCAGCACGACGCCGCGGCAATGCGGGTCGCGCTCGGCGATCAGCGCGTCTATGTCGCGCCACTGCGCCGCGTCCATCGGCTCGAGCTTCCACCACTCGGGGTAGAGGCCGATATTGTAGAGCCGCTTGAGCGCGCGATAGACCGTGTCGGGTGCGTTCGGCCGGCCGCCGAGCTTCGGCGGAATCACTTCGAGCAGCAGTTCGTGGCCGCTCGCCTGCACGGCGTCGTAGAGCGCGCGCAGTTGCGCTTCCTGTTCGAGGCGCTGCTCCATCGGCTCGTCGGGATGGAACTGCACGAGACACTTGACCGTGTGCCCGATGGGCCAGGCTGCGAGCGTCGTGCCGATCGAGCGGCCATGGTCGAACACGAGCGGCACCGAGCCCGGCAGCTCGACCGGGCGGCCGATCCACCAGTCGCGACCGGTCGCGGCGTTGAGCGCGTCCTGGCCATAGCGATCGTCGATCAGGACACCGATGCAGCCTTGCAGACCGAGCGCGCTTTCCGTCTGCGCCACGGCATCGACGAACAGGTTTTTCAGGTACGAGATGCGCGTCTCGCTGGCGCCAGTCTGCTGGGCGAGGTCGAAGAACTGGTTGCGATGGTCGAACGCGAAGCCCAGCACCTCGTCGTAGTGCTTGCGCGCAGGGGTCACGCGGTGCAGGCGGGCGAGCGTGGCGTCGCGATCGGGGCGGCGCATGCGCACGGGGTTCGCCGCGGCTTCGCGCAGGAAATAGTCGAGCTCCGCGGGCGTGGGCATCGCGGGCGCGCAGCCGTGGCGCGAGACCACGAGCGCGCCGCACGCATTGGCCGCGCGCGCGCAGTCTTCGAGCGGCGCATCGCGCAGCCAGCCCGACAGAAAGCCCGAGGCGAACGCATCGCCCGCGCCGAGCACGTTGAGCACTTCGACCTCCACGCCGCGTTGCAGCGGCACCTCGTCGAGCGAATCGGGCACCGCTCCCTCGACGATCTGGCAGCCGAGCGGCCCCCGCTTCACGAGCAGCGTGGCGGGCGTGACTTCGCGCACGCGCTTGAGCGCATCGACGAGCGTCTCTTGGCCGCCCGCGATGCGCAATTCCTCTTCGGTGCCGATCACGAGATCGAAGAGGGGCAGGATGCGCTGCAGATGCTCGCTCACGCCTGCGCTCGCGATAAAGCGCGTCTCGCCGTCGGCCTTGCCGGTCAGCCCCCAGAGCACCGGGCGATAGTCGATGTCGAGCACGGTGCGCACGTCGTTGCGGCGCGCGTAGTCGAGCGCCTGAAGACTTGCGCGGTTCACCTGCCCGGTCGAGAAGTGCGTGCCGGTGATGAGCAGCGCCTTGGACGAGGCAATGAACGCCTCGTCGAAGTCGCCCGCATCGACGGCCATGTCGGCGCAGTTCTCGCGATAGAAAATGAGCGGAAACGTGTCGCGGTCTTTCAGGCCGAGCAGCACGAGTGCGGTCAGCCGCTCGGGGTCGACGCGCACGTGGCTCGTGTCGCAGCCTTCTTTCGCGAGCGTTTCGGTGAGAAAGCGGCCCATGTGGTCGTCGCCGACGCGCGTGAGCATGGCCGAGCTCAGGCCGAGCCGCGCGCAGCCGAACGCGATGTTCGCCGACGAGCCGCCGAGATACTTGGCGAAGGTGGAGACGTCTTCGAGCCGCGCGCCGACTTGCTGAGCGTAGAGATCGACGCCGAGCCGGCCGAGGCAGACGATATCGCGGCTGCGTCCGGATGCGAAGCGTGAAGGGTTGGTGCGGGGGAGGGCCATGAGCATTCCTGTCGTATGCGGTCTCAGTTCGGTCTCAGTTCGGTCTCAATTCAGACTCGATCCGGAGTCGACGCGCGCGCCTCAAATGGTCGCGCCGTCGAGCTCGGCAATCATCTTCTGCATCTCCGCGCCGCCGGCCATCATGTCGAGCACCTCGTTCTTGCTGATGGTGTCCTTCGTGTACGTGCCGAGCGAGCGGCCGCGATTGAGCAGCGTGAACGAATCGCCAATCGGGTAGGCGTGGTGCACGTTGTGCGTGATGAAGATCACCGAGATGCCTTTTGCGCGGGCGCTATGGATCAACCTGAGCACGTTGAAGCTCTGCTTCACGCCGAGCGCGGCGGTCGGCTCGTCGAGAATCAGCACGCGCGCGCCGAAGTGGATCGCACGCGCGATCGCGAGGCACTGGCGCTCGCCGCCCGACATCGTGCCGATGGCCTGATGCGGGTCGCGCACGTTGATGCCCATTTCCGCGAGGCGCTCCTTGGCGATCTGGGCGCTCGAATCGAGATCCATGACATTGAGGAGGCCGAACAATTTCTTCTGCGGCTCGCGGCCCATGAAGAAGTTGCGCGCCACCGAGAGCAGCGGCACCAGCGCGAGATCCTGGTAGACGGTCGCGATGCCGAGGTCGAGCGCGTCTCTCGGCGATTCGAAGTGGACGGGCTTGCCGTCCACGAAATACTGGCCCGAGGTGGGCGCGTGCACGCCAGCCAGCGTCTTGATTAGCGTGGACTTGCCCGCGCCGTTGTCGCCGAGCAGGCAGTGCACTTCGCCGCGCTTCAAGCGCAGCGTGACGCCGTTGAGCGCGATCACCTTGCCGAAGTACTTGCTGACGTTTTCGAGAGCGAGGATCGTGTCGCCACTCGCGGTCTCGTGCACGGCGCTGTCTTGCACGGTGTCTTGTGCGCCGTTTTGCGCGCTGTTTTGCGATGGGGTCATGTCGGCCTCCGGCTTACGATTGCGCGACGCGGCGGCGCACATAGTGGTTAAAGAGCACGGCGATCAGCAGCATCATGCCGAGGAAGACGCGGAACCAGTCCGAATCGATGTTCGTATAGGTGATGCCGATCTGCACGACGCCGAAGATGAGCGCGCCGAACGCCGCGCCGATCACCGAGCCGTAGCCGCCTGTCAGCAGCGTGCCGCCGATCACCGCGGCGATGATCGCCTCGAATTCCTTTTGCAGGCCGCGGTCGGCGGCGGCCGAGCCGATGTCGCACACTTGCAGCACGGCAAACAGACACGAGCAGAACGCGGTCAGCATGAAGAGCGAGATCTTGACGCGCTTGACCGGCACACCCACATTCTTCGCGGCGTTGGCGTCGCCGCCCACGGCGAGGATCCAGTTGCCGTAGCGCGTCTTGGCGAGCGTGAACGCGCCGATGGCCACGAGCGCGAACCACCAGAGGATCACCTTCGGCACACCCGGCACGAGCGGCTGGCCGTTGTCGAGCATCTTGCCGATGCCGATGTGCGCGAGCGCCACGAAGTGGCCCTTGAACGCCGTGCCGTGAAAGAGCAGGTTGGTCACATAGTCGGCTTTCGCGACGTCGCCCACGCCCGAGACGATCGTGCGGTCGGCGAACATGATCGAGAGCGCGAGCGTGAGGCCGCGCAGGATGAACAGGAACGCGAGCGTGACGATAAACGAGGGCAGCCGCGTGCGCATCACGAGGTAGCCGTTCAAGGCGCCGAGCGCCGTGCAGCCCACGAACGCGAACAGGATGGACAGCGCGATGGGCCAGTGGAAGTACATGGTGGGGATGGCCACCATCATGCCGGCGAAGCCGATCATGGAGCCGATCGAAAGGTCGAACTCGCCCGCGATCATGAGCAGGCAAGCGCCAACGGAAAGGATGCCTAAGTAAGCGGCAACCTGCGACCAGTTCATTACGCCGTCGAGGTCGAACATGCCGGAGCCGCCCGCGCCGATTGCGAACACGGCGAACACGAGCACGGTGCCGGAAATCGCGGCAAATTCGGGGCGGCCGAGCAGATGCCCGAACCACGATTCGCGCCGCACGCGCTCGTCGGTGGCGCGAGGCCCCGCCGGCGACGGCTGGCCTTCGCGTGGATCTTGCGCGCCGTCCGTTGCATGCGAGGGGAAGTGTTTGCCGGCTACACCCATGATGTCTCCAGAATAACCAGTGCGCGTGTGCCGCAAGCGGCGTGTCGTGCCCGGTAGTTGATGCGCGGCGCGGTAGGCGTGAGGCGAGTCGGTGTCGCTCGAAGCGAGCCGTCGCCGCGCGTGGCTGACGAAAAGACGCTTTAACCCAGCGGGATCAGCGGTACTGACCCGCGTACTTCACAACCTTGTCGAGATTCTCCTTGGTGATGAAGCCCGGACCCGAGCGGATGTTCTTCGGGCCATAGGACGGTTGCAGACCGTAGGTCTCGAGGCGCTGCTTGAACTTGGGATTGGCTTCGAGGATCTGGCGGATCTTCGCCGGATCGGTCGTATGGTCTTTCTTCACGATCGCCAGCACGGCCACCGGGATATAGCCCTGCAGATACGGCTGCTGGTCGATGGCGAACTGGATCGTGCCCGCGCGGATCGCCTTGGCGATCTCGTCGGAGAAGTCGAAGGTGCAGAAGTAGATCTTGCCCGCGAGGCCCATCTGCTGAACCGCCTTGAGCGTGGCCGCGGCCGGCACCGGACCGAGCGTGAGGATCGCGCCGGTGTTCGGATGGTTGCGCAGATACGCGCTCACCTTCGACTGGATCTCGGTCGGGTCCTGGCCCGAGTCGATCGTCGAGCTCTTGTAGTCCACGCCCAGCGCGTCCGCGAAGCCGCGGCAGCGTTCGAACGAGACGGCGTTGGTCGCGAAGTGATTCACGCAGAGGAACGACTTCACGCCGGCGGCCTTGGCCTTTTCGCCGGCCGCGTGGCCCGCCACGTACTCGGGCTGGCCCACATGCATGATCGCGCCGAGCTGCGCGCTCTGCTCCTCGGTGCCGGAATTGATCGTGACAAGCGGGATCTTCTTTTCCGTGACCTTGCCGATGGAGTTCTTCAGCACGTCGTAGTCGGCGATGGTGACGATGACGCCGTCGTAGTTGCGCGCGGCGGCTTGCTCGATCAGGCGCGCCATGTCGGCGATGTCGCCGTTGGGCGGATTGCGGTAGTCGGTCTCGACGTTGAAGTCCTCGTCCGCTTGCTTGATGGCGTTCTTGATGGTGTTCCACCACGAGTCCGAATCCGGCGCGTGGCTGATCAACACGAAGTGCGCGTCGGCGGCCTGCGCCGTCTGCGCGCCCAGCACGCTCAAGCCGCTCAGTCCCGCTGCCAGCGCGAGCGCCGCGGCCAACCTTCGGAGCATGGTCTTGCCCTTGCGTTGCGTCATAGTCTCCACCTTTCTCGGTCTGTCGTTCGTTCTTGGGGCGAGCGCGGCGCGCGTTCTGGCCAGCGCATGACAGCCTGCTTTGCACCTTCGCTCATCGACAAGAGTAGGCGATCGCCTGGCCAGTTGCAACAAAAATTTCATTGCAAATAAAAATGGAAAATCTGTTCCAATCGTGTGCGGCGCTACCTATAATCGGTTCCGTCGACACGTCGTGCAGGGCAGGCCCAGCAAGGGTTTGCGGCACTGCGGCAAGCATCAGGGAAAAACCATCATGGCGGATGAAACAAGCGACGCTGTAGCAGGCGTAGACGAATTGATGCAGCGCATCGCACACGAGTACGAGGCGCTGCCACGGCAGTTAAAGAACGTCGCGACCTATATCGAGCAGAACCGCGCGAGCGTGATGATGGCTCGCACGAGCGACATCGCCGCGAGTTGCGGGGTGCACCCGTCGGCGGTGGTGCGCTTCGCGCAGCGCTTCGGCTTTTCGGGTTTCTCCGATCTGCAGGCCGTGTTCCGCCAGGCCTACGCGGGACAGGGCGCGTCGGCCACCAGCTATCAGCAGCGCATTCGCCAGCTGATCGAGGCGAAGGACGGCAACGCGAGCCCGGATCTCGGCGGCGCGGTGGCGCGCGAGTTCATCGGCGCGTGCCGCAGCGGCCTGGATGAGCTCGAGGCCGGGCTCGACGACGCGCAGTTCGACGCAGCGGTGAAGATGCTCGAGCACGCGGACAACATCTATGTGATCGGCGTACGGCGCTCGTTTGCGGTGGCGAGCTATATCGTCTATGCGCTGCAGCACACGAGAAAGCGCGTGCATCTGGTCTCGGGTCTCGGCGGCATGTACCACGAGCAGATCCGCAGCGTGAAGAAGGGCGACGTGGTGATCGCCATCAGCTTCGCACCGTATGGCAAGGAGACACAGTACTGCCTGCGTGTCGCGCAGCAGCACCAGGCGAAGACGCTCGTCATCACCGACAGCCAGCTCTCGCCGCTCGCGCGTCACGCCGACGCGCAGCTCTATGTGAAGGAGGGGAGCGCCTTCGCGTTCCGCTCGCTGACCAGCACGTTTTGCCTGTGCCAGGCGCTGTTCGTGGCGCTTGCCTACCGGCTCGAACTCAACGTGGAAGAATCGACCGACCCTGGAGGATACGATGACTGAAGCAAGGACGCTGAACGTGGCGGTATTCGGCGCGGGCCGTATCGGCCGCATTCATGCGGCGAACCTCGCGCGCCAGAGCGGCGTGCGTCTGAAGTATGTGATCGACGTGAACCGCGAGGCCGCTGCCGCGCTCGCGGCGCAGCACGGCGCGCAGGTGGCCGACGTGGACGGCGCGTTCGGTGATGCTTCGATCGATGCGACGGTGATCTGCTCCTCCACCGATACGCATTCCGAACTGATATTGAAATCGGCGGCGGCGGGCAAGCATATCTTCTGCGAGAAGCCGGTCGATCTCGCCATCGGGCGTGCGCGCGAGTGCGCCGAGGCCGTGGCGCGCGCGGGCGTGGTGGCCATGATCGGCTTTCAGCGCCGCTACGATCCCACTTTTGCCGCGCTCAAGGCGCGCCTCGACGCGGGCGAGATCGGCACGCCCGAGATGCTGATCGTGACGAGCCGCGATCCGGGCGCGCCGCCGGTCGAGTACATCAAGCACTCGGGCGGCATCTTCAAGGACATGCTGATCCACGACTTCGACATCTTCCGCTGGATTCTCGACGACGAAGCCGACACCGTGCACGCCACGGGCAGCTGCCTTTCCGACCCGGCCATTGCCGATGCGGGCGACATCGACTCGACCGCCGTCACGATCCGCACGAAGCGCGGCCGCCTTTGCCAGATCAATACGGCGCGGCGCGCGGCCTATGGCTACGACCAGCGCTTCGAGATTCTCGGCAGCGACGGCATGCTGCAGGCGGGCAACATGAAGCCCACGGAAGTGGTGGCGTGGACGAAACATGCGGTGGCGCAGGACGTGCCCGAGGCGTTCTTTCTTGAGCGCTATCGGGCGGCGTACGCGCGCGAGATGGCGCATTTTTACGAGGCTGTGACGCAGGGCACGCCGGTGCGCACGAGCGTGGCCGACGGCCTCAAGGCGCTCGAGCTTGCGGAAGCGGCCGCGCTCTCGTGGCGCGAAGGCCGCGTGGTGAAGTTAGGAGCGTGATCCGGCCTCGCAGGTGAAGATCGTGGTGGCGATGCGCGCGAAGCGGCGCTTGCCAAATAAGCAGGATGCCGAAGTAAGATCAGAGGAGGCAGACAATGCAGGCGAATGAACGTGCCCAGCCGTTGCGCGTGGGCGTGGCGGGGCTTGGGCGGCTTGGCCGGCGGCATGCGGGCAATCTCGCGTATCGCGTGCCGGGCGCGACGCTGGCGGCGGCATGCAGCCCGCTGGAAGACGACCTCGCCTGGGCGCGCGATGCGCTGCCCGAGGCGCGGCTTTACCGCGACTACGCTGAATTGCTCGTCGACACGTCGGTGGACGCGGTATGGCTCGTGACGCCTTCGGCGCTGCACGCGCAGCAAATCGTCGATGCATTGCGCGCGGGCAAGCACGTGTTCTGCGAGAAGCCGCTCTCGCTCGATGTGGCCGAATGCGAGCGCGTGGTGGAAGAGGCGCGCCGCTTTCCGGACCGACAGGTGACGATCGGCTTCATGCGCCGTTTCGACCCGAGCTATCACGACGCGTTTGAGCAGGTGCGCGCGGGTGCGATCGGCCGGCCGTTTCTCGTGCGTTCGCAAACCTGCGATCTCAACGACCCCGATGGCTTCTTCGTGCGCTTCGCGCCGGGCTCGGGCGGCATCTTTCTCGATTGCACGGTGCACGATATCGACGTCGCGCGCTGGCTCCTCGGCAAGCCGCGTGCCACGCGCGTCTTTGCGGCGGGCGCGGTCGCGCTGCACGAAGGCCTGCGCGAGTACGGCGACGTCGACAACGGCGTCGCGATCTGCGAATTCCAGGGTGGCAAGCTCGCGATGTTCTATGCGTCGCGCACCATGGCGCATGGCAACGATACGTCGAGCGAGGTCTTCGGCACGGCCGGCGCGCTCGCGATCGGCCATCTGCCGCGCGCGAACCGCGTGGAGATCTACGACGCGCACGGCGTGCGCAGCGTTTGCACGCCGACCTTCTTCGACCGCTTCGAGGAGGCCTTCCTCATCGAGGCTCAGGCGTTTGTCGCGGCGGTGCGGGCGCGCCATGGCGGCGAGGCCGGTGCGGTGGAGCACGCGCAGCAGGGCGCGACGCTGGAGGACGCGCTGGAGGCCACGCGAATCGGCTTCGCGCTGCGCGAATCGTTGCGCACGGGGCAGGCGGTGACGCTCTAAGGCGGGGGGCGTCGCCGGCGTGCAGCGAACGAACGAAGTGGGTGCAAGGCGGCCGCAAAGAGGGCGCAAGCGTGCTTGTATGCGGCTGCGGTAAAATCGCTGCTATCCGTGACGTACCCAGCGCCATCCGAGAGAGGCGGCGCGCCAACGAAGGATCCAACCCGATGCAAATTCAGGTTCACAAGGAAGTGGATGCGCGTGGGCTGAACTGCCCGCTGCCGATCCTGCGCGCCAAGAAGGCGCTCGCCGACATGGAAAGCGGCCAGATTCTCAAGGTTCTCGCGACCGATCCCGGCTCGCAACGCGATTTCGCCGCCTTCGCCAAGCAGACCGGCAACGAGATTGTCGAAAGCTCGCAGCAGGACAAGACTTTTGTGTTTCTGATGCGCCGCCGCTGAAGCGGCCCGCGCGGCACGCTTAAGCGCAACGCATAAAAAATGGCCCGCGATCGTGAGATTGCGGGCCATTTTCGTTGCCGGCGCCACGCACCGGCGTGCGGCCAGTTGCCCCCGCGAGAGGGCGCCTGGCCGGAGGGGCTTAGCCGCTCGCGCTTAGCCTTCCAGCTCCGGCTTGCGCGTGCGCAGATATTCCGTGAAGTCCTCGGCCACTTCCGGGTGGCGCAGCGCGAACTCCACGGTCGCCTTCAGGTAGCCGAGCTTGCTGCCGCAGTCGAAGCGCGTGCCGTGATACTTGTACGCGAGCACTTGTTCGTCGGCCAGCAGCGACTGGATCGCGTCGGTGAGCTGAAGCTCGCCGCCCGCGCCCGGCTTGATCGAGCGAAGGTGCTCGAAAATGCGCGGCTTGAGCACGTAGCGGCCCACCACGCCGAGGTTCGACGGCGCGACTTCGGGCGCAGGCTTCTCGACGATGCCCGAGAGCTTGACGATCGCGTCTTCCCATTCCTTGCCATCGACGATGCCGTACGAGCGCGTCTCCGAGGGCGGGATCTCTTCCACGCCGAGCACCGAGCTATGGTAGTGGTCGAACACGTCGACCATCTGCTTCATGACCGGCGGCGTGCCGTAGAGCAGGTCGTCGGCGAGGATCACGGCGAACGGGTTGTCGCCCACGAGCTTTTCCGCGCACAGCACGGCGTGACCGAGGCCCAGCGCTTCGGGCTGGCGCACATAGAAGCAGTCGACGTTGTTCGGCTTAATGCTGCGCACCAGCTCGAGCAGCTTGTCCTTGCCGCGCGCCTCGAGCTCGGCCTCGATCTCGTAGGATTTGTCGAAATGGTCTTCGATCGCGCGCTTGCTGCGGCCCGTCACGAAGATCATTTCGGTAATGCCAGCCGCGACGGCCTCCTCGACCGCGTACTGGATCAGCGGCTTGTCGACGACCGGCAGCATTTCCTTCGGGCTGGCCTTCGTGGCCGGAAGGAAGCGCGTGCCGAGGCCCGCCACCGGGAATACCGCTTTAGTAACTTTTAGCATGTCTATGGTCCTGGTCCTGATGGCCCTGGCGTTGCCGCCAGAGCACACCTTAGCCGATTCAGGCCGGCAGCCGCGCGAGTTGCGCGGTCAGCTTGCCCAGTGTTGCCTGGAATTCTGCCAGCCTCTTCTGCTCCTGCTCAACTACCGCCGGAGGGGCTTTTGCAACAAAACTGTCATTTCCCAGCTTGGCATTGCACTTCGTCACTTCGTTCGTCAGGCGTGCGATTTCCTTCGAGAGGCGCTCGCGCTCGGCTGCCACGTCGATCTCCACCTTCAGCACGAGCTTGTCGGTCCCAACGATAGCAACTGGCGCGCCCGCCGAGGCGGCGTCGAGCGTCGCTTCGTCGGCGATGATCTGGACCTCCGAGAGCTTGGCCAGCGCCTGCGCATAAGGCGCGAACGACGCGAGGCGTTCGGCGTTGCCCGTCACCAGCAGCGGCACCTTCGTGGCGGGCGAGAGGCTCATCTCGCCGCGCAGGTTGCGGCATGCATCGATCACGGCCTTCAGGTCGGCGGCCCATTGCTCGGCGGCCTCGTCAATCTTCTTCGGCTCGGCCAGCGGGTAGCCCTGCATCATGATCGATGCCTCGCCCTCGGCCGCGCCCTGGGGGTACGCGTCGGTGAGCGGCGCGACCTTCTGCCAGAGCGCTTCGGTGATGAACGGAATCACCGGGTGCGCGAGGCGCAGCACCGTCTCCAGCACGCGCAAGAGCGTGCGCCGCGTGGCGCGCTGCTGCTCGGGCGTGCCGTGCTGGATCTGAACCTTCGCGAGCTCCAGATACCAGTCACAGTATTCATCCCAGACGAACTTGTACAGGGCATTGGCCACATTGTCGAAGCGATAGTCGGCGAAGCCCTTCGCGACCTCGGCTTCCACGCGCTGCAACAGCGAGACGATCCAGCGGTCGGCCTGCGAGAAGTCGGTGTAGCCGCCCGGGCCGCAATCGCCGGGCTGGCATGCGCCCGGCTTCGAGAAGCCGCAATCGTGGCCTTCGCAGTTCATCAGCACGAAACGCGTGGCGTTCCAGAGCTTGTTGCAGAAGTTGCGGTAGCCCTCGCAGCGCGCGAGGTCGAAGTTCACGTTGCGCCCGAGCGTGGCCATCGAGGCCATCGTGAAGCGCAGCGCGTCGGTGCCGAAGGCGGGAATGCCGTCCGGGAACTCCTTGCGCGTCTTCTTCTCGATGCTCGCGGCCTGCTTGGGATTCATGAGGCCCGTCGTGCGCTTGGCAACGAGCGCCTCGAGCTCGATGCCGTCGACGATGTCGATCGGGTCGAGCGTATTGCCCTTGCTCTTGGACATCTTCTGGCCTTCGGCGTCGCGCACGAGGCCGTGCACGTAGACCGTGTCGAAGGGCACCTTGCCGGTGAAGTGCGTGGTCATCATGACCATGCGCGCCACCCAGAAGAAGATGATGTCGAAGCCCGTCACCAGCACCGAGGAGGGCAGGAAGGCCTTGAGCTCAGGCGTCTCGGCAGGCCAGCCGAGCGACGAGAACGGCACGAGCGCCGAGGAGAACCACGTGTCGAGCACGTCCTCGTCGCGCTTGAGTGCGCCCTTGTAGCCCTGGGCGTCGGCTTGCGCGCGCGCCTCTTCCTCGCTCTTCGCGACGAAGATCTCGCCGCTCTCGCCGTACCAGGCCGGGATCTGATGGCCCCACCAGAGCTGGCGCGAAATGCACCAGTCCTGAATGTTTTCGAGCCACTGGTTGTACGTGGTCGTCCAGTTTTCCGGCACGAGCTTGATCTGGCCGTTGCGCACCACTTCGAGCGCGACTTCGGTGATCGACTTGCCGGGGTTGAACGTGCCTTCCGGGGCCGGCTTGCTCATGGCCACGAACCACTGGTCGGTGAGCATCGGCTCGATCACGACGCCCGTGCGGTCGCCGCGCGGCACCATGAGCTTGTGCGGCTGCACCGATTCGAGCAGGCCCAGCGCCTCGAAGTCGGCCACCACTTGCTTGCGCGCCTCGAAACGGTCGAGGCCGCGGTACTTTTCAGGCGCGTTCTCGTTGATCTTCGCGTCGAGCGTGAGGATCTCGATCATCGGCAGGCCGTGGCGCTGGCCCACCTGGTAGTCGTTGAAGTCGTGCGCGGGCGTGACCTTCACGACGCCCGTGCCGAACTCGCGGTCCACGTATTCGTCGGCGATGATGGGGATCTCGCGCTCCGTGAGCGGCAGCTTCACCATCTTGCCAATCAGGTGCGCGTAGCGCTCGTCTTCCGGGTGGACCATCACGGCGGTGTCGCCGAGCATGGTTTCCGGGCGCGTGGTGGCGACCGTGAGGTGGCCCGAGCCGTCCGCGAGCGGGTAGCTCAGGTGCCAGAGATGGCCGCTTTCCTCTTCGCTCGCCACTTCGAGGTCCGAAACGGCGGTGAGCAGCACCGGATCCCAGTTCACGAGGCGCTTGCCGCGATAGATCAGGCCCTGTTCATAGAGGCGCACGAACACGTCGCGCACGGCGGCCGACATCTTGTCGTCCATCGTGAAGTATTCGCGCGACCAGTCGATCGAGGCGCCCAGACGGCGCACCTGGCCCGTGATGGTCGAGCCCGACTGCTGCTTCCATTCCCACACGCGCTCGACGAACTTCTCGCGGCCGAGGTCGTGGCGCGAGATCTTCTGCGCGTCGAGCTGGCGCTCGACCACGATCTGCGTGGCGATGCCCGCGTGGTCCGTGCCCGGCACCCACAGGGTGTTCTCGCCGAGCATGCGGTGGTAGCGCGTCAAGCCGTCCATGATCGTCTGGTTGAACGCGTGCCCCATGTGCAACGTGCCGGTGACGTTGGGCGGCGGCAACTGGATCGAGAAGTTGGCGCGGCCGGGCGTGAAGGTCGCGGCGGCGTAGCCGCGGCGCTCCCATTCGGGGCCCCAGTGGGCTTCGATCGTCTGCGGCTCGAAGCTTTTCGCTAGCGTGCTGTCGCTCATGGGTGGAATCTGCCGAAAAAAGATGCTGAAAACCTTCGATTATAAGGGGAAGCGCCGTCAGGCCGGGGCGCCCGCCCGTCTATGGCCGGCATGGCCTTTATAATGACGGTCTACCTCGAAGCCCGCCGCGCCTGTGGCCCTGCTGTGCCCATGTTTGCGGCCTTCTTTGCGCCCCTCATCTCATGCCCGAACTGCTCGCCAACCTGAACCCCGAACAACACGCCGCCGTCACGTTGCCGAACGAACCGGCGCTCATTCTGGCCGGGGCCGGCAGCGGCAAGACGCGCGTGCTGATCACGCGCATTGCGTGGCTGATCCAGCAGGGCCTCGCCTCGCCGATGACGATCCTCGCCGTGACCTTCACGAACAAGGCCGCGCGCGAAATGATGAGCCGCCTTCAGGCGATGCTGCCCATCGACACGCGCGGCATGTGGATCGGCACGTTCCACGGCCTGTGCAACCGCATGCTGCGCGCGCATTACCGCGACGCCGGCCTGCCGCAGACCTTCCAGATCCTCGACACGGCCGACCAGCTCTCGGCCATCAAGCGTCTGATGAAGGGCCTGAACATCGACGACGAGAAGTACCCGCCGAAGAACCTGCAGTACTTCATCAACAACGCGAAGGAGCAGGGCCTGCGGCCGAAGGACGTCGATGTCACGGACAACTTCAACCGCAAGTTCGTCGAGCTCTACGAAGCCTACGACCAGCAATGCCAGCGCGAAGGCGTGGTCGACTTCGCCGAGCTGCTGCTGCGCTGCTACGAGCTGCTCGCGTACAACCCGCCGCTGCGCGCGCATTATCAGGCGCGCTTTCGCGACATCCTCGTCGACGAGTTCCAGGACACCAACAAGCTCCAGTACGCGTGGCTCAAGCTGCTCGCGGGTGCGGGCAACGCGATCTTCGCCGTGGGCGACGACGACCAGTCGATCTATGCGTTCCGCGGCGCGAACGTGGGCAACATGCGCGACTTCGAGAACGAATTCCGCGTGAAGCACATGATCAAGCTCGAGCAGAACTACCGCTCGCACGGGCATATTCTCGATGCCGCGAACTATCTGATTGCGCATAACTCGCGTCGCCTCGGCAAGAACCTGCGCACCGATGCGGGCCACGGCGAGCCGGTGCGCGTCTACGAGGCGGCCACGGACTCGCAGGAAGCGGGCTGGATCGTCGAGGAAGTGCGCGCGCTCATCAATCAGGGCCTCGCGCGCAACGAGATCGCGATTCTCTACCGCAGCAACGCGCAGTCGCGCACGATCGAGCACACGCTCGTGAACGCGGGCGTGCCGTACAAGGTGTATGGCGGCCTGCGCTTCTTCGAGCGCCAGGAAGTGAAGCACGCGCTCGCGTATCTGCGCCTGATCGACAATCCGAACGACGACACCGCGTTCGCGCGCGTCGTGAACTTCCCGACACGCGGCATCGGCGCGCGCTCGATCGAGCAGCTCGCGGATGCGGCGCGCCTCTACAACTGCTCGATGGCGGCGGCGATTCCGTACGTCACGGGCAAGGCGGGCACGAGCCTCGGTTCGTTTGCGAATCTGGTCGCGAAGATGCGCGCCGAAACCGCGCAGATGAGCCTGCCTGAAACCGTCGAATATACGGTGCGCATGAGCGGTCTGGCCGAGTTCTATCAGAACGAGCGCGAGGGCCAGGACCGCCTGGAGAACTTGCAGGAACTCGTGACCGCGGCCACCGCGTTCGTGAGCGAGGAAGGCTACGGCATGGACACGCCCGCGCGCTCGATTCCGCTGCGTCCGGGCGCGAGCAAGGCGCCGGAGATCGTTTCGCAGGACGGGGAGATCGAAGTGCTGGACGCGCCCGCGATCACGGATCCCGCGCAGAACCCCGACGTCATGACGCCGCTCGCCGGTTTCCTCTCGCACGCGTCGCTCGAGGCGGGCGACAACCAGGCGCAGGCCGGTCAGGACGCCGTGCAACTGATGACCGTGCACGCCGCGAAGGGCCTCGAATTCACGGCGGTGTTCATCACCGGCCTCGAAGAGGGGCTGTTCCCGCACGAGAACAGCGCGATGGAGGCCGATGGCCTCGAAGAAGAGCGGCGCCTGATGTACGTGGCGATCACGCGCGCGAAGGAGCGGCTCTATATCTCGTTTGCGCAAAGCCGTTTGCTGCACGGCCAGACGCGCTACAACGTGCGCTCGCGCTTCTTCGACGAGCTGCCGCAGGAATCGCTCAAGTGGCTCACGCCCAAAGTCGAAGCGGGCTCGCGCTGGGGCGGCCGTTCCGACAACGCCGCCTGGGGCCGCGACTGGTTCTCGCGTCCGGGCGGTGGCGAGGGCAACGGTGGCGGTGGCCGCCGCGAGCGCGATGCCTATATCGCGGACAAGAGCCCGGCGCCCGCGTTCGCCAACGAGCAGCGCGCGGCCGAGGCGGGCTTCCGCGTGGGCCAGGCCGTGTTCCACACGAAGTTCGGCGAAGGCACGGTCACGGCGCTCGAAGGCAGCGGCACCGACGCCAAGGCGCAGGTGCGCTTCAAGCGCCACGGCGAGAAGTGGCTCGCGCTGGCGGTGGCGAAGCTGCAGGCGGTGGACTGAAGGCCGTAACGCCCCCACGAATCGACGCAACGCGTTGATGGACCTCATCGACGCAACTTGTGAACGCAGCACCGCAACGTAATCCCTCGACGCAACTCGGCAAGCCATCGAAGCCATGAACTCATCGTCCCTTCAGTCCGGCGCCGCCGGCCAAACCGCGGCGCGCCCGCTTGGCGTGCTCGCCGCGCTTCCCCAGGAACTCGGCGACCTGATCGCCGCGATGCAGGCCGAATCGGGCGTGACGACGCGCACGCTCGGGCGGCGCGACTATCACATCGGCACGGTGCACGGCGTGCCCTGCGTGGTGACGCTCGCGCGCGTCGGCAAGGTGGCCGCGGCGGCCACGGTCAGCGCGCTGATCCACGTATTCGACGTGGAAGCGGTGGTGTTCACGGGCGTCGCGGGCGGTGTGGGACCGGACGTGCATGTCGGCGACGTGGTGGTCGGCGAGACGCTGCTCCAGCACGACATGAACGCCGAGCCGCTGTTCCCGCGCCACGAGATCCCGCTGCTCGCGCGCTCGCGCTTCGACGCCGACCGTGCGCTGGCCGCCGCGCTGGCCGCCGCGTGCGAACGCTTCATCGAGGAAGAGGGCACGGCGCTGGCCGAGCGCTTCAGCGCCGCGTTGCCGCGCTTCGAAACCGCGCTGCCGCGCGTGCATCGCGGGCTCGTGATCAGTGGCGACCAGTTCGTGGCGAGCGCCGCGGCCGTGGGCGACTTGCGCGCGGCCTTGCCCGACGCGCTCGCGGTGGAGATGGAAGGCGCCGCGATTGCCCAGGTCTGCTACGAGTACGACGTGCCGTGCGCCGTCGTGCGCACCATCTCCGATACCGCCGACGAGCACGCGAGCACTTCGTTCTCGTCGTTCCTCACCGAGATTGCCGGGACGTATTCGACGGGCATTCTGCGGCGTTTTCTTGCGTCCTGGACGCCGGCGCAGCGTTGAGCGGCGCCAGTCCGGCCTGCCCGCGGTCGAGCGGCGGGTAATAGGCAATCAAGCAGGCAGCCAAGCAGGCAGTCAAGCGGCAAGCAACCCGCGGGCACGGGTTAACAATGACTGTGAAATTATTTACATCTAAAGTAATCTGGCGCGAGCCGTTCGACCGCAAAGCCGTTCAACCACCCTTGACCGACCGCGCCCGAAAGCCCGTGCCTGCGCCTTAAGACACCTGGCGTCTGGACATGCCAGGGCGGGAAGGCGCCGTGCCTGCCCATGTCCGATGCCCGCTCCATCCCCGCGCGCACGACGCGCGCCGTCCTGTTCATCTGCGGCTTGTCCGTGCTCTTTGAAGGCTACGACGTCGGCAGCCTCGGCGCGGTGCTGCCCGCGCTCGCCGCCGACCGCCACTGGAGCCTCACGCCGATGGAGCTCGGCGCGCTCGGCAGCTACGCGCTCGCGGGCATGTTCTTCGGTGGCCTGGCGATCGGCACGCTCGGCGACCTGCTCGGGCGGCGGCGCATGCTGCTGGGCTGCGTGGCGCTGTTCTCGCTTACGATGGCCGGCGCCGCGCTCGCGCCCACGCCGTTCTGGTTCGGCCTGTGCCGCTTCCTCGGCGGCCTTGGACTCGGCGGCGTGATTCCGGTGGCCGCCGCGCTCACCATCGAGTATTCGCCGCCGGCGCGGCGCAGCTTCAACTACGGGATGATGTACTCGGGCTACTCGCTCGGCATCCTGTGCGCGGCGCTCGTGGCGATGGCGCTCTTGCCCGCATGGGGCTGGCGCGGCGTGATGGCGGTGGGCGCGCTGCCGTTCCTCGCGCTGGTGCCGATGGCGCGCGCCTTGCCCGAGTCGCTCGAATATCTGGCCGCGCGCGGGCGCGTCGACGAGGCGAGGGCGCTCGCCGCCCGGCTCGGCGTGACGGGCGAACTCACCGTAGCTCAGGGCTCCGGGTCCCACCAACGGGCCAGCCTGCGCGACGTCGTGACGGCGATCTTCGCGCGGCGGCGCCTGCGCGCGACGGCCTGCTTCTGGATCGCGCTGTTCTGCGGCATGTTGCTGGTCTACGGCCTGAACACCTGGCTGCCGATGATCATGCGCAAGCAAGGTTACGCCCTCGGCTCGAGCCTCGCCTTCCTGTTCGTGTTCAGCCTGACTTCCGCGTGCGGCGGCGTGCTGCTCGGCAAGCTCGCCGACCGCTTCGGCGTGCGCGCAACGGTCGTGCTGGCCTATGCCATCGGTGCGCTCGCGATCGCCGCGCTGATGACGCGCAACGCGCTCTTCGTGAGCTATGCGCTCGTGGCGCTCGCGGGCATCGGCAGCATCTCTGCTTCGCTGATCCTCACCGGGCATCTGACGCACTTCTACCCGGCGCATGCGCGCGGCGCGGCCACGGGCTGGGCGCTGTCCTTCGCGCGTTTCGGGGCGATGTGCGGGCCGCTCATGGGCGGCTATATCGCGAGCGTCGGCGCGGACTGGTCGTGGAATTTCGTGGCCTTTGCGGTGACGGGGCTCGTGGCGGCGCTGGCGGTCGCGGCATTGCCCTCGCGTGCGCGCGTCGAGGCGGACATTGAGGCGGGCGAGGGCGGCGGGGCGGCCCAGGCCCAGGACCAGGACCAGGACCAGGACCAGGACCAGGACCAGGACCAGGACCAGGACCAGGACTACGCCCGGGCGCGCGACGCCACCGATCGCGGCGCCCAGCTTTCCTGAAGGCGGTGGGCTCGCGCCGCCGATCGCAGCGCTGCGCCCTGATCCGATAGACGTCGCCGCGTCACGCCTTGCCGGCCAGCGCCACCGCTTCGCGGATCTGCTGCAGCGCCGCCGCGTCCTCGATGGTCGGCAGCTCGCCCGGATCGCGCCCTTCGGCGAGCGCCGCGATCGCGCGGCGCAGCAGCTTGCCCGAGCGCGTCTTCGGCAGCATCGAGACGAAGTGCACGCGCGCGGGCCGCCCGATCGCGCCTAGCTGGCGATCCACGGTCGCGGCGATCGCGGCGGCGAGCTTGTCCGCCGCGGCGGGGTCCGCTGCCGCGGCTGCGTCGCGCAGCACCACGAACGCGAGCGCGGCCTGCCCCTTCACCGCGTCGTTCACGCCTACGACGGCCACTTCAGCGACCGCCGCGTGCGACGAGATCGCCTCTTCGATTTCTCGCGTGCCGAGCCGGTGGCCCGCCACGTTGATGACGTCGTCGGTGCGGCCGAGGATCGTCACGTAGCCGTTCTCGTCCTGCACGCCCCAGTCGAAGGTCGAATACACCTGGTGGCCCGGCACGCTCTCCCAGTACGTCTTCACGAAACGCGCGTCGTCGCCCCAGACCGTCTGCATGCAGCCCGGCGGCAGCGGCCAGGAGAGCGTGATCACGCCTTTCTCGCCTTGCGCGCATGGCTCGCCCGTGTGCTCGTTGCGCAGCACGAGATCGTAGCCGTAGCACGGCACGCCAGGCGAGCCGACCTTCTGCGGCAGCGCTTCCACCCCGCGCTGGATCGCGAGCATCGGCCAGCCGGTCTCGGTCTGCCAGTAGTTGTCGACCACGGGCTTGCCGAGCGCGTCCGCGATCCAGACGGCCGTGGGCTCGTCGAGCGGCTCGCCCGCGAGAAAGAGCGTGCGCAGGCTCGAAAGGTCGGCGGCGCGCAGCAGCGCCGGGTCCTGCTTCTTGAGCACGCGGATCGCAGTGGGCGCGGTGAACATGAGATTGATGCGGTGCTGCTCGACGAGGCGCCACCAGATGCCTGCGTCGGGCCGCACGGGCGTGCCTTCGTACATCACCGTGGTCATGCCCGCGATGAGCGGCGCGTAGATGATGTAGCTGTGGCCCACGACCCAGCCGATATCCGACGCCGTGAACATGGTGTCGCCGGCGCGGCCCTCGAAGATGTAGTCCATCGAGGCGGCGAGCGCGACGGCGTAGCCGCCCACGTCGCGCTGCACGCCTTTGGGCTTGCCGGTCGTGCCCGAGGTGTAGAGGACGTACGAGGGCTCGTTCGATTCGAGCCATTCGCAGGGCACTTGCGCGTCGTAATGCTGCTCGCGCAACGGTTTGTAGTCGACCAGATATGGCGCGTTCAGGCGCTCGGGCGCGAGCTGGCGGTCGATCAGCAGCACGCGCGGCGGCGCATGTTCGGCGCGCGCCATGGCCTCGTCGACGAGCGGCGTGTAGTCGATCACCTTGCCGCCGCGCGCGCCGGCGTCGGCGCTCACGATTAGCGCGGGCCTGGCGTCGTCGATGCGGGCGGCGAGGCTGGGCGCCGCGAACCCGCCGAACACGACCGAATGAATCGCGCCCAGGCGCGCGCAGGCGAGCACCGCGAACACGGCCTCGGGAATCATCGGCAGATAGATCAGCACCCGATCGCCACGCTTCACGCCGAGCGAGCGCATCACAGCGGCCATGCGGTTCACTTCGGCGTGCAGATCGGCATAGGTGTAGCGCCGCTCGATGCCGGTTTCGGTCGACACGTAGACGAGCGCGTTTTGCTGGGCGCGGGTGGCGAGATGCCGGTCGACGGCGTTGAAGCACAGGTTCGTGCGCCCGCCCGCGAACCAGCGCGCGAAGGGCGGATTCGAGCGGTCGAGCACCTCGGTGAACGGCGTCTCCCAATGGATGCGCGTGGCTTCGCGTCTCCAGAAGTCTTCGGGTCGATCGATCGACTCGCGGTGGAACTCGCGGTAACGGCGCATGACGTCCATCCTCCCGTGCGGTGTCGCGGGCGCTGCGCGTTGGGCAGGGCCTGCGTGGCGGCCGGATCCGGCTCTGAAGGGTCGAGGATAGTGCAGCGCAACGGGCGCGGGCAACGCGGGTTCACCACTATGCGCCGGCGCGCCCGCGGGGCAGGCGCATCGGGCGCATCGGGCGCATCAACCGCGCGGGACGTCCGTGTGCGAGCCGGAGCGCACCGGCGCTTCGTGCTCGGCATCGGGCTGCGCGAGCGGACGCGGTTGCGCATGCCAGCGCCGCAGCCAGCGGCATGCGATTGCGACCGCGGGGTCGAGCTGCGCGCTCACCGCGGGGCCGAGACCCGTGCCGTAATCGTCGCGCGCGAGCGGCTGCACGCCGATCAGCACCAGCTCGCGCGGATAGTGGCCTTTGAGCTGCGCGCAGGCGAGCGCGTCGGCGAGATCCATCTGATGCAGACTCACGGGGCGCGTATGCAGATGCTTTGCGGCATCGTCGCCTTCGCGCACGCACAGCGTGCCGGGCTCGCGTCCAAAGTCGGCCGAGTTGAAGACGATCATGCGTTGCGCCGATTCCACGAGCGGCAGGAGCGCGAGCCCCTGCATGCCGCCCGCCACGAGCTCCACATGCGACGCACACTGCCAGCCGGCTTTGAGCCGCTCGATTGCGCGCATGCCGAAGCCAGCGTCGCCCCATTGCACGTTGCCAATTCCCAGTACGACGATGCGCGGCGGCACGGGTGTGCGCGCGGCGGCATGAGTCGGCACTGCATGGGAGCGCGCGAAGATAAACGGGACATGTTCGTAGAGAAAGCTCACGCGAATGACTTTGTGAAGGAGACAAAACTCAGAATACTCTTAGGTGTTGCGCATTTTTGTGTTGAGGTGTGTCAATGTAGTAGGAATTTGTCCTGGCGCAGGGATAAGCTTTGCAGGTTCAAGAGATTCGCTGTCGGGCAATGCCTGGTATAGGGTTAAAAGTCTCAAGCGATGTTTAGACGCGCCAATGAGAAAGAGCGCCACCTGGGCGCTCTTTCTCAGTCACGTTTGCCTTTGAGCCAGTCGTCGGCGCAGCGGTCTGTAGTCCCGCCAAACGGCCGGCCTTATGGACCTTGTGGGCCTCATGCGCCCGGCTTCACGACCACGGTGCAGGTCGTGCCCGCCGAGAGGATCATGCCGTCCGGCACCTTGTCGATGTGAATGCGCACCGGCACGCGTTGCGCGAGCCGCACCCAGTTGAAGGTGGGGTTCACGTCGGCGAGCAGTTCGCGGCTTTGCGGATTGTCGCGGTCGTAGATGCCGCGCGAGATGCTTTCCACATGGCCTTCGAGCGTGCCGCCGCTCATCAGCTTGATGTCGGCCTTGTTGCCCACCTTCACGCGCGGCAGCTTGGTCTCCTCGAAGTAGCCGTAGACCCAGAACGAGTGGCTGTCCACCACCGCGAGCTTGGCCTGGCCCGCCGTCGCGTAGTCGCCCTGGAAAACCTGCAGGTTGGTGATGTAGCCGTCCACCGGCGAGATCACGCGGGTGCGCTCGAGGTTGAGCTTCGCGGCGTCGAGCGCGGCTTGCGCCTGCTCGTACTGCGCCTGTGCCGAATTCGCGGTGTGCGAGGCGTTTTCGCGGCTTTCCTGCGAAACGACCTGGCTGTCCAGGTCGGCGCGGCGGCGCGCGTCGTCCTGGCGCATGGTCAGCTCGGCCTTGCGCGCGGCCACGGCCGCTTGCGCCTGCTCCACGGCGATCTGGTAGTGCGACGGGTCGATCTGCATCAGCAGGTCGCCCTTGTGCACGAACTGGTTGTCATGCACGGGCAGCTCGACCACGGCGCCCGAGACATCGGGCGCGATGTTCACCACTTCGGCGCGCACGCGGCCGTCGCGGGTCCACGGCTCGTCCATGTAGTGCACCCACAGGACGCGACCGACCAGAATGGCGACGACGAAGATGATGGCCGTCGCGATAAAGCCAATGATGTTTCGGATAGTCATGATTCGTTTGAATCCGGTTCAGCGTTTTTTCAGCGCTATGTCAGCGTGTTTCAGCGGTATATGGCGAGCCCCAGCACGCAGCACACGACCACGAGCAGGCTCACGCGAAAGAGGGAAGGGTGCCACACGATCCGGTAGAGGCCGGTGCGGGCCAGCACGGAATCGAGCACCCAGGTGAGCGCCGCGCCCAGGATGAAGAGCAGGACGATCGCCGGAATGTAGGCGTCGAGAAACGCAACGTCACGCGGCATGGTTCGCTCCTTGCGTGTTGTCGGGATGGCCGGGATGGTTGTTGGCATCGTGGCCCGCGCGCGGGTCCACATACGCCGCGAACGGCGATTGCGGGTCGATCAGCGCGGTGCGGATGAAATGCAGATGGCTCAGGATGCGCTGCAGCCGATGGCGCGTTTCGCGCGGCGCGTCGTCGTGCACGATCTGTTCGAGCACGCGCTGGCAGGCCGCGATGGCCGCGCGAGTCGCGGCGAGCGCGGTGGTGTAGCGGTTCGCGTCGGGGCGCGCGAACAGCGCGCTTACGGCCGTGAGCGTCGCCGTGGTGGCGTCGCGCCATGGCGTGCTCGCCGCGAGCGGGTCCGTCGTGCGTGCATGCGCGGCGGGTCGTGCCGCTTGTGCCGCATGTGCCGCTTCTGCCGATACCGCGGCAAGCTCTTCGCGCAGATCGATCGCGGCATTGCCGATCTCGAGCGTCGCGAACATCCAGCGCAGCGTGTCCTGGCGCATGGCCTGATCGTTGCCGGCGAGCGCGTGCAACTGGAACACCAGGTCGCGCGCGCCGCTCTCGAAGCGGTTGCGCAGGCCCGCGAGGCCGGTGAGGCGAGCGCGGCATGCGTGCACGGCCTGGCCGCGCAGACTCGCGAGCAGGCGCTTGCGCAGCCACGGCGCAGACGGCGGCAGCAGCGCGGCGAACGCGAGTGCCGTGACGATCATCGAGAGCACGAGCGCGAGCGCATCATTCATGAAGCTGATCGGGTTGTACTGCACGACGTTGTCCGGGCCTGCGAGAAAGCACAGGAAGATGCAGTAGCCCAGGCCGTAGCCCGCGTACGCGGGGCGCGTCGTGAGGAACACGCCGAACGCCAGCGCCGGGGCGAGCGCGACGCACAGCAGCGGGAAGCCGTCGATGTGCGGGAACACGCCGAACGTGAGGAGCAGGCCGACGAGCGTCGCGAGCGCCGTGCCGCCCGCCATCTGGGCCGCCATGCGCGCGGGTTGCGGCGAGGAGGAGGCGAGCGCGCAGGTGGCCGCGGCGGTGAGCACGAGTGTCGTGCCGCTCGGCCACGCGGTGGCGATCCAGAACGCGCCGAGCAGGCCGATGACGATAGCCGCGCGCAGGCCCGCCACGCCGGCCGCGATCAGGTCGGTCTTCGGCACGTAGCGCGCGACCCACTTCTCGCGCGCATGCGTGTCGACGGCGAGCGAGGCGTAGGTCGCCGTGTACTCGTTCATATCCGCCACGAAGCGGTAAAGGAGCTCGGTGGCCGTGTCGAAGTCGAGCAGGCGCGCGGCGCGGATGACCGCGTCTTTGCCTTGCCTGTCGAGATCGGCTTCGAGCTGCACGCGCGTCTCGCGCACGCGCTTCGGGAGCGTCGCGCGATAGTCCTCGAGCTGCTTCGAAACATGCGCCGCATCGGCTGCGGTGAGCACGGGCTCGCCTGCCTTGTCGAAGAGCGGCGCGATCTCCCGGAAGTACGGTTCGAGCGCGTCGACCGTGACCGTCGAGCCATGGTCGCGCAGGCGGTTCATCAACTGATGCAGCGCGTGAAAGCGTGTCGATGCGGCCATGAACTCGGTGTTCAGGCGCGCGACACGCCCCGAGCGCATGCGCGAGTCGGGCGTCTCGAACACGGCGTTGCTGCGGCTTGCCTCGAGGCCGACGATATCGACCACGAAGCGCGCGTTGGTCGCTTCGATCTGCGAACGATCGACGCGGCCACCGAGTGCCGCCGACACGTAGTCGACGAACGACGAGAAGCGGCGGCGCACGGTCGAGCGCAGCACCTCGCCGGTGAATTGAGGAAACGCCACGGCGCTCACGAAGCCCGAGGCGAGGATGCCGATCGAGATCTCGGCCACGCGCGTCATGGCCGACATGAAGGCGCCGTCGGGGTGCTGCGAGGCCGGAATGCCGATCAGCGCCGCCGTATAGCCCGCGAGCACGAAGCCGTACGAGCGGAAGTTGCGGTTGCGCGCGGCACCCGCCGTGCAGATGCCGACCCACAGCGCCGTGCTGGCGATGAAGAGCTCGGGCTGCTGGGCGAACAGGCCGATCAGCGCGAGCATGACCACGAGGCCGACCAGCGTGCCGCAGAGCCGGTAGAAGCTCTTCGCAAACACCGGGCCGCTTTGCGGCTGCATCACGATGAACACGGTCGTCATGGCCGTGCGCGGCCCGGGCAGATCGAGCTTCATCGCAACGCCGAGCGCGAGCAAAGCGGCAGCGATCGTCTTGATGAGATAGATCCAGACGAGGCCGTCGGTGCGCGCCCAGTCGGCGAACGCCTGAAACAGGCGTTGTGCGCCCGATTGCGCTGAGGGGGGAGAGGACGCTTGCATCTTCGCGTGCCTCAGTGCGCGGTGGCCGCGGCGGTGGCCGGGGCGCCTGTGCCGGCCGCTGCGCGATCCGCGCCAGCTTGCGGCGCGTTGGCAGCATTGACCGCCTTGGACGCATCCACGGCCGCATCCACATCAGGCAACTTCGGCGCGAGCAGCGCGGCGGGCATGAGCGGCACGTCGCGCGTCTTCTTGCCGTGCGCGGGCAGTTGCTCGGCTGGCGTCGGTCCCGCCGTTGCGGGATCGCCCGCCGGGTCGATCATGCCTCCGCCCAG
Source organism: Paraburkholderia silviterrae (assembly GCF_004353915.1). Taxonomy (GTDB): domain Bacteria; phylum Pseudomonadota; class Gammaproteobacteria; order Burkholderiales; family Burkholderiaceae; genus Paraburkholderia; species Paraburkholderia silviterrae. The sequence continues at coordinate 334,324 of NZ_SMRP01000005.1, read as the reverse complement.
CGCCGCTTCCAGCGTCGCATGGGCGACGAGGCGCTCGGCCTGGATGTGCGCGACACCTTCCTGCGCGCGCAGAAGCTGGGTCTGCGCAATCAGCACGTTGACGTAATCGGTGAGCCCGCGGCGAAAGCCGGCCTCGGAGAGGTCGTAGTTGCGCTGCGCGGCCGCGACCGAGCGATGCGCGTCGTCCTCCTGGGTGGCGAGCGAGCGCATGCGCACGACCTGGTCGGCGATTTCCTTGAGCGCGGTCACGAGCGTCTGGTTGTACTGCTCGACGGCGATGTCGTAGGCGGCCGATTGCGCGCCGAGCTGCGCGCGCAGGCGCCCGCCGTCGAAGATCGGCAGCGAGACGGCGGGGCCGCCCGCGTAGCTGCCGCTCATCGACTTGAGGAACTGGAACAGCGGGCCGCCCGCCGCATAGCCGCCCATCGAGACGAGCAGATTGATGTTCGGGTAGAAGTCGGCCTTCGCGACGTCGATGCCGCGCGCCTGCGCGGCGACGGTCCAGCGCGCCGCGACCACGTCGGGGCGATGGCCGATCAGCTCGGCCGGCAGCGCCGAGGGCAGGCCCGCAGGAGCGGCGAGCGAGAGCGCCGGGCGCTGGATCGACTCGCCCGCGCCGGGGCCCATGCCCGCGAGCGCCGCGAGCTGGTTCTTGCCGAGCGCGATGGCTTCTTCGAGCGCGTCGATCTGGCGCTCGTATTCCGGCAGCGGCGTTTCGGCCTGGCTCACTTCGAGCTGCGTGCCGATACCGCCCGCGAGGCGCTTTTGCGCGAGCGCCAGAATCTTCTGCTGCTCGCCGAGCGTCTGTTTGGCGATATCGAGCAGCGCGTAGTTCATCGAGAGGTCGATATACGCGCGCGTCACGTTCACTTCGAGCTCGAGTTGCGCGGCGCGCGCATCGGCAGCGCTCGCATGCGCCATGTCGAGCGCGCGCTCGGCGTTGTTCTTGTCCTGGCCCCAGAGGTCGAGGTGGTACGAGAGGCCGAGCGTGGCCGTGTTGTTCCACGTGTTCGCGCCGGCGAGCGGGCCCGGCCCGTAATAGACGTTGTCGGCCCATTGCTGGCGCTGCACGGACATGCTGCCGTTAATCTGGGGCAGGAGCCCCGCTTGCGCCACACCGGCCATCGAACGCGCTTCGCGCACGCGTGCCTGCGCGGCCGCGAGCGACGGGTTACCTGCGATCGAGGTTTCGATCCATGCGTTCAGCTGCGGGTCGTTGTAGCCGCGCCACCAGTCGCTGGCGGGCCATTGCGCGTCCGTGTTGGCGGCGCGGATGGCCGAGCCGGCGTCGAGCTCGGAGGCATCCGTGTGCTTCGCTTGCGGTGCGATTCCCCCGGTACTGGCGCAGCCCGCGATTATCAACGAGAACGTAAGAACCGTGAGTGCGACTAGTCCTTTCGGTACCGGAGACTGCACGATTTACTCCTTTTCCATGCGTAGATTGACGTACGACATTATATTTTTTGCTTGATTGGCGAATAACCGGTAAGGATGCAAGGCATTCTTACGAGATATGAGATAATAGCCTTTGCGAAATGTGTAACAATTCGTCAGTCAGCTAAAGGATTGTTATGGATACGCTTCAGAACATGCGGGTATTCGTGCGGGTGGTCGAGGCCGGCAGCTTCACCGGCGCCGCCCAGTACCTGAATACGACCACGGCTTACGCGTCGCGCGCGGTCTCCGATCTGGAGGCTCATCTGCGCACGCGGCTCCTGAACCGCACGACGCGCCGCATCGCGCTGACCGAGGCCGGCGAGCGCTATCTGCAGCGTTGCGAGCAGATCCTGGCCTATGTGGACCAGGCCGAGGCCGAAGCTGGCGACGCGCATGCGCGTCCCTCCGGCAAGCTCAAGGTCCATGCCATGACGAGCTTCGGCCAGCACTACGTGGTGCCGGCAGTGGGGCAGTATCAACAGCGGTATCCGGACGTGTACGTAGACCTCACGCTCGCCCAGCGCATGCCGGACCTCCTCGACGAGGGCTACGACGTCGCGCTCGTGCTGGCCACCGATCTGCCGGATTCGGGCTTCGTCTCGCAGCGCTTGACGAGCGCGTTCAGCATTGCGTGCGCGTCGCCGGCCTACCTCGAGCGCCACGGCGTGCCGCAGACGCCGCGCGACCTCGCGAAGCATCGCTGCCTGCAGATGGTGACGCCGGTGTTTCCGGCGTCGCAATGGGATTTCACGGGGCCAGGCGGCGACGAAACGATCGACCTCGGCGCCGCCACGTTCAAGGTGAATGTCGCCGAAGCGCTGGCAGTGGCGGTGCGCGAGGGGATGGGCGTCGGGCTGCTGCCGATCTATTCGGCCATCAGCGGGCTGCGCAGCGGCGAGCTCGTGTGGATCCTGCCCGAATACAAATCGCAGGAGATGAATGTCTACGCGATGTATCCGTCGCGCCAGTATCTCGACGCGAAGATCCGCACATGGGTCGAGTTGCTGCGCGAGAAACTGCCCGCGACGCTGGCCGAAGATCAGGCCGAATTGCGGCAGTTCGCGCGGACCTGATCGACGGCGAATGCAAGGCTGACAGCGCGCGGTGACAGCCTGTTACAGCTTCGGGTTATGGCAACACTTCCTTACGCACGCCAACGCGACGGCTTGATAAGGTAGCGGATCTGAAACGTCAATCCGCCAGAACCCGAGGTTTTCCATGGATACGCATCTGATGTTCGGCATCGCCGTGATGATTGGCCTGATCGGCATCGCCGCATCACGCGACTTGCTGCGCATGCGCCGCGCCCAGCTTCAGCCCGTCACACTGCGCGCCCAGCGCGCCGCCGACCGCGCGCGCGGCCAGCGCTGATCGTCCGCTGAAAGTCTCGAGCGGGCGCTGCCACCGGCCGTGCCCGCTGCGCCTGCCAGGCCCGTTTCCACCGGGCGGCGCGGCGCTCAAATTTCCACGACCTTGTCCCACGCGAAGGCCGGATTCTCCGGCTGGCCGGTACGCCGGTCGCGATAGCCGCGCGGGTTGCACACCACGCGTGTGCCGCCCACTGTGTAGTCGAAGCACGTATGCGTGTGGCCGTGCACCCAGAGCGCGGCGGGTGGGCCCATCAGCGCGCCCAGATCGCTCACGAAACCCGCCGACACCAGATCGTCCGCATAGCGCGCCGCGAGGCTCAGCCGATGCGGCGCATGATGCGTGACGACGACCGTCTTGCCGGCAAACGGCCTCGCCAGCTCCGCTTCGAGCCATGCCCGTGCCTGCGCGTACAGGGCGATCGAGTCCGCGGGCGTGAAGTCGCGCGCGGCGGCCTCGGGGCTCGCGGGCCACGAGACCTGAATCAGCCCGCGAAAGTCGAGCATCACGCGCCTCGCCGCCTCGATCGCAGCATCGCGCGCCGGATCGTCGGCGCCGAAGAGCGTGAAATCCGCCCACAGCGTCGTGCCGAGCACACGAAAGCGGCCCGCCGGATCGACATAAGTCCCGTTGTTCAGGTAGTGCACGTTGTCGAGCGTCGCGGCGGCGTCGCGCATGGCCGCTTCGAGCGCGCCGAGTTCGCCGTCGTAGTACTCGTGATTGCCCGGCACATAGATCACGGGCACCTGCGGGTCGAACGTTTCAGCCGCCCAGCGCAAGCCGAGCCCGTGATTGTGGATGTCGCCCGCGAGCACGACGAGGTCGGCCTGCGCGTGCGGGATCGTGTCCGGCTCGTCGTATTCCAGATGCAGGTCGGATAGCACACGGACCTTCACTTCGCCTCCCCGCGCGTTCAGCGCAATACCTTGCCCGGATTCATCAGATTCAGCGGATCGAGCGCGGTCTTCACCGCGCGCATCAGCGCGAGCTCGACTTCGCTCTTGTAGTGCGCGCTCTCGTCGACCTTCAATTGGCCGAGGCCGTGCTCCGCGCTGATCGTGCCGCGGTGGCGCGCGACGCTGTCGTAGACGATGCGGTTCAGGGTCTTCTCGTGTTCCGCGAGAAAACGCTGCGGGTCGCCACCCTCGGGCGCCTGCACGTTGTAGTGCAGATTGCCGTCGCCGAGGTGGCCGAACGTGACCATGCGGGCGCCCGGCACCGTGTGCGCGATCTCGGCGTCGGTTTCCTCGATGAAATGGCCGATGCGCGAGATCGGCACGCCGATGTCGTGCTTGATGTTCAACCCCTCCTGCGCCTGCGCGAGCGGAATGTGCTCACGGATGTTCCAGAACGCCTGCGACTGAGCGAGGCTTTCCGCGACGACGGCGTCCTCCACGAGGCCTTCTTCGAGCGCCGCTTCCATGAGGCGCTCGAAGAGCGCGCGCCCGTGTTCCTCGCTCTCGTTATCGGAAAGTTCGAGCAGCACGACTTGTGCGTGGCGCTGCTGGAACGGGTAGCGCAGCTGCGGGAAATGCCGGCCGACCAGTTGCATGCAGAAGTCCGACATCAGCTCGAAGCCGGTGAGGAGCGGGCCGGCAAAGCGCTGCGCAAGCGCGAGGAAGTCGAGCGCGGCGTGGGCGGATGCGAGTCCCGCGAGCGCCGTGACGCGCGCGGCCGGCTGCGGATGCAGCTTCATGACGGCGGCGGTGATGATGCCGAGCGTGCCCTCCGCGCCGATAAAGAGGTCGCGCAGATCGTAGCCCGTGTTGTCCTTGCGCAGGCCGCGCAGCCCGTCCCAGAGCTCGCCTTGCGGCGTCACGACTTCGAGGCCGAGGCATAGCTCGCGCGTGTTGCCGTAGCGCAGCACGCCGGTGCCGCCCGCATTGGTCGAGAGATTGCCGCCGATCGTGCAACTGCCTTCGGCGGCGAGCGAGAGCGGGAACAGGCGCCCGGCCTCGGCGGCGCGCGCCTGGATCTCCGCGAGAATCACGCCCGCTTCGACGGTGATCGTGTTGTTGTGCGCATCGATCTCGCGCACGCGGTTCAGGCGGCGCAGGCTGAGCACCGCCTCGCGGCCGCTCGTGTCGGGCGTCGCGCCGCCCGCGAGGCCGGTGTTGCCGCCCTGCGGCACGAGCGCGATGCGATGTTCGTGCGCGAGCTTCACGATGGCGGCGACTTCTTCGGCACTCGCGGGACATAGCACGGCGCACGCGGCGCCCTGGTAGCGCTTGCGCCAGTCGGCAAGGTAGGGCGCGGTGTCGTGGGCGTCGGTCAGCACGTGCTGCGCGCCGATGGCGGCGGCGCAGGCGTCGAGGAAGATTTGCGGGGCGAGTGCGGTGCTTGCGGTCATGGCGGGTGAGTCGTCTCCGGGGCGAGGCGGCGGTGCGAGAGCGTGCCTGCACTCGGCAGCCGGGACGCGGACAGGATTTCTGGCTAAACAGTTAGTTTGACACGCCGGGGGAAAGGGGTGGGGCAGACGCGGGCAGGGGCTGCGGGTGGGCGCGGGCGGCCAGGCCGGTGATGCGTTGCCGATTCGAGTCGACTCGATTTGCTGGAACAAGCGGCAGACCCTGAATCGAACACGAGCGGCAGACCCCAAGTCGAACGCCAACGCCAGACCCCAAGTCGGGCACAAATGACCCCAAGTCGAACCGTGCGGCGAAGCGCTTTCGCGCGGCGCTTGCATCAACGTGTCATGCGCCTTCGCGCCTGGCGCGCCGTGCGGCGCGCTTGAAGGGCGCGACATAGGCGAGCGCGCATCCGAAGAACCCGAGTGCCAGCGCGACTTCGATCCAGCCGAGCAGGTTGCCGGGCGCGGGGTCGGTCATGCCGCGCACGATGCCTTCGGCGAAGTAGAGCAGCACCAGCATCGACGCCCATTGCAGCGTGTAGAGGCGGCGCCGCAGCACGCCGGGCAGCGCGGCGGCAAGCGGCAGCGCCTTGAGTATCAGCGCGCTGCCGCCGGGACGCAGCGGCGCGAGCCGCCATTCCCACGCGATGCACAGGAGCGTGAGCGCGGCGAGCGTGACGAACGCGCCTAAAGCGGCGGGGCGGCGCCCGGCGATGTCGGCTGGCATGCGTGCCGGCGAAGTTGATGTTGACGTTGGCATTGGCGGCTCGGTGGCGTTGTCGGGCGCGTTTTCGTGCCGCAAATGTCCCGATGGCGGTAAAGTGCGCGGCCGTGCGCCGCGCGCAGGGTGCACTACGTGCGGCGCACTCGATGCGTGCGACACCGGACCCATACGCCCGGCGCCCGCGCCGCGGGTTTCGCTGTGCGCGTCGCGCGGGCTGTCCGTCACGGCCGCTCGCTTTGCGAGAGCGCCAGCGAGGCACGCGCGAGCCGTACCCCGAGCGCTACGGCAAGCGTCTTTTCGTCGGCGGTGAGGCCGTGGCTGCGGCCGTCCGCGCGCGCGTGATGCGACGCGCCGTAGGGCGTGCCGCCGCTTTGCGTCGAGGTGAGTGCGCTTTCGGTGTAGGGAATGCCCACGAGCAACATGCCGTGATGCAGGAGCGGCAGCATCATCGAGAGCAGCGTGCTTTCCTGGCCGCCATGCAGGCTGCCGGTGGACGTGAAGACGCAAGCGGGCTTGCCGGCGAGCGCGCCCGAGAGCCATTGCGGCGTGGTGCCGTCGAGGAAATACTTCAGCGGCGCGGCCATGTTGCCGAAGCGCGTGGGCGAGCCGAGCGCGAGGCCGGCGCACTCCTCGAGATCGCGCAGCTCCACGTAGGGCGGGCCGTCGTCGGGGATGTCGGGCGCGCTGGACTCGCAGACCGTGGATACGGGCGGCACCGTGCGCACGCGCGCTTCGGAGCCCGGCACGCTGTCGATGCCCTGGGCGATGGCGCGTGCGAGCTCGCGGGTGGCGCCATGGCGGCTGTAGTAGAGCACAAGAATCGGTTTCATCGGGCCTCGTCGGTGGACGGGATATTATAGGGGTTGGGTTCGCCGCCAGTTTTCCGCGAGTTTTGCCGGAAATGTGGCGCGCCGTCTGGAGAAGGCAGGCCAATGGACGTGTTGTCGACACTACGGATCGATCTGGATATCGTGAAGCGGCTCGCGCGCTTCGCCGCGCGGCGCAGCCGCGAAGACCGCATTCCGCAAGTGGCGGGCAGCCTCACGTTCACCACCTTGCTCTCGCTCGTGCCGCTCGCCACGGTCGCGTTCGCGCTGTTCACCGCATTTCCCATCTTCGCGTCGTTCCAGAACTCGCTGCAGGGCTTTCTCGCCGACCACCTGATGCCGGCGCAGATCAACAGCCAGATCTTCATGTACCTCAATCAGTTCGCGTCGAAGGCCAAGGGCCTCACGACGATGGGCATGATCGTGTTGTTCGTCACCTCCGTCATGACCATGATGACGGTCGAGTCGGCCTTCAACGTGATCTGGCGCGTGCGCAAGGCGCGCCCGTTCGCGCAGCGCGTGCTGGTGTACTGGGCCATTCTCACGCTCGGGCCGATCCTGATCGGCGTGAGCCTCTCGATCTCGTCGTACCTGTTCACGCGCTCGGCCGCGCTTGCCACCGAGCAGCATGTGTCGATGTTGTTCGACTGGCTGCTCATCAGCGCTTCGGTGCCGCTTACGGCGCTCGCGTTCACGATGCTCTACGTCTATCTGCCCAACTGCCGCGTGGAGTGGCGCGACGCGGTGGTGGGCGGCGTTGCGGCGGCTGTCGCGTTCGAGCTGGCCAAGCGGGGCTTCGGCCTGTACGTGCGGCGCATCCCCACTTATACGGCGGTGTACGGCGCGTTCGCGGCGGCGCCCATGTTCCTGTTATGGATGTATCTGAGCTGGTTCATCACGCTCGTGGGCGCGATGATCACCTCGGCGTTGCCTGAGATCCGCACCGGACGCTTCAACCGGCCGCGCTTTCCGGGCAGCGATCTGCTCGACGCGCTCGAGTTGCTCGCGGGGCTCGCGGATGCGCGCGATGCGGGCCAGCCGGGCAGCACCGCCGAGCAGCTCGCGCAACTGCTGCGGCGCGAGCTCGCGACCGTCACGCGGATCGTGGCGGATCTGGAAGAGGACGAACTGATCGGGCGGCTGGAAAAGGACGGCGAGAAGCCGCACTACGTGCTCGTTGCAAACCCCGCACGGATCTCGGTGGAGCGCATTTACGCGCGCTTCGTGATCGATCGCAAGGAGCTGGCGTATCAACTCAAATCGAGCGATATCGACGCGGCCACGCTGCTCGGCGCGCTCGAAAACGACAAACTCTCGATCTCGCTCGCCTCGCTGCTGGCGGCGCGGCGCGAGCTGGTTCGTCGTGCAGAGGCGGGTGGCGAATCGCCGGCGCTGCCACACCCGGCGGCTTGAAGGGAATCGGGCGCCGCCCGTCATCCAGCCGGGCGGCGGCCATTAGACGTAACGATCGGCTAGATCGTTATCTTGCCGCGGCAGATATCCGAGAACATGACCCAGTCGCCCATCAGGCTGTAGATGGGATGGCGGAAGGTGGCCGGGCGGTTCTTCTCGAACGCGAAATGGCCAATCCAGGCAAACCCATAGCCGCATAGCACGGCGGCGGGCAGCCAGAGCCAGTCGCCCGTGGCGATCGCCATGGCGACACAGCCGATCACGCCCAGCGAGCCGATGAAATGCAGCCGCCGCGACATGAGGTTGCTGTGCTCGCTCAGATAGAACGGATAGAACTGCGCGAAATTCGCGAAGTGCTCGGTATGGGTGGGGTGACTCATCGTCTCCTCCTTTGCGCGGTGCGTGCTGCTGCGCAAGGGTCGCTCATCGGCCTATTCTGCGGCGTTCCGAACGACCGTGCAACCCGGGCCGACACGGGTGGGGGCAATCGCGTTGTCGCCAGCCGGGCCGCAGGACAGACCCGCCGGCTTGGGCGGCAGAATCAGGTGCTCATGCGTGCGGCGCTTGCCGGCCGGCTCTGCAATAGTCCAGTCAGCCGTTCCCCACCCGTGGCCCTTGTTGCACAGCAAAACCGTAGAGCGCGTCGAGCGTTGCGTCGGGTTGCTCCGTCATCAGCGCGTGCCCTGCGTCCAGCGTGACCGTATCGACCGCGACGCCCGCCTGCGCGAGCGCCTTCGCGAGCGCGCCGGCCGCGCGCGGCGGGGTCATCATGTCGCGCTGGCCGACAATCAGGCGCACCGGGCAACGCACCTTGGCCGCGCTCGCGAGGCCGTCCTCGTAGGCGTTGCAGGCCGCGAAGTCGGTATGAAAGAGCTGTGGCTCGCCTGACGCCGCGACGCGCTCCATCAGCCGCCGGTTCATGCCGCGCAGCCAGAAGCCGGGGCCGGGGTTCGAAGGCTTGGCCGCGAGCGTCGAATGGGACCACGCGTTCACGAGCGCAATGGCTTCCGGCTCGCGCTCGCGCGCGGCCTCGAGCAGCGCGGGAGAGACGGCCATCGGAATGGCGGTGGCGAGCAGCGCGATGGCCGCGGCGCGCTCGGGGTGGCGCGCGGCGAATTCGAGCGCCACGAGCGAGCCCATGCTGTGCCCGGCGACGAACGCCGCATCGACCTTCAGCGCCGCAAGCAAGGCGTCGAGCCAGTCGGCGAGTGCGCCGATGCTCGTGAGCGCCGGACCCGCGCTGCGCATATGGCCCGGCAAGTCAACGGCCAGCACGCTGAAGCCGTGATGGGCGAAATAGCGCGACTGCAGCGCCCACACGCTGTGATCGTGCTGCGCCCCGTGGACGAACACCGCCACCGGCCGGGCCGGATCGAATGGGCGCCCGCCCGTGTAGGCGTAGACGGCAAGGCCCGCTACGTCGACGATCATGACGCCTCCTTGCCCGCTGCGGCTTTGGCGGCGGTGGCCGCTTTCTGCGACGCCTTGAGCGCGCGCTTGAGATCGTCGATCAGGTCGTCGGGGTCTTCGAGGCCGATCGAAAGGCGGATCGTGCCCGCGCCAATGCCCGCCGCGGCGAGTGCGGCCTCGTCCATGTGGAAGTGCGTGGTGGAGGCGGGGTGGATCACGAGCGAGCGCGCGTCGCCCACGTTCGCCAGATGCGAGAAGAGCGAGAGCGACTCGATGAAGCGCTTGCCCGCCGCGCGGCCGCCCGCCAGGTCGAAACTGAACACGGCGCCCGCGCCGCGCGGCAGCAGGCGCTTGGCGAGCGCGTGGTCGGGATGCTGCGGCAGCTCGGGCCAGGCCACCGACTGTACGGCGTCGTGTGCATCGAGAAATTCGACGATGCGCCGCGTGTTCGCCACATGCCGCTCCATGCGCAGCGGCAGCGTCTCGATGCCTTGCAGGAGCTGCCACGCGGCCTGCGGATGCAGGCACGCGCCGAAGTCGCGCAGGCCTTCGCGGCGCGCGCGCAGGAGGAGCGGCGCGACGCTGCTTTCCTCGCTGAACACCATGCCGTGAAAGCCCGCGTAGGGCTCGGTGAATTCGGGAAAGCGGCCGGAGGCTTCGAAGTCGAAGGTGCCGCCGTCCACCAGCACGCCGCCGATGGTCGTGCCGTGGCCGCCCAGGAATTTCGTGGCCGAGTGGTAGACGAAATCGGCGCCGTGCTCGAACGGGCGCAGCAGATACGGCGTCGTGAAGGTCGAGTCGACGAGCAGCGGGACGCGGTGCTCGTGAGCGATTTGCGCGACGCGGGCGATATCGAGCACATCGAGCCCCGGATTGCCCAGCGTCTCGCCGAACAGCAGGCGCGTGTTGGGGCGCAGCGCAGCGCGCCAGGCGTCCAGGTCGCCTGGCTTCACGAAGGTCGTTTCGATGCCGAAGCGGCGCAGCGTGTAGTCGAGCAGGTTGTGCGAGCCGCCGTAGAGCGCCGTGGACGCCACGATATGCGCGCCCGCGCCCATCAGCGTGGCGATCGCCAGATGCAGCGCCGCCTGGCCGCTCGCGGTGCCGATCGCGCCCGCGCCGCCTTCGAGCGCGGCGACGCGCTCTTCGAACACGGCGACCGTGGGGTTCGAGATGCGCGAGTACACGTGGCCCGCGCGCTCCATGTTGAAGAGCGCCGCGGCGTGGTCGGTGTCGCGAAACGCGAACGACGTGGTCTGATAAATCGGCGTCGCGCGGGCGCCGGTAACGGGGTCGGGCGCGGCGCCGGCATGCAGCGCGAGCGTGTCGAAGCGTGGGTCGGACATCGTGGCAGCACGGCCGGCGCGAACCGGCGTCGGGTGAAAGGTGCTGGCATCGTAACATCGGCCAGTGCCCGCCGGGGACGCATCGCGAGGGCGGGCGGCGGGGGGCGCCGGCTTGCCGGCCGCGGCGCGCGGGCGCTCGGGAGCGTCGCTTGCTGGCCACAAGACATAGGGTAAATGGCCGGCAAGACACTGCCCGGTTCGCGAAAATTCCGCCAGTTTGAGCACTGGAGCAGGGCGTTTCTGGCCGGATTTGCGCCTTTCGGCCGGCTTTGGCGCGTCTTTCCTTTTGCAGGCCTTTCCGATAGCATCGAAAAGAGGCAGGAATTTCTTTTCAGCATGTCCCCCAACGATTGGCGATATCGCCGACAACATTTTTTGCATGCGATGAGGTCCGGCACTTAACTACCGGGCCCATCGGCACAGGAGACACATCATGCGTGTGAGCGACATTCTCAAAGTCAAGGGCAATACGCTCTACACCGTTACGCCCGACACGTCGCTGCATGACGCGGTGAACACCATGGCCGAGCACGATATCGGCTCGCTCGTGGTCATGGAGTATGGCGACCTCGTCGGCATGCTCACGTTCCGCGAAATCATTCTCACGCTGCGCACGAACGGCGGCAGCGTCGGCACCACCACGATCCGCAAGGTCATGGACGACCATCCCATTACCTGCACGCCCGAAACCGAGGTCGACGAAGTGCGCCGCATGATGCTCGAGCATCACGTGCGCTATCTGCCCGTCATGGAAAGCCGCTCGCTCATGGGCGTGATCTCGTTCTACGACGTCGCGAAGGCGGTGGTGGAGGCACAGGGCTTCGAAAACAAGCTGCTCAAGGCCTATATTCGCGACTGGCCCGAAGAGGAACAACATTCGGGGCGTTGATCCCGGTGCTGCGCGCGCAATCACGCGCGAGGCGCACAGCGAGGCACAGCCGCACGAGCCCGCATAAACCCGCTTGAAAAGCGCGCGTGAAGCGCGCTTTTTCACGTCTGGCATCCAATTCCTACGGCATAAATCCGATTCAATGAGCGAAAGTCCGATGCCCGTCGCGCAGCGCGCGGCCCGTGAAGCGAGCAGTCATGGCTCGCAGTTCGCGCTGCTGCGCCAGCGCCGCTTCGCGCCGTTCTTCTGGACGCAGTTCCTCGGCGCGATGAACGACAACCTCTTCAAGATCGGCTTCACGTCGCTCGTGACCTATCAGGCGGCACGCTTTTCGGGCGTCGATCCGAAGACGGTGGCGTTCCTGATCTCGGCCATCTTTATCGCGCCGTTCGTGCTCTTTTCCGCCACGTCGGGGCAGATCGCCGACAAGTTCGACAAGGCCGTGCTCACGCGCTGGGTCAAGACCTTCGAGATCGCGGTGATGCTGATCGGCGCTGCGGGCTTCTGGATGCACAGCGCGCCGCTGCTCTATCTGTGCACCTTCCTGATGGGCGTGCATTCCACCGTGTTCGGGCCCGTCAAATACGCGTATCTGCCGCAAAAACTCGCGGAAGACGAACTCGTCGGCGGCAACGGGCTCGTGGAGATGGGCACCTTCGTGGCGATCCTGATCGGGACGATCGTGGGTGGCATCGCGGCCGGCATCGGTGCGTCCGATGGCGCTTCCGCTCAGGCCCTGGCCGGGCCGCCGGTGGGCGCGTGGTGGCTCGGCGGCATGTGCATCGGCATCGCGCTGATCGGCCGCGTGGCCAGCGCGTTCGTGCCGCCCTGCGCGCCGCCGCAGCCGGAGCTGCAGATCAACTGGAATCCGTTTTCCGAGACCTGGCGCAACCTGCGCCTCGCGCATGGCAACCGCACCGTGTTCCTGAGTCTGCTAGGGATTTCGTGGCTGTGGTTCGTCGGCGCGACCTTTCTGGCCTCGTTCTTCAACTTCGCGAAGGACGTGCTGTCGGCCGATCCCGACGTCGTGACCTTGCTGCTCGCCATGTTCTCGCTCGGCATCGGCTTCGGCTCGCTGCTATGCGAGCGGCTTTCGCGGCGGCGCATCGAGATCGGTCTCGTGCCGCTCGGCTCGATCGGCATGAGCGTGTTTGGCATCGACCTGTTCTTCGCGAGCCATGCGCTGCCCACGGCGCCGCATCTGCTTTCGGTGGGCGAGTTCGTGCGCACGCCCGCTCACTGGCGCGTGCTGGCCGATCTGTTCTTGCTCGCGATGTTCGGCGGCTTCTACAGCGTGCCGCTCTACGCGCTGATCCAGAGCCGCAGCGCGCCTAGTCATCGCGCGCGCATCATCGCCGCGAACAACATTCTCAACTCGCTCTTCATGATCGTCTCGGCGCTCATGGCGATGGCGCTGACGGCCGCGGGCGTCGGCATTCCAGGCATCTTTCTCACGACCGCGCTGCTCAACATCGTCGTGGCCGCCTACATCTACACGCTGGTGCCCGAGTTTCTGCTGCGCTTCGCGGCGTGGGTGCTCGTGCATACCGTCTATCGCGTGCGGCTCGTCCATGCCGAGCGCATTCCGGCCGAGGGCGCGGCGGTGCTGGTCTGCAATCACGTGAGCTACGTCGATGCCGTGGTCATCATGGCCGAGAGCCCGCGGCCGATCCGCTTCGTGATGGATCACCAGATCTTCCGCTCGCCGCTGCTCGGCTGGTTGTTCCGGCACGCGAAGGCGATCCCGATCGCGCCCGCGCACGAGGACGCGGCGATGCTCGCGGCGGCCTACGACAGTTGCGCCGAAGCGCTCGCCGAGGGCGATCTCGTTTGCATCTTTCCCGAAGGCAAGCTGACGAAAACCGGCGACATGAATCCGTTCCGCCACGGCGTGACGCAGATCCTCGAGCGCCACCCCGCGCCGGTCGTGCCGATGGCACTGCGCGGCCTGTGGGGCAGCGTGTTCTCGCGGCATGCGGCCTCGGGCCAGGAGCGGCCGGTGCGGCGCGGGCTGACGAGCCGGCTCACGCTGGCGGTGGGCGAGCCGGTGGCGCCCGGCGACGTGAAGGTCGACGAGTTGCAGCGGACGGTGGCCGAGCTGCGGGGCGCGCGGCGCTGAGCGCAGCGGGACGTGCCGCGCACGGTCGAGCCGGGCGGGCCGCTGCGCGGGCTGGCATAATGCTGGATTCCCCGATTCACTTTGGACGACCGCCATGTCCGGCAACACGCTCGGTACGCTTTTCACCGTCACCACCTTCGGCGAATCCCACGGCCCGGCCATCGGCTGTGTCATCGACGGCTGCCCGCCCGGCATGGCGCTCACCGAAGCCGACATCCAGATCGACCTGGACCGCCGCCGTCCGGGCACCTCGCGCCACGTCACGCAGCGCCAGGAGGAGGACAAGGTCGAGATTCTCTCGGGCGTGTTCGAGGGCGTGACGACGGGCACGCCCATCGCGCTCCTGATCCGCAACACCGACCAGCGCAGCAAGGACTACGGCAATATCGTAGAGACTTTCCGTCCGGGCCACGCCGACTACACCTACTGGCAGAAGTACGGCATCCGCGACTATCGCGGCGGCGGCCGTTCGTCGGCGCGTCTGACGGCGCCCACGGTCGCGGCGGGTGCCGTCGCGAAGAAGTGGCTGCGCGAGCGCTTTGGCGTGGAGGTGCGCGGCTGCATGAGCGCGCTCGGCGAGATCGACGTGCCGTTCGTCGACTGGAAGCACGTGCCCGAAAACCCGTTCTTTGCCCCGAATGCAGATGTCGTGCCGCAGCTCGAAACCTATATGGACGCGCTGCGTAAGGACGGCGACTCGATCGGTGCGCGCATCGACGTGGTGGCAAGCGGCGTGCCGGTGGGCTGGGGCGAACCGCTGTTCGACCGCCTCGACGCCGACATCGCGCACGCCATGATGGGCATCAATGCCGTAAAGGGCGTCGAGATCGGCGCGGGCTTCGCCAGCGTGGCGCAGCGCGGCTCGGAGCACGGCGACGAGCTCACGCCCGGCGGCTTTCACAGCAATCACGCGGGCGGTGTGCTCGGCGGCATTTCGACGGGGCAGGACATCACCGTTTCGATCGCCATCAAGCCGACGTCGAGCATCCGCACGGCGCGCCGCTCGATCGACAAGACGGGCGAGCCGGCGACGGTCGAGACCTTTGGCCGCCACGACCCATGCGTGGGCATCCGCGCGACGCCCATCGCCGAGGCGATGCTCGCGCTCGTGCTGATCGACCATGCGCTGCGCCATCGCGCGCAGAACGGCGACGTTGTCGTGACGACGCCGAAAATTCCGGCCAGCGACGTCTGATTGCCGCGCGGGAGGCAAACCCGGTGCTTGCGCTTCCCGCGGGTGTGAGGCTGCCGTCGCCGGCTTCGGCCGACGATCCGCTCGCGCCGCTACTAGCCCGCGTTGCGCGGGCCGATGCGCGCGCAACCGATTGGCTCGCGCTCGGCCGCGCCTTGCATGCGCGGGCCGGCGGCGCTATCGACGGCATGCGCGCGGCGCTGCTGGCCCTCACGCGCGCCGCGCAACTCGACCCCTTTGTCGATCCGAAACTCATGCATGAGCTCGCGCAGACGGCTTTCGTCACGCGCGAGTGGCCGCTCGCGGAGGCGTCGTGCGCGGTGCTGCTCAAGCGCGATCCGCACGACGTGAATGCGCTCGTCTGGCGCTCGGCGGCCGCGCAGGCGCGCAACGACTTTGCGGCTGCCGAGCAACTATTGCGCGCCGCGGCGCGCATCGTGCCGAATCATCCCGTCGTCCTGCACAAGCTCGCGCTCTGCGTGAAGGAGCAGACGCGCTTTGCCGAAGGCGAGGCGCTGTTGCGCGAGGTGCTCGCGCTCAAGCCAGAGAGTTCGCACGCGCGCTTCGATCTATCGGAGCTGGAGATGCGCTCGGGGCGTTATGCCCAAGGCTGGGAGCACTACGAGGCGCGCCTCGAACTCGAGGGCGACGGCAACGGCGCACGCACCGCGCTTGCCTCGATTGGCGCGCCGTGGCGGGGAGAGTCGCTGGCGGGCCGCACGCTCGTGGTCTACGGCGAGCAGGGCAACGGCGATTGCCTGTGGGCGTTCCGTTTCCTCGCGCCGCTTGCCGAACGCGCGCGCCGCGAAGGCGGGCGCGTGGTTCTCGGCTATGCCGGGCCGATGCGGCATCTGTTCGAGCGCATGCTGCCGCCGGATGTGGCGCTGGAAGCCGCGCTGATCACGCATCCCGACTACCACTGCGGCCTGATGAGCCTGCCGTTGCGGCTGGGCGTGTTCGATCCGGCGGGGTGGGGCGCGCCGTATTTGCGCGCCGACCCGGCGCGCGTTCAAACCTGGCGTGCGCGCGTCGCGCAAGCCACGCCCGCTGGCGCGCGCTCGGTCGCGCTGGTCTGGAACGGCAATCCAGCGCATGTGCGCGACGCGCGCCGCTCGATTCCGGACGCCGAACTCGGCGCGCTGCTTTCGGTGCCGGGCGTCACATTCTTCGCGTTGTCGCCGGGGCGCGGCGCGGCCGTCGAGGCATGGCGCGCGCGCGGCGCGAATTTCGTCGACCCGACCGGGCAGTTCGACGCCGGTTTCGACGACGTGGCGGCGTTGATCGCGAGCGTCGACCACGTGGTGACGATCGACAGCGGCCCGGCGCATCTGGCCGGTGCGCTCGGGGCGCCGACGAGTCTGCTCATCGACCGTGTTTCCGCGTGGTTCTGGGGCAGCGAAATGGCGCGTACGCCCTGGTACGATTCGATCGAACTGTTCCGGCAGCCGGCGGTGGGCGACTGGGGGCCGGCTCTCGCGCGCGTGAGGGCGCGGCTGGAGGCGTTGGCTGCAAGCTGATCGCACGCCTGCCTTGCGCAGTGCGTATCACGGACGCATGAAACGGAAAAACCGCCCCGAGGGGCGGTTTTTTGTCGATTTCCGGGCTTACATGTTCGGATAGTTCGGCCCGCCGCCACCTTCCGGCGTGACCCACACGATGTTCTGCGTCGGGTCCTTGATGTCGCAGGTCTTGCAGTGCACGCAGTTCTGCGCGTTGATCTGCAAGCGATCGCTGCCGTCGTCGTTCTTCACGAATTCGTAGACGGCGGCAGGGCAGAAGCGCCCTTCAGGGCCTGCATAGGTGCGCAGATTCACGTTTACCGGCACGCTTTCGTCTTTCAGCGTCAGATGCGCGGGCTGGTTCTCTTCGTGATTCGTATTGGAAATGAACACGGAAGAGAGGCGGTCGAACGTGAGCTTGCCGTCGGGCTTCGGATACTCGATCGGCTTGCACTGCGAG
>NZ_SMRP01000005.1:316175-317283 GCF_004353915.1 Paraburkholderia silviterrae | reverse complement strand
CATCAGCGTGCCCAGGTACAGGCCCTTGCTCATCCACTGCTTGAAGTTGCGCGCCTTGTAGAGCTCCGTGTACAGCCACGACTGCTTGAACGCTTCCGGGTAGGCCGTGAGCTCGTCGCTCTGGCGGCCCGCCTGCACCGCATCGAACGCCGCTTCGGCGGCCAGCATGCCGGTCTTGATCGCCGCGTGGCTGCCCTTGATGCGCGCCGCGTTCAGGAAGCCTGCGTCGTCGCCAATGAGTGCGCCGCCCGGGAACACGAGCTTCGGCAGCGACATCAGCCCGCCCGCCGTCATCGCGCGCGCGCCATACGAAACGCGCTTGCCGCCTTCCAGGTATTTGCGGATCGCCGGATGGGTCTTGTAGCGCTGGAATTCTTCGAACGGCGAGAGGTACGGGTTCGTATAGGCCAGGCCGACGACAAAGCCCACCATCACCTGGTTGTTGTCGATGTGATAGAGGAACGAGCCGCCGTAGGTATCCTTCTCAAGCGGCCAGCCCGCCGTGTGGATCACGAGCCCCGGCTTGTGCTTTGCCGGATCGATCTCCCACAGCTCCTTGATGCCGATGCCGTAAACCTGCGGGTCCGCATCCTTGCCCAGCTTGAGCTTCTCGTTGAGCTGACGGCCCAGGTGCCCGCGGCAACCTTCGGCAAACAGCGTGTACTTCGCGTGCAGCTCCATGCCGAGCTGGAAGTTCTCGGTAGGCTCGCCGTCTTTGCCCACGCCCATGTTGCCGGTGGCTACGCCCTTGACCGAGCCATCGTCGTTGTAGAGCACTTCGGCAGCCGGAAACCCCGGGAAGATCTCGACGCCCAGCGCCTCGGCCTGCTGGCCCAGCCAGCGCGTGACGTTTGCGAGGCTGATCACGTAGTTGCCGTGGTTCTTGAAGTTGTCCGGCAGCGCCCAGTTGGGCACGGCCTTCGCGCCGCCTTCCGTGAGGAAAAGAAATTGATCTTCGGTCACGGGCACGTTCAGCGGCGCGCCCTGTTCCTTCCAGTCGGGGATGAGCTCGTCGATGGCGCGCGGGTCCATGACCGCGCCCGAGAGGATATGCGCTCCGATCTCCGAGCCTTTCTCCAGCACGCATACGCCGATCTCGACGCCTTTT
>NZ_SMRP01000005.1:101768-316165 GCF_004353915.1 Paraburkholderia silviterrae | reverse complement strand
CGCCTACGATCACCACGTCGTATTCCATCGACTCGCGTGGGCCGTATTGCTCCAAAAGACTTGCGGGGGTCATCAAAGCTCCTCTTGCCATTAGAATACTTTTTCGGGTTCGTATTGTCGGGTAACGTTCCCCGGGCCGCAACCCAACGGGCCAACTTTAGCACGATCGTTCTATTTTATGCCAGAATGCCCGGCGTGCTGCCGATCGTGCATTCCGGTGCTCTTTCATCCTTGAACAGGAAGCGAAAATGGGCCGTTCGATCAATCTGGAAGGTAAGGTGGCGATGATCACCGGCGCGTCGAGTGGTCTGGGCAAGCGTTTTGCCCAGGTGCTCTCGCAGGCTGGCGCGAAGGTCGTGCTGGCGAGCCGGCGCGTGGAGCGCCTCAAGGAATTGCGCGCCGAAATCGAGGCCGGCGGCGGTGCCGCGCACGTGGTTTCGCTCGACGTGACGGATTACCAGAGCATCCGCTCGGCGGTCGCGCATGCGGAGACCGAGGCCGGGACCATCGACATTCTCGTCAACAACTCGGGTGTTTCGACCACCCAGAAGCTCGCGGACGTTACACCGGCCGACTTCGAGTATGTGTTCGACACCAACACGCGAGGCGCCTTCTTCGTCGCCCAGGAAGTGGCCAAGCGCATGATCATGCGCGGCAACGGCGGCGGCTCCAAGCCGGCGTACCGCATCATCAACATCGCTTCGGTGGCGGGCTTGAGCGTGCTGCCGCAGATCGGCCTCTACGGCATCAGCAAGGCGGCCGTCGTGCACATGACGAAGGCCATGGCGCTCGAGTGGGGGCGGCACGGCATCAACGTGAATGCGATCTGTCCCGGTTATATCGACACCGAGATCAATCACCATCACTGGGCGACCGAGCAGGGCCAGAAGCTGATCTCGATGCTGCCGCGCCACCGGGTGGGCACGCCCGCGGATCTCGACGGCCTGTTGCTGCTGCTGGCCGCCGACGAGTCGGCCTTCATGAACGGCTCGATCATCACCGCCGACGACGGCTTCGCCCTGATGTGAGCCACAAATGCTTCACGCGCGCGCCGGCTTCGCTGCGCCAATCTGCGGCGCGACGTAGACTCGCGCCTTTCGGGTAATACGAAGTCGAAGTCAAAGACTGCAATGCGCAATGAGTGAATACCATCCCGTTTTTGAGATGACCATGCCGATCCGCTGGGGCGACATGGACGCGTTCGGCCGTGTGAACAACACGGTCTACTTCCGCTACATGGAGCAGGTGCGGATCTCCTGGTTCGAGCATATCGGCGTGTCCGGCGAGAGCCGCGAGCGTGGCAACGGGCAGGGGCCGGTGATTGTCAATGCGTCGATGGATTTCCTGAAGCAGCTGCATTACCCGGGCGATATCGTCTGCACGATGACGGTGGGTCAGCCGGGCCGCAGCAGCTTCGATACCGGTTTCGAGCTGCGCCGCGTGGACGATCCCGATACCGTCTACGCGCGCGGCAATGCGCGCTGCGTCTGGATCGACTACGAAGCGGGCAAGTCCGTGCCGATTCCCGACAGCCTGCGCGCGACCATCGAAAACGCGCCGCTCGTGAAGGCCCGCTGATTCCTCTCCTTGCGTTCGGCGTGCGCGCCGCTTCGATGCGCGGTGTCAAAGCCGCACCAATCCCGCTTTGAGCCCGCTTGAAGCCAGCTTGAAGCCAGCTTCAATGCCGTTTCAATGTCCGAGCAGCCGCTGCAGCAATTCGGTGGCGTTGCCCGTGTCGTACTTGCGCATGAGCCGCGCGCGGTAGATGTCCACCGTGCGCGAGCTGATGTCGAGAATCTTCCCGATCTGCTTGCTTGTCTTGCCCGTGACCAGTTGCGCTGCGATTTCGCGCTCGCGCGGCGTGAGCTCGACCGCCACGCGCCGCGTCGCGCTCAGGTCCTCGAAGGTCCAGACGCCCGCGGCATGCGGCTCCGCGCGGTCGAGCGAGCGGCCCGTGACGTGGCACCAGAAGAGCTCACCGTCGGCGCGCTTCATGATGCGGTCGTCGGCGTAGCTGCCCTGGGCTGTCATGATGGGCGGAATGCGCGCGCCGATGCGCTCGAACTCGACCTCCGACGGATACAGCACCAAAAACGACTGGCCGACGAGCGCCTCGCGCGGGCAGCGGAAAATGGCACACACCTGTTCGTTGCAGTCCTCGATGATGCGCTCGCGCGCGAGCACGAGCCCGATGGGCGCGAGGTGAAAGGCGGTCTGATAGTCGAGCGCGGTGGCGGCGGTAGTGGGTTCGGGCATGGCGTGATACGGGTATGGCTTTATGTAGTTTTGCGTATTGTGCCGCAATGCCCGCCCAGCGTACGCTTTGCATCCATCGGAGGGCCGCTCGGGCGTAGCGCCGGGTTTACGGCAGCGCCACCGGGGCACGACTAGAATGAGGCGTCCGGGCGTTCGCTGCACCAGTACGCCGGCCCGCACGAACTCATTGAACGAACAAAATCAGCGAACAAGCGCATCGACGTATTTCCATACGAGGAAGGGACACACTGATGAACAAGGTCTATCAAAGCGCGGCTGCCGCGCTCGAAGGCATCGTCAAGGACGGACAGACGTTCGCGGTAGGCGGTTTCGGGCTCTGCGGCATTCCCGAGGCGCTGATCGGCGCACTGCGCGATTCGGGCGTGAAAGGCATCACCTGCATCAGCAACAACGCGGGTGTGGACGGCTTCGGCCTCGGCCAGTTGCTCGAGACACGCCAGATCAAGAAGATGATCTCGTCCTATGTGGGCGAGAACAAGGAATTCGAGCGCCAGTATCTCGCGGGCGAGCTCGAGCTCGAATTCACGCCGCAGGGCACGCTGGCCGAAAAGCTGCGCGCCGGCGGCGCGGGCATCCCGGCGTTCTTCACCAACACCGGCTACGGCACGCTCATCGCCGAGGGCAAGGAAACGCGCCAGTTTGGCGAGAAGCACTACGTGCTCGAGCATTCGCTCACGGCCGACGTCGCGCTCGTGAAGGCCTGGAAGGCCGACAAGTCGGGCAACCTGATCTATCGCCGCACGGCGCGCAACTTCAACCCGATGTGCGCGATGGCGGGCAAGATCACCGTGGTCGAGGTGGAGGAGATCGTCGAGAACGGCGCGCTCGATCCGGACGCGATCCATACGCCGGGCATCTTCGTGCAGCGCATCGTGCTCAATGCGCACCCCGAGAAACGCATCGAACAACGCACCGTGCGCGCCGCGGCTAGCAAGTAAGAAAGGAGACCGACCATGGCATGGAATCGTGACGAAATGGCCGCCCGCGCGGCGAAGGAACTGCAGGACGGCTTCTACGTGAATCTCGGCATCGGTCTGCCGACGCTCGTGGCCAACCACGTGCCGCAAGGCATGGAAGTGTGGCTGCAATCGGAAAACGGCCTGCTCGGCATTGGCCCGTTCCCGACCGAAGACGAAGTGGACGCCGACATGATCAACGCCGGCAAGCAGACGGTCACGACGCTGCCGGGCTCGTCGATCTTCTCTTCGGCGGACTCGTTCGCGATGATTCGCGGCGGCCACATCAATCTCGCGATCCTCGGTGCGATGCAGGTAAGCGAGAAGGGCGATCTGGCCAACTGGATGATCCCCGGCAAGATGATCAAGGGCATGGGCGGCGCGATGGACCTCGTCGCGGGCGTCGGGCGCGTGGTTGTGCTGATGGAGCATGTGGCCAAGGGCGACCAGCACAAGATTCTTGATGCGTGCGCGCTGCCGCTCACGGGCGTGGGCGTGGTCGATATGATCATCACCGACCTCGGTGTGATCGAGGTGACCGACGCGGGCCTGAAGGTGACCGAGCTCGCGACGGGCGTGACGGTGGACGAAATCAAGGCCAAGACGGGCGCGCCGCTCGACGTGAGCGCGGTGCAGTGATCGCGGCAACGCGGTAGTGGCTGGCTGAAGCATGATGGCAGCGGGCGGGACTTCGGTCCCGCCCGTTTTCGCTTTTGGATGGGGCCATTCTTGCGCGATCGGGCGCGTTTGAAACCTCGGCCGGGTGGCCCAGGCCGAGTGGCCAGGGTGGGTGCGGCGAGCGCGCCGCCACAAGCGGGCGCCGCCCGCGCTCCATGTGTCCCGATGTGCCTCGAGCGGCGGCGTACGCGACGGTCCCGTGCCACAAAGCCGTTTACAATGGCCCCACAGCCTACGGGCACCACCAGCGAGACTTGAGCGATGACTGAACCGTCTGCCGTGCCGCGTCAGCATTACGTCCAGTGCCTCAGTCCTTCGGGACTGCACCGCATGGCGTACACCGAATGGGGCGACTCCGCCAATCCGCGCGTACTGGTGTGCGTGCATGGCCTCACGCGTTCGAGCCGCGATTTCGACAGGCTCGCGGCAGCGTTGTCGGGCACGTATCGCGTGGTCTGCCCCGACGTCGTGGGGCGCGGCCTCTCGTCCTGGCTCGTCGATCCGCGTGGCTATGGCGTCGCGCAATACGTCGCGGACATGGTCACGCTCATCGCGCGCACGGGTGCCGAGCAGGTGGACTGGTTCGGCACGTCCATGGGCGGCCTGATCGGCATGGCGCTCGCGGGGCTGCCTGATACTCCCATCGCCCGCATGCTGCTCAACGACATCGGCCCGCATATCGAACCGGCGGCGCTCGTGCGCATTGGCGAATACGTGGGCCAGGATCAGCGTTTCGGCTCGCTGCAGGAAGGCATCGACAATGCGGCGCTGCTCGCGGCGTCGTTCGGCCCGCTCACTGCGCAGGAATGGCGCGAGATCAACACGCCGCTGCTGCACGAGGTGGACGGGGCATGGCGTTACCGCTACGACCCGCGTATCTCCGAAGGCTTCAAGGGTGTCACGCCTGAACAGAACGAGCAGGGCGAACAGTTCCTGTGGCGCTCGTTCGCGGCCTTCAAGGGGCCGGTGCTGGCCGTGCGCGGCGCGCTCTCGGATCTGCTCTCGCGCGAGACTGTCGCGAAAATGGTCGAGACCGGCCAGCAGGTGTCGAGCGTCGAGATCGCGGGCGTCGGGCATGCGCCGGCATTTCTCGCGGCCGACCAGATCGGGATTGCGCGGCGTTTCTTCGACGGCGGGCCCGTCGGCGGGTCATAATATCGGGATTTCCCGGCGTGCCGATGCCTCGCGGTTGCATTGATGGCATAGCGACACGGGCGCGCCGGGCGCATCCAGACATTCACCTCAACAGGAATCCACATGGCAGTCATTCGTCACCACGTCGGCCCGCGTCTTTCGGAAACCGCCATTCACAATGGCACGGTCTATCTGGCGGGCCAGATCGCCGAGGACACGAACCAGGACATCGGTGGCCAGATGCGCGAAGTGCTCGGCCACATCGACCGCCTGCTCGGCGAAGCGAACAGCGACAAGTCGCTGCTGCTCTCGGTGCAGATCTATATCGCCGACATGAAGGACTTCCCGGGCATGAATGCCGAGTGGGACAAGTGGGTGGCGCAGGGCGCCACGCCGCCGCGCGCGACCGTCGAGGCGAAGCTGGCCAATCCGGAATGCCTCGTCGAAATCGTCGTGGTGGCTGCGCAGCGCGATTGAACGCGCCATCTATCGTCTTGTTGTAGTTTGCAGCCCGGCCGGTACGCCGGCGGGCGCCGTCTCATGAGCAGCGACACCGTACCTCCCGTTTCCGCAGAAGCCTCCGCGAGCGCCGCGCTCCCATCGCTCGACGACGCACTCGCATTCGTGCGCGAGCATGCGGGCGAAGCACGCCTGTCCACTGGCGAGCCGCTCATCGAGCACGCGCAAGGCACGGCGTCCATCATGAGCCGCCTGAACGTCGATCCGCCTGCGGTGCTGGCGGCGGCGCTCTTCAATATCGCGCCGCACCTCGATGACCCGGAGCGCACGCTTGAAGCGCGCTTCGGCGCCGAGGTCGTCAAGCTCGTATTCGACGTGCGCAAGCTGCTGCGCCTTGGCAGCGTGAGCCTGCGCACGGCGGTGCAGAACACCGTGCCGGAAACCGGCCGCGAAGGGCGCGACGCCCAGGCCGCGCGCCGCGCTCAAGTGGAATCGCTGCGCAAGATGCTGCTTGCGTTCGCGCAAGACATTCGCGTGGTGCTGATCAGGCTCGCGTCGCGTGTGCAGTCGCTGCGCTATTACGCGGCAGCCAAGGTCACGCCCGGGCCCGAGATTGCGCGCGAGACGCTAGAGATCTACGCGCCGCTCGCCAACCGGCTCGGCATCTGGCAACTGAAGTGGGAGCTCGAAGACCTCGCGTTCCGCTTCGAGGAGCCGGCCACCTACAAGCGCATCGCGAAGCTGCTCGACGAAAAGCGCGTCGAGCGCGAGAGCTACGTGACCGAGGCCATCGCGCGGCTGCAGCACGAACTTGCTTGCGCGCATATCGAAGCCGAGGTGAGCGGCCGGCCCAAGCACATCTACAGCATCTGGAAGAAGATGCGCGGCAAGGAGATCGACTTCTCCGAGCTCTACGACGTGCGTGCGTTTCGCGTGATCGTGCGCGATATCAAGGATTGCTACACGGTGCTCGGCATCGTGCACAACCTCTGGCAGCCGGTGCCGAAGGAATTCGACGACTACATCTCGCGGCCCAAGCCCAACGGCTATCGCTCGCTGCATACGGTCGTGGTCGGCGACGACGGCCGCGCGTTCGAAGTGCAGATCCGCACGCAGGAAATGCATCAATTCGCCGAGTACGGCGTGGCCGCGCACTGGCGTTACAAGGAAGCCGGCTCGAAGGGCTACGGCGGCCAGTTCAACGCGGGCAGCGCCTACGACGAGAAGATCGCGTGGCTGCGTCAACTGCTCGCCTGGAAGGACGACGTAGCCGATGGCCGTCAGCCGTGGGAGCAATTGCGCCAGGCGACGCTCGACGACGACCATATCTACGTCCTTACGCCCCAGGCGCGCGTGATCGCGCTGCCGCAGGCCGCGACGCCGCTCGACTTCGCGTATCACCTGCATAGCGAGCTCGGCCATCGTTGCCGCGGCGCGCGCGTGGACGGCGCGATGGTGCCGCTCAACACGCAGTTGCACAACGGCCAGACCGTCGAGATCGTCACGGTGAAAGAGGGCGGTCCGTCGCGCGACTGGCTCAATCCGCAGCTCGGCTATCTGCACAGCACGCGTGCGCGCCAGAAGGTGCGGGCGTGGTTCAATGCCATCGACGCAGAGGAGAACATCGCCAGCGGCCGCGCGATGGTGGAAAAGACGCTGCAGCGCGAGGGGCGCACGTCGGTCAATCTCGATCAGCTCGCGGCCAAGCTCGGCTTCAAGTCGCCGGACGAGCTCTTCAGCGTGGTCGGCAAGGAAGAGTTCAGCCTGCGCAACGTCGAGCAGGCACTGCACGACGCGCCCGCCGCCGAGCCGGAGGAAGAAACACCGGAGCAACTCACCAAGCGTGCGAGCGGCGCGAACGTGACGCACGGCGGCTCGTCGGGCGTGCTCGTGGTGGGTGTGGATGCGCTGCTCACGCAACTCGCGCGCTGCTGCCGGCCGGCGCCGCCCGACGATATCTGCGGCTTCGTCACGCGCGGCAAGGGCATGTCGATTCACCGCAGCGATTGCCCGACCTTCCTGCGCATGGCTGGTCGCGCGCCCGAGCGCGTGCTGCAGACCACCTGGTCCGCCGACGTGATGGGCGGGCGCGGCCAGTCTGTCTACCCGGTCGATATCTCGATCGAGGCCACCGACCGCCAGGGTTTGCTGCGCGACATCTCGGAAGTGTTCGCACGCGAGAAGATGAACGTGATCGGCGTGAAGACGCAGTCGCGCCGCAATGCCGCATTCATGCAGTTCACGGTCGAGGTCTCGAATTCGGCGCAAATCCAGCGTGCCTGCGCGCTGCTGGGCGAGGTGGGCGGCGTGCTCAGGGCGGTGCGCAAGGGCTGAAAGGCGCAAGGCGTGGGCCGGGCGTGCCGGCGTTTTGTGCCCCGCCGCAAAAAAGGCTTGCCAAGTCCGCAGTGGCAACATACAATCTTTCTTCTTCAGGCTCGTAGCTCAGCTGGTTAGAGCACCACCTTGACATGGTGGGGGTCGTTGGTTCGAGTCCAATCGAGCCTACCAACGAAATCGAGGCCGCGTCAGGGTATCGGCGAGGCTTCAGTGCAGCAAGGCGCTCAGCGCAACAGGCGATACGGTTATGACACCGCGAACGTTCACCGAAGCAACTTCGGAGCGACGCTAGTCGAGGACCTCTTTCGCCCTGCAATCTGGTTTGAAAAGTGAATGCGGCCCCTCGAAAGCGGGGCCGCATTTTTTTTCGCCGCGAGATTTTCGCGGGGATGTTCCCACGAACGATACGATGTGCCTCCACGGCACTTCTGGAGAAAAACATGGTTGCGATACGTCTGCCCGATGGTTCGGTTCGACAGTACGATCATCCCGTCACGGTCGCCGAAGTGGCGGCTTCGATTGGCCCCGGCCTCGCCAAGGCGGCGCTCGGCGGCAAGCTCGACGGCGAGCTGGTCGATACGTCGACGCTGATCGATCGCGACGCATCGCTCGCCATCGTCACGGACAAGGATGCCGACGGCCTCGACATCATCCGTCACTCCACGGCGCACTTGCTGGCTTACGCGGTGAAGGAGCTCTATCCGGAAGCGCAGGTCACGATCGGGCCGGTCATCGACAACGGCTTCTACTACGACTTCGCCTACAACCGTCCCTTCACGCCCGAAGATCTCGAAAAGATCGAAAAGCGCATGCAGGAGCTCGCGAAGAAGGACGAGCCGGTCACGCGCCGTGTCGTCTCGCGCGGCGATGCGGTCGACTACTTCAAGAGCATCGGCGAGAAGTACAAGGCCGAGATCATCGAGTCGATTCCGGGCGCCGAAGATATCAAGCTGTACGCGCACGGCGGTTTCACGGACCTGTGCCGCGGCCCGCACGTGCCGTCCACGGGCAAGCTCAAGGTTTTCAAGCTCATGAAGGTCGCGGGCGCCTACTGGCGCGGCGACGCGAAGAACGAGCAGCTGCAGCGCATCTACGGCACGGCCTGGACGAAGAAGGAAGATCAGGACCAGTACCTGCACATGCTCGAAGAGGCCGAGAAGCGCGATCACCGCAAGCTCGGCAAGCAGCTCGACCTGTTCCACATGCAGGACGAGTCGCCGGGCATGGTGTTCTGGCACCCGAAGGGCTGGACGCTCTGGCAACAGGTCGAGCAGTACATGCGCGGCCGCCTGCGCGAGGCCGGCTACGACGAGATCAAGACGCCGATGATCATGGACCGCTCGCTCTGGGAAGCGTCGGGTCACTGGCAGAACTATCGTGAAAACATGTTCACGACGGAGTCGGAGAAGCGCGATTACGCCGTCAAGCCGATGAACTGCCCGGGCCACGTCCAGGTGTTCAACCATGGCTTGCGTTCGTACCGCGACCTGCCGCTGCGCTATGCGGAATTCGGCTCGTGCCACCGCAACGAGGCGTCGGGCGCGCTGCACGGTCTGATGCGCGTGCGCGGCTTCGTCCAGGACGATGCGCATATCTTCTGTACGGAAGGCCAGATCATCAGTGAGTCGATCGCCTTCAACACGCTCGCGATGAGCGTCTACAAGGATTTCGGGTTCGATCACATCGACATCAAGCTCTCGCTGCGCCCGGATTCGCGCGCGGGGACGGATGAGACGTGGGACCGCGCCGAGCAGGGTCTGCGCGATGCGCTGACGGCCTGCGGCCTGCAGTGGGAAGAGTTGCCGGGCGAGGGCGCGTTCTACGGTCCGAAGGTCGAGTACCACATCAAGGACGCGCTCGGCCGTTCGTGGCAGTGCGGCACGCTGCAGCTCGACATGGTGCTGCCGGAGCGCCTTGGCGCCGAGTACGTGGCGGAAGACAACAGCCGCCGCCGCCCGATCATGCTGCACCGCGCAATTCTCGGTTCGATGGAGCGTTTCCTCGGTATTCTGATCGAGCACCATGCTGGTGCAATGCCGTCCTGGCTCGCTCCGGTGCAGGCGGTTGTGATGAATATCGCCGAAAGTCAGGCCGAATACGCGGCGAATCTGGCCCAATCGTTGCAAAAACAAGGGGTTAGAGTTCAGGCCGATTTGCGCAACGAGAAAATTAGCTATAAAATACGCGAGCACACGCTTGAGAAGGTCCCGTACCTGCTTGTCGTAGGCGACAAAGAGCGTGAAGCACAAACGGTAGCCGTGCGTGCCCGTGGCGGCGTCGATCTGGGTGTCATGCCTGTCGACGCGTTCTCTGAGCGTCTGGCGCAAGACGTCAAGACGTTCAAGTAAGCCACCTGGCAGCGCGGCTCGTTTTTTTAATTTTTAGAGGAAACGTAACATCGCTACGGATAAGTCGCATCGCATCAACGGTGAAATCACTGCACCCGAGGTGCGTCTCGTCGGAATCGAGAACGAGCCGCTCGGCATCGTAAAGCTGGCCGATGCGTTCCGCATGTCGGAACAGCAGGACGTCGATCTGGTTGAAATTGCCCCGCAGGCGGTGCCTCCTGTGTGCCGCCTGATGGACTACGGCAAGTTCAAGTACCAGGAATCGAAGAAGCAGCACGAGGCCAAGCTCAAGCAGAAGGTCATCCAGGTCAAGGAAGTCAAATTCCGCCCGGGTACCGATGACGGCGATTACAACGTCAAGCTGCGTAATCTCATCCGCTTCCTCGACGACGGCGACAAGACGAAGATCACGTTGCGTTTCCGCGGCCGCGAAATGGCCCACCAGGAAATCGGCATGCGCATGCTTGAGCGCCTGCGCACCGACCTCGAAGAAGTCGGTCAGGTCGAGCAGATGCCGAAGATGGAAGGGCGCCAGATGATCATGGTGCTCTCGCCCAAGAAGAAGAAGTGATTGGCGCGCCGCGCATTCAACCATGTGCGGCGGTCACAGCAGTTTTGTCAGACGTTTTCTTCGCAGTTCTCGCGAAGAAGGCGGGAAGCAGGTTCCGGAACGGCGCCCGCGCGCCGCACGAACAGTGCGGCAAACGGGCGTTTTTCCTGAAAGCGGCGGCAAGCTTGTCTTTTATAGAGCAGCCAGCTGCCAAAACAAGTGGAGTGGGTTTCGAAGGGCGGTTTGAGGGCGAAGCGGCGTTTGTCAAAAGCGCGTGCCAGAGCCAACCGCACACCCATGTCCATCAAATAATGGAGTTTTTGTCATGCCCAAGATGAAGACCAAGAAGAGCGCCGCAAAGCGCTTTGTGGTTCGTCCGGGTGGTACCGTCAAGCGCGGTCAAGCCTTCAAGCGTCACATCCTGACCAAGAAGACCACCAAGAACAAGCGTCATCTGCGTGGTGCAACGGCCGTTCATGAGGCCGATGTGAAGTCCGTTCGCGCAATGATGCCGTTCGCGTAATCCTCAACCGACAACTCATAGGAGCTACTCATGCCTCGAGTCAAACGTGGGGTTACCGCACGGGCCCGTCACAAGAAGATCATCAACCTGGCCAAGGGTTACCGCGGCCGTCGCAATAACGTCTACCGCATCGCCAAGCAGGCGGTCATGCGCGCGGGCCAATACGCCTACCGCGATCGCCGCAACAAGAAGCGTGTGTTCCGCGCACTGTGGATCACGCGTATCAACGCGGCGGTGCGTCAGCACGACATGACCTACAGCGTGTTCATCAACGGCCTGAAGAAGGCTTCGATCGAACTCGACCGTAAGGTCCTCGCTGACATGGCGGTGTTCGACAAGGCTGCATTTGCTGCGATCGTCAAGCAGGTGAAGGCCGCCGTCGCTGCCTGAGCGCCGTATCAGGTATTGCGCAGGTTCGTTGCAGCAGACATTCCGGTTGTCTCGGTGATGTTGCAACAAAAACGGGGCTCCTCACCGAGCCCCGTTTTTGTTGGTGAAGCGCTATCTGCGCGCTTCCTGCGAGTGCCTTCATGTCGTCGCGCCCGTGCGTCATCATCGTGGCCGACAACGTGAATTGTGCCGCTCAAGTCTCAAACACTGACGCTGAAAAGATGGGATCAATGGATCTGGACCAGATTGTCGCCGACGCGCAAGGCGCGTTCGCTTCCGCCCCCGACGTCAACACGCTTGAAAACGAAAAGGCGCGTTTTCTCGGTAAATCCGGCGCACTGACCGAGTTGCTCAAGGGCCTCGGCAAGCTCGATGCGCAAACGCGCAAGACCGAGGGTGCGCGCATCAACGCCGTCAAGCAGCAGGTCGAGGCGGCGCTCAATGCGCGCCGCCAGGCGCTTGCCGATGCACTGCTGAACCAGCGTCTCGCCGCCGAGGCGATCGACGTCACGCTGCCGGGCCGCGGCACGGGTACCGGCAGCCTGCATCCGGTGATGCAGACGTGGGAGCGCGTCGAGCAAATTTTCGGCTCGATCGGCTTCGACGTGGCCGACGGTCCCGAGATCGAAACCGACTGGTACAACTTCACCTCGCTCAACAGCCCGGAAAACCATCCGGCGCGTTCGATGCAGGACACGTTCTACGTGGACGGCAAGGACGCCGAAGGCCGGCCGCTCCTGCTGCGCACGCACACGAGCCCGATGCAGGTGCGCTACGCGCGCACGCACACGCCGCCCATCAAGGTCATCGTGCCGGGCCGCACCTATCGCGTGGACAGCGACGCCACCCACTCGCCGATGTTCAACCAGGTCGAAGGCCTGTGGATCGAAGAGAACATCAGCTTCGCGGACTTGAAGGGCGTCTATTCGGACTTCCTGAAGAAGTTCTTCGAGCGCGACGACATCCAGGTGCGTTTCCGCCCGTCGTACTTCCCGTTCACGGAACCGTCGGCCGAAATCGACATGATGTTCGAGCAGGGCAAGAACGCCGGCAAGTGGCTCGAGATCTCGGGTTCGGGGCAGGTGCATCCGACCGTGATCCGCAACATGGGCCTCGACCCGGAGCGCTATATCGGCTTTGCGTTCGGCAGCGGCCTCGAACGCCTGACGATGCTGCGTTATGGCGTGCAGGATCTGCGTCTGTTCTTCGAAGGCGACCTGCGCTTTTTGCGCCAGTTCGCTTAAACGCGAAGGCCCACGCACGGCATCCGCGGTTCGCGAAGCGCACGCAGCACCTCAAGCCCCTTGGGCAGTGCGCGAGAAAACGCTACGCGACGGTCTCAATCTGTCTGGAACGTAAAACGAAATGCTATTCCCCGAATCCTGGCTGAGAAGCTTTGTCGATCCGAAGCTCACGACCGATGAGCTGGCCCACGCGCTCACCATGGCCGGCCTCGAAGTCGAAGGCCTGCGCCCGGCCGCGCCGCCCACGTCGAAGATCGTGGTGGGCCGCGTGCTCGAAGTCGTCAAGCACCCGGACGCGGACAAGCTCAACGTCACGCAGGTCGATGCCGGCACCGGCACGACGCTGCAGATCGTGTGCGGCGCACCCAACGTGGCGCCCGGTATCAAGGTGCCGGTGGCGCTCGTGGGCGCGGAGCTGCCGCCCGCGGAAGAGGGCGGCAAGCCCTTCGCGATCAAGCTCTCGAAGCTGCGCGGTGTGGAAAGCCAGGGCATGCTGTGCTCGGCGCGCGAACTGAAGCTCTCCGAAGACCACAGCGGTCTCATGATCTTGCCGGAAGACACCCCCATCGGCCAGGACATTCGCGAGACGCTCAACCTCGACGACACCATCTTCGAAATCAAGCTCACGCCGAACAAGGCCGACTGCCTTTCGGTGTACGGCATCGCGCGCGAGACCGCCGCGATCACCGGCGCGCCGCTGCAGGCCCCCGTGTTCCCGCAGGTCGAAGTCAAGCTCAACGAAACGTTGCCCGTGAAGATCTCGGCGCCGGACCTGTGCGGCCGCTTTTCGGGCCGCGTGATTCGCGGCGTGAACGCGCACGCGAAGTCGCCTGCGTGGATGGTCGAGCGCCTCGAGCGCTCGGGCCAGCGCAGTATCTCGGCGCTCGTCGATATCTCGAACTACGTGATGCTCGAGCTGGGCCGCCCGTCGCACGTGTTCGATCTCGACAAGATCCACGGCTCGATGGATGTGCGCTGGGGCAAGAAGGGCGAACAGCTCAAGCTGCTCAACGGCAACACCGTCGAAGTCGATGAAACCGTGGGCGTGATCGCCGACGAGCGCGAGATCGAAAGCCTCGCGGGCATCATGGGCGGCGACAGCACGGCCGTCTCGCTCGACACGAAAAACATCTATCTCGAAGCCGCGTTCTGGTGGCCCGACAGCATTCGTGGCCGCTCGCGCCGCTACAACTTCTCGACCGACGCGGGCCACCGCTTCGAGCGTGGCGTGGACTGGGCCACGACCGTCGAGCACATCGAACGCATCACGCAGCTGATCCTCGACATCTGCGGCGGCGAGGCGGGTCCGGTCGACGACCAGACCGTGAACGTGCCCAAGCGCGAGCCGGTGAAGATGCGCGTCGCGCGTGCGAACCGCATCATCGGCGTGAAGATAGATGCTGATGAGATCGCACAGATCTTCACGCGTCTGGGCCTCACGTTCACGCGCGAAGGCGATACGTTCAGCGTGACGCCGCCGCCGTACCGTTTCGACATCGAGATCGAGGAAGACCTGATCGAAGAAGTCGCGCGCATCTACGGCTTCGAGAAGATTCCGGCGAACCCGCCCGTCGCGCGCAGCGAGATGCGTGCAACCAACGAAACGCGCCGCTCGATTCACGCGATCCGTCACGCGCTTGCCGCGCGCGACTACGCCGAGACGATCAACTTCAGCTTCGTCGACGCGGAGTGGGAACAGGATCTCGCAGGCAATGCGAATCCCGTGAAGCTGCTCAATCCGATCGCGAGCCAACTCTCGGTCATGCGCACGACGCTGTTCGGCAGCCTCATCAACGTGCTGCGCCACAACCTCAACCGCCGCGCCGACCGCGTGCGCGTGTTCGAGGCGGGCCGCGTGTTCCTGCACGATCCGTCGATCAAGGCCGGCGAGATGGCGGTGGAAGGCTTCGCACAACCGAAGATGATCGGTGCGCTCGCCTACGGTCCCGCGCTCGAAGAGCAGTGGGGCGCGCAAACGCGCGGCGTCGACTTCTTCGACGTGAAGGGCGATCTCGAAGCGCTGTTCGCGTCGCTGGGTGCGGCAAAAGCGCCGCGTTTCGTGAAGGCCGAGCACCCGGCGCTGCATCCGGGCCGTAGCGCGCGCATCGAAGTGGATGGCCGCGCCGTGGGCTGGATTGGCGAGTTGCATCCGCGCTGGATGCAGAAGTATGACCTGCCTCATGCGCCGATCCTCTTCGAAGTGCAAGCCGACGCGCTGATGGCGCGCGAACTGCCCGCACCGTCTGAAGTCTCGAAATTCCCGCCGGTCCGGCGCGACATTGCGCTTGTCGTCGATCAAAAGATCGAGGTTCAGGCGTTGCTCGACGAGCTTTACAAGGGCATGCAGGACGAGCCCTGCAAGATTGTCCAGAGGGTTGCATTGTTCGATGAATTTCGTGCAAAATCAAACACTTCCGGACTTGGCGCGGACGAGAAAAGCCTTGCCTTCCGGGTGACCCTGCAAGATACTGGCGGGACCCTTCAGGACGAAACGGTCGATGCGGCCATCAAGTCCCTGGTGGATCGCCTGGCTCGAGTGTTTGGCGCCCGGTTGCGCGGATAAGCTCCACGGCTCATCTCCTACCGACATAGGCTTCCGGTTCGTGCAGTCCCGAGAACCGGAAGCGCGCCATTTCATAGATAGATGAACGAAATGAACTCGAGTGATTTCGAAGCCCTTCTTGCGGCACAGCGTAGCGCCATGATTCGCGACATCCCTGCCTCGTCGGCAAGCGCCACGAACGACACGCCCACGCTGACCAAAGCCGAGCTCGCGGAACTGCTGTTCGACAACGTCGGGCTCAACAAGCGCGAGGCCAAGGACATGGTCGAAGCGTTCTTCGAAGTGATTCGCGACGCGCTCGAAAGCGGCGACAGCGTGAAGCTCTCGGGCTTCGGCAATTTCCAGTTGCGCGACAAGCCGCAACGGCCTGGCCGCAACCCGAAGACCGGGGAGGCGATCCCCATTGCAGCGCGACGCGTGGTGACGTTCCACGCGAGCCAGAAGCTCAAGGCACTAGTCGAGAGCGGCGCAGAGGCAAGCTTCACGCGCTGATTCGTCGATCAAGGCATCATGCGCGGGATGACCCGCGCGGCCCGCACGGGTGAGCATGCAGCGGGCGTGACTGGAAACAACTGACCCAGGCGGCGACGCCACATTGCGCAACCACCACGACGGCAACCCGGCGATGACATCGACAATCGAAAAGGTCGTCTTGCCCCCCATCCCCGCCAAGCGCTACTTCACGATTGGCGAAGTGAGCGAGCTGTGCGGCGTGAAGCCCCATGTGCTGCGGTATTGGGAGCAGGAGTTCACGCAGTTGAAGCCCGTCAAGCGGCGCGGCAACCGCCGCTACTATCAGCATCACGAAGTCCTGCTGATCCGGCGTATTCGTGAACTGCTCTACGAGCAGGGGTTCACGATCAACGGCGCGCGCAACCGGCTCGATTCGCCGGGTGCGGTGGCTCATGAAGCGGCGCCGGGCGAGGCGGGTGAGATGCCCGCTGCGCAGGGCAATATGGCGCTGGTTGACGTCGATCAGTTGCGCAAGGAGTTGCTGCATGTGATCGACCTGCTCGGGCAGTGAAGATCCCTCAAACAATCTTTGTGACGAATTGCGATTCGGGTGGTTCTAATTAGAGAAAGGGTCTGTTATACTTTCTAGCTCTCGGGGCGTAGCGCAGCCTGGTAGCGTACCTGCATGGGGTGCAGGTGGTCGGAGGTTCAAATCCTCTCGCCCCGACCAGAAGTCAAAAAGGCCTTACGGTGCAAACCGTAAGGCCTTTTTCTTTGGCATCGTGAACCGCGCGTGGATCAACAGCACGGGCACGTGCTCACTGTGAATCGACGAACTGCACGACTTCGCCGTTATCGCGCTTCAGATACATATCGGTGCCCTTCATGCGCACGTCGTTGCACGAGTACGGCATCTTGCTGCCCTTGCTGCAGATCTTGCCGTCCTCCGCCTTCCAGTCGCCGTGATCGGCGAATCCCTTGCTCGACTTGAAATCGTAGCTGCCGCCTTCGCCGTACTGGACGTGCCACATGCTGCCGTCACCAATCTTGATGTCGAATACCTTGCCGGTGAGGCGTTGCTGAATGTCGGCGGCACTGGGCGTGGTGGCGCCGTCGGGGAAGGCCGCGCCTTGCGCAAGCGCAGCCGCGGCGGGGATCAAGAGCAGGACGGCAAACAAGGTCTTCATTCGATCTCTCCTGTCGATGGGAAGGCCGGCGGCGAGCGCGGGCCGACGTCTCGCGCCGACGTTCCAGTCTACGCCGACGCGTTGCGCTGCTATGTGACTTCGTGCACGCAGCGCCCGAGTTGCTGCGGACTGTGTTAAGTCCTTCAATTCAAAGCGTTTGTGTCCACCGGCCGGGAATGAGTGAGCAAGATTCGGTGTTAATTTTTCTCACATATCGATGAGAATCATTCGTTATGAGGGTTGCGCCGCGCACAGTACGATTAGCGCTTATCCGCCGGTGCTGTACCTTCCGTGCTTGAACTTTCGTTCTGTACTTTCCGGATACGGCCACCGGACGCCAACGGGCCACACAGCCAGCGCCACTTCCATGAATCCGATCGAACTCGCTCAACTCGTCTTTCTCGCCGCCCTGTGGGGCGGGTCGTTCCTCTTTATCCGTGTTGGGGTGACCGATCTGGGCGTGGCGCCGCTGATGGCGCTGCGTGTCGGCATCGGCGCGCTGTTCCTGCTGCTCGTGCTGTTCTCGAGGCGCTCGCCTCGCGAGGCGCTCGGCGCCTTGCGCGAGCACGCGTGGCCGCTCTTCGTGGTCGGCATCCTCAATTCGGCCGCGCCGTTCTGCCTCTTCGCGTGGGCCGAGCTGACACTCTCCGCAGGCGTGACCTCGGTGATCAACGCGACCACGCCGTTGTTCGGCGCGATGGTCGCGTACCTGTGGCTCAAGGACCGGCTGAGCGGCCTGCGCATCGCCGGCCTCGCGATCGGCTTCGCGGGTGTGCTCGCGCTGGTCTGGGATCAGATCGCCACGCGCGCCGGCGACGGCGCGAGCACCTCGGCCACCTTGCTCGCAGCCGGGGCGGCGCTCTGTGCGGCGGCCCTTTACGGCGTCGCGGCGAGTTTCACGAAGCGGCATCTGACCGGCGTCGATCCGCTCACGGTGGCCGCCGGCACCATGACAGCCGCGACCGTCGTGCTGGCACCGATCGCGCTCGTCACGTGGCCGCATGCCGCCGTCTCCCTGCATGCGTGGGGCGCGGCGCTCTGCCTCGGCATCGCGTGCACGGGCGTCGCGTATCTGCTGTTCTTCCGCCTGATCGCCGCAATCGGGCCCGCGCGCACGATCACCGTGACATTCGTGATTCCGATCTTCGGCATCCTCTGGGGCGCGCTGTTTCTTCGCGAGCACGTATCGGCCGGCATGATCGAGGCGTGCGCTGCGATTCTCGTGGGCACGTCGCTCGCGACCGGCTTCATCAAGCGTCTGCCGGGTTTGGGCGCACGTCAGGAGCGCGCGGGCGCCAAGCAATAGGGACGTTCCACGTAATGCTGCAATTGGATCGTTGTGCGTACATTCGATGTGTGCACAACGATCTGGCGTCGTGCAATGCGACGTCTCGCGCACTCGGCTGTGCCACGGGCGTCAGGCATGCCGGGCTTCAGGCCGCCGCGCGCGTCGCGTCATCGGCGTCATCGGCGGCTTCGACGTCATGCGCGTCATGGCGTGCGCTTTTCGGTCCGCCGGGCAGCCGCACAACGATCAGCGTCCCAATCACGAGCAGCGCTGCAGAGTAGCCGAGTCCTGCAGCGTAGCTGTGCGTCATGTCCTTGAGCCACCCCACCACGAGCGGGTTCGCAGCCGAACTCAGATTGCCGATCGCATTGATGACGGCGAGGCCGACTGCGCGCGCGGCGGGCGAGAACGCCTGATCGGGCGTAGTCCAGAAGATCGACATGGCCGTGTACGAGCCCGCCGAAGCGAGGCACACGCAGAGCAACTGAACGAGCGGCGCGCCGCTGCTCGCGCAGAGCAGGCAGCCGAGCGCGGCGAGGAGCATCGGCGCGATGAGGTGCCACTTGCGCTCCTGGCGGCGGTCCGAGCTGCGTCCCCAGACGATCATCGCGACGATGGTGGCGATCTGCGGAATCGTTGCGATCAGGCCGATTGTTACGTTGCTCGCGCCCGCGCTGAAGCTCTTGACGATGAGCGGCGCCCATACGGCAACCATGGCAAGCGTGTTGACGAGGCAGAAATAGGCCGCCGCAAAGCGAATCACGAGGGGCGATCTGATTTGCTGCCAGAGGCCGGTCTGTTCGCTGTGTGCTTCTCGCGTGGCGGATGCGCTTGCGAGCTCGGCTTCGAGCGTGCGCTTTTCCGCGGGGCTGAGCCAGCGCGCGGCGGCGGGAGCGTCGTCGAGATAGCAAAACGCGACGCAGCCGAGCAGGGCGGCGGGCAGCCCTTCGAGCAGAAAGAGCCACTGCCAGCCGGCGAGCCCGAGGTGGCCGTCGAGCCGCAGGACGAACCCGGATACGGCCGAGCCGAACGCCGCGGTCACGGGCATGGCGATCATGAAGAGCGCGTTGGCGCGGGCGCGCCACGCGGGCGGAAACCAGCACGTGAGATAGAGCAGCATGCCGGGCAGAAAGCCCGCTTCGGTCACGCCTACCAGCATGCGTAGTCCGTACAAGGTCCTCGCGTCGGTGGCGAACATCGTCGCGGTGGAGGCGAGCCCCCACGCGATCATGATGAACGCGATCCAGCGGCGTGCGCCGAAGCGGGCCAGCGCGAGGTTGCTGGGAATGCCGCACGCGATATAGGCGAGATAGAAAAGCGTGGTGGCGAAGCCGAACTGCGTGCTCGTCAGGCCGAGGTCCTTCATCATCGTGAGCCCGGCAAAGCCGATATTGATGCGGTCGAGGAACGACACGACGAACAGCAGGAACAGGAAGCCGAGCAGATGGCGCGATACCTTGCGCGTGACCGCGTCGGCGCTTGCGCGTGCGTTGCTCGAGTTCCGCGCGGGACCCTGTGCGAGCGTGGCATCGCCAGAAGACGCAGCAGCAGATATTGGCGGCGGGCACGTGGCGTTGCGCGGTTGGGTTGGGCTCATGGGTCTCCTCCTAAGCACCGGGCTATCTGGGCATGCGCGCGCCGGTGATGGTCTCTTTTTGTCGATGTCGCCGAGCGCGCATCCCGCGGATTATGCGAGGCGCGTTGGTGCTGTTTGTCCTCATTTTGGGTACAGCGCGCAGTGCGCCAGGGAAGACGCTGATGAGCGATGCTCGTGGGCCAGCGTGATTCGTATGGAAGAAGGTTCTGCAGCGTCGCGTGCTCGAGCGCACGGACGCTTTAATCTGATTAGCGGAAAAAACAATCAATGCCAATCAAGTCGATTTGGCACGGTTGTGCCGTTAAAAGCGAGAGAACCCGTGCTTTGATATGAGGTAAAAGCTACCAGCTAAAGCGTCATTTATTCTGATTGAAGGTATTGCGTATCGTCTTGAAAGCATTGAGTCAGGTATCTGTGAATGGCCAGCGCGCGTTGAGGCCCTGCTATGAGCGAACTGACGAATTGGCGATTACACTTGGCAGCGCAGTGCGCAATACATTTGCAAACGGTGGATCGCAGCGGACTGCTTTCAGTGGCATTTGTCTCCGAAAGGAGTGAGGCAACATAGGCCGGCTGTGAGGGCCGTGAAGAAAAGCAGGCCGTTCAAAATCGAGTCGTGAAGTGTCGTTCGTTTCCGGGGATATTCATGACAGAAAGAAAATTGGGTTGGCAGGCCCGGATGGCGCGTGGCGCATGCGCGGCCCTCCTGGCCTTGGGAGCAGCAGGAGCGCACGCGGACCAATTCGGCATCCAGTTGGCGCCGGGTGTCGCGGACTATGGCGTGAAGAAGCTCGACCTCGGCTTGGTCTGGGATCCGGGGCTTCAGTGGTGGCATTTCGCGGGTTTTCATTTCACCCTGGTAGGCGAGGGGCACGTCGCCTATTGGGACTTGACGGAAAAGGGCGCCTCGCACCCGAACATCTGGGAATTCGGCGTGACCCCGGTGTTCCGCATCATCAAGGACAGTGGGTGGGTCAGGCCGTACTTCGAGGCAGGCGTGGGCGTGCGGCTGCTTTCGCACGTGCGGCTCACGGGTGACCGCACCTTGTCGTCGGCATTCCAGTTCGCGGACATGGTGGGCGTGGGCGCGCAGTTCGGCGAGCACCAGAACTATCAGGCGGGCTTTCGCTTTCAGCACATCTCGAACGCCGACATCAAGACGCCTAACCCCGGCCTGAACTTCAGCGAAATCTACTTTCAGTACAACTTCTGAGTCGCGTTCAGCGCGCGGCTGTTACGCACTTGTCCGCAGCGGGTGGGCGGGCGGCACGATTGTGCCCCCCCGTCGCGCCGATTCCGATCCTCCCTCACAACCCGTTACACTATCGGTTCATGATGCAGTGCACCACGCGCTGCATGGCCGATTTTTTTCCATCAGCGATGCACCGGCGTCGCAGACAAAAAAGTGAGGAGCAGGCATGGCAATCGAGACGGTTGGGATTGTGGGAGCGGGCACCATGGGCAACGGCATCGCGCAGGCGGTGGCCGTGGCGGGATTGAAGGCAGTGATGATCGACGTGACGGACGCGGCGCTCGCGAGAGGGGTGGCGACGCTCACGCACAGCCTCGAGCGGCTGGTTTCGAAGGGCAAGCTCGATGCGGCCGCACGCGATGCGGCGCTCGCGCGCATCGAGACCAGTACCGACTACCAGCGCCTTGGCAGTGCCGACCTCGTGATCGAAGCGGCCACGGAGAACGGCGAGCTCAAGACGCGCATCCTCAAGCAGATCGAAGCCGCCGCGCGTCCCGACGCGATCATCGCGTCGAACACCTCGTCCATTTCGATCACGACGCTCGCGACGACGCTGGCCGACCCGTCGCGCTTCATCGGCATGCACTTCTTCAACCCGGTGCCGATGATGCCGCTCGTCGAGGTCATTCGTGGCCTGCAGACGCGCCCGGCCGTGGCCGATGCCGTGCGCGAGCTCGCGCAGCGCCTCGAGAAGACGCCCATCGCGGTGAAGAACTCGCCGGGCTTCGTCGTGAACCGCATTCTCGTGCCGATGATCAACGAGGCGTTCTTCGTGCTCGCCGAAGGTGTCGCGAGCGCCGAGGAAATCGATGCCGGCATGAAGCTTGGCGCGAATCATCCGATCGGGCCGCTCGCGCTCGCGGACCTGATCGGCCTCGACGTGTGTCTCTCGGTGATGGACGTGTTCCTGAAGGACTTCGGCGACTCGAAGTATCGCGCGTGCCCGCTGTTGCGCGAGATGGTGGCGGCGGGGCAGCTCGGCCGCAAGACCGGCCGTGGCGTCTACCAGTACGACAAGGTTTCCTGAGGCCTTTTCCTGAGGCCTTCCGGCACTTTGGTGCAGGCCGGCGCCTGATGTTCATGTCGGGCCCGCGCCTGCACTCTGCTTCAGGCGCGCACAGTTAGCCTGTACTGCGTGACCTGGCGGTAACTGCCGCCGGGGCGCAACACCACTTCATTGCATTCCGGTGCATCCATGTTGATCTGGTTCGGGAATCCACCCGCTTCCAGGCACAGGGCGCCATGGCGCACGCATGGCGCGCCGTGGCGCCCAGGCTGGCCCTCCAGATAATTTCCCGTATAGCACTGCAGGCCGCGCTGGTCGGTTGCGACCGTGAGCTCGCGCCCGCTGCCGGGCTCGTAGACACTCGCCACGGTGCGCACGGCAGGCGTTTGGCCCTCTTGAGCGGCCTCGCGCAGGATGTAGCAGTGGTCGAAGCCGCCCGCTAGCGCGATCTGCGCATGGGGCCAGTCGAGCCGCGCGCCGAGCGGCGCGCCCTGGCGGAAGTCGAAGGCAGTGCCGCGCACGTTGGCCACGCCGACGGGGATCGTCTGCGCATCGACTTCGAGGTACGTCTCGGCGTCAATTGTCAGGATGTGGCCGCGAATGTCCGATCCAGGCTCGCCGCTGAGATTGAAATAGCCGTGGCTCGTCAGGTTCAGTGGCGTGGGGGCGTCGCTGAGTGCTTCGTAATCGAGCGTGAGCGTGCCGTCGTCGTCGAGCGTGTAGCGTACCTGCACGTTCACGTTGCCCGGAAAGCCGCCATCTCCCTCGGGCGAATCGAGCCGCAGCAGCAGCGTGCCGCGATCGTCCCCGGCTTGCCATATCGCGCGGTGAAATCCGTTCGCGCCGCCATGCAGCAAATTGCCGTTCTCGTTGCGATCGAGCGTGTAGTCGATGCCATCCAGCGTGAAGCGCGCACCGGCAATGCGGTTGGCCCAGCGGCCGACGAGGCCGCCCATGTAGGTCGTGGCCGCATAGTAAGCGGCGGGCGTGTCGTGGCCCAGCAGGATGTCGGCGAGCCGTCCCGTGCGATCGGGTGCATGCCAGCTCACCAGCGTCGCGCCGAGGTCGCTGATCTGCACTTTCATGCCTTGCGCGTTGCGCAGCGTGTAGAGCCGGCAGGTGTCGCCACCGGGCAGGGCACCCCAGGGCTCGGCACGCAATTGAGCGATTCGGTTCATGTGGCGTCGGTCGGGTGAGTCGGAAGGGCCGGGGCTCGGGCCGCCTGGGCGGGCGCCTGGAAAGAGGCTGGCGCGGCGGAGCTGGCGGGCTGCGCCACGCTGTCCTGATATTCGCGCGGTGTGCAGCCCAGTTCGCGCCGGAACACCGCATACATGTATTGAAGCGACGTGAACCCGCAGCGGATGGCCACTTCGGCACTCGACGCGTCGCGGCTCGCGAGCAGGGCTTTCGCGGCCTCGAGCTTGTGCCTCAGGATCTCCTGGTGGACCGTGCGGTGCAGTTCCCGCCGGAAATATTCTTCCAGCGACGAGCGCGACACGCCCACGTAATCGGCGACCTGCTCGGTCTTGATGCCCTGGCACGCGTACTGGCGGATGAAGTGCCGTGCACGCATCACGTGCGGGCTGGACAGCGGTTCATGCCGCGTCGATTCCAGCACATTGATGCCGACGGGCGGAACCAGAATGCGCCGTCCCGGAAAACGTGCACCGCCGAGCATCTGGTGCAGCAGGTGCGCCGCCGTCTTGCCCATTTCCTCGGTGCCCTGAATGACCGAGGAGAGCGGGATGCGCGTGAGGGTGCGCGTGAGCGGGTCGTTGTCGATGCCGATGATCGCCACCTGTTCCGGCACCGCGATGCCGTGCATCAGGCAGGCCTGCAGCAGATGCCGGGCGCGCGCATCGGTCACGGCGATCACGCCGACGGGCTTGGGCAGCGCGTGGAGCCACGCGCTCAGTTGCTCGATGGCCTGGTTCCAGGACGGCGCACTGGTGGCCAGGCCGCGATACACGGGCGCCTGAACGCCCTCTGCCTGCGCGAGCGCCAGGAAGGCCCGCTCGCGCTCCTGCGCCCAGCGGTTCTCCTGCGCGACGGGCAGGCTGTACATGGCCAGATGCGGCAGGCCCGCGCCGATCAAGTGCGTCCATGCGAGCGAGACGAGCTTGCGGTTGTCGGTGGCGATATAAGGCAGGGTGGCGGGGTACTGCGCCGGATCCTCGAACGACGAGCCGAGCGCCACCACCGGCAGCGGGCAGCCCGCGAGCGCGTTGGCGACGGCGGGGTCGTCGAAGTCGGCGATGATGCCGTCGCCGTCGAAGCGCTCGATACCCGCGAGACGACAGCGGAAATCCTCTTCGAGAAGAGGTCCCACGCCACACGCGTCGAGCGCAGGTAATGGCCGATGCCCGCGATGATCTCGCGGTCGTACACCTTGTTCGCATTGAAGAGCAGCGCGATGCGATGCGCGGTCTGGGAAGCGGGGGCACGGTTCATGGCATGCGGTTCGGTTCTGCATGCGCTTGCTGGCGTTGCGGCAGGCGCAGTCGTCTCCAGTTCGGGCGCGGGGCTTGCTCGGCGCTTGTGCGTTGCTTGTACGTTGCTTGTGCGTTGCCTGTACGCTTATTCGCGGCAAAGCGGCGCGCCGCCTTTCAAGCGTCCCGGTATTCTAGGCCGTGCACGCGTGCCTGGCGGGCGGGTGGCAGGAAACGTTATGCAAGTCGCGCAATTTCGCAATTGCCGCCCTTCGGGCGACGCGGGCAGTATGGCCTCAGTTCGCACGGCGCGTGCCGTTGCGCCGCAGCATGAGCGCTTTGCACGGGATCGCACCAGGTGCTCTGCATGGGGCCGGAGGCAGTGCTCAAGCACTCACTCCGGCCGGCAGCCAAGACGCCAGGTGTGATCGACGGCTTTGCTTGAGACGGGGGACCCCATGTCGTATTTCGAAGCTATTCCAGCCATTCGCTACGAAGGCCCGCAATCGGACAATCCGCTTGCCTACCACTACTACGATCGCACGAAGAAGCTCCTCGGC
This sequence comes from Paraburkholderia silviterrae, assembly GCF_004353915.1. Lineage (GTDB taxonomy): Bacteria > Pseudomonadota > Gammaproteobacteria > Burkholderiales > Burkholderiaceae > Paraburkholderia > Paraburkholderia silviterrae. The sequence goes on along the minus strand of NZ_SMRP01000005.1, from coordinate 290,934 downwards.
AAGACGCTGGAGGAACATCTGCGTGTCGCGGTGTGCTACTGGCATACGTTCGTGTGGCCCGGCAGCGACATCTTCGGCCAAGGCACTTTTCATCGCCCGTGGCAGCAGCCCGGCGACGCGATGGAGCGCGCGCACCAGAAGGCCGACGCGGCATTCGAGTTCTTCACGAAGCTCGGCGTGCCGTTCTATACCTTCCACGACACCGACGTTGCGCCCGAAGGCAAGGACCTCAAGGATTACAAGGAGAACTTCGCGCGCATGGTGGATTACCTGGACGCGAAGCAGCAGGCGAGTGGCATGAGGCTGCTGTGGGGCACGGCGAATCTGTTCTCGCACCCGCGCTATGCAGCCGGTGCGGCCACGAATCCGAACCCCGAGGTCTTCGCCTATGCGGCCACACAGGTGTGCCACGCGCTCGACGCCACGCACCGGCTCGGGGGCGAGAATTACGTGTTGTGGGGTGGGCGCGAGGGCTACGAAACACTGCTCAATACCGACCTCGTGCGCGAGCGCGAGCAGTTTGCGCGTTTTCTCTCGATGGTGGTCGAGCACAAGGAGCGCATCGGTTTCAAGGGCACGCTGCTGATCGAGCCGAAACCTCAGGAGCCGACTAAGCACCAGTACGACTACGACGTCGCGACGGTCCACGGTTTTCTCACGCAATATGGACTGCAGAACGAAATTCGCGTGAACATCGAAGCGAATCACGCCACGCTCGCGGGTCATTCGTTCCACCACGAGATTGCGATGGCCTACGCGCTCGGCGTGTTCGGCAGCGTCGACGCCAATCGCGGCGACCCTCAAAATGGCTGGGACACCGACCAGTTTCCGAACAGCGTGGAAGAGCTGACGCTGGCGTTCTACGAAATCCTGCGTCACGGTGGCTTCACCACGGGCGGCATGAATTTCGATGCGAAGGTGCGGCGTCAGAGCGCCGATCCCGAAGATCTGTTCTATGGCCACGTGGGCGCGATCGATGTGCTCGCCCTCGCACTCGAGCGTGCGGCAGTGCTGGTCGAGAACGATCGCCTCGAACAGTTCAAGCGTCAGCGCTATGCGGGCTGGGATACCGAGCTCGGCCGCAAGATCCTCGCTGGCGGCTATTCGCTTTCGTCGCTGGCCACCGATGCGCTCGCGCATGGCTTTAATCCGCAGCATGCGAGCGGTCAGCAAGAGCGGCTCGAAAACGTCGTCAATCAGGCGATCTACGCGCAGCGCTGAACGCACGCCGCAAGACGCGCACGCGAACCGGGAGGGGATGCAGACATGGTTATCGGTATCGATCTCGGCACATCGGGCGTGAAGGCTGTGCTGCTCTATCGCGCGCTCGAACCGGTATTCACCCTTGGCGTCTGAAGAATCTCTGCGCCGCATGGCGGTTTTCGTATGACAAGCCGTATGACAAGACTGTGACGCAAGCTCGTGAACGCTCGCGATAAGGCCGCACATTGACGCGCATCCGGCCATTTCACGCGCCTCGATACACGCTTGCAGCGTGCCATCACTTTTCCTGCCACAATCGTTGCGTCGTGTGCCTCCGGTGCTTGCAGTACATGATGCCGCCGGCCCGGCAACGCCTGGCGCAGCGCCGCGCTTTCTGCGCGGTCCGCCGCCGCTCTGTCACTTTTCCGGCGCATCTTCGCGACGCGCCGTGCCGTTTCGCAAGACGCGCAACGGCGCCGAACTGGAGACAAGTCGACCATGCCTACCCTCTGTGAAATCTGCAATGCGCGGCCCGCTGTCGCGCGCGTGATGGTCGTGCAAAACGGCCAGCGCAAGTCCATGTCGATATGCGATTACGACTATCGGCAGTTGATGCGTCATCAAAGCGCGCTCAATCCGTTCGACTCGCTGCTGGGCGGCAGCGGTCTGTCGCGTTTCTTCGGCGGCCCGGACGGCGAGGGCGATCACGACGACGGAGGTGGGGGCTTCGAGGCGGAGGTGCCGCGCGAATCCGTCGACGCCACGGACGCGTTCAGCGAGCAGACGCTCGAAATCCTGCAGCGCGCCGCTGAAAAGGCCCATGAGTTGCGGCGCACCGAGCTCGACACCGAACATCTGCTCTACGTGCTCGCCGATACCGACATTTGTGCGGCACTCCTCAAGGAATTGAAGCTCTCGCCGCAGGACATTAAGGGCTATATCGACCAGCACGCGCAAAAGGGCAGCGCCGACCCCGACGCACCCATCGACAAGATGACGATCTCGCCGCGTCTGAAGAAGGCGTTTCAGTTCGCGTTCCAGGCGTCGCGCGATCTGGGCCACTCGTACGTGGGTCCCGAGCATCTGCTGATCGGCCTGTCGGCGGTGCCGGACAGCATTGCCGGCGCGCTGCTCAAGAAGTACGGCGTGACGCCCGAGGCGCTGCGCCAGAAGGTCGTCAAGGTGGTGGGCAAGGGCGCGGAAGACGGGCGCGTGGATGCGCCCACGGGCACGCCCACGCTCGACAAGTTCGGCCGCGATCTCACGGCCATGGCGCGCCAGGGCAAGCTCGATCCGGTGCTCGGCCGTGCGCTGGAGATCGAAAACACCATCGAAGTGCTTGCGCGGCGCAAGAAGAACAATCCGGTGCTGATCGGCGAGCCGGGCGTGGGCAAGACCGCCATCGTCGAAGGCCTCGCGCAGCGCATCGTCAACGGCGACGTGCCCGAGGTGCTGCGCGGCAAGCGGCTCGTCGAGGTGAACATCAATTCGATGGTCGCGGGCGCGAAGTACCGTGGCGAGTTCGAAGAGCGCGCGAAGCAGTTGATCGACGAGGTGACCGCCAAGCATGACGAGCTCATCCTCTTCATCGACGAGCTGCATACGATCGTGGGTGCGGGGCAGGGCGGCGGCGAGGGCGGTCTCGACATCGCGAACGTGCTCAAGCCCGCGCTTGCGCGCGGCGAGCTGAGCCTGATCGGTGCGACCACGCTCAACGAGTATCAGAAGTACATCGAGAAGGACGCGGCGCTGGAGCGGCGCTTCCAGCCGGTGCTCGTGCCGGAGCCCACCGTCGAGCAGACGATCGTGATTCTGCGCGGCCTGCGCGACAAGCTCGAGGCACACCATCAGGTCACTTTCGCCGACGACGCATTCGTCGCGGCGGCCGAGCTCTCGGACCGCTACATCACCTCGCGCTTTCTGCCCGACAAGGCCATCGATCTGATCGATCAGGCGGCGGCGCGCGTGCGCATCGGCGCGACCTCGCGGCCGGCGGAGATCCAGGAGCTGGAAGCCGAGATCGCGCAGTGCAAGCGCGAACAGGATTATGCGGCCTCGCGCAAGCGCTTCGACGAGGCGAAGAACTTCGAAGAACGTATCAACGAAAAGCAGGCGAGGCTCGAGGAGCTCACCGAGGCGTGGCAACGCAAGACCGGCTCGGAGACGCTCGAGGTGACGGTCGCGTCCATCGCCGAAGTGGTCTCGCGTCTCACCGGCATCCCGGTGACCGATCTCACGCAGGAAGAGCGCCAGAAGCTGCTGAAGATGGAAGAGAAGCTGCGCGAGCGCGTGGTCGGCCAGAGCGACGCCGTGGTCGCGGTGAGCGATGCCGTGCGTCTCTCGCGTGCGGGCCTCGGGCAGGAGCACCGGCCCATCGCGACTTTCCTGTTCCTCGGGCCCACGGGCGTGGGCAAGACCGAGCTTGCGAAGGCGCTCGCGGAAACCGTGTTCGGCGACGAGCAGGCCATCATCCGCATCGACATGAGCGAGTATATGGAGCGCCATGCCGTTGCGCGCCTGATTGGCGCGCCGCCCGGCTATGTGGGCTACGACGAAGGCGGCCAGCTCACCGAGCGCGTGCGCCGTCGCCCCTATAGCGTGATTCTGCTCGACGAAATCGAGAAGGCGCACCCGGACGTCTACAACGTGCTGCTGCAAGTGTTCGACGACGGCCGGCTTACCGACGGCAAGGGCCGTGTGGTCGATTTCAGCAACACGATCATCATCGCCACGAGCAATCTGGGCGCGCCCATCATCATGGAGAATCTCGAGCGTCCGGCCGCCTCGCGCATGGACGACAAAGCGCTGAAAGGCGAGCTCATGAAGGTGCTCAAGGGCCACTTCCGTCCCGAGTTTCTCAATCGCATCGACGAGATCATCGTGTTCCATGCGCTCTCGCGCGAGAACATTGAGTCGATCGTGCAGATTCAGCTCGACCGCGTGAAGCGCACCGCGGCGGCGCAGGGCATCACGCTGAAAATGAGCGATGCGCTCGTCGCGCATCTGGTCGAGGCCGGCTATCAACCCGAGTTCGGCGCGCGCGAGCTCAAGCGGCAGATTCGCCAGGAAGTGGAGACGCGGCTCGCCAAGGAGATGCTCGGCGACGCATTGCAAACGGGAGACACCGCCGAGATCGGCTACGACACGGCGAACCATGAAGTGACCATCAGCAAGATCGCGGTGCCGCCCGACGTGCCGGAAAACAAGCCCGTGAAGAAGGCCAAGGCCGATGGGAAGGGCGCGAAGCTGGACGTGAAGGAGGTCGCGCCGGAGCTCGCCGCCGACGACGCCGAGGGCGATCCGCCGCCCCCGCCGCCGAAGAAGGGCGGCAAGGGCGCGGGAAAGTCGAAGGCGGCCTGAGTATGGCCTGAGTATGTAGTGAGGAAACCGGCACCGTCGCGGTGCCGGTTTTGTTTGCTGCGAGTTAATTCGGCATGCTGATTATCAAGCGCTAGCCGATTTGCCACCATGCAGGCAGCAGAGCGCGCACGTCCGGCCGCGCGAAGCGGTCGTCGAGCAGATGCACGACGCCGTGGTCGTGTTCGGTGCGAATCACGCGGCCCGCCGCCTGCACGACTTTGCGCAGTCCGGGGATCAGATAGGTGTAGTCGAATCCGGCGCCGTAGAGCGCTTGCATGCGCTCGCGCATCGCCTCGTTGACGGGGTTCACCTGCGGCATGCCGAGCGTCGCGATGAAGGTGCCGATGAGGCGCGTGCCCGGCAGGTCGATGCCTTCGCCGAAGGCCCCGCCGAGCACCGCAAAGCCGATCCCGCAGCCACCCACCGCAAAGCGCGCGACGAAGGCCTGCTGTTGCGCCTCGTCCATCGTGCGCGACTGCATCCATGTACTCACATGCGGATGCCGCGCGACGAAGACGTCGGCGGCGAGCTGGAGGTAGTCGTAGCTGCTGAAGAAACACAGGTAATTGCCGGGGCGCGCGTCGTATTGCCTGGCGATGCGCTCGACGAGCGCGTCGAGCGATCGCTCGCGGTCCTTGTAGCGCGTCGAGATATCGCGCGCGATGCGCACGTCGAGCTGCTCGGCGCGAAACGGCGTGCCAATCTCCACGTTCACCGTGTTCGCGGGCAAGCCGAGCATCTCGGCGTAGTAGCGCGTGGGCGCGAGCGTCGCCGAAAAGAGCGTCACGCTATGGGCCGCCGACATGCGCGCGCGCAGCGCGCCGGCGGGCACGATGTTGCGGATGCACAGCGTCGAGCGCGTGCGCCTGGCGTCCCGCGTGGAAAGCGGTGTGACGTCGAAGATCGATTGCGCGTCGAAGCGCTCGGCCATGCGCACGAAGTGCAGCGCGTCGAAATAGAAGCGTTCGAGCTCGGCGTCGCGCACGGGCGCCGGTTGCGCGAGCTGCTCGCCAATGGCGGCGATCACGTCGCCGAGCGCGGCCACGAGGCCTTCGGGCAGCGTTTCGCTCGCGCGCCACGCGTGCGGCTGCACGGCGTTCTGCGCGTTCCAGTGGCGCGCGAGACGCGTCAGCGCGCGCTTCACGCTCGCGCTCGCGGCGCGCCGCACGGCGTCGAGGCGCGTTTGCACGAGCTCGGCGGAATACATCGCGCGGGCGCGTTCGGGCAGATTGTGCGCCTCGTCCACGAGCACGCTCGTGCGCCACTGGTTGTGCGCGCCGAGCATGAACAACATTGCGCTCACGTCGAAGTAATAGTTGTAGTCGCCGACGATCACGTCGCTCCAGCGCGCGAGCTCCTGGCCGAGGTAGTACGGACAGACCGCATGCTCGCGTGCGACCTCGCGCAGCGCGGCGCGGTCGAGCCGCACGCGCGCGAGTGCTGAGGCGCGCGCGGCGGGCAGGCGGTCATAGAAGCCGCGTGCGAGCGGGCACGATTGCCCGTGACACGCGAGGTCCGGATGCTCGCAGGCTTTGTCGCGGGCGACCAGTTCGAGCACGCGCAGCGGCAGCGGGGCGGCGTCGCGAGGCTCGCTGTCGCGAGGTGCGCCATCGACCTGGGCGGCGGCAAGCGTGTCGAGCGCGTCGAGCGCGAGCTGCCGTCCCGGGCTCTTCGCGCTCAAGAACAGCACCTTGTCGATGCCGGCGCGCGCGCAGGCCTTCAATTGCGGGAACAGCGTGCCGATGGTCTTGCCGATGCCGGTGGGCGCCTCGATGAGCAGGCAGCGTCCTTGCGTGGCCGCGCGCCACACGGCCTCGGCGAGATCGCGCTGGCCCTCGCGGAACGTGGCATGCGGCAGGCGCAATGCCGCGAGCGCCACGTCGCGCGCCGCGCGATGCGCGCTCTCCTGTTCGGCCCACGCGATGAAGCGCGCACATTGCGACTCGAATTCGGCGCGCAATTGCTGCGCGCTCGCGTGCTCGACGAGCGCCGTCTCGCGTCCCGAGCCGATCTCGTAGTAGACGAGCGCGAGCTCGAGCGCGTCGAGGCCGAGCTTCTCGCACATCAGCGCGCCATAGACACGCAATTGCGCCCAGTGCAGCGCGCGCTGATTCTCGCGCATCGCGTCCAGATCGCCGCGATAAGTCTTGAACTCTTCGAGCCGCTGGCGTGCCGGGTCGTAGCCGTCGGCACGGCCGCGCACGGTGAGCGTGCCGAATACGCCGGTGAGCGCGATTTCGGTTTCGTAGCCTGTGGGCCTTCGTGCGGCGATTGCGGCGTGGCCGGCGCGGCCTTCGCTCGCATCGGGTGAGGGCGTGAAGCGCAGATCGAGGTCGCCGCGTTTCGCGGTGAACTCGCAGAGCGTACGGACCGCGACGGTGTAGCTCATGGCGTGGGCGCAGCCGGCGTGCTTTCCGGCGCGGCCCAGCGCACTTGCAGCACGGTCACGGGCAGGCCGTGTGCCGCGCAGTAGGCGAGCCAGCGGCGCTGGTTGTCCTGCAGCCGGTCGCCGGGGCCCTTCACCTCGATCAGCTCGTAGCGTCGCTCGCGCGGCCAGAAGCGCACGAGGTCGGGCAGGCCCGAACGGTTCGCGCCGGGCTCGCGCAGCAGGCGTTCGAACCAGAGCTTCAAGTCGGCGGCGGGAAAGCAGTCGAGTGCCAGTGCGAGCAGCGCGGCGTCGAGCGCGGGCCACGCGACGTAGGGCGACTGGATGCCGTACTTCTGCGTAAAACGCTGCTCGATGGTCGCGCGATACGTGCCGGTCTCGAACTCAGCCAGACACGCGGCGAAGAGCCCGGCGCGCCGGGACACGAAGTCGCTGGCGTGCAGGTCGGCGGGGCCGCGCTGGAATGGATGGAAGAACGCGCCCGGCAGTGGCGCGAAGAGCGCGGGCCAGCAGAGCAGGCCGAAAAGACTGTTGATGAGCGTGTTCTCGACGTAGAAGACGGGCGCGTCGGCACACTCGAGCGTGCGGCGCGCGGCTTCCTCCACGCGCAGGCCGGCACAGGCTTCGGGGAGCGTGAGCTCGGTGCTCGCGAAACCCGGCGTGTCAGGCGTTGTTTGCGTTTGCGCCGTAGCGCGCCGCCGCTGCAGGCGTGCGAGCGTGCGCGTCGCGCGTTGCGCTTCCTCCTCGTTGGCGGGCGCGCCGGCAATGGCCTGGGCGAGCGCGAGTGCTTCGTCGCGGCGGTCGAGTTGCTCGAGCACGCGCACGCACCGGTAGCGCGATTCGGGATGACCGCAGTGGGCATAGGCGCGCCAAGCCAGCGCCGGCTCGCCCAGACGCTCGGCCGCCTGGCCCGCCGCGTGGCGCACCCGGTCGTAACGCGAGCGCAGCCAGTCGTTGTGCCGGGTACGCGGCGCAATGGCGTCGAGCGTATCGAGCGCGACGCCAAGGGCGGTGACGGCGCTCGCCGCGTCCGCAGCGAGGTCGAAGGACTCGCGGCAGTCGCGCAGCGTGAGATACGCGTCGATATCGGCGCGTTGCTGAAACGCGCGCGAGGCGCTGTCGAGCGGCACCGGTTCGTAGCGGTAGACGCCCAGGTCGGCCAGCACGAACTCGGACCAGTCCTGCCGCAGGTTGCCAAAGAACATTAGCCTGAGCCGCTCGCACAGCGGCGCGGCCACCAGATGGAACACGGTATCGGCCGAGCCGGGAAACCACGCGGACCAGCCGCGCGCTTCGGGTGCGGCGGCCTGCAGGGTTTCGAGTGTTTCGGCGCGCGTGGCGCGCGCGGCAGCGCCATTGGGCTGCGTGCAGGCTGCGAGCCGTGCGGCGAGCGTCTGCAGTTCGGCTTTGGTGACGAGCGCCGCGAGCGCGTCGAGCGCAAGCACGGGCGCGGCCTCCAGCCAGCCCGCCGCCACGAGGGGAGCCGCCGCCGCGCGCGGACAGCCAATCTCGGCGTAGTCGAGCTTGCTCGCGCGAAAATGCGGCCCCTTGCGCATGAGCATGCGCACGAACAGCGCGCGCGAGGCCCGCGGCAGGGCGCCAAAGCCCTGCACGAAGCGCCGCTCGGCTTCGTCGAACAGGTCGGCGCAGCGCGCATCGAGCGAGGCGAGCGCGCGCTCGAAGTTCGCGAGGTAATAAAACGGATCGGGAGAGTCGGGAAGCACGCGCGGCACTGTACGGATATACAGCCGCGATAATAACAGGCCAGGGCGGCCCGCGAGCGCCGCTCACAGAACCCAATGCGCCTCGGGTCTTGGCGGGCTGTACGCTACAATTGCCGCAGCCTGAAAACCGAACCGCGCGAGAAGCGCAACAAGAGCGATGAACAAACGGAAAGCCTGCCTCGTCGGCCTCGCCGCCGGTGCCACTCTGCTCGCGGGATGCGTCGCGCAGTACCAGAACCCCAGCGCATGCGAGCATGAAATTCGCACCCGGCTCGCCAACGCGTCGCTGGGCGAATTGTCCGTCACACATACCGCGGTGGCGTATCGCGGCAAGCGTGTCGTCGTCGAAGGCACGCTCGCTCGCGGCGCGCTGCCGGCATCGGGCGTGCTCAGCCCAGAGGCGGTCGCCGCCGTCTCCGGCACGCCTGTGGCTTCCACCGGCGCCGCCACGGGCGTGAGCGCGGCGAGCGCCGCCGGGGCTTCGGCTTCGACGGGCGCCTCGGCTGCGCGTGGAGCTTCGGCGGTGTCGGCATCGTCGGTCGCTTCGGCGGCGCAGCGCGGCACGCTGGCGCCGGCGGCGTCCGGAGCAGCCGTAGCGTCCTCAGCTTCTGCGGCATCCGGAGCAACGGTAGCGTCCGCGGCTTCTGCGGCGTCCGGAGCCGCTGTAGCGTCCGCAGCTTCTGCGGCATCCGGAGCCGCCGTGGCATCCGCGGCATCGGCAGCCGCGCCGGTCGCGGAAAGCAAGCCCACCACGCCGATGGCGGTGCTGGCCGTGAAGCTGGGCCTGCACAAGGCGCCGCGCCCGGCCACCGCCGCCGAATGCACCTATGACAAGACGGGTAGCCTCACGTCGTTCCGCTGGCTCTCGCCAGCCGCACTCGCAAAGACCACGCCCGCGCCCGACAGCGACGACGAGTAACCCGCGCCCGCTCGCCCGAGGCTCAGAACGCGAAATACGGCCCCGCGCCCGCGGGCGTCACCTGGGCTTCGATGGCGGTATAGATGCGCCGCCCGAAAAAAAACGGCAATCCCCAGCCGAACATGTTGCCGTTGTAGCCTGCCAGGTTGTCGAACGCCCAGTTGCCGCTCGCGAACAGCGTTTGTGCATTGGCGACCGGGAGCGAGGCCGGTGTGCTCACACCGTCCGTGCCCTTGATCGTCGCGCCGATGCTCAGCGGCGCGCTCGGGCAGTACCACGCGCCGCAGCGGGTGAGTGCCGCGTTCGCGAAGAAAAAGCCGTTCGAGCCGCTATCCAGATAGCTCAGCGGATAGACCGAGCCGTCCGAGGTCGTGGTCGACACGAAGCCCGTCACCGTGTTCGCGCGCAGCACCGTCGCGCCGCCGAGCGCGTTGTTCGACTGCGAGCCGATGCCGAATATCAGCGATCCGCTCACGGCACTTTGCCCCGCGTCGGGCACCGCGGGCAGATCGAGCACGACGCCGTTATTGTCGGTGGCAAACGCCGCGACGGGATTGCTCACCTGCTGCGCGAGCGGCTGCGCGCTCGCCGTGCAGTTGCCGGAAGGGCATGAGTAGTACCACGAACTATTCGGCTGATTGACGCAGGCCGCGCCGCAGTCGGCGTTAAAGGGCCCGACACCGAGGATGCCGTTCGAGCGCAGCGCCGTGGTATTGATCATCGCGAGCCCGAAGCCCTGGCAGACGCTTGGCGTGGTCGGCACGGACGGGTCGGCGATCAGCTGGATTGGCAGCGCGGGAGCCACTTCACCCGCGAGCCGCACGTCGGCGCTGCGTACTGCGCCCCACGTGTAGCCGGTGCCGAAGGCCGCGCATTCGCCCGCGGGCGACGAGCCCGCGCCGGCGGCCACCGAGGGCAGGGCGAATCCGGCCGGCAGGGCCGATGCGAGCAGACGCAGGCCCTGCGAGCCGGTGTCGACCTGCACGTTGTTGACGGTTGCGCAGGTGCTCGTGCCGGGCACGCAGACGGTCACGCTCGCCATGAGCATGTTGCGCGTCAAGGTGGGCGTGGCGGCGACGCTGACCGCGACGACATTGGGCGTCGTCGATTGCGGGACGGTGCCCGACGTGCTCGGGCCGCTCGAGGTCGGCGAGCTCGCCGGAGCCGAGGCCGCGGGCGCGCTTGCGGCAGCGGGCGAGCTCGCCGGGACCGTTGCGCCTGCCGTGCCGTTGCTGCCGCCGCCGCCGCCGCAGCCCGCAAGCACCACGGCGAGGACGCCTGCGAGCACGAACGAGCGGACGTCCGCTTGTACGCTCCGGATCGAAGCGCGTTCGAAGACGCGTTGCGCGGGCGCGCTCATCGCAGATCTCCCTCGCTGACGCCCGCAGGCAGCGCCGCGGGTAGCCACGCGCGCCCGATGTAGCTGCGCATGTGCCCCCCCGACTCGACGACGACAGTGGGTGTATCGACGCGCGCGGCGTGCAGGCCGTCGCGTCCGCTCGCATGCAGCGCGGCAGCGCCGCTGCGCCACGCGGCGGCGTAGCGGCCGAGCAGCGCATCGAGATCCGGCGGGGTGGGCCCTTGCCACACGTAGGCGAAGATTTCGCCGCTGCTGGCGGCGATGTACTCGCTAAAGCGCGTCCCGCCCGCGTCGACGTAGCTTGTCACGCGTGCCGCCCCGCCCGCGAGCGTCTGGGTGGCCGATGCGGGTGTTGGCGGGAGCCCGGACGAAACCGTGTCGCCGAGCGCTGCGTGAGCCGGTGCGGCGCTAGCCGCAAGGCACGAGAGAAGGCATGCGTTGGCCGCAACGCGGCTCGCCTGCAGGCGTCTCCAAATTTTCATGAATCTCTCCGTATGGCGTTCTTCGGACTTATCTCTTTTTTTGGAGGGAAATTAGCACCGGGTCACGCGCGCAAGATCAGAACGACATAAATGCCGATTCACGCAAATTTGATCGCCAGGCGCGTTTTCTCGTAAGACATTGATCAAAAAAGGGATTTGTCTATTTTTCAGACTCGGAGAGTGTTTTTCCAAATGTTGACGAACGTTACGTTGCGGGCGTCAATCTGGTGGCAAAATCGGCTGGACGGCCCGCTGCTCGCCGCCTGGCAGCCCGGTTTGCACGTCCGGCTTGCGCCCGGCAGTGCCGCCGAGCTCCGGTTTTTGCACAGCACGGCCTCTCGCCGGTAAAATGGCTGGTTGATCCACGGAAACTAGCCCGTGGCCTAGCCGAAGGGATTACCCGAACATGAGTGATTTTCACCAACGTCTTGCCGCTCGCGCCCTCGCGCTCCTGATGGCGGGCGGGCTGGTCGCCGGCTGCAGCTCGCCGACGCCCGGCAAGATCGATTACCGCAGTGATGGAAAGGCGAAACAGGCTTCGCTGGCCGTTCCGCCGAACATGCTCGACGAAGCCTCCGACCAGCGCTCGATGGCCCCGCAAGGCGGAGAGACGTCGCTGTCCTCGCTCAAGCAGACCCAGGCCGCAGCGCCGCCGTCCGACCAGACCCAGGTGCTCCCGCAAGTGCCCGGCATGCACATTCAGCGTGACGGCACGGAAAGCTGGCTTGTCATCGACAATCGCACGCCCGACCAGGTCTGGCCGCAGGTGCGCCGCTTCTGGCAGGAGCAGGGCTTCCTGCTGGTGGTCGACCAGCGCGACAAGGGCGTGATGGAAACCGACTGGAACGAGACCCATCCGAAGATCAGCGACGGCCTCATCCGCAACACGCTGTCGTGGGCCACGGGCAACTCGTACGTCACTGCGGAGCGCAACAAGTACCGCACGCGTCTCGACACGTCGCCCACGGGCGGCACGTACATCTTCATCAGCCAGAAGGGTCTGAGCGAGCAGCTGAGCGGCACCAACAACGACACCAGCAAGTGGGTGCCGAAGCCCAACGATCCGGCGCTCGAAACCGAGTACCTCAAGCGGCTCATGATGACGCTCGCGAACGCCAAGCCGGGCGTGCCCGACGCGCAGATCGCCGCCGAGGCCGACGCGAAGGCAAATCCGAAGGCCAATGCAAAGGACGCGGCGTCCAAGGGTCCCGATGCGGCTGCAGCCGCCATCGCGGCGCAGAACGCCGCCGCGGCAGGCCAGAGCACGCCGGCCACCTCGTCCTCGGCGAACAGCCCGGCTGGCGGCCAGTACACGTCGACTGAGCTCACGCTCGCCGAGCCGTACGATCGCGCATGGCTGCGTGTGGGTGTCGCGCTCGACCGCGCGAACTTCACCGTGGACGACCGCGACCGCGCGAAGGGCATCTACTACGTGCGCTACGTCGACCCGCAGGACATGAGCGCGGCGGAACAGGGCTTCTGGAACCAGATCTTCCATGGCCGCAAGGAAAAGATCGCCAAGCAGTACAAGCTCAACGTGCGCGCCGTGACCGATAACCAGACCCGCGTGGCGGTCGTCGACGACAACGGTCAGGTCGACGCGTCGCGGCCGGCTCGCGAGATCATGGGTCTCGTGGTCGGAGAGCTGCAGTAAGCCCCCTCGTATTGCAGCGTGCGGCACGCCGGCCGCCGCAAGCAATCGACAAAAAAACCGCCTGCGAATCGAGGTATTCGCAGGCGGTTTTTTTACGCCCCGACGTGCCGCCCGGCGCGTTCAATGCGGCGGAATCATCCACGTGAGCACGTTTTGCTGCAGCCACACGAGAATGCCGAGCACCACCGTGAGCAGGATCGAGTGCTTGAAGGTCTTCGCGAAGACGTGGCCTTCCTTGCCCTTGAGGTCGGTGGTGGCCACGCCCGTCGAGATGTTCTGCGGCGAGATCATCTTGCCCATGACGCCGCCCGATGAATTGGTTGCCGCCATGAGCACGGGGTCGAGGTTGAGCTGGTGCGCGGCCACGACCTGGAGGTTGCCGAACAGCGCATTGCCTGAGGTGTCGCTGCCCGAGAGGAACACGGCAACCCAGCCGAGGAACGCCGAGACAAGCGGAAAGAGCGAGCCCACCGAGGCGACGCCGAGACCGAGCGTATAGGTCAGGCCGGAGTAGTTCATCAGGAACGCGAGCCCGACGATGGTCGCGACGGTCAGAATGGCGATGCGCGTTTGCACCCACGTGTCGACGATCGCGCCGCCGAAATCGGCGGGCTTCAGGCGCACGACCAGCGCCGTGATGATTGCCGCGAGCAGGATCGCGGTGCCCGTGCCGAGCGGCTGGAAGTCCCAGATCGCGCCATACTGCGTCTTGTACAGCGTGATATAGACGGCTTTGTCGAGGCCCGGCCAGGGCACCTTCACGTCGCCGATCGCGAACACTTTGGCGATGGTCCAGAGAATCACGACCACGGCCACGATAATCCACGGATACCAGCCCTGCGCGCCCGGCACGTCGCCGCGCACTTCCTTAGCGCGGTCGACCTTGATCTCGAAGCGCGGGTCGGGCGCGGGCTTCCAGACGCGCAGGAACAGGATCGTGAGGATCAGTGAGACGAGCGACGAGAGCACGTCGGTGAGGCTGTAGTTGATGAAGTTCGCCGTGACGAACTGCGTGATCGCGAAGCTGCCGCCCGAGACCAGCAGCACCGGCCAGATGCGCAGCATGCCGCCCACGCCCGCGTAGATGGCGATCACGTAGAAGGGCAGCGCCAGCGCGAAGAACGGCAGCTGGCGGCCGACCATTTGGCCGAGCGCATCGGCGGGCAGGTGGGTGACCGCGCCGAGCACGGTGATTGGCACGCCGAGTGCGCCGAACGCCACCGGCGCCGTGTTGAAGATCAGCGTGAAGGTGAGCGCTTCGAGCGTTGGGAAGCCGAGCATGATCAACAGCGAGCTCGTGATCGCGACGGGCGTGCCGAAGCCCGAGATGCCTTCGAAGAGCGCGCCGAACGAGAAGCCCACCACCACGAGCACGATGCGCCGGTCGTTGGGCAGATTGTCGAGCAGCCACATGCGAAAGGCGGCGAAGCGGCCCGAGCGCAGCGCGATGTTATAGAGCAGGATGGCCGTGACGACGATCCACATGACGGGCCATAGCGCGAAGACCACGCCGTTCAGGACCGCACTGACGGCGAGATTGACCGGAAATTGCCAGCCCGCGATGGCCACGGCGAGACCGACGACCAGCCCCGCGAGCGAAGCCTGCCACGCGGGCCGGCGCGCCCAGCCGAGCAGGACGAGCACCACGACGATCGGCAGCACCGCCACGATGAACGACAGGAATAGCGAGTTGCCGATGGGAGTCAACAGCTGATGGAACATGACGTCTCCTTTGTGCTGATTCGTATCGGCGCATCGATGCGTGCGTGCGCAAGGGTGTGCCGGGCGTGGCGTCGACGGTGCGCGCGGCGCCCGCGATAGAACCGGAGCGCCGTCGTGAGGGAGGGCGAATTCAGTAAGGCGATGCTTCAGTCCCCGATGCCCAATTGCAGGATAGAAAATGGTTCGGGACCGTCAAGGAGGGAAAGTACGGTCGTGCGGCAAAGGGGTGGCCCAATGCTCGTTCGCTTCGATGCCGGTCAACGCCGGTTATTGGCGCGAATGGTCCCTAGTGATGCCAGTGCCTGCCACCGCCACCCCAGTAGCCGAAGCCGAACGAGATGGCCGGTGCACCCCATCCCCACGCAGGGTAGGGGTAATAGGCGGGGTAAGCCGGCCAGGCCGGATAGACCGGCCAGGCGGGCACCGCGATGGCGACGGGCGGCGAGGGGTAGAGCGGCCCGGGGTATTGCGCGTCGGGGATGGCGGCGGGGGCAGGGTTGGGTGGCTCGCTCGCCTGCGGATTGGTTTGCATGACCGCGCTTTCCTGCTGCGTGCCCGCGGCGGGGACCGAGCCGTAGTAGTACGGCGCATAGCCGTACGGGTAATAGTAGTAGCAGCCAGAAAGCACGAGCAGTGCAGCCGTTGCGCCAAGCGTCGAGACCCGTTTGAGTGCGCCGCGGGCCCAAGGCCGGATCGACAGCGTTTTATATGCGGGGGCGCTGGATCTGCAAGGCGAGGCGAGTGCTGCTGATGGGCGATTCATGGCGGACTCCTGTCCCACGCAAAGCTGACGATCACGCGGGCTCGTGTGTCGTGTAGCCGGAACCTGACCGATCGAGCTTACGCTCCTTGCCGCCATTTTGTGTTGCGCTCGCATAACCGGATATTTCGCGGTATTGCGGTGCTGCGCGCACTCGTATGCGTGCGGAGTACGCCGCCAATGCCGATGCCAATTCCAATGCAAACGCGGCGCATGCTCTTGCGAGACATGCGCCGCGTATCCTCTCTGAAGCCGGCGTTTGAAGCCGATTTGCCTGTTGTCGTGTCGTTGTTTTTCGCTGCGTCAGGTGAGGCGGGGGACGCCCTTACTTGCCAACCTGATTGCCGATGATGCCGCCTACCGCGGCCCCGCCGACCGTGGAGAGCGCACTGCCGCCGATCGCTGCGCCCGCAACGCCGCCGACACCAGCGCCGATTGCGGTGTCACGGTCGCGCCTCGACATGTTGTCGCAAGCTGAGAGGCTGGCAATCACGGCAACGAGTGTGGTCACAGTGAGAAGGGTGCGTGCGCGTGCAAGGGTTTTCATTGTCGACTCCTCGTGTATCGGATGAGGGGCTTCGGGCTTTTTGGCCCGATGCGCACCTCCAATACGTTCATCGTAATGGCGCGTCCCGTATCCGGGTGTATGCGCTTGTCAACGAGATGTCGGAGTCGTTAGAAATTGTTTCGGTCCGGGCGGGGAGCTCGGGGCGCCTAGCCGCCGGCACGCAGCCACTAGCGGCGCCCGGTTTGCCGCGCCGCACGCACGCGAAGCGTGCCTCGCGTCTCATCGTGCGGCGCAGCGAACCGTCTTGCGTGCCTTACTGGCGGTGATAAATCTCCGCACCTTGCTTGACGAACTCGACGGCCTTCACTTCCATGCCCTTTTTCAGGGCCTCGTCGTCGCTCACGCCCTGTTTCGCCGCGAAATCGCGCACGTCCTGGGTGATCTTCATCGAGCAGAAGTGCGGTCCGCACATCGAGCAGAAGTGCGCGACCTTCGCGGAGTCCTTCGGCAGTGTTTCGTCGTGGAACTCGCGTGCCTTGTCCGGATCGAGGCCGATGTTGAACTGGTCTTCCCAGCGGAACTCGAAGCGCGCCTTCGAGAGCGCGTTGTCGCGCACCTGCGCGCCCGGATGGCCTTTCGCGAGATCGGCCGCGTGCGCCGCGAGCTTGTACGTGATGATGCCTTCCTTCACGTCGTCCTTGTTCGGCAGACCCAGGTGTTCCTTCGGCGTGACGTAGCAGAGCATCGCCGTGCCGAACCAGCCGATCATCGCTGCGCCAATGCCCGAGGTGATGTGGTCGTAGCCCGGCGCGATGTCGGTGGTGAGCGGCCCGAGCGTATAGAAGGGCGCTTCGTCGCACCATTCCAGTTGCAGGTCCATGTTCTCCTTGATGAGCTGCATCGGCACGTGGCCCGGACCTTCGATCATGACCTGCACGTCGTGCTTCCACGCGATCTGCGTGAGCTCGCCCAGTGTCTTCAGTTCGCCGAGCTGCGCTTCGTCGTTGGCGTCGTAGATCGAGCCCGGACGCAGGCCGTCGCCGAGCGAGAAGCTCACGTCATAGGCCTTCATGATTTCGCAGATCTCTTCGAAATGCTCGTAAATGAAGGACTCCTTGTGATGTGCGAGACACCACTTGGCCATGATCGAACCGCCGCGCGAGACGATGCCCGTCATGCGGTTGGCCGTGAGCGGCACGTATTGCAGGCGTACGCCGGCGTGAATCGTGAAGTAGTCCACACCCTGCTCGGCCTGCTCGATGAGCGTGTCGCGGAACATTTCCCACGTGAGGTCCTCGGCCTTGCCGTTGACCTTTTCGAGCGCCTGATAGATGGGCACCGTGCCGATCGGCACCGGCGAGTTGCGGATGATCCACTCGCGCGTTTCGTGGATGTGCTTGCCGGTCGACAGATCCATGACCGTGTCGCCGCCCCAGCGGATCGCCCACGTCATCTTGTCGACTTCTTCGCCGATCGAGGAGGTGACCGCCGAGTTGCCGATGTTCGCGTTGATCTTCACGAGGAAGTTGCGGCCGATGATCATCGGCTCGCTTTCCGGGTGATTGATGTTCGCGGGGATGATCGCGCGGCCGCGCGCGATTTCCTCGCGCACGAATTCAGGCGTGATCTCTTGCAGCGCATTCGCGCCGAAGGCCGCGGCACCAAACGCCTGGCCCGGGTGCTGGCGGCCCATCATCGCGGCGAGCTTCGCGCCATTCGGGCCGCTCGTCTTGAGGCTTTCCAGATACTCGGCACGGCGCTGGTTCTCGCGGATCGCGATGTACTCCATCTCGGGCGTGATGATGCCCTGACGCGCGTAGTGCATCTGCGTGACGTTCTTGCCGGCCTTTGCGCGGCGCGGGGTGCGATGCAGGCCCGGGAAGCGCAGCTCGGCCGTGGCCGCATCGGCGGCGCGTTCGCGGCCGTAGTCGGAGGAGAGGCCGGGCAGCGCTTCGGTGTCGTCGCGCTTCTCGATCCAGCCCTGACGCAGCGCCGGCAGGCCCGCGCGGATATCGATCTTCGCTTCGGGGTCGGTGTACGGACCCGAGGTGTCGTAGACGTAGATCGGCGGATTCTTTTCGCCGCCGAAGCCCGTGGGCGTATCCGATTGCGTGATCTCGCGCATCGGCACGCGGATGTCGGGCTGCGAACCGGTCACATAAATCTTGCGGGAATTCGGCAGCGGCGCGATTGCGGCTTCGTCGACGTGCGCGTTGGCGGAAATGAACTTCGGATTCGCGTTCATGCGTCTCTCTCTCCATGCAAAGCAAAGTGGGAACAGCGGCTTAGCAGGAGACGAGACGGAACGTGGACGGACTTCGCTGTGATGGGGTGAGGCGTGATGCGTTGCGAAGTCCGGACGCTTCCCTGCGCTGGCATTATCCAGATCAGGTTCAAAGGGTATTTCTCACCCACGTAATACGCGGCTTGAACATTCGTCTGAACGATTCGAAGCGGCGCATAACGCAGGACCCCCGCGTAAGCAGGCCAAACGATACACCGTGCTGCGACGATCTGGCAAGTGCTCTGGCGTGCGAATTGTGCCAGGCGAGGCGGAGGCGCCCGACGCTTACAGCGTGAAATCGTCCGCGGCTTCGGGCTGAAACAGAATGCGGTCGATCTTGAACGTCTCCACGGCGCCGCTCGGCGGCGTGAAGCGCACGGACTCGCCGCGCTTCGCGCCCAGCAGCGCGAGGCCCGCGGGCGAAAAGACGTTCAGGCGCCCGGCGTCGAGGTTGGCGCTCACGGGGTAGACCACGGTGAACGTGACGTTCTCGCCCGTGCTTTCGTTCACGAGCGTGACCTGCGAGTTCATGGTGACGACGTTGGACGCGACTTTGTGCGAGTCGACGATCTCGGCGCGTTCGAGCAGCTCGTCAAGCATGAGCTGGCGTGCGGGTGCGGCGCCAGGCTCGGCGGCGCATTTCTCGAGGCGGGCGAGATCGAGCTCGGTCAGGTAGCGGATTTTCTTTGACATGGTGGTTCTCCTTACGATCCGGGATAGAAAAAGTGGGGGATCGGCCCGGAGCCCGACCGAACGGCTCCGGGAGGTGGAGGGGGGTTCAGTGTGGACGCCGGGCGGCGGCGAGCGGGGCCGGGGAGCCGGGGACGTGTCGTCGGGCGGCGGTGCGCGCCTGCGGATACGCTCTCGCGCACGCCAACGCGCCGCGCTGGGAGCGCGGCGGCAAGGAAGCGGCGAGATGCACGGCAAGGTGCGTGAGCGGCAGATGCATACGGACGACAGAATTTGAAAGATTTTTGAAAGCAGGTAACATGCTAACACGGTCTCGAAAATGGTGGGCGAGGCGCGCGGGTGCCCCGCGTGGGCGACGCGAGCGATTGCGGCGTCTTGCCGCGCATTGCTGCGCGGTAGCCGTGTCAGCGCTGCGCTTCGTTGCGCGCAAGCCGCGCGCCTGCGCATAAAGCGCGCTCGCTGCGTCCGCAACGAGATGCCTTGTTGCATAATGCGTGGCGCCCAGCTCGGGCGTTTCGTGTCCTTCGTGCCCCCAATTCTGGGCACACCTCGCACTTTCTTTTTTCGTCGCTTCCATCATGCCGTTGCGCTTCATTCGTCCCGTCTCACGTCCGGCGGGATGTCCGCGGTTCGCCCTCAGTCTCTCCGCGGTGCAATGACGATGCCACCCCGTTTGCCTTCCCGCTGGAGCGCCGGCCCGCTTGTACAAGGCCTGTTGCAGACGCTGACCCAGGCCGGCACACAATGCTGGCGCCTCGCGCGCAGCGTGCGGCTGCCGCAGTCGCGCGGCGGTCGCGTCGCGCTGTCGCTCGCGGTCGTCTACTTCGTCTGGGGCTCGACCTATCTCGGCGTGCACGTCGCGCTTGGCTCTTTTCCACCGCTGCTGCTCTCGGGCCTGCGTAATCTGCTCGCGGGCATCGGGCTCTTCATGTTTGCCATGCGCCGGCGTCCCGTCATGCCGACGCTCGCGCAAGTGCGTAACGCGGGCGTGGTTGGCACGATGCTGGTGGGCCTGTCGAGCGGCATGCTGGCCTACGGCATGCGCACGGTGGGCACAGGCACGGCGGCGGTGATGGTCGCGACCGTGCCGCTGTTCGCCACGCTCATCGCCGCTGCGGCCGGGCGGCGCGTCGCGAAGGGTGAATGGGCAGCGGTGGCGCTCGGGCTCGTCGGCATCGCGATTCTCAGCCACGGCGGGGGAGCGAGCGGGACCGCAGGCGGCAGCCTCGCGATTCTCGGCGGCGCGCTCTTCTGGGCAATCGGCGCGCATCTCGCGGGGCGGCTCGAACTGCCCGCCGATCTCTTCATCGCAACGGCGCTGCAGATCGGCCTCGGCGGCGCGATCTCGACGCTGGTCGCATGGATCACAGGCGAGCGCATGGGCACGCTGCATTTCCTGCCGTTTGTTGCGTTCGTCTATTTGATGCTGATCGGCACGATGGCCGCGTATGTCGCCTATGGCTATCTGATTCGCCACACGAGCCCGATCGTGGCGAGCAGCTGCATGTACGTGAACCCGGTAGTCGCGGTCATACTGGGAGCGCTCACGCTCGGCGAGCCGATCACGCTCGGCACGATCGTCGCGACGGTGCTGATCCTCGGCAGCGTCGGGCTCTCGTTCGTGTTCGACGATCGGCGGCGCACGTCCTGATCCCGCCGGATCGTTCGCAGAACGAAGCAATTTAAGTCTATGCCGACGCGCTAATGGACAGTCGCGGCGCCAGCCACGGCTACAGTCGCGGCGCCAGCATCAGCATCAGCATCAGCATCAGCCTCAGCCTCAGCCTCGGCGCCGTGCCTGCCGCGCCGGTTACTTCGCCTTCTCGGCGCTGTTCGTGATGGCGTGGCCACCCGAGGACAGGTCCTCGCCGGCGCCGGCGACGGTATTGCAGGCGGCCAGCGCCGCAACCGACGCGGTGACGAGAAGCAAGGCAATCAGGCGTTTCATGAGGGGTTTCTCCGCTAAATGAGTGAACCCTTCTTCAGCACGCCCCGTGCCCGGCACGTCGTGCCGCCTGCACGAACGCGCGATGCCCAAGGCGCATGTGTTCCGCGCTGCGCCCGGGCGGCGAAGGCGCTCAGCGCGTTTCTCTGGACGTTTCTCAGGACATTTAAGCGGCGCGTGCGTCGTGCCTCGCTCGCGTGGCGTAGTGGATCCACGCCGCGAGTGCGCTGAAGGCGAGGCCTGCAACGCATACGCCTGTCCAGCCGAACGCATGCCACGTGGCTGCGCCTACCGCCGAGCCCGTTGCGCCACCGATGAAGTAGCAGACCATGAACACGGTGTTCACACGGCTGCGTGCTTCGGGGCGCAGCGCATAGATGCGCGACTGGTTCGAGATTTGCGCGGCCTGCACGCCCACGTCGAGCACGATCACGCCGATCACGAGGCCGATCAGGCTCGTGCCCGAGAACGCGAAGATCACGAACGCGATGGCAATCAGCGCGATCGAGAGCGTAATGACGGCGCGCGGGCCGCGTTTGTCGGCGGAACGGCCCGCCCACGGCGCCGCGAGCGCGCCCGCCGCGCCGACGATGCCAAAGAGCCCCGCGACCTGGGGGCCGAGATGGAACGGCTCGCCCGCGAGCAGCAGCGTGAGCACGGGCCAGAACAGACTGAACGCTGCGAAGAGGCACGCGCCGATCGCCGATGCCTCGCGCAGGCCGCGCAATTCGACGGTGAGATGCCAGAGCGTGGCAAGCAGCTTGCCATAGCCGAGCGTCGAGGTTGGCTGGCTCTTCGGCAGCTTCTTCACGACCACCACGGCGAGCGCGATGAGCGCCACGATCGACGCGCCGAATACCGTGCGCCAGCCGAAGTACTGGCCGACGAACCCGGCCGCCGTGCGCGCGAGCAGGATGCCGAGCAACAGGCCGCTCATCACGGTGCCCACGGCATGGCCGCGCGCCTCGGGCGGTGCGAGTTCGGCCGAGAACGGCACGGCCTGTTGCGCAATGGTTGAGAGCACGCCGATGGCGAGGCTCGCACCGATCAGCACCTGCAGCGTGGGCGCGGTTGCGGCGGCGAGCAGGGCGAGACACAGCAGCGCCGTCTGCACGAGGATGATGCGGCGCCGGTCGAAGCGGTCGCCAAGCGGCGCGAGCAGGAGCATGCCCAGCGCGTAGCCGAGCTGCGTCGCTGCGGGCACGGCGCCGATCCAGGCGGCTCCGGCGGGGAAGGCATGGCGGAAGTCGTCGAGGAGCGGCTGGTTGTAATAGATGTTCGCGACCGCTACACCCGCAATCGTCGCGAGCAGAAGCAGCAGGCCGCGCAGCGACTGGCTCTCGCCAGCGGATGCGGTATCGGGTGTGGACATGTGCGCAGTGCGGGCGGCGCCCGGCGGGGTACTAAAAAGGCGGAGCGGGCTCGTGCAGATAGAACGCTGTCCGCACGGGCCCGGGCGTGCCGATCATACCGGAGCGTGTGCGATCGTGCTGGTCATGTCTCGATCCGCGTTTGACATGTGCACTACGCGATCGACGCGGCCGACGGCTCGTGCAACGGGCAAGAGCCATCCGCCGCGTCCACGTACGCGTGATGGGTGACGATGCCGTTCGTCTCGTCATGGCGATGCAGCGCGAACGCGGGCGGCGCGAGCGTGAAAGTGGGGGGCGCGCCGGGCGCGAGATCCGGTTTTGATCGGAGCGGGTGTAGAGCTGTCGAGTGGCGTTAGCGCCACAGCACGGACTTCGGTCGCATGCAAAACGGCGATTGTCTGGACAACGAATCGTGGCGTGCGATGGCCTGCGCGCGAGACGCTGATCGACAGCGGCACGCGGCGTGGGCGAGCGTCAGGCACGCGCCGGGCCGGGCATGAAACGTTGACCCGCCGCCGCGGAGAGCGACGCGCCTGCAATGGCAGCAATCGTGCCGCCCTCGCGCAGCGTGTGCGGCAACGCAAGACCGCGCGATGCGCCCGCGTACTCACCACCGATGCGCGCCATGAGCCGCTGCCACGCGGCGCGCCCGATCTCGCCGTTTGGCGTGACGATGCTCGCGAGCGGCGGCGCCAGCAACTCGCCCATGGCGAGCCCGTCGAAGCCGAGAATCGACATGTCCTGCGGCACGCGCAGGCGTGCACGGCACAGGCCGCGCATCACCACCATCGCGAGCAGGTCGTTACTGCAAAAGAGGGCCGTGGGCCGCGCTGGGCCCGCGCTCAGGTGCGCGAGCACCGAAGGCGCGAGCGCTTCGGCGTGGAAGTCGACTTCGAGCGCGGGCGCCGGCGTGAGCCCGGCCTGCTCCATCGCGTGTGCGTAGCCCCCATGGCGCTGGCGGGCGCGGTCGGAGGCGGCCAGCGTGCCAGCCAGCATGAGAATGCGCCGATGCCCGTGGGCGATCAGCATGCGCACGCCGTCGAAGGCGGCCCGATGGTTATCGACCGAGACCGACGGGCGACGCTTCGTATCGTTGTGCATGAGCACATAGAGCGGGCCGTTGGCATCGAGCTCGTCGAGCAGCGGGTGCGTGTCCGCGTCGGCGACGGTCAGGATCAGGCCTTCAACACGTTGCGCACGCAACGTTTCGATTGCGTGGCGCTCGCGCTGTGCGTCGTATTGCGTCGTCATCAGCATGAGCCGGAAGCCCTGTGCGCACGCGAGCTCTTCGATGCCCTGCAGGCATTCGGCGAACACCGGATTGGCGAGCGTGGGCAGCACGACGCCGATCAGGCGCGTGCGTTCGCCGCGTAGCTGGCGGCCAAGCGGGCTCGGGCGGAACTTGAGTGCGTCGATGGCCTCGCGCACCTTGGCGAGCGTGACCGGATTGACCGTATGCGGTGCGTTGATCGCGCGCGAGACGGTGGCGATCGAAAAACCCGCGTGTGCGGCGACATCCTTGATGGTTGACGTCATGCTGGCGGCCCGAGCGATGTAAACGTTTTCGATGGGCCGATTATGGAAAGCGCGTATGACCGCCCGATGACGCGGGGCGCTTGGGAGGGCGCGCGGGGCAGTGGTAGAATCGCGTCCGCCTTGCCGGCGTGATGAAATTGGTAAACATAGCGGACTTAAAACTAGATTGAGTGCCCAGCCGGAAACGGCCGGTGCAGAACCCCTCAAATTCGGCGAAACCCCTGGACTTTGCGGTGCGCGAGCGCGCATTGCGCCGAGGCGACGCCGAGCCAAGCCGGCTGACGCGATGCGCGCCAGCCTGGAAGGTGTAGAGACTAGACGGGGGGCGCCTAAGGCCAAGGTGCGGCTTGACCGCGCGCTACATGGCTAGGGCGAAGGCATAGTCCAGCGCACGAACACCCGCAAGAACCTTGCGGATGGCGTCGAAAGACGTAGTGTGACGAAAATCCGCCGCCTCACGGCTTACCGGTTCGATTCCGGTCGCCGGCACCAAGAATCGTTCCAGCGCGTTCCGCTGGAATCCTGAAACCCGCGAAAGCGTAAAGCTTCGCGGGTTTTTTGTTGCTGCTTCCTGGCGTTACTGGAATGTCCTGTATGGGGCGTGCGTTCGCGCGCGCAGCAATGGGGCGAGGCTGAGGAGGGGAAGGGGCGATGATCCGGCGTGCCGCAAGTGCCCACCCGCGTGCAGACACGCGCATGACGCCGGGCGCCAGCCTGGCGGCCTCAGGCGGCGACGGTGCGCTCAGCGGCTGCCGATCTGGCCGGTACGCGGATTGACGAGCCGCGCAAAGCCGAACAGCGCGGCAATCGCCAAGGGCGACACAATGAAAAAGGTGGTGAGCATGATACATGCCGGAACAAAACGTTACACGTCAGTGTATCTGCGGGATGCGAATTGAGTATCAGGGGGAACGACAACAAACTATTGCGATTACGCAATATTTGTGTGGCAAACACGATGCTGACCGGGGAAGTGCTTGATGGGCGGGGCTGTACGGCACGGCGGGAGTCGAATCAGATGCAGTCGAAGATTACCTCTACTGTTTGCGCGGTGACACCTCGCAGGCCTTCGCTGTGCACTTCGACTGCGTGCATCTCCTTATGCTGCTTGTCGCAATACGCCTGTGCTTCCTTGAAGCCGGCGCTGCGCACGCGGTTCCACGAGATGATGTCCCAGCGCGCACGGCTCGTTACCGAAAGATGCCCATCCTGTCTCGAATTCACACCGGTTACCGACGTACATGCCGCCAACATGCTAAGGCCAAGCAACACGATGCTGCCTTTCATAAAATTCCTCCTGATCGCGCACCATTGTCGCCGCCAAACATGCGCATTGGCAACTCGAAGGAATTGTTAATTAACGTCCTTTGCAGATCGGGGCATGGGGTTTATCGACGCGCGCTGTTGGGGGCGGGCGAGGGCACTGTGAAAGTGGCGATCGGCTCTGAAGAGCCGGTGGCACCGCCCGCGCAGGGCTAGCGCGTTGTGGTGCGTGCGGTCCGGGATCCCGGACCGCTGACGAACCTGCCTGGACGCTTTAGCGCAGATACCAAAGCGCGCGCGCAGGGATTGTGCAGCCAACGCGTCAGCGACGTGTGTCTATGTCACGGAACGTGCCAAGCCCGTGTGCACGCCGCGCGGGAACACCGCGCAAGCTTGTGCTTGCCGTTCGCGGCGCGCCCCGCACGCGGGGCGTCCGGGACGGTGCGAGGGGGGGACTTAGTCGTGCGCGACGATATCGCCGACTTGTGCCTGGCCGGAGACGAGGCAGGACGAGAGGAAATTTTCTCCCTGGCTGCGTGCGCCGACGGCGGTGAATCCGCGCGCCAGCGCGTCCAGTCGGACGAGTTCCGAACCCTTCGAGCAGGTGAGCGAGCCACTCTCGTGCGCCTGCACGCGTGTCATGACCCGGTTCCCGAGGAGCAGTGCGAGGACGATGACAACGCCAACATTGAATGCTTGTCTCATGATTTCGTCTCCTAGTGCAGTCAGACTATCTCAGCCTTTCGGCGTACGAATCCAGGAGTTTCCCGGCGATGCAGTGCAGCACATGCGGCGAGCGAAAACCCCTTGAAATGCAGGGCGAGTAATACTTCGGCGTCCTTGTGTTGCGACCTGCGACACGTCGAGCCTTACGTGGCGCGGCTGTGCGAGCAGCCGCATGGTGACGGATCGCGACAGTCGGGGACATTGCGGCGCAACAATGGCGCGTCGCGTCACGCGGGACGTCAGCTAACGAATGTAGCGCCGGACAAAATAAATCTTGCGTGGCACATCGACACGGCTACGTTTGGCCCCATTTGATGTTTGATATCGATCAGTTTTCGCGGTGCCGTCACGCAATATTCCCGGCGACGCTCGCTCCGGCTCATGGAATCAGGCACTGTTTTTCTGGAGCGAACAAGGTGGTCGCAGGTCGAGAACGGTCGATTGCGAGGACCGCCTTGCTGATCTTGAAATGCATCCGCCGATGCTGCACTATCGGCTGTCCGGTCCCCTTTTCTTGTACGAGGTGAAGCAATGCAGTTGATTGGCATGATGGATTCCCCGTATGTGCGCCGTGTCGCAATTTCGTTGCACGTGCTCGGGATGCCGTTCGAGCATCGCAGCGTGTCGGTGTTCAGGCACTACGACGAGTTCGCGCAGATCAACCCGGTCGTGAAAGCCCCGACCTTCATCGACGACGATGGCACGCTGCTGATCGATTCCACGCTCATCCTCGACTACCTCGACCGCAAGGTCCCGGCGGTGCGGCGCCTCATGCCGGAAGAATCGCAGGAGCGTACCTTCGCGCTGCGTGTGAACGGGTTCGCGCTGGCGGCCATGGAGAAGACGGTGCAGCAGGTGTACGAGCGCCAGTTGCGGCCCGAGGAGCGTCAGCACGAGCCGTGGTTCGAGCGCGTCAATGCGCAGATGCACGCTGCGTATGCCGTGCTCGACCAGCTGCTGGGCGGCCGTGCGGGCTGGCTGTGTGCGGGGCGGATCACGCAGGCCGACATCACGGCCGCAGTGGCCTGGCGCTTCACGCAGCACATCTTGCCGGGCGTTGCGGACCCCGCGCGCTATCCGGCGCTCGCCGCGCACTCCGCCCGCGCCGAAGCGCTGCCCGAGTTCGTGGCGACGCCGCTCGAGTGAGCCGCGGGGCCGCGCGTGCGGACCCGCTGATCGTTCTGTCCCGTTGTTAGCGCTGCTGTTTGCCCGATTGTTCGCGTTTAGCGACAAGTGACTTCGCGTCTGGGCCATTTATCGGCAGACGCTACATTCCTAGAATGGCTCTCATGGATATACCGCTGCGTCATGATGGCTCGGCGGTTCAAGCGGGAGCCGTCATGAAGTCCTTTATCGAACGACAGCTGTATCAGCCAGCCCTGGTTCTGCCGATGGTGGACCTGATGCAGCTGATGGTGTCGCTCGACTTCAATATGGGCCAGATCGGATTGATGGTGGCGACGCGCGGTGCACGCGCGGCGCTGCAGCGTTCGCGCGAACTCTGGTGCGCAAGCCATGAATGTGCTGCGCAGGCTGAACGCGTTCACTGATCCGATTTTCCTTCGAGCTGCGGACAGGCCAAAGACAGCATACCGTTTTACGACTCTCCCCCGACGCGCAGCGGCTTCGCCCGTTTGCTGTTGTGACGTCACCCTGTGAGCCGCCTCATGATTCGGGGCGGCTCTTTTTTTCTCATTTTCCGATTGGAAATCCCGATGTTTTGACCGCTTTGTCGCGCCGGCTGCCGATGCACGACGGAATCGCGCGTTCACGCGCGGCGCTTGAGTTGCCGGCGTAAGATGGCGCGAACGTGATGCCCGCAGGCGAGCGGCACGACGTTTCGCGAGAAGGAGGTCGGCATGGCACAGCGTTTCGATGCGATCGTGATCGGCACGGGGCAGAGCGGTCCGCCGCTAGCGGTGCGGCTCGGAGCCAGCGGACGCAAGACGGCGGTGATCGAGCGCGCGGCGTTCGGTGGCACTTGCGTGAATGTCGGTTGCACGCCGACCAAGGCCTATGTGGCCTGCGCGCGTGCCGCGCATGTGGCGCGCCACGCGGCCGACTTCGGCGTGCGGATCGGCAATGCCGCGCCCGGTGGCGCGGAAAACGGCGCGCAAGGCGCCGAAGTGAGCGTCGATCTCGCGTTCGTGAAAGAGCGTAAAGACCGCATCATTGGCGCGTCGCGTGATGGTGTCGAGCGCTGGCTGCGCAATGCACCCAACGTGACGGTGCTGCAGGGGCATGCACGTTTCACCGGTGCGCATACGGTCAGTGTGACGTTGGCGGGCGGCGAAACGGCGGCGCTCGAAGCGCCCGAGATCTTCATCAATACCGGAACGCGCGCCGCTGTGCCCGAGCTGCCCGGGCTCAAGCGTATCCGATACGAAACCAACTCGACGATGCTCGCTTTGGAGACATTGCCGGCGCATCTGGCGATTGTCGGCGGCAGCTATGTGGCGCTCGAATTTGCGCAGGTGTTTCGCCGTTTCGGCAGCCGCGTGACGGTGCTCGTGCGTGGGGAGCGCATTCTGGCGCGCGAAGACGATGATGTCGCGCAGGCCGTTCAGGATGTGCTTGCGCACGAAGGCGTGGAGTTTCGCTTCGGCAACGCGCCGCGCAGCGTGGCGCCGCTGGGCGCGAGCGGCGCCGCCGGTGTGGTTGGCGCAAGCGCGGCGGCGGGCGCCGCGCACCCGGACGGCATACGTATCGAGCTCGAGCGCGAAGCGCTCGATGTCTCGCATCTGCTGTTCGCCACAGGCCGCATTCCGAATACCGACGATCTCGGGCTCGACGCGGCAGGCATCGAGCGAGACGAACACGGCCTCATCCCCGTCGACGGAGAACTGCGCACGCGCGTGCCAGGGGTGTGGGCCCTTGGCGACGTGAACGGGCGCGGGGCGTTCACGCATACCTCGTACGACGATTACCAGATCGTCGCGGCGAACTTGCTCGACGGCGTGCCGCGCAGTGCCGACGCGCGCATTCCGGCCTATGCCGTATTCGTGGATCCGCCGCTTGCGCGCGTGGGATTGAGCGAGCGCGAGGTACGCGCAAGCAGGCGGCCCGCGCTGATCGCGACGATGCCGATGTCGCGCGTCGGCCGCGCGCGCGAGCGCGGCGAGACGGACGGATTCATGAAGGCGCTGGTCGATGCACAAACGCGGCGCATTCTTGGTGCGACGATTTTCGGCATAGAAGGCGACGAGGCGATCCACACGTTCATCGACTCGATGACCGCCGACGCGCCGTACACGACGCTCGAATATGCGATGCACATTCACCCGACAGTGAGCGAACTGGTCCCGACCTTGCTTGACGGACTGAGGCCGCTCGCATGAGCGCGCCCGGCGAGCACGCGCATGCCGACGACCGCGCTGGCAACGCATCAGGCAACGCATCAGGCAATGCATCAGGCAATGCACTGGGCGGCAACCTCTACGCGGGCATCGAAGCCGGCGCGCACGACGAGCGTTTCGAGCGGCTCGTCGCGCGAGCCGGCGTGCTGATCGAACGGATCGTCTCGACGGGGCAGGCGAGTCCGGAAGGGTTCTGGTACGACGATCCGCGCGACGAGTGGGTGGTTTTGCTCGCGGGCGCGGCGGAGCTGGAATTCGAAGCGCAAGGCGGCGCGCGCCACCCGATGCGCCCCGGCGACTACATGCATATTCCCGCGCACTGCCGGCACCGCGTGGCGTGGACCGACACGGCGGCGCCCTCGGTCTGGCTCGCCGTGTATTTTGGCGCGGCTGCTGACGAACGCGGGTGAGCCGGCCGGCTTCGGCGGAATTTTCCTTTCGGAGACGAGACGCGCGGCACGTCGACGATAATCACCCGTATCGGCTGAGCAGCAAACCGTGCGGACCACGCGCTCGATCGTCGCTCGCGCCGCAACCTTTTTTCCGTTACGAAACACCGTCCCATGTCACGTCAACATCCGCTGCGCGTCGCGCTGGTTTCCGATACGCACAATCTCGTGCGGCCCGAGCTGTTGAGCTTCCTGACGGGCTGCGATGCGATCGTCCACGCGGGCGATATTTGCGAGCCAGGCGTGCTCGACCGGCTCGCCGCGATCGCGCCGCTGACTGCCGTGCGTGGCAATAACGACCACGGCGCATGGGCCGAGGCGCTGCCGGTGCAAACCGTCGTCGAAATCGGCGGTATCGCGATTGCGGTCGTCCACGAATTGCCCGACCTGCGTGGCGACCCGGCAGCGCAGGGCTTCGCCATCGTGGTCAGCGGCCATTCGCACAAGCCGGCGCTTGAAATGCGCGATGGCGTGCGCTACGTGAATCCGGGCAGCGCCGGACCGCGCCGCTTCAAATTGCCCATTTCCGCCGCGATGTTGACGATCGGAAACGATGGCGTGCTGAACGTCGAGCACACGCGGCTGGTCGACTGAGCACGTCGCCCTCGAGACGTAAAAAAGGCCAGCACATGGCTGGCCTTCGATGATTTCCGATGCGAAATCCTCAGTGCGTAGCGCATCACAACGGTGCCACGACTGCGGCGCCACGACTGCGTTCGTTACACCCGCACCGCAGCGTGCGCGGCGTAATCCTCGTCGATTTCTCGGGCGACGCGCACGCCGCGCATCACTGCATGGGCCTCGGCCCGGGTGCCGACGCACGGTGTTGAGCCCGGCAGCGGCTTGCGCGCCGTCTCGTGCAGCGACACGACCGAAATGATGCCGATCACCGCGGCGCCCATCAGGTAGTACGCGGGCATCATCAGGTTCTGCGTGTGCTCGACGAGCCAGGCGGCGACCAGCGGCGTCGTGCCGCCGAACAGCGACACCGACACGTTAAAGCCAATCGCGAGCGCGCCGTAGCGGATCGCGGTCGGGAACAGCGCCGGCAGCGCGGAGGGCATCACGCCCGTAAAGCACGAAAGCAGCACGCCGAGAATCAGGAGCCCGAAGAATACCGGCAGGAGCTCGCCCGTCTGGATCAGCGTGAGCGAGGGAATCGACAGCACGATCAGGCCTACGCAGCCCGCTAGCATCACCGGCTTGCGGCCGATGGCGTCCGAGAGGCGGCCGAACCCGAGCGTCATCGGCATCATCAGGACCATCACGATCAGCACGAGGAACAGGCCGTGCGTTTCGTTGAAGTGCAGCGTCGCCGAGAGATAGCTGGGCAGGTACGAGAGCGCCATGTAGTCGGTCACGTTGAAGATCAGCACGAGGCCTACGCACAGCAGGAAGGGGCGCAGATGCTCCGTGACGAGCGACTTCAGCGTGAGCTTCGGACGCGCGTGCTCTTCGGTTTCGCGCAGTTCGGCTTCGCGCTTGAAGGCGGGCGTTTCCTCGAGCTTCGTGCGGATGTAAAGACCCACGAGGCCGAGCGGGCCCGCGATCATGAACGGAATGCGCCAGCCCCAGTCGAGCAGTTGCTGATGCGAAAGCACGGCGGTCAGCACGGCGACCGTGCCCGCGCCGAGCACGTAGCCGATCAGCGTGCCGAACTCGAGGAAGCTGCCCATGAAGCCGCGGCGCTTGTCGGTGGCGAATTCGGCGATGAAGGTTGCAGCACCGCCATACTCGCCGCCCGTCGAGAAGCCCTGGATCAGACGCGCCACGAGCAGCAGCACGGGCGCGGCAATGCCGATCGAGTGGTACGACGGAATCAGGCCGATGGCGAAGGTGCCGCAGGCCATCATGATCATGGTCATTGCGAGCACACGCTGGCGGCCGATGCGGTCGCCGAGCGGCCCGAACACCATGCCGCCGATCGGGCGCACGACAAAGGCCGCGGCGAACGTGCCGAAGGTGGCGATAAGCTGCGCCGAGGGGCTGCTCGACGGGAAGAACACCTGGCCGAGCGTGACGGCGATGTAGCTGTACACGCCGAAGTCGAACCATTCCATGGCGTTGCCGAGCGCCATGGCGCCGACGGCGCGTTTGAGGAGGCTTTTGTCGACGATCGTAATGTCGTCGAAGGTGAGATCGGTCGAAGTCGCCGATGAACCGGAAGTGGAAGCGGTCAAGGTTTGCATCTCCAATGACAGCGACGAGCCTGCGAAGGCTCGCCACGGTTGCCGGAGAGTGCCGTTTCGCGATAGCGGCGACATTTCGCGCACGAACGCCGCAAAGGGAGGGCGCCCGGTCCGTCTGCGAGGCAGGCGGTGCACGAGTGACATGCTGACGTGTCGCGAAACGACACTCAATCGAATTGTGCGTAAGCGTTGCGCGCCTGCGTGGCCGTGGTTGGGGGGCAGGACGCATGAGGACGCTGGACCGGCACGAGGGTGCTCAGTGAAGCGCCGCTGAACGAAAAAGAAAGCCCGCGTGGCGGAGCGTTCTTTTTGTGTGAAAGCAATCAGGCAAGTAGCGGTTTTGGGTGCCGGCCTGAATGCAATTGATGGCTAATGCCTGTTGAAAGAAGCGTTATGATAGCACGATAACGAAAGATCGCGCAAACCGCCCGTCAGGCGGGGATCCCGGTGAGCGCGCCAGGCCCCGTGTGGCGGGGGATTGCGCGAATTAAGCGACTTTTGAAATGCGCTCTGAAAATGCATGAAGTGCATAAAAAAACCGCACCTGGAGGCGCGGTTTTTGCGGTCCGTCTGGCCGCTTCGCATGCCGTCGTGGAGACGGCCGCCGGGGACGGATCCCGGCGCGCGGCGCAGGCATTTCAGCCTTCGGTCGGCGGCACGTAGCCCGACGCCTGATCGGCGCCTTCGCCGAAGAAGAACTTCTCCGTCTGCTTCATCAGATACTGGCGCGCGCGCGGATCGGCCATGTTCAGCCGGTTCTCGTTGATGAGCATGGTCTGCTGCTTGAGCCAGGCCTGCCATGCCTCTTTCGAGACGTTTTCGTAGATGCGTTTGCCGAGCTCGCCCGGCAGCGGCGGAAAATCGAGTCCCTCGGCTTCCTTGCCGAGCTTGGCGCATTGGATCATACGGGCCATGCTGTGCTTCTCCTGTAGTCGTAGGTGTGGGCGGCGCGTTTCGCTTCGCTTGGCGGCCACTCCCCGGATGGGGACGCGGCTTTCATAGCTGTTTCATCAGCACGAGCGACTTGCGCTGCCAGTTGTAGAGCCGGCGGCGGTCTTCGGGCAGGTCGTCGACGGTGACCTTCACGAAGCCGCGCTTCAGGAACCAGTGCTCGGTGCGCGTGGTGAGCACGAAAATGCGTGTGAGGCCACGCGCACGCGCGCGCTGCTCGATGCGGCGCAGCAGCCGCTCGCCGTCGCCGGAGCCTTGCGCCTCGGGCGAGACCGTGAGGCACGCCATTTCGCCGATGCGCTCTTGCGGATACGCGTAGAGCGCGGCGCAGCCGAACAGCACGCCATCGTGCTCGATCACCGAGAAGTGGTCGATGTCGCGCTCGATCTGGTGACGCCCGCGGCGCACGAGCGTGCCGTCGCTTTCGAGCGGCTCGATCAGCGTGAGAATGCCGCCGACGTCGTCCGGCGTGGCTTCGCGCAGGCTCTCCAGGTTCTCGTACGAGATCATGGTGCCCACGCCGTCGTGCAGGAACAGTTCGAGCAGCAGGCTGCCGTCGAGCGCGTAGGGCACGATGTGCGCACGGCCCACGCCGCCACGGCAGGCGCGGATCGAGTGCTTCAGATAGAAGCCGGCGTCGCCGAGCACGGTCCCGCTCTCCTGCAGCTTGTAGGCGTCGTCGAGCGACATTTCGCGGATCAGCTCGGCTTCCTCGTTGATGAGGCCCGGCGTTTCCGTGAGGAAAATGATCTTGTCGGCGCGCAGCGCGATGGCCGCCGCCGAGGCGACGTCTTCCATCGACAGGTTGAACGCCTCGCCGGTGGGCGAGAAGCCGAGCGGCGAGAGCAGCACGAGCTTGCGGCTCGCGAGCGAATGGCGGATCGAATCGGCGTCGATCTTGCGCACGACGCCCGTGTGCTGGAAGTCGACGCCGTCGAGAATGCCGACCGGCCGCGCCGTCACGAAATTGCCCGAGACCACGCTGATGTGCGCGTGCGCCATCGGCGTGTTCGGCAGCCCCTGGCTGATCGCGGCTTCGATGTCGAGTCGCACTTCGCCGGCGGCTTCTTTCGCCGACTCCAGCGCGCGGGCATTGGTGATGCGCATGCCGTGCGAGAACTCGGACTCGACGCCGTGCAGGCTCATCTGCTCTTCGACCTGCGGGCGCGAGCCGTGCACGAGCACGATCTGGATGCCCATGGCCTGCAAGAGCGCGATGTCGGCGACGAGCGCGTTGAGCAGATTCTGGTGCACGACTTCGCCGCCGAAGCCGACGACAAAGGTCTTGCCCTGGAATGCGTGAATGTAGGGCGCGACCGATCGCATCCAGTCGACGAACTGCGCGTGCTGCGCGGCTTGCTGGGCAGCTTGCTCTGAAGCGGATTCCGCGGCGGCGGAGGCCGGCGCGCTCGCGGAGGCGGGGACGAGGTCGGTTTGGGAATTCATGCCCGGGATTATAATGCGCCCCCATGTCGAATGTACCCAAAAGACCTGCCTCGGCGCAGGGCAGCAACACCCCTGCAGGCAAAGACGCGGCGCACGGCGACGCGCAGGAAAAGCGCGCTTCGCAGAAGTATGGCGGCGGACAGAAGCTGGCGTCTGCCGATCGGCTTGCCGCGCTCGTGAGCGGCGGGGCGAGTCATCCGCAGAAACAGCACAAGGGCGCGCAGGCGGCTGGCGAGAAAATTAGTCAGAACGTCGAGCCGAAGCGCGCGCAGACGCAGGAGCCAGGCGCAGCGAAGGCGGCGGCGCCCACGCAAGCACAAACGTCGCCGCGCACCGAGGCGCATGCACCACGGCGTAGCGAAAACAGGCCGGCAGCGCAGCCGTCCGCCCGCGCTGAATCGCGGGGCGCGGGACGAACCGGCGAGGCGCGTCGTGATCCGCAGACGGAGCGGGCCGCCACACAGCCGGGCGCGTCGCATAGCGATTCGCGAACCGAGCCGAGTGCGGCGCGTCGGAACGAGAAAGCACCGGCAGCACAGCCCGGTGCATCGCGTAACGATGAACGCACGGCGCGGCGCGGCGAACCGCGCAACGCGCAAGCGCAGACGCAGGCTGCGCGCGAGCAGCCGCCGCGCGCGCAGCAGCCGAAGCAGCCCGATCAGGCGCGCGAGCCGAAGCCGCCGCAGTCCAGCAAGCGCAGAACCGAAAACGCATCGAGCCCCGCCAACGAAGGCGAACGTGCGCCACGCGCCGAGCGCCAGCCAGGCGAGCCGCGCGCCCCACGTGCGCCACGCGCCCCGGTCGAGCCGAATCCCATTCCGCCGATCACGTTTCCCGAAGCGCTGCCGGTCTCGGGCCGCCGCGCGGAGATCGCGCGCGCCATCGCCGAAAACCAGGTCGTGATCGTGAGCGGCGAGACCGGCTCGGGCAAGACCACGCAGTTGCCGAAGATCGCGCTCTCGCTCGGCCGCGGCCGCGGCGCGGGCGGCACCGGCCTAATCGGCCATACGCAGCCGCGCCGGATCGCGGCGTCGGCCACGGGCCGCCGCATTGCCGAAGAGCTCGGCACGCCGTTCGGCGAGGTGGTCGGCTACAAGGTGCGCTTCACGGACAATCTCGCGCCGGGCGCGTCGGTCAAGCTCATGACCGACGGCATCCTGCTCGCCGAGACGCAGACCGATCCGCTGCTCAAGGCCTACGACACGATCATCATCGACGAGGCGCACGAGCGCAGCCTGAACATCGACTTCCTGCTCGGCTATCTGAAGGAGATCCTGCCGCGCCGTCCCGATTTGAAGCTGATCGTCACCTCGGCGACCATCGACGCCGATCGCTTCGCGCGCCATTTCGGCAGCGAGGACAAGCCCGCGCCGGTGATCGAGGTGAGCGGGCGGCTGTATCCGGTCGAGGTGCGCTATCGGCCGGTGCAGGAGGACAGCCCCGCGGTGAAGGCCGCGCAGGGGACGACGGGGCGCGAGCGCGGCGATAAAGGCGCCAAGTCGCAGAGGGATGCCGACCGCGATTTGATGGACGCCATCGTCGACGCCGTCGACGAACTGTGCCGCGAAGGCTCCGGCGACGTGCTCGTGTTCCTGCCCGGCGAGCGCGAGATCCGCGACGCCGCCGAGGCGTTGCGCAAGCATCATCCGCCGCACACCGAGATCTTGCCGCTGTTCGCGCGGCTTTCCGCGCAGGAGCAGGAGCGCGTGTTCAAGCCGTCGAACGCGCGCCGCATCGTGCTGGCCACCAACGTGGCGGAAACCTCGCTCACGGTGCCGGGCATCCGCTACGTGGTCGACACGGGCCTCGCGCGCGTGAAGCGTTACTCGTACCGCAACAAGGTCGAGCAGTTGCAGATCGAGTCGATCTCGCAGGCCGCCGCGAACCAGCGAGCGGGCCGTTGCGGCCGTGTGGCGGACGGCATTTGCATCCGCCTCTATGAGGAGCCGGATTTCCTTTCGCGGCCAAAATTTTCCGATCCGGAAATTTTGCGTTCGTCGCTTGCGGCGGTGATCCTGCGCATGAAATCGCTGCATCTCACGGCGATCGAGACGTTTCCGTTCATCGAGCCGCCGCCGGGCCGCGCGATCGCCGATGGCTATCAGCTGCTCAATGAACTCGGCGCCGTCGACGACGACAACGCGCTCACGCTGTTGGGCCGCGAGCTCGCGCGCCTGCCGCTCGATCCGCGCGTGGGCCGCATGATTCTCGGTGCGCGCGACGAGCAGGCCATGCGCGAAGTGCTCATCATCGCGAGCGCGCTTTCGGTGCAGGACCCGCGCGACCGGCCCGTCGAGGCGCAGGAACAGGCCGACCAGGCGCATCGCCGCTTTGCCGACGAGCGCTCCGAATTCCTCCAGTGGCTCAAGATCTGGGCCTGGTTCGAGGACGCCGTCGCGCACAAGAAGTCGAACAAGCAGCTCGTGGATTCGTGCCGCGCGAATTTCCTCTCGCATCTGCGGCTGCGCGAATGGCGCGACGTCCACTCGCAACTGCTCACGGTGGTGCGCGAGCACGGCTGGCGCATCAACGAAGCGGACGCGACCTACGAGCAGATCCATCACGCGCTGCTCACGGGATTGCTCGGCAATATCGGCCTGAAAGCCGACGATGAGCCGCACTATCTCGGCGCGCGCGGCATCAAGTTCCACTTGTGGCCGGGCTCGGCGCTCGTGAAGAAAGCGGGGCGCTGGGTCGTGGCGGCCGAGCTCGTCGAGACGAGCCGGCTGTACGCGCGCTGCATCGCGAAGATCGAGCCCGAGTGGCTCGAGAAGGTGGGCGCGCATCTGTTGCGCAAGTCGCTTTCCGAGCCGCACTGGGAAAAACGCGCGGCGCAGGTGAGCGCGTTCGAGCGCGGCGTGCTGTATGGCCTGCCGGTCTATCAGCGCAGACGCGTGGCGTTCGGCAAGCAGGACCCGGCGCGTGCCCGCGAGCTCTTCATTCGCGGCGCGCTCGTGGAGGGCGAGTTCGACACGAAGCTCGCGTTCTTCGCGCACAACCGCAAGCTGCTCGCCGATATCGAGCAGCTCGAGCACAAGTCGCGCCGCCAGGACGTGCTCGTCGACGACGAGCTGATCTTCGCGTTCTACGATCAGGCGATTCCCGAGGGCATCTATTCCGGCGCGTCGTTCGAGCGCTGGTATCGCGACGAGGTGAAAAAGAGCGCTCAGCCCGAAGACAAGCTGCGCCTGCTCTATCTCTCGCGCGACGACCTCATGCGCCACGAGGCCGCTGGCGTGACGACCGAGCTGTTCCCGAAGCGCATGACGATGTCGGGCGTGGCGATGGCGCTCACCTATCACTTCGAGCCGGGCTCGCCGCGCGATGGCGTGACGCTTGCGGTGCCGCTTTACGCGCTCAACCAGGTCGACGCGCGTCGCTGCGAATGGCTCGTGCCGGGCATGATCAAGGAGAAGGCGCATCAGTTGCTGAAGTCGCTGCCGCAGAAGCTGCGCCGCCATTGCGTGCCGTTGCCCGACTACGCGGCGGGCTTTGCCGAGCGTATAGGCGGTGAGCGCTTCGGCGCGGGCGGGCTGGTCGAGGCGCTCATCGCGGACGTGCGCGAGCAAAAGCAGATCGCCTTGAAGTCGTCCGACTTCAAGCTCGAATTGCTGCCGGCGCACCTTTTCATGAACTTCAAGGTGATCGACGAGCACGGTCGCCAGCTCGCGATGGGCCGCAATCTCGCGCAACTGCGCAGCGAGCTTGGCGCGCAGGCGCAGCAGCAGTTCCAGAAGCTTGCGAGTGCGACCGCGCTCGCGGCGCTGGAGGCGCGTGGGGCAGGGGCGCCGCGCACCGCGGCGCAAGACGCACAGCAGAGCGGCGCCGACGCGCAGGCGGGTGCGGCGAAGAGCGGGTCGACGCAGAGCCACGCGCCGCACACGAGCGCGTCCAGCGACGCCGCGCCGGCCACCGCACTCTACGAGAACCTCACGACCTGGAACTTCGGCAAGCTGCCCGAGCTGCTGGAGATCCGCCGGGGCGGCCAGACGCTGTTCGGCTATCCGGCGCTGGTCGACCGCGGCGCGCATTGCGACGTCGAAGTGTTCGATTCGCCCGAAGAGGCCGCGCGCATCCATCGCGCCGGCTTGCGGCGGCTGTTTGCGCTGCAATTGCGCGAGCCGATCCGCTATATGGAGAAAAACCTGCCGGGCCTGCGCGAGATGGCAATGCAGTTCATGGCGCGGGCCACCCAGGAAGAATTGCGCGACCAGTTGATCGAGCTCGCGCTCGACCGCGCCTGCCTGCAGGATCCGCTGCCCGACGATGAAGCCAGCTTCCACGCGCGCAAGGACGAAGGCCGCGGCCGTCTCTCGCTGCTCGCGCAGGAGATCGCGCGGCTCGTCGGCCAGATCCTTGCCGAATACGCGTCGGTGACGAAAAAGCTCGTGCAGGCGAAGGCCTTCGGCGCGCCGGCGGCGGACATGCAGGCGCAGGTCGATGCGCTCATCGGCAAGCGTTTCATCCTGGAGACGCCGTACGCGCAGCTCGTGCATTTCCCGCGCTATCTCAAGGGCGTGGCGCTGCGCATCGACAAGCTGCGCGCCGATCCGGCCCGCGACGCGCGTCAGGCGGCCGAGCTCCTGCCGCTCGCGCAGCAGTATCAGCGCGCGCTCGCGCAACGCGGTGGCGTGTTCGATCCGCGCCTGTCCGAGTTCCGCTGGCTGCTCGAGGAGCTGCGCATCTCGCTGTTCGCGCAAGAGCTGCGCACGCCCATGCCGGTGTCGGTCAAGCGGCTCCACAAGGTCTGGGAGTCGATGCTGCGCTGACGTCTTGCGACGGCTCGCGGCTCGTCGCGGCCCGTCGCGGGCCGTCCGGCACGCCGGGGCCCCGGACGGTCGCAAAAGTTCGAAAAGGCGCGCCGGAGAGCACAAAACAGGGCAAAACGAGGACCGGGCGCGGCACCCGGTCGCATTTCATCAGCCCTACGTCAACCTTGCGGGAAGGTAGACGTTCTACAATCACGAATCTGTCCGGAAACGACTCCCCATGCGTAATCAAACATTCCGCCGCGCCGCGGGCCGCCTCGTTGTGAAGGCCGCCAGCGCAGCGCTGGCCTGTGCCGCGCTCGCGGGTATTCCCGCCACCGCCGCGCACGCGAACAACATCATCGTGCTGAACTCGGGCGAAGCCACGCTGAGCCTCATCGACGACAAGACCCACGAAGTGGTCGGCACCGTGCCCACGGGCAAGGAACCACACCACCTGTTCCCGACGCCGGACAACAGCTCGCTCATCGTCGCGAATTCGGTGTCGAACAACCTGCTGTTCGTCGACCCGAAGACGGGCAAGCCGCAGCGCTGGATCGAGAATATCGAAGACCCGTATCAGCTCGGCTTCTCGCCCGACAACAAGTGGTTCGTGACCACGGGCCTGCGTCTTGACCGTCTCGACATCTATCACTATGGCGGCGCCGGCAATTTCACCATTGCAAAGCGCCTGCCGCTTTCGGCCATGCCGAGCCACCTCGCGTTCACGAAGGACAGCAACACCGTGTTCGTCTCGCTGCAGGTGTCGGGCGAGGTCGCGGCGGTGGACCTGCCCACCCAGCGCGTGCTCTGGAAGATGAAAGTGGGCGCGGCGCCCGCGGGCCTGTGGCTCACTCCCGGCGACAAGTACCTGCTCGTCGGCATGACGGGCGCCGACTACGTCGCGGTGGTGGACTGGCGCAACCAGAAGGTCATCAAGACGATCCAGGTGGGCAAGGCGGCGCACAACTTCCGCTCGCTGGTGGACGGCCGCCACGTGCTGGTGTCGAGCCGCGTCTCGAACGTCATCAGCATCATCGACGAAGAGTCGCTCGAGAAAGTGGGCGAGATCAACGGCCTGTTGCCTGGGCCCGACGACATGGAGCTCACCGCCGACAAGCGCTACCTGTGGGTCACGTTCCGCTTCGCCAAGCGCATCGGCCTGATCGACATGCAAACGAAGAAGCTCGTGAAGACGATTCCCGTGGGCCGCTCGCCGCATGGCATCTACTTCTACGACCGCGCGCCGGTCATGTCGCCCAACGGCGCCTGAGTTACTGACCGCGGCGCGAGCCTCGTCGATGGATTGCCGTCACCCATGCTTGCCTTTCTGAGTTCCTGCGCACATTGGGCCGCGTCCGGCGCCGACGACCTCGTGTCGTGGCTCCAGACGCTCGTCTATGTGAACATCCTGCAGCCGCTGCTTTTTTACGCCGGCTTCATGGATGTCGATGAGGACACGTTCGATGCGCTCTACTGGGTGATCGTCGGCGTGCTGGAGATCGCGGCCATGTACGCGATCCTGCGTCCGCTCGAAGCGCTCATGCCGGTGGAAAAATGGCGCGGCCGCAAGGGCGTGGGCGTGGACGCCCTCTATACCTGGATCACGCGGCTCGGCATCTTCAATCTGCTGTTCTTTTTCGCGCTGCAGCCGGCTTTCGACCGCGCCCAGGGCTGGCTGCGGCTGCATGGCGTAATGAGTGTCGACATCGACAATCTCTGGCCCGGCGTCACGACCGTGCCGCTCGTCACGTTCGCGATCTATCTGGTCGTGCTCGACTTCTTCGGCTACTGGTATCACCGGCTCTCGCACCGCTTCGGCCTGTGGTGGGAGCTGCATGCGGTCCATCATAGCCAGCGCAAGATGTCGTTCTGGTGCGATAACCGCAATCACCTGCTCGACGTGCTGGGACAGTCCTGCATGTTCGCCGCCATCGCGCTCGTGATTGGCGTGCCGCCCGCGCAGTTCGTCGTGCTCGTCGCCATCACGAACTTCGTCCAGAACGTGCAGCACGCCAATATTCGCGTGCACTTCGGCTGGCTCGGCGAGCGCCTCGTCGTGAGCCCGCGCTTTCATCGTCGCCATCACGCGATCGGCTATGGCCACGAGGGCACGACCTATGGCTGCAATTTCGGCGTGCTGTTTCCCTGGTGGGACATGATGTTCGGCAGCGCGTCGTTCAATCGTGAGATCGAGCCTACCGGCATTCGCGACCAGCTCGAAGGCGCTCGTTATGGCGAAGGCTTCTGGGCGCAGCAAGGGCTCGCGTTCCGGCGCATCGCGCACCGCCTCTCGGCGCAGCGGCGCTCAAAAGGCGAAACCCGCGACGACGCCAGCGCCGCCTGATCCGAAGTTCCTGCCCGTTCTTCCGCTTTCCCGCCGAGACGTGCGCATCGTGCGCGTCTCGTGCTTCTAGTCATTGGCCGGCCCACCGCGCCGTGGTTTATGCTGTCGATTTGACGCACCGAACCCGTGGGCCTCGCGATGCTTCCTCGTCTTACCGCACATTTCCCCCTCGCATGAACGATCTGCTGCGCTCATTCGGACGCGCGCTTGCCGGCGCACTCCATCCCTCGATGCTGTTCCTCACCTTCGCGCCGTTCCTCGTGGCGGCGGGGGTGTGGGGCGGTTTGCTCTATGTGTTCTGGCAACCGCTCATCGATGCGCTGCGTCCCGCGCTCGAGCATTGGTGGGCCACCGCGTACCTCTATCATCTGTTCGACCTGCTCGGCTACGGCACGCTGCGCAACATGATCGGGCCGTTCGTGGTGATCGTCCTGTCGGTTCCGCTCATCGTCATTACCGTGTTGCTGCTGATCGTCGCGATCTCGATGCCGCGTGTGATCCGCCATCTCACGGCCCGGCAATACGCCATGCTGGAGGCCCGGCACGGCGGCAGCTGGTACGGCAGCCTGTTTCATTCGCTCTGGACCACGGTGATTTGCATCGTGCTGCTGTGCGTCTCGCTGCCGTTCTGGTTTTTCCCGCCGTTCTTCGCGCTCGTGCCGCCGCTGCTGTGGGGCTGGCTGACTTATCGCGTGATGACCTACGACGCACTCGCGCTGCACGCCACTACCGAGGAGCGGCGCGAGCTCGTGCGGCGGCACCGGTTGCCACTGCTCGCGATCGGCGTGGCGAGCGGCCTGCTCAGCTCGCTGCCCACGGTGGTCTGGATTGCCTCCGCCTGGCTGCTGCTGTTTTTCCCGTTCGTCGCCGTGGCGACCATCTGGATCTATGCGTTCATTCTGGTGTTCACGGCGCTCTGGTTCGGCCACTACTGCCTGCGCGCGCTCCAGCGCCTGCGCGCGGAAGAGGCGCGCCCGACAGGGCATGACGTGACGATCGTGCACTGAAGTTCACTACACCCCATTCTTGCGATTACGACGAGGCAACTCATGGCATTTGGCGTCATCATCATCGGCGACGAGATTCTCTCGGGACGCCGCACCGACAAGCATCTGCCGAAGGTAATCGAGCTGCTCGGCGCGCGCGGCCTCGCGCTCGACTGGGCCGAATACGTCGGCGACGACCCGGCGCGCATCACGGCGACGCTCGAGCGCTCGTTTGCTTCGGGCGACATCGTGTTTTCCACGGGCGGTATCGGCGCAACGCCGGACGACCACACGCGCCAGTGCGCCGCGGCCGCGCTTGGCGTGCCGCTTGCGCTGCACCCGGACGCGAGGACGTTGATTAGCGAGCGCATCCGCGACATGCACACGGGCGCCGATCCGGTCGACTTCAATTCGCCCGAGAACCAGCACCGCTTCCAGATGGGCACCTTCCCGCAGGGCTGCGAGATCATCCCGAACGGCTATAACAAGATCCCGGGCTTCTCGATTCGCGATCACCATTTCGTGCCGGGCTTTCCGGTGATGGCCTGGCCGATGATCGAATGGGTGCTCGATACGAAGTACGCGCATCTGCATCATCAGACGCCGCATGCGGAGAGGTCGCTGTTGGTGTTCGAACTGCCGGAGTCGACGCTCACGCCGCTCATGGAGCGCATCGAGCGCGATTTCCCGGGCGTGCGCGTGTTCAGCCTGCCGAGTGTGGGCGACGCGGAGCGCGGCGGCATTTATGCGCGCCGGCATATCGATCTGGGCGTGAAAGGGGAGCCGGAGGCAGTGGCGGCAGCGTTCGTGAAGCTGCGCGAAGGCGTGCATCTGCTGGGTGGCGACATCGTGGAGCCGCCCGAGCCGGCTAAAAGCGGCAACGCCGCGCCGGCCCGATAAGGCTGGCCAGGCCCGGCGCGGGTTGACCCGGAATGGGCGCCGCCCCGGGCGTGCCGCGTGTGCCGGGCGTGCGGCGCCATCATCGCCGTGTCACATGCGGCACCCAAAGTGGTCCGTCGGACTCGCGCTGGCGGACCGCGGCCGCAATCGATTCAGCCGATCGAGGCCAGGCGGGCGGCTTTCTCGTCAGGCGCCCAGCCAGGGCAGGCCGCGGAAGCACCAGCCCGTGACCGTCTTGCGATGCCCTTCGCTGTTCTTGTCGCCTTCGAAGCCTTCGAGCAGATCGTACGCCTGCTTGTAGCCGGCCTTGGCGGCCTCGATGGCCGCGAGCTTCGAGCGCGCGGCGCTGCGGCAGAGGAACAGCACGGGCGCTTCGGGATCGGCGACGCTCTTGAGCTGGGCGATGAATTCGGCGTTGGGCACGCCGCCCGGGTAGCGCGTCCACTCGACATGGGCATACTGGCCGTCGCCGACCACGGGGCGGCCGACCCAATCGAGCTCGGCGCGCGTGCGCACGTCGACG
Source organism: Paraburkholderia silviterrae (assembly GCF_004353915.1). Taxonomy (GTDB): domain Bacteria; phylum Pseudomonadota; class Gammaproteobacteria; order Burkholderiales; family Burkholderiaceae; genus Paraburkholderia; species Paraburkholderia silviterrae. The sequence goes on along the minus strand of NZ_SMRP01000005.1, from coordinate 247,144 downwards.
AGCTTCACGCGCGCATCGAGTTGCAGAAGCTCGAACGCCTCGGCGGGCGAGACCGCGCCCGCATAGGGCAACTGATTCTCGGCGCGGCGCTTTTCGGCTTGGGCGTACAACTGTTCGAGCGTACTCATGACAGCAGATCTCCTGTTTCTCGTGTTGAACCAAAAGATCATTCTAGCGCGCTGCATGGGTGCGGGAAGGGGGCGTCCATGCCGCATAAAAGAGCCTCGGCGGGGCGGTGGTGCGCTAACCTAGACCCTTCGCACACGCCAGGCGGGTGCGTGCGAGGTGCGTGTAACGCGTCGCCCAGCGGGTTTTGCATCGAATTGGTGCGGCGATGGTTTTATGCACCATAATGGAGTCGGTTTCGCGCGCCAAATCCGGGAGTGCACGGAAATGGTGCGGCGAGGCGGCTCGTTTGTGGAGCCGGCACGTTTGCGGCGCGCGTCGTTTTACTTCAGGCACGCGCCCAGATTGGGTTTGCGCTAGCGTGGCGCAAAGCTGGCACGGAAGCTGCTTTAGATGTTCCGATCGATTCGCAGCCGGCCTGCTCGAGGCGTGCAAGAGCGGTCAGCATGGATCAACAGAATTGGCACGGCGGCAACGTTCGCCGAAATCGTTAATCAGGAGAATAGGTTATGAGTAAATCCGTGGCCGACGTCATGCAGCTCGTCAGGGACGAAGACGTCAAGTTTGTCGACTTCCGCTTCACCGATACGCGCGGCAAGGAACAGCACGTTTCGGTGCCGCTGTCGGCATTCGACGAAGACAAGTTCGAGTCGGGCCATGCGTTTGACGGTTCGTCGATCGCCGGCTGGAAGGGCATCGAAGCCTCGGACATGCTGCTCGTTCCGGACGCGAACACTGCGTTCATCGACCCGTTCTACGAAGAGTCCACGCTCGTTCTGACCTGCGACGTGGTCGAGCCGGCCGACGGCAAGGGCTACGAGCGCGACCCGCGTTCGCTCGCCAAGCGCGCCGAAGCGTATCTGAAGAGCACGGGTCTCGGCGACACGGCCTACTTCGGTCCGGAACCCGAGTTCTTCATTTTCGACTCGGTCCAGTGGAACACGGACATGTCGGGCACGTTCGTCAAGATCGGCTCGGATGAAGCACCGTGGTCGTCGTCGCGCGAAATGGAAGGCGGCAACCCGGGTCACCGTCCGGGCGTGAAGGGCGGCTACTTCCCGGTCGCGCCGGTCGACCAGTTCCAGGACATCCGCTCGGAAATGTGCCTGCTGCTCGAGCAGATCGGCATTCCGGTCGAAGTGCACCACCACGAAGTGGCGGGCCAGGGCCAGAACGAAATCGGCACCAAGTTCTCGACGCTGGTTCAGCGCGCGGACTGGACGCAGCAACTGAAGTACATCGTCCACAACGTCGCGCACACGTACGGCAAGACGGCGACGTTCATGCCGAAGCCGATCGTTGGCGACAACGGTTCGGGCATGCACGTTCACCAGTCGATCTGGAAGGACGGCCAGAACCTGTTCGCGGGTAACGGCTACGCAGGCCTGTCCGAGTTCGCGCTGTTCTACATCGGCGGCATCATCAAGCACGCTCGCGCGCTCAACGCCATCACGAACCCGGGCACGAACTCGTACAAGCGTCTGGTCCCGCACTTCGAAGCGCCGGTCAAGCTCGCTTACTCGGCACGCAACCGCTCGGCATCGATCCGTATTCCGCACGTCTCGAACCCGAAGGGCCGCCGTATCGAAACGCGCTTCCCGGATCCGCTGGCCAACCCGTACCTGTGCTTCTCGGCACTGATGATGGCGGGTCTGGACGGCGTGCAGAACAAGATCCACCCGGGCGAAGCTGCCGACAAGAACCTGTACGACCTGCCGCCGGAAGAGGATGCAAAGATCCCGACCGTTTGCGCGGGCCTCGACCAGGCACTGGAAGCGCTCGACAAGGATCGCGAGTTCCTGACGCGCGGTGGCGTGTTCACGGATTCGATGATCGACGCCTACCTCGACCTGAAGGAAGGCGAGCTCCAGCGCGTGCGCATGACCACGCACCCGGTCGAGTTCGAACTGTACTACTCGCTGTAATCGACGATGGTGCTACGCTGGCCGCAAGCGAGCGTAGCGCCTTCTCCGACGTCGGCGAAACGCTCGTAAAGGGACGGCAGCGCCGTCCCTTTTTCGTTGGTCCGAAGTTGGCGTGATCGCCGCATCGCTGTCTTTTACCAACATGGATTGAACAAGCCAGCCCGCAACATGGTGCTCAAGAATCTGATCAAGGCAAGGAAGGGTCACGCGGAGGCGCTCTCGGACGAGGCGACGCTCGTGGAGTCGGGTCTGTTGCCCGGCTTCGAAGCGCTGCCCACCGTCGTGCTCGTGCTCGACAAGCGCACCTTGCGCGTGGCGTTCGCGAACCCTTCGGCCGAAGCGATGCTCGATCTTTCGCGGCGCCAGCTCGCGCAGATGGCGTGGTCCGATCTTTTTTCCAACGCGGACGAACTGCTCGAAACGATCGCGTCGATCGCGGCGCACCGCTTTCATGCGACGCGCCTCGACGCCACGCTCGAGCGCCCGGGCCGCGAGCCGTTGCACGTGCACGCGATCGTCGGTTTCCTCGAGAGCGCGCCCGACTACGTGCTGCTCGAGTTGTTCGAGAACGAGCGGCACATCAGGAGCGATCGCGAGGAGCGCATTCACGACCTCGCGACGGTCAACAAGCATCTGATCCGCAATCTCGCTCACGAGATCAAGAATCCGCTCGGCGGGATCCGCGGCGCGGCGCAGCTGCTCGAATTCGAGCTCGGCACGCTCGAGCGCGGCGAGCTGCGCGAGTACACGCAGGTGATCATCAAGGAGTCCGACCGGCTGCAGACGCTCGTCGACCGGCTGCTCGAGCCGCACCGGCATCCGCATATCGTCGGCGACGTGAACATTCACGAAGTGTGCGAGCGCGTGCGCGCCGTGATTCTTGCCGAGTTTCCGCGCGGCCTCACGATCGAGCGCGACTACGACGTGAGCGTGCCCGACCTGCGCGGCGACAAGGAGCAGCTGATCCAGGCACTGCTGAACATCGTGCGCAACGCGGCGCAGGCGCTGCGCGAACGCATTTCGCAAGGCGATGCGCGCATCGAGCTGCGCACGCGCATCGCACGCAAGATCACGATTTCAAAACGTCTGTGCAAGCTGGCACTGGACTTGCATATCATCGACAACGGACCCGGCATTCCCGAGGACATCCGCGACCGCATCTTCTATCCGCTCGTCTCCGGACGCGAGGATGGCAGCGGTCTCGGGCTCACGCTCGCGCAAACGTTCGTCCAGCAGCACGACGGACTGATCGAAGTGGAAAGCCGGCCGGGCCACACGGAATTTCAGATCCTGCTGCCGCTCGACTGCTGATCTACCGCTACCACTAACGCACGCCACCAGGACTTCTGACCGACCTTATGAAGCCGATCTGGATAGTAGACGACGACCAATCGATACGCTGGGTGCTCGAAAAGGCCCTTGCGCGCGAGAATTTCGCGACCCGCAGCTTCTCGAACGTGCGCGACGCCGCGGGCGCGCTCGATCACGACAGCCCGCAGGTGCTCGTCTCCGACATTCGCATGCCGGGCGGCTCGGGCCTCGAATTGCTGCAGACGGTGCGCGAGCGCGTGCCGGGCTTGCCCGTCATCATCATGACCGCGTTCTCGGACCTCGATAGCGCGGTGGCCGCGTTCCAGGGCGGCGCGTTCGAATATCTCGCCAAGCCTTTCGACGTGGACAAGGCCGTCGAGCTGATCCGCCGCGCCGTGGACGAGAGCATGCGCGGCGAGCAGCAGTGGGACGAGCGGCCCGCCGAGGCGCCCGAGATGCTGGGCCAGGCCCCCGCGATGCAGGACATGTTTCGCGCCATTGGCCGCCTCTCGCATTCGGCGGCCACCGTGCTCATCACCGGCGAGTCGGGCACCGGAAAGGAGCTTGTCGCGCGCGCCTTGCACCGGCATAGCCCACGCGCGAACGGCCCGTTCATTGCGCTGAACACCGCGGCCATCCCGAAAGATCTTCTGGAATCCGAACTGTTCGGCCACGAGCGCGGCGCGTTCACGGGCGCCCAGGCGATGCGCCAGGGCCGCTTCGAACAGGCCGAGAACGGCACGCTGTTCCTCGACGAAATCGGCGACATGCCGTTCGACCTGCAGACGCGCCTCTTGCGCGTGCTCTCCGATGGGCAGTTTTATCGCGTGGGCGGCCACAATCCGCTGCGCGCGAACGTGCGGGTGATTGCGGCCACGCACCAGAACCTGGAAACGCGTGTGCGCCAGGGCCTGTTCCGCGAGGATTTGTATCACCGTCTGAACGTGATTCGCCTGCGCTTGCCGGCGCTGCGCGAGCGCAGCGAAGACATTCCGCTGCTCACGCGCCACTTTTTGCAAAAGAGCGCGCGCGAGCTGGGCGTCGAGCCCAAACGCGTGTCCGACGAGGCGCTGGCGTATATGTCGGCGCTGCCGTTCCCCGGCAACGTGCGCCAGCTCGAAAACCTCGCGAACTGGCTCACGGTGATGGCGCCTGCGCAGACCATCGAGATCAAGGATCTGCCGCCCGACCTGGTGCCCACGCATGCTGCGGCAAGCGAGGGCGCCCAGGCGGTGGCGTTGAGCGAAGCCGCGCTGGCCGGCGCGGGCTCGGTGGGCGCGCCGCTCGCGTCCGCGCCCGGCGCGGCGGCGCTGGGGAGTGTTGCGGTTGGCGCTGCCGCGAGCGTTGGCGCACCCGGTGCGCTGGCGGGCACTTTCCCGGTTGCCAACGGGGGAGCCGTGCTACCCGTGAGCGTGTGGGAAAGTGGCTTGCGTACCGAAGTCGCGCGCTTGCTGCGCGAGAACAGCGCTGGCGTCATGGACGAGCTCTCGCGCCGTTTCGAGGCCGCCGTGATTCGCGAAGCGCTCGACTTTACGCGCGGGCGCAAGGTCGAGGCCGCCGAGCGCCTCGGTATTGGCCGCAATACCATCACGCGCAAGATCCAGGAGCTCAACCTCGAATGAGTGCGCAATGAGCGCAACATGAATCGTGCTCGGCGGCCGGTTTGCGCCGCCGCGCACGGCCGCATTCAGGCGCAAGGAGCTGCGCCGCTCGCTGGGGCATAATCGACGCTGTTTTTCTCGTCGATGATCGAACATGCCCGTGACTTCCCCCTGGCCCGCCGAGGCCGATCCGTTCCTCTCCCTCGAATCGCTCGACGACTCCGCCGCCATGGCCTGGGTCGAAGAGCAGAATGCGCGCACGCGCAGCGCGTGGCAGGGCGGCGCGCGCTTCGAGGCGCTGGAGAAGCGCCTCGCACAGGCCTATCTGCCGCGCGAGCGGCCCGTGATCCCGAGCCGCTGGCAGGAGTGGGCCTACGACCTCTGGGAGGACGAGGACAATCCCAAGGGCCTCTGGCGCCGCACGAAGTGGGCGGACTGGCGCGCGCGCCAGCCGCAATGGGAGACGCTCATCGACTTCGACGCGCTCGGCGCGGCTGAACGCGTGCCCTGGGTTTGCGCGGGCATCGACATCCTCTATCCCGATGGCGATCGGGCGCTGATCCAGCTTTCAGACGGCGGCGCCGATGCCGTCATCGTGCGCGAATTCGACCTCGCCAGGCGCGTGTTCGTCGACGGCGGCTTCGCCATCGAGAAGGAAGGCAAGCACGTCATCTCGTGGATCGACCGCGATACCGCGTACGTCGGCTGGGATCACGGCAAGAAGACGCTCACGCGCTCGGGCTACCCGCGCGAGGTGCGCCGCTGGACGCGCGGCACGCGGCTCGCCGACGCGCCCGTGGTGTTTCGCGGCGAATTCGACGACATCAGCGTGGAGGGCGATTACGACCCCGTCGAGAAGCGCCATGACGTGGTGCGCAGCGTCGACTTCTTCGACTCCTTTACTTATCGTCTCGATGAGCGCAGCCAGTGGCAGCTCTACGACGTTCCCTCGCACGTGGCAGTGGGCGCATGGCACGGCTGGCTGTTGCTCGAGCCGCGACTCGACTGGACGCTTGGCGAACAAACCTGGGCGGGCGGCTCGCTGCTCGCGATCCGCGAAGACGCATTTCTCGCGGGCGAGCGCCACGTCACGCCGCTCTTCACGCCCACGCCGGTCACGTCGGCGTGCGACTGGACCAATACGCAAAACGTCTTGATCGTTTCGTGGCTCGACGACGTGCAAAGCCGCACGATGCTGTGGCAGCCGCAGCAGCAGGACGGCGCGTGGACATGGCAGTCGCGGCTTTTTCCGGCTCGCGCGAGCTCGCAGGTGGACGTGTCGCCCATCGAAGACACGCTCAACGACGAAGTCTTCGTCGACGTGGACGACTATCTGTTGCCGCCCGAATACTGGCTCGCCGATCTCGCGCAACAGGACTTGCAAAGCTGGGAGCTGCTCGACCGCTGGCCCACGCAGTTCGACTCCACGCCGCTTGCCGTGATCCGCTCCCATGCGCGCTCCGCGGACGGCACGATGGTGCCGTTTACCGTGGTCGGCCCGCGCGCCGCGCTCGAGGGCGATGCGCGCAAGCCGCTGCCGTGCCTGTTGACGGGCTATGGCGGTTTCGCGATCGCGCTCACGCCGCAGTATCTCGTCGGCTCCGGCATTGGCTGGCTGGAGCAGGGCGGTATTGTCGCCATCGCCCATATTCGCGGCGGCGGCGAGTATGGCACGGCCTGGCACGTGGATGCGCAGCGCGAGCATCGGCAACGCTCGTTCGACGACTTCATCGCGGTGTCGCAGCAACTGGTGGCCGAGGGCTATACGAGCGCGGCGCAACTGGGCATCAAGGGCGGCAGCAACGGCGGCCTGCTGGTTGGCGCGTGCATGGTGCAGCGGCCTGAGCTGTTCGGCGCGGTGGTGTGCGAAGTGCCGCTGCTCGACATGCAGCGCTATCCGCTCTTGCATGCGGGGGCGTCATGGATGGACGAATACGGCGATCCTGAGGATGCCGAAGAAGGGCGCGCGCTTGCCGAATACTCGCCGTATCAGCGCGTGAAGGCGGGCGTTGCGTATCCGCCCGTGCTCTTCACGACCTCGACAAGCGACGACCGCGTCCATCCCGCGCATGCGCGCAAGATGGTCGCGCGCATGCAGGAGCAGGGGCACGCGAACGTCTGGTATCTGGAGAACACCGAAGGCGGTCACGGGCCAGGCAGCGACTCGCTCGAGCGCGCGCAATACGATGCGCTCGTGTACCGCTTTTTGTGGACCACGCTCGCTGGAGCGTGGTGAGCGGCGCGGGCTGGGGCCGCGCGTCTGCGTCTGCCCTCGTGCGATTGACGCTCAGCCCGCGATCTTCAGATCGGCCACGACCGGCGTGTGGTCCGACGGCTGTTCCCACTTGCGCGGCACCTTGTCGATCTCGCACGACACGAGCGAGGGCGCGAGCGTGGGCGAAAGCAGGATGTGGTCGATGCGCAGGCCCGCATTGCGGCGGAACGCGAACATGCGATAGTCCCACCACGAGAACATTTTTTCGGGCTGCTCGAACTGGCGATAGGCGTCAACGAAGCCGAGCCCGATGAGGCGCTGGAACTGCGCGCGCTCTTCGGGCGAGACGAGGTTCTGGCCTTCCCAGGCTTTGGGGTCGTGCACGTCGCGGTCTTCCGGCGCGATGTTGTAGTCGCCGAGCAGCGCGAGCTTCGGATGCTGCTGCATCTCCTGGACGAGCCAGTCGTGCAGCGCGTTGAGCCAGTTCAGCTTGTAGGCGAACTTCTCGGAGCCGGGCGCCTGGCCATTGGGGAAGTACGCGCTGACGATGCGCACGCCTTCCACTGTGACGGCGACCACGCGCTGCTGCGGGTCCTCGAATCCGGGGATGTTGCGCACGACTGTGTCCTCATCGACGGCGAGCCCCTCGCGCACGAGGATGGCCACGCCGTTATAGGTCTTCTGGCCCGTGAACCAGCTGCGATAGCCTTGTGCTTCGAGTTCGGCGCGCGGGAACTTGTCGTCGGTGAGCTTGAGTTCCTGAAGACAGAGCACGTCGGCCTTGCTCTGCCCGAGCCAGTCGATGACGTGCTGCAGACGGACCTTCAGGGAGTTGACGTTCCAGGTGGCGATTTTCATTAAATTCTCACAGCCTTGCTGGGCAAGGGTTTGCGGCTGATTGAGCCGTCAAGTTTGGGGCTGGCTGGCAGTCAGGCCACCCTCTTTTGCCCCGGTAGAAACTGGGTGGCTGACAGGCACGCGCCATCTTATCGCGCGCGCCATCGATTGCGCGAGCGCGCGTAGTCAATGGCGCCATACTCTGGCCCCACGTAATTTTGTTACTGACACGTCAGGCTACATGGGGGAATATGCGTCAAAGCACTTCGCGTACACATGGAGGAGCGACGATGAGCGTGGTGAACGTCCAGTTTCTTTTCGACTTTGGCAGTCCTAATGCTTACCTGAGCCACAAGGTGATTCCGGCCATCGAAGCGCGCCAGGGCGTGCGTTTCGAATACGTGCCGATATTGCTCGGCGGACTCTTCAAGCTGACCGGCAACCGGTCGCCTGCCGAGACCACCGCGCATATCGAGAACAAGCGCAAGTACATGATGCTGGAGATGCAGCGCTTCGTCGAACAGCACGGACTCACGGCGTATCGCATGAATCCGCATTTTCCCGTGAACACGCTGCAGCTCATGCGCGGCGCCGTCGCCGCGCAACGCGAGGGTGTCGAGGGGATGTTCGAGCGTTACGTTGACCGCATGTTCGCGCACATGTGGGAGGACGGCTTGAAGCTCGACGACCCGCAGGTATTGCGCGCAACGCTCGAGGCGGACGGGCTTGACGCGGCACGCTTCGAAGCGGCGCTTGGCGATGCGAACGTCAAGGGCACGTTGCTCGCGAACACTCAGGCCGCGTACGAACGCGGCGCGTTCGGTGCGCCGACCTTTTTCGTCGGCGAGGAGATGTTCTTCGGCAAGGACCGCTTGCGCGACGTCGAAGAGGAGATTGCGCGCGTGAAAGCGTCCGCGTGATGGAGGCGCGCCCGACGCGTCACACGCAAAGCGCGTGAGCGTCGCGCGCAAGTGCGGAGAACGCCGGTGCAGGCCAGCGTTCCCCTGTGCTTGCCTTCGTCGAGGCTCAGGCTACGGCCGTCGCCTCGGTGCTCGCGCTCACCAGGGAGAGGCGTTCGCGCGCCGCTTCATACTCGCGCTTCAGGCGCTCGATCAACTCGGCTGCGGGCACGACGTCCTTGACCGCGCCGATGCCCTGGCCCGCACCCCAGATGTCCTTCCACGGCTTCACGCGCGTCGAGCCGAAGTTCATCGCCGACGGGTCGGATTGCGGCAGCGCTTCGGGATCCAGGCCGCTCGCCACGATGCTCGAACGCAGATAGTTGCCGTGCACGCCGGTGAAGAGATTCGAATAGACGATATCGCTCGCGCCGCTCTCGACGATCATCTGCTTGTAGGCATCGACCGCATTGGCCTCATGGGTGGCGATGAAGGCCGAGCCGACATACGCGAGGTCCGCGCCCGCGGCCTGCGCCGCGAGAATCGCGTTGCCGTTGCCGATCGCGCCCGAGAGCAGCAGCGGGCCGTCGAACCATTCGCGAATCTCGTGGATGAGCGCGAACGGCGAGAGCGTGCCCGCATGGCCGCCCGCGCCGGCCGCGACGGCGATCAGGCCGTCCGCGCCTTTTTCGATGGCCTTTTTCGCAAACGTGTTGTTGATCACGTCGTGCAGGACGATGCCGCCCCACGCGTGAATGGCCTGGTTCACGTCCTCGCGCGCACCCAGCGACGTGATCACGATAGGCACCTTGTACTCGGCGCACACGCCCAGATCGTGCTGCAGGCGGTCGTTCGACTTATGGACGATCTGGTTGACGGCGAACGGCGCGGCGGGCTGCTCGGGATGCTTCGCGTTGTATTCGGCGAGCTCGGTCGTGATGCGGTCGAGCCACTCGCCCAGCACGTGCTCGGGGCGCGCGTTCAATGCGGGGAAGGAGCCGACCACGCCCGCCTTGCACTGCGCGATCACGAGATTGGGGTTCGAAATGATGAAAAGCGGCGAGCCGACGACGGGAATCGAGAGGCCGCGTCGCAGGACGGCGGGCAGGGCCATGCGTATCTCCTTGTCGATGGGACCTGGCGTAGAGCGCTGGGTCTCATCGCATGCAAAGCTGATGAAAGTCGGCGGCCCGGCGTGGGCGCTGCCGTGTTGTTCGCGTTGCGCGCCCGTGCTTGCGGGCCAGCAGGGTCAAACATAGCAAACTGACGCGCACTATGCAACTGGTTGCATAGTGCGCGCATTCAGTGCCGGATCGATTGAAGTTCAGCAGGCGATAAACCGGGGCGCCATCGCAGGGGCCTGGTTTAGAATCGCCCCATGTCGACACCGCACGCCATCCTGATTGCCCTGCTGGAAAAGCCGTCCTCCGGCTATGACCTCGCCCGGCGCTTTGACCGGGCGATCGGCTATTTCTGGCAGGCCACGCACCAGCAGATCTACCGCGAACTTGGCCGCATGGTGGCGGCCGGATGGGTCGCCGTCGTCGAGGAGGGCGCGACAGACGCGGCAGCCACGCGCAAGAAGGTCTATCGTGTGCTGCCGATGGGGCGCGAGGAGGTCGAGCGCTGGGTGCGCGAAACGCAACTGGGCGTGGACGATCGCAACGTGTTCTTGCTGAAGCTGCGCGCCGATGCCGTCATCGGCCCGCTTGGACTGGGCGAAGAACTACCTCGGCTCATCGATGACGCGCGTGAGCGCCTCGAGACTTATCGCGCGATCGAGCAGCGTGATTTCGGCGCGCCGGCGCTCACGCGCGGCCAGCAGTTGCAATATGCGATTCTCAAGGCCGGGATACACACGCAGGAATCGTGGCTCGAATGGGCCGAAGAACTTCGGCCGCTTTTGAATGGCGGCGATGCGTAGGGCGCGAGAAGCGTTGCGGTGTGAATATATTCGGATTCCGAATTGATTCACGTCCACACGCGTTGCTGGCGCGGTTGCTGTTTGAACGTCACCGATGCAGACAAGCAGGCGAGTGAGGCGAACGATTGGAAAAAGTAGTTGACGTGATGAATGTATCGCCCTATAATTCTTTTCTCTGACGGACGCGGGGTGGAGCAGTCTGGCAGCTCGTCGGGCTCATAACCCGAAGGTCGTAGGTTCAAATCCTACCCCCGCAACCAGACATCGCGAGATGTTTGTAGAAACGTCGAATCAATGAACCCGCCTCGAGCGGGTTTTTTGTTGTCCGCTGCTCGCAGCAGTCCTTGCTGCCGGGCGATTTGACCTCCCTCACGTACTTCCATTCGCATCGGCGCGTCCACTTGGGCGTTGTGCAGCCGCGTGCATTCGAGCCACGCCGTCATCGGGTTGACAGCAGACAATTCACGGCGACTTCCGGCTTTCTCTGCCGTCGTGATGCCTTTAACCTTCTGCGCATATCGGCATACGCCAGATGCTTCTCCTGTAGCCGGCCTCGTCGTTTGCTGCCGATGCCGCGCCTCTCTGGTCACGTCCCCACCCGGTTCACAGCTCTGCGTCGCCCCGCAGCCCATGAAGAAAGCCATCGCTCCGCATAATCATCACTCTGCTCTCGAAAACGTCCTGGACAGCTTCGTCGAGGCCAATGAGCCCGATATCGCGTTGTTCAACAATCTGGTCAGTTGCATGCGTCCGCACCGCGCACGCAACAACGACGCTGCCCGCCACGCGATCCACACACTGTGCTTTCTACTCGAACATCGCGACGACTACCGGACTGCGCTGCGTGGCGCACTTTGGCGACTGCTCTCCGAACGCAGACAAGTGTCGCTCTATACGGATGTCGGCGTCTTCGCGAATAACGGCTTTTTCACCGAAGTCACGCATCGGTTCGTTCGCAGCACGCTGCTGCCCGCGCTATTCGATCTTGGGCAGTTGCGCGACGTGATCGCCAAGGTCTTCAAGCGGGCCAGCGATCATCTGTGGGTACGCGACGTCGGTGTCGATGCATGGACCGATCTCTTGCGCGCGCTGCGCTTTGACGAGGCTTCCGGTGAAGACGGTGTTCGCGAAGCGCCTGGCGCCGTGCAGCCGCTGCGCCAGTTGCTCGAAGCGCTGCGCGTGCTGTCGTACCGGATCGCGGCGATCGGCCTCGAACCCGAAGTGCTTCGGCACGATCCCATGCTCGAGTCGGGCCATTCACCGTTCATTGCGCAAAACCAGGAAATGCTGGCGTATATTGCGCGCATCGAGATGTCGCCAGATGTGGCGCAGGTGCCGGCAATCTCGTGCTGCGCAGATGCCGATACGTTTCCCCGCTGCGGGGGCGACGCCGATACGATCCCCCGCTGCGCGGTCGACGCCGACAAGGCGCATCTCGCGGTGCTACTCGACCAATGTCGCGAAGTCGGCGACCGGATCCGCAGGCGTGCGGCGCATGCCGGCACCAGCGTTTCGTTGACGCTCCATCTGTTGCGCCTGAAGCAGCATCTCACGCGCGCGGAACTGCTGATCGACGTGGTGCATACCCTGCGCGGGACGGGCGGTACCGAGGCGGCGCTGCCCATGATCGCGGAGCTGGCCTCCGAACTGATCCAGGCAGAATGCTGCCGCAACAATCTGCGCGATTACTTCCGCCAGAACGTCGAGCTGATCGCCCTGCGGGTAACGGAGAATGCCGGCCATACCGGCGAGCACTATATCGCGTCAAGCCGTAAGGACTACTTTGCGCTGCTGCGCTCCGCGCTGCTTGGCGGCGTCATCATCGGCTTCATGTCGGCATTCAAGTTTGTGATCGCGGGGCAGGGCTGGACGCCGCTCAACGAGTCGATCGGCTTCGGCCTGAACTACGGCCTTGGCTTCGTGCTGATCCATATCCTGCACGGCACCGTGGCGACCAAGCAGCCTGCGATGACCGCGCACGCGCTCGCCGCGGTGATCAAGGACAGTAGCCGCAAAGGGGGCCGCGACCTCGACCATCTCGTCACGCTGATCGTGCGCACCATGCGCAGCCAGACCGCGGCTATCGTCGGCAACGTCGTGCTTGCCGTGCCGGTGGCGATGCTGCTGGGACTCGCTTACCGGCAGCTGATGGGCCACCCTTTCCTCAGTCCCGCCAGGGCCACCGAATTGCTGGGCGAGGTGGCATTCAAGCCGTCCACGCTCATCTACGCGGCGATCGCGGGTGTCTGTCTCTTCCTCGCCGGACAGATCAACGGCTATTGCGACAACGTCTGTGCCTACGAGCGCATTCCCGAGCGCATCATGCATGTTCGCTGGGCGCGGCGCCTGTTCGGCGAGCGCTACCTGAGGCGCATCGCGAACTATGTGAGAGGCAATCTCGGCGCACTGATCGGCAACTTCGTATTCGGCTTCATGCTCAGCGGCGTATGGGCGCTCGGCGTGTTGTTCGGGGTGCCGCTCGACATCCGGCATGTTGCGTTCGCGTCGACCTACTCGGGCTTCGCGAGCGTTTCGCTCGATTTTGCGGTGCCGCAGACGCTGCTGCTCACAGCGATGGCTGGCACGTGGGCGATCGGTGCGGTCAACCTGCTCGTGAGCTTCAGCCTTGCGATGTGGGTCGCGCTGCGCGCGCGCAGAGTGACCTTTGCCGAAACGCGCCGGCTGGTCGGCGATGTGCTGCGGCGTCTGCTCCGTCACCCGAGAGAGTTCATTTTTCCGCCACGGTCTCAACTCGCCACGCGTCGCGATGTGCCCGGCGAGCCGGGCTGAAGCGGCACCTTCACGCCTCGTGGCCGCTCAGGGTCCAATCCACCGCGGCCTGAGCGTGCAGCGCGGTGGTGTCGAACACCGGCAAAGCCGAATCCGCGGGGCCGATCAGCAAGGTGATCTCGGTGCAACCGAGGATGACCGCCTGTGCTCCGCGCATCTTCATATCGTCGATCACGCGCTGATAAACGCGTCGCGAATCGTCTTCGACGACGCCATGGCAAAGTTCATCGTAGATGATGCGATGCACGCTTTCCCGATCGCGATCGTTCGGCACGATGGCCTCGATCGCGTGCCGCTCGCGCAGGCGCCCCACGTAGAAGTCCTGCTCCATCGTGTATCGCGTGCCGAGCAGGCCGGCACGGCTCACGCCTGCCGCCTTCAACGCCGCGCCGGTCGGATCGGCGATATGCAGGAACGGGATCGAAATCGCCGCCTCGATCGACGCGCACACGCGATGCATCGTGTTCGTCGCCAGCAGCACGAGATCGGCGCCGCCTCGCTCCAGTTGCGCGGCCGCCTGCGCCATCTGCACGCCGAGCGCGTCCCAGTCGCCCGCGCGTTGCAAGGCTTCCACTTCGGCGAAATCGACCGTCGTCATCAGGCTGCGCGCATTGTGATGGCCGCCGAGCCGCGCCTTCGCGTAGCGGTTCAGCAGCCGGTAATACTCCGCCGACGACTCCCAGCTCATCCCGCCAATCACACCGATCGTCTTCATCGCGCGTCCCGCCAAGGGTTGAAATGATCGGACGAGTATAGGCATGCCAGCGCCGCTGTACAGATACGGTCCCGCCCGTGTGCCGCAGTACGGCAAGACGGGCTGGCGCAGACAGTTTTCTTGAAAAGAGCACTGTGTTTTTGTACAGTATCAGTACTTTGAACACGCCTTCTTCCGATCTCTCGCCGCCGGTGTCGTCCGAGCCTCAAACGCCGGCGGTTGCCGGCTTCGCTCGCAAGATCATCCATTGCGATTGCGACTGCTTTTACGCATCGGTCGAAATGCGCGACGACCCGACACTGCGCGGGCGTCCAATCGCGGTGGGCGGGCGGCCCGACCAGCGCGGCGTGATCGCGACCTGCAATTACGAGGCGCGCCGCTTTGGCGTGCATTCGGCGATGTCGTCGGCGCTTGCCATGCGCAAGTGCCCCGAGCTGCTGATCCTGCCCACAGCGATGGAGAAGTACCGCATCGCCTCGCGGCAGATCATGGCGATCTATCGCGACTACACGGCGGACGTGGAGCCGCTCTCGCTCGACGAGGCCTATCTCGACGTCTCGCGCACCACGCGCTGCAAGGGCAGCGCCACGCTCATCGCGAACGAGATTCGCGAGCGCGTGCGTGAGACTGTGGGCGTCACAGTGTCGGCGGGCGTCGCGCCCAACAAGTTCGTTGCCAAGATCGCTTCCGACTGGAACAAGCCCGATGGGCTCTTCGTCGTGCGTCCGCACGAGGTCGACGCGTTTGTCGCGGCGCTGCCCGTGCGCAAGATTCACGGCGTGGGCAAGGTCACGGCGGCGAAGCTCGAGAGCCTCGGGCTGTCGACCTGCGCGCAGTTGCGCACATGGTCGTTGTTCGATCTGCACCGGCATTTTGGCGTGTTCGGCAAGCGGCTCTACGAGCTGGCGCGCGGCATCGACGACCGGCCCGTGCGCGCCGATCAGGAACGCAAGTCGGTGAGCGTCGAGACGACCTATGTGAACGATCTGCTCACGCTCGAAGCGTGCAGCGAGGAGCTCAAGCGCCTTGCCGTGCAGCTCGACGTGCGCATCGAGCGCGCAGCGTGCGCACACGCCGTGCGCAAGCTCTTCGTGAAGATCCGCTTCGCGAATTTTCAGCGCACGACGGTCGAGTGCGTAGCCGATGCCACCGATCTGACTACGCTGCTCGCGCTGCTCGAGAAAGGGCTTGCGCGGCGCAAGCTCGGTGTGCGGCTGCTGGGCGCGGGCGTGCGGCTCGAAGAGGACAATCCCGCGCTGCGCGGCCAGTTCGCGCTATTCGACGACGATCCCGAGGACGACGACCGCGTAGCCGGGGCGTGACGCGCGCGCGATCAGCGTGCGATTCGTGCGTGATACGTGTTCGGTCGCCGCTTGCGCTGCGCGGGCGGCTTCGCGCGGGGGCTTCGTACTGGCAGGCCATTTCATGCGCCGATAGAATCAAGGCGCAATCGCGGTGCAATCGCGGCGCAACGCCAGGACGCGCAACGTCAATTATCGAGACACGAAGACGCCATCGAGGAGCCACCCATGGACCTGATCATTCGCCGCGCCGTGCTCGCACATGCGCATCCCGCCGGGCATCCCATGGTCGATATCGGCATCGAGGCGGGGCGCATTGCCACCGTCGAGCCGCATCTCGCGACGCAGGCGCGCGAGGAGATCGACGCGGCCGGTGCGCTCGTCAGTGCGCCTTTCGTCGACGCTCACTTTCACATGGACGCCACGCTGTCCTGGGGCCTGCCGCGCGTGAACGCGTCGGGCACGCTGCTGGAGGGTATAGCGCTGTGGGGCGAGCTCAAGCCGCACCTCACGCAGGAAGCGCTCGTCGAGCGCGCGCTGCAGTACTGCGACTGGGCCGTCGCGCGCGGGCTGCTGGCGATCCGCTCGCACGTCGATGTTTGCGACGCGCGTTTGCTCGCCGTCGAAGCGTTGCTCGAAGTGAAGCGCCGCGTGGCGCCGTATCTCGACCTGCAACTCGTGGCCTTTCCGCAAGACGGTCTCTTGCGCAGCCCCGGCGCGTTCGACAATCTCAAGCGCGCCATCGCCCTGGGTGTGGACGTGGTGGGCGGCATCCCGCATTTCGAGCGCACCATGGCCGACGGGGCGGAGTCGGTGCGGCTGCTCTGCGAGTTCGCGGCGGAAAAGGGCCTGCGCGTCGACATGCATTGCGACGAGTCCGACGATCCGCTCTCGCGCCACATCGAGACGCTCGCCGCGCAAACGAATCGCCTCGGGTTGCATGGCCGCGTGACGGGTTCGCATCTCACGTCGATGCACTCGATGGACAACTACTACGTGAGCAAGCTGATCCCGCTGATGCGCGAGTCGGGCGTGGCGGCGATCGCGAATCCGCTCATCAACATCACGCTGCAGGGCCGTTCCGACACCTATCCCAAGCGGCGCGGCATGACGCGCGTGCCCGAGCTGATGGCGGCCGGCATCAACGTCGCGTTCGGCCACGACTGCGTGATGGATCCCTGGTACAGCTTCGGCTCGGGCGACATGCTCGAAGTCGCGCAGATGGGGCTGCACGTCGCGCAGATGACGGGCGTGGAGGCGTCGCGGGCATGCTTCGATGCAGTCACGGTCAATCCGGCGAAGATTCTCG
Organism: Paraburkholderia silviterrae; assembly: GCF_004353915.1. Taxonomy (GTDB): domain Bacteria; phylum Pseudomonadota; class Gammaproteobacteria; order Burkholderiales; family Burkholderiaceae; genus Paraburkholderia; species Paraburkholderia silviterrae. Next base: position 230,191 of record NZ_SMRP01000005.1, on the reverse strand, counting down.
GCCTCGACGGCTATGGCATCGCGCCGGGCAGTGCGGCGAACCTCGTGGTGCTCGACGCACGCGATTCCGTCGAGGCCATCCGCCTGCGCGCGGCGCGTCTTGCCGTGGTCAGCCGGGGCAGGGTGGTGAGCCGTCAACCCGCGCAGCGCGCAACGCTTGCGCTCGAAGGGCGGCCCGGGAGCGTCGATTTCAAGCTGAGCCGCTAGCCGATTCACTGAACGGCAGACGATAAACAGCGGGCGAAAAAAAACCGCGCACGGGACAGATTCCCGTGCGCGGTTCTTCGTGACCGAGCGCAGATGCCGCAAATGCGCTTAGTGCTGCGCCGGCGGCTGCTCCATGCCGTTATGGCGCAGCAGCGCATCGATGCTCGGCTCGCGTCCGCGGAACGCCTTGAACGATTCCATCGCCGGGCGGCTGCCGCCCACTTCCAGAATCTCCTGGCGATAGCGCGTGCCCGTGGCCGCGTCGAGCACGCTCGACTTGGCGGCTTGCGCTGCTTCTTCGAACGCCGCATAGGCGTCGGCGGAAAGCACTTCGGCCCACTTGTAGCTGTAGTAACCGGCCGCGTAGCCGCCCGCGAAGATATGGCTGAACGTGTTCGGCCAGCGCGAGAACGGCGCTTGCGGAATGACGTGATAGCGCGCGTTCATCTCGCGCGCGAGCTCGTTCACGGTCTTGCCCTTCGAGGCGTCGAAGTCCACGTGCAGCGCCATGTCGAACATCGAGAACACGATCTGGCGCAGCGTGCCCAGACCGCTCTGGAAGTTCTTCGCGGCGAGCATCTTGTCGAAGAGCTCGCGCGGCAGCGGCTTGCCCGTGTCGACGTGCGAAGTCATCTCCGTGAGGACGTCCCACTCCCAGCAGAAGTTCTCCATGAACTGCGAGGGCAGCTCGACTGCGTCCCACTCCACGCCGTTGATGCCCGAGACCGAAAGCTCGTCCACACGCGTGAGCATGTGGTGCAGGCCGTGGCCGAACTCGTGGAACAGCGTGATGACTTCGTCATGCGTGAAGCACGCGGGACGCCCGCCCACCGGCGCCGAAAAGTTGCAGGTGAGATAGGCGACCGGCGTCTGCACGCCGTTGGCCTCGAGCTTGCGGCGCGAGCGCGCGTCGTCCATCCATGCGCCGCCGCGCTTGCCCTCGCGTGCGTAGAGGTCGAGATAGAACTGCGCGACCAGCGTGCCGTCCGCGTTCTCGACGCGGAAGAAGCGTACGTCCGGATGCCAGACGGCCGCCTGATCGTCGCGGATGCGCACGCCGAAGAGCGCCTCGGTGACCTTGAATAGGCCCTTGAGCACGAAGTCTTCGGGGAAGTATTGCTTGACCTCGTTCTCCGAGAACGAGTAGCGCTTCTGGCGCAGGCGCTCCGCCGCGAAGGCCATGTCCCACGGCTCGATCTGCGTGAGGCCGAGCTCGCTGGCGGCGAATTCGCGCAGCTCCTGCCAGTCTTTTTCGGCGTGCGGGCGCGCGCGCGTGGCGAGGTCTTCGAGGAAGCTCATGACCTGCGCGGGCGACTCGGCCATCTTCGGCGTGAGCGAGACTTCGGCGAAGTTGTTGTAGCCGAGCATCTTCGCTTCTTCGGTGCGCAGCTCGAGCTCGTCGTCGACGATTCCCGTGTTGTCCCAATCGGGCTTGCCGCCGCCGTATTCGGGCCCCAGCTCCGACGCGCGCGTGACGTAGGCGCGATACATCGTTTCGCGCATCTTGCGGTTTTCCGAGTATTGCAGCACCGGGAAATACGAGGGGAAGTGCAGCGTGAACTTCCAGCCTTCCTTGCTCTCGCGCTCGGCGGCTTCGCGCGCGGCGGCGATCACGTCGGCGGGCAGGCCAGCGAGCTCGCTTTCGTTCGTGGCGTAGAACGCGTAGGCGTTGGTGGCATCGAGCACGTGGTCGGAGAACGCCTTCGAGAGCGCGGCCTGGCGCTCCTGCAATTCGGCGAAACGCGGCTTCTGGTCTTCGGGCAGCTCCGCGCCGGACAGGCGGAAGTCGCGCAGCGCGTTGTCGAGAATCTTCTTGCGCTCGCCCGAGAGCAGCTCGAACGAGTTGTGGTTCGTGATGGCCTTGTACTTCTTGTAGAGCGCGAGATTCTGACCGACGCTCGACCAGAACTCGGTCACGCGCGGCAGGTTCTCGCCGTAGACGGCGCGCAGCTCCGGTGTGTCGGCAACGGCGTTCAAGTGGCCGATCACGCCCCAGGCGCGCGAGAGCGGCTCGCTGGCGCGCTCGAGCGGCTCGACCACGTCGCTCCACTGCGAGGGCGTCATCGGCTGGGCGGCGCGATCGACTGCGGCATTCGCGTTCGCGAGCAGTACGTCGAGCGCGGGCGTCACGTGTTCGGGACGGATCTCGCCGAAGCGCGGCAGGCCGGTGAAATCGAGCAGCGGATTGTCGGAGGGAGTAGTTGCCATGATGCGTCCTGTTCCTTCTGTCGCGGTTGATTCGCTGTGAGGTGAGCCGGGGCGCCGCGCACCTGCGCGCACCCCGATATTCCGGTTATTGGGGCGCGGTGCGCACTTTCCAACCGGTGCATCCGAGCAAATTAACAGAAGTCCGGCCGTGGCGGCGCAATCGGGGCGTACCGGCATGCGCGTCGCCCATGCGCGGGCGAAAAAAAACGGCCCGCGCTTTTGGCGTCGAGCCGCTTTGCGATGGCTTCGCGAGTGTGCCGGATTGTGCCGGCCTGGGTTGTTGCGCGTTCAGATACCGGCCGCGCGCTCCGCCGCCTCGATCGTGTTGACGAGCAGCATCGTGATGGTCATCGGTCCCACGCCGCCCGGCACCGGCGTGATGAAGCCGGCCACTTCCTTCAGGCCCGCGAAATCGACGTCGCCGCACAGCTTGCCGTTGTCGTCGCGATTCATGCCCACGTCGATCACGGTCGCGCCCGGCTTGATCATGTCGGCGCTCAGCACGTTGCGCTTGCCCACGGCGGCCACCACGATATCCGCCTCGCGCGTGTGCTTCGCGAGGTCGCGCGTCTTGCTGTGGCAGATCGTGACCGTGGCGCCCTTTTCGAGCAGCAGGAGCGCCATCGGCTTGCCGACGATGTTCGAGCGGCCGATCACCACGGCGTTCGCGCCCTCGAGCGGGATCTTGTATTCCTCGAACATCTTCATCACGCCATAGGGCGTGCAGGGGCGGAACAGCGGCTGGCCCGTCATGAGCGCGCCGGCGTTGGCCACGTGAAAGCCGTCCACGTCTTTTTCCGGCGCGATGGCCTCGAGCACCTTGTGGCTGTCGATGTGCCTGGGCAGCGGCAACTGCACGAGGATGCCGTGAATCTTCGGATCGCGGTTCAGCTCGTCGATGCGCTTGAGCAGAGCGGCTTCGGAGAGCGACTCGGCATAGCGGTCATACGACGAATAGAGGCCGTTGTCCTCGCAGGCCTTCACCTTGTTGCGCACATAGACTTCGCTCGCCGGATTGTCGCCGACCAGCACGACCGCGAGGCCTGGCTGATGGCCGCGGGCGGTGAGGGCGGCGGCGCGCGTGGCGACGTCGGCGCGCAGTTTCTTGGAGAGGGCGAGGCCGTCGATGAGGGTGGCTGTCATGGTCGGTCGAGTTCGAGTGTGGGCGATGCGGGCATGCATGCCGGAGCGCGGCGGGCAGACCGTCGCTCGTGCGTCGGGACTATTCGTTGAAGCGGGCGCCGGCTGCGAAGGCCGACATTATACCCGCGCGGCGCGCGTGAACTGTCGCGGCCAGGCGAAACGCCGGCCGGACGAGGCAGGAAGAAGCGGTGGGAATGTGGTAGGGAAGGCGCTGCGCGGCGTCATGCGCCGCGCAAGTACACCGTGATGCGCCGTTCCCTTTCGTGCCGGCCCGCGCTGGCAGGCAGCGTTACTGTGGCTGCTGCGCCTGTTGCGGCTTGTTGGAGAGCGCGAGGCGCAGCAGGTCGGCGACCGTATTCACGTTCAGCTTCTCCATGATGTTCGCGCGGTGCGCTTCCACGGTCTTGATGCTGATGCCCAGATCGTCGGCGATTTGCTTGTTCAGGCGGCCCGCGATGATGCGCTCGAGCACCTGATGCTCGCGTGCCGTGAGCTTGCCGAGGCGCTCGGCGGCGGCGCGCTGCTGCTGCACATTGGTGCTTTCGCTGCGGGCCTTGTCGAGCATGCGCTCGACGAGCTTGCGCAATTCGGCTTCGTCGAAGGGCTTCTCGATGAAGTCCATCGCGCCCTTCTTCATGGTGGAGACGGCCATCGGCACGTCGCCGTGACCGGTCACGAAGATGATCGGCAGCGAGGCGTTTTCGGCGATCAGGCGCTCCTGCAGCTCGAGTCCGCTCATGCCCTGCATGCGCACGTCCAGAATCAGACAGGCGATTTGTCCGGCTTGCTGCGCCGGCTGGTATCCCTCGAGGAATTCTTCCGCGCTCGTGAAGCACTGCACGCGGTAGCCATTCGCTTCAAGCAGCCAGCGCAGGGAATCTCTTACGGCCTCATCGTCGTCGACAACAAAGACGGTTTCCTGAGTGGTGACTGGGCTGTTCATGGCTCTCCCGTAACGGTTTGTGGAGTCGGTTCGTCGGATCCGTCGCGCGAGGGATGATCCGATTCGCCGATGGGCAGACTGCAATGGAACGTGGCACCGCTGATATGGCCGTCTGATTCGACGTTGTTGACCACCCAGAGGCGCCCGCGATGCGATTCGATGATCGAGCGGCAAATATTCAGCCCCATGCCCATGCCATCGGACTTGGTGCTGTAGAAAGGTTCGAAGAGGCGCTCGGCGGTGGCTTCGTCCACGCCGGGGCCCTGGTCCACGACGCTGATGCAGACGTTGCCGCCTTCGCGCTTCACGATCACGCGGATCACGGGGTCGACCAGATTCGGGCGCGCGTCGGCCATGGCTTCGGCGCCGTTCTTCAGCAAATTGACGAGCACCTGCTCGATGAGCACCGGATCGACGTAGATCACGGGCATGCGCGAGCGCATGTCGGTCACGATGCGGATGCGGCGCTTCCTCGCCTCGATCTCGGCGAGGCCCACCGCGTCGGCAACGATATCGGCCACGCGCGTGGCCTGGCGCTTGGGCTCGCTGCGCTTCACGAACTCGCGGATGCGCTTGATGATCATGCCCGCGCGCACCGCTTGCTGCGCGGTCTTTTCGAGCACGGGCAAGAGGTTGTCGGGCGCGGCGCGCCCCGATTTCACGAGCGCGACGGTGCCCGAGGCATAGTTGTTGATGGCGGCGAGCGGCTGGTTCAGCTCGTGCGCGAGCGACGAGGCCATTTCGCCCATCGTCATGAGGCGGCTCGTGAACTGCAGCTTCTCATCCTGCTGGCGGGCCAGCTCCTGAGCCTGCTTGCGCGTGGTGATGTCGGTCGCGATCTGCATCTGCGCGAGGTGGCCATCCACCCACTGGATGTACTGGCGGCGCACCTCGAACCACTTCTGGATGCTCTCGACGTAGACTTCCTGCGCGTCGGCGGCGCTTTCGGTGAGCGCGGTGGCGGGCAGGCCGGCATAGGCGTCAACCATGTCGATCGAGTCCGACGACGCGGCCGCCGAATCGAAGCCGCCGCCGCCGGCCAGCTCCAGATGGCCGTCCGGACGGATGCCGAAGAGGTGGCGGTAGTAGCGGTTGGCAAACAGCAGCTCGGCTTCGTCGGCGGCGAGCACCGAGACGGCGGCGTCCAGGCTCTCGAGCACGGTGGTGAAGCGCTCGTGCGCGGCGGCGAGCTCTTCGCGCGCGCGCTTGGGCTCGGTGATGTCGGTCATCGACGACATCCAGCCGGTCTGGCGGCCCGAGCTGTCGATGAGCGGCGAGACATAGAGGCGCGCGTGGAACTGCGAGCCGTCCTTGCGGCGCACGCGCAATTCGAAGCCCGAGGAAGGCGCCTTGCCGCGCAGCGTCATGTCGAGCTGGCGCTGCATTTCGGGGTAGGCGTCGCGCGGCCAGTAGGGGAACGGCGCGTGCTTGCCCACCAGATCGCTCTCGTCCCAGCCGGTCATGCGGCAGAAGGCCGGGTTCACGTGCGTGATGCGGCCATGCATGTCGAGCACGCGCATGCCGATCAGCACGGAATTTTCCATCGCGCGCCGGAAGAACGCTTCCGCGTACAACGCCTGCTGTGCCTCAAAGCGCTGGCGCGTATGCTTCCATAGACTCCACAGGCTCCACAGCACGAAGCACGACAGACCCGCGACCAGCCACACGAGCGTATTGTTCGTGAAGTTGGTCATCTGCGGGAACGAGTACACGCGCACCGAGACGCCCTGGCCGGGCGGGTCGAGCGGCAGGTCGTAGTAGACGTCGTGCGGCAGGCGCGGGCGCGTCGAGGTGGTGGCGAGCTCGCGGTTGTTGGCGTCGAGGATCGAGATCTTGTACTTGGCGGACAGCTCGGGCGGGATATCGTGCTTCAGGATCCCTTCGACCGAGAACACGGCCGCGATCGTGCCGAGGAAATCTCGGTCGCGGTACACCGGCGTCTGCAAGGTGATGTAGCCGTTGCCCACGTCGTCGTAAATGAGCGGCGAATAAACCTGGCGGCGCGACGAACGCGCTTCGGCGAAGGCGGCCTTCACGGCCTCGTCCATCTGCGCGTCGTTGGGCTTGGCAAGGCGCTGGCCGAACACCGGCATGGCCGTATTGGGCCAGCGAGGCTCCTGCTGGCTCGTATACCAGTTCAGATAGAGGATCTCGGGATGACCCTGCATGATGTCCGTGGTGGACGTCTGAAAGTACTGCGGGTCGGCGTGGCCTGCGACCAGGTCGCGCGCGAGCGCCTGCAATTGCTCCTGCGCGCCCGTCATGGACAGGCGGATCTGCTGCTGCGCCCAGGCCACGTTGCGATAGAGCGTGTCTTCCTGCTGCTGCTGCTCGCGGCGGTTCAGGCTCCACAAGATCAAGCTCATGACGATCAGGAAGACGAGGATCGACAGGAGCGGCGTCAGCAAATAGGAATTCGACCACCAGGGTCCGTGGTGCCAGCGGGACGGCGAGGACTCGCCGGGCGAACCGGGCGGCCGCGCCGAGCGTGCGAAAAGCCGTTCGGTCAACATGGCAAGGATTGTAGCTCAGCGAAAGAGTCGGGAACGCCGTGAAAAAAGCGGTAAATCGCCGATAAACAGGTGCAAACTGGCCGATATCGGAGCAGGGGCGCGAACGATTAAGCGTGCACTGCAGCAATTTTTCACATTATAAAATTACATCTCGCGATTCGAAAAATTCCTTGCGTGAAGCAAGAGGCGGTCATTACAATCGCCCGCAAAGCTGCTGCGGTCGGCCCGGTCACGTCGCAAGGGTCGCCATCCGCATGGTCCGATCAACAGCGTTCCCCTACATCCAGGAGACGAGTATGTCCGCTGTACCCGACGAAGTCCTGAAATACGTTGCCAACGAAAAGGACGAAGATCCTCAGGAAACCGCCGAATGGCTCGAGGCGCTGGACGGCGTTATCTCGACGGTCGGCCCCGATCGCGCACACTATTTGATCGAGAAGCAGATCGAGTTCGCCCGCGTGCATGGCGAGCATCTGCCGTTCTCGGCCAACACGCCGTACATCAACACGATTCCTGTCGCCAACCAGGCCAAGAACCCCGGCGACCAGGACGTCGAGCACCGCATTCGCTCGTACACGCGCTGGAACGCCATGGCGATGGTCCTGCGCGCGGGCAAGCACACCAACGTGGGCGGCCACATCGCCTCGTTCGCGTCGGCCGCCACGCTCTACGACGTCGGCTACAACCACTTCTGGCACGCACCCTCCGCCGAGCATGGCGGCGACCTCGTGTTCGTGCAGGGCCACTCGTCGCCGGGCGTCTACTCGCGCGCGTTCCTGCTCGGCCGCCTCTCGGAAAACCAGCTCGACAATTTCCGTCAGGAAGTGGGCGGCCAGGGCATCTCGTCGTATCCGCACCCGTGGCTGATGCCGGACTTCTGGCAGTTCCCGACCGTCTCGATGGGTCTCGGCCCGATCATGGCGATCTATCAGGCTCGCTTCATGAAGTACATGCAGGCGCGCGGCATTGCCAAGACCGAGGGCCGCAAGGTCTGGGCCTTCCTCGGCGACGGCGAGACGGACGAGCCGGAATCGCTCGGCGCGATCGGCATGGCCGGCCGCGAGCACCTGGACAACCTCGTGTTCGTCATCAACTGCAACCTGCAGCGCCTGGACGGCCCGGTGCGCGGCAACGGCAAGATCATCCAGGAGCTCGAAAGCGAGTTCCGTGGCGCCGGCTGGAATGTCATCAAGGTCATCTGGGGCAGCCGCTGGGACGCGCTGTTCGCGCGCGACAAGACGGGCGCGCTGATGCGCCGCATGATGGATGTGGTGGACGGCGAATACCAGACCTACAAGTCGGAGTCGGGCGCCTTCGTGCGCGAGCACTTCTTCAACACGCCTGAGCTGAAGGCGCTGGTCGCCGACTGGTCCGACGACGACATCTGGAACCTGAACCGCGGCGGCCACGACCCGCACAAGATCTACGCGGCATTCCATCAGGCCCAGCACGCGAAGGGCCAGCCGACCCTGATTCTCGCGAAGACGATCAAGGGCTACGGCATGGGCGAGGCCGGCCAGGCCATGAACATCACCCACCAGCAGAAGAAGATGCAGGTGGATCAGCTCAAGAAGTTCCGCGACCAGTTCCGCCTGCCGATCACGGACGAGCAGATCGTCGACGTGCCGTATCTGAAGTTCGAGGAAGGCTCGAAGGAACTCGAGTACATGCGCCAGAAGCGCATGGACCTCGGCGGTTATCTGCCGGCTCGCCGCCAGAAGGCCGAGTCGCTGCCGGTGCCGGCGCTCGAGGCGTTCGACCCGCTGCTCAAGGGCACGGGCGAGGGCCGCGAGATCTCCACGACCATGGCGTTCGTGCGGATCCTGAACATCCTGCTCAAGGACAAGGCGCTCGGCAAGCGCGTCGTGCCGATCGTGCCGGACGAGTCGCGTACCTTCGGCATGGAAGGCCTCTTCCGCCAGATCGGTATCTGGAATCAGGAAGGCCAGAAGTACGTGCCGGAAGACTCCGACCAGCTGATGTTCTACAAGGAATCGCAGACCGGCCAGATCCTGCAGGAAGGCATCAACGAAGCCGGCGGCATGTGCGACTGGATCGCAGCCGCGACGTCGTACTCGACGCACGGCGAGATCATGGTGCCGTTCTACATCTTCTACTCGATGTTCGGCCTCCAGCGGATCGGCGACCTCGTGTGGGCGGCAGGCGACATGCGCTCGCGCGGCTTCCTGCTGGGCGGCACCGCTGGCCGCACGACGCTCAACGGCGAAGGTCTGCAGCACGAAGACGGCCACTCGCTCCTGTGGGCCGCTTCGGTGCCGAACTGCGTCACCTATGACCCGACCTTCGGCTACGAACTGGCCGTGATCATGCAGGACGGCCTGCGCCGCATGGTGCAGGATCAGGAAGACGTGTTCTATTACATCACCGTGATGAACGAGAACTACGAGCATCCGGCGATCCCGCAGGGCGAGCACGTGGCCGCGGACATCCTCAAGGGCATGTACTCGTTCAAGAAGGGCGACGCGAAGGCCAAGGGCCCGCGCGTGCAGCTGATGGGCGCGGGCACGATCTTCAATGAAGTGATCGCCGCCGCCGACCTGCTCAAGAACGACTGGGGCGTCGAAGCCGACCTCTGGAGCGTGCCGAGCTTCACGGAACTGGCCCGCGAAGGCCACGAAGTCGAGCGCTGGAACCTGCTGCACCCGAGCGAGCCGCGTCGCGAGTCGCACGTCGAGAAGCTGCTCAAGGGCACGGAAGGTCCGGTCATCGCATCGACCGACTATGTGCGCGCACTCGTCGACCAGATCCGCGGCCTCGTTCCGCGCAAGTTCGTGGTGCTCGGCACCGACGGTTTCGGCCGCTCGGACACGCGTGAAAACCTGCGTCACTTCTTCGAGGTCGATCGTTACTGGACGACGGTCGCGGCGCTGGGCGCGCTCGCGGACGAAGGCAAGATCGAGCGCAAGGTGGTGGCTGACGCCATTGCGAAGTACAAGCTCGACCCGTCCAAACCCAACCCGATGACCGTCTAACGCATCATCCCCCTGTGCATGGCATGAGCGCCTCCCCGAAGCGGGGAGGCGCGTCGTATGCGGCCCCGGAGACACTAACAATGAGTCAAGCGATCGAAGTCAAAGTGCCGGACATCGGCGATTACACGGACATTCCTGTGATCGAGGTGCTGGTGAAGGCGGGTGATACCGTCGAAAAAGAGCAGTCGCTCATCACGCTGGAATCGGATAAAGCGACGATGGACGTGCCGAGCCCGGCCTCGGGCACGGTCAAGGAAGTGAAGGTCAAGGTGGGCGACAACGTGTCGGAAGGCTCGCTCGTGCTCGTGCTGAACGGCGCGGGTGCCGCCGCGGCTCCGGCTGCGGCGCCTGCTGCTGCGCCTGCCGCGGCACCGGCTGCGGCTCCCGCCGCTGCACCGGCCGCCGCCGCGCCTGCCGCAGCGGCAGCGCCTGCCGCAAGCGGTGGCGTGCAAAGCGTCAAAGTCCCCGACATCGGTGACTACAAGGATGTGCCGGTCATCGAGATCGACGTGAAGGTTGGCGAGCGCGTCGAGAAGGAGCAGTCGCTCGTCACGCTCGAGTCGGACAAGGCGACCATGGACGTGCCGAGCCCGGTGGCCGGCGTCGTCAAGGAAATCAAAGTGAAGGTGGGCGACAACGTGTCGGAAGGCACGGAGATCGTCATCGTCGAAGCAGAGGGTGCTGCGGCGCCTGCCGCCGCCCCGGCTGCGAAGCACGTCGAAGAGCCGTCGGACGCCCCTGCGCCCGCCGCGGCCAAGCCCGCACCCGCCGCACCGTCGGCGCTCGCGCAGGCGCCGATCATCCCGGCAGGCGAAGGCGGCACGCGCCGTCCGAGCCACGCATCGCCGTCCGTGCGCAAGTTCGCGCGCGATCTGGGCGTGGACGTCGGCCGCGTCACGGGCACGGGGCCGAAGGGCCGCATCACCCAGGACGACGTCACCGCGTTCGTGAAGGGCGTGATGACGGGCGCGCTGGCGGCGCCTGCCGCTGCCGCGGCACCTGCCGGCGGCGGCGCGGGCCTGAACCTGCTGCCGTGGCCGAAGGTCGACTTCACGAAGTTCGGTCCGATCGACTCGCAGCCGCTTTCGCGCATCAAGAAGATTTCCGGCGCGAACCTGCACCGCAACTGGGTCATGATCCCGCACGTCACGAACAACGACGAAGCGGACATCACCGACCTCGAAGCGCTGCGCGTGCAGCTGAACAAGGAAAACGAGAAGTCGGGCGTGAAGTTCACGATGCTCGCGTTCGTCATCAAGGCCTGCGTCGCGGCGCTGAAGAAGTTCCCGGCGTTCAACGCGAGCCTCGACGGCGACAATCTCGTATTCAAGCAGTACTACCACATCGGTTTTGCCGCTGACACGCCGAACGGCCTCGTCGTGCCGGTGATCCGGGACGCGGACAAGAAGGGCCTCGTCGACATCGCCAGGGAAATGGCCGAGCTCTCGAAGCTCGCGCGCGAAGGCAAGTTGAAGCCCGACCAGATGCAAGGCGGCTGCTTCTCGATCTCGTCGCTCGGCGGCATCGGCGGCACGAACTTCACGCCGATCATCAACGCGCCCGAAGTGGCGATCCTGGGCCTCTCGAAGAGCGCCATGAAGCCAGTGTGGGACGGCAAGCAGTTCGTGCCGCGCCTCACGCTGCCGCTCTCGCTCTCGTACGACCACCGCGTGATCGACGGCGCCGCTGCCGCGCGCTTTAACGCGTACCTCGGCCAGATCCTCGGCGATTTCCGCCGCGTGATCCTGTAAAACCGCTTCGACCGGCTCGCGCCGCGGCGCCGCACCAACGGGTGCGCGTCGCGGCGGGCGTGGCCGGTCGTTCCATAAGGGGACACCATGAGTCTCGTCGAAGTGAAAGTGCCGGATATCGGCGACTTCAAGGATATCGACGTCATCGAAGTCAACATCAAGGCCGGCGACGTGATCGAGAAAGAGCAGACGCTGCTCTCGCTCGAGTCGGACAAGGCCACGATGGAAGTGCCCAGCGATGTCGCGGGCACCGTCAAGGAAGTGAAGATCAAGGCGGGCGACAAGGCGTCGCAAGGCACCGTGATCGCGCTGGTCGAAGCTTCCGAAGGTGCAACGGCGGGCGCGGCGGCTCCGGCTGCAGCACCGAAGGCCGAGGCACCGAAGGCTGCCGAAGCGCCGAAGGCGGCAGCAAGCGCGCCGCAAGCCGGCAGCTTTGGCGGCAGCGCCGACGTCGAATGCGACATGCTCGTGCTCGGCGCCGGTCCCGGCGGCTATTCGGCGGCGTTCCGCTCCGCCGACCTCGGCATGAAGACCGTGCTCGTCGAGCGCTATTCGACGCTTGGCGGCGTGTGCCTGAACGTCGGCTGCATTCCGTCGAAGGCGCTCCTGCACACGGCGCTCGTGATCGACGAAGCCGAAGCGCTCGGCTCGCACGGCATCACGTTCGGCAAACCGCAGATCGATCTGGACAAGTTGCGCGATTTCAAGTCGGGCGTGGTCAAGAAGCTCACCGGCGGTCTCGCCGGCATGGCGAAGGCGCGCAAGGTCGAAGTCGTGACCGGTCTTGGCACGTTCCTCGATCCGTACCACATGGAAGTGGCGGGCGAGGGCGGCAAGAAGATTGTCCGCTTCAAGCAGGCGATCATCGCAGCCGGCTCGCAGGCTGTGAAGCTGCCGTTCATGCCGGAAGATCCGCGCGTGGTCGACTCGACCGGCGCGCTCGAACTGCGCCAGATCCCGCAGAAGATGCTGGTGATCGGCGGCGGCATTATCGGCCTGGAAATGGCGACGGTTTACGCGACGCTCGGCGCGCAGATCGACGTCGTGGAAATGCTCGACGGCCTGATGGCCGGCGCCGACCGCGATCTCGTGAAGGTCTGGGAGAAGTACAACGCGAAGCGCTTCGCGAACGTCATGCTCAAGACCAAAACGACGAAGGCCGAGGCGAAGGACGACGGCATCTACGTCTCGTTCGAAGGCGAGAAGGCTCCGGCCGAAGCGCAGCGCTACGACCTCGTGCTGGTCGCCGTGGGCCGCTCGCCCAACGGCAAGAAGATCGGCGCGGACAAGGCCGGCGTGGCGGTGACGGATCGCGGCTTCATCGAAGTCGACAAGCAGCAGCGCACCAACGTGCCGCACATCTTCGCGATTGGCGACGTCGTCGGTCAGCCGATGCTCGCGCACAAGGCCGTGCATGAAGGCCACGTGGCGGCCGAAGCGGCGCACGGCGAGAAGGCGTACTTCGACGCCCTGCAGATTCCGTCGGTGGCCTACACCGATCCGGAAGTGGCGTGGGCCGGCAAGACCGAAGAGCAGTGCAAGGCCGAAGGCATCAAGTACGGCAAGGCGGTGTTCCCGTGGGCCGCTTCGGGCCGCGCGATCGCCAATGGCCGCGACGAGGGCTTCACCAAGCTGATCTTCGACGAAGAGACGCATCGCGTGATCGGCGGCGGCATCGTCGGCCTGAACGCGGGCGACCTCATCAGCGAAGTCTGCCTCGCCGTGGAAATGGGCGCGGACGCGACCGACATCGGCAAGACGATCCACCCGCACCCGACGCTGGGCGAGTCGGTAGGCATGGCCGCCGAGCTGTACGAAGGCGTCTGCACGGACCTGCCGCCGCAAAAGAAGAAGTAAGTTTGCCGCGCGCATGAAGAAACGGCGCACTCCGCGAGGAGTGCGCCGTTTTCACTTGGGCAGTAGGGTCGCTGTGATTGGCTGCGAGAGGCGCCGGAGCGTAAAAAAATTCCCGGCCTCCAGCGACCGGGCAAGCGACGTGCCGGACCGGAGCGTCAGGTCCGGCGCTGGGCGCGCATTTCAGCGCGCCACAGGTCGATACGCGACGTTCAGGCCGGCTTCTTGGCGGTAGCGGCGGCAGCCGAACGCGAAGCTTGCGCAGCAGCCTTGCTGGCTGCGGCGGTGGCGGCGTTGAAGTTGCTTTCGGCGATTTCGACGGCTTGCTTGGTGGCCTTGTGGACCGTTTCGTAGGTCGTGTTCGCAGCGTTGATGGCCGACTTGATCACGGCGACGGCGGTTTCCGAACCGGCCGGTGCGTTCTTGGCGACGTTGTCGACGAGCGACTGGACCTTGCGGTTCTGCTCTTCGTAGTGCGCTTCAGCGACCTTGGCGAACTCGGCTTGCGTAGCCGAGGCGATTTCATAGACGTGGCGGCCGTACGAGAGCAGCTTTTCGGCGAGCGGTTGAGCGAAGCTCGATTGCAGGGCGAAGAACTCTTGCGCGTCCTTTGCCGACAGCGCGCGCTGCGCCTGTTCCTGCGATTCCGCCAGGTTCGAGCGAACGGCCTGAAGATTCAATTCGACGAGCTTTTCCACGCCTTCGAATGCCTTGCCGGTGAGACCGAACAGCGTTTCGAGGTTGGCTTTCTGGGCAGCGGCGAATTGCTCAGGGGTCAGCAGACTCATGGTTTACGCTCCTGGATGTTTGGCGGCCTCGTTCGCGGGTCGCCTGAAGTAAGTGGCAAGACTCAGAGTGATCTGCACGGCGCTTTGGTGCGTCGCAACATTAATCTCGATTTTAGGTCGCTGGAGACGAAAGTCAAGAACTTTTGGTGCGACGCACAATTACATGAAAGTATTATTAAACAACTACTTATGCGCTCGGCATGAACTTGCGCCCAGGCGTCTCGCTGAACTGCGGCATAGTGTCTGCATCCGACTTACTGCGCGGCCTTTCCTGACACGGTCAAGCATAGGTGCGCTCGATCTGGCAAGATTGAGTCTTACGATGCGCGCCGTCCGTGGCGTGCGCCGTATGATTCGTTGAAGGCCGGTGCCGGATTGAACTTGTCGCGTCCACCAGATTTCGTCATGGAACGTTAAAGATCTATTGCTGTCGAATGCGCGTCGCGTGGTTCGGCGGCACCGGTGTCAGAGAATCGTCCTCGGTATTTCCCCCACATCAAGTTCTGCATGGCGTGCGCCGTCAATGCGTAGGCAATCAACAAACGTTGCCGGCGCAAGGCGCAGAAGGGTGGGACCGCCCAGGCGATTGTCTCTCTCCATCGAATGTGCGAAGCGCATTGGTCAGCTCAATTGAAAGCCAGACTTCGGTTTAACGAGTAGCCATAAGTGCTTCAATTTGCGAATTTTTCGTGGTTTTACTACACTTGGCGAACGATCCCGCCGCTTCATCCAGAACACCAATGAAATCCGACAAGCTCCTGTCGTTCAAGCTGGTGCCCTCATCGGTTGTCAGTACCGCGCTGTCGGTGGCTGTCTCCGTGGTCATCAGTGCGACGCTCGTAGTGCCCGAGGGCGCTTTTGCTGCGTCGCAGAACACCGCTGCGGCCAATACGGCCAAGGCCAAAAAGACTGCCAAGAAGGCCACGAGCAGCGCGCAGGCGCCCGCGAAGGTTGCCAAAAAAGCGGGTGCGACCCGCACTGTCGCCGCGAAGGAAGACGATGCGCGTCCGACAGTCAAGAAGCGCCGCGTCAGCTACACGATGAACGGCCGCCATCACACGGCGGTGCGCCGTGTTGCGTTCGAGCCGCGTCAGCCGACCGTGGGCCAGGCGTTCGGCCTGCATGAAACGCCCGATTCGCTGATGCTGCGCTCGGGCGTGGCCTACGTGGTCGACCAGAACTCGCTGGAACCGCTCTTCGACAAGAATTCGCATGCCGTCGTGCCGATCGCCTCGATCTCCAAGCTGATGACCGCGATGGTCGTGCTCGATTCCAAGGCGCCGCTCACCGAACAGATCGAAGTCACCGACGAAGACCGCGACTACGAGAAGAACACCGGTTCGCGCCTCTCGGTGGGCTCGGTGCTCTCGCGCGAAGACATGCTGCATATCGCGCTGATGGCGTCGGAAAACCGCGCGGCGGCGGCGCTTTCGCGTTACTACCCGGGTGGGCGTCCTGCGTTCATCGCGGCCATGAACGCCAAGGCGAAGCAGCTTGGCATGACCGACACGCACTTCGAGAATTCCACGGGGCTCTCTAGCCACAACGTCTCGACCGCGCGTGACCTCGTGAAGATGGTGAACGCGGCCTATCAGTATCCGATGATCCGCCAGTTCTCGACCGATCGTAGCTACGACGTGTTTACGGGCAAGCGCAATCTCGCCTACAACAGCACGAACGCACTGATCCGCAATCCGTCGTGGGACATCGGCCTGCAGAAGACCGGCTTCATCAACGAAGCGGGCGAGTGCCTCGTGATGCAGACGACGGTCCACAGCCGCCCGGTCATCATGGTGCTGCTCGATTCGAGCGGCAAGTATTCGCGTTTCGCCGATGCGACTCGCGTGCGCACGTGGCTCGATAACGGCGGTGCCGACCAGCAGCCGCGCATCACGAGCGCGGACGCGGGCGGCCCGGGCACCTGATCGGGCCCGATATCAGGCCAATCAAGCCGCTTTCGGCTTCTCCAGCACAAACGCCCCGCAATTGCGGGGCGTTTGTTTTTCGGGCCAGTCTGGGCGCTTCCTACGCCATGAGGCCAGCTGTTGGACGATCGGTTTCGTCAGCAGAATTTCAGTGGTTCGAGACGCGCTGTCCGGCCGGATAGCGCGATTTGGCTGCCGCAGGTTTGTCGGTTGTCAATTGACAACTTCTGTGGCGGCTCATACACTGAGTTTGCCGATGAGACGATCGCATCCCAAGAAAGAGGTCGAGGCTGCGCTGGCTTATGCCGAAGCCAGGGGTTGGTTAGTTCAGCCAGGTAAGGGCAATGGTCACGCGTGGGGCAGGATGTACTGCCCGTATAACCAGGCAGATTGCCGATGCGCGGAGTTTTGCATCACGAGCATCTGGAGCACGCCGCGAAACGCCGGCAACCATGCGCATTTGTTGAGGCGCGTGGTCGACCATTGCACGGCGCAGCGCGCGAACGCGCCGCCCGAGCGATCGAATGCCAAACAGCAGGAGTAACTCATGAACTATGTATTCACGCTCAAGTATCAGCTCGCGACAGAAGATTGCGATCACGACGACCTCGTGGAGCGGCTGGCGCAAGCGGGCTGCGACGACGCCACGATCGGCGTAGGGCAGCCTGGCCGCGTCGCACTGGCATTCGCACGCGAGAGCGAGAGCGCGTGGTCGGCTATCTACTCGGCGTTGCAGAACGTGAAGCGGGCGGCGCCTCACGCGCGTCTTGTGGAGGCCACGCCGGATCTTGTCGGCTTGACAGATGTTGCAGACATGACAGGCATGTCACGTCAGAACATGCGTAAGTTGATGCTCGCGCACACGGCAGATTTTCCGCCGCCTGTGCACGAAGGAAATCCGTCGCTCTGGCATCTCGGCGACATCCTCGCGTGGTTGAGCGGCCGCCAGGGCTATAGCATCGACGTCGCGTTGCTGGAGACGGCGTGTACCGCGAAGCAGGTCAATCTGGCGAAGGAGGCGCGCGAAATCGACGCGGGCATCAAGTGCCAGCTTACAGAGCTTGTCGACTGAGGAGCATGAAGAAGGGGAGCGCCGGACCTGCCGGCGCTTGGGGGATTTCGACCTGGCTGCGAAGCAGGTTCGCGCAACCGTTGGCCTCAGGCGGTCTGCACGTTGCCTTCGGCGGGCTCCGGGTGATAGCCGAGTGATTCTGAAATCGTGAGCGCCGTCTTGCTCAGTTGCCCAAGCCACGAGTCCTGAAGCCGGTCGGCGGGCGCGGAGAGAGAAAGTCCGGCGACGAGCTTGCCGGTGTCGTCGTAGATGCCCGCTGCAATGCAGCGCACGCCCAGTTCCAGCTCTTCGTTATCGCGTGCGCAGGATTGCTGGCGCACGTGCGCGAGTTCGCGCTCCAGCCGGCCAAGGTCGGTGATGCTGTTGCGCGTGTGACCCGAAAGGCCCGTACGGGTGGCATAGGCGCGCACGCGATTTGCTTCGTCGGCGGCCAGAAAGAGCTTGCCGACCGAGGTGAGGTGCAGCGGCGCGCGGCCGCCGATTGCCCGCACCACTTGCATGCCGGAGCGCTCCGAGTAGGCGCGCTCAATATAAACGATTTCGTCGCCCTGGCGCACGGAGAGGTTCACGGTCTGGCCCGTAAGGCGATGCAGCTCGCGCATGGGCGTGAGCGCGGCATCGCGCACCGAGAGGCGCGCCTTCACGAGATTGCCGAGCTCCAGCAGCCGCATGCCGAGCCGGTATGTGCCGGGGTCCGAGCGGTCGACGAGCCGGCAGCTCACCATGTCGTTGAGAATACGGTGTGCGGTGGACGGATGGAGTTCGGTGCGTTGCGCGAGATCCTTCAGGCTGACCGGATCGGTGTGCGCGGCAAGCGCGTCGAGTAGGCGCATCATGCGCTCGATCACCTGAATCGAGGTCTTCGGATCCGGATTGGTGTCGGTCATGGGGGGGCAAATTCCGGGGGCAGAATCGTTTGGCGCGTATTGGAAACGCGACGCGGAAGCGCCCATTGTATCTCGTATGGTGAAAAAAGACAGCAGCAGACGGGACGGCGCGCCGGCGCGGCGCACGCGCTCGCAGGCCTGTCGAGCGCGTCCGACGGCCCATCCTGGGGCAGTCCGGCGTTGGTGGTGGCGGCGAAACGTCGGATAATCGGGGACGGTTTTCACAAGGAGTTCCCATGCGAGTCGGTTTGTTCGTCACTTGCCTCATCGACACAATGCGTCCCGAAGTTGGTTTTTCGGCGATCAAGTTGCTCGAGGAGGCCGGCTATGAGGTGGACGTGCCGCCTGCGCAGACCTGCTGTGGCCAACCGGCCTACAACTCGGGCGAGCGCGCGCTCGCGCGTGACCTGGCGGAAAAGACGCTGCGCGAATTCGAGCAATTCGACTATGTGGTGGTGCCTTCGGGCTCGTGTGGCGGCATGATCCGCGTGCATTACGGCGATCTCTTTCGCGACGACCCGGAACTGATGGCGCGTTACGGCAGGCTGCGCGAGCGCGTCTACGAATTGACGGACTTCCTCGTGAATGTCGCGAAAGTCACGCTGCCCGAGGGCGAATTCCGCGGGCCGGTAACCTATCACGACTCATGCGCGGGACTGCGCGAACTGGGCGTGAAGGCGCAACCGCGCGCGTTGCTCGCGCAGCGCGGCGTGGCCGTGCAGGAGATGAAGGACTGCGAGCACTGTTGCGGCTTCGGCGGCACGTTTGCGGTCAAGTATGGCGAGATCTCCACGGCGATCGCCGACGAAAAATGCATGAACGTACAGGCAAGCGGGGCGGGCACAGTGGTGCTCGGCGACCTCGGCTGCATGCTGAACATCGAAGGGCGTTTGCGTCGCACCGGCGATTCCAGTACCCGCGTGCTGCATATCGCCCAGGTGCTTGCCGGCGACGTTTGAGGCGCCGCGCGATCGCCGTCTGGTTGCGGCCAGGTGGCGGCATTCTGTTCACCGGGTGAGGCGCCCACGGCATGACGCCACAGGAATTCGCCTGAATCCGACCGCATACGAAAGCACACACGCCCCGAATCCACGCCATGCAAGTTCAATCGATGCAATTCAAGGCGCGCGCTGGCCAGAAGCTGGCCGATCAGCGTCTTCAGCAAAACCTCAAGAAGCTCTCGACCAAGTTCGTTTCCGCTCGCGCAGAGGCGATCACGGCGATCGATTTTCCGGCCACGCGCGCCGCACTCAAGGAGCGGCGCAATCGCGCGCTGGAGAATCTCGACGTCTGGATCGAGCAATTCGAGGCCGAGGCCACACGGCGCGGCGTGACGGTCCTGTTCGCCGAGACGGCTCGCGATGCGGCGAAGCTCGTCGCCGAAATCGCGCGCAAGCATGGGGTGCGCAAGGTCATCAAGACGAAGTCGATGGTCTCCGAGGAGATGCAGCTCAACACCGTGCTTGCCGGGATGGGCGTGCAATCCATCGAGACGGATCTCGGCGAATACATCCTGCAGATCAACAATAACGAGCCGCCGAGCCACATCATTGCGCCTGTCGTTCACAAGGACAAGGACGAGATCGCCGATCTGTTCGCGAAGACGCATCACAAGCCGCGCCTCACCGAGATCCCCGACATGACGCGCGAGGCGCGCGAGGTTCTGCGGCCGCACTTCCTTTCGGCGGACATGGGCGTGACGGGCGGCAACTTTCTCGTCGCGGAGACGGGCTCGGTCGTGCTCGTGACGAACGAAGGCAACGAGGGCATGTGTACCGTGATGCCGCGCGTGCACGTGGCGGTCACCGGCATAGAAAAGGTCCTGCCGACGCTCGAGGACCTCGCCACCGCGATGCGCCTGCTGCCGCGCTCCGCTACGGGGCAGGCCACCTCGAACTACTTTTCCGTCCTCACGGGCCCCCGCGGTGCGCAAGATCAGGACGGCCCGGAGCATATGTATGTCGTGCTCGTCGACGGCGGGCGCACCGGCCTGATCGGCGGCGAATTCCAGGAGATGCTGCGCTGCATACGTTGCGGAGCGTGCATGAACCATTGTCCCGTCTATCAGAAGGTGGGCGGGCACGCGTACGGATGGGTCTATCCGGGGCCGATGGGGTCCGTGCTCACGCCCAGCTACGTTGGTCTCGACAAGGCACTCGATCTGCCGCAGGCCGCCACGCTCTGCGGGGAGTGCAATAGCGTCTGCCCGGTGGGTATCCCGCTTTCGGACCTGCTGCGCAAACTGCGCGAGAAGCAGGCGGAGCGGCGCCTGCGCCCATGGCGCGAGCGCGCCGCGCTGGCGGTGTGGGGGTGGTTCGCCCTGCATCCCGGCGCGTATGCGCTGCTCACGAAGCTCGGCGTGCGCGTGCTGGAGCGCATGGGAGGCCAGTCGCAGCTCATTCGCAAACTGCCGTTCGCGCGCGGTTGGACCGATGGGCGCGACATGCCGGCTCCGGTCGGCCGTACGTTCCGCGAGCTGTACGCTGCGCGGCACACGCATCTGGACACGACGGGACGCGCGCGGAAGACGTGACGATTGGGCGCTCATCAACGGCAGACCGTGCACTGTTTAATCTGCGACAACAGTGTGTTCGTCTTTGCCGGGTTTCTCCTGATTGCGATCATCTATATCATTTCGACTGGCGATAGTGCGTTCGCACGTGTCGCCCTACAGTCGAGAGAGAGTCGCATCATGAGAAAGAAAATAGTGGTGTATTGGCCGCTGGCGCTGATTGTGCCGCTTGCGGCGATTGCGTGGGCCCATGCCTGGCATACCGCCGAGCAGCAGTTCCCGCTGGCAGCCGATCAAGTTAGCGCCGAGCTGGCGCGCACTGTGTCGTATGGCCTGGTTGGCGATGCTGGCGACGTCAAGGCGCCTGTCAAGGCAATGCGCAGCGTGGCGCCGTTGCCGCCGCAGACGAGCGCGATCTAAATGTACCGGTGACGGCGCGGGAATCGCCCAGCGTCCGTCGCCGACACTTTGTATAATCGATGGTTCGTTTGCGCCGAGTGGCTTGCGTCAAGCCGCTTCCCGCCTCACACCCGACACGATGAAAAAGGTTTCCGTCTGCTTCGTTTGTCTTGGCAACATCTGCCGCTCGCCTACGGCTGAAGCCGTGATGCGGCGTCTTGTCGACGAGGCGGGCTTGAGCACGCACGTGTCGGTCGATTCGGCGGGCACCGGCGACTGGCATATCGGCGAGGCGCCTGACGAACGCGCCCAGCGCGCCGCGGCGAAGCGCGGCTACGATCTGGCGCCGCTGCGCGCGCGTCAGATCGCGGCTGAAGACTTTGGCACGTTCGACTTGATCGTTGCGATGGACGACGCCAATGTGACGGCGCTCCAGCAAGTGGCGCCTTCTGCCGGGCGCGACAAGATTCGTCTGCTGATGGAATTTGCACCGCACGCGCAGGAGCGCGTGGTGACCGACCCCTATTTTGGCGGCGACGCGGGGTTCGAGGCGGTGCTTGACCAGTGCGAAGCGGCCTGTTCGGGCTTGCTGTCGGTGTTGCGTCCGCGGCTGGCGGACTGAGATGAACGTCGCGGCGCATCCTCACGCAAGTTTGCGCCGTTTTCCCTTTTCGTCATGCGCCTAATAACCCAATTGGCAGCGCGGATACTTGACTAAACTAGTCATGTATTTATACTTGACGAAAATTGTCGAGATTAGCGGTTCCCCTACATCATGAGACTCACCACCAAAGGCCGTTTCGCCGTTACGGCGATGATCGACCTGGCCCTGCGCCAGGAGCAGGGCCCGGTGACGCTTGCGGGTATCAGCCAGCGACAGCACATCTCGCTGTCTTACCTGGAACAGTTGTTCGGCAAGCTGCGCCGTCATGAAATCGTCGAATCGGTCCGTGGGCCGGGCGGTGGCTATAACCTCGCGCGCCGCGCGGAGGACGTCACCGTTGCGGACATCATCATCGCCGTGGACGAGCCGCTCGACGCCACCCAGTGCGGCGGCAAGGGCGCCTGCGAAGGCACCAAGCAGCACGACGGCCATTGCATGACGCACGAGCTCTGGTCGACGCTGAACCAGAAGATGGTCGAGTACCTCGATTCGGTGTCGCTCAAGGATCTGGTGGACAAGCAGCGCGCCCGCGAAGGCGCAGCGCCCACGGTCCTGCGCGATCGCCGCACCGAAGCGCCGGCGATGGAGCCGGTGCGCACGGTGCCGCTCGGGCCGAATTCCATATTCAACATGGCCGGCTCCTGACTCGCGAACGCGATTCGCGATCCCGATTACGGCCAGCGCAATACATAGAGCAGCAGACAGAATCCCCCGGAGCGATAGATGAATAACGACATTCCCCACCTGCCCATTTATATGGACTACAGCGCGACGACGCCTGTCGACCCGCGCGTGGTGGACAAGATGATTCCGTATCTGCGCGAGCAGTTCGGCAATCCGGCGTCGCGCAGCCACGCCTATGGCTGGGACGCGGAGCGCGCCGTCGAGGAAGCGCGCGAGAACGTCGCGGCGCTCGTGAACGCCGACCCGCGCGAAATCATCTGGACCTCCGGTGCTACCGAATCGGACAACCTCGCGATCAAGGGCGCCGCGCACTTCTACAAGAGCAAAGGCAAGCACATCATCACGGTGAAGACCGAGCACAAGGCCGTGCTCGACACCTGCCGCGAGCTGGAACGCGAAGGCTACGAAGTCACGTATCTCGACGTGCTCGACAACGGCCTGATCGACCTTGAAGCGCTCAAGGCGGCGATCCGCCCGGACACGATCCTGGTTTCGGTCATGCACGTGAACAACGAGATCGGCGTGATCCAGGACATCGAGGCGATCGGCGAGATCTGCCGTGAGAAGGGCATCATTTTCCACGTCGACGCCGCGCAATCGACGGGCAAGGCGCCCATCGACCTGCAAAAGCTCAAGGTCGACCTGATGTCGTTCTCGGCGCACAAGACCTACGGCCCGAAGGGCATCGGCGCGCTGTACGTGCGACGCAAGCCGCGCGTGCGCATCGAAGCGCAGATGCACGGTGGCGGCCATGAGCGCGGCATGCGCTCGGGCACGCTCGCCACGCACCAGATCGTCGGCATGGGCGAGGCGTTCCGCATTGCGCGCGAGGAAATGGCGACGGAAAACGAGCGCGTGCGCATGCTGCGCGACCGTCTGCTCAAGGGCCTCTCGGAAATCGAAGAGACCTACGTGAACGGCGACATGGAAAAGCGTGTCCCGCACAACCTGAACATCAGCTTCAACTTCGTCGAAGGCGAGTCGCTGATCATGGCGGTCAAGGACGTGGCCGTGTCGTCGGGCTCGGCGTGCACCTCGGCGTCGCTCGAGCCGTCGTACGTGCTGCGCGCGCTCGGCCGCAACGACGAGCTGGCGCACAGCTCGATCCGCTTCACGGTGGGCCGCTTCACGACCGAACAGGACGTCGATTACGTGATCAACCTGCTGCAGACGAAGATCGCCAAGCTGCGCGAGCTCTCGCCGCTGTGGGAAATGCACCAGGACGGCATCGACCTGTCGACCATCCAGTGGGCGGCGCACTAAGGCGTACCGGCCGCAGTCGGCAGCGAAACAACGAACCGGCCGCAGCGCAATTCAGATGCAGCGCGGCAAACACGAATTGAAGGAGTGTGATCATGGCATATAGCGACAAGGTTCTGGACCACTACGAAAACCCGCGCAACGTCGGCTCGTTCGCGAAAGACGACGACGCGGTCGGTACCGGCATGGTTGGCGCGCCGGCATGCGGCGACGTCATGAAGCTGCAGATCCGCGTGGGCGCGGACGGTGTCATCGAGGACGCAAAGTTCAAGACCTATGGCTGCGGCTCGGCTATCGCTTCGAGCTCGCTCGTGACCGAGTGGGTCAAGGGCAAGACGCTCGATCAGGCACTCTCGATCAAGAACACGCACATCGCTGAAGAGCTGGCGCTGCCGCCGGTGAAGATCCACTGCTCGATTCTCGCGGAAGACGCGATCAAGGCAGCGGTGGCCGATTACCGTCAGCGTCACACGACGGAAGCAAAGGCCGACGCGGCTTAAGGACTGGTCAGGGCGAGAACGTTATGGCAATCACGTTGACAGAAAAAGCGGCACAGCACGTGCAGAAGTACCTGGTCCGTCGCGGCAAGGGCGTGGGCTTGCGCCTTGGCGTGCGTACGACGGGCTGCTCGGGCCTCGCCTACAAGCTCGAATATGTCGACGAGCTCGCGCCCGAGGACAACGTGTTCGAGAGCCACGGCGTGAAGGTCATCGTGGACCCGAAGAGCCTCTCCTATATCGACGGCACGGAGCTGGACTTCGTGCGCGAAGGCCTGAACGAGGGCTTCAAGTTCAACAACCCGAACG
Source organism: Paraburkholderia silviterrae (assembly GCF_004353915.1). Classification (GTDB taxonomy): domain Bacteria; phylum Pseudomonadota; class Gammaproteobacteria; order Burkholderiales; family Burkholderiaceae; genus Paraburkholderia; species Paraburkholderia silviterrae. The sequence continues at coordinate 205,583 of NZ_SMRP01000005.1, read as the reverse complement.
TGAAGGACGAGTGCGGTTGCGGCGAGTCCTTCCGCGTTTGAGTTCGCGCGTTGCGCTGAAAAGGCGGCCTGTGCCGCCTTTTTGATTTTTTGATGCGGCGCACCGCGCGATAGCAGTGCGACCGATCCTGACGACAGCCTCACCCGAACGTTCATTCCGATGGCCTCGCTTTCTTCGCTCTCCGATAGCCATTTCGTGCTGTTCGGCCTGCCCGAGCAGTTCGCGCTCGACGGCGCCGCGCTCGACCACGCCTACCGCACCGTGCAGGCGCAGGTGCACCCCGACCGCTTCGCCGCGGCCGGCGAGGCGCAAAAGCGCGTGGCGATGCAATGGGCCACGCGCACGAACGAGGCGTATCAGACGCTGCGCGACCCGCTCAAGCGCGCGACGTACCTGCTGCATTTGCGCGGCATCGACGTGGGCGCGGAGAACAACACGGCCATGGAGCCCGCGTTCCTGATGCAGCAGATGGAGTGGCGCGAGTCGATCGAGGACGCGGTGGGCGCGAAGAACGTCGATGCGCTCGATGCGCTTCTCGCCGAATTGCGCGACGACGAGCGCGTGCGCCTCGCGAAGCTGGGGGCATGGCTCGACAGCGGGTCAAACCAGCCGGCGGCGGAAGCCGTGCGCCAGCTGATGTTCGTCGAGCGTGTGGCGGCCGAAGTCGACTCGCAGATCGAGCGGCTGGAAGGCTAGGGCCCCGGCTCGGCGTCCCCGACTGGGCGCACAGCAAAAAAGAGCGTAGAACACGGATACAGGACTGGGCTGCCGATTCATCGGTACGCATCGATACGACGACTGATCGATCGACGATGTGAGGCGGCCCGCAACAGATCACACAGATGGCACTACTGCAAATTTCCGAACCCGGCATGGCGCCGGCGCCGCATCAGCGGCGGCTCGCCGTCGGCATCGACCTCGGCACGACGAACTCGCTGGTCGCCGCCGTGCGCAGCGGCGTGCCCGACGTGCTGCCCGACGCGGACGGCCACGTGCTGCTCCCGTCGGTCGTGCGCTATCTCGCGAACGGCGGGCGCCGCATCGGCCGCACGGCCAAGTCCGACGCGGCCACCGATCCGCGCAACACGATCGTCTCGGTCAAGCGCTTCATGGGCCGCGGCAAGGCCGAGGTGGAAGGCGCGGCGAACGCGCCGTACGAATTCGTCGACGCCCCGGGCATGGTGCAGATCCAGACCATCGATGGCGTGAAGAGCCCGGTCGAGGTGTCGGCGGAAATCCTCGCCACGCTGCGCCAGCGCGCGGAAGACACGCTCGGCGACGAGCTCGTCGGCGCGGTCATCACGGTGCCGGCTTACTTCGACGAAGCACAGCGCCAGGCCACCAAGGACGCCGCGCGCCTTGCCGGCCTGAACGTGCTGCGCCTGCTCAACGAGCCGACAGCGGCGGCCATCGCCTACGGCCTCGACAACGGCGCCGAAGGGCTCTACGCGGTCTACGACCTGGGTGGCGGCACCTTCGACCTGTCGATTCTCAAGCTCACCAAAGGCGTATTCGAAGTGCTCGCGGCGGGCGGCGATTCCGCGCTCGGCGGCGACGACTTCGATCACGCTCTCTTTGCCTGGGTGCTCGAGCAGTCCGGCATCGAGCGCGCCACGCTCGCGCCCGAAGACGTGCGCCTCTTGCTCGACCGCGTGCGCGACGCGAAGGAAGCGCTCTCGTCGGCGGCCGAGGCGCGCATCGACGTCGCGCTCTCGAACGGCAAGCAGATCGCGCTGACGATCGACGAGCCGCGCTTCGAGGCGCTCACGCAGGCGCTCGTGCAGCGCACGCTCACGCCCACGAAGAAAGCGCTGCGCGACGCCAAGGTGGCCGCGAAGGACGTGAAGGGCGTAGTGCTGGTGGGCGGCGCGACGCGCATGCCGGTGATCCGGCGCGCCGTCGAGCAGTATTTCGGCCAGCCGCCGCTCACGAATCTGGACCCGGATCAGGTTGTCGCGCTCGGTGCGGCGATCCAGGCCGACTTGCTCGCCGGCAACCGCAATGGCGAGGACGACTGGCTGCTGCTCGACGTGATCCCGCTGTCGCTCGGCGTGGAGACGATGGGCGGGCTCGTCGAGAAGATCATCCCGCGCAACTCGACCATTCCGGTCGCGCGAGCGCAGGAGTTCACGACCTTCAAGGACGGCCAGTCCGCGATGGCGATCCACGTGGTGCAGGGCGAGCGCGAGCTCGTCTCCGACTGCCGCTCGCTCGCGCGCTTCGAGCTGCGCGGCATTCCGCCGATGGTGGCCGGTGCGGCGCGCATCCGCGTGACCTACCAGGTGGACGCCGATGGCCTCTTGTCCGTGTTCGCGCGCGAGCAGATCTCGGGCGTGGAGGCGTCGGTGGTGGTGAAGCCGTCCTACGGTCTCGCCGACGACGACATCGCGAAGATGCTCGAAGACAGCTTCAAGACAGCCGACATCGACATGCGCGCGCGCGCGCTGCGCGAGGCGCAGGTGGAGGCGCAGCGCGTCGTCGAAGCGACGAACTCCGCACTGGCCGCTGATGGCGAGCTGCTGAGCGCCGAGGAGCGCACGCAACTCGATGCGCTGATCGCGGCGCTTGCGCAAATCGTGCAGGGCGAAGACACCGACGCCATCGAAGCGGCGACCAAGGCGCTCGCCGAGGGTACCGACGAGTTCGCCGCACGGCGCATGGACAAGGGCATCAAGCGCGCGCTCGCGGGCAAGAAGCTCGACGAGATCGGCTAAATGCGTGGCTAATGCGCCGCTGAATTCGCGCTTCCATGCGCGCTCAGTGAACACTTAATGGACGTTGAACGCGCGCCGGCAAACGCACCGGAAAGCACGCCACGCGTGCGTGCTTTCCCGATGCAGCAAGGCGCGCGACGTCAGTAGAATGGGCGATGACACCGTCGGCAGACGGGGCGCGCCCGATACAGAAGTTATTGGATACGGAAATCACAATGCCTCAAATCGTGGTGCTGCCCCATGTCGAACTGTGTCCGGAGGGCGCGGTCATCGACGCCAAGCCGGGTGAAAGTGTGTGCGATGCGCTGCTGGAGCACGGCATCGAGATCGAACATGCGTGCGAAAAATCGTGTGCTTGCACGACCTGTCACGTGATCGTGCGCGAAGGGTTCGACGCGCTCGAGCCGTCGGAAGAAACCGAAGACGACCTGCTCGACAAGGCATGGGGTCTGGAGCCGACTTCGCGGTTGTCGTGCCAGGCCATCGTGCCCGCCGAAAATGACCTGGTGGTCGAGATTCCGCGTTACTCGATCAACCACGCCAAGGAAAACCACTAATCCATCGGAGAGAGGAGCGCGCTGCCATGAAATGGACCGATACGCAGGACATCGCAATGGCGTTGACGGATAAGCATCCGGAGATCGACCCGCAGTACGTGCGCTTCACCGATCTGCATCGCTGGATCACCGAGCTCGAAGGTTTCGACGACGATCCTGAGCGCTCGAACGAGAAGATCCTCGAGGCCATCCAGGCGGCCTGGATCGAAGACTCGGAGTATTGATTCCGCGTTCGCGAGCTGTGTTGCCGGTGGCCGCAGTCCGCCGCCGATTGCAATGAGAAAAGGCGATCCGCCCGTGTGGCGGATCGCCTTTTTTGCTTGCTGGGCACGCGCGTTAGTGGCTGGCGCGCGAAGCGACGCGTCCGCAGCTAACTATCTTCAGGCCGCGGCGAGCGTGCCGTTTTCGACGCGCACGCGCTGGCCTTGCTGGAACGGTGGCGCCTGGTGATATGTGAAGTAGCGCATCTTGCCGTTGTCCATGCGCACGCGTACCGAGTAGCTCGTGGTGCTGCGCAGATGCTTTTCCACCGCGTTGCCGCCGAGGCCGCCACCGAGCGCACCCAGCAACGTCATGGCCGTGCGGCCATTGCCGCTGCCGAACTGATTGCCGACCACGCCGCCCACCACTGCGCCGCCCACTGCGCCGATGCCGGTGCCGTGGCCTTCCTGGCGCGTCTCGGAGATACCCTCGACCACGCCGCACGAGGCGCACGCCGCCTGGTGGGGCGGTGCTTCCTGAGCGTATTGCTGCGGCTGCTGGCCGTACTGCGGCGGTGGGGCGGCCGGAGCCTGTTGCTGGGCGGCCGGCGCAGGCTGCGGCTCCGTGGGCTGGTTCGCAGGCTCGTTCGCTGGCTCGTTGTTCGGGACCGCGATCGGCGCGCCGTTCTGTGCGATTTGCGCACCGGTCACGGGCCGGGTCGAGTCGACCACGGGCTGCGACGCCATCAACGCGGTCTGGCCGGTCTGGCTTTGTGCGCTCTGTTCGGTCGTGCTCGAGGCCTTGGGGAAGACGCCGGTGATGGCCGCCGTGGCCGCGAGGCTCGCGACGATCACAGCCGCGGCGGCGGTTGCGACGAGCGGATGAATACGGCGGTTCAGTGTGGTCGGTTTCGGATCGGGATTGTTCATGACAGGCTCCGTCTTTAGCAGAGTTGGCTTTGTTTAGATGAGTTTGAGCCAATTCCACAGCCCAGGCGTTTCAATTTGTAACCGGGTTTGCGCGTGCGCAAGCAAAAAAAGGGATGGAACATATGCGGCTGCCGCGTAGCCCTGTGCGACGCGGTTTCAGGCATCGCGCATCTGGCATGCCCGGGAAGCGGGCCGGCCGCTTTACCGCTGGTTACAAACAGCTGAACGACGAGCTGAACGACGGCTGACATGCCGTCGCGCAAGCGCAACGAAAAAGCCCCGAGAAAAGCAAACGGGGCACATGCGGCGTGAACCGCATGCGCCCCGTTTGGCGCGCGTCTGTAACGAATCAGGCGCTCCGTGGCGTATCGATGCTTAGTCTTCGCGGCGCAGATGCGGGAAGAGAATGACGTCGCGGATGCTTGCGCTGTCCGTGAGCAGCATGATCAGACGATCGATGCCGATACCGCAGCCGCCGGTCGGGGGCATGCCGTACTCGAGCGCGCGGATGTAATCGGCGTCGTAGAACATCGCTTCTTCATCGCCGGCGTCCTTCTGTTCGACCTGCTTCTTGAACCGCGCGGCCTGGTCTTCCGGATCGTTGAGCTCCGAGAAGCCGTTGGCGATCTCGCGGCCCGTGATGAAGAGCTCGAAGCGCTCGGTGATGCCCGGGGTCGAGTCGGAGGCGCGCGCGAGCGGCGAGACCTCGATGGGGTAGTCGATGATGAAAGTCGGCTCCCACAGCTGCGACTCGGCGGTCTCTTCGAACAGCGCGAGCTGGAGCGATCCCACGCCGGCGTTCAGGAACGCCGGCTGGTTCGCGTCCACGCCGAACTTCTTGAGCTCGGCGCGCAGGAAGGCGGCGTCGGCGAGCTGCTCGTTCATGTACTGCGGCGCGTACTTCTGGATCGCCTGGGTGATCGTCAGGCGATGGAACGGCTTCGACAGATCGAGCTCGCGGCCCTGGTACGTGAGCACGGCGTTGCCGCGCGCATCGACGGCGGCCTGGCGGATCAGTTGCTCCGTGAAGTCCATGAGCCACGTGTAGTCCGTGTACGCGGCGTAGAACTCCATCATCGTGAATTCCGGATTGTGACGCGGCGAAACGCCTTCGTTACGGAAATTCCGGTTGATTTCGAACACGCGCTCGAAGCCGCCCACGACCAGGCGCTTCAGATAGAGCTCGGGCGCGATGCGCATGAACATCTGCATGTCGAGCGCGTTGTGGTGCGTGACGAAGGGCTTCGCCGCCGCGCCGCCCGGGATCGGGTGCAGCATGGGCGTTTCGACTTCCATGAAGCCGGCGTCGGCCATGAAGCGGCGCACCGAGGAGATCGCCTTGGTGCGAGCGACAAAGGTCTCGCGTGCTTCGGGCGTGACGATCAGGTCGACGTAGCGCTGGCGGTAGCGCATTTCCTGGTCGGACAGGCCATGGAACTTGTCCGGCAGCGGACGCAGCGACTTCGAGAGCAGGCGCAATTCCGTGCAGCGCACCGAGAGCTCGCCCTTGTTGGTGCGGAACAGCAGGCCTTTCGCCGCGACGATGTCGCCCAGGTCCCACTTCTTGAACGCGTCGTAGGTCGTTTCGCCCACGTCGGCGGGCGTGATGAAGAACTGGATCTGGCCCGAGCCGTCGCGCACCGTCGCGAAGCTCGCCTTGCCCATCACGCGCTTGAGCATCATGCGGCCGGCGATCGACACTTCGAGCGCCTGGGATTCGAGCGCGTCTTTGTCGGTGTCGGCGTAGTCGCGCTGCAGGTCCGCAGCGTGGTGGGTGGGGCGGAAGTCGTTCGGATAGGCGACACCCGCTTCGCGCAGCGCGCGCAGCTTTTCGCGGCGCTCGGCGATGATCTGGTTGTCGTCCAGTTCGGGCGCGGTGCTGGCCGCGGTCGGCTGAGTCGGTTCGGTCATGGTGGCTCGGATGATTGGATTCGCGGTGTTTCGGCGGATGTTTCGGCGGATGTTTCGGTTTGGGGCCCGGGCGCGGTGCCGCGCGGGCCGCAGCGCCTGCCGGGTCTTGTCTGGCCCCGTGTGGCACATCGTGCGGACTTCGGTTCCCGCGGCGCGCGCCGTAGTCTGACATTTCCAGACGGGCGGCGGCGCGGCAGGAGAGGGCGGCGCCCTGGGGCGCGCCGGGCTTACACGCCCTGTTTCAGGCTCGCGCTGATGAAGGCGTCGAGATCGCCGTCGAGCACGGCCTTGGTGTTGCTGATTTCGACGTTGGTGCGCAGATCCTTGATGCGGCTGTTGTCGAGCACGTAGGAGCGGATCTGGTGACCCCAGCCCACGTCCGACTTGCCCGCTTCGAGCTTGTCCTGCTCGGACTGGCGCTTGCGCATCTCGGCTTCGTACAGGCGCGACTTCAGCATCGCCATGGCTTCGGCGCGGTTGCGGTGCTGCGAGCGGTCGTTCTGGCACTGCACGACGATGCCCGACGGGATGTGCGTGATACGCACGGCGGAGTCGGTCTTGTTGATGTGCTGACCGCCCGCGCCCGAAGCGCGGTACGTGTCGATGCGCAGATCGGCCGGATTGACTTCGATCTCGAACGACTCGTCGATTTCCGGATACACGAACACCGACGAGAACGACGTATGACGCCCGCCCGAGGAGTCGAACGGCGATTTGCGCACGAGGCGGTGAATGCCGGTTTCGGTGCGCAGGAACCCGTAGGCGTATTCGCCTTCGACCTTGATGGTCGCGCTCTTGATGCCGGCCACGTCGCCTTCGGACTCTTCGAGCACTTCGGTCTTGAAGCCCTTGCGCTCGCAGTAGCGCACGTACTGGCGCAACAGCATGGACGCCCAGTCGCAGGCCTCGGTGCCGCCCGCGCCCGCCTGGATGTCGATGAAGGCGTTGTTCGGGTCGGCCGGGTTCGCGAACATGCGGCGGAACTCGACGTCGGCTACGCGCGCTTCGATCGCCTGAGCATCGGTTTCGATGGCGACGAGCGTGTCCTCATCGCCTTCCTCGCGGGCCATCTCGAAGAGGTCCTGGGTGTCGCGCGTGTCGTTCTCGATGCCGTCGAGCACGTGCACGACGCCTTCAAGGAGCTTCTTTTCCTTGCCGAGCCCCTGGGCGTGCTTGGAGTCGTTCCAGACGTTGGGGTCTTCGAGTTCGCTGTTGACTTCGACGAGCCGTCGGGCTTTTACGTCGTAGTCAAAGATACCCCCGTAGCTCGCCCGCGCGCGTGCGCAGGTCCGCCAAGAGGGCTTCGATCGCGTTGAGACGTTCCGCTTCCATTTGTGTCGTGATCCGGCGTGTAAAACATCAAATTATAGCCGATTGGACATGCGTCAAGGGCGCGCTGGCGCCGGGTTCGCGCCCCGTGTGCGGATCAGGGCGCCGCGTGCTCCACGACGAGCTGCACGCGAGAGACGCCGTTCCACGTGTCGCGCACGAGCCGATAGGCGACGGTCGTATGCTGCGGCAGCGACTCGGTGTGGTTGAACCAGATCGCGTTGAAGCGCTGGCGCCCGCGCAGCAGTTGAAGCTTCAGGTGCTTGTCCTTCACGAGCGCCTGCGAGGCCACCTCGAATTCGCCCGAGAACACGGGCGCCGGAAAGCCCTGGCCCCACACGGCCGCGTCGAGCATTTCGACGAAATCGGGCGTGAACCAGGCGTCTTCGAGCTCGCCATCGGTCTCCACCGTGCGCGCGAGCGCCTCGGCGGAGAGCCACTCGCGGCCCACGCGCTCGAACGCGGCGGCAAAGCGCGGCACGTCGGCGGCGGAGAGAGTCATGCCGGCGGCCATGGCGTGCCCGCCGAACTTGTGGATGAGACCCGGCTCGCGCTTTGAGATCAGATCGATGGCGTCGCGCAGATGGAAACCGGGGATCGAGCGGCCCGAGCCCTTCACGAGCTCGCCGTTTTCGTCGGCGGGCGCGAACGTGAAGGAGGGGCGATGGAACTTCTCCTTGAGCCGCCCCGCGACGATGCCGATCACGCCCTGATGCCAGCCCGGATTGAAGAGCGTGAGCGTGGCGTTGTCCTGCGGATCGACGTTGGCCAGATCGGCGAGCGCCTGTTGCTGCATGCCCGCTTCGATTTCGCGGCGCTCGCGGTTCATCGTATCGAGCTGCTGGGCAAGCTCCCACGCACGGCCCACGTCGTCCGTGGTCAGGCACTCGATGCCGAGCGACATGTCGGAGAGACGGCCCGCCGCGTTCAGGCGCGGCCCGAGCGCGAAGCCCAGATCGAAGCCCGAGGCGCTTTTTGCATCACGGCCCGCGGCGCGGAACAGGGCGGCGATGCCGGGCTGCATGCGGCCGTTGCGGATGCGCTGCAGGCCCTGTGCAACGAGCACGCGGTTGTTGCAATCGAGCTTCACGACGTCGGCGACGGTGCCGAGCGCGACCAGATCGAGCAGGCCGTCCAGGCGTGGCTCGGGGCGTGCGTCGCTGAAGGCGTCGCGCTTGCGCAATTCGGCGCGCAACGCGAGCAGCGTATAGAACATGACGCCCACGCCCGCGATGCACTTGCTCTCGAACGTGCAGCCCGGCTGGTTCGGATTGACGATGGCACGCGCGTCGGGCAGCGTGTCGCCGGGCAGGTGGTGGTCGGTCACGAGGACTTCGATGCCGAGCGCGTTGGCGGCCTCCACGCCTTCCACGCTGGCGATGCCGTTGTCCACCGTGATCAGGACGTCGGGTGGGCCGCCCTTGCGTTGCGCGGCGAGTGCGACGATCTCGGGCGTGAGCCCATAGCCGTACTCGAAGCGGTTCGGCACCAGATAGTCGATCTGCGCGCCGAACATGCGCAGGCCGCGCACGGCCACCGCGCAGGCCGTTGCGCCGTCGCAGTCGTAGTCGGCGACCACGAGCATGCGGCACTCGGCTTCGAGCGCATCCGCGAGCAGGATTGCGGCCTCGTCGAGCCCCTTCATGCCGGCGGGCGGCATCAGGCGATTGAGGCCGGTCTCGATCTCGTCGGGCTGACACACGCCGCGTGAGGCATAGAGCCGCGCGAGCACCGGATGCAGGCCGTGACGGATCAGGGCTTCGGTATCGGCGGGGGAGCAGGCGCGGGTGACGATTCGGGTCATGCGTGAGAGGCCGTGGAGGAAACGTTGGACATTAGTCGAGGATGAGCGACGCGAACTCGCGGCGTCGCCAGAATTTGCGCAGGTCGCCGCGCGTGGCGGTGAGCGTGACCGAGCCGGTGTCGCCGCATAGCGTGAGGCCGAGCTCGGCGAGCTCGCGGGTCTCGAGGGCGGCGAGCGCGGGCGCGAACCAGTCGCGCTCGAGCTGCGCGAACGCCGCGTTCCAGCGGCCCCAGTCCTGCTGGATATAGGCGGCGGAGAACGGGTCAAGCTCGACGAGCGTGGCGCCGTTTGCGTGTGCAGCTGCGTTTGCTAGACCGTTGAGTGCACTGTTTGGTGCACTGTTTGGTGCGATGCCGGGTGCCGCGCCCGTCGATGCACCCGCCGATGCGGCAAGCGTGCGGAACGTCTCGGGCGCCGCACCCAGCTCCGCGCCGGCGGCGAGCGCGAGCCCGCGCGTGGCCGCCGCGTCCGAGCGCACGCGCGAGAACGCCCGCTTGACCGGGCGCAGCGCGCCTTGCGCGTGGAACCAGATCGAGTTGACGGCGGGCAGGCCGCGCGCCTCGCGCGCTTCGTTGACGGGATGCTCGAACCAGGCCATCTGCACCTCGTTCTGCAGCTTCATCCATGCGCGCGAGCGCTGACCCGAGTGCGCCTCGTGCGGCAGCCAGATTTCGATGTTGCGCCCGCTCGCGCGCAGCGGTGAGGCGCCCGCGAGCGTGCCGAGCTGCTCGCTCGACAGATACCAGCGCTGGGGCGTGGGCGCTTCGACGCGCACGCCCAGCTCTTCGATGAGGGGCCTCGCGACTGCGTAGAGCGCGGCGGCATCGGCGTCGGCGAGTTCGAGCGAGGCCGGGTCGATCAGCACCAGATGGTCGTGCGCGATGCGCACGTGCACGGGCTGGACGCAGGCCCATGTGGAGTCGCCGGGCGTGCCGCCGTCGGCGAGCAGCATCCACGGCGCGAGCGGGGCTTCATCGTCGTCCGCGCCGCTCTTGCCGGTCATGCCGGTTGCGCTGGCCGGCCTGCCCGCCGCCTGCGGCTCGGCCGCTCCGAACGCGCGCGCAACCCAGCGCTCGTGCGGCAAAGTGCGCTGGAAATCCTCGCCGATCACCTGCTCGCCGAGGGTCGCGCGCGCGACCAGTTTCGAGAGTGCCGGATACTCGAGGCCGGCGAGGGCGGTTGAGGCCGCCGCCGCGGACGGCAGCGCAAACGGCACGAGGAGATGGAGACGATCGACAGGCATGATGGTGCGCATTGTACTTCGACCCAGGTGGCGCCTGGGTGCGGCACGAACCAGGCCCGGGCTCCGGCGGGTGTTGCGGCAAGGGGTGGCTGCGGGCGCCGCTGCGCAGGAAACTCGCAAGCTCTTGACAAGAGCGCCATAGAAATCAGCGACTTATCGGAAACAATCCGGGCACCTGAGGGGGTAATCCGCATCCAACGGAAGGAGCCCGGGCGGCGCCCCTGGGCGGCGCAAAGTCCGTGAGGTGCCGCTAGTGTGGCAAACTTCGCGGTTGATCGCCGAAACGCTGCGGCACGTAATTCGGCTTGCGGGCCGGCGCGCCGCCCGCGCAACGAAGACGCACAAAAGGATTCGCTTGAAACTTCCCTACGAATGGCAGATAGGCTGGCGCTACACCCGCGCCGGCAAGCGCACGACCGGCAACGGGTTCATCTCGTTCATCGCGCTCATTTCGATGTCGGGCATCGCGCTCGGCGTGGCGGCGCTGATCGTCGTGCTCTCGGTGATGAACGGCTTCCAGCGCGACGTGCGCGACCGCATGCTCTCCGTGCTCGCACACATCGAGATCTTTTCGCCGACGGGCTCGATGCCCGACTGGCAGCTCACCGCCAAGGAGGCGAAGACCAATCCCGAGGTGATCGGCGCCGCGCCCTATGTGGATGCGCAGGCACTCCTCACGCGCAGCGACAGCTTGAGCGGCGTCGCGCTGCGCGGTATCGAGCCGTCCGAAGAGCCGCAGGTCTCCGACATCAACAAGGAAATGAAGGCCGGCAGCCTGAACGACCTCACGCCGGGCAGTTTCAACATCGTGCTCGGGGCGGACCTTGCCGTGAGCCTCGGCGTGACCAGGGGCGACAAGGTCACGCTCGTCGCGCCCGAAGGCAGCATCACGCCCGCGGGCATGCTGCCGCGCCTGAAGCAGTTCACGGTGGCCGGCGTGTTCGAGTCGGGGCACTACGAGTACGACAGCTCGCTCGCGCTCATCAACATCCGCGACGCCGAGGTGCTCTACCGGCTGCCCGCGCCAACCGGCGTGCGCCTGCGCCTGAAGGACATGCAGCGCGCGCCCGCGGTGGCGCGCCAGCTCGTGCACACGCTCTCGGGCGACCTCTATATCCGCGACTGGACACAGCAGAACAAGACCTGGTTCTCCGCGGTGCAGATCGAAAAGCGCATGATGTTCATCATCCTCACGCTCATCATCGCGGTGGCGGCGTTCAACCTGGTTTCGTCGCTCGTCATGACCGTCACCAACAAGCAGGCCGATATCGCGATCCTGCGCACGCTCGGCGCGCAGCCCGGCTCGATCATGAAGATCTTCTTCGTGCAGGGCGTGACGATCGGCTTCGCGGGCACCGCCATCGGCATCGCGCTTGGCTGCCTCATCGCGTGGAGCATTCCCTGGAGCGTGCCGATGATCGAGCACCTCCTGGGTGTGCAGTTCCTGCCGCCGTCGGTTTATTTCATCAGCGAGCTGCCTTCGGAACTCGTCGCCTCCGACGTGATCCGCATCGGCTTGATTGCGTTCGTGCTTTCCGCGCTGGCGACGCTCTATCCCAGCTGGCGCGCGGCCAAGGTTCGTCCGGCGGAGGCGCTGCGCTATGAATGACCGTCAATCGATCCTCGCCGCGGCGGGCGACTATCCGTACGTGCTTGAAGCGCACGGCATTTCGAAGGTGTTTGGCCAGGGCCAGCTCTCGGTGAACGTCCTGCACGACACTGAGATCTCGGTGAAGCGCGGCGAGAAGCTGGCGATCGTGGGCGCGTCGGGCTCGGGCAAGAGCACGCTGCTGCACGTGCTGGGCGGGCTCGACGAGCCGGGCACCGGCAACGTCAAGCTGCTCGGCAAGCCGTTCACCGAGCTTTCCGAACGCGAGCGCAACGACTTGCGCAACCGCGCGCTGGGCTTCGTCTATCAGTTCCACCATCTGCTGCCCGAATTTTCGGCGCTCGACAACGTGGCGATGCCGCTGCGCATCCGCCGCATGACGCAGGACGACGCGCGCCGCGAGGCGCTGGAGATGCTCGCTCGCGTGGGACTCGATCATCGCGCACGGCATCGGCCCGGCGAGCTCTCGGGCGGCGAGCGCCAGCGCGTGGCAGTCGCGCGCGCACTGGTGACGCGGCCCGCCTGCGTGCTGGCGGACGAGCCGACCGGCAATCTCGACGGCAGCACGGCGGACACGGTGTTCAACCTGATGCTCGAATTGTCCGACCAGTTCCAGACGAGCTTCGTGATCGTCACGCACGACCCGGACCTCGCGGCGCGCTGCGACCGCATCGTGCGCCTGCGCGACGGCATGCTGCACGAGGAGCCGGTCGTCCCGGTGTGACCGACTATGTGGCTCCGTGCGGCTCGCCGGTGGCGGCCCGCACGGAGCTGGCGCAGCAAGTGCCCATGCGCGGCGGGAGCGCGCTTTCCATGTGGATCGATACGCATTGCCATCTCGATGCCAGCGAGTTTGACGCCGATCGCGACGCGGTGGCGTCGGCGGCGCGCGCTTCGGGCGTCACTCGCATCGTGATTCCCGCCGTCGCACGCGAGAACTTCGCGACCGTGCGCGCGCTCGCGCATCGCACACCCGGCGCGGTCTATGCGCTCGGGATTCATCCGCTGTATACGCCGCAAGCGCGTGACGAGGATCTCGGCGCACTGCGCGCCGAGATCGAGGCGAGTCTTGCCGATCCGCGCTTCGTGGGTATCGGCGAGATCGGCCTCGACTACTTCGTGCCGAATCTGGACGACGCTCGCCAGCAACACTTCTATGACGCCCAGCTGCGTCTTGCCCGCGAGTTCGACCTGCCCGCAATCTGCCACGTGCGCAAGTCGCAGGATCAGGTGCTCAAGGGGTTGCGCCGCAATGGCGTGCGCCGCGGCATCGCTCATGCGTTCAACGGCAGTTTCCAGCAGGCGAATGCGTTCATCGAGCAAGGCATGCATCTGGGCTTCGGCGGCAACGTGAGCTTCGAGCGCGCCTTGCAGATCCGGCGCCTCGCGGCGCAATTGCCGCTCGAGGCGATCGTCATGGAAACCGACGCGCCCGACATCTCGCCGTCCTGGCTCTATCGGGCGCGCAACACGCCGGATCAGGTGCCGCGCATCGGCGCCGTGCTTGCGGCGTTGCGCGGCTTGACGCCCGAGGAGCTTGCCCTTGGCACAACGGCCAACGCCACGGCGGCGCTGCCCCGGCTCGCGCTTTCGTCTGCATAATTCCTTCGAGGGTGGCGCGCGAATCCCGCGATTCGCGCGATAAAGCTGCCGCATGCGGTTGCGCGCGCAACTGCATGTGGCTCGCGTTTGCGCGCCGTCTTGTCACGAAGGAGGCGCGATGCGGACAGTATGGTGCGGATTTGCGCTCGGGGTGATCGTGCTGCAACGCCAGGCGGCGTTGCCGGGGCGGGGCGCGTGGCTCGTATTGGTGGTGCTGGCGGCGGTGGCGGCGCTGGGGGCGGCGTGGATGTTGCACGATGCGCCGGGTGGAGCGCGCAAGCTGGTCGCCTGGGCTGCAGTCGGGGTGGCGTCGGCGTGCGTGGGCTTCGGCTATGCAGCCGCGCGCGCGGAACGGCTGCTGGCCGTTGCTTTGCCCGCCGCCTGGCAGGCTCGCGACATCGACGTGACCGGACACATCGGCCGCGTGCTCGCGCATGACACAAGCAAGGCGAGTTTCTTGTTCGCGGTGGAGTCCTGGTCCGATCGCGCGCCCGAAGCGAAGTTGCCGCAACTGATACAGCTCACGTGGGTTGCGCGAGACGTGCCGCTGCCGCGCATCGAGCCCGGCGCACGCTGGCACTTGACCGTGCGTCTGAAGCGTCCGCACGGCGAGGGCAACTTCGGCCTGCGCGACGCCGAAACCACATTGCTTTCGCGCGGAGTGCGCGCGACGGGCTACGTCAACGTCCCGGAACGCGCACGACGGTTGGCGGCGGATGCACAGGGCGTTGGCGTCTGGATCGAACGTGCGCGCGCGGCGGTGCGCGCGCGCATCGACGCGGTGCTCGCCGGGGCACCGCATCGCGGCATTGTCGTGGCACTGGCAACCGGCGCCCAGGACGCCGTGAGCGACGCCGACTGGCGGCTGTTGCGCAATACGGGCACGAGCCATCTCGTGGCGATTTCGGGGCTGCATCTGACGTTCGTCGCCGGCCTGGCCGGCTGGGCCGCGGGCGCGCTCTGGCGGCGCGCGCGCTGGCGCGGGGTCGAAGCGCCACTTGTCGTGCCTGCACAGAAAATCGCGGTTGCCGGTGCGCTCTGCGCGGCGGCGGCCTACGCCGCGCTGGCCGGATTCAACGTGCCCGTGCAGCGCGCGCTGTGGATGCTCGCGGTCACGGCTGCGGCGCTATGGAGCTCGCGCGAGCTGATGCGTGGTCATGTGCTCGCGTGGGCGCTCGGTCTCGTCTTGCTGCGCGACCCATGGGCGGTCACGGCGGCTGGCTTCTGGCTCTCGTTCGGCGCAGTCGCCGCGATTCTTTTCGCGGCGAGCGGGGTGCCGCGCGTGCGGCAAGTCGGCGATATCGAGCTTTCGCCGGAAGAAGCCGACCCGATGCGCGAGAGGGAAGAGCAACCGCGCGGCGTGAGTCGTTCACCGCGCCTCTATGCGCGCTTTTCCGCGGCCTTCGACTACGAGCGCTGGCGTCGAGCCGCGCGGCGCCTCTGGGCCAGGGTGAGGGACGGGGCACGCGTCCAGTGGGCGGTCACACTCGCGCTCGCGCCGCTCACCGCGTACTGGTTCATGCAGATCCCGCTGATCGGTCCGCTGGCGAACGCTTTTGCGATTCCGTGGGTGAGCCTGTTCGTCACGCCCGCCGTGCTGGCGGGTGTCATGCTGCCCGCGCCGCTCGATGCCTTCGCGTTGCGCGCGGCGCACACGTTGATCGAGGCGCTCGCCGCCGCGCTCGCAACGCTGGAAGGGTGGCCTTGGGCCCTGCTGCGCCTGCCGCAGCCCGGCTTCTGGGCGCTGGGCTGCGCGGCGGTCGGCGTCGCGTGGTGCCTCGCGCCGCGCGGCTGGCCGCTGCGCTGGCTTGCGCCGTTCACCTGGCTGCCGTTGCTCGTGCCCGCGCCCGGCGGGCCGCCGCCCGGCGCATTTCGCCTGACGGCCCTGGACATCGGGCAGGGCACGTCCGTGCTCGTCGAGACCGCCCGGCATACGCTCCTCTTCGATGCCGGCCCGGGACCGGAATCCACGCACGCGGGCGAGCGAATCGTCGTGCCTTATCTGCAGGCGCACGGCGTGATGCGGCTCGACGCGCTCATGGTGAGCCACGACGACTCCGATCATTCGGGCGGTGCGCCGGCCGTGCTCGATGCCGTGCCCGTGGGGCAGTTCGTGGCGGGCATCCTCGCTGAACACCCGCTTTGGGCGAGTGCGCGGCGGGCCGGCGCCGATCTCGTGCAGTGCGCCGCCGGACAGCGCTGGCAGTGGGATGGCGTTGCGTTCGAGGTGCTCTGGCCAAACGCCGGGCCGCTTTCCGGCAAACCCAATACGCATTGCTGCGTGTTGCGCGTATCCACGGCGCCCGGGCGCGATACGTCGGGAGGCGTCGTCTCCGCGCTCCTCACCGCCGACATCGAGGCATCCACCGAGCGCACGCTCGTCGCGCGCGACGCTGGCCGTTTGCAGGCTCAGGTGCTGGTCGTTCCGCATCACGGCAGCAAGACATCGTCGACTGAACCGTTCCTCGATTCTGTCAGGCCGCTCGTCGCCATATTTCAGGTAGGCTATTTGAACCGGTTTCACCATCCGCACCCACGCGTGTTCGTGCGCTACGAGTCGCGCCAGATCGTGATGGCGCGCAGCGACGTGGACGGCGCGGCCCGTGTCGAAGCGGCGCCAGGCATGCTCGCCGTCGAGCGCTTTCGCGATACGCAGCGGCGCTACTGGATGGATGCGGGCGAGTGAAGCGCAGGCAAGGCTGGGCGGCACGATCGCTGGTCCGGCTTGCCGGCGCCGCGCATTGGCGGATGAGGCGACGCGAATCCGGTGATAGACGAGCAGCAAATCTAGTAATTGGAGCGGATGGCCGGGCGCGCACGTGTTACGGGTGCTAAGCGGCCGTGAACAGGACCGAGGACCGGAGAAAACAGGCCATTGAAGAACGTCATCCACTTTTCACACGCGAACGGCTTCCCGGCATCGACCTATCGCACGCTTTTTGCCGAGCTTGGCGACACCTGCGAGCTGCGCTATATCGAGCGCATCGGTCACGATGCGCGTTATCCCGTGACGCGCGACTGGCCGCACCTCGTCGATCAACTGATCGAGGACATCGGACGCTGTTATGACAATCCGGTCTGGCTGGTCGGCCATTCGCTGGGCGGCTATCTCTCGCTCATGGCGGCGCTCAGGAAACCGCAGTGGGTGAGGGGCGTGGTGATGCTCGATTCGCCGGTGATCGCGGGCTGGCGCAGCGGCATGCTCAAGGTCTCGCAATGGACCGGGCTCGACGAGCGCCTCACGCCCGCCGCCGCTACGCGCACGCGCCGCACCAGTTGGGCGAACCGCGACGAGGCCTGGCGCCACTTCTATGCAAAGCCCGCGTTCGCACGCTGGGACGAGCGCGTGCTGTCCGACTATATCGACTTCGGCATTCCTCAGACCTCGGCCGACGGCACGCGCACGCTGGCCTTCGACCGCCGCACCGAGTACCTGATCTACCGGACCTTGCCGCATACCTTCGGCACGCGGCTCGCACACGGCTCTCCGGTGCCGGTCAGCTTCATCGGCGGGACGCAGTCGAAGGAGGTGCGCGAGGTCGGGCTGGCGGCCACGCAGCGCCTCGCCGGCGAGCGGCTCGAATGGATCGAGGGCAGTCATCTCTACCCAATGGAGCGGCCGATCGAGACGGCGCGCGCGGTGCAGCGCATGCTCTACGCGATGGACAACGGCGGCTGAGCCAGCCGGCTTCCACGGGCTCTTCTGGAGGGGCATGTGGAGGGGCATGTCCAAGGGGCGCAATCACTCCCGCACGGATCCCCCGCGGCGCTCGCCACCCGACAAAGAGCTCACGCAAAATTCAGGGTTAGCCCTTGCTTTACGGTATAATCCGTTTTTCCCGCGAGCATTCAGCGATGACCAAATATGTTTTCGTCACCGGCGGCGTAGTTTCGTCCCTTGGCAAGGGTATTGCCGCCGCCTCCCTCGCCGCGATCCTCGAATCGCGCGGTCTGAAAGTCACCCTCCTCAAGCTCGATCCCTACATCAACGTCGACCCCGGCACGATGAGCCCGTTTCAGCACGGCGAAGTGTTCGTGACGGAAGACGGAGCGGAAACCGACCTCGACCTCGGCCACTATGAGCGCTTCATCAGCACGAAGATGCGCAAGGCCAACAACTTCACCACGGGCCAGATCTACGAATCGGTGATCCGCAAGGAACGCCGCGGCGACTATCTGGGCAAGACCGTGCAGGTCATTCCGCACATCACCAACGAGATCCAGGCGTTCATCGAGCGCGGCGCGGCTTCGGCCACGTGTGGCGAGCCGGATGTGGCGATCGTCGAAGTGGGCGGCACGGTGGGCGACATCGAATCGCTGCCGTTCCTCGAGGCCGCGCGCCAGATGAGCCTGCGCCTCGGCCGCAACAGCGCGTGCTTCGTGCACCTCACGCTCGTGCCGTTCATCGCCACGGCAGGTGAACTGAAGACCAAGCCCACGCAGCACAGCGTGCAGAAGCTGCGCGAAATCGGCATTTATCCGAACGTGCTGCTGTGCCGCGCCGACCGTCGCATTCCCGACGACGAGCGCGCGAAGATCTCGATGTTCTCGAACGTGCCCGAAGACGCCGTGATCTCGGTGTGGGACGCGGACAGCATCTACAAGATCCCGCAGATGCTGCACGACCAGGGCCTCGACTCGATCGTCTGCGACGAGCTGAAGCTCTCCGCGAAGCCCGCCGACCTCTCGATGTGGTCGGAGATGGTCGAGAAGCTCGAGAACCCGAAGCACGAAGTCACGATCGGCATGGTCGGCAAGTATGTCGATCTGACCGAGTCGTACAAGTCGCTCATCGAAGCGCTGCGCCATGCGTCGATCAAGACCTCGACCAAGGTGAACATCGAGTACATCGACTCCGAGCAGATCGATGAAGAGGGCGTGGACGGCCTCAAGCACCTCGACGCGATTCTCGTGCCGGGCGGTTTCGGCCGTCGCGGCACCGAAGGCAAGATCAAGGCGATTGAATATGCTCGCGAAGCGAAGGTGCCGTATCTCGGCATCTGCCTCGGCATGCAGCTCGCCGTGATCGAATTCGCGCGCGACGTGGTGGGCCTGAAGCACGCAAACAGCACGGAATTCGATCCGGACACGCCGGACCGCGTCGTCGCGCTCATCACCGAATGGAAGGACCGCGAAGGCAAGGTCGAGCAGCGCACTGAACAGTCGGACCTCGGCGGCACCATGCGCCTCGGCTCGCAGCGTTGCCCGATCAAGCCCGGCACGCTCGCATCGGAGATTTATGGCAAGGACGTGAACGAGCGCCATCGCCACCGTTATGAAGTCAATAACGGCTACGTGCCCAAGCTCGAAGCCGGCGGCCTTATCATCAGCGCCCGTACACCGACCGAGGACCTGCCGGAAATGATGGAGCTGCCGCGCGATATGCACCCGTGGTTCGTCGGCGTCCAGTTCCACCCGGAATTCACGTCCACGCCCCGAGACGGCCATCCGCTGTTCAAGGCCTATGTCGAAGCGGCGGTCGCGCACCAGCAGGCGCACGCTGAGGAGAAAGCATGAATTTGTGCGGTTTCGAGGTAGGCCTTACCAAGCCGTTCTTCCTGATCGCAGGCACCTGTGTGGTCGAATCCGAGCAGATGACGATCGACACGGCCGGGCGCCTCAAGGAAATCACCGCGAAGCTCGGCATTCCGTTCATCTACAAGTCGTCCTACGACAAGGCCAATCGTTCGAGCGGCAAGTCGTTTCGCGGCCTCGGAATGGACGAAGGCCTGCGCATCCTCTCCGAAGTGAAGCGTCAGCTCGGCCTGCCCGTGCTGACCGACGTGCACTCGGAAGAGGAGATCGGGCCGGTGGCATCGGTCGTGGACGTCCTGCAGACGCCCGCGTTCCTGTGCCGCCAGACCGACTTCATCCACGCGTGCGCGCGCTCGGGCAAGCCGGTGAACATCAAGAAAGGCCAGTTCCTCGCGCCGCACGACATGAAGAACGTGATCGACAAGGCGCGCGACGCGGCGCGTGAGGCGGGTCTTTCCGAAGACCGCTTCATGGCGTGCGAGCGCGGCGTCTCGTTCGGCTACAACAATCTCGTTTCGGACATGCGCTCGCTCGCGATCATGCGCGAGACGAATGCGCCGGTCGTGATGGACGTGACGCACTCGGTGCAGCTGCCGGGCGGCCAGGGCACGAGCTCGGGCGGCCAGCGCGAATTCGTGCCGGTGCTCGCGCGCGCGGCCGTGGCCACGGGCGTCGCGGGTCTCTTCATGGAGACCCATCCGAACCCCGCCGAGGCGAAGTCGGACGGTCCCAATGCCGTGCCGCTGAACCGTATGGCCGACCTGCTCGAAACGCTCGTCACGCTCGACCAGGCGGTCAAGCGTGCGCCGTTCCTCGAGAACGATTTCAACTGATCGTCAGGTCGCAAGCAGTGCGCGCCGCTTCAATTGCATGAGCGGCGCGATGGAGGAGCAACGCGGCGCAAGGCCGGCCACGCAGCGGGTGTCACACACGGACATCATGCTGTGCGGGCAACGGCCAGACGCGCCGCGCATGATGTGCAAGGCAGCGTGGCGGTGCAATGGCTAAGGCAAGTGTGTAGCCGGCGCGCCGCGGCAAGTTGAACCTGACGACCGCGCCGCCTGTCCCATGTGACGGTGTGCCTGAACGAGCATAGAAGCTGTGCCTCGTGGGCCAATGCATCAGGCGGCGCCGGTCGCGCAAGAATTACTGTCATTTCCTGAGGAAACCATGAGTGCAATCGTAGATATCATCGGTCGCGAGATCCTGGATTCGCGCGGCAACCCCACCGTCGAATGCGACGTGCTGCTCGAGTCGGGCACGATGGGCCGCGCGGCAGTGCCGTCGGGCGCGTCGACGGGCTCGCGCGAAGCGATCGAGCTGCGCGACGGCGAAGCCGGCCGCTACAACGGCAAGGGCGTGCTGAAGGCGGTCGAGCACATCAACACCGAAATTTCCGAGGCGATCATGGGCCTCGACGCTTCGGAACAGGCCTTCCTCGACAAGACCCTGCTCGAGCTCGACGGCACCGACAACAAGTCGCGTCTGGGCGCGAACGCAATGCTGGCCGTCTCGATGGCCGTCGCGAAGGCTGCCGCTGAAGAAGCCGGCCTGCCGCTGTACCGCTACTTCGGCGGCTCGGGCGCGATGCAGCTGCCGGTCCCGATGATGAACATCGTCAACGGCGGCGCGCACGCGAACAACAGCCTCGACATTCAAGAATTCATGATCGTGCCGGTGAGCCAGCCGACCTTCCGCGAAGCGCTGCGTTGCGGCGCGGAAGTGTTCCATGCGCTCAAGAAGATCCTCTCGGATCGCGGCATGAGCACGGCAGTGGGCGACGAAGGCGGCTTCGCACCGAACTTCGGCAGCAACGACGAATGCCTCTCGACCATCCTGCAAGCGATCGAGAAAGCCGGCTACCGCGCCGGTGAAGACGTGCTGCTCGCGCTCGACTGCGCAGCGAGCGAGTTCTACCACGACGGCAAGTACCAGCTCGCGGGCGAAGGCCTGCAGCTCTCGTCGGCCGAGTTCGCCGACTACCTCGCGACGCTCGCCGACAAGTTCCCGATCGTTTCGATCGAAGACGGCATGCACGAGTCCGACTGGGCCGGCTGGAAGCTGCTCACCGACAAGCTCGGCAAGAAGGTCCAGCTCGTGGGCGACGACCTGTTCGTCACCAACACGCGCATCCTGAAGGAAGGCATCGAGAAAGGCATCGCCAACTCGATCCTCATCAAGATCAACCAGATCGGCACGCTGACGGAAACCTTCGCGGCCATCGAGATGGCCAAGCGCGCCGGCTACACGGCCGTGATCTCGCACCGCTCGGGCGAAACCGAAGACTCGACGATCGCCGACATCGCCGTGGGCCTGAACGCTGGTCAGATCAAGACCGGCTCGCTCTCGCGCAGCGACCGCATCTCGAAGTACAACCAGCTGCTGCGCATCGAGGAAGATCTCGGTGATATCGCCAGCTATCCGGGCAAGTCGGCGTTCTATAACCTCCGTTAAGCGGACCCGAGCCCGGCAGCAGCCTTGCTGTCTCTTTTCGTAATCCCTCTCCGCCGCCCTGCGTCAAGCGCAGGGCGGCGTGTATTTATCCGGCACCTTACATGCGGCTCGTCACTGTCGTCCTGATTCTCCTGCTCGTGCTGATCCAGTATCCGCTCTGGTGGGGCCACGGCGGCTGGTTGCGTGTGCACGAACTGCGCGAGCAGCTCGCCCAGCAGCAGAAGCAGAACGACGACGAGAAACTGCGCAACGAACGCATTGCGGGCGAAGTGCAGGATCTGCAGAGCGGCACTGCGGCCGTCGAGGAGCGCGCGCGCTACGAGATGGGCATGGTCAAGGACGGCGAGGTGTTCGTGCAGTTCGTTTCGCCGAACCAGCCCTTGCCTTCGACCCCGGCCGGCTCGTCGAATGTCTCCACGCGTGGCGAGATGTCGGCGGCTCCGGTCAGGGTGGTGCCGAACCCGGTATCGCGCGTGCCGGAGAAGCGGCACGGGCACGGCAAGGATGCGAAGAAGAAGCTGGGTTGAACAATCCGCTCGGGCAGATTCCGGTCTTGCCTTCAAGGTACAAAAAAGCGCGGCTTCCGACAAACGGAAGCCGCGCTTTTATTTTGTGCCCGACAACGGGGTACTGGGCGCGCTCGAGCTACTGCGTGCCTACCAGCCCCAACCCCAGCCCGGGTAGCCATAGCCGATGCCCGTGCCCCAGCCGCTTCCCCAGCCACCGTTGTAGTAACTGCCGTAGACGGTAACGGGCGGCGCATAGGCGCGCGACCAGGCCTGCGCAGCGGCCTCGGCAGTGGCCGCACGGTCCGACTCGGTGAGCGCCTGGCGGTCGATCGCGTCGTAGCGGGCGCGCTCGTCGGGCGTGAGCACCGGCGCGCTTTGCAGCGCGTCCGCCTGGTTGGGGGGCAGGCGGCTGTATATCGGCGAAGGTCCAGGAGGGTCCAGCGTGCAGCCGCTCGTGAGCGCGACGCCAGCGCCGAGCGCGGCCATCGCGAGCATGGCCTGTGCGCGCCGCAAGCCCCGCTGCCGTGCGAAGGACTTGTTCGGTTTCATTGCTTTTCCTCCATCTGTCGGACACCTAAGAACCTGCTCACGATCTTGTCCAGCGAACTGAAAGCCCAACGCCAGCCGGCAATTCATCCATCTGGCCATCTTGGCTCTTCAGATCAGAAAATCGTAAGCAGGTTCTAAGTCTAAGCGTAAATCTCCATTTCGCCGTCGCGAACGATGCGGGTTCCCGAGGTTCCCGCCAGAATCTCCGGCAATTTGCTGAGCGAGCCGATGACCGCTTCACCTTGCCCGCCTGCCACGAAACGGCGTGCGGCGTCGACCTTCGGACCCATTGAGCCCTCGGCAAATCCGTACTGGGCGAGCTGATCGACCGTCGCGCGTTTGATGGCGCGCTGCTCCGGCGTGCCCCAGTCGAGGTAGACGGCGTCAGCCTCGGTCAAAAGCAGGAACAGGTCGGCGTCGGCGTCACGAGCGAGCACAGCCGAGGCGAGGTCTTTGTCGATGACGGCTTCGACGCCTGTCAGGGTTGCCTGCTCGTAGTCGGCGATCACGGGGACCCCGCCGCCGCCGACACACACGACGATGAGTCCCATCTCCGAGAGCTTCTTGATCGTGCCGGCCTGGCGGATGTGCAGCGGTTCGGGCGAGGGAACAACCCGGCGCCACCAGTCGCCGTCCTGGGCGATCGTCCAGCCGTGCTCGGCCGCGAGGGCGCGGGCCGTGTCTTCTTTGTAGACTGGGCCGACGAATTTCGTCGGATGTGCGAACGCAGGGTCGTCGGCCGCGACGGCGGTGGTCGTCAGAATCGTCGCCATCTCTTTTTTGAGCTTCAGGGCGTTGAGCAGTTCTTGACCGAGAACGTAGCCGAGCATTCCCTGGGTCTCGGCGCCGAGCACGTCGAGCGGGTAGGCCTGAACCTCTTCGTAGGCGAGGTTCTGCAGGGCGAGCAGTCCAACCTGCGGTCCGTTGCCGTGAGTCAAAATCAGGTCGTGCTCGAGGGCGAGGTCGGCAAGCGGTTTAACCGTCTCGCGAACGTTCTTGCGCAGATTTTGCGACGTGATGGGCTCTCCGCGGCGGTTGAGTGCGTTTCCGCCGAGCGCAGCGACAATCTTCATGGCATGCCTTTCTAAACGAGGTGGGTTGTCTGCGCGACCGGGGAATTCGCATCCTTCGAGGACAGCGGCGACGCAGGTGGACGGTAGGTGAAAAAGAAAATGACGGCGCCGGTCGCGAGCAGCACGACCGAGACGATGAACGCGGTTTGGAAGCTGCCCGTGATATCGACCAGGGTGCCGGTTGCGTAGGGAGCCAGAATGGCGGCGATCATGCCGATGCAGTTGTAGAGCCCGTAGGCGCTCGAGCGCTGCGCGTCGGGCACGTGGTCGGCCACGATGCTGATGAGGACGGGATCGAGCGAGAGCTTGCCGAAGACGCCGTAGAGCACGATGGACACGATGAGCGTGGGAACGTTCGGCGCGAAGGCCATGACCAGAACCGAAACGATGGTCAGCGGGGTGAGAAGGATCACGAATGCCCGGCGGTTGCGGAACCGGTCTGAAAAGTAACCCATGAGCATCCCTGCCGGAACCGCGAGCCAGAACGCGATCGACGAGATCGAGCTGGCTTTGCCGAACGACATGTTGAATGCCGTGTGCAGATACGTCGGCAACCATGTCACCATGACGAAGAAGGTGTAGACCCCGCAAAACAGCATGATGAAGGTGCCGAGCAGGGTGCGATTGCCGAGCAGCGCGCCGAAGCGGCGCAGTTCGGCTGAGAGTTTCGCAGGCGCTTGCGCGGGTTTCGCATCGGGAATGCCGATCGCGATGAGCAGCCCGACAACGAGGGTGAGCGCGCCGAAAATGATGAACGCCCACGGCCAGCCGAACTTCAGGTCGAAGGCAATGAACGACGAGGCCATGATGCCGACGGCGATGCCGACGCCCTGTCCCGAGTTGATGATGGCTGCCCCGAGCGCGCGATAGCGGGTGGGCGTGATCTCATTCGATTTTGCGAACTGTGGCCCGTAATAGAGACCTTCGCCGAGTCCGGCCATCGCGCGCATGATGAGAAAGAGCGCGAACAGGTGCATGAGTCCGGTGACGCCGGTGAGCAGTGTCGCGATACCGAAGATGACGAATCCGACCGTGATTAGCTTGATGCGCCCCATCCGGTCGCCAAGGATTCCTGAAGGAATCTGAGCGATGGCGTAGACGATAAAGAACACGCTCGAAATAAGCCCGACTGCACCGTTGCTGAGTCCGAACTGTTGGCGAACGAGCTCTTGCACGGGCGAGAGAATCGAGCGGTCGGCATACATCATCACCCACCCGAGAAAGAAGAGAAGGCAGGAGAGTAGCCAGCGCTTGCTGTGCTGGTGGGTGCTCGTCGTAGTCATGTCATAGTCCCGGGAGGCAATGGGTGTAGACGGTAAAGCCTAAAAGTGTGTCGGCCCCGGAGCTCTGCCCGAAATCGCGCAGTCGCGTGCAGGCCGCTCGGGTTTCGGCGGCGGTGCCGCGAAGGGCCTGTGCGAGTGCGATCAGCGGCCTCGAAAACCGGCCGCGCATTGCCTGGATGAGGTAGGCCGCTCCTACATCAGTGGTGCGCGCGGTCCAGCTCTCTGCTGCCGCGTCTACGTGACTGGTGGCGGCGGTGAGCAGGGGATGTATCGGGCCGCCCGCACAGGCGCGGTGCGCCGCGAGCATCCCGACGAGCATGTCGTCGCCGCTCGGTGTGAGACCCGGCCCGCGTCCCATCAGCCATAGTGCGTCGTTGGCCATGTCGCTCCCGGCTCGAAGGCCGGAGGCGACCCGTTCAAGGCGCGTCAGTATCTCGCTGGGCCGGGCGAGCCCAGCCAGTCCGCTGTTCGCGAACGCCGCTGCGGAGTCGGGAAGGGCGCTCAGTGCGTCGGGGGTGGCGCGCTGCGGTTCGATTCGGCACGGATCGGGCTGCAGGCCGGTCAGCTGTATGGTCGCGGAGCCAGCCGTGAGCGTTGTGCCGTCGCACCGCCAGTGTTGGCCAAGTTCGGCGCGAACCGGGTTGTCGATTTCGATGCCGAAGGGGCATCCGGCAAGACGCGAGCCGAACGAAACAGAGAGGAGTCTCTCGGCTCGCACCGGTTTGCCGACCGACGGAGTGCCGGTCGCAATCAAGTTGAACGACGAAGCGAAAACGCTGTGGACCGTCATGCTGCGCGAACTGCCCAACAACTCCGCCGCCGTCACACCGATCCACATCGCTCGCTACCGTCTGGTCGTTTCGTTAGTCGTCGACGCTCACGCCGTACTTCTCGGCGAGAGCTTCAAGCGCCTGTTCGAAGCAGGCGAGCGGCGGACGAACGGTGCCGGCGCCAACTTGTCCCTTACCGGCAACCTTGTGCGCGATACCGGTGTTGATCACCGGAGTGATGCCGGTGGCAACAACCTTGCGCACGTCGATACCGACGCAGGCGCCCTGGAAGTTCCAGGTCGGAATGGGCAGGCCGGGGTTATGGCCGTCGACGATTTCGAGCATTTCGTTCGAGGTCGCGAGGGCGTCACCAAAGCCACCGGCGCCAACGAAACGGGTCACGCCGGGCGCGGCGATCATGGCCATGCCACCGACCCCGTAGGCCTCGGTGATAGCCGAGTCGCCGATGTCCGGGTTGGCGTCGTCCTGGGTGAAGCCGGTGAAGAACAGACCCTGCGGGGTGTTCACGGGGGCCTCGAACCAGCGGTCGCCGCAACCCGCAACGCGAATACCGAAGTTGCGGCCATTGCGGGTCATCGCGGTGACGATCGAACCCTCTTCGATGGTGCGGGCGGCATCCATAATGGCTTTACCCGAGGCCATCATGACGTTCAGGAAGAACTGGTCGGTGTCGCCGAGGAAGGTCAGAATGCGCTTTTTGTTCGCAGCAGGAATGTCTTGCGCGGCAATCAGCGGAGCGAGCTTCGTGAACAGCAGGGCGCTCGCGGCAATGTTGCGCTGGTGGAACTCGTCACCCATCGTGATCGCGCGGGCGATCAGCGGCATGAGGGCGAGGCCGCCGTCGATGGTCTTGACGGCGCGGGCGATGGCCGGGCCGAGCTCGTCGGCCATCCAGTGCAGACGCTCGACCACCTCGGAATCGTAGGCGCCGAAACGCAGCACCTTACCGATGCCCTCGTTCATGGTGCAATAGGCGTGGTTGCCGTGGTTACGCTCTTCGACCACGAACACGGCCATGCCGGCGCTCGTGATGCCGCCCATCGGGCCGACAGCCTGCACCGAGTGGCACGGCATGTAGGTGACCTCGGTGGCCAGAATGCGGCGGGCATCCGCTTCGTTATCAGCCCAGCCCTCGAAAAGGGCGGCGCCGACGCACGAACCCTGCATGGGGCCGGTCATCTGGTCGAAGGTGATCGGCGGGCCCGCGTGCAGCAGCACTTTGCCGGCGTTCAACGGGGCAATGACGTCACCGGCGCGAACGACGTCGATGAGGAAAGGCTGCGCACTCGTGATCTTTTCGATGACGGCGGCGTTAGCGGTGTCGATGGTTTCTTTTACAGTCATGGCTTTCTCTTTCACTGTGTCATTCAGGTGCTAGCCGAGTACGGCGAGGATCTTTTGCAGCCGTGTGTTGCCGCCCGCAAGCGGCGACCAGGTGTACTGGACAACGCTGGCACCTTCGGAGTTGAGGGCTTCTGCAAAGCTCGGCAGACCGATGTTGACGATCTGCGGCGCCTCGCTGATCAGTCGGCGGGTGGGTTCGGGGACGCGCGTGTTGCTGCCTGCGCGGCCCGCAGTTTTGGCAATCCCAATCGCGAAGCGGGCGGCGGCGGCGTTCGAGTCGAGCACGATCACGCCGATGTTACGAAGCATGGCTTCTTGTCCGCTGCGCGGCTGTGGGTCGTTTTCGGTTCCACATACGCTTGCGACAACGGCGACTTCGCGGCCTGCGGCGCGAGCCTTGGCCAGGCCTCGCTCGATGGCCGGGGCGATGGCTCCGGCCGGGTCGAGGTTCGAGCCGTAGCCGGTCACCACGTCGAACAACAGCACGGCGAGTGCTTCGTTGTCGAAGGCCTGCTCGATCATCTGCGCGCGCAGGCTCGGGTCGATCATCGGGTGCGGACGGCCTTGGGTGTACTTGTCGTCACCGAGGTCGATGATGGTATGGCCATCGTGGTGCAGCATGTAGCCGTCAACGTGGGCCGCATCGGTGGGCACACCCAGCTCGGCGGCAACCATGAGGGCGGCCTCATTGGCGAGGGTTCCACCACAGAACAGACCGGTGATCTTGCTCTGGCCGGCCTTGAGCGTAGGCACCACCACGTCTGCCGGACCGGCGAGCGACACCGCAATGCGGGCGGCGTCTTCGAGCGTGTCGGCGAAGTGAATGTTGCCGTTCACCGCCTTGGGTGCGCGCTCGCCGAGCAGAATCGCCACAACGGGTTTCGAGAGTTGCTGGCAGCGGCCCAGCACCTTCTCGCGCACGCTCGGTGCGGGCGGCTTCGAAACGAGGGTGATGACCTTCGTGCCCGGGTCGGCGTCGAGCGCCTCGAGCGCTTGCAGACAGGTGATGGCGCCGACCTTCTCCGACAGGTCGCGACCGCCGAGGCCGATGGCCTGGCTTACGCCGCTGCCGGCGCGATCGATCTGCACCATGATTTCCTGGGTTCCGGTACCCGAGGCACCGACAATGCCGATCGAGCCGCGGCGAACAATGTTTGTGAACGCCAGCGGAAGACCCGCGAAGCTGCCCGTTCCGCAGTCGGGGCCCATCATCAGCAAGCCGAGGTCGCGGGCCTTCGACTTCAGGCGCACCTCGTCTTCGATCGCGATGTTGTCCGAGAACACGAAGGCGTTCATGCCGGCGTCGAGCACGCGCTCGATTTCGGGAGCGGCCTGCTCGCCGGGAATCGAGACGAGGGCGAGATTGGCCTGGGGCAGGACCTCCATGGCGCGGCCGAGCGAGCGCACGGTCGTGAAGCTGTTGCTCGACGAGGCAGCTTTCTGGTTGGTCAGGAAGTCGGTGATTTTCTTGTCGACCAGCGATGCCGCGTCAGCACTGTCTGCGTCGACGACGATGACCATGTCACCGGCGCCCGCCCGGTCAAGCTCGGGCGTGCCGAAGCCGGTGTCACGGAAGATGTCCTTGTTGGCCGGGGTGCCCATCATGATCGAGACACGCTCGACCTCGTCGAGCCCGCTCAGCTGCTTCGAAAGCAGCATGAGGCTTACCGAGTCCTGGTAGGTGTTGGGGCGAATAATCGTGTGTAGCATTAGTTTTCAACCTTTCGCGGTTCACGCAAGAACAGGGCAGCGACAAACGCGATGGCGAGCAGGCCGATCGCGAGGTAGAAGCCCGTATTCCAGCTACCGGTGGTGTCAACGAGCCAACCCGTGACGTACGGGGCAAGAATCGACGACGACATACCGATGAAGTTGAAGGTACCGAAGGCAGTTGCAGTGATCGCCTTCGGTGAATTCGTGCCACAGAGGGCAACCAGCAGCGGGTCGGTGGCGAGCTTGCCGAGCAGACCGTAAAGCACGAGCGCGACGATCACCACCTGGTACGACGGCGCGAACATGAGCAGCAGAATCGAGACGATGGCGCCGGGAAAGACGATCATCAGCAGCGGCTTGCGCTTGCCAATACGGTCTGAGACCCAGGCGATCAGCAGCGCAGCGGGTACTGAGGTCCACGCGGTGAGTGAGGCGACGAAGCCTGTTTGCGATTTGGGCACCTGCCAGATTTCGGCGAGGTAGGTCGGCAACCAGGTGATCATGACGAAGAAGCCGTAGAGCGAGCAGAACACCATGATGAAAGTCATCACGAGGTTGCGGTTCTTGAACAGCGAGAGAATCGAGGGCTTTGGCTCGCTCGACGCCGCGCTCGCAACCTTCTTCGGTTCGCGAATCAAGAGGAACATGAGCACGCCGACAATGACCGTCGGAATCGCGAAGAACCAGAACGGTCCTTGCCAGCCGAGGCCCATGTCGAAGGCGATGAACGACGAACCGATCATGCCGAGCGAGATGCCGAAGGCCTGCCCCGAGTTGATGATGGCCGAGCCGAGAGTGCGGTATTTCTCGGGGAGCATCTCGCCCGAGAGCGAGTACTGCGGCCCGTAATAGAAGCCCTGACCAAAACCGACCATCGCGCGCATGATGAAGAGAAAGCCAACACCGCCCATGACGCCGGTCAGCCCGGTGAAAGTGCCGAAGATCACAAAACCGAGAATGATGAATTTCAGCCGGCCGAAGCGGTCGCCGAGCATTCCCGAGGGAATCTGCACGATTGCGTAAGTCAGGAAGAAGACGGAGCTCAGCAGGCCGAGGCCAGCTTTATCGAGGCCGAAGGTTTGGCCGATGCTGCTCATGACCGGGTTGAGGATCGTGCGGTCGGCGTAGATGAACATCCAGCCGAAGAAGAACATCAGGGCGACAACCCACCAGCGGGTTGGCTGTTTCTGCGTCGCGACATTCTCTGTCGAGACTATCTTGGGAGTACTCATTGATTTTCCTTTTTTGAGGTCTGCCAAGCCTGAGCTCGT
Source organism: Paraburkholderia silviterrae (assembly GCF_004353915.1). Classification (GTDB taxonomy): domain Bacteria; phylum Pseudomonadota; class Gammaproteobacteria; order Burkholderiales; family Burkholderiaceae; genus Paraburkholderia; species Paraburkholderia silviterrae. Next base: position 175,162 of record NZ_SMRP01000005.1, on the reverse strand, counting down.
TTTGGCTCTTATTGCCCCGTGAGCTTGGTTCCTCTTCGCAAAAACCTATGCTAGGTCCATCGCGAAACTCGCTCGGGGAACATGTTGTCGCACCCGCGTCCCTCTCCGTCTATCGACACCCGGATGCCCTGCTCGGGTACCGCTTCCAACGTGATCACTTCATGTTTTATAAGTATTCCGAAATATCAGGCCGTGCTGTCTTGTATGCGTGACTGTGCGCGGCATGACCAAGGGTCGAAGCCGAAAATCGCAAGGGAGCCTGCTGGAGCAGTCTTTAAAGAATCAGGGTGGTGCCAGTCGTCTCGCACGGGGGCGCAACGCTTGCACGACGCTCCTGAGCGTGGACACTCAGGGCGTGTGCAACATTCTGGGCGAGCACGGCACGGTGCAGTTCGCCAACCACAGCGAATTGCACACCTTGAAGGTCATCGCAACGCGCTGGGGCGTCGAGTCCAGCTTTGCCTGGCTGGAGAGGAACCGCAAGCCATGGAAGCACTGCGAGTGTTGCGGCCGTGCGCCTGCGCGCCGGCAGGCCGCAATCGGTCAGTGGCGCTGGTCCGCAGCGGGGGAGACAGCTTCCGAGAGCCCCGGCGTGGCGAAAAGTTGCGCCACATCGACGGGATCGAACTCATAGCGCTGATTGCAATAGTCGCAGTGAATCTCGACGTGGCCGCGCTCCTCGATCACGCCATCGACTTCCTCGCGGCCCAGCATCTTGAGCATCGCGCCCACTTTTTCGCGCGAACAGCTGCACAGGAAGCGCGCACTCACAGGTTCGAAGTGATTCACGTTCTCCTGCCAGAAGAGGCGGCGGAACAGCGTTTCGGGCTCCTGTTCAAGCAACTCTTCGCGCGTGAGCGTGCCGCCAAGCGTGCAGACACGCTCCCACGTGTCGGTGTCGAGTTCGTGAGGGTGCGGCACGATGCCGCCGTCGCCGGGCAGCTTCTGCAGCAGCATGCCGACCGCGCGGTCGTCGTTCGCACCCAGCCACAGGCGCGTGTCGAGCTGCTCGGAATGGTGCATGTAGTGCTCGAGCACTTCCGCGATGGACTTGAGCGGGCCGTCCTCGCCGTTCAGCGGCACGATCCCCTGGTACGGCTGCTGGCCCGGCTGTTTATTGGCCGGGTCGAGCGTGATCACGCAACGGCCTTGACCGCTCACGTTGATGAGCTCGGCGAGCGTGACGCCCTCGGCGAGCACGGCCACTTCCTCGGCTTCGATGCCGTCCGCGAGCCGCGCGGTCGCGCGCATCGAGAGGTCCGAGCTGCACTGCACGACCAGCATCCGCACCGGGCCGTCACCGAGAATCTGCATGATCAGGGTGCCGTCGAACTTCAGGTTCGCCGAGAGCAGCGCGCAGGCCGCCATCATTTCGCCGAGCACGGTGCGCACGGGCGTCGGGTACTGGCGGCGCGTCAGCACCTCTTGCCACGTATTGCGCAACGAGACGATCTCGCCGCGCACGGGCGCTGCGCTGAACATGAATTTCTGCAACTGGTCGTTCACAATCTTTTCCTTCATTTCGATCCTTTCGGCGCGTCCCGTAGAGCGCAGCGGCGAGGCGGGCAGCCTTTAGCCGATGCGCACGAGTTGCGCCTTGAAATACTCCCGGCGCTGCGCGTAGACGTCCGCGTTGCGCTTGAGGCCGGCAATGTCGGCCTCGGTGAGCTCGCGCACGACCTTGGCCGGCGCGCCGAGAATGAGCGAGTTGTCGGGGAACACCTTGCCTTCCGTGACAACGGCGCCCGCACCAACCAGACAGTTGCGGCCGATCACCGCACCATTCAAGACCACGGCCTGAATGCCGATGAGCGCGCCTTCCTTGACCGTGCAGCCGTGCAGCATGGCCTGGTGCCCGACCGTCACGTTCGCCTCGAGCGTGAGCGGGTAGCCGGGGTCGGTGTGCAGCACCGCGCCTTCCTGAACGTTGCTGCGCGGGCCGACCTTGATCGGCTCGTTGTCGCCGCGCAGGGTTGCGCCGAACCAGACGCTCGAATCCTCAGCCAGTTCGACCTTGCCGATGACGGTGGCGTTGTCCGCGACGAATACGCTTTCGTGAATGGTGGGCGCTGCTTCGCCAAGCTTGTAGATGGCCACGGTGTTACGTCTCCTTTTATCTTGCTGTGGGGCGGCTGCGGACGCGCTCAAGAGCGCAGGCGGCGCAGGCCGGGTGAATCGCGTATTGTAAACGGTTGCGTGCGTGCGCTCGTTCCGCCTCCGCAATCGGGCGAGTTGCTATGCCCGACAGCGCTTGCGGCGCCCGTCGAGCCCCGCATTCTCGAGTTTTTTGCCGATTTTTGTCTGTTTTACGATGAATTCCGTGTTTCCCGAAGCCGTCGGCTCCGTGCCGCGGCATCCTGCCGATTCTGCTCATGGTGTCCCTTGCGCCCCGGCCCGCGCCGGCTGGCGCGCCGCCGCACTCGACGCCCTGAGCGAGCGCGATCCGCTTGCCAAGGCCGACGCCGTGCGCGCGCTCCATGCCCAGGTGCTCGATGCAGCGTCCCGAGGCGTGACACACTGGGAAGCGTCAAGCACGCTCGTCGCGCACGCCGATCTCCCCGGCCGCCCGGCGCGCCCCGAGTTGGTCGAGCCGCGCAGCCTGCAGCGCCGCAGCATGAGCACGCCGCAAGGGCGCGTGGTGTTGCTGCATGCGCTGGCGCATATCGAGTTCAACGCGATCAATCTCGCGCTCGACGCCGTGTGGCGCTTCGCAAACCTGCCCGACGCTTTCTACGCCGACTGGCTCCGTGTCGCGGCAGAGGAGGCGTATCACTTCTCGCTGCTGCGCCAGCGGCTCGCCGACTACGGCCATGCCTACGGCGATTTTCCGGCGCACAACGGCCTTTGGGAGATGTGCGAGCGCACCAGTGACGACGTGCTCGCGCGCATGGCGCTCGTGCCGCGCGTGCTGGAGGCGCGCGGCCTCGACGCCTCGCCGCCTATCCGCGCGCGCCTGAAGCAGGCCGGCGACGACGAGTCCGCCACGATCCTCGACATCATCCTGCGCGACGAGGTCGGGCACGTGCGTATCGGCAATCACTGGTTCCGCTATTTATGCGAGGCGCGCGGTTTCGATCCGCACGCGGCATGGCTCGCGCTCGCCGCGCGGTACAACGCGCCACGCATGCGCGGACCCTTCAATTTCGAGGCGCGCCGCTCGGCGGGCTTCGATCAGGCCGAGCTCGACACACTGGCGGCGCAGGACGCCGCCGCGGCGAGCGAATCCGCCGCCCGCCGCGACGCAGAAGAAAAGTGAAAGGGCGCTAGCCCATCCGTCAGAGTGTGCCGATATAATCGAACGATCATTCGTTTTTTGTTTTTTGTTTTTTTGCGCGAGCGCAATGAATCTTTCCCGATCCGAATTCGTCGACGTGAACGGCATCCGCCTGCACGTGCGTCGCTGGGGCGCCGAAAACGCGCCCATGCTCTTCATGCTGCATGGCTGGATGGACGTGGCTGCCTCGTTTCAGTTCGTCGTCGACGCGCTCGGCGGCAACTGGCAGGTGATCGCGCCCGATATGCGCGGCTTCGGCTTGTCCGACTGGCCGGCGGCGCAGCAGGGCGGGGGCAGCTACTGGTTCCACGATTACGTCGCCGATCTGGACGCGCTGCTCGAGCATTACGCGCCTCGAGGTGAAGTGAACCTCGTCGGACACAGTCTCGGCGCGAACGTCGTGTGCTTCTATGCCGGCGTGCGGCCCGAGCGCGTGCGGCGCGTGGTCGATCTGGAGGGCTTCGGCATGCCGGCGACCGTGTCTGCGCAGGCGCCCGGCCGCGTGCGGCAATGGCTCGACGAAATGCGCACGCCGCCGCAATTGCGCCCCTACGCGACGCTCGACGACGTGGCCGCGCGGCTCGTGAAGACGAACCCGCGCCTCGTGCCTGCGCGTGCCCGCTTTCTCGCTCAGCACTGGTCGAAGCCGGTGGATGGTGCAAGCGGCCAGCATGGCGAGGGCGGCTATATGTTGCTCGGTGACCCCGCACACAAGATGGTCAACCCGGTGCTGTATCGCCTCGAAGAGATCATGGCGGTCTGGGCATGCGTGCGGGCGAAGGTGTTGCATGTCGAAGCCAGGCAGTCGGAGACGCTCGCGCGCATCGCGGGCAAGGTGCCCATCGGCGAGTTCAAGAAGCGCTTCGAGGCATTTCCTGACTGGCGCGAGCGCTTTATCGACGACGCGGGCCACATGGTCCATCACGATCAGCCCGAAGCCGTCGCTCACCTCATCGAGGCGTTCTGCGCCGGCTAGCTTTCCCGCCGCTGTGCGCCGGTCCAGACCCCGGCCGGCCGGACGCCTGCGACGCCTTCGTCGCATTGCAGTAAAATGGGCTGTTACTCCTTTTAAGCCTGCGATGAACGCCGATCTCCATTGTCACTCCACAGTCTCCGACGGCCAGATGGCCCCGGCTGCCGTTGCGCAGCTGGCGAAGGCGGGCGGCGTGACGCTGTGGGCGCTCACCGATCACGACGAGCTGGGCGGCCAGCGTGAGGCGCGTGCAGCCGCCGAAGCGCTCGGCATGCGCTATCTCACCGGCGTCGAGATTTCGGTCACGTGGGCGTCGCGCACGGTACACATCGTCGGCCTGCACGTCGATCCCGAGTGCAAGGCGCTGGTCGACGGGCTCGCGCGCACGCGCAACGGCCGCGCCGCGCGCGCCGAGGCGATCGGCGAACGTCTGGAGACGCTCGGCATCCCGAACGCCTACGAAGGTGCGCTCCGGTATGTCTCGAATCCCGACCTGATTTCGCGCACGCATTTTGCGCGCTTTCTCGTGGAATCGGGGCGTGCCCAGAATACTCAAGACGCGTTCACGCGCTGCCTGGGCGAGGGCAAGCCCGGCTATGTCTCGCACCGCTGGGCCAAACTGGCGGACGCCGTTGCCTGGATCAAGGCCGCGGGCGGCGAGGCGGTAGTCGCACACCCCGGCCGCTACCACTACACGCCGCTCGAATTCGATACCTTCTTTGGCGAGTTCATCGATCTGGGCGGCAAGGCTATCGAAGTCGTCACGGGCAGCCATACGCCCGACCAGTACGGCGAGTACGCCGCCGTCGCCCGCCGCTTCGGCTTCGAGGCGTCGCGCGGCTCGGATTTTCACGCCCCCGGCCCGGATGCGATCATGCCGGGCTCGCTGCCGCCGCTGCCTTCCAGTCTCAAGCCTGTCTGGGAGCGATGGCTGTAGGCCGCGCCCTCCGCGTGGCCCACATCCGCCGTTCCTGAGCCACTGTGCGGCCCGCCGCGCTTCGTTTCCCCGTTGTCCTGCTCGTCTCGCTGCGCGCGCGGTTGCACCGGAATTTCGCGTCGCGCTTCACGTTCCGCCTTGCCATCGTCAGCTGATTACTGCCATGTCACAGTTTTTTCGGCTTCACCCAGAGAACCCGCAGCCGCGCCTCGTCAAGCAGGCCGTGCAGATCATCCGCGATGGCGGCGTGATCGCGCTGCCCACCGATTCGAGCTACGCGCTTGCCGCGCGCATCGACGACAAGCCGGCCGCCGAGCGTCTGCGGCGCATCCGCGGCCTCAACGACAAGGCGCTGCTCTCGCTGATGGTGCGCGATCTCTCCGAGCTTGCGAATTTCGCGATGGTGGACAACCGCCAGTACCGGCTCATCAAGTCGGTGACGCCGGGACCCTACGTGTTCGTGCTGGAAGCGACGAAGGAAGTGCCGCGGCGGCTCTCGCATCCCTCGCGCAAGACCATCGGGCTGCGCGTGCCGGGTCACGCGATTCCGCTCGCGATCCTCGAGGAGTTGGGCGAGCCGCTGCTCGCCTCGACGCTGATTCTGCCCCCCGACACCGAGGCGCTCAACGACCCCGACGAAATCCGCGAGCGCCTCGAGAAGCAGCTCGATCTCGTGATCGACGGCGGAGCGTGCCCGCGCGAGTCGTCGAGCGTCATCGATCTCACGGGCGAGGAGCCCGTGCTCGTGCGCGCGGGGCTGGGCGACCTGGCGCCGTTCGGGCTCGAGGAGCCGGCCTGATGCGCGCGGTGGGCGCAGTTCTCACATACGCCGTCGCATCGGTTTCGCGCGTCGGTTCCGCATAGACAGCGCGTTGTTACAATACGGCGCCATGGAAGACAACATCATTCAGACGCTCGTCGTCTACGCCTTGCCCGTGATCTTCGCGATCACGCTGCACGAAGCCGCCCACGGATACGTTGCGCGCCTGCTCGGCGACAACACCGCCTACGTGCTGGGCCGCGTGTCGCTGAATCCGATGCGCCATATCGATCCGGTCGGCACGATCGCCATGCCGCTCATTCTCTATTTCCTGACGAGCGGCGCCTTCGTGTTCGGCTACGCCAAGCCGGTGCCGATTTCGTTCGGCAACCTGCGCAATCCGCGCTGGGGCACGCTGTGGGTTGCCGCGGCCGGGCCGGCCTGCAACTTCGTGCAGTCGATCGTGTGGGGTGTGTTCGGCGTGGCGCTGGCGGTGTCCGGCGTTCAGGAGCCGTTCTTCACGCGCATGGCTGCCGCCGGCATCGGCGTGAATCTGGTGCTCGGCGTGTTGAACCTCTTTCCGTTGCCGCCGCTCGACGGTGGCCGCGTGCTTGCAGCGCTCTTGCCCACGCGCGCGAGCATTGCGCTCTCGCGCCTCGAGCCCTATGGTTTCATCATCGTGATGGCGCTCCTCGTGAGCGGCGTCTTTACGCGCTTCTGGCTGCGTCCGCTCGTGTCTCTCGGCTACGACGCGGTGACGGCTATCCTTACTCCCCTTGTATCGCTCTTTTCATAACATCATGTTCCCAGACCGTATCTTCTCCGGCATGCGGCCCACCGGGTCGCTGCACCTCGGCCACTATCACGGTGTGCTGAAAAACTGGGTGCGGCTTCAGTCCGAGTACCCGTGTTTCTTCTGCGTGGTCGACTGGCACGCGCTCACGACGCACTACGAAACGCCTGAGGTGATCGAGAAGAACGTGTGGGACGTGCTGATCGACTGGCTGGCTTCCGGCATCGACCCGAATCAGTCGACGCTGTTCATCCAGAGCCGCGTGCCCGAGCACGCAGAGCTCGCGCTGCTGCTCGGCATGAGCACGCCGCTGTCCTGGCTCGAGCGCGTGCCCACCTACAAGGAGCAGATCGAGAAGCTGCGCGACAAGGATCTCGGCACCTACGGCTTCCTCGGCTATCCCGTGCTCATGGCCGCCGACATCCTGCTGTACCGCGCCTCGCTCGTGCCGGTGGGCGAGGACCAGGTGCCGCACGTCGAGATGGCGCGCGAAATGGCGCGGCGCTTCAACTACATGTATGGCCGCGAGCCGGGCTTCGAAGAGAAAGCCAACGAGGCCGCGAAGAAGCTCGGCGGCAAGCGCTCGAAGCTCTATCACGAGCTGCGCAACGCCTATCAGCAGGAAGGCAATGAAGAGGCGCTCGAGCAGGCGCGCGCCATGCTGTCCGAGTCGCAGAGCCTGTCGATGAGCGACCGCGAGCGCCTGTTCGGGTACCTCGAAGGCTCGCGCAAGATCATCCTGCCGGAGCCGCAGGTGCTGCTGACCGAGGCCTCGCGCATGCCGGGCCTCGACGGCCAGAAGATGTCGAAGTCCTACGGCAACACGATCGGGCTTCGCGAGGACGCCGAGTCGATCACGAAGAAGGTCCGCACCATGCCGACCGACCCGGCGCGCGTGCGGCGCACCGATCCGGGCGATCCGGACAAGTGCCCGGTGTGGCAGCTGCATCAGGTCTACACCGACGAAGCGACGCACGAATGGGTGCAGAAGGGTTGCCGCACGGCTGGCATCGGTTGCCTCGAGTGCAAGCAGCCGGTGATCGAAGGCATTCTGCGCGAGCAGCAGCCGATGCTCGAGCGCGCGCAGAAGTACATGGACGATCCGTCACTGTTGCGCGCGATCGTGGCCGATGGTTGCGACAAGGCGCGCAAGTTCGCCAACGAGACCATGCGCGACGTGCGTGAGGCGATGGGCCTCTCGTACAACTAAGGCAGGCACTCGCGATGACGCCCACCTCCGGCGGCGGCGCGCCGCTAGCGCCCAAGGGGCTGGCCCATCAGGGGCTGCATTCCGGGCTGGCGAGCCCCGGAGTGACGCATGCGGGGCTCTCCGAGCCGTCCGGCTGGGTGCGCCAGTGGGCGCACCTGATCGCGCCGGGCGGCACGGTGCTCGACGTCGCCTCGGGGGCGGGGCGTCATGCGCGCTGGTTTGCGGCCCGTGGCCATCCGGTTGCGGCGCTCGACCGCGACGCCGCCGCGCTCGCGACGATGCGCGACGTGGCCGGCATCGCGACGCTCGAGTGCGACCTCGAAGGCGCGCCCTGGCCGCTCCCGGACGATGCGCGTTTTGCGGGAATTATCGTCACGAATTATCTGTATCGTCCGCTCATGCCGCGTCTCATCGACGCGCTCGCGCCGGGCGGCGTGCTGATCTACGAAACTTTCGCGCAAGGCAACGAGACTGTCGGCAAACCTTCGAACCCGGCATTCCTGCTGGCGCCGGGCGAGTTGCTGGCGGCCTGCACGCCTGCGCTGCGCGTGATCGCTTACCAGGACGGATTTCTCCCGCAACCCCGGGAGGCGTTCGTCCAGCGCATCTGTGCGGTGCGCGAGATGCGCCCGGCACACTCACCATCGGCGGAAAATTTTGCCCGTCAGAACGGCGCGGATACGGTGGAAAGAACCGGTAACAGCGCGGCGCCTCAGGTACTACCCCTGGTGCGTTACGATCTGACCAGCTAATCCGCTACAATCGCGGTTTAACGTACTCATTCTTTTGAAGTTTCATGGCTAACGGCACCCAGCACGGCATTACGTTGCGCGGCAGCATTCCCGCGATCGTCACCCCCATGCACGAAGACGGCAGCCTCGATCTGCCGGCATTTCGCAAACTGATCGACTGGCACGTGGAAGAGGGGACGGATGCAATCGTCGTCGTCGGCACGAGCGGCGAGTCCGCCACGCTGGACGTCGAAGAGCACATCCTGATGGTCAAGACGGCGGTTGAGCACGCCGCGGGCCGTATGCCAATCATCGCCGGCGCCGGCGGCAATTCCACGGCCGAGGCGATCGAGCTCACGAAACACGCGAAGAGTGTCGGCGCGCAGGCATCGCTCCAGGTCGTGCCCTATTACAACAAGCCGACCCAGGAAGGCATGTACCGCCATTTCGCGACGATCGCGGAAGCGGTGGACCTGCCTGTTATGCTCTACAACGTGCCGGGCCGCACGGTCGCGGACATGTCGAACGAGACGATCCTGCGCCTCGCGCAGGTGCCGGGCATCGTCGGCGTGAAGGAAGCCACGGGCAACATCGACCGCGCCGCGCATCTGATCAAGCACGCGCCGGAAGGCTTCAAGATCTTCAGCGGCGACGATCCCACCGCGATCGCGCTGATGCTGCTGGGCGGCCACGGCAATATTTCGGTGACCGCGAACGTCGCGCCGCGCCAGATGAGCGAGCTGTGCCGCGCCGCGCTCGAAGGCGACGCGAAAACCGCGCGCGCGATTCACTTGAAGCTGTTGTCGCTGCACAAGAATCTGTTCATCGAATCGAACCCGATTCCGGTGAAGTGGGCACTGCAGGAACTCGGCCGCATTGAGGGCGGCATCCGTCTGCCGCTCACGCCGCTCGACGCGCGCTACCACGACGTGGTGCGCACGGCGCTGCGCGAAGCTGGCCTGATCGGCTGATCGGCTCAAGCCCGATCCAGCCGAGAACGCCGTATTTTCAACCGACGCCGCCACGAGCCACGCGCCCAAATCGACGACACAATCGACGACAGATTTCCTGGCATGTCCAGGTCAAGGCTTGGCGTTCCCGTATTACGAAGGTCCACATGAAACATCCCGTTCTTTCCCTCCACGCAACCCGCATGGCGGTGCTGGCGCTCGCACTCGGATCGCTCGCAGGTTGTGAGTCGCTGAACGACATGTTCGCGTCGGATCGCGTCAACTACAAAGAGACGGCAAGCGCGCCGGCATTGGCGGTGCCGCAGGACCTGTCGGCGGTGCCGACCGACCAGAAGTACATCGCGCCGCCGCCCACGGTGGCGCTGGGCGGTGCTGCGCAGCGCAGCGTCACGAGCGCGGGCAACGCCACGCTCGGTGTGCCGAATGCGCAGGATCCGCTTGGCATGCACGTCGAGCGCGACGGCGACCGCCGCTGGCTCGTGATCGACGGCCGCTCGCCCGACGACGTCTGGCCGCAACTGCAGGAATTCTGGACCGACAACGGTTTCACGCTCACGACCGACTCGCCGTCCACGGGCATCATGACCACGGACTGGGCCGAAAACCGCGCCAATATTCCGGACGACTGGTTCCGCCGCACGATCGGCCGCGTGGTCGATTTTGCGTACTCGTCGGGCACGCGCGACAAGTTCCGCACGCTGGTTACGCGCGGCACCAACGGCCAGACCGACATTTCGATCACGCACAGCGCGATGGAAGAAATGTTGACCGGCCAGGACAAGACCTCGTCGAAGTGGGTTGAGCGCCCGCGCGATCCTGCCCTTGAGGCAGCGTTCCTCGACAAGGTCATGCAGAAGTTCGGCCTGACCGACGCGCAGGCCAAGCAACTGCTGACCGATGCGCGTCCGTCGTCCTCCGCGGCCAAGGTTGTGGCCGGCACCGACGGCACGACGCTCGATTTGCCCGAGGCGTTCGACACGGCATGGCTGCGCGTGGGCCTCGCGCTCGACCGCACCAATTTCACGGTCGACAACCGTGACCGCGAGAAGGGCATCTACTACGTGCGCTACGCCGATTCCATGCAGGAACTCAAGGGCGACGGCCTGCTCGGCAAGCTGTTCTACAACCCGAAGAAGGCGGCAAAGGATCAGGGGCCGGAGATCATGATTTCGGTGCGTTCGAGCGGCAACTCGACCCAGGTGGCGGTGCTCAACCCGAACGGACAGGTGGATACCTCGTCGGACGCGCAGCGCATCGTCACCGCGCTGCACGCCCAGTTGAACTGAACGCGCTGTGCGCTTTGCGAGCCTCGGCAGCGGCAGCGAGGGCAATGCACTGGTCGTGGAAGCAGATGGCGGCGCGACGCCCACGCGCGTGCTGCTCGACTGCGGATTCTCCGCGAAAGAAGTCGAGCGGCGGCTCGCCCGGGTGGGCCTTGCCGCCGACACGCTCAGCGCAATTCTCATCACCCACGAACACAGCGACCATATCGGCAGCGCGCTGACACTGGCGCGCCGCTGGTCGATTCCGCTCTACATGAGTTGGGGCACGGCGCAGGCAGTGGGCGCCGACGACGCGGGCGTCGAGTTCAACGTTCTCTGGGGCGACGAGGTGGTCGAAATTGGCGCGCTTGGCGTGCTGCCTTACACCGTGCCGCACGATGCACGCGAGCCGTTGCAATTCGTCTTCAGTGACGGCGCGAACCGGCTTGGCGTGCTGACCGACGTCGGCGAGTCGACGCCGCACATCAACGCCGTCCTGAGCGGCTGCGACGCGCTCGTGCTCGAATGCAATCACGACGTCGGGATGCTTGCGGCGAGCCGTTATCCGGCGTCGCTCAAGGCACGCATTGGCGGCTCGCATGGCCACTTGAACAACGAGGCGGCGGGCGGCATTCTCGCGGCGCTCGATCGCTCGAAGTTGCGGCATCTAGTTGCGGCGCACCTGAGCCAGCAAAACAACACGCCGGAACTCGCGCGCGCAGCCATGGCGGCCGTGCTCGGCAACGCGGCCACTGAAATCGGAGTCGCCACGCAAGGCGAAGGCTTCGACTGGCTCGCCCTCTAAGCCCACAATAAGCGGTCTGCGTTGCGTGGCGGGCGATGCGCCGCGGACGAAAAAAAGCCCATGACGCGAGTCATGGGCTTTTTGCTTGTGGGCGAGGGCCGGAACAGGTCCGGCCGGCCCTGCGGAGCTTAGTTACGATTGCCGCCGAAAATGCCGAGGATTGCGAGCAGGTTCGTGAATACGTTGTAGAGGTCCAGGTAGATCGCGAGCGTAGCCGTGATGTAGTTGGTCTCGCCGCCGTTCACGACGCGCTGGACGTCGAACAGCATATAGGCCGAGAAGATCGCGATGGCCAGCACGGACACCGTGAGCATCAGCGCGGGCAGTTGCAGGAACATGTTCGCAATGCCTGCGAGCAGGATCACGATCACACCCATGAACAGCCACTTGCCGAGCCCGGAGAAGTCGCGCTTGCTGACAGTGGCGACGGTCGCCATGGTGGCGAAGATGATGCCGGTGCCGCCGAACGCCAGCATGATCAGCGACGCGCCGTTCGAGAAACCGAGAATGAACGCCAGCAGCCGCGAGAGCATCAGGCCCATGAAGAACGTGAAGCCCAGCAGCACGAACACGCCGAGCGAACTGTTCTTGGTGCGCTCGATGGCGAAGATGAAACCGAAAGCGATCGCGAAGAACGCGAGCAGGCTCATCGTGGGGCTGGTGGCGGCAAACAGCGAGAAGCCCGTGGTGACGCCCACCCACGCGCCGAGCACCGTCGGCACCATCGACAGCGCGAGCAGCCAGTAGGTGTTGCGCAGTACGCGGTTGCGAGTCTCGGCGGAGACGACAGTGCCGCCGCGACCGAAGTTGTAGGGGTACTCGTTCATGCTTTCTCCTTGCGTGAGACGCGTGGCAGGCGGTGCGCGGCGCTTGCGCGATCCGCTCCCTCTTAAGATATGCGCGGCGTCCCAGAGTTTCAACGGGGCGCCACACAGTTTCGCTACGTTTGAGAGCGTAGCCTCCCATGCTTAATTGGTACTGAAAAGCCCGGCGGCGCGGCCTTTGCGCCAGCGAGGCCAAGTCTGTCGGCCTATCGGGGTTCAATCGCAATCATACATGGGAACATGCTACAATTGCGGATTCATTTGAATCTGTAACCTCTTAATTTTCTGGAGTTTTTATGGCGCTCGAACGCACCCTGTCGATTATCAAGCCGGACGCAGTGGCAAAGAACGTGATCGGCCAGATCTACAGCCGCTTCGAAAACGCTGGCCTGAAGATCGTTGCCTCGCGCATGGTCCACCTCTCGCGCGCTGACGCCGAGAAGTTCTATGCTGTTCACGCAGAGCGTCCGTTCTTCAAGGACCTCGTTGAGTTCATGATCTCGGGCCCGGTGCAGATTCAAGTTCTGGAAGGCGAGAACGCCATCCTGAAGAACCGCGACCTGATGGGCGCGACCGACCCGAAGAAGGCGGAGAAGGGCACGATCCGCGCCGACTTCGCGGACAGCATCGACGCCAACGCAGTTCACGGCTCGGACGCCGTTGAAACGGCTCGCGTCGAAATCGCGTTCTTCTTCCCGGAAGTCAACGTTTACTCGCGCTAAGCAGCAAGAGTAAGCGGTAGTTCAAGGTAGCATAGGGTCGCGAACGGCGATGACGTTCACTGTCGGTGCCGGGTTTCCTCGAAACCGGCGGTGAACGCGCTCTCGCACTGAAATGGCAGGATTCGACATGACGAGCAGTTCCACCGTCAACCTTCTCGATCTCGACGCCCAAGGGCTTGTCGCATATTGCGAGAGCCTGGGCGAGAAGCCGTTTCGCGCCAAACAGCTTCAGCGCTGGATTCATCAATACAATGCCGCCGACTTCGACGGCATGACGGATCTGGCCAAATCGCTGCGCGAGAAGCTAAAAGGGCGCGCCTCGATCGGCATGCCCGAGATCATTTCCGACAACGTCTCCTCCGACGGCACGCGCAAGTGGCTCGTGGACGTCGGCAACGGCAACGCGGTCGAGACCGTGTTCATCCCCGAAGAAACGCGCGGCACGCTGTGCGTGTCGTCACAGGCGGGGTGCGCGGTGAATTGCCGGTTCTGCTCGACCGGCAAGCAAGGTTTTTCACGCAATCTCACCACGGCCGAGATCATCGGCCAGCTGCGCATGGCGGAGTTCGCCCTGCGCGCGTCGCTCCTTGGCGAGGCTGGCGGCCGCGCGACCGGCGGTGAGGGCAAGGGCGAGCGCGTCGTCACGAATGTCGTGATGATGGGCATGGGCGAGCCGCTCCTGAACTACGACGCGGTCGTGCCCGCGATGCGCCTGATGCTCGACGACAACGCCTACGGCCTGTCGCGCCGGCGCGTCACGCTTTCGACCTCGGGTGTCGTGCCCATGATGGACCGCCTCGGCGCCGACCTGCCGGTCGCGCTCGCGGTGTCGCTGCATGCGCCCAACGACGCGTTGCGCGACGAGCTCGTGCCGCTGAACCGCAAGTATCCGCTGCGCGAGCTGATGGCCGCCTGCCAGCGGTACCTGTTGGTTGCGCCGCGAGACTTCATCACGTTCGAGTACTGCATGCTCGACGGCGTCAACGACACGGAAGAGCACGCACGCCAATTGCTCGCGGTAACGCGTGACGTGCCGTGCAAATTCAACCTGATTCCGTTCAACCCGTTCCCCGAGTCGGGCCTGCTGCGCTCGAAATCGGACCAGATCAAGCGCTTCGCGCAGATCCTGATGGATGCGGGCGTCGTCACGACCGTGCGCAAGACGCGCGGCGACGACATCGACGCGGCCTGCGGCCAGCTCGCAGGCGAGGTGAAGGACCGCACGCGCCTGGCCGAGCGCACCGCCCGCAAGGTGATCGACGTCCATCCGGTTCGGCACTGAACGCAGTGGACTCGGGGTAAGGCAAAAAAGGGTGATAACACAGTAGAAGCGGGGCACGAAAGGCAGTGTCGGTGCAGCTGCGCGGGGAATGACGCAGTATTGCAAGCGAGTTTGACAAGAAACGTTGCAGAAGCGATCGGATGCGGCACAGTAGCCGCGCATTTTGTTATAAACGGTCTGCGAATCGGGGCCGGGCGCAGCGCGCCCGCCGGTTCCGGGATAGAAAAGAATCGACGCAAGGACTTTGGGATGAGCGAGCCGCAGCACCCTTTCGGGACAGACGGAACAGAGGCCAACGCAGGCCGTTCGGGATCCGACGGCTCGCCATCGCCGGTGCAGGTGGTGCCCGACACGCTCGCCGCAGTGGGGGTGCGCCTCGCGCAGCTGCGCCAGGCGAAGGGCTGGTCGGTCGAGGACGTCTCGGCGCGTCTGAAGGTGTCGGTTTCGAAGCTGCGCGAGCTTGAGGCGGGCGACATCAGCCATCTGCCGGATGCAACGTTCGCACTCGGCGTGGTGCGTGCCTATGCGAAGCTGCTCGGCGCCGATCCCGCGCCGCTCACTCAGGCGCTGCGCCGCGAGCGTGGCGTGCCGCAGCCGGATCTGTCGATGCCCGCATCGGCGGGCGCGGACCTGCCGCGCGGGCGCGTCTCGCTCTCGCTGGGCGGCGGGGTGCGCACGCCGCGACGCCGTGCGTCGTGGCTGTGGGGCTTGGCGATCGTCGTCGTCGCGGTGATCGGCATTTCGATGTGGCATACGAACAGCGTCGATTCGTCGGCATGGTTCGCGCGCCTGAAGTCGATGGCGAGCGGCACGACTAGCAACGCAAGCAGTGAATCGAGCGCGTCTTCAGCGACGGTGGCCGAGGGCGCGACGACGAGCGCAGCGGCCGGGCAGGGCACGGAAGGGGCCGGCGCGCAGGGTGGCGAGGCCGCGAACGCTCAGGCAAGCGGTCAGGTCAATGGCCAGGTCAATGGCCAGGTCAGCGGCGCAGCCTCTGCCGTTCAGGGTGCGGCGAGTGCATCGCTGGCTGCCCAGGCCGCGCCGGCAAGCGCGGCGCCTGCCGCGAACGCGGCAGCGGCGAGCACGCCAGCGGTGGCAGCCGCGGCAACGGAACAAGCGGCTTCGGTTTCGGCGGCGCCTGGCACTTCGACGTTCGCGATTCGCGTGACGCAGGATTCCTGGGTCAGCGTGCGCCAGAAAGATGGCAAGGAGCTCTTCTCCGGACTGGTCCACGCCAATGATGGGCGTGAGATCTCCGGTGTCGAGCCGCTCAAGATTACGGTGGGCAACAAGGCCGGCATCGAGTCGATGACCATCGACGGTCAGCCGGTCGACGCATCGAAGTATGCGTCGGCGCGTGGCAATGTCGCGCGCTTCGTGCTGCCCTGATAAAGACATGACGCGCATTGCGGCCGGATAGCGGGCCGCGATGCTTTTTCAATTCGCGCGCTGTCCGCAAGTCGACAGTCGCGGCGCGCGCGAGGTGTAAATGGGCTCTTCGATGCAAAGCGAAACGCAATCCTCGTCCAGCAACAGCCAGATTTGTTCCAGCGAGCCGGTCCTCGGCGGCCACGCGCCGCGCCGCAAGTCGCACGCCGTGCATGTGCGCTGGGGCGGCCAGCTGGTGACGATCGGCGGCGACGCGCCGGTGCGCGTGCAGTCGATGACCAATACCGATACCGCAGACGCGATCGGTACCGCCATCCAGATCAAGGAACTGGCGCAGGCTGGTTCGGAACTCGTGCGTATCACGGTGAACACGCCTGAGGCGGCCGCAGCCGTGCCGCATGTGCGCGAGCAGCTCGACCGCATGGGCGTGACGGTGCCGCTCGTCGGCGACTTCCACTACAACGGCCACCTGTTGCTGCGCGACTATCCGGCGTGCGCCGAGGCGCTCTCGAAGTACCGCATCAACCCGGGCAACGTCGGGCAGGGCGCCAAGCGCGA
This sequence comes from Paraburkholderia silviterrae, assembly GCF_004353915.1. Lineage (GTDB taxonomy): Bacteria > Pseudomonadota > Gammaproteobacteria > Burkholderiales > Burkholderiaceae > Paraburkholderia > Paraburkholderia silviterrae. The sequence continues at coordinate 158,671 of NZ_SMRP01000005.1, read as the reverse complement.
CACGCAGTACGCACAGATGATCGAAGCCGCCATCAAGTACGACAAGCCGGTGCGCATTGGCGTGAACTGGGGCAGCCTCGACCAGGATCTGCTCGCACGCATGATGGACGAGAACGCAGAGCGCAAGCAGCCGTGGGAAGCGCAGAGCGTGATGTATGAAGCGCTCATTCAGTCGGCCATCGGCTCGGCCGAACGCGCCGTCGAACTCGGCCTCGGCCGCGACAAGATCATCCTGTCGTGCAAGGTCAGCGGCGTACAGGACCTGATCGCCGTCTACCGGGAACTCGCCAGGCGTTGCGAGTTCGCGCTGCACCTTGGCCTGACCGAAGCGGGCATGGGCTCGAAGGGCATCGTCGCGTCGACGGCGGCGCTCTCGGTGCTGCTCCAGCAGGGCATTGGCGACACCATCCGTATTTCGCTCACGCCGGAGCCGGGTGCCCCGCGCACTGGCGAAGTCGTGGTCGGACAGGAAATTTTGCAAACGATGGGCCTGCGCTCGTTCACGCCGATGGTCATCGCGTGCCCGGGTTGCGGCCGCACGACCAGCACGCTGTTCCAGGAGCTCGCTTCGCGGATCCAGAACTATCTGCGCGCGCAAATGCCCGTGTGGCGCGACGAGTACCCCGGTGTCGAGACGATGAACGTTGCCGTGATGGGCTGCATCGTGAACGGCCCGGGCGAGTCCAAGCATGCGAACATCGGCATCAGCCTGCCGGGCTCGGGCGAGAATCCCGCGGCTCCGGTCTTCGTCGACGGCGAGAAGGTCAAGACGCTGCGCGGCGAGCACATCGCAGAAGAATTCCAGCAGATCGTGAGCGACTACGTCGCGCGCAAGTACGGCAAGGCAGAAGTGCCGGCCTGAGCGCCGCGCTCCCGAGTACCGTTTCCAGGCACAACCGCACATCGCCATTCGCAAGCAAACTCGCAACGCAATGACTGAACAGAAAAGAAAGCCGGAAAAGCTGACCGGCGTGAAGGGCATGAACGACATCCTGCCGCAGGAAGCAGGGCTGTGGGACTTCTTCGAAACCACCGTGAAGTCCATGCTCCGTTCGTACGGATACCAGAACATCCGCACGCCGATCGTCGAGCATACGCAGCTCTTCACGCGCGGCATCGGCGAAGTGACCGACATCGTCGAAAAGGAGATGTACAGCTTCACCGACGCGCTCAACGGCGAGAACCTGACGATGCGCCCGGAGAACACGGCGGCAGTCGTACGCGCGTCGATCGAGCACAACATGCTCTACGACGGCCCGAAGCGCCTGTGGTACATCGGCCCGATGTTCCGTCACGAGCGTCCGCAGCGCGGCCGCTATCGCCAGTTCCATCAGGTCGGCGTGGAAGCGCTCGGCTTCGCGGGCCCCGATGCTGACGCGGAAATCATTCTGATGTGCCAGCGTCTCTGGGACGACCTCGGTCTGACCGGCATCAAGCTCGAGATCAACTCGCTGGGTCTCGCCGAAGAGCGCGCTGCGCATCGCGTCGAGCTCATCAAGTATCTCGAGCAGCACGTCGATCTGCTCGACGAAGACGGCAAGCGCCGCCTGTACACGAACCCGCTGCGCGTGCTCGACACGAAGAACCCTGCGCTGCAGGAAGTTGCGAACAACGCGCCGAAGCTGATCGACTTCCTCGGCGAGGAGTCGCTTGCGCACTTCGAAGGACTGCAGCGCCTGCTCAAGGCGAACAACATTCCGTTCAAGATCAACCCGCGTCTCGTGCGCGGGCTCGATTACTACAATCTGACCGTGTTCGAGTGGATCACCGACAAGCTCGGCGCGCAGGGCACGGTGGCGGCCGGCGGCCGCTACGATCCGCTGATCGAGCAGCTTGGCGGCAAGCCCACGGCGGCTTGCGGCTGGGCCATGGGCGTCGAGCGCATTCTGGAGTTGCTCAAGGAAGAGGACCTCGTGCCGGAAGACGACGGTTGCGACGTCTACGTCGTGCACCAGGGCGACGCGGCACGCGAGCAGGCGTTCATCGTCGCCGAGCGCCTGCGCGACACCGGTCTCGATGTCATCCTCCACTGCAGCGCCGACGGTCAGCCCGCGAGCTTCAAGTCGCAGATGAAGCGCGCGGATGCAAGCGGCGCGGCGTTCGCCGTGGTGCTTGGCGAAGACGAAGTGGCCAAGGGCGTAGCGGGTGTGAAGGCGCTACGCGGTGGCGCCGAAGCGGCTCGCAGCGAGCAACAGACGGTAGCACTCGAAGACTTGACCGAATATCTAATCAATGCGATGGTTGCATCCGCCGAAGACGGCGACGACTGATGGAGCCGTCTTGGATGGCGGTGCGCAAGCAGCTGTCATCGACGTGCGATCGACGCATTTGGCCGATGTCCGCGGCGTGCCCGAACGGTGTTCGTGGCGCGTCCGGCAACGGGCTTCAGAATAAACAAGGAATCGCTACGCGATGAGTTACCACGACGAACAGGAATCGATCGAGAGTTTCAAGGCATGGTGGACGCAGTGGGGCAACATCACTACGTGGATCGTGCTGATCGTTCTGCTCGCGCTCGCTGCGTGGAACGGCTGGAACTTCTGGCAGCGCCGTCAGGCCGCTGAGGCCGCGGTGCTGTACGACCAGGTGCAGCAGGCGTCGGCCGGCGGCGACAAAGCGCAGCTCACGCGCATTGCGACTGACATGGAAGACCGCTTTGGCCGCACCGCGTATGCGCAGATGACCGCGCTTGGCGTGGGCAAGGCGCTCTACATGGCGGGTGACACCGCGGGCGCGAAGGCGCAATTGCAGTGGGCGGCCGATCACGCGAAGGACGAGGAGTTCCGCCAGATCGCGAAGATCCGCCTTGCCTCCGTCCTGCTCGACGAAAAGGCCTACGATCAGGGCCTCGCGCTGATTCCGCAACCGGATACGGGGCCGTTCAAGGGGATCGTCGCGGATGGCCGCGGCGACCTGCTCGCGGCAGCCGGCAAACGCGACGATGCGCGCACGGCCTACAAGCTCGCGCTCGACAGCTTGCCCAAGAGCGATGCCTCCGAGCGCCAGTTGATCCAGTTCAAGCTCGACGCGCTGGGCGGCTAAGCAAGCCGCGCTGCCCGCCCGTGAATATAAACAGCTAAACCAACTCCATTCATGCTTCGTTCACCGATGAATTTGCTGAAACGAACCGTTGTACCTGTCGCCTGTGCGATGACCGTCCTCGCGCTGGCGGCTTGCTCGTCCACCAAAGACGAGCGTCGCGTACCGGTGCCGCTGACCGAGTTCAAGCCGGTGCTGGATGTCCAGCAGGTGTGGAAGTCGAGCGTCGGCAAGGCGGGTCGCTACCTGTTCTCGCCGGTCGCCGTGGGCGACGCTGTTTACGCCGCCGGCGAGAACGGCTCGGTCGCGAAGATCGATGCGCAGACCGGCAAGGACGTGTGGCGCACGAAGCTCAAGGACGATATCTCGGCGGGTGTCGGCAGCGACGGCAATCTCACGGCTGTCGGCGGCCTGAAGGGCAACGTGTACGTGCTCGACGCCAATGGCAAGCTCTCGTGGCAAGCCAAGGCGCCGGGCGAGGTTATCTCGCCGCCGCTGGTTGGCAACGGTCTGGTGATCGTGCGCACCATCGATGGCCAGATTGTCGCGTTCAACGCGCAGACCGGCGAGCAGAAGTGGGTCTATCGCAACCGTGCGGTGCCGCTCAACCTGCGCGTGTCCGCGGGCATGACGTTCGCGGGCGACCAGGCCGTGCTCGCGGGCTTCCCGGGCGGCGCGTTCGCGGCGATCAACCTGCAAAACGGCGATGCGTTCTGGGAAACGCCGGTGTCCTATCCGAAGGGCGTGACCGAAGTCGAGCGCATCAATGACGTGAGCGGTCCGCCCACGCTCGTCGGCGCCACCACGTGCGCGGTCACGTTCCAGGGGCAACTGGGTTGCTTCGACGCCAACTCGGGCCGTGCGATGTGGGAGAAGGCGTTCTCGAGCACGAGCGGGATCGCTCAGGACGACACCACGGTGGTGGGCGGCGACGACTGGTCGGTCGTGAAGGCGTACAGCGTTTCGACCGGCGACCAGACCTGGAGCACCGACAAGCTGAAGAACCGCGACGTGAGCGTGCCGGCCGTGCTTGGCCACGCGGTCGTGGTGGGCGACTACCAGGGCTATGTGCATTTCCTCTCGCTCGACGACGGCAGCTTCGTCTCGCGCGTGAAGACCGACGGCAGCGCGATCACCGCTGCACCGGTGCTGGCTGGCAACACGCTCGTCGTGCAGACGAAGGACGGCGACCTCTACGGTCTGCGTCCGCGTTGATCGGATGACAATGTCCGACGCGTGGCGTCGGGCGTCGCATCGTGGGGCCGCGCCCGCGGGTAGCGGCCTCTTGTATTTGGTGCTTGCACCTCTTGCATTTGGCCGTCCCGGCGCCATTTACAGAAGATTATGGGTGGCCCCGAGCCTCGTCTGGCTTGCCGCTCCGCTGGCCGGCGCATGCCGGCCGCGCGCACATTATGAGACGCTGGATGGCTCCGGGCTGGATGTGGATGGTCCCGGCCTCGGCACCCCTGGCCCGGCGACCGGGCTGAAGAAAGAATCGATCCATTGGACCGCTCGGCTGGCGAGCACGACCCAAGCGCTGGTCCGGCGCGTGCTGGGGCCCCGATGAGCCCATGTACCGGGCGCACGGCCCAATTCGTGATAATTTGCAACTATTGCAGCTTCTGCGAGCATGAACGCAGAAGCTTGCCGCGCAGCGCGCCGGACGTTCCGGCGCCGCGCATTACTGTAGAAAAGATCAGATGAAACCCGTAATCGCCCTCGTCGGGCGCCCCAATGTGGGGAAATCCACGCTCTTCAACCGGCTCACGCGCTCGCGCGACGCGTTGGTGGCTGACCTGCCCGGTCTCACCCGCGACCGCCACTATGGCGAAGGGCGCGTGGGCGATCGTGCGTATCTCGTGGTCGACACCGGTGGCTTCGAACCGATCGCCAAGGACGGCATCCTGCATGAAATGGCGCGGCAGACGCGTCAGGCAGTGGAGGAAGCCGACATCGTCGTGTTCATCTGCGATGGCCGTAACGGCCTCGCGCCGCAGGACAAGCACATCGCCGATTACCTGCGCAAGACCGGTCGGCCGATCTTCCTGGTGGTCAACAAGGCTGAAGGGATGAAGTACAGCGCCGTCGCTGCCGACTTCTACGAACTCGGCCTTGGCGATCCGCGTGCGATTTCCGCGGCGCACGGTGACGGCGTGACCGAGATGATCAACGAGGCGCTCGATCAGGCCTATGCCGATCGCCCCGAAGAAAGCGAAGAAGACGCCGGCAAGCACGGCATCAAGATTGCGATCGTCGGCCGCCCGAACGTGGGCAAGTCCACGCTCGTCAATACGTTGATCGGCGAGGACCGCGTGATCGCGTTCGACATGCCGGGCACCACGCGCGACTCCATCTACGTGGACTTCGAGCGCGGCGGCAAGAAGTACACCTTGATCGACACGGCGGGTCTGCGCCGTCGTGGCAAGGTGTTCGAGGCTATCGAGAAGTTCTCGGTGGTGAAGACGCTGCAGTCGATCGCCGACGCCAACGTGGTCATTCTGCTGCTCGACGCGCGCCAGGAAATTTCGGATCAGGACGCGCACATCGCCGGCTTCGTAGTGGAGCAGGGCCGTGCGCTCGTGGTGGGCGTGAACAAGTGGGATGGCATGGACGATCACGCGCGCGAGCGCACCAAGCACCACCTGCAACGCAAGCTGAAGTTCCTCGACTTCGCGGAAATGCGCTTCATTTCGGCGACGGAAAAATTCGGCATCGGCCCGCTGATGCGCTCGGTGGACGATGCCTATGCCGCAGCGATGGCGAAGCTGCCCACGCCGAAGCTCACGCGCGCGCTAATCGAAGCCGTGGAATTCCAGCAGCCGCGCCGCCGCGGTCCGGTACGTCCCAAGCTGCGCTACGCGCACCAGGGGGGACAGAACCCACCCATTATCGTGATCCACGGCAATGCGCTCGACGCGGTGACGGATACCTACAAACGCTACCTGGAGAATCGGTTCCGGGAAACTTTCTCGCTGACCGGGACTCCATTGCGCATAGAGTTTCGTTCCTCGACGAATCCCTACACTGAAAAAAGCTGAGCTGCGTTCGCTACCGCGCGCAATCACGCTGTTGGCCTTGCTGGCCGGACGGTGGGGAGGGGCGCGGTGGAACGAGAATCAGCTATAGTGTAGCGATTGGCGTCGGATTTCTTTTTCTTCGGCGCTAATTTAGTTAAACCTGCAAAAAAATACGGAGTTTGCTATGAGCAACAAAGGGCAACTGTTACAAGACCCGTTTCTGAACGCGCTGCGCAAGGAGCACGTGCCTGTTTCGATCTATCTGGTCAACGGCATCAAGCTTCAAGGGAACATTGAATCGTTCGACCAGTACGTCGTGTTGCTCCGTAATACGGTTACGCAAATGGTTTACAAGCACGCCATTTCCACGGTGGTCCCGGCCCGTCCGGTGAACTTCCACCCGGATGCGGAAGCGTCCTGATCTTTGACGCGGCCGGTCCGGAGCGCCAGACTGGCGCTCCCGATCCGGCCGCTTCCATTTTGACACCTGCTAATTTGATCAACGCCGCACTCGTCGGCATCGACTTCGGCAAGACCGATTTCGAAGCCAGTCTCGAAGAACTCAGCCTGCTCGCAAAGAGCGCGGGCGCCACGCCCGCTGTCACGCTTACCGGGCGGCGTTCCAGCCCCGACGCCGCCATGTTCATCGGCAGTGGCAAGGCCGAGGAACTGCGTCTCGCCTGCGAGGCGAACGACGTCGAAATCGTCATTTTCAATCACGCGCTCTCGCCCGCCCAGCAACGTAATCTGGAGCGTGCGCTCAATTGCCGCGTGGTGGACCGCACGAGCCTCATTCTCGACATTTTCGCGCAGCGCGCGCGCAGCCACGAAGGCAAGCTGCAGGTCGAGCTCGCGCAGCTTCAGTATCTCGCCACGCGCCTCGTGCGCGCCTGGACTCACCTCGAGCGCCAGAAGGGTGGTATCGGCCTGCGCGGCCCGGGCGAAACGCAGCTCGAAACCGACCGGCGGCTGATTGGCGAGCGCATCAAGATGCTGCAGGGCAAGCTCGCCAAGCTGCGTCGCCAGCACGGCACGCAGCGGCGCCAGCGCGAGCGCACGCGCACGATGTCGGTCTCGCTCGTCGGCTACACGAACGCGGGCAAATCCACGCTCTTCAATGCGCTCACCAAGGCGCAGGCCTATGCCGCCGACCAGTTGTTCGCGACGCTCGACACCACTTCGCGGCGCCTATGGCTCGGCGACGACGTGGGCCAGATCGTGTTGTCGGATACCGTGGGTTTCATCCGCGAACTGCCTCACCAGCTCGTCGCGGCGTTTCGCGCGACGCTGCAGGAAACCGTGCAGGCCGACTTGTTGCTGCACGTGGTGGACGCCTCGAGCTCGGTGCGCCTCGACCAGATCGATCAGGTGAACGAGGTGCTGCACGAGATTGGCGCGGACACCATCCGTCAGGTGCTGGTGTTCAACAAGATCGACGCCGTGCCTGAACTGGCGGCCCGGGGCGGGACGGTCGAGCGGGACGAGTATGGTAATATTTCGCGCGTCTTTTTGAGCGCGCGCACGGGCGTCGGATTGGACGCGCTGCGTGCCGCCATCGCCGAAATCGCGACTGCCGAGCCGCTCGTCCAGGCGTCGCAGCTCCTGCCCGCCGCCGACTGGAACGCGGTGCCGCACGAACCCAGCAGGGAACCCGAGCTGGGCCGCTGAACGCTATCGGGAGGCGCCTCGAGGTGCTCCCCGTTGCGTGCCCCGAAGTGCGCCGATGAGGTGCCCCCACGCACATGACCCGCTGTCTACTCTGGTGAACGAACACAGGTGAACGATTACAACAAGCGGACTGGCTGGCAGCGCACACGCGCCATTTTCTCGCTGAACGACCCGCGTTGGGGCCGCGGCGAGGGCAATGGCCAGCGCACTGACGACGCGCGGCGTCCGTCGGGCAATAACGGCAACAATGACGGCGGCAAGGGTGATGGCCCGCCCGATCTCGACGAAATGTGGCGCGATTTCAATCGTCGTCTGTCGGCGTTCTTCGGCAAGAAGGGCAAAGGTGGCGGCGGGCTTGGCCCGCGGCCGGACAACGGCCGCAGCGCGCGCATCGGCGTGGGCATCGTGCTCGGCGTGCTCATCGCCATTTATGTCGGCAGCGGTGTGTTCGTCGTTCAGGACGGCCAGGCCGGCGTCGTGCTGCAGTTCGGCCAGTATCGCCAGACGGTCGGCCAGGGCGTGCACTGGCGCCTGCCGTTCCCGTTCCAGACGCAGGAAATCGTGAATATCGGCCAGATCCGCAGCGTCGAGATCGGCCGCAATAATCTCGTGCGCCCGTCGAATGTGAAGGATGCCTCGGTGCTCACGCACGATGGCGACATTCTCGACGTGCGTTTCACCGTGCAGTACCAGGTCAAGCAGCCCACCGATTATCTGTTCCACAGCGTCGATCCCGACCTCGCCGTGAGCCAGGCCGCACAGGCGGCCGTGCGCACCGTGGTGGGCGCGCGCAGCACCCACGATCTCCTCTATGCGGACCGCGAACCGATCCGTGCGCAACTCGCCGACTCGATCCAGCACGCGCTCGACCTCTACAAGACGGGGCTTGGTGTGGTTGGCGTGACGATTCAGGGCGTCACGGCGCCCGATCGCGTGCAGGCGGCCTTCGACGACGAAGCGAAGGCGCATCAGGAGAGCGCGCGCGCGAAGCGTGACGCCGAGGCCTACGCCGATCAGACGCTGCCGAGCGCGCAAGCCGAAGCGGCGCGTCTCATCGAAGACGCCAAGGCCTACAGCGACCGTGTGGTCGCGCAGGCGCAGGGCGACGCGCAGCGCTTTAACAGCGTCTACGACCAATACGCGAAGGCGCCGGCCGTCATTCGGGAGCGCATGTACCTGGACACCATGCAGCACATCTACTCGAATACGACGAAGGTGTTCGTCGACAGCAAGTCGGGCAACAACGTGATCTATCTGCCGCTCGACAAGCTCGTCGACGCGACGCGTCAGCGCGCGGCTGCGGCCGCGGGCGCGTCGGGTGCTGCGGCAGCCGCGGCCCCGGCTAGCGCCGCATCGGACGCGAATGCCGCAGCCGCGCCAGCAGTGAACGGCGAGATGCAGCAAAACACGCAACCGCAAAGCCAGCAGCAAAACGCGCAGCCCCAGCAGAGCGCTGCACCGGCGCCGTCGGCGAGCGACGCGGCCCAGGCCGCGAGCGATGCCTTCCGTTCGCGCGACGCGCTGCGTTCGCGCGGCCGCGAAGACGACGTGCAATAACGGAGCGCCGACATGAACAAGATCATTGCGTTCGTCGTCGCCTTCGTGGTGGTGGTGCTCCTGGCCTCGTCGGCGGTGTTCGTCGTCGATCCGCGCCATGTGGCGGTGGTGTCCTCCTCGGGCGGCGCCAAGGCGTCGCTCGCGGGACCGGGCCTGCACGTGAAGCTACCGCCGCCGTTCCAGACCGCCACGTTCATCGACACCCGCATTCAGGCGTTCGATGCGCCCGATGCCGACCGTTACACCACTTCGGACAAGACCGAGCTGCTCGTGAACCCGGTCGTGCGCTATCGCATTGCCGATCCGCTCAAGCTCTTCGCCGCCACCAAGGGCGATCCGCAGACGCTTGCGGACCGGCTCGCGTCGCTCTCGCGCGATGCGCTTTCGGGTGCGTTCTCAAAGGTGGATCTGAGCGATGCGCTTGCCCAGCAGGAAGCGATCGCCAACGGCGCGCGCGACACCCTCAGGACGGCCGCTGCGCCGCTCGGCATCGACGTGGTCGACATCGAGTTCACGCGCATCGACTATCCGGCGGAACTCGCCGAGGTGGTCTACAAACGCATGAGCGCTGCACGCGAGCAGGCCGCCGCCGACGAGCGCGCGAAGGGCTCCGCCGAGGCGCAGAAGATCAAGGACGAGGCAGAGCGCAAGCAGCAGGGCGTGATTGCCGACGCGTACAGCCAGGCGCAGGCCATCAAGGGCGACGGCGACGGCAAGGCCGCCGCGATCGCCGCGCAGGCGTATGGCCGCGATCCGGACTTCTATCGCTTCTACCAAAGCATGCAGGCGTACCGCGACAGCTTCAAGCCGGGCGATGTGGTCGTGGTCGACTCGTCGAGCGACTTCTTCCGTTTCATGCGCAGTCCGAACGCAGAGGCGCCGTCGGCTCCTGCCGCTTCCGCCGCGCCGCGCAAACACTAAAATGAGACACGGGCGCCGCGCGTGTGCGCGGCGCGTTTCTTCGCATGGACATAGCTGGCTCCCTGTTGCTCGCGATCGCGCTGATGCTGATTATCGAGGGCATGTTCCCGTTCGTTTTCCCGACGGCGTGGCGCGATACATTTCGTAGAATTGCGGAACGGCCGCCGCATCACATCCGGATTGGCGGGCTGATCGTGATGGGGCTCGGTCTCGTGCTGCTGCTGATCGCTACCTGAATTCAAGGCGCGTGCCTCGCGGCGTGCGCCGTTTCTATCGTCCGGCCCGCGCGGCAGGCGCGTGTGCGCGCTCGAGTCCTTGCGGCTGGCGCGTTCTGCGCCCGCGCGGCCTTTCATCGTCGTAGGACTGACCCGATGTCGACCTGGTTACTTCCCGAGAATATCGCCGACGTGCTGCCTTCCGAGGCACGCAAGATCGAAGAGCTGCGCCGCCGCTTGCTCGACCGCTTCCGCACTTACGGCTACGAAATGGTCATGCCGCCGCTGCTCGAGTATCTCGAGTCGCTGCTGGTGGGCAGCGGGCGCGATCTGAACCTGCGCACGTTCAAGCTCGTCGATCAACTGTCGGGCCGCACGCTCGGCCTGCGCGCGGACATGACGCCGCAGGTCGCACGCATCGACGCGCATCTGCTCAACCGTCAGGGCGTCACGCGCCTGTGCTATGCGGGCAACGTGCTGCACACGCGTCCGCGCGGGCTGCACGCCACGCGCGAGCAGATCCAGATTGGCGCGGAAATTTACGGCCATGCGGGCCTCGAAGCCGACCTCGAAATCCAGCAGCTGATGCTCGACGCGCTGCGCCTCGCCGGCCTCACGAAGGTGCGTCTCGACCTCTCGCACGCGGGTGTACTGGCGGCGATCTTCGAAGCCGATCCCGCAGCCGCCGCGCTCGGCGATGCTTTGTATGAAGCGCTGGCTGGCAAGGACGTGCCGGATCTGACTGAGCTCACCGCGAACCTGCAGCCTGTGTCGCGCGACGCATTGCGCGCGCTGCCGTCGCTGTACGGCGACGCGAGCGTGATCGAAGAGGCGCGCAAGCGCCTGCCGGCGCTGCCCGGCATCGCGCGCGCACTCGACGACCTGGCATTCCTCATGAGCAAGATCGAGGGCGCGGAGCTGATGCTCGACCTCGCCGACCTCGGCGGCTATGCGTACCACAGCGGTGTGATGTTCTCGGCGTACGTGGACGGCGTGCCCAACGCGGTCGCGCGCGGCGGCCGTTACGACAAAGTGGGCGAGGCATATGGCCGCGCCCGCGCGGCGACAGGTTTTTCGATGGATCTGCGCGAAGTGGCGCGTATTTCCCCGGTGGAGGCGCGCAGCAGCGCAGTGCTCGCGCCGTGGCGCCACGATGAATCGCTGCGCGCCGCTGTCGCCGCGCTGCGCGATGTCGGCGAGGTCGTGATCCAGGCGCTGCCGGGCCACGAGCACGATATGGATGAATTCGCGTGCGACCGCGTGCTGGTCGAGCGCGATGGCGCGTGGGTGGTCGAGGCGCGCGCCTGAATGTGCGCTGAGGCGCCGCGGCTCCTGCAGCACGCATGCCGTTGAGTGCAAACGGAAATTCCCGGAATTTTGGGAAAAAATGGCGGCCTCGCCGCCGAACCCAGGTAGAATACGTTTTTAACCAGCTAACGAAACACCATGTCTGCCAGCGCAGTGAATGTAACCCCGGGACGCAATGTCGTCGTCGTGGGCACCCAATGGGGCGATGAGGGCAAGGGCAAGATCGTCGACTGGCTGACGGACCACGCGCAAGGCGTGGTGCGTTTCCAGGGCGGTCACAACGCCGGTCACACACTCATCATCGGCGGCAAGAAGACCATTCTCCGGCTGATCCCCTCGGGCATCATGCGCGCCGGCGTCGCCTGCTACATCGGCAACGGCGTGGTGCTCTCGCCCGAAGCCCTGTTCAAGGAAATCGGCGAGCTCGAAGAAGCAGGCATCGACGTCCAGAAGCGCCTGTTCATTTCCGAAGCCACCACGCTCATCCTGCCGTATCACATCGCCATCGACCAGGCGCGCGAAGCCAAGCGCGGCGCCGCGAAGATCGGCACGACCGGCCGCGGCATCGGCCCGGCCTACGAAGACAAGGTGGCGCGCCGGGGCTTGCGCGTGCAGGACCTGTTCGAGCCGGAAGTCTTTGCCGAACGCCTGCGCGAGAACCTCGACTATCACAACTTCGTGCTCACGCAGTACCTGGGCGCGCAAGCCGTCGATTTCCAGCAGACCCTCGACACGATGCTGTCGTACGCCGAGCGTCTGAAGCCGATGGTAACGGACGTTTCGCGTCGCCTTTATGACGTGAACAACGAAGGTGGCAACCTGCTTTTCGAAGGCGCGCAAGGCACGCTGCTCGACATCGACCACGGCACCTATCCGTTCGTCACGTCGAGCAACTGCGTCGCGGGTGCGGCCTCGGCTGGCGCCGGCGTCGGTCCGCAAAAGCTCAATTACGTGCTCGGCATTACCAAGGCGTACTGCACGCGCGTCGGCTCGGGCCCGTTCCCGAGCGAGCTGTACGACGCCGACAACGCCGACCGTCAGGAAGAGGTGGGTCTCACGCTCGCGAAGGTCGGCAAGGAATTCGGCTCGGTCACCGGCCGTCCGCGCCGCACCGGCTGGCTCGACGCCGCCGCGCTGCGTCGCTCGATCCAGATCAACGGCGTGACGGGCTTGTGCATCACCAAGCTCGACGTGCTCGACGGCCTCGACGAAGTGAAGCTGTGCGTCGGCTACAAGGTCGACGGCAAAGATGTGGACATCCTGCCGCGCGGCGCATCGCAAGTGGCTGCGTGCGAGCCGGTCTACGAAACGTTCGAAGGCTGGAAGGAAAGCACGATCGGCATCACGCAGCTCGACGCGCTGCCCGCGAGCGCGCAGGCGTACCTCACGCGCGTGCAGGAAGTGGCTGGCGTGCCGATCGACATGGTTTCGACCGGCCCGGATCGTGACGAAACGATCCTGCTGCGTCATCCGTTCAAGGTCTAAGTGGCAAGAAGGTAGAAGCAAAAATGATTCAAATGATGGACCCGCGCAACGACGAAAAGAACCTGTGGGTCGGCTGGGATGAGTATCACCGGCTGATCGAACTGCTCGCGCTCTCGGTACACGAGTCGCGCTGGAAGTTCGACCAGATCCTGTGTCTCGCGCGCGGCGGCCTGCGCGTGGGCGACCAGCTCTCGCGCATTTACGACCTGCCGCTCGCGATCCTGGCGACGAGCTCGTACCGCGAAGCGGCGGGCACGGAACAGGGTGATCTCGACATCGCGCAGTACATCACGATGACGCGCGGCGAGCTCTCGGGCAACGTGCTGCTCGTCGACGACCTCGTCGATTCGGGTGTCACGCTCGCGCGCGTGCAGGAGCATCTCAAGGTGCGTTATCCGGCGGTGACCGGCGTGCGCTCGGCGGTGCTCTGGTACAAGGGTTGCTCGAAGGTGAAGCCCGACTACTTTGTCCAGCATCTGCCGACCAATCCGTGGATCCACCAGCCGTTCGAAGAGTGGGATACGGTGCGCCCGCACAATCTCGGCGCATGGATCAAGCGGGGGCTTCAGCAGGCCCAGCAGGATCCGCAGAAGTAAGGGCGGTCTCAAGACTGCTGTGTCGCCGGCGGCACAAACCAGGAACGGAGCCTTTGGGCTCCGTTTTTTTATGTGCCGCATGCTTTCGCGCCTTGTCGTGCCGCCTGGCTGCCGCGTTGGGGCGTGCGTTGGTCAAGCCTTGACGCACCGCCAGGTTGGCGTCGCAAGGGGCCATGCTAAACTCCCGCGGGACAAGAGGGGCGTCGCGGGGTCACAACGATCACTCGGGTTTCGTCCGCAGCCAGTTTAGAATAGCGCTCGTTTTTTCCGCCTCGAACGGATTTCCGCGTATATGACAACTAGCACGCACGTGAGCACGCACGTGGCAAAACAGCCGCTACCAACACTCGCAGTAGCGGCCATCGGCGTGGTGTTCGGCGATATCGGCACGAGTCCGCTGTATTCGCTCAAAGAGGCGTTCAGCCCGGCACACGGCATTCCGCTCAACAATACTTCCATCCTCGGCGTCATCTCGTTGCTGTTCTGGGCGATCATCATCGTCGTCAGCGTCAAGTATGTGCTGTTCGTGATGCGCGCCGACAACAACGGTGAAGGGGGCGTGCTCGCGCTCATGGCGCTTGCCATGCGTTCGTTCGACCGCAAGAGCAAGGGTGCCGCCGTGCTCACCGCGCTGGGCATCTTCGGCGCCTGCATGTTCTACGGCGACGCGGTGATCACGCCCGCCATCTCGGTGATGTCGGCGGTCGAAGGTCTCCAGATTGCCGCCCCCAAGCTCTCGCATCTCGTGCTGCCGTTCACGATGGTGATCCTCGTCGCGCTGTTCTGGATCCAGCGGCACGGCACCTCGCTCGTGGGTCGCCTGTTCGGGCCGATCATGGTGCTCTGGTTCGTGACCATCGGCGTGCTCGGCGTATCGCGCATCGTTCAGGCGCCGGGCGTCATTGCCGCGCTCAATCCGTACTACGCCGTCACGTTCATGGGCGCGCACCTGCTGCAGGCCTATGTGGTGCTGGGCTCGGTCGTGCTGGTGCTGACCGGTGCGGAAGCGCTCTACGCCGATATGGGCCACTTCGGCGCAAAGCCGATCCGCTACGCGTGGTATGGGCTCGTGATGCCTTCGCTCGTGCTCAACTATTTCGGCCAGGGCGCGCTCTTGATGCAGGACCATAGCGCGATCGAGAATCCGTTCTTCCTGCTCGCGCCGGATTGGGCGCTGCTGCCGCTCGTGGTGCTTTCGACGGTTGCGACCGTGATCGCTTCACAGGCCGTGATCTCGGGTGCGTACTCGCTCACGAGCCAGGCGATCCTGCTGGGCTATGTGCCGCGCATGAAGGTGCTGCATACGTCTGATCTCGCCATTGGCCAGATCTACGTGCCGGTCGTGAACTGGATGCTGCTTGTCATCATTCTGTGCATCGTCGTCGCCTTCAAGAGTTCCGATAATCTCGCCGCCGCGTACGGCATTGCCGTGACCGCGACGATGGTCATCACCACCATGCTCGCGAGCGTCGTGATGGCGAAGGTGTGGAAGTGGAACATCTGGCTCGTTTCGTTCATCATCGCGTGTTTCATGGTGGTCGATCTCGGCTTCTTCGGTGCGAACTTGCTGAAGGTCGAGGAGGGCGGGTGGCTGCCGCTCAGCATCGGCGCGCTGCTGTTCTTCTTGCTGATGACGTGGTTCAAGGGGCGCATGATCGTCAAGGAGCGCACCGCCGCCGACGGTATTCCGCTCATGCCTTTCCTGCAGGGGCTGCTCGCGCATCCGCCGCACCGCGTGTCGGGCACGGCCATCTATCTCACGGGCAGCGACACGCTCGTGCCGGTGAGCCTGCTGCACAACCTCAAGCACAACAAGGTGCTGCACGAGCGCACGATTTTCCTCACGTTCCGCATTCGCGACATTCCCTACGTTGCCGACTCGGAGCGCGTGCAGGTGAAGGACATCGGCGGCGGTTTGTATCTGGCGAAAGCCGACTACGGCTTTAACGAGACGCCGGACGTGACGGCCGTGCTCGAAGAGATCGGCCGCAAAGAGGGCATGTCGTTCGAGATGATGGACACGTCGTTCTTCCTCGCGCGCGAGACGGTCGTGCCGACGCAGTTGCCGGGCATGTCGATCTTCCGCGAGCGCGTGTTCGCGTGGATGCATCAGAACGCCGCGAAGCCTACCGACTTCTTCAGCATTCCCGCGAATCGCGTGGTCGAGCTCGGGACGAAGATCGAGATTTGATGCTTCGTTGCGTTGACAACAAAAAAGGCGCCACGGCGCCTTTTTTGTTGTCTGCGGCCTGGCAAGCGCAGGGTCTTTGCAGACCCCGCGCCGCGCGGCGCTTGCGCGTCAGCGCTTTAGCTTCGCGAACGCTGCCGCCATTGCGTTGGCCGGCTCGGCGTCGCGCGAGCGCTGGCCGCCGCGGTTCGCATTGCCGCCGCGCTGATCGCGGTTGCCGCCGCTGCCGGCAGTGCCGCCGCTGCGCTGCGCGGCGCTCGCCGGATCGTCGTCCATGCGCATCGTGAGCGCGATGCGCTGGCGCTTCACGTCGACGTCGAGCACCTTCACCTTTACCACTTGGCCGGCCTTCACGACTTCGTGCGGGTCCTTGATGAACTTCGTCGACAGCGCCGAGACGTGCACGAGGCCGTCCTGATGCACGCCCACGTCGATGAACGCGCCGAAGGCCGCCACGTTGGTCACGACGCCTTCGAGCACCATGCCGGGCACGAGGTCGGAGACCTTCTCCACGCCTTCGCGGAAGGTCGCCGTCTTGAACTCGGGGCGCGGGTCGCGGCCCGGCTTTTCGAGCTCCGAGAGGATGTCGCGCACGGTCGGCAGACCGAAGCGCTCGTCGACGAACTCGGTGGGCGCGAGGCCCGAGAGCGCTTCGCGATTGCCGAGCACGTCGCCGATGGTGCGTTTGATCTTCGCGAGCATGCGCTCGACGACCGGATAGGCTTCCGGGTGCACCGACGAGCGGTCGAGCGGATTCTCGCCGCCGTTGATGCGCAGAAAGCCCGCGGCCTGCTCAAAAGTCTTGTCGCCCAGACGCGGCACCTTCTTCAACTGCTCGCGCGAGGGGAAGGGGCCGTTGGCGTCGCGGTAATCGACGATATTGCGCGCGAGCGTCGCGTTCAGACCCGACACGCGTGCGAGCAGCGCCACCGATGCCGTGTTCGCATCCACGCCCACGGCGTTCACGCAGTCTTCGACCACCGCGTCGAGCGAGCGTGCCAGCTCGCGCTGGTTCACGTCGTGCTGGTATTGGCCCACGCCGATCGCCTTGGGCTCGATCTTGACGAGCTCGGCGAGCGGATCTTGCAGGCGCCGCGCGATCGATACCGCGCCGCGCAGCGAGACGTCGAGCTCGGGGAATTCCTTCGCTGCCAGTTCGGATGCCGAATAAACCGATGCTCCGGCTTCGGAGACCACGATTTTCTGCAGCTTCAGTTCGGGATGCTTCGAGATCAGCTCGCTCGCGAGCTTGTCGGTCTCACGCGAAGCGGTGCCGTTGCCGATGCTGATGAGTTCCGCCTGCGTTTGCGCGGCGATGCGCGCGAGCTTTGCGAGCGAGCCGTCCCAGTCGCGGCGCGGCTCGTGCGGGTAGATCGTGTCGGTGGCGAGCAGCTTGCCGGTGCGGTCGACCACGGCGACCTTCACGCCGGTGCGCAGGCCCGGATCGAGGCCGATCACGGCCTTCGGACCGGCGGGCGCCGCCAGCAACAGATCCTTGAGGTTGCGCGCGAACACGCGGATCGCCTCAGCCTCGGCCAGCTCGCGCAGGTTCGTGAGCAACTCGTTTTCGATGTGCGGCTGCACCTTCACGCGCCAGCACCAGCGGCACACGTCGGAGAGCCACTTGTCGGCCGGCCGGCCCTGGTTGGCGATGCCGAAGTGGCGCGCGATCATCGCTTCGCCCGGATGCGGCACCTGCGCGTCGAGCTCACCGCCGAGGCCCAGCTTGACCATCAGCACGCCGGCGTTGCGGCCGCGGAACAGGGCGAGCGCACGGTGCGACGGCACGGTCTTGATCGTCTCCGAGTACTCGTAGTAGTCGCGGAACTTCTCGCCTTCCTCGTTTTCCTTGCCCTCGACCACGCTCGAGATCACCACGCCCTGGTTGTACAGCCAGTCGCGCAGCTTGCCGAGCAGCTCGGCCGTTTCGCCGAATTGCTCCGAGAGGATGTCGCGTGCCCCGTCGAGCGCGGCCTTCACATCGGCGACACCCTTTTCGGCGTCGACGTATTGCGCGGCCTCCGTCTGCGGATCGAGCAGCGGATTGGCGAGCAGTGCGTCGGCGAGCGGCTGCAGGCCGGCTTCGCGCGCGATCTGTGCGCGCGTGCGGCGCTTGGGCTTGTACGGCAGATAGAGATCTTCGAGCACCTGCTTGCTGTCGGCCGCTTTGATGGCGGTGCGCAGCTCGTCGGTGAGCTTGCCTTGCTCTTCAATGCTCGCGAGGATCGTGGCGCGACGGTCTTCGAGCTCGCGCAGATAGAGCAGTCGCTCTTCGAGCGTGCGCAGTTGCGTATCGTCGAGATTGCCCGTGACTTCCTTGCGATAACGGGCGATGAACGGAACGGTCGCTCCTTCGTCGAGAAGCTGGACGGCGGCCGCCACCTGACGCGGTTGAACGGTCAATTCGCTGGCGATGCGCTGGACGATCTTGAGTGCTACGGTTTCCGTCATAGGGTCTGGATATTCCTGCGAGGATCGGTTTGCGGTCCGGGTTAGCGGCCCCGGGTTGCGGTGCCGGGCTGCGGTCCCGGTTTGCGCTCCCGGGTTTGCAGTCCGAAAGCCGGGCGGGAGACATCAAGCGAGCAAACGCCCGCCGGCTGGTGGAGCGGGGCATTTTGCCATAAATGGCGGGGCGCTCAACTCGGGGGGTGTTAGAATTTCAGGCATGTTCCGTTGCCCTCAGAAGACGTTGATCCCATCCTGTTTGACACCCGTCCAGCCCAGTGCGCGCCAAGGCGCGGCATGGCGGACCACCGCCCGCGCGGCGGTCTATGCCGTCGCATTGCTGGCGACGGCGAGCGTTCCGGCCCTCGCGCAAGAGGCGGCGGCCTCCGGGGTGGTGGCCGGTGCTGATTTGGCGGGCACTGGCGCGCAAGACGCGCGCCCGGTCGAGGTCGGCGGACCGGTCGATGTTTCGGCGCCCGCTTCGGCCCCGGTATCGTCGTCGGTCTCGGCGCACACACCGGGCACCGCAGATGTGGCCGCGGCCTCGGGCGCTACGGCCCCGACTGCCGGCGCGGGCAATGACTTTGCCGCGCGACAGAAGGTCCTTGATCGGCGTACCGCGGAAAACAACTACCAGTACGGCGTAGCGCAGCACAATTGCTACGATACGTTCTTCGTGAACCACTGTCTCGGCAAGGCGCGCGATGCGATGCGCGTCGTGCAGGCGGATATCCGCCATCAGCAGTTGGCGCTCGACGAGGAGCAGCGTGCCGACAATGCGCGCCGCCGCGACGAGCAGGCCGCGCTGCAGCGCGCGAAGGACGAGGCCGATGCGCCGCAACGCGCCGCGAATGAGGCGCAAAGCGCGCAGGCCTACGAAGACAAGCAGCGCCAGCACGCGCTCGATCAGGCGCAGCGCCAGGCAGAAGCACCGCAACGCGCGTCGAACGCGCAGGCGTTCGAGGAGAAGCAGCGCCAGCACGCGTTGCAGCAGGCGCAGCGCGAAGGCGAACAGGCTCAGTCGCAACGCGCGGCCAATCAGGCTGCGTACGACAAGAAGCAATCGGATTATCAGAAGCAACTGGACGAGGCACGCCGCGAAGGCCAGCAGAAGGGCCAGGAGCGTGCCCAGAAGGCCGAGCGCTTCCAGCAGAAGCAGGAAGAGGCGGCGAAGCATAAGGCTGACGTGGAAGCACGTCAGAAGCAGGCGGCCGAGAAGGCGCAGCAGCAACAGCAGCAAAAACCGCAGGGCCAGTAGCACCACGCTTTTTCAGCCGGACAGCAACCTCAGGCGCGCGACCTTTCGCACGGCGTGCGCCGATCATGACGAGGAGGCGAGCATGCGCGAGCATCGTGAAGTCAAGGGCGAGGTCCTTCGTGACCGTATTCTGCAACTGGAAACGGAACACGGGGACCTCGACCGTCTGATCGACAGGATGTGCGAGACGTCGGACTACGACGATTTCGAATTGCAGAAGCTGAAGAGGCGCAAGCTCAAGCTGAAAGACAACATCATCCTGCTGCAATTGCAGCTGGAACCCGATTCAACTAAGACCTCGAACGGGCACGCCTGATTCCGGGTCCTGGCAGGCGCCGGGGCGCGGCTGCAGTCGCGCCGCGCTCAGAGGACCGAGCAGGAACCGCTTGCCTTGAATTCAACGACCGTTTCCCGATCCCGTCCCGCGCGCGAAGGCGGCGCGCAGGACGGTGACGCGCGCGCTGCGCAAATGGCGAGCGCGCCCGCATTGAGCGCGCGCCGCGGTGCGGAACTCGAAGAGCTCTTCGCCGCCAACGGGCTGTTGGCGCGCGAGATCGACGGCTATCGTCCGCGCGCCGCGCAGATCGAGATGGCGCGCGCCGTGGCAGCAGCTATGGAGGCCGCCGCTCAGGCTTTGCCCGAACCGGCGATGTTCGAGGCGCAGACGCGCCCGGCGCGGCGTCTCGAACGCGGCGCGCCCGCGCCCGCGCAAGATCGCGCCGAGCAAGCCGCACACGCGGCCACCGAATCCGGCGACAACACGCTGATCGTCGAGGCGGGGACGGGCACTGGCAAGACCTACGCGTACCTCGTGCCGGCCATGCTGTGGGGCGGCAAGGTGATCGTCTCGACGGGCACCAAGCACCTGCAGGACCAGCTTTTCGGCCGCGATATTCCCACCGTGCGCGACGCGCTTGCGGTACCCGTGAGTGTGGCCATGCTCAAGGGCCGCTCGAATTATCTGTGTCACTACTATCTGCAGCGCACCGCCGACAATGGCCGCTTGCCGTCGCGCCAGGAAACGGCGTATCTGCAGGAAATCGTCCGCTTTGCGAAGATCACGCGCTCGGGCGACAAGGCCGAGCTCGCAAGCGTACCGGAGACAGCCGCGGTGTGGTCGATGGTGACGTCCACTCGCGATAACTGTCTCGGCCAGGAGTGTCCGCACTACAAGGACTGCTTTGTCATGCAGGCGCGCCGTGAAGCGCAGCAGGCCGACATCGTCGTCGTGAATCACCATCTGTTCTTCGCGGATATCATGCTGCGCGATACCGGCATGGCCGAGCTGTTGCCGAGCGCGAATACGATCATCTTCGACGAAGCGCATCAGCTGCCCGAAACCGCCACGCTGTTCTTCGGCGAGACACTTTCAACTGCGCAGTTTCTCGAGCTCGCGCGCGATTGCGTTGCCGAAGGCCTGAGCCATGCACGCGATGCGGTGGAGTGGGTGAAGCTCGGCGCGGCGCTCGAGCGCGCGGCGCGCGACGTGCGGCTCGCGTTCAAGGAAGATTCGCTGCGCGTGTCGATCACGCAGTTGCCTGAGGATCATCCGCTCTTCGACTCGCTCGACGCGTTGCAGACGGAGCTCGGCACGTTGGCCACCGCGCTCGCGGGCCAGGCCGAGCGCGCCGAATCGCTGGGCACATGCCTGCGTCGCGCGCGCGAGCTTCAGGGCGTGTTGTCCGGGTGGTCCGTGCCGGGTGCGTCGGTTGGCGCGCCATCGCGCGACGCACGGGCTGCCGCAGACGCTGGCCAGTCCGATGGGCAAGGCAGTGCCGCAAGCGAGCCGGGCGCCGACGACGAAAAAGTCCGCTGGGTCGAAGTGTTCTCGCACACGGTTCAGTTGCACGAGACGCCGCTTTCCGTGGCGCCCATTTTCGCGAAACAACGCGCGGGCGTGCCGCGCACGTGGATCTTCACGTCGGCGACGCTTTCCGTGCGCGGGGACTTCACGCACTATGCGGCGCAGATGGGCCTGAGCGCGCGCCGCTCGATGACGTTGCCGAGTCCCTTCGATTACCCGCAGCAGGGCTTGCTCTACGTGCCGCGTAATATGCCGCAGCCGTCGTCGCCGCAATTCACCGACGCGGTGTTCGATGCGGCATTGCCCGCCATCGAAGCGTCCGGGGGCGGCGTTTTCATGTTGTGCACGACGTTGCGCGCCGTCGACAAGATCGCTGGAAAGCTGCGCGATACGATCGAGGCACGCGGCTGGAATACACCGCTGCTGGTGCAGGGCGATGCAAGCCGCACTGAGCTGCTCGAGCGCTTTCGCGCCTATGGCAATGCGATCCTCGTGGGCAGTCAGAGCTTCTGGGAAGGCGTCGATGTGCGCGGCGATGCACTGTCGCTTGTCGTCATCGACAAGTTGCCGTTCGCGCCGCCCGACGATCCGGTGCTGGCAGCGCGCCTCGATGCGCTGGCGAAGAAGGGCTTGAGCCCATTTGCGGTTCATCAATTGCCGCAAGCCGTGATCACGCTCAAGCAGGGCGCAGGGCGTCTGATTCGCGCCGAGACGGATCGCGGCGTATTGATGATCTGCGATACGCGCCTTGTGGACAAACCTTATGGCCGGCGTATCTGGCAAAGCCTGCCGCCGTTCAAACGCACGCGCGAGATCGAAGTCGTGCAGGAGTTTTTCACGGCAAAGGGCGAGCAGGGCACTCCGTGACTGCGCTTGGCGCGCGCTATCTAGCGCGCGTCGCGTAATATCCGCTTGCATATGCGCAATGCCGGTTACATGCATTGCGCATGAGGTCGGCGTTGTGTTGCGGGCATATGGGCATCGCCTTTATCCGCAGAAAAGACCAATAAAAAAGCCACGAACGTGAGTTCGTGGCTTTTTTATTTGCCCGCCGCGCATCTGACGAGGCCGTCAGGCTGCCCGGCGTTTCGCTTCGATGCCCGCTGGAGCCGAAGCTCCGGGCGAGCACCTCGCGAACACAGCTTACTGGCTTGCGCCCGAAGCCGGAGCAGCAGCGCCAGCGTCCGAAGCAGCAGCGGTGCTCGAAGCGGCGGCAGCGCCAGCGTCCGAAGCAGCAGCCGTAGCATCGCTCGCAGCAGCTGCAGCGCCCGAAGCAGCTGCCGTTGCGTCCGAAGCAGCAGCAGCCGGTGCCGAAGCAGCGGTAGCGTCGCTAGCCGGCGCAGCAGCTTGGTCGCTGCTCTTGTTGCACGCAGCCAGTGCAACAGCTGCCAGCAGGGATGCTACGAGGAGGGATTTCTTCATGATCACGTCCTTTTATGGTTAAAGGTAAGCAACAGCGCAAAATAATACCGGTAATGTGCCCCAACATCGACCTGAGCCGCTGGTGGAGATGCACTGCAAGAGCGTGAATCTTCCCTACGGCCTGGGCGGAAATTATAGGCACTTTTGTATCGACCGTCGACAAATCCGGGGACAATACGTTGTCTTTCTCATACAAGCACTATATTTTAGTACGGTATAACAGTCCGAAGCGCTTAGGCAAGCACCCCGAGCCGTATCCAGCCCGCACGATACCACTCGTGTAGCAACGCTGTCACACACGAATCGTGTGAGAGTGTTACAAAGCGTTTCCCATCCAGAAAGCGGTTGTCAGCCAATAACGGCAGCCATTTTCTCACTTCCTTGAGCAAGTACTGTTCCCCGTTCAGGTAATACGAGCGCGCATCGTAAAGCAGGATTGTCCTGCGGTCGAGTGTTATCCCATTTTTCGCGGCGCGCGCAACAAAACGCGCTTCGTCCAGCGGCTTTTCGGGGCCGTCGAATACCACATTAGATTTCGGTTCTGAAAGCCAGGAGCCGACGAACGAGGAGACGTCGGCATCGCTCCACCGCACTTTAGCAAGCACAGCCGAGACGCGCTCCACAAGTGCCGGGGGGAGTTGGGCAGGATGCGTCACCGCGCTCTGGTCGGGGTCCCGGTAGAGCGTGGGGTTGCCCGCGTTCGAGCTGGCCGCGCCATCCGCGCCGCGCTCGGCCAGCCAGTAGAGAAACTGGCTCGTGAGCTCGGTCGTGGAGGGCGAACGAAAGCCGATCGAGCAGGTCATGCATTCGCCCTCGGCCACGCCGTCGTGCGCGATATGCGGCGGCAGATAGAGCATGTCGCCGGGCTCCAGCACCCATTCCTCTTCGGGCTCGAAGTTCGCCAGGACCTTGAGCGGCAGGCCTTCCTGCAGCGACAGGTCGCGCTGCGCGCCGATGCGCCAGCGCCGCTTGCCGTGCACCTGCAGGAGGAACACATCGTACGAATCGAAATGCGGACCTACGCCACCGCCGTCGGAGGCGTACGAGATCATCAGGTCGTCGAGGCGCGCGTCGGGCGCAAAGCGAAAGCGTTCGAGCAGCGCGCGGGCACGGTCGTCGTGCAGGTCCACGCCTTGCACGAGCAGCGTCCACTGACGCGTCTTCGCTGTTGGCAGTTCGTCAGGTGCGAAAGGGCCGTGCTCGAGCGCCCAGCGCTTGCGAAAGTGCGTGATGAGTCGCGATTCGACGTCGTCCTGGTCGGCCAGCGCGAAGAGCTCGTCGCGCGAGAGCGGAGCCTCGATGCCGGGTATCGCCTGGCGGATCAAGAATGGCTTTTTCTGCCAGTATTTCTTCATGAACTGCGCCGGACTCAGGCCGCCAAGCAGCGGCGTGGGCAGATCGGGTGCTGGACTCGCCAGGGAGGAGGGGGCGCGCCGCTCGCGGGCGTCCTCCGGGTGGTCTGGGGACCGCTTGGGCATCGTATAATGTGGTCTGTAATCTGGAGGATCGAATGAAAATTGCAAAGGACACCGTCGTGTCGGTCGCTTACAAGCTATCGGATGCGCAGGGCAATCTGATCGAGGAAAGCGACGAGCCGATGGTCTATCTGCACGGCGGCTATGATGGCACGTTCCCCAAGATCGAGGAAGTGCTGGACGGCAAGGAGCCGGGCTTCGAGACTCAGATCCAGCTTGAGCCGCAGGATGCGTTCGGCGAGTACGATCCCGATCTCGTCAAGATCGAGCCGCGTAGCCGCTTTCCGGAGCCGCTCGAAGTCGGCATGCAGTTCGAGGGCACGCCCGAAGAAGGCGACGAGGATCTCGACACGCTCATCTATACCGTCACCGACGTTGCCGAAGACAAGGTTGTGCTCGACGGCAACCACCCGCTCGCGGGCATGGCCCTGCGTTTCGCGCTGACCGTAAAGGAAGTGCGTCAGGCCACCGAAGACGAAATCGAGCATGAGCACGCGCATGGCGCGGATGGCCTCGAAATCGTCGACGAGGACGATGACGACGACGGCGACGAAGCCGCTTCCAAACCCACCCTGCATTGATCGGGCAACGCGCCGGCGGCAACTGTCGGCGCGTCTCGCTCTACGTCGCGCCCTTGCATCCCGCTGCGTTTTTCTTCTCGTCAGGCGCGACGCTTCACCGCTCGTTGTGCATCTCGCGCTAGTCTGAGCGTGCCGTTTGCGTGTCATGCGGCGCTGCGACTCGCTCCTGCTGTTCAATTCACGACGGCGTCATCTACGGCTGCGTTGGCGGCAGGACGGTTTGCGGCTCGCCAGACCCAGTCGATGGCCCCGAGCCTTGCGCGGGCCAGGCGGGTGCCGCCTTTCCCGTGCTCGCGCCGTCTGGCGCTCCCATCCCGCCCATGGAGTTTGTGCCGCTGGCGCTGTTCGCGTCGGGCGCCTGTTGCATGCCGGGAATCTCCGTGACGTCGGGCATCGACGATATTTCAGGCATGGCAGGGAGCGCCGGTTCGCCGCTGCCGCCCGGTAGCAGGGGTGGCAGTGGCGGCGGCAGGAGCGGCAGGTGCCGCGGCACGTCGTGCACGCTCACGCGCAGCGGCGTGCGGCGTGTCATGTCCGCATCGATTTGAAGCCACTGCGTGAGCGGGTCGCGCAGCGAGAATTCAATGCGCGTAACGTTAGCGATCCTGATTCCCTTGTCGTTGCGCAAAGGTTGATCGATGGCGAAGGCACGTGTGAGCTTTGCGTTGTCCGGGTGCACGAGGACGACCGGGCCCCGGAAGGTTTCCGCCAGCTTCACGAGGCTGCGTCGCAGTTCGGCATAACCGTCGCGCGGCGTGCGGCGAAAGCGCAGCCACGCGAAGCGGTCGGGTCGCTCGTACTCCTCGGGCATCGCGTTGCCCTGCATGAAGATGACGATGGCGCGCGCATTGCGGCGGCGCGCGAACTCGGCCGCGTGCTCGAGCCAAAAACCGTTGGCGATCACGCGGTCCTCGAATTCGCCATTGCGGCCACCGGCGTTCAGAAAGTGATTGTTGCCGTCGGGCACGTTCAGTGCGATGAACACGGTGTCGCCGAGTTGCCAGCGTGCATTCTCCCGATATGGCCTGAACCGCGAGACCTCGCTTTCGCGCGTGAGCGTGAGCGGAAATTGCCCGAGCGAATTGGCGTCGGCGAAGAAGTCCTGGCGCAGGAAATCGAGCCGCTCGACCGGGTCGTAACCGCCCGCGCCGGCAGTGCCGCACGTGCCCCAGTCGCGTTGCCCCGGCACGAAGATGAGTGGCACGCGCGACGCGTCGAGCAAGGTGCGGCGCCGTTCGTACAGGCGGTCCGAGCAGGTTTCGCGCGATCCTTTGAGATTGCCGTCATAGACGGCAAACGAAATCTGCGGATCGCGCCCGATCGCGTCGATTAGGCGCTGGAGCGTGGTTTCGTCGCCGGGCTCGGTGATGACGTTTGCCAGCACGGCGAACGAATAACGGGACGAAGGGCCCTCCGCCCTTGCGGCGAATGGCAGGCCGAACATCATCAGGCAGACGAGGGCGCTTTGCAGCCCACCGCGCTGGCCTTCGCGTAGCAGCGATTGCAGTGCCGCTTGCGGGCGACGCGCCGCCCGCCGCACCCGATGCAGAAAGCGCGAAGCAAAGACACCCCGGCCATGCGGGAATGGCCGGGGTGGCGTCGCGAGGCGACGCTCAGCGTTTCGCGTCCGGCGCCGTGGCCAGCTCATGCAGTTCGTAGAGCAGATCGAGTGCATCGCGTGGACGCAGCTCGTTCGGATCGAGCGAGCGCAGGCGTTCGGCGACGAGCGCAGCACCCGGGTCGGCGGCCGCCGGCGCGTCTTCGACGAAGGGTTGCGCGTCGAAATCTTCGTCTTCCGAAGCCGCGGGTGCGGCGAACAGGTCGAGCTGCGGCGTGGGCTGTCCGGCCGAGAGCTGCTCCAGATACACGAGATGCTTGCGCGCCGCGCGGATCACGGGGTTGGGCACGCCCGCAAGCTGCGCGACCTGCAGTCCGTAGCTCTGATTGGCCGGCCCCTCGCTCACGGCGTGCAGGAACACGATGCCGTGCCCGTGCTCGACCGCCGACAGGTGCACGTTGGCCGCCTGCGCGAATTCCGTGGGCAGCTGCGTGAGCTCGAAGTAGTGCGTCGCGAACAGCGTATGGCAGCCATTGCTCGTGAGCAGATGCCGTGCAATGGCCCATGCGAGCGCGAGGCCATCGAATGTCGACGTGCCACGCCCGATCTCGTCCATCAGCACGAGACTTTGCGGCGTGGCGCCGTTGAGGATGGCCGCGGCTTCGGTCATCTCGACCATGAAGGTCGAGCGTCCGCCCGCGAGGTCGTCGGCGGCGCCGATGCGCGTGAAGATGCGGTCGATCGGGCCGAAGCGCGCGCGCCTTGCCGGTACGTAGCTGCCCACGTAGGCGAGCAGCGCGATGAGCGCGGTCTGGCGCATGAAGGTCGACTTACCGCCCATGTTCGGGCCGGTGATGAGCAGCAGCTTGCGCTCGGCAGTCAGTGTGCAGTCGTTGGCGATGAACTGCTCGACCTGCGCCTCGACGACCGGGTGGCGGCCCTGTTCGATTTCGATGCCGGGCGCTTCCGAGAATTCCGGCGCGTTCCAGTCGAGCGCGCGCGCACGCTCCGCGAAGGCGGCGAGCAGGTCGAGCTCGGCGAGCGCTGCCGCGACACGCTGGCAATCGGGAATGAAGGGCAATAACGACTGAAGCAGGGCGTCATAGAGCGCTTTCTCGCGCGCCAGCGCACGCTCCTGTGCCGAGAGCGCCTTGTCCTCGAATGCTTTCAGTTCGGGCGTGATGTAGCGCTCGGCGTTCTTGAGCGTCTGGCGGCGGCGATAGTCGTCGGGCACCTTGTCGGTCTGGCCGCGCGTGACTTCGATATAGAAGCCGTGCACCTTGTTGTACTCGACCCGCAAATTGCCGATGCCGGTGCGCGTGCGTTCGCGCGCCTCGAGGTCGATCAGGAACTGGCCGCAGTTCTCGGACAGGTCGCGCAGCTCGTCGAGCTCCGCGTCGTAGCCGCGCGCCATCACGCCGCCGTCACGCACCATGGCGGCCGGCTCGGGTGCGACCGCGCGTTGCAGCAGGTCGGCGCATGCCACGGGCGGCTCGAGCGCCTCGACGATGCGTGCGAGCGAAGCCGCAGCGCTGGCCACCCCGGCAACCTGCTGGCGCAGCGCGGGCAGGGCGGCGAAGGTGTCGCGCAGGCTCGAGAGATCGCGCGGGCGCGCCGAGAGCAGCGCGAGACGCCCGGTGATGCGCTCGACATCGGCAATCTGGCGCAGCGCGCCGCGTAGCGCTTCGACGCTGGCGGGCGGCGGCGCTTCGAGCAGCGCGCCGATCGCCTGCTGGCGCATCTGTGCGATGCCCGCGTCGCGCGGCGGATGGTGGAGCCAATGCCGCAACAGGCGGCTGCCCATGGTGGTGCTGCAGGTGTCGAGCAGCGAGCACAGCGTGGGCGATTCGGTGCCGCGCAGCGTTTCCGTGAGTTCGAGATTGCGGCGCGTGGCCGGATCGAGGCCGATGTATTCGGATTCGGCTTCGACCTTGAGGCTGCGCACGTGGCGCAACTGCTGGCCCTGCGTGGCCGCGGCGTACAGCAGCAGCGCGCCGGCGGCGCCGCACGCGCTCGTGAGCGCCTGCGCACCGAAACCGTCGAGACTTGCAACGTCGAGTTGGTCGCACAGGCGTTGCTTGCCCGAGGCGACGTCGAAGTGCCAGGCGGGCACGCGCGTCATCGCCCCCGAGCCCGCTCCGGTGCCGGTGGGCGGCGCCCAGCCCGACGATTCCGCGGGCATTTCCGCCACGAGGATTTCCGCCGGGCGAATGCGCTCGAAGGCTGCCGCGACCTGTTCCGGCGCGACTTGCGCAAGGCGCAGCATGCCGCTCGCGAGATTGAGCCACGCGAGCCCTACGTCGACGGTCACGCCGCGCCGGTTGTGTCCCGGGCAGACCGCCATCAGATAGACGTCGTTCTTGTCGGAGAGGAGCGCGGCGTCCGTGAGCGTGCCGGGCGTGACCACACGCACGACCTTGCGCTCGACCGGCCCCTTCGAGGTGGCCGGGTCGCCGATCTGCTCGCAGATCGCCACCGACTCGCCGAGCTTCACGAGCTTCGCGAGGTATTGCTCGACGGCATGATGCGGCACGCCCGCCATCTTGATCGGATTGCCCGCCGACGCGCCGCGCTGGGTAAGCGTGAGATCGAGCAGGCGCGCGGCTTTCTCGGCGTCTTCGAAGAACAGCTCGTAGAAGTCGCCCATCCGGTAGAACACAAGCGTGCCCGGATGATCGGCCTTGATGCGCAGGTACTGCTGCATCATGGGAGTATGTTGCGCGGTGTCGCTGGCGCTGGCGGTGTGTGTAGCCATCCTCGGTGTCTTGCTAGGGGGTTCAGGGCGTGAGTTTAACCCGCGGCGCGAGCATATGAACCTGGCCGGATGGCCAGACATGCTCACATGGGCTTGCTGCGGCTGCGCGCAAAGCGCCGCCGTTTATTCGTCGGCGAGCGCCTGCATGTCGATTGTGCGTGCGTTTGCCGCACTGCGCCGCATCGCGAGCCAGATCATCGCGGAGACGAAAATGCCGAACACGACGATGATCCACTGCACCGGCACCTTCGCCGTGAGCAGCAGCGCGTAGGCACCGAGCATCAGCAGCACGGCGAGATTCTGGTTGAAGTTCTGTACGGCGATCGAGTGGCCCGCCGAGAGCAGCGTCGCGCCGCGGTGCTGAAGCAAGGCGTTCATCGGCACGATGAAAAAGCCCGCGAGCGTGCCGAGCAGGACCATCAGCGGATACGCGAAGAGCAGGTAGAAGGGCATCACGAACGTGCCGAAGCGCACGCCTTTGCCCGCCGGAAAGAGGCCCTTGCTGTAGAACGCCATCGCCACGGCCACTACGCCGCATAGCACGCCCACCGGCAGCACGCGCAGCGAGGCGCGCAGCGACACCCATGCGGCCGCGGCCGCCGCTCCCAGCGCGATGCCGAGGCCGGTCACGCCCTGCATCACGGCCGCCTTCGAGAGCGAGAGGCCGAGATTCGCGTCGGCCCACTTGAGCACCAGCAGTTGCAGCGTGACGGCGGCGCCCCACATCAGCGTCGTGACCCACAGCGCGATCTGCGCGAGCTTGTCGGCCCACAGCACGTTAAAGCAATGGACGAAGTCGCCCACGAGGCGGCGAGGCTCCTTGAGCCGGTTCTCGTAGCGCGAGCCGGTATCGGGAATGCCGAAGTTGATGAGCGCGGCGAGCGCGTAGGTAAGCATCACCGCGAGCATCGCGAGGTCAGCGGCCGAGTGGATGAGCGGCATCGGATGATGCGCGACGAACCGGTCCGCGTAGGTGGAGACGAGCGCGCCGCCCATCATCGTGCCGACGATCGTCGAGAGCACCGTGGCCGATTCGAGCCACGCGTTCGCCGCGACGAGTTTTTCGGCGGGCAGCAATTCGGTAAGGATTCCGTACTTTGCAGGCGAGTAGGCCGCAGCGCCGAAGCCGACTACGCCATAGGCGATCATCGGGTGCACGCCCGCGATCATCAGCAGGCAGCCGCCCGCCTTGAGCGCGTTCGAGACGAACATGACGTGGCGCTTTTGCAGCGCATCGGCGAAGGCGCCGACGAAGGGCGCGAGCAGCACGTAGGAGATCGTGAAAAAGATCTGCAGGAGCGGCGTGACCCAGGCCGGCGACGAGATCACCGTGAGCAGCGCGATTGCCGCGATCAGGAGCGCGTTGTCGGCGAGCGACGAAACGAACTGCGCGGCGATGATCGTGTAGAAGCCTTTCTTCATCGCGGAGTGGATCCGTTGTGGAGCCGAAACTGGCCGGCGGGGCTGGGGCCCGGCTGGCGCGGCGCGTCGTGCCACGAGTTGGCGCGCGAAACAAAAAAGCGGCCGAAGCCGCTTGACTCGTCGGGGCGGGCGGGGCGCGACGCCCCGTGGCCAGCATTGCGTTGCAACGCAATGAGATCAACCTGGCAACGCTCCCGGCAATTGTGACATGTGCGGCCGCGTGTTGCAGCGGCCGGCACAGGTGCACCCGCCTGGCGCCTGGTCATGCGCGATTGCGCTCAGGCGCGTCTTATCGGCCTGACTTTCAGGCTTCCTTCTTCACACGCGTGTACTTCGAGAGAACGGGCACCATTTGCGCATAGATCTTCGGGTTGCCCGCAACAACTTCACCCACGTGCAGGAAGTCCGAATCGCCCGTGTAGTTGCCGATCAGGCCGCCGGCTTCCGTCACGAGCAGGCCGCCCGCAGCCACGTCCCACGGGTTGAGGCCCTGTTCGAAGAAGCCGTCCATGCGGCCCGCGGCGACGTTCGCGAGGTCGAGCGCTGCGGCGCCCGGACGGCGCAGGCCGGCGCAGGCGTTGGTCATCTCGGCGAAGAGCTCGCAGTAGCTCTCGAGGCCGTTCTTCTCGCGGAACGGGAAGCCGGTGCCGATCAGGCCGTCGGCGAGACGGTCGCGGCGGCCCACGCGGATGCGGCGGTCGTTCAGGAACGCGCCGCGGCCGCGCGAGGCGGTGAAGAGGTCGTTGCGCGTGGGGTCATAGACGACGGCCTGCGTGACGATGCCCTTGTGCGCGAGCGCGACCGAGACGCAGTAGTACTGGAAGCCGTGGATGAAGTTGGTCGTGCCGTCGAGCGGATCGATGATCCACTGGTATTCCGATTCGTTCTCCGAGTGGCCGGACTCTTCGGCGAGGATCGCGTGATCGGGGTAGGCGGTCTTGAGCGTGTCGATGATGGCCGCTTCGGCGGCCTTGTCGACCTCCGTGACGAAATCGTTGTGCTGCTTCTTCGAGACCTGGACGAGGTCGAGATCGAGCGACGCGCGGTTGATGATCTGTCCGGCGCGGCGCGCGGCCTTGACAGCGATGTTGAGCATGGGATGCATGAGCCTGGATCCTTGTTGTCCGGCGCTCGCCCGAGCATGCGGCGCGCCGGTGGTGCAGAAGATAAAAGCGTCTAACGATTGGACAGGGCGCGAGCCGGGGGCGGCTTGCGGGTCCTGTCCCGCCAACGGAGACGAATTGGATAAGAACGGGGCGCGCCGGCCTTGCTGGCCGGACATCGCGGGCCGCTGAAGAGCGACTCGCGATTTGGTACGCGCGAATTTTGGTATTTTACCCGAGTCTCGGCATTCCTATACCTTTTCCTGTTCCTATAGCGATGGCCATCGCTGCGTTTATGGCCATAGCTGATAGGCACCAGCCCGCTGGACGGATGCACGCCTGCGGGAGTGTGTCGGGCTGCGCCGCCCGACGGGGCAGATAGGCCGGGCGGCCAAGGCGCGCTAACATAGATATTTCTATATCCGCCGCCCTCAGAGATTGACCTTGGTGCAACCCGACTCACACGTTCCATCCGCACATCCGGCCGCTGCAGCGGCATCTGCATCGTCCGCCGGCGACGCCCACGAGCCGTTGCGCGGCGGCTTCACCTCGACGCGCTTCGTGCTGGTCGAGCCGAGCCACCCGGGCAACGTCGGCGCCGCGGCGCGTGCGTTGAAGACGATGGGCTTTTCGCGGCTCGTGCTGGTCGCGCCGCGCGTGCCGCAGGTTCATTGCGACCCGGAAGCCGTCGCGATGGCGAGCGGCGCCGACGACGTGCTCGCCGCCGCCCACATCGTCCCGACGCTGGCCGACGCCCTCGTGGGCGCCCAATGGTCGCTTGCGCTCACGGCGCGCACGCGCGAATACGGGCCGCCGCCGGGCGCGCCGCGCCAGGCGGTGCTGGACGCCTGCCGTCAGGTCGCGCACGGCGACATCGCGCTCGTGTTTGGCAACGAGCGCACGGGGCTTTCGAACGACGACGTCGAGCGCTGCAGCGCGCTCGCCCATATCCCGGCGAATCCGGCTTATAGCTCGCTCAATCTCGCACAGGCGGTGCAGGTGCTTGCCTACGAGCTGCGGCTCGCCTACCTCGGCGAGGGCGAGCCCGGTGCGGCGTTGCCGGGCGCAGGGACCGAGCAGGGAGGTCTGGCCACGGCCACGCCGCTCGCCACGAGCGACGATATCGAGCGCATGTACGTGCATCTGGAGAATGCCCTGATCGCGCTCGATTTTCTGGACCCCGCCAATCCGAAGAAGCTGATGTCGCGTCTGCGGCGGCTCTTCGCGCGTTCAGGGCTCGAGCGCGAAGAGGTCAACATCGTGCGCGGCATTGCCAAGCACATCCTGATGCTCAAGGGCAAGGAAGGCGGGAAATAGGCCCGCAGCGCGGCCAGCAGCGACGCCCGTAGCGGGGCGCGCAACGGAGCGCGCAACGGAGCGCGCAACCGAGGGCAGGCCGCGAGGCCGTCAGTGCCGGACTGACCACGGAGGCGCGTCCGACCTTGATGCCCGCGGGGGCTTCCCAGCTTGCGCGCGCCTTTCGCCTACAATCGATTCCTGATCACAAGCAAATCAGCGTGGCTGCTAAGGCCCCGCACGAGCCGCGCGCGCCACCTGCGACGCAAGGCCGTCCACCCCCCCATGTACCTCACGTCCAGCGTGTGACAGCCATGTTCAAGAGACTTCGCGAAGACATCGCCACGATCCGCGAGCGCGATCCCGCCGCTCGCAGCGCATGGGAAGTCTTGACCTGTTATCCAGGCTTGCACGCGCTCGTCCTCCATCGCTTCGCTCACGCCTGCTGGCGCGCGAAGCGCCGCTGGCTCGCGCGCTATGTCTCGCAGCTCGCGCGCTTTTTGACCGGCATCGAGATCCATCCGGGCGCGACCATCGGGCGGCGCGTGTTTATCGATCACGGCATGGGCGTCGTGATCGGCGAGACCGCGGAGGTGGGCGACGACTGCACGATCTACCAGGGTGTGACGCTCGGCGGCACGTCGCTCACGCGCGGCGCGAAGCGCCATCCGACGCTCGGCCCCGGGGTGATCGTGGGCGCGGGTGCCAAAGTACTGGGCGGATTCACGGTGGGCGCACAGGCGAAGATCGGCTCGAACGCGGTGGTCGTGAAGCCGGTGCCGGCGGGCGGCACCGCAGTGGGCAATCCGGCGCGGATCATCGCGCCCGCGAAGAGTGCGCAGGAGCAAGCGCGGCCAGCGTCGGCGCGTGAGGGTTTCTGCGCCTACGGCATCACGCCGAATGCCGACGATCCCGTCTCACTCGCCATCCACGGCCTGATCGATCATGCCGCTACGCAGACGCAGCGCGTGGATGCGATCGTCGTCGCGCTCGAGCGACTGGGCGCGCGACTCGAGGCGCTGCATGGCGCCGACGCGGCACTCGCGGAACTGCGCCGGCTCTCGGAGGGGCTGGAGGGCGGGACGGCGCCGCGTGAGCCTGAAAATACGCCAGAGAAGGCTGCGGCGCGCGTCTGAACTTCGTACCTGATTCGCAGATGTATGACACGGTTCTTTGCCTCCAAATGAAAACAGCCGCTTGAAGCGGCTGTTTGGCGGCCAGAGACCGTATTTGTCGCCGAGTTGCCCCGTTCGACTACCGTATCAGGCGCGGCCTGATCGTGAAGCTGATCGTAGGTAGCCTCGCGCCAGGGGGCAACCAGATTCCGGCGAAAACGCCATCTCGCCTTCCGCGAGATCAAATTTCCCGCTAGTCGCACGGCGCGCTACGCGCTCAGTCGAGCGGCATCATCCTGAATCCTTCGGCGTCGACGCGCAGATACCCGCCGCGCGGCTTGCCATGATCGAGCTCCCAGTCGGGCAGTACCCAGCGCGTGCCACCGGGTTCCTGATGGCGCGCGGGACGATGCGTGTGGCCGTGAATGATCGCGTTCGCGCGTGCACGCTTGAAGAGCGTCGCAACGCCCTTGGCGGTGACGTCGTATTTCGGCAGGGCGGGGCGCTCGCGGCCGGGCTCGCTCTTGCGGCGCATACGCTCGGCGAGCCTGCGGCGCGAACGAAACGGCCACGCGAGAAAGAGCAATTGCGCGAGACGGTTGCGCGCGAAACGGCGAAAGAACTGATAGCCGCGGTCGTCGGTGCATAGCGCGTCGCCGTGGGCGAGCGCGATGCGCGTGCCGAACGCGGTGATGGCGATGGGGTCGGGCAGCCAGATGGCGCCCGCGGCTTTCATGAAGCGCTTGCCCAGCAGGAAGTCGCGGTTGCCATGCATGATGTAGAGCGCGATGCCGCGCTCGGAGAGCGTGTGCATCAGCGCGGTCATGCGCGCGAAGAACGGATCGGCGAGCATGTCGTCGCCGATCCAGTATTCGAAGAGGTCGCCGAGGATGAACACCGAGTCGGCCTGATCGGCCGTCACGTTGATGAAGTGCTCGAACGCGGCGACCGTGCGCGGAATCGCTTCGCTCAAGTGCAGGTCGGAGATGAAGAAGAACGGGCGCGCCGCGTGCGGACGCTTGCCCTCGCCGGGCACGCCCGCAGCGGCGTGTCGTAGTGCCTTTTCCTGCAACATGAATGAAGCACGCGCCCTGTGACTTTATTCGACGACGACAGCTTTCTCGATCACGACGTCGTCGACCGGCACGTCCTGATGGAAGCCCTTCGAACCCGTCTTGACCGACTTGATCTTGTCGACCACGTCGAGGCCTTCGACAACCTTGCCGAACACGGCGTAGCCCCAGCCTTGCGGCGTGGGCGACGAGTGGTTCAGGAAGTCGTTGTCGGCGACGTTGATGAAGAACTGCGCCGATGCCGAGTGCGGATCGTTGGTGCGCGCCATGGCGATCGAGCCGCGCTCGTTCTTCAGGCCGTTGTTCGCTTCGTTTTCGATCGTTGCCTCGGTGGGCTTTTGCTTCATGCCGGCTTCGAAGCCGCCGCCCTGGATCATGAAGCCGTCGATGACGCGGTGGAACACCGTGCCGTCGTAGTGGCCGTTTTTCACGTAGTTGAGGAAGTTGGCAACCGTCTTCGGTGCCTTCTCGGCGTTCAGTTCGAGCTTGATGACGCCGTGGTTCGTGTGCAGTTCGACCATGATGGATCCTTAGTCAGTGGCTTGGGGGGAAAGGGCGGCGCCGTAGCGGTACGAGGCGGGGCGCGTGGCCGCTCGCGTGTACCGTTGCAGCGCCGCTTGACGAAAACGCGAGGCAGCTTTGCGACGCGTGGATTTCGGCGTTACTTGCCGACGACGGTGGCCGACTGGATCACGATTTCCTTTTGCGGCACATCCGACATCGGGCCGCGCGAGGTGGTGGGCGCCGCTTCGATCTTCTTCACGACGTCCATGCCCTGGGTGACCTTGCCGAATACCGCGTAGCCATTGCCGTCCGGGTTCGGATAGTCGAGGCCGGCGTTGTCGACGGTGTTGATGAAGAATTGCGCCGTGGCCGAGTCCGGATCGCTCGTGCGGGCCATCGCGAGGGTGCCGGTGAGGTTCTTCAGACCGTTCTTGCTCTCGAGCGGAACAGGCGCGCGCGTGGGCTTCTCGACGAAGCTCGTCGTATAGCCGCCGCCCTGGATCATGAAGCCGCGGATCACGCGATGGAAGATCGTGCCGTTGTACTGGCCCGCCTTCACGTACTGGAGGAAGTTGTCGACGGTCTTGGGCGCCTTCTCAGGGTAGAGCTCGACGCGGATGTCGCCCTCGCTGGTCTTGAAGAGCACCTGCGGATGCACGGCCTGCTGGCCGGCTTGCGCAAAGGCGGGCGCGTTCGCGATCAGGGCGGCGCTGCCGAGCGCCAACATCAACCATTTCATGAGTGTCCTCGAAGTACGGGAAAAACGTGGTCGTTGCGCGCCGCCGAATGGGTCCAAAGGGGTCCAAAGCGGAATCCGGGGCGCGCCGCGGCTTAGTGCGAAGGCGCCACGAAGGGCGGCGTCGCGAGCGACCCGGTCGGGCCGCCGAACTGATACACCGGATTGTCGAGCATCGGGCCCACGCGCGTCGTGCTGGTATCCGATGCGGCAGCGGCAGTGCTGCGCGGCTTCTTCTGAACGGCAGGCGGATTGACGATCTTCTCGATGTCGGCGAGGCGCTGCTGCGTTGCGCCGCTCGTGTGGCCGAGGGTGCTGGCGCGCCGGTACGACGCGTCGGCCATGCGCAGGTAGAGGTCGCCCAGGTTCTCCCACGCGAGGCTGTATGACGGGTTGGCCTTGGTGGCCGTCTCGAGCGCGACGCGCGCTTCGTCGTAGCGGCCATGTTTCGCGTAGAGCGCCGCGAGATTGTTATAGGGCTCGGGCAGCTCGGGGTACGCTTGCGTGAGCTCGGTGAAGGCTTCGATCGCGTCGTCGTCGCGGTTCAGTCGCGCGAGGATGGTCGCGCGCTTGAACTTCGCCTGCACGTCGCGCGGATTCGACTTGATGCGCGCGTCCAGCTCCGTGAGCGCCGCCGCCCAGTCGTGCTGGGCGATCGCCGTGTCGGCGCCGGGCGTGCCGTCGGCCGTGGCGGGCGGCGCCGCATGCGCGGCAAACGCGCCGCCGAAGACGAACGCGACGCTCGCGAGAGCCGCCGCCGCAAAGGTCGCAGCGCGGGGCGCGCAGCCGCTGGAAGATTTCATAGGGGAAGGTCGCGGTGTTATACTCCGAGCCATTCTAACAAAAGGTCTGTGCGTTTTCGCCGCGCGCTTTTGGTCACATGTCGGGCGAGTGCCCGTCCGGCTCATTGCGGTCAGCCCGGAGCGTTGTTTCCGGATGGCTTTCGCGGCACGCCAGGCTTTCTTTCGCTACTCGTGGTCGTCTCCGCCCTGATGACTGATTGAGCGCGACTGTACGCAGCCTCGAGCAACGCGGTGCGTTGTACCCGCGGGCTGCTGTCGGCGCTGTCGCGGACTTCTTTCGACCCACGTATCCATCGTCTCTATGGAATCACTGCGCATCTACAACACGCTCGCGCGTGACAAGCAAAATTTCGTGCCAATCGAGCCCGGTGTCGTACGCATGTACGTCTGCGGGATGACGGTGTACGACTATTGTCATGTGGGCCACGCGCGTGTGATGGTGGTATTCGACGTCGTGCAGCGGTGGCTGCGCACGCTCGGCTACAAGGTGACCTACGTGCGCAATATCACCGACATCGACGACAAGATCATTCGCCGCGCGGTGGAAAACGGCGAGACGATCAAGGCGCTCACCGATCGTTTCATCGACGCGCTGCATGAAGACGCGGACGCGCTCGGCGTCGAGCGTCCCGATCTCGAGCCGCGCGCGACGCAGTACATCCCGCAGATGCTCGACATGATCGGCATGCTCGAAAGCAATGGCTACGCCTACCAGGGCACGGACGGCGACGTGAATTACGCGGTGCGCAAGTTCGCGAGCTACGGCGCGCTGTCGGGCAAGTCGATCGAAGACCTGCGCGCGGGCGAACGTGTGGCGGCGAACGATGCCAAGCAGGATCCGCTTGACTTCGTGCTGTGGAAACAGGCAAAAGCAGAAGAACCTGCGGACACGAGCTGGGATTCGAAATACGGGCGCGGCCGTCCGGGCTGGCACATCGAATGTTCGGCGATGGGCTGCACGCTGCTCGGCAAGCATTTCGACATTCATGGCGGCGGCCAGGATCTGCAGTTTCCGCACCATGAGAACGAGATTGCGCAAAGCGAAGGCGCGACCGGCGAGAAGTTCGTCAACTACTGGATGCACAACGGTTTCGTGCAGATCGACAACGAGAAGATGTCGAAGTCGCTCGGCAACTTCTTCACGATCCGCGAAGTGCTCGCGAAGTACGACGCAGAAGTGGTGCGCTTTTTCATGGCGCGCGCGCATTACCGTTCGCCGCTCAATTACAGCGACGTGCACCTCGACGATGCGCGCAATGCACTCACGCGTCTGTACACGGCGCTCAAGGACGTGAGCCCGGATGCGGGCGAGCTCGACTGGAACGAGGCGCACGCGCAGCGTTTCCAGGCGGCAATGAACGACGACTTCAATACGCCTGTTGCCATCTCGGTGCTGTTCGAGCTGGCAACCGAAGTGAACCGCACGCGCGACGCCGTGCTGGCTCGCCAGTTGCAGCGTCTTGGCCGCGTGCTCGGCGTGCTCGTGCGCGAGCCGCGCGCGTTCCTGCAGCAGGCTGCGGGCGCGCTGGATGCGGATGCGCTCGACGTGGCCGCGATCGAGGCGAAGATTGCGGCGCGCACGGCCGCGAAGCAGGCGAAACAGTATGCGGAGGCGGACCGGATCCGGGCCGAACTGCTCGATGCCGGTGTCGCGCTTGAAGACAAACCGGGCGGGTTGACCGAGTGGCGCCGCGTGTAAGCGGGCTGTCCAGTTTCCACTGATCGATTCGCGAGGCAGGAGGCAGGATGGCAACGGCCACGAAGACGCAGGCAAAGCGCTCTGCGTCGCTCACGGGCGCGGCAGGCGAGGCCAAAAGGCGCGCCGCGCGCAGTGGCGCCCTGAAGGCGCAGCAGCAAGGCGACGGCGCAAAGAAGGTGGGCGCGAAGGCGGCCACGGAGCGCGGCGCGAAGGCGCAGGCAGAGCATCGCGTGCTTAACGGCGCAGCCAAAGCGCATGCGGGTGCGGATGGCGCTGCGAAGCCGGCGCGCGCGAAGGGCAATGGTGCGCTCGACGGCGCAGTGCCGATGATGGGTACGTTGCCCGAAGCCCCAGTGTCCGGTGACGGCATGCACGCACCGTCGGCTGCCGCGCGCGATAGCGAGCCGGAGGTGGTGCGCCCCGATTACTGGGACAAGGCCTGCGCGGATCTCGTCAAGCGCGACCGCATCCTCAAGAAGCTCATCCCGAAGTTCGGCCCCGTGCATCTCATGAGCAGCGACGACCCGTTTGTCACGCTCGCACGCTCGGTAGTCGGCCAGCAGATCTCGACGGCAGCGGCGCAGGCGTTGTGGCAGCGTGTCGAAGCTGCGTGCCCGAAGCTCGTGCCGCAGCAGTTCCTGAAGCTCGGACATGAAAAGCTGGCGGCCTGCGGTCTCTCGAAGCGCAAGACGGAATACATCCTCGATCTCGCGCAGCACTTCGTCTCCGGCGCGCTCCACGTGGGCAAGTGGACCACCATGGACGACGAGGACGTGATCGCCGAGCTCACGGCCATTCGCGGCATCGGCCGCTGGACCGCCGAGATGTTCCTGATCTTCAATCTCGCGCGGCCGAATGTACTGCCGCTGGACGACCTCGGGCTCATCCAGGCGATCAGCGTCAATTATTTCAGCGGCGAGCCGGTCACGCGCAGCGAGGCCCGTGAAGTCGCGGCTAACTGGGAGCCGTGGCGCACCGTCGCAACCTGGTATATGTGGCGCAGCCTCGAGCCGTCGTAAAAAAGTGGCGCCTGCCAGCCGCCGCGCCGCCCACGCGTGGCGGCCCCGACCCCGATTGGGGCCGAGGCGGCGGCCCGAGTTTCTCCAGGTTTTTCCTATCGCTATCCGGATTCGATAGTTCTGCTCCGATTTAGACGATGGCCAGCGCGGTTAGAATACGCGCTGCCGCAAAGTGCAAGGATTCCAACACATGAAAACCACGTTTCTGGATTTCGAGCAGCCGATCGCTGAACTCGAAGCGAAGATCGAAGAACTGCGCTTCGTTCAGGACGATTCGGCCGTCGATATTTCGGAAGAGATCGAGCGGCTGTCGAAGAAAAGCCAGCAGCTCACGAAGGACCTCTATGCGAACCTGAGCCCGTGGCAGGTCTCGCAGATCGCACGTCACCCGCAGCGTCCGTACACGCTCGACTACGTGCACGAGCTGTTCACCGATTTCCACGAACTCCATGGCGACCGCAACTATGCGGACGACCTGTCGATCGTCGGCGGCCTCGCGCGCTTTAACGGCCAGGCCTGCATGGTGATCGGCCAGCAAAAGGGCCGCGACACGAAGGAGCGCGCCGCGCGCAACTTCGGCATGCCGCGTCCGGAAGGCTATCGGAAGGCCGAGCGCCTGATGCGCCTCGCCGAAAAGTTCGGCTTGCCGATCTTCACCTTCGTCGACACGCCGGGCGCCTACCCGGGCATCGGCGCGGAAGAGCGCGGCCAGTCCGA
This sequence comes from Paraburkholderia silviterrae, assembly GCF_004353915.1. GTDB lineage: Bacteria > Pseudomonadota > Gammaproteobacteria > Burkholderiales > Burkholderiaceae > Paraburkholderia > Paraburkholderia silviterrae. Next base: position 117,892 of record NZ_SMRP01000005.1, on the reverse strand, counting down.
AGCCATTGGCCGCAATCTCTACGTGATGGCCGAGCTCAAGACGCCGATCATCACGACGATCATCGGCGAAGGCGGTTCGGGCGGCGCGCTCGCGATCGCCGTGGCCGACACGGTCATGATGCTGCAGTTCTCGACCTACTCGGTCATCTCGCCGGAAGGCTGCGCATCGATCTTGTGGAAGAGCGCGGCGAAGGCACCCGAGGCCGCCGAAGCGCTGGGCCTTACCGCGCACCGTCTCAAGGCGCTGGGCCTGATCGACAAGATCGTGAACGAGCCGCTCGGCGGCGCGCATCGCGATCCGAAGGGCATGGCCGCGCTCCTGCGCCGCGCGCTCTCCGACTCGCTGCGGCAGTTCCAGGGCATGAGCATCGCCGACCTGAAGGCGCGCCGCTACGAGCGCCTGATGGAATACGGCAAGTTCAAGGAAACGACGCCGGGCGCGTAAGCGCGCGACGTCACTGACGTGAGCCGGCGCGAGAGGCGCCGTCATGCCGTGACCGACCATCCCGATTCCGACGCCGGGCGCATCGTTCTCGATGCGCTCGGCGTTGTGCTTTCCACGCTCGCCGACGATGCCCGCATCGCAGTCGCGTTCAGCGGCGGCCTCGACTCGTCGGTGCTGCTCGACGCGGCGGTGCGCATGGCCGGCGCATCGCGGCTCGTCGCGCTGCATGTGCACCACGGGCTGAGCCCGAATGCCGATGATTGGCTCGCGCATTGCGAGGCGACGGCGCGCGCGTACGGCGTGGCGTTCGATGCGCGGCGCGTGACGCTCGCGCGCGAAGATTCGGCGGGCGTGGAAGCGGCGGCGCGCGAGGCGCGCTACCGCGCGCTCGATGCGATGTGCGCCGCGCATGGCGCGCAGTCGCTGTGGCTCGCTCAGCACGCCGACGACCAGGCCGAAACGGTCTTGCTGCAATTGCTGCGCGGCGCGGGTCTGGCGGGGCTGGCCGCGATGGCGCCGGCGCGCGAGGTGGCGGGCGGCGTGCCGCGCGTGCGGCCCTTGCTGAATTTGTTGCGTGCGCAACTAGAGCGCTATGCGCGTGCGCACCGTCTGCACTGGATCGAGGACGAATCGAACGCGGACACGCGTTACGCGCGCAACGCGTTGCGCCACGACGTGCTGCCCGCGCTTTGCGCGCATTTCCCTGGCTTTCGCGACGCGCTCGCGCGCACGGCCGCGCATGCGGCCTCTGCGCAGCGCTTGCTCGACGATCTCGCGCAGATCGATTTGCGCGAGGCCGGACACGATGCCGCCGACACGCTTTCGCATGCCGCGCTCGTCGCACTCGACGACGCGCGTGCGCTCAATCTGCTGCGCTACTGGATGCGCACGCTCGGCTTGCCGGCCGCGTCGACGGCGCGGCTCGCCGACGCGCTGCGGCAGTTGCGCGAGATCGCGCGCGAGGGCGAGGGCCACGCGCTGCGCGTCGACCACGCTGGGCGCACGCTGCGCTGCTATCGCGGTCGTGTGTTCTGGGAGGCGCCGCGCATTCAGGCGGAGCCAGCCGTTGCAGCGAGCGAAGGCGAGGGCGCCGCACGCGAACCTGTCAGCATGAACTGGCGCGGTGAGGAAGTCTGGCGGCTGCCGCAATGGCGTGGCAGCTACGTTTTTGTGCCCGCCGACGCGAACGATCCCGATGCCGTACCCGAAGCCGTGCTGCGCGGAGGTCCGCTCGTTGCGCGCGCGAGAGCGGGCGGCGAGCGCCTGCGCGACGAAGCCGCGAACTTGAGCCGCACGCTCAAGAACCTGTTTCAGGCGCGCGGCGTGCCGGCATGGGAGCGTGATGTGCCGCTGCTCTATGTTGGCGAGACGCTGCTGTTCGTGCCCCGGATTGGGGTGAACCGCTGCGCATTCGATGCACAGGACGCGGCGTCGGACGAAGCCGCTGCGACGCTCTGGCGGCGCATCGAGTGGCGCGAGGATCTGCTGATCGCGTGAATGGAGGCACAGGGTTGCGCTGCCAGAGCGTGCCTGCGAGGTGGCGGAGGCGGCGGCCGTCATGCGAAAAAAAGCAGGCGCGCGTGCAAATCCCGCCCAGAGGGCGCTTCGAATCCGCGCAAATCCTTGCCGCACAAGCCTTTTTCGCTCCGCGCGGCCCAATTTCGCCTTGTAATTTTGACCCTGATCGGGTAGTGTAAGTTGTTTGTCCAGCCCGCTTTTTCGCGTTCACGGACGCCGTCAAAAGCGGCGCACGCCGTGCCAGGACGCGATGTCTCCTTCCAGCGGTATCCGACGATTGCAAGGACGTCGTAGCGGTTGCGGGCAGGGCGCGCGCGAGCCCGTATCTGTATCTCCACGATGCCGATGCGGCTGCCCCGCGGCCGCCCGGGCAAACTCCGCGTGTGCTGCACGCGCCAAGCCCCCTCGCGCGGTCTGAACAGTACCGGGCGGAGCCGTCTTCGGTGCGCCAGCGCGGTAACATCTCCAGTTCAGAACGACAATGGCACTCATCGTACACAAATACGGCGGCACCTCGATGGGCTCGGTCGAGCGCATCAAGAACGTTGCCAAGCGCGTCGCCAAATGGCACAAGGCCGGCCACAAGATGGTCGTCGTGCCCTCGGCGATGTCCGGCGAAACCAATCGTCTGCTCGGTCTCGCGAAAGAGATTTCGCCGCAGCCGAGCCCGCGCGAACTCGACATGATCGCGTCGACCGGCGAGCAGGTCAGCGTCGGTCTGCTGTCGATCGCGCTGCAGGACGCCGGCGTGGACGCCATCAGCTACACCGGCTGGCAAGTGCCGGTCAAAACCGACAGCTCCTTCACCAAGGCGCGCATCAACGACATCGACGGCGAGCGCGTGCTGGCCGACCTCGACGAAGGCAAGGTGGTCGTGATCACGGGCTTCCAGGGCATCGATCCGGAAGGCCACATCACCACGCTCGGCCGCGGCGGCTCGGACACCTCGGCGGTTGCAGTGGCAGCCGCGCTGAAGGCCGACGAATGCCTCATTTACACGGACGTGGACGGCGTCTACACGACCGACCCGCGTGTGGTGGACGACGCGCGCCGGCTCGACCGCATCACGTTTGAAGAGATGCTGGAAATGGCCAGCCTCGGCTCGAAGGTGCTGCAGATCCGCTCGGTGGAATTCGCGGGCAAGTATCAGGTGAAGACGCGCGTGCTCTCGAGCCTGACCGACCCGCTGATTGCCCTCGACGAAGAAATGAAGTCGGGCACCCTGATTACCTTTGAAGAAGACGAGACCATGGAAAAAGCAGTCATCTCGGGTATCGCGTTCCAGCGCGACGAGGCCCGCATCATCGTGATGGGCGTGCCCGACAAGCCGGGCATCGCGTATCAGATCCTCGGCCCGGTGGCGGACGCGAACATCGACGTCGACATGATCATCCAGAACCAGAGCGTGGACGGCAAAACCGACTTCACGTTCACGGTGCCCCGCGCTGACTATCAGCGCGCGATGGACGTCCTCACCAACCAGGTGAAGGGTCACGTGAGCGCCGAGCAGGTGCTGGGCGACGCGAAGGTCTCGAAGGTATCGGTGGTCGGCGTGGGCATGCGCTCGCACGTCGGCGTGGCGAGCAAGATGTTCCGCACGCTCTCGGAAGAGGGCATCAACATCCAGATGATTTCGACCTCCGAAATCAAAATCTCGGTGCTGATCGACGAGAAGTACATGGAGTTGGCGGTCCGCGCGCTGCACAAGGCGTTCGAGCTCGAGCACGCCTGAGTGGGCAATTTCGGCCAATTGCGCGTACGCACGAAAAAATTTGCAAAAAGTGCGTCTTAAAAATTGACCGGAACGCTCGGACCCGCTATTATCTTGGCTTCGTTGCGCTGCCTCCCTGGCGCGAACGAAGTTTTCGGGAGACGTGGCCGAGAGGTCGAAGGCACTCCCCTGCTAAGGGAGCATCTGGGCCAAAACCTGGATCGAGGGTTCGAATCCCTCCGTCTCCGCCAGTAATGGCGGCGAAACCCCGCAAGTCTCGGCTTGCGGGGTTTTTGTTTTTCCGGCGCCGCTTTTGGCTCACGTGTCCGCATGAGCTCTCTGCCAGCGTCGCTGGATTCGCTTTGCATGAACATATCCGATAGTTTGCCTGCCCGGATATTTTTATCAGGATGCCGAATTAAATGACGTAAATGAATTGTCGTGTCAGCGCTTGATCCGTTCATGCGTTACTGGAAGCTGAATTCGAGCATCGTTCTGGCCGAATCACGATTGCGCAGCGAGCACGGCGCGCGTCGATACAAGCGGTGCTATCCTCGCGGGCGTTATTGCCAATCAGGCATTGGTGTAACGAGACGTTACGCCGGCGAACGCACCGTGGTTTTGTGCATCAGTTATTACAATGTTGAAATACGCGGGCCGGGGAGCCTGCGCTATATTGGTTTCAACAAAACATCAACCCCAAAAGGTGAGTCCATGAAGTTCGCTCGTGTTATTGCAATGCTGGTCGGGGGCTTGGCAATCGGTGCTGCGTCGAGTGCGGCTATGGCTGGCGTGAGCGTCGGTGTCAACATCGGGATTCCTGCCCCGGTTTATGTCGCGCCGCAGCCGGTCTACGCACCGCCGCCTCCGCCCGTGGTGTATCAGCCTGCGCCGGTCTATGCTGTGCCGCCGGCCATCGTGATCGGCTGGCACGGCGACCGCTATTGGGACGGCCGCCGCTACTGGGGCCGTGACGACTGGTATCGCCATCACGGCGGCTACGACCGTGGTCGCGGCCACTGGGACGGCGATCGCGGCCATTGGGACGGTGATCGCGGTGGCCCTCCGGGACACTGGCACTAAGCCAACCTCGCGTGCCGCATGATCGACGAAGCGCGCGAGCCGACCGGAACACGGTCAAAAGAAAAGCCGCCCGAGGGCGGCTTTTTACTTGCTACGGTTGCCTGCGCAACGAGGCGCAGGCGGGTCGGGCGGCGAGTTATTCGCCAAGACCCGCCATGCCGCCGACCACGGCGTTGAAGCCCCCATCGACGTGAACGATTTCAGCCGTCACGCCGCCCGCCAGATCGGAGAGCAGGAACGCGGCCGTATTGCCGACCTGCTCAATGGTCACGTTACGCTGCAGCGGCGCGTTGTGCTCGACGAAATCGAGGATCTTGCCGAAGCTCTTGATGCCGCTTGCCGCGAGCGTTTTGATCGGGCCGGCCGAGATGCCGTTCACGCGCACGCCTTTCGCGCCGAGCGACACCGCGAGGTAGCGCACGCTCGCTTCGAGCGAGGCCTTCGCGAGACCCATCGTGTTGTAGTTCGGGATCGCGCGCTCGGCGCCGAGATAGGTGAGGGTGACGAGCGACGCGCTCTCGGAGAGCATCGGCTGTGCAGCTTTGGCGAGCGCCGGGAAGCTGTAGGCCGAAATGTCATGCGCGATGCGGAAGTTTTCGCGCGTCATGCCATCGAGGAAGTCGCCCGCGATCGCTTCGCGCGGTGCGAAGCCGATCGAGTGCACGAGGCCGTCGAGGGTGTCCCAGTGCTGCTTGAGGTCTGCGAAGAGCGCGTCGATCTGTGCGTCGTCGGCCACATCGCAGGGGAAAATGAGATTGCTGCCGAATTCCTGCGCGAATTCGGTGATGCGGTCCTTGAAGCGCTCGCCGACGTACGTGAATGCCAGTTCCGCGCCTTCGCGCTTGCAAGCTTGCGCAATGCCATACGCGATCGATCGGTTCGACAGCAGGCCGGTCAACAAGATGCGTTTGCCAGCGAGGAAGCCCATGAATTCTCCTGAACAGGTTCAATGCACCGGGCGCCGGTAAAGGCGGCGCCGCACGGTTTGGGTAGAATTCTCTCACAATTGACACGGCACCCCGGACAAATCCCTTTCTATGACGACAGGTACGCGAGGCAGGAGAACGCGCGTGGCGCGTGAGGCAACGGTTCCTGGCTGGCGGCGCGCAGGGTGGCCGCAATGGCGCATCGGGCCGATTGCGCCGGCGCGCGTGCTGGCGGCCGCGGGCGCCGCGCTTGCCCTCGCATTCGCGACGATGCCGTCCGCCCACGCGGTCTATGCGATCGCGCAATACGGCGAGCCGAAATACCCGCAGGATTTCAGGCACTTCGATTACGTGAACCCCGATGCGCCCAAGGGCGGCACGCTGGTGCTGGCGAACCCCGACCGGCTGACGAGCTTCGATAAGTTCAATCCGTTCACGATGCGCGGCAACGCGGCGCCGGGCCTCGGCATGATTTTCGAGAGCCTGACGACGGGCAGCATGGACGAGGTGGCATCGGCGTACGGCTTGCTCGCCGACGATATCCGCATCGCGCCCGATCGCTTGTCCGTCACATTTCATTTGAATCCGCGCGCGCACTTTTCGAACGGCGATCCGGTCACTGCGGCTGACGTCAAGTTTTCGCTCGACACGCTCAAGAGCCGTCAGGCTGCGCCATCGATGCAGGCGTATTTCGGCGATATCACGCGTGCCGTGGTGGTCGATGCGGCGACGATCCGCTTCGAGTTCCGCACCAACAACCGGGAGCTTCCGCTCATCGCGGGCGGCATGCCGGTGTTCTCGCACAAGTGGGGTCTGCGCGCCGACGGCACGCGCATTGCGTTCGATCAGATCGCATTCGAAGAGCCGATCGGCAGCGGCCCGTACGTGATCGAGGGCTACTCGAACGGCCGCACGATCACGTACAGGCGCGATCCGAACTACTGGGGCAAGGACCTGCCCGTGCGCGTGGGCACCAACAACTTCGATCGCATCGTCTACAAGCTTTACTCAGACGACGTTGCGCGCCTCGAAGCGTTCAAGGCGGGCGAGTACGACGCGCTCGTCGAATACGTCGCGCGCAACTGGGTGCGCCGCGACGTGGGCAAGCGCTTCGACAGCGGCGAGCTCATCAAGCGTGAATTTCCGCAGCACAACGGCACCGGTATGCAGGGTTACGTGATCAACCTGCGCAAGCCGATGTTTCAGGACGTGCGCGTGCGGGAGGCACTCGATCTCGCGCTCGACTTCCAGTGGCTCAACCGCATGTTGTTCTATAGCCAGTACAAGCGCATCGACAGCTGGTTCGTAAATACGGATCTGCAGGCGAGGGGCTTGCCTTCGGCGGGCGAGCTCGCGCTGCTCGAGCCCTGGCGCAAGCAGCTCGATCCGGCTGTGTTCGGGCCGCCGCCGGTGCAGCCGGGCACCCAGCCACCCGGCTCGCTGCGCGCGAATTTGCTCAAGGCCCGCGCGCTGCTTGCGGATGCGGGCTGGACATATCGTGACGGCGCGCTGCGCAACGCGCAAGGCGAGCCGTTCGTGTTCGAGGTGCTCGACGACACGAGCGCCTCCGCGCAATGGGCGCCGATCCTGGCGCAGTACACGCAGGCGCTGGCGCGGCTTGGCATCCGCGTGAACTATCGCTCGGTGGACTTCGCGCTGTACCAGAAGCGACTCGACGCCTTCGACTTCGACATCACGACGATCAAGTTTCCCGACGTGCAGGTGCCGGGCGCCGAGCAGCTCGATCGTTTCGGCAGCAAGGCGGCCGACGAGCCTGGCTCGGGCAACCTGATCGGCCTGAAGTCGCCGGCCGTGGACGCGATCCTCAAGGCGCTCATGCTGGCGCAGACGCGCGAGCAGCTGCTTGACGCCACCCACGCGCTCGACCGTGTGCTGATGCACGGCTACTATGTGGTGCCGCAGTGGTACAGCGCGACGCACCGTGTGGCGTACAAGAACACGCTGGCTTATCCGGCGAAGCTGCCGCTGTACTATGGCGCGATCGACTGGATCACTTCGACGTGGTGGTTTGGTCGCGAACACCCGCCGCAGCACTGAAACGCCGGACCCTCCTTGACGGAAGCAAAGAATCATGTGGAGCTACATCGTCAAACGCCTGTTGCTGATGATCCCGACGCTGTTCGGCGTGCTCACGCTGACCTTCGCCGTGATCCAGTTCGTGCCGGGCGGCCCCGTCGAGCAGGCGGTGCGTGAGCTCAAGCGCGGCGCGGAGCAGGGCATGCCATTCGGCATGCGCGCCCATTCGGGCGTGGACGCGCAGCAGATCGCGCAACTCAAGCAGCTCTATGGCTTCGACAAGCCGCCGCTCCAACGCTATTTCCTGATGCTCGGACGCTTCGCGCGCTTCGATCTCGGGCAGAGCTACTTCCACCATCAGAGCGTGTGGTCGCTGATCGTCTCCAAGCTGCCGGTGTCGATCAGCATCGGCTTGTGGACCTTCTTTCTCACCTATCTGATATCGGTGCCGTTGGGCATCGCCAAGGCGGTGCGCAACGGCTCGCGCTTCGATCTCGTCACGAGTCTCATCGTGCTGATCGGCTATGCGATTCCGGGCTTCGTGCTGGGCGTGCTGCTGCTCGTGCTGTTTGGCGGCGGCACCTTCCTGCAGCTGTTTCCGCTGCGCAATCTCACCTCCGACGACTGGAGCACGCTCTCGCTCGGCGGCAAGGTACTCGACTACCTGTGGCACATCACGCTGCCGGTCACGGCTTCGGTCGTGGGGAGCTTCGCTGTCACGACCATGCTGACGAAGAATGCCTTTCTCGAAGAGATCCGCCGCCAGTACGTGCTGACTGCGCGAGCGAAGGGGCTGTCCGAGCGCACCGTGCTCTGGAAGCACGTGTTCCGCAACGCGCTGCTGCCGCTCGTGGTGGGGTTCCCGGCTGCATTCATCGGCGCGTTCTTCACGGGCAGCCTGCTGATCGAGACGCTGTTCTCGCTCGACGGCCTGGGCCTGCTGTCCTATGAGTCCGTGGTGCGGCGCGACTATCCCGTCGTGCTCGGCACGCTCTATCTCTTCACGTTGATCGGGCTGCTGACCAAGCTCATCTCCGATCTGTGCTACGTGTGGGTCGACCCCCGCATTCAATTCGAACAACTGGAGCGCTGAGTTGAACAGAGCCCGCGCCGGCGCCGAACCCGAATTGCGTACCGAGAGCGTGCGCGCCTTCAAGTCGCCCACGCCCGCGCGCCGGGTGTGGATGCGCTTCAAGCAGCAGCGCCTCGGCTACTGGAGCCTGATCGTCTTCGTCATTGCGTTCGCGGCGAGCCTGGCCGGGCCGCTGTGGTGCAACGACAAGCCGCTCGTCGTGCGCTACGACGGGCATCTCTTTTTCCCGCTCTTCAAGGACTATCCCGAGACGGCTTTCGGCGGCGATTTCCCGACGCCCGCCGACTATCTCGACCCGTACGTGCGACATCGTTTCGACGCGCCCGGCAACTTCGCGATCTATCCGCCTAACCCGTACTACTACGACACGCTCAATTACTTCTCGAAGGTGCCGAACCCGGCGCCGCCGTCACGCGATAACTGGCTCGGCACCGATGCGAGCGGGCGCGATCTGTTCGCGCGGCTCCTGTACGGCTTTCGCGTCTCGGTGGAGTTCGCGCTCGTGCTGACCGCCATCGGCACGTGCCTCGGCGTGCTGGCGGGCGCGATACAGGGTTACTTCGGTGGACGTATCGATATCGTCGGGCAGCGCCTGATCGAGATCTGGAGTTCGCTGCCCGAGCTCTATCTGCTCATCATCTTCGCGTCGATCTTCGAGCCGGGCTTCATCCTGCTGATCGTGCTGCTCTCGCTGTTCGGCTGGATCGGCCTCTCGGACTACGTGCGTGCCGAGTTTCTACGCAACCGCAATCAGGATTACGTGCTCGCGGCGCGCGCGATGGGCCTCTCGAACTGGCAGATCATCTGGCGCCATGTGCTGCCCAACAGCCTCACACCCGTCATCACTTTTCTGCCGTTTCGCATGAGCGGCTCGATCCTCGCGCTCACGAGCCTCGACTTTCTCGGCCTGGGCGTGCCGCCGCCCACGCCGAGCCTTGGCGAATTGCTCGCGCAAGGCAAGGCCAATCTCGACGCCTGGTGGATCTCGATGTCGACGTTCGGCGTGCTCGTCGTCACGTTGCTGCTGCTCACGTTCATGGGCGACGCGCTGCGCAACGCGCTCGACACCCGCATCTCAGACGCGATGAAAGCAGGGGGCAACCAGTGAGCGCGCTGCCACAGGAAGCCGGTACGAACGCCGGGCCGCTGCTCTCGATCGAGCATCTGAGCGTGCGCTTCGGCGACACGCTCGCCGTGGACGACATCGCGCTCGCGATTGGACGCGGCGAGCGCGTGGCGCTCGTGGGCGAGTCGGGCTCTGGCAAGACCGTGACGGCGCTCGCGGTCCTGCGCCTCCTGAGCGATGCGCGCGTCTCGGGCTCGATTTGCCTCGACGGCGCGGATCTGCTCGCGAAGAGCGAGCGCGAGATGCGCGGCCTGCGCGGCAGCGACATCGCGATGATCTTTCAGGAGCCGATGACGGCCCTCAACCCGCTCTATACGATCGGCGAGCAGATTGCAGAAACCATCGTGCTGCACGACGGGGTAACGAAGAAGGAGGCGTACGAGCGCGCCGTGGGGCTGCTCGAGCGCACTGGCATTCCCGAGCCGCGCCGGCGTCTCTTTAGCTATCCGCACCAGCTTTCCGGCGGCCAGCGTCAGCGCGTGATGATCGCGATGGCGCTGGCGTGCCACCCGCGCCTCTTGCTGGCGGACGAGCCCACCACGGCGCTGGACGTGACGATCCGCGGGCAGATCGTCGAGCTCTTGCGCGAGCTGCAGCGCGCGGAGGCGGACAAGCCTGGCGGGGGCATGTCGGTGCTGCTCATCACGCACGACCTGAATCTCGTGCGCCGCTTCGCGCAGCGCGTGGCGGTGATGGAGAAGGGCAGGCTGGTGGAGACCGGAACGGTCGAGCAGATCTTCGAGGCGCCTGAGCATCCGTACACGCAGCGGCTGATCGCAAGCCGCCCGGAGCGCAACGTGCTGCCGGTGCTGCCGATCGCGCCGGTGCTGCTCGAAGCGAAAGACGTGAGCGTGGATTTCGCGACGAAGCTGCCCGGCTTCACGGGCTGGTGGCGGCGCGGCCGCTTTCGCGCGGTGAACGACGCGAGCGTATCGGTGCGCCAGGGCGAAACGCTTGGCATCGTCGGCGAGTCTGGATCGGGAAAATCCACGCTGGCGATGGCGATGTTGGGCTTGCAACGAACGGTGGGCGGGGCGATCGAGTTCCAGGGCCGTCCGCTCGCGAGCTATCAGGGCCACGACAAGCTCGGGCTGCGCTCGCATTTGCAAGTGGTCTTTCAAGATCCGTTCAGTTCGCTTTCGCCCCGGCAAACCATCGAGCGCATCGTGGGAGAGGGGCTGGCGCTGCACCGGCCCGATCTTTCCGGTGAAGAGCGCCGCAAGCGCATCGTGAGCGTGTTGCGGGAAGTGGGCCTCGATCGCACGGCGCTGCAACGCTACCCGCACGAGTTTTCCGGCGGCCAGCGCCAGCGCATCGCGATTGCGCGCACGCTCGTGCTGGAACCGCGTGTGATTGTGCTCGACGAACCGACCAGTGCGCTTGACGTCTCGATCCAGCAACAGGTGTTGCGATTGTTGACGGATCTGCAACGCAAGTACAACCTGGGCTACGTTTTCATCAGCCACGACCTCGAGGTCATCGGCGCGATGGCGCATCGTGTTGCCGTGATGCAGAACGGGGCGATTGTCGAGACCGGAGATGTAACAGAAATCTTTGACGACCCCACGCACCCTTACACGCGAAAGTTGCTGAAAGCCGCGTTTGATCGATGAACGATCGCGGAACTTAAGGGTGTTTTTTGGTGAAAATCACCAATGAGGCATGCATCGTGATTGTTTTTTTCTATTTGTTTTGACACACAAATACTTACTGGCTAGTATCGTCCAAACTTTTCTTCTAACTCCCTGATTTACGGGCAATTTATTCCGACCCATGCAGCACCGATCCTTGACCCAGGCTTGCACGCGCGTCGTCGCCGGGATGTTCATCGGCGCACTGATGGCTGCAGCTCCCGGCGCGTTCGCCGACGAAGCAAGCAGTTTTAATCAGAACGTCTCATTTTCGCCGAGCAATTCGACGAATCCACAGTCGCTCCCCGCAGTTCAGACCACGACCCAGACCACCGCACAGGCTCCGGCCCAAGGCGGCGCGAAGTCATTTCTCTCCGGCATGGCTGGCAAGGCCGGTGACGTCGTGGTTGGCGCGCTCAACATGATCGGCGTGCGCTACCGCTGGGGCGGCAACACGCCGGACTCGGGTCTCGATTGCAGCGGCTTCGTGCGCTACGTGTTCCAGGACACGCTCGGCATGAGCCTGCCGCGCCGTGCAGAGGAAATGAGCCGCGTGGGCGAGAAGGTGAGCATGAGCAACCTCAAGCCCGGCGATCTCGTGTTCTTCAACACGATGCGCCGCACGTTCTCGCACGTGGGCATCTACATCGGCGACAACAAGTTCGTGCACTCGCCGTCCACCGGCAGCACGATCCGCGTCGACGATCTGGACAGCGGCTACTGGGAAAAGCGCTTCACGGGTGCACGCCGGATCGAAACGTCGTTTACGCCGGACCAGGCGCAAGACCTCAAGCAGCGCGTGAGCGCGCAGTTCGACGGCAGCAGCGGCAACTAATCGCAAGCCCGGGCACAACAAAAAGCCTGCTTCATCGAAGCAGGCTTTTTGCATTTGGATGGCCGCTCAGGCCATCGTCCTGGTCACCTCAGACTGCCGCCGTGCGCGCGGCGGCGAGCTTGCGCTCGAGCTCGGGAAAGATCTTTGCCGCCGCTTCCTCGCCTGCGAGTATTGCCGCGTTACGCTGCGTGAAGTCGCTGCTCGCCATCGCGTTGAGGTTCGGCCGGATCACGATGTCGGCGTATTTTTCGAGCTCGTAGTTCTTGATCGACTGACCCATGATCGTGAAGGTCTGCATCAGCACGTCGAACTGGCTCTGTGTGGGCGCCGTTTCGGGGCGTGCCGAAATATCCACGGCAATCACGAAGTCGGCACCCATCTTGCGCGCGAACGAGGCGGGCACCGGACTCACGAGGCCGCCGTCCACGTACTCGTGTCCCGCAATCTTCACCGGCTCGAAGATCGACGGAATGCTGCATGAGGCACGCACGGCAATGCCCGTGTTGCCGCGCTGGAACAGGATCGGCTGACCGGTGTGCAGATCGGTCGAGACAACGCCGAGCGGCTTGGCCATTTTCTCGATCGGGCGGTCGCGCAACGTCGTGTTCAGAAAGTTCTGCAGCGCCACGCCTTGCAGAATGCCGCGGTTGCGAAACGGCATGGCCCAGTCGCTGATCGACGCTTCATCCATCGTCAGCGCGAGCTTGTTGAGCGCGAAGCCGTTCATGCCCGAGGCGTAGAGCGCCGCAACCACCGAGCCCGCGCTCGTGCCCGTGATCAGATCGACCTGGATGTTGCGCGCCTCGAGCCCCTTGATCACGCCGATATGCGCGAATCCGCGCGCGGCGCCGCCGCCGAGCGCGAGGCCCACGCGAATCGGGCGCGGCGTTTTCGCGAGTGGCGCCGGGGTGGCCGTGGCGCCCTTGTTCTCGGTCGTCTGCGTGCCCGCGGTCGTGCAGGCGGCGAGAACGGTGGAGGCGGCCGCGAGCGAGAAATGGCGGCGGCTCAATGAAAGCGGCGACGGATTGCGGTCCTGCTGCTGGTCGGGCTTCAAGTCCGGATTCAGGTCCGGCTTCGAACTGGGTTTCAAGCACATTCTCCAGGCGGCGCGTGCGAAGGCGAATCTCGTGTGGCGTACGCACCGCGTTGATTCTTGCGGCCCGCGACTGCGGGCGCGCGGCGCGGGCGAGGGCGCCAGCGCGCCGACATGATAAGGCAAAGCCGTGCACGCTCACGCTTCGTGCGTGTAACGCGATGTGTCGCTAACGCGCGATGCGATGAATCGGCACAACGAAGCAGCAACGAATTGGCAATGACGCGGCGGCGATTCGGCATCCGGCGCGCACCGGATGCGTTTGCGCCCACGCCCGCGCGCGGCCGAACCGGCGCGCGGCGGGTATAATCCCGTCTCTAATTTTCCCGGTTTTCCGTTCGCGTTTTGCGCTTGCCGCGCCGCGCTGTGCCGTGCTGCTTCCGAGCCGGCATCGCCAGGCCCCAAGGCAAGTGCTGCGAACCTTCGCCGTCCGCCGTCGACCGTCTTCGCCTGCCACGCCGTGCGCATCGTCCATGCCGCGGCGCCGGCCCGTCGCCGGGCGGCACCGTCCTCGAGTATTCGCCCATGACCACGACCCCCGTCCGTACCCGCTTTGCGCCGAGCCCGACCGGCTTCATCCACCTCGGCAACATCCGTTCCGCGCTCTACCCGTGGGCGTTCGCGCGCCACAACAAGGGCGCTTTCGTGCTGCGGATCGAGGACACCGACCTCGAGCGCTCGACCTCCGAAGCGGTCGACGCAATCCTCGAAGGCATGCAGTGGCTCGGTCTCGATTTCGACGAAGGTCCGTTCTACCAGATGCAGCGCATGGACCGTTATCGCGAAGTGCTCAAAGCGATGCAGGAGCAGGGCCTCGTGTACCCGTGCTACATGTCGACCGAGGAACTCGACGCGTTGCGCGAGCGTCAGCGCGAGGCCGGTGAAAAGCCGCGCTATGACGGCACGTGGCGCCCCGAGCCGGGCAAGGTGCTGCCGACGCCGCCCGAAGGCGTGCAACCGGTGCTGCGCTTCCGTAATCCGCTCACGGGCGTGGTCGCATGGGACGACGCCGTGAAGGGCCGCGTGGAGATCTCGAACGAGGAGCTCGACGATCTCGTGATCGCACGCCCGGACGGCACGCCGACCTACAACTTCTGCGTCGTGGTCGACGACATCGACATGAAGATCACGCACGTGATTCGCGGCGACGACCACGTGAACAACACGCCGCGCCAGATCAACATCCTGCGCGCGCTGGGCGCCGAGCCGCCCGTCTACGGGCACCTGCCGACCGTGCTCAACGAGCAGGGCGAGAAGATGAGCAAGCGTCACGGCGCAATGAGCGTGATGGGCTACCGCGACGCCGGCTATCTGCCGGAAGCGGTGCTGAACTACCTCGCGCGTCTGGGCTGGTCGCACGGCGACGCGGAAGTGTTCTCGCGCGAGCAGTTCGTCGAGTGGTTCGACCTTGACCATCTGGGCAAGTCGCCGGCGCAGTACGACCACAACAAGCTCAACTGGCTCAACAACCACTACCTGAAGGAAGTCGACAACGCGCGCCTCGCCGAGCTCTCGAAGCCGTTCTTCGCGGCGCTGGGCGTGGACGACGCGACGCTCGCGAAAGGGCCGGCGCTCGACGGCGTGGTGGCGCTCTTCAAGGACCGCGCCACGACGATCAAGGAAATCGCCGAGAGCGCCATGATGTTCTATCGCGAGCCGCAGCCTGAAGCGGACGCGCTTGCGCAGCACGTGACCGACGCCGTGCGTCCGGCGCTCGCCGACCTTGCGGGCGCGCTCAAGGGTGCGGAGTGGACGAAGGAGGCGATCTCGGCCGCCTTCAAGACGACGCTTGGCGCGCACAAGCTGAAGATGCCGCAGCTCGCGATGCCGGTGCGCCTGTTCGTGGCGGGCACGACGCACACGCCGGCGATCGACGCGGTGCTCACGCTGTTCGGCCGTGACGCGGTCGTGAGCCGCATCGAGCAGGGTCTTGCGAAGGGTGCCTGAGCAGGAGCTCTGAGAAGCGCACGTAAAAATATTTGAAGAATTTTTCGCTCTGGCACTAGCGGCGGAGCAAGAGTTCTTGTAGTATTCGGGCTCCGTTGAATACGGAGCGCGAAACAGCAGTAAGTTTCACGCAAAGAGCGGTTGAATCGAGCAATGATGTTTCGCAGAAACGTCGAAGCGATGAAAAAAAGATTCAAAACGCTCTTGACGAAAGCGAAATTGATGTTTAAAATCTCGCTTCTGTTCTGCAAGGGGGTATAGCTCAGCTGGGAGAGCGCTTGCATGGCATGCAAGAGGTCAGCGGTTCGATCCCGCTTACCTCCACCAACAGAACAATGTGGTTCGCAGTAAAGTGTAGCAAGGCATTATCTGAAAAGATCATGTCCCCTTCGTCTAGAGGCCTAGGACATCACCCTTTCACGGTGAGTACAGGGGTTCGAATCCCCTAGGGGACGCCAGACATGAGCGTCGTCGATTAGATCGTAATGATGTCGATGAGGCAGCAGGTGGGAGTCAACCAACGCCCATCTGTGTATGTCAAGCTGGAGCGGTAGTTCAGTTGGTTAGAATACCGGCCTGTCACGCCGGGGGTCGCGGGTTCGAGTCCCGTCCGCTCCGCCAGATAGAAGCCCGTTCAGAAACGTTGAGCGGGCTTTTTAGTTGTAGTGGTTATAGGCGT
>NZ_SMRP01000005.1:101228-101679 GCF_004353915.1 Paraburkholderia silviterrae | reverse complement strand
CCTAGGACATCACCCTTTCACGGTGAGTACAGGGGTTCGAATCCCCTAGGGGACGCCAAAATAAAATGCGGCGCCATCAAGCATGTACGGCGACGCCGCCAGCGGGATCTAACGGACCGCCGGTGTAGCAAAGCAGCACTGGAGCGGTAGTTCAGTTGGTTAGAATACCGGCCTGTCACGCCGGGGGTCGCGGGTTCGAGTCCCGTCCGCTCCGCCAGACTCGATCTGCCCAGGGTATCGGGTGGAATGTAGTTCAAGGCGCAAGCCTGTGTTGTCCCCTTCGTCTAGAGGCCTAGGACATCACCCTTTCACGGTGAGTACAGGGGTTCGAATCCCCTAGGGGACGCCAAATAAAATGCGGCGCCAAAAGCAGTAGGGCGACGCCGCCAGCGGGATCTAACCGACGCCCGCAGGTGTAGCAGTAAAGCAGGACTGGAGCGGTAGTTCAGTC
>NZ_SMRP01000005.1:59188-101218 GCF_004353915.1 Paraburkholderia silviterrae | reverse complement strand
TTAGAATACCGGCCTGTCACGCCGGGGGTCGCGGGTTCGAGTCCCGTCCGCTCCGCCAGAATCAAAGCCCGCTGGATTTCCAGCGGGCTTTTTCTATTTCTCCCTCACCCTCGCCATCCACGCCGGATACGGACAAACGGCCATTGCCTGAGCGGGCGCGTTATCGTAGCGTTGTCGGAACTTTCGAATTTCCGCGTTGCCTGCCATGTTCGCACCGAACGACATCCCGTCGCGCTTCCAGCTACGTCACGCCACCATGAGCGACTTCGAGTTCGCCGAGTCGCTGACGCGCCGGAACATGGGGGGCTACTACCAGCGGCATCATCTGATCTGGCGCGGCGACCTCTTTCTCGCCAGCTACCGCGAATCGGAGAATTTCATTCTCGAGCTCGACGGCGAGGCCATCGGCGTGCTGCGCGTGACGCAAGAGGGCGACTCGCTGCACATCCGCGACGTGCAGATCGCCGAAGGCTATCGCGGCAACGGCGCGGGGACCTTCCTGCTCGACATGTCGCATCGCTGGGCGCGCGAGCGCGGCCTGCGCGAGCTGCAACTGCGCGTGTTCGTCGACAATCCCGCGGCACGGCTCTATTTGCGCATGGGCTACCGGGTGGCGGGGCCACGCCTCGCGCGTCTTGGCTCGATCCGGCATATGACGCGGCTGGTTTGAAGAGCCTGAGCGGGCCAACGGCCAGCAGCGCTGTCCTGGCGGCCAGCGCGCGATGCGCGCTCAGGCGTCGCGGCGCGCGGTCCCCGATCCAGTTGGCGTCGCGTCAATCGGCGCGTCGGTTGCCATGTCGGTCGCCACGTCTTCCTCCCGTGGGTCGTATTCACGTTCGCCCGTTCCCCGCGCAATGAACGCGCGCGGGCTCTCGCCAAACGCGCGCCGGAACATGGCCGAAAACGCACTCTGGCTTTGATAGCCGAGTTCCTGTGCCACGACAGCCATGGGCTTGCCCTGATTCAGCAGCGGAATCGCCCGAGCGAGGATCGCCTGCTGGCGCCACTGCGAAAAACTCACGCCGAGCTCCTGCCGGAACAACCGCGCGATCGTGCGCGTGCTCGCGCCCACGTGCTCGGCCCAGTACTCGAGCGAACCCGGACCGGCCGGATCGGCGAGCAGCGCCTCGCACAGCGAACGCAGGCGCTTTTCCTCGGGCATCGGCACGGAGAGCGGCAGCGGCGCCGAGCGCGTGATCTCGTCGAGTGCGATGGCGCCTAGCAGGCGCTCGCGCGCAGGGCCGATGGCGCGTTCGTCGAACGCGGCGATCGCCTCGCGCAGCAGGCCCGATACTTCGACCACGCGGCAGGCATCGAGCCCGGGCGGAATCACCGATTCGTCGACATAGAGCGTGCGCAGGAACGCATCCTCGACGATCACCACCTCATGCGTGATGAACGGCGGCACCCAGATGGCCCGCGAAGGCGGGACCATCCACGTCGTCCCCGGCGTGGCCATGCGCAGCACCCCGCGCGACGCATAGGCGAGCTGCGCCCACGCGTGCGTATGCAGCGCGATGCGCACGCCGGCAGCCATGGGCCGGGAGCGCACGCGGATGGGGTGCGCGGGCGTCGGCTCGAATTCCGGCGGAATGTCGGCAAGCTCGGCAGGAAGCGAGGTGGCGGGGGAGGAAAAGGGCATGACGGGGCTAGGCGTTTCTGTCCGCATCATTGTAGGCGTGAGTAAGTGCAGTCGTGAGAGTGTGCCCACACGCATCGGCGCGGGCGCATAATGCTGCGGATTCGCGGCGCTAGCGCGGCGTTGGGCGCGTAGAGGACGACGCCGCCCGGCATTGAGGCGAGCGGGCCGGACGATGGCTCTCCCGCCGCGCGAGACTGCGGCAACAGGCAATCAGATCAGGAGCGAGGAGCACAAGCAATGAAGTACGTTTTCATCTACGGCACGCTGCGCGCGGGAGAGATCAACGACATCAATCTCGCGGCGGCGCGCAATGCGCTCGGGCAGCCGCGCCTCGTTGGCCGCACAGCGGTGGCGGGCCACCTGTTCGACTTCGGAACCTACCCGGGCATGATTGCCGATGCGCAGGCCGCGCCGGTGATCGGTGAAGTCTACGAGGTCGACGATGCGCTCGTGGCCGTGCTCGACGAAATCGAGCAGGTTTATCCGGGCGTCGATGGGCTGTTCGTCGCGCAGAAGGTGAACGTGGAGGTGGAGGGCGAACAGCTCGAGTGCCTGTTCTATCCGGTCGCGCATCATGCGGTGAAGGGGCGTCCGCTGATTCACGGCGGCGACTGGGTGGCGCACCGTCTCGGGCGCTAGGGACCACGCGAGACGCTACGCGCGCAAACGCGTTGCGCAGGAGCACGAAGGCCCGGCGGACTTGCATCCGCCGGGCCTTTTTCATCGACTAATCGTCAAGCAGCGCGAACGATCAGATCTCTTCGTAGAGCGGCAGCGTCAGGAAGTCGACGAAGTTCTCCGACGTCGACATCTCTTCGAAGATCTGCGAAGCGCGTTCGTACGGCTTCGTGTCGCCGCCGACCGAGGCCTTCACCTTGTCGAGCTCCTGCGGGATCAGTTCGCGCACGAGCTCGGCCGTGACCTTGCGGCCGTCGTCGAGCTTGCCCTTGGGCGAGCGGATCCACTGCCAGACCTGCGCACGCGAGATTTCCGCGGTAGCCGCATCTTCCATCAGGTTGTGGATCGGCACGCAGCCATTGCCGGCGAGCCACGAGCCCAGGTAGTGAATGCCCACGTTGATGTTGTTGCGCAGGCCCGCTTCGGTGATCGGCGCTTCAGGACGGAAGTCGAGCAGGTCCTTGCTCGTCACGTTGACGTCGGTACGCTGCTTGCCGAGCTGGTTCGGTTTGTCGCCGAGCACCTTGACGAACTCTTCCATCGCGATGGGCACGAGGCCCGGGTGCGCAACCCAGCCGCCGTCGTAGCCGTCGCCGGCGTCGCGCGCCTTGTCCGAACGCACGCCGCCCATGGCCTTGTCGTTCGCCGCAGCGTCGTTCTTGATCGGGATCAGCGCGCTCATGCCGCCGATGGCCGGCGCATTGCGGCGATGGCAGGTCTTGAGCAGCTCGAGCGCATAGGCGCGCATGAACGGCACCGTCATGGTGATCTGCGAGCGCTCCGCGAGGCAGAAGTCCTTGTCGTTCTTGAACTTCTTGATCGCCGAGAAGATGTAGTCCCAGCGGCCGGCATTCAGGCCCGAGCTGTGCTCGCGCAGTTCATAGAGGATCTCGTCCATCTCGAACGTGGCGAGGATCGTCTCGATCAGCACCGTGGCGCGGATCGTGCCGCGCGGGATGCCGACGCTTTCCTGCGCCGCGATGAAGATGTCGTTCCACAGGCGCGCTTCGAGGTGGCTCTCCATCTTCGGCAGATAGAAGTAGGGGCCCGTGCCGCGCGAGAGCAGTTCCTTCGCGTTGTGGAACAGATAGAGCGCGAGGTCGAAAATGCCGCCCGAGACGCGCTGGCCGTCGACCGTGACGTGCTTCTCGTCGAGGTGCCAGCCGCGCGGACGCACGATCAGCGTGGCGGTCTTCTCGTTGAGCTTGTAGGTCTTGCCGTTCTGCTCCAGCGAGATGGTGCGGCGCACGGCGTCCTTGAGGTTGATCTGGCCGGTGATCTGGTTGTCCCAGCTCGGCGCGTTCGAGTCCTCGAAGTCGGTCATGTAGGAGTCCGCACCGGAATTCAGCGCGTTGATGATCATCTTGCGCTCGACCGGGCCCGTGATTTCGACGCGACGGCGTTCGAGATCCTTCGGCAGCGGGGCGATCTTCCAGTCGCCTTCGCGGATCGACTTCGTCTCTGCCAGAAAGTCGGGGCGCTCGCCGGCGTCGAGGCGCTTCGTGCGCTCGGCGCGCGCTTTGAGCAGTTCCTGCCGGCGCGGCTCGAATGCGCGGTGCAGCTGCGCGACGAGTTCGAGCGCTTCGGGCGTGAGGATCGTTTCGAAGCCGGGCTTGATTTCACCCGTGATCTGCATGCCTTGCGGCAGTTTCAACGTGTTCGCCATGATTGCTTGCTCCTTGGTCGGTCAGACTCTAATGCGGTGGTTGTAATGGCCGTGCGGGTCAGGACGGTTTCGTCACGCGCCCGGGCTGGGGCGTGGGGCGGCTTCGCTCTGCGGGCACAGCGGTTTCGAGAAAGGCGGCGAGTTCTGCCATGCCGCCGCCGGTGCCATGCGGCGGCACGCCGAGTTCTTCGGCGGGCAGTCGCTGGCGGTTGATCCAGAAGGTGGTGTAGCCGAACCAGCCGGCGCCCGCGGCGTCCCAGCCGTTCGACGAGACGAACACCATGTCGCGCGCCGCGGCGTCGAACGCGGCGGTGCCGAGCGCATAGGCCGCGGCGGCCGGCTTGTAGGCACGCACGGCATCGACCGAGAGAACGTGGTCGAACAGGCCGTTCATGCCGGCGCTTTTCACCGCGATGTCGAGCATCTGCGGATTGCCGTTCGAGAGGATGGCGAGGCCCATGCGCGTGCCGTCCTCGCGAGGCTCGCGCAGGCGGCGCAGCACGGGGAGCGCGTCGGGGAAGGCCGAGAGGCAGGCGTATTCGTCCATCAGACGCTTCTCGCCCGCGCCGGAGAGCGACAGGTTCAGGCGCCGCGCCGCGTAGCGCAGCGCATCGAGCGTGACGTCCCAGAAGGGGCGGTAGCGCGCGCCAGCGGGGTCCGAGAGCGTGCGCAACTGCGTGTATTCGATCTGCTTCGCGCGCCAGAGCTGCGAGAGCGCGTCGCCGTGGCCGGGGAACATCTGCTCGGCTGCGGCGATGACCGAGTGCACGTCGAAGAGCGTGCCGTACGCGTCGAAGATCACAGCCTTGGGAAATTTGGGTGTCGTTGTGGCCGACATAGCCTTGCACTCCATCATCAGAGGTCGGGATGAATTGTATTCATGAGCCCTGGCACTGAAAAAGACGGGAATGATCACTTGATCTTTTACTTTTACCCACCTAATCTGATGACCGGGCAGATCTTTGCCATCAAGCACGTTCTGTAATTCTGTTTTTCTCGTTTTCCGATGGATCGCTTCAAACAAATCGAGACCTTCGCCAACGTCGCCGCGAAGGGCAGTCTTTCCGCGGCCGCGCAGGCCGAAGGCGTCGCCCCCGCGATCATCGGCCGTCGCATCGACGCGCTCGAAGAGCGGCTGGGCGTGAAGCTCTTCGTGCGCACCACGCGGCGCATTACGCTGACCTTCGAGGGCTCCGCGTTCCTCGAGGACTGCCAGCGCATCATTCACGACATGCAGAATGCGGAGGCCAGCGTCTCCGCGGGCGGCGTGAAGGCGAGCGGGCACCTGCGCGTCTCGGCGCCAGCGGGCTTCGGCAGGCGCCACGTGGCGCCGCTCGTGCCCGATTTCACGTCCGCGCACCCCGACGTGACGACCACGCTCGACCTCTCGGACCGGCTCGTCGACCTCGTCAATGAGGGCTTCGACTGCGCGGTGCGGCTGGGCGAGCTGCCCGATTCGTCGCTTGTCTCCCTCAAGCTCGGCGAAAACCGGCGCGTCTGCGTGGCGTCGCCCGCGTATCTGTCGCGGCGCGGCGCACCCGAGACGCTGGCCGATCTGGCGCGCCACAACTGCCTCGCGCTCGGCGCGAGCAGCGCGAACCAGCAGCGCGGCTGGACCTTTCAGCAGGACGACAAGGTCGTGTCGATCCGCGTCTCCGGAACGATGGAATGCTCGGACGGCGCGGTGTTGCACGAGTGGTGTCTCGAAGGCTACGGCCTTGCATGGCGCTCGTGGTGGGAAGTCGGGGAGGACATCGCGGCGGGCCGGCTCGCGAGCGTGCTCGACGCGTACGCGGCGCCGCCCATCGGCATTCACGCCGTATTTCCGCAGCGCCGGCACCTGCCGTTGCGTGTGCGCCTCTTTCTCGACTTTCTCAAGCATACCTACGGTCAGCCGGGTTACTGGGGCCAGGACTGAGCCCCTGGTGCAGGGTGTTCTCGCTTCTCCAGTGCTGGAAGATCCCTCCGCGTTTCCGATATGGGGAGATGCCCGCATGCGCGCCTTGCGCCGTTTATTCGCGCACTACAATCGATTTCAGGGCTTCCCGGCGCGGGGCTCTCCGGCGCGTAGCGCGAGGCCGTGGCGCGTTGGCAAGTCCGACCGGAGCCGCAGACGAACACGGAGGGCGCCATGTTCAAGCACATTCTCGTGCCGACCGACGGCACCGATCTGTCGAAGAAGGCTATCGACGGCGCGATCGACCTTGCGCGGACCGTGGGCGCCCGCGTCACGGCTTACGCCTGTCTGCCGCAATATCCGTACTCGCCTTACGCCGACGTCGTGATCGAGCTGCCCGGCGACTTCCAGTCCCGCAGCGAGCGCGAGGCGCGCATCCATCTACAGGAAGTGGAGGAGGCGGCGCACAGCGTGGGCGTCGCGTGCGATTCCTGCACCAGCGTGCATCCTTCGCCGTACCTCGGCATTATCGAAGCCGCCGAAAACTGCGGCTGCGACGTGATATTCATGGCTTCGCACGGGCGGCGCGGTCTGGGCAGCCTGTTGATCGGCAGCGAGACTCAACGCGTGCTCACGCATACGAAGATTCCGGTGATCGTTTATCGATAGCGCGCGGCTGCCTGCCGGTCGCGTGTGATTCGCACCTGCGGCGCTCGCACGTGCCGCAGTCGGCGCATGGACATGCACGGCTGATGTCCATGCGCCTTCCTTGGCCTGCTTCGTCGCGCTGCGTCACGCTTCTCACGCTTGTCGCGCGACGACTGGCGCTCGTGCGGCGGTGGCGGTGTCCGGCACGCCCCCGCCAAGGACATGCGAGCCGGACGCCGCGCCGTGCGACCGGCGCCAGAAACGAGCGGGGGGCGTCCCCCCGTGTGGTCTTACGCCACTTTCTTGTCGAAGAACTGCTCGTCTTCCGTCGAGCCGTGCAGCGCCGTGGTCGACGCATTGCGCTCGACCGTCTGCGTCACGGCGTCGAAGTAGCCCGTGCCCACTTCACGCTGGTGCTTCACGGCCGTGAAGCCCTTTTCGGCGGCGGCGAACTCGGCCTGCTGTAACTCGACGAACGCGCTCATGTTCTGGCGCGCATAGCCGTGCGCGAGGTTGAACATCGAGTAGTTCAGCGAGTGGAAGCCCGCCAGCGTGATGAACTGGAACTTGTAGCCCATTGCGCCCAGCTCGCGCTGGAACTTCGCGATCGTCGCGTCGTCGAGGTTCTTCTTCCAGTTGAACGACGGCGAGCAGTTGTACGAGAGCAGCTTGCCCGGGAACTCCTTGTGGATCGCCTCCGCGAACTTCTTCGCGAACTCGAGATCCGGCTTGCCCGTTTCGCACCAGATCATGTCGGCGTACGGCGCGTAGGCGAGGCCGCGCGAGATCGACTGATCGAGGCCGTTGCGCGTGCGGTAGAAGCCTTCGACAGTGCGCTCGCCCGTGAGGAACGGCTTGTCGTTGTCGTCGATGTCCGAGGTGACGAGGTCGGCGGCTTCGGCGTCGGTGCGCGCGAGCAGCACGGTCGGCACGCCGCAGACGTCGGCGGCCAGACGCGCGGCGGTGAGCTTGGCGATGTTCTCGCGCGTCGGCACGAGCACCTTGCCGCCCATGTGGCCGCACTTCTTCACCGAGGCGAGCTGGTCTTCGAAGTGCACGCCCGCGGCGCCCGCTTCGATCATCGCCTTCATCAGCTCGAACGCGTTCAGCACGCCGCCGAAGCCCGCTTCAGCGTCGGCCACGATCGGCTGGAAGAAGTCGGTGTAGCCTTCGTCGCCCGGGTTCTTGCCTTCGGACCACTGGATCTGGTCGGCGCGCGTGAGCGTGTTGTTGATGCGCTTGACCACCTGCGGCACTGAGTTGGCCGGGTAGAGCGACTGATCGGGATACATTTCGCCGGCCAGGTTGGCGTCGCCCGCGACTTGCCAGCCCGAGAGGTAGATGGCCTTCAGGCCGGCCTTCACCTGCTGCATGGCCTGGTTGCCCGTGAGCGCGCCGAGCGCGTTGATGAAGGGCTCCGTGTTCACGCCTTGCCAGAGCTTCTCGGCGCCATTTTTCGCGAGCGTGTGCTCGGGCTGGATCGAACCGCGCAGGCGCACCACGTCTTCAGCCGTGTAGTTGCGCTTGATGCCCTTCCAGCGCGGATCCGTTTCCCATTGCTGCTGGAGTTGCTGTGCTTGCTCTTGACGAGTCGACATGGTGTGCTCCTTCGTTTACCTGGTAGGTGAACCGCTGAAACGGAACTGCTGAGTCGCTGAGCTTCACGAAGGGGGCGCTTTTGGGGACTGCGCCGGGGGTGTTTCGTTTCGCGAACTCTTATATAAGAGTCTAGGCAAATCGATCGCCCCGCAACAGACCGGCAATAGGGAATTTTCGGGTTTTTTAATTCAATAAAATCAATCGCTTATTGAATTAATTTCGCGATAAGAAACGGGGTTTTCCATCTTGCAATGGGGGACGTTGTGCCGCGCAGCACGATTTTTTACGAGGCAAAAAAATTTCTCATATCGTGAAATATCGGTTGGAGACAAAAAAAGACCGGTGACGAAGCACCGGTCTTTCATTTTGCCGCTAGCGGCAAGCGGAAATCGCTTTCCGCCTGCGCCGTTGGAGCGCGCTTAGCTGTCGCGACGCGCACCGCGCGGGCCGTCGTTGCGGCGTGCGCTGTAGCCTTCACGCGAGCGGCCAAAGCCTTCGCCGCGCGGCTGGCTGTAGCCGCCGCGGCTGTTGCCGTTGCCGTTGCCTTCGCCGCGCGAGGCGCCATAGCCGCCGCGCGAGCCTTCCGAGCGGTTGCCCCAGCTGTTGCCGTTGCGATCGCCGTTGGAACGGTCGCCAAAGCTGCGTTCGCCTTGCGGACGGTCGCCTTGCGGACGGTCGCCGAAGCTGCGCTCGCCGCCGTTGCCGCCGCGGTTGCCATAGCCACCCGGCTTGCCGTTACCGTTGCCGCCGAAGCGGCGGCCGCCGCCATTGCCACCGCCCGGACGGCCGCGGCCGCCAAAGCCGCGGTTCGCGGGAGGTGCCTTGCGCGGCTCGAAGCCTTCGATCACGTTGACCGGCAGCGGCGAGCGCACGAAGCGTTCGATGCGCTTGAGCGCGCCTTGCTCGGCGTGATGCACGAGGCTCACCGCGGTGCCCGAGCGGCCCGCACGGCCGGTACGGCCGATACGGTGCACGTAGTCTTCCGCGAACTTCGGCAGGTCGTAGTTGAAGACGTGCGTGATGCCCGGGATGTCGATGCCGCGCGCCGCGACGTCGGTCGCGACGAGCACGCGCACGCGGCGCTCGCGCAGCGCACGGATCGTGCGGTTGCGCGCGCCTTGCGGCAGGTCGCCGTGCAGCGCGGCCGATTCGAAACCGGCGTCGGCGAGCTTGCCCGCGAGCTGGTCGGCGTCCATCTTGGTCGCCGTGAACACGACGGCCTGATCGAGGCTTTCATCGCGCAGCAGGTGGTCGAGCAGGCGATCCTTGTGGTCGCGGTCGTCGACGTAGTGCACGGTCTGGGCGATGTTCGAGGCCGCCTCGACCTTGCGCACGATCTCGATGCGCTCGGGATTCTTCAGCAGGCGGCCCGTGATCGACGCGATCTTGCCGTCGAGCGTGGCCGAGAACAGCATCGTCTGACGCGACTCGGGCGTGGCGGCCACGATCGTGTCGATGTCGTCGATGAAGCCCATGTCCAGCATGCGGTCGGCTTCGTCGAGCACGAGCATCTTCAGCTCGGACAGGTCGATGCGGCCGCGCTCGAGGTGATCGAGCAGACGGCCCGGCGTCGCCACGAGAATCTCGGGGTTCTTCGCGAGCAGCATGAGCTGCTGGCCGTAGGCCACGCCGCCGAGAATGCTGACCGTGCGCAGGCGACGCAGGTGCTTGCCGTAGGTCGAAGCGGCGGTGGTCACCTGCATGGCGAGCTCGCGCGTGGGCGTGAGCACGAGCAGGCCGGGGCGTGCGACCGGTTGTTGCGGACGGCGCTGGCGGCGGTCGGCCTGGCCTTGCTGGCCGGGTTGACCTTGCGGGCGCGGTTCACGCGGTTGAGCGGCTTGCGTCTTTTGAATCTGCGCGAAGCGTTCGATCGCGGGCAGCATGAAAGCAGCGGTCTTGCCCGAACCGGTCGGGCTGGAGACCAGCAGGTCGCGGCCAGCGATGGCGGCAGGAATGGCGCGTTCCTGCACGGGCGTCGGGGCCTTGTAGCCCGCCGCGGTCAGCGCGGAGACGATCTCCGGCGACAGACCGAGCGATGCAAACGTCGGGCCTGCGGGGGTCTCGTCGGCTTGCACGGCGGCTTCAGGAGAAGCAGCGGCGGCGTCGAGACCGAGGGCGTCGTTGGCAATCGCGTCGAGGGGGCTTTGGGTATTGCTCGAAGTCATGAAAATCCTTGGTACACAGGAAATAGAACGTCGGCGCCAATCGGCATACCCAAGTCGTTGGATTTTGCAATCAAATCGAAAAACGGGGGCAATCCGCACCACACAAGGGCGGACTTTCGTTAGAAGCTGTTTTGGGTGCGGCTTAGCCGGGATTGGCCAACCGCCAGCCTGATACTTGACGGCCCGAAAACAGGGCCACGGCAGGAGGGGACAGGTTCTAAACTGGATTGGAGCTTAACGCTACGTGGCGTTTTGCTGATCGCAATGGCGACCGGAGTGCAACGCAGCGCGTATTGTATCTCGTTTTGTTGCAGCGCGCCAGCGAATATGACATCCCGACGGGAAGCATGGCCGGGCGCAGGGAAAGGTGCAATGAGAAAAAGGGCGCGATCGGCGTGTATTCAGGGTGCAATCGGCGTGCAGCGGGTGTGCAGGAGGGCGCAGTCGGCCCGGCCCGGCGCGTTGCGCGCGGCCGGGTGCGGCGCGGCAGTGCGGCTTCTTGGTGGTTTTAGCTCGCGGCGCCGCTCTTGAGCGATTCAACGAGCTCGACGTACTGCGCCTTTGCGGTGTCCTGCGCGGTGCCTTGCAGCGCGGCCCACGCCTCGTACTTGTACTTGCCGACGATGTCGGTAAAGCCCGGCTTGTCGCCGTGCACATCGCCTTCGGTGGCCTGCTTGAAGAGTGCGTACAGGCGCAGCAGCGTCAGGTTGCCCGGGCGCTCCGGCAGCGCTTGCACGTCTTGCTGGGCCTGGTCGAATTGGGCGTTCACATCGCTCATTGTTTTTTCCTCCACTGGATGATCGGGACAGCCCGGCGATGGTAGCAGCGCCATTCGATACGGGGCTGGAACCATTGCTCCATTCTAGTGAGGCCAACGGAGCCGGTGCATGGCCCATGCCTGGCCGGCGACTGCGTGAAGGCGGCGCATTACAATAGCGGTCATGACTGAAACTGTGCTGCTTGCCCTCGATACCTCGACCGAATACTGCTCGGTCGCATTGCTTCGCGCCGCTGCGCCTGCCAGCGGCGCGGCCGGTTCCGCCGGCTCCGGGCGCGAGGCGCCCCCCGAGTTGCGCGTCTGGATGCGCCACGAAGCGACCGGCGCCGTCTCGAGCACCCGGCTCTTGCCCGCCATCGGCGAGTTGCTGGCCGAGTCGGGGCTCACGCTCGCCGAGTGCAACGCAATCGCCTTTGGATCGGGCCCTGGCTCCTTCACCGGCCTGCGTACCGCCACGGGGGTTGCCCAGGGTCTCGCGTTTGGCCTCGACATTCCGGTGGTCCCTGTGAGCACGCTGCTCGTCTGTGCAGAGGCCGCCCGCATGCGCGATCCGGCGGCGACGCGCGTGCTCGCGGCGCTCGACGCGCGCATGGACGAAGCGTACTGGGCCGACTACGCCTGGGACGCGGCGACGCACGACTGGCGCACGCTGCGGCCGGCATCGCTCGATGCACCCGAGGCCATCGTCGCGCCCGACGAGCCGTTCACGGTAGCCGGCAACGCCGCGGCGGCGTTCGGCGCGCGTCTCATCGCATCGACGATGGCGCGCAGCATCGACGCCGAGGCCCTGCCGCACGCGCTGCCGCTTGCCCACGCCGCGCTGCGCGCGTTCCGCGCGGGCCGCACGCTGCGCGCCGACGAGGCCGCGCCCGAATACGTGCGCAACAAGGTCGCGCAGACCACGGCCGAGCGCATGGCCGCAAAGGCGGCGCAGGGCGGGGTACCGGACACGAGGCGCGAGGGCGGACGATGAGCGGCGTGTTGATGACGGACCGCTACCTCTCGCAGATGACCGAGAGCGACCTCGACGAGGTCGTGATCATCGAAAAATCCGCTTACGAATTCCCGTGGTCGCGCGGCAACTTCGAAGACTCGTTGCGCAACGGCTACTTTGGCCTGTGCATGCGCCATGTGACGGGGACGCTGATCGGCTATTGCGTGCTCATGCCGGTCGTCGACGAGATGCATCTGCTGAACCTTTGCGTCGCGCCGCAGGCGCAGGGCGTGGGCGCGGGCCTGGCGCTGCTGCGCGAAGGCGTGCGCATCGCGCGTGCACAGCGGCTCGAAGGGCTGTTGCTGGAGGTGCGGCCGTCGAATCACCGGGCGATCCGGCTCTACGAGCAGTTCGGCTTCGTCACCATCGGGCGGCGCAAGAATTACTATCCGGCTCGACATCACACGCGTGAAGACGCGATCGTGATGCGTTTCACTTTTGCATTGGAGGGCGCGGATGCCGCTCGATGAGATCGCGCTGGAGGAGCTCGGCCTCGCTCCGCGCTGGGTGCGCAAGGGTATGTCGGCGGCACAATCCGCCGCGCCGAACGATGAGCCGGCCGTGGATGTGGCGCCCGAGGCGGCCGCATCGGTGGCCGCGGTGCCGCGACCGGTGGCTCAATCAGCGAGCGATGCCAGCGATGGCTTCCCGGATCGACCCGCCGCGCACTTGCAGCACCGGGCCGATGCGCCGCCGCAGCCGGTTGCGCGGCGCGTAACTGCGCAAACATCCGCGCAGGAGTCCATGCAGGAATCCATGCAGGAATCCATGCAGGAATCCGCGCAGGACGCCTTCGCGCAAGCGCCCGCGCCGCAGGCGCCGTCTGGACGTGCAGCCACCGAGCCCACGCAGGCCGGGCCGGAGGAACCCCCGCCGCTGACCGAAGACGATTTCGCCTGGTTCGATGGCGCGCCCGAGCCGTCGCTGCCGCACGATCCGGCGCCTGCGCCTGCGCGCGCGCCGCGCGACGACATCGCGACGCTCGACTGGGATGCGCTCGCCGAGCGCGTCGCTTTCTGCACGCGCTGCCGCTTGTGCGAGAAGCGCACCAACACGGTGTTCGGCGTGGGCGATCGCGCAGCGGAATGGATGCTGATCGGCGAGGCGCCGGGCGAGAACGAGGACCGTCTCGGCGAGCCCTTCGTCGGGCAGGCGGGCAAGCTGCTCGACAACATGCTGCGCTCGCTGTCGCTCGCACGCGGCGAGAACGTCTATATCGCGAACGTCATCAAATGCCGTCCGCCCGGCAACCGCAATCCGGAGCCGGACGAGGTCGCGCGCTGCGAGCCTTATCTGCAGCGCCAGGTGGCGCTCGTGAAGCCGAAGATCATCGTCGCCCTCGGGCGCTTTGCCGCGCAGAGCCTGCTCAAGACCGAAGGCAGCATCGCCTCGCTGCGCGGGCGCGTGCACGAGTACGAAGGCGTGCCCGTGATCGTCTCGTATCACCCGGCGTATTTGCTGCGCAGCCTGCAAGACAAGTCGAAGGCATGGGCCGACCTGTGCCTCGCCCGCGACACCTGGCGCGCGGCCGGAGGCGGTGAGCGATGAGCGCGAGGCGGCCCGCAGACGCCGCGGGCGGCCAGTTCGCCGCGGGCTGCGACGGGCCGCCATTCGACGCGCTCTACGAGCGTTTCGGCGATGCAGCCGTGCGCGATCTCGCATGGCTGCTCTTTAGTGCCGATTTGTTGCGTGCGCAACCCGATGCGCCGCTTGCGAACCCGTGGGCTGGCGATGACGAGGCCTGTACCGCAGCAGCCTGGCTCAAGCAACTCGACCACGATCCTTCACCGTTGCACGCCGCGCTGGGCGCTGCGCGCCTCACGCGCCTCGGCCGTTACGCCGAAACGCTGCTCGGCTGGTATCTCGCCCATGGGCCGGCGCCCCGGCTCGTTGCGGCGAACATCGCGCTGCGCCGCGCGGGCCTCACGCTTGGCGAGTGCGATTTCCTCGTGCAAACGAGCGATGCGCAACGTCTGCATTGGGAGCTGGCGGTGAAGTGCTACTTGCACGCCGGCCTGGAAGAGGGCGCGGCGCCAAGACTCGCCGATTTCGTTGGGCCGAACCTGCGCGACCGCTTCGATCTGAAGCTTGCGCATCTGGTCGATCACCAACTGCGCTTGAGCGCGCGCGAAGAGTTTGCGTGGCTGGGCTATGAGGGACCGTGGCTCGCACAGATGTTCGTGAAGGGGTGGCTCTTCTATCGCGCGGGCAACGGTGCGGGTGCAAAGCGGGGCGATCCGCCGGAGCTTGCCGCGCGCCATGGGCGCGGCTGGTGGGTCACGCACGCCGACTGGGCCGATTTCGCGAAGCGCGAGGGCGTGGACGGCTGGAGCACGCTGCCGCGGCTTGCCTGGCTTGCGCCACGGCGCATCCGGCCCGAGCCGTCGCGCATGGACGAGTCTGACGAGCGAGCTGCGTTCGCAACTAACAGCCAAATCGGCGATCCGCAAGACAACGGCCGCGATGCGCTCAGTAATGCGCTCGGGCAGCGCAGTGACGTGGAAAGTCCGCTGGCACCCGTAGCGGCGGCAGGTCAGCCAGCGCAGCGTGGGGAGCGCCGAGGCGGGGAGGAAGACACCCTCGCAGCCCGTACAGCCGTGGCCGCGCCCGTTACGGCCGCGACCTTATTCGCCAGTCTCACGCGGCCCCACGAGCCCGCGATGGTCGCCGCCTTTGTTGCCGATGGCGCAGGTGGCTACGTCGAGCGCTCGCGCGGTTTCATCGTCCCCGACGATTGGCCGGCGCGCGCACGGGCATTCGCGCGTCAGTGACGCCGCAAAGGCCTCACCACCAGCGCCAGAAGTGATGCACCGGGCCAACGCCGTGGCCCACGTCGAGCCGCTCGCTCGCTTGAAGCGCGCCGGTCAGATACACCTTCGCCTGCGTGACAGCATCCGCGAGCGTCGCCTGTTGCGGCCACAGCGCGGCAATCGCGGAGGAGAGCGTGCACCCCGTGCCGTGCGTGTTCGTCACAGGAACGCGAGCACCGCCCAGACGCAGCGTGCCACCGGCTTCGATCAGCCAGTCGGGGCTGTCGGCGCCGCCCAGGTGGCCGCCCTTCATCAGCACGGCCTGCGCGCCTAGCGCGCGCAGCGCCTCGCCTTGCTCGACCATCGCGGCTTCGTCGGCTGCCGGCGCTACGCCGAGCAGGGCCGCGGCCTCGGGCAGGTTCGGCGTGACGACGCCGGCGAGCGGCAGCAATTCATCACGCAGCGCCGCCACGGCCTCGGGCGCGAGCAGTGCGTGATTGCTCTTCGAAATCATGACCGTGTCGAGCACGATGCGCGGCGGCTTGTGGCGGCGCAACGCATCGGCGACGGCGCGCACGATCGATGCGTTGGCGAGCATGCCGATCTTCACTGCGTCGATGCGGATGTCCTCGAACACGGCGTCGAGCTGTGCCGTGACGAAGCCCGCGTCGGGCGCGTGGATCGCGCTCACGCCGCGTGTGTTCTGCGCCGTGAGCGCGGTGATGACGCTCGCGCCATAAGCGCCGAGCGCGGAGAAGGCCTTGAGGTCGGCCTGGATGCCTGCGCCGCCGCCCGAGTCGGAGCCGGCGATCGTGAGGACATTGGAAATCGGTGTGGTCATGGCAGCGTCGCAAATGCGCCGCGCTGCAGGCCGGCAGGCCACCGCCGCGCAGGCGCTGGAAAGAGTCGATTACGGGGGAGAGCCACTGCGGCCGGATCCTTCGAGCCGCGCGACTTGCGGATGCACCCGCCAAGCCCGGCCGGGCCGCCGTAATTCATCATCCGCCATTCATTGACGATGATTTTCGCCGATCAGCGCGACCGAGTCGAACGAGCGCTGATTGGCCTGGTGGCGGCGCATCACGAGCCACATCATCAGGCAGACGAAGGTGCCGAACAGCACGATCACGAGGGTCACCGGCACGTCGAGCCAGACGAGCACGGCGTAGAGACACAGCATCACGAGCACCGAGAGGTTCTCGTTGAAGTTCTGCACGGCGATCGAATGGCCGGCGGAGAGCAGCACGTGGCCGCGATGCTGGAGCAGCGCGTTCATCGGCACGACGAAGAAGCCGGAGAGACCGCCGACCACCATCAGGAAGATATAGGCGAACACGAGGTAGCCCGGAATGCGCATGTGGCCGATATGCAGGCCCCAGTGCGGCGGAAACAGGTTGCGCGTGTAGAACGCCATGAGCATGACGGCGATGCCCATCATGATGCCCACTGGCAGCACGGACAGCGATTTTTTGAGGGGTATGCGTGCGGCGGCAATCATCGCGCCGGCGGCGACGCCCACGGCCACCACGGCCTGCAGCACCGCGCCTTCCGAGAGCGACATGCCGAGCGACACTTCGGCCCATTTGAGGACGATGAATTGCAGTGTGGCGCCTGCGCCCCAGAAAAGCGTGGTGACCGCGAGGGAGATCTGGCCGAGCTTGTCGCGCCAGAGCGTGTTGAAGCAGTCGGCGAAGTCGGTGATGAGGCGGATCGGGCCGTGCTGCTGGCGCGGGTAGCGCGCGCCGGTGTCGGGGATGCGCAGATTGAAGAGCGCGGCGATCACGTAGATGACCATGATCACGAGCATCGCGGCTTCGGCGGGGGTGTTGATCGAAGCGGGCGTGTGGCGGATGACGTGGGCGGCGATGTGCGGGCTGATGAGCGCGCCGCCGAGCACCGTGCCGAGGATGATCGAGCCGACCGTGGTGCCCTCGATCCAGCCATTGGCGGCGACGAGGCGCTCAGGCGGCAGCAGTTCCGTCAAAATCCCATATTTGGCCGGCGAATAGGCCGCTGCGCCGAAACCCACGACCCCATAGGCGAACAGCGGATGCGTGCCGGCCAGCATAATGGCGCAGCCCACCACCTTGATCGTGTTCGTAATGAACATGACCTGGCCTTTGGGGCGCGAATCAGCGAAGGCGCCGACGAATGCGGCAAGAACAACATAGGACAGGACGAAGAACAGCTTGAGCAGCGGCGTCATCCAGTTGGGGGCGTGGAGGTCTTTGAGCAGTGCAATTGCAGCGATTAGGAGCGCATTGTCGGCCAACGACGAAAAAAACTGCGCGGCCATGATGGTGTAAAAGCCTTTTTTCATCTGATGCGATGCTTTCCTCGCTGCGGTCCGTCCGCCCCGGACGGGTGGGAGGCATCCGGGCTTATTACGTTCGAAATGGGTTGTGCGCAGGGCTTTATATCACGAAAATAGCTGGATTCGGACTAGCACATTCCTTGACCGCCCATCCGGCGGACCTGCCGGGCGCTGAAAACACCCTGTAAGCTCCTGATTCGAAAGCGTCTTTGCGATAAATTCCCATGCCTCGCCCCCTCTCTGCCACGATCCACACCGCCGCACTCGCCAATAATCTCGCTGTCGCCCGCAAATACGCGCCGCAGTCGAAAATCTGGGCTGTCGTCAAAGCCAATGCCTACGGGCATGGGCTTGCCCGCGCGTTTCCCGGCCTGCGCGCAACGGACGGCTTCGGCCTGCTCGACCTCGAGGAGGCCGTGAAATTGCGCGAGCTCGGCTGGGCCGGGCCGATCCTGCTGCTCGAAGGCTTCTTCCGGCCGACCGACATCGACGTCATCGACCGCTACAGCCTTACCACCGTCGTCCATTGCGACGAGCAGTTGCGCATGCTCGAAATGGCGCGTCTTTCGAAGCCGGTCAACGTTCAGCTCAAGATGAACAGCGGCATGAACCGGCTCGGCTACACGCCGGAGAAGTACCGCGCGGCGTGGGAGCGCACGCGCGCCAGTGCCGGCATCGGCCAGATCACGTTGATGACGCACTTTTCGGACGCCGACACGCCACGCGGCATCGGTGAGCAGTTGGCCGCGTTCGAGCGGGGCGCGCAGGGCATCGCGGGCGCGCGCAGTCTCGCAAATTCGGCGGCGACGCTCTGGCATCCCGAATCGCATTTCGACTGGGTGCGCCCGGGCATCATTCTGTATGGCGCCTCGCCTTCGGGCGTGGCCTCGGCGCTCGACGGCACCGGCCTGCAGCCGGCCATGACGCTCGCCTCCGAGCTCATCGGCACGCAGACGATCGCCGAAGGCCAGAGCGTCGGCTACGGCTCGATCTTCACGGCGCGCCAGCCGATGCGCATCGGCGTGGTAGCCTGCGGCTACGCGGACGGCTATCCGCGCGTGGCGCCCGAGGGCACGCCCGTGATCGTCGATGGCGTGCGCACGCGCGTAGTGGGGCGCGTCTCCATGGACATGCTCACCGTCGATCTCACGCCGGTGCCGGGCGCGGGCGTGGGTACGCGCGTCGAGCTGTGGGGCGCGAACCTGCCGATCGACGATGTCGCGCAGGCTTGCGGCACGATCGGCTACGAGCTCATGTGCGCCGTCGCGCCGCGCGTGCCGGTGCGGGCGGAATAAGCAGACACAAGCAGACATAAGCGGGCACAACTAGAAACAGGCACCATGGCGAAAGCAAAGACGCTATATATCTGCACCGAATGCGGCGGGCAGGCGCCGAAATGGCAAGGGCAGTGCCCCGCATGCGGGGCGTGGAACACACTGGTGGAAAGCGTCGCGGAGCCGGCGGGCAATCACCGTTTTCAGGCGCTCGCGAAGAGCGCGCCGGTGCGGCGTCTGGCCGACATCGAAGCATCCGACGTGCCGCGCTTCACCACGGGCGTCGGCGAGTTCGACCGCGTGCTGGGCGGTGGGCTCGTTGCGGGCGGCGTCGTGCTGATCGGCGGCGATCCGGGTATCGGCAAGTCCACGCTGCTCCTGCAATCGCTCGCGCAGATCGCGGCCGAGCGGCGCGCGCTCTACGTGAGCGGCGAAGAGTCGGCGGCGCAGATTGCGTTGCGTGCGCAGCGGCTTGCACTGCTCGATCCGGATTCGAAGGCGAGCGAGTTGCAACTGCTCGCTGAAATCCAGCTTGAAAAGATCCAGGCGACCATCGAAGCCGAACGGCCCGACGTCGCCGTGATCGACTCCATCCAGACGATCTATTCCGAGGCGCTCACGTCCGCGCCCGGCTCCGTCGCCCAGGTGCGCGAGTGCGCCGCGCAGCTCACGCGCATCGCCAAGCAGTCGGGCACGGCCATCATCATGGTCGGTCACGTGACCAAAGAGGGCAACCTCGCGGGCCCGCGCGTGCTGGAGCACATCGTCGATACGGTGCTGTACTTCGAGGGCGATACGCATTCGTCGTTCCGGCTCGTGCGCGCGTTCAAGAACCGCTTCGGCGCCGTCAACGAGCTGGGTGTGTTCGCGATGACCGAGCGCGGACTGCGCGGCGTGGCGAATCCGTCAGCGCTCTTTCTCTCGCAGCACGAGCAAAGCGTGCCCGGCTCCTGCGTGCTGGTGACGCAGGAAGGCTCGCGGCCGCTGCTCGTGGAGGTGCAGGCGCTCGTCGACACGGCCCAGGTGCCCAACCCGCGCCGCCTCGCGGTCGGGCTGGAGCAGAACCGCCTCGCGATGCTGCTGGCGGTGCTGCATCGTCACGCGGGCATCGGCTGTTTCGATCAGGACGTGTTCCTGAACGCGGTGGGCGGCGTGAAGATCACCGAGCCGGCCGCCGACCTCGCCGTGCTGCTCGCGATACATTCATCGATGCGTAACAAGGCGTTGCCTAAGGGTCTGATCGTTTTTGGCGAAGTGGGACTCGCCGGCGAGATCCGACCCTCGCCGCGTGGCCAGGATCGACTGAAGGAGGCGGCCAAGCTCGGTTTTACCTGCGCGCTGATTCCCCGCGCCAATGCGCCGAAACAGCCGATCGAAGGATTGAACGTGCTGGCCGTGGAGCGGATCGAGGAGGCCATCGACCGCGTGCGCGAGCTCGAGTAGGGCGGGCGCGACGGCGCGGTCTGTCGCGTAATGATTAGTAACAACCCTGGTACGTACTGTAACCTTTTCGTTTCGCGATTTCCCTATCCTTGCGCGGATGTTCAACTCCGTATCCAGCGGAAAGGATAGCGACTTGAAACAGATTGAATCGTCCATCGGCGGCAGTTCGGTCGTCGTGCGCGGCTGCCGGGTCTCCGAGCCGCTCTTGCAGCCTTGGGGCAGCAGCTGCCGCATCGTCGAGTGGATCGACAGCGACGGCCGCATTTCGCGTCAGGTGGTGGCCGGCAACGTCACGGCGGCGCAGGTGCGCAACACCATTGCGCATCATGTGGAAGGCCGCAAGCATGTGCTTTACGACGACGAGCGCTCGCCGCGTCAGACTTTGCCGCGCCGCTAGGCCTGCGCCTTTACCTCACCCCGTCATCGTGAAAATGGGCGCTTGATACTCCGCTTTGGACTGTCCGTTTTGGAGTGTCCGCGTTGGAGCGTCATTAGGCGCCCATTTCCGTCTTCCTGCGTTTCACTCAGTCCCAAGGACCATAGTTGAACGGCTTTTTGCCGGGCGGCTGCGTGGCCTGTGTCGGGTTGCCACCGGGCGCGGTGGCCGGCGCAGCCGTCCCTTGGCCGGCTGCGCGGCGCGTCGCGGCTTCGCGCTGGGCGGCAGCCTCGTCCAGCAGCGCTTGCAGCACCTCGGGGTTGAAAAGCGGGTGGTTGGCGGCCTCGCCGGGGGTGAGGACGGGCGAAACACAACAGTCAATCACTTCGAGCCGGTCGATCCACGTCTGCAGCGTTTCACTGGCGATGAGCGCAGCGAACTCGCGCGTGAGCGCCGCCGCGTCCGATCCGCCTGGCGCCTGACCGAGACTCCAGTGCCGCCGGGCCCAATCCTCGCGGCCGATGGCCGTGCACAAGGCCTGCCAGAACTTCAGCTCGAGCGCGCCCACGGCGAGCCAGCGCTCGTCCAGGGTGCGGTACAGGTTGTAGCAGGGCACTCCGCCGTTGAGCAGGCCACCGCCGGGCT
This sequence comes from Paraburkholderia silviterrae, assembly GCF_004353915.1. Taxonomy (GTDB): domain Bacteria; phylum Pseudomonadota; class Gammaproteobacteria; order Burkholderiales; family Burkholderiaceae; genus Paraburkholderia; species Paraburkholderia silviterrae. The sequence continues at coordinate 80,349 of NZ_SMRP01000005.1, read as the reverse complement.
GGAGTGCCGCTGCGTCGTCGTTGGCGAGGGCGACCTGGGCCATCACGTTGTACGCATGCGCCTGGTGCGCCATCGAGACGTCGACGAAGCGGCCTTCGCCGCCGCGCGCCACCTGCCAGAGCGCGGCGAGGATCTGCGTGAGCGCCGCCTGCGCGCCGCCGAGCAGGTCGGCGATCTGGAAGTTCGGCAGCACGGGGTCGCCCTCGCGCGTGGCGATCTGGTCGAGCACGCCCGCATAAGCGATGTAGTTCAGGTCGTGGCCCGCCCGGTCGGAGAACGGGCCCTTCGCGCCATAGCCCGTGATTGCGCAGTAGACGAGCTTGGGATTGTTCGCCCGCAACGTTTCGTAGCCGAGGCCGAGCCGCTCCATCACGCCGGGGCGGAAGCTTTCCACCAACACGTCGGCGTCGCGTGCGAGCGCGAGCAACACGGCTCGGCCGCCTTCGGACTTGAGGTCCAGACGCGTCTCGCGCTTGCCGCGGTTGACGAGGCGGTAGAACGCGCCCGGTCGGCCCGCGACTTCGTCTTCGGCGCTTTGCATCATGTTGCGCGCCGCGTCGCCGGCGCCGGGCGGCTCGATCTTCAGCACGTCGGCGCCCATTTCCGCCAAGCGCAGTGTGGCCACAGGTCCGGGCAGGAGCCGGGTCAGATCGAGAACGCGCAGGCCCTGCAGTGCGGGGGGTATCGACACTCGTTTGGCTCCTGAGAATGACGCTGACTACGCGGCTGGCACAACATCGAACACGCAACGGACAGGCGAGCGGCAGGCAACGGACCAACGCGCTGGCGAAGGCGCCGACCAGACGGCGCACACGAAACCGCGTCGCGCCCGCCCGCAAGGCATCAGCCGATCTGCTCGAGCTCCTCGTGCGCATCGAGCCATTCGGCCTCGAGCGTTTCCAGGCGCGCCTGAACTTCGGCCTGACGGCGGATGGCTTCAGTCAGCCGCGTTTTTTGTGCAGGCTCGTAGCTGGCGGGGTCGGCGACGAAAGTGTCCAGCGTGCCTTTTTCCGCGTTGAGCGCATCCATTTCCTTTTCAATCTTGCCAATCTTCGCCTGCAGCGGCTTTTTCAGGTGCGAGAGCCGCTGGCGCGTCTCGGCTTCCTGGCGGCGCAGCTCCTTGCGGTTCACGCCGGCGTCGCCGGCGCTTGTGCCATCGAGCGCATTTGCCGTGCCGAGCGCCGCGCTCTTGAGCGCCGCGCGCTGTTCGGCGGCGTGCTGGAGCAGCCAGTCGCGGTAATCGTCGAGATCGCCGTCGAATGGCTGCAGGCGGTGCCTGGCCACCAGCATGAACTGGTCGGTCGTGGCGCGCAGCAGATGCCGGTCGTGCGAGACGAGGATCAGCGTGCCTTCGAACTGCGCGAGCGCCATGGTGAGCGCGTGACGCGTTTCGAGGTCGAGGTGGTTGGTCGGCTCGTCGAGCAGCAGCAGATTCGGCTTCTGCCAGATGATGAGCGCAAGCGCGAGGCGCGCCTTCTCGCCGCCCGAAAAGGGGGCGATGGGGGCCGTGGCCATCTCGCCGGGAAAGTTGAAGCCGCCCAGAAAGTCGCGCAGCTCCTGCTCGCGCGTATCGGGCGCGAGGCGCGCGAGATGCTGCAGCGGCGTGTCGTCGGGGCGCAGCGTTTCCAGCTGATGCTGCGCGAAATAGCCGATCTGCAGACCCTTGCCCGTGCGCAGCTCGCCCGAGAGCGGCCCGAGCGTTGCCGCGAGCGTTTTGATGAGCGTGGACTTGCCCTGTCCGTTCGCGCCGAGCAGGCCGATGCGCTGCCCGTTCTGGATCGACAGCGAGACCCCTTCGACGATGGGCGTCTCGACGCCGTCATCGGCACGGTAGCCGCAGCGCACGCCGTCCATCACGAGCATGGGGTTGGGCGCGGAGTTGGGCGCGCGAAACTCGAACGTGAACGGCGAGCTTGCGTGCGCGGGCGCGATCAGCTCCATCTTCTCCAGCGCCTTGACCCGGCTTTGCGCCTGGCGCGCCTTGGTGGCCTTCGCCTTGAAGCGGTCGATGAAGCTCTGCAGATGCGCAACGGTTTTCTGCTGCTTCTCGTAGGCGCTTTGCTGGAGCGCGAGCTGTTGCGCGCGCAGGATCTCGAACTGCGAGTAGTTGCCGCCGTAGCGCTTGACCTGCTGGTTCTCCAGGTGGAGCGTCACATTGCAGACCGAATCGAGAAATTCGCGATCGTGCGAGATCACGACGAGCGTGCCGGGATAGCGGTGCAGCCAGTCTTCGAGCCAGACGATCGCGTCGAGGTCCAGGTGGTTCGTGGGTTCGTCGAGCAGCAGCAGGTCCGAGCGGCACATCAGCGCCTGGGCGAGGTTCAGGCGCATGCGCCAGCCGCCCGAAAAGCTCGCTACGGGCTGCTGTGTCTGCTCCATCGTGAAGCCGAGGCCGAGCAGCAGCGCCTCGGCGCGCGCGGGCGCGGTGTAGCCGTCGGCGTCGGCGAAGGCGGCGTGCGCTTCGGCCTCGGCCGCGCCGTCGTGGGCCGCCGAGGCCGAGGCGATGCGCGCCTCGATTTCGCGCAGCGCGGCGTCGCCGTCGAGCGTGTATTCGAGCGCGCTTCTCTCGACAGCCGGCGTTTCCTGGGCGACGTGGGCGATCTGCCACGAGGGCGGCATCGAGAAGTCGCCGGCGTCAGCGTGCAGCTCGCCGCGCAGCACGGCGAAGAGCGTGGACTTGCCCGCACCGTTGGCGCCGATGAGGCCGGCTTTCTCACCCGGATTCAGGGTGAACGAGGTCTGGTCGAAGAGCGGCTTGGTACCGCGGGCAAGGCTGAATTGATTGAAGCGGATCACGAGAGCGCCGGCACGGATAAAACGTAAAGCGCTATTTTAACCGGGGCGCGCAGGTTGCCCGGCATCGGCCGGACGGCTAAAGCCAGGCGCCGTCCTTTCGGCCAGGGTGTGGCGGGCCGGTTTTCTCACGTAAACTGGTGTTTTCGTTGGGAGAGCCAGATGTCGACGGTTTATTCGTTTTCGGCCGAGCCGCTCGGTGGCAGCGCGCCGGTGAGCCTTGAGCAGTACGCGGGCAAAGTCATGCTGATCGTCAATACCGCGAGCGAATGCGGATTCACGCCGCAGTACGCAGGCTTGCAGAAGCTGCACCAGCAGTACGCCGCGCGCGGCCTCGCGGTGCTTGGGTTTCCGTGCAATCAGTTCGGCAAGCAGGAGCCGGGCGACGCTGTGCAGATCGGTGCCTTCTGCGAGAAGAATTTCGGCGTCACGTTTGCGCTGTTCGAGAAGATCGAGGTGAACGGGGCAAACGCGCATCCGCTCTACAAGTGGCTCAAGGGCGAGGCGCCGGGGGTGCTCGGCATCGGCCGGATCAAATGGAACTTCACGAAGTTCCTCGTGGACCGCAACGGCAACGTCGTCAAGCGCTATGCGCCGGCCACGAAGCCCGATGCCATCGCCGCGGACATCGAAGCACTGCTGTAAGGGCCGCTGGCGGGCGCGCTACAGAATCGGCGCGAAGAGGCGGGCGACATGCATCGCGATCTTGCGCCACGCGCGGGCGTCGCGGTATTCGCTGCGGTCGATCTCGAAGGTGTGCTCGAAGTCGCGCAGCAGCATCGCCTCTACCTCCGATGCAAAGCCTCGATGCACGGTCAGCACCATGATCTCGAAGTTCAGGCGGAACGAGCGGTTGTCCAGGTTCGCACTGCCGATGGCGGCGGCGGTGTCGTCGATCAGCACGACCTTCTGGTGCAGGAAGCCCGGCTTGTAGCGGAAGATGCGGATGCCCGCGCGCACCGCGTCGAAGGCATAGAGCGTCGAAGCCGCGAACACCACGAAGTGGTCGCGCCGGCTCGGGATCATGATGCGTACGTCCACGCCTCGCAGCGCCGCGAGGCGCAGCGCCGAGAGCACGGCTTCGTCGGGCACGAGGTAGGGCGTGGTGATCCAGATGCGCTTTTTCGCAGCGTTGATGGCTTCCACGAAGAACAGCGAGCATGTTTCCTGCCGATCGGCTGGGCCGGTGGGCATGACGAGGCAGTACATGTCGTCGCCGTCGCGCGGCTTGAGTGCCGGCGGCGCGCAGCCCGGCAGCTCCTGGGTGACCCAGTACCAGTCTTCGGTGAAGGCGAACTGGATGTTCGCCACCACGGGCCCGCGCACTTCGATGTGGGTGTCGCGCCACGGCGAGAGGGGCGGCTTCGCGCCCAGATATTCGACGCCCACATTGTGGCCGCCAACGAAGGCGCGCTCGCCGTCCACCACCACGATTTTGCGGTGGTTGCGGAAATTGAGCTGGAAGCGGTTGACGAAGCGGCGTTTGGTCGAGAACGGATGCACTTCGATGCCGCCCGCGCGCAGGTCGCGCACGTAGCTCGCGGGCAGGTCGAAGCTGCCGATGCTGTCGTAGAGGAACAGCACGCGCACGCCGCGCGCGGCGCAGGCGAGCAGGATCTCCTTGAGCATGTCGCCGAGCGCGTCGGCGCGCACGATGAAGAACTGCACGATCACGTAATGGCGTGCCTCTTCGATGGCGTCGAAGATCGCGGAAAACGTGGCTTCGCCGTTGACGAGCGTGCGCACCGTGTTGCCCGGCACGAGCGGCATGCCGCCCAGGTGCGAGAGCGTGCGGATCACGCGCGTGCTCAATTCGTCGGCTGGCCAGTCGCGCGTATTGGCGAGCTCGTCGGCCGCGTCGCCGGACCGGCTCCAGTCGGGCACATGTGCGCGCGTGCGCAGTGTTTCGTTGCGCACGCGCCGCGCGTCCGCGTAACCCTCGAACTTGCTGCGGCCGAGGAACAGATACGGGATCAGCGTGAGGTAGGGCATCGTCGCGAGCGAGACGGCCCAGGCGATCGCGCCTTGCGAGGTGCGGGTGTTGAGGATGGCGTGGCCCGCCGCGATCACGCCGAGCAGATGGATGATCGCGAGCAGGGTGCCTAGGGTTGACCAGTCGAATCGCATAGAGGCGCGGGACGCTCCTGAAGGCGTGCGGCGCGCGGCGCGAGCGCTGACCAGGCGAGCCCCCAAACGTCCATGCCGCGTGAGCCGGGAAACGACCATCTTACCGAACCCTGTCGGGCGGTGCGATTGGGCTCGCACGCCCACTTTGCGCAAATCGTGGGCGCGTGCGTGTGCGCGGGTGCCCGCCGCCACGCTGCGCCTTCGAGCGCCGCTGGCGGCTACGGCCCTGGATCGGGCCAGTGTCGGGCTCAGGCCGGCAGGTCCGCGGCCTGGATCAGGAACACCTGGTCGTCGCCTGCGCTCGTCGAGAGCCAGACGAGTTCGAGACCGCCGAACGCGGCTTCCACGTGCGCGCGCTCGTTGCCGATCTCGACCACGAGCACGCCCTCGTCGGTCAGCCAGTTGCGCGCTTCGCCGATGATGCGGCGCACGATGTCCATGCCGTCCACGCCGCCCGCGAGCGCCATCTCGGGCTCGTGGCGGTATTCGGGCGGCAGCGCCTGCATCGATTCGGCGTTCACGTATGGCGGATTCGTGATGATCACGTCGTAGCGGCGCTCGGGCAGCGGCGCGTACAGGTCGCCTTCGAAGAGCGAGATGCGCTCGTCGAGGCCGTGCTCGTGCACATTGCGCGCCGCGACTTCGAGCGCGGGCGCCGAGAGATCGACGGCGTCGACATCGGCGTTCGGGAACGCGTGCGCCGCGAGGATCGCGAGGCTCGCCGAGCCCGTGCACAGCTCGAGCACTGCGCTCACTTGCTCTGGGTCTTCCACATAGGGCTGCAGACCGTCTTCGAGCAACTCGCCGATGAACGAGCGCGGCACGATCACGCGCTCGTCGACGTAAAAGCGCAGGCCGTGCATCCACGCTTCCTGCGTGATGTAGGCGGCGGGCACGCGTTCGGTCGCGCGGCGCTCGATCACGCCGAGCACCTTGTCGATCTCTTCGGGCGCGAGGCGCGCGTCGAGAAACGGATCGAGCAGGTCGAGCGGCAGATGCAGCGTGTGCAGGATCAGGTACGCGGCTTCGTCGTAGGCGTTGGACGAGCCGTGGCCGAACGCGAGCTGCGCAGCCGAAAAGCGAGAGACGCCGTAGCGCAGCAGATCGCGCACGGTGGAGAAGGTCGTGGCTAGCGGATGGGTCATGTTTTGTACTCCAGCAGGATTCCAGCAGACTCGGGCGCCGCTCAGGCGATCAATTGTTCCAGCACGCGGCGGTACACGTTCTTGAGCGGGTCGATGAATTTCACTTCGATGTGCTCATCGATCTTGTGGATGCTGCCGTTGGGCGGTCCGAACTCGACGACCTGCGGGCACATGCGCGCAATGAAGCGGCCATCGGACGTGCCGCCCGTGGTCGAGAGCTCCGTGCTCACGCCGGTCTCGTCGAGGATCGACTTCTCGAGCGCGTTCGAGAGCGCGCCGCGCGGGGTGAGGAAGGGCAGGCCGCTCACGCTCCAGTGCAGATCGTATTCGAGGCCGTGCTTGTCGAGGATCTCGTGCACGCGCTTTTGCAGGCCTTCCACCGTGCTGGCCGTCGAGAAGCGGAAGTTGAACATCACGTCGGCGTGGCCGGGGATCACGTTGGAAGCACCGGTGCCGCTATGCATGTTGGAAACCTGCCACGTGGTGGGCGGGAAATATTCGTTGCCGTCATCCCATTTTTCGGCGACGAGCTCGGCCAGCGCCGGCGCGAGCAGATGCACGGGATTCTTCGCGAGATGCGGATACGCGATGTGGCCCTGCACACCCTTCACGACGAGCTTGCCCGACATCGAGCCGCGCCGGCCGTTCTTCACGCAGTCGCCGAGCGTATGCGTGGAAGTGGGCTCGCCCACGATGCAGTAATCCATCTTTTCGCCGCGCGCTTGCAGCGCCTCGACCACCTTGACGGTGCCGTCGGTGGCGGGGCCTTCTTCGTCGCTCGTGATGAGAAAGGCGATCGCGCCGCGATGCTGCGGTTGCGCTGCCACGAACTCTTCGCTGGCCACGACAAAGGCGGCGAGCGAGGTCTTCATGTCGGCGGCGCCGCGGCCCCAGAGCTTGCCGTCACGGTGCGCGGGCTCGAACGGCGGCGAGCTCCATTGCTCGAGGGGGCCCGTGGGCACGACGTCGGTGTGGCCCGCGAAGGCGAGCAGCGGGCCCGCGGTGCCGGCCGTGCCGCGCTTGACGGCCCAGAGGTTGGTCACGCCGTTGGATTCGATGGTTTCGCACGCGAAGCCGAGCGCGGCAAGGCGTTCGGTCATGATGCGCTGGCAGTGCTGGTCGTCGGGCGTCACGGACGCGCGTGCGATCAGGGCTTCGGTAAGGGCGAGGGTGGCGGACATGAATGGACCACTTTCAATAAAAATGCCGGCGCCGCTGATCGAACAGGGGCCGGCAACAGCAAGGAATAACAGTGTGCGCCCGAACAGGAAAACACGTGGCGAAAGCGTGCCAGAGTCGTCCAGCGGGCGCGCGCGGCGCTCAACCGGGGCGTGCCGCGCTCAGGCGAACAGCGTCTCGTACTGATCGGCGGAAAAACCCAGCGTTTTCACGCGGCCGTTCACGGCGAGCACCGGCCGCTTGATGATCGACGGCTTGTGGATCATCAGCGCGATCGCGCCGGCGGTCGTGTCGGCTTCGGCCTTGTGCACGTCGGACAGAGCGCGCCAGGTCGTGCCGCGCTTGTTGATGAGCTGATCCAGCGACACATCCTTGAGCCAGTCCTGAACCAGCGCGTTCGAGACGCCCGCCTTCTTGAAGTCGTGAAACTCGAACTCGACGCCGTGCTCTTCGAGCCACACGCGGGCCTTCTTCACGGTGTCGCAGTTCGGAATGCCGTAGACGACGACGGTCTTTGCGGCCTTCGCCATCAGTCGCCTCGCAGCAGCTCGTTCAGGCCGACCTTGGCGCGCGTCTTCGCGTCCACCTTCTTGACGATCACGGCGCAGTAGAGGCTGTGCGAGCCGTCCTTCGAGGGCAGGTTGCCGGCCACGACGACCGAGCCCGCCGGGATGCGGCCGTACGTAACCTCGCCGGTTTCGCGGTCGTAGATCTTGGTCGACTGGCCGAGATACACGCCCATCGAGATGACCGAGTTTTCCTCGACGATCACGCCTTCCACGACTTCCGAGCGCGCGCCGATGAAGCAGTTGTCTTCGATGATGACGGGGTTGGCCTGCAGCGGCTCCAGCACGCCGCCAATACCCACGCCGCCCGAGAGGTGCACGTTCTTGCCGATCTGCGCGCAGGAGCCGACGGTCGCCCACGTGTCGACCATCGTGCCTTCATCGACATACGCGCCGATGTTGGTGTACGAGGGCATCAGCACGACGTTCTTTGCGATGAACGAGCCGCGGCGCGCGATGGCCGGCGGCACGACGCGAAAGCCGCCCGCGGCGAAGTCTTCAGCCGTGTAGTTGGCGAACTTCGAGGGCACCTTGTCGTAGAACTGGGAGTAGCCGCCGGCGGCCATCGGCGCATTGTCTTCCAGGCGGAACGACAGCAGCACGGCCTTTTTCACCCACTGGTTGACGACCCAGTCGCCGTCCTTCTTCTCGGCGCAGCGCAGTGCGCCACGGTCGAGTTCCGCGATCACATGGGCGACGGCTTCGCGCACGTCGTTCGGCGCGGACTTGGGCGAGAAGTCGGCGCGGTTGTCCCAGGCGGTGTCGATGATCTGCTGAAGTTGTTGCGACATGGTGATGGTTTCGTGTGAGTTCAAATGCGGTGGCTCGCGCACCCGGGGACGGGCGCGCGTACGGAGGTGGCTTTACTGCTTGAGCGAGCGGCAGAAGTCGACGATGCGCTGCGCGCCCTCGATGCACTCCTCGACGTCGGCGACGAGCGCCATGCGGACGAAGTCTTTGCCGGGATTCGCGCCATGCGCTTCGCGCGCGAGATACGAGCCCGGCAGAACCGTAACATTATAGTCGGCGTAGAGGCGCTGGGCGAACGCGGTATCCGTAAGGCCAGTATTCGCGACATTGGCCCAGAGATAGAACGCGGCGTCGGGCAGCTTCACGTCGAGCACGCCGGCGAGCATCGGCGTCACCGTCGAAAACTTCTGCACGTACTTCGCGCGGTTCTCGCGCACGTGCGCCTCGTCGCCCCAGGCGGCGATGCTGGCGCTCTGCCAGACCGGAGAAAGGGCCGAACCGTGGTACGTGCGATAGAGCAGAAAGCGCTTGAGCAGCGCCGCATCGCCCGCGACGAAGCCCGAACGCATGCCAGGCGCGTTCGAGCGCTTCGAGAGGCTCGAAAGCATGATCAGGCGCTCGAAGCCGCGGCCGAGCTGGTGCGCCGCTTCCAGGCCGCCGAGCGGCGGCTGCGATTCGTCGAAGTAGATTTCCGAGTAGCACTCGTCGGAGGCGATCACGAAGCCGTAGCGATCGGACAGCGCGAACAGCTCGCGCCAGTCGTCGAGCGTGAGCACGGCGCCCGTGGGGTTACCCGGCGAGCATACGTAGAGCAGCTGCGTGCGCGCCCAGACGTCTTCAGGCACCTGCGAGTAGTCGCAGGCGAAGTTGCGCTGCGGATCGCTGTTCACGAAGTACGGCTCGGCGCCCGCGAGCAGCGCGGCGCCTTCGTAGATCTGGTAGAACGGATTCGGACAGAGTACGATCGGCCGCTTTGCCGGGTCTTTGGCGCCCGCTGTGGGGTCCACGACCGCCTGGGCGAGCGCGAAGAGCGCCTCGCGCGAGCCGCACACGGGCAGCACTTGCGTGGCCGCATCGATGGCGGGCAAGCCGTAGCGCTCGGTCACCCATTTCGCGATCGCCTCGCGCAGCGCGGGGCTGCCGGCCGTGGCCGGATAGGCCGCAAGGCCGTCGAGCGAGGCGACGATGGCGTCGCGGATCAGCGCGGGCGTCGGATGTTTCGGCTCGCCGATCCCGAAGCTGATGTGGCGCAGGCCGGCATTCGGCGTGACGTCCTTGAAGAGTGCACGCAGCTTTTCGAAGGGATAGGGCTGGAGAGTGTCGAGTAGCGGATTCACTGGCTTGGCGGGCGAAAAGCGAAGACGGGTAGACGGATAGACAGCGCGCGGCGCGATGGCCGGCATCGGCGCTTCGGTTCCGGCGACGACGTGGCCATGTTAGGGCCGGTGTGGGCTGCTGCCCGCCGGTGCGATCCGGCATGGGTGGCGTGGATCGCGGCGGCGCAGCGCCTGTCGTGCGTCGGGTGTGGCTGGTGCGGCTGGAAAAGCGTGAATTATAACTTGGCGCTGCGCCGCCTGCGGGCGCTTGCATGGGTGCGCAGCCGAGGCAAACGGCGGTGGGCGCGGATCCGCCGGACCGGCAGCAGTGGCCGGAGTGGCCCAAGCGCTGCATGGCGCACGAACTGACGCACCACGCGGGAAATCAGGAACTGGAAAAAAGGACAGGTATGCAGTCTGGAAAACGGCCGATGCGCGCTGCTTCCACATCGGCGCGGTGCGGGAGGACAGTGTGATGAGCACGGGCCTGAAGACCGGGTGGCCAACGCTCGCCATCATGATCGGCGCCTCGGTGTGGGGCGTGGTCTGGTATCCGTTGCGCACGCTCGCGAGCCTGGGCCTGACTGGCACGGCCGCCGGGGCCGCAACGAGCGCCGCGGGGTGCCTCTTCGTGCTGCTGCTGCGCCGCCGCTCGATCGCCACGGTGCGCTGGCACTGGGTGCTGCCGATGCTAGGTCTCGCGGCGGGCGTGACCAACATCGGCTTCGTGTGGGGCGCGATCCACGGCGAAGTGATGCGCGTGCTCCTGCTGTTCTATCTCACACCGGCGTGGACGGCGATCTTCGCGCATTTCATCCTGCGCGAGCGCCTCACGTGGTCGGGCGCGGCGCTTTCCGCGCTCTCGCTCGCGGGCGCGGTGCTCATGCTGTGGTCGCCGAAACTGGGCCTGCCGCTGCCGGCCAGCCTGGCCGAATGGGCGGGGCTCGCGGGCGGCATCGGTTTCGCGATGAGCAACGTGCTCGTGGTGAAGACGAGCCGCGTGCTGCCGCAGATGAAGCCGGAGATGCGCACGGCCGTGATTTTCGGCGGGGCGGCGATCTTCGGCGCTGTGGCGTCGCACTTCGAGCCGATGCCGGTGCTGCACGCCGGCGAGTCGCTTGCCCGCATCGTGCTGCTCGTACTCGTGCTCGGCCTGCTGCTCAGCTCGAACAACATGCTCGTGCAGTACGGTCTCGCGCGCGTGCCGGCGAACCGGGCGTCGATCATCATGCTGTTCGAGCTCGTGGTGACCGCGCTCTCGTCGTGGCTGCTCGCGGGCGAGACGCCGGGGCCGCGCGAATGGGCGGGCGGCGCGTGCATCGTGCTGGCTTCGCTGCTGTCGAGCTGGGTGCACCGCGTGCAGGACACCGGCAAGCGCGCAGAGCAAGAAAAGCACGCTAGCGCCGACGCCAGCGCGATTGCCCACGCACAAGCGTGCCCCATCGACGAAAGCGGGGATGACGACGCCGGCGCCAATGGCACCGGCGGCCCGCGCGCTTCGGCGCGAAGCGGGCGGAATGGCGCGCGCACGATGGTATGATTGCCGCTGATCCTCGCCGGCCGGGCGCGCACATGCCGCTCTGCATGGCGAGCCGTGGCGGCTGCCCGACATGCCCAAGATGCCCGAAGCGCGAGCGCCATGTGGCGCGTCGCTGCGCCGTGCGACCCGTGACGAGGTCGGCGGCACGGGGCTTGGGGCGCAGGCGGTCCCGTTCACTCTCCCTATTCAAACAGCGATATCGCCGTGCGTCTGACCTCGATTAAACTCGCTGGCTTCAAATCCTTCGTCGATCCCACGCATTTCCAGGTCCCGGGCCAACTCGTCGGGGTGGTCGGGCCGAATGGCTGTGGCAAATCGAACATCATCGACGCCGTGCGCTGGGTGCTCGGCGAATCCCGCGCGTCTGAGCTGCGCGGCGAGTCGATGCAGGACGTCATCTTCAACGGTTCCACCGCACGCAAGCCTGGCAGCCGCGCGAGCGTCGAGCTCGTATTCGACAATGCCGACGGGCGCGCCGCGGGCCAGTGGGGCCAGTATGCCGAGATCGCCGTCAAGCGCGTGCTCACGCGCGACGGCACCTCGAGCTACTACATCAACAATCTGCCGGCGCGCCGGCGCGACATCCAGGACATTTTCCTCGGCACCGGCCTCGGGCCCCGTGCGTACGCCATCATCGGGCAGGGCATGATCGCGCGCATCATCGAGGCGAAGCCCGAAGAGCTGCGCGTGTTCCTCGAAGAGGCCGCGGGCGTCTCGAAATACAAGGAGCGCCGCCGCGAGACGGAAAACCGTCTGCACGACACGCGCGAGAACCTCACGCGCGTCGAGGACATCGTGCGCGAGCTCTCGACGAATCTGGAGAAGCTCGAAGGCCAGGCCGTGGTCGCGACGAAGTTCCGCGAGCTGCAGGCCGAAGGCGAGGAAAAGCAGCGCCTGCTGTGGCTCTTGCGCAAGAACGAAGCGGCCAGCGAGCAGCAGCGCCAGCAACGCGCGATCGAGCACGCGCAGATCGATCTCGAGCGGCACACCGCGCAACTGCGCGAAGTCGAGGCGCAGCTCGAAACGCTGCGGGTGGCGAACTATTCGGCGAGCGATGCGATGCAGGGCGCGCAAGGCGCGCTCTATGAGGCGAATGCCGAAGTGAGCCGCCTCGAAGCGGAAATCAAGTTCATCGTCGAATCGCGCAATCGCGTGCAGGCGCAGATCGCGGCGCTCACTGCGCAACGCGAGCAATGGCAGGTGCAGGCGCAGAAGGCGCAGGACGACATCGCGGACGCCGAAGAGCAGCTCGCGATGGGTGAGGAAAAGGCGGCTATCGCCGAAGAGCAGGCGGCAGCGAAGCAGGAAGCGCTGCCCGCGCTCGAAAACCGCTGGCGCGACGCGCAGGCTCAGTTGAACGACGAGCGCGCGGGCATTTCGCGCACCGAACAGGCGATCAAGCTCGAAGCCGCGCATCAGCGCAACGCCGACCAGATGCTCCAGCAGCTTCAGCAGCGCCACGAGCGCCTGAAGGCGGAGGAAGGCGGCCTCGACGCGCCCGACGAAGCGCAGCTCGAAGAGTTGCGCATGCAACTGGCCGAGCAGGAAGAGATCCTGCGCGAAGCGCAGGAACGTCTTGCCGACGCGCAGGACACGGTGCCGCGCCTCGACGCGGAGCGCCGCGCCGCGCACGAGCGCGTGCAGGCCGAAGGCGCGCAGATCCATCAGCTCGAAGCGCGCCTCGCGGCGCTCAAGCAGCTGCAGGAGAACGTGCAGACCGAAGGCAAGATCCAGCCGTGGCTCGAGCGCCATGAACTGGGCGCGCTGCCGCGGCTGTGGAAAAAGCTGCACGTCGAAGCCGGTTGGGAAACCGCGCTCGAAGCCGTGCTGCGCGAGCGCCTGGCCGCCCTCGAAGTGTCGAACCTCGACTGGGTGAAGGCATTCGCGACCGACGCGCCGCCGGCCAAGCTCGCGTTCTACGCGCCGCCGCCGGCCGGACAGGCGACGGCCGCGCCCGCGGGGCTCACGCCGCTGCTCTCGCTCGTGCGCATCGACGATGCGGGCCTGCGCGCGGTGCTCAACGAATGGCTCGGCACGGCGTTCGTCGCTACCGATCTCGCCGAAGCGCTTGGCAAGCGCGCGCAGTTGCCGGAAGGCGGCGCGTTCGTGGTGAAGGCCGGCCACACGGTCACGCGCGTAGGTGTGCAGCTCTACGCCGCCGATTCGGAGCAGGCGGGCATGCTCGCGCGCCAGCAGGAAATCGAGAATCTCACGCGCCAGGTGCGCGCCCAGGCGCTGCTCGCCGACGACGCGCGCGCCGCAGCCGTGCGTGCGGAGGCGGCGCACACCCAGGCGGCCCAGGCGCTCACCGAACTGCGCCAGCAGGCCGAGCGCGCCACGCAGCGCGTGCATGCGCTGCAGATGGAGGTGCTCAAGCTCACCCAGGCGCACGAGCGCTATACGGCGCGCAGCACGCAGATTCGCGAGGAACTCGAAGAGATCCGCACGCAGATCGAAGAGCAGCGCGCGCTGCGCGCGGAATCGGAGGCGAACTTCGAGCGCCACGACGTCGAACTCGCGGAATTGCAGGCTCGCTTCGAAGACAACCAACTGGCGTTCGAGGCACTCGACGAGGAATTGGGCGCCGCCCGCAACGAAGCGCGCGATCTCGAGCGCGCGGCCGGCGATGCGCGCTTCGCGGCGCGCAACATGGCCAATCGCATCGAGGAGCTCAAGCGCAATATCCAGGTCGCGCACGACCAGAGCGAGCGGGTGGCCGTCTCGCTCGAAGACGCGCGCGCGGAACTGGAAACGATCAATGAGCAGACCGCGCACACGGGCCTGCAGGACGCGCTAGAGATTCGCGCGGTGAAGGAAGAGGCGTTGCGCGCCGCGCGCGCCGAACTCGACGACCTCAGCGCAAAGCTGCGCGCGGCCGACGAGACGCGCCTCACCGCGGAGCGCGCGCTTCAGCCGCTGCGCGACCGCATCACCGAATTGCAGTTGAAGGAGCAGGCCGCGCGCCTGAACGGCGAGCAGTTCGCCGAGCAATTGCAGGCCGCGGGCGTGGACGAAGCCGCGCTGCAGAAGAAGCTCACGCCCGAGCTCAAGCCCTCGTACCTGCAGGGCGAAGTCACGCGCATCAACAACGCGATCGCGGCGCTCGGGCCGGTCAACATGGCCGCGCTCGACGAACTGGCTGCCGCGAAGGAGCGCAAGAGCTTCCTCGACGCGCAGTCCACCGACCTCACGAGCGCGATCGAAACGCTCGAAGACGCCATCCGCAAGATCGATCAGGAAACGCGCACGCTGCTGCAAGGCACCTTCGACGAGGTGAACCGGCATTTCGGCGACCTGTTCCCGCGCCTGTTCGGCGGCGGCCAGGCAAAGCTCATCATGACCGGCGACGAGATTCTGGACGCCGGCGTGCAGGTGATGGCGCAGCCGCCCGGCAAGAAGAACTCGACGATCCACCTGCTGTCGGGCGGCGAGAAGGCACTCACCGCCACGGCGCTCGTGTTCGCGATGTTCCAGTTGAACCCGGCGCCGTTCTGTCTGCTCGACGAAGTGGACGCGCCGCTCGACGACGCCAACACCGAACGCTTCGCCAATCTGGTGCGCGCGATGTCGGACAAGACGCAGTTCCTGTTCATCTCGCACAACAAGATCGCGATGGAGATGGCGCAGCAGTTGATTGGCGTGACGATGCAGGAGCAGGGTGTTTCGCGCATTGTTGCAGTCGACATGGAAGCGGCCGCGGGTTTCGCACAGAATACGGCCTGATGGTCTGAAGGGCGGGTCTGAATAACGACGGCGCGCGGCGCGCGACCGGCAACGCCTGCGTTTTACCGCAAGGGCGGCTGTCGCGAATGCCGCTGTCGCCACGCACGCGGCGCGCGCGTCCTCGAAGGACGAGGCGCGCCGCCGGAAAAGAATTGCAGATGGAGCATGCATGGATCAGTTGACTCTCGGGTTGATCGGCGCGGGTGCCGTGGTCGTCGGGGGCGTGGTGGTGTACAACGCCTGGCAGAGCGCCAGGGTGCGCCGGCGCATGCCGCGCCCGATGCCCGAGGAAGCGGCCGAGGCGCCGCTGCGCGACGACCTGAACGAGCAGAGCCCGTTCATCGAGCCGGCCCGCGCGCCGTCCAGACGCGAGCCGTCGCTCGCGGGCGCCAGCACCGCCGAGGAGCGCGTCGAGCCGGGTTTCGGAACGGCGGCGCCGGCCGATACAGCCGTGGATATTCAGGCCGAGAACACCTCGCCGAACGGTTTTCCGGAAGCCGGGACTGAGGAGGCCGAGGGCAACGATTTGTCCGCGTCTGCCACCGGGCACGGCGAGCCGGCCGATGCGCCGGGCAAGCAGGCGGCACGCGGCGCAAAGGATGACAAGCACGACGAGAAGCGCGATGAGACGCGCGACGAAGACGAACGCGTCGAACCGGTGCTGCCTGCCGCCACGACGATCTCTTCTGCGCCGCCGGCCATCGTCGATCGACGCATCGACTGCATCGTGCCGATCCGGCTTGGCGGGCCGCTGCCCGGCGAGCGCGTGATTCCGCTTGCGCAGCGCCTGCGCCGCGCCGGCAGCAAGCCGGTGCACATAGAAGGCAAGCCCGAAGGCGGCGACGGCTGGGAGCTGCTGCAAAACGGCGTGCGCTATGAAGAATTGCGCGCGGCCGCGCAACTGGCGAACCGCAACGGCCCGCTCAACGAACTCGAGTTTTCCGAGTTCGTAGCGGGGGTGCAGCAGTTCGCGGATGCGCTCGACGGCTTGCCCGAATTCCCCGATATGACGGAAACCGTCGCCATGGCCCGCGAGCTCGACGGCTTCGCGGCGCAGTGCGATGCCCAGCTTCAGATCAACGTGCTTTCGGACGGCGCGCCGTGGTCGGCGAATTACGTGCAGGCGGTTGCAGCCCAGGACGGCTTGCTGCTCTCGCGCGACGGCACGCGTTTCGTGAAGCTCGACGCGAAGCAGAGCCCGGTGTTCATGCTGCAGTTCGGCGACACCAATTTCCTGCGCGACGACCTCACCTACAAGGGCGGCCAGATGATCACGCTGATCCTCGACGTGCCCGTGGCCGACGAAGACATCCTGCCGTTCCGCCTGATGTGCGATTACGCCCGCTCGCTCGCGGAGCGCATCGGTGGGCGCGTGGTGGACGACCAGCGCCGGCCGTTGCCGGAATC
The DNA here is from genome assembly GCF_004353915.1 of Paraburkholderia silviterrae. Taxonomy (GTDB): domain Bacteria; phylum Pseudomonadota; class Gammaproteobacteria; order Burkholderiales; family Burkholderiaceae; genus Paraburkholderia; species Paraburkholderia silviterrae. Next base: position 63,803 of record NZ_SMRP01000005.1, on the reverse strand, counting down.
GGTGCTGCAGTCCATCGACAAGCAACTCATGACGCTCTATGCGAAGCTCGAGCAGGCCGGCATTCCGGCGGGCTCGGCGGCGACGCGGCGGCTCTTCAGCCAGTAAGGGCAATAGCGTTGCCCACGCACGAGGCGCGGCGCCATGATGGAGCCGCGCTTTTTTTTTGTGCGCGATGCAATCGCGAACGAACGCGTACGAGTGGGTACGAATGCGACCGAAGCGGGCTGTTCGTGCATGGGCGCTGGGCGCCGTTCGATGCGGCGGATATGTTGCGGTGCGATAGAGGATTGCAGTGCGATCAAGTTCGCCTCCGGCAAGCAGAGCGTCAATGCAATCAGGCTGACGTTGGCCGTTCGGCCAGGACCTTCGCGAGCGCCGTTCGGCGGCGCACGAAGCTGGCCGCTCGGCCGATGCCACGCAGGTGGCTTCCTGAGATAATCTGACAATCCAAACCACTCAGAAGAAGCCGCCCCAAGCATGGTCCGTTCTCCCGCCCGTCCTCCCGAAGAATCCACTGCGGCGCAGCGCGCGGCGTGGTTGTGCGCCGAACTCGAACGCGCCAATCACGCGTACTACGTGCTCGACCAGCCGGAGCTGCCAGACGCGGAATACGACAAGCTGTTCCGCGAGCTGCAAAGCATCGAGGCCGAACACCCGGAGCTCGTCTCGCCCGATTCGCCCACGCAGCGTGTGGGGGGGGAGGCGGCGGCCGGTTTCGAGCCGGTGTTGCACGATGTGCCCATGCTTTCGCTCAACAACGGCTTCGCGGACGAAGACATCGTCGCGTTCGACAAGCGCGTGTCCGATGCGCTCGACAAGCCCGAAGGCGACCCGGTCGAGTACGCCTGCGAGCTCAAGTTCGATGGCCTTGCCATCTCGCTGCGCTATCTGGACGGCGTGTTCGTGCAGGCCTCCACGCGTGGCGACGGCACGACCGGCGAGAACGTCACGGAAAACGTGCGCACCATCCGCTCGCTGCCGCTGCGGCTGAAAGGCGAGCACGTGCCGAAGGTGCTCGATGTACGCGGCGAGGTGCTGATGTTCCGCCGCGACTTCGACCGCATGAACGAGCGTCAGCGCGAAGCCGGTCACAAGGAGTTTGCGAACCCGCGCAATGCGGCGGCGGGCAGCCTGCGCCAACTCGATCCGAAGATCACCGCGCAGCGGCCCTTGTCGTTCTTCGCGTACGGTATCGGTGTGCTCGAAGGCGAGCCCATGCCCGCGACGCACAGCGAGCTGCTCGACTGGTACGCGCAAATGGGCTTGCCGGTGAACAGCGAGCGCGCGGTCGTGAAGGGCGCACAGGGGCTGCTGGACTTCTTCCGCGTCGTGGGCGAGAAGCGCGACTCGCTGCCCTACGATATCGACGGCGTGGTCTACAAGGTCAACCGCCGCGCGGAGCAGGACGCGCTCGGTTTCGTCTCGCGCGCGCCGCGCTTCGCGCTCGCCCACAAATTTCCGGCGCAGGAAGCGCTCACGACGGTTCTCGCCATCGACGTGCAGGTGGGCCGCACCGGCGCCATCACGCCGGTCGCGCGGCTCGAGCCCGTGTTCGTGGGCGGCGCGACCGTCACGAACGCCACGCTGCACAACGAAGACGAAGTGCGCCGCAAGGACATCCGCATCGGCGACACGGTCGTCGTGCGCCGCGCCGGCGACGTGATTCCCGAGGTAGTGAGCGCGCTCATCGAGCGCCGCCCCGCGGATGCCCGCGAGTTCGTGATGCCCACCGAGTGTCCGGTGTGCGGCTCGAGCATCGAGCGCTTGCCCGACGAAGCAATCGCCCGCTGCACCGGCGGCCTCTTCTGCCCGGCGCAGCGCAAGCAGGCGCTGTGGCACTTCGCGCAGCGCCGCGCGCTCGACATCGACGGTCTTGGCGAAAAGATCATCGACCAGCTCGTCGATCAGAATCTCGTGCGCACTCCGGCTGACCTGTTCAATCTCGGATTTTCCACGCTGGCGGAGCTCGACCGCATGGCGGACAAGTCGGCACAGAATCTGCTTGATTCGCTCGAAAAGGCCAAATCCACCACGCTGGCGCGTTTCATCTACGCGCTCGGTATCCGCCACGTGGGCGAATCCACGGCGAAGGATCTGGCGAAGCATTTCGGCTCGCTCGACCCCATCATGGACGCGTCCATCGAGCAGCTGCTCGAAGTGAACGATGTCGGGCCAATCGTGGCCGAGTCGATTCATCAGTTCTTTGCGGAAGAACATAACCGCACTGTAATCGAGCAACTGCGCGCACCGGGCAAGGTCAGATGGGCGGACGGTCCGCCCGCGCCGAAGGCGCCGGCAGGCGTGCTGGCGGGCAAGACGGTGGTGCTCACCGGCACGCTGCCTACGCTCAAGCGCGAAGAGGCGAAAGAGATGCTGGAGGCGGCCGGCGCGAAGGTGGCCGGCTCGGTGTCGAAGAAGACCGACTACGTGGTGGCGGGCGCCGACGCGGGCAGCAAGCTCGCGAAAGCCGAGGAACTCGGCGTGCCGGTGCTCGACGAAGAAGGGTTGCACAAGCTCCTGGAGGGGCACACGACATGATTCGCGAAATTCTCAGAATGGGCGATCCGCGCCTGCTCGGCATCGCCAGACCGGTCGACCATTTCGACACGCCCGAGCTGCACGAACTGATCGCCGACATGTTCGACACGATGCATGCCGCGAATGGGGCGGGACTTGCCGCTCCGCAGATCGGCGTTGACTTGCAGGTGGTGATCTTCGGCTTCGAAGACAACGAGCGCTATCCCGAAGCGCCGTCGGTGCCGCGCACGGTGCTGATCAATCCGGTCATCCATCCGCTTTCGCACGACATGGAAGAGGGCTGGGAAGGCTGCCTCTCGGTGCCAGGCATGCGCGGCGCGGTGAGCCGCTATTCGATGATTCGCTACGACGGCTTCGACCAGTACGGCAATCCCATCGAGCGCGTGGCGGAAGGCTTTCACGCGCGCGTGGTCCAGCACGAATGCGACCATTTGATCGGCAAGCTTTACCCCATGCGCATCACCGACTTCTCGAAGTTCGGCTTCACCGACATCCTGTTCCCCAATCTCGACCCGAAGATCGACGAGTGAGAGCGCTCGCGCACGAAATCAGGCGCGCATGAAAAACGGGAGCCAGGCGGCTCCCGTTTTTTGTTACGGCCGCCCGCACGCGATGCGCGAGCTTCAGCCGCCTCAGAAGGCTTCGTCAGCCGACAGATAGCGCCATTGCCCTTGCGGCAGCGCGCCCAAAAGCACGCGGCCCATGCGCACGCGCTTGAGGCCCACTACCTTCAGCCCGACCAGTTCGCACATGCGGCGGATCTGACGCTTCTTGCCTTCGCGCAGCACGAAACGCAGTTGCTCGCCGTTCTGCCAACTCACCATCGCGGGCTTGAGCGGGACCTCGTCGAGCGCGAGGCCGTGGCGCAGCTTCGCCAGCAGCTCGGGCGGGAAGTGCTGGTCGACTTCGGTCTCGATGTCGCCATAGGTCACGCGCACGAGGTATTCCTTGTCGATATCGGAACTTTCGCCAATCAACTGCTTCGCTACACGGCCGTCCTGGGTGAGGACGAGCAGACCCGTCGAGTCGATGTCGAGGCGGCCCGCCGGCGCGAGCGTACGCAGGTGTTGCGCCGAAAAACGGATGCCCGAGTGGTCGCCGTCCCAATGATTGCCGGCGGTGACGAGCGTGGCCGCCGGCTCATAGCCGTCTTCGGCCTGACCCGACACATAGCCCACCGGCTTGTGCAGCAGGATGGTCACCTGGCGCGCCTGCGCGGCGAGCGCGGCGGGGTCGACTTCGATGCGCTGCTCCGGCGTGACCTTTGCGCCTAGCGTGTCGACGACTTCACCGTCCACATAGACCCAGCCTTTCTCGATCCACTCGTCGGCCTCGCGGCGCGAGCACAGGCCCAGCTCCGACATGCGCTTGGACAGGCGCAGCGCATTGTCACTGTCGACTTCCGCGCGTGTAGCGCGCTGCGGCGCCTGGTCGGCGCCCTTCGCGAAGGATTTCGGTCCGGGTTTGCGTGCACGCGTGTCTTCCGCGCCGCGCCGCTCACGGGGGGCGAACGATTCGCCATCGTTGCGGCTGCGGGGACGCGCGCCAGCGCCGTTGCGCTCGTTTGCGTCGGCCCAGGAGGATTTCACCGGGCGTGCGAAGCCCTGGTCATTGCGCGGGCGCCGTTCGTCGGAGCCCTCGTCGCGGCGAAACGCGGGGCGATCGCCGCGCGGTGCGGCCCCCGGTGCGCGGCGATCGGCTGGGAACGCGCGGCGTTCCTGGTTTTCGCCGCGTGCGCGGCCGGGGCGCTGGCCTTCGTCATCGTTGCGGCGCGGGGGGCGCCGCTCGCCGCCTTCATCGCGCGAACGGAAGGGACGCTGGCCTTCGTCACCGCTGCGACGCGGGGGGCGCCGCTCGCCACCTTCGTCACGTGAACGGAAGGGACGCTGGCCTTCGTCACCGCTGCGGGGCGTGAAGCGGCGTTCGCCGCCTTCGTCACGTGAACGGAAGGGACGCTGGCCTGCGTCACCGCTGCGACGCGGGGGGCGCCGCTCGCCACCTTCATCGCGCGAACGGAAGGGACGCTTGCCTTCGTCCCCGCTGCGGGGCGTGAAGCGGCGCTCGCCACCTTCGTCA
>NZ_SMRP01000005.1:0-59178 GCF_004353915.1 Paraburkholderia silviterrae | reverse complement strand
GGCGTGAAGCGGCGCTCGCCACCTTCATCGCGTGAACGGAAGGGGCGCTGGCCTTCGTCACCGCTGCGAGGCGTGAAGCGGCGTTCGCCGCCTTCGTCACGTGACCGGAAGGGACGCTGGCCTGCGTCACCGCTGCGGGGCGTGAAGCGGCGTTCGCCGCCGTCGTCACGTGAACGGAAGGGACGCTGGCCTGCGTCATCGCTGCGGCGCGTGAAGCTTCGTTCGCCGCCTTCGTCGCGTGAACGGAAGGGACGCTGGCTTGCGTCATCGCTGCGACGCGGGGGGCGCCGCTCGCCGCCTTCATCGCGCGCACGGAAAGGGCGTCGCTCATCGCCTTCGGCGCGGCGTGCCGGCCGCGAATCGCGGTCCCACGATTTGGCGCTGTGCGGCGCGTCGTCCCGGGCGCTCGAATCGCGGCGGCGACGCTCGTCGCCATAGCCGCCGCCTTCGCGCGGCGCGCGAGCGGGACGGCCCGACGTGTCGCGCTCGCGCGCCGTCGCCGGTTTCCCGGAGGTGGGTTTCCCGCCCGGCTTCGCCGCGGACGGGCGCGCTTGTGCGGGCCGCCCTTCAGCTGGCCGCGCCTCGGCCGGCCGCACCGGCTTGCGGGCGGTGGTGCTGCCGCGGCGGACGGGCGCGCGTTCGGGCGTGGTCGGGCGCGGATGTTTGGCTGTCAGTTTGGCTCGCATGGTTCTACGTCTTTCGCTGTTGCATTCACACTGCTATCGCGCGCAGCAGTTCGGTTTCGACGCGGATCTGCTGGCGGTTGTCGGATAAACCCGAGCCGTCGAGCAGAAACACGTCCTCCACGCGCTCGCCGAGCGTATTGATCCGCGCCGCCTGGACGCCGATGCGGTGCTCGGCCAGCACGCGCGCGATGGAATAAAGGAGGCCTGGCCGATCGTTCGCCGATACGGACAGGATGTAGTATTGGCCGCGCTCGTCGGCCCGCAGGTCGACCCTTGGCGTGACCGGGAAGGTGCGCGACAGGCGCGAGAGCCGCCCTTTCGATGGCTCGGGCAGCGCATTGCCGGACGCACTGAGGCGCTGGGCGAGCTCCTGCTCGACCAGGTTCGCGATATCGCGGTAATGCACATCGCCCTCGGTGTGGGCGACGATGAAGTTATCGAGCGCATAACCGTGGCGCGTCGTGCTCACGCGCGCGTCGAGCACGGACAGGCCGCTGCGGTCGAAATAGGCACACATGGTGGCGAACAGGTCCGGCCGGTCTTTCGCGTAGACGAGCACTTGCAGCGCCTCGCCGACCGGTGAGGGCCGCGCGCGCACGACGGGCGAGGGCGTCTCCACGTGGCGGTAGAGCACGCGCGTCTGCCACGCGATGTCGGCGGCGTCGTGGCGCAGGAAATAGCCGACGTCGAGCTTGTCCCACAGCGCACGGTGCGCATGCTCCGGCACCGTTTCGAGGCGCAGCAGCGCGAGCGCCAGCTCCTGGCGCGTCTTGAGCTCGGAGTGCGCGTCGGGCTCGGCGCCGCCGAGCACGGCGAGCGCCGAACGGTAGAGGTCCTCGAGCAGCTTGCCTTTCCAGTTGTTCCAGACCTTGGGGCTCGTGCCGCGGATATCGGCGACGGTCAGCAGATAGAGCGCCGAAAGCCGCCGCTCCGTGCCCACCAGATCGGCAAAGCGCTTCACCACTTCGGGGTCGCTCGTGTCCTGCTTTTGGGCGACCTGGCTCATCGTCAGGTGCTGCTGCACGAGCCAGACGATCAGGTCGGCGTCTTCGCCGACGATGTCATGCTCGCGGCAAAAACGCCGCGCGTCGGCCATGCCGAGCTGCGAATGGTCGCCGCCGCGCCCCTTGGCGATGTCGTGAAAGAGCGCCGCCACGTAGAGCACCCAGGGCCGCTCGAAATTGGCGATGATCTGGCTGCAGAACGGGTACTCATGCGCGTGCTCGGCAACGGCGAAACGGCGGATGTTGCGCAGCACCATCAGGATGTGCTGATCGACCGTGTAGACGTGATAGAGGTCGTGCTGCATCTGCCCGACGATGCGCCGGAAGTTCAACAGATAGCGGCCCAGCACGCTCGTCTGGTTCATGAGCCGCATGGCATGCGTGATGCCCGCGGGCTCCTTGATGATCGCCATGAAGAGCCGGCGGTTTTCCGGATCGCGGCGCCAGTGCTGGTCCATCTTCTCGCGCGCGTTGTACAGCGCGCGCATGGTGCGCGCCGAAAGCCCCTTCACGCCGGGCACTTGCTCGTAAAGCAGAAAGGCTTCGAGGATGGCGTGCGGTTCGCGCTCGAACACGTCGTCGGTCACGATTTCGATCATGCCCTGTTTTTCGACGAAATGGTCCGAGAGGGTGCGCGTGACGCCGCTCGTGCTTGGGAAGAGCTGCGCCTCGATGTTCTGGATGAGGATGGTCGAAAGCTGCGTGACCGCCTTGGCGGCCCAATAATAGCGGCGCATGAGATGCTCGCTCGCGCGCCGCGCCGCACTTGCCGAGTAACCGAAGCTTTCGGCCACGCTTGTCTGCAGGTCGAATACGAGGATGTCCTGGCGGCGGCCGGCGAGGACGTGCAGGCGCGCGCGCAGCGTTTTCAGGAACGCCTCGTTGCGGCGCAGCTCGCGCGCTTCGCGCTCCGTAATGAGTCCGCGCTGATCGAGCTCTTTCCAGCTGCTGCCAAATGCCGCGGCCTCCGTGACCCAGAGGATCAATTGAAGGTCGCGCAGGCCGCCGGGGCTTTCCTTGACGTTGGGTTCCAGCGCGTAAGGTGTGTCCTGGAAACGCGCATGGCGCTGGCGCATCTCCAGCACTTTCGCCTGGAAGAACGCGCGCGGGTCCATGGCGTCGCGGTAGCGCTGCGCGAAGTCGCCGAACAGAGTCGGGCTGCCCGTGAGGCGGCGCGCCTCGAGCAGCGACGTGCGCACAGTCACGTCGTTGGCGGCCTCTTCGAGGCATTGCGAGACGCTGCGCACGCTACTGCCGATTTCGAGTCCAAGGTCCCACGCAAGGCCGATGAAGCGCTCGATGCGCGCTTCGAGCGGCGCAAGCGCTTCGTCGTCGGGGAGCAGCACGAGAATATCGACGTCGGAGTACGGCGCGAGCTCGCCGCGCCCGAAACCGCCCACGGCGACGAGCGCGAGCGAGGCCGGCAGCTCGCACAGGCTCCAGGCGCGGCGCAGGGTGTCGTCGGTGGTGCGGGCGAGCGCCCGCATCAGCGAGTCGACGTTGGCCGCGCTCTTGAAGCGTTCGAGCAACACGGCCTTGGCGGCCTTGTAGTCGGACTTCAGCGACGACGTATCGGGTGCGGCGACGGCGGGAACGCTCATGGGCTTCGATGCGCTTGGCGCGGTTGGGAGGAGGCCCGGCCGGGCGGCGGACCGTGCGGGCGCGGGGTGATGCCGGTTTGTGCCTGGTCGTGCCTGATTGTGCCTGGTGGCTACCTGGTAGGTGCCAGTCGGCCCTGGCAATGCCAGTTGATACCTTATTGGGACCCGGTTTGGTGCCTTGGGTTGCTGCCTTGCCGCGTCGTTTCCTTGCCGCTCGTTTTCAGGGCGTGGTGCTGAGTGCGGCGCCAGGCCCGGTTTGCACCGGCGGCCGCACACCCACGCCTGATCAGGCCGCGGTGCCCGCCATCTGCGCGACGATAGCCGGCTTGGCCGGCGTGCCGGCCGAAACCGTCAGCACTTCATAGCCCGTCTCGGTCACGAGCACGGTGTGCTCCCATTGCGCCGAGAGGCTGCGGTCCTTGGTCTTGACCGTCCACTGGTCCGGCATGGTGCGGATCTCGCGGCGGCCGGCGTTGATCATCGGCTCGATGGTGAAGATCATGCCGGGCAGCAGTTCGACGCCCGTGCCGGGGCGGCCGTAATGGAGCACCTGCGGCTCGTCGTGGAACACCGTGCCGATGCCGTGGCCGCAATATTCGCGCACGACGCTGTAGCCCTGCGATTCCGCGTAACGCTGGATGGCATGGCCGATATCGCCCAAATGGCCGCCCGGGCGCACCTGGTCGATGCCGAGCCACATGCATTCATAAGTGGTCTGCACGAGGCGCTTCGCGAGAATCGATCCTTCGCCGACGATGAACATGCGGCTCGTGTCGCCGAAATAGCCTTCCTTGATGACGGTGATGTCGATATTGAGCGTGTCGCCGTTCTTCAGCGCCTTGTCGCCCGGAATGCCGTGACAGATCACGTCGTTCACCGAGGTGCAGATGGCCTTCGGGTAGGGCGGGTAGCCGGGCGGCTGATAGTTCAGCGGCGCGGGCACCGTGCCTTGCACGTTGGTCATGTATTCGTGACAAAGCCGGTCGAGCTCGCCCGTCGTGACGCCCGCTACGACGAACGGCGTAATGTAGTCGAGCACCTCGCTCGCCAGCCGGCAGGCGACGCGCATCTGCGCGATGTCGTGTTCGTTCTTGATCGAAATGGCCATGGTGTGCGCCCGAAAATGCAGTCGAATATGAAATTATCGCACCTTATCCACACGGTCGCAGGCTTTTGAGAAGTGTGGCGGGCGCCGTGAGGCGCGCCGGCGCACTCCCTCCGAGGGTAATAGCTGGCTTGAGTGCGGTCAGTTTTACGTGCTATAATCTTCGGCTAAGTCGCTCGCTGTATCTTTCCGATGAGACTAGTGCGGAGGGGTTCGGGAGTCGATTATGCCTGCTGTCGCCGCGGGCAAAAAATACCGGCGTCGAGTTAGTAGAAATTGTTGAAATCGCAAGCCGGCGCACCCAGGGTGTCGGGCGCGCCAGTCCTGAAAGAGGGCGGCGCACCGATACGGCAGCCGGCTTAAGACCCAACCCTAGCGGAGAATTGAAACATGGCAGTTACCATGCGCCAAATGCTGGAAGCAGGTGTCCACTTCGGTCACCAGACGCGCTTCTGGAACCCGAAGATGGCCCCCTTCATTTTCGGTCATCGCAACAAGATTCACATCATCAACCTCGAAAAGACGCTGCCGATGTACAACGACGCACTGAAGTACGTGCGTCAGCTGGCATCGAACCGTGGCACGATCCTGTTCGTGGGCACGAAGCGTCAATCGCGCGACACGATCGCTGAAGAGGCAAACCGCGCTGGTATGCCGTTCGTGAACGCACGCTGGCTCGGCGGCATGCTGACCAACTTCAAGACGCTGAAGGTTTCGATCAAGCGCCTGAAGGACATGGAAGCAGCTGTCGAGGCAGGCGAGCTCGAGAAGATGAGCAAGAAGGAAGCGCTCCTGTTCGAACGCGAAATCGCCAAGCTGCAAAAGTCGATCGGCGGCGTGAAGGACATGGGCGGCATTCCTGACGCAATCTTCGTGGTCGACGTCGGTTACCACAAGATTGCCGTGACGGAAGCCAACAAGCTGGGCATCCCCGTCATCGCCGTGGTCGACACGAACCACTCGCCGGAAGGCATCGACTACGTGATCCCGGGCAACGACGACGCCAGCAAGGCTGTCGCGCTCTACACGCAAGGCGTGGCTGACGCGATCCTGGAAGGCCGTGCGAGCGCGGTCAACGAAGTGGTCGCGGCCGTGCGCGGCAACGAAGGCGACGACGAGTTCGTCGAGGTCAATCCGGAGGCGTAAGCCGCCCCGTGTCCGGCAAGAAAAGGGGGCTTTCCATAGGCCCCTTTTTTTTAAGCCGTGGCGTTCGAAGCCGCGTCATATGGGCGGCACCGTAGTCCTGTAGAAGCAGCTGTAAAAAAGCGTTTCAGCACGGCATTTACGGAAACGAATTCCTGCTGGCCGCATCGAATCATGCGGTTGGCGCGTACCAGTCAGATTCAAGGAGCGAATGATGGCGGCAATTACCGCAAGCATGGTGGCAGAACTGCGCGCGAAGACCGACGCGCCGATGATGGAATGCAAGAAGGCGCTGACGGAAGCCGACGGCGACCTGGCACGCGCTGAAGAACTCCTGCGCGTCAAGCTCGGCAACAAGGCGAGCAAGGCAGCATCGCGCGTGACGGCTGAAGGCGTGATCTCGTCGTTCATCGGCGGCAACGCTGGCGCTGTGGTCGAACTGAACTGCGAAACCGACTTCGTCGCGAAGAACGACGACTTCCTCGCGTTCGCGAACAAGGTGGCCGAGCTGGTCGCCACGCAAAACCCGGCTGACGTCGCTGCCCTGTCGGCACTGCCGCTGGAAGGCTCGACGGTCGACGCAGTGCGCCTCGCCCTCGTCGGCAAGATCGGCGAAAATCTCTCGATCCGCCGTTTCGCGCGCTTCGAAACCGCCAACAAGCTGGCTGCGTACCTGCACGGCACGCGCATCGGCGTGCTGGTCGAGTACACGGGCGCAGAGGAGCAAGTGGGCAAGGACGTCGCGATGCACATCGCCGCGATGAAGCCGGTCTCGCTGTCGTCGGACGACGTGCCGGCCGAGCTGATCGCCAAGGAGCGCAGCATCGCCGAGCAGAAGGCTGCCGAATCGGGCAAGCCGGCTGAGATCGTCGCGAAGATGGTCGACGGCTCGGTCCAGAAGTACCTGAAGGAAGTCTCGCTGCTGAACCAGCCGTTCGTGAAGAACGACAAGCAGACGATCGAGCAGATGCTCAAGGCTGCTGGCGCATCGGTGCAGAAGTTCGCCCTCTTCGTGGTCGGCGAAGGCATCGAGAAGCGTCAGGACGACTTCGCAGCCGAAGTGGCCGCGCAAGTCGCTGCTGCAAAGCAGCAATAAAGGCCGCGCAAGCCTTCAAGCACGCCTTACCGCAGTAAAAGCCTCACTGCAGTACCGTAGCAAGCCGCGGCGGAGTGATCCGCCGCGGTGGGCAGCGTAGCGACGCCCGATGTAGCGGCGCCTTGCGCGGCGGACTCCCGCCGCGCCCCGTGGCGCAAATCTTCGCTATTCTGGCGGCGCTTGCCCCAAGCCGTATTTCACCCCTACAGTTTCAAGTTATTGCCCTTTGCGCGCGATCCTGGATACCTCCATGCCCACACCCGCCTATAAACGCGTCCTCCTCAAACTTTCCGGCGAAGCCCTCATGGGCGATGATGCCTTCGGCATCAACCGCGCCACGATCGAACGAATGGTGGCAGACGTGGCTGAGGTGGTGCGCCTGGGCACTCAGCTCGCAGTCGTGATCGGCGGCGGCAACATTTTCCGCGGCGTCGCGGGCGGCGCGGCCGGCATGGACCGCGCGACCGCTGACTACATGGGCATGCTCGCCACCATGATGAACGCGCTCGCACTGCAGGACGCCATGCGTCACGCGGGTATCGAGGCGCGCGTGCAGTCGGCGCTGCGCATGGACCAGGTGGTCGAGCCGTACATTCGCCCGCGTGCGATTCGCCAGCTCGAAGAGGGCAAGGTCGTGATCTTCGCGGCAGGCACGGGCAACCCGTTCTTCACCACCGACACCGCCGCCGCGCTGCGCGGCGCGGAAGTCGGCGCGGAAGTCGTGCTCAAGGCCACCAAGGTCGACGGCGTCTACTCGGCGGACCCGAAGAAGGACGCTTCGGCCACGCGCTACTCGACCATCAGCTTCGACGAGGCAATTGGCCGCAACCTGCAGGTGATGGACGCAACGGCGTTCGCGCTGTGCCGCGACCAGAAGCTGCCCATCCGGGTTTTTTCCATCGTCAAGCCGGGTGCACTCAAGCGCATCATTCAAGGCGAAGACGAAGGCACGCTCGTCCACGTGTAAACTCTCGTCTCACGCGAGACACGAACGCGGGCCGCGCCGCCCCTTGAGCGCGCTGGCGGGCCCGTACCGTAATGAAGATTCGGAGGTATCAAAATGGCTGTGGCTGACATCAAGAAGGGCGTTGAGCAGAAAATGCAGCGCTCGATCGACGCGTTCAAGAGCGACCTGGCGAAGATCCGCACGGGCCGCGCCCATACCGGTCTGCTCGATCACATCCAGGTCGACTACTACGGCTCGCCCGTGCCCATCTCGCAGGTCGCGAACCTCACGCTCGTGGATGCCCGCACGATTGGCGTCCAGGCGTGGGAAAAGAAGATGGTGCCGGTCATCGAAAAGGCGATCCGCGAGTCGGATCTCGGCCTGAACCCGGCTACGCACGGCGATCTGGTCCGCGTGCCGATGCCTGCGCTGACCGAAGAGCGCCGCAAGGAGCTCACCAAGGTCGTCAAGAACGAAGGCGAAACGGCCAAGGTGGCCGTGCGCAACCTGCGTCGCGACGCCAATGAGCAACTCAAGAAGCTCGTGAAGGACAAGGAAATCTCGGAAGACGACGAGCGCCGCGGTGGCGACGACGTCCAGAAGTTGACGGACCGCTTCGTGACCGAGATCGACAAGCTCGTCCAGACCAAGGAAGCAGAGATCATGACGGTCTGAGGCCGTCAGGCTCTCAATTCCGCCAGGGTTTCTTTTTCCCTATTGTCCGTATCTGCAGTTTTAGTCTGACGGCCATGACCTATACCAGCTCAACCGTTCGCGTGCCCGACGTGGCGGCCGTGCCGCGCCACATCGCGATCATCATGGACGGCAATGGCCGTTGGGCGACTCAACGCCGCTTGCCGCGCGTCGCAGGCCATACGCGCGGCGTGGACGCCGTGCGCTCGGTCGTCGAGGCCTGCGTCGAGCGTGGCGTCGAATACCTCACGCTGTTCGCCTTCAGTTCGGAGAACTGGCGACGTCCGACCGACGAAGTCTCGTTTCTCATGCGCCTGTTCGTCACCGCGCTCGAGCGCGAAGTGGCGCGTCTGCATGCAAACGGCATTCGGCTGCGCGTGGTCGGCGACCTGTCGATGTTCAACGAGCGCATCCAGGACCTGATCCGCCGCGCGGAAACCAAGACCGCGCGCAACACCCGTCTCACGCTGACCATCGCCGCGAACTACGGCGGCCGCTGGGACATCATGCAGGCCACCCGCAAGCTGGTCGAGGCCGCCGCCGCTGCCGGCGAGCCGGTGCCGGTTACCGAGGACACGATCGGCCAGTATCTGGCCATGAACTACGCGCCGGAGCCGGATCTCTTCATTCGCACGGGCGGCGAGCAGCGCGTGAGCAATTTCTTGCTCTGGCAGCTCGCATACGCAGAATTTTATTTCACCGACACGTTCTGGCCGGACTTCAATGCCGATGCGCTCAATCGCGCCATCGCTTCCTACACTGAACGTGAGCGCCGCTTTGGCCGCACGAGCGCCCAGCTCGAAAACCAATCCCAGAACGCCGACTCGCTTTCATGCTAAAGACCCGTGTCATCACGGCGATCGTCCTGCTGGCCGTCTTCCTGCCGGTCACGCTGTTCGCGCCGGTGGCCGCCTTTGGCGCGCTGATCGGCCTCGTGGTGCTGTTCGCCGCATGGGAATGGGCGCGTTTGCTCAAGGCCGGCCCAGCGGGTTCGATCGTCTATGCGGCGGTTGCGGCATTGGCCGTGGCTGCGAGCACGCGGCTCGAGTCGACGCACTCCCTGTATCAGGCCGCCGGCATCTTCTGGCTCGTTGCCGGCCCCTACGTGCTCGTACGCAAGCCGACGCTCGCAGCGGGTGTCTGGCGCGCATTTCTGCTCGCAGCCGGGCTCGTGATCTTCAGTGCCTGCTGGCACGCGCTCGTTGCCGCGCGCACGGTGGGCGTGGCGTTCGTGCTCTCGCTGCTGCTGGTCGTCTGGCTGGCCGATATCGGCGCATACTTTGCGGGTAAGGCATTCGGAAAGCATAAGCTCGCGCCCGCGATCAGCCCCGGCAAGACCTGGGAAGGCGCCGTGGGCGGCTGGGCGGCCGTGATGGTGGTGTCGGCCGCCGCGCTCGCGCTGCACGCGTTCGAGCCGACCCTGTATTCCGCGCTGGCGGCCCGTCTGGGTCTCGTCCGCGCGCTCTTCGTGCTTACCGTGCTGGTCGCGTTCAGCGTGATCGGCGATCTGTTCGAGTCGATGACCAAGCGCCAGGCTGGCGTAAAAGACTCGAGCGGCCTCCTGCCAGGCCACGGTGGCGTGCTCGACCGCATCGACGCGCTGCTGCCGGTGCTGCCGCTTGCCATGCTGCTCCTTGGTTAGAGGCGCTCGGCTTAGAGACAATGGAAATGCAAAAACGACTCACCTTGCTCGGGTCCACGGGCTCGATCGGAGACAGCACGCTCGACGTGGTCGCGCGTCATCCGCAACGCTTCTCCGTCTACGCGCTCACCGCGCACCGCAACGGCGACAAGCTCGTCGAGCAATGTCTGCGTTTCGCGCCTGAAGTGGCCGTGGTCGGCGACGCCGACACGGCCGCGGCGGTCGAGCGCAAGCTGCGCGCCGCCGGCTCGAAGACCGTCGTGACGTATGGGCCGCAGGCGCTCGTCGAAGTCGCGAAGAGCGATGCGTGCGACACCGTGGTCGCGGCCATCGTGGGCGCGGCGGGTCTCGTGCCCACGCTAGCGGCGGCGCAGGCCGGCAAGCGCATCCTGCTCGCGAACAAGGAAGCGCTCGTGATGTCGGGCGATATCTTCATGGATGCCGCGCGCGACAACGGCGCGGTGCTGCTGCCGGTGGACAGCGAGCACAACGCGGTGTTCCAGTGCCTGCCGTCGGAAGGCACGAAGCATGGCGGCGTGACGAAGATCATCCTGACCGCTTCGGGCGGCCCGTTCCGCACGCGCGAGCCGTCCACGCTCGTCGACGTGACGCCGGACGAGGCCTGCAAGCACCCGAATTGGTCGATGGGCCGCAAGATCTCGGTCGACTCGGCCACGATGATGAACAAGGGCCTCGAGGTCATCGAGGCGCATTACCTGTTCGGTCTGCCGGGCGAGCGCATCGACGTGCTGATCCACCCGCAGAGCGTGATCCATTCGATGGTCTCGTACGCGGACGGATCGGTGCTCGCGCAACTGGGCAACCCGGACATGCGTACGCCGATCGCGCATGCGCTGGCGTTCCCGGACCGCGTGGATTCTGGCGTCGCGCAACTCGATCTCGCGCAGGTGGCGACGCTCAATTTCGAAAAGCCGGACTACGCACGTTTCCCGTGTCTTGCGCTGGCAATGAAGGCGCTGGCCGAAGGCGGCGTGGCGAGCGCCACGCTCAACGCGGCCAACGAAATTGCGGTGGAGGCGTTTCTCAATCGCCGCATCGGTTTCATGGCGATCGCGCAGACGGTCGATGCCGTGCTCAATGCGCTGGACAATCGCAGCGCCGCGAGCCTCGAGGTCGTGCTCGAAGCCGACGCAGCCGCGCGCCGCGCGGCGCTCAAGATCATCGACAGCCTGCCGGTGCCGGCTTGATGGCCCGCTCGGGCCGCGCCTGGACTGCGTTCAGGCTGCCCGAAAGGTCATGAGGGCTTGCTCGCAGGCCCGTCCGCCCGCCCATGCGGCCGGCCCCGCACTGGCGCGCTGCTTCCAGCAGAGGAGGTGCATATGAATCTGCTCACTGAATTGGTGGCTTTTGTCGTGGCGATCGGCGTACTCGTCGTCGTGCACGAATATGGGCACTACAGCGTCGCGCGATTGTGCGGCGTCAAGGTTTTGCGGTTCTCGATCGGCTTTGGCAAGCCGCTCGTGCAATGGGTCAACAAAAAGAGCGGCACCGAGTGGACGATCTCGGCGCTGCCGCTCGGCGGCTACGTCAAGATGCTCGACGAGCGCGAGTCGCAGGACACTATCCCCACGGATGATTTGCCGCATGCCTTCAATCGGCAGTCGGTGGGAAAACGCATTGCCATCGTCGCTGCCGGGCCGGTAGCCAACTTCATTCTTGCCATCGTGCTCTTCGCGGCGGTGTACGCAAGCGGCGTAACCGAGCCGAGCGCGATCGTGGCCGCGCCGCCGGCGCAAACGGTCGCCGCGCAGGCGGGGTTCCAGGGCGGCGAAACCATTGTCTCCGTGAGCAACGCCAGCGGCAGCGACACCGAGCGCGTGCGCTCGTGGGCGGACCTGCGCTGGAAGCTGCTGTCGGCTGCCTTCGATCAACACCGCGTGGTGCTCGCCGCGCGTGACGGCGGCGGCACCTACGACTTCCCGCTCGATCTCTCGCGCCTCACCAGCAAGGATCTCGACGACGACTTCATGTCGAAGCTCGGCCTCGAGGCCGGCGGCAGCAAGCTGACGATCGCGGGCGTGGAGGCGGATAGCGCGGCGCAGCAAGCGGGGCTGGCAAAGGGCGATCGGCTGGTTGCGATCGATGGCCGTCCCGTTGACAGCGCAAGCACTTTCATCGCGTACGTGAAGGCCCATGCGGGCAAGCCCGTGCATTTGCAGATCGTGCGCGACACCAACGCGCAGAACGTTGCGCAAGGCGCGCAGGCTGGCCAGGCGCAGACGATGACGCTCACAGTCACGCCGGCCGCGCAGCGCGACGGCGAAACGGGTGAGGAGGTGGGGCGAATCGGCGCGGCACTCGCGGCGCAGGCGCCAACGGTAGACGTGCGCTACGGGCCGATTGAGAGCGTGCAGCTAGGCGCGTTGCGCACGTGGGATATCGCCATCTACTCGTTGCGCATGTTCGGCCGCATGCTCACCGGCGAAGCGTCGCTGAAGAATCTGTCGGGCCCTGTGACGATTGCTGACTATGCGGGCAAGAGCGCAAGACTCGGGCCGTCCGCGTTCCTGTCGTTCCTCGCCCTTGTCAGTATTAGCCTCGGGGTACTCAACCTGCTCCCAATTCCGGTTTTGGACGGGGGGCATCTGTTATATTATGCGGTTGAAGCCGTAACGGGCAAAGCCGTCTCGGACCGCTGGCAGCTCGTGCTGCAGCGCGCGGGACTTGCCTGCATCGTCGCACTGTCGGCGATCGCGTTGTTCAACGATCTGGCTCGGTTAATCCATTTTTAAAGATGTCTGGCGGCGTCCTCGGGCGGGCCGCCCGATCTGATGCAGCTATACACACTGGGGAAGCACGTTGTTTAGACCTCATCGCTTGGTTCCAAAAACGGTTGCGGCCGCGGCGATCGCCGCACACGGCCTCGTCGCTCACGCAGCGACAACGCCTTTCGTGGTACAGGACATCCGCATCGAAGGCCTGCAACGCGTCGAGCCCGGCACGGTGTTCGCGTACCTGCCGATCAAGCAGGGCGATACGTTCACCGACGACAAGGCCTCCGAAGCCATTCGCGCATTGTATGCGACAGGTTTCTTCAACGATGTGCGCATCGCCACCGAAGGCGGCGTCGTCGTCGTGCAGGTTCAGGAGCGCCCGGCGATCGGCACGATCGACTTCGCGGGCATCCACGAATTCGACAAGGACAACCTCACGAAGGCGCTGCGCGCAGTCGGCCTCTCGCAAGGCCGCTACTACGACAAGGCGCTCGTCGACAAGGCCGAGCAGGAGCTCAAGCGCCAGTACCTCACGCGCGGCTTCTACGCAGCCGAAGTCACGACCACGGTCACGCCGATCGACCGCAACCGCGTAGGCCTCTTGTTCTCGGTGGTCGAAGGCCCGAGCGCGAAGATTCGCCAGATCAACTTCATCGGCAACAAGACGTACAGCACGAGCACGCTCCTTGGGGAGATGCAGCTGTCCACGCCGAACTGGTTCTCGTGGTACACGAAGAACGACTTGTACTCGAAGGAAAAGCTCACGGGCGACCTCGAGAACGTGCGCTCGTACTACCTGAATCACGGCTATCTCGAGTTCAACATCGACTCGACGCAGGTCTCGATCTCGCCCGACAAGAAGGAGATGTTCCTGACGATCGGGATCCACGAGGGCGAGCCGTACAAGATCTCGGGCATCCATCTGGCCGGCAATCTGCTCGACCGCGAGGCCGAGCTCAACAAGCTGATCAAGATCAAGCCGGGCGATCGGTTCTCGGCCGAGAAGCTGCAGGCCACCACCAAGGCAATCGTCGACAAGCTCGGCGAATACGGCTACGCGTTCGCAACCGTCAATGCGCTGCCGCAGATCAATCAGGCCGATCACACGGTCGACCTCACGCTGCAAGTCGACCCCAGCCGCCGCGTGTACGTGCGCCGCATCAACGTGATCGGCAACACCCGCACGCGCGACGAAGTCGTGCGCCGCGAAATGCGTCAGCTCGAAAGCTCGTGGTTCGATTCGAACCGCCTCGCGCTCTCGAAGGACCGCATCAACCGTCTGGGCTACTTCACCGACGTCGACGTGACGACGGTGCCCGTGGAAGGCACGCCCGACCAGGTGGACGTCAACGTCAAGGTCGCCGAAAAGCCGACCGGCGCCATCACGCTGGGCGCGGGCTTTTCGTCGACGGACAAGGTGGTGCTCTCGGCGGGCGTTTCGCAGGACAACGTGTTCGGCTCGGGCACGAGCCTCTCGGTCAACGTCAACACCGCGAAGTCGTACCGCACGCTGGCCGTCACGCAGGTGGACCCGTACTTCACGGTGGACGGCATCAAGCGCATTACCGATGTCTACTACCGCACGTACCAGCCGCTGTACTACTCGACCGATTCGAGCTTCAAGATCATCACCGCGGGCGGCGACCTGAAGTTCGGCATTCCGTTCTCGGAAGTCGATACGGTCTATTTCGGCATCGGTTTCGAGCAGGACCGCCTCGACGTCGACCAGTACACGCCGCAAAGCTACATCGACTACGTGAACGAGTTCGGCCGCGTGTCGAACAACGTGCCGCTCACGATGGCCTGGTCGCGCGACGCGCGTGACAGCGCGCTGATCCCGAGCCGTGGCTATTTCACGCAGGCGAACGTCGAATGGGGTACGCCCATTGGCTCGACGCCGTACATCAAGACGGACGTCCAGGCGCAGTACTACTATTCGTTCGCGCGCGGCTTCGTGCTGGGCCTGAACTTCCAGGCGGGCTACGGCAAGGGCCTCGACGGCAAGCCGTACCCGATCTTCAAGAACTACTACGCGGGCGGTATCGGCTCGGTGCGTGGCTATGAACCGAGCTCGCTCGGTCCGCGCGACGCCAAGACGAACGACCCGATCGGCGGTTCGAAGATGGTGGTGGGCAACATCGAGCTCACGTTCCCGCTGCCGGGCACGGGCTACGATCGCACACTGCGCGTCTTCACCTTCGTCGATGGTGGTAACGTCTGGGGCGACGAGGGCAACACCAGCACGGGCGCGAACGGCCTGCGCTACGCCTACGGTGTGGGTCTCGCGTGGATTTCGCCGATCGGCCCGCTCAAGTTGAGCCTTGGCTTCCCGATCCAGAAGCACGAAGGCGACCAGTACCAGAAGTTCCAGTTCCAGATCGGTACGGCCTTCTGACGAGGCATGCGGGAACCGGTATTTACAGAAACGAGAGGATAACTTTGCTAACGGGACTGTTTTCCAGACGGACGATCGGGGCCTTGACGCTGTCGCTGGCGATGCTCGCTTTCGGCACGGGCGTGGCCCATGCGCAGGAAGCGAAAATCGCGGCGGTCAACTCCGACCGCATCCTGCGCGAATCTGCCCCTGCGAAGGCCGCGCAAACCAAGCTCGAAGCCGAGTTCGCCAAGCGCGACAAGGACCTGCAGGACATGGCGCAACGCCTGAAGGCCCTGTCGGATGCCCTCGACAAGAATGGGCCGGGCATGGCGCCGGGCGACCGCGCGCAGAAGCAGCGCGATCTGTCGCAACTCGACAGCGACTTCCAGCGCAAGCAGCGCGAATTTCGCGAAGACCTGAACCAGCGCCGCAACGAAGAGCTCGCGGCGGTGCTCGACCGTGCGAACAAGGTGATCAAGCAGATCGCCGAGCAGCAGCACTACGATCTGATCGTGCAGGAAGCGGTGTACGTGAGCCCGCGCATCGACATCACCGACCAGGTCCTGAAGGCGCTCGCAGCGTCGAGCGGCACTGGCAGCAGCAATTAAGGCAGGAGCAGCAAGCGCATGGCTTTTACGCTTGAGGACATCGCCGGGCGGTTCGGCGGCGAAGTGATCGGCGACCCGACGCAACGTGTCGGCTCGCTCGCGCCGCTCGACCAGGCCGGTCCGCAGCAACTGGCGTTTCTCGCCAACCCGAAGTACCTGTCGCAGGTCGAAACGACCCGCGCAGGCGCGGTCCTCATCAGCCAGGACGATCTCGAAAAACTGGCTTCCCGCGAAGGTCGCAACTTCATCGTCACACCCAATCCGTATGCTTATTTCGCGCGCGTTGCGCAGGCGTTCATCGACCTCGCCGCGCCGAAGGTGCAGCCGGGCGTGCACCCGAGCGCGCACGTCGACGCTACGGCAAAGATTGCCGCGAGTGCGGTGATCGGCCCGAACGTCACGGTGGAGGCGGGCGCCACGATCGGCGAGCACGTGCGGCTGGATGCCAACGTGTTCATCGGCCGCGGCACCCAGGTGAGCGAGGGCGCGCACTTCTATCCGGGCGTGACGGTTTATCACGGCTGCAAGATCGGTGCGCGCGTCATCGTGCACGCGGGCGCCGTGATCGGCTCGGACGGCTTTGGTTTCGCACCCGACTTCACGGGCGAGGGCGACGCGCGCACGGGTAGCTGGGTGAAGATCCCGCAGGTCGGCGGCGTCTCGATCGGGCCGGATGTCGAGATTGGTGCAAACACCACGATCGACCGTGGCGCCATGGCCGACACGATCATCGAGGAGTGCGTCAAGATCGACAACCTCGTGCAGATCGGCCACAACTGCAAGGTCGGCGCATACACCGTGATAGCGGGCTGCGCAGGCATCGCGGGCAGCACCACGATCGGCCGCCATTGCATGATCGGCGGCGCGGTCGGCATCGCGGGGCACGTCACGCTCGGGGACTACGTGATCGTCACGGCCAAGTCCGGCGTGTCGAAGTCGCTGCCCAAGGCCGGGATCTACACGAGTGCGTTTCCCGCGGTCGATCACGCCGACTGGAACAAGAGCGCCGCGCTGCTACGCAATATCGACAAGCTGCGCGATCGTATCAAGGCGCTCGAGGCCGCCCAGAAGCCGCAAGACGGCGCATAACAAGGCAGGTCAGCGAAACCCGGGCTACGCGCCCCGGTCTGCGTGACCCGGGGCATTACGCATGCACGAAGTGCCGCGCGTGGCGCATACTGCGCCTGAAGCGCGGGCCGCAGGGGTGCCGCGGGAGCCGGGTTTTGCATGCCGGGCACTTCAGACATCGCATTCGACAGTCACACGCAATTCCTGCGTGAGCAGAAACACCATGAACATCGAAAAACTCAACTTCGACATCCACAAGATCCTCACGCTGCTCCCGCACCGTTATCCGTTCCTGATGGTGGACCGGGTCATCGAGCTCGAACCGCACAAGAGCATCAAGGCGTTGAAGAACGTGACCGTCAATGAGCCCTTTTTCACGGGCCATTTCCCGCAACGCCCAGTCATGCCCGGCGTGATGATCCTCGAAGCGCTCGCGCAGACGGCGGCGCTGCTCACGTTTTCGGAAGAAGAGCAGGACTTCGAGAACACGCTGTACTACTTTGTCGGCATCGACGGTGCGCGCTTCAAGCGCGTGGTCGAGCCGGGTGATCAGCTCATCCTGAACGTGACGTTCGAGCGCTACATGCGCGGCATCTGGAAGTTCAAGGCACATGCCGAAGTGGAAGGTTCCGTCGCGTGCGAGGCGGAACTCATGTGCACCGTCAAGAAAATGGACGCGGCGCAATAAGATGCGCCCCCGCGTGGCGCTGCGCCCTCCAGCCTTGGCAGGGCACCGCGGCACGGCAACAGAATCGGAGAGCGAGGACGAATGAGCAGGATCCATCCCACTGCGGTCGTCGAGTCCGGCGCGCAAGTCGATGAATCGGCCGAGATCGGGCCCTATGCGGTGATCGGTGCCAATGTCACCATCGGCGCGCGTACGAAGGTCGGCTCGCACAGCGTGCTGGAAGGCCACACGACGATCGGCGAAGACAACGCGATCGGCCACTATGCGATCGTCGGCGGCCGTCCGCAGGACATGAAGTACAAGGGCGAGCCCACCAGGCTCGTGATCGGCAACCGCAACACCATCCGCGAGTTCACGTCGATCCACACGGGCACGGTGCAGGACACCGGCGTCACGATCGTCGGCGACGACAACTGGATCATGTCCTACGTGCACGTCGGGCACGATTGCCGGCTCGGCAACAACGTGATCATGTCGAGCAACGCGCAGCTCGCGGGCCATGTGATCGTGGACGACTACGCGATCGTCGGCGGCATGACGGGCGTGCATCAGTTCGTGCGCATCGGCGCGCACTCGATGGTGGGCGGCGCATCGGCGCTCGTGCAGGACGTGCCGCCGTTCGTGGTCGCCGCGGGCAACAAGGCGGTGCCGCATGGCATCAACGTCGAGGGGCTGCGCCGCCGCGGCTTCTCGCCCGACGCAATCTCGGCGCTGCGCGCGGCCTACCGCGCGCTGTACAAGAACGGCCTGTCGCTTGAAGAGGCGAAGGTGCAGCTCGCCGAGCTCGCACAAGCGGGTGGCGACGGGGACGTGCACGTGAAGGCGCTGCTCGATTTCGTCGAGCAGTCGCAACGCGGCATCATCCGCTAACCGATGGCGCTGCAAACCCGTCCGCTGCGCCTCGCCATGGTCGCCGGGGAGCCGTCCGGCGACCTGCTCGCGGCGTCGCTGCTCAAGGGGCTCGTCGGCAGGCTGCCCGATAGTGCGCAGTACTATGGAATTGGCGGGCCGCGCATGCAGGCCACCGGTTTCGACGCGCATTGGCCGATGGACAAGCTCACGGTGCGCGGCTACGTCGAGGCGCTCAAGCATATTCCCGAGATCCTGCGCATTCGCAGCGAACTCAAGCATCAGCTGCTCGCGGACCCGCCCGACGTTTTCATCGGCGTGGATGCGCCCGATTTCAACTTCGGTCTCGAACACCCGTTGCGCGACGCGGGCATTCCCACGGTTCATTTCGTGTGCCCGTCCATCTGGGCGTGGCGCGGCGGCCGCATCAAGAAGATCCAGAAGGCCGTGGATCACATGCTCTGCGTGTTCCCGTTCGAGCCGGCGATCCTCGAGAAAGCCGGCGTGGCGGCGACCTACGTGGGGCATCCGCTCGCCGACGACATTCCGCTCGAACCGGACGTGCCCGGCGCGCGCCGCGCACTCGGCTTGCCCGAGAGCGGACCGGTGATCGCCGTGCTGCCGGGCAGCCGCCGTTCCGAGATCAGCCTGATCGGCCCGACGTTCTTCGACGCGATGCAGATCATGCAGCAGCGTGAGCCGGACCTGCGCTTCGTGATGCCAGCGGCGACGCCGGCGATCCACGCGCAGTTGCAGGAACTCGCGAACCTGCACCAGGGCCTCGCGCTCACGATCATCGACGGTCAGTCGCAAGTTGCGATGACCGCCGCCGATGCGATTCTCGTGAAGAGCGGCACGGTCACGCTCGAGGCGGCGCTGCTCAAGAAGCCGATGGTCATCTCGTACAAGGTGCCCTGGCTTACGGGGCAGATCATGCGCCGCCAGGGCTATCTGCCGTATGTCGGCCTGCCGAATATTCTCGCAGGGCGTTTCGTGGTGCCCGAGATCCTTCAGCACTTCGCGACGCCCGAGGCGCTCGCGGACGCGACACTCACGCAGCTGCACGACGAGGCGAACCGGCGCACGCTCACCGAAGTGTTCACGCAGATGCACCATGCGCTGCGCCAGAACACGGCGGAGCGTGCGGCGGAGGTGGTCGCGCGGGTCGTGGAGACTCGCAGGGGGCAGGCATGACCGAGGGTACGATCAAGCGTGCTCGCGCGAAGGCGCCAGCGTCGAAAGCCGCGGGGAAATCCGCGGCCAAGGCGCCCTCGAAAGCGGCAGAAAAGCGCGCCGCGCGGCAGGTGTGGGCGGAGCAGGCGGGCTTGCTGTTCGAGTCGCCTGACGACATCGTCTGCGGCGTGGATGAGGCTGGACGCGGGCCGCTCGCCGGCCCGGTGATGGCCGCCGCCGTGATCCTCGATCCGGCCCGGCCCATTGCCGGCCTCGACGACTCCAAGGCGCTCACGGCGAAAGCGCGCGAAGCGCTCTACGACCTCATCGTCGAGCGCTCGCTCGCGTGGTGTGTGGCGTCGGCGAGTGTCGAGGAGATCGACTCGCTCAATATCCTGCACGCGACCATGCTGGCGATGCGGCGCGCCGTGGAAGGCCTGAGCGTGACGCCCACGCTCGCCAAGATCGACGGCAACCGCTGCCCGGTGCTGCCGGTGCGCAGCGAGGCCGTGATTGGCGGCGATGCGCTGGTGCCCAGTATTTCGGCGGCGTCCATCATCGCGAAGGTCACGCGCGACCGGATGCTGCTGGAGCTGCACGCGGCGTTCCCCGTCTATGGGTTCGACGCGCACGCGGGCTACGGCACCGCGCAGCATCTGGCTGCCTTGCGCGCGCATGGCCCGTGCGAGCATCATCGGCGCTCGTTCGCGCCCGTGCGCGAGGCCTATGCACTGCATGGCATCGCGCTGCCCGGCGCGGTAAAGGTCGGCAGCGCCGCCGGTCCGGACGACGGTTTCGCACGAGCCTGAGCCCCGCGATGCCGCTGCCTGCGCAATCCGGCGCCGCCTCGTGCGGCGCCGTTTTCCTTTCCATTCATCCTTTTTCAGATCTCGAGTCCCGCCCGTGAAAGCCATTACATCGCGCGACAACCCGCTCTACAAGCGCCTGAAGGCGCTGGCCGGCTCGACGCATCAGCAGCGACGCAGCCATCAGGCCTTGCTCGAAGGCTTCCACCTCGCGAGCGCGTGGCTCGACGGCGGCTCGCAGCCCGAATATTGCGTCGTGACCGAGGGTGCGTTCGCGCATGCCGAGGCGCAGGCCATCGTCGCGCGCGTGGATGAGGGCCGCGTGGTCACGCTGCCCGATGCGCTGTTCGGTCAGCTCTCGAACGTCGTGCATGGCGTGGGCATGCTGCTGCTCGTGGACATGCCCGAGACGCATCTGCCCACGCGCGTCGAATCGACCTGTCTCGTGCTCGATGGTTTGCAGGACGCGGGCAACGTCGGCTCGATCCTGCGCAGCGCGGCTGCCGCAGGCATCGACAAGGTCTTCTGCACGCCGGGAACCGCCTACGTGTGGTCATCGAAGGTGCTGCGCTCGGCAATGGGTGCGCACTTCCTGCTGCAGGTCTTCGATAATGTCGATCCCGAAGCGCTGATCGACATGCTCGGCGTGCCGGTCGTGATCACCGACTCGCACGGTGCGAAGGCCATCGACGAGAGCGACCTCACGGGGCAGGTGGCGTGGGTTTTCGGTAACGAAGGGGCGGGAGTCTCGCAGGTGTGGCGCGACGCGGCGGCGTGGCGCGTGACGATTCCGCAACCGGGCGGCATGGAGTCCCTGAACGTGGCGGCGGCGGCGGCCGTGTGCCTCTTCGAGCAATGCCGTCAGCAGCGCCACGCGCGCTGAGCGTCGCCTCGATCGCTTCGAGTCGTTGCAACAAAAAGGCCTGCAAATGCAGGCCTTTTTCGTTTCCGTAGCTTCCGGTCGCGATCGTTAGTACACCGGCTTATCGAGGCGGATTTCCTGCAAGATCGTCGTGGCGATTTCCTCGATGGACTTGTGCGTGGACGAGAGCCACTTGATGCCTTCGCGGCGCATCATGGCTTCGGCTTCGTTCACTTCGTAGCGGCAGTTTTCCAGCGCCGCGTACTTGCTGCCTGGCCGCCGTTCGTTGCGGATTTCCGTGAGGCGCTGCGGATCGATCGAGAGCCCGAAGATCTTCGCGCGATGCGCAAGCAGCGAAGTGGGCAGCTTGCCGCGCTCGAAGTCGTCCGGGATCAGCGGATAGTTGGCTGCTTTCACGCCGTATTGCATCGCCAGATAGAGGCTGGTCGGCGTCTTGCCGCTGCGCGACACGCCCACGAGGATCACGTCGGCGTCGTTGAGGTTGCGGTTGGACTGGCCGTCGTCGTGCGCGAGCGAGAAGTTGATCGCTTCGATCCGGTTCTTGTATTCGTCGGTGTCGGCGTTCTGGTGGCCGCGGCCCATCGCATGGCTCGACTTGAGCTCCAGCTCCTGCTCGAGCGGCTCCACGAAGGTCTGGAACATGTCGAGCACGAGCGCGTTCGAGCGCTTGACGATCTCGTTCGAATTGCTGTCCACCAGCGTCGTGAAAACGATGGGGCGGCGGCCTTCTTGCACCGCGGCTTCGTTGATCTTTTCGGCGGTCGAGTAGGCCTTGTCCGTCGAGTCGACGAACGGCACGCGCACGAGGCGGAATTTTTGGTCGAACTGCGAGAGGATCGAATGCGCGAACGTTTCGGCAGTGATCCCGGTACCGTCGGAGACGATGAATACGGTAGGCGGCATCGGTTGAGGCTGGGTACGTGAGCGAGGCGGCTCGAAAGATGGGCGAGGCGCCCGGGAGGCGCCCAGAGAGCGTTGTGGAACGATTTCGAGGCGCGATTCTCACCGACAGACACATTTTCGAGAGTCGGCACGGTAGAATAGCGGCAACCTGTTGGATAAGCAATTGCAGTGCAACCGCGCCCAATCGCGGCCCATTGTGGCTCAATCGGGTGTCAACTTGCAGCGGTTTCGCATAATTTCGCGTAATCGCGCGCATCTTCGTGCTTTTCCTCGCGCCGGATGCAGGCCCCAAGGTGGTGGCGATTGCTTCTCCAACAGGTTGCGCAAGGCGCAGATCCGCTTCCAATGGGCGGCCTGCGTTCGAGCCCACTTGCGCAATCGTGAATTTTTTTCACACTTAGGGGCTTGTATGACTAACACCGTTGCCAAGGATCAGGCGTATGTAGTGCCTTTCGAGCAGTTGCGGATGACTGATGTCGAGATCGTGGGCGGCAAGAACGCCTCGCTCGGCGAAATGATCAGCCAATTGGCTGAAGCAGGCGTGCGTGTGCCCACGGGCTTCGCGACGACCGCGCTCGCCTTCCGCGACTTCCTGAAACATAACAACCTGACCGAACGGATCGCCGCGCGTCTGGAGACGCTCGACGTCGACGACGTCAAGGCGCTGGCCGAAGCGGGCAAGGAAATCCGTCAATGGATCATCGATGCGCCGCTGCAGTCGAAGTTGGAAGCTGACATCCGCGCGGGTTTCGAGACGCTGAAGGCAAGCTCGCCTTCCGAGCTGTCTTTCGCCGTGCGCTCGTCGGCGACGGCGGAAGATCTGCCCGACGCTTCGTTCGCCGGTCAGCAGGAAAGCTACCTGAACGTGGTCGGCATCGAAGACGTGCTCGACCGTCTCAAGCACGTGTTCGCGTCGCTCTACAACGACCGCGCCATCTCCTATCGCGTCCACAAGGGCTTCACCCACGCCGAAGTCGCACTGTCGGCGGGCGTGCAGCGCATGGTCCGTTCGGACCGCGGCGCCGCGGGCGTGATGTTCACGCTGGACACGGAATCGGGCTTCAAGGACGCCGTCTTCATCACGTCGAGCTACGGCCTCGGTGAGACCGTCGTGCAGGGCGCCGTGAATCCGGACGAGTTCTACGTCTTCAAGACCACGCTCGCGCAGGGCAAGGCGCCGATCATCCGCCGCTCGATCGGCTCGAAGCTGATCAAGATGGAATTCACGCAGCCGGGCGAGCCGGGCCGCGTGAAGACGGTCGACGTTTCGCACGAGCAGCGCAACCGCTTCTCGATCACCGACGAAGACGTGATCGAGCTCGCGAAGTACGCCGTCATCATCGAGAAGCACTACCAGCGTCCGATGGACATCGAGTGGGGCAAGGACGGCCTCGACGGCAAGATCTTCATTCTCCAGGCGCGTCCTGAGACGGTGAAGAGCCAGGCCGCGGGCAAGGCCGAGCAGCGCTTCAAGCTCAAGGGCCAGTCGCAGGTGCTCGCAACGGGCCGCGCGATCGGCCAGAAGATTGGCGCGGGCCGCGTGAAGGTGATTCACGATCCGTCCGAAATGGAACGCGTGCAGCCGGGCGACGTGCTCGTCGCCGACATGACCGACCCGAACTGGGAGCCGGTGATGAAGCGCGCTGCCGCAATCGTCACGAATCGTGGCGGCCGTACCTGCCACGCGGCGATCATCGCGCGTGAGCTGGGCGTGCCGGCAGTCGTGGGCTGCGGCGACGCGACCGATGTGCTCAAGGACGGCGCGCTCGTGACCGTGTCGTGCGCGGAAGGCGACGAGGGCCGCATCTACGATGGTCTGCTCGAAACCGAAGTCAGCGAAGTCCAGCGTGGCGAGCTGCCGGCGATTCCGGTCAAGATCATGATGAACGTCGGCAACCCGCAGCTCGCGTTCGACTTCTCGCAGCTGCCGAACGCCGGTGTGGGCCTCGCGCGTCTCGAGTTCATCATCAACAACAACATCGGCGTGCACCCGAAGGCGATCCTCGAGTACCCGAACGTCGATGCGGACCTGAAGAAGGCGGTCGAGAGCGTGGCGCGCGGCCATGCGTCGCCGCGTGCGTTCTACGTCGACAAGCTCACGGAAGGCATCGCCACGATCGCGGCGGCGTTCTATCCGAAGCCCGTCATCGTGCGTATGTCGGACTTCAAGTCGAACGAGTACAAGAAGCTGATCGGCGGTTCGCGTTACGAGCCGGACGAGGAAAACCCGATGCTGGGCTTCCGCGGCGCCTCGCGCTACATCGCCGACGACTTCGCTCAGGCGTTCGAGATGGAATGCCTCGCGCTCAAGCGCGTGCGTGAAGAGATGGGCCTGTCGAACGTCGAGATCATGGTGCCGTTCGTGCGCACGCTCAAGCAGGCGGAGCGCGTGGTTGGCCTGCTCGCGAAGTACGGCCTGAAGCGCGGCGAAAACGGCCTGCGCCTCATCATGATGTGCGAAGTGCCGACCAACGCGATTCTGGCCGAAGAGTTCCTGCAGTACTTCGACGGTTTCTCGATCGGCTCGAACGACCTCACGCAGCTCACGCTCGGCCTCGACCGGGATTCGGGCATGGAACTGCTGGCCGCCGACTTCGACGAACGCGACCCGGCTGTCAAGTTCCTGCTCAAGCGCGCGATCGAAACCTGCCGTCGCCTGAACAAGTACGTCGGCATTTGCGGCCAGGGCCCGTCCGATCATCCGGACTTCGCCCAGTGGCTGGCCGAAGAGGGCATCGCGTCGATCTCGCTGAACCCCGACACGGTCGTCGAGACGTGGCAGGCGCTCGCGAAATCACAGGCGAAGTCATGAGCGCCCGCTGAAATCACACTGAGCGCCGCGCGCGAAAGTTGAGGTGGCTTACACCTCGCCTTCGCACGCTGCGGAAAACAGTGTCAGCTTCGTGCTATAACACCCCGGTCAAGCCGGGGTGTTTTACTTTGGGAGGTCGACGTGGGTCCGCATGGTTTGTTCTGGTGGATCGGCGCGGGCGTGCTGATCGTGGCCGAGCTGATGACCGGCACGTTCTATCTGCTGATGATCGCGCTCGGATTCCTCGCGGGCGTGCTCGCGTATGAGCTGGGTGCGCCGCTCGACTTGCAACTCGTGGCTGCGGCGCTGGTGGCGCTGGTGGCCGTGATCGTGCTGCGGCGCTCGCGGTTCGGGCGGCGCCGGCGCATGGTCGACGCGTCAACCGATCCGGGCGTGAATCTCGACATCGGCTCGACCGTCTCGGTGGCCGCATGGCGCGACGGGCGCGCGCGCGCGATGTATCGGGGCGCCGAATGGGACATTGAGCTCGTGCCAGGGGAGCCCGAGGACGCCCATCTTTACGAAATCAAGGCGGTGCGCGGCAGTTGCCTCGTCGTGGCGGCGAGGCGCGCCGACGGCGCGGCAGCGGGTGCGCATGGGGCGCGCGAAGGCACGCGCCAGGCCTGACGAGGCCTGCAGACGGCTGCCTGGCCGGCAGCGCAGGCATGCATCGAAGAAGCGAAACCGAAGTCAAATCGAAGCAAAGGGGGAAGCGTATGCAAGTGCCTGTCGTCGGGTTGATCCTGCTCGTGATCGTCATCGTGCTGATCTCGAAGATCATGAAGATCGTGCCGCAGCAGCACGCCTGGGTGCTCGAGCGGCTGGGCCGCTACCACGCCACGCTCACGCCGGGCCTCTCGATGGTGCTGCCGTTCATCGACCGCGTGGCCTACAAGCACGTGCTCAAGGAAATCCCGCTCGAGGTGCCGAGCCAGATCTGTATTACGCGCGACAACACGCAGCTCCAGGTGGACGGCGTGCTGTACTTCCAGGTGACCGATCCGATGAAGGCCTCGTATGGTTCGAGCAACTTCGTGTTCGCCATCACGCAGCTCTCGCAGACCACGCTGCGCTCGGTGATCGGCAAGCTCGAGCTCGACAAGACCTTCGAGGAGCGCGATTTCATCAATCACAGCGTCGTTTCGGCGCTCGATGAGGCCGCCTCCAACTGGGGAGTGAAGGTCCTGCGCTACGAGATCAAGGACCTCACGCCGCCGAAGGAAATCCTGCACGCCATGCAGGCGCAGATCACCGCGGAGCGCGAAAAGCGTGCACTGATCGCGGCCTCGGAAGGGCGCAAACAGGAGCAGATCAACCTCGCAGCGGGCGCGCGGGAGGCCGCGATCCAGAAGTCGGAGGGCGAGCGGCAGGCGGCCATCAACCAGGCGCAAGGCCAGGCGGCGGCCATCCTGGCGGTGGCCGAGGCGAATGCGCAGGCCATCCAGAAGATCGGCAACTCGATCCAGGCCCAGGGCGGCATGGACGCCGTCAACCTCAAGGTGGCGGAACAGTACGTCACGGCGTTCGGTAACCTCGCGAAGCAGGGCAACACGCTGATCGTGCCCGGCAACATGAGCGACCTGAGCTCGATGATCGCCTCGGCGCTCACCATCGTGAACCGCACGGGCATGAAGGAGACGCAATTGAGCCGGGATACGGCGAAGGGCGCTTGAGCGGGGCGAGGGGGCGGTATTTGCAACGAAAATGCAGCAAAAAAGGGCGGCTCGGGCCGCCCTTTTTCCTTTTTGCCACGTTTGTTGCGTCTGAAGCGCGCGGCTCGAAGACTTGACGGATCGACGGGCTGCGCTCAGGTAGGCGTGCGCATCAGGCGCGCCTTTTCGCGCTGCCAGTCGCGCTGCTTCTCGGTTTCGCGCTTGTCGTGCAGCTTCTTGCCCTTGGCGAGGCCGATCTCGCACTTCACGCGGCCGCCCTTGTAGTGGAAGTTCAGCGGCACGAGCGTGAAGCCGCGCTGCTCGACCTTGCCGATCAGCTTGTCGATTTCCTCGCGGTGCAGCAGCAGCTTGCGCGTGCGCGTGGGATCGGGGTGGATGTGCGTCGAGGCTTCGGGCAGCGGGCTGATGTGCGTGCCGATCAGGTAGAGCTCGCCGTCCTTGATCACGACGTAGCTTTCCTTGATGTTGGCTCGCCCGGCGCGCATCGCCTTGACCTCCCATCCTTCGAGCACGAGCCCCGCCTCGTGGCGCTCTTCGATGAAGTAATCGAAGAAGGCTTTTCTGTTGTCGATGATGCTCATAGGAAAATGGGAAACGCCCAACTCGTTTAAAATCACGATTTTAGCAAAGCGGGCAGCCGAAAGCCCGTCGCGCCTTCACCCTTGCCTCGCATTGCGCAATTTATGGCGGATGTCCAGAAAACCGTGTTGATTCGCCATTCGGCGGAGCAGATGTTCGACCTCGTCACCGACGTCGACGATTATCCCAATTTCCTGCCGTGGTGCGGCGGCGTCGAGGTTCGCCGCAAGGACGAGGACGGAATGGAGGCGAAAATCGATATCAACTTCAAAGGCATCAAGCAGCACTTCGCCACGCGTAACCGGCACAAGCGGCCCGAGCGTATCGACATGGAGTTCGCCGACGGCCCCTTCAAGAAGTTCACGGGCGCCTGGCGTTTCACGCCGCTGCGCGCGGATGCCTGCAAGATCGAATTCTCGCTGCACTACGAGTTTTCTAACATCATTCTCGAGAAGATCATCGGTCCGGTGTTCCACCACATCGCGAACACCTTCGTCGACACGTTCGTGAAGCGCGCCGACCAGCGTTACGGCAAGAACAAGCTATGAGCGCGACACTTTCCATCGACGTCTGCTACGCGCTGCCTGTCGCGCAGACCTTGATCGGCGTGGAACTGGCGCCGGGCGCGACGCTCGGCCAGGCCATCGAGGCGAGCGGCATCCTCGCGCGCCATCCAGAAATCGATCTGACGAAACTGAAGGTGGGCATTTACGGCAAGCTCAAGCCGCTCGACACCGTGCTCACCGATCATGACCGCGTGGAGATCTACCGCCCGCTGGTGGTCGATCCCAAGCTTGCACGCCAGCGCCGCGTCGACAAAACCCGCAAGGAAGGCTCGATCGAGGGCCGTAAGTGGCAGAACAAGGATTCGCGCTGAACCGGCGCTGAGCCGGCATTGACGATCGCCTGAACTCGCGGTGACGGCCGTCCAATGGGCCGCGCTGCGTCCCCAGTTCCCCCGCCAAGCTCCGTTAGTTCGCCGCGCGGCGCCGTTCCGTGCCGTTCTTGCCCGAGGCATCCGCCCCGCCGTCCCCCGCAATGCCGGGCAAATCGCCATCCGGCACGATGCCGTCGCCGTGCGCGGTGTCCTCCGGTCCGCCCGAATGCTGGCGGACCGACCAGCTCACGCCCGCTACCAGCAGCACGATTGCCGCGACTTCCAGCATGCGCGGCAGGCGGTGGTCGTAGATGAAGCCGTAGAGGAGGGCGAATAGCGTCTCGAAGACGATCATCTGGCCTGAGAGCGTCAGGGGGAGGCGTTTGGAAGCCGCGTTCCAGAGACCGTTGCCGAGCCACGACGCGCCAATGGCCAGCACGAGGTTAAGTTGCCAGAACGCGGTCCAGCGCCCGCCGCTCACGCTCTCCTGCACCGTTGCGGCGGGCATGACGAGCACCGCGAGCCAGAGCAGGCCACCGAGCGCGCCCGTGACGACGCCCCACAACACCGACCACTCGTTGCCGCCGAAATGTGCGTTGCGCTGCAGGTAGCGCGCATTTTCGACGGCATACCAGGTCCAGCATGCGAGTGCACCGACGGCGCAGCCGAGGCCGGCAATCTTCGTGAGCGTGCTCGCGTGCTCGCCGGCGGCCGCCGTGAAGACATCGACATTGATGCATACGATGCCGGCGGCGATCATCGCGAGCGGCCAGACGAGCTTCGAGAGCGCCACGGCGCCGTGGTCGCTGCGTCCGAGCAGGGTGACCGTGACCGGCAGAACACCGACGATCAGCGAGGCGGGCGCGATGCCCACGAGATGGATCGCGCTCGCGAGAAAGAGGTAGTAAAGGAGGTTGCCGATCAGAGCCAGCTTCACGAGCGCGATGAGGTCGGCGCGCGTGAGACGCGGCCAGACGCGCCGCAGCATGGGCAGGAGTGCGGCGAACGAGACGAGGCCATACATCAGGTAGCGCCCGGCACTGAGGAGCAGCGGCGAGAACTCCGGCAACTGGCGAGGCACCAGAAATACGGTTCCCCATAACGCACCGGCGAGCACGCCGTACAACACACCACGCTGCATTTGCCTTGCCTCCGCAATTTCGACCTGGCCGTTCTGGCCGCACAGGATGGGAGGCAGCTTAACCGTGCGCTGCACGGGCGTCTTGTTCAATCCTGCACGCGGCGATTCGCGGTGCGCGGCAGGCGGCCCGAAAATCGGGTCTGACGCGTCGTTCCTGTGCTGCTGCACACCCCGTCCCGAACCTCAAAAAATCCCGAAATCGGCGCTAAGCTACTGTACACACTGATGATTTCCGGGGCGCTATCCCGTATAATCTGCTTTTGCGCCTATAGGATTTGCCATGCGTCTGATCCAGAAAGCACTCACGTTCGATGACGTGCTCCTCGTCCCCGCTTTTTCCGACGTTCTCCCGCGCGACACCAGCCTGAAGACCCGGCTGACCCGCAATATCTCCCTGAACATTCCGCTCGTTTCGGCCGCGATGGACACCGTCACGGAAGGGCGTCTCGCCATCGCGATGGCGCAGCAGGGCGGCGTCGGCATCATCCACAAGAATCTCACGCCGGCCGAACAGGCGCGCGAGGTCGCGAAGGTGAAGCGTTTCGAGTCGGGTGTCGTGCGCGATCCGATTACGATTCCGCCGCAGATGAAGGTCGCGGACGTGATCGCGCTTTCGCAGCAGCATGGCATCTCGGGCTTCCCGGTCGTGGAAGGCGCACAGCTCGTCGGCATCGTCACGAACCGCGACCTGCGCTTCGAAACGCGTCTGGAGGAGCCGGTGCGCTCGATCATGACGCCGCGCGAGCGCCTCGTCACCGTCAAGGAAGGCACGCCGCTCACCGAAGCCAAGGCGCTCATGCACAGCCACCGCCTCGAGCGCGTGCTGGTCGTGAACGACGCGTTCGAACTGCGCGGCCTCATGACCGTCAAGGACATCACCAAGCAAACCGAACACCCGGCCGCCTGTAAGGACGAGCATGGCAAGCTGCGTGCGGGCGCGGCCGTCGGCGTGGGCCCGGACAACGAAGAGCGCGTCGAGCTGCTGGTGCAGGCCGGCGTGGACGTGATCGTGGTCGACACGGCACACGGCCATAGCCAGGGCGTGCTCGAGCGCGTCCGGTGGGTCAAGAAGAATTTCCCGCATGTCGAAGTGATCGGCGGCAACATCGCGACGGCCGCCGCCGCGCGCGCGCTCGTCGAATACGGCGCCGACGGCGTGAAGGTCGGTATCGGCCCGGGTTCGATCTGCACGACTCGCGTCGTCGCCGGTGTGGGCGTGCCGCAGATCACGGCGGTCTCGAACGTGGCGGAGGCGCTCAAGGGCACGGGCGTTCCCCTCATATCCGACGGCGGCGTGCGTTACTCGGGCGACGTCTCCAAGGCGCTGGCCGCGGGCGCGAACGCCGTGATGATGGGCAGCATGTTCGCGGGCACGGAAGAATCGCCTGGCGACGTGTTCCTGTACCAGGGCCGCCAGTACAAGTCGTACCGCGGCATGGGCTCGGTCGGCGCGATGAAGGACGGCGCCGCGGACCGCTACTTCCAGGACAACTCGGCCAACATCGACAAGCTGGTGCCGGAAGGTATCGAAGGCCGCGTCTCCTACAAGGGTTCGGTCAACGCGATCCTGTTCCAGCTGATCGGCGGCGTGCGCGCCTCGATGGGCTACTGCGGCTGCCGCACGATCGACGAACTGCACGACAAGGCGGAATTCGTCCAGATCACGGGTGCCGGCCTGCACGAGTCGCACGTCCACGACGTGCAGATCACGAAGGAAGCGCCCAACTACCACGTGGACTAAACCTCGATGAAGCCGCTGCTGCGCATAGTGCTGATTGTCGATGCGTTGATGTTGCTGGGTTTCGGCGTGCTGTTCCTGCTCACGCCCTGGAGCTCGCTCTACAACGCGTTGCAACTGGTGCAGCCGCAGCCGGCGCTCATCGGACAGGTGTTCGGTGTGGTGCTGCTCGGTTTCGCCTGGATCGCGGTGCGTGCGGCGTTCGACGGTGGCCTCACCGCCGTGGTTGGGCGCACTGCCGGGCACGTCAACTGGATTGCCGGCGTGCTGATGCTGGTCTGGCTGATCGGCTTGCATACGCCGCAGCTCACGGGTTTTGGCCAGTTGGTGGCCGGTGCGGTGGGCGCCTGGCTCATCATCGTCGGGCTGGGCGGTACACGGCTTGCCGGTGCGGTGAAGCGGCGCGAGAAGGCGCAGGCGGCCGAGGCCGCCGTGCAGGAGCGCGAAGCGCGCGCCGTGGCCAGGAGCAAGCGTGAAGAGCCGGTGGTGTACGCGAAGCCGGCTTTTGCTGGCGGACCGGCTGAGACGGGCGCAATGGGTGCCGAGCCAGTGGTGCGGCCGCCGGCCGTGACGCCGGCCCCGGTGCAGCCTGCGGTGACGGCGAATGCGCCGCGCGCGACGGCGCAAGCGGAAGATGCGCGCCTTGCCGCGCGAGACGAAGCAGCCGACGCGCCGCGGCCGCCGCTGCGTGGCTGACCGCGCGAGTCGCCGCGGCACAGGCAACGTCAGCCGCATTGCGCCACGATTTCGCTGTTTATTTCGCTGTCGGGTGCCATTGCCGCCAGGCGCCACAGTTCCGATGAATTCACGCCGCGTGCCAGATTTATCCTGCGCGCGGCTTTCTGTATCCGTTCTTTTTTAGGTCTCGTCCGCTGCCATGCACGACAAAATCCTGATTCTCGACTTCGGTTCGCAAGTCACCCAACTGATCGCGCGCCGCGTGCGCGAAGCCAACGTCTACTCGGAAATCCATCCGTACGATGTCGACGACGCATTCATTCGCGAGTTCGCGCCGAAGGGCGTCATCCTCTCGGGCGGCCCCAACTCGGTCACCGAAACCGATACCCCGCGCGCCCCGCAAGCCGTGTTCGAACTCGGCGTGCCGGTGCTCGGCATTTGCTACGGTATGCAGACGATGGCCGAGCAGCTCGGCGGCAAGGTGGACGGTGGCCACCTGCGCGAATTCGGCTACGCCGAAGTGCGCGCGCGCAACCACACGAGCTTCCTCGAAGGCATCGAAGATTTCAGCACGAGCGAAGGCCACGGCATGCTCAAGGTCTGGATGAGCCACGGCGACAAGGTCACCGACATGCCGCCGGGCTTCAAGCTGATGGCATCGACCGAATCGTGCCCGATCGCGGCGATGGCCGACGAGGCGCGCCACTTCTACGGCCTGCAATGGCACCCGGAAGTCACGCACACGGTGCAGGGCCGCGCGATGCTCGAGCGTTTCGTGCTGGGCATCTGCGGCGCGAAGGCCGACTGGGAAATGGGCCACTACATCGACGAAGCCGTCGAAGCGATTCGCAAGCAGGTGGGCAGCGAGCACGTCATTCTCGGCCTCTCGGGCGGCGTGGATTCGTCGGTGGCGGCGGCGCTGCTGCACCGTGCGATTGGCGACCAGCTGACCTGCGTGTTCGTCGATCACGGCCTCTTGCGCCTGAACGAAGCCGAGCAGGTGATGTCGATGTTTGCGGACAACCTCGGCGTGAAAGTGGTTCACGTCGATGCGAGTGCAGCGTTCATGTCGAAGCTGGCTGGCGTGACCGATCCGGAAGCGAAGCGCAAGATCATCGGCGCGGAGTTCGTCGAGGTGTTCCAGGCCGAAGCGGGCAAGCTCAAGGACGCGAAGTGGCTCGCGCAGGGCACGATTTATCCGGACGTGATCGAGTCGGCGGGCAAGGGCAAGAAGGGCGCGCACACGATCAAGAGCCACCACAACGTGGGCGGCTTGCCGGAGACGCTCAATCTGAAGCTGCTCGAGCCGCTGCGCGAGCTGTTCAAGGACGAAGTGCGCGAATTGGGCGTGAAGCTCGGCCTGCCGCACGATATGGTGTATCGCCATCCGTTCCCGGGCCCGGGTCTTGGCGTGCGTATTTTGGGTGAGGTGAAGCGGGAGTTCGCTGATCTGCTGCGTCGCGCCGATGCGATCTTTATCGAGACGCTGCGCAATACCATCGATAAGGAAACTGGCAAGTCGTGGTATGAGCTGACGAGCCAGGCGTTTGCCGTGTTCCTGCCGGTGAAGAGTGTGGGCGTGATGGGTGATGGCCGCACGTATGAGTATGTGGTCGCGCTGCGCGCGGTGCAGACGCTCGACTTCATGACCGCGCATTGGGCACATCTGCCGCATGAGCTGCTTGGGCATGTGTCGAATCGCATCATCAATGAGGTGCGCGGCATCAATCGGGTGGTGTACGACATTTCGGGGAAGCCACCGGCGACAATCGAGTGGGAGTAGAGATTTTAAAAATCCCTTTTTTTGAATCCATGGGTTGGGGTGGTCGATAAATCACACATACCCGATTCTAAATTGCCGGACGCAGGTTCATAAGCCCTTGATTAGTATGGAAATCCTTAACCTGCGTCCGCGCCTGCGGAGAGCCCGGGCAACCGCAATTTGACGGTCTATGTCGCCAGTATGTGCGGATGCTCGCTTAATACCGTCAGCGGCGTTGACGGTATCCGGGCGGTACCGCAAACGCTTGGCTTGTCGGTTTGCTTTCAGCGGGCTTGAAGTCGTTGGAATTCATGGTGCAGCAGCCCCACGACCTGGGCTAGGTCTAAGGGCTGCAGACGGTTCTTTTTCAGGAAGGCCGTCCATTGCTTCTGCTTCGTGGCATCCTGCGCAAAGGCGTCGCTCAGGCCCGCGGGGATCGCTTCGGGGATGGCCAGCCTTCGCCGGGCGAACGTGGCTTGGACTGCGCGGTGCAGTTCGGCAGGATCCAATGTCTCCTCGGTTAGCAACACCCAGAGATCGAAATAATCCTTCATGCGGGTGTTGACCATGCCCAGCAGGCACACTGCGTGAAATTTCTCGGCCACCACGGTGTATTTCGGATAGGCCCGCAGCTGTGGGGCTGGCAGATCGTCGAGCAGCACGGGATAGTTCACGGATTCAGGTGCCGGCGTGACGGCATCCCCGAAACCGATATCCACCTGCAGCGCAATGCGAGCGCCATCCAGCTTCGCTTGCAGGTCGATCCGCACGCCGCCATAGCCCGCCTCCTTGCGGATTTCGGAGCCCTTGACTGATTCCGGTTCGAACGCGATGCCGTCCTCGACTTCGATCTGGCCGATCTCGCGGAAAGTCGAGACGGCGGTGTGAATGTCGTCTGGGCCATGACCCAGCAGATCCGCGTCCCGCGTTGGCCGGTGTGGCTGGTCGTACCACAAGGAAAACAGCAGAGCGCCTTTGAGAAGGTAGTTGTCGGCATGCTGAGAGACCGACAGCCGGTACAGCAGCCGCTCTAGCCCATACTGGGTGAGCGTCAGATTGAAGTCTTGCTTCGAGGCATCCGCGTGCTGCTTCAACCGGGCCCGAATGGAGGCTGCGAGGTTGCGGCTCATGTGGTCACACTCTCCAGATAGGGGCGCATGACATTGCTCACGCGGTTCACTGTCGCATAGTGCCAGAGCGCGTCCATCGTGAGCCTGCGCTGCGACCAGCCATCGCGCAGCGCTTCTAGAGCTACGTCAAGGCCGATCTTGTTGCGGTACTTGAAGCAGTCTGCCACCGTCTTGGCCAAGTTGAACACGGGCACCTGTACGCCATCGATCTCCAGGTGGTCGATACCCTCTGTCAGGGCTGCGCCTGACATGCGCACAACGCGCAGGGCCGGCTGGTCCAGGCGCGGCGTGGGCGTATGTGGGGGAATGGCGATCCAGACCTCGAAGGGGGCCTGTGTGCCGATGCCGTGGACGCGCAGCGCCGACAGCAGGCACACCACGCCACGCGGTACGCGCAGTGCGGATTCGGCCAGTGATCGATGCTCGCTGGGTGCGCGCCCTTGTAGGCTATAGACTCCGCGGGCGACACGTTCGAGCTTGCCCGCCGCAACGAGCCGGCTGAGTACCATGCTCGGCAGCCCTTGTTTGACTAGATCGCGGGCGCGCAGCAACGGCTGGCGCTCGGCGAGCGCCAGGACGGCTTGTTCGAGCGTATTGTCGGTGGAAGGCATCGTACCCGGATTTTGTTGTGTTTTTTATCCATTTGTCAATAAAAGACTAGCCAATGAATCGCGGGCGCATGACGATCAGCAGAACTTTTCGGGGCGAAGTCGGCGAGTGAATGATCCGGTCATTTTGCGGTGCAGCGAATCTTACCCAATGCTCTGGCGTGCCGCTGCCGGGCTTCCCGGCTTTTCAAGGGGAGTACCGTCACCGCGGGTGACGGTATCAATTCGCGAACGTCGCACCACAGCTCGCTCGAGCGCAAGAAGTAGCCCAGCACTTTCCTGCCTCGGATTCTAGCGACGGTCCGGACTACATCCGGGAGTACGCAAACATCAGGAAGGTGGTTGCCGATTCAACGCCTGTCGGCGGCGAATGAACCCAGAAACGTCGCTACCTTAGACTTACTGGTTTTTTGCAAGCGAGTCATAAGTCCGTGATCAACTCGATCCAGACCGTAAGTTTCTGCGATGTCGTGTTGCAAGCGGCACCAGAGATGACAGGCCATGTCGGCGTCAACCATCGCTCTGTGGGCACGCCCGGTTTTTGGCAATCGCAGCATCTGCGCCAGCGTCGATAGGCGGTGACTTTGAGCGTCTGGGTAGATCCGCCTGGCCACTAGCATCGTGCAAGCAAAGGCATGCTCCGCTGCCACACCGAGATGCCCGAGCTCTGCTTGCCAAAACCGCTTGTCGAAGCCGGCATTGTGCGCGACGACGGGATGACTTCCAACAAATGCTGCAGCTTCCATCATGACTTTCGACGCAGTGGGAGCCGACGCGATCATGTCGTTCGTGATGCCAGTGAGTGCGACGACATCGGACGGTATGCGTCTGCCTGCATTCATCAAACTCTGGTAGCGGTCGACGATTTGCCCGTCACGCAAAAGGATGACAGCAATTTCAGTAGCTCGATCGCCCAGATTGGGTGAAAGCCCGGTAGTTTCGAAGTCCAATACCGCAACGGTTTGCATATTTCGTCGCTTATAGCGCAGTCTTGAGTTGAGATTGAGAGAATGGGTTAGCCCGCCGCGAGACGAGAATAGTTAGCCGCAAGTTTACAGGTTGTGCTGTGCTTGCCGTGCTCTTTGGCAGCAGTACTACGTGGCATCCAGCGCCCTGAGGGCCGCCGTAACCCACCCGAATCCGACTCGTTCCTGCTCGAGCCGCAGGCCACGGCGTATCCGGTTGTCACGCAGGTCATCGAACAGCGCTTTTTCGTCGGCCTTGAGTCGCAGCAGGTCGCGTGTGACCTGGTCGTCTTCCTCTCCCCAGAACGCTTCGTGTGCCAGCAGCGCCGCACGGTCCATCAGGAACGATTCGACATGGGCAAAGCGGCTGCGCAATTGATCCAGGATTGCGAAGCCGTGCGTGTCGATGTCCCCCCAGTAATGAAGCGCACACCCGGTGAGCCATCGTGCCGGTTCGAGTGCCTCCCAGCCGTAGCCCGCGCCAAACAACACAATCGATTGAGCGACATTCGGGAAGGCCAAAAAATTGGTCTCGTTCTCGGTGATGAATACGTGCTTGCAGGGCAGCGCAACGCGCGCGAAGCTTTCGGCGTCCAGCGCGATGTCCGCAAGCGGAGCGCCCGCCACCACGCCAAGCCGCTCGTCGAGCACGCGAAACCGGATGCGCAATGGTTTGTCGCGGAAGCCGTACCGGGTGGCGAATTGTCCGACGCCGGTTCGATCTCGGTCGATTGCATCCGGCGACAGCACCAGGTCGAGCCATTGCGCGAGCACGCCGCGCCGCGTTTCGACGAACTTGGTGTCGACGCCGGCGACGTCCATTTGGCGCAGAAAGATGCCGGGGCGCGGGTGCGCTCCCACCCAGTCGACGATGGCGAGGAGCCTTTCCCAGTCGTCTGCGAGCTCGAGCGCCTGCATGGGGGACTTCGCGAGCCATGCGACGAGCATCGGTTGCCGGATGCGCGTTATCTCGATCAGCCGTTCGAACCGCGCTGCGTCGCGGCGTTTGCCGATGAGCGCGAGCGCGTCGTCGAGGCTATCCACCCAGGCCACCTGCGGCACGCGCTGCGCGCCCAGAATCCGGTGATTGAGCTCGCGCCATTCGATGCGCACGTGCGGCATCTCCGCGAGTTCCGCTATCCATGCGCGCACGGACTCGAATTGCGAGGCTAGTTCGACGGAGCTTGGAGCCGTTAGCGATAGGCGCAGGGGAAACAGGTCATCGCCAGGATCGACGAGGCTGCGTAGCCATTCGCCGCGTGCCCAGCGGCGTTCGAGCCGGGCCCGCAGATCGGCCGGAGTCGTCCAGCTCATCGATCCGCCTGCGCTTTGCCTGCGCGGTATTCGTCGATCGACAGGTTACGCAACTTCGATTCGCGTCCGCCGTCGTTGTGGACGAAGCCAACGCTCGACACGAACGGCTCGATGATGTGGATTTTCTGCAATGGTGTGACGATCAGCAGTTGCAGGTTGAGCTTCTGAAACAGCTTCAGGCCGTACTGCGCCGATTCATCGGAGCCGCGGCCGAAGGCCTCGTCGATGACGACGAAACGGAACGAACGCGAACGCACCGCGCCCCATTCGAGGCCGAACTGGTAGGCCAGGCTGGCCGCCAGGATCGTATAGGCGAGTTTTTCCTTCTGGCCACCTGATTTGCCGCCGGAGTCCGAGTAATGTTCGTATTCGCTGTCGTCCTCGCGCCAGCGCTCGCTTGCCGCGAACAGGAACCAGTTGCGCACGTCGGTGACCTTCGCGCTCCAGCGGCGATCCTGGTCCGTCAGACCTTCACGGCCGCGGAAGCGATCGATGATGCGCTTGACCTGCAGGAACTTCGTCTCCGAGTACTGTGCGTCGTCTGAGCCCGTCAATTCGCCTTCGGTGCACGCGCGAAGGTCGCTCTGGAAGTCGCGAATCTCGGCGTCGGGGCTTGGCTGCGTCTCGAGCACGATATACCGGCCCGCACTGTAGTCGATCTGCGTCAGCGATTCGTTGATGCGCGTAATTCTTTCCTTGATCGTCTCCCGCTCGCGCGCGAGCTGCGCATGGAAGTTGGCGATCTCATTGATGGTGTTGACGTTCAGCAATTCCTTGAAGCGTGCTTCGAAGCGGGGCAGGTCATCGGCCTCGATGCGCGCGAGTATCTCGCGGTATTCGAACGCCGCTTCGAGGCTCGCGTCGAAATCGGCCGTCTCGAGCTGGTAGGCGTCCTTGAAGGTGGACATGGCCTTGACTATTTTCTCGGCGAGCCGGCCGAGTGCTTTGGTTTCGTTGTCGATGCGCGTCGTCAGCGCCTCGCGTACGTCACGCTCGCGGTTATCGCACGATTCGACCGAAAGCTGATGGTCGCCGAGGATTTCCACGCGCAGC
This sequence comes from Paraburkholderia silviterrae, assembly GCF_004353915.1. GTDB lineage: Bacteria > Pseudomonadota > Gammaproteobacteria > Burkholderiales > Burkholderiaceae > Paraburkholderia > Paraburkholderia silviterrae. Next base: position 20,842 of record NZ_SMRP01000005.1, on the reverse strand, counting down.
GCATCGATGCGGGCGGCAAGCGCGGCTTCCACCTCGGCTGCCAGCATGCGCGTCTCGTCGCGCAACGTCTCGGCCGACTCGCGCCTGGCGTCGATAGCGCCGAGTTCGGCGTCTGTTGCCGAGATCGTGTCTTCGCTTGTCTTCAATGCGACTTGGGCAGATTCGAGCTGTGCCGTCAGCACGGCCAGCATGTCGCTGGCCGCTTCGAGCTGGGCTTTTTCGTCCTTGAGGCGCGCGATGGCGGCGGCGCAACTTCCCCAGTCGATGTCGCGAAAATCGACGAACTCGCCGGCGCGCGCGAGCGCTTCGAGCCGCATGCGCAGCTGCGATTGCTCGTGCTGCGCATCTGAGAGCTTCTGCCCGATCTCACCCAGATGCGCATCGAGCGCGCGCCGTTGCGCTTCGAGCGCCGCGATCTTGGCCGTATTGCTCCAGCCGAGCACGTAGCGGCTGCGATCGTCGAGCGCGTGACGGTCGTCCTTCTCGTGGCGCTCACCCGGTGCTTTGGTCTGGCCGGCGCGCGTGAGCGCGCGCGTCTCGCGGCGGAACTGCTCCGGCGTTGCGCAGCATGCGTAATCGAAGCGGCGTCCGATCTCGCGTTCGAGCCATGCATAGACCGGCGAATCGGGTTTGATGGCAAGTTTGCGCACGAGCGAATCGCGGTGCAGTTCGCCTTCGTCGGCCGCGCGCGGGGGGCGCACACGGTAGTAGACAAGGCGCTTTCCCAGGTGGGTGCGGTCGACCCAGGCGGCCACCTCGGCGTAGTGTTCGTCGGGCACGAGCAGCGACAGACCGAAGCCGCGCAATACGCGTTCGGCTGCACCCTCCCAGTCACGCGCGTCGTCGCGGACCTGGATGAGCTCGCCCGCGAACGGCAGCGCGTCCTCGTCGTGGCCGAGCGCAGCACACAGGCCCGCGCGCAGTGTCACCTGCTCTTTCGGAATGTTATTGCGCCGAGCCTTGAGGCTTGCGATCTCCTCGTCGAGCGCGTTGCGCCGGATTCTGCCTTCGCGAAATGCCACACTCTGTTCGGTGATCGCGTTCTGCGTTTCGGCCTCTTGCTCGACGAGCGTGGCGCGCAGTTCAGCAATGCGCCGGTGCTGCGAGGCGAAAGCCACCTCGTCGGAGGCAGCCACCTCACCGAGCGTCGCGACGATATCCGCGTAACGTTTTGCGCGCTCGCGGCGGCGAGTACTCTCGCGTTCGAACTCGCGGATCTCGGTCTCGAGCAGTTCGATGCGCTCACCGCCGTGAGCCGCGACGGCGCGTCGAAGGTCGTCTACCTGTTGCCGCGCGATGTCGCGTGCTTCCTCGTGCCGTGCCTTGCGCGCCGTCCCGCGCGTGCGCTCTTCGTCGAGTAGTCGAAGGCGTCGCTCCAGCAGGGCGAGCTTGATTCCCGCGAACCAGGGCTTCAATGCGTCGCGGCATGCGCGCCAACCTTCGAGCACGTGCGCGTCTTCGCTATGACGGTCGCAGTCGGCTACGAGCGGCGCGAGCAGTTCGACCTGGCGCTTGGCTTTGAGCACGGCCTCGTGCGCGCGGCTCAAATCTTCGAAGTGCGTGACGAGGGCGCCAATGCGCGCTGCCACGTCGAACGGCTCGAGCATGTGGCTGCGCACGAAGTCGGTCAGGTTGCCGACCGATTTCATCGATACCGTCTGGTGGAAGAGCTCGAGAGCCTGCTCGTTCTCGATGCCGAAGCGTCGCCGGAACCAGGCGCTGTACTTCGGAAACGTATCCTCGATTTCGGCGCCGAGTCCGCGCAGCTTCTTGCGCAATTGTGCGATGTCGCTGCCGAAGTGCGAGAAGTCTGCAGCAATCGACAGATCGCGTTCGGCGCAGACGAAATAACGCGCGGGCTGGCTCTGCATGTCCTTCATCCAGAACACCTGCGCGAGCGTGACGGTCGCATCGTAGCCAGTGTTGCGAAATACGCCCAGGATTACCGAGTAGCTGTTCTGGTCGCGCAGGCTCACAGGTTTCGCTGTGCCGGTCACTTCGTTTCGCTCGGACTTGTAGTAGCCGAGCACGTAGGAGCGCAGCGTGCGTTCTTTGCTGTCGGCGCCAGCCGCCTTGTTGTACGCAATGCGCTGCGCAGGCACGATGAGCGTCGTGATCGCGTCGACGAGCGTCGATTTGCCCGAGCCGATGTCGCCCGTGAGCAGCGCGTTGCGACCGTCCACCCGCAGCGTCCAGACGCGCTCATCGAAGGTGCCCCAGTTGAAGACCTCTAGCCGTTCCAGGCGAAAGCCCGTGAGCGTGTCGTCGGTGGCGAAGTCGAGGCCGAGCGTGCGCGGCTCATTCATCGCGGGCCTCCGCGTTGGCCGCCGGCGTTGCCGTGGCGTCGATGTGAGTACGGTAGCCGACAAGCCGCGCATCGAAGTCGAGCAGCCATTGGGCGTCGACGAACGCCTTCAGGATGCGGCGTACTTCGAACGCGGGCGGCCCGCCCGTCGTCTTCATGCGGCGCAGGAATCCGAGTTCGACGATTTTGTTGATCTGCGTGTCGATCTGGTCGACGAGCCGTGCCTCGTTGCTGCTATCTGGCAGAAATACGCGAACGAGCTCGACAATTTCCTCGCGCGTGAGGACGAGCCGCGTGTCGCCGCCGCCGGCATCGGATTCGGCGAGCTTTTTTCGCAGGAGTGCGAGCAGCAGGCTGACGGGGAACGAGAGCGGGCGCCGCGCGACGAGGCGCGGCAGCCTTGGCGCATCGTTATCCGAATCGTTCTTGTCGGCCTCGGGGCGGCTTTTGACGAACGCATAGCCTTCTGCTTCGTCGAGTACGAGCTCGAGGCCGAGAATGGTGACGTAGTCGCGCACGCGCGCCTGCAATTCGAGCAGCGCCGCCCAGGTTCGCTCGTCGTCTTCGCGATAGATCACCCCTTTGAGGAGTGTGATCGACAGGATGGACAAGCCCGCATCGCCGAGTGTGGCCTCTTGCCGTTCTTCCTTCATCGTTACCTCACGAAAATCACGCGTGGCATCCTTGCGCGTTTGCGCACCGCCGATCCTTCTTCGCCGTTCGCGTCCCACTCGATCGTGTCTGTAACGCTCTCGTCGACGCTCGAGCGAAACGATTCGCCGGCGGTGCCGAGCTGCAGATAGGCAACGAGCTCGGCCAGTCCGTGCTCGAAAGGCTGCAATGCGGCGAGTTCGGCGAGCGTGATTTGCGACCGATCCTGCAGGCATCGGCGGATGTTCTGCGCGAGCCGGGCGCGGTCGACGACGATTTGCGCGTAGAGCGCCGAAGCGTCGAGATCTGCATCGCCTGCCTCGAGCGCGACGTTGGCGATCACTGGATGAAACGCCGGCGTGAAGAGCGGCCGCTCCAACGGCAGGTCGATCGCGGACGACGCCGTCTCGATCTGCATGATCTCGCCTGCAGGCGGTGTCTCACGCAGTGCGAGCGCTTTCGCTTCGATGCCGCGCAGGATATCCATGATGCGGCGATTTTCGAGCCAGGCCTGGTCGTCGAGAAAGCGTCGAAGCTGCTGCGAAAGCTGCGCGACGGTGCGTTGGGTGTGCTCACCCGCTTCGAGCCAGTCGTAGTGGACGCGCCGCGTGCGCGCATCGGGCTTCATTTCCGCCAGCGCCGGCAACGTAAGCACGCGCTCGAGCTGTTCGGAAAGCTCGTCCTGACGGCGGCTCGACATCAGGAATTCCCAGAACGCCCGGAAGCTGCTGCCCTGGTCGGAATCCGCGATCGCGTCGCGCTCGCCCATGATTTCGTCGATGAGCGCGCCCTTCGAACCGTCCCAGAGTGCAATGCGCTCGCGCACGCGCCGGTCGAGCTGGCGGAAGTTCTGCTCGACCTCGCGGAAGTCGGTCAGAAGGTCGCGTGCCATCTGCATGAACTGCTGGAAGCGGTCCTTGAGCGCGGCGTCGTCGAGCAGCCGCACTTCTCCGGCTTCAACGCGGGCGATTTCGCCATCGAGCTGGCTGCGCCGCGCGTACAGCTCGACGAGGCGTTTCGCTGGGTCCACCTCGCTGCCCTCGCTCATCTGGCGAAGCAGCTCCATGAGCGTCAGCAGGCGAGATTCGGTGCCGACGAAGTTGCGCTCGGTCAAGGTGCCGAGCCAGGCGATCGCTTTCTCCGCCGGAGGCGTCAGGTCGAACTGCGGCTCGTCCGAACCCTGCCTGTAGAACTTGCGTAACCATCCTTTCTCCGAGCTGGCCCAGTCGTTCAGATAGTCGAGCCCGGACTTCGGGTAGGTTGCGCTGCCGAGCTGCTCGCGCACTGCATAAAGTTCGTCCTCGAGCGCTTCGGCGAGCATCGGGGCAGGGATGACGCGCACGTTCGGCGCGACGAAAACGCGATAGAGGAAACTAATGGCGAGGGGCGCATGATCGGATCGCAACAGGCGCCATGCGGGGTGGCGCGAACGCAACGCTTCGACCGTGGCGTAATCGAGGGACATGGTGCGACGAAAAGGGCGTGGCGGCAGGGCGCGAGCGTGTCGGAGGGCGGTGCCCGAAAGCTGGGTATGCTACTCCACAATGCTCATTGCGGGTCGACGACGGGCGCGGGCCGCGGCCATCTACCGCCCCTGGCGTATCGGCCGAGACAATCACGAATTTGCGGCTCTGGATCTTGTCGGCGGCCGGCCGATGCCCCATGGGCTCGCGCCGGTGGAGACAGACCTTCCATGGCCCTTTTCAGCCCCGAAAGCACAATCATCCCTCATACGAGCCATGCAAATGAGATAAAATTGCACGTCCGCACGGGACTTATCCCCAGCGAGTCCGTCTCACGCTCTGCTCACTCCTGCAACGGCATGGCGCTCGTGCCCTTGAGCTCATCGAGGCAAACGATCGAATGCACGCTGCTCACGCCGGGTGCGCGCATGAGCGTGTCGAGCAGGAATTCGGACAGCGCCTTGAGATCGCGCGCCACCACCTTCAGTACGTAGTCGATATCGCCGGTCACGGAATAGCACTCCTGCACCTGCGGCAGCTTCGCGACGAGCTCCTTGAACTTGACGAGCTCGCGCATGTGCCCGCGCTCCATCGTCACCTGAATGAAAGCGACTACGCCGAAGCCTAGCGCCTGGGCGTCGAGCCGCGTCTCGTAGCGCTTGATGATGCCCAGTTCCTCGAGCCGGCGATGGCGCCTGAGCGTCTGCGCGGGCGAGAGCTTGACGGCGGCGGCCAATTCGAGATTCGAGGCGCGTCCGTGCTCTTGAAGCGCGGCGAGGAGCCGCAGATCGATGGGGTCTAGGGTGAGGTTTTGCACTTTTCTTGCCCTGGATGTGGCCAATGCGAAATGAAATTGTACCAATCAGGGTTTGCCTGCGTATCAGATGAAATCATATTTTTCCGCTCCGCCTATACACTTGCCGGACCTGACGGGGCTGTCGGTCAATGCTGACGGCCTTGGGAGCGCGCCAGCGCAGAAGATTGCGCGCGCAATTTTATTTCGCGTGGCCGCGCAGGAGTTCCATCCGGACTCCCAGCGGGCGCATCGATAAAGAAGAGACAGGAAGAGACATGGTTTCAAACAATACACATGGCCGAAGTGCACCGGGCGGTGACCTGAGCGGCGACCAGAATGGTCATCTGAAGCGCGGCCTCAAGAATCGCCATATCCAACTGATCGCGCTGGGCGGTGCGATCGGCACCGGACTGTTTCTCGGCATCGCGCAGACGATCCAGACCGCCGGCCCCTCGGTGCTGCTCGGCTACGCCATCGCGGGCATCGTCGCGTTCTTCATCATGCGGCAACTGGGCGAGATGGTCGTCGACGAGCCCGTCGCCGGTTCGTTCAGCCATTTCGCCGACAAATACTTCGGTCCGTTCGCCGGCTTCATTTCGGGCTGGAACTACTGGGTGCTCTACGTGCTCGTGAGCATGGCCGAGCTCTCGGCCGTCGGCATCTACATGCATTACTGGTGGCCGACCCTGCCGACCTGGATTTCGGCGCTCGTCTTCTTCGTCGTGATCAACGGCGTCAACCTCGCGAGCGTCAAGTCATACGGCGAGCTCGAATTCTGGTTCGCGATCGTCAAGGTGCTGGCGATCGTCGGCATGATCGCGTTCGGCGGCTGGCTGCTGCTCTCGGGCTCGGCCGGGCCGGAGGCGGGCGTCTCGAACCTCTGGCGCCACGGCGGCTTCTTCCCCCACGGCATGTCGGGTCTCGTGATGTCGATGGCCGTCGTCATGTTCTCGTTCGGCGGCCTCGAACTCGTCGGCATCACCGCCGCGGAAGCCGACGATCCCTCGCACACGATCCCGCGCGCAACCAATCAGGTGATCTATCGCATCCTGATTTTCTACGTGGGCGCGCTGGGCGTGCTGCTCTCGCTCTATCCGTGGGAAAAGGTCGTCTCGGGCGGTAGCCCCTTCGTGCTGATCTTCCACGCGATGAACAGCAATCTGGTCGCGAACGTGCTCAACGTCGTGGTGCTCACGGCGGCGCTCTCCGTCTACAACAGCGGCGTCTATTGCAACAGCCGCATGCTCTACGGCCTCGCGCAGCAGGGTAACGCGCCCCGCGCGCTGCTCAAGGTGAACCGGCGCGGCATTCCGCTGGCGGCGCTTGCCGTGACGGCGGTTGCGACGGCTGCTTGCGTGATCATCAACTACTTCATGCCGGGCAAGGCGTTCGAGCTGCTGATGGGGCTCGTGGTGTCCGCGCTCATCATCAACTGGGCGATGATCAGCCTGATTCACCTGAAGTTCCGCAGCGAGAAGGCTCGCGCGGGCCAGACGACGCGTTTTCAGAGCCTCGGCTATCCGCTCACGAATTACCTGTGCCTGGTGTTCCTCGCGGGTATTCTCGTTGTAATGTATCTGATTCCGGATCTGCGGATTTCCGTCTACCTGATTCCGGTCTGGCTGGTGGTGCTCGCGCTCGCGTATCGTTTCTGGCGCCGCGGCGCGGTGCCGGCGCTGCAGGGCAGCGTCCAGACGCGCTGAGCATCGCCGCACGATGAATCCCATGGTTCCGGCCAGCACTTCGTAACCGCCCATAACCCGCAAGCAACCGTCAAGCAAACGCCATGTTCGAACATATCGATGCCTATCCCGGCGACCCGATCCTCTCGCTCAACGAGAACTTCCAGAAAGATCCGCGGCAGAACAAGGTCAATCTGAGCATTGGCATCTATTTCGACGACGATGGCCGTTTGCCGGTGATGCAGGCGGTCCATGCCGCCGAAGCGGCGATCCTGGCCGAGCCCGGTCCGAAGCCGTATCTGCCGATGGCCGGTTTCGCCCAATACCGCGACGCCGTGCAGGCACTCGTGTTCGGTGCGCAGTGTCCGTCGCGCGCGGCGAACCGGATCGCCACGGTGCAGACGCTCGGCGGTTCGGGCGCGCTCAAGGTGGGCGCCGATTTCATCAAGCGCTATTTTCCGCAGAGCCAGGTCTGGGTGAGCGACCCCACGTGGGAGAACCATCGCTTCATCTTCGAGCGTGCGGGCTTCGTGGTGAACACGTACCCGTACTACGACGAAGCCACGGGCGGCCTGAAGTTCGAGGCGATGCTCTCGGCCATCGACGCGCTGCCGGCGAAGAGTGTGGTGCTCCTGCACGCCTGCTGCCATAACCCGACCGGCGTGGATCTGGACGAGGCGCAATGGACCCAGCTGATCGACGTGCTGCAAAAGCGCGATCTGCTGCCGTTCGTCGACATGGCGTATCAGGGCTTCGGCGCGGGCCTCGACGCCGACGCCTTCGCGGTGCGCGAGCTCGGCCGGCGCGGCGTGCCGGCGCTGGTGGCGAACTCGTTCTCGAAGAACTTCTCGCTGTACGGCGAGCGCTGCGGCGGCCTGCACGTGATCTGCGAAGATGCCGCGGCCGCCGAGCGCGTGCTCGGGCAGCTCACGGGCTCAGTACGCTCGAACTACAGCAATCCGCCGACGCACGGCGCGAAGATCGTCGCGCGTGTGCTCACGAACCCCGAACTCAAGGCATCGTGGGAGACGGAGCTGGCGGCCATGTGCGAGCGCATCGCGCGCATGCGTCAGGCGATTCACGACGGGCTTGCCGCGCACATCAGCGGCGAGGCGCTGTCGCGCTATGTGAAGCAACGCGGCATGTTCACGTACACGGGCTTGAGCGCGGATCAGGTCGAGCGTCTGAAGGAGGAGTTCGGGGTGTACATCCTGCGCTCGGGCCGCATGTGCGTCGCGGGGCTCAACGAGAAGAACGTGAGCATCGTGGTCGACGCGATGGGACGGATAGTCAAGGGATAAGCGGCGCTGGCCGTTTCAGGCCGGTACCGGATGGACCACCCGGTGCCGGCGCGGCTGCCATCAATGGCGCCTCAGAATCTCATTCCCGTTCCCACTCCGCAAGCGCCCGCGAAACCGCCGCCGCTGCCGCCCCCTGCGGAGCAGAACACGCCGCAACCGGAAAGGCTGGCGGCCAGCAGGACACAGGCGGCCCCAAGCCGCAACCGCCGCGCGGCGAGACACCGGCGCGAAAGACGGCGAAGCGTGCCGGCATGTGCACCGAAAGCCGGCGACGCGCCGAGAGTCGAAACATGTTTCATCGTGGTTTGAGCTTGAGTCGAGCCTGAAAGCGGATGGGATCTGCCGGGTCGCCGTTCGAACGCGGCCAGAGCGGAGCGGGCTCCACGATAAGCTAGCTGCGGCACGCACTCCAATCAGACGATTCCGGCTTTCCAGCGCCGAGTCGCGGCATGCGCTACGCATCAAATTTCATCGTTGTCAATCTGTCGGAGTCTGACGTCGACCATGTCAGACGCGGGGGGTCTTCCAGGTGTTACCCTGATAGAATGCGTGAGCCGCAACGTAGTGGACTGCAGATGAAATTGCTTGATGCCCTCGTCGAACAACGGATTGCCGCCGCCGCCGCGCGCGGCGAGTTCGACGACTTGCCGGGCGTTGGAGCGCCCCAGGCGCTCGACGACGACCCCTTCGTGCCCGAAGAGGTGCGCGTGGCGAACCGCATTCTGAAGAATGCCGGCTTCGTGCCGCCTGCGGTCGAACAGCTGCGCGCATTGCGCGATCTCGAGGAAGAACTCGCCAAGGTGAGCGACAAGGCCGAGCAGTGCCGGCTACGTGCCCGCATGCTGGCGCTCGACATGGCGCTCGAGTCCTTGCGCGGCGGCCCGCTGGTGGTGCCGCACGAGTACCGTCGCCGCATCGCCGAGCGCCTGTCTGAACGTGCGACGCTCGAGCAGGGCGTCGCGGCGGGGGCCGCGTGAGCGTGCAGGCCGGCACGCCTGCGGGCGAGGTCGACAAAAGCATCGACGAGCGCCCTGAGCCATTGCGGGGCGATGCCGCGCCACAACCCGAATCCACCGAACCTCAGGCGGAGCCCGTCACCGAGCGTGACCGCCATTTCATGCACCTCGCGCTGGCGGCCGCCGAAGCGGCGCGCGCGGCGGGCGAAGTGCCCGTCGGCGCCGTGCTGGTGCGCGCAGACGAGGTGATCGCGACAGGCTTCAATCATCCGATTGGCGCGCACGATCCATCGGCGCACGCCGAAATGGCCGCATTGCGCGCCGCGGGTACGGCATTGAGCAACTACCGCTTGCCCGGCTGCGAGCTCTATGTGACCCTGGAGCCTTGCCTCATGTGCGCCGGCGCAATCATGCACGCGCGTATCGCGCGCGTCGTGTACGGCGCGCGCGACCCGAAGACCGGGGCGTGCGGCAGTGTCGTCGATGCATTTTCGAATGGCCAGCTCAACCACCACACGAGCGTGGTGGGCGGCGTGCTCGAGACCGAGTGCGGCGACGCGCTGCGCTCTTTCTTCGCGGAGCGCCGCCGTGCGAGCCGCGAAGCGCGCCGCGCCGCCGGGATGGGGCCGGGCGTTGCCGATGACGAGCGGTAACGATCGATAACAACGGATAATAGCTGCTGGCGGCCGCGAGCCCGCGTCGTGACAGGCGCATGGCGCGGCCACAGACCACAGAATTCGTTGACCATGACCTTGCATCGCACCATCGAACTCATTGCGCCGTCAGGCTATCCACATGACCCGGACGCCGTGCACCGCGCGATTGCGCGGCTTCGCGCCGAGGGCCACCGCGTGGAGGGCGTCGAGGCGACCGAGCGGCGCTTTCAGCGCTTTGCCGGCACCGACGGCCAGCGCGCCGCCGAACTGAACCGCCTTGCCGACCCCGGGCGCGACTTGCCCGATATCGTGCTCGCCGTGCGCGGCGGCTACGGCGCCGTGCGCATCCTGCACGGACTCGACTACGACGGCTTGCAAAAGCGCCTCGCCGGAGAGCCCATCGCATTCGTCGGACATAGCGACTTCACCGCGATTCAACTGGCGCTCTACGCGCGCGCGGGGCTCAAGACATTCGGCGGCCCGATGCTCGTGAGCGATTTCGGTGCGCCCGAATTGAACGGCTTCACGATGCATCACTTCTGGGATGCGCTCACGAAGCCCGAATTCACGGTCAAGGTGAAGGCGCCGCAGGCGCAGCACGCGAACGTCTCTGGCATGTTGTGGGGCGGCAATCTTGCCGTGCTCACGTCGCTCGTCGGCACGCCTTATATGCCGCCGGTGGAGGGCGGGATCCTGTTTGTCGAGGACGTCAACGAGCAGCCGTTCCGGGTGGAGCGGATGCTGTATCAGCTCCACCTGTCGGGCATTCTCGCGCGTCAGCAGGCGCTGGTGCTCGGCGACTTTTCCGGCGGCAAGCCGTTCGATTACGACAACGGCTACGACCTTAACGCGATGGTCGAGCAAGTGCGCTCGGTGGTGGGGATTCCCGTCATCACGGGCCTGCCGTTCGGCCACATCGAGAACATGGTCACGTTGCCGTTCGGCGCGCAGGCGCAGCTGAGCGCCGACGCTCACGGCTTCGAGCTCGCCATGAGCGACTACCCGTATCTGGGCTGACAGCGAAGATCCTGATTCTGCACGAGCGCCTCCGGGCGCTTTTTTCCAGGGCTAAATATGCAACTAACAGCCACCAAAACGGGACCTGGTCGAATGCTCTGGATACCATGCCGCCCAAAATTGTTGACAAAAATGAGCCAAAATTGGTCATCTCTTCACAGGAATGGTGCGCAATATCCTGTAACGACGAGGGTTTCACGGAAATTGGGCGCGCGAATACGGCGCGAGCCTGAGTATCTTCCCCAGGTTTGTCGAGAAAATTGTTGACAATCTTTATGTCCAAACTAGGATACCCAACATCAAGGTGAGAGACATGCGAAACGCCGATACCGAAGCCAACGCGACCGGCACGAAACCCGAGACCATCGCCGCGCGCATCCGCGCCGCGATCCTCGAGCATCGTTTGCCGCCTGGCGCGAAGCTCACGGAAGCGCAGTTGTGCGAAGTGTTCACTGTCAAGCGCGGGCCGATCCGCCAGGCGCTTTCGCTGCTCGCGAGCGACCACCTTGTCGATCTGGAGCCGAACCGTGGCGCGTTCGTCGCAAGCCCGTCGCTCCAGGAGGTGCACGAGGTGTTCGAGATGCGGCGCATCATCGAGCTCGCAGTGGTGCAACGCATTTGTAGCGCGCAGCATGGCAACCGAAGGCTGAAGAGCATTGGCGAGACCATCCGGCGCGAGCGCAGGGCGTTCGAGGGGCGCGACTATCCGGCCTGGATCCGCCTGTCGGGCGAGTTCCATACCGAGCTGGCCGCACTGACCGCCAATACGGTGCTGTGCGATTGCCTGAATGGCCTCGTGGCGCGCTCGACGCTGATTTCCGCGCTTTACGAGTCGCCGGGGCGCAGCCCGTGCTCGTTCGACGACCACGAGGCGATCATCGAGGCGCTGGAAGCCGGACAGGCACAGGAAGCCGCTGCGCTGATGACGCGGCACCTGCAGGGCGTCGAGCTGAAGATGCTCGACCGTCCGGCGGGCGCAGCGGTGGATTTGCAGGACGTGTTTGGCACGCGCGCCGCTGCCACGGCAGGACGTTGAGGAAGGGGCAAGCAGTTTTCCGCCAGCGCTGAGGGGCATGGTGCCGGGCGGAAACGAATACTGAAGCATGACGGCGGCGTTTGCGCGAAGGGCGGACGCGTCGGGCTGAATGGAACTGGAGACACGCGCGGCGGGGCGCAATGCAGGCCGCCGCGCGCAGGGAAAAATGATGTTGGCAGCGCTCGCCGCGACGGCGAGCGCAGGGCAGGCAGCACGGCGAGCAGGGCGCGCGCGAGGCGCGACCGGCGCGGTGCCTGGGGCGTCGAGCCGGACGCCAGGTGGGGGCAAGCCGCTCGCACCTCGAGCCCGAGCCATCCGCAGACATCGCGGCGGCCGCAGCATGCGGCGCAGCGCGAGTTTCGAGGCGTTTCAGGCGTCTTTTTTCCGTCGGCGTATCCATCCCAAGGAGCGGATCATGGCTCAGTTCAGCGCGTCACCAGGCAGTCCGGCAGTGCCCACCTTCGATTCATCCGAAAGCAGCGAGACGGCAGACAGCATGCGGCTGCCGGCCGGCTACAGCGAGCGCCTTTATAACCACGACCTCGCCCCGCTCAAGGAGCAGACGTGGGGTGCTTATAACATCTTCGCGTTCTGGATGTCCGACGTGCACAGCGTCGGCGGCTATGTGTTCGCGGGCAGCCTCTTCGCGCTCGGCCTCACAAGCTGGCAGGTGCTGCTGGTGCTGATCGTCGGCATCTCGCTCGTCAACGTGCTCTGCAACCTCATTGCCCGGCCCAGCCAGCGCCACGGCGTGCCGTATCCGGTGGCGTGCCGGGGCACCTTCGGCGTGCTCGGTGCGAACATTCCTGCCGTCATTCGCGGCTTGATCGCAGTGGCATGGTATGGAATCCAAACTTATCTCGCGTCGAGCGCGCTCGTGATCGTCGTGCTCAAGTTCGTGCCGCAACTGATGCCTTACGCCGACGTGCACAAGCACGGCATGCTGGGCCTCTCGACCATGGGCTGGGCCGGTTTCATGACGCTGTGGGTGCTGCAGGCGCTGGTGTTCTGGAACGGCATGGAGACCATCAAGAAGTTCATCGACTTCGCGGGTCCGGCCGTTTATGCCGTGATGTTCATCCTGGCCGGCTACATGGTGTACCGCGCGGGCTGGCACAACATCGGCCTGAATCTCGGCGGCGTGAAGTATCACGGCACGGAGGTGATACCGGTGATGATTACCGCGGTTTCGCTCGTGGTGTCGTATTTTTCGGGACCGATGCTCAATTTCGGCGACTTCTCGCGCTATGGAAAATCGCTCAGGAGCGTGCATCGCGGCAACTTCTGGGGCTTGCCCGTCAACTTCCTCGCGTTCTCGATCGTCACGGTGATCACGACCTCGGCCACGCTGCCCGTGTTCGGACAACTGATTACTGATCCCGTGGAAACGGTGAGCCGCATCGATCATCCCACGGCCGTCATTCTCGGCGCGCTGACGTTCACGATTGCGACCATCGGCATCAATATCGTCGCGAACTTCGTTTCCCCGGCGTTCGACTTCTCCAACGTTGCGCCGCGCCTCATCAGCTGGCGCGCGGGCGGCATGCTCGCGGCGGTGGCGTCGATCTTCATCACGCCGTGGAATCTCTTCAACAATCCCGCCGTGATTCACTACACGCTCGACGTGCTCGGTGCCTTCATCGGTCCATTGTATGGTGTCCTGATCATAGACTTCTATCTCGTCAAGCGTGGGCGTCTCGCCGTCGACGACCTCTACACCGTCTCGCCGAAGGGTGCGTACTGGTACACGAATGGCGTGAACTGGCGCGCAGTGTCGGCGCTGCTGCCGGCCGCGGTCATTGCGGTCCTCTGCGTGATGCTGCCCTCGCTTGGCGGCGCGGCGAACTTCTCGTGGTTCATCGGCGCGGGGTTGGGCGCGCTGTTCTACCGCGCTTTGACGATGGGCGAACGTGCGCGGGCACGGGCGTAACCGGCAACCACCACGAAACGACGAAGAAACGAGCAGAGAACTGACATGCGTATCAAGCTGATCAATCCGAACACCACGCAGCGCATGACGGCCGCGATGGGACAGTGCGCGCGCGCCGTGGTTGCGGCCGGCACGGAAGTCGTCGCCGTGAGCCCGACGATGGGGCCGCCCTCGATCGAGGGCTACTACGACGAGGCGCTCGCAACGCCGGGCCTGCTCGCGGAAGTGGAGGCGGGCGAGCGCGAGGGCTTCGACGGCTACGTGATCGCCTGCTTCGGCGATCCGGGGCTGTACGCGGCGCGCGAGCTGGCGCGCGGGCCGGTGGTGGGCATCGCGGAAGCGGCCATGCACGCGGCCAGCGTGCTCGCGCCGGGCTTCTCGGTCGTGACCACGCTCTCGCGCACCAAGGCGATGGCGTGGCATCTCGCCGAGCGTTACGGCATGAGCCGCTTCTGCCGCAACGTGCGGGCGATCGACGTGGCGGTGCTCGAGCTCGACGAGCCGGGCTCGGCCGCGCGCCGGGCGATCGTCGAGGAATGCCGCCGGGCCCTCGACGAAGACGGGGCAGACGCGATCGTGCTCGGCTGCGCGGGCATGACGAGCCTGTGCGCGCAGGTGGAAGACGCGCTCGGCGTGCCGGTGGTGGACGGCGTGACGGCGGCGGTGAAATGGGTGGAGGCGCTGGTCGCGCTGCGCCTCGCGACGGCCAAGCGGGGCGACTTCGCGCGCCCCCTGACGAAGCGCTACGATGGCGACTTCGCACGCTTTAGTCCGACCGATGCGGCGGGCGCCACCGAAACGCCTCCGCCGGCGCGGCCGTTGCGGTACGGGTAAACGCGCAGCGCGCGCTCCGCTCGTCCAGGCGGGGCGCGCCCGGCACATACACATCGCTTGACCCGCACTATCTGTCGGTGCGTATGGGCGCGCCAAGACGATTTAGCTACACTGGGCCGATCCTGAAAACGGCATTTTCGGCGCAATGCAAAGCCTTGTGGCGCAAGGATTTCGGCCGGTGCAGCCGGTTTCGGCAGGTGCGGGCCACCCGCGCGGTTTTCACATTTCGTTATTCATTCGAAAGATTCGATTAGCATGCCACTCGATCCCCAATATCCCCGCGATCTGATCGGTTATGGCCGGCACCCCGTGCAGGCTAACTGGCCCGGTCAGGCGCGCATCGCGGTGCAGTTCGTGCTCAATTACGAAGAGGGCGGCGAGAACTGCGTGCTACATGGCGACCCGGCCTCCGAGCAGTTCCTCTCCGAGATCGTCGGCGCTGCCGCCTATCCGGCGCGTCACATGAGCATGGAGTCGATCTACGAATACGGCTCGCGCGTGGGCGTGTGGCGCATCTTGCGCGAATTCGAAAAGCGCGGCTTGCCGCTCACCGTGTTCGGTGTTGGCATGGCAATCGAGCGCAGCCCCGAAGTGGCGCGCGCGTTCGTCGAACTCGGCCACGAGATTGCTTGCCACGGCTATCGCTGGATCCACTATCAGGATGCAACGCCGGAGCTCGAAGCCGAGCACATGAAGCTCGGCATGGAAGCGATCGAGCGTGTGGCGGGCGTGCGCCCGCTAGGCTGGTACACGGGCCGCGACAGCCCCAATACGCACCGCCTCGTGGCGGAGCATGGCGGTTTCCTCTACGACTCCGACTATTACGGCGACGACCTGCCGTTCTGGATGGATGTCGAGGTGTCCGGCGGCAAGACCACGCCGCAGCTGATCGTGCCTTATACGCTCGACACGAACGACATGCGCTTTGCGACGCCGCAGGGCTTCAACACGGCGGATCACTTCTTCACCTATCTGCGTGACGCATTCGACGTGCTCTACGCGGAAGGCGACGAAGCGCCGAAAATGCTTTCGATCGGCATGCACTGCCGCCTGCTCGGCCGCCCTGGGCGCATCCGTGCACTGCAGCGCTTTCTCGATCACATCGAAAAGCACGACCGCGTGTGGGTTACGCGCCGTGTCGACATCGCGCGCCACTGGCGCGAGCACCATCCCTATCAACCGCAGCAAAACGACCACCGCGGGGCCGCCGCATGAAGGCAATGCACTACACCCTCGACCAGTTGAACAACGCCTCGACCGATGCTTTCGTGGCCGCGCTCTCGGGCATTTTCGAGCACTCGCCCTGGGTGGCGGAAGCGGCGGCGCTGCAGCGTCCCTATACGAGCATCGACGCGCTGCACAGCACGATGTCGGGCGCCGTGGAAACCGCAGGCGAAACGAAGCAGCTTGCGCTCATCAACGCTCACCCGGAACTCGCAGGCAAGGCCGCGGTACGTGGCGAGCTGACTGACGAGTCCACACGCGAGCAAAGCGGCGCAGGTCTGAACCTGTGCACGCAGGAAGAATTCGACAAGCTGCAGGCGCTCAACAGCGCGTACCGCGAGAAGTTCGGCTTTCCGTTCATTCTCGCGGTGCGCGGCTACGACCGCCACGGCATCATCGCGAATTTCGAGTCGCGCGTGAACAACACCCGCGCCGACGAAATGCGCGCGAGCCTCGACCAGATCTATCGCATCGCGCGCTTCAGGCTCGACGAGCTGATCGACGCATGAGCTTGACGCCGCGCCCCGCGTTTTGCGTGTGGCGCGGCGCTCATTTCGATCTATAGAAAAGACACGAAGGAAGACAACGATGGCACTCCCGACTCTCGACCCCAACGCACCGGATTTCACGCGGCGCTTCGTGAATCTCGCGGACCCGCGCCTGGGCGCGCAGGCGCTCGAGACGAGCGACGACTTCTTCGCCCCGAAGGAGCGCATGCTCAATCCGGAGCCGGCTGTCTTCATCCCGGGCAAGTACGACGACCACGGCAAGTGGATGGACGGCTGGGAAACGCGCCGCAAGCGCACGACCGGCTACGACTGGTGCATCGTCAAGCTCGCACGCCCTGGCGTCATCAAGGGCTTCGACATCGACACGAGCCACTTCACCGGCAACTATCCGCCGGCGGCGTCGATTGAAGGCGCGTACGTCGCAGAAGGCGCTCCGGGAGCCACGACCGAGTGGACGGAGATCGTCCCGTCGACCTCGCTGAACGGCAACAGCCACCACTACGTGGAAGTGTCGAACGACAAGCCTTACACGCACCTGCGCGTGAACATCTATCCGGATGGCGGCATCGCGCGTCTGCGCGTCTACGGCCAGCCGCAGATGGATTGGCAGGGCGCGAGCCGCACGGAGCTCTTCGACCTCGCGGCCATGGAAAACGGCGCGTACCTGGTGGCGGCCAACAACCAGCACTTTGGACTCGCCTCCAACATCCTGATGCCGGGTCGCGGCGTGAACATGGGCGACGGCTGGGAAACGCGCCGCCGCCGCGAGCCGGGCAACGACTGGGCGATCATCGCGCTCGCGCAGCCGGGCATCATCAAGAAGATCGAAGTCGACACGGCGCACTTCAAGGGCAACTATCCCGACCGCTGCTCGTTTCAGGCGGCGCGCGTGGTGGGCGGCACGGACAGCTCGCTCGTGACACAGGCGATGTTCTGGCCGGAACTGCTCGGCGAGCAGAAGCTGCAAATGGACAAGCAACACTATTTCGAGAGCGAGCTCGCGGCGCTGGGCCCGGTTACGCACGTTCGTTTGAACATCATCCCGGACGGCGGCGTTTCGCGCGTGCGTCTGTGGGGCACGCTCGCCTGAGCGCGGTGAAGGAGAAAGCATGAGCGATACGACACAAGCCCTTGGCACGACACTCACCATCGAGCCGCTGACCAGCGAAGCGTTCGCGCCGTTCGGCGACGTGATCGAGCTTGCGGGCGCGAAGCAAATTCCGATCAACCTCGGCACGACGATCCGCTATCACGATCTCGCGAACGTGGACGTCACGGACGAGAGCGGCCGTACGCTCGTCAATCTCTTTCGTGGGCAGCCGCGCGTGCTGCCGTTCGAGATCAAGATGCTCGAGCGGCATCCGCTGGGCAGCCAGGCTTTCGTGCCGCTGAACGACAAGCCGTATCTCGTCGTCGTGGCGCCGGTGGGCGAGCTGGACGTCACGAAGATTCGCGCGTTCGTCTCGCACGGCTGGCAAGGCGTGAACTACGCCAAGGGCGTCTGGCATCATCCGTTGATCGCACTGGGCGACGTGAGCGACTTTATCGTTGTCGATCGGGGCGGCGAGGGCTTGAACCTCAACGAGCAGGATTTGCCGGAGTCGTTCTGGCTGACCGAAGAGGCGATGGCGGCGGCGACGCGCTGATGCGCTGACGCCTCGAGGCACGCGAACGAAAAAAGCCACGAGCAAGTTCGTGGCTTTTTTTCATGTAACGAGGCACGCGCGTGAGCGCAGTGCCTCTATCTTGCCTGGTTGAAGGCGATCAGAACTCGTAGCCGACCTGAGCGCGAGCAGCCGTGTTACCGGTGCTCGTGACGGAAACGCCACCGTTGACGAGCCAGTGCATGTTCTGCGAACGATACGTCACGCCGATCGCCGCAGCACTGCCGCCCATGTAGTAGCCGCCACCTGCTGCGACCACCGTGCGCCCCGGACCCGAAGGCGTAAGGTTCGGCATGGCCATTGCTGCAGCCACGCCGGCATAGGCGTTCTTCGAAACGGTGTTGATCGAGTTTTGCAGATTGCCGATCTGTTGACCGAACGCGTTTTGTTGCTGCGACATCGCGTTGTTCAACTGATTCAGGTTGACCGCATCCGTGCCCGAAGTACCGGCAGCAACGTTGACGATCTGGCGCTCGGAACCTTCAGCACCAACCGACACGGCGTTGTCGCGATTCGCGATCGAGTTGGCGCCGATCGCCACCGAGTTGCTCGCCGACGCGTTGGCCTTGTCGCCGATCGCCGTCGAATTCGCGCCCGTTGCAACTGCGCCGCCACCGACCGCAAGCGATTGCGTGCCCGAAGCCGCCGCGACACCGCTCGTCGAATTGACCGAGGTGGCCGTCGAACCCGTCGTGCTGATGTTCTGCAGGGCCTGGTTGATGCTCGCGACTTGCTGGTTCGTGGCGTAGAGCTGCTGGCCGGTCACCGCGTCCGTGCTGTCCAGCGAGAGAGCGCCGTTCGACAGACCGCTCAAGCTGACAGTGCCGCCGCTTGTGCTGCTCAGCGTCACGCTCGAATGGTCGGCAGTATCGTAATGCACCGCTTCGGTGTCCGTCGAGCCGGTTGCGGCGTCGCCAACGGCCGTTGCCGCGTAGTTTGCCACTGCGGCACCGTTGGTGCTGCCGGTGTCGGCGTTGGCGCCGAGCAGCGTACGAGATGCCGCGACCATGCGCGTCGTGGACGACGCCGGGCTCGATGCGCTTTCGACAGCTTGCGATGCGTTGGTATTCGCGTTCGCATTCGCGTCCGCAGCCAGCGAGGCAATGTCAGCCGTGTTCTTCTGCACGCGGTTGTCGAGATTGGCGATTGCATCGCCAACCGTATTCACGGTCGTGCCACCCACGGAGTAGGTGGGGGCGATGAAGGCACCGACCGAATTGATGCCGGCGCCGCCGCCCAGGGCAGCTGCCGCACTGCGCAGTTGGCCCACGTTGACCGCGTCGGTGTCGCCCTGGCCTGCGGCCAGGTTGACGATGCGGCGGGTGTTGACGGCGTTCTGAACCGTATAGGCCTGTCCGTTTGCGTCATAGGCGACGTACGAGCTCGTGCCGTCATTACCCACGGAGACGGTATTCGACTGGTTAGCCACCGAGCCCGCGCCGATTGCCACTGAGTCCCGTGCGCCCGCGTAGGCCTGCACGCCGAGCGCGACGCCGTTCGCGACCGGCGTATAGGCGTTCGAGCCGATCGCGATGGCGCCGGCACCGGTCGCGCGCGCGGCGTCGCTGGGGCCGAAGGAGCCGGAGTTATTGGCGAGGCCAGCGACTTGCGAGTAATACGACGCTGTCGTATAGCTGCGCGTGAGACCGCTCGAGTTGACACCAGAGGTGCCGTTTGCCGCCGTTACCTGCTCCCGGATGCCCTGGTTTCCGCCACCAGTGGCCGCACTGACGATGTCATAGACCTGGCCGAGGTTGGCGGCGTCCGTCAACTGGAGACCGTCAGCCACGTTGCTGATGATGGTGCCCTTGGGCAGGAATTGGTTGCGGTCGAGGCTCGAGGGATATTGGCTATTGCCCAGGCCCGGATCGAGGACGATTTGCGCGTTTGCGGTTCCGATCGTGTTCGGGACGTAGAGGACGGCAGGATTGCTTACCTTGCCGTTGGCGTCCATGTTGAAGCCGCCATACTGGTAGTGCGTCGGGTCCGTCGACGTAGCCTGCGCGCCCCAGCCGGCCGTGGTCAGCGTGTTGTTGATCTGAGTAACGGCGGTATTGAACGTCTGGCTCACGCCGTACAGCTGCGAGCCGGTGACCGCGTCCGTGCTCGCCTGCGACACGTCACCCTGCGCCACGTTGGTCAGCTTCGTGCCCCTCGCACCGCCAAACGTGATGCTGCTCTTGCCCGAGTCGTCGTACATCACCGCGTCGGCGGTTTTCAGTACGAGGTTGGAGACCGCAGTATTGGTCGCATAGAGCTGCGAGCCGTTGACTGCATCCGTCGACGACGCGCTCAGGCGGCCTGCGGCGAGGTTCGTGAGCGTGCGTTCATTGCCTGCGCTGCCGATGCTGACCGTGCTCGTCGGATTGCTGCCCGCGAACGTGTAGCTGTCGCCACCGATCGTTGCGCCCGCCGTAGCGACCGCGGCAGCCGTCGTGGAACCCGCGCCGAGTGCGACCGCGCCGCTTTGCGATGCCGTGGCGCCGGTGCCGATCGCGAGTGCGTTGTCGCCGCTTGCGAGTGCCTTGGCGCCGACGGCGATCGCCGCAGTGCCCGTTGCGCCTTCGCCGTTGTAGTTGGCATCGCCCGGTGCGCTGTTGATGCCGACGTAGTGCGCCGACCCGCCGACCGTCTGGAGGGCGTCATAGAGCTGCGCACCGTTGACGGCGTCGGTGCTGGCTGCAGAAAGCTCGCCGTTGGCGACGTTATGCAGTGCGACCGGTGCGCTGGCGCCTGCGCCGCCGAGCGTCAGCGTATCGTGCGCCGACGAGTCGTAGACCACCGCATCGGCGAGCTTGCCGTTGATGTTGGTGATGTC
>NZ_SMRP01000049.1:37649-38111 GCF_004353915.1 Paraburkholderia silviterrae | reverse complement strand
ATCGTTTTCCTGGTCGCTCGGGAACAGAAGCGGATGCGCGGTCACCGCCTCGACGCGATATTCGAAGAGACAGCCAATCCCTTCGTGACCCGATATACGCCGGGGAATCAACGATGGTTCATGCAGCAATGCGCCGCCTTGACCGAGTATTTCGCGCTCCGGAATTGCGCGACCCCGCATGCCAAGCATGCGATATTGTCCAAGTGGTCCCGATCGCATGCTCATGCTGCCGCCTTCACGAGCGTCGCGCCGCACGCCGTCCGATCGCCAATGAACGCCACACGCACACCGCCATGCGTGCGCTTGCCCGTCGCGACGATGGCGAAGTCGCCGCCACACTTCGGGCACCTGACGAGATGCCCGTCGAGCGCGACCGGTATGCCCCGGTGGGTGAGATTGGGCGCGGCCTGGATGACCTCGCCGCCGTGATCGGTGGTGTCGCCAAGCTGTGCCACCTCACGC
>NZ_SMRP01000049.1:27830-37639 GCF_004353915.1 Paraburkholderia silviterrae | reverse complement strand
GCCGCTTCCTTCCGAAGAGAGACTCTGCGATGCGAGGGCGGCAGACCCCACCACCCGCAGGTATCTATCCTGAAAGAGAGCGTATTAGCTTGAACAGGAGAAAATTCCGAAAAACGACCCCTGAATCGATTCATCGCGCATAGATCGGCTCAGGAAGTGCGCTCGCTTGACATTCGACAGACCGCCTCGACTCGCGCGAACCCTTCGCTGTTGCGGCACCCGACTGATGCCGAGCTGATGGAGAGCTTTCGATGCGGCTAGTTCGGTCGAAGTGGCTCCGGCCTCGAATCAGGCGACCAGCACGAAAAAAAGATCGAAGTCCTTAAGAATAAAATCTGCGCTCCGCAACCCCAGCCGCGACCGCAAATGCAATGAAACCGAAAGCGAAACGCATGCGGATGAAGTGCCTTTGAAAGCCACTGCACGGCGACCCATCCCGGATTTCAATTGATCGTTCAATCAACTTAAAACCTTGTCGCTCGGACCTCGCAGCGTCGAGTTGTCGCATCTGCGCAAGTGCTCGTCGCAATTGCTACGTTGATCCGTTTTTTGCCAAACGACTATTGACCGTGGGATGTGCGTGCTCCCCGCCTTTCTTTCCGCAAGCCCCGCCACAAGGGGTGCCGGGCATGGAAGCAGGGGCGGGCACGCGTCTTGCGCTGGTCAGCCCGCAGTTTGTCCGCGAGTTTGCCGCCATCCCTTCCACGCCGAACCGATCGACGCTGTGCAATCTCGAGGAGACGAAGATGTGCCGATTCCAGACCCTGCAGGCCTGTGCGTTACTGTTTGCCGCCGCTGCCTGCTCCAGCGCCTATGCGGCGGATCCCGCCGAATGCAAGGCGGTGCGTTTTGCCGACGTCGGCTGGACCGACATCGCTGCGACCACGGGCGTTGCGTCCACCATACTGAGCGGACTCGGCTACGAGCCCACGAAGACCATTGCCTCGGTGCCCATTACGTTCGCGGGCCTGAAGAGCAAGCAGATTGACGTGTTCCTCGGCTACTGGTCGCCGACGATGGACCCGATGATCGAGCCGTTCACGAAATCGGGCTCGATCAAGGTGTTGCCGACCCCCAATCTCATCGGCGCGAAATATACGCTCGCGGTGCCCGACTACGTGTACCAGGGTGGCCTGCACTCGTTCCAGGACATTGCGAAGTACGCGGACAAATTGCAGGGCAAGATCTACGGCATCGAACCCGGCAACGACGGCAACCAGCTGATTCAGAAGATGATCAGCTCGAACCAGTATGGCCTCGGCAAATTCAAGCTCGTGGAGTCGAGCGAGGCCGGCATGCTGGTGCAGGTGAACCGCGCCGAGCGCGACAAGCAGTGGATCGTGTTCCTCGGCTGGGAGCCGCATCCGATGAACGTGCAGATGAAGATCGACTACCTCTCGGGTGGCGACGACGTCTTCGGACCCAATTACGGCGCGGCGAAGGTCTTGACCGCGGAACCGCCTGATTACGGCGCACGCTGCCCGAACGTCGCGAAGTTCGTCTCCAACCTGCAGTTCACGACCGCCATCGAGAACCATTTGATGGTGCCCATTGCCGCCAAGGAAGACCCCAACAAGGCGGCCGCCGACTGGCTCAAGGCCAATCCGCAGATGCTCGACAAGTGGCTCGCCGGGGTGACGACCCTCGACGGCAAGCCGGGCCTGCCTGCCGTGCGCGCGTATCTGGGCGTGCATTGACCCGCCTTGTATGACTTGCCGTGGCCGCCGTTCGCACCCTCTTGCGGACGGCCGGGGCGCCCGGGGCGAACTGTGTGTATGCACGGCACGTCCTTGGCGATCCCTGAAGGCCCCAATTGGCACGGCAATTTTGGTTGATTAGCGTTAGACCTCAGGAGGAATTGGATGGAGCAAGCTGGAATACGTACGCGGGGTGCCGAAGATGTTGGCGCCCGAGGCGACCATGGCCACGCGTTGCAGCGTGGCCTCACCTGGAAAGACGCATTTTGGGTCACGAGCGGCGTACCGGCGGGTGTGCTTTTCACGATCGGCGGCGTATGCGCCACGATAGGCCAGCCGGCGTGGGCCATCTGGATCGCATCGATCACGATGGGCCTCATGCAGAGTGCCACCTATGCCGAGATTTCCGGCCTTTTCCCGCACAAATCGGGGGGCGCGTCGGTCTATGGCGCGATCGGCTGGGTGCGCTACGGCAAGATGATTGCGCCGGTCTCCGTGTGGTGCAACTGGCTCGCCTGGTCGCCCATGCTCGCGCTCGGCTGCGGGCTGGCCGCGAATTACGCGCTCGCCACGCTGTTTTCGCCCGATGCGGCCATCCTGCAATGGCACTGGACGCTGGCGAACCTGGATTTCATCAAGCCCGGGCTCACGCTGCGCATCAACGCCACCTTCATGATTGCAGCGGCGTTCCTGCTCATCACGTTCCGGCTTCAACATAGCGGTGCATCGAAGGCCGCGAAAACGCAGAAGATTCTTGGCATCGCCTCGCTCACGCCGCTACTGATCGTCGGTCTCGTGCCGTTCTTCACCGGCGACGTGCCCGCGAAGCATCTCTTTCCGCTGCTGCCGCTCGGCCACGACGCGCAGGGCAATTTGAGCGCGTCGCGCTTCGGCGCATGGAACGGCCAGGGTGTGGTGATGGCGCTGGGCGCCATGTTCATGGCGGGCTGGGCCTCGTACGGCTTCGAGACCGCCGTTTGCTACACGCGCGAGTTCCGCGATCCGCGCCGCGACACCGCACGCGCGATCTTCTGGTCGGGCGCGCTCTGCCTCGTCGTGATGACGCTCGTGCCGCTCGCCTTCCAGGGATCGCTCGGCATGCAGGCGATGCTCGATCCGCGCATTGGCGACGGCACCGGCGTTGGCATGGCGATGGCGTCCATCGTGGGTGGCGGCGCATGGGTCGGCAACGCCGTGGTCGTGATGCTGATGCTCTCGATTCTGCTGATCGTGATGACTTCGATGATGGGGTCCTCGCGCACGCTCTATCAGGCTTCGGTGGACGGCTGGCTGCCGCGCTATCTCTCGCGCGTGAACGAGCACGGCGCCCCTACCGCGGCCATGTGGACCGATCTGGGCTTCAACCTCGTGCTGCTGGCGATGTCCGACTACATGACGGTGCTGTCCATCTCGAACGTGTGCTACATGCTGTTCGTGTTTCTCAACTTGCAGTCGGGCTGGATTCATCGCATGGATCGGCCGTCGTGGGACCGGCCGTTCAGGTGCCCGACGTGGCTGCTCGCGCTCGGCGCGCTGTGCGGTTACGCGAATCTCGTGTTCGTTGGCGCGGGTGCGAATCAGCAAGGCGCGAATACGCTGCGCGATGGCTTGATCGCGATGCTGCTGATCGTGCCGGTGTTCGCTTATCGCCATTACTGGCAGGATCGTGGTCACTTTCCCGCGGGCAGCGCGCTCGATATGGAGGTGAAGATTCCTGTGCGCAGCAAGTGGCGCGATATGTTGCCTTATGCCGCGTTGATTGCGGCGGCGCTGACGATTGCGATTTCGTATCGGTTGGCTGCGGCGGTGTAGTGGGGCGGGTTTAGTTCAGCTTTAAGTCGCACGGCGTCACGTTGGCATTCGGATTTCGGGTGCCGCGTGACGCCGTTTTGTTTCTAGTGCCAGGGGTGTGATTGCGATGGGTTGATCGCTTGGCGCTCAGATACCAACAACTTCCTTGTGCTTGCTCATGGCCCCAAATGCTGTCCTCGGGCAAATTTGCTCGAATTTCGCAAATTTGCTAATATCGAAACAGCATGTGGACGATCACGTACTACAGCGAGCGCGTAAAGACCGAGGTTTTCTCGCTACCGATGGGTATTCTCGCCGGCTACTTACGGCTGCTCGGCGTCATGGAGAAGTTCGGTGCCGATCTGCGGATGCCGCATTCGCGCGCTATGGGGGGGGATTGTTTGAACTTCGTCCGCGTGGTCATGAAGGCATCGGGCGAGTTTTCTATTGCACACAGATGGGCCAGCGCATCGTCATCCTGCATTCGTTCATCAAGAAAACGCAGGAAACACCGGTTGCCGAGTTGCGTATTGCCCGCAAACGCTTGAAGGAGGTTTTGGACAATGGCTAAGGCGAGGGTGAAGCGCGAACTCGAGGATCGGTACAATCCCGTTCCACATACGAAAGCCGATATTGATCGGATGATGCGGGATCCGGAGTTCAGGGCTGCGTACGAGGCATTGGAAGAAGAGTTCGTGGCGCTGGACACGCTACTCACTGCTCGCAAGGAAGCGGGCCTTACGCAGGCACAGGTCGCCGAGCGTATGGGCACCACCACCTCCGCCGTATCCCGCCTGGAATCGTCGCTCGCGAGCGAAAAGCATTCGCCGTCTCTGGCGACGCTGCGCAAGTACGCCGCGGCGTGCGGAAAATCCCTGAGGATTTCACTCGTATAAATGCTTGCGGGCCGGAATCGCCGCGCTTCGCGCTTCGATTCCGGCCCGCAATGGATACCCGATTATTCAGGTATCCGATGGACTGCCTTGATTACGATACCGCGTGCGCTTTCCGCTTCGCTCCGCTCGGCGTCGCCTTCATTCCCTTGCCCCCCGTTGGGCGCAGCGGTAAATCCCCGCCGCGCGCAGGCGCGCCATTGGCCACGTAATACTGCGCCGTCGAGCGCGCGAGCGGCTGGCGGCCGCGAATGCGGTCGGCAATCTTCTCGGCGAGCATGATCGTCGGCGCGTTGAGGTTGCCGGTGGTAATGAGCGGCATGATCGAGGCATCCACCACGCGCAGCCCGTCGATGCCGTGCACGCGGCCTTCCGCATCCACAACGGCCATGTCGTCGTAGCCCATCGCGCACGAGCACGAAGGGTGAAAGGCCGTCTCCGCACGGCCGCGCACGAAGGCGTCGATCTGCGCGTCGGTCTTGAGGTCGGCGCCGGGGTTCAGCTCGCGGCCCCGGTAACGGTCGAGCGCCGGCTGCGCGATGATCTCGCGCGTGATGCGGATGGCGTCGCGGAACTCGCGCCAGTCGAGCGCTTCGGACATGTAGTTGAAGAGAATCGACGGATGCTGGCGCGGATCGCGCGAGCGCAGCTTCACACGGCCACGGCTAGGCGAGCGCATCGAGCCGACATGCGCCTGAAAGCCATGCATCTTGATCGCGTTGCTGCCGTTGTAGTTGATCGCAACAGGCAGGAAGTGATACTGGATATTGGGCCACGGGTCGTCGTCGCGCGTGCGGATGAAGCCGCCCGCCTCGAAATGATTGCTCGCGCCCTTGCCGGTGCCGCGCAGCATCCATTCGAGGCCGATGGCGGGCTGATTGCGCTTGAGCAGGGCAGGATAGAGCGAAACGGGTTCCTTGCACTCGTACTGCATATACATCTCCAGGTGGTCCTGAAGATTTTGCCCCACGCCGGGCAAGTCGAGCACGACCGGAATGTCGAGCTCGCGCAGCCACGCGCCGGGGCCCACGCCCGAGCGCTGCAGCAGTTGCGGCGAGGCAATCGCGCCCGCGCACACCAGCACCTCGCGGCGCGCGTAGCGCTTCACCTGCGCATTGCCGTCGAGAAACACCACGCCGTTCGCGCGCTTGCCGCTGAACAGGATCCGGTCGGTGGTCGCATGCGTGACGATATCGAGGTTGGGCCGCTGCTTCGCCTGATCCAGGTAGCCGCGCGCGGTGCTCGCGCGCCGGCCCTTGGCCGTCACCGTGCGGTCCATCGGCCCGAAGCCTTCCTGGCGATAGCCGTTCAGATCGTCGGTGCGCGGGTAGCCCGCCTGCACGCCGGCCTCGACCATTGCCTCGAAAAGCGGGTTTACGCCGGGCTTGCTCGTCGTCACGTGCACGGGGCCTTCGCCGCCGTGATAGTCGTTTGCGCCCACGTCGCGCGTTTCCGCCTTGCGGAAGTAGGGCAGGCAATCCAGATAGCTCCAGTTCTCCAGCCCCTTTCGCTCGGCCCAGCCGTCATAGTCGAGCGCGTTGCCGCGGATATAGCACATGCCGTTGATGAGCGAGGAGCCGCCCAGCCCCTTGCCGCGCCCGCATTCCATGCGCCGGTTGTCCATGAACGGCTCGGGGTCGGTCTCGTAGGCCCAGTTGTAGCGGCGGCCCTGCAACGGATATGCGAGTGCGGCGGGCATCTGCGTGCGGAAGTCAAAGCGGTAGTCGGGACCGCCCGCTTCCAGCAGCAGGACCGTGACGTCGCGATCCTCGGTAAGCCGGGTGGCGAGCACATTGCCCGCCGATCCCGCGCCGATGATGATGTAGTCGTACTCTTGCGCTGCCATGCCGTGCTCCCTCAAATACCCTCAAAAGGCGGGCCGATACGGTCCCAGTTCGACCTGGACGGATTTGATGCGCGTGTAGTGCTCGAGCGTCGTGATACCGTTCTCGCGCCCCACGCCCGATTGCTTGTAGCCGCCCACGGGCATTTCGGCGGGCGATTCGCCCCAGGTGTTGATCCAGCAGATGCCCGCTTCTAGCCGGTGAATCACGCGATGTGCGCGCGACAGACTCTCGGTGACGACACCGGCGGCGAGACCATAGATCGTGTCGTTCGCGCGCGCGATGACTTCGGATTCCTCAGTGAAGGAAAGAATGCTCATGACCGGGCCGAAGATTTCCTCGCGCACGATCTTCATGTCGTCGCGGCAATCGGCGAACACGGTCGGCTGCACATACTGGCCGCGCGCAAATTCGCCTTCCACGAGGCGCGCGCCGCCCGCGATCAGCCGCGCGCCTTCGCGCTTGCCGCTCTCGATGTAGCCGAGCACCTTGTCGAGTTGTGCCGCGCTGGCGAGCGGGCCGAAGTTGGTGGCGGGGTCGCCGGGATGGCCGACGCGGATGCGTGCCACGCGTTCGATGACTTTCGCCTCGAACGCCGCGAGCAAGGATGCGTGCACGAAGACGCGCGTGCCGTTGGTGCAGACCTGGCCCGAGCTGAAGAAGTTGGCGGTGACCGCAATGTCGGCGGCGCGATCGAGATCGGCGTCTTCGAAAACGATCAGCGGTGACTTGCCGCCCAGCTCCATCGTCACTTCCTTCAGCGACGAGCCGCCGGCTGCGGCCATGACCTTCTTGCCCGTTTCCACGCCGCCGGTGAACGAGATTTTTTCGATGTCGGGACGCGTGCTGAGCATCGCGCCCACACGCGCATCGCCTTGCACGACGTTGAACACGCCCGGCGGCACGCCGGCCTCGAGATAGATTTCGGCGAGCTTCGAGGCCGACAGCGGCGTGACCTCGCTCGGCTTGAAGATCATGGCGTTGCCGGCGGCCAGCGCGGGCGCCGACTTCCAGCACGCGATCTGAATGGGGTAGTTCCACGCGCCGATGCCCGCGGTCACGCCCAGCGGCTCGCGGCGCGTATAGACGAACGAATCCTGGCGCAACGGAATTTGCTGGCCCTCGATGGCGGTGGCGAGACCGGCGTAGTACTCGATCACGTCGGCGCCCGTGACGATGTCCACGGCGCGCGTTTCGGCGATGGGCTTGCCGGTGTCGCGCGTTTCCAGCGCCGCCAGCTCGTCGTTGCGCGCGCGCAGCAGCTCCACGGCGCGGCGCAGGATGCGCGAGCGCTCCATGGCCGTCATGGCGGCCCACACGCGCTGGCCGGCGCGCGCGGATTGCACGGCGCGCTCGATGTCGGCGGCGCTGGCTTGCTGCACCGTCGCGAGCGTTTCGCCGGTGGCGGGGTCGCGCGTTTCGAAGGTCTCGCCGCTGGTGGCGTCGGTGAATGCGCCGTCAATGAAGAGGCGTTCGAGCGGATAAACAGACATGGTGGGTGACTCCAGGCTAGGCGGACTTGCCCGAGCGCGCCTTTGCGCGCGTTTCGAGCATGAGATCGATGTATTCGTTGGCGACGCGCAGGGCGGCCTTGGTGTCGAACGGCTCGCCGGTCAGCGTGCCGCGCAGCCACAGGCCGTCGATCATCGCGGCGAGTCCGCTGGCGGCGCGCCGCGAGGCCGCGTGCGGCAAGACCTTCTCGAACTCGGCGCACAGATTCGAATAGAGCCGGCGCGTATTTACACGCTGCAGGCGGCGCAGGGCGGGCTGATGCATGCTCTCGGCCCAGAACGCGAGCCAGGTCTTCATGACCGGCGTGTTCACCTGCGAAACGTCGAAATTCGCGGCGACGATGGCGCGCAAGCGCGAGCGCGGCTCGTCCTTGGCCGCCGCGCGGCGGCGCATGGTGGCCTCCCAGAGATCGCGCAGGATATGGCGCATGGTGGCCTCGAGCAGGCCGTCCTTGCCGCCGAAATAGTGACTGACGATTCCGGTAGAGATGTTCGCGTGCTGCGCGACCGTTGCAAGCGTCGTGCCCGACAGTCCGGACTGGTCGATCGATTGCAGGGTCGCATCAATAAGTTGCGCGCGACGGACGTCGCGCATTCCGATCTTGGGCATGGCGATTCTTCAAGGCGCAGCTGGAAGGCCCCCACTCTAGTCTTTTTTTATTGAACGATCAATCAATAAAAACGCCGATCTGGCGGGGCGGCGCTTTTCCCCAAGTATGCGTCGTGTGCGTACAAGTCGGCTGAGATTTGGATTTGTACGTTCTCACGATCCGCATAAGGCGTGCAGCGGGCTCACCGATTCGCACGCGATTTGTACGTCTCAGGGGACGTCTTTTATGCGGCCCATCAACCGTATCGCAAGGCAAGAGAGACCTAGACCATGAAGAAAGCGAAAGTGGCGGCACTGACTGGCATCGCACTCGCATTGACCGCGCTCTCCACCGAGAGCCAGGCTCAGAGCAGCGTGACGATGTACGGGATCATCGATGCGGGCGTCACCTACGTCACCAACGCGGGCGGCTCGCATCAGGTGAAGTTCGATGACGGTGTTTCGTATGCGAACCGCTGGGGCATCAAAGGCACCGAAGACCTTGGCGGCGGCAACAAGGCTATCTTCGAGCTGGAAAGCGGCTTTCATTTGGGTAATGGCGAAATCGCCAATGGCGGCTCGTTGTTTGGGCGTGTGGCTTATGTAGGTTTGCAGAATGATTGGGGCACGCTTACGTTCGGCAACCAGTCGGATATGACGCAGGACATGGTTTACCAGTACAACGTCACTGCGTGGGCGAGCGGCTACGCCATTAACCAGGGCGACTTCGACCGCATGAATGGCGACCATTTGCAGAATGCCGTGAAATTCACGTCGAATACGTATGGCGGGTTCCAGTTCGGTGGTATGTATTCGTTCAGCAATACCCCTGGCGAATTCCATACGGGTAGTGCCTGGAGTGTGGGCGCGCAATATCAGAACGGCGGGTTCTCGGCGGGCACGGCGTATACGCAGTTGAATAACCCGTCGGGTATTTATGCGTTCGATCCCTATGCGATGATCGGCGTGCATTCGTTCTTTGGTCAGCCTACCGTGAGCGTTGATCCCGCCACCGGCGCCGTTACCGATCTCTATGCGAACACGGCGTTTCCGGTGGACAAGCAAGGGGCGTTCGGTGTGGGTGCTAGTTATGTGATCGGCCCCGTTACGTTGATGGGCGACTTCACGTATACCCAGATCAAGGCGCTTGGACAGAGCGAGCATATGCAGGTGGCCGAAGGCGGCGCGGACTGGCAAGTCACGCCTGCCATTAACCTGATCGGCGGGTATCAGTACACGCATTTCGATGGGCATCATTGGAATCAGCTCTCGGCGGGCGTGCATTACTCGCTCTCGAAGCGTACCGAGGTCTATCTCTCGGGGGACTGGCTTCATGCTTCGCAGGGGGTGGATGCTGTGATTGGATATAGCTTCACGCCGTCGTCGACCACGACGCAGGCCGATGTGCGTATTGGTATGCGGCATTCGTTCTGATTTTGATTTGGGTGGGGATTTCTTGCCGGCGCGCCGGCGCGCTGGTTGGT
>NZ_SMRP01000049.1:0-27656 GCF_004353915.1 Paraburkholderia silviterrae | reverse complement strand
AGTGTGACGCAGTGGACCACTAACCTTTAATCGGAGTGGCTCCGGGGCGTCTGTCACCACGCGTCGTCACCCGAAGTGACAAAGGACTCATCCATCCCGCGGCGCTCCGCGCGCCGTGGGGCATAACCAAAACCAGTGGGATATACGTGTATTCATAGGACTCCAACGTATTCCCCCGGAAGAACCCCCCGCATTCTCAGGCAGCCCGCCCGGTTTTCCTTGCAGACCGTTCCGCCCGCGCGTAGCGCGTGGCGGGAAGGATGAGCCCCTTGTCACTAAGGCGGAGTGTGCGGGGAGACGGATGCTCCGGAGCCGCTCCGATTAGAGGGCAGTGGTGGACTGCGTCACACTGGCGGTTTGAGCCGCTTTCTTTTGCCTACTTTTCTTTGCGGCTGCAAAGAAAAGTAGGTGCCGCCCCGCACAGGGGCAACGCTAATATACCGACATGAAAACAAGGAAAGGCCAACCAGCCAAGGACACCGAGGCCGCCAAGGCCGCCCCCTACTAACGCTGCAGCGCAGCAACCGCCCCAAAAGCGCCGCCAGGCGCCCCCACCTCAACTTGCGTTTTTACGCCGCAAACCATCTCCAAACCGCAATTCCAATCCACCTGAAAGCCCCACTGGCGGGGCCATCCAACACCAATGGCGGTTTTGTTCTATCGGGTGCCTGTGCCTATTTGCTCTACTAGCGTCTAACGTCAGCCATGCAATTCCGCCCCATTCCACACGTAACCCCAGGTAAACCCAGGTGAGGGAAGTCAGATGAACGTCAGCGTCTTCGACCTGTTCAAGATTGGGATCGGTCCATCGAGCTCGCATACGGTCGGCCCGATGGTCGCCGCTTGCCGCTTCGTGTCCCATATCGAGGACGCCAATCTGCTCGCCTTCGTGCGCCGAGTGAAGATCGAGCTCTATGGCTCGCTCGGCGCGACGGGCAAGGGCCACGGCACCGACAAGGCCGTGCTGCTCGGTCTCGAAGGCAACCTGCCCGACACGATCGATCCCGACCGCATTGAGCCGCGCCTTGCCGCCATCCGCGCGGAAAAAACGCTCGTGCTGCTCGGCAAGCAGTCGATCCGCTTCGACGAGAAGGAAGGCATCGGCTTCTATCGCAAGACCCTGGGTGGCGCGAACACGCTGCATTCCAACGGCATGCGTTTTCAGGCCTTCGACGAGAACGGCCAGTTGCTGGTCGAAAAAGAGTATTACTCGGTGGGCGGCGGCTTCGTCGTGAACCGCGAGGGCGATCGCGTGAACGGCGTGCGCAGCGGCCGCGAGATGCCGTATCCGTTTCGCACCGGCGACGACCTGCTGCGCGTGTGCAAGGAAAGCGGTCTCTCGATCGCGGAAGTGACTCTCGCCAACGAGTGCGCCACGCGCACGCCCGAAGAGGTACGCGAAGGACTACTTGGCATCTGGCGCGCAATGGCCGCCTGTGTCGAGCGCGGCTGCAAGATGCACGGCGAGCTGCCAGGCCCGATGGCGGTCAAGCGCCGCGCCGCGGATCTCTCGGTGCACCTGCGCTCGCGCTCCGAAGAGTCGCTGCGCGACCCGCTTTCGATGCTCGACTGGGTCAACCTCTACGCGATGGCCGTGAACGAGGAAAACGCCGCGGGCGGCCGTGTGGTCACGGCGCCTACCAATGGCGCAGCCGGTGTGATTCCCGCAGTGCTTCACTACTACGTGAAGTTCGTGCCGGGCGCGAACGAGAAGGGCATTGTCGAGTTCCTGCTCACGGCGGCGGCCATCGGCATCATCTATAAGGAAACGGCCTCGATCTCCGGTGCCGAAGTGGGCTGCCAGGGCGAGGTGGGCGTGGCCTGCTCGATGGCGGCGGCGGCGCTAGCGGCTGTGATGGGCGGCACGCCCACCCAGGTGGAGAATGCCGCCGAGATCGGCATGGAGCACAACCTGGGCATGACCTGCGATCCGGTGGGCGGTCTGGTGCAGATTCCGTGCATCGAGCGCAACGCCATGGGCGCGATCAAGGCGCTCAACGCCTCGCGCATGGCGCTCAAGGGCGACGGTCAGCACTACGTCACGCTCGACAACGTCATCAAGACGATGCGCGAGACCGGCGCTGACATGAAAACGAAATACAAGGAGACGTCGCGCGGCGGTCTGGCCGTGAACGTCATCGAATGCTAATCGAAATGAGCAAGGTAACGAGCAAGGGGTCCGCAAGATGAGCCGCTATTCGATATTCAGTCTGTTCCGCAACGGGTTGTCGTATCACGAGAACTGGGAGCGGCAGTGGAGGAGCCCGGAGCCGAAGAAGGAGTACGACGTGGTGATCGTCGGCGGCGGCGGGCATGGTCTCGCCACCGCGTATTACCTCGCGAAAGAGCACGGCGTGAAGAATGTCGCGATTCTGGAGAAGGGCTGGATCGGCGGCGGCAACACGGCGCGCAACACCACCATCGTGCGCTCGAACTATCTGTGGGACGAGTCGGCGGCGCTCTACGAGAAGGCGATGAAGCTCTGGGAAGGGCTCTCGCAGGACCTCAACTACAACGTGATGTTCAGCCAGCGCGGCGTGATGAACCTCGCGCATACGCTGCAGGATGTGCGCGACACCGAGCGCCGCGTGAACGCGAACCGCCTGAACGGCGTGGACGCCGAATTCCTCACGCCCGAGCAGATCAAGGAGATCGAGCCGACGATCAACCTGAACAGCCGCTATCCGGTGCTGGGCGCGTCCATTCAGCGCCGCGCCGGTGTGGCGCGCCACGACGCGGTGGCCTGGGGCTTCGCGCGTGGCGCGGACCGCCACGGCGTGGACATCATTCAGAATTGCCAGGTAACGGGCATCCGCCGCGACGGCGGCCGCGTGACCGGCGTGGATACCGTGAAGGGCTTCATCAAGGCCAAGAAGGTGGCCGTGGTGGCGGCCGGCAACACCACGACGCTCGCCGACATGGCCGGCGTGCGCCTGCCGATCGAAAGCCATCCGCTGCAGGCGCTGGTTTCGGAGCCGATCAAGCCGGTGGTCAACTCGGTCATCATGTCGAACGCGGTGCACGCGTATATCAGCCAGTCCGACAAGGGCGACCTCGTGATCGGCGCGGGCGTCGACCAGTACACGGGTTTCGGCCAGCGCGGCAGCTACCACATCATCGAAGGCACGCTGCAGGCCATCGTCGAAATGTTCCCGGTGTTCTCGCGCGTGCGCATGAATCGCCAGTGGGGCGGCATCGTCGACGTCTCGCCCGACGCCTGCCCGATCATCAGCAAGACCGATGTGAAGGGCCTCTATTTCAACTGCGGCTGGGGCACCGGCGGCTTCAAGGCGACGCCGGGCTCGGGCTGGGTGTTCGCGCACACCATCGCAAATGACGAGCCGCATCCGCTCAATGCGCCGTTCGCGCTGGACCGCTTCTACAGCGGCCATCTGATCGACGAGCACGGCGCGGCTGCCGTGGCCCACTGATTACGCACCGCCATAGGAGAACACCACATGTTGCTGATCGAATGCCCATGGTGCGGGCCGCGCGCCGAAATCGAATTCACCTGCGGAGGCGAAGCGGAAATCGCGCGCCCGCTCGACACCGACGCGCTGAGCGACCGGGAATGGGGCGAGTACCTGTTCATGCGCGATAACCCGCGCGGCGTGCACAAGGAGCAGTGGCTGCACACGCAGGGCTGCCGCCGCTGGTTCATGGCCACGCGCGACACCGTCACCTACGAGATTCAGGGCTACGAAACGTTTGGCAAGGCCAATGCGCCGGTGAACGCACAGGCCAGGGCACAACACGGCGCACAGCACGGCGCACAAAGCGGCACGCAAAACGGGACGCAAAAGAGCACGCAAGGGAGCAAGCAGCGATGAGCCAGAAGAACCGACTCGGCGCCGGCGGGCGCATCAACCGCGCGATTCCGCTGACTTTCACGTTCAACGGGCGCACTTACCAGGGCTATCAGGGCGACACGCTCGCCTCGGCGCTGCTCGCCAACGACGTGCACTTCGTCGCGCGCAGCTTCAAGTACCACCGCCCGCGCGGCATCGTGACGGCCGATGTGGCCGAGCCGAATGCCGTGGTGCAGCTCGAGCGCGGTGCCTACACCGTGCCGAACGCGCGCGCCACCGAAATCGAGCTCTATCAGGGGCTCGTCGCGACCAGCGTGAATGCTGAGCCGAGCCTCGAGCACGACCGCATGGCGGTGAACCAGAAGTTCTCGCGCTTCCTGCCCGCGGGCTTCTACTACAAGACCTTCATGTGGCCGCGCAAATGGTGGCCGAAGTATGAAGAGAAGATTCGCGAGGCCGCTGGCCTGGGCAAGGCGCCCGAAGTGCGCGATGGCGACCGCTACGACAAGTGCTTCGCGCATTGCGACGTGCTGGTGATCGGCGGTGGCCCCACGGGCCTCCTGGCCGCGCACACGGCGGGCCTCGCCGGCGCGCGCGTGATTCTCGTCGACGATCAGCGCGAACTGGGCGGCAGCCTCCTTTCGTGCAAGACGGAAGTCGACGGCCGCCCCGCGATCCAGTGGGTCGAAAAGATCGAGGCGGAACTCGCGGCCATGCCGGACGTGAAGATCCTCTCGCGCAGCACGGCCTTCGGCTATCAGGATCACAATCTCGTGACCGTCACGCAGCGCCTGACCGAGCATCTGCCGGTCTCGACGCGCAAGGGCTCGCGCGAACTGCTCTGGAAGATCCGCGCAAAGCGCGTGATTCTCGCGACCGGCGCGCACGAGCGGCCGATCGTGTTCGGCAATAACGACCTGCCGGGCATCATGATGGCATCGGCGGTGTCGACCTATATCCACCGCTATGGCGTGCTGCCGGGCCGCAATGCCGTGGTGTTCGCGAACAACGACGCCGGCTATCGCTGCGCGCTCGACCTGAAGGCCTGCGGCGCGAACGTGACGGTGGTCGATTCGCGTGCGCAGGGCAAAGGCGCATTGCAGGACGCGGCGCGCCGCCAGGGCGTGAAGATCATGAACAACGCGGCCATCATGGCCGCACGCGGCAAGCTGCGCGTGAGCTCGGTCGAGGTGGTCGCGTATACGAACGGCCAGACCGGCGCGAAGCAGGCAGACCTGCCTTGCGATCTGGTAGCGATGTCGGGCGGCTTCAGCCCCGTGCTGCACCTGTTCGCGCAATCGGGCGGCAAGGCGCACTGGAACGATGCGAAGGCCTGCTTCATGCCGGGCAAGCGCGTGCAGCAGGAAGTGAGCGTGGGCGCGGCGGTGGGCGAATTCAGCCTCGCGCGCGGCCTCACCCAGGCGGTCGATGCAGGCATCGATGCAACGAAGTCGCTCGGCTTTGCGGCGACGCGCCCGCAAGTGCCGAAGGCCGCCGAGGTCGCCGAAACGCCGTTGCAGCCGCTGTGGCTCGTGGGCAGCCGCAAGGCCGCGCCGCGTGGCCCGAAGCAGTTCGTCGACTTCCAGAACGACGTGGCCTCATCGGACATTCTGCTCGCGGCGCGCGAAGGCTTCGAATCGGTCGAGCACGTCAAGCGCTACACGGCCATGGGCTTCGGCACCGACCAGGGCAAGCTCGGCAACATCAATGGCATGGCGATCCTCGCGGATGCGCTCGGCAAGACGATTCCCGAAACCGGCACGACCACGTTCCGCCCGAACTACACGCCCGTGACGTTCGGCACCGTGGCGGGCCGCGAGCTGGGCGATTTCCTCGACCCGATCCGCAAGACCTGCATTCATGAATGGCACGAGCAGCACGGCGCACTGTTCGAGGACGTGGGCAACTGGAAGCGCCCCTGGTACTACCCGAAGAATGGCGAAGACATGCACGCGGCCTTGAAGCGCGAATGTCTCGCGGTGCGCAATGGCGTGGGTATTCTCGACGCCTCGACGCTCGGCAAGATCGACATTCAGGGGCCGGACGCCGCGAAGCTGCTGAACTGGGTCTACACGAATCCGTGGCTCAAGCTCGAAGTGGGCAAGTGCCGCTATGGCCTGATGCTCGACGAGAACGGCATGGTGTTCGACGACGGCGTGACCGTGCGCCTCGGAGCGCAGCACTACATGATGACCACGACGACGGGCGGCGCCGCGCGCGTGCTCACGTGGCTCGAGCGCTGGCTGCAGACCGAGTGGCCCGACATGAAGGTGCGCCTCGCCTCCGTGACCGACCACTGGGCGACCTTCGCCGTGGTGGGTCCGAAGAGCCGCAAGGTCCTGCAGAAGGTGTGCAAGGACATCGATTTCGACAACGCCGCGTTCCCGTTCATGTCGTATCGCAACGGCACGGTGGCGGGCGTGAAGTCGCGCGTCATGCGCATCAGCTTCTCGGGCGAGCTGGCCTACGAAGTGAATGTGCCGGCCAACGCGGGCCGCGCCGTGTGGGAAGCGCTGATGGCCGCGGGCGCCGAGTTCAACATCACGCCGTACGGCACGGAAACGATGCACGTGCTGCGTGCGGAGAAGGGCTACATCATCGTCGGCCAGGACACCGACGGCTCGGTCACGCCGTTCGATCTGGGCATGGGCGGGCTGGTTTCGCAGACCAAGGACTTCCTCGGACGCCGCTCGCTCAAGCGTTCGGACACCGCGAAGGACGGGCGCAAGCAGTTCGTCGGACTGCTAACCGACGACGCGAAGTTCGTGCTGCCCGAAGGCGGCCAGATCGTCGACGTGAATGCGCAGCAGAAGGCGGACGGCACCACGCCGATGATCGGCCACGTGACGTCGAGCTATTACAGCCCGATTCTCGACCGCTCGATCGCACTGGCGGTCGTGAAGGGCGGTCACAACAAGACCGGCGAATACGTCTCCATCTCGATGGCCGATGGCCGGCGCGTGAAGGCGAAGATTGCCAGCCCGATTTTCTATGACACTGAAGGGGTGCGTCAGCATGTTGAATGAAACGATGGATACGGCGCCCCTTGCGGAGCGTACGGTAGCGGTGCGGCTCGAGTCGCCTTTCGTCAGCGTGGCCGGATTGCTCAAGGCCCAGGAGGGCCGCGCGCCGAAGGCGTTCGCCATGCGCGAGCTGCCGTTCCGCGATCTCGTGAACGTGCGCGGCGACCTGAGCGATCCCGCTTTCGTCGACGCGTTCGCCCAGGTGGTCGGCTGCCAGCCGCCCGCGCAGCCCAACACGATCGCGCGCGGCAACGGCTACGACGTGCTGTGGCTCGGTCCCGACGAATGGCTCGTGCGCTCTAACGCGGCCGTTCAGGCGGGCGAGCTCGAAGCGAAGCTCGCCCCCGCATTCGGCGAGGCGTACGCAGCAGCAGTGGACGTGGGCAGCGGCTACACGTTGGTGGAGATCGACGGCGCGCGCACGCGCGAGCTGCTTTCGCGCGGCTGCCCGCTCGATTTGCATCCGCGCCTGTTCAAAGAGGGGCAATGCGCGCAGAGCGTCTTCTTCAAGGCCTCGATCGTGCTGATCCCCACCGGCGAAGACCGCTTCGAGATCGTCGTGCGCCGCAGCTTTGCCGACTACTTCTGCCGCATCATGCTCGACGCCGCCGCGTCGCTCGCATCATGAAGATCGTCGACGGAACGTTCGATCCGGCGTTGGTGGCGCTTGACGCGCCGCCCGCGCGCGGGCGCGGCTGGAGCGTGTTCGTCGAGGGCTTGAGCGTGCCCGCGCGCATCGGCATTCATCCGCATGAGCACGGGCAGCCGCAGCCGCTCGTGATCGATGCGCAGCTCGGCTACCGCTCGATGCCGAAAGAAGAGAGCGACTGGATCGACTACGAGAATTATTGCGCGCGCATTGCCGAGTTTCTCGCGAAGAAGCCGCATACGCGGCTGCTGGAAACACTGGTGGCCGATATCGCGGCGCTCTCGTTTCGCGAGTGGCCCGCGCTGGACTCGCTCACGATCGAAGTGCACAAGCCGAAGATCCGGCCGGGCACGCGGCGCATTGGCGTGTCGCTCGAATGGACGCGCGCCGATTATTTGCAGTGGAGCGCGACAGGACGTTCATAGCGCGTAGCGCTGCGCATCGCATGATTGACCCAGCCGATGTCGGCGCCGTGCAAGCGCGCGTCGGCTTTTGCACATCGCGGGGTACGTGCGGCGGGCTACGCTCCAGATATCGCTGCGTGCGCGGCTTTGCAGGCGTAGCGCAGTGCCAACTCACTAGAAGGAGACAAGGTGATGAGCAATCGAGGCGTCGTGTATCAAGGTCCGGGCAAGGTCGAAGTGCAGAAGATCGACTATCCGAAGATGGTCGATCCGAGCGGGCGCGCGATCGGCCATGGCGTGATTCTCAAGGTGGTCAGCACGAATATCTGCGGCTCCGACCAGCATATGGTGCGCGGCCGCACCACGGCGCCGGTCGGTCTCGTGCTCGGTCACGAGATCACGGGTGAAGTGGTCGAGATTGGCAAGGATGTCGAGACGCTGAAGATCGGCGATCTGGTGTCGGTGCCGTTCAATGTTGCGTGCGGGCGTTGCGCGATGTGCCGCGAGCAGCACACGGGCGTGTGCCTGACCGTGAATCCGTCGCGCGCGGGCGGCGCGTATGGCTATGTCGACATGGGTGGCTGGATTGGTGGCCAGGCCGAGTACGTGCTCGTGCCGTATGCCGATTTCAATCTGCTGAAGTTCCCGGACAAGGATCAGGCGATGTCGAAGATCCGCGACTTGACTTGCCTTTCCGATATTCTGCCCACCGGCTATCACGGCGCGGTGACGGCGGGCGTCAAGCCGGGCTCGACGGTGTATATCGCTGGCGCGGGTCCCGTGGGCATGGCGGCGGCCGCTTCGGCGCGCCTGCTCGGCGCGGCATGCACGATCGTCGGCGACATGAACGCGGAGCGTCTCGCGCATGCGAAGGCGATGGGGTTCGAAGTTGTGGATCTCTCCAAGGACGCCTCGCTTGGCGAGCAGATCGCCCAGATCCTCGGCAAGCCGGAGATCGATTGCGCGGTTGACTGCGTGGGCTTCGAGGCGCATGGGCATGGTGCTTCGGGGCATTCGGAAGAGGCGCCGGCCACGGTGCTCAACTCGCTCATGGAAATCACGCGCCCTGCGGGCATGATCGGTATTCCGGGGCTTTATGTGACCGACGATCCGGGTGCGAAGGACATTGCTGCGCAGCATGGTAGCTTGAGCATCCGCTTTGGCCTGGGCTGGGCGAAGTCGCATACGTTCCATACCGGGCAGACGCCCGTGCTCAAGTACAACCGGAATTTGATGCAGGCGATTCTGTTTGATCGTTTGCCGATTGCGAAGATCGTTAATGTTTCGGTGATTTCGCTTGATGATGCGCCTGAAGGCTATAAGAAATTCGATGGCGGCGCGCCGCGGAAGTTTGTGATCGATCCGCATGGGTTGTTGGCCGCGTGATGGTGTTTGTGTAGAACACCAAGGTGTTTAACGAAAGTGGGCAGCCCGCGTGTGGGCTGCCCACTTTCGAAATTTTTTCAATACTTGCTTACGGCAACGCGAGAAGTCCGGAGTTCCCGGTTTTATAGGCCAGTGATTTCCTGATAGATCGTGTCTGATAGACGTTTGTGCGATCCGAAGCAGTAAGGTCATGGTCATAGCATCTTGTGAGGGATATTTTTATTCATCTGTAAATTTAATTGTTTTGATAATTCTATAAAAGACGTCATAGCTTAATCCCCCATCAAAGTCAAATTCTTTCGGGTCTCGAGTAAGGCAATATTGTGCCATCGTGGCGCTTACTTTTGAATTTCCAATTGCCAGACGAATGCATCTATTTTTTTCAGAATAGCGCTCACAGTATTCTGGCGATGGGGATATGCGGGAAATAATTTGATAGCTGTCCTCGATCAGCCATCCATGCCAGTTGGGGCCAGCAATGACGGAAAGCCTCGCGGTAGTTTTTAAATGGCATTCTGTCGGTGCAGGAGCTATTTTTATCTTTCGCGAGATGCTCATGAAGATCCCAGTGGAGTTCTGATTTATCAAGTCATTAATTCCAACACTCCTTATATGGAGCATCGGAATTTGCTCAAGCCAGTTCGCGCCATGAGGGCTTGAGTCGTTCGGTGCGAGAGAAAGCACCGCGCCATCGGAAGTTTCGTATGATTGACTGCATTTTGGGAAGCTCATATTCCTTCCGTCTGAAAAGTCGTCAGGAAATACGATGGTTGCACCGCAATTACCAGTGGTGTTGCTGGTCGACGTATTTTGATTTGCGCCATCTGTAAAAGCCGTCGCGATATCGCAAGTCACGGATAAAATAATCGAGAGAACAATGAGATTGGCTTGCGTTCTTAATGATTTTATTTGACAAAATTTGATGTTCACAAAAATCATAAATTGTGAGTTTCAATGGGAAGATTTAATCTTCATTTTGATAGAATGAGCTGGCCGCCATCAATGGTGTTGGCTCATCACCCAATACAAAATAGATATATTTAAAAAATTCCTTTCGCTCTGCAAGGCCAGTGCTGCCACCGTTCACAGGCGTAGTGATCGCTGCAACGTTGGCATCTCCCGTGCCCACGTCTGCGCGACGATGAATGTTCATTCCGCTGCGTAATGCGCCTGTATTCGGTGACTGCATGATCTTGCTTACCCAGAAATATCCAGCAGAATCAGCGACAGTTTCGGCATTGTCAGAAAGTTGATTGGGATTGGTATCTACGGTGAAATTTGCTACCCGAAAAATTCCATACTGGTTATAGCTATTGCGCCCAGTAAGATGTATTAGCCCTCGGCCGCGAAATCGCGGCCCGTCACCCGGAACGATGTTTCCCATGCCCTGCGCCTTCTGTGCGACTTCGCCCGGACGCTGAGCAATATAGGTGCTTCGATCTCGCCCTCGCAGAAAACCCATTGACTGAAGCCACTGATGTTTATGATCAAAATCCTGTCCGGCCTCTTGCGAAGTCAAAACCTCGTACATGGTGCGAAAGTAGCGGTCGTCGCCGCCTTCCACGGTCGAGCGTAACGCACTGGTTTCCTTAAATACCTGTGCCAGAAAGTGTGTTTGTCGTCGCGTTGTCGAAAACCCATATTTTCTCCACATGCGATTTACCTCAATGCCTATTTTGGGTGGCATAAAGCCGGCGGTCTGACTACCACTTTGCCATCGGCGCTTTGCTTCGCTCCATGAAATGTTCCCGCCTGCATTGAGCGAGGAATGCCGTGGTAGCGTCGTCGCTAGTTCCTTCAAGCTCAGCCACCCGCATCTCCTGAAGTGCCGAATAAACGCAAGCGGATGAAAAAACCAGAGCTTCTCCCCCGGCGGCAAACCGGTCACGTCCCAGAACTGGATCTCCTTGAGGTAGTTTAGGAACTTGTTGTAGCCCTGCTCGTTGCCGTGATAGAAGCCGCCCTCGTCGAGCAGCCTCGCGTAACGCGTCGCGTTGCCCGTACTGTCCCACTCGCTGGGGGCGTGGCAGATGAAGCCCCGCAGCGCCTGGCGTACGCCATCATGGCCCCTGACGTAACTCGAAAGTGTGTCCGCCTTCTGAACCTCTGTCGTTGCCGTCGAGACCGTGGGTCGTTCGCTGTCCGCAGCATCCTTGACGAGTTTCCTGAGCGCGTCGATATCGCACAACCCATCGCTGCTGAAAGGCGTATTGCCCTCACTGACCTTTTGCCAGCCCATGAACGACGGGAAATCCGCGTCGGACAGCTTCTTGATTGCTGCGTTGCTAATATTGATATAGCCTTGCTGCCCCGCAGCGTAGGTTACCTGTATCCATGTCGCAGAGGCTGCCGCTGAGAGGATCGCGGGCGTTGAGAGTATTCGCCCGAAGCGCAGCATCTCGTAGCCATCGCTTGGACAGGTGCCGTAAAGCGCCGTCGCACGCTTGTAAAGATCGTATTCGTAATCGGCCTCGGCCACTGGCTGATCCGTCAGCAACGTGCGCGAACCGTCCGCCGCGACGCTCCACACATTGGTGTACTTTGCCCCTTTGCTGAAGTACGTCTCGACGACAAGCGGCTGTGCGTTCGTACCGGTCTGGCCCACCTCGAACTTGATCCCATGCAGTTTGTTGTGCGCGTCCGTTCCTGGCGGCAGCGCGAAGAACTGTTGCCCCGCTGGAATCGTGTAGTAGGTATGCCCCCAGTAATCCAGCGTCGCCGGCGTACTCGGCGAGGTATTGCCAAGCTGCGTATGGCCGAAGTACGCATCGAAATCGCCCGGCATCATGAAGACTTCGCAGTGCAGGTACACAAGACCCTGGTAGCGCCCGAGATAACCGATGATGTCCTTGCGGCGCACCTTGTGGCCGCCGCCGGCTGCAGCGGGCGTTACCTGCCCCTGTGCCACCTGACCGGTAGGCTTGTGCAGGAAATCAGGCAGCCCCCTCCCGTCGTACCCGAACGTGTGGTATTCCGCGAGCGGCAGCAGATGCATGTAGAGCGAATAGAACGTCAGCTTGCGCCCGTCACCCGTGTCTGTCGCATGTCTGAGCAGCACGAAGCCTGCATGGCTGGCTCCGGAACCGATTGCATGCTGGCAGACACGGTACGCGACGACGTCGCCGTCGGCGATCGCATGGACCGCGCCGTGCATGTCGGGCGACAGATGAACGCCGCAATGCCAGCGCCGATCGAACGCGACCGGGTAAACGCCGTGGGCGAGTTCGAACCGGTCGACGGCGTCCATCATTGGATCAGGCTTCGACGCATCGCTCGAAGTCAGGCCCGACGGAGGCAGAAAGGGAGGGCTGATAACCATGGCGTATCAGTCCGTATGAGAGCGCAGGCAATTGATCGTCAGATCGCTGTTCGATAGGACAGGCGGTACGGCGAGTTCGTTATCGCCCAGTGCGCCGATCCAGATCTCGAGATGTTCCGTGAGCCGTGCGCTCAGGTGGCGCTGAGCGTCCTTAAAGCGCTTTGTCAAAGTATTCATACGTCATCCATGTCACGTTGAAGCGGCGATGGAAAGCCGTTGTACAGGCAACTTCGAGCGTGACAGAGTAGACGCGATGAACAGGAAATGTCGAAGGGTTCGATCAATAACCCTTGAAATTCTCAATTAAATCGCAGAAAAGTGGAAAAATCGGACTTCGCCCATATCCCATATC
Organism: Paraburkholderia silviterrae; assembly: GCF_004353915.1. Taxonomy (GTDB): domain Bacteria; phylum Pseudomonadota; class Gammaproteobacteria; order Burkholderiales; family Burkholderiaceae; genus Paraburkholderia; species Paraburkholderia silviterrae. The sequence continues at coordinate 14,714 of NZ_SMRP01000049.1, read as the reverse complement.
TGCGGTTAGACGATAGGGGGTGTCCGATAGTATGAGAAATGGATAGCGCGAAGCGGCTAATAATGGAAATCTGAGCGATTCCTGGCAACAATGTTGGGCCATGCGGGCAGTTGTCCCTGCACAGGGGAAACCGGCATCGCTGTGTCAGACATTCCTTTCTTGTGACCGGCTTTAGGCTTCTACGCACATGTCCTTGCAGCGCTCAATGAGTAGAAAGCGACGGCGCGACCGTCAAACCTGGCGTATCCACACCAGAAAGCGGCGCGATGCGCTTACGTCGCTCCCCTGTCGGCGCATTCCCAAACGCATCGCGATAGCTCTTACTAAAGTGGCAAGCAGACTGAAACCCACACGCCATAGTGATCTGCATAATCGACATATCGGTCTGCAGCAACAGCTCACGCGCGCGCCGCAACCGCAAAGTCAGATAATAATGCGTCGGCGTCATCCCGAGATGCTCATGAAACAGCCTTTGCAACTGCCGTTGCGACATATTCGCGAGCCGCGCGAGCTCTTCCCGCGACAGCGGCTCCTCAATATTGTTCTCCATGAGCGAGATGACTTCGAACAGCGACTTGTTCGCCGACCCGAGCCTCGCGACGAGTGGCATGCGCTGCTGCGCACTGGTATCACGCACGTGCTCGACCACGAACTGCTCAGCAATCTGCGTGACACGCGCGGTGCCCACGCGCGCCGTGATCAGATTGAGCATCATATCGAGCGGGGCCACGCCGCCGGTACAGGTCACGCGGTCGCGGTCGACCACGAAGAGCTCCTTGAGGAATCGCGTGGACGGAAACTCCTCCTTTAGCGCCGACATGTTCTCCCAATGGATCGCGCAAGCATAACCAGCCAGCAGGCCCGCCTTGGCAAGCGCATAGGTGCCGGTGCACAGGCTCCCGAGCGTGACGCCCATGCGCGCAAAGCGGCGCAGCGCCGAGAGATGCTCTGGCGTGGTCACACGCTGCACATCCACGCCGCCGCACACGAACACGATATCGGGCTGGCCCGCGCATTCGGCCGGGCCGGTGTCGATGGACAGTCCGTTGCTTGCCATGACCTGGCCGCCCTGCGGGCTGATGATCGACCACCGGTATAGCGGCTGGCCGCTCAGGTAATTAGCCATGCGAAGGACTTCGATGGCGTTCGTGAACGCGATCATCGTGAAGTTGGGCAACGGCATGAACGCGAAATGCGCCAGTGACGCCGAACGGTCGGGCAACATGGGGGGACGATTCCTTTCTTTCTGAAGCCATGGGCCGGAAGCCGGGGCCAGGCTACCGCAATTCTGGAATCTGGCACGTCCAGTGTGCCATGCGGCTAAACCCTAATTCAAGCCGGACAAAAATACAGGTGGGCATGTCCATGGTACGCCCAAAGCGCGTGAGACCCGGGGTCATTTCCATTCGCCGTGAATACATCTGATGATTGTTCGGATCGGAAATCATTCCACCTATGGTCAGCGACCGGGTTTACTTGTGAAAAATGGACGCCGATGGCGGAAAAGGAAAAGAACGCGTCTGAATTCATACATCGACCATAAATCCGAACGACAAGAATAGAGCCGTCAACCGCCACCGTCCCGAACGCGGGAAACCCAGGCGGGGCGGGGCCTTGCGCGGTAGCGGCCATTCATCTCACATCGTCACGGATGCTCTATGTCGAATACTCAAGCTTTCTTCTCGCAGCCGCTCGCCGAGCGCGACTCCGCGGTGCGTAAAAGCATTTTGAAAGAAATCGAGCGGCAGCAGTCGCAGGTCGAAATGATCGCGTCGGAAAACATCGTGTCGCGCGCGGTGCTGGAGGCGCAGGGCTCGGTGCTGACCAACAAGTACGCGGAAGGCTATCCCGGCAAGCGCTATTACGGCGGTTGCGAATTCATGGACGATATCGAGTCGCTGGCGATCGATCGCATCAAGCAGCTCTTTAACGCCGGCTTCGCCAACGTCCAGCCGCATTCGGGCGCCCAGGCCAACGGCGCGGTCATGCTCGCGCTGGCCAAGCCGGGCGACACCGTCCTCGGCATGTCGCTCGACGCGGGCGGCCACCTCACGCACGGCGCGAAGCCCGCGCTTTCGGGCAAGTGGTTCAACGCGGTCCAGTACGGCGTGAACCGCGAAACCATGCGCATTGACTACGACCAGGTCGAGGAGCTCGCGCAGCAGCACAAGCCGAGCCTCATCATCGCCGGCTTTTCCGCTTATCCGCGTCAGATCGATTTCGCGCGTTTCCGCGCGATCGCCGATGGCGTGGGCGCGAAGCTGATGGTCGACATGGCGCATATCGCGGGCGTGATCGCCGCCGGCCGCCATGCCAATCCGGTCGAGCACGCGCATGTGGTCACGTCCACCACGCACAAGACGCTGCGCGGTCCGCGCGGCGGCTTCATCCTCACCAACGAAGAAGAAATCGCCAAGAAGATCAACTCGGCCGTGTTCCCCGGCCTGCAGGGCGGCCCGCTGATGCACGTGATCGCCGGCAAGGCGGTGGCGTTCGGCGAAGCGCTCGACCCGAGCTTCAAGACCTATATCGACAACGTGCTCGCCAATGCGCAGGCGCTGGGCGAAGTGCTGAAGGCAGGCGGCGTCGATCTGGTCACCGGCGGCACGGACAACCATCTGCTGCTCGTGGACCTGCGACCCAAGGGCCTCAAGGGCGCGCAAGTGGAGCAGGCGCTCGAGCGCGCCGGCATCACCTGCAACAAGAACGGTATTCCGTTCGACACGGAAAAGCCCACGGTCACCTCGGGCATTCGTCTCGGCACGCCGGCGGGCACGACGCGCGGCTTCGGCGTGGCGGAGTTCCGCGAGATCGGCCGCCTGATCCTCGAAGTGTTCGATTCGCTGCGCGAGCATCCGGAAGGCGACGCCGCCACCGAGCAGCGCGTGCGCCGCGAGATCTTCGCGCTCTGCGAACGCTTCCCGATCTATTGATGACCCATGGGCCCGGCATGCCGGGCCCGTCGCCCGACAAAATCGACCCGCATCGGCGTCAGACAAGACTGGAGTAAAGACACATGAGCACGCTGCATCAGGACAGCATCATCATCGACGGCCTGAACATTTCGAAGTTCGCACGGCCGGTATTCGAAGACATGCACAAGGGCGGCATCACGGCTGCGAACTGCACCGTGTCGGTGTGGGAGAACTTCACGAAGACGGTCGACAACATCGGCGTGATGAAGAGGCAGATTCGCGAGAACAGCGAACTGCTGACGCTGGTGCGCACGACCGAAGACATCTTCCGCGCGAAGAAGGAAGGCAAGACTGGCGTCATCCTGGGCTTCCAGAATGCGCACGCGTTCGAAGACAACCTCGGTTATATCGAAGCGTTCGCCGACATGGGCGTGCGCGTCGTGCAGCTTTGCTACAACACCCAAAACCTGGTCGGCACCGGCTGCTACGAGCGTGACGGCGGGCTTTCCGATTTCGGCCGCGAAGTGATCACCGAGATGAATCGCGTCGGGATCATGGTCGACCTCTCGCACGTGGGCGGCAACACGTCATCGGAAGCGATCGCGTTTTCGAAGAAGCCGGTGTGCTATTCGCACATCCTGCCGCTGGGCTTGAAGGATCATCCGCGCAACAAGAGCGATGCGCAGATCAAGGAAATCGCGGATGCGGGCGGTTTCGTCGGCGTGACGATGTTCGCGCCGTTCCTCAAGCGCGGGATCGAATCCACCATCGAGGACTATATCGAGGCGATCGATTATGTCGTGAACATCGCCGGCGAAGACACGGTGGGGATCGGCACGGACTTCACGCAGGATTACGCGAAAGAGTTCTTCGACATGCTCACGCATGACAAGGGCCGTTATCGCCAGCTGACCAACTTCGGCAAGATCGTCAATCCGGAAGGCATCCGCACGATCGGCGAATTCCCGAACCTGACCGCCGCGATGGAACGCGCTGGCTGGAAGGAGTCGCGTATCCGCAAGATCATGGGCGAGAACTGGGTGCGCGTGTACAAGGACGTCTGGGGCGCGTAAGCCACAGGACAGTCGAGCGAGCAAGCGAAACAACAAACGAAACAATGGGCTGTGCCCGCGCAAGCCGCGCGGGCACACGGGCGATGCCGCGCCTGCGCAACGACGCAAGCGGCTTTTTTCCCTCACGGAGTCACCACGATGCAACCGCAACTGCCGATCAACGTCGATCCCGAAACCGGCGTCTGGACCACCGACGCGCTGCCGATGCTGTATGTTCCGCGCCATTTCTTCACGAACAATCACGTCGCGGTTGAGGAAGCGCTCGGCGTCGATGCGTATGCGGAAATCCTCTACAAGGCCGGCTACAAGTCCGCATATCACTGGTGCGACAAGGAAGCGAAGCTGCACGGCCTGACCGGCATGGCGGTGTTCGAGCATTACCTGAAGCGCCTGTCGCAGCGCGGCTGGGGTCTGTTCTCGATCGTCGAGGCCGATCCGTCGAGCGCGCGCGCGAAGATCGAGCTGCGCCATTCGTCGTTCGTGCTCCAGCAGCCGGGCAAGGAAGGCAAGCTCTGCTACATGTTCGCGGGCTGGTTCGCCGGCGCGATGGACTGGGTCAACGACACGACGCCGGAAGGCAAGGGCGCGCCGCGCTCGCAATCGAAGGAAGTGCAGTGCGCGGCCGAAGGCCATGATCGCTGCGTCTTCGAAGTGTCGCCGATCGCCCACTGATAAAAACCACACCAAGTAACACGAGACATACGAACGCCAGAGGTCGCTTGCGATGCGCTATCCCAACCTGTTCAAACCCCTCCAGCTTAATCAGCTGACGCTGCGTAACCGCATTGTCAGCACGGCGCACGCCGAGGTCTATGCCGAGCCGGGCGGCTTGCCGGGAGACCGCTACATCCGCTATTACGAGGAAAAGGCGAAGGGTGGCGTCGGCCTTGCGATTTGCGGCGGGTCGAGCCCGGTGTCGATGGATAGCCCGCAGGGCTGGTGGAAATCGGTCAACCTGACGACTGACAAGGTCATCGATCCGCTGTCGCGCCTCGCCGAAGCGATGCACCGTCACGGCGCGAAGATCATGATCCAGGCGACCCACATGGGGCGCCGCAATGCCTACCACGGCGAGCACTGGCCGCACCTGGTGACGCCCTCGGGCGTGCGCGAGCCGGTGCACCGCGGCAACGCGAAGGTCATCGAAGTCGAGGAAATCAAGCGGATCATCAAGGACTTCGCGGCCGCCGCGACTCGCGTGAAGAGCGCGGGGATGGATGGCATCGAAATTTCGGCCGCGCACCAGCAGTTGGTCGACCAGTTCTGGAGCCCGCGCACGAATTTCCGCACCGACGAATGGGGCGGCAGCTTCGAGAACCGTCTGCGCTTCGGCATCGAAGTGCTGAAGTCGGTGCGCGAAGCCGTGGGCCGTGACTTCTGCGTCGGCCTGCGCATGTGCGGCGACGAATTCCATGAGAACGGCATCGACCACGAGCACGCGAAGGAAATCGCGCAGGCGATGGAAGCGACCGGTCTGATCGACTACATCAGCGTGGTGGGTTCGGGCGCGGACACGCACAACACGCTCGTGAACTGCATGCCGCCGATGGCGCTGCCGCCGGAACCGTTCGTGCACCTCGCCGCGGGCATCAAGTCGGTGCTGAAGCTGCCGGTGATGCACGCGCAGAGCATCCGCGACGCGGGCCAGGCCGAGCGCCTGCTGGCGAACGGGATGATCGACCTGGTCGGGATGACGCGCGCGCAGATCGCCGATCCGCACATGGTGATCAAGATCCGCGACGGGCGCGAGGACGAAATCAAGCAGTGCGTTGGCGCGAACTACTGTATCGACCGCCAGTACAACGGCCTCGACGTGCTGTGCGTGCAAAACGCGGCGACCTCGCGTGAAGCGACGATGCCGCACGTGATCGAGAAATCGCGCGGCCCGAAGCGCAAGGTGGTGGTGGTGGGCGCGGGCCCGGCGGGCCTGGAAGCGGCGCGCGTCGCGCGCTCGCGCGGCCATGACGTCGTGCTGTTTGAGAAGAACGCCGAAGTCGGCGGCCAGATCATGATCGCGGCGAAGGCGCCGCAGCGCGAGCAGATGGCCGGCATCGTGCGCTGGTTCGACATGGAAACGAAGCGCCTGGGCGTGGATCGCCGGCTCGGTGTTGCGGCCGACGAGAAGATGATCATGGCCGAAAAGCCGGACATCGTTGTGCTCGCAACTGGCGGCCACAGCTACACGGAGGAAGTGCCGGGCTGGGGCGTGGCGGAAGGCCTGGCCGTGAGCGCGTGGGACATCCTCACGGGCAAGGTGGAGCCGAAGCAGAACGTACTGATCTATGACGGCATCAGCACGCATGCGGGCTCGGGCGTGGCCGACTTCATCGCGAGCCGCGGCTCGAAAGTCGAGATCGTGACGCCGGACGTCAAGGTGGCGGACGATGTTGGCGGCACGACGTTCCCGATCTTCTATCGCCGGCTGTACGCGCAAGGCGCGGTGCTGACGCCGAACTATTGGCTCGATCGCGTCTACGAAGAGGACGGCAAGAAGATCGCGGTGCTGCGCAACGAGTACACGGAAGAGCTCGAGGAGCGCGCGGTCGACCAGGTGGTGGTCGAGAACGGCACGCGGCCAAACGACGAGCTGTACTGGAAGCTCAAGAACGAATCGGTGAACCACGGCCAGGTCGACGTGAACAAGCTGTTCGCTTCCGAAGCGCAGCCGTGCCTCTCCGAAGAGCTCGGCAATGGCCGCTTCCTGTTGTTCCGCGTTGGCGACTGCATCTCGATGCACAACATCCACGGTGCGATCTACGACGCGCTGCGGCTCGTGAAGGACTTCTGACCCATGAACCCGACCTGGCTGATTACCGCGCTGCTGTGGCTGTCGATGGCGGGGCTCGCGTTCGCCGTCGCGAAGCGGGCCGCTTACTGGCGCGTCGGGCGCGCAACGGCGCCCGGATCGTTCGGCGCCTTCGGTTTCACCAAGCTGTTCAGCATTCCGAAGCGCTATTTCGTCGATCTGCACCACGTGGTCGCGCGCGACCCGTATATCGCGAAGACGCACGTGGCGACCGCCGGCGGCGCGATTGCGGCGCTCGCGCTCGTGTTCATCAACTACGGGCTCGCGATCTACTCGCCGTGGCTCGACAAACTGATCTTCCTCGCGGCGCTCGCGATGCTGGTTGGCGTGGTGTTCGTGTGGCGCCGCCGTCACGCGAAGAACGTGCCCGCGCGTCTGTCCAAAGGCCCGTGGAATACGCTGCCCTGGGTGCTCGGTTCGTTCGCGCTCGGCCTCGTGCTGTTCATGCTCGTGCCGACGGGCGCGATGTCGGGTGGCTTCGCGGTGCTTTGCGCGCTGCTGATCGGCGTGGGCGCGTTCGCGATGACGTTCGGCGCGGCCAAGGGCGGCCCGATGAAGCACGCAATCGCGGGCCTGCTGCACCTCGCGTTTCACCCGCGCCAGGAGCGCTTTGCCGCCACCCGTGAAGGCTGGACCGGCAACGGCACCGCCACGCCGCCCACGGCGCTCAAGCTGCCCGATATCGAGCAGCAGGAGTATGGCGTGGCGAAGCCCGTGGAATTCCGCTGGAACCAGCTTCTGAGCTTCGACGCCTGCGTGCAGTGCGGCAAATGCGAAGCCGCGTGCCCCGCATTCGCCTCGGGCCAGCCGCTCAATCCGAAGAAGCTGATTCAGGACCTCGTGGTGGGCATGGCGGGCGGCACCGACGCGGCCTACGCGGGCAGCCCGACGCCTGGCATCAAGGTCGGCCAGCATGGCGGCTCGCCCGGCGGCCCGATCGTCTCGGGCCTGATCGAAGCGCAAACGCTGTGGTCGTGCACCACCTGCCGCGCCTGCGTGCAGGAGTGCCCGATGCTGATCGAGCACGTGGACGCCATCGTCGACATGCGCCGCAACCAGACGCTCGTGCACGGCACGGTGCCGGGCAAGGGTCCCGAAGTGCTCGCGAATCTGCGCGAGACGGGCACGATGGGCGGCTACGACAAGGCCGCGCGCTACGACTGGTCGGTCGACCTGAACGCGCCCATCGCGCAGCCGGGCAAGCCTGTGGACGTGCTGCTGGTGGCGGGTGAGGGCGCATTCGATATGCGCTATCAGCGCACGCTGCGCGCGCTCGTCAAGGTGCTCAACAAGGCGGGCGTGAGCTACGCCGTGCTCGGCGGGCAGGAAACGGACACGGGCGACGTGGCGCGCCGTCTGGGCGACGAGGCGACGTTCCAGCGCATGGCGAAGCAGATGATGGGCACCCTCGCCACGCTGAGCTTCAAGCGCATCGTGAGCGCCGACCCGCACGTGATGCACAGCCTGCGCAACGAATACCGCGCGCTCGGCACGCGTTACGAGGTGCTGCATCACACGACCTTCCTCGCCGAGCTGGCCGCGAGCGGCAAGATTGCGCCGAAGGCCGTCGAGGCGTTGCGCGAGAAGCGCACCACGTATCACGATCCGTGTTATCTCGGCCGCTATAACGGCGAAACCGAAGCGCCGCGCAAGCTGCTCAAGACCATCGGCATTCAGGTGGTGGAGATGGAGCGCAACGGCATGCGCGGACGCTGCTGCGGCGGTGGCGGCGGTGCGCCGCTGACCGACATCCCGGGCAAGCAGCGCATTCCCGACATCCGCATCGCCGACGCGAAGGCGGTGGGCGCCGAAGTGGTCGCCGTGGCGTGCCCGAACTGCACGGCGATGCTCGAAGGCGTCGTGGGTCCGCGCCCCGAGGTGCTCGACGTGGCCGAACTCGTTGCAGCTTCGCTGGAGTGAACCGATGAACGCGATCAAACGAATCGATCCGCGCCGCCCCTTCATCATTACGGCGGCCGGACTCAGGCGTATCACGCTCGGCGAGAGTGGCAGCGCGGATGAAAGCGCTGCGCACTGGAGCGCCCATGCGCATGGCGGCGCTGCTGTGAAGCCACGGCGGCAAGTTAGCGATCCGAAGCAAGTCATGCTGGTGGTGGCGCATGCCGAGCGCGGCGCGCTCGACGACCACACGTGCCAGACGATCGCCGCCGCGGCGTTGCTGGCCGATGCGCAAACCGAAGTCGCGCTGCTCGTGTTCGGCGAGTTGAAGGACGATGCAGCGGCGCTCGGCGTGGACAAGCTGATCGAGCTGCCGGGCTTCGAGCGCCGCGCGTTCGCGCCGGAAACGGAACTGCGCGCGTTGCAGGCCTGCGCTGCGGCGCTGGCGCCCAAGCACGTGTTCGTGCCCGACAACGCAACCGGCGACGGCGATCTGGGCCGTCGCTATGCCGCCTCGGCAGGCGCGAGCGTGGCAACGCACGTGGTCGAGATCGACGCGAAGCACGTAGGCAGCTACGAACAGGCGAAGCGCGCTTTTGCAACACGTGCGCTGCCCGATGTGATTCTGCTTGCGCCCAACGCCGTCGACGCGAAGCTGCCTTTCGTGGGCGCGGGCGAGCGCCTCGCGGGCGACTTCATCCGCCCGGCCGGCGATATCGGGCAGCCCTATCGCGATCTGGGCCTCGAGGAAATGGACGCCGCCCAGGTGGCGCTCGAAGAAGCGGACTTCATCGTCTCGGCGGGCAACGGCGTGACCGACATTGCGTCGTTCGAGCGGCTCGCGGGCGCGTTCGGAGCGGCTATCGGCGCGAGCCGCGTGGCCGTGGACAACGGCCATTTCACGCGCGACAAGCAGGTGGGCGCGACCGGCAAGACGGTCGAGGCGAGCGTGTATATCGCGTTCGGCATTTCCGGGGCCGTCCAGCATTTGCAGGGCATCAAGGACTGCCGTCACGTGATTGCCGTGAATCTCGACGGCAGCGCGCCGATTGCCAAGCGCGCGAACCTGACCGTGGTGGGCGACGCACAGCAGACCATCGCCGCGCTGATCCAGCAGGTGCAGAGCGCGCGCGCGACGCGTGGGCAAGCACCGGCTGCCGCCGAACAACGTCAACCCGCAGGAGTGGCCGCATGAGCGCGCAACGACAGATAGAACGCATCGCGGTGCTGGTCTCGGCGGGCCGCCACCCCGTAAGCGGCGCGCCGCGCTATAGCCGCAACGATGCGCAGGCGCTGGAGATCGGCCGCAAGCTCGCCGGCCAGCATCGCGCGCAACTCGACGTGCTTCACGCGGGCGACGCCAACGATCCCGCGCTCGCCGAATACCTCGCGCTGGGCGCGCGCGAAGTCGAGGTGCTCGCCTGCGCGCCAGGCGACGACGCGGCGCGCGCACTCGCCGAACGCGTGCGCGGCTACGACCTCGTGCTGACCGGCACGCGCGCCGAGGGCGCCCACGACAGCGGCATGCTGCCATACAGCGTGGCGGCGGCGCTGGGCTCGCCGCTGGTGGGCAGCGCCGTGGACATCGACGTCGCAAGGGATGCAAAAGGGGGCCGCGCAACGGTGCGCCAGTTCCTGCCCAAGGGGCTGCGCCGCCGCGTGGAAACGACGCTGCCGGCGGTGATCGCCGTGCATCCGCTCGCCAACGCCGAGCCGCAGTACGCCTATGCCCGGCTGCGCGCGGGCACTATCCGGCCCCAACGCGCCACGCGCTTTGCGAGCGATGAGGCTGCCGCCTGGAAGGTGGGCCCCATCGAGCGCAAGCCCGTCAAGCTCGCCGCCGCCGAGAAGCGCTCCGGGCATGCCCGGATGCTGTCCGCGGTGACGACCGAAAGCCGGGGCGGGAGCGTCGTAATTGAGGGGAGTTCGGTCGAAAAAGCACAAGTGATCCTTGCGTATTTGCGCGAGCATCAACTCATCGATTACTGATATTTGCTGATCTGTCGGCAAGAACCAGAGATGAAAAATCCGGAGCACACGATGAACGTATCGGCAGACATTCGCGCGCTGGTGGAGCGGCGCCAGGCGGGTTACAGCCTCGAGGCACCCTTTTACCGCAGCGAGGACATTTTCGCGCTCGACATGGAGGCGATCTTCCGTCAACACTGGATTCAGGTGGCCACGGAGCCGGAGCTTCCGGAGCCGGGCGACTACGTGACGGTGGAGCTCGCCGGCGAGTCGATCCTGATCGTGCGCGACGACGACATGCAAGTGCGCGCGTTTCATAACGTGTGCCGCCATCGCGGCGCGCGGCTGTGCAACGAGCACAAGGGGACAGTGGGCAACATCGTCTGCCCGTATCACAGCTGGACCTACAACCTGACCGGCGAACTGATGTTCGCCGAGCACATGGGCGAGCAGTTCGACCGCTGCAAGCACAGCCTCAAGACCGTCCATGTGCAGAACCTGGCAGGCCTGATTTTCATTTGCCTCGCCGACGAGCCGCCCGCCGACTTCGCGATGATGCGCGCGGCCATGGAGCCGTATCTGCTGCCGCACGATCTGCCCAACTGCAAGGTGGCCGCGCAGATCGACATCGTCGAGAAGGGCAACTGGAAGCTCGTGATGGAGAACAATCGCGAATGCTATCACTGCGTCGCGAACCACCCCGAACTGACGATCTCGCTCTACGAATACGGCTTCGGCTATCAGCGCTCGGACGCGAACGCGGAAGGCATGGACGCCTTCGAGCGCACCTGCGTCGAACGCGCGAAGCAGTGGGAAGAGTTGAACCTGCCGTCGGTCGAGGTGGAGAAGCTGCTCGACGTCACGGGCTTTCGCACGCAGCGCCTGCCGCTCGACCGCAGCGGCGAATCGCAAACGCTCGACGCCAAGGTTGCTTCGAAGAAGCTGCTCGGCGAGTTCCGCACGGCCGATCTCGGCGGCCTCTCGTTCTGGACGCAGCCGAACTCGTGGCATCACTTCATGAGCGATCACATCGTCTCGTTCTCGGTGATTCCGCTCTCGGCTGGCGAAACGCTCGTGCGCACGCGCTGGCTCGTGCACCAGGACGCGGTCGAAGGCGTCGATTACGACGTGGCGAACCTCACCGCCGTCTGGAATGCGACCAACGACCAGGACCGCACGCTCGTGGAGTATTCGCAGCGCGGCGCGGGCAGCAGCGCCTATGAGCCGGGCCCGTACTCGCCGTACACCGAGGGTCTCGTCGAAAAATTCACGGCTTGGTATGTGGGCCGTCTTGCCGAAAAAATCGGCGCATAAGCCAGGGCCTGTTCCCGCTAATAACAGGCTCGCGCTGGCCGTCAGAAGGGCCGAGCGCCAGGATTGCGACGAAGCGAATACTCGATGTATTCGTGAGGAGCATGACGCGGCGATCGGCCCTTCTGGCGGCCAGCCCGTGGAATGGCAATAGTTAATTTGGGGAACGTGTCTTTCCGGCCGCATTGCGGCGTCGCGCGTCGCTTGTTTGGCTCGGCCAAACGGCGCGCCGTGCTCCTTGCACTGCGACCGGAAAGACACGTTCGCGAGCCTGTTATTAGCGGGAACAGGCCCTAATGCGCGAGTAGAGCGGAGTTTGACATGATGCGAGATGCGGCCCAATTCGATCCCACGGACAGCCGGGTGACGCGCCCGGCCTTCTGGGGCACGCTGCCGGAGCGCTGGACGAGCGATGCCGAGGAAACGCTCGTGTGCTGCCATGTGCGGCAGGAAACGCACGACGTAAAGAGCTTTTTCTTTCGTTCGCCGCAAGGCCGTACGTTTTCGTTCGAGCCGGGGCAGTTCGTCACGCTCGAGCTGGAGATCGACGGTGAGCCGGTGAACCGGTGCTATACGATTTCGTCGTCGCCGGCGCGGCCGCACACGATTTCCATCACGGTCAAGCGCGTGCCGGGCGGCAAGGTGTCGAACTGGCTGCACGACAACCTGCAACTGGGCGCGTCGATCCGCGTGCTCGGGCCGGGCGGCGAATTCACCTGCGCGCGCCATCCGGCCAACAAGTATCTGTTCCTTTCCGCGGGCTCGGGCATCACGCCGCTGATGTCGATGAGCCGCGCGCACCACGATCTCGCGGAGGATCGCGACATCGTGTTCGTGCATAGCGCGCGCACGCCCGACGACATCATCTTCGCGCGCGAGCTCGAGCTGATCGCCGCGAGCCATACGCGCTTCCGTACATCGTTCGTTTGCGAGCGGCTGGGTGCGCGCACCGCGTGGCCTGGCGTGACTGGCTTTCTCACGCTGCCGCTGCTGAAGCTGATTGCCCCGGATTTCATGGAGCGCGAGATCTTCACCTGCGGGCCCGCGCCGTATATGAAGGCCGTGCGTGACCTGCTCGAGGAAGCCGGATTCCCGCGCGAGCACTATCACGAAGAGAGCTTCTCGTTCGAGACGCTCAACGCGAGCGAGCCCGAGACGCAGGCTCAGGCGCTGGCCGAGGCACCGGCGCAAACGAGCGAGGAAGCCGCCACGTTCAAGGTCACGTTTGCGAAGAGCAATCGCGAGATTCAGTGCGGCACGAACCAGCACGTGCTGGAGGCCGCGCGCCAGGCCGGCGTACGGCTGCCTTCGTCGTGCGCGCAGGGCATGTGCGGCACCTGCAAGGTCAAGCTGGTCTCGGGCCAGGTGCAGATGAAGCACAACGGCGGCATCCGCCAGCGCGAAATCGACCAGGGCATGGCGCTGATGTGCTGCTCGAAGCCACTGTCCGATCTCGTGATCGACAAGTAACGCACGGCAAGGACCACACGACCACGTCGCCCGGGCGCATGTCGCCCACGCGCATGTCGCTTGTGTGCATATGCCTGTGCGCAACTCGCCTACGCGCACGTCGCAAACGCGCACGTCGCAAACGCGCATGTCGCAAACACGCATGTCGCAGAACGACAAGTTAGCGTCGCAAATCAACGATAACAACACATTGTGGCGGGGGAATCTGGAGATGCACGACGGGTGCGTGTCCAATTAGAGGAGATCGACCGTGAAGCTGCTGCAAAAACTGTTGTGGACCGGCGTGATGTCGGCGATGGTGGGTTTGAGTGGTTCGGCGTTCGCGGACAGCAAGCCGACGCTAAAGATCGGCTACGTGGAAGGGTGGGACGACAGCGTGGCCACGTCGAACGTGGCGGCGCGCATCATTGAAAAGCGCTACGGCTACCAGGTGCAGCTCGTGCCGGTGGCGGCGGGCATCATGTGGCAAGGCGTGGCGCGCGGCGATCTGGATGCGACGCTCTCCGCGTGGCTGCCCGTGACGCAGGGCGCGTACTGGGCGCAGTTCAAGGATAAGGTCGTCGATCTCGGCACGAACTTCTCCGGCGCGAAGATTGGTCTCGTTGTGCCTGACTATGTGAGTGCCAAGAGCATTGACGACCTCAATGCGCAAAAGAGTGCGTTTGGCGGGCGTATTGTTGGCATTGACGCTGGCGCGGGCGTGATGAGAAAGACCGACGATGTGGTCAAGCAATACGGGCTTGATTACACGGTCATGCCAAGCTCTGGCAGCGCCATGACGGCCGAGCTGGCGCGCGACGTCAACGCGAAGAAGCCGGTGATCGTCACCGGCTGGACGCCGCACTGGATGTTCGCTAAGTATAAGCTGCGCTTCCTTGAAGATCCCAAGGATATCTACGGTGCGGCGGAGCATGTCGATAGCGTGGTGAACCCGGATCTTGAGAAGAAGGCGCCCCCTGTGGTCGCGTTCCTCAAGAAATTTCAGTGGAAGCCGGGTGAGATCGATAGCGTGATGCTCGCTATTCAGAATGGCGCGAAGCCCGAGGCCGCCGCTGATACATGGATTGCTGCGCATGGCGATCGTGTGAATGATTGGGCGCAGGGCGCGCAGTAATCGCTAGGGTTCTTTTTTGTGCGGGATGGAGGTCCTTGGCGCGGGTTATATAGTGCTTTGGCTTAGTACTTTGGCCTGGTGCTTTGGCCTCTCCTTGTTTTCATGTCGGTCTATTAGTGTTGCCCCTGTGCGGGGCGGCACCTACTTTTCTTTGCAGC
>NZ_SMRP01000048.1 GCF_004353915.1 Paraburkholderia silviterrae | reverse complement strand
GCCCGCGCCCGCGCCCGCGCCCGCGCCCGCGCCCGCGCCCGCGCCCGCGCCCGCGCCCGCACCGAGCACGAGTGTGCCCGCAACCATCAGCGTGGCCGTCATCGCGAAGACGATTAACGCAGATCCCGACCACAAATATGCTGTGAGTCTTGCGATGCTATCGTGCTGAAAGGAATCCGTTATCTTGGCAATGAACGATCACAGTTGACGTTCTCGGCGATCTGGCTGCGCGGCGCACGGCGATCCCCAATAGCGCGCTCAGGACAAACGGGGCAACTTGAAGATGCAGTACGGTCGCCACCGGATCCATCGCCAACGGTAATAACCAGGCCGCCACGAGGACTTCCCGTTCACCGCTTAGCCATCCGGTGCGCAGGCCAGTCAGCGCTAGCCACCCGATCGGAAAGGCTAGCCAGGCGAGGTCATAGTCAAACAAGTAGGGACTGCAAAGGAACGTCGCGGCAAACAGGGCGGCGCCGCGCAGTTCCCAGTTTGCGCAACGACGCCAGACGTACCACATGGCGAATACGGCGCCCGCAGCGACCAGGCCATGCACGGTATACGCGCCGATGACAGGCGTGCCGATCAGTCGCAGGAATGCGAACACAGTCGGCATCTTGGCCCAGGGGAGCACGCCACTTTCGAGAAATTGCCGCGCATCACCCAAGCTGGCAAGACATCCACCAATCGTGGCTGTCCCTAACGCCGCGGTACCGAGACCGAAGAAGCACAAGGCAGTCAAAGCGGCGGAGATCAATGTACGCCACGCGCCGATCGCGAGTAACGCGACCGGAAATAACACGGCAAGTTGGGGCTTCAGAGTGAGCAGCCCGATGAACACACCGGCCAGGATGGGCCGTCGCCTGAGGCAAAGTAGTGCGGTCCCAGCGAGCGCCGCAGTCAGGAACGCGTTCTGGCCATGAAAGACGTTCATCCATAAGCCAGGAAACGCCGCCAGACACCACTTCGCTGTGGTGTTGAAGACGATGCGACGCAAGACCAGCAGATAGCAGGTCAGCGTCGACAGAATGAAGGTCAGATATGCCGCCAGGTAGGGCAGGAGTGCCAGTGGTAGCACGACCAGATAGAAACTGGGTGGATAGTACCAGGCGAAGATTGACTGCGAAGCAGGCACCGCGATCTGCACGGCCTTGAATAGTGACGGGAGGTTGTAGGCATCCTCAGCATGGCCGGCAAGTGCGATATGAGAGGCAGCCCAAAACGCAATGAAGTCGGCGCCGAGGGGCTTGCCTTTCGGATCCAGCATATCCTTCGACAGGAGAACCCAGGTAATGAAGACGACCACGATCAAACCCAGCACGATTCGCGGGTAGATTCTGAGGCGCTCCCGATTCAGCCAGTGCGTATTGCGGCCCATGAATGACTCCCCCCGCAATTCCTGCGTCTGCATTGATTCCGCCAACGGTGGAATCGTGACAGTTTGGGGGAGTCGGAAGTGGCTGTTTGTCGGGAAACGAACAAACATGGCTTCTTTCTGCTGTTGGACGGCTCATTCATGCGCGAGCGAGCCCGGCCGGAACGGACGACGGTTTTGTGCGCGCTGCTGGGGCTCACGCGCCGCACGCAAACAATGCGCGCTTCATCCGCTACAACGCTCCATAGGGCGTGAAGAAATAAGGGCGCGCGCAACGAGAGAGCGCGTACGGCGCAGCATGCGCGCGGCGCGCACCAGTGTGCCCACAACCATCAGCGCGCCGGTATCTGCGTTTGCCGTGTGGCGATCGGGATGGGGTGCAGTCCCTGCTCGCTGCGTCAGTAAAGTGGCGCCGCCGGGCGTATCGAGAACAGCCAGATCGGGTGTTTCTCTGCCAATCCAGTCACGAGGGGAGCGCGTTCACTCCACCGCTTCTTCCCGTCGAAGGGGGGGCAGGAGGCGATCGAACTCGCGGCGCACGAGACCGTAGCACTCGCAGGCGCGGGCTTCAAGTCCCTTGCGGTCGAGCACGCGGATGCGGCCGCGGCTGTGGTGGATCAGACCTTCGTTGTGCAGCTTGCCGGCTGCTTCGGTGACGCCTTCGCGGCGCACACCAAGCATGTCGGCGATGAGTTGCTGCGTGACCGTCAGGTCGTTCGAGGCCACGCGGTCCACTTCGATCAGCAGCCATCGGCACAGTTGCTGGCTGAGCGAATGATGGCGGTTGCAGGCCGCGGTTTGTGCCACTTGCGTGAGCAGCACGTGCATATAGAGCAGCATGAGGCGGCGCAGGAAGTCCGAGCGCGCGAAATGCTGCCTGAGGCTTTGGGCGCTCATGCGATACGCGAAGCCCGTGCATTGAACCTGCACGCGATTGGGCATGGCGTCGCCACCCGTGAGCACGGGTACGCCGGTCATGCCTTCGCGGCCGACCGCGGCGATTTCCACGGAGCTGCCGTCCTCCATCGTCGAGAGTATGGAGATGATCGCCGTGGTCGGAAAATAAACGTGGTGAATGCGCTGGCCGGAATCGCAGAGCAGTTGCTCGGTGCGCAGATGGACGAGCTCGAGGTGCGGTGCGAGTGCTTGCCACTCGTGTGTCGGCAATGCGCCGAGCAATTGATTGCCGTGCAGGTCCGATTGAAGGGTTAGCATGATTGGTCCCCGTGCGAAGCGGCTTTCACCGTCTCCTTGTAATTACGGCCGCCGAAACGCTTGTTGTATGCCGCTTCCCGTAGCGGCTATTGGTACGTCGTCCCGGCACCATGGTCCTGAGTGCGTTCGCGATATCGGTTGTATGCGTCACGCTTTGTGGTGCATCCCCCTAAGCATGGTGTGTGCCAGAGCGCCGCAAACCGCGAGCGCGCGGGGTTTCGCGGGCGTTACAGCGCGAGCGCACCGACGTACCCCCGCGTTTTTGTTTCAGATATGTACGACGCCTCACCTGCGCACAGCCGCCGGTTGAACTTAATTAACTTGCAAGTCATTGAATTGATTTGGTTAATCTTTGTTTCGGCGGGGGGGCGAAAATGACTCCATGCGTGAAACACGCTCACCCGCAACCTGGGCCGCATAGCGGGGACGTGCATGGAATCGTTCGAATTTGATTCAGTTGCGTCGCACCGCGGGCGCGCTGCACAGAAACGTTCGCTCATGAAACATGAGCGTTACGACTCGTCACGCAAGGGGCCGTCTTTCCGTCGGGCGGGCGTTGTCCGCGCAACGACCAGGCAAGCGCGGCGCGGGTGTGCTTAAACGTTGATGTACCTGCCTGCCAGCCGCCCATGCGGTAGCGCTCGGTCAATGTGGTGATGCGTACAGAATCGCGCGGCGCGTCTTGCTCCAATGGAGTCCGAATGCGGAGGGTGCGCGTGGGCGATACGTCACGCCGCGGTGAGGCACACTGCCGAAGCAGCGCTGCCTATGCACAGCAGGACGTCGCGCCATGTCCATGGCGAGTGTGGCGCGACGGCAAGACAAAGCAGTCAGTGGGCAATCCATGCAAACCGCTTGCGAATGGACAACGAAAACGACACATCACAGGATTCGGGAAACCGAAGGGCCAATCAGGGAGGGGCTCGTACGGACTGAACGTTTGCTGCGCGATCTTTGCGTCGGGAGATATCCTGGCCGGCGAATCATGCAACGCGCAGGGCAACCTATGAACAAGTTCGACGAGCAAAAAGTCGCGTTGATCGGTATTGATCTGGGCAAGCGCCTTTGTTGCTTGCATGGCCAGGACAAAGCTGGGAAGGTCGCGTTTTGCTGGAATATCGCATGCAAGAGCGGTGGACAATTAATTGTTCAGCCTGTTCGTGTTGACGAACCTCGTGATCGCAAACAATCGGCTGCGCCAAGCCCCATGGGAAAACCAGCCTGGGTGTGAGAATGGGCTGGGTATGAGAAGGGCGGGAAACGGGACTTGGACTGCGATATCGTTAGCACGTTTCGTAGTCGCGAGGTTGCGTGCGCAACGAGCGCGTGTCCCGTGCGAGTGAGTCCGCGTCACGTCCCCCGCGCGAACAACGCCCGCTTCATCCGCTGCAACGCCCCGTAAGGCGTCACGAAATGCAGCAGGCTTTTCGCAAGCCCCGCCCAGTCGCGCCAGTTCAACACGTTCAGATATCGCGCTTGCAAACGCAGCGTGGAGGCGATCTGCCGCCGCCGTTTGGTTGCGCTGATGCCGCCTTCGTTGAGCTCGTAATAGAGCCCAAGCTCGGGCAGGTTCGCGCAGTCGTAGCGTTCCATCAGGCGCAGGAACAGGTCGAGGTCCTCGGCGGCCGGATATTGCACGCGATAGTTGCCCACCTCGAGCACCGCGTCGATTCTCAGCATCACCGAAGGATGCACGAGCGGCGAGCGCAGCATGCGCGTGCGGCGCAGTGTGCGGGCGTCGGCGGCGGGGCGCAGCATGAATAGCGGCGCACCGGCGCGGTTCACCACCTGCGTCCACGTACCGAGCGCGGCGAGCCTGGGTTCGGCTTCCATGCGCGCGCGCTGTTTCGCGAGGCGTTGCGGCGCGGCGAGGTCGCCCGAATCGATGCGTGCCGCGTAGCGAAACCCACGCGCCGCAAGCGCTTTTACGCCGGCCTCAAGCGCCCGCTCGATCCCGCCGTTCTGCGCCATGCGCAGCACCTCGATCTGCATGCCCGGGACGCTCGGGGCGACAATCGGCGGCGTACTGCCATCGTCGACGACGAGCGCGTACACCGGCGCGCTCTCCTCGAACGAGGCGAGCGTGCGCTCGACGTCGGCCTGGCCGTTGAAGGCGGGCATCAGCACGGCCACGTCGGCGAGCGCGCCGGCGCGAGCGTTGGGGTGCGCGGCAGCGGGTGAGTTCGTCATGAAGCCAACTTGAAGCGGATGTAATAGAAGTTCACGCAGGCCGCGGCGATATAGCCGCACGCGAGCCCGACGAGCGCGCCATAGGCACCGAGGCGCGGGATCGCCACGAGGTTCACGGCGAACGCCACCGCGAGCGCGAGCAGCCATTTGGCGAGCAGGACGAACTTCGCCTGATATTTGAGCACGACGAGATTGCCGATCGCCTCGATCCCAGCGGGCAGCGAGAGCCACACGGCCCAGCGGAAGATGCCGATGGCCTCTGCATAGTCCGGCCCGAACACGTGGCCGATGATGAAGCCCGCGAGCGCGTCGAGCACGAGTGCGCCCGCAACCATCAGCGCGGCCGTCATCGCGAAGAGGCGCACGAGGTTGCGGCGCAGCTGCGCGGCCTGCTGTACGCGATAGACGAAGGCGGGTGCGATCGTCTGCGAGAGCATGAGCGCGAGCGTGATCCAGTTTTCGTTGAGTTGCTGCGCGGCGGAGTAGCGGCCGAGGTCGGCAAACGAGATCGTGCGCTCGAGCATGAGGCGGTCGAGCTTCAGGAACAGGTACATGCAGATGAGCCCGAGCCAGAACACGGTGCCGGCCGTCGCGAAGTGCTTGAACAGCGCGCGGTCCACGCGCCAGCCGAGCTTGCCGCCGTGCTGGCTCCGGAAATAGAGCACGAGCGCAGCCCCAATGGCCGCCGATTCGAGCGCCCAGAGCCAGCCGAAGCTGCCAGGCGCGAAGGCCGCGCGGGCGAGCAGGAACACGAGCAATGCCTTGACCACGGCGGTGCTCATGCTCGCGAGCAACTGCGGCTTGCTGTACGTCATGCTTTGCAGCCAGGCGTTGATCACGCCGACGAACGGCTCGCGAAACAGCATCGTGACGGCGAGCCCGGCGAGCATCGCGCCCACGAGCGGATCGGTCGCGCCTAGCGCGATCCCGCCCCAGGTGATGAGGAGCGCCGCTGCCGAGACGCCGATGCGCAACGCAAAGGCGCTGCCGAGCACGGTACCCAGTGCCTCGCGCGGTTTGTTCACAATGGTCGGCACGAGGATCTCCGCGCCGCAGACCCAGGTGATGGGGGCGAGCACGAGCAGCAGCGTGTTGGCGTATTGCCATTTGCCGAACACATCGGGCCCGAAATAGCGCGCGAGCACGCCGCTGATGACGATAGCCACGGCGATCTGCGTGACGCGCTCGAGGCCGAGCCACACGATGTTTGCGAACGCGCGCTTGACGTCGGGATTGGCGTAGCGTTTGAGGCTCAGCATCGCGGGAGCGCCCCTTCTATGCAATGGGCATGCCGCATGCTCAGGCATGGGGCCGGCCTGGACAGATCCGGCCTGGTTTTTGTCGTCTGGAGGAAACGGCGAGGCATTAAAATAGGTGCATGACCAACGGCTGACGCCGAAAAACGGCAATTATAGTTGTAACGATTCCGACTTTTCGTAACCACGGGTCCCGCCGGCAGGGCAAATCATGTTACGAATACACCCCGACTTTCCTTCGCACTGTGAGCCTCACCATGATTTCTCAATCGATTTTCAAGGCCTATGACATTCGCGGCGTTATCGGCAAGACGCTCGATACCGACACCGCACGCGCCATCGGCCGGGCATTCGGCAGCGAAGTGCGTGCGCAGGGCGGCGATGCGGTGGTGATCGCGCGCGACGGCCGCCTTTCGGGTCCCGATCTCTCGGCGGCGCTGGCCGACGGCCTGCGCGCCGCGGGCGTGGATGTCGTCAACGTGGGCATGGTGCCCACGCCGGTCGGCTATTTCGCGGCCAGCGTGCCGCTCAAGCTCGCCTCGGGTGAGCGCAGCGTCGACTCGTGCATCGTGGTCACGGGCAGCCACAATCCGCCCGACTACAACGGCTTCAAGATGGTCCTGCGCAGCAAGGCCATCTACGGCGACCAGATCCAGGCGCTCTATCAGCGCATCGTCGACAATCGTTTCGAATCGGGCTCGGGCACCTATGCCGACTACGACATCGCCGATGAATACATCGCGCGTATCGTGGGCGACGTGAAGCTCGCGCGCCCGATGAAGATCGTCATGGACACCGGCAATGGCGTGGCGGGCGCACTCGCGCCGCGCCTGTTCAAGGCGCTCGGCTGCGAGCTGGTCGAGCTCTTCACCGAAGTGGACGGCACCTTCCCGAACCATCACCCGGACCCGGCCCACCCGGAGAATCTGCAGGATGTGATCCGCGCGCTCAAGGAAACGGACGCCGAAGTGGGCTTCGCGTTCGACGGCGACGGCGACCGCCTGGGCGTGGTCACGAAGGACGGCGAGATCATCTATCCGGATCGCCAGCTCATGCTGTTCGCCGAGGAAGTGCTCTCGCGCAATCCGGGCAAGCAGATCATCTACGATGTGAAGTGCACGCGCAATCTCGCGAAGTGGGTGAAGGAGAAGGGCGGCGAGCCGCTCATGTGGAAGACGGGTCACTCGCTCGTGAAGGCGAAGCTGCGCGAGACCGGCGCGCCGCTGGCCGGTGAAATGAGCGGCCACGTGTTCTTCAAGGACCGCTGGTACGGTTTCGACGACGGCCTGTACACGGGCGCGCGCCTGCTCGAGATCCTCGCGCGCGTGGCCGACCCGAGCAAGCTGCTCAACAGCCTGCCGAACTCGCACGCCACGCCCGAGCTGCAACTGAAGCTCGAAGAAGGCGAAAACTTCGCGCTGATCGCGAAGCTACAGCAAAACGCGAAGTTCACGGGCGCCGACGAGGTCATCACGATCGACGGCCTGCGCGTGGAGTATCCGGACGGCTTCGGCCTCGCGCGCTCGTCCAATACGACGCCCGTGGTCGTGATGCGTTTCGAGGCCGATAACGACGCCGCGCTCGCGCGCATCCAGGCCGACTTCAAGCGTGTGATCCTCGCCGAGAAGCCGGACGCGAAGCTGCCGTTCTGAGGCTTCAGTGTCCGGTTGACGCCTTCCTGAAGCGCAATTCGAAGTAAAGCCAAACACGGCGCCGCGCGGTTCCACCGCCCGGCGCCGTGTTTTTTTCTGCACTGGCAGGCCTTGGCATCGTTACTCAGCGCTTGGTTCGTCATGGGCCGCCTGCGCCACCGGGATCCATTCGCCGACGGCCGCCGCCGGTTCGTCGAACGTGGTGATCTGCCAAATATTCCTGCGACGAACCTGAAAAAGCCACGCGGGCGGCTGGATGATCAACTGCTATATGGGTGTTCGCTGGCACACACCTCATTTCCTTTTCCCCCTACACAATCTCCAAACTGGTGAATCGCCTCTCATAACATACCGATCGGGAGTCCTCTTGAAAGTCTTTGTTAGCCAGGAGGTCCAACAACCGGCGTTCTTCACACGAGAAAGAATCGCGGTGTACAGCAGCGCGTTACTTGTTGCGCAGATCGTTGTAATCGGGGTCTGGGTCACGTCGTGCTGGCTGCTTCACAATCGCAACGTGCCGCCACCTGGCTTAGACTTCCGCGTGTTCTGGAGCGCCTCCTTCATTTCCATACATCAGGGGGCCATCGCTGCATTCAATTCGGATCTCCTGCTTGCAATCGAAAACACGCTGCTTCAGGGAACCGGAATCGAAAGCGCGTGTGCCCCCTGGATCTATCCCCCTCCGTTTCAGTTGCTCATCTTTCCGCTCGCGATACTTCCTTACCCTGCTTCATATGCGCTGTTCTGCTGCATAAGCATCGCGTGCTGCCTGTTAGCGTGCGCACCATTGATGAAATCCAGGCCGCTGCCATGGGCGGTGTTCATTGCGTTTCCCGGCATTTGGGTTGCCATCATTCATGGCCAGAATTCGCTGATCACCCTCGCGCTCGCCGCCGGCGCGCTGGGGTTGCTCGAGAAACGGCCGGTCGCTGCCGGTGTGTGCGCTGGACTTCTTGTCATCAAGCCGCAACTCGCGCCCGTATTTCCTCTGCTTTTTTTGTTCGGCAGGAACTTCAAGGCGTTAGTTGCAGCCGGGGTGACGGCAGCGCTGCTCTGCCTCGTGAGTGGCCTCATTTTCGGGGCGCCCCTCTGGCTTCGCTTCTTCGAAATGGCATCGTGGTTCAACTCAGCAGTCCAAAATAACTATGCCAGGCTATGGGACGCTATGCCTACGGTCTTCGCGATCGCGCGTCATTCAGGCGCCAGTATCGGTGTCGCGTACGCGCTTCATGCATTTGTCGCCTTGGGCTCCCTGCTGTTCACGATCTCGATATGGCTCCGGAAGCCGCACTCATCGCTGGCCAATGCGGCAGCCGTTACGACAGCATTGCTGGTGCCGACGTACTTGCTGTACTACGATCTGGCCTGGCTCCTCTTGCCCATTCTTTATCTTGCAGCGGATTTTCGGACGTCGCCGAGGACTGCCCGCGCGGAGTATGTCGTTGTCACGCTAGCATGGCTTGCCCCTCTCGCATCACTTATAACGTGGTTCATGCCGTTCAAGAGCCGGTGGGCAGCCGTCGTGCTGATCGCCTTGATGGTGATTATCGTCCACCGCTTCCTTCGGGAAATCCGCGTGCAGTCCATCACCGGACCAGCATCGCCTGCATCAGGTCATGATACGGAACTGCAGCGCCGCAGCGCCTCGTGTCGCCGGCATTGCGTCGATGACCTCGATGCAGACCTTTTCCGCCCTTGAGCTTGGCGGCTGTCGCAACGTACCTGGTAGCGTCCTTTGCGCTTACGCACTTTGTGTACAAGTAGGTGGAAGTCCCCATCCGTGATGCGTATCGAGGCAATCAACGGCACGGCGCGTTCGGCAATTTGACGGCCAAGTGTGGGTTCGCGAACGATTGCACACCTGTTCGGGCTGCCGAGCGACTCGCGATTCCCTCATACTTTGCGATACAAGCTATCGCGAGGCACGACCGGCACGAGGCGCACCGCCCGACTAAAGGGTGGGGGGCCACGACCTCCCGGCCCGAGTGTCGCGCATTTCAAGGAGTGACGGGGAATGCCGCGGATCATCAGGTTTGGAATCGCCGGGTTCATTGCGACCGGCGTTCATGTGTCGGTCGCCTGGTCTGTGTTCAACTGGCTGGTTCGCGACTCCACCGTCGCTAACGTTTCAGCGTTCCTTATCGCCAATATCGTCTCGTTTCTGCTGCAGACGTTGTGGAGCTTTTCTTCGCGTCCGACCGTTGCGCGCTTCCTGCGCTTTGCCACGGTCTCGATCGCGGGTTTTCTGGCCGCTGCACTGATTCCTTTGCTGTGCGGGCGGCAAACGATCTGGCTGCCGACCTTCGCCGTCGTGATGTGTATTCCTGCGCTGTCTTACGTTTTGCATGCCCGATGGACCTATCAGGCGGCCTGACCATGCACGACAATACCGTTCAATCTGCCTCCGGGCCGTTGCATCGACCACCCCGCTGGCTCGACGCGCAACGTCTCCGCGCCTACGCAGCTTTCGTGCTGCTGGTGAATATCGGCTACTTGTCTCTGCGTATATGGCTCGGGTCGATCGACCCGGTACCCAATGTCAGTCCGCCTGGCTGGGATTTCGCCGTATTCTGGAGTGCATCCTGGCTCGCGTTGCACGGTCCGGCAGTCAATGCGTTCGACACGGCTCTGATCGAGCCGATTGCCTTGCCGCTTCAAAACATGCTGCCGTCCCCGTTCGTCACTCCGTGGACCTATCCGCCGACGTTCCTCCTCGTCATGCTTCCTGCTGCCTTATTGCCGTTCCAGGTCTCGTGCATCGCGTACGTCTCGGCCGGGATTGCCTTCGCGTTCAAGGCGTGCGCGCGCATTCTGCCGCCGGCACGGGACTTGTCCTGGTGGCTGCCGGTCGTCGCTTTTCCCGCAATCTGGGTGACGGTAGGCGCAGGGCAGAACTCGTTTCTGACGTTTGGACTCATGGGGCTCGGCCTCGTCTGTCTTGAACGGCGGCCATGGCTCGCAGGAATTTTATTCGGCCTGCTTGCTATCAAGCCGCAGCTGGGTCTCATGATTCCTGTTGCGCTGCTGTTCAGCAGGAATTGGCGCACGTTCCTGTCGGCGGCACTGAGCGTCGGCGTGTTTTGCGCGCTATCGGGGTTCGTGCTCGGATTTGGCACGTTCGCTCGATTCGCCGAGGCGCTGCCGAATTTTAACCAGTTCGTCGTCCAGTATTCGGACCGCTGGCCGCGCGGCATTTTGACGGTGTTCGGCACCGCACGGCAATTGGGCGTGGCGGTGCCGACCGCGTATCTGCTTCACGCGGTCGTGGCGGCGCTGGCCGCGAGCGCCGTTGCCTGGATTTGGGCCACGCGTGCGAGTTTCGAGTTGCGGGCGTCGGCGCTCGTGCTCGCTACGCTGCTGGTGCCGACCTATTTGATGCCCTACGACTTGCTATTGTTGGGCTTGCCGATTCTGTGGCTTGTTCGGGACGGCGCCCGCAACGGCTGGATTCGGGGCGATGGCGCCGCGATGGTGAGTGCGTGGCTGTCGCCGCTTGTCTCTTATACGCCCGGAAACTGGGCGGCCGGCGCTTATGTGCCGTTCATCATTTTCGCGCTGCTGCTGGTCGTTGTGCGGCGCTATGTGGCCCGACGACCCGAACACGCCAACGAGCGTGCCTGCACGGTTGCCGCCGAAGAACGCAGCAGCGCGCGTTGAGCACGGCTCATGAGTTGCTGTTCGGCAATCCGGTCCCCGGCTACGCTTTCCTCGTCTTCCGCGGCGCTGTTCAAGAGTGCAATTCAATCAGCCGGCATCGATTTCGCAGCCACATCATCCGGTTGATTTATCAGGATGAGGGCCACGATCTTCGGGGCGATCCCCCGGCAGCATGGCCATCTCATGGTCCACACGTGAGTCAGACCATGCATAGATGCGGTCGCGGCAAGGGACTTCGATATACCGGTGCAGGAGATGGGCAAGCGCAAATGACACGGAAAGGAGCACGGCGATAGCGGTCAGTTGATATCCCGTTGCGTACTTGCTTTGGTTCAGCCATCCAGCAAACGGCAGCACGACTACGCCGTGACCTAGATACAAGGCATAGGAAATTTTCCCGAGATACTGCATTGGGCGAGTCTGGAGAATGATCGCGAGCGGCCCGCTGTCGGTAATGAGAGAGGCGATAAGCGCAGCGAACACGACGGGTGACGCAAAGGCTGCGAGAGGAAATTCAGACGTGCCAGCGACGAACGCAAGGCTGGCGGTTGCCATAGCGATCTGGACGGCCGGTGTGCTAATCGAGCTCAGGTGGATTCGCGAGTGAGCAAGCAGCGCACCGACAAAGAATCCCGCAAGGCATCGCGCCCAGCCGAACGAAGAATGCAGATCCATGCAGTGGTGGATCGAAACGCAAGTCCCCGCGTCGACGTAAACGGCAATGGAAAATCCAGCGGCAGCCGCGGCAGCGAAGGTGACTCGCCGCCAGCGTCGCAAGCGCAGGCAGATCACCGCGAAGAGCAGATACACATAGAACTCATCGCCCGTACTCCAGGCGACCAGATTGCCAATGTCGCGATCGGGAAAAACCAATCCCTGCATCATGGTCACGATGGCAATCGTTTCGCCGCCTGTTGGCACATGGGGACGCCTGCCACCGAGCGCGAAAATCATCCCTAAAAGTGCGCAAACGAGAATGGCGGAAACAATATGCAGCGGCCAGAGTCGCCCGCTCCGGCGCACGATGAAGCGCCATACGTCATGGCCTGTTTCCAGCCGGTCTGCGTAGGCAGAGCAGATCACAAACCCGCTCAACACAAAGAAGAGGTCAACCGCGAGATAGCCGTTGCGGATGATCGCTGAGAAGGGCGATAAAAGTCCGATGTGGAAGAAGACGACAAGCAGTGCTGCTGCGCCACGCAGGCCTTCGAGGCTTCGATTTGTCGTTTTCAAGCCGCCCTCCGCTCCTCTTTACTTTGGGAGGCAAGCTTTCGGGGACAGGTGGTATGCCTTGCGCGGTCGCGCGAGGCGTGCATGAGAATCAGGATGAGCCATACAGGTGGAAGGAATGCCGCCCATGGGAGCGCGGAAATCCGCAGGCAGTTCAGGAGAAATGACAGGAGGGGCGTGAGCCACGCTACCGTCACAATGGCATAGTCAATGCGCGCCAGCGGCGTCGGTGCGCTCCGGGCGCTGCCATATCCGGAAACATGCATGATGGGCAAGAGCAGCCAGGCAAGGTCGTAGTACACGAGATACGGCTGGATCATGAGCGACGTGACAACGGCGGCCGCGGCGCGCAGTTCCCGCTTTGTCCGGTGCGCCCAGACTATCGCGGTGGCTCCCACCGCTGCAAGGGCGATTGCGGCGTGTAATGCGTACGCCACGCCGAGCCCAACGCCGGCCGCGCGCAAGAACGCGAAGACCGTGGGCATGGTGTGCCAGAGGCCACCTTCGCCGTGCACTAGCGCGGCATCCCGAAACCATGCCGCGGCTTGAAAGAACTTGATCCATAGGGTCCAGCCAAACAGTACTGCGCTCGCCGTGCACAACATGCCAGCCGTCAAGATCATTGCGGCACACGCTCGATAGTGACGGCCGCAGAGGAAAAGCAGTGGAAACAGCACACCCAATTGCGGCTTGATCACGAGTATGCCCGCGCAGATACCCGCCCAGACCGGCGCGGTTTCCAGCATACCTAGCCCAGCCGCCGCCAAACCGAACGTCAGCAGAGAGTTCTGCCCGTAGACCATCGTTACCCATATCCCGGGAAACGCGACGACCGTCATCCAGGGCAAAATATTTTGTCTCATCGCTGGCATGCTGGCCAGGAGGCAGCCCGCAACGCCGATACCCATAAAGAGCGCATACGAAATCGCATAGGGCAGCAATGCCAGCGGGTAGATGAGCATCTGAAACGTGGGCGGATAGATCCACGGTCCGAACATATTTGCGAGAGGCGTGCCCCTCTGGAGGGACGCTTCGCAGGCCAGTAGCCGCTGTTGATCGAACGCCGCCGCTGCGCCGCTGCGCAGTGATACATCTGAGGCACACCAGAAGACCCTAAAGTCCGAACCGGGAAGCGGGACGCCGTGCTGATGCACTCCCCAATAGGACACCGCCCAGATCCCAATCAGGGCGGCCTGCAAAATAAATAACGCCGTGCTATACAGCGCAATGCGCTCCCGGGTCAGCCACGTCTTTTGTTTTGCCGTACCTGTCTCACGATTGGCGGGGGGAACGACGCGTGTTGCCAGCCCGGTGTCATTGAAAGCGGCTCTCGATCTCCGCATAGTCACCGGCCAGCTGCGCGCACCTGCGACGCACCGCGCCCACGCACCAGTTCCAGCGGTGCACCATTGGTACGGGCGTCTGAACGCTCGACAGGCAGGGTGCTGATCTTGGTACGCGACTCGTAGCGCCGGCGCACGAGGTAGATGGGCCGCTCTTTCGACTCGTCATAAATGCGCCCGATGTATTCGCCGATGACACCGATGCCGGTCAACTGGATCCCGCTCACGAACAGCACTACGGAGATCAGGGAAGCGTAGCCGGGGACCGGATTGCCGAACAGCAACGTGCGACCGACGATGACACCACCGTAGCAAAACGCCAGCGCGGCTATCGCGCCGCCAATATACGTCCAGCTACGCAACGGTACGGTACTGAAACTCGTAATGCCTTCCAGCGCAAAATTCCACAAACGCCAGCCCGAGAACTTGGTTTTGCCGGCGGTGCGTGGCGTGCGTTCATAGTCGATGGTCACCGAGTTGAACCCGACCCACGCAAACAAACCCTTCATGAACCGGTGCCGCTCCGGAAGGCTGTGCAGTGCATTGACGACCTGGCGATCCATCAGCCTGAAGTCTCCCACGTTCTCGGGGATTTTCAATTCCGATAGGGCGTTGTGAACGCGGTAGAACAGCGCTGCTGTCGTGCGCTTGAGGAAGGAGTCGCAGGCGCGGCTGGCGCGCCGCGCGAGCACGACTTCGGCGCCTTCGCGCCAACGCTCGATCATCTCGGGGATTAGCGAGGGCGGATCCTGGAGGTCCGCATCGATGACGATAACGGCGTCGCCTGCCGCTTCGTCGAGGCCCGCTGTGAGCGCAGCCTCCTTGCCGAAATTACGCGAGAGGTCGATTATCCGCACGCGCCTGTCGCGCCGGCTCACAAGGACCAGCCTGTCAAGCGTCGCATCGCTGCTGCCGTCGTTTACGCAGACGATTTCGAAGCGGATCGATTCGATCGACTCCATCGTCGCGATGATTTGCCCGAAAAACGCGTCGACGCCGTCCTGCTCGTTGTAGAACGGAGCGACGATCGACACGAGTGGGTTCGAGAGCGCGGATCCGACGCGGCGCGTTTCCTCGGTGATAGGCCTGTTCATGACGTCTTCTCCCTTGTTACAAAGAGGTCGCGGTAGTTGCGATGGCGTGCGCGCTGCGCTCGCGCGCGATCTGCGCGATCAGCATCCAGAGCGTGGCAATCGAGATGAGCGGGGTGAACGGAACGTGTAGATTCGAAACGATCGTGAGCCCGGCGACGGGCGCGAGCCAGAGTACGGCCAGCCATTCACGTTGTCCGCGCTGGAAGCCGTGTTCTCTCGCGTGGTAGACCACCCATGCGATCAGGATTCCGTACCATGTGAGGTCGTAGTCGTAGAGGTACGGGCTCACGAGCATGCTGGCGCACACGAGCACGGCGGCGCGCAGACCGAAGGCGCTTGGCCGGCCCCACGCGTAGCAGACGGCAGCGGCGGCGCACAGGGCAGACATGGCTTGCGCTGCGCCGGCGAGGGCCGTGGGCGCATGGAGCAGCTTGAACGCCGCGAACATCGTGGGAACACGAAACAGCAGTGCCCGTCCGGTTTCGACGTAGCTATTGGCGAGCCCCATGTTGTGAAGAAACGCGACGAGTGTTTCACTGCCGAATGCCAGTACCGCGAGCGCCAGCGAAATCGCCACGCCCGCGATCATTGCGCCCAGTGCGCGCCACGAGCGCGAAGCGAGAAGCGCAAGCGGAATCAGCACGCAAAGTTGCGGCTTCATGGCGACGAGTGCGAAGCACAGCCCGGCGAGCACGGGGCGGCGGCGCAGCAGGATCAGTCCGAGCCCGACCAGCGAAGCCGTAAGCAAGCCGTTTTGGCCGGACGTCAGCACGAGCGCGGAACCCGGGAAGGCGATCGCGACGAGCGCGGTGCGCGGGTGCGGCACGATCGTCTTGACCACCTTGACGAACAGGGCGAGTGTGCCGAACAGGAAGATCGGCGCCGAAAGCGTGAACGGCAGCAGCGCTAACGGGTAGACGAACAGGAGGAACGTAGGCGGGTAGAGCCAAGGAAGGATACCGACGGCGCGGCCCGCGGCATGTTGCTCGATGGGCGTCAGGATGCTGAGGTTATAGGCGTCCACCGCATGTCCCTGCAGGGCGAGGTGCGAGGCGCTCCAGAACGGCAGGCAGTCTACGGCGAGCACGCTCATCTGTGGATCCTTGAGCCACACCAGGTGATACGCGTAAGCCAGCGCTACGCCAAGGTAGTAGATGAGTGCGACGAGCGGATAGACACACAGGCGTTGGCCGTTCAGCCAGTGCGAGCGGCGCTGTCCGGCGCCAGGGGGCGAAGAGGGCGCGGCCCTGGTCGTGCCGGTCAATTCGCGGATGGTCGTCTGGTTCATTGAGTGGCCTCTCGCCTAATGGATGCCTTCGATGCGCGCGCGGCGCAGTACCGCGAGCAGCATGAGCAGCAGGACTACAGGACCGACTTGCGGCAGCCTGAGGACCTGATTGAAGAACTCATACACGGGCAAGAGCCATGCGAGGAGCAGCACGGGTTGCTCGCCGGCCAGCCACCCGCGACGCAATCCGGTCGCGAGCAGACCGGCGCATGCCAGTCCGATCCACGTCAGTTCGTAGTGCCAGACATAGGGGTTGACGATCATCGTGGCGGTCCCGAGCGCGGCCGCGCGCAGGGCAATGTCGCGCGTCGTGCGCCAGATTTTCCATGTGCCGAGGGCTGCGATGACGGCGACCACTGCTTGCGTCAGTCCCGCTATGGCCAGTGGCGCGCCCATGAGCCGTAGCGAGGCGAACACGGACGGAGAAGCGAGCCAGAAGCGCACGTCGTGCTCGAGAAGGAGTTCGCGTGCCATCCCAACGTTCCCGGCGAACAGCCGAAGCGAAGCGGGCCCGCAGAGCACCACGCTTGCGAGAGCAAGGAACACCGCTGTGGCGGCGGCGTATCCAAACACCTTCCATGCTCGTGCCGCGACCAGAACGAGTGGGAACAGGATGCCCAGTTGCGGCTTGATAGCCAGCAGTCCGATACAAATTCCGGCGATCACGGGGCGCCGATCAATCGACGCGACGGCAAGCGCGGCGAGTGCCGCGGTAATCAGCGCGTTTTGCCCGAAGACGGCACACACCATCACACAAGGCATGGCGAGCACGACGTAGCGGGCCGCTGCGATGCCGAGCGGGCCCTGTGCGAGCCCGGAAACGCGAACGGTTGCGCAAACGTACGCCGATGCGCTCGCGGCGAGGAATGCGAAGTAAGCAAGCGGGAGCGGCAGTAGCGCGAGTGGCGTGATGAATAGCAGATACGTGGGGGGATAAAGCCAGGGGACAAACGCGCTCTTGGGCAAGCCGCCACTCACCGCGGCCACGATCCGGGAAAACGCCGAGTAGTCGAAGACCGTCGCGGCTTGACCGTGCAGGACTGCGTGGCTGGCCGACCAGAACACAAGCAGGTCGGAGCCTGGACGCCAGCCGCCTGTGTCAGAAAAACCGCGCGTCACCACGGCCCACAGCACTACGAAGCCGACACCGATTACTAGCATGGCGGTGCTGTAAACAATGAGCCGCTCCCGCGAAAGCCAGGAGCACGCCATCGAGTGCGAACGTGTGGCATTCCACTCTAGTGGTCGCATTTTTTCAGCCCCCGCTGAATATTTTCAATTGGCAGCACCACCGCCATTCTTTTGCCCCGTACGCGCGACAAGTGCGATGCATGGCAGTCCTTGCGCGTTGCGGGGATTATGGTGAGAAGGGCGTTTTCGGAGCAACACAGAGTGCATCGCCAGTGTTCGAGAACGAACACTGGCTTGAGCGGGGCCGATTTCGGCGAAGGCGCTACGGGAAAAATGGTTGCGCTGAGGGCGGGCGGGTGAGTTGGGCTCGTCGGGAAACTACTGACTTTGCTCGAAGGGGCTTGGCTCGGCGTCAATCGAGTGACTGGAGCCTGACGGGATGTTCGAGCGGCGCACCGGTAAGGTGGCCGTAGCAATGTGGAAGCTGATGAGCGCGTGCATGCGCGAGACGGTTGATAAAAAAACAACACTGCAACCGTAGAGCCAGGCACATCGTGAGTCGCGCGATCGCATGCACGAGGTGCGTGTCGTTCGTTTCGGCGCGCAGGCAAAAGTGCACGAGACATGGCGCCAGCAGGGAGCTGAGGACTGCCGCAACGCGTCCGTTAAGCGAGGCAGCCCACATGGCGCAGGTCAAATTTACCGAGTGCGAGGGTTTGCGTACAGGGAATTATTGCGGATGTGTCCGATCGCACAAAGTTATCAATTTGAGTCGCGTAGAACTGCGCCTGAGGCTACTGCGCTGTGCCAGTGAAGTAGTCCCACCCACCCTCAAAACCACATGGAACGGGGGTTAACCATGTTCACATCCATTTGGAGATCAAAAATGCAAAAGATCATCGCTCAGGCAAAGAACTTTGTTCGTGACGAAAACGGCATTACGGCTCTCGAGTATGGGATTCTCGCCGGCCTGATCACCGTCCTGCTGATCGCCAGCATCGCAACGATCGGCTCGGTGCTCAAGAACGTGTTCTCCGACATTGCCGCAGCGGTCTGACAGGCGCATTGGCGAGTGGATTTGCAACGCGCGCCACACTCGCCCAATTTCACCGGAAACGGACCTTGGAGCTGGGAGTGCTCGAGACCGGATTCGGAAACGTCTGGAGGCCAGGCGCCCTTCGACCTGCGTCGTGGATCATGAGGCAGCGACGCGCCGTGAAGCTTTCCGAGTGCGGTTTTGCAATTGAAGGGCAATCGCGGGGAGTGACTGCAGGTGTGGCCGATCGCACAAAGTTATTAATTTGAGTCGCGTAAAACTGCACCCGAGACTACTCCGCCCAATCAAGAGATGTAGTCCCACCCACCCTCAAGACCACATGGAACGGGGGTTAACGATGTACACATCCATTTGGAGATCAAAAATGCAAAAGATCATCGCTCAGGCAAAGAACTTTGTTCGTGACGAAAACGGCATTACGGCTCTCGAGTACGGCATTCTCGCCGGTTTGATCACCATCCTGCTGATCGCCAGCATCGCAACCATCGGTTCGGTGCTCAAGAACGTGTTCTCCGACGTTGCCGCAGCGGTCTAGCGGATGCATGGGCGAGTGGGTTCGCAACGCGCGCCACACTCGCCCAATTTCACCGGAAACGGACCGTGGAACTGAAAATGCTCGAGACCGGATTCGGAAACGTCTGGCGACCAGGTGTCCTTCGAACAGCGTCGTGTGCCATGAGGCTGGGCCGCGCAGTGAAGCTTTCCGAATGCGGTTTTGCAATTCACGGGCAGTCGCGGGAAATGATCGCAGGTGTGGCTGATCGCACAAAGTTATTGTTTTCGGACAGGTAGAAAGTGCGAATGAGACTACTGAGCTGTCCACAGTGATGTAGTCCAACCCGCCCTCAATACCACATGGAACGGGGCTCACCAGGTCCACTTTCAATTGGAGATCGAAATGCAAAGGATCATCGCTCAAGCAAAAGGCTTCATTCGTGACGAAGACGGTATTACGGCTTTGGAGTACGGGATTCTCGCGGGCCTGATCACGGTCCTGCTGATCGCCAGCATCGCAACCATCGGCTCGGTGCTCCAAAACGTGTTCTCCGACATTGCCGCCGCAGTCTAAAAGATCCATGGGCGAGTGGGCTTGCAGCACACGCACATTCGCCTGATTGCTCCTGAAACGAACCTTGGAGTCGGACATGCTGGAGACCGGATCCGAAAACGCTTGGGTTTGCCCTCATGCACACGCTGAAGTCATGGCGCTGCAGGGTTAGCCGGGGAGCGAAACAATGGACTTCACAATGCTTTCGGTTTCCTTGCCGCCGCAACCCGTTCCGCTTTGCGTGATCGCCTTGGCGGTCCTCGCTGCCAGCACGGACATCGTTAGCCGGCGGATTCCGAACCTGCTGATCCTGCTGGGGCTTGTCTCGGCGCTCGCGGTCCAGATCGCGTTGCGCGGGGCACTTTCAGGCAGCGCGATCTGGCTGGGCGGGGCGGCGACCGGGTTCGCTCTTCTGCTGCCGTTCTATCTGCTGCGAGGCATGGCTGCCGGCGACGTCAAGTTGCTGATGATGCTCGGCGCCTGGCTCGGGGCAGCGGCGACAGTCGATATCGCAGTGAACACCTTCATTATCGGTGGGGTGTGGTCGTTAGGGGTTGCCCTGATGCGGGGGCGGTTGCGCCGTCTGATGGGAAACGTCGCGGCGTTGCTTGCGGGGTCTGGCCGCTTCATGCGCGTACCGGGCGTATCTCCTGGTGTGAGTGTTGCGCGGGAGTCGGTTGGGTCGATTCCGTATGGTGTCGCGATCGGCGCGGGAACCGTGGCGGTGCTGTTCGCCATGGTGCATTAGAGCGCCGGCCGGAATGTTTTTTTGGCGGTAACGTGCTCCGGCGTCGACTTGGCGGGGTGCGAGAGAAGCAGGCTGTACTGGGGATTGAGGGTTGCCGCCATGGATCGTGAGCGGCGCCCGCGGAACAGGTCCGGGGTTTCGTTCCGTCGATCATTGGTTTTCTCGGGTTTTCTCGAAAGCATACGGGGGATGTCATGAAAAACGGCCGCGCGCTTGCCATGCTCGCGATTGCTCTGTTGGCCGGTTTGGCCGCAGTGGTGTTCGCTTCCAAATGGTTGCTTCAGACGTCGTCGGGGGCCACGGTACCCGTTGCCGTCGCATCCGACGATATCAATCTCGGACAGCCGATCAATGAGACGATGATCCGAACGGTCAACTGGCCAAAGGACAGCCTTCCGCCTGGAACATTCGCAGCACCGAAGGACCTGGACGGTCGAGTGGTGCGCGCGAGCCTCACGCGCGGCGAACCGGTCCTCGAGTCGAAGCTGGCGCCTGTGGGCACGAAAGGCGGTCTATCCGCGGTGATTGGCGAGGGGCGTCGTGCGATCACGGTGCGCGTGAATGATGTGGTGGGCGTAGCCGGCTTCGCGTTGCCGGGCAACTACGTCGACGTGATCGTCAACACGCAGGAGCCGCAGAAAAAGACCGACGCCCAGGATCAGAGCATCTCGAAGATCGTGCTCGAAAAGATTCTGGTGCTGGCCGTCGCGCAGCAGGTCAACCGCGACGACACGGCGCCGAAGGTCGTGAACGCCGTGACGCTGGAAGTGACGCCCGAGCAGGCAGAGAAGCTCGATCTGGCACGCAGCGTGGGCACGCTCTCACTTGTCCTGCGCAATCAGGTGGACGACAACAAGCTCGTCACCGAAGGTGTGACCAAGCAGACGCTGCTGGGCCAGGCGGTACCGCTGCCGGCGCCGGCGCCCGAGCCGGCTCGCCCGATGCGCGTGAAGTACGTCGCCCATGAGCAGGTGAAGCGTGATTGCATCGGCGTGCTTTCGGGCGTCACGGGCAGTCAGGAGTGTTTTTGAAAGCAAGCAGAACGGCCGCCCGAGCCCGGATTTGACCACCCGGGGCAGGGCAAAATAGCGGTGAGGCCGCCATTAAAACGCTGGTGAGCACGGGGTATAACGATATGGATACCAAAGTAAAAGTGGGGTCCGTGGGGGCCTTTGAGGACATCCGTCCGTGGCGCGTCGCGACGCTTGCCTGGGTATGCGCGGGGCTGATGAGCGCGACGCCAGGCTGGACGCAGGAGCCGGCCGGGAACGGGGCGCCGGAGAAGTCCGCCGCGGCTGCTCCGGTCACAATGGGCAAGGGGCCCATGCAGATGACCATCAGCATGGGGCCCGCGCAGGGCAGCAACGCCGCGCCCAAACCTCTCGCGGGACCACTGCGCGGGCCGAACTGCGTGGGGGCCATTCGCAACGAGAGCAACGTGGTCGTGCCGCTCGGCAAGTCGACGCTCGTGCCGCTCGACGAGCCGGTGCGCAACCGCACGATCGGCAATCCGGAGATCGCGCAGGCGACCATGGTTTCACCGCAGACGCTCTACCTGGTTGGCCAGTCGGTGGGCACCACCAATATGATCGTGCAGGGCAAGAGCGGCGCGTGCCAGGTGATCGATGTGATCGTCAGTGCCGACGCGGGTGGCTTGCAGGCCGCGCTCGTACAACTGATGCCGCAAGAGCACGCCATCCGCGTTTCGACGGCGGCCGACAACCTTGTGCTGGCCGGCCACGTGTCGAGCGCGCAGGCGGCCCAGCAGGCCGTGGAAATCGCCAAAGTGTTCGGTGTGAGCAGCGGATCGAAGTCGGGTGGTGTGATCAACATGCTGAGCGTCGACTCGCCGCAGCAGGTCATGCTCGAAGTGAAGGTCGCCGAAGTCGACAAAACGCTCATCGATCAGCTCGGCTCGGCGGTCAATATCCAGGGTGGCTTCGGCTCGTGGACGGGCGCGCTCGTGAGCAATCTGCTCGCGGGTGTGTCGAGCGCATTCGCGGTCTCGAAGGCGAACAACAGGCCGTTCAACCTCGCCGTGGATGCGCAAAAGACCGACAACCTCGTGAAGATCCTCGCGGAGCCGAACCTGGTCACCATCAGCGGTCAGGAAGCCACGTTCCTCGCCGGCGGCAAGATCTTCATCCCCGTGCCGCAAAGCGGCGGCGGCACGTCCGCCACGGCGATCACGTTGCAGGAGGAGGAGTTCGGCGTGGGGCTCAAGTTCACGCCGACAGTGCTCAGCGGCGGCCGCATCAACCTGAAAGTGGCGCCGGAAGTCTCTGAGTTGTCGCCAACGGGCGTCACGTTGAGTGCGTCAAACGTCAGCGGCGTATCCATTCTGCCGCTCATTACGACGCGGCGCGCTTCCACCACGGTCCAGATGGCCGATGGCGAGTCGTTTGCGATCGGCGGGCTCATCAATAACAACATCACGGGCTCGCTCAAGGCCGTGCCTGGCCTTGGCGAGATTCCGGTCCTCGGTGCGCTGATGCGGAGCACCTCGTTCCAGCAGGACCGCTCGGAGCTGATCTTCGTCGTTACGGCGCACCTCGTGAAGCCGGTGCAGAATATTGCGCAACTGCAGTTGCCCACGGACAGCTTCTCGCAGCCCCTCGAGGCTGACGTGTACGCGACGGGCAACATGGAAGGCCGTGCCAAACGCAACGAGGGACGCTTTGCACCAGCGGCACCCGCACCTGTGGCACCTGCGGGCGCTCAGGCAACGCCGGCCGCGCCAGCCGCACCTGCCTCGGCGCCGGCTGTGCCCGCAGCGCTGCCTGCACCGCAGGTCTCCTCGCGGCGCGAGCCGTCGGCGCCCTCCGGGCCGGCACCCGATGAGGTGGTTGCACAGCCCGTGGCCACACAGCAAGTAAGCGTGCAGTCCCTCGAGCCGCCGGCGGGCGATGACAGCGCGGCGCGTGCGCAGCGCGTCGAGCACGAAGCCGCCCGGATCGCGTCGAACCAAAGCGCCGATCATTGACCCGGCGATCAGGAGACCAAAATGAAACTCGAAACCTTCGCATTCTTTCTCCGGGTTCTGCTGATCGCGCCGCTCGGCGCTGCGCTCGGCGGCTGCATGACCAGCTCCCCAATCTGGGAAGCGCATTTCGGCGAAGCCCTGCACCACTCGATGCAAGTGCAGATCATCGACCCGGACGCGGCCATGCACGTCGCGTCGCAGCCCGGGGTGGACGGCAAGGCCGCTGCGGCGGCGATGGACCGCTACGACAAGTCGTTTGAGCAACCGCCGGCGTCTGCGTCTCCCTACGCGATTGGCGTGAGCTCCGGCCAGTAAGCGATGCCACACACAGCGGGTCAAAGAAAGGTACAACACCGGGGCATACGATCATGATCGATATACTCATTACCTCGACGGACACAGAGCGGCTGGCGCAGATCATGCGTCTGATCGCGGGATGCGGTCCCTACCGCACGACGCGTACCGTGGGCACGCCGTTCGATCTCGTCGAGCGTGGCGACACGCTCGATGCGTTCGATGTCCTGATCGTCGACGCGAGAGGATTGCAGGAGGCGCAGTTGCCATCCGTGACGGAGCTGTGCCGCCGTCGCGAGCGGCTCCTGTGCATCCTGCTGATCCCCGAGGCGTCGCCGGACGCGCTCATCGCGGCGATGCGCGCGGGTTTTCGGGACGTGATCACGGGGCCGCTGGACCCTCTGGCGATAGGCGATGCACTGCAGCGCGCGATCGGTCAGCGCGCCCAGGGCAGCGGGCGCTCGACGCGCATCGTATCGTTCATGTCGTGCAAGGGCGGGGTGGGGACGAGCTTCATCGCGGCGAACGTGGCGCATATCGTCTCGCAGACGCAGGACCAGCGCGTACTGCTGATCGATCTGAACCAGCTCTACGCGGACGCCGCGTTCCTCGTGACGGAGCAGACGCCGCCCTCGACGCTTCCCCAGTTGTGCGCGGAAGTGGACCGCATGGACGTGGCGTTCTTCGATGCGAGCGTGATGCATGCCACCGAGAACTTCGACATCCTGGCGGGCGCGGGCGACCCGATCAAGGCAGGCGAAATGCGTCAGGACCGGCTCGAATGGGTGCTCGGCGTCGCGATGCCGCGCTACGACTGCGTGATTCTCGATCTCGGGCAGACCATCAATCCGCTTTCCATGCTCGCGCTCGACCGCAGCGACGAGATCCATATCGTCTTGCAGGCAAGCATGCCGCATCTGCGGGCGGGGCGCCGCCTGCAAGAGATCCTGCAATCGCTCGGCTATGGGCCGGAAGGCATCCGCGTGCTGCTTAACCGGCAGACGAAACATGGCGAGCGCGTGCGCGAGGCCGCCGACAGCGTGCTTGGCGTCAAGCCGTTCCATGTCATTCCGGACGACGCGCGTGCCGTATCCGAAGCAGTCAATCAGGGTTTGCCGATTGCCGTGGCGGCGCCTGGCAGCGCGGTGACGCGTAGCCTGCGCGTGCTGGCCGCAAGCGTCGCGGCCACGAACGCCACGAACGCGGTGCCACGGGGCAAGGGCGAATCGTTGTTCGCGCGCCTGATCGGCCGTCAGGCGCCGGCCAAACTCGGCTTGATGTAAAGGAGAAAAAACATGTCTCTTCGCGAGCAAATCTTTGCGCAGCGCCTCGAGCCGACGATCGTCGAGCGTGCCGATGCCGGCGGCTGCGCCGGTGCCGGTATCGGCGCTGCAGTCTCAGCTGCTGCGCCTGCCAGGGTGAAAACCGAGGCGTATCAGAAGCTGAAGTACGAAATCCATCAGGCGGTGCTCGAACGGGTCGAGCTCGAGCGTCTTTCGCGCATGCATCCGGAGCAGATCCGCAGCGAGATCGGCGCGCTGGTTGGCCGCATACTCGAAGAGCAGAAGGCTCTCGCGAACGACCTCGAACGCAAGCAGCTCGCCATCGACGTGTACGACGAGATGTTCGGGTTCGGTCCGCTCGAGCCGCTGTTGCGCGACCCTACGGTCTCGGACATTCTCGTGAACACGTGGCGCCAGACGTTCGTGGAGCGCCGCGGGAAGCTCGAACTCACGGACGTCAACTTTTACGATGACGCTCACCTCATGAAGGTGATCGAGAAGATCGTCTCGCGCGTGGGGCGGCGCATCGACGAGTCGAGCCCGATGGTGGACGCGCGCCTGCCCGACGGCTCGCGCGTGAACGCCATCATTCCGCCTTCGGCCGTGGACGGGCCGCTCGTCTCGATTCGCCGGTTCGCGGTCTCGCCGCTGCAGGTCTCGGATCTGATCGAGCTGCAGACGCTCACGCCGCCCATGGCCCAGGTGCTGGAGGGGCTCGCGCGCGCCAAGATCAACATTCTCGTGTCGGGCGGTACGGGCAGCGGCAAGACGACGCTGCTCAACGTGCTCTCGGGCTTCATTCCGAACGACGAGCGCATTGTGACGATCGAGGATGCGGCCGAGCTTCAACTGCGCCAGGACCACGTGCTGCGGCTCGAAACGCGCCCACCGAACATCGAGGGGCGCGGCGAGATCACCCAGCGCGCACTCGTGCGCAACGCGCTGCGTATGCGCCCCGACCGCATCATCCTCGGCGAAGTGCGCGGCGCGGAAGCGCTCGACATGCTCAACGCGATGAACACCGGCCACGAAGGGTCGCTTGCGACGATTCACGCCAACACGCCGCGTGATGCGCTCACGCGTCTCGAGAACATGATCAGCCTGGGCGGTCTTGCGTTGCCGCCGCGCACGATGCGCCACCAGATTTCCTCTGCGATCTCGGTGGTCGTGCAGGCCGCGCGTCTTACTGACGGCCGCCGCAAGATCATGAGCATTTCAGAGCTGACCGGCATGGAAGGCGACATGGTCAACATGCAGGAAATCTTCACGTTCAAGCGCACGGGCATTGATTCGAACGGCAACGTGCGCGGCTACTTTTGCGCGACCGGCGTGCGTCCGAAGTTCTGCGAGCGCTTCGCGGCGTTTGGCGTGAACGTGCCGGAGCAAATTTTCGAACCGGGCCGTCGTTTCGAAACGGCTTGATGTTCTCGACGTTCTTCCGGGGGAGCGTGGCATGAGCACAACTTTCTTTCTGGCAATCCTGCTGCTCTTCGTGGCCGTGGTGCTCGCCAGCCAGGGCGCATGGGAATGGTGGAACAGCCGGCATGGCGCCGTCGCGCGCCGTCTCGAATCACGCCTCGCGGCCGTGGCTACGGGCGGCGCGGGACGCAAGGAGACGATGTCCATCCTCAAGGGGCAGCGGCTCGATGGGTCGACACTTTTCGGACGC
This sequence comes from Paraburkholderia silviterrae, assembly GCF_004353915.1. Classification (GTDB taxonomy): domain Bacteria; phylum Pseudomonadota; class Gammaproteobacteria; order Burkholderiales; family Burkholderiaceae; genus Paraburkholderia; species Paraburkholderia silviterrae. The sequence goes on along the minus strand of NZ_SMRP01000048.1, from coordinate 13,599 downwards.
GCATTGCTGCTCTTGCCGAAGATCCGCTCGTTCGAGGCTTGGGTGCAGCAGTCGGGCGTCCGCTGGACAGCAGCGCGCCTCATCGCGCTGAGCGCGGTCTTGCCGGTTTTCGTGGTCGTCGTGGGGCTGTTCGTTCGCGTGCCGGTTGGGATGCTGGCGTCAGCTGCGGTGGTCTCGGCGCTGCTTCCGATGATGTACGTGCGTCGTCGACGCGCAAAGCGGTTGCTGCGCTTCCAGAAGCAGTTGCCGGATGCCTGCGACATGCTCGCGCGCGCGCTGCGCTCGGGTCATGCGTTCACGGGTGCAATCGACATGGTCGGCACCGAGTTCGCCGATCCGATGGGCGCTGAGTTTCGCATCACATTCGACGAAATCAACTATGGCGTGTCGCTCAACGACGCGTTGATGGGGCTCGCGCAGCGCGTGCCGGTGGGGGACCTGCGGTACTTCGTCATCGCCGTGCTGATCCAGCGCGAGACCGGCGGCAACCTGGCCGAACTGCTGGACAGCATTGCGAGCCTCGTGCGCGAGCGCTTCAAGCTGTTCGACAAGGTGCGCGTGCTGGCCGCGGAAGGGGTGCTCTCTGCGCGCGTGCTGTGTCTGCTGCCGGTGTTCACGGGCGGGGCGATTGCCTTCCTCAATCCGGACTTTATCGAGGTGCTGTGGAAGGACCCGACAGGCGTGATGCTGCTCGAAGCCGTTTCGGTGCTGATGGTGATCGGCACGATATGGGTGCGGCGCATCGTGCGCATTCACGTCTGAGGACGCCACGCCTCGCGCCAGCAGAAATATTCGAAAAGGGGGAGCCATGTTAGCGCTCGATACGACGCGGTTGCTGTTGCTGGTTTGTCTCTTTGCCGGTGTGTTCGGCCTGAGTTTGGGCGCCATGTATATCTTCGCGCCCAAAACCATGCGCCGGCGCATCGAACAGGCGGGCGGCGGCCGCGGCACGCCTGTTCCCAGTGCTCAGCCGGACGGTGCGGACGAGCCCTGGTACGAAAGGCTCGTGCAGGTCACGGAGCCACTTTCCAGACTCTCGACGCCGAAGGAGGGCTGGGAGGTCTCGGCATTGCGCGTGCGGCTGATGAACGCGGGCTGGCGCACGCCGGGGGCCGTGGCGATCTACTTTGGCGCCCGCACGGTGCTCGCACTGCTCTTGCCCACGATGGCAGCCATGTGGATGCTTGGCGGCGGGGGGGCGAGCTCGGTCACGAGCTTCGCGCTGGTCCTCGTGAGCCTGGTGACCGTTGGCTACTACCTGCCGGCCTTCATCCTCTCGCGCGTCGTGGCGCGCCGCAAGCGTGCGATCTTCGAGGACTTCCCCGACGCAATCGATCTGCTGACTGTTTGTGTTGAAGCGGGTCTCGGTCTCGATGCAGCGCTGATGCGCGTCGCGGAAGAGATCAAATTGCGCAGCGTGGTGGTCGCAAGCGAGATGGAGCTCACCCTGCTGGAAATGCGTTCGGGGTACGCAAAGGAGAAGGCGCTGCGCAACTTTGCCCTGCGCACGGGTGTGGAGGATGTCGATTCGTTCAGCACGATGCTCATCCAGGCGGAGCGTTTCGGGACGAGCATTGGCGATTCGCTGCGCGTGCTCTCGGACACGCTGCGCACGCGCCGTCGCATGCTTGCAGAGGAAAAGGCCGCGAAAATCGCGCTCAAGCTGTTGTTTCCGCTGATGTTCTGCATCTTTCCCGCGCTGCTGGTGGTGCTGATGGGGCCGGCGATGCTGCAGATCTATCGGACGATGCTTCCGGCGCTGAGCAGCTAGCGGGCGGCCGCAAAGGACGACGAGAAAGGACCTGGCCCGGTATGGGCGATTCGATCGGGGGACTTATGAAACTTGCAAAGACCGGCGCACCGTCGCTTGTGTCGCGCACACAACGAGGAAGAATGGGCGGGGCGCACCTGCGGCCGGGACGCGGGCGACGCGCGCAGCGCGGCGTAGCCGCGCTCGAGTTCGCCCTGGTGCTGCCGATGCTGTTGTTGATCCTGTTCGGCATCATGGAAACGGGCTTCTTCCTTTACGACAAGGCCGTGATCACCAACGCCAGCCGGGCCGCGGCACGACAGGCCGTGGCGTTTGGCGAGGACTCGACGGGCGCGGCTGTGTATATGTCTGCCGCCAGCGCCACCTCCGTGGCCACGAGTGGTCTTTCGTCGATGCTGATCAGCCCTTCCCCGGCAAGCGGTGCGAGCGTGACCGTCACGCCAAGTGGGGGCTGCACCGCCTCCGGCCAGGCCTTGACCATTGCCGTCAGCTATCCGTTCACCGGCTTGGGTTTTGGATCGTACGTTGATCCGCTGGCTGCATTGTCGTCATCCAAACACGTGCTGACGCTCAATGCGTCGACCACCATGAACTGCGAATAGCGTTCATTGCTCATGTTCTACGTCATGGGAGGCCAATCATGATCAGATACCCTGCGCGCGGGCGCTCGAAGCGCGGCCAGAGAGGCGTGGTCGCCATACAAGTTGGTGTGTTTCTCGTCGTCCTGCTCAGCGTCGCCGCGCTCACGATCGACGTGGCGCGCTGGGCCATCGTGCGCAACGAATTGCAGAATGCGGCCGATGCTGCGGCGCTCGCCGGCGCGCGTCAGCTGCCCGGCTCGCTGGTTGGGACTGCCAATTCGGCCACCTGGGGGACCGCCACCACGAGCGCAACAACCGCAGCAAACACTTATGCGGGCGACAACTATGCGAGCGGCCAGTCCATCACCACGCCGCAGACCGTCCTGGTGGGCTACTGGGACGTGAATGCCGCCAACCAGGGCACGTCGCTGCCGTCGTCCCTGCCAACGACCATCGGGTCGCCGACTGACAAGCCCGCCGTGATGGTTACGGTCAATTTGAATCCGACGAGCGGCGCTGGAATGCCGACTCTGCTTGGCCGCATGCTCGGCGTGTCGAGCCTGCACGCCAGCGCGACGGCCGTCGCCATCATCTCGGCGCCCGGAACCGCGGCGCCTGGCTCGCTCTTTCCGATGGCCATGAGCCAATGTGTTTTCAGCGCGAATTCGCCTTACTGGAGCGGCGGGAGTCCGGTCAGCTCCCAGGAGATCTCGATCGGCGCCGGTGCTGTTACGACAGCGACATGTCCAAACACTGCCGGACAGTGGACCACGTTCAGCAGCACCATTAACAGTGCGAATGGGGCTGCAGCGCTCATGGACTCGGGAAACAGTTCCTCGCTCTCGATTGGTCAGAATACTTACATGCAGCCTGGCACCGAGTCGTCGGTCTACGGCAACCAGTACCCCACGGCTGCCATTCCGCCGATCACGGTCACACTGCCGGTCGTTGCGGACTCTGCGGTCAACGTCAAGGGGTATACATCGGTCGCGGGGTTCGCCAGATTCACGATCGACTACGTCGTGGACGCCAACGGGAAGTGCGTTACGGGGGTCGGTTCAAACGGGAAAGTAAAACTAACTAACTGCAATCCGCCGATTACTTGCACTCTAGGTAACGGTGGTGATTGCATCATCGGGCATATCGTGTCGGGCGACGCGGGCAGCACGACGGCGGGCGGCCTGACGACGAGCTATTTCGGTGCGGTCACGCCGCCCACGCTGGCCAACTTGCCCAGCAGCGAATGGTATTAGCCTGACAAGCCGGCCCCCGAGCCACGCTCCGGCGGCCGGCGTCTCTCCACGCCTCCTTTCCGCGCCTTTTTCCCCTCTTCGCGCTTCCTCTACCCGCGCCGCGTTAGAATCACGGACCTTTAACGCATTTTTCGGCGCAGATCGCCAGCAATTCCCTCTTGAGCGTGCAAAAGATCCTCATCGTGCGCGTGTCGTCGCTTGGCGACGTCGTCCACAACATGCCCGCCATCGCCGATATCCGGCGGCGGTATCCCGACGCGCAGATCGACTGGCTCGTGGAAGAGAGCTTCCAGTCGCTCGTCGAGCTCGTGCATGGCGTGCGGCGCGCCATTCCGTTCTCGCTGCGCCGCTGGCGCAAGGCGCTTTTCTCCGCGGCCAACTGGCGCGAGATCGGCGCGTTCCGGCGCGCGCTCGCCGCCGAGAAGTACGACCTCGTGATCGACTGCCAGGGGCTCATCAAGACCGCCTGGGTCGCGAGCTGGGCGCGCGGGCCGCTCGTCGGCCTCGGCAACCGTACCGATGGCGCGGGCTACGAATGGCCCGCGCGCTTCTTCTACAAGCGCGCCATCCGCATCGAGCCGCGCACGCACGTGGTGGAGCGCACGCGGCAGCTCGTTGCGGCCGCGCTGGAGCTGCCGCCTCCGCAGCCCACCGACGACATCGACTTCGGAATCGACACGTACCGCGCGGCCCAGGCGCTCGCGGGCGTCGGTCTGAATTTGCCGGTGCCCTATGTGGTGTTCGTGCACGCCACCTCGCGCGCCGACAAGCAATGGCCCGATGCGCACTGGATCGAGCTGGGCCAGGCGCTCGTGCGTCGCGGCGCTTCGCTCGTGCTGCCATGGGGCAGCGACGCCGAGCGCGCGACGAGCGAGCGCCTCGCCCGCGAATTTGGCGAAGCGGCCATCGTGCCGCCCAAGCTCTCGCTGCCGGCCGTGGTGGGCCTGATCGACGGCGCGGCGGCCACGGTGGGCGTGGACACGGGCCTCGTGCACATTGCGGCGGCGCTCAAGCGTCCGACGGTCGAGTTGTACAATTTCGCGACTGCCTGGCGCACCGGCGGCTATTGGTCGCCGAAAGTCGTCAATCTCGGCACCGCGGGACAGCCGCCCACGCTCGCGCAGGTCAAGGGCGCGCTGGCCGGCTTCGGCCTGCTGTGACACCGCGCCGCGGCAAATGCAAACCAAGGCCTGACAGACTGCGGCGCGTCAAGGCGCGCCAAGCGGCTCGCGGGGTATAAGGGTCGGCGCCGGGCATCCCGCCAGGCATCCCGATCCATCGCTTCCAGGGGGCGACCATGAACGAATCCCAGATCATCGAAATCATTTCCGCCGACTGGCACGGCCAATATCTTTCGCAGCCGCGCGAGACGCTGCGCGATGCTGTCGAGCAGGGCAAGGTGCTGTATTTTCCGAAGCTCGAGTTTCCGGTCGAGGGCGGCGAGCGCGCGCTGCTCGATCCGGCGATTGCCGACCCCAAGCGCAAGAACATCAGCCTCGACCCGAACGGCGGCGCGCTGCGCGGCGTGCTGGGCGACACGGTCACGCAGTCGGCGGTGCGCGCGATGATCGGGCGCTATCAGGCCTGTGCGCGCACGCTCGTCGACGGGCTCTTTCCCGAGTACGCGGCCAAGCTGCGCGTCGCGCCCACGAGCCTGCGCCTGCATCAGGTGGAAACGCGCCAGACATCGTGGCGCAAGGACGATTCGCGCCTGCACGTGGATGCTTTTCCGTCGCGCCCGAACTACGGCGAGCGCATCCTGCGCGTGTTCACCAATGTGAACCCGAATGGCGTGCCGCGCGTGTGGCGCGTGGGCGAGCCGTTCGAGGACATGGCGCGGCGCTTCCTGCCGAACATCAAGCCGCAGATGCCGGGCTCGGCCTGGCTGCAGAACCTGCTACACATCACCAAGTCGCCGCGCAGCGAGTACGACCATCTGATGCTCAATCTGCACGACAGCATGAAGGCCGATCTCGACTACCAGAAGACGAGCCCGCAGGAGACCATCAACTTTCCGCCGGGCTGCGTGTGGGTGTGCTTCTCCGATCACGCGTCGCATGCGGTCATGTCCGGCCAGTTCATGATGGAGCAGACCTTCTTCCTTCCCGCGAAGGACATGGTGCATCCGGATTGGGCGCCGCTTGGCATTCTCGAGCGTCTCAAGGGCAAGGAACTCGTTTGAACCAGGGCTTGAATCTCATCACGGGTACGACGTCTACGATGGCGGGTCCGGGCGCGCTGGCGCGCATGACATCGCGCGTCGCGGGGGCCCGATGCTGAGGGCCATCTATCGCGCGGCCTGGTGGCTGATCGCGCCGCTCGCCGTGCTGCGCCTGTTGGTGCGCTCGCGGCGCGAGCGCGGCTATCGCCGGCATATCGGCGAGCGCTTCGGCTATAGCGTCGGGCGCGTGCCCGAAGACGACGCGCCGCTCATCTGGGTCCACGCCGTTTCGGTGGGCGAGACGCGCGCCGCGCAGCCGCTCATTGACGCGCTGCTGGCGGCGCGACCCGACGCGCGCATCCTGCTCACGCACATGACGCCCGGCGGGCGCGCAACGGGCGAGCAGCTGTTCGGCGATCGCGTGCTGCGCTGCTTTCTGCCGTACGACATGCCGCATGCCGTGCGGCGCTTCCTGCGCGCATGGCGCCCGTCGCTCGGCCTCGTGATGGAGACCGAGGTGTGGCCGACGCTCATCGACGAATGCAAGCACGCCGATGTGCCGCTCGTGCTCACGAACGCGCGCATGTCGGCGCGTTCGTTCAAGCGCGCGGCGAAGTTCGGCGCGCATGCGCGCGAGGTGTTCGGCGGCTTCACGCGCGTGCTCGCGCAAAGCCCGTCCGATGCCGAGCGCCTGAGCGCGCTGGGCGCGCGCAACGTGAGCGTGCTCGGCAATCTGAAATTCGACATGGCGAGCCCGCCTGGGCTCGTGGCGCGCGGGCGCGACTGGCGCCGCGCGATCGGCGCGCGGCCCGTGTGGGTGGCGGCGAGCACGCGAGAAGGCGAAGAGGAGCTCGTGCTGCAGGCGTTCGCGGCGCTCGGCGTGCAAGACGCGCTGCTGATCCTCGTGCCGCGCCATCCGCAGCGTTTCGACGAGGTGGCCGCGCTCGTCGCGCGCAAGAATCTCAAGTTCGAGCGGCGCTCGCGATGGGCCCAGAACCAGGCGGCGGCCGCTTCGATGGCAAGCGCCGCCGCGCCGCATGAGGGCGTGCGTGCGTTGCCGCAGGACGTGAACGTGCTGCTTGGCGACTCGATGGGCGAGATGGGCGCGTATTACGCCGCCGCCGATCTCGCGTTCATCGGCGGGAGTCTGTTGCCGCTCGGTGGCCAGAATCTGATCGAGGCCTGTGCGGTGGGCGTGCCCGTGCTGATCGGCCCGCACGTGTTCAACTTCACCCAGGCCACTGCGGACGCCGTCGCGGCCGGCGCCGCGCTGCAGGTGCAGGACCCGGCCGATCTTGCGCGTGCCTTGCGCGAGCTCTTCAACGACAAGCCGCGCCGCGTGGCGATGGGCGCGGCCGCCGCCGCGTTCGCTGCACGCCATCGCGGCGCGACCGGGCGCACGGTGGACGTGCTGACGACGCTGCTGCCCGAGCGCGCTTCGGCGGCGCTCGATCTCTGATTAGCCTTTGTCAGGGCCTGGCGGGGCGCTTTCCGGCGGCCGGATTATCCGCCAGGTTCGCTGTTCCGATCTTCGCAGCGCCGATGCATCGCGCTCATACGAGAGCATCAGCCGAAAGCATCAGCTCATCGAGCAACGAATCATAGGCCTCGACCAGTGCGCTGCTGGCGGGCGTGAATCGGGAAATCAGTTCTTGTTGCCGGTGCCGGTACTCGACAAAATCTTTGTCATGCCGATGCGTGGCTTCATGCACCTGCCGAGCCCCCTCGTTCACGTCATTGCCGCAGTAGTAATAGCCAAGGTCCTTGCACAGATGGGCGTTGTGCACCAGCGGGTAGCCTTTCCAGCAGACTTCGAGGTAGAAGTAGTTAAGCGCCAGGCCCCACTGATGTGAAATGACGATATCCGTGTGCTCGGCGAGAAAGGCGGGCGTCGTGTATCGCCCGACGAAACTGATCTTGTGGTCCTTCACCAGATCGAGGTAGTGCATCGTGCCGGCAAACTCGCCATTTTCGCTCGCAAGGTGAGCGGCGTTTGTCACATGTACGTGCCCAATACGCTCGGGGTCCGCGCGGTACACCTCCTCCGCAATCAAGATTGGATAGAGACAGAACTTGAGTACGTCGATGTTCGGCTCCATGATGGAGATGCGTTTCGATTGCGTCCGTGGCCGGTACTCGCCGTTGTCGGAGAAACCCGCCGTGATGGCATCAATGAACATCGGATCCCAGACGAAAGGCACTTCTTTCACAGGTCTGCGCCTCAACGTCCCGAAGAAATGGCTGCTGGTTTCGACGATCTGAGGGATCACCCAGATCGCGTCGTATTCCTGATTGATGAACACCCGGTTCCCGAGGCTTCGGCCGAATATCATCGCCTCCATACGCTGCACGTACTCGGGACCGCAGCAATAGCTGACAAGCCTGGTATCGCGGCTCCGAAGGTATCGTGTCTGGCTTTCGTTGATCTGGCCACCGAGCTCGATGAGCAAATCGAGATCGTCCTTGACGTCCTCGAACGACTTTACCGGGTATTGCGTTGTATCCCACGGCAACATCGGCGTGATGCGAACCGCTGTGGTATTGACCAGCGTGACCCGGTGATGACGAGCGGATTGCTGAAAGAGCTTCGCGAGGTATATCGCGTTTTGCTTGATCCCGTTGACCCACAAGCTTTCGGTTTCTTCCTGCAGGCCAATTGTGATTCCAATACGCAACGGCTGCTCAGCCATGGTCCTTCTCCCTATCCCCTGATCTTCATCGCGCAGAAGAAGCGCGCTCCGCAAAGCCGGTTCCAGTCCCCTCGCACCGCAACGGATCATGCGCAGCGGCGATTAGCGGATCTCATTGGCGCGCAACCGTGCTCGCCGAACTCGTGGGCCACTCATACTCGACCTGTCGCCGCACGATTACGCAACCACGCTCGACATCGGAAAGCGTCACTGTCTCGCGTGGACGTGACGGCAGCGTATAGACGGTAATTGCGGCGACCAAGGGCGTTGCCCGGTAGCCGGTCAAGCGCTCCTTGGCCACCCGTGCACACGTTCCAGCGTCGAACGAGATTTGCTCGGCCAGGATCGCACAATGCCCGGCGTTGTCCGGTATCGTCGATAGCGAGAGCAGTTCCGGGTTGCCGCGAGCCTGAAAGCCGGTCAACGAAAAGAAAGGTGCAGCATCGGGTGTGATGTGATTCCAGTCCAGCACGACGTCTTGTCGCTGGCTGCCCTCCAGCACACGTGATCCGACTTGATCCACGGCAGGAAAGCATTGCCGGATACCGACGGTTTGCGCCGCACGCGCCAGGACACTCTCGTCGCGCTTGCCGCTCGGGAGAGTCTGCGCACGGGGCGCAGCCATCACGGTGCAGAGTACGATGCACAGCATGGCCGCCCGCGATCTGCGATACGAGTTATCGCGCCGCGCGATTGGGCGTGGCTGTGGATTGCTGCTCCCCCTGATCAAGGCCATTTTTATTCTCGCTCACATATAAAGTTGAGCAATCGCCGCGCTATATTCTTCGATATTGCGCTCCGCAAGCGGGTCGAGTTTTTTCAGGAATGCGCGGGCGGTTCGCTTGTAATCGTCCAGCCGACGATCGTGCTCGGAAAATGCCTGGCGTAGTGCCAACGCGCCATCCTGAGGATCGAATGCGGAGTACCGGTATCCGCAATCTTCGATCAGATGCGAATTGTGGATCAGCGGGTATCCGCCATACAGCGTTTCGTAATACAGGTAATTCTGCGCGTTCTCCCAGTGATGAGAGACGATAGCGTCGGCATGCGAAGACATGACTTCGTAGGTGGCAAACCGCGCTTCGAACGAGGCGAGCCCGTGCCGCACGAGATCGAGGCTCGTAGCGAAACTGACGAAAAGGGCGTCACCTTTCAGGTGGAACGAGTTGTAGACCCGCATGACCTCGATGAAGTCCCGCGACTGGCGATACGCAACATCGGCAAGAAGCATGGGAATATGGCTCGTCTTGACCATGCAGATGTTGGGTTCGAAAATGGCAAGGCGCCACTTCGAGCGGCCGGGCGTATAGGAGAATGACGGCCCCTGTGCACTCCTCGCCGCTGCGCGCTCGAACAGTATCGGACTCCAAAGGTGCTGCATTGTGCGCACTGGCGCGCGAAATGCAGCCTCATAGTAGGCCGAGCAGGTTTTTTCGAAGGCAGGTAACGTCCAGATCGCATCGTAGGGGGTACCGGAAACCAGCATGCCTTGCGGCCGCCCGAAAATCATGCGCTCCACGTCGATCGAATAATCATTCGCCACGCGCATGCCGATGATACGCCCGCCGCGGGACCGAAATTCGCGCGCCCACACCGGATCGAGTTGCGCGCTCAACTCGATGATGACGTCGAGTTGCGTGCTGGCTGTTTGCAGGTCGATCACCTTCGCCGGCGCATCGGCAAGAAACGCGCTCGCGTCCTCGACCCGTCCATCGCCGCCGTTCACGAGATAAATGGTTTCGACGAGTGGCGATTGCTCCAGCAGCATGGCCAGAAAGAAGCAGTTCTGGAAGATCCCGTTTTCCCAGAGCGACTGCTGACCCGCGCGCACGAAGATCGTCACGCCCACCTTAAGACGCCGTCCATTCATCATGGTCATCACCGTTCGCGAGCAGATGTCAATCGCAGCAAGCTGCGTGCATAGGCTGTCTGGTTCATCGCATGCAGCGGGTTCAGCGTGGCCAGAAACTCCGAAGCCGTCCGCCGATAGAGATCGATGCTCTCGTCATGATCTCTCGAAGCTTCGACGAGCCGGGCAGCGCCCTTCAAGATGTCCGATTCAGGGTAGTAGTAGCCTGCGGAACCCAGCCATTGCGAGTTGTGGATCAGCGGGTACCCGCCATAGAGCGCGTCGAGGTAAAGCGTGTTCTGATCATGCTGCCACTGATGTGCGACGACAGCATCGCCGAACTGGCTCATATAACCGGCGAAGTCATGCCGTTGCTCGAAGCGAACTTTTCCCTGCTTCGTCAGATCGAGCGAATTGGCGAGATGAACGAAAGTCGGATGATCCTTCATCTGGATCGTGTTGAGCAGATGCAGTTCGGAAACGGTATCTTCGTTCGCCCGGAAAGCCGAATCGCAGATCAGCATCGGGATACTGCAAGTCTTCGTAACGGAAATATTCGGTTCGAGCACGGCAACCCGAAGCGCGCGAAACGTATATTCCCTGCGCAACAGGGGACGATATCCGAATTCGATGCCGTGCTCGCTGTGCAGGGTTGCTACGCGGCGCTCCAGAAAATCAGCGTCCCATACGTACGGTACGTCGAACGCCGGACAGCGGTACAGCGACTCGAGCATCGGGTGAAAACAGCGATCTCGTTGCAGTGTCCATATTTCGTTGAAGCGCTCAAAGCGGGAGATATAGCCCGACGTGGAGAAGATCGTGGGTTCGATGAGTGCGGTGTATGGCTGCCCACAGCAGTAGTAGACGACCTTCTTGCCTTTTGCGCGCAAATGATCGAGCCAGCCGACGTCAAGTCCGCCTCCCATTTCGATTGCCACATCGATGAGATCGGTCGCATCTCTCGGTGCTACGAGCCGAAATCCGACGCCGTCGTGCTTCGCGCCTTCCGGCAGTTGCGGCTGGTCCCCGCAATTGAGAAGTACCACCTCTTCGACGAACGGCAAGCTTTGTAGCAGACGGCCCAGATAAAAGACATTCTGGCCCCGACCGTTTTCCCAGATGTCTTGGGCCGCGTGCGTGAGGATCGATATTCCGATGCGCATGATTGTTTATCGCAGGCTGTAGGTGGATTCACCAGCACTCACGGATCATCTCGTGACGAAACACATCATACGCACCGGATGGCACGCACTTGGTGGGCTAGCACACACATTTCGTCTTATCAAATGGCCGCCACAGCTGCGGTCTTGAAATTACGACGGGGCTATGTGCCTACCATTGATACGAGGCCCCTGCGCCGACGGAAGTCCCACCCGCGCCGTTCATCGCAGCCCCCCCCTTTATTTTCAGGTTTTCGGTTATGCGCGCACTGAAACCGATCGCGACCGACTGGTATCCCTGGTAGCCAGCCGTTCCTATACCCAGCGCGAACGTCTTGCCCTGGTCCACTTCAGGAATCATAGAAAGCGCCGCGGCGCCGGCTATGCCGGAATAGGCGAGTCTTGCCACCTGATTCACGTTTGCTTGCACGGAAGTCAGCTGGGACATATTCACCGCGTCGGTCGGGTTGACCCCAGGCGCTACGTTCGTGATTCGCCGCTCGTTGCCCTGTGACCCGACCGATACCGTGTTCGGGTCGGACGCGACTGAATTTGCTCCCAGCGCGACAGAGTTGTCCGCTGTTGCTGTCGCCGCCGCGCCGAGCGCCACCGAGTTGTTCCCCGACGCCAGGGAGTTGGCGCCTACCGCTGTCGTTGGGTCGGCGATCGCCTGCGCGCCTGCACCGATGGCGACCGAGCCCGCTGTGGTGGCGAGGGCCTGGTAACCCACAGCGGTCGCATTGGTGCTGTTGGCGCTGGCATTGCTGCCGTAGGCGACCGCTCCAGTTGCGGCCGCATTCGCGCTTTGACCGATTGCGGTGGCGTTCGCAACGGCCGTGTTCGTTCCGCTCGTCTGAGTACCGTTTGATCCTGGCGAAGCGGACGTTTGCTCGGTACTCACCATTGCGGGCGTCAAAGCCGCGTGCACGCTGGCCAACGTGGAGGTCGACGCCGTCGATGTCGACGTGACGCTGCTTGTGGACGCACTGGTGCTGGTTGACGTCGACGGCGAGCTTGCGGTCGACACACTAGTCGATGTGCTCGAGCCGTTCCCATTTCCTTTGCCGAATCCCGGCGATGCCATTTGCGTCGACAGTGAGGTAATGCCGGTTGAAAGCGATGTGTACTCGGTATTCAACTTCGCCACGTTCACGTTCGTCGTGCTCAACCCAGTCGAGAGAGAGGCAACACCGGTAAAGAGTTGGACCACGCTGGTCGACGTGGACGACGTGGAGAAAGTCAAGGTGGACAAGCTGCTGTTGACGCTGCTCAGGCTACTGAATACGGACGTCAACGAACCCGAGTACACAGTCGACATCGAAGCCACATTGCTGTTCGTCGTCGAAAGGCCGGTGGACAACGACACAATGCTGGTGTTGGCCGTTTTCAATCCCGTTGAAAGGGACGTTACGCCGCTTTGCGCCGTGCTGATGCCCGTCGAAGCGGAGCTCGAGAGCGAGCTGACGTTGCTGTTGGTGGTGCTCAGACCGGTGCTCAGCGAGTTCACGCCGCTCGTGGCCGTGCTGATGCCCGTCGAAGCCGAGCTAGACAGCGAACTGACGTTGCTGTTGGTGGTGCTCAGGCCGGTGCTCAGTGAGTTCACGCCGCTCATGGCCGTGCTGATGCCTGTCGAAGCCGAGCTTGAGAGCGCACCGACGTCGCTTTTGGTGGTGCTCAGGCCGGTGCTCAGCGAGTTCACGCCGCTCATGGCCGTGCTGATGCCTGTCGAAGCCGAGCTCGAGAGCGAACTGACGTTGCTGTTGGTGGTGCTCAGGCCGGTGCTCAGTGAGTTCACGCCGCTCATGGCCGTGCTGATGCCTGTCGAAGCCGAGCTTGAGAGCGCACCGACGTTGCTGTTGGTGGTGCTCAGGCCGGTGCTCAGCGAGCCCACGCCGCTCATGGCCGTGCTGATGCCTGTCGAAGCCGAGCTTGAGAGCGAACTGACGTTGCTGTTGGTGGTGCTCAGGCCGGTGCTCAGTGAGTTCACGCCGCTCATGGCCGTGCTGATGCCTGTCGAAGCCGAGCTTGAGAGCGCACCGACGTTGCTGTTGGTGGTGCTCAGGCCGGTGCTCAATGAGTTCACGCCGCTCATGGCCGTGCTGATGCCTGTCGAAGCCGAGCTTGAGAGCGCACC
>NZ_SMRP01000047.1:39712-41001 GCF_004353915.1 Paraburkholderia silviterrae | reverse complement strand
CAGGCGCAGATCATGGAACTGCTCGTGCGCCTGCAGAAGGAGCGCGGCATGGCGCTCGTGTTGATTTCGCACGATCTCGCCGTGGTCTCCGAAGTCGCGCAGCGCGTGGCCGTGATGTACGCGGGCGAGATCATCGAGACCAATCGCGTGCCCGATATCTTCTCGAAGCCGCATCATGCGTACACCGAAGCGCTGCTCGCCGCGATCCCCGAGCACAACAAAGGCGCGACGCGACTGGCCGCGCTGCCGGGCATGGTGCCGGGCCGCGACGATCGCCCGAGCGGGTGTCTGTTCGCGCCGCGCTGCAAGTACGTGGTGGAGGGCTGCAACACGGCACGCCCGGCGCTCGCGCCGCTCGCCGGTGACAACGGCCATGCGCAGGTGCGCTGCATCAAGCCGCTGAACGTGGCGTCCGAAACCCTGAATGGAGGCGCACGATGAACGCAGTCCCGCAATTCGCGGCTCGAAAGAACCCAGCCAGCGATCAAGCCGACGACAAGGTGCTCGTCGCCCACGATCTCAAGAAGCACTACAGCGTCAAGCGCGGCATGTTCGGCACGGGCACGGTGAAGGCGCTCAACGGCGTGTCGTTCTCGCTCACGCGTGGTCGCACGCTCGCGGTGGTGGGCGAGTCGGGCTGCGGTAAGTCCACGCTCGCACGCCAGCTCACGATGATCGAGCCGCCCACCTCGGGCACGCTCGCGATCGACGGCGAAGATGTGGCGAGCGCGAGCAAGGGCGAGATCGCCGCGCTGCGCCGCCGCGTGCAGATGGTGTTCCAGAACCCGTTTGCCTCGCTCAATCCGCGCAAGACCGTCGAGCAGACGCTCGGCGAGCCGCTCGCCATCAACACCCAGCTCACGGCCAGCGAGCGCGCCGAGCGTATCGCGCACATGATGCGCATCGTGGGCCTGCGGCCCGAGCATGCGAAGCGTTATCCGCATATGTTCTCGGGCGGGCAGCGTCAGCGTGTGGCGATCGCGCGCGCGATGATCCTCGATCCGCAGATCGTGGTGGCCGACGAGCCGGTCTCCGCGCTCGACGTGTCGATCCAGGCGCAGATCCTCAATCTGTTCATGGATCTGCAGGAGCAGTTCCGCACGAGCTATGTGTTCATCTCGCACAACCTGGCCGTGGTCGAGCATATCGCCGACGACGTCATGGTGATGTACCTGGGCGGCGTGGCGGAACTCGGCGACAAGGAGACCGTGATCGGGCGGCCGCGCCATCCGTACACGCGCTCACTGCTGTCGGCCACGCCCGCGATCTTCGAGGAAGACCGCCGCGTG
>NZ_SMRP01000047.1:0-39702 GCF_004353915.1 Paraburkholderia silviterrae | reverse complement strand
GCTCGAAGGCGAGCTGCCTTCGCCGCTGAACCCGCCTTCGGGCTGCACCTTCCATCAGCGCTGTCCGTATGCGGTCGAACGCTGCCGCCAGGAAGTGCCGCTGCTTCGCGAAGTGGATGGGCGTCAGGTGTCCTGCCATCGTGCGGAGGAGGTGGGGGAAGCGGATGCCTAGTCCGCAACGCTACGCGCGCTGCTGGAGCAATGGGGCTGCCATGTGATGACGGCGCAAGCCAGAAGCACCTGCGCAGCTTGTCAACGCGCGAAGCGTGTTTGAGCCAGCATGCGTTCGTCAGCCTGGACGATGCACGCAAACGAATCGAAGCGTGGCGCACGGACTACAACTCGGTGCGCCCGCATCGTCCCTTGCGGAACCTGGCCGCTATTCCTGATGTTGTGTTGCACGTCGGCAGACCAGGATGGGCTTTTGCTTGTAAATACCCTCGTGGTCTACCCGATACCTGAATTTATCGCCAAGTCGCAGCGACTCAACGTTCTCGGGCGAAATGATGCAAACGGTGTCACTGCCGGGCCAGCGCACATCGGCCCAATGCAGTGCCGCATCGACCGCCTCCGACGCGTAGCCAAGACGTTGCGCCCGTCGCGCCAACATCCAGCCTATCTCCGGAGCACGGTCGAACTCAGCGCTGATGCCCCGCTTGTACTGCACAAAGCCGACTTCCCCCACGAATGATCCGTTGGCCTTTTCCGTCACCACCCAATGCCCAAAGCCCATGGCCGCCCAATGGCCGAAGCTGCGAAGCAATCGCGACCAGACATCTTCACGCGTAAGCGGGTAACCGGTCACGTGACGGATAACCTCGGCATCTGACCACATTTCGTACAGGTCTTCAAAGTCCTCCATTTGCGGAGGGCGCATTAGAAGGCGTGCTGTTTCGATGATGAGTTCGGACATGGGCATTCGACCAGGAGGCGGTTTTCGATTTTATGAGGCAGCAATTTCATCAAATATGCGCTTCTACTCTGCGCCAGCCTGCTCGCGCATGCGGCGGGCTTCGTCGCGCAGGAACTGCTGGTAATCGTCCAGATCGCCGTCGAACGGCTCGACGCCGCCCTTGGTGACCAGCCAGAACTCGTCACAGACGGCGCGCAGCAGGGCCCGGTCGTGACTGACCAGCATCACTGTGCCTTCGAATTCGTTGAGCGCCATGGCCAGCGCCTCGCGTGTGGCCAGGTCGAGGTGGTTGGTAGGCTCGTCGAGCAGCAGCAGGTTGGGGCGCTGCCACACGATCATGCACAACACGAGCCGCGCCTTTTCTCCGCCGCTCATCGTGCTGACGGCCTGATGGACCGTGTCGCCGCTGAAGTTGAAAGTGCCGAGGAAGGTGCGTAGCGATTGTTCGGTGCCACTCTGGCCGGGGGCGCGCATGTGCGCAGGCGTGTCGCGCGCCAGGCGGATCATGTGTTCCATCGGCGTGTCGAGCGGGCGCAGCACGTCGAGCTCCTGCTGGGCGAAGTAGCCGATGTTCAGGCCCTTGCCTTCGCTGATTTCGCCGGCAATTGGCGCCAGCGCGTGCGCCACCGTCTTCACCAGCGTGGACTTGCCCTGGCCGTTGGCGCCGAGAATGCCGATGCGCTGCCCGGCCAGCACGGAGCGGTTGATGCCGCGCACGATGACCGTGGGCGGCGTGCCAGGCAATGCACCGGCCGGCGCGGGGTAGCCGAAGCTCGCGTCCAGCATCGACAACAGCGGGTTCGGGACGTTGAGGGGCTCCTTGAACTCGAAGTTGAACTCCGCATCCGCAAGCACCGGCGCGATCTTCTCCATGCGCTCGAGTGCCTTGACCCGGCTCTGCGCCTGTTTCGCCTTCGAGGCCTTGGCCTTGAAACGGTCGATGAACTTCTGCAGGTGGGCGATCTTGTCCGCCTGCCTCGCCACCGCGGCCTGCTGCAACACAAGCTGCTCAGCGCGCATGTCTTCGAACTTGCTGTAGTTGCCGCCATAGCGCACTAGTTTGGCGTTGTCGACGTGCACCGTCACCTGCGTGACCGCGTCGAGGAATTCGCGGTCGTGGCTGATCACGACCAGCGTGCCCTGATAGCGTTTGAGCCAGGCTTCCAGCCAGACCAGCGCGTCCAGGTCCAGGTGATTGGTTGGCTCGTCGAGCAGCAGCAGGTCGGACGGGCACATCAGCGCGCGCGCCAGCTGCAGTCGCATGCGCCAGCCGCCGGAGAAACTGTTGACGGGCTGATCAAGCTGCGCGGCCGTAAAGCCAAGTCCCAGGATCAGCGCCTGGGCACGTGCGGCGGCATCGTGTGCCCCGGCGTCGTGCAGGGCCATGTAGGCGTGCGCCATGCGCATGCCGTCGTCGCTGGCTTCGGCGGCGGCGACTTCGGCCTGCGCGGCGAGCAGGACGGTGTCGCCCTCGACTACGAAGTCGGTCGCGCCCTGTTCGGTCTCCGGCATCTCCTGGGCGACCTGGCCCATCTTCCATGCAGGGGGAATCGAGAATTCGCCGCTATCTTCGTGCAGCTTGCCGTTGAGAAGGCCGAAGAAGGACGACTTGCCGGCGCCATTGCGGCCGACAAGACCAATCTTTTCGCCGGGGGTGAGGGTGACGGACGCGCGATCGAGCACGACATTGACGCCGCGGCGCAGCGTGACATTACGGACGGAAATCATAAGGAATTACTTCGGAGAGGATTGGCATGATAGCCGACCGGACGTGCAGGGCGGTCTCTTTTCTGAGCCGCTGGCGTTTTGGGGCGCCTATCGGCTACACAGCAAGGCAGGCTCTGGGGCATCCCGGCCCTACCGGCTACTGGGGCAGGAACATCGCGGTGAACGACGGCACCTGGCCGACTGTACTTGTTCGCGGAGGCCACCCGAAAAGCGCGTTTGGAGACTGCAATGGCGGCGCTACAGAATCTTCGTTGACCTGGCCCAAGGTTGATGTGCCCCCAGCAATGACAAAATATCCCATTATCTCCCGATTTTGTGGGACTTTTTGTCGGAATCGCCATGCAACCGGCCGACCGCTCGTACGCCCTGGCGCACCCCGGCTGGATCCGGGTGACGTTCGCCGGATATTCATACGACCCTAATCCGGCTGAAACGGCCACCCGTGTGGTCATGCCGGCCGGGAGCCTTTGCAGTTGAGGATGCAGACGTCGCTCAGCTAGTCGTCATTCAATGACCACGCTGCCCGGCGTCTCGCGCTCCTGACGATCTGCCACTTGTATCGGGTGCTCCCTGATGCCGGGAAGATGCGTCGATTGCCGCGATACAGCTCGTAAGCGGACATATGCTGCCAGAGGCTGCTCTCCCGGCAATCAACAATGCGCTCGCCTACCGGTTCACTCAGGCGAGTGCTGGTTCAGCCGATCAGAAAAGCAGCGAGCTCCTCGTTGAAAACGTTGGCGGAGTCGACGTTGGAGATATGGGCTGCGTTTTGAATTTCCACGAATTTGGCCATGCGAATCTGAGCGCTCATTTCCTGGCCGATCGACGTTGGCGAGATGCGGTCGTCACTACCGGCAATGACCAATGTGGGCTTCGCGATAGCCGTCAGCCGAGTGCTCGCGTCGTAGCCGACGATGCCTTGTGCGATATACGCCAGCGATCTGCCATCGGACGTCGCGGCGATGGCGTGCCACGTCTGCCAGGTGGCAAGGCCCGCGTCGCTTGCCCGGAAGGATGCACTGACGTTCAAGGGCCACGCGCCCTCGAAGCGCTTGACCGGTCCGTCTGCACTGCGAAACGTCATGGCCCATTGATCGGCGAGCACGCGAAAGGCATCCGTTGCGGTCGAAGGGAAACTGTTCGCCAGCACCAGCCGGTCGACTAGTGTGGGGGCGCAGAGCGCAAGCTCGATGGCAATCAGGCCACCTAGCGAAAGCCCGACAATCGTGGCGCTTTCGATCTCCAGATGATCGAGCAGGGCAACGACATCGCGCGCGAGATCCGCGATGCCGAGCGGCCCGTCAATTCGCGCCGACGCTCCATGACCGGCATGATCCGGCACGATCACGCGAAACCCGGCTGCGACGAGTGGGGCGATCTGCGGGCTCCACGCGCGGCCTGAGTTTCCAATGCCGTGCAACAGCACGATGGGGCGGCCATGACCGAATTCGACATAGTAGTTACGGCGTTTTTCATGAACGTAGTAAGCCATTCTGGGTGCCTCGCGTCAGGCGTGAGAGGAGGAAAAGCGCGCATATGAGCGCGGAGAAAAGCGTGTGCGGAGCAGACAGAGCAGGAGCGCGCCCGCATGATCGAGTTCCGTCGCGGCCATGATGCCGTTCAGCAGCGGACCGACGCCCGCCATTGTCGGCCGCAGATTCAGGGCCAGCGCGACGCTCGCGCCTGCCAGGAACACGGCTCCATTCGCAGTTTTTCGACGTGGCATATAACTCGACATAAAGTATCTTGATATCGAGTAAACTAACCTGGTTACAACGGGGACGCAAGCTGATATCTTGACGTCAAGAAAATCGCATGGGAGTGGTAGAGATGGGGCGAGCCAAACGCGCGGCTGAGCAATGGCGCAAGGAGAGACCAGGCATCGACGCGAATGTCATGGCGACGGTCGGGCGTCTGATGGAGGCGACACATCTGATCGAGCGCACCCGGCTGATGCCGCTCGCGGCGCAATTTGGCTTGCAGACGGGGGAGTTCGACGTAATCGCGGCGTTGCGCCGTGCGGGTGCGCCATACCAGCTCACGCCTACTGAACTGTACGAGGCGCTGATGCTGTCCTCAGGTGCGATGACGAGCCGGCTTGACCGGCTCGAGCGCTCGGGGCTCATCGAGAGGCGAGCCTCGGCCAGGGATCGACGCAGCGTAGATGTCTGTCTAACGCAAAAAGGCGCCGATCTGATCGACGAAATCCTGCCGCATCATATTGCCAACGAGCAGGATGCGTTGAAGTCGTTGAGCGCGCGGGAGCGCGAGCAGCTCGATCGTTTGCTGGACAAACTCTTACAGGGGCTCGAGGCGTAACCGCGCATGACCGTACTTGCGCAGTTGGCCACACGCGACGAGCTCGTTCAAGGTTTCCGGGCAGCAATCGCCAAGCCACTGGACACGACCGACGACGCCACGCGCCAGAGCCCTGGTGCTTGTTTCGGCCGTTTCGGCTTTCGTGCTGATCATTGCGTTTGGGGCCGATTAGATTGTGGAACCCAGGATCAAATCAGCCCCCTTCTCACCAATCATGATTGAAGCGGCGTTGGTATTGGGCGAGCACATGGTCGGCATCACTGACGAATCGACCACGCGCAACCCATCGACGCCACGTACACGCAATTGTGGATCGACAACAGCCATCGAGTCGGTACCCATCTTGCAGGTGCCGATTGGATGCCAACTGGTTTGCCCCGTCTGCTTGATGTAGGTGAGCAGGCTATCGCTATCCTGCACGTCGATGCCCGGGCGGGTCTCGCGGGCCACCAGCGGCGTGATGCCGGACTGCTCCATCACCTTGCGCGCGAGGCCTAGCGCGCCGAGCATGGTCTGTCGGTCCGCCTCTGCGTTGAGGTACCCCGGCTCGATGATCGGAGCTGCAAAGGGGTCCGAACTACGGATGTGCAGATGGCCGCGCGATTCGGGACGCAGCTGAAAGAAGCCCACCGCGAAACCGGGGAAGGCATCGAGCCCATAGCCTTTGCCGGCGTAGCGATCAGCACCCGATAAGTGGTGTACCTGAATCTTGACACGCGGCCTCGTGTCCTCGGGCGCCAGCCGCGCCAACGCATGCACGCTGGCCGATGGCGTGGCCATGATGCCGCGCCGCGTCAGCAGGTAACGCAAGCCCATCCAGCCCTGGCGCAGGGGACTATGCATGATCTCGTTGAGCGTGATGGAGCGCGTGCACGCAAAGGCCAAACGCGACTGCAGATGGTCGATCAGATTTTCTCCCACGCCAGGCAGATCGGCCTTGACCGCAATACCCAGCGCGCCGAGCCGGGCGGCATCGCCGATGCCAGACAGTTCCAGCAGTTGTGGCGACTTGATCGGCCCCGCGCTGAGTACGACCTCGCGCGCGGCCAGCGCACGCTTCGTGACCCCGTCCTGCACGTACTCGACGCCGCTCACTCGTCGGCCATCGAACAACAGACGTGTGGCCTGCGCCTCGGTCTCGAGGCGCAGGTTGGGCTGTGGCCGCCCGTGCAGATAGCCGATTGCCGTGCTGCAGCGCCGGCCACGCCCAATCGAGAGTTGCAGGTAGCTGACACCCTCGTACTGTGCGCCGTTATAGTCCAGCGTCGCTGGAATGCCGGCCTGTTTGCAAGCCCCAATAAACGCATCGCTGAGAGGATTGGGATTGAGGCCGGCGACCGAGGAGATCGCGATCGGCCCGTCACGGCCGCGACACGCATCATCACCGCCCGCATAGCTTTCCAGGCGGCGGAAGTAGGGGAGCAGCGACGCGTAATCCCAGCCGCTGTTACCCAGCGACGCCCAGTGGTCGAACTCGGCCGGCTCGCCGCGCACGTAAATCATGCCGTTGATCGAACTGGAGCCGCCCGGCATGCGGCCACGCGGCCAATAGATCTTCTGTCCCGCGAGCTGCGATTGCGGCTCGGTAAAGAACTGCCACGCGTAGCGCGTGTTCTGCAGCAATTTGGCCACCCCGATCGGCACCCGTACCCAGAAGTCGCGCTCGCGCCGTGCGCCAGCCTCCAGCAGCATCACCTTGCCACGACACCGCTCGGCAAGCCGCGTGGCGAGCGTGGCGCCGGACGAGCCCGCACCCACGACCACGTAGTCGAACTGTTCCGTCACGATCTCGCTCATGAGCGCTCCTTTTGCCGGCTGGCATACCAGTGCCCCAATGTCCTGGCCTCTTCCCCCATGCGCGCGAACTGATGGTCCGGCATTTCGGGCTGCGGCAGTTCAGGGCCGAATCTCGTCGGCTCAGGCTCGATCGTCAGCACTACGAATACAGGTCCTTCGTGCGCCAGCAACGAAGGCAGGGCGTTGGCGAAGGCGTCGGCCTCGTCAAAGCCGGCCACCTGCGCATAGCCTGCGGCACGCGCCAGCGACGCATAGTCGACACGGCCGGCGCCCGGCGTCAGCAGATTGGACGCCCCGCCGAACTGCACGCCATTGTCGATGACGACATGCAGGTAGTGCCGAGGACATGCGTCGGCAACGGTGACGAGTCCGCCCAGTTGCATCAGCAGGCTCGCGTCGCCGTCAACCACCACCACGCCCACGTCCGGGCTCGCCAGCGCGAGGCCCAGGCCCAGACTCGCCGCGCCTCCCATCAGCGGCACCGAACTGAGACGGCGCTCGCGCTCGTCCAGCATGTCGAAGGCGCGCATCGCGCCCATCGTGGAAACGATCACCCGCTCGCCGCGCGCCTGCGCGATCAATTGGCATGCTTGTGCAATCCGCATTTCCATTTCCTCCTTCAATGCCAGGCGAGAGGCCGACCGATCACCAGCGCGGCGGGACCCCCGCGCGTACGGGCTGTGTGAATAGCTTCTTCGACCGCGTCCAGATCGGCTTCCTGCTCGAGTGGCCAGTGCGGCACGCCGAGCGTATCGAGCACGGGTTCCAGCAGGCTCACCACGCGCCGGCGCGAAGCAGTCATGGGACGGCCGTAGTTATCGTGCTCGCGGCCGAATTGACCGATAAGAAAGATGCTGGGAATGCCCGCATCCAGCGCCACCGCGCGTACCGAGTTGATGCATGCATAGAAGCCCTGGTTCTGCACCACGATCAGCGGCTTTGCACCGGCAATCGTGAGACCGGCCGCTGTACAAACTGCCTGGTCCTCGTTGCACGCACGCACGAGGGTCATCCCACCGTCTCCATGCTCGACGGCCTTGTGCAGAGCAAGTTGCACAAAGTCCGGCACTGTCACAAAATGGCTCACTCCTGCACGCCCAAGCGCCTCGATCATCGCGGACGCGGGAATGCCATGCTGCTGCTCCGACATCGGTATCTCCTCATGGTCTGTTTCGACCCACCCAGTCTATGGAACCCCGCAGCGCATTTCTGTAAATGACATGACAGATTCCAACCCTGCCGCGCTCGCGCGACTCATTGCCAACGTGTTACAGCGCGCGGCCTGGTTCCAGGACTGCAGCGCCGCCTCCCTGCAGGCAATCCAGGACCATGGCTCGATCAAGCGGCTAGGCCGTGGCGAAATGCTGATGCGTTGCGGGGAGGCTGTCGGCAAGCTCAACATGGTGCTCGACGGTGCGCTGGAGGTCAGTGCCACCAGCGCCACCGGCAAGCGGCATGTGACCAACTATCTCGAGCCCGGTCAGCTTATTGGCCTGATCCCGTTCATCGACGAAGGCGGATCGATTCATGACGTCACCGCCCACGAGAACTCGTTGGTGCTGCAACTCGATCGAGCACTGTTCGAGCGGCTGACTGCCGCCGAGCCGGCGCTGACACGCTGCCTGATGCGCACGCTGTGTCTGCGCTCACGCCGGACCTATGCGCGCCTGACCGATAGCCTGCTGCTGCCGTTGCGTCAGCGCTGCGCGCAGACACTGCTGGAGCTCGTCTCGCCCTATGGCGTTCCGGCGCCACAGGGCGTGGCGATTTCATTGAAGCTGTCCCAGGAAGAACTGGCCGACATGATCGGCTGCTCGCGGCCTATGGCTAACCGCGAGTTGAAGGAACTGGAGAAGGAGGGCGCGATCTCCATGACCTACTCGCGCTACAGCATCATCGATATCGAACGCCTGCGCGCCATCGCGGCGGGTCACTGAGTTTGCGCAGAACGACGTCACCTCAGTCCGACTGCGAAAGCCCTGCTCGAGGCTGCGGCTCTCGCTGCCCGAGCGCATCCACCGGGGTATCCGTCACGCGCCGCGGATCGATGAAGGCGGCGCCAAG
The DNA here is from genome assembly GCF_004353915.1 of Paraburkholderia silviterrae. Classification (GTDB taxonomy): domain Bacteria; phylum Pseudomonadota; class Gammaproteobacteria; order Burkholderiales; family Burkholderiaceae; genus Paraburkholderia; species Paraburkholderia silviterrae. The sequence goes on along the minus strand of NZ_SMRP01000047.1, from coordinate 30,881 downwards.
CAAGCCGCCGATGATCATCATCGCGCCGCAGACGGCGAATCCAGCCGCATAGCCCGCACTGCCGCGGGCGCCTGCGTGCTGCACCAGCATGCCGGTCAGCACCGGCGCCATGACCGCGGCAATCGAAGCAATGGAGTTATCGATCGCGAGCAACGCGCCGCGACGCGACGGTGGCGCAATCTCGGCCAACAGGGCCGGCACCAGTGCATAGACGGTCGGCACCAGGCCGAGCGCGATGCAAATCAGGCCGACGTGCAGCGCAGGCGTGAAGTCGCCCAATACCAGCGTGATCAGGCAAATGCCCGCGACCGCGAGCACCGCGCCGGACATGAATCCGCGCGCGATGCGCGAAGAAACGCCCCGGGCCAGCAGCCGGCCGACCAGCCAGGAGACGGCAATCGACAGCGGGATGCCGCCGCCGACGATCAACGCGTACAGACGGCCGGACGTCACGCCGTTATAGCCGAGCCCCAGTTGCAGATAGGCAGGCAGCCAGGTCAGCGAAAGCGCCAGGCTCCAGTAGGCGACGAAATGCAACAGGAAGCACGCGAGCACGGTGGGCGTGCACAGCAGCGTGCGAAAGGACGACCCCTTCTCCTCGTGGCCATATCCGGGGCGCAGCGCATCCGTAGTGCGTGCGGTGTGAGTTTCGAGCGGACCTTCGCGACCGAAGAGCAGCCACAGCAGGCACCATGTGGCGCCAATCGCGGCCAGCACATAAAAATTGGCGCGCCAGCCCCAGTGCGCCGAGATCTGCGGAATCGAGACACCCGCCAATAGCAAACCGACACCCCCACCCTGAGCGAAGATGGAAACCGGCAGGTCGCGCTTGCTGTCCGGGAACCACTTATAGCAGGCATGCACCGCGATCGGGAAAGCGGGACCCTCCGCAACGCCAAGCAGCACGCGGCACAGCACGAGCGACACCAGGCTGGCCGATACGGCCATGGGGATCTGCAGTAAAGACCAGACCACGCCCATGACGAGCAATAGCCGAGTTGTTGACCAGCGTGTCGTCGCAAAACCGCCTGCCACGCCCGAGACGGCGAACAGCCAGAAGAAACTGCTGCCAATCAGGCCGAACTGCGTTGGCGTGATCTTCATTTCAGTCATCATCGGCACGGCCAGCATGCCGACCGCGATCTTGTCGACGAAGTTCACTATCATGAACAAGAACAGGAAGACCGTTACCTGCCAGGCTTTGCGTGCATCGTGGGGTGCCCCCATATCGTCTCCTTGATTTGCTTTTGGCCGCGACGGCGCACGGCGCGATCGCACGCGAACCGGGCCGTGCGCTTGGGTCACGCGGGCGGCCCGGATAGACTCGCGGCCATTTGTATCGTCCATTTGCCGGCAAGGAAATTCTGTAAAAAAGCGAACACATTCAAACTGCGGCGATTGCCATCGATCTCGCCCCTGTGCTGATGAAGAGGGTCGCGACAGTCTTCACGCACGCCCGGCCAAGATCAGGCGTGCGGCGCCCCGGCACCGCGCGCGACATGGGCGCTCGGACCGATCGCACCCTACAATGACCCCCATGTCCGCTCGTTGCACCTGACGAGGCTCGAAAGCGCGCACGCAAACGCCGCTGCACGAGCGCCATGCATGCACGCAGCGGACCATCACGCCGTGCAATCGGTCCGGATTCACTGTGCGTTAGGGGGTGCCCATGAGCAATCCAACTTCTGGCCCAGCATCCGGGCAACCCGACAATATCTCGGCATGGAGCCTGATCAGGCCGTACTGGGTCTCCGAGGAGCGCCGAACCGCGTGGGGCCTGCTGATCGCGATCGTCGCCATGGATTTGTTTCTGGTCGGCATCAACGCCCGCTTGAACACGTGGAACCGCGACTTCTACAACGCGCTTGAAGGCAGGAACGTACGCGAATTCCCGCAGCTGATGCTGCTCTTTAGCGCGCTCGCCTTCGCGTTCGTCGCGATCTCCGTCTATAACCGCTATCTGCGCCAGATGCTCGGCTTCCGGTGGCGCCAATGGCTGACCACGCGCTATGTCCAGGAATGGCTCGGCGACGGCACCTTCTACCGCATCGAGCGCGACCGCCTCACCGACAATCCCGATCAGCGGATTGCCGTCGACCTCGACTCGTTCGCCAACACCACGCTTTCGCTCACGCTCGACCTGCTCTCGACGCTCGAGACACTCGTCTGGTTCTCGACCATCCTGTGGAGCACGGCGGGCGCGCTGGCAGTCGTGATAGGCGGGACACCTGTCCAGATTCCTGGCTACATGTTCTGGGCGGCCATTATCTATGCGATTGGCGGCTCGGTTCTGACCAACAAGGTCGCTCACCCGCTTGTGTCGATCAACTACCAGTTGCAGCGCGTCGAGGCGGATTTCCGGTTCGGCCTGATCCGTCTGCGCGAAAACGCCGAGCAGATTGCTTTGTACGACGGCATGCGGGCCGAGGCATCGAACGCCCAGGATCTGTTCGGCCGGATTCGCGACAACTGGTGGCGCGTGATGAAGTACACGCGGCGCTATAGCTTCGTGCTCAACTTCTACGGTCAGATCGCCGACATCTTTCCGATCTTCGTGGCATCGCCCCGTTATTTCGCAGGGGTGTTCAGTTTCGGCACGCTGATGCAAATCACCGACGCATTTAGTTCGGTCAGCGAATCGCTTTCGTGGTTCATCAACAATTACGACACGCTCGTCCAATGGCGCGCAACGGTCAATCGTCTGCGCGAGTTCAGGCGCGTCATGCAGCTACCTCACCTGAAGGAATCGGTGTCGCTCGCCACCGAGCATGGCGGCATCAATCTGCACTACGTCGACGAGAGCCAGCTCGCCACCCACAAGCTCACGCTTGCGCTGCCCAACGGCGAGACGCTCGCGAGCGTGCGCGACATTGCCGTCAAGCCCGGTTCGCGCTGGCTCGTGCGCGGGCCGTCCGGCTCGGGGAAAAGCACGCTGTTGCGCGCGCTGGCGGGTCTCTGGCCGTTCGGAAATGGCTCGATCGACGCGCCTGTGAACGCGCGCATCATGTTCGTCCCGCAGCAGAGCTACCTGCCGGTTGGCACCTTGAAGACGGTGCTTGCCTACCCGGCAGCGAGCGCCAGTTTCAGCGACGAGCAATGTCGCGAGGCGCTGCATGTGTGCCAGCTTGCCGGCTACGTTGACCGATTGCACGAATCCAGCCATTGGTGGCGCATTCTGTCTCCCGGCGAGCAGCAGCGGCTAGCGGCCGCTCGCGTGCTGTTGCACCAGCCTGACTACCTGTTCCTCGACGAAGCAACGAGCGCGCTCGACAGTGAGAGCGAAGCGCATCTGTATCGCCTGTTGACCGAACGCCTGCCGAACGGGGCGATTGTCAGTGTCACGCACCGCAAGTCGCTCGCGGGATTCCACCAGGAGACGCTCGATATCGCACGTGCGCGCGGGCACACGGTGGCATCGATACGGCCGCCGTCGACGTGACCGCTTAATCAGGCTAATCAGGCGCCAGGCGCGGGCATCTCCGGCAGCGCAATCTCGACGCCACGGCGGTGCAGCGCCGAGAGCACGTGATACACGGCCTTGAAGCACATCACCGGGAGCGCAGCGCGCCAGCTCCCCCGGAGATTGCCTGCCAGCAGATTGACGACGCCGTCGCGCATCCACAAGCGATTGGACGGCGCCATGAAAAGCGTGCGCATGACAGGATCGTTCACTCGATAGATGAGCCAGCTGATCCGGTCCATTGCCTCGGACAATTCCTTGTTGGCTGCTTGTGCAAGCTTCATTCCCCGTGCCGGATCGTCGAGCCAGACGTGGGCGACCTCGGCGCCGAGCTCGCCACCCGTCATCGCCATCAATACGCCGGTCGAGAACATCGGATCGACAAATCCATAGGCGTCGCCGATCATCAAAAAGCCGTTACCGTTGCCCTCGCGCGCGCGATAGCTGTAATTGGCCGTGCTGTGCACCTCCGATACGCGCTGGGCGCCTTGCACGCGAGCCGCGACGGTCGGGCTCGAAGCGATGCGCTCGCTCAGCAAATCGGCTGGCGTTCCCGTGCGCGCTTTCCATGCCGATTGATTGCCGACGAAGCCAATGCTCATGGTGTCGCCGGGTAGCGGGATCAGCCAGAACCAGCCATCCTCCGCAAGGTGAATGCTGATGTAGCCCGCGAGCTCGCCTTCACGACGCGTGACGCCAGTGAAATGCGCATAGACGGCCGCCGTGTTGTTGTACTTGTTCGAGGTCTTGACTTTCATCCGCGACGCGAGAAACGTGTCGCGGCCAGAAGCGTCGAGCACATAGCGTGGATGCCATTCGCGCGTGCCGCCCGATTCGTCCTGCGCGGACACGACGTGACGTCCGCCGGCATCGTCGAGCTTGACTTCGGTAACACGGGTGCGCTCGAAGCATTGGGCCCCGCGCGCGATGGCGTGTCTGAACAACAAGGCGTCAAAGTCCGCGCGCCGTACTTGCCAGGCGTGCGTACGGTCGCGATTCAGGGCGTTGCCGAATGGAAACGCGCAACTGCGGCCCGTGCGGTCCGAGACGAACTCCGCACCCGGCTTGTGGACACCGATTTCCCGCACCTGATCCAGAACGCCGAGCCGCTCGAAAATGTCGAGATTGCGTGGCAGCAGGCTTTCGCCGATATGGAAGCGCGGGTGCGCTTCCTTCTCCACGAGCACGACGTCGCGTCCTTTCATCGCGAGGAAGGCCGCCGCCGTCGCGCCAGCGGGCCCGCCGCCGATAATCAGCACGTCGGGCCGGCTCGTATCGCTTTTCGATGAGTTCATTGCGCTAACTTCCTAAAAATTCAGTGGCCCGGCTGAGCAATTTGTGTTCCTGAGCGGCGCAATGGCAAACAGTCCGCCTGTTTCCCGATGGCGTGCCGTGATCGATGGCGCTATTCTGCCATCGCAAATAGTTCGCTCGTTCGTGCGATAGAGCGGATAAGTGTGATACTGGATGGAGGGGCCGCTGCTGCAAGGCTCGTGAAGGCACGGCGGCTGCGCAAACCTTGGGATTGTAGCGACAGGAGAGTGGAAATGAGCAAAGTGCAAGTGAGCGCATTTTCGATCTCGATCGATGGTTACGGCGCGGGGCCGCGCCAAAGCCTGCAGAATCCGCTCGGCGTTGGCGGACTGGCGTTGCATGAGTGGGCATTCGCGACGCGAACGTTCCGGCGCATGTTTGGCCAGGATGGTGGATCCACCGGGCTCGACGAAGATTTCGCGGCGCGCAGCTTCGATAACGTGGGCGCGTGGATCCTGGGGCGGAACATGTTCGGACCCGTGCGCGGGCCGTGGCTAGACGACACCTGGAAGGGGTGGTGGGGAGAGAATCCACCTTATCACGTCCCCGTTTTCGTGCTGACCCATTACCCCCGTGCATCGATCGTGATGGAGGGCGGCACGATCTTTCACTTCGTCACCGAGGGTATTCAGGCCGCGCTCGAGCGCGCGAGGGCAGCGGCTAACGGCAAGGACGTGCGGATCGGCGGAGGCGTGGCGGTTATTCAGCAGTATCTGAGGGCGCGGCTTATCGACGAATTGCACATTGCGATTTCGCCGGTGCTTCTCGGGTCGGGTGAGCGCTTGTTCGGCGATATGGATATGGTCGAGCTGGGCTATCGATGCACGGAGCATGTGAGCACGGAAAAAGCGACGCACGTCGTCCTGCAGCGGGAATGAGCGCAGCGGTCTGCAAGCGTTCAGGAGGGGGCTGCGCCGAGGTACGCGAATACGGCGAGATCACGGAGAGTTCAGTCAAATGGCATAAATTGGGGAGACGGCTCGATATTTCGCGGCTTGGCAGTTAGCCTTTATAGCTTTGCCAAATGGATATGCGCGAGTCAAGGGGCTTGAATGGCGCGATATTTCAATGCATAGTGACAAGAAAATAACGCCGTAGACAGGCTATCCAATGAGCGAGTTACATGACCAATAAAAAGAGCAGTCGGCCCATACTCGTATGGGTCATCTCCGCTTATTCTGCGTATTCAATTCTGGCGGTCGCGCTGATCTCGGTTTGGGTGCTGTCAAATGTGGATTCCTCTCCGCTGGCATTCATCGTGGCCCATGCGTTTTCGCCAGTCGAATGGGTGTTGATGGGGCTTCACGTGGCACTCGAATTTTCCGCTGCATGCGCGCTATTTACGCTGCGGCGCTTCGCATTCCCCTTGTCTTTCATGGCGCTTTGTATTACTGCAGTCCAAACACTAATGTGTCTTCTGAATTACTCGCAGGAGTTCATCGTCGCTACAATGCCATGGATGATATTCAGTTGGGTGGTTGATATAGGAATATGTCTCTATGCACGCAACCTGCGCTCTCGTGGCGTGCTGGCATAGGGGCTGTTCACGCTAATAACAGGCCCTGGGCCCGACACGCGCTACGGCTCCGCGTGGTGACGATTGTCGACGATTCGCCTGCCGCTGCCTCACGACCCGTACTGGCCCCAATGTGATGGCCATCAGTCAGCAATAATGTTCAGGTAAGCTGCTGCCTTTGGGCCAATTTGCGTTCAAGGGGCGAGCATGCGGCGTGTTGTATTCAATCAGAAAGGCGGCGTTGGTAAATCGACCATCGTCTGTAACCTGGCGGCCGTGAGCGCCAGCGAAGGCAAGCGCACACTGGTCATCGACCTCGATGGCCAGGCGAATTCAACTCAGTACCTGCTCGGCGCGCGCGCCAGCGAGACGCATCCCACTGTAGCCGGCTTCTTTGAAACCGCGTTGACGTTCAGCTTCCGGCCCGTGGAGGCGACCGCATTCATTCATCCGACACCGTTTGAGAACCTGGACGTCATGCCCGGCCATGCGGATCTGGACACCTTGCACGGCAAGCTGGAGTCGCGCTACAAGATCTACAAGCTGCGCGATGCGCTCAAAGAACTCGACATGTACGATGCGATTTACATCGACACGCCGCCTGCGTTGAACTTCTACACCCGCTCCGCGCTGATCGCCGTCGAGCGTTGTCTGATTCCGTTCGACTGCGATGACTTCTCCCGGCGCGCGCTTTACACGCTGCTGGAAAACGTGAAGGAGATCCAGCAAGACCACAATGCCGCGCTGGAGGTGGAGGGCATTGTCATCAACCAGTTTCAGCCTCGTGCGAGCCTGCCGCAAAAGCTGGTCGACGAGCTTGTCAGCGAGGGCTTGCCGGTGCTGGCCTCGCGGCTGTCGTCGTCGGTGAAGATCCGCGAGTCCCATCAACAGTCCGTGCCCGTCGTTCATCTCGATCCCGGGCACAAGCTTGCGCAGGAGTATCGAGCCCTGCATCGTGAGCTGACCGCATAGCGGCGGTGCGCGCCGGTTTGCATACCTTCCTTTCCCATTGCGCCGATGCTCTTTTTTCAGCAAGCGCTCCACTTGTCTGAATCGTATTCGAATTCGCAATCGCCAGATCTAGTGACTAATATAGGTGATTAAAGAAGCAGAAAAATAAGCGCTTTTATGCGGCAACGCGTATCTCGATCGCTAGCAAGGCAAGCTGCAACGTGAAATTCCAGGCTTCGGCCTGCGCCGACTTTCAAACGCAGCAAGAACATTCGGTGGACGATGTCATGCTGGCGCGGAGAACCTTTCTTATCGGCGGTGCGAGTGTCGCGGGGTTGGGCGTGCTCGCGATCGGATGGTCAGCACTGCCATCGAATGGAAGACTGCTGCCGAGCCGGCCGATCGATACGACCGGCAGCAATGTCGTGCTCAATGGCTGGCTGATGATCGATACCGGCAACCATGTCACGATCGTCATGAGCAAGGCGGAGATGGGGCAGGGCATCCATACCGGCGCGGCGATGTTGCTGGCAGAGGAGCTGGGAGCGGACTGGTCCCAGGTCCGTGTCGTCGATGCTCCCATCGACTCGCTGTACACGAACCGCGAAAACATCGCGCATGCGCTGGCCATTCGCCCCGACGATCACAGTTGGACGGCGCAGGGCGAAGAAGAGGGCGCGCGCTTTCTCGCGCGCTTCGCCGGCACCATGGTGACGGGCGGCTCGACGAGCATTGTCGACCTTTGGATGCCGATGCGCGAAGCGGGGGCATCGGCTCGCGTCATGCTTTGCGCTGCGGCCGCAAAGGCGTGGAAAGTCCCCATCGACAAGTGCGAAACACGCGCGGGCCATGTGCTTTGGGGCTCGGCAAAATCAGCGACGTTCGGAGAGCTTGTTGAAGCGGCAAAGCTCGAGCAGCCTCCCACTCACGTCACGCTCAAGGATAAATCGCAGTTCACGATTATCGGCCAGCGCTTCAAGCGCATCGAGGCACAATCGAAAATCGATGGATCCGCGCGCTTCGGCATCGACGCGCTCCCCCCCGATCTGCTTTACGCCAGCGTCACGATGTGTCCGACGCTCGGCGGCAAGGCGACCGGCTATGACAGCTCGAAGGTGAAGACTACCGAGGGCGTGCATGACATTTTCACGGTCGAGCCTTACCACGGCGGTACAGGCGGCGTTGCGGTCATCGCTGCGAATCCGTTCATCGCCATGCGCACGCTCTGCCAGTTGTCGTGCACATGGGATCACGGCCCGGCGGCAAAGGTCAGCGATGCGGACATTCTCGCAACCTTGAACGGGGCGCTGAACGGCGGCGCGGATGCGGAGATTTTCTACTCGACGGGTGACGTCGAAAGGACGCTCAAGGAATCGAAACCGCTGACCATGCAATACGAAGCCCCCTACCTTGCGCATGCCGCGCTGGAACCCATTAACTGCACGGTTCAGGTCAAGGACGGTGAGGCGGCGATCTGGGTCTCCACGCAGATTCCCATGGCGGCGCGAACGGCCGTGGCGAAGTTCCTGAAGCTGCACGAAGACAAGGTGCAGGTGCATCAGTGCCTAGTTGGCGGCGGATTCGGCCGCCGGCTCGAAGTCGACTATATCGTCCAGGCGGCGGCGATCGCACTGCGTGCGAAGGGACGGCCGGTGCAGACCATCTGGCCGCGTGCGCAGGACACGACGCACGACTTCTATCGTCCCGCATGCGTATCGCGATTCGCGGGCGCGCTCGGCCCGGACGGCAACTTGATCGCCTGGAAGAACGAGTCGGCCAGCCAGTCGGTCAATCGGGAAGCGCTGCCGCGCGCTTTCGGCACGCCGAAGATCGTCTTCGACATCGTCAAGGACGTCACCAGTGCGGAGGGCGCGTTCGATCAGCCGTACGAATGCGAGAACATGGCCGTCACGCACCATACCGTGTCGCTACCGATACCCATAGGCAACTGGCGCTCGGTTGGGCATTCGCTTCATGCGTTCTTTGTCGAAAGCTTTATCGACGAGATGGCGACGGCCGCGCACAAGGACCCGTTCCAGTTCCGGCTGGACATGCTGAAAAGGCCGGAGCACCAGCGGCACGCGCAAGTGCTGCGGGCACTCATGGCGTTTTCCCGGTGGCCGAGCCTGGCGAGGCATGACGCAACCACGGCCAGTGGCATGGCGATGCACGAATCATTTGGCAGCGTGGTCGCCCAGGTGGCGCAAGTGCAGAAGGTCGACGACTGCTTCCGGGTCACGCGGGTCTACTGCGTGATTGATTGCGGTATCGCGATCAACCCGAATCTCGTCGAGCAGCAAATGGAGAGCGGCATTATTTTTGGGCTGTCGGCCGCCTTGCAGCAACGCGTCACCATTGTGAACGGCCAGGTTCAGCAGCGGTATTTTCCCGATTTCCCGCTCGTCAATATGTCGACTTGCCCTGAGATTCACATACAAGTGCTGCAGTTGGGCACCGAGCCGCAGGGCGTTGGCGAAGCGGGTACGCCGCCCATTGCGCCTGCCGTAGCGAATGCGCTCTTCGCACTCACGGGAGTGCGCACGCGCCGCCTTCCCCTTATTGAGCCGCCCGTTCCTTGCGGAGGTGATATATGGTGTCAGTCAGTATTAACGGGCGAACTGTCGTCTTGCATTCTCCCGCAGACACTCCGCTGCTCTGGGCGCTCCGGTGCGAGCACAAACTGACGGGGACCAAGTTCGGTTGCGGCATCGGCGTGTGCGGCGCTTGCACGGTCTTGCTCGATAACGTCGCCAAGCCGTCTTGCCAGACTGCCCTGTCGGCAATTGACAATGCGCGTGTCGTCACCATCGAAGGGCTCGATAGCCCGGAAGCTCGCGCGCTGAAGAAAGCGTGGCTCGAATACGACGTCGTCCAGTGTGGCTATTGTCAAAGCGCTCAACTGATCGCCGCGACGGCGTTGCTTTATCGCCATCGCCACCCAACCGACGCCGATATCGACGAGGCGATGAAGGGGATCGCATGCCGCTGCGGCACGTTTCCTCGCATTCGCAAAGCCGTCCATGCAGCGGCCCTTTCGCTGGGGCCGTGATCGTCTGCGCGAGCGAATGATTGCGCTGCTTCGATAACGAACATGCATTTTGGTTTCAGCGTAATGGTTGGGATTTCATTGAGAAGGATTCGAAACTAATGTAACCAAATTGACATTCGCTAAGCGTCGCCTATATTGTCCTCACCGTCACCGGGCGTGCGTAAATGACATCGGTGCGCGAGCAGGTTCGACTGCTCGCCATCGGGAGCCGGTATTGAATGCTTCGCGAGCGCGGTCGAAGCGTGCCGGCAGTGCACACCACGGCGCCTCGCTTTGCGGCAGTTACACAGCAGCCATTGCTCCTTGGGTTTCGCACCTTCAGGGGAGGGGCGGTCATGCGTTCACTGTTCAGTTCACGAAGCGAATGGCGCATGCTGGCGCGTCGGCAATGTCTTTCGTCATGCGTAATAACTGGCGTCCTGATGGGGGCTTCCTGCCTGTTGGCATGGAGCGCGGCGAATGCTGCCGCAACGGCGGCATCGGCGCCAGTGGCGTGCGCATCGGCGAGCTGCGCGCCAGCGACGTCAAAGCCGGCGGCGTGCAAATCGGCGGCATCGTCGGCCAAAGCGGCATGTGAGGCCGACGCGACGGAACTGGCGAATGCGATCAAGCGCTATCCCGCTGCGTCGGTCGCCCCCCCGCCTTCGAAAGATGGCCCGCCGGATGGCGAGGTCGACAAGAGCGCCCCACCCGATGAGGCCGGGGCCACGGTCACCGCCCGAGGCGTGCGCCTGTTTCCGCGCAACGAACAGTGCTTCCCGACGGAAACGCGAAATCTCTTCAGTGAGGTCGACAAAGTCGTCGTTGGCGCCGACCGCACGCCGCGCCCAATGGACTGGTTCGACGGACACAGCGTTCCGAAGGCCGCGCGCTCCGCCATCATGGGGCAGAACACCTGGATGCTGTGGGGCGAGGGCAACGAGGCGTTCTGGGGCTGGGTGCAGGAGAACGGCTACGGCATTGCGGACTTTCTCGTCCTGCTCAATTCGAAGAACCGCGCCCATCGTTTCAGGGACGGCGGGCTGATCAACCAGCCCGGCATGGTCGAGCGCGACACGCCCATGACTGGCCTCGGCCTCTATATCGACGGACCTGACGGCGACAAGGTCACCCTGCATGCGCCGCAGAACGATGTTGGCGCAGACGGCAAGTCCGTGGAGCCTGTGAAGATGCCCAACGACCCGGCGCATCACCACCAGACATTTTTTGAGGTGGACCCCGAGGCTCAAGCGCTCTATGACCAGGCCATCGCTCAGCTCGGCAACGATGGCGTCGACCCACTCGTCTATGGCTATCCTTCCGGCGTCGTGGGTCTGCGGCTATGGCCGAATCCGGACTTCTTCGGCAAGTCGCCGGCCGCGAAGCAAGCCCGCGAGCACTGGAACGAGCAGGTTGTCAGCGATCAGGGCAAGCGTTACTACTCGACCGATCCCAAGGACGCGGATTTTCACGCCGATCCTTTGCTCATCCGGCCGTTTCGCGTCAGCATGGCGTGCTCGTTCTGCCATGTCGGCCCGCATCCGCTCTCGCCGCCCAAGGATATGGAGCATCCCGAGTGGGGGGATATGTCGAGCATGATCGGCAACCAGTACTGGCTACCCTCGAACGCCTTCACGAACCTGAAGACGCCCGATAGCTTCCTTTGGCAATTCGTCGCGAGCCAGCAGCCCGGGACCATCGACACCTCGCTCGTGGCCACGGACCACATCAACAATCCGAACACGATCAACGCAATTTTTGAAGTGAACGCGCGCCTTGCCCGCGCCGCCATCAACCCGCCCGAGGAGCAAAGCAAGAGCAACCTGATGCTGCGCGGGATCGAGGACGCCCCGCTTTTCACGCTCGATCCGCGCCACACGCCGCGCGTGTTGCTCGATGGCGCCGATAGCATCGGCATCGAAGGCGCGCTGTTGCGCGTGTATCTGAACATCGGCGCTTACTCGGAGCAATGGCGCAGGGTGCAGAACACGATTGTCGGCTTCACGGCACAGCGGCCGTTCGATATCGCGACCATCAAGGAAAAATCGGTCTATTGGAATACGACCGAGCATTTTCGCGTGGAAGAGCTGGAGAACTTCTTCACGTACGTCACGCAATCGGGCGCGACGGTCACGCAGCCGATGAAACTCGCCTCGACCGAAGAGGGGCTCGCGCGGATCAACGCCAATCAGGCCGATAGCGAAAAGGGCCGCGACGTATTCATTCGCAATTGCGCGATTTGCCATTCCAGCAAACAGCCGCCCAATCTGCAAATCTCGTTCTCTCACGATTGGCGCACCGCGAACGCGGACGCTCAGGGCGGCATCACGCTGCCCATGGACTTCGCCGATTGGGAGGCGTTCAAGCTGAGCGCGCCCTGGCTCGCCTATGTGGACCGGCTGCAGAAATACATTGCGGCGCAGCCGAACGGCGGGCAGGACTTTTTCGAAAAGGATAACTATCTTTCGACGGATGTGCGCGTGCCGATCACCCTCGTCGGCACCAATTCGCAGCGCGCGGTGGGCACCAACGGGATGCGCGGCCAGGTCTGGGACAACTTCTCGTCGGAGACGTACAAGTCGCTGCCAGCAGTGGGCGTGGTCCACTTCTACAATCCGTTCAGGAAAACGAGCGCCGTCGACAAGTGGGGGAACAACGACGAATACGCGCCCCCCGGCGGCGGCCCGGGCTACTACCGGCCGGCCTCGCTCGTCAGCGTCTGGGCGACGGCGCCATTGCTGCACAACAATGCGCTCGGCATCTATAACCGCGATCCGTCTGTCAAGGGCCGGCTCGAGGCATACGACGACGCGATCGACAAGCTGTTCAACAACAGCAAGCGGGCCGTTATCGGCACGCCCGCATATGGCGCCGCGCGGCTCGTGAACGTGTATCCCGCGCAAAAAGAGGCGTTCTGCCATGACCACCCGGCCGACCAGAGTCTCGAATGCAGTGCGCTGCGCGGTGATTTCCGGCAGTCGTTCGCGGCAGCGGGCGTGGCCGATCAACCGGGCTTCAGGGACATCGGCTTTATCTATAGAACAACGAAGGATTCCTATATCGATTTCGCGCCGAGATACATCAAGCCGCTCGTCAGCGGTATTTTGGGCGAGCGTTTGACATCGATTCTGTTCATCTATGTGTGGCTGGTGCTGGCCCTGATCGCCTTCGTACTGATTTTCGTGGGGCAACCTCGCCTTGCCGGCGGTTTGCTCGCCTTGCTCGCGGCGCTGGTGGCGACCGTGTTGCGCGTTTCGGGCGTGGACACGATCTATCTGGGGCTGTGGCTCATTCCGCTTGTCCCGTTTGTGTTAGCGGTGGCGTTCTTCCGCTTCCCCAATAAGCAGGGCTGGGCGCGCGCGTTCTTCGCAGTGAGCGTCGTGGTGTTCGCCGTCATGGGCGGCTTGGGCAAGGCGCTGCTCGACGGGCGCCTGATCGGCATCGACATCGGCCCCATTCCGCGCGGCACGCCGGTCAATCTCCTCATGAACATCGACCCGGACGCACCCACGGTGGATCTCCTCCATGCGGCCGCTGGCCTCACGCGCGGGGTGCTGCTGGTGCGTCGCGACGACCCGAAAGACGGCAGCTTCAAGGCGCTCGGCGAATTCCAGCGCGAGGCCGGCCCGGCGCTGCTCAAGGCCAGCAAGTGTCCCGACTTCGTGCTGGACCGCGGGCACTGGTTCGGAGAGACGCTGTCCGACGACGAAAAGCGGCAACTGAAGGCCTTCCTCGAAACGCTCTGACTCGTCAACTTCGTCCACCGGAGCCGCGATGAACCCCGATGACCCGCTGTCGAAAGCCAGGGACCCGCAGAGCACGCCCTTCGACTATGTGATCGTGGGTTCGGGCGCGGGCGGCGGCCCGCTCGCCGCGCGGCTTGCGCTAAACGGGCGCCGCGTGCTGCTGATCGAGGCCGGCACCGATCCCGCCGTCGCGCAGCCCGATGCGCAGGCTCAGCCGATGACGCGCGGCGCGCCGGATCTCGCACAACAGCAGATGCGCCAGGTGTACGCGGTGCCGGCTTTCCATGCCAGCGCGACCGAAGACCCGGACATGAGCTGGGAATTCTCGGTGCGTCACTACACGAGCACGGCGCGTCAGCAAAACGACTCGAAATACAATGAAGCGAAGGATCCCTCCGCGACAGCGCCGGGGCAGCAGCCGGGCGGCATTTTCTATCCGCGCGCGGCGGCCATTGGCGGCTGCACCTCGCATCACGCGATGATCATCATTCGCCCGAATGACGCCGATTGGGATCACATTGCCGAATTCACCGGCGACGATTCATGGCGCTCGCAGAACATGCAGGGCTACTTCGCCAAAATCGAGAACTGCCTTTACTACGCGGTCTACCGGACCTTCGCGGAAAGAACGCTGGGGCGCGTGTTCGACTTTCTGCAATGGCTGGCACGTGTGCTCGATCCGCGTGGGCAGCTCGATCCCGGCGGACACGGTTCGGCGGGCTGGCAGAAGACGAGTTTCATCGACCCATTAGTGATCGCCAACATCGCCCGAGGCGATCGCACGTTTCTCGGCGTGCTCAAGGACGTGCTGTTGGCCTCGCTCGAAAATCGCAGCGCGGCGCAGATGTTCGGCCTCGCGCTCTTTCGGCTTCAGATCCTGCAGTTCCTCGACCCCAATGTCCGCTCGCCGGACATCCAGAGCCGCGCCCACGTTTCGCTGATCTCGATCGGCACCGACGGCAAGCGCCGCTGCGGCCTGCGCGACCATCTGCTGAACGTGAAGGCCGAATGCCCGGACCGGCTCACGATCCTGAACCCGGCGCATGTCACGCGGATCGTGTTCGAGCAGGGCGGCAACGGCGTGCCGCGTGCGATTGGCGTGGAAGTGCGCATCGGTCCGTATCTGTACGCGGCCAGCCCCAGGCATGGCGGCAACGACGAGGCGCCCGTCACGCTACAGCTGTTCGCGCGCCGCGAAGTGATTGTTTGCGGCGGCGCATTCAACACGCCGCAACTGCTGATGCTGAGCGGCATTGGCGACGCTGCGCAATTGCACGGCCTGGTTGAGGGGCCGCGCCGCCGTGACGGTGAGCTTGTCGCCCCGGTCGTGCATCTGCCGGGCGTCGGCCGCAATCTTCAGGACCGCTATGAAGTCAGCGTGATCAGCGAGGCGCGCGAGCCGTTTACCACCCTCGATGGCGTGACCTTCGATCCGGGCGACGCAGACGACCCGATGCTGCGCCAGTGGCTCACCGACCAGAGCGGCCTTTACTCGACCAACGGCGGTGCGCTCGCCATGATGATGTCGTCCACGAGCGGCGCCTGCGTGCGCAGCGACCCGGACCTGTTCATCTTTGGCTTGCCGGTCGCGTTTCGGGGCTACTACTGGGACTATTCGCGGCAGTTGCTGTGCCGGAGCATGTCGTCGAATGAAACGACGCGCAATTTGTGGAGCTGGGTGATTCTCAAGGCTTACACCAACAACAATAACGGCGCGGTCCGCCTGCGCAGCAACGATCCATTCGCCACGCCGGAAATCAACTTTCACTCGTTCGACGACACGAGCGAGGGCGCGCAGGACTGCAATAGCGACGTGGATGCCCTGTGCGACGCGATCCAGCATATACGCGCGACCAATCACCGGGTGTCCGCGTTCGCCAGCGAAGTCCAGCCCGGCCTCGATAAACCCGATTACTCGCCAACCTTGCGTCAGTGGATCAAGAACGAAGCGTGGGGGCATCACGCGTGCGGCACTTGCCGGATCGGCCACGATCCGTGGCGCGCCGATCCGCGCGATCTGCAGGACCCGTATGCCGTGGTGGACAGCAATTTCCGCGTGCATGGGGTGGAGGGCCTGCGCATCGTCGACACCTCGGTCTTTCCGCGCATTCCGGGCTACTTCATCGTGACGCCTACCTTCATGATCAGCGAGAAGGCCGCCGACGTCCTGCTGGCCGACTCGGAGAACTATCCGCGCGCGCTGGAGGCTGTCGAAGCGGGCGCGGTGCGCGCACGCCGCCGCTCGGCCCGGCCCGAATGGGAGGATGCGGCCCATGCGGATCCTGCGCGGCTGCCGGAGGATACGGTTGGCCTCGCCTTGTCGGGCGGGGGCGTGCGCAGCGCCACCTTCTGTCTCGGCGTGCTTCAGGCGCTCGCGAGAACGCGGCGTCTGCGCGATATCGACTTCATGTCCACGATATCGGGTGGCGGCTATATAGGCTCATTTCTCGGCAAGCTGTTTACGGAGATGCCCGAGCAGGAACGCCAGATGCCCGTGGACCGCGTAGAACGGACGCTCACGAATCTGGGTTCGCCGACTATTCAGTGGCTGCGCTACAACGCCCAATATCTCGCGGGCGGCGGCCGTCACGACAGGTTGTTCGACATCGCGGTCATCCTGCGCAACCTCGCGGCGGTGCATGTCTGGATCGGCGCGCTGCTGTTTGGCGTGCTGGGCGCGCTGCACTGGTTCGTGCTCGGCTGTTCGTCGCTCAGCTACCTCTCGCCCGTGTGCGAGACCGCGCCGCCGCAATGGCAAGGCGTGACGCTCTCGGCCTGGTGGTGGCTGCCGCTCTGGCTGTTCGTGCTCGGCGTGCTGCCGCCTTCCATCGGCTACTGGCTCACCATGATGCGCCGCCCGCATGGCGACTGGCGGCCATGGATGCCGTTCATCCTGTGGATCGTGATGCTCGGATGCGCGATCTACGGACTGACGCTGCACGACATCGAAGTCTGGAGCGCCGTCGCGCTCGCTGTGCTGCTGCTCGCGTGGTTCGAGCAGCAAGCAGCAGGGCTGCTGCTCGCCAATCCCCCGCCGCCAGGAACGAATGCGCCGCCGATCGATCCAGGCACGGCGCAGCCCGAGGACGGCACGACTGTCATACGCAACCGGCTGACCCGTCTGCTCGGCGCGGCGCTGTTCGGGTTCGCTGTGAGCGCGTTGTTCGTGGTGGTGGATACGCTCGCGCAACTGCTGCCGACGAGCGGCTCGCGTGCGATGAACTGGTCCATGGCTGGCATTGCTCCCGTACTGGTCCTGCTAAGAGGGATCACGGCTAGCGTGCTCAAGCGCGAGGCGAAAAAGGCCGCGACGCCCGCGCCAGACCAGGGGCAGACCTTCGTGGGCGGCCTCGTGCAGGAGGTGCTGCTCGCGCTCACTGCATTCACGCTGGCATTCGTGTTGTTCCTGTTCCTGGATCTGCTGGTCTATCTGGCCTTTAGCCTCGATTCGACCACCGCGCGCTTTTGCGTGGTTGCCGCATTGCTCATTTCGGCCGTGAAAGGCCGCGCGCTGCTCTTTCTCAACTTGTCGTCCCTGCAGCACAGCTACGCGGAAAAGCTGGTGCGCACCTATCTGGGCGCCTCCAATGACGCCCGCGTGAATCCGCCCGGTGTCAGCAAGCCTGTGCCGGTGGGCGTGAGCGACTTGGGCGACGACGTCCCGTTCGACGAATATCATCCCGAAAGGCATGGTGGACCGCTGCATTTGATCAGCACCTGCCTGAATAACACGGTCGATCCGCTCTCGGGCAATCAACTGCGCGACGACAAGGGCATGCCAATGTGCGTCGGGCCTGCCGGCATCAGCGCGGGCAGGCGGTTTCACGCGCTCTGGGGCGCGCGCGACGCGAAGCAGACACCCGTGCGCGCCGCGCCCATCATCCCCGTGCTGGTGGGCCCGAATCCGCACGAGTTCCACGCCCTTGCACGCGCCGACGGCGGCCCGGTCAGTGTCGAGCGGCTCAGCCTCGGCCAGTGGATGGCCATCTCGGGCGCTGCCGCGACGACCGGCCTTGGCCGCAACACGAAGCTCGCGGAGTCCCTGCTGCTTGGGCTGTTGAATTTCCGGATCGGTTACTGGTGGAACAGCGGCATTGCAGCGGGCGAGCGGCCGGGACGTTATCCGCCGGCACTCTGGCGCCGGCTCAAGTCGCTGCCTTCGGCGCTCTTCACCCTGCAAGCGAAGTTGCTGGACGAATGGCGCGCCTATTTCGAGGGACCTTCCGCGCAGATGTGGTACTTGAGCGATGGCGGCCACTTCGACAACACGGGCATCTACGAGCTGCTGCGGCGGCGGCTTCCCTTCATCGTCGCCGTCGACGCGGGCGCCGACCCGGCTTACTGCTTTGATTCGCTCGCACTGCTGACGAGGCAGGTGCGTTACGACTTCTGCGCCACCATCAGCTGGCTCGATCCGCGCGGCGTGCGCGCGAAACTTCCGCGCCGCAGATTCGGATGGAGCGCCTTCGAGCGCGGGGCGAATGAGCCGAAACTGCCGGACTGGATCAAGCCACTGCTCGACCCGGAAGCCATTGGTGCGTTCTCCGAACTGAAGCGCGATGGCCCGCGCTGCGCCGCGCTTGCCTGCATCACTTACACCAACCAGCCCGACCGGCCGAGCTGGCTGCTATACGTCAAGCCGAGTATCGGCATCGGCCCGCCCAACGACGTCAGTACCTACGCGAATACCTTCCATGATTTTCCGCAGGAGACCACGGTCGACCAGTTCTTCAACGACAGCCAATGGGAAGCCTATCGCGAGCTGGGCTACTGCGCGGGGATGAGCGTATTTGCGCGGCGTCCCGAAAGCTGACCCGGACGCTTAGCCTCTTTCGCGCTGCCGGGGCGCGGATTTGTGGCTCGCGCTTTCGACGTCGATCGCCGTGGCGGTGATTCGCAGAGGCTTCATCGGGCTGTTTTCACGCGGGTGCAGCCCCAGTTGATTGCATACGTTGGGCGTATTCGGCATGGCACCCAGCGTGGTGTTGGCGAATTCGCTTGCACGGTTGGCCGCGGTGTGGATCTGCGCGTCGCTGCAGCCGGACGCTTCGAGGAACGAGCGCGGCAAGCCCTGGCGGCATTCCGGCCGCTTCTTCGTCATGCGCTCGGCCATGTTTGCGTACCCGGTGCCCGGAATCAGGGCGAGTTGCTGACGCGCTCGTCCAGCCGTATCCGCGTTGAGTGCTATGGCTTTCTCATAGGCCTCGCGCGCCTGCTTTTCGTCGCCGTCGTAACTGGCTTTCGTGTCCGGGTCCGCAGACGGGGCGAGCAAGGGCCGCGAGGCGTCGCCCAGGTTGACGTAGGCCTCTTGATAGCCGGGATCGAGTTGCACGGCTCTCGTGGCGGCGTCGCGCGCCTTCTCGCGATAGTCGGTGAGCGACGGGGAGGCCGTGGCGGCGCGCACGCTAGTTTCCGAGAGCGCGTTGTAGGCGCGCGAGAGTGCGTTATACGCGGGCGCATAATCCGGATTCTCGCTGGCGGCTTCCGTGAGTACCTCCGCCGCGGCCTCGTAGCAGCCGAGATCGTTCAGCGCGACACCCCAGTTGTACCAGGCCCAGGGCAGCACCTTTGCCCACGATTTGTCGTTTTGGCTTTTCTCGCGAATGATGCGAGTACGCCCAATGGAGCCTGTGTAGTCTCCGGTCAAATCGTCGATCTTCGACAACATGAGTTCCGCCAGGGCGGCATCGCTGTTCGAACTCGCCACTTTTTGGCCGACTTTCACGAAGTGGAGCGCGACCAGAATGGGCATGGCCCAGGCAGTCTTGCTCTCGGGTTCATCGGGCTTTTTCCCGCCATCGACGGCAATCTCCTCATAGCGCTTGCGCACTTCGCGAAAGTCGCACTTCGCGCTATCGGAAAAGCATTCGCTTTGCTGGCTATTCAGGAGGTTATCGGCATAGAGCAAAGGGCTCTGGCGCTCGAGTATCTGCATGGCGGCACGCCGGAGCGTTTCCTCCATGACCAGGGGCGCGCCCGTGCCACTCGCGGGCTTCTCGCCATGCCGGTGCGCGGGCAACGCATTGTTCGCTATCGTTTGATGGATCGAAATCGACTCTCCTTGCGCGTCGCGAAGGGTGAGATCCACGGAAAATCCAGACGGCGCGCCAGTCGCGCTTCCATAGACCGAGGAGTCGAGTTCGAGCAAATCACGCGCATACTCGACGAGTGAGCGCATGGAAAGCCCCGTTCCGGGCATGGAGAAGTCCGGGAAATTGAACTCGGTCAGTACCGCCTCGGTGTCCGGGGAACGGGGCGTGACGCCTTTGGCCGTCGTACGCAATTCGCTCAGGGCATCGACCAGCATGTTTTGCAGGGCTTGCTCCGTGAAGCCGCTTTTCTTGAGAGCATCGGACACCTGAATGGGCTGGACCAGCGTCGCCGGCTCGCCAAAGATCTGGTACACGCCAACCACGACCAGCGGGAGCGCGACGCCCAGGCCAAACGACTTGATAGAGAAGCTCATTTCCCACTCCACGGACGGCAACTGCCGTCGCGCGAGGCATCCATGCATGGTCCGTGCCATTCGCATCCTCCGTTGTTCCGCAACGCAAGGCGTGGATGCCAGGCCATCGGCGTGAAGGAAACGTTGGCATCGCACCAACTGGCAGGCTTTGACAGTCTGGTATTACCCGTCATTTCTTGCCGTTGGCGTACGTTGATTGTTCGTATGGAAAACAGATCCTAGAATGAACTGGCACGCCTGTGCGCCAGACGTGCTTCCTGCTTCGCGAGGCCAGCGAGCATACCGGCGAGTGGCGATGAACATGTTCAGGTTTCAGTCTGCGGAAGAATCGAAATTCCTCAAACGCTCGCCCGCGCCGGCTGCGGTTCGTGCGTGGCTGGTCGACATGCTTTGCTGGCCAGCCCGATTCGAGGATCCGCAGGTCGAACAGGAATTTACGGAGGACTATGGCCAACGTTTTGCCGACTTCCGCCGCGCGGCGCTAGTGCTCGGAACTCTGATCTGGGTGTGTTTCGGCTACTGGGAAATTAGCCTCGCGCAGTCCAGCCCAGTGTTCCGGCCATACTTTCCGGAGGTTTTCGCATTCCGTTGCGCCGGTGCGCTTGGCGCGAGCGTCGGCATCGTGCTGGCTTTCAGGCTCGCCTTTCATCGCGATCGGGTGGCACATTGGGTCCTGCTCTCGGGATTGGCGTTCATGTGTCTGTGCCTGATGATGCAAACCTTTCTTGCACCACGCCCGTTCAATTTCACGCATTTTTTTGTCGGCTTTTATTTAATTCTTTTCTATCAGTTCGGTTTCCTTCGCTTGCGGGCCAAGGCGACGCTGATACTGACCGCCTGTGTGATCGCCGCGATCGTGATGGCGCAATTGCTCACTCAGGCGGTCGAGCCAGACAACTTCGCGGCAGGCATGTTCTACCTGCTCAACGTGGCTGTTCTGGGCCATAGCGTCAACGTGAATGCCGAGCGGCATGTGCGCGACCGCTATGTCGCCGTCCAGGCACTTGCGCAAAGCAACGACACCCTGCAAATCGTCAATTCGGCGCTCGCGCAAAAGCATCATGACCTCGAGCGCGCACGGCGCGACCAGCAGACCAAGTCGGAAGCCCTGATCGCCTTGCGCGAGCAGCAGCGCGAAGCCGCCGAGCAGGCGAGCCGGGCGAAATCGCGCTTTCTGGCGGCAGCCGCGCATGACCTGCGGCAGCCCATGCATGCGCTCAATCTCTTTCTTGCCGCTGCCGACGAAGCGCTGGTTGCGCGTGACGTTGAAGCGTCGAGCAGGCTGATCGGCGAGGCGCGCAAGGCGTCGGTCCTGACCGCGCGCCTCTTTAACGCGGTGCTCGACCTCTCGAAGCTCGAATCGGGGCACGTCAACCCGAACTACACGAGCGTGGACCTGAGCCGCGTGACCGAGGAGACGGTCGAGCAACTCGCGCCGTTCGCCGAGAGTTGCGGCGTGGCGCTGCGCTATGGAAAGGCCCGGCAAAAGCCCGCTTGGGTGCGCACCGACGCCGACTGGATTCCGCGCGTGCTGAGCAACCTCATCTCGAACGGCATCAAATATTCGGACCCGTCGAAAACGGGTCGCCGCGCGGTGCTCGTGGGCGTGGTGCGCATGCCTAACTATGTGCGGCTCGACGTCCTCGACAACGGCATAGGCATTGCACCGGAGCATTGGGATGCGATCTTCCAGCCGTTTGTGCAGATCGGCAACCCGGAGCGGGACCGCGAGAAAGGGCTCGGACTCGGTTTGTCGATCGTGAATGCGGTGGTGTCACTACTCGAGGGGCACCGTCTCGAGCTGAAGTCGATCGAGGGACGCGGGTCGCGCTTCTCGGTCCGCATGCCGGTGGCCGATCCCTTTGCGCTCCAGGATGCCGCGATAGCGCCCGCCGATGCGGCTTCGTCGCCGGCGTCGCTGCGGGGTCTCTACGTGTTGCTGGTCGAGGACGACAGCCTCGTGCGCGCCTCGATGGAGGCGCTGTTTTCGCGCTGGGGCGTGCTGTTCGATTCGGTTCGCTCGGTGGCCGAACTCGGCGATCTGCTAGAGGAGATCGAGCGCGTGCCCGACCTTGTCATCAGCGACTACCGGTTGCCGGAAAGGTCGACCGCGAGTGATGTCGTGCGCCTGCTCGGTGAGCACTTCTCGCGGCCCGTGCCGTGTCTCGTGGTGACGGGCGAGGCAGGGGTCAGCACGCAGGGTGTGTTGCCGGCGCGCTGCGTGCTCAGCAAGCCGCTGTCCCCCGACTTGCTGATTGCGCGCATGCTCGAATTGACGGAGGCGCCCGCCCAGGCGTAGGGCCCGCTATGGCCTGAGCGGACACTACGCCGCCGTGTCGTGCGCCACGGTGGGAATCTCAATGCCGCGGCGCGCCATTTCGACGATCAGAAAGGTGCGCCGCGAGACGTTGAAGCGGCTCAGCAGGTCGCTGATGTACTCCTTCGCGGTGTTCTCCGTGATATTCATCTTTCGCGCGATGGCCTTGTTCGACATGCCCTGCAGCAGAAAGCGCAAGGTTTGCGCGAGGCGCGGCGGCAGGTTCAGCGAGTCGATCGGAATGCCCTTGCTCGGGCCCGGCGACTGCGGGGTATGGCCGCCCTTGCCGAGCACGCTGTTGGGCAGGTAGACACGACCATTCAGGATCGTCTGCAGCGCTTCCCGGAACACCGCGCCGCCTTCCTCGCTGGCCTTCGAGATGAAGCCGCCTGCGCCATGCTTGATGCACTCCAGCACGGTCTCGCGGTCGTCCTGAGCGGACAGCATCACCACATGCGCAGCGCGCTCGTTTTCCTGCAGCCAGCGCAGCAGGTCAAGCCCGGTGTGATTGTCCCCGATCTGGTAGTCGAGAAAGACCAGATCGTAAGGCTTGCTGAGCAGACGCTCGACCGCGGCCGCGTACGAGCCGGCTTCGTCGATGTCGAGCGTCGGCTCCGACGTCAAGATCAGGCTCTTCATCGCGATCCGCGTCAGGCCTTCATCCTCCACAAGCAGGACGTGGCGGAAATACAGGTTGTCCATCGGCACCTCTCCAGTCGAGACCATCGTACCCGCATTCGCTCGGGATGCGATCCCCCCAAAGCGGGGGACGCTTCTGGGGATGCCTTCTGGAGGCGTTCCTCCCCCGGTATGGCCGGTTTTCGCCGAGCCTCGGGCCGCGCACGATGGAGTCGTTGCAGTTCGGACGACAAGGGACGCCACCATGCGCTCGCTACATCCCGACTTGAAGAGCCTGCTGAACATCTTCCGTAGTGCGTCGGCAGATGAAACACACTTTCGCCGGCGCAAGCCGGAGCCGGAACCGGCGACGGAGCTGGAAGCCCACGTCGTGGAAGACATTCTTTGGGCATGGGTTCTCATGAGCCGCATCGAGTCGAGTGGCGTGAGATTGCCCGTGCAGATTTCCGAAATCCTCGTACAGGCCTGGGCCGCTTATGAACAGAATCGCTGGACGCTGCAGGTCGACCGGAGTTTCTGCAGCACCTTGAAGCTGCTGGAGTCCGTCGCGCAGCGCCGGAAAGTGCGCGACGGCAATGGGTGAGCGATCAGCGCTTGGGCAGTTGAATAGCCTGACTGACGAGGAGATCGTGCGATGCAAGACCATTCCTTCCAGTACGCTCTTGATGAGCGCCGCCTGCAGAGCCTGCTTGCGCAGCGGCCGGCCGCCATTTCGACCTGCTGGTGTCTCGCGCCATGAGCTCGATACCCGAAACTCCATCTCGCAAGAGCGCAAGCCAGGCGGAGGGCCAGGCGCAAGGGCGCGAGAACACGAATCGTGCGACTGCAAAGACGGCGACGGAGACCACGGCTGAGACCGAAGCCGAGTTCGAATCCGGGACCGAAACGCGGCGGCGACCGCTCAGTCCCTACACAATCCACAATTTAGACGCCGCAATTGCTCACCTCGAAAAGGCAATCGGCGCGGACACGGCGATGGCGATTTTCGGTGTGCGTTACTGGCACCAACGCGTGCACGAACTCCGTTCCACACCGGGTATCCTGCGCGATCAGGAGCGTCGGCTGCTGTGTTTGCTGGATCGATTTGCCACTACGGGGTAGTGCGAGGGGCCGCTCATTCACTAACGGCAGCGACGGGGAATCGCGAGTCGTTGGCAGGCGGAGTCACTGCCAATCGGGCAGTGCGTTACGGATGTCGTCAAGTTCAAACATGTAACGGGCTCAAGGCGTGGCGCTCGACCACGTTGTTGTGTGCGGAAGCTGACTTCGAGGGCAAGAGCGATCAGGGGGACGCGTCGCAAGGTGTCGTAGACGAAAAAATGCCCGCACACAGCGGGCAAATGGTTCGAGGAGACAAGAGGAGTGCGGAGCTTTCCTCAGGAAAGATTATGGGCAGGCCTCCGTATCTCGCCTACCTACCCGTTCGGATAGGGGGGATAGCATTGCGCCCATCGCTCGAAGCGGCCCATCAATGATCGTGAATGCTACGAACGCTCTGACGAAGAGGGCAACGGGCCGAGGAACATGGCTTCGACCAAGCCGCACGGCATGGGGCTCGGCTTGTCGATCGTGCGCTCCATCGTCGAAGCGCACCACGGCCGCGTGGACGCCGCGTTGCGCGGCGCAGGCGGCGCTCAAATCGTGGTCTGGCTGCCGCTCGTGCGGGGGCAGCATCGCATGGCGGCTACGGCGGACCAGGCTGCCGTTGCCGCTTCGGCAGACGAAGTCTCGCAGCGAGGCGAGAGGCACGCCCGCCATCCGCCCGACGAAGGGGGCGAGCGGCTTTCCTCGTGAGCTTGCTGTCTTGCAGGCGCAGCTGGCGTACCGGATGCGCTACCGGGCTGCGCGCATGGGCACGACGCGGCCTGCGGGCGTGATCAGGCTATCGTCGCCGTGCCCGCATTGAAACGCCCCTCTAGCCAGCCGTGCAACGCGGCCTCGGACATGATGAGGACGTTGCTGCGCTTCGTCTCATCGGTCGTTGCCACATCGGGTCAGGGGTAACGTAAATCCCGGCGCGTGTTGCCTTACTGCGCGCCTTGGAGCTTCCACGTCGTTTTCGCGCTTTGGCAGTATTGCGGGCGCAGCTTGAACGCCTGATCCCCGGCATGGATCGTTACGGCAACGAACCGGCAGGTTCTGTGGTGCTTGATCGAGGTGCCTTCCGGCGTGAGGGTTGCGCTGACTTCGGCGCGATCGCCCGAGGCGGGGCGGATCCATGGGGTCGTTTCGCCATCGTTCTTCGTGTTCAGCACGATCTGCACGGTGCTGTTCAGCGCGTCGATGTCCTTCTGGTCGAGCTGGCTCATTGGCGTGCCGTTCAGGAAGCCGGCGTACGCCGGCCATGCGGGCGGCGAGGCGAACGCGAGCAGCAAGGCGCCGCATGCGGCCAGGCGAATTCTGCGACCGGCACTTCTGGCTGAGTCGTGGTGATGCATCACGGTTCCCGGTATCCCAACGAGCGTGGCGCGGCAAGGTTTCGATCCGAAGCCGGGCTGGCGTCATTGCCCTTCGGGGCAATCCGCATTGCCCCGCGCCCCTGTGGCGTCCCCTGGCGTCGCATACGACACTCCCGGATAAAGGGCCTGTGCGCAACGCTTTTCGGTGCTTGCGGCCTCAACAAGAAGGCGCGGGTCAGGGCCACCTATGTTGCCTGATTTGCGGCGTCAACGGCAGTTCGGCAACTCAAACGCGAAGCGGAGAAGAGCATGCAAGCCCTTTCGCCTCGCAGCTTCGGCTCGTCGAGCGGCGTGCGCGGAGAGGCCAATGCGGAATCGACGAACCTGTACGCACGCTGGCGCGCGCCGACGGGCCTGTTGGTGCTGCACCGGCCGCTGCGCTATGTGCTCGAGCTATCGCATTCGACCTATCTCGGCAGCCAGGCCGATATTCTCGGCTTCAACCATTTGACCTCGCTGGGCGCCGGTCTGGAGATCGATACGGGTGCGGTGACGAAGTTGTTTTCGCGATTCCGGATCGTGGCGCGTTACGCATTCGGCAAGGACATTTCAGGCGCGTCGCTCGGGCTCGCGCTCAGCTTCTGATGACCTTGCGCTCACCGGGCGTGCCTGAAGCGCGAGCCGTCATGATGCTTCGCCCCAGAACCGGACGCGATTGCGCCCGGCGTGTTTTGCCGCGTAGAGCGCTGCATCGGCGCGCTTGAGCGTTTCGTCGAGACTGGTTTCCGTTTCGTCGTAGCGGGCAATTCCAATGCTGAAAGTTTGCGACAGCGTTTCGCCCGTATCGAGCTGGATGGGCGTGTCCTGCAGCGTCTGCCGAATGCGTTCGGCAACGCGGCGAGCCTGCTCTTCGGGTGTGTCCAGCAGAATAGCCGCGAACTCCTCGCCGCCGATTCGCGCAGCGAGATCGTCTTCGCGCAGCGCGGCCTCGAACACGCGCGAGGCCACCTTGAGCACACGGTCTCCAACCGCGTGGCCCCAGGTATCGTTCACGCGCTTGAAGAAGTCCAGGTCGAGCGCCAGTACCGACAACGGGCTATGATGCCGCCGCGCATGTTCGACCGCCTGCATGGCGGCCTTTTCGAAGTAACGCCGATTGGCCAGCCCCGTGAGCGGGTCGAAGTCCGCGTCCGTTTGTAGTTGCTTGAGCAACAGATGTTGATGGGTGATATCGGTGAGCACGACGAGCAGAGGATCGCCATCGCTCTTT
The DNA here is from genome assembly GCF_004353915.1 of Paraburkholderia silviterrae. Lineage (GTDB taxonomy): Bacteria > Pseudomonadota > Gammaproteobacteria > Burkholderiales > Burkholderiaceae > Paraburkholderia > Paraburkholderia silviterrae. The sequence goes on along the minus strand of NZ_SMRP01000047.1, from coordinate 3,775 downwards.
CCCGCAAGGGCCGCCAGCCTCGTGCAGTGGACCAGCATGTGGCGAATGCCGGAGCGCGTCTGGAACGGCGCGGGCTCTTTGGCGGACTCCGCCTGCATGCGCGTCCAATGGGCTTCATCGACAAAGAGGCGCGCAAAAGGCTGCCCTTTGTCGGCCGGCGCGCCGAACACGGCCAGCAGTGCGTCGTTGCCAAGGAGAATGCGCTTCGATTTCATATCGACCACGGCGACCGGCGTCGGCATGTTCTCGACGATGGTCGAAACCGTGCTCGCATATTTTTCCACGCGGCCGTTGAGCGCCCTTTGCCGGCCGATCAGGATAAAGCCGCCGGCCAGCATGGCGAGCAACAACGCCGCTGCGGCAAGGTTGAGGTAGAGGCTGGCCCAGAGGCTGTCGCGGAACGTGCCGATGGCATAGCCCAAATCCAGCGTCCAGTACCCCGCATTCGAGCCGAGCCCGATGTGCTGCTGTGCAACGAGTCGCTCGGTATGATCGCGGCGCCATAGCGCGTAGAACGTGCCCTCGATAGGCCCGGCGCGCGCGCTGCCGTCGTCGGTGAGCCGTTGCCCGACGGCCAGCCCCGCCACATCCGGAACCCGCGCGACGATGCGTTGCGTGTTGTCGCGCAGCAGCAGGGCCGTGCCCGGAATCAGCTTCGCATTGTCGAGCAGATGTTGCTCGAGCGGCACGAGATGGATCGTCACCGCGTCCAGCTGGCCGGTCTGGCCGACGTGCCTTGCGGCGACCACCATGGCGCCCCGGTTGCCCCACACGACCGGTAGCCACAGCCGCGCGGACGGCGCGGCGCGCACCTGCGCAAAGATCGCATCGAAGCCGGGAATCTCGTTGCGGGCATCGGGGTGAGAGGCGGCCACCATGCGCCCGTTCGCGTCGAACACTGCAATCAAGGTGTCGCCCAGCGACAATTTCAGCGTTTGCGTCAGGTCGACGAGCGCTTCGTTGGTGGCCTTGCCTTCGTCGATCAGGGTCTGGGTTGCCGACATCATCCCATCCAGATCGCGAAGGCGGTCCTCGATGAGGCGCGCGACCAGCGACGTTTGCGCGGTGAGCTGTTCGGCGGCCTGCCGGTCCGCAGCCCGGAAGTCGTGCCACGATTGCCAGGCGTTGACGAGGATATTCGCCGCGACGAGCACCGTGAGCAGCGCGAGGATCTCGCGCATCCACGATTTGCGCGTGGCCGGATGCAAGGTCCAGCTTTGAGTCGTGGGCAGCGGCATGGGTCGTAGGCGCGATTCGATTCTCTGGCTGATTCAAGGCTGGCGAAAGGGGCGCCGGGAGCGCGACCGCGCTGCACAATTGAATAATTGCAGTGCGAAAGATTGGAATTCTGGAACGAACGACCCTTTAGCGAATCGAGCTTGCCCAAAATCCCGATAGTCGAGGCGTGGATATTGTACGAGACTTCGCAACCAACGAAGCGCATGCGGGCGTCACGTTCCTGTTTCCGAAAGGCGAGGCGCAGCTTTGAATGCTGCGTAACGGGGCCGAATGCGTAGCATGGAGTCGTCATGTCCAGAAGAGTCCTGGCAGCGCTGGCGCTGCGCTGTGCATTCGTGCTGCTCGTGGCGGATCTGCTGCCATCGCCCGTGCTCGCACAGGGGCCGACGCCCGCCATTCGCCTTGCCGTCACGGTGATCCCGCCTACCGTCATCGAGCAGCACGGCAAGCTCACGGGCTTCACCATCGACGTCTGGAGCGCCGTTGCGGCGCAAATGAAAGTCAAGACGGACTACCTGATTGTCCCGGACACGGCGACGCTGAACGACTGTCTGCAGACCGGCCAATGCGACCTCGCCATGCCTCAGTTCATCACCTGGGAGCGGGACCAGGCGTTCGACTTCTCCACGCCCGTGCTGACCGCTGGACAGCGCATCCTGGTGCGCGACACGGGCGCAAGCACGGCGGCCAGTCCGATTCTCGCGCTGCTGCGCCTGCTGAGTTCGACAACGACGATGATCTGGCTGGCCACGGGCCTGCTGCTCGTGCTTGTCCCTGCGCACATCGCCTGGTTTCTCGACCGCGGCCGCGAAGACGGCGTCATTCCCAGCAAGAAGTACTTTCCCGGCATCTTCCAGGCCATTTACTGGGCCGCAACCACACTGCTGACCCAGGCGGAGGAGTCGCCGCGCCAGTGGCTCGCGCGACTGACCGCCGTGCTGCTCATGTTCGTCGGACTGGTGTTTGTCGCGTTCTATACCGCGCAACTGACGACTGATCTGACCGTCCAGCAAATCAAAGGCACGATTAACGGCCCCGACGATTTGCCGGGCAGGCAGATCGCGACGATAGGCGGGAGCATATCTGTTGCGTGGCTGAGGAATCGCGGCGCTCGTGTGCAGGAGTATCAACAGCCAGCGGAAATGTACGCTGCGCTGCTGAGCGGGAAAGCGGATGCCGTGGTCTTCGCCGGCCCGGTCTTGCTTTACTACGCGAACCATGAGGGCAAGGGCCGTGTGAAGGTGGTCGGCCCCGAGATCAACCGGTCCGATATTGCGTTCGTGTATCCGGTCAATAGTCCGCTGCGCAGGACGGTCGATAGCGCGTTGCTGCAGTTGCAGGAAAACGGCACATATGACGCGATCTACAAGCGCTGGTTTGGAGAGGAGTAGGGCGGCCTTGTTGCCCTGGTTTCGGCCCTGGGCCGGCTAAGCATCGGGCAGCAAAAAAAGCGCCCGCGCAAGGCGGGCAGCAAGCTTGAGGAGACCTGATAAGGGCGCGGGGTATGCCCTTAAGGCAAACTGTAGCGCACAGCGTGCTGGGACGCACCTATCAGAATGAACAGGGGGCTGGCTGTGTTGATGCTGATTGGGATAACCGCACTGCCGTGCTGTCCGAAACCCTGATAGCTATGCGTAATGGTGGAGCCAGATGGCCCGCCGCTTCAGGGGTTGGGGCAACGCGTGGACGCTATTGTTCGCGATAAGATGTCCAGGTCGGCTCGCAAATTGCGGCAGATGACCCCCGTAGCGAATGTTCGCCCGCCGTGAGCGGGCTTTTTTGCTGTCTTTGGGATCGGTTGGTTTCTATGTTGGTGATTTTTATGGGCCTGAGTGGCGCGCGTGTCTATTCATTTTTTTAGCGGTTTGAAGTTGGGATGCCTGGGGGGTGGCGCGGGTTGTCGTGATTTGGATTTGGATTTGGGTTGGATTTTTCGTGGATTATTCTTGGCCTTTCCTTGTTTTCATGTAGGTCTATTAGTGTTACCCCTGTGCGGGGCGGCACCTACTTTTCTTTGCAGCGGCAAAGAAAAGTAGGCAAAAGAAAGCCGCTCAAACCGCCAGTGTGACGCAGTGGATCACTAAACTTTAATCGGAGTGGCTCCGGAGCGTCTGTCGCCACGCGTCGTCTGCCGGAGTGACAAAGGGCTCATCCATCCGGCGGCGCTGAGCGCGCCGTGAGGCATAACCAAAACCAGTGGGATGTACGAAGTTTAGTAGGAATCCAGTGTATTTGCTCGGCAGTACTATCGCGTATTCGCCGGGTAGGACGCCCGGTTTTCCTTGCAAACCCTTCCGCCCGCGCGTAGCGCGTGGCGGGAAGGATGAGCCCCTTGTCACTGAGGCGGAGTGTGCGAGGAGACGGATGCTCCGGAGCCGCTCCGATTAGAGGGCAGTGGGGGACAGCGTCACACTGGCGGTGTGAGCCGCTTTCTTTTGCCTACTTTTCTTTGCGGCTGCAAAGAAAAGTAGGTGCCGGGGGGTGTCAGAATTTCCGTGTTTAAGGCGAGTTGAGAATTACACGGATGATCTGAGGA
>NZ_SMRP01000046.1 GCF_004353915.1 Paraburkholderia silviterrae | reverse complement strand
CCACGGCGACAAGGCGACGACGCTCACCGTGAGCCACCTCGCGCCGACCATCCCCGAGACGGTGTACTTCGTCTATCAGATGACGTTCGCGATCATCACGCCGGCGCTCATCACCGGCGCATTCGCGGACCGCATGAAGTTCTCGGCGATGCTCGTGTTCATGTCGTTGTGGTCGATCATCGTCTACTCGCCGATCGCGCACATGGTGTGGGAACCGACCGGCTGGCTCGCAAGCGCAGGCATCCTCGACTTCGCGGGCGGCACGGTGGTGCACATCAACGCCGGCATCGCAGGCCTTGTGTGCTGCCTCGTGCTCGGCAAGCGCGTGGGCTATGGCCGTGAGGCGATGGCTCCGCACAACCTCACGCTCACGCTGACGGGCGCGGCCATGCTGTGGGTGGGCTGGTTCGGCTTCAACGCAGGCTCGGCAGTCGCGGCTGATGGCCGTGCCGGCTTCGCGATGCTCACGACCCAGATTGCCACCGCCTGCGCGGCGCTCGGCTGGATGTTCGCGGAGTGGATCGCCAAGGGCAAGCCTTCGGTGCTCGGCATCGCCTCGGGCGCCGTGGCGGGTCTCGTGGCGATCACGCCGGCCTCGGGCTTCGTCGGCGTGATGGGCGCGCTCGTGATTGGCGTGGTGGCGGGCGTGGTCTGCTTCTGGTCGGCCACCTGGCTCAAGCACAAGTTCGGCTATGACGACTCGCTCGACGCGTTTGGCGTGCACGGCATCGGCGGCATCATCGGCGCGATCCTGACCGGCGTGTTCGCGATCAAGGACATCGGCGGCGCCGACGGCAACGTCATGCTGCAGCTCAAAGGTGTTGCGATGACGCTGATCTACAGCGGCGTGTTGAGCTTCGTCCTGCTAAAGGTGATCGATCTGGTGATGGGTCTGCGCGTGAGCGAGGAGGACGAACGCGACGGCCTCGACCTGGGGCTGCACGGCGAAGCCATCGAATAAATAACCGATCAGGCGAGCGCAGGCGTCGCGTATCGGCTTCGGCGAACCGGCGTCTTTCAGCCGCACGAGGCTGGAGGACACCGAACGCGGAATATTGCCTGCCGAGCCTGCTCCGATGGCCCTTCCCGGTCCAGACCTACCCACCAATCACAATCACGCAGGGGAACGTCATCCGCGTCTGCCTTGCTGGCGGACGCTGTGCAACGCCAACGGTATGCAGATCCTCGAACGGCCTCGCCCGCCCCTGCACGAGCCGCTTTGAATCCATGATAAAGCGCGATGGGCATCATGCTTTTGTGCTGGTTGTTCTCTCATGTCAGATCGCTTCCCTCACGATGGTCGCATTCGCCGAGCGGGTCGTTCGGCATAACAAGTGGGCCGGCGTTCTGTTTGGTTTCAGCTTTCTGTTCGGCCTGATTCTCTCGCTAGGCGCTTTGGGCACGTGGCTCCAGCGTAGCGACAAATCGAGCCTGCTGGACTTCCTTCAGGCCAATCCGGCGTATCTCGTTGTTGTGCTCGCCACCGCCGGCGAGTTGGCAACGATGCTACTGCTCAATCCGACCTGAACGGCGCTCAACGCAGACTCTCGCAAGCTGAGCATCACTCAACGGGGCATCATGCGACGTCAAGACCCATGGCGCCCAGATAAAACGCATACATCAAAATCAATTCATGTCGAATCCCCAAGCTATTGTCGACCTGACGCACGAAGTCAAACGGCTTGCCACGAGCAAGATCAGCGACATCAACGACATCAATCGCGAAACCACTTTTCTCGCCTTGAACGCACTCATCGAAGCCGCACGGGCGGGTAATGCCGGCAAGGGTTTCGCCGTGGTCGCCAGCCAGGTCAAGCAGGTCTCCAAACGCATCTCGGAAATCACCACAGACCTGAACAAGGATCTCGCTGGCTCGCTTTCGACACTCACTCAACTCGGCGACAGCATGATCGAACGACTGCGCTCGCACGAGGGCCAGCGGTGCGCCGATCTTGCGCTCAACATGATCGACGTGATCGACCGCAACCTGTACGAGCGGTCCTGCGACGTGCGCTGGTGGGCAACGGATTTTTCAGTCGTGCAGTGCCTCGCGAGCGGCGACGTGGCCTCGGCGGAGCATGCTGGCGAACGGCTATCCGTGATTCTCGACAGCTACACGGTCTACCGCGATCTCTGGGTCGTGGACGGACGCGGCGTCGTGGTGGCGAACGGGCGTCCCACGTTGTATCCGGTGCGCGGCCAGAACGTGGCGGGCGCGCAATGGTTCAGGGCCGCGATGCGGACGAAGTCGGGCACTGAGTATGTGGCGCGTGACGTGGAAACGCTCGCGCCCTTGAGCCAGAGCCAGGTTGCGACCTATTCCACGGCAGTCCGCGAGGGCGGTCACGCGAACGGCCGTGTGCTGGGCGCGCTCGTCATCTTCTTCGATTGGGCGCCGCAGGCCGGCGCAGTCGTGAAAGGCGTGCGCCTGAGCGAGGAGGAATGGGCGCGCACGCGTTGCATGATCGTCGATTCGTCGTTTCGCGTGATCGCCGCATCCGACGGCAAGGGGATCCTCAGCGAACGCTTCCCCTTGCAGGCGGACGGCAGGCAAACAGGCTTCTATCGTGCCGCGGACGGCGCGCTCGTCTCGTTCGCCGCCACGCCCGGCTACGAGACATATCGTGGTCTCGGCTGGTACGGGGTAATCCGCCAGAAACCCGCCTGAAGCGCCGCAGCCACCGGCCATCGCGTTCAAGGGCGCAGGCCTGCGCGACTCCTTCATCTATCGCGTAGCCGAAGTTCGCGCGATCCACCACAGCAGTCTGTCGAACTGTCGATTCCATTCAATAGCCGTCGTGACAGTCGAAGCTCACAATCCTCGTGTGGTGAAAATAACAAAGCGGGGCGGTCATATTTTTGAAACGTATTTTTTGCGGGCCATCATAGGGCAACGGGCTTTAAATCTGGTTTGCAACCCAAAGGGGGCATGTCATGGGCAGCGCGCTGGTTTGGGCAGCAATCCCTCACAACAGTGATGGGGTCGTGTTCCAGGTTCGTGTGATTCGCGGACTTCAACGTTTTCATATCGCACGCCGAACGCTTGAGGAGGCTTTCGGCCTGGCACCTCATGCATCGGATGCGGGGCAGCTCGAGCTCTTTTATCAGCATAAGACTCACATCCTGAGCCGGGCGATGCGGAAACGTCCAATCGCGAGCGCTGACACCGCTGCACTTCAAACGGCGGATTTCACCTCTGTCGTGAAAGTAGCACAGGACGCGACGGCGTTCGCGGCGGATACGGAAGGATATCTGGCTACAAACTGAAGGGCCGTTGATGTATCGTTCGCGCCGCTGCCCGTCGCTCCCGTTTGCCCGCGACGGCCCCTATGCGGACTGCGTGCCACCGTCGGTGCGCTCGCTGCCACCGGACGCATTGGTGGATGCGCGATGAACTGAAAGTTTTCGTTGATCGCGCTATTGCCCGTATCGAACGAATGGTGAACGAACACGCTGCTAGTAACTGGGGGGGCACGGCGAGTTTCCTGTTTCGCCATTGGCACAGCGCCGTCGCGTCGTTATCGTCCAGCACTGCCGCGCGTTTGAACGCGGGAGCGCTTCTGTTATGCTTTTTAGCTGGGCAAACGCGCAGCGCGCCCACACGAAAAGCTTGCCAGGCACACGCAGAACTCCTACCCGTTCCCGATCAGGGTGCACCATGTTGCTCAACGTCGACCCATTCAACCACCAAAGCCGCCACATCGACGTGCCCATCAAGGCGCTCGGCGACATCATCGAGTCGGTCGGCACACCGCATTTCGTTCACCGGCTCACGTCGTTCATGAACGGGATCATTCCGCTCGATGTCGTTCACGTGGAGCGCTCGCGCTTTGGCGCCGCCGCGCCGCTCGGCTATAGCTGCGAATGGCTCGGCAGCGGTGCCGTGGACGACGAGCAGGCCGAGCTCGATCACGTCATGGGGCTCTACTACGAGCGCTATCAGGCTGCCGACCCGCTGTTCGCCGCGATACGGGGCACGACCGGCACGCACCTCGTGGTGCGCGACATGAGCAACATTCCCGCTGGCGAATTTCGCAAGCGCATCTTCGACGAACGGCAAATCGCCCACGAATGCGTGCTCACGAAGGATGCGAGCCATGCGCAATACTCGCTCGCCATCGTGCGCCGCAAGCATTTGCCCGCATTCTCGCTGAGCGAGCTGAGCCAGTTGCGCCATCTGGGAGATTTTCTCTTTCCGCTGCTCGAGCTGCATTCGTCGATGTCGGCCGCAAGAAAGGTCGCCAATACGGCGACCAGCACAGACCGGCTCGCCCTGTTCGACGCGCGCGTCGCGCACGAAGGCATCACGCTTTCCAAGCGGGAATACGAAAGCTGCAAGCATCTGATCGTCGGCCGGACCGTGCCCGAAACGGCGGCCATTCTGGGCGTGCGTCAGTCTTCCGCCGAGTCCTATATCCAGCGGGCGTTTGCCAAGCTCGGCGTGCGGACCAAGCGCGATCTGGCCAAATGGGCGCTCGAAGCGCCCGCTGCAGTTGCGGTGCCCAACCCGGCGCCCGCCGCATCGTCCGCTTCATCGTCCGCGTCATCTCCCGCTGCCTCGTTCTCACCCCAGGCCGGCACGACACAGGCCGAGCCACCGCCGGCCGACGCTTGAATCCCCCCGCGCCCAGCGCCACCGGGCGCAAAGCACCCTTGCCCCCTGCAAGGGGGGGCAGACCCGCCTCCAGGCGCTCACTATAGTGACCCGCGATCAGTCACAAATGCGCACCAAGAGGCAGCGATGAGCACACAGGAAACAGGCAACGCAGCAGCGGACGTGCTGTTCACGAACGCAAAAGTCTATACGGTCGATCCACACAAACCCTGGGCGCAGGCCGTCGCGGTGAAAGGCGAGCGCATCGTCTTCGTCGGCGACGAACGCGCCGCCCGGGCCTGGGCCGGCGAGAACACGCGCATCGTCGATGCGGGCGGCCGGTTGATGCTGCCTGGCTTTGTCGAATCGCACTGGCACTTCGAAACGACGGCGGCGGCATTTCAGGCCTTCGTGAACTACGAAGATCCGCAGCAAGTGCTCGGCGCGCTGCGCGCCTACGTCGAGGCGCATCCCGAAGAAAAGGCCATCACCGGCATGGGCTGGATCCAGGCGACGATTCCGCCCGAGCTGCTGTGCAAGGAAACGCTCGACGCCATTTGCCCCGATCGCCCGGTGTGCCTGCTCTCCACCGACTTCCACACGGCGTGGGCCAATTCGAAAGCGCTGGAGATCGCCGGCATCGACGCCTCCACGCCGCCGGTCCAGCCCGGCGCAAGCTGGTTCGAGAAGGATCCCGTCACGGGCGAGCCGACCGGCGTGATCGTCGACGGCGCGGCCTACTCGCTGCTGCTCAAACGGATCAGCGAGGCCGGCTATCTGCCCAAGGGCATGGACCTGTATCTGCGTTCCTTCACGGTGTGGCAGGACAAGCTCGCGGCGGCCGGCATCACGACCGTGTTCGATGCGGGTTTCATGGACCCGAGCGGCGACCAGTCGCTGCTCTACGAAACGCTCCAGCACATGGAGCGGCGTGCGGACCTCAAGCTGCGCGTGGTCGGCAGCGTGGCGGTGGTGGGCGAGGTCGAGAAACCCGTGGAGATGCTGAGCGAGTTCCGCACGCGCTATGACTCGCCGCTCGTCAAGGCGCGCGCGCTCAAGCTGTTTCTCGACGGCACCGAGGCGAACCACACCGCGTGGCTGCTCGAACCCTACGCCGACCGCGCCGACACCTGCGGCGCGCCCACCATGCCCGTTGGCGAATTCGACCAGCACTTGCTGGAGGCCGACAAGGCGGGCTTCAACGTCATGGTTCATTGCGTGGGCGACGCCGCCGTGCGCGCGGCACTGGACGGCTTCGAGCGCGTGAACCGCACGAACCCGCAGCGCGACCGCCGCCACGTCATCACGCATGCCTTCCTCACGCACCCGGACGACATCCCGCGCTTTCGCGAGCTTGGCGTGATGGCCAATACGCAGCTTCAGTGGGGCGTAGTCGATCTGTACACCGAATTGCTGCGCGAACACTACGGCACCGAGCGCTGGAGCAACATGTACAAGTTCCGCACCTTCATCGAGCAGGGCGTGACGGTGTCGATCGGCATGGACGGCCTCGCCTGCCAGTGCCGCTGCCAGCACCGCCCCGTCGAGCATATCGAGTCCGGCCATACGCGCCAGCTCGCGGGCGAACCCGACGCGCCGGCGCTGCCCGACATCAACGAACGCCTGAGCGTTCCGCAGCTCATCGCCGCCTATACGATCAACGGGGCGTGGCAGCTCGGGCTGGAGCACGAGATCGGCTCGGTCACCGTGGGCAAGCGCGCCGACCTCATCGTCCTCGAGAGCAACCTCTTCGAGGTGAACAAGTACCAGATCGGCAAGATCGACATCGCGCTCACGATGATGAATGGCGGCGTCACGCATGCGACCGGTTCGATGCGCGCGGCTTTCGATCTCGAAGCGACGGTCTGAGCACGGCGGCGGGCGCCTCGCGCCTGCCGCGGCAATTCGCTTCGAAGCGCGCTCCGCAGCCCGCTTCAAAGCTTTCCTGACCCAGCTCATCCAGTCAGGATACCGAAACAAGGAACACCGATAATGTCACGCATCATGACCGGCGCGCCGGTCTCATCCGAACACCAGGTCACGCTCGATAACTGGCGCACGAAGCCTTACAGCCAGTGGTCGTTTCGCAACGTGCGCCGCCTGCTGCCCACCGCGGCGATCGCGCACGACCCGCGCGCGGCCACGCCGCTGCCGCAGCGCTGCGACGACCTTGGCACCCTCGCCTTCACGACGCCGGCCGGGGAGACCTTGAGCATCGAGCGCATGCTCGCGATGTCCAACACGGATGGCTTCCTCGTCATGCGGCAAGGCCAGATCGTGACGCAGTGGTACGGCCACGGCCTCACGCCCGAGACCCCGCACCTGGTCTTCTCGATCACCAAGTCGCTGGTCGGACTGCTGTGCGGCGTGCTGGCCGACCAGGGGGTTCTCGATGTCGACGCGAGCGTCGTCGACTATCTCCCCGAGCTGCGCGGCAGCGCGTACGATCATGGCGCGACGGTGCGCCACCTGCTCGACATGACCGCGAGCGTGACGTTCGCGGAAGACTATCTCGACACGCGCGGCAACTTCCTGCGCTACCGCCGCGCGATGGGCTGGAATCCGCCCCTGCCCGACGACCCCGTGGACTTGCGCCGCTTCCTCACGGAACTGCGCCCCGGCGAGCGCGCGCACGGCGAAGTCTTTCACTACAACTCGCCGACGACGGACGTGCTCGGCTGGGTGATCGAACGCGCGGCGGCAAGGCCGCTCGACGCGCTGCTCTCGCAGCATCTCTGGATGCCGCTAGGCGCCCAGCACGAGGCCTGCATCACGCTCGACCGCCTCGGCGCCCCGCGCGCGGCGGCCGGGCTGTGCGCGACGCTCGGCGACCTCGCGCGTTGCGCGGAGATGGTGCGTTGCCGCGGCGTCGCCAACGGCAAGCAGATCGTGCCGGGCTGGTGGATCGACGACATCATGAACAACGGCAGCCGCGAAGCGTGGGCGCGCTCGACATGGGCCGACTTCCTGCCGGGCGGCTGCTACCGCAGCAAGTGGTATCTCACAGGCGCGGCGGGCGCGCCCTTTATCGCGATCGGCATTCATGGCCAGTGGATCTATGTTGATCCGCGCGCGGCCGTGGTCATCGTCAAGCTCTCGTCCCAGCATCTGCCCGTGGACGAGCCGATGGACGACATCGTGCTCGCCGCGTTCAGGGCCATCGCACGCCATCTCGGCGGCTGAGCGAGGCGACACGACAAGACCGGGCCGCGGCACACATGAGCCGGCGCGGTGGCCGGCGCGGCGGCGCGCCGTAGCGCCGTAGCGCCGTAGCGCCGTAGCGGCGTAGCGGCGTAGCGGCGTAGCGGCGTAGCGGCGGCAAGCAATCACACGATGCCGTGCCGCCGGGGGGGCAGACCGGCTACTAGCCCCCCGCTACATTGAAGCAACCGAAACGATACGTCCCGACGAGGACGGCACCACTCAACTATGGAGGAACGACAAGTGGCCAGGAGATTTTCAGGTACGGTGAAGGCGATTTGCGCGGCGCTTGCGCTCGCGGGCGCCGCATGGCAAAGCATGCCCTCGGCGCTCGCCGACGACCAGGTGGTCAACGTCTACAACTGGGGCAACTCGATCGGCAAGGACACGATCGCGAACTTCGAGAAAGCAACGGGCATCAAGGTCGTTTATCAGGAGTTCGATTCGAACGACACGCTGCAGGCCAAACTGCTCTCGGGCAACTCGGGCTACGACGTGGTGGTGCCGTCCGATATGTACTGGGCCCGCCAGGTGCAGGCCGGCATCTTCCAGAAGATCGACCATTCGAAGGTGCCGAACATGGCTGGCCTCGATCCGGACATCATGAAGATCGTCGCGCAGGAAGACCCGGGCAACCGGTATGGCGTGCCGTGGTCCTGGGGCACGGACGGTATCGGCGTGAACGTGGAGAAAGTCAAGGCCGCGCTCGGCAATGATGCCCCGCTCAATAGCTGGTCGCTGCTGTTCGATCCCAAGAATGCGCAGAAGCTCAAGAGCTGCGGGATTTCCGTGCTCGATTCGCCGGTCGACGCGTTCGGCATGGCGCTCGTTTATCTCAAGAAGGACCCTAACACCAACAATCCCGCCGATTACGAAGCTGCTTATCAGGTGCTCAAGGGTATCCGGCCGTATATCACGCAGTTCAACAGCACCAGCTACATCAACGATCTGGCGGGTGGTGACATCTGTATTGCACTCGGCTGGTCGGGCGATGTGAACTCGGCTCGCGTTGCCGCGCTGGACGCGAAGAAGTCGTATCACATCAAGTACCTGATTCCTGATGTCGGCACGGCCATCTGGTTCGACATGATGGCGATTCCCAAGGATGCCCCGCACCCCGAAGCGGCCATGAAGTTCATCAACTTCGTGATCTCGCAGAAGGAGGCCGCTGCGCTGACTAACTATACGTCGTATCCGTCGACGGTTCCCGCATCGCGGGCGCTGGTGCGGCCCGAGGTGATGGCTGACCCGGCCGTGTTCCCGCCGCCGGAGGTCTATCGGAAGCTGTTCGTCAGCATGCCGATGACGGCCGAGCTGACGCGCCTGCAGAACCGTCTCTGGGCGAAGCTCAAGACGGAGTAATTGTGAATGGGGTCGGCGGCGTGGCCGCCGGCCTGCTTTTCGCCTTGCAGGCATGGGATGTGCGAAACAGCAACGAGGTCAGGATGTTGCTTTGCGCGGCCTGGCGGATCGCTTGACCGGCAACTTCTCTTTTACCGGTTGATTGTCCGCCTCGGTCGTCACGGTCGCAGCTGGCTTGCGGGTTGTCGAGACCGCCGGCCTGGACGCCTTCTTCGCCGTCACCTTACCTGTCGATGGCTTCTTGCGTCCGGCAGCAGGCTTCACGGGTGGGTCAGCGTCGGCCATCTCGATGCCGAACACGTCGGCCACCAGCGCGTCGTCGAGCACCTTGCCGGCGGCCGGCCGTTTTCTCGATTGAGGCAGGCCGGCACCGACCTGACTCACGAGATCATTGGCATCGACGCGGCGCAAGGCGAAAAGGAGTTCGGGCTGCTGGTCGAGCCGTGCGCCGACGCCGTAGAGCACGGCGGCGACGTGCTTGCACATCGATGCCCAGTCCGGGCAACTGCACTTGAACCTGATTTCCTTCGGCGCCGGGAAAAGGCCGGTGCCGGATTTGCAGATGCGCTCCATCACGGCGCTCGAGAGCTTGCCCTGCAGGAGTTCCACGATCGAGTCGATCGACCCCGCGCAATCGGCGCCAATCGCCCGCCATCGCTTTTGCGGGCACGCCGTCACGGTCACGGAGACCGTGTAGAGGCGCGAACCCATTACCTTGGCGCAGACTTCGCCTTGCGCGATCTGAAGGTCGATCACGGAACCGTTGCGCACATAGGTACGGCCGCGCGGCAGACGGTTGTCGTAGTCGCTGTAGCCCTCCAGATTGTCGCACCAGGCCTTACCCCAAAAAGTCCTGGCGATGGCGCCACGATACGGTGCGATGGGCGACAGGACCGCACCCGCTTTCTTCGCCCTGGCGGCGGCCAGTTCAGCCTTTTTTCGCCGCTCGGCGACCGGGAAATAGGGCTTCCATCCTCCGTAAGCCATTCCACTTCCTCTTGACCATCAGTTTTCTTGCGCGGCGTGAATGTCCAGCTTCACGAGATCGAGCAATTCCCGGTCGCTCATCTCGGTCAGCAGGAGTTCCGCGCCGCTCTCCAGCACATCCTTCACCAATTGCTGCTTCGCTTCGATCAACTGATCGATACGGTCCTCGACCGTGCCACGGCAGATAAACTTGTGCACCAGCACGTTCCTCTGCTGGCCGATGCGAAACGCGCGATCAGTCGCCTGATTTTCCACTGCCGGGTTCCACCAGCGGTCGAAGTGGATCACATGCGAAGCGGCGGTGAGATTCAGCCCCGACCCGCCGGCCTTGAGCGAAAGCACGAAGAAGGGTACCAGCTCATCTTCCTGGAATTGCTTGACCAATTCGCGGCGCCTGGCAACCGGGGTGCCGCCATGGAGCACCAGGCCTTCGCGGCCAAAGATCGAACCCAGAAATGCCGCCAGCGGCTCCGTGGCCTCGCGAAACTGGGTGAACACCAGCACCTTTTCCTGTTTGGCGGCAATGACTTCGGCGAGCTGGCGCAGGCGGGCGAACTTGCCGCTGTCTTCCGGCTTCCACGCCGCGTCGCCCAGCCATTGCGAGGGATGGTTGCAAATCTGCTTGAAGCGCATCAGGAAGCTCAGCACCACGCCCTTGCGGCCGATGCCTTCGGCATCCTCGAGCGCGGCGGACAGATCCTTCACCGCACGCTGATAAAGCGCCGCCTGGCTCGGGCTCAGTGGACACCAGGCCTTGAGTTCGGTCTTGTCCGGAAGGTCGTCGATGACCCGCTTGTCGGTCTTCAGGCGACGCAGGATGTAGGGCCGTACGAGCGTGCGCAGCGGACCAAAATGTTCGGCCTTCGCCAGCCGCCCGGCAAACTTGGCGAACACTTTGTCCGAGCCCAGCAAACCTGGGTGGGTGAAGTCGAAAATGGACCACAGGTCGGACAGGCGGTTTTCCACGGGGGTTCCGGTCAGCGCGATGCGCGATTGCGCCTGGAGCTGCTTGACCTGTCGCGTTTGCCTCGCGCCCGGATTCTTGATCGCCTGTGCCTCATCGACGACGGCAACGCGCCATTGGATGGTCCCCAGTACCGGCTGGCGAAGCAGCGAGCCAAAGCTGGTAATGACGAGATCGATGTCCGCAAGCCGCCCGGCGTCCAATGCACGCAAATCGGCTGCCGGCGTGAACGACGGATGGGCGATCAGCAGGCGCAAGCCGGGGGCGAAGCGCCCGGCCTCTGCCGCCCAGTTGGCCAGCAGCGATGCAGGGGCGACGAGCACGCTGGGACGCGCCTCGGCGCTTTCGCGCTTCAACACGAGTAGCAGCGAGAGTACCTGCATGGTCTTGCCAAGACCCATATCGTCCGCGAGGCAAGCGCCCAGTCCGAGCCGGGTGAGCAGGTATAACCACCGTACGCCGGCCTGTTGGTAAGGCCGCAGGCTGGCCTTGAGTTCCGGTCCCGGGCCGATCTGCGCCAATCCCTCCGGCTGCCGCAACTCCTGCAGGATGTCGGCCAGCCAGGGGCCTGCAACGAGCTGCGACCAGTCGCGCTCCGCGGGGTCGCCGGTATCGTCGAGCGAAACACCCGCCAGCAGGCGCAGGGCCTCATTAAAGGGCAGCCCGGCTTTCGCCGCCTCTTCCATGGCCTCGAATCGCTTCAGGAGGCGAGTGAGCTTTTTGTGGTCCACCTCGACCCAGCGACCGCGGATGAATTGCAGGCCATCGGCGCCTTTGAGCAGATCCCTGACCTCGGAGGCGTTCAGACGTTCTCCGTCGAGGGACACCTCCATGTTGAAGTCGAGCAGCGCCTCCTTGCCCAGCAGCGCGGGCGGGCGTGTACCGACGCTGGCTTTCACAACGGGACGTGCAGGACGGCCCGCCTGCCAGACGCTGGGCGTGCGTACGACAATCCCGGCGGCTTCGAGTTTGGGCAGGTCCGTGAGAAAGCGATGAGCGTCAAGCGGCGTCCAGCGCAACGGGTGGTAGATCTCGCCGGTATCCACCATTTCGCGCAGCCAATCGCAGTGTTCGGCGGCGCGCTGCACCGGCAGCAGGAGCGACAAGAGCTGCGCACGGCTTCTCGCGCCCGAATATTCCGCCAGGGCTCGCGAGAGTGGCTGGTGTTGCGCTTTGCCAAGAGCCGACAGGCGCGAGGTGTAAGTCGCAAGGAAGGCGAACGGCGACTCCGGGTCCTTGCGGTTCTCAGCAAGGTTGAAATGCACGCGGCCGACGAGATTCCAGGCCGGGTGGCGCGACTTGAGGAAATCCTGAAGCGAGACTTTTGCGCTCGCCAGTTCCCGCTGCAAGGCGGTATCGATCTCACCCCACAGCGTCGCGAGCACATCGGGTGTTAGATACTCCCCGCCGGTCATCGGTGGCGCATCGGCAATCAGGGCATCGAAATCCCCGGCAGCAGGTGTGAGAACCGCGATCTCGCCGCCTTCGGGCGTGGCGCACAGGGCAGTGACATAGCGCGCGGCGAAATCCCGCCACCAGGCCCATGCGGGCGGCAAAATGCGGCCGATTTCCGCCGTCCCCAGATGCAACAGGCCATGTCCTGCGCCGAGCGCAAAAGGGCGGCCTAGCCGCTCTTGTATTTCATCCGCCAAAACCGGCGCGGCGTACTCCGGTACCGCTAGCAGGTGACCACCGGGCGTCAGGCGTGGCGCGAGCATGTCGGAAGGATTCAAGACCGACCGTCCCCGGCGCACAGTTGCAGCAAGCGCTGAAACCGCATGTTTTCACGGAAAGCGGCTTCGAAATCAGCGAGCGGGCCCATCGACCCGGTAAAAACCGGGCGAAGCCCTGTCTGCGCCTCGTCCGCTCGAATCGTGGGACGGACCAGGCGTGCGGGGTATGCCTGGCCGCCGCGTTGCGCATGTCTTGTGGACTGTTTTTTCATCTGCTGCAGGAAAACCTGATTGCTATGTATCGACTCACGGAAGTTCGGCCCCGGCTCATCTACGAGTTGACCCACGCCAATCTCCTCGGCGCTTCCCGTCACGGCAATCCAGCCCCGTTTATCATTTTCTCATGCCATATCGCGGTCAACTGCGGGGCTTCGGCTGGCTTGGTGCTGTCGGACCGATAATAGTCTATATTTGGTCTGGATTTGACCTCAACGGAGCGCCTGATGCACCTCGCCGATCACGTGAAGCCGATCAGCTACCTCAAAAGCGAAGCCGCACAAATCGTCAAGGATCTGACCGACTCAGGAGAGCCGCTCATTATTACGCAGAACGGCGAAGCGAAACTCGTCGTTCAGGATGTGCGAACCTATGAATCAACGCAACAGACCATCGCACTCCTGAAGATCCTTGCGATCGGCCAAAAGCAGATCGAGCGCGGCGACCACGTCGACGGTGATGAGTTCTTTGCGGAGCTCAACGAGCTCGACCGCCACGAAAAGCTTCGCTGATGCAGACCCGGCTGCTGAATTACCGCATTCTGCCAACCGCCCGGATCGGCATCGACGAGTTGAGAAGCTACATCGTCCGCGCGTCCGGATGGGAGACCTGGCGTCAGACGTCGGCCCAGATTCAGGCGGCCATCACGCACATTCGCCAGTTCCCTGGAAGCGGTCACTTGCCTGCCGAACTTGAAGGCTTCGTCGACGACAGTTTTCAACAGGCCATTTCTGGCAAGAATCGGATCATTTATCAGGTGCGGGACGACACCGTTTTCATACACCTCGTGGTCGATACGCGCCGCGACCTGCAGGCCCTGCTCCAGAGAATCGTGCTTCGGCTGATGTAAGTCCCCACAAGACGACACACGGTGTTCGCCTCCAGGCTCTGTTCATTGATCTTCGATCACCCACGTTAATTCGCGGATTGACTGTCCGAACGAACAGGGCCACCGCTGTATGCAGCGGCCCCAAGCATCAGAACGAATAAATAAGCTGCGTACCAAACAAATCGTTAGACTTGCTATACGAGCCATCGCTACGCAGGAAGGTATCCTGAGTCGACCAGTCATGCCGATATTCGACTTTGACCGTAAGCTGCTGCGTCGCATAGAACAGCAAATCTAGCGTCACGTCCTGGCGCACCGCGCCCTTACATTCGAAGCCATATCCACCGGCCGCCTTCGAAGCCGCGAGACAGCTCGCGCCAACACCGAATCCGTTATACGGGTCCATCCCATTGCCATTGAGCACGATGCTGCTCGCGCCTCCGCCGTTCTTCTGGTTGGCGAGCACGTCATAACGCGCGGTCACGCCCATGCGGCCGACGTAAGGCAGGCGGAACTTGCGGTTCGCTAGCAGCGAAAGGCCGTACCACTGCGCCTGGCCGCCGTTATAGGCCGCGTGCTGCTGCTGGCCATAGTCGACTTCCGCGTTGTACTGAATATCGGCGGTCGTGTAGGTGAGATCCGCTTCGCCAAAGAAGAACGTCCCGAACGGGCTGGACGACTGGCCACCCACGCCGTAGACGCCAGGCAAGGTGTTGCCGTTCGCATCCATGCCCTGCATGAGCGACTGCCGGCCAATATTGAACGAACCGCCGAGATCGAGCGCGCTAGACCAGGTGTAGTCCACACGCGCCGTGAAAGTCGGCACCCGGTTGCTGGTGGTGACCGGATCGCCCAGCGCATTGGTGCCGGTCTGCAATTGTGCGCCCGCGGTGCGGAACTGCTCGTTGCCAAGCATGAACTTCCAGATCCAGTTGCTACCCTCGCCCATGTAGTTCACCCCCACGCCAACATAGCTGCCGGGATCGGAGAAGTCATAGAGCAGCCCGTGCGTGAGCGTCAGCATCAGGTTCGACTGCTGCACCTCATAGCCGCCAAAGCTCGGCATCAAGCCCGCCGTGATGGACGTCGTCATCGAGAGCGGCACCGTGAAGAAGGCGGTGTTCAGGATGTTCGAGGTGCTGCTGCCGTGCTCGTTCATCAACTGCGTGATGCCGTTGCCGCGGTTGGGCATCAGCGAAATTTCCGCCGATGGCGCCGTCGGGCCCACGCCGAACGTCTTCTTGATGTCGAGGTACAGGTCGCCAAACGAGCTGTTGAAGTACTGGTAGACGTTCTCGTGGTTCGCGAACAGGAACGACGAGCTCCCCAGGTCGCGGTTGTAGATGTAGGTCGGATCGAGATAACCGGTCACCGAAAGGCCCGCGATCGGGCCCGTGGTGGCCGCGTCGGTGAGCGTGTCCACCTTCATCTGCTGACTGGCGAGCTGCTGCTTCATCTGGTCGACTTCGTCGTTGGTCAGATGCGCCGGCGCCTTGCCGTAGTCGGGAGATGACGCGTCCACGGCCTGGGCCTGCGCGGCCGAAGCCGTCGCTGCTACGGGTTTCGCCGCGCCCTGCTGCTCGCGCAAGGTCTTCACCTCGTTTTGCAGCGCGTGGAGCTGCGCCTGCAACGCCTTGATCTGATCACTCGTGGTGTCCGCTGTGGCGAAGCCAGGCAGCGCACCCGCCACCATGAGGCAGACAAGCTTCTTTCTCATTCTATGTTCTCCTGATTGGTCGTATTGCGAAGCGTTTATTGTGTTGAAATCTTTCAGGCACTGGCAGGGTCGAGTGCCTTCTGCGCCTTTCTCCCAGCGCTTTGCGGGGCCACGCCGGCCGCGTCCGCCGGGGCGAAGGCCCGCTGGATCTCGGCAAAACGCCTGCGCTCACGCGCCTGCAGCCAGAAGTTCACGCCCACCACGCCCGTCGTGACGAGGCAGATGAAGATCGTCGCCAGCGCATTCATCTCCGGGTTGAGGCCAAGGCGCACGCGCGAGTAGACGACGAGCGGCAGTGTGGTCGAGCCGGGACCGGAGAGAAACGCCGAGAGGATCAGGTCGTCGATCGAGACCGTGAACGACAGCAGCCAGCCGGAAACGAGCGCCTGCGCGATGAGCGGCAGCGTGATCACAAAGAACACCTTGAACGGTGTGGCGCCCAGGTCGAGCGCGGCTTCTTCGAGCGACTTGTTGAGCTCCTTCACGCGCGACTGCACGATGATCGCCACGTAGGACACGCACAGCATCACGTGGCCGATCCAGATCGTCACGAGGCCGCGGCCATGCGGCCAGCCGAATACCTGCTCCATCGCCACGAACAGCAGCAGCATCGAGATCCCCATGATGACTTCGGGAATCACGAGCGGCGCGTTGATCATGGCCGTAAAGAGCGTGAAGCCCTTGAAGCGTCCCATGCGCGCGAGCACGTAGCCGGCCCACGTACCGATCGCAACAGAGGCAAACGCCGTCATCAGCGCGATCTTCAGCGAGAGCCACGCGGCGTGCAGCAGCTCGGCATCGTGAAAGACCGCCGTGTACCATTTGAGCGAGAAGCCCGACCAGACGGTTACGAGCTTCGACTCATTGAACGAATAGACGACGAGGCTAACGATCGGGATATACAGGAACACGAAGCCGAACGTGAGCACGGCGGTGGAAAGCGTGCGATTGGGCTTGATCATTTTCCGCCCTCCATTTCCTTGACCTGGTAGTACTGAAAGACCGCCATCGGCACGAGCAGCAGCAAGACCATCGCCACCGTGACCGCCGAGGCCATCGGCCAATCCATGTCGTTGAAGAACTCGTCCCACATGACGCGGCCGATCATGAGCGTGTCCGCGCCGCCGAGCAGTTCGGGAATCACGTACTCGCCCACCGCCGGGATGAACACGAGCAGGCTGCCAGCGATGATCCCGTTCTTCGAGAGCGGCAGCGTGATGCGAGTGAACGCGACCCAGGGCGAAGCGCCCAGGTCATAGGCCGCTTCGAGCAGCGTGAGGTCCATCTTCACGAGGTGCGCGTAGAGCGGCATCACCATGAAGGGCAGGTACGAATAGACCATGCCGATATAGACGCCCGCGTCGCTGTGATAGAGGCGCAGCGGCGAGTGGATCATGCCGATGGCCATGAGCGCGTGATTGAGCAGGCCGTCGTCCTTGAGAATGCCGATCCAGGCATAGACGCGGATCAGGAACGAGGTCCAGAACGGCAGCATCACGCCCATCATCAGCACATTGCGCGTGGCCGGGTTCGAGCGTGCGATGTAGTACGCCACGGGATAGCCGATCAGCAGGCACAGCAGCGTGGAGACGGCCGCCATCTTCAGCGAGCTCAGGTACGTCGAGAAGTACAGGTCGTCCTGGAACAGGAATGCGTAGTGACCGAGCTGCAGCGCCAGATGGACGACGCCGTCCTTCATGGCGATGAGATTCGTGTAGGGCGGCACGCCCATCATCTGGTCGGCGAAGCTGATCTTGAACACCAGCACGAACGGCAGCGCGAAGAACACGAACAGCCACAGGAACGGCACGCCAATCACGGCCGTGCGGCCCGAGGGCACCAGCCGCGCGGCAAAGCGCCTGAGCGCGCCGGGCGCTGCCGGATGCGTTGCTGTGCTGCCGGAAACGGCGCAGGGGGAGGCGATCTCGTTCATTGCGTCACCACCACGCCGCTCGCCGGCGACCACGACACGTACACCTCGTCGTTCCAGACCGGCGTGCCCTCTTCCATCAGATACGCGCTCGAGAGATTCGACACCACGGTCTTGCCGCCCGGCAGACGCACGTGATAGAGCGAATAGCTGCCCATATAGGCGACGTCGGTCACTACGCCGCGTGCCCAGTTGCAGGGCGCCGCGGGCCTCGTGTGCGAGACGCATACGTGCTCGGGCCGCACCGAAATGCCCACCGCCATGCCGAGCGGACCGGTGATGCCGTGGCTCACGTAGAGCCGGTTTTCGAGCGCCTCGCTCTCGACGAAGATGTGATCGGGCTCGTCCTGCACCACGGTGCCCTCGAACAGATTCGTAGAACCAATGAATTCCGCGGAGAAGCGGCTGTTCGGATACTCGTACACCTCGCCCGGCGTGCCGACCTGCACGATGCGCCCTTCGCTCATGACCGCGAGCCGGCTCGCCATCGTCATGGCCTCTTCCTGATCGTGCGTGACCATCACGCAAGTCACGTCCACCTTCTCGATGATGTTGACGAGTTCGAGCTGGGTCTTCTGGCGGATCTTCTTGTCGAGCGCCGACATCGGCTCGTCGAGCAGCAGCAGCTTGGGCCGCTTGACGAGCGAGCGCGCGAGCGCGACGCGCTGCTGCTGCCCGCCCGAGAGCTGATGCGGCTTGCGCTTCGCATAGCGGCCCATCTGCACGAGTTCGAGCGCATCGGCCACGCGCACCTTGATCTCGTTCTTCGGCACGCCTTCCTGCTTGAGGCCGAACGCCACGTTCGACTCCACGCTCATGTGCGGAAAGAGCGCATACGACTGGAACATCATGTTGACGGGCCGCCGGTACGGCGGCAGCGTCGCGAGATCTTCGCCGTCGACATAGATGCGCCCGGCGGTGGCCGTCTCGAAGCCGGCCAGCATGCGCAGCAGCGTGGACTTGCCGCAGCCCGAGCTGCCAAGCAACGCGAACAGTTCGTTCTTGGCGATGTCGAGGCTCACGTCGTTGACCGCGACGCTGTCGCCGAACTTCTTGACGACATTCTCGATGCGCACGAAGCGCTCGTTGCCGGTGCGCACCGGCGCAACGGCACGCGCAGGCTCGGCGGAGCGTGTTGAGGGTGAAGGCGAAGCTTTCATGTTCCAGTGACCCGTATTACAAAATGCAGGCGTGACGGGGCCCAGGCGAGTCCCGCGAAGCGGCCCACCGGCGTCACGTCGTGTTCGGAAGAATCGATTGCCGCGCGCGGCGCGCAAAGGCCGACGCATGCGCAGTCGTGCTGGCGAGAAGAGGCAGACGAGGCGCCGCAAGGCGAGCCCACCCATCGCCGGTCGTGCGCGCCCTGCCCGGCGCGCGTGTCTCCTTGTGTTTTTCGCGTGGCCTGCCCGGCCAGCGTGCAGTGTTTCACACTGCGATCATTTGCTTTGCATTGCTAACGAGTGACGTTTACGCCGGGTTGCATCGATGTATCGGCCACTCGTCCAAACCGGCGACAACGTTAACTGTTCGATTTGCGGCGGTATGCCCCCCCTTCAGGGGGGCAGGTGCGATGAGGAGAGAAAACCACTACGCGCAGGCCGGGGCCCGCGCGCCGATCCCGAGCCCGTCGAGGTGCCGGCGCAGGTGATCGATGAAGACGCGCACCTTGCGTGTGTTGCGCCGGTGTGGCTGATAGAGCACGTGAACCGAGGGGCCAAGCGCGGTCTGCTCGCGCCAGTAATCGGAATCGAGTTCCACGAGCTCGCCTCGCGCGATGTGGGGCACGGCGCTCCACTTCGGCAAGAATTGCAGCCCCTGCCCGTCGAGCAGGCAGGCCAGCAGGAAGTCGAAGTTGTCGCTCGTGAGGCGCGGCACCGGTTGCTTCAGCCGAATACGCTCGCCGCCGTGCTCCACCCACCAGAAGTTACGGTTGAGCAGCGGATGATGAAGGATCAGCCAGTCGTGCGACTGATAGTTTTCCATCGTGACGCAGGCACCCTTGCGGGCGATATAGGCCGGGCTCGCGCAGAGCGTCAGGCAATTCTCGAGCAAGGGCTGCGCAATCAGGCCGGGCAGGTCGATCGGCCCGTCGCGTAACGAAAGGTCGTAGGCCTCGTCGTTCATGCTGTCGTTCAGATCGACCTCCAGCCGCATCTCGGGATGCTCGCGCAGGAAGCTGCAACATGCGCCGTTCAGGAACGCCGGCCCGAACGGCGGCAGCGCGACAATGCGCAGACTGCCGCGCAGCGCGTGCTGTAGATCGTCCACGGCCTCGGCGGCCAGTTGCAGCTGCGTGAGCGCCTGGCGCGCCCCCTCCAGGTAGAGCTGGCCCGCCTCGGTCAGCGTCATGCGGCGAGTGGTCCGCTCGAAGAGGCGCGCGCCCAGGTCGGCCTCCAGCTGCATCACGCCCTTGGTGACGGCCGAGGGCGTCTTGCCCAGTTGCTCCGCCGCGCGGCTGAAGCCGCCGAAGTCGGCGGTCGCGACGAACATGGTGAGCGCAATCATCTTGTCCATGGATCTGTTCCTGGCGGGCACAAAACTTGTGTCAAAACGGGCCACGATGCACGTGGCGAACATCCGCTAATCTACGAAATTCGGCGGGAAAATGTGAGGTGGTGAGTCCAACGGGCTTTCGTCACACCACACGCCGCCCCGCGAATTTGTGCCTCATGGGAAACGGCCAGTGTGAAAAGCCTGGCCGGCGCGGCAAATACTGGGAGCATTCGACGTGAAAATTCATACCTTCGTGACCGAAAGCACGAATCCCGAGCTTCGCGGGCAGCAGATCGGCGAGCGGTGGGCACGGGAAATCCAGGAATCGGCCGCACGCTACCTTGGGTTCTTCCCGCGCGTGGGGGTCCCCGCCGAGCAGGCGCGCGCCATCGGCGAGGCGTGCCAGAGCCGGCTGGAAGCCTGGTGCCCCGACCTCGCAACCGAAGTCGCGGCGATGGCCGAAGGCGCGCGGCTGCCACTGTGGCAGCTCGCTTGCGTCAGCGCGCGCACGGAGATCCTCGCGACGAAGCCGCCGGCGCTCGAAGGCGAGTGCTCGACCGCCGTGCATGCGCCACCGGGCGCGCGCGCGCCGCGCTCGATCCAGACCTGGGACTGGCACGAGGCCCTCGCGCCGCATGGCCTGATGCTTCAGCTCACGACCCGGCGCGGCGTCACGGTGAAGCAGTTCACCGAATTCGGCATGCTGGGCAAGATCGGCGTGAACAGCATGGGGCTGGGCCTGCATTTCAACATCCTCCACCACGCGAGCGACAACGCTACGGGCGGCGTGCCGGTGCATGCCATCGCGCGACGGCTACTCGAAGAGGCGGCCAGCGTCGACGAGGCCATCGATCTTGCGCGCTCCGCGCCCGTGAGCGCATCGACGGTATTGAACGTGTTCGCGCGCGACGCCTCCCCGGCGTCGGGCCTGCGCGCCGCGAGCATCGAGTTGAGCCCGAGCGGCCTCGCGGTCGTGCCGCCGCGCGCGGACGGCTGGCTGCTGCACACGAACCATTTCCTCGACGACGGGCTCAGCCGTGGCGAGCACGCACCGGCGGCCTCCACCACCTGGGCGCGGCTCGACCATCTGAAGGCTGCCGTGGCCGGCATGACCGCACGCGACCTGCGCAGCCGCGCCGAAGCGATGTGCGGCAGCGCGGGCGCGAATGCGCCCGTCTGCGTGCGCCCGGACCCCAGCCGGCCCGATACGGAGCACTGTGAGACGCTGCTCACGATCGGCATCGATACAGAAGGCGGCGCGCTGGAATATGCCGCTGGCAATCCGCAAGTTCTAGTGCAGATGGGCAGCGCACGCTTCTGATACGCGCGGCGCGGGCCACGGAATCCGCGCGCCCAGGCAGGAAAAAAACAAGGAAAAGAGACAATGGTTGGAGACACATCGCGCGCCCTCTCCGCGGCGCTGGGCGGCGGCACCGCATCGAGCGCGGCCATCGCCATCCTGATCGCCACGCACCACAATGCGCTTGCCGTTGCGCTCTATGGCGCGCTGGCGCTCGCGCTGGTGGCGTTCTGCTCGTATGCGCTGAAGGAGACGGCCACGCTGACCATGGCCGAGATCGACGAGCAAATACCGGATCGGACCGATTCAAAAATGGTTTGCAGTTCTGATTGAATCAAGCGATTCGATCCCGGACTGCCGTGACCTCGGCTGGCCGTGCTCATGGATGCACGCGCACCGTAGTTGCACCCTGCCTGCACCCTATTCGCACCTTTCGCGCCCCCTACTCGCACCCCTCGGGCCGCGCGTTCCAGCGCCGGATCGCGCGGCTCTCGCGGTCGAAGCCGAGCATGCTGATCGTTGCCGTATCCAGGTAGAGATGCGCGCCCAGCGCCGCCGAATTGCCGATCCAGCAACCCGCGAGCACGCGCAGGAAATGGGCGTGCGAGAAAACGGCGATGCGGCGGGCCGCCCCGCCGGGCCCACCCTGCGCGAGCATCGCAAGCAGACTCTCCACCACGCCGCGAGCGCGCACTTCGATCTGCGAGAGACTCTCGCCGTGCGGGATCAGCGAGTGCCAGACATTCCAGTCCGGCTCCGTCTTGCGGATGTCGGCCGTGGTGCGGCCCTCGTAGATGCCGTAATCCCATTCGTGCAGATCGCCGGACACGATCATCTCTTCGCCCAGGCCCGCCAGCCGGCAGGTCTCGATGGCGCGCGCCATCGGGCTCGCGAGCACCGCGTCGAAGCGCTGCGCTGCGAGGGGCCTTGCGAGCGCGAGCGCCTGATCGCGGCCATGCTCGGTGAGCGCGATATCGGTGCGCCCCGTGTGCTGGCCGCTGCGGCTCCACTCGGTTTCGCCGTGGCGAATCAGCCAGACTTCGCCGGACGCGGCGCTTGCTTTCATATCGACGGACATCGGGTCACTCCGGTAACGGGCTGCCGCCTCACGACACCCATCGCAAGGCGCAAGAACAAGTTCGCGGAGGTCATTCTAAGGCAGCGGCGCGCACCATACGGCGCACGTCGCGCAGCGCGGTCCGTCAATCTGGACGGACCGGCTTGCCGTTCATCCGATATCCGATGCAAGCCGGCGCTTTCGGCTCAAGGCGCTCAGCTACCGTTCACTTGCCGTTGTGCGGCGCCTGGATCATCTTCCAGCCATTGCCGGCCGGGTCGCGGAAGCCGGCATCGACGCTGCCATAGCGGTCGACCGGCTCTTGCGTGAATTCCACGCCCTTCGCCTTGAGCGCGGCATAGCTCGCGCGGCAGTCGGCCACGGAAAGCACGAGCGGCGGCATGGCCCCCTTGGCGACCATGGCCCGCAGGGTTTGCGCGGTCGCTTCGTCGTGAACGGGCGGCCCGGGCGCGAACAGACCGAGCTGGAACGACGGCTGGTCGGGATGCTGGACCGTGAGCCAGCGGTAAGTGCCGTTGCGCACGTCCGTGTGGACGCGGAATCCGAGTTTGTCGACATAAAACGCGAGCGCTGCATCCTGATCGTCGACGTACAGGCCCACTACATTGATACCGTTGTTCATTTGACCTCCTTGGTTGATGGCCGCACTGTATCGTGGGCCACCCGGCGGCGCTTCTCCAAAACTGCCATCGTGAGGTCGGGGCGCTGCGCGGCCTTCAGGACGCAGGCCGGCACGCGCTCGAGCTCGAGCTCGGACATGCTCGCGCGCGCCTCGCGGCGCATGGCGCTCGGGCTCATGCCGGTGATGTCGCGAAAGATGCGCCCGAACGTGCCCAGACTCTCCCAGCCGGTAGCGAATGCGATATCCGTGATGCCGAGCTCCGTGTCGCGCAGCAGCGTGGTCGCTTGCTCGATGCGCCGGGTCAGCAGGTAGCGGTGCGGCGGCACGCCGAAGGCCCGCTTGAAGGAACGTGCGAAATGCGCCTCGGAAACGCCGCTGACTTCGGCGAGACGCTTGACGGGCCAGGCTTCGTGCGAGGCGGCGTCCATGCGGTCTCGCGCGCGCAGGAGGCGGCGCAGCAGGGCCGGGTCTTGCAGTGCGTCGGCGCTGTGTGGCGCGGGTGACGAGCCAGGCGGCTCTTTGCGATGATCGTTGCGTGAGGGCATGAGTTCCGCTGCGGTGGCAAGGTGCGCGTAGTTTAGGCTCGAAATCGCGATTGCCGACGTGGCAGCGCCGCTTCCCCATCATGTCTGTGCCGTGTGCCGGGCCATGCTCGTCGTGCTCTGGAGCATGTCTATCGTCCTGCCGCGCCCGTTGCGCAGGATGACGCGCCTGGCAACACCCGAGATACGCAGCTAAGATCGAAAGCTTTCGCACCCTGCCCGTCCTCCATGCATACGGACATGTCATCGCCGCGCTCGTCCTCTCCAGGCCGCGCTCTTGAAGTGCTGCTGGTCTTTCTCAGGCTCGGGGTGACGAGCTTTGGCGGCCCGATTGCGCATCTTGGCTACTTCCGCCGCGAGTTCGTCGAGCGCCGCCGCTGGCTCGACGACGAGGCCTTCACCGATCTGGTCGGGCTGTGCCAATTCCTGCCAGGGCCCGCCAGCAGCCAGACCGGCTTTTCGATCGGCCTGCTGCGGGCCGGCTGGGCCGGCGGGCTCGCCGCCTGGTGCGGCTTCACGCTGCCCTCGGTGTTCGCGATGCTGGTCTTCGCAGCCATCGCGCCGGATCTGGGCGGGCCGGTCGGCGCAGGGGTGGTGCATGGCCTGAAGCTCGTCGCGGTGGCCGTGGTGGCCCAGGCCGTCTGGGACATGGCGCGGCGTCTGTGCCCCGACCGTCGCCGCGCCGCAATCGCGCTGGCCTCCGTCGCCTTGCTGAGCCTGCTGAGCTCGGCATACACGCAGCTCATTGCAATCGCTGCGGGCGCCCTGCTCGGTCTCGCGCTGTGCCGCACGAAAACCGGGGGCGACGAGCGCGCCGTGCCCGGGCATTCCGGTGCGTTTCCCGTGTCGCGCAAGGCGGGCATTGCCGCGTTGGCCGTTTTTTGCGTGCTGCTGTTCGGACTGCCGCTGCTTGGCGCGGCCGCGCAAGGGGTGCGTGTGTTCGAGGCGTTCTATCGCTCCGGCGCGCTCGTGTTCGGCGGCGGACACGTGGTGCTTCCCTTGCTCCAGCATGCGACTGTCGCAACCGGCTGGGTCGCGCCCAACGACTTTCTTGCCGGCTACGGCGCGGCGCAGGCCGTGCCGGGGCCGCTCTTCACGTTTGCAGCTTTTCTCGGCTGGATGATGGCGAGCCCGCCCAACCACTGGAGCGGCGCGCTGCTCGCCACCGTGGGGATCTTTCTGCCGGGCCTGCTGCTCGTGCTGGCCGCGCTGCCGTGGTGGCACGCTTTGCGCAGCCGGCCGGCCATGTCGGCGGCCCTTGCCGGTGTCAACGCCGCCGTCGTCGGCTTGCTGGCCGCCGCGCTCTACTCGCCGGTGTGGACGAGCGCAGTCCAGACGCAAGCCGATTTCGCCATCGCGTGCATCGGCTTCTTGCTGTTGATCCGCTGGAAAATGCCGCCGCTTGTGGTGGTGGGTTTCTGCATCGCGACCGGGATCGCGCAAACCGTGCTGCGGTAAACGTTTGCTATCCATCGCAAGATCGAGCAAGGCTGAACGTTACGCCGTGCGCGGCCGGGCGTACTTGCCCTAATTGCTTCGGTTTGGCCGGCTGTGCCGAAATGCGCATACGGAACGTCGCAAACGGTCAAGACGGATCGATATTGGCTTCATATAGTCGCCTCCTGCGATTGCCGCGGCGTTCCTCATTCGGAGCGGTTCGATCGATACCACGCCTACTTTGCCGACAAAGGAAACAACATGCGCTTTGCGAAGACTCTCACCCCTGTCGCAGTTGCAGTTGGAGCACTTCTCGCTGTTGCGCCGCTCGCCTCCCACGCGGATACCGTCGTAAAAATCGGCTTTGCCGCGCCGCTCACCGGACCCAACGCCAATTACGGCAAGGACCTGGAGAACGGCGTCAAGATGGCCCTCGACGACGCCAAGGCACAAGGCGTCAAAATCAACGGCCAGCCCGTCTCGTTCGAGCTCGTTGCCGAAGACGATCAGGCCGACCCGCGCGTCGGCGTGCAAGTCGCGCAAAAGCTCGTGGACGAAGGCGTGTCGATCGTCGTCGGCCACTTCAACTCGGGCACGACCATCCCCGCTTCCGAGCTCTACGAAAAGGCGAGCCTGCCCGACATCGATCCGGCCGCCACGAACCCGGTTATCAGCGGCCGTGGCTTCAAGAACATCTTCATGGTGATCTCGAGCGACGCGCAAAACGCGGGCACCGCGGGCGCCTACGCGGTCACGACGACGAAGGCCAAGCGCATCGCCGTCATCGACGACCGCACGGCGTTCGGCCAGGGCGAAGCCGACGAGTTCGTGAAGGCGGTCAAAGCGCACGGCGGCGACATCATCGATCGCGAATACACGACTAACCAGGCGACGGACTTCAAGACCCAGCTCACGACCATCAAGAGCAAGAACCCCGATCTGATTTTCGTGGGCGCCCTCAACCCGCAGGCCGCCGGCATCATGAAGCAGATGAGCCAGCTCGGCATCAAGGCGCAGTACGTGGGCGGCGGCGGCGTGAAGGACGTGGACTTCATCAAGCTCGCGGGTGACGTGTCCGAAGGCGCGATGGCATGGGAATATGGCCGTCCGCTCGACAGCACGCCGGTAGGCTCGAAGTTCGCCGAGCGCTTCAAGCAGAAGTTCGGCGATGACGTGCTCTCGTACGCGCCGTTCGGCTACGACGCGGCATGGGCCGCCATCAAGGCAATGCAGGCAGCCAATTCGACGAAGCCCGACGACTATCGCGCGAAACTGCAAGGCATTGGCTTTGACGGCATCACCGGCCATATCTCGTTCAACGCGAACGGGTCGCTGAAGAACGGCTCGTCCACCGTCTATCAGGTGAAGAACGGCCAGTGGGTCACGGTGAAGACGGTAAGCGGACTCTAATCGCTCATGCAGGCCCGCCTCTTCCCGGCGGGCCGTGCACCGCTCTCATCATCATGCCCGATGCGAGGTAGTTCGTCCGCTAGCGGTGAAACCTGCGCGATCACTGAGGTTGCGCGGGCACCAGACCGTACCTGGACATGACCGCGCCAAGCATGGCGCGATCGGCGCCGTTGCCTGCATTGATAATTTCCGCGACGTCGAGGAAATACTGCGCCCCAATGTCGGGGGTCAGGACGACAAGGGCACGGGCCACGTCACCGTGAGGATTGCTGAACTGATGGACCGATCCCTTTGGGGTGTGCAGCCAGTCGCCGGGCGACAGGTCCCGGATGACACCATCGACGCCATACCGAAGCACCCCCTCCAGCACATAGACGCACTCTTCGTTGCGTGTGTGACTATGGGGCGGCGGGACACGCGAGCCCGGCGGAACCGTCAACTCGAATACGCCCATACCGCCTGTAGCAGATCCGTCGATCAGATACCGGACGGTCAATAGCCCAAGTTTGATTGGCTCGCTCGAGCCTTCGTTTTCGACAGTCATTGCCGTCTCCCCGACGTGGAAAATTTGCTCACCGTCGCATCAGTGTAGGTCAGGGAGGCCCGGTAAGGGACGCCCGGTCAGGGACGCTCGGAGTCGCGACACATCCCGTGACTGCGTGGCAAGACTCACCGGAGCTTCCAGAGCCCGAAAACGGCAATCAGCAAACCCAGGCCAAACACACCGCCAATCAACACGTACGTTTCCATTTCGTTTCCTGAATACCGTGGTGCTGCCGATTCTGCCGACCGCGTACAGGCGACGCCAGGCGCAACGCGCATCAGTCAGACGCCGCATACTACCGCCTCCACCTTTCAGGGCCCATGCGCGCTGCGTGGCATGCTGCATTGGCCCGCAACGCGCGCAATGCCCGCACGACGATATTCACGGCACAAGCGTCGCGCCATACTCCCCGCACTCGACTCCCAGGAAGATTGCGCGGCATCTGATGACCGATTCATTCGGGTGAAAATATTCCGTAAGGAATCTGACGCTCAGCATTCATGCGTCGATGCTCTAATCGCACTGCCGCGTGGCCCCCTCCCAGTTGGCACAAGCACGTGATGCGAATCTGATCATCGCCACGCCTCGGCTCCGCGGTTAATCCGGCAAAACGAATTCAACCAGGAGCCCGATATGCAATGGCGTCACGTAGCACTTGGATCGCTCACCGCCGCAGCATTCGCATCGACAGTTGCATGGAGTGCTGGCGACGACCACGACCAGAATCATCCAGGCGAAGCTCGCACGGCCACGCCGATCAAGCATCTGGTCGTGATCTACGGCGAGAACGTCTCGTTCGATCATTACTTCGCCACTTATCCGCATGCGACCAACCCGTCAGGTGAGCCGGCATTCAACGCGCAGCCGGGCACGCCCGAGGTGAACGGCCTTTCGGGCACGCTGCTCTCCAGCAACCCGAACACGAATCCGGCCAACGGCGCTGGCGCGTCCAATCCCTTCCGTCTCGACCGCACGCAGGCCGCCACGGCCGACCAGAACCACGCTTACACGGCTGAGCAGCAGGCGTATGACGACGGCAAGGCCGACCTTTTCCCGAAGTACACGGGCAAGGGCACGAGCGGCGGGGCCGGCGCCTTCGGCACGACGGGCCAGGTGATGGGCTATTACGACGGCAACACGGTCACCGCGCTGTGGAACTACGCACAGCGCTTCGCGATGAGCGATAACGCCTATACGTCGACCTACGGACCGTCGACGCCGGGTGCGCTCGAAGTGGTCTCCGGGCAAACCAACGGCATGACGGTTGTGCTGCCATCGCCGCCGCCTTCGACTCCGGCCTCGTACTACGTGAAAGACGGCCAGGGCGGGTACACGATGATCAACGACGCCGACCCGGGCAACGACGTCTGCTCGAGCAAGACCAGTACCGCGATGATGACCGGCCAGAATATCGGCGACCTGCTGAACGCGCGCAACATTACGTGGGGCGGCTTCATGGGCGGCTTCAATCTCGCCACGAAGAACAGCAATGGCACGACAGGGTGCCAGCGCAGCACGGTGTCGCCAGTCGTCGGTTCGGCCACGGCCGACTATATTCCGCACCACAACTGGTTCCAGTACTACGCGTCGACGTCGAATCCGAACCATTTGCGCCCGAGCTCGCGAGAGGCGATCGGGCACACGATGGAACGGCATGGCCACACGCCCGACCCGGCCAATCACGAATACGACACCGACGACTTCTTCGACGCAGTGAGCGCAGGCAATTTCCCCGCGGTGAGCTTCCTGAAGGCCCCGGCCTACCAGGATGGCCACGCGGGCTATTCGGATCCGCTCGACGAGCAGGCTTTCGTCACGAAGGTTGTGAACTTCCTGCAGGAGCAGAAGGACTGGAATGACACCGCCGTGGTCGTGGCATGGGATGACTCCGACGGCTGGTACGACCACGCTTACGCGCAGCCGACCAGTGCTTCGTTCGACCCGGTTGCCGACCAGTTGAATGGTCCCGGAACCTGCGGCACGGGCTCGGCGCCCAATGGCCTGAACGGCAAGCCTGTGAATGGCCGCTGCGGTCCGGGCACGCGCATTCCGTTTGTCGTGATCTCGCCGTGGGCGAAGGAGAACTACGTCGACCACACGCTGATCGACCAGGCATCGGTGGTGCGCTTTATCGAAGACAACTGGCTTGATGGAAAGCGTATTGGCGGCGGTTCATTCGACGCGACGGCGGGCAGCATCATGGGCATGTTCGATTTCAACCGCCGCGGCGAAGGCCGCTATGAACACAAGCTCTTCCTCGACCCGCAGACGGGCCTGGTTCTCGACAAGGCCCCGAAGAGCTGACGCCAGAGCGCGACGGACCATTGCGGCATGACTGACGTGCGCCCTTGCCCTGTTGCTGGTGCAGCAGGGCGGGCGCACGGCTTTATTCGAGCGCGCGCCGGATGGCGCAGGGAGTAGATTGGCGCGTCCCGGGTGTCTCAGTGCAGCGGTTCGATCTTGAAATCATCGACCGCCAGGCCAAGGTCCACGCCTTCACCGCTGCCGCTCAACGCCATCGACGTCGTTCCCTTGGTCAGCACCTGGGCAGTACCGCCGTTCCCCGCCCCGGCCGATGCGCCGGCTTGCGCATAACTGCCGTACACCTCCTTGATGCTGTAGACATGGGTGATATCGCCGTGGCCGCTGACGCGGAACCTGCCGGCTGTCAGGCCGCCGCCGTGCACGCTGATCTTGACAGCGGCCTTTTGCCCGTTGCTGCAAGTGACTTTGCCGCGCCCTTCGGCATGCTGATAAATCGCCGACCATCCGGACATGCTGAAGGTCAGACGGCATTTCACCGGCGCGCCGCCTGCCTGAGCCGGGGTGGCGCTCAAGCCCGCCAGGGCGCCCACGCACAGTAACGTGGCGGCGGTCGATACAAGGGTAGGCTTGCTCATAGGGACTCCACGCACATGAAGAGAGGGCGTCCAGTGTAACTGCCGTTCGCGGTTTGCCGGGTCAGTGACGCTCAAATCCCCAGATCAGGGCTGACGCTTACCGCGGCCACCAGCGGGTTTGCCAGCCGGCTTGCGTGAACCCGCCACCGGCTTGCTGGCGGGTTTGCTGCGTGGCTTTTGCATGCTGAATGGGCTGCCGCTAATCAAGCTTGTGTCTTTACCCGCGGCCACCGCGTGCTGCGCCGCAGGCTTGCGTTTGTTTTCGCCATTTTGCGAGTGCGGTTTTTTGCCGGGCACCTGCATGGCGCCAGGCGCCGTTTGCGGCACTTTGGGCTTCTTGGGCTTTTTGGGCTTCTTGATGATCTGGCCCGTTGCGCTGGTCTCCGGCACGCGGTGTTCGGCTTCGAAACCCGGCTCTTCTTCACGGGGCAGTGTTTGCCGGATCAGCGCTTCAATTGCGGCTAGTTGCGGCGCTTCATCGGCACACACGAGGGACACCGCCACGCCGCTGGCGCCCGCGCGGCCGGTACGGCCAATACGGTGCACATAGTCTTGCGCCACGATCGGCAGATCCACGTTGATCACCAGCGGCAGGTCGTCGATATCCAGCCCACGTGCCGCCACATCGGTGGCTACCAGCATCTGGACTTCACCCGTCTTGAAGCGCTCCAGCGCACGCAGGCGCGCGGGTTGCGGTTTGTCGCCGTGGATGGTGTCGACCGCATAGCCCGCGTCATCCAGCATGGTCGCCAGGTAATCCACGCCAATGCGGGTTTTGACGAACACCAGCGCGTGCTCCCAGTTGTTCTCTGCCACAAGATGCATGAAGAGGTCGGGCTTGTTCCTTTTATCCACCGTCACCACCCACTGCTTGATCTTGCTGGCCGTGGCATTGGGCGGGCTGACGCTGATATTGACCGGGTCGCGCAGAATGCTCGCCGCCATGGCGCGGATTTCATCGGTAAACGTGGCAGAGAACAGCAGAGTCTGGCGCTGAGCGGGCAAGGCAGCAAAGACGGCGTTGAGTTCGCGCGCAAAGCCCAGATCCAGCATGCGGTCGGCCTCATCCAGCACCAGCGTTTGTACTTGATCGAACTGAACAGCGTTCTGGCGATTGAGATCCAGCAAACGGCCCGGCGTGGCAACGAGCACGTCCACGCCTTTGCGCAACTTCATCATCTGCGGGTTGATGCTCACACCGCCGTAGGCGGCCAGAAATCGCAAGTCGAGGCCTTTGCCGTAAGCGATAAAGCTTTGCAGCACTTGTTCGGCCAGTTCACGCGTAGGCACCAGCACCAGAACACGCGCGCGATTGCTGGATACCGCCGGGCCGTGTTGCACCAACCGTTGCAACAGCGGAAGCGCAAAACCCGCCGTTTTGCCAGTGCCGGTCTGTGCCGCAGCCATGACGTCCTTGCCACTGAGCACCGCAGGAACCGCCTTGGCCTGCACCGGCGTAGGTGTCTGGTAATTGAGGTCCTGCACATTACGCAGCAAGGGATCAATCAGGCCAAGCGAGGCAAAAGACATGGACGTATTCCGGGCTAAAACCACGATTCTAGCGGTTGCCGCGCTGATTGCACCGCGCAGACCATGGTTGCCGGCGCGACACGGCCATTGGGCTTCTGCCAATCGACCTGCGGCTGCATGGATCGAGAACCCGTCGGGCGGAACGGCTCACAGAATAGGGTAATCCCCGAGCTTCTTTTAGGACGCTCGCCTTATTCATGCGCGTTTGGTTGGCGAATACAGTCATCAATGCCGGCGTGCCGCGTTGGCAATTTCAATGCACCACGTGCGTGCAACGCGCAATAGGAGGTCGTCGTGAAATCGGTAATCCTTGCAGTCACCGCCGCATCCGCCCTCGCCGTATCGCTCGCGGCAGTCGCCCAGTCGGACACGCAGGCGCCCGTCACACGCGCCCAGGTGCGTGCCGAACTCCAGCAACTCGAGCAGGCCGGCTACACCCCCTCCAGGGGCGAGGACGTCAACTACCCGCAAGACGTTCAGGCAGCAGAAGCGCGCGTGGCGGCCCATAACGGCTCAACCGGGTACGGCGGCGTAGTGAGCGGGTCATCGGCATCGGGTTCGCCGGCGACCGCCTCCCCCTCTTCCCCCGACAGTCAGCCATACGATTACTGACCACCCCAGCCAAATCGTGAAAGACGGGGTCCATCCGGTTGTTAGCGGCCCCGTCGCTGGCGGCGATGATGCAATCAGCCAGCGGCGCTCTCTGGCCCCGCAAGATGTCACGTCAGCTGCGCGACCGCCTAGTCGACCACGCTTGCCCAATCCCCACGCGCTCGTGCAGGAGATCTAGCCTGGTATCCAGGCAATGTTGAGCGAACGTGCATGCGCCGACAACAGTGAGTTGCTCTGCTTGCGCTCAATTCTGAGCCATTGCCGTCCTACACTGTATCCACTAGATCCGCAAAAGAATGCGCGCGGAACACTCCCTGGAGACAAGGTTATGAAACTCGTTCAGCTCATCGTTGCCGCATCCATTTTGATCCCGGCTGTTTCTTCATTCGCTCAATCGACGCCGGTGGCTGTCAATGAAGACGTAAGGTCGCAACTCGTTCAAGAAGAGACGACGTACCGATCTTTGGATGCCAGCGACAAGCAGCCGGCTTCAATCAATAACGTCAATCGGAATGGAGAGCGGAGCCGTCAGACAGCGGAAGTCAACTTGGGTCGTTACTCGCTATCCGTCGTCCGTCCTTCGTTTTGATATTGCCGACGATTATCACGGATGCCGCACAAGAAAACGCCACCCCGAAAGGTGGCGTTTCTCGCACGCGCATGACGCTCAAGCCAGCATAACCGCCTCGTCCGCTTTCGCCTCGCTCACCCGCGCCGCATCCGCAGCGAGCCTGCGATAACGCGCCAGCGCCCAAAGCGGGAAATACGCCGTATACCCGTGATACTTCAGATAGTAGATACGCGGAAAACCTGGCGCATTGTGCGAGCGATGCCACCAGAAACCCTCGCCGTCCTGCACCGAAAGCAGATACGCAATGCCACGCCGCACCGATTCCGACTCGTAGTCGCCGAACGCCATCTGCGCGAGCAGCGCCCACGCCGTGAAATTCGAGGTGCTCTCGCCGCCATTCGTGCCCGCGAGGCGCGGGTCGATGTAGCTGTCGTTGGTCTCGCCCCAGCCGCCGTCCGCGTGCTGGCGCGACCTGAGCCAGGCGAGCGCACGCGCGATATACGGCTGCGACGGGTCCTCGCCCGCCAGCGCGAGGCCCGCCAGCACGCTCCACGTACCGTAGATGTAGTTCGTGCCCCAGCGGCCCCACCAACTGCCATCGGCCTGCTGTGTCGCCTTGATGTACTCGATGGTGCGCACGAGCGCGGCCTTGTCTTCCTCGCGGCCCGTCACGCCGAAGCACAACAGCACGCGGCCCGACACGTCCTCGGTGGGCGGATCGAGCAGCGCGCCGTGGTCCGCGAACGGAATCGCATTCAGATAAAGGCGATCGCAATCGGCATCGAACGCCGCGAAGCCGCCGTTGCGCGACTGCAGCCCGCGAATCCAGTCGAGCGCACGCGTCACGCGCGCGGCATACGGGTCCGTGCCCGTCGTGCGCTTGAGCGAACGCCCCCGGCGATGCAGCATCGCGGCCACGACCGCGCTGTCGTCGATATCGGGGTAATAGGGGTTCGCGTACTGGAACGCCCAGCCGCCCGGCGGCACGTCGGGGCTCACGTTCTCGATCCAGTCGCCCTTGAGGTCGTCCACCTGGCGCGTCGCGAGCCAGTCGTAGGCGCGCGCGATCTTCTGCTGCAGTTCCGCGTTGGGCGTCGATTCGGTGCCCGGCGTATCGACGCCCAACATCTCGGGCACCGCAACCGCCTGTTCGAGCGCCATCGTGCTCCACGCGGTGTCCCATACCGGCGACAGGCACGGCTGGCAGTACATGCTGCCGTCGGGGCGCTCGACGAGCAGTTTCTCCAGCGCATTCTCGCAATCGCGCCGCAGCGGATGATTCTCGTGATAGCCGAGCACTTCCATCATCTGATAGCTGTAGACGATCGGCGGGAAGATGCCGCCCATGCCGTCTTCGCCGTTCATGCGCTCGGCGCACCAGGCTTCCGCGTGCTTCATCGCACGCGCGCGCAAGGCCCGCGGAATCAGCGGCTCGAGGTGGCGAACCGTGCGGTCCAGCGCAAGAAAAAGCTTGCGCACGCCCTTGCCGCGCGGGAAATATTCGCGCTCCTCCTGGGCCGGCGTGACGAACAACTCGGCGATCGACACGTTGTGCGGATTGCGCGCCTGCGCCTTGAGCGAACAGAGCGCGAGCAGCGGCACCATGGTCGTGCGTGCCCAGTAGGCGACCTTGTACATCGAGATCGGCACCCACTTGGGGAACAGCACGAACTCGATGGGCATGAAGGGGGTCGCGCGCCACGGCACCTGGCCGAAAGTGGCCAGCAGGATGCGCGTGAAGACATTGGACTTCGCCGCGCCGCCGAGCTTCAGGATGGCTTCGCGCGCGCGCACCATATGTGGCGCGCTTTGCGCGTCGCCCGCCGCCTTGAGCGCGAAATAGGCCTTCACGCTCGCCGAGACGTCGGGTGCGCCGTCCACGTAGAGATCCCACGCGCCATGCGTTTCGAGGCGCTGGATCGCGCGCAGATAGCGCGCCATTTTCTCCTGACGCACCGTGTCGATCTTGCCCATGAAATGCATCATGAGGATGTATTCGGCGGTGATCGTCGCGTCCGATTCGAGCTCGAAACACCAGCTCCCGTCGGGCTGTTGCCGGCGCGCGAGCGCATCGCGCCCCCGGACAATGGCGGCATCGAGCAGCGCCGCGCGTTGCAAGTTGGTTGGCAGGTCGGAATTCTTCATGGCGCGAATAATACCATCCAGACGGAATGTTTTGCATTGACGCCTGCGGTGGTAAGATCAAGCCATGAAGAATCCCCCCGTCAAAGCCTCAGCCGGCGCCGCAGGACATGCCCCAGGCGGCGCTGCGAGTCCGGCGCGGCAGCCTGCGCCACACGTCGCGCAGGCGCCCGAAGAGGCAGAGCAGCCGCACGCACGCAGCGCCGCGCCCGCTCGGCATCCCGAGGCAAAATCTGCTGAACCGCCCGGCGCCCCCACTTCGGGCTCGCGCCGCAAGAAAGCACCAGTGCAAGTGCGCGCCCAGTTGCTGCAAGCCGCCTCCGATATCGCCACCGACCACAGTGTGCAGGCGGTGACGCTCGACGCCGTCGCGGAACGCGCCGGCGTGACCAAGGGCGCGCTCCAGTATCACTTCGCCAACAAGCAAGGACTCCTTGACGCCCTCTTCGAGCAGACGCTGGCGCACTTCGAATCGCAGATAGAAGCGCGGATCGCGGCGGATCGCGAGGACCCGCGCGGCGCCAATGCGCGTGCGTATCTGCACGCGACCATCGACGAAACAAACCCCGCCGCGAGCACCAATGTGCTGCGCGTGCTGGTGGCCGCGATGATGACCGACCCCGAGATACGCGAGCGCTATTCCGCGCCCATGCGCAAATGGACGCGCCCCGATCCGTTGCCGCTCGAACAGGCGGCGCGACTCATGATCTGCCGGCTCGCGGCCGACGGCCTGTGGATCTCGGACCTGCTCGGCTATCAGGACATGTCGCCGGAAATGCGCGATGAGGTCGTGCGCCAGATCGAGCGGATGACGGCTCTCGAGCGATGAGGCCCCCTGCTGAAGGCCAACACCTCAAATTAGACCTGGCGTGCCGCTCAATCCGCCCTTCGTGTCCGGCGAAGTGATTTGCCCAGAATGCGCGCGCAAGACAAGCACTAACGCAAATCAACGACATCGAGCTTTCCGATGCTGCCCGCAAGACGCAACCGTGCTGCATGCCAGTCGGCCAGTGCCTGCACACGCTGGTGCTTCGCGTTTGCGAGTCCACTCTGGGCGTTGAGCAACTCGAGCACACTGCCGACACCTGCCTGATACCGTCGTTCAGCCGCCGTAAAGGACTGCTCAGCAATTTCCAGCAGAGTTTCGCTGTCGCCAACCGCCGCAGTCGATGTTCGCACGGCT
Source organism: Paraburkholderia silviterrae (assembly GCF_004353915.1). Taxonomy (GTDB): domain Bacteria; phylum Pseudomonadota; class Gammaproteobacteria; order Burkholderiales; family Burkholderiaceae; genus Paraburkholderia; species Paraburkholderia silviterrae. The sequence continues at coordinate 6,963 of NZ_SMRP01000046.1, read as the reverse complement.
TGATAGCTGTTCCAGACCTCCAATGCGACGTGCTGGCGCGCGTCGTCAAGCGCGTCCACCTGCCGTTCCAGCTGGGCTTCGCCCTGGTTCACCTGATACAAACGGCCGAAACCTTCGAAAATCGGAATGGTCAGTTGTACTCCGATGTACCATTCATGGCCCGTTGCCGGGAATGTGGGGATGCCCAGTCCCAGGCTGGCCGGCTGGTTATTCTGGAGATACTTCGACACAAGGCTTAGCGTTGGCAGCCCCTGCGCGCGCGTCTGGTCCACTTTCGCCGCCGCCGCGTCAACCTGAGCCTGTGTTGAGAGCACTTCGGGATGCGTGCGACGTGCTTCAACCATTAGCTCGCTGACCGACTGCGCAAAATTCGCGTCGGGATGTGCGCCCTCCGCAACTGCCGGCAGATCGAGTACCAGGTCGGGCGAGAGGTCCATGTCGGCCGCCAGGGTGCCCTGCGCGGTCTGCCACTCTCCTTCTGCCCGATTGCGTGCGAGCACCGCCTGGCCCCAGGCGGTCTTCGCCTGCAAGGCATCCGAGATCGGCGCGATGCCTTTGTCCACGCGCGATTGCGCAACCAGGGCGCTTCGCGCGCTCATCTGCTCAACCTCCCCTGCCACCGCAAGCTGGCTCTGCGCTGCCTGCGCGGCGGAGTAGTCTTTTGCCACGGTCACGAACAGCGCCTGAATGGCGGCGTCCTGCGCCGATTGCGCTGCAGCGAGCAGCGCGTTCGCGTTGCGCAGGGCTGCTGAGCGCGCCCCGAAATCGTAGAGCGTCCAGGAGAGCGACACGCTTTCGGAATGGACACTTGAACGGGAATCCGATCCCAGTTGCGGATGGCCGCTCACATCGGTTGACGAGTCGTCGCGCACGACCTGCGCATTGCCCGTCAGGGTCGGCAGATAGGCGGCTCGCGCCGCCCCGACACCGGCCGCCTGCGCCTTCGCGTCGGCCCACGCCTCGCGTGTGCGCGGATTGCTGCACAGCGCGCGCTGGACCGCTTCGGCCAACGTCAGGGGTTGGCCAGGGGCACCGAAGACACAACCAGCCGGGTCGGGCACGATGCTGCCCGCTGACGTTGCCGGTATGGCGGCCTGTGTACGCAGCGGATCGAATGCCTGGGCGACTGTAACGTGACAAAGCACCGTGGCAGCGAGCAGCAGCATCGCCTGTCTAGCGTTCACGCAAACTCTCTCCGCCGGTCCGCCGCAAGGGGTCGAGGAAATAGCCAATCACGCTGCGTTTGCCCGTGCGGATATCCGCCGTCACGGCCATGCCCGGCGTGAGCGCAATCCAGTTGTCGTCTACGCGGATACGGCTTGCGGCCACGCGTATGCGCACCGGGAACGTCAGACCCTGCTTCTTGTCCTGCACAGCATCGTTCGATATTGACGTCACGGTGCCGTCCAGGTAGCCGTAGCGCGTGTACGGAAACGCTTCGACCTTGACAGCGACCCGCTGCCCCACGGACACGAACCCCACGTCGCGGTTCTGCAACTGCGCCTCGACTTCGAGCGAGTCCTCCGGAACGATCTCCATGAGCGACTGTGCGGTCGTGACCACACCGCCGCTCGTATGGATCGACAACTGCTGCACCGTGCCCGCCACCGGCGCCGTCAGGCTCAGGAGCGCCTGACGCGTTTGCGCCTTGGTCTCGTCGTCGCGGCTGCGCGTGGAGAGCTGGCCATTCTTCTCCAGCTCGTCCAGTTGATCGCGCCGGAACTTCGACACTGCCGACGCAATGTCGGCCCGCTGTTCGGCAACGGCCGCCGCCAGCTCACGCGCGTGAGCGCGTTGCGCAGCGAGTTCGTGCTCCTGATTGACGGCGGCCTGTTCCTTGTCGAGCCAGTCGTTGCGCGCAACATACTGATCGGCTACGAGCGCGCTGTAGCTATCGGCCTGCTGGCGCGCGAGCGGCGCCGTCGCCACGAGCTTCGCAATCTCCGCACGGGTGCTGTCAAGTTCGGCCTCCCGCTTTAGCAGTTCAGCGCGTGCGCTGTCGATCTGGTCACCGTACTCGCGCCATGCCCCATCGGCGAGGCGCTGGCTTTCCTCCATGCGCTGGGGCGATGCGCCACCGACCTGCGCCACGAGCGGGGGCCGATTCGTGGCCAGCGCGTCAAGCAGTGCCTGTGCACGGGCCCCGGCCAACTCGGCGTCCAGTCTCGAGTTGTGCGCGGCGTCCGCATCGGCTGCTGCCTGCCGCGTGTCGAGCCGCACGAGCAGCTGTCCCGCCTGGACGTGCTCTCCATCACGTACCAGCACCTCACGCACGACGCCCGTCATGGCAGGCTGGATGACCTTGACGCGTTCGCCAGGCACGAATCGCCCCGACGCGGTCACGACGATATCGAGCCGCCCAAGCGCGCCGATCAGCAGGATTGCCAGTGCGAGCAGTGCAAGGACGCGCATTGTCCGACGCGGCGCCGGATGAACGGGTGTTTCGAGCAGCTCCAACTGCGCCGGCTGAAAAGCCAGTTCATCCGAGTCCCTCTCTGGTCCCGCCAGCGTGTGTCGTATGTCCCAGATAGCACGGCACATCGTCCAGTATCGTCGGAGCAGATCGCCGAGGGCATCCAGTCTCGGCGAGATCATGTTGCAGCCCCACCCTGTAGCGAAACCATGTTCGCGTAGTAGCCGCCTCTTGCAATCAGTTCGTCGTGCGTACCGTATTCGGTGATACGCCCGCGATCCATTGCGACGATCCGGTCGGCGCGGCGCACGGCGCTGAGGCGATGCGCCACCACCATGACGGTACGGCCCGCGCAGATCGCGCGCATATTGGCTTCTATGGTCCGCTCGGTCTCGACATCCAGCGCGCTGGTCGCCTCGTCGAAAACGAGAATGCGAGGATTGGAGAGCAGCGCGCGGGCGATCGCGATGCGCTGGCGCTGGCCTCCAGAAAGGCTCGCGCCATGCTCTCCGACGACTGTGTCATAAGCCTGAGGCAGCTCGCAGATAAACTCGTGCGCACCGGCAAGCGCTGCGGCCCGCATGACCGTCTCTAGCGGCGCACCGGGATCCGCCAATGCGATGTTCTCGCGCACCGAACGGTTAAAGAGCAGGTTTTCCTGGAGTACGACGCCAATCTGGCGGCGCAGCCATGCCGGATCAGCCAGTGCCAGATCCACACCATCGAGCCGAACCGTGCCCTGCTCCGGCAGATAGAGACGCTGCAGAAGGCGCGTAAGCGTACTCTTGCCCGAGCCCGAACGTCCCACCACGCCGACGACCTGGCCGGGCCGAATATCGAGCGATACGCCGTCGAGGACGGCAGGACCATCGGGCCGGTAACGGAACCGGATATTCTCGAAGCGGACATGGCCGCGCAAAGCCGGCAGCGTCTGCCGGCTTTGCGGAATTTCGGTACGTGTGTTGAGAATGTCGCCAAGACGCCGCATGGAAATTCCGACCTGCTGGAAGTCCTGCCAGAGCTGCGCGAGGCGCAGGACGGGCGCGGCAACGCGCTGGGACATCATGTTGAATGCGATGAGGCCTCCAACGGTAAGGCGCCCGTCGATGACGAGCTTCGCCCCAAAGAACAGTGTCGCGACGGTCACGAGCTTGCCGATCGCCTGTATCAATTGCTGGCCGATGTTGCCGAGTTGCGTAACTCGAAAGCCTGCCGCCACATACGCCGCGAGCTGTGTCTCCCAGCGGCGGATAAACTGCGGCTCGACGGCCATTGACTTGACCGTTTCCACGCCCGAGACCGCCTCCACGAGAAACGACTGGTTGTCCGCACCACGGGCGAACTTCTCGTTCAGGCACTCACGTAGCACAGGCACGAGCAGGATCGAGACGAGCGCGTAGAGCGGCAACGATGCAAGCACGAGCACGGTGAGCCAGACGCTGTAGAAACACATGACGACGATAAAGACGACGGAGAACACGATATCGATAATCGCCGTCAGCGCCTGCCCGGTCAGGAAATTGCGGATATTTTCCAGTTCGCGCACGCGCGCAACCGTGTCGCCCACGCGACGTGCGCCGAAATACGCAAGTGGCAGTGCGAACAGATGCCGGAAGAGGCGCGCACCCAGTTCCACGTCGATCCGGTTGGTGGTATGTGCGAGAACATAGTTGCGCAAACCGGTGAGCACGCCCTCGAATACCGAACTCACGAGCAACGCGATGCACACGACGTTGAGCGTGCTGAACGTGCGATTGACCAGAACCTTATCCATCACCACCTGAAACATCAGGGGCGAGGCAAGGCCGAAAAACTGCAGAATCAAGGAAACACCCAACACCTCCAGCAGGAGCCGCCGGTATTTGACGATGGCAGGAATGAACCAGGTGAAATCGAAACGCGCCAGTTCGCCGGTAATCGAGGCCTTCGAAGCGAAGAAGATCAGCTTGCCAGTCGAACGCGCGACGACCATATCGAGCGGCAACACGCTGGGCGTGGCGGCATCCGCTTCCATCACTAGCGCATTCTTTTGGTCGCATCGCGCAAGCACGAAATGCTGGCCGTTCTTGTCCAGCACGAGCGCGGGCAACGGAGCATGAGAGAGGCGTTCAGGCCGAAGGGGAACCGTGCGGGCTTTCAGCCCCAGCGAGCGCGCGGATAGAACCAGGGTGTCGGCATCGAAAGGATGGCTGTCCAGCCCCGATGCGTGGCGCAACTGCGCGCTGTCGGCAGCGATGCCGTGAAAGCGTGCGATGACAACAAGTGCAGCCAGGCCCGGATCGCTTGCACGCGCATCCGGATTCGATTCGGGAGCATTCATAGGGCGGCGGAACTTGCGCACACAGGCAACCCGCGAATCTCGTCGCGAATCGCCTGTGCAACGTGGATGATTCGATCAGTGCGCGCTGGCGGCCAGAAGCACGTGCGGGTCGTTCTGCGCAGGCGCGGCAAGCACAGAACTCGCCGACGTTGCTGCACCAAATGAAGCCATCGCCGCCACGAGATTCTGTGCCCTTGTCTGGTCAGTACCGGCCAACGTTTCGCCCACGGCCGCCCCACCGGTGAAGTTCAGGTTGACCCCAGCCATGTCACCGGTCTTGCCGTTGGCCCAGGTGAACGCGCTGTCGACCACGATCTCATTGCCGTTGTTGTTGCGGTCGACCTCCGTACCGCCAAGCCCCAACGATGCGATTCCGAGCTGATCCAGACTGTAGAGCTGGCCGCTCTGGAACTGCCCCGTGCCCGTGGTATCGACCCAGACCTTGAGATCGCTCCAAAGCGCATCTGACGCGCTTAGCGTGCTGCCCGCCGAGCCGTCCACATGCTGCGCGAGCGCCTTCAGGGCACTCATGCCGTCGACCAGCTGATTGTCCTGACTGATGATCGCCTTGTTACCGGCGTCGTTCGGATCGTAGACGAGGTAGCCCTCGCCGGCAGTGCCCCAACCGGTCTGGATTTTCTGGCCGTCATTACGCATATCGAAGGACGCCGGTGAATTCGCGAGCGAAGTCGTCTGCACTTTGCCGCCATTCAGGTTCAGTATGACCGGATCGTCGTTGTAGCAATCGCCGCCCCAGTCGTCCGACATTTCGTCGTAGCCATCCGAATAGCCGCTGTCGCCGAAATCGCTGAAACCCGTATTGCCCGAATACCAGTTGCCGTTATTGAAGTAATCCAGCTCGGCGCCGGTTGCACTATTGAAGATGCCACCGCCTGTCTGCGCGCCCGTCAACGCATTGAAGGTCTCGATTTCGTTGAAGTAATTGCCGCCATTGGAAAATTCTTCCTCGTACGCGTAGGGATTCGTTCCGTTCCACAGCGTCACCGAATTCAGCGCACCTGTGGATGCGTTGAACTTCTCGTCCTGCGTCTCGATACCACCGCCATTGAACGCGATGACGTCCGTTGCATAATTCCCCGAAGACTGGTTGAACTTCTCGTCCAGCGTTTCGTAATCGTTCCCGGCCGTTCCCTGGAACTGCTGATATTCGGTTTCGTGACCAGAGGGATTGAACATCGTGTTGGATGTCTCAGTACCGGTCGTCGTACTGAATGTCATCTCGCCGGTTTCGTAATCGTTGTTCGCGACACCCGAAAAATTGATGACGTCGGTTTGCCTGCCTGCCGCGCTATAGTCCAGCTCCGACGTTTCCCAGCCGGTCGTGGTGCTGAAGTTGATGCGGTTCGTCTCGTAGTCGTTGGTCAACGTGCCGACATAGTTCAGCACGTCGGTTTCCCTGCCTGCCGGGTTGTAGTCCAGCTCCTCAGTTTCGCCGCCGGTCGAGACGTTGAAGTTGATGCGGTTTGTCTCGTAGTCGTTGGTCAACGTGCCGACATAGTTCTGCACGTCAGTTTCGTTGCCTGCGGGGTTGTAGTCGAGCTCCGAGGTTTCGCCGCCGGTCGAGACGTTGAAGTTGATGCGGTTTGTCTCGTAGTCGTTGGTCGACGTGCCGACATAGTTCTGCACGTCGGTTTCCTTGCCTGCGGGGTTGTAGTCCAGCTCCGACGTTTCGCCACCGGTCGCGACGTTGAAGTTGATGCGGTTCGTCTCGTAGTCGTTGGTCGACGTGCCGACATAGTTCTGCACGTCGGTTTCGTTGCCCGCCGGGTTGTAGTCCAGCTCCGAGGTTTCGCCGCCGGTCGAGACGTTGAAGTTGATGCGGTTTGTCTCGTAGTCGTTGGTCGACGTGCCGACATAGTTCTGCACGTCGGTTTCCCTGCCTGCCGGGTTGTAGTCCAGCTCCGAGGTTTCGCCACCGGTCGAGACGTTGAAGTTGATCCGGTTTGTCTCGTAGTCGTTGGTCGACGTGCCGACATAGTTCTGCACGTCGGTTTCCCTGCCTGCCGGGTTGTAGTCGAGCTCCGAGGTCTCGCCACCGGTCGCGACGTTGAAGTTGATGCGGTTTGTCTCGTAGTCGTTGGTCAACGTGCCGACATAGTTCTGCACGTCGGTTTCCCTGCCTGCCGGGTTGTAGTCCAGCTCAGAGGTCTCGCCGCCGGTCGAGACGTTGAAGTTGATGCGGTTTGTCTCGTAGTCGTTGGTCGACGTG
>NZ_SMRP01000045.1:41614-45254 GCF_004353915.1 Paraburkholderia silviterrae | reverse complement strand
GTGGCATAAACCCTCCTTGGAGGGATGTTATGCCCTAAACACGAAATTACTGACAGGCCCTAGGTGCCGCCCCGCACAGGGGCAACACCAATATACCTACATGAAAACAAGGAAATGCCAACACCAAAAAAACCCGCATCAAACCTCCTCCAGTAGAGCCTTCATCTGCTCACGCGCATTCGCGATTCCCACCTCACCGCCGTGAGGCACGACATCAAGCCCTTCCGCATAAACGAACCTGACATCACCAATACCCATCAAACCGAGCACGGCCCGCAAATACATCGTAACGGCGTCCGTTTCCTGCCCGACGTGCACGCCGCCGCGAGAGCTGAACACAATCGCCTTAACGCCTTCCACGAGCCCTTTGGGATAAGTCTCCGTGTACTGGAAAGTCACCCGCGCACGCGCGACCAGATCGAACCAGTTCTTCAACTGGGTGGGCACATTGAGGTTATACATGGGCGCACCGATCAGCAGCACATCACTGCCTTTCAGTTCAGCAATGAGCTCGTCGGACAGAGCCACCACTTGCCTTGCCCGCGCGCCGGGGTTCTCCGCCCCACGCAACGCATGAAACAGCTCGCCATCGAGCACCGGCAGGTCGAGGCTCACCAGATCGCGCATGAGCACTTCGTCTCGATGACCCAAGGCCCGGCGTTGCGCCAGGAAATCGTCGATCAGTGCATTCGTCTGCGACTTGCTGCTCATGATGCTGGATTTGAGTACGAGAATTCGGGTCATTGCAAGCGTCGATGCATGGATGATGAATTGATCCGATCCTAGCATCCACTATTTTTCCCGAAAAGCGATAAAATAGAGCGTATATGTAGAATGTTTGTCCCTAATTCCATGCGATATGCGAAATCACCTGAAGGGCATTGACGTCTTTGTCGCCGCAGTGGAAGCGGGCAGCTTCACTCAAGCCGCCGAGCGCCTGCATATCACGCGGTCCGCGGTTGGCAAGAGCATCGCCCGCCTCGAAGAGCGGCTGGGCGTCATGCTGTTCCAGCGCACGACGCGCAGTCAAAGCCTGACCGATGAGGGCTCGCTCTTCTACGAACACTGCTTGCGGGCCGTCGAGGAGATCGAGGCGGCAGAGGCGTTGCTCGAAAACGGCAAATGGCAGATGACAGGGCGGCTGCGCGTGTCGATGCCGGCGATCTTCGGCCATTTGTGCGTGGCGCCGATCCTGATCGAGCTGGCCGCTGGGAACCCCGAGCTGAATCTGGAACTGTCGTTCAGCGACCGGGCGGTCGATCTCGTGGAAGAGGGTTTCGATCTTGCGATTCGCGTAGGCACGTTGCCGAACAGCAGCGGCCTCGTGGCTCGCGCGCTGGGCGAGCACAAAATGGCATTCTGCGCCTCGCCTGCCTATCTGAAACGATTCGGTATCCCAAGGACTGTCGAGGAGCTCGTGCGGCACAAGGCGTTGGCTTATGCGCGTTTTGGTCAGGTGCACCGTTGGCAATTCCTGATCGACGGCCAGCGCGAGGAACGGCTGCCTGAAGCCCGCTTGCTCTCCGACGACTTGCGCGCGTTGATGGATGCCGCCGTCGCAGGCCTGGGCGTCGCGTGGCTGCCGTACTGGCTGGCTCGGGACGCCCTGCGCCGGGGTAAGCTGAAAGAGCTGCTGCCCGGCCAACCGGGCATTTGCTACGCGATCCATGCGGTGTGGCCCTACACCCTTCACCTTCCTTTGAAAGTGCGCGCAGCCGTGGACGCGCTGCTAGAAAAGCTTCCCGCCCGGCTGGCCGCGGTCGAGGCGCGTGCGTGACACCCGCTCAGCGGCCGCGCCGGGCAACGACGCGCTTCGAGAACTTGCCACGCTACTGGCCACTCACTCTTTGCAGCGTGTAGGTTGCGTGCTCCGTGCCGACGGCGTGGCCATCGCAAGGGAAATTCCATCGCGTTTCAATGTCGTAGCGCAACGTCATGGCCGTCGAGCACGCCGGCCTCGCGCACACAGCTGTTATTCGATGCGCAATCCATGGCGTCAGGAAGCACGACCTTGCAGCCGGACGCTGCCGCTCTATTGACCGAGTCGACCAGGGTGAGGGTCTCGCCTTTGTACTCGGGATTGTCGTTGTAGCTTCCATCGACTACCGGCGAATGAAGATCGAAGTCGAGAGCGACGACTTGCGGATCCGCCGCGCAGAGTTTGTTGACAAGGGCGGCCAGGTAATCCCGTTTGACCGGCACGCGGCGTGCCAGGCTGCCTTTCCAGTATTCGTCGTCGCCGATTTGCAGCAGTGTGATGTTGACAGGGGACGGCGTGCGGCCGCCCTGGTTATTCCTTTTACGACAATTGCTATCTTCTATTTTTGAAGTAATTAATCGCACTCAGTGAATCAGGAACCGGTCTTCAATCAGTGTAGTGCGCGCCACACGCTGTGCAACAATCGTGCGATGGTCTGAAAAAAGCGACTTGTCGGATCGCTTTGCGTTGCTAAACTAAATGAAAGAAATTAGGAGCTGGCCATCGCGCTAACCAGGCAAGGTACGTGGTGAGCAACTTCTCGCACCGTTCGATAACGTCATTCCAGTGCCGTCCATTTCGTTGGTATCCGTCTGCGTCACCGGATGCTGGTGAGCCTCGTTCAGCGCTACGGGAGAGACCCAATGGGAGACCTGGCACGGTTCAACCTGATCGGCACATCCCACGCCTTTCTCGCCGCAATGGCGGCGGTCGAAAAATTCGCCGCAAGCGACCTGGCGGTCCTCGTGTACGGCGAAACCGGGACCGGCAAGGAACTGGTCACGCGGGCGATTCACTACTTGAGTGCGCGGCGCGATGGCCCATTCATTTCGGTCAATTGTGGTGCATTGCCGGAGACGCTTGTCGAATGTGAGCTGTTCGGTCATGCGCGCGGCGCCTTCACTGACGCGCGCGAGGCGCGACCCGGCCTGGTAGCGCAGGCCAATGGCGGCACGCTGTTCCTGGATGAAATTGAAGCGATGAATGCGCGTGCGCAAGTGTCGTTGTTGCGCTTTCTGGAGGACAAGGAGTACCGGCCGATCGGCGCATCAGCGGTTCAGTGCGCCGATGTGCGCATTATTGGCACGAGCAACGCCGACTTGAAGGCGATGGTCCGAAGCGGCCAGTTTCGGTCGGATTTGCTGTTTCGGTTGAATGTGCTGGCGTTGCATTTGCCGCCGCTGCGCGAGCGTGATGGGGACGTGGGGGTGCTCGCTGAGACGTTTCTTGAGCGGTTGAATCGGCGCTCTGCGGATCCGCCGAAGATTTTTCATCCGGATACGATCGATTTTATGCACGGCTATGGGTGGCCTGGGAATGTGCGTGAGCTCGAGAATCTCGTGGCGCGGGAATTCATTCTTGCGAGCGGTTCAATGGTGAAGATAACGAACGTCGATTGGCCGCGCGCCGCAGCGCGCGGGGCGCAAGGCGATGCGCTGACGTTCGGGAACTTTAAGGCCGCCAAGGCGCGTGCAGTTGCGGATTTCGAACGGTCGTATATTGAAGCGTTGCTTGCTAAATCGAGGGGTAATCTTAGTCTCGCTTCGCGGATGTCGGGTAAGGATCGTAGTGAGCTTGGGAAGTTGCTGCGCAAGCATGGGATCGCAAGGCAGGATTTTAATTGAAGGTGATGAATGGATATGGTTTTTTTGGTTTTGGGTT
>NZ_SMRP01000045.1:0-41532 GCF_004353915.1 Paraburkholderia silviterrae | reverse complement strand
TCGTCACACGGAGTGACTAAGGGCTCATCCATCCGGCGGCGCTCCGCGCGCCGTGGGGCACAACCAAAACCGGTGGTGCGCACATGTTTTCGTAGGACTCCGGCATATTCATCCGGCAGCACTCCCACGCATTCGCCAGGCAAGACTCTCGCGCATTCGCCCGGCAGCCCGTCCGGTTTTCCTTGCAGCCCCTTCCGCCCGCGCGTAGCGCGCGGCGGGAAGGATGAGCCCCTTGTCACTAAGGCGGAGTGTGCGGGGTGACGGATGCCCCGGAGCCGCTCCGATATACACGGCAGTGGTGGACTGCGTCACACTGGCGGTTTGAGCCGCTTTCTTTTGCCTACTTTTCTTTGCGGCTGCAAAGAAAAGTAGGTGCCGCCCCGCACAGGGGCAACGCAAATAGACCTACATGAAAACAAGGAAAGGCCAAAACCAAAAAAACCCGCACCAAAAATCGAACCACGCCCTGCGCCCAGCAGGCGCTCAACCACAGCAAGGCACGCGAGCGCATGCCAGCGCTCCAAAAAAAGAAACAAGCGAGACAAAAAAACCGATAACTGTCTCGCTGTTTCAGACACAGCATCTACACAGGGATTCGAACCCTACGGCATCGCCGGCCCTACCTCGGGCGCTTTCAAAATAGTCAACGCCGAGGCCATTGTCAATTGAAGGACTTTCATCGCATGCAGTAAAAATCCCCCACCTGAGGCGGGAGCCATATGCGACATAGACGGCAGCGCTTCCATCACGCATCCCAGGTGAGGCAATTCATCTACACACACGCGCCACGCGGCAACCCCCACCCCCACACCAGCGCGGCCACCCGCGCCCCCTTCCCCTGGCATCGAGCTTGCAACCTTGGCACGCGCAGCCCCCTACACTACCTTTCGGCCAGCGCATATGTCGACATTGGACGACGAAATGGTTCGGTGTCTGGAGTTCGAGATCGCTGCCTATCTGACTTCGCATCCGAACGCCGCAGACAGCATCGAAGGGATTCGTTGCTGGTGGCTCGATCCGCGGCACACCAACGCGAGCGAAGAGCACGTGCGGCGCGCACTGGCCGGGCTCGTGAGCCGTGGGGTCGCGCACCGCACCGAGTTGCGCGATGGGCACGTGATCTATCGGGCCGCGCACAGCTAGTCGCGCGCGGCCGGCAGGCGCAAGCCGCGCAATGCGGTTTGCGATCATTGTTAAGCGCCTCTTTGGAGGAAGTCGACACATGCCCGCTACCCTGAACTATCCCGGTGTATACGTCGAAGAGCTGCCGAGCGGCGTGCATGCGATCACGGGCGTGCCAACCTCGATCACCGCCTTCGTCGGCCGCGCGGCCCGCGGTCCGCTCAACTCGCCCACGGTGATCAACAGCTTCTCCGACTTCGGCCGCCAGTTCGGCGGCATCGTAGCGGGCTATCCGCTCGGCTATTCAGTGCGCGACTTCTTCGCAAACGGCGGTGGTCAGGCCGTGATCGTGCGCGTCTGGATGGCCGCGTCTTCGCCATCGAGCAGCAGCACAAGCACCTCGTCGATGTCGAGCGCATCGAGTGCATCGAGTGCATCGAGTGCATCGAGTGCATCGAGTGCATCGAGTGCATCGAGTGCTTCGTCGGCTTCGTCGGCTTCGTCAGTTTCCGGTTCGTCCTCGAGCAGCAGCTCGGCATTCTCGTTGCCGTCGCAAAGCGATGGCGTCGCGCGCATGAACGCGACTGGCCCAGACTCGATCGGCCTCGCGCTGCAGGCGGCAAGCCCGGGCACGTGGGGCAACGCGGTGCAGGTGCACGTCGCGACGAACAAACTCGACGCCACGGTCGCCGCGAGCCTCGGCTATGCAGACCCCGGCGTGTTGTTCGACCTGCTCGTGACCGACACCGGCAGCGGCCTGAGCGAAACGATACGCAACGTCTCGGTCGTGGACGGCACGCGGCGCATCGACCAGGTGCTGCCAATCGAATCGCAGCTGGTGCTGATGCAGCAGAACCCGGACGGCACGCCGGTGCTGCCCAACCCGCTCGTCGCGCCGCCGGCCACGGCGGAGCCGCCGCTGCTTGCGTCGCCGCCGAATCCGCCCAATACGCTCGGCCCCTGGCCGAATCTGAGCGGCGGCGTGGATAGTGCGTTCATCACCGACCCGAAGCTCTACACGCCAGTCGACGGCAGCAAGACCGGCATCTACGCGCTCGAGAACACCGACATCTTCAACCTGCTGTGCATTCCGCCCGACACGAGCACGTGGTCGTCCACGAGTGTGTTCTTCACGACGGTGTATCCGCTCGCGCTCGTGTACTGCAAGTCGCGCCGCGCTGTGCTGCTGGTCGATTCCCCGAGCGACTGGACCACGGTGGCGCAGGCGCAGGCGGGCCCCGCGGGCCTGAATCTCACGGCGGGCGGCGACTACGGCGCGATCTATTTCCCGATGCTGGTCGAGGCCGATCCGCTGCGGCCGGGCCAGCTTGCGAACTTTGCGCCTTCGGGCGCGGTGGCGGGCGTGATCGCGCAGACCGACGCCACGCGCGGTGTGTGGAAGGCGCCCGCGGGCACGGCGGCGGCGCTGGCCGGCGTGCAGGGGCTGAGCGTGCCGATGACCAATGCGGACAACGGGCAGCTCAATCCGGTTGGCGTGAACTGCCTGCGCACCTTCCAGTTCACGGGCAGCGTGGTGTGGGGCGCGCGCACGATGCGCGGCGCCGACGCGCTTACCGACGACTACAAGTACCTGCCTGTGCGGCGGCTCGCGCTCTACATCGAAGAGAGCCTGTATCGCGGCACGCAGTGGGTCGTGTTCGAGCCGAACGACGAGCCACTGTGGTCGCAAATCCGCCTGAACGTGCAGGCGTTCATGCAGTCGCTGTTCCTGCAGCAGGCATTCGCGGGAACGACGCCCAAGGACGCGTACCTCGTGAAGTGCGACAGCGAGACGACTACGCCGTATGACCAGAGCGTCGGCGTGGTGAATATTCTGGTCGGCTTCGCGCCGCTGCGGCCCGCCGAGTTCGTGGTGCTGCAGATCCAGCAGCTCGCCGGCCAGACCGGCTCCTCGTGAGGTGCACGAACATGGCGCAATTCAGTGTCAATCCGAAACGCTTCGATCCGTACAAGAACTTCAAATTCAAGGTGAAGTGGGACGGCCACTACGTCGCGGGCGTGAGCAAGGTGAGCATGCTCAAGCGCACGACCGAGGTCGTCAAGCATCGCGAAGGCGGCGACCCGAGCACGACGCGCAAATCGCCGGGCCGCACCGAGTTCGACGCGGTCACGATCGAGCGCGGCGTCACGCACGACCTCGACTTCGAAGCGTGGGCGAACAAGGTCTGGAATCTCGGCGCGGGGCTCGGCGCGGAGGTGTCGCTCGCCGACTTTCGCAAGGACATCATCATCGAGCTCTACAACGAGGCGGGGCAGAAAGTGATCGCGTACAAGGTGTTCCGCTGCTGGGTTTCGGAGTACCAGGCACAGCCCGATCTCGATGCGAACGCGAACGCCGTGGCGATCCAGCATATCAAGCTCGAAAACGAGGGGTGGGAGCGCGACACTTCGGTGACCGAACCGACCGAGCCCACCCTCAACCCATAGGACGTGCGATGCGCAGCCTGCCGGACAGCCAGACGCTGCTTGCCCTGTGGGAGCGAGGGGAGCGCGAGCATCCGATCGACCGCGCGCTGTCGATCCTCGAGGCGTTCACGGGCGAGCCGCGCGACGCGCTCGCGTGGCTCGCGCTGCGGCGGCGCGACGAGCTGCTGATCGCGAGCCGTGTCGCGGCCTTCGGGCCGCTCGTCGAGGGTGTGGCCGAGTGCGAGGCGTGCGCGTGCAAGCTCGACACGAGCGTCGACTTGTCGGCGCGCGCGAGCGTGAGCGCCGCGGACGGCGAAATCGATCGAGGGACGGTGGAAGTCGCGGGACGCACGATCGCCTTTCGCTTGCCCGATAGCCACGACCTCGCGTCGATTGCCGATTGCGCCGAGCCGCGTGCGGCCGCTCGCACGCTGATCGCGCGCTGCATCGAGCACAGCGGCGCACGGGCCGTCGATGCGGCGCTTGATGGCGCCGCTAGTGACGGCCCCGGCGACGGACCTGGCGACGACCTCCGCGATTCCGTGACCGGCAACCTTAGCGACGCCGTGACCGACGCCGTTGCCGACGCGATCGAGCGGCTGAGCGACGCTTCGTCGATCGAGCTGGCGATGACGTGCCCGGACTGCGGCCACGCGCTGCGCTTCGCAGTCGATATCGGCGAGTTCCTGTGGGACGAATTGAGCGCGCGCGCCCAGCACCTGATCGACGACGTCGATGCGCTCGCGAGCGCGTACGGCTGGTCCGAGGCGGCGATTCTCGCGCTTCCCGACGCACGGCGCAGGCGCTACCTGGAGCGGATACGGTGAGCCGCTATCTCGAACGGATCGCGGCGCTCGCGACGGGGCAGGGGCCGCGGCTGCGTCCCCGGCCGCGCTACCGCTACGGCGACGCGCCCGCGTGGGCGCCAGCCGATGCGCCAGCCCTGGATGCGCAAACGTACGAGACGAGCCGCGAGGGCGCATCGCGGGGCGTGCGCGAGCGCCGCATCACGCAGCTTGACGAGCCGCGCGAGCAGAGCGGGCACGAAGGGCCATGGCCGTACACGCTCGACGCGTCGCCCACTGACCCGCAGCATGAAGCGCGGCGCGCATCACGCGGCGCGGCGCTCACTGGGGCGGCCGCGCCACGTCTCTTACCGTTGCGCACCTCGCTACACGACAACGGCGATGCCGAACGCAATCGGCATTTCACCGGCGATCGCGCGGAGATGGACGGCGCGGTCCCCGCGACGGCCGCACCGCTCCGCGCATGGCCGTCCGATGGGGCACCGCTTGCCGGCATCGAGCGCGCGCATCCCGATGGCGTGCCACGCGAGCCACGCGGCCGCGAGGCGGCGCGCCGCGATGCGCGCCCGAGCGAGCCCCCCACCGTGACGGTGCGCATTGGCCATATCGACGTGCGCGCGGTCGCGGCCCCCGCCACGGCGCCAGCACCGGGCACGAGCGCGCGCGAGCGCGCCGCCGGGCCGCGCCGTCCCTCGCTCGACGCCTACCTGCGCACGCGCGACCGGGAGCGGCAATGAGCACCGCGCTCGCGATTGCCGCGACGTCGCGCGTCATTGCAGCCGTGATCGACGACGCGGTCGCGGCGGCGCGGCTCACGCTCTCGACGCTGCTCGGCGGCGCGACGACCTCGTCCGCGCCGCCCGATCATCTCGTCACCAGCGCCGATGGCGAAGTGACCAATCTGAACCTGTTCCTGTACCACGTCACCTACAACCCGGGCTGGCGCGAGGTGGGCTTGCCCACCCGCGCGAGCGACGGCTCGGTGATCGGCCGCGCGCCGCTCGCGATCGATCTGCATTACCTGCTGACGGCTTATAGCGCCGGCGACTACGAGGCCCAGATCATGCTCGGCATCGGCATGCAGGCGCTCCACGAAGTGCCGGTGCTCTTTCGCGACAAGATCGCCAAGGTGTTCCAGGCGCCGGCCACGCCCATCGACAAGGCGCTCGCGAGCGCGGACCTCGCCAACCAGGTCGAGATGGTCAAGATCGTCCCGCAGCAGATCGGCACCGAGGAGCTTTCGAAGCTGTGGACCGCGTTCCAGAGCAAGTTCCGCGTGTCGGCGGCCTATGCGGTCTCCGTGCTGCTGATCGAAACGAGCAGGCCCGTCATCGCGCCGCTGCCGGTGCTGAGCCGCAATCTCGTGGTGAAGCCGTTCGTCGAGCCTGTCATCGATGCGATCGCCCCGCAGATCGTGCCGTACGCGCCGAACGCGACGCTCATCGTTTCCGGCTCCAACCTCACCGGCGCCAGCACCGTCGTCGTGTTCGGCGGCAATGCGGGGGCGCCGCAAACGCCCACCGTGATCGGCACCGGCGCGGCGGTGAGCGTGACGCTGCCGCCACTGAGCGCGGGCCTGAACACGCTCACGGTCGTGCGCCAGGTCCAGTTCGACGCAACGCCGCCCGTCACGTTCGCCCAGTCGAATGTGGCGACCTTCATGCTGCAGCCGCGCGTGCGCCGCTCGGCCACGCCACCCAACAACTATCTGATCACGCTTGGCGCGCCGGACAACTCGGTCAAGCCGCCCATCGTGCCGGTGACCGTGACGCTCGACCCGGCGCTCGTGGCCACGCAGAAGGTTTCGCTGCTGCTCAACCGGCTCGACCCGCCGGCCGGCACCGCGCCGCAGAGCTACATGTTCGACGCCGCGGCGGACGGCATTGCCTTGCCCGACTCGGTGACGATCAACACGCAGGGCGTGCCGGGCGGCCTGTACCTGGTGCGCGTGCGCGTGGATGGCGTCGACAGCCCGCTCGACCTCGACCCGGGCACGCATGCCTTTGTGAGCCCACAGGTGCAATTTTGAAGCTCGACGATGCCCTGTCCGCGTGGCTCGAAGCCAACCAGTGCGCGCTCGCCGCGGAGATCGCGCGCGTGCGCGCGCTGCTGGAGCGGCACGCGCATGCGGCGGCGGACGCGGGTACGGGCGCGGGGCGCGCTGCGGTGGGCGAGGGCGCAGCGGCGCAAGGCGCGTGGCCGGAACACGCCGAAGCGCCGGATCTGGTGGCACAAGCAGCACAAGCGGCACAAGCAGCACAAGCGGCACAAGCGGCACAAGCCGAACAAGCCGAACAAGCCGAACAAGCCGAACAAGCCGAACAAGCCGAACAAGCCGATCAAGCCGATCAAGCCGATCAAGCCGATCAAGCCGATCAAGCCGGCACTGCCGACGCACCACTCGCCGCCTGCAACAGCGCGCTCGACATCGCGTGCTTGCGCCTCGGCCTCTCGACGTTCGAACGCCGGATCGTCGTGATGTGCGCGGGCATCGAACTCGCGCCCGGTTTCGGCGCGCTATGCGCGTTCGCCCAAGGTGACCCGGCGCGCGATTACCCGAACTTCGGCCTTGCGCTCGCCGCGTTCGACGACGCCCACTGGAGCGCGCTCTCCCCATCGGGCCCGCTGCGTCGCTGGGGGCTCGTGGATTTCCGGCGGGGCGGGCCGCTCACGCTCGCGCCGCTGCGCATCGACGAAGCCTTCCTGCACGAGTTGACCGGCGTAAGCGAGCTCGATGCGCGCATCGACGGCTGCGTGAGCCCCATCGATCCGCCTGCCGCACTCGTGGCCACGCACGCCGCCGTTGCGCGCGAGATTGCCGAGGTGCTCGCGCCGGACCTCGCGCGCGCGACGCAGCCGCTCGTGCTCCTCACCGGCGACGATCGCGGCGGGCAGCAGCAGGTGGCCGCCTATGCGTTCGCTCAGCTCGGGCTGCTCACGTTCGCGCTCGACGCCGCCGTGCTGGGTGCTCGGGCCGACGAGCTGGAAGCCCGTGCGCGCGGCTGGGAGCGCGAGGCGCGTTTGCGCGGCGCGGCGCTTTTCATCGACGCTCACGAACTGCCCGACGCCACCGCGCGCATGAGCCTCGGTCACTTTCTCGAGCGCTTCGCGACGCCGGTCGCGGTGGGCGCGCGGCACCCGGCGCGCTACGGCCGGCGCGCGCTGCACGTCTTCGACGTCGTACGCCCGCTGCGCGCCGAGCAGCGCGAGCTGTGGCGCGCCGCGCTGGGCAGCGGGCTCGCACCGCGCGAGCGCAACAACGACGGCACGAGCGGCGGCATGAGCGGTGGCACGAGCGACGCGCTCGATGAAGCGATCGAGCCCGTGGCCGCGCAATTCGATTTCGATGCCGCGACGATCGAGACGATCGCGCGGCGCGCGCACGCCGAGACGGGCGCGCCCATCGGCACGCGGCTCTGGCGCGCCGCGCGCGCGGGCGGGCGCAACGAGCTTGCCGTGCTCGCGCAGCGGCTCGCGCGGCGCACCGCGTGGTCCGAGCTGGTGCTGCCCGCCGACCAGCTCGACACCCTGCGCGACGTGCTCGCGCACGCGCGCCATCGCGGCCTCGTGCATGACGACTGGGGCATCGCGCGCGGCGACGAGCGCGGGCTCGGGCTCGCCGCGCTCTTCCACGGGCCGAGCGGCACGGGCAAGACCATGGCGGCCGAAGTGCTGGGCACGGCGCTCGACCTCGACGTGTTCCGCGTGGACCTGAGCCAGCTGGTGAGCAAATACATCGGCGAGACCGAGAAGAACCTGTGCCGTGTGTTCGACGCCGCGCAGGCGAGCGGCGCGATCCTGCTGTTCGACGAGTGCGACGCGATCTTCGGGCGGCGCGGCGAAGTGGAGCGAGGCCAGGACCGTTACGCGAATCTCGAAGTGAGCTACCTGCTGCAGCGCATGGAGTCGTATCGCGGCATCTCGATCCTCACCACGAACCTGCGCAACGCGATCGATCCGGCGTTCATGCGGCGGCTGCGCTTCGTGGTGAGCTTCCCGTTCCCCGACTACGCGCAGCGCATGGAGATCTGGCAGCGGCTGTTCGCGAGCGGCGTGCCCGTGGATGGCGTGGACTTCGCGCAGCTCGCGCGGCTGAACGTGGCGGGCGGCAGCATCCGCAATATCGTCATCTACGCGGCCTTTCTCGCCGCCGACGCGGGCTCTGCCGTGTCGATGCGGCATCTGCGCCGCGCCGCGCTGGCCGAGTGCGCGAAGCTCGAACGCCGGCCCAGCGATGTCGAGATGGGAGGCTGGGCATGAAGCCGGCGCGCATCGTCGTGACGATCGACACGCTCACGCTCGAAGGCTTCGACGCGCGCGAGCGGCGCGCGATCGCCGACGCGCTGGCGCAGGCGCTCACGCAGCGCTTCGCCGACGATGCCGCGCGTGGCTATCGCAGCGCGTCGCTCGACGCGTGGCATGCGCTCGACGTGCAGCGCAGCGCGCACAGCACACCGGCGTCGCTCGGCGCGATGCTCGCCGAGCGCGTGTGGCGCGGCGTGACCGGCACGCAGCAAACGCAGCGGCGTTCGCAGCGTCAAACGCAGCCACATACACAGCCACAAGCGCAGCAGCAAACGCAGCCGCAGATGGAGCCACAAACACATCATCAAATGCAGCCGCAGATCGAGTCACAAACACAGCCACAAACCCACCCGCAAACGCCGGCCGCCACACCGCGTCCGGTCCCAGGGAGTCGATGATGCTCAAAGCCGGCATTGTCCTCGTCGATCCCGCGAACGCCGCCGTGCTGCGCGTGATCGCGCTGCAGTACAACCCCGAGACGCTCTCGCGCACGCTGCAGGTGCAGGGCGTGGGCAGCGACAGCGGCCCGCACGTCGACCAGCTGCGCCTGAAGGGCGTGGCGATCGAGACGTTCAAGTTCGACGCCGAGATCGACGCCGCGGACGCGCTCGCCGACCCCGGCAACAACGCGGCCACGGTGAGCAACGGCATCGCGCCGCAGCTTGCCGCGCTGGAGACGATGATCTATCCGAGCACCGCGCAGCTCGCCGCCGCCGACGCGAACGCGCGCCAGGGCGTGCTCGAGATCGCGCCCATGGACGCGCCGCTCGCCCTGTTCGTCTGGAGCCGCAACCGCGTCGTGCCGGTGCGCGTGACCGACTTCAGCATCACCGAGGAAATGTTCGACAGCGCGCTCAATCCGATCCGCGCGAAGGTCTCGCTCGGCCTGCGCGTGCTGAGCATCGACGACCTGCCGTACGCGTCGAGCGGCGGCAGCATCTATCTCGCGTACCAACAGCAAAAGGAACGTCTCGCGCAACTCGCAGCAGGCGGGACGCTGGCCAATCTCGGCATCACGGGGATCCCATGAGCGACATGCTGAGCGCGCTGCTCGCGGCGGGCGCACTGCCCGCGAGCGGCTACGACACTTCGAGCCGCTACTACGGCCTGCCGGTGCTGGAAATGAGCACCGCCGGCGGCGCCGTGATCCGCTATGTGAAGCGGCGCATCATCCCGGCGGCGGCAAGCTTTCCGACGCTCACGATGTATCAGGTGCAGCAGGGCGACCGCATCGACGTGATCGCGGCGCGCTATCTGGGCGATCCGCTCCTGTACTGGCGCATCGCCGACGCGAACCTCGCCGTGCATCCCGCCGACGCGCTGGCGCCAGCGGCGCCCCCGGTGCCGCCCGGCCCGGGCTTGCCCGCGCCGCCGGCAGGCATCGTGAAGGTCAAGATTCCGCTGCCCGCGACCGCGCCAGGGGCATTGACATGAGCCCCCACGCACCCTTCGGTCGCTGCCCCCCCAAGGGGGCGTCAGTACCCTTGGGGCGGCCCGGCGAGTACTGACATGAGCCCCCACGCTCCCTTCGGTAGCGGCTCCCCAACGGGGCGTCGGTACGCCTCGCGCGCTCCGGCGAGCCCCAACGTGACCCGTCCAATGTGAATGCCATGACCAACGCAATCGAACTATCGCTGTGGATCGGGCCGGTCGTCCCGATCAAGGCGACGCAAACCATGATCGACGCGCTGCAGTCGGTGAAGGTCACGGCGCGCGCGGTCGGCACGAGCGGCTTCGAGCTGAACTTCCTCGTGGACGTGGACTCGCCGCTGCAGACGATCTTCCTGCTCGCGGGCGGCGCGATTCCGCCCGTGATGCGCGTGGTGGTCGCCGTGACGTTGAACGGCTCGATGAACGTGCTGATCGACGGCGTGATGACCGACCACCACATCGGCACCGACGTGCAGAACGGCAGGACCACGCTCACGGTGATCGGCGAGGACCTCACGCGCGTGATGGATCTGTTCGACACGAGCGGGCTGCCGCTGCCCGCCATGCCGCCCGAGGCGCAGGTCGCGCTGCTGCTCGTGAAGTACCTGGTGCTGGGCGTCACGCCCATGGTGATCCCGAGCGTGCTGATCGACGTGCCGCTGCCGATCGACCGCATCCCGCGCCAGAAGGGCACGGACCTCAAGCACATCCGGCGCCTCGCCGACCAGGTCGGCTACGTGTTCTATCAGGACCCGGGCCCGCAGCCGGGCCAGAGCATCGCGTACTGGGGGCCGCAGATCAAGGTGGGCCCCGTGCAGCCCGCGCTCGCGCTGGACGCCGACGCGTACACGAACGTCGAGCACTTGCAGTTCACCTTCAAAAACACGCGCAAGGCGCTGCCGATCGTGACCATCCAGGAGCCCATCACGAAGACGCCGATCCCCATCGCGGTGGGCGACATCACGCCGCTCAATCCGCCGCTGGGCGCGATCGAGCCGATCCCGACGCGCATCGACATCACCAAGGGCGCGGCGAAGTGGTCCGCGATGCGCGCGGCGCTGATCGCGATGGCACGCGCCTCGACCAGCGCCGAAGCCGTGAGCGCGAGCGGCACGCTCAACGTGCTGCGCTACGGCCAGGTGCTCAAGCCGCGCTCGCTGGTGGGCTTGCGCGGCGCGGGTCTCGCCTTCGACGGGCTTTACTACGTGAACGGCGTCACGCATCAGATCAAGCGCGGCGAATATAAGCAGGACTTCGAACTGAGCCGCAACGGGCTCGTCTCGACTTTGGGGAGCATCCCGTCATGAGCGACTACGAAGCGTCATCCACGCAAGCGGGCGCCTCGCTCGAGAAGGAAAGCTCGAACGCGTCGCAGCAGTTTTTCGGCAAATATCGCGCGACCGTGATCAACAACGTCGACCCGATGCAAATTTGCCGCATCCAGGTGATCGTGCCCGACGTGTCCACCTTCGTGCCCACCTCGTGGGCGATGCCGTGCGTGCCGGTGGCCGGCATCCAGATGGGCTTCGCGATGGTGCCGCCGATGGGCTCGGGCGTGTGGGTGGAGTTCGAGCAGGGCGACCCCGACTACCCCATCTGGAGCGGCTGCTATTGGGGCGAGGCGGCCGAAGTGCCCGCGCTCCTGCACGCCGCGCCGCCCGAGGTGGCCGCCATCGTGCTGCAAACGACGCTGCAAAACACGCTGATGATCAGCGACGTGCCGGGGCCGACGGGCGGCATCATGCTCAAGAGCACCACCGGCGCGACGCTGATCGTCAACGACACGGGCATCTACATCCAGAACGGCAAGGGCGCGTCGCTCACGCTGATCGGTCCGACCGTGACCGTCAACGAAGGCGCGCTCACCGTGATCTAGAAACCTGTCGGAGTACGAATTGGCGCAATCAGGGAGATGCATATGGCCGGTCCTCTCTATCATGTCGGCGCCGTGGGCATGTGCCCGCACGGCGGGCAAATCGCGGTGCTGCCGGGCAGCCCGCGCGTGCTCGTGAGCGGCATGCCCGTTGCGACGCTCGCCGACCAGTACCTCGTTGCCGGCTGCGCGTTCACGATTCCGCCGCCGCAGCCGTGCCTGCGCGTGACCTGGCTCACGCCCGCCACGCGCGTGCTCGTGAACGGCTCGCCGCCCATCACGCAGGCTTCGACGGGGCTGGCGATGAGCGCGAGCGGCGTGCCGCAGGGGCCGCCGATGATCGTCTCGACCCAGACCCGGGTGGTCGCGCTATGAGCACCCCGAGCACCCCCAGCACCCCCGCGTTCAATGCGCCGGCCAACGTCGGCCCCGCCTTGCCGATCGCGGTGCCTTACCGCATCGACGGGCGCGGCCGCACCGCCGAGGCCGATGCGGTGCGGCACCTGAACGACCTGATCCAGGCCGTGCTGTTCACGACGCCTGGCGAGCGGGTGATGCGCCCGACCTTTGGCAGCGGCGTGCTCGGGCTCGTGTTCGACCCCAACGGCCCGGCGCTCGCGGCCATGACCCAGGTGATGGTGATGGGCGCGCTGCAGACCTGGCTGGGCGGTCTCATCGCCGTCTCGGAGGTGGACGTGCAGGGCGACGACGCCTCGCTGACGATCCGCATCGCCTACACAGACCGGCAAAGCGGCGCCACCGCGACCGCCGTGTTCGGGAGAAGCGTGTGAGCCTGTCCGCACAGGATGTCCGGCGCGAGCTGGTGCGGCGCTCGGGCACCGACCCGCACCTGGCGGCCGTCAACGGCATCGACTTCATCCAGGTCGATCCGTCCAACGAGGCGCGCATCGTCGTGCAGTTCATCTTCGACATCAATACCGATGTCGATCCGCCGCTCGCGAGCGCGATTGGGGCGAAGCTCTCGAAGAGCCTCGTCTGGATCACGGGCGGCGACCGCATTACCTCGATTGAGGTGGTCTCCGCGCAACGCGGCGCGACCAACCAGCTCGTCGTGACCGCGAGCGAAGTGGGCGACTTCTCGACTTACACGCTGGAACTCGGTGCCCCCGCCGCGCCGCTGCCCGCGGCCGAGCCGCCCGATCCGCTCGTGCCGCCGGCCGGCTTCGACCCGGTGCTGTGCAGCGCGAGCTTCGCCTTCCATGTCGAGTGCGCGAAGCAGTTCGACTGCAAGACGTCCATGACGTGCGCGCCCGCCGTGGCGACGCCGCCCGACATCGACTATCTGGCGCGCGACTATCCGGCCTTCGTGCAGGTGATGCTCGACCGTATGTCGCTGCTCGCGCCGCGCTGGAGCGAGCGCAACGCGGCGGATCTCGGCGTGGCCGTGGTGGAGACGCTCGCCTACGTGGCCGACCAGCTCGGCTACCGGCACGACGTGATCGACACGGAGGCGTATCTGGGCACGGCGCGGCTGCGCACCTCGGTGCGGCGCCATGTGCGCCTCGTCGACTACCGGCTCGACGACGGCAGCAATGCGCGCGCGTGGCTCGCGCTGCAGCTCGCGGGCGACCTGCCCGGCGGCGTGCCGGCAGGCACGCGCTGCTGCACGATATTCGACGGCGCGCGAACGCCGGACTTGCCGCGCGATTCGCAGACCTACAACGCGGCGAACGCGGCGGGCGCGGTGTTTTTCGAGGTGCTGGCCGACCGCTACACGAACGCCGGGCAGCCGCAGCCGAACCCGCGCGCGCTGCTCGCCAACAACAGCACCATGCCGCTTTATGCGTGGAGCGCACAGACGCTGTGCCTGCCGGTGGGCGCAACCACGGCGACGCTGGCGGGCACGTACAAGCTTGCGCGCGGCGACATTCTGATCCTGGCCGAGGCGATGGGGCCCAACACCGGCAAGGCTGCGGACGCCGACCCCGCGAAGCGCTGCGCGGTGCGCCTCGTGCGCGACGGCGTGAACAGCATCGACCCGCTCACGCTCACGCCGCTCACGCGCATCGTCTGGCACGACGCGGACGCGCTGACCTTTCCACTGTGCCTCGCGAGCATCACGGACGCGGCGCACCAGAGCCAGCAGCTCTCCGAAGTGAGCGTGGCGTACGGCTGCGTCGTGCTTGCCGACCAGGGGCGCACGCTGGGCGCCCCGCTCGAAACGATGCCCGAGCCGCTTGCGGCGCTCCCGGCGTATGGCCGCTACCGGCCGGCGCTGTCGCAGCCGGGCGTGACGATCGCGGCGGCCAACCCGTATGTGGGCGACCAGCCGGCCGATGACACGCAGCCGATCCAGAGCGCCGCGCAGGCCGCGATCTGGAGCGCCGCCGACACCGTGCCGGCGGTCACGCTGGAGGGCGGCGGCGTCGCGGGGAACCCGCCCGACTGGTACGCGGTGGGCGATCTGCTCGGCGTGGGGATCGGCGGCGACGCGCCCGCCTTCGAAACGGAAATCGAGAACGACGGCACGACGTATCTGCGTTTCGGCGACGGCGTGAACGGCCTTGCGGTCGAGACCGGCATGACGTTCGGCGCGCAGTACCGCGTGGGCAACGGCGCGGCGGGCAACGTCGGCGCCGATTCGATCACGCTGATCGACCGTGCGTTCCCCGGCGGCGGCTATATCGTGAGCGTGACGAATCCGCTGCCCGCATTCGGCGGACGCGATCCGGAGACGATCGAGCACGCGCGGCAGAACGCGCCCGTGGCGTTCCGCCAGCAGGAGCGCGCGGTCACCGCGCAGGACTACGTGGACCGCACGATGCAGTTCGCGGGCGTGCTGCGCGCGTCGGCGAGCCTGCGCTGGACCGGTTCCTGGACGACGGTGTTCGTCACGGTCGAGCGCACCGGCGGCGTGGCCGTCGACACGGCGTTCAAGACGAGCCTCGAAGCGTATCTGGCGGCCTACCGGATGGCGGGCCACGACCTCGAAGTCGAGGACGCCGTGCGCGTGCCGCTGAACATGGCCATGCATGTATGTGTCGCGCCCGGCTATGTGGCCGCGGATCTCGCGCAACTGCTGCTCGCGATCTTCACGAGCGGCCTGCAGCCCGACGGCACGCCGGGGCTCTTCAACGCGCAGCGCTTCCTGATGGGCGAGCCGTTCTACCTGAGCCCGCTCATCACCGCCGCGCAGCAGCTGGCGGGCGTGGCTTCGGTGACGGTCACGCGCTTCGAGCGCGCGCAGGCGCCGGATGCCGCCGGCCTCGCCAGCGGCGTGTTGCAGCCGGGCGCGACCGAACTATTCGAGCTTGCGAACGATCCGGACTTCCCGGATCGCGGCCAGTTCGAGTTGAGCGTCGATGGTGGGATATGAACGCGAATATGAACGCGAACTGCGACTGCAACTGCTGCACCGGCGTCGGCAACGAGACGCCGGCCAGCGTAGCCAACCGGCCGGGGCTCCCGGCGCTCGCATACCGCGTGGGTACGTGGGCGCAGTTCCGCGCGAGCATGGTCGACGCGATGTCGAGCACCGGCGGCCTTGTCACGCTGAAGACGCGCAGCGACGACGACTTCACGATCGCGCTAGTCGACGCGTTCGCGGTGGTGTGCGACATCCTCACGTTCTATAGCGAGCGCAGCGCGAACGAACACTATCTGGGCACCGCGACCGATCCGGTTTCCGTGCAGGAGCTGGCGAAGCTGGTGGGCTACCGGCTCGCGCCGGGCGTGGCCGCGAGCGTGCCGCTCGCACTGACGCTGCAGACGCCGCCACCGGCGGTGCCAGGCGCGGCGCCGTCGGGCCAGCAGGCCGTGCTCACGCCGCCGTGCGTGCAGGTCGCCGCCGGCCTGCAGGCGCAGAGCGTGCCCGCCGCCGGCGGGCAGCCCGTCACCTACGAGACGATCGCGCCCATCGAGGCGCGCGCGAGCTGGAACGCGCTGAAGGTGCGCACGCGCCGCGCTCTCGCCAGCACGGCGGCGAACGCGGGCGTGGGGCATCTGCGGCTGGCCGGGCTCGTGGGCGCCGTGCAGGCGGGCGACTGGCTGCTCGTGGTCGTGACCGACGCAAGTGGCCAGCAGACGGGCGGCGTGAGCCGCGTCGCGCAGGTGAGCCTCGATACGGCCACGCAGACCACCGTGGTGCAGTTCGACAACGGCGGCCCCGCGCCCGTGCTCGCGTCCGACCCGAGCGCGGCGGCACCGGCGCTCACCGGCACGCTCGGCGATGCGGCGCTGTCAACGGCGGTGAAGGGCGTCGTGTGGAGCGACCAGGCGGATCTGGTGGCGCAGGCGCGCAAGCTCCAATGGCCGATCCAGCAGCTCGAGGACAACATCAACGCACTGAATGCGGCCACGGACCCCGCAGCCGGCATCCAGGTCTTCCGGCTGGGCGTGCGCGCCGCGCTGTTCGGCAACAATGCGCCGGCCTACGCAACGCTGCCGAACTTCACGCCCATCGGCAGCACCAGCGGCGGGGCCACCAGCGTGCTGCCGAACTGGGACAAGCCTGCCGCGACCGTCCAGAGCGACCTGGGCCTGTGGAACGGCCCGTCGGGCTGGCTCTCGCTCGATCAGGTGTATCCGGCGCTCGTGGTGGGCGGCTGGGTGGTGCTGCAGGCGCCGGAGCTGAGCGGGCCCGTCGCGGTGCAGATCGCCGCGAGCGCGCAGCGCTCGCGCACCGGCTACATGCTGGCCTCGAAAGTCACGCTGATCCAGTTGGGCAACGCCATTACGACGGTCGGCAGCAACGCAGCATCGACGCTCGGCGGTGTCGCGTCGATATTCGGCGGCGTCGTATCGGCGAGCGCGGGACTCGCACTACGTTCGTACATCAGCTACTTTGTGCCAGCGAAGGCCTCCCAGATCCAGCTGGAACAAGCCGCGTCGCCATACGGGAACCTCGCATTGCGCACGGCCACCGTGCTCGGCTCGACCGATAGCTACGGCGTCGCGGCCGAAGTGGCCGCCGAGGCGCTCTCGGGCGCGTCGATCACGCTCGCCTGCGCGCAGCTCGGCCTCCAGGTGGGCCAGCAGATCGCGCTCACGGGCGCGGCGTCGGACCAGTCGGGGCGCATCGTCAGCGAGGTGCGCACGATCGCCTCGCTCGCGCTCGTGGACGGCTACACCCAGATCGGCCTCGATCTCCAGCTCACGCATTCGTACGCCCCCGCCACGGTCGCGATCAACGCGAACGTTGCGAGCGCAACCGAAGGGGCGACGAAGAGCGAGATTCTCGGCAGCGGCAGCGGCGCGGCGACGTGGCAGCGCTTCACGCTCAAGCAGCCGCCGCTGACTTACGTGAGCGCGTCCACGCCCTCGGGCACCGCTTCCACGCTCACCGTGCGCGTGAACGGCGCTGCGTGGAGCGAGGTGCCCTGGCTCGTCGAGCAAGGATCGGCCGCGCGCGTGTTCACGACCTTCATCGACGCGTCCGGCAATACCGTGGTCGAGTTCGGCGATGGCGTCGACGGCGGCGCCCGGCTGCCGAGCGGCACGAACAACGTGACGGCCACCTATCGCCAGGGAATCGGCAGCGAGGGCAACGTGGCGGCGGGGCGCATCTCCACGCTGCTCACGCGGCCCGCGGGCCTGCAGTCGGTGATCAATCCGGTGGCCGCCGCGGGCGGCGGCGACCCTGAAACGCTGGACTCGGCGCGCCTGAATGCGCCCATCCGGGTGCGCGCGCTCGATCGCATCGTGACGCTCGAAGACGTGGGCGACTTCGCGCGCGCGAGCGCCGCCATCGCGAAGGCGCAGGCCGTGTGGGCGTGGGACGGCCGCCGCCAGGTGGCCTGCGTGACGGTGGCGGGCGCGCAGGGCGCGGCGCTCGATCCCGCGTCCACGCCGTTTGCGAACCTGCTGGCGGCGATGCTGGCCGCCTCGGACGGCACCTTCCCCATCGCGCTGTGCGCCTACGTGCCGCGCGTGTTCACGGTGGGCGCGACGCTGAGCGTCGATCCCTCGCTCGACGCCGACGCGGTAGTCGCGGCCGCCAGGAGCGCGCTGCGCGCGGCCTTCGGCTTCGACGCGCGCAGCTTCATGCAGCCGGTCCACGCGAGCGAGGTGATTGCGGTGCTGCAAAACGTGCCCGGCGTGATTGCGCTGACGCTCGACGCGCTCGACACCCCGGGCTCGGCCAGCGTGAGCGCGACTTCGCCATCGGCCGGCGATGCGCTGATCGCCAGGCCGCCGCAGTTGACGGGCGGCGCGCTCGCGGGCGCCGAGCTGCTGATGATCGACACCGGACCCTTGCCTGCGGTGGTGCACACATGAACCCGCTCGACGTCGATTCGATCTACGGGCTGCTGCCCGTCACGGTGCGCACCAGCGATGCGGCGGCGGGCTGCACGCTGCGCGCGCTGATCAAGGTGCTCACGCAACAGGCGCAGATCATCGACGCCGATCTCGAACAGCTCTACGACGACCTGTTCATCCAGACCTGCGCGCCGTGGGTGATTCCCTATATCGGCGAGCTGATCGGCTATCGGGCGCTGCGGCCGATTCCGCCCGCGAACTCGACCGCGCGCGCCGACGTCGCGGACACGATTGGCTACCGGCGCCGCAAGGGCACCGTTGCGGTGCTCGACCAGCTCGGCTTCGACGTGACCGGCTGGCCGAGCGTGGCGGTGGAGTTCTTCCAGCTGCTGGCGGTGTCGCAGTACGTGCGCAATCACGTGCGGCCCGGCAACGCGTGCGTCGACGTGCACGGCTTCCAGAGCGCCGCCGACTTCGATTCGGCATTCGACACGATGACGCGCAGCGCCGACGTGCGCCGCATCGCGAGCGCGCGCGGGCGCTACAACATTCCGAATGTCGGGCTTTTCGTCTGGCGGCTGCTGGCGTACGGCGGCGCGATGCTGGCCGTGCGCGGCAGCTCCACGGGCACGTCCGGCATGACAGGCGCGCTCGGCCCGCAGGCGTTCAGCACGGCGCGCGAGGTGGGACCGAACCGCTATACGTTCGATCCGTTCGGCCGCGATGTCGCGCTCGTGAATCCGGCCCAGCCGCTCGCGCAGAGCTTCACCATCGCGCAGCGCGCGAATGTGCCGTTTGCGCTGCGCCGCGACGCGCTCTATGTCGACCTGGAAGCGCTGCGCGCGACGCCCGGTTATCAGTCGCCGTTCTTCGGCGCGCCGCCGGTGCTGGCCGTGCTCGACGCGAGCGGCACGGCCGTCGACGCCAAGGCGATCTGCTGCTGCAATCTCGCCCAGTGGAGCGCACCCTCCGATCCGGCGATTCGCGTCTCGATCGATCCGGAGCTGGGGCGGCTGATGTTCAACGGCGCGCCGCCGCAACCGGTGCGCGTCGCCTGTGCCTATGTGTTCGGCGGGCCTTATGGCGGTGGTCTGTACTACCAGGCATCCGGTGCCGGGGAGGGGGCCGCGCAGGTCGTGAGCGCGTTTGCGTCGGCGGTGCCGGCGTCGATGCGGCACGGTCTGTTCGAGATTGGCGACAGCGGCGCATTCGCGGGCGATTTCGCGTTGACGCCGGACGCGGCGCCGCTCGTCGTGCGCGCCGGCGCCGACACGCGACCCGTCGTGCTCGGGCGCATTCTGATCGACGCCGTTGCGGGCGGCAGCGTGACACTGCGCGGGCTGGGCGCACTCGGCGGGATCGTCGTGCGCGACGGCCCGGGGAGCGGGGCGAGTTCATCGAGCTCGGCCAGTGCATCGAGTGCATCGAGCGGCGCGCTCGCCGCCACCGACAGCGCGTTCACGCTGATCGTCGAGCACTGCACGCTGTGCGGCCCGCTGGTCTGGTCCTACGACGGCGGCGGCACGCTCACGATTGCGAACGCGCTATGCGCCGCGCTGCAGGTGGACGAGCGCGTGACGATCTCGGTGACGGACAGCGCGCTCGACGGCGGCGCCGATACCGCCCCTGCGATTGCCGGCGCGGATGGCACGAGCCCGTGTGGGGAGGTGGATCTCGCCGCGACGACGGTGCTTGGCACGATCGCCGCGCGCGAGACGAGCCTGATCGAGAACAGCATCGTCACGGGCGTGGCGAGCTTCGAGCGGACCCAGGGCGGGTGCGTGCGCTACAGCTACGTGCCGCCGGGCTCGCTCACGCCGCAGCGCTTTCGCTGCCAGCCCGATCTCGCGATCGCGGCGGCGCTTGCCGGCGCGGCCTCGGCGGCGCCGCTCGACAGCGCGGCCCAGCAGGCGATTGCCGCACAGGAGGCGCTGCGCGTCGAGCCGGTCTTCGTGAGCCGCCAGGCTGGCGCGGGCGCTTATCTGCAACTCGCGGACAGCGGTCCCGCCGAACTGGCCCAGGGGGCCGAAAGCGGCGACGAAATGGGGCTCTTCCACGGCATGTACAACGTGCGGCGCGAAGCGAACCTGAGGTTCCGTCTGAGCGAGTATCTGCGGATTGGCCTCGAGGCCGGGGTGATCCATGCAAGCTAGGGCTTGTTGTTAATTAGTGTGGGCAGTCCCAGGTCAACAGTGACGAGGAGAGCGCCATGAAGGCCGACCGGAGTCGCGACACGTTCGATGCGCGCAAGCACTACCGCCGCGTGCTGCATCAGCAGGGCCGCGTCGTGCTGGACGCAGACGAGAACGAGCAGGTCTCGATCGATCTCGCCACCAGCGAGCGGACCCTGTCCGATGTGATCGGCCCCGCCGGCGTGCCGGAAACATCGCTGGCCGCGGGCTACACCGGCGGCTTTGCGATAGGCATTGCCGCTTCGACGAGTTCGAGCAGCCTCGGGAGCTTCAGCAGTTTCAGCAGCGTGAGCAGCTTAAGCAGTTTGAGTAGCTTGAGTAGTTTGGGCAGCTTGAGCAGCTTGAGCGGCACGTCGTCGGCGAGCGGCCAGTCCAGCAGCAGTGCGTCCGGCTATACGCCGCTGCCCGGCAACGACCTCACGATTGCGCACGGGCGCATCTATGTCGACGGCATCCTCGTCGTCAACGACGCGGACACGACGCTGCTCACGCAGCCCTGCTTGCCGCTCGCGGGCGACGCCGGCCCCACCGGGCTGGCGGGCGCGGGCGTCTACGCCGTGTATCTCGACGTGTGGGAGCGCGTCATCACGCCCATCGACGATCCATCGATTCAGGAGATCGCGCTGGGCGGGCCGGACACGTGCCTGCGCACGCAGGTGGTCTGGCAGGTGCGGCTAGGCATGATCGACACGGGCCACTATGGCATGTCGCCCGCATGCGCCGCGATCCCGCCGCCGTGGCCGCAGCGCACGAATCAGGGCATGCTGAGCGCGCAAACGGCCGCGCCGCCGACTGCCCCCGCGCCGTGCACGCTGCCGCCCGAGAGCGGCTACCGGAGCCTCGAAAACCAGCTGTATCGCGTCGAGATCGAAACGGCTGGCGGCTATGGCACCGCGACCTTCAAGTGGTCGCGCGAGAACGGCTCGGTGGTGTTCGGCGTGATGCCGGCGCCGGGCCAGAGCGCGACGGGCACCGTGAGCGGCAAGACCCTCTACGTGAGCTCGACCGGGCGCGATGCGTCGCTGGGCCTCGCGCCCGGCGACTGGGTCGAGTTGACGGACGACCGCGCGGAATTCCTCTACGGCCACGGCGAGCTGTTGCAGGTCGCGACCACCAGCGACGCGCAGATGACCGTCACGCTGCAGAACGCGCCCTCACAGCCGGTGCACCTCTCGCTGCATCCCAAGCTGCGGCGCTGGGACCAGACGCAGAACGCAGGGGCGACGGGCGTCGCGATTGCCGACGGCACGCCCATCGATCTGGAAAACGGCGTGCAGGTGCAGTTCTCGAACGGCGCATTCGCGGTGGGCGACTACTGGGTCGTGCCGGCGCGCACGGCCACGGCGCAGCAGGCGGCTGGCACCATCGAGTGGCCCGCCGATGCGTCGGGCAATCCCGTGCCGCAGCCGCCGCGCGGCATCGTTCACCACTACTGCAAGCTCGGCATCGTCGCATACGATGGCTACCTGTTCCAGCCGCCGCAGGGCGCGAGCGCCGTGGTCGACTGCCGGCTGTTCTTCCCGCCGCTGACCGGGCTCGACCTCTCGCAATGTCCCTGCACCATCACGCTGGAGCCCAACGCGAACTGGACCGCCCAGCTTGCCGCACTGTTCGCGAACCAGCCGGCTGCCGACGCGGAAATCTGCTTCGCGGCCGGCGAGTTCGACACCTCGCAGACGGTTGTGATCGCAACGACTGGCAACGTGAAGGTGACAGGCGCGGGAGCGGGCACGAAGATCGTCGGACAGAAGCTCGAAGCGGTGCTGCGCTTCGCGAACTGCGCGAGCGTGAGCGTGCGCGACCTGAGCGTCACCGCCACGCGCGCGGACACGCCGGTCGACGCCACGACGAAGCACATTGGCGGCGCACTCGAATTCGACGACTGCGGCGAGGTGAACGTCGAGACGGTG
The DNA here is from genome assembly GCF_004353915.1 of Paraburkholderia silviterrae. Classification (GTDB taxonomy): domain Bacteria; phylum Pseudomonadota; class Gammaproteobacteria; order Burkholderiales; family Burkholderiaceae; genus Paraburkholderia; species Paraburkholderia silviterrae. The sequence goes on along the minus strand of NZ_SMRP01000045.1, from coordinate 19,247 downwards.
ACGCTTGCCTGCGCGGGGGCGCTCAGCTCGGGCGCGGCGTGCCTCACGGTGCGCAACACGATCACGGCGGCCAACGCCGCGACCGGCGCGGGCACCGTGCGCGTGATGAACTCGCGCTTCACGGTCGGGCAGATGCAGTACGGGATCATGCTCGTGCACGTGCAGAAGGCGTTCGTGGAGGGCAATGAGTTGATCGGCAGTAGCACGAAGCCGCCGACGTTCCAGATCGCGCTGCAGAATCCCTTGTACCGCAAGCTCGTCGAGCGCGTGCTGATAGGCGGTGCGGCGACTGCCGCGGCGAAGGCGGTGGCGGTTGCGCCGGGTGCTGCTGCGGCACCTGCAGTTGCGCTTGCGCCTGCTGCTGCGGCTATGCCTGCAGTTGCGCCTGCACCCGCCGCTGCGCCTGCACCTGCCGCTGCGCCTGGACCTGCCGCTGCGCCCGCGCCTGCCGCCGCACCCGCTGCTCCAGCTGCTCCTGCCGCTCCTGCCGCTCCTGCCGCTCTTGCCGCTCCGGCTGCACCCGTCGCGCCGGCGGCGCGGCCCCTCGCTGCAGACCTCGCCGCGCCGCACGTGTCCCTTCCAGGGCTCGCGGCGGGAGCTGCCCCGGCGGCCCCGGCCGCGCCTGCCACCCCGGCCGCCACGCCCGCGCCCGCTACCGCCGCGGGGCCCCTCGCTGCCGATGTCTCCGCGCCGCACGTGTCCCTCCCGGGGCTTGCGGCCGGTGCTACCTCGGCGGCCCCGGCAGCGCCCGTGACGCCAGCCGCACCCGTTAGACCCGTCGCGCCAACCGTACCCGTATCGACAGCCGCGGCCGCCGCATCGATCGCCTCCACAGCGTCGATTCCGGTCAGCGTCACAACGACGGCTGTGGCCGGCGCGGTGGCGGCCGCCGCATCGGCAGCCGCCGGATCCTCATCCTCGTCGGCGGCCCCCGCAACGGCAGCCGCCGGGTCCTCGTCCTCATCGGCCGCCGCCGCGCCGCCCGTGCGCACCATCGCGCGGCTACCCAACACACAGGTGAGCGTCGGCAAGACGACGATCAGCTTCAACACGCCCGCACAGTTGAAGAACGTCTGGCAGACCTACGTCGATACCAACGCGCCGAAGGAATTCGCCTCGAACAGCGATCTGCTCAAGTACGTCAAGGCGGCCGCCTCGACGCTGCTCACGAATGCCACAGCACAAGCCCAATTCTCGGGATTCCAGAATATCTTGCGCTACTTCGAGAACACCCAGGTCTCGTCGGCGCGCGCAGGCATCGTCGTCGGCGGCCGTGCGTGCAGCGATTTGAACGTGAGCCGCAATACGATCGACGGCTTCATGCAGGGCGTCGCGGTGGGCTTGAGCCACCGCGAGACCAAGCCTGCGACGCCAGCCGATACGGCCAGCGCCGTGACGATCCGCGACAACGAGATCCAGGTGCTGATCGATCCCGTGCTCGGCCATGCGGCCGCGCGCTACGCGGTCTTCGTCGGCAATGCGGCCTCGCTGCTGATCGAGAACAATCGCGCGACATTCACGGTCGCTGCGCAGTCGGACATCGAGGCCGACGGCATCCGCGTGTTCGGCTATGCGGGCAAGCGGCTCATCGTTCGCCACAATCATTTGACGCACTTTCAGACCGGCGTGCGCGTTACCGTCGTGGCCTCGCCGGGGCATTACAACACGGTCGCGGGGCCCGAGCCGCAGATGTACCTGCTGCCGGTGCGGCGCCCAACGCAGTGGCTCGTGGCCGACAACGTGCTCGAGGCGACCCAGGTTCCCGTCGAGGCGCCGTCATGTTTGCTGATCGGAAACGTCCAGGCGTAAGCGAGGCACGACGCCCCGCGTACGCCGCCGGACCCTCGCGCGGCGAGAAGCGCGACGATGCGCTTGAAGCGCAAGCCGAGCGCATCGCGGCACACGCGATGTCCGGGCCTGGCTACACGGGCGAGCCGGCGCAGCCCGTCTCGCGTGCGGGGCCGCGCGACGGCGAGTCCTCGATCTCACACGCGGCGCATGCGGAAGATGCGGCACATGCGGCGCTCGATCCCGCGCTCGCCGGCACCGGCGCGCCGCTCGCGGCTGGCGTGCGTGCGGACATGGAGCGGCGCATCGGCTTCGACTTCTCCGCCGTGCGCATCCACAACGGCGCGGCCGCCGCACGGAGCGCGCAGGGCCTGAGCGCACAGGCGTACACCTTCGGCCCGAACATCGTGTTCGGCGCGGGGCAGTTCGCGCCGCATACGGCGCAGGGGCGGCATTTGCTTGCGCACGAGCTCGTTCACGTCGCACAGCAGGCGGGGTCTCCTCGCGTGCAGCGCAAGCCGACCGACCCCGACGAGCTGGCCGAAATCAGTCAGGAGGACGCCGCCGTGGCCGCGATGGCCAAGCGCGCGCTCGCATCGGGCAAACCCGAGTTCGGCGTGCACGAGGTGATGTGGAGAATCGTGAACAGCCGCCACCTCGACATGCACTTCGAGCTGAGCGGCAGTCACTACGACAAGTCGATCAAGGGCGTATCGGTGCAACTGGAGGGCAAGGGGACGCATGCGAGCGGCACCCTCGTTGCGGGCGACGATGCGCTCAAGCAAGTCGCGCAAGGCAAGGTCGAGCAGGTCGCGGCCGAGCTCGAAAAGCAGATTGGCCTTGTCGCCACCGCGCGAGGCGGCATCGACATCGTGTTCATCATGGGCGAGGACGACAACCAATCGAACCAGTTCTTCAAGGAGGCCAAAATATTTTTCAAGAAGGAGTATCCCAAGGCCACGATGTTCGATGATGTGCGCAGCTTCGAAGGCATCATCGAGCACGTCAACAGCGTCGGCAAGCCGGTCGCGAATCTGATTATCGTGTCGCACGCGAATGCGGACGGCACGCTCCAGTTCGTGATGACCGAAGACGAGGTGAGGGAACGCATCGCGACCAAAGATCCGAATAGACCCTTGCTGCCGTACTCGGAGCTCAAGGGCGCCAATGCCAGAGACCCTGGCGACAAGGGCGCGCTCCCGAGAGCCGACAAGGAGCTTGTCGGCGCCTGGACCAATGTGCTGATACGCGGCTGCAATCTGGGCCGCAGCGTTGAGATGCTCGGCGAAGTGCAAAAGGCGCTGGGCGGCAACGTGCGCGTGATTGCGCCAACCCATGCCCAGCACTACGGCGGCGGCGTCGAGTCGCTCGCCGATCCGTACTACGAAGAACCCGGCAAGAGCAAATTGGCCGACAAGGAGGCGCTCAAGCGCATCGAGGCGAAGCCCGAGTATGGCTTCGTGACCGACTGGAAGCGCATGGAGCCAGGGCTCGAGCGCGTCGACGACAAGGTCACCGAGATCATCGTCGACAACGTCATTCCGGCGCCCGGCCAGGAAATGGCGTACCTGAAACAGACGCAGCCCGACATGCCGGCCAAGGACTTCAAGTTCGACAAGTCGCACGTCGAGGGCAACAAGACGGCCTTCGGATACGTGCCCATCAACAAGTCCAAGGGCACGCCATTCGAGCTTCTGGCGGAAAATCCGCCGACCGAAGCCGACGCTATTGCAGAAGCGCGCAAGCGGACCCCGCGCCCGGACGCGTTCACGTACAAGATGCGCCGCGTGCGCAACGGATTGACGCTGAGGACCGTGGTCGACGTCGAGCGCACCGAGTGGCGGCTGCATCACAAGGACATCCGCAAGCGCGGCCAGCCGTTCAACCCGAGCCTCGGCAGGAAGCCGTGGTACGGCGACACCGACAACTGACGCGCGCGATGCACCACGGCGTCGAACGGGGTCCTTCATGAGAAAACTCATCCTGCGCAACTTCCAGTCGCCGGGCGACATCGTGATGCTGACGGCCGCCGTGCGCGATCTGCACGCCGCCTATCCGGGCGAATTCGCCATCGACGTGCGCACGCCATGCCCCGCGCTCTGGGAGCACAACCCGCACATCACACCGCTTGGCGAGCAAGAGCGCGATGTCGAAGTGCTCGACTGCCACTATCCGCTGATTCACCAGAGCAACCACACGCCGTATCACTTTCTGCATGGCTTTATCGACTACCTCAACGCGAGGCTTGGCCTTGCGATTCGCCCGACGCGCTTTTGCGGCGACATTCACCTTGCGCCGCGCGAAAAGCAGTGGATCTCGCAGGTCGAGGAGATCGTGCATTGGCCCATGCCGTTCTGGATCGTCGTGGCGGGCGGCAAGCGCGACTTCACCATCAAGTGGTGGGCGCATGAGCGCTATCAGGCGGTGGTCGATCACTTCGCCGGCAAGATCGCGTTCGTCCAGGTGGGCGAGGGCGGCCACGAGCATCCGTTGCTGCGCAATGTGATCGACTTGCGGGGCAAGACGGATTTGCGCCAACTGGTGCGACTCGTGCATCACGCCCAGGGCGTGCTGTGTCCCGTCACGCTGCTGATGCATCTCGCGGCGGCCGTCGAGGTGCGGCCGGGCATGCCGAAGAACCGGCCATGCGTGGTCGTCGCGGGAGGGCGCGAGCCGCCGCACTGGGAGGCGTATCCGCATCACCAGTTCCTGCATCGCGCGGGCGCCCTGCGATGCTGCGACGACGGCGGCTGCTGGAAGTCGCGCGTGCGCGCGCTCGGCGACGGCTCGCCGCAAGACCGCGTCGAGCATCTGTGCGTCGACACGGTGGGCGCTCTGCCGCGCTGCATGGACATGATCAGCATCGGCGACGTGATTCGCGCGATCGAGCTGTATTTTGCCGGCGGAGCGATCGATGCCTTGCCGCAGCGCGCGGAAAAGCCGGTGTATGCATAGCGATCCTAAGGAGCGGTGCGATGGCCTCTGCAAACGAACGCGAGCTTTCCGTGGCGATCTACCTGTGCGGCGGATTGGGCGACGTGATCGTGTCTGGCCGGTTCGTGCAGCAACTCTTCATTGCGGCGGGGTATCCGCGCATCGACGTGTACTACCACACGCCGGACGTGGCGCGCTTCGTCTTCAACGCTGCGCGCTTCGTGAAGGGCGTCTATGCCGATTCCGCGCTGCGCGACGCGCGCCATGCCTATCACGCGGTGATCTTCGTCGCGCAGTTCGTGCGCTATGAAATCCTGAAGCGCGACGAGGTCGAACGCCTGAGCCCCGCGCTCCTGAATATCGCCGACGAAGCGGACAAGCGCCTCGCGCAATACCGCGGCTTGTTCGACCGCCACCCGCTGCTCGACGGCCTCTGGGGGCGCTTGTCCGCGCAGGCCGGGCGCAACGTCGTCGCCAATCTGGGCTTTCTTGGAAATTTGCCGATCGACGCGTCCACTGCCACGTTCCTCGCGCCCGACCCCAACCGCATCGCGCTCGCCGACAAGCTGCTGGCGGGGGCAGGCACGCCCTACGTTACCCTGCACGACGGCTTCGACAACCTGCAAGGCCCGGCGCCCGGCCAGGCCACCAAATGCTGGCCGCTCGAACACTGGGCGCGCCTGGTCGACTGCCTGCGGGCGAGCGTGCCGGACCTGCGTCTCGTTCAGGTGGGCGGCAACAAGAGCCGGCATATACCCGGGACCGACGTCGATCTCGTGCAGCGTACCGATCTGCATGAAGTGGCGTGGGTCATCAAGCATGCGCTATTGCACATCGACACCGATTCGGGCCTCGTGCATATGGCGAGCGCGCTGCACACGCAATCCGTCGCGCTGTTCGGGCCGACGCTCGGGTCCTATTTCGGTTATCCGGGCAATATCAACTTGTCGGCGGGATCGTGCGGCGGCTGCTGGTGGTCGACCCCCGAATGGCTCGCGCAATGTCCGCGCGGCCTCGCGCAACCGGCCTGCATGGCGGCGGTGGCGCCGGAGTACGTCGAGCGCTGCGCGCTGCCCGCGCTCACGGCACGCCGGGCCGAGCGGCCGCGCCACACGCTCGTCGACGCGCGGCTCTACGACAGCGCGCTGCACACGCAGCGCGCCGCAGTGCTCGACCAGCTCTTCACGCAACTCGACATCGCGCCGGTGCCGATCACCGCGCATGCGCGGCGCGAGGACGTCGGCCTCTACATTCATGCGTCCAAGCAGTGGGAGTATCTCTACGTCGAGCGGCGCATCGAGGAGCGCTTCGGCGCGAACCGCTGCAATCTCGCGATCGCCGACATCGGCGGCGGGCGCGGCGCGCTCACGCCGTATCTCGCGGCGCGCGGGCATCGCGTTCATCTCTACGATATCGACTACCTGTGGGACGCCGGCGGCGACGAGCGCGTCGAGCGGCGGTTTCTCGCGTGGGCGGCGCGCGAGCGGATTGGCGCGCAGTTCGCGTCGCTCTACAACCTGCCCGCCGAGGACGCGAGCTTCGACGTGGTGCTGAGCGTGTCGGTCGTCGAGCACATCGTCTACAAGCAATACGCGCTGAAGGAGGCGCTGCGCGTGCTCAAGCCAGGCGGCCTGCTGATTCTCACCTTCGACTACGCGGCCGGACCGGACCGCTTCGAGGACGGCATGCGCCGCGAGATCTTCGACGCAAAGCGCCTGAACGATGCGCTAGCCGCGCTGGGGCTGAGCGGTGCAGGCTTTGGCGAGGCTGCGCTCGAGCGCAGCCTCAGGGATATCCGTCGCGACGGCGTGCTAGGTATTCCGGATGGCATGACGGTTGGAGGGATCGCCATCGTCAAGGAGGCCGTGTAGCGCGAGGGGTTTGCCTGTCGACGCAATTATCCGGACCTTCGCGAAGTACGCGGCAGATCGCCATGATGCAGCGGACGTTGCCCGTTGCATGGCCCTGGGCGGCGTTGACAGGCCCGTCTATTGCACCGTTTGCTGGCGCTGGTACTCGTTCTTCTTCATCTGCAGATACTCCGACCGATCCAGCTCATGCAACTGTCGTGGGTACTGCTCCGTTGCATCGAACCATGTCGCAAAGCGCTGATCGGCGCGTTTGTCGGCGGGAACGGCGAGCGAACCCAGAAAGGCGTCGATGGAGAGGTAATAACGCATGGTATTGCGCTCGACGAGGCCGCGCACACCGCCGATGTAATCGCCGTCCGGCGCCTTCGTGAAGCCCACTTTCGCGCTGCCTATGGTCGCGAGATAGGTTTTCATCGCAATGCGTCCTGCCGTGCCGAATCCATACGAATACGTCAGGTGCAGGAACGTGCGCCCTTTGCCGATATCGACGGCTTCGAGCACGATGCGGTAGTCCTTCGTGCTGAGCGGTCCCTTCGCCGCGCTCAGGTCGACCTCGAAGTAGCCAGGACTCGTGGTCACCGAGCGGTAATTGAACTGCACGCGGAACGTGTCACCGAGTTCCTGTTCCGTTTTCCTGCCGACGTTCATGCTGATGATCGCGCCGTTGCTGCCTGTCGTGGCATGGCAGTACTTCGTGTTCAGATGCAGGATCAGCACTTCGCACCAGTTCGCGGGCCCTTGTTTGGGGTCGTTGAATGCGCTGTTGACGGTTGCGAACGGGTAATCGACGACGGCGTAAATATCCCCCTTGAGCGTGTTCTGCGATTCTTCCGAGTCCAGATGGATCGGGCGCTGGAATACATTCGAATTGAGCTGTGGCACGAGCGTATCGTACGTGGCCCTGAGCGCGGCCGCGTTATCGTCGGCCCATGCCGGCACGCCGAACGAGAGGCCCAACAGCGCGAGCGCCATGAGTGAGAGCCATATGGAGAGATTCCTGATCCGCTGTGCGCTCATGACAGCACGCTCCCGCTGGGTTGGGCAATTTACGCGCTAATATAGCAGGGTCGTCAGCGGACATAGCTAGCTTGCTTTGGTGCGGGGTTTGGGGTGTTGGCCTTTGCTTGTATTCGCGTCGGTCTATTAGTGCCGCCCCGCACAGGGGCAACGCTAATAGACCGACATGAAAACAAGGAAAAGCCAACACCCCATGAGCCACGACAAAAAACCCTGATCGCCCCACCAAAACACTCACTCAGAACTTATGCCTGAGCCCGACACGAACGACTGCCTGCTTCTCGTCGGCGGACGCCGAGGGCCCGTTGATTGCCGCCACGGCGGCATGCCCTGTCGAATCCGTCCCTGAAGCCTTCTGATAGACCCCAATCAGATACACATCGGTACGCTTCGAAAGAAGATAATCGACCCCCGTAGCGAACTGGTTATACGACGCGCCGCCTTGCCCGCCCGTCGAGCCGCCGCGGGTATAGTCGTACGCGGCCCCCCAAAGGAGCGCCGGTGTGAACTGATAACGGAAATTGACTTCGACATTATTGAAGGTCGCCGTTCCATTCAGACCACGTGGATTAGGCCCCGACGAAAGATCGCCCAGATCGCGAAAGCGCGTATTCGAGTAAACGACGCCCAGCGTCGCCGAGCTGATCGTATAGGCCGCCGCCGCGTCGGCCACCGCCAGCGATTTCGCGGACGCATAACCCGAATAGACAGGCGAGACCATATTGCTGCCAGGCACGCCGTTGACAACGGCCGCGGGACTCCCGCCGCTGCCGAAGAACGAGGTGTTCGGGTTCTCGACGTCCAGATAGCCTGCCCCGAGTGCAAGCGAGCCGTTCGCGTATCCCGCCGTCACCGACCAGATCCGGTTGCGCGCGAAGTCGCCCGCGACGCCGCCGGGACTGAACATGCCCTCGACCGTGACGCCCGCATAAGTGTTGCTCGTGAACTTGATGGCGTTGTTGGTCGAGTTGGTGTTGTTGATGTTATCGAGGTCGCCCGGATGCGCGACCATATAGCCGCCCCATTGGCCACCGGCTTCCATCGTGCCGAGAATATCGACATTGGTGTCGTACTGCCGGCCGAGCGTGATCGTTCCGTACGGCGAAGCAATCCCCACATAGGCCTTCTTGCCGAACAGCAAGCCGCCCTGGCCCAGCTTGCCGGTGCTCGCGTCGAAGCCGTTCTCGAGCACGAAGATCGTCTTGAAGCCGCCGCCCAGGTCTTCGGAGCCTCGCAGCCCCCAGCGGCTTTGCTGCATCACGCCGCTCAAAAGACGCACTGCGCTGTGCCCGGAGACGCCGCCGCCGGGATTGGCCGTGGCCGCGTTGCTGAAGTAGCTGATGCCCTCGTCGATGATGCCGTACAGCGTGACGGAGCTTTGTGCGTGCACGCATGCGGGCGCGGCCATGGCGGCACAAACTGCGAGTAGCGCTTTTTTCATGTGGTCTGACGCTCAGGTTGGAGTTGCGAGAAGCGAGGGCGCACCGCGCAGCGCGGGCGCAAGGGGCCAGGCGGCCGTGTGAGGGCCGCCGGCGGTAATGCGGGGGATGCCGATGTCGCCAGAAGGGCGCGACAGCGCGCGGCAAGCTCAGGCGCCGATCACGCTCGGGCGCGCTTGGCGATGTGCTGCCGCCTTCTCATAGGCATGGCCGAGTTGCAGCACGCCCCAGTCGTCGCGAAAGCGCCCGGCGATCTGCATGCCGATGGGCAGGCCCGTCGCGCTGAATCCGCAGGGCACGGCGAGCACGGGCGATTCGGTCGAGGACAGATACCAGCAGATGCGCATCCAGTCGATATACGACGTATGGGTCTGCCCCATGAACGACTGGGGCCAGCGCAAACCGGCGTCGAACGGCAGCATTTGCGTGGCGGGCAGCACGTAGAACGGGTGCTGGTTCATGAACTCGCGCATGCGCTGGAAGAGCGCGGTCTTGCGCACGAACATCTGGCCGAGGTCCGCGCCGCTCAGCGAGCGGTGCAGCCGGCATTCGTCCTCGATCTCGGGCTTGAGCAGCGCCTGACACTGTGGGTCGAGCTGCTGCACGAGCGTGCCGATCATCCAGGCGCGCTCGATTCTGAAAACGTCTTCGGCATCGGCGAGATCGGGGTCGGCAAACACGACCTCGCAGCCGAGCGACTCGAAAACGCTCGCCTGGGCCTGGACGGTGCGCTGGATCTCCGGGTCCACGGGCACGCCGGCAAGTCCGGAGGAAAACGCCACGCGCATACCGCGGAAATCGCGCTGCAAGGGGCGTGAGAACAGCGCGCCCGGCTCGCCGAGCTCGGTGGCCGTCTCTGCGCTCGGCCCGGCAATCGCGCTCAGCAGCAGCGCGGTGTCCTCGACGTTGCGCGCCATCGGGCCATCGACGCCTAGCGTCGTCCATGCGTTGAGGTCCGGCGCGCGCGGCACGCGTCCTGGCGACGGCCGCAGGCCCACGACGCCATTCCACGCCGCCGGATTGCGCAGCGAGCCGCCCATGTCGCTGCCGCAGGCGAGCGGATTCATGCCGCACGCAACGGACGCGGCCGCGCCGCCGCTGCTGCCGCCCGCGGACTTGCTCAAATCCCACGGGTTGCGCGTCGTGCCGAATACCTCGTTGAACGTATGCGAGCCCGCGCCGAATTCAGGCGTATTCGATTTGCCGATCATGAGCGCGCCCGCCGCGTCGCAGCGCCGGACGATCAGCGCGCTGTGCTCGGGCACGTGGTGCTCGAACGCTTTCGATCCGAACGTCGTGCGCACGCCGCCTGTGGCCGTCAGGTCCTTCTGCGATACGGGCAGACCGTGCAGCGGGCCTTGCCATTCGCCTTGCGCCCAGCGCGCATCGATCGCGCGCGCACGCTCGCGCAGGCTCTCGGTGTCCGGAATCGTCACGAGCGCGTTCACGCGTGGATTGACGGCCTCGATGCGCGCGAGATGGGCGTCCAGTATCTCGGCGGCGCTGACTTCGCGTTTGCGCTGCAGGTCCAGCAGCGTCACCGCAGAAGCTTCGCATAACGAATCGGATGAAACGGCGGGGGGGAAGATCGGCGACGTGTCGTACATGGTAGGGCGTTCAGATTAAAGGTTATACAGGTGCGAAGCTAATCGAATCGGCGAGCGCGATATCGTTGCTTTAACAATTAGATTTCCTCGCGGGTGCGATCCGCGATGAACGCGAGCGGGACCAGCGAAATCACTCCGCACACGATCACGTACCACGCGGGTGCGTTCGGGTTGCCGGTCGCGCCAATGAGCCAGGTCACGAAGAATTGCGCGAAGCCGCCGAAGATCGACACGCCCGCCGCATACGAAAGCGAAAGCCCCGTGGCGCGCGTGCTGCGCGGAAACAGCTCGGGGAGCAACGGGCCCGTGGCGCCCGCGTTGATGGAGTGCAGCGCCGCGAGTGCGCAAACGACGAGATAGAGCGTCGCGACCGAGCCCGCGTGACTGATCGCGAGGAAACCCGGCAGTATCAGCAGCGTCAACGCGGCTCGCGAGTAGCCGGTCACGCGTTTGCGGCCGAAGCGGTCCGACATGAGGCCGCCGATGGGCGAGACGACCAGCATCACGGCGCCCGAGAGAATGCCGCACCACATGGCGGTGTCCATCGGCAGGTGCAGGAACTTGATCGCGTACGTGGACATGTAATAGAGGACGATGAAGCGCGCGGAGGTCCCGCCGATCACGAGCATGAGCGCGAAGAGCAACTGCATCGCGTCGCGCGTGAGCACGGTGCGCAGCACGCCTTGCTGCTTGTGGGCCCCGTGGCCGGCCCGCGCATGGACGTTGGCGCCGGACTCCTCGTGGCCGATGCGCGCGCGCAAATAGAGGCCGAGCGGCGCGATCAGCACGCCGGCGAGGAACGGCAGGCGCCAGCCCCAGCTTTCGAGCGCGGCCGTGTCGAGAAAGTGCGAAAGCAGGAAGCCGACGAACGAGCCGGCGAGAGCCGCGGCGCCCTGGCTCGCGAATTGCCAGCTCGTGATGAAGCCACGCCGGCTCGCGCTCGCGCGCTCCGCAAGCAGCGTCGTGGCCACGCCAACTTCGCCGCCCGCGGAAAAGCCTTGCAGCAGTCGGGCGGCCAGAACAAGAATGGGCGCCGCGATGCCGATGCTTGCGTAGGTGGGCGTGAGGCCGATCAGTGCGGTGCCGAGCGCCATCGTGAGCAGCGTCAGGTTCATCGCGACCACGCGCCCGAAGCGGTCCGCGAGCAGGCCGAACATCACGCCGCCCAAAGGCCGCGCGACGAAGCCCACACCGAATGTGCCGACCGAGAGCAGCAATTGCTGCTGCGCCGAGGCGAGCGGGAAGAACAGCTTGCCGAGCAGCACGGCAAAGAAGCTATAGACCGTGAGATCGAAGAATTCGAAGGCGTTGCCGATCGTCGTGGCGACGATCAGGCCGCGCGTCGAGATGGCGGTTGGCGCGGCAAGCGTGCCGGGTGCAGCGGTGCTGATTGACGTTGACTTCATGAACGGCATCCCTGTCTTGAGTGAAACGTTCGTCTGGACGGCACTGCGCCGCCATTGGCGCGATGTCGCGAGATTGGCGCAGGCGCGCTTCACGACAGGAAGAGTCTAGGGAGACAAAATAAAGGCACCGAGTTGCTTTTTCTTATTGTGATAACACCGGGTTATCGCAGGACCGTCGCCTGCCCGCGGCGATCCGGGCTAAGCCTCATGGCCATGCGGGTTCACCCGATGTAGCATCGCCCGGCATCTGCCACTCACCAGACGAACGCGGGGGCCCGCCCTTGAAACACAACCAGCTGCGCGCACTCGTTGCGATTGCCGAACACGGCAGCCTGCGTGCTGCCGCCAAAACGCTGTGCCTGTCGCAACCGGCGCTCACGAAGGCCATACGGGAGTTCGAGCAGGATCTCGGCGTGCCGCTCGTCGCGCGCAATGCGCGCGGCGCGCAGCTCACGCCATTCGGCCGGGCCATCTACGCGCGCGCGAAGCTGATCCTCGCGGAGATGCAGCATGCGCGCGAGGACGTCTACCGCCTGTCGGGCATGGAGGGCGGGGTGGTGTCGTGCGCGGTCACGCCGCTGATGTCGCTGAAGTATCTGCCGCGCGCGATCCGCACGTTCAGGCAGCGCATGTCGACGACGCGTCTCTCGGTGCAGGAGGGGTTCCTGACACAGGCCATGGCGGGCGTGCGCGACGGCACACTCGACTTCGCCATCGCGATCGTCGACGAGGAGAAGATCACCGGCGAATTCCAGTTCCGGCCGCTCCTCGAAGCGGAGCTGATTATCTCGGCGCGCAAGGGGCATCCGCTCGCGCAGGCGCGCTCCATCTTCGATCTGGCCGGCGCCGAGTGGATGCTCAATACGACGCCGGAGAGCCTCGGGCGCGTATTGCAGGACTATTTCGTGAGCGCGGGCGCCGCGGCGCCGCGCGTGGTGATCGAATGCAGCTCGTTTAGCGCGAGCTTTTCGCTGTCGTCCAATAGCGATCTGCTCTCGTGCTGCCCAAAGAGCTTTCTCGAAGCCGCATGGTTCAACGATCGCGTCGTCGCCTTGCCGGTGGAGGAGCGCTTGCCGCGCGTCTCGGTCGGCATCATCTCGCGGCGCGATGCGCTCAACACCGCGGCCTGTGACTATCTGATCGACTGCTTCGCGGAGGCCGTCGCTTGCGCGCCGCCTTTCTAGAGCCGGGGGGCGAACGAGATGGCTGGGGCCGCCGAAGGCGCGCGGCTTGTCATCCTTCTGGTCGATGCCGCGCGCGAGGCTGTCTTCGTAGAGTGAGGGACGCGCCGCCTTCGCCCATGGCGAACGGCGTGGCGTGCCCGTTCAACGAGCCAGTCAGGAGTCCAGCCCATCATGTCCGAACCCGTATTCATTCAGGTCGGCGCGCTTGCCGAAGGCTTTGCGCCGGCGAGCCATATTCTTCAACCCGTGAGCGACCTCGAAGGCCGCACGTTCGCGCTGCACTACGCGGACGGCACCGCGGACACGCTGTATTTCGCGGGAGCCCAGAGCGTCGAAGTCGAGCGTGCGCTCGCGGGCGCGGCTGAATCAACCAGCTCGGCCAGCTCGGCCAGCTCGGCCAGCTCGGCCAGGTTGGGCAGGTCGGCCAACCCGGCACAGCCGCGCGAGCGGCATGCGTGCCGCGTGACCTCGGTGCGCGACGGCATTTATTTCGTCGACTACCTGGGCGCCGATGAGCGTCTGCTCGACGACGAAGGCAAGCCGCGCGCGGCCGCCACGAGCTATGTGCTCGACTTGAACAGGCAATTGTGCACGGCCGTGATCGGCACCTTGCCGAGCGAAGCGCAAACGCGTATCGACGCCTTCACGCGCGTCGAGCACGGTATGGAGCTCACGGGCGTGCAGGTCCAGCTGCGCCACGGCCGCATCGGCGCGCAGGGCACGGCGCAAGCGCCGCTTCATGCACCCACGCGCGAGCTCATCGGCATGCGCAACCTCTACACCTATAGCGCGACCGAACGCTACGAGCACATCTATCTGAACGAGAACTTCTACGCGTGGCAATGCCTCTCGGGTGTGGAAGCGGGGCTCGCCGACGTGGACCGTTGCCACATGATCGGCATCGACGCGAAGCTCTATCTGTTCGTGTGGCGCGAGAAGATCGTGCCCACGCTTGGCGTGGTGATGATCGACCTCGAACGCATGAAGACCGACGGCAAGATATTCGGCTACCAGGGCAGCCGCTTCGATGCGCTCTCGAATTTCCCGGTGGGTGCACATGCACAGGTGCTCAACGTGACGCGGCATCCGTCATGACAGGCGCGCCGCATTTGTCGGGCGATTTCCCGCGCGATTTCCCGGCCGATTTCGCAGGCCGCACGGTGCTCGTGACGGGCGGCGCGCAGGGCATCGGGCGCGGCATCGTCGAGGCGTTTGCGCGGCGCGGTGCGAACGTGGCCGTTGCCGACCTCCACGCGCAAGCCGCGCGCGAATGGCTCGTGCACGAACGCTTGCCTGCCGCGCCAGCCGGGCAAGCGGAGGCGGTGCATCGTGCCTACGACGTCGATCTTGCGGAACACGACGCCGCCGTGGACCTGGTCCGGCGCGTGGAGGCCGACTTCGGCCGGCTCGACGTGCTCGTGCACAACGCCGCGTACTTTCCGCTCACGCCGTTCGATGCGATCACGCCGGCCGTGCTGGCGCGCACGCTCGCCGTCAATCTGGCTGCGCTCTTCTGGCTCGCGCAGGCCGCCACGCCCGCGTTCGTGCGCCGCGGCGGCGGGCGCGTGCTCGTCACGTCGTCCGTGACGGGGCCGCGCGTGGCGTACCCGGGGCTCGCCCATTACGCGGCGTCCAAGGCTGGCGTGAACGGCTTTATCCGCGCGGCGGCGCTCGAACTGGCGCCGCACCGGATCACGGTCAACGGCGTCGAGCCCGGCATGATCCGCACCCCCGCGATGAACAAGCTCGGCGACGCGGCGCTGAGCGCGCGCATCGCCAATGCGGTGCCGCTCGGGCGCCTTGGCGAGCCGCACGATATCGCCGGCGCGATGCTGTATCTGGCGTCGGAGCATGCCGCCTATGTGACGGGGCAGACGATCGTGGTGGACGGCGGCGCGACGCTGCCCGAGGCGTCGGCCGCGTTCGCGTGAAGTGATCCGGTGCTTGCGCGGCGGGCACGCCGCCTGAAAGGGAGAGGGCGGCCCGCAGGCCGCCTTCTGACGCTCTCTAGTGCCCTCTAGTGCTCTCCAGCGCTCTCCGGCGTTCTCCGGCGTTCTCCGGCGCTTTCCGCCGCTACCCGGTGCCTTAGATCCGGTCGAAGGCCAGCGTGGGGACATCGACGATCGACGAGCCGCCGTCCGCGACGATGGTCGCCCCGGTCACGATCGATGCAGCGGGCGAGGCGAGAAACGCGCAGACGCTGGCGATTTCGTCGGCACGCGCGGCGCGCCGCAACGGCACATCGGCGCAGACGCGCGCATAGGCTTCGTCGAGCGTGTCGCCGTGGTGCGCGATGAGCGGCTGCATCTCTTCGTCGGCCATCGGTGTGCGGACCCAGCCGGGGCAGACGGCATTCACGCGCACGCCGTGCGGACCGTAGTCGCGCGCAAGCGAGCGCGTGAGGCCGATGAGCGCGTGCTTGGCCGTCGTGTAGCCGCACACGGCTGGCCCCGCCGCGAGCGATGCGATCGACGCGACCAGCACGATCGCGCCGCGGCGCGCGATCAGTTGCGGCAGGCACGCGCGCGCGCTCACGAACGCGGTGTCCAGGTTCGCGCGCATCGCGGCGGCCCATGCGGAGTCGTCGGTCTCGGTGGCGCGGCCGGCGCCGAGACCGCCCGCGCAGGCGATCAGGGCGCCGATGCCGCCTTGCGCGTCCAGTTGCGCCGCGATGCGCGCCCAGTCGGCGGGGCTCGCGGCATCGCCTTCGAGCACGAGGCCGCCGGTCTCGGCGGCGACGCGCTCGAGCGGCGCGCGCCGCCGTCCGATCAGCGCGACGCGCGCGCCCTGGGCTGCGAACAGGCGCGCGCAGGCTTCGCCAATGCCGGTGCCGGCGCCGGTGATGACGACGTGGCCTGTGCCTCGGTGGCCTGCGTCGGGCTGGCCCATTTCGGGCAGGCCCATTCGGAGCTGGCCCATGCCGCGCGTGGAGTTGGGGGTCATGCCGGTGCCTCCTGAGTGTCTCGGTGAACGTGGGGCGAGCATAGGCAACGCGCGCGCGGCGGCCTATCGGGCAAAAGGATGACAAGGCGCGACGACGAGCCGTGATGACACGGCGTGCGGCATTTGCCGATTAGGGCTCACGCGCTGCGAAGGTTCGTGCGTAGCATCGAACGACTGTCGACACGCAACTGGAGGTCCGGCCATGCATACGGATACGGAAAGCCGCGCCGCGCTCGAGACGGCTGTCGCCACGCTGGCGGGCTTCTTGCGCCCGGGCGCGACGGTCTTCTACCGCATCGGCGCCAACCATGAGCCGTCGGGCTTCGAGTTGTTCGGCCTTGCGGAGACGATGCACCGGACATGGCTGCAACGCTATTGCGTGCTCGACCCCATGCATCCGTCGCGCTGCGCGCAGCAGCACGGCAACGTGCTGACGCTCGGCGGCGAGCTGCCGGAGACACTGCGCGACGCATCGGTCTACTGGAGGCGCTTTCTGAAGCCTTACAGCGTGATCGACGTGATGGAAGTGCTGCTGCGCGAGCAGGGCCGCGTGGCCGCCGCGTTCTCGCTGCTGCGCTTTGCACCCGACGCGCCGTTCAGCGAAGCCGAGATCGCGCACGCGAACCGGCTCCAGCCGCTGCTCGAGTTGGCACTGGCGCCCACGTGGCGCCGCGAGCCCGCGCTGCACGCCGCGCCATCTGCAACCCACGCAACCCACGCTCCGCCGCACGCTGCGTGCGCCGCGCCGCGTCTCACGCAGCGCGAGGAGCAGATCGCGCGGCTGGTGCGAAACGGCCTGTCCAACAAGGCGATTGCGCGCGACCTCGAACTGTCCCAGCCCACGGTCAAGACCCACTTGCTGCGGATGTTCCGCAAGCTCGGGGTCTCGAGCCGCACCGAGCTGATCGGTGCGTTGTTTCTGTAACGAGCCATTTTGCCGGGCTGGAACGGCGTGGCGATCGGTGTGACCTGCCTGATGCGGATCGGCGTCGCGCTGCGGCTGGATTCGCAATACGACGAAGGCATGGCAATCGGTGCAGACACCCACCGCGGCTGCACATGAACACGATGTGAGTACCAAATCATGATGGATTTGCCTCCTGCATCGGCATCACATCTGATCATCGAGCGACCAGACTGGCAGACCCGGCGTCAGCGTGTGGCGTATGGCTCTTTTTCTGCGCTGTTCCGGGCGTTCTGGGGCGATCTGTGGCTGCCGCTCCTGACCGCAGTGGGCTGGCGGGCTCACCTTGCTTGCGTGAGGCGAGCGCGTGGCTGGCCCGGGTTACTATGTGTGCCCGACGGTTATCGCGGATGTGCCCGCGGATGCCTCGATCGTTCGCGAAGAAGTGTTCGGACCGGTGCTGGCACTCGTGCCGTTCGACGACGCCGAACATGCGCTGCGGCTTGCCAACGATTCGCCATACGGTCTCGCGGCCAGCTTGTGGACGAACGACCTGCGCGCCGCCATGAACCTCGTGCGCGAGATCGACGCCGGCACCGTGTGGGTGAATCCCCACGTGCCGCTCGATCCGGGCATGCCCTTCGGCGGCATGAAGCAATCGGGCATGGGCCGAGAATTCGGCAATGGCGCGGTCGAAAACTTCACGGAGACGAAGTCCGTTTGCATTGCGCATTAGGGCCTGTTATTGGCGGGAGCAGGCGCTCAATTCAATCTCGCTCGCGCGAAACAGGAAAGTTAGAATAAAAACACGGCATGGCGCGTTTCTGGGCGACGCTTGCCGGCAGGCGCGAATCGGGCGGGCGGAGATTGGAAAAGATGGAATTCAGGGTTCGGTCGATGTCCGATGTGCATGACCATTCGCTGGCGGTGAATGGGTGGGAGCAGGTCTATAGCCAGCTCACTCCGGGCCGCTTCGAAAGCACGGTCATGCAGGCACAGACGCCCGATTTCCTGTTCTTCCGCGAAACGACGAACCGCAGTGTCGCGCAATCCGGTGTTGCACCCGTTGGGTTTTCTTCGCTCGCGTTGCCTTTCCAGCGCCCGGTATCGGGGACCTTCCAGGGATGCAGGCTCGACGGCTACGCGCTCTGGCTGCTCGGCTCGGCCGAGGAGTTTCGCTTCTACACGCCTGAAACGCTGCATTATCTGGGCGTCAGCATTCCCGCCGCCGACATGCACACCCACGCTGCCGCCATACTGGGCGACAAGGCCGAGGCGCTGCTCGCGCGCAATGTCGTGCCGGTCGCCTGTGGGGAGGGCGAACGCGTGGCGGTCGAACTGGCCCGCTTCCTCGATGCTTTTCAACAGCAGCCTGAAGCATTCGAAAACCCCGTGGCCAGCAAGCGTTTCAGGGACGAAATCCTCAGCATGCTGCTTGAGCTCTTCGATCGCGATAGTGCGGGAAAGCGCGATGTCACGCACTCGACCTACGCGGAAATCGTCCGGCGCAGCGAGCGCATGCTTAGTGAGCGCGCAGAGGAACCGCAGACCGTTCTCGATCTTTGCGTGGCGCTGCGTTGCAGCCGCCGCACGCTGCAGACCAGCTTTCAGCGCGTGGCGAACGTCACGCCTGTCGAATATCTGCGGGCGATGCGCCTGAACGGCGTGCGTCGTCTCCTGCGCTCGACGAGCCAGGACGAGCTCATGGTGGGAGATGCCGCCGCGCAATGGGGCTTTACCCATCCCAGCTACTTCGCCCGCGAGTATCGGGACCTGTTTGGCGAGCTTCCGTCACAGACGCCGCGCAGGGGCTGAACCGCGCGTCATTCGTTGGGTGCCACTTCTTCAGTAGGTAACCGTCACATTCAGCGTAGCGACCCCAGAAATAAATATTTCAAAATCCCTTGACGGGTCGTTCTGGGGTCTTCATAATTCGCCTCCTTCGCTGATCGCTGCGAACGAAAACGAAGCGATTAAGACGAATTGCTCTTTAAAAATTTACAGCCGATAAGTGTGGGCGCTTGATGGATTCAGCGGCCTGACCGGTTCTTCGGAACGGGTTGGGAGTAGCGAAAGTATCAAGAGTCTCACACGAAAGTAAGTCAGGTTTTTGAATTTATTCAAATTCCTGTCAGCTTTGAGTGAGCGACCGGT
>NZ_SMRP01000044.1 GCF_004353915.1 Paraburkholderia silviterrae | reverse complement strand
CCTGCTGCTGACGACGGACGCAGCGGTTGCTGAACTGCCGAAGGAAGATGCCCCGATGGCTGACGGCATGCCCGGCGGCATGGGCATGGACATGTAATAGCGGCTTACGCCGGTATGGCATCGAAGTGCTGGGGACGCGCCGCAAGGCGCGTTTTCTGCCTGAACGAAAAAAGCCCGCGAATGTTTCGTTCGCGGGCTTTGTTGCGTCTGCGATCAATTACGTGCTGCGCGGTGCGCCGCCAGTCGCGATTTCAGATGGTCGGCCAATCGGATTGCGAGCGCCATGAGAACCATCGTTGGATTGGCGTGTCCGCTCGTCGGGAAAACGGAAGCGCCTGCCACGTAAAGGCCACGTATGCCGTGTACCTGACATGTGTCGTCCACGACGCTCGTCGCGGGGTTCAGCCCCATTCGCGTTGTCCCGGCAGTATGGGCCATGTCGTGCAAGACGATCTTCGCTATGTCGCCCCCTGCGATTTCCGGCGAAAATTCGAACCCGCGGATACCCGCGGCAGATAGATCCTGTTTCAGAAGCTCCGAGAACGTCTGGACGGCCTGCTTCATGTAATCCCCGGCCTCCCATGTGATATGGGCGAGCGGGAGCCCGAGGCGGTCGCGCCGTTCGGACAGCGTGATACGGTTATCGGGCAACGGTGGTTGCTCACAAATCAGATTTAGCGTCAGCGCTTCGATTTTTCGCGCAGTGCCTTTAGTCGCATAGTCTCGGGCAACAAAATTGGCATTCAGCAGAACTGCGGCGTCTGCAATCAAGCGGCGCAGCCGGTAAGGCACTTTCTGGCTGCCGAGGATTCTGCGACCGACGAAACTCAAGACGAGTCCCGAACTTTTCACGACCAGGAGCATATCCGACATCGGAGCCTTGCTCTGCTTTTTTACCAACCGCTTCAGCGCGAGCATGGGGTCATCATCCGAAATATGCATATTCGCAAAAACGGCCATGTTGGGCAGACGTTCGCCTTTCTGAACCTCTTGACGAAGAGCGAGTCCGTGAGAATAGATAAAGGCTCGATAGTTCTTATGCAGCGGAAAAAAGCCCAGCAGTGTGGCGGCATGCGCGTGGTTTTTCGGCGAAACAGCGCCCAGCAATATGCACGGATGGTCCGTCAGGTAGCGCCCGACTACGTCATGCGCATTTCCCAGCGCGCCGCCCGCGAGATCTTTCGACATAAGCAATAAGCGGGCATTTTCTATCGCGCCGGCGGCGAGCACCACGTGGGCCGATTCAACGGTACTCCTCCTGCTGCCGGAGAGCGACGAAATGATCTCCACCCCCGTTATCCCATCTGCGTCGACCTTCACCATCACGACCGTCGCGTTAAACACGACCGTCACGTCGTGATGTGTTTCTTGCCTGAAGTCGGGCCCGAATCGCATGACGTCCATCGTGTCGTGACGAGAGCGGGAGAATTGCCAAAAGAACGACGTCAAGTGTTGCATTCGCGAAACTTCGGTCGGTTCCTTCAGTTTCGCGGCGCTCCAGAACGCGCGATCGTGGATGATCGGTCCCAGGTCGAGCCGCTCGGCTGCCCGGTCGATATAAGGTGCGATGGCGGCGGAATCGATTGGCCATCCAGAGTTCGGTATCCAGTCGCGCTGAATAAAATCCACCGCGTCGAAGGGCGCCACCTTGCCCGCCCAGCCGGTCGTAGATCCCCCCAGGACACGGCATCGGACGCCGAATTTCTGAGTCTCGGCGCTCCAGAACTTCAATTGATGCGCGTGGAATTGCTGACGCGCTTGCCGAATGTTGGCGTCGTTGAGAGACCCCTGCACTTCCACCCTGTTCAGAGCCTCGTGGCTGGAAGATTCCTGGAGTCCACCGCTCTCCAGAAGCAGAATCTTGAGCCCAAGGCCGGACAGTTCGCGCACGATTGTCAATCCAGCGGCACCGCCACCAACAACGATGAGATCAAATGGCTCGTGCCCGATCCGAGACTCGGTGTCTATTTCAAAATCTATATAGTCCGTCATGTCTCAATGGCCTCAGATAGCTTCGGATGCTGAAAAGGGCATAACGATTTCGGCCGGATCCAATCGCATAAAGCGCATCATGTGGAGCGCCAAGGTTGGTTAAGAGTCGGACATTGGGATCGACGGCAATCGACGGAGGTGACCTGACATCAAATAAAATGAAGCAGGGTTTTGGATCAAAGTCGACATTTCCGGGGCGCCCGTTGTTCTCTCTGACATTCCGGAAAGCTATCAACGGTTGTGGACAGTTTCTGTTCGCCAGCTAACCCTGTGTGGCCCATGCACTGCTCGGGTAGGCCACACGGATGAAACGCGGCGGATGTACATGGTGTTCAAACGATGGATGAGAAGTGGTGGACGCTGTCGCAGGGCGACGGCGTACGCGCACCGAAACGTTGCACGGTGACAGCCGGCGATACCGCCCGGCGGTGTGCAACCCGCATGACGGAGGCTAATTGCTCCCGGGGGCAATACACCATGCGTAGTGGGGCGCTCGATTCTTCTCCGAAGGGAGGGGTGACGAGTTCATTACATATCCCCGCCATGAGGGAGCGGCGTTGTCTTCGCTCCGGCGAGAGCGCTGTGCCTTACGCCCGTGCTGCGAGGTTTTGCGCCGCGAACATGTAATTGGGGGCATATTAAACATGCTTGGGGTTGCCCGGGGGCGTTATACTTTCGCGAGTCGGCCCCGCTGGCCGCAGTGGTGGGCAGCATTTGAATATGGGAACCCGCCGTGGGGTTAGATCGGACGCCGGCCGACCCTTGCGACCGCGAATGCGCCTTCGCTTCGAGTGTGGCACACGAGGGACGTAATTCGGGCGTCTCGTGCCGATGCGACAAACGGCGTCCGATAGCATTTCAATCACCAATGAAAATTCAGACGAATAGCAGCGTCGCGGTCGTACTGCCACCGCCGATCGGTGACAGCCTCATTGGCATGGTCCTCGTGAACAACTTGGTTCGAAACGGCTACCAGCCGGTCGTGTTCGGCTGGGTGGCGGAACAGCTCGCCGACTGGTTTCCCTGGGTGCGCGTGGGCCGCTTCACCGATCACGCCGGTGCGTTCGAGACGGTGATCGAGCTGCGTCCAACCAAAAAGGGGCCGACAATCGCGCGCTCGGGCCGGACGCTGTGCCTCGCGGACCTGCCGGCCTACCACGGGCCGAAGCATCACATGGTGGACCGTATCGTCGACATTGCCTGTCATACTTTCGAACTGCAAGACGTTACCCGTTCGAATGGTTTGACCTTGCCGCCGGGCGTGGTCCCCGGCGGTGCTGCGAATCGCGTCGTGATCCACCCGACGGGCAGTCATCCCGAAAAGATGTGGAGCCGAGGGAAGTTTCTCGCGCTGGCGCGCTCGCTCGAGCGCCTCGGCCTGCGACCGAGTTTCCTTGTTGCGCCCAACGAGTTCGAGGCGTGGCGCGGGATCGCGGCACAGGGGCACGAAGTGAACGCGCTCGATCTGGGCGACGTTGCAAAGTGGATTGCGGAATCGGGCTGGTTTATCGGCAATGATTCAGGTCTCGGCCATCTTGCCTCATCGATCGGCGTGCCGACGCTCACGCTGTTCATGCGCCGTGGTCTTGCCCGCTCGTGGCGTCCGGGCTGGGGGCCCGGCGAAATTGTCTTGCCGCTCAACGTAGTGCCGTCGGGCAAGCTCAAGGAGCGGTTGTGGAAGCAGCTGCTTTCCGTTCGACGTGTGATGTCGGGATTTCAGGCACTCCGGAAATCGAACTCGACGGCCCTGTATCGCTGGCTCTGACAACTCTATGCGTTTCGCTCCTGTGGCTGCCTGGTCTGCAGCTGTACTGCTTTTTCTTGCACCCGCGGTCAACCTCGTCTGGCAGGGCGGCACGGGTTACTGTTTTTTTGCGCTGCTTGCCATGGCGCTCTACATGGGTGTTCGCTACCGTAGCGTGTCGGGCTACTTTTCCGTACTGCGCGACTATCCCTGGTACGTCGTCGGGATGTGCGGCCTCGTGCTCGCCATCTTCGTGCAACAGCTCGTCTACGGGATCTGGGCGCCGCGTCAATTCGATGCCTATTCGCGATTCGCGCTGGCCATTCCGATCTTCCTGATGCTGCGCCAGATGCCCGCGCGCCATTTCCGTGCGCTGGGCTGGGGCTGTGCCGCCGGCGCGCTGGTGCTGGGCGCGCTCGCGCTGGCGCATCGTCCAGTGGGCGGCTGGACCGACGCTGACCGCCTCAACAACGACTATACCAATGCCATTCCGTACGGGGATACGGCTTTGCTGCTCGCATTTCTTTCCGTATTCACGATCGGATGGGACGGTAAGCATCGCAGGCTGACCGCGTGGCTGAAGTTTGCAGCGCTGGTCGCGGGTGGATTTTCATCCTATTCCACAGGAACGCGCGGCGGATGGCTCGCCATTCCCGTGTTCGTGGTGATGCTCGGTGTGCAGTACGGCTGGTTCGCGAACTTCAAGAGATTTGCGCTTGCATCGAGCGTCGTCGTGCTCGGCGCCGCCGCATTGCTCTCAACGCCACGTATCGAACAGCGCGTTCACGATTTCGTTGCGGACGTCTCGATGCTTTCCAAGGGCAATCCGGATACGTCGACGGGTATCCGCCTCGAGTTGTGGCGGGCGTCGGCGCGTCTGTACGCGCAGCACCCCATCTATGGTGTGGGCAAAGGGCGGCTCGAGAGCTCCATGAGCCAGTTGGCGAAGCAGGGCCTCATGCCCAGTGGGGCTGTGAACGAGCGCGCGCATAGCGACTTCTTCTCTACGCTCGCCGAATCGGGGTCAATCGGCCTTCTTTTTCTGTTCGTTTTTTACTATGGATCGACGGTCTACTTCTGGCGCCGCAGGCGCTCGACCGATGCGTTCATACGCACGGCCGCTTGGTCGGGTATGGCGGTGTCGGCCAGCACGATTGTTTTCGGTCTGACGATCGACGTGCTCGTCCCCATCATGGTGACGGTTCTGGTGGCATTGCTCACTGCCACGTTCCTTGCGGCTATCGACGCACGACAACGCGAGATCGACGCGACGGCGCGCCAGGCCGCGATGTCGTGACGCGCGCGGCAGGTACCCATGCGGTCCGCGCGGTCCCTTTAGCGTCCCATCAGTGCCGCGCCTCGCCCGACGGCGGCACGTCGTCGGAGTCGCCCGGCGACGCTTCGTCGCCCTCGGCGTCATTGCTGCGCGCCCAGAAGAACCGGTCCGGCATCCACGCGCCCATGCCCGGCCGGAACGCGTTCTGCACGGCCTGATAGAGATATTCCTGCGCCTCGCGCACCGCCTCGGGCGGCTCCTGGCCGTTCGCGAGCAGCGCGGCGATGGCTGAGCCCAGAGTGTCGGCGAGGCCCATCATCGGCTGGTTCGCGCGGTCCCAGAAGTCCTGGCGCAACTGGCCTTCTTCGCTGTAGAGCGTGTTCACCACGCGGTGCGAGCCAGTCTCCATCGAGAGGATGTATTCGCAGCCGGTGGAGAGCAGGTGCGAGATGGCGGTGTCGATGCTGGGCGTATCGCCGTCGCCGTCGGGCTGCGCGAGCGCGAGCAGCACCGAGACGTCGGCGACCAGCACGGTGGTCTGCGGCACGAGCAGATCGGTCACGACTTCGCGCAGCTCGTCGGCGGCCAGCACGTGCTCGTCGTCGAGCGTGAAGTCGGGCGCGACGATGAGCGGAATCTCATCGTAGTCGGCAACCACTTCGGCGATCGCGCTCACCACTTCGGCGCGCGTGCCCGCGCCCACCTTGAATGCCGCGACGGGCATGTCTTCCAGCAGCATGCGTGCCTGGCTCGCGACGGTTTCGGGGTCCAGACCGGTGACTTCGTCGCAGCCTGCGGAGTCGCGCACGGTATAGCCGGTGAGCACGCTCACGCCGTGGCAGCCCATGCTGGCGAGCGTGAGCAGGTCGGCTTGCAGGCCGCCGCCGCCGGTCGGATCGGAAAGGCCGAAGGTAAGGACGATGGGTGGGGTGTCGCCGGACATGAACGTTGACGGGGAGAGTTGGGTTGGCTCGAGGTAGGTGCAGATGCGGTGCAGAAGCCGGCGCCGCTATCTACGTCAGGCGCCGACAAGTCAATTATGCAGCCTGGCGCCGCTTGCGGGGGACGGATGACCTGCCGCGCGCGAGGGATTTTCTCGTCTTGACAGAGCGCCAGGTGCGGGACTCGACTGCCGCCACAGTTGCTAGGCATGGAAACGGCAACACGGTACCATCATGGCTCTTGTTTTCCCGGCAGTTTTCCCAACCGGTCGCGGCATGTATACGCGGGCGGTTTTTTGGACTTTTCGACGCGGCATAAGAATGGAATATAGAAGCTGGATGTGCCTGATCTGCGGCTGGATTTACGACGAAGAAGCCGGTTTGCCAGAGGAAGGCATCGCGCCCGGCACGCGCTGGGAGGATGTTCCCATCAATTGGACCTGCCCCGAGTGCGGCGCACGCAAGGAAGACTTCGAGATGGTCCAGATCTGAGGCGTCTCGCCCGCTGCCGAAGCTGTGCCTCATTGCCGGTCGGCGCGTGGCCACGCTTGCAGGCAGCCCGCTGAGTCCGGTTGAGCCGGGTTGAGTTCGATGCACGCTTCGGCCGGTCTTTCGATTGACTCGATCGTTGCCTGATTTCGTACCTGCTGTTCGGGGCTGTTCAGTACCTGTGGCCGCGCCGGGTAGCACGCTGCTAGCCGGACCACTGGCGGGTCTGTGGCCGGATCGCCAGCCGTTTAGTACCGTTTCGAACGCTGTGCCGGCACGTTGTGCCGGCACGCTGTGCAGATGCTTGAGCGCCGCGCGGCCCTTGCGGCGCGCAAATTGCTGCGCTTCTCGTCGGCATTTTTCGCCGGCGCTTTTCGGCTGATTTCGCCGGTTTTCGTGCGAGGCAGTCGGCCAGCCGGCCGGCTCGCCGCTATCGCATCCGCTCGCAATTGCTCCTGGCGCTGTCTTATGAGTCTTCATACGATGTCGGTCGCCCGTTTCGAAGCGCTGCCCAATCCGCGTGGCGGGCACGTCCCGTTCGCGCACGCCGCGCTGGCCCAGGCGCTTGCCGCGCTCGACGAGCAGCGCGACGTCGCCCGGCCGCTGCGCCAGGCGGCGCGCACGCTGCGCGACGCGGGCTGGCTCGCGGCGGCGCGTTTCGCCGACACGCTGCTGCTTGCCTCGCCGCTCGCGCTGGCGGCATCCGTGCCCACGCCGCCGCCGCCCGGCATGCCGCCGCGGCCCGCGCACGATCAAGACGCTTCTGACGACCGCGCCATTCGCGAGGCGTTTCGCGGCGCGCTAGCCGATCTGGCCGACGCGCTCGAGCGCCACAACCTGCGCGAGCTGGCCTGTTCCCCTGCGCTCTATGCGCGCCAGCGCGTCCTGGTCGACGCGCTGGCGGAGCACGCGCCGGGCGTCGCGCTCGCCTATGAGGATGTCGCGCTGCACGGCCGGCCCTTCGCGGTCGCCACGCTGCGCGCGCAGCCCGCACACCGGCTCGCGCAGGCCCGAGCGCGCTACGAGGCGGCGCTGCTGCCGGCACTCAAGGCGCGCAACGGCAATGGCAGCCGCGCGGCGCAAGCGCTCGCGCAGGCGGCATTCGGCGAGATGGACGCGTGTATCGCGGATCTCGCGAGCGCCGATCCCTACGACTTCTGGCGTCTTGCATCGGCTTGCGGCCGGGTGCTGCGGCGCGGCGTGACGACCTGGGGCGACGAGGAAGTGCGTCGTTTCTACGCGCGCTGCAATCTGCTGATCGGCGAACACGCGCGCGGGTTGCACGTCGCGCCCCAGTCGTTCGTGCGCATGGCGCTTGCGCTCTTGTGGCGCGATTACGCGCTCTTCGGCGCCGCCGCGGAAGACACCGCCGACGTCGAGTTGCTGCTCGATTACGGCCTGACCGTGGATTGGCACGTTGCGGGCACGCAGGCGTCCGAGGCGCTCTGGGAGGCCGGCACAGCGCAGGCCGACGCGCTGGCGACGCGCGTTGCGCCCACGCGCGAGCTGGGCGCGCTCGTCGTGAACGGCAACGCCTACGAAGATTTCCTGCAGACCGCCGACGCCGCCATGCTCGAGCTCGGCACCGCCGCTCGCGCGCTGTCGCTGCGGCCGGCCGGTGCGCCGGCCGATCCTGCGGCGGCGCTCCTCGCGGCCGATGCGGCCTACCGCACTGGCGCGGCGGCGTGGGCGCTCGGGCTCGGCCACGTGGGCCTGCTCGCCGACGCGCTAGGCCTTGCCTGGCGGTGTACCGCGCACGCTGCGGCGGCCGATGCCGGGGCGCAAACGGCGTCGGCTGCGGCCGCAGTGGGAGCGGCCGTGACGCCGCCTGGCACGCAGGCGATCGAGCACGCGAACGAGGCGCTGCGCGCGATCCTGCACAAGGTGGCGGCGGGCGTCGCGCAACCGGACGCGAGCGCAGCGGTGCGCGCGCTTGGCGCGGCGATTGCAGTTGGCGCTGGCGGCGCAGCCGTCACGGGCGCAGCAGCGCAGGTCGTGCCGCGTTGAGGCGCATCGCCTGGCCCGCCACATTTGGCAAGCCCCGGCTACCGTTCAGCCGTGTCGCCCGCGCATGGTAGAGTGAGCCATTCTCCGTGCCACGGAGCGCGGCCCGAGGGGCACCCGGAAGGCGTTGAAGGCCGCCGCCATTCCGCATCGTCTTTGCTAGAATTCAAACCATGTCCAAGAGTAACGATCGCATCAATCTGACCAACCAGTTCCTGATCGCCATGCCCAATATGGCGGATCCCACGTTTTCAGGAACGGTGGTCTACCTTTGCGATCATTCCGAGCGCGGCGCGCTCGGCCTCGTCATCAATCGTCCGACCGATATCGATCTCGAAGCGCTGTTCTCGCGCATCGACCTCAAGCTCGAAATCGAACCGCTGCTGCACGTGCCCGTCTATTTCGGCGGCCCGGTGCAGACCGAGCGCGGCTTCGTCCTGCACGCACCCAAGTCCGGCACGAACTACACCTCGTCGATGTCGGTGCCCGGCGGCCTCGAGATGACCACGTCGAAGGATGTGCTCGAAGCCGTCGCGAGCGGCACCGGCCCCGAGCAGTTCCTGCTCACGCTCGGCCATGCAGGCTGGGGCGCGGGCCAGCTCGAAGACGAAATCTCGAAGAACGGCTGGCTTACCGTCGAAGCGGATCCCAAGATCGTTTTCGACGTGCCCGCCGAAGAGCGCTTCGAAGCGGCGCTTGCGCTGCTCGGCATTTCGTCGACGATGCTTTCGGGCGAAGCGGGTCACGCATGAGCGTAGCCGCGGGGCGAGGCGCCGCCGAGGCGACCTTGCTGGCGTTCGACTATGGCGAAAAGCGCATCGGCGTGGCGCTCGGCAACGCGCTCACGCGCAGTGCCCGCGCCCTCACCGTGATCCAGAACCGCAATCGCGACTATCGTTTTGAAGCCGTGGGCGAATTGCTGCGCGAGTGGCAGCCCGACCTGCTCGTGGTGGGCCTGCCGAGCCATCCCGACGGCACGCCCCATGCCATGACGCAGTTGGCCAGGCGCTTCGGCAATCAGCTCAATGGCCGCTTCAACCTGCCCGTGGTGTGGGTGGACGAGCGCTATTCCTCGGTCGACGCCGAAGCACGCCTGCGCGAGCGCGGCGAGCGCGCGGAGCATGTGGACGCTGAAGCCGCCTGCGTGATCCTCCAGCAGTACTTCGACGAAAACCCGCCTCAATTCACGTGATGAACACACCCGACGCCGAGGCGCTGTACCGCGCCGTTCTCGAGCAGATCCGCGCGGCTTACCCGGCCGGCGCGTTCAGCGCGCCCGACGGCGTGGCGATCGCCGGCATCCACAGCGGTGGCGCCTGGCTTGCCGGGCGCCTCGCGCGCGATCTCGGGGCCACGAAGTGGGGCGTGGTGAACGTCGCGCTGCATCGCGACGACTACGCGAAGAAGGGCCTGCACAGCCAGGCGAGCCCGACCGCGCTGCCGTTCGAGGTGGAGAACCGCCGCATTCTGCTCGTCGACGACGTGCTGCACACCGGGCGCACCGTGCGCGCGGCGCTCAACGAGCTCTACGACTACGGCCGGCCCGCTTGTGTCGAGGTGGCTGTGCTGGTCGAGCGCGGCGGGCGCGAGCTGCCCGTGTCGGCTAGTTTCGTGGGCGGCGAGGTGCAACTGGACCCGGGCTCGACGCTCGTGCTCGAGCGCGCCGACGATGGCCACTTCGCATTGCGCATCGAGCCTCGCGACGCGCACTGAGCGCGCTTGCCGCCGAACAAGACGCCATCGAGGCGCACACGGCGCGCGCAGCGCCAACCGAACCGACTCAAACCCAACCCGGCCAGACCCGGCTAGATCGAACGAGATCGAGCCAGACACCAGCGCAGGATTTATGCGATGAACACACAGCCCACGCCGGCACCGACCGTTCCGGACGACAAGCGCTTTCGCTACGGCTTCCTGAAGGGCAATCCGCAGCTCACGAAGAGCGGCGAGCTCAAGCACTTGCTCAGCATCGAAGGCCTGCCGCGCGCGATCCTCACCCACATCCTCGACACGGCCACGCAGTTCGTGAGCGTGACCGACCGCGACGTGAAGAAGGTGCCGCTCTTGCGCGGCAAGTCGGTGTTCAACCTGTTCTTCGAGAACTCCACGCGCACGCGCACGACTTTCGAGATCGCGGCCAAGCGCCTCTCGGCGGACGTGCTGAACCTGAACATCAAAGCGTCTTCGACGAGCAAGGGCGA
Source organism: Paraburkholderia silviterrae (assembly GCF_004353915.1). GTDB lineage: Bacteria > Pseudomonadota > Gammaproteobacteria > Burkholderiales > Burkholderiaceae > Paraburkholderia > Paraburkholderia silviterrae. The sequence goes on along the minus strand of NZ_SMRP01000044.1, from coordinate 38,026 downwards.
GTCGCTGCTGGACACCATCGGCAATCTTTCGGCGATGCACGCCGACATGTTCGTCGTGCGCCACGCATCGAGCGGCGCGCCGTACCTGATCGCCGAGCACTGCGCGCCGCACGTGCACGTGATCAACGCCGGCGACGGGCGCCATGCGCATCCGACGCAAGGCCTGCTCGACATGTACACGATCCGCCACTACAAGCGCGATTTCACGAACCTGCGCGTGGCGATCGTCGGCGACATCCTGCACTCGCGCGTCGCGCGCTCGGACATCCACGCGCTCACCACGCTCGGCGTGCCCGAAGTGCGCGCGATCGGCCCGCGCACGCTGCTGCCGGGCGGGCTCGAGCAGATGGGCGTGCGCGTGTTCCATAACCTCGACGAGGGGCTGAAGGACGTCGACGTCGTCATCATGCTGCGCCTGCAGAACGAGCGCATGAGCGGCGCGCTGCTGCCATCGGCGCAGGAGTACTTCAAGAGCTGGGGCTTGACGCCCGAGCGCCTCGCGCTCGCCGCGCCCGATGCGATCGTGATGCACCCGGGGCCGATGAACCGCGGCGTGGAGATCGACTCGCAGGTCGCGGACGGCCCGCAGTCGGTGATCCTCAACCAGGTGAGCTTCGGCATTGCGGTGCGCATGGCGGTGATGGGCATCGTCGCCGGTAACCACGATTGAACTGGCGAGAACAAAAAGGGCAGCGCATGAAGATTCACATTCAAGGCGGCACGCTGATCGATCCGGCCAATGTGTCGGAAGGCACGGAAGCACGGCAAGACGTGTACATCGCAGACGGCAAGATCGTCGCGCTCGGCGCCGCGCCGGCCGGCTTTCACGCGGACAGAACGCTCGACGCGAACGGCCTTGTCGTTGCGCCGGGCCTCGTCGACCTGAGCGCTCGGCTGCGCGAGCCGGGCTATGAGCACAAGGCCACGCTCGACTCGGAAATGAACGCCGCGCTCGCGGGCGGCGTGACGAGCCTCGTGTGCCCGCCCGACACCGACCCGGTGCTCGACGAGGCCGGCTTGATCGAGATGCTCAAGTTCCGCGCGGGCAAGCTCGAGCGCGCGCACGTGCATCCGCTCGGTGCGCTCACGGTCGGCTTGAAGGGCGAAGTGATCACGGAGATGGTGTCGCTCACCGAGGCCGGCTGCATCGGCTTCACCCAGGCGGACCGGCCGATCGCCGACACCCAGGTCCTGCTGCGCGCGCTCCAGTACGCGAGCACCTATGGCTATGCCGTGTGGCTGCGCCCGCAGGACGCGTATCTCGCGAAGGGCGGCGTGGCGGCTAGCGGCGCGCTGGCCTCGCGGCTGGGGCTCTCGGGCGTGCCGGTGAGCGCGGAGACAATCGCGCTCTTCACGCTCTTCGAGCTGATACGCGTGACCGGCGCGCGCGTGCACGTGCAGCATCTTTCGTCGGCGGCGGGCGTCGCGCTCGTGCGCGCGGCGAAGGCGGAAGGCCTCCCCGTGACGTGCGACGTCACCGCCAATCACATGCATCTGATCGACATGGACATCGGCTACTTCGACGCCCAGTTCCGGCTCGATCCGCCGCTGCGCCAGCAACGCGACCGCGAGGCGATTCGCGCGGGTCTCGCCGACGGCACGATCGACGCGATCTGCTCGCAGCACACGCCCGTGGACGACGACGAAAAGCTCCTGCCGTTCGCCGAAGCGACGCCGGGTGCGAGCGGGCTCGAGCTGCTGCTCTCGCTTACGGTGAAGTGGGCGCAGGAAGCCGGCGTGCCGCTTGCGAAGGCGCTTTCGCTTGTCACCTCGGCACCGGCCGCGGTGATGCAGCGCGCAGTGGGGCGTATCGAGGCAGGGGCGCAGGCCGACCTCTGCGTGTTCGATGTGAACGCGCACTGGCGCGTCGAGCCGCGCGCGCTCAAGAGCCAGGGGCACAACACGCCGTTCCTCGGCTACGAGTTGCCCGCCGTGGTGCGCGCGACGCTGGTGGCGGGGCGCATCGGCTTCGAGCGCCACGCGCAACCTCATTGAGGATCTTCGAGCGCACTCGCGACCGACTTCGACATCCGAACTACCATGAGCCTTTTTTTACGCAAAGCCCGACTGCTCGGGCACCTGTTGCGCGGCGCCTGGACCGTTGGCGTGCGCTTTCCGCGCGCGACGCCCGAGGCTCGCCACGCCATGAACCGCGCTTGGTCGCTCAGGATGCTCGAGCTGTGTGGCATGAAGCTCGTCGTCCATAACGACGCAGCGCGCCTCGACGCGGGCGCGCTCGTCGTCAGCAATCACATCTCGTGGATCGACATCTACGTGATCAACGCGTGGCGCCCGACGCCGTTCGTCTCGAAGGCCGAGATCCGCCATTGGCCGCTGATCGGCTGGTTCGCGCAGAATCTGGACACCGTGTTTGTCGAGCGAGAGAAGCGCAGCGACGCACGGCGCATCATGCACGAACTGGCGGCGCGTCTCGAGCGTGGCGAGCTGATGTGCGTGTTCCCCGAGGGCACGACCACCGACGGCTTCGCAGTCAAGCCGTTCCACTCGAACATGTTCCAGGCGCCGGTGTCGGCGGGCAAGCCCGTGCAGCCCATCTGCATCCTGTATGAGGACGCGCAGGGGCGGCAGTCGGCGGCGCCCGCGTATATCGACGACGTCTCGCTCAAGCAGTCACTCGACGCGCTGCTCAAGGCCGGGCCGATCACGGCGCATGTGTACGTGGGCGAGGCGATCGCACCCGGCGATGATCGTCGCAAGCTCGCGGCGCGAGCCCAGGATGCGGTGGGCGCGGCACTCGATGCGATGCGGGCGGCGCCGCGGGTGGAAGGGGATGGGGTGGCGCAGCGGGTGTGACGTCACACGCCGGCGGTGCGACAATTCGGGCATTCCACTTGGGTAAGCGTGCGGCGTCTGGGGTCGGCGTCGAGCCGGACCGCCGAGAGCTGCTTGCCCCAGACGCAACCCGAATCGACGCCGATCACGTTTTCGCGCAGTGTGAGGCCAAGCGCGGCCCAATGGCCGAACACGACTGTGCAGTCGCCAGTTTTACGTCCAGGCACGTCGAACCACGGCATGTACCCCGCCGGCGCGGAATCGATTCCGCCGCTCGAGCTGAAATCCATCGCCCCGTCACGGTTGCAGAAACGCATGCGTGTCAATGCGCTGCAGGTAATGCGCAGGCGCTCCATGCCCTTCAGACTGTTCGACCAACGATTCGGCTCGTTGCCATAGAGGCCGGCCAATGTCTTTTTCCAGTCGTCGCGGCGCAGCGCTTTTTCGAAATCGTGCGCAAGCTCCAGCGTGAGATCGACGTCCCACTGCGGCAGCACGCCCGCATGAACCATCAGCATACCGTCTGCGTAGTGCGCGACAGGACGATGGCGCACCCAATGGAGCAGGTCGTCGGCATCGGGCGCGTTCAGGATCTCGTCGATGGTGTCGCCCTTTTTCGCGTTGCGGATTCCCGCCGACACTGACAGCAGATGCAGGTCATGGTTGCCGAGCACAGCGACCGCGCGATCACCGAGCGCGATCACGTCGCGCAATGTCGCAAGCGATTCAGCGCCACGATTGATCATGTCGCCTGCGAACCAGAGCGGCGTATCCGGGGCGGGGTTGATTTTGGCGAGAAGCGCCTGCAGGGCGCCTCGGCAGCCTTGCAGGTCGCCGATCGCAAACGGGACCGGCTTGGCAAATGGGCTCATCGATTGGAAAAATTGCTAGGGAGCTGGGCGGTGAAGTAAACTGCCGGGAGATTCAGCACGGTGGGTCAACCTTCCGGCGCCAACCAGCAGGGGCATTCAACGTGCGACGCAAATGCATCGCATGACGGCGAAGCGCCGCGCGATGAGTCGCTGCCATTATACGTTTGAGTGGGACTCGGATTTCATATGCTTAAAGTTACAAAGGCCGTATTCCCGGTGGCGGGTCTCGGCACGCGGTTTCTCCCGGCCACCAAGGCCAGTCCGAAGGAAATGCTGCCGGTCGTCGACAAGCCGCTGATCCAGTACGCAGTCGAGGAGGCCGTGGCGGCTGGCATCACCGAGATGATCTTTGTGACGGGCCGTAGCAAGCGCGCGATCGAGGACCATTTTGACAAGTCCTATGAGATCGAGGCCGAACTCGAGGCGCGCGGCAAGGAAAAGCTCCTTGCGCTGGTGCGCAGCATCAAGCCGAACAACGTTGACTGCTTCTACGTGCGCCAGCCGGAGGCGCTTGGCTTGGGCCACGCCGTGCTCTGCGCGGAAAAAATGGTGGGCAACAATCCGTTTGCCGTGATCCTTGCCGACGACCTGCTCTACGGGCAGCCGCCCGTCATGAAGCAGATGGTCGAGGTGTTCGACCACTACCATAGCTCGGTGCTCGGCGTGGAAGAGATTCCGCCCGAGGAAACACGCTCGTACGGCATCGTCGACGGCAAGGAGTGGGAAGACTCGATCGTCAAGCTCTCGGGCATCGTAGAAAAGCCGGCACCCGAAGTCGCGCCTTCGAATCTCGGCGTGGTAGGGCGCTACGTGCTCAAGCCGCGCATTTTCGACCACCTGCGCGCGCTCAAGCCGGGCGCAGGCGGCGAGTTACAGCTCACCGACGCCATCCAGTCGCTGCTCGCCGACGAGCAGGTGCTCGCGTACAAGTACAACGGCACGCGCTTCGACTGTGGCAGCAAGCTCGGCTACCTCAAGGCTACCGTTGAATTTGCCCTGCGCCACCCGGAAGTGGCGGCGGATTTCCGCGCATACCTGTCGACAGTTCAGCCAGGCTGATGCCTGCTGCCATGCCGGTGCAGCGCGCTGGCGTGACGGGCATGGTTGCCGCCCGAGCGCGTGCCGGGCGGCCAGACATTGCCGCCGCGAAGGTTTCCCGAGGCAACTTGGCGCCATAGAGGCCAAGGAGGATACGGTTTGATTTTCGTCACAGGTGGCGCCGGTTTCATCGGCAGCAACTTCATTCTCGACTGGTTTTGCGATCACGACGAAGCGATCGTCAACATCGACAAGCTGACCTACGCCGGCAACGCCGAAACTCTCGCACCGCTCGCGGGCGATCCGCGCTATGGGTTCGCGCACGTCGATATCTGCGACCGAGATGCGATCGACGCGCTTTTCGCGCAGCATCGTCCGCGCGCGCTGCTGCATTTTGCGGCGGAAAGCCATGTGGACCGCTCGATTCATGGACCCGGCGCTTTCGTGCAGACGAACGTGATCGGCACCTTCGCCTTGCTCGAGGCCGCAACGGCTTATTGGCGCACATTGCCGGCGGGGGAGCGCGACGCGTTCCGTTTCCTCCATGTCTCGACCGACGAGGTGTTCGGCTCGCTCGCGGCCGAGGATGCGCCCTTCAATGAACGCACGCCATACGCGCCGAATAGCCCATATTCGGCAAGCAAGGCGGCGTCGGACCATCTGGTGCGGGCTTGGCATCACACTTATGGCCTCCCTGTACTGACGACGAACTGCTCGAACAACTACGGCCCGTACCAGTTTCCGGAGAAACTGATACCGCTCATGATCCTCAACGGGCTCGCGGGCAAGCCGTTGCCGATCTACGGCGATGGCAAGAACGTGCGCGACTGGCTCTACGTCGGCGACCATTGCGCAGCGATTCGCGCGGTTCTCGAGCGTGGTGTGCCCGGGCAGACTTACAACATCGGCGGCTGGAACGAGATGACGAATCTCGACGTCGTGCAGGCGATATGCAACATGCTCGACGAACACGAGCCGCGCGCGGATGGCGCGTCGCACGCTTCGCAGATCGAATTGATCAAGGATCGGCCCGGCCATGACCGGCGCTACGCGATTGATGCGACGCGCATCGAGCGCGAACTCGGGTGGAGGCCTGCGCAGACCTTCGAAACGGGGCTGGCGAAGACGGTGCAGTGGTACCTCGACAATCCCGCATGGATAGCAGGCGTGACGAGCGGTAGTTATCGTCACTGGATCGACTCGCACTACGCTTGAACACGTGGAGAAAGCGATGAAGCGCAAAGGCATCATACTTGCGGGCGGATCGGGCACGCGGCTGTATCCGGTCACGCATTCGGTGTCCAAGCAACTGCTACCCGTCTACGACAAGCCGATGGTCTACTATCCGCTCACGACGCTCATGCTCGCGGGAATCCGGGATGTGCTGGTGATCTCCACGCCCGCCGACACGCCGCGTTTTCAGAGCCTCCTTGGCGACGGCTCTCAATGGGGCATGAACCTCCAGTACGCGACGCAGCCTTCGCCGGACGGTTTGGCCCAGGCCTTTCTGATCGGCCGCGAGTTCATCGGCAACGACCCGTGCGCACTCGTTCTCGGCGACAACATCTTTTACGGGCATGACCTCGTGCACCAGCTTGTGCAGGCCAATGCACGGACCGGTGGGGCAACCGTGTTCGCGTATCACGTGAACGATCCCGAGCGCTATGGCGTCGTGGAATTCGACGAAGCTTATCGCGCGCTGTCGATCGAAGAGAAGCCGATGGTGCCCCGATCGAATTACGCGGTCACGGGTCTCTACTTCTATGACAACGACGTCTGCGACATCGCCATGGATATTCGTCCATCGGCTCGCGGAGAGCTCGAAATTACGGATGTCAACTCGCGCTATCTGGAAGCGGGCAAGCTGCACGTCGAGATCATGGGGCGCGGCTATGCGTGGCTCGATACGGGAACGCACGATTCGCTGATCGAGGCAGCGACGTTCATCGCGACCTTGCAGAAGCGCCAGGGCCTGATGGTGGCGTGCCCCGAAGAGATTGCGTTCCGCAATCGCTGGATCGATGCGCAACAACTGGCACAACTGGCCGAGCCGCTTGCGAAGAACGGCTATGGACAATACTTGAGAAGTCTGTTGACGGGCCGGAGCCTATGAAAACAGCTATAGCGACTGGCGCGCTGCCTGAAGTGAAGATCATCGAACCCACAGTCTTCAAGGACGAGCGCGGGTTCTTCTACGAGAGCTTTAACGCGCGCGAGTTTGCGCGGCAGGTGGGCGTCGATGTCACCTTCGTGCAGGACAATCACTCGTGCTCGACGCGCGGCGTGTTGCGCGGGCTGCATTATCAGCTCGTGAAGCCGCAGGGCAAGCTCGTGCGCGTAGTCGCAGGCGAAGTCTATGACGTGGCGGTGGATGTCCGGGCGAGTTCGCCCACGTTCGGCAAATGGGTCGGCGTGCATCTGAGCGCGCAGAACAGACGGCAACTCTGGATTCCCCCTGGCTTTGCTCACGGCTTTCTGGCGCTTTCCGACTACGCCGAATTCCTCTACAAGACTACCGACTACTGGTATCCCGAGCACGAGCGCTGCATCATTTGGAACGATTCGACGATCGGCATCGAATGGCCGCTTGACGTCGCACCCGTCTTGGGTCAGAAGGACGCGGCGGGCAGTAGCCTTGCACACGCGCAAATCTATGCGTGAGGCCACCCCGGTTCCGAACGGCGTTGGGCAGGGGGCGCCCGTGATACTGCTGGCGGGCGCCAACGGTCAACTCGGCCAGGAGTTACTGCGCTCGCTACAGGGCGAGGGGCATATTGTCGCGCTTGATCGGCATGGCCTCGATCTCGCGGATTTCGATCAGATACGTCAGGTTGTGCGCACGCTGCGCCCTGCCGTAATCGTCAATGCCGCGGCCTATACTGCCGTGGATCGCGCCGAAGCGGATTCGGTGCTCGCGCAACGGATCAACGCGCAGGCACCCGGCGTGCTGGCCGAAGAGGCGGCGCGACTTCGCGCTACGCTGATTCACTATTCAACCGACTACGTGTTCGACGGTACGCTGGCGCGGCCCTACGTCGAGACGGATGCGGCGAGTCCGCTCAATGTCTACGGCCGCACCAAGCTGGCCGGCGAAGCGGCGATCGCGCAGGTGGGCGGCAGGCATCTGATCTTCCGCACCAGCTGGGTCTATGGCCTGCGCGGCGCCAATTTCCTGTTGACCATGCTGCGCCTCGCGCAAACGCGCGACGAGATTCGTGTCGTGTCCGATCAGTGCGGCGCGCCGACCTGGACCCGGACGATCGCGGCGGCGACCGCACATATCGTGGCGCAATGGCCGCGTGAAGCCGAGGCGCTCGAAGCGTGGTGGGCGCGTTATAGTGGGCTTTATCACCTTACGGCGGCGGGGAGCACATCGTGGCATGGTTTCGCGTCGGCGATCTTCAGCTATCTGCCAGCGGCGAAACGTCCCAACGTGATGCCGATTGCAACTACAGAGTACCCGACCCCGGCAACCCGCCCGGCGAACTCCTGTCTGTCGACTGAGAAAATCCGGCAGGCGTTTGGCTTTTTCGCGCCGGACTGGGAGGACGCGCTGCGCTGCGTGATGGACGAATATGCAGATTATGGGGTGCGGTTCGGTGCGGCTAGGGAAGACATGCGCTAAAAACGCGCCGGACCCCTGAATCCGCGGGGCGCGATGGCACGCGAGTGCAATGCAACAGATGTCTCAGATTGTATATCGCGTGTCTTGGTGCGGCGGCTCCGTTATAATTGCCGGTCAATTTCGCATGCCGGATTTCGGGCGCTTATTGCGAAACGTAGTCGCCATCGTGGGCCGTCCGGGCGCACGCTGTGTAATGGATCCAGACAGGCTGGCAGCAATCGGGCGGCAGTCTGTTTGCGAAAGGATTTCGCAAGCTTTGACTCGAATTTACTGCCGCAAGATATCGCATTGCCTGTCCCCGGTTTTTGTTCAATGAATCGAACCGCCCGTCCGGATTGCTGGGTTTCCATTTCCGTTGTCACCTATCATCCGGATCGCCGTCTGCTGGAGGAGACGATGGATACGCTCGCCGACGCCCTCGAGGTGCTGGCAAGCAAGCGCACGAGCGACGGCCCGCCGTCGATTGCGGGCATCTGGCTCGTCGACAACGGGGGGACACAAGTGCCGGCCGGCATGGCGGAGCGCTTTGTGCGCAAGCAGTTCGAATTCACGGTGGTTTCCGGGCACGGCAACGTCGGATATGGCCGCGGACACAACCTGGCTATCATGGCAGCCAACAGCGAGTTTCATCTCGTGCTGAATCCGGACGTCCGGCTCAGCAAGGACGCGATGGCCAACGCCGTAGACTTCATGATGCGGCATGAGGCCGTCGGCATGCTCGCGCCTTACGTGAGCGACGATGACGGCAAGCAGCAGTACCTCTGCCGGCGCTTTCCCAAGGTTGCCGATCTGGTCCTGCGCGGCTTTGCGCCGCGTTCTGTCCAGCGGATGTTCAGGCACCGCCTCGATCGTTACGAAATGCGCGACAGATGTGCCAGCAATGCCGATGTCTGGGATCCGGCCATTGTGAGCGGTTGTTTCATGTTGTGCCGCACGCGCGCGTTACAGGCGGTGGGTGGATTCGATCCGAGCTACTTCCTCTATTTCGAGGATTACGACCTGAGCCTGCGCATCGCGAAGGTCGCTCGGCTTGTCTATTGTCCGGCCGTGCGCATCGTTCACCACGGGGGAGGCGCGGCGCGCAAAGGAGCGAAGCACATCAGGATGTTCGCCGTTTCGGCGGTACGTTTTTTCAACCGGTTTGGCTGGCGGTGGCTATAAGCACCGAGGCGCTCGCCGGAAGCACTGTCTGCCACCCGGCCTTGCGCGAGCGCGCGTCAAGCTGGCCAGCGTCGGCGTTCCCTATGACCTTCGACAGACGAAGGCAACTGAACCAATCACACCTCGATTTATGGGACGAATAGATTTTCGCAGGAACGAGCTCTGGGATACGGCCAAAGCACCCCATCTATGGGGCTTGCTCGCCTGGTACGACATCAAGCAGCGCTATCGCCGCTCGGTGCTCGGGCCATTCTGGGTGACGCTCAGCACCGGCATTCTGATCGCGACGCTCGGCGCCGTCTGGTCGCTCATCTTCAACATGAAGATCACCGAGTACCTGCCGTTCTATGCGGTGGGGCAGGTGTTCTGGTCGTATTACTCGACACAGATCAACGAGTCGTGCACAGGCTTCACCCTCTTCGAAGGGCTGATGAAACAGACACGTTTGCCGATGCCCTCGTACATTCTGCGGCTTGTCGTGCGCAACCTGATCATTCTCGCGCACAACTTCGTCGTGATTGTCGTGGTGATCTCGTTCGTCGGGCCAGGATGGTCGTGGACGGCGCTCGTGGCGATTCCCGGCCTGCTGCTTGCCACGCTGGCGATCTATTTCGCGTCGCTGTGCGTGGCCATTCCGTGCACGCGGTTTCGGGATTTGCAGCCCGTTGTCCAGAACCTGACCATGATCGGCTTTTATGTCACGCCGATCCTGTGGCAGCCGAAGACGCTTGGCGAGCGCTTCAGGTGGCTCGTGGACTTTAATCCCGCGACTCACCTCATCAGCATCGTGCGTGATCCGTTGCTCGGCACGCTGCCCGCCTGGCAGTCATGGGTCTGGGTGCTGGGGACGACGGCCTTCTTCGCGATTCTGGCTTCGCTGCTGCTCTCGCGCTACCGGCATCGCATCGCGTACTGGCTTTAAGAGGACCGTCGAATGGACTCCGTACATATTCGCGCCGAAAACATCACGGTCGAGTTTCCCATTTTCAACGCGTCGCACCGGTCCCTGAAGAAGGCCGTGCTGCGCGCGACCACGGGCGGCCGGGTCGCCCGCGACGCGGGCAAGCACGTGGTCGTGCGCGCGGTGAGCGAAGCGAGCTTCGAATTCAAGCCCGGCGACCGGGTCGCGTTGGTGGGGCACAACGGTGCAGGCAAGACCACGCTGCTGCGGGTTCTGTCTGGCGTCTACGCGCCGGTGTTCGGCAAACTGGATGTCAAGGGCAAGATCGGCTCGCTGCTCGACATGTCTCTGGGGATGGATCCGGAGGCCACGGGCTATGAGAACATCTTCCTGCGCGGCGTCGTGATGGGGCTGCACCCGAGCGAGATCGAGCAGAAAATCGACGAGATTGCTGCGTTCAGCGAACTGGGTGATTATCTCAACATGCCCGCCCGCACGTATTCGAGCGGCATGGCCTTGCGCCTTGCGTTTGCCGTGTCGACCGCGGTGCACCCCGATATCCTGCTGATGGACGAATGGCTGTCCGTGGGCGATGCGTCGTTCAACAAAAAGGCGTCCGATCGTTTGAATTCGCTTGTCGAGCGATCGTCGATCCTTGTGATGGCTTCGCATTCTCCGCAACTGGTGCAGAAGGTTTGCAACCGCAAGATCGTGCTCGAGAAGGGCGCGTTGACCGAGGTGCCGGTCGATCAGCCTGTTTAGCCAGTGGCGCCTTCGCCCGCTCGGCTCTCCGAAATTACGCGCTTGCGCTTACCGATTTAATCTGCCATGTCGACGATGACCAGCTCCGCCCATATCTACGTCTGCTACCACAAGCCGATACCGGTAACGGTGTCCGACGCTTGTTTCCTGCCGATCCAGGTGGGCGCCGCCCGGTCGTCCGCCAAACTCGGCCTGATCCGCGACGATACGGGCGAAAACATTTCGCTTAAGAACGGAACGTTTTGCGAACTGACTGCCTTGTACTGGGCCTGGAAGAACGATCACGATGCGCGATGGATCGGGCTCATGCACTATCGTCGCTTCCTCGACTTCAGTGGTGAGACGCATGAAATCGACGTGCATGGCTGCGCAAACTACGACAAGCTCGACTATGCAACGATCGAGAAGCTCGGCTTGACGACATCGCATGTCGAGTCGTTGCTCAACTCGAAGGCCGGCCTGCTAGCCGTGTTGCCGCAGAAGTGGTCGGTGCGCAACGCGGGCAACCGCACACTGCGCGCCCACTACGTGAAGGCCGCTCATCATCACGAAGCGGACCTCGACGTGCTGCGCGAGGTCATCGACGAACTGTATCCGGCCGATGTCGAACATTTCGACGCCGTGATGGCGGCGCACGACGGCTACTTCACGAACATCTTCGTTCTGCGCCGCGACCTTTTCGACGAGTACTGCGAATGGTTGTTCTCGATCCTCTTCGAAGTTGAGCGTCGTCTCGATCTGACGAACTACTCCGTCGCCGCCCAGCGCGTGTTCGGTTACATGTCGGAACGCCTCTTCAATATCTTCGCGCACAAGCGCCTTGCTGACCCGGCAAAGTACGTGGAGCTCGAGCGCGTCTTCGTGCGCGACGAACGCGTCATCTACCATGCGCCCGAGCGGCCGCCCGCCCACGCGGTGAGCGTGGTGACGGCATCGGACGGCAATTTCGTGCCGCACCTCGCGACCTTCATGACTTCGGTGCAGGCGAGTCTCGATCCACAGCGCGAACTGGATCTCGTTGTCCTGGACGGCGGCATTCCCGCCGACCAGCGCAGCATGCTGGAGCGGCAATTCCGCCTGAACGGCCGCGGCCGTCTCACGTTCGTGTCGTGCTCGCACATGTTCGGCGATATTCCGTTGCATGCGCACTTTTCCGCCGCGACGTTCTATCGGTTGAGCCTCGGCGAGTTGCTCGCCAACCACGATCGCGTGGTCTACGTCGACGCGGACACGGTCGTGCTCGGCGACCTGTCGACCCTCTTCGACATGGAGCTCGACGGCAACGCCGTGGCAGCGGTGCCCGATATCATCATGCGCAGCTTCGCGGCGACTGGCGTGCCCGCGCTCAAGGAAGCCGGTGGCGCACGCGCCGGAAACTATCTGCGCGACTGGCTCGGCATGGGCGATCGTGGCCACGAGTACTTCCAGGCTGGGCTCATCGTCATGGACCTCGAGGCGCTTCGCAAGATGAATCTGCGCGAGGTCGCCTATGCCGATCTCACCAGCAAGCGCTACTGGTTCCTCGATCAGGACGTGCTCAACAAGCACCTCGTCGGCCATGTGAAGTTCCTCGATCTCAGCTGGAACGTGGTGAACATGTCGATGGACGTCGTTTCCGGGCTTCACGTGAATCTGGCGGAGAAGGTGCGTGAGGCATTCGCGAGTCCGCGCATGATCCACTACGCGGGCTTCGAGGCGAAGCCGTGGAACAACGCTGCTGCGCCGCTCGCCTACTTCTACTGGTATTTCCTGCGCCGCACGTTCTGGTATGAGGCCGTGATCGAGCGTCGTCCGGTTGCCGCGAAAACGGTCGATGCCAGCATGAACCGCAGTCGGGCGTATCGCCTTGCGCGCAAGGTCTGGCGCCGAATGCCGAACCGCTTGCAGCGCACCCTCTTCTGGGCACGCGACATGATGCTGTAAGGGCGCGTGCTGTGTGCCTCGGACATGCCGCGCAACTCCATTCGCGCCCAGGGATGTTCGTTACACTGACGCAGTTGCCTGCGCGCCGCACCAGGGAACAAACGCGCGCAGACTGCACTTTGCCCCGCGTGGCCGGTCTTGCGTCGGCAGGGGCGTATCAAGTTCAAGTTATCCATCGTTGAAAGGGTTGGAAGTGAAAAAGATCGGAATCGTGGGAGCGGGCTTTACCGGGGCCGTCTTGGCTTACAGACTCGCGCGCGAAGGCTACAGCGTGGAAGTGTTCGATACACGGCCCCACCTCGCGGGTAACTGCCATTCGGAGCGCGATGCGGATACGGGCGTGATGGTCCACATCTATGGCCCGCACATTTTTCATACGAATGACGAGCAGGTCTGGCAGTTCGTGAACCAGTTCGACGAATTCATGCCGTTCGTCAACCGCGTGAAGGCCATCGTCAAGGGCCGCGTCTATACGCTTCCGATCAACCTTCTGACGATCAACCAGTTTTTCGGCAAGGCGCTGTCGCCGGCCGAAGCCCGGGAGTTTCTCGCATCGCTTGGTGATAAATCGATCGAGACGCCGCAGAACTTCGAGGAACAGGCGCTCAAGTTCGTCGGCCGCGACCTCTACGAGGCCTTCTTCCTCGGCTATACGACGAAGCAGTGGGGCATGCATCCGACCGAACTGCAGGCGAGCATCCTGAAGCGCCTCCCTGTGCGGTTCAACTATGACGACAACTACTACAACAGCGCGTTCCAGGGGATGCCCAAGAACGGCTACACGTACATCGTCGAAAAACTGCTCGATCATCCGTCCATCAAGGTCCACCTGAACGAACGCTTCGATCGCAAGCAGGCGGGCGACTACGCGCACGTCTTCTACAGCGGTCCGATCGACGGATGGTTCGGTTACAGCGACGGCCGTCTCGGCTATCGCACGCTCGACTTCGAGGCATCGCGCCACGACGGTGACTACCAGGGTAACGCGGTCATCAACTACTGCGACGTCGACGTTCCCTGGACGCGTATTTCGGAGCACAAGCACTTCGCGCCGTGGGAGTCGCACGAGCGCACGCTCATTTTCAAGGAGTACAGCCGCTTCTGTGGCGAAAATGACGTGCCGTACTATCCGATTCGTCTTGCGAAGGAAAAGACGCTGCTCAAGCATTACGTCGATCTCGCTAATCAAGAGCGTGGCGTGAGCTTCGTGGGGCGTCTCGGCACCTACCGCTATCTCGACATGCACGTGACGATTCGCGAAGCGCTCGATGCGGCCGATGCATTCCTCGCCGCGCAGACGGCAGGACAGGACGTGCCGCGCTTCTTTGTGGATCCGTTGCAGTGAATGTTGCGGCTGTCGTCGTAACGCACAATCGTCCCGAACTGCTCGCCAACGCACTGAAGGCGCTGAGCGCACAGACTTGCGCGCTGCAGTCGCTCATCGTGGTCGACAATGCGAGCGCGCCGGAAACGGCGCAGGTGCTGCGAGGTTTCGTTCAGGTCGACGTTCTGCGGCTCGAGCAGAACGTTGGCGGAGCGGGCGGCTTCGCGGCCGGTGTCGAACATGCGATGCGCCAGGGCGCCGACTGGATGCTTTTGCTGGACGACGACGCGATGGCAGCCCCGGATCTGGTGGAGCAGCTTCTCGCTGCTTTGCCAGAGATGCGTGCACAGCGTGTTGGCGCGCTGTGCACCGCCGTGGTTGAATTCGGCCGCCTCGCGGTGATGCACCGGCGTTACTTCGATCCGAAGACGCTGCGGGAGCCGGCTGTGGCGAGTGAGCGCTATGGCGAACCTTTCGTCAAGGTCGACACGGCTTCGTTCGTCGGCTTTCTGCTGAACACAGAGGCGGTCCGGGAAATCGGCCTGCCCAATGCATCGTTTTTTCTTGCCTATGACGACACCGAATACTCGCTACGCCTCGGCAGCGCGGGGTGGTCGATCTGGCTCGTACCGAAGGCCTCCGTCACGCATCTGCGCAATGCGAAAGGGCGCTTGCGGGACGGCCCTTATGGCATGAAGCACTATTACAACCTGCGCAACCAACTCGCGGTCTTTCGTCACTATGGCTCGGCGCCCGGCTGGCGCTTGTGGTGGCCCATTGTGTCTCACGGAATGATTGCCGCCAGGGATTTGAGCGTCGCATCATTGCGAACCTGGATCAAGGCAGTGCGGGACAGCCGGCGCGTGCACATCTGAATTGCCTCCGGGTGGAGCTGCGGCCGCTGCCCAAAGGCGCGGCCAGGCACGGCACCCATAGGTTCTGCTGTGAGCGGTTGGGCCCGTTTGCGTACAGTCAGGTCCTCATCGATGGTTGACGGCCTTGACGTACTGCCGCCAGTCGCCTACCTGAATTGGAGCAATTCTTCGGAACAGCCGGGCTTGCACCCCGCCATCGAGGTCGTATGTCTGGCCGGTTTCCTGGAAGCTCGCGCCAATGCCCTGCCCGGAGTTGACGGCGTTGGCAAGGTACACAATCACCTGTTGTTCACCCGGACTCAGGTGGGTGAAGTCCTTGTTGCCGACGACGGCAACGTCGCAAGACAGGAAGTTTATGGCGGGGCCGTCGCGACGATCGACGTCGCCAAGCCAGAGCTGCTTTTGGGCGATTGGATATCGCGCTGTTTCGCCAAAACTGATGGCGGATTCCGCTATTGTCGATCCGTTCAATACCGCGCCGCTGGATACGACACAAAACGTCCTGCCTTTTTTCGCTTCCTCACCCAAAGCACGATCCAGGCGATTGAGCTCGGGAAGATCACCGCGGCGGGGAGGGCGCATATCCACAGTGGGAAATACGCTCCATGCGATCAATTTCCCGCGGCTGTTGGGGTGCATGACTCCGATGATCGAAGTCATGGCAAGCAAGCCCAGCACACAGATCGACACTTTTCCCACAGCAGGACGGTTCGTGTAGAGCGATGCGACTGCATAGGCAACGGAAAAAGTCATCACCGGAACGATCAGCAGATAGTGATGCGGGCCCATTGCCTGCACGCGCGTGAACAGGTAAAGCGTGGAGCCGATGCACAGCACGACGCCTGCCGCGGTCATACGCGTGCGAGGATCGATCGCCAGCATGAGCACCGCGATCAGGAAAATCGCGAGCGGTAGATATCCCAGATAATGCACCGCCATGGCGATAACCACGCTCGTGCTCGCCCCATATGCCTGATAGGCGCCTGCATAGTCTCCCTTGATCATGACGGCGAGGCGCTGCCAGTAGAAAGAAAGAAAACAGAGTGTCAGGAAGGCCGCGAATACCATCGCCGCTCTCCAGAACGCGTGCTTTCGACCTTCAGGGGCTACCCGCCAGAAGCACCATTCACGCGCTGCCAGGGCCACGATGAGGGGGGGCACGATGAACAGATACCAGCGCCGAAACAGGCACAGCATGAAGACGGTGCCGGCGCAAAGGACGAGGGTGGCGAGCCGGTCGTGCTCGCTCTTTTCTCGTTCCCCGCCACGGTAAAGCGTGCAGGCGACTGCAATGACCAATATCACCCCCCCAATATCCGGCATGCCGTATAGCGGCGAAAAGAATGTGAGGGGGAAAAGCAGCGTGGCAAGCACGGCAATCAGCAGCGAGGCACCTCCATTTAACTTCCTGCCGCTAGCCCGGTGCACGAGCCAGGCCATGAAGAGCAACATCGGACCCACGTAGACCAGCGCGATGGCAAAGATCAATATCGGTCGCTCGGCGCTGCCAATGAAGTACTCGACGAGAGACGGGGCAATCGCCGGCACCAGGTTGTATTCGGCGTCCAGTGTCGATTTGATTTGCGAAATGAATCCGCGGAATCCGGCGTTGCTTGCTGTCTCGCTCAGGCCCGCGATGAGGTGTGCATAATGCGCGTAATCCCAGTACCAGACATATCGCGTCATGGAGAACCAGAGCACGAATAGCAGGACCACAGCGACCCAGACCGCGATGGCAGCCCACGCTGTGGATGCGCGAAGCGTCGGTGCCGCTTTGGCTGCGCGCATGACTATGAGGAGCCTGTTGACCAGGCAGACCGCGAAGAGGCCGACGGCAAATGCCTGCACAAGGCCCACGCCAACGGAAGCGGCGGCGCCGCCGGGGATGCCTGCGTGCCGTAACAGGGAGCCTGCTATCGAGATCACGATCATGAACCGTATTGCCGCACGTGATGCCTGACGCAGCCAATACGAGATCAATGCATACATGGAACTCGCGCCAGCGATGGACGCTACGGCTGCGAGGGTATGAGCATGCTCGATTTCGTAAAGTTGGAGGGAAGCGCGAAAGTAGGGGTAGAGAAGCAATCCAGCGAGGAGAGGCGCAGCGATCGTCAGGAACTTGGCGTAAGGGCGCATCATGCCTCGGTGGCTTTCTCGACAAAGTATTTAGGTCGGCGCTTGACTTCCAGATAGATGCATCCGACGTACTCGCCAACGACGCCTAGCGCGAGCATCTGCACGCCACCCATAAAAACGATGATGAGATTGGTCGACGTCCATCCGGGCACTGCGTTCCCGAAGAGCTTGGCGGCGATCACCCAGAGCGACATCAAACCCGCAAAGAAGGACATGATCATCCCGAAGGCCGCAATGATCCTGAGTGGGACGACGGACAGCGACGTGACGCCGTTGACGGCGAGCGCGAGCATCTTCTTCAGTGGATACTTCGATTGACCGGCGAACCGCGCGGCACGGTCGTAGTAGACGCATGCGGCAGGAAATCCGACCAGCGGCACCATGCCGCGAAGGTAGACGTTTGCCTCCCGCATGGACAGCAGCGCGGCAAGGGCCTCGCTGCTGAGCAACCGGAAATCGGCATGATTTTCTACCGATTCGACGCCGAGCCTGCTCATTGCGCGATAGAACAGTTGTGCGGTATTGCGCTTGAACGGCGAGTCCGAGCTCCGATCTTTGCGCACGCCATAGACGACGTGGCTTCCCAGGCGATATCGCCTCACCATGTCGTCTATCGCGTTGATATCGTCCTGAAGATCGGCGTCGATGCTGATGCATATGTCTGTTTTCACATGCTCGAGGCCCGCGATCAATGCATTCTGATGGCCGACGTTGCGCGAAAGCTTGACGCCCGAATACGCACTGGACGCCTTCGCAAGTTCGTCGATAATCGCCCAGGTTTGGTCATGGCTACCGTCGTCGACAAAGAGGATCCGGCTTTCGCCGCTCACGAGTTGTTCGGCTTCGAGGTCGGCTAGCTTCGTTCGCAGCTTCTCTGCCGTCGTGGGAAGCGATTCCTCCTCGTTGAAGCAGGGAACCACAATGGTCAGCGTCGGTGCCATGACGGTTTATCCTTTCATCGCCCAGTTCTTGTTCACGAGATATCCCACGATCGTGTACACGGGCATCCCGGCGATCTGCGAAATGCGCGGCGCCCCCGTAAGGTAAAGGGTCGCGAGCACCACAATCAGATTCGCCACGTACGCAATACCTGCCGCAGCCAGAAATCTGACGAGCATTGCCCCGCTGGCATTCGCTCGGAACGTGTAGCGGCTGTTCAGCACGAAACTCAGGAGGAGCCCGACCGCATAGCCGGCAAAGTTTGACGGTACGGTGCCCAATTCAATATGCATGAGCCCGATAATGACGACCGCGGTAGTTGCCGTGTTCGCAAGACCGGCGCACGCGTACATGACCGGCTCACGGATAGCAGGTACTTTGAAACCGCGGATGCCTGACATTTTCTGTCTTAAGAAGTATTGGGCGGCACTGGACACGCCAACGTGTGACCGAGGACCCAAATTGCGATCGGATCGACCGAGGGTGGTACCGGCGCGGGCATTACCCTCGTATGGCCAATAAGTGTGCGCAGTTTAGCGCATGTTATCACTTAGACATGAATATGTCGGGAAAAAGTAATAAATGATTGGCCGGGAGGGATGGTATTGCCGCGCGGGCGCCTGTAGATGAGGAAGAGCTGCGTGTAAAACCTAATTGCCGAGCGGTCGTGGCTTTGCTTTATGCCATACGCGCATGTAGAAGTGATCCCAGACGCCCATAAACAGAAATTCGAAATCTAAATGTGGAACACTTTCTATCCATTCCGCAAATGCGCGCGTTTCGCCAATGGAAATGTCATGACTCCAGTCATCGAAAACCAGGACGCTTCCATGCGAAAGACGGGAACCAAGAAACTGCAGGCATTCGACAGCCGGTTCATAAATGTCACAATCGATGCGTGCATAGGAGATGTCTTTGAGTTCTTGAGCCTTTGGGGTGCTCAGACTCTCCGAAAACCAGCCCGGGACGAGGTGAATATTCTCGTGGTTATCGGCATTTATATTGCGGCGCACTTCTTCGAGTCCGGCGCTGAACATGCCTTCTTTCCAGAAAGGATCGTCGTATTCCTTGCTGGGATGAGACAATCCGGCAAAACTGTCGAAACCCCACAGCTCCCGCTCAAGCCCGATACTTGACATCATGTTCATGAGAAGTTTTAGCCACTTCCCTTGATAGACGCCGAATTCGGCAATCTGACCAGTTACTTTTTCATCCCGTATTTTCTGTAGTAGTTGGATGACATAGGCTTCTTCGATATATCCCAGAGTTCTTCCAGCCGCTCGCGAATAAAGGGATTCATCGGAAAATATAGCGATCCCTTTGACGGACGTGTCGGTGACCGGCATGATTCTCCGTCCGAAAACGGAGTGTGCCCAATCGGAATATTGAGCCGCATTCAGGTAACGTTGTGCACGGTTTATCTTGAGGTCACGCTCCGAAATTTGCTGCTGAGCGTTTTCGAGTGCCAGTTTCGATTGCGCGGCATCTTCCTCGAGGTGACGACACCTGTCACGCAGCATGCCGATTTCGCTCGTCGACGCATGGAGCCTATCTTCGAGGGCAGCGACCTTTTTCGAAAGCCAGTCTTTCGACTCAAGGAGATTTTCCAGCGTATCGGATTTGCGAATTGCATATCCAAGCGCACCCGCGATGCCTTGCACAAGATCTTTCATGCCGCCTCCGTGGTCATGATGCTGTTGATGTTAGCAGTGTCCAGGGTCGTTGGATGGTCGAGATCATTGAGCTTTACATTTTTTGTGAGCCCTTCTTGTGGCGGTCTCGGTTGCTTTCCGGCTGCCGAATTGTGTAAAAAAGGGGGCCGCAGGGGAAGAGGCGGGCCATTGGACACGTGACCCTGCTTTATGACATTCCCCCCTTTTTTTGGGGCAAGTTAACAGTGCTCCGCGCCGGTCAGATGGGGGGGCGTCCAGGTGAGATTCCGGTTGTGAAACTCGCGCGTCACCCGCTCAAGATCGTTGGGAGCGGAGTTCATCAATTCGGCGATATCCGGGACTATTGCGTCCTGGACGTCCTTCCACCACTGCTGGGTTATGCCGATTGGTTCCGTGCGTAGCGAAAACGCGGGGATCCCGAACAGCCAAAACGAATGCACGAGGATACTTGAGTAGACCGAGACGATTGCCGCAATCGAGGCGCGATTGCACGAGATAACCGTTTCAAGCAAAGGGGCGTCCGTTTCAAGTAGTTGCGCACCTAGTTGGGCTAGTATCGACGTGGCAAAAATGTCCTTGAGGGGGACGCGAGGGTGATCCTTCACCCATACCGTGTAGCCTTTGCTCAGTAGCGTTGCCGCCAGCTCGTTGTAGGGATCGAGCACCGTCAGCGGGTCTGCGCTTTCATTCGGCGGCGCGCCGCTGGTGACGATGATCACGTTGCGCTCCCCGCTGAGGCGTGGGATTCGGTAACACTGTGCACTGCGGCGCAGCACTTGCGCGAATACTGTGTAGTCGATGGGTGCGCTCACAACGTTCGCTTGCCGAAGCGCGGTTGGCGCAAGCGCAAAGAAGCGCGAGTTCTCGTCAGGCGGTGCAAACCGCAGTGCCTGCAGATAGCTGGTCAGCCCTTCTTCATAGAACTGGTGGCGGCCGGCAGCGAAATGTTGCTCCACGAATCCCGCCATCTCGATGAACGGGGAATAGATTTCCTCGAATTCAATTCCCGCGAACGGCAACTCGGGTGACGCTTCCGTCCGTTCGTAGTAGTCCTCGTGAGAAACGGTCTGAACGCTGGCCCATTCGTCCTTCAACTGGTAAGCCCATTGGCGATTGGCAGCAGCCGACTGCCTGTCGAGTGTGATGAGCAGGTAGTCGTCGAACTGACGATGTTGTTGACCAGAGATCGTCGCGGCCATTGTCGTGGCGAAATAGCCCGTCGAGATGAAGAGCCGCTTCGGTCTCAGCGTGCCGAGGACGACACTGACGTGCTGCTCGAGCTTACCGAGCGAATCGTTCTGGCTGCTGAGCCGTTGTTCGAGTTGGCCAATTGAGTCATTCTGGCTGGCGGTCCGTTGCTGGAGTTCGTCAAGCGCCTGATCTTGGTGGGTGAGCCGTTGGTCGAGCTTTCCAAGCGACTCATCGACGCGAGCCGTCTGCGCATCGAAATGGGCGCGCTGTTGCGTCAACCCATCGGCTAGCGCCTGATCGTTATGATCGAGGTGTTGGATGATGCGTTCTTCGATGCGCTGCATATCGTCTGCTACACGCCGCCAGGGAAGCAGGCGTGTCGCCAGCGCACGGATGGTTGCTCTCATGATTCAAAGTTCCATGGCTATCGGTATCTGATCTGGTTGGACCGGCCTAAGGGCAACAGCGGCTGCACTGGGGCCGCGAGTTGCTCGCGATGATGACGGGTCGAAAAGGTTCAACAGCGCACGGTGCGGGCAGTGAGACTCAGGAGCGGTCTCCGTCCGGGCACGCCGATTGCCAGCATGACGAGCAGGCAATCCCATGCTGATTGAGCAAGGTTGTTGGCTTGAATGCCTTCAATCATTGGAATGCGATGAACCTGTACATGAACGTTGTGGAAATGCGCACGGTCGCCAAGAGAAAGATGCGAAACGTGACAGCGGCCGCCTCCGGCAACATCGTACACAGCAGCCCACAATTAGCTTACAAGAATTATACCCAGACCCCTGCAGTGCTGACAGAAGCGAAATATTTCCGTCGGTAACAGGTGCGCCGCGTGCCGGCGCCGCCCGGCCTTGAGCGCCGGGTGTCCGTTGTGGCCCGCTGTCTCTCGCCGTCTCTGCTTCCTGGCGCGACGCGAGCTTGTGTTGAATTTTTGAGCTTGGGGTCTTCTCGTGATCCGGTCAGACTGCGAAGAAGGCGAAGACTCGAGGCCCCTATGGAGTGTGACTTGATCACTCTTGGGATGCGGTGCCACGGCACCCGCGCGCAGCGTAGATCGTCGAGGGCTGTGTGCTCCTTGGCGATTCGCAGTTTCGAATGCTGCGTGAGCGTTGTCGTCTAGTGCTCGGCGAGTAGTCGCTGTAAATAAATGCAAGCGCGCGAGTCATCCAATTGGATCAGATCGCACACGAGACCGCGATTTTGATAGACAGGCCCATATGACGCTTGATGGCCAACTCGTGTTACCACATCGAGCCGGTCGAGACTATGGCGACATGGGCGGACAACTGCGCATATAAGGCGCGTTTCATTCACAAGATGTGGCGCGGTCTGATGGCACGATTGTGTGGCTCGACGCCGACGCGACAGTCGAATCGAAGCCTGTGCCCTTCGGGACGATCGACGTTGATTTTGGTATGCACAAGTGGAACTGGGACCCGGCGGCGCCAGGTTGGGAGTTCTGTTCCGGCGCACTCTATTTCGGCAAATCCGTACGCACGGAGCGACTCGTTGGCGGCGCCTGGATTTGTGTTGAGCGGCTATTCGAAGAACGAGTATCAACGATACGCAGTGGAGCCTTGGCACATTGGCCGGGACAGCCGTCTGACTGTGTTGGTATTCGAGCGCCAAAGCGACACCGTGTCGGCATAACGCGCGGCACGGTTCGTGAGCGTTGCCCGCAGTCAAGGCGCCCGCGTGCCACCGTACCGGACATGCCGTGCGGCGAGCGAGAATTCAGGCCTTTGAATCGATGAAGCCTCATGCGCTGACTGGGCGCGCCGATCAATGCTCCGAGGGTGCTGCGCAATCACAGGCCACGAGGCTTCGGTGACGTCGCAGCCACGCGGCACTTAAGGTCAGTGCAGGGCGCGTCTTTGCAATTGCTCCATCGGCAGGCTCTTGAGTTCCGTCGATGGCACCGGCTGATATTCAGGCACCCATTTGCGCAGATCGCGCCGAACTTCGTTATCGGTTGGGATCCGGCGTTGCATCAGCCAAGGCAATAGCGCGTCGAGCAGATCGTCGGGTGCTGAGCGCGCCTTCGCGATTCGCAGCTTCGGATGCAGCGTGCGAGTTGTCGTTTCGTCGTCGGCGAGAAGCTCCTCGTAGAGCTTTTCGCCGGGGCGCAATCCAGTGAAAACGATCGGAATTTGTTCGTCGCGCAAGCCATACAATCGGATCAGGTCGCGCGCGAGGTCCGCAATTCTCACGGGCTCGCCCATGTCGAGGATGAAGATCTCTCCGCCGTTGCCCATGCTGGAAGCCTGCAGGACAAGCTGCGACGCTTCCGGGATCGTCATGAAAAAGCGTGTGATTTCCGGATGTGTGACTGTAACCGGGCCGCCCTTTGCGATTTGCTGCTGGAACTTGGGGATTACGCTGCCCGCGCTGCCGAGCACGTTGCCAAAACGCACGGTCTCGAATTTCGTGCCCTGAGCCTTTTCACTCTGGAATGCCTGACAGACCATTTCTGCCAGCCGTTTGCTTGCCCCCATTACGTTGGTGGGATTCACGGCCTTGTCAGTCGAGATCAGCACGAAGCGCCGCACGCCATGGCGCATAGCTGCCTGGCCCACCCGGAAGGTGCCGAGCACGTTGTTGCGGATCGCCTGCCACGCGTTGAGTTCCTCCATCATCGGCACGTGCTTGTACGCTGCCGCATGGAACACGATATGGGGGGCGTGGCGTGCCATTACGTGGTCGATCAGGAGCGAATCCTTTACGTCTCCAACGACTGTGACCAGTGCCTGCTCAGGAAATCGCTCACTCATCTCCTCCGCGAGCTTGTACATGGCGTATTCGGACTGGTCTACGGCAATAATCTGTGCGGGCGAAAAACGCATGATCTGGCGGCACAATTCCGAGCCGATAGAACCACCGGCACCCGTCACCATGACAACGCGATTGTGCAGCAACTCTTCGACGTGGTCGGTGTCGATGGTCACCGCATCGCGGCCAAGCAGATCCTCGAGGTCGATCTTTCGGACTTGCGACAGGAACCCCTGTTCCTGACTCAGTTCGACGAGCGAGGGCAGCATCAGTGCCTTGACGTCGGCGCGAACGCATAGCATGGCGACGTGCTTGCGGACCTCGACGCTCGCCGATGGCATGGCGATGATTGCGCATTCGCATTTGAGCGAAGTGGCCCAGTGTGGCAGTTCGCTGATAGGGCCGAGAATCTTGTAGCCGTAAATTTCTCGCCCCTGTTTGGCTGTGTCGTCGTCGAGCAGGCCGACCAGCCGCCATTCGCCAGAGCGCGACAATTCACGCGCGAGATTCGCCCCTGCGCCACCCGCGCCGAGCACGATGACGGGCTTGCCCTGGCCGATGAGGCCGCCGTACAAATAGAATTCCTTGAGCGCGCGATATGCCGCGCGCGAGCCGCCCATCGCAAGAAAGAGCAGCAGCGGCGAAATCACGAGCACGGAGCGCGGCACGATCGGGTGCGGCTGCAGCATCACGGCCGCCACCATCACAACGATTGCACCGGAAACGACTGCCCGCGAAATGCGCATGAGATCGGGCAGGCTTGCGAAAACCCACATGCCGCGGTACAGGCCGAACAGCCAGAACATGAATGCGTAGATCGGCAGTACCCACAGCATTGCCTTGAGCGCACCCTCCCAGAACTCAACGGGCACCAAGGCATTGAACCGGATCACGTACGCGACCAGCCACGAAGCGGTAACCGCGAGTAAATCAAACAAAAATGCACTAAAGGACAACCATGTGGCTTTGTTTCTAAACATCATCGTCGGCCTTGAGCGGTTTGTTGAAGGTGGACTGGAAACGTACCCAGCGCCGGTCGATCGCAATGCCCATCAGCATCAATGCAACGGCCCAGAGAAAAACGATGCCCCACTGCACGCGTGGCGTGCAGCGTAGATTGCAGATTGCGACGATTATGCCGGCAAACATTACCGCATACCACAACACGGCCGTCTGAGCATGTCCCATGCCTGAACGGACCATGCGCTGATAATAGTGCTCTCGATGGGCTTGCCAGAATCGTTCACCGCGCGCGAGGCGGCGCAGCAGGGTTACCGATGCATCGACGATAAAAGGCGCGAACACCAGCGCTGGAAACCAGATTGGCCACGCCTCGGCGCGCCAGCCCCAGTAGCCGAGTGCGCCAGCAAGAAAGCCCAGCGTGATTGATCCCGTGTCGCCAAGGAAAATGCGCGCCGGATAGAAGTTGAATACCAGAAAGCCGAGCGCCGCGCCCGCAATGGCCGCGCAGCTCCAGGCGAGCGGCGCGAGCGATGGCGGCCCGAGGGATGCCGCTACCGCATACGCGCCGAAACCGAACAGCGTCATGCCGCCTGCAAGTCCGTCCGCCCCGTCCATAAAATTGTACAGGTTGACGAGCCACAGCATCAGAAAGGCGATTATCCCGAGTGCCCACCACGGCACGCCAGTGTGCCAGACGGTCAGCACAGCCGCAACGGCCAGCAGATGCACTGTGAAGCGCAGGCGTGCCGGCAGGTCGCGGCGGTCGTCGATCAGCGAGACCACGGCGAGCGCCAGCGCGCAAACGCCTATGATCCACAGCGCAGGGGCCAGCGTCGCGATAGCGGCAAGGGCAACGGGCACAATGCCCCAGCCGCCGGCGCGCGGTGTCGGCACGCTATGGAGCGAACGGTGGTTGGGTACGTCCGTCGCCAGCCGCCACGCGAATCCGGTCTTCAACAGCAAGTACAGGATCAGGCTACTCGCGAGCGCCGCCACGAGGCTGGTCAGGGCGCTCGAGTAAATGATGGGCAGGGCGGTGAACGTCGAAGGGGGCGCCATAGACTCTCAGTGATTCGACAAGTACCAGCGGGCAGTCTCCCGCAGGCCGTCTGCCAGGCTGATGCCTGGTTGCCAGCCAAGCGTGCTGCGCACGCGCGAGGAGTCCACTCGCAGGTCACACGTGAGCCGGTCGACCAGGGCAGGGCGTCGCGCCAGCCGTGCCAATGCACGCAGCGCCGCGGGCGGGATCGGCAGCAGGCGGGCGGGCCGGCCCAACGCTACCCCAATCTGCTCGAGCAATTCGGGCACGCTCGGCGCGACGTCGTCGGCCACATGAAAGGTCTGATTGGCTGCGCGCGGATCGAATGCGCACTGGACCAGCGCATCGGCAAGATTGCCGACGTAGACGAGGCTGCGGCGTGCCTGCACTGCGCCTAGCGGCAGCGGCATACCGCGACGCACCGCATCCATCATGCGCAGAAAATTCGCGCGCACCTGCGGCCCGTAAACAAGCGGCGGGCGCACGCTCACCA
The DNA here is from genome assembly GCF_004353915.1 of Paraburkholderia silviterrae. GTDB lineage: Bacteria > Pseudomonadota > Gammaproteobacteria > Burkholderiales > Burkholderiaceae > Paraburkholderia > Paraburkholderia silviterrae. The sequence goes on along the minus strand of NZ_SMRP01000044.1, from coordinate 11,540 downwards.
CGTCGAGCCCGCTTTGCGCGCCAAACTGCTTCAGCGCGGCTTCTGCCGCGAGCTTCGAGCGTCCGTACGCGTCTTGCGGCATGGGCGCGTCGTCCTCTCGCAGCGGACGGCCGTTGTCCATTTCGGCGATGGCCTTGATGCTGCTGGCATAGACGAAGCGGCCGACGCCTCGTTCGCGTGCGGCGCGAGCGAGGCGTATGGTGCCTTCAACATTGGTTGCGTGAAACGCCGCGTCCGGGTCGAGCGCGTCATCGCGGAGAATGTGCACACGCGCGGCGAGATGCACGATGCAGTCTGGCTGCAGCTCGCGCGGCCAGGCTGCGCCGATGCCGGCGTAATCCTTGCCGGCGAACACCCATTCATCGGTTCCCGCGACTGCGCTGCCCGGTGTGCGCACGAGGGCAATCACACGATGGCCGCGCGCGAGCAACTGGCGGCACAATTCGCGGCCGACGAAGCCGTTTGCGCCGGTGACGACAACTTGGCCCATCATGGACTCGCGTGTCTTGCCACTGGTACGCCCAAGCGCGTCAGACGTACCCTTGGGGGTTACGTTCCTGCCAGCGCCAGTGATCGGAGCACATGCGGTCGATGTCGAACTCGGCTTGCCAGCCGAGGAGCTCTTTCGCGGAGGCCGGGTTCGCGTAGCATTGCGCGATGTCGCCAGGGCGACGGGGGGCAATCTCGTAAGGCACGTCGCGGCCAGAAGCTGCCGCAAAGGCCTTCACGACTTCCAGCACGCTATAGCCGCGACCGGTGCCGAGATTGACGGTCAAGCTTTCCTCGCGGGACACCAGCGTGTCGAGCGCCGCCAGATGCCCGCGAGCGAGATCCACGACGTGGATGTAATCGCGCACGCCGGTTCCGTCCGGCGTGTCGTAGTCGCCACCGAACACGCGCAACTTGTCCAGCTTTCCGACTGCCACTTGGGCGACGAACGGCATCAGGTTGTTCGGAATTCCCGCCGGATCTTCGCCGATCAGCCCGCTTTCATGCGCGCCGACCGGATTGAAGTAGCGCAGGATCGCGATGCGCCAGCTCGGGTCTGCAACCTGGAGGTCCCGCAGGACCTGCTCGGCCATCAGTTTGGTCTGGCCATACGGGTTGGTGGCCGAAAGCGGAAACGACTCGTCGATCGGCGAACTGCGCGGCACGCCGTACACCGTAGCGGACGAACTGAACACGAATTGCTTCACGTTGTGCGCGCGCATGACATCGAGCACCGTGAGGAGGCCGTCGAGATTGTTTCGGTAGTATTCGATCGGCTTTGCCACCGATTCGCCGACGGCCTTCAGCGCTGCGAAGTGGATGACCCCGGTGATCGAATGAGCACCGAAGATGCGCTCAAGCGCGGCGGCGTCGCGCACGTCCGCTTCATAAAACGCCACGGACTTTCCTGCGATGCTCTCGACGCGTTCGATGGACTTCCTGCTGCTATTAACAAGGTTGTCAATTACCACGACTTCGTAGCCGCCGGCGAGCAGTTCAACGCACGTATGCGAGCCGATGTAGCCGGCGCCGCCGGTGACGAGAATCGTGCTTTTCGAGTTCGTTGCAGTCATGCGGGGTCAATACGATTTGAATACAGGGCGGGGGAAGCGATGTCACTGTATCGACATCGCGAATTATTGCTACCGCGATTGTACGCATTTAGCCCCCAGTAGTCTGTATCACTTTGTGTTTGTTGGAAAATTTATGAACTTTTGATGTTCTTGCCGCTATACCTGGCAGACACTCAGAAGGTGGTCCCGGCCACTTCGGCGACCAGTTCACGGTAGCGCTGAATGACGACTTTTTCGTCGAACTCCCGTTCGATTTTTATCCTGCCCCGTTTTGCCATGGCGGCGCGCACCGCCGGGGGCATGTCGAGCATGCGCGCGAGCGTTGACGCGAGCGATCCGCAATCGCGCGCTGGGCAGAGCAGGCCGTTTTCACCATCGGTCACCACTTCCCGGCATCCGGGCACATCGGTCGCCACGATCGGACGGCCCATCGCGCTCGCTTCCATCAGCGTGCGCGGCACGCCCTCGCGATACGACGGCAGCACGACACAGTCGGCGTCAGCGATATAAGGTCGCACATCTGTGGTGTCGCCGAGGTACTCGATCACGCCTTCGCGCTCCCATGCGGCCACTTCCTCGCGCGTGATCGCGCTCGGGTTGTCGACGCCCACCGGGCCGAGCAGGCAAAAGCGCGTATGCGGGTAGCGTGAGCGCAACTGGCGCGCGGCCTCGACATACTCACCCACACCCTTGTCCCACAGCAGCCGGCCGATCAGCACGAAGGCGAACGCATCGCGCTCGGGCAGCGGCGCGAAGGCGTATTCGTCCAGATCGACGCCTTCGCCGTGCAGCAGGCGCGCGCGTTCGGGATGCGCGAGCAGATTTTCCTGCTTGAAAGCGGTTTCGTCGTCGCGGTTCAGGAACCAGATTTCGCGCGGAAAGCGAAAGGCGAAGCGGTAGAGGCGTTTGGCGACCAGCGCTGCGCGGCTCTTCTGGATAAACACGTAGCCGAGTCCCGTCGTGACCGCCACCGATGGCACGCGTGCAAGCCACGCCGCGACCGAGCCGTAGATATTCGGCTTGATTGTGTAATGGAAGACGACGTCGAGCTTGAGCGCGCGATAGTGCTTGACGAGCGCAAGCAATGTCCGCAAATCGTTGAGCGGATTCGTGCCCTTCGAGGCGACAGGCAGGTCGATGCAGTTGCAGCCCATTGCCGCCAGTGGCTCGAACGTGCGGTCGCGCGGCGCGATCACCGTGACTTGCGCGCCGGCTGCGTTGAGCGCACGCAGCAAGCCTTGGCGGTAGGTATAGATCGCCCATGCGGTGTTGCAGACGAGGGCGACGTGAAGGCGGCGAGTGTCGGTGAGTCCGGGTACAGGGGGGGCGGGAGAGTTCACGGGCACGACATTCCGGGAAGGGACAATCAAAACGCGTACGGGGTGCGAGCCGCTCGCGAGCGGCGATGCTGGGTTGCGGGCAAGGCGGATAGTTTAACTGACGGATGCGGCCAACCCCCGGCCTCATCGCGCAGCGGCAACGAGTGTCTGGTTTCACGTGCGGTTGACTTTTGACGGCTAATTGTAATGGTGGTGAGTGCTTTGTGGTGTGCGTACTACAGAAATGGTTTAAATCTGCGAAAGGCTTGTTGCGGAAGCATTCCAATTCTTTGCTGAACGTGATACTTTGTAAGGATTTCTTTCTCGGAATATTCTGATCGGGTCGGTTGATGCATGGGGGCAAGATTGCACTGCAGGGTCGGGGCATGACTGCGGTGCGGTTCCTTGATGCAGATGCGCGATTGGCGAATTGTTGAGCAAGGGTGGCTGTGGGCAGCGGCTTTGGACGTGTTACTTTTTGCATTCCTCAGTTGGTGCACTAATGGAGGTCCGAAAAAGCGACAACCATTAGGGAAAGCGGTGCGCGCACAAAAGACGGTAAAAGCTAGGCCGAATTGTGAGTTGGAAAATGTCAAATAAACCGTTTATTAGTTTTGTAGTCCCGTGTTTCAATGTTGAAGATTACGTCGGGCACACCATTTCTTCAATACTGAACCAATCGCAGACCGCCGTTAATGGTTTTGATTCGCCTTTCGAAATCATTTTGGTAAATGACGGGTCGACGGACGGAACGCTCGACCTGTTGCGCAGTTACGAGGCGAAGTACCCGTGCATATCCATCGTCACGAAAGAAAACGGCGGCCTGTCGTCTGCCAGAAACGCCGGAATTCCGCTGGCGCGCGGGAAATATATTAGTTGCCTCGATAGCGACGACTGGATCGCCTCGTCGTTTATCGAAGAACTCGTGAAGAACGATGCCAGACAGTCGTTCGATATGGCATTGACCAATGCGCTCGTTTACGACCAGGTCAAGCAGGACTATTATCCGTTCTACGATGACTGGCTTTTTAACGAGCTCTGCCCGCGTGATTCAGTGCGCATGCTGGCGCCTCGCACGACCCTCAACGCTTTCTTGCTGGAACCCAATACGTCGCGCCGCATATTCAGGACGGATTTCGTCAGGCTTATCGGAATGAAATATCCGGAGGGCGTGCTGTATGAAGATTTTCCGGTTCACTTTTCGACATTCATGCTGGCCGGCAGCGTTTTGCTGATTAACAAGCCGCTTTATTACTACCGGGTTGGGCGTTCGGGCAAGCTGACTGAGCGCAACGACGACCGCCGCTACGACATTCTCAAAGTCTTTGCGATGGCCGCTCGGGATCTGAACGAGTACGGCGCGGGGCCTGAGGTCGGCATTGTTTTTCTACGGGCAGCATCGCGCGCCATCGGATGGTGTCTTGGCAGCGTGCCGTCCAGGATGGCGCGCTCGTTTGATATCGCCACCAGGGAATTCTTCGGGACGGTGCCGAAGCCGTGGCTGGCGAGCTTCTTTTCCTCGAAAAGCGTCGGGAATGCCGAGAAATTCCGAATTTTCTCGATGACGAAGGGTTTTTATTCGAGATATTTGAGTCGCAGCCGAGAAAAGCGGTATGCAATAAATGTTGCTCTTAATCATCTTGTCTCGAAGGATCTTCCGAAATTCTTCGCCGGCCTGGTGAAGGCAATTTCTGTGAAATAGCGGGTGGGGTAGAACAAAATGCACTTTCTTGAATTGCCTGTTACCGGAGCGACTTTATCTATTGAGGATGAAGCGGAGCAGTTCGGTTTTTCAGTTGATGCGCACTGGCTCAGGAGCGATCACTTCAACCTCCAGTCCATCATCACGTCCCGAAAGATCGAGTCTGTGCTGGTGCTCGGAGCGGGTTCTGGCGTGATTCCCCTGTTTCTGGCGTCGCTGTTCCCCAACCGGCCTGTTTGCGTAGTGGAGTCGTTCGGCCCGGCCATCAAGCTGCTAAAGCGGAACGCGAAGAACAATGGCCTGGTCAATATTTCGATAATTGAAGGTGCGCTCACGGATGGGGCGACCGATCAGGCCAGCCTTTATGCGGACCGGAGCAATCATCCGCTTTCCTATAGCGAGGATCGGAGCAAGCTGCGGCGTTTCACATCAATCAAGGATGTACCCGCGATCTCCTTTGCCAATGTACGCGCCGCGGCGAATGTCGAACGATTCGACCTGGTTTTCGTTTCCCGCTGGCCCAACTCGGTTGGCGCGGTGCTGTCGCATATGACAGCAAACGAATGCGGATACTTGGCTGGTTATCTCGATCGCGATGAAGATCCGGTCGCGATCAAGTTTGCTCTCAAGAAGCTGGGGATTCCTGCGTTCGTGCGTAGTGACGACCGCCAGCACTTTCTCCACGAGACGCTGGTGGAGAAAGATCTCCTTTCGGTGGTGCTGCCGATCTACAACGTCGCGCAGTACCTGCCGGCTTGCTTTGAATCGCTGCTAGCTGCGGCCCCTCAAGGCACGGAATTTCTCGCGGTCAACGACGGATCTCCTGACAATTCGGAGGAAGTCATTAGCCAATGGGCCAGAAAATATCCGAACATCCGGCTTATCAACAAGCCCAATGGCGGTTGTGCTTCGGCACGATCGGCAGGCTTGCGGGAAGCCAAGGGGGAATATGTCGCGTTCGTCGACCCGGACGACTGGCTCTTTCCGGATTCGCTTCGCCGGCTTTGCCAGGCCGCATTTCTTGGCTCCGTTGACATCGTGCAAGGCGGATTCGTCAAATACTACGAGTCAACCAGCAAATCGGAATTGATCGACGAAACCTGGGTAGCGAATGATTTCCGTGAAAAGATAACGGACCAGGGCAGGATTCGAGGGCTGCTCACGACGCAGCCAACGATCTGGCGCCGGGTTTACAAGCGCCGATTCCTGTTGGAAAACGGACTGGATTTCTACCACGAGATCCGTCGTTTTGACGACTTGCCGTTTCAGTTCGAAGCATTGAGCTTGAGCCGTTCGTTCAAGGCCATCCCAGACTTTATCTACAACTATCGACTGCAGCGCCCGGGGCAGGACGTAGCGGTGACCGACAACCGGCTCTTCGTGCATTTCGATATCTTTGCGCTTCTTGATGCATTTACGCGCAAGCTCGGAGCACAGCAGGTTTCGGAGCAGTTGCTGCGAGTCAAGCTCAACACCCATGCGTGGGCGGTTGGTCAAATTGCCAGCGAATTCAAGCAGGAGTACCTGAAGCGGGCGAAGGACGATATCTGGGCGGCGATGACGTATCTTAGCGATGCCGACTTCAAGCGGGTCACGTCTGACCATGCAGATTTCATGAAGCTCCTGCCCTCTGATTCGCTCAGGAGGCGGCTTTTTGGCAGCATGAATCCGATGCGTCCTGCAAACACTGCTGGTGCGGCGGGGTAGCCCACGTCATCACCCGCGAATCGTGGCGCGTTCTAGGCGCCGCGTTTGCATTGGCCGTCCGCGCGCCGCGTGGGCGGCACACACTGTCGTGTTGTGCACGCTTCCCATCCCGCTGCGCGTGTGGCGCGCGTGGCTCGCGGGCGCGCAATTGCGCCTGGCTCGTCTGCGGCGAATCCGTTGGGCAATTCGTGGTTGTTTCAGTAGTAGGTCGATGGGTTCGGCAAACCTCGGCAACAGAGCGGGCATTTTGCTGCGGCGCACGCGTGCCTGACTCGAGTACCGCACCGATTCGACCATGCTCCGTTCCCCAGCCACCTGACTGATCTTCCAGTGCCTCGGCGAGAGCGTTTCCTGCGTGTTCTCGCTGCCCGTCCGCGGTCCCGTGATCGGCATGCTGTTGTTGTTCACGTTCGCAATGTTCCGGCCCAGTGCGGCCGAGGCGATCGAGCCCACCGCGCTCGAGCTGCTGCGCCACCTGTCACTGCTCTTCATTCCCGCGGGCGTGGGCATCATGGTCTGCGCTCAGGCCGTGCGCGGCGCAGCGCTTGCCGTGATCGCGAGCCTCGTTGTGAGCACGACGCTCGGCATCGCCGTCACCGCGCTCGTCACGCGTGCGCTGCTGCGGCGTCAGCGTGGTCACGAAAACGCAGGGGAGAGCGCGTGATGAATACGCAGCTGCCGTTCGCTAAACTCGACGCGATCTGGGCCTACCTTGCCGCCTCGCCGCTGCTCGGCCTCACGGTCACGCTCGTCGCGTATCTGATTGCGCTGAGTATCCATGCGCGCGCGAAGCACAATCCGCTCGCCAACCCGGTGCTGATCGCGGTGGCGATCGTCGTCGCAGCGCTGAAGATCACCAATACGCCGTATCGCACCTATTTCGAGGGCGCGCAGTTCGTCCACTTCCTGCTCGGGCCTGCGACGGTCGCGCTTGCGTTGTCGTTGTACCGGCAATGGGACAAACTCAGGCGTGGTGCGCTGCCGCTCCTTGGCGGTTTGGTGGCCGGATCGCTCACCGCGATCGTCTCGGCGGTCGGCATCGCCAGGCTCTTCGGTGCCTCGCATCAAACGCTTGCGTCGCTTGCGCCGAAGTCGGTCACGACGTCCATCGCCATGGCCGTCGCCGAGAGGGTCGGCGGCATTCCCTCGCTCACTGCCGTGCTCGTGATCTCGACGGGCGTGTGGCGCCGTGAGCGCGCGCTGGATTCTCGATATCGTGCGTGTGCGCGAAGCCGACGTGCGCGGTTTTGCGATCGGCGTGGCGTCGCACGGCATCGGCACCGCACGGGCGTTTCAGGTGAGCGAGGAGATGGGCGCGTTTTCGGGCCTCGGAGCAGAAGAGAATTACGACCGCAGCTTCCTCGGTGAGCTGTTGCTGGAAGCGATCGATAAGCTTGGCGAAGCCATGTTCCTCACGCGAGTGTGCGAAGCCGTGCGTGCGGGTTACGCCGCAGTAGACGACATTCTGGAGTTTGCCGTTTTCGATCGCATCCCAAATCGCACGCCGAACATGGTGCGGGTTCGTCTGGCACGCGACAAAAGGTCCTTACGTGTAGATGTTCCCGACCTCGACCAATTGCTACCGCATCTTTCACGACTGGAGGAGTTTATGACAAGGCTCTTCGTCGCCTTCGCAGCGAACCTTGGGAGCAACAAAGCGGCAGCGGCCGAGAGTGCGCGGCGGCGGTTCAGAACGGATACGCCCACCCCCAAGGTCGGAGGGCGAAAGCGGTTTGCTTGGCCAATAACAGTTCGATGATTCACAGTTGGACGATCGGACTCGTCGTCGCCCTGGGAGTCTATGGGTACCGAAGCCCGTAGCATGATCCGTGCGATGCGCCAATGAACTGCAATCGTAGGAACTAGTTGCGCGCGCGGCTAATGCACCGGTGCATGAACCTCAACTGGAGAAACAAACATGGAACCCCAACTGATCAGCGCCGTCCTTCACGGTCACCGGCTGGGCGAACACCTCACGTGGAAATACCTCGCGGCACTCGCCGCTGTGGTGATCGCTGACTGGGGGTTCGACGACGTCGCCTTTGAGCCCTCACACCGGGTAAAGGACGAAGACTGATGGACCGGGTCGAAAAGGTTTGCCTTGCCCAACGCTTCATATAAGAGCCCGCCCAGCGTCTTGCCGGGCGGGTTTATTGCATTGCGTCAGCCCTGGTTTGAGTGGTGCGCGTTGGTATAGTCGGCGCAAAGTACCGGGCGTGTTCGTAGCGATGGTGCGACCCGCGGCTATGGTAGCGCGATCAGTCCGGGTTCGTCCAAATGTTGCCTCCCGCACATTCCGCCATGCCTTCATTCGGAAGCCTGATTCACTCCGCAACCTGCCGGACGCCCAATTGCGACGTCTATGCCAAAGCGATCGTTGGCCTGACAACCGATCAGCTGCCGACACGATTGACTTTCTGAGTCCGGGCCGCTCAGCAATCGTCCATCGAGTCCTTTATTCCAGATTTCTTCGCGCTTTCAATCGCTCAGTGAGTTAGCGAACGGTCGCCCCCTCGTGTCCCGGATACCTTAACGACACGTAAAGGGGGGCGGCAAACGCTGAGGCATCGGCGACGCTGCTTGAGATATGCCGAGGGTTGATTTCGATCAAAAAATATTAATTAGGAATGGAAAATGAATACGAAGAACCGGGGACGTAAGGAATGGATGCCATTGAAAATTCTGGCGCTGCTGACGGTCAGTCTGCATGCGGCGACGGGGGTGGCGAGCCCGTCCGTTGCCGAGAACGCGCCAGATGTCCTCGCAAATGGCGCAGATCTGCTATTCCGACAAGGCAGCATCGATTCGTCAATAAGCGGAACTGATGCTCTCGCTGCAACCAGCCCGCAGATGCCGGGAGGCGCGCGCGGCGCGGGAGAAGGAGTCGGCTTGGCTGGCAGCCCGGGACCGGGCGCGGGCGATGGTGCCGGGTCCAGTGGGGCCGGCACGACAGGCGTCGCGACGGACGGTGGTACGGGCACCGGCATCGGGAATTCGGGTATCGGCAGTGGTACTGGCAGCGGTGTAGGGAACTCTGACAACGTCGGAGCCGGCGTGGGAGCCGCGACCGCGGGAGCCGCAAGCGGTGGCGCAGGTGACGCTGGAATAGCTGGTATGGGCGTGGGAGGCACCACAGCGGGGAGTTCAAATAGTGGGGGCGCAGGTGCAGGGAGCACGGGCGGCACTGGCACTGGAAGCGCTGGTAGCCAAGGCAACGGCGGCCAGCAGGGTGCCGGTGGTCAGGGCACGGGAGGACAGGCTGGCAGCGGCCAAGGTAGCGGTGCGCAAGGTACTGGCGGTCAAGGTGGCGGTGCGCAAGGTGGTGGTGCACAAGGTAGTGGCGGTCAAGGTGGCGGTGCCCAAGGTAGTGGCGGCCAGGGCAACGGCGGTCAGGGAAGCGGTGGCCACGGTAGTGGCGGCCAGGGCAACGGCGGTCAGGGAAGCGGTGGCCACGGTAGCGGCGGTCAGGGCAACGGCGGGCAGGGCAACGGCGGGCAGGGCAACGGCGGGCAGGGCAACGGCGGGCAGGGCAACGGCGGTCAGGGTAACGGCGGTCAGGGAAGCGGTGGCCACGGTAGCGGCGGTCAGGGCAACGGCGGCCAGGGTAACGGCGGTCAGGGTAACGGCGGCCAGGGCAACGGCGGCCACGGTAGCGGCGGCCAGGGCGACGGCGGCCACGGTAGCGGCGGTCAGGGTAACGGCGGTCAGGGTAACGGCGGCCAGGGCAACGGTGGCCAGGGTAACGGCGGTCAGGGCAACGGTGGCCAGGGTAACGGCGGTCAGGGCAACGGTGGCCAGGGCAACGGCGGCCAGGGTAACGGCGGTCAGGGTAGCGGCGGTCAGGGTAGCGGCGGCCAGGGCAACGGCGGTCAGGGCAACGGCGGTCAGGGTAGCGGCGGTCAGGGTAGCGGCGGCCAGGGCAACGGCGGCCACGGTAACGGCGGTCAGGGTAGCGGCGGCCAGGGCAACGGCGGTCAGGGCAACGGCGGTCAGGGCAACGGCGGTCAGGGTAGCGGCGGCCACGGTAACGGCGGCCAGGGAAGTGGTGGTCAGGGTAACGGCGGTCAGGGAAGTGGTGGCAACGGCAACGGCAACGGCAACGGCAACGGCAACGGCAACGGCAACGGCAACGGCAACGGCGGACATGGTTCGCACTAGAAATCAATCAATTGCCAGTGTTTGGAAAAACCATTGCAGTATCAGCCACACCGAGCGGCTGCTTGCCCCAGAAGTCCTCCTCCCCTTCATGGGGCGGAGGATTTCAACTGAAAGAAGCTCATTCTCTCCTCGTGAAAATCAGCCCGATGGACCGGCGGAAAATTCAGACGGTCACCGGTACGCGCGACGCATAAATGGCCCGCTGTCACAACTGGGCAGCCTCATGTGCAGCTGCAAAACGCGACGTCCATGGATCTGCGAAGTCGGTGCCGCGCAGCCTCGCCGTGTGTAGCACGACCGTGTATCCCAGATCGTGCCTGGTGATTTCGATGGTCGTGTCGAGCAGGGAAATCCCGTGCGCGAAGCGCGTTCGCCGTGACCCGTGGTGTACGGAGCACCGCAAAGGGACTCGCGGGGACGCGAAATCAAGGTGGGATGGCACGAGGACTGTGCGGCCAGGTTGATGTGTGCGTGACGCGGGGACATTTCCAGGGTAATCGGGGTACGCACGTTGGGCACGCTGCAATGCTCACGTATTCAGTTCAGCTTTTACACGGCAGCGGGATTCTGCAGGCGCCTGCGCGCGACAAAACGGAAAGCTCAACAAAAAGTGCAGATTTCCGGGTTAAGCCTTGCCGGCGTGCTCAGATCAATTGAATCAGTCCAGGGCGCGGGTCCCCTGAGCCAAAGACAAGCAATTTTGCATGCGAGATCAAGTCCACAGCGGCGGCGGGGATGCGTCACGAAGCCAACTCGAATCAGGTGTAGTTGAAGTTCACGAGCGCCGCCGCTTGATAGGCACGCGCGAGCCCGAAGAGCGCGCGGCAGGAACCGAGGCGTGGCATCGCCACGAAGTTCACGGCGAACGCCACCGCGAGCAGCCATTTGGCGATCAGGGGAACTTTGCCTGAAATTTGAGCACGACGAGATCGCCGCTCGCTTCGATGCCTGCAGACAGCGAAAGCCACGTGGCCCAGAGGAAGATGCCGATCGCGCCCCCATAGTCCGCCCGAACACGTGGCCGATGATGAAGCCCGCGCCCGCGCCCGCGCCCGCGCCCGCGCCCGCGCCCGCGCCCGCGCCCGCGCCCGC
>NZ_SMRP01000043.1 GCF_004353915.1 Paraburkholderia silviterrae | reverse complement strand
GCCGCCCCGCACAGGGGCAACACCAATATACCTACATGAAAACAAGGAAAGGCCAACACCACCAAGAACCACGACCCACAACCCACAACCCAAAACAAAACACAACAAAACAACTCTCAAACCAACTCTTACCCCTTCACATTCAGTTGCGCACGCAACCACATCGCATAGGTAACAAACCCCACCCCAAGCTCGATGCCATCAACACGAGTCCAACTCACATACCTATCCTGCGTGCCCGCCACAGGCTGCGGCACCGCAAATTCCACCCGCTCCATACCCGGCCGATACGCCTCATTCGGCCAGAACACCGGCATGATGCGGCGCCCTTCCATCTCATCGCGCAACGCTGCGGGCCCGCCTTCATCCGTCACGACATCGCATTGCGCCGCCCAGTCGTGCGCGTCCCACGCGAGAAACACGCCCGCATTGCCCGCCGCATCGAAAGTGAGCACCGCGTTCTGTTCAGGCCGCCAATAATATTCAACGATCCGCTCGCGCTGCGCGAGCTCGTCCAGCACCTCGGCCGTACGCTGGTCCGCATACGCCGCCCCCACCCCGTGCACACCAATATGCCCGCGCCCCGCGCAAAACTTGCGCTGCGCATTACCGAGCGCTTGAGCGAGCTTGCGCGTCATGCCCGGATCCGACTTCTTCAGGTAAAAATGAATGAGCCCCGCGTTGAACGCGTCCACGGCATGCGATTCGTCAGCGGTGCCGGTGAGCAGGATGCGCGTGCAGTTCGCGTCCTTCACCGAGTCGAGAAATTCGAGTCCGTCCTGACCCGGCATGTCGTAGTCCACCACAATGGCCGCAACGTCAGCGAAGCGGCTTGCGTCAGCCATCACGTCCTGGCCCAGCGCGTTGCCGCCGCGCTTCTCGAACTCCGACCACGCCGCGCCCGACATCGGGCTATGGCCCGCGTCGCTTGTGCCGTGCGCCTCGATGAACGCGCGCGCCTCGGGCTGCGAGGTGAAGAAGTGATGCGTGTGCGCATTCGGGAAAAAGCCGCGCAGGGCGTGAAGAAAATCCGCGCTGTCGTCAAGGAAGACCACAGATACGGGGTAGAAAACCGGCTGTCTGACGATGGAACTCATGTAATGGCCTCTGTTCGCGCGACAGGCCTGCGGCAGGTCTCGATGCGCCTCTCGATCTGCAACCCAGCGCGCTGATTCGACACGCGATCCATTGCGCATCGCTCCGCAACCCGTAGCTGCCAGATTATGCGGCCTCGCGGGCGCGCCCCGCAACCGCTGCACACGCTCCGCACGACGCGTAGCCCGTTTTCGGACGCGCGTAATCGTTTGCGCGGGCATCCGGCTGCGCGTGTGCATACAAGCCAGTACGCACAGGCCATTCAAGGATCGCCTCGAGTATGTGATGAAGACGGTATTGGCGACCCGGGAAGCCGACGAGAATTGGCGCATGTCTTCAAACATCGAAGGCATGCGTGGCCGCCGCCAGCGGCCAGTTCCATCTGGAGTACTTCAATGAATGCCCGTGAATCGATCCCCGCCGTGCTTTCCCGTGGCGCACACGGCTTTACCGACGAAATCATGGAGGCCACGCCGAGCAAGACCTTCCATCATGTCATCGACATTTATCTCAAGGACTCGAATGCGTTCATGAACACTTACTTCGCCCGCTACTTCGAATGGCAGGGCATTTGCCGCGAGCGCTGGTTCCACGAATGCATCCACAATAATCTGCTCGCGGCGGGCGGCATCTTCGTAACGAAGCGCGCGCACCAGGAGTATGTGCAAGAGACGTTTCCGTTTCAGCGCGTCGATTGCTATCTGAACACCTTCCAGGTGCGCCAATGCTCCGCCTATCTTGTGTTTCGCTTTTGCGTGGACGGGCGTCCCGTTTCGCTCGGTTACCAGCAGATTCTCTTTACCGGCACCGACAAGCGGATTCGCCGTTTTCCGCCGGGGATCATCGAGCGCGTCAAGGAATATGAGCTCATTCTGCCCGCAGGGGCCAACTGAGGCTCGACTCAGACCGTAGCCAGGCTGAATTCGTGCCGTTAGTGACTCAACCTGTATAGTCCTGCCCCGCCGGCCACCGGCGGGCCTTGGCCGCCGGATCGTGGAGCGCGCGATCGGCGGCCGACCCCGGTTCGGGAAGATGGAGCGTGAAGGTGGTCGCCACGTTGGGCTCGGACTCGCAGGCAATGGCGCCGCCCAGCGCCTCCGCTACGCGCCGGCAGAACGGGAGCCCCATGCCCGCACCCTTGCCGTGCGATTTGGTGGAATAGAACGGCTCGAAAATATGCGGGAGCACGTCGGCGCCAATGCCGGGGCCGTTATCGGAAAAGCGCAGCACGCAATAGCCGCCCTCGCTCGTTGCCGCAATCTCCACACTGCCGCCGCCGCCCGAGTGAATCGCAAACAGCGCGTTCTTGAGCAGGTTGAAGAGCACGAACACGATCAGCGAATCGGAGCCCGAAAACTTCAGTTGCGCTTCGATCGGCAACACGTTGACCAGTTCGCGCTCGCCGGGGCGGAACGGAAAGCGTTCGAGCGCCGCGTTCACGCAGGAGCGGATCGAGCAGGCCTCGAAGCTGCGGCGGTCGAGCCGGTCGAGTGTGAACGACGCGAGCGACATCTCGACGACGGTGCTCGTGCTGTCCACCTGGCGCTGTATCGAAGTGGCCAGCGACGAAAGACGCTCCGACTGGCCCGGGTAGAGGCCGTCCACGCACAACTGGTGCTGCACCGCCAGCTGGTAGCCGCGCATGAGCTCGGGCAGCACAGTGCCGATTTCCTCGGCGTGCATGCCGATGGCCGCAAGCGGCGTGGCCACCTCGTGCGCCACTGTCGCGGCGAGCAGGTAGGGCCGCATGAGGCCGTAGCGCACGATGGTCACGGCGAGTATGCCGAGGCTCACGGCGATGACGACGGCGCCCACCGGATAGAACGCAATGCCGTAATTGACCGCGTAGTCGGTAGCGGCCAGCCCGTAGAGACACAGGCTCAGCAAGCAGAGATCGAGCAGCCTGCGGCGGTCTTGCGCCTGGGTCTGACGCCGCGCCGCCAGCAGCAGCCAGGCGCAGCGCAGCGCGAGCAGCACGGTTTGCGCGACGTGCACGGGATGCAGCAGCCCCGCGCGCGGATACTTGCCGAAGAAGAAAGTGCCGTAGCCCGCGACCACTTCGTCGCTCACCGCCAGCCCCATGGCAAGGGCGATGCACAGGCCGTACGACGCGAAGAGCCACGGGCGCTCGCTGCGCCGCGCGGCGACTTCGATCACGAAGTGATAGAAGGTCGTGGGCAGAAACAGGATGAAGAGATAGCCGAACTTGACGAGCGCACCCGCAAGCTCGGGGTCCGATATCTGAAACAGGAACGCCCAGCTGCCCTGCCAGACGAAGGTGGTCCCGCACATCGACGCAAAAGGCAGTGAAAGGCGCGTCACGCCTTCCGTGAGCAGTACGTACACACCGAACCCGAGAAACAAGGCGGATACGAACGCGGGCAAGATCGAATACATAAATTTGTCGCGTGAATTCTTGTTTTCTTCGAACGGCGCGTGGCGTGGTCGCGCCGGGCAAGGCTCCTGTTCTGGCGCTCGCACGCCGCGTGTCAAACGGCTTCGATGCCACGGCCGCGCGCCCCTTTTGCCGCACCTGCGGCTTTGGGGGCGTCCCCGTGCGACCCTTCCAGTCTTCCTGTCTGCCGCCGCCCGCGGCGCTTCACGGCCTGCGTATTGCACTGCGAGGCACACCGTGGCGGCAAGCATGCACGCACATGAAGCCAGGAGGCCCGTAGGCCGCCTGTGCATAACGGCCATGGGCGGCGCGCTGATCCTTACGATTATCGCCGGGATCGACGACTCTTGCCTGAAATTCCGTTTAACCCGACGCAAAGATGCGTAGCGAATCACCTGCGCAGCGCAAGCGGCGCTCCCCCCTGAACCACGCCGTCAGTCTCGGGCGCGCACTTGGCCGCCTGGCTCGGCGCTGCCGCCGAAGCGCCGCCGGTATTGCGCCGGCGTCACGCCCATATGCTTGATGAACGCGCGCCGCAAGGTGTCGGCGTTCGCGAAGCCGCAGCGGGCCGCCACGCGCTTGGGCGCCTCGCCGTGCGTTTCGAGCAGCTCGCGCGCCGCGTCGACGCGCACGGCCTCGACCCACGCAGCGGGCGTAATGCCCACCTCGGCCTGGAACAGGCGCGCGAAATGGCGCGGGCTCAGCCCCACGCGCGCCGCGAGTTCGGGCACGCGGTGCGCGAGCGCCGGATTCGCGGCCACCCAGCGCTGCACCTCCTGCAGCGCGGAGCGCCCCGCCGGGCGCGTCTCGCCCTTGCGGCTGAACTGCAGCTGACCGCCGGTCCGCTTGAAGAACATCACGAGCTGGCTCGCCACGCGCATGGCGATCTCGCGCCCCAGATCCTCCTCGACGAGCGCGAGCGCCAGATCGAGCCCCGCCGTGACGCCCGCCGCCGTGCGCAGCTTGCCGTCGCGCACGTAGAGCGAATCGGCTTCGATGGAGACCGTCGGGCACGCCTGCGCGAGCGCCTCCACAGCGGCCCAGTGCGTGGTCAGCCGGCGTTTGTCCAGCAGCCCGCTGGCCGCCAGCGCGAACGCGCCCGTGCACACTGAGCCGTAACGCCGCGCGCGCGCCGCCGTGGCGCGCAGCCAGTCGAGCACGCGCGGTGCGAGCTGGAGCGTGGCGGCGTCGGGCGCGCCGGCCACGAGCAGCGTGTCGACGCGCTCTCGCGTCTGCCCCGCCACCTCGTCGGGCAAGAGGCGCACGCCCGCGGAGCTGCGAATGGGTCCCGCACGGCACGCGATCACGCGCAAGTCGTACACCGTGCGCCCCGCTTCCGTATTGGCCTGAGCGAACACGTCGAGCGGACCGCTCACGTCGAGCAGCTGCACGCCGGGCAGCGCAAGAATGGCGACGATTTTAGGCATAGGGGGTCAGGCTCCGGCATGTGTGCGCGCCACCGCGACAGCACGTGGACAGCCGCGCAGCGCATGCGTCCGGTTCTCGCACGAAATGGCAGAAAACGACGTCTCACGTCAATTAAGGACAATGCTATCACGGACCACAATGGACTCCACCTTCCCCCCTCGATGGAGTCCAGCCATGAGCCTCGACCTTGCCGGCGTCGCCGTCCCCGACAGCCAACTCGCACGCGAAATCACCGAATTCGTGCGCGACACCGAATCGCCCCTGCTGTTTCATCACTCGAGCCGCGTCTACTACTTCGGCGCGCTGGCCGGCCTGAAACGCGAGCTGAAGTTCGACCGCGAGCTGCTGTACGCGGGCGCCATGTTTCACGACGTCGGCCTCATGCACTCGCACAGCAGCGAACACGAGCGCTTCGAAGTGGACGGCGCGAACGCCGCCCGCGACTTCCTGCGAGCGCGTGGCATCGCACAGCACGATCTCGATCTCGTGTGGACCGCCATCGCCCTTCACACCACGCCTGGTATTCCTCAGCATATGCACCCCGTGATCGCACTCGTCACGGCGGGCGTGGAGATGGATGTGCTCGGGCTCACCTACCGCGAGTACAGCGACGCGCAACGCGAAGCCGTCGTGCACGCGCATCCGCGCACGGAGCACTTCAAGGAGGACATCATCCAGGCGTTCTACGACGGCATTCGTCACAAGCCCGGCACGACCTTCGGCAACGTGAAGGCCGACGTGCTCGCCGACAGGGACCCGCATTTCCACGCGGGCAACTTCTGCAGCGTGATCCGCGGCTCCGCGTGGCGCGGCTAGCGACGAACGTCGCGCTGGAGCGGCTCCTTGCACGCGCATAACCCGCGGTGGCGGCAGCCGTGTCCGGCCGCGTGCCGCAATGCTATCCTTGACGGTCGCCCCCGGCCGATATGTCGGCCGGGGCGCAACCACACAACCTGGAATGGTCGGGGATACCATGCAGCACAGCGCGAAGCGCACGGCAGGCCGCACGCGGCCCGACCGTTTCTCCAGCATCGTCATGAAACGGCCGCGTCTCGTGGTGACGCTGTGCTTCATCGGCGCCATGACGCTTGTGACCATCGTGGGCTTGCGCCAGCTCTACAACCTCGCGCGCGACGACCTGCAAAGCCGCCAGCGCGACCTCGAAGTGCGCGCCGTGGGCGTGGATGCGCTCATCGACTCCGAGCGCCGCCGCCTCCTGTTTCTGCGCAACTACGCCGAGCACGTGCTCGCCTCCGAGAGGCAGCAACGCATCGGCATTCAGAACCCCGCCGTGCAAGCGGTGCTTGGCGAAACCTCGCGGCCGGTCTGGCAGACGCCCGGCTCGCTAAGCGGTCCGGCCGTGTTCGGCACGAACGCGGCAGCCCTCGCGGGCCTCGACGGCTTTCATCGCAACGAAGCCTTGCTGCCCGGCGACATTGCGCTCGCACGCACGCTCAGCCCGCTCGTGGAAATCAGCCAGCACGCGGACGCCGTGCAGAGCACGGTGGCGTTCATCTCGCCCAACGGCGTGTTCGTGATCGCGCCCGAGCATCAGGACCTGAGCGTGCCCGAGTTGCTGCGCCGCTTCAACACCATGAACTACTACCGCGGCCAGCTGCCCGAACGCAATCCGCGCCGCGACGTGCTCTGGACGCCCGTCTACAGCGGGCTGCAAAAGGGCGAAGCCATTTCCACCTTGAGCGCACCCGTCTATCTCGGCAACCAGTTTCGCGGCGCCGTGGTGATGGACATCACGCAGTCGCGCCTGCTCTCGCTGCAGCTCTCCACCGGCGGACCAATCGACGATGAGGACGATCCCGTTGAGTTCGGGCTCCTGAACACCAACGGGAGCATCGTGTACTTTCGCAACGGCGTGGTGATCGATGAGCGCCCGGCACGCTTTAGCGCCAGCCTGCTGCAAACGGCCAGGACTTCCGTCGATACATGGATGCAGCGCGGCTCCGGCTATATCGAACGCAATGGCCAATACCTGCTCTATCGGCGCATCGGCCAGTCGCACTGGATGCTTATGGCGCCAACCAACAACGCCGAGCTCACGCTCGCCACGGCGCGCCGGGTGTTGAGCAGTCCGCTGATTGCCGCGTGGATCGTGCTAGGCGTGCTGCTGGTGAGCACGCTGCGCATCGTGACCAACATTTTCGGCCACTATGTTGAGGCGAGCGAGCGGCTCGAGACACTCGCCCGCAGCGACCCGCTCACGGGTCTCCCGAACCGGCGCCGGTTTCAGGAGGCATTCGCGGAAGCGCTCGAACGCGCGACCCGCGCATCGCAACAACCGGTTGCGTTGGCCGTGCTCATGCTCGACATCGACTTTTTCAAGCGAGTGAATGACTGCTTCGGCCACGCAGCCGGTGACCACGTGCTCACCGTCCTCGCCGAAATCCTGCGCGCGAGCCTGCGCAGCGTCGACTTGCCTGCGCGCATGGGCGGCGAGGAATTTGCCGCGCTGCTGCCCGATGCCGATCTCGCAACGGCCACCGCCGTGGCCGAACGCGTGCGCCTGGCGGTCGAGGCCCATGCGCGCGACGCAGCGGCGTTGGCGAGCGCCGCACATCCCGAGGCCATCGCGTTCACGGTGTCCATCGGCGTGGCCGCAAGTCCGGTGGACTGCCCCGCCGATTACGAGGCACTCATGCATGTGGCGGACCAGCGGCTCTATGTGGCGAAGGAAGGCGGGCGCAACCGCGTGGTGGGTGTGGACGAGCAAGTGCCGGACGCCCGCGCATAACGTACGTAACGCGTGCTATAGCGTGCTGTGCTGCGCCGCATGCCCGCCACGCTCAACGTGCGGCGCGGACGCCTGCCTCGCACGGCAACGCCGACACTTGCCTTACGCTGGCTAGCGGATGGCTCGCGGCGGGCTTACTGAAGACGGCGCTGTCGTAGCCGCGCCCCGCGAAGCGCACGACATCCACGAGACTGAAACCCTCTGCACGATAGAACGCAAGCAAATGCGCGGCGGGGAACGGCACGTCGAGCGCGAGTTGCGTGAATCCGCGCGCGGCGGCCCAGCGAAGCGCGAAGGCGAGCAGCGCGCGGCCAATGCCGCGGCCCTGCCACGCCGGCTCGATGCCGAATTGCTGCAGCGAGGCCACGCCATGCAGGCGATAGTGCTCGCAAAGCGAGTCGCCGTCACGCCCTTCGATCGTCATCGTGCCGACAATGCGGCCATTGCACACGGCCACGAAGCAGTCGCCCGCCAACGCACGCGAGCGTGTGGCGCTGGCCGCCTGGTCCGCGCTCGCGCAATGCAGGCCGAGCGATGCGAGCCGCGCGTACGCGCGATGCAACAGTTGCGTGAGACGTTCCCACGAGTCGCGCTGCGGATCGAAACGCCGCAGCACCAGCCGGCCGATGCCGGGTTGATTACAGGTGATCCGTTCGTCCTGGCGCTGCGTTACATGGCGTGTCGACATGGCCTCTCCAGTCGTTACTGTGCTGCCAAGTCTAGGTTTGCGCGCCAGGGGCCACAAGAAAAAATGTCGTAAAAAAGCGGGCGAAATGGGCGAGCACAGCGATGGGCTCGCTTGGCGCGATCGCAACGGACCGCAGCCCGCGCCAGATAATCAATCGATGGGATAATGCGCGCTGACCGACAGCATGGAGAGCTGAAATGGCGCACACGGAACACCAATACACCGTAACCGTTCAATGGACCGGCAATCGTGGCAGCGGCACCTCGGGCTATCGCGACTACGGCCGCGACCATACGATCGAGGCGGCGGGCAAGCCCGCCATTGCCGGTTCATCGGACCCCGCGTTTCGCGGCGACCGCGATCGCTGGAACCCCGAAGAGCTGCTCGTGGCCTCAGTCAGCGCCTGCCACAAGCTCTGGTATCTGCACCTGTGCGCCGATGCGGGCATCGCAGTGCTTGCCTATGTCGACGAGGCGCAGGGCACCATGATCGACAGTGCCCACGAATCAGGACGCTTCAGCGAGATCGTGTTGCGTCCGCGCGTGACCATCCGCGCGGGCGACAATCGCAGCCTTGCCGAGCAACTCCATCACGCGGCGCACGAGAAATGCTATATCGCGAACTCGGTCAATTTCCCGATCCGCTGCGAACCCACCATCGAAGCCGCAAGCGCAGCGTGAACTACACAGCGTCCTCGCGCCGATAGCCCGTAGCACCACCAAACAAGGCCGCGCGCTGGGACCAGTCATGCGTCTTTTCCCACAAGCGCAGGACGTCCATCGCTTCCTCGCGGAATTGGGCGTCCTGCTCGGGCGTAGCCGTAACGGCAGTCAATTCAAGACGATGCCCAGACGGATCGAAGAAATAAATCGAGTACAGGAAGTCGTCGTGAATCGTCGGCCCAACGACCGCGATACCCCGACCCGTCAGCGATTCCCTTGCGCGATCGACGGTGGCCCGGTCGGCCACCCGAAAGGCAAAGTGCTGAACCCAGTCTGGCGTCCCGGCGTCTCTTCCCGACGGTTCACCTTCGTCTGCCGGTAATTCGAAAAACGCAATACAGGCGCCATCCTCCATTTCGAAGAATATATGGATGTGCGGGCTATAGATGCCCGTCGAAGGTACGTGATCCTCGCCCATCGCGTGGATGAACTTCAGACCGAGCGCCTGGGTATAAAAATCGACCGTCTCCCGCGCATCCCGGCAGCGATACGCTGCGTGATGCAGGCCCTTGCAAAGCATGACGCCTCCTCCTTTCAGATACGTAGGCTGAACGCCGCTCATCGCGCCGCCGGCATGAAACGCTGATCGATTGCGCCGAAGATGGACCGGCCTTCATGATCGACGTGTTCGATACGCACACGATCTCCGAAGCTAAAGAACGGCGTGGATGCCTTGCCGTCACGCAAGGTCTCGAGCGCCCGGATTTCGCCGATGCACGCGCAGCCGGCAGCTTCGTCCTCGTTCGATACGGTGCCGAGCCCGACAATCGTGCCCGGCTCGAACGCCCGCGTCTGGGCAACGTGGGCGATCAAATCGCCGTAGTGAAACGGCGTGTCGATTCCCGTGTCGATATTGCCAACCCACTCGCCGCGCACCGAGCATTGCATTCTCCCGCCCACCAGCCCATCGTGCCAAAGCGGTCCCAATTCGTCGGGTGTCACGGCAATGGGACCCAGGCTCGAGGCTGGCTTTCCCGTGAGAAAGCCGAAGGTCCGCTTCAGTTCGCCGGGAATAATCGCGCGCAGCGACACATCGTTCAGCAAAACGAACAGTCGAATATATGAACACGCTTCCTGAGCACCGACTCCCATAGGGACGGCCCCGGTCACCGCGGCGATTTCCGCTTCAAAGTCGACTCCAAGCGCCTCCGATGCCACCGGGATGTCCTCGTTCCAGCCAAGGAAACCATGCGAAATACCCTGATAGACGAGCGGCCTTTCCATCAAATCATCCGGAAGGGCTTCGCCACGCGCAGCGCGGTTGCGCTTGATGTGGCTCACATAGGCGGCCCCGTCGAGATACTGATAGCTGCGCGGCAAAGGCGCTCCCAACTCGTGCCACACAATGGGAAAGGCGTCTTCGACATCACCCGCATTCAGCGCGGCATAGATTGCTTCGAGCTTTGGTGCAATGCTCTCCCAATCGTCGAGCGCGGCTTGCAATGTGCGCGCGACCGAACTCACACGTACGGCCTGTTCCAGGTCCCGACTGACCACCACCAGTTCACCGTCCCGACCGGAACGCAATGACGCCATCTTCATATCTGTTCAAACTCCTTATCAAATACGCCGTTGATGCGACTTCATGTTTCGATCATAGGCTCGGCGCAAGGGAAGGCGTCGTCGATTTCCATCTGGTGAACACGAACTGCAGCCGGGCATTCGCGGGAACACGCAATTTCGTAAAACGCCCGGCGTTCTGCCGCAAATTACGGCCCCTGAACGACATCTCAAAAGACAACGGCCTTGGGCATCTCGCCCAGCAAGAAGTCCACGAAAGCGCGCACCGACGGCGAGATCCCGTGCCGAAAAGGGAGCAACGCCGTAAGCGTTGACTCGCCTGCGGACCATTCCGGCAGGACCGGCGTTAGCGTCCCAAGGGCCACTTCCTCGCGGCAAACATAAGCGGGCAACGCGACAATACCCAGACCTTGCTGCGCCGCGGATTTGAGTACGAGCATGTCCTCGCTCACCAACCGTGGTCGAAGCGGTATCACCTGCTCCTGGCCATGCGCATCACGAAGACGCCATTCAACGCGTACGCCCGTTCTTGCCATGAACAGTGTGTGGTGTTCCCCCAGCTGTGAGGGGCTGGCTGGCAGACCACGCGCCTCGGCATACTGAATTCCGGCGAACAAGCGCCAGGGCGCGGAGGCGAGTTCCCTGCCAACCAGACTGGAGTCTGGCAACATGGTCGAATGCGCCCGGATCGCCAGATCGAAATTCTCCGCCACGAGGTCGACTGATGCATCGGTGACATGCTGGACCAGACTGATCTTTGGGTACTTGCCGAGAAACATCGGCAATAGTTTGTCCGTTGCGAACTGTGCGGTCGCCGCCGCAATGGTGAAGCGAATCGTCCCGCTGGGTTCGAGCTGCCCGTCACGCACGACCGCTTCCGCCGCCTGCGCCTCCTTTAGCATCGATACCGCATGCCTGTAGAAGTTGTGGCCCGCCTCCGTCACATTGAATTGTCTCGTAGTCCTGTTTATCAAACGGGCGCCCAGCGCGGCTTCGAGCTGCTGGATGCGAAAGCTGACTGTCGATTTAGGCACGGAAAGGGCGCGGGCCGCGGCGGTTATGCCGTGGCGGTCGACGACATGAACGAAATAATAGAAGTCGTTTAGATCCAGCATGATGCGGACTCCCTGAAGATCGAGCGCCATTGCGCAATAGCCATCGCGCAAGGCCCTGAGCACCATCTTAGCGGCCCAGGGTGACGGGTTTGCCCCTCGTATCCGGGATCCATCGTCCACCTGACGGGACGACACGTGCGCATCCCCAAATTGAGACCCAGTCCGGAGCCGGCGCGCCGCCGGGCGCGGTCATCCCACCTGTGGGACGCAATGTCCAACCGGGTGCGTTTGTCCCGGCCGCTCTCCCAACTACTATTGACGGCAGCAACACGTGACCGCCCGCGGCTTACCCGCGCGGCCCCGTCTTCGGCTCACCTCTTATGAAAGCGAAATGTCATGCTGACCCACTCGATTCGTATTACCAAACCCGTCAAAGGCTCGCCGCACAACATTGGCAAGCACTTCTCCGCCTCCAGTTTCCGCAACGTCCATTTTGGAGGCGCGATGGATCCCGTGCTCATGGTCGATCACTTCAGGATGACCGAGCCCACATTTGGCCCCCATCCGCATGCCGGGTTTTCTGCCGTGACCTATCTGTTTGAAGATTCACGCAGCCCCCATCTCAACGCCGACTCGATCGGTAACGAACTGCCCATCATGCCGGGCTCGCTGCACTGGATGGTCGCCGGCCGAGGCGTGACTCACGACGAATGGCCGGGCGGCGACGATCCCGAGGTTCACGGATTGCAATTCTTCGTCGACCTGCCGGCCTCCATGAAGTCCGTTGCGCCTTATGCCGTGCATCTCGAATCCGGGGACATCCCAACGTTCACGGCGGATGGCACTCGTGTGCGCGTCGTCGCCGGCGAGTTCGGTGAAGTCCGCTCGCCTGTCGTCCTGCCTCAGCCGTTTTCTCTTTTCGATGCCTTCGTCGACGCACACGCGAATGTGGATTTGCAAATCAAACGCGGGTGGGGGGTGTGGATCTACGCAATAAGCGGCACGCTGAGCGTGAACGTTGGACAGGAGGGCGAAGTCCTCACCGAGGGCACTGCCATCGCCCTTGCCGGTTTCAGCGGAGCCGAGCCGTTGAGCATTACCGCCCGCAGCAACAGCCATTTCGTGATGCTGTGCGGCGAATCGGTGCGGACGTAGCACGGACGCCGCGAAACTAGGCCTTTTGCGACGCCTTGAACTGCGAAGCCGTGAACGGCGTCTTTCTGATCCGCACTCCGGTCGCATGAAAGATGGCGTTGCCAATCGCCGGTGCGATCGTCAGCGCGGTGGGTTCGCCGGCACCTACCGGCGGTTGGTCCTGACGGTTGATCAATGAAATCTGGACCTCCTCCGGGCATTCGCTGAAACGGAGGATAGGATAGCTTGCCCAATCCAGCGTGAGCATCGCCGTCGCGCTGAAGCGAAACTCCTCCTTCATCGTGCGGCTTATCGTCTGTATGACACAGCCTTGAATCTGATTTCGAAGACCGTCCGGGTTCACGATCAAACCGCAGTCATGGGCAACAAATACGCGCGACACCCGCATATCGCCAGTCTGTGCATTCACGGTGACGCAGCAGACTGTCGCGACGTAGGCGCCCGCGGGCTCCAGTCGTGCAAGCGCGACCCCGACGCCCTCTTTCTCTGGCGCATTGGCTCTCGTCGCGGCCGCTCTGCGCGCGTTCCAGTCCGACGTGCGCCTCACTGCCTGGAGTACGGCTTTCGCCCTCTCGTCAGTCAGATGAGCCAGGCGAAAATCTATGGGGTCGCGTTTGGCCAGATTGGCGAGCTCGTCCATAAACGACTCGTTCGCCAATGTATTCGCTACGGCGCCTAACCCTCGCAAGGCTGAAGGGCGAAGTGCGCCGTCGGGCAGCCAGCGCACCGTTACCCTTTCGTTAGCGAAATGGTAGAGCGTGCGCGCACAATGGTCACCGCCAATGCGTACGGGCTTGGGCGCGAGCCCCATCATCCTGCCAGGCAGAAGATTGCCTGCGCTCCCCATCGGCCGGGATATATGGGTCGGCGTCGATATCGTATATATCCACCTGTCGATTCTCCCTTCAGCGTCGACGCTCGCTTGTATCTGCGCTTCGGTGGCGGGACCTTTTGGATCCCAGCCGTGCTCGTCGTTGCGCATCCATTGAACCCGCACTGGCCGCTTCAGGGCTTGCGAAAGGAAAGCGGCCTCCGCCGAGGCGTCGTCCGCGCCATTGTGCCCATAACAGCCCGCGCCTTCGGTCCACACGACGCGCACCTTCTCGCGCGGCATGCCGATGAACTCCGCGATGGCATCGCGCAACGGAAACGAGCCCTGTGTAGCCGACCACACAGTCGCGGAGTCCGCCTTGACGTCGGCAACGCCACACGACGGGCCGATCGAGCCATGGGTTTGATAAGGCGTCCTGTAGGTTGCGACGAGGCGCTTCGCAGCATGGCTATCGGCGCCGTCGGGGTTCCCAGTCGTGCGCAACACCTCGTCGACACCTGGCTCCGATCGCATCGCGTCGTATACGCCCGCGCTATCGACACCTGGCTTCGGAGGGGACCATTCGAGCGCGAGAGCACGCGACGCCAGCACGGCCTGAAACTCCTGCTCGCACACGACGGCCACGAAATTGCCTTTGACGATCACGTCGATAAGGCCCGGCATCTTCTCGACGCTCTTTCGGTCCACCCGGGAAAGCGTCGCCCCGTTTATCGGTGGATGAATGACCCGCGCGTGCACCATATTCGGCAATCTGATGTTTTGCAGATAAATGTGCGCCCCATTCACCTTCCCCGGCAACTCCACGCGCGGCACCGCCGTGCCGATGACTGTGAGTTCGGAGGACGGCTTCAACATCACCGTGTCATCTATTGCCAACGACGTCCAGTCTTCGGGAAGCACATCGACATACGCCAACGCCCGCGCGGGATCGGCACGCTTGTATACGTGCCCCGCCCGAGTCGCAAGCTGCTCGGGAGCGACGCCCCATTGCGCAGATGCCCGCGCAACGATGTGGGCCCGCGCGGTGGCCGCGGCCCGGCGCACAGGCTGCATACTGGTCTTCATCGTCATGCTGCCGACCGTCGGCCCCTGATCGACTGCGGTCGCTGTGTCCCCCATCAGCACGATCACGCGATCGACCGGTACGTCGAGATCCTCTGCGACGAGTTGCGCAAGCGCCGTCTGAACCCCCGTGCCCAACTCGACCTTACCGGCGTACAACGTGACGTCGCCCTGCTTGTCGATGGCGAGCCACGCCGACACGCGCGCGGCGTCCTGCGACTTCCCTCCGGCTGACGCCTCTGTCGCCGCTCGTCCCCGGGCATCGACGGCATTCGCACTCGACGCCAAAGTCATCGCCGATAGCGGAAGTGTGAACGAAATGGCGAGTCCCCCGCCTGCCTTCAAGAACTGCCGGCGCGTTGTCATGTCACTGGGTCCCGGCAGCGTCCGCGACCGCATCGAGTATGCGCAGATGCGTCCCACAGCGACAAAGATTACCGTCGAGCGCTGCAATGATTTCCGCTCTCGTTGGGTGAGGTTTGGCATTCAGCAGCGACGCTGCCACCATCACCATGCCATTGATGCAGTAGCCGCACTGCGCAGCCTGATGCTTGACGAACGACGCCAGGATGCGGTTATGCGGGGTCTCGGCGGCAAGCGCTTCGACCGTCGTAACGGGCTGCGTGATGGCTGACACAGGCAGCACGCACGAGCGGACCGCATCTTTTCCCAGATGCACGGTGCAGGCACCGCACTGCGCGAGACCGCACCCAAACTTCGGGCCGTTCAGCCGCAGCTCGTTACGCAGCACATAAAGGAGCGGCGTCTCGGGGCTGGAAGTCACCTCATGCGATACGCCGTTCACCACGATCGTTTGGGCCATGTTCGCTCCATCAGGCAATAGGGATGCCTTCAACCGGTATAGCGCAGCAAGAAGTCACGCAACGGACCGTTGACGAACTGTGGATGCGTCAGATTGGGCGCGTGTCCGGCCCTGTCTATGGTGACGAATCCCTTCGAATTCGGCAATCCCTGCGCCAGCTCGCGGCCATGCGCAATGTCGATGGCACGATCCTGATTGCCGTGAAAGACGATCGCAGGACACGTAATGCTTCCCAGCTGAGGCGTGAGGTCGTCGCGGCCGGTCAATGCATCGACCGGATGATCGATGCCGGATCTCGACATGCTCTGCCAGGCGCTGACCCAACTGGACGAATCGAAACGGGCCCCGATGAGGAGTCCGCTCAAGTCCTTGGCCAGCGGTTCGGGGCCGCTATGCCTCCACGCCGCCTTTAGCTGCGCGAACGACTCGATGACGGGCGGCGCATCCGCACCCGAGCGTGTCGAGATGAGTGCCAGCGCGCGTACCCGGTCGGGTTCCAGGAGCGCAGCACGCATCGAAACAAAGCCCCCCTGCGACATCCCCACCAGCGCCGCCGCGCCAATTTCCAGATGGTCGAGGAGCGCGAGCAGGTCGCGTGCCGAGTCCCAGAATGAAAATGGCTTGCCAACCTCACCGGTTTTCCCGAACCCGCGCTGATCCCAGACGATGCAACGAAACTCGTCGATGAACGACTCGATATTCGTATCGAACATCGATCCGTCCATGAGAAAACCATGTGAAAAGACGACGGCGGGCTTGCTCGCATCGCCTCGCTCCTCGTACCACAGCCTCACTCCATCACGATCGAAAAACGGCATAAGCAGTCCCCTCTTTGCAACTTGCGCAAAATTCAGCTATCAGTCGTGAGCCGATTCTATGTCTTGTGTGTCCCTTAAACTTACCGGATCATCCCAGTTTTCACTGCGGTTTCAGGGATCCGATATAGGATGCGACTGCCTTTATTTCGTCGTCCGATAGCAGCGGTCCTATCGTAGTCATGGCCCTGCCTTTTCCACCGCGGCGACCGTTCTTGTAGTTCTCCAGTTGCGCTCCAATGTACTCAGGGTGCTGCCCCGCGATGCGCGGAAACAATCCGGGCACCCCGGCGCCGTCCACGCCATGGCAGACCGCACACGCCGGCGCACCGCCACTTGATCCCTCCACATAGACCCTCTTGCCAGGCGCCAACGATGAGGTCACAACATCGCTCTTGCCATTCGGCATTTGTGACGCGTAATAGGCAGCGAGCGCCCGCATGTCCTCATCCGAAAGATCGGCAACCATAGGCTCCATCACGGGACTATGACGCATGGGCGGACGACCGTCCAAACCCTTGAACATTTCGAGTTGCTGTTGAAGATATCCTGGATACTGACCGGCAAGACGAGGGTATGCACTCGCGATGCTATTGCCGTCCACACCGTGGCACGCAGCACAGCGCGCGGTCACCAGTTCGTGGACGCGAGTAGTGCCGTCTTGCGCATGAACGGCCACCACCGGTAACAGAAGCGCTCCGGCCAGGAAGACATTCGATACTATGCGGGAAACCACTGAATACCTTTTCATTGACGTCAAGATTCACGCTGTTTACCTTGCTTCAGATTAGCTCGACGCGCCATGTCGATCTGGCCGGAATATCCGGCAACTTATCGAATAGTCCTGCTAATCGATCAAGACTGCAGCGCGAAAAGCGTTACTGATTTTTGGAGTGCAACATGCAACATAGTGACGACCTGCTGGGGGAGACTGGCAAGTCTGCCTGCATCATTCAGGGCCCATTTGGGCGAGCCTCAGTCAACTTCACTCGCCGGGCACTCGTCGCTCATGCCCACGCGCAGTATCAGTTCCTCTTCAAGCTTGGGGGGAATGACAGCTACTTTCGCATTGGCGACGCATCGCACGTGCTAGGCGACGGTGGGGCCATCCTGATCAACCCATGGGAGTCACATTCCAAGACAGATTCCACGAACAATCCCTCCGTGGTCCTGTCGTTGGTGATCGAAGTCGACTGGCTCGGGTCTGCACTCGAGCTTCCGCTGAGCCGGGAAACGCGCATTTTCCCGTGCTCGAACGTCATCTGCACGCCTGATGTTCGACATCATGTCGACCGCTTGTCCGCCGCCATTACGAATCCCTCCGTCGCGAGCCAGGACGCTTCTCAAGCGATCTTGCGAGATTTGCTCCGTGCGGTAGTCCGAGACTTTGCAAATCCCGCACTCACGATGGGCTTGCGCTCCTCCGGCAAGCCAGCCGACTTCCGCATCCGCAAGGCGCTCGACTATATCAACGCCAATGTCGAGGAGAATCCGACCGTCACGACTGTCGCCGCCTATGTTGGCATGTCGCGTTCGCGATTCTTCGAGCAGTTCAAAAACTGCGTAGGCATTCCACCCCAGCACTACATCGACTGGACGCGAATGACGCAAGCGATCAAGCTCCTCACCGCTACGACGAGGCCGTTGATCGACATCGCACTCGAACTCGGCTTTGAAGAGCACAGTCACTTCACCCGCTTCTTCACCCAGCATATGGCCGTTCCGCCCAGCGAGTTTCGACGCAACTCCATCGTGGTCGACGCGCGGCCCCTTGCTGGCGCCACTCCGGCGTGATTCGATTCGTCGAGTACTGGCGCTGCTGACCCCATACGCGGCCAGCAGCGCCGCTCAAACGCACAACTGAATCTCTACGGCAAATCTCATTTACCGTCGACGACTGCCACGCCTTGAATCTCGATCATCGATTGCCCCATCAATCCATCCACGGCAATCAATGCGCTACCCGGAAATTTTCCGTCCGGGAAGAACTCCTTACGGATATCGGCGAAATGCTTGCCGTTACGCACGTCGGTGATAAATACCGTCATGGAAACCACATCGCTCAACTTGCCGCCCGACTTGCGCAATGTTTGATCGAGCAGTGTGAAAGCGCGTCGCGCTTGAGCGTCGAAGTTGGTGATGGGTTTGCCGTCGGCATCGATATGTCCCGTTTGCCCCGCAAAGTAAATGGTCTTCTTCGGGCTATCGCTGGACACAGCAAGTGAGTACGCGCGCGCCTGAGTATCTGGCGTCGTGACGTAGTCCTTCGCCTCACTCGACGTTGCGGCCATGCACGCAGCCGCTGACAACATGAGCGTCACCATCTTGCTGGTGAATTTGATCGGTTTCATGTCTCTCTCCTAAAGTAAATCGTTGAGTTGCTGATGAATTAAATTCAGGTTCGCAATCGAGGCAATAACGCCAGCGCGTTGTCTCGCCCGATCAGACGCAGGCGACGATCGTCAAAGACACCGCACTCGGTCAGATTTTTCACGTGATCGACCACCGTCCTGAACGGGTAGTCCGTGCCGAAAAGTATCTGCGAGTCCGGAACGATCTTCGTCAACGCACCCATCGCCGTGGAGTTGGATGTTTGTGCTGTGTCGTAGTAGAAGCGCTCCAGTTCGTACTTCAATCCATTGGGCAGCTTTTTGGCGATCTGCGGGCTCTTTGCCCAGCCGACGAACCGCTCGATGAGGAAGGGCATCGTGCCCCCCGCATGCGAAAAAATGATTCGCACATCGGGATAGCGTGAAGCCGTGCCGCTAGCCAGGATCTCTGCGATGGCGCGCGTCGTATCGGTCTGGTACTCGACGACGTTGGGCGACACTGCCGGCTGCAAATTACGGCAACAATCCGCCGTGGTCGGATGCGTATAAACAAGCGCCTTACGCCGGTTCAATTCCGCAAAGACCGGGTCAAACGCGGGATCTCCGAGCCACCGGGTCCCGTAACTGGTATAGAGTCCGATTCCGTCCGCCTTGAGCACATCGAGTGCGTAGGCGATTTCCGCGAGGCTCCCTTCGATGTCCGGCAGCGGCAACGCCGCGAACAGACCGAACCGTCCCGGATAGCCCGACACCAGTTTCGCTCCGTATTCGTTGCATTCACGCGCGAGCTTCCGCGCTTTCGCCACGTCGCCGAACCAGATTCCGGGATTGCTGATTGACAGCATCGATGTCGCAACGCCTGCCTGGTCCATCTGCTCGATCGAATGTTCGACCGTCCAGTTCGCCAACGCCCGGCGCGGCGTGGCCGACGCACCAGGTACCGCGTCGTCGTCCGGGACCTGTGCCAGGTAGCCCGGCGGCACGAGATGGTGGTGGACATCGATCCAGTTGCGCTGCTGCGCAACGTCGCTCGCACTGCCCTGCGCCTTCACTGCTGGCATGCCAAGCGCACCGCCGGCCGCCAACGCGGCTAGCCCTGTGAAAAAGCGTCTGCGCCCCGGGGCGCAAAGCTCGCATCCGCCGTTCGTCATTTCCCACCCACTACTGCGGTCGCCTGAATCTCGATCAGCGCATTGGGGATACCGAGGTTGCGAATCGCGATCAGCGCACTAGTCGGGTACTTTCCCGGAGCGAAAAACTCCCGGCGTATATCGGCAAAGTGCTCTCCGTTGCGCACGTCAGTAATGAACACCGTCATGGATACGATGTCACTGAGTTTCCCGCCGGACGCCTCGAGCGTCTTCTGGATTCGCTGAAATGCCGCGCGCGCCTGACCGTCGAAATCGCCGGGTAGCGGCTTGTCGTTGAGGTCCGCGATATTCAACTGGCCCGCCAGATAGACCGTCTTCCCGCCTTGGGTAGACACCGAAAGAGAGTAGGCCCGCTTGTCGGTGTCGGGGGTGGTGACGTACTCGTTGGCCTTCGCCGACGTCATCAGCGTCATGGTCGAGACCATCGCGACAGCGATCGTCGCGGCAATCGACTTCGTTTTCGAGCAATACATGTTGCGTTCCTCTGTGGAAGTAAAAGCACAGTTTTTCTGATTGAGAGCGCCGCCCTATGCGCGACCCTCGCCGTCGCCAGACCGTGTTCGGCTGGCGATCCTGTCGCGCAATTGCGGCATCAGCAGTGACTTCGGCAACATCCCGTGTACCGCCTTGGCGGGAATCACGCTGTATGCACTCGCAACCTGATCGGCGTACTGCGTAATGCGAAAACTGCCGGCCATGCTGTAGATCGCGTAGGCTTCGACCTCGTCTATGCCGGCCGTTGATGCCAGCCATCTGATCATGTCGCGCAGGCACGACCTGAGGGCATCGGCAATGGTTTCGCCAAAGCCAAGTCCAATCCAATGGGTTGGCGTTTCCGCCATCGGTCCAGGCAGGGACGCCCCCTTGTGCAGGATGTACTGGATCTGCAGGTCTTCCATGGCTGTTTCGATCGTGGTCTGATCGACCTGGCCGTCGCCTTGAACGGCATGCGAGTTGCCGGTCCAGATCATCGCGCCCTCGCGCGATACCGGCAGGAAGAGCGAGGTCCCAACTACAAGCTCGCTCAATGCAAGATTGCCGCCATTGTGACCGGCGAGAATCGCACTCCTGATTTCATCGGTAGCGGGCGCAGTAGCCATGAAGCCCTGAATGGGCCGCAGGGGAATCCTGATTCCGGGGGCAAAATCCGCGTACTGTCGCGCTTGATCGAAGCGGAAATACTTGAGGTACGGCTTGGAGAAGTCCTTCGGCAGCGCACCGACACCCATCGGCGCGGCATTCCAACCCCAGTCGATCGGGCGCAACTTGAGCATCCTGCATTCGATCAGGTCGCCAGGCTCCGCGCCCTTTACCGCAACCGGGCCGACCAGCGAATACGGTCCTTGCGGATACTTGCGGCGGATCGGCTCGCGCTCGGCAAAGCTCATCCCATACTTCGCTTCATTGCCCCAGTTGATCCACGTGTTGACGTATCGAACCACGTCGCCCGACTCGATAGTCACAATCGCTGCGGCCTTGGGGTCGACTACGCCAACCCGCACCGTCCGCTCATTCGACTCCACCACATGCTGACGTCCGCGCGGGGCATCGCTGGCCGTTTGTACCGTTTGTACCCTTTGTACCGTTGATGCCGCCTGCGCGTGGCCGGCCAGCGGCAGCGCCATCCCGAGCAGCCCGAGCGAGCCGCCCAGCTTGATGGCGTTTCGGCGGCTGAGTGACGGCGTCCCCTGCTCGTGGCCTTGATCGATCGGGCTCATCGCAGCGTGTCCGTCGCATCGATTGCCGCAATGCCGGCGAGAATCGCGAGCTCGTCCTGTTCCGAAGGCGCGCCACTCGCGGCGATGGCGCCGATGAGCGCACCATCCTTGTAAATCGGCAAGCTGCCACGCGCCGGCAGCAACGGCGCACCATAACCGAGAGAAGCAACGTTGCCCCAAACCATCGGGTTCTCCGTGTACCGTCGGGCGAGCGCATCGCCTGGCGTGCCGCCCGTTGCGACGACCGCGAACGCCTTGCCGCGCGCCACCTCGATCGTCACGAACCCCGCGCCGTCCATCCGCGCGGAGGCGACGACGTGCCCTCCGGTATCGAGAACGACGATGCTCAAATGGAGATCGCTCTCCTGCGCGAAGGCCATCGCCGCGTTGATCGCCTTGTTTGCCTGCGCATAAGATATGACCGAGCGAGTTACCGCTGCGCTCGAATCGCCGTGACTTGGGTTGTTCATTGCATTGCCTCCAGATCGTTCATAGCAACTCATTCGATACCTGTATCGTGAAACGCGGCCGCGTTCCGTCCTTGTCGTAAAGTCCGTTTTTTCAGCCCTTGGACACAGGCGCTTTTGCATCTCGTTTGCATAAAAAACATAGGTAGATATGCATTCCTAATCGAATGCGTGATCAAGCCAATGTGTATCCGTGCCGCACGAGAGGCAGTTCACGGATTCGCTCTCCCGTGGCGGACGAGATTGCGTTCACGAGTGCAGGAATCACTACGGAGATTGGCGGCTCACCGACTCCGCCCCAAAATCCACCGGACGGCAGCAACAGCGACTCGACCTTCGGCATGTGCTTCATCAGCATGACCGGGCAATCCGAGAAATTGCTCTGCGCCACCCGCCCTTCCTTGATGTTGATCTCGCCAAAGAACGCCCCGCTGATCCCGAATACCGCGCAAGATTCGATCTGCGCTGCCACGGTGTCGGGATTGACGATGTACCCGCAGTCGATTGCAACGATTACGCGCTCCACCTTCACGGCTTTATTCGCGGCAATCGAGACCTCGACCGCCCCCGCGACAGCGGTGTCATCCATCTCGTTGACCGCCACGCCGAAGCCCGCCGTGGGCGATGCGCCTGGCCGGTGCGCTGCAACTACCGCTTCCAGCAACCTGGCTGTCCGTGGACGCGCGGCGAGCATCTTGAGTCGAAAGGCAACGGGGTCCTGCTTGATCAGCGCACAGACTTCGTCGATAAAGCACTCGCGTGCGAATGGATTTTGCGAGTGGTAAACACTGCGCCAGAATCCTGCGGGCACAGCCGTATTGCGCATTGCATAGCGGATATCGAGGTTCGGTATCGCGTACGGCATGTCGCGAAAGCCATCGGTTGGCATGACATCGACGCCATTCTTTAGCGCCGCCGGACGCAACACCGCAAGTACCGAAGGCGATGCCACGTCGACACGCCAGGCGTAGATCTGCCCCGTGTCATCAAGCGCTACCCGCTGACGAACCACCGAGGTCGGTCGATAGAAGTCGTGTTGCACGTCTTCTTCGCGGGTCCAGACCATCTTGATCGCGGGGCCCTGCATGGCCTTTGCAATCAGCATCGCCATTCGAACGTAGTCCTGACTGATACCACGACGGCCAAATCCGCCGCCCAGATACAGCCGATGCACCGTAACATTTTCGGGCGGCACCCCCGCTATACCCGCCGCAATACCGAGCGATATATCGGGGCCCTGCGAGGGCGCCCACAGATCCACCTTTCCGTCGGCGACACGTGCCGTGCAGTTCTGCGGCTCCATCGTCGTATGGGCGACGAACGGCGTGAAGTACGTGCTCTCGTACACATTCTTTGTACCGCCGAGCGCGGCGGTTGCGTCGCCCTCCAGGCGAACCGATTTCAAATCGCTTTGAAACCCTGCTTCGAGCCATGCGCGAATACTCGCGTCGTCCGTCTTCTCGTGCCCGCCGAAGTCCCACGTAATCTTCAGCAGCTTGAGCGCTTCTTTCGCACGCCACCAGCTATCGCCAATGACCGCCACGAAGTTCTCTATCTCCAGAACCTTTACGATTCCGCGCCGGCGATCGACCTCGCTGGAGTCGACCGATACCGGTTTTCCCCCGAACACCGGGCACTGCGCCACTGCCGCGTAGAGCATGCCTGGCACACGAACATCCATGCCGTATTGCGCGGCGCCGTTAACCTTTTCATGGAGATCGAGTCGGCCGCGCGCCTTGCCCAAGAGCTTCCATGCCGAAGGATCCTTGAGGGCGACATCTTTCGGAACTGGAAGCTTTGCTGCAGCCGCCGCCAGTTCGCCATAGCCTAGATAGCGCCCGCTCTTCAAGTGCGTGACCCGGCTCCCACCGGCCACGCACTGCGCTACGTCGACTCCCCAGCGCTGCGCCGCCGCCTGCCTCAACATGAGGCACGCACTGGCGCCCGCGAGGCGAAGGTACTGCTGGGAATCGCGAACGCTCCGGCTATCGCCCGTGATCATGGTCACGAAGACGCCCTTTCGTGCAAGATTCTCGGACGGCGAGGCAAAGACCATCCCCACGTCCTTCCAGTCGCACTCGAGCTCTTCGGCGATGAGCATCGGCAGGGCCGTCGCGATGCCTTGTCCCATTTCCACGCGCGCGACTTCAAGCGTGATATCGCCTTGTGCGGAGATGCGTATCCATGCGTTGATCTCTGTCCGATCGTTGCTAACCTCACTGCGGTTCGCACGCCCTGCGATGGCCGCCGGAAGATGAAACCCCAGCACGAGCCCCGACGCGCTCACCGCCGAAGCTTTGAGGAAACGACGCCGCGAAGGACTCGTTGAATTGGCGTTGACCGTCACACGCTTCCCCTTTCCCCGTTTCCGGACGCGTGCTCTTGCGCATGGGCTTTCGGCCCGTTCCCGCCAGCCACCCTGTGGATGGCCTCCTTCACGCGCGCATAGGTGCCACAGCGGCAAATATTGGTCATCGCGGCATCGATTGCCGCGTCGTCCGGGTGCGGATTGCGCGCCAGCAGATCGGCTGCAGCCATCAACATGCCACTTTGACAGTACCCGCACTGCGGAACCTGACTCGCAATCCATTGCGCCTGCAGTTCCGCCCCCTTGCCTCCGAGCCCCTCGATCGTCGTGATCCTGCGGTTCTGCCCCGCCGAGGCGGGCAAAACGCACGAGCGGACCAGTTCACCGTCCAGATGAATTGAACATGCACCGCAGATTCCCATTCCGCAGCCGAACTTCGTTCCGGTCAGCCCAATCTCGTCTCTAATGACCCAGAGCAGGGGCATTTCCGGTTCGACGTCCACGTCGTACGGCTTTTCGTTGATGGTCACTTTCATCTGATTTTCCGCTCGTGCATAAGCGTCGCGTGTTAGAAGTAGTGCCGCACGCCTGTCATGACACCAATCTGGTTGATGCCGGGGCTGGCTGGAAAGACGCTTGCGACGCCCACTGTGCCGTCGGAGTGATTGCGGGCCATGCCGCCCTCGACGTACAAGTCCGTGGCTTTAGAGAGGTAGTAATGAGCGCCGAGCTTGAAATACATTCCGTCGCGATCGGCAACCTTGTCTGCGAGGAACGTATAGTCCGCGACAACGTCGAAGTCAGGCGCAACGTGATAAGTCCCCTCGGCGGAGTAAAACGTCTGATTCGTGCCGATGGCCGGGTTCTTGAAATTCGCCACATCGAGGCCGACCCGGAAAGTACTGCTGCTATACATCGCGGCCACCGTGAAGGACCGTGCGACCATATCGTTGCCCGCGACACCGCCCGGATTATTGGCGTCCAGATACGCGGCATTGACCGCAATCGGCCCGTACGTATAAAAAATCGCTGCGGACCGCATACGGCCAGCCCCGAAATCGCCGGCCACCCCGCCGAAGCTCTGCATGTACTCAGCGCTCAGCCCGTGGAAGGTGGGAGACAAATACTTGACAGCGTTGTTGCTCCACGTGTACTGCGCGCCGGTGATGCCCGTCAGGTTCTGATAGATCGTGTTGGAGAGCGACGCAAAATTCGCATAGCCGCTCGCATCGGACCGATAGAGCACGTCCGCGAAAGGGGTGAAGCTGCGCCCCAGCTGAACGGATCCAAAGTCCCCCTTCAGGCCCACCCATGCGCCCCGGTCGAACAAATACGTACCCGAGGTGGCGGGCAGGCGTGCGTTTGTGAGCGCACCGTTCCCCGCGAGGAATCCGGACGCCAGATAGAAGTACGTTGAGTAGCCGCCGCCCAGATCTTCGGTACCAGTGAAAACAATCTGGCTAGTTTGTATGGCGCCCGACTGGAAAGCCCATTGCGTACTGTTATTCGCGCTCGCGCCCGTCCTGAATCCAATCCCTCCGTCGATAATGCCCGCAAGCGTTACGCTCGACTGCGCATTCGCGGTTCCGAGCATCGGCCACAAGACAACGGATGCCAGCAAATACTTCCTCATCTCCATCTCCCGTCGTGATCTTCGAGTTTCTTTCGTGATTGGCGTAGAAGCGTCTTGTTGTGGCAACTAGCACTGCGTTCGCCGCCACGCATCCAAGGTATGCCGGCGAAATTTCCAGCGTTGACCGGATAGTCTTGAAAGTTGCTGTTTAGTCCACCGGAATAACGGTCTAGAAACTCGCGATTGCCTCGATCTGGAGCAAGATCATCAGGTCGCAACCGACTCGTCCGCCCGGGACGTGGCCGTTCTCGACGTATGACGCCGTAGCAGCGCTATCAGGCCAACCGCGCATAGGCAAGGTATGCCCAGGACCAGGTAGATGCTGCGAACGCTCCACTGAAGCATCAATAGTTGGCCCGCGAACATGGGCCCGACAATCGAACCTATCCGCCCCACGCCAATTGCCCAGCCGATTCCGGTTGACCGAACCGATGTCGGATACGACTCAGCCGCAACCGCTATTAGCCCCGCACAACTCGCGGAAAGGAAAAATCCGGAAAGCGCTGAGCTGATCAACACGTGGCTCAGCGCTGAAGTGAAAATACCGAATCCGCCAACGGACAATGCAGCCCCGAGAAAACTCCATGCCAAAACTCTGAAATCGCCATACCGCTGCATCGCCGAGCCAATGAGAACAGTTCCCGCTACCGCACCGACGTTATTGACCAGCAAAGTCGCCGCGGCTTCAGACATTGAGAATCCGGCACGCTGAATCAGCGCAGGCGTCCAGAACGACACGACGATTAGCGCCATCCACGCCATAAAGCACAGCGCCCACAGATAAATCGTGCACAGTCTCCGGCCCGACTCGAATAGCTTTCGTAACGGCACGCCCTGTGTCCTTTGCTCGTTGCTCACGAAGCGAACGTCGTGCGCAACGGGGCCGCCCGCTATCTTTTCGACAATCGGGCTTATCTTTCGTCGGGGTGTGCCGCGCCTCACCAGGAATCCAACGGACTCAGGCAGGGCGAAGCCCAGCAGCATTGCAACGCCGAGGGAAATGAGCCCACCGGCGAGGAACGAAGCCTGCCAGCCGGCGGTATGGATCAAAGCCGAGCTGACGGCCGCACCCAACATCCCTCCCAGCGGAACCGCTGCCCATAACATCGTCACGAGACGCGTGCGCTGCCTCAAAGGCAAATACTCGGCAGCCAACCCGATGAAACAGGGCGACGCGCCGCCCAGCGCGAGTCCAACGACCACGCGATAAAACAGAAGCGCGGAGATCGAGTGCGCCAGCGCGGTAAGCAAGGTAAAGACCGCGAAGACGGCCGTGGCGCCAACGAGCACCCAGCGTCTGCCCAACCAGTCGGCTACAGGACCGAGCACTAGCGCCCCCACAAAAAAGCCCACCTGCGATGCGCTGAATACGGGACCGAACCCGGCGACACTGACACGCAGTGCATGCGCGATCGAGGGAGCAGCCGGCCCGAGCAGCTGACTATCGAATCCGTCAACCAGCGCAACCAATGCGCAAAGACAATAGACCCTGATCTGAAAGAGGCTCAGAGCACCGTCCTCGATCAGGTTCGTTACGTTCAGTACTTCGAATTTTCTCGCTGCGGAAGCTGATCCCAGATAATGGCTCAAAGATGATCCCCTCCAATTGATGCACTGGACCAGGGTCACGCGCGTTTGCGGAAATTCCACAAAGCGACATAACCCTGGCTGACGTCTTCCTGGCCTGCCAATTAAAGGTGGTCGACCATCCAGTCGGCAATCAGGCTCACGGCCGGCTCTTGCCGATCCAGTTGCACGTGCGACGCGCCGCCCTCCGCACGTGTGAACACACGCAGTTCCTTGTTCGACGAGCCAATTTCGCGGTAGAGCTTTTCCGCATCGGACAACGGCGTCTGCTTGTCGTCCTCGCCGTGAACCAGAAGGATGTCGCACGAGATCTGGTGCGCAATGCCCTTGAGCGTGAACGGCTCGAACTTGCGCAAGGCCTCGTCGAAGTCCGTTGCCCCAACGATGTTGAGCAAATGCTTGCCCGTAGTCCCGAGCGCTGCCCGATAGTCGACGGTGGCGCTCGCACCCGGCTTCAGATTGAGGCGCCGCACCCACACCGCGTGGTAGTCGTAGATGGCCCCCCAGGCCACGCAAGCCTTGATGCGCTTCTCGAATGCGACGGCACGCGGCGCGTAATAGCCCCCCATGCTCGCGGCAATCAGGCCAACCCGATTCGGATCGACAATTTCCGCACGGCTCTTCAGGTAGTCGTATGCCGCGCCTGCAGCCACTTCAGAATCGTGTCGGGCCTTCAGCCCGTTCAGACGCAGGCTCGCACCTTGCCCGGGGTTATCGACCGCGAGGCACGAGATGCCGCGCGCCGCGAGCGCCTGCGCCATGAGCACCATCTCCTCTTTCGTGCCGTCGAGGCCATCCGACAGGATCACGGCAGGCGCCGGACCGGACGTTCCTTCTGCCTTGACGAAGTAGGCGAAAAGACTCGTATCGCCGAACGGCACTTGAACGACCTCGATCTTGTTCGGCAGCAAGCGGCCCGCATCCCGGAAGCAGGCGAGATGATGCTCGTATGAGCTTGCTGCACGATCGTCGTCCGGAGCGATGAAAGCCTCCGCCCATTGCCAATAGTGCGCAGCACGCATCAGCGCCGAAGCTGCCGTCTCGTTCTTGCCCTGCTGAAGCGCTTCCCGGCCAATGCCTTCAACCTGAACGGCAAGCCGCTTCCACGCCGCATGCCATGCCTCGTTGTCCCCTTGCGGTGCAACCTTGGCAGCATCCTGGAGATCCTGAAGGGCCCAGTGAATTTCGCCGAAGTGACCTCCGCTCGCAAGGCAGCGCATTACCGCGAGCGACCACATGTAGTTGCCTGGAAAGTACTGAAACATTCTGATGTCCTTATCTCTAACTTCGGGGTCGATTGGAGACCAACGCTACGGCAGTGTCCGCAACGGCAAGTCGGGGTTCATCGTAAGAACAGACGGCACGGGGTGCTTACCGGAATGTTCCACGAATAGCCAAATAGTCCTGTTGCCTCGGCAGGCTGTCTTCAACGCTTTTCAATCTCGTCAGCCGGTACTAGACTTCCTCCGCATCGAAATTCACCGGCTTGAATATGGTTGCGTCCTCCAGATCCGTTGAGCGCGCGGTTCATCTCGTCCGTCTACTTGCCACCGCGGGACAGCACGGCGCCGCATTGACCGATTTGGCGTCCTCAGCGGCGCTATCGCATGCGACCGTCCATCGACTTCTCCAGCGCCTCATTGCAGAGCGACTCGCGCTGCAACTGGAAAGCAAGCGCTATGCGCTCGGACCGCTTGCATTCGAGCTGGGGATCGCGGCCGCCGCGCAGTTCGACGTTTGGCAATTCGCGCGGTCACTGATCCGCTCCTTCGCCGACGAGGTTGGCGATACCGTCTATCTCGTCGTGCGCAGCGCAAACGAAGCGGTATGCATCGAGCGCGCAGACGGCCCGTCGCCGCTACGCGTGCTGACACTCGAGGCCGGAAGCCGGCGTCCGCTCGGACTCGGCGCGGGCGGGCTCGCCATTCTGGCCGCCATGCCTCGCGACGAGCGCGAAGAAGCCATCAGGAGCGTCACCCCCGCGATCCTTTCGCAAAGCAGGTTGACCAGTACCGGCCTTTACGACGCCATCGATCGCTACCATCGCGACGGCTACGCGCTCGTCCGCAATCGGGTCACGCTCGGAACATCGGCGGTCGGCGTTCACATCAACGACGCGTTCGGTTCTCCTGTCGCGGCCATTAGCGTCGCCGCGGTCGACTCCCGCATGGGTGCTAAACGTGTTCTCGCATTGGCACGGCAATTGCAAGCGGCTTCGAAGCAAATTCAGAACACGTTGAGGGACTATCCGGTAAGCATTCGGTAGCTCTCACATTCACAGTAGCCGCAACATCGGGCCGTGCCTTCGGCCTGCGCCTCGTCCCTCCAGTCGTGTGTACGGGTTAGCGCGGGCTTTGAATTCCAGTCATCGCTCTCTCACAATGTTGAACAGGAGTACAAAATGAAGAACACAAACGTGTATCGGCGCAATTTTCTGCTTGTCAACGTTACGGCGATTGCTTCGGCCGCATTACTCGCCAAGCTTCCCGCTGCACTCGCCGCAGACAATCAGGTGCAGGAAACCGACCCAACCGCACAATCCCTTGGCTACCGAGCCGACGCTTCGCATGTCGACAAGGCAAAATATCCCGCGTACGTTGCCGGCCAAAACTGCGCCAACTGCGCCCTGTATCAAGGCCCGGCCAGCTCGAGTTCTGGCCCCTGCCCGATCTTCGGGGGCAAAGTTGTCTCGGCGACAGGCTGGTGCAGCGCCTACTCCAAAAAGGGATAATGGCTGCTCGATCTTCGAGCCCGCATTGGCGCTAACGCGGGCTCGCTGCAGAGTCTACGCAAACGGCATCGCAAGCAATACCGAAACGGGAGCGGAAGACCGATTCTTTAGCGCCCGCTGCTCATTCGGCGCCAATCTGCACGAGTCGTTGGT
Source organism: Paraburkholderia silviterrae (assembly GCF_004353915.1). Classification (GTDB taxonomy): domain Bacteria; phylum Pseudomonadota; class Gammaproteobacteria; order Burkholderiales; family Burkholderiaceae; genus Paraburkholderia; species Paraburkholderia silviterrae. The sequence goes on along the minus strand of NZ_SMRP01000043.1, from coordinate 21,284 downwards.
GCGCAACACCACCTCCCCCTCTTCCGTCTGCACCGTAAGCTCACCCGCAAGCACGACGTAGTGCTTCTCGAGCGCCGAAGCGGACAGGGTCGTATGCCCGCCAGGCTCGATGACCGAAACACCTATCCACAACGACTCCGCGGGACCGGCTTCATGCCCCTGCAGCCTCACGCAGCGCATGGCGAAATGGTTCTCCGGGAAATATTGCGGCGCCTTCTCGTAGCGGGTGACGTTCATGGTTTGAGCAGCACCCGGTTCGTGGAGCCCCGCAGTACGGCCTGGTAGGCGAGCGCGGCGTTTTCGATCGAAAAGACGAATTCCTGGTTGATGGGAAACGGCTTCAATGCGCCGCTCTCGAATGAGGGCAATAACCGATCCAGAATCAGCGCACCTTCGATGCTGTCGATCGCAAGCGTGTCGATGCCGACATACGTGTGCTGGCCACGATAGAACGCAAAGATATCGAACGGTACGGCCCGATCGACGGTCGAGATGAAGATCTGGGTGCCGCGCTTCGCAAGCGCCTTGTTAGCCCTTTCGAAATAGGGGCTGCCGACCGTGTTGTACACAATGTCGGCGCCATGTCCGCCCGTCTGCTCGCGCACGACCTCGTCGATCGACTGCGACGAAGCATCGATCATGATCACTTCGCCGCTCGCGTGGCCCACATACGGCTCGGCGGTGCGCTCGACCCCGAACGCCTTTGCGCCGGCCATGGTGGCGAGCTGGATGGCGGCCTGCCCCACCTTGCCGTTGGCGCCCAGCACGAGAACGACGTCGCCCTTCCTTACCCCACCAGCGCGGTGCAGGCCCTCGGTAGCGGTGACGAACGGTACGCCAATCGAGCCGGCCTCGTCCATGGTCAGGCTCGACGGCTTTTCGCGCACGCCTTCGGCCGGGACCACCAGAAAGCGACCATGAGAACCGTTGCGACGAATTCCGAGCTCTCCGCCGCTGCCCCACACCTGCTTGCCGAGCAGCGCCGGTGGTCCCTCGATCACGATGCCGGCATAATCGCGTCCCGGCGTGCGCGGCCAGATTGCATGCGGCATCGCGCCGAGAACAGCCTTGACGTCGCTCGGATTGACGCCGGCGCTATGCACCTCGATCAGGCATTCGCCTGCGGCAACGTCGAGCGCGCCCTGATTGACGATATCGAGTTCAAGAGCGTCCACACTGGCGCTCGGCGCGGTAACAAAAACTGCGTTCATCGTTGATTTTCCTGGTAGCTGAAGATAACTAGATTCGTACTTTTGTATCGGCTGGCGAGCGTGACGTAGCGCGCCGTCGTGGCGACCATATCGTCGCGTTCCTTATCGGTCAGCGGGCGCACCAGGCGGGCGGGATGCCCGGCCCAAAGCTCGCCGGATCCGACTACCTTGCCTGGCGACAGAAGCGAGCCTGCGGCAAGCATCCCACCCGATTTCACAATGGCCCCGTCCAGTACCCTGGCGCCGAAGCCAACAAAGCCCCCATCCTCGATCGTGCAAGCGTGAAGAATGGCGCCGTGCCCCACGGTCACGTCATTTCCGACCAGGACAGGCAACCCGCCTGTCGTGCCGTGGATAATCGTGCCGTCCTGAATATTCGTGCGCTCACCTATCACGATCTTCTGCACGTCAGCGCGTAACACGCAGTTGAACCAGATGGAGCTTTGCGCACCGACTGTCACCTCTCCTATCAGCCGGGTACCGCTCGCAACAAACGCGTCCGGGTCGACAGAAGGTTCAAGGGGTGCGGAAATATTCGCATTCCTCATCGATTAAGCCCCAAAAATTCCCGGGCTTCTTTGGCCGTAGCCAGTTCGCCCCCGAGGGACAACACGATGTCCCGCGCACGCTCGACCAGCGCGGCATTGCTCTGCGCGAGCACGCCCCTCGAGATGTAGATGTTGTCTTCGAGCCCGACGCGAACGTGTCCGCCCGCCAGCCACGACTGGGCGACCATCGGAAATTCAAAGCGGCCGACACCGAACGCCGCCCAGGTGGCGCCAGCCGGCAGCAGATTGCGCGCATAGAGCAGGCTTTCGGGCGAGGCCGAGAATCCGTATTTAACGCCCATCACGAAGGTCCATAGCCCCGGGCCATCCAGCACCCCTTCATCGATCAAATCGCGCGCGAGGTGCATATCGCCGGAGTCGAAAATTTCCAGTTCCGGCTTGACCCCCGCTTCCCGAATCACCGCGGCCATGCGCTTGACGTTCTTCGGCGTATTGATAACGACGTCGCCGCCGGAGTTCATCGTGTTGAGGTCGAGACTGCAGATGTCGGGGCGTAGCTGGAGGATGTGCTCGACGCGCTCTTCCGGCCGCATCAAGGTCGTGCCTGGAGCCGCTTCACGAGGATTGTCGTCGCTGGGAATGAAGCGGCCGCCGGGCCCCGTAGTCAGGTTGATGATGAGATCGTTGTTCTCGGCCCGGATGCGGTTGATCACCTCTGCGTAGAGCGCGATATCCATCGAGGGACGACCGGTTTTGGGGTCCCTGACATGAATATGAACGACAGCGGCGCCCGCGCGCGCGGCATCGAGCGACGCTATCGCGATCTGCTCCGGCGTCACCGGCAGTCCCGGGTGCTGCTCCGGCTTCGTCAGGTTCCCGGTCACCGCGCAGGTGATGATGGTTTTACGTGCATGCATAGGATTACCTCAGTACCGGTCCAACTAGTTCAGCTGTCTGCCGCCGTCGACCACAAGGGTCGTGCCGGTGGTGAAGGTCAGGTGCGTGGCACAGGCCTCGATGGCGGCTGCGATGTCGTCTGGCGTGCCGATCCGGCCGAGCGGCGTGGTGCCCGCGACTTTCTCGTTGAAATCGGCGCCGCGGCCCGGCACGAAGGTCGTGTCGACCACGCCCGGAGCGACGTTCACCACGCGAATGTGCGGCGCCAGCGCACGGCCGAGCGATACCGCCATGATGTCGAGGCCGGCCTTCACAGCGCAGTAGGCGACATTGCTGCCAACGCCCGTAGTCGCGGATATGGACGACACGTTGACGACGAGCCCATCGCCGGATGCGACCAGAAGTTCCCGGAACGCGCGGATAGCCGCGAATTGCCCGCGCCAGTTGACCTTGAACATTTCATCGATCAACTCGTCGGAGAGCGCGTCGAGGTCCGCGTGGCTGACTGGCTTGGTAAAGCCTGCCGCGTTGACCAGGATATCGGCCTTTCCAAACCGGCCCCGGACGTCTTGCGCGAGCGCGGTCAACGTCGCGCTATCGGTAATCGACGCGAGCGCCGCCATGTGCCCTTCGCCCGGCAGGCTCGCAGCGATCTCCTCGACAGGCTTCAGATCGTTCATTCCCACCACCACGACGCGCGCGCCCGACGCAGCGAGCCGATGCGCGGCAGCCTTTCCAATACCCCCTGCGCCGCCGATAACCACTGCGACCTTACCTTCAAGCATGTTGTTGGCCATCTCATCTACCTCGGTCATTTGATGGGCGGCGTCGGATACGTCGAGACGCCTTCCCCAAGAACAAAAGAACATTCCAGCGTGTAATACGGCTCCTGCGCTGCTGGATGCGGCCCCGTGCCCGCCTCATGGCGCTCGAACTTGCCGACCAGATCGCGCGTCACGCCAAATACGACGTCTGAATCCAGATACTCCGCGTCGTCGGCAAAAATCTGCGAAATGAGCGTTGAATAGCCCTCGGCGACGACAACGAAGTGAAGATGGGCCGGGCGATAGGGATGTCGCTTCTGGAGGCGCAGGAGATCGCCGACGGGACCATGCGTGGGAACCGGATATCCGGCTGGCCGCACACTCCTGAAATCGAAAGCCCCTCGCGCGTCGGTAAAGAAGTGCCCGCGCAAATTCATTTCGGATTGCTGCGGATCCTGATTTTCGTAGAGGCCGACCGGCGACGCTTGCCAGACATCGACGCGGGCGTTGCGTATCGGCTCCCGGTTCGTGTCGAGCACTTGGCCACTCACGAAAAGCGGGGATCCCGACGTCGTGCTCTGCACAATGCAATCGCCATGTTCATAACGTGGCGAGCCCGCACGATAGAACGGGCCAAGCAGTGCGCCGCCGGTTCGCTCTTCGTGCGCGGAGTTGTTCAACACCTTCACCAGCGTCGAAAGCCCAAGCACATCCGCCAGCAGCACCACCTCGTTATGACTGTCCGTACATGTCAGCCCAACCTGCTTGATGAAATCCAGCCCTCCCTCGAACTCGTCGTCCGTCAGCTTCACTTCATGCAGGAACGCGTGGGCATGCTTGACCAACGCATTCAGAATTTCCTTCAGCCGCGGATTCGCTGTGTTCTCCATCGCCGCAAGGACGATCCCTGTTATCGACGCTGCATCAGTAACGATACTGCTGCGCTGCTCTAGCCTGCTCATACCCAATCTCCTCTGCAATCGATTGCATAATACGACCGAAAAATCGACATGTCAAAGCCATTTAGAGGACTCGCCTCGAAACGCCGCCACGCCCATTGCTCCCTCTTTTGGCTCAGATTCGGGTAAAAGCAGCCTGTGCGCAGAAATCTTGACGCGGGAGCTAGGCGCATCGTAACATGCAATCGATTGCAATGCACAAGGAGATACACTTGCACTCCCGTCTGAATACGCTAAAGATTCTCGGCTTTGAAGGCGCGTTCAACCTGCCGCTCTGGGTTGGCGAGCACCAGCGCCTGTTCGAGAAATATGGGCTGAGCACGCGCTTCGAATACGTGAAAGGCTCGATCGACATGATCAACCGGATGAATGCTGGCGAGGCTCAAATCGCCTTGACCAGCGTGGACAACGTGATTGCCTACACGGATGGTCAAGGAGAAACCGCGGATGGCAGGGCCCCCGATCTCGTCGCGTTCATGGGGGGGGATCACGGCTTCCTTTCGCTCGTCGCACGGCCGGACGTGACGTCGGTTCGCGAGTTGAGCGGCAAGACGCTAGCTGTCGACGCCCTGACAACCGGCTTCGCATTTGTCTTGCGCGAGATTCTCCTGCTCAACGACATTCCCTCCGATGGCGTGACGTTCGACGCTGCTGGCGGCACGGGCAATCGGTATCGCGCGCTGGTGGCCGGCAAACACGACGCCACCCTGGTTCGAACACCGTTCGAAAAGCTTGCCGAGCGGCAGGGATTCAAAACGCTGGCCTCGGGCGCAGCGCTCTTTCCGGGCTATCTCGGCACGGTCGGCGCTGTGCTCGAGTCATGGGCAAGCGCAAACCGGGAACAGCTGATCGGCTTCATTCTTGCGTACCGGGAGGCATTGACGTGGATCTTCGACCCACGCAACGCCCCGGCGTGCTGCGCATTGCTGCGCGCCCAGTTTCCCGAGCTTTCCGATGCCGACGCGCGCGCCGTGCTCGACGATCTCGTTCACCCTGCGCACGGCTTGATCCGGGATATGGACATCGAAGACGCCGGGCTCGCGCTGGTATCGCGCATTCGGGATGCCCACGCGAGAACACCGGTCACTCGGCCACGAGCACCCTGCTTCGACCGGCAGTATCTCGACGAAGCGCGCGCGTCCACGGCATGGGCGTCCTGCTAAAAACGCGAATCGTCGGCAGGTGGAATTGAACGACAGTCCACCTGCCCCTTCCTGCACAACGCTGGCTCAGGCAATCAGTCGACGACCGCGATTGCCTGCACTTCGACGAGCATTTCCGGCCTGGCCAGACCCGCCACGGTGATCAGCGCGCTCGCGGGAAAATTGTCGCCGAAAGTCTCCTTGCGGACCTTCGTGAACTGATCGCCGAATCGCGCGTCCGTGATCGAAACGGTCATCGTCACGATGTCGGCCAGCGTCCCGCCGGCTTGTTCGAGTGTCTTGCCGATTCGCGCGAAGACCTCATTCACCTGCCCAACAAAGTCACCCGCGAGCGATTTGCCGTTCGCATCCTCGACCACGGTCTGGCCGGCCAACCACACGATCCTGCCGCCCTGCGTAATGACCGCGGGGGAATACGCCCGCGCTTGTGCCGCATCTCGCTTGATGTACTGGCGGACCTGCTTTGACGGTTGCTGCTTTTCCATGTTTGCCTCATTGATCAGTTCAATAAAACTACGCTTCACGTGCAAGCCATGTGCTTCTGGGACACGAATCAGACGCGCCCGTCTGCCCACAGCGGCTTTTGACGATGCATCGGCCGCGGGCTGCCGATTCCAGGCTCCCGGACACCGCGCCGCAGAGCCTGCGGCAACGCCTGGCGGGACACCGGTTGGCTGCCCGAGCCTATACAATCGATTGCATTATGAAGCGGCCCAAGGCGTGTTGTCAAAAGGTTTGACACCCCGATCGCCTTCCAAGGTATCCCGCCATGGCCCGTAATATGGGCCGTCTCTCTAGCCGATTTAGCACATCGATCTCCCCGTAAACCCTACTTTCAACTTGCAATCGATTGCAATAAATTCCAACCGTACGCCGAAGCCACCACGGCACGGTGTGCATCCCCGCAGCGATAGATCCAATCGAATGCGTCACACAACAGGAGCATCAGCATGGTGGTACGGCAATCAGTAACGGTCCGCTCGTTTATCAACGAGCGAAGCATGTCCGGCTTTCAGATCCGGACGTTTCTTCTCTGCTTTCTGATCCTTGTTATTGACGGTTATGACACAGTCGTTCTCGGCTTTATCGCACCGGCGCTCAAGTCTCACTTCGCTGCCAGCGCGGCACAGCTAGCGCCCGTGTTTGGCGCCGGATTCTTCGGCCTGGCCGTTGGATCCTTCGTCTTCGGCCCGCTGGCAGATCGCTTCGGAAGAAAGCTCACGCTCATAGGTGCCGTTTTAATTTTTGGGGTACTTAGCATCGGCTCAGCGTGGTCGACGTCGATTGAAATGCTGGTTGCCCTGCGCTTTCTGACCGGACTCGGCCTGGGCGGCGCCATGCCGAACGCCTACACGCTCGCGGTCGAATATAGCCCCGACCGTCTACGCTCAACGCTCGTCGCCCCGCTTGGCTGCGGCATCTCCGCAGGCGGCGTTGTTGGCGGCCTCGTTGCCTCGCATTTGATCGGCGTGTTCGGTTGGCAATCCATGCTGATCCTGGGGGGCGCATTGCCGCTGGTGCTGGCGATCGTGCTGGCTGTCTGGCTGCCAGAGTCGATGAGCTACCTCGTCACGCACAATCGCCAGCGCGAGGCGCTGGCGACCATGTCTCGCATTGCGCCGGAGATCTCGCCCACCGAGACGCACCTCACGCCGGACGAAGAGCCGGCGGATGGTTCCCCCGTGGCGCATCTGTTGCAGGCGGGGCTGCGCGGCGGCACGTTGTTCCTGTGGGCCACGGGGTTCATGGCCTTGCTCGTGGTCTACTTTTTGGGGAACTGGCTGACTCTTCTGATTCAGGAAACCGGCGTGCCCTTCAGCCACGCTTCGTTGATGACGGCACTCTACTTGACCGGCAACGCTCTCGGAGCCGTCCTGCTCGGCTTTCTCATGGATCGCGCTAATCCGCAATATGTAGTGGCTGGCGCGTTTCTGTGTGCGGCCATCAGCTTGGCCTCGCTCGGTCATATCACTGGAATGCCGGTGCTGGCTCTCGCAGCGCTGTTTGTGACCGGTGTCGGAACGGGAGGCGCGATGACGGGCACCAGCATCTTGTCCGCGGGGTTCTACCCCACGGTAGCGCGCGCCACCGGCGTGGCGTGGACGTTAGGTATGGGCCGTGTAGGCTCGATTGTCGGTTCGATGATCGGTGGCTTGATGTTGTCCGCCCATTGGCCGACCACAGTCATGTTTGGAGTGGTTTCCGTGCCGGTTGCGATCGCCGCGATCTGTGTCTTCGGACTGAGCGTCTATCGCCGACGCAATCCCGAGCCACCGCGCGCTGTGCTTTCCGCGTCGTAGGCTGCTCGAAGCGCTTCAGTTCACCACTCGCCGCACATCCCCAGATCGGCCATACGCACCTTTTAATTAGTAAACCATATTAATTTACCCATTGGAGACAGGATCGTCATGAACATGAAGTGGAGCGCGTTGTTGCTCGTCGCGGCGTCTGGGCTCGCCAGTGCCCAAAGCAATGTCACGCTGTATGGCATTATCGACAGCGGAATATCGTATTACGACCACGCGACTGCCAGCGGCGGATCGGTAGTCGGCATGCCCACTCTGACCGGCGAATCGCCTTCGCGCTGGGGCTTGAAAGGCACCGAGGATCTTGGCGGCGGTTACAAGGCTTTCTTCGTGCTGGAGAACGGATTTCAGCCCGGCACCGGCGCGCTCAATTACGGCGGGCGTCTCTTCGGTCGTCAGGCGAATGTGGGGGTAAGCAGCGACTACGGCTCGCTCACGCTCGGCCGGCAAATGAACATGACGATGTACGCGCTGTCGAACGCCGACGTCATTGGGCCGTCGATTCATTCGCTGAACAACTTCGACTCGTATCTGCCGAACGCGCGCAGCGACAATGCCGTTGGCTACCTCGGCAAATTCCATGGCGTCACGCTGGGCGCGACATACAGTTTCGGCCGTGACGCTGCGGGGCCGGCGGGCCCGGCGGCGACCAACTGCGGGGGCCAGGTGCCGGGCAACTTCATCGCGTGCCGGCAATACACTGCACTGCTCGCCTACGATTCGGCGAGCTTCGGTGTGGCAGCGTCCTACGATGTGATGCGTGGTGGCGCCGGCGCCTCGACGCCGCTCAACAACAGCGCCTATACGGATACGCACAACGTCGTCGACGGATACGTGGTGCTCGGTCCGACCAAGATCGGTTTCGGCTGGATCAGAAACAACAGTTCAGCCGCAACCCATCTGCAGACCGATATTTTCTTTGCGGGTGCTACGTACTTTGTCACGCCCAGCCTTTCCTTCGATGCGGAGGGGGTGCGTTATTTGCAACGCGGACCTGCGGGGAAGAACGACGCGAATTCGACCTTGCTGGTTGGGCGTGCGAATTATCTGTTGTCCAAGCGTGTGACGGTGTATACGTCGGTGGGCTATATGTTCAATAGCGCGCTGGCTGCCAACCCGGTTGCAGCCGGTGGCACTGTCGGGGCCGGCAAGGACCAGCTTGGCGTGATGGTTGGGATGCAGCATCGGTTTTGATGCGGTCTGATCAATCGTGGCGGAGCCAAGGTATTCGATGAGGCTGGGCGCCGACGTGGTGAAAATTGGCGCGGAAATGTGTTTTTAAGCGCCGGTTGGCGGGCTTTTGGTTGATTTTTTGCTCGTGTTATAGTGCGTTGGCATTTCCTTGTTTTCATGTCGGTATATGAGCGTTGCCCCTGTGCGGGGCGGCACCTACTTTTCTTTGCAGCCGCAAAGAAAAGTAGGCAAAAGAAAGCGGCTCAAACCGCCAGTGTGACGCCGTCCACCACTGCCCTTCGTATCGGAGCGGCTCCGGAGCATCCGTCTCCTCGCACACTCCGCCTTAGTGACAAAGGGCTCATTCTTCCCGCCGCGCGCTACGCGCGGGCGGAAGAGTCTGCAAGAAAAACCGCGCGTGCTGCCCTGCGAATGCGCGGAACTAACGCCGAGCGAATACGCTGGAGTCCTACGAAAACGTGTGCACCCGACTGGTTTTAGTTATGCCCCACGGCGCGCGCAGCGCCGCCGGATGGATGAGCCCTTTGTCACTCCGGGTGACGGCGCGTGATGACAGACGCCCCGGAGCCACTCCGATATAAGGTCAGTGGTCCACTGCGTCACACTGGCGGTTTGAGCGGCTTTCTTTTGCCTACTTTTCTTTGCCGCGGCAAAGAAAAGTAGGTGCCGCCCCGCACAGGGGCAACACTAATATACCGATAAGAAAACAAGGAAATGCCAACGCACTAAAACCCGCGAAAAAAATCACACCCCACTCTCAAACCTCATTCGAAATGGACGCCGATTTATTCGACGCAGCGGTCTTCGCCGCCTTCTTCATAGCGCCCTTACGGGGCGCACCCGTAGAACCGCGCACAATAAGCTTCGGCGGCAACACCACATTACGCGCCGGATGATCGAGCGTTTCGATAGCTTGCTGAAGCAGGTCAGCAGCCTGACGCCCCATCTCCTTGTGGCTGATCCGGATAGTCGTCAAAGGCGGCTCAACCATATCGACAAGCGGCATGTCGTTATGCCCCACGACCGAAATATCTCGCGGACAATTCAATCCCGCCTCGCGTATGACATCGTACGCACCGAGGGCCAGCAAGTCATTCGCGGCGACGATCGCGGTGACCTCGGGGTGCGCACTCAATAGCCGCCGTGCCGCTGCCGCACCTTGTTCGCGGGTATAAGTCTCCGCGAACTCAGTGGGCGCCGAAGCCGCATCGAGACCATTGGCAGCCAGAGCATGGATAAACCCACGATGACGCAAATAACCCGTGGAATGTTCGCGTGGGCCGCCAAGATGGGCGATTCGGCTGTGGCCCAGCTCGACCAGATGATCCACAGCGAGTTGCGCGCCGAGCAAGTCGTCCGACACCACCCCGGACAGCCTCGTTTCCTTCTCGGCACGATTGACCAGCACACTCGGGACGCCCCGTTCAATGCAGAAAGACACCAGCGGATCGTCGCGGCTTGCCGTCGCGAGAATGAGTCCGTCCACGCGCCGGGCGATCAATCCCTGAGCCAGATCGAGCTGCTTGTTGCTGTCGCCTCCCACATAGGCAACGATCACGGAGTAGCCGTGCTCGGAAAGGCGCTCCGTCGCGCCGGTCAAAATCGGCGTGAAAACATTGGTGGCGATATCCGGAACCAGAATGCCGACGAGCTTGGAGCGACCGGTTCGAAGACTGGCCGCAACCGGGTCGAGTCGATAACCCAGTTCACTGGCGGCTTTCATGACACGTGCAACCGACTCGGGCACCACCATCGACCGCGTCTCCGGATTGAGTGCGCGCGAGACGGTCGAAACGTGCACCCCAGCCCGTTCCGCGACCTGCTTCATCGTCACGGTTCGCCGGTTAGTGCCTGTTTGAGACGTGTTTGCTTTCACGACAGATCTACCTCCTCGCTTTTCCCATAGAAGGTCTCGAGCAATCACGACCTTACCGTGGCCGATTGCTGCTGGATCGCCCGCCCCTCTGAGCGGGTTTCTCGTGCCACGGCCAACACCACATTATAAATAAGTCGATACAAATTTTGCACAATCGATTGCAAAAATCAGTGCAAATTTAACCTGGGCGTCAATCATCTGATCATTTTGCGCCATGACCACGGATGCACGCGCCGGCTCGACCAGGTCCGGATATCCCCAACGTATCTAGCGTTTTCCCGCAGTCGGCGCGTTGGCGGACCAGCAATCTGCCCTCTCAACCGCAGCAAAAAACCCTTCGATTCAAAGGACTTGAATTCTGCAATCGATTGCAATATAGTTGCTTCCAACGGGTCCCTGATCCGCGCTTAGCGATCGAATCCGTCCCTGACGTGCGCGCCCTCACTGCGTAGAGCGCCTGTGACAAAGCTGACTCGGAACCGGGCCGCGCTTGATCACGACAGCGGCTTGCCGTGCACCTCAACACCGTTGCGTCAAAGGAAACGCCAACCCGGCGCTAACCAGGAACGACGCATTTTTATGCATTCGAATGTAAAGGAGTTGTTTGATATGGCCCTGGCATCTATCGATAGATCCACCCTGAGCCGTCCGTACTGGAGCGCCATCGTTGATGGCAAGGCTGTGGAGGTCGACGCAAACCAGCCGCTCTTCACGGTTGAAGAAGCGGCCACCGGCAAGCCGCTTGCCAACGTCGTCTCCGCGGACGAGCATCTCGTTGACCGAGTCGTGCGCAATTCGCGGCAAGCCTACGAGTCGGACTGGAAGAACCGCTCGCCGCGCGAACGCGCGCAGTTGCTGCGCCAGGTTGCCGCCAAGATTCGCGAGCACGCGGACGAGCTCGCGGAGCTCGAAGCCCGCGAAGTCGGCAAGCCCAAGCGCGATGCGCTGCGCTTCGACGTCTCTTACTGCCACGCCTGTTTCGACTATTTCGCTGGTCTCGCAGACACGCTTCACGGCGAGATCCTCGATCAGGGACCGATTGAAGCACGTGTCCTGTTCGAACCATATGGCGTCGTAGCGGCGATTCTGCCGTTCAACTGGCCGCCCATTCACTTTGCCAAAAAGTCCGCGCCCGCGCTTGCGGCCGGCAACACGGTGATCGTCAAACCCGGCGAGCAAGCGCCGCTTACGGTGCTGCGTCTGGTCGAACTGGCCAACCAGGTGCTGCCGCCTGGTGTGCTGAACGTCGTTCCCGGAATTCAGGCCGGCCCCGCACTCGCATCGCATCCGAAAGTCGAGCGCATCAGCTTTACCGGTGCAACGGCAACGGGCCGCCGGGTGTTGCAGAGCGCTGCGGAGAACATCACTTACGCAACGATGGAGCTTGGCGGCAAGAACGCGCTGCTCGTCCTCGAAGACGCCGACATGGACGTTGCGCTCAACGTCGCCATCGAGGGGATGTTCTATAACCAGGGCGAGGCGTGCACCTCCACCGCCCGTATTCTCGTGCACGAATCGCGCTACGCCGAGTTTGAGGAGAGGTTCGCACGGGCAACCGAAAAGCTCGTGGTCGGCAATGGCCTCGACGCCAAAACCGACATCGGACCGATGGTCGACGCCAAGCAACGCGACCGTGTGATGGGATACATCGATATCGCGCTTCGCGAAGGCGCAAGACTGGTCACGCAAGGCAAGCTGCCGGACGACGAGCGATACAAGGACGGCTACTGGGTGCCGCCGACGGTTCTCGCCGACGTGACGCCAACCATGACGGTCGCACAGGAGGAGATTTTCGGCCCGGTGGCCTGTCTGATGCGGTTCAAGACCGAAGAGGAAGCCATCGAGATCGCGAATGGCACCGCATACGGTCTCACCGCGGCGATCTGCACGACCGACGAGAACCGGGCGTGGAAGCTGGCGCCGAAGCTGGACGCAGGCATGATCTTCGTGAACAACTATATGCGGCGCGCGTTCCTTGGATCGCCTTTCGGCGGCGTGAAGGGCAGCGGCTTCGGCCGCGAGAATGCGACGGAGACCTTGAAGGAGTTCGTGCGCTCAAAGAATGTCCGCTTCCCGTCCGGTAAGGAGCCCGTACCGACCTGGCCGCCCAGGGACTGACCGGTTGATGCCATGAACAATGGCATCAACAGTGGCTCAAACCAGGGAGTGCTGCCGCGCGTTGCTCCGCTCGCGCGGTGGCGCCCCAGATGATCAAGTGACGATGGAAGAGAGACAATGAAGAAGGTTCTTATCAAGAACGGCTACGTGGTAACGGTCAATCGAGAGCGAGAGATTTTCGAGCGCGGCGCGGTGGCTGTTACGGGAAAGCATATCTCGGGGGTCTATTCCCATGAAGACACTCCGACCGAAGGATTCGACGAGATCATTGATGCGCGCGGTTGCCTCGTGATTCCCGGGCTCATCAATCTTCATCAGCATACGTGGTATTCGATGTTCAAAGGCATCGCCGACGGCCTGCTGCTGGAAGACTGGATTACGGACATTGTCTTTCCGATCGTCGCCAATCTTTCCGACGAAGCCATGCGGCTGGGAAGCTATCAATGCGGACTCGAAATGCTGTCCACCGGCACGACGACTTCGTTCAATCATTCGGTCACCGTAACGGATTCGAATACGGTGCGGGCCATTGTCGAACCTCAGGCCGAAATCGGTATCCGCCAGTTCTTCGGCAAGGAGCTGCGCTGCAGAAACGAGCGTTTTGTCGAGCACCCGCTTTCGCTGGACGAATCGCTCGCCGCCGCCGAGGAGGAAATCCGCTACTGGGATGGCAAGCACGACGGTCTGGTGCGCATGGGCCTCGTCATCGAGGCGAACGCGCATTGGACGTCGTCCGGCATGAGCACTGAAGACCTGATCGTGCGTGGCACGGAGCTGGCGCGCAAGCTCGACGTGAAGATCAGCAGTCACATCGCAGCAGGCACGTTCTCGACGGAACAGGGCTTCCTCAAGCACTTGCGCGAAACCGGGCGCACCGACGTGCGCTATCTGATGCAGCTCGGCGTGCTGGATCAACAATGGATGCTGATCCACGGCATCCATTGCACGGAGCTCGATCTCGAACAGATGGCCCATGTGGGCGCCGGGCTGGTCTATACGCCAACCAGTGAAGCGATTCGCGGCGGCGGTATCGCCCCGGCTGCGAATGCGCTGCGTGCGGGTGTGCCTACCGCCCTCGGGACCGACGGCGCCATGGTCGACTATACGAACGACATGCTCGAGCAGGTGAAAGCCTGTGTGCTCTTCCAGCACCAGCGTCATCTGGACCCAACCCGGATGTCCTTCGAGCGCAGCCTGGAAATGGCCACGATCAACGGTGCGCAAGTGCTGGGCGTGGCTGACCAATTGGGATCGCTCGAACCCGGCAAGCTCGCCGATATCGCCGTCTTCGACATGCGCAAACCGCACGTCGGCTCATTGCAGCGCCCCCTTTCCGCGTTTATCGGCGCCGGCAAAGGCACCGATGCGAAGTACGTCATGGTCAACGGCGAAATCGTCTATCGCGAAGGGGAATTCACGCGTTGCACCGATAGTCGCGGCATTCTGGACAGTGTGGAGCGCCTTGCCCCCGAGATCGTTCGTAAAGCGGGTCTTTCATCCAGACTCGATCCGCAATGGAAAAGTCTCGCGCATTGAAGGCTCAGCCATGATCTGAACCTGCCTGCCGGCGCATCATCCTCAGCACTGCACAGCAATGGGAACGCGCTCCACCAGGAAGTCGACGAACGCCCGCACGGAGGGAAGCAGGCCCCTCCTCGAGGGCATCAGCAGGCTGATTGTCGCCACGCCTGCCGTCCATTGAGGCAGTACGCGCACGAGCTGCCCCGTCTTCACTTCGGACTGCCCCACATAGCCCGGCAACGCCACGATGCCGACGCTCTGGCAAGCCGCGACTTTCAGCGTGGCCATGTCGTCGCTCAGCAGCTTCGGCTCGAAGGGAATCACTTCCGCTCGTTGCGCATCCGGCGAGTCGTGCAGTCGCCATGCGTGCGTGTCATGGCCGCCGCCGAGCGCGACGCCGTCGTGGTCCGCAAGGTCGGCAGGCGACCTGGGCACGCCCTTGCGCTTCAAATACGCCGGTCCGGCAAAGAGATGCCAGGGCGTCGTCGCCAGATAGCGCTGGACCAGCGTGGAATCCGGCAGCGGAGTGGAATGCGCGCGAAGACACAGGTCGAAGCCCTCCTGAAGCGGATCGACGTGCCGGTTGGTTGCGTGCTGAACGATACGCACACGCGGATACTCGGCCATGAACTTCGGGATCAACTCGGCCAGCGCCAATTGTGCAAAAGCGACCGAGCACGTCATGCGGATGGTTCCACTCGGTTCTGCCGTGCGTTGACGCACGACGCTCTCGGCGGCTTCGGCTTCCACCAGCATGGCGACCGCGTGCTTGTAAAACGCCTCGCCGACGTCCGTCACGACGAAGCGCCGCGAGGTCCGCTGGATCAGCCTTGCGTCGAGCGTGGCCTCGAGGGCGAGGATGCGACGGCTCAAACTCGACTTGGGCACATCGAGCGCATGGGCCGCCGCGGTGATGCCTTTGTGTTCGACCACCTGCACAAAGTAGTAGACATCGTTCAGATCGAGCATCATCCCCCCTTTTCCGCGGAAAGTCTCATGGATGGGATGATAAGTCCATTTTTCCTGGATTGTTCGGCGTTTGTCCCATGGCTATAGTCCATTCAAGCCCGAGACGTTGATCGACCGACCGCGTGGACGGGCACGGAGCAAATCATGGATCGACGCCAATTCCTGAACCAGTCGAACGCCGCCGTCGCGGCCACCGTGCTCGCCGCCGGCACGAGCCTCTTCGGCGCAACGCAAGCCGCGGCCGCAACCAACCCTTCCAGCGGAAACAAGATCATGAACTCGACTTCGTCTCACGTCCTCGAACGCCTGACCCGCGATAACGCGGTCCTTCTTCTCGTCGATCATCAGGTGGGCCTCTACACCGGCGTGCGCGACATCGATACCCTGCAGCTCAAGCACAATGTCGTTGGACTCGCGAAGGCGGCCCTTGCGCTGAAAGTGCCCGTGATCGTCACCACCACGACGGAAAAGATGTGGGGGCCGCTGATCCCCGAACTGGCCGCGGCGCTTCCGGGCGTCCGGCATATTGAACGGACTACGGTGAACGCCTGGGACGACCGCCGTGTGGTCGATGCGATCAAAGCCACCGGCCGCAAGAAGCTCATCATCACCGGCATCTCCACGGACGTCTGTCTCGCGTTTCCGGCTATCTCGGCAGTCGCCGAGGGTTACGCGAGTTACGCGGTCATCGACGCATCCGGCGGCTTCAGCCAGACACAAGTCGATATGGGCGTGCTGCGCATGCAGCAAGCGGGCGTGATACCGGTCGGCTACTCCAACGTCGCCGTCGAGATGCTTGCCGACAACGCCGCGCCCGAAGCGCAAGCCGTCTACGCCGCACTGGGAATCCCGTTCGCGGGTCTCGTCTTCGATCTGAAGCAGGCTTTCGCCAAAGGCTAAACGTGGTCGTCACGAACGGATGTGTCCGCATCTTTTGTCCAGCAGCCGGGAGTCTGAATCCAATGCATTAGACGACAAAAACACGCTCAGGCCCGAGCCGTAGTGTCAGAATAGATTTTCCGACAACTGACGGAGTCTGAAATGACAAGCCCGCTCTCCTCCGAGGAAAGGCTCACCAGGCACAACGCAGTTCTGTTTCATGTCGACCATCAAGAAGGCCTCTACACCGGGGTGCGAGACATCGCCACGCTTGAATTGAAGCACAACGTGATCGGCCTCACCAAGGCGGCGCTCGCGCTCGGTGTTCCTGTCGTGGTGACCACCACCACGGAAAGCATGTGGGGACCCATGATCCCTGAACTGGCTGCGGTGCTGCCCACGCACAAGGTCATCGAACGAACGACCGTGAATGCCTGGGATGACCCACGGGTCGTCCAGGCCATTCAGGCGACGGGCCGCAAACACCTCATCGTGACGGGCATCTCGACTGACGTCTGTCTGGCTTTTCCCGCCATCGCGGCATTGCGCAACGGCTATACGTCGTACGCGGTCATCGATGCCTCGGGAGGTTTCTCGCAGACTCAGGTGGACCTTGGCGTCGCCCGTATGGTGCAGGCTGGTGTGATCCCGGTTGGCTATTCGACCGTCGCCGTCGAACTGCTTGCCGACAATGCGGCGCCCGAGGCGCAAGCCGTGTACGAAGGCCTGGGTATCCCATTCAGCAATATGGTGTTCGGTCTGAAGCAATATTGGCAATCGTAGACACCGGTCCACCCGGTAGCCTGCGGACCCTGGCCTCATGCCGGCGAGCCTCTTTTGCAATGCGCTCGCCGGCATCTTTTATCGCTCGTCTTCGGCGCCCAATGCCGGCACGAGCTCGTTTTGAAACATGAAATACGTCAACCTGATCGTCGTCTGTGCTTTCTTTTCCGCGGGAATCGTAAACCTCGTCGGACCATCCATCATCCGTGCCGAGTTTGGAAAATGGGGATACCCAAATGGGTTCAGAGTCGTCGTCGCGATCATTGAATTGATCGGTTCGCTTTTACTCCTCATCGCAACAACGCGATTCGTCGGAGCTTCAATTCTGCTTGTCGTTATTTTGGGTGTACTGGTTTCATTCTCCCGCTCGAGGGAGTGGATGAAAATGCAGTATCCGCTCGTATTGCTACTGCTTTTGATTGTCACTCTGACCCAAACTTACCCGCTGGGCTGACTGGCTCAGCTTCAGTGCTTGCGGGGTGCTAACTTTCGTTATCCTGACTTGGGCCGCCCAGAATATAGCCTTCCAGTCCTGAAGCCAGCGCCGCAAATGTCACTGCACAGCGAGCGCTCCCGCGCAAATCTTCGTGCATGGCGACCCACGTGTCCATCGTGAATGAAAACTCATTCGCGAGAATTCTGACCAGCCTCGGATCCCTTGCCGCCAGGGGTGCCTGGCACGCGCCGACACCGAATCCAGCACGAATCGCCCCCAATTGAGCCAGGTCGCTGTCCGCTCGAAACGCAAAGCGGCTTCGCGAAAAGTCTTTAAATTTTCCCTGGACTGAGCGAATAAATGCGGTCTCCTGATCGAATCCAATGACCGTGTGGCGAGCCAACTCGTTCATCGACTTCGGCACACCATGCTGCGCCAGATACCGCTCGTGGGCATGCAGACCGACTTCGATCGCTCCGACGCGCTTCGCAACCAGTGCCTCCTGGACGGGCCGGAACATGCGCACAGCAATGTCTGCTTCACGAAGCAGAAGATCCTCTGCTTTATTCGACAGGACAAGTTCAATGGTCAGTTCCGGATGTTCGTTGCGCAGTGTGGTCAGTATCGGCGGCAGCACCTCGACGCCGATGACCTCGCTCGCCGTCACCCGTACCGTGCCGCGGACCCCGGCCCCGTGGCCGCTCGCCACCCGGCGCAAGGCGGCCGAAGTCGCAGCAAGACCGACGGCGTAGGGCCTCAGCTCATTAGCTGCGTCGGTTGGCGAGAACCCGTCGAACGAGCGCGTAAAAAGCTTGAGTCCCAGCGCCGCTTCGAGACTTTCGATGTGGCGGCCGACGGTGGGCTGCGTGAGGCCCAGCGAGCGCCCGGCAGCCGATAACGAGCCCGTTTCCAGGACCTGCAGGAAACTCCGGTACCACTCCCAGTTCGGTTCGATTTCGCTCATGATCCCAGGTCAGGTTCGAGGCCATACATAAATGTATAGCCGATACGCGATTTTCGGCAATTTTTTATGGCCGGCGAGGCGCGCAGAATTGCGCCATCGACACCTTTGAAGCGGAGAACGGACATGGCAACGAGATCTCTCGAAACGGGCCGCACGGCGCTCGTGCTGGGCGTGGGCGGCGGCATAGGCGGCGAGGTCGCGCGCCAGCTGACCGGCGCTGGCTGGCGTGTGCGCGCGCTGCAGCGCGGGGTTGGCGCGACAGCGGCGAGCGCCACCACCAGCGACGAGCGCGGCATCGAACGGGTGCAGGGCGACGCCATGGACCGCGAGGCCGTGCTGCGCGCCGCCGAGAGCTGCGACGTGATCGTGCACGCCGTCAACCCGCCGGCCTACCGGCGCTGGGCGGAACTCGTGCTGCCGATGATCGACAACACCATCGCCGCCGCCCAGGCCGTGGGCGCTACCGTGGTGCTGCCGGGCACCGTCTACAACTTCGGTCCGGAGGCGCTGCCGCTCGTCGGCGAGG
The DNA here is from genome assembly GCF_004353915.1 of Paraburkholderia silviterrae. Taxonomy (GTDB): domain Bacteria; phylum Pseudomonadota; class Gammaproteobacteria; order Burkholderiales; family Burkholderiaceae; genus Paraburkholderia; species Paraburkholderia silviterrae. Next base: position 2,209 of record NZ_SMRP01000043.1, on the reverse strand, counting down.
ATGCGCCGCAGCAGCCGCGCACGCGCAAGGGCGCGATCCGCGTCGCGCTGGAGCAGCGTCTGGAAACCGCCTCGGCGCTTGGCGTGCGTTCGATCATCGTGCGCGCCGGCGACTTTTTTGGCCCGCGCGTAGGCAATAGCTGGCTCGCGCAGGGCCTCGTGAAGGCCGGGCAGCCCGTGCGCACGGTGCGTGAACCGGGCACACGCGGCGTGGGCCACACATGGGCCTACGTGCCCGATGTCGCCCGCGCGATACGCGAGCTGATCGAGATGCGCGCAGCGCTCGCGCCGTTCGCGCGCTTTCACATGACCGGACATTGGGACGCCGACGGCACGCAAATGGCCGCCGCCATCTGCCGCGTGGCACAGCGCCATGGCCTGCACGCGCGGCGCAAGTCATTCCCGTGGCCGCTGATTTACGCGTTGGCGCCGTTCGCCACGACGCCGCGCGAGATGCTGGAAATGCGCTATCTGTGGCGCGACGCGCTCCAGCTCGACAACGCGGGACTCGTGGCGACGCTCGGCCGCGAGCCGCATACGCCGCTCGATGCGGCCGTCGAGGCGACGCTGGCCGGTCTCGGCTGCCTCGGCGAGACCACGCATGGACTAGCCGCCGCGCAATGAGGGTCGCAAAGTAAGCGCCCGCGCGCCGCGTGGATCGCGCGCTCGCGACGCTCCGTACTCGTCCCGCAGGCAGAGGCATACGGCCCTCAAGCCGGCCGGGCCACGCAGATCAGCGTGGCCCGGATTATTGGCTCGCGCTAAAATGCCGCCCGTTCCTGCATGCATCTGCGAAATACGGAGAAGTCTGATGATTATCGAACCGCGCGTTCGCGGCTTCATTTGCGTGACGGCCCATCCCGTGGGATGTGAAGCCAACGTCGCGCAGCAAATTGAATACGTCAACGCACAAGGCGCTATCCCCAATGGCCCGAAGCGCGTGCTCGTGCTGGGCGCGTCCACGGGCTACGGCCTCGCCGCGCGCATTTCGGCGGCGTTCGGCTCGGGCGCGGCCACGCTCGGCGTCGCTTTCGAGCGCGCCGGCACCGACACCCGCCCCGCCACCGCGGGCTGGTACAACACCGCCGCGTTCGAGAAGTTCGCCACGCAAAAAGGCCTTTACGCGAAGACCATCAACGGCGACGCGTTCTCCAACGCCGTCAAGCGCGAGACGATCGACGCCATCAAGCGCGATCTCGGCCAGGTCGACCTCGTGGTCTACAGCCTTGCCGCGCCGCGCCGCACGCATCCGGTGACGGGCGAGGTGCATACGTCCACGCTCAAGCCCGTGGGCAAGATGCTGCGCATGCGCGGCATCGACACCGACAAGGAAACCATCAAGGAAACGGTGCTCGAAGCGGCAACGCAAAGCGAGATCGACGGCACGGTGGCCGTGATGGGCGGCGAAGACTGGCAAATGTGGATCGACGCGCTGCTCGAGGCGGGCGTGCTGGCCGATGGCGCGAAGACCACGGCGTTCACTTACCTTGGCGCGGAAATCACGCACGATATCTATTGGAACGGCTCCATCGGCGCGGCCAAGAAGGATCTCGATCAGAAGGTATTGGGTATTCGCGCGAAACTCACGGAGCGTGGTGGCGACGCGCGCGTGGCGGTGCTCAAGGCCGTGGTCACGCAGGCCAGCTCGGCCATTCCCATCATGCCGCTGTATCTTGCGCTGCTCTTCAAGGCGATGAAGGAAAACGGCACGCATGAGGGCTGCATCGAGCAGGTTTATGGTCTCTATCGTGATTCGCTCTACGGGGCGGCGCCGGTGCTCGATGACGAAGGGCGCCTGCGCGCCGACTATAAGGAGCTCGCGCCCGAGATCCAGGCGCGCGTGAAGGCGGCATGGGACCAGGTCACCGACGAGAATCTCTACGCCACCACGGATTTCGCGGGGTACAAGGCGGAGTTCTTGCGCCTTTTCGGTTTCGGTGTCGAAGGCGTCGACTATCGCGCCGATGTCAATCCGAATGTCGCGATTCCTGGTATTGTTGAGATGTGAATTTTTGCTTTCGATGCGGCTGATGTTGGTTGTTCTGGCAACTAATTAGAACGGCGCGTTGAATTACGCGTTGGTCGCGTTGGTCGCGTTGGTCGCGTTGGTCGCGTTTGGCCGCGTTGGCCGCGTTGGCCGCGTTGGCCGCGTTGGCCTTTCCTTGTTTTCATGTCGGTATATTGGTGTTGCCCCTGTGCGGGGCGGCACC
>NZ_SMRP01000042.1 GCF_004353915.1 Paraburkholderia silviterrae | reverse complement strand
GACCAACCATCTCGCGCTGGACGACACCGAGAACCGGCAGCAGGCCCAGCTCGCGAGCGATCGCGGAAAGTCGAGCCTGAGCCTGGGCTATATCACACGCATCGAGGGCAATGCGGGCCGGCAGGATGCCAGGGGCGAGGGCTTCGAGCTACGCAGCGACCGATGGGGGGCGCTGCGCGCAGCGCTCGGTCTGCTGCTGACCACGTTTGGCCGTGAGAAGGCGGCGGGCAAAGCCAAGGACATGGGCGAGACGCACTCGCACCTGACCGAGGCGCGCGGAATTCACGAGGAGCTGGCGCAGAGTGCACAGAAGCACGGCGCGCAGGAGGCGACGGACAACCAGACGGACGTAACGCGGGCCATCAAGGACGCCAACGCCGCACTTCGCGGCAAAGAGGGCGGAGAATTCCCGGAGTTCGACAACCCCGACATTGTCATCTCCAGCGCAGCTAATGTGCACACGGCGGCGGAATGCAGCACGCACATTGCGAGTCGCGAGAATACCGCGCTTACGGCGGGCGGCGATGTGGCGATTGCCGCGAAGTCACTGTTCGTTTCGGTCCGGCGCGTGGTGTCTTTCTTTGCCTACAAGTCCATGAGCTTCATTGCCCGTGAACTTGTGCGCATTGAATCGCGCTTGAACGGAATCGATATGACTGCGAGGGGTGATATAACCCAGACGAGCACTGATGGAGTGATCAGGCTGACGGCTCGGCAATGCGTCGAGATCAAGGTTGAGAACACAACGGTCCGCTTCACGCCTCAGGGCATCTTCACGTATACCGATGGGCAATACCTCGTCCATGCAGCAAATCACGCGACGGATGACCCGCAGGCGCCACCTGTGCAGTTCCCGGTTACGTCCGAGAATCCTGGCAAGCTCGCCGCCCATCATGTGCTCGTCGAGAGCGGTGGTGGTTTTCCGGTCCCGAATCAGCCATACCGCCTCACGCTGGACGATGGGCAAATCATCCAGGGCGTCACAAACGAACTGGGCGAAATGCAGATGGCGACGAGTAACGTCGTGTCGTTCGGCATGATCGAGTTGCTGTCGCAGACTAACCCGGAACAGATAATTGGGATTGCTCAGACCACAGTGTACGAACAGGCCGATGTAGCAATGCCGGCTGTAGAGGTCGCGGCACAACGTACAACGACCGTAGGCGGTAAAACCATCAGCACGCCCCCCACGAATACAACATCGCAGGGGAAGCCAGCCACATACATGGGATGTGATCCACTCAACTTCGGACTGCGCACCTACCAGTTCCTCTCAGGTGGGAAGGCGGACGACCCGAAGTACCTGTTCGTGGGGAAAATTCAGTATCCCGTCGCGAAGGCATATACCAAGGCGATGAAGTCAGCTTTGACAGGCATGGATTGGGTAGGGTTGTCGGGCAAATCCTCCGACGCGGTCAATGACGCAGTTAAACCCGTGGTTCGGGGTGCAATTTTGGCTGCATTGCAATATGGATCGTTTGGTCTTCCCGTACGTGCAATGCCAAAAATAATTGTGGCTGGCCCAGATCAATGGGATGATTTTGGAATGAAGTCAGACTATAACGGATGTTTCCATAATCCAACATGGGCGTTAGTAATTAATAAAAATAGAATCGATCACATCGCCACCAATGAAATTGCAATCAGCAAAATGACTGACGAAACTATAAAGAAATCCGCGGTGTTTGATAATCATGCTCGCATGCAGACAATTTCTAATACGATGTATCACGAAGCGAGGCATTGCCAACAGAAATTCTGGATGCTCTCCCTTTACCACAGCAATCCAAGTGACTACGAGAAGTTGAAGGAATTCGTGGTTTTTCAAGAAATTAACGTAGCGAAGAACATCCTGTTGTGCGCCCAGACAACTCCGTTTCCAAACAACGACCTTGTTCGTATTGGCGTACATCGAATGTTGATGTTCGACTACTACTGGACAATCATGGGAAACAAGGACAAATCGGGATACGAATTTTTGGCCAATGATCAGGAGGCGGTAGAGGCCGAGATTTGCAAACTACTGAACGTTACATCAGAAGTAGCGAGGAAAATGGCAGACCATGAGACAGGCTACAGGAGTCAATTGCATGAAGAAGATGCTTTCAGTTGCGGGGATCTCGTGGATTCGTATTGGTCTAATGACAAATCTGATCCTGATTCCATGCGCAATCCCGGCTCATGCACAAGAGAATACCTCAAAACCATCAATGCAATTGGAGGCGGCGCAAATGCCTAAGCAGATCACCAAGGAGCAAAGTACTGCACTATCCAGCCTACTCAATGAAGTGATGGGCGTTCTGCGCGATGATAAACCATTTAACCCGAAGCAGTTCGCCTTCGGAGAATTAAAATCTACAGAAAATAGTCCGGATGATCCCGGGATTAGTTACGAGTACCGCAATAGTAAATTACCAGATTCGCAGACAACGATTACGACATATTCTGACCCACTTAACGATGTTGAGGATAGAACGCTGGTTCCCGTGGTTCCAGTAAAGTTCGAAATTGATTTCTATGATTTGACTGGCGAATTGAGCAAAGGCTCCTTAGAAAGGGAGCTCGATCTTGCGAACTATTGGGTTGGTATTGATGGGAAGGAGAATAAGAGAAACTGTTATCCATCACCAGCACCAGCACGTGGAATTCTAATTTGTCGCTATCGGGCCAACCCGCATGAAAGCGGGCGCGTGCCGGTCGATGTCGATATGTTTTTTAGCTACAGAGACAACATGAACGCAGACATGTTGCGCTTGAGTTCCATCTACATCCGACGCGATTACCCGTACGTCACTCCCGCGATGCGCAAGCAGAAGCGCGAGGAAAAGGAACAGCGCATTCGCGAGTTGTACGGTAAACCGGAGGCCGCCAAATGACCCAACGCTTCGAACGCACGATTTCGCAATTCGCTCATGCCTCAACGGCTTCGCGCGATGAGAATGTGCTCCACCGTGCCGGCAACGCCAGGCACCTCCAGCAGCGCCCATATGCACCGCTCCAAACGTCGACAACCACCTAAGCCGCCCTAAGCTTCCCCCGCGCCGCCCCCTCCGCCATCTCCAGAAACGCCCCCAACGCGCTCGAAACATACCCATCGCGCCGCCGAATAAACAGCGTCTGCATACGCGCCAGCTCCGCTGGCATACGATGCGCGCTAACCTTGCCTGCGGCGGCCGCTTGCGCGACCACACCCTGCGGCAGCAGCGTCACGCCAACGCCCGCCGCGACGCAACTCAGAATCGCGTCGAGCGAACCGAACTCCAGCGGCTTGGCCACGACGAGCCCGCGCCCATAGAGAAATGCCTCCAACCGCTGCCGATACGAACAGCCGAACTGAAACACCACGGCTTTAAGGTCCGCAATCTTCGCCAGATCCTTTAATGAGGACACCGCAGGACTCGCAACGAGCACGAGCTCTTCGGTAAACACGCGTGCCTGCGCGATCTCTGGATGCTCGACCGGGCCAGCAACAAACGCACCGTGAACTCGCTACCGAGGGCAGTCCGCTGGAAGCGCTAGTGGCCTTCTATCGCGCCTTCAACACCGGCGATCTGGACGCGCTCGCGGCCAACTGGGCGCCGGGCGAGCGTCCGAGCATGGCCAATCCCATTGGCCGGATTCGGCACGGCTGGCCCGCCATTCGCGCGGGTTACCAGGCGCTCTTTGAAGGTCCGGCGCGCGTGCAGGTCGCGTTCCACGACTTCACGCCGGAAGGCGGTGACGACTGGCACTTGTTCGTCGGCCGCGCGGAAGGGACCTGCGTGCTGCCCGATCGCACGATCCCGTTGCGCATTCGCACGACGCGCTGGTTCGCGAAGATCGATGACGCGTGGCGGCAGCTCCATCATCACGGGTCGATCGAAGAACCCGCGCTGCTCGCCGAGTATCAGACCGCCATCTTCGGCGCGCCTCTCGCTACGCCGATGGCCTGAGCCTCGCTTGCGATTGCTGGATGCATGCGCATCGCGCATGCATCCACGGTTCCTGATCAACCGTCCGGCCGCGAGTGTGTGGAACACCCGCAGTCGTTACGCTTGCGTGCTCAGAACCACTTGCCGTTGATTGCACCCGGCGCGAGCGAAACACCGCGCAGCACCTCGCCAAAGCCGGCATTGCGCACCGTGACGAATTGCTCCTGCGTCGCGCCGCTCGCCTGGCTGTTGTGCAACACGTCGCGGATCGCGACGAGGCGGTTCGGGTCCGCGCCCTGATCGCCGTTGCCGCTCACCGTCGAGGTGATCGCCCAGAGCGTGACCGTGCCGTCGTTATCGACATGCCCGGTGAGATTGCGCAGGCCGTCGGTGGCCGGCGCCCACGGCAGGCCGGTCGCGCTGTTCGAGCCGGATGGGTAGCCCTGCACCGTATAGGCCGTGCCCAGACCCAGGCCGTTTTGCAGCGTGTAGGCAAGCTTCCACGACTTCGTGCCCGCGTTGTACACCCACTTTTGCAGGCCCGCGGTGGTCTGCGCCGCAGCGTGCGTGTAGAGGTCGGCGCCGCCCGCGTAGCCGTCGCCTTCGTCGGCGACATAGAGCGTGTTCGCGTCGGCGAACCAGACGCCGAACGGATAGGCCGTCGTAGTCGCCGTCTTGTTCGGCGTAGTCGGGAAGCCAGCGAGCACGCACACGTTGCTCGGCAGGCCGCTCGACTGGACCGTCGCCGCGTTATAGGCGAGCGGTTGCGTGGGCAGCTTCGCGCCCTGTGCCGGCACGCCCACGCCCGAGGGACACGCCGTGCCCGTCGTATCGACGAAGTACACCGTATTCACGCCATTGCCGCCGCTGCCCTTCGTGAAGTACACGACGTTGTTGAACACGGTCAGGCCGCGGAAGTTATCGTCCTTGCCCACCTTGTCGGCCTTCGCGCCAAGCTGCGTGACGGAGAAGCTCGCGAGCGGCGCGGGCGTGCCCGGCGTTTGCTGCGCTTCGTGTTCGTGCGTGGCCGCGATGAACTGCGAGCCCGCGCCGAGAATCACGTTCGTGGGCTGCGGGTTCGAGCCGTTGCCCGCGTTGCCGACCGTGTAGTAGAAGCCGTCGCCATTGCCGTTCGCGTTGCTGTTGTTCAGGATCGCGGCGCGGCCGTTGTTGCCGCTATAGGCGTTGGTCTCGGTGAAGGTGAAGTGCCCTTCGCGGTCGACGCGCGCAACGGCGCGGTAGTACGCCACGCCATCCGGATTCGTCGGATCATTCGCGCCCGGCGTGTTCGAATTCGACACGTCGATGGCATTGACCGGCGCGACGTAGCCCATGAACGTCAGGTAGCGGCCGTCCGCCGAGAGGTTGAGCGCGAGCTCCGACTTGGAGCTGAAGCTCGTCACGAGCTGGTCGTGACCGTCGCCGGGATGCAGGCTGTTCGGCACTTCGAGCGAATGGACGACTTCGCCGCCCGGCGTGATGGCGTCGAGGAAGACGCGCGCCGTGAGGCCGAAGCTCCCATCGTAGAGCGCGTTGTTCCAGACATACGGGTAGGTGCCGTCATTGGTTGCGCCGTTGCCGGTCGGGCAGCCGGCCTGCGTGCTTGCGCATTTCGGCGGCAGCACCTCGCCGGTCTGCACGTTGCTGGACGCGTTGTCGTAGACGCCGCGGCTCACGACCAGCAGGCCCGGTCCGCCGAAGGCGGGCTGGGCGATGGCGCCGGTGCTGGCACAGGCGATTGCAAGGGCGAGAAGCGTGGGACGAAATGCGGAACGATCGATTGCGATGGCCATTTGTAACGTCTCCGTAAGGAATTGAATACTTCTTGTTCGGACGAACTCAAGGTCAATCGACACTACCGTATAGGCACTTCGTGAAGGATTTGTTGCAGGGGGTGAACGCGCGGGCAAGACGCCTTCACGGTGTCCATAAATAATCAGGATATCTATCTGTATCGGGACACAAGAAAAACAAGTCGTTCCGGAAGAAAAGCGAATGGGGACGACCTAGACTTGTAGGTGGCGAGCCGGCCAGATCTCCATCGCCCTGGCATCAGAATTCGGTCTGCATAACCAGGCTTTCTCGACGGATTCAGCACTTGCAGGAGAACTTCCATGAAGACCCTGATGATACTGGTATGCGCATTGCTCAGCGCCCATGCGTATGCAACATGCGCAACGAATGCCCGTGGCGAAACGGTCTGCGGCAATGGTCAGACCGCTGGAGGCTATAACCGCAATACCGGCACGGCCTGGACATCCCAGGTGAATCAGAATGGCGTGCGCACGACCCAGACGAACCGGGGCGGCGAAGCAAAAACGATGAATGGCAAAGGCGTGGTCAAGGGGCCCGGCGGCACCACGTGTTATCGAACCGCCAACAGTCACGGCTGCAATTGACGGCGCTCGCCGCCACCCCAACGCCTCTCGATCAAGACGTGCGAAGCCGGCACGGCAGACACCCAGGAGCCGCGCCCGCGCGGGTCATCGCGGCAAGTCCGCCTGGATGGCCGCTGCAATATCGCGGCTCACCGAAGCCAGCGCCCGATCGTGCGCAGCCACGAGCGCGTCATAGCCCTGCCCTTGCACCGGCTCGCGCGCGGACGTGTGCCCGAGGATCGGCTTCGTCTCCTTCGGCGGCCAGATCGTCCATAGCGCGTCGACGCTCGCTGTCTCCCCCACCACCGAATCGAAGCGCATCACATCGACGCGCACGCGCCACACCGGCGGCCCGCCGGAGTCGGCACCAAAAACGCTCACGTGCTCAGACCCGAGCAACGCCGCGAGGTCGCCAGCGATTGCGCGCTGGATGTCGCTTTTCAGCGGGTCGGCCCAGCGCTGAAATTCGTTGGGCGAGACCTGGTTACCGGCGAGGGTCACGACGATCTGCGGCCGGTCGACCAGCTCCGGAATGGTGACAGGGCTCACCACGACATACAGCGGCGCGGCGGTGCCCAGGGTGGTGAGCGTGGCGTCCGGCTTCAGGCGATAGAAGCTGGCGGTCGGGGAACTGCTGCAGCCGCCAGCGAGGCCTGCGATCAGCACGGCAGCGGGGAACAGGAATGTGCGCTTCACGGCTGGGTCTCCTGCGACTTTCCGCGAATCAACGCTTCCGGATGCCGCTCCAGATAATCAGCAAGGGTGCGGAAGGACGCGGCCGTGCGCGCCAGCTCCTGCATCGCGTCGGCGGTGTTCTGCTGCAGCGCCGAGTTCGGCTGCAGCGCGTTGGTGGCGGCGCCGAGCGCGGCGTGCGCCGCCACCAGTGTGTCCTGCGCCTGCGGGACGATCTCGGTGTCGAGATGGTTGAGCAGCGTGTTTGCGCTCGCGAGCGTCTGTTGCGTGTTCTTGCCAATCGCCTCGAACGGAATCTTGTTCAGCTTCGCCACGAGCTGCGTGACATCGTCCTGCAACCGTTGCAGGTTGCCGGGAATCGTGGGCAGCGCCGGAGGCGAGGACTGCCAGTCGACCATGGCCTTCGGCGCGTCGGGGAAGAAGTCGACGGCCAGGTACAGTTGCCCGGTCAGCAGGTTGCCGGTTCTCAGCTGCAGGCGCAGTCCCTTTGCGACGAGGCTGTCTGCGAGCGCGTAGGGCTGGTTGGTCAACCGGTCGTCGGTGTCGGTCGCCGCCCGGGTCCTGTAGCGGGACGTGAAGAGCGCCGGATAGAGATTGAATTCCACCGGAATGGTGAACTTCTCGGTCTTCGGATCGAAGCGCGTATAGATTGCCGTCACTTCGCCGATCACGATGCCGCGGAAATCGACGGGCGCGCCCACCGTCAGGCCTCGCACCGATTCATTGAAGTTGGCCACGTACTTGACGACGATCCGGTAATGCGCCTTCATCGCCTCGGTCCGGTCCGGGAACAGCGTGAACGTCGAGCCGTTCGTGGCAACGGTCTTGTCGAGTCCGTCGGGCGGCGCTTCGAACGCCACGCCGCCTATCATGATCGACACCAGCGACTGCGTGTTGACCTGAATGCCATTGGAGCCGACCTTCACGTCGACGCCGCTCGCATGCCAGAAGCGCGTGTCCGCAAGCACGAACTTGTCGTACGGTGCGTTGATGAACACGTGCAGCGTCACGCCGCTGCCGTCGGGATCGAGCTTGTAGCCCGAGACCTGGCCGACCTGCAGACGGCGGAAGTACACCGGCGAGCCGATGTCGAGCGAGCCCATGTCCGCGCTCTTCAGGACGAATTCACGGCCGGGCACGTCGCTCGCGATCACCGGCGGCACTTCGAGGCCGACGAAGTCGCGCCGCTCGGCCTTGGCATTGCCGACGTCCATCCCAAGGTACGAGCCGGACAGGAGCGTGCTGATCCCGGACACCGTCCCGCCTGAAATGCGCGGACGCACGACCCAGAAACGCGTGTTATCGACCAGCATGTCGGTCGCGTCCTTGTTGATGTCGGCGGTCGCGAGCACGCGCATGTGGTCGGGCGTGAGCGTCACCGACTTGACGATGCCGATATCGACGTTCTTGAACTTGATCTTGGTCTTGCCCGCCTCGAGCCCTTCGGCAGTCGCAAAGCTGATGGTGATCGTCGGGCCTTTTTCGATGACCGCCTTGAGCGCGAGCGAGCCGCCAATCAACACCGCGAGGATCGGCACGAACCATATGAGCTGCAGGCGCCAGCGCGAGCGCGGCACGGCCTCGGCGTTGGGGAAATCAGGCTTGGGGTCCTGTGCTGGCATGATCTTGCTCCGCTTCGTCCCACATCAGACGTGGGTCAAACACCATCGCCGCGAACATCGTGAGGACCACCACCGCCCCAAAGGCAATCGCCGCGTTACCGGCCTGGATCGTTGCGAGCGCCTGAAACTGCACCAGCGCGACGAGCATCGTGATCACGTAGATGTCGAGCATCGACCAGCGCCCGACGAACTCGACGATCCGGTAGATCCGCGTGCGCTCGACGGGGTACCAGCGCGAGTGCATCTGCGTGGAGACCGCCAGGTAGACGAGCGCGAGAATCTTCAGCATCGGCACCGCGATGCTCGCGACGAACACCACGATCGCGAGCGGCCACGAGCCCGATGTCCAGAGATAGACGACGCCGGAGAGAATCGTGTCGTTCTCGGCGCCGAACAACGAGCTCGTGTACATCACCGGCAGCATGTTCGCCGGGATGTACATCACCATGGCGGCAATCAGAAGGGCCCAGGTGCGCGACAGGCTCGCGGGCTTGCGCAGGTGCAGCGCCGCGCCACAGCGCGGGCAATGGTGCGCATGCTGCTGCACACTCGCGAGCAGTCCGCAGTCGTGGCACAGCGCGAGACCGCATTGCGCCGCCGTGAGCGCGCCGCGCGGCAACGACTCGTCGAGCGCGGGCAGCCCATGCCGGTGCTCCACCGCGGCCACGCGCAACCACAGGATGTGCGTGTCGAAGGCGGCCGAAGCCGCTGCGAGGACCAGCATCAGCGCGCCGAACGACCATAGCGCCGGGCCGACCACCACGCCCGCGATCTTCGAGAGCTTCACGAGCGCGACCAGCAAGCCGAGAATCAGGACTTCGGTCATCCCCCACGGCTGGCACAGATGGCACAACCGGAACACCCATGGCCCGCCCCACGGCACGCGCTCGTACTTCAACGGCACCAGCATCCACAACATGCCCGTGGTCTGCAGGATCGGCATGAGCACCGTAGTCGCGAACACGAGGCTGGCGAGCGGCCACTTGCCGTCCCGATACAGCACGCGCACCGCGCCCATCAGCGTCGTCTCGACGAGCGTGCCGTTGACCGACAGTCCAACGATCGGATACGCATTCGAGATGGCGAACAGAACGACTGCGCCGAGCGACAGCGCGAGCGCACGCTCGAGGCTGTCCGGGAGGTTCCGGTAGAACTCGGCGTGACAGCGGCGGCAGCGCAGCACCCCACCCTCCGGCACGGGCACTTCACGCTGCAGGAGGTCGCACTCGTGGCATGCAATGAGCTTGCCTGCTGTCATTGCGGCACCTGAGCGGCGGGTTGTGACGCGGCGGGTTGCGCAGCCTGCGGCTGTCCGGGGGCCGGTGCGGGCACGCTCAGCCGCTCCGCCTCTACGACCCAGCCGCCGCCCATCGCCATGTAGAGATTGACGAGATTCGTGAGCGTCGCGGCCTGCGTCTGCGTGAATTGAAGCTCCGCGCTGAACAGATTGCGCTCGGCGTCGAGCACCTCCAGGTAGCTCGTGTAGCCCCCCTCGTAACGCAGCCGCGCGAGCCGCAGATAGGTGCGCAGCGCGTCGACCTGGCGGCGCTGGATCGCCACTTGCTCGCGCGACTTCTGCACCGCGATCAGCGCATCGTCGACCTGCTGGAACGCCACCTGGATCGCATTTTCATACGCGAACAGCGCCTCTTGCTGGCGCGCTTCGGCCTGCTTGTTCTGGCCGTAGATGTTGCCGCCCGTGAAGATCGGCAGCGTTGCCGACCCGGCAAACGACCATACCCGCGCGGGTCCGGTGAAGAGGTTCGAGAACTGTGTGCTGACCGAGCCAAACAGCCCCGTGAGCGAGATCTGCGGGAAATACAATGCGCGCGCCGCGCCGATCAGCGCGTTTTGCGCGATCAGGTTCTGCTCGGCCTGCAACAGGTCGGGCCGGCGATCGAGCAGGTCCGATGGCATGCCCGCGGGCACGAGGGGCGTTGCGATATCGGCCAGCGCGTGGCCGCGCAGGATGGGCTCCGGATTGCTGCCGAGCAGCACCGAGAGCGCATCTTCCTGCTGCGCGATCTGCTGCTCGAGCTGTGGAATGGTCGCCGCCGTGGCCTCATAGTCGGACTGGCTCTGTGCCAGCTCCATCTCCGAGGTCTGGCCGAACTGCCGGCGCAGCGTGAACACGTGCACGGAATCGGCACGGCTCGCCAGCGTGCTCTGGGCAATCTCGAGCTGCGCGTCGAGGCTGCGCAGCGTGATATACGACGTCGCGACCGACGAGACCAGTGTGAGGATGGTCGCGCGGCGGCTCTGCTCGGCCGCGTTCACATTCGCGCGCGCCGCCTCCGTCTCGCGCCGCACCTGGCCGAACAGGTCGATATTCCAGAAGCCCGAGACGCTCGGCTGGAACTCGTTGAACACCGGCGAGACGCCGGGCGGTATCGGTGTGGGCCCATCCCGCGACGCGCGCTGGCGCGACGCGCCGAAGCCGACGCTCGCCTGCGGGAACAACGCCGAACGCGTGCTCACGAACTGGCCCAGGAACTCGTCGACGCGCGCGCCCGCCTGCTTCACATTGAGGTTGTTCGCGAGCGCGGTCTTCACGAGGTCGTTGAGCACCGGGTCCCCGAACTGCTCCCACCATGCGGTGTTGGCGACATCCGCCGCGTTGGCGTACGGGAAGCGGTACGTGTCGGGCACGGCCACCTTCGGCCGCTCGTAGTTGGGGCCGAGCAGGCAGCCGTGCAGCAATCCGATGACGAGGAGCGGCGCAGCAACGCGCGCGAAGGCTGCGGGACGCATGTCAGTCATCCTCATGCCGTGCGGACGGCGTGACATGCGGCGAGCCCGAGCCGCCCGGGGCCGCCGGTGGCGTCCCGCTGCCCGACTGGGGTGTTGCCTTGCCGCCGCCCTTGCGAGAGCCGAGCGACTCGATCGCCCAGTAGAACATCGGGATGAAAAACACGGCGATCGCGGTGGCGCCCAGCATCCCGCCGATCACGCCCGTGCCGATCGAGTGGCGGCTGTTCTGCGATGCGCCCAGTGCGATGGCGAGCGGCACGCAGCCAAGGATGAACGCGAGCGAGGTCATCACGATCGGCCGCAGACGCTCTTCGGCGGCCACGAGCGCCGCGTCGTACGGCGACTTGCCCTCCTCCCGGTTCAGCACCGCGAACTCGAAGATCAGGATCGCGTTCTTCGCGGCGAGCGCGATCAGCATCGTCAGGCCGATCTGGAAGTAGACGTCGTTGTTCAGGCCGCGCAGCAGGATCGCGAGCAACGCGCCGAACAGCGCGAACGGCACCGCCATCAGCACGCCGAACGGCAGCGACCACTTCTCGTATTGTGCGGCGAGGATCAGGAACACCATGATGATGCCGAATACGAACACGAGGCCGCCGGCCGAGCCCGACTTGATCTCCTCGAATGCCTCGCCGCTCCAGCCGACGGCGTAGCCCGGCGGCATCTGCGCGGCGAGCTCCTGCAAGGTCGAGATCACCTGGCCCGAGCTGTAGCCCGGCGCCGCGTTCGCGGTGATCTTCACCGCCGGGAAATTGTTGAAGCGCGTGATCAGGTCGGGGCCCGTGACGTAGCGGTAGGTCATCACCGCCTTGATCGGCACCATGTTGTTGGTCCGGCTGCGCACATAGATCTGGTCGAGGTCGCCCGGCGTGAGCCGGTAGCGGGGATCGGCCTGCACGATCACCTGCCACAGCCGTGCGTCCTTGTTGAACTGCGACACGTAGAGCGAGCCGAACATCGTCTGCATCGCGCTGTACACCTCTTCGACCGGCACACCGAGTGTCTCCGCCTGATCCCGGTCCACGTTCACCAGCAGTTGCTGCGAAGCCGCGTTGAAGGTCGAGGTCACGCCGGAGAGCTCGGGCCGCGCCTTCGCCTTCGCCACGAAGTCCTGCACAACGGCCGCGAGCTGCTGGATCGACCCATCCCCCTGGCTTTCGATCCACATCTCCGTGCCGCCCGTCGTGCCGAGGCCTGGAATGGATGGCGGATTCACGGGCACGACGATGCCCTCCTGGACCTTCGAAAGCGTCTCATAGGCCTTGATCAGCACCGCGCGCGCGTTTTGCTCCTTGATGTTCGAGAATTTGTAGCGCTCGTCGAAGCCCTTCAGGCCGACGAAGAACGTGCCCGCATTGTTCTTGTTCTGGCTGTCGAGCAGGCTGAATCCATTGACGATCGTGACGCTGCTCACCGCGGGCTGCTTCATGAAGTAGTCGGTGACCTTGTCCCCGACGTCCGCGGTCCGGTCGAGACTGGCCGCGTCCGGCATGATGATCGCGCCGAGCAGGTAGCCCTGGTCCTCGGGCGGCAGGAAGCCGCCCGGAATCGTTTTGGCCATCAGGACCGCGAGCACGATCACGCCCGCGAAAACGATGATGCCCATCACGTAGCGCCGGATCACGAACCGCACGGCGCGCCCGTAGCCGGCCGTCATGCGCGCGAACTTGTTGTCGAACCACAGGAAAAAGCCCTTCTTTTCGTGGTGCGTTTCCTTGAGCAGGATCGCGGCCAACGCGGGCGACAGCGTCAACGCCACGATGCCCGAGAACACCACGGAGATCGCGATCGTGATCGCGAACTGCTTGTACAGCTGCCCGGTGATCCCGCCGAGGAACGCAACCGGCACGAACACCGCGCACATCACGAGCACGATCGCGACCACCGGGCCCGACACCTCGTCCATCGCGCGCTTGGCCGCGTCTTTCGGGTTGAGCTTGTGGACGGTCATATTGCGCTCGACGTTCTCGATCACGACGATCGCATCGTCCACGACGATGCCGATCGCAAGCACCATCCCGAACAGCGTCAGCATGTTGATCGAGAAGCCCAGTTCCGCCATGCCCATCGCCGTGCCGACGATCGACACCGGCACCGCCATCACCGGAATGATCGTCGCGCGCAGGCTCTGCAGGAACACGTACACGACGATCACCACCAGCACGAGCGCCTCGAAGAACGTGTGGATCACGTCGGTGATCGACGCGCGCGTGAAGTCCGTCGTGTCCATCGCGATCTGATAGTCGAGCCCTTCGGGAAACGCCTTTTTCAGTTGATCGAGCGTCGCGCGCACCTGCTTCGAAACATCGAGCGCGTTCGCGCCCGGCTGCTGGTAGACCGCGATGATCGTGGCCGGCTTGCCCTGGTAGGTGGTGCGGTTCGAATAGCTCTTCTGGCCCAGTTCAGCCCGGCCGATGTCTTTCAGGCGAACGATCGCCGCACCGCTACTGGCCGCTCTGATGATGATGTTGTCGAACTCTTCCGCTGTCGCGAGCCGCCCCGTAGTCGTCACCGCGAACGACTGCTCGACCGGGTTGCCGGTCGGCGACTGGCCAACGGTGCCAACGGCGAACTGCTGGTTCTGCGCGCGCACCGCGTTCTGCACGTCGCCCGCGGTAATGCCGAGCTGCGCCATGCGATCCGGCTTCAGCCAGATCCGCATCGCGTAGTCAGGTGTGCCGAAGATCGCCGACTGGTTCGCGCCCGGAATCCGCTTGAGCGTATCGAGCACATAGACGTTCGCATAGTTCGCAATATAGGTCGGGTCGAAGCGCTGGTCGGGCGAGTAAACCGCGATCACCATCATGAAGGCGTTCGACTTCTTCTGGACCTGGACGCCCTGCGACTGCACCTGCTGCGGCAGTTGCGGCAGCGCGAGATTCACGCGGTTCTGCACGTCGACCTGGGCAAGCTCCGGATTGGTGCCGATCTCGAAGAAGACGTTGAGCGTCAGGTTGCCGGTCGACGAGCTGGACGAATACATGTAGATCATGTTGTCCGCGCCGTTGACCTGCTCCTCGAGCGGCGCGGCCACATTGTTCGCGACGACGTCCGCGCTCGCGCCCGGGTAAGTCGCGGAAACCGTGATTTGCGGCGGCGTGACATCCGGGTACTGCGCGATCGGCAGCGAGAACATCGTCAGCGCGCCACCGAGCGTGATGACGATCGAAATGACGGACGCGAAGATCGGCCGGTCGATGCAGAAGTGGGAGATGTTCATCGGATCCGCCCTTACTGCGACGCGCCGCTGGCCGCGCCCTGGGCCATCGGGCGGGCGCCCTCGGGCGCCTCTGGCGCCGAAGCACCGCCCTTCTCGACGACGGTCTTGCCACCGGTTTGCGTCGAAGCGACCGTGCCGGCGATCTTGAGCGCCACATCGGGCACGACGCGAATCGCGCCGTCCACGACGATGCGCTCGCCGGCCTTCAGGCCATCGGTGATGAACCAGTTGTCGCCATTCCAGTCGCCAACCTCGACGACGCGCTGATGGGCCTTCGACTCGCTGTCGACCACCCACACGAAGTGGCTCTTCGCGCCCTGCAGCACCGCTCGCTGCGGCACGAGGATCGCATTCGGCCGCACCGCGCCCGACACGCGCGCGCGCACGAACTGCCCTGGCCGCAGCGTGCCTTTCGGATTGGCGAGGACGGCCCGCACGAGGAAGGTTCCGGTCTCGGTGCTGAACGCCGGGTTCGCGAAACTGATGGTGCCCTGCTGCGGAAACTCCTTGCCGTTGGCCAGTACGACCGACACGACGAACTGGCTATTGGGCGGAAAGACCAATTTTCCGATCGATATCTGATCCTGGAAGTGCAGCATTTCGTTTTCCGAAATACTGAAATTCACCCACATCGGATCGAGTTGATAGACGTAGGTAAGCAGGCCCGATGCGGTCGCGATCAGATAGCTGCCGTCCTGCTGCCGCGCATAGCTCGCGAGACCGTTCAGCGGTGACTTGATCGTCGTGTAGCCGAGGTTGATCTGCGCCGTGTCGACCTGCCCTTGCGCCGAAATCACCGCGGCTTGCGCCTGCTTCTCGTTGCCGATCGCATCGTCGAGGTCCTTCTGGCTCAATGCCTGCTGTGCGGCGAGCGGCTTGACCCGCGCGAGGTTCTGCTGCGCAACCGTGAGCCGCGCCTGCTGTTGCGCGAGCTGACCCCGCGCCGTCTGCAGCGCGGCCTCGAACGGCTTCGGGTCCATCTGGAACATCGTCTGACCGGCCTTCACCTCCTCGCCTTCGGTGTACATCCGCTTGTCGAGGAAGCCGTCCACGCGCGCGCGAATCTCGACTTCGCGCGAGCTCTGCGTCTGCGCCGTGAACTCGAGATCGACGGGCGTGTCCTGGGCAACGACCGTCATCACCGTCACCTCTGGCGCGCCGAGCGCCGGCGGGCCCGACGCCTTCTTGCAGCCAGCGAAAAACGCCATCGCCACGAGGACGAGTATCGGCAGCAGGAGGCTCCCGAGGGTCGCAAAACCGCGTAACCGTCGAGGGCCGGGAAACAACGGGTCGCTCATGAAAGACCTCCCGCAGCGCGTCACAAGTGTGCGGCGCAGGCATCCTGCGTCTGCGCGATACAAACGGCGAATGCCGCTGTGACCAACCTCTTCATGGCCGCAATCCTCCACCCGCATTCGATGCTACTGGCTCGTATAGCCTCGCCCGTTCATGCAGGCCGTCACGGCGCGATTGAACGTTGCGAGCTGGCTCTGCGTGTTCTGCTGCACCGCCTGCTCCTGCTGGTTGTAAGCCTGCGCCTCGCGCCGCTGGCGCACAGCCCCGGCCACCGTGCCAGTGACCGCTCCGATCGCCGCGCCCTTGCCCGCGTCGCCGCCGATCGCGCCTGCCGCCGCGCCGAGCGCGGCGCCGCCGGCAGCGCCCCTGAGCCGCTGGCCTTGCGGACCAGGCGGCGGTGGCTGGTTCGCCGAGCGCTGTGCCAGTGCAACGGGGTCGACACCGGTCGTCTGCTTCGCCCAGCCCTGGCACTGCGTCATGTCGTTTTGCTGCTTTTGCGCACTCTGGCCTTTCGCCGGGTAGAAAATGGGCTGCGGCTGTGCCCATGCGAGCGCCGCGAACGTCAGCATCAGCGCGCCCGCCACGCGCCTGCCGACGCCCGGCAGGTGGCCCACAGGCTGGACGCACGCTCGCGCACCGTTCGACTGTTTTGGCGGCCGCTTCATGTATCGCCTCTATTACCTTACAATTTGATTCGTCATCCGAATTTATTCGCGTTCGCGCACGACTCCAGGACAGCTTCCGGTTCCATCACGACGGTGAAAAATCCCTGATCTTGGTGATCTTCGACCCTTCCAGTCCCAATCCGGCCATCAATCCCTTCTGGTCGAAAATAAACGCATAGATCTCGGACTGGAGCGTTGTGGTGTTCAGGTTCCTCGCCGTACCCTGGTCCGCAACCACGATCGTCGGTGCAACACCCACGCTAAAGCCAGGGTTCGTTTTCACGTCGTTCAGCTCCTTGTCGGTCATGAAGAACATGGCATACCCGTAGGTCTGAACGCCAGCCTGCATCCCGAACGTGCCTGAGGTCGTGGCATACGAGCCCGTAGCCTTGCCGTTCTCATACAGAATGCCCGCGCCGTGCGCGACGCCGGCAATGAATCCCGCTCTGACGACTTGCGGAAATATCAGGATGCCCTTCGCCTTCTGGCCAAGCTCCTGGGTATGCGGCGTATTCGCATAAAGCGAAGCCAGCGCCGCCTTGCAATCCGCGTCGAGCGTCGGATCGGCCTGCGTGACCGTCTGTGTCGAGGCGCCCGAGTCCATCATGGACGTCTGCTGCGTGGCGCCGCACGCGGCGAGCAAGGTCAAGAGAGCGAGGACCGTCACTTTGTGAACAGGTTGGATCATGATTCCGACTCCCGTTGCCAGATCAGATGAACAGGACCCCGAATGGCTCGCGCGGCCCTTCGTGGTCAAGTCTGGTAGCTGTTGTTGGCAAACTCAATGGGACTTTGGTCCCATACCCCATTGCGCCCAGTCGCGCCCAATCGCACCCAGTCGCGCCCAATCGCACCCACCCGCGCCCGGTTCATGGCGTCGGAGCAATGCCGAGTGCCGCCTGCACCGTCTTGATCAGCAGCGAATCGTTAAAGGGCTTGCACAGGTAACCGAACGCCCCCGACGCAAGCGCCTGCGCGCGCACACCCACATCGTCGTGAGCGGTGATCAGAATCACGGGGATGCCGCTGCCGCCAAGGCGTTGCTGCACTTCCAGCCCATTGAGCCCCGGCATCTGGATGTCGAGGATCACGCAGCCGGGCCGGTAAGAGGGCATTGAAGACAGCGTGTCCAGAAGTTCTTCGCCGCTCAAATACGTGTCCGCGCCGATCCCGGCGGAGCGCAGCAGACGCCTGATCGCCCGGCCCACCGATTCGTCGTCGTCGACAATGACCACAAATGGATCTGGATCACCCATCATGAGAAGTCCAGAGGCGGCAGTTACCCATGTAACCGCGATCCTTGAGATTCAGGCTATGCGGCCCGAAGCGGAACGGGTATAGGCCTTTGGTCCAACACGCAAGAGACAAGCGGCTCCGGAGTAGGACCAAGGTCCAATTGTCCGCGTGGCCGTGGCGACATAGGCTTTACGCACCCTCACGGTCGCAGCGCGCCGTCCCACGCGCGCCGCACAGGCAGGATTGCCCACCGCCGTTGATCTTCTACGACACGGAGTCGCTGCGCACGACGCTCGACGAGCTCGCCGACTTCGATCTCATCAACAGCAAGGCGGTGCGCCTGTCACTCGGGGCGGTCAACATATGTACCGGCGAATCCGTGTATTTCGACAACACCAGGATGCGTCTCGGGCCCGAGCACGTCATGGCGAGCACAGGAACGCATGAAGGACCTGCAGTACGCGAGCAAGGTGCGCTTTAACGCGGCCCGGGTCAAGCAGCAGGAGGAGCTGCGCGCGTCGCTGCGGCGCGTGCTGGCGATGCTGTCCGCGAATGCACAGTCCGATCCGGACGTCGAGCGGCTGGCCGCGATCAGCACGCGTGGCGAGGTGCTGCTCGTGCGCTTCACCAACCGCCACGACACGCGCTCATCCGACTTCAAGGACTACGAATTCTCGCGCGCGACCGTGCTGGACTTGTGGGAAGGCGGTTACGCGGACGTACGCCGTGCAATCGCCACCGAGGCATGGCGCAATGCGACGGAGATGGCGCAAGGCATTCATGTCTGCGACCTCACGCCGATGGAATCTGCCCAACAGGAGTCACCACGATGACTGAATCCGAAGTGAGAGAGCGCGCATTCGCGATGCCACTCACGAGCCCTGCGTTTGCACCGGGTCCGTATCGTTTCGTCGATCGCGAGTTTCTGATCGTTACGTACCGGACCGACCCGGACGCCCTCGCGAAGGTGATCCCCGCGCCGCTGGAGATGACTGATCCGATCGTCAAGTTCGAATTCATCCGGATGCCGGATTCGACCGGCTTTGGCGACTACACCGAGAGCGGACAGGTGATCCCGGTACGGCTGCACGGTCAGCCCGGCGGCTACGTGCATGCCATGTATCTCGACGACATGGCGCCAATCGCGGGCGGCCGCGAAATCTGGGGGTTTCCGAAGAAGCTTGCGTCGCCGCAGCTGCGCGTCGAAAAAGATACGATTGGCGGAGTGCTGCGATACGGGCCGGTACCGATCGCGGTCGCCACGATGGGCTACAAGTATCGCGCCCTGCCGCACGACAAGATTCTCGCGTCGCTCTCGGCGCCGAACTATCTGCTAAAGATCATTCCGCACGTCGATGGCACGGTGCGGATCTGCGAGCTGGTTCGCTACTTCTGCGAGGACATCACAATCAAGGGCGCGTGGGACGGCCCCGCCGCACTCGAGCTGTTCCATCACGCGCTCGCGCCGGTCGCGGCGCTGCCCGTGCTCGAGGTGATCTCCGGCGTGCATATCCTGAGCGACCTGACGCTCGGGCTCGGCACGGTGGTGCACGACTATCTCGCAGAGTGAGGGTAATGGCGCGCTACGTGCGCGCGGACGCTCAGTGCAACGCGTACGCAATCCCGCCGGCGCTTGCTTTGTCGGCGAGATGGATCAGGTCGGCCAGCGAGTCCGCCTTCATTTTCTCCATGACGCGTGCGCGATGCACCTTGATCGTCTTCTCGGCGATGCCAAGATCGAACGCAATCTGCTTGTTCAGGCGCCCCGTGACCACGCGCGCCATCACTTCGCGCTCGCGCGGCGTGAGGGTCGCGAGCCGCTGCCCGATCTCCGCAAGCCCCCGCCGCTCTTCGTGCATCTGCCTCGCGCGCGCGAGCGCGCGCTCCACCACATCGAGCAACACGGTATCGCTGACCGGCTTGGTCAAAAAATCGCTCGCGCCCGCCTTCATGGCGTTGACGGTCGTGCCGACATCGCCATGCCCGGACAGAAACACGATCGGCAGGCTCATGTTCAGTTCGCGCTGCAACTCGAGCCCGTTCAGGTCCGGCATCTGCAAGTCCAGCACGAGGCAAGCCGGCTCGCTCGTGAAGTCCGCGTCGGCCAGAAACGAGCGCGCGGAGGCGAAGACTTCGGCCCGATACCCCGCGCAGCGCAGCAGACGCCCAAGGGCGCGGCAAACGCCGTCATCGTCATCAACGACAAAGACGCGGGACGACGAGTCAGTCATGGCCGTGAGCATACGGAGTTCTGTCCGCTCGCGCGCTCCGCGGGCAGCGAAACATAGAAGGCGGCGCCGCCCTCCGCGTTGTTCTCAGCCCAGACGCGCCCACCGTGCGCGCCAACGATGCTGCGGCTGATCGATAGCCCGAGCCCGAGTCCATGCGGCTTCGAAGTGAAGAAGGGCTGGAAGATCTTGTCCATCTGGTCCACCGTCAAGCCACGGCCGCAGTCGCGCACGCAAAGACGCACGTCGCCGCCGGGCTCGACACCCGCTTGCACCGTCACGAGGCGGCGCGCGGCCGGACACTCCTGCACCGCATCGAGCGCGTTGAGCATCAGGTTCAGCAGCACCTGCTGCAGCTGCACCTTGTCGCCGAGCACCGTGGGCAATGCGCCGGCGATCTCGATCGTCGTGCGCACGCCGCGCACGATGGCGTCGCTGTGCATGAGCGAGACCACGTCGCGCACGACGCCGCCCACGTCGACCGGCTGCCATTCCATGTCGCACTTCCTGACAAGGGCGCGCATTTTCCGAATGATCTCGCCCGCGCGGCGATTGTCGGCGACGATATCTTTCAGCGTCTCGCGCACTTCGCGCAGGTTGATCGGGTCCGCTTCCATAAAGCGCTGGGCGGCCTGCGAGTTGGACAGGATCGCGGTGAGCGGCTGATTGAGTTCGTGCGCGAGCGAGCCGGCAAGCTCGCCGAGCGCGGAGACGCGCGTCAGATGCGCGAGCTCCTGGCGGTTGCGGTGCAACTCGTTGCGCTCGCTGCGCTCCACGACCACGGCGAGCAGGGTCGGCACGCCATCCACGCGGCATGGGCGCGTCGTGACCTCGGCGGGAAACTCAGCGCCGTCGTGGCGCCGCGCAACGACCGTACGCAGAAACGAGTCGGCTAACGCGTGCTTCGCCGCCAGCGCGTGCGAACCCTGCATGCGCCATTCGGGAATCAGAAGGCTCGCGCGCGCACCGCTCAGTTCATCGCCGCGGTAGCCAAACAGTTCGGTCCCCTTCTCATTGACGAACGCGATCTTGCCGGCCTCGTCGATAGCGAGAATCGCAACCGGCACGACCTCCAGCGCGTCGCGCATTGGCGTACCGGTGAGGAACGATTCGACGCCCCCGAGGTGCTGCCTGTGCGCGCGGTTTTGCGGCGCGAGAGCCCTCCGCGCTTCGGGGGCCCAGTGCCTGCTCAAGCGCCGAACGGATCGAGTCACGCCATTCAGGACGGCAAGCGGACGAAACCGCGGACGCTCCGATGCGCGGAACCACGTGATCATGGCAGCGACAACTGTCGGCACAAGTCCGCAATCTGACATGCCGTTCTGCATGGCGAATAGCTCCCCGTCTGCAAACATGCGCCACGCCCATCCTGGTCGTTCGGGATGCACGTTCGTGGCTGCAACGTTCGAAACGAGCTCAATGACGACTTTCACGGCGACCGCTAATTCGCGTCGTGCTTTTGCGGCTTTCTGTCTACTATTATGGGGCGCGAAAAGCTGATCGAGACGATCCGCATGAGAGCGACAGCGCTGCAACGCGATCGCCCATCACCTGCGGTGACCATGAAAGCAATACTAGTAGATCTTAGACATTTTTTACTTATAGATAGAAGATATTTCAGTATTTGTTACAGCAACAGCATCAGCAGCAACGCTGTCAGGCTCGATTATAGTTTCGCTTAATTCAGATTAATGCCTTACAAAACCGCATGATTGTTTGATTGATTGAAAACGTATGTCTGCACATCGTTTATTCAGGATTGGAATTTGACTTGGCAGGCTGGCCTGCCGCTTCCACGCCCACGAGCGCGATCACGCGGCCCTGCACCGCGCCAACTGAAATCAGACGACTTCAGCGAGTTCCGGGTTCAATTCGATGTGAAGCACAACGAGCCAGCGCCGCGGGCAGGTATCGGCGATCTTGAGTTCTCGCACACCTGAATCGGACTGTGTCGTTGCGACGTGGCCGTGTTGCTTCGCATTGGCCCATGCAGCGCGTGCGTCGCTAACCAGCCAGTTACTCACGAGCACGCATGTCAAACAGCTAAAGACCAGCGTTTGAATCTCCGTCATGCCTGGATCGATCATCTGACCAACGTAGGTAAACGCCGCAGTCAAGACCTGGTCGGCACATATCGTAAAGATAACGATCTTTAGCCAGGCGCGCGAACGCATGAATGTCTTGAGACGGGCGCGCTCCGCCTCGCTCAAGGCGTCAGGCCTGTTGGCGTTTCGCTCAGGCTCGTGCATGCCGTTGCCCCTCATGCCGCAAAGCGCACAAAACGCGAACGCGGCAGTGCGATCTGGTGCGTCCACGCAGCCAGCGTCCGAGCCACGACGGGAGCCTTGCTTAGAATCACACTGTCGTAGACCTTTCCCGGAAATCGTAGCGTGTCGACTATGCGAAAACCCTGCGAACGATAAAAGGCAACGAGATGCGCAGCAGGATACGGCGTATCGAGCGCGAGCTCAGCATAGCCGCGTGTCGCGGCCCAGTGCTCGGCGAATGCCAGTAGCGATTTGCCGATGCCGCGGTTTTGCCAGCCAGGATCAATGGCCAGTTGACGAACTGAAGCAATGTCGCTCTGTTGATAGTGTTCGCAGTGCGACTCCGCATCGCGCGCATACAGTGTCATCGTACCGATCAGCTTTCCGTTGCTCACGACGACAAAGCAGTCGCCGGCCTGCGCGCGGCGTTGCGTGAGCGCGGCATCCTGATCCACACAGGTGCAGTTCAAGCCCATCATCCCGAGACGCGCGAAAGCGCGATGCAACAGCACCGTGAGTTCTCCGTATGAGTCGAGCAATGGGTCGAAGCGTCTTAGCACAACGTTACCCACACCGCTCCCAGTCTGCCGGCGCGCCTTATGTTCGGAACGGGACAGGTTTCGCTTCGACATGACCACTCCCTTGCATCGTCGTTTTTTCAAGTCTAGGGACGGTGCCGAGGCGCAGCAAGAAAAAATGTCGTAAAGAATCGGGCAACGCGGGCCCGCTCTACTTGATCCCCATGAGCCGGTAACCCACCCCGGTCTCCGTCACAATGTATTCGGGCTGAGCCGGATCGCTCTCCAGCTTGTGACGCAAATGTGCCATATAGGTCCGCAGATATTGTGAGCTTTCCGCATGTGCGGGTCCCCAGACCTCCTGCAGAAGCTGGCGATGAGTGAGCACACAGCCGGCGTGACGGATGAGTGCGACCAGCAAGCGATACTCGATTGGCGTCAGATGCACGACCACGCCGTTGACCTGTACTTGTCTCGCCGCCAGATCGACTGTGATCGAGCCGAAGGACACTGTCGTCAAGTCCGCCGCCACGGAGCGATCCCGTCTGCGCAGCAGTGCCCGGATTCGCGCCAGCAATTCAGCCATGCCGAAAGGCTTGGTCAGGTAATCGTCGGCGCCGGCGTCAAGCGCCGCGATCTTGTCGTCCTCCCGCGTTCGGCCCGAGAGCACGATGATCGCAATATTGGAC
Organism: Paraburkholderia silviterrae; assembly: GCF_004353915.1. Lineage (GTDB taxonomy): Bacteria > Pseudomonadota > Gammaproteobacteria > Burkholderiales > Burkholderiaceae > Paraburkholderia > Paraburkholderia silviterrae. Next base: position 28,543 of record NZ_SMRP01000042.1, on the reverse strand, counting down.
CAGCCCCGCAGTTGCCGGATCACGTCCAGACCGTCCATATCCGGCAAGCCCAGATCGACGATCACGAGATCGGGCCTGGCGGTGGCCGCCACTGCGAGACCCTGCAGCCCCGTTTCCGCGTCGAACACGCGCATCGCCTCGCTCTCCAGCGAAGCTCGCACGTATCGGCGAATGGACCTTTCGTCCTCGATCACGACAATGCTGGCCGTTGGGTCGCTCATGACAATACCGGCACGGGCCGCAACGAATGCTTCATGGCTCAGCCCCATCCCAGTGCGGTGAGCACCATGTCGATCAGCTTGATGAACGGAAATGGCAAGAGGATTCCACCAAGGCCGTAGATCAGCAGATTGCGGCGCAAGAGCGACGCCGCGCCGAGCGCACGATAGCGCACGCCCTTGAGCGCGAGCGGGATCAGCGCGACGATGATCAGCGCGTTGAAGATCACCGCCGAGAGAATGGCCGACGATGGCGACGAGAGGTGCATCACGTCGAGCACACGCAGGCTCGGGTATGTCGAAGCGAATGCAGCCGGAATGATCGCGAAGTACTTCGCGACGTCGTTGGCAATCGAGAACGTCGTGAGCGAACCGCGCGTCATGAGCATCTGCTTGCCGATCTCGACGATCTCGATCAGCTTGGTCGGGTTCGAATCGAGGTCGACCATATTGCCGGCCTCCTTGGCGGCCTGCGTGCCCGTGTTCATCGCCACCGCAACGTCGGCCTGGGCGAGCGCGGGCGCATCGTTGGTGCCATCGCCGGTCATCGCGACGAGGCGCCCCTGTGCCTGGTGCGAGCGGATCATCGCGAGCTTGGCTTCCGGCGTTGCTTCGGCGAGGAAGTCGTCCACCCCGGCTTCGGCCGCAATCGCAGCGGCGGTCAGGCGATTGTCGCCCGTTATCATCACCGTCTGAATGCCCATCTTGCGCAGCTCGGCAAAGCGCTCCCTGATCCCCCCCTTGACGATATCCTTCAACTCGATCACCCCAAGCACGCGTGCCGGGGCGATGTCGGCACTGTCATGGGCGCCTGGCTTCTCCGCCACCACGAGCGGTGTGCTGCCGCGTCGCGCGATGTCGGTTACCGCGTTGATGACTTCGGCCGGATAACTGCCGCCGTGCGCCTCGACATAGTGCTTCACCGCATCGGACGCGCCCTTGCGGATTTCGCGGTTCGGCAGATCGACACCGCTCATGCGCGTTTGCGCCGTGAACGCGAGGAACGTGGCGTGCAGCGCGCTCATGTCGCGCTCGCGGATATTGAAGCGCTGCTTGGCAAGCACGACGATGCTGCGGCCTTCCGGTGTTTCGTCGGCCAGCGAGGCGAGCTGCGCCGCATCGGCAAGGTCGTGCTCCGAAACGTCCGGGGCCGGCACAAACGCCGACGCCTGGCGGTTGCCGAGCGTGATGGTGCCGGTCTTGTCGAGCAACAGCACGTCGACGTCGCCCGCCGCTTCGACCGCGCGGCCCGACGTGGCGATGACGTTCGCCTGCAACATCCGGCTCATGCCCGCGACGCCGATCGAAGACAGCAAGCCGCCGATCGTGGTCGGGATCAGGCATACGAGGAGCGCCACAAGGACCGTCACGGTGACGACGTGTCCAGCCTTGGTTGCCTCGACAGCGAAGATCGAGAACGGCAGCAGCGTCGCCGTGGCGAACAGCAGCACCAGCGACAAGGCCACCAGCAGGATGGTCAGCGCGATCTCATTGGGGGTCTTCTGCCGCTTGGCGCCCTCGACCATCGCGATCATGCGGTCGAGGAACGCCTCCCCGGGATTGACCGAAACACGTACGACAATCCAGTCGGACAGCACGCGCGTCCCCCCCGTTACCGCCGAAAAATCGCCGCCCGATTCGCGGATCACAGGCGCCGATTCGCCCGTAATGGCCGATTCGTCGACCGACGCGACACCTTCGATCACGTCGCCGTCCGCTGGAATCGTGTCCCCCGTCTCGACCAGCACGACATCGCCCTTGCGCAGATCTCTCGAAGTCATGACCTCCACGGCCGCCTTCGGATGCGGCTCGCCGAGCTTCTTGGCCATCACATTGTGCTTTGCACTGCGAAGAGACGCCGCCTGTGCCTTCGAGCGGCCTTCGGCGAGCGCTTCGGCAAAGTTGGCGAACAACACCGTGAACCACAGCCACAGGGCGATCGCGAGGATGAAACCGGCCGGCGCCTCGGCCTGGCCCGCAAGCGCGGCAATCCACAGAATCGTCGTCAGGATGCTTCCCACGTACACGCAGAACATCACCGGATTGCGCAGTTGCGTGCGCGGCGCAAGCTTTCTGAAGGAGTCCACAATCGCGGGCTTCACGAGCACCGGATCGAACATCGAGCGTGCTGCCGTACGTGTCTGACCAAGATTCCCTGGACGATGGACAGGCGGTTGAGCGGAAGTTGTCATGCTTTCCTCGTATTCGGCGGCCGGCGACTATCGACAGCGATGTTGCCGCTTGAGCGAAGGCCCCGCCGCTGTGGGTGCGTGCCCCGGCGCAGTTCCCGCCAACGGAGCGCACCGGTCATGCCGGCGCCCCATACTTGCGACGCAACTCGAGATTGACCTGCAACACGTTGACGAACGGATCGCCCACCAGCCCGTTGAGCGGCGCCTGCGTCGCATCGCGCAGCATCGCCGCAATCTCCGTGCGAACCTGCGCGGGATCGCGCTTCGTATCCTTCGCCCACGCCGCCGCGACTCGGTCTAGCTGGAACATCGCGTTTGCGAGCGTGATGTCCGGGTCGAGACCCGAAGCCGAGGTGGTCACGAGATCGCCCGGCACATTTTGCAGCGCGACGTCGGGATGGTCCTGGCGCCACATGTCGAAGAACACCGACTGGATATCGCTGCCCGTGCTCACCGGTTCGATTGCGGTGACGTCCTTGCCGTTACCGTCCTTGTGCGTGACCGCCGAGGGGAACATGCCTGGATGCGCCGTCGAGAACGATGCGAAGAACGGCACCGCGAGATCGGCCGCCTTGGGCTGCGGCGTGCCGGGGTTCGCGGCAATCCACTGCTTCACGTCGTTCGGATGCTGCTTCACCCATGCGTCGACATAGGCCGCATGCGTGGGATCGGCATTGACCCAGGCCTGCGCGAGGCTGTTGTGCGCGTTGGCCCATTGCGCGACGATGTGCGGCTGGCCGCCGAAGCGGTCCGCCTGGAACCAGGCTTGCACATCGGGCGCGACAGGCTTGCCCGCCTTCGGGCCGTCCGCATATTGCGCGATCGGTCCGATGGCGCGCGCGACGCGGTCACGCAACGCGTAATTCGCGGCGCCGAGCCCGGAAGACCCCGACGACGTGGCGTCGTACGACACGGCGGACGGCCGCGGCTGGAAGTACTCGTCCTTCGTGAACGGCTGAGCGATCAGGAGCGAGCCGACGGGCTTGCCGTCGGGGCCCTTGACCACGCTGCCGTTGGCCTGGAACGGGAAGGCGGTCTGACCGATCACCCACAGGATGCCCGGGTAGATGCCGCACACGATGACGACGGCAAGGCCCAGCAGCCAGAGACTCTTTGAGATGTGGCGTAGCATGACTTTCCCCTTGGCGTCAGGCAACGAGGTGCAGTGCGGTCATCACGACATCGATCAGCTTGATGCCCACGAATGGCACGATCACGCCGCCCAGCCCCCAGATCAGCAGATTGCGGCGCAGCAGCGCGTCGGCGCCGAGCGCGCGATAGCGCACGCCCTTGAGCGCGACCGGAATCAGCAGCGGAATGATCAGCGCGTTGAAGATCACCGCGGACAAAATCGCGGACGTGGGCGAATGCAGATGCATCACGTCCATCGCGCCAAGCCACGGCAGCGTGCCCGCGAACAGCGCCGGCACGATGGCGAAGTACTTGGCCACGTCGTTGGCGATCGAGAACGTCGTCAATGCGCCGCGCGTCATCAGCAACTGCTTGCCGATCTCCACGACCTCGATCAGCTTGGTCGGGTCGCTGTCGAGGTCCACCATGTTGCCGGCCTCCTTCGCGGCCTGCGTGCCCGAGTTCATGGCGAGGCCCACGTCGGCCTGCGCGAGCGCGGGCGCGTCGTTGGTGCCATCGCCCATCATCGCGACCAGCTTGCCCTCGGCCTGCTCGGTGCGCAGATAGGTGAGCTTCGCCTCCGGCGTGGCCTCCGCGATGAAGTGGTCCACGCCTGCGAGCCGCGCGATCGTCGCGGCGGTCAGCGCATTGTCGCCCGTGACCATGACCGTGTAGAGCCCCATCGCGCGCAGCCGCTGGATACGGTCGCGGATGCCGGGCTTCAGGATGTCTTCGAGCAGCACGACGCCCGCGATCTCGTTGCCGTTGGCGACGGCGATCGGCGTCGCGCCCTGCGCGCCCGCATGCTTGAGAATGGCTTCGAGCCCGTACGGCACCTCCCCGCCGCGTTCGTGCACCCACGCGATCACCGCGTCGGGCGCGCCCTTGCGGATCGAGCGTCCGTCGGCTAGATCGACACCGCTCATGCGCGTTTGCGCCGAGAACGGAATCACGCGGGTATTCGCGTCCGTCGCGGCGCCGGGAACGCCGTGGCTCGGATGGCCGGCATAGGGCGCGAGCGGGGAGCCGCCGGCGGCGGCGATGCTCTTGCCTTCCGGCGTGATGTCGCCAAACGAGGCCATCGCGGCGAGACGCTTGAGCTCGTTTTCGTCAGCGGTGCCCACCGGCATGAACGCCGTAGCGCGGCGGTTGCCCATGGTGATCGTGCCGGTCTTGTCGAGCACGACGGTGTCGATGTCGCCCGCCACCTCCACGGCCTTGCCGCTCTTGGCGATGATGTTCGCGCGCAGCGCGCGGTCCATGCCAGCAATGCCGATGGCCGCGAGCAGCGCGCCAATCGTGGTCGGGATCAGGCACACGAGCAGCGCCACGAGCGTGGGCACATCGGTGCCCAGGCTGTGCAGCGGCTCGGAGAGACCCAGGTAGCTCGTCATGTACTGCTCGGCGTTGAACGCCATCGGCCACAGCGGCACCACCACGATCAGGAAGATCAGCGTGAACGCGGAGAGCACGAGCGTGAGCGCAATCTCGTTGGGCGTGCGCTGGCGCACCGCGCCTTCGACGAGCGCGATCATGCGGTCGAGAAACGTCTCGCCGGGATCGGCCGAGATGCGCACCGTGATCTCGTCGGAGAGCACCGTCGTGCCGCCCGTGACGCCCGAGCGGTCGCCGCCAGCGTCGCGAATGACCGGCGCGGACTCGCCCGTGATCGCCGATTCGTCGACCGAGGCCGTGCCTTCGATCACCTCGCCGTCGCCCGGGATCACTTCGCCGGAGCGTACGACCACGAGATCGCCGCGATGCAGACTCACGGACGACACCGTCTCGAACGTGCCGTCGCTGCGCACCCGGCTCGCGGACGTGTCGCGCCGCGCGCGCCGCAGCGTGTCGGCCTGCGCCTTGCCGCGCTCCTCCGCGATCGCGGTCGCGAAGTTCGCGAACACCACGGTCAGGAACAGCCAGGCGTCGAGCGCGATGAAATAGGTGAGCGGCGCGGCGCTATGGGCAATGCCGAAGGCGATCTCGAGGATGAACACGAAGGTCAGCACGGCGCCGATCTCGACGACGAACATCACCGGGTTCTTCCACTGGATATCCGGCCGCAACGAGATAATCGACTGCCTTAGCGCGAGACGCAGCAGTTCGCGGTCGAAAAGCGGCTCGCGATGCTCGTGATGCGGTGGCTGAGGACCGCTCGAAACCGGTTTGACCGCATCGGGAACGGCATGAGTCGAGTTCATGATTAGCCATCCTGAGTACGTTGTCTGTCACAGAAACTGTTTTGCCCTGCTTGGTCATCCGCCGAACGGCAGCGGCCCCAGATGGTCCGCCAGCGGGCCGAGCGCCGCGACCGGCAGGAACAGCAGCGCGCCCACGATCAAGATGGTCCCGAGCAGCAGGAAGCCGAACGTGGCCGTGTTGTCGCGCATCGTGCCGAGTGTGACAGGCGCCGTCTTCTTGCGGCCGAGGAACGCGGCCATGGCGATCGGCGCCACGATCGGCAGATAGCGTGAGAACAGCATCACGAGGCCCGTCGCGGTGTCCCACTGCACGGCGGTGGGCGCGGGGTTCGGATTCGCGTTCAGGCCGTAGGTGGTCGCGAGTCCGTCCATGGCGGAGCCGTTGTTCGCGGACGCCGAGGAGAACTGATAAACGATCTCGCTGAAGCCATGCGCGCCCGGATTCGCCTCGGCCTTCGTGCCCCAGTCGGTGGCGGAGAACAGGCCCGTTGGCCCCAGAATCAGGATCGGGTGCACGAGCAGCGCGATCATCGCCAGCTTCATCTCGCGCGCGCCCACCTTGCGGCCCAGATACTCGGGCGTGCGCCCGACCATCTGGCCAGCGAGGAACACGCCGATAATGAGGAACAGCAGCAGGTTGATCATGCCGACGCCCTTGCCGCCGAACACGCAGTTCAGCCACATGCCGATCATCGGCGAGAGCCCCGCTATCGGGTTCAGGCTGTCGTGCTCGGCGTTGACCGCGCCACAGGTCACGTCGGTGGTGATCGCGGCGAAGGTGGCGCCAGCCGACGTGCCGAAGCGCAGCTCCTTGCCCTCCAGATTGCCCAGATGCTGATCGACCGGCAGCGCCGCCACGGCAGGGCTCGTCACGCTCTGATGGGTGCCCGCGAGCGCATAGGTGCGCGCCGGATGCGCGGTGAACGCGGGATTGGGCTGCATGGTGTCCCAATACACCGCCCAGCCTATCAGCGCGATCATCATCGTCAGCATCACGCTGTAGATCACGACCGCGTGGCGCATGCGCCCGAGCATGCGCCCGTACATCAGCACCAGTGAGAACGGGAAGATCATCATGGCGAGCGTCGTGACGATATTCGAGAGCGCCGTGGGGTTTTCATACGGCTGGGCGCTATTCATGCCATAGAAGCCGCCACCGTTGGTGCCGAGCATCTTGATCGGAATGACCGCGGCAACCGGGCCGACAATCAGCGTCTGCTGCTTCGCCTGGCCGTGGTCGTCGGTGCCCATCGCGGTGGGCTCGAGCGTCGTGACCTGCACGTCGCTCGCGTAGGTCATTGGCATGCCTTCGTGAATGAAGATCGTGCCCACCACGAGCGCGATGGGCACAAACATGTACACGACCACGCGCCACATGTCGACGAAGAAGTTGCCGATCAACTGCTGGCCACGCAGCGCGCGGATGATCGCGCTCAGCGCGCACACACCCACCGCCGCCGAGAGAAACATGTTCGGCAGGATGAAAAAGATCTGGCTGAAGTTGGAGAAGTGCTGGTCGCCCGAATAGTGCTGCAAGTTCGTGTTGGTCATGAACGAGATGACCGTGTTGAAGATCGTCGAAGGCGCAAGCATGCCGCGGCCTAGCGGATTGAGCGGCATGAGCGGCTGCAGCGAGAGCACCACGAAGCCGAACACGAACAGCGCCACGTTGAAGACGAGTAGCGCGACCGTGTACTGCTTCCAGTCATGCTGGCCGCTATCGAGCCGTGCTTCGAACCAGCGCAGCAGGCGCGGCGCGTGCAAATGGCCATCCATGATCCCGGCCATGTAACGGCTGAGCGGGATCGATATCGCGATCGCGATGACGAGAATGATGATCGGCAGGGTCCACATGGACAGCCCCTTTCAAGCCGGAAAAGGCAATCGATTGAGAACGAGTGCAGCGGCGGCGCCCATGGGCGCGAGGCGCATCAAAACCACTCGGGGCGGATCAGCGCGGCAAACAGATACACGAACGTCAGCGCGGATATTGCAGCGGCAAGCCAGGCCATTACGCTCTCCTTATCTATATACGCTCGCAGGCATCGACGAACAGCAGGCACAGGATGAGGCTCGCCAGCCCAAGCCCAAACAAGAGCGGCAGCCAGACGATGAGGTTCATTGCGCATCCCCAATGAGAATGTTTCGGCCAAACGTTGCCGCTGCGCCTGAACGCGCAGTGTGCCCCCTTGTTCTGCGGGGTGCTTAAGGTATAGGAGGCTGCGAATAAAAATTCCGTAAATCCGGAGGGGGTTTGTGCATAGGCGCGATATACGGCCCGACGTTGACCACTTTTTTATACGGGAGCCAGCGATCTTTGCATCGAATTCACATTGCGCGAGGTGAAATAGAGAAGGTAAGTCGGCGCTTTGACGTTGCGCAGGAGTTGAAATGGTTGCTGGCAGCGGTTTGCAGATCGCCCTATTCCTCGCCGTACTGATCGCGCTAGTCAAGCCGCTGGGCCTTTACATGGCGCGCGCGATCGGCGGCAATCCGCCGTTGCTCGGCGTCGTGGGAAGGCCGTTCGAGCGTCTGCTCTATAACGTTCGACAATATCCGCCGCTTACACGTTCCCCCGCGGGATTTACGGCATTTTTATCTCGGCTGCCCTATACATGAGAAAGCTTGCCGGTTGAATTCGAGGAATAGCATGAAACACGGACTGCCAGACTTGAGCGCGCTTCTCCACTTGCGCAAACTTGCCTCTCACCGCACGTCGCCGCCATCTGCCAGCCGCAATGTGATCATGCACGTGACACTGGATGCGCAGCACGCCCTGCCGTTGCGCCAGGCGCTGATCCGCGACTGCGCGGGTCAGTCGTGGACGATACGTGTGACGCCCTTGCGCGGAACGGACCGCGTTCAACTGGTTCTCTATTTGCCCAGGTCGGCATTGAGGGAGGCGATGCGGCGCGTGACGTGGCTGGCGCCGACCGCCGAAATCGGACGATTGCTTGACGTTCCAGATGCGCCCACGGACGCCTGGAACCAGCTGATGCATCGAGAAACGTCGTATGCCGATGCCCATCGCCTGCGCAAGGAGCCGGCCGTGGGTCAGGATGCGATCGCTCACTATATGAAGGAGGACCATGTCCTGCTCGATCTGGCCGTTGCAGACCGCGATTCGCTGTTCGCGAAGCTTGCCGAATTCATCGAGCAACGCTATGGCCTGGCAGCGCATGCCGTTGTAGCGGGGCTAGCCGCGCGGGAAGCATTAGGTTCGACTGCGCTGGGCCAGGGGGTGGCCGTGCCTCACGGTCAAATCAAAGGCTTGACGCAGGCTTTGGCGCTGTATGTGCGCCCGCTCAGGCCGATTGCGTTCGATGCACCGGACGGCGGGCCCGTGACCGACCTGGTCGCGCTGTTCGTACCGGAGTGGGCCAACATGGTGCACCTGCAATTGCTGGCCGATGTGGCGCAGCACTTTTGCGATCAACGCTTTCGAGAGCAACTGCACGACTGCCGGGATCCACGCGCGGTATGCGAGCTTTTCGCCAACTTCGATGCCCGAGACACCGTCGCGCATTGTGCAGTTCATTGATACAAGCAAAACCGCCTGAACCAGAACGCTGCTTCTGGTCAGGCGGCACGTGCTCACGTCTACAGCGTTCGATGCGAGCCGGCTAGTCAGGCTTGCCGATAATAGAGATTCTGCGGATGCCGCGCTTCCGCGAAGAAGAACCACCGCTCCGCTACAAGCCCGGCGTACTGAATCACCGCGGCGGCACACAGCAACGCGAGCGAAGCCCACACCGGCCGCACGTTCGCACCGAACGCCACGAGCACGAGCGGCACGGCAAACGCCGCCACGAGGAACGTCCACTTGATCCGCTTGAGCGTGGCCGGCGTCTTGCCGTGGAAGAACTCGCGCAGATTGAACGCGCCGGCCGTGAACCCGCGCGACTTCTGCTCGACGCGTGCGCCGCGGATGCCGGTTGCGCTCTGCACCGTCGATTTGGGCCGCAGCCGTGCATTGCGCACGAGCGAGGCGACACGCGAGGCGCATCCGGCCAGCGTCAGCAGGCAAGCCAGCACCGCGAGCGGCCCGACCAGCGCGGGCGCGAGCCAGGCTGCACTCGCGGTCGCAAGCGTGAAGCCCGAGGCGCAGCCGAGCAGCGCGAAATTGACGAGCGTGAGCGGCGTCGCCCATTCCTGAAGAAAGCGCAGGCACGCGTAGATCATGCCGGTGCAGACGAACAGCAGGCCACTCGCCACGACGGCCACGGCACCGATCGCAAGCGTATACGGCAAGCCGCACAAGTGCGCGACGCCGTAGGCAAACGCGCAAGCGAGGAACAACGGCAGGCACAGGCATTCGCGCGAGAGCCACGACGTGCGCCACATCGCAATGGCCCGCCACGCGCGCTCGGGATGCCCAAGGTGGAAAAACGATGCCACGAGCCCCGCCGCGCCGAGCAGGCACGAAAGCGCCGCCCCGACCACATAGAAGAGCTGCGGCACCGCCGCCCCATCGACCAGGCCGAGCTGGCCCGCCGCTTCCACGCCCACGAGCGCGATCACGAGCCCCTGCGCCGCGCCAATCAAGGTGGTGAGAAACACCACGGAAAATGCCGGATTCATGTTGGTTCCTTTGCCCGTGAAGGAGGTTAATGCGCCTGGGTGCGCGACGCCATCGACGCCAGGTGCAGCTCGCCGCGTTCGACCTGCGATTCGAGGGAGGCCGGCGCATCGTCGGCGGACTCGCCCTTGCACGAACACGATCCGCTGCCGCACGACGACACCTTCTGGCGCGGCAGATAGTGATTGGAGGGCCGCGTGCCCCATTCGGGCATCAGCTGATAGCCGCCGCGCTCGCGAATCGCCTTCGACACCACCGACTCCGGGTCGTGAATGTCGCCAAAGAGGCGCGCCGAGGTCGGGCAGGCGAGCACGCATGCGGGCTTGCGGTCGCGCTCGGGCAAGGCCTCGTTATTGATGCGGTCCGAGCAGAGCGTGCACTTGGTCATCTCCTTGCGCTCCTCGTCCAGCTCGCGCGCGCCATAGGGGCAAGCCCACGAGCAGTACTTGCAGCCGATGCACCGGTCGTAATCGACCAGCACGAGGCCGTCTTCCTTGCGCTTGTAGCTCGCCCCGGTCGGACAGACCGGCACGCACGGCGGATCTTCGCAGTGCAGGCACGACTTCGGAAAGTGAATCGTGTCGGTCAGCGGAAACACGCCAGACTCGAAGGTCTGCACGCGATTGAAGAACGTGCCGGAGGGATCCGCATCGTAAGGGCGGATGTCCGAGAGGCTGCCGGCCTCCCCCGACGTATTCCACTCCTTGCAGCTCGTCACGCAAGCGTGGCAGCCCACACACACGTTAAGGTCGATTACGAGCGCCATCTGTGTCATAGCGTGCTCCTTGCTTCAATTGTCTTGTGTGGCTTTGCGCAGGCGACGCGCGAATTCGCCGCGTCCCGCGAAATACGTCTGCACGACGCGCTGGAGCATTCCGCCCACTCCCGTGCCGGTCACGCCGGGCAAGGCCTGCATGGGCGCGAACTGCGGCAGCGTGTGATCGGCATCGTGCTCGGCGGGATAGATGCGCACGCGCACGTCGTACCACGCGGCCTGCCCCGTGATGGGATCGGAATTCGATACCCGCCCACTGCGTTGCGCGTCGGGAATCTCGTCCGAGATCAGGTGGTTGAGCAGGAAGCCGCGCTGCGATTCGTTCGCGTCCGGGCCGAGGTTCCACGCACCCGCCGCCTTGCCGATCGCATTCCACGTCCACACCGTGCCCGGCTCCACCGCTTCGCTGTAGCGCGCCATGCAACGCACCTTGCCCCATTGCGATTCCACGTAGATCCACCCGCCGTCCTCGATGCCCTGCGCGGCGGCCGTGCCCGGATTCATGTATAGATAGTTCTCCCCATGAATCTGGCGCAACCATGCGTTCTGCGAATCCCACGAGTGGTACATCGCCATCGGGCGCTGCGTGAGCGCTGCGAGCGGGTACTTCGCGTGATCCGTTGCCGCGTGCTCGAGCGGCGCATGGTAGAACGGCAGCGGATCGAAATACTGCTCCACGCGTGCGCGCAAATGATCCGGCGGCTGGCGCCCTTTTGTCTTGCCCTGGGCGGCGAGGCGGAACTTCTGCATCACGTCCGAATAGAGCGCGATGACGATAGGCTCATTGAACTTGCGAAAGCCCTTTTCGACCGCGAAGTCCAGATACGGCCCGTTGCAGTTGCGCATGTATTGCAAGGTCTCGGGCAGCGTGTAGTGGTAGACGCAATTGTTCTTCGCGTATTCCTCCCACTGCCGCGGATTGGGCTCGCCCACCAGCGCGTCCTTGCCGTCCTTGCCGCGCCAGCCGATCAGGAAGCCCACGCCGGAGCCCGGCGCCGTCTGGTGATTGACGATGAAGTCGGGATAGTCGCGATACTTGCGCCCGCCCTCCGGTGTGGTGAATGCCGGGAGCTTCAGGCGTCCCGCGAGCTCGACCAGCACTTCCTGGAAGGGCTTGCACTCACCCGTGGGCGGCACGACGGGCACGCGCACGGAATCCACGGGGCCGTCGAACTCCGAGATCGGGCGGTCGAGCATCGACATCGCGTCGTAGCGCTCGAGGTAGGTCGTATCGGGCAGAATCAGGTCGGCGAAGGCCGTCATCTCCGACTGGAACGCATCGCACACGACGATGAACGGGATCTTGTATTCGCCGTTCTCGTGCTTGTCCGCCAGCATCTTGCGGACCTCCACGGTATTCATCGACGAATTCCACGCCATGTTCGCCATGAAGATCAGCAGCGTGTCGATCGGGTACGGGTCGCCGCGCCACGCGTTCGTGATCACGCTGTGCATCAGGCCGTGCACGGCGAGCGGATACTCCCACGAGAACGCCTTGTCGATGCGCACCGGGCCACCGTTTTCGTCGATGAACAGGTCCTCGGGTGCAGCCGGCCAACCGAGCGGACCGTTGGCGAGCGGCGTATTCGGCTTGACGTCTTCGGGCTTGTTGGGCGGTTTCGCCGATGGCGGCACCGCGCGAGGATACGGCGACTTGTGGCGGAAGCCGCCCGGCCGGTCGATCGTGCCCATCAGCGACATCAGCACGGCCAACGCGCGGATCGACTGAAATCCGTTCGAATGCGCCGCGAGGCCGCGCATCGCGTGAAACGCGATCGGCACGCCCGTGACGGTTTCGTGTGTTTCGCCCCAGGCGTCGGTCCAGCGGATCGGCAGCGTGATCTTCTGGTCGCGCGCCACCTCGGCCATTTCGCGCGCGAGCCTGCGGATCGTGTCGGCGGGAATGCCGGTGATTTCCGCAGCCCATTCCGGCGTGCAGTCGGCCATGCGCTCGCGCAACAGCGTGAACGAAGGCGCCACGGTCGTGCCGTCCTCTAGCGTGTAGCGCCCTTCCAGCGCCGGCCGCGCGCCCGGCGTGTGATGCGGCACGGCGCGCTGCGTTTCGAGGTCCCACCACATATGGTTCTGCGGAAAGAGCGCGTTGCGCTCCTCCACGCCGGGGTCGCGAACGAAGAGGCCATACGCGTCGCTTTCCGCGCGCACGTCGAGCAGTTCCGCGCCGTTCGTGTAGCGCGCGACGAACTCGTGGTCGTAGGCCCCGCTTTCGATCAGCTCGCGCATCAGCGCCATGAAAAGCGCGCCGTCCGTGCCGGGACGGATGGGCACCCATTCGTCGGCAATGGCCGCGTAGCCGGTGCGCACCGGATTGATGGCGATAAAGCGGCCGCCCACGCGCTTGAACTTCGAAAGCGCAATCTTCAGCGGATTCGAGTGATGGTCCTCCGCCGTGCCGATCATGAAGAACAGCTTCGCGCGGTCGAGGTCGGGGCCGCCGAACTCCCAGAACGAGCCGCCCATCGTGTAGATCATGCCGGCCGCCATGTTCGCCGAGCAGAATCCGCCATGCGCCGCATAATTAGGCGTGCCGAACTGTTTGGCGAAGAGGCCGGTCAGGGCCTGCATCTGGTCGCGCCCTGTGAAGAGCGCGAACTTCTTGGGGTCGGTAGCGCGCAGGTGGGAGAGGCGCTTCTCCAGCACGTCGAACGCCACGTCCCACGATACCGGCTCGAATTGCGCGGTGCCGCGCTCCGCGTCGCGCTTGCGCATGAGCGGCTGCGTGAGGCGCGCGGGCGAATACTGCTTCATGATGCCCGACGAGCCTTTCGCGCAGATCACCCCCTGGTTGAGCGGGTGCTCCGGATTGCCGTCGATGTAGCGAACCTCGCCGTCGCGCAGATGAACGCGAATACCGCATCGGCAGGCGCACATGTAGCAGGTCGTGGTCTTGACTTCGAGCTGCTCATTCTGGGTGCGGGCCTTGTGCTCCATCGTTCCTCCCGGTCCGCCTGCGATGAGGGCGGCATATGTGTGAATGCCCTCTCATCGTATAAACCCAGTGAACATAATAAAAGTCGTGATTCGCGATCTGTTCTATCGGCTGGCCTTATGGTTGACGGTTTGGCCCGCTTTGAGGCTGCCATCCGGCCCCGGGTTGAGCCCTGCCTACGCCCCGCGAGGCCGCTGGCCGCGCCGTTCGAGCTCTTCGAGCAGGATCGGCGCGCCGAGGCTCATGCTATGGATGCCGAGCGTCACCACGCCCTGCAGCACCGCAACAATTTCCTCGGGCGTCGCGCCCAGATCGAGCGCGCGCCGAATATGCCGGCGCACGCCCGGCGCGTACATGTGCGTGCACGCGGCATTGACCGCGATGGAGAGGAACTCGATCGTCTTGGGGTCGAGCACCTCGTGCGGCACGACGGCCAGCGCCATGAACTTCTCGGTCCATGCCGCGTCGAGCTGGGCGAAGGGATCCCAAAGCGGGTTCCAGGCGCCGCGCTCGCGCATCGTGTCGCAAACCGGCGTGGATGAGGCCTGGGATTGGGTGTCTGTCGTCATGCGGATGTCCTCGTTCGGGCGTGGGTACACCGGCGCGCACGCGCGCGCCGGTTCTTCGTCTGGAGAAACGCTCTGCTGGGTCGCCGACCTGCTGGCCTACCCCCTACTCGCCTATTCCCCTATTCCCTTATTCGCCAATAGGCCGCTGCACCGAAAGCCGGTTGGTCACCGATTTCACGCCGGGCACGGTCTTCGCGATGGCGGCCACGGTGTCTATCTGGGAGGCGTCCGTGACCGTGCCGTTGAGCGTCACGGCGCCGTCCCGCGCCACGATGCTGATGCTCCCGGCCTCGATCTCCTTGTGCTTCGCCAGCGCCGCATACACCTTGCGGCTCAGCGCGCGGTTGGCCTTTCTCACCTCTTTCGGCGTGGATGCAGCGGGTGCTCCAGGTGCGGCGGGCGCCGCCGATGCGCCCGCCGTCTCGCTACCCTGTGCCCAGACGCCCACTGGCGCGCTTGCCAGCATCGCAGCGACCGAGGCAGCCACACCCATACGCAGGAATCCTTTTTTATTCATCATGGAAACGCTCCGGTTAGCCGAACAGCGAGATCAGAAGGTATGGCGGATGCCGAGCATCGCCGCAGTGGTCGAAACGCCGGGCGCGACGGGCTCGCCGTAGGTGATCGTCTGGTTCATCGTGCCGTGGTTCGCAACGTAGCCCACTTGCGCATAAACCAGGGTTCGCTTGGACAAGCCGTATTCCGCCCCGAGCGCGTATTCGCTCGAATGGTTCGCCGAGTTGTTGCGGTCCTTCAGATAATAGAAGCCCGAGGTGATCTTGAAGAAGGGCGTGAACTGGTAGCCCAGGCCGCCCGAAATCATCTCGTAGTCGGAGTGGCCCGCGTTCGACGGATTCTTGCCAATGCCATAGGAAGTCGATACCGAAAGCGAGTGGAACGTGTATTTCGCGCCCAGATAGTAGAAGCGGTTATTGTCGAGCCCGGTGGCCGGCGTGGTGGCCGGCAGGTTCGTATCGTGGGCGTTGTAGTAGACCGCGGCAAGGTTCAGGCCATAGTTCGAATACCTGAGCACCGCCGACTCGCGCGTGCCGCCCTGGATTTGCCCGGGCACGCCGCCCGGCGCATATTCGAGCCCAAGCGAAGCGCCGTAGAACTTCGGCGACTGATAGACGATCGCATTGCTGTCGTACAGCGCGCCAATCGGCACGTTCGTGTTGGTGCCGCCCCACCCTCCCGCCTGATTCAGCCCGAGCCACGCGCTCAAGATGCTGCCGAAGTACTGCGCGGCGCGCACGTCGGTGTCCGCCATCGCGTAGATCATGGGCGTGTACTGCCGCCCCGCGTCGATCGAGCCGAACGGCCCCGAAACACCAATGGTCGTCTGCTGGTTGAAGATGGCCGTGCCGCCGGTCGTGTCCGCGAGGCCGAGCTTGCCGCTGCCGCTGTTGAACACGCCTTGCAGCCGGAAATTGACCTTGTAGCCGCCGCCGATGTCCTCGGTGCCCTTGATGCCCCAGAAGCTGGCATAGATGCCCGCGTCCTTCAACGCGAAGACGTGGCCGAGATTCTTCGCGTTCGACGCGAACGATGTCGCGCCCGTGCTCTGATAGAACAGACCCGTATCGATGGCGCCGAACAGCGTCACCGACGATTGCGCGTGCGCCGCGCCAGCCATGACCGCGAGTACGGCCACGACGCTCAACTTCCGTTTCATGCTGTCTCCTCCAAACTATTGTCAAGGCCGCCTGTTTCTTTTGGGCCCGCTGTCTTCCTTCTATTCAACGGCTCGTTGGCTTTTTTTGTTGTTGTCTTGTTGTGGTTCGCTACTTCGATTGCTGCTGCTTTTTTCTGTCGTGCTCATGCCTCGCGCTGCGGCGCCGCGATGCGTGCGAGGTCGTCCCCGTAGCGGCGCTTGCCGAGCATAAACAGCAGCGCCGAGCCGATCGCCGCGAACGGGATCCATTCCAGCGCCACGTGCAGCCCCATGCGGTCGGCGATCATGCCCGCGATGACCGGGCCCGCTGCAAGACCCAGCAGGTTATTGGCGAGCGCCCAGAGCGCCATGGCCGTCGCGTGAATCGAGGGCGGCGTGAGTTCGGCCACCAGTGCGCCGGTCGGGCCGCACACGCCCGAGGCGAGGAACATGCCGATGCCGATCAGCACGAGTTGCAACGGCCCCGGCGGCAGGTGGAACGCCGTGGCCATCGCCACGCCCACCAGCGCGCAATAGGTCACCGCCATCGTCCACTTGCGGGCCGGGTTGCGGCGGCTGATGCGGTCGGTCAGTACCCCGCACGTGATCATGCCGATACCCGAGGTGAGCACGAAGGCAGCGGCCAGCACGCTCGCATGGTCGAGCCGCATCGCATAGGCGCGCACGAGATAGCTCGGCAGCCACGCGAACATTGCGCCGGGCAGGATCAGTTGCACGCCGCAGCCCAGATACGCGAAGACGACCGATTTCGAGGCGAACAGCGCTTGCGCGAGTCCACGCGGCGTGAAGCGGGTCCGCGCGGCGCGCGAGACGCCGCCGGCCGCAAGCGCGCGCTCGGGCGCGAGGCGCCGCTCGGTCACCACGAGGCGATAGATCACGGCGAGCACGAGGCCGAACACCGCCATCGTGGCGAACGACCAGCGCCAGCCGAAATGCGCGGCCACGATGCCGCTCAACGCCATCCCCAGCATGGAGCCGAAAGCGCCGCCCGCGAGGAACGAGCCCGAGAGCGTGGCGCGCAGGTGCACGGGAAAGACGCTAAGCACGACCGCGAGGCCGACGCTCCCGTATGCGGCCTCGCCCACGCCCACGAAGAAGCGCGCCGCGAACATCTGCCCATAGTTCGCCGAGACCGCGCAGGCAAGCGTGGCGAAGCTCCACAGCACGGCCATGAGGACGAGGCTTCTCACCCGGCCCCAGCGGTCCGCAAGAATCGAGAGCGGGAAGGTGAGCAGACCCACCATCACCGACACCACACTGCTCAGCGATCCTAACTGTGTGTCGGTGAGCAGCCATTCGGCCTTGAGCAGCGGAAAGACGGCATTGAGCACCTGGCGCGACATGTAGTCGGCAAGCAGCAGGCCGAAGGTCAGTGCGAAGACACTCCAGGCATAGGCCCTGGATACGGACGGTGCGCCCGCGGGGGCGTCTCCCAGCGCGGCGGTCACATGCATTCCCACTTTTGTCTCCTTGGATATTTATCGATGCGGTCTAGCCGCCAGACGCATCACGCGTCGCGGCGCATCAGGCTGAAGCTCTGCGCGGTTGGCCCCGGCTCGGGCTGCGCGGCAAGAAACACCGCAAGCGGCGCGACGTCTTCGGGGGACTTTACCCATTCCCCTTCGAAGGTGTTGCGCGCCAGCAGGTCGCCGGTCATCTCGGTTACCACCGGGCCCGGAATCAGTTGATTGACGCTGATGTTGTGCGGCGCCAGTTCCTGGGCCAGCACGCGCGTGAGCATCCAGAGTCCGGCCTTCGAGCAAGCGTAGTCGGAAACGCCGGCCCTGCCACGCTGCCCGTGACCGGACCCTATCGCGATGATCTTGCCGGCACCGCGCCGCTTGAGCGCGGGCAGCGCGGCCTTCGCGCAGTGGTAGGCGCCCATGAGGTTCACCTCGATGGTCGCGCGCCACGTTTGCGGGTCGCTCGCCTCGACCGTCTGCTGGCCGCCGCCCACGCCCGCATTCATCACGACGATGTCGAGCCCGCCGAACGCCTGCTCGGCTTCGCCCACCATGCGCTCGACGCTCGCGAAGTCGGTCACGTCCGTGGCAACGGCCAGCGCGCGGCCGCCCTCGGCTGCGATCTGCGCGGCCGTCTCCTGCACCTGCCCCAGCGAGCGCGCCGCGCAGCACACCGCCGCGCCCTGCCGCGCATAGGCGAGCGCAATGGCCCGGCCGATTCCTCTGCCCGCGCCGGTCACGATGGCGACCTTGCCGCGCAACTGCGGTTCTTGCGTCTGCATTGTTGTCTCCGAATGTGTATTTTTTGTTTGATGCTGTGGTGGGCGCGGGCGTCAGCCCGATCTTGCCTGGGCTTGGGCCTGGGTCTGCGCCTGGGCCTGCGTTTCGCTCACTCGCTTGCGCAGCACCGCGCGCAAGTCCTCGCCGTATCCCGTGAGCGCGCCACCGTCGACGGCGAGCAATTGCCCCGTGATGAGATCGGCGCGCTCGCTCGCGAGAAAGCACACCGCTTCGCCGATGTCTTCCGGCGCGCAGAAGCGTCCGAGCGGCACGACGCGCTCGACGATCGCCGCGCGCCGCTCGGGCGTGGCGTAGGTCTCGATGGCGGGGGTGAGGATGCCGCCGGGGCAGACGGCATTGACGTTGATGCGCAGGTCCGCGAGCTCCCACGCGAGATGGCGCGTGAGCCCCGTGACCGCATGCTTCGAAGCGGTGTACTCGACGCTGCTGAAGAACGCCATGCGCATGCCCGCGATCGAATCGATGTTGACGATCTTGCCCTTGCCGCGCGCCGTCATGGCCGGCAGCACCGCCTGGCAGCAGAACAGAATGCCTTTGGCGTTCACGTCCATCACGCGGTCCCAGTTTTCCTCGGTGACGTCGCGCATGAACGAAGCCGTGCCGCCCACGCCCGCGTTGTTCACGAGGATATCGATGGCGCCAAACGCCTCTTGCGTTTGCTCGGCCATGGCTTGCGCATCGGCCTTCTTCGAGACGTCCGCGCGAATCGCGAGCGCGTGTGCGCCGGACGCGACGAGCGCCGCCGCCACCTGCTGCGCGGCGTCGAAGTCGCGGTCCACGACCGCGATGCGTGCGCCCTCGCGCGCCATGACGCGCGCGATGCCAACGCCTGCGCCACGGCCAGCGCCGGTGACGATTGCTGCCTTTCCTTCCAGCTCCATCGCGTTCTCCTCGCGAAAGTGCAGCGGGTCCGGCGTCCGCTCACGCGCCTTGAAGCGAGGCGCGTGAGCGGGCGGGGGTCAGGCGCGGCGCGACGCGTCCAGCGCGTCTTGCGGCTCGCCTTGTCGGGATGCATCGTTTGCCATGCCGCGCGCCTGCGCGCGCCGCACGAGCGCGGCGATCAGGTCGTCGGCGCCGGGCCATTCGCCGAACCCGCTGGCCGGATTCAGATGGCCGACGTTGCCGAGATCGACCACCTCGCTGCGCCACACGCGCGCGAGTTCGAGCACGCGTTCGTAGCGGGCGAGCGGATCGTCGCGGCTCGCTGCGACGATCGAGGCGAACGGCAGCGGTGCGCGCGGCACCGGCAGCCATCCGCTCGCGTCGAGCGCTTCGAGTGTCGGATAGCCGTCGGGCATCGGCACTTCGAAGTCCGGCGGCGCCGCCAGCAGCGCACCGGCAATCGCACGCGGATAGCGCTGCGCCCAGTGCGCGACCATCACGCAGCCGCCGCTGTGCGCCACGATGATCACGGGCGTCTCGATGCGCGCGACCACGGCTTCGATCGCCTCGACGCGCGCCGCGCAATCGAGATCGTCGCGGCCCATGGGCGGCACGGCGGCCACCGGCCGGTTCTGCGCGCGCAAGCGCGCTTCGAGCAGCGTCTGCCAGTGCTGCGCGACGTGGTCGCGCAGCCCCGGAACGATGACGATGGTGGGTTCCTGGCGCATGATGCTCACGCCGCCGACTTCACGAGACCCAGGCCCGCCGGCTTGCGGTTCGGCAGATAGCCGCAGGCGGCCAGCGTTTCATCGGCGTCCTTGTAGAACGTGCCGATGCGGTAGATCTCGCGCGCCTCCTTGCCCGAGGCGACTTCGCGCCCGAGCTCGTGCGCCACGCGCACGCACTGCTCGATCTGCTCCACCGAGGTCATGCGCTGGCCATGCTGACCGATGATCGTGTCCTCGATGCCGCAGCGCGGATGCAGGCCCATCGACATCGCCATCATGTTGAACGGCAGCACGTTCTTGAGCAGCGACTCCGCCGTGAGCGTGCAGCCCTGGGGCGCGCGATGCACGAAGTTGAAGAAGTTGAACGGGTTCGGGCCGTCGAAGCCGCCGCCGATGCCGATCCACGTGAGGTTCAGCGGCCCGCGGTAGACGCCCTTGCGCACGAGGCGTTCGAGCGTTTCCAGCGCGTGGATGCCCGTCAGCTGGAAATGCGGCTGGATGCCCGAGGCCTGGAGGCGGCGCAGATGCTCTTCCAGCCACTGCGGCCCGGCGGGCACCGTCATTTCGCTGTAGGCCGCCTGAAGCGCCGGGTTCGCGAGCGAGGTGCCCTCCAGATACTCGGGGTAGAGCAGCTCCATGATGTTCATCTGCGTGGTGTTGATCGCCACGGTCACCTGGTCGGGCTTCGGCTCGAGCTCCGCGAGCATGTGGCGCGTGTCGTCCGAGAGCCACTTCGCGGCCTGGCCGTCGTCTTCCGGCGCGAACGAGATCGAGCCGCCCACCTGGATGATCATGTCGGGCACCGCCGCGCGCACGCCCGCAATCAGTTCGTTGAACTTGGAGAGGCGCTTGGAGCCCTTACCGTCCAGCTCACGCACGTGCAGATGCAGCACTGTCGCGCCCGCGTTGTAGCAGTCCACGGCCTTTTGCACCTGCTCGTCCATGGTGACGGGAATGTCCTCGGGGAAGTCCTCCGGCATCCACTCCGGGCCATACGGCGCAACCGTGATGACCACCTTCTCCATGTTCTCCGGGTGCAGCGAATCGTCGAAAAATTGCATGTCTTCCTCCAGTGTCGGGTTCTTGTCTCGGGTAGCGGCCAATCAGATCAATACGGCACGTCGCCGATGATCCCCGCGCGCTCCATCTTGCGGTGGCACGGCGGGTAGTCCATGACCGCGTAGTGCTGCGTGCTGCGGTTGTCCCAGATCGCCACGCTGTCCGGCCGCCAGCGCCAGCGCACCTGGTACTCGGGGATGTACGCCTGGCTGATGAGGTACTGCAGCAGTTGCGCGGCGCCCGGATTGCCGTCCTGGCCGTAGCGCACGCGCGCCGGCGTGTGATAGTTCACGAAGTGCGTGGTGAAGCCGTTCACGAACAGCACCTTTTTGCCCGTCTCCGGGTGCGTGCGCACCACCGGATGCTCGGCGTCCGGGTACTGCGCCTTCAGCGCGAGGCGCTTCTCGATCGGCATGACCGCGCCGAAGCTCGCCTGGATGCTGTGGCTCCCGCGCAGGTCCGCGATCTCGTCCTTCACGTGCTGCGGCAGGTTCTCGTAGGCGAGCACCATGTTGGCCCACATGGTGTCGCCGCCCACCGGCGGGCATTCCACGCAGCGCAGCACCGCGCCCATCGGCGGCGCGGCACGCCAGGTGGCGTCGGTGTGCCACGAGTTCTCGTAGCGGTCGTTCGGCTGCTCGGGCGTCTTGTAGATCTGCACGAGGCCCGGATGCTCGGGATGGCTGCCCGCCACCGGATGACCCTCGAGTTCTCCAAAACGACGGGCGAAGGCCACGTGCTCGGCGCGCGTGATCTTCTGGTCGCGCAGGAACAGCACCTTGTGCTCGAGCAGCGCCGCCTTGATCGCTGCGAACAAGCCATCGTCGTGCACCGCATCGCCCAGATGCACATCCACCAGTTCCGCGCCGATGGCGCAGGTCAGTTGCTCGACTCTCATGATGGCGGCCTCAGATCGTGAAGACGGACGAGCCCGTCGTCCTGCGCGCTTCGATGTCGTGGTGCGCCTGCACGGCGTCCTGCAGCGCGTAGCGCTGGTTGATCTCGATCTTGATGCGCCCCGCCGCGACGTGGCCGAAGATCTCCTCGGCGAGCGCGGCCTTCTCCGCGGGATCGGCGATATAGTCGGCCAGCGCGGGGCGCGTGATGTAGAGCGAGCCCTTCATCGCGAGGATCTGCGGCTCGAACGCGGGCGGCTTGCCCGAGGCCGTGCCCACGCACACGAGCAGGCCGCGGCGCTTGAGCGAATCGAGCGACGCCATGAAGGTGTCCTGGCCGACGCTGTCGTAGACCACCGAAACGCCCACGCCATCGGTCAGCTCGCGCACGCGCTTCGCGACATCTTCGCTGCGGTAGAGGATCACGTGATCGCAACCGTGAGCGCGCGCGATGGCCGCCTTCTCCTCGGTCGACACCGTGCCGATCACCTTCAGCCCGAGCAGCTTCGCCCATTGGCAAACGATCAGGCCCACGCCGCCCGCCGCAGCGTGCACGAGGATCGTCTCGCCGGCTTGCAGCGGCCAGATGCGGCGCATGAGGTAGGCCGAGGTCAGGCCGCGCATCGTCATGGCCGCCGCCGTTTCGCAGGCGATGGCGTCGGGCAGCTTGATGAGCGGCGCCGCCGGAATCAGCCGCTCGGTGCTGTAGGCGCCCAGCGTGTTCACGAAGCCGGTGTAGGTGACGCGGTCGCCCGGCGCGACGTTGGTCACGCCCGCGCCCACCGCCTCCACCACGCCCGCCGCCTCCACGCCCATGCCCGCAGGCAGCGGCACCGGATAGAGGCCGGAGCGGAAATACGTGTCCGCGAAATTCAGGCCGACCGCTTCGTGGCGCAGCCGCACCTCGCCCGGACCGGGCGCGCCCACGTCCACTTCTTCCCAGCGCATCACTTCCGGCGCACCGGTCTCGTGGAACCTGATCGCATGTGCCATCTTCTGTCTCCTTGTTGTTCCTGCTGCTGCTTGAGCTGTCGATATCCCGCGGCGGCGCTCGTGTCGCTGCCCATGCGGCCCAATCCAGCGGGACACCGTGTCTGAATTCATCGTAGGACGGGGTTGCGCGCCGCGCGCCCTCCTTGCAGGAGGGGGAGCCCGGCACCCACCCAACACAGACGCGATTCTTACCCGGCTGCGACCCAATTGTCAGGAAAGCGGCTGCCGTGCATATAATCGTCCGATCGATACCCCGAGCCGCACGGCCTTGCCATGCGGCGCGGCCATGCGCGGCGCAGCCGGCACGCGCCTCCAGATCACCTCGCCGGCACGCCGGCCCCACGGCTTATTTCGATTCATCAGATGACCTCCGCGAACCGCGGCGCACAGCCCGCGTTTTCCGAACTCACGCTCAAGACCACGCCGCCGCGCGCGCCGCGCCACCTGCTCGCGCGCGAGCGCCTGAATCTCGCCAGCGAGCCCTTGCGCAATCAGAGCGCGATCGTCGTCCAGGCGCCGCCCGGCTTCGGCAAGACGCTGCTGCTCGCGCAATGGCGGCGCGAGCATCTCGCGCACGGCGCCGCCGTCGCCTGGGTGTCGGCCGATGCGCACGACGACCCGCAACGCTTCTTGCACAGCCTCGTGCTCGCCGTGCGCGTGGGCGGCGCTCGCCCCGAGTTCGGGCGCACGCTGCTCGAAAGCAGCTTCGCCGCGCCCGGCGACACCGAGGGCCTGACCGGCTGGCTCGCCGAGGTCTCGCAATCGGCGCTCGATCTCGTGCTCATCGTCGACGAAGCCGAGCGGCTCTCGCCGGTGGGCAGCGCGGCGCTGCTCTATCTGCTGCACAACGCACCCGCGAACCTGCGCATTGTCGTGGCCGCGCGCAGCGGCTTCGAGACCGCCGTCGACGACCTGAGCGCGTACGGCCAGTGCGTCTGCCTCGGGCCCGAAGCGCTGCGCTTTCGCCTTGATGAAACGCTGGCGCTCGTGCGCCGGCGCTTCGGCGACCGCGTGGACACCGACAGTTGCGCGCGCCTGCACGAGCTCACCGACGGCTGGCCGCTTGGCCTGCAGCTCGCGCTTGCCGCGATGGAAAAGAGCGGCGACCCGCGCGGAGTCATCGACGCGATGTCGGGGCAGCCGGGCCAGCAAGGCGAGCATCTGGTGAGCAGCCTGCTCGCGCGGCTCGCGCCCGAAGATGTCGCGTTCCTCACGCGCCTCGCGCTCGTCGACATGCTGCATCCCGACCTGTGCCGCGCGCTGCTCGACGATCCGCAGGCCCCGGCTCAACTCGCGCGGCTCATGCGCGACACGCCCATCTTCATGATCAGCGACGGCAGCGACTGGTGCCGCCTGCACACGCTCGCCCGCGCGGCGCTGGGCGCGCGTCTGGCCGAGCTTGCGCCCGGCGAGCTCGCCGCCCTGCACCGGCGCGCGATGCACTGGCTCGCCGCGCACGGGATCCATGAAGAAGCGGCACGCCACGCGCATGCGGCGGGCGAGCGCGACGTGGCGTTCGAACTGGCCGGCCGCTCGCTCTATGGCGCGGTCATGCAGGGGCGCCTCACTGCCGCGCTCGAATGGCTCGAGCTGCTGCCCGAGGACGAGCTCGACCGGCAGCCGGACCTGCGCCTCGCCGCCGCCTGGGCGCTCGCGCTCAGCGAGCGCCACGCAGAGGCCGGCAGGCTCGTCGCGCCGATGGCCGAGGCGCCCGATTGCACGCCCGAGCGGCGCTACGAATGCGCGCTCATCCTGAGCGTGGCGGCGTACTACGCCGACGAGCCCGACCGCTTCCTCGCGCTCCTCGCGCCGTGGCGCGAGCCGCCTCCGCTCGCTGAGCCGCGTCGGCTCCAGACGCACGCAAACCGCCTCGCAATGGCCGCGCTGCTGCAGGGCGAGCCCGCCAACGCGCGCCGCCATCTGCAGCTCACGCCACGCGGCGAATTTGGCAAGGCGCACCGCTACGCCGCGCACTGGGGCGAATTCGTGATCGGCCTGAGCTACCTGAGCGAAGGCCAGGCCGTGCTCGCCGAGACCGTGCTGCGCCCCGCGCTGACGAGCGCCGAAGCCGAGCTGGGCCGCCGCCATCCGCTGCCCTGCATGCTCGCGGCCGTGCTGGCGGCCGCCCTGTTCGAGCGCAACGGCGTGGACGAAGCCGATGCGCTGCTCGCGAACCGGCTCGACGTGCTCGAGCGCGCCGGCTCTGCCGAGACTTCGCTGATCGCTTACTTGTGCGCCGCGCGCGTGGCGCAAGCCCAAGGCGTGGAGCGGCGCGCGCTCGACCTGCTCGAAGCCATGCACGCCGCCGGCATGGCGCGTGAGCTGCCACGTCTGTCCATCGCGAGCCTGGCGGAGCGCGTGCGCATCCACGCGGGCCACGGGCGCGCCGAAACATGCCGTGCATTGAGCGCGCAGCTCGACGCCCTGGTCGAGCAGTGCGCAGGATCGCACGGCCCGCTCTGGCGCCGCGATGTGGCGTGGCGCCAGGCGATGACCCATGCGTACACGGCGCTTGCCCAGCAGGACGGAGCCCGGGCGCTCGGGCAGCTTGCCCAGGCGCAGGCACTGGCCGACGAAATGAAGCTCGGTCGCGAGCGCATCGAGATCATGGGACTGCGCGCCCTCGCCAGCAAAGTCCATGGCGAAGACGGCCTGCCGCTGCTGCGCGAGGCGATCGGGCTGACCGCCACCTACGGCCTCGTGCGTGTTTTCGCCGATGCGCATCCCGCGCTGGCCGACTGGGTGCGCAGCCTGGCGGCGCAAGACGGCGGCAAGCAGGCCGCCATTACAACGGCCACGCCTGCGCGCACGGCCCAGGCCGCTGGGCAGCCCCGGCGCGCGCACGCTGCGCCACGCGCCGTGCCGAGCATGGTGCTCACCCCCAAGGAGCGCGAAGTGCTCGAATTGCTGGCCCGCAATCTCTCGAACAAGGAGATCGCGCAAGCAATCGGTGTGGGGGAAGTCACCGCCAAGTGGCATGTGAAGAACCTGTTCGGCAAGCTGAGCGCGAGCACCCGCAAGCATGCGGTGCTGCGCGCTCAACTACTGGGGTTGCTGGAAAACGGCGATTGAGGCGATGGCGCCAATCGAGCCGATGGCAGCGATGGCACCGATTGCGCGGATTCAGCCACGAGGCCGCGTGACGCAATCGGGCGCCATGAAGCGCAATCGCGCGGCTCAGAAAGGCCGGTCGCCGACGATAGCCGTGCGCTCCATCTTGCGCGGCGCGGGCCAGTAGTCCTGCACGGCATAGTGCTGGGTGCCGCGGTTGTCCCAGATGGCGACGCTATTGGGCGTCCAGCGAAAGCGCACCTGATACTCGGGAATGTAGGCCTGGCTGATGAGGTAATTGAGCAGATGGCTCGCGCCGGGCGTCTTGTCCTGCCCATAGCGGACGTTCTCCGGCGTATGAAAGTTCGCGAAGTGCGTGGCGAAGCTGTTCACGTAGAGGATTTTCTCGCCGGTCTCGGGGTGCGTGCGCACGACCGGATGCTCGACCATCGGATTCTCGGCTGCGAGCTTCGTTCTCGCTTCGAGCGTCATCGCGGCGCCGAACGAATGCTCGATGCTGTGCTTCGCGCGCAGTCCGCCGATGCGCTGCTTGATGTCCTCGGGCAAATGGCGATACGCGGCCGCCATGTCGACCCAGATCGTGTCGCCGCCCACCTCGGGGCATTCGATGCAACGCAGCACCGCGCCCATCGGCGGGCAGGGCCGCCACGAGCCGTCGGTGTGATAGCTGTTCTCGTAGTGCTCTTTCTTGTCGCTGCGATAGATCTGCACGAGGCCCGGATGCTCGGGGTCGCTGCCCGCGACCGGGTGATCCTCCAGATCGCCGAAGCGGCGCGCGAATGCCACGTGCTCGGCGCGCGTAATGTGCTGGTCGCGCAGGAACAGCACCTTGTGCGTGAGCAGCAGCGCCTTGATTTCGGCGAACAGCGCGTCGTCGCGCGCGACATCGCCGAGATGAACGCCCGACACTTCGGCGCCAATGGTACAGGTCAGTTGTTTGACTCGCATGGGCGGTCTCCTTTGAGTGGGTTTGCGTGCGCCCGATCTGCGTGATTTGCGTGACGGTGCCGGCATGAATGGCATTGTGTGAAATGCACGGCCCGCATGCTTGACTCTGCGCGCCACGACCTGACGCGCGACGACATGCGCACGCACTCATGGTTATTCCCCACAGACGAAGCGCCGTTGCAACGGTACGCTCGGCTACCGGCGCCTGCTCGTGCAATCGTCATCGAAGCAATCGTCCTTGCAGCCCTCCATGTGACCCCATGCCCATCCTTGTTCGAAGCGCGTCCCTCACCAAGTTTTCGGAGATTGCCGCCCACGCGGGCATCGATCCGGTGCGCGCGCTGCGTGAGGCGGGACTCGATCTGTCTTGCCTCACGACGCCGGACCTGCGCATTCCCGAGACGAGCCTTGCGCGCGTGTTCGAGGTGTCGCTGGCGGGCGGCGCCGGGCAGGCAGAGTGCCGCACACTTGGCGCGCGCATTGGCGAGGCATGGCGGCTCTCCGACTTCGGCTCGCTCAGCCTCTTGCTGCAACACCAGCCCACACTGCGCGAGGCGCTCGCGCGCATCGAGCTCTACCGGCATTTGTTGAGCGATTCGGTCTCGGTTCAGGTCGAGGAGATCGAGGACACCGCGGTGCTGCACGTCGCGCTTGTCACCGCGCGCCCGGATCCGGGGCCGGAGATCGTGGAATTGACAGTCGGCGCGGTGCTCAGTCTCGTGCGCGCCGTGCTCGGCGCCCAATACGCGCCGCGCGCCGTGCATTTCGCGCATGCGGCGCCCGAGCGCCTTCAGGTGCACCGGCGTTTCTTCGGATCGCGAATCGAATTCGAAAGCGAGTTCGACGGCATCGTGCTGGCGCACCGCGATCTCGATCGCGCGAACCCGCTTGCCGACAGCCATCTCGCGCGCTACGCACAAGAGCTGCTCGATCTGCAGCCGCGCTATAGCGAGACTTCGCTCGCCGACAACGTGCGACGGGCGATCCATCTCTTGTTGCCGCGCGGCGCGGGTGCGATCGAGCCCGTGAGCGCGCGCCTCGGACTCACGCCGCGCACGCTGCAGCGACAGCTCGAGCAACATGGCGAGAAGTTCTCGTTGCTGGTGAATGAAGTGCGTGCCTCGCTTGCAGTGCGGTATCTGGCGCAGCCGCGGCATGCGGTGTCCGATATTAGCGACCGGCTGGGGTTTTCCGAGCCCAGTGCGTTCTCGCGGTGGTTTAGTGGGGAATTTGGGCAGCCGCCCAGTCGCTGGCGTGCCGCGCAGCTTGAGCACCCGCGCGACGGGCACTGAGTGCGTGTTTTGATGGGGTGATTTCTCGGGTTTTGGTGGTGTTGGGGTGAGGGTTTTGGTTTTGTTGGCCTTTCCTTGTTTTCATGTCGGTATATTGGTGTTGCCCCTGTGCGGGGCGGCAC
>NZ_SMRP01000041.1 GCF_004353915.1 Paraburkholderia silviterrae | reverse complement strand
CTCACCTCAGTTGGAGCAATTATCCCCTTTAGAGGTGTCCAGGAACATTGGACCACTACAGTGCCGCCCCGCACAGGGGCAACACCAATATACCGACATGAAAACAAGGAAAGGCCAAAACACCGAGAACCAAGCGGAAACACGAGAATAATCGCAATGCGCCTACGCATCCCAACCAACGGCGCCAGCCATCCAGGTCCTCAAAAACGCTTCGCGAGATGAATCCCAGCGAGCATGCAGCGCACCGATCCACCCGCCATTTCAATAGTCGCCACATCAAGCGGCAACAGTTGCGCCGAGCGCTCGATCATCCGCCGCTGGCACACCGAAAGACAATCGACCGCACGCCGAGAAATCGCAAGCACACGCCCTTCACGCCCCGACAATTCAATGGCATTGCCCGCGAAGTTATCGATCTGAGCGTTCTCGAGGCCAATCACGGTGCGACCGGTTTGCGCGAGACGCAGATGAATCTCCTCACGCCGCGCGGCATCGCTAATCATATCGAGCCCAATCAGCACAAATTCGGTTGCAACGCTCATCATCACGTTGGTGTGATAAATGGGCTGACCATCGCTGCCAGCCGTATTAAAGCACATCGGCTCGAAATTGAAATGCGTGCAGAAGCGTTCGAGCGCGACCGGATCGGCACGGCGCGAGCGCGCCGTGTAGGCCACGCGCGCGACATGATCGAGCACCATCGCGCCCGTGCCTTCGAGAAAGATATCGTCGTATTCGAGGCCGGAAAAATCGATCACGTCCTGCACGCGATACTCGGACTTGAGCATCTCGATCACATCGGTGCGCCGCTCGCGCCGGCGATTGCCGCTATACATCGGATAAAGCGCGACGTGGCCCCCGGGATGCGTGGAGAACCAGTTGTTCGGGAACACCGAATCCGGCGTGCTGCGCTCGCCGAAGTCGTCGAAGAGGTGCACCTGCACGCCCGCGTCGCGCAGCCGTTGCGCGGCTTCGGTGACCTCGTCGCGCGCCGCTTCGGCAATGGCGTCGGCGGCCGTGGCGTCGCCCGGCGTCGGCGCGCACTGAAACGCGTTGTCGCCCGCGGTTTCGGGGTTCGGGTGAAAGCGGTGCGGCCGGATCATCACGACAGCGGACGGCGCCTGAATCGAAAGAAGGCTCATAGGGGTAGCGAGTGTCGGGCAACGGGAATCAGGCGATGCTGTGCGCTCAATCCGCCAGCACGACGGCTTCAGGTTCGCTGGCCGCCGGCGACGCAGGCGCGTGCCCGCCAATCAGTGCGTACAGATTCTTGGGGTCCGCGGCAGGCGGAATCAGCGAGATGTCGTCGCCCACGCCGTATTGCATCGCGCGCTCATAGAGGTAGCGCAGCGCCGAATAGTCCTCGAGCGCGAAGCCCACCGAATCGAAGATGGTGACCTGCGAGGCGCTTTCGCGGCCCGGCACTTCGCCCTGCAGCACGCGCCAGAATTCGACCACGGGAAAGTCCGCCGGCAATTGCTGGATCTCGCCTTCGATACGGCTCTGCGGCTCGTATTCAACGATCACGCGGCCCATGCGCACGACGCTCTCGTGCAGTTCGGTCTTGCCAGGGCAGTCGCCGCCGACGGCGTTCAGATGCATGCCGGGCTCGATCATCTCCGCTGTGACGATCGTGGCATTGGCCTTGTCCGCCGTGACCGTGGTGACGATGTCGGCGCCGCGCACCGCGTCCGCCGTCGAGCGGGCGCGCACGATCTTCAATTGAGAAAACGCCGCGAGATTGCGCACGAGCTTGTCGGTGGCCTGCGCGTCGATATCGAAGACGCGAATCTCGTCGATACCCAGCAGCGTATGAAAGCCGATCGCCTGGAATTCGCTTTGCGCGCCGTTGCCGATCAGCGCCATCGTGCGCGCGTCGGGACGCGCGAGCTGTTTCGCCGCCATGACCGACGTCGCCGCCGTGCGCAGCGCCGTGGTCAGCGTCAGCTCGGCAAGCAGGACGGGATAGCCGGTGTCGACGTCGCCGAGCGCGCCGAACGCCATCACGGTATGCAGGCCGCGCTGCGCATTGACGGGATGACCGTTCACGTACTTGAACGCGAACAGTTTCGAGTCGGCTACGGGCATCAGCTCGATCACGCCGTCGCGCGAATGGCAGGCGACGCGCGGCGATTTATCGAAATCGGCCCAGCGCCGGTAATCGGCTTCGAGCGCATCGACGAGCTCGCTCAGGCATCGAGGCACGCCGATTTGCGCGATCAGCTTGCTGGTGGCGGGAACGTCAAGAAAGCGGGTCATGAAATGTCTCCTGGTTTTGCTGGACGGCCTGCGGCGCTGGTGCGCCGCGCAATGAGGAGATTATTTCGATGAAGCGCGCCAACAAAAAGCAGGCAAAGCTGGCAAAACGCGCAGCAAACTGGCCACTTTGCCAGCCCCGGCTGGCATCTTGCTCGCGGGGGCGGCCGCTCAGGCCTTGTGCGTCGAGAGCAGGATACTGGTCTCGGTGTTGGCGATGCCGTCGACGAGGCGGATCGAGCCCAGCACGCGGTCGAAATTCTCGAGCGAATCTGCCTGCAGTTCCGCAACCAGATCCCAGCGCCCGTTGGTGCTGTGGATGGCCGCCACGTTCGGATAGCCGCGCAGCGCCTTCACGACCTCGGCGGCGCGGTTGCCATCGACGGCAATCGACATCAGCGCGCGGATGCGGTGCTTCTCCGCCGATGGCTTCAGGCGCACCGTGTAGCCGACGATCACGCCGTTTGCCTCTAGCCGCGTGATCCGGTTCTGGACGGTCGCCCGCGCCACCCGCAACTGCT
The DNA here is from genome assembly GCF_004353915.1 of Paraburkholderia silviterrae. GTDB lineage: Bacteria > Pseudomonadota > Gammaproteobacteria > Burkholderiales > Burkholderiaceae > Paraburkholderia > Paraburkholderia silviterrae. The sequence continues at coordinate 49,709 of NZ_SMRP01000041.1, read as the reverse complement.
TCGCCAGGGTGACGACGGAAGTACGGGCGTTGTCGCGCAGCAGCGCAATGAGTTGTCGGTCGACGTCGTCGAGGCTGATCATGTCGTAATTATTCCTGGCGGGAGCGAGAGAGCTGCGAATATGCAGCGAGGCATGGGCTTGCGCCATGCCAACTTGTCAAAATGCCCGCTCCGGGTGGCAATTTGCCAGGATTATCGGCGATTTCGGTACGTTTGCCACGTTTACGCCAACTCGCCAAAGGCCGGCCCCGAAGCGGCGCTGCGGAAAACGGAAACGCCGATTCGCCGAACCTCGCGAAATCTGATAGAACATCGGCCTGGGCTTTTTCGATCAATAACCGCGAGAGACGACGCATATGAACACCCCCCGTCCCCTTGAAATCGCCGTGGAACGGCACCCGAATCCCACGCCGGCCGACGAAATCGCCGCGCGGCTGACCAATCCGGTGTTCGGACGCGTTTTCACGGATCACATGGTCACGATCCGCTGGACGGAAGGCACCGGCTGGCATGACGCCAAGGTCGAGGCGCGCCGCCCGTTCCAGATCAACCCGGCCTGCGCCGTCCTGCACTACGCGCAGGAGATTTTCGAGGGCATGAAGGCCTATCGCGGCGAAAACGGCCAGATCTCGCTGTTCCGCCCGCAGGAAAACGCCAAGCGCTTCCGCAACTCGGCCGCGCGCATGTCGATGGCCGACCTGCCCGAAGAGCTGTTCCTGCGCGCCGTCGAGGCGCTCGTCGACATCGACCGCGCCTGGGTGCCGGGCGGCGACGGCAGCCTCTACCTGCGCCCCTTCATGTTCGCCAACGAGAGCTTCCTCGGCGTGCGGGCCGCCAGCGAGTACATCTTCTGCGTGATCGCCTGTCCGGTCGGTCCCTATTTCAAGTCGGGCAAGTCGGCGGTCACGGTCTGGGTCTCGGACCAGTACACGCGCGCGGCGCCGGGCGGCACGGGCGCGGCCAAGTGCGGCGGCAACTATGCGGCCAGCCTGATCGCGCAGACCGAGGCGTCGGCGCACGGCTGCGACCAGGTGGTCTTCCTCGACGCGGCGCAGCACCGCTGGATCGAGGAGCTCGGCGGCATGAACGTGTTCTTCGTGCTCGACGACGGCTCGCTCGTCACGCCGCCGCTCTCGGGCACGATTCTGCCGGGCATCACGCGCGCGTCGATCATCGAGCTCGCGCGCAAGGAAGGTCTCACCGTCAATGAGGCGCCCTATTCGTTCGACGCCTGGCGCGACGACGCAGCATCGGGCCGCGTGAAAGAGACGTTCGCCTGCGGCACGGCGGCGGTCGTCACGGCGATCGGCGGCGTGCGCCATGCGGGCGGCGAGTTCGCGATCGGCGACGGCGGCGAAGGCGAAGTCACGCGTCGCCTGCGCACGTTGCTCACCGGCATCCAGCGCGGCAAGGTTGCCGACCCGGCAGGCTGGGTCCACCACGTCAAGTCGTAAAACTTTTTCGGGGGCATGCCCGCGCGCATCGAGCGCGGCAGAGCGGCGGCCCCCGCAAAATCCGGGCGAGCCTGGCGCCGCAGAGCGCACCGGGTCCGCCCGCCCTCTTCAGCTATGCGGAGTACCGGCATCGCGCGGCGATTTTAATCAGGAATCCTCAGCCGAACCGCACGCAATAAACCGGCGGCAGATGCGCGGAAATCAGGCGCCAGTTTTCACCGCCGTCGTTCGAGGTCCATAGCGCGCCGGTCGTCGACCCCATCGCGAGACGCGTGCCCGAATCGTCCACGACCAGGCCGTGCCGATAGACGAGGTCATAGGCCGGCGCGGGCGGCAACCCGTTCGAAAAGCGCTCGAAAGTGCGGCCGCCGTCGCGCGTGCGCGTGACCACGAACTGGCCGTCCACCGGAATCCGGCAGGCGTCTTTCACGGCCGGCACGAACCAGGCGGTATCGGGCTCGCGCGGATGCACGGCCACCGCGAAGCCGAAGCTCGACGGCTGCGCTTCGATGCGCTGCCAGTGCGCCGCGCCGTCGGTCGAGCGGAAAATCGCGCAGTGATGCTGCGTCCACAGCACATCGGGGTTCGCCGCGCATTGCACGACGCGGTGCGGGTCCTGCACGTTGGCGTCGCCGCGCCGCTCGGGCGGCATGTAGTCGGCCTCCATGCCTTCGGAGCTCAGGCGCCAGCTCGCGCCGCCATCGAAGCTTTGCCAGACGCCGCCGCACGATATTCCGATCGTCACGTGCTGGCTGTCGCGCGGATCGATCATCACGGAATGAATGCCCGGCGCGTCGTAGCCGCCGCCGAACCATTCGGGGCGCTCCGGGCGGTCCCACAGCGCACGGTTGAGCACCCACGTGTCGCCGCCGTCGTCCGAGCGGAACAGGCCGCCGGGAATCGTGCCGGCCCACAGGACGCCCGGCTCGTCCGGCCCGCCCGCCTCGAGCGACCAGATCTGCTGCAGCGTCCAGGGCGGGGACGGCGGGCGCGGCTCGGCGGCGTCCGCGTTGTCCGTGCCGCTGTCCACGGCTGTTCCCGTGCTGCTTTGCGCGCCGCTATCGGCACCCTTGTCCGCGCTTGCGCCGTTGCCGGCGCGCGTTGCTTCGGCAGGCTGCGGCGGGTAGACGGGGACCGCGCACTCCTCCCAATCCGTCTTGCCCGCGCGCAGCCGGTGCAGCTTCACGCCAAAGTGGCCGAGATTGAGCGCGGCATAGAGCGTCCCGTCGCGCGGATCGGGCAGCACCATGCTCACCGGCTCGCCCGCGAAATGCGGCGCGCTGGGCGCCCAGCCGCCCTTGCCATCGTCTTGCAGTACGAACAGTCCCTTGCGCGTTGCAACAAGCAATCGATCGGTCATGTGTAATGCCTCCTGTCGACCAGAGTTGGCGCTTTAGCTGTCGGCTGGAGTTAGTGCTTCAGCACTTACTCCAGCCCCATGCAAAGCTCCTTACTCTGGTCCCATGCTTCGCGGTCGACCGAACTTGGCGCTTTAGCGCTTAGTGCGGTCCCATGCTTCGCGGTGCAGATCTGCGCCGAAATTAGCCGCCCGACAGCGCCTGAACGACATAAACGCGGCTTTCCTCGCCAATCGCATCGGACAGATGCTGCCGGTCGCGCACGCGCCGGCCGTCGATGAACACGGCCAGATGCTGGCGCAGCGCGCCCTGATCGTCGAGGATGTAGCCGCGCAGCCGCGGCTGTGCCGCGAACACGGCCTCGAGCGCCTCGCCCAGCGTGCGCGCGTCGATCTCGCGCTCGGGCGTTGCGACATGCCGCTGAATCGAGGCGGCAAAGAAGATGTGGGCCATGGCGGGGTGGCGGCGCGGGAAAGGCCCGTCGCCGCCGGTTTTGTAGTTTAGGCGATTTGATGGGCGTTTCCGGACGATTCGACCTTCATCATGGCCGAATCGAGGGTGAGCCCGGCTTCGACGGTTACGCATCGTGAGCCCTGTGATGCAAGCGATGCACAAGCGCAAGCGTGCCCATGCGATTCGCCCGTGAGCCATGTTCGTCGCGCCCCAGGTCATGACATTGCGCCGCTTATCCGTGCACAATCACGAAATACGCTCTCGCGAACGCCCCATCGTCGCGAACACGGAAAACACAGGAATCCCATGGCCCCGCTGGTCGCCACACTCGCCCTCTTGATCGTTGTCTTTGTCCACGCGAACATTCCCCGCTTCACGCCCGCAGGGCCGAAACGGCTTGTCGCGCATGCGGCGCTGCTGCTCGTGGGTCTTGGGTTCGGCGTGGTGAGCGCCATGCTGACCGGCCCAGCCGCACCGCCGTGGGCCGTGATCGCATGCGGGATGGGCGTCGTTCATGTGCCGGCGCTATGCCTGCTCGTGATCAAGCGCATCAGGCGTTCGAAGCGAAGCTAACCGCGCATGCCGCTGCGCGAGCGTCAAACCTGATCTGAGCCTGCCACTTCTTCGGGCTCGCCGGAGGCTTGGGGCATGCCCGCGTCCTGCGCCGAGGCGTTATTGGCGCGCGTGCGATTGATCACGGCCAGCACTTCGCGAGCCGTATTTTCCGAGTGCGTGCGCAGGATCCGGGGCAGATCGGCGTGGGCGGGGTCTTCGAGCGCGGCGAGAATCGCTTCATGCTCGTCCATGGATTCGGACCAGCGCAGCATGTCGGCATTGGCAGCGCCACGCGCGCGATGCACTTTCGCCATCAACGTCGCATAGACAGTCGAAAGCACCGGATTCGTGGCCGCATCCACGATCATCTGGTGGATTTGCTGGTTGAGCCGGAAATACTCGACCCGCTTGCCCGAGTTGTGGCACTCCACCATGCGCCGGTGCTTCGCCGCAATGGCCGCCACCTGCGCCGCGCTCACGCGCTGCCGCAAGAGCTCTCCCGCCATGGCCTCGAGCCCGTGCAGCATCTCAAAGGTGCTGGCGAGGTCGTCGAGATCGATTGCCGCCACACGGTAGCCGATGTATTGCCGGTGCGTCACGCGCCCTTCCGAGACCAGCACCTTCAGCGCCTCACGCAAAGGCGTCTTCGAGACGTCGAACGCCGTGCACATGTCCTTCTCGTCGATGCGCGCGCCGGGGGGCAGCTCGCCCTCGTCGATCATGACGCGCAGGCGCGCAGCGATCTCCGCGGCCATGCCGCGGGTGCGCAACAACAGTGGGGTTCCGTTCGACTGATTCATCGTGGTCGAAGCTTAACACGATCCTGGGACATACCCTGAATTTCTTCATGTTTTCATATAAATCAATAACTTAATGCATTTGTAATTATAGATCTCTAATTCTATACTCTGTCCCAACGTTGCGCGACGTCATGAAAACATCCGCCCATCCCAGGAGCAGTTCATGTCATCAACATCCGGTGTTGCCGCAATGGCGGTACGCAAGTCCACCGTCCGCTGGAAGATTTTTCTGGTCATGCTGAGCCTCATTGCGATCAACTACATCGACCGCGCGTCGCTGTCGGTTGCAATGCCGCTCATCTCGAAGGAGTTCAATGTCGGCCCGGCCATGGAGGGGCTCATCCTCAGCTCGTTCTTCTGGACCTATGCGTTCATGCAGATCCCCGGCGGCATGCTCGCCGACCGCTTCAAGCCACGCATCGTGATCGCCTGCGCCACGGTCTTCTGGGGCTTCTTCCAGGCCATCGCCGCGCTATGCACGAGCGCCCCGAGCCTGCTGCTCACGCGCCTCGGACTCGGCGCCGCCGAAGCGCCGATCATGCCCGCCGGCGGCAAGCTCAACGCGCTGTGGATGACGCAGACCGAGCGTGGCCGCGGCGCGACCCTGCTCGATGGCGGCGCACCGCTTGGCGCGGCGCTCGGTGCGATCCTCATCACCGGGCTCATCGCAATGCTCGGCTCGTGGCGCCTCGCGTTCGCGGTGGCGGGCATCGGCACCGTGCTCGCCGGCATCCTCGCGTGGTCCTATGTGCGCAATACGCCGCGCGAGCATCCCGGCGTGAACGAACTGGAAGCCGCGTATATCGAGGAATCGCACGCCAGCGACGCCGCGCTCGAGCCCGCCTCGCTCTCGGGCCGCTCGAGCGACTTCTTCAAGTACCGCTCGGTGTGGGGCATGTTCTTCGGCTGGATGTGCTTCAACACCGTGTTCTACGGACTCCTCACCTGGATGCCGAACTACCTGCACATGGTGCACGGCTTCGACATCAAGCAGATGGGCGGCTCGAGCTTCATCATCTTTTTCAGCGGCTTTGTTGGCGAGCTGATCGGCGGCTTTATCGCCGACAAGTGGAAGGCCGCGGGCGGCCGTCCGAACGTGGTGATGCGCACGCTTTTCAGCATCGCGGCGGTGGTGGCCACCGTGTCGATCTTTTCGGTTGCTTACGTCACCAACCCCGTCGCCGTGGTGGCGCTGCTCTCGACCACGCTCTTTTTCCTGCGCTGGTGCGGTCTTTACTGGTGCATTCCGTCCTCGCTCGGCACACGCAACAAGGTCGGCTTTCTGGGGGGATTCATGAATCTCGGCGGCAATATCGGCGGCATCTCGGTGCCGATCATCGTCGGCGCGATCGTGCAGCTCACTCACTCGTACTTCCTCGCGCTGATGTTCTTCGCGGCAGCCGGCGTCGGCCTGCTGGTGTGCTCGAGCATCATCGATTACGAAAAGAAGATTCCCGTTTGAATCTCATTTGAATCTCGTTTGAATCCCGATTGAATCTCTATAGACGCGATCCGCTGCATCCGCATCTCGTCTCACTCATTCAGCACTTCACCTTTAGATATCGACATGAACAAGCGTACCCTTCTCGGCATGCTCACGCCGTCGTCCAACACCGCGCTCGAGCCGCTCACGAGCGCGATGGTCGCGGGCCTGCCCGATGTCTCCGCGCACTTCGCACGCTTTCCCGTGACGGAGATTTCGCTCTCGGACCAGGCGCTCGGCCAGTTCGACGACACGAAAATTCTGCAAGCCGCCGAGTTGCTCGCCGACGCCAAGGTCGATGTGATCGGATGGAACGGCACGTCCTCGGGCTGGCTCGGCTTCGAGGCCGACGAGCGCCTGTGCCGCCGCATCACCGAGGCAACCGGCATCCCCGCCACGACCTCCGTGCTCGCGCTCAATGAGATCCTCAGGAAGACCGGCGCCGACGAATTCGGCCTCGTCACGCCCTACCTCGAAGAGGTGCAGGACAAGATCGTCGCCAACTACCGCAGCGTTGGCCTGAACTGCGTCGCCGAGCGGCACCTGGGCCTGAAGGACAATTTTTCGTTCTCCGAAGTCACGGCCGACCAGATCCGCGAGATGGTACTTGCGGTAGCCGCTGCCAGGCCGCGCGCGATCACGACCTTCTGCACGAACCTGAAGGCCGCGCATCTCGTGAGTGCGCTCGAGGAAGAGACCGGCATTCCCGTTTACGACACGATTTCCACGGTGGTCTGGAAGTCGCTCCAGCTCGCCGGCTACGACACCCGCCGTGTCAAGGGCTGGGGGCGTCTGTTCAGCGAGGTCGTTTAAGGAGCGGGCGGTCGCGCCGCATTATTAAGCAAAACGAATCAGGAGCAATCGATGAGAGTGCCTCAAACGTTGTGCCGGATGGCGGCGGCAGCGGCGATCGTCGCCGGCGCATCGGCGGCGCACGCAGCGCAAGCCGCCGATGCAGCGGCACAGGACATGCCCACGGTAGTGCCCGAATCGGTCGGCGTCGATTCGGCGCCGCTCGTACGCCTGTCGCAATGGCTGCGCACCGACAAGATGGACGTGCGCAGCCTCGTGGTCGTGAAGGACGGCAAGATCGTGTTCGAGCGCTACGGCGACGGCCTCGCGCGTGACAACAACTACGAGCTGTACTCGGTCACGAAGACGATTACCGCGCTGCTCACCGGCATCCTGGTGGGCGAAGGCAAGCTCAGCCCCGCAACGAAAGTCGCGCCCATGATCGCGCAGGCGCGGCCCGACCTCGCGAGCGAACTCGCCGACAAGCAGAACATCGAGCTGCGCCACCTGATGTCGATGTCGAGCGGCCTTAGCTACCAGACGCGCGAAGGCACGGACCCGCTCTACTACGAAGCGCCCGACCGGCTGCGCGTCGCGGTCACGAGCCGCGCCACGGCGGCGGCGCCCGGCACGCACTTCGACTATATCGACGTGAATCCCGTGCTCACGGGCACGGCCGTCGCGATTGCCGCGCAAGAGCCCGAGGACCAGTTCGCGCGCGAGAAGCTGTTCGGGCCGCTCGGCATGTCGCATTACCGCTGGAGCGGCGCCGACAAGACGGGCGCCGTATCGGGCGGCTGGGGCTTGCGCCTGCGCGCCGTGGACATGGCGAAGATCGGCATGCTGCTGCTCGACGGCGGACGCTGGCACGGCAAGCAGGTCGTGCCAGCCGCATGGATCAAGCAGATGGCGACGCCCTCGCCCGCCGCCGCCGACTACGGCTATTACTGCTGGATCCAGCACGTGGTCGAGAAAGGCCAGCCCGAGTACGGCGCGATGGGCTTCAAGGGGCAATTCATCACGGTGCTGCCCGCGCAGCACGCCGTGGTCGTGATGACGAGCCTGCTGCCCACCGAAGGCGGGCTGCGCGACGCGACCTACCTCCAGCAGTATCGGCGCATGGTCAACGACTACATTCTTCCCGCGCTCCAGCCCGCGAGCAAACCGGCGCAAACCGCCGCGAAAACCCAGGCGCTGCGCGAGGAACTCGAAAAGAGCCGCCAGACCCAGGGGATTCCTGGCACGGCCACCGCATTCAACGACGCCCCTGAAACCTGATGGAAACCGCGACGATGACAACCCTGCCGGTCCCGCCGCTCCCCGTGTTTTCGCCGTCCCATTCACGGCGCGCATCGCCGGTCGTGCGCGCGCTGCTCGCGCGCGTCGCGCCGCTCGTGTTCGGCGCGAGCGCGCTCGCACCCTTCGCGGCTTGCGCACAGCAAGCGGGCGCCGCGCCCGCCCCGCTCCACGAAACCGGCATCGAAGCCGGCATCGAGTCCACTACGCCCGAGGACGTGGGCGTCGATTCGCGCGAACTCGTGCGGCTCTCGCAATGGATCCGCGATCAGAAACTCGACGTCTACAGCCTGCTCGTGGTGAAGGACGGCAAGCTGATTTTCGAGCGCTATGGCGCGGGCGCATCGCGCAACGCCAACTATGAGCTGTATTCCGTGACCAAGTCGGTCACGTCACTGGTCGCGGGCATCCTGATCGACCAGGGCGCGATCGGTCTGAACGATTCGGTGGGAGACAAACTGGGCGCGTGGCGTCCCGACTTGCGTGCAGACCTCGCCGACAAGCGCAACATCGAACTGCGCCACGTGCTGTCGATGTCGAGCGGCCTGCACTACGACTTCCGCCCGAAGGACGATCCCATCTACTACGCCGCGCCCGATCGCCTGAAGCTTGCGGCCACAACGAGTCCACAGGCCGCGCCCGGCACGGTGTTCGAATACACGGACATCAATCCGATTCTGACTTCGGCCATGTTGAGCGCGGCGGCGCGCGAGCCCATCGAGCGCTACGCGCAGACGCATCTGTTCGAGCCGCTCGGCATGCAGCACGCGGCCTGGGAACGCGCCGATCAAAAGGGGCTGGTTTCGGCGGGCTGGGGCTTGCGGCTGCGCGCGGTGGACATGGCGAAGATCGGCATGCTCGTGCTCGATCACGGCCGCTGGCAGGGCCGCCAGGTGGTGCCCCAGCAGTGGATCGCGCAGATGACGACACCGGCGGTGTCGCCCTACTTCGGCTACTACTGGTGGGTCAACAACATCGTGCAGAGCGAGCCCGAGTACGACGCGATGGGCTTCAAGGGGCAGTTCATCACGGTGCTGCCCAAGCGCAACACGGTGATCGTGATGACGAGCATGCTGCCGATCGAAGGCGGCCTGCGCGACGCGAAGAACGTGCAGATGTTCCGGCAGATGGTGAGCGGCTATATCGTTCCGGCGCTCGACAATGCACAGCACGCGAAGCCCACCGACGAGCGTCGCGCGGCGCTCGCGCAGGAACTCGAGGTCAGCGCGCGCACGCAAGGCATGCCGGGAACCTCGATGGACCCGACCGATCAGCCGAAGCTCTGAGGCCCTGATGCGTCGCCGCGCGACGCGCTCGCGCGGCGACGCTGGAGTCCGCGCAAAAACCGGCGCAAAAACCGGGGTTAAAACCAGCGCCAGATGCCCGCGGCCATGCCGGCGAGCGGCCCGTGCGCCCAGGTCGCGACGAGCCAGACGACGAGACCGCCCGCCAGCGCATGCATGCCGAAGCCGCCAAGCCGCGCACGGCCCGCCACGATGGCCGCGAACGGCAGGTAGCTCGTCTTCGCCTCCCACGCGGGCCACTGCGCGGGCTGCAGGCGCTCCTTCTTGCGGTCCTGCAAGGCGGAACCCACCAGCGCGAGCACGATCATTGCCACCGCAACCACGATGTTCTTGCCGACCGGATACACCGCGATATGGCACAGCCCCCACAGAGCGAAGGCCCACATCATCGGATGCCGCGTGACCGCGTACACGCCGAGCGCCGCTTCCGGAAACGCGCCGGGCCGCCCGCCCGTGGGCAACGCGGGATTGCGGATCAGCGAGCCCATCAGCAGGATCGAGGCGATCAGCATGACCACCGTCACCACGACCCAGAGGCCGTTGCCGACCGCCCAGAGCAGTTCGGTCAGCGGCGCGCGCCGGTAGGCCACGACCATCCAGCCGAGCGTCGCGAACGAGACCAGCGAGTAGAGAACCATGAACGCGAACTCGCCGATCACGCCCACCAGCGGCTTGCGCAATGGATGCGACAAGATGAAGTGGCTGCCCACGAAGGCGACTGCCGCCGCCACGACTGCGATGAGGCTTCCGTCAAGGGTTCCGTCAGGGCTTGGCATCGGCGTGGCTCCTCAGGTCATATCGTTAGTAATTCGTCAGGGTTTGATGCGCGCGCGTGTGCAGACCCGGCAAGGTTAGCGCCCTCGCGTGGCGTATCGAAGACTACTCCCAACCTTCGAGGACAACATGAAAAAGATCATCGTGAACGCCGGCTCGCGTCGCTCGCCGGCTGCAGCACTTTCATGACTTCCGCCGCCGTGTGCTCGGAATGCTCGCGCAGCAGCCGCGCGAGGCTCGCGCCATCGCGCTTGCCCAGCGCGTCCAGGATTGCGCCGTGCTCGCCCAGCGATTCGGCCCAGCGGAACACATCGGCATTGGCCGCCCCTCGCGCACGGTGAATCTTGCTCATCAACGAGGCGTACAAGTCAGAGAGCACCGGATTGCTCGCGACATCGACGATCTGCTGGTGCACTTTCTGGTTGGCGCGATAGTAGGCCGTGCGCTTGCCGTCGCGATGAAACGCTTCCATCGCATGATGGCGCTCCAGCAACACCTTCATCTGCTTGTCGTCGATGCGCTGCGCGGCGAGCCGTCCGGCAATTTCCTCCAGCCCGTGCAGGACTTCGAAGATGGCGGCGATCTCGTCCTTGTTGATCGGCGCAACCTGAAAGCCCATGTGCTGCCGGTGCGTCACGTGCCCCTCGGTCACCAGCGTCTTGAGCGCTTCGCGCAAAGGCGTTCTGGAAATGTCGAACTGCTCGCACAGCGCTTTCTCGTCGATATGTTCGCCGGGCGGCAACTCCCCTTCGAGAATCATCTCGCGCAATCGCTCCGCGATTGCCGCATACATCCCCGTGCCGCGCAGGCTGATCCGCTTGCGTGCATCGGCCGGTAGTGACTTCGTGTCCATGTTGCTTGCTTCCTTGCTTGCATCCGTTTGTGTCTTCCGCCCTTGCTTAATTTTCCTATACTCCCCTCCGACTATCTACAAAAATTAAATATCAATAAAATCATAAGTTTACGTAACTTGTAATTTATAATTAGAAATCATATACTGCGTTTGCGCACACAGCGCACCGGGCCGGGAGCGGTCCGGCCACAGACATGAAACCCGAAGGCCGTGACCAGGCGAACGGAGGAGACATAGATGCGAACCGCAAATGCGGCCGTGCAGGCCGAGGCCAGGACCGGCGTACGCTGGCGAATCTTTCTGATCATGTTGATGCTCATTTCGATCAACTATGTGGACCGCGCCTCGCTGTCCGTCGCCATGCCGCTCATCGCCAGGGAATTCAATATCGCCCCTGGCATGCAGGGGCTGATTCTCAGCTCGTTCTTCTGGACCTATGCGTTCATGCAGATTCCGGGCGGCATGCTCGCTGACCGTTTCAAGCCGCGCATCGTGATCGCGTGCGCCACGCTGTTCTGGGGCTTCTTCCAGGGCATCGCCGCCATCTGCACGACGGCCCCTGCGCTGATCCTCACCCGTCTGGGCCTCGGTGCAGCCGAAGCACCGATCTACCCCGCGGGCGGCAAGCTCAACACCCTGTGGATGACGCGCCACGAGCGCGGCCGTGGCGCGACGCTGCTCGACGGGGGCGCCCCGCTCGGCGCGGCGCTCGGCGCGGTGATCATTTCCGGGTTGATCAGCGAGTTCGGCTCGTGGCGCACCTCCTTCGTGGTGGCCGGTGTGGGCACCATGCTTGCCGGCCTGCTTGCGTGGTACTACATCCGCAACAACCCGCGCGAGCATCCGGCTGTGAATCAGGCCGAAGCGGACTATCTCGAAGCAGCCCTGCAGGAAGAGCATTCAGCCGAGCCGGTTAATGCCAGCGGCCGCAGCCTCGACTTCTTCCGCTACCGCTCGGTGTGGGGCATGTTCTTCGGCTGGATGTGCTTCAATTCGCTGTTCTACGGCTTGCTCACCTGGATGCCGAACTATCTGAACAAGTCTTACGGCTTCAATATCCAGCAGATGGGCGGCGCCAGCTTCGCGATCTTCTTTAGCGGTTTCGTGGGTGAACTCGTGGGCGGATGGATCGCCGACAAGTGGAAGGCGGCGGGCGGTTCGCCCAATCGCGTGATGCGCACGCTGTTCGGCATCGCGGCTGTGTTGGCCACGGCATCGATCTTCTCGGTCGCCTATGTCCGCGATCCGGTAACGGTGGTGGTGCTGCTCGCCTCCACGCTGTTTTTCCTGCGCTGGTGCGGCCTGTACTGGTGCCTGCCCTCGATCCTCGGCACCCGCAACAAGGTCGGCTTTCTTGGCGGCTTCATGAATCTCGGCGGCAATATCGGCGGCGTGCTCGTGCCGATCATCGTTGGCCTGATCGTGCAAACTACCGGCTCATACTTTCTGGCGCTGATGTTTTTCGCCGCTGCGGGCGCTGGCCTGTTCGTCTGTTCGACGATGATCGACTACGAACGCAAGCTGCCCGTCTGATCTCTTTCCCCTTTAGCCTTCGATTGCAGACTCCATCATGACCCAACGCGTCCTGCTCGGCATGCTGACCCCGTCGTCCAACACCGCGCTCGAACCCATCACGAGCGCGATGGTGGCCCAACTGCCCGGCGTCAGCGCCCATTTCTCGCGCTTCACGGTTACCGAGATTTCGCTGTCCGAGCAGGCGCTCGGACAATTCGACACCACCAACATCATTCAGGCCGCACGCCTGCTGGCCGACGCCAAGGTCGATGTGATCGCATGGAACGGCACGTCATCGGGCTGGCTCGGCTTCGAGAGCGACCGTCGCCTGTGCCGCGAAATCGAAGCGGCGACGGGCATCCCCGCCACCACTTCGATCCTGGCGCTGAACGAAATTCTGGCGCAGACCGGCGTGAACAAGTTCGGCCTGGTCAGCCCGTACATCGAGGAAGTCCAGCAGAAGATCGTGGCCAATTATCGCGAGAACGGCATCGACTGCTCTTGCGAAAGCCATCTCGGCCTGAAGGTGAATTTCCAGTTCTCCGAAGTGACCGAAGACACGCTGCGTGCACAGATTCGCGAAGTCGCGGCCCAGGGCCCCGATGCGATCGTCACCTACTGCACCAATCTGCATGCCGCGCATCTGGCCGACGAAGTGGAGCGGCAGCACGGCATCCCGCTCTACGACACGATCTCCACCGTGGTGTGGAAGTCGCTGAAGCTCGCGGGCTACGACACGACCCGGCTCGAAGGCTGGGGCCGCCTGTTCACCGAAGTTGCGTGAGAGACACAACATGACAAACACCATGACAACCGGATACGACCTCGTGATCCGCAATGCCGACGTGGTGACCGCGTCCGAGCGCTTTAACTGCGATATTGGCGTGAAGGACGGCGTCGTGGTGGCGCTGGCCCGCGAGCTTGGCGCAGGCGCGCGCGAGATCGACGCGACCGGCCTGCTGGCGTTGCCCGGCGGCATCGACGCGCACTGCCATCTCGATCAGCCCATGCCCGAAGGGCTGAAGATGGCCGACGACTTCCTGAGCGGCACGCGCGCCGCCGTGTGCGGCGGCACCACTACGGTGATCCCGTTCGCCGCGCAGGAAAAGGGACAGTCGCTCAAGGCCGCCGTGGCCGACTACCATCGCCGCGCCGACGGCCGCGCGGTCACCGACTACGCGTTCCACCTGATCGTCTCCGATCCCACGCCCGAGGTGCTGGAGCGCGAACTGCCGGAACTGATCGCGGCCGGCTACACGTCGTTCAAGATCTACATGACCTACGACGATCTCAAGCTCAGCGACCGCGAGATCCTCGAAGTGATGGACGTGGCGCGCCGCAATCAGGCGCTGGTCATGGTGCATGCCGAGAACTCCGACTGCATCGCATGGCTGACCGACAAGCTCACCGAAGCGGGCAAGCACGCGCCGAAGTATCACGCGCTCTCGCGCCCCGCCGCCGTCGAGCGCGAGGCAACGCACCGTGCGATTGCCTTCTCCGAACTCGTCGACGTGCCGATCCTGATCGTTCACGTGTCGGGCCAGGATGCGATCGAGCAGATCGAATGGGCGCAGCGGCGCGGCCTCCATATCTACGCCGAGACCTGCCCGCAGTATCTGTATCTGACTGCGGAAGACCTCGGCCATGAAGACGGCTATCACGGCGCCAAATGCGTGTGCAGTCCGCCGCCGCGCGACTCGTCGAGCCAGAAGGCCGTGTGGAGCGCACTGAAGCGCGGCATTTTCAGCGTGTTTTCGTCCGACCACGCACCGTTCTCGTACGACGATCCCCAGGGCAAGAAGCCCGGCGGCGAAGAAGTCTCGTTCGAGCACATCCCGAACGGCATCCCCGGCATCGAGACGCGGCTCGCGCTGCTGTTCGACGGCGTGAGCCACGGCAAGCTGTCGCTGCACAAATTCGTCGAGCTGACGTCGCTGAATCCCGCGAAGCTGTACGGCCTGTATCCGCGCAAGGGCACCATCGCGGTCGGCTCCGACGCCGACATCGTGCTGTGGGACCCGCTCAAGCAAGTCGCCATCGCGAACGACGCCCTGCACCACAACGTCGACTACACGCCCTACGAGGGCCGCACCGTCCACGGCTGGCCGAAGCACTGCCTGTCGCGCGGCGAACTGCTGGTCGAGAACGGCCGCTATCTCGAGCCTGAAGCGGGCCGGGGCCAGTTTCTCGCGGCCGGCAAACCGCAGTACCTCGACCTCTGAGATTGGAGCGCCACATGAAGATCCTCGTGATCAACCCTAATATCTCCGAGAGCGTCTCGACGCTGATCAAGGCGGAAGCGCAGCGCAGCGCCTCGCCCGGCACCGAGATCGAAGTCGCGACCGCGCCGTTTGGCGTCGCGTACATCGAGACGCGCTTCGAAGCATTGGTGGGCGCGTACGCGAGCGCGTGCGTGGCTGCCGAACGCGCTGGCACCTACGATGGCGTCGTGGTCGCGGCGTTCGGCGACCCGGGCCTGCAGGGCATCAAGGAGTTGCTCGACGTGCCGGTGGTCGGGCTGACCGAAGCGTCGCTGATGACCGCCGCCACGCTGGGGCAGCGCTTTTCGATCATCGCGATTTCGCCGCGTATCAAGGCGTGGTACCGCGAGACGGTCGAGCGCAGCCATCTGGCGAGCAGGCTCGCGAGCATCCGCGCACTCGAGGAACCGCTGCGCGATATCGGCAGCGTGCAGCAGGATTACGCGCAACGCCTCAAGGCGCTGTGCAACGAGGTGGTCGAGAACGACGGCGCCGACGTCATCATCATCGCGGGCGCGCCGCTCGCAGGACTCGCGCGCGAGATCCGTCACGAACTGCCGGTGCCAGTGGTCGATGGTGTATCGAGCGCGATCACCCAGCTTGAAGGCCTGATCCGCCTGAGCCCGAAAAAGGCGACCAAAGGCAGTTTCGCCCAGCCGCCAGTCAAGCCGAATCGTGGCCTGCCTGAACCGCTGGAGCGGTTGTTGAGCAGCAGGAACGCAGACTAAAGTGCACAAAAAAGCGGGCCTCGAAATTCGAGGCCCGCTTTTTTATTAGCGTATGCAGCGCCTGATACAGCGCTTGATCCAACGCTTACCGCAGCGCCTTCACATCCGCCGCCACAACATTCGCGCTCTGCCCGCCCCACGTCGCGCGCAGGTAGTTCGCCAGTTGCGAGAGCTCATCGTCGCTGAGGGTGGACGCGAACGCCGGCATCGCCTGCATGTCTTCCAGGCCCGCGAACTTCTGCGTATCGATGCCGTCGAGCATCGCCACGAGCAGATTGTGCGGATCGGCCTGACGCACCGTCGAGTTGCCGTTCATCGGCACCGCCACGTGCGGCTTGCCCTCGCCCGCCAGCCCGTGACAGCCCGCGCACACGGCGAGATACACCGAGCGGCCGGCCGCGAGCTGCGCTGCGTCGGCGTCCACGGCCTTCACGGGCTGCGGCGCCGGCGGCGTGTCGCCGAGCAGATAGACGGACAGCGCGCGCACATCGTCCTTGTTCAGGTACTGCGTGCTCAGGTGCACGACCGGATACATCTCGCCGAACGCCGAGCCTTGCGGCGCAATGCCGACGCTGAAGAACGTCTGCAGATCGGCGGCGGTCCAGCCGCGGCCTGCGAGACCCGCGGGCGTGATGTCCGTCGCGACCACGCGGCCAAGCGCGGCGCCCGAGAGCGGCTTCGCATCGACGAGCTGGCCAAACACGTTGCGCGGCGTATGGCATTCGGCGCAGTGGCCGAGCGCGTTCGCGAGATAGCGGCCGCGCTGCCAGTCGGCGGACTGCCCCGCCGAGGCATCGGGCAGCGCATCCTTCAGGAACACCATGTCCCACAACGCCATGCCGAAGCGCAAGCTGTACGGGAACTTCAGGTCGTTCGCCTGGTTGGCCACCGCGACCGGCTTCACCGTCATCAGGTAGGCGTAGATCGCGTCGGTGTCGGCGCGCGAGAGCTGCCGGTACGACGTATACGGCATCGACGGATAGAGCCGCTTGCCGCGCGCGTTGCCGTCGTGCAGCGCGGCATAGAAGTCGTCGGCGCTCCAGTTGCCGATGCCGTGGTCCTTGTCCGGCGTGATGTTCGAGCCGTAGAAGGTGCCGTACGGCGAAGCGAGCGGCGCGCCGCCCGCGAACGGCGCGCCGTCCTTCGCGGTGTGGCATGCGGCGCAGTCGGCGGCCCTGGTGAGGTAACGGCCGCGCGCGACCTGCTCGGGCGTGGGCGTGAACGCCGCGCCCGAAGTGGACGATTCCTCGCGGCCGCAGGCCGCGAGCGTGAGCGCGCAGGCGGCCAGCAGCACGCCGTGCGCGAAGCGGGTCAGGAGAGCGCGCTTCATGCCGCGTCCTTCACGAGTCCGGGCGTGCTCATCACCACGTCCTTCACCGCTTCGTAGTAGCGCACATAGCCCGTACAGCGGCAGATGTGGCCGTCGAGCGCGGACATGATCGTGCTTTCCACGTCGGCCTTCGCGACCGGCTCGCGCTTGAGGCGTTCGAGCAGCACGGTCGCCGCGTTGACGAAGCCCGGCGTACAGTAGCCGCACTGGAAGCTGAAGTGATCGAGAAACTTCTGCTGGATGGGCGAAAGCTCGACCACCTCGCCGGCCTCGTTGCGCTTGGCGTGCCCTTCGATCGTGCGGATCTTGCGGCCATTGAAGAAGTGCGCGCCGGTGATGCAGGTGCGCATTTCCTCGCTCGAGCCGTCCGGCTTGTCGAGGATCACCACGCACGCGTGGCAGACGCCCTGCCCGCAGCCGAGGCGCGAGCCGGTCAGGCCCGCGTACTCGTGCAGGAACTCGATCATCATGAGGCCCTCGGGCACCTGCAGCGGGCCGACGTCCTTGCCGTTGATGGTGAGCGAGAGCGCTTTCGGCTTGTACTGCACGAGCGGACGCTCAACGGGCGCGGGCGCTGCCGCACCCGCTTGCGCGGCGGGTTGCGAGGCCGGTTGCGCGGCAGATGCAGCGTCAGGTTGGCTTGCTGCTTGCGAAGCAGCCTGTGAAGCCACTGCGGCGGCGCTGGCGCTGGCCGCGGATGCAGCGGATTGGGCGAGCGTCATGCGAGCACCTCCAGGATTTTTTGCGGGGTCACCGGCAAGTCGGTGAAGCGATGGCCGATGGCGTGCGCGACACCGTTCACGACCGCGCCCACCACGGGAATCATCACCACTTCGGCAATGCCCTTGGGCGGATCGGTTTCGGAGAGCGCCGGCAGCACTTCGCCGGTCTGCGTCCAGACGGCGACGTCCGATGCGCGCGGCACGTGGTAACGATTGAAGTTCCAGGTGCCGTTGCCGGGGCCGTCTTCATAGAGCGGCAGATATTCGTGCAGCGCGTGGCCGATGCCCATGGCGACACCGCCCTGCAGCTGGCCCGAGACGAGCTGCGGCGAGATCTGGTTGCCGCACTCCATGATCGAGTGATGCGTGAGCAGCTCCACCTTGCCCGTGGCCTCGTGCACGGCGAGCTCGACGAGCGTGCCGACCGCGCTGTAGTAGGTCACCGCCGCGTTGTTGCGGCTCATCGGCGGGATGAACACGCGCTTGCGGTCCAGCACGCGATAGCCGTTCGCCGTGGGCGGCAGCGTCGCGGGCGCCATGGCAACGGGCGCGCCCTTGCGTGCCGCCGCGTCCGGGGCCGCCGTGGCCGCTGCGGGCGTGCCGCTCTCGCCCGCGTTGGCCGTGCCATAACGCAGCGAAAGACCGTCGATCGGCAGGCGCTCGACCGCACCGCCGACATCGAATTCGGCTTCGGCCCATTGCCAGCGATTGAACACGTGCACGACCGCGCCAGTCGCGAGGCCCAGCGCATGGGCCTGTTTCGCGAGCTGTTCGAGCGGCAGCGGCTCGAGGCCTGCGGCGGTCAGCTTGCCGTCCACCCAGCGCGCGTCTTCGATGCGCACGACGAGCGGCGCGGCCTGCCCGCCGCCGAGACCCTGCGTCCAGATCGACATGGCCGCCGGCCACAGGCCATAGCGGAACACGGCGCGCGCGGCTTCACGCGTGCTGTGCGTGAAGTAGAACGCGGAGTTCGTGGCGCTCGACGGCGAGGCGATGTTCGGCGTCCAGCGCGGATTGGCGCTGAACTTGTCCTGATCGGCCTGGCTCATGATGTAGGGGTCGCCGCTCGTGACCATCGGCAGGTCCGGCCAGTCGGTCACGGCCACGCGGATGTCCGCTGCGGGCTTGCCGAGCCACTTCGCCACGGCCACGGCCTGCGAGGTCGACATGCCCGTGCCGATCTCCGCGCCCGTGTGATGAAGCGTGATGGCGCCGTTCTCGTCGATCTCGACCTTCGCGAGCGATGCTTCGGAGCCCGTACCAAAGTCCTTTTGCACGCAGGCGAAGCCCACGCCATAGCGCTTGCCCGGGTTGGCGGCCTCGTACTCGGCCTTGCGCTTTTCGCGCTGCGTCCACAGCGGATGGACCTTCGCGCGTTCGAGCACATCGTCCACGCGGATCGCGCCCGCGGGAATCGCGCCCTGGGTGTTCTTCATGCCCGAGCGCAGCGCATTCTTCAGACGGAAATCGATCGGATCGACCCCGAGCTGCGCGGCGATTTCGTCGATGGCCATCTCGGTCGCGGCCATGCTCTGCAGCGTGCCGTAGCCGCGCGCCGAGCCCGCGTCGATCGCGCGCGAGGCGATCGCCACCGTGGCGAAGTCGTTCTTCGGGAAGTAGTAGATCGATTGCGCGGCCGTCGCGCCCACCATCGCCACCGAAGGCGAGAAGTTGCAGCGCCCGCCGCCGTTTGCCTCGAAGTCGCCCTTGAACGACTGCAGCAGCCCCGTCTTGCGGTCGACGGCGATGCGGTAATGCATCTTGAACGCGTGGCGCTTGAGCGAGGTCTGGAACTGCTCATAGCGGTCGTTCGCGAAACGCACCGGGCGGCCGTCGCCATAGAGCGCGGCCACGAGCCCGTAGTACGGCACGTTGAAGTGATCCTTCGAGCCGTAGCCGACCGTGTAGCACGGGTGCAGGAACAACTGCTTGACCGGGTAGTGGCTCTTCGCAGCCATTTCCGCGACGGATCCCGCGACTTCGAGCGGCGACTGCGTCGGCACCACGAGGTGCAGCGACTGCGTGGCGGCGTCGTACCAGCCGTTGGCGTTGTCGGGCTCGAGCGCGGCGGTGTCGATCGACTGCGTGTTGTATTCGCGGTCGAACACCAGCCAATCCGCAGACGGATGATCGAGTTCGTCGGCGATCTGGGCGGCGTATGCCATGCCCTGCTCGTCGACCTTGCCGTGCGCGTTGGCGTCCGGCCAGACCGGCTGATGCTTGCGCATCATGCTCGGGAAAATCGGTGCGTCCTTGAGGCTCGAATAGGCGTCGTCGTCATACGGCGTCTTGCCGCCCACGCGCACGAAGCGGAAAGTGCCCCACGGATCGCGTTCGAGCGGCCCGGTGACCGCGCCGTAGCGAATCACGTCGTCGCGGAACTTGAGCAGGTTCTTCGCGAAGCGGAAGCGCGCGAAGTCGTGGTAGATGAGAATCGCGACGGCGTGGCCCAGGTAGGCGGGTGTCTTGCCCGCGGGCAGCAGCATGTCGTCGCCGTAGAAAGCCGGGAACGCGATACCGTCACGCGCGAGGTCCTCGGCGGTGACGATGCGCTCGGGCTTGAGATCGTCGCCGAGCAGCGTCAGGTCGAAGCCTTCATAGAGGCGGTCGGCCCGGGTCGCGCGCAGGATCAGCGCGTGGGCCTGCTGCTGCGGCCAATGGGGCATGTCCGACGCGCGCACATCGCGCGCGAAGATTTTCGAGCCCGTGACTTTGGCAATGCCGTCGATACGGAACTTGGGGGTGCCGTTGGCGGCATCCCATTTGACCGGCGTGAGGAGTTTTTCTTCGAACAGGGCAGCGAATGCGCGGCTGCCGAACGGCGCCACATATACCGCCACGCCCGCCAGCATGCTGGCTTTGAGAAAACCTCGCCGTGACAGGCCGTGGTTTTTCATGAGGGGACCTCCAGGTGCGTGCGCGACTCGCCAAGGCGACAGTTTGTGCCTTGCGGAGCGGCCCGCATTCTGGCATCCGCGCCCGCTCGAGCCCATAGCGATTTTCACATGTGGAACTTATTATTGCGCTTATAACCCCGGCACCATGGGCGCTTGCGGCGAGCATGGCTTTCCTGCGCGTTGCACCCGGAGCCTGATCGAATGCAAGTATGAGCGGATTCTATCCCTTCTGGGATAGCGGCTGTGCGGACTATGGCCGGATGCTGTCAGTGCCGCGCCGTCAGCGTCACGATGGCCGGCGCGGAAAAAGGCAGAGGTGCGTTTTCACATGGGTGTTCGGGTTGCCGCATCGATGTCCTGCATAGTCGATCTGCTCGCCGGGCAGCAGTGCGGGCTGGCCGGCGTTATCGACTGGGCCGCGCGCCGACGCGCCGCGGTCCGCGCTCTGTGCGCAAGCCGCCAGCAGCGCCACGCAGAACATACAAACAAGAAGGCGTGGCAACGGCATTTCATCCTCTCTGGGTCGTGCTGATCTGAACGCATGGTGACGTGCCGGCGGTGCGGGGGCATGACGAGCCAATGACAACGATGTCATGCGATCCCCGCAGCGCCTTTCGCCGCCGCACGCCTTTCCTCCCAAATCGTCATCTTGCGATCACGTCGGCGCACCGCGCGTGAGCCATATTGAACGCAGCTTCCAGCGAGGAAGTGGGCGCCGTGCAACGGGCGCCGTGCAACGGGCGCCGTGCAACGGGCGCCGTGCAACGGGCGCCGTGCAACGGGTCCAGGCGGCGGGCAGGCAGTTCGAACGAGCACGCCCTTCACGACCGCTTGCATGGCCGTTGCGCCGGCGCTCCGTCAAGCCCGTTCAACCCGACTTCCTTTATCCGGAAGTCCAAAGAGAAGGAGATTCACCATGAACGCAAAATCCCCGATTGCGCTCGTCGCGATTGCCGTTGCACTCGGCGCGACCGCGCCGGCGGCGCTGGCGCAGACGCAGCCACAGGGCAAGACACGTGATCAGGTCCGCCAGGAACTGGTTCAGGCCCGACACGACGGCCTGACGCAGTCGAGCCCGACGCGGTACCCGCCCAATGCGCAGCAAATCGCGCAAAACAAGGCGCGCCATGAGGCCGGAACGCATCGCGGCGAACCTTCGGCTGCGGTCGACCAGCACGACCAGATGTCAGCGCACTAAGGTTCGAGTGCGCTTCGACTGTGCTTCGAGTGTGATACCGGCCGCGCCGCAACACCGCGCGGCCGGCCGCACGAACGTGTGCTCCGTGCGCCGCTAGACGTCGCGCGCCGGGAAGTGCAGCCAGAACGTCGTGCGGACGTTGGGTTCGCTCTCGACGCCGCACGTTCCGCCGTGGCTTTCCATGATCGACTTGACGATGGCGAGCCCAAGGCCGGTTCCGCCCGCCGAGTTGCTCCTCGACGGATCGACACGGTAGAAGCGTTCGAAGATTTTTTCCCGATGCTCGACGCCAATGCCCGCTCCCGTATCGGAAACCTTCACCAGCGTGCCGGAGGCGGACGGCTCGCACTCGATGACGATCGTCGATCCCGCAGGCGAATGCGCGAGCGCATTGGCGAGCAGATTGCTCAACGCCCGCTGATAAAGCATGAGATCCGCCAGCAATCGGCCCTTCCCCCGCACCTCCAGTTCGACGGATGCGTCCTCCGCCATCGGCTCGTAATACCCCGCCACCCGCCGCGCCTCCTCCACGGCATCTAGATCGCGCAGGCCAGGCGGCTGCCTCGCGCTCTCCGAACGCGCCAGAAACAGCATATCTTCGATCATGCGCGAGAGCCGCTGATATTCGTCGATGCTCGACTCGATGATGTCCCGGTACTCCTCGCTCGTCCTGGGCTGGGAGAGCGCGACCTGGGCGCCCGCCACGAGGTTCGTCAGGGGCGTGCGCATGTCGTGCGCGAGATTCGAAGAGAACTGGCTCAGCCGGACAAAGGATTCGTTGAGCCTCGCCAGCATGCCGTTGAATGCGCGCCCCAGCTCCCGCAATTCGCCTGCGGTGTCCAGCTCCGGCATGGGCTGCGCGAGACGCGCCGTGGACATCTCCTCCGCGCGCTTCACGAGCTGCCTCAAGGGGCTCAAGCCGAGCATCGCGATGCCATACGCGAGCGCCGCCGCCAGCAGAACCCCAAGCACCTCGATCACGACGATCGTGTACGCGTAGCCGCGCAGCAGCGCGCGGTCGCCCGATTCGTCCAGCTGAACGACGACGCGAACCGTTTCAGGGCCCCCGCCCTGCAGCGTCACGAGCGCAGCAACGTAGCGCCGCTTCGCGTCCTTGTCCGCATAGCCCGTCATGCCGTCGTGCAACGGCCCCGCGAGCGCCGGCCGATAAGCCACGAAGTCCTGCGTTTCGAGTATCCGCTCACCCGCCGCGTCGAACAGGCCGAGATCGAGGCGTTGATGGCCGTGCAGCTGGTCGATCCAGATCTCGGGGTTGCGCAAGATTTCATCGCGGCTCGGGACACGCGCCAGATGCTCCCCCAGCGCAGACAGGGTGGTCGCCAGCTCCTGTGACGCGGTATTTTCTATGCGCGTCTTGAGTGCCTGATAGAGCGCGAATCCGCTGAGCGCGAGAATGGCCGAGGTCGATATGACGATCAGGACCGTCAGGCGCGAGCGCAACGTGGTAGGCAGCAAACGCTTGATCATGAAGCGCCTGCGTCCCGACGTTCCAGAACGTAGCCCATGCCCCTGACCGTATGAATGAGCTTGAGCTCGTACGGGTCGTCGATCTTCAACCTTAGCCGCCGTATGGCGGCGTCCACGACGTTGGTGTCGCTGCTGAAATTCATGTCCCAGACCTGCGATGCGATGGTCGCCCTCGGCAAGATCTCGCCGACACGGCGCATCAGCAGCCACAGCAACGAGAACTCCTTGGAAGTCAACAGAATGGTCTTCCCCTGACGCGTGGCTTTGCGCCGTGTGAGATCCAGATGCAGGTCAGCCACGCTCAGCGTCGTTGCCTCGCGCGGCTGACCGCGCCGGAGAATGGAGCGCACGCGCGCCAGCAACTCGACGAAGTCGAACGGCTTGGCCATGTAGTCGTCGGCGCCGAGCTCGAGACCTTTGACGCGATCGCCCACGTCGTCGCGCGCCGTGAGAAAAAGCACGGGCGTGGTCCGTTCGCGCCGCAGCGCCTCGATCACGCTCCAGCCGTCCCGCCCGGGGAGCATCACGTCCAGCACGATCAGGTCGTAGTCTTCCGTGCTCGCCTGATGGAGCCCGCTGACGCCGTCTTCCACCCAGTCGACCACGTAGCCCGCTTCGGAAAGGCCTTTTTGCAGGTATTTTCCGGTCTTCGGTTCGTCTTCGACGATCAATATGCGCATGGATATTTCACCTCGAGTTATCGCTCGACCCGCCGCTGGCGCGGCTTGCAAGCCGGCGGCGGCCCATTTTGAGGGATTCGCGCACGAGCCGGCGCAGCGAGTCCGAATGGGCGACCCGGTACAGCACGGGCAGCACCAGCAGCGTGAGCGCCGTCGACGAGAGAATGCCCCCGATCACGACGGTCGCGAGCGGCCGCTGCACCTCCGCGCCGGTGCCGGTGGCGAATGCCATGGGCAGGAAGCCGAGCGAGGCCACGAGTGCCGTCATCAAGACCGGACGCAGCCGCGTGAGTGCGCCGTCGCGCACGGCGCTCGGCAGATCGACGCCATCTTCGCGCAATTTTCGTATGAAGGAAATCATGACGAGGCCGTTCAGAACCGCCACCCCGGATAGCGCAATGAATCCGACTGCGGCGGTGATGGAGAGCGGAATCCCGCGCAGCCACAGCGACACCACGCCGCCACTGAGCGCGAAGGGAATGCCCGTGAACACGAGCAGGCCGTCCTTTGCGTTATTGAACATGATGAAAAGCAGGACAAAGACCATCAATAGCGCAACCGGGACGACGATCTTCAGGCGCTCGCTGGCGCTCTGCAGTTGCTCGAATTGCCCGCCCCACGAGATCCAGTAACCGGCCGGCACCTGCACGTCCTCGCTGATCTGCTGCTGGGCGTCGGCCACGAACGAGCCGACGTCGCGGTCGCGGACATTGGCCGTCACCACCACGCGGCGCTTGCCGCTCTCACGGCTGATCTGATTCGGCCCCTGGCCGATCTTCACGGTCGCGAGCTCCGCGAGCGGAACATAAGGGGCCGCGCCGATTGCCGCACTGGCTCCCTGCGTCGCCGTCACGGCGGTGGTTACGGCGTTGGCAACCGGCAACGCGATGGGCAAGCGCTTGATGGCCTCCAGATCGGAGCGCAGTTCGTCCGGCAGACGCACCACAATGTCGAAGCGCCGGTCGCCCTGAAACAGCGTGCCCGCCTGCTGGCCGCCCACGGCGGCAGCCACCGTGTCCTGCACATCGGCGACGCTCACGCCATAGCGGGCGAGCTTGTCGCGATCCAGCTCGATCGTGAGCACCGGCAGGCCGTTGGTCTGCTCGACCTTGACCTCGGTGGCGCCCGCCACCTTCTGCAGCGCCGCTGCGATCTCGTTGGCCGTCGTATTCAGTACGTTCATGTCGTCACCGAAGACCTTGACCGCCACGTCGCTGCGCACGCCCGAAATCAGCTCATTGAAGCGCAACTGGATCGGCTGCGAAAACTCGTAGACGTTGCCGGGAAAGTCGGCCAGCACGGCCTCGATTTCCTTCACCAGATCCTCGCGCGTTTTCCCCGGGTCGGGCCACTGATCCTGCGGCTTGAGCATGATGTAGCCGTCCGATGCGTTGGGCGGCATCGGGTCCGCGGCAATCTCCGCGGTGCCCGTGCGCGCGAACACCCGCTCGATCTCGGGAAACTTTTCCTTGAGCGCGGCCTCGATCGACTGCTGCATGGCGACCGACTGCGTGAGGCTCGTGCCCGGAATGCGCAGCGCGGAGATGGCGAGATCGCCTTCGTTCAGGCTCGGAACGAACTCGCTGCCAAGGCGCGTGGCCAGCAGCAACGTGAGGCCGACGATGGCCACGGCCGCCGCCAGCACGCGCTTCGGGCGCCCCATGAACGTGTCCAGAACCGGCTCGTAGGCGCGCCGGGCCCAACCCATCACGCGATTCTCCTTCTCTTGCACGCGTGCGCCGATGAACAACACCACCGCCGCCGGAATGAACGTCACCGTGAGCACCATGGCGGCGGCAAGCGCCATCACCACGGTGATCGCCATCGGATGGAACATCTTGCCCTCCACGCCGCTCAGCGCGAAGATCGGCAGATAGACGACCATGATAATCAGTTGTCCGAATATCAGTGCCCGTCTCGCTTCTCTCGACGCTTCCAGCACCTCGGTGAAGCGCTCGTCGCGTGTGAGCGGCCGTCCAGCAGCGGCCTGCGCATGCGCGAGACGCCGTATGCAGTTCTCGACGATGACGACCGCGCCGTCGACGATGATGCCGAAATCGAGCGCGCCGAGGCTCATCAGGTTCGCGCTGACTTTAGCGTTGACCATGCCCGTGAAGGTCATGAGCATCGACAAGGGGATGACGAGCGCGGTGATCAGCGCGGCCCGGATGTTGCCGAGGAAAGCGAACAGCACCGCGATCACCAGGACCGCGCCCTCTAGCAGATTCTTCTTGACGGTATTGACGGCTTTCTCGACCAGCACGGTGCGGTCATAAACGGGCACGGCCTTCACGCCGGGCGGCAGGGTGCGATTGACCTCGTCCATCTTCGACGACACCGCCTTCGACACGCTGCGGCTGTTTTCGCCCATCAGCATGAACACCGTGCCGAGCACGACCTCTTTGCCGTTCTCGGTCGCGGCGCCCGTGCGCAACTCGCGTCCGATGCCCACTTGCCCGACGTCCTTCATGCGCACCGGCACCCCGCCCGCGTTCGTCAGGACGATATTGGCGATGTCTTCCACGGTGCGCGCCTGCCCCGGCACGCGCACCAGGTACTGCTCGCCTTGCCGCTCGATGTAGCCGGCGCCGACGTTCTCGTTGTTGCGCTCGAGCGCACGCACGACGTCGGCCAGCGTCAGCCCGTACGACATCAGCCGGGTCGGATTGGGCGCGACGCGATACTCCTTGACGTACCCGCCGATCGAGTTGACGTCGGTGACGCCCGGCACGTTGCGCAATTGCGGCTTCACGACCCAGTCCTGCAGCTCGCGCAAGTCCGCCTGCGTATAGGGCGTGCCGTCGGGTTTCCGTGCGTTCGCCGCGGCTTCCACCGTCCAGAGAAAAATCTCGCCAAGGCCGGTCGACGTGGGCCCCAGGGACGGCGTTGCGCCGGGCGGGAGCTTGTCTCTCGCCTCCTGAATGCGCTCGTTGACGAGCTGCCTTGCGAAATAGACGTCCGTGCCGTCGTTGAAGATGACCGTCACCTGGGACAGGCCATAACGCGAAATCGAGCGCGTCTCCTGCAAATTCGGCAGGCCCGCCATGGCCGTCTCGATCGGCCAGGTAATACGCTGCTCGGCTTCCAGCGGAGAATATCCGGGCGCCGAGGTATTGATCTGAACCTGCACGTTCGTGATGTCCGGCACCGCATCGATCGGCAACTGCCTGTAGCTGCCGATACCGAGCGCCGCTACCGCGGCAGTGGCCAACATCACCAGCCAGCGATGCGCAATGGCAAAGCCAATTAACCGCTCAAACATTTTCGATCATCCTCAGACCAGACTTGACTATTCGCTTGTGTGCCTGCGCCTGCGTGCCTGCGTTCGCGTACCGCCATGTGCGGGCAACGCTGCGCGAACACATCACTCTTGCACGCTGTCCTTCGCGAGCTCGGCCTTGAGCACGAAGCTGTTCGCCACCACGTAGCGCTGGCCGTCTTTCAGGCCGCTCAGCACTTCCACGCTCTGCTCGTCGCGCCGCCCGAGCTCGATGGGCTGCGCAACGAACCCCTTGGGCGACTGGACGAACACCGAAGCCGCGCCATTGATCTCCTGAATGGCGCTTGCCTTGATGGCGAGCGGCACCTCCTGCAGCCCCGCCCCCACCGATACATTCACGAACAGGCCGGGCCGCCACGCGCCGTCGGGATTCGCGAGCACCACGCGCGCCGGCGCCGTGCGCGTCTGCTCGCCCAGCAAGGCGCCCACATACGAAACCGGGCCGGTGGCGCGAGACTCGAAGGCCGACGCGCTCACTACCGCCTCGCGCCCCACGCGGACGTCGTTCAGGCGTTGCGCCGGCACGGCCATTTCCGCCCAGACCGAGGACAGATCGGAAATCACGAATACATTGGCGTCCGCCGCGATGGATTCGCCCGCCGTCAAATGCTTCTCGACGATCGTGCCGGCGAAAGGCGCCCGCAGTTCGTAGAGGCTCAGGGCCGATGCGGACGCCGGGGCATTGAGCGCGGCGAGCTTCTGGCGCGCATTTTCAGCCGCGATCTCGGCTTCGCGCAGTTGCATCTGCGCCTGCTGATAGTCCTGCTCCGCCGAGATCTTTTCCTCCCAGAGCGTCCTTTCGCGCTGATAGGCCGTGCGCGCGGCCGAGAGGCGCCGTTGCGCCGTCAACAGCTCGCTCCTGCGGTCGGCGAGGTCCGTGCTGGCAATGACGGCGAGCAACTCGCCCTTCTCGACGCGCTGGCCTGTCGATACGCTCACGCGCTCGACAACGCCCGCGACACGCGGCACGACATGCGCGGTTCGGTCCTCATTGAATTTGATCTCGCCTGGCAACTGGAAGCTGCTGCGGATTTGCGCCGGCCCCACGGTGGCAAGCCCGATATTCGCAGCCTTGATCTGCGAGGCATTGAGCGCAACCGCGCCATCGGCGCGCGAGTACTTGATCGAGCCGGAACGCCCATCGACCCGAATGTCGATGACCGCATCGAACACGTGCGGCGCGACAATTCCTGTCGTACTGCCAAACTTCCCGTCCTTGCCCGCGAATTTCAGGACCTCGCGCGCGCCGTCGTAGCGCGTTACCGTGGCGCTGACCGCCGTGCGATCGGGCGCAGGCTTGCCATCGAGAAGCGGATAGACAATCAGGCGCGCCTCCCCGGCCTTCTCGGCGACAACGACCTCGGCAGACAGCGGGCCGTCGGCGCCGCGCGCCTCGGAAGCGGCTGCCATGGCGTCTTTCGGCGCGGTCCGTTCCCCCAATAGTGCATACGCACCAATGGCAGTGCCAAGTAAAAGTGCGGTCGCCACAGCGGCGATCCTGTGTTTGGGCGGCATGATCGATCCTTCAGTTCAAGCGGGTCGCGCTGGCACGATCCGCAACGAGCGGCGTGCCGATGAGCCGGCCGATATCGGCATAGGCCTGATGGGCGGTGCTCAGCACCTTCACGTACTGGGACTGCCCCTGAAACAGCGTGCGTTGAGCGTCGAGCACTTCGAGGAAGCTGAACTTGCCCAGTTGAAAGCCGCGCAGCATGGCCTCCAGCGTCTGCCGCGCGGCGGGCAGCACGTCGTCCTTGAGCTGACGCGCTTCCTGTACCGCGTTCTCGTAGCTCGACCAGGATTGCGCAAGCTCCAGCCGCAAGCGCGCCGTCTCGCTATCGAGGTCGGCGCTCGCCTTCTCTGCGTTGTGCGACGCCTCCAGAATCGCGCCCTTGTTGGTATCGAACAGCGGCAGCGGAATGGACACGCCGACCACGGCCTGGTTGCCCGGAATACCTGAGGTGATGACCCGCTTCATTCCCGCACTGATGGTGATATCGGGAATGCGCCGCGCTTTCTCGACGCTCACGAGTGCGTTGCTGCGCAGCACCTCGGCCTGCGCGGCGCGCGATAAAGGCGACTCGTCAAGCCTCGACTGCAACGACGACAGCGGCTCGATCTCGGGAAGCGCATCGAGGTCGCCCGTCACGGTGCGGCCACGCACGTCCGGGCTGCCCGTGACGTTCGCGAGCTTCTCGAGCGCGAGCGTGGCCTGCGTGCGCGCCGTGGCGAGCGCGATTTGCGCATCGGCGGCGGCAACGCGTGCCTTGGTCGATTCGACTGGCGAGATCTTTCCGGCACGGGCGCGCTTGTCGGCCATATCGGCCGAGCGCAGCGCCGTATCGGCCGATTCCTGCGCCACCTGCATCTGGCGCTGCGCCGCGAGCCGGTCATAGAACGCCGTGATCACCGCCGCGCGAAGCTGCGCCGCTTGCCCGTCGAGCGAAGCCAGCGCCGCCTGGCGGCCATACGACGCAACGTCGAGCCGCGCCCGCCGTTTGCCGCCTAGCTCGATCGTCTGCTCGACCAGCGCCGTGCTCGTGCGCTCCTGCCCCCCGAAACCTTCCTGCAGCAAGGAGAGATTCGGATTCGGCCGTGCGCCGGCCTGAATGAAGGCGCCTGCGGACGCATCCGCCCTGGCCACGGCGCTGCGCAACACGGGATTGCTCGACGCAGCAATGCCGAGTGCGTCGTCAAGCGAGAGCGCCAGCGGAACCGCCTGAACGGGAGCCACGCCGGCGCGATAGTCGATGACCGGCGCGTCCTGCGCGGATGGGATTTGGCCTGCGGGCGACTGGCTGTTCGCCGAATAGCTCAGGGCCAGGAGTGCGGCAGCAACGAAGTGGCGCGGATGCATGAGCGGATTGCACGTTGAATGACCTGGCGCCGATGCTACGGTCCTGCTGCAATGCAAACATGATCCGAAAATGACATTTTCGTCATCCTTGATTCAGCCGCCGATCTCTCAATGCCAATCCACCGGCAGCCTTTCTCTGCGGGAAAGCATGCTTGAGGCATCCGCAATTTTCGTGCTGGCGAATATCTCCCACACTTGTCCTCAGCGCCCAGTCCCTGCGGGATCCATGCGGCGCGCCTCGCCCCGGGCAGCGGTTCAACCGGCGCTGCTGCGCAGCGAGATCGACCGTTGGCACAGCCGCGGCATACCTATATCTGGAGACACGATGAACAGCCAACCTTTGGATCTGGGCGGCCCCGCGGCCCGCGATAGCTCGCCCGCTGCGCTCGCCACCGCGCAGCGCGAAACGCTCGACCGCGCGGCTTCGACGCTCGGCAGCTTCATGGACGACATGCCCGTAGGCGCGCTGCACCGCTTCGTGGTGTGGGTCGTGGGGATTGGCCTGTTCTTCGACATGTACGAGATCTTTCTCGTCAGCTCGATCGGCTCGGCGCTGCAAAACGAGTACGGCCTCGACGGCCACAGCGCCGCTTTCAAGCTGCTGCTCGCTTCGGCGTTCATCGGCATGTTCTTCGGGTCGCTTTGCCTCGGCAGCCTCGCTGACCGCATTGGACGGCGCCGTGCGTTTCTGCTCACGCTCGTCTGGTACAGCGCGTTCTCGCTGCTCGGCGCGTTCTCGGTCAACGCCGCCATGCTCGTGGCCTGCCGCTTTCTCACGGGCGTTGGCGTGGGCGCAATCTATCCGGTCGCCGACAGCTACCTCTCCGAAATCCTCCCGAAGGATCGCCGCGGGCGCCTCGCGGCGTGGGCCTATACCGCCTCGTATGTGGCCGTGCCGCTCGTGGGCTTTCTCGCCGTCTGGCTCAATCCGCTGCACGCCGGCGCGATCACTGGCTGGCGCGTGATACTCGCGCTCGGTGGACTTGGCGCCGTATTCGTGCTGGCTGTGAAGCAGCGCCTTCCGGAGAGCCCGCGCTGGCTGCTCGCGCAAGGGCGCGTGGAGGAAGCGCATGCCACCCTGCGCCGCTTCGCGCAAAGCGCGGGCGTAGCCATGCCCGCCGCCTTTGCGGAATCCGGCGAACGCAAGCACCCGCTGCTGCTGCGCGAACGCGTCGCGCTACTGCGCCGTGCGCCGTATGGCCAGCGCTACCTGATGCTCACCATCTTCCACCTGTTCCAGGGCTTCGGCTATTACGGCTTCGGCACGCTCGCCGGCGTCGTGGTCAAGAGCCGCGGCTTCGACGTGACGGGCAGCACGCTCTTCGTCGCGCTCTCGTTTCTCGGCTACCCCATCGGCTCGTTGCTCTCCGTGCCGCTGCTCAACTGGATCGAGCGGCGCACGCTCGTGATCGCCTCGCTTGTTGCGATCGCCCTGTTCGGCCTCGGCTTCGCCTATTCGAACCACATCGGCCTGATCGTCTTGTTTGGTCTCCTGACCACCTGCGCGTCGAATGTGTTCAGCAACGCCTACCACGTCTACCAGGCAGAGATCTTTCCCCCCAGCGTGCGCTCGACGGCAATCGGCAGCACTTACTCGCTCTCGCGCTTCGTCAGTGGCGCCCTGCCATTCATCTTGCTGCCCGTGCTCAACCAGCACGGCCCGCTCGCGATGTTCGGCGTGATTTCCGCCGCCCTCGCCATTGTCGCCGTGACGCTGCGCGCGCTCGGGCCGCTCACCACGCGGCGCAGCCAGGACGAGATCAATCCCGTCTGATGACCACGCCAGCCGCCGCTCCCGCATCATGGGCCTGGGTCCGTGAGTCACGCCTCGCGTGGCCACGGCCCGCGCGCGCTTCAGGTGCATGCCTCAAGTGCACGCCTCAAGTGCGCGCCGACATGTAATCGAACAGGCTCAAGACATCGGAGCTCAACGCGCTGCCCGCCTTCACCCCGACCCAGAGCGTGCGCATTGCCCATGCGTCGCTGAGTTTCACTTTGGAAACACCGATCTTGCCGCGCTCGTCGCTGACCGAATCGCGCGGCAGGACGCCAATGCCCAAGCCTGCTTCGATCATGCGGCACACGCCGTCGAAGTTCGACGCCTGAATGCGCAGCTTGAGCGAACGCTCCACGGCGAACGCCGCATCGGTCATGCGCGCGAGCAGCGAGCTTCCGTCGCTCAAGCCCACGTAGTCTTCGTCGAGCGTATCCGCGAAGCGGATGATTTCCTGCTGCGCGAAACGATGCCCCTGCGGCACGAGCAGCACCAGCTCGTCGCGCCTGTAGAGACGTCGCTCGATGCCCTGCGCGGGCACGTTGTCGGCGAACACACCAATGTCGGCCTTGCCCGAGCCGATCGCATCCACGATCTCGTGGCTCAGGCGCTCTTCCAGACTCACCTTGATGCCCGGATGGCCGTTCAGAAAGCCTGCGAGATCGACGGGCAGGAACTGCACGATCGCCGACGTATTGGCCCACATGCGAACATGCCCGCGCACGCCGGCGGCGTAGTCGCCCATTTCGTTCGCCATGCGGTTGACCTGGTCGATGACGCGGCTCGCATGCTCGAGCAAGGCGAGGCCGGCCGGCGTCAGCTCCACGCCGCGCGCGCGCCGGATGAAAAGCGCGCAGTCCGTGACGCTTTCGAGTTCCGCGATGCGCTTGCTGACCGCGGAAAGCGTGAGCTGGCCGTGCTCGGCCGCCTTGGTCAGGCTGCCATGCTCCGCGACGAGCAGAAAGACCCGCAGCGACTGCAGATCGAAATGAAGCGGATTGACCATGGTGGATACGCTGGAGGAAAAGCGGTTTGAAGTGGCCATTGTGCGGCATCCGTGACGCGCGCGAAAGTCGCCCGCCGCATGGCATGCGGCCATCGCGTGCGGATTGGGAGAGCGTCGCAGTGAAGGACCGCTGGCCTGCGGAGAAGTAAAAAGACGCGCACACGGCGCGTCTCTGTATGGGCAACGAAAGCGACAAGCCCTGCGCAATGCGGCCACGCACCGATAGAGAAAACGAGAAAAGTTATTCCCTGATCGGAAACGCCGCGTGCCGGATCGTCAGATCAGCTCCGAGATCTCGATGAGATTCAGATCCGGGTCGCGCACGTAGACCGAGCGGATCTTCTGCGTCGCCCCCGTGCGCTCGACCGGCCCCAAGACAATCGGCCAGTCGAATTTGCCCAGATGCGCGATCACGTCGTCGAGCGGCACCGCTGCGATGAAGCACAAATCGAGCGCGCCCGGCGCCGGCACATGCGCCTTCGGCTCGAACTCCGAGCCGCGCACGTGCAGATTGATCTTCTGGTTGCCGAAGCGAAACGCGATCCGGCCCGCGCCGAATGTCTCGAGCTGCATCTGCAGCACCTCGGTGTAGAAATGCTTCGTGGCCTCGGGGTCCACGCAGGTCACCACCAGATGGTCGAGGTGATCGATCAGTGCCATGCTTCGCTCCTTAAAGAAATGCGCGCTGCTCCGGCATGTCCTGCGCGCCAGCGGGCAACGGATGAAGGTCGGTGCGGCGACCGGCCTTGAGAATCTGGCTCGGCACGTCGTGTCCGATCAGCGCCGGCAGACGCGCGGCTGCCTCGAGCACGGCCGCAAGATTCACGCCCGTGTCGTAGCCGTCGAGTTCGAGCATGTGAACGAGCTCTTCGGTACAGACATTGCCGGTCGCGCCCGGTGCATAGGGACACCCGCCCAGGCCGCCGAGCGAGGCGTCGAAGCGCACGATACCCGCATCGAGCGCGGCAAGCGTGTTCGCGAGCGCCATGCCGCGAGTATTGTGGAAATGCAGCGTGAGTTCCAGCGCCGCGAACGCCTCGCTCGCGCGCGCACAGAGTGCGCGAACCTGGGCCGGATGCGCCATGCCCGTCGTATCGCAGAGGGTGAAGCCGCTCACGCCGCGCTGCGCGAAACGCTGCATCCATTCGAGCACCGTTGCGGTGGGCACGTCGCCCTCCATCGGACACCCCATCGCCGTGGAAAGCGAGACGTTGATGGCCACGCCGGTGCCGCGCACGGCCTCGATCACATCGGATAGCTGTGCGAACGACTGCTCCCGCGTCATGCGCAGGTTCGCGCGATTGTGGCTTTCGCTCACCGACATCACGAGGTTCACTTCACCGACGTTGCACGACAGCGCACGCTCCGCGCCACGCACGTTGGGCACCAGCACCGTGTAGACGACGCCCGGCGCGCGCGCGATGCCGTGCATCACCGCCTCGGCGTCGCGCAGCGCGGGTATCGCCTTCGGCGACGTGAACGAGGTCACCTCGATCTTCGCGTAGCCGCATGCGCTCAACTCGTCGATGAGCGCGATCTTGTCGTCGGTGTCGATGAACGCCGCTTCATTCTGGAAGCCATCGCGTGTGGCGACCTCGTTCAGATACAGGCGCTTCGCCTGCGTGGCCGGTTTGGTCTCTTGCGTCATTGCATTCGTCTCCGTTCAGATCACGCCGCGTGCACGCCATGCTTCGCGCGTCGCGGCATCCACGCCAATGGATTCGAGCACGGCGTCCGTGTGCTCGCCGAGCGTGGGCGCGCTGTGCTCGATGACGCCAGGCGTGGCGTTCAGCTTCGGCACAATGCCGGGGACGCTCACCGGCGTGCCGTCGGGCAGCGTGTCCGCGACGATCATCTCGCGTGCCTGATAGTGCGGGTCGGCGGCAATGTCCGCTACGTCATAGATGCGCCCTGCCGGAATGCGCGCTTCGTTGAGCGCCGCAAGCACCTCGTCGAGCGTGTGGCGCGCACACCAGTCGCCAACGGCCACATCGATGCGCTCGACCTGGGCGACGCGCCCGTCGTTCTGCGCGAGCGCCGGATCGCTGCCGAGGTCCGGCCGCTCGATCAGCTCCATCAAGCGGCGGAAGATGCTGTCACCGTTGCCCGCGATCAGCGCGTACTTGCCGTCACTGCAGCGGTACGCATTGCTCGGCGCAATGCCGGGCAGGCTGCTGCCTGCCGGCTGGCGCACTGCGCCAAACACCGAATACTCGGGCAACAGGCTCTCCATCATGTTGAAGACGGACTCGTAGAGCGCGACGTCCACGACCTGGCCCTTGCCGCCATGCTGCTCGCGGTGGCGCAGCGCAAGCAGCACGCCGATCACGCCGTGCAGCGCCGAAAGCGAATCGCCGATCGAAATGCCCACGCGCACCGGCGTGCGCCCCGGCTCGCCGCTCAGATGACGCAAGCCGCCCATCGCCTCGGCGACCACGCCGAAGCCGGGCCGGTCGCGATAGGGCCCGGTCTGTCCATAGCCGGACACGCGCAGCATGATCAGTCCCGGATTGATCGCGCTGAGCGCTTCCCAGCCGAGCCCCCAGCCTTCGAGCGTGCCGGGACGAAAATTCTCGATCAGCACATCCGTTTCCGATACGAGACGGCGGATCACATCCTGCCCTTCCGGCGAGCGCAGATCGAGCGTGAGCGACTGCTTGTTGCGTGACTGCGCGGCCCACCAGACCGAAGTGCCTTCGTGCAGCAGGCGCCATTTGCGCAACGGATCGCCGGTGCCCGGCGGCTCGACCTTGATGACGCTCGCACCGAATTCGGCGAGCATTTTCCCGGCGAACGGGCCCGCGATGAGCTGCCCGAGCTCCAGCACGCGGATGCCGGTGAGGGGACGTGACATGGCTGTCTCCAGAAGGGTTTCGACTCTGGACATCATGATGAGCCGGATCGTACGCGTTGATAATCGACGGTTGCTCAATCTGGCTTGATCAAATGGAAAGGCTGAGCGGCCCCGAGCCGTGCCGCATGGCGCGCGTAGCGGGAACGGGAGCCGCCTGTTTCCGCATCGGAAAGTCGCGTGTCGCAATGAGCAAGCCGCGCGGGCCCGGCGCGCTCCACAATGCGGCCTCGTCGTACGCCGTGACCCAGCGCGCCGTTTGTTTCGCGCGTTTCCGCTTCCGCTCATTTCTTTCGCGCTCGCCCATGACCCGCTCCGCCGCGCCAACCCAGATCGTCTTCCTCGACCGCGCTACGCTCCCGCCGCAAACCCGGTTACGTCCCTTGCCGTTCGAGCATGTGCTGCATACGTTCGAGCGCACGGCACCCGCCGAAGTCGCGCAGCGCATTGGCGACGCCGAGATCGTCATCACCAACAAGACCCCCATCACGGCGGCAACGCTCGCGGCGGCACCCCGGCTGCGCATGATCGCGGTGGCCGCCACCGGGACGGACAACATTGACTTGCAGGCCTGTGCGGCGCGCGGCGTCATCGTGAGCAATATCCGCGACTATGCGGTGCACACGGTGCCGGAACATACGTTCGCGCTGATCTTCGCGCTACGGCGCAGTCTGCTGGCCTATCGCGAGGCCGTGCGCGCCGGGCGCTGGCTCGAATCGGGTCAGTTCTGTTTTTTCGATTTTCCGATCCGCAACCTGGCCGGCTCGACGCTGGGAATCGTCGGCGCCGGCGCGCTCGGGCGCGCGACGGCCGCCATGGCCCGCGCGCTGGGCCTGCGCGTGGTATTCGCCTCTCATGAGACGCAGAAGCATTGCGGCAGCGGCGCCCGCCCGGACGACGAACGCATGCCGCTCGACGCGCTGCTCGCGCACAGCGACATCGTCTCGCTGCACTGCCCGCTCACGCCCGCGACGCGCCACCTGATCGATGCTGACGCGTTCGCGCGCATGGCGCGCCGCCCGCTCCTCATCAATACGGCGCGCGGCGGGCTCGTGGATGAAGCGGCGCTCGTACGAGCGCTGCAGTCCGGTCAAATTTCGGGGGCGGGTTTCGATGTCGTGTCGCAGGAGCCGCTGCCGGCCACGCACCCGTTTCAGGCGATACTCTCGCACCCGGGTTTCATTCTCACGCCCCATGTGGCATGGGCCAGCGACGAGGCCACCCAGGCGCTCGCCGATCAACTGATCGACAACATTGCCAGCTTTTACGCCGGCCGCCCGCGCAATATCGTGCGCCCGGATTGATTGCCATGCGGAGTTTCCTGCCGGAAACAAGCGACAGATGATAAGCAAATGCCGCGATACAAACGACAAGGGGCCCTTTCGGGCCCCTGCGATGACTCTCAGTCTTTCAAACTTGAAAGCCAATCTGCGTCATGACGCTCACGCCATTGCAGGCTGCGCTGCAAACCATTCATCGACGGATTGACGCGCCTTGTGCTCCACCATGCTGACCACCATCAGCACGTCGATCTTGAGTTTGGGAAACGTAAGCTCCACACAAGGCAGTGCGACGTCGCGCACTTCATCCTCTGCCCCGTTGATTTCCGCGCGGCACAGCCATTGCGTGTCCGTTGCGTCCGCTTTCGTATCGACATTGATTTGAAAGCCTCGGTATTCGATCGCCATACACTCTCCGCTACCTGTCAAAACGTAAACATTTCATCGCTAAATTGCGACGAGGATCGCGAATATAGCACTGCTTCGCAATCCGTTCAGCGACGCGGACAATCGCGGCAAAAAAAGAATTTTTGTATTGCATTCAGCGGGCATGCGATGGTTGGCGCATGCGCCAGCCCACGATCGACAGCGAAATGCCTGAAACGACCGCGGCGAGCGAAACGTAATAGGCGGGCGCCAGCGTGTCGCCGGTCCAGTGAATCAGCACCTCGGCGATGGTGGGCGCGAAACCGCCGAACAG
Organism: Paraburkholderia silviterrae; assembly: GCF_004353915.1. Taxonomy (GTDB): domain Bacteria; phylum Pseudomonadota; class Gammaproteobacteria; order Burkholderiales; family Burkholderiaceae; genus Paraburkholderia; species Paraburkholderia silviterrae. The sequence continues at coordinate 12,020 of NZ_SMRP01000041.1, read as the reverse complement.
CGTTACACCGAGGCTATATGCGATCGACAATCCGGCCGAGCGCATGCGCACCGGAAAGAGCTCGGACATCAGCGCGGGCATGGGGCCCGAATAGGCGGCCTTGAAGATGCCCGCCGCACCCTGCAGCACGAGCAGCCATCCGAGCGTTGGATGCGCCTTGAGCAGCGCAAACATGGGGTACGTGAACGCCGCCAGCAAAACCGACGTGGTGAGCATGATGCGCAGGCGTCCGATGCGATCGGACCACGCGCCCATCACGGGCGAAAGCGCGAATTGCAGGCCACCGTTGAGCACGACCACGCCAAATGAAGTCGCCGCGGCCATGTGCAACTGCTTCACCGCATACAGCGGCATATAGAGCTGGAGGATATATACGCCCACCGTCGATTGCGCGACGATGCCCACCGCGAGCAGCAGATCGAGCCAGCGGCGGCCGGCCGGTTGGTTCGTCTCATCGACCGGTCGCTGCGTGACCATCGCCTCGCGGTTCGCAAGAAACTCCGGCGTTTCGTCGAGATGCGAGCGAATGTAATAGCCAATCGGGCCAAGCACGAGTCCGAAGTAAAACGGCACGCGCCAGCCCCACGAAGCAAGCTGCGCCGGCGGCAGCCACAGCGCCAGCAGCGAGCCGAAAGCCGCCGCGAGAATCGCCGCGGCGCCCTGGCTGGCGAATTGCCAGCTCGCGTAATAGCCGCGCCTCGTGCTGCTGTGCTCGACCATGAACGCTGTCGCGCTGCCGAATTCGCCGCCCACCGCAAAGCCCTGCACGAGACGCGCGAGCAGGACGAGCAACGGCGCCGCGAGGCCGATCGTGGCATACGGCGGCATCACAGCCATTGCGAGCGTGCCCGCCATCATGAGCGCGATGGAGAGCGTCAGCGCGGCCTTGCGCCCTTTCCTGTCGCCATACACCCCTAGCACGATGGCGCCTAGCGGGCGCATCAGAAACGAAATGCCGAACGTGCCGATCGCGAGCAGCGTCGAAAGCCACTCGTCGTGCACGGGAAAGAACTGCTTCGCGATCACGGGCGCGAAATAGCCGTAGACGAGAAAATCGAACCATTCGAGCGCATTGCCAATGGACGAGGAGAACACGATGCGACGCACCATGGCACGCGTGAGCGGCGGCTGCGCGCTCCCGGCCTCCTCCACCTCCACGAAATCCGATACGGACTGCGAATCGCCTCTCATGCTTCGTCTCCCCGCCCTATTATTTTGCTCTACTCATCGATTCGTCTGAGCCGGTCGCCGGCGTTCCACCACAGGCCGGCCGCGTTGCACACGCAGCCGGCCCGGCGCAACCGTGCGCTCAGAATCCTGCGGCCAGACCGTCGCGCCGCGTGTCGCTCGCCGACACGTAGCCGCGCTCGGGATCGTTGCAATCGAGCTTCCAGATGAACTGGCCGGAGCCGAAGTCCATGTACGGATCGTCGATGCCCTTGATTTCGTGGCCCCGCGCGGCCAGGGCTTGCGCGACCTGCGGGTCGAAGGTCGATTCGATATCGACCGAGAAATCGCGGTTCACTTTCCAGCGCGGCGCGTCGCACGCGGCCTGCGGCTGCTGGCCGTAGTCGAGCATGCGCACGAGCGTCTGCAGATGGCCTTGCGGCTGCATGTCGCCGCCCATCACCCCGAAGCTCATGACCGCCTCTTCGCGGCCGTCCACCTGCTGCGTGAGGAACGCGGGAATGATCGTGTGGAACGGGCGCTTGCCGCCTGCGACGACATTGGGCGAGACCGGGTCCATCGAGAACCCGCAGCCGCGATTCTGCAGTGCAATCCCGAGCCCCGGCACCACCACGCCCGAGCCGAAGCCCATGTAGTTCGACTGGATGAAGCTCACCATCATGCCGCGTTCGTCTGCGGCGGACAGGTAGATCGTGCCGCCCGACCTCGGCATGCCGAAGTCGAAATGCATGGCGCGCTTCGGGTCGATGAGTTTCGCGCGCGCCTTGAGATACGCGTCGTCGAGCATCTGCTCGGGCGTCACCTCCATCGAGTCCGGATCGGACACGTAGCGATACACGTCGGCGAATGCGAGCTTCATGGCCTCGATCTGCAGATGCTGCGATTCGATGCCATCGCGCGGCAACGAGGCCACGTCGAATTGCTCGAGTATGCCCAGCGCGATGAGCGCGGCGATGCCCTGCCCGTTGGGCGGAATCTCGTGCACCCGATAGCCGCGGTACCCCTTCGAAATTGGCTCGACCCATTGCGCGCGATAGTTGCGCAAGTCGTCGAGCGTGAGCGCCGCGCCGCCTTCGCGCGCGAACGCGGCAATGCGTTCGGCGATTTCGCCTTCGTAGTAGGCACGCGGGCCAAGCTCGGCGAGCCGCCGCAGCGTGGCCGCGTGGCCCGGCAGGCACACGCGCTCGCTCACTTCGGGCGCCCGGCCGCGCGGCATGAAGGTCTCGGCGAAACCGGGCTGGTCGCGCAGCTCGGGAATGGCGGCCTGCCATTTACGCGCGACGATCGACGCGAGGGCGTAGCCGCGCTCGGCAATTTCGATCGCGGGCGCCATCAGATCGGCGAACGGCAGCGAGCCGAACTTCGCGTGCAGCGCTTCCCAGCCGGCAATCACGCCGGGCACCGTGACGGTATCCCAGCCGCGTTTCGGCTGTTTCGCGTGGCCGTTTTCCTCGCCGTATTTGCGCCGGAAGTAATCGGGGTTCCATGCGGCGGGCGCCGTGCCCGAAGCATTGAGGCCGTGCAGCTGCGCGCCGTCCCAGACGAGCGCGAACGCGTCGCCGCCTAGCCCGCACGACACCGGCTCGACCACGGTGATGGCCGCCGCGCCCGCGATCGCGGCGTCCACGGCGTTGCCGCCCTTCCAGAGCATGCGCAACCCCGCCTGTGCGGCGAGCGGATGCGAGGTCGAGACGATGTTGCGGGCGAACACCGGCAGGCGCGGCGTCGAATAGGGGTTCTGCCAGTTGAAGCGTGTCATGGCGGTATCGATGGAATGAGCGGAGAAACGCAGGCCGTGCGGGCTGCGCGGCAAGCCACGCGCCCCTGCAATCCGTGCAATCCGTGCAATAGGGGCGCGCCAGTCAACCTGACGATTATCTTGAAAACTAAGGCAAGAAAATATTAATATCTTGTTTTCGATACTTAAATTTTTCTTACATGTTCTCCTTGCGCATGCTGCGTACCCTGCAAGCCGTGGCCCGTAGCGGCTCGTTCGCCCTCGCGGCGGAAAAGACGGCGCTCACGCAGGCGGCCGTGAGCCTGCAGATGCGCGCGCTCGAGGAGGCACTAGGCCGGCAGATCTTCGATCGCCGCGCGCGCCAGGTGGCGTTGACACGCGAGGGCCGGGATGTCTGCGCGAAGGTCGAGCGCATTCTCGAGCTGATCGATGAACTGCCGGCCCGCGCCGAGGACACGATCCGCGGCTCGGTCATCGTCGGCGCCGTGGTCTCCGTGATCGGCGCGCTATCGCTCGCCGTGGCGCACCTCAAGACCGAGCATCCCGAGCTCGAAGTGCGGCTCACCTCCGCGCGCTCCGCGGAGCTCGCTCAGTTGGTGGAAGCGGGCGAAGTCGATCTCGCCGTGGTGGTCGGCAACGCGGACGGCACCCTGCACGAATCGCTGTCGTGGACGCCGCTCTATGAAGAGCCGCTCATGCTGGTGACGAGCCGCGCCACGGCGGGCAGCGACGCGCGCCGCATTCTGCGCGAACGCAGCTTCCTGCGCTTCGACCGCCGCGTGCCGACGGGCGTCGTGATCGACGAAGCGTTGCGCACGCTCGGCATCAAGCCGCAGGAGCATCTGGAGCTCAACTCGATCGAAACGATCGTCTCGCTCGTGCGCAACGATGTGGGGGTGAGCGTGCTGCCCGTCCTCCACAACGGCAACTGGCACGAAGACGCCAACCTGCGGCTGATTCCCCTTTGCAATCCCCCGTTCATGCGCACGGTGGGCATGATTCACCGTAAGTCGAACAAGCGGACGTTGCTGTTCACTACGCTCGCGGAAATGCTGCGTTGATTGATCATTAGTGATCCGAATTTCTTTGCAACGAATGCAAGGTAAAAGGCACGTTGAAAGAACACCCTCGCCGTGCGCACGCGTGAGTGGAATGGTTGCCGACAATCGCTTAAGCTAGCGCGATCCTCCGCACACCCGCTCCATGCAACGTTCGCTCCTCTCCCGGATTACGAAGCCTGGCCACGGACCCGCCAGCTGGGCGCTGGTCCTGCTGTGCGCCGTGGCGCTCGCCGCGTGCCAGCTCCCGCCGCCACGCGAGCGCACGCATTCGTCCGCCCTCACTGCCGTGCAGGCGCGCGGCACCCCGCTGGGCGTGGCGATCGAAGGCGCGCTGGCGACGCATGCGGGCCTGACCGGCATCGATCCGCTCACGAATCCGCTCGAAGCCTTCGCCTCACGTGTGGATCTGGTGCGCAGCGCGCAGCGCACGCTCGACGTGCAGTACTACATCTGGCGCAACGACCTCACCGGCACGCTCCTGCTCGAAGAACTGCGCGAAGCCGCCGACCGCGGCGTGCGCGTGCGGCTCCTGCTCGACGACAACGGCATTCCCCATTCGCTCGACGGCACGCTCGCCGCGCTCGACGCCCATCCGAACGTCGAAGTGCGCCTGTTCAATCCGTTCGTCGTGCGCAAGCCGAAGTTCATCGGCTACCTCACGGACTTCTCGCGCCTGAACCGGCGCATGCACAACAAATCGCTGACCGCCGATGGCATCGCCACGATCCTCGGCGGGCGCAATATCGGCGACGAGTACTTCGGCGCAACCGATGGCGTCGTCTTTGCCGATCTCGACGTGCTCGCGATCGGCCCGGCGGCCACGGATGTCGCGCAAGATTTCGACCGCTACTGGGCGAGCGCGCCCGCATGGCCCTTGCATGAGATCCTGCCTGCGCCGCCCCCCGGTGGGCTCGACGCGCTCGACCGCGCGGCGCACGCGGTTCAGGACAATCCCGCTGCCGCGGCCTATACCGCAACGCTGCACGAAAAGACCGATGTGAGCCGCCTGCTGGACGGCACGCTGCCGCTCGAATGGGCCCGTACGCGGCTCGTGAGCGACGACCCCGCGAAAGCACAAGGCAAAGCCGCGCCGGAGTCGCTCGTGCTCAGCCAGTTGCACGACATCCTCGGCGAGCCCGAGCGCGAGCTCGACCTGGTCTCGCCTTACTTCGTTCCCGGCGAGGTGGGCACGCAGTACTTCACGCGGCTCGCGGCACGCGGCGTGACCGTGCGCGTGCTCACGAATTCGCTCGAAGCCACCGACGTGCTGCCCGTGCACGCCGGCTACGCGCGCAGACGCAAGCCGCTCCTGAAAAGCGGCGTCGAGCTTTTCGAATTGCGCAGGGCCGCGGGCGCGAGCGCGGGCAAGGAACAGGCGCCGGGCAGCTTCGGCAGCTCGGGCTCGAGCCTGCACGCGAAGACCTTCGCGGTGGACGCGCAGCGCGTCTTCGTCGGCTCGCTCAACTTCGACCCGCGTTCCGCCAACCTGAATACCGAACTCGGCCTCGTGATCGAAAGCTCCGTGCTTGCGAGCCGCATCGAATCGGCGTTCTGGACCCAGGTTCCCCAGCTCGCGTATCAGGTGAAGCTCGCTCCCGACGGCTCGCTCTACTGGATCCGCCAATCCGGCGAGAACGTCATCCGCTACGACACGGAGCCAAACTCGCGCTGGAGCACGCGCCTCGCGGTCTGGTTCTTCTCCATTCTCCCCATCGAGTGGCTGCTGTAAGCGGCACCGCACACTTATTTCCGAAGCGAAACTTGCGCGTTCAACGCGCCGCGCCTGGGTATTTCCCGATTCCCTCACAGTTGTCTATACAAGAAGATCGGACCATCTCATCGTCCGCTCGCGCGGGCACCCTGTCTGGTTATCGAAATCGGAGCAACCCTTGGCTATTCCCGAATCCACCGTCAAGCTCGAGCCTGAAGGCCGCAAGTTGCTGGAAACGCGTTCCATCGACTACATCCCCGACGCAGAACGGCACGGCAGCCTGTTCAGCCAGTTCACGCTGTGGCTTTCGGCGAATCTGCAGGTCACCGCGATCATCACGGGGGCGCTGGCCGTCGTGCTCGGCGGCGACGTGTTCTGGTCGCTCATTGCGCTGTTGATTGGACAACTCGTGGGCGGCACGGTCATGGCCTTGCACGGCGCGCAGGGCCCACAGCTCGGGCTGCCCCAGATGATCTCCAGCCGCGTGCAGTTCGGCGTCTATGGCGCCGCCATACCCATCGTGCTCGTGTGCATCATGTATGTGGGCTTTTCGGCGAGCGGCACCGTGCTCGCGGGCCAGGCGACCGCCCAGCTGCTGAACGTTTCCGATACGACCGGAATTTGCCTGTTCGCGGCGCTGATCGTCGTGCTGACGATTCTCGGCTACCGTTCGATTCACTTCGTGGGCCGTATTGCCAGCGTGATCGGCGTGCTCGCTTTCGTCTACATGTTCGCGCAGCTCTTCGCGCATCACGACGTTGGCGCCCTGCTCGCCAACCGCCACTTCTCGATAGCGAGCTTCCTGCTCTCCATGTCGCTCTCCGCCTCGTGGCAAATCGCGTTTGGCCCTTACGTTGCGGACTATTCGCGCTATCTGCCGCGCTCGACTTCGCCCGCGAAGACGTTTTTGGCCGTTGGGCTCGGCTCGGTGATCGGCGCGCAGGCCGCCATGGTGTTCGGCGTATTCGCCGCGGCGCTCGCCGGGCACGCGTTCGCGCATCACGAAGTCGCGTATATCGTGGGCCTGGGCGCGAGCGGCGCGGTCGCGGCCATGCTGTACTTCAGCATCGCGTTCGGCAAGCTCACCGTCACCACGCTCAACGCCTATGGTAGCTTCATGTCGATGGCGACGGTTGTCAGCGCGTTTCGCTCACGGCGCGCGATCTCCACGCGCCACCGCCTCGTCTATATCGTCGGCATGGTGGGGCTTTCGACGCTGGTCGCGCTCGCCGGGCGCCATTCGTTCCTCAAGGAATTCACGGCGTTCATCCTGTTCCTGCTGGCGTTCTTCACGCCGTGGAGCGCCATCAATCTGGTCGATTACTACTGCTTCACGCAATCGCGCTACGACGTGCCCGCGCTCTCCGACCCCAACGGGCGCTATGGCCGCTGGAACGTGAAGGCCATCGCCATCTACGTGCTCGGCGTGCTCGTGCAGTTGCCGTTCATGTCCACGAGCTTCTATACGGGTGCGTTCGTGGATGCGCTGGGCGGCACCGATATCTCGTGGATTCTCGGGCTCGTCGTTCCGGGCGTGGTCTACTACGTCACGATGCGCAGCGCTCCGCAAGCCATTCCCGAGCGCCTGATTCTGCCGGTGGAACGCGACTGATGCGCCGCCGGCGCAGTGCGCGATCGGCGCACTGCGCACGATAACTTTGAATGCCCTGAAATGAAAAATGGCTCTGGATGAATAATCCAGAGCCATTTTTATTGCGCGCAACGCGCGCAATCACGTCAGCTTCGCGTCTTCAGGCCGCGACGGCGTTCAACGCCTCCACGGCATCGAGCGCGCCGCCCACCATCTCGCGCAGCGTCGGCTCGACCTTCTCCGCAAGCGCGGGCGCGTAATCGAACGGAGCGTGCTCGTTCATATAGGTGGACTGGCACATTTCGAGCTGAATGGCATGCACGCCATCGACCGGCACGCCGAAATGGCGCGTGATATAGCCGCCCTTGAAGCGCCCATTCGCCACCCATGTATATGCACTGCCCGCGGCCGCCTGCTCGACGCGCGCCTGCACCGAAGCATGCACGGTGCGGCCTTCCTGAGTGCCGATATTCAGGTCCGGCAGCTTGTCTTCGAACAGACGCGGCAACACGCTCGCGATCGAATGCGCTTCCCAAAGCAGCACGTTCGCGTGCTGGCTGCGCAGGCGCTGCAGCTCGGCGCGCAGCGTGTCGTGATAGGGCTGCCAGTAAGCGGCCACGCGGCGCTGACGCTCGGCTGCGTCGGGCGCGCAGCCCTCACGGTAGAGCGGCTCGCCACGAAACGTTTCGGTGGGGCACAGCGACGTGGTGGTTTGGCCCGGATACAGACTTTCGTCGTTGGGCGGACGATTCAGGTCGATCACGTAGCGCGACACGCGCGCGCCCAGAATCGTCGCGCCCAGCGCCTTGGCGAAAGCGTAGAGGCGGTCGAGATGCCAGTCGGTATCGGCGAGGCTCAGGGCAACGTCCGTATATTGGCCGCGCAGCGACTCGGGAATGGACGTGCCCAGATGCGGGATCGAAATGAGCAGGGGCGCGTCGCCGCGCTCGAGTGTGTAGAGGTCTGTCATGAGTCGGTCCGTTCAACAGGTTACGGCGGATTACGGCGCACAGTGCACGGCGCTTACGGCGTTCAAGCGTCGGCCAGCAGGCGTGCGAGCGTCTTGCGATAGTCCGCGTAGAGGCGCTCCTCCGCACGATGGCGCCGGCCCTCGACTACTTTCTCGCCGGCAGTGTAGACATCGAGCACGGGCGTTTCGCCGTGTTCGCAGAACACGACCGAAGAGAGCCACGTTTGCGGCGTCTTTTCCGCGAGATCGGGATGCTGCGGATCGAGCACGATCCAGTCGGCACGCGCGCCCGCTTCGAGCGCGCCCACCGCGCGGCCAGCCGCGCGTGCGCCGCCCGCGAGCGCGGCGGTATAGAGCCGGTCCGCCACGTTGGCCGCCTGCGGCGCGGCAAGCACGTTGCGCTCGCGCCTCACGAGACGCTGGCCGTATTCGAGCAGACGCAATTCCGAGCGCCAGTCCACGCCGATATGGCTGTCCGAGCCCACGCCGAACACGCCTTGCGCCTCGAGGTAATCGTGCGCCGGGAAAATGCCGTCACCGAGATTCGCCTCCGTGGTGAGGCACAGCCCTGCCACCGCGCCGCTCTTCGCGAGTGCCTGGGTCTCCTGCGCATCGACGTGCGTGGCATGCACGAGGCACCAACGGGCGTTCACGTCGAAACGGTCGAGCAGCCATTGCACGGGCCGCGCACCCTCGGTCTCGACACAGGCGTCGACTTCGGCGGTTTGCTCGGCGATATGGATATGCACCGGCGCGCCGGGCAACGACGCATCGAGCCCCTCGAGCAACGCGCGCAACGAGGCCTGCGAGACCGCGCGCAGCGAATGCGGCGCCACGCCGTAGCGCAATGCGCCGTGCTCTGGCCGCTCGCCGCGCACCGTCTCGATGATCGAAAGGAGTTGCTCAGGCGTATTGATGAAGCGCCGCTGGTCGTCGCGCGGCGGACGCGAGCCGAAGCCGCTGTACTGATAGAGCACCGGCAGCATGGTCATGCCGACGCCAGTCTCGCTCGCGGCGTCGACCACGCGCTGCGCAAGCTCGGCCGGGTTGGCGTAGCGTTGCCCGTCGTGCGCGTGATGCACGTAGTGGAATTCGCAGACGGACGTATAGCCGGCCTTGAGCATCTCCACATACAGCCAGCGCGCGATGGCGCCGAGGTCGTCCGGCGTGATGCGCGCGGCGAAGCGATACATCAGATCGCGCCAGCTCCAGAAGCTGTCGGTGGGGTTTGCACGGTATTCGGTGAGGCCGGCCATCGCGCGCTGGAATGCGTGCGAATGAAGATTAGGCATGCCTGGCATGACCGGGCCTGCCGCCTGCGCAACACCCGCGGGCGCGGCGGGAAGATCCGCCTGGACGCGTTGCAGGGTGCCCGAAGCGTCCCATTCGAGCAGCACGTTGCGGCGCCACCCTTGCGGCAGCCAGGCATGCGCCGCGAACAGCGCGCGAGAGTTGGAATTCATGTTCGATGCCTGATTCATGCGTTCAATTCGTGGTCAAACGACGCTCGAAAACGGTCTTGCCGCCGCGCACGACGCGCGCGCAAAGCGGCCGGCCGATCCAGTAAGCCAGCTCCGCGAGCGATTGCACGTCCCACACCGCGAAGTCCGCCGGACGTCCTTCTGCGAGCGTGCCGTGGCGTTCGGCATCGCCGAGCGCGCGCGCCGCGTGTTGCGTCACGCCTTGCAGCACTTCGGGCACGGTCATGCGGAACAGCGTGGTCGCCATGTTCATCATGAGCAGCAGCGAAGTTGTCGGCGACGTGCCGGGATTGCTGTCCGTCGAAATCGCGATCGGCACCTCGTAGCGGCGCAGCAATTCGAGCGGCGGCAATTGCGTCTCGCGGATGAAATAGTAGGCGCCGGGCAACAGCACCGCGACGCTGCCCGCCTCTTTCATTGCCGCCACGCCCGCCTCGTCGAGAAACTCCAGATGGTCCGACGACAAGGCGCCATAGCGCGCGGCCAGCGCCGCGCCGCCGCTATTCGACAATTGCTCGGCGTGCATCTTGACCGGCAGATTGCGGCGCGCGGCCGCTTCGAACACACGCTCGCTCTGCGCGATCGAAAAGCCGATGCGTTCGCAGAACACGTCGACGGCATCGACAAGGCCTTCGTCGGCCAGTGCGGGCAGCATGCGCTCGCACACTTCGTCGATATAGTCGTCGGCGCGGCCCGCGTATTCGGGCGGCAACGCGTGCGCGCCGAGGAAGGTCGTGCGCACCGTGACCGGGTAGCGCTCGCCAAGCTGGCGCGCAACGCGCAGCATCTTGCGCTCGGCGGCGAGTTCGAGGCCGTATCCCGACTTGATCTCGACAGCGGTGACGCCTTCGGCGAGCAGCGGCTCGAGGCGCGCGGCCGACTGCGCGTAGAGTTCGGCTTCGCTCGCAGCGCGCGTTGCGCGCACCGTGGAAACGATGCCGCCGCCGTTACGCGCGATCTCTTCGTAACTCACGCCCGCGAGGCGCTGCGCGAATTCGTCGGCGCGCTGGCCGCCGTACACGAGGTGCGTGTGGCAATCCACGAGGCCCGGGGTCACCCAGGCGCCCCCGAGGTCCTCGCGCGGCCACTGCGCGAACTGCGCCGGCAAGGCCGACGCCGCGCCAAGCCACGCAATCTTGCCGTTCTCGACGGCGATCGCGGCGTCTTCGATGGTGTGCCGCGGGTCGCCCTGCGCGCACAGTTTCAGGTGATGCCAGACAGTCTGGTTCATGGAGATTGCACGGCGCTGCGATGCGCCGCGTCGCTATCAGGTTCTCAATCCGCGTGTGCGTTCACGAGGTCCAGTGCGATGGCGAGCAGCGCGCCCCCGCCCTGCGTTTCGATCCGTGTCTCGATCCGGACGGCACGCGCCAAATCCGCTGCCGCGGTGGTGTCGATGCGCAGCGTGTCGCCTGCCGCAAGCCGCGTGGGCTCGCCGCCATTCACGCATACGTTCACTGCTCCCTGTGCGCAATAGAGCAGCACCGTGTCGGCTTCGATGCGGCGCGCCACATTATCGCGCCACACGTCGAACGACGCGCGCGCCGCGTCGCGGCGCACCATCAGGTTGAAGTCGCGCGTGGGCCCGTCGACGAGGCGCGCGTCGATCGGCGCTTCGCCATCGAAACGCGCAACGTCGAGCGCGCGCGTGAGCGTATGCGTGCGCACGAGCGCGCCACCGGAGGGCGCCGTCTCGTCGAGCACCATGCCGGCGCCTTCGAGCAGCACCAGCGTGCGCGCCACGCCCTCGAAGCGCGAAAACGGACCCGCTTGCGCGACGTCCGCTACGCTCACGCGCCACGCGAACGCGTCCGGCGCAGCGCCGGGCGCCGCATTGGGCGCCGCTTTGGCCACCGCTTTGGACACATTCGCGACCGCGATCTCCCGCGTGACGCCGCCGCCGTTCTTCCACGGCGACGCCACGAGATCGGCGCCGCGCAGCAGCGTGAGCTGCGCGGTACCCGTTTCGTGGGCCTGACTCATCGGCCCAGCATCGGCAGCTTGAGACCCGCTTCACGCGCCGTCTGCTGCGCGAGCTCGTAGCCGGCATCCGCGTGACGCATCACGCCCGTCGCCGGATCGTTCAGCAGCACCCGGCCCAGACGCTCATGCGCCGCCTGCGTGCCGTCCGCCACGATCACCACGCCCGAGTGCTGGCTGAAGCCCATGCCCACGCCGCCGCCGTGGTGCAGCGACACCCACGATGCGCCGCCTGCCGTATTCAGCAGTGCGTTGAGCAGCGGCCAGTCGCTCACGGCGTCCGAACCGTCCTTCATCGAC
>NZ_SMRP01000040.1 GCF_004353915.1 Paraburkholderia silviterrae | reverse complement strand
GACAGGAATTTGAATAAATTCAAAAACCTGACTTACTTTAGTGTGAGACTCTTGATACTTGTGCTTTTCTCACCGGATAAAAAATCACGGCGAGGAGCTAGATCGAATCAAGCGCCCACACTTATCGGCTGTAAATTTTTAAAGATCGATCGCTCAAAAATCAGCTAAATCCGCTGTTTTTTTTGCGCCCTGCATCAACAGGGAGGCGAATTATGCGCGGACGAGAATCTCCCGTCAAGCGAAATTCGGATATTTAATAAAAATATCGCGAACGGTAGATGCGAGGGCTCACCACTCGCCCTCCCGAGATCTCGGATCGAATTGAATAGTCCCCGATCGCCGGCCCTCCATCTGACGACGATCGTTCCGTTCAACACAAAGCACGAACGATCCGCTTCTGAGACGTCAAACTGCGCACACAGCCGCTCAAACGTACCCGGAAACGGTCACACTGGATCCAACATTTCCCCCCAAACAACCATATCCGTCACCGCCCACCCTAAGTCGGGATCGCAATCCCGCTCAAAAGTCTTTCACCTGGAGTTTGAAAAGCTCTTGCCCCATTCCGTACCCCCGCTCGCGACCAATTCGCTACTTCTGCGACACGCACAGCCATCAACAGCACTTCTGCCGGCCAAACGTGGTGCCACAGTGGAACGCTGGCCCCGTCAGCCATCATTGAGAGCTTGATGCGAACAGCGGCGGGATCTGAAATAAAGACGAAAGGTTCTCTGGAGAGCCCACCAGTATTGCGAAGTGCGCACATTAGATTAGTTATACGAAGTATTTTGACTCAGAAGAATTCGTAAGAGCCGCGAGAACGAAGTGGACCATAGATGCACGATCAACGAAAAATACCACAACAATTCATAGACATACGATGACATCCCGTTATATGAAATGTCAGGCGCGTTCTCTTTTGTCTCTTTCGGCCCCTTTCTCCGAAGTGCACACTTTTTTGTATGTCGATATCGACAACCCTCTTGAAATCAGTGTCATCGCCCATATCGTTAAAATGCGATATATGATTCGCACAGTTACGATGCAACCCCGATGAAGAAATCCCAACCGACCCCAACACTCGACATCGACGTCGACGCGATCTACAAGGCGCTGGCCAATCCCGTGCGGCGCGAGATCCTTGCGTGCCTGCGCGAGCCGAAGGTCCATTTCGCCGATCAGGAGCTCCCGCTCGAGCACGGCGTCTGCGCGGGCCGGATCGACGCGCACTGCGCGCTCTCGCAATCCACCGTGTCGGCGCATCTGGCCGCGCTGCAGAAGGCGGGACTCGTCACGTCCAAACGCGTCGGCCAATGGGTGTTCTTCAAGCGCAACGAGCCGGTTATCGAGGCGTTTCTGGCCCTCGTGAGCAAGCAGTTGTGACGGCGAGCATCGTCGCAAGCCGATCGGCAAGGTCGGCTTCTTTTCCCGTATCGAATCAAGGCCGCGGGCCGCGCCCGCAACAAGGTGAACACATGGCAACGCTTTTCGACCCCATTCAAATCGGCGACCTCACGCTGCCCAACCGCATCATCATGGCGCCGCTCACGCGCCAGCGCTCAGGCGAGGCGCGCGTGCCCAATGCGCTGATGGCGAAGTACTACGCGGAGCGCGCCTCGGCGGGCCTCATCATCAGCGAGGCGACCTCGGTCACGCCGCAGGGCGTGGGCTACGCGGAAACGCCGGGCGTCTGGTCGCAGGAACAGGTCGAGGGCTGGAAGCTCGTGACCGAGGCCGTGCATGCAGCGGGCGGGCGCATCTTCCTGCAGCTGTGGCACGTGGGCCGCATCTCGGACCCGCTCTTCCTCGACGGCGCGCTACCCGTCGCGCCGAGCGCCATCGCGGCGCAGGGCAACGTGAGCCTCGTGCGACCGCAGCGCGCCTACGTCACGCCCCGCGCGCTCGACACCGACGAGATTGCCGGCGTCATTGCCGCATTCCGCCAGGGCGCGCTCAATGCGAAGGCCGCAGGCTTCGATGGCGTAGAGATTCACGGCGCGAACGGCTATCTGCTCGACCAGTTCCTGCAGGACAGCACCAACGAGCGCACCGACGCCTACGGCGGCTCGATTGAAAATCGTGCGCGCCTGCTGCTGGAGATTACCGACGCGTGCATCGACGTCTGGGGGCCGAATCGCGTGGGCGTCCATATCGCTCCGCGCGGCGACGCCCACACGATGGGCGATTCGAACCCCGCAGCAACCTTCGGCTACGTCGCACGCGAGCTCGGCAAGCGCAAGATTGCGTTCCTGTTCGCGCGCGAGTCGCTCGGCGAAAACCGTCTCGGTCCGCAATTGAAGGCCGAATTCGGCGGCCCGTACATTGCAAATGAGAAGTTCACGCTGGAGGCGGCGCAACGCGTGCTCGCGGATGGCGAAGCCGACGCCGTCGCCTGGGGCCAGCTCTTCATCGCGAACCCGGATCTGCCGCGCCGCTTCGAAATGAACGCGCCGCTCAATGCGCCAAATCCGTCGACCTACTACGCACGCGGAGAAACCGGCTACACGGACTATCCGTCGCTCGAAAGCGTGGCGTAAGCGGCGAGCGCGCATGGCGCGCAGCTTCGCTCACTCGTCCCCGGCCAGGGCGCCATGCCCGGGCCGGGGACGATGCACATGGGCGCGCTTTCTCGCAGCGTCGCTCGGTTCCCGATAGGCCGATTCAATTGGCGCCGCGCGCGAGTTTGTCCTTGAATTGCAGTTCCGCCTGCCCCGCCCACTGGCTGACTGGAGAACCACCATGCCCCAAGTCGACGCCGAGCAAATCGTCCACAGCATCGCCGAAGAGACCAATACACCCGAGGAAACGGTAGCCCGCATCTACGCCGACGCGCTCGACAACTATCGCGCCGACGCACGCATCCTCGACTTTCTCCCGCTCTTCGCCGCGCGCAAGGTCCGCGCAACCCTGCGACAAAACAGCGCGAAACCGCACTGATCGCTCGCCCCACTCCTGCCAGCTCGTTGCCTCTCCCGCGCGAACCGCGGTTCGCGCGGCGGGCTTTCGCGCGCCTGTCACGGCTGCATGCGCCCGACTCGCGTGTCGCTCGCGCGCGGCCAGCACCGCCTCTTAAGCCTGGTTTAATTCTTCGCTGCAAACATACGCTCACCCCTGTTGAGCCGCCGGAGCATCGGCGGCGTTTTTTTGTGCGGTTAGCCGAGGAGGAGCAAGGTCATGGTTGAAGACGACGATGTGCTGATGCACTTGCAGTCCCTGCTGCGCGACGGCTCGACTACACGCGTTGCGTCGTGCCGTGTCTCCATGCCGCTGCAGAATCCATGGGGCCGTGCTTATCGGCTGGTCGAATGGACCACGCCGCTCGACGACGGCGCGCGCCGCCAGGTCGTGCCCGCCGAGAGCTCGGCGCTCGACATCGCGCGCCTCGTGGCGGAGCACGTGCCAGGCCGCCGCATCCTGCTCAATGGCGAAGCGGTGGACGCCGAACGCCCGCGCACGCGGCGCCGCGCGCGCAGCACCGCCAGCGCGCGCGCCACGAGCTAGGGGCTCTGCGGCGCGTCCCATAGTTCGGGACGCGCCGCTCGCGCAGCGATTCTCCCCGCAGTTTCACGCCACCATCCTTCCCAACGTTTCTTCCAGCGCCTCGCTCGCACACGTCATCGGTGCGCGCAGCTCGTTGCGAATGAGCCCGCGCCGTGCCAGCGCCGCCTTCACCGGCCCCGGATTCGGCTCCGCGAACGCCGCGCGCACGAGCGGCACGAGTGCGTGCCAGAGCGCGCGCGCTTCGGCGAGACGTCCCTCGCGCAGCGCCCGCTCCATCGCCACGAAACGCTCCGGCAACAGATGCGCCGACGCCGCAATCGCACCGCTCGCGCCCGCGCACAGCACGCCGAACATTTCGATGTCCTCGCCGCAGAGCACCTGCAGGCGGCCGTCGAGGATCAGCGCGAGCGTCTTCTCGAGCGAGCCGCCGCAATCCTTCACCGCGACGATGCGCGCATGGCCCGCCAGCTCGAGCAAGGTCGGCAATTCGAGCTGCACGCCGGTGCGCGCGGGAATGTCGTAGAGGATCACGGGCTTGCGGCTCGCGTCGGCGAGCGCCATGAAATGGCCGATCACACCCGCCTGCGACGGACGGATGTAATACGGCGCCGCCGCCAGCACACCCGCAACCGGCGTCTCGTTGAGCGCGGCGACGCGCTCGCATACCGACTGCGTGTGATTACCGCTCACGCCCGCGACCACCGGCAAGCCGCCCGCGCTCGCGAGCACGGTGGCAAGCACGGCGTCCTGCTCGCGATCGTCGAGCGCGGCCGGCTCGCCCGTCGTGCCGAGCGCAACAAAACCCGCTACGCCCGCCTGCGCATAGTGGCGCACGAGCGCGTCGAGCGCCTCGTGATCGACGGCGCCGCGATTGAACGGCGTGACGAGCGGAATCCAGATACCCGAAAACGAAGACATGACTTTCCCTTGAACGCGACCGTATGGAAGGTCCGTCGATCCGTACGCGGAAATCGGGCAAGCCAGGAGAGAGAAAGAGGCGGGGCGCCGCCGGCAGGCCGTTCCATCGCACATCCGACGGAACAGCGAGCTCCGGTCAGATGAGCGGCTGTTTTTTGGCTTTCACGCACGCGCACGAGGCCTGCGCGCACGCACGCGTCGCGCGCGAAGCGGCGACGATCAATGGCGTGGCGAAGGGATTCGGCTGACGTGACATGCCGGGAAGTGTAACGGAAAACGCGCGAAACCGCGCGAGCCTGCGCGCGCAGCGGCAAGAATCAGCTGTGTACCTCTACGTCCACGACGGACGTATCGAGCAGCAGGCTCGGCGCCTCGCCCGGGTCGCGCTTCGTGAGCTTGCCGTCCACGCTCGCGCCGCAATCCATCTGCAATTGCTGGTAGTAGATGTTGCCGACCACGTGCGCGTTCGCCTGCAACTCGACGAAATGATCGGCGATCACGTCGCCGACGATGCGCCCGTTGACCACGATGTCGTAGCCGTGCACGTTGCCCTGCACGGTGCTGCGCTCGCTCAGCACGAGCAGCGTCTGTGCGCCTGCCTTGCTGCTGACATTGCCGTTGACCTGGCCGTCGAGCCGCAGCCCATCGGCGAATTCCAGATTGCCCGTGATGCGGACATCCTCGGCAATCAAGGTCGCGAGCTTGGTTTGGGCGATGCCCGGCTGGGGTTTCTTCTTGTTGAACATGGGTGACACCGTTGCGTTTCGTTGCGTTTGGTCTGAATGGGTTGTGTCGATCTCGCGTTTAAGCACGCGCGTGAGATCAGTGCGCGTTCGGGCGTGCGCCATGGCCGCGCAGGAACACCAGCTCGGCTTGCAGCTTCGCGGCCTCGGCCTGCGCCGCGTCCGCCGCCTTCTGCAAGGCCGAGCGCGCCGCGCGCTCCTGCTCCAGCGCGAGCTCGGTGTTGGAGAGCCGCGTCTGCAGCAAATCGGGCGCGACGACCGGGCAACGCCCGGCGTCATCGGCATACAGTGCCCACGCGGTGAGCCCCGCGCCGGCCGCCGCCGCAGCAGCGGTCCATGTGAGCGCCACGCCCCAGCGCCATGCGCGCGAGCGCACGGGCTGCAGTTCGAAGGCGCGCTGCGCGTCGCGGCGCTGGCGCGCGGAACGCCGTGGGTCAGCCATTGGCGCCTCCAGCGCCGCTTGCGGCGCGGTTGGCAGCTTCGCTTGCGCTCTGGTACGCGCTGAAGAGCTCGAGATAGTCCGCGGGATCGACCTGCACGCCCTTCACGATCACCTCGAAGTGCAAGTGCGGGCCGGTCGAGCGCCCGGTCGAGCCGACGTCGGCGATATGCTCGCGCGGCAGCACGACCTGCCCCACCTGCACGTCGATCTTCGAGGCGTGCCCGTAACGCGTCACGAAGCCGTTGCCGTGATCGATCTCCACCGCGTTGCCATAGCCCGACTTCTGCCCCGCGAAGATGACGCGGCCGCCCGCTGCGGCGAGAATCGGCGTGCCCGTGGACGCGACAATATCGAGCCCCGGATGAAAGCTCAGGCGCTGCGTGAACGGATCGATGCGGTTGCCGAACGGCGAGCCGGGCCGGCCCGCCCCGGTGGGGCGGCGGCCGGGAAACGCGTCCCATGCCGCCTCGTGCTGCGCCACGGCCTGCTCGAGCGCGCCGAGCGTGGCGGCCATGCAGTCGACTTCGCCATTGACGGCGTGGGCGTTGGCACGCGCGGCGGACGCCTCGACACAGTGCCGCGGCGCGAGCGCGGGGCCACCCTCGCCGCCGTCGTCGTCGCCGGAGCGCGTGGCGGGCGCGGCGGGCGCCACCGCCGCCCCACGCGGCGGCTGCGCGCGCAAGCGCTGGTCGAACTGGCGCAGCTCGGCAAGCTGGGCGGCAAGCCGCTCGATGCGCGGATCGAGCAGCGCGATCGAGGCGTTCATGCGGCCGATCTCGCCCACCACATAGTGATGCATCTCCGCGCCGGCCGGGCCGGGCGCCGAGGGCGCCAGCGCCATGCCGCCGTAGCGGCCGATGGCGACGCCGCCCGCGAGCGCAAGCACAGCGGCCGCGCACGCGGCAACCACCGCCGTGCGGCGCGCGGCGCGGTGGGTGACAAAGCGGGTCTCGCCGCTCGAAAGCTCGTCCACCGAGCTCGACCATGGCATCTTCATGGCCGGCTCCGGCGGCGGCGCCGTTTCGCGCGCACGAGCGTTGCGCAGGACACCAGGGTACAGAACAATGCGTACATCTCAGGCTGCCAGGGCCGGCGAGCGCCGGCCCTTCCTTAATCAAAACCGCGATTATCCCGGCGCCTCAAAAATGCCCATCCCGATAAAAGCGGGCTCGCGGGCGCGGCAAACGCGCGCGCGTCGCAACCGCGGCGAGCCGCAAAAGCGCTTGACTTCTCACGCAGGCACACTAATATACGCACCGCGTACATCAACCAGCCATCACGGGTGCCCAGCATGAGCGTTCCGCAACAAGCCTTCCTCCGCGACGCCATGCGGCGTCTGAACATGACCCGCGACGCCTTCGCGAGCCGCATCGGCGTGTCGCGCCGGGCGCTCGACACCTGGCTGCTGCCCGAAGAGTCGCAGGAGTCGCGCGCCATGCCGGAGATCGTCGAGCGCTTCGTCTCGGAGATCGTCGGCAACGGCGAGACGCGCGAAGTCTATACGCAAAGCGTAGATCCGCGGTCGCTGGCCAGCCAGATGCCATTCGAAGGCAAGCCGCAACTGCTGTCGGTCGACCAGTTCTCACGCGACTCCGTGGAAGCGCTCTTTCGCGTGGCCGACATCATGCAGCCCATCGCGCGCCGCCGGAAAATCTCGCGCGTGCTCGAAGGCGCGGTGCTCGGCAACCTGTTCTTCGAGGCCAGCACGCGCACGCGCGTGAGCTTTGGCGCCGCGTTCTGCCGGCTGGGCGGATCGGTGTGCGACACGACGGGCTTCACGTTCTCGTCGATGGCCAAGGGCGAATCGATCTACGACACGAGCCGCGTGATGGCCGGCTACGTGGATGCGATGGTAATTCGGCATCCTGAGCAAGGCTCGGTGGCCGAATTCGCGCGCGCTGTGAACATTCCCGTGATCAACGGCGGCGACGGCCCCGGCGAGCACCCGAGCCAGGCGCTGCTCGACCTCTACACGATCCAGCGCGAGTTCTCGCGTCTGGGCAAGATCGTCGACGGCGCGCACATCGCGCTCGTGGGCGACCTCAAGTACGGCCGCACGGTGCACTCGCTCGTGAAGCTGCTCGCGCTCTATCGCGGCATCAAGTTCACGCTGATCTCGCCGCCGATGCTCGAAATGCCGGCTTACATCGTCGACAAGATCTCGACCAACGGCCACGTGGTCGAGCAGACGCACGACCTGCGCGAAGGCCTGCGCGGCGCCGACGTCGTGTACGCCACGCGCATCCAGAAGGAGCGCTTCACCGACGAGTCGTTCGAAGGCTACACGCCCGACTTCCAGATCAATCAGGCGCTGATGGACGAGTGCTGCAGCCCCGAGACGCTCGTGATGCATCCGCTGCCGCGCGACAGCCGCCCGGGCGCGAACGATCTCTCGACCGATCTGAACCACGATCCGCGCCTCGCGATCTTCCGCCAGACCGACAACGGCATTCCGGTGCGCATGGCGATCTTTGCGACGCTGCTGGGCGTCGAGAACCTCGTGCAGCACTCGATGCGCGATGCCGCGTGGCGCCCGCCTGCGTACCTCGGCCCGGATGACGCCGTGTTCCACGGCATCGACTGAGGCGCTCGAGCGGCGCGCGGCTTGCCTGCACGCGCCGCCGGGCTCATCGGCTATCGGCCATTGACCATCGGCCCGCACGCGCACACCGCGCCTGCGGGCCGAAGCGTTTTTTCAACGGCTTTTTCAGCGACTCAGGGCATGCAAACCGTCACGCACGTGAGCCCCTGCGCCTTCGCAGCAGCGTCGATCGCGGCCTCCAATCGGCGCCGCCGCCCGCCGCGGCCCGGATGTCCTCGCTGTCGCGCGCGGTGTCGCCACTGAGCGCCACGGTCGCGACGCACCCGCCGCCAGGCTCCGCCAAACGCTACATTGCGCACCGCCGTCACGATTGAAAACGCGCGATTCCTCAGTCGATTGATTCGATCAACGCCGGCCAGCGCGCCGCCTATACTGCATGAAACGTCCGCGCCGCAAGGCCCGGGCGCCGTGCCGCGTCGTTCTCCCATCGTCGTTTCCTGCTTGCCCGCTTATTGGCGATGCCATGCTGACCATAGACGAAATTCGCGCGATCCCTCTCTTCTCCACGCTGCCCGACACCGAACTCGAACGCCTCGCCCATACCTCTGCGGATCTGCATCTGAGCCCCGGCGAATACGCCGTGCACGAAGGCGGCGAGCGTGCGCTCTATGCCGTGCTGTCCGGCAAGATGGAGGTCGTCAAGCTGTTCGACGGCGTCGAGCGTACGCTCGGCTGGCGCATGCCCGGGACGATCTTCGGCGAGGTGCCGCTCGCACTCAGCTCGCCGTTTCCGGGCGCCTATCGCGCGGCCGAGCCCTCGCGCGTCATGCGCGTGGACGCTCAGCACTACTATTCGATGGCCGCCGTTTCGTCCGACGTCGCCACCCGCATGGGCGCGCTCGCGCGCGAACGCATCGGCGGATTGCAGGGCCTCTCCGCCGAGCCGCCGAAGACGCGCGTGACCATGATAGGCGCACGCTGGGACCCCGCCTGCGCGGACCTGCGGCAGTTCCTCGCGCGCAACCAGATCAGTTGCGAATGGCTCACGCCCGACGCGCCGGAGCTCAAAAGCCGCTGGAATGGCACCTGCCCGGAGGACCACGCCTGCCCTGCCTTGCGCCTGGCCGACGGCACGCTGCTCACCCGCCCCACCACGCGCGAGGTCGCGGAGCGTCTCGGCTTGCAGACCCAACCGGGACGCGACGAATACGACACGCTCATCATCGGCGGCGGGCCGGCCGGGCTCGCGGCGGCCGTCTACGGCGCATCAGAAGGACTCCGTACCATTGTGGTCGAGCGCGAAGCGCCCGGCGGCCAAGCCGGCACCTCGTCGCGCATCGAAAATTATCTGGGCTTTCCCGGTGGCATTTCCGGCGACGAACTGGCGAGCCGCGCCTTGCAGCAGGCAAAACGGCTGGGCGCCGAGATCCTGGTCACGCGCGCCGTCGCGCGCATCGATACGGCCGCGCACGCAGTCCATCTCGACGGCGGCGACGTGGTGCGCGCGCGCACCGTGATCCTCGCCACGGGCGTCGCGTGGCGACGCCTCGAGATCGAAGGTTTCGACCGCTTCATCGGCAAAGGCATCTACTACGGCGCGGCGCGCAGCGAAGCCAGCGGCACGCACGGGCTCGACGTGTATCTGATCGGCGGCGGCAATTCGTCGGGTCAGGCGGCGCTGTATTTCGCGAGCCACGCGCGCAGCGTCACGCTGGTCCTGCGCGGCGACTCGCTCGAAAGGAAGATGTCGCGCTATCTCGTCGAACAGATCGCCGCACAATCGAACGTGTCCGTCGAGTTGAACACCGAAGTGGTCGGCGTGCATGGGGACACGCATCTCACCGGCATCGACATGCTCAATACGACGAACGGCAATGTGAGCCGGCGCGAATGTGGCGGCCTGTTCGTCTTCATCGGCGCCGATGCGCAAACGGACTGGCTGCCGCCCGAGATCGCCTGCGACAAGCGCGGCTACGTGCTGACCGGCGACGACATCGTGAAAGCAGGGCGCTGGTCGCACCGGCGCGATCCCTGGCTGCTCGAATCGAGCGTGCCCGGCATCTTCGCCTGCGGCGATGTGCGCCTGAGCCCGGTCAAGCGCGTGGCCTCGGCCGTGGGCGAGGGCAGCATGGCGATCGCCTTCGTGCACCGCTACCTCGATGAAGTGCCTGAGCAGGTGCGTGGGTAGCGTGGCGCGTTCAAAGGCGCGGCGCGCGTCTTCCCGGGCTTGCCTCGGGCGCAGTTGCACCGCACAATCAACGCGTTCCCCTCTCGCGCGGTACTCCCCAATGGCCTACGCATCGCTCGCCACCGGCGTACTGCTCGCCGCCGGCACAGGATCACGCTTCGATCCCAACGGTTTGCGCAACAAGCTCCTCGCGCCGCTGCCCAACGGCGTCAGCGTTGCCCAGGAAGCCGCGCACAGGCTCTTGATGACCACGCCGAAGGTGATTGCCGTCGTGCGTCCGGGCGCGGAAGCGCTCGCCCACGTCTTGAACAACGCGGGCTGCGACGTGGTGTTCGCGGCCGCCGCTGTGAGGGGCATGGGCGCGAGTCTCGCCGCAGCCGTCGAAGCGGACACCGAGGGAGAAAGCTGGATCGTCGCGCTCGCGGACATGCCGCGCATCGCGCACGCGACCATCGAGGCCGTCGCGCGCGAACTCGACGCAGGCAAGCCGCTCGTCGCGCCGTTCTATCGCGAGCAGCGCGGCCATCCGGTCGGTTTCGGCCTCGCGCACCGCGCGGCATTGCTCGCGCTCGACGGCGACACGGGCGCCCGCGCGCTGCTGAATTCGCCCGCGCTCACCCGCATCGACGTGGACGACCCCGGCATCCTGCGCGACGTCGATACACCCGCCGACCTGGACGGCCTCTAATCTCTGCGGGTCCCGTGCGTGCGGCTGACGTCTCCCGTGCGCACGCGAAATTCCGCACGAAGAGCGCCTATCGCCTACGCTATAAGGACCATCCACACGTCGTGCCCGATTGGCCACGCCTGCGCACGAGGTACCCGCGATGATCTGCTCGCACACCAATCCGCTGCCCGATCCGCTCGCCGATCCGACGCGCGACCCCGAGCGCGATCCGCTCACGCCCCCGCCGCCCGGACATCACGGCGAGGAACCGCAGCGCCCGGACGGTCCGCCTAACAAGGATCCGGTGTAGCGAGGCGCCACCGCTCGCCGGCCGCGTCAATCGCGGCCGCGCGTCGGCACATTCCGGCTCATTGAATATGGCGCTCGCCAGGCATGCGGCATAGCGCACGACTCGCGCGGCTACGCCGACCTTCCCACGCACCGCCGATTTCCTCTGCTTTCGCGAAGCTTGCATCGGCGTGCGCGCGCCCCTAGAATGCAAACGATTCGCATTTACAATAAAGTTCTTGTTTAACCTCAAATTCGATCCGACGCCATCAACGTGACCGCCTTCCAGACCGCGCCCGTCCGTGCCGGCCACCGCGCCCGCCGCACGCCCGGCGCCGCCGCATGAGAGCCCTGCTGGTGCGCCTGCACCGCTGGCTCGGCCTCGGCACAGCGGCTTTCCTGTTTCTCGCCGGCCTCACGGGCGCGGTGATCGCCTGGGACCACGAACTCGACGCCGCGCTCAATCCGTCTTTCTATCGTGCGTCCACGGCGGGCGCTCCGCTACCGGCGCTAACGCTCGCCCAACGCCTCGAAGCCGCCGATCCGCGCGCGCAAGTCAGCTACATGCCGCTCTCGGTCGAGCCGGGCCACACCTTCGTCGTGCGCGTCGAGCCGCGCCTCGACCCGAGCACCGGCGAGCCGTTCGCGCTTGCTTACAACCAGGTCGCGATGGACCCGGCCACCGGCGTCATTCAAGGCCGCCGCATGTGGGGTGCGCCCTCGCTCTCGCGCCTGAACCTGATTCCGTTCCTCTACCAGCTCCACTACACGCTATTCCTGCCGACGAAGGTGGGCATCGACTTCGGCGTCTGGACGATGGGCATCGTGGGCATGGCCTGGCTGCTCGACGGCTTCATCGCCATCGTGCTCGCCTTTCCGAACCTCAAGAGCTGGCGCAAGTCGCTCGCGTTTCGCGTGAAGCGCGGCGGCTACGCGCTCACGTTCGACCTGCACCGTTCGGGCGGCGTCTGGCTCTGGGGCCTGCTGCTGGTGATCGCGCTCACGTCGATTTCGATGAACCTGGGCACGCAGGTCGTGCGCCCCGTCGTGTCGCTGTTCTCGACGCTCGCGCCGGACCCGTTCCGCACCGCCGCGCCCGGTCCCGCGCTCACGGCCGCCGAGGCCGCCGCGGCGCGCACGCGCATCGTGGCCGCGGCGAGCGCGCTGGGACGCCGCGAAGGCATCGCCGCGCCGCCGGGCGGCCTGTTCGCGATGCCGGCGCTGAGTGCCTATGGCGTGGGCTACTACGCAGCGGGCAACGATCACGGCGACGCGGGCCTCGGCAATCCGTGGCTCGTCATGAATGCGCGCACCGGCGAGGTGATCGCCAGACAGATTCCCGGGCGGGGCAGCGCGGGCGACCTCTTCATTCAGGCGCAGTTTCCGCTGCACTCCGGGCGGATCGCCGGATTGCCGGGCCGCATCGCAATCAGCTTCACGGGCGTGGCCGTTGCAATGCTCAGCGTGACGGGCATGCTGATCTGGCTGAAGAAGGCGCGGGCCCGCCGCAAGAGCGCACGCAAGGACGAGACTGAGGCCAGGCCCGTGCGCACGAGAGAACGCGCGGCGGGTTGACCCTGCAGGCGCAACGCCGCGCAGTCCCCGCCGCCGCCGTGCTCAAAACTTGTGGCGAATGCCCGTCACCACGAGGAACTGACTGCCGCTGCTCGATGCGCCCGAGGTGCCCTCGATCTGCGCCACCGCGTTCGTCGCACGCTGATAGATCAGGTCGAGGTAGACGTCGGTACGCTTCGAGAGAAAATACTGGAGCGCGCTCGTCGTCTGCCAGTAGTGCCAACTATCCTTCTTGCCGTTCGACGTCACGCCCGTCCAGGTCTCGCCGATCGCCGCATGGACGGCCGGCGTGATCTCGTAGCGCAGGCTCAGTTCCGCATTCTGGTAGTTCTGGTGCTGGCTTTGCGGCGTCAGCTCGAACGCGACGTTGGTGTACATCGCACCCACGCCCAGTTTGCCGAAGCTGTAGATGCCGCCCGCGCCCCAGATGCGCTGCTGCGTGATGCCCTTCAGGAACGTGAAGTAGTTGTCCGAAGGAATCGCGCCGGTCGTATCCGTGGCCGGATTGTCGAGTTGAACGTAGGCCGCGCCGAACTGCAGCGGCCCGCCCGCGTAGCTCGCGCCCACGCTCCACGAGCGATTGGTCCCGAACGAGCCCGCATTGTTGCTGAAGCCGTACATCGAGTTGACCGAGAGACCGCGATACACCGGCGTCACGTATTTGACGGCGTTGTCGGTGCGGAAGGTGTTGTTCAGGTCGTCGGTATCGAACGGGTGCGTGCCGTACTGCGAAGTCACCACCGCCATCTGCAGCGGCTCGAGCGAGTCTTGCGCCGCGTTGTACTGGCGGCCGAACGTCAGGGAGCCCCAGCGGTCGTTCGCGAGCCCCACCCAGGCCTGGCGGCCGAAGATGCGCCCGTTCGCGCTTGCCGTGCCCGTCATCAGATTGAAGCCGTTCTCGAGACGAAAGATTGCGTGGTTGCCGCCACCCAGATCCTCGCTGCCTAGCAGGCCCCAGCGCGAACCCTGCTCGCTGCCGGCCGTCGCCTGGTAGTTCGCCTTGCCACCCTGGTTGCTCGTATAGGTGAAGCCGCCATCGACAATGCCGTACAGCGTCACGCTCGACTGCGCGTGGGCGTGAGAGGCCGCGAGGCCCATCCCGCCGAGGACGAGTGCGAGGGTGCGCCGGTAGGTCTGCTGCATGTTTTTTTCTCCTTCTGGCATGCGAGATGCCGTGTATTGATAGTCTGGATGGCCGCCTCTGCTGGCGCGGCATATTCTCTGCATTACTGATTAAATCGAATCGCGGATCAAGCAAAGCACCGTTGCGTGCGCCGCCGCTCGCGCAGCTTCCGGATAAGCGGCTCCGCGTCCCGTCGAATCGCTTGTTTTATTGTTTAAAACAACGTATTATTTATTATTCGGGCATCGTTTCCGCCCCGTCAAGAAGCTGTCAATAACCCGCGACGCATCACGGGCCGTCGCGGCGTCCCAAAAAATCCATTAAACGCTTGATGGCTGTGAGATTGCGCCAGCTTTACGGCCTCACGCCAGGGGAAACCCCAATCCGCTCATTCCATGGGTAGCGGTACGCTTTCGATTAAATTTAAAACGCTGTTTTATTGTTTAAAACACGATCCCATTGATCGACGAGCAATGACGAAGACATCCATGGCGGCCCCAAGCCCCCTCTCCTCTCAGGCAGACGAGCCCGCACCGTGCTTCACGGTTGCTGCCCAGGCCGCACCGTTGCCGATCGTGTTCGATTCGCCGCACAGCGGCATTGCGCTGCCGGACGATTTCGGCACGGTCGCGCCGC
Organism: Paraburkholderia silviterrae; assembly: GCF_004353915.1. Taxonomy (GTDB): domain Bacteria; phylum Pseudomonadota; class Gammaproteobacteria; order Burkholderiales; family Burkholderiaceae; genus Paraburkholderia; species Paraburkholderia silviterrae. The sequence continues at coordinate 41,603 of NZ_SMRP01000040.1, read as the reverse complement.
GCGAGGCGATCCTCACTTCGTGGGACGCATTCGTCGACGAGCTATGGTCCGGCGTGCCCGCGCACGGCGGCGCACTGATCGGCGCGCACTTTCCGCGCGCCTATATCGACCCCAACCGCGCCGTCACCGACATCGACGCCGAGCTGCTCGCCGAGCCCTGGCCCGAGTCCCTCGTGCCGGAGCCCTACACGTTGCGCGGGATGGGCCTGATCCGTCGCTACGCACTGCCAGGCGTGCCGCTCTACGACCGCAAGCTGCCGATTGCCGAGGTGCGGCATCGCATCGACGCGTACTACCGCCCCTATCGCGCGGCACTGCGCGAGGCGGCCGATGCCGCGTATGCGCGTCACGGCGCGCTATGGCACGTGAACTGCCATTCAATGAAATCGCGCGGCAACGCCATGAACGTCGACGCCGGTGAAGCGCGCCCCGATCTCGTCGTCAGCGACCGGCGCGGCACCACGTCGGATCCCGCTTTCACACAATGGGTCGCCGACCACTTTGCCGCGGCCGGCTATCGCGTGCAGATCAACGAGCCCTATCAAGGCGGCGACTTGTTGCGCGCCGTGAGCGATCCCGCGCGCAAGTGCCATAGTATCCAGATCGAGCTGAATCGCGCGCTCTATATGGACGAAGCGGCCTTCGCGAAGCACGCGGGTTTCGACGCGCTCAAGCGCGACCTCGACGCCTTCGCACAAGCGCTAGCCGCTTACGTTCGCGCGCAACTCGAAGCACTGTGAGGCCCGACATGACCTATATCGTCGATGCAGTCGACAACGCGCTCAAACTGCTGAGCTATGTGGCCGAGCACCCCGGCCTTGGCGTGACGGAGCTGTCCACGCAGCTCGGCATCAACAAATCGCGCACCTATCGCATGCTGTGCACGCTCGAGCTGCATCGCTATGTCGTGCAGGACGCGCAGAGCGCCACTTACGCGCTCGGCCCGCAGGCCTTCGTGCTGGGCGTGGCCGCGGCGCAGCAGAACACGCTCGTGCGAGCAGCCTCGCGCCACATGCTCGCGCTCAACCAGGCGATCAACGAGACGATCGTGCTGCGCGTGCGCGAGGGACTCGAAACGGTCTGCGTGGCGCGCTGCGAAACCACGCACCCGATGCGCGCGGTGGGCGCGGTCGGCAATCGTCGGCCGATCAACCATGGCGCCTCGGGCAAAGTGCTGCTCGCCTTCGCCCCCGACGCGGTGCGCACCGAATATCTCGCGCGCGTGAAGAAGATGCCCGACGCGCCCGATCTGATCGCCCTGCTCGAAGAGCTCGACGCGATCGCACGCAAGGGCTACGCGGTCAGCCTCGGCGAAGTGACGCCGGGCGCGGTCGCGATCTCGGTGCCGGTGCGCGACATGTCGGGCGCCACGGTGGCGGCCGTGGCCGTCTCCGGCCCGGAGATGCGTATCGGCCGGGCCGAGATACCCGACTATCTCGAGCGCCTGCAAGCCTGCGCCGCGACGATCTCCGCCGAGCTCGGCTATACCGGCGCGCGTGTCGCGCTGCCCGCCTGACACCGCACCGAGGAAGCCGCACATGCTCGCCGCCCCGCCCTCTTCCCAGCACGACGAAGCACCGTCCGCCGAAAATGCCGAGAATGCCGAGAACGCCGGGAGCGCCGGCCAGGAAAAGAAACCGCACGGCAAGATGCTGCATCCGGTCGTGATGATGCTCTGGGTGCTCGCCGCGGCGCTGGCCATGACCTGGTTCGTCGATGCCGGGCAGTTCGAGCGCCAGGGCAAGCTCGTGATTCCCGGCACCTACCACGTGGTCCCCAAAAGCGGCGGCATCGCCACGCTCGCCGCGCCAGCGGTGACGCGGAGCACGCCGGAGCACGCCGCGCCCGCGAGCCTCGTCTCGGTCTTCGTGGCGGTGCCCAATGGGCTCATCAAGAACGCGCCGCTCATCTTCATGGTGATGTTCGTCGGCGGGATGTTCGGCGTGATGCGGCGCACCGGCGTGGTGGACGCCGGTATCGACCGGCTTTTGCAGCTGACGGCCGGCAACGTCTACGTGCTCGCCCCACTGCTGATGATCCTGATCGGCCTCGGCAGCACGCTGCTCGGTTTTATTTCGGAGTACCTGGTCATCATTCCGATGGTGATGCTGCTCGCGAAGCGGCTCGGCCTGTCCAACCTGTTCGCGGTCGCGCTCGTCGCGATTGCGGCGAAGGTCGGCTATATCGCCTCGGTCACCAACCCGCTTTCGCTCGCCGTTGCGCAGCCCATCGTCGGCGTACCGCTCTTTAGCGGCATCGCGTTGCGGCTCGGCGTGTTCGTCGTCTTTCTCACGCTCGGCATCGCGTATCTGCTGCTTTACGTGCGGCGCAGCGGCTACCGGCGCGAGGCTGCCGTCACGGCGATGGAGACCCAGACGCGGCTCTCCCGCCGCCACATGGCCACGCTCGTCGTGCTCGCCATCGCCGCCGCGGCGCTCGTCTTCGGCACACGCGAGCTCAAGTGGGGCAACGTCGAGCTATCGGCGTTCTACGTGGCCATCAGCATCGTGACCGCGCTGGTGGGCCGGCTCGATTCGCGCAGCGCCTCCGAAGCCTTCGTCGACGGCATGAAGGGCATGGTGCTCGCCGGCTTGCTGATCGGGCTCGCCGCTTCGGTCGAGCTCATCTTGCAGAACAGTCTCGTGCTGGACACGCTGATCCACGCCTTCACGCAACTGGCGCGCGGCCAGTCGGCCGTGATCGTGGCCAACGGGCTTATGGCCGTGCAGATGCTGCTCGATGTCTTCATTCCCTCGGTATCGGGCAAGGCTGCGGTGAGCATGCCGATCATCGGACCGATCGCCCAGATTTCCGGCGTGAGCGGCCAGACCTCGGTGCTCGCCTTCGTCCTCGGAGGCGGCCTGACCAATATGATCACGCCCACCTCCGGCATGCTGCTTGCCTATCTGGCCACCGCGCGCGTGGGGTTCGGCGAATGGCTGCGCTTCATCCTGCCGCTCTTCGCGACGCTGCTCGTGCTTTCGATGGCAACGCTTGCGTTCGCGGTGCTCACCGGGTATTGAGCGCGCGTCCTGCGTGGCTTCACGCGACGCCTTGCTTCGCGACTTCGTCGAACGCCGCGAGCAAACGCTCGACATCGGCGGCGTGAATGTCGCCCATCGTCGAGATGCGGAACAGCTCCTTCGACAAGCCGCCCTGGCCCGCATAAATCACGAAGCCGCGCGCCTTGAGCGTGTCGTGCAGCAACGGATAATCGACGCCGGCCGGCCGGCGGAACGCGCGCAGCACCACCGATGATTCATCCTTCGGCAGCACGCTTGCCATGCCGCGCGCGGCGAGCCCCGCGCGCACCTGCTCCGAAAGCGCCGCATAGCGCGCATGACGCGCTTGCCAGCCGCCTTCGTCGGCGAGTTCGCGCAGCGCTTCGACGAGCGCGTAGTACGCGTGCACCGAAGGCGTGAACGGCGTGTTGCGCTGATCCTGGAGCGTAGCGAGGCGCTTGAGGTCGAGGTAGTAAGTGCGGCTCGATGCATGCGCGAGCGCCGCGCGGCGCACCACCACGAAGGCCGCGCCAGGCACGCCGTGCAGGCACTTGTTCGCGGTCGCGGCCACGGCGGCAATGCTCGTGTCGGCAAAATCGATGGCTTCGGCGCCGAAGCTGCTTACGCCGTCCACGAGCATCTGCACGCCGCGAGCGCGGCACGCCTCGCCTAGCGCGCGCAGATCGTTCAGCCTGCCCGTGGTGGTTTCGTGGTGGATGATCGCGACATGGGTGATCGTGCGGTCGGCGTCGAGCGCGGCGCAGATGCGCGCGAGGTCGGGCGCCTGCATCCACTCGTGCTTCACCAGTTCGTGCGCGATGTTGTACTGGGTGGCGATCTGCGTGATTCGCTCGCCATAGACGCCGTTCTCGATGATCAGGAGCTTGCCGTTGGCGGGGACGAGCGCGGCGATCATGCTCTCCACTGCCGCCGTGCCGGAGCCGGTCATGAGCACTGCTTGCCACTGTGTGGGGTCGAGATTGTAGACGCCGACGAGGCGCGTGCGCGCCTCTTCCTGTATGTCGAAGAATTCGCTTTCGCGGTGGCATAGGTCTTCTTGTAGCAGGCTGCGGCGCACGCGCGCCGTGAGCGTTACGGGGCCGGGGTTGAGTAATAGCATCGGCTTTTCCTTAGTGAGTGTTTTGGGAGGTTGATTTCTGGTATTTCTGGTTTTTGGTCTGGTTTTTGGTCTGGTTTCTTGTCGCGGGCTTTGGGGGGTTGGCCTTTCCTTGTTTTCATGTCGGTATATTGGTGTTGCCCCTGTGCGGGGCGGCACCTACTTTTCTTTGCAGCCGCAAAGAAAAGTAGGCAAAAGAAAGCGGCTCAAACCGCCAGTGTGACGCAGTCCACCACTGCCCTTCGTATCGGAGCGGCTCCGGGGCATCCGTCTCCTCGCACACTCCGCTTTAGTGACAAAGGGCTCATTCTTCCCGCCGCGCGCTACGCGCGGGCGGAAGGGTCTGCAAGGAAAACCGGGCGTGCTGCCCGGCGAATGCGCGGAACTAACGCCGAGCGAATACGCTGGAGTCCTACGAAAACCTGTGCACCCGACTGGTTTTAGTTATACCCCACGGCGCGCGCAGCGCCGCCGGATGGATGAGCCCTTAGTCACTCCGGGTGACGGCGCGTGATGTCAGACGCCCCGGAGCCACTTCGATATAAGGCGAGTGGTCCACTGCGTCACACTGGCGGTTTGAGCGGCTTTCTTTTGCCTACTTTTCTTTGCCGCTGCAAAGAAAAGTAGGTGCCGCCCCGCACAGGGGCAACACTAATATACCGACATGAAAACAAGGAAAGGCCAATGCCAAAAGGCCAACGGCCAGATCCCAACGGCCCGACACCTCGCAACAAAAACACCATACTGCTCCCACGACATCAACCAGAGCAAATCTCAAACGCGCTTAAAGCACTCAGACTCCATGAACGGGCACACCGATGTGGCGCATGAGACGCGCCTTCACCTCGTGCGGCGTGATGGTCGGGCGCGGCAGTTCATCGGGCGCGCCACGTCCGATCGTCAGGCCTACGAATCGTGTCCCGGCAACGCCAGATGAACCCCTCTCGCGTTCGCGCGCAGCGGCAAGCACGCTATCAAGCACCTCGAGATCATCGCTCTCCACCGCATCCGCATAACCGCAGGCGGCAGCCACATTCGCAAACGACACCTGCGCCGAAACCGTCGCCTGCCCCCCCGTCGAATCATGCACGCCATTATCGAGCAGCACATGCGTGAGATTCGACGGCCCATACGCACCAAGCGTAGCAAAAGCGCCCATCCTCATGAGCGCCGCGCCGTCGCCGTCGAGCGCCACCACGTTCAGGTCCGGGCGCGCAAGCGCGAGACCAAGCGCAAACGGCGTGACGCAGCCCATCGAGCCCACCATGTAGAGCTGATTGGAACGGTCCTCAAGCGCGTAGAGCTCACGCCCGCAGAAGCCCGTCGATGCCACCACGACAGTCGACTCGGCGGGCGTCGCCGCAATCACGCGCTCGAGCGCCTGCTGGCGCGTCGGCAATTGATCAGGACTGCGCCCCGTCCATTTGACCTGCGCGACAGGCAGCGCATGCCTCTCGGGCATCGCGCCGCCGCCCTTCAGCTCATACGGCGCCACGCTACCTTTCTGCATCACGAGCGCATAGGGACGGCCCGTTTCATCCATATGCTTGATCGCACGCTCGAGCACCGGGCCAATGGCCTCGGCTTCCACAGGAAACAACTCCCACGGAATCTCCATCGTCTCGAGCATCTGCGGCGTGACCGGGCCCATCAGCGCGTGCTGCGGCTCGTCGGCGACGCCCGGCTGGCCGCGCCACGTCACGATCAACAGTTGCGGCAGACGGAAAGTCCACGTGAGCGAAGTGAGCGGGCTCACGGCGTTGCCGAGCCCGGAATTCTGCATCATCGCGATCCCGCGCTTGCCCGCGAGCGCCACGCCCGCGATCAGCGCGACCGCATCGCCTTCGTTCGCCGCCGACACATAATGAAGCGATTCGTCCTGCAGCACGTAATTGATGAACGGCGTGAGGAACGAGCACGGCACGCCCGCATACCATTCGAAGCCACGCGAGCGCGCCGCTTCGACAAACTGAGCGGCTTCGATCATGCCTTGCCCCCCGTGGCGCCGCTCGCCGTAAAGACGCCCTGCGCAAGGGCGCCCCGCGTATAGACGCCCTGCGCGAACTCGCCCGCGCTGCGGAAGTCTTCGATATCGTTCACGCCGCGCCAGTGGCCACGCACGTATTGCACCTCGACCTGCTCGCCGTCGGCGATCAGCGCATTGAGGAGCGCGGGCATGTCGAGCGTGTCGAAGTCGGCGCGCGTCTGCAGTTGCGCGAGCTTCTTCGCAAGCTTCTCGCGGCCCGCGCCGCGCACGTTCATGAGGCCGATCCAGCGCCCGTGCGGCGCCACGCCGTTCACGGCCGGCTCGCTCGAGATGCGCTCGAGCAGCACCTTGTTGCCAAAGAGTCCCCGGTCGTCGCCCGCCGAACACCACGCGAAATCGCGCGTGCTGCTGTTTTCCGACTCCGGCGACGAATCGATCACCACGCTGAAATCCGCTTCGCTTTCCACCAGATCGCTCAAGATGTAGCTGCGGAACAGCAGGTCTCCATACGAAATCACGGTGTCGTTCTCGAGCGTGCCGATAGCGCACGCGAGCGAGGCGAGCTCGTTGGTCTCTGCGTAGCGCTCGTTGCGCACGAGCTTGACGCCCGCGGTGTCGATGGCGTCAGCGCGATAGCCGCCTACCACCGTGATGTCGTTGACCGACTGCTTCTTGAACGCGTCGACAAGCCAGCGCAGCAGCGGCTTGCCCGCCACCGGCAGCATGACCTTGGGCTTGTCCTCGGTGAACGCGTCGAGACCCGAGCCGCGGCTCGCCGCCAGCACGATCGCCGAGGCCGCCGTGCGCGAAGCCGACAGGTAGCGGTTTTCCGCTTCAGAATATTCATCGGCGTCCTGAAGACGGAAGATCTCGTTGACGGGCGCGATGCGGTCCTCAACGTCGACGAGCGTCTGCGTCTCGTGAATCGTCCGCGCGACGGCCTGCATCGCCGAAACCGACGCACGCACGAGATGGTTCGCCCAGATCACGACGCTGACGCCGGCCTTGCGGAACACATCGGTGGGCGTGCTGTAGTACTTGGTCGGCACGATCACGAGCGGACCACGGCCCGCCCACTCGCGCGCGAACGTGAGGATCTCGTCGGGCCTGGAGAGCTTGCTGTGGATGAGGATCGCATCGGCGCCCGCGAGCCGGTAGGCCTCGGCGCGCTTGAGTGCCTCGTCCATGCCCCAGCCCGCGATCAACGCCTCGACGCGCGCGACGATCGAAAAGTCCTCATCGATCTGCGAGTCCTTGCCGGCCTTGATCTTGCCGCAGAACTCGTCGATGTCGGCAAGCGGCTGCGCCTCGCCCTTGATGAAGCTATTGGTCTTCGGGAACTGCTTGTCTTCGATGCACACGCCCGCGATGCCGCGCTGCTCGAGCTTGCGCACGAGGCGGCGCACATTGTTGAAGTTGCCGTAACCGGTGTCGCCATCGAGCAGGATCGGCAGATCGCTCGCGTCCGCCATGAATTCGAGGTTATCGACCACCTGGGTCCAGCTCGCCTCGTTGTTGTCGCGCACGCCGAACTGCGCGGAGATCGAGAGGCCCGAGCCCCAGATCGCCTTGAAGCCCGCCTCGCGCGCGATACGCGCGGACAAACCGTTGTGCGCTTCCATCAGGAATTCGAGTTCGTTGCTCACCAGCATCTGGCGCAGCCGTGCGCTGCGGGATGTGAGAACAATGGCGGGTTCGCGTGCGTTCATCTTGTCACTCCAGTGGACGTCGTCACGTCGGCAGCCGTGGCTGCGCCGCGCGCGTCGCATCGTTGGGAAAGCGTTGCTGGCCCGCGGGTCGCAAAGATGCGTCGTGCCGCCGATGGTCCTGCGCGGCGGCATGGGGCCAAAGCGGCGACTATAACGGAAACGATTCGTATCCGCCTTCAGCTACCGCAAGAAGTGGCAAATCATGGAGTTGCTGTGAAATTTGTGGCTTTGAATGGCGCTTTTCGGCTTATTTTTCACGCATGGCCGATCGTGGCCAGCGCACCGCGACACGCGCCTGCTGCCGACGTCGCGCCACGCTCATGAGACTTCGTTTCTTCTGAGGAGGGTCCTTGCCCACTGGGTTCGTCCTGGCTCGCGCACACGTTTGCCAGCACCGTAAACGCAAGTGGGCGAAGCGTTTTTTCACCGCGTTTTCAAGCCAATTTACAGCTCGATTTGCAGCCCCTCCAAAAAAAATCCCTCGACCGACCATTCAGACGATGGCCCTCAACCAGAAACTCCGCTCGATGATCGCGATCCTCTGGATCGGCCTGCTCCTGATCGTAGCCTTCGGCGCGTGGCAAAGCCGCGATGGCATGATCCGCGAGCGGCGCGCGCAGCTCATCACGCTCATCGACGAAGCCACCAGCATCACCCAGTACTACTACACACTTTCTCAGCACAACGTCATGAGCGAAGCCGATGCGCAAAAGCAGACGCTCGCCGTGCTCGGCTCCATCCGCTACCGCACCGACGGCTACCTGAGCATCAACAACTCCCAGTCGGTGATGCTGATGCATCCGATCAAGCCCGAGCTGATCGGCAAGATGCTCGCCGACTTCACCGACCCTGCGGGCAAGCACCTCTTCGCCGAGCTCTCGCAGATCGGCAGCCAGGCGGACGGCGGCTTCGTCGACTATCTGTGGTCCAAGCCAGGCCACACCCAGCCCGTGCCCAAGCTGAGCTACGCGAGGCGCTTCGCGCCGTGGGACTGGGTGATCGTGACCGGCATGTACATGGACGACGTGAGCACCGCGTTCTACGCGAATCTCATGCGCTGGCTCCTCGTGACTCTCGTGCTCGGCGGCGCGGCAACAGTCGTGATGGTGCTCGTGGTGCGCAGCGTGCGCGGCAGCATCGGCGGCGAGCTCGAGGTGGCCGTCGAGACGGCCAACCGCATCGCTCATGGCGACCTCACCTCGCACGTGGACGCTCAGGGCGCCAATGCGCTAAGCCTGATGCGTGCGCTCGCAACCATGCAGGGTGCGCTCGTGCAAACGGTCTCGCGGGTGCGCAGCGGCGCGGAGAACATCAACGTGGGGGCCAACGAAATTGCCGCGGGCAACACCGATCTTTCGCAGCGCACCGAGGAACAGGCGGCAGCGCTCGTGCAGACCGCCTCGAGCATGGACCAGATGACCGCCAACGTGCGCCAGAACGCGGACAGCGGACAGCGCCCAGCACGCTGCCACGCTCGCGAGCGAGGCCGCCGAAGTCGCCACGCGCGGCAATGCCGTCGTGGGCGACGTGGTGCGCACGATAGGCGACATCTCGACGAGCTCGCAGCAGATCGGCGACATCATCGGCGTGATCGACGGCATCGCCTTCCAGACCAATATTCTCGCGCTCAACGCGGCCGTGGAAGCCGCGCGCGCGAGCAGGGCCGCGGCTTCGCGGTGGTCGCGGCGGCAGCGCATTCGCTCAAGGACCAGGTGACGGGCCTGCGCGAGTCGATCGCGAGCTTCAGGCTGCCGGCGCAGGTTTGAGGCCGCTTCTTGGGGAGGCCGTGGGCTGCGCGCAAGCAACCCTCACGGCACTATAAATTTCAATTCAATTACACTGAGTTTACAATAATGAATCATTGAATCCCCCTGCACCAACCCGATGATCCGCTCCAGCAAACCGCCGCGCGACCCGCACGCCGCCGCGACCCGTCATCCGATGCTGTCGCCGAAGCTGCCCGCATGGCGCTCGAAGTTCATCGTGTTCGTCACGTTCGCGGCGTTCGCCGCGCTCGCGGGCCGCGCGCTCTGGGTGCAGGTCATCAATCACGACTTCTACCTGAAGCAAGGGCAAAAGCGCTATCAGCGCACGTTCGAGCTCGATGCCATGCGCGGGCGCATCGTCGACCGCAATGGCGCGCTGCTCGCCGTGAGCCTCGGAACCTTCGAGATCTGGGCCAATCCCAAGCAGCTCGACGAAGCCGCGTACGCACCGCTCGCGAAGCTGCTCGGCATGCCGCTCGCCGAGCTGCGCCGGCGCCTGCCGCGCGAGCGCTCGTTCGTCCTGCTCAAGCGCCAGGTCGACGCCGAGACCGCGGCCCATATCGACGAAATGGCCACCGGAGGCATCACGCTGATCGCCGACTCGAAGCGCTTCTATCCCGAAGGCGAATCGGCGGCGCACGTGGTGGGCTTCACCGACATCGAGGACAACGGCCAGGAAGGCGTCGAGCTCGCAGCCAACGCGCGCCTGCGCGGCACGCCCGGCCAGCGCGAAGTGATCCGCGACCGGCTCGGCCGCGTGGTTTTGGAGCCGAGCGAGCGCGTGCTGCCGAAGAACGGCGACACGGTGCAGCTCACCGTCGACCGCCGCATCCAGCAGCTTGCCTATACGCAGTTGAAAGCCGCCGTGACGAAGAATCGTGCGGAAGCCGGCAGCGTCGTGGTGCTCGACGCCCAGAACGGCGACATCCTCGCGCTCGCCAACTGGCCGTCGTACGATCCCAACAACCGCGCGCGCCTCACGGGCCGCCAGTTGCGCAACCGCGCCGTGATCGACACCTTCGAGCCGGGCTCGACCATCAAGCCCGTGGTCGCGGCGCTCTCGATGGACCTGCGCAAGGTCAACGCGAACACGATCATCGACACGTCGCCGGGCACCTGGCGCATCGGCCCGGCCGTGATCCACGACACCTCGAACCACGGCCGCATGACGGTGGCGGAAGCCATCCAGAAGTCGAGCAACATCGCGCTCGCGAAGTTGGCGCTGAACCTGCCCGCGCAAACCATCTGGAACAAGTATCAGGACTACGGGCTCGGCATGCGGCCCGAAGTGACCTTCCCGGGCGCCGCCGCGGGCCGCGTTCGGCCGTGGGCCCGCTGGCGTCCGATCGAGCAGGCGACCATGGCTTACGGCTATGGCCTCTCGACCTCGCTCCTGCAGATCGCGCAGGTCTACACCGCCTATGCCGGCGACGGCACGATGTACCCCGCGAAGCTGCTGAGCGAAGCGCCGGGCCCGCAGGGCACCATCGCTGCGGGGGTCGCGCCGCGCGCCGTGACCACGCCCGCCACGGCGGCGTCCATGCGCAAGATGCTGGAAATGGCCACGAGCGATGGCGGCACCGGCCGCGCGGCGAACGTCGAGGGCTACCGGATCGGCGGGAAGACCGGCACCGCGCGCAAGCAGATCGGCTCGGGTTACGCGAAAAACCGCTATCGCGCGCTATTCGTCGGCATGGCGCCGATGAGCGCGCCGCGCGTGATCGTCGCGGTGATGATCGACGACCCCGCCGGCGGCTCGTTCTATGGCGGCACCGTCGCGGGCCCCGTGTTCTCGGGCGTGATGCAGGGCTCGCTGCAATTGCTCGGCGTGCCGCCGGACGCTTGACGGGCTGTTCACGACGCTTGATCAAGCTCGATGGCGCCTGATTGACCGGGCGCTCGCCAGGCCTCACGCGTGGCGCACCAGCATGCGCCGACGCGAGGCACACGCCAGCGCGGCGCATGCTTTCACGGTATGCTCGCAGCTTTGCTGCGACGGCTGCGAAGCGCGCGCGCCGCCCGCCAGCCCCTCTCACCTGGACATCGCCATGAGCTACTTGCCCCAACTGGCCGGCATTGCCGGCGTCATGCTGCTCGCCTGCGCGAGCCCTGGCCCCGACATGCTCGCCGTGACCTCGCACGCGTTTGCGCGCCGCCGCGCGGGGCTGTTCGTGGCCGCTGGCATTTCGACGTCGCACGCGCTCTGGGCCACGCTCGCGGTGTTCGGGCTCGGGCTGATCCTCGCACAGCTGGCGTGGCTCTATGAAGGCATCCGCATCGCGGGCGCGGTCTATCTGCTGTATCTCGGTGCGCGCACGCTCATGAGCCTGCGGCAAGCGTCGGGCGCGGCGGCAGCGCCGGCGGCCCTTTCGGCGGCGAAAACCGCGAGCGGCGCTCAGGCGTATCGGCGCGGCTTGCTGGTCGGGCTCACGAATCCGAAGGCGGCGGCGTTCTTCGGCAGCCTGTTCGTCACGCTGCTGCCCGGACATGCGCCGATGTGGGTGCACGCCGCAACAGTGGCCACGGTCGCGGCCGTGTCGATCACGTGGTTCAGCGGCATGGCGCTGCTGTTCTCGACTGGCCGCGTGCAGCGCGGCTATCAGAAGCTGCGCCGTCCCGTCGATGCGGTGATGGGCGGCGTGCTGATCGCGCTTGGCGCGCGGCTCGCGCTCGATCATTGAGCTGAGCGAAGCTCAACTCAATTGGGCGGCAAGGCCAACGCTTGCCGCTGCGCCACGGTTCGCGGCGCACCCAAAAACATCTTTAGTGGTGCAGATAAGCCGCCGGTTCTCCGCTGCCCGCTGCTGCGGGGCCGCCGGCCTCGCCCGTCTGCACGGGCTGGGCGCCGTAGCCCGATTGCGTGAGATCCTGCTGCGCCACCCGGGCCTCGCTGGCGCGCTTGGCATCGAGGCGGCGCATCGCGGCCTGCACGTTCTCTGGATAGTTGACCTCGTTGCCCATCGCGGGGTTATAGCCCACCGATTCCAGATCGGCCAGTTCCTGCAGCACTTGCGCGCGCGTGACCGGGCCGTTGTGGATGGACTGGGCGAACGAGATTGCGGGCACTATCGCGATCATCGAAACCAGTGCCGTGCGTAGGATTGCGTTTTTCACCATATTCTCCGAGGGTCTGAGCAGACTCGCTGCGTGGGCCGCCTTTCACGAGCGGCCGGCGAGTCGATGCGATCAGTCTACGCAGCACGCCGGCGCGTAAAAATGGGCCTCGGAGGGAAGGATCTTTGCTGACTGTGGAAGATTGGTGAGGACTTCTGCGCAGGACGCGCAGCACCTCAAATCTGCTCGCGCCCGAACGCCCGCAGCGCGCCGAGATCCACCACATCCACGCGGTTATACGAGAGCGTGACGAGCCCTTCGCGCTCGAGCGTCTGCAGCGCCTGGTTGACGCGCTGCCGCGACGCCCCCGCAAGCATGCCGATCTCCTCCTGCGAAATCTCGAGCGCGCTGCCCGTCTCCGGATACAGGTCGGGATTGAACATCTGCGCGAGCGCCTGGGCCACGCGCGCATCGACATCGAGCAGACGGCTGTTCTGGATCAGCGCAATGAACTCGCCCATGCGGTTGTTCAGCTGATGGATCACGAAGCGGTTGAACGGCAGGCTGCTGTCCATGAGTCGATGAAACGTATCGGCGGGCACGGCCATCACGAGCGAGGGCTGCAGCGCGATCACGTCGTACTTGCGCGGCTCGCGCTTGATCACGCTGCCCTCGCCGAACCAGCCGCCGTGCGGCACGCCCGAGAAGGTGCAGCCGCGCCCCGACGCGTTGAAGATGGCGAGCTTCACGAGCCCGCTGCTCACGCCCAGCCAGTACGCGGACGGCGCCTCGCGCGCGGCCACCGTCGCGCCCGCGGCCCACGCCTGCGCATGCGAGGTCTCGAGCACCCATGCGCGATGCTCGGGCGCGAGCGCGCGGAACCACGCGCAGCGCTCGTAGAGCGCCGCGAGCCGTGCCGCGTCGCGCGCATCGATCCGGCCTGTGGCAAACGGGTCTTTGTCCAGGGGCATAATGGGCTGCGTCATCGCGCTTACCTCGAAATGGGGCGTCCGTGGCGTAGGGAAGACGTGCTCTGTCGCGCCGACGACAGACTCGCGCACGCCGTCCTGATACGGTAGCGCGAATCATACCGACAAACCGGCATCCGGCCTGCCCCACGGGCCCTGCATGGGAAACGTATCAGGAGACAGCACCATGTCGCACGCGTACGAAGAAGGGCTCGCGCAACGCGAAGCCAATTACGTCCCGCTCACGCCCATCGACTTCATCGCGCGCGCCGCCGAAGTCTACGGCGAGCGCCCCGCCATGGTCTACGGCAAGGTGCGCCGCAACTGGCGCGAGACTTACGCGCGCACGCGCCGCCTCGCGAGCGCACTCGCGCGCGCCGGCATCGGGCGCGGCGACACCGTCGCGGTGCTGCTCCCCAACATTCCGGCCATGGTCGAGGCGCATTTCGGCGTGCCGATGGCGGGCGCCGTCCTCAACACGCTCAACACGCGGCTCGACGTCGCGACCGTACTGTTCATGCTGCGCCACGGAGAAGCGAAGGCGCTCATCGTCGACACCGAATTCGCCGCGCTCGCGCAACGCGCGGCGCTCGAATTTCCAGAGCTGAAGATCATCACCGTGGCCGACGTCGCGCCTGCGGATCCTGAGCACTTCCCGCGCGGCATCGACTACGAGGCCTTTCTCGAGCAGGGCGACCCCGAGTTCGCCTGGCAGCCGCCCGCGAACGAGTGGGACGCCATCGCGCTGAATTACACCTCGGGCACCACCGGCGACCCGAAGGGCGTCGTCTATCACCATCGCGGCGCGTATCTGAACGCGGTGAGCAATATCCTCGAGTGGGATCTGCCCAAGCACGCGGTGTACCTGTGGACGCTGCCGCTCTTTCATTGCAACGGCTGGTGCTTTGCGTGGACCGTGGCGGCGCGCGCGGGCGTGAACGTCTGCCTGCGCAAATTCGACGCAAAGCTCGTGTTCGAGCTGATCCGCACCGAAGGCGTCACGCACTATTGCGGCGCGCCCATCGTGCAGGGTGCGCTCGCCGACGCACCCGCCGAATATCGCGAGGGCATCGCGCACACGGTGCGCACGATGGTCGCGGGCGCGCCGCCCGCGCCCGCCGTGATCGCGAAGATGAAGACCATCGGCATCGAGCTCACGCACGTCTATGGGCTCACCGAGGTCTATGGCCCGGCTTCGGTGTGCGCGCTTCAGGAGAGCTGGAAGACCCTGCCCGAGGACGAACAGGCGCGCCTCGCCGCGCGCCAGGGTGTGCGCTATCACCTGCAGAGCGGCATCAGCGTGCGCAATCCCTCGACGATGGAGCCCGTGCCGAACGACGGCGAAACGCTCGGCGAGATCATGTTCCGCGGCAACATCTGCATGAAGGGCTATCTGAAGAACGAGCGCGCGACGGAAGAGGCGTTTCGCGGCGGCTGGTTCCATACCGGCGATCTCGGCGTGATGACGCCCGACGGCTACGTGCGCATCACCGATCGCAGCAAGGACATCATCATCTCCGGCGGCGAGAACATTTCGAGCATCGAAGTGGAAGACACGCTGTATCGCCATCCCGCGGTCGCGCTCGCGGCGGTCGTGGCGATGCCCGACGCGAAGTGGGGCGAAGTGCCGTGCGCATTCGTCGAGCTGCGTGAAGGTGCGAACGCAACGGCCGAGGAGATCATCGCGCATTGCCGGCTCTTTCTTGCGAGCTACAAGGTGCCGCGCGTCGTGAGATTCGGCGAATTGCCGCGCACGGCAACTGGCAAGATCCAGAAATACGAATTGCGCGCGCAAGTGGGTTCGCAAAGCGCGATCGATCTGGGCAAATCGCAGGATGCGTCAAAAGCCCCTAAATGAAGGGTTTTTGAATGAATCATGAATGACCAATGAAAGACTCGTCTGTGACAGTCGGTGGTCTCGCGGGACCGCCGGCCCGCTAATGTTACGGCTTCTGACAACCCGACCCTTTAGATTTCATTGGAAATATTCAGAAAGCTCGCGTAATCCGTTATGCATCAAGGACCGACTGTCAAATGCGTAATTTTCTGCCGGCGCCTGGTTCGAAATGAACGATTACAAGTGCTCACGTATTCATTGCCTTGCTCTCGCTAAGCTAGGTCTCGTGGTCGGACGCAACGCAATGCGCTGTGACGACGAACTCGAAGAGGAGGAACGAATATGAATACGAAGAGCTGGAAGACCCCCGCACGCGCGCTTGTCGCTGCGCTGCTCGCAGGCGGCGCGCTGATGGGTGCCTCGAGCGCCTTCGCCCAGTCCGCGCCGTTCGCACTGCGCGCCGACTCGGCGCCGCAATACGGCGAAGCGCACATGGTTCCGGTGGACGTGCAACTGTCGATCGGCTGGCACGACAACCGTTACTGGGATGGCCACCGCTACTGGGAACACGACGAGTGGATGCACCATCATCCGCACGATCCGGGCCCCCCGGGCTGGCACGGCGATCATCATGACGATCGTCACGACATGCGTTACGACGACCATCGTCCGCCGCCCCCGCCGCCCTCGGCCCGTTACTGATCGATCGACGCGGGACCACGCCGCCCATCGCGGCGGCTTAGCCAAGGCCGTTTTCCCCCGCAGGGAAAACGGCCTCGCTGCATTAAGTGCATATTGATTCGATATCCGAATCAATATGCACCTGAACGGATGCCTGGAAAGTCCGCGCCATGGGTCTCGATGGAAAGCCATCGGAAGCCCCCGAAACCGCGCCGAAAGCGGGCCGACAGTAATGCTGCGTAATGCGGGCGCGTTGCCTCGCGCGCCGCGGGGAGGTAACGTTAGGGGGCGTTTCGTTCCCCGGAGCGCACGGTGTATTCTCATTGCCCCGGCCGGTTACGGCTGGGGCTTTTTTACGACCCGGTTTCAGTCGATGAGCTTGTTGAGCGTAGCGAACTCGATGAGTGCCGCCAGCGAAGAAACGCCGAGCTTGTCGAGCACGCGCGTCTTGTAGGTGCTGACCGTCTTGTCGGAGAGGCCGAGCCGCGCGGCCACGCCCTTGTTGCTCATGCCGCGCGCGAGATATTGCAGCACCTCCACCTCGCGCGGCGAGAGCCCGTTGAGCGCCACGTCGCGACCGCCGCCGCAGCTGCCCGCCGGGAAGCAGTCGTAACCGAGCAGCACCGCCTTCACCACGCCGCACAGCTCTTCCACGCCGCGGCTCTTGCTCACGTAGCCGTTTGCGCCCGCGATACGGGTGTGATTCGCCATGACCTGCTCCGGCTTCGCCGAGAGCACGAGGATGCGCGTGGCGGATTGCCTAGCGCGGATGCCGCGAATGACCGAGAGGCCGTCCAGCTTCGGTAATTCGAGATCCAGAATAACGAGATCGGGTTGCAATTCGTGCACGACGCGCAGGCCTTCTTCGCCGTCGCTGCATTCGCCCACCAGTTCGTACTCGGTATGCAGGACGTTGGCAAGCATCTTGAGGACGATGGGGTGATCATCGATTACCACGATGCGCTTCATTTTTTGTTCCATTGTTAGGGGCGTGATCCGATGTGCCTTGCGGCACGAGAATGACAGCCTGAATGACCCCCCTACCTTTGTGTATAGGAAAGTTCTGAAACGATCCCATTCAATTGACAGGGGTTAACCCTTTCCCTACAAATTTGGGCCTAACTAACGCGTGAATTAGACTGGATCAATGAATGCACGCCGCGCCACCGCTGCACCGCCGCCCCCACCCGCCGCGACCGGGACCCGCACGCCGCGCGGGCGCCGCCGTGCCGGCGCCGATCTCGACATGCGCGAGCGGCTGCTGGCGTGCGCGACCCAGCTCTTCGCCGAGCAGGGCATAGCCGCCACGACCATGGCGCAGATCGCCGCCGCCGCAGGCGTCACGTCGGCGATGGTCCACTACTACTTCACCAATCGCGAAAGATTGCTCGACGCCGTCGTCGAGGAGCGCATCGCGCGCTCCATCGCCTATGTGTGGGCCAGCGCGGACAGCGAGGCCGCCGCCGACCCGCATGCGCTCGTGCAGGAGCTCATCGCGCGGCTCTTCGAAGTCACCGGGCAGTTGCCGTGGCTGCCGCCGCTGTGGCTGCGCGAAATCGTCAACGAAGGCGGCCTGCTGCGCGAGCGCATGCTCAAGCGCCTGCCCATCGAGCAATTGCAACGATTCGTTCTCCATATCGGTTCCGCACAACGCGAGGGCACGGTCAATCCCGATCTGGAAGCGCCACTGCTCTTCATGTCGATCCTCGCGCTCGTCATGCTGCCGCTCGCAACCTCGAAGCTCTGGCAGAACACGCGCGGCCTGCCGAAGATCGAACGCGACGCGCTGCGCCGCCATGTCACCGCGCTGCTCGCCGGCGCCATGCGCTCGCCGGTGCTCTCAGCGGGCGTTGCGCGCGACGCCACGCCCGCGCCGGTGAGCACGCCGGGGCAGGCGCGCAAGCGTTCCGCTCCCGGGAGCGCGCCATGAGCGGGCAGATCCGGCATGCACGCGAATCGCGCCGAGGCCATGGCCATGCGCACCGTGGCGCGCCGCCGAAGCGCGCCGCCGTGCGCGCGATCGGCTCCGGCGCCCGGTCCGCGCTCGTCGCCCTCGCTTTTCTGAGCGCGCTCAGCGCGTGCTCGCGCCAGCAGCCAGCCGTCTGGCAAGGCTATGTCGAAGGCGAATACGTCTATCTGGCCTCGTCGCAATCCGGCACGCTCGCCGAGCTCGACGTCCAGCGCGGTCAGACGGTCGCCGCCTCGGCCCCCGTCTTCGCGCTCGAAGCCGTCGACGAGACCGCCGCGCGCGACGAAGCGCGCCACCGTCTCACCGCCGCGCAGGCGCAGCTCGCCGACCTGCAGACCGGCAAGCGCCCGCCCGAGGTCCGCGTGACCGAAGCGCAGCTCGTGCAGGCCGAGGCCACCGCGCGCAAGGCGGCACTCCAGCTCACGCGCGACGAAGCGCAGCTGCGCGCGGGCGGCATCGCGCAGGCGCAGCTCGACGACTCGCGCGCGCAGGCCGCATCGAGCGCCGCGCAGGTGCGCGAGTTGCAGAATCAGGTGCGCGTCGCGAATCTGCCCGGGCGCGTGGCGCAGATCGCGGCCCAGGCTGCCGAAGTCGACGCGGCCCAGGCGACGCTCGCCCAGGCGCAATGGAAGCTCGATCAGAAGCGCGTGGCCGCGCCGGCCACGGGGCTCGTCTACGACACGCTGTATCGCGTGGGCGAATGGGTCCAGGCCGGCAGCCCGGTCGTGCAGATGCTGCCGCCACAGAACGTCAAGCTGCGCTTTTTCGTGCCCGAGACCGTCGTGGGCTCGCTCGCGCCGGGGCGCAAAATACTCGTGCACTGCGACGGCTGCGCAGCGGACGTGCCCGCCACCATCACGTGGGTCTCGAACGCCGCCGAGTACACGCCACCCGTCATCTACAGCAACGAGCAACGCGCGAAGCTCGTCTTCATGATCGAGGCGCACCCGGCCGCGCAGGACGCCGCGAAGCTCCATCCAGGCCAGCCGGTGGAGGTGCGGCTGCAATGAGCGCAACGGGCGCCGATATGGGCAACGACGCGGGCAACGACAGCACCGCGCGGCACGACGGGCCGCGCTACGCCATCGACGTGCGCAATCTCAACAAGCATTTCGGCGACAAGCACGTGGTCAACGACGTCTCGCTGCAAGTCGCGCCCGGCGAGATCTTCGGCTTTCTCGGGCCGAACGGCAGCGGCAAGACCACTTCGATCCGCCTCATGTGCGGCCTGCTCACGCCCGATTCGGGCTCGGGCACCTGTCTTGGCTACGACATCGTGCGCGAGAGCGCACAGATCAAGCGAAGCGTGGGCTACATGACACAGCGCTTCTCGTACTGGGACGATCTCACGATCCGCGAGAATCTCGACTTCGTCGCGCGCATCTACCGCATGCCCAGACGGCGCGAGTGCGTCGATCGCGCGCTCGAATCGCTCGGCCTCGCGAGCCGCGCGAACCAGATGACGGGCGCACTCTCGGGCGGATGGAAGCAGCGTCTCGCGCTCGCCGCCTGCATGCTGCACGAGCCGCGGCTGCTGTTGCTCGACGAGCCCACGGCGGGCGTCGATCCCAACGCGCGGCGCGACTTCTGGGAGGAGCTGCACCGGCTCGCCGCGCGCGGCATCTCCGTGCTCGTGAGCACGCACTACATGGACGAGGCCGAGCGCTGCCACAAGCTCGCGTATATCGCTTACGGCAAGCTGCTCGCGCAGGGCACCGCCGCCGAGGTGATTGCCTCGCAAAACCTCGAAACATGGGCGATCCACGGCGAGCAGCTCACTGCGCTCTCGACACAGCTGCGTGCCGTGCCGGGCGTCGATCAAACCGTGGTGTTCGGCACCGTGCTGCACGCGAGCGGCCGCGATCACGCAGCACTCGCGGCCGCGGTCGATCGCGTGGTCTTCGGCACATCGTTGCGTGCGCAACGTATAGACACGGGCCTTGAGGATGTCTTTATCTATCTGATGAGCCATACCCGCGACAACTACGGAGGCGCCGCCTGATGCTCAAGCTGAGTCTCGCGTTCTCCGTATCGCGCTGGTGGAGCATCGTGCTCAAGGAGTTCTTGCAGCTCAAGCGCGACCGCGTGACGTTCGCGATGATCGTCGGGCTGCCGATCATCCAGCTCACGCTGTTCGGCTACGCGATCAACACCGATCCGAAGCATCTGCCCACGGCCATCGTCGTGAGCGACGACAGCCCCTTCTCGCGCAGCTTCGTGGCGGGCATGAAGAACTCGGACTATTTCGACGTGGTCGAAACCCTGCCCGATGAAGCCTCGGCGCGGCATGCACTCGCACGCGGCAGCGTGCAGTTCGTGCTCAGCATCCCCGTGGACTTCTCGCGGCGCCTCTTGCGTGGCGAACGGCCTTCGCTGCTGGTCGAGGCGGACGCGACGGATCCCACCGCCATCACCACGGCGCTTGCCGCACTGCCGGGCCTCATCGCACCCGCGGCCGCGAAGGACCTGACCGGGCCGCTCGCGCATCTGAACGGCGCGCCCGCCGCCTTCGACGTGCAGGTCCACCGCCTCTACAACCCCGAAGGCATTACGCAGTACAACGTCGTGCCGGGTCTCATGGGCGTGATCCTCACGCTGACGATGGTGATGATGACCGGCCTCGCGATCACGCGCGAACGCGAACGGGGCACGATGGAAAACCTGCTCGCCATGCCCGTGCTGCCCATCGAGGTCATGACGGGCAAGATCGTGCCCTACGTGGCGATCGGCCTCGTGCAGGCGACCATCATCGTGCTCGCCGCGCGCTTCGTGTTCGATGTGCCGTTCGCGGGCAGCCTCGTGGCGCTCTATCTCTCGGCGCTGCTGTTCATCGCCGCGAATCTCACGGTGGGCATCACGCTATCCTCGCTCGCGCAGAACCAGTTGCAGGCCATGCAGCTCGCCGTGTTTTATTTCCTGCCGAACCTGCTGCTCTCGGGCTTCATGTTTCCGTTCGCGGGCATGCCGGTCTGGGCGCAACGGATCGGCGACTTGCTGCCGCTCACCTATTTCAACCGGCTCGTGCGCGGCGTCCTGCTCAAGGGCAACGGCTGGGCCGATCTGTGGCCTTCCGTGTGGCCGCTCGCCGTCTTCGCGGCGGTCGTGATGGCGATCGCGGTGCGCTTCTACCGGCGCACGCTGGATTAGGGCCGCGATCATGAAACGCGATGCATCGCCGCCCGTGCCCCGCATATCCGCCGCCTTGCGGGCACAACCGCGAACCTTGGCGCTGACGCGGTGGATGACGCTGTCGCTAACCACGGCGCTAGCGGGCTGCACCGTCGGCCCGGACTTCCATGCGCCGGCCGCGCCGCAGGCGTCAAGCTACACGCGTGCGCCGCTGCCCGACGCCACGGCCTCGGCGCCAGGGCCGGGTGGCGCCGCACAGACCTTCGCGGCAGCCGCGCAAGCGCCACGCGCGTGGTGGAAGCAGTTCGACAGCCCGGCGCTCGACGCGCTCGTGGACGAAGCGCTGCGTTCCAGCCCGACGCTCGATTCCGCGCGCGCGAAGCTCGTCGAGGCGCGCGAGAACTACAACGCGCAGGCAGGCGCGACGCTCTTCCCTTCCGTCGACCTGAAGCTCTCCGGCACGCGCCAGAAGGTCGATCTGGCCGCATTCGGCATTACCCAGGTGCCGAATCCGGCGCCGTTCACGCTTTACGATGCCTCGGTTAGCGTCTCGTATGTGTTCGACCTGTTCGGCGCCAATCGGCGCGCACTCGAGGCCACGCTCGCGCAAGTCGATTATCAGGAATACGAACTGGAAGCGGCACGGCTCACCGTGGCGGGCAATATGGTTGCCACGGCGATCCGCCGTGCCGCGCTGAAGAGCGAGATCGACCTCACGCAACGCCTGATCGCCGCGCAGACGCAACAGCTCTCGATCATGGAGGCACGGCTCAAAGCCGGAGGCATCGCGCGGCTCGACGTGCACAGCCAGCGCACGCTGCTCGCGCAAACGCGCGCCACGCTGCCGCCGCTCACCACGCAGCTCGCGCAGGCCGACCACCAGCTCGCGATCCTGCTGGGCGCGCAGCCCTCCAGCACGGCCTACGCGGCGCAAATCGATGCGCTCACGCTCGATGCGCTGCCGCTGCCCGATACGCTCGCGCTCACGCTGCCCTCCACGCTCGCGCGCGAGCGGCCCGACATTCGCGCGGCCGAGGCGCTGCTGCATCAGGCGAGCGCGAACGTCGGCGTGGCAACGGCCAACCTCTTTCCGCAGATTTCGATTTCGGCGGGCGTGGGCTCGGAGCGCACGCACATCGAAGACGTGGTCAGCGGCCTGAACATCTGGAACGTGGGCCTCGGCCTCACGCAGCCGGTCTTTCACGGCGGCGAGTTGCGCGCGAAGCGGCGCGCGGCGCAGGCCGCCTATGACGCCGCGTTCGCGGACTACAAGCAGACGGTGCTGCAAGCGCTCCAGCAGGTCGCCGATACGCTGCACGCCTTGCAGGACGACGCGCTGGAATTGCAGACCCGCGACGACGCCGCGCGCGAAGCGCAAGCCAGCGCGGCGATCTCCCAGCATCGTTACGCGGCAGGCGGCGTAAGCGAATTCGATCTGATCGACGCGCAACGCCAGGCGCTGCAAAGCGCTCTCGACCGCACGCGCGCGCTGGCCACGCGGCTCACCGACACGGCGGCGCTCTATCAGGCACTGGGCGGCGCGGCATTGCCCGACGAAGCGGCGCGCTAGCGAGGCGCACTCGCGTCGGAGTGCCGATCGCGGCATTACAAATGACCAACGGCACGTGAGCCACACACCCGCCGGCACCCGTCCATGCGCAAAAAGCACCCTCGCCAGGCGGCAACCATTGATTCACGCGGCAACTGGCCGTTTGCTTTCGCTTGCACGCGCGCTGCGCGACAATGAAGCTCCCCCTGTTCCATCCGCAATCATCCGTCCACGAGAGTCACGCATGAATCAGGCATCGCATTCGCACGCCCACGCTACGCAACAGGGCACGCAAGCACCCACGCCGAACGAGATCGTCGCGGCCAACGCGCTCGAGCTCTCGCAATGGATCCGGCTTCGCAAGGTCTCCTGCCGCGAAGTGATGAGCGCCTTCCTCGACCACATCGAGCGCGTGAACACGCCGGCCAACGCCATCGTCTCGTTGCGCGAGCGCGCTGCGCTGCTGGCCGAGGCCGGTGAACGCGATGCCCAGCTCGCGCGCGGGGAATATCTCGGCTGGCTGCACGGCATCCCGCAAGCGCCCAAGGACCTCACGGCAACGGCGGGCATCCCCTCCACGCAATGCTCGCCGATCTTCCGCGACGAAGTGCCGAAGGCCGACGCGCTCGTGGCCGCGCGCATGCGTGCGCAAGGCGCTGTCTTCATCGGCAAGACCAATTCGCCGGAGTTCGGCCTGGGCTCGCACACCTACAACACGGTGTTCGGCACCACCCTCAACGCTTACGACCCCACGCGCAGCGCGGGCGGCAGCAGCGGCGGCACGGCCGTGGCGCTCGCGCTGCGCATGCTGCCGGTGGCGGACGGCAGCGACATGATGGGGTCGCTGCGCAATCCGGCGGGCTGGAACAACATCTTCGGCTTCCGGCCTTCGCAAGGGCGCGTGCCTTCGGTGCCCGCCGTCGACGTGTTCTACAACCAGCTCGGCTGTGCCGGACCGATGGGCCGCAGCGTGCCCGACGTGGCCATGCTGCTCTCCACCCAGGCGGGCTACGACGCGCGCGCGCCGCTCTCCATCGCCGAAGATCCGGCGCAGTTCACGGGCCCGCTCGCGCGCGATTTCAGTGGGGCACGCATCGGCTGGCTCGGCAACTACGACGGCTATCTGCCGATGGAAGACGGCGTGCTCGCGCTCTGCGAGACCGCGCTCAAGGACTTCGAAACCATCGGCGGCAAGGTCGAGGCCGCACGCCCCGACTATCCGATGGAAAAGCTCTGGGACTGCTGGCGCACGCTGCGCCACTTCTCGGTAGCGGGCACGCTGGGCGCGCTGTATCGCGATCCCGCGAAGCGCGCGCTGCTCAAGCCCGAGGCGCAATGGGAAGTGGAAGGCGGGTTGAAGCTCTCGGGCGAGGACGTGTGGAACGCAACGGTCGCGCGCACGCAGTGGTATAACGCGCTGCTCGCGCTGTTCGAGCACTACGACTATCTCGTGCTGCCGAGCGCGCAGATCTTCCCGTTCGATGCGAAGGAGCACTGGCCGAAGTCCGTCGCGGGCCGCGCGATGGATACCTATCACCGCTGGATGGAAGTGGTGATCGGCGGCACGCTCGCGGGCCTGCCCGTGATGTGCGTGCCGGCTGGCTTTAACGCGCAAGGGCTGCCGATGGGCCTGCAGGTGATCGGCAAGCCGCACGCCGATCTCTCCGTGCTGCAGTTGGCGCATGCCTACGATCAGGCCACGCAGTGGGTGAAGCGGCGCCTGCCCGCGGTACTCGCCGCGTGATGGGCTGCGCCGGCGCTTGAGCGGCACTCGAAGCAAAAGCGGCGCGCATGCGCCGCTTTGCGTTTCAAGCCCTCACCGCGCGTGCCGCATTCCTGCCGCGCAGCCATTCGAGCGCGAGCAGCAGGCAGGTGGAGAACACAATCAGGATCGTTGCGAGCGCAGCTATCGTCGGACTGATGTTCTCGCGGATGCCCGTGAACATCTGGCGCGGCAGCGTCGTCTGATCGGCGCCCGCGAGAAACAGCGTCACCACCACCTCGTCGAACGATGTCGCAAACGCAAACAGCGCTCCCGAGATCACGCCGGGCGCGATCACGGGCAGCGTGATGTGAAAGAACGTCGAAACCGGATTCGCGCCTAACGAGAGGCTCGCGCGCACGAGGTTGTAGTTGAAGCCCTGCAGCGTGGCCGACACCGTGGTCACCACGAAAGGCACGCCCAATGCCGCGTGCGCGAGGATCAGGCCCAGATACGTGTTGGCGAGCCCGAGCGGCGCGAAGAACAGATACATGCCCACGCCCACCACGACCACGGGCACGATCATCGGAGAAATGAGCACCGCCATGAGCAGCGCCTTGCCGCGGAAATCGGCCTTCGTGATGCCGATGGCCGCGAGCGTGCCCAGCACCGTTGCCACGAGCGTGGCCGCCGGCCCGACGATAAAGCTGTTTTTCGCGGCCATGCGCCACTCGTCGGACATCACGAGGTTCTGATACCAGCGCAGCGACCAGCCCGGAATCGGGTAGACGAGGAACGTGCTCGACGAAAACGAGAGCGGCACGATCGCCAGCACGGGCAGGACCAGATAGAGCAACGTGAGCACGACGAGCGCGCGCAGCACGAAATACCAGATGCGTTCGATGCCCGAGGTATGCGGCGCAAAAAGCGGCTTGGCGAATTTCATGTGCAGTGCCTCCGTTTAGCCGAGGCTCAGTTGGGTGCGCGTGAAGCGCCCGTAGACGAAGTACAGCACGGTGGTCGCCACGAGCAGCAGCGCGCCGAGCGAGCACGCCATGCCCCAGTTGATCGACACGTTCGTGAAGTACGCCACGTAGTAGCTCACCATCTGGTCGGCGGGGCCGCCCAGCAGCGCGGGCGTGATGTAGTAGCCGATCGAGAGGATGAAAACGAGCAGCACGCCCGCGCCGATGCCCGGATACGTCTGCGGCACGTACACGCGCCAGAAGGCCGCGAACGGATGACTGCCGAGCGAGACGGCCGCGCGCTGGTAGGTGGGCGGGATCGACTTCATCACGCTGTAGAGCGGCAGCACCATGAACGGCAGCAGGATGTGCGTCATGGAGATGTAGACGCCCACGCGGTTGAACAGCAGCGCGAGCGGCGAGGAGATGATGCCCGTGCCGATCAGCGCCTTGTTGAGCAATCCTTCGCTCTGCAAAATAACGATCCAAGCGGCCACGCGCACGAGAATCGAGGTCCAGAACGGGATCAGCACCAGGATCATCACGAGATTGGCGCGGCGCTCCGGGAGCGTCGAAATCCAGTACGCGAGCGGATAGCCGAGCGCGAGCGCGAACAGCGTGACGACTACGCTGATCACGAAGGTGCGCCCGAACACGGCGAGATAGATCTGCTGGTCGGGATCGGCGGGAATGATGCTGCCGAAGGCGTCCTGCCTGTGATCGAGCGAGGCGAGCAGGTAAAACGGCGAGTAGCGGCCGCTGTTCTTCGCGATGGCCTGCCAGTACGTCACGTCGTTCCAGCGGTCGTCGAGCTCGACGATTTTGGCGCGCGTTTGCGCGGGCGTCAGCTTCAGCGGATGGCCGTCGTCGTCGGCGAGCGGCATCGCGCGCGCGGTCTTGGCCACGAGCGAGCGATAGCCCGCGATCTCCACGTTCAGGCGGCGTGCTAGCGCGCCCATGGCGTCGCCGTCCTGCACGGCAGTGAGATCCTGCGCGAGCGCAGCAAAAGCCGCATCGGGCGGCGCGCTCTTGCGGTCCCAGCTGCTCAACGCCGCAACGGTATGCGGCAGCGCGGTCGCCACCTCGGGATTCTGCACGGCGCGCGTGAGCAGCGCCGCGATCGGCACGACGAAAATCAGCAGCAGAAAGATCGCCAGCGGCGCGATCAGCAAGAGCGCCATCGTGCGCTTCCTGGCCTGTGCGAGCCGCAGCTCGCGTTTGAGGCGCGCCCCCGATTCGCCTGCGGCGTCGGCTGCCTGTGTCGTGGTCGTCGTTGTTGTCAACCCGGTCTCCTGCAAACCTGCGAACCGCGCGCTCCACGCCCGAAGCGCGGCGCACGCGGCCCTCCTCCGTTCACACGCGGGCGGGCATCGGATGATGCGCGCTCGCGTGCCTGACGCTGCGCTCGCTTACTTCGCTGCCCACGAGGCGAAGCGCTGCTCCAGCTCGTCGCCGTGGTCGGTCCAGAACGTGAGGTTCTCCTGGATCGCCGTCTTGCCGTTCTTCGGCGAGTTCGGCAGGTTTTCGAGCGTCTTCTCGTCGAGCGCCTTGATCGCCGTCTCGTTCACCGGGCCATAGGCGATATGCTTGGCGTAGTCCTGTTGAGGCTTCGACGAAAGCGTGTACGCGATGTACTGCGTCGCCAGCGCCTTATTCGGCGAGCCCTTCGGAATCGCCCAGTAGTCGAGGTCGTAAATGCTGCCGTTCCACACGACCTTGAGGTTCTTGCCTTCGCGCTGCGCGGCGTCGATGCGGCCGTTATAGGCCGTCGACATCACCACGTCGCCCGCCACGAGGAATTGCGGCGGTTGTGCGCCCGCTTCCCACCACTGGATGTTCGGCTTCAGCTCGTCGAGCTTCTTGAACGCGCGGTCCTGGCCCGCCTTCGTCGCGAGCACCTTGTAGACGTCCTGCGGCGCAACACCATCGGCCATCAGCGCGAATTCGAGGTTGTAGCGCGCGCCCTTGCGCATGCCGCGCTTGCCCGGGAATTTCTTCGTGTCCCAGAAGTCGGCCCAGCTTGCGGGCGCGGCCTTCAGCTTGTCCGCGTTATAGGCCAACGCCGTCGACCACACGAAAAAGCCCGCACCGCAAGGCTGCTGCGCCGCCTTGAGGAAGTCGGCCTTGTTGCCGAGCTTCGACCAGTCGAGCTTTTCGTACATGCCTTCGTCGCAGCCGCGCGCGATGTCGCCGGTCTCCACTTCGACCACGTCCCAGTTCACGTGCTTCGCCTCGACCATGGCCTTGACCTTGGCCTGCTCGCCGTTGTACTCGACAACCGTCACTTTCGTGCCGGTCTGCGCCTGGAACGGTTCGTTGAACGCGGCCTTCTGTGCGTCGCCATTCGCGCCGCCGAAATTCACGACCGTCAGTTCCGCGGCGTGCGCCACGCCACACGAGAGTGCGAGCGCTGCCGCGGCCGCCACAACGCGCAAGTTGCCAATCTGCTTCATGGTGTAGTCCCCTTCTCCTTGGTGGTATGTTTTCGCGCGCTTGAAGTGCGTCATGCGAAGACGCGCAGATGCTCCGGCGCGAACTCGAGCGCGACCGGCTGGCCGGGCACGAAGGCTTTGAGCGCCTCGGTGCCGAGCGGCACCTTCACGAAGCACTCGTCCTGATGGGGCAAACCGCAGCGCATGCGCACGTGGTCGCCGAAATAGATGAGGCCGCGCGCCTCGCCCGCCAGCGCGTTCGCACCGTTTAGCACCCTCGCCTGGCCACCGTTAGCGCTGTGTGCGGCGAGCTTCATGCGCTCGGGCCGGATGCAGGCGATGGCATCGGCGCCCTCCTGCGCGCCCGCCACGTTGCGGCCTTTCAGGCGCGTGCCGTCGGCGAGATGGATCTCGCAGAATTCGCCGTCCACAGCCGCGATCTTGCCGCGCAGCCGGTTGCTGTCGCCGATGAAGTTCGCCACGAACTCGTTGCACGGCGATTCGTAGAGGCGGTCCACGCTATCGAGCTGCTGCACGATGCCCTTGTCGAACACCGCCACGCGGTCCGACATGGTGAGCGCCTCGCCCTGGTCATGCGTGACATAGACGAACGTGACGCCGAGCTTCTCGTGCAGCGACTTCAGTTCGTACTGCATATGTTCACGCAATTGCTTGTCGAGCGCACCGAGCGGCTCGTCCATGAGCACGAGCTTGGGCTGGAACACGAGCGCGCGGGCCAGCGCGATGCGCTGCTGCTGGCCGCCCGAAAGCTGGGCGGGATAGCGTTTGCCAAAGCTTTCCATGCGCACCATCTTGAGCGCGTCGTGCACGCGCGCGGCGCGCTCGGCCGCCGGCACCCTGCGCACGCCGAGCGGATAGGCTACGTTCTGCTCGACGGTCATGTGCGGAAAGAGCGCGTAGTTCTGAAACACCATGCCGATGTCGCGCTTGTGCGGCGGCACGTTGTTGAGCAGCTTGCCTTCGAGGCGGATCTCGCCGCCGGTGGGAAACTCGAAGCCCGCCAGCATCATCAGGCAGGTGGTCTTGCCGGAGCCGGACGGCCCGAGCAGCGTCAAGAACTCGCCCTGATAGATGTCCAGATCGAGTTGCTTCACCACCAGCGTCTCGCCGTCGTACGTCTTGCGCACGCCGCGAAAGCTGACGATCACGTCTGAGGTCTTCATCGCCCTGTCTCCTTGCCGTCCAACCAGATCCGGCACCATTAATTTATTCTGACACAGACCTTCGCCGGATCTGACGTGCGAATTACTATAGACGCTCACGGCTCTATTGAATGGAGCCATTTCATTATTCTCGATGGAACCACTTGGCCATGGTCATCCTGTCCGACTGGCTTGCCGCTCAACTCGACAAAACCTCGGTGGAACCGGTCTACCGCCAGTTGCTGCAACTGATGCAGCAGGCCATCCTGACCGGCCAGCTCGCGCCCGGCACGAAGCTGCCCAGCTCGCGCCTGCTCGCGGGAGACCTCGGCATCGCGCGCAACACGGTACTCCATGTGTACGACCAGTTGGGCGCCGAAGGCTACGTGCTCTCGAGCACCGGCAGCGGCACCTACGTCGCGGACACGCGCCCCGACTCAGCCGCCGTGGGCCCGCGCCTGGACGCCGCGACGCGCGCCGTGCCCGAGCCCAGCCCACGCGGCGACATGTCGGTGCGCGGGCAGCGTCTGATCGACGAAGCCGGCGTTTCCGCGAGGCAATGGGGCGCGTTCATGCCCGGCGTGCCCGACGTGGCCGAGTTTCCCGCGCGCACATGGAGCCGCCTGCAGTCGCGGCTCTGGAAGTCGGTGAGCCCCGACCTGCTCACGTACGCACCGGGCGGCGGCTACCGGCCTTTGCGGCGGGCGCTCTCGGACTATTTGCGCGTGGCGCGCTCCGTGCGCTGCACGCCCGACCAGATCATCATCACGACCGGCATCCATCAGTCGATCGATCTCGCGGTGCGCCTGCTCGCCGACACCGGCGACCGCGCATGGGTGGAGGAGCCCTGCTACTGGGGCGCGCGCAGCGTGCTGCAGGCCTCGGGCCTCAAGCTCGCGCCCATTCCCGTGGACGACGAAGGGCTCGATCCGCGCGAATCGGACTTGCGCCATCCGCCGCGCATCGCGCTCGTCACGCCTTCGCATCAATATCCGCTCGGCATGGTGATGAGTCTCGCGAGGCGCCGCACGCTGCTCGAATACGCGCGCCAGCACAAGGTGTGGATCATCGAGGACGACTACGACAGCGAGTTCCGCTACGGCAGCCGCCCGATCGCCTCGCTGCAGGGGCTCGACGATTCGGGCCAGGTGATCTACGTGGGCAGCCTCGGCAAGCTGCTGTTTCCGGGCTTGCGCGTGGGCTATATGGTCGTTCCCGAGCGGCTCGTGGGCGCGTTCCGCACCGGCGTGGCCGAGCTCTATCGCGAAGGCCAGCTCATGCAGCAAGCCGTGCTCGCCGAATTCATCATGGACGGCTATCTCACCACGCACGTGCGCCGCATGCGCACGCTCTACGGTGAACGGCGGCAATTGCTGATCGACGCCGTGACCCGGCATTTCGGCGACGCGCTTCCGGTCATGGGCGACGAGGCCGGGCTGCACTTCGTGCTGGGCCTGCCGGAGCACTGCGACGACCGCGCGGTGACCGCGGCCTCGTACGAAGCCGGCGTGATCGTGCGGCCGCTTGCGGCCTATTACTTCGGCAAGCAGCAACGCAAAGGATTGCTAACGGGTTATGCGTGCGTGCCGCACGAGGAAATCGGCCCCGCGTTCTCCACGCTCGCGCGCGTGATCGAGACGCATGCGTTTGGCACTCGAAGAACCGCTGGAACCGCCAGCACGCCACGCGAACGCGTGGCGTGACACAGGAGCATGCGGTGCCGGCCCGCATGCGCACCGTCATTTGAGCCCGAAGTCGACGCGCGTCGTCGCACCTTTATCGTCGATGCCCTTCGCGTCGAGCTTGGGCGCCACCACGAACACGCGGCTCGGGTCGACCTTGCCTTCGAAGTACTGCTGCACGGCCTGGGCACGCCGTTGCGCGAGATCGCGCAGCGTGGCGTCGTCCACGGGCGCGTGCTCAGCGAGCGCCTGCTTCATGTCGTCGTCGGGCAGCGTCTTCGTCAGGCCGATCATGTTGCGCGGCTTCTTGAAGTCGGCATCCTTATAGGCCTTCGTCAGATATTTTTCGTATTCCTTCTGATCGACCTGCACCTGCGAGGTGTCCACGCTCTCGCCGTTGCCCACCGTGTCCTTCACCTTCTGCTGGCGCACGAGGCGGTCCACGTAGTTCTCGCGCAGCGCGGGCGTGTCCACGGCCGGATCGACGCGGCCGATCAGGTCGATCTTGATCGAGGGCTTGTCGTCGAGCGCCTTCGCGATCGTGTCGAGCTTCTTGTTGTCGGCGTCGGAGAGCGTGGCCGAGCCCGGCGCGAATTCCACGTAGCCGAGCTCCTCGCCACCGCCGCCGAATGCGTTCGCGAGCAGCGAGAACGGCGCGGTCACGGCCTTCGCGATCAGGTTGAGCACTGCCTTCCAGATCAGGCCGCCCAGGCTGAACTCCGGGTTCGAGAGCGAGCCCGACACCGGAATGTTCACGTCGATCTCGCCGCGCCGGTTTTTGAGCAGTGAGATCGCGAGACGCACGGGCAGCTTCGTTGCGGTGTCGTTTTGCACGTGATCGCCGAACGTGAGCTGGTCGATGAAAATATGGTTGTTCGCCGAGAGCTGGTCGTTCGCGAGCTGGTAGTGCAAGTCGACGTTGAGCTTGCCCTTCGTGATCGGATAACCCGCGTACTTGGCCGAGTACGGCGTGAGATTGGTCAGCTCGATGTCGTGCGCGCTCGCGGTGATGTCGAGCGCAGGCTTCTCGATGAGCGGATTTACATTGCCCTTGATCGTGATGGGCCCGTTCGCCGCGAGCTTGGCCGAAACGTCGACGGGCGCGGGCGCGGTCGACTCGGTGCCGAACGCGCCCACCGTGCCCTGGATCTGCACGAGGTCGGCGCTGTAGTTCGGCTTGATGAAGTTATCGGTATAGGTCACGCGGCCGCTCTGCAGCACGAGCTCGCCGAAGTGCAGGCGCACCGGATGCTTCGGCGGCTGCGCGGCGGTCACCGTCGCGGGAGCGGAGGCCGGCGCGGGCGCCGAGGCCGTCTGCACCGGCGCGCTCGCCGCCTGCGGCGAGAGCGGCACCGGCTCGTGGCCGCTCGTGTCGCGCGTGAGCGACTGCGCTTGCCCGCTCTCGTGCGCCACCACGTCCTTGAGATTGAGCTTGCCTTGCGCGTCGAGCAGCACGCGCCCATAGAAGCCGGCGAAGGTCACGCGGCTCGCGTCCACGTCGGTGCCGCGCACGTCGTCGTAGCTCGCCTTCAGGTTCGAGAACGCCAGCGAGCGCCAGCCCGCGAACGGGTCGGACGTCGCCTTGTCGAGCATGCGCACGTCCACGAGCGCCGCATCGCCGCGATAGTTCGCCTTGAACGCCTTGCCCTGCTCGACGGCAAGCTGCCCCTTCATGTTGAGCAGCGCGCTGGCGATCACCGCGTTCAGCTGGCTGCCGAAGTACGGCTCGAACGCGGCGGCATCGAGCCGGTTCGCGTCGATCTTCAACTGCGCCTTCAGCGGCGTGGGGTTCACGTCGCCATTGAGCGCGAGCGTGCCCTTCTTGTTGACGGTGGCCTTCAGGTCGATGGGCAACGCGTGCTTCATGTCGTCGCTGATTTGCTGGACCTTCAGGTCGAGCGGCGCGACGGCAAGCTTGACCGGGTGCGGCGTCGTGCTGTCCGTGAAGTTGACTGAGCCGCCGCTCACGCTCACGGAGTCGATCTTGTAGTGCCACGCCGGGCCTTCCTTCACCGACTTCTGCGCCGCGTGAATCGCCGTGCGCTCGGGCGCGGCCTCGTGGCCGGCCGCGAGCTGCATGAGGTCGATCTTGCCGTCCTTCGTGCGCTCGACGTTGATGGCGAGGCCATTCGTGTCCACCGAGGCGATCTGCGCCGTGCGCGCCGCGAGATCGACCTGGGTCACCTGCACCGTGCCCTTCGCGAGCGCCACGGCCGTCGTCTTCGAGCCGCGTTCGGCGAGCTTGAGCCCATCGAGACTCAGCGTGCTCGCGCCCACCTGCACGGCGGCCGGCTGCTGCGCCCAGTCCGCCTTGATGGCCGAGTCGAGGCTCAGCTTGCCGTCCTGAATCTGCGCGGCCGTCACGCCGTCGAGATAGGGCTGCGCCTGCGGCAGCGTCACGTTGCTCAGGGCGATCTTCGCGTCGGCGCTCTTCGCGGCGAGGCCGAAAGTGCCCGAGGCCTGCAGCGTGCCGCCGTCGCGCGCGCTCAACGCGAGCGTGTAGGCAGCGGGCGCTTTGGCCAACGTGGAGAAGTTGGTGAGTGTCGTGGCGACGTTGCTCAGGTCCAGCTCCACCGGCCGGGACGCCGCTTCGTCGTGCACGTGCACCGTGCCGTCCGAGATCGCGAACTGGCGGATCGAGAGGTCGAGCGGCGGCGCCTTTGCCGCTGCCCCGGTCTCGGCCTGTGCGCCCGACGCCGCAGGCGGGACCGCCGCGACAGCGCTTGCGGCGCCTTTGTGTTCGCCCTGCTGTTCACTCTTTTGCGCGCCCGCTGCCGTGCCCGCCTCGGCCTTCGCCGCCGGGGCGCCGGCCAGCTTCTCGACGTTCAGCACGCCCGCCTTGTCGCGCACGATCCAGGCCGTGGGCGCGTCGATACGGATCGCGTCGAAGCGATAGACGTTGCCGAACGGCTCGAGCGACGCCGCCGCCGCATGCAGGCCGCGCGCGCCGAACAGCGGCGCGTTGGCGTTGTCGGTGGCATCGACGTCGTTGAGGTCGGTCGTTCCCGAAACGCGCAGCGTGGGCTTCTCGCCCGACATCACGAAGTCGAGCTTGAGGTTGGTGGAGAGCTTGCCGCTCTTGAGCACGACCGGCAGCTTCGCAGGCGCATAGGTGAGCAGCTTCGGCACGTCGAGATCGGTGAGGCGCAGCTCGATCTCCGATTCGCGCGACGCGGCAAACGGCTTGGTCTTGCCGTCGATGGCGAGCGTGCTGGCGCCGTCGATGCGCGCGCGCAGCATCGGCTGGACGAAGATATCGGTCTTCGAAGCCAGCGTGGCGATGAACGGAATGCCGAGCGACCAGCGGTCGATCACGTGCTTTTCGTTGAGCAGGCGATCGTCGAAGGTGATCTGGCCGTTCTCGACGTGGATGTTCGAGACCGAGAACTGCGCGGGCTTGTTACTCGGCTTTTCGGATGGCTTCGAGAACTTCTCGATCAGGTCCGAGAAGTTGAAGCGCTGTGCGTCGAGCCGCACGATGGTCGCACGCGGCGAGTCGAGCCGCACTTCATCGACGATGGGCGCCGCGCGGAAGATCGACGACCACGAAGGCTTCACGACGAGCTTTTCGACATCGACGAAGTCGCCCTGGCCGCCGCGCTCGCCGATATGCACGCGGTCCGCTTCGAGACGCAGCGTGTAGGGATTGAGCCCGATGCGCGCGATCGTGACGGGCCGGTCGAGCAGCTTGCTCAACTGCTGTTCGGCAACGTGCCGGATGAGCGGCGGCGCGGCGAAGAAGCCGAGCAGTCCGAACACCACGAGGAAGATCGCGATGCCCGTGAAGATGCGCCGTGTGCGGGGGGCGCGCGCCACGGCGCGCACCGATTGCAAGGAAGTAGTCAGCGATGTTTTGTTGAGGCTTGCCATGCTTGACGGCCGGTGACGCGGAGAGAAGTTCGCCGCGGTAGTGAGACTGAGTTGGCTCTATTCGACTGACGATGAGCCTGACAGGCGGAAGTATAGGTCCGATGCGCTCTTGCGCGGCTGTAAAACGTCGGGTGGTGCGGGTTTTGCGTCGGCGGGCGGGGCCGCCGCGAAGGTGCGCAGAAGGTGCGGCCGGGGATGGCCGCGACGCGGTGAGCAATGAGCCGTGCAGTGGACTCGACACGGCCAGCGCATGACGCAAATGCGCCCGCACGATGCAAAAAAAAACGGCGGAGCGCCCAGGACGCTCCGCCGTTTTACCGTTTCGGCAGGGCGGCCTCGCCGCCCCGCGCGCGCATCACTGCCGCTCGACCGCCGGCGGCTGCCACGTGCCGTCCGTGGCCTGGGGCTTCGGCGCATACATGCGCAGCACGAGGCGGAAGTCGCCCTTCGGCACCGGCACCCAGTTCGCGCCGCTGCGCGGCCGCTCCGCGCTCACCTGCACGTCGAGCGAGCCGTCGCGGTTGCGCCGCGCGCCGTTGCGGTCGCCGAAGGCGACGCGCACAGGCGCGTCGTCGTCGATCGCGCCGTCGGTCGTGTAGGCCGTGATCGACCAGAAGCCGCGCACCGGCGGGAGCGCTTTCGCGCTGAAATGGATCACGTAGCGGTTCGCGCCGTTCAGCGTGTGGCCGTCGCTGTCCTGGGCCACGCGCGCACGCGCTTCGTCGCGGCTGGTGGGCAGGCCCGGCGAGGCATAAGCCGCGTAGCCGCGCAACGCGTAGTCGGCGCCGTAGTTGCCGGCATCGTCGCCCACCCAGAGCCAGCCGTTGCCGGCCAGCAGGTTCGAAGGCGGCGTGGCCACGCGTGTGCGGCCGTCGGCGAAGCCCGCGTTCACCACGGCGGCATCCTTCGCGCCGTTCGGCAATTGCGCCGGATCGCCGGGATGCACGCCGATGTCGCCGAGAATCTTGAGCGCGTGCGCGTCGCCGGGCTCCGGCGCGTTGTCTTCCAGCGCGAGCGCGAGGCGGTCGAAGAAGCCCTTGGCGTCGAGCGCCGCGATCTGCGCGGCCGGCGTGCCCGTCGCGACGGGGTCGCCGGCGAGGCTCGCGCCCGTTTGCGGGTCCGCCTGCGCAACGCGCTGGCCGCGCGCATCCCAGGCGGAAAGCGGCGCCACGCGGATACCGCGCTGCAGACGGCGGGCGCTCGCGAGATCGCCGCCGCCGCGCGTCTCGATGCGCGCGAGGAACCAGACGTAGCGCGTGCTCACGTCGACGCGCTGCGCGCGCGCGGGCAGCGTGCCCTTCCAGCCGGCGGGCACGAACGCAATCGTTTGCGATTTCAGGCCGCTTACGCGCTGGTTGCCTTTCGCGGCCGTCGACCAGAGGACGTTGGTCCACATGTCGAGCGCGCGCGCATCCATATAGCGGCCGTGCGAGTCGGGCAGCGCGACGAGCACCGGTTCGCGGCTCACGTCGAGCCAGCCGGACGAGCCGAGCGTGTCGAGATTGGGCTCACGCGGGCTCGAGGCGCCGACGGGCGGCAGCGACTGCGCGTGGCGCAGCGTGTTCGGCGCGGCCTGGCCGGGCGCGCTGCCGGTGGCGGCCTCGCGCGAGATGTCCATCAGCACGAGCGGATAGCCGAACACATAGGAGTCGGACACTTCGTCCTTGACCCAGCCGTTGCTCTTGGGCGCGGCGCCTTCGGGCGCCGATGCGCATCCGGCAATGAGGGCGACACCTGCGAGTGCGGCGCAGGCGCGGAAATAAGGAATCATTCGGCGTTTTGTTGTCATTTGTAGATTATGTGCGAAGCGGGCGGTCCATGAGTTGACGTCGACCGGCCTCCGACGCCGCGCGCGGCCCCCCCGGGCCGTGGTCCAATGCGCGCAGCATGGTGCCAATGCCGCCGGGTGGTATCGTATCGCCGGCGTCAGCCCCTGAAAAGTCTGCTGTACGTAATTCTCCATTGCATCGGGCATCGCCCTTGACCTTCCCATGATGGGAACGTAGATACTGCGTAACGTCGAATAGTTATCGCGCTTGCGCGTCATCATCATGAACGATCCCCTCGTTGCCGAAATTGCCGGGCGTGCCGGACGCCGCGTGGCGGAGCTCGAAATCCGCGGCATGACCTGCGCCTCGTGCGCCATGCGTGTCGAGAAGGCGCTCGCGAAAGTGCCGGGCGTGACGCGCGCGTCGGTCAATCTCGCCACGGAAAAAGCCACCGTCGAGGCCCGCGCCGAAGCCGGCGGCGATGCAGCGAAGGCGCTCACCGTCCAGCTCGTGGCGGCCGTCGAGAAGGCGGGCTATGAAGCCGAGCCCGTTGCGGACGCCGGCGCCGAGGCATCCGCCAATGCGAGCACCGATGCGGGTGCATCGGCCGCCGCCGACCAGAGCGCGAGCTTCGCCATCGGCGGCATGACCTGCGCGGCCTGCGCGAACCGTGTCGAGAAAGTCCTCGCGCGCGTGCCGGGCGTGGCGAGCGCCACCGTCAACCTCGCCACCGAAAACGCCGCGGTGCGGCTCGAGGCGCCCGTCGATGACGCAATGCGCGAGCGCCTTGTGGCGGCCGTGCAGAAGGCCGGCTACGAGGCCACGCCGCTCGTCGAGGATGTGCATGCCGACGTAACAACCGGCGCGACCGATGCAACCGATGCAACCGATGCAACCGGCGCAGCGAACACGAGCACAACGGGCGCCGCCCCGTCGCGCGCCGCCGCGGCGCAGGACGCCGCACGCCGCGAGTTGCGCGCGGTGCTGGCGGCCGCCGTCCTAACCACGCCGCTCGTCGTGCCGATGTTCGGCCACTGGCTCGGTTTGCACTGGATGCTGCCGGCCGCGGCCCAGTTCGTGCTCGCCTCGATCGTCCAGTTCGGCTTCGGCGCGCGCTTCTATCGCGCCGCGTGGAAGGCCGTGCGCGCGGGTGCCGGCAACATGGACCTGCTGGTCGCGCTCGGCACCTCGGCGGCGTGGGGCGTGAGCGTCTACGCGATGCTCGCGCACCCCGGCGACGCCGCGCACCTGTACTTCGAGGCCTCGGCCGTCGTCATCACGCTGGTGCGCTTCGGCAAGTGGCTCGAAGCGCGCGCGAAGCGCCAGACCACGGACGCCATCCGCGCGCTCAACGCGCTGCGCCCCGATCGCGCGCGCATCCGCGCAAACGGCACGGAGCGCGAGGTGCCGCTCGCGCAGGTGCGCGTGGGCGCCGTGGTCGTGGTGCGGCCGGGCGAGCGCGTGCCCACCGACGGCGTCGTGATCGAAGGCCGCAGCCACGTCGACGAATCGCTCATCACGGGCGAAAGCCTGCCCGTGCCGAAGGCCCCCGACGACGCCGTCACCGCCGGCTCCATCAACGGCGAAGGGCTCGTGGCCGTGCGCACCACCGCCATTGGCGCGGAAACGACGCTCGCGCGCATCATCCGTCTCGTGGAGAGCGCTCAAGCCGAGAAAGCGCCAATCCAGCGTCTCGTCGACCGCGTGAGCGCCGTGTTCGTGCCCGCGATTCTCGTGATCGCGGCCATCACGCTCGGCGGCTGGCTGCTCGCGGGTGCGAGCGCCGAAACCGCGATCCTCAACGCGGTGGCGG
Source organism: Paraburkholderia silviterrae (assembly GCF_004353915.1). GTDB lineage: Bacteria > Pseudomonadota > Gammaproteobacteria > Burkholderiales > Burkholderiaceae > Paraburkholderia > Paraburkholderia silviterrae. The sequence continues at coordinate 3,439 of NZ_SMRP01000040.1, read as the reverse complement.
TGCTCGTGATCGCCTGCCCGTGCGCGCTCGGCCTCGCCACCCCCGCCGCGATCATGGCCGGCACCGGCGTGGCCGCGCGCCACGGCGTGCTGATCAAGGACGCCGAAGCACTGGAAACGGCGCACGATGTGAGCGTCGTGGCCTTCGACAAGACCGGCACGCTCACGCTCGGCCAGCCCTCGCTCACGGCGTTCGAAACGGCTGGCGGCATCGCGCGCGGCGACGCGCTCATGCTCGCCGCCGAGGTGCAGCAGCACAGCGACCATCCGCTCGCGAAGGCCGTGGTGAAAGCGTTCGCAGACCAGGCTTCAGGCGTGGCCGCTGCGGCGCTGCCCACCGCCGCGCATGCGCGCGCGGTGCCCGGGCGCGGCGTGCAGGCCGAGGTGAACGGGCGGCCTCTCGCGATCGGCAGCGCGCACTGGCTCGCGGAGCTCGGACTCGCCGTGCCGCCCACGCTCGCGGCGCGCGCGCAGGCGCTCGAAGCCGAAGGCAACACGGTGTCCTGGCTGATGAGCACGTCCGGCGGCGAAGCCGGCCAGGCACCCGGCGAGACCGCGCGCAGCGAGCCGCTCAATTCGACGCACGAGGTGCTCGCGCTACTCGCCTTCGGCGACACGGTGAAGCCCACCGCGCGCGAAGCCGTGGCGCGCCTGAAGGCGATGGGCATCCGCAGCGTGCTCGTGACCGGCGACAACGCGGGCAGCGCGCGCGCCGTGGCGGCGCAGCTCGGCATCGACGAGATTCACGCGCAGGTGCTGCCCGACGACAAGGCACGCACGATCCGCGACCTCAAGATCCGCACCGGCGCCGTGGTCGCGATGGCCGGCGACGGCATCAACGACGCGCCCGCGCTGGCCGCCGCCGACATCGGCATCGCCATGGCCACGGGCACCGACGTGGCCATGCATGCGGCCGGCATCACGCTCATGCGCGGCGACCCCGCGCTCGTGGCCGCCGCCATCGACATCTCGCGGCGCACGTGGCGCAAGATCCAGCAGAACCTGTTCTGGGCGTTCGTCTACAACCTGATCGGGGTTCCGCTCGCCGCCTTCGGGCTGCTCAATCCCATGCTCGCGGGCGCCGCCATGGCGTTTTCGAGTGTCAGCGTGGTGACCAACGCGCTCTTGCTGCGCACCTGGCGCGAGCGCCGTTAATCCGGCCACGGTCGCGGCCACACTCCGGGGGACGCACCATGAAAAAAGCCGGACGGCGCATGACGCGCCGTCCGGCTTTTTTCATCGGCTCGCGGGCCGCGCTGCCGTACCAGCACTGGCCCGCCCGCGAGCGGTAGCGAATGGGCTATTGCACGATCTTCGCGCTCTGCACCAGCGACTTCACGAGCTTGGCCGCGCCGGCATCCATGGACTCCGCAATGATCTGGCGGCGAATCTGATCCTTCACGTCGCCGTACGACTGCACATTCATGGCACGCTTGTCATCGAGCTTGACGACCACCCAGGCCTGACCCGACTGCACCGGCTGCGGCGCCACCCCGCCCACGGGCAACTGCGCGAGCATCCGCGCAACATCCACCGGCACGCCGCGCGTCTTGCCCTCGACCACCGGCGTCTTGAAGCTCACCCACGGCATTTCGCCGCCGTTCTCCTTCGAGGGAACGATGCTGTACTTGCGCGCGAGCGCGTCGAACGGCTTGCCGGCCTTGGCCTGCGCAATCACGTCCTTCGCCACCGCTTGATCGGCGAGCACGACGAACTGCGGCTTGTACTCGTATTTGCCGAGCTCGGTGTTCACGCTGTTGTAGCGCGCCCGGATCTGGCGCTCGGTCGGCTCGGGCACGTGCACATTGTCTTGCAGCCACGCCTGGATCTCGACGTCCACCTTCTGGTCTTCGGCCGCCTGAGCCACCTCGGGGCGCTGGTCGTAATGCGCGCGCACCGCCTGCTGCCGCAGCACTTCGCGGATGATCAACTGCTGCTTGAGCGCCGCGCGCAACTGGGGCGTATCGACGTCGCTGCCGCGGCTCACCGCCGTGCGCACCGCGTCGTCCATCGCGGACTGCGGAATCTGCACGCCGTTGACCACGGCCACCGCCCCGGCGGGCAAGTCTTTGGAGGCGGCGGGCAAGGCCTGGGACGCGGCGGCCGGGAGATCCTGGGCGCGCGCGAGAGCAGGCAGCACTGCGTTCAACGCAACCGAAACAAAGGCGCTCGCGCACAGCGTGCGGATCAGGGGGGACATGCGGGACATCTCGATTCACTCCAATGGGTCAGGCCGGCTGGCCCGCCGCGCATTATCGCCTGCGTGAGCCAAAAAGCCGAAACGGCGCAATCTAGACGATGTTTCGCTAACCTGTCGTCAATTCTTGTCAAAGGCGCGGGCGGACCAGCCCTGGCCTTGACACATATCAGCACAAAAAACGGCCCGCTTCGTGGCCGCGAGAACAATTCGCTTCAGGATCAACACCTTGGCGCGGATGCGGACAGGTTGTCCACAGCCCTTTCCACGAAATCTGGGGATAACCGCCCCAGCGCATACTCACTTGCGCGCGATCAATCGGCCCGCTGCCGCACAGTCGCAGGCCAACGAGATGCTGCTACCTTGCGCCGTCGTTCTCGCCCGACCAGCCGCCCATTCGCGGTGTAGAGGAGTGCCATGACCCGATTCATCCGCCCGTCCGCCCTCCCCGCAGCCGCCGGCATGCACCCGCGCTCGTGGCCGGACGCGCGCATGCCGCAACCCGCAAAATCCGAACGGCCGATGCTGGTGGGCGTGCCCGCCCGAATCGTCTGCGCGGAGGGCCTGGCCGCCCAGGCCGTGACGCGTCACGGCGCCTGCGCGATCGATCTCGCGCGCACCGGCCCGCTGCCGGCCGGCGCCTGGGTGCTGGCGTTCCGCGGCGCGGCGCGTACGGTCATCGACGCCGAACGCGCCCGCGACATCGACGCGGCGCTCGATGCGCTCGAAGCCATCGCCAGCGGCGAGCTCGACGGCGCGCACGCGTCGCCGGGTCTCGCGCACTATCTGACGCTCGTGAATGGGCGCGGCAGCGCGCGCCCATTCCAGAACCGCTAGGCCGCCACGCGCCGGGTCAGTTGCCCTGCGGCTGCGTGGCCGCAGGCGTGGGCGACGGCGTTGGCGGCGTGTATTGCGCGCCGTTGCCGTTGCCCGCGCCGTTATCCGAATTGGAGTCATCGGGCGTGGGCGTTGGCGCGAGCGACGGTTCCTGCGGCGGATAAGGCGCCGGCTGGGGCGCCTGCTCCTGATGCGGCGGCTGCCCCGCCGCCGCGCCGGAGGCACCCGAAGCGCCGATCACCGGCGGCTCGCCGAACATGCGCTGGATCTCAGGCGGCACGGCAGCGCCCGAAGCCGCGCCTGCTTGCGCGACGCCGCTCGTCGGCGGCACTTCGGTGGGTTCGGACGCCGGCGCCACGGCGGGCGCGCTGGGCCGCGGCGCCGGTGCGCGGGCCGGCGCGCGCGG
>NZ_SMRP01000004.1:294581-442566 GCF_004353915.1 Paraburkholderia silviterrae | reverse complement strand
GCGGCAGCGGCAGCAGGGGCCGATGCGGCGGCGGCTTCGGGCGCGGAGGCCGCGGCAGCGGCCGAAGCGTCAGGGGCGGACGCGGACGCAGTGGGCGCGGAAGCGGCGGCGGGCGCGGACGCATCGTCGGCCAGCGCCGCGCCGACGCCGCCGGCCAGCAGCGAGCCGGCCATCAGCAGGGACATCAAATATTTGCGCATCTCGGTTTCCTCTTGTCTCTCTCGTATCGCTTGTCTCAGGGACGCCGTCAGGCGATCACAGGGCGTCCGCGCCGGTCTCGCCGGTGCGGATGCGAATGACTTGTTCGATGGGGGTGACGAAAATCTTGCCGTCGCCAATCTTGCCGGTGCGGGCGGCGCGCTCGAGCGACTCGATGGCCTGCTCGACGATGTCGTCTGAAACGGCCGCTTCGATCTTGACTTTGGGCAAGAAGTCCACGACATACTCCGCACCGCGATACAACTCGGTGTGGCCCTTCTGACGGCCGAAGCCCTTGACTTCGGTGACCGTGATTCCCGAGACGCCGATGGCCGATAGGGCCTCGCGCGCCTCATCGAGCTTGAACGGCTTGATGATGGCAGTGATCAGTTTCATTTAGTCCTCGCTGCGGTTGCTATTAATTGCTTTCATCCCGTTTTCAGTCTTGCGACGGGCGCCGGCGGTGCGGGTCTCGCCCCGCTGGCGCACCGCGAGCCAGCCGTTGTTCGGTGCGCCCGCAGTATTAGCAACACGCGTGCCAGTTTGTTCAGGCATCTTTTCTGACGCGCCTCGATGCACGATCCGCACAAGCCGTGGACAATGCCGGTCCACGCGCGCCAACCCGCTCCACGCGGGCATGAGCGGCTGCCAGCGAGGTCCTGGCCGAACGGCCAGCGCTGGCGCTGCGCGGTGGCGGCGCCTGTCGATCGTTGCTAGAGTGTTTTCAGGCAGGCAAGCCCGGCGCTCAGGCATCGCAAGCGCGCGCAAGGGCATGTGGGACAGGTGGCGGGCCGTGTGCGCGTGTTGCGGTGCCGTAGGCACGTGGCAGCCACACCGTGCACCAGATGCGCTCACGGGCAATACAAGCCTCGCGGGTCTCGCACCAAGATCGGTCACGATTCAAAGCGAGGCACAATCGAAACGAAGTCTGCACATTTTTTGTGCAGCGAATTTGGGTAGTAAGGGGAACCGAATGAAACAACCGAACGATGTGTTCAACGATCTGCAATCGAAGGTGAGCGAGCTCCTGAAGAATTCGCCGGCGCGCGACGTCGAGCGCAACGTGCGCGCCATGCTCTCGCAAGGCTTCTCGAAGCTCGAACTCGTCACGCGCGAGGAATTCGACGCGCAGACGCAGGTACTCGTGCGCACGCGCCAGCGCCTCGAAGAGCTCGAGCGCCGCGTGGCCGAGCTCGAACAGAAGCTGCCGGTTACTGGCCAGTCGTCCTGAATAATCCAATGCGCACCTGGGGCCTGTTCGCGCGAATGACAGGCCCCGAGGCAAGCGAGCCGTAACCGTTCCGCAATGGAACCGTAAAGGGGCACGCGCCTCACCAGCCTGGCACATGAAGGGTGTTGGCTTAATACACACACCGCTCACCGTTCATGCGCCCCCTTTTCCGGAGATCTCCATGTCGCTTGCCGTGGTGCGCAGCCGCGCGCCGGCTGCTGGCCGCGCGCCCGATGTGACCGTCGAAGTCCATCTCGCCAACGGACTGCCGTCGTTCTCTATCGTCGGCCTGCCCGATCTCGAAGTCCGCGAAAGCCGCGAGCGCGTGCGCGCCGCGCTCTCGAACTGCGGCTTCGACTTTCCCGTGCGCCGCATCACCGTGAATCTCGCGCCCGCCGACCTGCCAAAAGAGTCGGGCCGCTTCGACTTGCCCATCGCACTCGGCATTCTCGCGGCGAGTGGGCAGATTCCCGCCGCGGCGCTCACGCAAGCGCGCGAGTTCGCGGGCGAACTCTCGCTTTCGGGCGCCGTGCGCCCCATGCGTGGCGCGTTCGCGATGGCATGCGGCACGGCGCGCGCGCATGCCCGCGCCGACTGTGTATTGCCGCCGCCCGAATCGCACCGCTCGCCGCCGGCACATGCGCACGCCGGCGCCGTGGCCTCTTGCATGCGTACGCCCGAGCTCTACCTTCCTGCCGACAATGCCGCCGAAGCCGCCCTCGTGCCCGGCGTCGATGTCTATGGCGTCTGCGACCTGCGTGCGCTCTGCGCCCACCTCGCGGGCGAGGAGGACGCGCACCTTGCGCCCGTGCGCGCCGACGCACTCGGCGCGGCGCCTGCCGCCGCGCAGCCCGACATGGCCGACGTCATCGGCCAGCGCGGCGCGCGCTCGAAGTCGCGGCGGCCGGCGGCCATCATCTGTTGATGGTCGGCCCCCCCGGCGCGGGCAAGTCGATGCTCGCCGCACGCCTGCCCGGGCTCCTGCCGCCGATGACCGACGCCGAGGCGCTCGCCAGCGCCGCGCTGCTGTCGTCCAGCGCACTGGGTTTCTCGCCCCAGCAATGGCGCCGGCGGCCGTTTCGCGCACCGCACCATTCGTCCAGCGCGGCGGCGCTGATCGGCGGACGCAATCCGCCCCAGCCCGGCGAGATCACGCTCGCGCATTCAGGCGTCCTATTTCTCGACGAGCTGCCCGAGTTCGACCGCCACGTGCTGGAAACCTTGCGCGAGCCCCTCGAAGCGGGCTCCATCACCATTTCGCGTGCGGCGTGGCAATCCGACTTTCCCGCCGCTTGCCAGCTCGTCGCCGCCATGAATCCGTGCCCGTGCGGCTGGCGCGGCGACCCCTCCGGGCGCTGCCGCTGCACGCCCGAGGCCGCGGCGCGCTATCGCCGCAAGCTCTCCGGACCGCTCCTCGACCGGATCGACATCCAGATCGAGATTCCCGCGCTGCCACCCGTCGAGATCGCGTCGCGCGCGAGCGCGCCCGGCGAGCCGAGCGCGGCCATCGCCGCGCGTGTGGCAGCGGCGCGCGAGCGCCAGATCGCTCGCCAGGGCAAGACCAACCGGGAGCTGAGCGGGCGCGAGACCGACGCGGTCTGCCATCCCGACGCCGCGGGCGAAGCCCTGCTGCGCGAGGCCGGCGAGCGTTTCGGCTGGTCGGCCCGGGCGTACTACCGCGCGCTCAAGGTGGCACGCACGATCGCCGACCTTGCAGGCGCGCCCATGCCCGAAGCCGCGCACGTCGCGGAAGCGGTCCAGTACCGGCGCGTGTTCAGTGATCAGTAGTGCGCACTAGCGGCGCAGATCGACGGCACTACGGCGGCTCATGCTCGCCATGGCCACGCATTGCGCGCGGCCGCCGCCGAATCCCGAATTCCAACCTTCAGATGGATCAAAAAAAGGAAGTCAAGACTTGACTTATGCACACTTCGTCGTGTTGACGTCTTTGTCATGCACGATTCGCATTTAGCTTTGACCCAAAACGCAAGTTGCTGATTTTTATAGATTTAACGATTTGCCGGGAAAGGCGCCAAACTAACAAAAAGCCCACAGCGCAGCCATTTGCGGACGACGAACCGTCTTTTTCCACAAAGTTATCCACAGGACCTGTGGGTAACCTGTAAACTCTCAATAAAATCCGGGTTTTAGCCCGTAAACCCAGGAGAACACATTCACTTCCGGCCGCAATCCTCTGTCACTCCGGATTCCTAAGAGGCACTCAATAGAGCTTGAACGATTGGAAGAACTGATCGACTTGCTCAGGCGCCGGCTGCTCGCGGCCCACGATCGCCAGCTGGTAGGCATGCGTCCCTTTGGCGACGAGCCGCGCATGAATCGTGCGCGGCTCATCCCTTGCGCCTGCCTTGCCGGCGAGCTGCATGTCGACGCCCTCGACGGAGCCGCCAGCCTCGAGCGGCACGGCCACCGTGCGCGCCTCGGGCGCCGCGCCTACGTTGCGCGCGAGCCCCGCGCGCAGAAACGCCAACGCCCTTTGCTGCGTGGCCGGCTGCGCGTCGGGCAGGTCGAGCGTGCCGATCACGAACACCGCGCCGCTCACCTCGGCGGTCTGGACCCGCATGCGCATCGGCGTGCCGCCCACGTCGATGCGGCGCTCGTCGGCGCCGGGCTTGGCTGGCAAATCGATGCTATAGCCGCTCGCGCTATTCGAGATCGTGCGCCAGTCGTAAGTGGGCGAACAGGCGATGAGGGCGCCGAGCAGGCCCGCAAGCAGTCCCGCAGCCGCTGCGCGCGCGCGGGGCAAGCGCCGCAACGACGGCAGAATCTGCGAAAGATGGGCGCGGGAGAGAAAGTTGAAGACCATGAGGCGCAAGCGTGGCGGCTGAAAAGTGTGAGGAAATGGCAGCGCGGGACATTATCCTTTGCTTATGCCCGGCCGTGCCGCCACAACCGCTATGCCGGGAAATTCGGCGCTACAATACTCCGGCTCATTTCCGCGCCCTGAGGCGCCCGAGGCTTCATCCATGTCCGCATCCCCAACTCCCCCGAAGGCGCGCTCCGGTGCGTTGCGCACTATCGGCGCCATGGTCGTTGTCGCCGCGTTGGCGATAGCCGGCTACTTCGCGTTTTTCGGCAGCCAGCAGCGCGTGCCCGACGCCACCTTCACGCTGCTCTCCGGCCAGAAGGTCTCGACCGCCGATCTCAAGGGCAAGGTCTATCTCGTCAACTTCTGGGCGACGAGCTGCGCCACCTGCATGCAGGAAATGCCGCAGATGATCCAGACCTATAACCGCTTCAAGGGCGAAGGCCTCGAATTCGTCGCGGTGGCGATGAACTACGACGCGCCCATGTACGTCGCCAATTACGCGCAAACGCGCCAGCTGCCGTTCAAGGTGGCGATGGACGATGGCTCGGCGGCCAGGCAGTTCGGCAACGTCCAGCTCACGCCCACCACCTTCGTGATCGACCGCAACGGCAAGATCCTCAAGCGCTACGTGGGCGAGCCGACGTTCGCGGAGCTCGACGCGCTGCTGCAGAAGGCGCTCGCGACCTGACACGCTTCACAGCCCCTTTGGCCGCCGCCCTCCTCACAATCCCGGGCAGCGTCTCACGAGCAAACGGCAGCGGAAATCCGCTGCCGTTTTTGTTTGCCCCGCTGCATCGCATTGGTCGTCACCCGCGCGCCTCGTTCTCCCCTCGCGCCACCAGCCCGTAGCGGCGCATCTTCTCGTAGAGCGTGGCCTTCGCCATCTGTAGCCGCTCGGCCGCCTGGGCGACCGCGCCGTGCGTCTGCTGCAGCGCATCGGCAATCAGCGCACGCTCGTACTGCTCGACGCGCTCCTTGAGCGGCAGCGCCTCGTCGGCGCCGCTCGCGGCCTGCGCCGCGACATCGTCGGGAATGCCAAGCACATAGCGGTCCGCCGCGTTGCGCAGTTCGCGCACGTTGCCCGGCCAGTCGCGCTGCGCAAGGCGCATGCGGTCGCGCTCGGTCAACAGCGGCGCGGGACGCTGATAGCGCACCGCCGCGTCCAGCAGGAAATGCTCGAACAGCGGCACGATGTCTTCGCGGCGCTCGGCGAGCGGCGGCAGCGCGATCGTCACCACGTTGAGCCGATACAGCAGGTCGCGCCGGAAGGTGCCCGCCGCGACGTGCTCCGTCATGTCTCCCTTGGCCGCCGCGACCACGCGCAGGTCGACGCGCACCGGCTGGTTCGAGCCGAGACGCTCCAGCACGCCGTCCTGCAACACGCGCAAGAGCTTCACCTGGAGCGCGAGCGGCATGCTCTCGATCTCGTCGAGAAAGAGCGTGCCGCCCGCCGCGTGCTCGAGCTTGCCGATGCGCCGCTTGGCTGCGCCCGTGAACGCGCCGCTCTCGTAGCCGAACATCTCCGATTCGAACATCGGCTCGGGCAGCGCGCCGCAATTCACGGCCACAAAAGGCTTGTCGCGGCGCGGCGAGAGCTCATGCAGGCTGCGTGCGATCAGCTCCTTGCCCGCACCGGTGTCGCCGTTGATGAGCACGGAAGCGTCCGTGGGCGCGACGTTCGCAATCAGCCGCCGCACCTGCTCGATCGCCGGGCTCTTGCCGATGATGCGCGGCGCGAGCGTGTTCTGCCCCGCCAGTTCGCGGCGCAGCGCGAGGTTTTCCAGCATCAGCGTGCGGCGCTCCAGCGCGCGCCGCACCGTCTCGATCAGGCGCTCGGAGGCGAACGGCTTTTCGATGAAGTCGTAGGCGCCGTCACGCATCGCCTGCACGGCCATCGAGATGTCGCCATGGCCCGTGACGAGGATCACGGGCACGTCGGGCGCGCGTTCGTGGCATTGCGCGAGCAGGTCGAGCCCGCTCATGCCGGGCAGGCGGATATCGCTCACCACGACGCCAGCGAACTCGGCGTCCACGAGCGGCAGCGCGGCCTCGGCGTTCGCGAAGCTGGCCGCGTCGAAGCCCGCGAGCTGCAGGCTCTGCACGCCAGCGCGCCGCACCAGTTCGTCGTCCTCGACGTAGAGCACCCGTCCGGGCATCGAGCTGACCATGTTCGTTCGTCTTCCTTATTTCAGTGGCGCACGCCGTTCGCAGGCGCCGTTGGGTTTCCCGGCGACCGGTTTCCCGTCGTTGCGTTTCCCGTCGAGGTGTTTCCCGGCATCGAGTTGCCCGTCGTTGCGTTTCCCGACGTTTGCCCATCGGCGGGCGAGGTCGGGCTTGCGTTGGTGGCCGCGTGCGCCGCGTTCACGCGGGTGCGGCGCAACGTCAGCACGAAGCAGGCACCGCCATCCGCCGCATTGTGCGCCGCGAGCGAGCCGCCGCAGTCGCGCGCGATCGACGAGGAGATCGCAAGCCCAAGGCCCAGCCCCTGCCCCATCTCCTTGGTCGTGAAGAACGGCTCGAACAGGCGCGGCATGACGTCGGCGGGGATGCCGGGCCCGCTGTCGCACACGGCGATCTCGATCGTCGCGGGAAGCGCGCGCACGTCGATGGCGATGCGCGGCGCGCTCATCCCCGCCACCGCGTCGAGCGCATTGCCGATCAGGTTGATGAGCACCTGTTCGAGCCGCAGGTCGTCGCACTGCGCAACCAGCTCGGGATACTCGCCGTGCGGGTCGAGCGGCGCGCTCGCGGCGTCGCCATCGGTGAGGGTGAGCGCCACACCCACGCCTTCGAGGCGCTTGCCGAGCAGCGCAAGCGCGTTGCGCAACGCACGCGCCACGCTCGAGCGCTGGCTCTTCGGCTTCGCGCGTCCCACGAAGAGCTTGAGCTGATTGACGATCTTGCCCATGCGCTCGGTGAGCGAGCCAATCGCCTCCAGATTCTCGTGCGCCGCATCGTACTGGCCGCGCTCCAGAAACACGCGGGTGTTGTCGGAGAAGCTGCGCAGCGCCGCGAGCGGCTGGTTCAGCTCGTGCGTGATGCCGGCCGCCATCTGCCCGAGCGCCGCAAGCTTGCTCGCCTGAATCAGCTCGTCCTGGGTCGCGCGCAACTCCGCTTCCGTGCGCGTGCGCTCGGCCACCTCGCGCTGCAGCCGCTCGTTGGCCTGCGAAAGATCGGCGGTGCGCTCGGCCACGCGGTCGTTGAGCATGGCATAGGCCTTTTGCAGCATCGCGCGGCTGCGCAGCACCTCCCGCACGCGCGCGCGGCGCATGCGCCAGTAGAACGCCACGAGGCACAGCGAGACGTAGCCGAAGCCCGTCATGATCGTCGCGTTGCGCGCCGCGTCCAGCACCGGATCGACCGGCGACATCGTCACCAGGTGCCAGTCCGGTTCGCCGAGCCCGCGACGCGTCTCGAGATAACGCGGGGCGCGCAGCCCACTGCCGATGCGCACGATATCGGCGCCGCCCTCCAGCACGCGCTCCACGCTCACGGGCAACGGGGCGATGTCCTGGCGCGCGTACTGGCGCGTCTCGTCGATGGACGCCACCACGTCCGCCGGCAGCGGGCGCACCGTGCGGTACTTCCAAGCGCTCACCGAGGAGAGAAAAATCACGCCGTGATCGTCGGTGACGAGCAGCGGCTCGGAAGTATCCGAGCCCGGAAACCATTCGAGATTGAGCTTGACCACGGCCACGCCGACGATCTTGCCGTTGCGCCGCACCGGTTGCGAAATGTAGTAGCCCGGATCGTGCGAGATCGTGCCGATGCCGAAGAAACGCCCCACGCCGCCCTTCGCCGCCTCGATGAAGTACGGCCGAAAGCGGTACTCCACGCCCACGAAGCTGTCTTGCCCGCGCCAGTTGCTCGCGGCGATGCACAGGCCGTCGGCGCGGATGATGTAGGTCGTGGTGGCGCGCGCATGGCGGTTCACGTCCTCGAGATAGCGGTTCGCCTGCGCCACCCAGTCGGCTTTCGGATCGGCGAGCACGTCCTGCACGAGCGGATGCGCGCCCACCAGATACGGCAGCGACTCGTAGCGCTCGAGCGTGCTCTTGAGCGCGGCGGTCGTGCGGTCGTTGCGCACGGCCGCGTTGCGGCGCAGCGCGTCGACGCCAGTCTGCCAGGCGAGCGACCACGCGAGCATGCACACCGCCGCGAGCCCGACGGCGAGCGCGAACAACAGGATGAGACGGCGCGTCACGAATGAGGCTTCCGGATGATCGTGCGGGGATGGCTGGAATTGTGGCACACGCTAACCGCGCGAGGCGGCCTACGGTGAGAAAGGGAACGCGCCGGGGATAAGGCTGGGGACAACGGAACGGCAACAGGCGGGCGGATCGCCACCGCAGACGCGGGGAAAGCAGCGGGCGCCGCCCGGCGGCGCGCGCCGCGAAAGCAGATACAGCGGGTACAGCAGGCCTTGCGAGCGGCGGCGGCCCGGCGCGGCGGCCACCGCCGCCTTGCGCACCGCGCCGCCGCACGGGCTCAAACGCACGGGCTTACGCGCCCGCGCTCTCCTTCACTTCTTCGGCCTGGCCAGAAAGCGCGGCGCGCAGCTTGTTGCGGTCGAGCTCCTTCTCCCATGCCGAGACCACGACCGTCGCCACGCCGTTGCCGACGATGTTGGTGAGCGCGCGGCACTCGCTCATGAAACGGTCGATGCCGAGGATCAGCACCATGCCCGAAAGCGGGATGGTCGGCACCACGGCAAGCGTGGCCGCGAGCGTGATGAAGCCCGCGCCGGTCACGCCGCTCGCGCCCTTCGAGGTGAGCATGGTCACCGCAAGCAGCGTGAGCTGCTGGGTCCACGTGAGGTCGGTGTTGGTCGCCTGGGCGATGAAGAGCACCGCCATCGTCATGTAGATGTTGGTGCCGTCGAGGTTGAACGAATAGCCCGTGGGCACCACGAGACCCACCACCGAGCGCGAGCAGCCGAGGCGCTCGAGCTTCTGCATGAGCTGCGGCAGCGCCGACTCCGACGAGCTCGTGCCCAGCACGATCAGCAACTCTTCCTTGATGTAGGCAACGAAGCGGATGATCGAGAAGCCGGTGAAGCGCGCGATCGCGCCGAGCACCACCAGCACGAACACGATCGAGGTCAGATAGAACGTGCCGATCAGCTTGAGCATCGGCACGAGCGAGCCGACGCCGTACTTGCCGATGGTGAAGGCCATCGCGCCGAACGCGCCGATCGGTGCGAGCTTCGTGACGATCTTGACGACGCCGAACAGCACGCCCGAGACGCTGTCGATGAACTCGGTCACCACGCGGCCGCGCTCGCCCAGTTGCGCGAGCACCGCGCCGAACAGCAGCGCGATGAGCAGGATCTGCAGGATCTCGCCTTGCGCGAACGCCGAGAACATCGTGTCCGGAATGATGTGCATCAGGAAGTCGACGGTGCTCTGGCCGTGCGCCTTCGCCGCGTAGGCCGCCACGGCCTTGCCGTCGAGCGTGTGGACGTCGACGTTGAAGCCCGCGCCCGGTTTGAGCAAGTGCGTGGCAACGAGGCCGAGCAGCAGCGCGAAGGTCGAGACGATCTCGAAGTAGAGCAGCGCCTTGCCGCCCACGCGGCCGACCTTCTTCATGTCCTCCATGCCGGCGATGCCGGTCACGACGGTACAGAAGATGATCGGCCCGATCACCATCTTGATGAGCTTGATGAAGGCGTCGCCGAGCGGCTTCATGTCGATGCCGATGTCCGGCCAGTAGTGGCCGAGAACCACGCCGATGACGATCGCCACGATCACCTGGACGTAAAGGACTTTGTGCAGAGGTTTCTTCACGATTGAATCCCGCAAATAGGTTGAGTCGATGGCCACGCAGGGCCGCGACAGGTCGAAACGGGGGGATCAGCGAAACCGGACGTAGGGATCGGACATCGGCTGTCTCCAAAGCTGCTGTTTTTTTGTCGCGGCCAGGGTAGCCGCGCGCTCTCTATTTCGCAAGGTTGATGCCAGCAATGCAGAACGCCTTCAGCCTTGATTTACAAGGCTTTTTTGTCTCGAATAAGTGCGGGGAATCTGGTTTTCCAGAAATGCGGCCCGGTGGCGTCCGGGTTTCCGGAATGGGGGAGGAAAAGGAGAACGGAGAGGAAACCGCACGCTGCGCGCCCTCGGACCGAAGGCGCGCAGTTAGGGGCGCCCAGCTTGGGACGCCCAGCTTGGGGCGCCCGGCACGGGACGCCCAGTTCAGGACACCCAGCTCAGGACGCCCGGTTCAGGGCGCCCGGTTCAGGACGCCCGGCTCGGGACGCACAACTTCAGCCGCGCCCCTTCCACGGCACGAGGCGACGCTCGAGCGCGCGCATGCCGAGATCGAAGCCCCAGGCAATCAGGCCGATCACCACGATGCCCATCACCACGACGTCGGTGCGCAGGAAGCTCGACGCGTTGAGCACCATCTGGCCGAGGCCCGCCGTGGCGGCCACCATCTCCGCGGCAACGAGCGTGGTCCAGCCAAAGCCGATGGCGATGCGCAGGCCGGTGAGGATCTCGGGCAGCGCGGCGGGCAGCACGACAAAACGCACGATCTGCGCGAAGCTGCCGCCGAGCGAGGCCGCCGCGCGCAGTTGCTCGACGCTGGCGCTCTTCGCGCCGGCGCGCGCCGCCATGGCGATGGGCGCGAAGCAGGCGAGCCAGATCACGACGAGCTTGGCCGTTTCGTCGATGCCGAACCAGATCACCACGAGCGGCAGGTAGGCGAGCGGCGGCAGCGGCCGGTAGAACTCCAGCGGCGGATCGAGCAAGCCGCGCGCAACGCGCGACACGCCCATCAAAATGCCGACGGGGATCGCCGTCACGGCCGCGAGCGCGAACGCGCCGAACACGCGCAGCGTGCTCCAGAACAGGTGTTCGGAAAGCGGCAGGCCGCCCTGGATGCGGCCGTGCCAGGCATCGACGAAAGCCTGCCAGACGGCCTCGGGCGTGGGCAGGAACAGCGGCGGCAGCCAGTGCAGATGCGTGGCCAGCCACCAGAGCAGCGCGAGCGCGGCCACCGAGGCGGTGCTCAGCGCAGCGGTCGGACCTTCGCCGGGCATGCGGCGGACGCTCGCGCGCCGAGCGGCGGGCGTGGTCCGCGGGAGATCGATGGACGCGCCCCGGCCGGCGGATGCCACCCGCGCACGATCCGAAGACCCCGCCAGCGCTTCGGCCTGGACTGCGGCCACGGCGGCATCGAATGCCCCAATCCCGCTCGCCGTCAACGCGACGTCCCCAAGCGATTCCTGCGGCACGCTCATGATTTCACCTTTCCTCTCAACATATTCAGCAAGTTCGCCCCCCTGCGCGCGTCGCGCCAAGGTCACGACAGCGCCGGCTCGCCGGCATCGGCATGCAGCAACCGCACGAGCCGCTCGCGCCATTCGATGAAATCGGGTGACGACTTCACCGCGCGGGCATCACGCGTGCGCAGATAGCGCCGCGCGAACGGCACTTCGTACTCGTGCTCGATGCGGCCGGGCCCCGGCGTCATCACCACTACGCGCGTCGCGAGAAAGAGCGCCTCCTCGACGCTGTGCGTGATGAAGAACACCGTCTTGCGCGTGCGCGCCCAGACGTCGAGCACGAGCGTCTGCACCGACTCGCGCGTCATGGCGTCGAGCGCGCCCATCGGCTCGTCCATCAACAGTACTTCGGGGTCGCTCGCGAGGGCGCGCGCAATGCCCACACGCTGCTGCATGCCGCCCGAGAGCGCGTAGACGCGCGAGCGCGCGTGGTCCTCGAGCCCGACGAGCGCGAGCTGCTCGCGCGCGATGCGCTCGCGCTCGGCCTTTGGCACGCGCCGAAAGCGCAGGCCGAGCGCGACGTTATCGAGCACGTCGAGCCACGGCAGCAGCGCGTGCTTCTGGAACACGACGCCGCGCTCCGCCCCCGGGCCGGCGACGCGCGCGCCGTTCACGCGCACTTCACCCTGCGCGGGGTCGACAAAGCCCGCGATGCAGTTCAACAGCGTGGTCTTGCCGCAACCCGAGGCGCCGAGCGCGACCACGAACTCGCCGCTCGCCACGTCGAGATTGACGTTGGCGAGCGCCACGTTCGGCGCGCCGCCCCGGTGCGCGCCCTCGTAGACGACGCTCAGATCGCGGATCTCCAGCGTGCTCATCGGTGCCCTCCTTTGCGTATCCGGTCGATGCGTCAGTGCGCGGCGGCGCGCTGGACGAATTGCGGATCGACGCCCACCGAGTAATCGGGCAGCACGCTCTGGATCGTGCCCTGCGCCTTGAGGAAGGTCGCGGTCGCGAGCAGCGACTGGGCCGCACCCGATTGCGCGCCGCCGCCGAGCCACGTCTTCGAGGCCTGCTCGGCAGGCGTCGGGAAGGCATAGAGCGCGAGGCTCGCCGGTACGTCCTGCGGGTTCGCGCCGGACACCTTCGCCACGGCCTGCACCTGTGGCGACGCGGCGTTCCAGCCGGCCCGGTGCGCGCTGTAGTCGGCATCGGCGGCGGCCAGCACCTGCACGAACTTCGCGATGAATGCTTCGTTATCCTTGGCAAATCGCCGATCGGCGACGAAGCCGTCGAAGGTCGCCTTGCCCGTGGCTCTCGCCACCTGCCCCGACGTGATCAGCACCTTGCCGTTCTTCTTCACCTTCGCGAGCACGGGGTCCCAGATATACGTCGCGTCGATGTCGCCGCGCTGCCACGCCGCCGCGACCTCGGGCGGACGCAGGTTGACGATCTTCACCGCGGCGGGATCCACGCCCGCGTTCTGCAGCGCGACGAGCGTGTGAAAGTGCGACGTCGACACATACGGCACGCCGATGGTCTTGCCCTTGAGGCCCGCGACGCTCGTCACGCCCGAGCCGTCGCGCGCGACGAGCGCTTCGGCATCGTTGATGTTATCGAGGATCCAGAAGAGCGAGAGGTTCACGCCCTGCGAGAGGCCTGCCGCGATGGGGCTCGAGCCGGCCTCGCCGAGTTGCACGGAACCCGAGGCGAGCGCGCGGATTACGTCGGCGCCGCTCGCGAGCTTGCGGTAGGTGACCTTGTAGCCGGTTGCCTGCTCGAGTGCACCCGTGGCCTGCGCGTAGCGCCATGGCACCACCATGTCCTGATACGCGATTACGACCTCGTGCGTTTCGGCGTTGGCGCGCGGCGCGGCGAACGCGGCGGCCAGCAACGCGCTAGCCGCGGCAAGCGCGGCGATGAGCGCACGAGAACGGCGCGCGGCGCTCACGCGCTCGAAGGCGTGGGCGCGCGCACGGTGCGGTGAAGAGAGGACGCGATGGCTCATCGGGAGACTCCGGCGGAACGACGTTCGAGTGAAGGAAGGTTCCGACTATAGGGAGTCTGGCGGCGCGCGGTTCTAATTTATCCGCGATAGCTAATGACGGCGCTGGAGCATTGCTTTTCGTGCGGGAGTGGATGGTGCCGGACTAGGCGTCCCCGACTGGGCGTCGCCGACTGGGCGTCCCCAACTGGATGCAGCGGACGAAAAAAAGCCCGCTTTTCAGCGGGCCCTTTACGTGCGATACGGCGGCGGCTGATCAGACCACGCCAGCCCCATGCGCCTGCACATCGGCGTGATAGCTCGAGCGCACCATCGCGCCAACGGCCGCATGCGTGAAGCCCATCTTGTAGGCCTCTTCCTCATACATCTTGAACGTGTCGGGGTGCACGTACTCGCGCACCGGCAGGTGATGCTCGGAAGGCTGCAGATACTGGCCGATCGTCAGCATGTCGACGTCGTGCTCGCGCAGGTCGCGCATGACCTGAAGAATCTCTTCCGGGGTCTCGCCAAGGCCCACCATCAGGCCCGACTTGGTCGCGACTTCAGGATGCAGCGCCTTGAAGTCCTTCAGGAGCTTGAGCGAGTGCGCGTAGTCCGAACCTGGGCGCGCTTCCTTGTAGAGTCGCGGCACCGTTTCGAGGTTGTGGTTCATCACATCGGGCGGCGCAGCGTTGAGAATCGAAATCGCGCGGTCCAGGCGGCCACGGAAGTCAGGCGTGAGAATTTCGATGCGCGTTTCCGGCGACTGCTCGCGCACCTGGCGGATACATTCGACGAAGTGGCCGGCGCCGCCGTCACGCAGGTCGTCGCGGTCCACGCTCGTGATCACGACGTACTTGAGCTTGAGCGCGCCGATGGTGCGCGCGAGGTTCGCCGGCTCGTCCGGATCGAGCGGATCGGGGCGGCCGTGGCCGACGTCGCAGAACGGGCAGCGGCGCGTGCACTTGTCGCCCATGATCATGAACGTCGCGGTGCCCTTGCCGAAGCATTCGCCGATGTTCGGGCAGCTCGCCTCTTCGCACACCGTGTGCAGGTTGTGCTCGCGCAGGATGCTCTTGATCTCGTAGAAGCGCGAGTTGCCGGTGGCCGCTTTCACGCGGATCCACTCGGGCTTCTTGAGCTTCTCGATGGGAATGACCTTGATCGGAATGCGCGAGGTCTTGGCCTGCGCCTTCTGTTTCGCGGTGGCGTCGTAGGGGACGGCGTCGGCGGGAGTGCCTGCGGCAGGATTAGCAGCGGAGTTCGCGGTTACGTCAGTCATTCGTTTCGATCCAGTCAGGCCGCCGGGGTAACGCCGGCCTGCGGTTGATGCGGTTGCCCGCTTACTGCCGCCGATGCGGCCGTTTCCTTTTCAGCCGCTTCGGCTGAAGGGTCCGAGGCGGCCGCTTCGGCCACCGAAATAGTTGCCGCGAGGGTCGAATCCCAATGCGCGGCGAGATTCGCCTCGAGCCGGGCCGCCAGCGTGGCGGCCACGTCGTGCCACGACGCCGGTGCACCCAGCGTGGCCATGTCGACGGTTTCGAGGCCTGCGTAGCCGCACGGATTGATCGCGAGGAACGGGCTCAAGTCCATCGAGACGTTCAGGCTCACGCCGTGGTAGCTGCAGCCGTGGCTGATCTTCAGTCCGAGCGCCGCAACCTTGGCGCCCGCATGCGCGGCGCTGGGCCCGGATGCGCCTTCTGGCACGTAAATTCCGGGGGCACCCGCCTTGCGCTCGCCCGCGAGATTATACGCCGCCAATGTTTCAATCACGGCCTGCTCGATGAGCGTGACGAGCTCGCGCACCATCAGCTTGCGCCGCCGGAGATCGAGCAACAGATACGCCACGACCTGGCCCGGCCCGTGGTACGTGATCTGGCCGCCGCGGTCGATTTGGACGAGCGGAATGCCGCTGTCGGCGATGAGCAGATGTTCGGGCTTGCCGGCCTGGCCGAGCGTGAAGACAGGGGGATGTTCGACGAGCCAGAGTTCGTCAGGCGTTTGCGCGTCGCGCTGCGCGGTGAATTCGCGCATGGCGTCGAAGCTCGCCTCGTAGGCCTCGTTGCCGCGCCAGCGCACGATGGGCGACGCGAAGCGCTCGCCCGGCAAGACGGGGTCGGATGAAACTGGGGGGACTGAAACCGGGGTGGCGCACATGATCCCCGAAGTTTACCTAATTCAGGACAAGCGCGCCGAGCCCCTTGAGCCACCTTAAACCACACTAACCACACCCGGGCCGCTCAAACCGTCCGCCACCCGTCGCGTGCATGGATGCCCCAGCGCGCCGCGAGACGCGTGGCCCAATCGACCACGCGCTCGCTCACGCGCGCGGGTGTCGCGAACGCCACCCAGGCCGCCCCGCCCTGCTCGGCGCCAATCCACAGGCGCTCGCCGCGCCGCAGCCGCAGCGTGTGGCCAGGCTCGAGCCAGTAGTCGGCGGTGTCGTCGCTGCGCGTGACCCAGACCGCGCCGCAGCGCACGGTCAGCCGCGTGCTGCGCGCCACCCGCACCGAAGCGACTTGATCCGCTCCAACCTCAAAAGTGATATCCGAAGAAATCTCTCTCATTTTCGCCTCCGAAAGTCCTGCACCAATGGCTACAATCGTAGACGCAGCAAGGGATCGGGCAAAACGATCAATTTTCACGGCTATGTGAGAAAAATTACGATGGACATGCGCCAGCTTCCCGCGCTCAACGCCCTCAAGGCGTTCGAGGCCGCCGCCCGCCACGAAAGCTTCTCGCGCGCCGCCGACGAGTTGTTCGTCACGCACGGCGCGGTCAGCCACCAGATTCGCGCCCTCGAAGGCGAGCTCGGCATCGCGCTCTTTGCCCGCGACGGCAAGCGCGTGCGCCTCACCGATACGGGCCGCCGCTACGCGGGCCAGGTGCGCGACGCCCTCACGCAACTGGCGCTCGCCACCCAGGAGATCCGCGCGGGCGACCGCGACCGGCGCCTCGTGGTGTCGATGCTCTCGTCGTTTGCCGCGCGCTGGGTCACGCCGCGCATCGGCCGCTTCATCGAAGCTCATCCGCAATGGGACGTCGAGCTGCAGTCGACGAACTCGCTGGTGGACTTCGCGCGCGACGACGTCGACGTGGGCGTGCGCTTCGGCTACGGCCACTATCCGGGGCTGCACGCCGAGCTGCTGCTCGACGAGATCTTCTTCCCCGCGTGCTCGCCGGACTTCAACGGCGGCAAGCTGCCCGAGGATCCGCGCGAGCTTGCGAAGCTGCCGCTATTGCGTTCCGACGACGAGCTCTGGCGCCCCTGGTTCGACGCCGCCGGCATGCAGGACATGACCGAGCCCAAGCGCGGCGTGCTCTATCAGGATTCGTCGAATCTGCTGCAGGCCGCCATGGACGGCCAGGGCATCGCGCTCGTGCGGCGCTCGCTGGCCATGCACGAGATCACCCGCGGCCGGCTCGTGCGGCTCTTCAAGGACGTCGACGGGCCAAGCCCGTGGCGCTACTACTTCATCTGCACGCCGCAGCGCCTCGAGACCGAGCGCGTGCAGGCATTTCGCAACTGGGTGTTCGACGAGGTCGCGCGCTTTCGCAGGCTGTATGAAGACGCTTGCGAGGCGGGCCCGCTCATGACGGCCGCCGCCGCGGCGCTGCGCGTGCGCGAAGACGACGCGCTCTGATTGCGCAGAGCGGATCGCGCCTGGCGCCGCACACGAAGGCAACGCATCGGCGGAGCATCAACGGCGCATCAACGCGCATCGAAGCGCATCAACGCGCAGATGCGAAAAGGGCCGCCCGAAAGCAGCCCTTGCGGGAACACGCGCGCACAAGCCTCGGCGCGCGTTACAGCACGATCTTCACCATCGGATGCCCGGTGAGCGCGCGATAGATATCGTCGAGATGGGCCTGGCTCGTGGTGCGCACGGTCACAGTGAGGCCCGTGTAGTTGCCGCCGCTCGACGGACGCGATTCGATGGTCGCCGTGTCGAAGTCGCCATCGAATTCGCGCAGCACCGCGACGATGGTGTCCTGAAACTCCGGATGCGTCTTGCCCATCACCTTGATGGGGAAATCGCAGGGGAATTCGATCAGGGATTCTTTTGCGCTCGCCTGAGCGCCGCCATTCAGTTCAGATGCAGTCATATTTCCACTTCCTGTAGCGAAGCCTCGGCTTACTTGCAAGCCGCCAGAGCTTCACGCGCCGCGAACACCGCGCGCGCCTCGCGCGCTTTCGCACGCTGATAAGCCTCGTAGAGGGCGGCATAGACCGGGCCCGGCTTGCCGCTGCCCACGCCCTGCCCGTCGAGCTCGACCACCGGCAGGATCTCCTTGGTGGCCGAAGTTACGAGCAGCTCGTCGGCGGCGCGCAGCGCCGCTTCGTCGATCTCGCGCGCTTCGAAGCGAATCCCGCATTCCTGCGCCAGCTCCTCGACGAGCCCGTAGCGGATGCCTTCGAGAATCTTGTTGCTGCGCGGCGGCGCATAGAGCGCGCCGTCCTTCACGACCCACACATTCGACGACGACGCTTCGGTCAGCCAGCCATCACGCAACTGGATCGTCTCGAACACGCCGTGCTCCGCCGCGTTCTGCGCCATCAGCACGTTGCCGAGCAGCGAGGTCGACTTGATGTCGCAATTGAGCCAGCGGCGGTCCTCGGCCGTGACGCAGGCCACGCCGCTCGCGCGCTGCGCGGCGCCGGGCATCACGAGCGGATTGGCCATCACGAGCACGGTGGGCGTCACGCCCGCCGGGAACGCGTGGCCGCGCTTCGCGACGCCGCGCGTCACCTGCAGGTAGACGTTCGCGTGCGCGTCGCGCGCGAGCGCCCCGGCCGCCTCGTTGGCCTCGATCACACGCGCGATGAGCGCGCGCCAGCCGGCCTCGTCAAACGGATTCGCAATGCCGACCTTGTCCAGCGAACGCGCGAGCCGCGCGAGGTGCTGCGCGATGCGAAACGGCACGCGCAGCTTGCCCGCGCCGGGCTCGGCGCCCTCGGCTTCGAGCGCATAGACGGGTACCACTTCGTAGATGCCGTCGCCGAAGATGAAGCCACGGTCGAGCACCGGCACGCGCGCTTCGCAGAGCGGCGTGAGCTCGCCGTTGAGCCAGACGATGGGCTCTGCGGCTTCACCCGAATGCGGATTCGAAGTCGAGGTCGGCGCGTTCATTTACTTCTTCTTGTTGAACATGAGCATGAGCGAATCCCACACGCGGCCCGCGATGCCCGCTTGCGGCACCGGCTGGAGCGCGACGAGCGGGAACTGCGTGAGCACCTTGCCGTCCGCGCCGACGAACTTCGCCGTGCCGACCTGCTGGCCGTCCGCGAACGGCGCGATCAGCGGGCTGGTGATCTCGATCTGCGGCTTGGCCTTGTCGGCGGCGCCCTTGGGCAGCGTGACGTATTGATCCTTCTTCACGCCCACCTTGACGGCGTCCAGCGCGCCCTTGTAGACACGCGGCGTGGCAACGGCCTGGTTGGCCGCGTAGATGCGCGTGGTGTCGTAGGCGCTATAGCCGTAGCTCAGCAATTTCATGCTGTCCTGCGTGCGATCGCGCTCTTTCTGCTCGCCCATCACCACGGACACGAGACGGCGGTTGCCGCCGCCCGCGAGCGGACGCTTGGCCGAGGCGATCAGGCAGTAGCCCGCGGCCTTCGTGTGACCGGTCTTCAGGCCGTCGACGGTCGGGTCGATCCACAACAGGCGGTTGCGGTTCGGCTGCTTGATCTTGTTATACGTGAACTCCTTCTCCGAGAAGATGCTGTAGTACTCGGGATAGTCGCGGATCAGGTGCGCGGAGAGCGTGGCAAGGTCGCCGGCCGTCGTGTAGTGATTCGGGTCGGGCATGCCGTTCACGTCGGCGAAATGCGTATGCGCCATGCCGAGCTTCTGCGCCTCGGCGTTCATCATGTTGACGAAGTTCGCCTCGCTGCCGCCCACGAGCTCCGCCAGCGCGATGGCCGCGTCGTTGCCCGACTGGATGATCATGCCGTAGACGAGATCGTGCACCGAGACCGGCTTGTCCGCCTCGATGAACATGCGCGATTCGTCGTTCTTCACGCGGCGCACGGCTTCGCTCGGCGTGACGATCTGGTCCATCGTGATCTTCTTCGTCTGCAGCGCCTCGAAGACGAGATACGCCGTCATCAGCTTCGTGAGCGAGGCCGGCTCGACGCGCTCGTCGGCGTTGCCCGAGGCGAGCACCTGGTTCGCGGTGGCGTCCACGAGCACCCACGAGCGCGCGTTCACCGCGGGCGGCGGCACCTGCGCGAAGGCCGTCGCGCTCGCGAGGAGCGTGGCGGGCAGCAACGCGCCGAGCGTGACTTTGCGCACGATGGAGGAAGAGACGAAGGAGGATTGCTGGCCGGAGGAGAGAAAACGCATAGGTTCAGGTCGAGCGAATTGGGGTCGGGAGAACGTTGTGCGCCATGGGGCGCACGTGTCGGGGGCCGAACTGCGGCGCCTCGCTCACACGCCAGAACACAACGAAAACGGGCGCGGCGGTGCGCAAAAAAGACCGCCCATTATACGCGTCACGTGATGGCGTTTTTCGAACTGAGCACACGTTTGCGCCTACCTGTCGCGCATTTTTCACGTATGTCGCTCGCATGACGCGTGTTTTTGGCTTGTTTTTGCCGCGCGCTTGCATTGCGCTCACGTATTCCTTCGTCTGGCTCGCGATCGACCGACGCGCGGCTTGCAATGGACCACGCGGGCGACGCGGACACCGTGTGTGCGCCCGCCCCGCGTGCGCCGTTCAGCGCCAGGCGTCGACGATGATGCGCTTGAGGATATGCAGCTTGCGATGCAGGAAGTGTTCCGCCCCCGGAATCACGACGATGGGCAACTCTTGCGGCCGCGCCCATTCGTACACCGAGAGAATCGGCACGGTCTCGTCGAGCTCGCCGTGGATCACGAGCGTGTCCTCGCGCACGGGCGCGACTTCCCAGCGGCTTGTCGCGGTGCCGACGAACACCATGCGCTCGATCGCCCCGCCCGCTTCCTGATAGCGCTTCGCGACATGCGAGAGCACGAAGGTGCCAAACGAGAAGCCCGCGAGCACGAGCGGCATGTCGGCCTGGCCCGGCTGCGCGCGCATGTAGCGCAGGAGCTCGAGCAGGTCGTCCTGCTCGCCGATGCCATTGTCGTGCGTGCCCGACGTCGTGCCGACGCCGCGGAAGTTCGAACGGTAGGTCACGTAGCCGAGTTGCACGAGCGTGCGCGCGAGGGTCTGCGCGACCTTGTTGTCCATCGTGCCGCCAAAGAGCGGATGCGGATGTGCGACGAGCGCGATGCCGCGCACCGGCGTGCCTGCGTCGGGTCTATCGAGTGCGCATTCGATCTGGCCGACGGGACCGTCGATGTGGAATTTCTCGGTTTGTGCGTTCATCGTTGCGATTCTTGGGTTGTTCCCTGGGTTGTTCCTTGCGTTGCTCTTTCGATGGTCTTCAGCGGTCGATCTTCAGGCGCTCGACCACCTGGCCGTTCTGCAGATGCGAGACGACGATCTCCTCGATGTCGCTCTCGTCGACATAGGTGTACCAGGTGCCCTCGGGGTACACGACGACGGTGGGACCTTCCTCGCAGCGGTCGAGGCAGCCGGCCTTGTTGATGCGCACCTTGCCAGGGCCCGCGAGGCCCAGCTCCTTCACGCGCTTTTTCGCGTATTCCTGCATCGCCTGCGCGTTGCAGTTCGCGCAGCTCGGACGATCGGCGCCGGGCTCGCGCTGGTTCAGGCAGAAAAAGACATGGTGTTGATAGAACGAATCAGTCATGGCGGGGGGCTACCGGAGAAGTGTCGGGCGCCGCGCGCGGGCCGTACGGCTCGCGTTTCTCGCGGCGCGGTCGATGCAATGCGGTTGTGGGGATGTGGCCTGTGCAATGCGGTCGATTATAGCGAGCGTGGCGTGAACGCTCCGCGCGCCATCGGAGGCCATGCGCAAGCCGGCACGCAGTCCACGGCGCTGCGCATCGCGGGCCGTGTCAAAGCATTTGTCGGTCGCCTCAGCGGCCGGATCGCGTCCGGCTGCGCGCGCGCCGCGCGAGCCACGCGCGCTCCAGCGAGAACGCCGTCCAGCCGAGCGCCGCCCAGGGCCATGTCCACGCGAGCCAGCGTGCCAGCCCGTTGAAGTGCAGATAGCGGCCCTGGCGCCAGTCGGCGAGCAGAACATCGAAATAGGGACTCACCGGCAGCACATTCACGAGCACGAGCGAGACGGCCAGCGCCACCGTTGCGGCGGCGGCGCGCGCCGTGCGCGGCAGACGCAGCGCGACGAAAGCCGCAAGCGTGCCCCACGCGAGACCCGCAAGCGCGCCGGGCGTCGCCCAGTCGAACAAGAGACCGCTTTGCGATTGCAGGAAGGTCGCGCCCGCTTTCACGGCGAGCGTGGTCACGATCAGCAGCACGATGAGCCGCGCACGCGGCGCGCGAGCGCGCATCGGCAGCGAGGCGAACGCGGCGGCGGCGAACAGGTTGAGCGCGGTGATGAGCGCCTCCCAGTCGCTCTCCGGCAGACGCGCGGCCAGCGCGTCGGGCCAGGCGCGCAGCTGCCAGGCGGCGGGCGCCCAGGCGAGCACGGCGCCCTGCATCGATGCGTCGAAGCGCTCCCAGAGCGCGCGTGGCCAGTCGCCCATGCCGAACAGGCGCGGCACGGGAAACATTGTCGCGAACGGCCAGAGCGCAGCCAGCACCATCAGCGTGCCGGCGTCGCGCTCGAACCAGCGAAAGCGCAGCCGCCGCAGGAAGCCGCGTTCGAGCAGCGCGCCAGTGGCCGGCGCCGCAACGGCCGCGCCCAGCAGCGCGCCGAGTACGTTGGTGGTGAGGTCGAGATTCGAGGCGACGCGCGTGGGCAAATACGTCTGCACCGCCTCCATCGCGCCCGACAGCAGCGTGCCGCCCAGTGTGGCGAGCGCGATCGCCAGCAAGCCGCGGCAACGCGGCCAGGCGGCGAGCACGGCCAGCGCGCCAAACGGCATGTAGCCGAGCACGTTGGTGACGACGTCGAAGACCGTCCAGTATTTCGGAAAGGGATCGCCGAGATAGTCGAAGGGGCCGAGCCCGAGCGAGCGCCAGCCGGAGAACGGATACCACGAGGCGTAGACGATCAGCGCGGTGTAAAGAACAAACGTCTGGCGCGAAAGCGTGGAGGGCTGGCGCGGCGGTATTTCGGGCGCGGGTGGCGTGGCGGGCGCGGGCACGTCATGCTCCGAAGCGCCAGGCGCCGCGTTTCTCAAGGCGTGCCGGCGAACGCCTGCGCGCCCAGCCACGCGCCAATCTGGCCCGCGAAGTCGTCGCTCGCCGCGCGCAGCGCCGCTACGCCGCCTGCGGCGTCGGGCGTGCTCGCGGGTGCGCGCGCCACGAAGGAGCGCTGCGCGATCACCTTGCCGCCCTGCATGAGGGTCGCGCGCGCGGCGAGCACGCCGGCGCTTTGCGTTGGCGTGTCGAACACCTGCTCGAACTCCGTGAGTTCGACTTTCAGCATGGGCGCCTGCACGGCGTCGGCGCCCGAGAGCACGGTGGCGCGCGAGGCGAGCGCGGTGCGCAGGCGCTGCGTGAGCAGGCGCGCGGGCGACATCGTCCAGCGGCTGTCCGCGTAGCGCCCCGAGCGCTGCGAGTCGCCGTTCAGGCGATAGAGAATGCCCTCGTGGTCGAGTGTCGGGGGCGCGCTCACTTCGAGCACCTTGAGCGGCGGCAGCGACGGCGATGCAGCTACCGCCTCCTGCTGCGGCCCGAGGTCGTAGCGGATATCGGAGAGCGCGGCGGATCTGCCGGCGCACGCCGCCAGCGTGCCGATGGCGAGCGCCGCGAGCGCGGCGCAGCAGAGCCTCAGAAGCGAGCGTGACGAAGTGGCTTGGCGTGACATTGCGATTCCTTCCAGTTGATGCGACTCATGCGGCGCTTGTTGCCTGCCTCGATGCCCCCAAAGCTGCCCAAGGCCCAGATGCGCCGAACGTATTCCGACTTTGCCGCCGCGCTCCGGCTCACCTCGCGCACGCTCGAGCGCGAGCGCCTGCGATGCGTGGCGTGGCGTGGCGCGGCCGGCGCACGCTGCACGGGCAGCGCGGCCGGCGCCGGCCGCAACGCTACTTCGCGCCCGCGCCGGCGGGCCAGGCGAAGCCCGGCTCGCCCGGCCCCGGCGCGGGCACCGGCGCGCCGCCGAACAGCAGGCTGCTCGGGCTCGTGCTGAAGGCGCCCGCCGCCTTGTCGACCGAACGCATCGCCGAGCGCACGTCGTCGGTCAGCGAGTCGACGCGCGGCAGCGTGTCGTAGCCCACGCGCGCCGAAAGCTGCTGGATCGACGCATCGATGGAGCTCAGCGCCTGCCCGGCCTGGGCCGCCGCCGTGCCGGCCTTGTTCAGATTGGCCTGGAACGGGCCGTCCGGGCGGTTCAGGCTCGTGATCAGCTGATTGGTCGATTGCAGCGTCTTCTGCAGGTCGGCGACCGCGCCCGGCAGGCGCTGGGTGGTCGGCTGCAGTTGCTGCGCAAGCGTGTTCGCGCTGCTCGCGGCCTGCTGCAGGCTCGCGACGGTCGCCATGATCTGCTTGCGGTTCTCCTCGCTCAGCATCTCGTCGACGTCGCCGGCAATGCTGTCGAGCTTGCGCATGAGCGCTTCGCCGCGCCGCTGCAACTGGTCGAGCAGGCCCGGGCGCAGCGGAATCTCGGCCACGTGCTTCTCGGAAGAAGGCAGCGGCGAAAGATCGAGGCCATTGTCGTCGAGCTGCACGAACGCGATGCCCGTCACGCCCTGGAGCGCGAGCGTGCCGAAGGTGGAACGCGTCATCGGCGCTTTCTGGTCGACCACCACCCGGATGCGGATCTGCCCCGGGTGGCTCGGATCGAATTTGATCGACTGCACCTTGCCGACATCGAGCCCGCGATAGCGCACGGCGGCGTCGGGATAGAGCCCCGTCACATTGCTGCGCGAGATGAGGTCGTACGGCACGCGCACGGTACGGTCGGCGCTGAAGAAGAAGACCGCAAACGCGATCACGGCCAGCAGACCCAGCGTGAAGGCGCCCGCCCAGAACGCATGCGCTTTGTTTTCCATCGTCAGATTCCCTCGTTGGCGGCCACGAAAGCGGCCACACGCGCTGCTTCGAATGTGGCCACAAGCGCGGCCACAAGCGCGGCCACGAATGCGGCCACGAATGCGGCCACAAGTGCTGGCACAAGCGCTGCCACCCGTGCGGCCACAAGCGCGACGACAAGCGCGGCCGCAGACGCGGCGGCGCGGCGCTTGCGCTCACGCGCGCAGTCTCGCGTAGCGCGCATCAACACGGCTTCGCGCCCACTGAAGCCGGCGCAAACGCGGCCGGCGGCAGCTTCGCGCGCCGCTCGGGCGGCAGCGCCTGCAGTGCGCGCCGGCCGCGCATGCCCAAAAAATATTCGCGGATGAACGGATCGTCCACGCACGCGGCCTCCTCCACCGGGGCCGCCACCAGCACCTTGCGCTCGGCGAGCACGGCCACACGCGTGGAGAGCGCGACCATGGCGTCGAGGTCGTGCGTGATCAGCACGACGGTGAGGCCAAGCGCGCGGTGCAGCGTGCTGATGAGCTCCACCACTTCGTCCGACGAGCGCGGGTCGAGCCCGGCGGTAGGCTCGTCGAGAAAGAGCAGCTCCGGCTCCAGCACGATCGCGCGCGCGAGGCCCACGCGCTTGACCATGCCGCCCGAGAGCGCGGCCGGCATCTTCGAGGCGTGCTTGCACGGCAGGCCGACCATTTCGAGCTTGAGCATCACGATGTCGCGCAACAGGTCCGCCGGCACCTTGCCGAGCTCGCGCACCGGCTGCGCCACGTTGTCGAACACCGAAAGCGACGAGAACAGCGCGCCGTGCTGAAACAGCATGCCCGTGCGCGTGCGCATGAGGCGGGCGCGCTCGGGCTCGATCGTCGAGATGTCTTCGCCGAACAGCTTGATGGTGCCCGAAGTCGGCCGCTCCAGCCCGAGAATCTGGCGCACGAGCGTGGTCTTGCCCGAGCCCGAGCCGCCCACGATCGTGACGATCTCGCCGCGGCGGATGTCCAGGTTCAGATGCTGATGGACGATGTTGCGCCCATAGCGCTTGCTGAGATTGCGCACCTCGATGATGGGCTCGCCGATGGCGGGCAGCGGCAAGTCCTCGGCCACCTCCTTGAGCGGCGTAGTCAAGGTGCCGGTCGTAGTCATCGTGCCTCGTGTGCCGATCGTGCCCGTCGTACTCATGACAGCCCCACGTTCTGAAACAGGATGGCGAACACGGCGTCGGCGAGGATCACGATGGTGATGGAAGTCACGACCGAGGTGGTCGTGCCTTCGCCGAGGCTTTGCGAGTTCGCCTTGATGCGAAAGCCGAAGTGGCAGCCGACGATCGCCACCAGCATACCGAATGCCACGCCCTTGCCGAGCCCGATCCACAGGTTCGCGATCGGCACCACGCTCGGCAGCGAGCGGATGAAGTACGAGATGTCGATGCCGAGCACGGCCTTGGCCGCGAGCGCGCCGCCCAGCAACGCGATGATGTCGGTCCACATCACGAGCAGCGGCATGGCCACGCCCAGTGCGATCACGCGCGGCAGGATCAGGCGCAGGCCGTGCGAGATGCCCATCACGCGCATCGCGTCGAGCTCTTCGGTCACGCGCATCACGCCGATCTGCGCGGTGATGGCCGAGCCCGAGCGCCCGGCGACCAGAATGGCCGAGAGCACCGGCCCGAGCTCGCGGATCACCGAGAGGCCCAGGATGTTCACGATGAACTGGTTCGCGCCGAACAGGCGCAACTGCTGCGCCGACAAATACGACAACACGATGCCGATCAGAAACGCGACGAGCGCCGTGATCGGC
The DNA here is from genome assembly GCF_004353915.1 of Paraburkholderia silviterrae. Taxonomy (GTDB): domain Bacteria; phylum Pseudomonadota; class Gammaproteobacteria; order Burkholderiales; family Burkholderiaceae; genus Paraburkholderia; species Paraburkholderia silviterrae. The sequence continues at coordinate 416,312 of NZ_SMRP01000004.1, read as the reverse complement.
AGCGCGCGCGTACCTGCGTTATAGACGTTCGCGGAGATCTCCACCCAGGGCGTGACCTTCGGCTTGCGCAGGACGAGGAGCAGATCGAGCACCACGCGCCCGAGCATCGCCAGCCCGCCGTACAGATGATCGCCAAACGAGAAGATCGCGAGGCCCAGCCGGGTGATGGGGTCGACGCGCACCACGCGCTCGGCCGGCTCGCGCACCGAGTCGAGCAGCGCGATGCGCTCGAAGATGTCGCGCTGCGTGTCGGAGAGCGCCACCAGATCGGCGGGCAGCTTGTGGCCCCAGACGCGCCAGAGCGCCTGGCCGCCCACGTGATCCATGCGCTCGACGCGCGAGAGGTCCCATTGCCCGATGCGCTCGTCAACGAGCGCGCGCAGGCGCCGTGCCGCGCCGCCATTGTCGCGGTCGCGCGCGAGCGCCAGCGCGGTCCATTGACCGGACAGGCGCACGATCTTTCCGTGGGAACCGGCCGCGATTTCGAGGCCGGGCGGCATCTCTTGAGTCAAGGCGGGGCGCTCGGGCGGGAGGAATGATCAATCATTGTAACGAACGCGCCCCGTTTCGGCGGTCCGGGCGCGCACCGATTCGTCTGCTGGAGCAAAGCCCAGGTTGCGCCCCGGCGCGCTGTGGATAATTCTGTGGATGACCTGTTGGCAGCCTGTGGGTGCGCTGTGGAATACGTAACCCCCGACTACGGATCGGCGCAATGCCCTCTGCATCCACCACGCCGGTGCCTGTGGATGATTCCGTGGATAACCTGTGGGCCAGCTGTGGGTTAGCTGTGAATTGCCTGAATAACGAGCAAAATTTGGACGACTTCCGCGCAAGCGCCACCCCGATGAGCCCATCGAAAAAACGGGGAGCCGCGCGGAACGGACAGGCCCCACGCCGATGTCAGCTCGCGGCCGCCTGCCGATTCGCGCCCGTCAGCGCCAGTAGCAGCCACTACAATACGAGACATGAATACTCCTACCCCAGATACCCCGAGCGCCGACGACTGGCGCATCGACCGCGAGCGTGCGGTGACGCTGTTCGGCCCGGCCGCCAACGACTGGCCCATCGAGATCGTCGAGGAAACCGGCTCGACCAACGCCGACCTGATGGCGCACCTGAAGGCGCTGCCGCATCGCGCCGACGCCCTCGCGCGTCCGATCGTGCGCGTGGCCTATCTGCAGACCGCGGGCCGCGGCCGGCGCGGGCGCAGCTGGATCGCCCAGCCCGGCGACGCGCTGCTGTTCTCCATCGGCTGTGTGCTGCCGCGCCCGGTCGAGGGGCTCGCGGGCTTGAGCCTCGCAGTCGGCTCGGCACTGGTGGACGGGCTGCGCACGCTGCCCGTGGCCGCGCCCGGCCAGATCGCGCTCAAGTGGCCCAACGACGTGCTGCTCGAAGGCGACAAGCTGGTGGGGATTCTGGTGGAGAGCGCGTGGAGCACGGCGGATGCCTCGGCGGTGGTGATCGGCATCGGCACGAACGTGCGCCATCCAGAAGCGCTCGCCGCGAAGGTCGAGGCGCTCAACGCCGACCCGGCGTCCCAACCGGCCGCGCCGGTGCAAGGTGCCGCGCCCACCGCGCTCTCGCGCGCGTGGCCCGCTGCCAACCTCACCGACGTGCTCGCCGCCGAGCTCAACGCGCTCGAAGGCGCGCTGCAGCGCTTCGGCACGGCGGGCTTCGCGCCGTTCCAGGCGCGCTGGAACGCGTGCCACGCTTACGCAGGCCGCGAGATTGCGCTCTATGAGCAAGGCGCCGAGCTGCTGCGCGGCGTGGCCGTGGGAGTGGACGAGCGCGGCCAGTTGCTCGTCGACACAGCGCACGGCCGCGAGGCCGTCACGACCGGCGACATCTCGCTGCGGCTCGCAGACAACGGCGCATGAGCGGCACGAGCAGCGCCCAGCGCGCTTGCCCGCCGCCGTTTCTGCTGATTGACGCCGGCAATAGCCGGATCAAGTGGGCGCTCGTTGCCGCCGATGGCTCGCGTCTGCACGCGGGCGCGTCGAGCCACGACGCCGCCCCGGGCAACGCGGCGCCCGACCCGGCCGCGGCGACCACCACCGCTGCTGCCGCCGCACGCGACTTCGCCGACTGGTCGGCGCTGCCCATGCCCGGCAGCGCATGGATCTCGAACGTCGCGGGCGCGGCCGTGGCGCAGCGCATCGACGCCGCGCTCGACGCCCATTGGCCCGGCCTCGCGCGCACGGTGATCCGCGCGACCCGGCAGCAATGCGGCGTGACGAACGGCTATACGAGCGCCGACGCACTCGGCAGCGACCGCTGGGCCGGCATGATCGGCGCGCGCGCGGCGTTTCCTGACGAGCCGCTGCTCATCGCCACGTTCGGCACCGCAACGACGCTGGAGGCGCTGCGCGCCGACGGCACCTTCGTGGGCGGCCTGATCGCACCGGGCTGGACGCTCATGATGCGCTCGCTTGGCGAGCACACGGCGCAGTTGCCGGTGCTCGACGCGCAGCACGCGCGCGGCCTGATCGGCACGCCGCACGGCGAGCGCGCCGCCGGGCCGGGCGCGGGAACGATGGCGGAATCGATGACGGAATCGATGACGGGAAAAGCGGCGGAATTGGCGGGATCGTTGGGATTAGGCCCGCTCTTTGCGACCGACACGAAGCGCTCGATTTCGACGGGCTGCGCGCTCGCCCAGGCGGGCCTGATCGAGCGTGTGTGGGCCGATTTGCAAGACGCGTGGAAAATGCCGGTGCGGCTGGTGGTGAGCGGCGGTGCGGCCGCCGAAGTGACAGCGGCGCTGAAGGTGCCGCATACTCGCCACGACGCATTGGTGCTCGCGGGCCTCGCGCTGATCGCGACGCAATCCTGAGCGCGCCTCGGGCGCGCGCTGCCGCACGGCGCGGCGGCGAACCTCACGAACACTATCGACGGAGTCTCACACGATGCTGCGCTGGCTGATCGCCATCCTGATTCTCGCCAACCTGCTCGCCTTCGGAGCGATCCGCGGGCTGTTCGGCCCCGCCCCTCTGACGACCACGAACGGTCACAAGCAACTGAACCGGCAGATCCATCCGGAAGGCCTCACGGTGCGGCCGATCAAGGCCTCGGAGTCCGTGGACGTGCCCGTGGTGGGCGGCCCGGTGGCCGATCCGGCTATCCAGGCCTCTACGCTCGCGCAGTAATCCCGGCACGCCGCGCAAGCGTTGCGCGTGCGCGACGCGTGAGCGCTCGATTGCAGCACGGGTCGATCAAAGCGCTCCGGGTCGATGAATCCGCTCAGCCCTGCTGTTCGCGGACCTTCTGCAGCAGCTTCGTGGTCGAGCGGTCGTGCTCGAAGGCGATCGCGAGCGCGCGGCCGCCCCAGCTGCGCACGAGCGCCGACTCCGGCAGCGCATCCATATCGTAGTCGCCGCCCTTCACGAGAATGTCCGGACGCACGGCCTCGATCAGCTCGACGGGCGTGCGCTCCCCGAACTGCACCACCCAGTCCACGCTCTCGAGCGCCGCCAGCAGCGCCATGCGGTCGTTCTCGTTGTTGATCGGGCGATCGTCGCCCTTGCCGAGCATCTTGACCGAAGCGTCGCTATTCACGCCAACGATCAGCGTCGCGCCCAGCGCCTTCGCGTCGGCGAGATAGGTCACATGCCCGCGATGCAGGATGTCGAAGACGCCGTTGGTGAACACCACCGGGCCGCTCAGCGAGGCGCGCCGTTGCGCGAGCGCTTCGCGGGTCGTGATCTTGCGTTCGAAGGAAGCGGGCATGGAATGAGGCTCGAGTAAATCGCGGCTGACGGTGCCGTCGGAAGCGCCGCGCGATTGAAACGTTTGGAACGATTGAAACCGGACGGCAATGGGCGCCGCCGATGAAAAAACAGCCCGTCACGCGCGAGCGCTCCGGGCCGTCGGGCTCGCCTCAGCGCCGCAACGGGCGCGAGACGAACGAGCGGTAGACGGGCATCAGGCCGGCTGCTGCGCGCCCTGTTCGCCCTGCAGACGCTGCACCACTTCCTTGCGGTAGCGGTTGAGCTCCTGCGCCGTGGTGAAGGTGCGCTCGAACAGGATCGACAGGTTGTGCAGGATACGCTCAACCACCTTCTTTTCCCAGCCGTCGTCGAAGCGGATCTGCTCGTCGAGCCAGCGCTCGAGCCATTCCGGATCGGGCAGGCGCGACTGCACGGTGTCGCGCGGGAACAGCGCCTGGTTCACGTGCAGGTTCGTGGGGTGCAGCGGCTTCTCGGTGCGGCGCGCCGAGGCCATCAGCACGCCGATCTTCGCGAACGCCGCGCGTGCGCCGTCGCCGAAGTTGTTGAGCGCCTTCTTCATGTAGCGCAGATACGCGCCGCCGTGGCGGGCCTCATCGCGCGAAATGGTCTCGTAGATGGCCTTGATGACCGGCTCCGTATGCCACTCGGCCGCGCGGCGATACCAGTGGTTCAGGCGGATCTCGCCGCAGAAGTGCAGCATGAGCGTCTCGAGCGGCGGCGCCGGATCGAACTCGAAGCGCACGGCGTGCAGCTCTTCCTCGGTGGGCACGAGCTCCGGCTTGAAGCGGCGCAGGTACTCCATCAGCACGAGCGAGTGCTTCTGCTCCTCGAAGAACCACACGCTCATGAACGCGGAGAAGTCGCTGTCATGATGGTTGTCGCGCAGGAACATCTCCGTGGCCGGCAACGCGGACCATTCGGTGATGGCGTTCATCTTGATGGTCCTGGCCTGCTCGTCGGTGAGGAGCGACGCATCGAACTTGTCCCAGGGAATATCCTTCTCCATATCCCATCGGACCGATTCGAGCGATTTGTAAAGTTCCGGATAAAGCATCGTGTTCATAGTCCCGCCCCTGTTCTGCGCATGACGACTTGTATCGTGCTGCCCGCGGCCGCGTCGCGCTTACCTCTCTTCACGGCACACAGGCGAAAACATTTAATTTTACGCGGTAACCGGCCGCCCGGACGCAATTACACCCCCGCTAAACAGATTACTTCCTGTCGAGCGGCAATCTGCAATGCCGGATTGGAAGGCGCCGTTATGGATTCTGGGTAGTTGCACCATGCCTTGAATCCGGCTGCCGGATAATTCGCGGGATTCCGCCCGCTTCGCTTGGCCGCCCGTCCGCCCCGTTCACGCAAGGCGCGGCGGCCCCGGCGGAGCGTTCGGCGAGCATCCCGTCAAGCTGCGGCAGATTGCCGCAGCTTGCAGCCAACCCACCGCTCTGCCGCATCTCCCGCGCCCGCCGCTCGCCCGTCCGCGTTGACGCGCCCGAGCATCCGACAGCGGGCGGTCGGAAAAACCTTACACGATGATAGCACGCCGATCTTTCAGTTCCGGCGCGCTTCAGGGTGCCCGTGCGCCACGCCAGAAGGCACGTCCGACGGTTGTTTGAGCCATTCCAGAAGAACTTCGCGTTGCGCCAGCGTGTCACGGTAACCGAGTTCGACCAGCTCCCGGGTAAAAGCGCTCTCGAACAACAGATAGCTCGCAAACGCCGCGCCCGACGCACGATTGCCGCCCACCGCGCCCAGCAGCGTGCGCACCGAGAGTGGCAGCTCGTGCAGGTGACGGGCGGCGATCAACTCGATGCGCTCGCTCGGCCCGATCGCGAGCACGTCGATATGCCGCCAGCCGCTTTCCGGCTCAACCGTGTGCGGCAGGTGCAGCACCATGCGGTTCACGTGCTCGATGCGCTCGATGTCGGCGCCGAGCGCGTCGAGAAACACGCTCGCGAGCACCTGCTGGCCGATCTGCGCGAGCGTCGGATAGGCGTCGATGTCGGGGCGCACCGCCGGCACCTCGGGCGCGCTCGCGTTAGCGCCGATCACGACAATGCGCTCCGCGCCGAAATGGATGGCCGGCGAAAGCGGCGCGATCTGCCGGATCGAGCCATCGCCGAAATATTCGTGATGGCCGTCGAGCTCGAGGCGCACGGCGGGAAACACATAGGGAATCGCCGCCGAAGCGAGCAGATGGGCGGGCGTGAGCGCGACCATGCGTGCCGTGCGCTGCGCGCGACGCCACGCGCTGATGGGCTCGCTCGCCTGATAGAAGGTGAGATGCCGCCCCGACGAATAGCTGAGCGCGGTCACAGAGAGCGCGTGCAGCCGGCGCTCGTCGAGCATTTGCTCGATGCGGTGGAAGTTGAGCGTGCCTTCAAGGAAACGGGCGAGCGGCGCATTGTCGAACAGCGTGCGCGGCGTGCGCCGCGCCGCGAGCCCGAACGTGGCCCAGCCGAATGCGAGCGCGGCGAGCCAGCGCGCGCCCGCGGCCGCGACGCCGGGCAAGTCGGTGCGATACACCTGGCCGGCGCTCAGATTGGACCAGATGTCGACGAGGCGCTGCGCGCCGTGCAGGAAGTGGTCGGCATGGCTGGCGATGGAGGTGGCGTTGATCGCGCCCGCCGAGGTGCCGCAGATCACCGTGAACGGCATCGCGCGCAGCGCCGGCTCGGCCTGTGCAGCGAGTTCCGCGAGCGCGCGCAGCGCGCCGGCCTGGTAGGCCGCGCGTGCGCCGCCACCCATCATCACGAGCGCAAGCCGCATGACGCCGACGCTCCCCGTGTGCTTCGTCCCGCAGGACGGATTTGCCTTCGACTGCCTTTAACCGCTGGCGCCGACCGCTAATCGACGCGCATCGCCAACTGTCCCTGCGCTACTCGGGCTGCGCCGGCGAGCGCTTCGCGCCGCGCGCAGCCGGCTTGCTGCCTGCACCGCCACCGTTCGCGCCGCCGCTACCGCCGCTGCGCTTCGCCGCCGGCTTCGCGCGCGGCGCAGCCGCTTCGGCTGCGGCCTGCGCCGCCTCGGTCGCCGCCTCGGCCGCCGCCTCGGCCGCCGCCGTGGGCTGAACCATCGCGAACTGCGCGAGCTGATTGAATTGCGACTGCAACAGGTTCCACCACGCCGAGGCGTCGAAACCGGCCGGCGCTCCCGCTGCGGCGTCCGTTTCCGCGGATGCGGCGCCCGCTTGCGCGCGTGCGTCGCGCGGCTCGGGTTCCGGCGCGCTCTGCGTGCTCGACGGACTCATCGACTGCGCGAACGCGCCGAACGCGCGCAAGGTGGAGAGCGTCGCGCGCTGCACTTCGAGCGCCTGGATCGCCGACTGCAGCATGCTCAAGTTGAGCTTGAGCCACTGCTCGACGGCACGCAGATCGGTGATGCGCTTGTCGAGCTCCTCGATATTGGTGAGCGGCGTCATCATGTCGGACATCATCGAAAGCGACGGCCCGAGTCCCGGCGCCGCGCCCGGCTCGCCGCCGGGAAACGCGCTGCCGAACGGCGTGAGGCGCATCATCCCCCACATGCGGTCGAGCATCTCGGCGGGCGGAAAGCCGGGAAAGCCCGGGAACGGCGGCACGGTGCCTGCTGAATCGGTCATGCGGATTCTCCCTCGCAAAGTTGGATGGCCACGCTGAACGGCCGGCTGGCCGGATCGGGCGGGCTCCAGGATGTGGCTTGCGCCGGCTTGCAGCTCGCAGCGACATGGCGTGTCCCGCTGCAGGCCGTGCGCACAAAAGCGCAGATGATTACGTTTCGATCATACCGCGCAGGCCGAGCCACCGGGCGCGCGAAGTTCACGTCTCGTGCACACGGCCAAAGCGCGGCGCGCATGCGGTTGCCGGCGCGCTCGAGCAACTCGCGCCACCACGGACCCGTTAGAACGGATCGCCGCCCGGAAATTCCGGCGCGCGCCGCTCGCGCAGCGACTTCACGCCCTCGTGCACGTCGGGTCCGGCAAAGCCCATGAATTCGAGCGCGAGCGAGGTATCGAAATTCGGCCCCGCCTGGCGCAGCCAGTTGTTCAGCGCGTACTTGGTCCAGCGCAGCGCGGTCTGCGAGCCGTTGGCGAGGCGCTTGGCGACCTCGAACGCCTTGGGCAGCAAGTCGTTCTCGTCGACCGCCAGCGAGACGAGGCCGATGCGCTCGGCCTCCTCGCCGCTCACCGGCTCGCACAGCAGCAGGTAGTACTTCGCCTTCGCCATGCCGCACAGGAGCGGCCAGACAATCGCCGCGTGGTCGCCGGCGGCAACGCCCAGGCGCGTGTGCCCGTCGATGATGCGCGCCGACTTCGCCGCGATCGAGATATCGGCAAGCAGGCCCGCCACGAGCCCCGCGCCCACCGCCGGGCCGTGCATCGCCGAAACGATGGGCTTGCTGCAATTGATCACGTTGTAGACGAGGTCGCGCGCCTCGCGCCAGACACGCGCGCGCACGTCGAAGTGCATGGCCATGTCCTCGACGAGCGCCAGGTCGCCGCCCGCCGAAAAGCCCTTGCCCTCGCCGCGGATCACCGCGACGCGCGCGTCGGGGTCGCGGTCCACGTCGCGCCAGATTTCGGCGAGCTCGCGGTGCATGCTGGCGTCGGCGGTGGCGAGGCCGCTCTTGTTCGTGCCTTCGCCGCTCATCACGATTTCGACGATGCCGTGCTCGTGCCGCCGCACGCGCAGAGCGTCATAGTGGGCGTAAAAAGGATCGTTCATGGGCGGCTCCTCAATTGCTTCGGATTGCAGAATCATTGGACGGTACATCAAGGAAACATCAATGCGGCTGGTAAACCCATTTGCCGTCCTGGATCTCGACCATTACGCGTGCACGCGCGTCGAGCCCCAGGTGGTCCGTGGCGCTCATGTTGACGATGCCGTTGGTGGTGTGCAGCCCGCGCGTGGACTCGATGGCGTCGCGCAGCGCGTGGCGAAACTCTTTGGTGCCCGGCGCCGCCGACTGGAGCGCAATGGGAATCGCGCTGCCGAGCAACAGGCCCGCGTCCCACGTATAGGCACCGAACGCCGAAACGGATCCGGCGCCGTAACGTGCTTCGTAGCGCGAAATATAGTCGAGCGCGAGGCGCCGCTCCGGCTCGCCATCGGGCAGCTGCGAGGCCACGAGCACGGGACTCGCGGGCAGGAAGGTGCCGTTGCAGTCGGCGCCGCACACGCGCAGGAAATCGCGGTTGCCCACGCCATGGTTGTGATAGATGACGCCCTTGTAGCCGCGCTCCTTGAGCGCCTTGGGCGGCAGCGCGGCGGGCGTGCCGGCCGCGCCCACCACAACGGCGTCGGGCTTCGCGGTGACGATCTTCAGCGCCTGGCCCGTCACGCTGGGATCGGTGCGATTGAAGCGCTCGCTCGCGACGATCTTGATGCCGCGCGCCTGCGCCGCCCTGGCGACTTCGGTGTAGAAGGCCTCGCCGAGCGCGTCGGCCTGGCCGATATAGGCGATGGTCTTCACATTGTGCGCGGCCGCGTGCTCGGCGATCGCGCCGGCCATCATCGCGTCGGTCTGCGGCGTCTTGAACATCCAGTGGCGCTTGTCGTCCACCGGCTCGATGATCTTCGCCGACGACGCCAGCGAGATCGTGGGCGTCTCGCCCTGCGCGACCACGTCGAGCATCGCGAGCGTGTTCGGCGTGATCGACGAGCCGATGATGACGTCCACGTGCTGCTCGTCGATCAGCTTTCTCGTGTCCTGCACGGCCTGGGTGGTATCGGAGGCGTCGTCGAGCACGATGTACTGCACCTGCTGGCCCGCGATCTGCGCAGGGAACATCGCCGCGGTGTCGCGCGCCGGAATGCCGAGCGACGCGGCCGGGCCGGTGAGCGAGAGCACGAGGCCGATCTTGATCTGTGCGAGGGCGAGAGCAGGCGCCGAAAGGCCGAAAAGGGCGGCGACGCTGGATGCGAGCGAGCAGGCAAAACGGCGTGGGCGAGAGGGCTTCACGGTGTCTCCAGGCGATTGGTATGTCGAGCGTATTCTGCGTACGGCTTCGAATGCGGTCCGTGTGCTGCCCTTGATGCGCGGACCGCTTGCGCGAGGCGTGAGCGCTTGAAGGCGCCACGCGCACGCGCGTTCGCCAGTGTAGCCGCACGCGGCGCATGCGGCATCCGGCGAAACCCTTTCGGATGACTCAGTTGGCGCCCGGCGCGACGGCTTGATCGATTGCGCCGAAGATCGAGTGGCCCGCTTCGTCGAGCATCTCGATCTTCACGCTGTCGCCGAACTTCATGAACTCGGTGCGAGCCTCGCCGTGCTCGATCGTCTCGAGGCAGCGCTTCTCGGCGATGCAGCAGTAGCCGCGCTTCGCATCCTTGTTCGAGACCGTGCCCGACCCGACGATCGCCCCGGCGCGCAGATTGCGCGTCTTCGCGGCATGCGCGATCAACTGGCCGAAGTGGAACACCATGTCGGTGCCCGCGTCGGGCTGGCCGACCTTCTTGCCGTTCCAGTACACGAGCATCGGCAGATGCACGCGCCCTTCGCGCCAGTGCTCGCCGAGCTCGTCGGGCGTCACGACGACGGGCGCGAACGACGTGGCCGGCTTGCTCTGGAAGAAGCCGAAGCCCTTCGCGAGCTCGGCGGGAATGAGGCTGCGCAGCGAGACATCGTTTGCGAGCGTGATGAGGCGCACCGCCTTGAGCGCGTCCTCGGCGCTCGCTCCCATCGGCACGTCGCCGGTGACGACGGCGACCTCGGCCTCGAAGTCGATGCCCCAGGCCTCCGATGCGCACACGATGTCGTCGGTCGGGCCGATGAAGTCGTCGCTGCCGCCCTGGTACATGAGCGGGTCGGTCCAGAACTCGGGCGGCATTTGCGCGCCGCGCGCGCGCCGCACGAGCTCGACGTGATTCACATACGACGAGCCGTCCGCCCACTGATAAGCGCGCGGCAGCGGCGCCATGCACGCGCTGGCGTCGAAGCTGAAGGCGTTGCGCGCGCGGCCATAGTTGAGCGTCTCGTAGAGATCGAGCAGTTGCGGCGCGTAGAAGCGCCAGTCGTCGAGCACGCGCTGCAGCGTGGGGGCGATCGCGTCGGCAATGGCGGCGCTGCGCAGGTCGCGGGAAACGACAATCAGCTGACCGTCGCGGGTGCCGTCCTTCAGCGTGGCGAGTTTCATGTAGTGGGACGTGGATGACGATAGAGGAAATGTATTCTACGATGGTGAATCGAAATCCGAACGCCAGGACCCGCACGACTCCATGCCGCCTTCCCGATCCGTCCGCCCTGCCACTCCACCGGCCACGCTATCCACGGCTGCCGCTCGCGACACCGAGGACGCCGCCGACCTCGACGACGTCCACGAGAGCGGCGAGAGCGGCGAAGAAAAGCTGCGCTCGGGCATCCAGTCGATCGAAGTGGGTTTCCGGCTGCTCGAAGTGCTGACCAACGAGCCGCGCGCGATGATGCTGCGCGACCTCGCGCAGCGCGCCGGCATGAGCCCGGCCAAGGCGCACCGCTATCTCGTGAGCTTCATGCGCCTCGGCATGGTCGCGCAGGACCCGCTCTCGGGCCGTTACGAACTGGGCGGCTTCGCATTGCAGCTCGGGCTCGCGCGCCTCGCGCGCGTGGACGGCGTGAAGCTCGCGCGCATCGCGCTCGCCGAGTTGCGCGACGCCCTCGACATCACCGTGGGCATCGCCGTGTGGGGCAATCAGGGGCCGACCGTCGTGCACTGGATGGAATCGAGCCATCCGGCCAAGGCCTCGCTCAAGCTCGGCGACGTCATGCCGATGCTCAGCTCCGCCACGGGCCTGCTGTTCGCCGCTTACCTGCCGCGCAGCAAAACCGGGCCGATGATCGAGCGCGAGCTTGGCAGCGCGCAGCTCTATTCCTCGGGCTCGACGCCCCGGAGCGCCGAGGAGCTTGAGCGCGCGCTGGCTGAGGTGCGCGAGCACGGCGCCGCGCGCGTGGAAGGCATGCTGCTGCCGACCATCCACGCGTTCTGCACGCCCGTCTTCGACGCGACCGGCGACCTCGCGCTCGGGCTCATCGCGCTCGGCCACGAAGGCGCGTTCGATATCGCCTGGAACGGCGCCGTCGATTGCGCGCTGCGCGCATGCGCGCAGAGGCTCTCGTATGAATTGGGGTACAGCCCCGTTGAGCGCTGACAGGTCGCGGCGGCCGGGGCTTTCTGCAGCCAAGGCGCGTGTCGTGTCACAGTAACGGTCTCCCACGCGCCAACGCCTTTGCTTTAAGTCATATTTGAGCCCGATGTCCACTTCCGCCGCCGACCGCCAGGCCGATCGTGCCCGTCCCGCGCCGCCGCGCCGCTCGCGCGCGTGGCGCTGGGCGGCCGTGTTCGTCGCGGTGAGCGCGCTGCACTGGCTCGCGGCAGAATGGTTCGCACGTCATCACGGCGCGCCGCCGCCGCTCGCTCCGGTGCGCGTGCCCGTGCAGGTGGCGCTGCTCAAGCCCGAGCGCATCGAGCAGCAGGCGAGGCCCGCGGCGAGCGCGCCGGCAAAAGCGAAGCCCGCGGCACCCGCCCGGCCAAAGCGTGCGACGAGCGCGCCTCACACGCTGCAGGCCATTGCGCCGCCCGCGCCGCATCCCAAGGTCGCCGCTGCGCCTGAAGCACCGCAAGCCGCCTCGAGTCCTTCCACTGAAACTGCACCGGCAAGCGCCGCGAACGGCGCAAGCGGCGCAGCGGCCACTGCCGCGCCCGGCAACGGCAGCAATCCGTCCGCGCAGGCCCAGCAGGCCTCGCACGGCGTGAAATTTTCCGTGCCGCCTTCGGGCGAGCTCCAATACGACACGTTCTTTAACGGCGCACGCAATCAGCCCGGCACGATCCACTGGAAGAGCGACGGCAAGCGCTACGAGATGGTGGTGTCGGTGCCGCTGCCCTTCGTCGGCACGTTCAGCTGGACGAGCCGCGGCCACGTGGATGCGTTCGGCCTCGCGCCCGACCAGTACATCGAAAAGCGCGGCCGCCGCCCCGAAGACTTCACGATCTTCAACCGCCATGAGAAGCAGATCGTTTTCACGCGCACGCCCAACTCGCTCGCGCTGCCCGACGGCGCCCAGGACCGCTTCAGCATGGTGATGCAGCTCGCGAGCCTCGTGCGCGGCAACCCCGATGCCTACAAGCCCGGCGTCACGCGCGAGTTCTACGTCGCCGACAACGACAGCGGCGAGACCTGGCCCATCACCACCATCGGCGACGAAACGGTGAGCACGGACCACGGCTACGTCACGGCGCGCCACTTCATGCGGCTGCCGCGCCACGCAGGCGACAAGCGCCGCATCGACGTATGGCTCGCGCCCTCGCTCGGCTGGCTGCCGGTACGGCTCGTGCAGACCGAACCGAGCGGCACCGAGGTCGAACTGCTGTGGCGCGGCGCGCTCAGTGTGCCGTCTGCGTCGAACGATATGAGCGATGCGGCGCCGGGCGCGAGCGATGCTGCAAATGGCGCGACAAATGGTGTGACAAGCGGTGGCGCGAGCGGCGCAGCGAATGATGCGGCGAATCACACAATGAGCGACACGCCGCAAGGCACGCCAGGTCACGCCGCGACCTCCTCGCCGGCGCCGCTCGAAGCGGCGCCGGCCCCCACGAGCACAGCACCGGCCGATGCGAACGCCGGCACGCCGCCGGCGGCATCACCGTCCGCGGCGCCGTCGCCCACGTCGCCCACGTCGCCATCGTCGGCCCAATCGACACCGCCATCGGCACCTCAAACGCAGACGCAACCCGCACCGCAACCGGCGACGCCAGACGCACCGCCAATGCCGGCCGCCGACGCGCCGCTGCATCCCTGAGCGCCCTGGCGCACACTAGCCCACAACAAAGTCGCCCGCGCACGACGAAGGCGGCCCTTCTGCCTACACGTTTGCGTGAAATAGCGCATACTCGAAATCATCGAAGCGCCGCGCAACGAACACACCCAAAGGCGGCGATGCATCACTCTTCGAAGCGGGACGGATCACCTGTGGCAGCACGCTGCAGGCAGCAAAGAACGAACACACGAATCCACTGAGGAAAAGCTTCGAACGCATCCGCTGATGCGCCCAACACGAGACACCGCGCGCAGACAGCCAGGCAGCACATGACGATGCAACACGGATAGCGCCACGAACGTCGCCGCGCCCGCACACACGGACCCTTCGGGCGTGCGGTTTGCAACGCAGGAACGACGTTCACGCAGGAACTCGCAATCGCCTGGACTCCCGACCCCAAGGTCAAGGAGGAACGCATGCAAGCGACTGTCAACGGCATCGATACGCGCTACGTCTTCGAAGACCGCAGCGGCGGCCCCGTGTTGACGTTCATTCATCAGCTCGGCGGCGACCTCACCGTATGGGACACCCTCGCGGGTCATTTCCGGCATCGCTATAGCGTGCTGCGCTACGACGTGCGCGGCCATGGCGCGAGCGCCGTCTCGCGCGTCGCGTTCGGCCTTCGCGAGCTCGCCGCCGATCTTGCCGCGCTACTCGACGCACAAGGCATCGATCAGACGCATCTCGTCGGCATGTCGATGGGCGGCATGATCGCGCAACAGTTCGCGCTCGACCATGCAACGTCCGACACCACATCCGGCACACCGGCGGGCACGCACTCGCGCGCGCGTTCGCTCACGCTGTGCGATACCGCGAGCCGCACCGCGCCCGAAGCGCGCGCGGCCTGGGACGAACGTGCCGAACTGGTTCGCCGCGAAGGTCTCGCGGCACTCGCCGATACGACGCTGGCGCGCTGGTTGACCGCAAGCTTCCGTCTTACGCATCGCGATACCGCCGCACAAATATGTGACGTTTTATTACGGACGCCTGCAGAAGGTTACGCACGCGCATGCGAAGCGCTGCGTGATTTCGACGTTCATGAACAACTCGCGCAGTTGCGTGTGCCGACGCTCGCCGTGGCCGGACGCCATGACAGCGGCACGCCGCCCGCGTTGACCGAGGCGCTGGCGCAAGCCATCCCCGGTGCACGCTTCGAATTGCTCGATGCCGCGCATCTGGCCCCTGTAGAGGAATCCCACAGTTTCGCGGCCATGCTGGAAACGTTTCTTGGGCAGCATGTCTAAATGTTGCACCCGGTTTGTTGCACCCTGAAAAAAGGAGAAAAAAGGAAATAGGGAAGGCAGTCGGAAAAAGAGGTGATGTGGGACCCACCCCTTGAATTCCAGACCGAACGCTCCATGTATCGATTCATGCAGTGAGGGAGCACAGGAAAAAGGAGTGTCGCCATGCAAATGATCTACAACAGTCCCAACTATTGCGTCGTCGAGTTTCCCCCGCAGGATGGCCATGTCGCCATGCGCTCGGGAGGCTACGAGATCGTCGATAAAAATGCGCGGCGTGAGCTTTTCATCGACGGCGCGATGGCGGCACGTTTTCGCGAAGACGTGCAGAAGCTGATGGATGAAGAACAGTCGCTGGACGAGGTGGATGAATTCCTCGGACAGTTCGACAGCCTCATGCAGCAACCCGTAGTGCTCCACTGACGCTGCCCGGCTCACGTTGCAGCGAAACGGGTCACGCCAGCAGCACCCTCACCGTTAGACAGGCAACACCCCACTCAGGGAACCCCGTCCGGCCGCAAGCCGCGCGGGGTTTTCATTTTGCGGGGCCGGCCGCGTCCGCGATCGCGGCCATGACACGGCCACGACGCGGCCATCGAGCGCGATCCGCCATCGCGACCATGCCAAGCGGCATGTCAGCGCAGCGCCCCGGCTGCCGCTACAATAACCGGTTTCCCAGTCCAATCGGCGCATTTGCCCGCCCGCCATCCATGAACCAGCCTGCCGAACACGCTTCGCGCCCCGCCGGGGCCGTCCCGGGCGCCACCCCGTACACGCGCGGCGCCGCGCTCCCCGCGCTGCTCGCTTCGCGCATCCTGATCCTCGACGGCGCGATGGGCACGATGATCCAGCGCTACAAGCTCGACGAAGCCGCCTACCGTGGCGAGCGCTTCAAGGACTATTCGCGCGACATCAAGGGCAACAACGAGTTGCTCTCGCTCACGCAGCCGCAGATCATCAGCGAGATTCACGAGCAGTATCTCGCCGCGGGCGCGGACATCATCGAAACCAACACGTTCGGCGCGACCACGGTGGCGCAGGACGACTACGGCATGGGCGAGCTCGCCGTCGAGATGAACCTCGAATCGGCAAAGCTCGCGCGCGCCGCGTGCGACAAGTATTCGACGCCGGATAAGCCCCGCTTCGTCGCGGGCGCCGTCGGACCGACGCCGAAGACCGCGAGCATCTCGCCCGACGTGAACGATCCGGGCGCGCGCAACGTCACGTTCGAAGAGTTGCGCCGCGCGTATTACGACCAGGCGAAGGCGCTGATGGACGGCGGCTGCGATCTGTTCCTCGTCGAGACGATCTTCGACACGCTCAACGCCAAGGCCGCGCTCTTCGCGCTCGATCAGTTGTTCGAAGATACGGGCGAGAATCTGCCCATCATGATCTCGGGCACCGTCACCGACGCCTCGGGCCGCATTCTCTCGGGCCAGACCGTCGAGGCGTTCTGGAATTCGCTGCGCCATGCGAAACCGCTCACGTTCGGCCTGAACTGCGCGCTAGGCGCCGCGCTCATGCGCCCGTACATCGCCGAGCTCGCGAAGCTGTGCGACACCTACGTGTCGTGCTATCCGAACGCGGGCCTGCCCAATCCGATGAGCGACACCGGCTTCGACGAAACGCCCGCGGATACCTCGGCGCTGCTCAAGGAATTCGCCTCGGCCGGCCTCGTGAACGTCGCGGGCGGCTGCTGCGGCACCACGCCCGAGCACATCGCCGCGATCGCCAAGGCGCTCGCCGAAGTGAAGCCGCGCCACTGGCCCGGGCAGTATCGCGACGCGGCATAACGCCATCACGAAACGAAGAAACGCCCAGGCGCCGACTCACCACGAAACCCAGACGATCCGGTCCCACGCCATGACTGACCATACCCTGCGACTCTCCGGCCTCGAACCCTTCAACGTGAACGAAGGGTCGCTCTTCATCAACGTGGGCGAGCGCACCAACGTGACCGGCTCGAAGGCCTTCGCGCGCATGATTCTCAACGGCCAGTTCGACGAGGCGCTCGCCGTCGCGCGCCAGCAGGTCGAGAACGGCGCGCAGATCATCGACGTCAACATGGACGAGGCCATGCTCGACTCGAAGGCGGCGATGGTGCGCTTCATGAACCTGATCGCCTCCGAGCCCGATATCGCGCGCGTGCCGATCATGATCGACTCGTCGAAGTGGGACGTGATCGAGGCGGGCCTGCAGTGCGTGCAGGGCAAGGCGATCGTCAACTCGATCTCGCTCAAGGAAGGCAAGGAGCCGTTCATCCATCACGCGAAGCTGATCCGACGCTATGGCGCGGCAGCCGTCGTGATGGCCTTCGACGAGCAGGGCCAGGCCGACACGTTCGAGCGCAAGACGCAGATCTGCAAGCGCTCGTACGACGTGCTCGTGAACGAAGCGGGCTTCCTGCCCGAAGACATCATCTTCGACCCGAACATCTTCGCGGTGGCCACGGGCATCGAGGAGCACAACAACTACGCGGTCGACTTCATCGAAGCCACGCGCTGGATCAAGCAGAACCTGCCGTACGCGAAGGTGAGCGGCGGCGTCTCGAACGTGTCGTTCTCGTTCCGCGGCAACGACCCGGTGCGCGAGGCCATCCACACCGTGTTCCTCTACTACGCCATTCAGGCGGGCATGGACATGGGCATCGTGAACGCGGGCCAGCTCGGCGTGTACGCGGATCTCGACCCCGAGCTGCGCGATCGCGTGGAAGACGTGGTGCTCAACCGCCGCCCCGACGGCACCGACCGCCTGCTCGAAATCGCCGACAAGTTCAAGACCGGCGCCGCGAAGAAGGAAGAGAACCTCGAGTGGCGCAACCAGGACGTCGAGAAGCGACTCGCGCATGCGCTCGTGCTTGGCATCACGAACTTCATTGTCGAGGACACCGAAGAAGCGCGCCAGAAGATCATGGGTGGCGGCGGACGGCCGATCAACGTGATCGAAGGCCCGCTCATGGACGGCATGAACATCGTCGGCGACTTGTTCGGCCAGGGCAAGATGTTCCTGCCGCAGGTGGTGAAGTCGGCGCGCGTGATGAGGCAGGCCGTCGCGCACCTGATTCCGTTCATCGAGGAAGAAAAGCGCCTGCTCGCCGAATCGGGCGCCGACGTGCGCGCGAAGGGCAAGATCGTGATCGCCACCGTGAAGGGCGATGTGCACGACATCGGCAAGAACATCGTCTCGGTCGTGCTCCAGTGCAATAACTTCGAAGTGGTCAACATGGGCGTGATGGTCCCGTGCAACGAGATCCTCGCGAAGGCGAAGGTCGAAGGCGCGGACATCATCGGCCTCTCGGGCCTCATCACGCCGTCGCTCGAAGAGATGGCCTACGTGGCCTCCGAAATGCAGCGCGACGACTACTTCCGCGTGAAGAAGATTCCGCTCCTGATCGGCGGCGCGACCACCTCGCGCGTGCACACGGCCGTGAAGATCGCGCCGAACTACGAGGGCCCGGTGGTGTATGTCCCGGACGCTTCGCGCTCGGTGTCGGTGGCCTCGAGCCTGCTCTCCGACGAAGGTGCAACGAAGTACCTCGACGAGCTCAAGAGCGACTACGACCGCATTCGCGACCAGCACGCCAACAAGAAGGCGTTGCCGATGGTCACGCTCGAAGAGGCGCGCGCGAACAAGACGAAGATCGACTGGGCGAACTTTAAGCCCGTGAAGCCGAAGTTCCTCGGCCGCCGCGTGTTCAAGAACTTCGACCTGAACGAGCTCTCGACCTACATCGACTGGGGCCCGTTCTTCCAGACCTGGGATCTCGCGGGCCCGTATCCGCAGATCCTCAACGACGAGATCGTGGGCGAGTCGGCGCGCAAGGTGTTCTCCGACGCCAAGTCGATGCTCGCGCGCCTGATTCAGGGCCGCTGGCTCACGGCCAATGGCGTGATCGCGCTCTTGCCCGCGAACACCGTCAACGACGACGACATCGAGATCTACACCGACGAGTCGCGCACCGAAGTCGCGCTCACGTGGCGCAATCTGCGCCAGCAGTCGGTGCGTCCGGTAGTGGATGGCGTGATGCGCCCGAACCGGTCGCTCGCCGACTTCATCGCGCCGAAGGACTCGGGCGTGGCCGACTACATCGGCATGTTCGCGGTCACGGCCGGCATTGGCGTGGACGTGAAGGAAGCGCAGTTCCAGAAGGATCTCGACGACTACAGCGCGATCATGCTCAAGGCGCTCGCCGACCGCTTCGCGGAAGCGTTCGCCGAGGCGATGCACGCGCGCGTGCGCCGCGACCTGTGGGGCTATGCCGCCAACGAAACGCTCGACAACGACGCGCTGATCGCCGAGAAGTATTCGGGCATCCGCCCGGCGCCGGGCTATCCGGCCTGCCCGGACCACCTCGTGAAGCGCGACATGTTCGAGTTCCTGCAGGGCGAAGAGATCGGCATGAGCGTGACGGAATCGCTGGCGATGCTGCCGGCGGCGAGCGTCTCGGGCTTCTATCTCGCGCACCCGGACAGCACGTACTTCACGCTGGGTAAGATCGGCCAGGACCAGCTCGCCGACTTTGCGCGCCGCATGTCGCTCTCCGACCAGGACGCGCGGCGCGCGCTCGCGCCGCTGCTCTAAGGCACAGGCAGACACAGGCCGGGCGCGCCGGAGCGCCCGCCCGCCCCTTGCTCGCGCTGCGCCGGCCCATCGCAAGCATTACCGGCACAGCCTGACATACGGAAATCGATAGCCTGAATATTTGGTGCACACGAATTCTCGGCGTTTTTTCGGCTTTGTAAGATGGCCGCGCAGCACCCAAGGCCCAACGCGGCACGCATCATCCGGCGCCGCGCCGGCTTCATCAGCAAGTCCTTAATAAATTGCCGTCCTCCGGAGAAAATCGTATGAAGAAGCTGATGTTGATGTTGACCGCATTCGGCGTCGCGGCGCTCGCGCAACCGTCGTTCGCCCAGCCGGCATCCCAGCCAGCAGTCGTCCATCAGGAAGCGAGCGCTGTGTCGTCGTATTCGGCGCCCACCCAGAAGCACGTGAAGAAGCCGAAGAAACAGAAGGCTAAGAAGGGTGCAGCCTCGGCTGCATCCATGGCCGAGCCGGCTGCCGCCAGCCAGTAAGCTGCGCTGCGGCGCGCGCCGCAAGGCGCGTGGATCGTGGGTACCAAAGCAAAGAGCCCGCACGGTTCGCCGTGCGGGCTCTTTGCTTTTCGGCATACAGGTCTGCGGGCGCTCTGCCGCTACTCAGCTACGACGTGCCGGCCGCGCAGCAGCAGCGCACGACGACGCGCGCTGCAAACTCCACTGCGGCTCAAACGCCCCAGAGGACGTCGTTATCTTCCTGCTTCGCGAGGCGCAGCATGTCGAGGAACGGAAACGCGCGTTGCGCAAGGCCCGGGGGCAGCTCGTGATGGTCGTGGCCTTCCTCGCCCTCGTGGAAATGACCTTCATGCTCGGCACGTTCCTTCTTGTCGGTGGCGATGGCGGCTTCGAGCTTGCTGATGGCCGTATCGAGCTCTTCGTGCGTAATGACGCCGCGCGGACCGAGCCGCTTGCCGATGATGCCGAGGAGGTACTGAGCCAGGTTTTCCAGCATCGTCACGTCGGGCGACGCATGACATTTGAATGTAACCAGCATGTCTGTTTCCCTTTCTGTTTTTTGAGGTCCGCTTTCAACTCTCGAACCCACTGCGCGCCGTTGCAGATCATGCTGCAACCATGACACGCGCCAGCGGGAAAGCGCGGCTGGAAAAGCTCAACCCGGCAAGGCCGTCAGCGATCTCGCACCGGCGGCACCGGCGGCACACCTTGGCGTGCGCCCTGGTCGGGCTTCTCATTGCACATATTAGCACCTGCTAAAATCCGTCTGGACGGAATTACCCGCAGGGCGCGGCGGCTTGCCGGGCGTGCAAAAAGCGGCGCCAAAAGCGGCGCCAGGCGCGATGCCGAAACGTCGCCGCCGGCCTTTGCCGCCTTGCGCGCCGAGGCGCCCGGCACCGCGCTCGCCTCGCCCCGCCGATAAAACGGCGCAACCGCACGACGGCGCGTACGCCGGCCACGCCGCCCCGGCCGCCAGCCCCGCCCCCATTACCCGCACAGGACCTGCAACAAGCATGCTGCCCGCACAGAAACTCACCCTGGAGACCTTGCTCGCCGACGCCGTTGCCCAGGTGGCCAAAGCCACCGAAGGCGCCGCCGAGGCCGCATTCGTCGTTCCCGCCATCGCGCTCGAGCGCCCGAAGGTCGCCGCGCACGGCGACGTCGCCTGCAACGTGGCGATGCAGCTCGCCAAGCCGCTGCGCGCCAATCCGCGCGCGCTCGCGACGCAGATCGTCGACGCGCTCAAGGCGCAGCCCGCCGCAGCCGGCCTGATCGCCGACGCCGAAGTGGCCGGTCCCGGCTTCATCAACCTGCGCCTCACCGCCGACGCCAAGCGTGCCGTGCTCGGCGCCGTGTTCGCCGAAGGCGCCGCGTTCGGCCGCTCGCAGCGCGAAGCCGGCAAGCACGTGCTGGTCGAGTTCGTCTCGGCCAACCCCACCGGCCCGCTGCACGTCGGCCACGGCCGCCAGGCCGCGCTCGGCGACGCCATCTCGAACGTGCTCGGCTCGCAGGGCTACGACGTGCACCGCGAGTTCTACTACAACGACGCGGGCGTGCAGATCGGCAACCTCGCGATCTCCACGCAAGCGCGCGTGCGGGGCCTGAAGCCCGGCGACGCGGGCTGGCCCGAAGCGGCCTATAACGGCGAATACATCGCCGACATCGCGCGCGACTACCTCGCGGGCGAGACCGTCGCCGCAAAGGACGGCGAGCCCGTGAAGGGCGCGCAGGATCCCGAGGACCTCGAAGCGATCCGCCGCTTCGCCGTGGCGTACCTGCGCCACGAGCAGGATCTCGACCTGCAGGCGTTCGGCGTGAAGTTCGACCGCTACTACCTCGAATCGTCGCTGTACACGGAAGGCCGCGTCGAGAAGACCGTCGAGGCGCTCATCGCCTCGGGCCAGACCTACGAGCAGGACGGCGCGCTGTGGCTCAAGACCACCGACTACGGCGACGACAAGGACCGCGTGATGCGCAAGTCCGACGGCACCTACACGTACTTCCTGCCCGACGTCGCCTATCACGTGACCAAGTGGGAGCGCGGCTTCACCAAGGTCATCAACATCCAGGGCTCGGACCACCACGGCACCATCGCGCGCGTGCGCGCGGGCCTGCAGGCGCTCGGCGTGGGCATTCCGAAGGGCTACCCCGACTACGTGCTGCACAAGATGGTCACCGTGATGCGCGACGGCCAGGAAGTGAAGATCTCCAAGCGCGCGGGCAGCTACGTGACAGTGCGCGACCTGATCGAATGGTCGGGCGGCGCGAACCCGGGCAGCGAAGTCGCGCCCGACCTGCTCGACGAAGCGACCATCCGCCGCGGACGCGACGCCGTGCGCTTTTTCCTCATCTCGCGCAAGGCCGACACCGAATTCGTGTTCGACATCGACCTCGCGCTGAAGGAAAACGACGAGAACCCGGTGTATTACGTGCAGTACGCGCATGCGCGCATCTCGTCGATTCTCGGCGACTGGCAAGGCAAGCACGGCGGCAAGCTCGCCGCGCTGCCCAAGGTCGACCTCGCGCCGCTCGATAGCGAGCGCGCGCTCGCGCTCATCGCGAAACTCGCCGAGTTCCCCGACATGCTCACGCATGCCGCCACGGAGCTCGCGCCGCACGCCGTGGCGTTCTATCTGCGCGAACTCGCGGCTGAGTTTCACTCGTTCTACAATGCCGAACGCGTTCTCGTCGACGATGCCGCTGTGCGCGACGCACGCGTCGCACTGCTCGCGGCCACGCGCCAGGTGCTCGCGAACGGCCTCGCCGTGATTGGCGTCTCGGCGCCCGAGCGGATGTAACACGATTCGCGTGTCGCACGGTGCGCCGGGCGCGCAAGCGCTCCGGCGCACTGTGCGCAAAAACACGAGGCAGCGCACGCAGCAACGAACGAAACGGCACACGAAACTGCGCACGAAAGCGCGCACGAGGCAGCACGCAAAGCAGCACGCGAAGCGACATGTTTGGGGCGCGTCCGCATGCGGATACGCGCCGTTCCAGAATTCTCTTGTTTGCAGGTGATTCAGACGATGGCAAAACCGCGCCGCACTACAAAGCAGCAGTCGAAACAGTCCGGGGGTACCTTTCTCGGTGTCGTGCTGGGCCTGATTGTCGGCCTCGCGATCGCGGTGGTCGTGGCGCTCTATATCACGCGCTCGCCCACGCCGTTCGTCTCGAAGGTCGCGCCGCCCGCCGACGCCAGCCAGAGCGAGCAGTACGATCCGAACCGTGTCCTGCAAGGCAAGACGCCGGGCCAGCCCGTGACGCCCCAGGCCGCGCAAAGCACGCCGCCGAACACGGCGCCGGGCCAGACCACGAACCAGTCGCAGTCCTCGGGCATGCTCGAAGAGCCGCAAATCGTCGAAGTGCCGCCGTCGGGCTCCGCCGACAACGGTGCGGGTAATGCGGCCAACAACGCGAACAACAACGCTGGCGCCAACAATGGCGTCGCTGTCGCGCCGAGGCCCTCGACCAACAGCAACGCAACGGCCGCCGCGCCGAAGCCGCAGACGCCTGCCGCCCCCGCGCAGCAGCTCGCCAACAATCAGCCGCAGAAGGCCCCCAACGCCATCCCGGCGCCCAGCGCGAACACCGTCAAGCCCGCGCAGCCCGGCGCGCCCACGGCCGCCGATGCCAACACCGGCTATTTCCTGCAGGTGGGCGCGTACAAGACCTCGGCGGACGCCGAGCAGCAACGCGCGCGTCTCGCCTTCCAGGGGTTCGAGTCGAAGGTGACGCAGCGTGACGCAGGCGGCATCACGTACTTCCGCGTGCGCATTGGTCCGTTTTCGAAATTCGACGACATGAACTCGACCCGCCAGCGTCTGTCTGACGCCGGGATCGACACCGCTGTCATCCGTTTCACAAAGCAGTAACCGTTGTTCGCCTCGCCTTGCGTCCCGCATGCTGCCCGCCTCGCGCGGCGGCCCGCGGGCAAAGGCCTGGCCCGCCGCGCGAGTCCGTCTACAACGCAACACGAAGACGCAACCCCAGGATGCAACACCCGCGCGAGCGCGCACACGATGCGCTCACGCATTGCCAGGCCGGACGCCGCCGGCCCCGTACATTGGAATAACACGCTATGAAACGACTTCTCGGAACCCTTTTGGTCTCGCTCTCGATGCTGGCCGGTGCGGCCCACGCCTCGCCCGCCGCGCCCGTCGCCGGCAAGGACTACACGGTCCTCCAGGCCGCACAGCCGCTCGACGTGCCCGCGGGCAAGATCGAAGTCATCGAGTTCATGTGGTATGGCTGCCCGCACTGCAACGAGTTCGACCCGCTCCTCGAAGACTGGATCAAGAAGCAAGGCCCGGACGTCGTGTTCAAGCGCGTGCCCGTGGCGTTCCGCGACGACTTCATCCCGCATTCGAAGATGCTCTACGCGCTCGATGCGCTCGGCCTTACGCAAAAGCTCACTCCGGCCATCTTCCATGAGATCCACGTGAACAAGAACTACCTGCTCACGCCGGAAGACCAGGCGAAGTTCCTCGCGACGCAGGGCGTCGATCCGAAGAAGTACATGGAAGCCTACAACTCGTTCTCGACGCAGAGCTCGCTCCAGCGCGGCAAGGCCATGGAAAGCGCATACAAGATCGAAGGTGTGCCGACCATCGCCATCCAGGGCAAGTACGAAACGGGCCCGGCCGCGACCAACAGCCTGCAGGGCACGCTCCAGGTGATGGACTTCATCATTTCGCAGATCCGCTCCAAAAAGATGTGAGTTCGCGCGCCGGTATGACACAGCCTCTGAAGGTCTTCATCACCGGCGCGTCGAGCGGCATCGGTGCCGCACTCGCCGCCGAGTACGCGCGGCGCGGCGCCATCCTCGGGCTCGTCGCGCGCCGCGCCGACGCGCTCGAAGCCTTCCGCCAGTCCCACCCGCAGCACCCCGTCTCCCTCTATTGCGCCGACGTGCGCGACGCCGATGCGCTCGCGGCCGCCGCGCGCGCCTTCATCGCCGAGCACGGCCTGCCCGACGTGGTGATCGCCAACGCCGGCGTGAGCCGTGGCGCGCTCACCGGCCACGGCGAGCTCGCCACGTTCCGCGACGTGATGGACACCAACTACTTCGGCATGGTCGCCACGTTCGAGCCGTTCGCCGAGGCGATGGCGCAGGCGAGGCGCGGCACGCTCGTGGGCATCGCGAGCGTGGCCGGCGTGCGCGGGCTGCCGGGCTCGGGCGCCTACAGCGCCTCGAAGGCGGCGGCGTTCGCGTATCTGGAGTCGCTGCGCGTCGAGATGCGGCCGTTCAAGGTGAGCGTCGTGACGATCGCGCCCGGCTACATCCGCACGCCCATGACGGCGAAGAACCCGTACCGCATGCCGTTCCTGATGGACGCCAACCGCTTCGCTGCAAAATCCGCCGACGCCATCGCGCGCGGCACGGCCTTCGCGGTATTCCCGTGGCCGATGCGCGTGGTCGCGGCGCTGCTCGGCGCCCTGCCGCGCTGGCTATACGACCGCGCGTTCGAGCGCGCCCCGCGCAAGCCGCGCACCGCCCAGCATTGATTCGCGCAGTTAGTCCGCGTGGTTAGTCCGCGTGGTTAGTCCACGTGGTTGATCCGCGCCGTTGATTCACGCCGTTGATTCACGCCGTTGATTCACGCCGTTGATTCACGCCGTTGATTCACGCAATTGATCCGCGCCGTTGATTCGCGCCGTTGATCCGCCACAGCCGATCCCCAAGGGTTGACCCTCCACCGTCGATCACCCCCCGGCGCGCAGCCCCCGCCTGCCCTCTCACGCCTTTGCCTGCCTTCGCCGCCAAGACGCGCCCGATTGCGCCCTCATATGGGTATGCCGATTATGTTGTTGTCTGCGCAATGTCCCTTCGATAAGCTTGGCCGGCTATAAGGCCAAACGGAGACCCCATGCGCTTCTTCTCGCCCGCTCCCGTGCTCGCCGCCGCGCTCGCTTGCGCGGCCATGCCCGTGCTCGCGAAACCGCTCACGGTATGCACGGAATCGAGCCCGGACGGCTTCGACGTCGTGCAGTTCAACTCGCTCGTGACCACCAACGCGTCCGCCGACGTGATCTTCAACTCGCTCGTCACCTACGACGAAGCGCAGAAAAAGGTCGTGCCCGCGCTCGCGCAGTCGTGGGACGTGAGCGCGGACGGCCTGACCTACACGTTCCATCTGCGTCCGAACGTGCAGTTCCAGACCACCGACTGGTTCAAGCCCACGCGGCCACTCGCCGCCGACGACGTGGTGTTCACCTTCGGCCGCATGCTCGACCCCGACAACCCGTGGCACAAGGTGGCGGGCGCGAGCGGCTTCCCGCACGCGCAGTCGATGGGCCTCGCGAAGCTCATCAAGTCGGTCGAGAAAGTCGACGCGAACACCGTGAAGATCGAGCTCAACGAGCCGAACGCCACCTTCTTGCCGATCCTCACGATGGGCTTCGCATCGATCTACTCGTCCGAATACGCCGACCAGTTGCTCAAGGCCGGCAAGCAGGTCGACCTGAACGCGAAGCCCGTGGGCACCGGCCCGTTCGTGCTCAAGAGCTACACGAAAGACGCCGTGATCCGCTACGACGTCAACCCCACGTACTGGGGCCCCAAGCCGAAGGTGGACCGCCTCATCTACGCGATCACGCCCGACGCCACCGTGCGCGCGCAAAAGGTGAAGGCCGGCGAATGCCAGATCGCGCTCTCGCCCAAGCCCCTGGACGTGGCCGACGCGAAGACGGACAAGGCGCTCAAGGTCGTTCAGACACCCGCATTCATGACTGCCTTCGTCGCGCTCAACACGCAGAAGAAGCCGCTCGATAACCCGAAGGTGCGCCAGGCGCTAAACATGGCGTTCGACCGCACGACCTATTTGAAGACGGTGTTCGACAACACGGCCACGCCGGCGACCAACCCGTGGCCGCCCATCACCTGGGCCTACGACAAATCGATCGAGGCGTATCCGCACGACATCGCGAAGGCGAAGCAACTGCTCGCCGAGGCGGGCGTGCCCAACGGCTTCGCGACGACGATCTGGGTGCGCCCGAACGGCAGCGTCCTGAACCCGAATCCGCGCGCGGGCGCGGAGCTGCTGCAGGCCGATTTCGCGAAGATTGGCGTGAAGGCGGAGATCAAGGTGATCGAGTGGGGCGAGCTCATCAAGGAAGCGAAGCAGGGCCAGCACGACACGCTGTTCATGGGCTGGGCCGGCGACAACGGCGACCCCGACAATTACCTCTCGCCGCTCTTTAGCTGCAATGCGGTGAAGTCGGGCATCAACTTCGCGCGCTTTTGCGACCCGCAGCTCGACAAGCTGATCGCCGACGGCAAAGAATCCGCCGACCGGGCCAAACGCACGAAGGACTACGAAGCAGCGCAGCAGATCATCCACGATCAGGCGCTGTGGATTCCGCTCGGCTACCCGACGGCCGCGGCCATCACGCGCGCGAACGTGAGCGGCTATCAGGTGAGCCCGTTCGGGCGGCAGAACTTTGGGGACGTTTCGGTGCAGTAGTCCGCGCAAGCCGAACGCTGCGCGCCGCATGCGAAAAAGGCCGGGGCATGTCCCCGGCCTTTTTTCGTCTCAAGGCAAGACCGACGTCCCCTTCACGAACCGCTTGAGCGCATCGGCGGCATGCTGCCACCACAGCATGCCCACGCGCCGACGCTCGCGCCAGGCGTGATCGTGCAGCGCCACGGCCCGCCACTGCTCCGCATGTGTGCGAAAGCGCGGCACGCCGAAGGTCTCCGGCGCCTCGTACAGGTCGAGATACGCGCGCCGGTAATGCGCGACGAGCGTGCGTTCGTCGTAGTGCGTCTCCATCCAGCGGCGCGAAGCCAGCCCGATCTCGTCGCGCAGACGCTTGTCCGCGAGCAGCCCGCGCAGCACGGGCTCCGCTTCCTCGAGCCGCACGTCCACCCAGGGCAGCTCCACCGCGCCCGTCATGGCGCGCAGTTGCGCCTCTACGCGCGCATCGAGATGCCCGATGGTGGGCTTGCCCTGCGAGAGCGATTCGAGCCCGCTCAGGTGGTAGTTGCCGGTCACGCATTCGTCGACGGCCAGCGCCGCACGCTGCTTCAGACGCAAGCACGCGTCGTGCGGCGTGTTCACGATCGTCTGCACGCGGCACAGGCCACGGCGTTCGAGACGGCGCAGCAACGCCAGCGTCTGCGGCGCGCCCTTGGTCTCCCAGCGCGTCTTCCAGGCGCTCCTGCTGCCGCTCGGCGCGTACACGACGATGGGCGGGCCGTCGTCGGCCTCGGCCTCGGGTGCGGGCAGGTAGCGCGCGTCGTGGATCGGCACGAGGTTCGGCACCACGCGCGCGAGCGGATAGTAGCGCTCCGGCCCCTGTGCGATCACGAGCTGCGGCACCGGGTCGGTGATGATGCGCGTGAGCAGGTCGGGATCGTGCCTCGCCCACAGCGCGGGCGCGGAGTGGTATTGCCGGATGAGCTTGCGCGTGCCGAAGCGGCGCGGCAGGTCGGCGCCGAAGGTCTCGTCGAACGAGAAGTGCTGGTGCAGGTGAATGACATCGGCGGCGTCGATGGCGGCTAGCGCCTCGTCGCGCTGCGTGCGCCAGTCGATATCGACCGCGAACGTGCGCGCGCCGTAGGCCGACGCGTCGAACACCACGTGGCGCGCCTCGATGTCGGTGTGCCGGTTCAGCGCCGCGACGATGTTGCCGGGGCTGCCCGCCACGGGTGTGTTCGAAATATGGACGACGCGCATGATGG
Source organism: Paraburkholderia silviterrae (assembly GCF_004353915.1). Lineage (GTDB taxonomy): Bacteria > Pseudomonadota > Gammaproteobacteria > Burkholderiales > Burkholderiaceae > Paraburkholderia > Paraburkholderia silviterrae. The sequence continues at coordinate 387,832 of NZ_SMRP01000004.1, read as the reverse complement.
TAGGGGAACGTTTGCGTGGCACTCAGGCGAGCGTGGACGTTGGCGCTCGCGCGGGAGCCAGTGTTGAGGCGGCCGCAAAGCCCGGCATGGCTTCGAGTGAAGAATCGAGTGAAGAATCGAGTGAAGAATCGAGCGAAGAATCGGGCGCGCAAGCTCGCGCGGCCTTGCACGCGCACGCGGCGCCTTGCACGAGCGTCTGCCAGCACAGCTTGGGAAAGATGTCTTCGCCGAGCGCGCTTTCCATCGAGAGGTTGCGCACGTCCACGCCGCGGCGGCCCAACAGCGCGGATGCGTGCCGAAACGACGGCTCGATGAACTCGCAGAAGTTTTCGTCGAGATAGCTCGGCTGCATGTTCGACGCCTCCTCGTAAAAGCGCGGCGTGCTCTTTGCGGCGACCAGGTCGACGCCATGCAGATACAGACGCTTGAAGCCGAGCGAGGCGAGCACCTGCAGGCCCGTATAGGCGACCGTGCGGCCGTCGAAGACGCCGTGCCGGAGGTCGAGGCTGAAGCCGAGCGGCTGCGGCGCGTCGAAGAGCGCCAGCGCCCGCGCGTCATACGTCGCGCGCAGCTCATCCATGCGCGTCGCGCGGTGGCCGGCGGGAAACAGCATGTCGTCGACGAGAAACACGCGGCAGCGGATCCGTTCGAGGCCGATGCGCTCGGCGATGTGCCAGAGCACGAGCGGCGTGGCGAACAGCGTGAGCGGCTCGCGCACGACGCGCTCGACGAGATCGGTCCGGCTGCGCACGAACCCTGTGTCGACGATGCAGTAGTAGTCGAAGCGCACACCCTGCCGCTCGGTGAGCGCGATGGCGCCGTTCACGCCGAGCACGCGCGGCATCTGCAGCGCGCGGTAATCGATGAGGTTCACGGAGGGCCCGGTGGCGATGAGGTGGCATTCCTGCCCCGCATCGTGCAGGTCGGGCGCCAGCGGCATCTGGGCGTTGACGCACGCGAGACGGTGCCCGCGTATGGACATGCCGGCGAGCCGCCCCGCTTCGTCGCGTTCGAGCGCCACCCCATGCGCGAGGCGCTCGTTGTGCCGCCACGCGCGCGAATGCGTGTAGCGGTAGAGCAGCTTGAAAAAGGTGTTGCCGGCACGCCTGACCGGCGATGTCGATGCACGCGCACCTTGCTCCGCCTCGACGACAGCACACGACGAGCGGATTGCGTTGCCTTCGGAAACCATCGCTGAACCTTGCAACGAAGCGAAGCCGAAGCCTCGCGATACGGTAAAGCGCGAGTCTATGTTTTTAACTCGTTACACAGGTTACATACTCTGCAAAACAATATTACCGATACTTACTGGCTCGCTTGCTGCACGCTCGTCCAGCGCACGTTACGCGCGCCAGAAATGCGCAACATCTTGCGTCCAGCCAGGACGCATCCGTTCTTTTCACAAAGCGGCATTGATTGGCGTTTCGCCCTGTTTTCAGGGCTTTTTCTCTTTTTGGCGATGGCACTCGACAGCGCGGCAAGCACGCACCGCCTCGTGAGACCGAGACGATTGTTGCAGTTTCGTAATTCACCGCGCCGCGGCCCGAACTAGATTGGAGGCGTCCATTCAACGAGCCAAAGGAGACTCGAATGAACGCGAAACTCATTGCCGCACTGGGTGCGGGCGCAACGATTCTCGCCGTCTCGCAGAGCGCGACGGCCGGCGTCTCCGTGGGACTCGCCGTTGGCGCACCGGTGCCGGTCTACGCGGCACCCGCTCCGGTCTATGCGGCGCCGGCCTACGTCGGCTGGCGCGACGACGACCGCCGCTGGGCCTACCACCGCTGGGAAGAACGCCGCTGGGATGAGCATCGCTGGGACGAGCATCGTTGGGGCCACGACCGCCGCTGGGGCGACCGTGATGGCGACTACGGCTATCGTCGCTGGTAAGCGGGCGCATCGAGCGTGTTGAACGCGCGAAACAGGCCGAAAAATGCGCGAATTACAGGCGCGCCTCGCCGCCTGGCGGCGAGGCGCCCGGCTTCGCGCACGAGCGCGCGCTCAAGCCATGATGTGCGCGCCGCCGTCGACATAGACCGTATTGCCGGTCAGGCGCCGCGCGTAGCGCGTCGCGAGATAGGCCGTCGCATAGCCGACGTCCATGATGTCGACCAGTTCGCCTAACGGCGCGCGCTCGACCGCGTCCGCGAGCATGCGGTCGAAATCGGGCAGCCCCGAAGCGGCACGCGTCTTGAGCGGCCCCGGCGAGATCGCATGCACGCGGATGCCGAGCGGCCCGAGCTCATAGGCGAGATAGCGGCACGATGCTTCGAGTGCCGCCTTCACCGGGCCCATCAGACTGTAGTTCGGCACGACGCGATTCGCGCCGTCATAGCTCATTGCGAAGAGCGTACCGCCGCGCGGCATGAGCGGCGCGGCGCGCTTCGCCATGCGGATGAAAGAGTGGCACGAGACATCCATCGCATAGGCGAAGCCCTGCGCCGACGATTCGAGCAAGCCACCCTGCAGATCGGCCTTCGGTGCATAGGCGATGGAATGCAGCACGATGTCGAGCGAGCCCCAGCGCTCGCGCACGGTGTCGAAGACAGCGTCGAGCTGCGCATCGTCCTCGACATCGAGCGGCAGCAGCAGCGTTGCACCGAGCTCGTTCGCGAGCGGCTCGACGTAGGGCTTAGCCTTGTCGTTGAGGTAGGTGAGCGCGAGTTCGGCGCCAAGCTCGGAGAAGGCACGCGCGCAACCATAGGCAATCGATTCGGCGTTGGCCACGCCCGTCACGAGGGCGCGCATTCCGGCGAGTGGCCGGTCCGGAAGAGTCTGCATGGTTTGCCTCGACGAAAGGGCGCGAATCGGTCCAGGATCAACGCCCTCCCGATTCGCGCCTGGGTGCGCGCACGCGCGTTTCTTATATACGACGCGCGCGGCGCGCTCTCTCAGGTTCTTTAGTTCATGTGCAACGCGATGGCCCGCGTCACTTGCCCGTCGCGGACGACGCGCGGCGCCGCGCCGCCGCCGGACGCGCAGCGCGCGTCGAAGAAGTTACGCTCGCTGCGGCGCGGGCACGCCGTGCGGGCGACGTCTTCGCCGCTGCTTTCGCTTCAGGCGCCTCTGCCTCTGCTGCAGCGGGCTTGGCTGCTTTCGTCCGTGCCGCGGCCTTTTTCGTCGCCGTTGTCTTCGTCGCCGTTGTCTTCGTCGCCGTTGTCTTCGTCGCCGTTGTCTTGGCCGTTGCCTTGGCCGCTTTCGGCGCCTTCGTGCTGGTGCGCACCGGCGCAGCTTCCTCGGCAGGTTGCACGGGCGATGCCGAAGCCTCAGCCTGCGCTGCGCCCGCCGCGTCGCCAGGCCCAGCGGCAGCGCCCGCAGCCGACCCCGCTTCCGGCTTCCCGCCAGCGTTGCCCGAACCGGCCGCACTGCCTGCGTTGCCTCCACTGCCCGCGTTGCCCGCACTGCCCGCGTTGCCGCTACCCGGCGGCGGCATCGGCTCCTTCTCGCTGCCCGGCTCGACGCCCAGCACGCGCTGGACCTCGGCGAAACGTTCGGCGCGCCCGCCCTCTAGCGGCGCATAGGCCGTCGCGACCTGATACACCACCGAAAGCAGCAGGCGGCGCGTGCGCATGTCCGGCACCAGCCCGGCAAGCGCCTCGATGGCGGCATTCGCGTCGAGCTGCACGATCGCGCCCTGGCGGCGAGCCGACTCCTTGAGCTCAGCGATGCTCGGCTGCCGATCGCCCATGTATTCGCGCGCGAGCTCGCGCATGCGCTGGAACGGGCGATACTGCACCACGTGCATCTCGTCGGCGAGGTAGGCCATGATGCGCATGAACGCGTCGACGAGCGTGCCCTTGTGCACGTGCTCGCGCGCGGCACGCAGGCGCTGCTGCGCGAGCTCCTTGCGCAACGCGGTGAGCGGCGGCGCGACCGGGTCGAGCGGCGTATTGGGCGCGACGCCCACCCACGCCTGCACCCAGGGCGCCGTGTAGACGCCGTAGAACGTGCGTTCGACCCATGCGTCGCGCGCGTCGCGCCAGGCGTCCCACGCACCTTCGATGCTCGCCGAGACCTGCTTCTCGATCAGCGTGAACGGATTGTCGGGCGCGGCGGGCAAGCGGTGCGCGCGCACCGCCTCAGCCACGGCGGGCAGCACGCCGAGCGCCGGATTCGCGTCGCTGAAGAGGCTGCGCTCCACGCGCGACGGATGCGTCTCGCGCAGCAGATGTGCCGAAAGCGCATTGCTCGACGCGCGCACGAACGGCGAGACATACAGGTCATAGAAGCGCTGATTGTTCTCCGCGATGCGGCGCACCACTTCGAACGGCTGCTCGTCGTCGCGGCCGTCGTCCAGCGCGAGAATGTCGTCGATGGTGCGGCGCTCGAAGTGGATCTGGTAGCGCCCTTCGAGCGCCTCGAGCCGCGCGGCTTGCGGCGTCGAATCGGTGATCTTCGCTTCGTAGAGGCCCGGCGGCAGCACGTCGATCAGATCGAGCGCCGAAAACAGTTCGGTGTGCTCCTTATTCGCCACGCTCGCCGAAACGAAGATGCCCAGGTGCCCCACCTTGTCGTGCAGGCAGTAGACGATCACCTGCTCGTTGGCGACGATCTCGTCCACGCTCGCGTAGAGGTCGGGGATCCAGTTCAGCGCCTGCTGCGGCGGCGTGATGTTGTCGCCCCACGAGGCGAGCACGACGATCGGCGTGCGGATGTTGCGCAGGTCCACCGGCGCGCGCGCATGCTTCGCGTAGACCTCGTTGCGCGTGAGGTGATTGCCGACGAACAGGTTCTGCACGATCCAGTCGATCTCGGCGCGGTTCAGCTGGTAGTGGCCGCCCCACCAGCGCTCGAATTCGAGAAAGCGCTCGCGCTCCGTATCGACCTTCGCGTAGAGGTTGTAGAGCTTGCCCCAAAACGTGTTCGAGGGATTGAGGTTCTCGAAGTTCGTGACGAGATGCGCGCCGTCGAAGCGGCCGTCGCCGAGATCGGCGGCGAGCGACGACATCCACGAGCCGCCCAGCATGCCGCCCGAATAGCGCATGGGGTTCTTGCCGCGCACGCCGGCCCAGTACGAAAGCGGCGAGCCCGCGAGCATGAGCGGCCCGACGAGCGAGGGCGCGGACGCCGCCACGAGCGCCGCGGCCCAGCCGCCCTGGCAGTTGCCGATTACGAAAGGCAGGCCGTCCGCGTCGGGGTGCAGCTCGCGCACCTTGCGCAGGAAGGCGATTTCCGCTTCGCCGACCGACTGGATCGTTTGCGTTTCAGTCGGCAGCGGGAAGAAGGTCACGAAGTAGCACGGATGGCCCTTGCGCAGTGCGATACCCACTTCGCTGTCCATCTTGAAGCCCGCGATGCCGGGGCCGTGCCCCGCGCGCGGATCGATCACGACGAACGGGCGCATGCGCGCGTCGGTGCTCACACCCGCCTCGGGCTTGATGCGCAGGAGCGCGTAATTGCAGGGATCCTTCAGCTCGCGGCCATCGACGATCACTTCGTAGTCGAACGCGAGCACCGGCGGCATGCCGGCCTTCTCGTGCATGTAGGTCTGGTTGCCGCGCTCGCGCAGCACGTCGAGGAACAGGACGCCGCGCTGCCAGGCGTCGAACAGGTAGTCGAACAGCGGCTGGATCGCGGCGGGCGCCGACGCAGGCAGCGCAGGGATGGCGGGCATGGACGCCGCAGCCGAGGGCTCGCGCGTCACGTTGAACGCGGCGAACGGCGCGGCCGCCGACGAGAACGCCGTGTTCAGCGCCGAACTGAACGCCGAATTGAGCGCCGAACCGAGCGACGATTGCGCGGCCCCGGCGGATTCGGCGAATGCCTCTGCCAGAGGCTGGAAAGGCTGAAAACCCTGGAGCGCCTGCAGCGGCCAGAGGGGCCAGAACGGGGAAGGGACGGAAGTCGGCGTGGAATCGGACGAGAGCGCAGGCGAGAAGGCGGATACTGCCACGAGACGAATCTCCTTTAACGGGGCGCGCGGCCAGCGCGGATGGCGAACGCGCGACGCATGGCGCGCATCGCGGGAACGGCACACGGGACGCTCGGCTGCAGCACCCGCCGTCATGAGCAACGGCGGGCCGCAGCAACAAATGGGCGAAAGCGGGCGAAAGCGGGCGAAAGCGCGGCATGAAGGCACCGGACGCTCGCGGCACGCAAGTGGCAGGCGAATGCGCGCGGCAGTCATGCTGCACTGCAGTATTCCAATCTAGGCAGGGCTGGACGCAATGTCAAGGCGGGCCGGTTCGCGCTGACGCGTTATCGCGTCATGATCGCGCGTCGGCGTGAAGCCGGCGTGACAGAAAACACGCCTGCGTGCCGCCCTTTGCCGATGCGTGGGCAATGCATTCCGAATGCTTTTGGCGGACCGCCGCGCACGGCCAGGGACGGCTGTGCACTTTGCGGTCGGCGCCTTACGCGCTGGACTACACTGTTAGCGCTTTGCGCGCCGCAGCATGACGGCATGACGGCATGAAGACGTGAAGGCGCGCCGCAGCGCACCCGTGGTTCAGCTTGCCTTGCATGGAATGGACAACCGACATGACTGCAACGCCCGACAAGTACTCTGCCCTGCTGGCCCGCTGCGCGGGCCTCGCGCCCGTGCCCACGGCAGTCGCGCATCCGTGCGATGTCTCGTCGCTCACGGGCGCGCTCGACGCCGCCAACCTCGGCCTCATCGTGCCGATCCTGGTCGGCCCCGAGGCGAAGATCCGCTCGGTGGCGCAAGAGGCCAGGCTCTCGCTCGAAAACGTCACGATCGTGGACGCGCCGCATAGCCACGCCGCAGCCGAGCGCGCCGTGCTCGCCGTGCGCGAGGGCGAGGCCGAGCTGCTCATGAAAGGCAGCCTGCATACCGACGAGCTGCTGCACGAAGTGGCCCTGGGCGCGAACGGACTGCGCACGGAGCGCCGCCTCTCGCACGTGTTCGCGATGGACGTGCCCACGTATCACAAGCCGCTCTTCATCACCGACGCCGCCGTCAACATCTTCCCGAAGCTCGCCGACAAGGCCGACATCGTGCGCAACGCCATCGATCTCGTGCAGGCGCTCGGCATCGCCACGCCCAAGGTGGCGATCCTCGCGGCGGTCGAGACAGTCTCCGAGAAGATGCCCTCGACCATCGAAGCCGCCGCGCTGTGCAAGATGGCCGACCGCGGCCAGATCACGGGCGGCCTGCTCGACGGCCCGCTCGCCTTCGACAACGCAATCAGCGCCGAGGCCGCGCGCATCAAGGGCATCGTCTCGCAGGTCGCGGGCGACCCCGACATCCTGCTGGTGCCCGACCTCGAAGCGGGCAACATGCTCGCCAAGCAGCTGACCTTTCTCGCCGGCGCGGAAGCGGCCGGCATCGTGCTCGGCGCGCGTGTGCCGATCATCCTCACGAGCCGCGCCGACACGGTGCGCGCACGCATCGGCAGTTGCGCGATCGCCGTGCTGCTCGCTCACGCGCGGCGCGCGCGCAAAACCGCGGAGGCCCTGTGACTGCAACCCCGGCTGCCCCCTCTTCCTTGGCTCACGTGCACGATGAAGGCCATATCGTGCTGGTCGTGAATGCGGGCTCGTCGAGCATCAAGTGCTCGGTGTATCGCGTCGTCGACGACCCTCGCGCAGAAGGCGGCGCGCGCGCGATTTTCGGCGCGGGCGGCCAGATCGAAGGCATCGGCGTGGCGCCGCGCGTGCTCGCGCGCATGGCCGATGGCCGCTTGATCGTCGACGAGAAGTTTCCGGTCGCACAGGTCGCCGACCACGACGCGGCGTTCCGCCTGCTGCGCCTCGTGCTCGCGGTGGGCCTGCGCGACACGCCGCCCGCCGCGATCGGCCACCGCGTGGTGCATGGCGGCGCGCACTTCAAGGACGCGGTGCTCATCGACGACAAGGTGATCGAGCAACTCGACGCGCTCACGCCGCTCGCGCCGCTGCATCAGCCGCACAATCTCGCGGCGATCCGCGCCGTGCGCACGGCCGCGCCCGAGCTGCCGCAGGTGGCCTGCTTCGACACGGCCTTTCACGCGGGCAACGACATCATGGCGCAGCTCTTCGCGCTGCCGTACCGCTATTACGAGGAAGGCATCCGCCGCTACGGCTTTCATGGCCTCTCCTACGAGTACATCGCGCGCCACCTGCACAGCGCCGCGCCCGACGTCGCACGCGGCCGCGTGGTCGTCGCGCATCTGGGCAACGGCGCGAGCCTGTGCGCGATGAAAGACGGCAAGAGCGTGGAAACGACGATGGGCCTCACCGCGCTCGACGGCCTGCCCATGGGCACGCGCTGCGGCTCGCTCGACGCGGGCGCGGTGCTGTGGATGATGGCGCACGACATGGGCCACGACGAAATCGAGAAACTGCTCTATCACGAGTCCGGCCTCAAGGGCCTCTCGGGCGTGAGCAGCGACATGCGCGAGCTGCTCGCGAGCGATAGCGAGCAGGCGAAGCTCGCCATCGACTTCTACACGTATCGCATCGCGCAGGAAGTGGGCAAGCTCGCCGTGGTGCTGGGCGGGCTCGATGCGCTGGTGTTGACGGGCGGGATCGGCGAGCATGCCGCGCCCATTCGCGCGCAGGTGTGCGAGCGGCTCGCGCCGCTCTTTGGCATCGCGCTAGACGCGGCGGCCAACGACGCCGGCAAGGAGCGCGTGAGCTCGCGCGAGAGCCGCGTGCCGGTCTTCGCGATCCGCACCGATGAGGAAGGCATGATCGCGCTGCATACGGCCCGGCTGCTGCGCGAGGCGTTGCGGAGCTGAAGCAGGCTGCGGCGCCGCATCGAACTTGCAGCGCCGCCTGCGTGCGCCCGGAGCAAGCAAACGCGAAGCGAACCTGAGTCGAGGTTTGGTGAATCTCGAGTGAGCCTCAGGCGAACTTCAAGCGATCGTTCACGCTGAACGGCATGCCGTCCGCCGCTTCGTTCGCCGTATGCGCGTCGTGCTGCGCATCGTCGCGCAAACGCCTGGGCGCTTCGCAATGCACGAGCGTATCGATGAAATATTTCGCGCGCGGCCACGGGCCGAAGCCTGCCGCTGTGTTGATGTGCCCCGCGTCGCCAAGATTCACGAATGCGCTGCCCAATTGCTGCGCGAGGCGGTGCGCGCCTTCGAGCGGCATCCACGGATCGGTCTCGCTGCCCACCAGGATCGAAGGCACAGGAAGACGCCGTGCCTCGAAGGCGCCGGCGAAGCGGAATTTTTCCGGGCTCGCGGGCGCGACGAGCAGCACGCCCGCCACATTGGCGCCAACGTGCCCCTGCTGGAGCGCATGCGCCGCCACGAGGCAGCCGAAGCTATGCGCCGCAAGCAGGAACGGCCCGCGCTCGCGCGCCAGCAGCCGCCCGAGCGCGCGGCTCCAGAGCGCCAGATCAGGGGCGTCCCAGTCGTCCTGCTCCACGCGCAGCGAGCGCGCGAACTGGCGCTCGAGCCAGCTCTGCCAATGCGCGCCTTCACTGCCGTGCAGGCCCGGCACGGTGACGAGTCTGGGCGGCCAGCGGGAAGAGGCGCACGAAAGCATGATTTTTTCCTCGCTTCGACGGGTTGTGAACGGATTGTGATCCGTCGCCTGCGCGCGCCGAACCAATTTTTTTTGCTTTGCTTTTTCACGCCCACCGGGTCTGCCGCGCCGCACCATCATGGCGCGGGCGGCGAGGAGAAAGCCCGGCGGCCTCGGGCCTGAAAAAGTAGAATGTGGCGACTCATCTCGCTCATCTCACCCTTCGCAGGGAAAAGAACCACGATGAAAATTCTGTTCTGGCTCCCGCAAGCCGACGCCTCCGCCTGGCTCCGTGGCCTCGCGCGCGCCCTGCCCGGCGCCGAGTTGCGCGAATGGCAGCCCGGCGATACGGCCCCCGCCGATTACGCCGTGGTCTGGCATCCGCCGCGCGAGCTCTTCGCGGCGCGCCAGGGCCTGCGCGCGGTCTTCAATCTGGGCGCGGGCGTCGATGCGATCCTCGCGCTCGAACGCGATCATCCGGGCACGCTGCCCCAGGACGCGCTGCTCGTGCGCCTCGAAGACTCGGGCATGGCCCCGCAGATGGCCGAATACGTGCAGCACGCGGTGCTGCGCTATCTGCGCCGCTTCGACGAATACGCACTGCAGCAGGCGCGCCGCGAATGGCACGTGCTCGCGCCGCATCCGCTCGAGACCTTCACGGTGGGCGTGCTCGGCCTGGGCGTATTGGGCGCGCAGGTCGCGCGCGCGGTGGCGTCGCTCGGCGTGCCGGTGCGCGGCTTCTCGCGCAGCGCGAAGACGCTCGACGGCATCGAGACGTTCTCGGGCGAGCTGCACGGCCCCCAATTCGACGCGTTCCTCGACGACGTGAAAGTGCTCGTGAACCTGCTGCCCGCCACGCCCGACACCGAGAACGTGCTCGACGCGCGCACCTTCGGCAAGCTCCCGCGCGGCGCGTATCTCGTGAACGTCGCGCGCGGCACGCATCTGGTGGAAGAGGACCTGGTCGAAGCGCTCGCGAACGGCACGCTCGCGGCCGCCACGCTCGACGTGTTCCGCCACGAGCCGCTCGCGCCCGATCACCCGTTCTGGCGCGAGCCGCGCATCACGATCACGCCGCACAGCTCCGCACTCACGCTGCGCGATGAAGCGATCTCGCAGGTCGCGGACAAGATCGAGGCGCTCGCGCGCGGCGAAACGGTCAGCGGTATCGTGCATACGGCACGCGGATATTGAAGCGCACGGGTTGCATCGGCGCGCATCAGGAAACCAGGAACCAAGGAAGGAGACAGACATGGCCACATTGCCCACCGCAGTCAAGATTGTCGAAGTCGGACCGCGCGACGGTCTGCAGAACGAAAAGGAATTCGTGCCCACCGCCGTGAAGATCGAGCTGATCGACCGGCTCTCGAAGGCGGGCTTTCCCAACGTCGAAGCGGCCTCGTTCGTTTCGCCGAAGTGGGTCCCGCAGATGGCCGACGGCGCCGAGGTCATGGCCGGCATCGCGCGCCGTGAAGGCGCGCTCTATTCGGTGCTCACGCCGAACCTGCGCGGCCTCGAAGGCGCGCTCGCCGCGCACGCGGACGAGATCGTGATCTTCGGCGCCGCGAGCGAGGCGTTCTCGCAGCGCAACATCAACTGCTCGATTGCGGAGAGCATCGAGCGCTTCGTCCCCGTGGCGCAAGCGGCGAAGGCCGCCGGCGTGCGCATTCGCGGCAGCGTCTCGTGCTCGTTCGGCTGCCCGTACCAGGGCGAGGTGCCGGTGGCGTCGGTGGTCGACGTGGTGCAGCGCTTCGCGGCGCTCGGCTGCGACGAGATCGATATCGCCGATACGATCGGCGTGGGCACCGCAAAGCGCGTGCACGAAGTGTTCGAGGCGGTCACGAAGGTGTTCCCGCGCGAGCGCCTCTCGGGCCACTTCCACGACACTTACGGCCAGGCGCTCGCCAACATCTACGCCGCGCTCGAGGAAGGCATCGCGATCTTTCACGCCTCGGTGGCGGGGCTCGGCGGCTGCCCGTACGCGAAGGGCGCGACCGGCAACGTCGCGACCGAAGACGTGCTGTACCTGATGAATGGGCTCGGCATTCAAACGGGCGTCGATCTCGATCAGGTCGTGGAAGCCGGCGACTTCATTTCGAAGTCGATCGGCCGCGCCAACGCCTCGCGCGCTGGCAAGGCGCTGCTCGCGAAGAAGCAGAGCGCCGCCGAGTGCGCTTGATGCCTCGGCGCGTCATATGACATTGAATCGCAGTACGAAGGAAATGACGACATGACGGCATCGCTTGTCAACTCAGAAAAGGACGGCCTCGAAGCCCTGCCCGATTCCGCGCGCCGCGTCGCGCTGCTCTTGCGCGAGTGCGGCCACGCGAAGCCCGTCGTGCTGCTGCCCGAAACCGGCAAGACCTCGGCGGAAGCGGCGGCCGGGCTCGGCTGCGAAGTCGCGCAAATCGCCAAGTCGATCCTGTTTCGCCGCCGCAAGGACGATGCGCCCGTGCTCGTGATCGCGAGCGGCGCCAATCGCGTCGACGAAAAGAAGGTCGAGGCGCAGGTGGGAGAAGTCGGCCGCGCCGACGCGAAGTTCGTGCGCGAAATGACCGGCTATGCAATCGGCGGCGTGTGCCCGATCGGCCACGCCACAAAGCCCGTCACGCTAATCGACGCCGACCTGTTCGCGCTCGACAGCCTCTGGGCCGCGGCGGGCCACCCGCATGCGGTGTTCAATCTTTCGCCGCAGGAGCTGGCGGCGCTCACCGGCGCACCCGTGGTGGACGTCGCGCTGCGCGACGCATGAGCGCGAACCCGATGAGCGTGCCCGTTCAAACGCCCTCGCCCTGCATCAACGTGTGCCGCATGCACGAGGCGAGCGGCCTGTGCGAAGGGTGCCTGCGCACGATCGACGAGATCGCCGCGTGGTCCACGCTCGACGACGCTGCAAAGCGCGCCGTGTGGGACGCAATCGAAACGCGTCATGCGCAATGGATGACCGAGCGCGTCGATGCGCCCGATCGGGGAGACGCACGATGACCGCGCCTGCCCGTGTCGTGACGATCGGCGAGACGTTTGGCTCGACGCTCGCGCTCTCGCCCGATACCGTGAAGTCGTTCGCCACGCTCGTGAACGACCTGAACCCGCTGCACCACGACGACGCCTATGCCGCGCAAAGCCGCTTCGGCGGCCTGATCGCCTCGGGCACGCAGCCCACCGCGTATTTCATGGCGCTGCTCGCCACGCACTTTTCGCAGTATGCGCAGCCGCTCGGCCTCGAGTTCGACATGAAGCTCAAGCGCGCGGCGCACGCCCATGACGTGCTCACCTTCGAGTGGCGCGTCGTGGACGCGCACTGGAAAGCGAGCCTGAACGGCGATCTCGTGAAGCTCGAGGGCACGGCAGTCAACCAGCACGGCGAGACGCTCGTGGTGGGACGCTCGACGATCCTCGTGATGCCGAAGGCCCAGGCGCAAGCGAGCGGAGAAGCCGCGCGATGAGCGGGGTTTCAGCGAACCCGAGCGCGACGTTGCCCGCGACGTTGCCCCCGACGTTGCCTGTGCCGCTGCCCGCGTCGATCCGCGTGTTCGAGCGCGGCTGGCTCTCGTCGAACAACGTGCTGCTCGTCGATGAGTCCCGCGCCGCGCTCGTCGACACGGGCTACGCCACGCATGCCGAGCAAACCGTCTCGCTCGTGCAGCACGCGCTCGCGGGGCGCGCGCTCGACACGATCGTCAACACACATCTGCATTCGGACCATTGCGGCGGCAACGCACGCTTGCAGGCGCAATGGTCTTGCGAGACGCTCATTCCCGCCGCCAGCGCGAGCGCCGTGCGCGCCTGGGACCAGGCGCGGCTCTCCTTTCTCGCCACCGGCCAAAGCTGCGAGCGCTTCGCCATCACGGACACGCTCGCGCCCGGCGCACGCCTCACGCTCGGCGGCTTCGAGTGGGACGTCATCGGCGCGCCCGGTCACGACCCCGATTCGCTGATGCTCTACGCGGCCGAGCCGCGCGTGCTGATCAGCGCCGACGCGCTCTGGGAGCACGGCTTCGGCGTGATCTTCCCCGAGCTCGAAGGCGAAAGCGGTTTTGCGGAGCAGCGCGCCGTGCTGGACGCCATCGCGCAACTCGATGTGGCCGTGGTGATTCCGGGCCATGGCGCGCCGTTCACGAACGTCGGGGCCGCGCTCGAACGCGCCGGTGCTCGCCTCGCGTGGCTGAGCGCCGATCCGGCGCGCAACGCCAAAAACGCGCTCAAGGTGCTGATCGTGTTCAAGCTGCTGGAAGTGCGCACGATGACGTTCGCGGCGCTGGACGCGATGCTCGCCGGGGCCTCGGCCATGCGCGCGGCGGCGCGGCAGATCGCGCCCGAGCGCGCATGGCCCGCGCTGATGCGCGACCTGGCCGGCGAGCTGGCGAAAAGCGGTGCGCTCGTGATGGGCGAGAACGGGGTCGAAGCACCCGCCGGCATGTCCTGACGCACTTGCGCCTGCGCCGTCACGCACAACGCCAGGCGCGGCGCACCAAAAAAAACGCTCGTCCCTTTCCAGGACGAGCGTGAGAATCGTGCTCTGACGTGATCAAACTGTCGAGCCGATCATACTCGCGCGCGAATTCGCGTCGCATCGGTGATTTCCCTACAAACTGCCATCGGCCAAGCGGCGTCGAAACGGCCCCGAAGCCAAAACGTTTGCGCGTCGACGCGAACAATTGATTCGCGCTCCGAATCGTTGAGCGACCGCGCGTTGACGAAAAAAGCGCACGTTCACGAGCGTGTCATATCCGACGCACAAACCGGCACAAACCGGCAACGCACAAGCCGGCAACATGGAAACCCGCAACGTGCAAACCCGCAACCTGTCACCCGCCGAGTTGCAGGCGCAACCATTCGAACACGTGCGAGCACAGATACAGACCGAGCCCGATCGTCCCGCCGATCACCGTGCCGTTCACGCGTATCGCCTGCAGATCCTTGCCGATCTTCAGCTCGATCAGGCGCGCGGTCTCGCGCGTGTCCCAGTGTCTTACGGTATCGCGGATGTGATGCGTGAGGTAGCGCGCGAAATCTGGCGCCATCGCGCGCGCGGCGTCTTCGAGATGGCCGTTGAGCGACGCGCGCAGGTCCGCGTCGCCGGCAAGCGACTCGCCGAGCCAGCGTCCGGTCGCCGCCACTTTCGCGTGCAGCGTCGAGTCGGGACGCTCCAGGTCCTCGCGCAACCATGTGCGCAGGCTGTCCCATAGCGCGTGCGTGTACTCGTTGAGCGCGCTGCCTTCGCGCAGGCTCGCCTTGAGCTCCTCGCCCTTGCGCTGAAATGCGGGATCGCTCTTGAGCTGCACCACGAGCTTTTGCACCACCTCGTCGAACTTCTTGCGCAAGTGGTGCTCGCGGTCTTCGCTCACCTGCAGCAGCAAACGGTTCACCGCGCTCTCCAGCACGCGCGCGCCGCTATCGCCAATCCACTCCGAGGGCAGAATCTTTTCCGTCCACGGAAACTCGCCCTTGAGGCCGTCGACGATGCGCGCCGCCACGAACGCGCGCGTGCTCTCCTCGGCGAGCAGATGGCCGAGCTGATCGAGCATCTGGTCGAGCAACTCCTGATGGCGGCCGTCCTTCGTGAGCGTGTCGAGAATCGCGCCCGCCGACTTCGAGAGATCGACTTTGTCGAGCGCGGCATGCAGGCCATCGCGGATGAAGGCCCGGATGCGCACGTCGTCGGTGAGGCCGAGCAGGCCCGACATCAACCGCACCGCGTAGTCGCCCAGATGCTGGGCGCTCTGAGGCGCCATGAGCCAGGACGAGAGCCGCTCGACCGGATCGTGGCGGCGGATCAGCCCGACGAGCGAATCGACGTTGAGAAACTTGTCGTGCACGAACACGGCGAGCTCGTCGGCAATGCGGTCCTTGTTGCGCGGAATGACGCCCGTGTGTGCCGCGATGACCGGAATCGGCACCCGGCGGAACAGCGCGACCACGGCGAACCAGTCGGCGAGCGCGCCCACCATGGCCGCTTCGCTCATCGCCTTGATGCCGTCGATCACGAGGCCCGGCGGCGAGAGCGCCGTGACGACGAACACGAGCGCCGCCGCCACCAGCAAGAGGAGCGGGCGGCGCTTGGCGCGCTGGAGTTCGGCTTCGTCGTGGCTGGTGTCTGGCTGGGTCATGCGCGCTCGTGCATCGTCGTGGTCGGAGAACCGCGACATTATGCGACCAGCGCGTGAAGGGTGCGGTGTCGTCAAGACGCGCTTGCGCCACCGTGTGCGCGAGCGAGGTGACGCCCGCTCAAGCCGAAGACGTTTTGCGCCGCTGCGGCACGATCCGCCAGCCGAGGTTCACGCCCGCTGCCGCGAGCAGGATGAGCGCGGCGCCCGCCACCTGGATCCACGCGAGGCGCTGCCCGAACGCGAACCAGTCGACGAAGATCGCCACCACGGGATAGATGAACGAGAGCGCGCCGGTCATCGCCGTGGGCAGCTTCTGGATCGCACCGTAGAGCAGCACGTACATCACGCCTGTGTGCACGATGCCGAGCGTGACGATCTGCGCCCAGTGCCCGGGCGTGGCGGGCAGCGTGCCGTAATGGATGAACGGCGCGAGCGCGAGCGCGCCGAAGGCGAGCTGCACGAGCGCGATCAAGTGGGGCGGCGTGCCCTTGAGATGCCGCGTGATGATCGACGAGATCGCGTAGAGAAACGCCGCGCCCGCTGCACAAGCCACGCCTTGCAGGTATTCACCGGGCACCGCGAGCACGGCCGGCTGCACCTCCACCACGCCGACGAGCCCGACGAAGGCGAGCGCGAGCCACGCGACGGTGGACGCGCTCACGCGCTCGCCCAGCACGAGCACCCCGAGGCCCACGAGCATGAACGGCTGGGTGTTGTAGACGGCGGTGGCCATGGAAATGGAAGCGCGCGAGTAGGCGGCGAACAGCAGCACCCAGTTGGCGACGATGGCCGCTCCCCCCGCCATAGCGAGCGCGAGCGTGCGCCAGGGCAGCCTGCGCCGGTAGAGGCCGAGCGCCGCGCAGACGAGCGCGAGCGTCGCGCCGCCCAGCACGCAGCGCATGAACGCGACGTTGATCGGCGATTGCTGCGAATCGACAACGAGCCAGCCGATGGTGCCGGACATCAGCATCGCGGTGACCATCTCTGCCGCGCCGCGGCGAACTTCTGGGGAAGCCATGGGAGGGAGCTCCTCGTGAGTACCTGAGTGCAAGTTTACTCAGTGCGAAGCGCGGAATACATGGCTAAACTAAGGTCACGATATCGGAATACCTTCGAATCGAAGGCAATCATGCGAAGACGCAGGTGAAATCATGACCAAACGACCCGGAGTGCCTCTCCCCGCCCCGCTCGACGAGATCGACCGCGCATTGCTCGCCGCCCTGGCCGACGACGGGCGCGCGAGCGTGAGCGAGCTGGCTCGCCAGATCGGGCTCTCCGCGCCGAGCACGTCGGAGCGGCTGAGGCGGCTCGAAGCTCAGGGAGTGATCGGCGGCTACACCGTGCGCATCGACCCGCGCGCGCTCGGCTACACGCTGCAGGCCATCGTGCGCGTGAAGCCCCTGCCGGGGCAGTTGCATCTGGTCGAAGAGGTGATCCGCCGGATTCCCGAATTCATCGAATGCGACAAGGTCACGGGCGACGACTGCTTCATCGCCCGGCTCTATCTGCATTCGATCGAGCAACTCGATGAGATCCTCAGCAAGGTCACCGAGCGCGCGGAAACGAGCACCGCCATCGTCAAGTCCACGCCCGTGGCGCGCCGTCTGCCGCCGCTCGGCTAAGCGTGGGCCGACGTAGCGCGCTAAGGCGCCGCCCGGCGCCACGCCGGCACGCTGAAGCCGTCAATCCTGCCGCTCGGTCGCCTCGAAGAACGAGAGAATTTCGCCCACGAGCGCCTCGCTCGCCTCCTCGGGAATGTAGTGGCCGCACGGCAGCGTGCGGCCGCTCACGTCGCGCGCCACCTTGCGCCATTCCGCGAGCGGGTCGAAGCAGCGCTCGATCACGCCATGCTCGCCCCACAGCACGCGCAGCGGGCAGCCCACCTTGTGGCCGCGCTCGATGTCGGCCCGGTCGTGCTCGAGGTCGATGGTCGCGGAGGCGCGGTAGTCCTCACACATCGCATGCACGGCGCCCGGCTCGCGCAGCGCCGCGCGGTACGCGCCGAGTGCCTTGGGCGCGAAAGGCGCGAGCCCCGCGTGGCGGCTGCCCATCACGCGCTCGATATACGCATCGGGATTCGCGCCGATCAACTCCTCGGGCAGCGGCTCGGGCTGGATCAGGAAGAACCAGTGGAAATAGAGCGTGGCGAACTCGCGGTCGGTCTGCTCGTACATGGCGAGCGTGGGCGCGATGTCGAGCAGCATCAGCCGCTCCACGGCGTCGGCGTGGTCGAGCGCCATGCGATGCGCGACCCGCGCGCCACGGTCATGCGCGCAGACGAGAAAGCGCTCGAAGCCGAAGTGCCGCATGACCGCGACCTGATCGGCGGCCATCGCGCGTTTCGAGTAGGCGGCGTGGCTCGCATCGCTCGCCGGTTTGGACGAGGCGCCGTAGCCGCGCAAGTCGGTGGCGATCACGGTGAAGTGCTGCGCAAGATCCGCCGCGCAGCGATGCCAGATCATGTGGGTCTGCGGGTGACCGTGCAGGAGCAGGAGCGGCGGCCCTTCGCCGCCACGGACCCCGTCAATCTCGACGCCATCCGCGGTGCGGACAGTGAAAGGCGTGTATCCCTCGAACGGCATGGCGGGTCTCCATCGTATCGTTGTTGGTCTGGCGAATATTGTAGGAGCGGTATGTGGCGCCGCGCCCCAAATTCGGGCAGGAAAAGCTAGAAACCGAACACTCCCTCGACTCGCTCGAACAGCAGGCGCACCATGTGCCGAAAGCCGCGCACCTATAATCGAACGACCGTTTCATCGGGCGCCCAGCGCGATTTCCAGCCTGAGCCCGCGCCTGAAGCCGGCCTGAATCCACCATGCCGCCAGCAAGGAGACCTCGTCATGGCATTGCCCGCCGTCCTGCAGAACCTGTCGTTGCCTGTCGTCGGCTCGCCGATGTTCATCGTGAGCTATCCCGAGCTCGTGCTCGCGCAGTGCAAGGCGGGCATCGTCGGCTCGTTCCCCGCGCTCAACGCGCGCCCCGCCGAACTGCTCGACGACTGGCTCACGCAGATCCAGGAGCAGCTCGCCGCGCACAAGGCCGCGAACCCAGACGCCGTGATCGGGCCGATTGCCGTGAACCAGATCGTGCATCAGTCGAATACGCGGCTCGAGCACGACGTGCGCGTGTGCGTCGAGCACAAGGTGCCGATCTTCATCACGAGCCTGCGCGCGCCGCCCAAAGAGCTGCTCGACGCCGTGCACAGCTACGGCGGCGTCGTGCTGCACGACGTCATCAACCTGCGTCACGCCGGCAAGGCGCTCGAGGCGGGCGTGGACGGCCTGATTCTCGTTGCGGCGGGCGCGGGCGGCCACGCGGGCACGACCTCGCCATTCGCGCTCGTGGGCGAAGTGCGCCGCATGTTCGACGGCCCCATCGTGCTCTCGGGCGCGATCGCCAACGGCGGCTCGATCCTGGCCGCCCAGGCCATGGGCGCCGATCTCGCCTATATGGGCACGCGCTTCATCGCCACGCGCGAGGCGCACGCCGTGGACGCCTACAAGCACGCCATCCTCGAAGCCAAGGCCGCCGACATCATCTACACGAACCTCTTCACGGGCGTGCATGGCAACTACATCCGCGAGAGCATCGCCAACGCGGGGCTCGACCCGGACGCGCTGCCCGAGTCGGACAAGTCGAAGATGAACTTCGGCGGCGAGAAGGCCCGTGCGTGGAAGGACATCTGGGGCGCGGGCCAGGGCGTGGGGCTCATGGACGACGTGCCGTCCGTGGCCGAGCTGGTCGCGCGCCTGAAGAGCGAGTACGACGAAACGAAGGCGCGGCTGGGGTTTGCGCGCTGACGGCGTCGTCAGAGCAGCTTATCGGGTGGCGTCGGCGGCGTCGGCGGCACCGCCCGCGCCGCCGCCGCGCGGATCTCTTCGACGCCCGGCCAGAGCGCGCGCTCGCCAAAGCGCTCCGCGAGGAAATCGACGAACGAGCGCACCTTCGCCGAAAGATGGCGACGGCTCGCGTAGACAGCGTAGATCGGCAGCTCGCGCGGCGGCAGTTCGTCGACGAGCAGCGGCACGAGGCGGCCTTGCGCAATGTCGTCGCCGATCACTTCGGTGCCTAGCATCGAGAGCCCGCCGCCCTGCAGCAGGACCACCCGCAGCGCCTCCAGGTGATTGACGATCAGATTGCCGCCCGGCTTCGGGCGCGCGTGCGCTTCCGCGAACGGCGCGAGCTCCGCCGCCGAGGCGCCCGCGTAATGCACGAACTTGTGCTGCGCGAGATCGGCGACGCTCTTCGGCACGCCGTGGCGGCGCAGATACGCGGGCGCGGCGCACAGCACGATGTGCGCGGTGGCGAGCGGCCGCGCGATCAGCGACGACGACTTCAGCCCCGAAGGCGACGCGCGGATCGCTACATCGAAGCCTTCGTCGATCAGCTCGACCACGCGGTCCGAAAGGGTGATATCGACGGTGACTTGCGGGAAGTCCGCCGCGTAGTCGGCCACCGCGCCCATCACGTGGCGCAGGCCGAACGCCGTGAGCGACGACACGCGCAGGCGCCCCTGCGGCACCACGCTCGCGGCGCCCACGGCCTGGCCGGCTTCGTCGAGCTCGGTGAGCGCCTGGGCCACGCGCTCGTAGTATTCGCGGCCCGCCTCGGTGGGCGCGACGCGGCGCGTCGTGCGGTTCAACAGGCGCGCGCCGAGCTGCTGCTCGAGATGCATCACATGCTTGCTCGCCATGGCCGCGGACATGCCCATGCGCTCGGCCGCGGCGACGAAGCTCGCCGCCTCCACCACGTGCCGGAACACTTTCATGCTGACGAGGGTATCCATCGCGCCGTTCTTTCCGCAAAAATCGGGTTAATCAGGAAACAAGCAGGAAACAATCGCCAAGATTGTGCGCGTTTTATCAATATTGAGTAGTCAAACGCGCAGCCCTCACGGCCCACACAGCCCGTGGCGGGCGCGAGAAAACAAAACCCCGCGCTGCGAATAGCGCGGGGTTTTGTGTTTGCTGCTTCAGACGTGATGGCGCTTAGAACTTGGCGCGCAGGCCCACGCCGTAGGTCTGGCCCGACGACATGTTGTCGTAATGGTCGTACATGTAGGCCGCGTAGACGTCGGTGCGCTTCGAGAGCGGGTAGTCGTAGCCGACCGCCGCCGTGTTGTGCGTCTGGTTCAGGCCGCCGCTGTCGCGCGAGTACGCATACGACGCCATGATCGTGCCCGGGCCGGCCGGCACCGAAACGCCACCCTGGGCCGTGTTCACGTGCCAGCTGCTGATGTCGCTGTTGTTGTTCGTGTACATGTACTGGCCGAAGAACTTCACGTACTTCAGGTCGTACGAGAGGCCCACCTGTGCGACACCCTGGCTGCGCAGGCCGACGATGGTCGTGTCGCCGCTCACGATGCTGCCGATGTCGCCCGGCGTGTTGTTGAAGTTCACGTACTGATAGACCGCCGTGGCCGCGAACGGGCCGTGGAAGTACAGCGCCTGGACGCTCCACTTCTTCTTGCCGTTTTCGCCGGCCTGGTTGCCGAGCGCGTACATGGCCGTGCCCGAGAGGCCGTTGAAGTTCGGCGTCGAGTACTGGATCGCGTTGTTCCAGCCCGAGTCGCCCACCACGCCCTGGTCGGTCGTGTAGGTCGGGAACGTCGAGAGCCCGAGGTACACGTGGTACACCATCGGCGAGAAGACGTACGAATCGATGAACGGGTTGAACAGAATCGTCGAAACGAACAGCGGCGTCGTCAGGCGGCCCGCGGTGACGGTACCGTACGGCGATTCGATGCCGACGTACGCGTTGCGCGCGAAGAAAGTGTCGCCCTGGAAGCGGCCGAACTGGCCGTTCTGCGCGCGGAAGAAGCTTTCCAGCGTGAAGATCGCCTTGTAGCCGCCGCCCAGATCCTCAGCGCCCTTCAAGCCCCAGTAGGACGTCGACATGCCCCCGCCACTGACGTTCCAGGCCGTTTGACCGCCCGGGAAGCGCGTAGCCCCGACCCACTCGTCGACCTGACCATAGAGCTGAACGCTCGACTGCGCGAATGCCGACGACGATGCGGCGGCAAGCACGGCTGCAATGACACCCGCCTTGAGAGGCGTACGCAGCGCGCGGCTGACGGCTTTTTTCATGGGTTCTCCTGTCTCTTTGTCAAAAAGGATGATTGGCGGCTTTGGCGCTCGCGCAAACCGTTTGTTATCTCGTCGTTCGCAGGCGTGGCCGTTCTGGGCGGGACCATCTTTGCGGACCATTTTTATGGACAAAAATATCGATTGTTATCGCCGGTATATCGGTCCGATTAGATTGCTATCGGCAAACCCCGGCTCGACGGATTTCAGTGACTGTTTCGCCGCACTGCAGCATGACTGCGCACCTGGCTCGCGGCCCGCATGAACAGGACCTCGGCCCGGTTTTTGCTGCTTTCTGGCCACGCCGAAAAGGCGCCGCCTCAACGAAGCCGAGATTTGATGATGAAAGGGCACTGTATGACGAGGGATTTCCCAAAAAGTGTGGTATCCACGCGTCAGTTTTGAGACTCGGAGAGGGAAGAACGATGGGAAAAAGGAAGGGGGGAGAGGCAAGAATGCGCGCCAGGATGCGCGCGTTCTGATTGACGCGACGGACGCATCAGCATGCGCCCGCGGATCCGGTTGTGCAGTTAGTTGCTTTTGCCGGTCTAATTACGTTAATTGCGATACGGCGCCGGCATCGGCGGACGAGGCACGTCGCCTCCGTTGCGCTGGAACGGGCGGAAGGTGCCGCGCTCCTCGTTATAGCGCGCGACGTCTTCGCGAATAGAACCGGCGCGCACCGGCGAGTCGGCCGGTGGATGGGGAACCTGACGTGCTTCCGCGCTCACGGGCTGAATCGGGCCGTGATAGCCGCCGAAGCCATTGCCGTAGGGATCGCCGTACGGGCCAGTGTTGACACTGCTTGCGCGCCGCTGCGCCTGGTGGGCACCCTGGTGATCGCGCCAGCCGCCCTGGTCGGCCACGCGCATCGATCCCGCGTTGTAGCGCCCGCCCGGCGCGCCGCCGTAACCCCCGCGCTGCGCGACGCCGCGCTGGCCCCCCCATTGCATGGGCATGGCCGCACGCGGGGCCTGACGCATCATGGGCGGGGCCTGAAAGCCGCCGCCATGAAAACCGCCACCGCCGTGAGCTACAAATGCAGGTTGTGCATGGGCGAACGCGACGAGGGCCGTTAATCCGGCCCCCACGATCCACTGTCCCATCCGTAACAACCCTGCGCGCATTGTGTGTCGATCACCTGCCCGACGTTCAGCATGGTTTGCCGCCATTCGGGCCATGGCGGGCCGTTCCGGGAAGCGCACGTGTGTCGCGCAACGATTGCTGCCGCAACGGTTTCTGAACGTTCCTTGACGGTAATTTATGGGCGTCCTGAAGGGGTGTCGAGCCAAAAAGTGTTATGCCCTCGGAAGGGTTGTAACACCATGTTACTGCACGATTTTTTGGCCTTTGGGGACACTTCGCACGGGCCTGATTCATGCTGTAGAACAGCTTCAGCCGGACTGCCGCGAGCCCGGCCGGCGCGGCTTTGCGGGTCATGGATGCGCACCGCTTTCGTCGCATTTTGTGCCCGGTCTTTTGCATGACGAATGAATCCCGGCGATGCCTGTTTGCGCCGGTTGTCTCGCGGCAACCACATCGTGCCGGTGAGTCCTGAGTACCGTCGCCTCATGCGCAGTACTCATCAATCGATTCGTCAAATGAATTTGCTTTTTCAATCGGCTTGCCGCGACAATAGAGCTCCCGTTTCCCCCGTGGCGCCCTGATCGAACGAAGCGTGCCGCGATGCGCACTTGAGATTCTCCGATGGCTCGTCCGAAATTCCTGCCCGATAACTTCACGCTGTGCCTCATTGGCACGGTGACGCTCGCCAGCCTCTTGCCCGTGCACGGCCAGGCCGCGACGCCCTTTAACTGGCTCACCAACGTAGCCGTCGGGCTGCTGTTCTTCCTGCACGGCGCCAAGCTCTCGCGCGAGGCGATTGTGGCGGGCGCCACGCACTGGCGCCTGCACATCGTCGTGCTGGCGAGCACCTTTGTCCTTTTCCCGGTGCTCGGGCTCGTGCTCAAGCCGGTGCTCTCGCCGCTCGTCACGCCCGCGCTCTATATGGGCGTGCTGTTCCTGTGCACGCTGCCCTCGACCGTGCAGTCGTCCATCGCGTTCACCTCGATCGCGCGCGGCAACGTGCCCGCCGCTGTCTGCAGCGCGTCGGCGTCGAGCCTGATCGGCATCTTCGTCACGCCCGCGCTCGTGAGTCTCATCGTGACGAATCAGGCCGCGGGCGGCACGTCGCCCTGGCATACGGTCTGGAACATCGTGTTGCAGCTGCTCGTGCCGTTCGTCGCGGGGCAATTGCTGCGGCCCGCGATCGGCCGCTGGATCGAGCGCAACCGCGGCGTGCTCAAGTTCGTCGATCAGGGCTCGATCCTGCTGGTGGTCTACGGGGCGTTCTCCGAGGCGATCAACGAAGGCCTCTGGTACAACACGCCGCTTGCGGCGCTCGGCGGCCTGGTCGTCGTCAGCGCGGTGCTGCTCGCGCTCGCGCTCGGCGCCACCATGTTCGCGAGCAAGAAGCTCGGCTTCTCGCGCGCCGACCAGATCACGATCATCTTCTGCGGCTCGAAGAAGAGTCTCGCGGCCGGCGTGCCGATGGCCAAGGTGATCTTCGCGTCGAGCGCCGTGGGCGCGGTGGTGCTGCCGCTCATGCTGTTTCATCAGATCCAGCTGATGGTATGCGCGGCGCTCGCGCAGCGCTGGGGCGCCCGCGACATGAGCGCCGAGCGCGCCGAAGCCGGCGACGAGTCGCGCGCGGGCCGCAGCGAGCAGGCTGCGACGGCAGGACGGCAGTAAGCAGCGCCAAACTTCGGACGAGAATGGCGCGGCAACGCCGCGCTAGACGAAGGCGCACAGTTTTCGCTGCGTCGTCGGCTCAAGGTTCGTTCGTATGATTGCCCGGCTCCTCCACGCCATGATCGAGGATCGCAGCCGGCCCACTTCCCCGGATCTCTCAGTTATTCGCGCGACGGACACCTCCCCGCAACGCGCGTGCGCACAAACAACACGCACAAACACTCCCCCATCCGCGCCCACCGTCCGCAGCAGCATCCCAAAGCGGACCCAAATGCAACTGGTGCATAAAACAAGGCCGGCGCGGATCACTCCGCGCCGGCCTCGCTGCCCAGCAAGCATGGCATTGCGCGTCTAGACCTGCCCGGTCAGCACGAGCCACAACATGACGATCAAGCCGGCGCCCACGGTGCCGGACGGTCCGTAGCCCCATGTGCGGCTGTACGGCCACGCGGGCACCGAGGCGACCAGAAGCAAGTCCAGAAAGAGCAGTAGAGAAATGCCGTGCAAGAGGCCTCCGGGTCGAACAATGACCCGCGACACCACGCAATTGCCGTTCCCGGTCAGTTTGTTTAGTTATTTTTACTAAACATGTAAATTTACGTTTATTCACGCAATTACGGGTATTTACGGGGGTTTTTAGACCCTGGTCAACGTTGTGTGGCGATATTTTTACTATACAATCGCCGCACACCTGACCGTATCGCGGCGCGCACCCTCTGCGCATATCCCGGGCACGCCCGCCGCGCGGCGTCAGCTAGCGCAGACAGGAACCATGGCGACAACCATCCGTGACGTCGCGCAGGCGGCCAACGTGTCGATCGGCACGGTCTCCCGCGCTCTGAAGAACCAGCCGGGCTTATCCGAGCTCACGCGCGCGCGCATTGTCGAAGTCGCGCGCTCGCTCGGCTACGACTGCGGGCAACTGCGCCCGCGCATCCGCCGCCTCACCTTCCTGCTGCACCGCCAGCACAACAATTTCGCCGCGAGCCCGTTCTTCTCGCACGTCCTGCACGGCGTGGAAGACGCCTGCCGCGAGCACGGCATCGTGCCAGCGCTGCTCACCGCCGGCCCCGCCGACGACACCATCCAGCAGTTGCGCTTGCATGCGCCCGACGCCATCGCCGTGGCGGGCTTCGTCGAGCCGGAGACGCTCGCCGCGATGGTCGCGCTGCAGCGCCCGCTCGTGCTGATCGACCTGTGGGCGCCAGGCCTGCGCTCGGTGAACATCGACAACGCCGCAGGCGCCGCGCTCGCGATGCATCATCTGTTCAGCCTCGGGCGGCGGCGCGTGGCATTCATCGGCGGCTCGCTCGCGCACTACAGCATCGCGCAGCGCGCGCTCGGCTACCGGCGCGCGTTCTTCGAAGCGGGGCTGCTGTTCGATCCGTCGCTGGAGACCAGCATCGACGGCGGGCTCGATCCCGATACGGGTGCGGCGCTCGCCATGCAGCGCCTGCTCGATGCTGCGCGCCGCTCATCCGGCCCGTTGCCCGACGCCGTGTTCGCCTATAACGACGCCGCCGCGCTCGCCGCGATGCGCATATGCCAGGCCAATGGCTTGCGCGTGCCGCAAGACATCGCGATCGTCGGCTTCGACGACATTCTTGGCGCGTCGCACGCCGCGCCCGCGCTCTCGACGATCGCTGTCGACAAGGAAGCGCTCGGACGCCGCGGCGTCGAGTTGCTGCTCGAAGAAGCGCCCGAAACGAGCGAAATCGTGCTGCCCGTGCGGCTCGTCGAGCGCGCGAGCACGGTTGCAAGCGAGCGCATGTCGGCTGCCACATCGGCTGCTACATCAGCTACCGCATCGGTTGCCATGAGCACGCCGTTGCGCGCCGCGCCGAGCGCCGACAAAGCCCACGCAGCGCTGCTGAAGCCCCACCAAGCCTAGTCAGTCACGCCAAGCCAAGACGAGAAAGCCATGACGAAGCCTTCAAACGCCGTCGCCTCCCACGAGGCCAAACAGAACCAGCAGGACGAGGCGCCCCACGCAAGCGGGCAAGCGGGCGCCACGGCGCCCGCGGTCGCGAGCTTTCGTGACCGTGCGTTCCTGCTCGGCCATGTCGAGGACACGCTGCGCTTCTACGCACCCAACGTGCTCGACCGCTCGGGCGGCTTCTTCCATTACTTCCGCGACGACGGCTCGATCTACAACGCCCACTCGCGCCACCTCGTGAGCAGTTGCCGCTTCGTCTTCAACTACGCGATGGCGTACCGCGAATTCGGCGACCCGTCGTACCTGGAGTACGCGCGCCACGGCCTGCAGTTCCTGCGCGAGGCGCATTGGGATCCGCATCACGAAGGCTACGACTGGGAGCTCGAATGGCGCGACGGCAAGAAGCACACGCTCGACGCCACGCGCCACTGCTACGGCCTCGCGTTCGTGCTGCTCGCCTACGCGCACGCGGCGATGGCGGGCATCGAAGAAGCCCGGCCGATGATCGCCGCCACCTTCGAGCTGATGGAGCATCGCTTCTGGGACGGCGCGGCGGGCCTCTACGCCGACGAAGCCAGCGCGGACTGGCTCGTGTCGAGCTATCGCGGCCAGAACGCGAACATGCATACCACCGAGGCGCTGCTCGCCGCCTATGAGGCGACCGGCCACCTCGTCTATCTCGACCGCGCGGAGCGCGTCGCGTCGAACGTCACGCTGCGCCAGGCGAAGCTCTCGCAAGGCCTCGTGTGGGAGCACTTTCACGCCGACTGGTCGGTCGACTGGCACTACAACGAAGAGGACAGCTCGAACATCTTCCGTCCGTGGGGCTTCCAGCCGGGGCACCAGACCGAATGGGCAAAGCTGCTCATGATCCTCGAGCGCCATCGCCCATTGCCGTGGCTGCTGCCGCGCGCGACCGAGTTGTTCGACGCGGCCATGGCGCACGCATGGGACGACGATCACGGCGGGCTCTATTACGGCTTCGGCCCGGACGGCACGGTGTGCGACCACGACAAGTACTTCTGGGTGCAGGCCGAGACTTTCGCGACCGCCGCGCTGCTCGCGAAACGCACCGGCAACGAGCGCTTCTGGGACTGGTACGACGAGCTTTGGCGCTACAGCTGGGCGCACTTCGTCGATCATCGCTACGGCGCGTGGTATCGCATCCTCACCTGCGACAACCGCAAGTACAGCGACGAGAAAAGCCCAGCGGGCAAGACCGATTACCACACGATGGGCGCATGCTACGAAGTCCTGAACGCCTTGCCGGGCCGCGGCATGGCGCCGATCATCGGGCCAAAGACGGGGCAAGCGGCGGGACGCGAGACGGCCTTCGCGCAGGCGAACGGCACCGACGGCCGCGCGTAAGCGACTGAAAGCATCACGGCGCAAGATCGAAGCAACCTCGACGCAAACTCGAAGCAACCCCGACGTAACAGCGACGCAACAGGCGAAGGAACAAGCGATGAGCACCTGCAGCACTGGCCCCGACTTCTCGTCCGGCTTCCCCGCGTTCATTTCGGCGGGCGACATCCTCACCGATCTCGTGCGCGGCCCCGCGCCCGAAGGCACGGCGCACGCATCGGCCGCGCCGGGCATGGACTCGCACTGGCGCGCGCATCCTGGCGGCGCGGGCTGGAACGTGGCGCGCGCGGTGGCGCGCCTCGGCCTGCCCACGGCGTGCGCGGGCGCGCTCGGCACCGACAACTTCTCCGACGAGCTCTGGAACGCGAGCGTCGCCGCCGGCCTCGACATGCGCTTCATGCAGCGCGTCGAGCGCGCGCCGCTGCTCGCGATCGTGCACCAGACGCATCCGCCCGCGTACTACTTCATCGGCGATAACAGCGCCGACCTCGCCTTCGATCCGGCGAAGCTGCCCGAGGGCTGGCGCGCGCACGCGAAGTGGGCGCACTTCGGCTGCATCAGCCTCGTGCGCCAGCCGCTCGGCGAAACGCTCGCGACACTCGCGGCCGAATTGCGCGCGGCGGGCGTGCAGATCAGCTTCGACCCGAACTACCGCAATCTGATGGCGCACGGCTACGAGCCGATCCTGCGCCGCATGGCTGCGCTCGCCGATCTCATCAAGGTGTCCGACGAAGACCTGCGCATGCTGTTCGCCGATAAAAGCGAAGGGGAGGCCATCGCAGCCTTGCGAGAGCTGAACCCTGCCGCCACGCTGCTCGTCACGCGCGGCGCGCAAGCGGCGACGCTCTACGCCGGCGACGCGGTGATCGAGGCGGCCCCGCCGCGCGTCGAAGTCGCCGACACGGTGGGTGCGGGCGATGCGTCCATCGGCGGATTGCTCTTTAGCCTGATGAGCGCGCCCCAGCGCGACTGGCGTCAGCATCTGGCGTTCGCGCTTGCGGCCGGCGCCGCGGCATGCCGCCGGCCCGGCGCGCATTCGCCCACGCTCGACGAAGTCGTCGCACTGCTCGCGGACTAGCGCGCTCGCCCGCGCGTGCGCCTGCGCCTGCGCCTGCGCCTGCGCCTGCGCCTTGCAACGACGGTAATGCCGGCACCTGCGCCGCGTCCGATGCGCGGCGCACGGCTGACATGAAAGCGCCGCGTCAGCGTCACATGCATGCCCCGCAGGGGTCTGGTCAACGTGCTAGCATGGAATTTCCTTCCACGAGGAGCCCGCTATGGACGACGTCACCTACACCAAGGGGATCTACACGGCAGTCGCCACCGTGCGACCCATGAACGCCGGCCAGTACCAGGGCCTGGTCTCCCTGGCGCGCGACGACGGCGAGGAACTCGAGAACGCGGTCTACGAAGTGGACGGCGCCTCGGGGACCCCCGAAGAAGCTCTGGAAGAAGCCAAGGCGCTCGCGCACCGCATCCTTGGCGAGCTCGAACTGTAAGGTGCAAGCGAGGCAAGCGCGAACCGCCAGGGGCGGCGATCCCGTCCTCGAAGGCCCGCTTCGGGCGCGCCCCCGCAATGGGTCGGCGCTCGCGCACGAACGGGTTTGACCCGGGGCCTGTTCATACCCGTAACGGGCCCCGACCGGCTGCTGTGCATGGGACCAGACTAAGTGGGTTGCCCCCACTCTGGTCGACAGGAGATGAACATGGCCGAACAGCTCTTTCTCTATGGCGTCTACGCCATCCACGTGCATCCGCTCGAACTGCAGGGCGCGCGCTGGGACGCCGAATATCAGATCACGCATCGCGACAAGCCCGTGCAGCAGTGGGTCACGATTGGCGGCAACAAGGGCTTCGAGGCGCCCGCTGTAGCCGTCGACGCCGCGCACCGCCAGGCCATCGCCGACATTGAGCACGGCGCGGGCATTCCGAAGCCGCACGCGTTTCCATGACCGGCGCGGGCGCACCGCCCGCCTCCGAGTGCTCGCTTGATCCCGCGCAGGGCCGCTGCGCGGGTGCGCGCTTGTCCGGTTTCTCGGGGATTGCTACGCTTGGCTCCTCATTTCGCCCCCCATCCCCGAAGAAGCGACCACCATGACACCCGAAATGCCGGAGCGCAACGCATACGAGAATGCCAACGGGCCGGCCGCGCAAGACGCCTCCGCAGTGCACGCGCCGCCTGCCAAAGGAGCGGATGAGCAACCCGAAGAAACCTCGACCGACGCGCTGTGCCCACCGGTTTCCACCGCGGCGGCCTCCACCGCTGCGGCCTCCACCAAGGCGGCATCCACCGCCCCCGCACGCGAGCCCGAAGCCCATCACGGCAGCCCGCGCAAGCTGGAATTCGGCTCGCGGAAGATTCTGGTCTACGGCATGCCCGTGCAGACCTGGCGCGACTTCTATCACTTCGCGCTCACGATGCGCTGGCCCACGTTCTTCGCCTCGCTCGCCGGCCTCTTCATCGTGCTCAACGGCATCTTCGCGTGCCTCTATCAACTTGGCACGGCGCCCATTGCCAACCAGTACCCGCACGGCTTCCTCGGCGCGTTCTTCTTCAGCGTCGAGACGCTCGCCACGGTCGGCTACGGCGACATGCATCCACAAACGATCTATGCCCACCTCGTCGCGACGCTCGAGATCTTCGTCGGCATGTCGGGCGTCGCATTGGCCACGGGGCTCGTGTTCGCGCGCTTCTCGCGACCGCGCGCGAAGATCCTGTTCGCCAACCAGGTGGTCGTGCATCCGATCGAAGGCCGCATGACACTGATGGTGCGCGCCGCCAACGCGCGCCAGAACGTGATCGCCGAAGCGCAGGCGAAGCTGCGCCTGATCCGCGTCGAGACCTCCTCGGACGGCTACACCGCACGGCGCATCTATGACCTCAAGCTCGTGCGCTCGGAGCATCCGCTCTTCACGCTCGGCTGGAACCTCATGCACATCATCGACGAATCGAGCCCGCTGTTCGGCGCCACGGCCGAATCGCTTGCGCGCCAGACCGCGGCGCTGCACGTCGTGATCGAAGGCTCGGACGAGTCGACCGCGCAAACCATGCAGGCGCGCCACATCTGGTCGGACGCGCAGATCCGCTGGCAGTACCGCTACGTCGATCTGATTAGCGAGGTGGACGGCGTGAGCGTCATGGACTACTCGCACTTTCACGACGTCACGCCATTCGACGACACCAAGCCGTACGGCCCGCACGTGATCTGACTCCGGCCGGTTTCGCGGGTCGTCCAAAGCCCGCCAGGGAGATCTTTCTCAAAATTTGCCCGCCACGGGCAGCCTGTCGCGCGAATCGCACCCGCGCCCGGTCAGTTAGCAAAATATTTCCGTCATTGGCGCGAAAAAATAGAGTCTTCCTCGCCGCCCTCCACCCAGGGCGTACGACAGCAATAAATGGAGACTCCTCATGACCGCGCGCCCCGCGTTCGGCGACACGGCTTCCACGCCGCCTCTCGCTGATTACAAGCTCACCGACAATCTCACCGCCACGCGCGGCCGCATCTTCCTCACCGGCACCCAGGCGCTCATCCGCCTGCCGCTGATGCAGCGCGCGCTCGATCGCGTGCATGGGCTGAACACGGCGGGCTTCATCAGCGGCTATCGCGGCTCGCCGCTCGGCATGGTCGACCAGCAGGCCTGGAAGGCCAAGAAGCTGCTCGAAGCCGCCGACGTGCGCTTTTTGCCTGCCATCAACGAGGAGCTGGGCGGCACCGCCGTGCTCGGCACGCAGCGCGTGGAAGCGGACCCGGAGCGCACCGTCGAAGGCGTGTTCGCGATGTGGTACGGCAAGGGCCCCGGCGTCGACCGCGCCGGCGACGCGCTCAAGCACGGCAACGCCTACGGCTCGTCGCCGCACGGCGGCGTGCTCGTGGTGGCGGGCGACGATCACGGCTGCGTGTCGTCGTCGATGCCGCATCAGAGCGACTTCGCGTTGATGGCGTGGCACATGCCCATCGTGAATCCTTCGAACATTGCGGACATGCTCGAATTCGGGCTGTACGGCTGGGCGCTCTCGCGCTACTCGGGCGCCTGGGTGGGCTACAAGGCGATTTCGGAGACAGTGGAGTCGGGCTCGACCGTCGATCTCGATGCGCTGAAAACGGACTGGCAGGCACCGGCAGGCTTTACACCGCCCACGGGCGGCCTGCACAACCGCTGGCCCGATCTGCCGAGCCTCGCGATCGAGCAGCGCCTCGCGGCCAAGCTCGACGCCGTGCGCCACTTCGCGCGCGCGAACAGCATCGACAAGTGGATCGCGCCGAGCCCGCACGCGAACGTGGGCATCGTCACCTGCGGCAAGGCGCATCTGGACCTGATGGAAACGCTGCGCCGCCTCGATCTCACGGTCGAGGACCTCGATCGCGCCGGTGTGCGCATCTACAAGGTGGGGCTTTCGTTCCCGCTG
Source organism: Paraburkholderia silviterrae (assembly GCF_004353915.1). Lineage (GTDB taxonomy): Bacteria > Pseudomonadota > Gammaproteobacteria > Burkholderiales > Burkholderiaceae > Paraburkholderia > Paraburkholderia silviterrae. Next base: position 355,762 of record NZ_SMRP01000004.1, on the reverse strand, counting down.
GAGATGTCGCGCCTCGACGCCTTCGTCTCGGGCCTGACCGACGTGCTCGTGATCGAAGAGAAAGGCCCTGTGATCGAGCAGCAGATCAAGGACCATCTCTACAACCGCAAGGAAGGCGCGCGCCCGAGCATCGTCGGCAAGCACGCCGAGGACGGCACGCTGCTGCTCTCCGAGCTGGGCGAGCTGCGTCCCTCGCGCATCCTTCCCGTGTTCGCCGCGTGGCTCGCAAAGCACAAGCCGGCGCTCGACCGCCGCGAGCGCGTGGTCGACCTCGTCGCACCGCAGATTCTTTCGAACGTCGCAGACGCCGTGAAGCGCACGCCCTACTTCTGCTCGGGCTGCCCGCACAATACCTCGACGAAAGTGCCCGAAGGCTCGATTGCGCAGGCCGGCATCGGCTGCCACTTCATGGCTTCGTGGATGGAGCGCGACACCACCGGCCTCATCCAGATGGGCGGCGAAGGCGTGGACTGGGCCGCGCACTCGATGTTCACGAAAATGCCGCACGTGTTCCAGAATCTCGGCGACGGCACCTACTTTCATTCAGGCATCCTTGCGATCCGCCAGGCCGTGGCCGCGAAGGCCAACATCACCTACAAGATCCTCTACAACGACGCCGTGGCGATGACGGGCGGCCAGCCCGTGGACGGCAGCATCTCCGTGCCGCAGATCGCGCGCCAGGTGGAAGCCGAGGGCGTCTCGCGCTTCGTGGTGGTGAGCGACGAGCCCGAGAAGTACGACGGCCATCACGGCCTGTTCCCGAAGGGCACGACGTTCCATCACCGCGACGAGCTCGACACCGTGCAGCGCGAGCTGCGCGAAACGCCGGGCGTGACCGTGCTGATCTACGACCAGACCTGCGCCGCCGAGAAGCGCCGCCGCCGCAAGAAAGGCGAATTCCCCGACCCGGACAAGCGCCTCTTTATCAACGAGGAAGTCTGCGAAGGCTGCGGCGATTGCGGCGTGCAGTCGAACTGCCTCTCGGTCGAGCCCGTGGAAACGGAGCTGGGCCGCAAGCGCCGCATCGACCAGTCGTCGTGCAACAAGGACTATTCGTGCGTGAACGGCTTCTGCCCGAGCTTCGTGACCATCGAAGGCGGCAAGCTCAAGAAGGCGGCGGGCGCCGCGTTCGATCCGCAGGCGCTCGCCGCGCGCGTGAATGCGTTGCCCCTTCCGGCCACGCATCTGGACAACGCGCCCTACGACATCCTCGTGACCGGCGTGGGCGGCACGGGCGTGGTGACGGTGGGCGCGCTCATCAGCATGGCCGCGCATCTGGAAGGCAAGAGCGCGTCCGTGCTCGATTTCATGGGCTTCGCGCAGAAGGGCGGCTCGGTGCTGTCGTTCGTGCGTTTTGCCGCGACCGATGCGCTGCTCAACCAGGTGCGCATCGACACCCAGCAGGCCGACCTGCTGCTCGCCTGCGACATGGTGGTGGGCGCGAGCGCCGACGCGCTGCAGACCGTGCGCCACGACCGCACGCGCATCGTCGTGAACACGCATGAGATTCCGAACGCGACGTTCGTGCAGAACCCCGAAGCGAACCTGCACGCCGATGCGCTGCTCGCGAAGATGCGCCATGCGGCGACGGGCGGCGCCACGCTTGCGCAAGATCCGCTTGCGGCCTGCGATGCGCAAGCCCTCGCGCAACGCTTCCTGGGAGACACCATCGGCGCGAACATCGTGATGCTCGGCTTCGCGTGGCAGCTCGGCCTCGTGCCCGTTTCGCTCGCGGCGCTCACGCGGGCGATCGAGCTGAACAACGTGGCCGTGCAGGCGAATCTGCTCGCGTTCTCGATCGGACGCCTCGCCGCCGCCGATGCGGCCGCACTCGAAGCGCTGGACACGCAGCGCGCGGCTGCCGCAAAAGCGACGGTGCGCAAGCTCACGCAAACGCTCGACGAGCTGGTCGCCGACCGCGAGCAGCGTCTGCTCGCCTATGGCGGCGCGGGCTATGTGAAGCGGTATCGTGCGCTGGTCGACTCGGCACGCGGCGCCGACAAATCCACCGATCAAGCTCTCGCGCGCGCTGTGGCGAACACGTTCTATCGCCTGCTCGCGGTGAAGGACGAATACGAAGTGGCGCGCCTGCACGCCGATCCGGCCTTCCGCGCCGCGCTCGAAGCGCAGTTCGAAGGCCGTGCGGGCAACGACTTCACGGTGAAGTTCAATCTCGCGCCGCCGCTCATCGCACGTGAGAAGAACGGCCAGCATCCGCGCAAGATGCAGTTCGGCCAGTGGCTGTGGACCGGGTTCGCACTGCTCGCGAAGGGACGCGGCGTGCGCGGCACGTGGCTCGATCCGTTCGGCAAGACGCTCGAGCGCCGCATGGAGCGCGCCCTCGCCGACGACTACGAAGCGACGCTGCGCGCCGCACTCGCAGGTGTCACGGCTGACAAAGCCGCCGATCTCGCGAAGTTCGCGAGCCTGTATCAGCGCGTGCGCGGCTACGGCCACGTGAAGCTCGCGAATCTCGCCTCGGTCAAACGCAGCGAGCGCGAACTCGCCACGCGCCTGAATATCGACGTGAAGACGAGCGCGGCGGTGAATGAGGCACTTGCCTCGTTCAAGGGCGCGGGCGCATTGCGCGGCATTCCGGTGGTGGTCGCCAAATAAGCGGCGCTTTCAGTATCAAGCAAGCAAACGGCGCGAGTGCTTCACACTCGCGCCGTTTTTTTCATCGATACAAAACACGGCAAAGCGCGCTCAATCCACCTCCTCCGCCAGCCAGTCCACATCCCCACACAACACGCACAAACGATCGCCCACCTGCACCGCCATCGAAAGCGTCACGCACGGCAACGCCTCGTTGATCGACAAATACGGCGCGCTCACATGCACGCGCCCGGGCGCCACCAGCGCCGCGCGAAAGTACGGCCGGCGCAGCCAGTTCGCACCCTGAGCGTCGTCTAGCGGCAAGAAACGCGCGTCGTGCTCGGCGCGGTCCACGCGCAACACCACGTTGCGCCCCGCCTGCCGTCCGTTCGCGTCGAGCAAAAAACAGCGCGCCGCATGATCGAGCGCGAGAAAATTCCAGCACACCTCTTCCAGCGACTCGCCCGCGCCAAGCCGCTCCGCCGCGCGCTCGAACGCGCGCACGTAGGGCGCGAGACGGCTCGCCGTGCCGCGCTCGCGTGCTTCGGTCTGCTGACGAAAACGCTCCGTGGCGTCGGCGATCACAGCCTGCGCATGCACAGCGTCAGTGATGCCGGGCGCGGGCCGCGCGAAGAAGAAGCCCTGCACGAAGTCGGCGTTGCACGAGAGCGCGAGCTGGGCCTCCTGCTCCGTCTCCACGCCCTCGATCAGCACCAGCTTGCCGGCTTCGTGCAGCAGCGCGACGAGCGCGGGCAGCGTCGCGGCCATGTCGGCGCGATGCGCGGCGTGCAAGAGCATGATGCGGTCGAGCTTCACGATGTCGGGATTCAACTGCCACACGCGGCCGATATCGACATGGCCCGCGCCGAAGTCATCGAGCGCGACGAGAAAGCCCCGCTCGCGAAACTCGGCCACCGCGTGCGCGAGTGCGTCGAGATCGGTCGCCTCGGCTTCGAGCACTTCCAGCACGACACGCCGCGGCGGCAAATCGAGCCGCAGCAAGTTCGCCAGCAGCGCCGCCGCGTGATACGGCTCGATCAGCGTGCCCGGATGCACGTTCAGAAACAGCCACTCGCGCTCGGCGCCCAGCAAGGCGAAGTTTTCCAGATGCAGCGCCTGCGCGAGCCGGTCCATCTGGAGCAGCTCGCCCACGCGCGCGGCTTCGCCGAACACGTCGATGGGCGAGATGGGCCTGTCGAGCGAGTCGTGCGCGCGCAAGAAGCCCTCATAGCCGATCGCGCGCATGTGCGAGAGACTGAAAACCGGCTGAAACACGCTCGTGAGCGTGAGCTCGCCATGTTGCACGCTATAGCGCTCCAGCCCCGACGTGACGCTCAGATCGAAGCCGTGCGGCGCCGTGGCCGTCTTGTCCTGTTGCTCTGTGATCATGCTTTCCTCTTCGCGCAAGTTGATCGCCGCGGCTCGCGTGCCGGCGGTCCCTGCGTTGCGCCTCCGGTGGCGATCAAGCAAGGTCCGTGCGCACGCACGCCACGACCCGGCGCGCATCGAAATCCGCGCCGCCGCCCGCGCGCATGCGCGCTCAACGGGCATGCAGCACTTCGGGGCGCACCAAAACCGTGCATGACGCTCGCTCGTTCCTGCGTGACCACGCGCGCATCGCCCGGGCACGCACCGCCACTGCCGGCTTCGCGGCGTCCAGAGCCGCCCTCAAGCTAAACTGTCCGCCAGCCGCCGCCTGCCTCGCCAGGCACCTCAGCATCCGTTCGCAACGCTTCCGCATTAAAGGGACGCACGGCGTCCCCGCCTTCCCCATCGATGGAAACCCTTTTCACCGTTCTCATTCTGCTCCTGGCCGTGGCGCTTTCGGGCGTTATCGTGCGTTTGCTGCCCATCAAGCTGCCGCTGCCGCTTTTGCAGATCGGCATCGGCGCGTTGCTCACGTTTCCGCGCATCAATCCGCACGTGACGTTCGACCCCGACATCTTCATGGCGCTGTTCATTCCGCCGCTGCTGTTCGCGGACGGCTGGCGCATGCCCAAGCGCGAATTCTTCATGCAGCGCCGCTCGATCCTGATGCTCGCGCTCGGCCTCGTGCTGCTCACCGTGGTGGCCGTGGGCTATTTCGTGCACTGGCTCGTGCCGCAGATCTCGCTGCCGGTGGCCTTCGCGCTCGCCGCCGTGCTCTCGCCCACCGACGCCGTGGCGCTCTCGGCCATCGCCGGCAAGGACAAGATTCCCGCGCAGCTCATGCACATCCTCGAAGGCGAAGCGCTGATGAACGATGCGTCCGGCCTCGTCGCGCTGAAGTTCGCCGTGGCCGCCGCGCTCACGGGCTACTTCTCACTGCGCGAAGCCACGCTCAGCTTCTTCCTGATCGCGGCGGGCGGGCTTGCCGTGGGCGCGGCGATCGGCTGGCTCTTCAGCTTCGCGTCCGCGCGCTTTCTCAACGTGACGGCGGAAGGCGACCCCGCGCCCGGCGTCGTGATGACCCTGCTGATTCCGTTCGCGGCCTACCTCATCGCCGAGCATCTCGAAGTCTCGGGCGTGCTGGCCGCCGTGGCCGCGGGGATGATGATGAACTACACGAGCGTCGCGCTCACGGGCCCGGTTTCCTCGCGCGTGCGCGCGAGCAGCACGTGGTCGATGATCGAGTTCATCTTCAACGGCATGGTGTTCACGCTGCTCGGCCTGCAATTCCCCGGGATTCTCGGCAAGGCGCTGCTCGACGCGCACCACACGAGCAACGTGCAGATGCTGCGCCTGATTGGCTATATCGCGGCCGTGCTGGTGGCGCTCTACGCGATGCGCTTCGGCTGGGTGTGGCTGCTGCGCTGGTTCGCGAGCCGCAGCGCCGCGCGCCACGGCGTGGCCAACGCAGTGCCGGGCCTGCGCACCGTGGCGATCACCACGGTGGCCGGCGTGCGCGGCGCGGTCACGCTCGCGGGCGTGCTCTCGTTGCCCGTGGCGCTCAATAACGGCGCGCCGCTGCCGGGACGCGACAGCGCCATTTTCATCGCCTCGGGGGTGATCCTCGCCTCGCTACTGGTGGCGATCGTTGGGCTGCCGCTGCTGCTGCGCGGCGTGAAGCGCGGCGCGCATCCGGCGCACGCCGCCGAGGAACGTGCAGCGCGCGCGCAAGCCGCGCAGGCCGCGATCCGCGCCGTGGATGCGCTGCACGAAAAAGCGACCGAGGATATGAACGAACAGCAGGCCGCCTACGCCGCCGATGTCACGGCACGCGTGATGGACACCTACCGGAGGCGTCTCGCGACAGTTGACGCCGACCGCGACCGCGCCAGGCACGCGCGCGAGGCGGAGGCGCTCGAAATGCAGATGCGGCTTGCCGCGATGCGCGCCGAACGCGCGGCGCTGCTCGACCTGCGCAACCGGCAGACGATCAACGACGAGACTCTGGTGAAGCTGATGCGCGAAGTGGATCTCTCGGAAACCGCGATGACTACGCGCGGGCGCAATCGGGGATAGGCGCGCGAGCACGCCGCGATGCGCGCGGCGCGGTCGGCGTGGTCGGCGTGTCGGCGTGTCGGCGTGTCGGCGTGTCGGCGTGTCGGCGTGTCGGCGTGTCGGCGCGGCGAGATCATAAAGAAGCCCACATAGACGCGCGCAAAGACGCTCGCGAAGAAACGCCCGTAAAAACGCACGAAGCCGCGCGCGCAAAAACAAACGCGACGCCCTTTCGAAAAAGGCGTCGCGTTTTTCATGCGCGCGAGCTCACGCGCGTTTGGGCGCGGCGCTCAGCGCGCCTTTGGCGCTCGAAGGCGCCGCCTTCAACCGACCTTAAACCACCGCTCCCTGCGCCGGCTTCTTGCGCAGCAGCGCGTAGAGGATGATCGCGCCGAAAGTCGCGGTGCCGATGCCGCCGAGCCCAAAATTGCCGAGCTTGAGCGAGAAGTCGCCCGCGCCGAGCACGAGCGTGACGGCGGCCACGATCAGGTTGCGGTTATCCGAGAAGTCGACCTTGTTCACGACCCAGATGCGCGCGCCCGTCACGGCAATGAGACCGAACACGACGATGGACACACCGCCGAGCACCGGCCCCGGAATCGTCTGGATCACTGCACCGAACTTCGGCGAGAAGCCGAGCACGAGCGCGATGATCGCGGCGATCGCGAACACGAGCGTCGAGTAGATCCGCGTGACAGCCATCACGCCGATGTTCTCTCCGTAGGTCGTCACGCCCGTGCCGCCGAGGAAGCCCGAGACGATGGTGGCCAGGCCGTCGCCGATGAACGCGCGGCCGATGTAGCGGTCGAGGTTCTGGCCCGTCATCGCGGAGACGGCCTTGATATGGCCGAGGTTTTCCGCCACGAGGATCACGGCGATGGGCACGAGCATCGTCATCGCGTGCGGATCGAACACGGGCGCGGTGAACTTGGGCAGGCCGAACCAGGCGGCGTTCGCGACGATCGCAAAGTCGATCGGCTTGCCGAGGCCCATGCCGTTGGTCACGATCGCATAGATCACGTAGGCAATCACGAGGCCCACGAGAATCAGCAGGCGCTGCAGCATGCCGCGCGTGAAGACGGCCACGCCGCCCACGCAGAGGATGGTGACGAGCGCCATCGACGCATCGAACTCCGAGGCGCTCACGCCCTTCACGGCGGTGGGGGCGAGATTCAGGCCGATCACGGCGACGATCGCGCCGGTCACGACGGGCGGCATGAGCGTCTCGATCCAGTTCGTGCCGATGACCGAAACGAGCACGCCGATCAGCGCGTAGGCCACGCCGCACGCGATGATGCCGCCGAGCGCGACCGGGATATTGGTGTTCGGCCCGTGGCCGCCGTAGCCCGTGACCGCGATCACGAGGCCGATGAACGCGAAGCTCGAGCCGAGATAGCTCGGCACGCGCCCGCCCACGAGGACGAAGAACAGCAGCGTGCCGATACCGGACATGAAAATGCACAGGTTCGGATCGAAGCCCATGAGCAGCGGCGCGAGGACCGTCGAGCCGAACATGGCGACGACGTGCTGCACGCCCATTGCGAACATCTGCGGCCAGGGCAGGCGCTCGTCGGGCGCGACGACGTTCTGCGCGCCGCTCGCTTGCACGCGCCAGCGGGGAAACCAGGAATCGGACATAGGGGGCTCCTCTTGTGCCATTGTTGACCGTGATGCACCGGTGACTGCATCGGCTGCCGGCGTGGTCTGGTTTTGTCTTTTGTGGGGGAGAAATCACGCGCGAGTGTACGGAGCCGCAAACGACGTGGCAAGGCGGACGTGCGCGCCTGTGTGCCGGACGAAACAGCGCGCCGCGCGTGCGGGGCGCATGCCGGCCATGGCACGCAAAGCCCAGGGCAATCGCATGAAATGTAAAAGGGTATGACACAAAGTTTGCAAACCCGCCGCATGACGCGTTTACTCGGGTTTTTCCCCGGAAACGACGTCATGCATGAAGTGCTGAGCATCGAGGAAGCCTTTGGCGATTTGCGCGATCCACGCAGCCGCACACCCGCGCACCACCTGCAGGAAATGCTGTTGGTGGCGTTGTGCGCGATTCTCTCAGGCGCCGATAGCTGGGTCGCCATCCAGCTGTGGGCCGAAGCGAAACTCGACTGGCTGCGCCGCTATGTGCCACTGGCCAGCGGCGTGCCTTCTCACGACACGTTTGGGCGCGTGTTTGCCGCACTCGATGCCCGAGAATTCGAGGCCTGCTTCATGCGCTGGGTGGCCCCGCTGTGCCCGGCGCTGCACGATCAGGTGGTGGCCATCGACGGCAAGACAGTACGCGGCTCGCATCATGACGGCGCGCGGGCGATCCACCTGGTATCGGCATATGGCTGCGGCCTGGGCGTGGTGCTGGGACAGCAGCGCACGGCCGGTCACAGCAACGAAATCACGGCCATTCCCGCACTGCTTGATGCGCTGCTGCTCAAGGGCGCCATCGTCACGATCGACGCGATGGGCTGCCAGACGCAGATCGCACAGAGAATTGTCGACGCACAGGCCGACTACGTACTGGCCGTCAAGGACAATCAGCGTGCGCTGGGCGCACTGGTACGTGGCGTCTTCGCGGCACTGGAGCGCTGGCCGCAACTGCATGCAGGCACGTTCGACGAGTACCGGGAGTGTGACAAGGACCACGGGCGCATCGAGACGCGCCGCTGTGTGGTGCAGGACATCAGCCGCGCGTGGCCGGGCAAGGTCACCGGCCGCTGGCCGGGGCTGCGCACAGTGGTGATGATCGAGGCCACACGTGAATGCGGTGCGAGCGTGTCGACCCAGCGGCGCTACTACATCAGCAGCCTGCCAGCCCGGGCGGCACGCGTGGCTCATGCAGTACGTTCGCACTGGCACATTGAGAACAGCCTGCACTGGGTGCTCGATGTGGCCTTCGGCGAAGATCAATGCCGCGTACGGGTTGAAAACGCGGCGCAGAACTTTGCAATCCTGCGCCGCATGGCGCTGAATCTGCTCAAACGCGACTCGACCACAAAGGCCGGACTGAAGAATCGAAGGCTCAAAGCCAGCGCCAGCGATCCGTACCGCGAAAAGATCCTTGGCCTTTGAGCTTCATGCGATTGCCCTGACGCAAAGCCCCGCCGGACGGGAGTTTCGGACTTCTCCTATAGCGACGGAGAGACCCTGCACTTAGACTGAACTTACTGCGTGACCCCATGACAGTTCATGCAGAGGTTGTAAATGTAAACTCTCCGACTTCCCGCTCATGCCCCTGTGGCTTGAGCGGCTTTTTTTTGCCCGGGTATTTTTCTACGTTGTTTTTCCTGGAACCGGCGCGACTCATAGTGACGCCGCGCCGGCAGGCTGCGGCCTCAAGCGAACGCGCCTTGCGCCAACTCCCGCACATAGTCGCGCACGTCCTCAGGCCAGTCCACGCTCCACGCCTCGAAGCGCGCGCGCTCGCCCGCATACAGCGCGCGCAGCGCTTCCTCATAGCCCGGCAGGTTGCCCGCCATCGCGGTCATGAAACGATGCACCGCTTCACGCGACGCCCGCACACGGTCCTTCGACTCGCTCGCATGACGCGCGCTATCCACGAGCCGGCGCAGCACCACCGATGCGCCGCCGGGCTGCTCCGCCAGCCAGTCCCAATGCCGCGGCAGCAGCGTGACCTCGCGCGCCACCACACCGAGCCTGGGCCGGCCGCGGCCGCGCGGAGCATCTGCGCCGGGCTCATCCGGCTGTACCTGTGCGCTGTCTTCGGTCTGGGATTGCCATGCCGCGTCGGCGGCAAGGCGCGCGGCCACATCTGCGGGCCTGCCGCGCAGATCGAATTCCACCGGCCTCGCGTCGCGGTCGTCGAACACCAGTACCGATGCACTCTCGCCGCCCTCCAGTGCCGCCTTCACCGCCAGCGCCACGTCGAGCGGCGCGCCGCGCGCGATCAGCCGCGTGCCGGCAAAAGCCGTAACGCCCGCGCCTTGCGGCATGAGCTCATTCGTCGATGTCATGTCTTGCTCCTGTGTCGATTCACGGAGCGAATACTACCCGGGTAAATTACAGGACGCAATATCACCCGGGTAATATTTGATTGCGCTCAAGTTGCTGTCTCAATGGGTGTGAGCGGCGCGTGAACGTTTCAGTCCTCACGCAAGCCGACAATCGCGCCCGCCTCGATCCACGTGCGCCATTGGCTCCCGAAGTCGAACGCCTCGTCGATGGCGAACGCGCATTCGAGCGCGTCATCGAGCGTCGCGCCGCGCTGGAGCGCCACGAACGCCTCGTGCGCGGCATGTGTGTGCGCCAGCGCAGCGGGACGCCAGCGCGGACGCACGACGAGCGTCCAACCCGGCGTATCGATGTGTTCGGGCCATGCGTTGCGGCTTGTGTCGTCGAGGCTTTGATCGTCGTACTGATGCGCGCGCCAGATCGCGAGCGCCGCGTAGCGCGAGGCGAGCGCGGCACACGCCGGATGCACGGCGAGCCGCGCCGACATGAGACGCTCCGCGCCGATTGCCTGCCACTGCGCCGCGCCAAGCGGCTCGGCATTGGCAGCGAAAGCGGCCACGTGCAACGCCCATTCGAGACGCGCGACATCGCCGAAACACGCATAGCGCGCATCGGTCTCATAGCGCTCGATGAAGGCCGGCAAGGCCGCGCCGAAGCGATTCAGATCGGCGTCGCGTGAAGGATGCGCGCTCGCATAGTCGCGCGAGAGCGCATCGAAGTAAGCATCGCCGACGAGCGCCGCGAGCACCGGATATGCGCTCGCAAGCGCAGCGCGCCGTGTCGAGCGCACGTTGCCGCGATAGAGGCCAAGACGCTCCTGCAAGGCAGCGTTTGGGGCGGCGGGCCGAAGGTGGGCGACGAGCGCGGCATCAGCGGCCGGATCGTCGAGCGCTGCTGCAAAGGCCATCTGCAGCGACGTCAGCGTTTCACTCGCGCTCATGTGTGCACCTGCACACTCGCAAGCGGATCGTGCGCGATGCGTGTCATGCGCTCGCGGGCGAGCCTCGCTTCGTCGAGAAGCACATCGAGCGGCGGCACGGCGGTGTCCCATTCGATCAGCGTGGGCACCGGGCCGAAACGGCGCAGCGCGGCCTCGTAGAGCGCCCAGACTTCAGGCGCGACGCGCGAGCCGTGATCGTCGATCACCGCCGCCGTCGTCACGCGATGCCCCGCGAGATGCAGCTCGCCCACCGCCTCGCGCGGCAACGCGGCCATTGCCTCTAGCGCGTCCTCACCGTGATTGCATTGGTTCACGTACAGATTGTTCACGTCGAGCAGCACGCCACAGCCCGTGCGGCGCGCAAGCTCCGCGAGGAAGGCCGTTTCGCAGTAGGTATCGTCGCGAAAGCGCACGTACGTGGAGACGTTTTCGATCAGCACGCGCTGGCGCAGCGTGTTCTGCATCTGCGCGACGCGCTCGCATAAATGATCGAGCGACGCCTGCGTGAGCGGCATCGGCAAGAGATCGTGAAGTGCGGCGTGAGGCGTCGCTCCCCAGCACAGATGCTCGGAGACGAGCGCGGGTTCGATGCGCTCCACGAGCCGCTTCAGACGCGCGAGATGCGCCTCGTCGAGCGGTGCCGCCGAGCCGAGCCCGAGGCCTACGCCGTGCAGACTCACCGGCAGATCGCGGCGCACCGTTTCGAGCACGTGCAGGTCGTAGCCGCCATCGCCGAAATAGTTTTCGCTATGGACTTCGACCCAGCCGACCGACGGTGGCGCCTGCATGAACGCGCCATAGTGCGCGTGACGCAGACCGATGCCAACGCCTTGTGCCGGAATGGTGCGCGATGGGGTTTGCATCATCGTGTGGACGTCGCGAGCATGCCAGCGGCAGCGGTCGTGTTGAGGCTCGCATCGAGCCGTGCTGCGCCACGCGTTTCGCTGCTCATTGCGCCGCTCTTGCCGTGGCTTACTTTTCCGGCGTGCCGCCGAGCTTTTCGCAGGTTCCCTTCGGCATGGCCTTGAAGTCGCCCTTGTCGCCGTCGACCTTGGCCTCGCCGGCGCAGTCGTGCACGCCGGTCTTGCTCGCGCAATCGTTGTGACCAGCCTTGGCGACGCCATAGCAGTTCACGGTGTCGTCGGCGTGCGCGATGCCTGCCGTCGCAAGCCCCGCCAGCGCGGCGGCAATCACGGCCTGACGGCCGAGCGCGTTTTTCATGGGATATCTCCTCGATGGTTGGCGGGATTGCATAAGTCGTGAGAACCGCGCCGCGCGCGGTCTCATGCGCACTATTTTGCCTCACCGCTGGGCACGCGACGCACGCGCGTGAGCGCGTGCATCCAACAATTCGATCCCGTATCCAATCCAGCCGCAATTGTCTTCATTTTGGTAATGATGTTTGCCGCATCCCGATATTTATCTTCGAAGTGCGCTGCAATAAAGTTGCATCAACGAATCGAACAACCCGATTGTTACGGTTCAAATGATAAATTTTGGAGGTTAGTGACCATGAAGACTCTGATTGCTGCAGCGCTTGCCGCTACCGTTCTTGCCGCCCCGGCCCTGTCGTTCGCTCAAGAAAGCCAGCCGGTGACCCGCGCCCAGGTGCGCGCAGAACTCGTGCAACTCGAAAAGGCCGGCTATCACCCGGGCGTCTCGAGCCCGTACTACCCGGAAGACCTGCAAGCCGCGCAAGCGAAGGTCGCGCAACAAAACGCAACGGCTGAAGCCACGGCCTACGGCGCCTCGACGAACGGCTCGACGCAAGCCGGCAGCCGCGTGACGACGAACGCCAAGTCGGTTTACTTCGGCCAGTAATCGCAGTCGAAGGCAGCGCCCCGCACGGCGGCGCGCTGTATGAAGGACACCAGACGGGCCCGCTCTCGATGGAACTCGAGAGCGGGCCCGTCAGTCTTTGTGCTAACACGTTAGTTAACCTCGCGTTGCGCGGGGCACGCCCACAGGAAACCTCCGCCGCCGGTGATCCGGCGGCTTGCCCGGACACATGTTGTCCGGGCCTTTTTCCCCTTTTCCCCTTTTTCCTGGCTTTGGGGTGGCATTGATCGCCGTAACGGTTCGCGCCGCATGGCACCGGCGCGCGAGCCCGCCCTTCCCCCCTCTTCTTCTGCCGACCCGCCGATTACTCCGTGGAAACGGTATCGGCGCGCACGCCGCTTTGCGCGGGATCCGCGCGCTTGAGCCGTGCGAGGCGCGCACTCGTCGCCTGAACCAGCATGGCGAGCGCCGCCGCTTCGACGAACGCCAGCGTCGACGCCTGATGTTCGAGCGTGAGCGACAGCACAAGACAGAACGCCGCGAACCCGAATCGCCCGAGCACCATCCCACGCAGCAACGCGATGACGAACGCCGCGCCGTGCGCTCGATGCGACGACACCGCCAGCACGCTGCTGAGCAGCGGAAACACCGCGAACAACCCGCTCCACACGGGGCCGAGGCGCGTGGACATCGCCGTGACGGCCAGCGTGAGCGCCGCGCCCGCAACCATGCGCCCGGCGAGATCGGTGCGCGTAAGCGGCGCGCCGGCGGCGACCACGGTGCTGCGCGGCAGGAAGGTCTGGCCGAAGAGCGTCGCGGCCAGCGCCACGCCGAGCGCCCACGGCCACGACACCGGCAGGTGCGACAGCACGCACGCGGCGGCGAACCACGCAGCAAGCCCCACCGCGAGCGCGAGCCACCAGGGCCGCGCGCGGCACGTCCAGGCGTAGGCGAAATTGAACGACTCGGAAGCGAGGATCGCGTAAAGCGAGAGCGTGGCGGCGCGCGCGCCGAACGCATCGCCGTGCTGCATCACGAGCAGCCAGAGAATGGGGCCCGCGATCACGGGCAACCCGGCGAGCCAGCCCGCGACCTTCGGCCCCCAGTGCCTGCCGGCCATCGACACGAACAGCAGGAAGAGCGGGACGAGCGTGAGCTTGAGCGCGAGCATCGGGGCTGAAGACGAAGATGAAAGACGAACGGGCGATGGTAGCAGCGCATTCGCGGATGCGCTGGCCGGTTTTCTGATTGCCCGAATCTGCGTTGGCCGCCTCCGGATGGCGGCGCGTGCCCGAACGCGGATGCCTAGAAGCGGTGGCGGATACCCGTGGCGACCACGAGCTGGTTGCGCCCGCTCGCGGGATCGAACGCGTTGATGACCGCGGGTGCGCCCGCGCTCGCGCGCTGGTAGACCGTTTCGGCGTAGACGTCGGTGCGCTTCGAAACCTGATAGACCGCCTGCACCCCGCCCTCGTGCCAATGCGCCGCCGATGCCTTCGTGTAGACGTACATGCCCGCGAGCGACACTGCCTGCGTGACCTGCCAGACCGCGTTGAGCTCGTAGTTGCTGAAGGCGACGGACGGCAGGCCCGCGCCGCTATCCGCATCGACGACGCCGGTCTGGATCGCGCGCGACCACGCGGCGCCGAGCGTCACGTCGCCGATGATGTAGTTCGCGCCCACGCCGATAGTGTCCTGCTTCCCGACGAACGTATCGATGACCGAGCCCGCTGCGTCTCCCGAGCCCGGCAGCGCGAACGGTTCGTACGCGCCCGTGCCGTTCGCGCCGCGGCCATTGTTGTGCAGCCACGCGACGCCCGCGCTGAAGGCACCGCCCGAGTAGTTCGCGCCGAGGCTGTAGGCGCGGTTGTCGGCGAAGCGGCCCGCGCCGTTCGAGAACGCGTACATACCGCCGAAGGTGAAGCCGCCGAACTTCGGGCTCTCGTACTTCACGGAGTTTGCGGCGAGATACGTGTTGTTGGCGTTGTCGTTGTCGAAGGGATGCGCGAACGCGGTGCCGCCTGCGTTGCCCGTGAGCGTGAGCGGCGCGAAATAGTCGTGGACCGAGTCGTACTGGCGGCCGAGCGTGAGCGTGCCAAACGACTCCGATTCGAGGCCGACGTAGTACGGGTGATCGTTGCGCTCCTCGCCGTTGGCGGGCGCGAAGCCGCGCTCGAGACGGAACAACGCCTTCGTGCCGCCGCCGAGATCCTCGCTGCCTTGCAGGCCCCAGAAGCTGCCGTCGATGAGGCCCGAGGTGAGCTGGTATTGCGCGTGGCCGCCGACGTTGTTTGCGTAGGCGAGGCCGGCGTCGATCTCGCCGTAGAGCGTGACGGTGGACTGGGCTTGGGCGGATGCGGTCAGGCAGGCGAACGTGGCGGCGCAGGCAGCGGCAAGCGCGGCCTTCTGGTGCGAAGGGCGGGTCATGAGAGGGTTGAACGGTGAGTTGTTGTGGCGGCGGCGGGATGGTGCTGCGGCGCTTTTTGGGCGCGCGCACGGCCCGGGTGCCTTGCAGAATGGTGAAATATTAGTAAGGAATGTAGGCAATATGCAATGTTTGACTTGCTGATGGGCGGGTTTTTTGGGAAAGCGATGGGGATGCGCAACGGCGGGGTTGATGCAGCGGGGAGCTTGTGTTGCGGGGTTTGCGGTGGTGCGGTGGGTGCGGTGGTACGGTGGTACGGTGGTGCGGGAGTTTGAAGCGCGCGAGTTGACTCAGGGCGCAGCGGGGATGCTGCGCCGCTTTTTTGTCGGCGTCGTGGATGGGGTGCTGTTAGTTGCGGTTTGGGTGGCTAGTAGCCGTGGGTCACTAGCGAAAGTACCGACAGGTCGGGATGCGTGCCCTCGATGATGCTCCGCCCCACATGCGTCGCCTCTTCAACCGCCTCCTGCTCGCTGCGGAAGGTCTCGTCGCCGTCCGCGTGATACGCGACCGAATGGCCCGGAAGCGCCGCGTTCGCGCCTGGGTGGCAGATGTAGGCGGTGTAGGTGTAGCGCTTGCCGCCTTCCTCTACCGGCATGGCGCTGATGTGGATCTCGAAGCCTTCGTAGTCGACTTTTTGAGTCTCGAGCTGGGCGGCGGGCATGGTGGCCTCCGAGGGGCGATGGTCGGGCGGGTGGCCCGGGGCATAGGGGAAGTTTAGGCTACCCGGATGCGTTGGTTTGCTGCGGTGCGGGGGCGGGTGTGGGGTGGTCTGTTTGGCTGTTGACTAGAATCTTGGATGCTTGGTTGCTCTACTGCCCTGCGCCTTTGCGCCTGGAGGATTGATATGCCTACAAGTACCGTTCGAATTCATCGGGTTTTCATCGCGCCACCTGAGAGGGTTTATCGCGCGTTTCTTGATGCTGCTGCGCTAGCGAAATGGCTGCCGCCGAATGGGTTTACGGGGACCGTGCATCAGATCGATGCGGTTGTTGGTGGGAAGTATCGGATGTCGTTTACGAATTTCACTAACGGAGCTAGTCACTCGTTTGGCGGGGAGTATCTGGAGCTCGTGGCTAATGAGCGGATTCGGTATACGGGGGTGTTTGAGGATCCGAATCTGCCCGGGGTTATGGAGACTACGGTTTCGCTGCGCGCTGTCTTCTGCGGGACTGAGGTGAATGTCGTGCAGGAAGGGATTCCGGAAGTTATTCCGGTTGAGGCCTGTTATCTTGGGTGGCAGGAGTCGGTGGCTTTGCTTAAGACGCTCGTGGAGGCGGAGATTCGGGAGCCTTAGAAAGACAAGCCCCGGCGGTTGGCCGGGGGTGTTGTTTGTCGTTCTACTCAGTCTCGCGTGATAACAAGTCTGCCGTGCTGCACTTCGACTTTTACTCGCTGGCCTGCTTCGAAGCCTGCGAGTTCTAGCCATCGGCCGGCGAGTTTGATCCGGGGGTACAGCGACGGTTCGGTGCGGGTTCGCGCGTTGATGCGACGATAGCGCCACGACTGCTGGATGGTTACGTGACGCACGAGATGTGCGTGCAATGCATTAAGATTGGCGTCAGCCATGGTCAACTCCTGAGGTGAGTTGGTTGTGGTTAGCGGGCTGAGAGTGCTGGTAACACTCTCAGCCCGCGTTTCGTTTAAGGGCTTGAAACTCCTTCTACTGCCGCGCTTCTGCGAGCACGGTATCTTGCCCTTGTGAAACGAACTGCTGTTTGGTCTTGGGTAGCTGCTCGATAGCGGCGACCTGCTGCTGTAGCCGCGACATTGGGATACGTTTGCCGCCCAACCGAACTACGGGCTTGCCCATCAGCCCGTCGAACGAGAGTGTCAACAGGCCCGCGAGTTCAGGCAGCATGGACGCAGGAATGCGTGAACGTCCAACTTCGTAGTGAGCCAGCGTTTGTTGTGCAATGCCGATCCGAAAGGCTAGTTGCTGTTGAGTCATGCCGTGCGCTCTACGCGCGTTGGCAACACATTCGCCAAGCATTCTGAAAAACTGTTCGTTGTCCGCATTCATGGACGCGTGCAGAGCAAGTAGTCTACGCTAACGATAGCACGCTGCGCCGAGTGAATCGTTGATTTTACTAAATTTAGGAATTCGACATTTTCGGATTCCAAACAGAATATTATCCGCCTATTTTCGGCAAGACATTCACCATACACGGTCCAATCTCGCTGCGGTCAATTTACCGCCTTTCGTGGATAACGGTTACTAATTCGGCCGGGATATCAGCCTAGAAGACGAAGGGCCGAAAAGTGCGAGCCTCAGGGTGCGTACTCCAATTCGCAGACGAGAAATTTGCAAACATATCTGCGACCACGTCAGCTGTGCGGATGGCTCTTGAACTGTTGCGAAAACACCGAAACAATGGCGCTGATTTTTTCTTCGCGACTTTTCAGCGTGCCCCATCACATGCCCCAAAGTCGGTGCGGCTGCAAATCCAGACCAAAGGTCCGACCGCAGAAACTGCAACACGACTGTCACGGTTACCGGCGCCTCACATATTATCGCCAATTTTCCTCGGTTTCACTGCCCGTTCCTGATTGGTAGCAGGTCACACTTTCGCGCCCTCTACAGTGCGTAATGCTAGTACGCCATCCTCCGCTATATCGACCCGTTCCAAGGCGGCTGGTGCACCCAGTGCACTGCAACGCTCCGGTCCAGCCAGTCGTTCGAGCCTCCCTGTTGCACGGCTGCCGTTATCTGCCCTGCGGACCGGCGCGCGCGTCCGTATGGGCTAGATGCGCCGGCCGTGCTCGATGACAATGACGGCCGCCTGCCGGCTTTGACGCACGTGTGCAGCTTCGCCCCGGCGATACCTCATCGCCACGCCGTAACCGCCCGAGCCGACCACACGGATAAGGTTGTCGATGAGTCAACCGTCGGCAGGCATCTCCCGGTGGGTCAGGATGTGAACGCGCGACGCCCGTCTCAATCATTGCGAGCGGCGCGCAGTCGTAGTAGAGGTGCTGGTCGTCGCGCAGCATCGCGCGAACACCGTTGGAATCTATAGGAACGTCAACCGAACAGTTCTTCAATCAGTCCATCTATCTTTCGGCCGTCGATTCCGTCTCTTTCGTCGTCATGTGTTACGACCAGCGTCGCCCTGTCACCCCCAACTGACTTGGGTGATGAGTCAGAGAGCACATTATTTCCGTCAAACGGCGTGGCTGTGTCAGATATTGGGCCTCAAGTTTCCGACCAGCCTGCCGTTATTTTGCAATGCGGTGCAGGCAGTCGATTGATGTCGACATTCCTTGGGCTCCCCGCGTAGACAAGTATTCCGTTTCACAGCCGGAATGCAGGCAGAAGCACCCGCATATCCGACACATCCAAAATGTTCAATTTCGAATCTCGGCGCGCGGTCTGCTTTCATGAGGCAGGCCACGCGGTCGTTCATGCACTGGGCGGGGCCCAAATTTATGGTCTCGCGGTCGCGCCCGAGGGCAGCGAATTGTGGTCCTACGAGGGCAGAAAAGGTCGCGCTATCATCGACCTATGGGGTGCCTGCGAACCATCCGACGCCGCATTTATCTCGATGCATCTAACCTGGGACGACGAACGGCTTCGTTACCTAGCTGATAAGGCCGGGTTTCGCGAATTTGTTACCCAATTGGCTGAGGCACCTGGAGCAGAAGCCGCTCGCGCCAAGCTGTCCATGCCTGAATTCAAACGCCGACTGCGTGCCGACTACACACGTGCGGTACGCTTGCAAATTTGCGGCCTCCTGGCTGGTCCCATTGCAGAGTCTATCTACGACGGCAGAGAATTCGACCTTTGGGGCGGGGACGGATGGGAGGACCCCGAGGCCGATATGGCGAAGGCGGATGGTCTCGCGCGACTACTGCACTATCGCGGCGAACTGGAGTACGCGTGCATGGTTACAACTGTGGTACTGCGCGCTCCAGAAATTTGGGCCCGAGTTATCGCGCTCGCAAATGAACTGGAACGCGTTGGCTATATGGACGACGCCGTTGCCGACTTTCTGCCGCCACGCCTCCCCGACTGGCCGCCGCCTTTCGCGCGCAAGCTGCAAGCAACATCACCCGCCTAGATTGGCAGCGTGGTTTGCGACGGTAGTAGCATCAGTGGTCGTACCGTCGATACGCGCCCTGAGGCGAGCTTTCCGAAGTGTTAGAGAAGTGAATCCTGCCGTCTTCGTTGAGCGACCGCTGGGATAGCCCACGGACTAATACGGCTCGCCGTATTGGGCGGGAGCATTGTCGACATCGTCCCAGCGACATTTGACAGTGGGGTCCAGCCAATCTGCCGCGCGCCTTATCCACGCCCCGTCTATGACGTCGTCGGGAGACCTGAGTTGCCTTGACTCGAACTCGACGGCCAAGGCGCGCAGGCGGTTCGCTCTCTCAAGTTCAGATGCCCATTCCTCGGCGCGTTTCAAATGGCCAAGCGCGACTCGGCGAATCTCGCCGCGTCTGAACCGCTCGACCTCCTCAGCCGCGGCGATGACTCGTTGTTCGGCGAGCATCTCCGTATTCACGGATTCGCGGATGACGAGATGTCGAAGCCGGCTGACGAATCCCGGGGTTTTCGTCTCGACTGGAAGGCTTCGGGTGTCCACGATGTTCGCCATAGCGTAGCTGTTCCCGAGCTTGAATGCCGCTATTTCGAGCTCGTTCGTCGGATGAGAGATGTAGTTCTGGCTGTGCCGGCTAAATCCGAGACGTTTGTTTTCAGCTTGCTGTTCTTTCGTCAGCGGTATGCTCTCTTGTCGACTACGTTCCTTTACACGGAACGTTAGCTTGACGTCCAGTATGGTCGTGTACGCCGGGGAGCTCTCCTTGCCTCTCGAGGAAACTGTATAACCCGCAGCCAACAGCGTTTCGAGTAGTTGATTGAGCACAACTAGAGCCCGCAGGGAGTTTTGCTGTGACACCGAGACGCGCATCAGCCCAGCCCCTTCACAATATAGCCAGGTTTGCGACTCTCGCTGTTTGCCATCGAGCTTCTTTGCCATGCGCTTTATGAACGGCAGGCACTCGTCAATGGACCCGCGCAAAGTGACCACCGGTATTTTGGGTGCGCAGGCGGCGTCTTCGTCAATCTTGACCTGGGTGCGCCTTGCGAGCTCGTCATCCCTCGGGTCCTTGAGTACAGCGCGCCGGTAAGTAGTCGCCCCCTTGCTTGGCGCTAGGGGCGGCCTTTTGACAGCCCTACCCGCAGAAACCTTCGCCCAGTAGCCCAGAGGCGGAACTGGTATGTCCAAGTTGATGCAAATCTTGCGGAGCCCGACATCAGAGATGTCGTACTTCTTCGCCACCTTGCTGACCGGCTCCGACCACACTTCCTCGTAAAGCTTTTCGCGCTCGAAAACTTGATGTTCGTATGGCATGTCAGTCGCTCAATGATTTCAACGAACGTGTGCCTGCGCGTCAGCTAGCAGTCCAGCCCGGCTATCCAGCGTCGGCCGCTAAGCAAGACACCCATGGGCTTTCCGCGCGGACATTGTGATTCACTCGGGCCATCGAGTGCAAGCGGCGGCCGCGCCTTTACGGTGCGGCCAGCGAAGTTATACAAACCGGGAACCGGTTCAGATTATTGAGACCGTTTGCGTGGCGTGTTCCGTGCACTGAGCTTAATTTGCGCAAGCCGTGCAATAGCCACTTCAAGGTCGTTGGAGAACGAGCTCAGGGTCACGCCAAGTGCGAGGCACCATTCCCTCAGCTCAATAATGTCGAGGCGCCGCTCTCCGCGCTCACATTTACCGACAGTGGACTGAGTCAGGCCCAACTTCGTCGCCAGCTCGACTTGCGATAGTCCAGCCGACTCTCTTGCTTTCCGGAGCGCGTCGACCATGAGACCGTACTGCTCTGTATAGATTGATTTTTCCACAGGATGACCAAGCTGTAAGCACTTGGCCAGCTTGCAGCGCAGCTTGAAATAGTCCAAAATCGACTATTCCGCAATCTATGTGAACACGAGGCAAGCGAGCTGTCTGTGAACGTCGGGCCGGTGTTCGGGCAAGTCGTGGATGGCCGTGACCCGCGCACAGCGCAGCAATGGAAAGCCTATGGGACAAGTCAATACAGGTTTGAAGGCTCTTATGGGCAGTTACGACAGCAACGTGGCATCTGTCGTCCAGGCCAATCCTCAAGCGCCCATGCGGTCGGTGACCGACGGTGCGCCCGACATCGACGGATTGACCACTCTGGAACTGCTCTACCAGCTTTGCAAGAGTGAAGGGACTGAGGTGGTAGGCAATCCCGAGCGGGCGTTTGCGGTTTATGACGCGAGCCAAGGGATTCTCAACGTGTACTCAAAAAACACAGAATTCGTACACATGGTTTCCCATGAAACCAGAACAATGCTTGCCGCCCTCGAATGCGCTCAAACCAGCGGTGCCAGCTTCATGGTATGCGACGAAGAAGTGATTTGCGTGCTCAAGAATGTGACAGCTAGCGGCAAGACGTATGGGGACGCAGCGCTTCGCGCATTAGCTAAGTATCAACTTGCGACGAGGCCAAAGCACGGAGATGAAAATGCCACTACATCCGCATGATATGAAGGACAATCCGTCGCTTCACAACGCACGATTGCAGCATCTCATCAATGCCGCCGTCGTTGCGGCAATCCTGTTCGACCCAACAGGTGCTATAGCACTTCTCGACATTCCTGATGCAGAACTTGGGCGGCGCTTCAAAACACGCCTCATGCAAGCCATCGGTGTAGCTACAGCGTTGAACCTGGACCTAAGCTCGCTTCGTGAAGAAGACGAGAAACAAGGCAATCGCACCAGACGACGGGCGTCGGAACTCGGGGGTTTGACTGATTTCTCTGCGGCAAACGTGGAACGGTACTCCCTCGTACTTCAAGGGAAGTTACTGTGCGCGGAAGATTTCTGCCAGGCACTAGGCATCACAGAAAAGAGACTGAGCAAGGACGTCGCTTCAGGCCGAATCTTCAGCGTTGAATTTGAGGCCGAGCCATACTACCCAGCGTTCTTTCTCTCAAACCTGTTCGACCGCAAGGACTTTGCGAAGGTCGTGCGGAGGTTGGCTGACTCACCCGGCTGGACTAAGTGGAAGTTCTTCATGACGCCGACAGAGTCGCTTGGCGGTCTCACGCCGCTCCGGCTCCTCATGCGTGAGGAACTAGAGCGGGCACTGAAGGCAGCCGCAGATTTCGCGGAGCGGTAGGCGAAGCACTTCCTAGTGGCACGGAACTACGCTCTCACATCTCCTGAAGCCATGAAAGAGATTTGGACCTTCGTCCTGAATAATCCGGCGCTGCTGTAACTCCCTGTGCCGACCTCCGACTGGGTAACCAGCTACACGGCACATTACAGCGCGACGAAGGGCCCTCAACCATGTCACCCACCCCATCCGCAGGTACACCCTTGCACGCCCCCCTAGCTGCAGACCGGTACTCGCTAGGCAGTCTCATACGCACTCGCCGTCTCGAGTGCGGCATTGACACCTTTGACATGGCGGACCTTGTCGGAGTCGATGTTGCGGCTCTGAGCCGCATCGAAGATGGTCACTCGTCCGACATCGCGCTGCTCTTCAAGGTGCTTGCGGAGCTAGGGTTGGAGATGCTCGTCATGACGCGCGACGACGCTAGTGATGCGTTGACGGCCATCGGACACACTGTCAACTGGCATTCGGTAATGGAGCAGCGCTCGCCTCCGCGAGCGCGCCCGGCTCCAACTCCGTTGACGCTCGACAACGCCACACCGACCCTCTTCGTCGACTTCGACGGGACGCTGCATATTGGCAACGCCTACATAGACGACGCCGGTGAGATAACACTCGACACCGGCCGGCCACTTCTGGAATTCGCGCCGCTTCTCGTCGAGCTTCTGGAGCCATATCCCGACGTGGAAATTGTGCTTACGACGTCGTGGACGAGGAGCTTGCCAGAGGAGCGCGTCATAGCCTATCTGCCTCACGAGCTACGCCAACGCGTCGCCGGGACTACAAGGGATATAAAGCCCCGGCGCAGCTATGTACTGGAAGGAACCGAGCGCACATACGTTATCAGTTGCTACGCTTTCGGCAAGCAGCTGAAAAATTGGCTTGCAATCGACGACGCAGTATTCGGCGCAGCCCGTTTTGGCCGGGAGCCTAGAGAGCTCGTCGACCACTTCCTGTTACTCGACCCAAGACGCGGCATCAGCGACGAAAACGCGCTGAGGCGCATCAAGGAGTGGCTCGTGAAGACACACACCTAGCGCGCTTGCTAACCTGGGCGCCATAGTGATTTGCGGAGTTCTTATTCCGGTTTCGCTCGAGAATTGACCATATGAACACCGATACAGAGCGTCATCCATCAGATGAGCACGTCGCGCTGAGCAAACTACTGTCGAAAATACTGCGGCATGAACCAGAGCTGGTTGGCATCCGACTCGACAGTCAAGGCTGGGTATCCGTCGACGAGCTTATACACGCAATCGAGCAGACTGCGCGTAAGGCTGGCGCCCCTAAGCGTCTGAGAACGCTGCCCACTGTCACGAAGGAACTCGTTCTGGCCGTCGTGACCACGAACGATAAACAGCGCTTTTCCCTTTCACCTGATGGCGAGCGAATACGCGCTGCACAAGGCCACTCTATAGAGATTGACCTGGGGTACGCAGCTGTGGAACCTCCAGCAATCCTCTATCACGGCACTGCCTGGAACAACTGGGCACATATCGCCCGTGAGGGTCTGCGGGCCCAAAGCAGGCAGGCGGTGCATTTGAGCGCCGATGTTGATACCGCGACGCGTGTTGGTGCTCGTCACGGCCGCCCCATCGTGCTTGTAGTTGACGCTGCGCGGATGCATTGCGACGGCTTTTCTTTCTCACGCTCGGACAACGGGGTTTGGCTTACGGCGCATGTCCCGGCCTCTTATCTCGCCCGTCTCAGAGAGTGAGCCTGACTTACCATTACTGCGTTGCCACACGAGCTATGAGTTTGATGTGAAGGCAAAGGAACCAATGAGCTATGACTATTCCATATGAGCGGACGTTGGCCGTACTGCGAGCGAGAGAACTACTGATGGAGCTCGCCCGTGCTGACGACATTGACCCGGATGTCTTATGTCGCGAAGCTGCGGCAATTCTCAAGCATTTTCCGACTTTGAGCGACGTCGACGCAGCAGCGGCGAAGGCGCCGAGTGTCTTCGCGAAAACGGACTCGGGGTGGATTGGCTGAGCAATCTACGGTACCCATGTGGGTCTGAGATTCTCGACTTGGCTGCCCATTTGGCCACTCGACGCGGCAGTGGAAATCCTAGCGCCGCACGCTCTTCGCGCGGCGCGACGGCCTGAAACTCAGAGACGATGTTTCGGCCCTCACTGCTGTTCAAATGGAGTAATGGAGGTAGCAGGTGGATAACGACGATGCAATCCAGCAGGCGGTCGACTGGATTAGCGATGCGAACGGGCTGCTCATCACCGCCGGTGCCGGCATGGGTGTAGATTCCGGTCTGCCAGACTTTCGGGGAACGGAGGGGTTCTGGCGTGCCTATCCGGCGCTGCGCCATCATGGTTTCTCGTTCGAGGACATAGCCAATCCCGCTGGCTTTACGAGCAACCCACGCTTGAGCTGGGGATTTTATGGACACCGACTCGCGCTCTATCGCTCAACCGTGCCTCATGCAGGCTTTGGCATCCTTCTCAAGTGGGCGTCGAAGATGAAGCACGGTGCGTTCGTGTTCACCAGTAATGTCGACGGCCAGTTCCAGAAGGCCGGCTTTGATGCCGAACGCATCGCGGAATGCCATGGGAGCATCCATCGGCTTCAATGCGTCGAGGCTTGCACCGATGACGCCTGGCCGGCGGACGACTTCAATCCCATCGTCAACGACACGAGTTGCCATCTCGAGAACGCGATGCCGAGATGCCCACACTGTGGCGCGCTCGCGCGGCCGAACATCCTGATGTTCGGGGATTGGAAGTGGGTGGAAAAGTACACGGACAGGCAAGAGAGTCGGCTTGCACGCTGGCTCGAATCCGTCGAGCGGCTCGTCGTTGTCGAAATGGGGGCCGGCCGGGCATTGCCGACCGTCAGGCGCTTCAGTGAGCGCCACGGACCTCGTGTTATTCGTATCAACCCGCGTGAATACACGATAGCGCCGACCGTGGGTTTGGGTATTGCGGGAGGTGCTTCTGAAACGCTTCAGTTAATCGATAACGTGCATGGCAACCGCGCATAAATCGGATAGTTAAAGAAACGAGAATACAAACTTGAAGGCAACCAGGTCTTCGACCTCACGGAAGCCCTGCGCGCCGTGGCAAGGCGCAGGCGCCGGCCGCCAAGACTCCTGAGCCTGCTGAGTCGCGGCAATGCCGGCCAAACCACGCAGGGCGGTCAAGCGCGCGGAGAGCACGTCAGCGGCTGCGGCTAGCCATCGAAGTCTGAGTTGTTCAGGCGCCAATGGTTGTGTTGGCGTCAGAGCCGGCGAACCGCGCTGCGGCGCAGTCTTTATGCCACGTAAGACTACATCAGACAACTGTAGCCGCCAGGCGCGGTCGCAGTGCATTGACGAGGGCGTTGGCGGTCTTGAGCAGCCAGGCCATCTGCTCTGATTCCATCTCGGGGCCTTCGTGCGGTAAGTATTCGATGAACAGCCCGCCAACTTCACGGCCGTCATCTCCCGTCGAATCTCCGACCCGGAACTGGACTGCATGCCCAATCTCTCCTTCCACGCCTGGCTGGTCCTCGAGAAGCGTCTGCATGACCTCCCGCCCCTCGGGCCCCTTGAACTTCACCGAGAAACCTGCCACGTTGCCGACGGTCCGATATGCGACAAGGCCGCCAACAGGGCCCGGAAGGTCCATTTTTACCCAGTTGTTTCCGCCGTGCCGCGGCGGTGACTGGTCCGGGTGGTCGAAGCGCACCTCGGCAATGAACCGCGTCCAGAACTCCTTGTTTTGTGCCTTCGAAGTACTTGCCGAGCTCGAGGCAGCCTCGGAGCCTTCCATTCCGATTGCCGCGGCGTCGCTGCGCACGGAGTTGGCGGCCTCGATGGGTACTTCCCTGCCCGCGCCGACGTATACCTCGCGACGTACCACCTCGGTTTGAATCGGCACGTTGGGCACGAGAAGCGTGCGGCCGCGTGCATCCCTGAAGAGCCTGATTTCGAGGAGCGCCAGCTTTGCCAGCAGGCCGCCCTGATTCGCCAGCAAGTTCTTCAGCGCATGCAAGTCGCTTCGAATGCCGTCACCCGCGATTGCGAGCAGAAAATCGCCACGCCGGAGTGACTCGTTCACAGAGTCGACAAAGCGTGCTTCCTCGAGCTCGGGATATGCCGCACTGACTGCCTTGAATATCGGACTCTCTCCCGTCAGGCCGCGCGCCTGCTTGAGCTTCGCTTCGAGGTCGGAGTAGGTCAGGCCAGACATCAACGACGCGTACTCAAAGAGCTGGGCGATGACTTCCCGGCGCGCGCCGGGATTGCGCCAGAGCTTGCACTCAATCAGGACGAGGCGGCCGGTAGGCGACACTCCGAGCAGGTCGAGAAAGACGTTGGATGCGCCATGCCGAAGGGGATATTCCCGACAAAGCGGCACAAAGGCCTCCCCTTGGCCAAACATTTCGACCATCGGAATGAGGGACGCGTACTCGAATAGCCTCTCCTGCAGCCAGCTCTCGCTCTGGCCACTGGTCAGCGAAACACGCTGAAACCCAACGAATCCGTCGTCGGAACCCTGCTCTTCCAGAAACACAGTCATCTAACGCCCTCTCGCAATGCGTTACTTGAACGTGAAATGTGCGCGCAGTCGCTATTGCGACGCGCTCAGATGCATGCCGCGCAGTCGTTAACGACAATTCTTACAAGAAACTTTAGCCAGCAGCCTCGAACCTACGAGGGAAGACCGGCGCATGCGTGGTTGCCTTGGCGAGTGGTTACGCGCTGACCACCCCATCAACTCGGCACAGATTTGGCTCAGCTCGAACGGTGCCGCGTGCGACTGGCCTGAGCGCGCGCGACTCATCGAGGCATGCCGCGTGGTCGCGATAAACGCGCTCGATTTGCCGTCCCGCAAACTGAGGCCGAGCTCTTCCAGCTCCTCAATTTGAACGCTGGCTGGTTTCTGGACTATCGGAAAGCCGTTGTCCAGACGAGTCACTCGCTTTGCGTCCCGCATCTGTCCACGGACACGAGCCTCACGTAGTTCAAACGCGCCCGCATCCCCTCGCCAGACTTGCGGAAGTACGGGACCGCGTAGCAAACTAAAACCCGCATGGCTCTCTCGCGGGGCTATACGGTCTAACGCCCCACGACGAAATCGGACGAACATGACTCACCTCACAGACGACCAGATTGCTGCTAAAGAACTGCGCAACGCTGCTTACCACGAGGCCGGCCACAAGATACTTTACGAGCGCTTCGGCGGCAGCGGCGACGCAGTCATATGGAGAAACGAGAGTGGAAATCCAGCGGAGAAGGCCTGGTGTGGACAGTTTCGACCCCGGACCTGCCCCGAAGAGGTACGCAAGATTGCGATTGCAAACGGGTTTCCCGCTCCTGACCTACCGATGAACTGGAAGGCAATAGTTGGTATGGCTGGCCTGTTGGCCGAGGACATTCTGAGCGGCGAAACTGATGACGTTGGCGCATTGGCAGATACCCTGTTCTTCAAAATCACCGGAGGAGAGGCATCAGCATCGGACCTCGCGTCAATGAACATCACGGACGTCGACGACTGCGCACTGAGTTACGACGTCGTCGACGAAGCCGTGCGACTTCTGCTCGAAGCATGGCCCCTCGTACAACAGGAGGCGGAATACCTAATCGAGTTTGCTGAATCCGAATGCATGTAAATTTCGGCTGCTCTGGCAACATCCGTTTTATTAGACTGGCAGATTGGCGCGCTTTCGATACTGTCAATGTTCGAAAAAGAAGCTGCCACGTAGTGCTCGCATTTAGGCACCATAGAACGAATCGAAGCCTGTGAGGGCTGCAAGACCGAACGGCTGAGCGTTGGTTTCATGCCTTACGTAAACGGACTCACTCGACTCTCTTGCGAGTAAGCGCTGGCCGAAGGCGGCCAGCGCGAGCCCCCTTGGGGGACAGGAGTCTAATGCGCCGGCGCGTGTCTACGTAGAAGTAGGCATCAATCCGACAATGTCCGAGCACGCCGGTTGCACCTGGCTTCCCGACTGTCGTCTGTCACTTAAGTGCACGGTTACCTGAAGGCCAATCCGGATGTCGCCGAGCGGGTCAAGACCCATCGGTGCGTACGTCACAGGAAGGGCGCACAGCTGGACCTATTTGCTGCATAACTATTCGCCAATGAAGTTCTCTTCCGTGGCGAATAGTGATGCTCGGCCGGGCGACACCCGCTGTGGTTGACTCACTCCAAACGCAGAGGGCATAGTGCCGGTTATCTCGTACATGGCACTGAAACCAGAAACATGTCCACACCAACGGCTCGCAAAACGACAAAATCCCGCCGCGTCCAGATAGCGGTTATTGGTGGTGGCCCCAAAGCAGCGGCAATCGCGGCCAAAGCCAAGGTTCTGCGAGACCTTGGAATCGCCAACGTTCGGGTGACCATCTTCGAGGCCGAACACATCGGGGCCTACTGGTCAGGAAGGGATACTGGCTACACGGATGGTGAACAACGTTTGTGCACGATTGCAGAGCGAGATGTCGGTTACCCGTACAAGTCGATGTTCGGCAGCGAGGTCGACGTCGCCATGGCATCGAATTTCTCGTGGGGAACGTTCCTGCATGGACGCACGCCGGGATATGAGCACGGTTACAGCACCTGGGTCGACGCCGGTCGCAAGCCTCCACGTCACAAGCATTTTGCAGACTACCTCCAGTGGGTCATAGTGGAGTCAGAGGCGACGGTAGTGAACAAGCGCGTGACCGCCCTCGATAAAGACACCGATGACAAGCGTTGGCGCATCGACAGCCAGAGGAAGAGCGGCAGCGCTTCGACACACCGAACCAGATTCAACGCCGTCGTCGTAACCGGCCCAGGTCCGGCCAATCGCCTGCCTGTGAAGCCCGCCAGGAGCGCAACTGTGCCGCGAGACAGAATCTTTGATGGCAGTAATTTCTGGTCACGCCGCGACGAGGTCCTTAAGGGACTGGAATTTGCCAAGGAAGTACGCAAGTATTCAGATAATCCCATCGTTATCGTCGGTGCGGGCGGCACCGCCGCGGCCATCCTTTCATGGCTGGTCGCCAATGGTGCACGGGATTTGCCCATCCAGTTGGTGGCAGGCCAGCCAACCCTTTACACACGGGTCGACAGTGTCTTTGAAAACCGGCTGTTCACTGACGAGGAGCAATGGCTGACACTATCGTCCGAATTGCGCAAAGCGTTTTTCGACCGGTTGAATCGCGGGGTTGTGTGGGCGACGGTGATGGACCACGTGTCATCCGCGACCAACTTCACGATGGTCGTTGGCCGGGCTCAGACAATCTCGGTGCCGACGTCTGGCGACATTGAGCTGTCCGTGCGACGCGACGATGGTGTAACGGTCCAGTTGCGGCCGTCGCTTTTAATTGACGCGTCGGGATTCGACGCCTGGTGGTTCCTCTCCCTCGTACGTGGGCTTCCCGCCCCGCTCCGAACGAAACGCCAAAGAGCCAAGCAGCGCGACCAGTGGCAGATAAGCATGGCGAACGGCCTCCAGTTGACCGGTCAGCCATGGGACGCCTATCCTGCCTTACATGCCCCGATGCTCTCAAGCAATGTCGGCCCCGGATTTGGCAGCCTGATGGTGTTGGGTGCTATGGCTGACCGGGTGATAAAGGCTCACATCTGAATACAGCCTGCCTTCGGCGCACCTTGATGCCCCCCCAGCAAAGGTGTATACGTATACATATGAACACGTGGGCTACGGCCCGGCACAGGGAAGCATCATGACAGTGACAGACAAAAATCTCGTCCTCCGCACGGTTTACATCGACCCCGAGGTCGACGACCAGCTGCGGAACGAGGCATTCGACCTCCGCACGAGCAAAAACGAACTTCTTCGCAATTATCTGCGCATTGGCATGCAGGTGGCCAAGGGTACGGCTGACGGCGAGGTAGTCATTGATAAGGCAGCTGCGAAGGCAGCAGTGGCGGCTGCGGGCGCGGCGGCGGTCGCGCCAGTATTCGCGTCGGCGGGCGCACCGCTGGTCGCATCGCTGGTCGCGTCAGTGCTCACCAAAAAGTCTGGAACTACTCGTCGTGCAGGCGCCGTCAAGACCGCGGCAGGAGCACCCGCTGCCACTAAAAATTCGGCAGCCAAGCGAGCGGCAGGAGCGCCCGTTGCCACTAAAAATCCGGCAGCCAAGCGAGCGGCAGGAGCGCCTGTTACCACTAAAAATCCGGCGGTCAAGCGAGCGGCAGGAGCACCCGCCACAGCTAAACACCCGACAGCCAAGCGAGCGGCAGCAGGGCGATAATCGTCCTGTGGCGACCGACGCTCTCTCTTTAAAGGCTTCTGGGTTCAGGCTAGCCTGTAAGTTCGTTGCTCGCTCGCTACCCAATGCTTCAATTTTTTGACGTCAGCCAACAAGTCGCTGGCCGGTCCATCCACCTCAAGCACCACTGCTTTCGACGGGCGCATGTCGAGGATTCGCACGCCAGCGTGCTCGCGAATCAAGCGGAGCTCGTCCTGCGGAATCTCTCCTGGACCTCTGAACACCAGAACAAAGCGGCTCATGACGTTCCTCCACCCATGTGAGGCAACCCCTTACCAACATCAGGCGCCCCGAAACCCAGCAACTTGCACTGGTCGTATAGCAACTCCTTCAAGTCAGCCAACCGCTCGGGGCTGCGCGGCCGACCTTTCAACTTGGGCGACGACTCCAGCAACCTCGCGGCAAGTCCGGACACCACAGGGCACGCCATTGAAGTACCGTCCTGCGCAGCGTATCCCACCGTGCCGACGGTCGAAATGACTGCGACACCGGGCGCTGCAAGGTCTACCTTCCCCCAGTTCGAGAAATCTGGAACGTAGTCATCCTTATCGCTACCAATTACCCGAGGTTGGTGCACCGAATGCACTGAGGTAGCAGGAAACGTTCCACGGCGGGCCAAAGCTGCTACCGAAACAACACTCGAGTAGACGGCGGGATATTGAGGGACGTCGCTCCCTTCGTTTCCTGATGCTGCTACAACCAATATGCCGGCCGCTTCCGCGTCCTCAATGGCAGCCTGAAGGACTGCGTCCTCATATTCCTGCCCGAGGCTCAGGTTGATAACATCAACGCCGGCATCAACGGCGGCCTTGATTCCATCGTACACGTACGTTGTGTCAGTTGCGCCGGAGTTGCGCTCAAAGACCCGGATGCTAATCAATTCTGCATTCGGCGCCAACCCTCTTGCGGCGCCGTTGGCGCCAATAATCCCGGCGACGTGTGTTCCGTGCCCAGTGCCATTGTCACCAAGGTCATCATCCTCGTCGGCCTGCGTGAAGGACGTGCGTTCGGACACATTCATGAGGTCACAGTGTTCGTCTATGCCGGTATCAATGACAGCAACCTTGACTTTCGGCGCATCCGGTTGGCAAGCCTCCGGGCAAAGTGCTTGTGAGCAGTGATATTTCAGACAATCCGCGGTTGCTGGCGTCAGGCTCTCCAGCGTGAAATTGACCGTCTTCGTCGACGTGACGCCTCGCCGCAGTTCCGCCCAAAAATCCGAGAAGGGAGCGACTCGGATATAGTCTGCATGCCCGCTCGTCGTGTTAATCGTCGCGCGCCCACGGCTGTTCGTTACGGCTGCGTGAGGTTCAGCAGCGCCTGGCTCCTTCAGCGTGACCGACGCTCCGGCAATCGGATTTCCGTTCGAGTCACACACCTTGATTTTGAAAGGCTTCCCCGCCGTCCAGGTGAGCGCCCCAAAATCAAAGGGAGCCCCTGCCATCAGGACGCGGTCTAGGTCGACAGCGGCAAGGCGATACGTGCGTACAGGATGGAGCGTAACGCCCGCGTTTGCCTCCTCAAAGGCGCGCGCCTGTGCATCCGTCAACTCCAGGACTGCAACACCGTCATCGACCGACGAAGAAGTCACAGAAATCTGTGCACCCTGCGGGAAGGCCTTGTGGAGCAGCGAACGCAGGGCACCTTGCTTGCGACCAGACTGCGCGAAAGGACCTACAAACTCCGTCTCCTCGACGGTCCTCGCCAGGACGATATATCGCTTGCTTTGTTCAGACATTTTCTTTGTTTCCGGAAATTCTTTTTACTTAGCCTGCGGGCGAATACGCATCGCGGCGCGAATATCGTTCATTCGAACTGCAGAGGTGGCCACCAGTTCTTGCGCGAGGTCCCCATAAACGTTGGCTGCGCCAGCCGGGTCGGTAATTGTCAACACGACCGCGAAGGGGATGCCTTCTTTAGGAAACTCTGCCTGGTCCCTCAAGACATAGTTGACACTCAGCCGCCATTCCGGCGAGCGACCAATGCCTTTGAAACTACCCTCAAGAACCTTCACTGGACTCCACTTCAACCCGTCCACCAGCAGCGCAGCCTCTCTGGATGTTCGTTTTAATCCGTGCGCGTGAACCGGCTTCGCGCGTCCAATCCACCCAACTTTTCCTACGTCCTCTTCGTCATCAAAGTCGTCATCTTCCTCATCCTCGCGCGCGACCTTGGCATTCGGGTTCCGCTGACGGAGCGCTGGCTCGAGATTGATACGTGCGACTTCTGCTCCATATTTGAAGTCAAGGGGGGGCGAGTAGACGAGCGTGAGGCGTGCAATACCGCGACAACGACCTGTTGCATCGACAAGCTCTTTGGGCCATCTGAAATCAATAATTGTGTTCTCATCGACCTGCAGATTGTCGTGAACGACTACGCCAAACGTATGCCTGTCGAGCATGAGCGATTGATGGCTTGCCCGGGGATAGCCGAAACCAATCAAGCTTCGGCCAATCCGTCGAGCTTGCTGACTTTGGAACGGCTTTTCGAAGTAGGTATTGTGCAAAAAGAGCGCTTGCACAACTTCGCGCGGTGCGACGCCCGCAAGCTCCATATCGAGCGCAGCGAGGGTTTTCGCAACCAAGGGGACTGCCATGCTTGTTCCCTTCACCGCTGCCAGCATCCCATCTTCCGTGACGCTAGAGAGGCCCGAGAGGTCGTTCTTGCCGTCGGCGCCACCAATATGGCAAACGTCCGGCTTCACCGAACCTCGCACACCCGGACCGCGTCTGCTGTAGCGCGCTGGTACATCTGGGAGGCAGTCCTTGACGCCAGCGCCGTTCATTGCGCCGACGGAAATATTCAACAGCGAGTCCGCCGGTCCCCACAGTGTGTCCGACTTGCTTTCAATCAATTGAGCGGCTGCGACTGATATGACCTTGTCCCATTCTGGCCGCCTGTCCTCGTCTCGAATATTCCCGGCGGAGATGACAAAGAACACATCATGCTCGTGGGCAATCTTGTCGAGCCGCGTCGCTTCCTCACTGAACCCGCTGTGTATCACGTCCTCTTTGTTGTTGAGGCTGAAGTTGAATACACGCACTCCATACTTCCTGCGGCACTCCGCGACGATGCGTTCAAGCTCATCCATGAACTTCGCGGACCCGTTGCCGTAGTGCTTCCCGAAGTACGCATCCTTCGTATGAAGCGCGACGTCAATTAACCAGCAACCGTTCTCTTCGAAGCGAACCCCGTATTCAGGATTGAAATGTCTCGCCCCAACGAGCAGTCCCGCAATATTCGTGGCATGGTCAAGGTCTCGGTGGTTGGCCGGTATCTTCCCGTACTTTGCCTTGACCCAAGCACTGAACTTGTCCGAAATGCCGCCGTCAACAACCGCGACCATCGGATACGCGACGTGCTCCTCAGGCTCAGGAATGGGTGCTGGGGTGACCGAGATGACGGTCGCCTTACGCTGAACCCGTTGGGCAACGGCCGATGCGTTGAGGGTGGGCGTCCGGTCAGATGAGAGGATGCGCGGCACGGCGACCGTGCGAACATTCGGGTGCTCACCAAGCAGCGACAGCAGTCGGTGGTGGGAATCATCCGAGTAGTCGCCATCCGCCATCAACTGCTCGCCGAACTTCGAAAGTTCGGAGACGCCGCGGATGACCGCAAAACCCGGTGAATCAGTTAGTCCAATGTACGCCAGGTGAATCGTCGGGAGAGTCTCTTCGAGGACGACATATACCCCGAGCGTATTCGACAGCTCCTTCAACGAGCGAACGAAAGAATCGGCCGGGTCATCTTCGAACCGCGTGCCACCTCTCGGGGCTTTCAGCTTTTCGAGAGATGCCGCGATAGGTTCGAACAGGCGAACGGCGTACATCGGCGCCAAGCCTGTTTCGGCGAACGTCGCAACAGCGTATTCGGATTCCGGCAGGCGCCGGTCAGCGGCAGACCAAAGGCGAAGACTCTCGAGGGCGCCGACTTCGGAACGCTCGCGATTCGGATTTACGACCCATTGCCCATGCTTATCACGTTTGCGAGTGGTCGCGTCATCGGCCCGTCCAACGCTTTCAAGAACCTGACCAAGCCCGAAGGCGCTTGTGCGGACGATGAGCTCACCGATGTCATCTCCTCCGACAACCGGTGCGCTATGCGGCGTGAACAGCTTTTTCACAGGCCGGTGCGTTTTCGCCCAAGCCTTCTCTTGAAGTCTGACCTTGACGAACCCCGACGAGCAAAATCGGGCGGCATTCTGCCGCAACTGCCCTTGAATTTCCTTCAGGCTAGAGGTCACAGCAGCCCGAAGCTCGGCGAACGCCGCGTCGCGGTCAGCGAAGAAATCCGTCTTCTTGCTACCCGGATTTACTTTGCGAGGTTGACGCAGGACTTTCGGGTTTTGTACGTATAAGAGTGGATAATCGCCAGCCATCACTTTCCCCGGAACCGGGTCAAGCGACCCAGCGGCTTATCGTCGTCCTGTTGACTCCAAAAACTTCCCCGAGCTCTACGGTGTTGAACGCATAGTGCTCAAT
The DNA here is from genome assembly GCF_004353915.1 of Paraburkholderia silviterrae. Lineage (GTDB taxonomy): Bacteria > Pseudomonadota > Gammaproteobacteria > Burkholderiales > Burkholderiaceae > Paraburkholderia > Paraburkholderia silviterrae. The sequence continues at coordinate 320,774 of NZ_SMRP01000004.1, read as the reverse complement.
AAACGCACGGGCAAGCTCTCGCAATGGCAAATTCAGTATGCCAATTGCATCGCCGGGCACTCGAGCGGCGTGAATGCCCATGACAGTCTGCAATCTTTCAGCAAAGGATAGCTTCGCACCATCTAAAATCCAACTCTTTTTCAGTGACTTGACCACGTCCTGAATCTCGGCGCCCGATACTCCTTCAAGTATCGCGGCCAATAATTTTGCCTGGCTGCGACTGAATTCGAGCGGTTCAGCATAGCGCCCGATTATCTCGATTCTCGCGTCAAGTTCGGGCTTCGGCAGCTCGACCTGCAGCTCAAATCGCCGCCAGACCGCTGGGTCAAGGAGTTGGGGGTGGTTGGTAATTCCTATCGTTAGTCCGCGCTCGGCACGCTCGTCAAGCTTCTGCAGCAGCGTGTTCACGACTCGCTTAATCTCGCCGACCTCGTTCGGGTCGTCGCGCAGTTTTGCAATCGCATCGAACTCGTCCAGAACGAGCAGCGCCCGATGTCGATTCGCAAAATCAAAGAGGTTGCCGATGTTCCTCGACGTCGTCCCGAGGAACGAAGACATCAGCCCATCCAGACGCGCGAGAATGACGGGTAGCCCAAGCTGCCCTGCGAGCCAAAGCGCGAGCTGAGTCTTTCCCGTACCGGGCTCGCCGAACAGGACGCAGCTGCGCGCGGGCTCGATACCAACCTCCATCAGCTCTGCAGCCCGTCGCCACTCAACTATCCATGACTCGATGCCGCCAGCAAGCCTCGGCGGGAGGATGGGGCCTTCGGTGGGCAACGACTTCCCGCCGATGATGCTCGCCAGGGGCGCCGACGTCTCCCTGTCGACAGGAATGCGAGAGCTCCGGGTCAGTTCTTCGCCCAACAGGTGCACGACGCGGTTGGATACAGGCTTCGCCTTTTTTGCGCTCAGCGTTTCGCTCACCAAGTCGCGAATTGCCTGTCCACCGTCTGCGTCGCCAGCTTTCTCTAACTCATCAGCTGCTTGCAGCACGAGCTCGGGGTCCGCAGCCTTATCGAGGGCGAACTCGCATAGCTGCACAAAAGTGCCAAAAAGGTGCAACTTTGAAGGCTTCACGTGCAGTGTTCCGCGAAAAATGTGCGTATGAGACTATATCGCGGACAATCCGTCAACCTTTCGGGCGGGCCGGCTTCGTGCCGACCAGCAGTACTGGCCCGAGCGCCGAGCGTCAGCTCAGAGCGGACCGAATTGCGTCCTGGAACCAGGCCCATGCAGCAACGGCCTTCCCGGAAGCAAAGAGCGCTGCAGCACCCAGGTACACCACCTGAGTGAAGACGTGCCGGCGGGGAGAGTTGCGCCACGTCAAATTCCAGAGCCAAGCGAACCAGCCGTAGTTCGTCGTCGCGAAGGTCCGCAGCCCGGCGAGTGCGTTGGAGACCGTCGCCATCAACACGAACACGATTGCGGCGGTGTTCTGCAGGACGACCTGGCGGCCGTACTCGGTCAGGCTCCGCCAGAACTGGATGACCGGCCCGTTCGCGGCGAGGCCCTCAACCGGCTTCGGGATGTTGTCGCCAATCACCTGGAGCGTCAGATAACCCGCGAGCGCGAAAACGATTGCGGGCAACGTCGATATTGTCGCCGGCTGAGCGTCCTTGTCCCGGATGTACGCGATTACCGCCGCGATGAGGCTCGGTACCACGGCCAAAGCGATTGCGTGCTGCATCGCCGACATCAGCTGCTCGTAGTGGCGAAAGAATTGCCAGACCGCGAGCGCACCGAAGAGCACGGCGGCCGGCAACTCGCCGTCCGTTCCCCCGCCGCTGCGCGGGGGCTCGCGATACATGTTCGTGACGTGGTTGTGGCTATTGTTGTTCGTCACCTTATTGGTGACGTTCACCTTGTCACCGACGTGGTTCCCTTTACCGTTGACGCTCACAGTCGTCTTGTCGAAGTTGCTCATCGTTCACTTCCTTCGTATGTCTTTCAGCTGAGAGACGAGGACCGGGTTATCGAACTGCGATGAACCCGGGATTTAGTGCAGCGAAGTCGTGTTCGTTGATGACCACGCTGCGGAATTTAAGAGCGAACATGTCGGCATCAAGCACCTCGCTCGACGCGCTCCCGTGCAGGACGCGAAGCGCCTCAGAAACGCAGAGAGCGGCGGCGAATGCGCCGACGAACGCGGCCCCGACGGCCTTGCCCGCAAGTTCCACGACGCCGCAACGGCCAAGCTCGCCCTTTTCGAGGAGGTCGGCATACAGACCTTCGATGACGGGCTCATTCGGCGGCCTTCGCGGCCACGTCTGAGCCGTTGTGCGCGACGCGGGGAAGGTGTGCACGCGCACGCTCTGGAAGTCGTCGTGGCGGCTTCCTAGGCCCGCCTCGACGATGAAGCTGACTTCCGCGTTGTCCAGCGCTCGACGCGCCTCTGGATTGTCGACGCCACAGAACAGCAGCGACGGCTCACCTTGTCCTTTGCGCGTCTCGCCATCGAAATAGCGCTCGACGATGGCCGTCGAGAACCCGCGTTTTTCGAGCCACTCTGCGACCACGCGCGTTTTTCTTCGCCCCTTATCGAGCTTTGCCGTAAGCACGGAAGTGCTCTCCGTCGACACACCGACGCGGTCGACATCCTGCAGAAGAACGTGGGGTGGCTCGGGCGCATCCTTCGGGTATGGCAGCAAGCTCAAGCACCATGCGAATGCTTGCCCCAGATGGCCCAAGCCGAGCAACCAGGCGGACGACGGCAACACCTGCAGCACCGGCCCATCGAAGTCGCGCAACTCCCACGCGACCTCCGCCGGGGCCCACAAGGAGATGCCGACGGGCTCGTAGCCGGTCGGCGCCGCATCGCTCACATGCTGAAAGGCTTGGCTAACGGCGATGGCAGCCGCCGCGACAGCAGTCAGCGGCATGACGTAGCCACCCGCCTCGTCGTCCATGCTGTTCGGCTCGTCAGCCGGCGCAGTTCCGGCCCGCCACCCTGACATGAGCAAACGCACGTGGAAAGGCGCACTGCGCTCGCGCACTCCGCCGATTGCAATCGTCGGACGGCCGGCCACTGCGTCGGCGAGGGTCGCGCCCGCTTCGTGCAATGCGTCCGCAAGCGATTGACCGCTGCCCAGCGACGGATGCAGAGTCGCTTCGCCACACCCCGACACCGACACGCCGCCGAGGAAAGCACGGCGGCCGAGCATCACGACGGCGAGAGCGGCCACCTGCTCGTGAAAATCTGCCGGCGCCGTCAGCTCGAGTTGCAGTTGATACTTCTGTGCAATCTCGTGCGCTTCCTCGAAGGACTTCGCCTGACCGCTGTCGATTAGCCGTTTGACGGTTCGATGCAGCGAGTCAGCATCATATTGGGACGACATACGTTCACCTCACAGGCCAATGTAAAAGAAGCTAGGGTTGCGGGCTTTACCAACCGTTTCCCATTCGTGGGAACCGCGGTAAACGTAGATGCCCATGTTCGAGCGCGAAAACTTGCGCGCAGCGAAGTCCGGCAAGATGAGCCCGATATGCCCCTTCACGGCGACCATCGGATTTTTCCTGTCGGTATCGCTTTGCCCATAACCACCGGGATGCGTGTGAATATCTGCGACGACGGACACCTTCTGCTCGCGGCAGATTTCCCACAACCGCCCCATGTACCGTCCGTCGATGTGCACATAGCCAGACTCGAGTGCGTTGGGGTCCAGGTCGTCGTAAAGAACGAACGCGGTAATCGTGCGAACGTCCTCTTCGCAACGTCCAAGCAGAAAGGCACCGCTTTCGCGAACGCCTGCACTCCGCACGCGCAGTTCCTCCACGAGCTCACGCCACAGCTGCGCCGAACAGGCCAACTTATGCTGCGGCGACCAAAGGCGGCGTAAAGTCTTGCGAATTGAGAAGGACATGAATTTCCTCGAGATACTGGACAATCGAACCGCCGGGTTTCCACAACCTGGCGGGCATCTGGGCCACCCAATTCTGGTGTCCCTCGATGGTGCGTCGGTCGCACGCCAGGTAAAGCGCAGTACCACCCAGCCAATCGGTCCGGAAAACGTCTTTGACCCGACCGCCCTTGCTGCGCGGCCACTTGTGATGGGCGAGCGGGCCGTTCAGAGCCGGGTCCCATGGCTGCGCGGTCGGCGGCTTAGCCGAGAAGCCGGTGAGCTCGAAGCGAAGCGCGAACACACCGACGGCCGCCGTGACCTCGATGACCGCATACGGCCAGCCGAGCGCCAGGAGGCGCCACTTGCCGTCGGCCACCCCCATCTGAAACAGCGGCCCGTTGATGTCCGCCTGGAAAGCGCGGGCATCGGGGGTCACCAGTTGTTGAGCTGCGTCCATGGTTTAGCCCTGGAAGCGTTCGTTCGGCACGAGGTCGAACGACACGTGGTGCTGGTGCTTGGGCGTGAGCGTGCCCAGGTGCGTCGAGCCTGCCGGGCGCTCGGTCGTACCGCTGAGCTGCAGCACGTGCTCCGGTGCGTGCGCGGCGTCGATGCCGAACCTGTCATCCGCCCATTGCTTCAAGCGGTGAATCGTCATGGCGGGCGGTGCCGTGCGGGTAATTTCGCGACCGTTGAAGTGGACCGTCACCTTGAGCTCGTGATGGCTGTGGAAGTGCAACTTCGGGTGCGGCTTGGAACGGAGAATCTCGACCAGCATCTCCTCGGTGAGCACGACGTCGCCGTCCTCCTCGAAGACCTTCAGGTCTACCTCCACACCACCGGAGACCGAGCGCACAATTTCAACGAGCGTGACGTACTCGGGAACATCCAGGGTATGAACCTGGCGCGAATCTTCTTTCTGGTAAAAGATAGGCATGGTGATTTGCAATCCTTAAAATTTGGCCTTCTCGGCGGGTGCTGGTCGTGGCCTTAATTACATATGGCAGGGTCTGTCAAAAACAGGCAATACAATCGCAAAAATTTCCATCACGAAGGCATCAACGACTGGTTGACAGCTGGCATTTCCGCCATCAATGAACCCTTCAATATTGATATGGCAGCGACCGCCATAAACCGGCAACGCATTCGCAAAAAAGTCTCTTCGCGCTACGCAACCAGTCGGCAAACGGCATCGACCAACGTACCATCGACGAACCCGTCAATAGTGATATGGCAGCGACCGTCAGAAACCGGCAATGCGCGCGCAAGAGTTTTGGGTTATGCGGAATGTCGCCGACTGGATGACGGCCGAATGTCTGTGCCTTCGAAATGGCAGCAGCGACGTTTTTTGAGGGGAGAAAGGTGACAAGCAGCCGCATCAGCCGGCTTGTATAAAGTCGGTCACTGAAATGTTGAGTACCAACGCTTCAGTGACCGACATCAGACGTAAATCTTCAGGGACGACAAAAGCTCCAATCGGAGCTGGATGCACATCAGATTGTGACCAAATGCCTAGGAATGCCTTCTATCATTCAAATTTCATTTGAAAAGCGCTTCATCACTTCAGATACCTGCTCAGGAGGGAGACAAGCTGATGCGAGAGCCTCCTCGAAGGACTCCTGTTGAGTCTCACGTGGCTCTCCTGGACTTAATGATGAGGTTGTAAGCCTCGCCATCTGAGGCCTCGCCATTAGGTGCGCTATAACTCCGTCCCTAGCCACCTCTAAACCGGAAGCTAATGCATCTATCAGGCGTTCCGGTATGGTTCCAAATCGGATTTTTCTATCTCGAAGCTTTGCCACAACTTGCTTAGGTAACTGGAGTTTTGCGACAAGCTCCCCGAACTCTCCTTTGGAAAGCCGAGCAATAGGGTTATCGGCCTTCGCCGACGACACAGGAACTCCTCGTTTTGCGTACTCGTAGCGCAGATTCTGGAACTGACTGACAGCGCGTTGAGCCGCAGCCTCGCTCGTCTCGGTTTCCACAGGTTCGCCATGGAACTGGTCTTCGACGAGGGATGCCGCGAATTCAATAAGCTCCGCCTTGAACTGCGGGAATTCCTGGATGTAATGTTGCAATTGAGCCGGCGTGGGGAGGCTTCGCTCAGCCGCGAATTGCATAAGAACTTCGTCGACTTCCGGCGTGTTCTGCTTGGTGTGGGACATTCTGTTACTCCTTGAAGTTAGCGAGCTTCTGCACGAGTCGTTCTTGGCGATACTGAATCGCGCGACGCTTGATTTGGCACATCGTGGCAATCGTCGTCTCGTTCGGGTCAGTCGATTCCTTTGGTACGCCGAGAGCCAGCGGTACGGCGACGTCGCGCAGTTCCCTCGGTAGCTGACTCAACACTGCGAGAAGCTGCTGGGTAAAGACTTCACGTTCGGGGTGTGACAAGCGAAGGGACAGGCTGTCGACATCGACAAACGCGTCCGCGTCATCTGCGCCGGAGTCCTCGTCGTCGTCCGTCGGAGTCATCGAGACGTAACGAAGACGCCTGCTTATCTCTCGCCGCACCTCGCTGTGGATGAAACCGGCAACAGCGAGTGAGAAAGAGGCCTCGAAGAAGTCGAGCTTTTCACAGCGCGTCGCGATGTCAGCGGCGAGCGCCTCGTTAAACGCGCTCATCACATTCTCCAAAGCCTCTTCCGAAAAGGCGTTGCGGCTCTTGAGTTTGTGTTCAGCGACACTGGCAAAGCGGCTGTGAATGCGAACGATAAGTTCGTTGAGCACCCGCTCGGACTGCCCGTCTCGAAGAAGGGCCATCATCGCCTCGGTACTGCACCGCCCCTTAGCGCCACCCGAAGAACCGCGAATACGTTCAATCAGTTCCGTCTGTCCAAGCTTGCGCAGCTCGGACAGTTCCGCCTCCACCTGCGGGCGCCGTACCAACGGCTGGCCAGCAAGGGTTTTTTTCGTCAACTTTCGGGCCATATGGCCTCCCCTCAAGCGCCTGATATTGACTAATGGCAGCCACTTCCAAAAACCGGCAAAAAAACTTCGAGAAAATTTCGCCCGCACCAAATTCCCATAATGTGAAAAATGATGGCCCGCGAAATGGCCAGTTTCACCTCTCTACCGAGAATAAACCGCCAGTCACTGAAAATTGCCGCAGCCCGCTTCAAGAAGCCGCCTAAATTCTTTCAGATAGCATTCAGCGCGGCACGAGGGCGGTAAGTCGTAAAAGGTAGTTCGGCAGTTTCGGCGAGCCCCTTCCCTCGCACGGTTACAGTGGGAGCGGGCGGTCAAGGAAAATGCTCTTCATGAGGTGCGTTGACGTCAGTTTCAAACTGAAGGCAGCGCCGACATGTGCGTCTACAGGCTCGAGCACACTAGGCGCGACCGAAATCACACCTCGGGTCCATCTGTGGACCCGCCGACCGCTGACGTTCCATGGCACCGCGAGCGGCGAGCGCGCGCGGAACGTTGCAGGTACGGACTTCCCCCGTTTGTAACCCCGCTGGACGAGGAGCTACGACGTATCTGGCACCGCCATCCACTTGAGGAAGTGCGGCGTCTCGCTCTCGAAGTGCAGACCGGGCGCTATGCTTTGTCAGAATTGGAAGCAATTGCCGCAGATAGCTACTGGTATTTGCAGAAGGACTGTGCGACTGTCGACGATGCTCGCAAGTCCCTCGGACGCTTACGGCGGCGCCTGATGCAGGAGTTGCAGAGAATCGGGCCCATTAAGTGGGAGCAGGTGACGACCCGGATTCGTTTCCTTTGAAAGCAGGCTTCTTCATGAAGGCTATAGCGAACAACAGGACGCACCCATGGCACCCGACTGGTCAGACTGGCGGGGCTTCCCCGACCCGCGCAGCTTTGGAATTCTCGTCGCACCATTTGGCCCAGGTGTCTACGAACTGCGCAATGAAGAAGCCCTCGTTTATTGCGGCAGCGGTGGCAACGTTGCATTGCGAATGAGCTCGCTACTACCGTCCCCGTTGGGCGCTGGGACACGTAACAACGCACCGCTGCGGGACTACATCCTCCAGAACATCTCGCGGATACAGTACCGAACGCTGCCATGCGCTGTTAGAGGGGAGGCCACGACTCGCGAGTATGAACTCAAACGCTCCAGCACTTACCTCTTTCACACCTAATTGGCGTTTATCACTTTATGGCATCGACCGCAGCCAACCGCGCCGAGGCAACAGTCAGCGTCCGATGAGGAGATGCCCGACGGGAAGTTCGTCGGCCATGGCTCCCTCCGTCACCACGCACGTGGCAAAGGCTGGGGTCTCGCACACCCGAAGTAAGCTACTGCTGCGCGAGCCCGAGTGACAGCCACGAGAACACCGGTTATCAGGAAAGAAGTGACAAAACGCGGTTCGCCTGACCACAAGCACAGACTCGACCTTCATGAGGGATACCAATGCTTTGAGCCTGGCTTCAATCAGCACAACACCAGAATTGCCCCACGCTTCGCTCGCGTCAGCGCCACATAGAGCAACTGTCTTCGATTGCTATCTTCGCTCTGCTCCCCGACGTACGAACCAGGAGCCACAACGGCGACATAGTCGAACTCTAGGCCCTTCGCCCGATGCATCGTGGCCATGTGCACCACGTCTTGTTCTTCGGTGTGATTGCTCTGCGCGGTAATCGTGACGGTCCGCTCGCCGGCCTTTTGCAGCAGGAGTGCGAGCGTGTCTCGGCTCTTTTCGCTGGAGGCCACCACACAATAGCTGTGAGGTGACTGGCCATCCTCCGCCTTTGGCCACTGATGCAGGAATTCGCGGACTTTCTCACCCGCCTCCTCCATTCCAACGACTTGAACTTCGACTGGCGCAGGTCCGTGGGTGAGCGACCGGTACCGGCCCGACTCGTCCTGGCCATCGTCGAGGTCATCGACTTCCACGCCCTCAAGCAACGCGACCGCCTTCCGACGGATTTCGTCTGTCGTCCGGTAGTTGATGTAGAGCTTCCTGGAACGCCCACGAATATCGATGCCACATTTGCTCATCGCCGCCCGGTGACGGCTGTAGATGCGCTGGTGGCCATCGCCAACAAAGAACAGGTCGTTCGGCCCTTCGGAAATCATCGCTCGCAGCAATCTCAGCGCCTGTGGGCCAAAATCCTGCGTCTCATCGACGACGATGGCGCTGTAAGTCGGGGCGAGCGAATTGTCCGCGTCAAGCATTGACGTCACCTCACGGTATGCGTCGTCCACTTCCTTGAGCTTGCGGGAGGCGAGCTGGCCGCGGTACTCGTCGAAGACGGGCCAAACTGCATCACGCTTCGCGCGGCTGAGCAGCACCCCACGACCAGTGCGGCGCGCCTTCCGGTACTCGTCAAGGGTTGTAATCCCCTGAGCAAGGATGACCTTTTCAAGCTCCTGCTCATAGAAATTTTCCGGCAGGTCGAGGCTGCTGTCTTTCACGGCGAGAGCTGCTTCCCAAGCCTGCCGGGGGCCGTCCTGCTGTCGCTCATACACGATACGGTGTTCGAGCTTGTTGCTTCTCATGAAGCCATGCACCCAGGCATCGAGGTTTCGTATTTCCAGTTTTTCGAGCGTCGCGGCGCTGCACAGCGTGCGCAGGTTCTGCTCAATGTCGGTCGCAAGGTTACGCGTAAATGTGGTGAAGAGGACTTTCTGCGCATCACTGGAGCGGTTCTCGGCAAGCCACTTGGCACGATGCATTGCAAGCACCGTCTTGCCAGTGCCCGCGCCGCCCAGTACACGAACTGGGCCGCTACGGTCACCCTCGGCGAGCTTGCGCTGCGACGGATGCAGGAAGATGCGCCACTGCACGAGTGGCGCGTTCAGGATGGCCGCGAGGTTTTCGTCGTCGACGACGACGAACCGCGACTGTGACTCCGGCGTATTCAGCGCTGTCGCAAAGTCTTCGGTATCGACGACTTTGTCGATGCGGCTTTCTCGCGCGGTCAGAACCTGTGAGACCGTATCACCCGCCGCGAGGAGAAACAGTCCCTCGTACGCTTCGACAGGCAGACGGTCCTGCATTGCATCGAGTTCGGTGTCGCTGGCAATCGAACGCACTGGTCCCAGCAGCTCCTGGGGAACCCCAAGACTCATCAGTTCCCGGTCGTCGAGCGCGGTAAAGAGCGGCGGCGCGGCCTGCACCGCGCTTGTCAGTGCCGGTTCAGCAGGCTGCGTGACTTCACTCGCCGGCGCGTGCTCTTTCACATGCTCGAGGGTTATCAACTGCATCGCACCGGTAACCGGGTTGATGGTGAGCTTGCGGTTTTCTGCCCAGCGGTATGCTTCGTCATGGGGACCAACGTAGAGCAACACGTAGACATCACCGGACGACGGCTTGAAGACGATGCCGCGCCAGTCACCATCCACGCGAACGGACTTCAAGTTGGGGTCACGCGCATCCTTGATGTTCTCGTAGTTGGTACCAGAACTTGTCGGGTTGGTCTGAAACCCGATGGCCCATTTCAGAACCTTCGTATGGATGCTGGATGGCAGCTTCGCCAGCTGTGCCAGAAATTCGCTGCTCAGGGCAACTTTCGGCTTCAGACTCACTGTGATTCCTCGTTCGGCATGTTGAGGTCAAGCTTAACGGCAACGGCGGATACCCAATCGCCCCCGTCAATGCTGGTCATTGATTCATCAAGGACCAAGACTGTCCAGCCCGCTGCTGCCCACTCCTGGGCGAGGTCAGCCTGGTCATCGCGCAATACGGCGAGTTTCCGGTTGACCCAGCAAAGTTCCGCATCCGCGACGACCTTGCCCTTCTCGTCAGTGAGCTCAAGGCCTAGTTCCGGTATCCGTGCACCGTCCTCGGCCAGCTTCTGCAGCCCGGCCTTCATCTCATCGAGCGCCTGCCCCAGTGCTTCCTGCCAGGCGCCACCCAGCGCGGTTGCAGCAGTCGGCTGGGCTGGTAGGACGCCTTCTGCTGCAGACGGACTCAGGACATCGTAATCATGCGCATCCAGTCCGGAAGTCGTCACGAGCCACATCGCCGGCAACGTCTGGGTCGTGTTGAACACGTGTAGCCACTGACGCCAGGCCGTATGCAAGGCCTCCTTACTCTCGACGCTAATGTCCTCCAGGACCAGTACACCGGGTGCAGACCAGCCAGATGGCGCTTCAAGCCCAGTTTTGGCAATGACCAGCGGCCAGTTGCCGAAATAGCGACATTGCGCGTCCCGCGATTTCGATACGCTCGGCGCAAATCCATTGCCGGCTGCCCGTACATGCTCAGGCAGGCGTTCTACCCATTGAGCTTTTGCGTGCTCACACGCAGCACGGTCGTCAGGGTCGTTCGGCACCATCAGGAAACCCAGCCACAACGCATTACGCTGCAACTGTTTGAGTCCCTGGTCGTCTTCCTGTGACGCGGGCGAGGCGAGCCATGCAAGCAGGCGGGCTAGCGCATGGTGGGTAAATGCCTTTTCCTGCGCCCGGGGAACGCTCGCCGGGGCCACCTTGCCATCGTGGCGGCCCATCGATTCTAGCGGTGAATCGAGGTCGGTGTTGAGTTCGCCCTTGAGCGCAGAGGCGACATCGTTGTGCGTTACTGACCAGACCCAATAACGGCCACTCGCCACGATGGCGCTACGTTTGGCCGCGTCGTCGCGCACGCAGTTCTGATGGTCCGTCCAGCCATCGCAGAACACCGCGATTGGCCGGCGTCTGGTTGACGTAGCCCAAGGCCAGATGACGAAGTCCGGCTTGCTGGGTATCGCCACCCCGTCGTCGCTACCCAGATTGCACTGCGGTTCAATCCGGTAGCGCTGGCTGCCAACCTCGAGCACGTATCCCGCCTTGCCGTTGACCACGTCCTGGACCAGCTTGATAAGCGGCAGGTCCCCGACACCACTGAGGCGTTTGAGCCCCTCCAGAAAGCGGGCCTCAAGGACCGAGTCGAAATTCGGGTTGATATATATGTCGGAGATGGTTTCGACGGCTTGCAGCTTGTCGAGCGCCCCAACCAGTTCACCCAAGACCGACTTCGCCGTGTCGCGTGAGACCAGGTCCATGTTGCGGCCAAGGCGGTACTGGTAGACGCAGCGGTAGCAACCGTCCTTTTCAGCGTCGTCGTTGCACGGGCAAGATGTGACGGCCTGCAACGCCATACGCAGCACGTCACCCAGCGTCTTCGCGCCTTGCTCCAGCAACTCCTGCAGGTACCCCGTTCCGCCTGGGACCGAGTCGTACAGCATGACGTAGAAGCGACGTGGCCCACCGTCCTTGCCAGGCTCGTCCTGGAGCACCATGCGCAGGTGGTCCACCTTGCCGCCATAGCGCTTTTTCAGGCCCAACTGAACGGCGGCCATGAAGGACTGGACGACCCCTTCATCAACGCCGTTCTTCGTGTACGGGACCAGGATGCGAAGCGCCTCAGATTCGAATTCGCGATACAGGTACAAACACTCGAGCAAGTCAGCAGGGTCATTGCTTTCTCGCTTCTGGCAATCAAAGCTGTGGTTCTGTTCCGCGGCGACGCTATTGCGCCTTGGCGCCTTCTGAACCTTGCCGCAGTGGCGGCATAGTTTGAAGCCGGGTCGCGCCGAGACCTTGTCCGCCACCTTGAAGTTCTCACCGGGCTTGGCGAGCTCGCCGAAATTGACATCGCGGAAGGTCACACGGTCGATGAACTCGAAGCCAAACGGCAACTGGCCGGTACTGATTTGCCACGCCTTGCGGACATTGCCTGGCCCAAAATCCGCCATCAGTTGCCGAACATAATATTTCGGCTCACGGTCCTCGGCACTGTCGTCGATGCGGACCTCAATGTCGTTACTGTTTGCGATAGCTTGCCTGAAGCGCAACAGCGTTCGCTTCTGCGCTGCATCACCCCACATCGCATCGTTACAACGCGGACAGGTCATGTGTACGTCCGGCTCGACGACCAGATTCTGCATGTGATGGCATGAAGGGCAGAAACGCCAGGGCTCAGTGCTCGCCAGATTCATGTTTATCTGGTCGACTTCGACCCTGCGCTGGTTCGCGTAGAAACGATTTTCCGGAGCGAATTCGGACAGCGCCGACTGTGCCGGCCGTTCATATTTGAGCGTGTTGAGTGTGACATACCCGCCCTGGCCCGGCTCGTCGGACCCACGCCTGCGCCACAGCACGGATTTCAGTTCGATGCCGGCCTCAGGGAACGCGTAGTTCGGTATCAGGCCCGCGTCAGTCAGCGTGTTGAGCAGGTCGCGTCCGTTGATTTCCTTGATGAGTTCCAGCTGCTTATCTCGCTCGCGGAGCAACTGGTCGATTTCCTCCCGCGTCGCGTCATCCTGCGGTCGCTGTTGGAGTTTGCCCTTGCGCTTGTCGAGGTCGTCCTTGCGCTTCTTATAGTCGCGCCGTTCTTCCATCAATTCGGTCAAGGACTTAATCAGTCTTGCTCGCAGGCCATCGGACTCACCCTGCCCCTGCATGAAGTCAGCAAGCCGTCCACAGACTGCGCCGTTATTCCTGACAGCATCCGGGAGCAGGCTAATAAAACCGTCGAACAGTCGCTGCTCGTGCTGCAGCACATATTCGGACAGCACGTACGGGAAACGGTCCTGCTTTGCCTGCTCCATCGCATCGAGTGCCTGCGAAGTCTTCTCCGGTAGAGCTGCCGTATTGGTCAGGCTTGCCACCCAGTCATCCATGCAGAAGGCAAACAACTGGCGACGCAGAACCTCTGCAGCTCCCAGAAACACGCCCGGCGGCGCCACCTCGCCACCGAGCATCTCGCCGGTTTCGGCAAAGAAGTACAGGTCATGCGGGCTGTTGCCGTCGGCAAGCGTCGTGGCCATCGCGTTGCCGTCACGGCGCCCTGCGCGACCGATGCGCTGCAGAAAACTTGCCTGGTTCGGCGGCACCGAACACAGCATCACGGACGAGAGGTCGCCGATGTCGACGCCCATCTCGAGGGTCGGCGTGGCAGAAAGCAGGTTTTCGTACCAGGGCTTTGGTTGCCTGCTTTTGAACCGGCCTTCAAGGTCCTCACGCTCCTTGCGCTCGAGCAGGCCGGTATGTTCGGCGGCGATGACCCGACGCAAGTCGCCCTGGCTAAAGCGCTTGACCCACCAGTTCGCGGCATCCGGCACCGGCACTTCGTAGGTCGATTCCGGGGCATCGAGGCACGGCATACCGATGAGATGCTCGGCGAACTCGCGCGGGACGGACAGGTGCCGCTTGCTGCCCTTGGTTGCAATGAACGAGACATCCAAATACAGCGCGAGACGGTCAGGATTCAGCGCCCAGGTATCACCTTGGTGATGGGATGTCATCACCAGCAGGCCCGCGTCGCGCATCGCACAGAGGGCGTCCTTGCACAGGTCTGGAGCAATACCGTTTGGCAGGAGCGTATCGCGCCCCAGCACAACGTACGCCCAGCGGTCGTACCACGTGGACCGCCGCGTGCCCGTAAGCTTGTCGAATCCGCTCTGCTTGCCGAGGGTCAGGAATATTGGCCGTGCCGTAAATTCCCCCATCCTCGGCATCCATTCTGCACGTCCGCCCAAAAAACTCAATGCATAGGTCTTACCGTCGCCAGCGTAGGTGGCAAGTTCGGGGTGCATGACGGCGCCACGGCGACGCATGTGCGTGAGCATGCCCCACAGCCACTGGGTCACAGTCTGCACTTCCAGCCCATGCACACCGTACTGCTCACGCAACGATGGTGTCAGCCTTCTCGCCACAGCCTCGACATCTGCCCAAGGTACCGACAGCACAGCCTTACCAATCCGCTCAAGCGTGCGCCCGCGCTGGCTGTGGTATGTCATCTCGCTGTAGGCCTGCCAGAGGAAGCGTTTTTTTACACGCGCAGGCAGCTTGCTCTCGTTCGGCAGGCGCTGATGCTGCAACAGTTCCACTGCCCAGTCTCGCTGCCACGTCATGTTCGGCGCGATGAATTCCGAGACCACCGTCTCCGGCGACATGTACAGCACCGAACCTTCGGTGCCGAAACGCGTCTCCACCTCGTCCAGGAACAAGCTCCATGGGATAACCGGCTGCTGAAGCTCATCCATCACATGGGCCAGGGCCGTTCGAACGTTGTTCATGTATGTCCGTGCGCCGAAGAACCCAGCGCGGTGGGCGGCGTCCTGCACGGAATCCGAGAACGCGATGAGCTTCTTGTCGTCGTTGAAGACGCTTGCCCAGCTCGATTCCACTACCTGGGAACCCAGCGTCGCGTTTCTGGCACCAAGGAGCAGCAGCTTGTCGTCCTCGCCACAAGCCGGGCACGTCGTGTCGTGCAGCGTGAACTGGGCCTCGCCACGCATCTGGGTGCGCTTGGCCGTGACTCGGAAGACGTCCAGCAACTCCTGGTAGCCGCACGCGACGCACGCATCTCGAGACTGCTGTATGGTTCCGCACGACACGCACACGCGTGCTGGGACGCCCTCGACATGACTGCGACCAACGCTCTCGGCGGCATAGAGCCGCGTGGCCTCAGGCCGACGGTCAAACCATGTGTTGTAAATCTCGTCGGGTTTGACGGAAAGACGCGAGCTGCCTTCGACCAGTCGGGACAGCCACCCCGTGGTGCGGCACTGGCTACATTGCACCATAGGCAAATAGACGCCATCACGTTCGCCCGGCAAGTCGCGCTCACTGTGTAGCTGAATTTCCTCCGGCACGGTACTGAGCTTGCCAACCATGCGGCGTAGCTCCCGTATCCAGAGCTGGATGCGAAGCGTGACCAATGGCAGGTCGTGCTCGCGGCGAGCCCATGCAACCAGTACGAGCAGTGCATCGGTAACCTTGCCAACATCGTCGCTGCTCGCCGCCGGCATGCTGCGTGCGAAGGCGTCGGTCAGTTCCCGATAGCTGACGGTTCCGTCTTTAGCGAGCCTAAGCAGGTTGACGAACAACTGGTGGCGCTTGAGGAGCGTCCCGAGTTTCTGGCGCCATTCGGCATTGCGAACATCCGGCAGCTCGGCAGTGCCCAGAAAAAACAGCGGAAACCACGTCGCTACAGCCTCCTCGGGCTTGGCATAGCGTGTCGGGTTGAGATGTTCCATCACCTCCGGGCGATAGGCGAACATGTAATCGACCGTCGAATCGCCCAGAAACTCGTCCATCGACTGGCGACTTTCGGTAATGACCGAGTCTTCCGGAAAAGCCACGCCGAACACCTCTTCTGCGTACTGCCGCAGCGGACTCGTATCCGAAGCATCGCCAAGCGTCGCAGACGTTCCCGCACAGATGAGATGGTTCTCCGGCATCTGCAAACGCGCTCGCAGACGGCGCAGCAGCAGCGCGAGGTCCGTGCCCTGGGCGCCGTCGAAGGTGTGCAGCTCATCGACCACCACGTAGCGTAGCGTGGTCGCTGCGTTAGACGCCCACAGTTGCCGGTCTTTTGGGCGCAGCATCAGGTAGTCGAGCATCTTGTAGTTGGTCAACAAGATGTCCGGCGGATTCTTGCGTAGCGTTTCGCGGTCGGTAATGACGCCGTGCGGGGTCATCACGGTTCCTTCTCCAGGTGATGCAACTTGACCGCCGACGTACAGACCTACGCGCAATCCGGCAAACGCGGTCACCTTCGCGACCTGTTCAGCAATACGACGCGCTTGGTCGGACGCAAGTGCATTCATCGGGTAGATGACCAGTGCCTTGATGCCTGCCTCGCCCTCCGCGCGGGCGCGGGCACAGTGGTCGAGCACTGGGTACAAAAAACACTCGGTTTTTCCGCTACCGGTGCCGGTGGCAACCAGTGCGCTCAGCGCTTTGCGGTCACTGGACAGTCGCTCCCAAGCCCTTTCTTGATGGCTGAAGCCCTCGTACTGGGTGTCGAAGCTCGTGAAGAATTTATGGCCAGCCGTACCAATGCTGAAGGGAAGGCCAATCTGCACATAGGGACCCTTGAGCCAGTTGTCCTCGCCCTCGACAAAGCGGCTCATCAGGCCATGAGTGAACGAATCGGCCGGCTCATACGCCGATATGAGGAACTGTTTCAGACCAGTCTGAATGTCTCTTGCGAGCAGCGAAGGGAGCATCTGTTGCTTCTTCCTGTTGGATTTCTATATGAGGGCGTCAGCTTGGGCTGAAGCAGTTACTCAGGTTCAAGCATTGTCTGTCGCAAACGCCGCCCACGCGGTGCGATAGTCGTCTTCACGATTGGCTCGGGCGAAGGGCGCGACGTAGGTACGCTCAACGGTGCGCGGGCCACCAGGAAGCGTGTCATCGGTTACCCATTGCGTAATGACGGTCCCATCAGGAACCTTCGGTTTTCCACCTGCCTTGACGACATCCTCACTGTCGCCGACCTCTGCATCAGCATAGGTCCAGAGGTCCTCCCAGGCGAAGTTGCCTTCGCGCGGCTTTCCGTCCGGCGTTACGATGCGCGTGTTCGGCGTGTTGCGGCTGCCCTTGCGCGGTAGACCGACGCCAGTCAGGCCCTTGCTGTTGGTGAAGACAATTCGACCCTTGATGTCATACCAGGTGTCGCGCTCGTAGCCCTGCATCACCGGAAATTGCACGCGGTAGATAAGCAGAAGTTCATCGAGCGTGAGCGCCAATGCTTTCGCCACCAGCACATCGATTTCTACCAACGCCATGCGGCGTGCGTAGTCGCTGCGCAAAGCGCAATCGCGTGTCCATGTGCTTGTGAGGTTTTGCCAGAAATCTTGCGGCAAACGCGGATTTTCGGACTGGCTCCATATTTGGTCGACAAATGCGAGGTCGTAGACCTGTTCCCACAGTCGCGCGTAGTGGCTCGTAAGACAGTTCAACGAAAGGGACCGAGCCGCAACCGAGAACAAACTCAAATGTGGTAGTCGCCCAAGAGTGCCTTCGTACAAATCGGCTAGGCCCGTTGACTTCACAAAGAAGTCAGCGACCACAGAAGCAGCGAAGCCGGACAAATCCGTCAGGTATTTGGGGTCCCTAAAGGTCAGAGAAAGCACCGGGTGAATGTGCGCGCTTCCCGGAGGTACGAGCGTCGGAATGAGCGTTCGCTCCATGCTAGTACTGATGCGCCGCCGATGCGCATACCGATAGTACGCCGTTACTGGCTTCGCAGTTGCCTCCCCGGGCTCGACCCAAGACACCGCAGGCGTGCGGCGCGCGTACTCAGCCCGGTCGACCATCGGCCGATAGTTGGTACGCGGCAGGTAGTCCTCGGGCAGGGTTTCGAGGTCGATGACGTCGTAGTGGCCCTTCTCGGTACATACCTTCCGCGGAGTCTTCATGTGGGGGTTGCCCACAAAGAAATGCGGCCCCGACAAAACCCACCCTTCCGGCGTGGTAGCGAAACCATTGTCGCCAATCGAGCGGCGCACGATGATGCCCTCGTCCTGTGCGAGCTTTTCGTTCCAATGTTGCGTAGAAAAATAGCCATCCCCCAAATCCGCAAGACGGCTCGGATAAGCGGCCAGTTTTTTGAGCACACTGTTCAATTCGTTGGCATGCACGGCTGGCAGACGCGCGCGAAGCGGTGGAGTGTCAGGCTCGTCGTATAGTCGAGCAAATGTCGCCAATGCAGCGTCATCCACGCCAACGACACGGTCACGGTGCCCGGACGTGTTCCACTGCGCATCTTCGTTCTTAATGCCACCCGGTAATCCCGTGCCGTCATGTTGGTAACAAGCATCTACGGTGCTTGGCACAAAAAGGTTAGCGATAGTGTCGAAAGATGGATGCCGTAGCTGCGCTCCGTAAATGTTAATACTGTATTTTTCCCTGTGGCCGATTGGGAACAACATTTTCTGATTCTGAAATTGAAAATGGAACCGCAGCCTTCGATATAGCGCCTCGCGCAGTTCGCCACCTTCAGGGTCGTCGTAAGGGCCTTCCGGATGTAGCAGACCCGTCACACCATTTGTCCCGCTCAGCCCCCAAGCCAGTGGCATAAAGCACTTGTAAAGATTGACCTTCATGCCTTGGAGCAGCGGGTAGTTCTGCACGGCATTGAGAAAGTTCTGCATGCCTGCTGCTTGCTGCAATTCCTCGGTCCATGTCGCCTGCAACCCAGAAAACTCTTCAAAGGCTTGCGCCCGGAGTTTGGCTAGGTCACTTGCGCTGATTTTCCGAATGGCGAAGATGGGGTTTCGTTCGCCCAGTACGCCGGACTCGTTCCACTCCACCTTAATCCAGGGTGGATTCCCTAGAATCAGGTCAAATCCGCCATTGCGCAGCAGTACATCGGCGAAGCACAGTTCCCAGTGCATGAAGTGACGCACGTCGTCGATGGCTTCTACCATCGCCACGCGCGGAAAAAGCTGGCGCAGCTTGCTGATACGCAGCTGTCCAAGCTTGTCATGCAACTTAGGCTGCACCGCCGATTCAGTCAGCGGAAGCTGGGTCTCGAAACCAATCAAGCTACCTTGAATCTCCGGCACCAGCGCTTGAGGTTGCCCCCGTTCGGCAGATTGCAAGTCGAGGCCAAGTTGCGGGAACACGTCCACCACGTTACCTTCGAGGATGGCGCCAATCTCCATCCACCATTGCTCGCGGGGCGGCAGTTGTGCCGATTCGGTAATGGGCCAAAACCACAGCGCACACCAGTAGTCCATTACCAGCTTCAAACGCCGGAACGGGGTAGCGAGGTCACCATCCTCATTGAGCAAGCCTTCGCGGCGGATGGTGTCCTTTTCGGCACGACTCATTTGGCCAGCGCCAGTGCCTTTCGTTCCCTCCTTGTGCGGCCACACCGCCAACGCGTCTTCGGTACGGATGCGGTCACGTGCAAGCGCCTCGGTATGCTCCGCCCACAGTTCGTCCACCCTTGCACTGAGCTGCTGCAGACGCGCAATCTCGAAGTCGGCGAGTGGTGCGGCAAAGGCCTTGCGCCAGGTCTTCAGGCGCTCAAAATCTTGCGGATAGAGTTTCTTCGCGTCCTTGTCGGTATAGTTCGCCATACCGGGGTCTGGCAGCAGGAAGTGCCAGATTTCGTCATGCTGTCGGAGTGCGTGCGCGGTGACTCGACGGGGCGGCTCTTCGTGCCACGCAGGCTTTGCGCCCTTGACCAGCGCTGTCGCTTTGAACGCCTGATGACGCGCGCCGATGAGGCTGTTGCCGGTAAAGAGCTGATAACCGAACCACGGCACACGTGCTGGCAACGGCCTGCCATGCTCATCCTCACCGCCGTAAATAGCGTTCAGCCAGATGGACACTTCGGCCAGCTCCACCGCGATAGGGTTCAGGTCCACACCGAACGCGTTGCGGTCGGCCAGGTACATGCGTACCTTCTGCAGTTCTTGCGGGTACTCGTCGTGCGGGATGCGTTGCTTGAGTTCAGCCTGCTTACGCTCCAGGTAGGCTTCCGCCAGCTGGTTGACCGCTTCATTCAGAAACGCCGCACTGCCCATTGCGGGCTCGCATATCGTGAGCGTCAGAATATCGTCGGCGCATTTCACGCGCTCGCTGGCCAGCAGCTCCTTGAGAGCATATTTCACCAGGCTTTGCGTGAGCACCTGGGGGGTGTAGTAGCTCGCGCTCTTCTGCCGGTCCCGGCCCGCAAGACGGTAGATGAATGAGCCTTTCGGATATATGCGCAGCTTGCGACGGCCGTTCTCATCGACGTCGTAGGCCTTTTCGTCGTCACGGTATTCGTCGATGCGGCTGCGTGGCACAAACCAGGCGTTTTCGAGCTTGTCGGCATCGGAGTCGCTTGCGCGCGCGCGGCGGCTGGTGGTGTCGTCAACGTCGTCATCGTCGCCATCTTCGTCGTCACTGCTGCTTGCCGCACCTGCTTTCTTCGGCGCGGGTTTGACTTCGTACAAGTCTTCCTCGGCAAAGAATCCGCGGTAGCTGAGCAGCGCCTCGTACACTGCGCCCAACTGGTTAATCGAAAGCATCTGGTAGCTCACGCGACCAAGGCGACGGCCCTTTCCCTGTACCTTGCTGAGCGACAGCAGACGGATGACGCGCTGCCACACCTCGTTCGGGAAATGCACCTTATCAAGCAACGGCATGGTGCTGTCGTCGAACAGGCGACTGTCAAGCGGTGCCAGCGCAAAGATGTCCATCGCACCTTGGACCATCTCGTGCAAGTGTTGCTGGTTCTCCATGCCGCAACCATGGGCAACCAGGCTGAACAGCCGCCGCAGCGTCATGTCGAAATATCTGCCCTCGCGCGCGTGCTGGGTGATGAGCGGCTGCATCTCCAGGTCGCGCAGGCTTTCGAGGCTGTAGCCCTTGAGGTAGACCTCGCTCTTCTGGATTGGCACATAGCCCAGCTCCGGGCGCGCTTCGATGTAAAACATGAAGAGCAGCCGGTACACAAGCCGCAGACACTCGAGGCTCAGCGTGCCGGCATCGAGCTTGTAGGCGCCGGAGTAGATGCTCTTCTTGCTGCCCGTGGCAAGTTCGTCGAGCTGGCGCGCGGCCTCATTGCCGAGGATTTCAATGGCCTCGCGCAGCGCGTACTTAAGGTCCTCGCTGACGCCGAACGCATGCTTGTGTGCATTGCTATCCAGGCTCTCGAGCAGACTACCGCCTTCGCCTGGGGCAAGGCAATCCTGATGCAGCAGCGCAGCGCATGCCTTGAGCGTGTCCGCGTCCTTGCGGTCGAGTATGTCGGCCCAATTGAATCGCAGAGCGCGGTTGTTCGGCCACTTGTAGCGGTCGAGCAGTAACCATTCATCAAGGCCAACCAGCAGCACATAACGGGGCGGGCTGTCAGCGCCGAACACGGCGTCGGACAGCATCGTCGCCCATGTCTCACCGCGCAACTCGCTAGGCACCGGCTCACCACCATAATGGAACGCAGTGAGCTGGTGGTCGAGGAGGTCGTCGTCTTCTGCGCCAGGATGATAGGCCGGAATGATAGCGAGGCGCGTTCCCTGTACATCCCAGACCGGCACTGGTAACCCGCTGACGAACTCGTGCAACGTGAGCGTGCGCGGCGACTGGCGATAGCCGAGCGCCTGCATCAAGCCATTCTGCAGCTCCATGAAAAGCTGCCAGCGCTCATATTCATCACGGCCTCGCGTCACCTGACCGCGTAGAGCAAACCACCGCTGCGCCCAACCCTGCAGCCGCTTGTACGGAGCGCGGTGAGCGTCGTCGCCAGGGTGCTGCGTTTCCTCAGCATCCCAGTCGGTCAGACGGTCCCTGATGTCATCCTTGAATACAGCGGTCAGGTACGTGTGGCTGTAGAACTCGTTTTCGTTGCTGATACCAGCAAAGGTTTGTACGGCGTCAAGTACGGGCATGTTCAGACTCCGGCAGCTTGGGGATGGCACACACCGGCAAGCACCTGAATCCAGGGCCGCGGCTCGGTCGTCAGGGTGTCCTCCACCCAGCGGCGGTACTCATCAAATACTTTGTGGATTTGCTGGCTGCGCCGCTCGAAGCGGCCTTGCTTGACGGTCTCAAGCTGCTTTTCAAGGTTCAGCGCAAGCTGCTCCATCTGACGCCCTTGCAGGCGCTCCAGCTCGACAAGTGTGTCCTTCAGCCTCGCCTGCATGTCAGTAGAGAAGGTCTGCTGGCGCTCCACCATGAACTCGTGCATATATTTCACTGCCAGTGGCAGTGCGTGCTGCATCTTCGCTTGGAGTGCCTGCAGCGCGAGCGTTTCTCCACGGTTTGGCAGACCACCTGCGCGGATACCTGCACGTTCAATGAAAGTGTCGAACGAATCCAACGCGAACACGCCGTCACCGTTGCGGCAGGCTACCTGCCATTCGACCAGCAGCGGCTGGCCTTTTCGGTTCGGAATCAGGCTCATCAGGATGAACGCTTGTTCATCGGGCGCAAGCTTGTGGCTTTGCAGCAGCGGCGCCTTGTGTCGACCGAAGTGCGTGAGTACCCGGTCACCAAGCCACTCCATAATGGGATGCTGCGGCCATAGGTAGTGCTGCTGAGGCCAAGTTTCTTCTTCGGAGCGCGCCTGACGGGCAATTTCAATCTCGTCCATCATACTCTTCGTGTTGGCACAAAGCGTGTAATGGTCGTTGTCGGCTTGTACTTCACGTGGGAGCTGCCGCAGGCGTTCCTGTAGGTCGCGCGGGGCGGTCAACGTGATGACCTGTTCCTCGTCGTGCGCGGCCCAGTCGCACAACGTCTGCCCCTGATTGAGCTGCGTGAGGGCGATGTTCGCGAAGTGGTAATCACTCTGGAACAGCGATGCGCGGTCGTCAATCTGGTCGAGACTGCTACTGGCAGCCGTAGCGGGAGTATGGTCCATGTGACCATCTGGACCGTCCGCGCCACCACCGAAGAGCTGCATCAACCAATCGCCATCGTCTTCGTCGGTACTGTCGTTCGCAGCATTCTGCTCGAGCTGAGCTTCAACTTCCTCCGGTTGCATCCCGTCGGCCATGAAATCGGCGACTTTTGCCTCTTCTTTATCCGGGTCGAAAACGTTGAGAAACGCCGAGGGGTCACCGAGATTCTGGTACGCCTGCTCGTCCTTAGCCTGCAGAATTTCAAGGATGCGCAGGTCGCCACGAATCTTTTCGCTCTCCGTTTCGGTAAACAGATAGAGGATATTCGGCTGATGCCTCTGCCCATACCGGTCAACACGACCATTCCGCTGCTGAAACACCATCAGCGACCACGGGAGGTCGAAGTGCACGAGGCGATGGCAGAAGTAATGCAGGTTCAGACCTTCACTCGCGACATCGGAACACAGCAACACACGCAGCGTGTCCTCCTTGCGACCGAAGCGCTCGACCAGTGACTGCTGGTCGGTGTCGGGCAAGCCGCCATGCAATACGGCCAGTTGATTCGACTTGAGCCGAAGGTCAACGGTAAGCTGTCTTTGCAGCCACTCTAGTGTGTCGATACGCTCGGAGAAGATGACCAGACGGTCATCTGCATTATGCGGCTGCCAACCGAACTCATCCGAACGCAGCTCTTTGAGCAGTCGCTGGTATTTGCTGAAGCTGCGCGCAGTGGAGTCATTGACGAGCACGTTGAGCGCATCAGCCAGGACCTCAAGACCGTCTACCTCGGACAGCTCTTCGGGCGTCGAACCAGATTTGTTCCGCAACACCGCAATACGCCTGTCGGTCGACTTCAGGGCCGCCGCGGGACTCGAGAACAGCGCCTTCTGCATGCCCACGCGCTGCAGCTCCTGCTGGCGCCCGCCGTTCCTTTGGCCGCTCTGCGTGAAAGGCACGTCGAGCAGCGCACGGTACGCGGCCTCCTCCTCTGCACTGGCATCCTGGCGCAGGCAAAGCGTCCTGCGTTCCTGGAAATCCGATTGCACCTGGTCCTTGATGTCCTTCTTGAACCGACGGATGACCAACCCCTTGCTGCGAAAATCCTCTGGCGTGTAATCATCCGGGTCGGGGATGGCCGTCGGGTCCAGCAGGCTCATCAGCGACGCAAAGCTGCGAGCGGAGCCATCATGAGGTGTCGCGGACAGCAAGATGAGCGTATCTGAACGGCTGGACAGCAGCCGCGCCAAGCGTGCACGACGAGACAGGGCGCCTTCGCCCGCACGCGCGGCGACGTTATGGCATTCGTCGATGACGATGATGTCCCACCATGCGTTCTCGAGATAGTTCCGATACTCGAGATTGCTTTTAAGTGTATCGATGGAGATGATGCTGCGGTCGAAATAGTTGAACGGGTTATGGTTCGTCGGAATCCGGTTGCGCACCCGGGCGAGGCCCACGGAATCGAGGCGGACCAACGGAATCGTGAAGCGACTCCACCATTCCTTTTGGAATTGCGTAAGCATTGCCTTCTGTGTGACGACGAGGATGCGCTTGCCACGCCCGCGCTGAATCAGCTCGGTGGCAAGAATTCCTGCTTCCAGTGTCTTACCAAGACCGACGGCGTCGGCAATCAGAATGCGCGAGCGTGGTTGATGCAGCGCCTGAAGCGCAGGGTCAAGCTGGTACGGCACGACGTTCATCACGCCACGATGTCCGAGATGGATGCGCGCGTCGTTCGCCACGCCACGTCGCCGCAGGCTTTCGAGGTACAGGACCGTCGCGTTATACGTGGGGCTCGTATCGGGCACCAGCTCGGTTTCTGCTGGGTCGAGGACCTCAATCGTGTCTTCTAGTTCGGTCAGAAACAGCGCTGACTGACCTCGAACCAGCGCTGAGACGCCGTCGCAAGTCAACATCGAACCGCCATCGGTCGTGGGGTCAACACGGCGAATCAGCCATTCTTCATCGCGGATTACGGCTCGCGAACCTGGTGCGAAGGGAAGCATGTTGTTTGATTTTCCGGTGCGTTTTTCTAGCTACAGCCACAATGCGCGCAAGCGCGGTTCGCGACCGACAACCCTGTGTCTTTCGCAACGCTTGTGAGGCGGCAACCCGAGAATATTAGAGAAAATAGGACACTTTCATCAATTTAAATTCACTTTCCGGACGGAAAAACAAAACCGCGCAGCCCGCCTATCTGGCTTCACAAACCGAAGATAACGACTCGGTGAGACTTTGAGTCCGGCTTCGGCACCGCCCGCTCGGCATGGACCTTGCGGTTCGCACAGCAGGACCGCCTGAAATCTGTGGCTCCCCGAAAACCAACGGAGGACGCAATGACCAGCCAAGCTCCTATCAAATTTTTAGTGCCGCAATGAGATGGAGCCAAGTGACATGCCGGAAGCATTTCCCCACGACTCGACGCCCGCTTTGGCTTCGGGCGTGCATCCGAAAAATTGTGTCTAACTCTCTGGCGAAAGCTACGCTGGAGTCATCCGTGACTGTTGTCACGACATTGCACACACCGGTAGCCACAAGTCCCCGCCCCCAATCTCGGTGAATGATTTGCGCAAGCCGGCCACATGCTCACGTCAGCGACCACTGGCTGACCAAGGGGCGACGACCGGCGGCGCACACCCAGCCTTCCCGACACGAGCAGTGCATTCGGAACACTGCCCCGGAAAACGGCGGGCAGCGAGCACCTCAGTGCCCGGAAGACCGTACGCAGCCCGCCCTGGCAAGCCGATTCACACGGGGCACAGACACACGTGGCCCTCGCAGGCGGCAAAACTTCCATGTGCAGCGGCGAGCGAAGCGAGCTGAATTAATCCTCCAAGCCGCTTGATTGAATATCTCTTATTTATGTATTGTCGTCCACGAAACGGCAAAATGTCCCGGTATTTGCTCGTCGTTTTCACACACCTCCCAGCCACAAGTCCCCGCTTCCTAGCCAAAAGTCCCCGCCGCGCCAGCCACAAGTCCCCACGACCCCGGCACGAGCTGTCCTCCGACATATCCTCACTGCCGTCCGCCGGGCAGCCATGTAACCACAAAGACGGGAAAGCAGATGACCGCAATGTAGGACGACACACTGGCTGGCGAAAGCTACGCTGGCGGTCATCCGCCATTGTTGTCACGGCGACGCACGTACACCAGTAGCCACAAGTCCCCGCTCCCTATCTCGGTGAATGATTTACGCAAGCCGGCCAAATGCTCACGCCCGCGACCACTGGCTGACCAAGGGGGCGACGACCGGCTGCGCACACCCAGCCTTCCCGACACGAGCAGTGCATTCGGAACACTGCCCCGAAAAACGGTGGGCGGCGAGCACCTCAGC
>NZ_SMRP01000004.1:0-294571 GCF_004353915.1 Paraburkholderia silviterrae | reverse complement strand
CCCGGAAGACCGTACGCAGCCCGCCCTGGCAAGCCGATTCACACGGGGCACAGACACACGCGGCCCTCGCAGGCGGCAAAACTTCCATCTGCGGCGGCGAGCGAAGCGAGCTGAATTAATCCTCCAAGCCCCTTGATTGAATATCTCTTACTTATGTATTGCCGTCCACGAAACGGCAAATGTCCCGGTATTTGCTCGTCGTTTTCACACACCTCCCAGCCACAAGTCCCCGCTTCCTAGCCAAAAGTCCCCGCCGCGTCAGCCTCAAGTCCCCACGACCCCGGCATGAGCTGTCCTCCGACATATACTCACTGCCGTCCGTCGGGCGGCCATGTAACCCCAACGACGGGAAAGCAGATGACCTCAATACAGGACGACACACTGTCAACGTGGCACAAGTTGCCGCTCAAATACGGACTGAGGAACAACCTCGTCACCGCGCACGCTCTCGCGCGCAGCGCCATCTTCAGCACCCAGATTTACCGGTGCCATGCCGAGCGCCCCTTGTACCTCGAAAAGACACCGCTCACTTCGACGAGCGACATCGAGGTCTTCCAGACCGCCGGTCATCAACTCGACCAGGGTGACGCCGATGTCTTTTACGAACTTCTCCGGCGCGTATTCGCCAGCGAGTGTGAAATGCAGCGCGAATCCCGCGTTTGTTTCAATCGCGCTGAACTGCTGAAGGCGCTCGGCCGCAGCTCCGGCGGCAAGACCAGAAAGCTTCTGGACGAATCGCTTGACCGCCTCTTCCGCGCGGAATTCGAGTTTTCGGTGCCGGGGCTTTTCACTGGCAAGTCGAGGCTGATTCTCAAAATGTATCGCCGCGACAAAGAATCGGCTGCGGTTTTCGACTTTGACGTTTTGCTCGACATCGAGCTG
Organism: Paraburkholderia silviterrae; assembly: GCF_004353915.1. GTDB lineage: Bacteria > Pseudomonadota > Gammaproteobacteria > Burkholderiales > Burkholderiaceae > Paraburkholderia > Paraburkholderia silviterrae. Next base: position 293,689 of record NZ_SMRP01000004.1, on the reverse strand, counting down.
GCCAGGCTCTTCGACCGCAAGCAGTGGGCACTTCTCCGGCAGTCCCAACGGCAACTCCTCGAGGGAAATCCACTTGCGAGAGGCCTACACGCCTTCTATTCGACGCTTGTTTCCCCGTACCCCATGTACCCCGAAACCCTTAAGCAGCTGATGGGAAGACAGACGATGCAGGAAAGCAAGTGGCGCGCGGCGCTGCTCACCGCACTCGACAAGCTCAAGCGCGCGACCGGCTGGACGAAATGTGAACTGGAAACGGAAGGCAAAAATGCCGGGAAAGTCGTCGTGGTAAGAGACACGTCGTCACAGGTGCGAGCACCAGTTCGCACGTCGGAGACGCCGGCACCGGACGAAACCGAAGTCTTGGACACATGCTACGACATATAATCAAGCCTCGGCGGTGGATTTCCTCGTCCTCGGCCAACTTATCCACTTCGCTGTCCATGCACGAGACATCCGCTTCGGAAACTACAGCGCTGCCACATTTTCATGTGCTTCGCATATACCGATGATGCGCTGGACCAGTTCATCGGCTGAACTGCACCGGTAAGGCGCAAAGCGGTCCGCGCTGCCGTCCGACTTGTTCGGACGGATGACCCATTTGCTTGCGCTATTGCGCGCGAGGTCTGGCAACGTCGACATGGGAATCAGCCAAGTCACCAAAAAACCTGTCAGCTCCTCGTTGCAGAGCCCCGCGACCAGATACGCTCGACGCGACTCATTGAAGGTCGTTTTCCGGACTTCAAAATGGGCCTGATTTCCGCGCTCTTTGGTGCCGGGCTTGTAAAGGGTGACGGTTCGGCACTTCAGCTGGATAGCGACTGATTGCCCGGTCGCCTTGTCCCAGAACAGACAGTCAATGCCGTCGTCATCTGCCAAGGGCTGAAACGGTGAAAGCCGGCCGCGGCTCCCCTTCATGACCGCGTTGACCAACAGATTCTCGCCGATGGTGCCAATTTGGGTGGAAGTGAGGAGCATGCGCGGAGGTCAAGAGACGCGATGCGCCATTGTCCTGGCAACCAGTGGCTCTTGCCAAGCCTCAAAGCACCGGCATCTGTTGAAGGACTCAGAGCGGCAGGTGCCTGGCGCAGAGCAATGAACCGTGTGTGGACGACAGTGGCCAGCTATTTCGGGCCAGTGGTGCTGGCCCAATGCGAACTCGTGGTGTGCTTTGAAAACGTCAACTTCGCTCTGACAGAAGCCGAAAGGCCGCGCCTGACGCGCGGAATCCCTGCGTTCACGCAGGGAGCACAAACATGCGCGACTCCGCTTCGTAAGTTAGTGACACGCCTGTTATTCGAGCTATACCGAATGCGAGTCAACGATGCCCGACTCCGGTTTTCAGGTATGAAGAGGACAGGTTAATGAGCGATAGAGCACGTCTCTTACCATGGCGATGCTCGATAGAAATTGCATATAATCGTTTTAAGTCAGAGACTTACGACGATGGATAATTTGCTCATACCGGTCTCTCTTAATAGCTCGCGGAGACGACCAATCCAGGCAGTCCGGGCAGACAAACGCAAGATACGTATGTCTGCAGTTTCAACTCTAACCTTCCGGGAACTCTCGGAGGAAATGGACAAGCGCGTGGCGGAAGGTGAAACTCCCGCCTCGGCACTCCCAAACCTGAAGTCCGCCCTCCGGGCGTTTCTGGCCAGCTTCGGCGTATCCACAGAAGACATAATTGGTTCGCTGCTGCGCCGCTCCTACTACCGCAATCTTCGCACTCACGTAGAGAACCTGCAGGCCGAAGGTCGCGATAAAAGCTATATCGCAAACCGCAAGAGCTTGATGGGCAAGTGGTGCTCACTGGTAACCCATCTCGACCGCGTCGCGGCGGCCACTGCCAACTCTATGTCGCCGTTCCAGTCGATGCTGGACGAGCTCCTCACGCAAAGCCAGACGACTGTCGCCGGGTTGGCGAGAGCGGCCGGCATTACGAAAGCGACACTCGGCGGCTGGGTGAAGGGAGCGTTGCCGAATCCCCGTTCCGTTCCTTCATTGAAGCGACTTGAGCGGTTCTTTGCTTTGGAACCGAATACCTTAATTACGCTGGCATTTGAGCGTCAGTATTTCAGACCGCTCGAAAGCACGCCAACGAGAAAGATTCCCTATCGCGAGCGTTTGGCGAGCAACTCGAAGGACCCGTACCGCCTGAAGCAAATCTCCGACTCCCTGGCGCAAGAATGGTCGGAATTTGTTGTTCACAAGACAGAAAAGCTGCCGGACCTTCGACGGCATGCGCGTGGTGTTTGGGTCACGACAGACCTGATAACCGAGGGAGAAACAGAGCGCAACTGGTACTGCTTCTCCAAAGGGAAATACGTTCCCACAGCAAGCGTCGTCTGGCCACATGTGACTGCTTTTCTCGGATGGCTTAGTCGCGCGCGAGAACTCGGCGGTGCCGGGCTACCCAGCGGCGATGTTCAGACGCTCGCCTGGTATTCCAACAAACGAATGGTTCATCGATACATGAAATGGTTGATTGAGCGTGCGGACGGCAAGATGCACGAAGGGGTGCTCGACGTTGCCAAGTTTGTCGCAGCGCTCAACCACCCCGTGCATGGCTATCTTACTCAAATGCCAGAGTTGCAGTCGCAACTCCCGGAAGCTTACCGACCTAAGGAGTGGCGCGACGCCTGCCAGGAAGCCTACGCGTGGGCCTCGGAGACGAAAAAAAATCTCTCTGTTGCAGGAGTTGAGCATTCGAGGGAGCCAATGGCGCCCATCAAAAGTGTGCTCGAGCTTGATGACCCGTTGCAAGCCGTCGCCGACATGATTGCGCGAATGAAGAGTTGCCGACCGACCACGGGCGGTGCTGACGAGGCCGTCTGGGCGCGAGACATCGTCCTCGTAAAACTGATGGCGTCGAACCCATTGCGTGCAAAAAACATGAAGCTGCTGACCTATCGTGCCGACAATAGCGGCGACCTTTATCGGCGGCCAGACGGTAGTTGGTTTATCCGCATTGAGAAGCGGGCATTCAAGAATGCCAGGGGTGCCGCAAAAAATCGGGACTACGATATGCCGGTCAATCATGCCGTTTGGCGCGACATAGAACGCTATCTGAAAGTCTATCGACCCATGTTGCCCGACGCGAACAAGGTGGATTACGTTTTCTTGTCCTCAATGGACGAGAAACCGGCCGGCTACATTGGCATATGGAAATCCCTGAACCGTCGGATTTTCTTTCTGACTCGCCGCTACTTGTGGGACTGCCCAGGTATTGGAGCACATGGCTTCCGTTACATCATTGGCACCGCCACGCTCAAGCGGGCGCCAGGAGCCTGGGATGCAGCTGCAGCGGTTCTCCATGACGAGGTCGAGACCGTAAAGGCACACTACGCGCATCTTCGCAGCTGCGACGGCGGCGCCTTCGTGCATAACCTGCTGGACGCCGCATTTTCAAGAATGTGACGGAGCTGGAAGACCGGGCAGCGTACTCGCCACCCGGTCTTTCTTTAGACGGCATGCCTGGAAGTACAGATTAAGTCGTTAATTGACTGGACTGCTGTCCGACGCGCCCTGAGTGACAAGTTGCTGAATATCGCTCGCCTTCCAGGCCACGCACCGGGGGCCGAGTGAAACCGGCGGCGGATAACGACCACTTTTCACCCCTGCGTACCAGGTTGCACGGGAAACCGGAATACGCGCCAACACTTCAGGCAAGCGCAACAGTGAGTCATGCTGAATTTGCATGAGCCTAGCTCCAATAAACGCCCTGCGGATATTTCCTCAATCCACGAATCGGTCGTGGATTAACTGCATCAATTTTTCCTCAAAGCTGCCGGAGTCGGGCTTGCCGGCACCTGTCATCCAATGCGAACGCGCGACGCGCTATCGGCCCTCGCGGTTGCGAATAAGCAACCGGGGTTCAGCCGCTACGTCCGGCTCAAGGCCGTCGCGCAGCCGGTCAAGATAGTCGGCCCATTGCTGCATCATTTTTTTCCGGTCATCCAGAAACCGTGTCCGGTTATAGGCTCGCCCCAATACATCTGGGACACGGTGGGCCAGCTGGTGCTCAATGACGTCTGGCGCGAAACGCAACTTTTCGTGCAGGATAGTACGTGCCATTGCCCTGAATCCGTGGCCGGTCTGCTCTTCGCGGGTACTTATCCCGGCGCGCTGCAATGCCCGGTTCACCGTGGCATCCGACATCGGCTGCGTTTTGTCATCCCTCCCGGGAAAAACAAACTCTCCTCGCCCTGTCAAAGGATAGAGCTCGCGCAGGATGGCAACCGCCTGCCTCGGAAGCGAAACAATATGCGGCTCCTTGCCTTTGCTCACGACAAAACGCCACTCGGCTGCTCCGAGATGCACCTCATGCCATCGCATCGTTCGAAGGTCGCCGGGCCTGCAGAACAGATAGGGGATAAGCCTGAGCGCACATTTGACCGGAAACGTCCCACTGACCGCCTCCATCCTGCGCAGCAGCTGACCTACCTGCTCCGCTTCGGTGATGGCAGCGAAGTGGCCGGGCGTTGCTGGTGGCAACGCACCTTTCAGATGAGCGGCAGGATTATCCCGGGCGAGGCCGGCCGCTACAGCGTAGCGAAACACCGCAGAGCAATTCTGCATCGCCCGATGGGCCGTATCGCGCGCGCCTCGCTCCTCGATTCTCCGAAGGCACGCCAGTATCTCAGGAGCCGTGATTTCCGAGATGGGCTTCTGTCCCAGCCACGGAAGGATGTCGTTTTCTAGGCGGGCCTTGACCTTGATACGATGGGACTCGGCCTTATCCGACATCATCCGCGCGTACCAGTCGTTGGCAACAGCCTCGAAAGTGCTGGCTGCCTCGACTTGTTTCGTGGTCGCGAGCAGCTGTTTGTTTGCACTTGGGTCAACGCCTGTTCTCAGCAGCTTGCGTGCGGCGTCTCGCTTCTCGCGTGCATCCCTCAGCCCGACACTGGAGTCCGACGTTCCATACGCTCCCAGAGCCAGCCGTTTCTCCTTTCCCTGGAAGCGATACTTCCAGCGCCAGAGCTTCGAACCATTGGGGAACAGCTCGAGATAGAGGCCGCCGCTATCGTGCATGCGATAGGACTTGTCACGCGGCTTTGCGTTTTTAATTGCGACGCCCGTGAGCGGACTGCGAGCAGCGCGCTCAACTTCAGTTGAATGCTGAACCGGGAAAAGCGCCACCACGTTGGGCTGGCGAATAACAAAGTCATGCAGATTTTGCATATGACCATCTCCACAATAAAGCCCCTGGAGATATGTCCTCAATCCACACGTATAAGCGTGGAGATACTGCCTCAATAGTTTCCTCGAAGCTGCCAGAGCAGGGCTTGCCAGCAGCTGTCGTACATCGACGACGGGCGAAGTATTGCGCGCCTTTAAACACGTCGTCAAGCACTTTTTTGAGCATTAATTGCGCGAATATTCTAATTTTCGCGCAGCTTGTCCAAATAGTCCGCCCATTCCTGCATCATTTTTCTCCGCTCATCCAAAAACTTCGTCCGGTTGTACGCGGTGCCCAGCGGGTCCGGGACGCTGTGCGCGAGCTGGTGCTCAATGACCTCGGGCCGGATGCCGAGCCGCTCGTGCAGGATGGTCCGGGCCATCGCCCTGAAGCCATGCCCCGTCTGCTCTTCCCGGGTGCTGATGCCTGCACGCTTCAACGCCACATTCACCGTGTTGCCCGACATGGGCTGCTTCTTGTCGTCCCTGCCCGGAAACACATAGTCCCATCGCCCTGTCATGGGTTGGAGTTCACGCAGGATGGCGACCGCCTGCGTCGCGAGCGGGACAAGATGTGGCGTCTGGGTCTTGCCGACGATGTAGCGCCATTCTGCTGCATCAAGGTCGACCTCCGTCCACCGCATGGTTCGCAGTTCAACAGGCCTGCAAAACAGATACGGCGCTAACCTGAGGGCACACTTGACTGGAAATGTGGCGTTCACTTCATCCATCTTGCGCAGCAGCGGGCCGATTTTCTCGGGTTCCGTGACGGCCGCAAAGTGGCCTGGCCTAGCCGGCGGCAAAGCGCCTCTGAGATGGTCAGTGGGATTGCTGAGGGCCTTGCCGGTAATCACCGCGTACCGGAAAACTGCCGAACAGTTCTGGAGTGCCCGATGCGCCGTATCCCGCGCGCCGCGGGCCTCGATGCGCCGCAGGCACGTGAGTAACTCCGGCGCCGCGATGTCCGAGATGGGCCGCTTTCCGAGCCATGGGAAGATGTCGTTCTGGAGCCGCGCGATGACCTTGTCCTTGTGAGACCGGGCCTTGTCGGCCATCATGCGCTCGAACCATTCACGCGCGACCGTTTCGAAGTCGTTGGCCGCACTGGCGAGCCTGGCCGCCTTGGCTGCCTTCCTGTACGCGCTCGGGTCGGTGTCGTTCGCCAGGAGCTTGCGCGCCTCGTCACGCCTCGTCCGCGCATCCTTCAGGCTGACTTCCGGGTATCGCCCGAACGACAGCCGCTTCTCCTTGCCGTCGAAGCGGTACTTCAGCCGCCAGAGTTTCGACCCAATTGGAGTGACCTCGAGATACAGCCCACCCCCATCCCAGATGCGCTGGGTTTTGCCAGTGGGTCTGGCGTTCCTGATGGCGACGTCCGTGAGGGCCATTTGGGGGCATCCTGCGGCGGGGGCAGAGGCCTATGCCCCATATGCTGCCCCAACTTTCGCCGAAATGCCACCGGATGTCGTTGGACAACCCTGGACGTAAAAAAGGCTGGAAGCCCCGTCAGATAAGGACTTTCCAGCCTTCGCTAGATTTCTTCAGACTTCAATTTGGTGGAGCGGATGAGGATCGAACTCACGACCTTCGCATTGCGAACGCGACGCTCTCCCAGCTGAGCTACCGCCCCACTATCCAATCGATTCTAGCACAGCTATTTTTGCTTGTGCCAAGCACCAAAATTGCGCGATCTCAAGATTTTGAGCACCTCGAAAACGCTACTTTGAAGCCGGCGCCCCGGCCAACACCCAAGCCACGACATCGCGAACATCCCCAGCGCTCATAGCAGGATGCGAGGGCATAGGAATAGCCCCCCACACCCCAGCCCCACCGTCCCGCACCTTCTTCTCGAGCTTGGCCTGCGCCCCGGCATCGCCTTTGTACTTCGCAGCGATATCCTTAAACGAAGGCCCCACAAGCTTGCGATCCACCGCATGACACCCCATGCAGGCATTGGACCGCGCGACAGCCATCCCATCGCCAACAGCAGCCAAAGCCGAAGCAGACGCCCCCAACCCAACAAGCATCACCCCGAGCAACCCAGCCACCACCCGCCCACTCATCACAGCAGAACGCATCCCCATCACATCGTCGCCCCATTGCTACCCGGATGCGCGGGCGACGACTCCATCACCGGCGCTGGCGCTTGCTGATCGAGCGGCCGCGAGCTCACCCCAGAATCCGGCACAGCCCCCACCTGCGGCGCATCGGCGGCACTAACAGGCGCCGGCGTCGGCGCATTCCCATTCGCCTGGCCATTCGCCGCCATCGCCTGCTGCGGCTGGATGTACTGATAGCACTTCACCACCTGCATCACCCCCGGCACCGTGCTAGCAGCATTCGCCGCAATATTGCCTTCGTCCACGGTCACGAGGCCCATCAAATAGATCACACCGCGCTCGCCCACCACTTTGAAGTTATTCGCCGAGATGTCCTTGTACAAGACAAGCTCGCTTTTCACACGCCCTTCAAGATACGAGTCATTAGCGCGCGTCGAAAACGAACTCGCCGGCTGCACCGCCAGCTCATTCACGATCGACCCCACGTTCGCGATATTGCGCACGATGACCTCGGCCTTCTGCTTAGAAGCCTCGTCGGGCACCTCACCCGTCAGCAGCACGCGCTGGTTGAACACGGCCACATTCAAATGCGAGCTATCGGGCAACCCGCTAGTCAGGTCCTTGAGCGCCTTCACCTGGATCTCGCGGTCCTCGGTCTGCGCGCCCACCGTGCGCCGGTCGGTCGCCACCAGCGCGGTCCCACCCGCCGCGGCGCCCGCAACGGCGAGGAAGCAGCCCTGCAGGCTCGCGCACAGCGAGGCAGCAAAGCCGATCGTCAGCGTGGTCCGGGCCAGCGCGCGCGTCATGCTGTTTCTGCTCATCAACTCCCTCTCCTTCGTCCTTCGGTGTCAGTCTTCGCCCAGCAGCATCGCGTCGATGCCATCGCACAGGCAGTGGATCGTCAGCAGGTGTACTTCCTGAATGCGCGCGGTCCGCTCGGACGGCACGCACAGGTGGATGTCGGTGTCTGCGAGCACGTCGTTCACCGTGCCGCCACCCTTGCCGGTCAGCGCGATCACGATCATTTCGCGCTCGTGCGCTTCGTCGATGGCGGCCAGCACGTTCGCCGAGTTGCCCGAGGTCGTGATGGCGAGCAGCACGTCGCCGGGCTGGCCGAGCGCGCGCACCTGTCTCGCGAACACCTGGTCGTAGGCGTAGTCGTTCGCCAGTGCCGTGAGCACGGAGGCGTCGGTCGTGAGCGCCAGCGCCGGCAGGCCCGGGCGGTCGCGCTCGAATCGGCCGATCAGCTCGGCGGCAAAGTGCTGGGCGTCGGCGGCCGAGCCGCCGTTGCCGCATGCAAGAATTTTGTTGCTGTTCGCCAGCGCGGTGAACATCGTGTCGACCGCTGCGGCAATCGGCACGGCCAGGGCTTCCATCGCGGCGAGCTTGACGGCTGCGCTGTCGCGAAAGTGCTGTTGAATTCGTTCGACGGACATCGACTCTCTAATCTGTACTGCGTGTATCTTGAATATTCCGCGTGAATGCGGTGTGGCGCAAGTTTATCGCACTCAAGCGCGTTCTCTTCCGGCGTTCTTTTCTATACGCGTTTTTCAGGCCATTTTTCGCGCGAGGCACCTGAACTGAACGCGCCTGGCCGCGCTCGATCGCATCCGCTTACGTTGCGCCCGTTCAGCGCCCGTCTTCGCGAAACGCGTCGCGCAGCCACGTGAGGCGCCCACCTTCGAACGTCACCACGTCGAAGCGGCACGCCGCCGGCAACGCTTCGCGCGCATGCGAGCGCATCGCCAGGTAGTAGCGCGCCGCGCGCAAGATCCGCTGCTGCTTGTGCCAGCCCACGCTCGCCGCCGCGCCGCCGTAGCCGTGCCGCGTGCGTGCGCGCACTTCCACGAAGACGAGCGTGCCGTCACGATCGCGCATCACCAGGTCGATCTCGCCCGCACGGCAGTACACGTTGCGCGCGACCAGCACCAAGCGCTGGCGCTGCAAAAATACCAACGCGTGCGATTCAAAGCGCGCACCTGCCTCGCGGCGTTCGGCGTTGGACCGGCCTTGCGCGGAAAAGTTGTCGCGCCGCGTACCTGCGCGCGCATCCTCGCCCACGCCTGCGCGCGAAGCCCATGCGCCTTCCTCGCGGCGCTTCGCGCCGTCCTCCGCCGCGCGCTCCCCCACATGGCACAATGGCGGCCTCCTTTCCTGCGTTCGCGCGTTCCGTGTCATGACGTCCCTCCTCGAACTCGCACAGACCCAGCAATACCCGGCCGCCACGCTATACGTCGTGGCGACCCCCATCGGCAACACGGCCGACATCACCTTGCGCGCGCTGCACGTGCTCGGTCTCGTCGATCGCATCGCCGCCGAGGACACGCGCAACACGGGCCAATTGCTCGCGCGCTACGGCATTTCGAAGCCGCTCGTCGCCGTGCACGAGCACAACGAGCGCGAAGCGGCGCTGCGCGTGATCGAGCATCTGCGCGCGGGCGAGCGCGTGGCCTGTGTCTCGGACGCGGGCACGCCAGGCATCTCGGACCCGGGCGCGAAGCTCGTCGATGCCGTGCGCGCCGCCGGTTTCCAGGTCGTGCCGCTGCCGGGCGCGAGCGCGCTCGCCACCGCGCTTTCCGCGGCGGGCGACTGGGTCGCGACGTTCACGTTCCTCGGCTTTCTGCCGCCCAAGCCCAAGCAGCGCGCGGCCGCGCTGCAGGCGCTCGCCGACCATGCGCACGCGATGGTGTTCTACGAGGCGCCGCATCGCATCGTCGAGACCGTGCAGGCGCTCGCCGATGCATTCGCCCCGGCGCGGCGTCTGTTGATCGCCCGCGAGTTGACGAAGCTACACGAGGCGATCTGGTGCGGCACCCTGGCCGAAGGGCCAGCGTGGCTCGCGGCCGATGCGAACCGGCAGCGCGGCGAGTTCGTGCTGGTGGTGGAAGGCGCGAGCGCGCAGGCCTCAGGCGAGGCGGATCACGACGCGCTGCTGCGCGTCCTGCTGGAGGAAGTGCCGGTGAAGGGCGCGGCGAAGATCGCGGCGGCGCTCACGGGTGCGTCGCGCAACGCGCTCTATGCGCGCGCGCTCGAGCTGAAGAATGAGGGCGGCGAGGAAGACACGGACTGAACCGCTAGAACGACAAACGGCGACAAACGGCGACAAAAAGCGACAAAAGGCGCGCATCGAGCGATGCAGCCGCCAGAGGCGGCAGAAAAACTGAGGGGCCGCGTCGATAGTTCGACGCGGCCCCTTGCGTATCCAACTCTGAAGTCATCCGATGTGCGCCATCCGGCGCGCGTCACGCGCCAACACGGACGAAACACAGGGAATCGATTACGCGCCTCAAGAGCGCGGCGAATCTCAGTTGCTGGTCGAGTTCGCGGCCAGCATTTCTGCTTGCGCGGCCTTCGCTTCCTGGCGCGAGAGGCCTTCGATGTTCACCTTCGCGGTGCCCGCGTGCTGCAGGCCCAGCACCTTGGCCGCCGCGTACGACAGGTCGAGGATGCGGCCACGCGCGTACGGTCCGCGGTCGTTGATTTTCACCACGACCGACTTCGAGCTGTTAGCCACGGTCACGCGCACGTACGAGCCCAACGGCAGCGTGCGGTGCGCGGCGGTCAGCGCCCGCATGTTGAAGCGCTCGCCGCTCGCGGTCTTGCGGCCGTGGAACGGCCAGCCGTACCACGAGGCGCGGCCGGTCTGGTGGAACGAGCCCACGTCCGGCGCGTTGTCGTCGATCGGTTGTGCGTCGGCAAGCGAGTTGTCCTTGCCGGCGCCCGAGGCGGGCAGCGCCGCAAGCGCGGAGCCGTAGCTCTGCGGCGCGGCGAAGGCCGTGTGCGCGTCCCTGGTGCTGAGCGCGTCGCCCTGCGCCTGGTTCTGTTGAGCAGGCGGCATGGCACAGCCGGCCAGCACGGACACGGCAGCAAGACTCCCGAGTCGTCGTCGAGATAGTCCGAAGTTCATAAGTTAGCCATCACGTTTCGGAGCCGTCCCGCGCCTTGGTTGCGCGTTCGTGGATGGCCCCGGCGGTCGCAGGCAAAAGAACACCCCACCCGCCGATCGATGAAAAAAGGCGAGCGAATGCCAATACCCGGATGCGGCCCCATATGCCGCTAACCGCTGGTTCTATTTCACGTCTGGCGCAACCTGTCCCCGGCAGCCTGACCAGACCCCACATGCCGCCATCGAACGTGATGTACACGTTCAGGCACGCCGGTGACACACGGCGTACAGGAACGGCGGCGTAGGCCCCACCCAGCGTCACGGCAGCAAGTCCGTGGCAGGCGCGCGGCGCCTGGCTGGGCAAGACGTGTGGTGCCGAACGGATCGGCACCTGATTTGCCGTCTTGTAAGGCAGCCTGTTTAGCCAGCCTTCTTCGACGGCACTGCTTGACGGCGATGTATTACGACCCCGTTTTAACTGCGGGTCACATCGCCCAGTGAATGCACGCGTAACGTGCTTGATGCATCGCATTATACCTAAAAGTAATTCTTGCCATCCGTACCTGGTAGAAAACTCCATGATTTTTCACTATTGATGTAACAAAGCCGTTTGTCTTGCCCATCCGGGCCATCGGCGCGCCTTGTCTGACAAGGCAGGCGCCTGCGCCTCGGCGAGCGCAGGCGGCGTCGTGCGCGCCCCGGTACAATCGGGACTTTGGGCCGCGTAGGCCCACGTCATCCACGAGCCGCGCGCATGAAAGTCACGCTGATTCCCGTCACGCCGTTCCAGCAAAACAGTTCGCTCCTCGTCTGCGAGGCAACGGGGCGCGCCGCCGTCGTCGACCCGGGCGGCGACCTCGATCGCATCGAAGCCGAAATCGCGCGCCAGGGCGTACAGCTCGAAAAGGTGCTGCTCACGCACGGCCACCTCGACCACTGCGCGGGCGCGAAGGAACTCGCCGAAAAGTTCGGCGTGCCGATCATCGGGCCGCATGAGGACGAGCGCTTCTGGATCGATCAGTTGCCGCAGCAGAGCGTGCGCTTCGGCTTTGGTCACGCGCAGGCATTCGAGCCGGACCGCTGGCTCGCGGACGGCGACACCGTGCAGGTTGGCGAAGAGGAGTTGGAGGTCTATCACTGTCCCGGACACACGCCTGGGCACGTCGTGTTCTTCAGCCGCAAGCATCAACTCGCGCTGGTGGGCGACGTGCTGTTCGCGGGCTCGATCGGCCGCACCGACTTTCCGCGTGGCAATCACGCGGACTTGATCCGCTCGATCCGGGAGAAGCTCTGGCCGCTCGGCAACGAGGTCACGTTCGTGCCGGGCCACGGCCCGGTTTCGACTTTCGGCGAGGAGCGCCGCACGAATCCTTATGTAGCAGACAGCGTGCCCGGCGTTTCCGGTGGCGCGAGTCAGGCGCCCTGGGGCTGAGCGCCGGGCCAGTCGGGCACCCGCTCACGCTCACCGGCACGCGTCAAACCGTCAACGAATCCAGCCCATGAATCCAGCGAATCAAGCCGCCATTGAAGAGATCTACGTCAGCACCGACGTCGAGGCCGATGGTCCAATCCCCGGCCCGCACTCGATGCTGAGCTTCGCGTCGGCGGCCTACACCGCCGACAAGCGTCTGATCGGCACGTTCTCGGCCAATCTCATGACGCTCGAAGGCGCGGCGCCGCATCCGGTGCAGGCCGCCTGGTGGGAGACCCAGCCCGAGGCGTGGGCCGCCTGCCGCAAGGATCAGCAGGATCCGGCCGCGGCGCTCAATACTTATGTGGAGTGGGTGGAAGCGCTGCCCGGCAAGCCCGTGTTCGTGGCCATGCCGGCGGGCTTCGATTTCACCTTCATGTTCTGGTACATGATGCGCTTTACGGGGCGCTGCCCGTTCTCGTGGTCGGCGCTCGACATCAAGACGCTCGCGTTCGCCATGACGGGCCTGCCGTACCGCAAGTGCATCAAGCCGCGCTTTCCGAAGCACTGGTTCGACGATCACCCGCACACCCACGTCGCGCTCGACGACGCCATCGAGCAAGGCGCGCTCTTCTGCAACATGCTCGCCGACCTGCGCGCGCAGCAGGCCGGGCTCGCGGCGGCCGCCACCTCCGATGATGGGGACGCCTCAGGGCAAAAAGCCGTCACCTGATTGCCAAATTAGGAAATCTGCCTCGTCAGGTGCGGTTTGCATTGCGTTTCGTTTTTCCGGCCTCTAACATTCGGGAATACGGCGACGCACATGGAGGCGCATTTGACACTCGATACGTTCTCTCAGAAGATCCTGCGCCTGTTGCAGCTCGACGCGCGCCGCTCGGTGCAGGAAATCTCCGATCAAGTGGGGCTCTCCAGCACGCCATGCTGGCGCCGCATCAAGGACATGGAACAATCGGGCGTGATCCAGCGCTACACGGCGCTGCTCGATCGCGAGAAATTGGGCCTGCATGTCTGCGCGCTCGCGCATATCCATCTCACGCGGCACACCGAGGGCGGCGTCGAGGAGTTCGAGCGCGAGATCGCCACCTGCCCCGAAGTGACCGAGTGCTACAGCACGACCGGCGAATCGGATTACATCCTCAAGATCGTCGCGCCGGACATCAAGGCCTACGACGCGTTCCTGCACGAGCGCATCTTCCGCATTCCGGCCGTCGCGCAGGTGCGCACGAGCGTCGTGCTTCGCGAAATCAAGTTCGATACGCAATTGCCGCTGTGAGGCGCGGCTCGGCAAACTAGCGCCGCTCGGCTCGGCGGCGCAGCGCATCATTGATGCGCGCCGCGCGACGCGCTTGTCGATCCCGCCGCTGACGTGGCCACCGATGTCGCGACCTGCACCGCTTCCACCTTGCTCGCGCCGAGCTTGCGCGCGAGCGCCTGCATGTCGACGCCATCGAGGCGCCGCGCCTCACCCTGCGCCGACAGCACGGCCTGAATTTCGAGGCCCGTGCTCAGGTAGTGAAGGGTCACCGCCTCCACACGCACGCCATGCGCCGCGAGCGCCTCGCGCAGCGCATTCTCGACTTCGCTGCGCGGCGGCTGGTTCGCGACCGAGCGCACGTGCATGTCGTCCTCGGGATCGACGTGGATCAGCGCGTCGAGCACACGCGGGTCGGTGAGCAGACGCGCGCGCGCCGTTTCCGCAATGTAGTGCCCCTCCGAAACCGAGATGAACGGATCGACGAGGATATGTGCGTCCACGAGCGCGAGGTCGCCGGTCTTGCGCGTGCGCATTTCGTGCACGTCGAGCACGCCCGGCGTGCCGATCAGGAGCGTGCGCAGGTCGGTGGTCGTGGCTTCGTCGAGCGCGCGGTCCGAGAGGTCCTGTAGCGCGTCCCAGCCGAACACCCAGCCCATGCGTGCGACCATGAAGCCGACGATGGCCGCCGCGATCGGATCGAGCAGCCGCACGCCCATGAGGCTGCCCACGATGCCGATGGCGACCACGAGCGACGAAGCCGCATCCGAGCGCGCATGCCAGGCGTTGGCGATCAGCATGGCCGAGCGCACGCGCTGGGCCTCGCGCAGCATGTAGCGAAACAGAGATTCCTTGGAGACGAGCACGAGCACGGCCACGGCGAGTGCGCTCGCATGAACCGGCGGAATGTCGCCGAGATGGGCGATACGCGTGCCGGCGCGCGCGAGCATACCCACGCCCACGGCAATCAGAATTGCGCCGAGAAATAATGAAGCAACCGTTTCATAACGGCTGTGGCCGTAATTGTGATCGGCGTCTGGCTTTGCGCCGCTATGGCGGTTCGCGAGCAGCACGACGAAATCGGAAACGAGATCGGAGAGCGAATGGACGCCGTCGGCGATCAAGGCCTGCGAATGCGCAAACACGCCGACTGCGATTTGCAGCACGACCAGCACGGCATTGACGCCGACACTGACAAGCGTGGTCTTGCGCGCGACGCGCTGTTTATCTGATGACGATACGGCGGTGGTAGTGGACATGCGATTCAATGCGCGAACGTGGAATAGCCGCGATTGTAATGGCCCTACCATGACGAATTCGAGATAACCCTGGAAACCTCTTTTAAATCAGGCGACTACGAGAACACTTCGTATTCGCGTTCACTGCTTTGCGAGATTACTGAAAGGCGGCGGTAAGCAGATAACAAAAAAGCCGCGCATGTCCCCGTGACGGCGCGGCCTTTTCGCTTGGCGGGCCGCAAGGCCCAATTCCGGATGTAGCAGAGGCGATTTACTTCTGAATCAGGAATTTCTCGCGGTCCTTGCCGGCGATCCAGCGCGGTGGCTTGCCACGGCCCGACCACGTGCTGCCGCTATCCGGGTCGCGGTATTTCGGCGCGACGCTGGCGCGCGAGCGGCTGGCTGCCTTGGCGCCCTTGCCCGCTGCACGGCCGCCGCCGAGTTCAGCCAGCGTAATGCCGTAGTCGGCCATTTTCTGCTTGATCTCGTCGAGGACTTCGGCATATTCACGTGCCTTAGCCTCTTCAATCTGCTTCTCGAGCTTCTCTCGCTGTGCGAGGAGTTCCTTGTAGGAAGACATAGGTATCCTGGTGGTTTGTTAATTAATGGCTACCGATCTTGCGTCAGTATGCCGATTGACAGATGATTTGCCTCGGAAATTGCAGGCGAGATTAACACAGAATCGAATGTCGCGAAAAGCACGGGCAATAAAAATAATTAAAATGCTTTAGGCTCCGTTCAGCACGGCATCAACGCCGGAAGAGCTTTCATTTCGTGCAAATCGGTATTTTTACCCAATCGCCCTTTTTCCAGATAAATCCCGTTCCCATAATTCGCAGGGCGTGAAAATTAATTGAGAAAAAAACCGCAAACATTTCATCCCATGCGAACTTTCGCCTGAACCCGCTTATTATCTCCAAATCTCGCAATGCACTATGCGTGGCAGCAGACAGCGTCCGCCGCCTTATCGTCAAAATAGTCAGGTCGCGTGCCGCGCGAGGCAGTCGGCTAGCACGGCATGCAAGGATTGCGTGTCACCCTGCGGTGCCTCGAAAACATAGCGCGTGCGCACGCCGTCGATTGAGAGATCGGCGCCGTAGCGGTCCACGCCCAGCAGCGCAAGACCGTCGCGTCGCGCCGGGTGCGCCTCGAAGAAGCGGATTAGCGCGTCTTCCTCGTCGGCCGCGAGCGGATCGAGCGTGTCGAGATCCGCGCCGTCGAGCCAGCCCATCGCGCCAAAGCCGGCGATGTAGCGCAACCGCTCCACGCGCATCGTCCAGAACGTGAAGTCGCCGAGTGCGAGATAGCGCGCCGCGTCCGGGTGGTAGCGCAGGTAGCGGCGCGCAAGCGGCGCCTGCGCGTCGGCGCCGGCCTCGCTCGGCTCGAACAGGCCGAGCAGGGTCATGCGCGGCGCGTTCAGCACGTCCTCTCCGCCCAACTGCGCGACGAGAAAACCGGCACGCGGATCGTCTTGCAGATTGCGCGTGTGCTCGGCAAGCCGGCTCACGAGGATGACGGGACGATGCCGCGCGTCGGGCGCGAAGGGCAGCAGCGTGGGATACGGGAAGCCCTGCGGCTCGCGCGTATGGGTGGCGAGCGTGCCGGTGGAGGTCTGATGCAGCAGATGCAGCGGAGCGTGAGCGGGGATCTTCAAGATAATGTCCTCGATCGATGAGGGATCGTTGGGCGTAACACGAGACTGAACCCGGCCGCCCGCATTGAGCCGATTGCGCCATCCCACTATTAGAGCAGGCCGGGGCGCCGCAAGCAGCCCGCGCGCGCCTTCGCTAGAATTTCCGCTTGCCTTTCAAAAAGCTGATTTGCCGGAGTTTTCTGAGCCGATCGGCTCCGCCGTTGCCCAACACCAGGATTTCCCGTGTCCGACCGCTCCACCGACGCGGCACTCGCCGTGCCGCCCCATGCCGTCCACCGCGCGCTGCCCGCCGCCACGCGAGCGCGTGCGCGCGTCGCGACCATGGCGCTTTTTTTCATCGCCGGGATGATGTACGCGTCCTGGGGCGTGCACGTGCCCACGGTGCGCGACAAATTCCATCTGAGCGCGGCGTTGCTCTCGTACGCCCTCTTCGCGGTGGCGGGCGGCTCGATCGCGGCCATGACGACCATCGGCGGATGGATCGCGCGCGCGGGCACGCGCCGCGCCTGCCTCACGGGCGGCCTCACCATGTCGGCGTGCGGCGCGCTGATTCTCGTCGTGCCGTACTACTGGATGCTGCTCGTCGTGCTCGCCCTGTTCGGCGTCGGCATGGCCACGCTCGACGTCGCCATGAACGCGGAGGCGAGCGCCGTCGAGGAGGCCGTCGGCCGGCCGATCATGTCCGCGCTGCACGGCATGTTCAGCCTGGGCGGCATGGCCGGCGCGGCCATCGGCGGCGCGCTGCTCGCGCACGGCATGGCGCCCGCGCTGCATCTCTTTCTCGCTTCGGCCGTGGCCGCTCTCGTGCTGTTCGTTTCCTGCCCCGCCGTGCTCCCGCACGTGCCGCACGCCACCCATGGCGAGCATGCCAAGACCGGCAACCGCTGGCGCACGCCCGCGTTGTGGGCGCTGGGCGGGATTGCGCTCATCGCGTTGATCGCTGAAGGCGCGATGTACGACTGGGCCACGGTTTATATGCGTGACGTCGTGCGCTCCACGCCCGCGCTGGCGAGCGCCGCCTACGCGGCGTTCTCGGGCGGCATGGCCGCCGCGCGCTTCGCGGGCGACGCCGTGCGCGCACGCTTCGGCGCGCCGCAACTCGTGTTCGCGAGCGCCTCGCTCGCCTGCGCGGGCATGATCGGCGCGCTGCTGCTGCCGTTTTCGTTCACCGCGCTCACGGGCTTCACGTTGATGGGCCTCGGCCTCGCCAACATGATGCCGGTGCTGTTCGCCGCCGCCGCTCGCGTGAAGGGTATCCACGCCGCCGAAGGCCTCGCGCACGTGGCGGGCATCGCTTATTTCGGACTGCTGTTCGGGCCGGTGGTGATCGGCGGCATCACGCAAGTGACCAATCTCACCGTCGGGCTCGCCGTCGTCGCGCTATGCGCGGCCCTGGTGGCGTTCGCCGGGCCGAAGGTGCTCAGGCGGCTGGGGATTTGAGGCCAACGACAGCCGTCGAAGCATTGAGCCATCAAAAGCAAAAGCCCGCGAGGCCGCAGACCCGCGGGCTTTTTCACATTGCCTAACGCAGCGCACCGCACGAAGCGGTGCAAAGCGCAATTACATCTTCACCACGTCGAGCAGCGACTTCTTGCCCGCCTTGTAGTTGTACAGCGAGATCACGCCGTGCTTGAGGTCGCCCTTCGAATCGAAGGTCGTCTCGCCAATCACGCCCTTGTAGTCGGTGCTCGGCATTGCCGCGAGAATCTTCGCCGGATCGGTCGAGTTGGCGCGCTTCATCGCGTCGACGATGATGTACACCGCGTCATACGTGAACGGCGCGTAGATCTGGATCGGCGCGCCGAAGCGCTTCTCGAACTTCGCTTCGAACGCCTTGCCGCCCGGCATCTTTTCGAGCGCCATGCCCGCTTCCGAACACACGATGTTGTCGGTCGCGTCGCCGGCCAGGTCGGCCAGCTTGTCGGTACAGACGCCGTCGCCCGCGAGCACCTTCGCGCGCAGGCCAAGCTGCTTGGCTTGCTTGGCGAACGGGCCGCCGGTGGCGTCCATGCCGCCGTACATGATCGCGTCGGGGTTCTCGCCCTTGATCTTCGTGAGAATTGCGCGGAAGTCCACGGCCTTGTCGTTGGTCGCGTCATGCGAGAGCACGTTCATGCCGAGCGACTTGGCGGTCTTCTCGAATTCGTTCGCGAGGCCCTGGCCGTAAGCGGTCGAGTCGTCGACGATCGCCACGCTCTTGAGCTTCATGGTCTTCGCGGCGTAGTTCGCGAGCGCCGGGCCTTGCTGCGCGTCCGTCGCCACCACGCGATAGGTGGTCTTGAAGCCCTGCTGCGTGTAGGCCGGGTTGGTGGCCGACGGCGAGATCTGCACGATGCCCGCATCGCTGTAGATCTTCGAAGCCGGGATCGAGGTGCCCGAGTTCAGGTGGCCCACGACCGCGACGACCTTGTCGTCGACGAGCTTTTGCGCCACCTGGGTGGCAGTACGCGGGTCGGCTGCGTCGTCCTGTGCGTCGAGCACCAGCGTGATCTTCTGGCCGCCGATCGTCAGGCCCTTCGCGTTGATTTCCTCGACAGCGAGGCGTGCGCCATTTTCGTTGTCTTTGCCGAGGTGTGCGATCCCGCCCGTCAGCGGCGCGACGTGGCCGATCTTCACCACTTCATCGGCGCTGGATGCCGTTGCAAATGTCGCGAACAAAACGACAGCCGCGCTAATCGGCAACAGCTTGTGAAGCTTGATATTCATGTAAGTCTCCGGTTTCGAACCCAAAAGCAACGTAATCGCCCTGTGCCCCCGCGCCCCGAACGTGTCGCTCCCCGTGCGGACGACCACGCAGGATGCATCCTTGATGCACCTGGCCAGTATGGCGAAAAGCCCGTTCATGGCGGACTGCCCATCCATACTTGCGCGCAAGTGTAGGTGATCAAATTAATTGTGGGGATTTTTTTCAGATATCGGGGCGAGTACCAATAGGCTTTCACCCAAGTGCTTCGAAAGCCTGATCAATCGGTCCGCAAGCCTTGCCCTGCAAGGGTCTGAGAAGAAGTTTGCAATCCTTTCGAAAGCATTTTCCAGGCTCCGCCCAAAGTTTTTCGGGATTTTTGCGGGGTATCCGGCAGAGGCGAAATGCACGGCGCGCGATACGGCAACGTTTGCTTTTCAAATTCTCCCGTATGCATCGAGATTAGCCGAAATTAAAGTCAGCCCTCGATTAATTCGCAGCGCACAAAAATCGTTGCGCGCGCCAGGGTTTTCTCGCATCGGGCATGCGAGCGGCGCGCGAAAGCACGTTCGGTGATCGGCGTTGCAAAGCCGGCATGCGTGCGTTTGCCAACACACGCGTGCACGGCGCACAACGGCACGAAAGGCTCAGACTTCGCGCAGCTCGCTGGTCGCGAGCCGGCGCAGCGTTGCGCGCAATTCGGCGTCGAGCGCATCGACGAGCTCAGCAGCGCCGAGGTTGGCCTGCCGCAGGCGCGCAAGCGCGTCTTCCAGTCGGCGGGAATCGCGCTCTCTGCGCAGCCGAGAAACGCCGTGCCCATCTGCACGCCCTGCGCGCCCAGCGCGAGCGCGGCGGCAATGCCGCGCCCGTCCATGATGCCGCCCGCGGCTAGCACGGGCGTCGTCGGGCCGCCGGCCATCGGGCCCTGCACGAGCGGCAGGCGCAAGCCGAAGCGCCGGCTCAATGGCGTGGTCAATGCCGCAACGGCGGCGCTCTGAGACGCGGAAACGGAAGTCATGTCGATACCCTGCTGATGGAAACGCACCCATACGCGCGCCGTGCTGGCCGTGCTGGCGAGCCGCCCGGAAAGCGCAACGCGCACACGCGCGCTGGCCGGGCGCCAGCCTGAAATCGCACCGGGCGCGACGCTGAGGCGACTTTAGCGGAGCTCGCCACGCCCGAAAAATGAATAATCGAGATTGTTACGATCCGCTTGCGATAACGAGGCGCGCTGCAGGCTCGGCGCCGGCGTGGCAAACTGGCTCCCCGTTTTGCTGCCCCCCCCCATTCGCGTAGAAGGAGAGCAACGTGAGCGTATCGACCAAGTGGATCGACATCCCCGCCGGCAAGGACAGCTTCGGCGCGTATCTCGCCCTGCCCAAGGGCGGCAAGGGCCCGGGCATCGTCATCATTCAGGAGATCTTCGGCGTAAACGGCCACATTCGCGATGTGGTCGAGCAATACGCGCTCGACGGCTACGTGGCCATCGCCCCCGACATCTTCTGGCGCGCCGCGCCGCGCGTCGAGCTCGACTACACGGGCGCGGACCGCGACCGCGGCATCGAGCTGATGAAGAAGATCGACATGAACCTCGTCGTCGAGGACATCGCGGCAACGGCCGCCACGCTGCGCAAGCTGCCCGAGTGCACCGGCAAGGTCGCCGCCGTCGGCTACTGCCTTGGCGGCCGTCTCGCGTATCTGGCCGCCGCGAGCGGCTCGGTCGATGCGGCGGTCTCGTACTACGGCGGCGGCATCCAGACGCAGCTCGATCTCGCCGACAAGATCAAGCAGCCGATCCTGTTCCACTACGGCGAGCTCGACCACGGCATTCCGCTCGACGCGGTGGGCCAGGTGAAGGAGCGCTTCGCCGGGCGCGACAACGCCGAATTCCATATCTACCCGGGCGCCGATCACGGCTTCAACTGCTCGGTGCGCGCGTCGTACAACCAGAATGCGTCGGCGCTCGCGCACGGCCGCACGCTGACGTTCCTCGCCGAAAACCTCTAAGCCGCAAGAGCCCGGCGCGCGCGGCTTGCGCGCAGGCCCGGCATGGCAAGCGGCCATTGCGGCAGAATCGCTGCAATGGCCGCTTTCGTTTCATGGCGCCTGAAGCCTTCATCGGCCAACCGACTTATCGGCCCGCTGAATTCAACGACGCCCCCCAAGGAGTGCGCACCTTGCAGTCCGACTATCTGGAATACGACGCCATCGGCCTGGCCGAACTCGTGCGGCGCCGCGAGGTGAGCGCGCGCGAGCTGCTCGACACCGCGATCGCGCGCGCCGAGGCCGCCAATCCCGCGATCAATTCGATCGTGCTCAAGGACTATGACGCCGCGCGCAAGCGGGCGCTGCGCATCGAGGCGGGCGGCAACGGCTTCGACACCCTCGCGCAGGGGCCGCTCGCCGGCGTGCCGTTTCTCGTCAAGGATCTGGGCGCGGCGGTCGCGGGCCTGCGCATGACGTTCGGCAGCCGCCACTATCGCCATTACGTGCCGACGGCCGACGCGCCCGTAATCGAGCGCTTTCGCGCCGCGGGCCTGAATCTGTTCGGCAAGACCAGCGCTTCAGAGCTCGGCCAGATGCCGTACACCGAGCCCGAGCTATTTGGCCCGTGCCGCAATCCGTGGAATCTCGACCACACGCCGGGCGGCTCGAGCGGCGGCGCGGCCGCGTCGGTCGCGGCCGGCATCGTGCCGCTCGCGCATGCCTCGGACGGCGGCGGCTCGATCCGCATTCCCGCGTCGTGCTGCGGGCTCTTTGGCCTCAAGCCGTCGCGCGGCAATCAACCGCCTTCGGACGTGCCGCCGTCGCCGGGTGAATTGGGCGTCGATCTCGCCGTGTCGCGCAGCGTGCGCGACAGCGCACTCGTGCTCGACCTGCTCGCCGGCGACCCCGCTCGCGCGCCCGGTGCGCCGGGCACCTTTCTCGCGGCGGCGCGCGAGCCGCTCGACGGCGGCAAGCCGCTCGCGGTCGCCTTCATCACCGAGCCGCTGTTCGCCGACACGCTCGCGCCCGACGTGCGTGAAGCGCTCGACAACGCGGCCGCGCTGCTCGCCTCGCTCGGGCACAACGTGGAGCCAGTGAAGCTCGGCGTGGATTTCGCGGCGGCGCGCGAGGCGTTCCTGATGCTGTGGTCGGTGGTCGTCGAAAAATACGTGTTCGAGGCCGACTCGATCACGGGCAAGAAGCCGCGCCGCGAGGACTTCGAGATCTCCACCTGGGCGATGGCGCTCGTCGGCCGCAAGCTCGGCGAGCGCGCTCTGCCCGCCGCGCTCGAGACGCAGCAGCGCATCACGGCGCAGATCGCCGACCTGATGACGCGTTTCGACGTGATCCTGTGCGCGACGACGGCCGCGGCGCCGGTGAAGATCGGCGAGCTCAAGCCCACGCCTTCGGAGCGCATGCAGATGCGCGCCGTCAGCGCGATGCCGATGGATGCGCTAATGAGAAAACTGCTGACGGAAGCCGCGAACAAGGCCTTCGCGTGGGCGGGCTGCACCGAGCTGTTCAACATGACGGGGCAGCCTTCGATGTCGGTGCCGCTCGCGTGGAATACGCGCGGCCTGCCGATCGGCGTGCAATTCGCGGCGCGCGAAGGCAACGATGCCTTGCTGCTGCGCCTGGCGGCCCAGCTCGAAGCGGCACGCCCGTGGTTCGCACGGCGGCCGCCTCTGCTGATGGCGCGGGTCTAGCCCAGAAACGCTTGCGCGCGCATCGATGCGGCGCGCCGCTTCCAGGTCTGCCCGGCACGCCGGGCTCGGGCGATCAGGCCTTCTTGTTGTAGGCGCTGCACCAGCCCTTGCCCGCGACCTGCTTGCCGGGGAACATCGGGCAGGCGGCGTAGGCGTCGGTGGCCTTGCCTTGATAGAACGTGCAGTTGCTGCAATCCTGGCCGGCGGCGTACTTCGCGAACTTGGCCTTGTCGACCTTGGTGGCGTCGGCCTTGTAGCCGAGTGCCTGCGCGGTGGGTTCGGATTCGCCGACCTTGGGCGCGTCGGCGAAAGCCTGGCGCGACAGCGCGACGGTTGCGGCAACGCCAACACTCGTGATCAGAAAGCTGCGGCGGGACGATTTCATGAGCAGTACTCCAATATTGTGGGCACACCGTTCTGCCGACGGCGTGGCGAGAAGAATAGCAACGAAGCCGCCATGCGTGCGTCAGGAATTCCGGAGATAAGCGATTCGCATTGTGGAAACGATGCGCCACGTGATGCGCCACGCGCGGGGATGCCGCCCGCGAGGCGTCGGGGCGCGCAGGCGGTGCTGAGGATACGGGGCCGGCAAAACACGGCGGCCGATCTGGCCGATCAGTCCGATCAGTCCGATCAGTCCGATCAGTCCAATCAGCCCGATCAAGCCAATCAGTCCAATCAGGCCCCTCAGGCGTGCCCGGAGATTTCGCAGACGCGCTGGGCGATGGCGAGCGACGCCGTGAGCCCTGGCGACTCGATGCCGAACAGGTTCACGAGCCCGCGCACGCCGTGCGCCGCGCCGCCCTGGATCACGAAGTCGGCGGCGCTCTCGCCCGGGCCCGAGAGCTTGGGGCGGATGCCCGCGTAGGCGGGCTGCAGCGCGCCGTCGGGCAAGCCTGGCCAGTAGCTGCGGATCTGCGAGTAGAAGGCTTGAGCGCGGCGCGGGTCGACGTCGTAGTCGATCGCATCGATCCACTCCACGTCGGGACCGAAGCGCGCCTGGCCGCCGAGGTCCAGCGTGAGGTGCACGCCGAGCCCGGCCTCGTTCGGCAGCGGGTAGATGAGGCGCGAAAACGGCACGCGCCCCGAGACGCTGAAGTAACTGCCGCGCGCGAGATAGAGCGGCGGGATATGACGCGGGTCGAGCCCGCGAATGCGCTTGGCGATCCGTGTGGCGTGCAGACCCGCGCTGTTGATGAGGCAGGCCGCGCGGATTTCGGTGGGCGCGTCGCCGCCCGTCTTGATCACGAAGCCGTTCGCGGTCGCGTCGACTGACTCGACCGGCGACTTGAGCGCGACCACAGCGCCGTCGCGCTCGGCGTCGCCTTGCAGGGCCAGCATCAGCTGATGGCTGTCGACAATGCCCGTCTGCGGCGAATACACCGCCGCCACGCATTCGAGCGCAGGCTCGAGCGCGAGGGCCTCCGTCTTGTTGATGCGCGTGAGGTCGAACACGCCGTTTTCCTTGCCGCGCACGCGAATCGCCTCGAGTTGCGCGACCTGAGCGGGCGTGGTGGCCACGAGCAGCTTGCCGCAGCGCTCATGCGCGACGTTGCGCGCCGCGCAGTACTCGTAGAGCATCTCGCGCCCGCGCACGCATAGCGTCGCCTTGAGCGAGCCGCGCGGGTAGTAGAGCCCCGCATGGATCACCTCGCTGTTGCGCGAGCTGGTGCTGGTGCCGATCGCGTCGGCGGCCTCCAGCACGATCACTTCACGTCCGCGCGCTGCCAGGGCACGCGCCACGGCGAGGCCGACTACGCCCGCGCCGATCACCACACACTCGATCTGATCCATGTCCTGCGTCCGCCTCCGGCGAATGAGGCGGCGGCTGCTCGCCGGCGCCGCCATGAGAAAAATTGTACGCCTCGTGCAAGGCGTGCTCGACTCGAATACTCGCCGGATATGCGGGCAAATCCACGCATCGCGCATACTCTTGCGAGCCAGCCCGTGTCGGCGCATGCCTTGGCTATCGATCGGCAACTTCGATTAAATGACGTTCATCGTTGCAATGAAAATAACAATCTCTTCCATAGTAGACCTCGAAATGCACCGTTGTTGCCTCTATATTACAAATAGTCACGCGCGGCCCCGATGAAGCGGCGCCGCGCTGTCCCCATTTGAAATCGATGTCCGCGGTCCGGCGTTTGCGAACCCGGTATAGGATCGAAGGTCATAAGGAACCCGCCCCGCCGTTGCGAGCCCGCACTGCCGACTCGCGCGGCACGCGTGCATGGAGCCTGCCGATATGACGTTGTTGAAGAATTGCCTCGCCGCTGTAGTGTTCGCCGCTGCCGCCGCATGTGTGAGCGCGCAGACGGAGACGCAGGGTGTGGTGCAGCCCGCGGTTCCCGCCTCTCAACCGAAGGTGCACGCCGTTCCGGCCCCCTCTGCCGGGACCGCTCAGCAGCCAGCAGCGCAACCGGCTCAACAGCCGGCGGCACCGGCAGCATCGAAGCCGGCCCCCCACCCCGTTCACAAGCGCCCCCATAAGCCCGCTCACAAGCCGGCGTATGAACCCGCTTATGAGCCCGCTCCCCAGCAGAATGCGCAGCCCGCCGTGCAGCCCACCCTCACGGCGGAGCCGCCATTGCTGCCGGCACCGGCATCACAAACGAGCGTGCAGCCCGCACCGACGCCGCAGCCAGCCGCGAAGTCCGCGCCCGCGCCGCAGCCAGCCGCAAAGTCCGCGCCCGCGCCACAACCGGCCGCGCAGTCCACGCCCGCGCCGCAACCAGCCGTGCAGTCCGCACCCGCGCCACAACCGGCCGCGCAGCTCGCACCTGCGCCGCAACCGGGCGTGCAACCCGCGCCAGCGCGGCAGCCCGCCATGCAGAGCGCGCCCCAGCCATACACGCAGCCGGCACCCGCCCCGCAGCCGTATGCACAGCCAGCCACGGCGCCCGCACCCGCACCCGCACCACAGCGCACCGCACAGCCAGTGCCGGTAACCACGCCGCAACCCGCCGCACAGCCGGCGCCAGCGTCGCAGCCCTCTATGCAATCCGCCGAGCAACCCGTCGTCCAGTGGACGCTGCAGATACTCCGCGACGGCCAGTTGATCGATTCATTCGACGGCACGACCACGGTCGGCCAGGCGCGCACCGACACCCATCACAAGGTCGTTTCACACGATGTCGGCTGCAAGGACCAGCCCGCCGGCAGCATCGACCTGCAGCGCACCATCACGGTCTCGCCGTTGCGGGCGAACCGGACCGAGTCGATCCTGGCGATCGAAGCCCAGGAGACAATCGAAGGCGACGTCGCGCCGCAAACCCCGGAAGGCTGCAAGTTGCCGCCCACGCCGCGCCAGGTGCACGCCAGCCATCCGGGGCTCGTCGTGCCCGCGGGCCAGTGGGTCGACTGGCCCATCATCGACAAGAATCCCAAGTTGCTCTACCGGGTGCGCGCAAGCCTCGCGCCGCCATCCCAGCAGCCCTGAGATACTGCCCGGATGTGCCGCCTCGAAGCGCGATCCGCCATCCGCACGAAACTGTCGTAAGAACTCGTCGTAACAAGCGCATGCGAAATTTCGAACAACCCCTCATCGACACGGTGCCGGCCAACACCCGGGACTTCGTTGCGGTGAGCTGGAACCTGCACAAGGGCCGCTCACCGCTTGGCTTTCAGGCCTGGCAGGCCATGCGGCGCTGGGTGCAGTCCACCCACGCCGACGCCTGGTTCCTTCAGGAGGCGATGGCGCGGCGACTGCCGCAACCGGTGCTCTCCTCGACTTTCGGCGCCGAGCTCGGCGACCCGCTCGAGGACGTCTGGCACTGCCAGGCCACCGAAATCGCCGACGCGCTCGAGTTGCAGATCGCGCTCGGGCCGAACGTGTTCAAGCCTTCGTGGCGGCATGGCAACGCCATCCTCTCGCCCCATCCGCTCGATCTGGGCGGACGCTGGGATATCTCGGCGCACCGCTTCGAGCGGCGCGGCCTGCTCGTCGCGCGCGCAAGCGTGGCGGGCCAGTCGGTCACGCTGCTGTGCGCGCACCTCGCGCTCACGCGCAGCGCGCGCCTGCGGCAGATGGCCTGGATCGCGCACTGGATCGCCAAGGAGGCGCCGCAAGGGCCGCTCGTGCTCGCGGGCGACTTCAACGACTGGCGCAACGACTCGGTGCCGCTCTTCGCGGAGCACGGCCTGCAGGAAGTCGCGACGCTGCTCGGCGAGCCGGCGCGCACGTTTCCGGCGTTCTCGCCCGCGCTCGCGCTCGACAAGATGTTCGTGCGCGGCCTGCAGCCCGTCGAGCTGATCCAGCCCGCGCAGGAAACAGCCTGGCTCTCCGATCACCTGCCTTACATGGCGCGGCTGCGGCTCGAATGACGCGCCGGGGCGCGCCGCGCCCCACGATGCGCCACGCCACCCAGCCGGCGGCCGCCCCACGCGGCGCCAGGACACCCAGCCGGCGGCGGAACCACGTGCAGCGCAAGTTCCGCCAGCACGCGATGCCCAGCGCGCCGCCGTGAGGCACCCGCCAAACACCCGCGAAAGGCCAGCGCAATCGCGCTAATATGGCGCGTCGCGCGCCCTCGGGGTGCGTCCTTCCCGCCCGGCTCCCCCATGCATCCCTTCACCACGCTGCTTCAGATCGCCATTGTCTATTTGCTCGCGCTCGTGAGCCCCGGCCCGAACTTCTTCATGGTGACGCAGCTCTCGCTGGCCGGCAGGCGCAGCCTTGGCATCGCCTCGGCGTTCGGCGTGGGCACGGGCTCCACGCTCTGGGCCGCGCTCGCCATGCTCGGCTTCGCCGCGGTGCTCCAGCACATCGAATGGCTCTATCACGGCGTGCGCGTCGCCGGCGCACTCTATCTGCTCTGGTTCGGCATCAAGCTGCTGCGCTCGGGCGCACGACGGGACGCCAATACGGCCGATGAACCCCACGCCGCCCGTGACGCCGGAGCGAGCCGCAGCGCCGAAAACGCCCCCGTCGCCCCGCTGCCGCCGCCCGACCGGCGCGCATGGCTGCGCACGTGGCGCGCGGGCTTTCTCACCTGCCTCACGAACCCGAAGTCCTGCGTGTTCTGGACCAGCGTGTTCGCGGCGATCTTTCCGGCTCATCCGCCGCTGTGGTTCTACGGCACGGCGCTCACACTCGTTGCGGCGATGTCGTTTGGCTATCACTCGAGCCTCGCGCTCCTGTTCGCCGACCACCGCACGCAACGCGGCTACAAGCGGCTGCGCCGCCCCATCGACGCGTTCTGCGGCGCGGCGCTGATCGGCCTCGCCGCGAAGCTCGCCGCCGACCGCTGACACCCGCGCGCCGCTGGGCCATAAAAGCGCGGCGATACACCGCCGCCACGCGCCGAATCTGCCCCCGCGAGCAGGGTCTCTGCTGCGGCCTGTCAGACCTTCCGGTATCATTTGGGCGAACATTCGAGCGGCATGCGTCGTATTCGAGCGCGTGCCGCCTGCGGCAAGCGCGCACGCCCTGACGGGCCAAACCGGCCCGTCCCAAGGGCTGTCGAAATCCGAGGCTTTCGCGCCTTCGCGCCGCATCCCGCCGAAGCCCGCTTTGTCGCGTCACGGCCTGTATGCATGGGCCGCGCAGGCGCCGACACAGCACCCTGCGACACCTCGCGTAGCGCAGGCCACCACGCTCGTTAGACGCGGCGCAGCCCATGAGGCACGCTCGCGGTAAAATAACGGGCTGCGCCTCGTTCGCAATGGGACGGCTGGCAAGCTGGCAAAAAAGCGGGGCACGAAGCGGAAGCAAAGCGCGGCGCAAGAACGCAAGGCGCACGCATGGGCAACCGCCAAAACGCGCACGCTGCGCATCGTCAAACCGAGTCCGTCATGCACCGTCATGCGCGGCCGGAAGGAACGCCCCCGTCCGGCGGACCTTGTTTCGCATCATCAGGAACCATGAGCAAACACACCGAAGAAACCGTTCTGAGCGTCCACCACTGGACCGACACGCTATTCAGCTTCACCTGCACGCGCGACCAGGCCCTGCGTTTCGACAACGGCCAGTTCACCATGGTCGGCCTCGAGGTCGAAGGCAAGCCGCTGATGCGCGCGTACTCGCTTGCGAGCGCGAACTATGAAGAGCATCTCGAGTTCCTGAGCATCAAGGTGCCGGACGGCCCGCTCACGTCGCGCCTGCAGCACCTGAAGGTCGGCGACAAGGTTCTGATCGGCAAGAAGCCCGTCGGCACGCTGGTGGCCGACAACCTGCTGCCCGGCAAGGTCCTGTGGCTGCTCTCGACCGGCACGGGCCTCGCGCCCTTCATGTCGATCATCAAGGACCCGGACATTTACGACCGTTACGAGAAGATCGTGCTCACGCACACCTGCCGTTTCGTCGACGAACTCGCGTACAAGGAATTCATCACCGAGGAGCTGCGCGAGCACGAGTACCTCGGCGAGATCGTGCGCGAGAAGCTGGTCTACTACCCGACCGTGACGCGCGAAGTGTTCGACAACCGCGGCCGCATCACTGAGCTCATCGATACCGGCAAGCTGTTTGCCGACCTCGACCTGCCCGGGTTCTCGCCGGAGCGCGACCGCATCATGATGTGTGGCAGCACGCATATGCTGCGCGACACGGTCGCCCTGCTCGAAAAGGCCGGCCTCAAGGAAGGCAGCAACAACGAACCTGGCCATTACGTCGTGGAAAAGGCCTTTGTTGGCTAAACCCGTTGGCTAAGCCCATTGGCTGAATCGAGCGGCTGGGTCTATCGGTCAAGCCGCTTTGGGGCATGCCCCCTCGCCAGCATCGCCGGCTTGAACCACCGGCATGCCCGGCACACAAAACCGGAGCCTCGCGCTCCGGTTTTTTTATTTGCCGACTACCCGTCACAGCCGCACGTCAAAAAACCCCGCGCAACACCCATCTCGCGGTTACATTTTTCACAGACTTCGCGTAGCTTCCGTGTCAGCGTTTTTCCTACATAGACAGCGCTGGGCAACTTCATACAGTCTCTTAGCTTTCGCCGCTAAGTGTTGTCCCGACTGAAGTTTTCATTTTTTTCAGATATTATCGCGGCGCAACATGGGCCGGATCAGAGCGCCTGACAAGGTCAGAGCTCGACTGTTACTGAATGTAAGTTTCGTTACGCTGCGCCGTGCTCTGGATGATGCCAAGGCGTCGGCGCGCAAGCAAAAGCAGAAAAGAGCCGGTTCCTGGACGGGAAATAACGGGGGATGGATGGATACGTCGACTCGCGCCGCGTTTGATGCGGGCGTGCCTCGTGCTGACGCGCCAGGCACGCGTGCCGCCTGCGCGGCCAGCGGCCCGCCCCTGCTCGCCAACGCCGAAGGCGCGCGCGTGGCGCTCGACGCCATCGCGCGCGTGCAGCGGCAGATTGTCGCATCCTGCGCCGCCCGCGTTCACGCGGACGAGGTCGCGCGCCACCGGCTCGCACAAGAGTTGCACGACAGCGTGGGCGCCGAACTGGCGGCTACGCGCATCGCCCTCGCGAACGTCCACACCTGGCTGCCCGCCGACGCGCCGCCGCAATGCACCGAGGCACTCGCGCTCGTCAGGGGCTCGCTGGATTGCGCCGGAGACGCCTTGCGCCGCGTGCTCGACGGGTTGTACGCGCCCGAGCTGGATGCGGGGCTCGCCGCCGCGCTCGCCAGCTGGACGCGCGGCTTCGCCTCGCGCACCGGGCTTGCCGCGCGCTTTACGGCCCGCTCAACGACCCGCTCAACGCCCCCCTCAACAAGCCGTTCGACCGCCGGCGCGCCAGCCACCACCCACACCACTGGATTCTCCCGCGACGACGAGGCGCGCCTCGCGCGCCTGCCCGCCGAGGCGGCGCTCGCGCTCTTTCGCGTCGCGCAGGAAGCGCTCACTAACGTCGCACGCCATGCGCGAGCCACGCGAATCGAGGTATGGCTGACGAGCACGCCGCGCGAGCTGATCGTGAGCGTGATCGACGACGGCGTGGGCCTCTCGCGCGAAGCCGCACGGCGCGCAAGGCGCCAGTGCGGACAAGCGGCGCACAACGGCGAGAGCCACGCGAACGGCCGCAGCGCCTATGGCATTGCCGGCATGCGCGAGCGCTGCGCCGCCTTCGGCGGCACGCTGCGCACCGCGCCCGCTCGCCACGCCTTGTCCGCCAGCCAGAACACTCAGGCCGGCCAGCCGGCTTGCGACATGCCCACTGAACACGCCAGCGACGCGCAGACCCACCGCGCAGCCGCCGATCCAGCCCGTCCCGGCACGACCATCGAAGCACGCTTCC
Organism: Paraburkholderia silviterrae; assembly: GCF_004353915.1. Lineage (GTDB taxonomy): Bacteria > Pseudomonadota > Gammaproteobacteria > Burkholderiales > Burkholderiaceae > Paraburkholderia > Paraburkholderia silviterrae. Next base: position 262,422 of record NZ_SMRP01000004.1, on the reverse strand, counting down.
TGTGGGAGGCGCTGCTCTCGCGCCCGTGCGCCGAGCAGGCTCCGAACCTCGTGAAAGGCGTGCGCTCATGACCCTGCGCATCCTGCTCGTCGACGATCACGCTGTGGTGCGCCAGGGCGTGCGCCAGCTGCTGCTCGATCGTGGCGTCGCGTGCGAAGTGATCGAGGCGCAAAGCGGCGCCGAAGCGCTCGCCGCCGTCGCGAAGCACGCCTGCGACGTGGCGCTGCTCGACATCTCGCTGCCCGACATGAGTGGCATCGAAGTGCTCAAGCGCGCGAAGAAAAAGGCGCCGCGCGTGCCGGTGCTGATGTTCTCGATGTATCGCGAAGATCAGTACGCCGTGCGCGCGCTGAAGGCGGGCGCTTCGGGCTATCTCTCGAAGACGGTGGACGCCGCGCAGATGATCGCAGCGATTCAGCAGGTCGCGAACGGCCGCAAGTACGTGAGCCCGGCGATGGCCGAAGCGCTCGCCGACTACGTGCTCGTCGACGGCGAGCAAATGCCGCACGAAAAGCTTTCCGACCGCGAGTACCAGACGCTGTGCATGCTCGCCTCGGGCAAGCGGCTCACCGACATCGCGCACACGCTCTCGCTTTCGGTGAAGACGGTGAGCGTCTACCGCACGCGCCTGCTCGAAAAGATGAAGCTCACCAACAACGCCGAGCTCACCTTCTATGTGATGAGCAACCGGCTCGTCGATCTCGCGCCCACGCCCGGGCTCTGAGTCGGCGCATCGCTCGACAGCGGCGCTTCCCAGCGGCCGCCCGGGCGGTCGGGCCGCGAGCGGTCCGACGGCGCTCCACCGCACCGCATGTACTGCGCAAAGGACGCGTCACTAAGGCGCCTTCTCGCCATAAGCCGTTGATCCGGAGATGAATTGCGCCTTTTCGCGCGGGTTCGTGCAAGGATTGCACGCGCCTCTGCCCCTTTGCGGCGGAATCGACTGCCGCCCCGCGCCGAATCCGGCTCGCGCCCAACCCGGCTGGACCGGCTGCACCGCCCCGATCCGCTAAAATTATGGGTTTCCCCGCCATACGGCACGAGAAGGCACAAGAGCGCGATAGCGTCCCTCGCGTTTGCGTTGCCGCCCGCGCGCTTTACCTGGAGTCCCCCGCCCAATGTCCCTCTTTCGCAAAAAGAACGTCGAACACATGCTGCAGGCGAGCGCCCAGGGCGCCGGCCTGAAGAAGGCCCTCGGCGCACTGGACCTCACCTTTCTCGGCGTCGGCGCGATCATCGGCACCGGCATTTTCGTGCTGACCGGCACCGGCGCCGTGCAGGCCGGCCCCGCGCTGATGCTCTCGTTCCTCATCGCCGCCGTGGCCTGTTGCTTCGCCGCCCTCGCCTACGCCGAGTTCGCCTCGACCATTCCCGTGGCGGGCTCGATCTACACCTACTCGTACGCCACGCTCGGCGAGCTGGTGGCGTGGATCATCGGCTGGGACCTGATGCTCGAGTACGGACTCGCCACCTCGGCCGTCTCGGTGGGCTGGTCGGGCTATCTGCAGTCGCTGCTCTCCGGCTTCGGCATTTCGCTGCCCACGGCCCTCACGGCCGCGCCCGGCGCCGTGCCCGGCGCGTTCACGCTCTTCAACCTGCCCGCCTTCCTCGTGATGATGGTCATCACGGCGCTGCTCTCCATTGGCGTGCGCGAATCCACGCGCATCAACAACGTCATGGTCGCGATCAAGGTCACGGTCGTGCTGCTCGTGATCGCCGTGGGCGCCTTCCACGTGACGCCCGAGAATTGGCACCCGTTCATGCCGCACGGCTGGAACGGCGTGTTCGGCGCCGCCGCCGTGATGTTCTTCGCGTTCATTGGCTTCGACTCGGTCTCCTCGGCGGCCGAAGAGGTCAAGGATCCGAAGCGCGACCTGCCTGTGGGCATCATCGCGTCGCTCATCGTCTGCGCGGTGCTGTATGTGGCCGTCGCGGCCGTCGTCACGGGCATCGTCCCCTGGCAGCAGTTCGCCGGCATCGCCCACCCCGTTTCGTACGCCCTGCAGGTGGCCGGCGAGAAATGGGTCGCCGGCTTCATCGACCTTGGCGCCGTGCTCGGCATGCTCACCGTGATTCTCGTGATGAGCTACGGCCAGACCCGCATCATCTTCGCCATGTCGCGTGACGGCCTCTTGCCCGCAAAGCTCTCGAAGGTCCATCCGCGCTACGCCACGCCGTTCTTCACCACCTGGCTCGTCGGCATCTTCTTTGGCATGATCGGCGCGCTCGTGCCGCTGAACGTGCTCGCCGAGCTCATCAACATCGGCACGCTCGCCGCGTTCTCGATGGTCTCGATCGCCGTGCTCGTCCTGCGCCGCACGCACCCCGATCTGCCGCGCGCGTTCCGCTGCCCGGGTGTCCCGGTCGTGCCGATCCTCGCGGTGGCCTCGTGCCTGTTCCTGATGCTCAATCTCGCGTGGATCACGTGGGTCGCGTTCGTGGTGTGGCTGCTGATCGGCCTGTCGATCTACTTCCTCTACTCTCGCCATCATTCGCACCTCGGGCGTCATCCGCACGAGCACTGAGGCGTTCTCGCACAGCGCGCCCGCCGCGCGCTTTTCTGCACGCTTTTCTGCACGACTCGCGGCGCGCTTCATGGCACGCCCGGCAGCCCGGTTCGCTGCACTGCAACGGCCCGCCCCGGTCTCCGGCGCGGGCCGTTTCACATGGCGCGCGGCCGTCGAAATACGGCTAAAAATCGCTTAAAAATCGGGGATAAGCCCGCGCAGCGCGAATCGGCAAAGTGTGCTTTACTGTTCGGGCATTGTTGTCGCGGCACCTCGCAATTTCCAGGAAATACGCAGCTTCACGCCTGGATTCAGGCAATACCAGGCAACACCCAGCATCACCCAGCATCACCCAGGCATCACTGAACAAGCAAAGCACCAGCCGGACCCTCGTCCCCGTTTCCGTCCAGCCTGCCCGCCATCGCGCGCGGCAGACGCTTCGCGCCAGCCGCGCGACGCGCTCTGGGCGATAGACAGCAGGCGGCAAATGCGGGGCAATGGATGAATGCGGGCCCAGGCCGGTCCCTACCATCACTTTGCATGGGTCCAGAGCACGACGCGCGGCGCTCGAACTCTGGCCAAGAGGAGACAGTCAATGGCGATCAGTCTCAGCCTGACGGTCAACGGCAAGCCCGTGACCGCCGAAGTCGAACCCCACACGCTTCTAGTCCAGTTCCTGCGCGAGCAGTTGCGCCTCACCGGCACGCACGTCGGCTGCGACACCGCGCAGTGCGGCGCGTGCACCGTCCACCTCAATGGCCGCGCGGTCAAGTCGTGCAACCAGCTCGCCGTGCAGTGCGAGGGCATGGACGTGACGACGATCGAAGGGCTCGCGGCGACTTCCGGGAACGGCGCACTTCATCCCATGCAGGCGGCCTTCCGCGAATGCCATGGCTTGCAATGCGGCTTCTGCACACCCGGCATGGTGATGAGCGCCGCGGCGCTCGCCGCCGAAAAGCCAGAACTCACCGAAGCCGATGTGCGCGCGGGCCTCGACGGCAATCTGTGCCGCTGCACGGGCTATCACAACATCGTGAAGGCCGTGCTCGCGGGCGCCGAAGGCATGCGCTCCGGTTCGGCTCTACCGGCCACGCCAGCCACATCGGCAGCGTAAGGGAGAGACGCCATGAACGCACCCGACTCCCAAACGCCCCGCATGATCGGCGCCTCGGTCAAGCGCAAGGAAGACTATCGCTTCCTCACCGGCGCGGGCCAGTACACCGACGACGTCGTCCTGCCCGCACAGACGTATGCCGTGTTCGTGCGCTCGCCGCATGCGCACGCGCGCATCAAGAGCGTCGACACCAACGCGGCCAAGGTCGCGCCCGGCGTGGTGGCCGTCTTCACCGGCGCAGACCTCGCCGCCGATAACGTGGGCGGCCTGCCCTGCGGGTGGCTCATCCACAGCATCGACGGCACGCCCATGCACGAGCCGCCGCATCCGGTGATCGCGCACGAGAAAGCGCGCCACGTGGGCGACCAGGTCGCGCTCGTAATCGCCGAATCGCTGAAAGAAGCGAAGGACGCCGCCGAGCTCGTCGAAGTCGACTACGAGGAGCTGCCCGCCACCGTCGACACCGCACATGCCGCCGACGCGGGCCAGGCGCTCGTCCACGACGGCGTGCCGGACAACACCTGCTACACGTGGGGCCACGGCGACAAGGCCGCCACCGACGCCGCCTTCGCCACTGCCGCGCACGTCACGACGCTCGATATCGTGAACAACCGGCTCATTCCGAACGCGATCGAGCCGCGCGCCGTGAACGCGAGCTACAGCCGCCACGACGACGGCTACACCGTCTACGTGTCGAACCAGAATCCGCACGTCGAGCGGCTGCTCATGGCCGCGTTCGTGCTCGGGCTGCCGGAGACGAAGCTGCGCATCGTCGCGCCCGACGTGGGCGGCGGCTTCGGCTCGAAGATCTTTCTGTACGCCGAAGATGTGGCGCTCACCTGGGCCGCGAAGAAGATTGGCCGCCCGGTGAAGTGGACGGCCGAGCGCAGCGAGTCGTTCGTCTCCGACGCCCATGGCCGCGACCACGTGACAAAGGCCGAGCTCGCCCTCGACAAGGACGGCAAGTTCCTCGCCATGCGCGTGCACACCACGGCGAACATGGGCGCGTATCTCTCGACCTTCGCTTCGAGCGTGCCCACCATCCTCTACGCGACGCTGCTCGCGGGCCAGTACACCACGCCTGCGATCTACGCCGAAGTGAAGGCCGTGTTCACGAACACGGTGCCCGTGGACGCGTATCGCGGCGCGGGCCGCCCCGAGGCGACCTACGTGGTCGAGCGGCTTGTGGAGACCGCCGCGCGCGAAATGAACATCGACCCGGCCGAAATCCGCCGCCGCAACTTCATCACGAGCTTCCCCTACGCGACGCCCGTGGGCCTCACTTATGACATCGGCGACTACGAGGCGTGCCTCGCGCGCGCGCTCGAACTCGCCGACGTGCAGGGCTACCCGGCGCGGCGCGACGCATCGAAGGCTCAAGGGAAACTGCGCGGCCTCGGCCACTCGTGCTACATCGAGGCGTGCGGCCTCGCGCCGTCGAATATCGCCGGGGCGCTGGGCGCGCGCGCGGGCCTCTTCGAAGCGGGCGAAATCCGCGTGAATCCCACCGGCTCGGTCACCGTCTTCACGGGCTCGCACAGCCACGGCCAGGGCCACGAGACGACCTTCGCGCAGGTGGTGTCGGAGCGTCTGGGCGTGCCCATCGAGCAGATCGAAATCGTGCACGGCGACACCGCGCGCATTCCGTTCGGGATGGGCACCTATGGCTCGCGCTCGATCGCGGTGGGCGGCTCGGCCATCATGAAGGCGCTCGACAAGATCGAAGCCAAAGCGAAGAAGATCGCCGCGCACATGCTCGAAGCGGGCGTGGAAGACATCGAATTCGCCGATGGCGTGTTTCGCGTCGCGGGCACCGACCGCACCAAGACCTTCGCCGAAATCGCGCTCTCGGCCTACGTGCCGCACAACTATCCGCTCGAAACGCTCGAGCCGGGCCTCGACGAAAGCGCGTTCTACGACCCCACCAACTTTACCTACCCGGCGGGCGCGTATATCTGCGAGCTGGAAGTCGATCCCGACACCGGAGAGACACGCATCGACCGCTTCACGGCCGTGGACGACTTCGGCAACGTCATCAATCCGATGATCGTCGAAGGCCAGGTGCACGGCGGGCTTGGCCAGGGGATCGGCCAGGCCTTGCTGGAGCAGTGCATCTACGACAAGGACAGCGGCCAGTTGCTCTCGGGCTCGTACATGGACTACGCGATGCCGCACGCCTGCGATGTGCCGTCGTTCACCGTGGAGACCGCGAAGGGCACACCGTGCACGCACAATCCGCTTGGCGTGAAGGGCTGCGGCGAGGCGGGCGCGATCGGCTCGCCGCCCGCCGTCATCAACGCGATCCTCGACGCTCTCGCGCCGCTCGGCGTGAAGGACCTGCAGATGCCGGCCACCCCGCATCGTGTCTGGCAAGCGATCCAGGCCGCCCAGTCCACGCCGGCATCACAACAACCTTGAGCGGAGGCGCACCATGTATGCATTCGATTACCAGCGCGCCAGCGACGCGCAAGGCGCAGTGAAGACGCTTGGCGCCGACCCCGACGCCAAATTCCTCGCGGGCGGCCAGAGCCTGCTCGCGGCGATGAAGCTGCGGCTCGCGCAGCCTTCGACGCTCGTGGACGTCACGCGCATTCCCGAGCTCAAGGCCGTGCAGGTGGACGGCAAGGTGGTGAAGATCGGCGCCGCGGTCTGCCACGCCGACGTGGCGGCAAACGCGCAGATCCAGGCCTCGCTGCCGGCGCTCGCCCAATTGGCCGCCGGCATCGGCGACCGCCAGGTGCGCGCGCTCGGCACGCTGGGCGGCTCGCTCGCCAACGACGACCCCGCCGCCGACTACCCGGCCGCCGTGCTCGGCCTGAACGCCACGGTCGTGACGGACCGCCGCCGCATTGCCGCCGACGACTTCTTCCTCGGCATGTACGAGACCGCGCTCGAGCCCGACGAGCTGATCGTCGCGGTCGAGTTTCCCGTGCCACAGCGCGCCGCCTACGAGAAGTTCCACAACCCGGCCTCGCATTTCGCGTTGACGGGCGTGTTTGTGGCGCAGTTCGCGGATAGCTCTGTGCGCGTGGCGATCACCGGGGCGGCGTCTTCGGTGTTCCGCGCGACGGCGCTCGAAGATGCGCTCAAGGCGAGCTTCACGCCCGCCGCGGCGCGTGCGGTGAGCATCGCGCCGGACGAGCTCAACACCGACCTGCACGCGAGCGCAGCGTACCGCGCGCACCTGATTCCGGTGCTGGCGGCGCGGGCGGTGACGAAGGCGCTCGGCTAGACTCGCTGTTCACGGCCGCTCGCGCCGCGCCCGGCATCACGCGCGGTGCGAGCGGCCGACTGCGGGCTGACTGCGTATTGCCGCCGCGCAGGCGCTTTTTGCCATCGCCATTTGGCTGCGGTACGCACCGAGGCTTCTCATCGGCGTTTTTTCTTCCGCCCTTCTTGCCAGCACTTCTAGCCCTATTTTCAGGCCCGCCATGCTCCCCGCCACGATCGACGACACGCTCTCGCAGCTCGAAGCGCAAGGCTATTTCGCGAGCCGCGAACTGGCCACGGCGTTGTTTCTCGCGCTCAAGATGGAGCGCCCGCTGTTTCTCGAAGGCGAGCCGGGTGTGGGCAAGACCGAGCTGGCGAAGGCGGCGGCGGCGCTTGCCGGCACCACGCTCCTGCGCCTGCAGTGCTACGAGGGGCTCGATACGGCGAGCGCGCTCTACGAGTGGGACTATCCGCGCCAGATCATGGCGCTGCGTCTGGCCGAAGCCGCCGGCGAGAAGCCGCGCGGCGACACGCTTTATCGCGACGAATTCCTCCTCAAGCGCCCGCTGCTGCAGGCGCTGCAACCGGACCCGCATCATCCCGGCGCGCGCCGCGTGCTCCTGATCGACGAGATCGACCGCGCCGACGAGCCGTTCGAAGCCTTCCTGCTCGAGCTTCTTTCGGACTTCCAGGTATCGATTCCCGAGTACGGCACGGTGCGCGCGAGCGTGCCGCCGCTCGTCGTCATCACCTCCAACCGCACGCGCGAGGTGCACGACGCGCTCAAGCGGCGCTGCCTCTATCAATGGCTCGGCTACCCCGAGCGCGCGCGGGAGCTTGCCATCGTCGCGGCGCGCGCGCCCGAGACCGGCGCCGAGCTGCAGCGCCGCGCCGTCGCGTTCGTGCATCAACTGCGCACGATGGATCTGTACAAGGCGCCCGGCATCGCCGAGACGATCGACTGGTGCCGCGCGCTCGCCGCGCTTTCGGTCACCGAGCTCGACCCGCAGTCGGTGCAGGACACGCTCGGGGTGCTGCTCAAGTATCAGGACGACCTCGCGCAGCTCGATCCGCAGCGGATCGCGCAGACGCTCGCGCTCGCGGAGTGACGCCGATGCCGCACGCGCCGAACCGCCCTCACGAAGCGCAGCAAGCGCGCGAAGCGCTGCGGGCGCACGCCCCGCGCGTGGCACGCGAGACAAGTGACACATGCGATGCACGCGAAGCACGCGACCAACGCCACGAAAGCGACCAACGCGACGAACGCGAACCGCACGCCCCGGACACGCTGCCGCCGATGTTCGCGCGCAACGTCGTGCATTTCGTGCGCGTGCTGCGCGGCGCGGGTTTGCCGATGTCGAGCGCGCGCGCCGTGGATGCGCTCGAAGCGCTGAGCTTCATCGACCTCACGCGCCGCGACGACGTGCGCGCCGCGCTGGCCGCCTTGCTCACCGCCGCGCCCGACGAGCGCGAGCTCTTTCACGCCGCGTTCGAGCTGTTCTGGCGCGATCCAGACTGGGAGGGCAAGCTGCGCGCGCTGCTGCTGCCGAAAGTGCAAGGCGCCCTGCCGCCGCCGCGCCGCAACAATCGCCTCGCCGATGCGCTCGCGGCGCGCGCAGCCTCACGCGCGGGCGCGCAGACGCCGCCCGCGCACGAGGAGCACGAACTGCGCGCGCATGCGAGCTTCAGCGCTGAAGAGCGCCTGCGCCATCGCGACTTCGACACCCTTTCCGCCGACGAATGGCGCACGCTGCGCCACTTGATCCGCGCGCGGCGCCTGCCGCTCGCGACCGAGCGCACGCGGCGCCTGAAGGCGTCGTCGCACGGCACGCACGCCGATTTGCGCGCGAGCGCGCGCCACGCCGTGCGCGCGGGCGGCGACTGGACCGTCTGGAAGTACCGCGCGTGCGTCGAGCGCCGCGTGCCGCTCGTGCTGCTGCTCGACATCTCCGGGTCGATGAGCAGCTATTCGCGAGCCGTGCTCTACTTCTGCCATGCGCTGCTGCAATCGCGCGAGCGCTTGCAGGTGTTCCTGTTCGGCACGCGCCTCACGCACGCCACGCGCGCGCTGCGCGAACGCGACCCCGATGTCGCGCTCGCCCAGCTCGCCACCCAGGTGGCGGACTGGTCGGGCGGCACGCGTATTGGCGAGACGCTCGCGCAGTTCAACCGGCGCTGGGCGCGCCGCGTGCTCGGCGGCCGCGCCACGGTGCTGATGGTCACCGACGGCCTCGATCACGACCCGGGCAGCGCGCTGGCCGAGGAAATGGCGCGGCTGCACCGCTTCGCGCATCGCGTGGTGTGGCTCAATCCGCTGTTGCGCTACCGCGGTTTCGAGGCGAAGGCACGCGGCGTGCAGGCAATGCTGCCGCACGTCGACGCGCATTACCCCGTTCACAACCTGGAGAGCCTGGAAGCGTTCGGCCGCAGCCTGCAAGACGCATCGCCCGGCCGTTCGCGCCCGAATTCGTCGCTTTTGTCGACGCATTCGGCCAAACCCTCTCCAACGACGCAGAGACCGACGCAGGGATCAACACAAGGAGCGACACGATGGAGCTGACCGAAACCCACACGCTGCCAGTGCCGCAGCAGCGCGCGTGGGAAGCCCTCAACGACACGGCGATACTCAAGGTGTGCATTCCGGGCTGCGAGAGCATCGATGCCGATGGCGAGAACGCGTATGCTGTCGCCCTCACCGCCGCTGTCGGGCCCGTGAAGGCGCGCTTTAAGGGCCGCATGCAGCTCGCCGACATCGACGCGCCACGCAGCTACACGATCCAGTTCGAGGGCCAGGGCGGCGCGGCAGGCTTCGGCAAGGGCGACGCGCGCGTGATGCTCGAACCGGCGGGCGAGGACGCAACCACGCTCAGCTACACGGCCAGCGCCCAGGTGGGCGGCAAGCTCGCGCAGATCGGCTCGCGGCTCGTGGACGGCGCGGCGCGCAAGATCGCCGCCGAATTCTTCAAGCGCTTCACCGAGCAGCTCGGTGGGGGCGCGCAAGCCGGGGGCATCGCTGAGCCAGGCGCCGAAGCGCAGCAAGAGCCATCTGAAACACAAGCCGCCAGCGACGCCGAAGGCGCCGGCGGCGATGAACCGCAAAAGAGGAAACGATCATGGACAGCGTGGATCTCGAAGTCCTGAAATCCAGCGTTCGCTGGCTCGAAGAAGGCCACCGCGCCCTGCTGGTGACGGTGGTGAAGACGTGGGGCTCGTCGCCGCGTCCGGAGGGCGCGATGCTCGTCGTGCGCGACGACGGCCTCGTGGTGGGCTCGGTCTCGGGCGGCTGCATCGAAGACGACCTGATCGAGCGCGTGCGCCGCGAAGGCATCGGCATCGTCAAGCCCGAGGCCGTCAAGTACGGCATCACGGCGGAAGAGGCGCATCGCTTCGGACTGCCCTGCGGCGGCACCATCCAGCTCGTGCTGGAGCCGCTCACCGAGGCTTCGGGCATCCACGCGCTGCTGGAAGCAGTCGAGCGCGGCGAGCTGGTCGCGCGCACGCTCGACATCGCGAGCGGCAAGGCCACGCTCGGCCCCGCGAGCGCCACCGATGGCGTGGACTTCGACGACACGCGCCTGCTCACGATCCACGGCCCGCGCTACCGCATGCTCGTGATCGGCGCGGGGCAGCTCTCGCACTACCTGTGCCAGATCGCCGTGGGGCTCGACTATCAGGTGACGGTGTGCGACCCGCGCGAGGAATACACCGACACATGGGACGTGCCCGGCACCGCGCTCGTGCGCACCATGCCCGACGACACCGTGCTCGACATGAAGCTCGACGAGCGCTGCGCCGTGATCGCGCTCACGCACGACCCGAAGCTCGACGACCTCGCGCTCATGGAAGCGCTCAAGACGCGTGCGTTCTACGTGGGCGCGCTCGGCTCGCGGCGCAACAACGCGGCGCGGCGCGAGCGGCTCAAGGAGTTCGATCTGAGCGATGCCGAGCTCGCGCGCCTGCACGGGCCGGTGGGCATCTATATCGGCAGCCGCACGCCGCCCGAGATCGCCGTGTCGATCCTGGCCGAAGTCACGGCGGCGAAGAACGGCGTTTCGCTGCCCACCCTGCTTCAGGTCGAAGGCGCCAAGGCCGCGCGCGAACAGGCCGCGAGCGTCGGGTCGAGCTGCGACGTCTGATGTCTGAAGGTGCCGGACGGGTGCTGAGGGTGTCCTGCGGCCTCGACGCCGCAGGCGCAACGCTACGCGTCTGACCACGTCCTCGCCGCTTCAGGCGCGCCGCGAACCCGCGCTGTGCCCGTCCCGGGCTTCCTCGGGCTTCTCGTGCCCTCGTGCGCGGTGCGCACAGGCGAACCCGATCACCGGTTGCGCGCGCAAGGAAGCGGGCCAGGGCCTGTTCACGCTAATAACAGGCCCTGGTGCAACCCGAGCGCAAGTGCCGCCGCCACCGAGCCCGCCACGAGCACCACGCCTGTGGTGCGGCGCCGATTGAGCTCGGTCCACAGCAGCACACCGGTCAGCGAAAGCAGGATGAGGCTGCCCGCGATGGTGTCCATGAGCAGCACCCAGCCGATGCCCATGCCCACGCCGCGATGGAGATTGCTCAGCGTCGCGAGAAATGCGCTCTGCGTGCGGCGCACGGCGACCGTGCTATTGCCCACCCAGTACTCCACGGCGACGCTCTGGCGCGGCCCCATCAACGCGAACTGCCAGGACTCGGGCTGCACGACGTTGCGCTCGCCCCACGCCACCGGATGCGCGCGCTCGCGGCGGATCTTGCCCGGCTTGCCGTCGAACGACAATTCGCGCTGGAGCCACTGCGCGAGCGCCTCGGGCGTGGCGGGACGCTCGGCGGGCAGCGCGAGCTGCATCTGCGTGACTTGGGGCGTGCCCGTGGAGATCTGCAGCGGCCCCGCGCGATGATTGAGCAAAAAGCCCGTCACGCCGAACAGCAGCCCCAGCACGGCGCCCCACAGCCCCACCCAGCCATGCACCTTGCGCAGCCACTTGATGAAGTTCGCGCGGCGCGAGCGCTGGCGCCTTGCGGCGAGATCGGCGGCAGCGAGGGGCTGGCCGGCGCGGCGCAAGGGTTCGACGCGAACGTCATCGCCAGCTTCGGCGCTCGGGGATTCGATCAGAGACTCGTCAAGACGGGCGTTCAAGGCACGGCTCCAGGCTCGGCGCGCAAGCGTCGCGAGGGCCCTACCCAGGCCGCGCCGACACGCGCCAATTCGAACAGGGATGAGCGCCGCGCACAGCCTGCGTCAGCGCCACCTTACAAATGAGAATGGTTATTATTACATACGTAGAAGACGAAGCGCAGCCCATCCAGCAACTGGGCAAACGCATGGAGAAAAAGCGGCCGAAACCGCGGCGCAAACGCGTCCCGAAGGGCCATCTGCACCGCTATGTGGGGGACCCGCTAGACAAGGGAAAAGCATGACTTTTAAGTGGAGGATTGCGCCGATTTTCCCTGCGAGAGCCGTTCTTATAACCGTAGCGCCGCTCACGGAACGCCGCCATGCGTCACGTCCTCGTCCTTTGCATCGCAATTCTCGGCCCGGCCTTCGGCTCGCATGCGGCGGGGATGCCCGCCTCCATTGAGACCGCCGAGGCCACAGCCGGCGTCGCCGCCGACCAGGCGCCGTACACCAATGAGTCGGAGACGCAGACGTTCACCGTCAACGCGGACGGCTCCTATACCAAGGTCGATGCGCTCACCCTGCGCATCAATACCGAAGCGGGCATCGCGCGCGCGGGCCAGTACTATGTCTGGTTCAACCGCGGCATGGCACACGTGGACGTCCTGCAGGCGTGGACCGAGGACGCCCAGGGCCAGCGCCACGACGTGCAGCCCGAGCAGATTCGCGACGTGCAGGAAGTCCGCTCCTTCGATGCCCCGATGTTCCAGGACGTGCAGGACAAGGTCATCGTGTTCCCGGCCGTGGAGCCCGGCGCGCGCGTGCATCTCACGTGGCGCAAGACCCAGCACGTGCCGCTCGTGCCCGGCTGGTTCAGCGACTTCACGCCACCCGACATGGCGCCGACGCACAATTTCCGCGTGATCTACGACCTGCCCGCGGAGGTCCCGCTCTTCGCCGACGCACGCGGCTTCACCGCGCTCAAGCCCGTTACGGCGAACGGCCGAACGCGCTACGAATACCGCTACGACAAGGCGAATTTCGCACGCCTCGAATATGGTTCGGTTTCCTATGTAAGCTACGGAGACCGGCTGATGGTCTCGACCTTTCCGGACTACGCGGCATTCGCGAAGGTCTACCGCGAGGCGGCCGCCGACCCGAGCGCGCGCGACGCGGCCATCGTGCAGCTCGCGCAGACGCTCACCGCACACGATGCAACCACGCGCGCGAAGGCGCAAACGCTTTACGACTGGGTGCGCCGCGGCATCCGCTATGTGGCCGTCAATGTCGGACGCGGCGAGATCGTGCCGCACCGCGTAACCGAGGTGCTCGCAAACCGCTATGGAGACTGCAAGGATCATGTCGCGCTCTATGGCGCGTTGCTAGACGCCGTGGGCGTGCGCAACGTGCCCGCGCTCGTGAACAGCGGCACGATCTACACGCTGCCTTCGGTGCCGGGATTCGGCGTGATCAATCACGTCATCACCTGGCTGCCCGAGCTCCAGCTCTTCGCGGACTCCACAGCGAACAACGTCGAGTTCGGCTATCTACCCTCGACCGACATGGACCGCGAGACGGTGCTCGCCGGCGACGGCACGCTCATGCGCACGCCCGCCACCGAGATGACCGCGCGCGACAGCGATCTCGACATCACTGTCGCCCCCGACGGCTCGGCGCGCTTCATCTATCGTCTGCAGTCCGAAGGCTGGGCCGCGGAGCAGACGCGCAGCGTGCTGCGCCTGCAAACGCCCGCGCAGCGCGAGGAATCACTGCAATGGGAGCTGCGCAATGCGAACCTGCGCGGCAATGCCCTGCTCGCGTCGAGCCCGCTCGACGCGACCTCGGGGCCGCTCGTGGTGACACTCACGGGCACGCTGGACGGTTTCGTCGACCCGCGGATGACAACGCCCGTGCCCACGCTCACGAGCCTCGTGGGCGGGCTCGACGCGAATCTGCGCTACTGGCTGGGCGAGCCGCGCCGCACCCAGCCGTTCGTCTGCCGCAACGTGGCCGTGACCGAGCGCACGCGCATCCAGCTACCGCCGGGGCTGCGCGTGCTCGACATGCCTTCGCCGCAGCGCGCCGGGAATGCGCTGCTCGACTACAGCTCACAGTACACGCTCGATACGAATGCGAACGTGCTGCGCGTGACGCGCACGGGCCGCACGCATTTTGCGAGCGACGTCTGCACGCCCGCCGACTTCATGCAGATGCGCCCCACCTTCGAGACCATGGCGCGCGACCTGCGCGCCCCGCTGATCGTCAAGCCCATTGCGAAACCGGGGCCTGGCGTGACGGAGCAACCGGGCAGCGCCCACGACGTCGAAGAACCACTGGCATCGGCGCCGCGCACGCCGCCTTGATGTTTCCCGCGCCGTACACCTGCGACGCGGCGTGCGAAAAGCGCTCCGCTCAAACCGGCCAGAGCGGCCCTTCCTGCATCGCGCCAATCTGCTCGCGCAATTCGAGAATGCGCTCTTCCCAATAGCGCTGCGTGTTGAACCATGGGAACGCCGCCGGGAACGCAGGATCGCTCCAGCGCCGCGCGAGCCACGCCGAATAGTGAATGAGCCGCAGCGTGCGCAGCGCCTCGATCAAATGCAGTTCGCGCGGATCGAATTCGCAGAAGTCCTCGTAGCCCGCGAGCAGATCGGCGAGCGCGCGCGAGGCGTCCGCGCGCTCGCCCGGCAGCAGCAGCCACAAATCCTGGATAGCGGGACCCATGCGGCTGTCGTCGAAGTCGACGAAGTGCGGGCCCGCATCGGTCCAGAGCACGTTGCTCGGGTGGCAATCGCCGTGCAGGCGCAGCTTGCGCACGTCGCCCGCGCGCTCGAACGCCACTTCCACGCCCTGCAGCGCGAGCGCGACGACGGCCTGCCAGGCGTCGCGCACGTCGGCGGGCACGAAACCGTGTTCGAGCAGGTACGCGCGCGGCTCGTAGCCATAGCTCTCGATGTCGATCGACGGGCGTGTGGGGTACGGCTCGGTTGCGCCCACCGCATGAATGCGGCCGATGAAGCGCCCGAGCCATTCGAGCGTGTCGCTGCGGTCGAGCTCGGGCGCGCGGCCGCCGCGCCGCTCGAAGAGCGCGAAGCGATAGCCTTCGTGCTCGTGCAGCGTGCGGCCTTCCAACACGAGCGCGGGCACGGCGGGAATCTCGCGCGCGGCGAGCTCGGCCACGAATGCATGCTCCTCGAGAATCGCCTCGTTGCTCCAGCGCCCGGGACGATAGAACTTCGCGACGAGTGGCGTTTCGTCTTCTACGCCAATCTGGTAGACGCGGTTTTCGTAGCTGTTGAGCGCGAGCATGCGGCCGTCGGTGCGGCGGCCTGTGGGCATCAGAACGCCGTCGACGGCGTCGAGCACGCATTCGGGCGTGAGGCGGGCGTAAGGTGCGGCCGCGCCGGTGTCCGGCGGATCGCCGCTGCCCGGCGTGGGCGCGGACGGCTCGCCCGATGCAAGTGTGGTTGGATCGTTCATCTCCGCATTGTGCATCGTGCGGGCCGCGGCGGGGAGTTCAGGTCAAACTCGTTGCGAATTCAGGCCAGATTCGGGGCGCGTTCAATGCAGGTTCGCGCCGGCGGGCATGACGTGCTCGCCCGTGTCTATCAGGTCTACCAGAAAAAAGGGTTCGGTATTGAGTTGCCTCGACGCGCCAGGCTCCCCGACGTACCAGGTGACCATGGCCATGTCGCCGAGAATGCGCATCACAATACCGCGCGCGCCATGAGGCACAGCGATATGTACGGTGCGGACGATAGAACCGACTTGCATGATGTTTCCCCGTTCCCATTCCAGTGCCGGCTTCCCCGCAGGAAAAAGCCAGTCAATGTGCTGATAAAAACCGGTGCGCATTCGATGTTGCGCACACATCCAACCTGCTCCGGCGAGTCGCTGCCTCGCTTCACTACCTCTTCACTGCTTCTTCTCCGCTGCCCGCTGGCGCGCTTCGGACCCGACCGGTTTACGCATTGTTGCCACATTTCGGCGGCATGCGCAAAGCAAAAAATAGGGGGGCATCTCATACGCCCCAGTCAACCAGCGAAATCCTGACTGTAGCAGATGGTAAACACCCCCCGCCCCGCGCTTGTGGAGCGCCATCGGCAAAAGTACTCTGACTATTGCGTGCAGGGGCTATAGTCCTGCCGAAGCAAGGCAAGCGGCAGGAGCGGAAAAAAGCAAGGGGACAAACAACGCGTGCCTGGAAGCACGCATCATCGCCTGATCCATTAACAGCGCGATCACTGCGCACTGATACCGGCAATAACATCGCCGCCCGGGGCCACGGCGGCATGCGCCGGCGTCCTCGCGCGGCGCACGCCACCCCAGGCAGCACAAGCGAAGGAATCTTCCCGTTCATGTGGATCGTCCGGCTCGCACTCAAGCGCCCCTACACGTTCGTCGTGCTGGCGCTCCTGCTCCTGATCGTCGGCCCGCTGACGATTCAGCGCACGCCCACGGACATCTTCCCGAACATCGACATTCCCGTGCTCTCGGTCATCTGGACCTACACGGGCCTGCCCGCCGACGAGATGTCGCAACGCATCGCCATCAACTACGAGCGCGGCCTTTCGGTGGCCGTCAACGACATCGAGCACACCGAGTCCACTTCGCTCAACGGCGTGACGGTCGTGAAGATCTTCTTCCAGCCGCATGCCAACGTGCAGGAGGCGCTGGCCGAAGTCACGGCGCTCTCGCAGGCGCAATTGCGCTCGCTGCCGCCCGCCATCAACCCGCCGTTCATCCTGCGCTACAACGCGTCGACGGTGCCGATCCTGCGCCTGTCGCTCTCCTCGCCGCAGCTCACCGAGCAGGAGCTGTACGACTACGGCAACAACTTCCTCAAGACGCAGCTCGCCACGGTGCCGGGCGCCTCCGCGCCGCTGCCCTATGGGGGCAAGCAGCGGCAGATCATGGTCGACATCGACCAGCGCGCGCTGCAGCAGCACAACCTCTCCCCGATGGACGTGGTGGACGCCATCAGCGCGCAGAACCTCATCCTGCCCTCGGGGACGGCCAAGATCGGCGCGGCCGAGTATTCGGTGCTGATGAATGCAAGTCCGGACACCATAGCCGGCTTGAACGACATTCCTGTGAAAACCACGGCGGCGGGCACGATCTATATCCGCGACGTGGCGCACGTGCGCGACGGCTTCATTCCGCAGACGAATATCGTGCGCGTGAACGGCCAGCGCGCCTCGCTCCTCACGATCAACAAGAGCGGCAACACCTCCACGCTCGAGATCGTCGACCGCATCAAGGAGATGATGCCGACGCTGCGCAATCTCGTGCCCGCGTCGATGAACATCGACCCGGTCGCGGACCAGTCGCTGTTCGTGCGCGCGGCCGTGCAAGGCGTGCTGCGCGAGGCGCTCATCGCCGCCGCGCTCACTGCCCTCATGATCCTGCTCTTTCTCGGCAACTGGCGCGCGACGCTCATCATCGCCATCTCCATTCCGCTTTCGATGATCACTTCGATCATCGCGCTCGCGGCGCTCGGCGAGACCATCAACATCATGACGCTCGGCGGTCTTGCGCTCGCCGTCGGCATACTCGTTGATGACGCAACGGTTGCCATCGAGAACATCAGCCAGCAGCTCGAACAGGGCAAGACGCTCGAGCAGGCGATTCTCGATGGCGCGCAGCAGATCGCCATTCCCACGCTCGTCTCCACGCTCTCCATCTGCATCGTGTTCGTGCCGATGTTCATGCTCACGGGCGTGGCGCACTACCTCTTCATTCCGCTCGCCGAAGCCGTGGTGTTCGCGATGCTCGCGTCGTACTTCTTCTCGCGCACGCTCGTGCCCACGCTCGCAAAGTATCTGCTGCGCTATCACCACAAGCCTGCGGATCTGCATCACATGCACGCGCTCACGCGCAATCCGTTCATGCGCATTCACCTCGCGTTCGAGCGCGGCTTCGAGCGCACGCGCGTGCGCTATCGCGCGTTTCTCGCGGCGCGGGTGGCGCATCCGGTGTGGTTCGTGACGGCGTTTCTCGCGTGCTGCGCCGCCTCGCTGCTGTTGCTGCCGTTTCTCGGCCGCGACTTCTTTCCGCAAGTGGATGCGGGCACGATCGCGCTGCACCTGCGCGCCAAAACCGGCACGCGCGTGGAGGAGACCGCCGTCATCACCGACCGCATCGACAAGCGCATCCGCCAGCTGATTCCTGCGCGCGAGCTGCATTCGATCATCGACAACATCGGCTTGCCGGTTTCGGGCATCAACCTCTCGTACAGCAACACCGGCACGATCGGCACCTCGGACTCCGACGTGCTGATCTCGCTGAACGAGGACCACCATCCCACGGCCGGCTATGTGCGCGTCTTGCGCCGCACGCTCAACGACGAATTCCCGGGCGTCCAGTTCGCCTTCCTGCCCGCCGACATCGTGAGCCAGACGCTGAACTTCGGCATGCCCGCGCCCATCGACGTGCAGATCGTGGGCCGCGACGTGGACGCCAACCGCGCCTTCGCGGCGCGCCTGCTCATGAAGCTGCGCGGCGTGCCGGGCCTTGCCGACGCGCGCATCCAGCAGCCCGCCGACCTGCCGCGCATCTTCATCGACGTGGACCGCACGCGCGCGCAGCAGGCGGGCTTCACGCAGAAGGACGTGGCGAGCGATCTGCTCATCACGCTCTCGGGCAGCCAGCAGACCACGCCCGCGTTCTGGCTCAACCCGATGAACGGCGTGAGCTACAACGTCATCACCGAAGCGCCGCAATACACGATCGATTCGCTGCAGTCGCTCGCCAACATTGCGCTCACCGCGAACGGGCGCAGCAATATCCTCGGCTCGCTCGCGAGCATGCGGCGCGTGGCCGGCGACGCGGTGCTCACACACTACAACGCGCAGACCACCATCGACATCTACGCCAGCGCGGACGGCCGCGATCTCGGCGCGGTCTCCGACGATGTCGAGAAGATCATTCGCGACGCGACGCCCGATTTGCCCAAAAGCTCGACGATCCGCCTGCGCGGCCAAGTCGAGACGATGAACAATTCGTTCTCCGGATTGTTGGGCGGCCTCGTGTTCGCCATTGCGCTCGTGTACCTCTTGATCGTCGTGAACTTCCAGTCGTGGCTCGACCCGTTCATCATCATCACAGCGCTGCCAGGCGCCCTCGCGGGCATCGTCTGGATGCTGTTCCTCACGCACACCACGCTCTCGATTCCCGCGCTCACGGGCGCCATCATGTGCATCGGCATTGCCACGGCGAACTCGATTCTCGTGATCAGCTTCGCGCGCGAGCAGTTGCGCGAGCACGGCGACGCGGCGCGCGCCGCCATCGAGGCGGGCTTCACGCGCTTTCGCCCGGTGCTGATGACGGCGCTCGCGATGGTGATCGGCATGGTGCCGATGGCCATCGGTCTCGGCGAAGGCGGCGAGCAGAACGCGCCGCTCGGGCGCGCCGTGATCGGCGGGCTCGCGGTGGGCACGCTCGCGACGCTCATCTTCGTGCCCGTGGTGTTCTCGCTCGTGTATCGCAAGCTCGGCGAGCACCGCCAGCGCGCCATCGAAAACGTAGTACCCAAATCATGACGACGATTCTCTTTTCTCCTTCGACGCGGAGCCGCCATGCAGCCTGGCCACGCTGACGCGCCGCCGCCTCCACAGCCGCAGCCGCCGGGCGATCCGCAAGGTGGCCACAATGGGCGCAAGAAGCGCCGCTGGCCGCTCGTGCTCGCGGCGCTCGTGGTGATCGCGCTCGCCGCGCAGGGCATCTGGTCGCGTCACAACGCGCACGCGGCGCTCGAGCGGGAAGCTGCGCGCGCGAGCACCCTGAGCGTGCAAGTCGTCATGCCGCAGCGCTCCACACGCGCGCTCGACCTCGTGCTGCCCGGCAACGTGCAGGCGTTTCTCGACACGCCCATCTACGCGCGCACCAACGGCTATCTGCGCAAGTGGTACGCCGATATCGGCGCGCATGTGAAGGCGGGCCAGCTTCTCGCCGAAATCGACGCGCCCGAAGTCGACGACCAGCTGCGCGCCGCGCGCGCCGATCTCGCGAACGCCGAAGCCAACTACGCGCTCGCGAAAACAACCGCCGACCGCTGGACGCAGATGCTCCAGACCCGTTCCGTCGCGAAGCAGGACGCCGACGAGAAAGTGGGCGACATGCTCGCGAAGAAGGCGACGCTCGACGCGGCGCGCTTCAACGTCTCGCGGCTCTCGCAGTTGCAGTCATACGAGAAGGTGTTGGCGCCGTTCGACGGCATCGTCACCGCGCGCAACGTCGACGTGGGCGCGTTGATCGACGCGGGCAGCTCGGGCGGGCAGCAAAAGGAGCTGTTCCATGTCGCGCAGGCCGAGCGCCTGCGCGTCTACGCGAATGTTCCGCAGGCCTACGCGCAGCAGATCCGTCCCAACCAGCACGCGTATCTCACGCTCAACGAGACGCAAGGCAAGCGCTACCCGGGCGTGGTCGCGCGCACCGCGGGCGCGGTCGATCCGCAGCAGCGCACGATGCTCGTGGAAGTCGACGTCGATAACCCCAACGGCGATCTGCTGCCAGGCGCCTATGCGCAGGTGCATTTCGCGCTCGACGGCAACGCCACGCCGCTCACGCTGCCGGGCAACGCGTTCCTGTTCCGTCCCGATGGCGTGAAGGTCGCGACCGTCGGCGCGGATGAGCGCGTGAAGCTCGTCGAGGTCACGCTCGGCACCGATTTCGGCACGCGCGTGGCGGTGGTGGCGGGTCTCAGCGGCAACGAACGCGTGATCGTGAATCCGCAGGATTCGATCGTCGATGGGACGCCGGTGCGGATCGTCGAAAAACCAGCGGGCGTGCAGGGTGCGGCGGGGGCTGCGGCTTCTGCGACTTCTGCGGCTTCTGCGGCTCCTGCGGCTCCTGCAGCCCCGCCAGCCTCGGCGGCCGCGCCCTCGGGCGCGGCGGCGCGTGGCGCGTCGTCTGCCGCTGCGGCGTCGTGAGGCGCATCGCCATGAAGCGCGCCATCGGCTCGAACCGTCTTGCGCGGCAAAGCATGCTGCGCCGCGTGGCGCTCTGCGTCGCCCTGAGCGCCGCGCTCGCGGGCTGCACGGTCGGCCCCGACTACGTGCGCCCGAAGGCCGGCATCGCCGCCACGTACAAGGAGCTCGAAGGCACTGGCTGGACGCCCGCGCAACCCGCCGACTCCACACCGCGCGGCGCCTGGTGGTCGATCTACGGCGACGCGCAACTGGACGCGCTCGAAGCGCAGGTCGAACGCGCGAACCAGAACGTGCAGGCCGCGCAGGCGCACTTTCGCGCCGCGCGTGCGAACGTCGCACAGCAGCGCTCGAGCTTCTTCCCAACGGTCACGGCGGGCGGGGACTACTCGCGCGCGCGCACGTCGAGGAACATCGAGTTCAAGTCGACCGCGGGCTTCACGCTCAACGACTACCTCGTGGGCATCGACGCCAGCTGGGAACCCGACGTCTGGGGCCGTGTGTCGCGCAGCGTCGAAAGCGCGAAGGCCAGCGCCCAGGCAAGCGCCGCCGACATGCAGGCCGTGCTGCTCTCGATGCAGGCCGAGCTCGCGACCGACTACTTCGAGCTGCGCGGCATCGACCGCGAGCGCCAGCTCCTCGACGACACGCTCGCCGCCTACCGCGAATCGCTCGCGCTCACGCAGCATCGCTACGACGGCGGTATCGCCACCGACGCCGACGTCGGCCAGGCGCAGACGCAATTGCAGACCACCGAAGCGCAGGCAATCGATCTGGGCGTGCAGCGCGCACAGCTCGAACACGCGATCGCGATTCTCACGGGGCAATCGCCGTCCACCTTCGCGCTGCCCGTGCTGCCCGGCGCCCCGCTTGCCGCACAGGCGCTCGTCGCGCCGCCCGGCGTGCCCTCGACGCTGCTGGAGCGGCGCCCGGACATCGCCGCCGCCGAGCGCCGCGTGGCCGCCGCGAATGCGCAGGTGGGCGTGGCGCAGGCCGCGTTCTTCCCGAGCCTCATGCTCGCGGTCACGGGCGGGCTGGAGGCGACCAGCTACAGCCAATGGCTCGTCGCGCCCGCGCGCTTCTGGTCGCTCGGCCCCGCGCTCGCCGGCACGCTGCTCGACTTCGGCGGCCGCGCCGCCGTGCGCGACGAGGCGCGCGCGCAATACGACGAGAGCGTCGCCATGTATCGCGAGACCGTGCTCGACGCGTTCGGCCAGGTCGAAGACAACCTCGCGGCCTTGCGCGTGCTCGAACAGGAAGCCATTGCGCAGGACCGCGCGGTGGACGCCGCGAAACGCACGCTCGCGATCGTCGAGAACCGCTACAAGAGCGGCGCGATCACGTATCTCGACGTGGTGGTCGCACAAACCACGGCGCTCACCAACGAGCGCCAGGCCGTGAGCATCGCGCGCCGCCGCCTCGCGGCAAGCGTCGCGCTCGTGAAGGCGCTGGGCGGCGGCTGGAGCACGGCCGCGCTGCCCACCGACGACGCGCTCGTGCATCCGCCCCCTTCCGCGAGCGGCGGCGCAACGCCCTGAGAGACGGGAGGCGGCACGGCACGGATCGAGCGAAAGGCGTATCGTTGCGCCTTTGCTTTTTTCCGCGAGGAGTTTTAGTCGTGACTGCATCACCGGGCGACGGGCGAAACACCGCCACGCCCAGCGCCTCACCCTCCGCGACCCCGTCTGCCGTTCCCTATATCGAGCGCGGCACGCCCGCCTTCTGGCACGCGAGCCTCGCGCTGCTGTTCGCGGGCTACGCCACGTTCTCGCTGCTCTATTGCGTGCAGCCGCTCTTGCCCGCGTTTTCGCAAGCCTTCGGCGTGAGCCCCGCGCAGAGCAGCCTCTCGCTCTCCTTCACCACGGCGGCGCTCGCCTGCGCGATCTTCGTGGCGGGTTTCATCTCCGAAGGCTGGAGCCGGCGCGCCATGATGACCGCCTCGCTCACCGTCTCGTCGCTGCTCACGCTCGCGGTGGCGTTCGTGCCCCACTGGCACACGCTGCTCGTGCTGCGCACGCTCGAAGGCATCGCGCTCGGCGGCGTGCCCGCGGTCGCCATGGCCTGGCTTGCCGAGGAGATGCACCCCGAGGGCCTCGGCCTCTCGATGGGCCTCTACGTGGGCGGCACGGCCATCGGCGGCATGGCGGGGCGCGTGATCACCGGCATCTGCACCGATCTGCTCGGCTGGCGCGTGGCTGTTGCCGTGATCGGCGTGCTCGGGCTCGCCGCGATGTTCGCGTTCCGTGCGCTCCTGCCGCCCTCGCGCCATTTCTCGCCCAAGAGCGGACTTGGCTTCGCGCATCACCGTGCGGCGCTCATGCGCCATTTCGCACGGCCGGGCCTGCCCGTGCTGTTCGCACTCGGCTTCGTGCTGATGGGCAGCTTCGTCACGCTCTACAACTACATCGGCTACCGGCTGATCGCGCCGCCCTACAACATGAGCCAGGCCGCCATCGGCGCGATCTTTCTCGTCTATCTGACCGGCGTGCTCGCCTCGCCGTGGTCGGGCCGCATGGCCGACAAGTTCGGACGCTCCCCCGTGCTGATCGCCGCAATCGCGTTGATGCTCGTGGGCGTCGTGCTCACGATGTTCGCTTCGATCGGCATGATCGCGGCCGGCATCGGCTGCCTCACCATCGGCTTTTTCGCGGGGCACGCGGTGGCGAGCGGCTGGGTCGGACGCCTCGCGCGCGAAGCGAAAGGCCAGGCCGCGGCGCTCTATTTGCTCGCGTACTACCTGGGCTCGAGCATCGTGGGGTCGATCGGCGGGCACTTCTGGGCCAGTTGGGGCTGGGGCGGCGTGACCGGGCTCGTTGCGGTGCTGCTCGTGGCGGGGCTGGCCGGGGCGTGGATGCTGCGCGCACGGGAGCGCGCCGGGGCGGCCTGAGGCTCGACGTGTGGCCTTGCGGGGCGTCGTCATCTGCGCCGCCATCCGCGCCGGGATCTGCGCCGGGGATTTGCGCGGTGATCCGATCTGATCAGGGCGCGCCTGGCGTCATGGCCTTTGCGCCATCAAAAGAAAGGCAGTCGTAACCTTTCCTGAAATCGAATGTTTTGCGCAGCGCATCAGCCGCCCACCTCAAAGCCCCGCCGGACGGGGGCCGCGCACCGTGGTACTCGCACCACGGCGGCACGCGCGGGCCGCCTTGTTCGTGAGGCTCTCCTATACTCGATTGAGGTCCGAAGCCGCAGCGGCGCACAGCACGCGATAACGACATACTTCACGCGCCGCGTCTTCGGTGGCCGATATGACAGCCTCGAATGGGCTGGAGTGAGTGCTGAAGTACTTATTCCGGTCGACACAGGAGACGAGCATGGAAGGTTATTTCACGATCGGCGATTTCGTGATGATCATCCCGATGGCCCTCGCCGGCGCGCTCTTCCTCGGCGCGGTGCCGTGCGCGACCGAGTTCAGGCACAACACGCTGCGGGTGATCGGCGCGCTGATCGGTGCGATGTGTGCCGTTGCGCTAGTGGAAACGCTGCCCGCGCTGATGTAGCGGCAGCACGCGCGTATTCGCGATTCGTCTGCGTTCGCAGCCGGTCGCGCGCCACGCGCCGAACGGCGCCGGCGCGCATCGGTGCCGTTCGCGCGCGCCTCAGTGCACGCTTGAACGCACCCCGACACCCGGCTGCAATCCCTTGAACTGCCGCAGCGCCGCATACCAATAGGGCATGCGCGCGTGTCCGGACGCGCCCTCGTCGGCACACGCGAGCGCGGGCAGCAGCACCCACGGCAGCGTGGGATGCAGATGATGCTGCCGATGCAGATGATGATTCATGAGCATCACGCCCATCCCGCGCGGCACGCGAAAGTCGCGCGCGCGGCCCGGTTCGTCGAGCGCCACCCCGTAATGCGGCAGGTTGTCGGCGAGCGAGAGCCACAGCCCGCGCAAATACATCGCGGCAAGCAGCACCGGCCAGGCCTTCCCATAGAGCGAGAAAGCGAGCCCATAAAGCGCGAGTGAGCAGAGCCCGTCGCGTCGTGCGCGCCTGCGTCTCACGGGATCGGCGGCGTGGTTCGCGAATAGCCGCTGCACATGCTGCCCCGCGCGGCCATGCGTGCCCACGCCTCGCTCGACCAGCACCCGTGCCATGCGCGCCGGCACGAACGCCAGCAGCGGCACGAGCAACTCGGCCACGTAAAGCCCGCCCAGCAGCCGCACGTACCAGGCGATCCGGCGCCGCCAGCGCGGGCCACGCGCATCGTCGACATCGGGGCGATCGAACGCCTCGCGCGTGAAGCGGTGATGCATCAGGTGTCCGAAACGCACGGCGTCGAACGGTATCGCCAGGCCGATCGCGAGCAGGCGCGCAACGGCTTCGTTGGCGCGCCGCGAAGGGAGCAACTGCCCGTGTATGCCCTCGTGGATCAAGCCCCAATGGATCGGCGTGGCCAGCACGACCGGCACGAGCGACGCGAGCAGTGCAAACGACGGCCCACCCGCCGCGCGCAAGAGCAACGGCAAGCCGAAAAGTTGATAGATGAGCGCCAAACCGGCAACAGCGATGAGTGCAACGTTCGCGCCCACATGGGGCGCGCGTTGCAACGCCTGCGCAACGGGCTGCGGCACGGCTTGAGCAGGCCCGGCAGCAACGGGACGAACGGCGCTCGTGGACTCCATCGACATTCCTCGCGGCAAAGACTGCCGCGACGTTAGCAGCGCCGCGTGACAGGCCGAAGACGTGCGAAAGCCGTGCCAAAGACGTTCCGAATAGGCCGCCGCGGGATGTGAAGCGAGGTTAAGCGACATGAAGCGGCGCTGCCGCGGGTAAGCGAGGCCAGGGCGGCCGGCGTACGCCGCTGCGCAACACAAAACGCATCGCCGAAAACAGAACCGCCTCGCATGAAGCGAGGCGGTTCCTGAAGCAGTGGCCGGCGGAGCGAGGCAGGCGCGCGTCGTCAGATACGCTGATCCGTCGACGGTTTCTCCCACAGGTTCACGCTGCCCTCGGTCGCGTAGCGGTCGATTTCCGCGAGCTCCTCCTTCGAGAATTCGAGGTTCTTCAGCGCGGCGACGTTCTCGCGCACCTGCTCCGCACGGCTCGCGCCGATCAGCGCGGAGGTGACGCGGCCGCCGCGCAGCGTCCACGCGATCGCCATCTGCGCGAGGCTCTGGCCGCGGCGCTGCGCGAGCTCGTTGAGCTTGCGCACGTGCTCGATGTTGTGCGCGCTCAGGTGCTCGTTCTTGAGCGAGCCGCCGCCCGGACGGTTCACGCGCGCGTCTTCAGGCACGCCATTCAGATACTTGCTCGTGAGCAGCCCCTGCGCGAGCGGCGTGAACGCGATGCTGCCCGTGCCGAGATCCTCCAGCGTGTCGAGCAGCTCGTGCTCGATCCAGCGGTTGAGCATGTTGTACGACGGCTGATGGATCAAGAGCGGCACCTTGTACTCGGCGAGCAGCTTCGCCATCTCGCGCGTCTTCGCAGCCGAATACGACGAGATGCCCACATAGAGCGCCTTGCCCTGCTGCACCGCCATGGCGAGCGCGCCCGCGGTCTCTTCCAGCGGCGTCTCCACGTCGAAGCGGTGCGAGTAGAAAATGTCGACGTAATCGAGGCCCAGGCGCTTCAAGCTCTGGTCGAGACTCGCGAGCACGTACTTGCGCGAGCCGCCGCCCTGGCCATAGGGGCCCGGCCACATGTCCCAGCCGGCTTTCGACGAGATCAGCAGCTCGTCGCGGTAAGGACGGAAATCGTCCCTGAAAATGCGGCCGAAATTGATTTCGGCGCTGCCGTAGGGCGGGCCGTAATTGTTCGCGAGATCGAAGTGCGTGATGCCGAGATCGAAGGCGGTGCGCAGGATTTCGCGCTGCGTCGAGATCGGCGTGGTATCGCCAAAGTTGTGCCACAGCCCGAGCGACAGCGCCGGCAGCTTGAGTCCCGACTTGCCGCAAAAGCGGTATTGCATCTCCGAATAGCGTTCAGCAGCGGCTTCGTAGGCCATCGTTTGAATCCTCGACGAAATGAGGGAGTGACAGGGTCCGGCGACATGCACATGCGGCGCGGGCAGTCATGGTAGCCAATCCGCGCGTCGCCTGCAGATGCCCACCATGTGGGATGCGCGGATGGACGCCAAAGCGACGCTCGCCTACACTGCGGCGTTCGTCATACCCCGGGAGGTCTTCATGGTCAAAGTGATTTCGTTCGCGCTGATCGCCTGCGGCGTCGTGCTGCTCTACTTCGGCGGCCAGTCGTTTCACTCGTTCTCGAATGACGTCTCGCGCCTCGTCACTGGCGCGCCCACCGACCGCACGATGACCCTGATCGCGGCCGGCGTGGCCGCGACCATCGCCGGTATCTCCGGCCTCGCGTTTTTAGGGCGCCGGCGCTAGACGCGCGGCGCCTCGGCGGGTGCGGGCATACGGCCCCGCCGCGCGCTCACACCAGCTTCACTTCGGGCAGCGAGGCCGAGCGCGTGCCCGGCAACGGCACGTTGCTCGCGCCGTGGTAGGTGAACACGAGCGAAAACTTCACGTCGCCGCTCCTGTTCTGGCCCGCCGAATGCAGCGTATTGCAATGGAAGAACACGACGTCGCCCGCGTTGAGCGTGGGCGAGGTCGCTCGATCGATCCAGGCCTGATTCTCGGGCAGATCGGCGCGGAAGAATTTCGCGGCGTCGAAACGCTCCGAGGTGAACGGCTCCGTATGCGAGCCCGGCACGAACCACAGGCCGCCGTTCTCGATCGTCTCGGGCCCGAGCGCGAGCCACACCGACACCAGATCGTCGCGCTCGAACGACCAGTAGCGCGAGTCGCGATGCCAGCCCGTGAGGCTGCCGTACATCGGGTGCTTCGTCATCATGCAGTTGTGATGGGCGCGCGAGAGCACCGGCTCTTCGCCGAAATACAGTTCCATCCATCCCGCGATTTCGGGCGAGGTCGCCCACTCGCGAAAACGCGCATGGCGCGCGTGCGCGTCGAGCAAGCGGCGCACCGTATGGCCGCCAGGCGCCGCTTTCGACTCGGGCGCGCCGGGGTAGCGCAGATCGGCTTCGAATTCGAGCGGCGCGGCGGCCGCATGCAACTGCTCCTGCGCCACGCGCTTGAGCTCGTCGCACCGCTCGGGCGAGACGAGT
The DNA here is from genome assembly GCF_004353915.1 of Paraburkholderia silviterrae. Taxonomy (GTDB): domain Bacteria; phylum Pseudomonadota; class Gammaproteobacteria; order Burkholderiales; family Burkholderiaceae; genus Paraburkholderia; species Paraburkholderia silviterrae. The sequence continues at coordinate 234,488 of NZ_SMRP01000004.1, read as the reverse complement.
CCCGGCACGACCACGAAACCGCGCTCGCGCAGCGCCTGCACCTGTTCCTTTTTTGATTGGATCGACATGAGACTTCCGTTGTTCGAGGCCTGCGAGGGCTGCAGCCGCGAACGGCTGCAGCAACGGCGGCGCTTCTCGCGCGCGCCAATCGCTCGATTGTAAGACGTGTGCGCACGCGCGGAAGGGGGGGCCACGCACAACCGTGATGCAAACGCACCGCAATGGCGCCCAAGGGCGCGATCGGGCCGCGACACCTGCCTCAAACTTGAGCAGGCGCGGGTATTAACCGACTTTCGGGCGTCATGATTCGCGTGTAGTCTGCGCGCATGCAGTTTCTTCACCCAGAACATCCATCGAGCGCACGGGGCGCCTTCGAAGCCTTGTCCAGCAAGGCCGCCGCTATCCGCAGTGATCCCGCAGTGCGCGTCTGCGCGCCGTCTCTTGCCTCGCGCACGCCGCGCGATCCATCCCGCGATTTCCGTTATCGTGGCCGTCCTGAAGACGGGCACGTTTGCTGCTCGAATCGATGTGCCGCGCGAAGCCTCGCGCAAGGCGCACTCCGAACCTGACACCGCACACGCCATGCATACCCTTTTCAGTACCCGCCGCATGACCCATGCCGCCCTGAAGGCGGCGCGCCCCGCCCGCCGTCACGTCGTGCGCGCGCTGCGCCACCACGCCGCGCGCACGCGCGCGCTCGGGCAGCAGGTGCGCGACACCCGCGCCGTGGACAACATGCGCACCTGGTTCCATTCGTTCTTCTCGGTGCTGCGCCTGCGCGCGGGCGCACGCCACTTCTCGCTGCGCACGCTCCTGTACCGTCCCAACGCGACGCTGCGCGCGCTCGCGGCGCCCGCCACCGTGCACGCGGCGCGCACCTCCCGCCGTCCGCGCCGCATGGGCGCCAGCAGCACGGGCTGGTTCGGCTTCGGCTTCGCCATGGGCTGACCCAACCCGCGCCCAGATACGAAAAACCCCGCCAGGGCACATGCTCTGGCGGGGTTTTTATTCATACGGGCAGACAAGGCCGGCGAGTGCGCCGGCCTTCGTGCGCGTTGCTTACGCGAGCGCGCCCACCGGCTCCGTACCGGCCGCTTCGGCAAGCACGAGTGCGCGGTCGGTGGCTTCCCACGAAAATTCCGGCTCTTCGCGGCCGAAGTGGCCGTATGCCGCCGTCTTCTCGTAGACCGGACGCAGCAGGTCGAGCATCTGGATGATGCCCTTCGGACGCAGGTCGAAGTGCTCGCGCACGAGCTTCGTGATGATGGCGTCCGAGACCTTGCCCGTGCCGAACGTGTTGACCATGACCGAGGTGGGCTGCGCCACGCCGATCGCGTACGAGACCTGGATCAGGCAGCGCGAGGCGAGGCCGGCGGCCACGATGTTCTTCGCCACGTAGCGGCCTGCGTAGGCGGCCGAGCGGTCCACCTTCGACGGGTCCTTGCCCGAGAACGCACCGCCGCCGTGCGGGGCTGCGCCGCCGTACGTGTCGACGATGATCTTGCGGCCCGTGAGACCGCAATCGCCCTGCGGGCCGCCGATCACGAAGCGACCGGTCGGGTTCACGAGGAACTTGATGTCGCCCTTGATGAGCTCCGACGGAAGCACCGGCTTGATGATCTCTTCGATCACGGCTTCGCGCAGCGTGCCGAGGTCGATGTCCGGCGAGTGCTGCGTGGAGAGCACGACGGTGTCGATCGCGTGCGGCTTGCCGTCGACGTAGCGCACGGTGACCTGCGACTTGGCGTCCGGACGCAGCCAGGGCAGACGGCCGTCGCGGCGCAGGTTCGACTGGCGCTCGACCAGACGGTGCGAAAGGTGGATCGGCAGCGGCATCAGTTCGGGCGTTTCGTCGCACGCATAGCCGAACATCAGGCCCTGGTCGCCGGCGCCCTGATCGAGGTTGTTGTCGTGCGCGCGGTCCACGCCCTGGGCGATGTCCGGCGACTGCTTGTCGTAGGCGACGAGCACCGCGCAGCCGCGGTAGTCGATGCCGTAATCGGTGTTGTCGTAGCCGATGCGCTTGATGGTGTCGCGCGCGACCTGGATGTAGTCGACATTGGCCGTGGTGGTGATTTCGCCAGCGAGCACGACGAGACCCGTGTTGCACAGCGTTTCAGCCGCAACGCGCGAGTATTTGTCCTGCGTGAGGATGGCGTCGAGAATCGCGTCCGAGATCTGGTCGGCGACCTTGTCCGGATGGCCCTCGGAGACGGATTCGGAGGTGAAGAAATAGTCGTTTGCCACGTGTAAGGCTCCTTGTAGCTGGTGACGGTTGTATTCACGTAGCCAGCTTCGGGAGCTTTGAAGCGGCGACGCTTTAGCGGATTACCTGTCCGGTTGGCGCCTGATTCGTGGATGGATCGTCACGATCGGCTGCCTGCCGGCTTCGCCCCGCAAGTTGTCTATTAACTCGGCGAAGCCCTTATTATAGCGGTTTCCCTAATTTGTCGCAGAGTCACGCCGCGTGCCGTCCATCGCCCTCTTCACTGTATCCACGCCTGCCACGGGAGCCGCGCATGCTCGGTAAGCTCGGCTCCCGCCTCGGCATTGGCTTGCTCAAGCTGTTTGCGATCCTGCCCTATGGCCTCGTCGCCCGTTTCGGCGACGGGCTCGGCTGGCTCCTCTACCAGATCCCGAGCAGCCGCAAGCGCGTCGTCCACACCAACCTGCGCCTGTGCTTTCCCGAATGGAGCGACGAGAAGCGCGAGGAAATCGCCGGCTTGCACTTTCGCCACGCGATCCGCAGCTACGTGGAACGCAGCTTCCAGTGGTTCGCCTCGGCAAAGAAGTTCGAAAAGATCGTCGAAGTCGACAGCGAAGTCGACCTCACCGACCCCAATATGCCGCCCACGCTCTTGCTCGGGCTGCACTTCGTGGGCATCGAAGCCGGCTCGATGGCCATCAATTACGCGTTGGGCCGCACGTGCGGCTCGCTTTATCAGCCGTTCTCGAACCCCGAGTTCGAAGCCGCCGCCAAGGCGGGCCGCAGCCGCTTCGGCGCCGAACTGGCGAGCCGCGCGGACAGCGCGCGCGTCGTGCTGCGCTGGCTGCGCGAAAAGAAGCCCGTGATGCTCGGCGCGGACATGGACTACGGCATGCGCAACTCCACCTTCGTGCCGTTCTTCGGCGTGCCCGCGTGTACCCTGACCGCCGTGGGACGCCTCGCGAAGGTGGGCCATGCGCAGGTCCTGCCGTTCATCGGCGAGGTGCTGCCCAATTACAAGGGTTATCGGCTGAAGGTGTTCAAACCTTGGGACAACTACCCCACCGGCGACGACGAACAGGATGCGCGACGCATGAACGCCTTCCTCGAAGAGCAGATTCCGCGCATTCCCGAGCAGTACTACTGGGTTCACAAGCGCTTCAAGACGCGCCCGCCCGGCGAGCCAAGCGTTTATTGATACCGGCGGATACCCGCCGAGACCCGCCAATACCCGCCAATACCCACCGGCAAGCGGCGCACAGCGCGCGGGCGTTCGCCCGCTCGTCGCTTACAATAGCGGGATGAAACTCAAGTTCACCAAGATGCACGGCGCGGGCAACGACTTCGTCGTGCTCGACGGCTATAGCCAGCCCATCGCGCTCACGCCCGAGCGCGTGCGCGCGCTCGCCAGCCGCCACTTCGGCATTGGCGCGGACCAGTTGCTGCTGGTCGAGAAGCCCACCGTCGATGGCGTCGACTTCCGCTATCGCATCTTCAATTGCGACGGCGGCGAGGTCGAGCATTGCGGCAACGGCGCGCGCTGCTTCGTGAAATTCGTGCGCGACCGCAAGCTCACCGATGCGAGCCGTGTGCGCGTGCAGGTCCAGAAAGGCGTCATCACGCTCGTCATGCAGGAAAACGGCGAGGTCGTGGTCGACATGGGCAGCCCGGTGTTCGAGCCCTCGCAAGTGCCGTTCGACGCGAACGGCCTCGAGGGCCGCCGCGAAGGCAACGACACGCTCTGGCCGCTCGAGGTGAACGGCCAGACGCGCTGGATCTCGGCGGTGTCGATGGGCAATCCGCACGCGGTGCAGGTGGTCGACGACGCCGAGGCGTTCGCCGTGCTCGCCGACGGCCCCGTGATCGAGGCGCACCGGCGCTTTCCGAACAAGGTGAACGCAGGCTTCATGCAGATCGTCTCGCGCAACGAGGTGCGGCTGCGCGTCTACGAGCGCGGCGCGGGCGAGACGCTCGCCTGCGGCACAGGCGCGTGCGCGGCGGTGGCGGCGGGCATTCGCCGCGGCTTGCTCGATTCGCCCGTGAAGGTGCATACGCACGGCGGCCTGCTCACGATCGCCTGGGACGGCGCGCGCGACGAATCCGCCGCGCTGACGATGGCTGGCCCCGCCGCGACCGTCTTCGAAGGCGAGATCGAACTCGCCGACGATCTGTTGAGCTGAGCTTTGCCGGCTTCCCCCGTATCACGCATGGCGCGCCCGCGCGCCGCTTCTTCATCGAACGCGCCACCAACATGAACGATCGCGAAGTCGCCGACTATCTGCTCGCCAATCCCGATTTTTTCGTTGAGCACGCCGAACTGCTGGCAACGATCAAGCTCGGCAATCCGCACGGCAAGGCGGCCGTGTCGCTGCAGGAACGCCAGATGGAGATGCTGCGCGAGAAGAACAAGCATCTGGAGCTGCGCTTGTCCGAGCTGCTGCGCTACGGGCACGAGAACGACAGCATCGCCGCGAAGACGGTGCACTGGGTCTCGCACGTGCTCGCCGAGCGCGACCCGCACGCCCTGCCGCGCCTGATCGCCGAGCAGCTGCGCCAGGAATTCGACGTGCCACAGGCCGTGCTGCGCCTGTGGGACGTGGCCGATGCCTATGCGCAGGCGAGTTTCGCGAAGCACACGGGCGAAGAAGTCCGGCTCTACGCCAACAGCCTCGAAGTGCCGTATTGCGGCGCGAACACCGGCTTCGAAGCCGCACAGTGGCTCGAAGGCGGCGATGAGACGCCACAGTCGGTGGCGATCGTCGCGCTGCGCAAGCGCGTGAGCGCCGAAGAGCGCGATCCGAGCGGCGAAGCGTTCGGCCTGCTCGTGCTGGGCTCGCCCGATCCGCGCCGCTTTCACGATGGCATGGCCACCGACCTGCTGCGCAAGATCGGCACGCTCGCGAGCGCCGGGCTCACGCGGCTGCTGCCGCATTGAAGCGCGCAGCACGCGCATCGCAGCCGCACTGACGCCACGCTCAAGTCCCCACCGTGAATCCGACCGACCCGATCGCCGCGTATCTCGAAGAGCTCGAGCACGTGCGCCGGCTTTCGGCGCACACGCTGCGTGGCTATGCGCACGAGCTCGATGAACTGAAAAAGCTCGCGAACGGCCGGCCGCTCGAAAAAATCATGCCCGCCGACGTGCGCGGTGCCGTGGCACGCGCCCACGCGGGCGGCCTCTCGGCGCGCTCGATCGCGCATCGGCTCTCGGCCTGGCGCGCGTTCTATCGCTGGCTCGCGGGCCGCATCGAGCTCGACGCGAATCCGGTGGCCGCGGTGCGCGCGCCCAAGCGCGAGAAGACGCTGCCGAAGGCGCTCTCCGTCGACGACGCCGTGAAGCTCATGGAGGCGCCCGCCTCGGCCACGCATGCGGCCCCTGCCGGCGCAGGCGCCGCGGGCAGTGTCGAGGCGCTGCGCGATCACGCCATGCTCGAGCTCTTCTACTCGTCGGGGCTACGCCTCGCCGAGCTCGTGGGCCTCGACGTGCGCTACGTGAAGCGCGACGGCTACGAATCGGCGGGCTGGCTAAAGCGCGACGCCGCCGAAGTGGAGGTGCACGGCAAGGGCGAGCGCCATCGCCTCGTGCCGGTCGGCAAGAAGGCGCTGGAAGCCCTCGACGCGTGGCTCGCCGTGCGCGGCGCCTGGGTCAAGCACGACGACGCCCCGCTCTTCTTGTCCGTGCGCGGCAACCGCATGGCGCCGGGCGTCGTGCGCGAGCGCGTGAAGCGCGCGGCGCAGCTCGCCGGCATTCCGGCGAACGTCCATCCGCACGTGTTGCGGCACTCGTTCGCGACGCATCTGCTGCAGTCGAGCGGCGATCTGCGCGCCGTGCAGGAGTTGCTCGGCCACGCCAGCATCTCGGCCACGCAGGTCTACACTTCGCTCGATTTCCAGCATCTCGCGAAGGTCTACGACAACGCACACCCACGCGCCAAGAAGCGCGACTGATTAACCTCCGATTCACGCGACTCACACGACTCGCACGATTCACCCGTCATTCGCGCGCGCGGCGCCTCGCAGCGCCGCTCGCCACGACGCCAGGCATCAAATCCATCATGAATATCGTCACTCTCAAGCCGTCGAAAGAAAAATCCCTGCTGCGCCGCCATCCGTGGGTCTATGCCAACGCGATCGAGCGCGTCGAGGGCAAGCCCGCCTCCGGCGCGACCGTTCTCGTGCGCGCGCATGACGGCCGCTTCCTCGCGCGCGCCGCCTACAGCCCGCACTCGCAGATCCGCGCGCGCGTCTGGAGCTTCGACGAGAACGAGCCCATCGACCATGCGTTCTTCAAGCGCCGCGTGCAGCGCGCGGTCGCACACCGCCAGGCGATGGTGAGCGGCACGGGCGCGGTGCGCCTGATCTTCGGCGAGGCAGACGGCCTGCCGGGCGTGATCGTCGACTACTACAAGGAAGACACAGCGGCGGAAAATGCACGCGGCCAGCTCGTCTGCCAGTTCATGGCGGCGGGCGTCGAGGCATGGAAGGAAGCGATCGTCGCGGCGCTCACGGCGGCCACGGGCTGCCCGAACGTGTACGAGCGCTCGGATGTCTCGATCCGCGAAAAGGAAGGGCTCGAGCAGATCACGGGCCTCATGGCCGGCGACGAGCCGCCCGAGACCATCGTGACCAATGAGAACGGCGTGCGCTATCACGTGGACGTGCGCAACGGCCACAAGACCGGCTTCTACGTCGATCAGCGCGACAACCGTGCGCTCGTGCAGACCTTCGCGCCGGGCCGCGACGTGCTCAACTGCTTCTGCTACACGGGCGGCTTCTCGCTCGCTGCGATGAAGGGCGGCGCCACGCGCGTGGTGTCGATCGATTCGTCGGGCGAGGCGCTCGCCACCGCGCAGAAGAACGTCGAGGCGAACGGCTTCGACGCGGCCCGCGCGACCTGGCTCGACGCCGACGCCTTCAAGACGCTGCGCCGCCTGCACGAAGAAGGCGAGCGCTTCGACCTCGTGGTGCTCGATCCGCCCAAGTTCGCGGCCTCGCGCGAGCACGTGGACCGTGCCGCGCGCGCCTACAAGGACATCAACCTCACGGGCCTGAAGCTGCTGCGCCCGGGCGGCCTGCTCTTCACATACTCGTGCTCGGGCGCGATCGATGCGGAGCTGTTCCAGAAGATCGTGGCGGGCGCGGCCGCCGATGCGAAGGTCGATGCGCGCATCCTCAAGCGCCTCGGCGCGGGCGTCGATCATCCGCTGCTCGCGGCGTTCCCGGAAGGTGAGTATCTGAAGGGATTGTTGTTGCAGGTTCTCTAACCGCACGCATAAAAAAACAGGGTCTACGGCCGGAAGGCCGTAGACCCTGTGTCAAACGCCAGCTTTGCCAGCCTTGCGGCTGGCTCGCGCTAGCGAGGCATTACCACTGGTAGCCCGCGCCGACCACGACGCCGGTGTTGCCCGTCGTGCTCGTGTTCGCGGCCACCTTGCCGACCCACTTGTTGTTCTCGGTCACGTACGAGAAACCCAGCGCGCCGCCCGTCTGGCCGCCGTAACGGCCGCCGGCCATCGCGACCATCATCTTGCCCGGCTGCGTCGGCTGCGGCAGGCCCGCGACGGCCATCGCCGCCGCCGTGCCGGCGTATGCCTTGCGCTGCACGTCGCCGATCGAGTCCTGCAGCGAGGAGAGGCCCTGCGACATCTGCGACATCTTCGAATCGGCGTAGTTTTGCGCCTGCTGCTGCGCAGCCGTGAGCTGGTTCACGTTCACCGCGTCCGTGCCCTCGGTACCGGCGGCCACGTTGGTCACCTGACGCTCGTTGCCCGCGGAGCCCACCGAAACCGTGTTGGCACGGTCGGCCACCGAGTTCGCACCCAGCGCGACCGAGTTCTCGGCGCTTGCCGCCGCATTCGCGCCGAATGCGACCGAGCTGGCGCCACTGGCGTTGGCGTTCGCGCCCACTGCCGCCGAATACACGCCGCTCGCCACCGCACCTTCCGTGCTGCGGTTGCCGTAGGCGGCGACAAACGGGTTGTAGGCGTTATCGGCTGCGTTCTGCGCCGCACTCGCGACATTGCTGATCGCATCGTTCAGGTTGCCGACTGCCGAGTTGAGCTGGCCGACGTTGACCGCGTCCATGTCGGCGGTGCCCGCCGCCACGTTGTGGATCGTCGTGCCGCCCGCCACGCCGTTGCCGAGCGTGAGATTGCTGTAGTCGCTCGTGCCGTCGGCGTTCTTGTCGTACGTCACCGCGACGTTCGCCGTGCCGTCATCAGCGATCAGGCCCGAGTTCTTCATCTGGCTGTTGATCTGCGTGCCGATCTGCGTGTTCATCTGCGAAACGTTCACGGCGTCGGTGGCGGCCGTACCGGCCGCGACGTTCGTGATCTGGCGTTCGCTGCCCGCCGCACCCACCGAGACGCTGTTCGCGCGGTCAGCCACCGAAGCCGCACCGAGCGCCACCGAGTTGGCTGCGCTGGCCGACGCATTCACGCCGAACGCAAGCGAACGGTTGCCGAGCGCCGATGCGAGCGTGCCGATTGCGATTGAATCGTCGCTCGCGGCGTTTGCGCCAGCGCCAAAGGCAATCGAACTCAAGCCAGCGGCCGACGCGTTCCAGCCAAGTGCCGTCGCGCCGAGTCCAGAGGCGATGGCTTGCGAGCCCAGCGCGACCGACTGGTCACCTTCGGCGCTTGCGCCGGTACCCTGCGCCACTGCGTTCTCGCCAAGCGCTGCCGCGTTCGAGCCGAGCGCAATCGCACCCTTCATGGAAGCCGAGGCGTTCGAGCCCAGTGCGATCGACTCGTCACCTTGAGCGTTCGCGCCGTTACCCGATGCCAATGCGTTCTCGCCGAGCGCTGCCGCGTTCGAGCCGAGTGCAACCGCGCCATTCGCGCCTGCCGTGGCGAGCGAGCCCAGCGCGACCGACTGGTCGCCTTGAGCGTTCGCGCCGTTGCCGGAGGCCAATGCGTTCTCGCCAAGCGCTGCTGCGTTCGAACCGAATGCAACCGCGCCGTTCGCGCCGGCCGTGGCGAGCGAGCCCAGTGCAACCGACTCGTCACCTGCGGCGCTCGCGCCGTTACCGGTTGCCACTGCGTTTTCGCCAAGCGCTGCCGTATTCGCGCCAAGCGCGATGGCGCCGTTCGCGGAAGCCGTGGCCAGCGTGCCCAGCGCGATCGAATCGTCGCCTGCCGCATTGGCGGCGATGCCCGATGCGAACGAACCCTGGCCCGCCGCTACCGAGTTGACGCCGAACGCCACCGCGCCCGCGCCGTTCGCAATCGCCCCCCAACCCGACGCGACCGTGCCGAAGCCATTCGCGTGGGAGCCGCAGCCCATGGCGGTCGAGTTCAGGCCGAACGCCTGGGTCGCCGCCACGCCGTTGCCCGTTTCCGTCACGTAACCGGCGGTCATCGACGAAAAAGCCTTCATTCCGCTCTGGCCCGGGCCGGCGTTGTACATGTCGTCATAGCTGAGCGCCGAATTCTGCACGCCGAAGCCGTAGATGCCGCCCTTATAGCTGTTGGCCACACCGTCGCCGTAGATGGACTTCGCGTTGACGTTCGTGAGCAGGTTACAGTCGGCGTCGCCGACCATCGCGATCGAGTTGGCCGATGCCGATGCACCCTTGCCGCCCGCGCTGCCGCCCATGGAGGCCGGACCGGACTGGACCGTTTGCATGCCATTGTCCGAAATCGCGATGGAAGCGTGAGCCAGGTTGGACATCGCGCCCGTCGATGCAAGGAGCACACCTGCCACGAGCACGACCCCCGACTTCGCGCGTGCCGGCTTGCCACGCGCTGCGGTCAGCTCCGATGCGGCGACCCACGTGCCCAATACCTTGTTGTAGACGCTGCGATAAACCTTGTTCATATAATCCTCAAAATAATCCGCTCTAAACGTGCAATTAATCCGGCTTCTCATTAATCGAGATTCCCGGAAATTCAAACAGCCCAGCATTAGCCGCCCGACTAATGAGACAGGCAGCCGAAAAACGCCGGCCCAATCCTCGGCAGACGCGAGAAATCCGGCTGGCTACTGGACATACGACGGGCGCCGCAAACACCGCCGGCGTCCGTCTGAACTCCGGCACGGCGTGCGATCAACACGACATCGGCCCTTCAGGTATGCGGCGGAGGTGTTCCCCGCCAGGACTGCGCCCCGATGACCGTCACACCGACTGACTCCGAAGGGAATCCCGTTGGAAATTGCTGTCGGTGAGCGAATTAAAGCGTGCTTCACCCAATCGACGCTTTAGGACGATTTCTAAACTCTTATTTGTGTTGCACAAATGCACATTAAAGAGATCGACATTAATTCGAGATGAACTACATGCATCTGAATAATAATGGGCGCCCGCGCACGGCAAATCCGGCAGTTGCTAATCGCCTGGTCGTCCCCACCTGGGTGAGCAGGTGCGGAGGCCAGCCTCCGGCAGTCGCCGCGCGCAGACCGGGGCTGCGGTCCGCGCCCTCACCGAACGGGCGGCGCGAGCGCGCGCGGCCCAGATATGATTCAATGCCTGGTTATGTTGTAACGTTCGGCTCCCGCGCCGTATCCCACCCCGATTCGAGGCACTCAAGGCACACAGCATGATTCCCGTTACCATCCTCACCGGCTTTCTCGGCAGCGGCAAAACCACCTTGCTCAAGCGCATCCTGAACGAACCGCACGGCATGAAGATCGCCGTGATCGAGAACGAATTCGGCGAAGAGAACATCGACAACGAAATCCTCGTGCAGGACAGCCAGGAGCAGATCATCCAGATGAGCAATGGCTGCATCTGCTGCACGATCCGCGGCGACCTCGCGCGCGTGCTCGGCGACCTCGCCCAGCAAAAGCGCGACGGCAAGCTCGATTTCGACCGCGTGGTGATCGAGACCACCGGCCTCGCGAATCCGGGCCCGGTCGCGCAGACGTTCTTCATGGATAACGAGATCGCCGACGAATTCCTGCTCGACGCCATCATCACGCTCGTGGACGCCAAGCACGGCAACCACCAGCTCGACGAGCACGAAGTGGTGCAGCGCCAGGTCGGTTTCGCCGACCGCCTGTTCATCACGAAGGCCGATCTCGTCGACGAGAACGAACTCGACGACCTGCGCCATCGCCTCGTGCACATGAACCCGCGGGCGCAAATCCGCCAGGTGAATTTCGGCGAGGCGGACATCAAGGAAGTGTTCGACCTGCGCGGCTTCAACCTGAACGCCAAGCTCGAGATCGACCCCGACTTCCTCGCCGAAGACGATCACGCTCATGCTCACGCGCACGACAGTCATGACCATGATCACGCGCACGATCACGATCACGGCGACTGCGACCACGATCACGGCAAGTGCAACCACGAAGGCCACGATCACGGCCACCACCATCATCACGCGCATCACGACGACAAGATCAAGTCGTTCGTGTACCGCAGCGACCGCGCGTTCGATCCGAACCGCCTGGAGGACTTCCTCGGCGGCATCCTGCAGATCTACGGCGAGCGCCTCCTGCGCTACAAGGGCGTGCTCTATATGAAGGGCGTGGACCGCAAGGTGGTGTTCCAGGGCGTGCACCAGATGATGGGCAGCGACCTCGCCGCCAAGTGGCTGCCCATCGAGAAGAAGGGCAGCAAGATGGTGTTCATCGGCATCGAGCTGCCGCAGGACCTCATCACCGACGGCCTCGACGCCTGCCTCGCCTGACGGCGGGCGCTGCCGCGCCGCACCATGTTGTCCCGCAACGCCCGGCCCACAGCCGGGCGTTGTCGTTTCGCACGGCGCCGTTTGGCGCCCCGCTGGTGAGCGAAACACGCCACTACGCCCCTTGGGGTGCCCGTGCAAAATTGCGTTTCTCCGCTACACATGTCAAATAACGTACCCGACCATCGCTTTTTCACGATGGGCGCGTTATATTTTCTGGATATCGACCGTTGACGGAAGCCGCCAATTGAGGGATTTCCCACTTGCGGCGCGAGTTTGCGGTTCGGTTACAATACGGCCCCACTGGAAAGAGAGGCGCCCCGGAATTTCCACTTATGCGGATTTCGGCAGGAATATCGCCTCCCCGGCCGCGCATCGCGTCGCAGCGCGCAGCCGGTACGAAATATGCCTCATGAGCATCTGAATAGCGGTTTCCAGAGGAGTTCGGCCCCGCAGCGGCGCTTAGGCGTCACGACAGCTCAACGTTCGTGCCCGCCGACGCGCACCTTGGCGCGATAAAGCGCGCGGTAAAGTGGGAGAGGCCACTGCGGGCAACACAAAAGTGCAGGCGAGATATGCCAGTTTTGCCTCACTCATTGAAGAAGCAAGCCAGATGACGACGAAACGACTCTTGACCGAAGCCGAAATCCTGAAGATGAGCGACAAGGATTACATGAACGAGGATCAGCTCGCCTTCTTCAAAAACCGGCTCGAACAGCTGCAGGCGGAAATTCTCCGCAATGCGGGCCAGACCACCGAGAATCTGCGCGAAACGGTCATCGTGCCGGATCCGGCCGACCGCGCGACGATCGAAGAAGAGCATGCGCTCGAGCTGCGCACGCGCGACCGCGAGCGCAAGCTGCTGAAGAAGGTGCAGCAATCGCTCGCGCGCATCGACGCCGGCGACTACGGCTGGTGCGAGGAAACCGGTGAGCCGATCGGCATTCCGCGTCTGCTCGCACGCCCGACCGCCACGCTCTCGCTCGAGGCGCAAGAGCGCCGCGAGCTGCGCCAGAAGCTGTTCGGCGACTGATTGGCTGCCGGCGCCGCCGCGCGGCGCGTGCCGGATCTTTCTGCCTTCCTTGTTGAAGCGCACGGAGTCCCGTGCGCTTTTTTGTTTGCGCTTATTGATGCGCGTGCGTTCGTGCCCGGCGCTCCCGCAGAGCTGGCTGCATCCCGCACGGCCGGCGGCATCCCGCGCAAACCTGCACCGACGGCACAAGGCCCGCGCCCCCGCCGGCCCGCTCGCCCACGCTTATCCCGAAATCTGCGCCGCGAGCCCTTGAACTGCCCGCTGCCGCCCTAAACTTCTACCGACACGCCCGCTCGCGCGCCCCGCGCCGGGAGCGGCACGTACCGAATCCGACAACGCGGCGCGGCTGCACAGACCGCGTCGTTCCAGCCTCTGCCTGGCATCAACGGTAAAAAGGAACGCACATGGAGCAATTTCACGGCACGACGATCGTTTCCGTGCGACGCGGCGACAAGGTCGCGCTCGGCGGCGACGGCCAGGTCACTCTCGGCAACATCGTCATGAAGGGTGGCGCGAAGAAGGTCCGGCGCATCTACGGCGGCAAGGTGATGGTGGGCTTCGCCGGCGGCACGGCCGATGCGTTCTCGCTGCTCGACCGCTTCGAAGCCAAGCTCGAAAAGCATCAGGGCAATCTCACGCGCTCGGCCGTCGAGCTCGCGAAAGACTGGCGCACCGACCGCATGCTGCGCCGCCTCGAAGCCATGCTGATCGCCGCTGACGAGCAAACCACGCTCGTCATCACCGGCAACGGCGATGTGCTCGACCCCGAAGGCGGCATCTGCGCGATCGGCTCGGGTGGCGCGTATGCGCAGGCCGCGGCGCGCGCGCTCGTCGAGAACACCGAGCTCTCGCCGCGCGAGATCGTCGAGAAGTCGCTCGAGATCGCGGGCGACATGTGCATCTATACGAATCACAACCGCGTGATCGAAACCATCGAGTAACCCGCCGCGCGACATCGAACAACGCGCGTACAGACGAGAAGGAATCAGGATGAGCACCATGACCCCCGCCGAGATCGTCTCGGAACTCGACAAGCACATCATCGGCCAGGCCAACGCGAAGAAGGCCGTGGCCGTCGCACTGCGCAACCGCTGGCGCCGCCAGCAGGTGGCCGATCCGCTGCGCCAGGAAATCACGCCGAAGAACATCCTCATGATCGGGCCGACGGGCGTCGGCAAGACCGAAATCGCACGGCGTCTCGCGAAGCTCGCGGACGCGCCCTTCATCAAGATCGAAGCGACCAAGTTCACCGAAGTGGGCTACGTGGGCCGCGACGTGGACAGCATCGTGCGCGACCTCATCGAAATCTCGGTGAAGCAGACGCGCGAATCGGAAATGCGCAAGGTGCGCAGCAAGGCCACCGATCAGGCCGAGGACCGCATCCTCGACATTCTGCTGCCAACCGCGCGGCCGGTGGGCTTCGGTTCGTCGGATGCATCGAGCCATAGCGAAGGCGACAACGCCACGCGTCAGACCTTCCGCAAGCGCCTGCGCGAAGGCCAGCTCGACGACAAGGAAATCGAGCTCGACGTCGAGCAGCCGCAAGTGGGCATGGACATCATGGGGCCGCCGGGCATGGAAGACATGACCGAGCAGATCCGCTCGATGTTCGCCAATCTCGGCGGCGGCAAGAAGATGCGCCGCAAGCTCAAGGTGAAGGAAGCCCTCAAGGTCCTCACCGACGAAGAAGCGGCGAAGATGCTCAACGACGAAGAGGTGAAGGCCAAGGCCGTGCAGAACGTCGAGCAGAACGGCATCGTGTTCCTCGACGAAATCGACAAGATCGCGTCGCGCAACAACGAAGGCAGCGGCGGCGGCGAAGTCTCGCGCCAGGGCGTGCAGCGCGATCTGCTGCCGCTCGTGGAAGGCACGACCATCAACACGAAGTACGGAATGGTGAAGACCGATCATGTCCTGTTCATCGCGAGCGGCGCGTTCCATCTCTCGAAGCCGAGCGATCTGATCCCCGAGCTGCAGGGGCGCTTTCCGATCCGCGTGGAACTCGATTCGCTCTCCGTCAAGGACTTCGAAGCGATTCTGGTCGCCACCGATGCGAGCCTCGTCAAGCAGTACCAGGCGCTGCTCGCCACGGAAGACGTGCAGCTCGATTTCGCCGAGGACGGCATTCGCCGGCTCGCGGAAATTGCCTTCTCCGTGAACGAGAAGACCGAGAACATCGGCGCGCGCCGTCTCTATACGGTCATCGAAAAGCTGCTGGAAGACGTTTCGTTCGCCGCCGGCAATCATGCCGGCCAGAGCGTGACCATCGACGCCGCCTATGTCGACAAGGCGCTCGGAGAGGTCGCTCAGGACGAGGACCTGTCGCGCTACGTGCTGTAACGCTGCGCGCTTGCCGCGCCAGGCGTGCGAACTGAAGCCTGCCGCGCGCAGGCTGGAACGAAAAGGGGCTCCGCGCCATGCGGAGCCCCTTTTCTTTTGCGCGCTGCTTGTGCACTAAGTGCACGTAGTGCGCTTAGTGCGTTTTGACGCGCTTACTGGCGCACCGGCCGCTTGGCGAGCTTGCGCTGCAGCGTGCGCCGATGCATGTTGAGCGCGCGCGCCGTGGCCGAGATGTTGCCGCCGTGCTCGGCCAGCACGCGCTGAATATGCTCCCACTCGAGGCGCGCAACCGAAAGCGGCGCGGGATGCTCGATGGCCGCCTCGGCCTGCAACGCGCTCGCATCGCCCTGCAGCGCGGTGAGAATCATTTCCACGTTCGCCGGCTTGGCGAGATAGTTGTCCGCGCCATCCTTCACGGCCTGCACCGCCGTGGCGATGCTCGCATAGCCCGTGAGCACGAGCATGCGCGCGTCGGGCTGCAGGCTGCGCAACGGCGCGATCAGCGAGAGACCCGAGTCATTGCCGAGATGCAAGTCGACGGTAACCTGCGAGAACTTCTGCTGATTCGCGAAACGGATCGCTTCTTCGGCGTTGTGCGCCTGCTGCACCTGGTAGCCGCGTCGTGTAAGGCCGCGCGTGAGGATGTCGGAAAACACTTCGTCGTCGTCGATCACCAGGAAATTCATATCGCTCATACTGCTTCTCCGTGTTGTCAGCCGGCGTCGGGCCGGCCTGGTCCTTCGCCTCGTCCAATTTCCGAACTCTGGGCCGCGGTGCCGCCGCGCGCCGCCTCGCTCGACTGAGCCGCCGGGTTCACCGCGTCCCCCCGCGCCTCCGTCTTCACCGGCACGTGCAGGACCGCACGCGTGCCGCGCGACTTGCGTGCGCGGGCGCCGCCGTTTGCAGCGCCCGTGACCGGTGGCTCCCGCGTACTTGCGTGAGACGCTCCAGTGCCAGACGCCGCGGCGCCACCCGGCGTTGCGCCGTCCCCGGCAGCAGCGCCCGGCGCAGCGGCTCCCGGCGCACTGGCGCTCACTGCCGCTGCCCCAGACGCAGCAGCGCCCGACGCAACGGCGCCCGCCGATACATCGGCGAGATCGATCGAACCGCCCAGCCGCGCCGCAGACGAAAACGCGAGATACAGCCCCACGCCGTGACCGCCCTGCGTGCTTTCCACGGGCGCCGCGCCAAGCGACGCGCGTAGCGCCACCGGGATGCCCGGCCCCGCGTCGCACACTTCGAAATCCATAAAGCCCGCCCGCGACGCGGGGTACGCACGCAGCGTCACGAAATCGCGGCTCGCGCGCGCTGCGTTGTCGAGCAGGATCGTGAGGATCTGGCCGACAGCAACGGTATCCTCGATGTACAGGTCAGAAGGCGCATTGCCAGGCAGTTCGAACTTCACATGCGGATGGCGCAGGCGCCATTGTTCGACGAATGGCCCGAGCCATTCGCTCACGGCCTGGCGGCTGCCCGTGGACGACGCCCGGCTGCGCAGCCGCGCGAGCGCCGACGTGCACAGCGTGATCTGCTGGTCGAGCAGTTCGAGGTCGGCGCCATACGGCGCGAGACCTTTGTCGGTACGCGCGATGTCGCGCAACTCCTCGGTGAGCATCGCGATGCTCGAGAGCGGGGTGCCGATCTCATGCGCGACGGTGGCCGCCTGCACCCCAAGCGCGACCGCGCGCTCATCGCGCAAGAGGCGCTGCTGTGCGTCGGCGAGCGCGGCTTCGCGCTGGCGCAGCGCTCGCGACATGCGCGCGACGAACCACACGATGAGCGCCACGCTCACCATGAAGTTCACCCACATGCCCGCACGGTAGTAGTCGAAGAGATTCGCGGGATTGTCGAGATTGAGCGGGACGTTGTCGAAGCCGAGTAGTACGTAACAAGCCACGGCAAAGCACGCGAGCCACGCGGTGAGATACCACGGCAGCACGGCGGCCGCGATGGCGAGCGACGGCAGATAAAGCGAGACGAACGGATTGGTCGTGCCGCCCGAGAGGAACAGCAGCGCGGAGAGCGCGCCGAGGTCGACCCAGATCTGGCCGAACAATTCGAGATTGGACTCGGGACGGTCTTGCGTGACGCGCAGCCAGGTGACGCCGTTGAACGCCACTTCCATGGCGATCACGAACAGCATGGCGGGCAGCGGCAACTGCACGCCGAAGAAGAATTGCACGAAGGCGATCGTGCAGAGCTGGCCAATGATGGCGAGACTGCGCAGCCAGAACAAATGGCTGAGATTGACGCGAGCACTGACGGTTATGCGATGCATGGTGCCAGTTTACCTGTTCGGACTCGTCTGATTCATTATCTTGAAAAGGTTTGCTTCAATCTAAGTCATCCGCTGGCTACATTCGAAACGGCGTTTTCCGGCAAGGTAGAAGACAAGATGCAGACTCCGCTTCCCGACATGCTTGCGCGTACGCGTGAGCTATTTCTCGATTTCGTCGACGCCGCAACGAGTGACGCAACCGGCATAACTGGCACAAGCGACGCCACGGCCCACGCGCTGCTCGCCAAGGCACGCGCCTCGCTGCGAGGCCTCCACGACGATGCGCTCATGCTCATTGCGGCACGCGCTCAAGATCCTGCACTGGCCACCGAGGCCATACGCCTGAGCGCCGCGATCGCGAGACTCGAACCGCAGCGTGCCGCTGCATGGTTCGCCGCGGGTCTCGCACTCCAATTCGCCAATCGCCACGCCGACGCCATTGAACCTTACCGCCGCGCGCTCGCAATCGAGCGGACGTTTCCAAATCTGCGTAACAATCTTGCCGGCGCATTGATACAGATCAAATCCGATAGCAGTGAAGTCCTCGCGCTGCTCGACGAGACTGTCGCAATGGAGCCCAACAACGCCAACGCCTGGATCAACCTCGGCCGGGTGCTGCCCACCGACACCGACGTGACGCGCCCGCTCGAGGCGAGTCGCCGCGCGCTCGCACTTGCTGCGCATAGCGCGCTGGCCGCGAACAACTACGCGATGGCGTGCAGGGAAGCCCAGCAATGGGACGAAGCCGAGCGGGCCGCACGCAGCGCATGCCAGTATGCGCCGAACGACGCATCGACACGCTTGAACCTGTCGATGATCCAGCTCATGCGCGGCAACTTCGCCGAAGGCTGGCCCGGACACGAGGCGCGCTGGCAGGGGGCGAGCGAGCTGGCCGCGGGCCGCCCGGCCTTCCCCAAACCCGAATGGCGAGGTGAGCCGCTGGCTGGCCGCACGTTGCTCGTGTGGGGCGAGCAAGGCAAGGGCGACCTGCTGCAGTTCTGCCGCTACATTCCCATGCTCGCCGAGCGCGTGCATCGCGAAGGCGGCAAGCTCGTCTGGAATTCGTTCCCGCAAATGGGCGCGCTGCTCTCGCGCAGCCTCGGCAGTCATTGCGATTTGTACTGCGCCGGCGGTGGCGTCGAGGCATTGCCGCCTTACGACTGCGAAGTGTCGCTGCTGAGCCTGCCGCTGATTTTTGGCACGCGCGAGGACACGATTCCCGGCCCGGCGCGCTATCTCGCGCCGGAGCCCGCGGCGGCGGCACGCTGGCGCGAACGGCTCGCGGGAGAGCGGCGCCTGAAGGTCGGGCTTGCCTGGACGGGCAGCCTCACACACAAGCGCAATCCGTTCCGGCGCGTCGGGCTCGAGCGCTTCGCGGCGCACTTCGCGGGCATCGCCGACGCGGCGTTCTATTCGCTGCAACCGGGTGCGCAGGCCGACATCGAGGCCGCGCGCGCGACGGGCTTCGAGATCGCGGACTTCAGCTCCGAGTGGCACACCTTCGACGACACCGCCGCGTTCGTCGACGCGCTCGATCTTGTGATCTCGGTCTGCACGTCGAGCGCGCATCTGGCGAGTGCGCTCGGCCAGCGCACGTGGGTGCTGCTGGACGTGAATCCGCATTGGGTCTGGGAGCTGGAGCGGCGCGACAGCCCCTGGTATCCGCACACGACGCTGTATCGGCAGAAGCGCTTCCGGGAGTGGGAACCGGTGCTCGATGATGTGAGCGCCGACCTGCGAAAGCTCGCCGTCGAACATCGGGCGTCGCGGGCGCAGCAGGAGCCGCGGCCGGCGCAATAAGCCATGCCGTAGCAACAACGCAATCGCGCTCGCCTTGCGGAGCGCGAACGCGGGCGGTCGATACGGTGTGCAATCCGCGGGACAGCTCAGCTGCGGCGCCCCGCGCGGCCCGGAGGCATTCGGACGCTCAGCGGCTTTCGCCGGTGTTGCGCGGCGCAGCGCCCGCGGCAACGGCGGCGGCCAGGCACTCGGGGCACAGGCAGCGTCCGCGCGGATCGAGCTGGCTCGCCGGCACGGCGGGCAGCGTCTTGCACCAGCAGTCGAACGGCTCGGTGTGCCTGCCACAGTCGAAGGCACTGCCGCAACGCGGGCAGCGTGCGCGCTTGACGGCGTGGGCGGGGCTTGCGGGGGCGGTCATGGCGGCGCGCTCCTGGCGAGGCCGGATTCAGCGATGGGAAAATGATGCCACAGGACGGCGCTTGCGCCCGCAGTTCAGCCATCGTTCACCCTGCGTTCACCCGGCCGCTCACCCATCGGACGGATTTGGGCGGAAATAGTGCATGATCGCCTGGAATTCATGCCCGTTGTGCGCAGCGGCGCGCACGGGCAACGCCCAGTTGCGCCGTCGCCCGCCCACCCTGTCGAAAACCCTGCTGCACCGCGCCAGTCCTGTACAATTCGGCCTGTTTCAGCCGCGCTTTCGCGAGCGCGCCTTTTTCAGCCGTTTTTCGCCCCGTTTTCCTGTCCAGTCCCGCCGCCATGTCCGAGCCCATCGACCTCTCGCAGATCGCGCCCACCCTGAAAGCCGAAATCCTGGCCGAAGCGCTGCCCTACATCCGCCAGTACCACGGCAAGACTGTCGTCATCAAGTACGGCGGCAACGCCATGACCGAAGAGCGGCTCAAGCAGGGCTTCGCGCGCGACGTCATCCTGCTCAAGCTCGTGGGCATCAATCCGGTCATCGTGCACGGCGGCGGCCCGCAGATCGACACGGCGCTCAAGAAGATCGGCAAGCAAGGCACCTTCATCCAGGGCATGCGCGTCACGGACGAAGAAACCATGGAAGTCGTCGAGTGGGTGCTCGGCGGCGAGGTGCAGCAGGACATCGTCACGCTCATCAATCACTTCGGCGGCCATGCGGTCGGCCTGACCGGCAAGGACGGCGGCCTGATCCACGCGCGCAAGCTGATGATGCCGGACCGCGACAACCCGGGTCAGTACATCGACATCGGCCAGGTGGGCGAAGTCGAGGCGATCAACCCGGCGGTCGTGAAGGCGCTCCAGGACGACGCGTTCATTCCGGTGATCTCGCCCATCGGCTTTGGCGAGGACGGCCTGTCGTACAACATCAACGCGGATCTCGTCGCGGGCAAGCTCGCGGTCGTGCTCAACGCCGAGAAGCTCGTGATGATGACCAACATCCCCGGCGTGATGGACAAGGCGGGCAACCTGCTCACCGACCTTTCCGCACGCGAGATCGACGCCCTGTTCGAGGACGGCACGATCTCGGGCGGCATGCTGCCGAAGATCTCGTCGGCGCTCGACGCGGCCAAGAGCGGCGTGCGCTCCGTACACATCATCGACGGCCGCATCGAGCACTCGGTGCTGCTCGAAATCCTGACCGAGCAGCCGTTCGGCACGATGATCCGCTCGCACTAAAATCCAGACCGGGTGCTGCCCGCCGGTGGCCCGCGCGGCCACCCGGGCCTCGCCTGCGGCGTACAGGCTCGCGCTTCGCCTGCTTTTCGCATGATGAACGTCTCACGCCCGCTTCGCCGCCGGCCGCAACACGCCCGGCGCTCCTCGCAAGCCGCACCGGCGCCGCTGCCCGCGCGCGGCCCGGAGTATGGCGCCCCCGCCGATCGCGGCCCGAGCTTACGCGGCCCGAGCTACGGCGCTCCCGGCGATCACGGTCTGGGCTACGGCGCCCCCGGCGATCGCGCCCGGAGCTACGGCGCCCCCAGCGATCGCGCCCCGGGCTACGGTGCCCCCACCTTACGCGGCCCCGTCTGGCTCTTCGATCTCGACAACACGCTGCACGGCGCCTCGCGCGCGATCTTCCCGGCCATCAACCGCGGCATGACGCAGTACATCGTGGACGCGCTCGGCGTGAGCCTCGACGTCGCGAACCATCTGCGCGCGAGCTACACGCACCGCTACGGCGCAGCGCTGCTGGGCCTCACGCGCCATCATCGGATCGATCCGCACGATTTCCTGAAGGTCGTGCACACCTTCGACGACCTGCACGCGATGCTGCACGCCGAGCGCGGCCTCGCGCGCACGCTCGCGGCGCTACCTGGCCGCAAGATCGTGCTGACCAACGGGCCCACGGACTACGCGCACGCGGTGCTCGCGGCGCTCGGCATCGAGCGGCAGTTCGAGTGCGTCGTGGCCATCGAGCATATGCGCACGCGCGAACGCTGGCGCGCCAAACCCGATTCCGCGATGCTGCGCAAGACGCTGCGCGATGTGGGCGTCGCATTCGCCGACGCGATCCTCGTCGAGGACACGCGCGGGCATCTGAAGCGCTACCGGCGCCTCGGCATCCGCACGGTCTGGATCACGGGGCATCTGCCCACGCGCATGGCGCGCAACGGTCGCCCTCACTATGTCGATCATTGCGTTCGTTCGCTAAAATCGCTGGGGCGCGGCCTGCACAGCGGCGCATTGCGCAGTCGATCACGCGCTTGAGCATCTGCGGGCGCAAACGCAGGTAGCGGGCATGCCGCGTGCGGACCGCCGCGGCGCACAAGAGCACAAACGCGCAGGAGCGCAGGCGCACAAGAGCACAGACGCACAGGCAGCCCAGGCGCAACGCTCGCCGGACCACGAGCGCAAACGCGGCAAACCTGCCAAACACCGGACCGCGGCAACGCAAAAGCAGCACAAAAGCAACGAGAAAACCGCAAAGCAACAGCGAATCCGGAGCCGCAGCACCTCCGGAGCGACAATAAACGGCAAGACTCAAGCGGCCGGGCGGGATTGCAGCCCGCCAGCCGGACTCAGGGGGCGACATTCATGCAGCCGACCGAAACGCGTGACCCAGTCGTAGCAACCGCATCAGCCGATTCTCCAGACGCCGCACCGCGCCGCGGCAGCCGTCCGAAGCCGGGCGAGCGCCGTGTGCACATCCTCCAGACGCTCGCTTCGATGCTCGAAACGCCGCGCGGAGAAAAGATCACCACCGCCGCGCTGGCCGCGCGCCTGGGCGTCTCCGAGGCCGCGCTCTATCGCCATTTCGCGAGCAAGGCGCAGATGTACGAAGGCCTCATCGACTTCATCGAGCAGACGCTCTTCCAGCTCATCAACCAGATCGTCGCGAAGGAGCCGAGCGGCGCGTTGCAGGCCCGCGCGATCGCCTTGATGTTGCTTCAGTTTTCGGCGAAGAACGCCGGCATGACGCGCGTGCTGACCTGCGAGGCGCTCGTGGGCGAACACGAGCGCCTCGCCGAGCGCGTGAACCAGATGCTCGACCGCATCGAGGCCACCTTGCGTCAGTGCTTGCGCGTCAGCAATGCTGAGCAAGCGCAAACCGAGGGCGGCACGGCCGACGGTCGCTTGTCAAAAAGCGGTTACGATCCCGCTGTCCGCGCCAGTTTGCTCGTGCGCTATGTGATCGGTTGCTGGCACCGCTACGCGCAAAGCGGGTTCAAGCGCTCGCCCAGCGAGCATGCCGACGAGCAGATTCGCGTGATTCTTCAATAGCGCAACCACGCCAAAGGCACCAGGTTCGCGCGTCTCGCCCCACGCAAGGCATGGAGTGCGCCGCGTTTCGTCGCCGCGCTCCCGAGCGCCTCGCATGGGGCACGCACCAGGCGTTAAAGCGCCCGGTGCGCTCAAACGGAGAAAAACCGCATGAGCCGTCCCATTCCTCCCACTGCCCTGCCCAATCTCGCCGGCCTCTCCGCCCATTGGGGGTGGCTGCTCGCGCGCGGCGTCGCCGCCATCGTGTTCGGCGTGCTCGCCTACGCCTGGCCCGGCCTCACCGTGCTCACGCTCGCCATCGTCTGGGGCGCCTACGCGATCGTCGACGGCGCCTTCGCACTGCTCTACGGTGCGCGCGGCGGCGGAACGCGGCGCTGGTCCTATATCGTCGTCGGCCTGATCGGCGTGATCGCGGGGCTCGTGGCGTTCTTCTGGCCCGGCGAGACGGCCATCGTCCTCGTGATGATCATCGGCTTCTGGGCGCTCGCCGTGGGTGTCTTCGAGATCGTCTATGCGATCCAGTACCGGCACGCGATCGCGCATCCGTGGGCAGTCGGTCTCTCTGGGCTGCTCTCGGCCGCGGTGGGCTTTTTCATCATCATGTTTCCGGGCGCGGGCGCGCTCTCGCTCATCTGGGTGATCGCCACCTACGCGGTGCTGTACGGCATCTTGATGATCGTCGCGGCATTCCAGTTGCGGCGCTGGCACAGCGCGCACCCGCTCGGCGCCTGAGTCGCGCGACAGGCAAGCGGGCGGGCCGGCGCTGCGGCGCCGGTTCGTCCGCGTCATTGCACGCGGCGTTTTCCGTTATACTTTGCGTTCCTTGTGCATCACCCACGCGCCGATTTGCTGACTCGATTGCGGGCGCGTGAACTCCTGGCCTGTCGCTGACGGCGCCCGAAGTTCGATATAAATGCGGCTAAAGAGGTCGTCAGCTGCGCCAATCCTTTCGCACTCCGCGCCCGCCGACACCGTTTAGCCGCCCAAAAAACCAGGCGGAACGAATGGAATCAATCGGCATCGTCGCTCCTCAAACACTGCATTTCGACGAGCCTCTGCAATTGCAGAACGGCACGGCGCTCGCCGGGTACGACCTCGTGGTCGAGACCTACGGCTCGCTCAACGCCGCGCGCAGCAATGCGGTGCTCGTCTGTCATGCGCTCAACGCGTCGCATCACGTCGCGGGCGTCTACGCGGACAACCCGAAAGACGTCGGCTGGTGGGACAACATGGTCGGCCCGGGCAAGCCGCTCGACACCAACCGCTTCTTCGTGATCGGCGTGAACAATCTGGGCTCGTGCTTCGGCTCGACCGGCCCGATGAGCATCGACCCCGCCACGGGCAAGCCATGGGGGGCGCGCTTTCCAGTGGTGACGGTGGAAGACTGGGTGGACGCCCAGGCGCGCGTGGCCGACCGCTTCGGCATCGAGAAGTTTGCCGCCGTGATGGGCGGCAGTCTCGGCGGCATGCAGGCGCTCGCATGGAGCCTGCGCTATCCCGAGCGTCTCGCGCACTGCATCGTGGTGGCCTCCACGCCCAAGCTCTCGGCGCAGAACATCGCATTCAACGAAGTGGCACGCTCGTCGATCCTATCGGACCCCGACTTCCACGGCGGCGACTACTACGCGCACAACGTGAAGCCCAGGCGCGGGCTGCGCGTGGCGCGCATGATCGGCCACATCACCTATCTCTCGGACGACGACATGGCCGCGAAATTCGGCCGCGCGCTGCGCCGCGCCGAGGGCGCCGTGAACGAGTACAACTTCAACTTCGACGTGGAGTTCGAGGTGGAGTCGTATCTGCGCTATCAGGGCGACAAGTTCGCCGATTACTTCGACGCCAATACGTATCTGCTCATCACGCGCGCGCTCGACTACTTCGATCCGGCAAAGGACTTCGACGGCGATCTCACGCGCGCGCTCGCGCACACCCAGGCGAAGTACCTCGTGGCGAGCTTCAGCACCGACTGGCGTTTCGCGCCCGCGCGCTCGCGCGAGCTCGTGAAGGCGCTGCTCGACCACAAGCGTCAGGTCACCTACGCCGAGATCGACGCGCCGCACGGCCACGACGCCTTCCTGCTCGACGACGCGCGCTATCACGGCGTCATGCGCGCCTATTACGAACGCATTGCCAACGAGGTGGGGGCATGAACCAGAGCGCTTTCGACAGTCTTTCCGCCCGTCCCGACTTTCGCACCATCGCGCGCTGGGTCGAGCCGCGTGCCACCGTGCTCGACCTCGGCTGCGGCGATGGCGCATTGCTCTCGCTGCTCTCCGAAGAGCTCGAATGCACGGGCTACGGCATCGAACTCAACGACGCGGGCGTGCTGGCCTCGGTGGGCAACGGCATCAACGTGATCCAGCAGAATCTGGAGGACGGCCTGCGCCTCTTTGAAGACGCGAGCTTCGACTTCGCGATCCTCTCGCAGACGCTGCAGACCATTCACCAGACCGCCGCGATCCTGCGCGAGACGGCGCGCGTGGGCAAGGAATGCATCGTTTCGTTTCCGAACTTCGGCTACTGGCCGCACCGCCTTTCGGTGCTACGCGGACGCATGCCGGTTTCGAAATCGCTGCCTTACCAGTGGCACAACACGCCGAACGTGCGTGTGCTCACGGTGAAGGACTTCGAGGCGCTCGCGCCCGAGGTCGGCATCGAGATTCTCGACCGCGCCGTGCTGCACGGGGGCCAGACGGTTCGATGGGGCGTGAACTGGCGTGGTAGTCTTGCGGTCTATCGCGTGAAGAAGCGCTGACGCCGGCAGCGGCGTCGCGCATCTTTCACAGATTACAGACCTGGAAACCACGCGGGTCACCGCGCCGCCGCCCTCCGCCGACACTCCGGACGACATGCAGAATCCGCCCCAAGAGGCCTCCTCCCAGACACCCCAGACGTCCCAGACATCTCACAACCTGGACGCACACGAAGAACACCCCGGCTGGCGCGCGTATCTGAACACGCACATGCTGATCTGCGTGTTTCTCGGCTTCACTTCGGGGCTGCCGCTCTTCACGCTCGTCTCTCTCGTGCAGGCGTGGCTGCGCTCCGAAGGTATCAATCTCAAGGAAATCGGCCTCTTCGCGCTGATCCAGATTCCCTACGCGTGGAAGTTCGTCTGGGCGCCGCTCATGGACCGCTACGTGCCGCACCTGGCCCGCTGGCGCCCGGGGCGCAGGCGCGGCTGGATGCTCGTCACGCAGATTCTGGTGGCGGGCGCGATCGCCACGCTCGGCTTCGTCTCGCCCAAAGAATCGATCTGGACCGTGGCCGCGCTCACTGCGCTCGTGGCGTTCTTCGGCGCGAGCCAGGACATTTGCATCGACGCCTACCGGCGCGAGTTGCTCAAGGACACCGAGCAGGGCCTCGGCAACGCGGTGCACGTGAACGCGTACAAGATCGCGGGGCTCGTGCCCGGCTCGCTCGCGCTGATTCTCTCGGACCATCTGCCGTGGAGCACCGTGTTCGTCGTGACCGCGGCATTCATGATCCCCGGCATCATCCTGTCGCTCGTGGTGAGCGAGCCCGAAGTGCATGGCGCACCGCCGAAAAATCTGGGCCAGGCGATCGTGCAGCCGTTCGCCGAATTCGTGAAGCGCGATGGTTTGGCCGCCGCGCTCTTCGTGCTCGCTTTCATCTTCCTCTACAAGCTCGGCGACACGATGGCCACGACGCTTTCGACGTCGTTCTTCCTCGATATCGGCTACTCGCGCACGGAGATCGGCGTGATCGCCAAGATGACTTCGCTATGCGCGAGTCTCGCGGGCGGCATCATCGGCGGCGTGGCGCTCGTGAAGATCGGCATCGGGCGCGGTTTGTGGATCTTCGGCTTCCTGCAGATGGTCTCGACGCTCGGCTTCGCCTGGCTCGCGCAGCTCGGCCCCGCCTCGCCCTCGCTCGCGCTCATCTATGACGCCATGATGTCGGTGAGCCACGGCGTCGCGCACGTTGCCAGCCTGGTCGGCCTGAACGCGCAGCTCGCGCTGGACCCGCGCGCCGCCGCGCTCACGCTCGTCTACGGCCTGGAGACGTTCGCGACCGGCCTCACGCTCGCCGCCTTCACCGCTTATATCGCCAGCACGACCGATCCGCGCTACACCGCCACGCAATTCGCGCTGTTCACGAGCCTGGCCTCCGTGCCGCGCACGCTTGCGTCCGCAGCAAGCGGTTACCTGGTCGCGAAGATCGGCTGGTTCGACTACTTCATCGTCTGCACGGCGCTCGCCCTACCGGGTATGCTCCTGCTCATTCGTATCGCCCCGTGGAGAATCCGGTCGTGAAGTCCCGCCAGCATGCCGTGCCCGTCCACCGCCCGACGCCCGGCCGTCCGGGACGCAGCGACGCGCGCCGAACAGCGGATCAGGGACGAGGCGACGCACGGGCAGAGGCGAGCGGCAACGCGCGCGGCACGGGTTCATCGGCGCTACGCATGCGCGCGGCTCGCCGCACGCTCGCGCTGGCACTCGCCACGGCGCTGCCCGTTTGGGGAACCCTCCATGCCGGACTCGCCAGCGCCGCCGAGAATGGGGCCGCTAACGCGCCATCCAGTGCAGCTGGCAACGCACCTGCCAATGGGCCCACGAGCGCACCCGCCAACGCACCCACCACCGCACCCGGCAGCACATCGGCCAACCCGGCTGTCGCGCCGCTGCTCGCGAGTCCAGCGGAAACGCCCGGCGCGGCCGCCGCATCGTCGGGTGCAAACGCGCCGAGCGCGGCGGGCAACTACGCGGCCAGCGCCAGCGGCCCGAGCACGGGCCGCGTCGTGCGTTTCGGCAACATCGCCGCGTTTCGCAACCTGATTCCCTCGCCGATGCTCGAGGCGCAGGCCGCCGCCGAATACAACGAGATCGTGCGCGGCGCGGCGCACTCGAAACTGCTCTACCCCGAGTCCGATCCGCACGTGCAGCGCGTGCGCGAGTTCGTCGACCGGCTCGCGCCCTACGCGCTGAAGTGGAGCGACCGCGTGAAGCTCTGGAAGTGGGAAGTGGCGGTGATCCGCTCGCCGGACATCCGCATGTACTGTCTGCCGGGCGGCAAGATCGTGGTGTACGGCGGCCTGCTTGATCGCGTCAAGCTCAACGACAACGAGCTCGGCATGCTGCTTGGCCATGAGATCGCGCATGCGGTGCGCGAGCATGTGCGCGAGCGGCTGGGCGAGCAGCAGGCCGCGCAGATCGAGGCGGGCGTGGTGCCGCAGCTCTTCGGGCTCGCCGATCTCGGCGTGTTCCCGCTCGGCATTGGCTCGCGTCTCGTGGAGATGCACTATGGCCGCGACGACGAAACCGAAGCCGACGTGATCGGCAGCGACATCGCCGCACGCGCGGGCTTCGATCCGCGCGCGGCGCTCACGCTCTGGGACAAGCTCGCGGTGGCCACACGCGCCGACCGCGACCAGGGCTTCATCTACGTGCACCCGTACACGGCGGCGCGGCGCGCGGACATCGCCAAGCGCCTCGCCGACATGATGCCGCTCTACGCCAAGGCGATCGGCAAGCCGCTGGCCAGCTTGCCCGACTATCAGGGCATTCCGGCCATTCAAAAGCGCAAGGTGGTGTTGGCGCCCTAAGGCGCGTGGGTGCGCGCTCAGCGCTTCTTGATCTTGTAGTCGTAGTCGATGGTCAGCGGCGCGTGGTCGCTGAACTTGATGTCCTTGAAGATGGACGTGTCCTTCGCCGTGGCCGCGATGCCGGGCGTCGCGATCTCGTAGTCGATACGCCACCCCACGTTCTTCGCATAGGCCTGGCCGCGGTTGCTCCACCACGTGTACTGCTCGGGGCGCGGGTCGAGCTTGCGGAACACGTCCACGTAGCCCACATCGTCGAAGAGCTTCGTGAGCCAGGCGCGCTCTTCAGGCAGGCAGCCGGAGTTCTTCTGGTTGCCCTTCCAGTTCTTGATGTCGATTTCCTTGTGGACGATGTTGACGTCGCCGCAGAGGATCACTTCGCGATCGCGCTTGAGTTCCTCCAGATGCGGCAGGAACGCGTCCATGAAGCGATACTTCGCTTCCTGGCGCTCCTCGCCGCTCGAACCCGAGGGCACATACACCGAAATCACCGAGAGCTTGCCGAAGCGCGTCTCGACGTAGCGGCCTTCCGCGTCGAACTCCTCGCTGCCGAAGCCGATGATCACGTCGTCGGGCTCGTGGCGCGTGTAGACGCCCGCGCCGCTATAGCCCTTCTTCACGGCGTGCTGGAAATAGCCCTTGAAATCGTGCGGCGCCATGAATTCGGGCGTCATGTCGTCCTGCGAGCACTTGATTTCCTGCACGCAGAGCACGTCGGCGTTTTGCTCGCCGAACCATTCGAAGAAGCCCTTCTTCGCCGCGGAGCGGATGCCATTGAGGTTCGCGGTGATCACACGCAGCATGTCTTCATTCCTTTTGATTTGCGCGGGTTGGGGGTAAGGCGCGAGGCGCGCTTGACTCGGGCGTCACTCGATTTTCACGCCCTTGAGCTCGGCCTTGGCGGGCGGATATTCGAGCTTGAGTCCTTCCATCAGGCGCAGCAGCAGCTCGGCCACCATCACGTTGCGATGCGTCTTCGAGTCGGCGGGAATCACGTACCAGGGCGCAAGCTCCGTCGATGTGGCCGCGAGCGCGTCGCGATACGCCGCTTGATAGGCGTCCCAGTGCTTGCGCGCCTCGAGGTCGGAAAGATCGAATTTCCAGTGCTTGGTGGGGTCGTCGATGCGCGCCTGAAGGCGGCGGCGCTGCTCGTCTTTCGAAATGTGCAGCCAGCACTTGATGATGGTCGTGCCGTTCTCCGCGAGCATCGACTCGAAGTCGCGGATCTGCCGGTAGCGGCGCTCGCATTCCGTCTTGTCGATCTGCCCGGTCACGCGCGGCACGAGCACGTCTTCGTAGTGGCTGCGGTTGAAGATGGCCAGCTCGCCGGCGCCCGGCGCCTGCATGTGCACGCGCCAGAGGAAATCGTGCGCCGCCTCGATGGGCGTGGGCGCGCGAAACGGCACGGTACGCAGGCCGAGCGGATCGACCTCGTGGAACACGCCGCGGATGGTGCCGTCCTTGCCGCTCGTGTCCATGCCCTGGAGCACCAGCAGCACGCGATGGTGACGCTGCGCATGCAGGCGCTCCTGCAGCACGTCGAGCTTGACGCCGATTTCCGTGAGGTGCTCGCGGTCGCCGTCCTTGCTGCCGGTCGAGAACGGCTTCGCGGCCGGGTCGATCGCCTCGGGCGAGAAGGTGTCCGCTTTCTTGTCGCCGAAATACGGCACGCGGAAATCGTCGAGACTCGGGGACTTCGCCATGCGTTGCTCTCCTCTGTCGATGCACTTTGCGGGATCCTGAAACGGCAAGGCGGCGTCACGCGTCAAGCGCGCGACGCCGCCCCGCAAGGATGCCCGACAAGCGCCGGATCAGCCCAGCTTCTTTTTCAGCAGCTCGTTGACCTGCTGCGGGTTGGCCTTGCCCTTGGTGGCCTTCATCGCCTGGCCGATCAGCGCGTTGAACGCCTTTTCCTTGCCGGCGCGGAATTCCTCGACCGACTTCGGGTTCGCGGCGAGCACCTCGTCGATGATCGCTTCGAGCGCGCCGGTGTCCGAAATCTGCTTGAGGCCCTTCGCTTCGATGATGCGGTCCACCGCGTCAACGTCCGCGGCCTTCTCGTCCCACATCGCCTGGAACACTTCCTTGGCGATCTTGTTCGAGATCGTGCCGTCGGCGATGCGCTGGATCAGCAGCGCGAACTGCGCGGCCGACACCGGCGAGGCGTCGATGTCGAGGCCTTCGCGGTTCAGCTGCGAGGACACTTCGCCCATCAGCCAGTTCGCGGCAGCCTTCGCCTGGCTCGCGCCGGTCTTTGCCACGACCGCTTCGAAGTACACCGCCATCGCCTTCGTCGACGTAAGCACGTTCGCATCGTACGGCGTCACGCCGTACTGCTCGACGAAGCGCGTCTGCATGGTCGCGGGCAGCTCGGGCATCTCGCCCTTCACGCGCGCGATCCACGCCGCGTCGATCACGAGCGGCATGAGGTCCGGGTCGGGGAAATAGCGGTAATCGTGCGCGTCTTCCTTGCTGCGCATCGAGCGCGTCTCGCGCTTGTCCGGGTCATACAGACGCGTTTCCTGCACGACGGTGCCGCCGTCTTCGATCAATTCGATCTGGCGGCGCACTTCGTACTGGATCGCTTCTTCGAGAAAGCGGAACGAGTTCAGGTTCTTGATCTCGGCGCGCGTGCCGAATTCCTTCTGGCCGACCGGGCGCACCGAAACGTTCGCGTCGCAGCGAAACGACCCTTCCTGCATGTTGCCGTCGCAAATGCCGAGCCAGACGACGAGCGTGTGCAGCGACTTCGCATACGCAACGGCTTCCGCGGCGCTGCGCATTTCAGGTTCCGTAACAATTTCGAGCAACGGCGTGCCGGCACGGTTCAGGTCGATGCCCGTCATACCCGCGAAGTCTTCGTGCAGCGATTTGCCGGCGTCTTCTTCGAGGTGCGCGCGCGTGAGATTGATGGTCTTCTCGTACGCGTCCTTGCCGGCCTTCTCGTTGGCCGGCACCTGGATCGTGATCTGGCCGCCCTGCACGACCGGAATCTCGTACTGGCTGATCTGATAGCCCTTCGGCAGATCCGGATAGAAGTAATTCTTGCGCGCGAAGATGCTGCGCGGCGCGACCGTGGCGTCGATCGCGAGACCGAAGCGGATCGCGCGCTCGACGGCGCCACGGTTCATCACCGGCAGCACGCCCGGCAGCGCGAGATCGACGGGGCAGGCCTGCGTGTTGGGCGCCGCGCCGAACTGGGTCGATGCGCCCGAGAAGATCTTCGACGCCGTCGACAACTGCGCGTGCGTCTCGAGACCGATAACGACTTCCCACTGTGTAGCCATGTTCACACCCCTGCCGGCGCCTTGCGATGCCACTCGGTCGCGCGCTGGAAAGCGTCGGCGACCTGCAGCATGCGGGCCTCGTTGAAATAGTTGCCGACGATCTGCAGACCGACGGGCCGCTGCGCGTTCGCGCCCGCGCCGAAGCCGCACGGCACGCTCATGCCGGGCAGGCCCGCGAGGCTCGTGGAGAGCGTGTAGATGTCCGCGAGATACATCTGCAGCGGATCGTCGCCCTTCGCGCCGATGTCCCACGCCACGCTCGGTGCGACCGGTCCCATGATGACGTCGCACTGCTTGAACGCTTCCTGGAAGTCCTGCGCAATGATGCGGCGGATCTTCTGCGCTTGCAGGTAGTAGGCGTCGTAGTAGCCGTGCGAGAGCACGTAGGTGCCCACGAGAATGCGGCGCTTCACCTCGGGGCCGAAGCCCTCGGCGCGCGACTTTTTGTACATGTCGAGCAGATCGGTGTACTCGGCGGCGCGATGGCCGTAGCGCACGCCGTCGAAGCGCGAGAGGTTCGACGAGGCTTCCGCCGGCGCGATCACGTAGTAGACGGGAATCGAGAGCTCGGTCTTCGGCAGCGTGACTTCCACCAGCGTGGCGCCGAGCGATTCGTAGACCTTCAAGGCGGCGTCGATGGCGGTGCGCACGTCGTCGGCGAGGCCCGCGCCGAAGTATTCCTTCGGCAGGCCGATGCGCAGGCCCGCGAGCGGCTTGTCGGCCGTTGCGTTCGCGCCCCACGTCTGACCAAGGTGGCGCGCGTAGTCTTCGTCGTCGCGCACGAGGCTCGTGGAGTCGCGCTCGTCGAAGCCCGCCATCGCGTTCAGGAGCAGCGCGCAGTCGGCGGCGCTTTGCGCCATCGGGCCGCCCTGGTCGAGCGACGAGGCGAACGCGATCATGCCGTAGCGCGAGACGCGGCCGTAGGTGGGCTTGATGCCGGTGATGCCCGAGAACGAGGCGGGCTGACGGATCGAGCCGCCCGTGTCGGTGCCGGTCGCGGCGGGCGCGAGGCGCGCGGCCACGGCGGCGGCCGAGCCGCCCGACGAGCCGCCCGGCACAGCCTGCTTGTCCCACGGGTTCTTCACGGCGCCGAAGTGCGAGTTCTCGTTGGACGAGCCCATCGCGAATTCGTCCATGTTGGTCTTGCCGACGCAGACCATGCCCGCGCGCGCCAGGCGCGCCACGACGGTCGCGTCGAACGGGCTGACATAGTTTGCGAGCATCTTCGAGCCGGCGGTCGAGCGCCAGCCGCGCGTGACGAACACGTCTTTGTGCGCGAGCGGGATGCCGGCGAGCGGGCCTGCGTTGCCGCTCGCGATGAGCGCGTCGGCGGCCTTGGCCTGCGCGAGCGTCAATTCGGGATTGACGTCGACGAAGGCGTTCAAATCTTGATGCGCCTCAATCCGACCCAAAAAATGCTGGGCCAGTTCGACGGCGGAGCAGGCCTTCGCGGCCAGCGCGGCGCGCAGTTCGGTCAAGCTTTTGTCATGCATTGCGTGATTCCTGGAAGAACGTAACGGCGCACCCTAAACATCGTGCGCCGCCGGGAGCGCCTCGCGCGCGAGTGCGGGCCGCGCCGCGCCGGATTCGGGTTTCCGCATTCCGGAAGTTAAGGTTATCTAACTCGAACTTCATCGAAAATGACGGGAAATGCGCGCGTGTTTACTCAATTACGCGCGGCACGAGGTAAAGTCCGTCCTGTACCGCGGGCGCGGGACGCTGGAAAGCGTCGCGGTCCACGGTTTCGGTTACCGCGTCCTCGCGCAGCCGCAGCGCGACGTCTTCGATCTGCTCGATCGGATGCGCGAGCGGCGCGATGCCCGTGGTGTCCACGGCCTGCATCTGCTCGACGAGCCCGAAGAAGTTATTCAGGCGCTCGAGCGTATTGCCGGCCTCGGCTTCGGCCAGTTCGAGGCGCGCGAGATGCGCGATGCGCTTCACATCGGTCAGGGTCAGGGCCATGCGGTCACCGGAAAAAAATTTGAGACTGAGGCAGCGCGGAAAATCGGTGCTGCAACAGCGGTTTATCGCACCAGATCCGAGGGTGGAGGAAAGCCTCGACGAAGTCAAAAACTGCCCGTCGGATCCTGCAAAACAGGCAAAATTATAAGGTATCATTACGCGTTCGACTCAAACCCGGACCGCCTTGCGCCCGCCTTTCACCCCTGATCGCAGCAATGTGCGCTCAGATGGCGCTCAGCGTGGCCGACTCCGGTAACCATTCCCGCAGTTTCAGGCTCCTCGCGGCGGCGCTTTCCGCCCGTCCTGAGGCTGTTATTTTTTCCGCTGCCGCCCCGTGACCCGCTCGTCCCAAGGTCGGCCACCAGCGAGACAGGATTTTTGAATGTTCGGTTTTCTTCGTAGCTATTTCTCCAACGATCTCGCGATCGACCTCGGCACCGCCAACACCCTGATCTACATGCGCGGCAAGGGCATCGTCCTCGACGAGCCCTCGGTCGTGTCCATCCGCCAGGAAGGCGGCCCGAACGGCAAGAAAACGATCCAGGCAGTCGGCAAGGAAGCCAAGCAGATGCTCGGCAAGGTGCCGGGCAACATCGAAGCCATCCGCCCGATGAAGGACGGCGTGATCGCCGACTTCACCGTCACGGAACAGATGATCAAGCAGTTCATCAAGACTGCACACGAATCGCGCATGTTCTCGCCGTCGCCGCGCATCATCATCTGCGTGCCGTGCGGCTCCACGCAAGTCGAGCGCCGCGCGATCAAGGAAGCCGCGCACGGCGCCGGCGCCTCGCAGGTCTATCTGATCGAAGAGCCCATGGCCGCCGCCATCGGCGCGGGCCTGCCGGTCTCGGAAGCTACCGGCTCGATGGTCGTCGACATCGGCGGCGGCACGACCGAAGTTGGCGTGATCTCGCTCGGCGGCATCGTGTACAAGGGCTCGGTGCGCGTGGGCGGCGACAAGTTCGACGAGGCCATCGTCAACTACATCCGCCGCAACTACGGCATGTTGATCGGCGAGCAAACCGCCGAAGCCATCAAGAAGGAAATCGGCTCGGCGTTCCCCGGCTCCGAAGTCAAGGAAATGGAAGTGAAGGGCCGCAACCTGTCGGAAGGCATTCCGCGCAGCTTCACCATTTCGAGCAACGAAATCCTCGAAGCGCTCACCGACCCGCTGAACCAGATCGTCTCGTCGGTGAAGATCGCGCTCGAGCAAACGCCGCCGGAACTGGGAGCCGACATCGCCGAGCGCGGCATGATGCTCACGGGCGGCGGTGCGCTCCTGCGCGACCTCGACCGCCTGCTCGCCGAAGAAACCGGCCTGCCGGTGCTGGTGGCCGAAGATCCGCTCACCTGCGTCGTGCGCGGCTCGGGCATGGCGCTCGAACGCATGGACAAGCTCGGCAGCATCTTCTCGTACGAGTAAGTGCACCGTGCCGCGCTGCGCGCAAGCGCAGCGCAATTGACGCACACTTGGCGGCAGCGGCAAGCCCGCCGCCGCACGGTCCGCAACGCGGCGCCCATCCCGGCGCCGCTGTTGCATTTCACGTTTCATCGTTAGTTTCACCGAACCGCATACGCGCCCGGCGCCGACCATGGAATACAGTCCGCCGCCTCTATTCAAGCAAGGCCCTTCGGCACTCGCACGGCTCATCTTCTTCGTCGTTCTGTCGCTCGCGCTGCTCGTCTCCGACGCCCGCTTCAAGACGCTCGAAGTCGTGCGCGGCGTGCTAGGCGCAGGTCTTTATCCGCTGCAACGCGCCGCTCTCGTGCCGCGCGATCTCTTCATGGGCGCAGCCGACCTCGCCGTCACGAGCGCCTCGTTGCGACAGGACAACGCAAAGCTGCACGCGCGCAACCTCCAGCTCTCGCAGCAAGCCAATGACGCCGCCTCGCTCGCGGCCGAAAACGCGCATCTGCGCTCGCTGCTGCAACTTTCGCAACGCATCGGCGCGCAGACCACGCCCGCCGAGATCCAGTACGACACGCGCGACCCGTTCACGCAGAAGGTCGTGATCGGCGGCGGCTCGCAACAAGGTGTGCAGAACGGCTCGCCCGTGTTGAGCGAAGACGGCGTCATCGGCCAGGTCACGCGCGTGTTCCCGATGCAGTCCGAAGTCACGCTCGTGACCGACAAGGACCAGGCCGTCCCGGTCGAGATCGTGCGCACCGGGCTGCGAAGCGTGATCTACGGCACTGCCAAGGGCGATTTGCTCGATCTGCGCTTCGTGCCGATCAGCGCCGACGTGCAAGTCGGCGACGAGCTCGTGACGAGCGGCCTCGACGGAATCTATCCGCAAGGGCTGCCGGTCGCGAAGGTGCTGCGCATCGACAAGCAGGCCGACACGGCGTTTGCCCGCGTGATCTGCGTGCCGCTCGCGGCGGTGCGCGGCGCACGCGAGGTGCTGGTGCTGCATTACGTGGCACAAGTGCCGCCGAATCCGGTCGAGGCGGCCGAGGCCGCTTCCGCCGCTGCGGCTGCCGACGCCAGGGACGCGAAGAAGAAAAAGTCCGCCAAAGGCAGTGGTGTGGATAAAAAGGCCGACGACAAATCGAAGTCCGCCCCGGCAAAGCCGGCCGCGAACGTGCCGGCCAATGCCGCAGCGAAGGCCCCGGCGGCCGCGCCCGCGAAGCCGCAGGGGGGCCATTGATGCCGCGTCCGCAATACATCCTGCAACCGGTCAACCCGTATTTCATCGCGTTCAGCCTCGCGGCCGCGTTTTTGCTGAACCTGCTGCCGTGGGGCAAGCTGCCGGGCATTCCGGATTTCGTCGCGCTCGTGCTGCTGTTCTGGAACATTCACCAGCCGCGCAAGGTGGGCATGGGCATCGCGTTCTGCCTCGGCCTCTTCATGGACGTGCACAACGCCAACCTGCTCGGCGAGCACGCGCTCGCCTACACGCTGCTCTCGTATGGCGCCATCACGATTCACCGCCGCGTGCTGTGGATGTCGCTTGGCGTGCAGATGTTCGCCGTCATGCCGATGCTCGTCGGCGCGCAAGTCGTGCCGTTCGTGGTTCGCCTCTTGATGGGTGCGCCGTTCCCCGGCTGGGGCTATCTGGTCAGCGGCTTCGTGGAGGCCGTGCTTTGGCCGATCACCAGCATCGTGCTGCTGCTGCCGCAGCGCCGCCCCGTCGACCCCGACGACACCC
Organism: Paraburkholderia silviterrae; assembly: GCF_004353915.1. Lineage (GTDB taxonomy): Bacteria > Pseudomonadota > Gammaproteobacteria > Burkholderiales > Burkholderiaceae > Paraburkholderia > Paraburkholderia silviterrae. The sequence continues at coordinate 197,593 of NZ_SMRP01000004.1, read as the reverse complement.
GGCCCATCTGAGCGGCCGCGCGCCGCTCACCGTTGAAAGACGCAACCGATGACCCACCCTTTCTACCGGCCCGCCGCAGCGCCTGAGCGAGGCGCGGGCCCCGGGGTTCTCCCCGCATGACCGAATTCAAGGACACCCAGCAGCAGCTCACGAAGTTCCGCCTGCGCGTCGCGGCGGCGGGACTGTTCGTGTTCGTCTGCTTCGGGCTGATCGCGTTCCGGTTCCTCTATCTGCAGGTCTGGAACCACAGCAAGTACTCGCTGCAGGCCGACGAGAACCGTATCTCGGTCGCGCCCATCGTGCCGAACCGCGGCATCATCACCGACCGCAACGGCGTGGTGCTCGCGAAAAACTACTCGGCGTACACGCTCGAAATCACGCCCTCGAAGCTCACCGACACGCTCGACGACACCATCGACCAGCTCTCGACGGTGATCCCGATCGATCAGCGCGACCGCCGCCGCTTCAAGAAGCTGCTCGAAGACTCGAAGAACTTCGAGAGCCTGCCGATCCGCACGCGCCTGACCGACGACGAAGTCGCGCGCTTCACCGCGCAGCGCTTTCGCTTCCCCGGCGTGGAGGTGCGCGCGCGCCTGTTCCGCCAATACCCGCTCGGCACCACCGCCGCGCACGTGATCGGCTATATCGGCCGCATTTCGCAGCGCGACCAGGATCGCATCGACGACGAGAGCGACAGGAACGAGAGCGATCCCGAGCATTACGATCCGCGTCTCGATGCGAACAACTACAAGGGCACCGACTACATCGGCAAGATCGGCGTCGAGCAGAGCTATGAAACCGAGCTGCACGGCCTGACCGGCTTCGAGGAAGTCGAAGTGACGGCGGGCGGGCGCCCCGTGCGCACGCTCAAGCGCACCCAGGCCACGCCCGGCAACAATCTCGTGCTCTCGCTCGACATCGGCCTGCAGCAGGTGGCCGAGCAGGCCTTCGCGGGCAAGCGCGGCGCGCTCGTGGCGATCGAGCCTTCCACGGGCGACATTCTCGCGTTCGTCTCGGCGCCGAGCTTCGACCCGAACTCCTTCGTGGACGGCATCGACCAGCAGACCTGGGACGCGCTGAACAACTCGCCCGATCACCCGCTCTTGAACCGGCCGCTGCACGGCACCTATCCGCCGGGCTCGACCTACAAGCCGTTCATGGCGCTCGCCGCGCTCACGCTGCACAAGCGCACGCCGGGCTGGGGCTTCTCCGACCCCGGCTACTACATGTTCGGCGGCCACCGCTTCAACAACGACGTGCGCTCCGGCCAGGGCTGGGTCGACATGAACAAGGCGATCATGGTGTCGAACGACACCTACTTCTTCATGCTCGCGCACGACCTGGGCGTGGACAACATTGCGAACTTCATGAAGCCGCTCGGCTTCGGCCAGCTCACCGGCATCGACATCGCGGGCGAGGCGCGCGGCATCCTGCCCTCCACCGAATGGAAGCGCAAGGCCTATCGCAAGCCCGAGCAGCAGAAGTGGTACGAGGGCGAGACGATCAGTCTCGGCATCGGCCAGGGCTACAACACGTTCACGATCCTGCAGCTCGCGCACGCTACGGCCACGCTCGCCGACAACGGCGTCCTCATGAAGCCGCACCTCGTGAAGGAGATCGAAAATCCGATCACGAAGGCGCAGCAACTCACCGTGCCGAGCGAAAGCGGGCGCCTGAACGTGAAGCAGTCCGATATCGACGTCGTGAAGCGCGGCATGGAAGGCGTGACGATGAATCCGTCGGGCACGGCGTACCAGGTGTTCCGCAACGCGCCCTACACCTCGGCGGGCAAGACCGGCACGGCGCAGGTGTTCTCGCTGCAGGGCGCGAAGTATCAGGCGCACGCGCTCGCCGAGCATCTGCGCGACCACGCCCTCTTCATCGCGTTTGCGCCCGCCGACAAGCCGCAGATCGCCGTCGCGCTGGTCGTCGAGAACGGCGGCTGGGGCGCGCAGGCAGCAGGCCCGATCGCGCGCCGCGTGCTCGACTACTGGCTCGTCGACCGCCTGAAGCCCGGCGTCGAGCAGGCCGCCGTGGCCGAGGCGGCCTCGGCCACGCAGGATGCGTCGGCGCCCACGATCGGCGGTGCGCCGCAGGTTGCCTCGGAAAGCGCCGCGACGCTGCCGGTCAAGGTGGCCGCAGGCTTCACCCCGCTGCCGATACCGGGCGCGGCTTCGGCGGCTGAAGCCGCATCGGCTGCCGCGGCGGCATCCGGGGCTTCGGCGGCTGCAGCAGCTTCGGCGGCATCGGCGGCTTCGGGCGCTCCCGCGGTATCAGCACCGGGCAAGCCGCTGGCCAGCGCCGCTGCGGCCAAACCCGCCAGCGCCAGCGCGCAAGTGCGTCAGGCGCCCACGCAACCGGTCACGCCCGAAGCGCCCAAGGGCACCGATGCCGTCAACGGCGGCACGTCGGCAAGCGCATCGGGCAGCGCAGCCACCGACGGCGATGCGCAGGCGCAGCGGCCCTCCGCGACCCCGCTGCCTCGCCATTTCGGCCCCGGTCCGCATCGCCCGCGCCGCCCCGCCAGCGCGCCCGAAGCGGCCACGCTCGCGCCGCCGCCCAAGCCCGCCACGGGCGGCATCGACGAGTGAGCAAGTACCTTGCATGGGACCGGAGTAAGCGCTTTGCATGGGACCGGAGTAAGCGCTGAAGCGCCAACTCCGGTCGACAGCTGAAGCGCTCACTCCGGATCAACAGGAGTCACAATGCCTTTCTTCCAGTTCGACAAGATCGACAAGCGCGCCGCCCTAGAGGCGCTGCGCAAGATGTTCAAGGGCTTCGATCGCCCGCTCGCGCTCGCGGTGTTCCTGCTGTTGTGCGTGGGCATCGTCACGCTCTACAGCGCGACCCTCGACATGCCGGGCCGCGTCGAAGACCAGTTGCGCAACATCTTGCTCACCTTCGTGCTGATGTGGGCGCTCGCCAACGTGCCGCCCACCACGCTGATGCGCTTCGCAGTGCCGGTCTACACGTTCGGCATCGCGATGCTGATAGCGGTCGCGCTGTTCGGCCTCACGCGCAAGGGCGCCAAGCGATGGATCAACGTGGGTGTCGTGATCCAGCCCTCCGAGATCCTCAAGATCGCCACGCCGCTCATGCTCGCGTGGTACTACCAGCGCCGCGAAGGCGTGATGCGCTGGTACGACTTCGTGGTCGGCTTCGTGATCCTGCTCGTGCCGGTGGGGCTGATCGCCAAGCAGCCGGACCTCGGCACCGCCGTGCTGGTGTTCGCCGCGGGCTTCTTCGTGATCTATTTCGCGGGGCTTTCGTTCAAGCTGATCGTGCCGGTGCTGATTGCCGGCGTCATCGCGGTGGGGTCGATTGCCGCGTTCCAGGACAGGATCTGCCAGCCGCAGGTGAACTGGCCGCTGATGCACGACTACCAGAAACACCGCATCTGCACACTGCTCGACCCCACCTCCGACCCGCTCGGCAAGGGCTTCCACACGATTCAGGCCGTGATCGCGATCGGCTCGGGCGGCCCGCTCGGCAAGGGCTGGCTCAAGGGCACGCAGTCGCATCTGGAGTTCATCCCCGAAAAGCACACCGACTTCATTTTCGCGGTGTTCTCGGAAGAGTTCGGCATGGCGGGCGGGATCGTGCTGCTCACGCTCTACATGTGCCTGATCGCGCGCGGACTCTATATCGCCGCCAACGGCGCGACGTTGTTCGGGCGATTATTGGCCGGCTCGCTCACGATGGCGTTCTTCACCTACGCGTTCGTGAACATCGGCATGGTGAGCGGCATCCTGCCCGTGGTGGGCGTGCCCCTGCCGTTCATGAGCTATGGCGGCACCGCGCTCACGACGCTCGGCGTCGCCATCGGGCTGATCATGAGCGTCGGGCGGCAAAAGCGGCTCATGCAGAGCTAGGGCCTGTTCACGCAAATAACAGGCCCCGGTCACGCCGACTTGCAGGCTCCCCGAAGGAACGCGCCGTCTTGCCACGGCGCGTTTTCTTTTTCCGGCGTTGCTGGAAGGGAATGGGCGTTCGAGTTCGGCGCGGCTATTGCGGCGCCGACTTCATCAATTGCGTGCTCAACTGCTGATACTTGAGCCGCGCAACCGGGTCGCCCTGCGCCGCCGCCGCTGCATAGTAGGCGCGCGCAACGTTCAGGTTCTTCGGCACGCCGTCGCCGCCGCGCTCGTAGAACGAGCCGGTCACGTACTGCGCCGTCATGTCGCCGCCTTCCGCGGCCTTCTTGTACCAGTAGAACGCCTGCTTGTTGTCGCGCGACGTGCCGCGCCCGTCGAGGTACTGGTTCGCGAGTGCGAGCTCGGCCTGCACGTGCCCCTGCTTCGCAGCCTTCAGGAACCACTGATGCGCCTCGACCGGATCGCGCCCGACGAAGTCGCCGTCGTCGTACATCTTGCCGTACACGTATTGAGCGTGGGACATGTTCGCGTCGGCGGCCTTGCGCAGCCACTTGCGGCCCTCGCTCACGTCGGCGGCGCCGCCTTCGCCGTTGACCAGCATCATTGCGTAGTTGAATTCCGCGAGCCGGTTGCCGCGCCCGGCGGCGGCCTGGAATCCGGCGCGCGCAGCGGCAAGATTGCCGGCGTTGTAGTCGGCTACGGCATTGGCCGTCTGCGGATCGGATTGCGCATCGGCAACGGGTGCAGACGTGGTGGCCGCCGCTGCGCTCGCCGCCCCAGCGGCGCCCGCAGCAGCCGCGAGGCCGCTCGCGCCAAGCGCCGCGCCAGCGACGCAAGCCGTCGCCGCCACGCGGGCAAGCTGCGCCAGCAATGCTTTCGGACACCTCATGACCTTGCCTCCTGCAGCGCCTGGCGCGTCGCGCGCATGAGCCAGATGACGTCGGCGGCCAGCGCGACGAAGTTAAAGCCCATTTCGCGATACTGCTTCGCCTGCGCGGCATCCATCGCAAAAATGCCTGCTGCCACACCCGCCGCGCGCGCGGCGGCAACGATGTGCGTCATCGCGGCGACGACGTCGGGGTGCTTCGAGTCGCCGAGATGGCCGAGGCTCGCGGCCAGATCGGCGGGCCCGACGAAGAGGCAATCGACGCCCGGCACCGCCGCGATTTTCTCGACCTCTGAGAGTGCCGCCGCCGATTCGATCTGCACGATCGACGCGATTTGCGCGTTCGCGCCCTGCAGATAATCGCGCCGCATGCCATAACCGGCCGCGCGCACGACGCCCGCGACGCCGCGCTGGCCGTCCGGCGTATTCGCATCGGGATATTGGGTGTAGCTCACCGCGCGGGCGGCTTCGTCGGCGGATGCCACGTTGGGAAACATCACCGTGCGCACGCCCGCGTCGAGCACGCGCTTGACGAGCCACGGCTCGTTGGCCGGCAGGCGCACGACGGGCTCGGTCGGCAGATGCGCCGCCGCGATGGCGCGCAGTTGCGCGATCACGTCGCCGCTGTCGTTGGGCGTGTGCTCCATGTCGATCAGCAGCCAGTCGAAACCAGCGTGCGCGAGCGCCTCGGCGGCGGTCTCGCTGCCCATCGAAAGCCACAGGCCATAGAGCGGCTCGGCTTCCTTGAGGCGTTCCTTGAGGGGATTGGTGAAGGTGCTCATCGCCGTGCTCCCGGCGAGGCTGCGGGACGCGCGCGTCCCGCGCGGGCCTGGCGGCCCGGCAGCGCCGCAGCCGGCATGTCTCGCTCCGTTGTGTTATTGGGCCGCGCGTCGGATGCGCGGCCTTGCCGGAGCGATCATACCGCGACAAAAGTTCGCGGGCCGGGTGGAAAACCCGGGCTTGCGGGGCTCGATCGAACCTTAGCGCCTGTTCCCGCTAATAACAGGCCCTAGCTGCGCGTGACTTCCGCCCAGCAGTTCGGCGTCTCGTACAGACGCACTTTGGAGAGCTGCAGATTCACGCCGTAATGCGCGTCGTAGACGTTCGCCAGAATCTCGAACGCGATGGCCGCGAGGTTCTCCACGGTCGGGATGCGATCGATCACGACCGTCTTATGGCCCGGCAGCGTTTCGAGGAAACCGCGCACCTGCGTGTCGCCTTCGAAGACGATGAACGCGTGATCCCACAGATCGACGAGATGTTGATTCGCGAGCGCCTTCACGTCGGCGAAGTCCATCACCATGCCACGGTCGGGCGCGCCTTCCGTCTCGACAGTGTCGCCTTGCAGCGTGACTTCCAGCACGTAGCGATGCCCGTGCAGGTTGCGGCACTGGCTGCGGTGGTCGGGAATGCGGTGGCCCGCGTCGAATTCGAGTTTTCGGGTGATCGTCAGCACGGCGCTATTCTGAAAAATTCAGGGGCAAAGAATCAGGGGATGTTCAGGTACTTGTGAGTCTGCATCGAAAGGCGCCATTGCGGATGGCGCTTGCACCAGTCGATGGCGAGTTTCGTGTTCAGGTCGCGCGACGGGCCGTCCATCGGCTGGACGAGGAAGTACTCGAAATCGAGCTTCGCGTAGTCGGCGAGGCGCTGGTTGTCCTGCGGGACCACGACCTTCAGCTCGTTGCCCCTGGTGACGACGAGCGGCGCGTCGGCCTTCGGGCTCACGCAGATCCAATCGATGGTATCGAGCACCGGCAGCGAGCCGTTCGTCTCGATGGCGATCTCGAAGCCGGCGGCGTGCAGCGCATCGACGAACGGCTGATCGATCTGCAGCATCGGCTCGCCGCCCGTGCAGACGACGAAGCGGTTGCCTTCGCCTTCAGGCCAAAGCGACGCGATCATCGCAACGAGCTCCTCCGGCGTGCGGTACTTGCCGCCGTTCTCGCCGTCGGTGCCCACGAAATCGGTGTCGCAAAAACGGCAGACCGCCGCTTCGCGGTCTTCCTCGCGGCCCGACCACAGATTGCAGCCGGCAAACCGGCAGAACACGGCCGGACGCCCGGCGTTCGCGCCCTCGCCCTGCAACGTATAGAAAATTTCCTTTACTGCGTAAGTCATACTGCTGCCTGAATGTGATCCTTGAACTCGAATCCCGAGCTTGATCCCTGAGTATCGCCCCGGAGGCTCTGAGCCGGTTATACCGGGCGCTGGAACTTCATCTGCACGATCCGTGCGGGGCGCGCCGCCCGTGCGCCGCCCCAATCCTGCCAGCATGCAAACCATGCTGGCCTTGCGCCCGTCATCGGTTCAGACCGGCGCTTGCGTCACCTTTTCGCCCGCGAGGTACGCTTCGTAGCCGCGCTTGCGCAGCTTGCACGCCGGGCACTCACCGCAGCCGAAGCCCCACTCGTGGAGCTCGGCGCGCTCGCCCACGTAGCACGTATGCGTTTCCACACGCACCAGCTCGACGAGCGCTTCGCCGCCAAGCGTGTGCGCGAGGCGCCATGTGTCGGCCTTGTCGAGCCACATGAGCGGCGTTTCCAGCACGAAGCGGCTGTCCATGCCCAGATTGAGCGTGACTTGCAGCGCCTTCATGGTGTCGTCGCGGCAATCGGGGTAGCCCGAGAAGTCGGTTTCGCACATGCCGCCGACGAGCACCTTGAGCCCGCGCCGGTAAGCAATCGCCGCCGCGATATTCATGAACATCAGGTTGCGGCCCGGCACGAAGGTGTTCGGCAAGCCGCTTGCCGCCGTTTCGATCTCGATTTCGCGCGTCATGGCCGTGTCGCTGATCGAGCCTAGCACCGCGAGATCGATCATGTGGTCGTCGCCGAGACGCTCGCCCCACGCGGGGAAGGTCTGCGCGATGGCCGCGCGGAAGCCTTCACGGCATTCCAGTTCGACGCGATGACGCTGGCCATAATCGAAGCCGAGCGTCTCGACGGTATCGTAACGGTCGAGCGCCCAGGCAAGGCACGTAGCCGAGTCCTGGCCGCCGGAAAACAGCACGAGCGCGCCGTTCCTGGGTTCTGTTCGAGTCACCGTGAAACTCCGTGTTGAGAGGTTCCGCGCGGTCGCAAGCCCTGGAAACCCGCCGCACGGACCGGCCTGATCTGACATCCGCCGGCCAATGCAGTATAGGGCGCAGCTTTTTTGTGGATATCGGCGTCACTTTATACCGTTGATATCCCGGCCGCGTGGTCGCGCCTGGCGTTCACCGGCATCGTCACTGACAACAAGCCCGAGCAGGAAGCAAACACACCACGAAAGCAACCAGACAACGAAAAAGCCCCAGGAATCTTACGATCTCCTGGGGCTGCATTCTGGTGGCCTGGGGCGGAATCGAACCACCGACACGCGGATTTTCAATCCGCTGCTCTACCAACTGAGCTACCGGGCCAACGAAGAAAGAAGAGTATAGCGGGTCTGACGGAGCCGCGCAAGTGCCTTCGCAAAAAAGTTAATTCACTCGCCCTTGCTTTTGCCGAGGTCCACGCCGAGCTGCTTGAGCTTGCGGTACAGGTGCGTGCGCTCGAGGCCGGTCTTCTCGGCTACGCGCGTCATGCTGCCGTTCTCGCGTGCGAGGTGGTACTCGAAGTAGGCACGCTCGAACGCGTCGCGCGCGTCGCGCAGCGGGATGTCGAACGAGATCGACGCCACGCCCACGGCGGTTGCCCCGCCCTGCGCGCCGTCGGCGCCCAGCACCGGCAGTGCCGCCGCCGACGCCACCACGGCCGGGCCGCCCGCCGACGGCTTCGCGCCACCAGGCGCGCTCGCCGGCACCGGCGCGGCGGTGCCGCGCGCGAGTCCCTGCTCGACCGCCTTCAGGAGCTTTTGCAGCGCGATCGGTTTTTCGAGGAAATTGAGCGCGCCGATCTTGGTCGCCTCGACGGCCGTGTCGATGGTCGCATGCCCCGACATCATGATGACGGGCATCGTCAGTTCGCCCTGCGCGGCCCATTCCTTGAGCAGCGTGACGCCATCGGTGTCCGGCATCCAGATATCGAGCAGCACCAGGTCCGGCACCTGACGCTGACGGAACGCGCGCGCCTCCTGCGCGTCCTCCGCGAGCTCCACGACATGTCCTTCGTCGCTGAGGATCTCCGAGAGCAATTCCCGGATGCCCATTTCGTCGTCTACCACCAGGATGGTTGCCATTTACGCTGCCCTTGTCTGCACTGTTGCTTTTGATCCTTGCTCCGTTGCCGCGCGCCCCGCTGAGCCATGACCGCGCGTGGCAGCGGTGGCGCTCGGGCTGGTGTCGTCCGCCAGCTGGAGAAAGAGAATCGAGATCTGCGCGCCTTCGATCACATCGCCCGCTTTCATGCGATTGCGAATGTCGATGCGCGCGCCGTGCTCGTCGATGATCTTCTTGACCATCGCAAGCCCGAGTCCTGTTCCTTTGGCCTTGGTCGTCACGTAGGGTTCGAACGCGCGTGTGAGAATGCGCGCCGGGAAACCGGAGCCGTTGTCCGACACCGTGAGACGCACCGCCACGCGCGTGTGACCGTCCGCGTCCGGATCGCCGTATTCTACGGCCCGCGTCTCCAGCGTCACGCGTGGCGTCTCGATGTCGGCCACCGCGTCCTGCGCATTCTGCAAGAGGTTGTGAATGACCTGGCGCAGTTGCGTCGCATCGCCCCGGATGACCGGCAGCGCCGAAAGCTCGACCTTGATCGCGCTCTTGCCTTCCTCCGCGCCGTAGAGCATGAGCACCTCGCTCACGAGGTCGTTCAGCTGCAAGCTCGCGAGCACCGCCGGCGGCGTGCGCGCGTAGTCGCGGAAGTTGTCGACCATCTGCTTCATCGCCGCGACCTGATTGACGATCGTGGTCGCGCCGCGCTTGAGCACCTCGGCATCCGAGGGCGCGAGCTTGTCGGAGAGCTTCATCTGCAGGCGCTCCGCGGAAAGCTGAATCGGCGTGAGCGGATTCTTGATCTCGTGCGCGAGGCGCCGCGCGACTTCGCCCCACGCGACCGAGCGCTGCGCCGAGATCACGTCGGAGATGTCGTCGAACACGACCACGTAGCCCGAGGTCTGCATGTCGCCAGCGTCGCGGCCCGTGTCGGAGACAAGTCGCGCGCCGCGCACGAGCAGCGTGAGCGGGTCGGCCTCGCCGGCCATCGGCACCGAGAACTGCTGCTGCCAGTGGCCATGGTGCACGTCGCCGTTGTCGCGATCCGTGCGCGATGCCTCCTGGTCGGCGAACGCCTTGCGCACCATCGCCGCGAAATCGCCAAGCGCCGCCACGTGATCGATGGGCAGGCCGAGCTGTGTCTGGAACGGGTGGCGGAAGATGCGCTCAGCGCCTGGGTTGGCCGTCGTCAGCCGGAACTGGCGATCGAACACGAACACGCCCGCCGTGAGGTTCGCGAGAATGCTCTCGAGATACGCCTTTGAATGCTCGAGCGCGACGCGGTTCTTCTCCACGGCCAGGCGCGCTTCGGAGAGCTGGCGCGTCATCGCGTTGAACGACTGGGTGAGAAAGCCCAGCTCGTCGCGCGACTTGATCTCCCGCTTGGGCGTGTAGTCGCCCTCGGTCACTTCCTTCGTGCCCTGCGCGAGCAGGAACAGCGGTCTTGCCAACTGGTTGCCGAGCGCGAGCGCCAGCATCATCGCAACGAAGGTCGCGAGAAAGAGCGCGAGCGTGAGCGTGCCGATGTACATCTTGCGCAAGCCCGTGCGGCCCAGCGCTTTCTCCTGGTACTCGCGGTAGGCGCGCTGCACGGCGTCGGCGTTGCGCGCGAGCGCGGCAGGCACCGGCTGCTCCAGTTGCAGGAAGCGTTCGACGGGCTGCAGGTCGGTGGTGTTCGCATCGGGAATGCGCGTGACGACACGCAAGCGCAGCGCCCCCTTCGGGCCATGCAGATGCGGGTCGCCGTCCACTTCGCCTTCGATCGCCGCGTAGCCGCGCCCGCGCGCCTGATCGATCATGAGCGGCGTGGGCAGATCAGCCGGCATCAGCGAGGAGAAGTTGCTCGACGCCTGCGCGACCACGTGCATGTCCGGTGCCGCGCCCGACATGCTGCGCACCGGCTCGACGATGGTGGCGTCCTGCACGCCGAACTGGTCGCGCGCGCGCAAGAGCGTGAGTGTGGTGCCTGCGGCCTCGCCGTTCGCAATTTGCTCGGCCATCAGACGGGCCTTGGTTTGGAGGTCGGAGAGCGAGGCGTCGAGCATGCCGCGCCCGAGATTCAGGCCCGCCGTGAGCGCGGTTTCCACGTTCACGTCGAACCACGACTCGATCGAGCGCGAGACGAACTGATACGAGACGATGTAGATAATGCCGCCCGGCACCACGCCCACGAGCGCGAAGAAGAATGCGAGCTTGGCCAGCAAGCGCGTGCCGAACTTGCCGCGCCGCAAGCGCACGACGATCACGATCACGAGCGCCGTCACGACCGAGAGGAAGATCAGCGCGACGACGATGTTGGCCGCATAGAGCCAGCCGTAGTAGCGATCGAAGAACTCGGTGTTCGCGCTCGCGGCGGCGAGCAGCACGAGCAGCAGCGTCGCGGTGAACGCGACGGTGGAAACGAGCAGCCTGACGACGATGCTGCTGACGCTGGTGGCGCGGCGCACTTTATTTAGCACGTTCGGTCACCGTGAAGTTAAAGCGCTTCCAGTCGGAAGCGAGGTTCCAGTCGCGGTTGTTGACCGCATCGATCTGGAAGGGCTTGGGCATGAGCGCGACGTCGAGCTGCATGCGCACGGACGCCGTATAGGTCTCGCCCGGATGCACCTGCTTGCTGTCGATCACGTGCCACGACGTGACGTGCTTGATGACGGCGAGCGCATCCGAGAGCGTCGAGAAGCCGAGCTGCAGCCCGCCGCTCGACACGCGGTACTCGCGCGTGAGCGGCTGGAATGACAGGCGGATGCTTTGCGAAACGCTCACGGGCTGCTCGTCGAACCAGTACCAGCGCGGGCGCGTGAGCTCGAAGTCGGTGGTGAAGTAGAGCGGAATGCCCTTGTTGACCGCGTCTTCCAGGCTGCTGTTCAGATCGAAGTCGAAGCGGGCATCGAGGCTCCATCCTGAGCCGTCGGCCTGCAGCGAGGCCCGCTGCACCGAGATCGAATCCGCGCGCGCCGGCGTGACGGCCATCAAGCCGAAAGCCAGTGCGATCCAGATCAGGACCGCGAAGCGTAGCGGGAAGAAGCGTTTAATGGTCACCGTTTCTGAAAGCGCGCGTAGAAGAAGCCGTCGTGATCTGCGGTGCGATCGGGAACGGGGTGGGCATCGTGCTGCACTTCGGCATGCGGCCGCGCCACGCTGGCTACGCCATCGTCAGGCCCCCCGGCCGGCGCGCCGTCGGCCGCGGGCAACAGTTGCCCCGGCGCGTCCAATCGTACCGCATCCGCGTGGGTAGTTTCAAACCAGCTCGCCTGCGCCTCGCCTTCTTCGGGGAAGATCGAGCACGTCACGTAAAGCAGCTCGCCACCCGGCTTGACGAGCGCCCACAGCGCATCGACGATGCGGCGCTGCTCCTGCACCAAGGCCTCGATATCGGTTTGACGGCGCAGCCAGCGAATGTCGGGATGACGGCGCACGATGCCCGAGGCCGAGCACGGCACGTCCGCAAGAATGCGGTCGAACGGCTCGCCGTCGAACCAGCTCGCGGGCGCGCCCGCGTCGCCGATCACGACGCGCGCATGCCGCGCGGGATGCTGCGCATCGTCATCCTCGTCATCCGGTCGAGCGGCCGAAAAGCCAAGGCGCTCGAAGTTCTCGCCGATGCGCGTCGCGCGCGTCGCGTCACTTTCCAGCGCAATCAGGTCGATGTCGGCGAGCTCGAGCAGATGGCCGCTCTTGCCGCCGGGTGCGGCGCACGCGTCGAGCACGCGCATGCCGTCGCGCACGCCCACGATTTGCGCCGCGATTTGCGCGCCCGCGTCCTGCACCGAGACGTCGCCGGCCATGAAGCCCGGAATGCGATCGACGGGCAGCGGCGCGGCAAGTCGCACGGCGTGCTCGCCGATCTGCGTCGCGGCGATGTTGTCCTCGCCAAGGCGCTGCAGATAGTCGGCGACGCTCGCGCGGCGCGCGTTCACGCGCAGCGTGAGCGGCCCCTGGGTGTTGCCCGCTTCGAGAATCGCCTGCCAACGATCGGGCCACGCGCGGCGAACCGCGTCGATCCACCATTGCGGATAGTTCCAGCGCGCGACTTCGTTGGCCTGCGCAGCGGCAAGGGCACTCTCGCGCTCGCGCAGGAAGCCGCGCAGCACCGCGTTCACGAGGCCCTTTGCGAAGGCCACGTCGCGGCGCGCACCGATCGCGCGCACCGCCTGGTCGACAACGGTAAACGGCGTGTAGGCGGCGTGCGCCTCGTCGTCGACGAGCAACGCCAGCGCGCACGCGAGCAGATTCGTCACGGGCGGCGGCGGGGCCTTGCTCACGCGCTGCTTGATCAGCCAGTCCACGGTGCCGAGGCGCCGCATCGTGCGATACGCGATGTCTTGCACGGCGCCGCGCGCCATCGCTGCGATATCGTGCGGGAGCGCGGAGAAAGCACTCATGAGCGCCGCCGGGAGCGCCGCGCCCGTGCGCACCGCGCCCACGGCGTGCGCCGCCTGGTCGAGCGCGAAGCCGAGCGAGTCTGGGGCCAGATTCACGACCTGGCGTTGCGCGGCCTGATGCTGCCCGGTCTGACGCGGCTCAGCCTCACGCGGCCCGGCCTGACGCGGCCCGGCCGTCCCAGTCCGGCGCGCTGGCGATGCGGGGCGCCCGGCACGTTTGGTGCGGGGTTGGCCGGAAGACGATGCGCCGGACGGGCGGCGGGAGGAACTCGATGTCATGGAAAAACCGGAAGCGGGCCGCGGCAAGGCGCGGCGTATCGTACAAACGCGCGTGCAATGACGCGTGCAAAAGCAAACCACAAGCGAGCCATTGTAGCGTGGCGTGGGCGCAACGCCGCTCGCCCAGCGCAATCGGCGCGCGCTGATTGCGCCCGCATCTCACCTGCATCGCGCCAATAAAAAAGGGCAAACCCGCAGGTCTGCCCTTCGCATGCGTGCCGCGCTGCTTCAGTCGAAGCGGCCGGTGCGCGCCATCTCCATGAGACGCGCGATGCGCTCTTCGGTGGCGGGGTGGGTCGAGAAGAGGTTCGCAATGCCGCCGCCCGCGAGCGGATTCATGATCATCATCTGCGCCGTGGCCGGATGCTGCTCGGCAGCCGGGAACGGAATGCCCTGCGCGTAGCGATGGATCTTGTCGAGCGCCGAAGCCAGCGCCTGCGGATCGCCCGAAATCTGCGCGCCGCCGCGATCGGCCTCGAACTCGCGCGAGCGCGAGATGGCCATCTGGATGAGCGCGGCGGCGATCGGCGCGAGCAGCGCCACGGCAATGCTGGCGATGGGGTTGGCGGGACGGCCGTTCTCGTCGCGGCCGCCGAAGAACATCGCGAAATTGGCGAGCGCCGAGATCGCGCCGGCCATGGTGGCCGAAATCGTCGAAATGAGGATGTCGCGGTGCTTCACGTGCGCGAGCTCGTGGGCCATCACGCCGCGCATCTCGCGCTCGGAGAGCACGCGCAGGATGCCCGTGGTGGCCGCCACCGCCGCGTGCTCGGGGTTGCGGCCCGTGGCGAACGCGTTGGGTGCGTCTTCGTTGATCAGGTAGACGCGCGGCATCGGAATGTTCGCGCGCGTGGCCAGCTCGCGGACCATGCGGTAGAACTGCGGCGCCGTGGTCTCGTCCACTTCCTGCGCGTTGTACATGCGCAGGACCATCTTGTCCGAGAACCAGTACGAGAAGAAGTTCATGGCGAGCGCGAACATCAGCGCGAGCATCATGCCGCGATGCCCGCCGATCATGCCGCCAATCACGATGAAAAGGGCCGTAATCGCGGCCATCAACATCGCGGTCTTGACCCAGTTGAACATGTGCTGTGCTCCTTCACCCATCAGGGATCAAATCGTTGGACGCCCGCCACGAGCCCCGGCCATCATTGCGCCGGTGGGGCGGCGAGCGCATTGTAAGCGATTTGTTAGATATGGGCGGATCTGAAAAATTCAATCTCAGCGCGTGGCGGTGGCAAGCCTCAAGCCCAGGCCGACGAACGCCGAGCCCACCGTGCGGTCGAGCCATTTCTTGATGCCCGGCTTGCCGGAGAAGCGCTGCGTCACGCTGCCTGCGATCCACGCGACGAAGCTGTTCCAGATCGTGCTCATGACGACGAACACGACGCCGAGCGCGAGGAACGCGAGCACCTTGTGCGGGCTCGTCACGTTCACGAACTGCGGGAAGAACGACACGAAGAACAGCACGACTTTCGGGTTGAGCACGTTGGTCCAGAAACCCGAGAGGAAGAGCTGGCGCAGCGGGCGCGGCGCGCTGGCGTGCACAGCGGATTCCGTTGTGTCGGCGGCGCGTGCCGGGGCTTGTTGTTTCGCGAAGATCAGGCGCACGCCGAGATACACGAGGTAGCACGCGCCCACGAGCTTGATGACCGTGAACGCCGTGGCCGAGGCCGCGAGCAGCGCGGTCAGCCCGAACGCGCAGGCCAGCGCGTGCACACAGCAGCCCGCGGAAATGCCCAGCGCCGACACGAGCCCGGCGCTGCGGCCCTGCGCGACGCTGCGGCCGACGATATAGGCCGTATCGGGACCCGGCGTGACGTTCAGGAGAAAGACGGCGACGAGAAAGAAGCCAAAATGAGTGATGCCAAGCATGACGTTTCCTGCAAAAGCGACTCGGAAAGAGGGATCGAGCCGCCCTGTGCAGCCGCCTCGCCGAATCCCTCAAATTCTAACGCGCGCAGCGGCGTGTGCGTTGCCTCGCCGCACGGCCGGATGCTCGACAGGCGAGGCCAGGAATCGCCTGCGGGTGCTTACGCCGCGCCGGCGTCGTTCAGCGTGAAGCGCTGGCCGGCCGCGAGCGGCATGCCAGCGAGGAATTCGCGTGCAGGCAGGCGCTTGCCACCGGGCTTCTGCAGCTGCGTCACGCGCAAGGCGCCCTCGCCGCACGCCACCACGACGCCCGCGGGCGAGACGTCGAGAATCTGGCCCGGCGCAGCGCCCGTGGGCAGGTTGGCGCCCTCGGCCGGCTCGGCGGACCACAGCTTGAGCAGCGCGCCGTCCAGCGTGGCCGCGCCGCCCGGGAACGGGTCGAACGCGCGAACCTGCCGCGCGAGCGCCTCGGCGGAACGACGGAAGTCGAGCGCGGCCTCCTGCTTGCCGATCTTCTCGGCATAGGTCACGCCATCGGCGGGCTGCGGCGTGACAGGCAGCGCACCGTCGCGCTCCAGCTGGATCAGCCCGTCCACCACAAGCTGTGCGCCCAGCGCCGCGAGGCGGTCGTGCAGCGTCGCGGTCGTGTCCGTGGACGCGATCGGCGTGCGCACTTCCGAGATCATCGGGCCGGTGTCGAGGCCCGCGTCCATCTGCATGAGGGTGATGCCGGTCTCGGCATCGCCGGCCTCGATCGCCCGGTGTATGGGCGCCGCGCCGCGCCAGCGCGGCAAGATGGACCCGTGGATGTTGATACAGCCGTGCGGCGGGATGTCGAGCACTTCTTGCGGCAGCAAAAGGCCGTAGGCGGCCACCACCATCACGTCGTGCGGCGTCGCGCGCAGCAAGTCCAGCGCCGCGACCGCCTCTTCCGGGTACTTGCCCGCGCGCCGCAGCGAGGGCGGCTGCGCCACGGCAATGCCATGCTCCTGCGCGTAGCGCTTGACCGGGCTCGCCTGGAGCTTCATCCCGCGTCCGGCAGGACGGTCGGGCTGGGTCAGCACGAGCGGCACGGCAAACCCCGCCTCGTGAATCGCGGCGAGCGCCGCGGCGGCGAATTCCGGCGTACCGGCAAAAATCACGCGAAGAGAATGGCTCATGGACGCTTGAAGATCGGCAAATGAAGAAGGGAGCGGCGCAGCGCGCGAGCGTTACATCGCGTGCTCGAGCTTCTTCATCTTGCTCTTGATGCGCGTCTGCTTGAGCGGCGAGAGGTACTCGACGAACACCTTGCCCATCAGGTGATCCATCTCGTGCTGGATGCACACGGCGAGCAGGCCTTCGCAGTCCACCTCGTAAGTCTCACCCTTCTCGTTGAGCGCCCGCACGCGCACCTTCTCCGCGCGCTCGACGTTGTCGTAGATGCCCGGCACCGAGAGGCAACCCTCTTCGTGCACTTCCCTCTCGTTGCTGGCCCAGACGATTTCCGGGTTGATGAACACGCGCAGTTCGTCGTGCGCGTCGGAGACGTCGATCACGACGACACGCTCGTGCACGTCGATCTGGGTGGCGGCAAGGCCCACGCCGGGTGCCGCGTACATGGTCTCGGCCATGTCGGCGACGAGCTTGCGGATACGGTCGTTGACCACTTCGACGGGTTTGGCGACCTTGTGCAGACGCTTGTCCGGGTAATGAAGAATGTTCAGTAGAGCCATGGTTTGTCAGGTTCCTGGTTGGGCGCCGCGGACCGCGCGACAAGCGCGCAAATTGGCCGTTCGGCCAACTGGTGCGCCCCTTGCGGAATACAGAAGATAGTCGGACAGATACGAACGAAATGACCGGAATCAACGCGCCGCCGGCCTCGCAAGCACTTCTCGTGTCCGCTCTGCCATTGCACGAACGGAATCGGCACGAAATCGGGCAAAAAGCGACGCCAGCAGCGCGCCGTGACCATGCGTCACAGCGCCGCAAATGAATTTCGGATGGTGAAAATTTTAACACGACAGGCCACGGTTCGCCCGTCGACGGAGAATCGCCGATGCTCGCCACCTTGCCGCTCGGGGCCGACGAACTCAGCGCCTGGCTGCGCCTCGCGAACACACGGGGCCTGAAGCCGGCGGCGCTGTGCGCACTGCTCGGCGCATTCGGGCTGCCGCAGCATGTGCTCGCGCAGCCGTTCGACGCGCTCGCGGCCGCGGCGGGCTATGAAGCGGCCCGCGCCGTGCTGGCGCCGCCCGCAGCGGACTTTGCGCAGCAAGTCGCCGCCGTGGCCGGCTGGTGCGCGCTGCCCGGCAATGCGCTCGTCACGCTCGCCGATCCCGCCTACCCGCCGCGCCTCCTGACGATGCCCGACCCGCCGCCGCTTCTCTACGTGAAAGGGCGGCTCGATCTGCTGCACGCGCGCAGCGTGGCCGTGGTGGGCAGCCGCAGCGCCACGCCGCAAGCCCTCGAGGACGCCGTGCGCTTCGCTCGCACGCTCGCCTCGGCTGGGGTGACGGTCGTCTCGGGCCTCGCACTCGGTGTGGATGGCGCAGCGCACCGGGGAGCGCTCGACGAACTCGGCGGCACCGTCGCCGTAACCGGCACCGGCGCCGACCTCGTCTATCCCGCCGCGCATCATGCACTCGCGACCCAGATTGCCGCGCGCGGCGCGCTCGTCAGCGAATGGCCGCTCGGCACGCCCGCGCGCTCGGCAAATTTCCCGCAGCGCAACCGCGTGATCGCGGCGCTCGTGGAGGGTGTCGTCGTGGTGGAGGCCGCCATGCGCTCGGGCTCGCTCATCACCGCGCGGCTCGCCAACGAAATGGGACGCGATGTGTTCGCCCTGCCCGGCTCCGTCCACGCGCCGCTCTCGCGCGGCTGCCATCGGCTGATCAAAGAAGGCGCGCAACTAGTCGAGACACCGGAGGAAATACTCGAGGCGCTGCGGTTCACGCAGCCGGCGCCACGAGCGCGGCGCCCCGCGGTGCCGCGTGAACGAAGCCCTGCCTGCGCAATGACGCTTGACCTCGAATTCGAAGCGCAACCTCCCCGCCTGGAGCAAGACTCCGCCCAGACGCAGCCGCCAGCCGAAGCGGCACGCGCACCCGCTGCGCCAATCGGGCCCGAGGCCCGCGCGCTGCTTGCCGCGCTCGGCCACGCCCCCGCTACGCTTGAAATCCTCGCGCAACGCACCGACATGACCGAGGCGGTTCTGCAGGCCACGCTGCTGCAACTCGAGCTGGCCGGACACGTGAGCACACTGCCCGGAGGCCGGTTTACGCGGGCGTCCCACTACTAGCGCGCCGCCGTGTTACATTCGCGCCAAACACCCGCCAAACGCCCACACTATATATAAGAGAACGCAAGGAACGATCATGCCCGCGCTTGACCTCGACACCGACGCCGACCAGATCGCCGAGCGCGTCACGGACCGCGACACGCTGTTCGTCGCCTGTCTGTGCGCTCAGTGGTGCGGCACCTGTCGCGACTATCGGGCGACGTTCGACCGTATCGCCGAAGCCCATCCCGAGATCTGCTTCGCGTGGATCGACATCGAAACGCACGCCGACCGCTTCGACGACCTCGATGTGGAGAACTTCCCCACCATCCTGATCGAAGACAGCAAGGCCACCCGCTTTTTCGGCACGGTGCTGCCGCACGGCGCCGTGGTCGAGCGCATGCTCGCGGATCTCACCGCGCTGCCGGGCGTCGCCGATGCACCGAAGCTGCGGCCCGTGCTGGCCGAGGCGTAGCGCGCGACCGGGGACCCAGCAGTGTCATGACCGTGAAGCCGCATCAATGAAGCATCAGGCAACCGCGTGCGTATCGCCCATCATCCGGTCTGGCTCCACACGGGTGCGCGCTTGCCCGTCGGCGCGCCGCGCCCTTATGATGGGCGCCCGAAGGCGACCCAGAAGCGACCCAAAAGCAACCCAGCAGCGCCCCGTGAGCGCCCCGCGGACGATATGCAGGCAACATCGCCGCGAGCGCCAGGCGGCACACATCCGATGACACGAAAATCGCCGCCGCTGCGCCATGTGCTATAAAGCGGTCGTTAAGCGAGAGGCGAAACGCGCCGCGCCGGCCCCGAAGCAAACCCAGACGGCATAGCCGCGGGGCGCGAACCCTATCCCAAGCCCGGAATCACCCACACACGACCAGTCATGTCCAAAGCCCTGATCATCGCCGAGAAGCCATCCGTCGCGAACGATATCGCGCGCGCTTTGGGCGGATTTACCAAGCATGACGAGTACTACGAAAGCGACGACTACGTGCTTTCGTCGGCGGTTGGCCACTTGCTGGAAATCGCCGCGCCCGAAGAGTACGAAGTCAAGCGAGGCAAATGGAGCTTCGCGCATCTGCCGGTCATCCCGCCGCATTTCGACCTGAACCCGATCGCCAAGAGCGAGTCGCGGCTCAAGGTGCTCACCAAGCTGCTCAAGCGCAAGGACGTCACGCAACTCATCAACGCATGCGACGCGGGGCGCGAAGGCGAGCTGATTTTCCGCCTGATCGCGCAGCACGCGAAGGCCAAGCAACCGGTCCAGCGCCTGTGGCTCCAGTCGATGACGCCGCAGGCGATCCGCGACGGCTTCGGGAACCTGCGCAGCGACCACGACATGCTGCCGCTCGCCGACGCGGCCCGCTGCCGCTCGGAAGCCGACTGGCTCGTGGGCATCAACGGCACGCGCGCGATGACCGCCTTCAACAGCAAGGGCGGCGGCTTCTTCCTCACCACGGTCGGCCGCGTTCAGACGCCTACTTTGTCGATCGTCGTCGAACGTGAAGAGAAAATCCGCCGCTTCGTCCCGCGCGACTATTGGGAAGTGCGCGCGGAGTTCGTCTGCGCCAAGGGCTTTTACGAGGGCCGCTGGTACGACCCGAAATTCAAGAAGGACGAGCTCGACCCGGAAAGGCGCGACTCGCGCCTCTGGAGCCTGCCGGCCGCCGAGACCATCGTGGCCGCCTGCCATGGCCGCGAAGGCACGGTCACCGAGGAATCGAAGCCGTCCACCCAGCTCTCGCCCGCGCTCTTCGACCTGACGAGCCTGCAGCGTGAAGCCAACGGCCGCTTCGGCTTCTCGGCCAAGAACACGCTTGGCCTCGCCCAGGCGCTGTACGAAAAGCACAAGGTGCTCACCTACCCGCGTACCGACGCGCGCGCGCTGCCCGAGGACTACATCGGCACCGTGAAAGAGACGCTCGAGATGCTCAAGGAGAGCAACAACTACCTGCCGCATGCCAAGCAGGTGCTCGACAAGGGCTGGGTGAAACCGAACAAGCGCATCTTCGACAATTCGAAGATCAGCGACCACTTCGCCATCATCCCCACGCTGCAGGCGCCGAAGTCGCTTTCCGAGCCCGAGCAGAAGCTCTATGACCTCGTCGTGAAGCGCTTCCTCGCCGTGTTTTTCCCGGCAGCGGAGTACCGCGTGACCACGCGTATCACCGAAGTCGCCGGCCATCACTTCAAGACCGAGGGCAAGGTGCTGGTCGAGCCGGGCTGGCTGCAGGTCTACGGCCGCGACGCGGGCGGCGACGACGCCAACCTCGTGCCGGTGCAGAAGGACGAGAAGGTCAAGACCGACAAGATCGCGGCGCATCAGCTCGTGACCAAGCCGCCTGCGCGCTACAACGAAGCGACGCTGCTCTCGGCCATGGAAGGCGCGGGCAAGCTCGTCGACGACGAGGAGCTGCGCGAGGCGATGGCCGCCAAGGGCCTGGGCACCCCAGCCACGCGCGCGGCGATCATCGAAGGCCTGCTCGGCGAAAAATATCTGGTGCGCGAAGGCCGCGAGCTGATTCCCACAGCCAAGGCGTTCCAGCTCATGACGCTCTTGCGCGGCCTCGGCGTCGAGGAACTCACCGCGCCGGAGCTCACCGGCGAATGGGAATACAAGCTTTCGCAGATGGAGCGCGGCAAGCTTCCGCGCGACGCGTTCATGCAGGAAATCGCCCGCATGACGCAGACCATCGTGAAGCGCGCGAAGGAATACGACTCCGACACCATTCCCGGCGACTACGCGACGCTGGAAACGCCGTGCCCGAACTGCGGCGGCCAGGTGAAGGAAAACTACCGCCGCTTCGCGTGCACGAAGTGCGAGTTCTCGATCTCGAAGATTCCGGGTGGCCGTCAGTTCGAAATCCCTGAAGTGGAAGAGCTGCTGCAGAACAAGACGATCGGCCCGCTCTCGGGCTTCCGCAGCAAGATGGGCCGGCCGTTCTCGGCCATCCTCAAGCTCTCCTTCGACGACGAGATCAAGAACTTCAAGCTCGAATTCGACTTCGGCCAGGACCAGGGCAGCGAGGACGGCGAAGCGCCCGACTTCTCGCAGCAGGAGCCGGTAGGCGCCTGCCCGAAGTGCAAGGGCCGCGTGTTCGAGCACGGCATGAGCTATGTCTGCGAGCATTCGGTCGCGAATCCGAAGACCTGCGACTTCCGCTCGGGCAAGGTGATCCTGCAGCAGGAGATCGCACGCGAGCAGATGGCAAAGCTGCTTTCCGAAGGCCGCACCGACCTGCTGACGAACTTCAAGTCCTCGCGCACGGGCCGCAACTTCAAGGCGTTCCTCGTCAAGCAGAGCGACGGCAAGATTGGCTTCGAGTTCGAGAAGAAGGAGCCGAGCGCGAAGACTGCGGCCAAGACGGCAGCGAAGAAGTCGGCTGCCACGGCGGAAACGGACGAAGCCGCGAACGACGCCGCCGAAACGAGCGCGAAGCCAGCGCGCAAAACGGCTGCCGCCAAGTCCGCGCCCGCGAAAAAGACCGCTGCCCGCAAGACGGCGGCGCGCAAGACCGGCTCGTAATCGGGCCAGTTTCGCGCACCGCTCAGCCGCCGCTCCCGGCGGCGCGCGCAAGCAAAAAGCGCAGCTTCTCACGAAGCTGCGCTTTTTTTATTGCCGTCCGGCCCCGCGCGCCGGGCGCCGCAACACGCTTATAGCGGCGACAGCGCCGACGTCCGCGCGCGCCCCGCAGCCACGCGCTGCGCCTTCGTCGCACGATCGCCTGGCGAGCTGTGATGATCGCCGTCGAGCAAGCCGGAAACCGGCTCCAGACCGTCGAACGCCTCGGGCACCGCCGGGTGCCCGGCGCCGCTTGCCGGGCGCGCCAGCCCGTCTTTGACCCACTGCTCGCCGAGCTGGCTGTTCGGCGTCTGGCTGAAGTGCTCGACGAGGTGGTCGATGAACGTGCGCACCTTCGCCGGCAAGTGGCGGCGGCTCGGATACGCGACGTTGATCTCGACCTGCGGCAGCCGATAGTCGCCAAGCAGGCGCACGAGGCGCCCGCGCGTCATGTCGCGCCCGATCAGGTAGCTCGGCAGGATCGAGATCCCCATGCCGAGCAGCACGAACTGGCGCAGCATCTCGGTGTTGTTCGCGACAATCACGTTGGTCGGGCGCACGCGCACCTCGCCATCCGGCCCCGTGAAGACCCGCTCGTCGCCCCAGTACTCCGAGGGCAGCGAAAGCGACGGATGCTCCATCAGATGCTCGGGGCGCGTGGGCGTGCCGTGCTTCTCCAGATAGGCGGGCGTGGCGCACACGGTCATGCAGCCCGTCGTGAGACGGCGCGTGACGATGCTCGCGCTGCGCATCTGGCGCGCGGTCACGACGCCCAGATCGAAACCTTCTTCGACGAGATCCACCTGACGGTCGACCAGCGTCACGTCCGGCACGACCTGCGGGTAGCGCTGCGTATAGGTCTGCAGCACGGGCGCGAGGTTGTGCAGCCCGAAAACCACCGGCGCGACGATACGCAGTGTGCCGACCGGCTCATGATTGCGCGCCACCACCATCTGCTCGACATCTTCGAGCTCGTCGAGGATCTGGCGGGCGCGTTCGAGATAGACCTGCCCGGATTCGGTGAGGGAAAGGCTGCGGGTCGTGCGATTGAGCAAACGCGTGCCAAGCCGCCCTTCGAGGTCGGCGACGTGACGCGTTGCAACCGCATTGGAGATATCCATCGCGGAAGCGGCCCGGGCAAAACTGCCGAGGTCGGCCACTTTGACGAATACTCGCATCGACTGCAAATGATCCATGTGACAACTCCTGCCTGTTACGGTCCGCCGAAAAACGGCGGCGGAAACCGCGAATTCTCCTACGACATGAGAAATCGTGCAGAAGTTGCCTAAGAATGTCGGAAATTCTTTGTAATTTTCGCGACTGTCACCCAAGACGCACTGTCAGATCGGCGTTTGTTTCCCAAGCCGAAACAATTCTGCGCACTGCAGCGAAATAACCCGAGGCCCGATGCACAGCGGCCTCACCGAGCTGATCCAGTGTCGAGAGTAGTAATCAGACCCCCAAAAGAAAAGCCGCCCGAAGGCGGCTTGTGTTTCCTGGACAGGCTAAAAAGGCAGTGCAGCAATGCTAGTGAGCACTCACCTTCATTTCGCGCCGGTGCTCAAAAACGCTCTTCGAGCGCCGTACGCGCATCGCTCAACGCTTTCGGCAAGCCGTGAGCGAGCTTCTCGAAGAGTTCCGAGTGCAGCGCGAGCTCCGCGCGCCACGCGTCGGCATCGACCGAGATCACCTGCTCGAACTGCGCCGGTGTGAAGTTCAGGCCACCCCAGTTCAGGTCGTCGTAACGCGGCGAAACACCGAACGCATGGTCTTCGCCTTGGGCCTTGCCCTCGATGCGCCGCACCATCCATTCGAGCACGCGCATGTTCTCGCCGAAACCCGGCCAGACGAACTTGCCGTCCGGGCCCTTGCGGAACCAGTTCACGCAGAAGATACGCGGCTGCGTTGCGCCCAGCTTCGAGAGGCGCTCGCCCATCTTGAGCCAGTGGCCGAAGTAGTCGGCCATGTTGTAGCCGCAGAACGGCAGCATCGCGAACGGGTCGCGGCGCACCACGCCCTGCTGGCCGGCCGCGGCCGCGGTGGTCTCGGAGCCCATGGTCGCGGCCATGTAGACGCCCTGCGTCCAGTCGCGCGCCTCGGTCACGAGCGGCACCGTGGTGGAACGGCGGCCGCCGAACAGGAAAGCGTCGATCGCCACGCCCTTCGGATCTTCCCAGGCAGGATCGATCGACGGGCACTGCGAGGCGGGCGCCGTGAAGCGCGCGTTTGGATGCGCGGCCTTGCGGCCCGTCTCCTTGGCCACAGCGGGCGTCCAGTCGTTGCCCTGCCAGTCGATCAGGTGCGCGGGCGGCTCGTCGGTCATGCCTTCCCACCAGACATCGCCGTCGTCGGTGAGCGCGACGTTCGTGAAGATCACGTTCTCCTTGAGCGTCGCCATGGCGTTGTAGTTGGTCTTTTCGCTCGTGCCCGGCGCCACGCCGAAATAGCCGGCTTCCGGGTTGATCGCGTAGAGGCGGCCGTCCGCACCCGGCTTGATCCAGGCGATATCGTCGCCGATCGTGCTGATTTCCCAGCCGTTCATGGCAGCCGGCGGAATCAGCATGGCGAAATTGGTCTTGCCGCACGCCGACGGGAACGCCGCCGCAACGTGGTACTTACGGCCTTCCGGCGAGCGCACGCCAAGAATCAGCATGTGCTCGGCGAGCCAGCCTTCGTCGCGGCCCATCGTCGAAGCGATGCGCAACGCAAAGCACTTCTTGCCGAGCAGCGCGTTGCCACCGTAACCCGAGCCATAGCTCCAGATCTCGCGCGATTCCGGGAAATGAACGATGTACTTCGTCTTGTTGCACGGCCACGGCACATCCTGCTCGCCCGCCGCCAGCGGCGCGCCCACGCTGTGCACGCACGGCACGAACGCGCCGTCCTCGCCGAGCACGTCGTACACGGCGCGGCCCATGCGCGTCATGATCCGCATGTTCACGGCCACGTACGGGCTATCGGAAAGCTCGACGCCGATATGCGCGATGGGCGAGCCGAGCGGACCCATCGAGAACGGCACGACGTACATCGTGCGGCCGCGCATGGAACCGGCGAAGAGGCCGTCCAGCGTCGAGCGCATCTCGGCGGGCGCCATCCAGTTGTTGGTCGGGCCGGCGTCCTCCTTCTTTTCACAGCAGATAAAGGTGCGGTCCTCCACGCGCGCCACGTCCGAAGGATCGGAGCACGCGAGATACGAGTTCGGGCGTTTCTGCGGATTGAGACGGCGCATCGTGCCTGCGTCGACCATCTGCTGGCACAGGCGGTCGTACTCTTCCTGCGAGCCATCGCACCAGACGATGCGCTCGGGCTGCGTGTGCGCCGCGATCTTCTGAACCCACTCGATCAGTTTCCGGTGCCGGACCCAGGCCGGCGCCTGGGCGGCTGCCTGAGCGGGGAAGTCGGGATGATTCATCGATATGTCTCCGTGAGGGCTGATAAAAATTCGAGTCGGGCCCTTTTCGACGCTGCATGCGAGAGGCATGATCTGCACGAATGAACACCTTCGTTCGCGCAGTCGGGCAGGCCGTCAAGACCCTGTCAGCGAGGGTTCGCAACCGTCTGTAAAGCGGCTTGCGTCGTGACCCTTCAAGCTGATAAAAGGGGGGAAATTCTCATTCAAACTGTGTCTGGCCGTATTGAGCGCCATCGCATAGAACAGCAATTGCAGTGCCTGGCTGTTCCGTGCACCGGAAGGCTCCCTTGTATTCATACCAGCCTGCCGCGCGCTGCATAGTGGGATAACCACCAGATGAACATGAGTCGCACCGAGATGTGCGCCACCCCTCACCCAAGCTGCCATGAAAATTGCCATCCTTGACGACTACCAGGACGCCGTCCGCAAGCTCGACTGCTTTCAATTGCTTGCCGATCACGAGGTCAAGGTCTTCAACAACACCGTGCGCGGTCTCGGCCAGCTCGCAAGCCGCCTCTCGGAAGTCGATGCGCTCGTGCTGATCCGTGAACGCACCCGCATCTCCTCGCAACTGCTCGACAAGCTCCCGCATCTGCGCATGATCAGCCAGACCGGCAAAGCCGGCCCACACATCGACATGGCGGCCTGCAGCGAACGCGGCATTGCCGTGCTCGAAGGCACCGGCTCGCCGGTCGCGCCCGCCGAGCTCACGTGGGCGCTCATCATGGCGGCGCAACGGCGCATTCCGCAGTACGTGGCCAACCTCAAGCAAGGGGCGTGGCAACAGTCGGGGCTCAAAACCTCGGCCATGCCGCCCAATTTCGGTCTGGGCCAGGTCCTGCGCGGTCAGACGCTCGGCATCTGGGGCTACGGCAAGATCGGGCGCCTCGTGGCCGGCTACGGCAAGGCGTTCGGCATGCGCGTGATCGTGTGGGGCCGCGAGCATTCGCTCGAAGCGGCGCGCGCCGACGGCTATGAAGCAGCCGCCAGCCGCGAAGCGCTCTTCGAGGAGAGCGACATTCTCTCGCTGCACCTGCGCCTGCACGACGACACGCGCGGCATCGTCAAGCAGGAGGATCTGTTGCGCATGAAACCGACTTCGCTGCTCGTCAATACGAGCCGCGCGGAGTTGCTGGAAGAAAACGCGCTGCTTGGCGCGCTTTCGCACAACCGGCCGGGCATGGTCGCCATCGACGTGTTCGAGAGCGAGCCGATCCTGCAGGGCTACAGCCTGCTGCGCATGGAAAACGTGATCTGCACGCCGCACATCGGCTATGTGGAGCGCGAGAGCTACGAGCTCTACTTCGGCGCGGCGTTCCGCAACATCCTCGCGTTCGACGCGGGCGATCACTCGCACGTTGCGAATCCCGAAGCGCTGCAGGGCGGGCGTCGCCGCTAGGCGCCAGGCGCTAAAAGGACGAAAAAGGCGGCTCGGGCCGCCTTTTTTCATGTGCGCGCGCAACAGGCTGCCATCACGCGTGCGCAGCCGCTGCGAACACCGCAGGCAGACGCTCGAGGAAGCGCTCGCCGTCCTGAGCGCCGAGGTTGTATGCGTGTTGCATTTGCAGCGGGCTCGTGTAGTCCCAGCTCGAAATCGGCACCTTGGCCGAGGGCTGCACATACAGACGCTGCTGCACGCCGGCCGGTTCGCCACCTGATGCGCCGCCGGCAGCGCCCGTGCGGTGCTGCACGACAAACATCTGCGGACGCGGATAAAGACGCGTCACCATCACGAGCACGCGGCCCGGCGTGTCGTCGAGCGCGTCCACGGGCACGTTGTCGACCATGCCGCCGTCGAGCACCGGCCGCCCGTTGCGGCGCAGGACCGGCGTGAAAGGCGGCGTGCACGAGGACTGCAATACGAGATCGGCGAGGTCGTCCACGCGCTCGCAATCCTGCGCGGTGACGAATTCCGGATGAAAGCCGAGCTTGCGCCCGAGCGTGGGATGCAGCGTCTTGCGGACGTGCTTTTCGATGTTGTACGCGATGAGCCCCGCCGCGACGGCACTGCGCGCGCCCAGCCAGCGCGGCAGATGCGACACGCCGATGCGGATCTCGGGCGCGTCCTGCAGCCTGGCGAACTGCGGGCCGTAGATGTCGAGCAGCGCCTGGCGATAGATGCGGTAGTGCGGAAAAACCGCTTCGCCGCGCAGCAGATTGCCCCAATAGGCGTTGCGCTTGTTGTGCTTGAGCGCTTCCTCGTAATAGCGCATGACCCACTGCGAGTCGCGCATGTAGAGCATGCAGGCGGTGGCCGCCCCCGCCGAGATGCCCGTGATCACGCGCGGGCGTATCTGCAGTTGCGGCTGCACGACGTCCCAGAACCCCGCCTGCCACCAGCAACGATTGCCGCCGCCGGCAAAGACAACCTGATCGAACATGCGCCCTCTAACTCTCGATAAAGTCCTGAAGGCAAGAGCTTAATCGAGCAGCGCGTAGGTCGAAGTGGCGTGGACGGCCATTCGGCCCTCTTCGTCGTAGAGTTCTATTTCACCGAACACCAGATTGCGGCCCATGCGCAGCACGCGGGCCGTGATCGTCACGTCGCCCTTGCGCACGGCGCGCATGAAGTTGGTGTTCAGTGCAACTGTGCTCATGGGCTTGAACTCGCCGAGCGCCGCGACAATGGCGACGATCATCGCCGTATCCGCGGCCGCCATGAACACCTGGCCGCAGATCACGCCGCCCGAGTGACGGAACTCGCCGGAAAACGGCAGACGCATCGTGGCGCTCTCCTCCGTGACTTCGACCGGCCTCATCCCGAGCGCCTTGACCCACGGCGCCAGCACGCGCTCGAGCAGCGCGTCGATTGCCTTATCGTCCATCGTCTTATGCCTTCTTGTCTGGGATTCATGCCGCGCGGCAAGGCCGCCTGACCCGGCGCATCGAATCGCATCGAATCGATCGGGCAGCGGAATCGGGAAACACCAAGCGGCTTGCCGGCTGGGAATCAGCGCGGCGTGGCGACATCATACCGGGAGGCATCGCCGACGGCTCAACACGGCACGATGTCAAAGCGATGGCCGAAGCTCATCCGCCCCCCGCCGATGGGAACCTCTACCTGCCGACAACTATTTTTAGGAAATTTGCGAAAAGGGCTTGCCAACTCTCAAAAAGCCGGGCATAATCTTTTTTCTGTTGGGGCGTTAGCTCAGTTGGTAGAGCAGCGGACTCTTAATCCGTAGGTCGAGTGTTCGAGTCACTCACGCCCCACCAGCGAATTCATGCAAAAAGCCCGGTCACCGCGACCGGGCTTTTTGCTTTTCCGCGCCTGCCTTGCGCGGACGGGTGGGCAAACCGATTCAAACCGCCGCCATGGCGCGGCTTTCTCTCATCCGCACCGGCAGCCGCGCGACCTTATTCGGTTCCGGCAGCCAGCGGCCCAGCGCCTCGAAGCCGTCGAGTTGACGCAACAGCGTGTCGACAGTCGCAAGCTGAAAGTGGGTCAGGTGATTCTGCTTGAGCAGGGTGTGCAGCCGTTTGCGCCAGTAATCGACGCCCATGACCGGCTCCTCGAAGTCGCTCGCGAGCGAGAGCGGCATCACGCGCGCGATATGCGCGATTTCTTGTTCGACAAATGTCATGGCACACCCCGTAATGTCCGACAGTCATTCTTATCGTATGACGGTACTGTAGGACGCTGGGACGGCGACGCCAGCCTACTCGAACGGATAGGTGCAAACCCATCGCAAAACACGAGCGCTGGCACGCACTATGCTTTTGCGCCCCGCCAGACAGCACGCCTGTGTTTTAAGACTGCTCCGATGGGGTTTTTCTGACGTACATCAGATGATGGTGCTACTGAAAATCCTCTTAGGCAGTTGTCATGCACGGGCATCCCACCGACAAACTCGTCGCCGGCGCAATCGTCGGCGCAATCATCACCGCGCTCCTCGTTGTGCTGCTAGTCTGGCTCGATTTTCCCTCGGACCGCCATTACAGCGCAGCCGTCCGGCTAGCCGTGCCGGCCCTGATTTCCGCCTGCCTGTTGTTCCCGCGCCCCCTGCTGCACCGGACCGTGCTGCGCGAGCGGCGCGACGCCGGCATGCTCGACGAAGACTTGAATCTGCTGCTCGTAGGCCGCGCGCTCGGTCTGATCGGCGGCCTGATCTTCGGTATCTCGCTCGCTTCCGAAATTCTCTAACGAACCGCGGGGGCGCGCGCCGGGCTTAGAGGAACGGCTTGCCGTCCACCTGCTCGTAGACGACATTGCCCTCGTCGTCTTCCAACTGCTCGAGGTAATTGCGGGCGCCACACAGCGGGCAACGGAACAGCGGGCCCTGGCCCTCGTTCTTGATCACTACCTCGCTCTGTTCCCACGGGGTGCCGCACGACTGATTGCGGCAGACGAATGTGCTCGACATGCAAACTCTCCTTGCTGTTACGGGTGCAAAGCCTACAGCATGCGCGCCCCGCGCGCCGCATTTTTCCCGCGCGGCGCTGCGCTTTCTGCTCGCCCGCGCCCTCGTTTGCTCGCCGCGTTCGTATTGCGTGATGCTCAGTGCAGTGTTCCGGGCACCGTTGGCCGGTTGTTCCTTTTCTGAGCAGCCTCGTGCCGCGCTGTTCCTCCGCGGCACAGCGGGCACAGACCGCTTCGCGCGCGCAAGCGGCGCCCGACGCCCTTCTTTTGATCCGATGATCCCGCAAACGCCCGCCGCACCGTGAATGCGTGCTCACTGGCACGCTTCTGGCGTATGTGCGCTCCGGTTGCGCGACCGCCAGCAGCATCGGGGCTTCCGCGCCCATCCATATCGACAGAGATCAGTGAGGAGCACGCAGATGAATCACGCGGAC
The DNA here is from genome assembly GCF_004353915.1 of Paraburkholderia silviterrae. Lineage (GTDB taxonomy): Bacteria > Pseudomonadota > Gammaproteobacteria > Burkholderiales > Burkholderiaceae > Paraburkholderia > Paraburkholderia silviterrae. The sequence continues at coordinate 167,131 of NZ_SMRP01000004.1, read as the reverse complement.
ATGCAGTTTCTGAACACCGAGTTCCCCTACAAGAAGCAGTACGGCAATTTCATCGGCGGCGAATGGGTGGCGCCGCTCGGCGGCGAGTATTTCGACGACATTTCGCCCATCACCGGGCATCCGTTCACCTCGATTCCGCGCTCGCGCGAAGCCGACGTCGAGCTCGCGCTCGACGCCGCGCACAAGGCCAAGGACGCGTGGGGCAAGCGCTCGTCGACCGACCGCGCCAACATCCTCAACCGCATCGCCGACCGCCTCGAGCAGAACCTGCACAAGCTCGCCGTGGCCGAAACCATCGATAACGGCAAGCCGCTGCGCGAGACGCTCGCCGCCGATATCCCGCTCGCCATCGATCATTTCCGCTACTTCGCGAGCTGCGTGCGCGCGCAAGAAGGCGGCATCTCGGAGATCGATCACGACACGGTCGCCTATCACTTCCACGAGCCGCTCGGCGTGGTCGGCCAGATCATTCCGTGGAACTTCCCGATCCTGATGGCCGCCTGGAAGCTCGCGCCCGCGCTCGCGGCCGGCAACTGCGTGGTGCTCAAGCCCGCCGAGCAGACGCCCGCCTCGCTGCTCGTGCTCGTCGAGCTGATTCAGGACCTGCTGCCGCCGGGCGTGCTCAACGTGGTGAACGGCTTTGGCCTCGAAGCCGGCAAGCCGCTCGCCTCGAGCCGCCGCATCACCAAGATCGCCTTCACCGGCGAGACCACCACGGGCCGCTTGATCATGCAGTACGCGAGCCAGAACATCATTCCCGTGACGCTGGAGCTCGGCGGCAAGAGCCCGAACATCTTCTTCGCCGACGTGCTCGACCACGACGACAGCTACTTCGACAAGGCGCTCGAGGGCTTTGCGATGTTCGCGCTCAACCAGGGCGAAGTGTGCACCTGCCCGTCGCGCGTGCTGATCGACGAGAAGATCTACGACCGTTTCATGGAGCGCGCGATCAAGCGCGTGGCCGCGATCCAGCAGGGTCACCCGCTCGATACGAAGACGATGATCGGCGCACAGGCCTCGCAGGAGCAGCTCGAAAAGATCCTTTCGTACATCGACCTCGGCAAGCAGGAAGGCGCGCAATGCCTGATCGGCGGCGAGCGCAACAAGCTGGCCGGCGAGCTCGGCGACGGCTACTACGTGAAGCCCACGGTCTTCCGCGGCCACAACAAGATGCGCATCTTCCAGGAAGAGATCTTCGGGCCGGTCGTTTCCGTGACGACCTTCAAGACCGAAGAGGAAGCGCTGGAAATCGCCAACGACACGCTCTATGGCCTGGGCGCCGGCGTCTGGACGCGCGACGGCACGCGCGCGTACCGCTTTGGCCGGGCGATCCAGGCCGGACGCGTCTGGACCAACTGCTATCACGCCTATCCGGCGCACGCGGCGTTCGGTGGCTACAAGCAGTCGGGCATCGGCCGTGAGAACCATAAGATGATGCTCGACCACTATCAGCAGACGAAGAACCTGCTCGTCAGCTATAGCGAGAAGCCACTTGGCTTCTTCTGATCGCGACGGCTGAGCGGCTGGGGCGAGCGGGCCGAGGAGCTTTCCCGGTCGCCCTGGCGCAGACGCATTGCGTGGCGCGACGCGAACCGGCGGCGCACTGACACCTGTATGCAGCCGTTTGCGCTTGCGCCTGTTCGCCCGCGCCGGCCAGACCACGAAGTCCGGAGAACCGCCTCATGGTTGCACGCGTTACCGCTACGCCGGCCGCACTCGCACTGATCGAGCAGCTTGCACGCGAGCACGGCCCCTTGCTCTTCCACCAATCGGGCGGCTGCTGCGACGGCAGCGCGCCCATGTGCTTTCCCGCCGGCGAGTTCATGGTCGGCAACGCCGACGTGCAGCTCGGCGAGATCGGCGGGATACCGTTCTATATGACCGAGGCACAGTTTGAGTACTGGCAACATACGCAGCTCATCATCGACGCGGTGCCGGGCAACGGCGGCATGTTTTCGCTGGAGCGGCCCACGGGGCTGCGCTTTCTCACGCGCTCGCGGCTTTATGACGATGAAGAAAGCGCGTGGCTTCAGGCGCATCCGGTGACGCGGGTCAGCCTGTGAGCGTCTGGGAGGCGCGAGTTGCGCCCGAGGTGCACGAGGCCCAGTAAAGAACGTCTCCCGAAGCGCGGTGCTATCTTGAAGCGCATGAACCTGCGCGTTCAAGCATCCGAACCTGCGCGGCCCGAGCGGCCGTCGAACCTGGAGACGCCACCATGCAACTCAGCGACGTAAAGATCCTCACCCTCGATCCGATGGACTTGCTCGCCGTCGGCCACGTGGGGCCGTACATGAAGATCAGCGACGCGTTCTCCACGCTCGCGCAATGGCTCGGCGAGCGTCAGGTGCGCACGTCGGGCGCACACATGGTCGGCATTTTCTACGACGATCCCACCCAGGTCGAAGAGTCGAAACTGCGTTCGAAAGCGGCGATTCATCTGAAGCAGGAAACGGACGTCGAAGTCATTTCGCCCGTCGAGAAGATCCATCTACGCGGCGGCGATCACGCGATGCTGCTGCACAAGGGACCGTATGAGGGTCTCGGAGACTCGTGGATGTGGTTCTACAACGAGTGGCTGCCGAAGTCGGGGCGCAAGGCGGATTTTTCGATGCCTTCGTTCGAGATCTATTTGAATACGCCCGATGAAGTGGCGCCTGAAGACTTGCGCACGGAGTTGTATATCCGGCTGATTTGATGTTGCTCCATCCGCCGGCGAAGGCGTACCCGGCGGCTTGAGACGCTTCCGGCACGAGGGTTCTAAGGTTTTTTTAATCTATGTATACGTAAACATAGTAGTAGTTAACAAGCCCCTGGGTTTCCTGTGGATAAGCGGGAAAAACCATTGAGTAAACAAAGCTGTGGATAATTCATAACTCTGCGGGCGAGAGCGGGACAACACCAGGATGCTGCTGGTAACTTTTCGGGCGTTTTCCCGGCGCCGAAGTTATCCCCGATTCGTGCACAGCGATTTCCAGGGGTTTTCCGAGGGTTATCCGCAGGCTTCTGTGGATAGCTTCGCGCCGGGTTTGCCGCTCTCTTGTCGCCAGAAACAACAAAGCCGGCACGCGCCGGCTTTGTTGTTCAAACGGAGTTATAACGCCTCAAACGTCAATATTCCCCGCCCGCAGCGCATTGCTCTCGATAAACGCGCGACGCGGCTCCACATCGTCGCCCATGAGCGTCGTGAAGATGCCATCGGCGGCAATCGCGTCCTCGATCTGCACGCGCAGCAAACGCCGCACGGTCGGATCCATCGTCGTTTCCCAGAGCTGCCCGGGGTTCATCTCGCCGAGCCCCTTATAACGCTGCTTCGAGACATTGCGCTCGGCATCCGCGATCAGCCACTTCATCGCGCTCTTGAAGTTGGTCACCGCCATGCTGCGCTCGCCGCGCTTGATGAGGGCGTTCTTGCCGATCAAGCCCTTGAACGTATTGGACGTATTCACGAGCTGCTGATAATCGGCCGTGAGCTGGAACTCCTCGTCGATCACCGAGACCTTCACGTTGCCGTGATGACGGCGCTCCACGCGCAGCGAGCGCTGCTCGCGCACCGCGTCGTACATCGGCACGACCGTCACTTCGGGCTTCAGGGGATCGTCGCGCAACTGCGCTTCGAGCGCACGCGCCGAAGCCTCGGTGGAAGCTTCGCTCGACAGATCGATCGACACGCCATCCATGATCGCTTCGAGCGCACGCTCGTCGTACAAACGCGAGAGACGATCCACCACGCCGCGCGCGAGCTGGTACGACCGCGCGAGCTCACCCAGTGCGTCGCCGGAAATGGGTGTCGCGCCTTCGTTCGGCACGAGCTCCGAGCCCTGCAGCGCGAGGCGCAGCATATGCGCGTTGAGCTCCGTCTCGTCCTTGAGATAGCGCTCGTCCTTGCCCGCCTTGAGCTTGTACAGCGGCGGCTGCGCGATATACACATAGCCGCGCTCGATCATGTCCGGCATCTGCCGATAGAAGAACGTGAGCAGCAGCGTGCGGATGTGCGCGCCGTCCACGTCCGCGTCGGTCATGATGATGATGCGGTGATAGCGCAGCTTGTCGAGGTTGTAGTCGTCCTTACCGATGCCGCAGCCAAGCGCCGTGATCAGCGTGACGATCTGCTCGGAAGACAGCAGCTTGTCGTAACGCGCCTTCTCCACGTTCAGCACCTTGCCGCGCAGCGGCAGGATTGCCTGGAACTTGCGGTCGCGGCCCTGCTTGGCCGAGCCACCTGCCGAGTCGCCCTCGACGATATAGACTTCCGATTTCGCCGGATCCTTTTCCTGGCAGTCCGCGAGCTTGCCCGGCAGGCCCACGCCGTCGAGCACGCCCTTGCGGCGCGTCATCTCGCGCGCCTTGCGCGCGGCGTCGCGCGCACGCGCGGCATCGACGATCTTGCTGCAAATGGTCTTCGCGTCGTTCGGCGTTTCCAGCAGGAACTCTTCCAGCGCCTTCGCCACGACTTCCTCGACCGGCGCACGCACCTCCGACGAAACCAGCTTGTCCTTGGTCTGCGAGCTGAACTTCGGCTCCGGCACCTTCACGGAGAGCACGCACGAGAGACCTTCGCGCATGTCGTCGCCCGAGGTCTCGACCTTGGCCTTCTTCGCGATTTCGTTATCGGCGATGTACTTGTTGATCACACGCGTCATCGCCGCGCGCAAGCCGGTCAAGTGCGTGCCGCCGTCGCGCTGCGGAATGTTATTCGTGAAGCACAGCACGCTTTCGTTGTAGCTGTCGTTCCACTGCATCGCCACTTCAACGCCCACGCTGTCCTTCTCGCTCGACACGTAGAAGATGTTCGGGTGCAGCACCTGCTTCTGCTTGTTGATGTACTCGACGAAGCCCTTCACGCCGCCCGCGAACGCGAAATCGTCTTCCTTGCCGGTGCGCTGGTCGGTCAGGCGAATGCGCACGCCGTTGTTCAGGAACGAGAGCTCGCGAATACGCTTGGCGAGAATGTCGTAGTGGTACTCGACGCTGCCGAAAATGGTTTCGTCGGCCATGAAGTGCACTTCGGTGCCGCGGTTTTCCGTGTCGCCGAGCAGTTGCATGGGCGAGACCATGTGGCCGTCGCGCTCTTCGAGCACGCGGTTCTGCGGCACGCCACGGTGGAATTCCATGAAGTACTTCTTGCCGTTGCGGCGCACCGTGAGGCGCAAAAAGCTCGAGAGCGCGTTCACGCACGACACGCCCACGCCGTGCAGGCCACCCGAGACCTTGTAGCTGTTCTGGTCGAACTTGCCGCCCGCGTGCAGCTCGGTCATCACAATTTCGGCGGCGCTGCGCTTCGGATCGTGCTTGTCGTCCATCTTCACGTCCGTGGGAATGCCGCGGCCGTTGTCGGTGATCGAGATGGAGTTGTCCGCGTGAATCACCACGTGGATGTCGTTGCAGTAGCCGGCGAGGGCTTCGTCGATCGAGTTGTCGAGCACTTCGAAGACGAGATGGTGCAGACCGGTGCCGTCCGACGTGTCGCCGATGTACATCCCGGGCCGCTTGCGCACTGCCTCCAGTCCTTCGAGGATCTGGATCGACGAGGCGCCATAGCTGCTGTTGTCGGGTTGCGAGTTGTTCGTATCAGTCATGGAATTTTCCGGTTCTGCGTACTGCCTGGGTTACTGCTCGAGACTTTTTCAAAAAGCCATAAAAACGCCAAAGGGGCGCAGCGCCCCCTGGTGTTCTTCTTCTGTCGCGCTTTTTAGATGCGCATTGGCATCACGACGTACTTGAATTCCTCGTTCTCGGGAATCGTGATGAGCGCGCTGGAGCTGGCGTCGCCAAGGCTCACTTCCAGCGTGTCGACCTTCAGGTTCGCGAGGACGTCGAGCAGATACGTGACGTTGAACCCGATGTCGATGGTGTCGCCCTGGTAGGCGATTTCCAGCTCTTCCTGCGCCTCTTCCTGGTCGGCGTTGGTCGACATGATTTTGAGCTGGCCCGGCTCAATAATGCAGCGCACGCCCTTGAACTTGTCGGACGTGAGAATCGCCGCGCGTTGCAGCGAGCGCTGCAGTTCTTCGCGGCCGATCTGGAAGGTGTTCTTGTGCGCCTTCGGAATCACGCGCTGGAAGTCGGGGAACTTGCCTTCCACGAGCTTCGAGACGAGCTCGACCTGGCCGAACGTGAACTTCACCTGCGTGGAGCCAATGTCGATCTGCAGCGTGTCGTCGATGTCTTCGAGCAGGCGCTGGAGTTCGAGAATGGTCTTGCGCGGGATGATGACTTCCTGGCGCGCGAACGAGCCTTCGATCTTCATCGACGAGAACGCGAGGCGGTGGCCGTCGGTGGCGACCGCCATGAGCTGGTCGCCGTCCACGACGAGCAGCATGCCGTTCAGGTAGTAGCGAATGTCCTGCTGCGCCATCGCGAAGTAGACCATGCCGAGCAATTGGCGGAAGGTCTTCTGCGGCACGGAGAGGTTCGCGCCGAAGTCCTTCGCCTGGGCCACCGTGGGGAACTCGTCCGCGGCGAGCGTCTGCAGGGCGAAGCGGCTCTTGCCCGACTGCACCGTGAGGCGCTTGTCGGCGAGCGTGAGCGTGACCTGTCCGTCGGGCATCGCGCGCAGGATGTCGAGCAGCTTGCGGGCCGCGACCGTCGTGGCCACCTGGTCGTTGCCGACGCCGAAGTCGGCGGTCGTGGTGATCTGCAACTCGAGGTCGGTCGACAGGAACGAGACGTCGGAACCGGTTTTGGTGATCAGCAGATTGGCGAGGATCGGCAACGTGTGGCGGCGTTCGACAATGCCGCTCACCGTTTGCAGCGGCCTCAGCAGGTTATCGCGTTCGGTCTTGACCAGTTGCATAGAGTTCCTTCGTTGATGTGACGGTCTGCGCACCCCGTCCAGGGCCGGCGCCAGCGTTGAACCCAGCGCCCCAAACCCTGGAGCCGCCCTGCAGCGCAGGCCGCGGCGTGAAATCCGCGCGGCAGCCTGGCCGCAGCGCGGTTAAACCCATATTGTGCCTGAAAACGGACCGCTTCCCTAAATTGGGGGCGATCCGCGCAATAAACAGGTCACAGGTCGGGCTGCGCGGGTGCCCCGGCAGCCTGGCTACCCGGGCACCCGCGTGGTCCCAGACTTCTGTGCTGTGTGACTTGCTGCTTTACAGCCGGTTAGAGTCAGGGCTCTAACCGGCACTCGGGAAGCGTCAGCCCTTGAGGGTCTGCTCGAGGACGTGCAGCTCGTGGTTGAGCTGGGCGTCCTTGGTGCGCTCGTCGGCAATCTTGCGCACGGCATGCAGCACCGTCGTGTGGTCGCGACCACCGAACAGCTCGCCGATTTCCGGCAGGCTCTTCTGCGTAAGCTCCTTGGCGAGATACATCGCAATCTGGCGCGGCCGCGCGATGTTCGCGGGGCGCTTTTTCGAGTACATGTCGGCGACCTTGATGCTGTAGAAGTCGGCCACCGTCTTCTGGATGTTTTCCACCGAAATCTGGCGGTTTTGCACCGTCAGCAGGTCTTTGAGCGCTTCCTTGGTCAGCTCGATGGAAATGTCGCGGCCATGGAACTTCGAATACGCGAGGATCTTGCGCAGCGCGCCTTCGAGCTCGCGCACGTTCGAGCGCAGGTGCTTGGCGACGAAGAACGCCACGTCCTCGTTCAGGCTCACGCCTTCCGATTGCGCCTTGCGCATCAGAATGGCCACGCGCATTTCCAGCTCGGGCGGCTCGATCGCCACGGTCAGGCCCGAGTCGAAGCGCGAGATCAGGCGGTCGTCGATACCCGAAATCTCCTTCGGATACGTATCGCTCGTGATGATCACCTGCGCCTTGTTGGCGACCAGCGCCTCGAATGCATAGAAGAACTCTTCCTGCGTGCGCGACTTGCCCGAGAAGAACTGAATATCGTCGATCAGCAGCAGGTCGAGCGAGTGGTAGTAGCGCTTGAAGTCGTCGAACGCCTTGCGCTGGTACGCCTTCACCACGTCGGACACGTACTGCTCCGCGTGGATGTAGCGGATGCGTGCGCCGGGCTTGTCGATCAACAGCTGATTGCCGATCGCGTGGATCAAGTGAGTCTTGCCGAGGCCCACCCCGCCGTAGAGAAACAGCGGGTTGTACGAAATGCCGGGGTTGTCGGCCACCTGGATGGCCGCGGCGCGCGCGAGCTGGTTCGCCTTACCCGTCACGAAGTTGTCGAACGTGAGCACCGGGTTGAGTTTCGAGCGCTCGTAGGTCGGGTCGGGTTCGCCGCTCGAGGCGGCCGCAGCCGCGCTCTGCCCTGGCCGCCAGCCACGGCGGCCCGCAGCGGCTTCGTTGGCGTCGAGGCTCGGCAGGTCGAGGTCGGCGGCGTCTTCGGCCGCTTGCGCGGCAGCCGCGCTCTGCGTTGCCGCGTGCGTCATGCCCGCGAGCGCCGCGGCGGCGGGGCTCGTGTAGGACGTGCCCGCCTGAGATATGCCCGCCTGGGACAAGGCTGCCTGGCGTGTCAGATGTTGCGCTTGAGCCGCCGCGTGCGCGGTTTCGGCGTGCGCAGCGGCCAGCGGCGCGCGCGGCGCGGCCGCCGGGGCGACGTGCGGCGCACGCATGCCGGCCTTCGGGTCGAGGACGAACTGCACGTCGACGGGCGTCTGCCAGAAGTCGCGCGCCATATCGGTGATCCGGCCCGAAAACTGGCTCTTGACCCAATCGAGCTTGAAACGGTTGGGGGCGGCGATCTGCAGCGTGTTCGCCGCAGCATCGAAGGCAACCGGGGCCAACGGTTTAATCCACGTCACGTACTGCTGGGGCGTTAGCTCGCGCTCCAGCAGTGCGGAACAGTGTTGCCAAAATTCGTTCATCGAGTTGCTGTGGTCGTTTTGTTTGCATGCGTTGCGGCCGGCCCGTGTGTGTTGCACAAATGCAACGAGGCCCTGACGGGACGACGGCAAATGCTCCGGACGCCCGCGCGGCAAGGGTTTTGCGGCAAGCAGGCGGGCCAGAGCGGCATGCAGGATTCTTGGGATAGGCGAGATTCTAACGCCGAAATCCCTTCGCCAGGAAGTTATCCACAGGGACGGATCAGCGCGGCGCACCCTGCTCCGCACATGTGGGGGCAGGATCACGCCAGGGGCGATCTTGCTGCGGTGATGCTCTAACCTGTTGACGGCCAACGAAAAACGGGATTAAATAGCGGGTTCCGCGAAAACCAATCCCTTGTACCACCGGCCATTGCTTTTTCCGCGATGCTCGCCGCGGTCAATTCTCAACAAGTGAGAGCAACATGAAACGTACTTACCAACCTTCCGTTACCCGCCGCAAGCGTACCCATGGCTTCCGCGTGCGTATGAAGACCGCCGGTGGCCGCAAAGTGATCAACGCACGCCGTGCGAAGGGTCGCAAGCGCCTCGCCATCTAAGCGCGCCGCTTTCCAGTTTTGTCGATAGCATCGCTATCAGCACAATCAACGATAGCGGGCCTGACGTGAAACTGTCGGAACAAGCGGACGACGCGCGCACTACCCTGTTGCGAACGCAGGCCGCTTTCCCGAAAGCCGCAAGGCTACTGAAAACGGATGAGTTCTCATCCGTTTTTCGTTTGCGCCCCTGGCGCCGCACCGCGCACTTCGTCGTGTATGGGCGGCCCACCGGCAAGGATGCGCGGCTTGGGCTCGTGATTGGCAAGAAGTACGCGCCGCGCGCGGTCACGCGCAACCTGGTGCGCCGCATGGCCCGCGAGGCGTTTCGCGTGCGCCGCGCGCAGTTCGAAGGCTTCGACCTGCTGCTGCGCCTGCATACGAAATTCGACCGCAAGGCCATGCCGGGTGCCTCGTCGCCGCCGCTCAAGGCGTTGTGCCGGGCCGAAATCGAGACCTTGCTCGAGAAGGCGGCTCGTGAGGCCGGAAAGCGCCGCATGCATGAGTCTGGGCCGCCAGCGCCCGCCGGCTCATGACGAGCGCGCGCGAACCCGGCGTTCGCGCTGTGCGGGCCGCGCCCGACGGCACGGCTCGAGGTTCGAACTTCTATGCGGCGCAGTCCGGCCGCCACGCCATGCAAACGGTACTGATCGCGTTACTGCGTTTCTACAAGCTTGCCGTGAGTCCTCTGCTCGGCAACCGGTGCCGCTTTTATCCTTCTTGTTCCGATTACGCGCGCGAGGCAATCCAGTATCATGGCGCCGCGCGTGGGACTTACCTCGCCGCGAAGCGGCTGTGCCGCTGCCACCCGTTTTCGGCGGGCGGCGTCGACCTGGTCCCCCCTGCACCCCCGAAAAAGCGCTGACGCGCCATTCCATCGACACTGAGACAACGCATGGATATCAAACGCACCGTCCTATGGGTCATCTTCTTCATGTCAGCGGTCATGCTGTACGACAACTGGCAGCGCGACCACGGACGCCAGTCGATGTTCTTCCCGAGCGCGACGCAAACCCAGCAGAGCGCCGCCAGCGGCGCCGCGCCCACGAGTTCGGCGAACGCGGCTAACGCCGCATCCGACCTGCCGGCAGCCAGCGCGGGCCAGGCGCCCGCGACGACGGCCCAGCCCGCCGAAGCGGCCGCGCAGCTCGTGCACTTCCGCACCGACGTCTATGACGGTGAGATCGACACGCGCGGCGGCACGCTCGTGAAGCTCTCGCTCGTGAAGGAAGAGAACGGCAAGGCCAATCAGTACATCACGCTGTTCGACCACACCAAGGACCACACGTACCTCGCGCGTACGGGGCTCCTCGGTGGCGACTTCCCGAACCACAACGACGTGTACACGGCGGCCAACGGTCCGCGCGAGCTGAGCGGCGACGCCAGCTCGTTCCAGATCAGCCTCGAGTCGCCCGAAAAGGGCGGCGTGAAGGTCACCAAGACCTACACGTTCACGAAGGGCAGCTATGTGATCGGCGTGGACACGAAGGTGCAGAACGTCGGCAGCGCGCCGGTCTCGCCCACGCTCTACATGGAGCTCGTGCGCGACAGCGAACCGGTGGAAACGCCGCGCTTCTCGCACACCTTCATCGGCCCGGCGGTGTACTCGAACGAGCATCACTTCCAGAAGATCTCGTTTAGCGACATCGACAAGAACAAGGCCGACTACGTGAACCAGGCCAACAACGGCTGGATTGCGATGGTGCAGCACTACTTCGCGACGGCCTGGATTCCGCAGCAGGGCGCCAAGCGTGATATTTACGTCGAGAAGTTCGACAACTCGCTCTACCGCGTGGGCGTGAAGCAGCCGCTCGGCACGATCGCGCCGGGCGCGACCGACAACGTGCAGGCGCAACTGTTTGCCGGTCCGGAAGAAGAGCGCATGCTCGAAGGCATCGCGCCGGGTCTGGAGCTCGTGAAGGACTATGGCTGGGTGACGATCATCGCCAAGCCGCTGTTCTGGCTGCTCGAGAAGATCCACAGCTATGTGGGTAACTGGGGCTGGGCGATCGTGCTGCTCACGCTGCTCATCAAGGCCGTGTTCTTCCCGCTCTCGGCTGCCAGCTACAAGTCGATGGCGCGCATGAAGGAGATCACGCCGCGCATGCAGGCGCTGCGCGAGCGCTTCAAGAGCGACCCGCAGAAGATGAACGCGGCGCTCATGGAGCTCTACAAGACCGAGAAGGTGAATCCGTTCGGCGGCTGTCTGCCGGTGGTGATCCAGATTCCGGTGTTCATCTCGCTGTACTGGGTGCTGCTCTCGTCGGTGGAAATGCGTGGCGCGCCGTGGATGCTCTGGATTCACGACCTCTCGCAGCAGGATCCGTTCTTCATCCTGCCGGTCCTGATGGCCGTTTCGATGTTCGTGCAGACCAAGCTGAACCCGACGCCGCCGGACCCGGTCCAGGCCAAGATGATGATGTTCATGCCGATCGCGTTCTCGGTCATGTTCTTCTTCTTCCCGGCGGGCCTCGTGCTCTATTACGTCGTGAACAACGTGCTGTCGATCGCGCAGCAGTACTACATCACGCGCATGATGGGCAAAGGCAAGGCGAAGAAAGACATCGCGCCGAAGAAGGACGCCGCCTGAGTGCGGGGGCGGCGCTGAACGCCGCCCTCGCCTCGCAATGAGGCGCGCCAAAAATGAAGCCGCCCGGCAAAGAGCCGGGCGGCTTTTTTATTTCCTGCGCGGGGTGTGCTTCGCGTGCGGCGTTTTGTCTGCTTGCCGTGCCAAAGCGCGGTCGGGCGATACTGCTCTGCTAGAGCTTCTTGCCGCTGCCGTAGAACTGCGAGACCAGCTCTTCAACGAGATAGCGGTGATGCACGCTCAGCGCCTCGATCTTCGAAGCCAGCTCCAGTGTTTCCTCGGAGAGCGGATATTTTTCGTCCGGTTTGCGTGGTTGGGGAACGGCGCCCAAGGCGTTGCCCGGCGACGGCCCGTAATGGAGCCAGTGTGCGTCTACGTCGAACCATTGCGCAAGCGTTTCCAGTTTGTCATTGGTGGGAATGGTGCGGCCGCTCAGCCACTTGTGGGCAGTCTGCGGAGACACCGGCTGATCGCCGTGGTGGCGCAGGTTGAACTTGTTCGCGAGGTCGGTGCTGCCACGCAGCTTTTCCGGGGCGCGCTTCATCGCGAACTTCAGACGTTCGGAAAAGGCGGCTTTTTCTTCGATGGTTGGCATGTTTTAAATTGTGCAACCAGCTTTCACCGAAGTTAGCAACCAATTGGGCGATATATAACTCATGAAAGCTACATATCACCTGAAGTTGTTGGTAGCACAAGAACAGCGTGGTCCGACAGGATGCCCCGCCAGATTGGAGCTTTGCCCGATCGACAGGCTCTTTACTCCCAGAAATGCCAATTCATCTAGAGACTAATCTTATCTAAATTGAGATAAATTCGGATGAGTCTTGGTGGAATCTTCGCGGGAAGCGCGTGCACGCATCGCGTTACAATCCACGCACTTTCGCGGGTGCAGCCAGACGACGTCGGCACGCCGCGTTTAGCCGCATCACACAGTCCACGCTTCGCCAACTGCACCTGGTGGGCTGCACGTGTCGGCTACCTCGCCTGTCACACTTGGCCGGCCGCACCTAACCTCGTCGAATCACGTTGATCCAGTCCGCCATGCTCGCCACCGATACCGATCCCATTGTCGCCATTGCCACAGCGCCCGGACGCGGTGGAATCGGCGTGGTGCGCGTCTCGGCTGGCCGCGCGGGCGCCGCCGCTGCCGAGGCGCTGATGCAGGCGCTGACCGGCCAGACGCTGAGTGCGCGCCATGCCAGCTACGTGCCGTTCCTCGACGGCGCGGGCACCGTGCTCGACCGCGGCATTGCGCTCTACTTCCCGGCGCCGCACTCGTACACCGGTGAGCATGTATTCGAATTGCAGGGCCATGGCGGCCCGATCGTGCTGCAGCTCGTCTTGCAGCGCTGTATCGAGGCGGGCCGTGCGTTCGGCCTGCGCCTTGCCGAGCCGGGCGAGTTCACGCGCCGTGCGTTCCTCAACGACAAGCTCGACCTTGCACAGGCCGAGGCCGTCGCCGATCTGATCGAAGCCAGCACGGAAGCGGCCGCACGCTCGGCGGGCCGCTCGCTCGACGGCGCGTTCTCGCGCGACATCCATGCGCTCGTGGACGACGTCGTGACGCTGCGCATGCTCGTGGAGGCCACGCTCGACTTCCCCGAGGAAGAGATCGACTTCCTGGAGGCCGCCGACGCGCGCGGCAAGTTGTCGAACATTCGGGCGCAACTCGATCACGTGCTTTCGGAGGCGCGTCAGGGCGCGCTGTTGCGCGAAGGGCTCGCAGTCGTGCTCGCCGGACAGCCGAACGTGGGCAAGTCGTCGCTGCTCAATGCGCTTGCGGGCGCCGAGCTCGCGATCGTCACCCCGGTAGCCGGTACGACGCGGGACAAGATTTCGCAGACGATCCAGATCGAAGGGATTCCGCTGCACGTGATCGATACGGCAGGCCTGCGCGACACGGAGGACGAAGTCGAGAAGATCGGCATCGAGCGCACCTGGAGCGAGATCGGTCGCGCGGACGTGGTGCTGCATCTGCTCGACGCGCGCACTGGCATGACCGCCGAGGACGAAGCGATCGCGGCGCGCTTTCCTGCGGGCGTGCCGGTCGTGCGCGTGCTCAACAAGACCGATCTGACCGGCGTGGCGCCCGAGGTGGCCAGACGTCCCGTGGGCCAGGCAGGTGATGGCGCCGAAGTGTGTGAGGTGCGGCTATCGGCGAAGCAAGGCGACGGCGTTGCGCTCTTGCGTGCCGAACTGCTGCGCATCGCAGGCTGGCAAGCGCACGCGCAGAGTGTCTACCTCGCGCGCGAGCGCCATCTCATCGCGCTGCGCACGGCACGCGAGCATCTCGCGCAGGCGGCAGCGCACGCGGACCAGAACGCTCAAGCGCTCGACCTCTTCGCCGAGGAGCTGAGACTCGCGCAGGAGTCACTCAATTCAATCACGGGCGAGTTCACGTCCGATGATTTGCTTGGGGTGATTTTTAGTCGGTTCTGTATTGGAAAATAAGTTGTCGTCCAGTGCAGGGCGGAACAGTGCAGCCGACCCTGTGAATCCCCCGATGGGTAAGGGATTTATGGTCCAGCAAAGAGCAGATCGGAGCATTGCAAACCAGCCTTCGTTAGTACACACTTTAGTACGCAAAGCCGGACGCCCCTGCATATTGTGTACTTAAGCCAGTGAAAGTCAACGCTGGAAAGGGTTTGCGGGCTGCGGCGCTCCACAATCCCTGTGTACTAGACCATGCCAAAGACCGCTACCCCGCTAACTGATACCCGCATCAAGTCCTTGAAGCCCAAGCCGAGCCGCTACAGCGTCTCTGACGGCGGCGGCTTGATACTGGAGGTGATGGCGTCAGGCTCGAAGATCTGGCGCTACCGGTATTCGCTGCACGGCAAGCAGCAGCCTATGGTGACGATCGGCGAGTACCCGTCCACCAGCCTCCTCGCTGCGCGGGAGCGAGCCCGTCGCTACGCTGAAATCGTCGCGGGCGGTATCTCGCCGGTGGCTGACGCGAAGAAGGACCGCGGCGCCGTCAAGAACTTGGACACGGTGAAGGAGTTCGGCGCCTATTGGATCGAGCAGCAGATGGCGGACAAGTCCGCGGAATATCAGCGAACGACGAAGCGCGCGCTCGAGAAGGACGTCTATCCGGCTCTTGGCAACAAGCCACTTGCTGAAGTGACGCCAGGCGACGTGCTGGCAATTTGCGACCGCATCAAGAAGCGCGGCGCGCCGAAGATGGCGCTCCATACGCGCAACGTGATCAAGCGCATGTTCGAGTACGCCATTGCGCGCCAGTTAGTGCTCACCAACCCCGCGTCCGCTATCGTGGCCCGCTTTGTGGCCACGCAGGAAAGCCGAGACCGCGTGCTGTCTCCGGAAGAGATCGGTCGCGTACTGCGTGCCGTGTACGCATCGAGCATCCGCCGGCCGCTGAAGCTGGCGATTCACCTTCTGGTGCTGACGATGGTTCGCAAGTCTGAACTGATCGAGGCTCGATGGGATGAACTCGATCTCGACGACGCCATTTGGCGCATTCCGGCTGATCGCATGAAGAAAGACAGGGAGCACTGGGTGTATCTGTCGTCGCAGGCCGTCGCCATGTTCCGAGAACTCCTCGACAGCCGCACCAGCGCCGAATACGTCTTCCCAACCGTCCGCGGCGTCGATCGACCCATTGCCAAGAGCACGCTCAACCAGGCTATCCGGGCGCTCGACATGGAGGTTCAGCACTTCGTCCTGCACGACTTCCGCCGCACTGCATCCACGCACTTGCACGAGATGGGCCAGCCATCGGACGCGATCGAGAAGGCACTCGCGCACACGATCAAGGGCATCAAGGGTGTGTACAACCGCGCCGAGTACGCCCCAGAGCGGAAACGCATCCTGCAGCTCTGGGCTGAGTTCGTGGATGCGCAGATCGACGAAGGCCGGAAGGTGGTTATCGGGAGGTTCGGTACAGCGTAGTCGATGCAGGAGCATTTTCTAAAAGCGCCCACCTAAGGTCCAGACAAAACCGACAAAAGGTTCGCTGGGGCGGGCGCTGATACGCGAAACCGCCCACGTAGCAGCCCGACAAAACCGACAAAACTCCAAATCGCCCCCAATTTAGGGAAGTGGAAATTTTGCAGTTATACTTCCCCCCGTACTGGACGTAGAAGCACGAATAGGCCCCGCATTGGAGGCCTATTGAGCGTCGATCTAGGTGGACAAACACCGCGACCGACATTTGAAACTGCTGGAGTCCCTTACCCGGAACACCTAGAAGATGCTATTTGAGCATCGACTATGGCGCGATACTAAAGACATCCTCATGCGTTGTCAACACTTGTCCGCGCTCGCATGGTGAACTACGACTCCGGCCAATTTGGAGTGCTAAATATGGCCGTAAAGATCTTGCGCCTCGTTGGCGTGTTGGATTGTGTTGGCATGTCGAAGTCGAGCTGGTACGACTGGGTGAGACGTGGTCTCGCGCCGGCACCGGTAAAGCTTGGGCCTCGCGCGGTCGGCTGGCGTATTGACGACATCGAAGCTTGGCTCGCATCGCGCGAATCCGCACGCAACGACGATCACGCGGAGGCCGCATGATGCCATTCGCACCGCCGTCTGGAGTCGTCGCAAAAAGTGCCGATGCTCTCTTGACATTGGTAAACCCGGTGACTTATGCTGGTCTCGTGCCTGAAACAACAGGCCACCGGATTGGCGTCCGGGTAATGCAAAAGGCGGACAACCGCCGCAGCGCGGTTTTTTTACGTCCGCACGCTAAGCGCCTTCAATGGTCGGGCCTTGGCGGGGGTGCCTTCGGGCACGCCGGTTTCCTTTTGCGCCGGTACGCCAACTCCGTCATGTGTCCGGCCACCCCAATTGGCGTTGGGGGCCGGGTCCCGTACCCAGCAAAAGGAGGCCGCATCATGCGCCAAGCGTCCGCTCGTCCCTCGAAAGTCCACTCCAACGCCGCCGGCCATTCCGCGATTCTGCGCGATGTGCTCACGCTTCTGAACACCCGCACTGAAAACTACGGCGCCGCCTGCCAGATAGGCAAACGAGCCGCTGACGAATTTGCCGCGTGCCTTCGTGATGACCGCCGCTGGGTCGGCTTCGGGTTATTAGGCCAGATCTCGCATCACCTCACCTCCACAGATTGTTCGCACGGAGTCGCCGTTGGCTTTTGGACGCGCGTCGATGAGCTTCTCGTTCGCGCGTCCTCGCCCGGCATCTTTACGGCGTTCCAACAGCCGCTTTCGGCAAAGGGGGCGCATGGGCCGCGCGCAAACGCTTAAGGACCGCATCAACGCGATGATCGAGAGGGAGCTTGCCCGTTGCCGTGCTGCGATGAGTCAAGAGGCATGGCGAGCCCACGGTGACTGGGTAACCTCGAACGTTGTCGCATCTGCCAAACAGTGGCTCAATCAAGGGGCGGGAGGCCGCGCATGAGTGCCACTATCGATCACCTTAGCGATTACGACATGGACGCCGCGGTTAAGCGAATTGACCGCGTGAAGCGCAGCAAGACGCCCGAGGATGATGCGCGCGATACATTTTGGGCGACCTGGCAAACCGGAGCGGCACTGCCGACACCGGTCCCGCTTCCAAAGCAGGATCTGGCGTCAGTCCAACCGTTCGATACGGCGTTGCTGCCTGAGTCATTGCAACCATGGGGCGCCGACATTGCCGAGCGTATGCAGTGCCCGGCCGATTTCGTCGCCGCCACGATCATGGCCGCGCTCGGCGTCGTCATCGGGCGCCGTGTTGGCATTCGTCCCAAGGCCAACGATGACTGGACCGAATACGCCAATCAGTGGGTCTGCATCGTCGGCCGCCCGAGCGTGATGAAGTCGCCCGCCATGACGGCAGCACTCGCGCCATTTAAGCGCCTCGAAGCAGAGGCGATCAAGCAGTATGAGTTCGAAATGCAGGGCTACAACGAGGAAAAAGACCTGCACGAGATGCGCGTCGAGGCGGCCCAAAAGAATACGAAGAAGGCGCTTATCAAAGACCCAACGGCCCGCGTCGATCGCATCGAGCTGGATGAGCCGCAAGCTCCGCTGCTTCGGAGATACTTGGTCAACGATGCCTACGTTGAGTCGCTTCACGAGATCTGCTCCGAGAACCCGCAGGGCGTCGGCGTGTTTCGCGACGAGCTCGTCTCGCTTCTCAAGAGCTTGGACCGTGAGGGCCAGGAATCAGCGCGCGGATTTTACCTAACCGGCTGGAATGGCAATGGCGGCTATACCGTTGACCGGATCGGGCGAGGGCGCAACCTTCGCGCGGAAGCCGTATGCCTATCCCTTCTCGGCAGCACGCAGCCGGGCCGTGTCACGTCATATCTGAATGAAGCAATTTCGGATGGCGCCGGCAATGACGGCCTGATGCAGCGCTTCGGCCTGTTGATCTGGCCGGACATATCGCCCGATTGGACGGACGTCGACCGCGCGCCTGACGCCAGCAAGAAGAGCGCCGCCTTTGCAGTGTTCCAGCGACTGGCCGAAGCCGATCCGGTAACCGACTGGCAAGCCGAGATTGCTTTAGACCACGAAGGCAGCCAGGAAGAAGGGACACCGCCATACCTTCGCCTGAATGACGCCGCGCTCGAGCTTTTCCGCGAGTGGCGGCGTGAGTGGGAGGTAGGCCTGCGCACGGGAGACTTGCACCCCGCAATCGAATCGCACCTCGCCAAGTACCGAAAACTCGTACCGTCACTGGCACTGATCTGTCATCTGGCAGACGAGGGGCGCGGGCCGGTAACGGCGGATGCGATGGTCCGCGCGCTGGCTTGGTCCGACTACCTGAAGTCTCACGCCTTACGGGCGTACGGCACGGGCATGGTGACGCAAATAGACCGTGCGCGCGCTCTGCTGCGACGGATCAAGGAAGGACGCCTGCCAGCCGAGCCATTCACGCTACGCGACATCTACCGGCACGAATGGTCGATGCTGACCGACCGAGACGAGGCCGCCCAGGCTGTGAACGTTCTCGTGCAACACGGGCACCTCGTCGAGGTGCGCGAGGCGGAAGGAGCCGTCAGGAAAGGCCGGCCACCCGAGCCGCGATACGTAATCAACCCGGAGACGATGCGATGAGCAAATATCTCGCGATGTTGAAATCTGAAAATATCCATACCACCTCACCGACAAAACTGCCAAAACTCATGAACGGTAATTCCGTCGGTTTTGTCGGGAGTTCGCATGACCCAATTCCGCAAATCCGTGACGTCGCGAACGATTGGGCGACCTTGCCCGACGACTGCATCGGTACGTTGATCGACGACGAGAGCGGAGCCCATTACCTGCCGTGGGCGCCGTACATGCAAGCCAGCGACGTGCATCGGATGCGTCGCGATCTGGCGGAAACGATCGTAGCGCTGGCTGATTTGGAGCGCTGGCCAGAGCACAGCCTGAAGGATGTATTCACGCGCGCCATGCGCGGCCCGCTCTCGGCACTGGCATCTGACCTAGGCCACTTTGCCAGCAGGCTGCAGGAGAGGCGCGCCGAGCTCGCCGTGCGTGGCGCCATCGATCGCATAGCAAGGGCGCGTCCGTAGTGGGGGGGAGCGGGCATCAACGCCCGCTTCGTTCCGGAGGTCAATCGTCCGATCGCGGCGCCGTTTCACGAGGCGGCTTCGCTCGCTGGATGAGTTGGCGCAGCCACTCGAGCCCGCATTCATCAATCTTCGCCCACTGCTCCGCAGAGAGCCGTATTGAGCGCTGGATTAGCCGCTGCTCGTCTGGGAGTCGAGGGCGGCCGCCGGGGTGTTTTGTCTTTTCCATACCCCCATTCTACTCAAGAAACTGAATCACAAAAACTTCTTGCACGCGCATAGTTATTGAATCACAATAACTATGCCACTAACGCGATAGCGAAAGGTGAAACATGAAGATCGACAACGCGTACTTACAGGAATTCTGGGCGGCTCGTAACGAGCAGTTCCGCAGGGCCGTTGCGCAGCCGGCGATCGTGCGGCGCGCTATGCAGATGATCAGCCGTGACGAAGCTCGTGCGCGGATCTTGGGCGGCTTCGCGATCGGCTTCGAGGAAGCCGTGGTCGCCGCCTATCTGCAGCACGTCGGAGAGATTGGCGAGAAGTTTCTGCAGGGCCGCAAACGGAACACCGTGGGCCCTGTCCGCCTGGCAATCAGGCGCGAGCTCAAGCGTGATCCCAGCGCGTCGACCGAGACGCTCTGGACGCTCGTAGCACAGAAGCCGCCGCGTGGTTGGGCGTTCTTCGACAACCGCCAAGGACGCTACATCGAAGGCCCGCGAGCCGGCCAAAACATGAGTTTTCGTACCTTCGGGAACGCCGCGTCGAAGGAGAGAAAGCTGCTCGAAAATCACGGGATAGCGCCTCCTTAATCACGGGTTAGCGAACCCGTGAATCTAGGTTGAGACACTTCGTTCGTACCAATCGAACGGAGTGATCTCCGAATGTCTTCCCCCTCTGCAAACGGGCGCGCCAAGCGCTCGGATAACAGCGTCCAGGCGCAACGCCTCAAGATGCTCGCGATGCTGCGCCGCCAACCGCGCAGTACTTACGAATTCCGCCGACAAGGCGTCAGCCACCCCGCGCAGCGAATCAAGGAACTGATCGCGCTCGGCTGCGACATCAAATCGACCCGGGTCACGACGGTCGATGGCGATGGCTTCTCACATCCCCGCGTCGCGATGTACGAGCTCAAGTTCGAGCCGGCCCGCTTGTGCCTGCAACCCCATCTGAGTACCCCCGATGCCCGCTAACCCGAACAATCCGAATCTCCCTGCTGACTACTTCCTGCCAGGCGTGCAGGGCAAGCTTTACCAGCTCGTTGCGCCGGACGGCCGCATCGTCGTCAATTTTCTGCCTCACAACGCCGTCTGGCATTTCGTGCAACTCATGCATCACATGATCAATCCGAGCGTGCGCTTCACGTTCCAAGAAGTGCCGGCCGACCAACTGTTCCCGCCACCGTTGGACGACCAATCTGGAGGCGCGTGATGAGCGACCTGTTCATGTTGGTCGACAGTGACGGTGACGTTATCTCGCGCGGGCTCACCTATGGCGGCGCGCAGGCACTGCGGGATGAATGGCTCGCAAAGTATGCGGGAAGTGGCGGCGGCGTTACTCTGCTGATCAAACCGAACGAGCCGATTACCGACGTTCCACCGGTTCGCGTGCACTTTCAAACGTTCCCCACGCATGTCGAGAACCGCGCTATCGGACTGCCAGTGATTGCAGATGGTGCTGAGCGAGACCATCTTCGTGAGTGCTTTGCGCGACGCTCGGAAGCGCGTGACGTGCTCGATCTTGCCGCCGATGCGGCGAAACGTGGGAAAGCGCACTACTCCGATTGCCTTGCCGAAGTGGTGCGCCTGCGTGCCGCCGACGAAGCCGAGGTGGCTGCCGCTGGTGCAACGCTCGCGACACGATTTAAGGCTGGCGCATCCGCATCGCTTGAGCCCAACTTGCGGACCGGGCGCCACGCGTTACTCGATGCCGAGGCTCGCTGTGATGCAGCAAGAAAGGCCGCAGCTCTACTCAATTCTGAAGTATCAGCAGCGGAAGACGCGCTTGCTACTGCTGAACAGGCCGTTGAGCGAAGTGTCGATGCGCTGATTCATGCTGACCTTCAATACATGCTCGCGGAACTGAAACAGCTCTGGCAGAAGATCGTGCCGTTGAAGCTGACCATCGACGGCGCGCGCTACGTCGGCTTTCCGCCCGGCGTGGACGCGCTGGCAGTACTGCAGCCGCCGGAGCTGCCGCCGAACGCAGGGGCCCGTTACGTCGGGCAGCTTGCCAACTATCGCAAGGCGCTCTTGCAGAACGCGGACGCTGCGTTCGCTGATCAACCCGAGAAGGTGATCGCATGACGCGCCGAATCCGCTGCCGCACGATCGATCGAAGTGTGTTCAAGCCCGCGCGCTCGAAGGACGCCAAGCCGCAAATGACAGCCCCCCGGGCCCGGCAAGACATCAACGAGCGGAACCGCAAGTTCTGGGCTCAACAGTCCGTGCTGGACGCCGGCGCTGGCGCTGGCGAGGCCACGCAAACGGCCGATAGCACCTCACGCGCGGACGACATCAACGAGCGCCATCGCCGCTTCTGGGCGAAGCACAAGGCGTAACCAGTTGCCATGCGGAGCCATTGCCGAGCTGTTTGGGCTTTTTGCTCGGCGCGGATTAGTCGGCGAGTGCCGCGGCTCTACAAAACCCCGACTGTCGGCGGCCCTGGAATGGGCGCGGCCGGCCGCTGGCCGGAAGGAGGCGGGAGTTCCCGCTTTCTTCCGGCGTAGCGACACACGTCCTCGCTGGTAGCTAGCCAGCAACTGTATAGAGGCTTTATGCGAACCAAGCAACTTATCGGACTTTTCTGCGCAGCAGCCGTCCTGCTCGGCTGTAGCGCGTCGTTCGCCAATGGCGCGTCTGAGCCCTTGGCGCCAATCTCGCAGGCGAATGCCAATGTCCGCTCTGACGCGACGACGACGGTCGCTGCGCTTCCCGTGTGCGATCCCTCGCGGGTTGGACTGCTGGTCGTAGTGTCCGACGCGAAGTCCCCGACCTACAACGGGCCCCTCGTCGGTGGCGCGTCGTCTGTGATCCTAGCTCTCTGTAATGGCAGATCGTGGAGAGTTCACTAGGAGACGCGAACGGCCGATACGGAGGTGGCGTATAGACACCGCTCCCTCCAGTGTAGGCAAATCTCTATTCCATCTTGTACTTAGGAGCCTCCTACATGCAGGGAAGCGAAATCGAAGAAAAAGAGTTGGTGCCGTTTGCGCTCGATGAGCCTGGCGCTGGCATGGATGAAGGCGTGATGGCTCGCGAAGTAGGCGAAGAAACGGAGGGCGGTAATGACCGTTGAAAATGATTTTCTCGCTTTCGCTGCTGGCCCGGGGGCGAACGTGCTTGCCCAATCTGACTATGCTGCATTGGCGGCAGTTAGTTCCGGATTTCAGGCTGGCACTGCGCAGTCTGCTGCGGTGAATAAGGTATGGCGTCAGGCGAGCATCATGTCGGCCGTGCTTGCACAGCTCATCGTCGATGAAACCGGACAGCCGGCGATCGATGACGGCACAACGACGACGCTGTTGGCGAATCTGAAGAGTGCATTTCAAGGACGCCTCCTCACCGTCAACATGTTTGCGACGCACGGAAATGTAAATTTCATACCTGCCACGCCCAACTCGTCGATCTATATGCGTGCAATGGGCGCTGGCGCCGCCGGTGGCAGCACTCCAGCCACCGGCGCCAACCAGTACGCGATCGCCAGCGGTGGCTCTACCGGAGCATACGCCGAAGGCTTTTATCAACTAGCCAGTGCGACACCGATCCCGATCACGATTGGCGCTGGAGGCTTCACCGTTCCTGGCGCGGCCGGTGGAAATGGCGGCACAACTTCCGTTGGCTCGTTGATTACCTGCCCGGGTGGCGTCGGCGGATCGACGAGTGGCCTGCAAAGCACGAGCATCCCGTGGACGACCGGGACATCGCTTGCGCCGGTGGCAACCGGCGGCAACATTTGCAACTCGCAGGGATGGGCTGGAACGTTCGGAATGGCGATACAGGTTAGCGCTGGAACTGCTGGTCTGGTCGCCGGCGGCGGCGGTCCTTCGCCTCTCGGTAATAGCATTGCTGCGACTCAAGGGCCTCCGGGTACGGGAGGAATCGCGGGCATTCTTGGCGGTGGTGGACGAGGCGCAGCACAAGGTCCGTTGAGTCCTCTCGTCGGCGGCGGGAACGGCGGCGATGGGTGGGTAATGATTTTTGAATTTGGCAGCCGATGATCCATGGGGCAATACGCCCATGTCATCGTCCGTATGAGGACTTCCGATGTCTCAACAATTCGGCAGGAAAATTTCTCTCATCATTGGGCAGGACGCGGGCGCAGCGCTTGACCTGTCCGATCTACGCATCGTTTTCAACGTGCAGCGCGGCGACCTGCAGACGCCAAACTCGGCGCGCATCCGGGTCTACAACGTGTCCAACAACACCGCGCAGCGCATCGAGAAGGAATTCACACGCGTGGTGTTGCAGGCCGGCTACGAGGGCAATTTTGGCATCGTCTTCGACGGCAATGTTATCCAGGTTCGCCGCGGACGCGAGAACCCGACAGACACGTATCTCGACATCACGGCTGCCGATGGCGACATGGCGTACAACTTCGCCACCGTGAACACGACACTCGCCGCGGGATCGACTCAGGCGGACATCATCAAGGTATGCGCGGACGCGATGGCTCCGTACGGTGTCAGCGTCGGGTACGTTGCTGCCGACTTGCCGGCGAATCCACTGTCGCGCGGCAAGGTGCTTTTTGGGATGGCGCGCGATCACCTGTCGACCGTCGCGAAGTCGACGCAGAGCCTCTGGTCGATCCAAGACGGCAAGCTGCAGATTGTCCCCGAAACGTCGTACGTGCCCGGCGCCGTCCCCGTGATCAACGCGCAAACGGGCATGGTCGGTATGCCGGAGCAGATCCAGAACGGCATCAAGGTGCGGATGCTACTCAATCCGAGCATCAAGATCGGTCGCCTGATCCAGCTCGACAACTCGAGCATCCAGAAGTACGAATTCGGGTTGTCGATCAGCCAGCAGCCTGAAAACTACAAGATTGCAAGCCAAAACAAGATCAACGGCGATGGGTACTACTACGTGATGACGTCGGAAATCTGGGGCGACACGCGCGGCAACGATTTTTACACCGAGGTGATTTGCCTCGCGGTGGACGCGACAGGCGGCATCGAGCTGCGAAATGCCGCGAGTGGCGTAAGCGCGCCGGCACCGGCGAAGTTGGGCGTCATCAACCCGTATGGCTAGGAGGCACACATGTTCGATATGACGCACGCGGCGATCGCCAACGTTGCTTGCCACGCAAGGCCTGCAGCGATCGCTACGCGGCCTCTGGGCTCGCGCAGCACCAGCGCCGCCGTCATTGCGTTTGATCGCATCGTCGCGAGTTGCCTGGAGCTCGAGTGGACGATTGCTCCGAAAGAGCCAATCGAAGAACGGAAGCGACGAAGAGCGGCTTAGGCCGATTACGCATCAGGCACAGAGTTTGTGCCCTTTGAACACACATCTAAACCAACAAAGGAAGGAAGCCATGAAAACGCACTCGTCGTATCACACCCACATACACAGGAGAATCTATGCGGCAGACCGCATCAAGGTTCAGAAGGCTTCTCTACGCAGTCCCCGCTCTATTGGCGGCGGCACCAACATTTGCCCAGTTTAACCCCGGGCAGGTACTGACGGCCGCGCAACTGAACAGCCAGTTTGCGCACTATCTGCCGCTCGCTGGAGGTACGCTGACTGGGCCGCTGTCGGTGCCGACAATGACGGTCACAGGCGCTCTGACAGCAACCGGACTGGTGACAACGTCCGACCTCGCAACTCAGGCAGCTAATACGGTCCTTGCGAACGCCACGTCGTCTTCCGCGTCGCCGATCGCATTCACGATGCCGAGCTGCAGTTCGTCGTCGAGCGCCCTACAGTGGACGGCTGGCAGTGGCTTTACCTGCGGCACGGTCGCCTCGGCCGGCGCGAATGGCAATATTACGTCTCTGACCGGCCTGACGACGGCTCTGTCAGTGGCGCAGGGCGGCATGGGCGCAACGTCACAGACTGCGCATGCGCCGCTCATCGGGCAAGGATCGGGCGCGATCTCGTCGTCGCCTGGTGCTGGAGCGGCGGGCCAATTCCTCCAGTCGCAGGGATCGAGCGCTGATCCGGTCTGGGGTAACCCGACCAGCTACTACAACGTCTTCAACTCGATGACGCCGGCGCAGATCTCGGATGTGCAGGCGTGCACGTTGACGCAAGATGTCACGTCTGTCATTCAGAGCTCTGTGAATACCTATGGCGCCGTCTGGTTGCCGTACGGGTGCTATCGCACAAGCGCAACGCTTGACTTGAGCAATCAGACGCTGGCTGGTGCCGGCGCGCACCTTGCCCGGATCGTTGACTACGATTCAAACGCATCAGACCCGGTCGTCACAATGGGCGCGGCCGCTCGCATCGGAAATGTCGGGATCGGATTCAATTCGGCGCTGATCACCGGCGCGGAAACGCAAGGCCAGCGCGTAGGCGTTCAGGCGTATTCGCCAACATCTGGACTCGCATTGCAACGCGGCGGCCGAATCGAAAACCTGTACATCAGCTACACCGGTACCGGCATCTATAACCCGCCGTCATCGGCGATGACCAGCCTATTCTCGGCGCAGGTCATGAACCTTGAAATCAACGGGTATTCGTTCCGGGGAATCGACATTGCCGGGCCGTTACAAACCGGGTCCGTATTCGAGAACCTGTACATCTCGAACAACAATGGCTCCAACCTGTTCACCGCCGGCGCGGATGCTGGGGCGGTATTCGGACAGTGCAGTAGCTCGGGGGTTGTATCGAACACAGACATCTCCGAGGCATCGTTCAACCAGATCAACGTTGAATGGGCGACCGTCGCGAATGCGATTCGCTTTTGCGGTGTTACCGGGGTGAGTGCCGGGACGTTTCACCTCGAAGAGATCACGCTGCGAAATAACTATTCGGGCTTGATTGAATGGCGGAATTCGACCGGGCGCATTGGTTCGTTGAGCATCTACTATCCGCCTATCAAGACGACAGGTTGGTATGTGGCGCGAATCTACGATTCTGCGAACCTGACGGGTAACGTCGCGAGTCTGTACAACCAGGCGCTCCTCGAGATCGGCACCCTGAACTTGCATGGTCTGAACGACGGGCCGCAGGTCACGAGTGGTAACGGGCTGTCTGGCGTCAGCAACTTCTTCATCTTCGACCGCGAGACGTCTGCCGCAGGACCGTTTGCAGTTCGTGTCGGGTCGTATGTATGGCAGACATACCAGAGTGACAGCTCGATATATTCTGGTGCTCAAACAAACTATGCATACACCGATCCGCATTCGATGCTCTTTATCGTCCCGAGCACGACCGGATTCAACTACCTGCCCATCGCTAGTTCTTGCGGAACAAGTCCGACCGTTACCGCAGGATCGACTGCACTGTCAGGCAGTGTGACTGTTGGGAGTGGCGGCACGGCCTGCTCGCTTTCATTTCCCGGGGCGGGCTTCCCGAATAGTGCCAACGGAACAGTCGTCGACAAAGCCGGGAGCGTGCCTCCTTACGCCATCAGCAAGACCGGCATCACGATCACTACTGCGACGGCGGGGCACACTTACGCGTACTCCGTCTCCGGGAACTGACGGCAGTGGCGCCGGTCGAGGTGGAAGAATCGCGGTAACGGCGTATTGGCGATTGTTATAGCGTATGTAACAGCAAAACCGACTGGTAGCCACTCTGGTAGCCACGGGAAACGCCCATCTGGCGGTGGCTACCAGCGGTCGGTTACCACCCCGGTTACCACGGCAAACGCGGTTTCCACGCGCGGAGGTTTCCACTGGTTTCCACGGGTTCGGCGCCCCGAAACCCAGAAGGAACATAGATAGATTCTGAAAATGGCGACCCTTACTGACGATGTAAAGCGGCGGATCGTGCAAGGCCTTGCCTGCTACGACACACCATCTCAGGTGGCTCGGGCCATCAAAGAGGAGTTCGGGCTGTCGGTCACGCCGCAACAATGTGAGGCGTATGACCCGACCAAGGCGGCTGGCAAAGGCGTGGGGAAGAAGTACCGCGCGATTTTCGAAGCGGCGCGTGCAGCGTACCTGCAAGACCAGGAGCTGATCCCGATTGCTCATCGAGCCAGGCGACTACGCATTCTGGATCGCATGTGCAATGAGGCCGAGGCACGGGGAAACGTTAAGCTGACGATGAAATTGCTCGAGCAAGCGGCGAAAGAGGTCGGCGGGATGTACACCACCACTCACAAGCTGGAGCACACCGGCAAGGGCGGCGGCCCGATTCAATGGCTGCCACCCTCGAATGAAGATCTCGGGGAGGCGGAGAAGATCTATCGCAGGGTAATGGGTGAGCAGGCAGTGCAGAAGAAGGGCCCCGTTTGAGTGAGGTACCTCGCCGCTGCCAGGGCGGGATGGTTTGAACCTCCGGGGCCACCTCATTGTATCAGTGCCCTTGTCGACTAGCGCACGTTAGCGGCGATAACGCATAGAGCGAGCGGACGCAAAAAAGCCCGCCGAAGCGGGCTCTTGCTGGATCAGTCACGGCAGTACGCGATAACCTGTTCTGCGGTCATATTGAACCGCTCGCCGGCCTCAATCGTGTTGCGATTGGGGTCGACAATGCGAAAGCCGCCGAGGTTATCTACCGACTCGCCAGCGCGGGACTTAACTGCAACCAGTCCTGCGCACTTCGCCGCGCGTCGTGCCTTCTGATCCAAACTGCGTTCTTGTTGCTGCGACATGTGCCACTCCTTCGAATGCAAGAAGCGGGGGAGGGTCATATGTTCCGGGCGCTGCCCGTCCGCAATTCCATGCCTCACCGCGAGTCGACCGTTGCAGGAGCAACGGTAACCGGAACACGGCACGATCATAGCAACTTTCGACGCGCCTTGGTGAGATTTCAAATCCGAGCAAGGGTCGCGTTTGAAGCGCGAAGGTTAGCGGCGGTAGCGCTCATGCACTATGCGGTTCATAACTTGGTTATCGTGACTGGACGCCTCAAGGATCGCAGGCGGCCTAACACTGGACAGCACTGCGTGCTCTCGTGTAGCGACGGCGCGCCGTGTGTCCAGGTAGGCAGCTAGGTCTTCAATGTGGACGAACATGGCGGCCTTCTGCGACCGGTCGGCGCTCATAACTGGGAAGCCGAAGTCATTGGCCCGCGCGCGGCGGTTGAAGACCTCTTCTGACAGGTGCGGAAAGAAGTTCGCGCGAACAACCTCGACGGGCAGGAGCGGCGCGTTGAATTGTGCCTCGAGTCTCGTCAGCAGATCACTCATGTGGTCATACCTCTACTGCTCACACCGACTCGAGTACCGCATCAACCTGCTCGATTGAAATTCTGCCGTACTTGTTCAGCTTGATTTGCCCGAACCGGACCATCTTGGCGACTGTTTGACGGCTGATGCCGAGCATCTCAGCAGCCTGTGACATCGAGACTTGCGGCGGTCGCGGATGACGTTCGGCGTAGAGTCGGACCGCGAGAATGGCAATGCGGAGTTCTTCGTTCACTGGCATCTCCAAGCGTTCGGGAACTCAGCCTAGCAGAGGATTTCGCGCTTGTGGGCGAGCGATACCGCAGTAGTATCGCGATGCCAGAACGGACCTAGAACCGATACTTTTGTCGGTTCTGTCGGGTGCCCAGGTGGGCGTGATTGCAAACTCGCGAGCGCTATTCCGTCAGTTTTGTCGGGTCGGTGGGGAGGCTATTTTTGAAAACACGAGGCGCTCTCCAGAAGACCGCTTGCGGTGCCCGCTGCGCGGTTGGTGTCACTTGGGCAAAATACTGGCGGAGGCTGTGGATAACCGGGGCACTTTCGGTTTTTAGTACACAGGTTAGTACACAATATCGACGCGCCCGTCTCAAAACCCTTATACGAGAGCACAATGACGGCCTTTAGAAGGTTATGTATTGAAATGACCGGACGCCCCACGTTACTCAAAGTCGACCCAATGAAACACGGCACCAAAAACCCCATCGTCGTATCGCTACTTTCAGCGGCCCTCGCGGCCACGAGCGCGCTTGCAGTGGCCGGGACATCCCCGGCGAGCGACACGTCGAACGAATCGTGCGCCATCGGTTATGTCACCGGCGTGGGCGGTTCGGCGCAAAGCTTTCGCGAATACCAGTCGAGCGACAACAAGTATCGCTACCTGGCCGACAATCCCATCCAGTGCCAGGTTTCCGAGGAAGGGCGTGCGTCCAACTGCGTTGGCGTTGTCAGTTTGCGCAACGAGCGAGTGAGCGTGTATGACGACAGCGGCGACACGACGATGTCGGTAGTCACGCGCGTGGAGCTCGAGCACGGCACGTATCCGGTGATCATCGTCGTCCGCAAGCAGGACGTTCGGTGCGAGGAGTGAGCGCAGCGCAAGGGCTCCAAGCCCCTCCCCGCTGCTCGCACCACTCAGACCGCTTTCGAGACCGAGTGCGCGAGCCTCAACAGGTCGTCGAACTGCGTGATCAGCTCGAAACACACGAGAAACGCGAGCACCGAAGCGGGCCCCGGAAAGCGCACCGTCAAGTGCAGAACCGGAGCGGCGGTGCGCTCGCGGACGCAGTCGCGCGTCAAGATCCAGGTAATGACGATGCCGATTGCGGCGCCGGCGAGCAGGTCAGTCGGGTAATGAAAGCCAAGATAGGCGCGCGGCAGGCAAATAAAGATCGCGGTATAAACAAGCGCCAGCGCACCCACTGTCCGCCAAACCAGAAATATCCCCATGGCAATCGCCGCCCATAGCATCGCGTGATCGCTTGGAAAGGAACTGAAGCCGGTCAATCCGCTATCGCGCAGCGACTCCATTGCGAAGTGCAAATGCAGATCCGGGTTGAAGATCGGCCGTACCCTGAACGGCAGAAAATGCGCCAGAAAACGGCCGACAGCAAGCGCGATCAGACCGCTCGCCACCGTCGCGATAACCATCTCGCGCCGCCAGTCGCGGCGCTCGCCGGGCTGAAACCACATCCACCACAGCAATGGAATCAGCAAAAAGCCTTTGAAGGTATAAAGCCCTGCGATCACCCTTATCGCGTGGTCGGCGATGGGTGCGAGATGTATTTGTGTGAGGAAAGTCAGAATGACTGTGTCAAAAGCGTTCATTGATTGTGGGCCATTCCGCTGTTTTAATCATATGAAAAGCGGTCTGACGCCATAATTCAGACACGCTATTTCGCCCCATAGCTGCACGGGAAATACCGCATCGTAAATTCCGCCAAAATCCACAAAGGTAAGGAATCGAAAGCAAGTGTAAGTAACGCGCGTCGCCATGCGCTACGTCGCGAAACCGTCTGGCCACGGCTGCTGCCTCACGAGTCCCGCGGCTTCGTAAACTCCCGTCACATATCGTTTCGTTTTCCCACGGCGCGCGCGCCAACAATAGGTGCATTGGGAGAAAACGATGAAGACAATCCGACTCTGTTGCACAATCGCGCTAGCCACGGGGCTTGCGAGCCTCACAGGCTGCATCGTCGCCCCGCCGTATGCCTATGCGCCGGCACCGGCCTACGGTTACGGCTATGCGCCGGGCTACTATGCGGCGCCGTCCGTCGATATTGGGGTCGGCTTTGGCGGCTACGGCCATGGCTGGCGACACTGAGTGCCACGGCACGACACCAGGATATGCCCCGATTCGAGCCTGCCGGGCACGCGGCGGGAGGGCTCGACGCCCCTATTGACAAGGGTTCGGCGCACCGGGCATGCCGCCCTCTTTGCCCCCTATCCATTGTGATAGCTGTACACGCTTTGCCGGCGCACTAGAGTGGCAAGACGACGTATCCAACCATGAGATCTCGACGGTTCACCGGGGCGCACAGTGAAATTCATCGATCAGGAAATTGCGCACATCATGCGCGTCATGGTTCCGTCGCTGCTCACGGAGGGCACGATCCCCTTTCTCTCGTTCGACTATTGGCACCAGCGCCTTTCAAATCTGCTCGATACCGCACAGCTCTCGCACGCCCAGTTCCGTACGATTGACTCGCTCATGACGCAACTCGAGCGCCTCCAGACAAGGAGCGCTGCGGCCTGAACGCACTACCGGCCTGCCCGCCACCTTCATGGCGGCACGGCACAACCGATTGTCCTCGCCATGTAACCCGAGCATGGATTAGCCCGCCAAAGAGCGGGCTTCTTTCTTTTCGGGCACGCCGCCGCGATCGCGCCAGTGATCTCTTCAGATGAATTCGCAGACAAAAAAAATGCCGCGGCAGGGGCCGCGGCCAAGAGCTTGCCACTACTAACTACACGGCGCGAGGGGACGTCGCCGCCAAATCATTGGCGCGGCTCGCTTCTTGACCATCAATGGCCGAGCCGTCGATCTGACAATCGTTAACCTTCGTGCAGACAAGATCTTCCGACCCTCGATACGCGGCCTCCCGCAGCTTTTTGCCAAATCGGCGGGCCTCTTGAAATTGCCGCGTGTTCCCTGCATGTACGGCCCACACTCATCGGAGAATTCTGATCGTGGGAAGCCGACCCTCCTTCATTGACGATCTCGCTCGCGGCCTTTCGTCTGACGGTGCACACCCTCGCGCTGAGGACGACGGCGCCCTCCTCGACGCCTATTCGCGAACCGTCATCGGGGCACTCGAACGTGTCCAGCAATCCGTCGCCCATATTGCTGTCGAGCGCAGAACGCCTGGCAGCGCCGCCGTACGCGGTGGCACCGGCTCGGGTTTTCTGTTCACGCCCGACGGCTATCTGCTCACCAATAGCCATGTCGTTCACGGCGCAAGCGCGCTGCGCGTGACGCTTGCCGACGGTTCGACCTATGACGCCGACCTCATCGGCGACGACCCGAGCACCGATCTCGCCGTGCTGCGCATCGGCGCGTCCGAGGTTCTGCCGCACGCCGAACTCGGCGAATCAGCGAAGCTGCGCGTCGGACAGATTGCGATTGCCGTAGGCAGTCCACTGGGCCTCGCGCAAACCGTCACCACGGGCGTGGTCTCCGCGCTCGGCCGTTCGCTGCGCTCGAACTCCGGGCGCATGATCTACGACGTGATCCAGACCGACGCCGCGCTCAATCCCGGCAATTCCGGCGGTCCGCTCGTGAATTCGGCGGGCCAAGTGATCGGCGTGAATACCGCGATCATTCCCGGCGCGCAGGCCATCTGCTTCGCCACGGCTATCGACACCGCCAAATGGGTCATCACGCAACTCTTCGCTCACGGACGCGTGCGACGCGCACACGTCGGCATTGCCGGCACCACCGTGCCGGTCGCGCGCAAGGTGCAACGTTATTTCGAACTCCCAACGACTAGCGGTGTGCGTGTGATGGAAATCGTCAAGGGAAGCCCCGCCGCGTTAGGTGGTCTGCGGGTCGACGATACGATCGTCGCGATCGACGGCTTGGCCGTCGATGGAATCGATGCGCTGCAGCGCTTGCTCGACGCTTCGCGCATCGGGCGCGCGGTGGAGTTCACCGTGGTCCGGCTGACGCAAAAACTGAATCTGCAGGTCACACCTGTAGAGCAGGCGGTTTTGCTGTAGGCGATGAGCGCGCTCGCGGCTGCCTTCCGGTTTCCGAAAGGCAGCCGTGTTTCAGTGGGGTCAATCCAACATTGGTTTGCATACCGAACTATCTGGCTTACCAACCGGCAGGCTGTCCGTAGTCGTCGTCATACTGTGCCGGCGGCGGCGGAGCAAGTTGTGCCGGCGCACATTGCACGTAGCGGCCCGAGTATTGATCGTAGCAACCGCCAGGCGCCGGTGCAGGCGCGGCGGCGTACATGGGGGCCTGTTCCGCGTAGACCGGAGCGGCCACCGGTGCCGGCTCGGCATAGACCGGGGGCGGCGCCTGATAAACCACCGCTGGGGCACTGTTCATCGCGGCACCCACAACCGCACCGATCAGCGCTCCGCCGACCAGTGCACCCACCACGTCGCCGCCATGATCATGCGCACTGGCCGGGCCAGCCGCCATCACGCATCCCGCCGTCAGCAGTACGGCTGCAATCTTTCGCATGTTGTTCCCCTCGAGAACCGTTCGAATACATGCGTGGGATTGTGGGTGCGAAGCACGGATACAGGTGCTGCAAGTGGTAACGACGAATTACGCGAGCGAAGAATTACGCGGATGCCGGCTCAGCGCGTGGAATTGACGGCAGGCGCAGGCGCGCACGCCGGTCATGCGTCATCGCCCGGATGCGCAGGCAAGGTACCGCGATCGCAGGGTTGCGACGCGCCGTGCGCGGCTTCTTCCGTGGATGGAGCCGAATCGGCGCCGCGCTCGCGCGCAACGCCGTCCTCACGCTTGCCGGCGCCAGGACAGAGCAGGGTGAGCGCGATGGAGCACACCATCAGCGCGAACAGCGAGAGGAAATACGCCATCCAGGAGAACTCGAATTCCACGAGTGCCTCCCACGCTCAAGCGCGTCCTCCCGCGTGGCGCGCGGGCCATTTGCCCGGGAATCAGCCCGGGCTGCAATCCTGCCACTGGGGCTCAGTGGTGCAGGATGCTACGCAGCGGATGACGCCAGTCGATATGAGGAGCCCCCGCTTGCACGCGCTGCCTATGCTCCTCGAGGATTTCGTCGGAAAACAGGAAGACGACAATGACGAGGGGTATAACCAGAAACGCGCCCAGTATTACGTGTTCGATCACGATAACCTCCTGGTTGTCAAGCGGTGCGATTCCATTGTAGCCGGAAAGCTACAGCGTGTGCGACAGGTGATTACCTGGTCTCGTGAGCCAAGGTGGGCTGCCGCACGCACCCCGTGCAGCAGCGTGCATGCCTGGGCGGTAATGGTAGAGCATGAGCGGGCCGGCGGACACGGCCAGGCGCAGACGCGCTGCGCAAGGCAGCGCCGCAAAGCAGGAGCGAAATGCGACGACCAGGTGCAAACATGGATTGCGAACTGGCGGCCACAGGAGTAAGGGCGCTCAGGTCGCCGACTTCTTCCATGCGGCGGCGAAAAGCCCCGCGCCGATCAACAGCGAACCGCCAATGCGATTGACGAGACGCTGCACACGCGGGCTGCGCACCGCCTTGCGTGCGGCCGCCGCGAGCAAGGCGTAGCCGAACGCATTGAGCGTGGCGAGGGTGAGGAACGTGGCCTCGAACACAACGATCTGCGGCAGCGCGGCCGCATGCGGGTCGATGAACTGCGGGACGAATGCGACGAAGAAAATGATGCTCTTCGGATTGAGCGCGGTGACGGCGTAGGCGTGCGCGAAGATTCGGCCGGTGCGGGTTTCGGAGGTATCGGGCGCCTCTGCGGTGCTCACGGGTGCGCGCCAGAGCTTGATGCCCAGATAGATCAGGTACACGGCACCCACCCACTTGAGCATCGAAAAAAGCGCCGCAGAGGCGGCCAGGATCACACCAAGGCCGAGCATGGATGCCGTCATCGCACTGAAGTCGCCGAGCGCGACGCCAGCAGTCGTCGCCAGCGCGTAGCGGCGGCCATGGCCAAGCGCATAGGACACGACTAGCAGAACGGTGGGCCCGGGAATGGCAACGAGAATGGCCGACGCGATCGCGAACGGCAACCAGTGGGCGAGAGTCATGGGTTTCTCCAGTGGGGAAGCCCGATTTATCCACGAAGATTGCAGTCGCGCAAGTGAAGACGAAAGTGTATTTCACGCAACGAGCGCCTGGCAGAACGACACCCCGGTGCGTGCCTGGCATCGTTTTTATTCTGCATTCGATGACTAACTGGCTAGGCGCTCGAGTGGCTATGCTTCGACTTGATGTGCACCGCGTCAAATAAGCGGGCAATGTATTAAAGCACTTCATTCGCACGCTTCATCAAACAGTCTTTGAGCGGCGTCTGCCTTGTCTTGCAAGGGTGAGCGCCGGACTCGATAGCGTTCGCGCTCCAGCCAATCGCGCTGGAACAGAGTCGGGGCAGATTTTGGCGGACCCTAAGCCCGATGTGGCCATGCATGACTGCTGCGCTCGCACACAAGTTCTTCTTGCAGTTCTTTTGCAGTCTTCTAGATTGGAAAAGTTGCCTCGTGAGTGGAAGTTAAATACATAGCTAACCTGAGTATAAGTCCGCAGCTCTATACGGGATCGGAGTAAGCCGTAAAGTGCCAGCTCTGATAAGACAGGAGGCAATCATGAAAATGCTATTCGCGATGACCGCATTCACCACCGGTCTCTTTTGCGCCGTTTCCGCTCAGGCGCAGGATTTCGTGGTGAAACCACAGCAAACCGTGCAGCTCAAGGCCGGTTCGTATGGCTGCCTCTCGAAGGACAAGCTCGACGCGGTCTCCATGCACGAGCAAGCCGGTGAGCATCAGCAGGTGCAGGAGTATTTCGCCGATTACCGTTGCCTCTCCACGCCTGAGAATCAGTCGTTCCGCGTCGTGCGCGTAGTGGGCCACGATGTCGAGTTCGTCAACGCGGCGAATGCAGACGATCAAGGGCTCTGGACCACCGACCGCTTCATCAAGCAGTAACGCACGCAAGCTGGACCCCGGCGCGCCTGCAAGCCGCCGATCTCTACGCGTCCCACGCGAGCCATGCCGCTCGCGCATCGTCCGTTGCACCAACGCTCCAAAGGCATGCCGCAAGCGCGTCGGGCCCATGGCACTCGGCCCGCCACGAGCGGCATGCGCACCCCGATCGGGTCTTCAAGCGGCCCGCCTGCCTTAATCCCGTCATTGCACCGTCATTTTTGCGACCGACCATCCTGACGGTCCAGCGCGTCGCCGTTCGATGATTGCGGCACAGGATGTGCTGGAAACTCGCTATCATGTGCGGCTTTTGCGCGGCGCTGAACTCGCGCTGGACTCGGTATGGCACTCAAATCGACCATCTATAAGACAGAACTGCAGATCGCGGACATGGACCGGCATTACTACGCCGACCATGCGCTCACGATCGCGCGTCATCCGTCCGAAACTGACGAGCGGATGATGGTGCGCATCGTCGCATTCGCGCTTTTCGCGAGCGAGCGTCTCGAATTCTGCAAGGGCCTGTCGGACACCGACGAGCCCGACCTCTGGAGCAAGGACTACACCGGCGCGGTGCAGACGTGGATCGAAGTGGGGCAGCCCGACGAGCGCCGGATCGCCAAAGCGAGTTCGCGCGCCGAGGAGGTGATCGTGATCGCCTACGGTGGACGCACCTCGGAGATCTGGTGGCAGGGTGTGCGCGGCAAGGTGGAACGGCTGCGCAACGTGACCGTCTGGTCGCTGGGCGAGGGCGTGGCGGCGTCCCTCGGCGCACTGGCGGAGCGTACGATGCGCCTGCAATGCACCGTGCAGGACCGCGCCGCCTGGATCGGCAATACCGTGAGCGAGCCGGTAGCGGTCGAATGGACCGTCTTAAAGGCACCTGAGAACGTTTGATTGGGCAGCGGGGGCCTCGCGGCCGCCGCGCCAGACTTGATGCAGCCGGTCAGGGCCAAAGCGCGGCTACCGGGCGGCCGAACGAAGCAATCAGCGCGCAGCCGGCCCTTTCAGTTCGACCATGTTGCCCTCGGGGTCGAACAGGTACAACGACGGTCCGATACCTTCTGCGCCGTTGCGTTCGACCACCTCACCCGGGCGTGCGCCCATCTGCGTAAGCCAGGCCTTGAGCGCCTCGCCATCGAAGGGCTCCACACGCAGGCACAGATGATCCATATTGCCGGCCGCGCTCGACGGCGCCGCACCGCCATCGCGGTCGAGCGGCCCACCGACCGCGGCCAGATCGACGAGCGAGCGGCCCGCGCGCAACTGCACGAGCCCTAATTTTTGCTCCTCGCGCTCGACGCTGCAGCCCAGCACGTCGCAGTAGAAGCGCGTCATGGCGGCGAGATCAGCCGCGCGGATCACAACATGGTCGATTTCGCGAATCTGGATTTGCATGGCTCTTCCCAAAGTGGCACATCTACACAGTGTAGGGGAGGGAGATCAGGCGGAAAATGGCGATGCGCGGCCACGGGGAGCCAGCTGGCAGGGCGATGGAATCGCTGGACGAAAAAAAGCCCGCTACGGTGAGCGGGCTTAATCCATATCAGGAGGAGACATGGAGGAGACAGGAACCACTATACACAGCGGCCTGACGCGACGCAACAAGTTTTTAAGGGAAAACCCGCAATCGTGCCAAATTGACGCACTCGTTGTCGCATCCCTATGGCAGTCAGGCGGCAGCCAGGTAACGGCGGCGTCTAAGCGGTGCCAGATCGGCTATCCGACCGCGTCTAGCTGAGCGCATCTGGCCGACCGCATCTAGCCGACCGCATCTGAACGACAGCGCAAGATCCGGCAGGCCGTCATGCGTACAAGCCGCTACAGTGGGACCATCGAATCCGCCATTTCCGGGAGTCACGAAATGAACGCCATCCCGACCGCCGCTCACGGCGAGCTCGCCGCCGACTTCGACAGCGCGTCTGTCTCCGGGTCTGCCACCGCTTTTTCCACCGATAACGAGCGCTGGGCCGCCATCGCGGCGCGCGACGCGCGTGCCGATGGCCAGTTCTTCTACGGCGTGCGCACGACGGGCGTGTTTTGCCGTCCGTCCTGTGCGTCGCGCCTGCCGCGCCGCGAGAACGTAGAGTTGTTCGCCGATGCCGACGCCGCGCGCGCTGCTGGCTACCGCGAATGCAAGCGTTGCCGGCCCGGCGGCCTGCCGCGCGAGCTCGAGATCGTGCGCCGCGCCTGTGCCGCCCTCGACGCCGATCCCCAGGCGCGCCTCACGCTCGCGCAGCTCGGCGAGGCCGTGCATCTGAGCCCGTTTCATCTGCAGCGTCTCTTCAAGCGCGTGCTGGGCGTCTCGCCGCGCCAATACCAGGCCGCCCGCCGCGGCGCCGTGCTGCGCGACGCGCTCGCGCAAGGCGCCGACGTCACGCGCGCGAGCGCCGACGCCGGCTTCAACTCGTCATCGCGGCTCTACGAGAGCGTGGCGGGCGAGCTGGGCATGGCACCGTCGGCGTTTCGCCGCAAGGGCGCGGGACTCACGATCCGCTATGCGAACGCGGTCACACCGCTCGGGCGCGTGCTCGTCGCGGCGACGGACAAGGGCATCTGCCGGATCGCATTCGGTGACGATCCGGGCGAGCTGAGCGCGAGCCTCGCCACCGACTTCGCGAACGCGCGCTGCATCGAGGACGCGGCGGGACTCGCGCCGTTCGTCGCGCAAATCGACGCCTATCTGCATGGCCGCCGCGAACATATCGAGCTGCCACTCGACATTGCCGCAACGGCATTCCAGCAACGTGTCTGGGACGCGCTCCAGCACATTCCGTACGGCGAGACGCGCAGCTACACGCAGATCGCCGAAACGCTCGGCGCGCCGCGCGCGGTACGCGCCGTCGCGAGCGCGTGCGCGTCGAACCCCGTGGCACTGGCGATTCCGTGCCACCGCGTCGTGCAAAAGGGCGGCGCGCTCGCGGGCTACCGCTGGGGGCTCGCGCGCAAGGCAGCGCTCATCGATGCCGAGGCGCGCGCGGGCGAAGTCCGCGTAGCCGAACCGGGACTTGCCGATGACCCACCGGTGCGGGGCTCGAAGCGCGCCCGCGCTACCGCCACGCCGGAGACCACCGCTTGAGCGCCGTCCTGCCGAACGAACCGCAGCAATCGCGAAACGCCGTCCCGCAGCCGGATGCCACCCTCGAGCTGCCGTTTCGCGCGCCGTACGACTGGCCGCGCATGCTGCGCTTTCTGGCCGGGCGTGCCACGCCCGGCGTCGAGGCCGTGGAGGACGGTGCCTGGCTGCGCGCGATTGATTTCAACGGTGCGAGCGGCACGCTGGCCGTGCGCCGCCATGCGCGAAAGCGTTGCCTCGTCGTCGAGATCGACGGACCAGTGAGCGCTCATGCAGCCGCGCTTGCCGCACCGCTCGCACGCATCTTCGACGTGGCGGCAGATCCGGTTGCAATCGGTGCGGGTCTCGCCACCGATCCATGGTTCGCGCCGCTCGTCGCCGCGGCGCCGGGGCTGCGCGTGCCGGGTGCGTGGTCGGGCTTCGAGCTCGTGGTGCGCGCGATCGTCGGCCAGCAGGTGAGCGTGAAAGCCGCGACCACCATCGTGGGCCGCCTAGTCGAGCGCGTAGGCAAGCGCATCGACGGCCACGCGCACGCACGCACCGCGTGGCGCTTTCCAACGCCGGCCGCGCTGGCCGCTGCCGACCTCGCAGGCATCGGCATGCCAGGCAAGCGTGTGGCCGCGCTACAGGGCTTCGCGGCGGCGGTGGCAAGCGGTGAGCTCGCCATCGAGCGTGCGCCGGCGCAACACGCCGCGCCTCGCGCAGCCAGCAAACGCCGCAATTGTCCTGGCGAGCCCAGTGCCGACAGGGCCGCCGAGCGCGCCACCCTCGACGCCATGCGCGCCGGACTGCTCGCACTGCCTGGCATCGGCCCCTGGACGGTGGAGTATGTGGCCATGCGTGCGTGGCGCGACGCCGATGCGTGGCCCGCCACCGACCTCGTGCTCATGCAGGCCATCGCCGCACGCGACCCCGCGCTCGTGCGCGCGACGCAGCAGCGCGCGCGCACCGAGGCGTGGCGGCCCTGGCGCGCCTATGCCGCGATGCATCTCTGGAATGAGATTGCCGATCGCGCTGGCGCGGCGCGCGGCGGCTAGCGCTTCCGCGACATCCATCCGATTACGGCGCTCGCGCGAGCGCGCGAAACGCTCGCCGATCCGCACACCCGATCGCGGCGGGCCATGGCGGGCCGTCGCGCGCACGCGCTGAGCCAGCCGCAAAACCCCGCCCGAAGGGGCCTCAAGCAGGTCTTCCGGCGAGATGTTAAAGTGCCCGCTACCGAAAATCCCTTGTCGGCGGCGCGTGCAGCACGGCGTCGCCGGCCAGAGCCCGACCTGCCTTCAATGCCAGACACGACCTCTACACGCACGAACGACGTTCTCACGCAGCGCCTTTCCGTGCTGAGCGCCGGGCCACACCGCGACGCGCTCACACGCGGTCTGCGCGGCATCGAAAAGGAAAGCCTGCGGGTGACGCGCGACGGCCATCTCGCCATGACGCCGCATGCGACAGCGCTTGGCTCGGCCCTCACGCATCCGTCGCTCACGACCGACTATTCGGAAGCGCTGATCGAGATCATCACGCCCGCCGAAAAAGACGCCTCCATCACGCTCGCGAAGCTCGACGAGCTTCATCGCTATGTCTACGGGGTGCTCGCGCGCGACGGCGAAATGCTGTGGAACGAATCGATGCCGGGCCTGTTGCCCGACACCGACGACGGCATTCCCATCGCCCGCTACGGCGACTCGAACATCGGCCGCCTCAAGTACGTCTACCGCATGGGGCTCGCGCTGCGTTACGGCCGCACCATGCAGTGCATCGCGGGCATCCACTACAACTATTCGCTTAACGAAGAAGTGTGGCGCGCACTGCACGCGCACGAGCAGTCCACAGCCACGCAGACGGACTATCAGTCGGAGCGCTACCTGGCGCTGATCCGCAACTTCCGCCGCACGAACTGGCTGCTGATGTATCTGTTCGGCGCCTCGCCGGCGCTCGACGGGCGCTTTTTGCGCGGCCGCGCGCATGCGCTCGACACCTTCGACGCGAACACGCTCTATCTGCCGTACGCGACGAGCCTGCGCATGAGCGACCTCGGCTACTCGAACACCACGGGCCAGTCCGCGCTGCGCGCCGACTACGACACGCTGCCGGGCTATCTCGACGCGCTCGCGCAGGCGGTGAGCCAGCCGTATCCGCCGTACGAGGCGATCGGCACGCACCGCGACGGCGAGTGGGTGCAGATCAACACCAACGTGCTGCAGATCGAAAACGAGTTCTATTCGACGATCCGCCCCAAGCGCATCACGTACCCCGGCGAGCGGCCGCTGCATGCGCTCGCCGCGCGCGGCGTGCAATACGTCGAGGTGCGCTGCATGGACATCGATCCGTTCGAGCCCACCGGCATCTCGCTCGAGACGGCGCGTTTTCTCGACGCCTACCTGCTCGCTTGCGCGCTCGAAGACAGCCCGCTGTTGCCCGCAGCCGAATATGAGCAGGCCAACGAGAACTTCGGGCTCGTCACGAAAGAGGGGCGCCGCCCGGGCCTCGAGCTCAAGCGCGCCAATGAGACGATCTCGCTGCAGGATTGGGCCGCCGAACTGCTCGCGAAGATCGAGCACAGTGCAGCCGTGCTGGACGCGCTGCACGGTGGCGACGAGCATGCGCGCTCGCTCGCGACACAGCGCGCGAAGCTCGCTGATGCATCGCTCACGCCCTCGGCGCGCGTGCTGCAAACGATGCGCGACAACCAGCAATCCTTCCTGCAATTTGCGCTCGCGCAAAGCGAGCGTCATGCGGCGCATTTCCTCTCGCGTCCGCTCGACACGCAAGCGATGGCACAATTCGAAGCGCTCGCGCGCGAGTCGCTAGATGAACAAGCGAAGCTCGAGCGCGAGGAAGTCGGCTCGTTCGACGCCTTCGTGACCGCGTATCGCGCCTACACGCTCAACCGCTTCAGCGTTTGACCCGTTGCCGTGCCGCGTTTTGCGCCGCATTCTGCGCGACGCAAAACGCCATCGGATGGCGCGTGACGGCAGCGCGCGCCATGCAGCGCGCTGCGTCGCCCGATTCGGGCATCCCATTTGCTTGAAACGCGAATGCGCGTGCGCGGTCCAATGTTTTATGGGCATTGCGCGCCGAAATACGCCGTGCACGCCGATGCCCCGCATGCCAACGACAAGACGACCGGGCCGCGCGCGACGCGTGCCCATTCAGGGAGGAACCCACGCGATGAAACGAACTCTGCCGATCCTGCTTTGCGCGGCGCTTGCGGCCTGCGCGCCACCGGGCCAGGTGAATCCCGACGTCATGCAGATCGCCACCGCGCCGCTCACCTGCAGCGACAAGCCACAGTGCGACATCTGGTGGCAGCGCGCCCAGGACTGGGTGCGCGGTCATTCGAAATACGAAGTGCAGACCGTGACCGACACGCTGATCCAGACCGCCGGCCCCGGCGGCGGCAAGCGCGCGCTCGCCTACGAAATCACGCGGACTCACAACAGCGACGGCACGACCACCATCGGCTTCGCGGCGCATTGCGACAGCTCGCTCGGCTGCAAGCCCGACCCGTGGGCTGCGGGCGCGGCATTCAAGCAATACGTGCGCACCGGTATCGAGCAGCCGATCCAGGGCGCGGCCAACGACGCCGCCGACACGAGTGCGGCGCCCGCGCAGGAACCCGCATCGGCGGTGTCGGGCGCGGCCCCCACTGCCTCCTCTCCTTGAATCTGCGTGATGAGTCTGCGCCCTGACGACGCGCTGAGTCTGTCAGGGCGCGCGCCGCGACCAGCACAAAGCGGCCCGCTCATCCTGATCGCGCGGACTCCGAATCGAATCACTTCGATTGTGCATTTAAGCATTATCTGATTGGGTGACGTGTCGAGGGGTCGTATCGTGGCACTGCTTCGGCGTGCGCCGGACGACAGTACATTCCTCTTCCATCATTCGAATCGAAAATGAAAATGCGACTTCTGCCAGTCAGCGCACTGGCTGCCCTTATCGTCGTCGCGGCTGGTTGCACGACCGCGTCGGGCCCGACCTACAACCTTGACATCGTGACGCTCGCCAACGGCACGCAGGCCTATCGCGTACAGTGTCTCGGCCTGTTCGAAAGCTCCAAGGCCTGTATGAAGAAGGTCACCGAGATTTGCGGCGACAAGGAGCCGCTGCGCGTCTCGTCGACCGATCGCGCCGTGTCGGGCTTCAAGCCCGAGAACGATCCGCGCGAGATCATGTTCATTTGCCAGACGCCGCCGCCGCCCGCTGTCCAGCCGCCGCCCCCGCCGCCGCAGGCTCCGCAGGCCAACACGCAGCCGCAAACCATCACGCTGGGCGCAGACGCCAACTTCGCCGTCAACAAGTACGACCTGCTGCCGGCAGGCAAGCAGGCGCTCAACAAGCTCATCGCGGACAGCGACGGCGTGAACATCGGCACGGTCGTGATCGACGGCCATACCGATTCCACGGGCTCGAATGCACTGAACGACCGCCTCTCCCTGCGCCGTGCGCAAACCGTGCGCAACTACCTGCAGTCGCATGGCCTGCATGTCGGCCAGTATGAAGTGCACGGCTACGGCAAGTCGCGGCCGATCGCATCGAACGCCACGGCCGAAGGCCGTGCGCAAAACCGCCGCGTCGAAATCAAGACCAGCGGCATCACGGCACGCTAATACGCGCGCGTCGTCACGGCTGCAACAGCACACACCGCCCGCACCTCTCACGCGGGCGGTCACCTCGGGACCGTCAGCGGGCCATCAATGGCCCATTGCCGGTCCCGCTCCTTTTCTGGGC
Source organism: Paraburkholderia silviterrae (assembly GCF_004353915.1). Lineage (GTDB taxonomy): Bacteria > Pseudomonadota > Gammaproteobacteria > Burkholderiales > Burkholderiaceae > Paraburkholderia > Paraburkholderia silviterrae. Next base: position 123,506 of record NZ_SMRP01000004.1, on the reverse strand, counting down.
TTCGTGATCCAGACCAGCGCCGCAAGCACGATGAATACCGCGCACGAAATGCGGAAGAAGTCGTTGGTCGCCATCATGTAGCCCTGCGCCGTCACCACTTCATTGAGCTTCGCGGTCAAGTTCGCCCCCGCGTAGCCAAGGCCCTTCAACGCGTCGCTGTACGCATTGGTGTTCGGCGAATACACGCTCACCGACTCCGATAGCACCGCGTGGTGATAGATCGCCGCGTTTTCCCAGAACGTCGTGCTCGCCGCCGTGCCGATCGCGCCCGAGAGCGTGCGCAGGAAATTGGAGAGCCCCGAGGCGCTCGCGAGGCGTTCGTCGGAGATGCTCGATAGCGTGATGGTCGTCATCGGCACGAAGAAGCACGCCACGCCTATGCCCTGCACGAGGCGCGGCAGGATCACCGTGCTGAATGGCACGTCCAGCGTGAATGTGGAGTTCCATAGCGAAACGAACGCAAACACGATGAACGCGAGGCTCGCCACCATGCGCAGATCGAGCCGGTGCATGTTGCGTCCGATCAGCGGCGAGAGCACGAGCGCGAGCAGTCCCACCGGCGCAGTCGCGAGGCCCGCGATTCCGGCCGTGTAGCCCATCACCGTCTGCAGCCAGAGCGGGAAGATCACGACCGAGCCGAAGAACGCCATGAAGCCGAACGAAATGATCAGTGCGCCGAGCGCGAAGTTTCGGTCGCGAAAGAGCGAGAGATCGACGACGGGCTCCTTCTCCGTGGCTTCCCACGCGAGCATGAACGCCAGCGATACGGCCGCGATGATCGCGAGCGCGACGATGAATTTCGAGTTGAACCAGTCGCGGTCCTTGCCGAGGTCGAGCATCATCTGCAGGCACGACACGCCGATCACGAGCAGCGCGAGCCCCACGGCGTCGATACGCTGCTTCGTGGTTTTCGTCTCGCGCCCGCGCAGCAGCAGGTACGCGCACGCGCCCGAGAACAGGCCAATCGGCACGTTGATGTAGAAGATCCACGGCCAGCTGTAGTTGTCAGTGATCCAGCCGCCCATGACCGGCCCGAAGATGGGCGCGACGATCACCGTCATGGCCCAGAGCCCCAGCGCGAGCCCCCGCTTCTCGGGCGGATACGAGCGCATGAGGATCGTCTGCGACAGCGGCACCATGGGACCGGAGACGAGGCCTTGCACGAGACGGAAGGCGATCAGCGTCTCGAAATTGGAGGCAAAGCCGCAGGCCGCAGAGGCGAACGTAAACAGGATCACCGAGAGCGTGAAGAGGCGCACTTCGCCCACGCGCCGCGCGAGCCAGCCGGTGAGCGGCACGGCGATTGCCGAGGCGACCGAATACGAGGAGATCACCCACGTGCCTTCGCTATTGGCGACGCCGAGATTGCCGGAGATGGTCGGCACGGCAACGTTGGCAATCGAGGTGTCGAGCACCTCCATGAAGGTGCCGAGCGCGAGGCCCACGGTCAGCAGCGCGAGCGTGCCGCCGGAGAACGGTGCGGGCTCCGCACGGGCAGGAGCGGGCGAGGGCGCGGCGGTGGAAGCGTCCATCTTCAGGATCCTTGCTCAGTTTCATTACTGAAGTTTCGGGTTCAGGCGAAGCGTTGCTGCTGCAACGAACCGCACGCGGGCGACAGTCCGCAATTTCATGTCGAGGCATTGTCTGCCCAGACAGTAATCCAGGCGCAATACGACGCGGCCGAGGCGAAGTCTATCTGGCGCAAAAGCGCCGCGAAATCTACCCTATGCCTCGCCGTGATCTTCGTCAGATGTCCAGGATGGCCAATCCGTGGGGCTTTGCGCCTGGCCGCACGTCATCGTCGCATGGGCGTCGTTCGCGATGAAGCGTTGCAACAGGGTGACGAGCGTCGTGACTTCGTCGGCGGAAAAGCCTCGCAACTGGTCGTTCATCACCGTGGCAATCCGAGCGGGCAATTGCTGCGCTGCGTCGCGCCCGAGTGGCGTGAGCGCGAGCTCGACCACGCGGCGGTCCGCATGACTGCGCTGGCGTACGAGAAAGCCTTTCTTTTCCAGGCGGTCGAGCATGCGCGTCATCGAGCCGGTGTCGTACGACAACACGCGCGACATCTCGTTGGGCGTGCTGGCACGCTCGAACCACAGCAGCAAAATCACGCCGATCTGCGACGATGTCAGCCCGAGCGGCGCAACGGCGCGGTCCATCCGCGCGGCCAGCACGTTGCGCGCCGTTGACAGGAAATAGCCGAGGCTCGGCTCGACACCGACCTTGCCTGGCACGTACGAACCCTCGCTCATGGGGAATGGCTCTCATGCATTTCGAAGACCGGCGAATTTTAGCCCGTAATATGTCTGCCTGGGCAGGTAAATCGAGTGACGCATCGGTCATCGATTCGTCGCTATCGCGGCGTAAAAACAACAGCACAATTGATGCGATGCAAAGTATGTTGTGGTTTGATTGCATAGTCAATATTATTACAGGCAAGCACTTAGGCTCCCGGTAATCCCCAATTCTCCTGTTCATTGCGCCATGCTGTACCTCAAGAACGCGCTCGGCGGCATCGGCCGCTCGGTCTCCTGCACTGCCCGACTTGCCTTCGCGCAAGCCGGCGGGGCGGCGCGTTGGCGCAAGCTTGCGGTCTACGCAGCGATGTTCGTCCTGCCCGGCGGCTCGATTGCCGTCGTGCTGATGATGTGGGCCGACCGCCGCCGCGCCCAGCGCGGCGAGGCGGACACATCCGTGGCCGCCGGCGCCGTGACGCCCCGTGCAGCGGATTCGGCCGTGGTCGCTGCGGCCATGAGCGCAGCGGCAGCCACCACGGCGGCAGCAAAAGCCGCGTGTTCTGGCGTCCAGGTCGCGTGCCGCCGGGCCAGCACCACGCGTGGCACGCATACGCGCGCGGGCACCGCCGCCCTGCACGCCGTCCATGCGCTGCGCCGCTGGCGCCGTAACGACGCGTAATTTGCGGCCGGCGCGCCGTAACACACCCTCAGACACTCCCGGCTTACCCTTGCAGGTTCCGCGCTGCGCGCGGCGTGTGCGCTACCATTGCCGCAACTTGCTGGCCCCTCGATCCGAGTCGGGCCTGGCCGTAGCTGCGCACACAATGACAATGGCGCGCGCCGCCGAGTGTTTACGCGCCCTGGCCATTCGCGACTTTCGCCCTGGACTCTCGACCTGGACTTTCGCCCAATTCGCCAGCCGCATCGACAGGAATTCCTTGCATGTCTTGCCGTTTCGTCCATTCCGACCGCCATCTTCAAGCGTCGAGCCGCCTGCGCGAGGGCGCGCTAGCCGATGGCGCTGCCCACGTTAGCCGCAGCGCGCGTCGTGCGCCCAGGCTTGCCCTGATGTGCGCGGCGGCGGCGCTCGCGTTTCAGTTGAGCGGTTGCGCCGTGGGTCCCGACTATCACAAGCCGGCCACCGCGGTACCCGCGTCCTACAAGGAGGCGCCGGAAGGCTGGAAAGTTGCGCAGCCCGGCGATACCACCGATCGTGGGCCCTGGTGGCTCATCTACGACGACGCGCAGCTCAACGGGCTGATGGATCAGCTCAACGCCAGCAACCAGACCGTCGCGCAATACGCCGCCGCGTACCGCCAGGCGCGCGCGCTGGTGGGCGAGGCGCGCGCCGCGTATTTCCCGGTGGTGAGCGCCTCGTTCTCCGGCTCGCGCTCGCGCAGCCCCTCGCGCGTGTCGAGCTCGAACAGCGGCTTTACGGGCGGCAACTCGATCACCAACAACGTCAACCTGGGCTTGGACGCCACCTGGGAGCCGGACCTCTGGGGCAAGGTGAGCCGCACGGTCAGCGCACAGGAAGCCGGCCAGCAGGGCGCCGCCGCCGACCTGGCCAACGCGCGCCTTTCCGCACAGGCCACGCTCGCGCAGACGTACTTCGCGCTGCGCTCGCTCGATGCGCAGCAAAAGCTGCTCGACGATACCGTCGTGGCCTATCAGAAGTCGCTGCAGCTCACGCAGAACCAGTACGCGCAGGGCGTCGCGGGGCGCGCCGACGTGATTCAGGCGCAAACGCAGCTGCAGTCGGCACAGGCCGCCGCCATCGACAATGGCGTGGCCCGCGCCCAGGACGAACACGCAATCGCCGTGCTGGTCGGCCAGCCGGCCTCGGCGTTCTCGGTTCCACCCTCGCCGCTGACGGCCACGCCGCCCACCGTGCCAGTCACGATGCCCTCGGCGCTGCTCGAACGGCGCCCCGACATCGCCTCGGCGGAGCGCAAGGCGGCGGCGGCGAACGAGCAGATCGGCGTAGCGATCTCCGCGTTCTTTCCCACGCTGACGCTCTCGGCCAGCGGTGGCTTCGAAAGCTCGGTGCTCTCGCAGCTGCTCTCCATGCCGTCACGTTTCTGGACGCTCGGCCCGTCGCTCGCAGCCACGGTGTTCGACGCGGGCTTGCGCAGCGCACAGACCGAAGCGGCGCGCGCGGCCTACGACCAACAGGTCGCGGTCTACCGCCAGACCGTGCTGGCCGCGTTCCAGGACGTCGAGGACAATCTCGCGTCGCAGCGCATCCTCGCGCAGGAAATCGTGGTGCAGCTGCAGGCCGTGCAGTCGGCGCAGCACGCGCTGCAGATCGTCACGAACGAATACAAGGCGGGCACAACCGACTATCAGAACGTGCTGTCCTCCCAGACCACGGCATTCACGGCGCAGCAGAAGCTCGCGAGCATCGCGGGGCAGCGCATGGTGTCATCGGTGGGACTCGTGAAGGCGCTCGGCGGCGGCTGGGACGTCTCGCAGATGGATCGGGAAACGGGGGGCGTTGCAGTGCCGGCGCCTGTCGAGGCATCGGGCGTGCAAGGGTCGGTTTCATCCGCGCGCGGTGCAACACAGGACGCGGCGGCGCAAGGCACACGCTCGGAGTAAGCCCGCAGACGCGGGCGGCGCCACGGGCCGCTTGGGGCCGCTTGGGGCCATTTGGGGCTGTTTAGTGTTGCTACGGGCCGCTTTGGGACGCTTTGCGCGGCGCGAGCTCGTGAACGGCGAATCTCAGCGCATGAAACTCAACGCCACGGCCCCTTCCCCAGTGGGCCGTCCCAGCAGGTTCAGCAATCCCGCCAGATTCTCTCGCTGATCGGGCGTTGCGCTCGCGGTGCCGTTGAACGACGCCGACGTGCGCGAGAACGTGCCGTGCCCATCGAGCAGCAACGGCCCCTTCTGTGTGCTCAGATCGAGCGTGGACGACGCCCCTTGCGCCTGGAGCACCGCCTCATACGACCCTAGCGGCTTCACCAGCGAGACGCGCGAGCTCATCTCGGCGAGCGTGACGGTGAGCCGCCCGAACGCATCGGTGCCGAATACGCGCCAGGGGCTCCACGCGAGCCGCACGTTGCCATCGAGATCGAGCGTGTTGAACGGTGCGCCGAGCCCGGTGAGCAGCGACGCGGGCACCGCGATCGCGCCTGGCGTGACGGTAGCGCCGCGCAACGTCGCTTCGACGTCGACGGGGTCGGGCATGGCCTCGGTCTGGCGCATCTGCATGCGCACACGACCCGTGAGGAGCGCCCAGAACGAAGTGCGCCATTCGATGCGGCCCGGCAGGAGCGTCGCCCCCTGCACGTCGTGGCCAGCGGCGAGCATGAGTGTGGCCGAGCCGCGCCAGAGCGAGCCTTGCGGATCGACGAGATTGATGTGGCCTTGGGTTGCGCGCGCGAACTGCGGCGCGATCCACGCAGCGGGCAGACGTACGAGCAGCACCACGCCCACGGACAACACGGCTACGAAAAGCCAGGGCAACACGGCGCGGGCTCGCCGCATCCAGTAAGACATGCTAAGGATCTCCTGTCGCTGCCCGCGCTCAACGCGCGTTCGCCGGCTGCAGCGACGCGGTCAAATCGACCTGACCGTCGGCCTTGAGCGCCGTGATGTGCGCCTCGACCACCTGCACCTTGTACTGCTTGCGCACGTCGTCGAGCCAGGCCGACCAGGCAGGGAACGACGCATTCTTCATCTGTACCTGCGCCGTCGTGCCGATCAACTGGACCTGCGCGGCCGGCATGCCGTGGTCGGAGAGCGAAGCGGTGAGCGCGTCCTTGAGCGCCTGGCCACCCGGCGCCACGCTCGCCGCCGCGCCCGCGAGCGCGCGGGCCTCGTCGGCCTGCGCGGTCATCTGCGCGAGCCCTCGCTGCAGCGCGGGAAGGCTCTCGCGCAGACGCGCGCGGCCGTCCGCCGCCGGCTGCCACAGCACCGAATAGCCGATCGCCACAGCCAGCAGCGCACCGCCCCACGTCAGGAGCACTTGTTCGCGCGCCGTGCGCCCCTCCCAGAAGTTGCTCCACTGCTCGCTCAGAGCCTGAGCCCATGCGCCGCTCGAACCCGATGTCTTCACGATGCGCTCCTGATCGTCCATTTGCCGCTGCTGCTGTCCTGCGTGCCCGCAAGGCCATTGCGCGCGAGGCGCTTGTTGAGGTCGGCGTCGACATTGACGCCCGGCTTGAAGGTCACGTCGAGGCGCCGGTCGTGATAGTCGAGCGCCGCAATCCCGTTCAAAGGCACGGGCCCGAGCGAGCGTGCGAGGCCGTCCGCGAGCACGAGGAAGTCGTCGGGCGAGGGCTCGCCCGCGGCCACGCGCAGTTGCGAAAGCTGGCGCGACATCTGCCCGGCGGGATCGAGCACCACGGTGGTCTTCGGGAAGGCGTTGAGCAGCAATTCGGTCATCTGCGTGTTGATGGCGTCGCGCTGACGCGCAAGCATCAGCCACTGCACGTTCGCGCCAACGATCGCCACCACGAGCGAGGCCGCCACCAGCGCAATGGGCACGCGCAGCCGGCGCAGCGTCGCGCGGTCGAGTCGCCACGGCTGCACCGCGAACTCGAACTGGCAGAGGTCGAATTTGCACGCGAGCGCACGCCTCGCGAGCGTCTCGAAGCCGAGCGGCTGTGCGCCGGGCAGCGTGGCAGCGAGCGCGGCCTTCTCGGCGGCGCTCGCGGGCTCGCCCGGCACGCCGGTCAGGACATAGCGCGTGACGCTCGCGTCGCCGGCCAGCGCCTCGACGGTCGCGGCGAGACTCGCCGCCGGCACCGCGAAGCCCTCCGCCGATGGGCCGCGCACGATCGTGAGCTCGAGCAGCGCGCCCAGCGCCGTTGCAACGGTGCTGGCCGTGGGCGTTGCCATGTCCGGCAACAGCGCCGGCGCCGTCGACATGACCGGGCCGAATACGCAGGCTGTCACCGGGACACCGGTGCTGCCGGCAGCTTCAGCGGAGCCGGCCGCTTCGGCCGGACCGGCCGCTCCGGCGGGCTTGCCCGCATGCGCGTCGGCGGCGCCCGCGCCGGCTTGCGTGGCTGCTGCCACCGCGGCGCCGGCTTCCCCCTGGGCGACGGGGACGGGGACGGGCAGGCAGCACGCCACCGGCACTGCGCGCAGGTTGCGGTGCCCCGCGCCCGTGAAAGCTTCGACGAGGAAGCGGAACCAGCCGCGGTCGATGGCCGCGACGGTCTGCTTCCCGTCGGGCAGGCGCGCGGGATCCAGCGCGAGATGGCAGGTCTGCGGATCCTGGATCAGATGATCCTCGACGACATTCGGCAGCGCCTGTCGCAGCCGCGGCCCTTTGAGCGGCGGCACCGCGGCGGCGACCGTGAGCAGGTCGCGCGCGGCGATCAGCAGCACGGTGGCGGATGCTTTCGGCAAGAGACCGAGCGCCGCGCGGCCCGCGCGCTGCGTCTGGCCCGCCTTGTCGAGCAGCACGAACGGCAGCTCCGGCAACTGCCATTCCTGCGAGTGGACCGCCGGATCGCGCGGCGGCATCAGGACGATCAGCGTGCTCAAACGCACCTCTTTTCGATGTGGGACGGGTACGGTTTCATGGTTCGTCGCGCACGCGCACGATGCGCGTCGTATGGGTGAGCGGGTCGCGCCACACGAGCGTCATCCGGTCCACGACGGCGCGCTCGTGCTGCACGCGCCCATGGACCAGAAAATAGCTCGTATTGACGTCGCAGAGCGTCGAATCGACGCTGCTCTGTGGAGTTCCGGCGCCTTGCAGCGCGAGCTGCACGTCGGCGAGGTTATGGAAAAACACCGTCTGGCGCCGCGCCACGAAGGCTTGCGCACTCGAGAGGCTCATGCCCGGCACGATCGCCGCAATCACCTCGGCGCTGGCCGTGTTCATGTTCACGGGCGTCGTGGTGGGCAGGATCGTCACGAAGGGCCGCAGACGCGCGACGGTGTCGGGTGTGAAACCCGGCACGTCGAGCAGGGAATCGACGCTCGTCATGAGCAGGGGTGCGACGGCGCTGTTGGTATCGGCGTCGGAAAGGCCGGGGTTGTCGGTGAAGTTCGCACCGCCCCCCGCGCCGCCCACGAGCTGCTGCGTGCTCGACGTGTTCGACGTGTTAGCCGTGTTCGAGGCCGTGCCGGTGGCGCCCGTCGGCGTGGTGCCGGTCTGAAAGCGCGTGACCGAGTGGGCGAGCCCCGAGCGCAGATAAACGGCGGTGTTCTTCGCGAGCTGGCCGTTGAGGCCGAGCAGCTGCAAGAGGCGTGCGAACGCCTCGATCTGCGTGAGATTGAGTTGCAGCGCGCCGGGCGCGGACGCCGACACGAGATTGCGCAGATTGAAGCGCGCCTGGGCGTCCTCGATGGAGCCGGAGAGCCAGGTGTCGGCGCCTTGTTGCGCGCGCGTCTCGCCGATCTGGCCGAGAAAGTCCGAAAGGCGCGTCTTCGCGACCGGCATGCCCCACGCGCCGCCCAGGTAGGTGATGCCTGGCGCGGTATCGGCTTCGGAGCGCAGCACGAGGCGTGTCCAGTCGAGCGCGGCGCGCGCGATCCATTGCCCCTGCGCGAGCAGCCGCTGATTTTCGATGCGGCGCACCTGCACCTGCTGGCGCCACAGCATGCCCGAGACGAGAATCGCGGCAAGCGCGGCCACCAGCAGCGCGCTGATGATCGCCGCGCCGCGCTGCGGACGGCGGCGCGCGGCGGTGCGAGCGGCCGTGCGGGCAAGGGAGCGGGAATGTCGATGTCGGCGCACGCTCACTCCCCCACGAGAAAGACGCGCGTGACCGGCCTGGCGAGCGAGCTGGCGCCCACGCTCACCTCGAGCCCCGTCACCGCGCGCGGCACGGGTGCATTGCCGAGTTGCGGCACCTTCACGCTGTCGGCGCTCGCCGCGATCTGTTGGCGCACCGCGTCCATGTTCGAGGTCCAGCCTTCCTTCGGCACATAGAGCCGCGCATCGATTGCGCCCACGCCCTGCATCATCGGCAACGCGCTCCACGTGCTGCTCTCGCCGCCGCGCAACGCGCGCCGCAACTCCCCGAGGTTGGCGAGCGGCGGCGACGCGTAGCGCACCACCTGGCCGTTGCTCACGCGGTAGCGCACCACCTGCAGGCGCGGCGGCGCGCCGGGCGGCACGGCGAAAGCGCGCACGATCTGCAGCGCGCCGCCGTCGACGGAGACCGCGGGTGCGCCCGCTTCGTCGTCGCTGACGGCCTGGCGCGCGTCGATGCGCATCTGGTCGAACATCTGCGCGAACACGCGCTCTTCGGCCATCGAGCGCGTGACGATGTCGCGGCCGCGCACGATCTGGTCGAGGCCGCGCCAGGACAAGATTGCGACCACGGCGAGAATCGCGATGGCGACGAGCAGCTCGATCAGCGTGAAACCGGCGGCACGGCGCGCGCGCGAAGCGCCGGGCACGGCGTGCCGCGCGCGACACGCAGGCCGCCGCGCGAGAGGCACGCGCTTTGCGCTCATCGAAAACTCACAGCGACCGGTTCGTCTCATTGCCGAGCACCGTGACGAGTTGCGCGAGATTGCCGTTGCGGCCCGGTGTCGTCACCGAGACCTCCACGCGGCGGAAGACGGGATTGGGCGTGGCCGTGACGTGCTGCGTGCAGACGAGCTGCAGGTTGCCCTGCGAGCAGTCGAAGCTTTGCTGGCCGAGCTCGGGCCAAGCATGCGCGAGACGCAGCTGCGCGAGCGCGTTGTCGGCGCTCCAGCCCGCGAGCAGGCGGTCGTGCAGTTCGGCCTCGCTCGCCGCGAGGTTGCCCACGGCGCGCAGCGAAGCCGCAAGCGCGATCGCCACGATGGCGAGCGCAACCAGCACCTCGATCATGGTGAAGCCGCGTGTCGCGGCGCGGCGAGGCGGCTGCCGGCGCACGCGGTGCCAGGCGGGGGAGCGGGCGGCGCAACGGGGGACCTGGCGCATCTCAGCGGACCTCAAACCGGCCCGTGCCGGTACCGACGATGGTGGCGCGGCCCGCCGCGGAGAACAGCGTGATTTCGACCGGCTGCTCGACGGCCTCGGTGCCGAACACGACACGGTTCGCATGCAGGTCGTCGTCGCCGCCGGGGTAGGTGATCGATACGCCCGTCACGCCGCCTTCCCACTTGCGCGGGCCGAGCAGGTCGTCGCGCAGCGGGCGCCAGCCGTCCTCGGTATGCACATCGAAGCGAAATCCGCCCTCGACGGGCTGCCATGCGATGGGGCGCGCACGCACCTGCGCCTCGTCGCCGGCGGATTCGAACAGCAACGCAAGGCGCTGCGCCTCTTCGTTCAGATCGGTGCGCGGATTGCGCGTGAGCGAGAGCGAGGCGAGCGACACCAGCAGCCCGGCGATCATCAACACGACCAGCATTTCCAGCAGCGTGAAGCCCGCCGAACGCACGCGCGCCGCTTGCGCGGTGCGCATCGGCGTACGGTCGCGACAGCGGAAGGGGCGGGCGTGCATGGGGCTGGGGAACGCGAAGCTGGAGATGAACGGGAAACGAGGCGCGGGCGGCTCAATCAAGCGCAGGACCGGGCACAGGGCCGCCGTTTCACGCGGCGGCCGGCCCCGGAGGGTCTCGGTTCTCTATTGCCAGGACCCGATGTCGGCGTCGTTGCCTTCGCCGCCGGGCTTGCCGTCGGCGCCATAGCTGAAGACGTCGATCTCGCCGTGCACGCCCGGGTTCAGATACTGATACGGATTGCCCCACGGATCGTTGGGCAGGCGCTCCAGATAGCCGCCATCCTTCCAGTTGTTCGGCACCGGGTCGGTGGTGGGCTTTTGCACCAGCGCCTGCAGGCCCTGATCCTGGCTCGGGTAGCGGCCATTGTCGAGGCGGTAGAGCTTCATCGCCTGCATGATCGTGCCGATGTCCTGACGCGCGGCGACGCGGCGCGCTTCATCGGGACGGCTCATGATCTTCGGCACGATCAGCGCCGCGAGAATGCCGAGGATCGCAATCACGACCATGATTTCGATCAGCGTGAAGCCGCGCTGGCGACGTGCGCGCAGACGCTCGATTTCGGTGCGGCCGCGTAGCTCACGACTGTTGGTCCATATGGACATGAGTTCTTTCCCTCCTGGCGAATGATCGTTGCGGCGCACCGGTGTGCGCCCTGCATCGTTGTGCGCGCGAACCCCCGTTCGCGCGCACATGACGGGTCATTGTAATGTCACACGATGACGCGCTTGAGTACCGGGTCGAGACCCGAGTGGCTTACCCAATGTGCGCCATCAAAACGCCCACAATACTTCGTACAATGGAGCGCATGAACCCACTGCAAATTCGCCTTCTGTCACTCGCCGCGTTCGCGGCGTTCTGCGCCACGGCTGCGTGGTGGACGCTCGAAATCGCCGCCTCGCGCGCCGCTCCCGTGCAGGCCGCCGCCGCCCAGGCACCCGTCTCGGTCGCCGAGGCCGGCACGCTCTTTGGCGGCAAGCTCGAGCACAACGTCGTGCAGGACATCCACCTTTTCGGCATCCTCGCGCTCCAGCAGGGCGCGGCGGCCATCGTGAGCGTAGGCGGCGACCCGGCGCGAGCCATCTCGCTCGGCGGCCCCATCGGCCAGGACGCGACGCTCGCCGAAGTGCGCGCCCGCTCGATCGTCATCGACCGCCACGGCGTGCACTCCGAAATCTTCCTGCCGGCCAACACCGCCGGCCCCACCATCTACGTGCGCTGATCCGTACCGCGCGGCGTGGCGCCAAAAGCCGCCGCGCTTTTCACTGCACAGCACACTGCTGCGCTCACTGCACGAGGTTGTTCAGCTCGATGATCGGCAGCATCACGGCGAGCACGATCACCAGCACCACGCCCCCCATCGCCAGAATCAGCAGCGGCTCGAGCAGGCTCGTGAGAAACATCGTGCGCCGCTCGAGCTCGCGCGCCTCGCCTTCGGCGGCGCGGTCGAGCATCGTGGTGACGTCACCGGTCGCCTCGCCCGAGCGAATCAGGTGCACGAGCACGGGCGGAAACGTCTTCGTATTGCCTAGCGCGCGCGAGAGCGACGTGCCTTCGCGCACGCGCACGATGGCGTCGTCCACGTTCATGCGCATGGCGCGGTTCGAGAGCGTCTCGCCCGCCGCCTGCAGCGCGCGCAGGATCGGCACGCCCGCCGCGCTCAGAATGCCGAGCGTGCTCGCGAAGCGCACCGTGTTGTAGCCACGCACGAGCTTGCCCGCGAGCGGCGCCGTGAGGAGCCACCGGTCGAACGCCAGGCGCGGCCCGGGCCGGCGCAAGGTCCCGCGCACGATCCACGCGACGATTGCCACCGCGATCAGCACGGCCCACCACCATTGCCGCACGAATCCCGAGAGCGCCATCATCGCGATGGTCAGAAACGGCAACTGCTGCTTCGTGCTCGCAAACACGTTCACGACCTGCGGCACCACATAGCTCAGCAAGAACGTGACGATGCCGAACGCGATGATCGTGACGATCGTCGGGTAGGTGAAGGCCAGCACGATCTTCTGCTTGAGCGCGTTGCGCTGCTCGATGTAGTCGGCCAGACGCGAGAGCACGATGCCGAGCTTGCCCGTGTGCTCGCCAGCCGCCACGAGCGCGCGGTAAATATCGGGAAAGTCGCGCGGATGCTGCGAGAGCGCGTTGGCGAGCGAATGGCCGCCCAGCACTTCGGCGCGGATCGCGGCCATCAGCTCGCGGATGTAGTCGCGCTCGGCCTGCTCGGTGAGCACCGCGAGCGCCTCGCCAAGCGGCAGCCCCGCCACCAGCAGGCTCGCGAGCTGGCGCGTGAGAATCGCCTGCTCGCGCTGCGAGAGGCGCCGCCCGAGCGCGAGGCGCTGGGCGCGCGCACCGCGCGTGCGGGTTGCGGCCGGCTCGACCACGAGCGGCGTGAGGCCCTGGCCGCGCAGCTGCACACGCGCGCCGCGCGCGCTGTCCGCGTCGAGCACGCCTTTTTGCGCCTTGCCCGCGGCGTCGATCGCTTCGAAACGGAATGCCGGCATCGTGCTGATCGCTCCCGGTTACGTGCCGCCGGTCACGCGCAACACCTCTTCGAGCGAGCTCGTGCCCGCGTCGAGCCAGCGCTCGCCGTCTTCGCGCAGCGTGCGCATGCCCTGCGCGCGGCCCGCGGTGAAGATCTCGGCGTCGGCGGCGTTGCGGTGAATGAGGTTGCGGATCGGCTCGTCGATGAGCAGCAGCTCGTACACGCCGCGACGGCCCGAGTAGCCCGAATGCCCGCAGCGCTCGCAGCCGACCGGATGCCAGCGCTTGCGCCCGTCGTCCTCCACGCGCTCTTCCTTGCACACGCGGCACAGCTGCCGCACGAGGCGCTGCGCGAGCACGCCGAGCAGCGACGAAGCGAGCAGATAAGGCTCCACGCCCATGTCGGTCAGGCGTGTGACCGCCGAAGCGGCGTCGTTGGTGTGCAGCGTGGCGAGCACGAGGTGGCCCGTGAGCGAGGCCTGCACGGCGATCTGCGCGGTTTCGAGGTCGCGGATTTCGCCGATCATGATGATGTCCGGGTCCTGACGCAGGATCGAGCGCAGCGCGCGCGCAAACGTCATGCCGATGCGCTCGTTCACCTGGGTCTGGCCGATGCCCGCGAGGTCGTACTCGATCGGGTCCTCGACGGTCATGATGTTAGTCGAGGCCGTCTCCAGCCGCGACATCGACGCATAGAGCGTAGTGGTCTTGCCCGAGCCGGTCGGCCCCGTCACGAGCACGATGCCGTGCGGCTTGGCGATCAGCTGGTCGAACTGCTTGAGCGTGTCGGCGGCCATGCCGAGCGCTTCGAGATTCAGGCGCTGCGCGTCCTTTTCCAGCAGACGCAGCACCGCGCGCTCGCCGTGACCGGTGGGCAGCGTGGAAACGCGCACGTCCACGGGGCGTCCGCCCACGCGCAGCGTAATGCGGCCGTCCTGCGGCAGGCGTTTCTCGGCGATGTCGAGCTGCGCCATGATCTTGATGCGCGAGATCAGCGCGCCGTGCAGCGCCTTTTTCGGGCGCACCACGTCGCGCAGCGTGCCATCCACGCGAAAGCGCACCACCGAGGCATTCTCGAACGGCTCGATGTGAATGTCCGAGGCCTGCTCGCGCGCGGCCTGCGTGAGCAGCGCGTTGATCATGCGGATGATCGGCGCGTCGTCTTCGGATTCGAGCAGGTCCTCCACCTCGGGAATGTCCTGCATCAGGCGCGAGAGATCGACTTCGCCTTCCACTTCGCCCACCACCTGCGCCGCGCTGCCGTCCTGGCGCGCGTACGCCTGATTGATCGCTTGCGCGAGCTCGTCCGCGGGAATGCGCACGAGCGAGAACGCCCCGAAATTGCGCGCGACTTCGGCAATCGCCGCGCCCGTGGTGCGCTCGCTGATCCACACCTCGAGCCCGTCGGCGTGCTGCTGCGCGACGAGGATCTGGCCGCTCCTCGCAAAGCCATACGGCACGAGCCGCGCCGCGACGGGCGAGGGCGCCTCGCGAGTCGCCGCGATCTCGCGCGCAGCCGCGGAGGACGGGCGGGGCGTGTCTGCCATGCTCAAGGCTGCACCCTCGGCTGGGCGGTGAGCGGTTGCTGCGCGGGCGGATATTGCGCAGGCGTTGTTGCAGGATAAGCCGGCTGCATCTGCGTAGCGCTTGCGGCTGTGCCTGTCGGCACCGCGTAGCTGTTGACGCCGGGCGTCGCTACGCCGGGCGTCGCGGCCGGTACTGCGCCCGCACCGTTCGCGGGAGCACCAGCAGGCGCCCCGGGCAGCGACCGTACCGCCTGCTCGCGCCGCATCTTGTCGAGATCGAACAGGTTCAGCGCCGATCCGCCTTCGTTCGGACCGACCGGCATCGGCGGCACCACCGGGTCGTCGTTATCCTTGATCAGGTTGTTATCGGACTTGTATGCGCCCGACACGCCCTGGATATAGTCGTAGCGGTTCGACGTCACCGCTTGCGCCGTATTGCGGTCGTTGATGATCACCGGACGCAGGAACACCATCAGGTTGGTCTTCGCGCGCGTCTTGTTTTCCGAGCGGAACAACTGGCCGATCCAGGGAATGTCGCCGAGCAGCGGCACCTTGCTGTTGCTGACCTGATAGTTGTCCTGCATGAGGCCGCCAAGAACGATGATCTCTCCGTTGTCGGCCAGCACGGTCGACTGGATCGAACGCTTGGTGAACTCGGGGCCGGCCGGATTGGTCGACACATTGGTCGTGCCGTTGACGATTGCCGAGTCCTCTGTGTACAGCTGCAGCTTCAGGATGCCGCCGTCGGTGATCTGCGGCTTGATGTGCAGCGTCAGACCCACGTCGACACGATCGTAAGTGTTGAACGCCGAGCTCGTCGAGCCGCTCGTGAGATTCGAATACGAGCCCGTCTGGATCGGCACGTTCGTGCCGACGACGATCTTCGCCTCCTGGTTGTCGAGCGTGATGAGGTTAGGCGTGGACAGCACGTTGGCGTCGTTCGTCTGCGACAGCGCCTGCAGCAACGCACCGAGCCCCTGCACACCGAAGATATTGTGCACCCAGCCCACATTCAGGCCCTGCTGGAGGCCCCCGAGCGAGCTCACGAGGCCGCCGGTGGCGGCGTTGGCCACCGCTGCCGCCGTCAGGTTGACGATGCTGTTGCCGCCGCCGGTGGCAAGATTGGTACCCGCGAGAACATTGCCGTTCGCGATCTGCCACTGGATGCCGAGATTGGCATTCGTGTTCGAGTTCAGCTCGACGATCAGCGCTTCGATGTAGACCTGGGCGCGCCGCGCATCGAGCTGGTCGATCACGGAGCGCAGGTTCCGGTACACCGGATCCGGCGCCGTGATGATCAGCGAGTTGGTCGCCGCGTCGGCCTGGATCATGCCGCCCGGCTGATTGTCGTCGCCCTTGTCTTTGTCGCCGCCCAGAAACGGCGCTTCGTTGCCGCCGCTGCCGCCGGACGCGCCGCCCGTCAGCGAACTGCCTGACGACGTCCCGCCGCCGAACGAACTGGGCAGCGGCGGCGTGCCTGAAAGGCCCGTCGAGGTGCTGCCGCCACCGCCGCCGCTGCCGTAGCTGCCCGAATTCTGGTTGAACGAGTTCGCGCTGTTGCCGGACGACGAGTCGTTCCCGCCTTTGCCCAGCATCCCGCGCAGTGTCTTGGCAAGCTGCACGGCGTCGGCGTTGCGCAGCGTGACGACGTGCATGTTGCCCGGCATGCTCGTGGGCGCGTCGAGTTGCCTCGCCAGCTGGACCGCGGCGGTGAGGCGCTGCGCATTGGACGCGCGCAGCATCAGCGAGTTGGTGCGCGGGTCGGCGACAACCGAAACCTTGAGCGACGGGTCGGTGGCGCCGATGGCGCCCGGGTCGAGCATCTTCGCAATCTGCGGCGCGATGTCGAGCGCATTGGCGTTCCTCAGCGGCACCACCTGCACCTGCTGGCCCGCTGCGGTGTCCACGCCGGCAATGATCGCGGCGATGCGGCGCACGTTGTCGGCGTAGTCTGTCACGACGAGCGCGTTGTTGCCCGGATACGCGGCGATGGTGTTGTTCGGCGAGATGAGCGGACGCAGCACGGGCAGCAGGTTGTTCGCCGACTCGTTCTTCAGCGTGAACACCTGCGTGACCACCTGGTCGCCGCGCGCCGAGGGCGCATTGCCCACATAGGTAGGCACGCCCTGCAGCTTGGCGTCGGCCTCGGGCACCACCTTGAGCACGCCGTGGTCTTGCACGAGCGCGAAGCCCTGCATGCGCAGCGCCGATTGCAGCGTCTTGAGCGCCTGGTCCTCGGGCACGGGGTTCTCGGAAACGAGATTGAGCTGCCCCTTCACGCGCGGATCGACAATGATCGTCTTGCCGGTGGCCGCGCCGATTGCCTTCGCCACCTGATCGATGTCGGCGTTGACGAAGTTGAGCGTGACCTGGGCGTGCGCAAGTTGCGCCGCCATGAGTCCGCTCACGAGCAGCGCCGTGGCGACGCGACGCAAAGCCATACGATTTATTCTCATGGGTGTCATATCGAAGCCGGGGACGGACGCCGCCGGCCGGTCGTACTTATCGTGCTCAACGTGCTTAAAGTGATCGTCGCGCCTTCTCAGGCCAGCCAGCCTGCGGGTCACGCTCGCCAAGACCGGCTTGATCGGCCCACCGGCGAGAGCCTGCCGGCGCCGCTCCTCCCGGCACCCGACGACCACCAAAAAGTGCAACAGTAGCAGCTTTTCGTGTCGAATTTGTCACAAAGAAATAACGTCTGGGGATTTCCTCTAACTTGCCGCAACGCCGCGAGGCATTTTGTAAGGATTGGGAACGGCATCGGTCCGAAGCCACGCCGCTTCTGCGCTGACGGCCTGCGCCTTGCTCGCGCGACGGCGGCTCGCGTGCCGTTTGGCTGGCTTGACGCGACTTCGTCTGCCGGTATCATACGGGCGGTCCACTGAGCGCAATGCTCAGCGCAGAGTACGCAGGGCAGGCACGGGTTTCCCCCATCTCGGGCGGAGCAGGCCGCTGGCCTCGCGTATGGCAACGTCCTTCGGCCTTCCAATGAAAAAGGTTGCATCCGCCACGATTGTCACTGCCCTCACGCTCGCCGCCGTCTGTGCGAGCGCGCCGGCACGCGCCGACTGTTTCGACGAGGCGGCCCGCTACCAGAAGGTCAATCCACTCATTCTGCGCGCCATCGCCTGGCAGGAATCGCACAACACTCCCGACGCGTTGCACAGGAATGCGAATGGTTCGGTTGACTACGGTGTGATGCAAATCAACTCGGTTCATCTGCCAACGCTTGCGCAATACGGCATTTCGTCGAGCACGCTCATGCAGCCGTGCAAGAACGTCTATATCGCCGCCTGGCATTTGCGTCAGAAGATGAACAAGTACGGCAACACCTGGGCTGCCGTGGGTGCTTACCACTCGGAAACGCCCGCATTGCGCGATCAATATGCGCAGCAGATCGCCGCCATCCTGCGCAAATGGAAATTGATGCCCTGAGCGGTGCGGCGCTGGCCGCCCTGCGGCGGCTGGGCTAGCGCGGCCGGGGCGCCGCGCCGGGCGCGGGTCCGAAGCACAGTCGCCCCAACCGTGAGCCGGGAGCGCACCCGCCTCGCCCCCGCTTCGTCCCCACCTCGCACCGTCAGCGCGCCGCGCGCGCATGGTGCAAAATGCAGGCTTGCGCCGCCACGGCCGTTCCCGGCATCCGCCGGGCACTTGCCGGTCCGCGCGGCCCGACTTCCTGCCTTTCTTATCGCACACTGCAATGAATCAGCCGCCACTGCCCGTCACCGTGCTCTCCGGTTTTCTGGGCGCGGGCAAGACCACGTTGCTCAATCACGTCCTCGCCAACCGCGCCGGCTTACGTGTGGCCGTGATCGTCAACGATCTGGCCGCCGTCAACATCGACGCCACACTCGTGCGCGACGCCGCTGCGCTCTCGCACGTCGAGGAACGGCTCGTCGAACTGTCCAACGGCTGCATCTGCTGCACGCTGCGCGACGACCTGCTCGCCGAGATCCGTCGCCTCGCCGACCCAGCGCTCGCCGGACAGCGTTTCGATGCCATCCTGATCGAATCGACCGGCATCGCCGAGCCCATGCCCATCGCCGAAACCTTCACCTTCGCAGATGAAGACGGCGTCACGCTCGCCGACATCGCGCGCCTCGACACGATGGTGACCGTCGTGGACGCCTTCAACTTCCTGCGCGACTACGCGAGCGCCGACCCGCTCGCCGAGCGCGGCGTGGCGGCGAGCGACACCGACGACCGCACGATCGTCGAATTGCTGATCGAGCAGGTGGAGTTCTGCGACGTGCTCGTGCTCAACAAGGCCGATCTCGTGAGCGCCGACGAGCTCGCGCGCCTGCAGCGCATTCTCGCGCGCATCAATCCGCGCGCGGTGCAGGTGGTGAGCCGCCACGGCCAGGTCCCGCTTGCCGAAGTGCTCAATACGGGCCGCTTCGACTTCGACGCCGCCGCGAGCGCGCCGGGCTGGCTCGCCTCGCTGCACGAGCATGGCGAGGACGACGCCGCGCACGCGCACCACAGCGAAGCCGACGAGTACGGCATCGGCAACTTCGTCTATCGCGCGCGCAAGCCATTCCATCCCGAGCGTCTGTGGGCGCTGCTCAACCAGGAGTGGAAGGGCGTGCTGCGCTCGAAAGGCTTCTTCTGGCTCGCCACGCGCAACGACGTGGCCGGCTCGCTTTCGCAGGCGGGTGGCGTGTGCCGCCATGGCCCGGCGGGCACCTGGTGGGCCGCGCAGCCGCGCGAGGAATGGCCGCAGGACGCCGAGCTGGAAAAGGAGATCGCGGCCGACTGGTTCGGTGAGCCGAACGATACGCGCATCGGCGACCGGCGCCAGGAGCTGGTGATGATCGGCGTGGATCTCGATCACGAAGCGTGGCAGGCCAGGCTCGATGCGTGCCTCGTGACCGACGCGGAATTCGCCGCGGGCCCTGACGCCTGGCAGGCGTATGCCGATCCGTTCCCGTGCTGGGATTTCGAGGACGACGATCATGACCACGGCGGCGAAGGTGAAATCGTCCACGGTCACGACTGAGTCACCATGCCGCGAATCCGGGTGCACGGATTCGCGACCGCCCACCGGATGCCTGAATCCTGCGGGCAAAAAAAAACCCGCCAGGGGCGGGTGTCAACTTAAAGCGGCAATGCCTTAGCGCTTGTTGACGGCGTCCTTGAACGCCTTGCCAGCCGTGAACTTGACGGTCTTGGCCGCGGGAATCTTGATGGTTTCGCCCGTCTTCGGGTTGCGGCCCGTGCGTGCCGCGCGCTTGCCCGAACCGAAGCTGCCGAAGCCGATCAGCTGAACGGCGTCGCCCTTCGACACCGACTTCTTGATCACTTCGAGGAGCGTGTCCAGCGTCTCACCGGTTTGTGCTTTGCTAGCGCCCGTCTGTCCTGCGACGGCGTCGATCAGTTCCTGTTTATTCATTGAGAAGTTCCTTTCTGTGTTTAGGTTGACACGAACAGCGCGAACGCGCCGATTATACGGTCGCGTGCCGCGCCGTCGAGCAGCATCGGAACCGGAGCACCCCCGAGATTTTCGTTGCGGTGGCCAGCTTCGCCGCGACGTCCGTGCTGCCGCTTCCCTGGGCGGCGCTTGCTATGATAGCGCAGCGCAAACCCAATAACGACAAGGGTTTCGAAGATTTAGAGGGGTTCGCGCGGGTTTTGCGCGCCGCTCTCGTGTTTTAGACGGGCGGCACATGGCAAAAGCACGCTGCCGTGCGCAGATTTAACCTTCCCGGCGTTGCGCGGCGCCAACGCTTTGTGCCCGCAAACCCAGTGCCCACGGGGCTTTGCCGCCGCAGCGCCCGCTTCGAAACCCACCGCTTCCAGCCAACGCGCAAGTCATGACTGCCACACTGATCCCCGCCACGCTCGCGTTCCGCGAAGACGGCACGCCGTATTCGCCGCGCTTTAACGACGTCTATCACAGCACTTTCGGCGCCTTCGAACAGGCCGAATACGTGTTTCTGCGCGGCAACAACCTGCCCGAACGCTGGCAGAACCAGCGCATTTTCACCGTGCTCGAGACGGGTTTCGGCATGGGCGTGAACTTCCTCGCGACATGGGCGGCATGGCGCAATGCGTCCGCGCGCTGCGAGCGCCTGCATTTCGTCTCGGTGGAAAAGCATCCGTTTTCGCGTGACGATCTGCGCGCGGCGCTCGACGCAGTGGTTGCGCACGCATCGCATGCATCGGGCAAAGAGGGCGCGTCGATCGCGCGTCTTGCGCACGAGCTCGTCGACGCCTGGCCGATGCTCGTGCCCGGCACGCACCGGCTCGAGTTCGAAGGCGGACGCGTCACGCTCACGCTCGCTTTCGGCGACGCGCTCGAGATGCTTCCCAAAATGTGGTTACGCGCCGATGCGATTTATCTCGACGGTTTCGCCCCGGCGAAGAACCCCGAGCTCTGGTCGCCGGCGATCTTCAAGGCGCTCGCGCGCGTCGCGGGCGAAGAGGCCACCTTCGCGACGTGGAGCAGCGCAGGCGAGGTGAAGCGAGCGCTCGAGCAGAACGGCTTCGAATACCACAAGACAGCCGGCTTCGGGGCGAAATGGACGATGCTGGCCGGCCGCTTCGCGCCGCGCTGGCGCGTGCGGCGCTACGAGCCGCCGTTGCCGCTCGCGCTTGAGTGCAGGCACGCGGTAGTGATCGGCGCGGGGCTCGCGGGTAGCGCGCTGGTCGAACGGCTCGCGGCGCGCGGCTGGCGCGTCACGCTCGTCGAACGGCACGCGGCGCCCGCTCGGGAAGCCTCGGGAAATCCTGCGGGCGTGTTCCACCCGCTCGTCTCGCGCGACGACAGCAGCGCATCGCGCATTACACGCGCGGGGTTTCTCTACGCGCTGCGGCGCTGGGCCGCGCTAGACGCCACGGCGCAAGCGAGCGCGCATGGGGCAATCGAGGCGCCGGTGCGCTCACACGCAGGACTCCTGCATCTTGCTACGGACGACGAATCGCATGCCGTTGCCGCGGCGCTCGCATCATTTGGCTATCCCGAGGAATTCGTGCGGGGCGTCGACCGCGCAGAGGCCGAATCGATTGCCGGCGTCGCGCTCGCGCAGGGCGGCTGGTTCTATCCGCGCGGCGGCGCAATCGATCCCGCCTCGCTGTGCCGCGCGCAGATTGCCGCGGCGAGGGCGCTCCCGGATGCGCAAGTCGACGTGCGTTACGGCGTGCAAGTCGAGCGCATCGAGCGTGCCGGCGACACATGGCAAGTCTTCGATCCAAGCGGCACGCTCGTCGCCCAGGCGGGCGTGGTGATTTTCGCCAACGCGCACGACGCCGCACGGGCCGCCGCGCTCGACTTCGCCCCCACGCGCAGCGTGCGCGGTCAGCTCACGCTGCTAGACGAGAGCCCGCTCGCGTCCCTGCGCGTACCCGTGATCGGCGACGGCTACGCGGTGCCGCTGCCCGGCGGCGTGACGCTCGCGGGCGCCACCTACGAAGTCGACGACACCGATATCGTCCTGCGCGAAGCCGGGCACGTGGAGAACCTCGAGCGCGTCGCGCAGATGCTGCCGGGCCTCCAGGCCGCAGCCGCCAATGCGGCGGCCGGCGCGCATCAGCGCGCCTGGCGAGGCCGTGTGGCCTTGCGCTGCGTCACGAGCGACCGTCTGCCCATGCTGGGCCAGCTCGGCGACGAGGCCGCGGCACGGCGCGACGCGCAGCGGCTTTCCGGCGCCTGGCCGCTCGACTTGCCGCGTACCCCCGGGCTCTACGGCGCGTTCGCCTTCGGCTCGCGCGGGCTCGTGTGGGCCGCGCTCGGCGCCGAGCTCATCGCCTCGCAGCTCGAAGGTGAGCCGTGGCCGATCGAGCGCGAACTCGCCGAACAGGTTGATCCCGCGCGCTTCCTGCAACGCGCTTTGCGCCAGCGCAGTCTCTAGTCGGCCGCACACGCGGCGCCCCACGCACGCGATGCGTGCCCGCCATTTTCCATACCAATACCAGTACGGTTGTCCACGCCAACCTGTGGATAACCGCGCGGATTGCGAGTAGATCCAATGTGGACGCGATGTGGACGTAAACGGGGTAACTCGACGACCTGGTCTCGCGGCCCAAAAGTTACTCTTCGATGCCAGCCCGAGCCACACACGCTACGCATGCGGTTGTGCGAACGCCAAGCCAATGATTCACATAGGTATACAGGGGTTATCCACAGAAAAACCCCGCCTTTGTTAACTGCTACTACGTATACATACGGTAAACCGTAAACCCGAAGCTGGTGCCATCGCCATCGGCCGCAAAGGCGCCCAAGGCGCGGCTGCGTCGCTCGAAGACCGTTCGCCACCGAACAGGCGCAACGGTCATTTTTTCCTTATTGTCGGAAAAGGTCGTCGAACACGGACGCATTTACCGGCTTCGCCAACCTTTGCTGGCAGATGGGGACAACTGCAAAAAAGCTATGGCACAATCGCCGTTCTTTTCCGCGTCATGCGCCGCAACAGATGGCCGACGTGTCCAAGGAACGGATGCCGCTTGTCCTGAATCTGAGTGCTCAGGAGAGTCGGCAGCGTTCGTTCACCCAACGCGGGCGCTGACAAACCACAAGAAAGCGTCCGTACCGGCTGTTCGCCGCGTGAGCGGCGCCGGTGCAGAGGTTTCCCGTTGTTGTTCGTCGTGTCCGGCCGCCGCCTGATCAGGTTGCGAGCCTGGGCGCCCCGTCTGTCAGCGCTTGCGGCGTCAAGAGCGTGGCATGGCGCACGGGGCCCGGCGCGATGACGCGGGCGCAACCGTTGCGCGAGGCGCCTCGCGCGCTCGCGCTGCGCCGGTCCGGCACGCGAGTTGCCCGTGTGCCGGGCGCGGTATGTCAGGTGTTTTGACGTCGAGCCGGATAGCCGGACTGTCTTCTGTGTCGACCAGAGTTGTCGCTTTGGCTGTCGGCCGGAGTGAGTGCTTCAGCGCTTATTCCGGCCCCATGCAAAGGGCTCGCTCCGGTCCCATGCAGAGCTGTCGATCGGACCCGGGGCCAGAGCCCTGGACCGCCGTAAGTGCTTCAGCACATGCTGCGTGCCTCTGCGAAGCGCCGGGTCCAGTCTCATGCAAGATGTTCTGCCAAGGAGAAGCCTCCACGATGAAGTCGGCGTTTTCGTTCTTTCCAAGCTGGCCGCTGCAGCCAGACGGCATATTCTGGGCGGGGCTTGCGCTGCTCGCCGCCGGTCTCGTTGGCGAGCTGTGTTATCGCGCCTGGCGGCTGCCGCGTATTTCGGGCTACGCGATCATCGGCCTGATTGCCGGCTCGGCGGGCTTTGGCGTGATCGGCCTCGAAACGACCGACGCCGCGCGGCCGCTGCTCGATGTCGCGCTCGGCCTGCTGCTGTTCGAGCTCGGCAGCCGGCTCGACTTGCGCTGGATCCGCCGCAACTCGTGGATCATCCTCTCGAGCCTCGCCGAAGCCACGCTGACCTTCGTGCTCGTGCTCGTCGTGCTGTTGTTCCTCTCGGTGCCGGCGATGGTCGCCATTGTCGTGGCCTCGATCGCGATGGCGACTTCACCGGCGATGGTGATCCAGCTCAAGACCGAGCTGCGCGCCGAAGGCCAGGTCACGCAGCGCCTGCTCACGCTCACGGCGCTCAACAGCATGTATGCGGTCGTGATCGAAAAGCTTGCGTCGGGATGGTTGCACCAGGAGATCTATGGCAACGTTTTCGCCACCATCCTGCAGCCGCTCTATCTGCTGGTTGGCTCGATCGTCGTCGCGTATGTCCTCGCGCGCGCCTGCACCTTGTTCTACCGGCACCTGAGCCCGCAGGACGAGCATTCGTTCGTTGCGCTTTTCGGCCTCGTGCTGCTGGCGATCGCCGTGGCGCACCTGCTCAAGCTCTCGACCATCCTGAGCCTGCTGGCCGCGGGCATCATCGTGAAGAATCTCGAGGCGCGGCCGCAATTGTGGCCGACGCATTTCGGCACGGCCGGGTGGCTGCTCACCGTGATCCTGTTCGTGCTCACGATGACCACTTTCGAATGGCACGACATTCTCGTGGGCGGCGTGGCCGCTGCGGGGCTCATCGTCGCGCGGTTCGTGGCGAAACTCGTCGGCGTGCTGATCTTCGCCAAGCCGAGCGGGCTCGAATGGAAGCAGGGCATCGCGCTCGGTGTTGCGCTCACGCCCATGTCGGCGCTGGCGCTCCTGCTCGTGGAGGACACCTACGATCTTTACCCGTCGTTCGATCCGCGCCTGCGCGCGATCATGATGTGCGCGATTGTCGTGCTGCAGCTCATCGGGCCGTGGCTCGTCTACCGCGCGCTTGCGCTCGTCGGCGAACGCGGCGAAAAATGAAGGCGGCGGCCACGGCCGCCTGGTAACACCGCCCGCCGACCGGCGCGCCGACACGACAATCGGCATCCCGGGCGGCGCGGCCGAAAGAGGGGATGTCATGTCACTGGAAACTTTTGTCGATTCGAAGCCGTTCACGTTCGGCGTCGAACTCGAAATGCAGGTCGTCAACACGCACGATTACGACCTGACCAAGGCCGGCAGCGACCTCATGCGCCTCATCAAGGATCAGGAGATCCCGGGCAACATCACGCCCGAGATCACCGAGAGCATGATCGAGCTCTCCACGGGCATCTGCACGCACCATGAGCAGGCCGTGGCCGATCTGCGCAAGATTCGCGACGTGCTGGTCGCCGCCGCCGACCGCCTGAACGTCGGTCTGTGCGGCGGCGGCACGCATGCGTTCCAGCAGTGGAGCGACCGGCGCATCGTCGATACGCCCCGCTTTCAGTACCTTTCGGAGCTATACGGCTACCTCGCGAAGCAGTTCACGGTGTTCGGCCAGCACGTGCATATCGGCTGTCCGGACGCCGACAGCGCGTTGTTCCTGCTGCATTCGCTCTCGCGCTTCATTCCGCATTTCATTGCGCTGTCGGCATCGTCGCCGTATGTCCAGGGCGTCGACACTGGATTTCATTCGGCACGGCTGAATTCCGTGTTCGCGTTTCCGCTTTCGGGCCGCGCGCCGTTCGTGCTCAGCTGGGAGGAGTTCAAGGAGTACTTCTCGAAGATGGTGCACACGGGCGTTGTCAACAGCATGAAAGACTTCTACTGGGATATCCGCCCGAAGCCGGGCTTCGGCACGATCGAGGTGCGCGTCATGGACACGCCGCTCTCGGTCGAGCGGGCGGCTGCGATCGCCTGCTATATCCAGACGCTCGCGCGCCATTTGCTGATCGACCGGCCGATCCAGCCGCTCGAGGACGATTACCTCGTCTACACGTTCAACCGCTTCCAGGCGTGCCGTTTCGGCCTTGCCGGCACCTGCGTCGATCCGCAGACGGGCGAGCGCCGCACCGTCTCCGAAGACATTCTGGCCACGCTCGACAAGATCGCGCCGCACGGCGAGGCGCTCGGCTCCACGCACGCGCTTGCCGAGATCGGCACGATCGCGCGCGCCCAGACCAACGATGCGACCTGGCTGCGCGGCGTGGTCGCCGAGGAAAAATCGCTGCACGAGGCAGTGCGGCAACAATGTTTGCGCTGGCGCGCCTGAGCGCGCAGTTTGGCCATCCGGCCAGGCCGGCGCGGGCCCGGCCGCGGGATTAGCGGGCCAGGTGTGCCATCCGGGCAACGTCGCATCGCCAGAAAGCACACGAAAAAGAGGGCAGCCTGCGGGCTGCCCTTGCATTTTTAGGCCTGTTCGCGGAACCTTGCGCTGGATGAAAAAAAGATTTTTTTGTCCCAGGCAAGATACCAGGGGGTTCTTATTTTTTTGATGTTCGCGTATACAGAGTCAATCGTTGCTGGCCTGGCGGACCTCATCCTGTGGGTAACCGTCAAAATGCCTGAAAACTCAATGGCCTGCGTGCGGGGCTCACGGCTTGACTTCAGTTGCGCGGGCAGAAAAAATGAGGGATAACCAGGTAACGGTGGACGCCGATATTGAGCATCATCAAGATTTAGTCCACATACCAATGGTGTACTTACCAACTGGTTATCCACAATTCGCATTGGATAAGTTAGCTGTGCGATTCGCCACTCTCGCATAGAATGTCGGTTTGCTGAGCCGGCGCGAGGTTGGGAAGGACACTTTGGGCCTGCAGGCGAGAAGGAATGACTGTGCGCAGCGTGCGTTTCTTGCGCCGGCGAAGCAGGAATTTTTTGAGATGGTGCGGTCGATTTCCTGGAATCGGGCGCGAACTTTCCCACAAGGCCGTCGCCCGGTGCGGCGGCTGACGATGCAGCGCAAGCTGCCAATAACCAGCGAAAGACTATGAGCGAAGGCGTATACGGAGAGCAGGCAGCCGGGCGGGTGACCCATAGCCTGCTGCGACTTAGCACGGCAATGCGGAGCCAGGCGTGGGACTGGGCCGAAGGGGCAGGACTCACGCCGACTCAGGGCGAAATTCTCGTGCTGCTGATGCAGCGCAAGGGGCCGATGCGCCTCGGCGAGATCGCTCGTGAGACGGCGCTGACTGCCGCCACGACCAGCGATGCGGTGAGCACGCTCGAAACCAAGGGTCTCGTCGAAAAGCGCCGTGCGCTCGACGACGGCCGTGCGCTCGCGGTGCGCCTCACCGCGCGTGGCCGTACGGCCGCGAAGAAGGCCGCACAATGGCCTGACTTCCTCTCGAAGGCCGTCGGCACGCTGCGCGCCGACGAGCAGTCGGCGGTCTACCGCACGCTGCTCAAGACGGTCTACGTGCTGGAGTCGCAGGAAGCCATGCCGCAGCACCGCATGTGCCTGACCTGCTCGCACTTCGAGCCGAGCAAGAACCCGAAGAAGACGCCGCATCGCTGCGGGCTGCTCAAGATCGACATGTCCGATACCGACCTGCGTCTCGATTGCTCGGTGTACGAACAGGCCGATGCGACGACGCAGAAGAAGAACTGGAAGATCTTCGCGGCGTAAAGCTCAAGCGGGCCGGCGGCCGTCCACGGCTGCGTGGCCCGCTCGCGCGAAGTAGCCGGTTCTCGTCCGGTTCGGTCGTGCACGCGGCGCGTTTGCGCCGGCGTGCTTATCGTTGCACGCACGTGCGTGCTTCAGCGTGTGCTTTTCGTGTGATTCCCGCATGCATCCCGCATGCTGTTCGCACGATGCGTGGCATTGTGTAGCTGACCCAGGGATTTGCCGATGAATCGCGAAGTATTGGCCATTCGCCACGTATATTTCGAGGACCTCGGCAGCTTCGAGCGTGTGCTCGGCGAGCGCGGGCGTCCGGTGCGTTATGTCGATGTCGGTTTTGCGCGCGTTGGCGCGCTCAATCCCGTTTCCGCTTCGTTGATGGTGATCCTCGGCGGTCCCATCAATGCCTGCGACGACGCACGCTATCCCACCCTTGCGCCCATCGCCGCGCTGATCGAAAAGCGTATCGCCGCCGGTCTGCCCACGCTCGGCATTTGTCTCGGGGCCCAGCTCATCGCGCGGGTGCTCGGTGCGCGTGTCTATGCGGCCGGGCATCAGGAAATCGGCTGGACGCCACTCACGCTGACCGATGCGGGCCGTGAGTCGTCGCTGCGGCACGTCGATGGCGCATCCACCTCGATGCTGCACTGGCATGGCGACACGTTCGATCTGCCGCAAGGCGCGACGCGTCTCGCGTCCACGCCGCTGTGCGAAAACCAGGCGTTCTCGTGGGGCTCGCATGTGCTCGGGCTGCAATGTCATCCCGAAGTGCGTGCTGACCGCTTCGAGCCCTGGCTGATCGGCCATGCCGCCGAGATCGACGCGGCGGGCATCGACGTCAACGCACTGCGTGCGCAGACTTCGCAGCACGGTCCGCGTCTCGAAGCACAGGCGAGTCGCATGTTCGGCGAATGGCTCGACGCCGTCGACAACGCGAATACCAACGTACCCGCGAAGTAGCCCTGAGGCTTCGGCCTCTCCTCCCGCTTTTCCAGCGCGCGCAGGCGGGCTGCCGCGCGTCTCGCCCTGGGCGTGTTTTGCGCTCGCTTTGCACCGGCGCTTTGCATCGGGTTTGCGGCCGTTCTACACCTGCCTTGTGCGTGTGAGCGCTGCCAGCGCCTGTCAAAGGCGCGTGCTATTCTCGAACGCTCCCACCACCGTTCGCACTCCTCCCATGAGCAAGCTTTTCACTCCGCTCGAGCTGCGTGGCGTGACGCTCGCCAATCGCATTGTCGTGTCGCCGATGTGTCAATACTCAGCGGTGCGAGGCGAGGCCACCGACTGGCACATGATCCACCTCGGCCATCTCGCGCTTTCGGGCGCGGCTATGCTGTGTATCGAAGCCACGGCCGTCGAGCCGGACGGCCGCATCACGCCGGGCGATCTTGGCCTCTGGGACGACGTGACCGAAGCCGCGCTCGAACCGGTGATCGCCGCCATTCGCCGCTATTCGCCGATTCGCATCGCCATGCAGATCTCGCACGCGGGGCGCAAGGCGTCGAGCCACGTGCCCTGGGAGGGCGGCCAGCTGATTTCCGTGGCCGACGGCGGCTGGTTGCCGCATGCGCCCTCCGCGCTGCCGCACAAGGCCGATGAAACGCCGCCGCTCGCGCTCGATACGGCCGGCCTGAATCGCGTGCGCAATGCGTTTGCAGCGACGGCGCGGCGGGCCGCGCGGCTTGGCATCGATGCGCTCGAAGTCCACGCGGCGCATGGCTATCTGCTGCATCAATTTCTCTCGCCGATCGCCAACCAGCGCACCGACGAATATGGCGGCTCGCTGGAAAACCGCATGCGCTTTGCGCTCGAAGTGTTCGACGCGGTGCGCGCGGAATTTCCGGACGATCGTCCGGTTGGCGTGCGGGTATCGGCAACCGATTGGGTCGAAGGCGGCTGGACGCCGGAAGACACGGTCGTATTCGCTCAGGCGCTCAAGGCGCGCGGAGCAGACTGGGTCGATGTGTCGTCGGGCGGTGTCTCGCCGTTGCAGAAGATTCCACTTGAGCCCGGCTATCAGGTGCCATTCGCGCGCAAGGTGAAGCAGGAGACCGGCGTGAATACGGTCGCGGTGGGGCTCATCACCGATGCACTGCAGGCCAATCAGATTCTCGAAGACGGTGAGGCCGACATGATCGCGATGGCGCGCGCGATGCTCTACGATCCGCGTTGGCCATGGCACGCTGCCGCACAACTCGGCGCGAGTGTGAACGCGCCGCCGCAATACTGGCGCTCGCAGCCTCGCGAGCACAAGACGCTCTTCGGCGAGACGACGCTCGGCCAGCGCTGAACGCGTAGCGCCCGCGAGTGCCGCGCGAGTTGAACGGAAGAGGGGCGAACGTGTACGATGCCGGTTGCGGTGCGCGTCTTGACCGAACGCGTGCTCATGAGCGCGGCGCCGACAAGGCGCCGCGTTTGCATCGAAAGCTGACTTCACAAGGATTCATTCAATGAGTGTACGCAGGATCGTCGTGCGCCAGTCGGGCGTACACGGCAAGGGCGTATTTGCGGCCGGGGCGATCGAGGCCGGCGAACGCCTGATCGAATACAAGGGCGAGCGCATCTCGTGGAAGGAAGCATTGCGGCGTCATCCGCATAATCCCGACGAACCGAATCACACCTTCTATTTCGCACTCGACGACGGCGACGTGATCGACGGCAAGGTGAGCGGCAACAGTGCGCGCTGGATCAACCATTCGTGCGCGCCGAATTGCGAAGCCGAAGAGATCGACGGTCATGTGTACATTCATGCGCTGCGCGATATCGCCGAGGGTGAGGAGCTCTTTTACGACTACGGCCTCGTGATCGACGCGAAGCAGACCAAGAAGCTCAAGCGCGAATACGAATGCCGCTGCGGCGCGCGCAAGTGCCGCGGCACCATGCTCGCCCCGCCCGAGGAGAGCAAGGGCGGCAAAGCGAAGAAGGGCAAGAAAAAGAAGTAAGCATGGCGGCCGGCTGGGCCCTGCATGCGTATCGTCATCTACCGCTGAAATAAATATGGGCCGCAAGACGCGGCCCATTTTTTTCTCGACGCTGGACATGAAGCGGATCGCGCCGCGTCAGTTATCGACAGGCGCCTGGTGCGTTGGCTTGTTCGTGGGCCATTGCGTCGACTGTGCAGATTGTGCGTCGGGACCCGCTTCACGATCGTCGGCGTGCGGCGCGCTCATGCCCACCGCGTGATCGCCTGCCACCGTGTCCTTCGCGCGTTTGATCTGTTTGCCGTCTTTCGCATCGAGTGCGGGACGGTTCGTGAGCGGCACGCGCACGATGAAACGCGCACCGCCTTCCGGCGCGTCTTCGTAGTGCACGCTGCCACGATGCAGCGTCATGATGTCGTGCACGATCGCGAGGCCGAGGCCTGCGCCGCTGTCCACGCCACTCTCGGTTTGGCCGTCGCCGCGGAAGAAGCGCTTGAAGAGATCGGACTGCTGCGCTTGCGGCACGCCGCGGCCGTTGTCCTCGACGACGATCTCCACCATCGGCACGCCATCCGCGAGCGTCTCGGTCACGGTGAGGGTGATGCGCCCACCCGCCACGCGCGCGGGCGGCAAATACTTCAGCGCGTTGTCGAGCAGATTGGCGATGACTTCGCGCAGCAGCACAGGGTTGCCGCGCGCCATCAGCGGCGTGTCGTTCTCGGGGTCGTCGAGGCGCTGGAAGCCGAGGTCGACGTGGCTTGCAAGCGCGCGCGGCACCCACTCGGCGCCGGTTTCGAATGCCAGCGCGGCCATGTCGATGTCGACGAAGCGCGCCGCCTGTTCGCCCGGCTCGGCGCGCGCGAGCGAGAGCAGTTGATTCGACAGACGCACCGCGCGGTCCGCGGCGGCGCGCAGCTCGCGCACGGCGTCGCTGACCTTTTGCGGCTCGCGTGCGTTCACGGCCTGTTCGGCATGCAGCTTCACAGCCGTGAGCGGCGTGCGCAACTGATGCGCGGCGTCGGCGATGAATTTGCGCTGGGCTTCGAGCGCGGTCTTCAGACGCCCGAGCAGTGCGTTGAGCGCACCGGTGAGCGGACGAATCTCGACGGGCACGAAGGTCTCATCGACGGGTTCGAGCGAGGTGTGCGTCTGGCGATTGAGCGAGTCGGCGAGATCGGTGAGCGGGTTGAGTTGCTGGTTCACCACGCGCCAGACGATCGCCCAGCCGGCGAGCAGGAGCAGCAATAGCGGCATCATGATCGCCACGAGGAATTCGGCGGCGATACGAAAGCGGTGATGCACGGGCTGGCCCACCTCCACGACGATGGGATTGCCTGTGGGCTGCGGCACGCGCACCTGCGCGACGCGCACGCTCACGCCCTTGTAGACGGTCTCGAACACGAACGCATAGTGCATGCGGCGCACGTTGGTGCCTCGCAGCGGCAGGTCGTGATCGCCGGCGATTTCGGTTTCGCCGTCGCTGATGCGGTAGACGAGGTGCTCGACGGGATCGGAGAACATCGCCTGGGCGAGCGGCGGCACGGTGATGGGTGCCTCGGGACCGGCAATCTGGATCTGTTTGGAAATGGCGGTGGCGAGGTCGGCGAGCGAGCGGTCGACCACGTGCTGCGTGTACTGCCACGCGAGCCAATAGGCAATCAGGCCGCTCATCAGCGCGAGCAGCGAAAGTGGAGCGGCGAGGCGCCGCAATAGCGTGCGCCGCAGGCTCGTTGCGGCCGGTAGGGACATGGTCGGTTCGGGCGATGAAGGGGTCTCGGGCACGGCGCAGCAGGTTCGGGTCGTGCGCGCCGGCGGGCTCGGACCCATTTTACGCGGGTGGACCGGCCCGCGGCAGACGGGCGCTGCCTCTGGCGTCGCCGGGGCGCTTTGGGGTGTCTTCCGGGGGGGAGGGCTGTTTGCGTGGCCGTTTGCACGGCTGAGCGACGCTCAGAAGCGCTGCGAGGCTGCGAGGCTGCGAGGCTGTGTGGCTGTGTGGCTGTGTGGCTGTGTGGCGGGCACCACGGGCTTGCAGCCTGGCGCGTGGCCGGGCTGCAAGCTCGAGCGGGGTGTGCGGGGGCGCATGCTCGATGCGCCCCGGAACTGGCGCCTGATGGCGCGCGAGGGGGGCTTATGCGGCCAAACGGCCATAAGCCGCCATGAGCGGCCTTAGGCGGCCTGGCGGATTTCCTGCAACAGGTAGCCGAAGCCACGCACCGTGACGATCTCGACACGGCAGTTCTCGAGCTTCTTGCGCACGCGGTGCACGTAGACTTCAATCGCGGTGTCGCCGAGATCGCCGCCGAAGTGCGTGAGGTGATCCTGCAATTGTGCCTTGCTCACGACGCGGCCATGACGCAGCAGCAGCATTTCGAGCACGGCGAACTCGCGCGGCGAAAGCTCGAGCGGCTTGTCGTCGTTGAAGATGCGGCGGTCGACGCCCGACAGGCGTACCCCGCCGAGCGAGACTTCGGGACGCGGCACGTCGCCATGCGGGCCGCTGCGGCGCATCACTGCACGGATACGCGCTTCGAGCTCGGCCGGTTCGAACGGCTTGAGCATGTAGTCGTCGGCGCCCGAGTTCAGGCCCTGGACGCGGTCGTTCAGTTCGTCGCGCGCGGTGAGCACGATGACGGGCGTGTGCCGGTTGCTCTGACGAAAGCGCGAGAGCAGCGTCATGCCGTCGATGCCGGGCAGGCCGAGGTCGAGAATCACGAGCTCATGCCGGTTCTGGGTCAGTGCCTGTTCGGCGAAGATGCCGTCGTGGACCATGTCGACCGTGAAGCCGGCTTGTTCGAGGCTGGACTGGATGCCGCGTGCGATGGGGCGGTCGTCTTCGATCAGAAGGAGTCGCATGGGATTCGCTCAAGTACAAATGGGTTTAGCAGTCAGGCATGCGCGATCAACTTCTGGCGCAACCGCTCGCCCTCGGGTGGCGATGAATTTGCGTTGTGCCAGGAGGCGCTCTCCAAGCCATATGCGCTGCTGATTGTACAGCGTCAGAACGTCTTCTCACCGGAACGTTTGGACCCCATTGCAAGGGCTGCCTGGGAGTCTTACGTATCCTTCAAGAATGGCCTTCAAAGCTGAAGGTTTGGACACCTGATACCCTGCATTATGCTTTCATTGCGACGCGTTTGCGCGTTTGCGCGTTATGCGTCGTGCGGGCATTTATCTAACGCACGACGCACGCAAGGCGCTTACGCGTTCTTTATTCAGGCGGAGGCCGTGAGCGGGCCGGGCGCGATCGAGTCGATGAAGCGCGCGAGTTCGATGTCGCGCGCCGTGAGGCCGTCGGCCTCGTGGGTCGAAAGGGTGATTTCCACGCGGTTGTAGACGTTGAACCATTCGGGGTGGTGGTTCATTTCCTGCGCCTTGATCGCCACGCGCGTCATGAAGCCGAAGGCTTCGTTGAAGTCGGCGAAACGGAAATGGCGCTGGATGGCGTCGCGGCCCGCGACGGCGTGCCAGCCACGCAGTTCGGCGAGTTGCGTGGCGCGCTCTTCGGATGTGAGTCGGTTGATCATCGTGGCACCTGTATGCGTTATGACTGTTCCGGGCCCGGCAAACGCGCCAGGCCGATCAGCCATTTTTTCACGGATGTGCGACATGCGCGAGCGGACCGGCCGGCGGTGCGGCAATTCGCGCCTGGCGCTCGGGCGGGCCGTTCAGACGTCGCCGCCTTCGAGCCAGCCTTCGCCCGTGCCACGTGTGTACACCGTGTCGCTATGCAGCACATCGCCGGCGGTGTAGGGCTCGACGGCGACGAGCGGTGCGGGATCGGCGAGATGCGCGGCAATGCCGGCGCCAAGCGCGTCGAACAACTGCGCGAACGAGTCGATCACGAAGTAGGTCTTCTGGAATGTGTCGATGCGATAACGCGTGCGCAGCACGCGCTCGAGGTCGAAGGCCAGCCGGTTGGGCGCGGCGCTTTCCACGCTATAGAGCGATTCGCCCTTGCTCGACACGATGCCCGCGCCATAGATCTTCACGCCGTGTGTCGCGCTGGCGTCGCCGCTTGTATCGCGCATCAGGCCGAATTCCACCGTGTACCAGTAGAGGCGCGCGAGCAGCGGCAGCGCGGGTTCGTCTACGGCAAGCGCGGCCTGGCCGTAGGCGTGGATCGCATCGGCGAAAACGGGGTCGGTGAGGAGCGGCACGTGGCCGAACAGGTCGTGAAAGCAGTCCGGTTCCTGCAGATAGTCGAGCTGATCGGGACGCCGCATCCACCACGTCACCGGAAAGCGGCGATGTGCCAGGTGCTCGAAGAAGATGCGATCGGGCACGAGCCCCGGCACCGCCACGATGCGCCAGCCCGTGGCGGCCATCAGGCGCTCGCTCACGGCCTCGAAGTCGGGCACGTGCGCGACGTTCAGCCCGATACGCTGCGCGCCTTCGATGAACGCCTCGCACGCGCGTCCTTCGAGCAGCGCCATCTGCCGCCGGTAGAGCTGGTCCCAGACCGCGTGATCGACCGCGCCATAGCGCTCGAGCGGCTGGTCGATGGTGAAGTCGGGACGGGTTTCCAGGCCCGCGTCGAACTGCTCCTGCAGTTTCGCGGTGGCGGCGATGGCCATGTTCGTAACGCTCCAGTAAAAACACTTGCTGATACGCAAGTCTAGAGCGGTTCGGGCGCGGGATGCGCGCATTCTGGGTGGATATTGGTACGTGTATGCAATAATCGAGCATCAACAAGCTAATCAATGCAGGATTTTTTCATGCTCGAACTCGATCACTTCGATCTCGCGCTGCTCGACGTTTTGCAGCGCTTTGGCCGCGCCACGCATCAGCAACTCGGCGAGCAGGTGCCGCTCTCGCCCTCGCAGATCGGCAGGCGGTTGCAGCGGCTGGAGGCAACGGGGGTGATCGACGGTTATCGCGTCGTGCTGCGGCCCGAAAAGCTCGGCCTTGGCGTGACCGCGTTCACGAGCCTGAAATTGAAGCACCACGGGGATTCGATCATCGAGCAATTCCAGCAGCAGATCGACGTGCTGCCGGAAGTGCTCGAATGCCACGCCGTGGTGGGCGACGCCGACTATCTGCTGCGCATCGTGGCGCCGGATCTGAACGCGCTGTCGTCGTTCGTGATGAAGAAGCTGATGCGGGTGCCCGGCGTGGACAGCGTGCGCTCGAACATCGTGCTCACGACATTCAAGCGCAACGGCCCGCTGCCGCTCGGGCACCTGGAGCCTGGTGCGGCGGCGCCGTGATGCAGGCGCTGCGCGCCATGCGCCGCCGGGTGCCGCTGGGTGCCGCTGGGTGCCGTCAACGAGCCCGGGTCACCGTCAGCGGGCGCTCATCGGATACTCAAGCCGCGGCGGCCGGCGTGTTGAGCAGATCGACGTAGGCCACGGCCACCAGATCGCTTTCATCCACGCCGAGCTGCTTGAACATGGCGTGCGCTTCGGCTTCGCCGCCTTGCTCGTCGTCCTCGGGGCCGAGCACCACTTCGAGCTCGACGAAGTCGCCCAGCCCGTCCACGCGATCCAGATGGATGCGCGTGCGACCGGCCAGATAAACGTGGCGCTCCTTCGAGACAATGCCGCGCGTCGTGAGCGCCGTGGCGAGCAGCGAGTGCATCGCCTCGGCATTGGTGACGGGGCTGCGCGTGTAGTACGAAGCCTTCGGGCCGTCGCGGTCGTCGCGCTGGTAGAAGATCAGCTCGGGCGGCGTGCCGTCGTCGAACTGACGCAGCTTCAGGCGCCCGCGCGGCACGTCGTAGAAGAAGTCCTGCTGGCGAAAGATCAGCGGCGCATCGGGCGCGAGCTGGGCGGCACGCTCGCGCAGGGCGTCAAAATGACGGGCGCGGGCTTTGATTTCGATGTTGCGGGCCATGCAGGGCTCCTGTGGAACGGGGGAACGATGGGCGGGGCGCGGAACGCTGCGCGCTTGGACGCCTCGCGAGTCAGGCGTGTGAAAAACGCGGAGCGAATTGCGAATCTAGCAAAACTTGTGTGACTGCGCCGTTACACCGACGAACAGCGCGCGTGGCGATTGATCAGACATAGGCGACGAATTGCGCTGCGACGTGCGCCGCGCGTTCATGAGCGCGGCTCATATCGCCCATTGTGCCTCGATGACCTTGAGCGCAGCCGCGATGGTGGGCTCGTCGCGCCGCGCGGCGAGCGTGATGAAGGTGAGTTCGGTGGGCACCGTCACGCCTTCGACGATGGTGAGCGCATGTGCGTGCGCCTCGGCGAGCGCGGTCGCGTCGCGCGCGAGCGAGAGACCCACGCCGGATTTCACGAGGTCGATCATCGAGGGCTCCTGGTCCACCTCGGCGACTTTCACGGGCTTCGCGTGCGCGGCTTCGAAGAGCACCGAGAGCAGCCGGTTGTGCGCCGATGCGCTCGGCGTCCAGATCCAGGGCAGGGCCGCGAGCGCGCGCCAGTCGTGCGCGCCCTTGACGCGGTCTTTCCAGCCGGCGGGCGCGAGCACGCGGTATTGAAAGCGCGTGAGTGTGATCGTGTGGAAGGTGTCGGAGTCGGGGCTGGGCTGGCCGATGTAATAGCCGACGTCCAGCTCGCGCGCGCGCACCTGGTCGAGCACCCAGCCCGACATGCCGTGACGCAGCGCCGTCTCGATCTGCGGCCAGGTTTCCACGAGCTGATGCAGGAAGCCGCCGAGCCGCAAGAACGTGGGGTCGAGAATGGTGCCGATGCGCAGCCGCCCGCGCACCTCGTGGCGCAGCGCGGCGGCGGCGCGTTGCACGTCGGCGGCGGCGGCGAGCGCGCGCTCGGCGTGCGGCAGCAGCGCCTGTCCGTCGCGCGTGAGCACGAGGCCATGCGAGGTGCGGGTGAAGAGCGTGACGCCCAGCGTCTCCTGCAGGTGCTTGATCTGCAGGCTCACGGCCGGCTGCGTCAGATGCAGGTGCGTTGCCGCGCGCGTGAGATTGCCCTCGCGCGCGACCGTCACGAATGCGCGCAACAAGGTCAGGTCCATCCGCTGATATTAACTCGCCTTATATCGCAGTTGAGGATTAATCATTGGCTCGCCGATGCCTCGCGCGATTACGCTAGTCGCTACCCATCGAGCGTTCGTTGCCCTTCGTCTCGCATGGCAATACGCAAACAAGCATAAGCGCGGCATAAGCCGCCATGGCTCACAGGAGACAAATCATGCCCGCAATGAGCGACTCATCGACAGGGCGCCGTCTCGAAGGCGAATTCGACTACGTGATCGTCGGCGCCGGCACGGCGGGCTGCGTGCTCGCCAACCGCCTGACGCAAGACCCCGACATCTCCGTTCTGTTGATCGAAGCGGGCGGCAAGGACGACTATCACTGGATCCACATTCCGGTCGGCTATCTGTATTGCATCGGCAATCCGCGCACGGACTGGCTGTACAAGACTGCGGCGGAGAAGGGCCTCAATGGCCGCGCACTTTCGTATCCGCGCGGGCGCGTGCTGGGTGGATCGTCGTCGATCAACGGCATGATCTATATGCGCGGCCAGCGCGAAGACTACGACGCATGGGCGCGCGTGACCGGCGACTCGGGCTGGTCGTGGGATTCGGTGCTGCCCGTGTTCCGCGGCAGTGAAGACTACTATGGCGGCGCGAATGCCTATCACGGCGCGGGCGGCGAATGGCGCGTCGAGAAGCAGCGCCTCAAGTGGCAGATTCTCGAATCGTTCGCGCAGGCCGCGCAGGAGCAGGGCATTCCCGCCACCGACGATTTCAATCGCGGTGACAGCGGCGGCCCGAACGGCGGCGTGGGCTATTTCGACGTGAACCAGAAGCGCGGCATACGCTGGAATACGTCGAAGGCGTTTCTGCGCGCCGCCATGAAACGGCCCAATCTCACCGTCGTCACGGGGGCGCTCACCGAGCGTGTCATCTTCGAGGGCACGCGCTGCGTGGGCGTGGAATATCGCGGCGACGTTTCATATGTCGCGCGTGCGCGCTGTGAAGTGATTCTGAGCGCGGGCGCGGTGAACTCGCCGCAACTGCTGGAGCGCTCCGGCGTGGGCGATGCCGCGCGGCTTGCGCGGCTCGGCGTTGGCGTCGTGCAGGACTTGCGCGGCGTGGGCGAGAACCTCCAGGACCATCTGCAACTGCGCATGGCGTTTCGCGTGAACGGCGTGCGCACGCTCAACACGGCTTCCGCGCATTGGTGGGGCAAGCTGATGATCGGCCTGGAATATGCGTTGTTTCAGAGCGGCCCGATGTCGATGGCGCCTTCGCAGCTCGGCGCGTTTGCCAAGTCGGATGCGGATATGACGCGCCCCGACCTGCAGTACCACGTGCAGCCGCTCTCGCTCGATCGCTTCGGCGAGCCGCTGCATCGCTTCAACGCGTTCACGGCGTCGGTCTGCAATCTGCGGCCCACGTCGCGCGGCAGCATTCATGCGGTGTCGGTCGACCCCAAGGACGCGCCCACGATCGCGCCAAATTATCTGTCGACGGAGGAAGACTTGCGTGTGGCCGCCAATGCGATGCGCCTCACGCGGCGCATTGCGGCTGCGCCCGCGCTCGCGCGCTATCGGCCGGAGGAAATCTTGCCGGGGCCCGCTTTCGCGAGCGAGGCGCAGCTGCGCGAGGCGGCCGGCAACGTGGGCACGACGATCTTCCATCCGGTGGGCACCTGCCGCATGGGCCGCGCCGACGACGCCGATGCCGTGGTCGACGCGCGTCTGCGCGTGCGCGGCGTGCAAGGCTTGCGTGTCGTGGACGCATCGGTGATGCCGTTCATTACCTCGGGCAACACCAATTCGCCCACGCTGATGATTGCCGAGCGCGCCGCGCAGATGCTGCGCGAAGACCGTCGTGCGGGCGCGTCCACGAACCTGCGCAACGATGCAGCGGCATCGGCGGCGTCAGCGTGAAGCGCACGCTTAACATCGGAGACCGGCACGTGCCGGAGCCAGGCGAGCATCGGACCTGAGCTGGATCGGGGCGCCGTAATTCACAACGGCCCTCAACAGGACGCGCGTTTCAGACCACTATCCAGGACATGCGCCGCGTAAGCGGCGCATGCGCTTTCGCACGTTTTGCGTGAAATTGCGATGTATCGAACGCGTCGTCATTTTGGCGCCATCGTGCTGCCATTTGTCGTTAAGTAGCGTATCGCGCACGCGTGGATATTGCCTCTCACCCGTAAGTGCAAATCCCAATGATTGCGCTGCATCATTGGCGAGACAATGGCGCGGAATGACAGAGCGGGCAAGCGCGCGCCCAAACATGGCGCGCCGTGCAAAGTCGTGCACAGCCCTGCACGAACGATCTGAAGTGTTACGCCTTACTTCGCGTGGAAGGGGACATGATTCTCGGCGACACGATTCTGGAAACACGCGGCCTCACGAAACAGTTCAAGGGTTTCACGGCCGTCAACGGGGTGAACCTGCGCGTGTGCCGCGGTTCGATTCACGCGCTCATTGGACCGAATGGCGCGGGCAAGACCACTTGCTTCAATCTCCTAACCAAATTTCTCGTCCCGAGCGCGGGGCGCATCGTCTTCAACGGCATCGACATCACGCACGAGCGGCCCGCGCAGATCGCGCGGCGCGGCATCATCCGCTCGTTTCAGATTTCGGCGGTGTTTCCGCATTTGAGCGCGCTGCAGAACGTGCGCATCGGCCTGCAACGCCAGCTCGGCACCGCGTATTACTTCTGGAAGAGCGAGCGCTCGCTCGCCGAGCTCAACGACCGCGCCATGGACCTGCTCACCCAGGTGGGCCTCACCGATTTTGCCGACGTGCCCACCGTCGAGCTCGCCTACGGGCGCAAGCGCGCGCTCGAAATCGCGACAACGCTCGCCATGGAGCCCGAGCTCATGCTGCTCGACGAGCCCACGCAGGGCATGGGCCACGAGGACGTGGACCGCGTCACGGCGCTCATCAAGAAAGTGTCGAGCGGCCGCACGATCCTGATGGTCGAGCACAACATGAACGTGATCGCCGGGATTTCCGACACCATCACGGTCCTGCAGCGCGGCGAGGTGCTGGCCGAGGGCAGCTACGCCGAAGTGTCGAAGAACCCGCTCGTAGCCGAAGCCTATATGGGCAGCGCCGATGCGGCGCTCGCGGGGGCGCACGCATGAGCACGGTGACGGAGCAGGGCAATGAAGCGGCAGCCGATGCCGCGCCGGGCGAGAGCGCGCTCGAAATCGCAGGCCTGCAGACGTGGTATGGCGAGTCGCATATCCTGCATGGCGTCGACTTGTCCGTGAAGCGCGGCGAAGTCGTCACGCTGCTCGGACGCAACGGCGCGGGGCGCACCACCACGCTGCGCGCGATCATGGGCCTTACGGGCCGGCGCACGGGGTCGATCCGCATCGGCGGGCGCGAGACCATCCACATGCCCACCTATCGCATCGCGCATTGCGGTGTGGGGTATTGCCCCGAGGAGCGCGGCATTTTCGCGAGCCTCTCGTGCGAGGAAAACCTGCTGCTGCCGCCGGCTATCGGCATGAAGGGCGCAAAGGGCACAAAGGGTACGGAGGGCATGTCGCTCGACGAGATTTACTCGATGTTTCCGAATCTCGCGGAGCGCCGCAACAGCCAGGGCACGCGGCTCTCGGGCGGCGAGCAGCAGATGCTCGCCGTGGCGCGCATCCTGCGCACGGGCGCGAACCTGCTGCTGCTCGACGAGATATCCGAAGGCCTCGCGCCGGTGATCGTGCAGACGCTCGCCCGCATGATCCTTACGCTGAAGTCGCGCGGCTACACCATCGTGATGGTCGAGCAGAACTTCCGCTTCGCGGCGCCGCTCGCTGACCGCTTCTATGTGATGGAGCACGGGCGCATCGTCGAGCGCTTCGGCATTGCCGAGCTCGAAGGCAAGATGCCGGTGCTGCACGACCTCCTCGGAGTCTAGTTTTCATTTTTGCTTCGCGCGCGGCTGCGGACCGCGCCGCGCGAGTTTGTTTTGCCTCCGCTTGTTCATGGAGTGTTCCTGAATAACAACGCAACCAACGAAGGAGACTGCAATGAAGAAAACCACGTTCGCGCGGCTCGCGGGCCTGTTTGCCGCAACGGCAGCCGTGATGGCGTTCAGCGCGGGGAGCGCGCAGGCCGCCAACGACGCGGTGAAGATCGGCTTCATCACCGACATGTCGGGCCTCTATGCGGACGATGACGGCCCGGGCGGGCTCGTCGCGATCAAGATGGCGGTGGCGGACTTTGGCGGCAAGGTGCTGGGCAAGCCTATCCAGGTCATGTACGCGGACCACCAGAACAAGGCCGATATCGCCGCGTCGAAGGCGCGCGAGTGGATGGACCGTGACGGGCTGGACCTGCTGCTCGGCGGCACGAACTCGGCCACCGCGCTCGCGATGAACCAGGTCGCGCAAGAGAAGAAGCGCGTGTACATCAACACGGGCGCGGGTACGGATGCGCTGACAAACGAGCAATGCACGCCGTACACGGTCCACTACGGCTACGACACGGTCGCGCTCGCGAAGGGCACGGGCCTCGCGGTGCTCAAGCAGGGCGGCAAGAGCTGGTTCTTCCTGACTGCCGACTACGCGTTCGGCAAGTCGCTCGAGAAGAACACCGCGGACGTCGTGAAGGCGAACGGCGGCCAGGTCTTGGGCGAGGTACGGCATCCGCTTTCGGCGTCGGACTTCTCGTCGTTCCTGCTGCAGGCGCAGGCTTCGAAGGCGCAGATTCTCGGCCTCGCGAACGCGGGCGGCGACACGGTCAACGCGATCAAGGCTTCGAAGGAATTCGGCATCACGAAGTCGATGAAGATCGCGGCGCTGCTGATGTTCCTGCCCGACGTGCATAGCCTCGGGCTCGAGACGACGCAGGGTCTCGTGCTCACGACCGGCTGGTACTGGGACCAGAATGACGCGACCCGCAAGTGGGCGCAGCGCTATTACGACCAGACGAAGAAGATGCCTTCCGAGTTGCAGGCGGCCGATTATTCGGCGGTGACGTCGTATCTGAAGGCGGTGCAGGCGGCCGGCACCACCGATGCCGACAAGGTGATGGAGCAACTGAAGAAGACCAAGATCGATGACATGTACACGAAGGGCGGCTATATCCGCGCGGATGGCGTGCTGATCCACGACATGTATCTGGTCGAGGTGAAAAAGCCGTCCGAGTCGAAGAAGCCGTGGGACTACTACAAGGTGCTGCAGACCATTCCGGGCGACCAGGCGTACACGACCAGGCAGGAGTCGCGCTGCGCGCTCTGGAAGTAAGCGCCCTGAGGTTGGGCGGTTCTGAAGGGTGTGATGGCTGTGTGTCAGGCAGGCGGCACGCGGCGCGGCGAGGAGCCCGCGTTGCGTGCCGCGTGTGTGCGTAACCGTTGTTGGCATTCATGGCGGCTTTCATGACGATCTTTGGCATTCCGCTTCCGGCAATGCTGAGCCAGTTGTTGCTCGGGCTCGTGAACGGTTCGTTCTATGCGATCCTGAGCTTGGGCCTCGCGGTGATTTTCGGCATGCTCAACGTGATCAATTTCACGCACGGCGCGTTGTTCATGCTGGGCGCGATGCTCACGTGGATGGGGCTCGCTTACTTCAACCTGCCGTACTGGGTGATGATCTTCGTCGCGCCCCTCGTGGTGGGACTGGTGGGCATGGTGATCGAGCGCACGATGCTGCGCTGGATCTACCGGCTCGATCATTTGTACGGACTCCTGCTGACCTTCGGGCTCACGCTCGTGCTGGAAGGGGTGTTCCGCTCCATCTACGGCTCTTCCGGGCAGCCGTACGACGTGCCCGACGCGCTTTCGGGCGCGACCAATCTCGGCTTCATGTATCTGCCCAACTATCGGGCGTGGGTCGTGGTCGCCTCGCTTGCCGTGTGCTTCGCCACGTGGTTCGTGATCGAGAAGACGCGCCTTGGCGCCTATCTGCGCGCGGGCACGGAAAATCCCAAGCTCGTCGAGGCGTTCGGCATCAACGTGCCGCTCATGATCACGCTCACCTACGGCTTCGGCGTCGCGCTCGCCGCGTTCGCGGGCGTGCTGGCCGCGCCGGTCATCCAGGTCTCGCCGCTCATGGGCCAGTCGATGATCATCACGGTGTTCGCCGTGGTCGTGATCGGCGGGATGGGCTCGATCATGGGGTCGATCATCACGGGCCTCTTGCTCGGCGTGATCGAAGGCTTCACGCGCGTGTTCTGGCCCGAGGCTTCCGCGACCGTGGTGTTCGTGATCATGGCGATCGTGCTGCTGATTCGCCCCGCTGGCCTCTTCGGCAAGGAACGGTGATGCAAAGAAAATTGCTCTATGGCCTGCTGCTGATCGGTCTGATCGCGGCGCCTTTCATTGGCGCGTATCCGCTCTTCGTGATGAAGGTGCTGTGCTTCGCGCTGTTCGCCGCCGCGTTCAATCTGCTGATCGGCTACACGGGCCTGCTTTCGTTCGGGCATGCGATGTTCCTCGCGTCGGCGGGCTATACCACCGGCTACGCGATCCAGTCGCTCGGCTTCACGCCCGAGCTGGGCGTGCTGGCCGGCACGGCTGCCGCCACGCTGCTGGGGGCGATCGTGGGCATGTTCGCGATCCGCCGCCAGGGGATCTACTTCGCGATGGTCACGCTCGCGCTCGCGCAGATGGTGTACTTCGTGTTTCTGCAGGCGCCCTTCACGCACGGCGAGGATGGCTTGCAGGGCGTGCCGCGCGGCAAGCTGTTCGGGCTCATCTCGCTCGACTCCGATCTCGCGCTGTATTACGTCGTGCTCGTGGTGATGGTGCTCGCGTTCCTGTTGATCGTGCGGATCGTGCATTCGCCGTTCGGGCAGGTACTGGGCGCGATCAAGGAGAACGAGCCGCGCGCCATTTCGCTCGGCTACGACACCGACCGCTTCAAGCTGCTCGCGTTCGTGCTCTCGGCGGGGCTCGCGGGTCTCGCCGGGTCGCTCAAGGTGCTCGTGCTCGGTTTCGAGACGCTCGGCGACGCCTACTGGACCATGTCCGGCCTCGTGATCCTGATGACGCTCGTGGGTGGCATGGGCACGCTGTTCGGGCCGCTGCTGGGCGCGGCGCTGATCGTGGCGCTCGAAGACCGGCTCGGCGATATCGGCACGGCGCTCGCCCATCTGACGGGCGTGGACTGGTTCCGCTCGCTCGGCGAGTCCGCAACGATCGTCACCGGCCTCATCTTCATTGCCTGCGTGCTGGCGTTCCGGCGCGGCATCGTTGGCGAGATCGTCTCGCGTGTTCGGCCGCTGCGCGCTTGAAGAGGGGCGGTGCGCGTGGTCTTTTGTTGCAGTCGGTGAGACAATGGGCGTTGAAGCGCCCCATTTGGGTGCCGCACTGCACCACTA
Organism: Paraburkholderia silviterrae; assembly: GCF_004353915.1. Lineage (GTDB taxonomy): Bacteria > Pseudomonadota > Gammaproteobacteria > Burkholderiales > Burkholderiaceae > Paraburkholderia > Paraburkholderia silviterrae. The sequence goes on along the minus strand of NZ_SMRP01000004.1, from coordinate 78,910 downwards.
GGGTAAATGCTAGTTGCCCGTAAGGGAGCGGAAGTTTAAAGTTTCGCTTAGTTCTGATGCACCGAATTTGCAGGTGGAGAACGAGGAGACAACTGAGGCACAAAGTGCCCGGATAAGGAAGCGCTGTTGGATGAGAGTCCAACAGCGCTTTTAATTTGTGCGTTAGTTTTGTGAGATGCACACGCCTCGTTCTCCCGATTATCTTTTCCCCCTCCGCTGTTTCTTTTTCCACTCGCATTACGTCTGCCTGGCATCTGCCCGCCGGTCGCCAATAATCGGCACTTCCGCGCGAGTTTTTCCTCTCTTCGAATTACGCAAAATTCTCCGCAGAGCACGAAACGCCCGCCTCACATGGCTCTGCGCGTTACGCATTGCACGCGGCTTTGCACGTGCGTTGCATTCGTGTTGTAAGCGATTGGAAAGCGCTTGCCGCGCCAAACATCACTCCGTTACACTCGCCATTCACCGACCATGCGGTCAGCATTATCTGCTGGCGTGGCTTCCCAATTTGCGGGCCAGCGCATCGCGCATGGGTACGCGGGCGCTGCCGTATTGAAATCCGGAAGCACCGAAAATCCGCGGCAATAAAGAAAACGATTATCGAAGGAGTGGAGATGCAGTTGGTTTGGCGTTGGATGAGCGCGGCGTGCGTCGCGACCGGGGTGCTCGCGGCGACAGCAGGTGCGGCGCAGGCGGACGTGAAGATCGGCGTGACGCTGTCAGCCACCGGGCCCGCCGCCTCGCTGGGGATTCCCGAAAGAAACACCATCGGGTTGTTGCCGAAGGAAATTGCGGGTCAGAAAATCGATTACATCGTGCTCGACGACGCCACCGATTCCACCCAGGCCGTGAAGAACGCGCGCAAGCTTACGAGCGAGGATCACGTGGACGCGCTGATCGGCTCGACCGTGGTGCCGAATTCGCTCGCGATGATCGACGTCGCCGCCGAAACGGCCACGCCGATGATCTCCATGGCCGCTGCGGCCTCGATCGTCGAGCCGATGGACGCGAAGCGCGCCTGGGTCTTCAAGACGCCGCAAAACGATCAGCTGATGGCCGGCGCCATCGCGCACCACATGGCTGCGCACGGCGTGAAGACGGTGGCCTTCATCGGCTTCTCGGATGCCTACGGCGAGAGCTGGTACAAGGCGTTCGGCGCGGCGGCCGCGAAGCAGAACATCAAGGTCGTGGCGAGCGAGCGCTTTGCGCGCAACGATGCTTCCGTCACGGGCCAGGTGCTCAAGATGATCTCGCAGCATCCCGACGCCGTGCTGATCGCCGGCGCGGGTACGCCGGCCGCGCTGCCGCAGAAGACGCTCAAGGAGCGTGGCTACGCGGGCAAGATCTATCAGACGCATGGCGTGGCGAACAACGACTTCCTGCGCGTCTGCGGCAAGGATTGCGAGGGCACGTATCTGCCTGCCGGCCCGCTGCTCGTGGCCGACCAGTTGCCGGCCACGAACCCCGTCAAGCAATCGGCGCTCGCGTACACGGCGGCCTACGAAAAGGCCTGGGGCGCAGGCTCGATCTCGACGTTCGGTGGCCATGCGTGGGACGCGGGTCTGCTGCTACAGCACGCGATTCCGGTCGCACTGAAGGCGGGCCAGCCCGGCACGAAGGCGTTTCGCGAGGCGCTGCGCAAAGCGCTTGAAGACTCGCACGACGTCGCGGGCGCGCATGGCATCTTCGACATGAGCGCGACCGATCACGCGGGCCTCGATCAGCGCGCGCGCGTGATGGTGCAGATTACCGGCGGCAAGTGGAAGCGGGCCGGCGACTGAGTTTCACGAGGAACGCGCAAGCACATCAAGCAAGGGACCAAGAAAGGCACGCTCGAACGAGGTGCCTTTTTTGTTGCCGATGCAACGACGCTGTGCAGCACGGCACGGGCACAAAGCAGGGCAGGGGAGCAGTCGACAAAACGGAACGCGCACCGTGCGCGCGGCGGCAAGTGCTGCGCTGCGGGCAGGGAAAACCATGCATCACACGCGCGATCCCGATTACTACACTCAGAGGCCAGCGCCGGTTTTACGAAGATCGTAGCAATCGGTGCGGGATGACTCGATAACACGCAGGCAAAGGGCTTGGAGACGCGCAATGAAAACGAAGAAGTGGGTTTTGAGGTCGATTAGCGCCGGACTCGCAGCGGCGCTAATGGGCGTGGCCGGCATGGCCGCCGCGCAGGTGAAGATCGGCGTGACGCTTTCGGCGACGGGGCCGGCTGCATCGCTCGGCATTCCGGAGAAGAACACCATCGCGCTGCTGCCCAAGGAGATCGCGGGCAAGAGCGTGCAGTACATCGTGCTCGACGACGCCTCCGACACGAGCAAGGCCGTGCAGAACACCCACAAGCTGATCGACGAGGATCACGTGGATGCGATCATCGGCTCGTCGGTGACGCCCAATTCGCTGGCGATGCTCGACGTCGTCGCGCAAGGCAAGACGCCAATGATCTCGCTCGCGGCGTCGGCGGCCATCGTGCATCCGATGGACGACAAGCGCAAATGGGCCTTCAAGACGCCGCAGAACGACAGCCTGATGGCCGACGCGCTCGCGGGTTATATGGAGAAGCACGGCGTGAAGACGGTGGGCTTCATCGGCTTCACGGATGCCTATGGCGACAGCTGGTTCAAGGAGTTCAGCGCGGCGGCCGCGAAGCACAACCTCAAGATCGTCGCGAACGAACGCTATAACCGCACGGATTCGTCGGTCACGGGCCAGGCGCTCAAGCTGATGTCGGCGAACCCCGATGCCGTGCTGATCGCAGGTTCCGGCACGCCCGCGGCGCTGCCCGCGACCACGCTCAAGGATCGCGGCTACAAGGGCAAGATCTATCAGACGCACGGCGTGGCGAACAACGACTTCCTGCGCGTGTGCGGCAAGGACTGCGAAGGCGAGATCCTGCCCGCCGGCCCGATTCTCGTCGCCGATCAGCTGCCCGACTCGAACCCGGTGAAGCAGTCGTCGCTCGCTTATAAGGCGGCGTACGAGAAGGCCTACGGCGCAGGCTCCGTGGCGACCTTCGGCGGCCATGCCTGGGACGCGGGCCAGATGCTCCAGCGCGCGATTCCGGTCGCGCTCAAGACGGCTCAGCCCGGTACCGAGGCGTTCCGCGTGGCGCTGCGCGACGCGCTCGAGAACGTCAAGGAGCTGCCGCTTTCGCACGGCATCATGAACACCACGCCCACCGATCACAACGGCCTCGACGACCGCGCCCGCGTGATCGTGGAGGTGGTCAACGGCAAGTGGAAGCTGCAGAGCGAGTGACGAGGGCGTAGCAACGCGATGGCGTGATGCTGCGCGGGCGCGCAGTGTTACGTGAAACACGCGCAATGCTCGCAACACTCACACTTCATTTCGGCCACTGACAATGGCCGCGCACCGCGGCCTCGCGGTGCGCTCCCGCAGAGCATCCTTGAACGCGGCGCAGCCTGTGCAGCTGCGCCGCACGTTTTTCCCGCATCGCCATCTTTTCCGACGTACCTGGTTTCACGCGCTACAGAAAGAGGGGTTATGGATTTATCGATCGCCGCGATCCTCGCGCAGGACGGCATCACCACCGGAGCGATCTACGCGCTGCTCGCGCTCGCCCTGGTGCTGGTGTTCTCCGTGACGCGGGTGATCTTCATTCCGCAGGGCGAGTTCGTCTCGTATGGCGCGCTGACGCTCGCCGCGCTGCAATCTCAGAAGTTTCCCGCCACCTGCTGGCTGCTCGTCGCGCTGGGCGCCGCGTGCTTCGTCGTGGAGACGGCGGGGCTCGTGCGGCATGCCGAGCGGCGCAAGCATGCGCCGCGCACGCTCGTGACGCTCGCGAGCAGGTATCTGCTCTTTCCCATTGCGCTCTATGTGCTCACGCGCGGCCTGGCCGGTCAACAACTGCCCATGCTCGTGCAGATTGCGCTCACGCTTGCGATCGTCGTGCCGATGGGGCCGTTCGTTTATCGGCTCGCGTATGAGCCCATCGCCGAGGCAACCACGCTCCTGTTGTTGATCGTGGCGGTTGCGGTGCACTTCGCGATGGTCGGGCTCGGGCTCGTGATGTTCGGTGCGGAAGGTTCGCGCACGAACGCATTCACCGACGCCACGTTCAACGTGGGGAGCCTTTCGATCTCGGGGCAGAGCCTCTGGGTGATCGGCACCGCAGCGGTGCTGATCGTCGTGCTGTACGTCTATTTCGATCGCACGATCTCGGGCAAGGCGCTGCGCGCGACCTCGGTGAACCGGCTGGGCGCGCGCCTCGTGGGCATTGGCACGACCCAGGCCGGGCGGCTCGCGTTCACGCTTGCAGCAGGACTCGGCGCGCTGTGCGGCGTGCTGGTGGCGCCGCTCACCACCATCTACTACGACTCGGGCTTCCTGATCGGCCTGAAGGGCTTTGTGGGCGCCATCATCGGCGGCCTGGTGAGCTATCCGCTGGCCGCTGCGGGCTCCGTGCTCGTGGGCCTGCTGGAGTCGTACTCGTCGTTCTGGGCAAGCTCCTACAAGGAAGTGATCGTGTTCACGCTGATCATTCCCGTGCTGCTGTGGCGCAGCCTTTCCACGCCGCATGCCGAAGAGGAAGAGGAGTGAAGCGATGAAACGACTCGTTCTACATAACCGCTTCTTCTGGTTGTTCCTCGTGGTCATGTTCGCGCTGCCGGTGCTGCCGCACCCCGTGCACGTGCCCGAATACTGGATCACGTTGCTCAACTACATCGGCCTCTATTCGATCGTCGCGATCGGACTCGTGCTGCTCACCGGCATCGGCGGGATGACGAGCTTCGGGCAGGCCGCGTTCGTCGGGCTCGGCGCCTACGCGACCGCGTATCTGACCACCCAGTACGGCGTCTCGCCGTGGCTTGCGTTGATTGTCGGCGTCGTTATCACGGCGCTCGTTGCGCTCGTGCTGGGGCTCGTCACCATGCGGCTCTCCGGGCATTTCCTGCCGCTCGGCACCATCGCCTGGGGACTCGCGCTGTTCTTCCTGTTCGGCAATCTCGACATGCTGGGCAAGTACGACGGGATCAACGGCATCCCGGTCCTCAACGTGCTCGGCATCGACCTCGAGTCGGGGCGCCATATTTATTACTTGATCTGGGTGGTCGTGCTGGCCTCGGTCGTCTCCGTTCAGAATCTGCTTAATAGCCGCACGGGCCGCGCAATCCGCGCGCTGCGCGGCGGCGGCCAGATGGCCGAGGCGATGGGCGTGAACACGGCATGGATGCGCGTCGTGATCTTCGTCTACGCGGCTGTGCTCGCGGCGGTGTCGGGCTTCCTCTACGCCCATCTGCAGCGCGCGGTGAACCCCACGCCGTTCGGCCTGAACCACGGGATCGAATACCTGTTCATGGCCGTGGTGGGCGGCGTGGCGCATGTCTGGGGCGCGGTGCTGGGCGCGGCGATCCTCACCGTTCTGCAAGATTGGCTGCAGACGCTACTGCCGAAGCTGCTGGGCGAGAACGGCAATTTCGAGATCATCGTGTTCGGCATTTTGATGGTCCTGCTGCTGCAATACGCCCGTCGCGGCGTGTGGCCGTTCGTGGCGCGCTTCTTTCCACGCGGGCCACAGGCTCACGTGCCCGAGCACGCCGAGCCTTTGCCGCAGCGCAGCAAGCCGGCAACGGGCGAATTGCTGCTGACCGTCGACAAGGCGCGCAAGCAGTTTGGCGGGCTCGTGGCGGTCAACGACGTGAGCTTCGAGGTGAGGGCGGGGCAGATCATTGGCTTGATCGGCCCGAACGGCGCGGGCAAGTCGACGACGTTCAACCTCGTGACGGGTGTGCTGCAGCCGACTAGTGGCGCAATCACGTTCCGCGGCGAGCGCATCGACCGCCTGACTTCACGTGAAATCGTCGCGCGCGGCATCGGACGGACGTTCCAGCACGTCAAGCTGCTGCCGACGATGACCGTGCTGGAAAACGTCGCGATCGGCGCGCATCTGCGTGGCCATTCGGGCGTGCTGCGCAGCGTCGTGAAGCTCAACGCGGCGGAGGAGGGCCGTCTGATGAGCGAGGCCGCCAAACAGCTTCGCCGCGTTGGCCTCGAGCAGCACATGTACGACGAGGCCGGCAGTCTCGCGCTCGGACAGCAACGCATTCTGGAAATTGCGCGGGCGCTTTGCTGCGACCCGACGCTGCTGTTGCTCGACGAGCCTGCTGCCGGCCTGCGTTACCAGGAGAAACAACAGTTGGCCGGCTTGCTGCGCAGGCTGAGAGAGGAGGGGATGAGCGTGCTGCTGGTCGAACACGACATGGACTTCGTGATGAATCTCACCGACCGCCTGGTCGTGATGGAATTCGGCACGCGGATCGCGGAAGGATTGCCGGAAGAGGTGCAGCAGGACCCGGCGGTGCTCGAGGCTTATCTGGGCGGGGTGGAATGATGAGCACACCCGTACTCGAAGTCTCCGGACTCGCCGTGCGCTACGGCAAGATCGAGGCGCTGCACAAGGCGGCGATCAAGGTCGGCGCGGGGCAGATCGTCTCCGTGATCGGCCCGAACGGCGCCGGAAAGTCCACGCTGCTCAATGCCATCATGGGCGCGCTGCCTGTTACGGGTCATGCCAGTGGCCGGATTGCCTGGCTGGGCGAGGAAATCGGCACGCTGCCCATCGAGCGGCGCGTCGCGCGCGGTATGTGCCTAGTGCCGGAGAAGCGCGAGTTGTTTGCTTCGATGACCGTCGAGGACAACCTCGTTCTCGGCGCCTATCGACGTAAGCGGGCCGGTGAGCGCAATTTCCTCGACCAGCTCGATCACGTGTTTCAGCTATTTCCACGGCTCAAGGAGCGGCGCGGCCAGGCTGCGGGCACGCTCTCGGGTGGCGAGCGCCAGATGCTTGCGATCGGGCGTACGCTGATGGGCAAGCCGGATTTGCTGATGCTCGACGAGCCTAGCCTCGGGCTGGCGCCGCTGATCGTGAAGGAGATCTTCCACATCATCAGCGCGCTGCGGCAGACCGGCGTGGCGACACTGCTGATCGAGCAGAATGCACGTGCCGCACTGCAGATCTCCGATTACGGCTACGTGCTCGAAACGGGCGATCTGGCGCTGGAAGGGCCAGCGAGCGAACTGGCGCAGAATCCACGAGTGATCGAGACTTACCTCGGCCTGGCCAAGAAGCCTGTCTGATTAGCGGACTGATCTCGTCAACCTCTGCAGAAAACGGCGGCGTGTTTCACGTGAAACACGCCGCTTTTTTTCGTTTGAGCGTGGAACGAAATTCGGGTGCGAACGGCTTAAAACCCGAAACCGTTATAATTCGCGCATACCACTTTTTCTGAGAAGGCTCACGCGGTCCATTCGTCCGTGCGTGAGGTCCCCGCCATGCTTTTTCCCACAGAGTTTGACGTAATCGTCGTCGGCGGCGGTCACGCCGGCACCGAGGCAGCGCTTGCCGCCGCCCGCATGGGCGTCAAGACGCTCCTGCTCACGCACAACATCGAAACACTCGGTCAGATGAGCTGCAATCCGTCGATCGGCGGCATTGGCAAGGGCCATCTGGTCAAGGAAGTCGACGCGCTAGGTGGCGCGATGGCCGCTGCCACCGACGAGGGCGGCATCCAGTTCCGCATCCTCAATTCGTCCAAGGGCCCAGCCGTGCGTGCGACGCGCGCTCAGGCCGACCGCATCCTGTACAAGGCGGCGATCCGTCGACGCCTCGAGAATCAGCCGAATCTCTGGCTGTTCCAGCAGGCGGTGGAGGACCTGATGGTCGAAGGCGACCGCGTGGTCGGGGCCGTGACGCAGGTGGGTATCCGCTTCCGCGCGCGCGCCGTGGTGCTGACGGCGGGGACGTTCCTCGACGGCAAGATTCACGTGGGCCTGAACAACTACACAGGCGGTCGCGCTGGAGATCCGGCGGCTGTGACGCTGTCCGCACGCCTGAAGGAGCTGAAGCTGCCGCAAGGCCGGCTCAAGACGGGCACGCCGCCGCGTATCGATGGCCGCTCGATCGATTTTTCGGTGCTCGAAGAGCAGCCGGGCGACCTCGATCCGGTGCCGGTCTTCTCGTTCCTCGGCAGGGCGGACCAGCATCCGCAGCAGATTCCGTGCTGGGTGACGCACACCAACGAGCGCACGCACGACATCATTCGCGGCGGTCTCGACCGCTCGCCTATGTATACAGGCGTGATCGAAGGGGTGGGGCCGCGCTATTGCCCGTCGATTGAAGACAAGATTCACCGCTTTGCCTCGAAGGAATCGCATCAGATCTTCCTGGAACCGGAAGGCCTCACGACCAACGAGTTCTACCCGAACGGGATCTCGACGAGCCTGCCGTTCGACGTTCAACTCGAGCTCGTGCATTCGATGCGCGGGCTCGAGCATGCCCATATCCTGCGCCCGGGCTATGCGATCGAGTACGACTACTTCGATCCGCGTGGCCTGAAGGCATCGCTGGAAACGAAGGTCATCAATGGCCTGTTTTTTGCGGGCCAGATCAATGGCACGACGGGCTACGAAGAGGCCGCAGCGCAAGGCCTGCTTGCGGGTATCAATGCCGGCCTGCAGGTGCAGGGCAAGGACGCGTGGTGTCCGCGTCGCGATCAGGCGTACCTCGGCGTACTGGTCGACGATCTGGTGACGCGCGGCGTTTCGGAGCCGTACCGCATGTTTACGAGCCGTGCCGAATATCGTCTGAGCCTGCGCGAGGACAACGCCGACATGCGTCTGACGGAAATTGGCCGCGAACTGGGCGTCGTCGACGACGTCCGCTGGGACGCATTCAGCCGCAAGCGCGATGCTGTTTCACGTGAAACAGAACGCCTGAAGTCGACGTGGGTGAATCCGAAGACGCTTGGCGCGGAAGAGGCGACCGCCCTGCTGGGCAAGCCAATCGATCGCGAATACAACCTTGCTGATCTGCTTCGCCGTCCTGGCGTGAACTACGACGGTGTGTGCGGTCTGCGCGAGGGCGCTTGTGCGCCTGAAGCACCGCTTGCCGACGATGAGGTCCTGCTTGCCCAGATCAAGGAACAGATCGAGATCGGCATCAAATATCAGGGCTATATCGACCGTCAGGCCGATGAAATCGAGCGCAATGGCGCGCACGAGAATACGCGGCTACCCGAGGGCATCGATTACGCTGAGGTGCGCGGCTTGTCGTTCGAGGCGCGTCAGAAGCTGGATCAATTCCGTCCCGAAACGATCGGCCAGGCGTCGCGCATCTCGGGCATCACACCTGCCGCAATCTCGCTGCTGATGGTTCACCTCAAGCGCGGCCTCGGTCGCCGCCGTCAGAGTTCGTCCGATCAGGGCACCGACAACACGCCGGTGGCTCAATGACGGGCCGCGCACGGCAACCCGGCATCGCGGACCGCGACGCACTCGCGCAATTGCTGAAGGAGGGCGCGCAAGCGCTCTCCCTCGACTTGAGCGAGCGGCAACACGAACAACTGCTGGCCTACGTCGCATTGCTGGCGAAGTGGAACGCCGTCTACAACCTGACGGCGATCCGAGATCCGCGCCAGATGCTGATTCAGCACATCCTCGATTCGCTTTCGATCCTGCCGCACTTGCCAGCGCGCGCCGATGCCGCGGTGCTCGACGTCGGCTCGGGCGGTGGTTTGCCCGGCATCGTGCTGGCGATTGCGCGACCTGACTGGCAAGTCACGTTGAACGACATCGTGCAGAAGAAGTCGGCGTTCCAGTCGCAGGCCAAGGCAGAACTGGGCCTCACGAATCTCTCCGTGGTGACGGGGCGCGTCGAAACGCTGCGTCCCGGTGTCGAAGTGCCAAAAAAATTCGATTTGATCGTCTCGCGGGCATTCGCGGAGCTCGCCGATTTCGTTACACTGGCCCGTCACCTCGTTGCGGACGGTGGAGCGATCTGGGCGATGAAGGGCGTACGGCCCGAAGGCGAGATCGAGCGTTTGCCGGCCGGCGCGCGAGCGGTGCAAACGATCCGCCTCGCGGTGCCGATGCTCGACGCGGAACGGCATCTGACCGAGGTGTTAATCGAACCGGCAACTACCGCCTGATCGCTGACACAGTAGCGTGGTTCACTGAACGGGATAGCCCAAGCCGGGTGGCCCAGGCCTGAATGGCCCAGGCCGGATGGCCCAGGCCGAAAAGCCGAATAGCGCGTCCGATAGCGGGTGCGCTATAACGTAAGCAAACTTTCTAAGGCAGTAAAAGGGACACACGAAAGATGGCAAAAATCTTCTGCGTTGCGAACCAGAAGGGCGGCGTCGGCAAGACGACGACAACGGTCAATCTCGCCGCGAGCCTCGCATCGCAGGGACAACGTGTCCTTCTCATCGATCTCGACCCGCAGGGCAATGCCACGATGGGCAGTGGCATCGACAAGGCGGCGTGCGAGAACACGGTTTATGAAGTCCTCGTCGACGGCGTGACGGTGCCGCAAGCGCGCACGCGTCCGGAGCAGGTGGGCTACGACGTGCTGCCCGCCAACCGCGAGCTGGCCGGCGCCGAGGTGGAGCTGGTGTCGGTCGATCAGCGCGAGCGCCGCCTGAGGAGTGCGCTCGCCGAGGTCGACGACGAATACGACTTCGTGTTGATCGACTGCCCGCCGGCGTTGTCCTTGCTCACGCTCAACGGGCTGTGCGCGGCGCATGGTGTCGTGATTCCGATGCAGTGCGAGTACTTCGCACTCGAGGGCCTCTCGGACCTCGTCAATACGATCAAGCAGGTGCACGCGAACATGAATCGCGACCTGAAGGTGATCGGTCTTTTGCGCGTGATGTTCGATCCGCGCATTACGTTGCAGCAACAGGTATCGGAGCAATTGAAGGAGCACTTTGGCGACAAGGTGTTCGACGCGGTGATTCCGCGCAACGTCCGCCTTGCGGAAGCGCCCAGCTACGGCTTGCCGGGCGTGGTGTTCGACCGCGCGTCGCGCGGCGCGCAGGCCTATGTGCAATTCGGCGCGGAAATGATCGAGCGCGTACGCGCACTCTGACGCAGACTGGAGACGCACGATGAACGCAGTAGCACGGAAGAAGGGGCTGGGCCGAGGACTGGAAGCATTGCTCGGCGGCAGCGCGGACATCACCGAAGCGGTGAAGATCGATGGCGCGCCCAACACGCTTGCGCTCACGCAGATGCAGGCCGGCAAGTACCAGCCGCGTACGCGCATGGACGAAGGCGCGCTGCAGGAGCTTGCGGCGAGCATTCGCGCGCAGGGGCTGATGCAGCCAATCCTCGTGCGTCCGGTCGGACCCGAGCGCTACGAGATCATTGCGGGCGAGCGGCGCTTCCGCGCGGCGCACATTGCCGGGCTCAAGGAAGTGCCGGTGCTCGTGAAGGATGTGCCCGACCAGGCCGCCGCCGCGATGGCGCTGATCGAGAACATTCAGCGCGAAGACCTGAATCCGCTCGAAGAGGCGCAGGGCATCCAGCGTCTGCTCGATGAATTCAGTTTCACGCACGAGCAGGCCGCCGAGTCGGTGGGGCGCTCGCGCAGCGCGGTGTCGAACCTGCTGCGTCTTCTGAATCTGGCCGCGCCGGTGCAGACCATGCTGCTCGCAGGCGATCTCGACATGGGCCACGCGCGCGCGTTGCTTGCGGTGGACGCCGCCACGCAGATCGTGCTCGCCAATCAGGTGGTCAACAAGCGCATGTCGGTGCGTGAAACGGAGAAGCTCGTTTCGACCACCACCAAAGCCGCGCCGGCGGTGAAGGCAAAGGCGGCGCACGACGGTGGCCGCGACACGCGTCGCCTCGAAGAGGAGCTGTCTGATTTGCTGGCCGCAGCGGTCAGAATCAAGCTCGGCCGGCGAGGGCGCGGTCAGCTCACGGTCGACTTCGGCGACCTCGATGCACTCGACGGCATTTTGATTCGCCTGCGCGGCGAGACCGCTGTTTGATTTGAGGCTCGTCCTCGTTCCCGGTGCGTGAATCCGATGCCGCCACGCGCGGCCCGTTAAGCCTGCTTTGCTGGCTCGGCGCGTTCGCGCTCGCCGAGCCGGTCCTCTCGATACTCGTCGCCGCGCTCGTGGTGCTGCAGATTTGCGCGCCGCGCGCGTGGTCTACGCTCCCCGCGTTAGTCGACTGGCAAACGGTGATGACGCTCGCCGGACTGCTGATTCTCACCAAGGCGCTCGAATATTCAGGATTCCTGACTTGGGCGGCGCATCGGCTTGTGCACCGGATCCGCTCCGAGCGAGCGCTGGCTTTCCTCCTTGTCGCGTTCGCAGCGGCGCTCTCGATGGTGGTGACGAACGATGTCGCGCTCTTCGTCGTCGTGCCGCTCGTGCTTTCGCTGCACCAGCTCACGCCGCTGCCATTAAAGCGATTTGTAATCGTGATCGCGCTTGCCGTGAACGCAGGCTCGGTGCTCACGCCGCTCGGCAACCCGCAAAACCTGTTTCTCTGGCAACTGAGTGGTGCGTCATTTGGTCGCTTCGTTGCGGCGCTTGCGCCGCTGTGCGCGCTGCTCATGGTGCTGCTGTTCGCGCTCGCGGCGCTGCTGTTCCGGCCGAGACCACTCGATTTGACGAAGGACGTGCAAAGGCATCCGGTCGATCGCGCGTTGGCTGGCGTCGCCACATTGCTTTTCGTTGCATTCGTGCTGCTCGCCGACACGCATCGCGCGGGCATTGCGCTGGCCGGCGTCGGCGTGGGTTTCCTCATCTGGCGCTCGCGCATCGTACTGAAGATCGACTGGCTACTGCTGCTGATCTTCATTCTGATGTTCATCGTACTGCGCAGCGCCGCCGCGCTGCCGTGGATCCATCACGCGCTTGCGAACCTCGGGTTGCAGTCCCCGTTACGCGCCTATGCCGCGGGCGCCGTGCTCTCACAGGCGATCAGCAACGTGCCTGCTGCCATCGTGCTCGCCGGTTTCACGCACGACTGGCGCGCGCTGGCGTTCGGCGTGAGCGTCGGCGGCTTCGGACTCGCTATTGGCTCGCTAGCGAATCTCATCGCCGTGCGCCTCTCGGGCGAGCGCGGCGTATGGCTGCCGTTTCATTTGATCGCTATCCCGTTCTGGGTAGTCGCCGTATTTGGCGGCGGACTGGTGTTGTTTTTTCTCTGACGGAAAAACGACAAAATGCCTTCACACGCGCCGTTCCAGGGTAAAATCGCGCCCCGTTTTGCTTGGCTCTCCTGACGGTCCGGCGCTTCCTTACAGTTGGCGTTACCTGTCGCGTAATGGTGAGTTTTCCGCATGATGAAGTAGCATTTCATACGTGTTATTGAACGGCCTAAAGTCTTGAATTGGCTGCAACTATCGCTTACAATCGCCCGGATTTATTTGGTTGGCGGCGCCGTAAGCGCGTTGCAAGAAAATAGGCGGAAGCCAAATATCCGGAATAACGCAATGGTGGGTCAGAGGCCAGACGAAGCGCCAGAGGCGCATGAAGGGCCCGAAGGTCCGCAACGCGGAACCGAAGCATCCAGCAAGGAGCAGGGTGCAGGTCCGGAGCAAGGAAAGGCCGCTTCCGTGCGCCATGATCCCAATGCGGAGCGTCACGCTGATCGCACTTCGGATCACAACGCGCGGTGGGATCAGTTGGACGCCGACCAGCAAGATAACAACGACATCGTTCCGCTCACCCGGACCGAAGCCGAGCAACTCTTCGGCGCACAGGTGAGCCGCCCGTCGCGCGTCACGCCGTTTCGTGTCGTGGCAGCGCAAGTGGTTTTGTCCCTGGTTGCTGCGTTGTTGTGGTGGCTGTTCTATAAGCCACCGGGGGTGGCTGCGCCGGACGCTGTGGTGCTGTCCGCGCTGCTCGGCGGAGCGATCTGCTGGATACCCGGTGCGCTGTTCGCGGCGCGCCTGAAGCAGTTGAGCAAGGCCGGCACCGTGTTTAACTGGATGCTCGGCGAAGCGTTCAAGATGGGGGCGACGATTGCGATGTTCGTTGCCATCGCGTTCTGGTATCGCGACGTGCAGTGGATCCCGTTGCTCGTCACGTACCTGATCGCATTGAAGACATACTGGATCGCGCTCGCGTGGCGCTGACCCGTCGCTGACATCGCGCCGCCTTTCGTGTGAGAGGCGTCGAAGCGATCGAAGTGGCAAGCGGTTGGCACATGTTGGGCTATGACTCGATCCGAGGCGGTGCGTTCCCGCAATAGAGCATTGCGCGGGAGCGGCCTGGGCCAATTGGCCAGAACCGATTTTCGACAATTTGGGTGGTTTTAACGATATGGCAGCCAGCGAAGGAACGAGCGCTCCGGGTCCGTCCGAGTACATTGCGCACCACTTGCAGAACTTTGCCACTGGGCACCAGACGTCGATCGTCGACTTCCATGTCTGGAACATCGACACGCTGTTCTGGTCGATTCTTTGCGGCGTCGTGACCATCCTCATCCTGCGCCTCGCCGCGCGTAAAGCTACACCGGGTGTGCCGGGCCGCTTCCAGTGCGCCATCGAAATGCTGGTCGAGTTGGTCGAAGACCAGTCGAAGTCCATCGTTCACGGCAACCGCACATTCATCGCACCGCTCGCGCTGTTCGTGTTCATCTGGGTCGCGCTCATGAACTCGCTCGACTTCATTCCCGTCGATCTGCCCACGCGCGTGATCGGCTGGCTCGGCCTGTCCGAAGTGTTCCCGCATCAGCGCATCGTCCCGACCGCCGACCTGAACGGTACGTTCGGCATCGCGCTCGGCGTGTTCGTGCTGATGATCTATTACAACCTCAAGATCAAGGGCGCAGGCGGCTTCGTGCACGAGCTGCTCTCGGCCCCGTTCGGCGCGCATCCGCTGCTGTGGATCCCGAACCTTGCACTGAACATCATCGAGTTCGTCGCCAAGACGGTTTCGCTTGCCCTGCGGTTGTTCGGCAACATGTATGCAGGCGAGCTGCTGTTCCTGCTGATCGCGCTGCTGGGCGGTCTGTGGAGCTTCGGCGCGGACACGACGGTGCTTGGCTTCATCGGCCACGTGATTGCGGGCAGCGTCTGGGCGATCTTCCACATCCTGATCGTTCTGCTGCAGGCGTTCATTTTCATGATGCTGACGCTGGTGTACATCGGCCAGGCACACGACAAGCACTAAGTGCTCGTCAAACCAGATTTGCAGTTCTATAAATCCCCAGTTCCAGAAAATCTCACAAAGGAGTGATCATGCAAGCTTTCATCGCCAACATCCAGGGTTTCACGGCCATCGGTATCGGCATCATCATCGGCCTGGGTGCAATCGGCGCCTGTATCGGTATCGGCCTGATGGGCGGCAAGTACATCGAAGCCTGCGCGCGTCAGCCTGAACTGATGAACCCGCTGCAGACGAAGATGTTCCTGCTGGCTGGTCTGATCGACGCGGCGTTCCTGATTGGCGTGGGTGTTGCAATGCTGTTCGCGTTCGCCAACCCGCTGCTCTCGAAGCTCGCGGGCTAAGTTCCCTGGAAGGTTGCGCCCGAGCTATAACCATAGATGCGGGCGCAGAGCGGAACGGGTGACGAGGCGCTGATCGAGTTTCACAACCGATGAGCGCCTTGCCGTTTCAACTCCCCGGAATAGCAACGTAAAAGGAAACACCGTGAATCTCAACGCAACCCTGTTTGCGCAAATGGTCGTGTTCCTGATCCTCGCGTGGTTCACGATGAAATTCGTGTGGCCACCGTTGGTCAACGCCCTCGACGAGCGCTCGAAGAAGATCGCGGACGGCCTCGCCGCCGCGGAAAAGGGCAAGGCGGAACTCGAAGCTGCGCACAAGCGCGTCGGCGAAGAACTCGCTACGGCCCGTAACGAGGGTCAAAGCCGCATCGCAGACGCTGAGAAGCGCGCACAGGCCGTCGCAGAAGAAATCAAGGCCCAGGCACACGCCGAAGCGGCACGCATCATTGCTCAAGCAAAGGCCGACGCCGACCAGCAGGTCGTGAAGGCACGCGAAGCGCTGCGTGGCCAGGTCGCGGCACTTGCCGTACAAGGCGCCGAACAGATTCTGAAGCGCGAAGTCGACCAGACGGCACATGCCGAACTGCTGAATCAACTGAAAGCCGAGCTCTGATCATGGCCGAACTTGCAACCATCGCCCGCCCGTACGCAGAAGCGTTGTTTGGCGTGGCCGAAGCTGGTGACACCGCCGCCTGGTCCACGCTCGTCGCGGAGCTGGCACAGGTTGCGGCCTTGCCCGAGGTGCTGTCGGTCGCGACGAGCCCGAAAGTGAGCCATGCACAGGTCGTCGAGCTCCTGCTCGCGGCGGTGAAGTCCCCTCTCAAGGATGCGCCCGAGGCGAAGAACTTCGTGCAGATGCTGGTCGCGAATCACCGCCTGGAACTGCTGCCGGAAATTCACGCACAGTTCGAAGCGCTCAAGAACGCCAAGGCAGGCGCCGCGGACGCGCTGATCGTCAGCGCGTTCCCGCTTGAGGGTGCCCAGTTGAACGAGCTCGTCGCCAGCCTCGAACGCAAGTTCAAATGCAAGCTGAAGCCGGCTGTTGAAATCGACAAGTCGCTCATCGGCGGCGTGCGCGTCACGGTCGGCGACGAAGTGCTCGATACCTCGGTCCGCGCGCGGCTCGCCAGCATGCAGGTGGCACTGACCGCCTGAGCGCCCACGCGTGGGCGCGGCGGCTGGCACGCAACAGAATTGAACATCAGGAGCGAATAATGCAACTCAATCCCTCTGAGATCAGCGAGCTGATCAAGAGCCGGATCCAGGGCCTCGAAGCGAGCACGGACGTTCGCAATCAAGGCACCGTGATCTCCGTGACCGACGGTATCGTGCGTATCCACGGCCTGTCGGACGTGATGCAGGGCGAAATGCTCGAATTCCCGGGCAACACCTTCGGCCTCGCGCTGAACCTCGAGCGCGACTCGGTCGGCGCCGTGATTCTCGGCGAGTACGAGCACATCTCGGAAGGCGACATCGTCAAGACGACGGGCCGCATTCTCGAAGTGCCGGTGGGCCCGGAACTGATCGGCCGCGTGGTCGATCCGCTCGGCAACCCGATCGACGGCAAGGGCCCGGTCAACGCCAAGCTCACCGACGCAATCGAAAAGATCGCCCCGGGCGTGATCTGGCGTGAAGGCGTGTCGCAGCCGGTGCAAACCGGTCTGAAGTCGATCGACGCCATGGTGCCGATCGGCCGCGGCCAGCGTGAGCTGATCATCGGCGACCGTCAGTGCGGCAAGACCGCGGTGGCCGTCGACACGATCATCAACCAGAAGGGCAAGAACCTCTTCTGTATCTACGTCGCGATCGGCCAGAAGGCTTCGTCGATCCAGAACGTGGTGCGCAAGCTCGAAGAAACGGGCGCGATGGAGTACACCATCGTCGTCGCCGCTTCGGCTTCGGAATCGGCCGCGCTGCAGTACCTCGCGCCGTACGCCGGCTGCACGATGGGCGAATACTTCCGCGACCGCGGTCAAGACGCCCTGATCATCTATGACGACTTGACCAAGCAAGCCTGGGCATACCGTCAGATCTCGCTGCTGCTGCGCCGTCCGCCGGGCCGTGAAGCTTACCCGGGCGACGTGTTCTATCTGCACTCGCGTCTGCTCGAGCGCGCCGCGCGCGTCTCGGCCGACTACGTCGAGAAGTTCACGAACGGCGAAGTGAAGGGCAAGACGGGTTCGCTCACCGCCCTGCCGGTCATCGAAACGCAAGCTGGCGACGTGACCGCGTTCGTTCCGACGAATGTGATCTCGATTACCGACGGCCAGATCTTCCTGGAAACCGACCTCTTCAACGCAGGCATCCGCCCGGCTATTAACGCCGGCGTGTCGGTCTCGCGTGTGGGTGGTGCGGCTCAGACCAAGGTCATCAAGAAGCTGTCGGGCGGTATCCGTACCGACCTCGCACAGTACCGTGAACTCGCAGCGTTCGCGCAGTTCGCATCGGACCTCGACGAAGCGACCCGCAAGCAGCTCGAGCGCGGCCGCCGCGTGACGGAACTGCTCAAGCAGCCGCAATACCAGCCGCTGCAAGTGTGGGAACTGGCTGTCGCGCTGTTCTCGGCGAACAACGGCTACCTCGACGACCTCGAAGTCAAGGACGTCCTGCCGTTCGAGAAGGGCCTGCGCGAATACCTGAAGTCGAAGCACGCCGACCTCGTCGGCCGCATCGAGGACAAGAAGGACCTGTCGAAGGACGACGAGAACGCGCTTCACGCGGCTCTCAAGGACTTCAAGAAGTCCGGCGCATACTGATCCGTCCGGGAATCAATCACGATAAACGGACATTGAAGCGGCGCGGGCAGCATTGAGGCCCGCCTCGCTTCGATCAAGGAGCAAGCAATGGCTGGAATGAAGGAAATTCGCGGCAAGATCAAGAGCGTGCAAAACACGCGCAAGATCACCAAGGCGATGGAAATGGTCGCGGCGTCGAAGATGCGCCGTGCCCAGGAGCGCATGCGCGCCGCACGCCCGTATGCCGACAAGGTCCGCGACATCGCTGCGCACATGAGCCGTGCGAATCCCGAGTATCGCCATCCGTTCATGACGGAAAACAACGATGCGAAGGCCGCCGGCGTGATTCTCGTCACGACCGACAAGGGTCTGTGCGGCGGGATGAACACCAACGTGCTGCGCGCGACGCTGCAGAAGTTCAAGGATCTGGAAGCGTCCGGCAAGACGGTCGAAGCAACGGCGATCGGCAACAAGGGCCTCGGTTTCCTGAACCGTCTGCGCGCGAAGGTCGTCTCGAACGTCGTGCAGCTCGGCGACACGCCGCACCTCGAAAAGCTGATCGGCGCGATCAAGGTACAGCTCGACCAGTACTCGGAAGGCAAGCTCTCGGCGGTGTACCTGGCGTACACGCGCTTCGTCAACACGATGAAGCAGGAACCCGTCATCGAGCAGCTGCTGCCGCTGTCGAACGAGCGCCTTGAAGGCAATGACGATGGCGCGACGCCGAAGTCGCAGTGGGACTACATCTACGAGCCGGACGCGCAAACCGTCGTGGACGAACTGCTGGTCCGCTATGTCGAAGCTCTGGTCTATCAGGCCGTGGCGGAAAACATGGCGTCGGAGCAGTCGGCCCGTATGGTCGCGATGAAGGCAGCGTCGGACAACGCGAAGACGGTCATCAACGAACTGCAGCTCTCGTATAACAAGAGCCGCCAGGCCGCGATTACGAAGGAACTTTCGGAAATCGTCGGCGGCGCAGCAGCGGTCTGACCGGGCACAAGCCGAACGCGAAACCGCGCCGCTGCGCTGCCTGCAGCAAGCGGCGGCCGAGTGAAGAATTCAGGTATCTAAAGGAAAATCGATGAGTACAACTGCTTTGCCGGAAGGCAAGATCGTACAGTGCATCGGCGCGGTGATCGACGTGGAATTCCCGCGTGAGCACATGCCGAAGATTTACGACGCGCTCATTCTCGACGGGTCGGAACTGACCCTCGAAGTGCAGCAGCAGCTCGGTGACGGCGTCGTGCGCACCATCTGTCTGGGTGCGTCGGACGGCCTGCGCCGCGGCACCGTGGTCAAGAACACGGGCGAGCCCATCAGCGTGCCGGTCGGCAAGCCGACGCTCGGCCGCATCATGGACGTGCTCGGCCGTCCGATCGACGAAGCCGGTCCGATCGTTAGCGAAAACAAGCGCGCGATCCACCAGAAGGCTCCGGCGTTCGACGAGCTCTCGCCGTCGGCTGAACTGCTCGAAACCGGCATCAAGGTTATCGACCTGATCTGCCCGTTCGCAAAGGGCGGCAAGGTGGGTCTGTTCGGCGGTGCAGGCGTGGGCAAGACCGTCAACATGATGGAGCTCATCAACAACATCGCGAAGGAACACGGCGGTTACTCCGTGTTCGCGGGCGTGGGCGAGCGTACCCGTGAGGGCAACGACTTCTACCACGAAATGAAGGACTCGAACGTTCTGGACAAGGTCGCGCTGGTGTACGGCCAGATGAACGAGCCGCCGGGCAACCGTCTGCGCGTCGCGCTGACGGGTCTGACGATGGCCGAGTACTTCCGTGACGAAGGCCTCGACGTGCTGTTCTTCGTCGACAACATCTACCGTTTCACGCTGGCTGGCACGGAAGTGTCGGCACTGCTCGGCCGTATGCCTTCGGCGGTGGGCTATCAGCCGACGCTGGCAGAAGAGATGGGCAAGCTGCAAGAGCGCATCACGTCGACGAAGAAGGGCTCGATTACCTCGGTTCAGGCCGTGTACGTCCCTGCGGACGACTTGACCGACCCGTCGCCGGCTACGACCTTCGGCCACCTGGACGCAACCGTTGTGCTTTCGCGTGACATCGCCTCGCTGGGTATCTACCCGGCAGTCGACCCGCTCGACTCGACCTCGCGCCAGATCGACCCGAACGTGATCGGCGAAGAGCACTACTCGATCACGCGCCGCGTGCAGCAGACGCTCCAGCGCTACAAGGAACTGCGCGACATTATCGCGATTCTGGGCATGGACGAACTGTCGCCGGAAGACAAGCTGTCGGTCGCCCGCGCACGCAAGATCCAGCGTTTCCTCTCGCAGCCGTTCCACGTCGCGGAAGTCTTCACGGGCTCGCCGGGCAAGTACGTGCCGCTGAAGGAAACCATCCGTGGCTTCAAGATGATCGTCGACGGTGAGTGCGATCACCTGCCGGAGCAGGCGTTCTACATGGTCGGCACGATCGACGAAGCCTTCGAAAAGGCCAAGAAGATCCAGTAAGGGTCGGGTGTTACGCGAAGGGCGCCTCGACGCAAGTTGAGGCGCCGCTGCAAGCACCTATCGGATAACCCCGCGCAAGCGGGGATGAACCCTCCAGGAGTCGACACATATGGCAGCAACCATCAAGGTAGACGTCGTCAGCGCCGAAGAGAGCATCTATGCCGGCCAGGCGAAGTTCGTCGCGCTTCCGGGTGAAGCCGGCGAGCTGGGCATTCTGCCGGGCCACACGCCGCTCATCACGCGGATTCGTCCAGGTGCGGTGCGCATCGTGGGCGCGGACGGCGATGAAGAGTTCGTGTTCGTCGCCGGCGGCATTCTCGAAGTGCAGCCGGGCGCCGTGACCGTGCTCGCCGACACCGCGATCCGCGGCAAGGATCTCGACGAGGCGAAGGCCGCCGAGGCGCGCAAGCGTGCAGAAGAGGCGCTGCAGAACGCCGGTTCGAACCTCGAGTACGCAACGGCGCAGGCGGAGCTCGCCTACGCAGTGGCGCAGCTCGCGGCGATCCAGCGCCTGCGCAAGATGAATCAGCACTGATTTCGCGACGGCCCGCTCCCATGGAGTGGCCGGTCGCTCTGAAACGGGCTCCCCGATTGGGGAGCCCGTTTTTTTTGTGCGCTCGCCTGAACGAGCGGGCCGGACAACGCGTTGCTCAGCGCCGACACGAGAAAATCACTTGACGTTTACGGAAAGGTAATGCGAAATCATGCCTTCGCGCCTCGCGAGGACACGCTCGCAGACGTCGACCGCCGCCCATGCGCTGCGGGTAAAACTTGATGCTGCTGGCCGCGCGCACAGTGGCACAATGGTTTTCAAATCTATTTCAGTCGGGAGTGAGACTCCCGGGGAGACAGCCACCATGGCAATCGACGCAGCAGGTGCGCGCGAAGCGCTCATCGCGCCGAAAGACGGGCTTTCCTACGTGCGTGGAGCGACCGCTACGCCGCTTTCCGACGCGACCATCGGCACTTTCCTGCAGGAGACCGCACAGCGCTTTCCTGAGCGTCCTGCGGTGGTGTTTCGCGAACAGGACATCCGCTGGACGTGGCGCGAGTTTGCCGAAGAAGTGGACGTGGTCGCAGCCGGCTTCCTCTCGCTCGGCATTGCGCCGGGTGACCGGGTCGGCATCTGGTCGCCCAATCGCTTCGAGTGGCTGCTCACGCAGTTCGCGACTGCGCGCATCGGCGCGGTGCTGGTCAACATCAATCCTGCCTACCGGCTCGCCGAGCTCGAGTACGCGCTGAACAAGGTGGGCTGCAAGGCGATCGTCGCGGCGGAAAGCTTCAAGACCTCGAAGTACGTCGAGATGCTGCAGACGCTAGCGCCCGAGCTCGCGAGCGCGGCGCCAGGCGATCTGCACGCGGCGAAGCTGCCCGAGCTGCGAGCAGTGATCCGCATGTGCGACGCCGAGACGCCCGGCATGCTGAACTTCAGCGAGCTGATCGAGCAGGGACGTGAGCGGCTCGAGCGCGACGGCAAGGCCGAGCTCGATGCGATCGGCGCGACGCTCGTTGCCGACGATCCCATCAACATCCAGTTCACGAGCGGCACCACGGGCAACCCGAAGGGCGCGACGCTCACGCACCGCAACGTGCTCAATAACGGCCGCTTCATCGCCATGGCGATGCAGCTCAGCGAAGCAGATTCGCTCTGCATTCCGGTGCCGCTCTATCACTGCTTCGGCATGGTGCTTGCGGTGCTCGCGTGCGTTTCAGTGGGCGCGGCCATGGTGTTTCCGGGCGAGGCATTCGACCCGCGTGCGACGCTCGAAGCGGTGTCCGAGGAGCGTTGCACCGCGCTGCACGGCGTGCCGACGATGTTCATCGCCGAGCTCGATCATCCCGACTTCGCGCGCTTCGATCTTTCGCGCCTGCGTACGGGCATCATGGCGGGCTCGCCGTGCCCGATCGAAACGATGAAGCGCGTGGTCTCGAAGATGCATCTCGCGGAGATCACCATCGCCTACGGCATGACCGAGACGAGCCCGGTATCGTTCCAGAGCTCGACGACCGACCCGCTCGACAAGCGCACGACCACGGTGGGGCGCATCCAGCCGCACCTCGAGGTGAAGATCGTCGACGCGCTCGGCAACATCGTGCCGGTGGGCGAGACGGGCGAGCTCTGCACGAAGGGCTACTCGGTGATGCGCGGCTATTGGGGCGATGAAGCGAAGACGGCCGAATCGATCGTCGATGGCTGGATGCACACGGGCGACCTCGCGACGCTCGACGCCGAGGGCTATTGCAATATCGTTGGGCGCCTGAAGGACATGCTGATCCGCGGTGGCGAGAACATCTATCCGCGCGAGATCGAGGAGTTCCTGTTCCGACATCCCAAGGTGCAGTCGGTGCAGGTGTTCGGCGTGCCCGATGCGAAGTACGGCGAAGAGGTGTGCGCGTGGATCGTGCTGCGCCCCGGCGAGGCGGCCACGCCTGAAGAGATTCAGGCGTTCTGCCAGGGGCAGATCGCGCATTACAAGATCCCGAAGTACATCCGCTTCGTCGACGAAATGCCGATGACGGTGACGGGCAAGGTGCAGAAGTTCGTGATGCGCTCGCGCATGATCGACGAACTGAAAATCAGCGAGCAGAAGACCGCTTGAGACTCCTTGAGACCGCTTGATGCTGATGTTTCGCGGCGGCGCCAACGTGTCGCCGCTGCGAAACAACTCAAGCGGATGAAACGCCAGATGCTTTGCATGCCGAATGAACTGCGCGGCAATCGGCACAGCCGCGAATTAGCGGTGGCGGGTTAACCCGGCAAGCTGGCTGAATACGAATATTGGCGGTGGAGGATTGTGCGCGCGATTATTCTTGCCATCGCAACAACCGGTGGCGAAAAGCGCTGAACAGGGAGAATGGACGAAAAAAAAGCGGGCCTG
The DNA here is from genome assembly GCF_004353915.1 of Paraburkholderia silviterrae. GTDB lineage: Bacteria > Pseudomonadota > Gammaproteobacteria > Burkholderiales > Burkholderiaceae > Paraburkholderia > Paraburkholderia silviterrae. The sequence goes on along the minus strand of NZ_SMRP01000004.1, from coordinate 55,537 downwards.
GAGCCCGCTAAAAACCACACGCTACGGGGTTAGCGCGAGGAGACCAAATGAGGAGCCGGATCTTGGTGCGTCCAAAACGCCGGTTACGGCTCCAGCAAGGATGCCCCAGCAAGGGCTTCGGCATGACGCCGACCGGCAGGTGTATCGTGTCCGCTCACACTTGCACCGAGCCACATCCGTGTTGAAACCGTTGAAGGCATTGTGGGCGAATTAATGAACCTTGGCGGTAACAAAGTGTTTCAGGTTGTAACGCCCGTCAGATAAGGCTCTGCGGGATTTTTTGCCATCCTGAGCGTTTTTCGAAAGTCATTTTTACCTGCATTTTTTATTACTGTCAGACGATGCGAAGGTATGTATTCGGCGCATCATTCTTAACGCATGAAAAAAGCCCTATCGTATGGGCATTGCGGCAAATCGGTCGCTTGAAAACGCAAATCGCATACGCACATGCAGCATGGATTCCTGATTGAATCCGTGCGTGAAATGCAAGGATTGCCCATATCGCACTGCAACGTGTGGTTGCAACTCCTCATAAGGTTTAGACCATATGTCACGCCGGGTATGCCCCGGCGCCCGCTATTGCGCCGTCACATTACTTGAGCCATTTGTCCGAGATCGCCTGATACTCGCCGCTTGCGCGCGCGAGGTGCAGCCACTGATCGACGTATTGCTGGAACACCACGTCGCCGCGCGGGACCATCCACGCCTTCTCGCCATACTGGAACGGCTTGTCGGGATGCACCGAGCACAGCCCCGGGTTGAGCTTTTGCTGCAGTAGCGTCTCGGATGCGTCGGTGACCATTACGTCGGCCTTGCCCGCGAGGATCTGCTTGAAGATCGTCACGTTGTCCGGATAGACGGTGAGGTTTGCGTGCGGGAAAAACTGCTTCGCGAAGCGTTCGTTAGTGCCGCCCGGGTTCACGATCACGCGCGTGGAGGGCTGGTCGATCTGCGCGGCCGTCTGATACTTGCTCACGTCGTCGCAGCGCACGATGGGCGTCTTGCCGTCGACCTGATAGGGCTCGGTGAAGAATGCGCGCTTCTGCCGCTCCAGTGTGGTCGACACGCCGCCCACCGCGACGTCGCATTTCGCGAGGAAGTCGTTCAACAGGTTCGACCACGTGGTCTTCACGAACTCGGCCTTCACGCCCAGCGACTTCGCGAGCGACTCGGTCATGTCGATGTCGATGCCTTCGAACGTGCCGTCCTGCTTGTAGAACGAGTAGGGCTTGTAGTCGCCCGTCGTGCACGCGCGCAGCGTGCCGCGCGATAACACCTCATCGAGCCGCGATGGCGTGGCGACGCCCGGCGTAGCGACGCCCGGCGCGGCCGCGCCCTGGGCGAATGCGTCAGGCGTTACGGCAACGCCGGCCATGCCGGCAGCAAGCGCGGCGATCAATGAGCATGCGGCAGCGGCCTTCTTCTTGTTCATGCGGCGTGTCTCCTCTCTTATGGATGTTTCGATGTAATGGATCGGAAAGGCATCCGATCATAGCCCGCGCGCAGGCACGCGTTAAGCGTGGACTGACCGGGTTGGCGCGTGTGCAAAAGACGCCCGGATGCGCATGAGGTTTGCATGCGTCCGGCGCGGCGTGCGGTGCTTATGCCGGCCATCAGCGTCATGCCGTGGCGGTCGCTCCGGTAGAATGGCCGTCTGCTTTCGAATCTCGCGCGTCAAGCGCCTCCCGCCCGTGGCTCACACTCTTCTGAACGACACTTTCCTGCGCGCATTGCTGCGTCAGCCGACCGAATACACGCCGATCTGGCTGATGCGCCAGGCGGGCCGCTATCTGCCGGAGTACAACGCCACGCGCAGCCGCGCAGGCAGCTTTCTCGGCCTTGCCAAGAATCCCGACTACGCAACCGAGGTGACGCTGCAACCGCTCGAGCGTTATCCGCTCGACGCCGCGATCCTGTTCTCGGACATCCTCACGATTCCCGACGCGATGGGCCTCGGTCTCTCGTTCCAGGTGGGCGAGGGGCCGAAGTTCGCGCATCCGGTGCGCAGCGAGGAAGACGTCGCGAAGCTCGCGGTGCCCGATATCGGCGCGACGCTCGGCTATGTGACCGACGCCGTGCGCGAGATCCGCCGCGCGCTCACCGACGCGCAGGGACGCCAGCGCGTGCCGCTCATCGGCTTCTCGGGCAGCCCGTGGACGCTCGCCTGCTATATGGTCGAGGGCGGCGGCTCGGACGATTTCCGCACCGTCAAGTCGATGCTTTACGCGCGCCCCGATTTGATGGAGCGCATTCTCGAGGTCAATGCGCAAGCCGTGGCCGCGTATCTGAATGCGCAGATCGAAGCCGGCGCGCAAGCCGTCATGATCTTCGACACCTGGGGCGGTGCGCTCGCGGACGGCATCTATCAGCGCTTCTCGCTTGCATACATCAAGCGCGTGGTGGCCCAGCTCAAGCGCGAGCATGATGGCGAGCGCGTGCCCGTCATCACCTTCACGAAGGGCGGCGGCTTGTGGCTCGACGAGATCGCCGAAACGGGCGTCGATGCGGTCGGCCTCGACTGGACCGTCAACCTTGGCCGCGCGCGCGAACGCGTGGGCGATCGTGTGGCGCTCCAGGGCAACCTGGACCCGACGGTGCTGTTCGCCTCGCCGGCAGCGATCCGCGAGCAGGCGCGCGCGGTACTCGACAGCTTCGGCGCCCATCCGGGCCACGTGTTCAACCTCGGACACGGCATCTCGCAGTTCACGCCGCCTGAAAACGTCGCCGAGCTCGTCGACGAAGTGCATCGCCACAGCCGCGCTTTGCGTGCCGCGGCGGCGTGATTTTTTGTTGCGTCGCAGCGAACTGGGCTCCAGGCATCAGGGTCTAGCCTGGCTCAAGAACCCATCTAGATGCCGTTGCGCCGCTGTCAAGACTTGACTTATACACACTTACCTCGTTGCGGCGCGCAAGAGGGAAAAATTGCCGCATGGCGGTAGCGATGCCTGTGAGCAATCATTCAGGCCCTTGACAGATAAGGCTTTCGGCGCTCCACGGCGATTTGTGCGGTGTCCCACATAATGCCCCTGCGGACTTGTCGGCGGAGCGGGGCGGCCAAGTTCTTAACAAAGTTATCCACAGGTGCGGCGCCGGGAGCGCGATTGTTCTGCGGAATCCAAAACTTAGCGCGGAAAGTGAAGTTCTACTTTAACTTCGGGCGTCGGTGCGCCAGCGCACGGTGTGAGCGCCGTCCCGCGTGGGGCGCCGCATGACGCCATGCTTCGTGCGCGTGGCGCTCGACCATCCGCAGCCCGTTCTCTACGACTACCGCTATCCGCCCGATGGCCCGCAGCCGCAGCCCGGCATGCTGGTGCGCGTGCCGTTCGGCCGCCGAGAGGTGGTGGGGCTGATCTGCGAAGTGAGCGCTCACAGTGACGTGCCGGCCAACAAGCTGCGCGACGTGAGTGCCGTGTGCGCGGAGTGTCCGCCACTTTCGGCACACTGGCTCGCACTCGCGGGCTTCGCCGCCGACTACTATCAGCGCGGGCTCGGTGAAGTTGCGCTGCCGGCGCTGCCGCAGGCGCTGCGCGATCCGGCGCGCTGGCCGCGTCTGATGGCGCCCGAGGAGCGGTATCGGCTGCTGGCTGCGGGACGCGACGCCCTGCCCGATGCGCTGCCCGCGCGCGCCCAGGTGCTGCGGCGGCTTGCGCAGGCCCTGATGGACGCGGGCGAGCTCGACCTCGCCGACGCCCGCGCGCTGCACCCGAAGGCGGCTGCCACGCTCGAAACGTGGCGTGAGGCGGGCTGGGTCGAATATGAGTGCGTGGCGTTTGGTGCCGCGGGGCACTCGTCCGCCGGCAATGCTGAGGAAAGCAACGCCGATGGCGCCGGCAGCCTCAACAACGCCACCGAAGGCGCCGTCGCGGCCGCCGCATTGCATCAGTTGAGTGGCGAGCAGGCCGTCGCCGTCGAGGCGATCCTCGAGGCGCGCGGTTTCGCGCCGTTCCTGCTGCACGGCGTCACCGGCAGCGGCAAGACCGAGGTCTATCTGCGCGCGCTGTCAGGTCTGCTCGAACGCGAGCCCGATGCTCAGGCGCTCGTTCTGGTTCCGGAAATCAACCTCACGCCGCAGTTCGAGGCGGCATTCCGCACGCGCTTTGCGGGCGTGCTGCCCGACGACGCCATCGTCACGCTCCACAGCGGCCTCGCGGAAGGCGAGCGCGCGCACCACTGGCTCGCCGCGCACATGGGCCGCGCGCGCATCGTGCTGGGCACGCGCCTCGCCGTGCTGGCCTCGCTGCCGCGTCTGGCCATGCTGGTGGTGGACGAAGAGCACGACCCCGCCTACAAGCAGCAGGAAGGGCTGCGCTATTCGGCGCGCGATCTGGCCGTGTGGCGCGCCAAGCAGCTTGGCGTGCCCGTCGTGCTGGGCTCGGCCACGCCGTCGCTCGAAAGCTGGTGGCAGGCCGAGCAGGGCCGCTACACGCGCCTCACGCTGTCGCGCCGGGCCATCGCCGAGGCCGTGCTGCCGAGCGTCAAGCTGATCGATCTGGAAGAGGAGCGCCGGCGCGGCCGCGCCTCGTTCGAAGGCCTCTCCGGCCCCCTTGTCGCGGCCATGAAGGCGCGCCTCGAGCGCGGCGAGCAAAGCCTCGTGTTCCTGAACCGGCGCGGCTACGCGCCGGTCCTCTCGTGCGACGCCTGCGGCTGGGTGGCGGGCTGCCCGCGCTGCAGCGCCTACGTGGTGCTGCACAAGCCCGAGCGCGCGCTGCGCTGCCACCATTGCGGCTGGGAATCGCGCATCCCGCATTCGTGCCCGGACTGCGGCAACGTCGATATCGCGCCGATGGGCCGCGGCACGCAACGCATCGAGGAGGCGCTCGCGAGCGCGGTGCCGGGTGCGCGGGTGCTGCGCATCGATGCCGACAGCACGCGCCGCAAGGGCAGCGCGCAGGCGCTGTTCTCCGACGTCCATGCCGGCGATGTCGACATCCTCGTGGGCACGCAGATGATCGCCAAGGGGCACGACTTCCAGCGCGTCTCGCTGGTGGGCGTGCTCAATGCCGATAACGCGCTCTTCTCGCACGATTTCCGGGCGAGCGAGCGTCTTTTCGCGCAACTGATGCAGGTGAGCGGCCGTGCGGGGCGCGCGGGCTTGCCCGGCGAGGTGATCGTGCAGACGCGCTATCCGCGTCATGCGATCTATCACGCGCTGGCGCGCCACGATTACGTGGGCTTTGCGAATTCGCAGATCGCCGAGCGCCGCGATGCGCATCTGCCGCCGTTCGTCTATCAGGCGCTGCTGCGTGCCGAAGGACGCACGCTGGAGGCGGCGCTGGCGTTTCTCGCCGAGGCCGCGCAGGCGCTCACGGCGATCCCGGCCGCCGAACGCGTCACCGCTTACGATGCCGTGCCGCTCACCATCGTGAAGGTCATGAACGTGCATCGCGCGCAACTGCTCGTGGAGAGCCAGTCGCGCGCCGCCCTGCAGGCGACGCTGCGGGCGTGGCAACCGGCGCTGCGCGCCTTGCGGGGCGTGCTGCGCTGGAACCTCGAAGTCGATCCGCTCGATATCTGATCAGCGCTTCATGGCGTGCGCCGCATCCCCACGCCGGCCTTGCGTCACGCGCACTTGGCGCATGGCGGGCGCCGTCGCGCCGCGAATGAACAACACGGCGCACAGCGCGCACATGCTCCAGACACCTGCCACCACCAGCCACTTTTCCATTTTTCGGTCCTCGCGCCAGATTCTTCGATGATCGGCTCTCCGTGATGTTTGTATAACGGCGCGGCGGCGGAATCGATTAGGGTTCACCTGATTGTTGCTGGCCAGGGAAAATACCGAGTGCAACGCGCGGGCCAATGCCCGTGGGCGTTGGCCGCAAACCCACGCCACATAAGGCTCTGCACGCGGTGCAACCAGGGCCGTCGAGTGGTTGCACCTTTTTATTGAGAGGGGTACGATTCGCCAACTTTTTGGTCTTTCGCCGGTGCGGGTCAGCCGGCATACGAAGGAAACATGGCTAGTACTACCCTTGGCGTCAAGGTCGACGACCTGCTCCGCTCGCGGCTCAAAGATGCCGCCACGCGCCTCGAGCGCACCCCGCACTGGCTCATCAAGCAAGCGATCTTTGCCTACCTCGAGAAGATCGAGCACGGCCAGCTACCCCCCGAACTGAACGGCCATGTGGGCGCCGCCGATCTCGGCGAGGGCGCAACCGGAGAGAGCGACGAAGAAGCGGCGTCGCACCCGTTCCTCGAATTCGCCCAGAACGTGCAACCGCAGTCGGTGCTGCGCGCGGCCATCACGGCCGCCTATCGCCGCCCGGAGCCGGAGTGCGTGCCGTTCCTGATCGGCGAGGCGCGCCTGCCCGCGAGCCTCACCGGCGACGTGACCAAGCTCGCGACGAAGCTCGTCGAGGCGCTGCGCGCCAAGGGCACGGGCGGCGGCGTCGAAGGCCTGATCCACGAGTTCTCGCTGTCGAGCCAGGAAGGCGTCGCGCTGATGTGCCTCGCCGAGGCGCTGCTGCGCATTCCCGACCGCGCCACGCGCGACGCGCTCATTCGCGACAAGATCAGCAAGGGCGACTGGAAATCGCACGTGGGCCACGCGCCCTCGCTGTTCGTGAACGCCGCCACCTGGGGCCTCATGATCACCGGCAAGCTGGTGACGACCAACAGCGAGACGGGTCTTTCCTCGGCGCTCACGCGCATGATCGGCAAGGGCGGCGAGCCGCTGATCCGCAAGGGCGTGGACATGGCCATGCGCCTGATGGGCGAGCAGTTCGTCACGGGCGAGAACATCTCCGAAGCGCTCGCGAACAGCCGCAAGTTCGAAGCGCGCGGATTCCGCTACTCGTACGACATGCTCGGCGAAGCGGCCACCACCGAAGCCGACGCGCAGCGCTACTACGCCTCCTATGAGCAGGCGATTCACGCGATCGGCAAGGCCGCGGGCGGGCGCGGAATCTACGAAGGCCCGGGCATCTCGATCAAGCTCTCCGCGCTGCATCCGCGCTACTCGCGCGCACAGCAGGAGCGCACGATGAGCGAGCTGCTGCCGCGCGTGCGCGCGCTCGCAGTCCTCGCGCGCCGCTATGACATCGGCCTCAATATCGACGCCGAAGAAGCCGACCGCCTCGAGCTCTCGCTCGACCTGCTCGAAGCGCTGTGCTTCGACCCGGAACTGCAGGGCTGGAACGGCATCGGCTTCGTGGTGCAGGCTTACCAGAAGCGCTGCCCGTTCGTGATCGACTACATCGTCGATCTCGCGCGCCGCAGCCGTCACCGCATCATGGTGCGCCTCGTGAAGGGTGCGTACTGGGACACGGAAATCAAGCGCGCACAGGTGGACGGCCTCGAAGGCTATCCGGTCTACACGCGCAAGATCTACACCGACGTCTCGTACATCGCCTGCGCGAAGCGGCTGCTCGGCGCGCCCGATGCGGTGTATCCGCAGTTCGCCACGCACAACGCGTACACGCTCTCGGCGATCTATCACCTCGCGGGCCAGAACTACTATCCCGGCCAGTACGAGTTCCAGTGCCTGCACGGCATGGGCGAGCCGCTGTACGAGGAAGTCACGGGCCCGGTCTCGCAGGGCAAGCTGAACCGTCCGTGCCGCGTCTACGCGCCGGTCGGCACGCATGAGACGCTGCTCGCGTATCTCGTGCGCCGGCTGCTCGAGAACGGCGCGAACACCTCGTTCGTGAACCGCATCGCCGATGAAACCGTGCCGGTGAGCGAGCTGGTCGCGAACCCCATCGACGAAGCCGCGAAGGTCGTGCCGACGGGCGCGCCGCACGCGAAGATTCCTCTGCCGCGCAATCTTTACGGCGGCGAGCGCCAGAATTCGATGGGCCTCGACCTCTCGAACGAGCATCGCCTGGCATCGCTCTCTTCGGCGCTGCTCGCGAGCGCGCATCATCCGTGGCGCGCCGCGCCGATGCTCGCCGACGTCGATCTTGCCGTTGGCACCGCGCGCGACGTGCGCAATCCCGCCGATAATCGCGACCTCGTGGGCACCGTTGTGGAAGCAACGAGCGAGCACGTGAGCGCTGCGCTTTCGCACGCCGTGGCCACCGCGCCGATCTGGCAGGCGACGCCCGTGGAAGCGCGCGCCGATTGCCTCGCGCGCGCCGCCGACCTGCTCGAAGCGCAGATGCATACGCTCATGGGCCTGATCGTGCGCGAGGCGGGCAAGTCGCTGCCGAACGCCGTGGCGGAAATCCGCGAGGCCATCGACTTCCTGCGCTACTACTCCACGCAGATCCGCGAAGAGTTCTCGAACGACACGCATCGGCCGCTGGGCCCCGTGGTGTGCATCAGCCCGTGGAACTTCCCGCTGGCGATCTTCATGGGCCAGGTGGCCGCCGCGCTCGCGGCCGGCAACACGGTGCTCGCGAAGCCCGCGGAGCAGACGCCGCTGATCGCCGCCCAGGCCGTGCGTATCCTGCGCGAAGCGGGCGTGCCCGCAGGCGCCGTGCAACTGCTGCCGGGCGATGGCGAAACCGTGGGCGCGGCGCTCGTCGCCGATGCGCGCACGCGCGCCGTGATGTTCACGGGCTCGACCGAAGTCGCGCGCCTCATCAACAAGACGCTCTCGCAGCGTCTCGATTCGGATGGCCGTCCGATCCCGCTGATCGCCGAGACGGGCGGGCAGAACGCGATGATCGTCGATTCGTCGGCGCTCGCGGAGCAGGTCGTGGCCGACGTGCTGCAAAGCGCGTTCGACTCGGCGGGCCAGCGCTGCTCGGCGCTGCGCGTGCTGTGCCTGCAGGAAGACGTGGCCGAGCGCACGCTCGAAATGCTCACGGGCGCGATGAAGGAACTCGCGGTGGGCAACCCCGACCGCCTCTCGGCCGACGTGGGCCCGGTGATCGACACCGAAGCGAAGCGCGGCATCGACACGCACATCGGCGCGATGCGCGAGAAGGGCCGCAAGGTCACGCAGATGCCCACGCCCGATAGCTGCGCGCAGGGCACCTTCGTGCCGCCGACGCTCATCGAAATCGACAGCCTCGACGAACTCAAGCGCGAAGTGTTCGGGCCGGTGCTGCACGTGATCCGCTATCGCCGCAGCCAGCTGGACAAGCTGCTCGAGCAGATTCGCGCGACGGGCTACGGCCTTACGCTCGGCATCCATACGCGTATCGATGAAACGATCGCGCACGTGGTGGGCCGCGCGCATGTGGGCAATATTTACGTGAACCGCAACGTGATCGGCGCGGTGGTGGGCGTGCAGCCGTTCGGCGGCGAGGGGCTCTCGGGCACGGGGCCGAAGGCGGGCGGGGCACTGTATCTCTCGCGTCTGTTGGCCAAGCGCCCGGCGGGTCTGCCGCTGTCGCTCTCGAAGGCGCTCGTGGTGGATGCACCGCAGGAAGAGGCCGCGGACAAGCGCGCGCCGCTCTCGACGCCGCAGTCAGCACATTCGACGCTCACGACGTTGCGCGACTGGTTGATCGCCGAGCGCGAGCCGGCGCTCGCGGCGCGCTGCGACGGCTATCTGCAGTACGTGCTTGCGGGCGCAACGGCCGTGCTGCCGGGGCCGACGGGGGAGCGCAACACCTACACGCTTTCGGCGCGCGGCACGGTGCTGTGCGTGGCATCCACGCCGACGGGCGCGCGTGCGCAGCTCGCCGTCGTGCTGGCCACGGGCAACCGCGCGCTGTTCCAGGGCGCGGCGGGCGAGGCGCTCGTGAACGCGCTGCCGGCGGCGCTCAAGGCGCACGTCGCAGTGAAGAAGAGCGCCGATGCCGAGTTCGACGCCGTGCTCTTCGAAGGCGACAGCGACGAGCTGCTCGGCCTCGTGAAGGAAGTGGCCAAGCGTGGCGGCCCGATTGTTTCGGTGCAGGGCGTGGCGGCACATGCGCTCGCCAATGGCGACGAAGACTACGCGCTCGAACGTCTGCTCACGGAGCGTTCGGTGAGCGTGAACACCGCTGCAGCAGGCGGCAATGCAAACCTGATGACGATCGGCTGAGCAAACGCCATACTGTCGGTCGTCGAAGGACAAGGAAGCGGCCAGTCACGAGCTGAAGCCGCTCATTTGATACCAGGTACCAAGGAGAAAACATGCAACACACCATGAAACAGCTGGCAGGCGCGACGCTGGTTGCCGCACTGTCGCTGGCGGGGACTGCAAACGCGCAGCAGGCAGAGGACGTCAAGATTGGTTTCGCCGGCCCGATGACGGGCGCGCAGGCGCACTACGGCAAGGACTTCCAGAACGGCATCACGCTCGCGGTCGAAGACATGAACGCGACCAAGCCGGTGATCGGCGGCAAGCCGGTGCACTTCGTGCTGGATGCAGCCGACGACCAGGCCGACCCGCGCACGGGTACGACGGTCGCGCAAAAGCTCGTGGACGACGGCATCAAGGGCATGCTCGGCCACTTCAACTCGGGCACGACGATTCCGGCTTCGCGCATCTACGCGAACGCGGGCATCCCCGAGATCGCGATGGCGACGGCGCCGGAATACACGCAGCAAGGCTTCAAGACGACGTTCCGCATGATGACCTCGGACACGCAGCAGGGTTCGGTCGCGGGCACGTTCGCAGTGAAGAGCCTGGGCATGAAGAAGATCGCTGTGGTTGACGACCGCACGGCCTACGGCCAGGGCCTCGCCGACCAGTTCGCGAAGGCCGCGAAGGACGCGGGCGGCACGATCATCGACCGCGAGTACACGAACGACAAGGCCGTGGACTTCAAGTCGATCCTGACCAAGCTGAAGGCGCAGAAGCCGGACCTGATCTACTACGGTGGCGCCGACTCGCAAGCCGGCCCGATGGTCAAGCAGATGAAGTCGCTGGGCATCACGGCGCCGCTGATGGGCGGCGAGATGGTGCACACGCCGACCTTCCTGAAGATCGCGGGTGACGCGGCGAACGGCACGGTGGCATCGCTCGCCGGTCTGCCGATGGACGAAATGCCGGGCGGCAAGGACTACGTCGCGAAGTACAAGAAGCGCTTTGGCGAAGACGTCCAGACCTACTCGCCGTACGCCTACGACGGCGCGATGGCGATGTTCGCGGCCATGAAGGCGGCGAACTCGACGGACCCGGCGAAGTATCTGCCGTTCCTCGCGAAGACCAGCATGCCGGCCGTGACGACGAAGGATCTCGCGTACGACCCGAAGGGCGACCTGAAGAACGGCGGCATCACGCTGTATAAGGTTGTCGACGGCAAGTGGACGACGCTGCAGAGCGTGGGCGGCAAGTAAGCGCCTTGCTTGCGGTTGATCCGCGCTTGATCCGCAGTTGATCTGCTGTTGATGTGAAAAAGCCCCGCAGGCTTTAAAAACCTGCGGGGCTTTTGTTTGGGCACTCGCCTTCGAAGGTGAGCTTAGTCAGGACTGCTCGCGACTCAGTGGCTGCGCGCCTTTCTACCCTGCTCGCGAATCTGCTCGAGCGAGGCGGCGGGCGTGCTTGCCTCCTTCGTCACGCGAATTTCGATCAGCGCCGGCTTGCCCGCGTTGAGCGCACGCTCCAGCGCCGGCGCGAATTGCGCCGTTGCCGTAACGACTTCGCCGTGCGCGCCGAACGACTGCGCAAACGCCGCGAAGTCGGGGTTCGTGAGTTGCGTGCCGTGCACGCGGTCCGGGTAATTGCGCTCCTGGTGCATGCGGATCGTGCCGTAATGCCCGTTGTTCACGACGATGAACACGACCGCGAGGCCGTATTGCATCGCAGTCGCCAGCTCGGGCGCGGACATCATGAAGCAGCCGTCGCCGGCGAGCGCGACCACGGCGCGCTGCGGATACAGCGACTTCGCTGCGATCGCGGCAGGCACGCCGTAGCCCATCGCGCCGCTGGTGGGCGCGAGCTGCGAGCGGAAATTGCGGTACGCAAAATGGCGATGCAGCCACGTCGCGTAATTGCCCGCGCCGTTCGTGACGATCGCGTCGTCGGGCAGGCGCGCGCGCAACTGCTGCATGACTTCGCCCAGTTGCACGTCGCCAGGCATCGGGCGCGGCTCGCGCCACGAAAGATACGCGTCGTGCGCGGCCTGGGCGGTGCCGGCCCACGCCGGTGCTGCGGGCGCAGGAAGCGCCGCGAGCAGCGCCGCGATCTCGGGCAGGCCCGAGACGATCGGCAGATCGGCGGCATAGACGCGGCCCAACTCATCCGCGCCCTGATGCACGTGGATGAGCGTCTGCTTCGTCTTCGGAATGTCGAGGAGCGCGTAGCCGCCCGTCGTGGCTTCGCCCAGGCGCGGGCCGAGCGCGAGCAGCACGTCGGCCTCGCGGATGCGCGCGGCCAGCGCGGGATTGATGCCGAGGCCCACGTCGCCCGCGTAGTTCGGATGATCGTTGCTGAGCGTGTCCTGGAAGCGGAACGCGAGGCCCACCGGCAATTGCCAGTTTTCGATGAAGCGTTGCAGGTCCGCGCACGACTCGCGCGTCCAGCCGTGGCCGCCCGCGATCACGAAGGGATTTTTCGCATTCGCGAGCAGCGTGCGCAGTTGTTCGATCTGCGCCGCCGAGGGCGAGGCCTGCACGCGATGCGCGGCGGGCGCCGTGTGCTGGGCCTCCGATGCGGGAATCGCGCCGCTCAGCATGTCCTCGGGCAACGCGAGCACGACCGGACCGGGGCGGCCCGACATTGCGACGTGGAACGCGTGGCTCAGGTATTCGGGGACGCGGCGCGCGTCGTCGATCTGCGCGACCCACTTCGCCATCTGTCCGAACATGCGCCGGTAGTCGATCTCCTGGAATGCCTCGCGGTCCATCTGATCGCGCGCGACCTGGCCGATCAGGAGGATCATCGGCGAGGAGTCCTGAAAAGCCGTGTGCACGCCGATCGCCGCGTGGGTCGCGCCGGGTCCGCGCGTGACGAGCGCAATGCCGGGCTTGCCCGTGAGTTTGCCGACCGCTTCCGCCATGTTGGCCGCCGCCGCTTCGTGGCGGCACACGATGGTGTCGATGCGCGCGGTTTCGTCCGAGAGCGAATCGAGCACGGCGAGATAGCTCTCGCCGGGCACGCAGAACACACGCTCGACGCCGTTGGCGACGAGCGCGTCCACGACGAGGCGCGCGCCGGTGACGGTCGTGGAATCAGAAGCGCGGGCGGAATCGTTCGGCTGATGCATGACGGTCAAGTCTCCTTCGTTCGTTACGTGAATACGTCCGATTTACGTCAAATTGATCGGTGCGACACAAGCGAAACAAACAGCACAAACGGAACCGCCCGCGCGGCGCGAGACGCGCATTCAGTGGCGCGCGGCCAGTGGCGCACGGCTAGTGGCGCACGGCTAGTGGCGCACGGCTAGTGGCGCGCGGCCAGCGGCGCGTGCTCAGCGCCGGAACATCAGCACTCCACGATGTTCACGGCGAGCCCGCCGCGCGACGTCTCCTTGTACTTCGTCTTCATGTCGGCGCCGGTTTCGCGCATCGTCTTGATGACGGAGTCGAGCGAGACGTAGTGCGCACCGTCGCCGCGCAGCGCCATGCGCGCGGCGTTCACGGCCTTCACCGAGGCCATGGCGTTGCGCTCGATGCAGGGGATCTGCACCATGCCGCCCACCGGGTCGCAGGTGAGGCCGAGGTTGTGCTCCATGCCGATTTCGGCGGCGTTCTCCACCTGGTGGGGCGTGCCGCCCATCACGGCGGCGAGCGCGCCCGCGGCCATCGAGCAGGCCACGCCCACTTCGCCCTGGCAGCCCACTTCGGCGCCCGAGATCGACGCGTTGAGCTTGTAGAGAATGCCGATGGCGGCGGCCGTGAGCAGGAAGTCGATCACGCCCTGCTCGTTGGCGCCGGGCGTAAAGCGCACGTAGTAGTGCAGCACGGCCGGGATGATGCCCGCGGCGCCGTTGGTGGGCGCGGTCACGACACGGCCGCCCGCGGCGTTCTCCTCGTTCACGGCGATCGCGTAGAGGTTGATCCAGTCGATCATCGAAAGCGGGTCTTGCAGCGCGCGCTCGGGGTTGCTGGTGAGCGCGCGATAGAGTTGTGCGGCGCGGCGCTTCACCTGGAACGGTCCGGGCAACGTGCCCTCGGCGTCGGGGTTGTTGATGCCGCAGCCACGCGAGACGCACGATTGCATCACGTCCCAGATGCGCAGCAGGCCCGAGCGGATTTGCTCGTCGTTGTGCCAGATGCGCTCGTTTTCGAGCATCAGCTGCGCAATGCTCTTGCCCGTCGATTCGCACAGCGCGAGCATTTCGGCGCCCGTGCGGAACGGGTGCGGCAGCTGCTGCACGGCGTCCAGCACCTTGGAATTGGCCGCGCCCGCGGTGACCACGAAGCCGCCGCCCACGGAGAGATAGGTGCTTTCGCGCAGCGTCGCGCCGGCGGCGTCGAGCGCGCGCAGCTTCATGCCGTTCGGATGCTCGGGCAGCGCCTGGCGATAAAAGGCGATGTGCTCCTTCTGCACGAACGGGATCGGGTGGCGGCCGAGCAGCGCGAGCTGGCGCGAGTCGCGCACGGCTTCGAGGCGCTCGGCGATGGTGTCGGGGTCGACGGTGTCGGGCGCGTCGCCCATCAGGCCGAGCATGACGCCGCGGTCGGTGCCGTGGCCCTTGCCGGTCGCGCCGAGCGAGCCGTACAGCTCGACCTTCACGGAGGCGGTGGACGCGAGCAGTCCGTCGCGCTCGAGTCCTTCGGCGAACATCAGCGCCGCGCGCATCGGCCCTACCGTGTGCGAGCTCGACGGCCCGATGCCAATCTTGAAGAGATCGAAAACGCTTACTGCCATGGTACTGCTCCTGCTTCGTCTAGTTCAGTGGGTGCCGCGCGCGCTGTGCTTCCCGCTCCGCCGCCGTACCCACAGCCACCATAGCGCGTTTCAGCGCGCCGGCAACGGCAGACAGACGGCCAGCCACGCGGGCGGCGTGGGTGCGAGGCGCAGCGCGATCGGCGTATAGCGGCCGTCCAGTCGGGCGGCCAGGTGATACAGCTCGGCGGCGTTCTTCGGGTCCCAGTCGCCGCTGTAGCCGGGCAACCCGGCTTCGCGGCGCTTGGCGTCGAACGGCACGCTCGAGCGCACGAATTCCTCGTGCGTTTTCTCGCCCATCGCATAGGGCGTGAGCCAGTTCAGCGCGCTCGCCAGCGTGGCTCCATTGGCCGCCCGCTCGGGCAGCCAGTTGCGGTTGTGGCGGCGCGCGGCGAGCGCGGCCGTCACGAGCGGCTGCAGGTCGTAGGTCACGTAGTGCAGCGCGTCGCGCTCGGTGAAGTCGAGCGTCGAGCCGTCGGGTGCGACGTTGTCGCCGATATGCTCGATGAACAATCGCTGCGCCGCCGCAATCATCTTGCGGTTGTCGAGCGTGAACGCCGTCATCGCTATCAGTTTGACCCGATGGCTCTGCCAGTTGTTCGCGAACGTGCCCTTGAGCGGGCGCGGCTGCGCGTCCACCGCGTTGATGTAGCCGTTCGCGAACTTGTTCAGGAACACCATCGTGGCGTTGCGCGTCTTCACGGGCAGCGCGCTCGCGGTCATGTCGTAGGCGAGGATCAGAGCGTCGAAGCGCGTTTCGTCGATCGGGTTGAAGCTCGGCTGATAAGTCGTGACCCAGGCGAGCAGAAAGCGGTCGACGAGCTTCAGATAGCGGTCGTCGCTCGTGGCGCGCCAGGCGAGCGCCGCGTTGCGCATCAGGTCGAGCTCTTTCTCGGCCTCCACGCTCTGGTCGTAGATGCCCTCGTGCGGGAGCGTGCCTTCCGTATGCAGCTTCGCAAGCGGATGCGGCACGTCGTTCACGTGCGCCTGCACGTCGGCCACGAGCGCTTTCACGCCCGGGTCGGCATTGGTGCGCTCGCTCGACTGCAGGGCGGGCGCGGCGCAGAAGTTCATGGCCGCATGCGCGAGATTCGCCGTGCCCAGACCCGCAAGGCTCATGCCGACGAGCCAGGCCGTGGCGAGCGCGCGAGCGCTGCCGCGCCGCCGCGCGCAAACCGGCCCGGATGCCGGCCCAGGCGCTGCTTCGAGTGCGCGCGCGCCGCCGCGCGTGTGCTGGCCCGAGGCACTCGAGGCGCCTGAGACAGCTGAAGCCTGCGTGGCCTGCGTTGCCGCCGGGGCATGCCCGGCCAAGGCCGTTCCCACCTTCCGCGCCATGCGCGACTCCCTGATTCAAGGCTGACAGGTGTGTGATGTTAACGGTTTGGCGCGAGTTTGCGGGGGCAAATGTGCGGCGCGCAAAAGCCGCCGCGGCTCCTCGCGGAGCGCGCGGCGGCTGTGCGGGCGGGTTTGGCCGGGTTGGCCGATCGATCGGGCGCGTTTTATTCGCCTTGTTGAGCGGACTCATCCGCGTATTCGCCGATCGGCACGCACGAGCAGAACAGGTTGCGGTCGCCGTAGACGTTGTCGGCGCGGCCAACCGGCGGCCAGTACTTCTGCGCGACGAGCGACGCCACCGGATACGCGGCCTGCTCGCGCGAGTACGCGTGCTTCCAGTCGTTGGCGACCACGACCGCCGCCGTGTGCGGCGCATGACGCAGCGGGTTGTCTTCCTTGTCCGCGCGGCCGTCTTCCACGGCGCGGACTTCTTCACGGATTGCAACCATGGCGTCGATGAAGCGGTCGAGCTCCTCCTTCGACTCCGACTCGGTCGGCTCGACCATCAGCGTGCCCGGCACCGGGAAGCTCATGGTGGGCGCGTGGAAGCCGTAGTCCATCAGGCGCTTGGCGACGTCGTCCACGGTGATGCCGCTCGAATCCTTGATGGGACGCAGGTCGAGAATGCACTCGTGCGCGACGAGCCCGCCCGGGCCGCTGTAGAGGACCGGGAAGTGCGGCGCCAGCTTCTTCGCGACATAGTTCGCGTTGAGGATCGCGGTTTCGGTGGCGGCGGTGAGGTTGGCCGCGCCCATCATCGCGATGTACATCCACGAGATCGGCAGGATCGAGGCCGAGCCGTAAGGCGCCGCGCTCACGGCGCCAATGCCGTGGCCCTGGTCGGACGAGCGCTTGTAGCCCGACGAAAGCTGGTTCGGCAGGAACTGCGCGAGGTGCGCGCCCACGGCCACCGGACCGACGCCCGGGCCGCCGCCGCCGTGCGGAATGCAGAAGGTCTTGTGCAGGTTCAGGTGCGAGACGTCGCCGCCGAACTGGCCGGGGGCCGCGAGGCCCACCATCGCGTTCATGTTCGCGCCGTCCACGTAGACCTGGCCGCCGCGCGCGTGCACGATCTCGCACACTTCGCGCACGTTGCCTTCGAACACGCCGTGCGTCGAGGGATACGTGATCATGATCGCCGCGAGCTTGGCCGCGTGCTGCTCGGCCTTGGCCTTGAGGTCGGCGAGATCGATGTTGCCCTGCGCGTCGCATGCGACCACCACGACCTGCATGCCGGCCATCTGCGCCGAAGCCGGGTTGGTGCCGTGCGCCGAAGCGGGAATCAGGCAGACGTTGCGGTCGCCTTCGCCGCGCGAGGCGTGGTACGACTGGATGATTAGCAGGCCAGCGTACTCGCCTTGCGAGCCCGCGTTCGGCTGCAGCGAGACGGCGGCGTAGCCCGTGGCCGCCACCAGCATCTGCTCGAGCTGGTCGACCATCTCGCGATAGCCGACGGTCTGCTCGGCGGGCGCGAACGGGTGGATGCGGCCGAACTCGGGCCACGTGACCGGCAGCATCTCCGAGGTGGCATTGAGCTTCATCGTGCACGAGCCGAGCGGGATCATCGAGCGGTCGAGCGCGAGGTCCTTGTCGGCGAGGCTGCGCAGGTAGCGCAGCATTTCCGTTTCCGAATGGTGACGGTTGAAGATCGGATGCGTGAGGTATGCGCTTTCGCGCACCAGCGCGGCCGGGAACGTCACCGCTTGCTGCGCAGCGAGGGCGGCGTCGAGGGCGTCGACCGACGGTGCTTCGCTCGCAAACGCGGCTTGCGCGAACACGGCGAGCAGGCCGGCCAGATCGCCACGCGTGGTGGTTTCGTCGACAGACACGCCCACGCGCGTCTCGCTCACGCGGCGCAGGTTCATGCCGCGCGCGAGCGCTGCGTCATGCAGCGCCTGGGTGCGCGCGCTGGCTTCGAACGTGAGGGTGTCGAAGAACGACTCGTTCACGAGCGTGTAGCCGAGTTGCTTCGCGCCCGCGGCGAGGATCGCCGCCACGCGGTTCACGCGCTGCGCGATGCGCTTGAGGCCCTGCGGGCCGTGATAGACGGCGTACATGCTCGCCATGATGGCCAGCAGCGCCTGCGCCGTGCAGACGTTCGAGGTGGCCTTCTCGCGGCGGATGTGCTGCTCGCGCGTTTGCAGCGCGAGGCGCAGCGCCGGGTTGCCCTGGGCGTCGACGGTCACGCCGACGAGACGGCCCGGCATCTGGCGCTTGAATTCGTCCTTCACCGCGAGGTATGCGGCGTGCGGGCCGCCGAAGCCCATCGGCACGCCAAAGCGCTGCGAGTTGCCCACGGCAACATCGGCGCCCCATTCGCCCGGCGGCGTGAGCATCGTGAGCGCGAGCAGGTCGGCGGCGGCGATCACCGCGCCGCCCTGTGCGTGGATGGCTTGCGCCAGTTCGCGATAGTCGCGCACGTCGCCGTTCACGCCCGGGTATTGCAGCAGCACGCCGAACGCGCCTGCGCTGGCCGCTTCTTGAGCCGGGCCGACCTTCACCTCGATGCCGATCGGCTTCGCGCGCGTCTTCACGACTTCGAGCGTTTGCGGCAGCACGTCGTCGGCGACGAAGAACACGTTCGACTTCGACTTGCCCACGCGCTGCACGAGCGTCATCGCTTCGGCGGCGGCGGTGGCCTCGTCGAGCAGCGACGCGTTCGAGATCGCGAGACCCGTCAGGTCGACGATCATCTGCTGGAAGTTCAGCAGGGCTTCGAGGCGGCCCTGCGAGATTTCCGGCTGGTACGGCGTGTAGGCCGTGTACCAGGCCGGGTTTTCGAGCACGTTGCGCAGGATCACGGCCGGCGTGTGCGTGTCGTAGTAGCCCTGCCCGATATAGGAGCGGAACACCTGGTTCTTGTCTGCGAGCACGCGCAGCGCGGCGATCGCTTCGGCTTCCGAGCGCGGCTCGCCGAAGGGCCCAAGCGGCAGCGTGTCCTTGCGGCGGATTGCGGCCGGAATGACCGCGTCGATCAGCGCGACGCGCGAGGCGAAGCCGAGCGTGTCGAGCATCGCCTGCTGGTCGGCCGGGTCGGGCCCGATGTGGCGGGCGGCGAAGGCGTCGTGCGCTTCGAGTGTGGCGAGTGACAGGGCCGAAAGCGGCGTGTTCATCAGACGATCCGGGTGTTCGAGCTTCATAGGGTTTCCTGCGGGCGCGGGCGGCGTGGGCAATGTGCGCGCCGCCGCGCCGTCTGGTTAAGGCGTTTTTCGCCTGCGTATTAAGCGCCGATGGCCTTTTCGTAGGAGGCGGCGTCGATCAGCGCGTCGAGCTTGGCGTCGGCGGCCGGCTTGATCTTGAAGAGCCACGACTCGTACGGCGCACCGTTCACCTGGTCCGGCGTGTCGACGAGCGCCGTGTTCGATTCGACGATCTCACCCGCGACCGGCGCGTAGATGTCCGAGGCGGCCTTCACCGACTCGATCACGGCAACGGCGTCACCGGCGGCAACGGCGCGGCCCGCGTCAGGCAGCTCGAGGAAGACGATGTCGCCGAGCGCTTCTTGCGCGTGGTCCGTGATGCCGATGGTCAGCGTGCCGTCGGCTTCGGTGCGGATCCATTCGTGCGATTCGGTGTATTTCAGATCGGCCGGGATGCTCATGGGTTGCTCCAGTGCGTGGTTCGTTATGGCTTGAAAGAGGGGGGCGTGCGCGGCTCGAATGCTCGCGGATCAGGCGACGAGCACCTTGCCGTTGCGCACGAAGGGCAGTTTTACCACGCTCGCGGGCAGGGCCTTGTCACGGATTTGCACCTGCACGACGTCGCCCGGCTGCACGCCCTGGGGCACGCGCGCGAAGGCGATGGATTCCTGCATCGTCGGCGAGAAGGTGCCGCTCGTGATTTCGCCTTCGCCCTGCGGCGTGAGCACCTTTTGGTGCGCGCGCAGCACGCCGCCCGCCTTGCCGTTTTCCTTTTGCAGGATCAGGCCGACGAAGGTCATGCGCGAGCCGTTCGCCTCGAGCACCGGGCGGCCGACGAACTCGCGCGGCTCCTTCATGTCGACGGTCCAGGCGAGGCCCGCGTCGAGCGGCGAGACGCTCTCGTCCATGTCCTGGCCGTAGAGGTTCATGCCCGCTTCGAGGCGCAGCGTGTCGCGCGCACCGAGGCCGCAGGGCTTCACGCCCTGGCGCTGCAGCGCGTCCCAGAATTCGCACACGGCGGCGGCGGGCAGCACGATTTCGAAGCCGTCTTCGCCGGTGTAGCCCGTGCGCGCGATCATCAGCTCGCCGAACGGCGAGGCCTCGATCTTGGCGGCGTTAAAGGGCTTGAGGAGCTCGGTGGCGCTGCGCGAGGAGGGCGCGACCTGCCAGACCTTTTCGCGCGCGTTCGGGCCTTGCACGGCGACGATCGCCAGATCGCGGCGCGGCGTGATGGTGAGGCCGAAGCCGCCTTCGGCATTGAGCTTCTCGAACCAGGCGATGTCTTTTTCGGCGGTGCCCGCGTTCACGACGGTGCGGAATTCATCGTCGGCGAAGTAATAGACGATCAGGTCGTCGATCACGCCGCCTTCGGGGTTCAGCATGCACGAGTAGAGCGCCTTGCCTGGCGTCGTGAGCTTGGCGACGTTGTTGGCGAGCGCGCGGGAGAAGAATTCGCGCGCCTTCGCGCCCGAGAAGTCGACCACGCACATGTGCGAGACGTCGAACATGCCGGCATCGGTCCGCACGGCGCGATGCTCGTCGATCTGCGAGCCGTAGTTGACGGGCATGTCCCAGCCGCCGAAGTCGACCATGCGGGCATTGAGCGCGCGGTGCGAGTCGTTCAGCGGGGTGCGTTTGAGTTCGGTCATGGGGCCTCAGGCGGTCGCGAAAAATCGCGCGAAAACGAAAAAGGCCATGCAGGAAACGCCACAGGCCCAATGCCTGGGGTCGGTTCTTGCATGGCCCCTCTGTCCTCGATACCTGAGAGATTGCGCCGTGTTTAATGCTGCTTGATGGCGCGCGCCCCTTCGGTGGGCAGCCTGAACGTCCAGGGCACTGTTGCCCCGCCGTCCTACTGCCGCTCTCCAGAGTTGCGGACCTGAAAGTCACGCGCTGCGCACGAAGCGCGAGCGGGCGAATCGGAGGTCCGGCGCGCACGGTCCTTTTGCCTGAGAGTTTGTGGGTTGCCCCTTCGGCGGCGCCGCGCGTTGCACCTGCTCAGTGGCGGGGTGCGACAAACGGCGCGCTCTCCCGGCGCGCGCAGCGATTGTGCGCGACGCTTGGCGGGTGTGTCAATGCGGAAAAAATCGGGGGCAGGCGCGGCTTCGAAGCCTGGCTGGCGCCAGAATGCCTACGGGCCGCGCTGGGCGGCCCGTGGCTTGAACGGCAGTTCGGAGCGTGCCGGCGGGCCGCCTTGTTTGTCGGCTCGCAGGCTTGCTTGCAGGTTTATGAGCCGATTTATTCGCCGATGGCGCGCGCCGCCGTGTCGAGCTCCTGGTTCAGCACGTGCTGCTCGTCGCCGGAGATGCCGCCGCCGTGCTGGGCCGCCATGTCGTGGGCTTCTCCGCGGATCGTGTCGAGGCGGTGATGCAGCGCGCCGCCCTGGGGCGGCGGGTAGTAGCCCTGATTCACGCGCATGTCGATGCGGCGGCTCAGGTTGTCGATGCGGCCGTCGATCTCATGCAGACGGTCCACGGCCACTTCATGCGGATTCGGGCCGGGGCTCACGACCACGGGACGCGGGGGCGCGGGCTGGTTGACCACGCACGCGGCGAGCGTCGAGACGAGCGCGCCGACGGCGGCGTAGCGGATGGCACGGTTCAAACGGGTCATTGAGACTCTCCTTGTGTCGATCGCAGTTAGCGCTCAAGCGCCTGCTGCGATCTCATGCAGAAGCAAGTCGCAGCTTCTGGTCGTTGTTGCTCTGTTTTTTCGCGTTGTATGTCGGCAAACGTGCCGCGCGCGCCGTCCGATGACTGCGGGGCGGCGCGCACTTGTAACGATTTGTTCAGACCTTTCAGTTGTGTCGGGTAAATGCAAGGTGGCTGGGCTGCCGGCACGCGGGCGCTAAACGCAGGGCGAAGCGCCCGCGACGGGCGCCAACCGCGAGGTTTCGCGCGGGCCCGTTATCAAGCCGTGCGCGTGAACGCGATCGTGCGGCCTTCGGCGGCGCTCTGCGTCGCGACCTCGATGATCCTCATCACGTCGACGGCGTCCTGCGGACTCACCGGGAAAGGCTCGCCATCGCGGATCGCGGTGGCGAGCGCGCGATAGAGATCCGCGTAATTGCCGGCGGCGTTGGGCACTTCGAGCTCGGCTTCCTTGCCGTCGTCAGCCAGCATGTGCAGACGGCCCGGCTCGTTGCCGTCGCCGAAACCGGGCTGGCCCGGGCGCAACCCCGCCTTCAGCTGATCTTCCTGTGTGTCGAGCCCGTTCTTCAGATAGCTGCCGCGCGTGCCATGAATGACGAAGCGCGGCGCAAACGCGGCCAGCGCGCTCGCGTGCAGCACGGCGTCGTGGCGCGCGTAGCGCAGCACGAGGTGCACGTAGTCGGGCGCAGTGGCGTTCTCGCGGCGCGTGTGGACGAACGCCGTGACCGACTCGGGCGCGCCGAAGAGCGCGAGCGTCTGGTCGATCAGATGCGGCCCGAGGTCGTAAAGCAGGCCGCCGCCGCGCGTCGCGTCCTCGCGCCAGCGCTGGCGCACCTGCGGGCGGAAGCGGTCGAAATGCGACTCGTAGTGCGTGACGCGGCCGAGCTCGCCGTTCGCGAGCAGATCGCGCACGGTGAGGAAATCGCCATCCCAGCGGCGGTTGTGGAATGGCGCGAACACGAGGTCGCGCTGCTTCGCAATGGCGGCGAGTGTGCTGGCCTCCTCGGCCGTGAGCGTGACCGGCTTGTCGACCAGCACGTGCTTGCCGCGCTCCAGCGTGCGGCGCGCGAGCTCGTAGTGCGTGTCGTTGGGCGTGGCGATCACCACGCATTCGATGGCGTCGAGCGAGAGCAGGGCGTCGAGGTCGGGGACGATCGCGGCATCGGGATAGTCGGCCTGGGCGCGCTCGGCCTGGCTCGTCGCGATGGCGGCGAGCGTGGCCGCGCCGCTATGGGCGATCACGGGTGCGTGGAAAGTCTGGCCGGCGAAGCCATAGCCCATCAGGCCGATTTGCAGCGGTGCAGTCATGAAGCGCGTCCTCTTTCCAGCAATGAGGCGGCGCGGCGCGAGCCGTCGCCGCGGGTGGCGGGAGCCCGTCATTGTGGCACGCGTGGCTGGGGCGTTGCACGGGCCAGATGTGGAGATGGGCGGGGGACAGATGGCGTGGGCTCAGGCGTGATGCCGTGCCGCCGTGCCTGAGTGCCGCCAGTGTGAGGCGAGTGGGCGGATCACGTCGGGGCCGCATCGGCGCGAAGCCGCCTCGTGTTAACATCGCACCTCTCGCGTGAGAGGCCGCTGCGACGTACGCACGCCTCGCGCCGTGCGGTTTGTCGTGCTTCACCGGTCATTGGCCGAAGCCGCAGCGTCACCAAGACCCGCACGCTTCCCAGCCGTACCACCCGACTTTCCAATCCAGCAACGATGTCCGCAGGCCTGAATCCCGCCCAAAGCGAAGCGGTGCGCTATCTCGACGGTCCCTGTCTCGTGCTCGCCGGCGCGGGCAGCGGCAAGACGCGTGTGATCACGCAGAAGATCGCGCACCTGATCGAAGCGAAAGGCTTCGAGCCGCGCCATATCGCAGCCGTCACCTTCACCAACAAGGCCGCCGCCGAAATGCGCGAGCGCGTGGGCAAGCTGCTCGAGGGCAAGACGCTCACCACGCCCGGCAAGGAAGGCCGCAAGGTGCCGACCAACCAGCTCACCGTCTGCACGTTCCACTCGCTCGGCGTGCAGATCCTGCGCCAGGAAGCCGAGCACCTGGGCCTGAAGCCCCAGTTCTCGATCATGGACTCCGACGACTGCTTCGCCATGATCCAGGAGCAGGTGGGCTCGACCGACAAGGGCTTCATCCGCAAGATCCAGTCGATCATCTCGCTCTGGAAGAACGGCCTCGTGATGCCCGAAGAGGCGCTCGCGACCGCTTCGAATGAGGACGAGCACCAGGCCGCGATCGTCTACCGCAACTACGTGGCGACGCTGCACGCCTACCAGGCGGTGGATTTCGACGACCTGATCCGCCTGCCGACCGAGCTCTTCGCGAAGAACGAGCCGGTGCGCGAGCGCTGGCAGAACAAGCTGCGCTATCTGCTGATCGACGAGTACCAGGACACCAACACCTGCCAGTACGAGCTGCTCAAGCTGCTGGCGGGCCCGCGCGCCGCGTTCACGGCCGTGGGCGACGACGACCAGGCCATCTATGGCTGGCGCGGCGCCACGATCGAAAATCTCGCGCAGCTCGGCAAGGACTATCCGAAGCTGCATGTGATCAAGCTCGAGCAGAATTACCGCTCGACGGTGCGTATCCTCACGGCGGCGAACAACGTCATCGCCAACAATCCGAAGCTGTTCGAGAAGAAGCTCTGGTCCGAGCACGGCATGGGCGACACCATCACCGTCACGCCCTGCAATGACGAAGAGCACGAGGCCGAGTCGGTGGTGTTCCGCCTCTCCTCGCACAAGTTTGAGCGGCGCGCGCAGTTCCGCGATTACGCGATTCTTTATCGCGGCAACTTCCAGGCGCGCATTTTCGAGCAGGTGCTGCGCCGCGAGCGCATTCCCTATGTGCTCTCGGGCGGCCAGTCGTTCTTCGACAAGGCCGAGATCAAGGACATCTGCGCGTACCTGCGCCTGATTGCCAACCACGACGACGATCCCGCGTTCATCCGCACGATCACGACGCCGCGCCGCGGGGTGGGCAACACCACGCTCGAAGCGCTCGGCTCGTTCGCGGGGCAGGCGAAGGTGTCGCTGTTCGAAGCGGTCTATATGGGCGGCATCGAGGCACGGCTCTCGGCGCGCCAGGTCGAGCCGATGCGCGTGTTCTGCGACTTCATGCAGCGACTCGCCGAGCGCGCGCATAAAGACCCGGCGACGGTCGTGCTCGACGACCTCATGGAAGCGATCCACTACGAGGCGTATCTCTACGACGCTTTCGACGAGCGCCAGGCGCAGTCGAAGTGGCAGAACGTACTCGAATTCACGGAGTGGCTCAAGCGCAAGGGCACCAAGCCAGAGCAGGAAATTGGCGAGGACAGCGAAGCCACCGGCTACGACAACGCCGACGGCCTCGCCGATACCGGCAAGAACCTGATGGGCCTGATCCAGACCGTCGCGCTGATGTCGATGCTCGAAGGCAAGGACGAAGACCCGGACGCGGTGCGGCTTTCGACCGTGCACGCGTCGAAGGGTCTGGAGTATCCGCATGTGTTCCTGGTGGGCGTGGAAGAGGGGATCATGCCCCACCGCGGCGGCTCGGAAGACGACGTGATCGACGACGCGCGCATCGAGGAAGAACGCCGGCTCATGTATGTGGCGATCACGCGCGCGCAGCGGAGCCTGCATTTGAACTGGTGCAAGAAGCGCAAGCGGGCGCGTGAGACGGTGGTGTGCGAGGCGTCGCGCTTCATCCCCGAGATGGGGCTGGAGGATGCGCCGCCGCCGACGCCCGAAGAAGCGCCGATGTCGCCGAAGGACCGGCTCGCGAGCCTGAAGGCGTTGCTGCAGAAGGGCTGAGCGCACGCGCGGCGGCGCTCGCCACGTGGCAAGCAAAAAGGGCTGCATCGCGAGATGCAGCCCTTTGACTTATGCGCCTTGTGCGAGTGCCGTTGGCGCACCGGCGGCACGTGAGCGTGTGCTTACTTCGCCGCGCTCACCATGTAGTCGACGGCGGCCTTGACCTGGTCGTCGGGGGCGCTCGAACCGCCCTTGGGTGGCATCTGGCCCTTGCCATGCAGCGCATAGTTGTAGATCTTGTCCATCGGATCTTTCAGGCGCGGCGCCCAGTCGTCCTTGTTGCCGAACTTCGGCGCGCCGAGCACGCCGGCCGCGTGGCACGCCTGGCAGACCTGCTGATAGAGCGCCTTGCCCGCCTGCGAAGCGTCGGCGCTCTGGGTGGCGCCGCCTGCCGCCGGCGCGGAGGAAGCCTGCGGAATCGCGGCGATGGCCGCTGCTGCGGCCGCAGCCTGCGCGCTGGCGGATGCATCGGCGCCCGAAGCCGGCGCCGCGCCCGCCGCTGCCGACGCGCCCTGAGCAGCACCCGGCGCGGGCTGGGGCGGATCCTGGAAGCTCGCGCCGCCATGGTCGGCCATGTAGACGATGGCGCGGCCGATTTCGTAGTCGCTGTAGTCGTCGGGGCTCGTGCCGCCGCGCGGAGGCATGGCGCCTTTACCGGACAGCGCCGTTTTCCAGAGCGTGTCGAAGCCTTGGGAGATGCGTGGCGCCCAGTCGCCGGAGTTGCCGAACTTGGGCGCGCCCGCGGCGCCGCTCGCGTGACACGCGGCGCAAACGGCCTGATAGACCTGCTCGCCTGTCTTGTACACGCGCGGCGCGTTGGCGTCGTGCACCGAGACCTGGGCGATTGGCGCAATGCGCTCGGTGACCTGCTGGACTGAAAGCTCGTCGGTGCCTGCGCCAGTGCGCGTCGCGCTGTCGACGTAGTAGACGAGCAGAATGATGATGACGATGGGGACGGCAAACCCGGCGATGACAGCGGCGATCAGCTGGCCGGGCGTTTTAATCGGGGCTCCGTGGGGTGCTTCGCTCATGCTTGTCTCGACTCCCGTTGGTATTGTGGTGAGCGGTACAGCAGGACGGCAACAGCCTTGCGATAGATCACGGAAGATTATAGACGCAAGGTTTCGCGCCCGGTTGCCGCGCGCGGGGGCTCTTCAGCGGGCGTTTACCCGAGGTGGTGCGGCGCAGCGGCGGGTGTTGGCGTAAATGGTGACTGATCGTGTGGCGTACGGATCGATCGCGCGTTGGCGGCGGTCGGCGCCGGGCGCGCCCGTCAAGGGCACGCGGTGGACGCCAACATCGAAACCGGGTATTCTCTCGGTCTCACTGCGATGCTGTCTCTTCCCTGTTTTCTTCGGGTTGGCGGCAGTATCCGCTTCTCAACGCGCCCGTAGCTCAATGGATAGAGTACTGCCCTCCGAAGGCAGGGGTTGCTGGTTCGATCCCAGCCGGGCGCGCCAAGTCTGTCAGGAACTCCCCCGATTTTTCACCCTCCGGCGCGTGTGAGCACCGGCTGCGTTTGCTATTGCGCTTCGCTCAGGGCGTCCATCCACCCAACCCCCTCAACACCCCACCGAAGCCTCGCGCATTCGCCTCGCGACATCCCTTCTGTCACCCCCCGGCGCGATACACGCGAGAAACGCGTCAATCGCCGGACTCTGCCGGCGCGCCTTCAGGAAATAGATGTATTCGTCGATCGTCGTATCGACGTCGCGCAGCGCGATCACGCGCAGATCCGGATGCCGCTCCGCTTCGCCGAGCGGAAAAATACTCCCGCCCACGCCATGCAGGATGGCTTCGCGAATCGCCTCGCGGCTGCCGATCTCCGCAATCGAGGCGGGTGCGATGCCGGCCTTCGCGAGAATCTCCTCGGTGCAACTGCGCGTGACCGAGCCTGCTTCGCGGATCAAAAGACGCACGTCGGCAAGGCGCACCGCGTCGATCGCCTCGAAGCGCGCAAGCGGATGGCTGTGGTGCACGACGAGCACGAGCGGATCGGTCGAGATCACGCGCCGCTCGAGCCCATCCGCATCATTGCGATGCGACGACACCGCGAGGTCGATCCGAAACTCGTGCAGCGCGTTGAGGATGTCTTCCGAATTGCCGATCCGGCAGGTGAGCGCGATGGCCGGATGCGCCTTCGAGAAGCGGCCGATCGCATCCATGATGTAGTAGGGTCCCGTCGCGCCGATCCTCAATTGACCTTCGAACAGCCCGCCGACGTTGCGCAGCATGATGTCGGCCTGAGCCTCGAAGTCGATCATCTTCTCGACGAGCGGCAAGAGCGCGATGCCGGTCTCGGTGACCGCGAGGCGGCGTCCGCTGCGATAGAACAGCTCGACGCCGTATAGCTGCTCGATCTGCCGAATTTGCGCGGCGATGGTCGGCTGACTCACGCCGAGGTGCCGCGCCGCACGCGTGATGCTGCCCTGGCGGACCGTCGCGTGGAACGCCTTCAACTGATCGAACAAAATCCTGTCCTCTTCTCCTCCGCACCCGCGCGACAGCGTAGCGTGCCGATGTGTCCGCCGCGTGACGCGCGCACTGTCCGGAGGATGCCGCGCTAGCGTGCAGTTGCGCATTCACCGGTCGATAGACACGACCTTCCAGCAAGGCCTCAAACAAAAAAGCTGAGGTTCACCGCAAGAAAGCTGATGGAACCGGTCACTGCGAGGACATTCGCCAATGCGTTAATGGCCGCATTCGTCATCCACGGACCGATTCTCATGCGCCGATTCGATACGCGCGCCATCTGCGCCGCGCTTCTCTTTTCCCTCGTGCTGGCCGCGTGCGGCGGCAGCGACAGCGACGGCTCGTCGGCTTCGCCGGGCGCGAGCAACCCGCAAAGCAGTCTGCAAAACAGCCAGCAGATCGCGGGCGCCAGCGCGAATGCGAACGCGAGCGGCGAAGACAGCGCGCCGGGCGCGCCCGACATGCACTGGGCGCCCGACTCCAGCGCGAGCGGCGCGCACTGATTCGCAGGACACCTCCACTTTCCCCCCAATAACAGGATTTTCCATGTCGTCGAAAAACAGACGCGATTTCCTGCGCCTTGCTACCCAGTCGGCAGGCGCGATGGCCGCTTATGCAGCCTTTCCGCCCGCGATCCGCAAGGCGCTCGCGATGCCCGCCGCGACGCGCACCGGCACGATTCAGGACGTCGAGCACGTCGTGATCTTCATGCAGGAGAACCGCTCGTTCGACCACTACTTCGGCGGCTTGCGCGGCGTGCGCGGCTTCAACGATCCGCGTCCGCACCTGCTGCCCAGCGGCGCGCCGGTCTGGCAGCAGCCGCCCGCTTCGGTGCAGACGTCGCACTACCAGGCGCGCGGCCTGAGCCCGTCGGCGCCGTATGTGCTGCCGTTCTATCTCGATCCGAAGCAGACGACCGAATTCCAGCCGGGCACGAACCACGGCTGGAGCAGCGGGCATCTTGCGTGGAACAACGGCCAGTGGGACCAGTGGGTGAACCAGAAGCAGGACGTGCTGACGATGGGCTATCTGAAGCGCGCGGATGTGATGTACCACTACGCGCTCGCCGACGCGTTCACGATCTGCGACGCCTACCACTGCTCCGCGCACGCGGATACTGCGCCGAACCGCATCTACCTGTGGACCGGCACGATCGACCCGCGCAACATCTACGGCAATCCGCCGAACGGCCCGGGCATCGGCGAGCGCGACAACGTGAACGGCTACACGTGGACGACGTATGCCGAGCGTCTCGAGAACGCGAACATCAGCTGGAAGGTGTACCAGGGCGGCACCGGCATCCCGGGCGACCCGACCGACAACTACACCGACAACTCGCTGATGTTCTTCAAGAAGTTCCAGGTGCAGATAGGCGCGAGCGGTCCGCTCGTCGACAAGGGCGCCTCGAACCACACGCTCGCCGAGCTCAAGGCCGACGTGCAGGCGAACCAGCTGCCGCAGGTGTCGTGGATCGTCGCGCCGTACAAGTACAGCGAGCACCCGTCCGCGTCGCCGACCGACGGCGCGTTCTACATCAACATGGTCCTCGAGGCGCTGACGTCGAACCCGGACGTGTGGGCGAAGACGGTGTTCATCCTCAACTACGACGAGAACGACGGCCTGTTCGATCACGTCGTGCCGCCGGTGCCGCCGCTCTCGAGCGGGCCGAATGGCGTAGGGATGATGTCGTCGAGCCTGCTTTCGAACATCGGCGACGAATACCTCGATCTCGGCCGGTATCCGCAGGAGATGGGCCCGCTGATTCCGGGCGCCGATCCGGGTGGGATCCAGCCGATCGGCCTCGGCCCGCGCGTGCCGCTGATCGTGATCTCGCCGTGGTCCAAGGGCGGATGGGTTTGCTCGGAGACGTTCGATCACACGTCGGTGCTGCGCTTTCTCGAGGCGCGCTTCGGCGTGCAGGAGCCGAACATCAGCGCGTGGCGCCGCTCGGTTTGTGGCGATCTCACGTCCGCGTTCGACTTCTCCGGCAAGCCGGACACGGCGACGGTGAGCTTCGCGGTGCCGCAGCATATTCAGACGGCTGGGCAGGCGTACCAGGTGCCCGCGCAGCAGAGCATGCCGGCGCAGGAGCCTGGCACGCGGCCGGCGCGTGCGCTGCCTTACGAAGTATTCGTTCACAGCCGGGTGAGCGGCCACGACGGCAGTCTCTGGCTCGACTTCGCGAATTCCGGCAGCACGGGCGCGGCGTTTTACGTGTATGACCGCCTGAACGCGGCTAATCCGCCGCGCCGCTACACGGTTGCTTCACGCGATCAGCTCGCCGATTACTGGAGCACGACGGCCGCGCAGGGTGCGTACCATCTGGCGGTCTATGGGCCGAACGGCTACGTGTGCGAATTCCAGGGCAATGTGCAAGTCGCGGTTGATGGCCATCACGCGAATCCGGAAGCGCGTATTGGCTATGACGTGCGCAATCGCCATGTGTATCTCGAGCTGCGCAATAGCGGCGGCGCTGCGTGCAGTGTGAACGTCGATAACGCGTACAGCAGCGCCAACGCGCGACAGTACACGCTGCAGCCCGGACAGACGCTGCAGGACCACTGGGAGCTCAGCTCGAGCCATGGGTGGTACGACTTGAACATCGCGGCGGCGACGGTTGGCGGCGCGTCGGATAAGGTCGTGCGGCGCTTCGCTGGCCACCTGGAGACGGGGCGGCCGAGTCAGAGCGATCCGGGGCCGGTGAAGGGGTGATCTGAAGGTTGTGCCAGGAATGCCGCGTGGCCGCTGCGAAGCGGGCCACGCGGCGTTTTTTCGTGGTGGCGATCTGGCGTAGGCGCCCGCACGTGGCAGCATTTGCTTGCGCGAAAAAAAAGCCCGCGCGAGGCGGGCTGAGTTGAACGAGCGCGTCCGCAAGGGACGCGATGAATTGTTGTTGTCCGGTACGTCTGGCGTGGATCGCCGCTTTATTGCCTTTAGAACTGCGCGACGCGCTGATACAGATTCGCGTTGCGGGTCGCCTGCATCGCAGCCTGGTATTCGGTGTTCAGTTCGGTCTTGGCATTGCGGGCGGCTTCCGCAATCTGCGCATCGATGGCGTGAACCTGCTTGAGCACGTCGAGCACAGCGGGCGTTTGCGGCGCGGTGAGCGACATGAGCAGCGGCGAGCGCTCGCTCGCGAGCTGCGATGCCCGCTCCCATTCGCCCACGGCCGCCGCCTGTTCGATGGCCTTGGTGAGTTGCCAGATACGCTCGATGTCGGCCCGTGCTTGCATGATGTGTGACCTCGATCCCGTCAGTTCTTGTTGGTGGCCAGCGCGCCCGCGCTGTTCGTGCCGCCGAACAGCTGCGTGAGGTATTGCTGGTTGTTGTTCATCGTCGCCATCAGCGTGTTGAGCGCCGTGAATTGCGCGGTGTACGTGCTGGTGAGCTGCGTCTGGTAGTCAGTCAGCGACGACTGCTGCGTCGAGAGGTTCGTCAGGTCCGCGTTGAGCGCGTTGGTGCGCGTCTGGATGACGCCGGTGGTCGACAGATAGCCCGTGATGTTGTTGTTCAATTGCGCCGCGACGCCATTCGTCGAACTGAACAGCGTAGCCACCGTCGACTGGTTGTTTTGCAGCGCGGTGTTCAGCGTGCTGTTGTCGAGCGAGAGCGAGCCGTCTGCATTCAGCGTGATGCCGATCGCCGCGAGGCTCGTGGTCGTGTTGCCGTTCTTCACGCCGTTTGCGACGATCGTGGCCACCTGGTTCTGGATCATGTTCAGCGTCGAGTCGCCGAGCAGCGGGCCCTGCGACGTTGCCGTCGCGCTATAGGCGGTGAGCGTGCCCATCGTTGTCACGAGCGTGTTGTACAGCGAGACGAACTGATTGATCGCGCTCGACTGCGAACTCGTGTTCTGAGAGATGGTGAGCGTCTGCGGCGAATTACCGGTGCTATCGACGGATGCGGCGCTCAGGCTCAGCGTGACGCCCGCGAGCGCGGACGTCACCGAGTTCGTTGAACTGGTGACGCCGGTTCCGTCGATGCTGAAATAGGCATCTTGCGCCGCGGTCGTCTGGATCCAGTTGGCCGTGGGGGGCGTTCCCGATGACTGGACATTGGTGAGCGTCGACTGATTGGCCTTGAGCTGCGTGGCGCTCGCGCTCGCCACGCCGGTCAGTGACGCGCCGTTATTGCCCGTCACGGCAAGGCCGTTCAGTGCGTCGCCCGTTGCCGTATCGCTGATCTGGATGCTGATGGCGTTCTGGGAGCCGGTTGAGTTCGCGTGCAGGACGAGGTGCGCCCCATCCGCGCCATTGACGACCGTGGCAGTGACGCCGGGATTGTTGCTCGCGCTGTTGATGGCGGCGGCAATGCCGGAAACCGTGCTGTTCGAGCTGTTCAGCGAAATCGTGGTGTTCGCGCCGCCGATGGAGAGCGTCATCGTGGCCGGGCCCGAGGCAAGCGCTTGTGTCGCGCTATAGCCCTTCGAGGTGAGCACCTGCGCGGTCGCGACCTGGGCGACGTCGATCGCATATGTGCCGGCGACTGCGCCGCTGGCCGCCGTGGCCGTGATGCCGTTGCCGCTGGTGGTCGCCGTGAAGGCGTTGACCGTCGTGCCGTTCGAAAGCGAAGTGAGGCCGGCCTGCAATGCCGAGAGCGCAGCGGAGAGCGTGCCGTATGCGGAGATCTGCGTGTTGTCGCTTGTCTGCGCCGCGGCCAGCGTCGCGGCCTGGCCAGCGATCTTGCTGTTGACGAGCGCGGTGACGAGCGAGTTCACGTCCATCGACGAATTGCCGGTCGAGCCGCTGATGATCGACTGTGCGGCTTGCTGCAGCGCCTGGTTGGTCGCTGCGGTGTTTGCCGCGACGGTATTCGCGACTGAGTTACCGGATACGGTGGACATGAAGAGGCTCCGCGCTTCGGCGATGCAATGTGAATCGGTTCAGGTCTGAAAAAACGCCAAACGGGAGACGAGGCTCCCGGTTGGCTTGCGTTGCGCGCACCGGGTATGGCGGGCGGGGCGCGCAACGCGAACTACATGTTGCTCAAGCGCATTACTGCAGGAGCTTGAGAATCTGCTGCGGTTGCGAGTTCGCTTGCGCGAGCACCGAGATGCCGGCTTGCTGCAGCACTTGCGCCTTGCTCAGGTTGGCCGTTTCCGATGCGAAGTTGGCGTCGGTGATGTTCGACTGGGCGTTGCTCAGGTCCGTCGATTGAGCTTGCTGCGTGCTCGCGATTGCCGTGAAGCGATTCTGCGCGGCGCCAAGCGTGGCCTGCAGGTTGTTCACGTCGCTCAGTGCGTTGTCGATGGATTCCATCGCCATGCTGGCGCCTTGAGCCGTGCTGATGTCGATGTTGGCAACCGTCGAAGGCTTGTTCAGAGCGTTGATCTGCGAGGTTACGGTCGCATCAGTAGTTGCGTTAGCAACTGCATCCAGACCGCCGGTCGCGAGTTGGCCTTGTGCCGTGTTTGCGCCGAACAGAGACGATACCGTGTTCGTGGCCAGAGCCTGGTTGTTCTGGTCGGTGAACGTGAAGCCACCCTTGCCATCCGAAAGCACGTTGATCGACGTGATAGCGGCGGGCGTAGTAACCGTGCTCGTCACGTTGGCCGTTGCTGTGGTGCTTGCGGCATTAAGAGCTGTAATCGTGCCGGCGTCCTTGACGGCGTCGAGAGCGGTCGCGGCACCACCGTTAACTGAAACTTTCCAAGTCCCAGCATTGTCCGTGTACGTGTTGCCCTGGTTGTCAACGTAAGTCTGAGTACCCTTACCGTTGTCCGTTGCGGTGACCGACGTAGTTCCAGCCGGGGTAGCACCAGTTCCCGTGTTGTTCGCCGCGTTAATGGCGACGGTAGCGGTGCCCGCGGTCGTGGTCACCGATTGTGCGGCTTGATTCAGTGCAGCAATCGTACCTGCATCCGCGGTGGTACCGAGGCCCGTTCCCGCAACAGCAGCCGCAGCTTTCGTAGTTGCCGCTGCCGCATTAGCACCCGAATACCATGCCCCCGTCGTATCTTGGGCATAGTACGTGCCGTTATTGTCCTTAAACGTGGCCGCACCTACACCGCCCGTAACGGTGATGGAAGATGCGTTGGTTGAGCTCGCGCCAGTAATCGATGCAGTGGCCGTACCCGCTACTGCCTTCGTACCATCAGTGTTTAGCGCCAGGCCCGTGTACGTGCCAAGCGTCTGACCCGCCTGAGGAGCGCCCGTCCCGAGCGAGGATGCGCTCATGTTCTGGCTCAGATTCAGGGTGATCGTCTGGCCCACGTTCGCGCCGACCTGGAACGACACGGTGCCCAACGAGCCGTTCAGCACGTTCATGCCGTTGTACGTCGTTTGCGACGCGATACGGTTCACTTCCTGGATCTGCTGCGAGACTTCTTGCTGCAATGCTGCGCGGTCGCTGGAGGTCATGCTGCCATTCGACGCTTGCGTGGCGAGCTGGCGGATACGCTGCAGGCTGCTCGTCAACGACGACAGACCGCTCGATGCCGTTTGCACCATCGACACGCCGTCGTTCGAGTTCGACACGCCCTGGTTCAGACCGTTGATCTGGGTCTGCATGATGTTCGAGATCGCGAGACCTGCTGCATCGTCTGCCGCGCTGTTGATGCGCTTGCCCGACGAGAGGCGCGTGATCGCTTGCGACAGTGCGCTGCCCGAGCCGGTCAGGTTCTGCTGTGCAACCAGCGAGTTGATGTTGCTGTTAATTCCGAGCATGGAAATTCTCCTGGACGGGCGCTAAGCCCTATACACGCCACTTTGGCTGCGGCGGTAGCACTCGTTCATTGCTGGCCGCCTCAGTGAAGGTTGACGGCGTGAGTAAAAAAAACTTGAGGGGCATGCGCAAACAATTGCGACCTATTTTGCGTGGTGCATAAGACGCGGAGATTCGCCGCGATTGGCGCATCGAAGCGAACAGGCACACGTTTGCGTGCGCCTGGCGCCTACCGAGGCCAAGCGGGCGCGCTTGTGCGCCCGCTCGAGTGCCTGCAGCGTCGCGCCAGCCGGCGTATCCTCAACCCTTTCCACCCTGGCTCTACACAGGAGAAGTCATGGAACTACGCAGGATCGGCACTTCGGCCTTGCAGGTCGCGCCGCTCATGTTCGGCGGCAACGTGTTCGGCTGGACGGCCGACGAGGCCACCTCCTTCTCGATCCTCGACGCCTTCACCGACGCCGGCCTCAACTTCATCGACACCGCGGACGTCTACTCCGCCTGGGTGCCCGGCAACCAGGGCGGCGAATCGGAGACCATCATCGGCAAATGGCTCGCCCGGAGCGGCAAGCGCGAAAAGGTGGTGATCGCAACGAAGGTGGCAAAGGACCCGCGCCGCCCCGGCCTCTCGGCCGCGAACATCCAGGCGGCCGTGGAAGACTCGCTGCGCCGCCTGCAGACCGACTACATCGACGTCTACTTCTCGCACGAGGACGACCAGAAAGTCCCGCTCGAAGAGACGCTCGGCGCCTACCAGCGCCTGATCGAGGCGGGCAAGGTGCGCGTGGTGGGCGCGTCGAACTACACGGGTGCGCGCATCGAGGAAGCGCTCGCGGTCGCGCACAAGAACGGGCTGCCCGCGTACCAGATCGTCCAGCCCGAATACAACCTGTACGATCGCGCGGCCTACGAGGCCGATATCGAGCCCGTGGCGCTCGCGCAGAAGCTCGCGGTCGTGCCCTATTACAGCCTCGCGAGCGGTTTTTTGTCGGGCAAGTATCGTTCGCGCGAAGACCTCGCGAAGAGCACGCGCGGCTCTCGCGTCGAGCGCTATCTGGACCATCGCGGCGTGCGCATTCTCGCGGCGCTCGATTTCGTGGCCGGGCGCCATGGCACTTCGCTCGCGGCCGTGGCGCTTGCGTGGCTGATCGCGCGGCCGAGCATCACTGCGCCGATCGCGAGCGCGACTTCGCTCGAGCAGCTCGACAGCCTTGTGGCAGCAGTGCGCCTGAAGCTCGATCCGGCGGACATCCAGGCGCTCAACGACGCGAGCGCCTGAGCCTGAAACGCGTCTCGCGCGGTGCGAGACGCGTTCATCCAGGAGTCCTGAAGGTGCGTGGCGGACCCGCCGGGCGGTGTCCGCCACGCAAGTGTCTGAGTAGAATCAAGAAAGTGTGGCTGGCGCGATCTTTTCCTGATATCATTGGGAGTGAATTGAGATCTTTGCCTGTTTTGTTGCCGTGTTCGTTACTGTTGGCGGCCGCAAACCGGCGGTCAGGTGTGTTGCAGCAAGGTCTACCTGATCGCGTTCCGCTGTGAACCCCCTACTTCTCTTTTCCGGCCTCCGTGGCCGCCTTGCCTTTCGTTACGCCCCCATCGTGGCGAACGACCGGAGGGCCGGTGCGTGAATGGTAGTTGCCGTTCGCGCCTTTGAACCGTATCAAGCGATTGAGTTAGGAAATACATGACGACGATTCTTCTGAAGGAAAACGAGCCGTTCGAAGTGGCCATTCGCCGCTTCCGCCGTGCAATCGAAAAGAATGGCCTGATCGCCGAGCTGCGTGAGCGCCAGTCTTACGAAAAGCCGACGGCCGTGCGCAAGCGCAAGAAGGCTGCTGCTGTGAAGCGCCTGCACAAGCGTCTGCGCAGCCAGATGCTGCCGAAGAAGCTCCACTAAGAGCCGCTTCAGCTTCCGCCAGACGGCGGCGCATGCTTCGCAAGAAGCTGCGCCGCCGTTTGCATTTCTGGCGCTGGTTTTGGATTTCGATTTCGCGAGCGCGCGCCGCCCCGGCTCAGGCGGCGTCCTGAAGGCGCTGTGGCGAAAGCCTGAACTGCGCAGCGATCGACAGTAGCCGATCGTGCCACTCCCAGACGCCGAAGACGTCGTGGACGTTCTGCAGGCAACTCAGCAGATTCAAGGTGTTGGCGTCGTAAATGTTGATGTGCGCGCGCAGAAGCGCCTTTTTCAGCGCGGCGACGCCAACGTCCATCCATGCGGGCACCTCGTTCGCCTCACGCGCGAGATAGCCCACGGGGATCCCCTCCATTGCGCTGATGTAGTCGCGCGCGCGGATGAAACTGCCGACCGGGCAACCACCGTAGTTGCGCGAGCCGCCGCTGTAGCCGTTCCGATACGCCCCGCCGCCGCAAGGCAGAAGCGCTGCGCGCCCTTGTCCATGGAGGTGCGCCACGGCACGGTCGAAAATCTCCTGATGAGTCAGGAAGTGCACGTTTTTCATTTCAGCCCCCTGCGCGACGCACAGCGGTAAGGTCCTGCAAATGCGCCGCTGCGTGCCTGGCGGCGCGCGTTCCCCGCGGCGGGCAGCGCCGTGTTGCGCCTGCTACCGGTGCAACAAACCCGGACGTATCCGTGGTCAGTTATAACGGCGCGCCACGAGAAAACCGTTAGGCCGCGCACCAAGGCAGGAGGAAATCGCGCAGATCCACGGTTCGTGCAACCCTGTATCTGGGCCGGCCCCGCGAGTTCCTGCCCGATTCAGGGCTGTTTCAGGACTAATCGCCGAGTCAGGCTCCGGCTGCCGTGCGCGCCTTCGCGGCTGCGGCCTTGCCTTTGGCCTTGGGCTTGGCGCCGCCGAGCGCCGCGCAGGTTTTGCGGCAGAAGCAGTCGCGCTCATGGTCGTTGACCATGCCCACCGCCTGCATGAACGCGTAGCAGATCGTGGTGCCGACGAACTTGCAGCCATACTTCTTGAGCGCCTTGCTGAGCGCGTCGGAGACATCGGTGGACGTGGGCGCGTCGCGATACGAGGCAAGGTCGTTCTGGATGGGTGTGTCGTTGACGAACGACCAGACGAATGCCGCAAGCGAGCCGTGCTCCGCCTGGATTTGCTGCACGGCGCGCGCATTCAGGATGGCGGCCTCGATCTTGGCGCGGTTGCGCACGATCGAGGCGTCCTGCATGAGAGTTTCGACCTGCTTAGGCGTGAAGCGCGCGACCTTTTCGACCTCGAAGTTGGCGAACGCGCGGCGATAGCCCTCGCGCTTGTTGAGGATCGTCGACCATGACAACCCCGCCTGCGCGCCTTCGAGCACGAGCATTTCGTAGAGGTGCTGGTCGTCGCGCGAGGGCACGCCCCACTCTTCGTCGTGATATTGCACATACTGCGGCGACGCGCCGGCCATTACCCAGTTGCAGCGGTGTGTCACGGTGAGTTCTCCTTGCGAGTAGCCCGGCAAGGATAGCGGATTGGCCATGCTCCGCCACCTGGCCATCCGGCCAATTGTGCGAAAGGCGCTGAGCCGTTAGTCTCTGCGGCACGACTCAGTGCCCGATAATCCTCAACTCAACGGCTCGCGCACGGCGCGGCAAACATCATGCAGAAATATTCCTGGTTGATCGGCGTGGATGGCGGCGGCACCGGCACGCGCGTCGCGCTGGGCGACCCCCAGGGCGCCGAACTCGCGCGTGCGTCCGCGGGCCCGTCAGGGCTCGGGCTCGGCATCGCGAGCGCCTGGCAGTCGATCGAAGAAGGCGCGCGCGCCGCCTTTGCGCAAGCCGGGCTGGCGTTCGACTGGTCGCGCTGCGTGCTCGGCTGCGGCCTCGCGGGCGTGAACAATCCCGACTGGCTCGCCGCGTTTCGCGCCGTGGCGCCGCCCGTCGCGGGCCTCGCGGTCGAGAGCGACGCCTATACGACGCTGCTGGGCGCGCACGGCGGCGAGCCCGGCGTGGTCGTGGCGCTCGGCACGGGCAGCATCGCCGCCGTGCTCGACGCGCACGGCGTCTGCCGCATTGCGGGTGGTTTCGGCTTTCCGTCGGGCGATGAAGCGAGCGGCGCATGGTTTGGCCTGCGCGCGATCGTGTGGGCACAGCAGTCGCTCGATGGCCGCGTCGTGCCCGACGCGCTTTCGCGAGCGCTGCTCGCCCATATCGGCGCGGCCGACCGCGAGAGCCTGATCGTCTGGCAATGCGCGGCCAACCAGACCGCCTACGCGAGCCTCGCGCCCGTGGTGCTCGCGCACCGCGATCACCCGTTCGTGGCGAAGCTGCTGGCCGAGGCTGGCGAGGCCGTGGCGCGCCTGATCGTGGCGCTCGATCCCGAAGCCGCGTTGCCAGCGGCGCTCGCCGGCGGGCTCGGCCAGCCACTCACCGCCTGGGTGCCGCAAGCCGTGCGCGAGCGGCTGCGCGCGCCGCTCGCCGACTCCACCTGTGGAGCCTTGCGGCTCGCACGGCGCGAGGCCGAGCGGCTGGGCAGCGCTTAGCGCCTGCGCTCCCCTTCAGGTGCTAGGATTGAGGGTTTCCCCCAGTCCCCCGGATAGCCATGTACAAGGTCATCGCAACCGATCTCGACGGAACGCTGCTCAACGCCGACCATCAGCTGGATCCGTTTACGGTTGCCACGTTCAAGAAGCTTGAGGCACAAGGGCTTCAGTTCATCATCGCGACCGGCCGCCATTACTGTGACGTGGCGAGCATCCGCGGCTTGCTTGGCATTCCCGCCTACCTGATCACGTCGAACGGTGCGCGCGTGCATGGCCCCGACGACGCGCTGATCCACGCGCGCAACGTGCCCGAGGCCGTCGTGCGCCGCCTCGCCGCGCCGGACACTGTGGGTGCGCATGGCCGCGTGATCGTGAGCCTCTTTACCGACAAGGAATGGTTCATCGACCGCGATGCGCCCGAGCTGCTCGCCTACCATCAGGATTCGGGCTTCACGTATCGCGTCGCTGAGGACCTCGGCGCGCTCGGCGGCGCGGGGGTCGCCAAGGCGCTCTATATCGGCGATCCGGTCGATCTCGCGCACGTTCAGCACAATCTCGAGCGTGAGTTCGGCGACGCGCTCTATATCACCTACTCCCTGCCCGATTGCCTGGAAGTGATGGTCGCGGGCGTCTCCAAGGGGCGCGCGTTGAGTGTCGTGCTCGACCGTCTGAATGTGGATGCTGCGCGTTGCGTGGCGTTCGGCGACAACATGAACGACATTGACCTGCTCGAAACCGCCGGTCATCCGTTCATGATGAACAACGCGAATCCCGACTTGATCGCGCGTCTGCCTCAGGTGCCGCGCATCGGCAACAACTTCGAGGCGGGCGTCGCCCATCACCTGCGCAAGCTCTTTGCGCTGGACGACGAACTGGCGCGCTAAGCCAGACTAACCTGCCTGCT
This sequence comes from Paraburkholderia silviterrae, assembly GCF_004353915.1. Taxonomy (GTDB): domain Bacteria; phylum Pseudomonadota; class Gammaproteobacteria; order Burkholderiales; family Burkholderiaceae; genus Paraburkholderia; species Paraburkholderia silviterrae. The sequence goes on along the minus strand of NZ_SMRP01000004.1, from coordinate 15,487 downwards.
GCCTGCTGCCTGCTGCCTGCTGCCTGCTGCCTGCCGCCTGCCCGCCTGCCTGCCTGCCCGCGCCGCGTATTGCGTCTCGCGTATCGGGTGGCGCATATCGCTGGCGTGAGCGTGGAGCCTCGGCGTGGGGCGCTGGCCGTTCCGTTTGCCTTAGGCCTCGCCTATTGCGCGGCGGGAAGCGCCGCACACGGGCATTCGTCCGACCGGCCGTCGAGGCCCTCGTGGTCGTGGCTGAAGCGCGCACTCGGCGTGGCGCCGCTCCAGTCGATGCGCACGACGTAGATGCTGTCGAAGTCGGCGCTCTTCCATTTGGGCACGTCGGTTGCCTGCCCGCCATGCTCGGCCACGATCTTGCGCACCAGCGTCTCGATTTCGCGGTGCTCCCATCCGACCAGCACGGTGCGGTTGCGCCACGCCGGATCGAGCAGCGTTTTCTCGAGGGCGTCGGTCTGGGCATAGCCATAGGGCGTCCGGATCGGCAGGCCGAACTGGATGGCCGTGGGCTCGACGGTCGCGAGCGGGCGCACATAGTAATAAGTCTGCCCACCGTCGTTCTTCTGCCCGCTCGGGTCCGGCGCGTAGATCGCATCGGGCTTGCCGTACTTCGCGGCAATCACGGCGGGCAGCGCGAGAGCCCGGTTCAATCCCTTGCAGTCGAGCTGGCCGAGGCCTGCGGCAGGCTTTTCGCCGTGACGCACGAAAACCAGTGTTTCGATGTCCTGTGTGCCTGCGGCGTGCGCTGTGCCCGCACTCGCGAGTACGCCGCCGGTGGCCGCCGCGAGCAGCGTCGCCAGAATCGCAGCACTGCGCGCCAGGGGGCGAAGCGTCTGAGCGTCGAGTCTCATCGCAACGGTGAAGCGGCCCAGCGGAGGTCGTGAACGCTTCATGCTGTGCGCCTTGAATTCGAGATGAATGGGTCGCCCGATTCTAGCAGCGCCGCCACAGGCGGCTTGCGTGCTCGTGCATCTCGCTGGCGCGCGAAAAGGTCCGCAAAAAGCGAAAGCAAAAACAAAAACGGGCGCCGAAGCGCCCGTGTATCGAACCGCGTGAGTCCTCTTATGCCTGCACGCGAGCCGGAAGTTCCGCCACGGCTTCGCGGCGTCCCGCGATCATCGGGTAGACCACGCCGGCAATCGCTGCGCCGATGATCGGCGCGACCCAGAAGAGCCACAGCTGCGAGATCGCCTCGCCGCCCACGAAGAGCGCCGGGCCGGTCGAGCGCGCCGGGTTCACGGACGTATTGGTGACCGGGATCGAGATCAGGTGGATCAGCGTGAGGCACAGGCCGATGGCGATCGGCGCGAAGCCCGCGGGCGCGCGCTTGTCGGTCGCGCCGAGGATCACGAAGAGGAAGAACGCGGTCATCACGACTTCGCAGACGAATGCCGCGGCCAGCGCGTAGTGGCCCGGCGAGTGATCGCCGTAGCCGTTGGTGGCGAAGCCGCTCGCGACGAGGTCGAAGCCCGGCTTGCCGGTGGCGATGCAGGCGAGCGTGGCCGCGCCGAGCACCGCGCCGATCACCTGAGCGACGACGTACGGCACGACGTCACGCGCCGGAAAGCGGCCTGCGAGCATGAGACCGACGCTCACCGCGGGATTCAGATGGCAGCCCGAAATATGGCCGATGGCGAATGCCATGGTGAGCACCGTCAGGCCGAATGCGAGTGCGACGCCCACAAAGCCGATGCCGAGCCCCTGCACCGGGCCGTCGAAATGCGCAGCGAGCACGGCGCTGCCGCAACCGCCGAGCACGAGCCAGAAGGTGCCGAAAAGCTCGGCAAGAAGTCGTTTGGATAAGTGCATTTCGTGATGCCTCGAAAAGATATTTGACGGGAACCGGGAAAGCGCCGGCGCCAGGAAATGCCAGATTCTAGGGATTCACGAAAAGCGCGGGTGTGAAGGATTGTCAATTCCGCAGTAATTGCTCTCATTATTGCGGTAGATGCGTTCCGAGTGTGGCTTCCCGCACGCAATCGTTAAATGCCGCAATATCCCGATAAAGCAGTATTAGCCTTGATTGCTAATTCTCTTATTTGCGTCTAATCTGCGTTCGAGTCAGTTAGATAGACAATGAAGGGGGGGAGTATGTCGCAATATTCAGAACTCAAGGCTCAGATCGCCAAACTTCAGGCGCAGGCCGATGAAGCACGGCGCACGGAAATCGCCGACGTCATCGCAATGATCCGCGAGAAGATCGTCGAGTACGGCCTGTCGGCCCAGGACCTCGGCTTTGCGGCGGCCGCCAAGCGCGGACGCCCGCCCAAGAAGGCGCCGCTGCCCGCGCGCTATCAGGATCCGAAGACGGGCGCGACCTGGAGCGGGCGCGGCAAGCCGCCCAAATGGATTGCGGGCAAGAATCGCGAGCGTTATTTGATCGCCTGATTGCCGTTATGTAAATGTCAGGTCGCACGGTGCCGGGCGAGCCGCGCGGAACCGCCCCGGCGTATTGGTTTATCCAAATAAAAAGAGCCGCATGAAACATGCGGCTCTTTTTTAGCTGTGGGCAATCGGGCTATTACAGTGTGCGCAAACGATTCACACTGCCTTTTTTTTGCCTTTTTATCTCAAAGTGAGGCATGCCGCGCATTCAGCCCGCGGCTGCGACACGGCGAAGCACTGGACGCCGCGTGGCTTCGATCAGCGCCGAATAGCTTTCGACATAATTACTGGCCATGGTGTGCGAGGTGAAGCGGCGCTCGAACTGCGCGCGAATGGCTTCGCGCGAAAGCGTGTCGATGTTTTGCAGCGCCGCCACGGCGCCCTGGACGTCCTCGCAGATATAGCCGGTCACGCCCGGATCGATCACTTCGGGCACCGAGCCGCGGTTAAAGGCGATCACGGGCGTGCCGCACGCCATTGCCTCGATCATGACGAGGCCGAACGGCTCGGACCAGTCGATCGGGAACAGCAGCGCTTTGGCGCCCGAGAGGAACTCGGGTTTCTGCGCTTCGTTGATCTCGCCGACGAACTCCACGTGCGCCTGCGAAAGCAGCGGCTCGATCTCGGTCTTGAAGTAGTCCTGGTCGACCTTGTCCACCTTGGCTGCGATCTTCAGCGGCAGGCCGGAGAGCGCGGCGATCTTGATGGCGGTGTCCACGCGCTTTTCCGGGCAGATGCGGCCGAGGAACGCGAGATATTCGGGCTTGCGGCTGGTCTGCGGCGTGAGCAGGTTCTTCGGCAGGCCGTGATAGATCGTGTTCAGCCAGTTGGCCTGGTCAAGCGGCTGGCGCTGCGAATCCGAAATCGAAATGACGGGAGCCTCGGAGAACGAATCGAACACCGGCTGCAGCTCGGGCAAATCGAGCCGGCCATGCAGCGTCGTCACGAACGGCGTGTCGAGCGTCGAGAACAGCGGGAACGGCAGATAGTCGAGGTGAAAGTGCAGCACGTCGAACTCGTGCGCCATTTGGCGTACGCGCTCGAGTAGGACGATGTGCGGGGCGAGCGCGTCGCGGATCGTCGGGTCGAGGCGCAGCGCGCGCGGCCAGGCGGCTTCGAGCTTGGCCGATGTGACCGAATCGCCGCTGGCGAACAGCGTCACGTCGTGGCCAAGGTCCACCAGCGCTTCGGTCAGGTAGGACACGACGCGCTCGGTGCCGCCGTAGAGTTTCGGCGGAACGGCTTCGTAAAGTGGCGCAATTTGTGCGATTCGCATTGGCTAGATCTCCTTGGGCATTGGCCGCGTGTCGTGCGACTGACAACAAAAAGTGCTCGGTCAGGCGCAATCGGCTGAGGCGGGCACTGCGGTATCGGGTTATCCCTGAGACTCGATTATGAACATTTGAATGCGCGAGACGAGTTGTTTTGCAATCACTTAATGTTGTTACAGCGGGAAACACCCCCTGTAAGCACGCTTTGCAAAGCGCGACGCGCGGGAGCGCGGCAATCCGCAATTCACGTGCCTGAGCACGGCAATATGTTCAGACCCTGTGTGCACATTCGTTACACATCAATGAAAAGGCTTTTATAATCGACAGACGATTAGGAAAATATACCATCAGCATCGTTTGGGCAGCTTTCCATCTCTCTTTTTCTCGACTTGTCAGAAAAATTCCTACATAAAAAGGGAAATTTTTCTCGCAACGCGTCGCGGCATCCGTCCAATTTCCATTTGCGTGCACCCTCGCCACAATGCGTGGACGACCACTAAACGGGCCGTTCGCCTTGCCGCGCGCCAAACGCGCGCCTGTTGGCATCAAGACGAACGAGCAAACGTTTCCGTTACAGGCTTGACCAGCCGCTAGGTTTCGAATTCGGGGGAATCCATGAGCGCGATGACGCCAAGCGACATGCTCAGCGAGATCAATGAAGTCAATCTGTCATACCTGTTGCTCGCGCAACGGCTGCTTCGCGAAGACCGGCCGGCCGGCATGTTCCGCATGGGCCTCTCCGAGCAACTGGCCGACGCGCTGACCCGGCTCACCGCCGCGCAGACCGCGCGCCTTGCCGCGTCCAGCCAGCTCCTGTGCCGCTTCCGCTTCGACGAGCACGCGATCCTGAGCGCGCTTGCCGAGAAGGGCAAAGCCGCGCAGATCCACGCCGCCATGCTAATGGCCGGCCAGAGTGTCGAACAGGTCGGCTGAGCCGGCGGCCTGTGCCATTCTGGCTGCTGCGCTTGATGCGCGCAGACCGATCCACGCCGCGCCACACCCGGCGATCCAACCTCGTGGCTACAACCCTGTCGCGCCATACCCGGCGATCCAACCCCGCGGCTTCAACCCTGTCGCTCCATATCCGGCGATCCAACCCCGTGGCTTCAACCCTGCCGCTCCATACCCGGCGATCCAACCCCGTGGCTTCAACCCTGTCGCTCCATATCCGGCGATCCAACCCCGCGGCATCAACCCTGCCGTTTCAACCCTGGCGCTTCAACCCTGCCGCTTCAATCCAATTCGTGCTCGCGGCCGCGTTGCCCGGCCATCGGCGGCGGCTCTAAAAAGAGCGACAGATTGCGGCCAACTATCCCGCTAGTGACGTCCTCGCCGGCCACCCGTCGGCATGCCCGTGCGGCGCGACTTTCCGAGCCGGCCCTGAAACGTTTGCCCCTGCGATAAACACGCCTCTGCCCGATCTCAAAGTTTTCCGCGCCGGTGCCGTAAACCCAATCAAGGGCGCGGGCCGATGGGGCACGCGTCGCAATCTTCCAGTGAGGACCCGGCAGTGCTGATTATCGTGGGAACACTCGTGACGATCGTCTGCGTCTTCGGCGGCTACGCGCTGGAGGGCGGCCATCTGGGCGCGCTCATGCAGCCGATGGAGCTGTTGATGATCGGCGGCGCGGGCGTCGGTGCGTTCATCCTCGGCAACGGCATCAAGACGATCAAGGCCACGCTGCGCATCATTCCGTCGCTCTTCAAGGGCGCCAAATACAACAAGGACGTGTACATGGAGCTGCTCGCGCTGCTCTATGTCCTGCTCGCGAAGGCGCGCAAGGAAGGCACGCTCACGCTCGAAGCCGATATCGACGATCCGCAGAAGAGCCCGATCTTCACGCAGTACCCGAAGATCCTGTCCGACCATCACATCGTCGAATTTCTCACCGACTACCTGCGGCTCATGGTGGGCGGCAACATGAACGCCTTCGAGATCGAAAGCCTCATGGACGAAGAGATCGAGACGCACCACGCCGAAGGCGAGGCGCCCGCGCATGCGCTCTCGAAGGTGGGCGACGCGATGCCGGCGTTCGGCATCGTCGCGGCGGTGATGGGCGTCGTGCACACCATGGCGTCCGCCGACAAGCCGCCCGCGGTGCTCGGCGAGATGATCGCCCAGGCGCTGGTGGGCACCTTCCTCGGCATTCTGCTTTCGTATGGCCTGATCGGCCCGCTCGCGAGCCTCGCGGAGCAGCGCGTGACCGAGTCGACCAAGATGTTCCAGTGCATCAAGGTGACGATCCTCGCGAGCCTGAACGGCTATGCGCCCGCCATTGCCGTCGAGTTCGGCCGCAAGGTGCTGTTCTCGACCGAGCGTCCGTCGTTCACGGAGCTCGAAGAGCACGTGCGCCGCGTGAAGGCGAAGTAAGGCGCAACAACGCGAATTGAGGCGAGGACGGCGACGACCATGAAGCACGAGAAGCTCGAGATCCAGGCAATGAAGACGGGGAGCGGCCGATGAGCGGCAACAAGGACCGCGCCATCGTGGTGAAGCGCGCCGCGCCGAAGAAGGGCGGCCATCACGGCGGCGCATGGAAGCTCGCGTACGCGGACTTCATGACCGCGATGATGGCGTTCTTCCTGCTGATGTGGCTGCTTTCGTCGGCGTCGACGGTGCAATTGCGCGGCATTGCCGATTACTTCAACCAGCCGCTCAAGATCACGCTCTGGGGCGGCGATCGCAGCGCAACGGAATCGAGCATCGTGAAGGGCGGCGGGCGCGACATCACCTCGCAGGAGGAGGGCATCACGCGCCGCAGCGACGGCATGAGCGCGCATGCGGACCGTACCGTCGCGCACGCCGACGATCAGGCACAGAGCAAGCAGGAAGGCTCGCTCGAACGCATGGAGCAGGCGCGCCTGCACGATCTGCAGGTCAAGCTGATGGCCGCCATCGAGGCGAACCCGGTGCTGCGCCAGTTCCGGCAGCAGATCCGCATCGACTCCACGCTGCAGGGCCTGCGCATCGAGATCGTCGATTCGCAGAAGCGGCCGATGTTCGCGACGGCGCGCGACGTGGTCGAGCCGTACATGCGCGACATCCTGCAGGCGATCGGCAAGACGCTGAACGACGTGCCCAACCGCATCGTCGTGCAGGGCCACACCGACGCCGTGCCCTATGCGGGCGGCGAGAAGGGCTATAGCAACTGGGAGCTTTCGGCGGACCGCGCGAACGCGTCGCGCCGCGAGCTGATCGCGGGCGGCATGGACGAATCGAAGGTGCTGCGCGTGCTCGGCCTCGCCTCCACGCAGAACCTGAACAAGGCCGATCCGCTCGATCCGGAGAACCGCCGCATCAGCATCATCGTCCTCAACAAGAAGTCCGAAGACGCAATGATGCACGACGACACCACGACCACCACGCTCTCCGACGACGCGGCGGGCTCGGGCAAGACGCTGCTGCCGGGCCAGCTGCCGGGTCTCGCGCCTGGCGCGGGCGGTGCGCAACGGGTGCCGCCCGCGCAGTTGCCCGGCACTGCGCCGGCGGGCATGAAGCTCACGCCCGTGGCGGAGTCGGTCGCACCGGTGCTGGCTCCCGCGGCGCCCGGTATGCCGGGCAAGCCGCTGGAGCCGTGAGGCGCGCGACGAACGGCGACGGTGCAGCGAAAAGGTGCAAGGGCGAAAGGGCGGAAGAGTGAAAGGGCGCGAAGTCAAAGCGCGCGAACGAGGAAGGAATGATCAGAAATATTCTGGCGATCGACGATTCGGCGTCCATGCGGGAGATCCTGCGTGCGGCGTTCGGATCGGCGGGTTACGAAGTGACGGTGGCCAACGACGGCGAAGACGGGCTCGAGCACGCGCTCGCGCAGCGCTTCGATCTCGTGCTCACCGACCTGTACATGCCGCGCATGGGCGGGCTCGACCTGATCAAGCGCTTGCGCGCGAATCCGTCTTACCTGGCAACGCCGATCCTCGTGCTGACCACGGAGTCGGACGAAGGCTTCAAGGCGGCGGTGCGCGATGCAGGCGCGACGGGCTGGATCGAAAAGCCGGTGGACCCGGAGCTGCTCGTCGATCTGGCGAGCGCGCTGGGCGAAACGAATACATGAGGCGCGCGGGCCAGCGCCGCGCGCCGGCCACGCAATTATCGCGGTGAAAGAGCAATGACTCTCGACATCACTCAGTTTTATCAGACGTTTTTCGACGAAGCGGACGAGCTGCTCGCGCAAATGGAGCAGCTCCTGCTGAACCTGAACGTCGGCCAGCCGGATCCCGAGGATCTGGCGGCGATCTTCCGCGCGGCGCATTCGATCAAGGGAGGCGCGGCAACGTTCGGCTTCACGGCGCTCACCGAGACGACCCATATCCTGGAGTCGCTGCTCGACCGCGCGCGCAACAACGAGCTCGTGCTGCGCAAGGACATGATCGATACGTTCCTCGCAACGAAGGACGTGCTCTCCGACCAGCTCGCGGCCTACCGCGCGAGCGCGGAACCCGACGCGTCGGCCGCTGCCGCCGTGCGCGCCAAGCTCGAGCAGCTCTACGCGGAAAGCCGCGGCCTTGCCGCGCCCGCGCCGGTTGCCGCTGCGCCCATTCCTGCGCCCGCTGCCGCACCGGTTGTGGCTGCGCCGGGCGTCGCTACGCCGGGCGTCGCTTCGCCTGTGTTTGCATCCGCGCCCGCAGTCGATTCCGAAGAAGATCTCGAAGCCGCATTCGAAGCCAACCTGCCCGCCGCGATGGCCGCGCACGCAGGCGTGGCGACGCCCGACGTAGCGACGCCCGGCGTGGCGACGCCCGGCGTTCCCGAGCACGTGGTGGATGAGGCGATCGCCGCTGGCCCGGCAGGGGGCGCGGCGGGAGGCGGGGCCGAAGGTCCGCACCTGCGCATCACGTTGCGCAGCGTGGGCGCGAAGGATCAGGAGCTGCTCGCCGAAGAGCTTGGCAATCTGGGCCGCGTTCTCGGCCAGATGAAGAACGGCGAGGACCTCACGCTCTGGCTCGAAACCGACGTGTCCGCCGACGACATCGTCGCCGTGTGCTGCTTCGTGATCGACGAAAGCCAGATCGTGATCGGCCGCGGTGCCGCTCCGCAAGGCGAGGCCAGCGCCGCGCCTGTTGCGCAGGCGAGCGCCGTTGCTGCATCCGCAGCCGCGCCCGTGCCTGCGGTTGAGTCCATGATGCAGGCCGCGCCGGCTGTCGCGGCGCCGCTTGCCGTTGCCCCCACGCCGGCACCGCAAGCACAGGCCGAAGCGAGCGCGCCCGTTGCGCCCGCAGCGCCCGCGCCCGCCGCACCGGCAGCCGCGGACCAGGACCGCAAGCCGCGCGCAGCGGCGGCCGCATCGTCCGAAGGCAGCTCGATTCGCGTGGGCGTGGAAAAGGTCGATCAGCTCATCAATCTCGTGGGCGAGCTCGTCATCACCCAGGCGATGCTGGCGGAAACCACCAGCAGCTTCGACCCGGCCCTGCACGACCGCCTCTTCAACGGCATGGCGCAGCTCGAGCGCAACGCGCGCGACTTGCAGGAAGCGGTGATGTCGATCCGCATGATGCCGATGGACTACGTGTTCAGCCGCTTCCCGCGTCTCGTGCGCGATCTCGCCGCGAAGCTCGGCAAGGAAGTGGAGCTGGTCACCTTCGGCCAGGCGACCGAGCTCGACAAGAGCCTCATCGAGCGCATCATCGACCCGCTCACGCACCTCGTGCGCAACTCGCTCGACCACGGCATCGAAACGGTTCAGGCGCGCCGCGCCGCCGGCAAGGACGGCACGGGCCAGCTCGTGCTCTCCGCCGCGCATCACGGCGGCAACATCGTGATCGAGGTGAGCGACGACGGCGCGGGCCTGCGCCGCGACAAGATCCTCGCCAAGGCGCTCAAGCAAGGCATGCAGGTGAGCGAAACGATGAGCGACGAAGAGGTCTGGAACCTCATCTTCATGCCGGGCTTCTCGACCGCCGACCAGGTGACGGACGTCTCGGGCCGCGGCGTGGGCATGGACGTCGTGAAGCGCAACATCCAGTCGATGGGCGGCCACGTGGAGATCACCTCGCACGCGGGCAAGGGCACCACGACGCGCATCGTGTTGCCACTCACGCTCGCGATTCTCGACGGCATGTCGGTGAAGGTCGGCAACGAGATCTTCATCCTGCCGCTGAACTTCGTCATGGAGTCGCTGCAGCCGCGTCACGAAGACATCTACACCGTCACCAACGGCGACCGCGTGGTGCGCGTGCGCGGCGAATATCTGCCGCTCGTGGCGCTGCACCAGGTGTTCAGCGTGGAAGGCGCGCGCACGGACCCCACGCAAGGCATCGTCACCATCATGGAGACCGAGGGCCGACGCTTCGCGATGCTCATCGACGAGCTCGTGGGCCAGCAGCAGGTGGTCGTGAAGAACCTCGAAACGAACTATCGCAAGGTGCACGGTATCTCGGCGGCGACCATCCTCGGCGACGGCAGCGTCGCGCTGATCGTCGACGTGGCCGCGCTCAACCGCGAGACGCGCGCTTCGCACGGCGTGAGCATGGGCGCTCATGCCGGCGCGAGTGCGGCCAAAAACGCGGGGGCGTTTGCCGAATTCGCGTAAGCGCGGCAAAGCAGGCCGGGTGCGAAGGCGCACGGCAGATTGAGCAGAGATGTACGGGCAGCAGCAAGAGCAGCAGCACGGATCAACCAGGCATTTCCCAACCGTTCAGGGGCTAACGTGGCAGAAGTCCAATCCATCCAGGGTTACGGCGCGCAGGGCGCCGTAGCTGGCGCGCACCGCCGCGACGCGCAACAAGCCGATGCAGGCGGGCAGGAGTTCCTCGTCTTTACGCTCGGCGCGGAAGAGTACGGCATCGACATTCTCAAGGTCCAGGAGATCCGCGGCTACGAGAGCGTGACGCGCATCGCGAACGCGCCCGAGTTCATCAAGGGCGTGATCAACCTGCGCGGCATCATCGTGCCGATCGTGGACATGCGCATCAAGTTCCATCTGGGCCGCGTCGAGTACGACCACCAGACCGTCGTGATCATCCTGAACGTCGCGCATCGCGTGGTGGGCATGGTGGTGGACGGCGTGTCCGACGTGCTCACGCTGCAGCAGGACCAGATCATGCCCGCGCCCGAGTTCGGCGCGACGCTCACGACCGAGTACCTCACCGGGCTCGGCACCGTGGATGGCCGCATGCTGATCCTGATGGACATCGAAAAGCTCATGACCAGCCGCGAGATGGCGCTGATCGAAGCGATCAGCGCGTGAGCGCCGGTTTCGCCGGCTGAAGCTCATCGGCTGAAATACAGCAGGCTAAGGCAAGAAGCAAGGTTGCCACGGGGGGCGGGCCGCGAGGCCCGCGAAAAAGGAAGAGCGGAAAGCCGCCGGCGCGGGCAGTCATCAGCGCGGCAGAGAGCGGCGCACCGCCATGCCTTTCGCACGCAATCGCCGCACAAGACAGGAGCAAACGAGATGTTGCACAGGTGGTCGATCCGCACGACGCTCACGGGCGTCGGAGTCATTCTGTTGGCGCTGACGGGGCTCGTCGGCGCGCTCGGGCTCGTCGCGCTCGGCAATGCGAGCGACTCGCTCTACACGATCGCGCGCGGCGACATTGTCGCGACGCATGCGCTCAGCGATTCGTCGTCGTATCTGCTGCGCGCGCGCGTCTCGCTCGACCGCGTGAATTCGCTCTACGCGGCGGGCCAGAACGACGAGGCGAAGAAGGTCATCGACCGCGCCGATTTTCTGCTTGGCAAGTCCAACGACGCGTGGAAGGCCTTCCAGGCCGCGCCCAAGCAGGGTATCGGTGCAGGCGCGCTCGACACGCTCAACGCGAAGCACGCGAGCTTGCTGCAAGACGGCGTGCAGCCCGAATTCGCGGCGCTGCGTGCAAACGATCAAGCGGCGTACCACGCGGTCGCCGACACGAAGATCAGCCCGATGTTCGTCGACTACGACAACTCGGCCGCGCCAATCGCCCAGCAGTTGCAGGACGGCGCGCAGGCGCGCGAGGAAAGCGCCCGCTCGGAAATCGCGGTGTTTCGCATGCTGATTTGCGCGGCGATCGCGGTGGCGCTCGTGATCGTGGTGGCGATCCGCTTCGCGTTGCGCGGCCTCATCGTGCAGCCGCTCGAAGACGCCGTGCAGTCGTTCGAGCGCATCGCGCAGGGCGACCTCACCGAGCGCATCGAGGTGTACAGCAGGAACGAGATGGGGCGTCTGTTCGCGGGCGTCAAGCGCATGCAGGAAAGCCTCGTGACGCTGGTCACCGCCGTGCATACGGGGGCGGGCTCGATCGACGTGGGCGCGCGCGAGATCGCCATGGGCAACACCGACCTCTCGCAGCGCACCGAGCAGCAGGCCGCGTCGCTGCAGGAGACGGCGTCGAGCATGGAGCAGCTCACCGGCACCGTGCGCCAGAACGCCGAGAACGCGCGCCAGGCGAGCCAGCTCGCGGTCAACGCGTCGGATATCGCGACGCGAGGGGGCGTCGTGGTGGGCGAAGTCGTCGACACGATGCAGGACATCGCCACGAGCTCGGCGAAGGTCGTGGACATCATCAGCGTGATCGAAGGCATCGCGTTCCAGACCAACATTCTCGCGCTCAACGCGGCCGTGGAAGCGGCGCGCGCGGGCGAGCAGGGCCGCGGCTTCGCCGTGGTCGCGGGCGAGGTGCGCAGCCTCGCGCAGCGCAGCGCGAGCGCGGCCAAGGAAATCAAGGAGCTCATCAACAATTCGGCGCAGAAGGTGCAAAGCGGATCGGAGCTGGTGGGCCGCGCAGGCACGACGATGGAGGAAATCCTTCAGGCCGTGCGCCGCGTGACCGACATCATGGGTGAGATCAGCGCGGCTTCGGTGGAGCAGTCGGGCGGCATCGAGCAGGTGAACCGCGCGGTCACGCAGATGGACACCGTCACGCAGCAGAACGCGGCGCTCGTGGAAGAGGCGGCGGCCGCGGCTGCGTCGCTCGAAGAGCAGACGCGCAATCTGCAAACCGTGCTGGCGACGTGGCGTACCAATGGCGGCGGCCATAGCAGCCATATCGGCCACAGCGGTGATGGCGGAGAAACGCGCGCGGTGCGTGCGGCGGGCTCAGTGGGCGCGGCGCCCTTGTCCACCGCTGCGGCGGCGAGCGCGCATGCCGTGAAGCCCGAGATCAAGGCGGCGCCGGCCGCCGCCGCTACGGCGGCAAGGCGCACGTTGTCTTCGGCAGCCGGCGCGGCGGGCGCGAGCGCGAAGCCCGCGGCGACGGCCGATGCAGGCGCGGGGGCGAGTGCGGTTGCGGCGAGGCCCAGGCAACGGCTGGCCGCCGCGGCGCGTGTCGAGCCGCAAGCGGTAAGCGCGGCGGCGTCCGTGAAGGACGATGGCGACTGGGAAACGTTCTGAGTAAGCCGACCCGGCGGACCCAGCAGACCCGGCCCGAGCGGGCCGGCACACGCAAAAACTGACGCGACAATCAGCACAGTAACGAGCATGGCAATGCACATGAGCGCACAAGGACGGCAGGATTCGCACCGCAACGCGGCCCACGAGGCGGCGCTGGCGCTGCACGCCGCGCACGCGCCGCACGCATTGCAGGCGGGCGGCCACGCGGCTTGTTCCGGGGCGGCGCTGGCGGTGGTGGCAAGTGAGGCGGCGCACGCGCGACGCGCAGGAGCGGCGTCATGAAGGCGCTGCGCTTTTCCCGCACCGATCGCACGGACCGGGCCGAGCGCGGCGACGCGTCCCGCTCGCCCGCGCCAGCCGCGCCGGCCTCGCTGGGCGACGGCGGCGCGCGCGATTTCGAATTCACGCCAGCCGACTTCGAGCGCATCCGCGCGCTGATCCACCGCCGCGCGGGCATCTCGCTGTCGGACCACAAGCGCGACATGGCGTACAGCCGTCTCGCGCGGCGCCTGCGCGCGCTCGGGCACGACAGCTTCCGCGCGTATCTCGACGAACTCGAGCAGCGCAACGACGCGAGCGAGTGGGAGGCGTTCACGAACGCGCTCACCACCAACCTGACGGCGTTCTTTCGCGAGGCGCATCACTTCCCGATCCTCGCCGAGTTCGTGAAGCGCCGCTCGCAGGTCTCGGTGTGGTGCTCGGCGGCGTCGACGGGCGAGGAGCCGTACTCGATCGCGATGACGCTGATCGAGGCGCTCGGCGAGCGCGCCGCGCGCGAGGCGAGCGTGCTCGCCACCGATCTCGACACCCAGGTGCTCGCGAAAGCGGACGCGGGCGTGTACGCGTTCGATCAGGTGAAGCATCTCTCGCAGGAGCGCCTGAAGCGCTTCTTCCTGAAGGGCACGGGTGGGCACGCGGGGCTCGTGAAGGTGCGCCCGGAGTTGCGCCAGATGATCCGCTTCGAGCAACTGAATCTCACCGACGCGGACTACGGCTTGCGCACGACGTTCGACGCCATTTTCTGCCGCAACGTGATGATCTACTTCGACAAGCCGACCCAGGCCCAGGTGCTCGCGCGCTTCGAGCCGCTGGTGAAGCCGGACGGCTTGCTGTTCGCGGGTCATTCGGAGAACTTCACGTATGTGACGCAGGCATTCCGCCTGCGCGGCCAGACCGTGTACGAGCGCGCGCAGGGTGGGGTGGCGGCGCCGAGGCACGGCGCGAAGGCCGAACCGATGGGAGCGATCGCATGAGTTTGCCGGTCGCGACCAACCGCTATTTCGACTCGCACTTCCAGCGCCCCGGCGTAAAGTTGCTGCCCAACGAGTTTTTCACCACGAACGACGACATGGTGCTCGTCACCGTGCTCGGCTCGTGTGTGGCCGCCTGCATCCAGGACCGCACGGCGGGCATCGGCGGCATGAATCACTTCATGCTGCCCGACGACGGCGCCGACGCGAACAACACCCTGCCCGCCGCTTCCGACGCGATGCGCTACGGCGCCTACGCGATGGAAGTGCTCATCAACGAGCTGATCAAGGCGGGCGGGCGGCGCGAGCGCTTCGAGGCGAAGGTGTTCGGCGGCGCGGCCGTGCTCGCGGGCATGACGACCATGAATATCGGCGACCGCAACGCCGCGTTCGTGCGCCGCTATCTGGCGACCGAGAGCATCCGCATCGTCGCCGAGGACTTGCAGGGCTCGCATCCGCGCAAGGTGGCGTTCCTGCCGCGCACGGGTCAGGTCATGGTCAAGAAGCTGCGCCTGCAAGAGGCGAGCGTGACCGAGCGCGAGCAGCAACTCGCGCGGCAAACACCCGAAGCGCGCGCCGAGCGGCTCGCGCGAGCACGCGCGCGCGTGGAGCTGTTCGGCCTCGGCAGCGCGGCGCGCAGCGGCAGTTCGGGCAGTTCGAGCAGCTTGGGCAGCGTCGCCGCCAACGCCAATAGCAACGCATTTGCATCATCCGCGCCGCAGCCGGCGCGCTCGCGCATCGAGTTGTTCGGTGCGGGTTCGTCCCCGGCCGTGCGGCCATCCGGTCAAGACAACGCCAGGACAGTAGAGGAGGCGTGAACGCTGTGCAGAAAATCAAGGTTCTATGCGTCGACGATTCGGCGCTGATCCGCAGCCTGATGACGGAGATCATCAACGGCCAGCCGGACATGACCGTCGTCGCCACCGCGCCCGACCCGCTCGTGGCGCGCGAGCTCATCAAGCAGCACAACCCCGACGTGCTCACGCTCGACGTCGAAATGCCGCGCATGGACGGGCTCGACTTTCTCGAGAAGCTCATGCGCCTGCGGCCGATGCCGGTCGTGATGGTCTCCTCGCTCACCGAGCGCGGCAACGAAATCACGCTGCGCGCGCTGGAGCTGGGCGCGGTCGACTTCGTGACCAAGCCGAAAGTGGGGATTCGCGACGGCATGCTCGAATACGCCGAAAAACTCGCCGACAAGGTGCGCGCGGCTGCGCGCGCCCGCGTGCGCCCGGCCGCGCGTGCGCCAGCGCCCGCGCTGGCCGCTGCGGCCGCTGCGGCC
>NZ_SMRP01000039.1:56003-56306 GCF_004353915.1 Paraburkholderia silviterrae | reverse complement strand
GCTGACTGTCCCTGTGACGGCAACTGATCGGGTCAACGTCACAGGAGAGAATATACAAGTCGGCAAAAGAAAGCCGCTCAAACCGCCAGTGTGACGCAGTTCACCACTGGGCGTTAATCGGAGCGGCTCCGGAGCATCCGTCTCATCGCACACTCCGCGTTAGTGACAAAGGACTCATCCTTCCCGCCGCGCGCTACGCGCGGGCGGAAGGGTCTGCAAGGAAAACCGGGCGTGCTGCGGGGCGAATGCGCGAGTGTACTGCCGGGTAAATACACGGGAGTCCTATGAAAACGTGTGCGTCCA
>NZ_SMRP01000039.1:32606-55891 GCF_004353915.1 Paraburkholderia silviterrae | reverse complement strand
ACTTTTCTTTGCGGCTGCAAAGAAAAGTAGGTGCCGCCCCGCACAGGGGCAACCCCAATAGACCGACATGAAAACAAGGAAATGCCAACACCCCCAGCACCCCAACAAAAAAACCGGGTCCACCGCCCCGCAGCGGTGCCCCCACCGATTCACCGTGTCGTATTTTCATAAGCTCCTGTCGCAAATAGCCATCCCGGCGGGGTTTTTTCTGGCAACTATGTAGCTACACAGAGCGGGCTGGCGCCTGCATGACGAGGAGATGGAGTCGATGAAATCCCCAAAGATCGTAGTCGATGGACTATGCAAGGTTTTCGGGCCGAACCCGAAGGTGGCACGCGAGCTGCTTACAAGCGGTGCCACCAAGGACGATATGTTCGCGAAAACCGGTTATGTGCTTGGCGTGAATAACGCCTCGTTCTCGGTGAACGAAGGCGAGATTTTCGTGCTGATGGGGCTCTCGGGCTCCGGCAAGTCCACGCTCATTCGCCTCATCAATCGTCTCGTCGAGCCCACTGCGGGCAAGGTCGTGATCGATGGCCGCGATATCGCCGCCGTCAAGAAGCGCGAGCTGGTGTCGCTGCGCCGCACCGACATGAGCATGGTGTTCCAGTCGTTCGCGCTCATGCCGCAGCGCACGGTGCTCTCGAACGCGGCGTTCGGCCTCGAAGTGGCCGGTGTCGGGCGCAAGGAGCGCGAGCAGCGCGCGCTCACGGTGCTCGAACAGGTCGGCCTCGCACAGTTCGCGCACAAGCTGCCCGCCGAGCTCTCCGGCGGCATGCAGCAGCGCGTGGGCCTCGCGCGCGCGCTCTCGGTGAACCCCTCGCTCATGATCATGGACGAGGCGTTCTCGGCACTCGACCCGCTCAAGCGCAAGGAAATGCAAAACGTGCTGCTGCAACTGCAAAAGGAGCAGCGCCGCACGATCATGTTCGTCTCGCACGACCTGGAAGAGGCGCTGCGCATCGGCACGCGCATCGCCATCATGGAAGGCGGCCGCATCGTGCAGATCGGCACCCCGCAGGAAATCATCAGCAATCCTGCCGATGACTATGTGCGCGCGTTCTTCGACGGCGTGGACACGAGCCGCTATCTCACCGCAGGCGATCTGATGCAGCGCGAAGCCGTGCCGCTCATCCGCACGCTCGACAAGACGAGCGTGGCCGCGTCGCTGAACGGCAGCAGCGAATATGCATTCGTGCTCGACGCGCAGCGCCGCATCAGCGGCTTCGTCACGCGCGATGCGATCGGCGTGGACAAGCCCTCATTGCGCCAGGTCGAATGCATTTCGCGCGCTGCGCCACTCGAGCAGGTCGTCTCGCGCGTGTGCGCGACGAACACCGCATTGCCCGTGGTCGACGATGAAGGCCGCTATTGCGGTTCCATCGATCAGGCCGCTGTCCTCAAGGTCATTACGCGTAACAGGGGTGCCCATGTCTGAGATCATTCCACTCGGCCAATGGGTCGATCAGTCGGTTCATTATCTGCTCGACCACGATGCCAACACGTTCGATGCCATCGGCAAGGCAATCGAAAGCTTCGCGGCGCTCATCGAGCATAGCCTGCAAGCCGTTCCCATGTGGGCCATGATGGCGTTTTTCATCGCGCTGGGGCTTTGGCGCGTGGGCTGGCGCTTCGCGACCTTTGTCACGGCTTCGCTGCTGCTCATCTACGCGACAGGCTTCTGGGACCAGATGATCGTCACCCTGGGGCTCACGCTTTCGTCTACGCTCATTAGCCTCGTGCTGGGCATTCCGCTCGGCATCTGGACAGCCAAGAACAAGCTCGTGCATACCATCGTCAGGCCGATTCTCGACTTGATGCAGACGATGCCGGCCTTCGTGTACCTGATCCCGGCCGCGATGCTGTTCGGTCTGGGCCGCGTGCCCGGCATTCTCTCGACGGTGATCTTCGCCATGCCGCCCGCCGTGCGTCTCACGAGCCTCGGCATCAAGCACGTGAACCGCGAGATCGTGGAAGCGGGCCATGCCTTCGGCTGCACGCCGTGGCAACTGCTCTACAAGGTGCAGTTCCCCAACGCGCTGCCCTCGATCATGCAGGGCGTGAACCAGACCATCATGATGGCGCTCTCGATGGTGATCATCGCCTCGATGGTGGGGGCGGGCGGCCTCGGCAACGACGTGCTCGCGAGCATCCAGCGTCTGGACATCGGCCTCGGCTTCGAGAGCGGGCTTTCGGTGGTGCTGCTCGCCATCATTCTCGACCGCATTACCGAGAGCTTCGGCCGCGCGCCGGGCACCGCGAAGGCACCGCTGTTCTCGGGCGTCAAGCAGTTGTTTCGTCCGCGCGCCGTAGTGGCGCAGGCCTGAGCGGCGCAGCGCCCGCCGGAATCACCGTTGTCTCACCGGGCGGACCGGCTCGCGCCTGCGAGCCGGTTCTTCGTTGTCAGTCTGTGCAGGTTTGTCTTCATAGGGGCGCAATGTGACGTCCGGCACCGCCGTGGCCGCCGAAGCACCAAGGGCGGTTTCTTCGCTGCAGCATTTCGGGTTCCTTACATTGCCGAACTTTTCGATGATCGCGTTTTCTAGCGCCGTCGAAGTTCTGCGCATGGCCAATTATGTCGGGCGCGGCGATCTCTACCGCTGGTCGGTCTACACGCTCGACGGCGCGCCCGCACGCGCGAGCAACGGGATTTCGGTGCGCCCGGCCCAGGCGCCGGACCCGGCAGATCTGCCCGACGTGCTGATCGTTTGCGGCGGCATTCGCATTCAGGAAGCCGTGGACGACAACGTGCGCGCCGCGCTGAGCGGCTTCGCGCAACAGGGCATTCCGCTCGGCGGCATCTGCACGGGCGCCTACGCACTGATGGCAAGCGGCCTGCTCGACGGCTACCGCTGCGTCGTGCATTGGGAGAATCTTTCCTCGCTGCACGAAAGCTTTCCGCATGTGCAATTCGCCGACGAGCTCTTCGTGGTCGACCGCGACCGGCTGACCTGCACGGGTGGCACGGCGCCACTGGACCTGATGCTCGATCTGGTGGGCGCGCGCTTTGGCCACCAGATGGCCGCGAAAGTCTCGGAGCAGTTCATTCTTGAGCGCATTCGCGGCTCGACCGATTTGCAGCCGATTCCCGTCGACGCGCGCGTGGGTTTTTCGCGCGCGGAACTGGTCGAGGTCGTGCGGCTGATGGAGGCCAATATCCGCGAGCCGCTTTCGCTCGAAGAGCTTGCGCGCCTCGTGCGGCTTTCGCAGCGGCATTTGCAGCGCATGTTCAAGGCCTATCTGAATGTGTCGCCCACGCACTATTACCTCACGCTGCGCCTGAAGCGCGCGCGCGAGCTATTGCGCACGACCGATGCGTCGATCGCGCGCGTGACGGCAATCTGCGGGTTCAATTCGCCGTGCCACTTCAGCAAGGCCTATCGCGTGCAGTTCGGCCATGCGCCGAGTCACGAGCGGCGCGGAGCGGAATGAGGGGCCACGGCCAGCTGTGGCGAAGCAAACATATCGACCAGCTGTTCGCGCAGCCAACGATGTGCGGGCACGGTTTCGTTGCGCTGATGCCAGTACAGGCTGATGACGCGCTCGGGGGCTTCGAACGGCGCACGCACGCTGACGAGATCGCCAGCCACGTGCGCACGATCGCACAGATCGCGCGGCAGGACCCCGATCAGGGCGCTTGCGCGAATCATGTCCAAGGCGACGGTGTAGTGGTTGACCGTCGCAACCAGATTGCGTTTCAGTCCCCGTGAAGCCAGAAAGCTGTCGAATGACGGCTGCGTTTGCCCGGCCAGACTGATGTCCACGTGCCGTGCGTTCAGGAAGCGCCGCGCGGTCAACTGGCCCGGTGCCGACAGCGGGTGGCCGCGCCGCATCACACACCCATAGTCCACGGACCACAGCGAGCGTGAGCAGACATACGCGGGCGGCAACGTCTCGTTGACATAGACGCCGATCACGCAATCGACACGATTGCCTTCAAGCAGCACGGGCACATCGAGCAGGATGTTCGGCACCGTATGAAACTGTATGCCCGGCGCGCTTTCGCCAAAGCGTGTGACGAGCCGCGGCATCACGATGCCCGCGACATAGTCCGACATGGACAGGCTGAAGCTCGCCTGCGCGCTTTCAGGGGAGAAGGTTTCTTCGTCGAGCGCCGAGCGGATGCGGGTCAGCGATTCGCCGACAGGACCCCATAGCGCCATGGCGCGCTGAGTCGGTCTGACGCCCGCGCCGTGGCGAACGAAGAGCGGATCGCCGAAGGCTTCACGCAGACGGCTCAATGCATTGCTGACGGCAGGCTGGGTGAGCGACAGCTTGGTGGCGGCACGCGTGACGGCGCCTTCCGTCATCAACGCTTCGAAAACCTTCAGCAAGTTCAGGTCGAGGGTCCGGAAGCTCATGGTCGACTATTCACGTTATCTATATGCCGGATCAAGAATATAAATATTCATGACAGTGTGCAAGTCATAGAATCAGCGGACCTTGACAAGCGCAAGCCCGCACGCCGTGCCGACCCGCGCGCAGGTTCTATTGACGGGAGCAAACTGTGTCCAGTGTTTCTGCACGCATCGAACGACTTCCTTTTGGGCGTTTCCACCGGCGCCTGCTGCTGATGGGCGGTTTGGGCTACTCATTCGACGCCATGGATGCGGCTGCGGTCGCCTTTGTCCTGCCGGTGCTGCGCCACGACTGGGGACTCACGAGTGTGCAGACGGGCGTGCTCGGCAGCGGTAACTTCATGGGGTTCTTCTTTGGCGCGCTGCTGGCAGGCACGCTCGGAGACCTGATCGGGCGGCGCAAGGTGATGATGTGGGCGTTGCTGATCTACTGTGTTGCGTCGGTCATCAGCGCGATGACCCATTCATGGCCCACCTTTCTCGCGGCACGGATCGTTGCGGGTATGGGAACAGGCGCGGAGAGCGCGATCATCGCCCCTTACCTCGCGGAATTCGTCGCCAAGCGGTATCGCGGAATTTTCACGGGGGCGCTCGCAGGTTTCTTCTCGTTTGGATTCGTTGCCGCGGCGTTGCTGGGCTATTTCATCGTGCCGGCGTCTCCGGCTGGCTGGCGTATCGTTCTACTGATTACAGCGTGTCCGATCGTGATGCTGTTGTGGTGGCGTCGCGCTCTGCCTGAGTCGCCACGCTGGCTTGAAAGCCGGGGGCATGGCGCGCAAGCGGCAGGCGTGCTCGACAACATCGAAGCGCAGTTCGCGGCGCGCGGTATCGTGCTGCCAGCGCCCGAGCCCGCGAGCCCGAATGTCGAGCCCGCAACGCCCACCGGCACGATCGCCGCGAATCTGCAGGCACTGTGGACGGGGCGCCAGGCGCGCGTCACGCTCATGACGTGGCTGATGTGGCTCTCCATCACGTTCAGTTACTACTCGTTTTTCACGTGGATTCCGGGCCTGCTCGTGCAGCAAGGCATGAGTATCACGCGCAGCTTCGGCTACTCACTCGCGATGTATTGCGCACAGGTGCCGGGGTATTTCAGCGCGGCCTGGTTGAACGAACGCATCGGCCGCCAGGCGACGATCGCGGCCTACATGCTGTTCGGTTGCGCGTGCGCGCTGGGCATGGCGTTCGCCAGCAGCAATGGCGAGATCATGCTGGCGGGCATCTGCCTGTCGTTCTTCATGAACGGCACCTATGCCGGTGTCTACGCCTATACCGCGGAAGTCTTCCCGACCGCAGTGCGGACGACGGGCGCAGGGACCGCTTCTGCAATTGGCCGCATCGGCGCAATCGTCTCGCCGATACTCGTCGGCTATCTCTATCCCGTGTTTGGCTTCGCTGGTGTATTCGGGGTGACGACGGTGGTTCTGCTGCTGGGCGCGATCGCGGTCGTCGTGATGGGCGTGCCGACACGCGGTCGCTCGCTTGAAGACATCGCTGCCGGAGAAGCGGCATGAGCTCACTACACGAGAACGCGTTGCAGGCATTGGCGCAGGTTGCGTGCGCGCAGGCAAGCGTTGAGCAGCCTCTGGCGTTATACCGTGCACTCGATTCGGCGCTGGCTCAAACCATCGGCCATACGCTTTTTACGATCCTGCGCTATGACGGCAAGACGAATGAATCGGTGCGTATCTACACCAACATGCCGATGCAGTATCCAGCAAGCGAATCCAAACCGGTTGCGGGCGGCAGGTGGGCCGATACGGTGTTGACGCGCGGTGAAGCCTTCATAGGCGCGACACCAGACGATTTGCGCGCCGTCTTTGCCGATCATGAACTGATCGCGTCGCTAGGATGCGAAAGCGTGCTGAACGTGCCGGTGCGCTGGCGTGGCAAGACGGTTGCATCGCTCAATCTGCTTCATATCCGCAATTGGTATCGAGTCGTGCATGTGTCCCTCGCGCAGACCTTCGCGCAGTTCGCACTGCCGGCGCTGCTCGATCACGCATGAGCCTGTGCGACCCCATCGACTGAATCTCAGGAGAAAAGCGTGGAAAGCATTCTGTTCAAAAACGCCGCGGTACTCGATGTGACGCGCGGTGAATTGCGCGAAGCGCATCACGTGCTGGTCGAAAACGGACTTGTCAAGGAAGTGTCGGACCGGCCGCTGCAAAGCGCGGCATCGCGTGTGATCGATCTGGGGGGCAAGACGCTGATGCCCGGTCTGATCGATCTTCACGTGCACGTGGTAGCCGTGCAACTGAATCTCTCACGGCAGGTGCACATGCCCAATGTGCTCGTGACGTTACGCTCGGTGCCGATCATGCGCTCGATGCTGCGGCGCGGCTTCACGACGGTGCGCGATGCGGGCGGTGCAGGTTTTCCGCACAAGCAGGCCATCGAGAGCGGCCTTGCGGTCGGGCCGCGTCTTTTCGTGGCCGGGCGCGCGCTCAGTCAGACCGGCGGGCATGGTGACATGCGCGCGCGCTCCGACTATCTCGGCGAAAGTGCGCCGTGTGCCTGTTGCGTGCGCGTGGGGGCGCTCGCGCGCGTCGCGGATGGTGTGGATGAAATGCGCCGTGCTGCGCGCGAAGAGTTGCAGATGGGCGCCGATCATCTGAAGATCATGGCGTCAGGGGGTGTCGCTTCGCCGACGGACCCGGTCGGTGCGTATGGTTACGCGGAAGACGAGGTGCGTGCCATCGTCGAAGAAGCGCGTGCACGTCAGACCTATGTGATGGCGCACGCTTACACGGCTGAGGCGATTGCGCGTGTCGTGCGCTGGGGCGTGCGCACGATCGAGCACGGCAATCTGGTCGATGCGCCGACTGCGAAGCTGATGGCGGAGATGGGCGCCTATGTCGTACCGACGCTCGTCACGTATGAAGCGCTCGCATCCGAGGGCGCACAATTTGGCCTTGGCGAAGAGAGCGTCGCGAAGATCGAAGTCGTGCGCAAAGCCGGTTTGCATTCGCTCGAAATCTATCGCGACGCTGGGGTGAAGATGGGCTTCGGTTCCGATCTGCTCGGTCCGTCGCAACGCCTGCAAAGCGACGAATTCCGTATCCGTGCCGAGGTGCTCGGCAATGCGGCGACGCTTGAAAGCGCGACGACTACAGCTGCGGAAGTGCTGGGCCTGACGGGCAAGCTAGGTTGCATTCAACCGGATGCGTGGGCCGACATGATTGTCGTCGACGGCAACCCGTTGAAGGATATTTCGTGTCTGCTCGGCCAGGGCGAGCGCATTTTGCTGGTGATGAAGGGCGGCGAGATTCAGTTCGAAGCGCTATAAGGTCTGGCCGAAAGCACCCTAGTGCAGCGAGGAAGACGCAGGAGCGCTTGCGTCAGCCGCCACGAGCGGGTCGTTGCGAAAGAACGCGTCGAGGTCCGCCATCTGCGAGGGCTCCTGCCCGCTGCGCTGCTCGCGGAACATGATGGGCGGCACGCCGAACTGCTTGCGGAATTCGCGTCCGAGATGCGACGCGTCCGCAAAGCCGCAACTCGAGGCGATATCGGCCACGGTGCGGTCCGAGCTCGTGAGCAGCCACGCGGCCGTGCGCAGGCGCAGCACGTTGGCGAACGCGCGTGGGCTCTTGCCCGTCTCGGCCTTGAAGAGCCGTTCGAGCTGGCGCGGCGAGAGATTGAGCTTGCAGGCCAGCTCTTCGAGCGGGATATTGCGCCCGACCTGCTGCTCCATCAGCAGGATGGCGCGCTTGACCTTCGGGTGCGTGGCGGGCTCGAGGCCCGGCGGATGCGGCTGGGGCGCGTTGCCCTTTTGCATTTCGCCAACCAGCAGGATGCGCAGCGCCTTTTGCACGGTGGCGTGATCGAAGTGGCGCAGCAGGATCGCGGCGGCCACGTCGATCGACGCGCGCCCGCCCGAGCAGGTGATGCGGCGGCGGTCGATCACGAAGAGCCGGTCGGCAATGAGCGCATCGGCATTCACGGTGGGAAAGCGCTCGATGAAATCCCAGTAGTGGAACCAGCTCACGCAGATGCGGTGATCGGCGAGCACGCCCGCGCGCATCATGGCGAACACGCCGGTGCAGATGCCCACGACCGTGGTGTTGCCTGCGGCCGCGCGGCGGATGTAGCGCAGCGTTTCCTCGCTCGCCTGCGGACCCGAATGCAGCAGGCCGCCCACCACCACGAGGTAGTCGACGGGCTCGGCGTCCTCGAAGGTCTCCCATGGCGTGACCTGGATGCCGCAGCTCGCGCGCACCGGCGCGAGCGTCTCGCCGATCACGCGCCACGAGCAGCGCACGGGCTTGCTGTAGTCGCCGTCGTCGGCCGAGAGGCGCAGCATGTCCACGAAGCCCGAAAACGCGGTGAGCGTGAAATTGGGCAGCAGCACGATTCCGAAGCGGATGCGCTCCTTGGGCTGGGCGTCGGGCGAGGGAACGATCGGTAGCGGGTCGGACATGGCGGCTGGCTTAAGGAAAACGCATGCGAGGAACGTCTGCGGCCCGGACATGCGCAAAACCCGCGGCGATGCAGTTCGCTCAAGCGTCGCCGATCCGGCATGCGCTCACTTGTGATTATGCGTCAGGTATCTGTGTCAAAGCGAAATTTCGGCGCGCGAGCGCGGCCCGTGGCGCGGGTGTTCCGCGGCCACGGCGCATTTGTTCTATCGGCGCGGCGCCGTGTTGGCGACACTCGGCGGAGCGTGGCGTCGGGTGCCGCGCGCCGGCGGCTCCGGGCCGATTCAAGCCGACTCCGAGCCAACTCCAGGCCAATTCAGGCCGAATTGAGCCGAATCCAGCCGATTCCAGCGAAAAGGTCCCCCACCGTGTCGCACGTGCCGCGCACCAAAACCGTCGATCTCAACCAGCGCGCCAGTCTCGGCGACGCTGCCGCCGCGCTCGCGCTGCTCGAGCAGAGCATGGCGCGCGGGCACCAGCGCATCGGCTTGCTGCGCTATCTGCGGGCGCGCTGTCTGGGCGCCGCGCTGGAAGGGCGGCATCACGACTATGCGCAGCGCGTGACGGCGAGACTCAGCGAGGTGGCGCTCGCCGGGCTCGCGCAGGAGGCGCAGCGCCGCCATCAGGGGTAAGGGCCAGGAACCGCTTTAGTTTGGAGTGCGGTTTTTTTTGGGGGTGTTGGCCTTAACTTGTATTCGCGGCGGGCCGCAGGCGTTACCCCTGTGCGGGGCGGCACCTACTTTTCTTTGCCGCGGCAAAGAAAAGTAGGCAAAAGAAAGCCGCTCAAACCGCCAGTGTGACGCTGTCCCCCACTGCCCATTTTATCGGAGCGGCTCCGGGGCGTCTGTTACCACTCGCCGTCAACCGGAGTGACTAAGGGCTCATCCATCCGTCGGCGCTTCGCGCGCCGTGGGGCATAACCAAAACCTGTGGCGCGTACACGTATTCGTAGGACTCCCGTGTATTCTATCAGCGTTGCTCCCGCGTATTTGCCAGGTAGCCCGCCCGGTTTCCCTTGCAGACCCTTCCGCCCGCGCGTAGCGCGCAGCGGGAAGGATGAGCCCTTTGTCACTAAGGCGGAGTGTGCGGGGAGACGGATGCCCCGGAGCCGCTCCGATGGACAGGGCAGTGGGGGACCGCGTCACACTGGCGGTTTGAGCCGCTTTCTTTTGCCTACTTTTCTTTGCGGCTGCAAAGAAAAGTAGGTGCCGCCCCGCACAGGGGCAACGCCTGCGGCCCGCCGCGAATACAAGTTAAGGCCAACGCTCCAAAAAAAACAGAAATCAAAGCACGACCGTGCGGCCGTCGTTGATGAAGACGCGGCGCTCCAAAAACGCCTTCACGGCACGCCCGAGCGTCACGCACTCGACATCGCGGCCCACGGCGAGCAGGCGCTCCGGATCGCAGGTGTGATCGACGCGCTGCACTTCCTGCTCGATGATCGGGCCTTCGTCGAGATCGTCGGTGACGAAGTGCGCCGTCGCGCCAATCAGCTTCACGCCGCGCACGTGCGCCTGATGATAGGGCCGCGCGCCCTTGAAGCCGGGCAGGAACGAATGGTGGATGTTGATCGCGCGGCCGGCGAGGCGCTTGCTCGTTTCGTCGGACAGAATCTGCATGTAGCGCGCGAGCACGAGCAGCTCGGAGCCGGTCGACTCGAACAGGTCGAGGATCGCGGCTTCCTGTTGCTGGCGCGTTTCCGGCGTGACCGGCAAGTGCCGGAACGGCAGCCCGTGCTGGCGGGCGAGCGGCTCGAAGTCAGCATGGTTCGAGGCAATGGCCGCAATGTCCATCTGCAGCTCGCCCATGCGCCAGCGGAACAGCAGGTCGGCCAGGCAATGCTCGAGCTTCGAGACCAGAATCAGCACCTTGGGCCGCACCTGCAGATCGTGGATCGCCCACGTCATTTCATGCGTGCGCGCCGTGGGCTCGAATTCCTTGCGCAGGCTCGCGAGGTCGAGCTCGCCGTTGGAGCCGGGAATCACTTCGTGAAAGACGCAGCGCAGGAAAAAGCGCGAGCTGATGTCGTCGTCGAAGACGGTCAGCTCGTCGATATAGCAACGATGCCCGTCCAGAAAACTGGCGACGGCGGCTACCTGTCCGGCGGCGCTCGGGCAGGACAGGGTCAGGACGTACTGGTGTGAGCGAACATCGTTGGACATGCGAAAAGTCTCCAGGTGTCGTAAAGCACCCCATGCGGCGTGTCGTTCGCGCATTGGGGCGATGCCTGGAGTAAGCCATTTCTTGGGCGCGCTCACATAGAACGCACGCGCTATGTTGCGGGTATGGAAACGCCAACCGTCATGGGTGCGCTAAGCCGCGGCTCGGCTTTACGGCGCGAGCACCCGCACGTCGATGCGCGCGAGGCGCTTGACGTGGCGCGGCGCGGGCACGAGGTCCGCGCCGGAAAACAGCACCGGCGCGCCGTCTTCCTCGGCGAGCGGCGCGCCGCCGCATTCGTAGGCGACCATCACCTGTTTGCCCACCGGCGTGTTGAACAGCTCGTGCCACGTGAAGGGGACGGCGTAGCCGTCGTGGCCGCTGGCCACGAAGACCATGCGCTTGAAGTCGCCGTGCGCTTCGCAGCGCAGGCCCGCGTCGCCGAGCAGTTCCGTGAGCAGGACGCCACGGTAAGGCTCGATGGTGCGAATGAAACGCTGGGTGGTGTAGCAGCGCAGATCGAACGGCGCGCTGGTCACGGCCGGATACGCACGCAGGGCGTCGAGCGAGAGCGTCAGGGGGCGCAGCACGCTGCCCGTGAGCCGCAGCGTGGCAGAAGGCTCCGCGGCGTCGGCGAGCGGGGCGGTGGGTTGTGCGAGGTCCATCGTCGGGTCTCCGGGCCGGGTTGCGGCCAACTGGCGGATCGGGAGCTGGGTCGATATGATCGCACGTATATTACGGTATGGGGCATGGGTTGTCCCATGCCCGGGGGATCATGGCGGTTATTTCCATCCGCTTATTGGGTTACGGGGCCGGAGCTTCGAGAAACAAATGGGTCTTGATGGATGATGCCCGCACGTCATGCCGCAAGCTTGAGCGCCTGCGAAAAGTCCTCGATCAGGTCGTCGATATCCTCGATGCCCGCGGAGAGCCGCAGCATGCCATCGGAGATGCCCATCGCCTTGCGCGTGTCCGCGCCGGCTTCGAAGAAGATCGTTGGCGCGACGGGAATGATGAGCGTGCGTGTGTCGCCGAGACCGGTCGCCTTGACCGGCAACTTGAGCGCGTTGACGACTTCGATCATGCGCTCCGCGTTGAGCAATTCGAACGACAGCAGCCATGAAGCGCCCTTGAACAGCGCCTGCGCGACCTCGTATTGCGGATGGCTCTTCAGGCCCGGATACCACACCTTGCCGATGGCTTCGTGCCCTTCGAGAAACTGCGCGAGTGCGAGCGCGTTGTCGCTGCTTTGCTTTACACGCAAGGCGAGCGTTTCCGCGCCCATCGCGATGGCGTGCGCCTGCTCGGACGACAATGATGCGCCCATGTCGCGCAGGCCTTTCTTGCGGATCTGCAACAGCCCCTGTTCCTTCGCCGCTGAACGCCGGTAGTCGTCGGCGATATTCGGATACGCGCTCCAGTCGAACAGCCCCGTATCGGTCACCGCGCCGCCGAGCGCGGCGCCATGGCCCGCGATGGTCTTCGTCAACGAGTTGATGACGAGGCTCGCGCCAACTGCCTTCGGCTTGAACAGGGCCGGCGATGTGATCGTGTTGTCGACGACGTAAGCGATGCCGTGCTCACGGCACACGTCGCCAATGCCCTGCAGGTCGGGAATCTGCGTGCCCGGATTCGCGATGGTCTCGACGAACACCATGCGCGTATTCGGCCGGATGGCGTTCTTCACGTTCTCGACGTCGCAGGCATCGACGGTCGTGACTTCGATGCCGAGTGTGCGCAACGTGCCGAACAGGCTGTTGGTGTTGCCGAACACGTAACGGCTCGACACGAGATGATCGCCCGCGCGCAGGAGCGTGAGAAACGCTGCCGTGATCGCGGCCATGCCGGTGCTAAAGCAGATCGTGCCGGCGCCTTCTTCCAGGCTGGTGATCTTGCGCTCGAGCGCGGCGGTGGTGGGGGTGCCCTGCCGCGCGTAATTGAAGCCGCCCTTCTTCGTGCCCTGGAACACGCCGATCAGATCCTCGACGCGCTCGAAACCATATTGCACGGACGTATGAATCGGCTGATGCACGCCGCCGTGCTCAGAGCCCGTGATCCTGTCGCCGTGAACGATACCCGTGGTGAAGCCTTGCTTGCTCATTCCGTCTCCGTTGCTCAAGTCGATTGCGTCCGGTGATTATCTCCTGTAACCCTTGGCCCGCGAAATCCCGGCTGTCGCCGCCGCTGGCGCCGGCGCGCTTGATCCTTCCTGTTCATGACGCGCCGATTTCGGGGTTGCAATCGAGATCGGTTATGACAAAATGTCCCTCCAACCCTCGAAGCCATGGGACATTTTGTCAATATCGCGATGAAGCCTGCCGACCTTTCCTATGCTTTGGCGCGCCTCGGCTGGACCCAGGTGAGCTTCGCTGAATACTCGGGCTACGACCGCCGGACCATCGGTCGATGGATCCGCGGAGAATCGGCCATTCCGCTGCTTGTTGAAAGGCACCTCGATCTTCTGCTCGCCATCCGTGATCGAATGCCCTGATGGGCTGTTTCGGTTCCTTGCCTGAGTCCTGAGTCCCGGGTCAGGCGGCGTGGTGGCCTTCCGGACGGCCCGACCAGCTCGCACGCACCAGCGCCGCTTGCTCCAGATCCAGTCCTTGCAAGTTCGCATCGAGCCGCTCGCCCGGAAACCAGTCCTTGTACGTGCGTACCTCCTGCGGCGCGAAACCATAAGCCCGTCGAAATGCGCGCGTAAAGTCCGACGCGCTGTTGAAGCCGACGGACCAGGCGATCTCAGCAATGGGCGCGCCGGGGAACCGCACGAGATCGTCCGCCGCCGCTCGCAGCCGGAGGTGACGGATGTAAGCGTGGAGGCCGCCTTCATGCTGAAACATCCGGTAAATCGTTGCCCGCGAAAGCCCGAGCGATTCGACCACGCTCTCCGGCGAAAGGTCGGACTCCGCCAGATTGGCCTGCACGAACCTGCGTGCGGTGTTGAACGCGATTGCGCGGGCAACGGCGGGCTTGCTCCCGCGTACCCCGGCCTGTGCGCCGAATGCATCGACGATCAATTGAACGATTTCACGCAGGCGCAGAATGGCGCGTTCCAGCGACATATGCGGGACGTTCGCGGCGAACACATTCAAGCGCTCCCTGATGAGCTGCGAGGCAGGCTCGTTCGCGCCCAAAACGCGACCGTGCAGCGCGCCGGGGTCAGGGAATACCTCCTGCAATGCGGTACGCGGCACAAACAGCGACACGTGCCGGCATGCACCCCGCAGCACATGTAGAGGCTGATCGAAGTCGACCGCGAGAACGCCGACGTCGAGCGGTGTGTCCTGGCGCTTCCCCGGGCGGGTAACGCGTGTCGCGGCGTCGCCGTCCATGACGATATGAAAGGCGATGGAGCGCGCGTTGTCTTGGGAGATTCGGGCAATCGAGCGTTCGAGTGTCAACGCATCGGTGTAGACATTGGCAAAGAGAAATTCTTCGAGCCAGTACGTGTCGATGAGTCCGCGAAAAGGCCGCTCGATTTGCGCACGGGTCGGCACCACGTCCAGGACCTTGCCGATACGCTCGCGCCATGCCAGCAGTTGCCGGTGCACAGGTTCCGTTTGCACATCGAAAGGAACGTGAAGGATCCTGCTGCGGGGCTCCGGGCTTGCGCTGGGATAGCTTGGCCTTTGCGGCATGCAGGGCACCTTGACGGGATCTGACCGGGCTATTCTACTGGGAAACGCGGCAAAGCTAATTGCGTCAAACGCCGGGCCAGGGCGGCGGAGATTACCGCGGCGGCCTTGCATTTTTGCAGCATGCAACGGACAGCCGGATCATTGAAACAGTTTTGAAAGGCAATGGCCGGTTATCGGCCCGGTCGCGCTTTGCCCACTGGAAACCAGCGAGGAAGCATGGTGGCCAGCACGTTGTCCCTGAGGACGACGTGATGGAAAAGCGCCGCAAAGGCATGAAATCCCGCAAGCCAGATGATTGTGTCGCCGAGCCACTTGTGGACCGACGCGAGCCTTGACCCGGCATCGTGCGAAGCCGCGAATAAAGGCGCAATGTCCTTCCCGGCAAGGAGCGTCAGCGGATGCCCTTCGAGCCACGCGCCTGAGATGGCGGTCAGCGGAACGGCTAGCAGAAGCAGATACAGCGCCGCCTGGACTATCGTTGCCATCACAACCATCCAGCGGGGAGATGCGCCGGCTTCGGGGCGCGTATCGGCCGCCCGCCACAGCAGGCGGATGAGTGTCAGCGTGAACACGCACAATCCCAGCGTTTCGTGAAGCCGTCGGTCGAACTCGTGCGCCGACGAGTAGACCCGCTGCTCCGGTCCGCCGGGCCCATAGATAAACGCCACGAGAACAAGAATAGCGGTGCACCAGTGCAGGAACTGGGCTACCGGGCCGTAGCGTGTGGCAGAGGTTTTCATCATGGTGTTTCCAGTGCGATGATGGTTGTTCGCTCAACTAATTTCATTTCAAGGGCCGATTTCGCGGGCTCAAGCAAACGGCCTGAGCTGCGACGCTGGCACGTCGATGTGCAGGTCCTCCAGCAGCACCGTTTCTATCGGCTCGCACGAGGCGCCCTCGCTCACGACCTTGATGGGCAGCCCATGGCTCGCATCGAACCACAATTCATAGCGGGAGACGCGGGCCATGACGCGTCCGGGCCTGCACGTCACGATCACATGCGACGCCTGGCGCGTGCCGACTGTCTCAGCACCGGCAACCTGCGTGTCGCCATGCTGTTGAAGCTCACGGACATCGACGAGCAGCGCGCCCATATCGGACTGGTCGACGCGATGCCCCTGCGGGCTGCGGATCATGCGGCTGTCGGGGCTCAGCATGAGCCTCGGAAACGTGTCGAAACCGAATGGCCAAAGCATGACCTTCCCCGATGCCGGGCTGTAGACGAGTGTCGCGCCAGCATGGGGACGGATGAAGTCCATCCGCACGAAACCCGGCTTGCGGTAAGCATAGAGCACCTCGACCGGTTCGGCTCCCGCCGATGTCGATTTCAGCCTGACCTGATAGTTTGCGAGCGCATCGAAGCGTGCTTGCGCATCGGCAACGAGATCGCGCATCGCCGCCTCCTATACTCGAACGTATGCCAACGTACCCGGCCGTCGATGATGGATGATTTTGGCGCACTGTTTCGCACCACGCAATGCTCGCGCGAGTGCACGTGCACACACGGCGCCGCCCTGAAAGCACACGTAACCGAATCGCAAACAAGGAGAACAGAGCGATGGCGGAATTCCGCTTGACCACCGTGTGGTGCATCGAGGCGCCGGTGCAGCCGGTGTGGGACGCGATCCACGATTCGATTCATTGGCCGGGCTGGTGGAAGAATGTCGAAGCGGTGCGCGAGTTGCAGGCGGGCGGGACCGACGGCCTGGGCGCCGTGCATCGCTACACGTGGAAGGGTGTGCTGCCCTATCGGGTGATCATCGACGTGCGCGTCACACGCGTCGCGCCGCTCGTTGCGCTGGAGGGGGAGGCCAGCGGCGCGCTGGAAGGCGTGGGGCGCTGGCACTTTGCAGCCGACGGCGACCGCACGGTGGTGCGCTACGACTGGCAGGTCCGCACTGCCAGTGCCTGGATGAATGCGCTCGCGCTCACGCCGCTCGCGCGGCTGGCATTCCGCTGGAATCACGATGCCATCATGCGCGAGGGCGGCCTCGCGCTCGCGCGCCTGCTCGAGGCACGTCTTGTCGATATCGAATAGCGGCTCGGGTGACAAACTACGACGCAAAGCGGCAAACCGCGATAAGTGCAACAATCGAATCCAGCAGCGCGGCTGCAAACGCTTTCTGCGAGTCGGAGGTGTGATGAACGCCCCCTCGCGCACTTTCTTACGCTGCCCAGGCGGGAGGCAACATGACTGAGATCGAGAAGGAACCGGTCGTTGCAGTGCTGAACAAGATCCTCGAATCCGAGCTGGCCGGCGTGGTGCGGTACACGCACTATTCGTTCCTGGTGTTCGGATTCGCCCGCATTCCAATCGTCTCATGGCTGCGGCAGCAGGCGGACGAATCGCTCGTGCATGCGCAGCAGGCCGGCGAGTGGATCACGACGCTCGGCGCGTATCCCTCGCTCGCAATCGGGCCGCTGCTCGATTCCCATACGTTCGATATCGGGTCCATCCTGCGCGAATCGCTCGAGGCCGAGCAGATCGCGCTCGGTCATTACCGCGAGCTGCTCTCGCTCGTGGAAGGCCGCGCGGTGGCGCTCGAGGAGTTCGCGCGCCAGATGATCCAGGTCGAAGAGCTGCACGTGGGTGAGGTCGACAAGATGCTGCGCCGCCCCGGCTCGACCATGACTTCGCCGCAGCGCGGCATGGGGTCCGCCGCCGAATAGCTGCCGCGTCAGATCGAACCAGGCGATGAAGACGACATGGCTCAGCGCGGCGCTCGTCTGCGCCGCGCTCGCCGGCGCGATGGCGCACGCGCAGCAGCCACCGCCTTTCGACAGCTTTGCGGTGCCGCGAGGCAGCGCGCCGCATGACGTCGCGCCGCCGCACGGCGTGATCGTCGGCCCGGACCGTGCCGCGTGGGTCATCGACGGCGGGCTGAACGCGATCGTGCGCGTCGATGCGAAGACGCTGGCCGTCACCCGTTTTGCGCTGCCGCAGAACCGGCTGGCGATTGAGGAATAGACGACCGATGATGCTGACGCTCGCCAACGTATCGAAGCACTATGACGGCACCACGTCGCGCAACGTGCTGCGCGGCGTGAACCTCGAGCTGCGGGCGGGGGAGTGCGTCGCGATCATGGGTGAATCGGGTGTCGGCAAATCGACGCTGCTCAATCTCGCCGCCGGCCTCGACCGGCCCGATGCGGGACAGATCGTCTTCGACGGACACGACCTCGCCACGCTCGACGATGACGCGGCCACCCTGCAGCGCCGCCAGAAAATGGGCTTCGTGTTCCAGGCGTTCCATGTGCTGCCGAACCTCTCCGCCGCGCAGAACATCGCGCTGCCGCTGCTCCTGAACGGCATGCGCGCGAAAGACGTGGCGGTGCGCGTGTCGTTCGCGCTGCTGGCGGTGGGGCTAGGCGGGCGCGAGCACGCGCTGCCGCGCGAATTGTCGGGCGGCGAATTGCAGCGCGTGGCGATCGCGCGCGCGCTCGTGCATCAGCCGCGTCTCGTGCTGGCCGACGAGCCCACCGGCAATCTCGATCACGACACGGCGATGCGCGTCCTCGCGCTGCTGCGCGAGCTGGCGCAAAAGAACGGCGCGGGCGTGCTGCTCGCGACGCACTCGGTGGCCGTGGCGGCGGCCGCCGACCGCGTGCTGCGGCTCACGCCCGACGGGCTCGAGCCGCACGCGCCGGGCGCAGGCGGCGCGTAGGCGATGCGTTGGCTCGACACCATGCGTCCATGGCTCGACCCGGTTTCGTCACGCGCATCGCGCAGCGCGGGCAATCGCCCGCCCGCTGGCGGAGTCGGCGCGGCGCTCATCGCCGGCGAAATGCGCGGGCATCCGCTGCGCACCTTGATCGGCATTCTCGCGATCGCCGCGGGCGTCGCGATGGGCTATGCCGTGCAGCTGATCAACCGCGCGGCGCTCACCGAGCTGTCGGCCACCGTCAATTCGCTGATGGGCAACGCCGATCTCGAGCTGCGCGGCCCGCGCGCGGGCTTCGATGAAGCGCTGTACCCGCGCATTGCCCGCTTGCCCGAGGTCGCGGCGGCGAGCCCGGTGGTCGAGGTCGATGCGCGCGTCGCGGGGCGCGACGCGTCGTTGAAACTGCTAGGCGTCGATGTGTTTCGCGCGGGCTATGTCACGCCCAATCTGGTCGGCCGCGTGGAGCAAGCGAAGGGCACGGATGGGACGAAGGGCACGAATGGCACGAATGGCACGAATGGCACGAATGGCGCAAGCGGCGGCCCCCTCGCGCTGCTCGACCCCGACACCGTGTTTCTCTCGCCGGCCGCGCTGAGCTGGCTCGCGCTCCAGCCCGGCGATTCGCTGACGGTGCAGGTCGGGCTCGCTTCGGTCGCGCTGCGCGTCGCGGGTGTGCTGCCCGCTTCGGGCGATGCGGTGCGTGTCGGCGTGATGGACATCGGCGCCGCGCAGTGGCGCTTGCAGCGGCTCGGCATGCTGCAGCGCATCGACATCAAGCTCAAGCCTGGCGTGGACGCCGAAGTGTTCGCGCAAGCCCTCGCGCCGCGCTTGCCTGCGGGCGTCGCCGCCGTCACGCCGGGCGACAACGCGCACCGCACGTCGATGCTCTCGCGTGCGTATCGCGCGAATCTCAACGTGCTCGCGCTCGTCGCGCTGTTCACGGGGGCGTTCCTCGTCTTCACGATGCAGGCGCTTGCCGTGCTGCGGCGCCGCGGGCAATTCGCGCTGCTGCGCGCGATCGGCCTGACGCGGCGTGGCGTGTTGTGGCTCGTCGTCTCGGAGGGCGCCATCCTCGGCGTGCTCGGCGCCGCCGGGGGTCTCGCCATCGGCTTCGCGCTCGCCGCCGCCGTACTCCGCTACGCGGGCGGCGATCTCGGCGGCGGCTATTTCGAAGGGGTTCAGCCGCGCGTGCATTTCGATGCGCTGCCCGCGGCGAGTTTTTTTGCGCTGGGGGTGGCCGCGTCGGTGCTCGGCAGCCTCGCGCCGGCGCTCGAAGCGGCGCGGGCGCGACCCGCGCGGGCGCTGAAGGCGGGCGACGAGGAGGCGCCGGCCGCACGGCTCTCCACCAGGCGCACCGTCACCGCGGCGCTGCTCGCGATTGGCGCCGGGCTAGCAGCGGCGCTCTTGCCGCCCGTGGCCGGCTTGCCGGTGTTCGGCTACCTCGCGATCGCGCTGTTGCTGCTGGGCGGCGTGCTCGCGATGCCGGCCATCGCGCGCGCCGTGTTCGCCGTGCTGCCCCGCTCGCGCCATGCCTTGCCGCAGCTCGTGCTCTCGCAACTCGCCAATGCCCCCGGCCGCGCGACGATTGGTCTTGCCGGCATCGTCACGAGCTTCAGCCTGATGACGGCGATGGCGATCATGGTGTCGAGCTTTCGCGTCGCCGTCGACGACTGGCTGCAGTTGCTGCTGCCCGCGCCGCTCTATCTGCGCGCTGCGCCCGGCGGCGACAGCGCGTTCCTGACGCCGGGCGATCAGGCGGCCATCGCGGCCACGCCCGGCGTGGCGCGCGCCGAGTTTCTGCGCGCGACGCAAATCTCGCTCGACGCTCGCCTGCCGCCCGTCAGCCTGCTCGCGCGGCCCATCGATGCGCGCGATCCCGCCGCACGCCTGCCGCTGACGACTGCGCCGCTCGTGCCGCAAGCCGGCGACCCGCCGCCGGTATGGATCAGCGAGGCAGCCGCCGATCTGTACGGGATGCATCCGGGCCAGCGCATCACGCTGCCGCTGGCGGGCCAGCGCTTGCCATTCACGGTGGCCGGCATCTGGCGCGACTATGCACGCCAGTTCGGCGCCATCGTGATCGACACGAGCGACTATCGCCGGCTCGCTCGCGACACGCGCGTGACCGACGCCGCCTTATGGCTCGCCCCGGGCGTGGCACCGGCGCAAGCGATCGCGCGCCTGCGCGCCAGCGTGCCCGGCGGGCAGCGTCTCGAGTTCGCGCAGCCCGGCGAGATCCGCGCCGCGAGCCTGCGGATCTTCGACCGCAGCTTCACCGTGACCTATCTGCTGGAAGCGGTGGCGGTGATCATCGGACTGTTCGGCGTCGGCGCGAGCTTCGGCTCGCAAGCGCTCGCCCGCACGCGCGAATTCGGCATGCTTCGGCACATCGGCGTGATGCGCCGCCAGATTGCGCTCATGCTGGCGATGGAAGGCGCGCTCGTGGCGCTGCTCGGCGTGCTCTGCGGCCTGACGCTGGGCTTGAGCCTTGCGATGGTGCTCGTGCATGTCGTCAATCCGCAGTCGTTTCATTGGACCATGAGCGTGCACATGCCGTGGGGATTGCTGGCGGCGCTGGCGTCGGCGGTCGTGATTGCCGCCGCGCTCACGGCGCTCTTGAGCTCGCGCGCGGCCATGTCGGTCGATGCGGTGCGCGCCGTGCGCGACGACTGGTGACGCGATGAGACGGCGCACGTTCCTGCGCAGTGGCCTGCTATGGCCGCTCGCCGCGCTGACGCAAAGCGCGGCGTGGGCGCGCATGCCCGACTATCCAACGGTCGCGAGCGGACAGCCGCTGGCGTTCCCGCGCGACTATGGCGCGCATTCGCGCTATCGAAACGAATGGTGGTACGTGACAGGCTGGCTGCAAACGGATGCCGACGCGGCAGCGGGTGCCACAGCGGGTGCCACTGCGGGTGCTACAGCGGGTGCCGCTGGCGATCCATCGTTGGGCTTCGAGGCGACGTTTTTCCGCTCGCGCCTCGCCCTCGACGACGCGAACCCGAGCCGCTTCGCGCCGAATCAATTGCTATTTGCCAACGTGGCGCTGAGCGATCCACGAGCGGGTAGTCTGCAGCACGGCCAACGCGCTGCGCGCCGCGGCTTTGGCCTGGCCGAAGCGAGCGAGACGGACACCGCCGTCCACATCGACGACTGGTCGCTCGAGCGCAACGCGGACGGCCGCTACCGCCTGAACGTCGCCACGCCTGGCTTTGCGTTCGCCTTCACGTTGCGGCCGACGCAGCCGATGCTCGTCAACGGCACAGGCGGCTATAGCCGCAAAGGTCCGCTTGCGAGCGAGGCGAGCTACTACTACAGCGAGCCGGGGCTGGAAGTCGAAGGCGTGCTCAGGCGCGGTGGTCAATCGGCCCGCAAGGGTGAGCGCGTGCGCGGGCAGGCATGGCTCGATCATGAATGGTCGTCGTCGCCGCTCGCGGACGTGGCGGTGGGCTGGGACTGGATCGGCATCGATCTCGAAGACGGCGGCGCGCTGATGGCCTTTCAGATCCGCGACAAGGCGGGGCGCAAGTTCTGGGCGGGCGGCACGCTGCGCGCCGCCGATGGCAGCACGCATGCGCTATCCCCCGATAGCGTGAGCTTCACGCCGCTGCGCCGGTGGCGTTCGCCGCATACCGGCGCGGTTTATCCGGTGGCGATGCGCGTCGATGCGCAGGACCTGCATCTGACGCTCGTGCCACTCATGGACGATCAGGAATTCGACGGCCGCGCGAGCACCGGCGCGGTGTATTGGGAGGGGGCGGTGACGGCGTTTCAGGCGGGTGCGGCGAGCACAGGCACTGCAAAGCCCGCTGTAAAGCCCGCTGTCAAACCGATAGGGCGCGGCTATCTCGAGCTCACGGGATATGTCGAGCGGATTGAGCTTTAGAAGCTGACCGCCGTCGGCTAGAGGACATCCCATCGGCCGTCCCACCTTGGGGCGACGATCCGGCTTCCTCGACGCGCCGCCCCCCTTCATCCCAGCTCAAACGACGTCACCCCGAACACACGATCGATCGCTATCGCGGGCGCCTCTTTCGTGTACATCCGCGCGGTTTCGAAGACGCTCGTCATGCCGTGCCTTTGCGCCAGCGCGACGGCCGCAGGATTCGTTTCCGGCACGTCGAGCACGAAGACCTCGCCGGGCATGCGCGCCGCCAGCGCGCGAAGCAGCCCCGTGGCGACGTCTGCGTCATCGGCGAAGAGCGGGCCGATCTTGCAGCCTGTTTTGCAGCGGCGCACGACGCCGTATCCGGCGACACGGCCCGCGTCGACTGTTGCGAGCGCAACGGCATCGGGTTGCGATATCCAGGCGGAGATGAAGCGCTTGCGCGCTGCGGGAAAACATTGGCGATCGTAGGCAAGCAATTGCTCGAACGGCACGTCGGATGCTGCCGTTACATGTGCGCAGCCGATGCCATTCACGTGGCCCTGGTAGCGGATGTTGCGGTACGCGAGCTGGAACCCGGACTTCCTGTAGTTCGGCTGCTGGGCGACGACGCCATCGAGGCCGATGTTTCGGTCTCCAAGGTAATGCATGCCGTGCTGCCAGATTCGCATGCCGAAGCCCTGGCCGCGAAATTCGGGCTTTACGATGTACAGGCCGATGAAGCCGAAGTGTTCGTTGTAGGCGACGGCGGCGAGACACGCGATTGGCTCGCCTTGCCAGAGGCCGATGAAGAAGCCGTCAGGGTCCACTTCCCTGAAACAGTGCGAGTCGTGGTGGCCGGGGTTCCAGCCTTCTGTAGCAGCCCAATCGATCGATATGGGTATCTCGTTGGCGGACATGGTGCGCACGATGAAGTCGTGATCCATGGTTTGTTCCTGGTGCGGTGCTCAATCAATGGATTCCATTTTGATATTTTTTTATCTGGATTGAATAGTGAAGATGGTTTGGGGTGGTTGCTGAATGCGGGCTATTTAGTTTAGGTCGTGCGCAATTTCGATGCAAGGCAGATCATGTGGTGTGGGGTGGCAGGTTATCGAACGTGTTTTATTATGTATTATGCTTTTTACATGGGTTCGTGGATTTACCTAGATGGTTGGTAG
>NZ_SMRP01000039.1:32229-32596 GCF_004353915.1 Paraburkholderia silviterrae | reverse complement strand
GCAAAGAAAAGTAGGCAAAAGAAAGCCGCTCAAACCGCCAGTGTGACGCAGTCCACCACTGCCCTCTAATCGGAGTGGCTCCGGGGCGTCTGTCGCCACGCGTCGTCACACGGAGTGACTAAGGGCTCATCCATCCGGCGGCGCTCCGCGCGCCGTGGGGCATAACCAAAACCGGTGGGATGTACGCGGTTTCGTAGGACTCCAGTGTATTTGCTCTGCAGTACTCTCGCGCATTCGCTGGGCAGCACGCCCGGTTTTCCTTGCAGACCTTTCCGCCCGCGCGTAGCGCGTGGCGGGAAGGATGAGCCCTTTGTCACTAACGCGGAGTGTGCGAGGAGACGGATGCTCCGGAGCCGCTCCGATAAAA
>NZ_SMRP01000039.1:0-32219 GCF_004353915.1 Paraburkholderia silviterrae | reverse complement strand
TAGGTGCCGCCCCGCACAGGGGCAACACCAATATACCGACATGAAAACAAGGAAAGGCCACCCCCCAAACCGCCACGAAAAAAATAGCAACATACCCACACCCAATTCCAGCAACTACAATCCCCAAACACACCCTCACATGAAAGGCGGACCCTCTCATGCTAAATCGTGCTTTTCGCATAGTGATTTCATCGTTGCTCACGGCCGGCACGGCCATTGCTCCAGCGATTACCCAAGCCGCCGACAGCTTCGCGCAAGACGACGGCGCATCCCACAGCCGCCCAGTCAAGGTAATGATCATTTCGATGTTCGGCCCGGAGGGCCAGGTCTGGCTCGACCACCTGGGCCCATGGCAGGACGTCACCGTCCCAGGTCTGTCTCCTGACTACCCGGCTGTGCACTGCAACCGCCAGGACATCTGCGTGATGACGACCGGCATGGGGCACGCGAATGCCGCCGCGTCGATCATGGCGCTGACATTCTCGCCGCGCTTCGACCTGCGCCATACCTACTTCATGGTGGCGGGCATCGCGGGCATCGACCCGCTTCAGGGCACCGTCGGTTCCGCTGCCTGGGCGAACTGGCTCGTCGACTTCGGCATTCAGTGGGAAATCGACGGCCGCGAAATTCCACCGGGCTGGAACACCGGCTATCTCGGCATCAATACGACGGGCCCGACGCAGAAGCCGCCGCTCGACTATCGCACCGAAGTGTTCCAGCTCAATCCGGCGCTCTCGAACGCGGCCTTCGCGCTCTCGCGCAACGTAACGCTGAGCGACGACGCCCAGGCGCAGGCGGCCCGCGCCAAATACAGCTACGCGCCCGCGAATCGTCCGCCAACCGTGATCCAGTGCGATACCCTGGCCGGTGACACCTGGTGGTCGGGCACCGACATCGGCGAGCGAGCGCGCCAATGGACCAAGATCCTGACCGACGGCAAGGGCACCTATTGCACGACGCAGCAGGAAGACAACGCCACCTTCGAGGCGCTGACGCGCGCGGCGAGCGTGCATCGCGTCGACCTGAGCCGTGTCGCGGTGCTGCGCGCGGGCTCGGACTTCGACCGGCCGTACGCGGGCCAGTCGAGCGCGGACAATCTGCTCAACTACGCGTCGCAGGGCGGCTTCACAATCGCGATCGACAATCTGTTCCTTGCGGGCAATCCGCTCGTGCAGGACATCGTCAAGCATTGGGGCGAGTGGCGCGAGGGCGTACCGCAACGGTAGCGCGCAGGCGGCGTGGCGCGCGTTCCAGTGGGCGACTCAGAGATCGCGCGTGCGCGGGATGACAACCGCCTGGCCATGTAGTTTGCCGTCCACGTCGAGGAGCTGCCACAGTGTGGCTTCCTCGATCATGAAGCGCTGGCCCGACTTTGTGATACGCACGCCTTTGTAGCCCGCTTCGTAGCCGAGCCGCTGCACACGGGCGAGAAATTGCCGCCGCTCCTCGCGATCCGGCGCCTCGGCTGAGAGCCGGGAGGGCAGTCGGGTGATTTCATCCCAGCTATATCCGAAGCGGCGCTGCGCGGCCTTGTTGCCGTAAATGAAGACCGGGTCGGGATCGGTGTTGTGCGCGAGCACAGCGAACGGGGCATGCTCATAGAGCCATTCGCTCGCTTCGGCCAGAGGCATGGCCTGCGGTACCAGGGGACGGCCAAGCAGTTTGGCGTAGCTGTCGGCAAGCAGCCGATAGAAAGCAGGATCGCTATGGAGTGGGATCGTCTGGGACATCTTCGATGGAGATCGTGGGGTCTATGCGATGGCGCAGGCGCTCACGATACCGCATGTGCAGACGGCGACAAATAAAGCCCGCTAAAGCTGCGAGAGGGCGGCAACCAAATTGAAAGCTGGTCAATCGGTGCAACTGCCTGTCTAATATCGACTGTCCACCGTAACGCTGATTTCCATCCGTGGCGGAGCGAACTTGGCCAACCCGGATCTTCCCGATAGCGAGCCGAAGGCCGCGCACGTCGTGGCTGCGCAAGCAAGCCCATGCGACGCGCTCGTCATCCGCACGCAGCCCACTGCAGTCGACCGCCCGTGCCGACGCAGGCGTCTCGCGCTCGCCGCGACGATCCTCGGCTCGAGCATGGCGTTCATCGACGGCTCGGTCGTCAATGTCGCGCTGCCGTCCATTCAGAGCGAACTCGGTGCGAGCGTCGCGGCGATGCAGTGGGTCGTCAACGCGTATCTGCTGTTTCTCGGCTCTCTCGTGCTCGTTGGCGGATCGATGGGCGACAAGCTGGGCCGTCGCACGGTGTTCATCGCGGGCATCGCGCTCTTTACGCTCGCGTCCGCTGCTTGCGGGCTCGCACCGAATGCGGGGGCGCTGATCGCCGCGCGCGCGGTGCAGGGCATCGGCGCGGCGCTGCTCGTGCCCAGCAGTCTCGCGATCATAGGCGCCGTGTTCGATGACGAGGCGCGCGGACGCGCGATCGGCACCTGGGCGGGCGTGGGCGCGATCACGTCGGCGGTGGGGCCGGTGGCGGGCGGCTGGCTCGTCGACGCGTTGTCGTGGCGCGCCATCTTCTTCCTGAACGTCCCGCTCGCAGCGGTAACGATCGCGCTCGCCGTGGCGTCGGTGCCCAATAGCCACAAGCCCGATGCGCCCGAACAGCTCGACTGGCCCGGCGCGCTGAGTGCGGCCGCGGGGCTCGCGGCGCTCACCTTTGGCCTGACCGAGGCGTCGGCGCGCGGCTTCGCGCATCCGTTCGTATTGGGTGCGATCGGTGGCGGCGTGCTCGTGCTCGCCCTGTTCGTGATGATCGAAGCGCGTGGCCCCAGCCCCATGATGCCGCTGGACGTGTTCCGCTCGCGCGATTTCACAGGCGCCAACCTCGTCACGCTGCTGCTCTATTTCGGCCTCGGCGGGGCATTCTTTTTCCTGCCGTTTACGCTGATCCGCGCGCATGGGTACACCGCGACCGAAGCGGGTGGGGCGCTGCTGCCGGTGCCCGTCATTATCGGTTTGCTCTCGCGCTTCACTGGCGGCCTGACGAGCCGCTTCGGCTCGCGCGCGCTTCTAACGGTGGGTCCGGCGGTCGCCGGAATCGGCTTCGCGTTGCTGGCGCTGCCGTTCGTGCGCGGCAGCTATTGGACCGGATTCTTCCCTGCGCTCACCGTGCTCGGGCTCGGCATGACGATCACCGTCGCGCCGCTGACCACGACCGTGATGGGCTCGGTGCCGGGCGAGCGCACAGGTGTTGCGTCCGGCATCAACAACGCGGTTGCCCGCGTGGCGAGCCTGCTGGCGATCGCGGTGCTCGGCATCGTGTTCGTGTGGTCGTACCACGCGGCGCTATCGGCGCGCCTCGACGCGCTGCACCTGCCGCAGGACGCCAGCCAGACCGGGCAGTTGCTGGAGCCGGACGCGCAGGCCGGGACGGCATCGGGCGCCGCCCACACGCCGCGCCAGACATCCGTGGCGCGCGCGCAAGCCGACGCCATCACCGACGCGCTGCGCGCCGTCGCGCTCGTGTCCGCCGCGTGCGCGTTCGCTGCCGCCGGTCTTGCGATGGCGACGATCGAGTCACGGAAGCGCCGGGGAAAAATCCAGTAACTCCGCACGCGAGGCAGCATTGCCTGGCGTGCGGCTCTTTTGCGTGTGCCCGCCGGCGGTTCTTCGGCTTTCGTCTGCTTCACTTTCCGGTAACGCCTGGTTGTATCTCTTTCCTCATGATCATGAATGCGGAGACCAGGCCGTTATCGTCGAATAATGGCCCAGTTGGCCACCGCTTTTTCATATCGCCTTTGGGACACGCCTTTTCCGCGGGCAGGCTGTTTTTAGGTAAATGCCACAGACAGTTCAGATGACGGTGTTCGGCCATGCGGTTGGCTGCGGAGATGCTGCTCTCCCGGCTCTCTCCTTTGGTTGGTTTCGCACACACACATAACAACCGCCGGGCCCTTCTGGCATACCCCGGCAACCATCGCCACGAAATCTCAAATTTATGCTTAATAGCTGTTTTATTTGAAAAATTAATGCTTTCATTGTCTAATAATTGGCGCGGTTTCAGTCGGGCTTAACAAAACCCTCGATAAATAAGTCGACCCTCTCAATAAAAAACGCACCTATGACTTGTCCGAAGCGCATTGGAAACTGCCTCAAGCTTTACGCCGTCGCCAGCTTCGCTGCCGCCTTCGCATTCGGGCCGAGCATGGCCGGGGCAACGGAAGGCGCGCTCGGGCGGCCCGTGGCCGGCACGAGCGTGATATCGGGCATCGGCATCGTGCCGCCGGAGCCGATGACCATCGTCAGCCTGCAACAGGTCTATCTCGACGGGTCGATCAGCGCAAGCCGCGGCGTGCCGATTGCCGG
The DNA here is from genome assembly GCF_004353915.1 of Paraburkholderia silviterrae. GTDB lineage: Bacteria > Pseudomonadota > Gammaproteobacteria > Burkholderiales > Burkholderiaceae > Paraburkholderia > Paraburkholderia silviterrae. The sequence goes on along the minus strand of NZ_SMRP01000039.1, from coordinate 27,902 downwards.
CAAGGACTCGCTTGGCGCCGAAGGCAAGCTCGCGCTCACGCTTGCGACGGTCGAGCACGTCTGGGGTGGCCTCGGCGGCTGGGATTTTGCGTCGGCCATCACGCTGCCCTATGTGTGGGAAGAGGTCACAGGCACCTTCTCCGTGGGGCGGGTGTCGAGCTCCACGAGCGACCGGGTCTCGAATCTCTACGACATGTATTTCACGCCGATTGTCGCCGGCTACCACTTGAGCCAGACCGACCACATCGCGTTGAGCTTCAACTTCTGGGCGCCCACGGGCCAGTACGATCCCACTGCGTTGGCCAACGCCAGCCTGAATAACTGGACCTTCGTGCCGCAGGTTGCATACACGAAGCTCGTGCCCAAGTACGGGCTCGAATTCGACGCGGTGCTCGGGCTCCAGTTCTATACGCGCAATTCCGCGACCGATTACCAGAACGCGCCGTTGCTGACGCTCGATGTCATGGGGCTAAAGAAATTCGCGAACGGTATCGGCGTGGGTCTTGTAATGGGCACGGTTCAGCAGCTCGGCAAAGATTCAGGCCCGCTGGCGGATAGGCTCGATGGGTTTGTCGGGCGGGATTTCGCGCTGGGCCCGATTCTCACCTATGACACGAAAATCGGCGGCAAGCGGCCGTTTTCCGCGAGCCTCCGCTGGGTGCCGACCTTAGCGAGCACCAATCGCCTCAAGAGCACGGCGACCGTACAGGCGACTGCCACGCTCGCGTTCTAGTGGGTCGTGAATGCCTCGAAGCCGGTGCTTCGCGCCGTTCTCCCAGGTAGCGCGGCTGAATGTCCTTGGGGACGATGCTGCGCGCCATCTGGCCGACGTGGACGCCCGATTCGCGGTGTATGCGGTGTGCGCGGTTTTAGCGATCCGGCGCGTGCCGGCGTTCCACAGACGAGCATTGCTCTCCCGCTTCGCTCCCTCGCCGGCCGCCTGACGCGGTATCCGGCCACATGATGCACACGATTCTTGCACCAGTATTCACGGACGGATTGCAATTGAGTCTGAACTCTACAAACGCACAATGGGAGGATTCCGATTTTCCTTATGATTTTGCGTCACATCCAGAGACCCAATACTTATGGCATCGGGCCCGAGCGTTCCAGGTAGAGTGCGCGGCACAATCAATTGTTATAGCAAGGATAATTTGACCGCTGCCGATACCGTGGAGCATTCGACAGGCAGCCAGCCTTGCTCCCGGTATCGATATTGGGAACCGTTGAGCGCCAGATCTCGTGGCAACGATCACATCGACATGTACACCTTCAACTTTGCCTATGCCGGCACGCGCACCACCGGCAATCAGGCGGCCAACTTCCTCCTTGCCGGTCCGAACTGGCCGGATAAGGCGATGCTCGATGGCCAGTGGCACGCTCCGCAACTTCAGAAGGCCCACTGAGCGATCTATCAGCAAAACACCGGCGGAGTGGAACGCGATGCGCAAGGTCGATGCCTTCGCCCGTGAACGGACGCCGACCCACCCATTGAACGAAGACGATGCCATGAAAAAATCTCACATTGCCACTCTGATCGCCTGCCTGCTGAGTGCCTCGGCAGCTTCCTTTACGGCGTCCGCCGCCACCTCTGCCGGCGCAGCGGCCGCGCCCCACGCGGCAAGCGGGGCGCCCGGGCGCCTCGCGGCGTTGCCGCCGGGTCCCGACAGCAACGCCAGGATAACGGAGGCGTACGCGCGCATGGTGGCCCGCCAGGCCTACTTCTGGGGCTGGCCGCTCGTCAATATCTACAACCGCCGCCTCGCCTTCGAGCAGGCGCCGGCTCCCGGCCTGATCGGCGGGATCCTGCCGTTCGCGCCGCTCAACCGGCTTGCGATGTTGCACGACTATGTGGAACCGCAGGAGCGTGACGTCGCGTGCCCCAATCAGGACGTCGTCTATGGCGGCAGCGTCCTGGCGCTCGATACCAGCCCCGCCGTCGTTCAGGTGCCCGATTTCGGCAAGCGCTTCTGGGTCTACCAGGTCGTCGATGCGCGCACGGACAGTTTTGCGAAGCTGGGGAAGATGTACGGCACCAAGCCTGGGTTCTACCTGCTGGTCGGCCCGAACTGGAACGGCAAGGTGCCTGCTGGCATTACCGGGGTTTTCCGGTCGACCACCAACACGGGCATGGTCGTGCCGCGCGTGTTCCAGGACACTACGCCCGCCGACAAGACCGCCGTCAAGGAAGTCATCCAGGGAATCAACGTTTATCCGCTGAGCGAATTCGACGGCAAGATGAAGCGCCACGACTGGGCGACGCTGCCGGCTTTCCCGAAGCCGGCTAGCACCGGTAGCACCGAAGAGACCGCCTGGGTGTTTCCGGACAAGTTCTTCGACGAACTGCCGGCCGTCATGGCCGATGCGCCGGCGATGCCGGGCGAAGAGGGTCTCTATGCGCAGATACGGGCGGTCCTCGAGGCGGCGAAGCACGATCCGGCCTTGAAGAAGGCCATGACCGAGGAAGCCACGCTGGCCCAGAAGCAACTGGTCGATCCGCTGCTGCAATTCCGTCACTGGGGCGATCCGCTGCCTTACAACTGGACCACCATCTCCAACGGCGCCGCGTTTGGCACGGACTACTTCACGCGCACCGCCGTGGCGAAGTCCAACATCCTCGTCAATGCGAATCAGGAAACCAAATACTTCTATCAGGATCTGGGCGCGGACGGTGCACGGCTCAATGGCGCGCACCGCTATACCGTGACGTTCCCCGAAGGGCAGACGCCGCCGGTGGACGGATTCTGGTCGCTCACGCTCTATAGCGCGGAGCACTTCTTCGTGCCCAATGAGATCAAGCGCTATTCGATCGGCACCAAGAACCGGGATCTGCAATACAACGCCGACGGCTCGCTCACGATCTATATCCAGGCGGATGCGCCCAAGGATGCAAAAGCGCGCGCTAACTGGTTGCCGTCGCCCGCCAACGCAGACTTCTCGCTTTATCTGCGTGCCTACGGGCCGAAGCCCGCCATTACCGAAGGGCAATGGACGCCCCCGGGCGTCAACGCGGCTGGCCACTGACAGAGCGGCCAATATCGAGCGAAACGGAGCAGGGCCGCCGCTGCGGCGGCTCTGCTTGCCGCGCGCCGCCTCAAGGCAGGCGGCGCGCGGGCGATTTTCCATAACCCGCGACGCCTGTTGAAATTTAAGACAACGAATGATTTCATCCGCGCGTCCAGAAAGACAGCCATCGACTCATGTCCAGTCCGAGCATCAATTTTCGTTCGAGGCCGCACACCGTCGCCGTGCGAATGCTGTTGTGCCTGTTGTTGACGGCGCTGGCCGGTTGTTCGGCATCGCCGTCGATCAGCGTGCTCGGTGCCTATTTCCCAAGCTGGATGTTCTGTCTGCTGGGTGCCTTGCCGATGACGCTGATCGTGCACGCCGTGCTGGGCCGGTTGCAACGCGAACGCCTTCTGGGACCGCCAGTCGTCGCGTATTCGGCATTGCTGCTGCTTTTCTCGCTGCTGATCTGGCTGTTGGTCTTTAATTCTTGAATTGACGGAGTGGGTTCATGGCTAGCAGGCCGAACAAAATTTCGAGCAAGGTCGCCCCGGCAGTCCTGCTGCTGGTGACGCTCCTGGCACTCGTCTACGTGCTCTGGCGGATAGACACCTCGCCGCGCACCGACGACGCTTACGCCTACGCAGATTCAATCGATGTGGTATCCGAAGTAAACGGGCGCATCGTGAACATGGCAGTGCGCGACAACCAGGCGGTCAAGCAGGGCGATGTGCTCTTCGAGGTCGATCCGCGTCCCTTCGACGACGAACTGGCGCGCTCCAATGCCGCGCTGGCAGCGCTCGACAAGCAGATCGCGCTGATGGACCGCACCGTCAAGGCGCAGCAGTACGGCGCCGATTCCGCGCACGCCGCCGTCGAGCGCGCCCGGGCCGCCGCCGCGCAATCCGCCCAGACGCTCAAGCGCACGGAGCCGTTACTGGCAAAGGGCTTTGTCTCCGCCGAAGATGTCGATCGGGCACGCACCGCACAGCGCGCCGCCGCCGCGGAGCTGGAAGCCGCGCGTCTGCAGGCGCAACAGGCGACCGCCGCCGTGACCGGCGTCGACGCGCTGGTCGCGCAGCGCGACGTGGTGCGCGCGGAAATCGCGCTCGCTCAGTACCGCAAGGACATGGCCACCGTGCGCGCGCCTTTCGATGGACGCGTCGTGTCGCTGAAAACCACGGCCGGGCAGTTCGCTTCGCCGCTCAAGCCGGTGTTCACGCTGATCGATACGCGCAACTGGTATGTCGTCGCGAATTTCCGCGAGACGGAGCTGAAGAGCATCCGCGCGGGCACACCGTCGAAGGTTTATCTGATGTCCGACACGAGCCAGATGTTCGATGGCCGCGTCGACTCGATCGGCTTTGGCGTGTTGCCCGACGACGGCGGCCTCGTGCTCGAGGGACTGCCGCGCGTGCAGCGCAGCCTCAACTGGGTGCGTGTCGCACAACGCTTTCCCGTCAAGATTCGCGTCGATCATCCGAATCCTGAGCTGTTCCGCCTTGGCGCCTCGGCAGTCGTGAAGCTCGAACCCGGCGCGGCCAAGCCGGCGCACTGAGACAGGACGCAGCCCATGAACGCTCCGCTTGCGGAACGCCTGAAGAACTCATTGCGCTGGCTGGCCGGCGAACTAGCGCCGTTTCCCGGGCGCGGCCAGTTCGCCTTGCGCCTGACGCTGGCTTCGGCCATCGCCATCGTGATCGGCGAGACGTTCCAGATCCCGTCCATGGTGATGTCGCTGGTCGCGATCTTCTTCACGGTGCAGGCCAACGTCGTCCTGACGCGCGTGATTTTCATCGCGCTGACCCTTGCCGACCTCATCGCCGTGCCCCTGTACATCTGGCTGCTGAACTTCACCTACGACTACCCTGTACTGCGTATCGTCGTCTCGAGCGTGTTGTTCTTCAGCTTCATGTTTTGCGTGCGGGTGTCGAAGGCGGGCGGCGTCCTGCTGGGACCGGCGCTCGTCATTCTCTATGCGCAGTCATTCGCCGACCTGACCGGGCAGGCGGAATACCTCGTGCGGCAGGTGCTTTGGGCCGTCCTCGCCATCACGTACGGCAGCGTCATCGCGCTGGTCGTGAACTCGCTCTTCGCGTCCGCCAATCCGCTGCGCCAGTTGCAGGCGGAAGTGCACCGCCAGCTCGCGCGCGCAAGTGAACGCCTGCGGCAGCTGGCGGCGGGCGAAGCCGTCGAGCCTTCCCTGTCCGGCGAAGCGCTGCAGCAGCAATGCGCCACGCTGCAGGGCTTCGCGACTTTCGCCAACATGGCCAATGCGAAGGACTATGCGGGCCAGCAGTATCTGCAATGTTGCGTTGCCGCTGTCTCGCATGCGCAGCACGTCTGCAATGCGTTGCCGCAAGCGCTGCCCGGGGCGTCGCCCGCGTTGCGGCGCGCGCTCGGGCGGCTGCACGAGCAGTTGCTCGCGCTCGATGAGGCGATTGCCGCGCATGAGCCCTTCCACCTGACCTGGGTGCCGGATGAGGAAGAGCGCGCATCCCTGCCGGCCCTTGCGCAGGCCGAAGACCTGTACCGCACGGTGCAAGCCGTCGACCAGTTCGACAGTGCCGCCGTGCCCGGCCAGCCGCCCGCGAAAGAGCCGCTGCTCGCGCCCGATGCCTTCACGAATCCCGCCTACGTGCGATTCGCGCTGAAGATCCTGATCTCCGGTCTCATCGGCTATTTCGTTTTCAACGTCCTGCAGTGGCCCGGCATTCACACCATCCTGATTACGAGCGGCATGGTGGCATTGCCGGGGCTCGGCACCTCGGTGCGGCAGATGTCGCTGCGCTTCTACGGCGCTTTGCTGGGCAGCCTGAGCGCGCTGCTGGTGTTCATCTTCGTGATGCCGTACATCGACACCATCGTCGGCCTGCTGTTGACGATGGTGCCGGTCATCGCGGCGGGCGCGTGGCTGACCGCGGGTTCCGAACGGCTCGCCTACCTCGGCACCCAGGGCGCCGCCACCTTCGCGCTGGCACTGCTCGAGAACTTTGGCCCGAGCACCGACTTGACCGAGATTCGCGACCGCATGGTCGGCATCATTCTTGGCGTCGGCATTTGCTGGCTCGTCTATGCGTTCATCTGGCCCGAGAGCGAGGGCAGCGCGACCCGCGCGAAGCTCGCGGCGCTCACGCGTTCACTCGCCGCGCTGGTGCGCGCGCCCGTGGGCAAGGATGACCCGGCGCTGCAAATGGCCTACGCGAAGCAGCACATGCAATGCTGGTCTGCGCTCAACGACTGCAACCTGGAGCTCGAACGCGTGCGCTACGAGCCGCAGTTCAAGCACGGCGCCCTTGCGCAACTGGCCGCGCAGGCCGAGCGGATGCTGGGCGTGAGCCGTGACTTGCTGGTGACCCAGGACCACGTCCACAGCCGCGCGCTGGCCGCGGCCGACCCGGCGTATCCCGCCCATCCGGCTGCCTCCTCGCCCGCGCTTGCCGCCGCTGCCAGATTGCACGACGAAACCGCCGCTCTGCTGGAGCTCTACGCCGAGCGCGTCGACAAGCGCGGCGCCCCGCCGTTGGCGGAGCAGGAGCAACTGCGCGCGCTCGCGCAGCAAACGACCGGCGCCGCCGGCATGCCGATGCTGGCCGATTTGCAGCGCCTCGCGCTCCAGGCGGCCGAACTGCCCGGCTGGGACGCCGGCAATGATGCGGCACCCGCTGCCGCGAACGACCTTGCCGCCCCAACGCCGGCCACCCGAGACGCACCCTGACATGAACAAGAAACACGTCATCACCACTGCCTGCCTGATGGGTCTGCTGAGCCTGCTGAGTCTGGTATCAGGCTGCGCCCTGATGCGCCGCGACTCGCCACCCCATACCCAGATTCCGCCCGAGCAGATCCAGCTTGCGAGCGATATTCATCTGGCCCGCGAGGGTTGGCCCGATGCGCAATGGTGGACGCGCTACAACGATCCTCAGCTCGACGCGCTGATCGAACGCGCGCTCAAGGGCTCGCCGACCATCGCCGCCGCCCAGGTGCGCGTGGCGCAGTCCGGGTCGCAGGTCGAGTTGCTCAGGGCCGGCAGCAACCTGCAGGTATCGGCCCTCGGCTTTCTCAACCGCCAGCGCGCATCCTCCGACGGCTTTCTCGGCCCCTATGCGCTGAATTTTCCGAAACTGGGTATCACCGGTCCCTGGTACACCGAAGGCACCATCGGCCTTTTCGCCGGGCTCAACATCGACCTCTGGGGCCGCCAGCGCTCGCTGGTCGAGGCCGCTATCGGTGCGTGCAACGCACGCGTGGCCGAAGAGGCAGCGGTGGAGCTGGCGATTTCCACGGACGTGGCCCAGCTCTACTTCAGCATGCAGGCCAGCTATCGCCTGCTCGACCTGCTGCAGCAGTCGCGCCAGATCCTCGCGTTCGCCGTTCAGTCGCACGAGGGGAAAACCGGCACCGGACTGGAGGGCAAGGTCCCGTTGCAAGCCGCGCGTGGGCAACTGCTGGGCCTCGACCGGCAAATCGTCGCGGCGCAGGGGCAGATCACCCAGACCCGTGAGATGCTGCGCGCACTCGTCGGCGCCAGCGCCGGCAATCTGCCGGAGATCCAGCCCGTGGCGTTGCCGCAGGCCGCGGCCGGACTGCCCGCCGAGCTGTCCTTTCAGCTGCTGGCGCGCCGCCCGGACCTGCAGGCGATGCGCTGGTATGTCCAGTCGTCGTTCAGCGAAATCGACGCCGCCAAGGCGGCGTTCTATCCGAGCCTCGACATCAAGGCCTTCTTCGGTCTGGACTCCGTCCACCTCAACCAGTTGTTCCGCGCCGCCAGCCAGCAGATCAATTTTATTCCGGGCCTTTACCTGCCGATCTTCGATGGTGGACGCCTGAACGCCAATTTGCGGACTGCGCGCGCCGGCAGCAACATCCTGATCGAGCAGTACAACCAGGCGGTGCTAGACGCCGTGCGCGACGTTGCCGTCAGCGGCAACCGCCTGCAAACGCTCGACGAAGAGCGGCGGCTGCAAAGCGACAAGGTGGAGGCCGCGCGTTTCGCGCACGAAGCCGCGGACGCCGCGTATCAGCGGGGCCTCGGCAGCCGCGTGAGTGCGGAGGAGGCGCGCCTGCCGTTGCTGGCCGAGCAGACTGCGCTGCTGCTGATCGACGGCGAGCGCTTGAACCAGGACCTCGTCTTGACCAAGGCGCTGGGGGGCGGGTACCAGGCGAAGGATACGGCCGAGCCGTGATGCGCCCGCATCGCGGGCGCGGGGGCGTTCAATCGCCGTTATCCCCCCGCGCCTTGTGCTGGGCCGCGAGCTTGTCCTGCTGCGCGGGCGGCACGGGATCGTAGTGGCTCAGCTGGATGCTGTAGTTGCCGTGCCCGCCCGCCAGCGAATTCAGGCGCGACTGGTAGTCGTTGAGCTCGGCTAGCGGCACCTTGCCCGCAATCACCATGGCGTTGCCGCTCGCCGTGCGCGTGCCGTGCACCTGGCCGCGCCGCGAGGAGAGGTCGCCGATGATGTCGCCCATCGCCGCTTCGGGCGTCATCACCTCGATGTCGACGATCGGCTCGAGCACGATGGGCTGCGCCTTGAGCACCGCATCGATAAAGGCCTTGCGCCCGGCCGTGACGAACGCCACTTCCTTTGAGTCGACCGGATGGCTCTTGCCGTCGTACACGGTCACGCGCACGTCCTGCATCGGGAAGCCCGCGAGCGGCCCGTTTTCGATCACCTGCTGAATGCCTTTTTCGACGGCGGGAATGAATTGCGAGGGAATGGCGCCGCCCTTGACCGCATCGACGAATTCGAATCCCGCGCCGCGCGGCAGCGGCTCCACGCGCAGCATGACCTCGCCGAACTGGCCCGCGCCGCCGGTCTGCTTCTTGTGGCGGCAATGGCCTTCCGCCTTGCCGCCGATGGTCTCGCGCCACGCGATGGTGGGCGGCCGCGTGATGACTTCGAGCTTGTGCTGGTCGGTGAGCCGCTCGAGCATATAGCGCAGATGCAGCTCGCCCAGCCCATGCACGACGGTCTCGTTGGTGCCCACGGGGTGCTCGATGATCAGGCACGGGTCCTCGGCGGCGAGCTTTTGCAGCACTTCCCAGAGGCGCTGCTCGTTGCCGCGCCGCGCCGGCTCGATGGCGAGGCCATAGATCGGATTGGGAAACTCGCACGGCGTGAGATGGATGTTGCCGTCCTCGGGAGCGTCGTGCAGGACGTCGTCGAAGTTGATGTCGTCGGCTTTCGCCACCGCGCAGATATTGCCGGGCCCCGCGCGCTGGATCTCCGTGTGGTCCTTGCCCTGCAGCATCAACAGATGCGCGACCTTGAACGGCTGGCGGCCGTTGCCGATATAGAGCTGGCTGTCGCGCGCGATCGTGCCCTGATGGATGCGGAACACGGCCACCTTGCCGATGTACGGGTCCACCACGATCTTGAACACGTGCGCGAGCACGTGCTTCTCGGGGTCGGGCTCCGCGCGCACGGGCGTGGTCTTGCCCTCGGTCTCGCGGTAGAAGAGCGGCGGGTTGCCTTCGGTGACATTGGGCAAGAGCCGCACGAACACGTCGAGCAACTGCGCGATGCCGGCTCCCGTCGCCGCCGACGTGAAGCACACGGGGACCAGATGCCCTTCGCGCAGCGCGCGCTCGAAGGGCTCGTGCAGCTGCTCCGGGCGGATGGCTTCGCCTTGCTCCAGATACAGCTCCATTAATTCGGGGTCCAATTCGATCACCTGGTCGACGAGCGCATTGTGCGCCGCCTCCACGGAATAAAAATCGGCTTCGCCCGCGGGATTGAAGAAGCAGTCCACCACGTCGCTGCCGCCTTTCGCGGGCAGGTTGATGGGCAGGCACTGCTTGCCGAACATCTCCTGGATCTGCGCGAGCAGGCCGGGAAGATCGACCTTTTCGCCGTCGATGCCGTTCACGACGATCATGCGGCACAGCTTGCGCTGCTGCGCCCAGGTCATCATGCGGCTGGTGGTCATTTCGACGCCGGTGCGCGCGTCGACCACGATGGCCGCCGTTTCCACGGCCTCCAGCGCGCTGATCGACATGCCCGCGAAGTCGGGGTAGCCGGGCGTATCGAGCAGATAAATGCGCGTGTCCTGGTAGTCGAGATGCGCGAGCGCGGAACTGAGCGAGTGATGGTACTTGCGCTCGAGCGGGTCGAAATCGCACAGGGCGGTGCCGCGGCTCACGCTGCCGGGGGCGTGCAGCGCGCCGCCCTGATGCAGCAGCGCTTCGGCGAGCGAGGTCTTGCCGCAGCCGGCGTGGCCGACGAGCGCGACTGTGCGGATGGCTTCGGGACTGTAATCCATGATCGCCATCGTCCAGTAGTGGAGGTTCGGCAATTATTGGCGAAATTCGGCTGCTCTGGCAAATACAAGCGCGCACGGCGTGTGCGTGAGCGCGCGCAGCATGAACGCGCGATGGACGTCTTATCGGACGCCGGCGGCTTTCGACGCGTTGTCGAGGCGCGCGTTCGCTGCGCCGCAACATTTCTTGGGCCTGTTGTGTTACGTGAGCGCTACGACGCGTAAGCGCCGTGAAATGGGATTGGGCGTGTATCCGTCTTTGTTGCTGCGCGATGCCCGAGCGCGCGCTGGCAATGCGCAGCCAGCTCGATAATGGCCACGACCTCATCGACGAACGCAGACGCGAGCTGGTGATCACCGAGCGGGAGGCAAAGGTGCCCACGATCTTGCAGGCTGCCGAGAAAACGCACGAGTAGGCAAAGAGTGGATGGAGGCACGCCGACTGCGGAAACGCGCGGCGGTGGCGCAGTAGTGTAAAAGCGCACCTCGCGCCGCTATTACCTGCACGGGCGGCGGTGCTGTCATGTTCCGCCCATCGAGGCCGATCGAGAATCAGGACCGTCCCGCAACTACCCGATCCTGTACCCGTCCATCTTTCGAATGCCACTCTCGCCCGCCGGTGCCCCTGTGCGCAGATGCACCATCAGATCGTACGTCGTCGATGGCCTGGTCAGCATCAACGCCGTAACTTCGTCCTGCATCACACGTGTCGCGTGCCAGGTATTGCGATGCATGCACAAGCCTTGACCCACCGGCACGAGAAACGCCCGTATCGAAGCCGGATCGGGTGAGCCGTCGGCCAGCGAGGTCGCCACGACCTGCACGATCGGTCCCGTCAACGGAACGATCGCCTGCTGCGTCAGATAATGGGTTTCTAGCGCGCTCAACGATTCGTCGCGATTGCGGTAACGCACCCATAAGATCTCGGCCTCGCCGTGCGCGCCATTGTCGAACAGGTGTTCGCGCCAGAAGTCGGAGGACGGGCTGAAGTACGCCGGCGCGCTCGCATCGTCGAGCGGGGTCTTGCCGAGCATGACGCCATAGGGAACGCAGGCAGCGACATCGAGTGGTTCAACGGGTATGGAAGTGAAGGGCATGGTATCGGCGGAGATGTCAATATCAGGATGACTAATGATCGTTCGAATCAGGTGAGCCGACCGTTTCTGCCATCTGCGGAACGAGCGCGAAATTCGGCCCGTGCCGCAAGCTGTAGTCGAGCATCACGGTGCGCGCGAGCCGCACGATCGACTCGGCCAGCAGGCTGTCCGGCGTGCGCCGGTACGACACGACAAGCGGCAATGCCGGCACGCGATGCTCGACCTTCAAGATCTGCAACTGGCCGGTTTCCAGTTCGTGCATCACGAATGCGGCGGGTAGCACGGCGATCCCGAATCCGTCGACGACGAGCCGGATGATCGCCGCGACCGACGACACGCAGTTGATCTGCACCTCGGTCTCCCCAGCCACCGCGAACAGGTCGGCAAGAAGTGCGTGCGGCGGCGAATGTCGCGCGAAGCTGATGATCGGGAACGCGGCAAGCTCGGCTTCGGAAAGCGGCTCGGCAGACAGATTCAACGCCGGGCTCGCCATCCAGCACATCGGCAGGCTGCCGAGCGGCGCATTCGCTGCGTCGGCGCCCGTCACGGGCGTGGTCAGCAGCGCGGCGTCGAGATGGCCGCTCGTTAGCTGTGAGGCCAGATTCGCGCTGGTGTCGCTCGTCAACTCGAGCGTGAGATTGGGATATTCCTCGCGAATCCGCTTGAGCAATTCGGGTAACCAGGTATGCACGACAGACTCGATCGCACCGAGTCGCAGCAGGCCGGCCACCTTCGTGCGGTCGCCAACGCTGGCCAGCATGGCCCGGTTCAGTTGCAGGATCTGCTCGGCGAACGGCAGCGCCTTCGTGCCGTCCTGCGTCAGCGTAGCCTCGCGCGGTCCGCGCTCGAACAGCCGCACACCCAGCTCTTGCTCGAGCGCAGAGATGCGGCTTGAAATTGCGGCCTGGGTGGCGTGCAGCCGCTCGGCCGTCAGCCTGAAGCTGCGCAGCCGGGCAAGCCAGACAAAGGTCTCGAGAAAGCGGACGTTCATGCCGGTCCGGTCGCCGCGAGGGCAAACCGCAGGACGAGTCGCGATCCGGGCAGTGTAACGCCGCCGGAACCGGCACGTGACAAGAAAAAGCGCACGCGCGCCTCAACTTTTATTTGTTGGACAGCGCGACCCGACCCGCGAAGACTGGGCGTCATCACGTTTTCCCTGAACGGATACAGCAATGACGCGATTCCTCTGTGCAATCGATGGCGATCCCACGATCGAGCTGGCCCCCCGGCGGCTCATCATCGCCGGATGGGCGGGCCGCAATCGCGACGAGATCGAGCATCACATCGCAGAGCTCGTGGCGCTCGGGGTGAAACGCCCGTCGTCGGTGCCGTGCTTTTACGAGGTTTCGGCATCGCTTTTGACGAGCGACCCGCACATCGACGTGATCGGCACGCACTCGTCCGGCGAAGTCGAGGCCGTGCTGATGCACGATGCGACGCATGGATTGCTGGTCGGCATCGGCTCGGATCATACGGATCGCAGGGTCGAGAGCTATGACGTCGCGGTCTCGAAGCAGGTCTGCGCGAAGCCGCTAGGTACGACGCTGTGGCGCTTCGACGAGGTAGCCGCACACTGGGACGCGCTCGTCGCGCGCAGCTGGCGCATCGATGCCGCGGGCGAGCGGGTGCGCTATCAGGAGGGCCCACTCGCGCGGCTGCTGCCGCCGCAACGGCTGATCGGCGAGGCATTCGGCCATGCCGGCCTGCCCGTGGGGACCGCGCTCTTTTGCGGCACGCAGCCCGTTATCGGTGCGCTATGCCCATCGGCCGCATTTGAGATCGAACTGCACGATCCGGTGCTTGGGCGCAGTCTCCGGCATCGCTACGCGGTCGCCTCGCTGGTCCACGTGGAGTGACGTTGATGCGCACGATACGCGAATGGCAGCAGATGCTGGGCACGCAACAAATCTCCGCTTGCGCGTTGCTCGAAGCTTCGCTCGCCGCAATTCACGCCGATTCGCGCCACTATGGCAATGCTTATACTGCGATCGACCACACCGCAGCGCGCGCCGCTGCCGCGACGAGCGATACCTTGCGGGCGCGCGGCTATGTGCCATCGCCGCTTGCGGGTATTCCGGTCACGGTCAAGGACCTTTTCGACGTCAAGGGGCAGGTGACGACGGCCGGCTCCCGCGTATTGCGCGGCGGCGAGCCGGCAGCGCGCGACGGAATCGCGATCGCGCGTCTGCGCGATGCGGGCGCGGTGTTCGTGGGACGCACCAACATGAGCGAGTTCGCGTTCTCCGGGCTCGGCCTCAATCCACACTACGGCACGCCGCGCAATCCGCACGATCCGGCGCGGATCGTGGGCGGCTCGAGTTCGGGCGCGGCGCTATCGGTGGCGCGCGGGCACGCCGTGTGGGCGCTCGGCACCGACACGGGCGGATCGGTACGCATTCCCGCCGCCTTCTGCGGTCTCACCGCGTTCAAGCCCACAGCCGCACGCGTTCCGCTCGACGGCTTACTGCCTCTTTCGACGACGTTCGACTCCGTGGGCCCCATCGCGCGCAGCGTCGACTGCTGCGTGCTCGCGGATGCAGTCCTGTCCGCGCAGACGCTCGACACAGCAGCGCGTCCGCTCGATTCGCTGCGCTTCGGTGTGACCTATGACTACGTCGGCGACGATCTCGACCACGAAGTGCGCATTGCGTTCGACTACGCGATACGCCAACTGCGCGCGGCCGGCGCAACTGTCGAGCATTTCGCTTTTCCGTCGCTTGCCGATCTGATGCTGCACGCTCCACCGGCGGGCATCACGGCCGCACAAGCATGGGCATGGCATCGGCGCCACGTCGCGGCGAATGCCGGAGCCTACGATCCGCGCGTGCTCAAGCGTCTGCGCAAAGGCGAGCATTTGAGCGCCGCCGATTACCTGGACCTTCTCGCGGCGCGCGAGCGCTTTGTGCAGGATGCGCGGGCCAGGCTCGCGCGCTTCGACGCGTGGCTGATGCCGACGGTCGCGATGGTGGCGCCACGGCTCGAAGACATCGAGCCGGCCGACGAGCATTTCTTCGCGGCGAATGCGCGAGCCCTGCGCCTTGCGTCGATCGTCAATGTGATGGATGGCTGCGCGCTGACACTACCCTGCCACGGCGAGGGGGCGCTGCCCGTGGGCCTGTCGATCGTCGGCAGCGCGTTCGCCGATGCGCGGGTGCTGGCTATCGGCCGCAGCGTCGAAGGAGTTTTGCGCGACGGCAAGCTCGGCGGCTGGCCCGCGTTCTGGCCGGAAACCGCGGCCGATGCCACATAAGCTTTCTTTATCGGTGGCCAACAGAATAAGTCGTTGGACGACGAAATTTGGCGTTCGAATACTGGCACTCATCCGCTGCGTTGTCGTCACACGTTCAACGTCGGCAATTTGACCGGCATGCGTTGCGGCTCGTTCAATCCATCTAATCGAGGTCCATCCATGAATCCTGATTCCACCTTGATGCGCTGTACGCGGCTGGCACCGCTGACGATGGCGGCCGTATGGGCGATGGCTGCCAGCCTCGCCCATGCGGCCGACACGACTGATGCCACGCCGACCGTCGTTCTGATCGGCCACGCCGCGCCCATGACCGGCCAGCTCGCGAACATGGGCAAGGACAGCGAGAATGCGGCGCGCCTCGCGATCGACGAGATCAACAGCCAGCATCTCGTGATCGGTGGCAAGCCGGTGCGGCTGCAGCTCGATTCACAGGACGATGCCGCCGACCCGCGCACGGGCACCCAGGTCGCGCAGAAACTCGTCGACGACGGCGTGGTCGCGGTCGTGGGGGACATCAACTCCGGCGTCTCGATCCCGGCATCTCGCATCTACAACGAGGCGAATGTCACGCAGATCTCGCAGGGTTCGACAAATCCCGCGTTCACGCAACAGGGTTTCCGCACGACTTACCGGCTCGTCGCCACCGACGCGCTGCAAGGCCCCGCGCTCGCTCGCTACGCTGTCGGCACGCTGCACGCGAAGCGGATTGCGGTCATCGACGATTCGACGGCCTATGGGCAGGGGCTTGCGACCGAGTTCGAGAAGGCCGCCAGGGCTGCGGGCGCCACCGTCGTCGCGCACGAATCGACTAACGACAAGGCCGTCGACTTTCGGGCGATCCTCACGAAGATCAAGGGACTGCGTCCGGACGCCATCATGTACGGCGGCTCCGACGCGACGGCGGGACCGCTCGCGAAGCAGGCCGCGGCGCTTGGCGTGAGCGCACCCGTGCTGGGCGGCGACGGCGCGTGCACGGAGAAGATGATCGACCTCGCCGGCAACGCGATCGACAATGTCGTGTGTTCGGAAGCGGGGCTTGCCTTGTCGAAGATGCCGAAGGGCGCCGCATTCGACCAGCGCTACGTCGCGCGGTACAAGGTGCCGATCAACGCGTATGGTCCGTTCGCTTACGACGCCGTCTATGTGATCGTCGACGCGATGAAGCGCGCGAATTCGACCGATCGCGCGAAGATTCTTGCCGCGATGCCCGCCACGCAGTACGAGGGTGTAATTGGCAAGATCGCATTCGATCCGCACGGAGACCTCAAGGATGCCGCCGTCACGATCTATCATTTCAAGGATCGCCGCAAGGACGTGGTTGACGTCGTCCGGATGTGAGCGGTGGGCGGTGGCCGGCAGACTTTCGACGATGGCGTTCGCAATACGGTGGAACCCGTAGCGACAACCGAACCGACGGACCGTGAAACGCTCACCATGCAGCCACCGCCCCGTCGGAGCGCGGATCGGTTGCCCCGGCGGCGCTGTCAGGTTAGCGGACCGGCGCCGGTAGAATGAAGCAATGAAGAAGACGAAATCGCTTTATCACGGCCACCGCTTCCCTGCTGTCGTCATCCGCTGCGCGGTTCGCTGGTATTTTCGGTTCAGCCTGAAAGCCGAGATTCCCGAACTCGCCCAGGTGAAACACGAATTTGTCTAAGCGGCTGCGCGCGTGAATAACCGCGCGGAGAATAGCCGCCAGCCGACTCGCAGGCGCGAACGCCAGATGTGCCGCTTTCGCAATGCGCGTCGCACTCAGGCGTTTCTCTCATAAGGATAACTATGTTTCTGCCAGCCATACAGTCTACGCTTGTCAACTTGACAAAGCCCGTGAAACAGGTCATCGAGGTATTGCAACAGTTCGTCTGGCGTAACGAATGATTGAATTTCAAAGTCCGCGCGACGACGCTTGCCTTCCTGCCCGAAATGATGAGCTTTCCACGCGTTGTTCTTGAAGACGACTCCAATGACCCGGCCAAAAACGTCGAAACGATACTCTGCGTCCATGTCAAGTCGCCCCTCAACCCTCAAACCAAGTATGTAATTGGCATCCGTCAGAGTGAAGTGTCACATCCCAGAACTTGGTGGAATACGAATTGGGCCTCTCCCGCGCTCCCGTCGATCGCATCAGAAATTGACGGTCGGCAGTCGGATTCTGTCCCGATATAAACTTGTTTCGCAATTCGGCCAACTTGTTGTTTCGGTATTTACCCTGGTGTTGTCGTCTCCTATACTGTGCTGATCGCTGCGGACAACACAGTTCTCAGCCACACAAGACAATTCAGTAGGTAATCATCATGAAATCGCTAGTTCAAGTTGTCATTGTCGCCGCAACCCTTGCTGCCCCGCTTGTTGCTTTCGCTCAATCGAACCAGCCGGTGACGCGCGCACAGGTTCACGAAGAGTTGCTTCAGGTCGAAAAGGCCGGCTACAACCCTGACTCGCATGCGCACCGGAATGATTATCCGGACAACCTTCAGGCCGCCGAAGCTCGCGTCGCTGAGCAGAACAGTGCGATGGGCGGCGTAGCCGGCGGGTCGTCGCAGCAAGGCCAGCCAGCGCGGTAAATTGTCTACAGACAGCTGCGGCTCCTTGACAGTGCTGTCCCGGTATCAAGGCCAAGTGAGTCGCCATTGCAATTACTCGTTGAAGGCGAAGGGTTCGCGGCCGATGCAAGAGTATTTAAAGCCGACGCAAATCGCGCGCGGTATGTCTGGAGCAGAGGTGATTTCGGGCCCGGCGGCTCTATCCCGTAACATCCGCAATCTTCTCGAACGGTAGCCGTTCCTTTCGCATCTGCTGGCGCAGCTCACAATCAGACCTTGCAGGTTTGTTGTTTGTCCAGCGGCTGGATATTCGTGAGGACTTGTGCGGCGGCATTGAAGGGCGGCTGTCCTGTATCTCGACCAGCAACGGCATCCCGCTCCAGACGTTTCCTGGACAGCCAATAACGGTTCAACTGGAGACGGATAGTGGGCCGTTGCGGTCCATCCGCGTTATCGTCACGGACGCCAATGAGGGTGAATCGGATGGCTCGCTCGCGACCTGTCAACTGGTCACCGACTTTCCGTTCCGCTTTCATCTGCCGCAACACTATCTGTCGACCGTCCTGCTCAATGAACTGCGGCAACAGCCGAACGTCGAGATCCGCCTTGGCGAAACGCTCCAATCCGTTGAAGCCAGCGACGAATCGGTGCGCCTCGTGTTTTCGACTGAGAACGGCCGTCGCGAGAGCCGCGCCTCGTGGGTAGTGGGCGTGGACGGCGCGCACAGCATGGTGCGCAAGACAGCCGGATTCAGCTTCGATGGATTCACCTGGCCCGAGAAATTTCTTGTGACCAACGTGCGTGACCTGCTTGAAGCGCTCGGTTATACGGGTATGCGCATCGTCTGCTGCCGAGCGTCGCCGACCTGAATGCGAAGCAGCGACGGCTAGCTTGAACCTCAGTAGTCCCCATCGGCGCGCCACTACTCGAGTTCCGCCCGATGGGCGCAAGGCGAGCGGCGCTTCGACGCGCAAAAAACTTCGGCGGATCGATCAAAAAGGGAAGAGGCCAGACAGGGAGACAGGAAGGGCCTGATTTGGTGAGGTATTTTAACGGGGCCACCTCGCAAACCCGCATCAAGCCAAGATCAACCTACCGTCGCAACATGCATTGAAATCTAGGGTAGGCCGTTCAGGGGCGACTACCTAATCCATCTCGACAAGCCGACACGTCGCGACGTGTCGGCTTGCGATGCTGCTCGAGCCCGGCTTCATGCTGCATCTACAGGCTCATCTGCTTGTGCGTCATCGCGTACGATCAATCTTCATGATCGAGCTTCGACCGGAGGGCAAAAACAGAGCTTCCGCATCTTGTCCCGTTATCGATTCGCCCTTATCCGGCCATTCGCGAGATCCGGCTCACAGGCCGAACGCGTGGCCGCCGCTGGCCATGATCGACTGACCCGTGACCCAGCCGGCCTCGTCCGCAGCCAGCATGAAGACGACGCCGGCGATGTCGTCCGGCTCAGCCATGCGGTGGATGGCTTGGCGGGCGAGACTCGTGGCGGCGACCGACTCCGGTATCTTCTCGGCCATCGCAGTGCGGGTGAGCGACGGGAGCACTGCGTTGATCGTGATCCCGTCTGGGCCGAGGGTCGACGAAAGCGCCCGGGTTAGCCCGATTACACCCATCTTGCTCGAGCGGTAGGCGATCGACACCAGGCTGCCGCTGGCGACCGTCGCGGAAGCGATGTTGATCACCCGCCCCCAGCCGCGGCCGCGCATGAGCGGCAGGAACGCCTTGCACATGAGCATCGTGCCAGTCAGGTTGACGCTCAGCACGCGCTGCCAGCGCTCGAGGTCTAGCTCGTCCCACGTCACTGCCTCGACCAGGCCGGCGTTGTTGACGAGGATGTCGACGTGTCCGCGCTCGGCGGCCACACGTGCCTTCGCCTCATCGATGGCCGCCGGGTCGCTGATGTCCAGCGTCAGGGCGGTGGCCGGGCTGCCTATGCGGGAGATGAGCTCGCTGGTCTCCGCCAGGTCTCCGATATCGGCGAGGACGATGGCCGCTCCTCGTTGCGCGAGCCCGACCGCGATTGCCTGGCCGATGCCGCGCGCGGCGCCGGTCACGAGCGCGACCCGGCCGGTATGAACTCTTCCAATTGCTGATTCCGACATCATCATTGATCTCCTTCATAAGTGAGAAAGGGATAAGAAATAGGGGTGCCGCAATAGCGAGAGGGAGCGTTAAGGAAGGTCTGATCAATCACCGCGAGGTCATTACCGCATGCGACTGAGCGCGGCATGAGCAAAAAGTACGTGCTTCTCGCCGACCGAACGTCGCGTCTCAGCAACTTCGAATCTACGGCGAATCTCCGCTTTGACCCTCGCCGATGAACTTGATGAGCAAGCGTTTCAGTTCAGCGAACCCGGTTTTGCTGAACTGCTGGAGTCGGCGATTCAACACCCGGGGTGCAATATCCGAGATGGAGGAGTCCAGCACGTTCATGAACGTGGCCAGCGCCACGGCAATGGCGCCGAGTGCGAACCGCGCGCCGCTCAATGGAACTGGTGAGCGGGGAAATATTTGCGGATTCATGGTGAGCTCCGAGAATGCCGATCGCCACGGTGGTTTCAATCATATATTTGATAAGTCAGATATATGATTGAAAAAAGCGAAACAATACGATGGGTCACGTCATCCCATGTGGATGACGTGCTCACGGAGCATTTCGCCGACTGTGGATCACTCTATCTGACATATCAGATAAATGCAAATCGAAAAGATCTACCTGCATACCATGCGCAACCAACACTGGCGATTCCGGCCGTAGTGAACCTTGCCTGGACCAGGGCCGTCGCTTTGGTAGATCGCGAGGGAGGCTAGTGCTTCACGCGTAACCAGGGCGTGCTGGTACTGCATCGATACGTCACTTAAGCCCTAATCACAGGACCAGCGGCGATGATCACAAGAAGCAGAAGAGATCATCATCAGCATGACCGATCATTGGCAGCGCATGGATAGGCAATCCAGGCAACAGAGGACAGATCAACCAGCGTCGCCACTACCCCGGAAATCTCAATAGGGAGACCGCGCCAAAGCGGGGGCTGAAGGCGAGTCCCAGCGACCATGGCCGCCGATCGGAAGCTTAAAGTGTGTCGCATGGACTCCGATTCTTCCGATCAGTCTTCCGTTCTCCAGTTGCGAATCAGTCTGCGCTGCGTCGGCCCGCCGGTCTGTCGGCGAGTGCTGATTCCCGAGCAAACCACGATTGCGCAACTGCATCAGGTCATGCAGCTCGCGATGGGCTGGCAGACAAACACCTGCACCGGTTCATCATCCGCGGATGGCGTTACGGTGGCGATCGCGACGGTGCGTTCCAGTTCTTCGACTGCCCAGACACCCTGTCGTTGGCGGCGTTTGGCCTGCACGAACATGAGCGCTTCGCCTGCCTGTACGACTTCACCTCGTGGTGGTCGGACGCCCCGAGAGATACATGAACGCTCTTGAAATTCATGGTAAGCACGTATTTCTCGAGTGGATCGAGACCTTACGCGAAGGCCAGATTGACGTGGACGATCTGCGCGCTGAGGCCGACGAATGGCTCATCTGGCTGGATAGGTGTTTCGACCGTCGAGCGGCGAATGAACGCCTGCACGCGCTTGCACGGTAAGCTGACTGCCTGGGTGACGCGCCGAGTGGGAGACTGCGATGCAAATCAGCGTGCAGATTGCGGTTCAGACCGAATTCGACGAGCAGCCGAACATTACGGAGATCGCCCGCTTCGAACGGGACGGATTCGATGCGGGTTCTCTCGGCTTGCATCTTGAGGAGGCAAAGGCGCTGCCAGGCCGGTTGCAGCGCTCGATGATCGAAGCCCAGGCCGCTGAAGCGATCGCTCGAATGAGCGTATGTCTGGAGTGCGGTTCCCGTCTGACCGACAAGGGCCACCATCGCCTGGCCGACCGCTCGGTCTTTGGTCGGCTGTCGATCGAAAGCCCGCGGTTGTACCAATGCCGGTGTTCCGGAAGCGGTCGCAAATCCGTCTGCCCGCTGGCCGCTTGCCTGCGTGAGCGGACGAGTCGACGCTTGTCGCGCTGGTAGTTGCCGCATTCTCGCCGCGCTCATCGCCTTCCTGCTGCCGGACCGTGGTGCGAATGCAGCGGATCCCGACAACCTGCGGGCCAATCCTGTTCAATAAACGTGCGTGATGGGGCGTGTGAAACCGTGGATGGCGCCGTGCCCGGTTTGGCCGGCACACGCGAGAAGTGACCGGCCTCGCGGTTGGCCTCCAGCGGGGCCGATTCATCCTCTGGAAAGATGTGCAACTTCCTCGAACGTGTTCATCGAGCAAACCGTATGGCATGCCGCCCACTGACGTCCATACTGCAGTTACGCGATTGTTCAAGTTCAACTTTTCCGACTGGAGGAAATCATGAATCGCTTCGATGGCAAGACCGTTCTGATCACTGGCGGCAATAGCGGCATCGGTCTCGCGGCCGCCCAGGCATTTGCAGGGGAAGGTGCTCGTGTGGTGATTACCGGCCGCGATGCCGCGGCGCTGGAAACCGCTCGCGCCACCCTTGGCGATAGCGCTGTGGCCATCCGCAACGAAACGGGCACGGTGCAGGCTGCGCGCGATCTGGCCCGCGAGCTGGCCCAGGCCGGCATCCGCCTCGACGCCGTCTTCATCAACGCTGGCACCGCGAAATTTGCTCCACTGCCCGATGTCGACGAGGCACTGTGGGATGCCACCTTCAATGCCAACGTAAAGGGCGCATACTTCCAGATCCAGGCGCTGGTGCCGCTGCTGAACAAAGGCACCTCTATCGTGCTGAACGGTTCGATCAACGCGCGCATCGGCATGCCGGCATCGTCGGTTTATGCCGCCAGCAAGGCCGCGCTGATCTCTCTGGCCAAGACGCTGTCGAGCGAGCTGATTGGCTCGGGCATTCGAGTGAACGTGGTGAGCCCCGGTCCGGTGACGACGCCGCTGTACGGCAAGCTGGGCCTCGATGCCGACACCTTGTCGGCCACCGCCGCGCAAAT
Source organism: Paraburkholderia silviterrae (assembly GCF_004353915.1). Lineage (GTDB taxonomy): Bacteria > Pseudomonadota > Gammaproteobacteria > Burkholderiales > Burkholderiaceae > Paraburkholderia > Paraburkholderia silviterrae. The sequence goes on along the minus strand of NZ_SMRP01000039.1, from coordinate 5,754 downwards.
CCAGAGCCAGATCCCGCTGGGCCGCTTTGGCCTGGCGACGGAGATTGCCTCGACGGTACTGCATTTGTCGGCACCGGAATCGGCCTTCATCGTCGGTACCGAAATTATCGCCGACGGTGGTATGAGCCAGCTATAAGGCAAACTTTGCGACCTAGAGCGATCGCACGGTGAACCCGAGCGGCGTCGTGCCGCTTGGGCCGTTGCCCGATTTCAATGTCCCGCAGGGGTGAGTCCGCATTGCCTCTACGTCATCATCGTTGCCCATTTGAAGAGTCCGCATCATGTCCGCAACCCCATTTCCAGCTGCGCCGGTGCTTCAGCTCAATAACGTGGCGCTGGCCGTGGCCGATCTCGACCACATGATCGGCTGGTATCAGAACGTGCTAGGCCTGCGCGTCGAAGAGCGCGGCCATTTCGATCCTGTCGATGCCGATTTTGCCATGCTGACCGGTGAAGGCTTCCGACTGGAACTCGTCTCGCGTAAAGGCGGCGAGCACCGGCCCGCCGATCGGTCCGCGCCGCCGCAGCACCTGCATGCGTTAGGCTGGAAGGCCATCGTGCTCGAATCCAGCGACCTGGCCTCGACCACTGCAACGCTGGTGGCACACGGCGTCGAGATCGTCTGGGCTGAACAGCGGCTGACGCCAACGCTCGCCTCCACCATGGTGCGCGATCCTGAGGGCAATCTCATCAACATCTTCGGCAAGCTCGCATAGCGACGCTCACTTCGACGATCCCGTTTCGGGCTTCGATGTTTGACGGGTTCGACTTCTCCGCTTTCCCCGTGGGACTTTAATGTGCATGGCACAGTTCCTGGACTACCCAGCTCTTAAGGAGCTCGCCTCGCGCTCACAGGCGGTGTCGTATGATTGCTCCTGCATCCGGACGCCCGTCGACGGCTGGGAAAGCGTGCCCCTCTCATTGCCCGAATCGCAGCTGCGTGAAATCGGAACGCTTGGCATTCCTGACGAGAATGAGTCCACGTTCGCCAAGTACCATCCGGATAGCACGCGCTATTGGTCTCTGGATGCGCCGATTGCGCCACGTTACTTTCCCTGCAACCGATGCGATGTGTGGGAGTGCACGGTCTGCCAGCGCAGCTTCCTGCGCTACACCGAGGGAGGTGGCTATTTTGTCGATCGTCGAATCCGCCTCCTTGTCCCACAGCACCGGCACGGTCGCACGCCCGGTGTAGCCGGGATCGGCGGACGTGTACACGTTGTGCATGAACCGTGCACCGTTGACGGTGTCCGGCACCACACCGGGGCCCGCTTCGGCCTTGAAGCCGCCGCGCCCGCTGGGGCCGGCGGACCCGTCCGCCGTGATCCAGTTGCGGAACGCCGCATCCTTGCGCACAAAGCGGCCGTTGGTCGATTTGGTTTCATACCAGCGGTCTACCCACTGGCCGTTGACGAGAAGACCCATCGTGACGCTCCTCAGTGAGAACCTGCGGTATTGGTGAAGTTGACGATCAGGGGAATTGTCTGGTCCGGCGCCTCGGACAGGAGCCAGTGGCCCGAGCCTTTGATGATGTCCCCCTGGACATGGGTGTCGACGAGCCGTGCCTGATCGATCAGGAACGTGCCCGAGGCTTTTTCGCCGGTGAGGACGAGCATCGGCATCGTGAGCGGCGTCTTCGCGAACTCGGAGAAGTCTTGCGCGTCTTGCGTGAATGCATGGAAGTATTCGAAGCCCGCGCGCATCCGGCCAGGTTGGGCGTACACGTGCGTATAGTATTCGCGGTCTGCCTCACTGAGCGAATGTTTCGGGTCCGCTGCGAAATCGTTCCAGAAATGCTCGAAGTAAATCCGTTCGCGGCCTTGAACGAGCTTCAGCGGCGTTTCGCCGTAGAAGTTGTAGTGCCATTTGTCGCGCAACAGCCAGACCTTCTGCCAGTCGCCCACCCCGGGAAGGAAGGCATCCATGAGCGTGACGGTGTCCACTTCGTCGGGATATTGCGCCGCATAGGCGTAGCTCACCATCAGGCCGATGTCATGGCCGACGATCTTCACTTTGTGGTAGCCGAGCTGCTGGACCATGGCATGAATGTCCTGCGCCATTACCTTCTTTTCATAGCCGCTCGCGGGGATCGACGAGCTGCCGGCGCCGGGCAGATCGGGCGCGATGACGACACGGCGGTCGGCAAGCTGCTCCATCAAAGGCACCCACATGTGGCTAGTTTCGGTGTAGCCATGCAGCAGGATGACCGGCATGCCATCGCCGTGTCCGGCTTGCAGATAGTGCAGCCTCAGGCCGTTGACGGTAATCGTATGATCTTCGATAGGAATGGGCGTCGCGCTATGAGCCAGGCCGTGCAGTGCACCCGCCAGTATCAAAGCGGTGCTCGCCTTGCCGGCAAGTCGTCGAAACAGGTTCATCTCGTTCTCCAGTATCAGTAAGGACGTGCTGCGACGGGTGCCAATGACCGCGCGTGGGTGTCGCAATGACGTGACCCTATGGTGGACGAACGACACGCTTTTGCCGTTCGACCTGATCGATGAACTCGTTCGAAGGAGTTGCACATCCAGGCGGTTGGGGGGATCAACCGGATGTCGCGCGCACGAAAGCGTTTCCCGGGTTTCGCGTGCTAGCGCGGCCCGTGCGCCCCACGTGACTCGGCGCTATGCTGGCGTCATGTCGGACGCGGGATATGCATCCCTTTGCAATCATCCTGCAAGGTCGCACCCGCGTAAGGATTGCACGAGGGCGATACCGGGTCGCCTCGCGAGACGTCGAAATCGCAATGAACAGGGAGGTTTTCCGTGTCGGAATATGAATTCGATCTCTTTACCATCGGCGCTGGTTCAGGCGGCATTCGGGCGAGTCGCCGGGCCGCTGCATTTGGCGCGCGTGTCGCGGTGGCGGAGCAGCAATTCCTCGGCGGCACCTGCGTCAATATCGGCTGCATTCCGAAGAAACTGTTTTCCTACGCCGCGCATTTCCACAAGGACTTCGAGGACGCGCACGGCTATGGCTGGTCGTTCGACCGGCTTTCGTTCGACTGGCAAGCGCTGCTGGAAGGGAAGAATCGCGAAATCGAACGGCTGAACGGCGTCTACGACAAATTGCTGACCCAGTCCGGCGTCGAATTGATCATGGGTCGGGCGAAGGTGACCGGCCCGCACACGGTGGAGGTGGGCGGGCGCACGTATACGGCCAGGCATATTCTTGTCGCTACGGGAAGCAGTCCGACCATGCCGGATATCGAAGGGGCGCAATACTGCATCAGCTCCGACGACGCGTTCTATCTGGACAAACTGCCCAGGCGTGTCGTCGTGGTGGGGGGCGGGTATATTGCCGTCGAATTCGCGTCCATCTTCAATGGTCTCGGCGTGGACACGACATTGGTGTACCGCGGCGATCGTGTGCTCAAGCATTTTGACGCGGACCTCGGCAATTTCCTGGCAGAACAGATGGCCTTGCGAGGCGTCAAGATCAGGTTCAACACGGAAATCCACAAGATCGAGCGCGAAGGCGAAGCACTGCATTGCGTGACGGGAGACAACGAGCGCCTGTCCTGTGACACCGTCCTTTCCGCGACCGGCCGCCTGCCGAACACGAAGCACTTGGGTCTCGAAGAGATTGGCGTGGGACTCGCACCGAATGGCGCGGTGATGGTGGACCAGACTTTCCAGACTGCTGTGCCCTCGATTTACGCGGTGGGCGACGTTATTCACCGGATGCAATTGACACCCGTTGCGTTGGCGGAGGGCATGCTGGTTGCGGATCACCTGTTCAACGGCGGCACCGAGCACATGGACTACAGTGGCATTCCAACGGCAATCTTCAGTCATCCGAATGTTGCCACGGTTGGGATGAGCGAGGCACAGGCGATCGAAAGCGGGCACACGATCGACCTGTACCGCAGCGTTTTCACACCGCTCAAGCATACCGTTTCCCGGTCCGGCGAGAAGGTGCTGCTCAAGCTGATCGTCGAGCGCGAGACGGACAGGGTTCTCGGGGTGCATATGGTTGGCGACGATGCCGGCGAACTGCTTCAGGGCTTCGCGGTGGCGATCAAGTGCCGTGCCACCAAGGCGCAGTTCGACGCCACGATTGGCATCCATCCCACCATCGCCGAGGAGTTCGTCACGATGCGCACCAAGGTGGCTCCGTAAAGCGGCATCTTTCGCCAGCAACGACTGAATCTTCAGGGCCGTTGCGAATGACAACTGGCCCGAAGATTGAAGGACTTTCAATCACGGTAGAAGGATCGCGCCAGTCGTCACGCAAACCGGTCGATGCCTCGCACGAGCCGCTTGGCCAGACGCGGCTGCTTCAACTGCTCGATCCACCATTGCAGCGCACGGCCCTCTTGTTCGCCGCGCCACGCGACATACAGCACATTGGGTTCGCGCGGATCGAGGGTGGCTTTCTCGACCAGTTCGCCGCGCGCGAGCAGCGACGCCACCCGATGCCGCGGCAACCAGCCGACGCCCAGGCCGTCGCGCTGGGCGAGAATCTTCGCGTGCATGGTGGGCAAAGCCAGCGAGTCCTGCCCGCCGACGATGCCATAGGCGCGCCCTGCGGACAAGCGCGCCGAATCTCCCACCACGACCGAGCGGTACGCGGCGATGCGCTCGCGCCGGAGGGCCTCTTTTTCGGCGGCCAGCGGATGCCGCGGCGCCACCGCGAACACCCATTCGACGACACCCAGTTCGAACCAGCGCAATCCGGGAATGGCGGGCGGCTCATTGGTGGCGCCGACGATCAGGTCCGCTCTGCCGTCGCGCAGCGCCTCCCACGTTCCACTCAGCACCTCGTGCGTCAAACGCAATCTGACGCCCGATTGCAGGCCGTCGAACGCGCGAATCACGGGCATCATGGTTTCGAACTCGAGCAGTTCGTCGGCGACCACCCAAAGCCGATCCTCCCAGCCGCTCGCGACCTGCTTGACGCGCCGTGTCATGCGGGCCATGTCCAGCATGAGCCGGCTCGCTTCCTCCGCGAGCAGATGGCCCGCGGGAGTCAGTTGCAGACGATACCGACGCCGGTCGAACAGCAGCGCATCGAAGCGCGTTTCCAGTTGCCGGGCAGCGTGGGAGACGGTGGAGGGTGCCTTGCCGAGCCGCGCCGCGGCGCGCGAGAGGCTGCCGGTTTCCCGAATCGCGTCGAGCAACGCGAGTTCTTCCTCTGACAACATATTCGACTCCATCGAATAAGTTAATCAGTCAAAGCGTACGGTAATCGGGCGGTGATCGTCCACTATGCCGCTATCGCGCTGGCCTGCGCTTTATTGTGGCTCACGCGGTTCCACACAACACCGGTTTCCATTTTGAAGGAATTGTCATGCTCCAGTTTTATTTCCATCCGTCGCCCAATCCGCTGAAGGCCGCGCTACTGTTCGAAGAGCTGCAAACGCTGTTCGAACTTGTCGCGGTCGATAGGCAAGATTGATGGTCAAACGCGGCAAGTCCCATGCATCGAGCACCGGTAGCGGTTGTTGACCTCCACGTTGACGGTCACCTTAGGCTAAACGCCGCCAACGACAGGGTGTCTGGGCCGTCGAAGAATTGGAAGGCACCCTCGCGATGTCCACGCCATCCGTGGATGATGAACCGGTGCAGGTGTTCGTCGCCCCAGCCCATCGTGAGCTGCATCACCTGATGCAAATGCGCAATCGTGATTTGCCTGGAAATCAACACTCGCCGCCAGACCGGCGGGCTGACGCCGCGCGGACTGATTCGCAACTGAAGAACGGCAGGATTGGAGTCCATTGAGGCACCGTAAGCACTTCCTTCACTCATCTTCGTC
>NZ_SMRP01000038.1 GCF_004353915.1 Paraburkholderia silviterrae | reverse complement strand
TGCCGCCCCGCACAGGGGCAACACTCATATACCGACATGAAAACAAGGAAAGGCCAACACCCAGCACCCAACACCCCCCCCCACCAAAAACAAATCTCACTCAAACAACTTCATAACATCATCATAAAGCGCCTGCGGAACCCTAACCCCATCACGCTCGCTGCGCTCACGCGCCTCGAACCTTCGCTGCGACGGCAAGCGCGCCCCTTGCCCAATCACCGCATCAAATAGCCGCTCGGCCCTTTCCTGCCCCGCCCCATAATCCGCGCCAAGAAACCGCCGCGGATCTATCGCGATCACCAACTCGCCATGGCAAGGACTCGCCCCCGCACCATCATCGAATGCCTGCGACTCCATGCTCGTGAGGTCGCCAATCAGCGCGCCCGCCAGCAACTCCACCATGGCCGCCAGCGCCGATCCCTTGTGACCGCCAAACGTCTGCATGGCGCCTTCGAGCGCGGCGCGCGCATCCGTGGTCGGCCTACCCTCACGATCGATCGCCCAATGCGAAGGAATGGGCTTGCCCTCGCGCGCATGCAATTCGATATCGCCGCGCGCGATCGCGCTGGTCGCGAAATCGAAGACGAACGGATGCCCATGCTCGCGCGGCCACGCGAACGCGATCGGGTTGGTGCCGAACACGCCACGCGTTCCGCCTGCCGGCGCGACCCAGCTATGACTCGGGTTCATCGCAAGGCCAACGAGGCCGTGCGCCGCGATTGCCTCCACCTCAGGCCATAGCGCCGAAAAATGGAAGCAACGGTTGATCGCCATCGCGGCAAGACCCTGCGTGCGGGCTTTTTCCGCTAGCACCGGCAAACCCGTCTCGAACGCCAGCAACGAAAATCCGTAATGCGCGTCCACGGCAAGCACGCCCGGCGACACGTCGCGCAAGGTGGGCTCAGCGCGCGGATCGACCTTGCCGCTGCGCACCGAGCGCACGCAGCCGAGCAGACGGTAGATGCCGTGCGAATGGCATTCGTCGCGCTGGCCCTGGGTGATGACGCGCGCGATCGCATCCGCGTGCGCACTCGACATGCCGTGATGCATGAGCGCCTTGCGCGCCAGCGCAAAAAGTCCGTCGAGCGAAAGCGTGACGCCTGCTGCTTGATTAGTCATCCCTATTTCCCTCCCGATGGATCACTCCATCCACGCGCCGTGTGAGGCCGAGCGGATTGCCCTCGCGCAGCGCCACGGGCAGCAAATCGTCCGGCAAATCCTGATACGAGACCGGGCGCAGGAATCGCTCGATGGCGCGGCTGCCCACCGAGGTCGTGCGCGCATCCGTGGTCGCCGGAAATGGCCCGCCGTGCACCATCGCATGCGCCACTTCCACGCCGGTGCCAAAACCGTTCGCCAGAATGCGGCCCGCCTTGCGTTCGAGCGTCGGCAGGAGCACGCGGCAGGCTTCGTGATCGGCGGACTCGAGATGCAGGGCCACCGTCAATTGGCCTTCGAGCGCCTTCAGCACGCCATGCAATTCCCCCAGGTCCTTGCAGCGCACGATGAGCGACGCCGGGCCGAACACTTCGTTGCGCAACGCCGGCTGTGCGAGGAACGCCTCGGCCGTGGTCGCAAAAAGCGCCGCCTGAGCGTCGAAGCGGCCGCCTTGCGCACCGCTCGCGAGCCGTTCCACGTTGGGATCCGCGGCGAGACGCTCGACGCCCTTGCAATAGTTCGCGTGAATGCCGGGCGTGAGCATCGTCGCTGCGCCGATGTTGGCGAGCGCGGCGCTCGCGGCCTGTTCGAACGTGCGCAAGGCCTCGCCTTGCACGGCCAGCACGAGACCCGGATTCGTGCAGAACTGTCCGGCGCCCAGCGTGAGCGAGGCGGCGAACTGCTGCGCGATCGCCGCGCCGCGCGCCGCCAGCGCGCCCGGCAGCAGCACCACGGGGTTGATCGAACTCATTTCCGCATAGACCGGCACCGGCTCGGGGCGCGCGTTCGCGATCTTCATGAGCGCCACGCCTGCCGCACGCGAGCCCGTGAAGCCCACCGCCTTGATGCGGTGATCGGCCACGAGCGCCTGGCCGATAGCGAGCCCGCCGTCGAACAGCATCGAGAACACGCCTTCGGGCAGGCCGCAGGCCTGCACTGCGCGCTGGATCGCCCGCCCCACGAGCTCCGAGGTGCCCGGATGCGCGCTATGCGCCTTCACGATCACGGGGCAGCCCGCCGCCAGCGCCGAAGCCGTATCGCCGCCCGCCACCGAAAATGCCAGCGGGAAGTTCGACGCGCCAAACACCGCCACCGGCCCGAGCGCGATGTTGCGCAACCTCAGGTCCACGCGCGGCAGCGGCTTGCGTTCGGGCTGCGCGGGATCGACACGCGCATCGATGAAATCGCCGTTGCGCAGCACCGCTGCAAAGAGCTTCAGTTGGCCGACCGTGCGCCCACGCTCGCCTTCGATACGCGCGCGCGGCAAGCCGGTTTCGGCCATGCAGCGTTCGATGAGCGCGTCGCCGATCGCATTGATCTGCTCTCCTATGGTTTCGAGGAAGGCCGCGCGTGCTTCCAGACTGGTTTCGCGGTACGCGTCGAAGGCGCTCTCCGCAAGCGCACAGGCACGCTCGAGATCTTGCTGCGTCGCGCCGCCGAATGCCGGCTCGAGCGCCTCGCCCGTGCGGGCGTCGACGCCATGGAATGCGCCGTTCGTGCCTCGCACGTTTGCCGCGCCGATCAGCGACTGGCCGGTCAAGGTCATGTTGCCCCCTGCAAAAAACAACCGGGCCAGCAAGGCCCGGTTTCAAATCGAATGGGAATCCGGCGGCGCGAATGGCCAATGGCCTGGCGCCGGATGGGGAACTGCGGTGAGACTGATCGTGGTCGCAGCGGGATGGGCGCCGCCGCACAGATTGCGCCGCGCGGCGTGCGAGGGATCAGGCTTTACAGACCCACGTCGGGCAGTTGCGGGCGCGTCGCGAGCGCCTTCTCCACCACCGCCTTCACGTGCGCGAGCGCTTCGCCTTCCAGCGCGAGGCGCGGCGGACGCGTGAGCGCGCTGCCACGGCCCACGAGTTCTTCGCACAGCTTGATGCACTGCACGAGGTCCGGGCGCGCATCGAGGTGCAGCAGCGGCATGAACCAGTGATAGAGCGCGAGCGCCTCTTCGAAACGCTTTTGCTTCGCGAGGCGGAACAGCGTCTCGCCTTCCTTCGGGAACACGTTCGACATGCCCGAGACCCAGCCCTGCGCGCCCACGGCAATGCTCTCGAGCACCACGTCGTCGAGGCCCGCGAACAGCACGAAGCGGTCGCCCACGGCGTTGCGCAGGTCGATGAAGCGGCGCGTGTCGCCCGAGGAGTCCTTGAAGCAGACGATATTTTCGCAATCCTGAATAGCGATCAGCACGTCGGGCGTGACGTCGTTCTTGTAGATCGGCGGGTTGTTGTAGACCATCACCGGCAGGTCGGTGCTCGACGCCACCGCGCGAAAGTGCGCGGCCGTCTCGTGCGGCTTGGCGGAGTACACGAGCGCCGGCATCACCATCACGCCGTCCACGCCCACGCGCTGCGCTTCGCGCACGGTCTGGCGCGCGAATTCGGTGGTGAACTCGGCCACGCCCGCGATCACCGGCACCTTGCCGCCCGCCGCGTCGCGCGCGGCTTCGATCACAGCCAGCTTTTCGCTGGTGTTCAGCGAGGTGTTCTCGCCCACCGTGCCGCACACCACGAGGCCCGACACGCCGTCCTTGACGAGATTGCTCACCACCCGGTGAGTCGCATCGATATCGACCGAGAAGTCCGGCTTGAACTGGGTGCTGACGGCGGGAAACACCCCGCTCCATTGGATCGCGTTGCGGCTCACGGTGACAATCTCCTTCGTTGAATGAATCGCGCCAACACGGTGTGGCGATGTGAAGAAGTATCGCTTTCCAGCGTGCGTAAAGCTTGGGGGCTTTCGCGACTCAAAAAGACGAAATCGGCACAATCAGGCGTGTCGGCACGAACGCGCGCGACGCATGTGCGAACGGTATCCGGGACAACCCCTGGATAGGCGCGCGCGAATCTTGCTTCCGCAGAGCGCTTGCGGCCCGCGAGCCTGCGCGCCAGCGCGACCGGTCAATCCGCGTCGCCGGGTTGGGGATGCAGCACCGCGCGATATTGACTCGGCGTCAGGCCCACGGTGGCCTTGAACTGACGCGTAAATGCGCTGTGATCGTTATAGCCGCAGCGCGTGGCGATGTCGGTAATGCTGAGCTCGCCCGCCAGCAGCTCGGAGGCGGCGTCGAGCCGCGTCTTCAGCAGCATCTGGCGCGGCGTGAGGTGGAAGATCTTGTGGAAGTAGCGCTCGATCTGCGCCACCGACATGTCGATGAGCGTGGCCAGATGCGAAAGCTTGAGCGGCTGCGCGTAGTTGTCCTGGATGTACTTCGCGGCGATGGCGAGGCGCTGATACGCGGGGTGCGTGCCCTCGGCCGCCTGCAGGTCGCGCGAGATGCCGGCCACGCCCAGCACGCGCCCTTGCGCGTCGTGCAGCGGGACTTTCGAGGTGAGGCACCAGCCCGGCTGGCGCCCCGGGTAGAGATGCAGTTCGAGCTGGTCGATGAGCCGGCTGTTCAGGCGCACGACGGCTTCGTCCTGCTCCGTGTAGATGCGGCCGAAGCGCCTCGGGAAAACTTCCTCGGCGGTCTTGCCGAGCAGCGCGCGCTTGTCCTTGAAGCCGCAGCGCGCGGCGAGCGTGGCGTTGGCGATCACATAGCGCGCCTCATGGTCCTTCACGAAGAAGACCACATCGGGCATCGCGTCGAAGAGCGGCTCCAGCAGCGAGAAGTGCGCCACCATCTGCGGCAGCGTGGTGTGTTCGTTGGCGGTGGGCAGAACCAGATCGGGCATCGCGAGGCATGACGAGTCGGAATCGGCTCGATTATGCCCTTGACATGCGTAGTTGCGCAGCCGCGAAAGAAAATCGGGCGGCGGAGTTTCCGCGCCGCCCGCTGTCTGTGCAAATGCACAGGCCCTGCGTTATGCCGCGCCCTCTACTTCGAGCAAAGTGCCGATACGCGCGGGCGAGAACGGCGGGCGCTGGCCGTTGCGCGGCCACCCAAAGCAGAATGCCGCCGCTTCGCCGCAGATCTTGCCCTGGCACGGCCCCATGCCGCAGCGCGTCTGCAGCTTCGCATCGCGCCATGAGCGATACTGCGCGGCGTCGCCGAAGCGCACGTCCTCGCAACGGCACAGCACCGTATCCGGCGCGGCGAGCGTGCGCAATTGCGGATCGAGCGCGAAGGCTTCGTGCATACGCCCGGCAAAGCGCCGATAGCGCGCGCGTTGTGCGAACAGAGCGCGTGCCTGCGCATCCTCGCCGAGCGCCGCGTGCGCCGCGATGCGGCCTTCCACGGCCGCCAGCTCCATGCCGCCCACGCCCGTGCATTCGCCCGCCGCATAGACATCGGGCAGCGACGTGGCCTGCACGTCGTCCACGGCGATGGCAGCCACGCCCTGCGATTCGTCGATCCCGCACCCGAGCGCGGCGCCCACGAGCGTATTCGGCACGAGCCCAAAAGCACAGGCAAGGCGGTCGCAGTCGATGCGCATTTCCCCGCTTCCCGTGCGAACCCGCACGTGCGTCACCTGCGTCTCGCCGCCCGCCGCCATCACGTGCGCGCCGCACAGGTACGGCGTGGCGCGCAAATCGAAGCGCATGCGCAGCGCCTGCACGAGCTTCGCGGGCGTCGCCACGAGCCCGGCCGCGAACTGGCGCACCGCATGCGGCGGCGCCTGCTCGACGATCGCCGCCACGTGCGCGCCATGCTCGCGCGCCGTGACGGCGGCGGCCCAGAGGAGCGGCCCCGTCCCCGCGATTACGATGCGTTCGCCGCGCACGGGCATGCCGCCCTTCACTAGCGCCTGGAGACCGCCCGCGCCCGTGACGCCCGGCAGCGTCCAGCCCGGATACGGCAGGAAACGCTCGCGCGCGCCCGTTGCCACGATGAGCTTGCCGTAGTCGACCGTATAGCCGCACGCCGCATCTTCAACCAGCAGCTGGCGCGCGCCGGTGGCCTGCACGACGCGGGTGCCGCTCATGTGCGAGACATTGGGTAGTTTCGCGAGCGCCTCGATGGCCTCGCGCGCGCGGCCGGCCGGCCGATGCTGCGGGCCCTGGCGCCAGATCTGGCCGCCCGGCAAGGCGTTGTCGTCGACGATGCCGACCCGCGCGCCCGCGTGCGCCGCCACGCGCGCCGCATTGAGTCCCGCTGGGCCCGCGCCGATAATCAGGATATCGAAATTCATTCGCTGGCTCTCCCCGTGACCACTTGCATGCCATCCACGCACAGGGTCTGGCAGGCCAGCCGATGCCGCACACCGTCGATCGTCACGCGACACTCCTGGCACACGCCCATGCCGCACAGCGGCCCGCGCAAGGCACCGCTCACGGAGCGGCGCGTGACTAAACCCGCGTGACTAGTTGCCAGCGCAACGGCTGCCACAACCGAGCTACCGTGCGCCACGCTGACGCTGCGGCCATCCACGTTGAGCGTGATCGTCTCAGACATGCGTGGCTCCCGTCGACGCGCCACGCGTGGCAGCCGGTGCCGCCGCATGTGTCGAAAAGCGCGCCGGCAAGTACGGGCTCGCGTCGATCCGCAATGCGTCCGGCACGCCGAGCATCTGCGCGGCGATCAGCTTGCCCGTGGCCAGCGCAGTGGTCACGCCTAGCCCCTCGTGCCCCGTTGCGAGCCACGTCGAGCGGTGGCAGGCGTCGCCGGCAAACTGCGCGGCGGGGCCGATGAGCGGCAGGCCGTCGGTGGTTGCGGGCCGGAAGCCCGTCCATGCGCGAATCGCATTGAGCGACGGCAGCTCCGGCAGATACTCGGCGGCCCGGCGCAGCATGCGCGCGAGGATGGCCGGCTCCACGGCGGGGTCGAGGCTGTCGAACTGGCGCGACGAGCCGATCAGCAGTTGCCCCGTGGGCCGCGGCTGCACGTTGAACGCCACCGAAGTGCCGGTCGCGTTGTGCGCGCTCTTGATATAGCCGAGCTCGAGCACCTGGTGGCGCACCGTGCCCGGGTAGCGGTCCGTGATGAGCAGATGTCCCTTCTTTGCCTGCATCGGCAGGCCGGGCAGGAGCTCGGCGGCCTGCAGGCCGCTGGCGATCAGCACGGCGCCTGCCGCAAGCGTCTGACCATCGGCCAGCACCACACCCGCGCGGTCCACGCGCGCGACTTGCGTCTGAAGCCTGCACGTCATGCGCCCTTTCACCGGCTGCGCAAGCAGCCACGCGGCGACAGCGGGCGCGTAGACCACGCCGTCGTCGGGAATCACCATGCCGCCTCGCAAATCGTGGCGCAATGCGGGCTCCGCCTCGCGCACCTGTTGCGCGTCCAGCATCGAGCACGCCACACCCTGGCTCGCGAGCGCCTGCTGGCGCGTTTGCGCGAGTGCCCATTCGTCGTCGTCGGCGGCCACCCACAGCGTGCCACAGCGCACGAAGGCCTCGCGCTCACCCAGGCGCGGCGCGAGATCGAGCCACAGCTCGCGCGACCACGCCGAAAGCGCGAACTCCGCGGGCGAATCGTCCATCACCACGAGGTGCCCCATGCCCGCCGCGCTCACGCCGCCGCCCACGCCCGCGCGTTCGAGCACGAGCACGTCGGCGCCGTGCTGCGCGAGCTCATACGCGCACGCCGCGCCCACGATGCCCGCGCCCACCACGATCACATCGGGACAGGAAGCCATCGCCTTCGTCACGCGCAAATGCCCCAGGCGAAGGGATCGTCGTCGCTGAAGATCAGTTTGGACTCGGCACTCAAGTGCGCCGTGCCGCGAATGCTCGGGCGCACGTAGCCGGGTGCGAGGTCCGCGCCGGTTTCGTATTGCGCCTCGAACACGCTGCCAACGATGCTCTCCTGGCGCCATTTCGCGCCCGGCGCGAGCAGGCCGTCGGCCGCGAGGCACGCGACTTTCGCGCTCGTGCCCGTGCCGCACGGCGAGCGGTCGTAGGCCTTGCCGGGGCACAGCACGAAGTTGCGGCTGTCAACGCCGGCCTTGTCGGAATCGGCGAACAGCTCGATATGGTCGATCAGCGCGCCGCCTTCGCCCGTGATGCCGTTGGCTTCGAGCGCCTGGCGGATGGCCCACGACGTTTGCGTGAGCGACTCCACATTGGCGAATTCGAGCTGCTGACCGTGATCGGAGACGAGGAAGAACCAGTTGCCGCCCCAGGCGATGTCGCCATGGATGCGCCCGAGGCCGGGCACGTCGAGCGGCACGCCCTGGCGATAGCGGTACGCGGGCACGTTGCGCACCGTCACGCTGTGGTCCGCGTGCAATTCGGCCTCGACTTCGCCCACGGGTGTTTCGATGCGGTGCACGCCCGGCGCGATGCGCCCCAGATGCGCGAGCGACACGATCAGGCCGATCGTGCCGTGCCCGCACATGCCGAGAAAGCCCACGTTGTTGAAGAAGATCACGCCCGCCGAGCAGCCCGGGTCGTGCGGCTCGCACAACAGCGCACCGACCATCACGTCCGAGCCGCGCGGCTCGTTCACGATGCCGGCGCGCATGCGGTCGAAGTCGCGGCGGAAGATTTCGAGCCGCTCACTGAGCGGGCCGCGGCCCAGCTCGGGGCCGCCTTCGGTCACGAGCCGCGTGGGCTCGCCGCCGGTATGGGAGTCGATTACGGTGAGGGTTTTCATGCCGACAATCGTAGGTCTCGCCCGTCTGGCCGTCTTGTTCGAACGGCTCAACGGCAATGACGATTTCGGCATAGCGCGTACCGGACCTGCCCACGCTCCCCCGGGTATTCCCGGCCACAAGGCTCAGATGCCCGCACCGCCCTCCGCGCGGGCGCCGCGCACGAACAGCTGGCGCAGCCACGCCTGGCCGTTCACGATCAAAAGACCCACTAGCACGAGTGCCGAGCCCGCGAGAAAGGCGGCGTCGACCTGTTCGTGCAGCAGCAGCACGCCCATCGCCACGCCGAAGAGCGGCGTCATGAACGAAAGCACGCCAAGGCGCGCCGCAAAGTAGCGCCGCAGCAGCCAGAACCAGACGAGGTAGCTCACGAAAGCCACCACGGTGGTCTGGAAGACGAGGCTCACGAGCGCGAGCGGCGTGCCGTGAAACGTGGTCTGGCCGGTGGCGAACGCAAACGGCACCAGCAGGACGAAGGCGCACGCGAGCTGATAAAAGAGCGTCTGCGTGGCGGGCGCCTCGCTCAAGCGGGTGGTGCGCACGACCACCGTGGTCATGCCCCACGCCGCGCCGCCGCACAGGGCCATGAAATCACCAAGCAGCCAGTTGGCGCCCGCCGCGCGGCCCCCGCCCACGAGCGCCGGGCCGAGAAACGCGACGGCGACGCCCGCGAACGCGAGGCCGATGCCGGCCCACTGGAGGCGGGCGAGACGCTCGTCGGGCAGCTTCAGATGCAGGCCGATGGCCGCGAACATGGGCGCGGTGTAGAGCAGCACGGCCACGTGCGAGGCGTTGGTCCAGCGCAGCGCTTCGGCCACGAACAGGAATTCGAACGCGAACAGCACGCCCACCACGAGCCCGGAGCGCAACGCGACGCCGGGCAGCCAGCGCTCGCGCGCAATCAGCCGGTTGAACAGCCAGACGAGCACCGCCGCGCCGCCCGAGCGCACGCCCACCTGCATCATGGGCGTGATGTCGCCCGCCACCGACTTGATCGCCACCTGCTGAAAACCCCAGATCAGGCACAGCGTCACCATGATGGCGATTGCCGCGCCATCCACATGCTTTCTCATTCCGGCCCCGCCGAGTTTCATTCTTGACCGGCGTAGTATTCCCGCGTCACGTTCAAGTCATATAGCTCAAAACTGACAACCGATAGCGACAGACCGCCAGTGATGCAACTGCGCGCCACGTTGTTCGTGCGCCAATTGCCCTATGTGCGCGCCCGCATAGATTTGCACGGCACGTCGTGATTGACTGTCTAAAATGTTTGAGATGTGAGATGGCAATTGCAGCCGCCCAGGCGGTCGGTCCGGACATAACATCCGGTAGCGTGACGTTTCCATTCCTTACCTGCGCGGCCCGCATTGGAGGCATGTCCATGGCGTGCCTGAACGAAAGGATTGTCGGCGCAATATGTCTCCTGCTGAGCGGGTATGCGCTCGCGGACGGCCCGCTCGGGGACGCGCCAGAAGAGATGACGGTCGCGAGTATCGCGCCCGCACCCATGGAGATCGTCCCGTCCATTCCTGGGCCTCAAACCTGGTTGCAGCGTTATGAGTTCCAGTATCAGGCGCAACAGCACGCCCCCTTCGATACGCAACTGACGAACTTCTATAGTGCCCAGGTCACCCATGACTTCCGGCTCGGCGCCGGGAAAGCGCCTCCAACGCCAGGCGTGGCGCAGCAGCAGACCTCAAGCGATCTCCATCTGGGCGGGCCGCCTGCGCCGGCACTCGCGATCACCCAGTTGCCGGACACCATTTTGACGATTGGTGCGCAACCCCAGCGGCGGCTCTCGCTGACCGTCGACGAATGGGTGTTTTCCGCCACGGCGCGCGTCGCGATTCTGCATTCGCATAGCACGGGCGCTACGATTGCCGTTCGGCGCGGCTTTTGAGGGGAGGTTTTTTTGGGCCTGGTCGGCCCGGTGTCGGGCGCTCAGTTTACTGCTGGTTGCTGGTTTTGAGTGTTGGCCTTTCCTTGATTTCATGTCGGTCTATTGGCGTTACCCCTGTGCGGGGCGGCACCTACTTTTCTTTGCAGCGGCAAAGAAAAGTAGGCAAAAGAAAGCCGCTCAAACCGCCAGTGTGACGCAGTGGACCACTAACCTTATATCGAAGTGGCTCCGGGGCGTCTGTCACCACTCGCCGTCCGCCGGAGTGACTAAGGGCTCATTCATCCGGCGGCGCTCCGCGCGCCGTGGGGCATAACCAAAACCGGTTGGGCGCACGCGTTTTAGTAGGAATCCAGTGTATTTGCTCGGCACTACTATCGCGCATTCGCCCGCAGCACGCGCGGTTTTCCTTGCATACCCTTCCGCCCGCGCGTAGCGCGCGGCGGGACGGATGAGCCCCTTGTCACTAACGCGGAGTGTGCGAGGTGACGGATGCCCCGGAGCCACTCTGATTTACAGGGCAGTGGGGGACAGCGTCACACTGGCGGTGTGAGCCGCTTTCTTTTGCCTACTTTTCTTTGCGGCTGCAAAGAAAAGTAGGTGCCGCCCCGCACAGGGGCAACACTAATATACCTACATGAAAACAAGGAAAGGCCCACGCGCCCAGCGCCCCACCCAAACTCCATCCCTCCCCACCCTCACTTAAAAATCAATCTTCGCATTCAAGCTCACGGTACGCGGATCGCCCGGCGCGATATAGTTATCGTACTGGAACATCCAGTACCGGCGATTCGTAATGTTATCGATAGCGGCACGCAGCGTCACATCATGCCCACCAATGCGCGTCACATAGTTCGCACCCACATTCACGAGCATATAGCCGCCTGTCTCCAGGTTACCGGCCGGACGCACTTCGGTGTTACCCGTGTACTTCGCGTCAGCGCCCAACCGCAGGCCCGGCACAAACGGCACGTCGTAGGTCACACGCCCCGCCGCCACGAACTGCGGCGCACCAGCCACGCGCTGGCCGTTATACTGCTGCCCCTTCGCGTACCACGTATCGAGCAGCATGACGTCGCCCGATACCTGCCAGCTGCGCCCAAGGCTCACGCTGCCGCCCGCCTCGATACCTTCATAAATCGAATCGCCATCCTGCGTAAGCACGTTCTGGCTGTTCGCGTAACTCGCGCCGCGCTCGATGCGGAACAGCGCCGCGTTCGCGCTCCAGCGCGCGTGCTCGCTCTTGATGCCAACTTCGTACTGGCGCGAGCGCAGCGGGCGCAGCACCGACCCGCCATTCGCATAGATATCCGAAACGATCTGCCCCGGCTCAAGCGACTCCACATAGCTCGCATAGAGCGTGGTTTGCGGCTCGAGCTTGTACATGAGCGCGAAGGTTGGCGTGACAACGCCGTTCTGCCCATACGCCGACGTGGTCGCCCCGGACTCCGCAAAGGACTCCTGATCGTAATTCGTATAACGAAGGCCCGCGAGCACCGACCAGCGGCTCGTTAGCTCCACCGTGTCGCTCACGAACAGCGACTTCTGGTTGATCTCGCTCGCGCGGTACTTCTGCAGGCCGCTGCCCGAGTAGTAGCGAAACGGGTTGGGCTCGTAAAGATTGCCCTCGCCGAGCTTCATCATGACCGTGCCCGCCGCCGTGCCGTAGTCGTTGGTCTGACGCTGCACCGCCGCGCCGAACACCAGTTGATGCGTGAGCGGCCCGGTCTTCACCTTGCCTTCGAAGGTGCCCTGCCAGTAGATGTCCTGATGGCCTTCGTCACCGTTCCAGCGGTTGTCGGTGTAATTGCCCGCCTGGTCGAGCAGCGTGAGCGTGCTCTCGTTGCGGTCGCGCGTCGACTTGCTGTAGCTCGCCGAGGTATTGAAGGTCCAGTCCGGCGCAATCTGGTATTTGACGCCGGCCGTGTAGAGCTGCAGGTTGGTGTTCAGATGCTGGTCGGTGCCGGCGAGCGAGTTGGTGCCGCCGCTGATCGTCGCGGGCAGGCTCGAGGCCGTGTAGCTGCCGGTGTAGATGGCCGGCGTCTGTCCGCTCGAACGGCTTTGCTGATAGATCGCGTTGAAGTAGACCTGCAGGTCGCGCGTGAGCTGCCCGTCGAGCGCGAGCGCCAGCGAGTTGCGGTTGATGTCGCCCGCGTTGTAGGTCTTGCCCGCCTCGTGCGTGTAGTTGATGCGCGCGCCGAACATGCCATCGGGGCCGAAGCGGCGGCTCAGGTCGACGTGCTGGGAGAGCACGCCATCCATCCGATAGCCGAGGTCGAGGCTCGTGACCGGATCCTTTTCCGGCTTCTTCGTGACGTAATTGACCACGCCGCCCGGCTGCGCGAAGCCGTACATGAAGCCGCCGAGGCCCTTGAGCAGCTCGACGCGCTCCAGATTCTCGTAGGGCATGGTGATGCCGTACGAAATGAACGGATTGCCGTCGATGCGAAAGCCGTTCTGCCAGTCGATGGGCAGGCCGCGTATCGTGATGTAGGTCGCCCACGCGCTATAGGCGTTGCTGTTGTCCGTGACCGAGGCGTCGCCGGCAAACACGTCGCCGAGCTTGTTCGCCTGGCGGTCGGCGAGATCCTCGCCCGTGACCACCGTGGTCGAGAACGGTGTGTCGAGCTGCGAGCGCGTGCCGAGCGCGCCGTTCGAAACCGGCGTTTCCAGATGCAACGGCGAGTCGGTCTCGGCGGCGGCGCTCACCTTCACGGCGGGCAGCGACTGCTCGGCGGCCGACGATGCCGTGCCTGAGGCGGTCCCAGCGGGGGTCGCGGCGCTCGCGCCACTCGTGGGCTTCGCCTGCGCAGCGGCGCCCTCGCCGGCTGAGGCTTGGGCAAAGGCGGACTGGGCCGCGGCGGCAAACGCAAGCCAGGCGGCAATCCGCACTGGACGGTGGAGCCTGCGCCCCGTATGGCGTGTGGTGTGTTGGTTCTTCATATCGGCCAGAGTTGGGGGGCGCCTCTCGCCCCGAAATATAAATACGACTCATTCTCATTACGTATCGGGCGGCATCTTAGCAAAGCCTTTCGCCTTTTGAAAGCGTCTCGCATCAGTTCGTCAGGTTGACTTGCCCAGCGTCGTGTCAATCTCCCCGACAGCCGCAGGGTCTTTCATATGAAGATTTTTCATAAAAAAGCGACCGAAGGCGCTTCATGGGCACGCACCGGGCACAGTGCGGTCGATCCCGCTCGCGAGCCGGTGCGCTGGGGCTTTCCGGACCCTGTTCGGTGATCGGGCTTCATGCCTGCTGGATCAACCAACTCGTTCGTCATCCTCAAGATGTCGCGTTTCGTCCTTGCCATGTGCGATCGAGTTTTCTATGATCCACAAACACGAATCGTTCTCATTTACATCGTTCAGACGCCGGTTCGGGCAGACGTTTCCTGCGCCCGTGCCTTGTGTCGCCTTTGTGACTGTCCTTCCCGTCTTCGTCCATCGATGAGGTACCTCAACATGGTCCTGTCCGGCCCGAGTGAAAGCTCAATCATGAGTACACCTAATGTCAAATCGAAAGCCCATTCACGGCCCGCGCCAGGCTCCGGCGTGCTCGACTTCATCGCGATCGGCCTCGGGCCGTTCAACCTGAGTCTCGCGTGTCTTGCCGAGCCGATCCGCGACCTGCGCGGTCTGTTCCTCGAACGCAACGAGGACTTCGACTGGCATCCCGGCATGCTGATCGACGACACCACGCTGCAAAACCCCTTTCTCGCGGACCTCGTGAGTCTCGCCGACCCGAAAAGCCCGTTCAGCTTCCTCAATTACTGCAAGCAGGAAGGCAAGCTCTACGCGTACTACATTCGCGAGCGCTTCTATCTGAGCCGCGCCGAATACAACCGCTACTGCAAATGGGCGATCCGCCAGCTTTCGAGCATCGCGTTCAGCTCGCAGGTGGAGCGCGTGGAATACGTGGAGCGCACGGCGGGTGACGGCGGCGAAGGTCATTACGTCGTGAGCGGACGTCACGTGCGGACCGGTGCGCCGTTCGTGCATCGCGCGGCGCGTCTCGTGATCGGCGTGGGCTCGGTGCCTCAGTTGCCGCCGTGCTGCGAAGAGGCGCGCGAACACTGCATTCATAGCGCGCACTATGTGGCCCGCAAGCGGGAGCTGCAAAAGAAGCGTTCGATTGCCGTGATCGGCAGTGGCCAGAGCGCCGCCGAGATTTTCTACGATCTGCTCAAAGAGTGCGACGAGCACGACTATGCGCTCACATGGATCACGCGCTCGCCGCGCTTCTTCCAGATGGAGAACACCAAGCTCACGCTGGAGATGATCTCGCCCGACTACATCGACTACTTCTACAACCTGCCGGACAATGTGCGCGAGGGCATCATCGCGAGGCAGGACAGCCTCTACAAGGGCGTGAACGCCTCGCTCATCAACCAGATCTACGACCTGCTCGACGACCGGCGCAGCCGCGCGGGCCGCGGTGGAAGTCCCGCGCGGCTCATCACCAATTCGGAACTCACAGGCTGCCATTACGACCGCAACGAGGCGCGTTTCCAGTTGCGCTTCGTGCAGCGCGACGAAGGCGTGCAGTACACGCATGCGACCGACGGCGCGATCTTCGCAACCGGTTATGGCCAGAACGTGCCCGGTTTCATCGACGGCATACGCGAGCGCATCCGCTGGGACGACAAGGGCCGTTATCGTCTCTCGCGCAACTACGCAATCGACGTGAACGAACGCGACATCTTCGTGCAGAACGCCGGGCTGTACAGCCACGGCCTCACCAATCCCGACCTGGGCATGAGCTGCTACCGCAACTCCTGCATTCTGCGCGAGCTGACCGGCGAGGAGCACTACAAGATCGAGCGGCGCATCGCGCTGCAGGACTTCTCGGTGCCCGATACGGATGCCTTCGTGAAAGCGCCGCTGGAGACGCAATGAATCTGCGCAATACCATCATCCTGATGACGACCTTCGCCGTCGTCAGCGACGCGATCCTGATCCCGTTCTATCCGCAGTTCTTCGCCGCGCGCTACGGCGTGACGAGCCCCGTGCACGCGGGCGCATACGTGGCGTGCATCTCCATCGCCGTGATGCTCACGCTGCCCGTCTGGGCACGCGCTGCAAAGCGCCTCGACGCCATGCATCTGCTCGTCTACACGCAATGCGCGGCAGGCGTGCTCTCGGTCGCAAGCTATTTCGCGTCCACGGTGCCGCTCTTCTGGGCGCTCTCGCTCGCGATGTTCATGTGCAAGAGCAGCTATCTGCTGATGTACCCGTACATGATGCGGCTCGAAGCGAAGGCATCGCATGCGCACACCATCGGCGTGCTTTCGGTGGTCGTGCATTTCGGCGCGATTGCGGGCGCCGTGGCGGGCGGCCTGGTCATGCAGGTATGGGACGCGCATCACTGCATCTTCGCGATGGCCGCCGGCGATTTCGTGCAGATGGCGATCTGCATGCACCTGATCCGTACGCATCGCATCGCGCGGCGCTGCCGCTTCTGGGTCAATGATGCCGATGATGCCGAGGCGCATGCGCTCCGCCCCAGCCTGCGCGAGCGCATGCCGATCCTGCGGCTCGCGCTGCTCATGCTCGCGTTCGACTTCTGCGTGTATCTGATCCGGCCGTTCATGTCGTCGTACTGGCAAGACGTAACCGGCTCGTCGAGCGAGCTCGCCTCCGGCCTCGTCTTTGCGATTCCCGGCATGGTCGCGCTGGCCGCGCTGCGCATCAACAAGCGCATTGCCGCGCGTGGCAAGCGGCTGCCCAATCACATGACCGCGAACCTGCTGCTGTGCACCGCGGGCATGCTGCTGCAAGGCGTGGAGGCGCCGCTCGCTATCGTCGCGGGCCGGGTGATATTCGGCTGGGCGCTCTTCCAGATCGTCGTGAAGCTCGACGTGACGATGTTCGCGCTCAGCACGCCGGTCTCCTATGCCGCCGATTACAGCGTCATCAACTTCTTCCAGAACCTGGGCGTGCTGCTCGCTTCGTTCGCGGCGGGCGCGATCGTCGATACGACCGGACTGCGCGCGCCGTTCTTCATCGCCTCGGCGGGCCTCCTGATCACCGCGTGGCTGGCCGCCTGGCTGCTCGAGCGCCCGCGCGCCGGTACGTCCGACGTGTCCGATCCAGCACGCCGGGCCGCCGAATGCGCCCCTTCCCGCGACCTCACCGACTCAGGAGTCACCGCCCGTGCGAACTGACATCGTTGCCGAAGAAATCGCGCTGCATTCAGCGCTGCCGCGCGCCGCCAGCCGCGTGCCCACCGCTTCCCGCGTGCGCCGCGAAACGCACTGCGCCAGCCTCGACGCCTTCCAGATCCGCCCGCTCGAGCCGGAGCGCGACGCGCCCACGCTCCAGCGCTGGTTCGCCGAAGAACGCGCCGCGTTCTGGAACATGCGCGAGAAGAGCGTGCGTGAAGTGGCCGCGTTCTATCGTGCCATCGAAGACTCGGGGCACGCGCGGGCCTGGCTCGGCCTGCGGCACGGCGCGCCCGCGTTCCTCTTCGAGAGCTACGACCCGGCGCACGACGAAGCCGGCGAGCACTACGCGGTGCGCGCGGGCGATCTAGGCATGCACCTCTTCGTGGGGCCGGCCAGGACGCCCGAGCCCGGCTACACACGCCTCGTGTTCCGCACGCTCATGACGTTCCTGTTCGAGCAATTGAGCGCCGAGCGCATTGTCGTGGAACCCGATGCACGCAACACCCGCATTCATGCGCTCAATCGTGCAATGGGCTTCGTCTACGCGAAAGACGTGCCGTTCCGCGAAAAGACTGCTTCGCTCGCATTCTGCACGCGGGCCGATTTTTACGCCGCCATTCAACAGGACTTCTAAAAGGACGCCATGCCATGACCCAACTCCTCGCCCAACCTTCTATGCAACACGTCCAGCTCGCACCGCGCGAGGCCGCCGCGCATCTCACACCCGAAGTCTGGCGCGAAGCGAACCGCATGCTGGTGCGCAAGGCCATTGCGGAGTACGCGCATGAACTCATCGTCGAGCCGCTGCGCACCGGAGATGCACCAGGCGTTGGCTACGCGCGCTACGCATTGAATTCCGACGACGGCACGCGCGCTTACACGTTCGAAGCCCGCTTGCTCGCGTTGCGCCACTGGAGCATCCGCCCGGAGACGATCGTCTGCACCGAGAACGGCGCTGAACAGCCACTCGATGCGCTCGCGTTCATTCTCGACGTGAAAGCGCGCCTTGGCATCAAGGAAGAGATGCTGCCGATCTATCTCGACGAAATCAGCAGCACGCTCTACGGCGCGGCTTACAAGGCCGTGAAGGCGGGTCCCGATACGCCCGAGTTGCTGAACGCGGACTTCCAGGCCATCGAGACCGCCATGAGCGAAGGGCACCCGGGCTTCGTCGCCAACAACGGACGGCTGGGCTTCGACGCTGGCGACTATCGCGCATTCGCGCCGGAAGCCGCTTCGGCCATCCAGGTGATATGGCTCGCCGTGCACAAGGACAATGCCGCGTTTCATTGCGCCGAAGACCTCGACTACGAGCGGCTCATGAACGACGAGCTCGGCGCACCGACCATCGCGCGCTACCGGGCCATCGTCGAGTCGCGCGGCTGCGATTTCGACGACTACCGCCTGATGCCCGCACACCCGTGGCAGTGGTTCAACAAGCTCTCCATTGCGTTCGCGTCCTACGTGGCGACGAACCGCATCATCTGCCTCGGCTACGGCGACGACCGCTATCTCGCGCAGCAGTCGATCCGCACGTTCTTCAACGTCTCGGACCGCTCGAAACGCTATGTGAAGACGTCGTTGTCGATCCTCAACATGGGCTTCATGCGCGGCCTCTCGCCCTACTACATGTCGGGCACGCCCGCCATCAACGACTTCATCAAGGGCATGGTTCAGAACGACCCGTATCTGCGCAGCAAGGGCTTCACGATCCTGCGCGAAGTGGCGTCGATGGGCTTTCGCAACCGCTATTACGAGGCGGCCGTGCAGGCGGACAGCCCCTACAAGAAGATGTTCTCCGCGTTGTGGCGCGAGAACCCACTCGCGCTCGCCGGCGATGGCCAACGCCTCATGACCATGGCCGCGCTGCTGCACACGGACCGCCACGGCCGCGCGCTGCTGCCCGCGCTCATCGAGGCATCGGGGCTTGAGACCGAAGCCTGGCTCGACCGCTACATGGAGGCGTATCTCGCGCCGCTCGTGCATTGTTTCTACACGCACGACCTCGTGTTCATGCCGCACGGCGAAAACCTCATTCTCGTGCTCGAAAGCCACGTGCCGGTGCGCGCGATCATGAAGGACATCGCGGAAGAATCTGCAATCCTGAATAAAGACGCGAAGCTGCCCGAGAACGTCAAGCGGCTTGCGGTGGACGTGCCCGAGAACGTCAAGCTGCTGGCGATCTTCATCGACGTGTTCGACGGCTTTTTCCGCTACGTGAACCAGATTCTCGTCGAGCACGGCTGCTGCAGCGAGGACGTATTCTGGAACGCCGTGGCGCGCTGCGTCGCGCGCTACCAGAGCGAGCATCCGGAGCTTGCGCAGAAGTTCGCCGATTACGACCTGTTCGCGCCCGAGTTCCTGCACTCCTGCCTGAACCGCCTGCAACTGGGCAACAACCTGCAGATGGTCAATCTCGCCGACCCCGCCGGCAACCTGAAGATGGCGGGCAATCTGCGCAACCCGCTTGCCGGAAGGCGTGACGTGCAACCGGCGTCGCTCGCGGCAGGCAAGCGCGCCGCCGTGGAAGCGGTAGAAGCATAAGCATGGCGGCGAACCGCGCACTGGAGGACATGCTGCGACTCGCCGCGCGTCTCGTGCCGGGCTTGCGCGGCGTGGTGCTGGCGCAACCTGAAGCGCCAAGCGCTCGATCCGTGCAAGACCCGGTGTACGTATGCCCCGCACCGCGCGCGGACGAAGGCAACCGCGCTGCTCTCGATGCCCTGCTCGCGCACTGGTCCCGGGCCTACCCAGAGGCTGGGCGCGCCTACTGGGCTTCGCGCTGCTGGGGCATCCTGATTTGGCAGCCCGTGTATCTGAGCGTGATCGGCGTGCATGCTGCGCAGCGCGTGCTCTCGCTCGCCGCGCTCGCGCAACCGGTTTCCGAAGGCTGGACGCGCGAGGTGCGCCTGCCCGATCACGCGCCCGCAACAGGCGACACCGAACGGTTGATCGCGCACGCCGCGCGCGAGATCGCCGCGTGCTGCGCCCAGATCTACGCCGCCCTCACGCCCGTGATCCACGTGAATCCGGCTGTGGCGCGCGGGACACAAGCCGACGTGGTGCTCGCCGCCCTGCTCGCGGCACGCAAGATGCGGCCCGAGTGGAGCCACGCGCAGGTAGACGCGCTCGGCCGCCAGTGGCTTGCCGCGCTCGGTCTCGCAGACTGCGGCGGCTACTTCGCGTTCGCACGCAGCGACGGCTCGTGCTCGCTCGCGCTCGAACGCCGGACCTGCTGCTACCACTACCGCCGCCGCGACGGCGAAATGTGCAGCACGTGTCCGCGGCTCGCGAAGCACGAACGCATCGTGCGACTGAATGCCGAACGGGACGCCGTGCTCGAAGCGCATGGCGTCCAACCGAAAGGAATCGATCGATGAACGACATCAGCAACCTGACGCATCTCGCCCCGCCGGCCGATGCGACAGCGAGCCCATTGCAACTGCCCGCCAGCGCCTATTTCGACGAGGCGCTGTTCGAGCGCGAGATGGCGCGCATCTTTGCGCAATCGGCGCTTTACGTGGGGCATGCGCAGTCGGTGCCGGAGCCCGGCGACTGGCGGCGCCTGCCGCAGGACGAAGGCGGCCGCATCCTGGTGCGCGATGCGTGTGGCGCCAAAGGCGTGCAACTGCTCTCCAACGTGTGCCGCCACCGGCAGGCATTGATGCTGGGAGGCCTGCCAGGCACGAGCAACGGCAGCAACGGTGGCAACAACGGCAGCAACGGTGGCGAAACCCTGAACGCCACACACACGCGCGGCAATCTCGCGGCGACGGGCGGCAACATCGTCTGCCCGCTGCACCGCTGGACCTACGATGCGCGCGGCGAGCTGATCGGCGCGCCCGAGTTCGTGCGCAAGCCCTGCCGCAATCTCGAACGCTTCGCGCTGCGCCATTGTCATGGACTCCTCTACGAAGGGCCACGCGATCCGGCGCACGACATGGCCAGCGTGTTCGCGCGGCCCGAGTTCGATTTTTCCGGCTACGTGCTCGACCACGTGGAAACGCACACCTGCCGCTACAACTGGAAGACCTTCATCGAGGTCTATCTGGAGGACTATCACGTCGCGCCGTTCCACCCCGGGCTCGGGCGCTTCGTGACCTGCGAAGACCTCGACTGGGAATTCGCCGATACGTACAGCATGCAGCGCGTAGGCGTGCATGCGGCGCTTGCGCAACCGGGCTCGGAGGCGTATCGCGCGTGGCACGACCGCCTGCTCGACTATCGCGGCGGCGAGGCGCCCGAGTTCGGCGCCATCTGGCTCGCGTATTTTCCGACCCAGATGATCGAGCTGTACCCGCACGTGCTAGTGGTCTCGACGCTCTATCCGAAGGGGCCGCAAGAAACGCTCAACGTGATCGAGTTCCATTACCCCGAGGAAATCGCGGCCTTCGAGCGCGAGTTCATCGAAGCCCAGCGCGCCGCGTATCTGGAAACGATGATCGAAGACGACGAGATTGCCGAGCGCATGGACGCGGGACGCCTGCGTCTGGCCCGGCGCGGCGTGAGCGACGCCGGGCCGTATCAGTCGCCGCTCGAGGACGGCATGCGCCATTTCCACGCGTGGTACAGGCACGCGCTCGCGGCGCCGGCGCAACGCGCCCCGGTTCCCGCCGTCGCGCCGGCCAATACGCCGGCACGCTCGCCGGGGATCAAGGCGTAACGGCTTGCTCAACGGCTCGCCTGACTCGTGTGGTCCGTGAAGCCGCCGGCTCTTGCCGGCGGCTTTGTTTTTGGGCTGGGGAAACCTGGCTCGGCCAGGCCATACAGCGCAGAGCGCTGCCGAACAACTCCAACCACGCAACGCCAGGGCAAGCGCCCCCTCACGAATTCGCCCCGCCCTCCTCGCGGCACAGCCACCCGCGCACGCGTCCGCCTGTTGCCACGGCCTCGCCCGCCACCTCGCGCCACCAGCGCTCGCCGCGATGCGGCGCCGCCAGGTCGAGCCGCTCGCCCATGCGCGGCGTCGCCAGCGCCACGCCGCGCGCAAGCGCCAGTCCCGTGACGCGCTCGAACGGCTCTTGCCAGCGGTGCATCGCCAGATCGAAGGTGCCGTTGTGGATCGGCATGAGCCAGCGGCCGCGCAAGTCGAGATGTGCCTGCACCGTCTCTTCGGGCTGCATATGCACATACGGCCACTGCGCGTCATAAGCGCCGGTCTCGATCAGCGTCACGTCGAACGGCCCAAGGCGCTCGCCGATCTCGCGAAAGCCCTCGAAGTAGCCCGTATCGCCGCTGAAGAACACGCGCAGATCGCCATCGGCGATAACCCACGAGGCCCACAGCGTGCTGTTGCCGTCGAACAGGCTGCGCCCGGAGAAGTGCTGCGCGGGCGTGGCCGTGAACGTCAGACCTTCCACCTCGGAGCTCTGCCACCAGTCGAGCTGCCGTATTTTCGCCGCGTCGACACCCCATTCGATCAGCCGGTCGCCCACGCCCAGCGGCGCAAGAAACACGCCCGTGGTGGCGGCGAGCGCGAGCACGGTCTCGCGGTCGAGGTGGTCGTAGTGATCGTGCGAGAGGATCACGCCGCGCAACGGCGGCAGGTTCTCGAGCGCGATGGGCGGCGCGTGAAAACGCTTCGGCCCCATGCGCTTGAACGGCGAAGCCCGCTCTCCGAACACCGGATCGGTGAGCCAGTACTCACCGCGCAATTTCAGAAGCAGCGTGGAATGGCCGAGTCGGTAGAGGCTGCGGTCGGGCGCGGCTTCGAGGTCGGCGCGGCTCAGCGCATCGACGGGCAGCGCGCCCGCCGGCATGGTGCCCTGCGGCTTCCTGAACAGCACATTCCAGACAATACCGAGGCTCTTCGCGAGCCCTTCCACCGGGCGCGGACGGACATTGCGAAAGCGCGTGCCGTCGTGCTGCGGCGAGCCGCCCGACATGACGCGCGAGCGGCGCGCGGCGGCGAATCCGAGCATGCGGTCGAGAAAATCGGGGATCGATGCCATGGAGTCTCCCGGCAAGAAAAGTAGACTCCAAAGTGTAGTTTATTTTGGATAAAAGTAAACTGCTCGGTGTAAAATTCTTGTATGGATCAGAACGCCACTCCCCAACGCCTGACCGACCGTAAGCGCGCCGCCATTCTCGAGGCGGCCATCGAGGAATTTCTCGCCGCCGGCTACGACCTCACCAGCATGGACCGCATCGCCGCCCGCGCGAGCGTCTCGAAGCGCACGGTCTACAACCACTTCCCGAGCAAGGAGGCGCTGTTTGCGGCCATCCTGCATCGGCTCTGGGACGCGAGCGAGGGCAGCGCACCGCCCGCGTACCAGGCCGGGCAGCCGCTGCGCGAGCAACTACTGGCGCTCTTGCTGCGCAAGTTGCGCCTGATGACCGACGAATCGTTCCTCGCGCTTGCGCGTGTGGCGATCGGGGCGGGCATCCACTCGCCCGAGCGCGCGCGGGACATGGTGGCGCGCCTCGGGCAGCGCGAAGAGGATTTGACTGTGTGGATCCGCGCCGCGGCCGCCGACGGCCGCCTGCGCATCGACGACCCGCTGTTCGCCGCGCAGCAGTTGCATGGACTCGTCAAGGCATTTGCGTTCTGGCCACAGATCACGATGGGCCAGCCGCCGCTGGGCGAAGACGAGCAGCAGCAAGTCGCGCAAGCCGCCGCCGACATGTTTCTCGCGCGCTACGCGTAACGCGCGCGGGCACTGCGCCCCCGCGCCGGTGTTCGCGCTCCCGTGCGCCAGAAAAACAACGCAAGCAGCTCCGCCAGCGCCTGCATGTCGATCACGAACGCCACGCCGCCCTGCAGACGGCGGGCGGGCGATACGTGCCGCTCCGCCGCGCGCACAAAACATCTGCACTCCGAAGTTATTGCCGGAAGCTCTGGTCAACGTAGCCGGCGGCGTCGTTTCAATGCGTGACAATGGCGCGATCGTTCTATGCGAAGCCATTGTGAATGGGATCTCATCGCGCAGTGCACGCGTGAGAATGCCGATCTCGCCATTTTCTTTATGCGAAACCGCGCCATTATCAAACGCGCATGGATTGCCCCTTGACGCCAATTCATGTGCGAACGAGACTTTGTGCGCTGTATTGGACACAAGTGCTTGACAATGGAGAAGACATGCAGGTATCGAAGGACACGAAACTAAGCAGTGGACTGAAGCAGCGTCACGTGACGATGATGTCGATCGGCGGCGTGATCGGTGCGGGCTTGTTCGTGGGCTCGGGCCACGCCATCGCAGAGGCCGGGCCGGCCGCGCTGCTCGCCTATGTGTTCGCGGGCATGCTCGTCGTGCTCGTCATGCGCATGCTGGGCGAAATGGCCACGGCGCAGCCCGACAGCGGCTCGTTCTCGACCTATGCCGACCACGCCATCGGCCATTGGGCCGGATTCACGATCGGCTGGCTGTACTGGTGGTTCTGGGTGCTGGTCATCCCGATCGAGGCCACCGCCGCCGCCACGATCCTCAACACGTGGTTTCCCTCCATCGCGACCTGGGTCTATGCCCTCGGGATCACCTTCATCCTGACCGTCACGAATCTCCTCTCGGTCAAGAACTACGGCGAATTCGAGTTCTGGTTCGCGCTGATCAAGGTGGTCGCGATCATCGTCTTTCTCTGCATCGGCGGCGCGGCCATCCTCGGCTTCCTGCCGCATTCCGGCGTGTCGGGCGCTTCGCGGCTCGTGGCATATGGCGGCTTCATGCCGAACGGGCTCGGCGCCGTCTTTGCCGCCATGCTCACCACGATGTTCTCCTTCATGGGCACGGAGATCGTCACCATCGCCGCTGCGGAGTCGCATAACCCCCGGCAGCAGATCGTGCGCGCCACCAACTCGGTCATCTGGCGCATTTCATTGTTCTATTTCGGCTCGATCTTCATCGTCACGGCGATCGTGCCCTGGACCGATCCCGGCTTGACGTCGCAAGGCTCGTATCAGCGCGCCATGGAATTGATCGGCGTGCCGAACGCGAAGGCGATCATCGACGTCGTCGTGCTGCTGTCGGTCGCCAGCTGCCTGAACTCGGCCCTTTACACGGCATCGCGCATGATCTATTCGCTGTCCGTGCGGCACGATGCGCCCGCGCTGCTGCGCAAAACCGACAAGGCGGGCACGCCGCGCACGGCGGTGCTGGCCTCCACCGCATTCGGCTTCCTGACGGTGATCGCCAACTACCTGGTGCCCGAGCAAGTGTTCAGCTTTTTGCTGGCAACGTCGGGCGCCATCGCGCTGCTCGTCTATCTCGTCATCGCGGTCTCGCAGCTTCGGATGCGTGCAAAACTCGACATCGCCAAAGACGGCCCGCAGTTGAAGATGTGGTGCTTTCCGTGGCTGACGTGGGCGGTCATCGCGTTCATCTGCGTCGTGCTGACCGTGATGCTGGTGGGCCAGGACCACAGGATGGAGGTCGGGGCAACGGCAGCCCTCGCGCTCTGCGTTGTTGCGGCGTCGTGGTTGAACCGGCGCTATCGGCAGCGCCAGATGCAGATGCAGATGCAGGCTGCGCAAACGTCGGCGCGCGTTCAATAAGGCGTATCCGGCTGCAAAGGACAGCCTTGCCAGCCCTGCCAGCACCGGGCAGGGCTGGACAGCAGCGCCACAAGCCACGACACTGGATGCAGCCGGGCAAGCCACCCACGCGCATGTGCAGCGGCGCATCCGGGCTTCAACGATTCATCGCGAAACCTGAGAACAGCGCTGCACGGAACAGGAGATGAGAGGATGAACGAGTTTCCAGCCATATTTCACGATCCAGGCGTCGAAGTCCTGCGCGCGGATCTCGCGCTCGCGCTGCGCGCGGCGGCGCATTATGGTCTGGGCGAGGGCGTCTGCAATCACTTCAGCGTGGCGCTTCCCGACGCGGACGGCCTGTTCCTGCTGAACCCGCGCGGTCTGATGTGGAGCGAGGTGGAGGGCGACGATATCGTGATCGTCGATGCGGCCGGTTCCGTGGTGGCCGGCCGGCACGAAGTGGAGCCAACGGCCATGTTCATCCACGCCGCGATTCATCGCATCGCCAGCAAGACCTGCGTGCTGCACACCCACATGCCCTATGCCACGACCCTCACGCTCACCGAAGATTGCGGGCTCGACACCACGCTCTCGCAGAACGCCATGCGCTACCACGGCCGCATCGCGCTGGACCGCGACTATAACGGCCTCGCGCTCGACCCCGAGGAAGGCGAGCGCATCGCGCATGCGCTGGCGGGCAAGGACATCGGCTTCCTCGGCAATCATGGCGTCGTGGTGTGCGGCGAGCGCATCGATTATGCGTTCGACGATCTCTATTACCTCGAGCGAGCCTGCGCATTGCAGGTGCTCGCACGCTCGACCGGGCGCGCGCTGCGGCCCGTGACGGCCGACCTCGCGCAAAAGGTCGCGAATCAGGTGCTAAGCGAGCGATTGCAATCGGAATTGTTCTTCGCTGCCTTGAGAAGAACCCTCCCCGCCGGCGCATAGTCAAAGCTGCGGCCGGGCGCTCGATCTGCGCAGCCCGCTACGCCGCCGCCCCCTCGCCTTACGCCATTCGCACCTGCTCGTGCCTGTTCACGCCCGCTCACGCCATGCCGAAATCGCGCCCACCCGCCGCCCCTACGCGCAACGTGCTGCAGCACGTGAGCCCGCCGCCGTTCGTCGGCACGCTGCCCGTGCCGGTCTATTTCCGCACCGAGCACATGCCGTCGCACGCGCGCTATCCAACGATGCGGCATCCGTGGGGCGAGTTCGTCTATTCGTTCAGCGGCATCACGGAGGTCACGACCGGCGAGGAGTACTTTCTCGCCCCGCCGCATATGGGCCTGTGGATCGCGCCCGGCACCGAACACATCGGCTTCAATCATGCGGAGACCGTGCACTGCTCGGTCTACATCAGCCGCGAACTGTGCACTGCGATGCCTGCGCAAACCTGCGCGATGATGGTCTCGCCGCTCGTGCGTGCGATGCTCGACCATCTGCGCGCGCTGCCGCCCGCCGGACACGACGGCAGCGAGTCGCCTTCGCGCGCGCGCCTGCTGCGCGTGCTGGTGGACCTGCTCTCGACCTGCGCCACCACGGGCAGCTATCTGCCCCACGCGGACAACCCCGAGTTGAACGCCGTGCTCCAGGTCTTCCACGACAATCCCGCCGACAACCGCCCGCTCGCCG
Source organism: Paraburkholderia silviterrae (assembly GCF_004353915.1). Taxonomy (GTDB): domain Bacteria; phylum Pseudomonadota; class Gammaproteobacteria; order Burkholderiales; family Burkholderiaceae; genus Paraburkholderia; species Paraburkholderia silviterrae. The sequence goes on along the minus strand of NZ_SMRP01000038.1, from coordinate 30,515 downwards.
AACTGGCCGCCGCCTTCCATATGAGCGAACGCACGCTGATACGCCACGCGCAGCGCGAACTGGGCATGTCGCTGACCGAGTGGCGCGCGCGCCTGCGTCTCGTGAGCGCGTTGCCGCTCCTGCAGGCCGGGCGCAGCGTGGAGTCCGTGGCGCTCGATCTGGGCTATGCGACTTCGTCGGCGTTCATCGCGATGTTCCGGCGCCTCACGGGCACGAGCCCGGGGAAGTTCGTGGCCCGCCCGTCGAATATTCAGGTATTCGGATGAAATTGTGCGCAGGGCGCGATTGAGTCTTGAGGCAAGGCGCGCGCCGCGCTCTGCGCGGTGGCGCCTGACACGCTCAAGCGGCGCGCAATGCCTCCGAGGGCCGCATGCCGAACATGCGCCGATAATCCGTCGCGAACTGGCTCAAATGCCAGAAGCCCCACGCGGCAGCCACGTCCTGCACCGAACCAGCCGCGCGCCCGCACAGGTCGCGGCGCGCGCCGTTCAGGCGCAGCGCGCGCAGATAGGTCGCGGGCGCCATGCCGAGCACGTCCTGAAAGCAGTACTGCAACGTGCGGCGGCTCACGAGCAATTGCTCGCAAAGCTCGGGCACGCCCACCGGCCGGGAGCGGTGCGCGAGCACGTAGTCGCGCGCCTGCGCGACGATCCAGCGCCGCCGCGAGGCTTGATCGAGGCCCGCGTCCGCCTGGGCGTCGTCGGCCGTGCATGCGTCGAACAGCGCCGCCAGCAATTCGGCCTGCAGGTCGTTGCGCGCGAAGTCCGAGAGCGGCGCAAGCGCATGAGCTGTGCCATCCGCATCGCTCAGGCGCTGCGCGAGCAGCCCGCACAGATGCGCGAGACGCCCCGCGCCCGCCTGCACGATGGGGGTATCGGGCAGCCGCGCGTCGAGCGGCATGCGTTCGACGGTCTGCGCGTAGTGGCGCAGCACCTCACCGCGCACCACCACGCCGTAAATCGAGAACTGCGCTGGGGTGACCAGTTCGAATTCCACGTTGCCGGGACGCACGGCGAAGGCCTGGGCGCCGAACGGCTGCGCGTCGATGCGCGCCTGCCGGTCGCGCGCGGCGGGAATGCCGAACCAGTACGCGTCGCCTCGCACCTCGCACGCCTGGCGCAGCGTGTGGCTCGTGGTCTCGCAGAACACCTTCATGGTGTCGAGCGGAATCTCGGTAAGCGTGCCGACGAAGCGGCCCGCCGCGAGCTGGTCGTAGGTCTGCCGCCAGCCGACGAGATTGCGTGCCTGTTCATCGGCGTCGTGCGCGACGCTCACCACGGCGTGCCCTGCCGGCGCGTGCGCACCCTGCGCGCTCAGGCGCGTGTCTTCGGCCGTTTGCTCCAACGGCGTGGCCATGTGATCCATGGGGTTCTGAACCATGGGGTGCCTCCTTGCGCAACCTGTCTGTCGAAACGATCCGTGCAGGAGACGCAATATCCGCGCCAGATCGTGCAGCCATGCGGGGATGGCTCGCGGCGCGCGCGGCGGCGCATTGCGCGCTCCGCGTCAAGCGACAGGTGCGCAACGGCGGCGCACTGCGCTCGCTTCGATGTTCAACAAATGCGCATTATCGGCGCAGCGCCACGTGCACACCAATGCGGTGCAACCATAGGTTGACGCACGATTGTGGCGCGAATGAGGGGCGCGAACACGCACGCGCGACGCACGAATCGGGGTGCGTCACGCCATGGGGCGAGATTGCACTATTCGCGACAGGCTCGCGCAGGCGGGCCTAAACCGATTCGATCCGCTCCGCCTCATGCGCCCCAGGCAGGAGCGCATCGCTGTCGTCCTTGAGGCCCACGCCGGTCAGCCCGAGCCGCCGCGCATGCGTGAGCAGGTAGTGCAGCTTGTGCGCGGCCCCATCGTACGGCAGCCCCTCGGGCCGCACGTTCGAGATGCAGTTGCGCATCGCATCGTGGCAGCCCACCTTCGGCGCCCAGGTGAGATACACGCCCAGGCTGTCGGGCGAGCTCAGGCCCGGCCGCTCGCCAATCAGCATCGCCACGAGCTTCGCACCCAGCAGCTCGCCGATCTCGTCGCCGAGCGCAACGCGCGCCTGACGCGCCACCACCACCGGCCCGACGCGCCAGCCCCGGCCTGCCGCGGAATCGGCGTCCAGGCGCTCGCGAACGGCCTGCAACAGCGGCAAGGCCTGCTTCGCGGCGGCAAACGCAGAGAGCCCGTCGCCGACCACGAACACGATGTCGGGACCTTCTTTGCCTTCATGGCTCGTGCGGCCCACGTCGGACAACGCCGCGCGGCTCTCGTCCGAGAGCCGCCGCCCGAGGTCGGGGCGCCGCAAATAATGGTCTCGGTCCGGCGCGGCGCTCGCCACCCCGAGCGTCGCAAAGCCCGCGCCCTCCAGCTCGCGCCGCAGCGCCTCTGCGTCGAGCGGCTGATGCACGGCGTCGCGCGCCTGCGCGTGCGAGAGATTGAACGCGAGCAGCGGCGCGGTTGGCAGGCCGTTGCCCGCGCGGCCCAGCGCGATGCGCGCGTTCGTGAACGCCTTGAGGCCGGCCCACGGATTTTTTTCGACGGCGTCGCTCATGCGCTCACTCCCATCCCGCTTCCCATCCATTCCTGGGCTCCCGCGAGCAGCGGCACACGCGGCGAGGTGGGCAACAGCACGCCTTTCGCGTCGGCAATCTCCATCGTCTCCAGCCACTCCTCGAACTCGGGCGCGCGCCGCAGGCCGAGCAGATCGCGCACATAGAGCGCGTCGTGAAACGAGGTGCTCTGGTAGTTGAGCATCACGTCGTCGGCGCCCGGAATGCCCATGATGAAGTTGATGCCCGCCGCGCCCAGCAGCGTGAGCAGCGTGTCCATGTCGTCCTGATCGGCTTCCGCATGGTTCGTGTAACAGATGTCGCAACCCATCGGGACGCCTAACAACTTGCCGCAGAAGTGGTCTTCGAGCCCCGCGCGAATGATCTGCTTGCCGTCGTAGAGATATTCCGGGCCGATGAAGCCCACCACCGTGTTCACGAGGAACGGCTCGAAACGGCGCGCGACCGCATAGGCGCGCACTTCGCAAGTCTGTTGATCGACACCGTAATGCGCGTTGGCCGAGAGCGCGCTACCCTGCCCCGTCTCGAAGTACATGAGGTTGTTGCCCACCGTGCCGCGCTTGAGCGAAAGCGCCGCCTCGCGTGCCTCGCCGAGCAGCGCGAGCGAGATGCCGAAGCTCGCGTTGGCCTTTTCGGTGCCCGCAATCGACTGGAACACAAGGTCGACGGGCGCGCCCTTCTCGACCGCTGCGATCGTGTTGGTGACGTGCGTGAGCACACACGATTGCGTCGGCACGCGGTAGCGCTCGCGAAAACCGTCGATCATCGAGAGCAGCTTGACGATGGCGGAGAGGCTGTCGGTGGCCGGATTGATGCCGATCATCGCGTCGCCGCAGCCGTACATGAGACCGTCGAGCATCGAGGCGGCAATGCCCTTCACGTCGTCGGTGGGATGGTTCGGCTGCAGGCGCACCGACATGCGACCGGGCAGCCCCACTGTGTTGCGAAAGCGCGTGACCACGGGCCGCTTCTTCGCCACCGCAATGAGGTCCTGGTTGCGCATGAGCTTCGAAACCGCCGCCGCCATCTCCGGCGTGATGCCCGGTCCCACGCGCTCGAGCGTCGCGCTGTCCGCCTCGGGCGAGAGCAACCAGTTGCGAAAGTCGCCCACCGTGAGATGCGAGATCGGCGCGAACGCCGCCTTGTCGTGCGTATCGACGATCAGGCGCGTAACTTCGTCCTCCTCATAAGGCACCAGGGCCTCGCTCAGGAAGGTCTTGAGCGGCACGTCGGCGAGCGCCATCTTCGCGGCGACGCGCTCCTCCTCGCTCGCCGCCGCCACGCCCGCGAGCTGATCGCCGCTGCGCAGCGGGCTCGCCTTGGCGAGCAAGGTCTTGAGGTCCGCGAAACGGTACGTGCGCGGACCGATCGTCTCCGTGTAGGACATGACTTCAGCTCCTGTCGACAAGAGTTCGTGCTTCAGCACTTACTCTTGTCCCATGCAACGCAATCGATCGGACTTGGCGCTTTAGCGCCTAGTCCGATCCCAAGCAGCATTCATGCTGCGTTCCTTTCTGTTGCACCCGCTCACTCTTCGAGCAGCACGCCCTGGGGTTCGATCGGCGCATCCGTCTCGAGGTCCGGCTGGGCGCTCGAAGCCGCGTCGCGCTGTGTGCGGGTGGCCAGGAAATAAGCATAGCCCACCGCGAGAAACAACACGAAGATCAGGGCCACGAGCGCGTTGTAATAGACCATGGTGGCAAGGCACACGACTGCGGCCACGAGCGCGAAGGCCGGAAAGAACGGATAGAGCGGCGCGCGGAACGGCCGTTCCATGTTGGGCCTCGTGCGGCGCAGCTTGAAGAGCGCCGCCATGCTGACGATGTACATGACGATGGCGCCGAACACCGACATCGTGACGATGTTCGCGGTGAGCGTCTGGCCGCCGAACTGGATCAGCTCGTCGCTATAGATGGCCGCGATGCCGACCACGCCGCCCGCGAGGATCGCGCGATAAGGCGTCTTGAAGCGCGGATGCACCTTGGCGAGCCAGGCGGGCAGAAAGCCTTCGCGGGCAAGCGCGAAGATCTGGCGCGAGTAGCCGAGGATGATGCCGTGGAACGACGCGACGAGGCCGAACAGACCGAGCCACACGAGCATGTGCATCCAGCCGCTGTGCTCGCCCACGATGTACTTCATGGCCTGCGGCAGCGGGTCGTTGATGTTGGCGAGTTTGGTCCAGTCGCCCGCGCCGCCCGCGAACACCATCACGCCCACGGCAAGGGCCACCAGCGTGAGAATGCCGGTCACGTAGGCAATGGGAATCGAGCGCTTGGGGTTCTTCGCTTCCTCGGCGGCCATGGCCACGCCTTCGATGGCGAGGAAGAACCAGATCGCGAACGGAATGGCCGCGAACATGCCGTGGAAGGCGCCCATCGAGAAGTGGTCGCTGCCCGACCAGCCGCCCTTCAGGAAGTGCGTCCACGCGAAGCCCGGCGACACCACGCCCATGAACACGAGCAGCTCGAAGATCGCGAACAGCGTGACCACGAGCTCGAAGGTCGCGGCAATCTGCACGCCCACGATATTGAGCGCCATGAACACGAGATACGCGCCCATGGCGGCGTGCTTGGGCTCGAGGCCGGGAAACTGCACATGCAGATACGCGCCAATGGCAAGCGCGATAGCCGGCGGCGCGAACACGAACTCCACGAGCGTGGCCGCGCCCGCGAGGTAGCCGCCGGCCGGGCCGAACGCGCGGCGCGCATAGGCAAAGGGGCCGCCCGCGTGCGGAATCGAGGTGGTGAGCTCGGTGAAGCTGAAAATGAAGGTGGTGTACATCGCCGCCACGAACAGCGCCGTGACGACGAAGCCCAGCGTGCCGGCCGTCGCCCAGCCGTAGCTCCAGCCGAAGTACTCTCCGGAAATCACAAGCCCGACAGCAATGCCCCACAGCTGCCACGTGCCGAGCGTCTGCTTGAGCGCTGGCGCGGCGCCGTGGCCTTTCGAGTCTGCCTGCATGGTGTTTTCTCCTCCAGGGTGGCCCGTGCGGACAGTGCCGCATTGGGTGTTGGAGACCATGCTAGAGAGTCATTAAACGACGTGTTATCGAAAATCGGCAATTGCGCGATGCTTTCGTTTTGCCTACGCAGCATTGGCTGTTGCGTCATTCAACCCTTGAAGGTCCAGGCCCGGACGTAAAAAACCGCCCGAAGGCGGTTTGTGAACGGCACACCGTCAGGCGGCAATGGAGACCTGAGGGAAGAACACCGCAGGACTGATTCTGAATCGTTGAGCGAGCAACCCAATTTGGCGCGTGTTCAGCTCTCGCTTGCCGCTGAGAATCTCGGAGATCACACCCTGGCTACCAATCTCAGGTAGATCGCTCTGCTTCAGGTTGTGTTGATTCATCAACTCCCTGAGCACCGCTTCAGGCGTCACCCCCGGCACGTCGTGGTTGGCGTCCTCATAGCTGCCAATCAAGCTGCCGAGAATATCCACCAGCGGAGCCAGTTCATGATTTTCATCCGCACCGCCGGCATCGAGCAGCCCATTCAAAACACGCACCGCCTCCGCGTAATCCGTCTCGTTGGCAGGCGGTTGTAGCGGAATGCGATTCATGAGCGCACTCAGATGTCCGACTATTTCCCGGACTTCTCCTGGATTAAACGTCAGGGTTTCCATTTGTCGTACTCCTTGCGCGTCAGCAGGTGCCTCACGAACAGCATCTGACGATTGAAGTGAATTGCCGCAATCAAGCGATATTTGTTTCCGCCGATGTTGAACACACAGTACTCTCCAACCTTGTCGACCGAATTGAACGTCTGCCTGAGCGAGGCGAAGTCAGGGAAATAACCGGTCACAACGATTTGGCGCCACGCCCAGACGGCATCGTGCGCGTCTAGATGCTCGGCGCAGAAGTCTCTAAGTGGGGTGTCGGAGATCACTCGCATTCCGACAATATATCTCAAATTGAGATTCTGTCAAGCCGTGACCTTAAGCCCAGTCAAAACCCAAACACTTTTCCTTAAGCGTTGCCTAAGTGTTTTCCCTGCACAATGCGCCGCAAGTCTGCCGCGCGCGCATTGCTGCGCGGTGTTTTTGCAGCAATGCGCCGGCGCCGCGCCCCTGGCGCGTCGCCGGTCCCGTATCGAGGAACGCACGTTGTCCCGCACGCTTTCCCGTTTGCCGCTTTATCCGTCGTTGCGCGCCGCCTTGCCGCGCGCCGCGCTTTGTTCCGCCGTTTCGGCGGCCTTCCTGCTCTCGGCCTGCGCCGTCTATCATGCGCAGCCCCTGCCCTCGGGCGACTCGCTGCTCACGCGGGACGCCCTCTCGCGCGTGCAGATCGACCCCGCGAAGATGCCGCTGCCCGAGCTTGCCGCGCACCGCTTCGACCCTTCCGCCGGCTTCGACATGGAAGACGTCGCGATGCTCGCCGTCGCGAACAATCCCGACTTGAAGCTCGCACGCGACGATCTCGGCATCGCCCAGGCGCAGGCGTTTTCGGCAGGACTGCTGCCCGATCCGCAAGTCAGCATATCGAGCGACTACCCTGGCGCCGCCGGCTTTTCGCGCGCGTTCAGCTACGGCCTTAGCATGGACGTGATGGCCATCATCACGCGCAGCGCGAACAAGCAATCCGCCGACGCCACGGTGCGCAAGACCGATCTCGGCCTGCTCTGGCAAGAGTGGCAGGTGGTGGCCCAGGCGCGGCAGCTCTATGTGAAGGCGCGCTTCCAGGACGAGACGCTGCCGCTGCTCGAGCAGCAGGCCGAACTCGCGCACACGCGCTACGCGCGCACCGCGCACGCGGCAAGCGAGCACAACGTGAGCGCCGACACCGCCACCGCCGCGCTCACGGCCTGGGAGGACGCGCGCAAGCAATACGCCGACATGCAGCACGCGCGCGAGCAGACGCGCCACGACCTGAACGCCTTACTCGGCCTCGCGCCCGACGTGGATCTGCCGCTCAGCGGAGCAGCTACAGTCGAGCCGCTCGACGCGGCCACGCTCGACGCGGCCGTCACGGCGCTACCGAAGCGCCGCCCGGACCTGATCGCGTTGCAAGCCGGTTACGAGGCGCAGGAGCAGAAATACCGCGCAGCAATCCTCAATCAGTTTCCGAGTCTCTCGGTGGGCTTCACGCGCCAGCGCGATACTTCGGAGATCTACACGAGCGGCTTCGCCATCAATCTCACGCTGCCCGTCTTCAACCGCAACCGCGGCAACATCGCCATCGAGCAGGCCACGCGCCAGCATCTCGCCGACGAATACCAGAACCGCCTGAACGCCGCCTACGCCGATATCGCCCACCTGCGCGCCGATACGGCGATCGCCGCGCAGCAGCTCGCGCAAGACGAGGCCGCGCTGCCCGAGCTCGACCGCGCGGCGGCGCGCGCGCATGACGCCTACGCGGCGCACGACATCGTGCTCGGCCAATACGTCGATGCGCAAAGCGCAGCGCTCGCGCGCCGCGTGGATGCCGCCACCGGGCGCGAGGCGCTCGCCGAGCAGCGCATCGCGCTGCAGGCGCTGCTCGGCAGCGCGATCCCCGATCCCTACGGCGATGCGCGTGCTGCGGCAAGCGCCGCTGCGCCCGCCGCCGCCGATAACGCACAAGACGCCGCGCCTGCCCCGGCAAGCGCCGCCACGAACGCCACCGTTACTCGTTGATGCCCATGCAAGAACGCAATTTCCCCCTGCGCGCCGCCGCGTACATCCTGTGCGCCGCCGGTGCGCTCGCCGCGGGCGGCACACTTTTCCACGCGCGCACCGCTCACGCCGAAGCCAGCGCCGCCGAACCCGCGGCCTCGGTGGCCGTGCAGGTCGTGCCGGTATCGCGCAAGCCCGTCTCCCAGCAGGTCGTGGCCTATGGCGTGGTGGGCGCCGCCGGTGCCAACGCCGTCACCGTGAGCCTGCCCTATGTCGCGCGCATCACGCGCGTGCTCGTGCAGCCGGGCCAGACGGTCGCGCGCGGCGCCCCGCTGTTCGTCGTGCAGGCCGACCCCGGCGCGGTGGTCGCGTTCACCCAGGCGCAGAGCGCAGCCACGCTCGCGCGCGGTGAGCTGGCGCGCACCCAGGCGCTCTATCGCGATGGCCTCGCCACACAATCGCAGCTCGCCGCCGCGCAGAAGGCGCTCGACGATGCCCAGCAGGCGCTCGCGGCGCAGAACGCGTCGGGCATTGCGGCGGGGGCGAAGACCGTTGCCGCGCCCGTGGCCGGCGTGGTCTCGCAGATGAGTGCCGCGCCCGGCGACCAGGTGCAAGCGGGCACCGCGCTCGCGCAACTGGTCGGAGCGAATGGCGCCGGCACGCAGGCCGCGAATGTGTCGCTGGGCGTCGAACCGGCCGACGCGGCGACCATCCACGCGGGCGACCGCGTCGTGCTTCATCCGCTCTCGGCCGCCCTGCAGTCCGTGCAGGCGCAAGGCCAGGTGGCCATGGTGGGCGCCGCCGTCGACGCGCAGAGCCAGCTCGTGAACGTGGGCGCCAGCGTGCCGCTCGCAGGCACGGCGTTCCTGCCGGGCACGCGCGTGCGCGCACAGATCGACACGCAAACGGGCACCTGGTGGGAAGTGCCGCGCGCGGCCGTCCTGCAGGACGCGCAGGGCCAATACGTGTACCAGGTGATGCCGGGCAACAAGGCACACCGCGTGGCCGTGACCGTGAAAGTCGAACACGGTGGCAGCTACGGAGTGGAAGGCGCGCTCGACGCCGCGCGCGGGCTCGTCGTGAGCGGCAACTACGAACTGGAAGACGGCATGGCCGTTCGCGCAGCCAAAGCTGAGCAAGGCGGCGCACGATGACTTTTGGTCAATGGATGCAGCGCCACCGGCGCTCGCTGCTGTTCGTGATCGCGCTGTGCGCCATCGCGGGCGCGCTCACCGGCTTGCGCCTGCCGATCTCGCTCTTTCCGAACGTCTCGTTCCCGCGCGCAGTGGTCTCGCTTGACGCGGGCGACCGCCCCGCCGAGCAGATGGCGACGGTCGTCACCATGCCCGTGGAGGAAGCGCTGCGCCGCGTGCCCGGCGTGCGCGACGTGGAGTCGACCACCAGCCGCGGCTCCGCGCAAATCTCGCTGAACTTCGACTGGGGCACCGACATGGCGCAGGCCACGCTGCAGGCGCAGTCGGCCATCGCCGAGATCCTCGCAACGCTGCCGCCGGGCACCACCATGCAGGTGCGCCGCATGGACCCGACGGTCTTCCCCGTGCTCGCCTATAGCCTCACCTCGTCGCGGCTCTCGCTCGCGCAGCTCTACGATCTCGCGCAATTCCAGCTGCGCCCGATGCTCTCCTCTGTCGAGGGCGTGGCGCGCGTGGACATCGCAGGCGGCGCGCGCGACGAGCTCGAAGTGGCCGTCGATCCGGCGCGGCTCGCCGCGTACAAGCTCTCCGTGGCCGACGTCTCGCGCGCGATCGGCGCGGGCAACGTGCTGATGGCGACGGGGCGCATCGAAGACCACGACAAGCTCTATCTCGTGGTGGCGAACGCCCCCGTGAACGGCATCGACGCGCTGAAGAACGTGGTGGTATCCACACCGGGGCAGAACCAGGCGAACCAGGTCCGGCTCGGCGATATCGCCACCGTCTCGCAGGGCACGGTGCCGCAGTGGATTCGCGTCACGGCAGATGGCAAGGATGCCGTATTAATTAACGTCTACCAGCAGCCCGGCGCGAACAGCGTGGCAATGGCAAAGGCCATCCGTGCACGGCTCGCGAACTTCAGCAAGCAGATGCCCGCGGGCGTGCATCTCTCGAACTGGTACGACCAGAGCGAGCTCGTGGTCGCCTCGGCCACGAGCGTGCGCGACGCCATCATGATTGGCGTGGTGCTCGCCGCACTCACGCTCTTCGTCTTCCTGCGTAACGTGAAGATCACGGTGATCGCCGTGGCGCTCGTGCCCGTCGTGATGGCAGCGACCATTCTCCTGCTCGACGTGTTCGGCATGGGCTTCAACATCATGACGCTCGGCGGCATGGCCGCCGCCGTGGGCCTCGTGATCGACGACGCCATCGTCATGATCGAGCACATCGCGCGGCGCATGCGCGAAGCCGGCGCAAACGCGTTCCATGGGCGCGTGATGAGCGCGGCGCTCGAGTTCACGCGGCCGCTCGCGGGCTCCTCGGCCGCCACGCTCATTATCTTCGTGCCGCTCGCGTTTCTCTCGGGCGTGACGGGCGCGTTTTTCAAGGCGCTCTCCGTCACCATGGCCAGCGCCCTCTTCATTTCGTTCCTCGTGACGTGGCTCGCCATTCCCATTCTGTGCGACCGCTGGCTCACCGCGCAAGACGCTGAAGAACACAGCGAAACGCGCTTCGCCGCGTGGCTCAACCGCCGCTACGCGCAGCTCGTCGCGGCCGTGAGCGCGCGGCCGGTGTGGGTGCTCGCGCTCATCGTGCCGCTCGCCCTGCTCGCCGCGCTCGCCTTCACGCGCGTGGGCAGCGGCTTCATGCCCTCGATGGACGAAGGCGGCTTCGTGCTCGACTACCACACGAAGCCAGGCACCTCGATCACCGAGACCGACCGCCTCATGCAGCAGATCGAGGCCATCATCCGCGCCAATCCGAACGTGGCCACCTACTCGCGGCGCACGGGCGCGGGTCTCGGCGGGGACCTCAACGAGCCGAACAAGGGCGATTTCTTCGTGCGCCTGAAGTCGGGCAAGCGCGAGCCCATCGAGACGGTCATGGAGGAAATCCGTTCGCAGATCGAAACACAGGTACCGGGCGTGAGCGTCGAGCTTGCGCAGCTCATGGAGGACCTGATCGGCGACCTCACGGCCGTGCCACAACCGGTGCAGATCAAGATCTATTCAGACGACCAGAACGTGCTCGACGGCACCGCGGAGCGCGTGGCCGCGCGCATCGGCAAGATCCCGGGCATTGTCGACATCGACGACGGCATCAACCCGGCCGGCGACGCCATCGACCTGCACATCCGGCCCGACGCCGTGGCGGCCGAGGGCATGGACCCGCAGGCCGTGGCGCAGCAGGTCAGCGACCTGCTCGACGGCAACGTGGCCACGCAGTACCAGGACGGCCCGAAGAGCATCGGCGTGCGCGTGCGCGCGCAAGGCGCGCTGCACATGACCGACACGGCGCTCGGCCAGTTGCCGATCCGCGCGCCGGACGGCCACGTGTTCGCGCTCTCGCGCGTGGCCACGCGCGTGACGGTGAGCGGCCAGCCCGAGATCAGCCGCGACAACCTCAAGCGCATGGTGGCGGTCACCGCGCGCATCGACGGGCGCGATCTCGGCTCCACCATCGCCGACGTCCAGCGCGCGCTGGCCGACCCGAACCTGCTGCCGGCGGGCGTCTACTACGAGCTGGGCGGCCTCTACCAGCAACAGCAGATCGCCTTCAAGGGGCTCATCGCCGTTTTCGGCGCGGCGGTCGCGCTCGTATTCGGCTTGCTGCTGTTTCTCTACGAGCGCTTTCGCGTGGCGCTCGCCGTCATGGCGATGCCCTTGCTCGCGACCGGCGCGGTCTTCATCGGCCTGTGGGTGACCGGCATCGAGCTCAACATCTCCGCGATGATGGGCATGACGATGATCGTCGGCATCGTGACCGAAGTGGCGATCTTCTATGTCTCCGAATTCCAGGGCCTCGTGCGCGACGAAGGCGTGCCGGTGCCCGAAGCGCTGCTGGCCGCGGGCCGCAACCGCCTGCGCCCGATCGCCATGACGACCATTGCCGCGATTCTCGCGCTCTTGCCGCTCGCGTTCGCGCTGGGCCAGGGGTCCGCGATGCAGCAGCCGCTCGCGGTGGCGATCATCTCGGGCCTGATCGTGCAGATGCCGCTCGTGCTGCTGGTGCTGCCAGTGCTGCTACGCCTGTTGCTGGGCACGGGCAAATCCGGCAAGCCTGGCAAGCCCGGCGTGGCACCGCACGGCCCACATGCGAAAGGCTGAAACCCGAGGCGACTTTGGGAGACGAGGAGACTGTGCCATGAGCGCGAATGAGCGACAATTGCAGACAGAAGAAGCGACCTGGAGCACCACGATGCGTCTCTTGCTCGTCGAAGACGACGAAATGATTGCCGAGCCCGTGCTCGACGCGCTGCGCCGCGAAGGCTACGCCGTCGACTGGGCGAAGGACGGGCGCGAGGCCGAGCTCTCGCTCGCCAACGATGTCTACGACCTCGTGCTGCTCGACCTCGGCCTGCCGAAGAAAGACGGCGTGAGCGTGCTGGCCGCCTACCGGCGGCGCGGCGGCGAAGCGCCGATCCTGATCCTCACCGCGCGCGACAGCGTGACCGACCGCGTGAGCGGACTCGACGCGGGCGCCGACGACTACCTCGTCAAGCCCTTCGACCTCTACGAGCTTGCCGCTCGCGCCCGCGCGCTGCTGCGGCGGCGCACCGGCCGCAAGCAGCCCGTCTACACGCATGGCGACCTCGCGCTCGATCCGGCCGCGCACGAAGTGACCAAGGGCGGCGAGCCCGTCTCGCTCGTGCCGCGCGAGTTCGCGCTACTGCACGTGCTGATCGAGGAGCCTGCGCGCGTGTTCACCAAGGCCGAGCTCGAAGAGCGGCTCTATGGCTGGGGCGAGGAGGTGGGCAGCAACACGATTGAAGTGCATGTGCACAGCTTGCGCCGCAAGATCGGCGCGGAGCAGATCGTCACGGTGCGCGGCGTGGGGTATCGGCTGAAGAGGGGCGAATGAGATCGATCCGCCGCCGGCTGCTGGGCTGGCTGATCTGCGGGTTCGCGGCCGGGTCCATCGTGGCGGGCTTCGGCATCTTTCACACCGCGCACGACGAGGCGAACGAGCTGTTCGACTACGAACTGCGCGCTGTTGCGCTGTCTCTGCCGTCCAACCTCAAGGAAGGCCACACGGAGCACGCCGCCCCGGATCTGCAAGGCATTGCCGACGACCGCATTCTCATCGAAATCTGGGACGCCGACGGCACGCCGATCTACCATACCTCGCATGACGCGCCGCTACCGCGAGAGTCAGCAGGATTCCATACGATCGAGCGCGCGGAAACGCACTGGCGCACCTTCGGCGTGCAGCAGCCCGAGCGTTTCGTGCAGGTCGCGCAGCCCATCTCCGTGCGCGAAGCGCTGGCGCTGCGGCTCGCGCTGCATACACTCTGGCCGCTCGCGCTATTCGTGCCGGTTGCCATCGTGCTTGTGCTGCTCGTGGTGAGGCGCGGGCTTGCACCCGTCGGCGCCCTTTCCACGCTGCTCACCGCGCGCTCGCACAACGCGCTCGAGCCGATCAAGCTGGACGGCTCTGTGCCGATCGAGCTGCGCCCGCTGGTGGAGGCGCTCAACGGCCTGCTGCAGCGCCTGAACGCCGCGTCGCAGGCGCAGCGCACCTTCATCGCCGACGCCGCGCACGAATTGCGCTCGCCGCTCGCAGCGCTCAAGCTGCAATTGCAGGCCGCGCTGCGCGACGGCACGCTCACGGGCGAGCCGCAGACGACTGGACGCATCGAAACCCGCCTGAACCGCCTCATCCGGCTCGTGCAGCAATTGCTCACGCTCGCGCGCGAGGACGCGCAGCCCACGCTGCCCGTGGCCATGGTGAGCCTCAGGCGTCTGGGCGAGCAGGCCATCGGCGACTTCTCGCTGCTTGCGGAGGAAAAGGGCATCGACCTCGGCCTCGAAGTGCGAGCGCCTGTGACTGAAGACGACGCCTGTAATGTGGCTGCGGATCCGCACGGACTCAACACGCTGCTGAACAATCTGCTCGATAACGCGATCCGCTATACGCCGCGCGGCGGCAAGATCGATCTCGTGCTCACGCGCACGGGCGAGCAACTGGGGTTCGAAGTCGTGGACAACGGGCCCGGTATTCCCGAAGAGGATCTCGGGCGGGTGCTCGATCGCTTTTATCGCGCGAACCATGTGCCGGGCACTGGCAGCGGCCTCGGGCTCTCGATCGCGATGCGCATCGCGCAGCGACATGAGCTGAAGCTCGTGCTGCGCAACAATCCGGGCGGGCGCGGACTCACCGCGGCGGTCAGTGGATTGCGCCCGCGTGTGCAGGTGGAGGCGGGCTCGCCAGCCTGAGGTTGGCCGCCGGGCGCGAAGCTGTAGTGTGATGCAGCGGCGCGTTGCCATAGCCCGTTGCCGCAAGGCTCAAGTTTCGCTGTACGCTGCCGATATGCAGATAGATGCCGTCTCAGCCCCGCGCGGCGGCGCGCGCTATCGAAGTGTTTCCGAACATGTCTCGCTCCATTTCTCCGCGGTTCGTGAAGGCCCTCTGCCTCGCGATCTGGCTAGCGTTGTTCGCGTCGAACAAGATCGCCGAACCCGCCCCCGCCTCCATGGTCGTAAGCCTCGTCGTGCAGCAAAGCTGTCTTGTGATGGAAGCCGATGCGGTCGATGCACCCGCCGTGAGCTGCCTGCACGGTGAGCCATATCTCGTTTCGAGGGGCGACGCGCCGGTCGCGCGTTTTGGGTCAGAGGTTCAGTATGCCGCGTATCGCGCCGCAAGTGCGCTCTGGATCGTCATGTTTTAAGTTGGTGTTTTGAAGTTCCTTCTGGAGTTTTTTTGGGGGGTTCTGGGGGTGTTGGCATTTCCTTGTTTTCATGTCGGTCTATTAGCGTTACCCCTGTGCGGGGCGGCACCTACTTTTCTTTGCCGCGGCAAAGAAAAGTAGGCAAAAGAAAGCCGCTTAAACCGCCAGTGTGACGCAGTTCACCACTCGACTTTAGTCGGAGCGGCTCCGGGGCGTCTGTCATCACTCGCCGCCACCCGGAGTGACTAAGGGCTCATCCATCCGGCGGCGCTCCGCGCGCCGTGGGGCATAATCAAAACCGGTGGGACCGACGCGGTTTCGTAGGACTTCCGTGCATTTGATCGGCAGTACTATCGCGCATTCGCTGGCAGCACGCCCGGTTTTCCTTGCAGACCCATCCGCCCGCGCGTAGCGCGTGGCGGGAAGAATGAGTCCTTTGTCACTAACGCGGAGTGTGCGAGGTGACGGATGCCCCGGAGCCGCTCCGATATAAGTCGAGTGGTGGACTGCGTCACACTGGCGGTTTGAGCCGCTTTCTTTTGCCTACTTTTCTTTGCGGCTGCAAAGAAAAGTAGGTGCCGCCCCGCACAGGGGCAACACCAATATACCGACATGAATACAAGGAAAGGCCAACGCACTATAACCCGAAACAAAAAACCCCCAAATCAACCTCCCCATTAACACCCTTCAAAAATATATCGTCGCCGTGATGGTATCGCTGTAGCTACCAGGCACCGGCGTACTCTGCGCCGGCACTTGCCCATAGACCGTGAAACTCTGCTGCGCCCCCGTGCCGGTGCCGGCCGCCGTCGCCGTACCTCCAGTCCCATCTCCCCAAGCACTGCTATACCGCGAATCCAAGTACAACTGATAATTAACCGCCCCGCCACCACCCGAGCGCTGCATGGCGCGCGCCCCCACGTTGCCGCTCGCGCCACCATTGAGCGCGATCTTGTACGCGTCGCCGTTCGTGCACTGCGCCGTGATCGCCCCGGTCGCCCTCAACTGCGAACTAAGCACGCCCGCCGAGCCGAACGCCACGTTCGTCGCGCTGATGTTGCAGTTGTTGATCACATTGGCATTGACCGAGAACGCAAAAGTGCCACCCGTCGCGGTAAGCGACGCGCACGTGGGCGCCACCAGCAGATAGAACTGGTAGTTGATCGACGTGGTATTGCCACCGAACGTCTGCGAATACGTCGTGCTCACGTTGTTGACGGTGGGCACCGCGGGCTGCGCCGCGCTGATCTGCCCGTAGACGGTCACTGTGGTGGTGAGCGTGGTGCCACTCGGCTTGGCCATGATGAGCGAGATGGGCGTCGTGCCCGAATAAATCGATCCCCACGGCTGCGTGTGCGCGGCGTCGCGATAGAGGTCGTAGATGAGCGCGTTCGTCCCGCTCGTGAGCGAGCGCGGGCTCGTGCCGCCCAGGCTCAGGCAAACGAGCACATCGGGCGTGAGCGTAATCACGGGCCACGTGCAGGTCACATTGATGCTGCTTGTCGCAGACACCGCGGCCCCCGCGATCGGACTCACCGAGCCGAACGAGACCGGCGTTGCCGAAGCCGAGCAGGTCTGCGCGCGCACGCCACCCGCCGCGAATAGCAGCGCGAAACACGCGCCGAGCATGAGCAGCGCGCGCTGCAGGGTACGGTTCAAGGCGCTCCTCCCTGCGAATCCTGCTGCGGCTCGCGCTGCAATATGGGATGCGAGTCAGGCTGCAAATCAGGCTGCGATACCGGCGCGCCCGACGTCTGCGGCCGGCAAACAAGCGGCCCGATGGTTTGCAACGTCTCGCCCTTACCCGGCACCCACGCGAACGATACTTCGCAGTGCTGCGGACCATCGTCGATCAGCAAATGATTCTCGGCTGCGAGACCGTCGACGAAGGTGATGCCGTCGTAGCCAACGATCGTGTCGTGCCCGCTCTCCACGTGATGCACGCGTGCGCCCACGGGCAGCGGCTTGCCCGCCGCGTCGTGCACGACGATCGACGCCGCTCGATAGCGCGTTACCGCAAAATGCGCAAGCACGCCCGACTGCGCTTGCGGCACGGCATCCATCGACGTGTCGGCAATACGCGCATCGGCAGGCAGCTTCATGGTGTCGATGGCGATCTGATTGCGCTGATACGCGTTGAGGTCCGGAATCAGCAGATGGCCGCCGCCGTCGGTGGCGCCAATCACGCGGTTCTCGTGCAGCACCGGTATGCCGGCAACGCCGTCCGTGGATACGAGCGCAAAGCCGTCGTCGATGCGCCGCGCGGGCTCTACCGTGCCGTCCATCATCACGAATGCGCCGGTCAGGTCGAACGCGCCGATCGTCTGGCTGCCCACCTGCTGCACGGAAGCCGTGGCCTCGCCGTGGCGGCCCAGGTATTGCAACTGCCCCTGGCGGTATGGCGTTGCGCCCGTGCCGCCCGCTTGCACGCCCCACCCCCAGCCGCCCGCGTAATCGGGTGGGCGCAGCGCGTTGACGTTCCAGGTTGACGCGCCGGCCTGGCGTCCCACCGTCGCGTTGACCGAGGTATTGCCGCCAAGGCCAATGCTCGCGGAAAGCAGCACACCACGCGAGTCGTGCTGGTGAAAGTCCTGGTACGCGCTCAGGTTCAGCGAAACCAGGTTGCCGAAGTTGAAGGTCCACGAAACAGAGCCGATCTTCGAAACCGGCGCCGTGGGAATCTTGTAGCCGATATAGCTGACCGAGAACGTCTGGTTGCGCAGGAAGGGAATGGCAAGCGTGACGCGATCCGTCGCGCTCGGCACCGGCGTGCCGTCACGCGCCGCCAGATCGCCATAGTTGCCGAATGCGCGGATCGTCTGCGCGTCGATCGAGACGCGCGGCGAGACGTATTGATAGCCGAGGCTCAACTGCGTGCCGGAGAGCTTGCCCGCACTGCCGGACAGCGAGCCGTTGAGCACGCCCGCCGAGCCAAGGCCGAACAGCACGCCGCCGCCCGCGTTGAAGAGACCGCCGGTCGCCTCGCCATGGGCTTCGAGCGTCAAGTGGTCGTTCACGCCGTGCCGCCACGATGCGCTCACGGCGGGCCGCGTGTCGTAGTCGAACGAATCGAGGCCGTAATTGCGGCGCAGAAAGCCCGCCTCGAACGAATAGCTCGACAGGCCCGGCGCCATCAGGCGCGTATCCACGTAGAGCGGCACCGAAGTCGCGATCGTGCGGCCCAGCGCGTCGTGCGTGATGACAGTGGCCTGCCCCGCGCCCGTGATGCCCGGCACGTCGTTGATGATGAACGGGCCGCTCGGCACGCTGCCCGTGTACTGGCGCACGCTGTTGATATAGAGGTCGACCGAGGTGGGCACGACCGCGCTGCCCGGCAGCGCCGGCACGGGAAAGGTCACGAGATCGGGCCGCAGCGCGAAGTTGCTGCGCCACTGCACGCCCGCCATGCGAATCGAGCGCGTCCACGCGAGCGACGAGGAGATCGTGTCGCCAAGCTCGGTGGTGCTCAGATCGGCGGAATTCGACATGCTCCATGAGGTGTCGTAGCGCACATAGTCGCGCCGGTCGCGATAAACATAAGCGATGCCCGTATTGCTTAGCACTCCATTTGGATCGAAATAGCGCTCCTCGCTCCACAGCGCGAATTCGGAGGCGGTGCCGCCCTGCGCGTACGCGTCGTAGTTGAACACGAAGCCGCGGCCGGACGTGGCTTGCGGCGTGGCAGCGACCCCGCGCGTGTCGAACTCGAAAGGCTTGCGGATGGCGTCGGGAATCTGCAGCTCGATCGTCTGCCTTGGCGCGTCGTAGCGGTAGCGCAGGCCGGGCAGCGTATCGAGATTGACGCTCGCATTGTCGGCAATGCCGAGCTTCGAGGTCGCCACGCCCACCTGTGCGAGGTCCTCGCCGGTGGCGAAGAAGTGCCCGTCGAGCTGCCTGAAATGCACGACCTGCGCGGTGTGCTCGCCGTTCACATCGACTTCGAGATACAGGTCACGCGTGTCCATCGCGCCGGCGTTGATCAACTGTCCCTGCGCGCGCGCCCCCGCGCTCAGGAACGCCAGCAGCGCCGCCACCGACACCACGCGCCTCGCCAGGCCAGAGCGGAACGCGCCTCGAGTTCGCTTCATTCTTCTTCGTTCGCTTCATGCTGTTCTCCGCCGTGCGCCTTGCGGGACCTTGCCCTATGGGTCATTGCATTACCGGCCGTTGCCTTGCGGGCCGTTGCCTTGCGGGTCGTTGCCTAACCGCTCATTAGCCGCCCTGCTCGACCGTCACCGTCTCCTCGACCGGGCGCGTGTTGACCGTCGCCCGCACCTTGAGCGCTCCGCCGAACTTCGCATCGGGCGGCACCGGCACGCTCCACTGCCGCCCCTGTCCGGCAAGCGCGTAGCCGAGCAGTCCGCGCGTCACGTCCCAGCGGTGGCCGCCAGCATCGAGAAGCTCAACCGCCGCGATTTGCGCGCGCTTCGCGCCGGTGTTGTCGGCACGCAGCGCATAGCCTTGTGCGGCATGCACGAGATGCCACGCAAGCAACGGCTGCGCGGCGCCGCCCGCCGGCGCCTCGACGAAGACGGGCACCGAATAGCGCAAGCGGATCGTCACGCCCTCCGTGCCTGCCGTGCCCGGCGCGGGCAATTCGTCGATCAGCAGGCGATAGCTGCGCTCGCCGCCGGCAAGCCCGACGGCTCCCGACGCCGCTTGCGTCGACTGAGCGGCGCCGGCGCCCGCAGCGGAAAATGACGCGTTCGCGCGCACGAGCCGCACGAGTTGATCGCCATGCGGCGCAACCTCGATGAGCGGGGGACTCGCGATGACATCGGTGGTGGGCGTGAGCACGTCTTCGCCGTGCGCCTGGCCCCACTGGAATACGCGCACTTGGCCGTAAAGCGGCGTGTCGCCGGGATTGCGCAATGTGAGGCCGGTGGCGTTCTCGCTCGCGGAGAACTCGATCGTGACGGGTGAGATCTGCAGCGTGGCAGCCTGCGCGGCGGCGCCGAAAAGCAGCGACAAGCATGCCGCCGTCGCGCCGCGCGCGGCATGACAAGCAAGCCGCCGCTTCAAAAGTAAACCGTCGCGGTAACTGTAGTCTGATAGGTATCCGGCTTCGGCGTGGATTGCGCCGGCACCTGGCCATACACCGTGATCGATTGCGCCGATCCGGTGCCAGTGCCCGCCACCGTGTTGGTGCCCTGTGTGTTGCCCCAGATCGTCGTATGCCCGGCATCCTGATAGAGCTGGAACCCGACGGTAGTGCTGGTGTTACCCGTGGCGGTGCCCGCCATGAGCCGGCTCGTCACGGTGGATCCGGTAACGGTGCCGGCGTCCAGACCCACGTTATAGGGCGTCGTGTTCGTGCAGGTGACGCTCAGTGTGCTCTGCTGATTGACCGCCGTGGAAAGCACCCCGTTGGTGCCGAAGCTCAGCGGATTCGCGGAGATCGCGCAATTCGCCTGAAGCGTGAGCGTGACATTGAAGGTGGCCGTTGCCGTACCGTTCGTATAGGTCGCGGCTTGCGCGAGCGGAACGACAGGCAAGACGGGCATCAAGGCAAACTGCGAGCCGACCAGCGCGGCCGCGATGTGTTTTCGTTTCATCGAATTTGCTCCTGCACGCGAATGCGCTTGGCGCATACGATATCGGGGTACCGAAAGAGCGGATTAAGAACCTAAGTGAATCGACACTTTATTTATACGAACAATGTCACACCCCGTTGAGCACAATTACATCCTGTTACAGAGAGACCATGCACATCGAATCGCTCAGGTAATCCGTGCTGAATTCGATGCGAGCTCAACCAACCTGGAATTTTTTACTGGCAAAGGCGAATGCTTCATCCACGGCCTGCATGCAGGGGGCTCTCGTGCTTCTGAGCGGGAACGCGGCTTGCTCCGTGCTGGCAAACCATTCGATAATTGGGCGTCTCATTGCGCAATACTGGCGGATATGCCGTACGCGGGACATCTTGCAGACTGATCCCTCATCGATTCCGGGTAAGCGCTGTCCTCATCGGCGCTCCGTGTCCATTTCCAGGCCGCGATCTGCCGCAACCAGCTTCACCGGATCGGTCTTCTTCCACTGCGATTTCGGCACCAGCAGCGACCATTCAGCGCTGGCGGTGTCGCGGAAGAACGCGGCCACGCCCACATAGTTCGCTGCCCCGTCCATCGGTTCGGATACCTTCACGGTCTGGCCCGGTCCCAGCGTCACGTCCTTGCTCCAGACCGTTGCATCCTTCAGCGCATCGTTGCCATAAAGCAGTTGCTCGTAGGTGGCCGTTGCAAACGGACGGTCGTCCTTCAACTGATAAATGCGCAATACAACCGGTAGCGAGACGCCGCGCCCGTCCTGGTTCAGCGCATTGCGTGCCGTGACGACGAGGTTCATCTGCTTGACCCGCGTCTCGAACACCGCCCGCGTTATGTTAGCCGTGCCGTCCCTCACGGACTGCCACATACCGCACGCGGAAACGGCCAGCGCAAGACCGATGCCAAGCGCCCATCGCATGATTCGAGTGCTCATCAGAAAGGCGCTCCCTCGAAGTCGATACGTGAATACGCGGTCTCCTCGCCGTCGATGTACAGCACGAGTTGCATGGCATGGTGGAAGCACGCGTAGCGGCCCAGGAAGCGGTTGAGCACATCGCCAAACAGCACGGCATCGCCCGGTCCGTCGAAAGCGGTCGCGTCGAGTTCGACATGTACGCGGATAACACGTTGCTCGTAGCCGCGCAGCCGCACCTGCTCCTCGGAAAACCACACGCCCCTGATTGCCTCGATGCGTCGCGAAACCTCGTCGTCTGGCGACCAGTCGTAGAGCTCCAGCACCTCATGCAGTGCCGGCGCGCCCTCCATGTGGATCCGGTTCAGTTCGTTCGCGCCGCCGGCCGTAAAGTGCCCGAGGACACGCCAGTCGTATTCCGGATGATGGCGCGGCGGATAGTGCGGCAGGCTCGGCGCCGTCAGGTTGCGCACCGATGCGATGCCGGTAAAGCCCGCTACCGTCTCGTTGATCGTCGCCCCGGCGAGCGCCATGCGCGGCAGGCGGCCGTTGTTCGCGAGCGCCCGCACGGTCAGGTAGCGGTCCGGGTGGGGACGGTCCAGATCGCCCAGTGCGTTGCGGTGCGTCCCCGCCCAAAGCTGGCCCTCCAGCGTGACCCACAGTTCCCGCCCACGCTCGCCGAAACGCGTCGAGGTATGGAAGTACCGCTCCGGTTTCTCGTAGCGCAGCATCCAGCCGCGATGCCGGAAGCTCGTGAATGCCTGATAGGCGTACCGTGCACTATCCTCCGGATCGGCGGCGATAATCTCGAGTACGTCGTATGGCTCGACATATCCAGCGACACCCGGCTGCACGCGGACGCGGTGCTCACGGTCGTGCCAGTCTGCGGGCTGTAGCGGCAGCGCATCGACCTCGAACAGGTTGATCACCGGCGTCCAGAAAAGCCGAAAGCTCCCGCGGCCGACTGGATGATCGCCGGGCATGCGCCCGTTCAGTTCGATCTCGAAGGTCATCCGTGTTTCCCCCGCCGGCACGATCGCGCTATCGAAGCCGCACAGATCGACGAAGTGAAACTTCTGCGGGAACACGAAATACTCCAGCAGCGTCTGCTCGCGGTCGAGCTGCTGGTTGCGCCCAGCGTTCGTGACCGGCCACAGCCGCGTCGACGGGCCGAAACCCGACGCCTCGAAACGCACACCTGCGAGCGGCTGCAACGCGCCGGTGCGCACCGTCGGCAAACGCAGGCCGATTGACGCCACGTGGCGCGTGAGCGCCGCGTACAGAGCCGCTGCCGCGGGCCGGTCTCCGTGCAGGTAGAGGCGGATGCGCGAGAGGTCCACATGCTCACGCTGCGCCGCCAGATGGACGCCAAACGTGAGGCGGATGAACGTGCGCCCGTCTGGGCGTACCGCGATAAGCGCGTCCTCCACCGAGAGCGGCAGCAGCTCGACGGGCTGTGTCGTCCGGTAGAGGCATTGCACCTCATCGTGACCGACCGGCGCGGAGCGCACCACGGCGCCGGCGGGAATCCGCGCCGGGGTCGAGACCGTGCGGTTCAGTGGCGCGCATTCGATGATCGACAGGGATGGAATCGCACGTGCCGCATGTTCGTACAGGTTGTCGAGCAGTGCGTCGGTCACCTCTGGCATCCCGTCGTCGAGCTTCATGCGCAGGCGCGCCACGAGCATTGCGAAGCCTTCGTCGACCGCACGAACAGGGCCTTCAGGTTCACCATAGGCCATCCCCATGCGTCGGGCGGTGTCGGGATGGGCCTGGACAAACTCGCGGCCTGCCTCGCGCAGATAGCGCATCTCCTCGTCGTAATACCTGAGGAACGGATTCCCGCTTTCGCCGGGGTTCTTCTTCCACGGCGCGGTCATGGCTGCACCTCCGGCGGCAGCGGCGGCAGGGAGGGCAGCCCGCTCAGCGAACCGGCGCGGCCCGTGACGAAGATGCGCTCCGGCATGCGCAAGCCGCGCAGTTTCAGCAGGTCCAGCGGCCCCGCGCCCGCCTGCGCGCGTAGCAGGTAGCGCAACGGCGACGCTGCATCGCCGCCCGGAGCCGAAGCGGCCTTCGTGTCCGCGCTGGCCGTGGCGCCATTCCAGACCAGCTCAAAGCGCGAATCATCGAGCGGCCTGACCTGCGCTTTTTCGAGCAGGCGCAGAAACGCCCAGTCGCCCGTGGCGTCGGACGCGATGCGTGTTCCCGCATCCAGCGTTTGCCAGGTTAGCGAAGCATGGCCGTTCAGGCCATTGCCTGGCCACACGAGCGGCGTCCACGTCTCCCGCTGGTTGAAGGAGACGATCTGCTGCCCGTCTACCGTCAGTTCCGTGCGCGTCACGTCCGGCGTGGGCTGCGGCATGATGCTGAAGTGATAACCGGCGTCTCCCTGTGCATAGAGACGAGCGCCCAGCGGGCCGATCAGCCGCAACATGGCAAGGAACTTCGGGTCAAACTGCAGCGACTGCGGCGCGAGTTCGTTCGGCACCCACTGATCGCCCTGACGCTTGAGCACGCCGGAAAGCTCGACCTCGACGAAGCGGCTGATCAACCCCGTATCGGGCCGCACATACCGGCCAAAATCGGCAAGGGAGGCGTCCGCCGCCGTCGGCGAGAACGGATAGCGCGAAGCGAACGTCGAGGCAAAGGGCGCCGCCACGGCTGTGCGCCACGCATCGTTCAGGCTCGCGGCCGCGGGCTGCAGGACGGCCTGCCACGCTGCGTCGAGCGGCTGCACGAACATCGTCTGCCCGAAGCCCGACCACTGCGCACCGAGGCTCGCGGCAGTCAGCGCCGCGTCGTCGCGCGCCTGCGTGAGGTCTGAGAGCTTGCCCTGGAAGACCGCCTGCGCGAGCGCGCGCGCCATCGACTGCGCATCGGGGCTTGACTGGATCTGCTGCAACTTCAGGCGCACGGTCGTATCCGCCGTCAGGACGCGCGAGAGGCTGACGCCGTTGAACGCGGCGGCATTCGCCGCCTTGCCGTCGCCTGCCTTGTTGCCGGCCGCCGCCGGGTTCGCGTCGCCCATCAGCGCCAGCAGCGGCCCGAACGAGCGATCCAGCGGATTGACCACCTGTGCCTGCGTCGGGTCGCTGTCGCCCCCGCCGAGCAGCCCCTGCGCCTTGCGGACCAGCGTATCGGTCAGCGCCTGCGAGGGGCGCCCCGCCTCGCCCTGGTACTGCACCGACTTCATGACCGCGAGCAGCGGCGAGGTCTGCGCATCGGTGAGGCGCGTAAGCTGGTCGATCACACCAGATAAGCTCGTCGCGGGAATCCACCGGAAGCTGTTGAGCATGCCCGCCCAAGCCGCCGTGTAGTCCGTGAAGTAACGCGTACGCAACCGCTCCCGGAGCTCGTCGGCCTCGCGCTTCGCGTCGAGCGCGGTACGAGCCGCGCCAACCGCGCCTTCGACGACCGAGGCGCTCACCTGGGCGGTCGGCTGGTCGCCGGTCAGCACCCAGTCTCCCTCGACGTGCTGTTCCTTCGCGGCGTCGTCGATCGCCTTCTCGATCACGCCGTCCCAAGCCGCGCGCGTGAAAATACCCGGTACGGTCTGCGTGGTCGTGAACAGGCCGTGCGAATCGGCACCGGCGAGCAGCGTCGCAAGCGATACGTCGGCATACTTGCCGCGCGCTTCATCAAGGACGCGCTGATAGAGCACGTCGTCGCTCGCTGCGAGGCCGATCTGGTTGACGAGCGTCGAGCGCATTTGCGTAACGAGCGGTGTCGACGCGCTGATCCGCCATTCGGGATGCGCCTTGAGGTGGTCGGACCAGAAGCCCGCGAGCTGCTGCGAGGTATCGAGCCATTCCCCCGGGCGCATGCCGGAGGGCGCAGGCCAGACGGCCAACAGTTGCGACTTGAGGAATGGCACGTCGGTACGCGCGGGCGTGGCGAGCATCAGGTACGCCTTGAGACGGTTGTAGGCGAGCTGCTGCGCGTCGTGGCTCTGCTGCTCGTCGGCGCGCACCTGAGCGAACCCGGCGAGCTGGCCTTCCAGGGCCTGCACGGCGGGCTGCTGCAGGTTGCGCATGGCGACGGTCCTGTACGGTTGCCAGAGCGAGCCCAGGAGATCATCGTTGCGCGACAGGCCCGCACGCAGGTACCAGGGCACGCCATGCGCTTTGCGGTATTCGAGCGTGTCGATCTGTTTCTGTAGCGCGAGCTGTGCGCGCAGCGCTTGCGGTGTCGCGGGCGTGGCGGCCAACGCTGCAGCAGCAGTTGATTCGGCCTCCAGAACGAGTTTCCGGTTGCCCATACCCGACACCATCAGTGCGATCGTCCAGGCGATCGCGCCGGCAAGGACGACCATCGCCAGCACATCTGGCCAGTAAATTCGTGTGCGGTGGCCACGATATTGAGGCGTGGATGCCGCGATCCTGTGCCAGACAGGCAACAGTGCGGCGGGCTGTTGGCGCATCGCGGTCTGCACCGATGGCGCTTCGGCGGGCTGCCCGGGTGTGCCGCCGCCGTTGGCGAGCGGCACTGGCACGACGGGCGCGCCTGAAAAAACTGGCGCGAACATGACGCCCGCCAGCGGTGCGCGCAGCCAGTTCGACGCCGCCAGCCCTCGCAGACCCTCGACGATGCGCTCGCCATGGTCGCCGATGTACTTCGAGACCTCCATCAGCCACTTCACGTGATTATTCTGAGTGCACAGGTGCACGCCTGCGTCGGCTGACCTATGCTCGACCTCGCCCAGCAGTTCCGGCAGTCTCTCGACCGCGGCCAGCGCCTGTCTGCGCGCCTCGTTCGGCATGAAGACGCCGACGGCGTCGAAACGCTCCGACGGATTGCCGTGCGCCTCGACCGGATGCAGGAACGTAACGGGCGCGGCCCAGCCGAGCGCGGTGCCAAGCGTTGAAAGCGCGCGCGGCAACTCCGTGTCGGTATCCCCGGCGCGCGCAACGTGGACCAGGCCGTCGACCGGATAGCGGCGGCGCAACTGCCGGATCTGGCCAAGCCACTTCGCCGCCTCGATACCGTCCGGTGCCGCGTGGACGAGGATGATCTCGTCAACGTGCAGGACGCCCGCCTGCTTGAGACCGGGCGCGACCTGATCGACCCGATCGTTATCGCCATGCACCAGCAGCCAGCGCAGATGGCGGCGCCAGAACCAGCCGTGCGCGACGCGCAGTTCGTCGGACATGCGTTGCAGCCGTGCGTCGCGCTTGAGCGGCTTTTCGGCCTTTACGCTATCGCCGACCTCCCGGCGAAACAATCGCCCGGTGAATGCGTAGGTACCCGTAGCAAACAGGACAAGATGAGCAACGACGACAAACGCGAAGGCCGAGAGAATGCCGACGATCACCCACAGTCGCGACTCGCGGGACGTCATGCCGTCGATTTCGCCGTGCAGCGATACGTAGCCGATCGCGAGCAGGGCCACGCTCAGGGCCATGACCGGAAACCCCCAGATCGCGAGACGGCTGGATGAACTGGATTCTTCCGCCGTTGATGCGGGCTCGATCGAGAGCAGGTTAAGCCTGGGGTCTGTCATCGGAAATCCGGTGGTTGTCGATTGTGTTGAGCGTCAAACGCAGGACTGCAGACTGCATGTCGTCGATGATGAGTTGCGGGCCATCTGCCATGCCCGATTCGATGGCTGCTGCAACGGACAGCCAACCACTGCCGTCGCCGAAATCGCCTACGATGCGGTCGGGCCTGCGCTGCGCGTCGCCTTTCGTAATGGCGTCCATATGGGCCGCGTAAAGCGCCTTGTCGCATCCGTTGACGGGCCGGGTAATCCACGCGCCTACGAGCGAGGTATAGGCCGCCTTGCCCCATAGCGCGGCATTGGCGAAACCATACGCGGCTCCGCCGGGAAGGCCCCGGACGGGCCGGTGCAGCAGTGCCGCGACCCTGACCTGTTCCGGCAACCGAAAGTAACCCGCCGCGAGCAGCACGGCCACGCATCCCTCGGTACTGTCTTCAGGTGGCCCGCTCTCGTGCCAGGCCGTCGCCACGACGAGCAGCGGGCGCGCTTCCCTCGCGTCGAGCCACGCATCGGCCACCATCAACCCGTCCGAAGCCGGTACCGCCTGTACCGCCAGCGATGGCAGGCCCGCGATACGCAGCGCCTCGACGACCCGTGCGACGTCCGCCTGCTCCCTGCCCGATGGACTCAGTACGCGAACCTGCGGCCACCAGACCCGCTCGTAGCACGTCAGGGCGCGCAGGCTCCCGGAAAGCTGCTCAAGCGTCTGGGCAATCTTGAGCGTCAGCAGCGGTACCGATTGCGTCGCCTGTTTCGCGTCCAGACTTTCTTCGCAATCCTCATGACTCGCCGTAGCGGGAGCATCGACCATCCAGTTCGCATCTTCAAAGCGCGCGTGGGAAACGCGCTCCAGGCCGGTGCGCGGTATCTGCTCAACGGAAAGGCATTTCCCGGCGGCAATCGCACCGGCAAGCGTTTGTCGATCAAACGGCTGTCTGCCAAGTGGAAGGCAGTAGCCGACACCGAGCACCTGGAGGGGTCTCTGCGCCGTACGTAGCCGCTCCGCCAGCCATCGGTTCCGATGATGGTTACGCCAGTGCGCCCGATACCACAGGCCCTCGTAGCCGGTACGTTCGATGCCGAACAACCCCACGAAGGTACCGTTTGAAATACCAATGAAGCAGAACCAGAACCATCCCCCGCTCGCCGGTTGCCCCTTCGGCCAGAGCAGCATGGCAATGGCGACGCCCACCACGTTGCAGGCGAGCCAGATGCAGAACCACCACGGCCAGAACCGGGGACGGCGTGGATAGGCGCTCGGGCGACGCGCTGGAGAAAGATCGACCGGCATCAGGCGATATTGACGTTCTGGAGCGACGAGATCAGCCGGCAGCCGCACGCGCAGCGGTCATGGTGCATGGCGACCGCCTTGCCGTCGCGGTCGGGGAACTTGTCGTAACCCTCGGCGATGACAGTCGGGCCGTGCTGCGCGCAGAGCGCCGCGTCGCCCTTGCGGGCGAGCGGCCTGCCCATGAAGTTGGTCCACGGTGAGCCACCCGTTACTTCGCCGCCGTGTTCGAGTTCGTCACCCGTGCGGACAGGAGATTTCATAGCAAATTGTTCCGATTCGTACCGATAGCAAATCATTGAGTTCGGCATGACCTCTGGATCAGCAAGATATTATCTAAACGCTGCCTTGCGAAATTAAGAGCCATTTCACTACCAACCCAGCCAACAAGATTGGATGCTTGCTTTCCAACATTAACCTCCATACGTGCAGCTTCGCTCAAATAATCCACCACAAAGCTTGCGCATGCAGCTCCATTTTTTATATTGATATCTTCATTTAGTTTAGCTATTTGACTGTTTATATCGGCAACGCCCTCGTCATAGCACTGCTGAACAATCATTCCACAGCCAGCCTGACAATTTAGGCGATCAAGTTTAGTGCGATTCATACACTGAGCGTAAGCATCCGCACTCGGCACTTTTGAAAATGCACTGCAAGATACCAGTGTCATCAACATCAATGAAAGGATAGAGAATGCGCTCTTCATAGAAATAATCCTTTATACCGGCCCCGACAGATCGACCACTACTGTAGTATGCCTCGGGATTTAAAATCACTTGACCCAATTGAACAGCCTGTTGCAGGCTTTGTTGTTGATTACCTTTGTCTTTCCTGTTTTTATTTCAATCACGTCAACTTCAGGGTCTGATCCGCACTGGTGCCGATCCACTGATATATATTTTCCATCGAACGATATAACGGGGATCATATCCGAAGAGGCCTCCTCTTCTAACTTAGACTTGCTCACAGTAGTTCTATAGAAACCCGGTTTTTCAACCAGATTCCTGTCGCTTCCGATTTTCCCAACAACCGCCACAAAACTCAAAGGCGAAACAGCAACCGGGACCATTGATGCATAAATACTCGCCTTGATATTTATGTCCGATAGAAAGCCTACGTGCGGGGCTGCGCGCCTTACGTGAACAGGCGTGCCAGCCTTGCAACGACTTAACTCGCCGACAGGAACGTAGCTGGTACCCGAGACGATAACCGCCTCACCATCCGAACTCAGCGTAACGTCAATGGGTTCCTCGTCTACCAAACAGTGCAAGGCACCGACCTTCGTCTGCACAGACAAATTGAAAGCTCCTGCCGTGTTCGTGACGCTAGCAGTATTACAGTGGGCTTGGACTGAGGAAGCGAGCAGACCGACAAATACGAGCGCATTAATTTTCACAGAAGAACCTCCTTGATCATACGGGTATACTTGATTCGCTTATCAATCCCGATAAGCGCACCATTGATGCCATTTGTGACATCTTTTATTACCCGCTCCTCTTTTGCCAGTTCAACTGCGGTTTTCGGTATATTAAAACTGTCAGCATCCATAGCTCGGACAACCTTCGGTCTGAAGCAGGTTACATACCACGCTCCAGAGTCCAAGCAATTCGCTGGCTCTGTTGCAATAACCTTAGGACTATCAACGCGCGCAGGAATTTTTGTCATCAGTGCGCGATGTTTCGCGTGATATTGGGGATCGCTCCACCAAAACGCAGTAAAACTCGATTGCCGAATCCACGCTCGATATAACCAATAGTCCGCGTAATTACTTCTGAAGGTAAGCTGCTTAAACCCGCGACCGCGGAATTTTTGAGCATCCTCTCTATCGCAGTTCCCACCCCTCCAGTCATATGATGAGGTTATTAAACCACCATTTGAGCTGTACTTGGCCAATCTGTAATATGGGTCATCCTCAGACGAAATTGCACCGTACCAATGCCCAAGATCTTTCTCTGATTTTACCGACATTGGATTGATGTTAGTGCCGTAACCAGCGGTTGCGGTCACATTACCCACCATACTCGACTCCTGCATAGCACAGAGAAAGTTGGATTCCACAGCACCTTGCCCTAAGAAGTGCGATTGTTTCAAATAATTCAACATCCCGTATTTTCGCAGAGAGAAGTTCAGGGGTTTTCTGTACTTCTCTCGGATAGCGTCCGCGTTTCCAGACATATGACTGTCTGGATAAATCAATGCGAACTCATCTTTTGTGAACCAAGCACACTTCCTGAAATGCCGGATAAACGCGAGCGGATGGAAAAACCACAGCTTCTGCCCGGCC
>NZ_SMRP01000037.1:56933-57727 GCF_004353915.1 Paraburkholderia silviterrae | reverse complement strand
GCCGCTCAAACCGCCAGTGTGACGCTGTCCACCACTGCCCGTTAATCGGAGCGGCTCCGGAGCATCCGTCGCCTCGCACACTCCGCCTCAGTGACAAGGCGCTCATTCTTCCCGCCACGCGCTACGCGCGGGCGGTAGGGTCTGCAAGGAAAACCGGGCGTGCTGCCCGGCGAATTCGCGAGAGTACTTCCGGGTGAATATGCTGGAGTCCTACGAATACGCACCCATCCCATTGGTTTTTGTTATGCCCCACGGCGCGCGGAGCGCCGCCGGATGGATGAGCCCTTAGTCACTCCGGGTGACGGCGCGTGATGACAGACGCCCCGGAGCCGCTCCGATTTACAGGGCAGTGGTGGACTGCGTCACACTGGCGGTTTGAGCCGCTTTCTTTTGCCTACTTTTCTTTGCGGCTGCAAAGAAAAGTAGGTGCTGCCCCGCACAGGGGCAACCCCAATATACCGACATGAAAACAAGGAAAGGCCAACGCCTTAAAACCCACAACCAAACCGTACCAACCAAAAACCACCTAGCTCGCTAGCTGTCTTCACAACACCAACACATTTCCCGCGCTGAGTTGGCGCGCACCCATCACCCCTGGTCTCCCGCGCGCACAAATTCACGCGCGCCCCCTACCCACGCCCCCCACCAACTCCCTTACGCAGCGGCCGCTGCGCCCCATCACCACTGCGCACCTTCGCACCTGGCACGCCTCGTGCCTCTATGCAACCGAGCCCGCAAAACTGCAGCTCAACCACCAACATCCCGGCAACACCCATCTGGAGAACTACCATGAC
>NZ_SMRP01000037.1:35731-56923 GCF_004353915.1 Paraburkholderia silviterrae | reverse complement strand
CCTGAGCGTCGCCCAAGAACTCGACCGCCGTGAAATGAGCGCCGTGCGCGGCGGCAACCTTGGCGGCCTGCTGCCCTTCTACTACCCGACCCCAAGCGTGAAGATCGACACGACCAACTTCAGCGCTTCCCAATTGATCGGCCAGACCAACGACATCGTGAACACCACGGGCAACGATGTGGCGTTCGTGACCGGCATTCACTCGACGGTCAACCCGGTTCAAACCGCCAAGAACACGATCAACTACTACTGAGCACGCCGCAAGCCGTGGAGGCTCCGGCGCCTCCACGGCGCTCTCATCGCTTTCCTCGTTTCCCCATCCCTCGCACCCCCATCGCCGCGTTCCGCTCAAGGAGTCGATCGTGAACACCGCTCTTTCGCCGTCGACCGCGCAGTCGCACCCCTATGCCCGTTTCGGCACGCCGAGCTTGCTGGCGCGCGTTGCCGGCGCAGCGGGATTGTGCGCCGCGTTGCTGTGCGGCTGCACCGACCTCAGCACTCCCGCCTACCGGCGCCCGGACATGCCGGCCAAGGAAAGCTGGGCGCATACGCGCGGTGCCGTTTCAGCGGCAGCCACCGTCGACCCGCAATGGTGGAAGGCTTTCGACGATCCCTATCTGAACACGCTGATCGACAAGGCCATCTCGGCCAACGTCGACATCAAGATTCTGGCGGCGCGCATTGGCGTGGCCGGCGCGCAGATCGGCGAAGTGCAGGCCGGCCAGCTGCCCACGGTCGATGCGGGCGCCGGCATCGACTATGAAAAGAGCACGGGTGTCGGGCTCACGAAGACCTACGATGTGGCCACGCAGGTGAACTGGGACATCGATATCTGGGGCAAGGTCGAAAAGAGCGTGCAGGCCCAGAAGGCCGAATTCCATGCGAGCGAGGCCGACTGGCGTGCTGGCTGGCTCACGCTCGTGGCCAATGTGGCGACCACTTATTTCCAGATCCTCCAGTTCGACGATCAGATCAAAGAGGAGCAACAGACGCTCGACAAGAACAAGCAAATCCTCACGATCTACCAGCAGATGTACGCAAACGGTGTTGCGCCCAAGACCGAGGTCCTGCGCCAGAGCGCCGAGATCAACGGGCTCGTCAATGAGCTGCTCGAGCTGCACCGCGAGCGCGATACGGCCGAAAATGCGCTGGCTACGCTGATCGGCGTGCCGGCGGGCGAGTTCAAGATGCCGGTGGGCCAGCTGCGCCAGCGCGTGAAGTTCCCCGACGTGCCCATGGGGCTGCCCGCCCAATTGCTCGGCCGCCGCCCCGATGTGGTGGCCGCGCAATACCGCATTCTCGAATCGTATGATGAAGTCGGGTCCGCACGGCTCGCGCAGCTGCCGACCATCAGTCTCACTGGCCGGGCCGGCACGGCCGCGTTCTCGCTCTCCGATCTCTTCAAGGTGTTCACGTTGAGCTTCATGCCGAGCATCGACCTGCCGATGTTCGATCCCGGTGTACATGCCCATATCAAGACGACCGAGGCGCAGAGCAAGGTTGCCGAAGAGCAGTATCGCCAGGCGGTCTTCACGGCCTTCGAAGAGGTCGAGAACGCGCTCGTGAACCTCGACGCGCACAAGAAGCAGCGGGTCGAGCTGCTGGAGCAGAACGAGCGTCTGCGCACCGTCGCGGCGCAGGTCGAGGCGCAGTTGAAGGAGGGGCTCGTCTCGCAGCTGGAAGTACTGGAGTCCGAACGTTCGCTCGCTTCCGCGGAGCTTTCGCTGCTCGCCAATCACGAGCAGATCCTGAGCGACACCGTTACGCTCTACAAGGCGATGGGCGGCGGGTGGACCGACGTCGAAGTCGCCAACGTGGCATCCGGCTCCGCTGCGCCCGCAGCCCCCGCGCGGTGAGCCCGCGTATCCCGGCGAGCCACGCCGGTTGTTTGATTCCCGCGATCCGTCGCCTACACTTTTCTAACACCCCGATCGCCATGTGCAAGGCGCGCGGCTTCACAAGGACAGTCCGTGCGCGCGCAGCGCTCGCGCTGCGCGCAGTCTGGCGGACAACTGCTGATCGTTGGCGCAATCATGGTGACTGACGCCGCTTCGATTGCCGAGAAAGAGACATCGCTCGACCGGACGTTCGATATCGTGCTGCGTCCGATATCGCATCCGGAGTTGGGCGAGATCCACATCGACAAGGATCTGTTCGCGGTGGGGCGAACGCAGCCGCCGTTTGCGTCGGCGCGGCCCGAGTTCGTCGTGGACCTTTCGCGCCGTCATGCGCGCATCTTCCGCGAAGGCCGCGCCGCCTATGTGGCCGACCTCGGCAGCAAGAACGGCACCGCGGTCAATGGCATCGAAGTCGCCCAAAAACCCCATGTGCTCAACGATGGCGACGAGCTGTGCTTTGCCGGCGCGCTCTCGTTTCGCGTCGGCTTCGCGCCGCGTGCGGCGCGCGAGGCGGTGCGCCAGGCGGTTGTGACGCTCACGCCCGAGCGCGGCGATCTTGGCTTGCAGCAGATCGTCGTCACGAGCTTTCCGTTTCTCGTGAGCAAGGCGGACGAGACCTTCGCGCAGTATCGCGAGGCTTATCCGCATCAGGTGAACTATCTGTCGCGACGCCATGCGCATATCTATGCCGAGGACGACGCCGTCTATGTCGAAGACCTCGGCAGCACCAACGGCACCTTCGTCGAGGGGCGCCGTCTCGACGAGCAGGCGGTGCGGCTCGAAGAGGGGCAGCGGCTTGCCTTCGGTGGCGACCACTTTGTCTACCGCGTCGGCCTGGACAGCGCCAGCGCAAGCGATGCCACCGCCACCGCGACGCGCCGGCCCGACGCGGCCGCCCTCGCAGCGGACCCCGAGCGCACGACGTTCGTCGGCACGGCCCATTCGTTCCTCGATATTTTCTGCACGCCGCCGGTTCCGGCACAGGACGACGAGATCAACCCCGATGCCGATGCGCCCGGCCGCGGCGGCGAAGCCACCCAGGACGCGAGGCGCAAGCGGGGACGCGTCGAAACCTTTCTCAGCGAGTTGAGCGAAGCGCTGGGCGGCAGCGGGCGCATCAACATGCGCCGGCTCGCAGGGTGGGGCGCAGGCGTGATTGCCGTGCTCGTCGTGCTGGTCGCGACGACGGTGTTCCAGGGCGCGCCGCAACGCGACATGCAAGCCTTGCTGACGAGCGGCCAATACGAAAGCGCGGCGCTGATGGCCGATCGATACCTCGCACGCGAGCCCGACGACGGCGCCTGGCGTGCCATGGGGACAGAAGCGCTCATCAAGGCGAAGGTGCCGGCGTGGATCGCCGCCATCAATGCACGCGCGTTCGATCGCGCGCGGGCCATCGTGCAGGAGATGCGCACGCTCGCGCGTCATAACGCGGACGCCGCGCCGCTCGTGGACAACATCGACTGGATGGGGGCGCTGCAATCGTTCGTGCTGGGACGCGGCGGCCCTGAAGCGCCGATCCGCATCTATCGCGACGAGGCGCCCATCCGTGCGCTGACGAGCCGCTGGAACGACGACCCCGGCGAGCATCAGCGCGCGCTCGACAGGATTTCGGCCTATGTGCCGGCGTTTGCCGCCGTGTATGCCGATGCGCTCAGCCACTTGCGCAAGCTGCAAAGCGACGATTCGGTCTACGTGGCGGCGCTCGACCGGATCAAGGCGGAGATCGACAAGGCGCTCGATAGCGACCGTCTCGACACGCTCGCCGCGACGCTGACCGACTATGGGCAGCGCTATCCGCGGCTTGCCGGGCTGGACGCCGTGCGCGCCGACCTCGACCAGTACCAGCAGATCGACAGCGAAGCGCACGCGGGCCATCTGCAGGCCGTGCACGACCGCCTTGGCGCGGCCCATTTCGCCACGCCGCAGTTCGCGGCCCATGCAGGCGCGCTCGAAAAGCTCGCAGCGGCAGGAGACCACGGTGAAGCTCTCCCGTCTCATTGAGCGCGTGCGCGCGCGCCTGCGCGTAGCGCATCCAGCGGCTGAGCCGCCACGGCCGCTTGGCGAGGCGCTGGACGAGCACAGCGAGGAAGGCGTCGCGATCCTGACCGCGCGGCCATGGCGCCTCATGGAGGCGACGGTGATCGCCATGGTCGCGCTCGTGGTCTGCGGACTTGCGTGGTCGCTGATCGGCCGCGCGGACGTGATCGTGAGCGCGCAGGGCACGCTCGCTCCCGAGTCGGAGGTGCGCCGCATTTACGCGCCCGTGGATGGCGAGCTCGTCGATATCTACATCGCCGAAGGCCAGCCGGTCGAGAAGGACGACGTGATCGGCCGCATCAATGCGCGCGGTGCGATCCAGGCGGCGACCAACGCACTCGACGCGCGCCTGAAGCTCGACGACGCCGAGCGCGATTGGAAGGAGTTCCCCGAAAAGAAGGCGCTCATGGAGCGCAAGGCCGAGGCGCTCAAGGCGCAGATCGACGTCGAGGCGCATCAGCACGAGAACCGGGTGACGGAAGGCACGAGCAAGCTCGCGCAGGCCGAGAACGCCCAGCTCGACGAAGCGCGCGCCAACATCGACAACGCGCGCCACGTGCGCGACCTCGCGAAGGAAGAGCAGGACAAATACGAGCGCCTGTTTGCGCTGCCTGGCGGCGGCGGCATTGCGCAAAGCCAGGTCGAGGAGAAGCGCAGCGCTTATTTGCAGGCGGACAACAACCTGCGGATTGCCCAGGCGCGGCTCGCCGAGCTGCAGGCGCAGACGAGCCACGAGTTCTCGCAGGCGAAGGCGCAGCTCGAAGGCAGCGCGGAGCAGCTCACGAGCTTGCGCATTGAATACGACGCCACCGAGCGCGAGATCGCCAATACGGAGGACAAGCTGCGCTTGCAGGTGCAGACGGCGCGCCTTGCCGCCGACGCGGCGGCGCGCATCCGCTTCGAGAACATCGACAAGGACAATTTCCTGCTCGTGCTCGCGCCCGTCTCGGGCGTGATCACGGACGTGACGACCACCCAGCCCGGCGACAAGATCCAGGCGAACACGCCGCTTGGCGGCATTGCGCCGGCCAATGCGCGGCCGGTCGTGAAAGTGGCCATTGCCGAGCAGGACCGCGCGTTCCTGCACGAAGGCCTGCCCGTGAAGCTGAAGTTCAATGCGTTTCCATACCAGCGCTATGGCGTGGTGGACGGCACGCTCGAATACATTTCGCCCACCACCAAGCCGCAGGCGCAGACGCGCGAGCCGGTCTACGAAGGGCGCGTGCGCCTTGCGCGCGATTATTTTTCGATCGCCGGCACGACTTATCCGCTGCGCTACGGCATGACGGCGACGGCCGAGATCGTCGTGCGCGAGCGGCGCCTGATCGATTACGCGCTGGACCCGTTCCGGCAGATCGCAGGCTGAATCCAGAACACCGTATCCAGAACTCAGTCATCAGGGGAACGACATGACGGCAATCGTGCATATCGACGACGAGACGATCGGCACCGAGGATTTCATCCGCGTGCTCAAGCTCACGGGGCAGTTCGAGAGCCTGGTCGAGCAGCAGGTGCGCGACCGGCTCACGGTCATTGCGGCGAAGAAGATGGGCGTGCAGGTGAGCCCCGACGAAATCCAGCAGCGCGCCGACCAGTTCCGCCGCGTGCGGGGCCTGCACCGGGCGGCGGACATGAACCGCTATCTGGACGTGTTCGGCATCAGCCTCGACGAATTCGAGGGCTTTATCACCGACACGCTCTACCAGGAAAAGACCTTCGACCGGATCTGCAACGACGAGGCGGTCGAGCGCTATTTCAAGCTCAATTCACCAAAGTTCGACAGCATCGAAGTGAGTCATATCGTGGTCGACTCCGAAGGCAAGGCGCGAGAGGTCATGTCCATCCTCGAGGACGAACCGCAGACATTCGGCGAGATGGCGCGCGAGCACTCGATCGCCGATACGAGCGAGCGTGGCGGCGTGATCGGCAAGGTGCTGCGCGGCTCATTGAAAACGGACATCGAGGCGAAGGTGTTCAACGCCCAGGTGGGGGACCTGCTCGGCCCGTTCCCCGCGCCCGACGGCTCGTTCTTCGAAATCTTCTGCGTGAGCGCGAAGCACCCGGCGACGCTCGACGCGGACGTTTCGTCCGAGGTAAGACGGCTCCTGCGCGAAGAATGGCTTGCCGAGCGCGCACAAGAACACATCATCGACGCGCGCTGAGCGCGCCCAGGCCCGCACATGGACACCCAGGCGCCCGCACCGGCCAGCGCACCGACGCTCACGGACTTTCTGGCATCGGTTGAATCGCTCTCGCTCTTTTCGCGCGAAGAGCTCGATCGTCTCGCCACGCAGGTTCAAGTGCGCAGCTACGCGTTCGGCGACACGATCTGCAAGCACGGCGAAGCCGCGGCCGGACTCTACGTGATCCGCTCGGGCTCGGTGCGGCTGATCGCGGAGGAGCGCGGCAAGGAGACGAGCCTCGGCGTGCGCAAGGAGCGCGAGGTGTTCGCCGAAATCGCGATGCTGCGCGATTACTGGCACGAAGCTTCGGTGCGCGCGTCTACCAAGACCGAGGTGCTTTGCATACCGCGCGCGGCGCTCGAACCGTTGCTGCTCGCGAACCCGGGCGCGCAGTCGTTTGTGACGAGCTACGTGGCGATCAGCTCCGCCGGCGGCTTCGTCTCGCGGCTTTTCGACCTGCGCGGCAAGCTCTCGCGCGCCGAGCTCGAGGAGTACGTGTCGAGCGTCGGCGTCAAGCGCGTGAGCGCGGGCAAGGAGATCGTGCGCCAGGGTGCCGGCGGCGATATGCGGCTCTATGTCGTGCGTCAGGGCGAAGTCAGCATCACACGGGAGGAAGACGGCAACGCCTACGCACTCGCGAAGCTGGGCGCGGGCGAGATCTTCGGAGAGCGCGCGTGCCTGCTGCGCCAGGACCAGCTCGCCACGGTGACCGCGCTCACCGATGTCCGTCTTCTCGTGATCCCCGAGAAGACCGTGCACTTCATGCTCGAGCGCAATCCGAAATTGCGCGAGGTGCTGGAGGAGCGCATCCGCTTCACCGAGCGCGAGTTGCAGCGGCAGAAGAAGCTGGCCGAGCGCCGCAGCCGGCCGCTTGCCGTCGACAGCGGCGCGGACGCGAAATTCAACGAGCGCGTGATCAAGCGCTTCGTGCTGGTCGAGCAGGCCGAGGAGATGGATTGCGGCGCGGCGTGCCTCGCGATGATCTGCCGCCACTACGGCATTGCGATGACGCTAGGCAAGCTGCGCGATCTCGCGAACGTGACCACGCAGGGCGCGACGCTCGACAGCCTCGCGCGCACCGGCGAGTCGCTCGGCTTCACGGCGCGCGGCGTGCAGTGCACCTACGAGGCGCTGCAAGGCTTCGAGCTGCCCTTCATCGCGCACTGGGAGGGCTACCACTATATCGTCGTGTACGGCGTGTCCAAGCAGTGGGTGAGGGTGGCCGACCCGGCGCTGGGCTTTCGCAAGCTGAGCGTGGAAGCGTTCGAGCGTGGCTGGAACGGCACCTGCCTGCTGTTCAGCGCGGCTGAGACCACCGGCGCGCAGGCGGCGTCGCGCTCGCCGTGGGTGCGCTTCATCGGCTATCTGCTGCCGTACCGGAAGATACTCGCACACCTGTTCCTCGCCACCTTCGTGATACAGATGCTCGGCGTGGTGCCGCCGCTCATCATCCAGACCATCCTCGACAGCGTGATCGTGCACCAGAACGTGAGCCTGCTGCACCTCTTGATCGTGGGGCTGGTCATCTCGCACGTGTTCACGCAGTTGATGGCGACAATACGCGCGCATCTGTCGAATTTCATGGTGCGCAGTCTCGACTTCGCGATGATGTCGCAGTTCTTCAAGCACACGATGTCGCTGCCGTTCTCGTTCTTCGCGCGCCGCAAGACCGGCGATATCTTCGCGCGCTTCCAGGAGAACCAGACGATCCGCGCGTTCCTCACGGAATCGACGGTCAGCACGGCGCTCAATCTGCTGATGATCTTCATCTACTTCACGATCATGTTTCTTTACAACGTGAAGCTCACGCTGCTGCTGATCGCCTTCGTCGTCCCCATCATGGCGCTGACCGCCATTGCGACGCCGAAAATCAAGCGCTATGCGCGCGAGGTGTTCTCCGCCTCGACGGACGCGCGTTCGATGCTGATGGAGACGCTGGGCGGCGTGGAGACGGTGAAGGGCATGGGCATCGAGCGGGCGGTGCGCCTGAAGTGGGAGCGCAAGTACGCCAAGTCGCTCGAAGTGCAGTACCGCGCGCAGGCGTTCAACATTCTCGTGGGCCTCGGCAGCCAGTTGCTCAACGCCGCCACCACGATCGTGATTCTGTGGGCGGGGGCCACGCTCGTGCTCAATCAGGAACTGAGCATCGGGCAGCTGATTGCCTTCAATGCGTTCATGGGCAGCGTGCTCGCGCCGCTCATGGGCCTCGTCGGGCTCTGGAGCCTCATGAACGACGCCGCGGTGGCCATGGAGCGCCTGGGCGACGTGCTCGACATCGAGCCCGAGCAGAAGCCCGCCGATCTCGCGTCGCGCGTGCTGCTGCCCGATGTGCAGGGCGACATCGAGTTCGACAGCGTGTATTTCCGCTACGGCGGCAACGAAACCCCCTATGTGCTGGAGAACATCAGCTTTTCGATTGGCCGGGGCCAGATGGTGGCGATCGTCGGGCGCAGCGGCTCGGGCAAGACCACGCTCGCCAAGCTGCTGGTGGGCTTCTATGCGCCCACGGAGGGCAAGATCAACGTGGACGGCTACGACATGAGCGCGATCGATCACGCCTACTTTCGCGCCCAGGTTGGCTACGTGATGCAGACCAATCTCGTGTTCTCAGGCACGATCGCGGAGAACATCGCCTGCGGCGACGCGAGCCCGGACTGGCGCCGCATGGAGGAAGTGGCGCGCATGGCCGACGCGCACGCGTTCATCGCCAAAATGCCGCTCGGCTACGAGCAGATGGTGGGCGAGCGCGGCATGGGCCTCTCGGGCGGGCAGATCCAGCGCCTTTGCATCGCGCGTGCGCTTTATCACGACCCGCGCCTGCTCGTGTTCGACGAAGCCACCTCGTCGCTCGACACGCAGTCCGAGAGCAACATCCTCTCGAACATGCACGACATCCTCCAGGGCCGCACGGCGCTCATCATCGCGCACCGGCTCAGCACCATCATGCAGGCCGACAAGATTCTCGTGCTTTACGAGGGCGCAATCGTCGAGCAGGGGCGGCACGAGGAGCTCATCGCGCGCAAGGGCATGTATTACCAGCTCGTGCAGAAACAGCTGGGTGCGTCATGAAGCTCTTCGACCCGCACGGATTCGGCAGCTCCGTGGTCTCCTATGCCGGGCTGCTCGAAAAGATCGAGATCCTGCGCTCCACGCTGCGCTGGGCGCCGCGGCTCGAACGCGCGGAGATCGAGAAGCTCCTGAACCAGTCGAACGCGTTGCGCGACGAAGTCATGCA
The DNA here is from genome assembly GCF_004353915.1 of Paraburkholderia silviterrae. Lineage (GTDB taxonomy): Bacteria > Pseudomonadota > Gammaproteobacteria > Burkholderiales > Burkholderiaceae > Paraburkholderia > Paraburkholderia silviterrae. Next base: position 47,567 of record NZ_SMRP01000037.1, on the reverse strand, counting down.
GCTCTCGCGCAAGGAGCGCTTCGTCGAGGCGGCGGCCGATGTGCCCGGTTCACACGACGCGCCCGATGCGGCGGACCAGCCCGAGGCGCTCTCGCCCTCCGCGCACCGGCGGCGCGAGGCGCTCATCGAGCGCAGCTTCATTTTCGAGGGCATCTTCGGCGACAACCCGAAGCTGCTGGCGGCACTCGAAATTGCGGAAAAGGCGGCGCCCACCGACCTGCCCGTGCTGATCGACGGCGAAAGCGGCACCGGCAAGGAGCTGATGGCGAAGGTCATCCACGCCAACGGCGCGCGCTCCGAGCGGCCCTATATCTCGGTCAACTGCGGCGCGATTCCGGAGAACCTGCTCGAATCGGAACTGTTCGGCCATCGCAGGGGGGCGTTCACGGGCGCATCGAGCGACCGCAAGGGCAAGTTCGAGAGCGCGCACACGGGCACGATCTTTCTCGACGAAATCGGCGAGCTGCCGCTGCAAGGGCAGGTGAAGCTGCTGCGCGTGCTCGAATCGCACGAGATCCAGCGCGTGGGCTCGGACGAGCCGATTGCGGTGGACACGCGCATCGTGGCCGCGACCAACCGGAACCTGCGCGAGCTTGCCGCCCAGGGGCAGTTTCGCGAGGATCTCTTTTACCGGCTCAGCGTCATTCATGTCACGCTGCCCGCGCTGCGCGAGCGCCGCGACGAGATTCCCCTGCTGATTGCGTATTTCGGCGACGAAGCGGCCGGCCAGCTCAAGCGCCGCCCCGTGAAGCTGACGCCCAAGCTGCGCGATTTCCTGCTCACCTATGCGTACCCAGGCAATATCCGCGAGCTGCGCAATCTCGTCTATCGGCTCTCATGCCTTGCCGGCGACACCGCCGACATCGAGCATCTGCCCGACGACATCCGCCCCGGCCCGGCTGCCGCGGCGCTGCGTCTGGTGGAGTCCGAAGCATCGGGTGCACCGCTTTCGCTCAGCGACGCCAAGCGCGCCGCGAGCGATGAAGCGGAGCGCGCGTTTCTCGAGCGCGGTTTGCAGGAGACCGGCGGGACGGTAGCGGAGCTCGCGCGCCGCTGCGACATGAACCGCTCGCATCTGCAAATGCTGCTCAAGAAGCACGGCATCCATTCGAAGGATTTTCGTCACGCGGAGAAGCCGGATCGCGAAAAGGAATCCTGAGCATCGGTTCACTGCCGCCCGGTGGGCAGGGCAGGATTGAGCAGCGTATGATCCGCGGCGTCGGGGTCTTCGACGCGGATGACCACGGCGGTGATGTTGTCGCGCCCGCCCGCCTGCAAGGCCATATCGACAAGCGTGTCGGCCGCGAGCTGGCAGTCGCCGTCCTCGAGCGCGCGTGCCATCTCGGGCGGCTGCAATTCGTTGCTCAGGCCGTCGCTGCAAAGCAGGAAACGATCGCCGTCGCGCACGGCGATGCGGCCTTCGTCGAGCTCGAGCCAATCCGATGCACCCACGGCCCGCGTGATCAGATGCTGCGATGGATGGTGGCGCGCCGCTTCGGCGCTGAGGTGGCCCTGCGCCTGGAGCGCCGCTACGTGGCTGTGGTCGGTCGTGAGCGGCTCGAGCCGCGCGTCGCGATAGAGATAGATGCGGCTGTCGCCGGCCCACAGCCAGCTGCACTCGCGCCCACTCGCCATCAGCACGGCTACGGTGCTACCGATCATGCGCACGCCGCGTCGCGCCGCTTCGTCGCGCAGCTGCCGGTTCACCGTCTGCAGCGCGCCGCGCGCCGCGCCTTGTGTGCTCGCCAGCGAACCCGCCGCGGCAAGGGTGGCCAGTGCGCTGAGCGAGCGCACGATCATCGCACTGGCCAGGTCTCCCGCCGTGTGGCCGCCCATGCCGTCGGCCACGGCCCACAGGCCCTGCTGCGGCAGATCGAGACACGCATCCTCATTGAGCGCCCGCACGCGGCCTACGTCGGTGCGCGATGCCGAGCTCCAATGCAGTGCGGTTGTCACGATCATGCCTCCGAAGGCCAGGGCCTGCTCCCCCGCTAATCCCCGCTAATCTCAGGCCCTACACCAGACCATTATTCTTGCCGTTTTGGCCCACGCCCACCACCACGTTCGAATTGGCCGCGGAGTTGGTCACGTCGAGCATCTGGTACTGATTGACCACTTGATTCGCGTAGAACGTGTTGTTGGTCTGGTACAGATTGATGACGGGGCCGGCCGACGCTTGTGCAGGCTCGTATGGCTGAATCCAGCCGAACACCCACGGCGCACCGGCGCCTCGTATGAACGACATGGCCCTGGGGTCGATATCGCGCTTCAGGTGAAGGTCGGTGATCGTGAGCGAGGTCATGACGGGTCTCCATCGAGAGGGTGGCCGCAAGCGCGCGGCTCGGCAGCCATACCATGCAAGCGCCATGCCAGTGCGCAGCGCGCGCCGGGGATCGCTCGTCTTTTCGCTGCGAGGCTTGCCCCGCAAGACGCAGCGGGACGGGGACGCGTTCTCCGCATGCTAGTGCCTCGCGGCCTCGTTGCGCAATGGTCGGGCGCGTCCCAACACAAGCCGCGCCCGCCGTCGTGAGTACTCCGACACATGTGGCGCCGTCCATCGTTGCCGGTTCGAAGCCGATCTGGTGGCTTGCCGCCAACATCCATGAGGCAAATCCGTTGGTCGGCGGCTAACACACCGGCGCCACGGCGGCGCGCGATATCCCGCCAGGCCTTGTGCAGCCGTTATCGGCGTGTCTGGCATGTCTGATGCAGGGTAGTTGGCAACCGGCAAACCCTTTGCTAGCTACCCGCCAGATGGACTTCGCCATGTGCCCCGACCTTCAACCGACGAACACCCGCAGCGCAGACACGACACCGTGCGCCGCTGCTCGTTCGATCGCTCAAAAGGCAGTGGTGGCCGCCGTTGAACTGCCGCTTGGCGCCCATCTCGTTTCGCGTCGCGCGGGCTACAGCCATCACGGTATCTATGTCGGCGCGGGCCGGGTCGTCCACTATGCCGGTCTATGCACGTCGCTGCATCGCGGCCCGATCGAGGAAGTCTCGCTCGAACGCTTCGCGGCCGGTCACGAAGTCGAAATCGTCGCGCATCCGTTCGCCGTCTACGCAGGCCGCGAAGCCGTCGCGCGGGCGCGCTCCCGTCTCGGTGAAGACCACTATCGCCTGCTGACCAACAACTGCGAGCACTTCTGCACGTGGTGCGTGGACGGCAAGGGCCGCAGCGAACAGGTTCGCACGTGCATCGGTCATCCGCTTGCCGCCATTCGCGCCGTCCGCGCGCTGGTGCGGGCGCGCCGTGCCCAGGCGCATCGCGGTGCGTTCGCCCTGCAGGCGGCGTGAGCGCCATGTTCAGTCGTCGCCGCCACCCTTTGCTTCGGAGACCGTCATGAATGCCACCGGATCGTCGCTGCGCCTGCTCGTCGACAAGTGGCTGGCGCCCAATGCAGGTGTGCCGGCTCACGTGGTGTGCTTTAGCCGCATGCAGGCAAACCGGCTGCGCTACGTGTGCGTGGAGGCGGTGCATCCCGCGCGCACGATTGCAATCTTCTTCTTCCGTCACGGCGATGGATCGTGGTGCGTGTTTCCGCCGGCGGCCAGTCGCCCGGCCATGACGACGCGCGCCAGCGCGTGACGCGTCTTGCGCGTGACACGCCGGCGTGCACCGGCGTATCGACGCGCGGCAACCCAGGCGGGAAATCAGCGCAGCAGTGTGGGACGGGGCGGGGCCGCGGTGACGGTTGCCAGCCCTCGCGGCGTATGCGGGTCCGCGACCGCCACGCGCAGTCCGGTGAACGGGCGTGGCGCGAGCAGCGTCTGATGCGAGCCGATCCTCGCGCCGCCGGTGATCGCGGCCATCGCCTGCCTGTCCAGATCCACGCTTTCCGGAAGATCCTTGATGACGAGAGTACCCATGGTCTGCTCCATGCGAGCGCATTCGAAGGGGGAAGGCAGCACGCCGGCGCGAGCGCGGCGCTACACCGTGACGGCGAGCTTTCGGCTCACTGCCTTCACTATAGTTGACGCCCGGCGCACGCGAAGACGCAGACGGCGCCGTGGGGCACCGTCTGCGTCGTCGGGGTGGGGCGGCGGTTAAAACGTCACACCGGTGTTCGCATATTGCGAGGGATTGACTTTGAGATTCAGCGGTCCGAAGCCCGCGCCGATGTAACCGATGTTATTGAGCGCGTTGACGTTGACCACCTGAATCTGCTCGATGTTTTGCTCGACAGTCGGCGACACGTTGATGTTGGCAATCGGCCCGTAACCGGAGACCGCGTTGCTGGAGCCGCCGCGCAAGGCTGACATGGCGCGGCGGTCGAGTTCCGTCCCGGGGGCCAGCTCGCGGATAACGATAGAAGACATGATAAGCCTCCAGAAGTGGATGAAAAGAGGCGGGGGCGGCGCAACGATTCAGCGTGTTGCATTCGCCCCGCCGGTGGGGCGATCAGAAGTTGATCGTGTTCTTGGCCGTCTGCACCGGGTTGACGGTGGAGTGGATGCCCGAGGCGAAAGCGACGTCGTTGCCCGTTTCGTTCACGATGTTGTTGGTCTGGCCGATCAGCTGCTCCGCGCTGAAGTTGGTCGTGTTGACCTTCACGCTCGGCGTCGGGTAGTAGACGGGCCACAGGCCACCCAGGTTGCCGCCGCGCACGGCGCTCATTTCACGGCGGTCGAGTTCTTGGGCGACGCTCAGGTCTGCGATCATCAGCTTGCTCATGACAGTTCTCCAGAAGGGCAATACAGGGTAGTGGGTGATCGAGCTGCAATGTGTTGCGGGCTCGCTCCTCTTAATGCACAGGGTGTGCCAGCCACGTGGCCGCCACGCTGCGCGATGCGCGGCGCCTTGTCTGACGGGGGTTTGCGCCGGTGCGCGGCGCGCCGGCCCACCGTGCGGCACGGCTCGCGCGCGCGAGCGCTGATGGTGTGCGCCCAACAGCGCGCTGCACGGGCGTTGGGTTGGCGGCAACAGGCGACGCGCAGGACGCGGGACCGTGCTGCATCTTGCTGCATTAAAGCCACGCGAGCCGCTATCTAGCTCAGGCACCGATTGCACTGTGCGTTGCGGCAGACTAATCTCACCTCATACAGGTCGCGAAGGGCTTCGCGCGCACGATGGCGCTCGTCGCGGCGAGCGCAAATTCAAGCTGAGTTGAAGGCATACGAATGATGAGCCTTACGCAGCTGATCCAGACATTCCAGAGCGGGACGCTTTCACGCGAGGCGTTTTTCGCCGAGATCGATCGCGCGCTTGCGTTCGACTCAGCGAACTGCGCCCTCCTGCGCGAAGCCGTGGATGCGACGCAGACCGTTCATCCGCTCCCCGATGCCGACTACACGGAAGTCCTGCGGCGCATCGAACGCTTTCAGGGCACCACGACGGCCAGCGGCGACGAAACCCGCATTCAGGAGACCCCTTCGGGAGGCCATGCGCCGTCGGGCGGGCGCGCTGCTGTTGCGCCCGGCGAAACGGAGCACGTGGAGCACATCAAGGGGATCGGCGACACGCTCAACGGCCGCTTCGTCCTCGAGGAGTGTCTCGGCGTGGGCGGCATGGGCACCGTCTACAAGGCGCTCGATCTTCGCAAGCTCGAAGCGTCCGACCGCAAGCCGTACATCGCGATCAAGGTGCTCAATGTGCAGTTTCGCGGCCAGCCGACTTCGCTGATCGCGCTGCAGCGCGAGGCGCGCAAGGCGCAGACGCTCGCGCACCGGAACATCGTCACGGTGTACGACTTCGATCGCGACGGTCCGCTCGTTTATCTGACCATGGAGTATCTGTCCGGCAAGCCGCTCAGCAAGCTGCTGCGCGCACCGGGCTTCGCGGGCATGCCCTTCGAGCAGGCCCGTGCGGTCATCGCGGGCATGGGGCAGGCGCTGGCCTATGCGCACGAGCGCGGCTTCGTGCATTGCGACTTCAAGCCGGCCAACGTCTTTCTCACCGATGGCGGCGACGTCAAGGTGATCGACTTCGGCATTGCCCGGGTCTTTCAGCGGCCCGAAGAAGATTCCGATGTCACCGTGTTCGATCCCGCCACGCTCGGCGGCATCACGCCCGCCTATGCGAGCCCCGAGATGTTCGAGCATCGGGAGGCGGACCCGCGCGACGACGTCTATGCGCTCGCGTGCGTGACCTACGAGCTACTGACGGGCAAGCATCCGTTCAACCGCAAGTCGGCCCCGCAGGCACGCAGCGAGAAGATGCACGCCGAGCGACCCCAAGGGCTCGATCGCACCCAATGGCGCACCCTGAGCGCGGCGCTCTCGTTTGACCGCGCGTCGCGCACGGCGAGCGTCACGCAGTTTCTCGAGGGCATGGGCGTGCTTGCGCATGCACCGGCGTTTCCCGCCGCCCGGATCGGGATCATAGGCGCGGGTGCCGTGGTCGTTGCCGGGGGACTCTGGTTGGGCTACCGCGTGCTGTCCGGGAATGAGGAACCACGTCGCGAAAGCGCTTCCACAGCCGCCGTGGCCCCAGCCAGCGCGACGAATACGGTTGCGCAGTCGGGTGGCCCGGCGTCCGCCCCCAGCGTACCGGCAGCGCCCGTGCGCGCGGCAACTGCCACCGCTGTCGTCGCGAATGTGCATGTGCCCGCTGCAAGCGCCACGAGCGCCACGAGCGCCACGAGCGCCACGAGCGCCGCAAGCGCCGCAAGCGCACCAGCGTCGGCGCCGTCAATCGTTGCCGCTGTGCCAGGCGCGGCGTCGCTGGCCGCGCTGAACTCGACGCTCGCGCGCATCCCGTGCTCGGCGCTTGCAGCGTCGCTGCCGGAGCACGCGCTGCAGGTCAGCGGCTTTGCCAACGCGGGTGAGGGCATGGCGCGCATGCATGGCGCGCTCGCGCAAACGCCCGGTGGTCAGGGCGCGAAGCTCGACGTGAGCGCCGTCGAAAGCCATAACTGCGAGGTCGTCAATGCGTTCGCGCCATACTGGCGCGCCAATCATCAGGGGGGAGCCGGGGCGACGATCCATACGCGCCCGCCTGACGCGCACCTGACGCAAGGCAGCCCGCTTGTCGTCGATATCACCACGCCGCACTACGAGTCGTACGTCAACGTGGACTATTACGCGCTCGATGGCAGTGTCGTGCATCTGGTGCCGAGCAACCACGAGCGCGACAACCAGGCGCCGGCGGGGTTTTCGGCAACGATCGGCAGCACGGGCGACTGGATCATCGACAAGCCGTTCGGCACCGAGATGATCGTACTGCTGATCACCCCCGCGCCGTTGTTCGATGGCATTCGGCCGCCGGCGGAGCCGCGCGCGGCGTACCTCGCGGCGGTCGATCAGAAGTTGAAGCAGATCGAAGCGCGTTACGGCGCCGGACACATTGCCGCCGATTTCGTGCAGATCACGACGCATGCGCGCAACGAATGATCCATGGGCCACGGGTTTGAATGGGGCCTACGAACCTTGTTGCTTCTTCCTCGCGGGACTCAAGTTGGCGGGAAGCTGGTCGGCTTCGTGCAGGACCGGCGCGCAACGCGTAATCGTTTCGAAGTCCTCTTCAGAGAACAGATAAGACCATGTGCCGAGCACTTGAGAATTCTGCCCGTACGTGCCTATCTTCTTTCGCATGTTCGATGGATCCCACATTGCTCTTTTCGATCTTGGGGATGGTCAAAGCGCTGCGCCCAGTGCAAATACACCGGCATGGGTGGTCTACTTCACGCTGACTTGTGGAACGATGGCCATCAGCTTCTGGTTGCCGACCATTATTCACGGCGCCGGCATCCACAGTGTCTTTGACACGGGCTTGCTGAGCGCCATCCCTTATGGGATCGGCGCAATCGGGATTGTCGCCATCTCGCGCCACTCGGATAAACGTCGCGAGCGATTTTGTCACTACGCCGTGTGCGCCATTGGCGGCGGGTTTGCGCTCTGTCTTGTTGGCTTGTACGGAAGCGGACTGTATTCGGCGTTGCTGTGCCTTAGCATCGCGGTTGTGTTGACGTTCGCTGCGCTACCCATCTTCTGGTCCATGCCTAAAGACCATCTCTCCGGTTCTGGCGCAGCGGGCGGAATCGCATTGATCAGCAGTCTCGGGCAGCTCGGCAGCTTCTTCAGCCCGGCGCTGATTGGCTGGATCAAAACGACCACGGGCAGACTCGATGCGGGACTCTACGTTCTTGCCGCATTGCTCATAGCCGGCGGCGTTGCGGTGCTGGTCTATTCGGGCAGACGTATTGGCAGCGCTGCGCGCGGCATCGCCTGAGCGCCCCTTCGACCACTGCGGTTTCAACGGGGTGACCCTGATTGCGAGCGCAGGGCGGCCCGCGAAGCACGCTTCGCGGGCCGCGCGCGTATTTCCCGTGCGTTAGTCCTTCGTGCCCACGGTCTGCAACGGCACCCACTTGCCGCCCGCGACCTTGTACACCGTTACGCCGCCATATTTCAGGTCGCCGTACTGGTCGTACGACAGCTCGGCGGTGGTCACGCCCTTCATGTTAGTGGCCTTCAGCGCTGGGAGGAAGACGCGCGGGTCGGTCGAGTTTGCCGTCTTCATGGCGTTGAACACGGCCATCGTGCCGTCGTAGGCATAAGGCGCGTACAGTTCCACAGGGCGGTTGAAGCGCTTCGTGTAGTGGTCGGAAAAGGCCTTGCCGCCGGGCATTTTTTCGAGCGGGCTACCTTCCGATGCGGCCAGCGTGCCTTCGGATGCCCCACCCGCAATCTTGATCAGGTCTTCGGACTGCACCATGTCCGGTCCGATCAGCGCCGCCTTGATCGCCAGCGAGCGCATCTGTTTCAGCATGGGCGCGGCCTGGGTATCGGCGCCGCCGTAGAACACCGCATCGACGTTTGCCGCCTTGATCTTCGTGAGAATCGAGCGGAAGTCCACGGCCTTGTCGGTCGTGTATTCCTGATCGACCACGGTGGCGCCCGCCGCCTTCGCGGCCTTGGCGAACTCTTCGGCCACGCCCTGTCCATAAGCGGTGCGGTCGTCGACGATCGCGAGGCGCTTGAACTTGAGGCCCTTCACGGCGTACTCGCCCAGCACGCTGCCTAGTTGGGTGTCCGAAGTCAGCAGGCGGAAGGTGGTGGGCAGGCCGAGGCGCGTATAGGTGGGCGCCGTGGCCATGGCAATTTCCGGGATGCCCGCCTTCGCGTAGATCGGCGCGGCGGGGATGCTGGTGCCGGAGTTGTAGTGGCCGATGACGGCGGCCACGCCGTCGTCCACGAGCTTTTGCGCGACCGTTGTGCCGGTGCGCGGGTCGGCCTGGTCGTCCTGGCCGTCAAGGACGAAACGCACGGGCTTGCCGCCGATCACCGGGTTCGTGGCATTCATGTCGTCGATCGCAAGCTCCACACCGCTGCGGAAATCAGCGCCGTAGTGGGCCTGGCCGCCCGTGAGCGGCGCGGCGAAGCCGATCTTCACTTCGACCGGCGACGATGCAAAGGAGCAGGGTGCGCCTGCCAGGGTAAAGCCCAGGATGCATGCTGCGGAAATGACTGTGCGATGGAACTTCATTGTTTTGGGTGCTCCTCGATGATGGATCGTGCGGGTGCCTGCCTCCCTGGTGGTCTTGCGGGCACATGTCTCCTCGCGTTCCGTTTTCCGGTCGGCTACGAGCAATATACGAATCCGGGGGTTGCCGGGTCTTGTCGAAAATAAACCGTGCTGATGCAGAAATCGGCATAGTGCGGGAGGCCCCGCTCAGGCGCACTGGAACGCGGATTACCAATGCTGAGCGGCGCGTTCCCCGGCAATCCTCAATGAACCTGATCGTTGCCTGCACCGGCCAGCCCATGCGTTTTCTGGACAAACGCAGATTCGGCGCTGATCTATCGTTCTCGCGTGAGCGGCAGAACGACAAGGAAACGCGATGCAAGAAACGGACGTCATCATCGTTGGCAGTGGAATGAATTCGCTGGTCTGCGCGGCGGTTCTGGCGAGGAGAGGCAAGCGGGTGACCGTGATCGAACGCAACGCCGAGCTTGGCGGCTGCATTCGTAGCGAGGAGTTGTTTCCGGGCTATACGCACGACGTGCTTTCGTCGTGGTATCCGCTGTTCGTGGGCAGCCCGGCTTATGCCGAACTCAAGGACGACCTGCATGCCGAGGGGCTCGAATTCCTGCACGCGGCTTATACGACGGGCGTCGTCACGCCGGATGGCCGGTCCCTCGCTTTTCGACGCGATCTGGACGATGCGGCGAAGCGCCTGGACGCTGCGTGCGCGGGCGACGGCGCGGCGTTCGCCGCGATGGCGCAACGCCTGTTTGGGGAGGACGCCGCGCTGACGTTCGGTTTGCTCGGAGAGCGCCCATACGGCTGGAAGATGGTGCGGCTGCTCTGGAGCGAATGGCGCCGGCGTGGGACCGACGGGCTGGCGTCATTTGCCGGTGGCGCGCTCGAAAATTTCCGCCGCTGGAGTGAACGCACGTTGCGCTCGGATCTGGCCAGGGCGGCTATCGCGCCGTGGACGCTGCATACCGGGCTGGGGCCCGACGATGCGTGCTCAGCGCTCATTGGCAAGCTCACATTTGCCGCCGTGATTGCGGGCGGCATGCCGGTGGTCAAGGGTGGCAGCGCGAATATCGTGCGTGCGTTTCGTGCCGTTATTGAGCGTCACGGCGGCGTCTTCGTGACGGATACGGAGGTCGAGCGGGTCCATGTGGAAAACGGGCGGGCGACCGGTGTGCTGGCGGGCGGAAAGGCCTGGCGCGCGAAAGAGGCGGTTGTCTGCAACGTCACGCCGCGGCAGCTCTATGGCCGGCTGTTGCCGGATGCGCCCGTGGCCTGGCGCGAGCGCGGCAGCGCTTATCACTTCGGACGCGGCGACATGCAAATTCATTTTGCGTTGGCGTCGCCGCCCGACTGGTGCGATGCGGAGCTTGCGCATGTGCCGCTTGTGCATCTTACTGAGAGTATGGAGACGGTTTGTGCTTCGGTGACCGAGGCCAACAATGGGTTGATTCCGGCGCGGCCCACTATCGCGATTGGTCAGCCTACCGCTGTGGATCCGAGCCGTGCACCTGCCGGTGGAGCGATTCTTTGGTTGCAGATGCAGGAGATGCCGTCGCGGCTGCGTGGCGACGCGCTTGGTGAAATTGATGTTCCAGGCGATGGGGGATGGACGGTTCGCGTGCGCGAGCAGGTGGCTGATCGGGTGCAGCGGCGTTTGGAGGCGGTTATGCCGGGGTTGTCGGGGAAAGTTGTGGGGCGGCGCGCCTACTCGCCCGCGGATCTGGAAGCGCTCAATTGCAATCTCGTGGGCGGTGATCCGTATTCGGGTGTTTGCTCGCCTGATCAGTTTTTTTGGCTGCGGCCGTTCGGAGGGGTAAATGGACGGCGTGGTTATGATACGCCGTATCGGAATGTGTATCAGATCGGGGCGTCGACGCATCCGGGGCCGGGACTCAGTGGTGCTTCTGGGTGGATGATGGCTAATATTTTGAGTTGAAGATAGGTTGATTTTATTTGAATTGCTTTGGCCTTTCCTTGTTTTCATGTAGGTATATTTGTGTTGCCCCTGTGCGGGGCGGCACCTACTTTTCTTTGCAGCCGCAAAGAAAAGTAGGCAAAAGAAAGCGGCTCAAACCGCCAGTGTGACGCTGTCCCCCACTGCCCTGTAAATCGGAGCGGCTCCGGGGCGTCTGTCATCACGCGCCGTCACCCGGAGTGACTAAGGGCTCATCCATCCGGCGGCGCTCCGCGCGCCGTGGGGCATAACCCAAAACCGGCGGGACACACGCATTTTCGTAGGACTCCAGCATATTCACCCGGCAGTACTCTCGCGCATTCGCCGTGCAGCACGCCCGGTTTTCCTTGCAGACCCTTCCGCTCGCGCGTAGCGCGCAGCGGGAAGAATGAGCGCCTTGTCACTGAGGCGGAGTGTGCGAGATGACGGATGCTCCGGAGCCGCTCCGATTAAAGGTT
>NZ_SMRP01000037.1:0-35721 GCF_004353915.1 Paraburkholderia silviterrae | reverse complement strand
GCCGCCCCGCACAGGGGCAACACCAATATACCGACATGAAAACAAGGAAAGGCCAACGCGCCAAGCGCGTCCAATGTGGCCAACGCGGCCGACGCGCCAAACGCGTCCAACGTGGCCATCGGGCCCATCGCCCCCCCAAAAAAACTCCCTCAAAATGGAAACTGCCGCTGCCCCATCTGCACGGTAATCCACTTCAATTCCGTCATCTCTTCCATCGAATAACGTCCACCTTCACGCCCCATACCGCTCATTTTCGTCCCACCGAACGGAACATGCGGCTCATCCGTGACGGTCGTATCATTTATATGCACCATACCGGCCTCGATCCGCATCGCCAGCGAGAACGCCTTCTGCAGATCATTCGTAATAATGCCGGAAGAAAGCCCATACGCCGTATCGTTGGCCACGCGCAGCGCCTCCTCGGCATCCGCCACGCGAATCAGCGATGTCACCGGACCGAAGCTCTCTTCTTCATAGATCCGCATCTGCGGCGTCACGTCGGCGAGAATCGTCGGCGCATAGAAATTCTCATGATGCGTGCCACCAAGAAGCAAGCGGGCGCCCTTGTCGACCGCATCCTGAACGTGCCCATCAATCACACCGCACTGCGTGCGACGAATCAGCGGACCAACCACGGTCGCAGGATCACGCGGGTCGCCAACCTTGTACGTCTTCGCACGCGCAACGAATGTTTCAGCGAACGCATCATAGACCGGCGCCTCGACAATGATGCGCGAGTTCGCCATACACACCTGCCCCTGATGAAAAAAGATCCCGAAGCAGGCTGCGCGCACCGCATAATCGAGATCGGCGTCCCGCAACACGATGAGCGGATTCTTGCCGCCCATCTCGAGTGTGACCTTCTTCATCTGCCTGGCCGCTTCAACCGCGAGCTGGCGACCGACACGCGTCGATCCCGTGAAGGTCAGCATGCGCACGCGCGGGTCTCTCATCAACACGTCGCCCACCACGTCTGCCGGTCCCGGCACGACATTGAGCACACCGGCAGGCAGCCCACCGCGCTCGAATAGCTCGGCGATCTTCAGCCCCGTCATCGGCGTTTCTTCGGAGGGCTTGAGAACGAAGGTGTTGCCCGCCGCGAGCGCGAGCACGACCTTCTTCATCGCCAGCCAGAACGGCGCATTAAACGGCGCGATGCCCGCGATCACGCCAAGCGGGCGCCGGATCGTGAAGCCGAACTGCCCCTGCGCGCTGTGCGGCAGCGTTTCGCCAAAGATGTGCCGCGCGTCGCCGGCGGCGCTGCGCAGCAGATCGATCCCGCTCATGACTTCGAACATCGCTTTCGGCACGGTCGAGCCGGACTCCTCGATGAGCACGTCGCGCACGTCGTCCACCATCGCGGCAAGCGCGTCTGCGCTGGCCAGCAAGATCTCGGCACGCTTCGAAACGAGCATGTCGGCCCATTCGTCTTTCACCCGGTGGGCGGCGTCCACGGCGCGCTGCGCGTCGCTGCGCGCGGCCTGGTGGATGGTCGCGAACAGTTCCCCGGTCGCGGGGTTGTAGTCGGGCAGTGTCTTTCCATCCGCGCCGGCGACCCACTCGCCGTCGATGAAAAGCTTGCCTTCGCGAACCAGGTCGCGCGGGGTGGTCTTGTCGTTCATGGCTTCAAGTCTCCTGATGAAGAGCGTGCTGCACGTTTAGTCGAGTGCTTTTATGGACCTTCTCTTGCGCGTTCACGTACTTCTGTTGAACCATTCGCGCGGCGACACACCCTGGTCGGGGCCGAGTATCGAGAATCCGCCGTCGACGGGAATATCCACGCCGGTGATCCACGACGCGGCCGTCGAGCAGAGAAACGCCACCGCCTGCGCGACCTCCTCGCCGCGGCCTACGCGGCCGAGCGGGTGCAGCCCCGCGCCAACGCGGTCCGCGCGTTCGATCGATCCATCGGCCAGTTGCGCGAGCGAGGGGGACCAGGTCCACGCGGGCGACACGGAGACCACGCGTATGCCGTCGGGAGCTAGCTCCACTGCGAGGTTGCGCGTCAACTGCAGCAGCGCCGCCTTCGATGCCGGGTAGAGTGCGCGTCCCGCTGCGCCGAACTTGCCGCCCGTGCTGCCGAGATTCACGATCACGCCGCCGCGCGGCAGGTGCGGCGCGGCTTTTTGCGCGAAGATCGCGGCGGAGACCAGATTCACGTTGAGGAGCCTCAGCCATTGGTCTCGCCCCGATGCAAGTCCGGAATCCGCGTAGCTGCATGCATTGTTGACGAGAAAATCCAGTTGTCCGAAGCAATCGAGCGTGGCCGAGATCGCACGGCCGATCTGTGCGTCGTCGGTGACGTCGGTTCGAACGAACAGCGCAGACTCGCCAATCGATTCGGCGACGGATCGCCCGGCGCCTTCGTCGAGGCCCAGCACGGTTACGCGTGCACCGCTGGCGGCGAGGCCGCGTGCGATGTCGGAGCCGAGTCCATGGGTGCTGCCGGTGACGATCGCGGTCTTGCCGGCCAGCAGATGGCCAGGCGTGGCGCTTTCGATGGGGTTCATGCCGGGCCTCCCTGTTCCGCGAGCGCCTGCTCGACGGTCGAGATCCCGGCCAGCAGGCGCATGTTCGTGAGCGATGCGCTATGAAGCGTGTGGGGCGCGGCGGCGCACGCATCGGCCGCGACCGTCACCTGGTAGCCGAGATCGACGGCGTGGCGGACGGTCATTTCGACGGTCGAATGCGTCGCGACCCCGGCGACGATCAGATGCCGCGCGCCCAGCTTCGACAAAATGAGCTCGAGCGGCGTACCAATGAAGCCACTCGTGCGCAGATGATGAACGACGTATTCGTTGGGCCGCTTGTCGTCGGGGCCGAGTCCCGCATGGAATTGCGCGCCCCAGCTGCCTTCCTGAACGGCGCCGGCTTGCGCTGTGCCGCGAAACAGCGGGCAGTTCTGGACGAGATCGGCGTAGTCGGGGCGGAACGCGATGCGGATATGCACGATCGGCAAGCCGGCGTGCCGCGCGCCCGCAAGCAGGGCGCCCGCGGCGGCGATCACGCGCTCGCGGGCGTCGTCGCCGGACGCGAAGCCGACACGAATGCGCCCGTCGGCGTGCAGCACGTCGTTCTGATAGTGCAGCGCGAGCACGGCCGTGCGCGGCTTGCCGCCTGGGCTGTCGCTCATATGAAGATCTCCAGGTTGGCGAACGTGTCGGTTGAGTCGACGAGGTCGACGCGCTTGAGATAGATCTTCCAGCCGCCGGCCGGCTGGCTTTCGAGCTTGTGCGTGACCAGACCCGAGAGCTGGCGCAGGCCGTTGCGCCATTCCGTGACGGCTAGCACGGAATGAACGATCAGGCGTCCTTCGCGATCGGTGCCGTCGATCATGACGTTGCCGACGATGCGGGCCGTTCGCGTGGGCGGTTGCTGCGACCAGTTGCGCGGGTTGGTGAGCCGTCGCACGCGGACTTCACGCATCGTCGCGTCTTCCCAGAACAACGAGATGTGATCGCGCGGGCTGGTCTGGTCGGGTTGGTGGGGAACCCAGTACATGCCGTCGGGCGTCCACAGGTCGAGCCAGTCGTCGAAATTGCGCGTATCGAGCAGGCGCGCCTCGCGATAGAGGTACTGCTCGATCTCGACGCGCAGTGCGTCGTTGACCTGAATCGTTTGGACCGCCGCGGTGGAGGCATCGAGAGTGGGAGAGAACAGCATTATTCGATTCCTTTTCCGGAGCCGGCCTGGCCGACCATGAAGCGCTTCCATGCCGCGAACTGATTTCGCATCGGCAGCTCGCTCGTGCCGTTGGTCGAGACCATGCCGTTCTCGACCTCCCGGTCGGTGCCGGCGTAGCGATGCATGCTGATCCAGTCGCCGCCGTTCGTCTGGTTGCCTTGCTGGCAGCGCGCATAGACCTCGACGTCGTCCGGCATCACGTTGGACGAAGGAGAATTGATTGCGTTGGCGTACACCAGCGCGCGCTCGAACACGGATTCCGGCGCGCCCTTCAGTCTGAACAGCTGGATCTCGACGAGCGTGCGATCGACCGATAGCGGACGGATCACGCGGAATTGCTGGAATACGGTGTGTGGCGATCCACTGCCGTAGATCACGGTGTTGTGACGGTTCATGCCCATGATTTCGCGTGCGCGGGTTTCTCCGTGCACTTGCGAGAGTGAGGCGAAGTGTTCGGCCGCTACCGGGTCGCGCGTCGCGGCGGAAGGATCGAAGATCCCTTCCATGTAGCCGTGCCCGTTCTCGTAGGCGCGCAGTTCGAGTTTTTCCCAGAATTCGTACGGTTCGCCGTTGCCTTCGAGAATCAGCAGCTCGAAGGGCATCGAGCCAATCTGGTCGGCCTGTGCCCGCGCGGACGACGCGGACGACTCGTGCGTGACCGGCGCGTGCATCGTGTCGTGCAGGTTTTCGTAGAAGACCTTCCAGTTGGAGCGTTGCTGCACGCGGAACACGCCGCCGGCTACCTCGACTTCGCCAACGGGCGAGCGGTCGCACAGATTGTCGATGGACGATGCGACGCCGTTCAGGAAGGTCGCCAGATCGGGGCCGTCGTGCGACTGGCTGGCGAAGACGAAACCACGATAGTGGGCGACGCGCGCCACCTTGCGCATCGAGAAGTCGGGATGCTTGGGATCGAAGCAGGTGTTGTGCAGCCCGTTGCGCAGCGGTGCGGACAAATGGGTGCCGTCGAGCTTGAAGGTCCACGCATGATAGGGACAACGGAAGAATTTTCCGGCTGTGCCATCTCCGTCCGGGACGACTTTTGCGCCCTTATGCGGGCAGCGGTTGTACACCACGTGAATGTTGCCGTCCGACGCGCGCACCATGATCACATCCTGATTGCCGATGCGCGTCGTGTGGTAGTCGCCGGTTTGCTTGACCTGGCTCTCGTGGCCCACATAGATCCACGCTTGCCCGTAGATGCGCTCCATTTCGAGTTCGAAAATATGCGGGTCGGTATAGACACGCTTGTGCACGCTGTCTGGACGAACCAGGCTGGCGATGAGTTCATCGGAAAGAGTCATGAAACCTCGCTCAAAGAGGAGTGGATTTATAGATCGAGCACGAGCCGCGCGGATTTCGCGCGTGACACGCAAGGGCAGAAGTCGCCGCGATCGCGGTCTTCGTCGGACAGGCAGATGTCGCGGTGATCGGCCTCGCCGGACAGCACGCGTGTGACGCAGACGCCGCAATCGCCGCGGCGGCAGTCGAAGACCGGGTCGAGGCCGGCCCCGATCATTGCGTCCAGGATGCTTTGCGTTTCGGGCACATGCAGGGTGACGCCGCTCGCTGTCAGTTCGACTTCGAAGCCGGAATCGGCGCCCGCCGCCGGCGTGGCGCTAAACAGTTCGCAATGCAGATGGTCGTTGGGCCAGCCATTTTGGCGCGCCTGTTCGAGAACGGCATGGATGAAACCGGCGGGCCCGCATACGTAGAGATGGCGGTCCTTTTGCGGTGCTCCAATCGTGGTTTCAAGCGGCATGCCGTTCGACGGGTTGCCGCCGTCGAACCAGCAGGTGGCTCGCGCCAGCGCGCGCACTTCGTCCGCATAGGCCATCGCGCCCGGCTCGCGCGCCGCATAGTGCAGGTCATACGGGCGGCCTGCACGTTCGAGCGAGCGGGCCATCGAAAGGATCGGCGTGATGCCGATGCCGCCCGCGATCAGCAGGCAGCTTCGCGCAGCGTCGTCGAGCGGGAAATCGTTTTGCGGCGGCGTCACATCGAGTTCGTCGCCAACCTGCAGCCGATGCACCCAGATCGAGCCACCCGTGCCGCCTGGCTCGAGTTGCACGGCGATTTCATAGGCCTCGGCGTGATCGGTTGCATTGACGAGCGAGTAGGCGCGCCGCTGGCTGCGCCCGTCGATCGGAATCCGCAGCCCGATATGTGCGCCGGCTTCGAAGCCCGGCAACGGCGCGCCGTTGGCGCAAACGAGCCACAGGCGCCGGATGGCGGGCGTCAGGGTATCGATGCGAGAAACACGCATCCGCATCGTCGTCATTTACGAACCTCCGTGGAAAGCTCATACCGGAATTGGCTGTGAAATGACTGTAGATCGACATGCGGATGCCCATTGGCCGCCAAGCGCAGCCGCTATACGAAAGCCGCAACTTTGTCGAAAGCGCGGGCGCTGCCGTGGACGCTCCGTTGCGCGGCGCGCGCTACGCGATGCGTGCCTGCACGCGGCGCAAGGTCTCCGAAGGCGTTTCGCCATAGGTTTCGCGGTACGCGCTCGCGAAGCGGCCGAGATTGGCGAACCCGCAGGCGAGCGCGATATCGCCAACGCGCGCGTCGACATCGGCCTTCATCAGCATCTCGCGGGAGCGCTCGATGCGCGCCGTTCGCACGAGCTGCATGGGCGACGTGTTGCGCAAACGCTTGAAGCCGTGCAACAGCGTGCGCACCGGAATACCGGCCGCGTCGGCGATATCCGTGAGCGTCAGCGGCTCGCACGCATGTTCCGCGATATAGGCTTCCGCGCGCCGAAGCGTGCGCGGCAGCACCGCGGTCGACGGACGATCGGCGCTCGAATGCGGATGCCCGCACAGCAGCAGCGTGACGAGCAGCCGCTCGATGTCGAGCGCGAGATGGCGGTTCTGCTGGGCGAGCGCCACGGTTTCGGGCGAGGTCGCCAGCATGCGCAGCTGCGCGAGCAGCGGCGCGATCTGGGGGCGCGCGAGGTCGATGGTCGGCTCCATGCTCAGCCGCTCGTAGCCGGAATGGGCAAGCAGCGCATGCTTGTCCACGCGCACGAAGAATTGCTCGCAGTCGCCGGAGAAGATGCCGTCGAAGCGCATGGACGGAGAGACGACGATGCCCTGTGTGGGGCTGAGCATGACCCGCCGGCCGCCGACCGAGACGTCCGCATAGCCGTCGAGACTCATCAGCAGCAGGAAATAGTCCGATATCTCCCCGGCGTCCACGCGCATCGGACTCGCGTAGCCCAGCGAGCCGAATGAGAGATTGTCGAAGCGCACGTAGTTCATATACGATGCCTTGCGCCCCGCGCGCCCGGGGCCCGGTGTCAGCCGGTGCGGCTGCAGCACCGAGGCGATCCGCTCGCAGGTGTCTTCGAGGTCGGCCGATTCGAAGTAGCGGTATTGGCGCAGCGCGCTGGGCTCGATCTGCAAGGCGGTGGGCTGCATGGCTGGAGTTCCTTGTTGACTTCGCGTTTTCGACGAAGGTCGCGCACGCTTCGCGCGACGGCTGAATGGTCCAAAAATAAGCATCCGGAATTTTTTTCACATTTGCGGATTGCGCCAAAAGGACGATAGACTGCGCCAATCAGGCGGCGGGGAGACGGAAATAGCATAATGAAGAAAGTCGTGTTCGATGGGAATATCCCCATCATTCGCAGCGCGCTTCTCGGTCCGCTCGTGCGCGTACTCGAGCAGTCTGGACTGGATGCCGATGGCCTGCTGGCCGAGTTCGGCATGTCGCGGCGCCTGCTATCCAACCCCTACGAAATTATCCCTTTCTCGCGCTATGCCGCGGCCTTTCAACAGCTTGCGCAATTGCTCGACGAGCCCTCACTCGGGCTGCGGCTCGGCAGCGAGCTGCAACTGACCGAGCTCGGGCCGGCCGGCCTCGTGTTTCTTTCGTCGCCGAATTTGCGCACGGCCATTCGTAATTTCTCTCGCGCGCTCGCCTCCTGGCAAAGTGGCACGATCTGCGAGCTGCATTCCGAAGGCGAGTGGGCGACATGGGTGTATCGGGTATCGAATCACGCCATCTGGCCGCGCCAGCAGGATTCGGATTACACGCTCTCGACGATGTGCAACATGATTCGCTTCGTGCTGGGCGCGGAATGGAATCCGGTCGAAGTGCACTTCGAGCACGCCGAGCGCCCGAACAGCCGTGCGTATGCACGCATCTTTCGCTGCGTCGTGCGCTTCGAGCAGCCGTTCAACGGCGTGATGCTGCGCAAGCACGATCTCGACGCACCGTTGCGCACGGCGGACGTCAAGATGGCGAACATGATGGAGCGGCATGCCGCGGATCTGATCGAGCAGGCGTCGCTTGCCAGCAGTCTCGTCGATCAGGTCCGGGATCTCATCCAGCGGCGGCTCGCGCACGAGCGGCTGAGCCTGCCGGAAATCGCGAGCACGCTCGGCGTGTCGAACCGCACGCTGCAACGTTACCTGACTGCCGAGGGAACGTCGGTGCGGCAGATCGTTCGCGAAGTACGGATGCAGCAGGTCGCGAGCCTCGAGTCTCGCGACGGGCTGACCAATGGCTCGATCGCGCAAGCCGTAGGCTACGCGGATGCGACCGTGCTGTGGCGCGCCAAGCGCAGATGGGGCGCCGAGTAACGCGCTCGGCCGAGCCCTCACGGGACTGGCGCAATTGATCGAAAGATTGGCGCCGTTGGTGAATCTGGCCAAATTTTTCTCTTACTACCATCCGCTCTGACTTCTGCGTTGTGCAGATGAGGCGAGGCGGGGATGCGGCGAGCGCATCCCCGGCGTATCGATCTTGTAAGTCAACCGAGCGGGGCGGGGATGAAAGAGAGCTACTCGTTGAGTGACATTGCCGAAGACAATTCGGATGTCGAATTGAGGCGAAACACGCTGGGCGTATGGAAAGTCGTCTTTCTCGTGGTGTCCGCCGCCTCGCCATTGAGTGCGATGCTGGGCGCCGTGCCGCCGGCGGTCAGCCTCGGAAATGGCGCGGGCGTGCCCGGCGCGTACGTGATCGCCGGCCTGATCCTGCTCGTGTTCAGTGTCGGCTATGCGGCGATGAGCCGGCACGTGGTCAGGGCCGGGGCATTCTATGCATACATCACGGCGGGCTTCGGCCGGCCGTTCGGGGTGGCGGGCGCGCTGCTCGCGCTGGCGTCGTACAGCGTCCTGCAGATCGCGCTCTATGGCTTGTTCGGCTTCTTTTGCACGGTCGTGCTGTCGCCCGTCTTGCATAGCGGCTTGCCCTGGTATGGCTACTCGCTGCTGTGCCTCGCGGCGGTACAGGTCATCGGCGTGCGCGGCATCGACCTGAACAGCCGGCTGCTGGGCCTGTTGATGATCCTCGAAATGGGCATTCTACTGCTGCTGAGCGTGGCGATCATGCGGCACGGCGGCGGCCCGCAGGGTTTGTCGCTCGCGCCGTTCTCGCCGGGCGTGGTGCTCAGCGGGCATCCCGGCATCGCAATCATGTTCGCGCTTGCCTCGTTCATCGGCTTCGAGGCGACCGCGATCTACGGCAAGGAATGCGACCGGCCGGACGTGGCGGTGCCGCGCGCGACCTACATCTCGGTGCTGCTCATTCAGATCTTCTTCGCCTTCGTGACTTGGGCGATCGTATGCGCGTACGGCACGGCGAACGTCGTGAGCGTCGCGAACGAGCACCCCGGCGAGTTCTGGTTCATTCAGTCATCGAAGCATCTTGGCGCGGCGATGACGACGACGATGAGCTTCCTGCTGATCAGCAGCATCTTCGCGAGCCTGCTCTCGTTCCACAACACGCTCGTTCGCTACATTCACTCGTTGAGTATCGAAGGCATCCTGCCGGCGTGGCTCAAGCGCACGCATCCGAAATTCGGCTCGCCCCATATGGCGAGCTATCTGCAGACGTTCTCCGTGCTCGTGCCGCTCCTGCTGTTCATCCTGGCCGGCAGCGACGTGTTCGGCGTCGTGTTCAGCTGGGATGTCGCGTTCGGCACGATCGGCATTGTGGCGCTTCAGGCGCTGACGAGCTTCTCGATCATGCTGTATTTCCTGCGCACGCGAAAGGATACGCGGGTGTGGCATACCTTCGTTGCGCCGCTGCTCGGCGGGATCGGGCTCGCCAGCGTGGGCTGGATTCTCGCCCGCAATCTCGACGTGTTCAGCGGCTCCAATAGCGCCATCGTGCAGTCGTTTCCGCTGATGATCGCGGCGATCTTCGTGATCGGTGTCGTGATCGGCATCGTGCTGCGCAAGACGAAGCCGGAAGTCTATCGACGCTTCGGACAGTGAACGGCCAGGCGCCGGTGTGCATTCAATAGAGGAGTGGGAAAAGATGATTGAGCATGAAATGAACACGGATGCCGAGAACGACATTCGCATGGCGGACGTCCGCAATCACTTCCATCCGGTGACGAACCCGCAGACGCTGGAGCGGCTGGGGCCGGCAATCGTCAGCGAAGGCGAAGGCATTCGCGTGCGGATCGACGGGAAAACGTATATCGACGGATTCTCCGGGCTCGGCTGCGTCAACGTTGGCTACGGCAATCAAACGCTGTGCGACGCCGCCTACGCCGCCATGAAGCGTCTGTCGTTCTGCCACAGCTTTCTGTCGCAAAGCAATGAGCATGCGGCGCTGTTGTCGGCAAAACTGGCCGAGCTGACGAACGGCGAATTCGAAAAATTCTTTTTCGCCTCGACCGGCTCGGATGCCAACGAGTCGGTGGTGAAGCTTGCCTGGTATTACTGGCGGCTCAGGGGGCAGCCAAAGCGCAAGATCTTGCTCTCGCGCGAATACGCGTATCACGGCAATACCGTGGTGGCGACGGCGCTAACCGGGATCGGCCATTACCACCATCAGTTCGATTTGCCGTTGAAAGGCCTCGTTCATCACGTGAATGCGTCGTACGGCTACCGCTGTGGAGAAGGTCTGACGCCGCTCGAGCAGGGGCGGGCCGCCGCGGCTTCGCTCGAGAACAAGATTGTCGAGCTCGGCGCGGAGAATATCGCTGCGTTTTTCGTCGAGCCGATTCAGGGGGCGGGCGGCATCATCATGCCTTCGGAAGGGTATCTGCAGGCGGTACAGGAAATCTGCAACCGCTACGATATTCTGCTGGTGGCCGATGAAGTCGTGACCGGTTTTGGCAAAACGGGTGCGATGTTCGCCTGGCAGCACTACGGATTCAAGCCCGATATCCTGAGTTTGGCGAAAGGTATTACGTCCTCCTATTTTCCGCTGTCCGCAGTTGGCTTGAGCAAGCGGGTCGCTGCCGTCTTCGCCGGGGCGGACGAGGATTTCGAGCATGGCTTCACGAACAGCGGCCATCCCGTGGCGGCAGCCGTCGCCCTGGCGAATATCGACGTGATCGAGCGCGAGAAGCTGCTCGAAAACGTGACGGCCACCATCGGCCCGACCTTGCGCAAGTGGATGGAGCGGTTCGCGAAGCATCCCTCGGTGGGCGAAGCGCGCTCGGTGGGCGTCATTGCCGCGCTGGATTTTTGCTGGGGCGATTCGGAGGCTGAGCAAGCGGCATTCTGCGAGCGAGTCGGGCACGAGGCATTCAACAACGGATTGATTACGCGCCCGATCGGGCCGGTGCTCGGCCTGATGTTTCCGTTGATCACGAACGCCGCCGAGCTCGAATCCAGCATGACGATGCTCGAGCGCGCGATCGAGACCGTTTTTTCGGAGCTGCGAACCGAAATGCCGACCTGAGATTGCAGGGGCACGGCAGGGGGGCGTTGGGGAGGAGCGGCGGCTTGGCGCTTGCCCAGCCCCCCTGTTTCGACCACGAGTGGGCGGCCGGCATGAATTGGGGAAACTCCTGGACCGGATGCCTGAACGCGACAGATTTAACAAAGTTAGAATGAAGTCTCTAAATTGACCAGCGCGTCGGCGTGCTGGCGGCGGCGCTTTCCGGCTGCTGTGGACGCCGACTATTGGCCGCCGTGGCAACGGCCAGGCTGCTGGTGCGAAACGGGAGACGATGCGTGAATGTTCCTGAAAGAAAGTCATTTGCCACCACGCCGGAATCCAGCGCGAACGCCTTGCCCGCCCTGGCCGGCTCCGCTGCGTCTGCAGCGGCTCCAGATCCGCAACAGCGACGACGCCCCTATCGAGGGCGTTGCGTAATGCCCGGATAGCCCGGATAGCCTGGATAGCCAGCGTCCGTCGCGCCTCGCTGCGCTCTGTCGACAGTGCTGACATGCAGCCGCGGCTGCATGCGATCCCCCATTCTGATTTTGGCTTCCCCGATGGGAGGTATTGACATGTTGAGTCCACACGAGCTTGCTACCTTGATGCTGGTGAAAAATGCGCCCGACCGGATCGAGCCGGACCGCATCGAGCTTGGCGCGTTACGCGAGCTTCAACTGATCGCCATCGAGCCGCCGGAATCGGGCGTGCCGCTTGCCCGCGTGACGCCGCGCGGCGACGCGCTGCTACGCGCGGTGTCACGTGTGCGTTAGGCACACGCCGGGTGTGCGCCAGGTAACGGACAACGTCCACGAGTCGAATTTATATCCAGGGTAGGCGCCAGCCCGTGCAAGAGGCCGGCGCTTGCGGGGTATCCAGGGAGGCTGATATGGACCAGGCGTGGCTGAACATGGCTGTCGCGGCGATCGTGCCAATCGTTCTTGTCGTGGCGGCAATTTCCATTCATCACCATCGCCGTGAGCGGCGGCGTGCCGATCTGCTGCGCAATCTCGATCATCACGATTGGTGCCGCTGGGTTCGGGTAAAACACTGAGGATCACGAAGCGTCAAGACGCAAGTGGCGGCTTTGTTGTTGGAGTGGCATTCATGCCACAAATGCGCTTTCGCCAATACGACGTCTCATCCCGAGACCGACGACGGGGATCTTTCGTGAGCTACGATTTCGCCGAAAAGGATCTGGCGCATATTCGCCATGTTCTTAGCCATCTGGAGCAGTCGGCTGCGGGCGCGCGCGTTTTTGAAACCGGCCCGATGGCCAGCCTCGACTATTGGCAGGCGAGAGTACGGGCGATCCTGGCCATGCCCATGCTGTCCACGCATGCGCAGAAGCAGGCCAAAGATCTGCTCGGGCGTCTGGAGCGGCTGAAGGACTTGCGCCGATGTGCAGCTGGCTCATGACGAGCCGCTGACCAGGCGCCAAACTAGTTTTGTCGCTACGGGACCGTGGCACACGTTGCGGCTATTGGCGAAGGTGCGGGCCTGACGAAGCAAGATCTCACGCTCACGCCCCGCACGCATGAATCAAAAACTGCTGCAACGCCGCTGCGGGGCCGCTCATCTGCGCGTCCTTCTGCCAGATCATGCCGGCCTCCATATGCGGAATCGCGTCGAGCACGGGCCGCGCCTCTATACGCTTGCCTTCTAGCGACCACGGGCGAAACACCATGTCCGAGAGCACCGTCACGCCAAAGCCATGCGCGACTAGCCCGCGCAACGCTTCCATCGACGAGGTCCGGAACGCGATATTCGGCTTCACGCTTTTCTTCTTCCAGTAGCGCAGCGTCGACTGCTCGGCCTCGTCCACTGTAATCAGAATGTAGGGATGCGCCGCGATGTCCTTGAGCGACGGCGCGTCGATGCGCGCGAGCGGATGCGTGGGCGCCACCCACAGTTGCCGCCGCGAGCGGTTGAGCACGTGGCTGCCGAAGCGGCTCAGGCGCTCGACATTCGATAGCAGCACCACGCCGATATCCACCTCGCCGTTCAGGACCGCTTTTTCGATTTCGGGGCGCTCGCGGTCCTGCAGGTCGAAATCCACGAATGGGTAGGTGCCGCGAAAGCGCGCGAGCAATTCGGGCAGGAAATAGCCGAGCACCGTATAGGTCGCGGCAATGCGCACGGTTCCGCGCATGTCGTGCGCCCGAAACGGCGGTTTGTGCACCGCGTCACGCGCGGCGTCCAGCACGCGGCGGGCGTGGTTATAAAAATCCTGGCCGTCCGGCGTGAGCACGACGCCATGCGGCAGGCGCTCGAACAGGCGCGTGCCGAGCCCGCTTTCGAGCGCGAGCACGGCGTTGGTGATGGCCGATTGCGAGACGTGCTCGTTGGCCGCCGCCATCGAGAACTGGCCCGTTTGCGCTGCCGCCACGAAGTAGCGGAGCTGCCGCAGAGTGAGATCGAACGCCATCTGTTTTTCGCATATCAGAGTTGTCTATTTGTGATTTTACGATACGAATATGGCTTTCTATACTCGGCGGAAAACGATTATCCAGCGGAGACATACCCCATGAATGCGCGCGACCCCGTTGCACACGATATGACGACCGATACGCCGGCCACCCCGGTTTCGCTCGACGACAAGTACACGCTCGAACGCGGGCGCGTTTATATCAGCGGCACCCAGGCGCTGGTGCGCTTGCCGATGCTGCAGAAGGCGCGCGACCGCAAGGCGGGCCTGAACACTGCCGGCTTCATTTCCGGCTATCGCGGCTCTCCGCTGGGCGCGCTCGATCAGTCGCTGTGGAAAGCCAAGAAGCATCTGCACGAGAACGACATCGTGTTTCAGCCGGGCGTGAACGAGGATCTCGCGGCAACCGCCGTATGGGGCTCGCAGCAGGTCAACCTGTGGCCGGGCGCGACGCGCGACGGCGTATTCGGCATGTGGTACGGCAAGGGACCCGGCGTCGACCGCACCGGTGACGTGTTCAAGCATGCGAACTCGGCGGGCAGCGCCGCGCACGGCGGCGTGCTCGTGCTCGCGGGCGACGATCACGCGGCGAAGTCGTCCACGGTCGCGCATCAGTCCGAGCACGCGTTCATCGCGGCGGGCATTCCCGTGCTGTATCCCTCCAACGTGCAGGAATACATCGACTACGGTCTGCACGGCTGGGCGATGAGCCGCTACTCGGGCCTGTGGGTGGCCATGAAGTGCGTGACCGACGTGATCGAGTCCACGGCGTCGATCGACCTCGATCCTGAGCGCGTGGAGATCGTTACGCCGGACGACTACGCGATGCCCGCGGGCGGCCTCAATATCCGCTGGCCCGACACGCCGCTCGTGCAGGAAGCCCGTCTGCTGGACGAGAAATGGTATGCGGCGCTCGCCTATGTGCGCGCCAACAAGCTCAACCGCGTGGTGATCGATTCGCCGGCGCCGCGCTTTGGCATCATGACCGCGGGCAAGGCCTACCTCGACGTGCGCCAGGCGCTCAGCGACCTCGGCCTCGACGATGCAACGTGCGCGCAGATCGGCTTGCGCGTCATGAAGGTGGGCTGCGTGTGGCCTCTCGATGCGCAGGACGCGCGCGCGTTCGCGACTGGCCTGGAAGAGATCCTGGTGGTCGAGGAAAAGCGCCAGATTCTCGAATATGCGTTGAAGGAAGAGCTGTACAACTGGCGCGAGGATGTGCGCCCGAAGATCTACGGCAAATTCGACGAACGCGACAACGAAGGCGGCGAATGGTCGGTGCCGCGCGGCAGCTGGCTGTTGCCCGCGCATTACGAGCTGTCGCCCGCGCTCATCGCCAAGGCCATTGCGCGGCGGCTCGCACGCGCGGATCTGCCTGAAGAGGTGCGCGCACGCATGCTCGCGCGCGTTGCGATCATCGAGGCAAAGGAGCGTGAAGCGGCGAAGCCCCAGGTGAGCGTCGAGCGCAAGCCCTGGTTCTGCTCGGGCTGCCCGCACAACACCTCGACCAACGTGCCCGAAGGCTCGCGCGCGCTCGCGGGCATCGGCTGCCACTACATGTCGATCTGGATGGACCGCAAGACCGAGACCTTCAGCCAGATGGGCGGCGAGGGCGTGACGTGGATCGGGCAGATGCACTTTGCCGGCGACAAGCACGTTTTCGCGAACCTCGGCGACGGCACCTATTTCCATTCCGGATTGCTGGCCATTCGCGCGGCCATCGCGGCGAATGCCAACATCACGTACAAGATCCTTTATAACGATGCCGTCGCCATGACGGGCGGCCAGCCCATCGACGGCGTGCTGACCGTGCCGCAGATCGTGCATCAGGTGCACGCCGAAGGCGCGAAGCGCATCGTCATCGTCACGGACGAGCCAGAGAAATACGACTCGCGCGTCGTGTTGCCGACGGACGTGAAGGTTCATCACCGCGACGAGCTGGACGCCGTGCAGCGCATGCTGCGCGAAGTGCCCGGCACGACCGTGCTGATCTACGATCAGACTTGTGCCACCGAGAAGCGCCGCCGCCGCAAGCGCGGCACGTATCCCGATCCGGCACGCCGCGCCTTCATCAACGACGCGGTCTGCGAGGGCTGCGGCGACTGCTCGGTCCAGTCGAACTGCCTGTCCGTCGAGCCGCTCGAAACGCCGCTCGGCACCAAGCGCAAGATCAATCAGTCGTCGTGCAACAAGGACTTCTCGTGCGTGAAGGGCTTTTGCCCGAGCTTCGTGACGGCCGAAGGCGCGCAACTGCGCAAGCCGCAGGCCGCGCGTGCCGCAGCGGCGCCCGATTTCGACGCACTGCCGGCTCCCACGCTGCCTGCGCTCGCTCGCCCCTATGGCATCCTCGTCACGGGCGTGGGCGGCA
Source organism: Paraburkholderia silviterrae (assembly GCF_004353915.1). Taxonomy (GTDB): domain Bacteria; phylum Pseudomonadota; class Gammaproteobacteria; order Burkholderiales; family Burkholderiaceae; genus Paraburkholderia; species Paraburkholderia silviterrae. Next base: position 19,606 of record NZ_SMRP01000037.1, on the reverse strand, counting down.
CGGGTGTGGTGACCATCGGCGGGCTGATCGGCATGGCCGCGCATATCGAGCGCAAGGGCGTGACCGTGCTCGACATGGCGGGCCTCGCGCAGAAGGGCGGCGCCGTGCTCAGCCACGTGCAGATCGCGTCCGCGCCCAACGCGCTGCATGCGACGCGCATCGCCACGGGCGAGGCGCGCCTCGTGATCGGCTGCGACGTGGTGGTGACGGCGTCCAACGATGTGCTCTCGCGCACGCAATACGGCGTGACGGTGGCCGCGGTCAACAGCGGTGCGACGCCAACGGCGGATTTCGTCCGGAATCCGAAATGGTCGTTCCCCGGCGCGCAAACGGAAGCGGGACTGCGCGAGAGCATCGGCGAGGGCTGTGCGTTCATCGACGCCAACGCGCTCGCACTGACGCTGCTCGGCGACACGATCTACAGCAATCCGTTGCTGCTGGGCTATGCCTGGCAGAAGGGCTGGCTGCCGCTGCAGCTCACGAGCCTGCTGCGCGCGATCGAGCTCAACGGCGTGGCGGTCGAGAAGAATCGCCTTGCGTTCAACTGGGGGCGCTATGTGGCGCAGCACGGCGACGCCGCTCTCCAGGCGCATGCCAAGCGCGCGCCGCAAACGATCGTGGTGCGCATGCCCGAGTCGCTCGACACGGTGATCGCCTCGCGCGAAGCCTTGTTGACGGCATATCAGAACGCGGACTATGCGCAACGCTATCGCGGCGTGATCGACCGTATTCGCGCGAAGGAAATGCAGGCCACCGGCAATGCGAAGCTGCCGCTCACGCGCTCGGTTGCCGTGAATCTCGCGAAGCTCATGGCCTACAAGGACGAATACGAAGTCGCTCGCCTGTACGCCGATCCGGCCTACCTCGCGAAGCTGCGCGAGCAATTCGAGGGCGAGCCGGGCCGCGATTACAAGCTGAGCTTCTACCTCGCGCCGCCGTTGCTCGCGAAACGCGATGAACAGGGCCGCATGCAGAAGCGGAAGTTCGGTCCGTGGGTGCTCCCGGCTCTGCGCGCGCTTGCACGCATGAAGGGTCTGCGCGGCACGGCGCTGGACGTGTTCGGCCGCACGGAAGAGCGGCGCGGCGAGCGCCAGTTGATTGCCGACTACATCGCGCTGGTCGACGAATTCTGCGCGACGCTCGATGCCGAACGGCTCCCCATGGCGCTCAAGCTGGCCGGCATCCCCGACGACATTCGCGGCTTCGGGCACGTCAAGGAGAACAACGTCCGCGCCGCGGCCAGCAAGCGCGAGCAACTGCTGCGCGAGTACCGCACGCCGGCGCGCATGGCCGCCAGTGCTTAAGGACGTGTAAGCAGCACGCATAAGCCGTGCGATGTCCCTCTCGCCGCAAGACGTTCCGCCGGCGAGAGGGACAGATTGAGAATGCTCGATGTTGTCCCGCCTTCAAGGGAAAACCATTGGTCGTTAACATCAGACGTCTGATGTAAATTGACGCCCAATGCGGTTGACGCCCAACGCGGCTACCCGGGGAGCCCATGCGTGCGGGCGTCGATCAGTCGATGAGCGAGCGCATCCAGAATTGGCTTCTGGCAACGCTGCGCGAGCGTGCGTTCAAGCCAGGCGACCCCATTCCCAGCGTCCACTTTCCGCACAGGAAAACCCATGCACTTCGAGGCTTTCAGCTCTTCCGAACTGGCGGCATACCTGAGGGGTATTCCAGCCGTCCACGCACGGCTTGGCGACGACAGCGAACTGCAGGTCGTCGAAGTGGGCGACGGCAACCTGAACTACGTTTACTTCGTGAGCAGCGCGCGCGATCCGCAGCGCAGCGTGGTCGTCAAGCAGGCGCCGCCGTTCCTGCGGCTCGTGGGCGAAAGCTGGCCGCTGCCGCGCGAGCGCATGGAGCGCGAAGTGGCCGCGTTGCGCCGCTTCGGCGCGTTGTGCCCGCAGCACGTGCCGCGCGTCTATCACGCCGACAGCGAGAGATTCCTCATCGTGATGCAGCGGCTCGCTTCGCATCGCGTGCTGCGCCAGGGGCTCATCGACGGCATCGTGTATCCGCATCTGGCCGATCACGTCTCCACGTTTCTCGCGCGCACGCTGTTTCATGGCTCCGACCTGTATCTCGCGCCCGATGCGAAGAAGGCGGCCGTGGGCGGCGACATCAACACCGAGTTGTGCCGGATTACCGAGGATCTCGTCTTCACGTTTCCGTTCGAAGACGACCCGTCGAACGTGTATAGTCCTGCGCTGCCGGCTGCGGCGCTCGAGCGGCTGCGCACGCACGAGCCGCTGCGCCGCGCCGCGGGCGAGATGAAGTGGGCCTTCATGAACCATGCGGAAACGCTCGTGCACGGCGATCTGCATACGGGCTCGATCATGGCGAACGAGCGCGAGACCTATGTGATCGATCCCGAGTTCGCTTTTTATGGGCCAATGGGATTCGACACGGGCGCGTTCATCGCGAACCTGTTGCTGGCCTGCTATGCGCGCGAGTGGCACGACCGCGTGGCGGGCCGCGACCCTGTCGTGTATCAGCGCTGGCTGCTCGAGCAGGTCGTGCGGGTATGGAACGGCTTTGCGCAGAAGTTCGCGGGCCTCTGGCGCGTGCATGAGCGCGAGACCGGGCGCGCGTATATTGGCGGCCCCGCCGATACGCATGCCGCCGAGGCGTTTCGCGAAGACTTCATGCGGCGGCTGCTGGCGGACACGCTCGGCTTCGCGGGCTGCAAGATGATCCGGCGCATCGTCGGCATGGCGAAGGTCGCGGAGATCACCGGCATCAAGGACGAAGCCGTGCGCGCGCGGGTAGAAGTGCGTTGCCTGCGGCTTGCCGAGGCGCTGCTCGTGCAGCGGCGCGAACTGGCTTCGATCGAGGCCGTCACCGCGCTGGCGGCCCAGCTACTCGCGCAACCGGTGGACGCGTGAGCGCGCCGGCGTAAGCGGCACAGACACGAACAATGCGCCGCGCAAGCGGCATGGTCCGGCGTACCGGCATTCACGGAGAACGTATGGCGTTGCAGCCGCACACATCGAATCTTCCGCCCACCCTCGAGTGGCGCGACGAGACCCTTTATCTGCTCGACCAGACGCGCCTGCCGCTCGAGTGCGTGGTCGAGGCGACCGGGACTGTCGAGGCGGTCTGGCGCGCGATACACGAGCTGCGCGTGCGCGGCGCGCCGGCGATTGGCGTTGCCGCGGCCTATGGGCTGTGCGTGGCGATGCAGCCCGAGCGGCAGGCGCCGCGCGGCGCATTCCTCGCGCGGCTCGAACAGCACGCCGCGTATCTGGACAGCGCGCGGCCGACGGCGGTGAATTTGCGCTGGGCGCTCGAGCGCATGCTCGCGCATGCGCGGGGCGCCGAGGCCCGCACGGGAGCAGAGGTCTACGAGGCGCTGGTGGCCGAGGCAACGCGCATTCATCATGAGGATATCGAACTATGTGCAAAGATCGGTGAGCATGGCCGCTCGCTGATCAAGGCGGGTAGCGGCGTGCTCACGCACTGCAACGCCGGCGCGCTCGCAACGACAGGCATCGGCACCGCTACGGCGCCGCTTTATTGCGCGCATCGCGATGGCGTGCCGTTTCGCGTCTATGCCGACGAGACGCGGCCGCTCCTGCAAGGCGCGCGGCTCACCGCGTACGAGTTGCAGCAGGCCGGGCTCGACGTCACGCTGATCACCGACAGCATGGCGCCCACGCTCATGGCGCAGGGGCTGATCGATCTCGTGATCGTGGGCACCGACCGCGTGGCCGCGAACGGCGACGTGGCCAACAAGATCGGCACGCTCGGCGTGGCAATCGCGGCAAAGCATTTCGGCATCCCGTTCTATGTGGCGTGCCCATCGTCCACGCTCGATTTGCGCACCGCGCGCGGCGCGGACATCGTGATCGAGGAGCGCGGCGCCGACGAGGTCGCGCAGTTCGCGGGCCGGCGCACCGCGCCCGAGGGCATCAAGGCGCGCAATCCGGCCTTCGACGTGACGCCGCACGCGCTCGTCACGGGCATCGTGACGGAGCTGGGAATCGTGTGCGCGCCCTTCGAAGATAATCTGGCGGCGCTGTTCCCCACGGGAGCGGCCGTATGAGCGGCGCAAGTGAAGAGGGCGCAGAGCGCCGCGCGGGCGAGACAGCGGCGCGCGCACGCGATACCCGCGCCGAAGCCGAATTGCGGCAGCAGATCGTCGATACCGCTCGCGAGATGGAGCGCCTCGGCATCAATCAGGGCACCTCGGGCAACGTGAGCGCGCGCTGGCATGACGGACTCCTCATTACGCCAAGCGGCGTGCCGTGCGCGGCGCTCACGCGAGAGCGCATCGTCTGGATGCCGCTCGACGTGCGTGAGGACGACCCGCTCTTCGAGGCGCAGCGTCCCTCTTCGGAGTGGCGCTTTCATCGCGACATCCTGCGCGCGCGGCCCGACGTGAACGCCGTCGTCCATACGCATTCCAATGCGGCGACGGCGCTTGCGATCCACGGCCGGGGCATTCCCGCGCATCACTACATGGTGGCCGCGGCGGGCGGCAATTCCATTCGCTGCGCGCCGTATGCGACCTTCGGCAGTCAGGCGCTTTCGGATCACGCGCTCGAAGCGCTGCACGAGCGGCTCGCCTGCCTGCTCGCGCATCACGGTGTCATTGCACTGGGGCGCGATCTGGCGCGGGCGCTGTGGCTCGCCAACGAGGTCGAGGTGCTGGCGAAGCAATATCTGCTCGCGTGCCAGCTCGGCGAGCCGCCGCTGTTGTCGGACGCGCAGATGGAGGAAGTCATCGAGAAGTTCAAGGGCTACGGCCCGCGCAAGTGAGCGGCGGCGCGCAGCATCGGCCACGCAGATCCGGGCACGACCGCCCGGCCCGGATTGCTCGAAACCGGGCGCGGGGGGCGAGGGCGCATTCACGGCCAATGAAATCAGCGGATGAATCCGGCTCATTGCATCACGTTATGATATAAATATCTCGTGGGTGCCGCCGACCATCCGGTGCCCGCCAAGGGGAATCATGAGCGAGCACAGCGAGCACAAGGGCGATTTCGCAACCGATGTCCGGCTTCTGCGCATCAGCGCCATCGCTGCCGTGGGCGGCGCACTGAGCACCGTCGCCGCCGACTTTCTGCTGCACCTCATCCGCTTCTTCACGAACCTGTTTTTCTTCCAGACGCTCTCCACGGCAAATCATTCTCCGGCGCAGAACACGCTGGGGTGGCTCGTGGTGGCCGCTCCCGTGATCGGTGGCCTGCTGGTGGGCTTGATCGCCCGCTTCGGCTCGGAGCAGATTCGCGGCCACGGCATTCCTGAAGCCATCGAGGCGATTCTGTTCGGCAAGAGCAAGATGTCGCCGAAGGTGGCCGTGCTCAAGCCGCTTGCCTCGGCCATCGCCATCGGCAGCGGCGGGCCGTTCGGGGCCGAAGGCCCGATCATCATGACGGGCGGCGCAATCGGCTCGCTCATCGCGCAGTTCTTCCATCTCTCGAGCGCCGAAAGAAAGGCGCTGCTGGTGGCCGGCGCCGTGGCCGGCATGACCGCCGTGTTCGGCACGCCCGTGGCCGCCGTGCTGCTCGCCATCGAGCTGCTGCTGTTCGAGTTGCGCCCCCGCAGCCTCTTGCCGGTGGCGATCGCCTGCGCCGTGGCGGGCTTCACGCGGCCGCTGTTTCTCGGCAGCGGCCCGCTGTTTCCGCTGCACACGCTACCGATCGGCCCGATCGGCATTGTGTCGGCGGCCATTGCCGGGCTGATCGCGGGCGCGTTGTCGTGGGGCCTGTCCACCTCGCTCTATAAGGTGGAAGACCTGTTCGGCAAGCTCCCCATTCACTGGATGTGGTGGCCCGCACTGGGCGCCATTGCCGTGGGCACCGGCGGCTATTTCCAGCCGCGCACGCTCGGGGTCGGCTACGACGTGATCGGCGACCTGCTGCAGAATCACCTGGTCTTGCACGTCGTGGTCGGCATCGTGGTCGTCAAGGCCATCATCTGGGTCATCGCGCTGGCCTCGGGGACTTCGGGCGGCGTGCTCGCGCCGTTGCTGATGATGGGCGCCGGCGTGGGCGCGCTCGTCGGGCCGTACATGCCCGGGGGCGACCCCGCGCTGTGGCCGCTCATCTTCATGGCGGCCGCGCTCGGCGGCATGATGCGCGCGCCCGTGATGGCCGCGGTGTTCGCCTTCGAGCTGACCGGCGACGCCGATGCCCTGCTGCCGCTGCTCGCGGCCGCCGCCGTGGCCTATGGCTTCACGGTGATGTTCATGCGCCGCTCGATCTTGACCGAGAAGATTGCCCGGCGCGGCTATCACATCTACCGCGAATACAGCATCGATCCGCTCGAGCGCCATTATGTGGACGAGGTCATGACGCGCACGGTCGTGACTATCGATGCGGACACAACGATCTCCAGCGTGCTGAACGACTATTTCGGCAAGGAGCAGAAGTTTCGCGCCTATCCCGTGCTGAGCAATGGCGTGCTGCTGGGCATGGTGGACCGCGCGCTGCTCGACCAGATTCCGCTGGGCAAAGCCGGGATGCCGATTGGCTCGGCCTTCGCGAAGACCCGGCCCGAGATTGCCTTGCCTGGCGAGACATGCCGGAACGTGGCGGCGCGGCTTGCCATCACGGGCCTCGAGCGCGTGCCGGTCGTGGAAGACGCCAAGACCTTGCGCCTCGTCGGCGTGGTCTCGCGGCACGATCTGGTCAAGCCTTCGATGCAGGTCTTCGCCGAGGAGCGCGAGCTCGAGCAGTTCCGCCAGGTCTGGATTCCTCGCAGCACCCTTTTCGCGCCCACCCTCAAGCGCCAGGACGGGCCCGACGAGCACGCCGATGGGGGCCGATGAGCACCACCCGCGAAGCGGGCACGCGCGCGAGCGCCTTGCAGTAGGCCGGCGCCGTGCGGTGCACGTTTGCCCGGCTCGAGCGCGCCCGAACCGGCTCGATCGTAGTTGACCGAAATGCCGGCCAGCATAACTCGGGCCCTTTGAAAGCCGAAAAAACAGCGGGAACCTCAATGGTCCCATGTTAGCTGCCGATCGCCCCCCTGTGCCTGCGCATGCAGGATCAGGCACAACTCTCGCGGGATTGATGTAACCGATGCCTCGCTATACGTGGCATCGTTAGCATGTGGTCGTGGTCCGGCAGCTCGGTCGGGCGGAATAAAGCGAACGCTCCATACGTTTCTCTTTTCAAGGGTAGGGAGCAGACAAGCGGTGAAGCAGTGAAGCAATGGAGCGTCAGCCTGGAGCGGCTACGCCGCGCATGGTACGCGCTACTGGCAGATGAATCATGTGTAACGAATTTCGACTTGGACTGGCGCTACTCGCTGGCCTGGTCTGCGTCGCCCCCGTGGCGGCTCAGACTTACGCAGAGCCGCCGATCGATACTTCCACGTGCCGTGACGTGTCAGGTGAAGCAGAAGTCGACGGTGTCATGCAGCCGTTGACCGCGCTGGCCTGCCAGCAGCCTGACGGCACCTGGGTGTTCGTGCCCGGCGATGACGAGTCATGGGCCGTGCCGGGCTACGCGTACTCCTATGAGCCGTACTCTTACGAGCCTTGGTACTGGGGGCCGGTCGGATTCGGTGGGGCATTCGTTTTCTTTGACGAATTCCACCGCCACCATCACCATCACTTCGACCACGACTTCGATCATCACTTCGACCACGACTTCGACCATCACTTCGACCGCGACTTCGATCACGATCGCTTCGGCCAACATCGGAATCACATGGTAGACACGCCGTCGGTGTTCCGTGATCATCCGGGGCGCGGTGTAGAGACGCCGTCCGGGGGCTCACCCGCTCGCCGGTCGCACAGCGTAGCCGTACCGCCAGGCGTCTCCGCTCAACCGGGGCACATGGTAGCGACGCCGCCAGGCGTCCCCACTCAAGCGCAGCACGTGATAGTGATGCCGTCCGGCGTGCCCACTCAAGCGCCGCACGTGGTAGTGATGCCGTCCGGCGTGCCCGCGCAAGCGGGGCGCATGTCGACAGGCGGCTATGGTGGCGGTGAAGGCGGACATTTCGCGAGTGGTGGCGGTGGTCGTATGGGCAGCGGTGCGGGCGGACATGCCTCGAGTGGCGGAGGGGGGCATATGGGGAACGGCGCAGGCGGACACTTCGTGGGAGGCGCCTTTGGCGGAGGTATGCGCGGGCATTGATCGAGTTGGAGACCACCCGATAATCTCTCGAACGTCGGATCTTTCCTGATCTCTTCGCAAACCGTATTAAATCTGTACCCGTTTCAATAATAGAACCCTCAACTCGCGGCCTCGACGCACGCGCATGTCAGCTCAGTCTTGGGCGACTGGGGTCTCAATACGCAAAAATCTCGGCATCTGGCCGTTTCATCGACATCTGCGCCCCCACGTCGTTGAGTTTGAACACACCTACCAGATTCGCCAGTTTGCCCGCCTGATCCTGCAGCGATTGGGCGGCCGCTGCGGCTTCCTCCACGAGCGCCGCATTCTGCTGCGTGACCTGGTCCATTTGCCCCATCGCCTGGTTGATCTGCTCGATCCCGGCGCTCTGCGCCTGGCTGGCAGCCGTGATCTCGCCCGAAATGCTCGCCACACGCTCGACACTCGTCACGATCTCGTCCATTGTCGTGCCCGCTTGCGCAACCAGTCGGCTTCCGGCCTGCACCTGCTCCACCGAGTCGCCAATCATGCTTTTGATTTCCCTGGCCGCTGCCGCGCAGCGCTGCGCCAGGTTTCTCACTTCACCCGCTACGACTGCGAAGCCCCTGCCTTGCTCTCCCGCACGAGCGGCTTCGACCGCCGCGTTGAGCGCCAGGATATTGGTCTGAAACGCAATGCCTTCGATGACACCAATGATCTCGACGATCTTGTTGGCCGACCCGGTTATCACGGCCATTGTGTCAACCACCTGCGAGACGACGGCGCCGCCCTTGATCGCGACCGCGGAGGCCGATTGCGCAAGGCGGTTCGCCTGCAGCGCGCTGTCCGCATTCCGTTTGACCGTGTTCGTAAGCTCCTGCATGGATGCGACGGTCTCTTCAAGCGAACTCGCTTGCTCTTCGGTGCGAGACGAGAGATCCTGGTTCCCGTTCGAAATCTGGCTCGATGCAGTGGCGATCATGTCGGTGCCCGTGCGCACTTCGCCCACGATTTTTTTAAGGTTTTCGTTCATTGTTGCGAGCGCTTCCAGCAATTGGCCCGTCTCGTCGCGTGATCGGGCGCGAACGTCACTCGTCAGGTCTCCGGAAGCCACGGTCTGTGCGACTTTCACCGCTTCATCGAGTGGACGTGTGATGGAACGCGTCAGCGCATACGCAGAGACGATACCGATCAGGACTCCCACCAGGCCAAGCACAATCATCATGTTACGGGCCGAGACGATGTCTTGTGCCGCTTGCGCGCCGCGCTCCTCTGCGCGTCGCCGTTGCAGCTTCACCATGTCGGTCACATGCTGCTGGAGACGATCGAGCGCAGGCAGCGTTTCGGCGTTCATCATCGCGGCCGCAGCGTCACGCTGACCCTGCGCGATCAATTGGGCTACCTTGCCGAAGGACGCGACATACGCGGCTCGTGATTCCTTGATATCGGCCAGCAGGTTCTTGCCCTCGGACGTCTGGACAAGCTGCTCGAGGCGCACAAGTGCGTCATCGATGGCCGCTTTGTTGCCGTCGATATCACGATAGATCGCGGCGACTTTATCGCTGTCACTCGTGATGAACAGCTCAAGCGTATCGCGGGCGTTGGCACGAGTACGGGCATTGATGATCTGTGCTGCCTCAGACTTCACCCACTGCTGGTGAATGATCTCGTGGTTGATTTCACCGATATGCGCGAGGCGAATCAAGCCGGCGACAACGAGGAGCGCCATGAGGAGAAGGACCAATCCGAACCCTGCGGCGAGGCGCACTCCGATCTTCAGATTTGCAAGCGTCATTCCATGTGTCCCTTCGAGCCAGTGCCCGACGACAGTCGATGTGGAACATCTCTTGACTGAGGATGACGGCAGCGGCGCTCAACAACTTGAGTGTGGTGTCAGGAGAATCGATCAAAATGACAAAAGGCTATCAAACTATGTATGCACATACCCGACGCGGCGCTGGCGCGACCAGGCGATCGATGCATAGTCTGCCCTATGCGATACGTTGAAGCCGATTGCCGATCCGGGACCGTTGTTGAGAAGCGAGCTCGACGCGCTGCTCACGCGTCTCGAGCAGCGCGCGGAGGACCTGACGCAGCGCGAGATCGAGAAAAGCGGCGGCGTCGCGCCCGAAGACGATGTGTGAGGCGTCGCGCGCCGCCGCGACGGGCGACAGCTGCGGATCTGCATGGCGTTGCGGCGGCGAATAATCTCCCCGGCGCCCGGAATAAGCCCGCGCGCGGCGGGTTCACCACAACAAGAGATGCGTGACTCACAGGGGGAGAACCATCGTGCGAACGTCGACATCCCGTAGGGCGCGAACGGTCCCATGCGCCGTCCTGCTCATTTCGATTGCGGCGCTGTGCGGCTCGCCCGCGATTGCGGCTGGGCCGCAGACCGCCGCCCCTGACGAAGCGGCCTTCATGGCGGAAAACGATGCCGCCATGAGCAAGATGATGGACGGCATGTCCGTCAAGCCGGGCGGCGACGTCGATCGCGATTTCGTCGCCATGATGGTGCCTCATCATCAAGGCGCCATCGACATGGCCCAGGCCGAACTGCGCTATGGGCACAACGAAACACTGCGCCGCATCGCGCAAGAGATCGTGGTCGAGCAACAGCAGGAGATCGTTGCGATGCGTCTCGCGCTCGGGCAACCCCAGCCGGCCCCGGCGCCCGCACCCGATCAGCAAAGGCCGGCCGCCCATTCCCAATCGCTATCGCACCCGGGCATGCAGATGCCTGTGCCGAATCCCACGCAGAAGGAGCCATGATGAAACGCACATCGATTTGCACCGTCGCGGTGTCGGCGGTGGCGCTGGCTGCGGCGCAGCTCGCCTTTGCCGGGCAGGCGCCCGGATCGCTGTCCGATCCGGACATCGCTGTGAGCCACCACGATCGCGTCTACGCCGCCGAGCAATTCTCGAATACGGTGTCCGTGATCGACCCGGCCGACAACAGGCTGGTCGGGTTGATCCGCCTCGGCGACCCATCGCCGGGCAACTTCAGTCCGCTGTACAAAGGCCAATTGCTCGTGCACGGCATGGGCTACTCGCCGGACCATCGCACGATTGCGGTGGTGTCGATCGGCTCGAATTCGGTTTCGTTCATCGACACGCAGACGAATGCCGTCAAGCATGTCACCTACGTTGGCCGCTCGCCGCATGAGGCATTTTTTACGCCCGACGGCAAGGAAGTGTGGGTGACTGTGCGGGGCGAAAACTATGTGGCCGTGCTCGACGGGAAAACCTTCGAAGAGAAAACGCGTATCACGGTGCCGGCGGGCCCTGGGATGCAGATTTTCTCGCCCGACGGGAAGTATGGTTATGTCTGCTCGTCCTTCAACCCACAGACCGAGGTCATCTCCGTGGTTGACCACAAGATCGTCGGCACCGTGAAACAGGCGAGCCCATTCTGCCCGGACATTGCCGCCACGCCGGACGGCAAGCAGGTCTGGTTCACGCTCAAGGACGTGGGCAAGGTTCAGGTGTTCGACGCCAGGCCGCCCTTCGCGGTACTCAAGACGCTCGATACGGGCCCGATCACGAATCACGTGAATATCGTGCATAACGCGAAGGGCACGTTCGCCTATGTAACCGTAGGAGGACTGAATGTCGTCAAGGTATTCAGAACCGACGACATCTCGCAGGTGGCAACGATTCCTGTTGGCAGCTTGCCGCATGGGCTCTGGCCGTCGGGTGACGGCAGCCGCATCTATGTCGGCCTGGAAAACGCGGATGCGATGACGGCCATCGACACGCTCACGAACACGGTTGTCGCAACGGTGCCGATCGGGCAGGCGCCGCAGGCGGTCACCTATGTGCCGGACGCGGTCCCGCAAGGCGATGGCGCACAAAACCTGGAGACGCTGGGTCTCGCGGGACAGAGTGCTCACATTGCACTGGTGCCGGTGGGAGCGGGCAACGCGGTGGATGCGGCGCACGCGCCAACGACCGTTGCATTGTTCGACCAGGGGCTCGTGCAGGTTCTCCAGGCCGCGGTCACGGGTTTGCAGCCGAAACAGGCCTATGTGCTCGGTCTCGCCGATCACCCCGACGGCACGGGCGACGTGCAGGTGCTCGCGAACTTCATGACGAATCCGGCGGGCTCCGCGATCGTCAACGCGCTTGGGCAAATTCGCCAGTTGGTCACGCCGGGCATGAGCGCGCCTGGTGACAAGCGCCGCTACCTCGTGGTGGCGCCGCTGGTGTCGGGCAAGCCAGGCGCGCCGGTGCAGGTACAGTCGATTTGAAGGAGCGCGCAACTGCTGGCCCAAGGGCGGCGGGCAACTGGCCGCCAGCCCTGGGCGTCGTGGGTCATCTGCCGGCAGTCCTTGGTGGCGTGCCGCTCATCAACTCGAGAATCTTGCCGCGAAGCCACAAGCCCGCCTGGTCCTGCTCGCTGCTGCGATGCCAGTACAGATGCCATTCGAGGTCCGGGAGCTGAAACGGCAACTCGAAAATGCGCGCGTCATGGCGTTGCAGCAGCTGGATGGGCGCGGTGAGCACGAGATCGGTGCGCAGCGCCACGAGCGGCGCCACCATGTAGTGCTGCACGCGCATCTGTATGCGCCGCAGCTTGCCGATCTTTTTCAGCTCCGCGTCGACGAAGCCGCTGCCCTGGCGTCGGCTCGACACCTGAATATGGCCGAGCGCGAGGTAGTCGTCCATGGCCAGCGTCTCGCCCGCAAACGGGTGATCGTGACGCAGCATGCACGCATAGTGGTCGTTGCCGAGCGGTGCCTGACGCAGTTGCGGGTCGTCGACGAGCGGCACGTCGATCGCGAAGTCGATCTTGCCTGTGGCCAGCGCCGTGGACATCTCGCTGCGCGGGGTGAAATAGCATTCGATGCTCATGCCGGGCGCCTGTTGCTGCAGCAGCTCGCCCAGCGCGGGCAGCAGAATCGCCTCGCTCAAATCGGGCATGCTCAGCCGGAACGTGCGCTCCGAAGTGGCGGGCACGAACACGTCGCCTTCGGTCGCGCTGGCTTCGAGCAACTGCAGCGCTTCGCGCACGCGGCCGATGATGTTCTCAGTGAGCGGGGTGGGCACCATGCCCGTGGACGTGCTCACGAACAGCGGGTCGTCGAACGCCTTGCGCATGCGGGCAAGCGCATTGCTGACGGCGGGCTGCGTGATGAAGAGCGCCTCGGCCGCGCGCGTCAGATTGCGCTTGTCGTAGATCGACTCGAATACGACGAATAGATTCAGATCCAGCTTGGGTGAACGCATCTCACGGTCTCCGTTTGCCGTCATCATAAACGAGCGGCGCCGTGACGATGCGTTCGCGATGGGCCCAATTCCGTGCGCGGGGGATCAGTCCCGCAGCGGGGCGTTCAGGTAGGCCGCCATGGTGCCAAACCGCTCCTTGCGGTGCGCAAGCTCCATCTTGGCGATGGCCTGGAGGTGGACTTCGTCCGGGCCGTCCGCATAGCGCAGCGCGCGTCCCCAGCTCCAGTGATCGGCCAGCGGCGTGTCGGGGCTCACGCCCATTGCGCCGAACACCTGCATCGCGCGGTCGCAAACCGCCGTATAAACCTGCGGCACCAGCGCCTTGATCATCGAGATTTCTTTACGCGCCGATTTCGCGCCCACCTCGTCGATAAGCCATGCGGCCTTGAGCACGAGCAGCCGGGCCTGATCGATTTCGATGCGCGACTTCGCGATCCATTCGCCGACCGTGCCGTGCTGATAAAGATACTTGCCGAAGGTCTTGCGCTCCTGCGCGCGCTCGATCATCAGTTCGAGTGCGAGCTCCGCCGCGCCGATCGAGCGCATGCAGTGGTGAATGCGGCCAGGTCCCAGGCGTGCCTGCGCGAGCGCGAAGCCGCTGCCTTCCTCGCCGAGCAGGTTCGAAGCCGGCACGCGCACGTTGGTGAACGTGATCTCGCAATGGCCTTCGGGCGAGACATGGTTCATGACCGTGATATTGCGCACGACCTTCACGCCGGGTGCGTCCGCCGGCACGAGAATCATGCTTTGCTGGCGGTGGCTTTCCGCGTCCGGGTCGGTCTTGCCCATGACGATATAGATCTTGCAGTTCGGATGCGCCGCGTTCGTGATGAACCATTTGCGGCCGTTGATCACGTAGTCGTCGCCGTCGCGGCGGATCGACGTCGTGATGTTCGTCGCATCGGAGGAGGGCACGTCCGGCTCCGTCATGGCGAATGCCGAGCGAATCTTGCCTTCCATGAGCGGCACGAGCCACTGCTCGCGTTGCGCCGGCGTCGCGAACATATGCAGCAGCTCCATGTTGCCGGTATCGGGCGCATTGCAGTTGAAAACCTCGGACGCCCACGAGACGCGCCCCATGATTTCCGCGAGCGGCGCATATTCGAGGTTCGTCAGGCGCGTGCCGGGCTCGTCGTCCTTCAAGTGCGGGAGGAACAGATTCCACAGGCCTTCGGCTTTGGCGAGGGCCTTGAGGTCTTCCATGAACGAGACGGGATAGTGTCCCGCGTGCACTTCTTCGAGCCACTGGCGCTGGCGCGGCACGATGTGCTCGTCCATGAAGGCGCGCACGCGGCGGATCAGGTCCTCGACCTTGGGGCTATAAGCGAAATTCATGATGTGTTGCCTCTGTACGGGTTTCTAGATCGTCAGGCCGCCATCGACGACGATGCACTCGCCGTTCGTATAGCTCGCCGCGTCGGACACGAGATAGAGCACGGTGCCCGCCATTTCCTGCGGCTCGCCGTGGCGGCGCAGCGGGATGTTGTTGATCCACTGGTCGTAGATGTCCTTGTTCTCGAACAGCGCACCCGCGAACTTCGTCTTCGTGAGACCGGGCAGCAGCGCATTCACGCGGATGCCGAGCGGGCCGCACTCTTTCGCGAATGCGCGCGTCATGTTGACGACAGCCGCTTTCGTGATCGAATAAATGCCCTGCTGGTCGCCGGGCTGCAGCGCGTTGACCGAAGCGGTGTTCACGATGGCGCCACGGCCCTGCGCCTTCATCAGCTTGCCGGCTTCGACCGACATGAAAAAGTAGCCGCGCACGTTCACCTCGACGGTCTTGTTGTAGGCGGCGAGGTCGGTGTCGAGGATATGGCCGAAATACGGATTGGCGGCGGCGTTGTTGACGAGAATGTCGAGGCGCCCGTGCTTTGCGCGGATATGCTCGAAGGTGGCCGAGATGTCTTCCATGCGGCCGACGTGGCACGCTAAGCCCTCGGCGCTGCCCCCGTTCGCGCGGATGTCCGCGGCAACGGCTTCGCACTCGTCGAGCTTGCGGCTCGACACAATCACATGAGCGCCTTGCTCGGCCAGCAGCCTGGCAATGGCTTCGCCGATGCCGCGGCTTGCGCCGGTCACGAGGGCAATCCGGCCCGTGAGGTCAAACAGGTTCGTGGTCAATCTCGTCTCCTTGATTCGGGATCAGTATCGGGGCGCACGCGGTGCGCGTGTTTCGTCAGTCAATCAGTTCCGCTGCGAGCGCGGCGAGCGGCTCCACCATGCTGCCCACTTCGTGCGCGTTCGCGTTCGAGGCATTGCCCTGCAGGGCGCGCGCCTTCACGCCCTGGGCAATCGAAGCGAGGCGGAAGAAGCTGAACGCCAGATAGAAATTCCAGTTCTCGATGCCGGGCAGGCCGCGCAGTTCGCAGTACTGCGCAATCATCTCGTCTTCCTCGGGGATGCCCAGCGCGGCACGGTCCTGCCCGCGCAATCCCGTGATATGCCCCTTCGACGGCAGGCGCAGGCACATGCAGAAGTACGCGAGGTCCGCGAGCGGATTGCCGAGCGTCGAGAGCTCCCAGTCGAGTATCGCGCGTACGCGCGGGGCGTCGGGGGCGAAGATCAGGTTGTCGATGCGGAAGTCGCCATGCACGAGCGCGGGGCGCTGCGTGTCGGCGGGGCAATGCGCCGGCAGCCACTCGATCAGCGCCTCCATCGGCGCGACGCGCTCCGTTTCGGCGGCACGATATTGCTTGGTCCAGAGCTCGATCTGGCGCTGGAAGTAATTGCCCGGGCGGCCGTAATCGCCAAGGCCGACGCGTTCGGGATCGACGTCGTGCAGCGCCGCGAGCGTCGTGACGATCGACGCGTAATAGTCGCGCCGTGCCTCGCGATCGACTTCGGGCAGCGCCGGGTTCCAGAAAATGCGGCCTTCCTCGTAGCTCATCAGATAGAACATACTGCCGATGACTTCGCGGTCTTCGCACAGATGCCAGACGCGCGCCACGGGAACCGGCGTTTCGGCGAGCGCGCTCAGCACGCGAAACTCGCGGTCGACGGCGTGCGCGGACTTGAGCAGTTGCCCCGGCGGCTGGCGGCGCAGCACGTAGCGGCCGCTGGGCGCTTCAATGAGCCAGGTGGGGTTCGACTGGCCGCCCGGGAATTTCGTCGCGCGCACGGGGCCGCGAAAGCCCGCGAGGTGCTGTTCAAGGTAGGGCGTGAGCCGGTCGAGGTCGAGCGACGGGCTGGTGGTTTCGCTGGTCATATCGTTCGCTGCTGGACAGGTCGTGGTGGATCTTGGCGTGGATGGGCGGACGGCCTAGCCGTAGGTTTGAAACGCGTGGCGTTGCGGATCATCGAGATGGGCGATGCCGTTGAAGCTCGACAGTTGGGCCGCCTCGCGGTTGAAGTAGCACTGCGTCACGCTGCTATTGCGGATCTGCATGTTCAGCGCGATGGCCGTCACGGCGGGCGCTTGCAGCAACTGTTGGACGAATGAGCCGATCACGCCGCCTGAAGTGACCACGAGCACGCGCTGCGCACCGCTTTGCTGGATGGCAGCGCGGGCATCGGCCACGCGCCGCTGGAATGCACTCCACGTTTCGGGCGCACGCTCGTCGAGCGCGCCGTCGGTCCACAAATGCAGAATCTGCCGCAAGGCCTTGAAGAATTCGCGCGAATCGCCCTTCACGGCGTCGGCAAGGCTGCGATGCTCGTCGGGCAGGGCGGCAAAGAGCGCGTGGAAATCGTATTCGTCCAGCCCGGCGTGAACTTCGCGCTCGGGCGGCAGGCCAGGCAGCGTGCGCCGGATCGCGTCGAGCGTCTGTGCGTGGCGCCGTAGCGTGCCGGTCATGACGTGGTCGAACCGGACGCCAATGCGCGCGAAATGCTCGCCAAGCCAGAGGCTTTGCTGCTCGCCTGCGTCCGAAAGCCGGTCGTAATTGTCCGTGCCAAAGGACGCCTGGCCGTGTCTTATCAGGTAGAGTTCCGCCATCGCTTCGCTAGCCCTTGAAGTAGTGAGGTTAGCTTAGAGGCAGCGCCGGTATTGATGAAGTTTATTTGCTGAATGAACCGGCATTCACTGCGGTGATGATTGGCAGGGCCTTCGCCCTCCAACAGGCGCTCACTTCGGCTCGAACCCCTGTGCTATCTCGTCGATCAACGCCCTGATGCGCGCAGTCTGCCGTAGATCCTGATGCGTCACGAGCCACACTTCATACGGCTTTTCCCTGGTACGTCCGGGCCAGATCCGGATCAAGCCGTCGGCCGCGCCAATGTTGACGGGTATTTCACCGATCCCGATGCCGGCGTTGACGGCCGCGCGCAGACTCAAGTTCGAGTTCACGCTGGCCGCGATCCGCCCGCCGTGAACCGGTTCGCCGGCGAGCGCAGGCACGCGCATGGCCGCCATATAAGGCTGGTACACCGCCAGGTCGTGGCCCGCAAACGCCTCGCCCTCGACGGGCAAGCCATGGCGCTCCAGATAGCTTTGGGAGGCAAAGAGCCCCATCTCCCAGCTTGCGAGCCGCCGCGCGACCAGTCCCGGCTGGGTCGGGCGCACGGTCCTCAGCGCGATATCGGCATCGCGCCTCGCCAGATTGACGAGCTGCGACGAAGTATTCAACTGGATCGTGACGTCGGGGTGCTTTGCGCGAAGGCGCTCGATCGCCGGAATCACGAACTCGAGCGCGAGCGCCTCGGTGGTCGTCGCCTTGATCTCTCCAGCAAGGCGCTTGTCCATGCCCTGCGTGCGCCGCGCGAGATCGTGTGCCGAGCGCTCCATCAGCTCGGCCGGCGCCTGCGCGAGCTTGCCCGCCTGAGTGAGCACATAGCCCGTTGACGTGCGCACGAAAAGCGCGGCTCCGAGCGCATGCTCAAGCGCGGCAAGGCGTCTGCCTACCGTCGCCTGATCGAGCTTCAGCGAGCGGGCCGCGGCGCGCAAGGTGGTTTCGCGATGGATCGCGAGAAAGATTCGTGCGTCGTCCCAGTTCATGGTGCCTCCAGAGCGAGTGATGCATTTTTGCATCACTCGACCGGCAATTTACTGCGTGGCGCGAAGAAGCCCGAAAACTATACTCGTTTGCAGATCCGATGCGGGCGATTCAGTGACTCAGCCAGATTCAGCCGCCCCTCGGTCACGCATATGAGGATGACACCATGTCGAATGCAACAGCCACGATCCCGGCCACCATGCCGGCCGTTGAAATCACCCGCCCGGGCGGCCCGGAGGTTCTGGTGCCTACGGTGCGCCCGGTGCCGGTGCCGGGTGCCGGCGAGGTCCTGATCCGGGTTCACGCAGCGGGCGTCAACGGCCCCGATGTGTTTCAGCGCAAGGGGCTTTACGATCCGCCTCCGGGTGCGTCCGATCTTCCGGGCCTCGAGGTGGCGGGCGAGGTCGTCGCGCTCGGCGCGGGCGTGACGCGCTTTACGATCGGCGACCGCGTTTGCGCGCTGGTCCCGGGCGGCGGCTACGCTGGGTACGCCACCGCGCACGAGTCGAATACGCTCTTCATTCCGGAGGGATTGAGCGTTGTCGAGGCGGCCGCCATGCCCGAAACCTTCCTGACCGTGTGGCTGAACGTGTTCCAGCGCGGCCAGTTGGCGAAGGGCGAGACCGTGCTCATTCACGGCGGGGCGTCCGGCATTGGCACGACCGCCACGATGTTCGCGAAGGCGCTCGGTGCGGGGCGCATCATCACGACGGTGGGCTCCGAGGAGCAGCGCGCGGCCAGTCTCGCGCTGGGCGCGGATCTCGCCATCGACTACCGGCATCAGGATTTCGTTGAAGAGACGATGGCGTTCACCGGGGGCAAAGGTGCCGATGTTATCGTCGACATCATTGCCGGCGACTATGTCGCGCGCAATTTCGCCGCCGCGGCCGTGAACGGGCGCATCGTGCAGATCGGCGTGATCAAGGGGCCGGCCACGCAAGTCGATCTGTTTCCGATGCTCGCGAAGCGTCTCACGCATATGGGATCGACGCTGCGCTCGCGCACGCATGAGGAGAAGGCCGCTATCATTCGCGAGCTTGAGATGCATGTCTGGCCGCATGTGCGGAGTGGCGCCGTGAAGCCGGTGATTTTTCGGCGCTTCGAGCTCGAGCGCGCGAGCGACGCGCATGCGCTGATGGATTCGGGCACGCATATCGGTAAGATTGTGTTGACCACGCAGGCGGGTGCGGAGGATTGAAGCTGGCGTGCGGTGCAGGCGCCTCATGTATAAGTACGTCTTTAGGGCGTGGTTGAGAATTGATTTGGTGTGGGTTGTGGGGCGTTGGCGTTGGCGTTGGCCTTTCCTTGTTTTCATGTAGGTCTATTAGTGTTGCCCCTGTGCGGGGCGGCACTGTAGTGGTCAAGCCTCTTTGGACACCCACAAAG
>NZ_SMRP01000036.1 GCF_004353915.1 Paraburkholderia silviterrae | reverse complement strand
TGCAGGAAGCGAAGGGACTGAATTCTAGTCACAGGGATGTCATCTGGCAAGGGGGTTTTTAACCGTCCCTCGTCAGTCCCCCAGATACGGCCGTCGCGCAATACTACGCATAGGCGCCGACGCACCGAACAACGGCTTTTCCAACGCGTGAGGCGATGCGCCAAGCCGCCGCCCCGTACACTCTCCTTTGGCCGCTCTGTAGGGCAAACCGATGGCCCGCGCGGAACAGACTAGAATATGAGGTTCTCTGCATCCCAACTGACGGATTTATGCGCTCGCGAATCGCCAAACGCCTCCCTCCCGATGCCGACAAGCTCGTCGGCCTGTCGCTCGCCCTGTTCGCTTCGGGCAGCCGCACTGAAGACCGCTTCTGGGAGGCCAAGCTCGACACGCTGCTAGCGAAGGTCGTGCGCAACGGCAACCAGACTACGCTCGACGCCGCGCTCGATCATCTGCAGCAAAACCACCCGGACGCCTACGGTGCGCTCGCCGATATGGCCGAGACCCACAGCGAGTCGTTCGTCGTCGAGCACGACGGCGCGCAATACGAAGCGCTACTCGTCGCCGCACCCGTGCTTGCCTGGACCCGCTATGTCATTCCGTCGGGGCCGCTGAAGACGGACGCGTCGGATGCCCTGCGCACGCATCTCCAGGCACACGTGCTAGCGAACGGCGCGCGCGTCGCGATGGCACCCTATCTCTATAGCATCGACCAGCTCCCGCGCCATCACGTCGAGACCTGGCGGCTTGCACAGCAGCTTTCGCAGGCCGCACTGAGCGGCACCGTAGCAAAAATCAGCGGGGGCGAGTTCCCTGAGACTTCGCCAATCCTCGCCGATCCACGCTTTCTGCTGGCCGTGGTCGCCGCACCGGTCGGCGCGCCACTTTTCCGCTGGCAGGAAGAGGAGCACGGTACTCGCATCGAGCGTGGCCAGTGCCTCGAACAATGGGCTGCGCAAGGCGGCGCCAATCTCGCCATCGTCATGCCCGGTTGCGAGTTCGAATGCCTGCTGCCGGACGCCTACTATTCGGCCTGCCGCGACGCCGACGAGCGTGTGCGCCCCCACACCATCCGCACCGCGGTGCGCTACCTGCTCGACACGATTGGTGCGAGCGCCCAGGACCTGCGCGCCGTGGTCGCGGGCTTCGGCGAACGACGCATCGACGAATACCGTGTCGCCTTCACGAAACGCGGCAGCAATGACGTGCTGTATGGCGTAGTCTGGCCGCTCTATGGCCGCGAGAACGGCGAGGCCGAGATCGACGAAGAGCCATCCGAGGAAAATGCCGGCACCGGCCCGCTCGAAGAGATCGTCGCACTGCTGAAGGAATCGGGCATCACCGATATCCGTCGCCATGCCGGCCGTTTCGAGCCGGAGTATTGCGACGATTGTGGCGTGCCACTTTATGCGGACCCACTCGGTGAGATTGTTCACGCCGAAATGCCGGAAGATGCTGAGCCCGTTCAGCCACATTTCCACTAAGCAACACGGCTTATTCCTACCCTGCCCCGCCTCAGTGCGGGGCTTTTTTTTGCCCTACGTCCTACGCCATCTGGACAGGCCGCCACGACGCAAGCTTTTTGTCATCATGGTGCTGTTGGCCCGGTTTAACGCAGCGTGTGCAAGGCATGCACCGCACAACATTTCGAGAGGGGCCGTTTACAACAGGAGGGCTTGGCTATGCGGTTTGCGGTATTCAATCCGGACGCCGAACGGCGCGAGGGGCTCAAGGCGCTGTTACGACAAATCGACCGGCGCGCGCGCTTTAACGACGCGCCGGACTGGCGCAGCGCCGAACGCGCGATGCAGCGCTTCACACCGAACCTGCTTGTGATCGACTGGCACGACGGCATCCGTCCGGGCGAGCTGCGCAATTTCGCGAACCGGCATCAGACGCTGCCCGTCGCCGTACTCGTAGACCGCACCGAGCCGCCCCACGCGGTACGCGCGGTGCTTTCCGAGGGTGCACGCGGCATCATCCGGCGCACCACCGACTCGATCCTCATCGTCAAGCTGCTCGAGCTCATCCTGCTCGGTGGCGATCATCTGCCCGCCGACGTATTCGGTCCATCGTTCTGCCCGCCGGGTTCGTGGCCGGTGCCTCAGCGTCGCAACGGCAAGAGCGCCGCGCATATATCCAAGGCCCACCTCAAGGTGAGCCTTTCGCCGCGCCAAGAGCAGATCCTCCGCTGCGTCCACATGGGCAGCACAAACAAGATGATCGCCCGGGCGCTCGGCATCAGCGAGGGCACAGTCAAAGTCCATCTGGCGAGCATCTTCCAACAACTCGGCGCCCCCAACCGTGCCGCTGCCGTGGCGATCTACAACGGCTTGCTGGCCAATCAGCTACAAGTCCTGCGCACGCGTCGTGAGAGCGCGCCGAAGCCGGCGTACGGCGAACATGGTCAGGTGCCTCTACGCTCGCGTGATGAGCGGTCCTTCCGCTATCCGTTGCGACAAGACGACACTGCGGAGGCACTACCGATCGCCGCGGAGCCCACCGTGCCCTACGGCGGCGCGGCGCCAGCCCCAGTTGCGCCACGCGCCGAAGCCGACTCGAACAGCGAAGAACAGGAAGTGCCGCCCAGCTGCGCACACCTTTTGCGTTCCAACGAGTAATATGAAGCATATGGGGTTCCTGTATACGCCGCTTCCGCTGTGGGTCATCGTCGGTGCATGGATTGCAGCCGGGGGCCTGCTCGCGCTCGCGTTGTGGAACAACCCCTTCAAGCGTCTGCAAGACGCGACGCTCCAGCACGTGTGGCTCGCCATCATCGTGGCCGTCTCCGTGCTGTGGGCGAGCAATGCGTGGCTCGAGGACGGCACCGTGCTGCATCTGCTCGGCGCCACCCTCGTGGTCACACTATTCGATTGGGGGCTCGCGCTCATCGCCATGGCGGTGGTCGTTGCGCTGGCCGCCGTAGTCTTCGACGCGCCGTGGGACGGCGTCGCACTCACCTTCCTCGTGTTCGGTGCCTTTCCGGTGGCAGTCTCGGCATTGCTGCAGCGCGCTTGCGCTGCGTGGCTGCCCCGCAATCTCTTCATGTTCATCGTCGGCCAGGGCTTCGTATCACCCGCCATCGCAGTCTGCGCGGCAGCCTATCTGGCACTCGGCACCCACGTCGCGATCAACGGGGGATCAATGCTCACCGTGCCTGCGGGCTATGCCTTCAGCGTGTTCCTGCTGGCGTCCGGTGAGGCCTGGTTTACTGGCATGGCTACGGCGCTGATCGCTGTCTATCGCCCCGCATGGGTCACGACCTATGACGTGCGGCGCTATCGGCTGGGCGGTCCGCGCACCTGAGCGGCCCTTGGCGCGCGACACGTGTGGGTGACGCATAGTCGACTGTTTCCTCGGTCGCCACGCAGTAGCCGTGCGCTAGAATGACCCGGCGCCAGAGCATGCCGCGGCCACAAGCCGCAGCATACCCGCCAGCCTTGCCAGAAAACGATCCCGCCATCTGGCTGCGCGAAATATTTGTTCGGCACTGGAACTCATCCATGCGACGCAGCATCTTACGGTGCCTGACGTCCCACCCCTCACCCAGAATAATCAGATGGACCGCAACAACGCATCTCGCCAGTTGCTGACTGTATTTGGCCGACTGGCTGCCTGCGCCGTGAGCCTCACATTCATTTGCACGCCGCCCGCACAAGCCGATCAGGTCGACCCGATCGATCAGATTGATCAGCCAGCAGATCTTGCCAGCAAGCAAGGCGATCTCGCCAACACCTTCGTTGCCCAGATGCATGCCGATCCGCTGGTCGCCAGTTGCGCCGCGCATGGCAACTTCATCGCGAGCACGTCGGATGCGCTCGATCATGTCGAGTTTCCGCCCAGCTCCTTCGATAGCGCGCATGCCACCGTGACGCCCTGGAACGACTCGTTCGACGAAGGCAAACAGCGCGTGAAGGTCGACACGATCGTCACCGTCGATGGCATCGGCATTCCGAAGGACAGTAGCCACGCGCCGTACGATCTGAAGTTCCGCTGCGGCTACGTGGGCCAGCAGATCCTCGCGTTCACGTGGAACGATCCGGTGCCGCCATTGCGTGCGCGCAGCGAGCCTCGCGCCACGACGGGAGGTACCACGGCCCATGTGAGCGGCAAGCACGGCGCGAAGTCGAAGAAAGGCAGCGGCAAGGGCCACAAGAAGGCAACTTCGGGCAAATCGAGCCACAAGTCTTCGGCGGCGAGCACGAAGAGCGGCACCAAGTCGACGGCCAAAGCAACGACCAGGTCGACAACGAATTCAACGGCAAAGAAGACGACTACGAAAAAGAAGTCGACGACGCAATGACGCCATGGTGCCGCACACGCGGAATGCGGCACACATGACAAAGGGGGAAGCGGCTCACACCGCTTCCCCCTTTTTCATGCCGTCGCCGCAAAGGCCCGCGGCTTTGCGTCAGGCGAACGTTTCGACGTGGCGCAAGATGGCTTGCAGCATCGCGGCGCCCAGCGCCGCGCTGCGCTCGCCGTTCCAGCCCACACGCTCGTCGGGCAGGTTCGCGTTGTCCTTGAACGGCATTTCGAGCGTGAGCGACAGGCAGCCGTAGCGATGCCCGATGTACTTCGACGCGAGCTTGAGCGCGTCCTCACGATAGCGGCTCGCTTCGTAGCCATGCTTGTCCTGGAAATCCGGGCTCGCAATCTTGAACGCTTCGATGAACGCCGTCTGCTCGGTGCGCTGCTGCTCGGTGAAGCCCGGCAGCATCTCCGAGCCCGCCACGAACACATACGGCAGCGTCTCGTCACCGTGGATGTCGAAGAACAAATCGCAGCCGGTTGCCTCGATCGCGTCGCGCACGACGAGCACCTCGGGACTGCGCTGCGCATCCGGTTGCATCCATTCGCGGTTCAGGTTCGCGCCCGCCGCGTTGGTGCGCAGGTTGCCGTGCACGCTGCCGTCCGGGTTCATGTTCGGCACGATATGAAAAATGACGCGGTCGAGCAGCTTGCGCGCGACCGGATCGCCTGCCCAGTCGCCCCAGCCTGCCAGACGCTTCACGAGCCCTTCGACGAACCACTCGGCCATCGACTCGCCCGGATGCTGGCGCGCGATGATCCAGACCGTCTTCTTGGGCTGGCCTTCGGGCGTGGTGTCGCCCGGCATGCCGAGCGAGAGCAGCGTCATCGGCCGCCCCTCGACCGTCTGGCCGAGTTCGCTGAGCGTCGCATGCGGCAGCTGCTGCAGCGCGCCGAGAAATTCGGAATGGCGCTCCTCGCTGTACGGCTCGAAATACGCGTAGTAGATGCTGTCGAAGTCGGGCGTATGGTCGATGGTGAGCGCCTTGCCGTCGTAAGAGGTCGGCACGCGGAACCAGTTCACGCGGTCGTAGCTCGCCGCGGCCTGGTAGTCGCGCCAGCCCTCGGGGAATGCGCATGCCGAGGCGTTCTCGAATGTCATCACGCAACGCTCTCCGCGCCCGCCCGTGAGGCGGAAATAGAACCACTGCGCGAAATCGGATTGATTGTCGGCGCGCACGCGCAGACGGATGTCGTCGGCTTGCTCGCACGAGAGCACTTCGATCGCGCCTGCGTCGAAATGGCTGGAAATGGAAATCGTCATGTTGGTGTCCTTCGCTGGGTCAGCAATCCGCACGGCACGCGCGGCACGTGCGGCACAAGCGCCGCTTAATCGGCCAGGCGCCGGCGGAATACATAGGTCGAATCGTTCGATGCCTCTGCATCGAACGCGTAGCCTTCGGTATCGAAGGCCTTGAGCGCCTCGGGCTCGGCTATGCGGTTCTCGACCGCATAGCGCGCCATCAAGCCGCGCGCACGCTTCGCGTGGAAACTGATGATCTTGTAGCGGCCGCCCTTCCAGTCTTCGAAGACGGGCGTGATGATGGGCGCCGCGAGCTGCTTCGGCTTCACGGCCTTGAAGTACTCGTTCGATGCGCAGTTCACCAGCACGCGCGCACCCTTCATCGCTTTTTCGTGGTTGAGTGCGAGTTGCGCGTTGAGCGCGTGCGTGATGCGCTCACCCCAGAAAGCGTACAGGTCCTTGCCGCGCGCATTTTCGAAGCGCGTGCCCATTTCCAGCCGATACGGCTGCAGCAGATCGAGCGGGCGCAGCACGCCGTACAGGCCCGAAAGCACGCGCACGTGCTGTTGCGCGTAGTCGAGATCGGCGTGGGTCAGCGATTTCGCGTCAAAGCCCTCGTACACGTCGCCGTTGAACGCGAGCACGGCCTGCTTCGCGTTGGTTTGGCTAAAGTGCTGCGACCAGTCGGCGTAGCGCTGGAAGTTCAGGCGCGCGAGCGGGTCTGAGATGCTCATGAGCGTGCCGATCTGCTGGGGCGAAAGACGGCGCAGGCCGTCGATCAGCTCGGCTGCGTCGTCGACGAAATCGGGGATCGTGTGGGTTTCGATGTGCGCCGGCGTGTCATAGTCGAGCGATTTGGCCGGCGACAGAACGATTATCATAGAGGCTTGCAGGCACCAGAGTGCCGATATTCAAAGGCGAAAGCCCGATTGTAGCGAATTCACGAATGACCGGTTTTACGCCCCCAGACAACGCCCCTGCCGATTCCCGCGCGACACCCGCGCAAGATGCGCTCACCGTGGTGCTCGACTCGAACGTGTGGCTCGACATTCTCGTGTTCGACGATCCGCATACGCGCCCCATTCGTGCCGCGCTCGAACGCGGCGCGCTCGCGGCGCTGATCGACTCGCGCTGCCACGCCGAGCTCGCGCACGTGCTGGACTACCCGCAATTCCAGGGCCGCGGCACCGACAAAGCAGCTGCGCTTGCCGCGCTGACAACGCTCGTGCAACAGATCGAACCACCGGCGCCGCCCGCCGACGCCCGTGCGCTGCCCCAATGCCGCGATCGCGACGACCAGAAGTTTCTGGAGCTTGCGCGCGCAAGCGGCGCTGCATGGCTCGTATCGAAGGACCGTGCGGTGCTCAAGCTCGCGAAGCGCATTGCGCGCGATTTCGGCTTTCGTATCGGCACGCCCGACGCTTTCGTCGCGCAATGCGGGCTTGCCGCTGCCGAGACCTCGGCTGCCTAGCTCCACGGCCCGAGCGCCGGGCGCGTAGCCGGCAGGCCGGCGGCCCTGGCGCCCGAAGCCCGGCTACGTGCGGTCCGAGCGCCCGCGGCCCGCACGATTTGCCTACAATCAAGCTTTCCCGTTCCCCCGATTTCCTTCCGCCAGCGCCATGAACGCACCGCATCCCTCGCAAGATCCGTCGCAAACCCCGCTGCTCTCACCCTCTTTTCCCTCGCGCCTGCCCGACGTCGGCACGACGATCTTCACGGTCATGAGCGCGCTCGCCGCGGAAAAGGGCGCAGTGAACCTGGGCCAGGGCTTCCCCGACTTCAACTGCGACTCGCGCATCGTCGACGCGGTTGCGCAGGCTATGCGCGACGGCCACAACCAATACCCGCCGATGGCCGGCGTGCCCGCGCTGCGCGAGGCCATCTCGGAGAAGATCGCGAATGTCTACGGCCGGCGCTACGACGCCAATACCGAGATCACCGTGACGGCGGGCGCCACCCAGGCGCTGCTCACGGCGATCCTCTGTACGGTCCATCCCGGCGACGAAGTGATCGTGGTGGAGCCGACCTACGACAGCTATCTGCCGTCGATCGAACTCGCGGGCGGCAAGCCCGTGTTCGTCACGCTCGAAGCGCCCGACTATGCGATTCCGTTCGACCGCCTCGCCGCGGCCATCACGCCGAAAACGCGCCTGATCCTCATCAATACGCCGCACAACCCCACGGGCACGGTCTGGCGCGCCGAGGACATGCGCAAGCTCGAAGAGATCGTGCGCGGCACCAACGTGCTGATCCTCTCCGACGAAGTCTACGAACACATGGTCTACGACGGCCAGCCACACGAGAGCGTCGCGCGCTATCCGGAGCTCGCCGCGCGCAGCTTCATCGTGTCGAGCTTTGGCAAGACATTTCACGTGACGGGCTGGAAGATCGGCTACGTGGCGGCGCCCGCGCCACTCACTGCCGAATTCCGCAAGGTGCACCAGTTCAACGTGTTCACCGTGAACACGCCGATGCAGATGGGTCTCGCGCAATACCTGCGCGATCCCAAGCCGTACCTGGAGTTGCCCGCGTTCTATCAGAACAAGCGCGACTTCTTCCGCGCCGGCCTCGCGAATTCGCGCTTCAAGCTGCTGCCGTGCGAGGGCACGTATTTCCAGTGCGTGGATTATTCGGCGATCAGCGACCTGCCGGAAGCCGAATTCTCGAAGTGGCTCACGGCGGAGATCGGCGTGGCGGCCATTCCGGTGTCGGCGTTCTATCACGAGCCGCACGAATCGGGCGTCGTGCGGTTCTGCTTCGCCAAGCAGGAAAGCACGCTCGCGACCGCGCTCGAGCGCCTCGCGCGTCTGTAGGGATTACAGATACTGCATCGTCACGGTCATCGAGGTATTCGCCGGACCGGGTGTGATTGCCGCCGCGGTCTGGTAATAGCGCGCCCTGAACGGAATGGTATAGCTGCCACCCGTGCTCGTGACGTAGCCACTAAAGGTCTTCACCGCGCTGAGCGGGAACACCGCCCCGCCCCCATCGAGCAACTGCACGCCGACGCCTGTCGCGGTCGAGCTTCCGTCGAGCGCCACCACGGATTTCGCGGCAATGAGAACGGTAGTTGTCGGATCGATCCGATAGGTGATGCTCTTCATGCCCGCCGGGCAGTTGGTCAATGCGACGTTGAAGGATGTCGAAGACGAAAAAGAGTTGATGCCAGTGAACTCCGATTGCAGGTGATCTCCAAGGGGAATCGTCACGTCGGGCGTAGTGCACGCGGCAGCCTTCATGGCAATGTCGCTCGCAAGCACCATATCGACCACGTTCAATCCGCCGATGGAGCCGTAAGCGATCACAGTGCCACCCGGTATGACCGTTCCGGCGCCGAGCGATCCGGTCTTGATCAGACGGAAAGCATGCGGCGTGTTGTAGGGCGAGCCCGAACCGCTATATGGGTAGGTCCCATAGGAAGTCGCGGGCGTGCCGTTGTAGATCCACTGAAACGCCAGTCCCGTGTCGCTGCCATTGACGTATATCGGATACTGGTTCGCGCCGGTTGCAGGCTGGGGGCCGATATTGTTCAAGATGCCCGACGGTGACGACGTTGTACAGGTGATGTACGCGCTCCCCGATGGCGAGACGTTGGGTGATGTGTACAGGGTGCCGTTGGCCGCGTTGCGGCTCACGGTCAATGAAGCAGGCACCGCCATGACGATGGTCTGCTCACTGCCTCCCGAGCTGAAATCGCAGCCCGCGTAGGCCGGCACGGACAGCCCGCCGAAGCACAGCACACCCGCCAGGACCGCCAATTTCCGCAAAACAGACATAGCCTTCCCCTTCCAGGTGCACTGGGCACCGTTGATTTCCATTGCGCGATGAGGGCGACAGACTTGCAATGTAATGCGGACCGGCGAAGCCTGAGTGCGTTTGCTTGCCGGGTCTGAGCCGCACGCCGGACCCGCTCACGTCTTCGGACGGCGAGATTTTTGAAGGCCAATGAGGCTTTACAGGAATACTGCCGACAAAACGCTTACGATCCACTATCGTACCGTGCGCGGTTGCAGCCCAAAGCGATCACCGCTCCAGCGCACGTGTCATTGATCAACTTATGATCAAATAATTCTCAGCTGTTTTGACGTAGCGCACGCAACAGTCAAATCCCTTTAACAATCACCGCCTTACGGTCGGCACTCACGCGCGCTGCGGCGGGCCGCTCTTCAATCGTCTTCACGTAGCCCTTCCAGTCGATGCCCGCGTCGCTCAGGAAGTCGCGCCCATAGATTGCCCTGGTCGCCAGCGCCACCAGCGGCAGGCTCGCGTATCCCGCCGTATCGGCCACTGTGAAACGCTCGCCGCGCAGATAAGGAGCGAATTTTGCGAGCCTCTGGAAGCCGGCGATATGATGGACGAGGAGTTTTTCGGTCCGCGCTTTGGTCTCGTCGGTGACGGTGCCGCCGAAGAACGCCTGCTTATACAGATTGCGTGCCGTCAGTTCGAGGTGCACGTCGACGAACATGATCAGCTCACGCTGCTTCGCCGCTTCCCACGGGTCGGCGGAAAAAATCCCTTTGTCGGGAAAGCGCGCGGCCAGATACTCGACGATCGTCTGCGATTCGCACAGATCGCCGTGCTCCGTCTCCAGATACGGCACCTTGCCGAGCGGCGAGTGTGCGAGAAACTCGGGCGACTGATTCGGCTTCTCCTCGACCTCTTCGAACGGAATGCCATACTCGAGCAGCACGAACTTGACCTTGTTGTAGTAGTTCGAGAGCGCAAAACCATGCAGCTTGATCATTCTCATCGCCTCCTTGCGAGCGGCGGTATCCGTATTGAACCCGCCCAACCGTTTTCATTAAATTGTACGACCGTGCTATTCTAGGCCAATCATGGAGCCAGGCTTCCAATGACTTCACATCATTTCAATATTGAGACAATCGGCATCGTCGGGACCGGCGCAATGGGCCGCGGCATCGCCCAGATCGCCGCCCAGTCGGGCCTGGCGGTCCGCCTCTACGATACCAACGCGCAGGCGGTCGCTGCCGCGAGCGCGTACCTCGCCGACACCTTCGCGAAACTCGCCGCAAAAGGCAAGCTCAGCGAGGCCGACGCCAAAGCCGCGTTCGAGCTCGTCACGGGCGTGAATACGATCGACGGCCTCGCGGGCTGCGATCTCGTGGTCGAAGCGATCGTCGAGAACCTGGACGCCAAGTGCATCCTCTTTCGCGAACTCGAAACCGTGGTGAGCGGCAAGTGCCTGCTCGCCTCGAACACCTCGTCGCTGTCGATCACGGCGATCGCCGCCGCCTGCAGCGACCCCACGCGCGTCGCAGGCTACCACTTCTTCAACCCCGTGCCGCTGATGAAGGTGGTCGAAGTGATCGACGGCCTGCGCAGCGACCCCGCCGCCGGCGACGCGCTCATGGCGCTCGCGCGCCGCATGGGCCACACGCCGGTGCGCGCGAAGGACATGCCGGGCTTCATCGTCAACCACGCGGGCCGCGGCATGAATACCGAAGGACTGCGCGTGGCCGGCGAAGGCGTGGCGAGCTTCGCCGACATCGACCGCATCATGCGCGAGCAGGCGGGCTTCCGCCTCGGGCCCTTCGAGCTGCTCGACCTCACCGCGCTCGATGTCTCGCATCCGGTGATGGAGTCGATCTATCACCAGTTCTACGAGGAGCCGCGCTTCACGCCCTCGCCCATCACCGGTGTGCGGCTCGCGGGCGGGCTCGTCGGCCGCAAGAGCGGCGAAGGCTTCTATCGCTATGTCGATGGCAAGCAGCAGGTGCCGGAAGAACCCGCCGCGCCCACGACGCTCCCCGCGCGCGTTTGGGTGAGTCGCCGCCATGCCGAAGCGCGCGAGGCTGTGCTCGCGCTTGCCGCCAAAGCGGGCGTCGCGATCGACGAAGGCGACGTGCCCGGTGCCGATTCGCTCGTCGTAGTTACGCCGCTCGGCCTCGACGCCACCACCGCCGCGCTCGAAGAGCAGCTCGACGCGAGCCGCGTCGTCGCCATCGACACGCTGTTCCCGCTTGCAGCCACAAAGCGCCGCACGCTGATGACGACGCCCGCCACCACGCGCGCCGCACGAGACGCGGGCCACGCGCTGTTCGCCGCCGACGGTGTGCCAGTCACTGTGATCCGCGATTCCACGGGTTTCGTCGCGCAGCGCATCGTCGCGACGATCGTGAACATCGGCTGCGACATCGCGCAGAAGCAAATCGCCTCGCCGCGCGACATCGATCTGGCCGTGACGCTCGGCCTCGGCTATCCGCATGGACCGCTCGCACTAGGCGACGCACTCGGTGCACGCACGATCCTCACGATCCTGCGCAACATCCACGCGGTGCTCGGCGACCCGCGCTATCGCCCGTCGCCGTGGCTCGCGCGCCGCGCACAGCTCGGCATTTCTCTCACGCAACCCGACGCGGCAGACGCCGGTCTTTCCAACGCATCGAACGAGGCACCGCAATGAGCGCCGAACTCCGCAGCACCCGCCCGCAAAACCACGAATCGACGCTCGTGCTGACGCTGTCGAACCCCGGCGCACGCAACGCGCTGCACCCCGACATGTACGCCGCGGCGATCGCGGCATTCGATGCCGCCGAGCGCGATAACTCGCTGCGCGCGATCATCCTCACGGGCGCCGACAACTTTTTCTGCGCGGGCGGCAACCTGAACCGTCTGCTCGAAAACCGTTCCAAGGATCCCTCGGTGCAGGCCGCCAGCATCGACATGCTCGCGCAATGGGCCACCGCGATGCGCCAGTCGAGCAAGATCGTGATGGCCGCCGTCGAGGGCGCCGCCGCGGGCGCGGGCTTCTCGCTCGCGCTCGCCGCCGACCTGCTGGTCGCCGCCGACGACGCGAAATTCGTGATGGCTTATTCGCGCGTGGGGCTCACACCCGATGGCGGCGGCTCGTGGTTCCTCGCACGCTCGCTGCCGCGCGCGCTCGCGTTCGAGGTGATGGTCGAGGGCAAGCCGATCGGCGCGCAACGGCTTGCCGACCTGGGCGTCGTGAACCGCGTCGCCAAACCGCAAACGGCGCTCGATACGGCGCTCGCCTGGGCCGCCGATCTCGCGAAAATCTCGCCGAACGCGGCCGCGCGCATCAAGGGGCTGACGAACGCGGCAGGTATGCAATCGCTCGACGACCAGCTCATCGCGGAACGTGAGAGCTTCGTGACCTCGCTGCATCACCGCGACGGGCTCGAAGGCATCACCGCGTTCCTCGAAAAACGTCAACCGGTCTACAAATGATGAGCGAATTCAAGTTGCCCTCGCGCCGGCGCCTCTATCTGATGCGCCACGGCGACGTCACCTACTTCGACGACTCGGGGCGCGCCATCGATCCCGACACCGTGCCGCTCAACGAGCACGGCCGGACCCAGGCCACGGCCGCGGGCGAAGCATTCGCGCAGCAAGGCGTGCGCTTTGACCGCGTGATCGTGAGTGGCCTGCGGCGTACGGTCGAAACCGCGCAGCGCGTGCTCGACGCCACGGGCCAGCGCATCGAGCTCGAGGTGCAGGCTGCGTGGGAGGAAATCCGCGGTGGCAGCCTCGGCGCGATTCCACCCGAGCAAGTCGAGGACGCGTTTCTGCGCATCTTCGACGGCGTCGTGCCCGAACAGACGCGCTTTCTCGGCGGCGAGAGCATCGGCGAACTGCTCGACCGTGTGCTGCCCGCGCTCGCCGCACTGCGCGCCGACACGTCATGGGACACGGCGCTGCTGGTCCTCCATGGCGGCGTGAACCGCGCGATTCTCTCGCACGCGATCACGGCCGGCGGCCGCATGTTCTTCGGCCATCTCGCGCAAACCACGGGCTGCATCAACGCGCTCGACGTGGGCGCAGCGCCCCACGACTGGGTCGTGCGCATGCTCAACTACGCGCCGCCCTCGCCACTGCACCGCGACGTGCGCAACACGACGATGGAGATGCTGTACGCGCAATATCTGCGCTATCGCCCGCAACGCTAGCTCACGCAAAGCCTATACGAGGAGGGAGACGAACATGGCGCACGCCAACCCGGATGGAGACAAAACGAACGCCGATAGCTCGACCGATTTTTCGGCGTTCGAGGGCACGCGCCCCGTTGCCGAGCGTCAGCGCTTTGACACCGGGGCGCTCGCCGCGTGGCTCGCCGCGCAAGTCGACGGTTTCGAAGGACCGCTCACGGTCGAGCAGTTCGCAGGCGGCCAGTCGAACCCCACCTTCAAGCTCGTCACGCCCAGGCGCAGCTATGTGATGCGCGCAAAGCCCGGCCCGAAGGCGAAGCTGCTGCCCTCGGCGCACGCGATCGAGCGCGAATACCGCGTGATGGATGCGCTCGGCGCCACCGACGTGCCCGTCGCGAAGATGCTTGCGCTCTGCGAAGACGAGGCCGTGATCGGCCGGGCGTTCTACGTGATGGAGTTCGTCGAGGGCCGCGTGCTGTGGGACCAGGCGCTGCCCGGCGTGACGCGCGAGGAGCGCGGCGCGATCTACGAGGAGATGAACCGCGTGATCGCCGCGCTCCACAACGTGAAGCCCGACGCCATCGGCCTCGCCGATTACGGCAAGCCCGGCAATTACTTCGCACGCCAGATCGATCGCTGGAGCCGGCAGTATCAGGCTTCGGAAACGGAGTCGATCGACGCGATGAACCGCCTGATCGAGTGGCTGCCGCAGCACCTGCCCGATGACACTGGCTCGCGCGTCTCGGTCGTGCACGGCGACTACCGCCTCGACAACCTGATCTTCCACCCCACCGAGCCGCGCGTGCTCGCGGTGCTCGACTGGGAGCTCTCGACGCTTGGCGATCCGCTTGCCGATTTTTCGTACCACTGCATGGCCTGGCACGTGGAGCCTGGCCAGTTCCGCGGCATCGGCGGGCTCGACTGGAAGACACTCGGCATACCGGACGAGCAGCAATACGTGCGGCGTTACTGCGAGCGCACGGGCCTCGAGATCCGCGGCGACTGGAACTTCTATCTCGCCTACAACATGTTCCGCATCGCAGCCATCTTGCAGGGCATCATGAAGCGCGTAGTCGACGGCACGGCCGCGAGCGCCCAGGCGGCCGACGCGGGGCGGCGCGCGAAGCCCATGGCCGAGCTCGCCTGGCAATACGCGCAAAAAGTGCGCTAGCGCCGCATCGCGTCGCATCGCATCGCATCGATCAGCATTCCATCAGCACTCGATCCTTACGCAGTGCTCTTTATTTGCGAGGTCCCGGATGAATTTCGACTACTCCCCGAAAGTGCAGGCGCTGCGCGAGAAACTGCTCGCGTTCTTCGACGAACACATCTACCCGAACGAGACCGTCTATCACGAAGAAGTCGAGCGCAACCGCGCCAACGGCAACCCGTGGGTGCCCACGCAGATCGTCGAGCAGCTCAAGGTGAAGGCGCGCGAAGCGGGCCTCTGGAACCTGTTCCTGCCCGACTCGACGCGCGGCGCAGGGCTCACCAACCTCGAATACGCGCCACTGTGCGAGATCATGGGCCGCGTGATCTGGGCGCCCGAGGTGTTCAACTGCAGCGCGCCGGACACCGGCAACATGGAAACCATCGAGCGCTACGGCACTGAGGAACACAAGCGCCAGTGGCTGGCACCGCTGCTGGAAGGCCAGATTCGCTCGGCCTTCCTGATGACGGAGCCCGAGGTCGCCTCATCGGATGCAACCAACATCCAGACGCGCATCGAGCGTGACGGCGACGACTATGTGATCAACGGCACCAAGTGGTGGTCATCGGGCGCGGGCGATCCGCGCTGCGCGGTCTATATCGTGATGGGCAAGACCGATCCCGATGCGCCGCGCCATGCACAGCAGTCGATGATCCTCGTGCCGGCCGACGCGGCGGGCATCACGGTCAAGCGCCCGCTCACGGTGTTCGGCTACGACGACGCGCCGCACGGCCACATGGAGATCAAGCTCGAGAACGTGCGCGTGCCGGCGTCGAACATCCTGCTGGGAGAAGGCCGCGGCTTCGAAATCGCCCAGGGGCGCCTCGGGCCGGGCCGCATCCACCATTGCATGCGCCTGATCGGCCTCGCCGAGCGTGCGCTCGAGTTCATGTCGAAGCGCGCACTCGCGCGCACCGCGTTCGGCAAGACCATCGCGCAGCAAACGGTCACGCAGGAGCGCATTGCAGAAGCGCGCTGCATGATCGAGCAGGCGCGCCTGCTCACGCTCAAGACCGCTTACATGATGGACACCGTCGGCAACAAGGGCGCGCGCGGCGAAATCGCAATGATCAAGGTGGTCGCGCCGAACATGGCCTGCCAGGTGCTCGACTGGGCGATCCAGGTGCACGGCGGCGGCGGCGTGAGCGGTGACTTCCCGCTCGCCTATGCCTACGCGCAGGCACGCACGCTGCGGTTCGCCGACGGCCCCGACGAGGTCCACCGCAACGCCATCGCCAAGCTCGAGCTCGCGCGCTACCCGGACGCGACGGCGGCCTCGCGCGTGGAGATGCCGGTCACGCGCTCGTAAGCGAGCGGCACCGCTGCGGGCCCGTCGCAGGCCACAAGCCCACAAGCGCAGCAGGGGCGCTCGTGGGCCCTCTGCGCCGCCCGGCGAACTATGCTAATTTGCGCCAGTTCAGGCGCCGCGGAACATCTGAAAACACCGGACGGCGCCTTCGTCCAGGTACCAAGGAGCCACGATGATCGACGTCTACAGCTGGGCCACGCCCAACGGCCACAAAGTCCATATCATGCTCGAGGAAACGGGCCTCGAGTATCGCGTGCATCCCATCGATATCGGGGCCGGCGACCAGTTCAAGCCCGAGTTCCTCGATATCAGCCCGAACAACAAGATCCCCGCCATCACGGACTCCGAAGGCCCGGC
This sequence comes from Paraburkholderia silviterrae, assembly GCF_004353915.1. Taxonomy (GTDB): domain Bacteria; phylum Pseudomonadota; class Gammaproteobacteria; order Burkholderiales; family Burkholderiaceae; genus Paraburkholderia; species Paraburkholderia silviterrae. The sequence continues at coordinate 41,801 of NZ_SMRP01000036.1, read as the reverse complement.
GCGTGCCGACGGCAAGCCGTTCTCGCTGTTCGAGTCGGGCGCGATCCTGATCTATCTGGCCGCGAAGACGGGCAAGTTCATGCCCGAAGACCTCGCTGCGCGCTACGACGTGCTGCAGTGGGTGATGTTCCAGATGGGCGGCCTTGGCCCCATGCTTGGCCAGGCGCACCACTTCCGCATTTACGCGCCCGAGAAGATCGACTACGCCGTGAAGCGCTACACGAACGAGGCGAAGCGCCTCTACAACGTGATGGAGGCGCAGCTCGAAAAGACCGAGTACCTGGCCGGCGACGACTACACCATCGCCGATATTGCCGCGTTCCCGTGGACGCGATCCTGGCAGAACCAGGGCATCGAACTCGATGCGCTGCCCAACGTGAAGCGCTGGCACGAGGCGATCGCGGCGCGCCCGGCGGTCAAGCGCGGCGTCGAGGTGCTGGCGAACGCGCGCAAGCCGCTCATGGACGAGAAGGCGAAGGAGATGCTGTTTGGCGCGACGCAGTACGAGAAGCACACCTCGAAGGCCGCCTGACGAACGACGCCAGATGGAATAAACGAGGGGCGTGCGGCTCTTGGCCGGACGCCCCTCTCACATTCTGAATGCGCAAACGCGCGCGGCGATTCAGAAGTAGTGCCGCGAAATGAATTCGGCCACGCACGCGGGCCGCTCGCTGCCCTCGCATTCGATGCCGATGTTCCAGACGACCTGCGCGCCACCGCCTTCCACGTCGGTCACTTCCTTCACACCGATGCGCGCGCGCACCCTCGCCCCCACAGGCACCGGCGACGTGAAGCGCACCCGGTTGAGCCCATAGTTCACGCCCATGCGCTGGCGCATCGTGACGGTTGCCGCGAGCAGCGCCGGCACGAGCGAGAGCGTAAGAAAGCCGTGGGCGATCGGGCCGCCGAACGGCGACTCGCGCCGCGCACGCTCCGCGTCGACGTGAATCCATTGATGATCGCCGGTCGCGTCGGCGAACTCCAGCACACTCGCCTCGCTCACCGCGCGCCAGGCGCTCACGAACGGCTCGGCGCCCACGAGCGCGCGCAAGGCGGCGACGTCTGCAATTTCAACCACATCGGCCTCGCTCATGATGCGCCTCCCGGCTGGCGCAGCCCGGTATGGGCCAGCCCGGCATGGGCCAGCCCAAACAGCCCCTTCGAGGTCACCGTCACTACGAGCTCGCCGTGCTGATTGCGGCCTTCCCAGCGCGTCTGGACGATACCGCGATCCGGCTTGCTCTCCGAAACGCGCTTGCTCACGACGAAGTTGGTCATCGCGAGCGTGTCGCCAACGCGCACGGGCTTGATCCAGCGGATCTCGTCGATGCCGGGCGAGCCCATCGATGTGGAGCCATCGAGAAAATTGCGCACGAGCATGCCCATCATGACCGAGCACGTATGCCAGCCGCTCGCGACAAGGCCGCCGAAATGCGACGCCTCGCCAGCCGCCTCGCTCAAATGAAACGGCTGCGGATCGTACTGCTTCGCGAACTGGACGATCTCTTCGCGCCCGAACGTGTGCGAGCCGATTTCATACGACTTGCCCACTTCGAGATCTTCGTAACTCACTCCCATCGATGACTCTCCGTTTCGAATTGCTTCACAACGCGCCGCGGGACGCACCTGCCGGCGCGCGCCTCAGGCCGCTGCCTGCGCAAACCCCGGCAGCGCCGCGAAACGTTCGAGATGGTAATCGACGTCTCCGAGCGTAGTCTCGATGATAGCGAGACGCTTGAACAGGTGTGCCGCCGCGACTTCGTTGGTCACACCCATGCCGCCGTGCAACTGCACGGCCTGCTGGCCGACATAGCGCGCCGCCTGCCCCACGCGCACCTTGGCCGCCGAGATGGCGCGGCGCCGCTCATCGGGCGAAGCGCCACTGTAGCGCGCAGCCGCAAGGTACGTGAGCGAACGAGCCTGCTCGCCATGGATCAGCATCTCGGCCATACGGTGCTGGAGCGCCTGGAAGCGTGCAATCGGCACGCCGAACTGCTGGCGCGTCTTCGTGTACTCGACGCTCGCGTGATTGAGCGCGTCGATGGCGCCCACGGCTTCCGCGCACAGCAGGAAGGTGGCGTAATCGGCGATCTGCTCCCACGTGGCCGCACCCGCATCGCCAAGACGGCGCGCGTGCGCACCGTCGAACTTGAGCGTGGCGGCGCGCTGGCCGTCGATCGTGCGGTAGTCGCTCACCTCGACGCCCTTCGCATCGCGCGCCACCACGAACAGCGCGACTTCGCCCGCGAGGCGCGCCGGCACGATCCAGTAGTCCGCTTGCGCGCCGTGCTGCACGACCGACTTGCTGCCCGTGAGCGCGAAGCCGTCGCCAGTTTCCTTTGCGAGCGTTTCGAGCGCGAACAGGTCGTAGCGTGCCTGGGGCTCGTGAAACGCCACGGCGAGCTTGATCTCGCCCACCGCCACGCGCTCGAGCAGTTGCGCGTTTTCGGCGCTATCCGCCCCCGCGAGCTTGAGCGCCTCGACGCCCACCGCGCTCGCCCAGTACGGCTCGATCACGAGTGCGCGGCCCAGCTCCTGCATGACCACGAGCATGTCGAACGGCGAGCCGTCGAAGCCGCCCTGCTCCGCCGGCACCGGCAGCGCGGTGAGCCCGAGCTCGACGAACGCCTTCCAGTGTTCGCCCGATACGCCCTCAGGCGTCTTCACGATCGCCTGGCGCGCTTCGAAGCCGTAATTCTTGTCGAGATAGCGACGCAGCGCGTCGGCGAGTTGCTGTTGCTCTTCGGTGAAATTGAAGTCCATTGCGTCGCTCCTCAAATCCCCAGAATCATCTGCGCGATGATGTTCTTCTGGATTTCGTTCGACCCGCCGTAAATCGACGTCTTGCGATAGTTGAAGTAGTAAGCCGCGAGCGGTGCTGCATCGTCGTCGCCACCGGCCGCGTGTGCGCGCTCGCCCTCGAGGAATGCCGGATCGAACGGCGCGGCAAGCGGGCCGACCGCATCGACCATCAGCTCGGTGAGCGCCTGCTGGATTTCGGTGCCCTTGATCTTGAGCATCGACGCCTCAGGCCCGGGACCGCGACCGTGGCCGCTGCTCGCGATCACGCGCTCGGCCGTCACCTCGAGCGCCATCAGCTCGATTTCGACTGCGGCCACGCGCGCCGCGAAAACCGGATCGAGCAGAAGCGGCTTGCCGTGCTTCTTCTGTTCGAGTGCGACATGCTTGAGGAACTCGAGCTCGCGCTTGGACGCGCCCACGCGGGCGATGCCCGTGCGCTCATGGCCGAGCAGATATTTCGCGTAGGTCCAGCCACGGTTTTCTTCGCCGACGAGGTTCTCGAGCGGCACCTTCACGTCCTCGAGGAACACCTCGTTGACCTCGTGGTCTTCGTCGAGCGTGATGATCGGGCGCACCGTGATGCCGGGCGTCTTCATGTCGATGAGCAGGAACGAGATGCCCTCCTGCTTCTTGGCGGCGGGGTCGGTGCGCACGAGACAGAACATCATGTCGGCGTGCTGGCCGAGCGTGGTCCAGGTCTTCTGGCCGTTCACCACATAGTGGTCGCCTTCACGAACGGCACGCGTGCGCAGCGAGGCGAGATCCGAGCCCGAGCCCGGCTCGGAATAGCCCTGGCACCACCAGTCTTCGCCGGAAAGGATGCGCGGCAAGTAGCGGCGCTTTTGCGCCTCGTTGCCGTACTTCATGATCACCGGCGCGACCATCGAAACGCCGAACGGCAAGACCGGCGGCGCGCCAATGCGGCCGCACTCCTCGTCCCAGATGTGGCGTTGCGTTTCGCTCCAGCCGGGGCCGCCATATTCGGTCGGCCAGGCAGGCGCCGACCAGCCGCGCTGACCGAGCAGCTTGTGCCAGCCGGCGATGTCGTCGCGGCTGAGGCGTTTGTGATTGAGAACTTTCTCGCGCACGGCTTGAGGCAGATTGGCCTCGAGCCAGGCGCGGACTTCGGCGCGAAACGCGTCGTCGGTGGGGGTGTAATCGAGATCCATGCGGGTTTGTCTCCTGGCCGCGGCTGGTTGGGAACGAACCCAAGCCGCAACGAAGACCCGCCTGGCGTTATTGCAGCGGACCCTTCAACGCGGCCGGAACCGGCAGCGGCATCACATCGATGCCTTCTTCGACGAGAGCTTGCGCATCTTCCGCGGATGCCACTCCGCGGATGTTGCGCGCCGGCGCTTCGTTGTAGTGAATGCGCCGCGCCTCCTCGGCGAAACGGTCGCCTACGTTCTCAGTCTTCTCCAGGACCTCGCGCATCACGCGCATGGCATGCGCCTGCCATTGCGCCGCTGCCTGTGCCATCTGGCCGGCCTGTGACGCCTGACCGGCAGTGGACTGCGCTTCGCTCGCACCCGACAGATTCAGTCGGGGCGCGGACGGCACGCGGCTCACATTAGTGGCGCCGCACATCGGGCATTCGACCAGCTTGCGCGAAAGCTGCGACTCGAAGTCGTCAGCGGAAGCGAACCAGCCTTCAAACCGATGGCCGTCTGGGCACTGTAAATCGAGGACCTTCATGGGAATCGAGGCTTGCGTTGAGTGTATCGCAAAACGGAAATTTGTGAACGACCGTTCGTAAATTTTTTGATGGGCTCGGCAGCTGGTTTTCGAGCGCCACCGTGGCACCGGACGGCCGACTAGCCGGTGGTCGATTGTAGCGCCGCACGCCGCTGGCCGCTCGACGCAAAAATGCCACGCCCCAAGTGAATACGGCGGCCTCGCGGGCCGCCGTATTTCAATGCGCTGCTTCTCTGATCCGGCACTTTTTCCCGCGACCATCGCCGCAGTGCCGCACCGCGGTGTTCAGCCCCGCTCGGGTTGTGCGAGCGGCCAGGCGCCGGAGAGCGCCTTTTCGAGCCAGAACGTGCCGATAATCGTCTTCACGTCGGTGATCTTGCCGGTACGCACCCACTCGAGCAGCTCGGGCAGTGTCGCCGTGAAGGTCTCGAGGAACTCGCCTTCGTCGAGCTTCGCCTCGCCGGAAGTCAAGCCGCGCGCAAGGTAAATGTCGATGAATTCGGTCGAGTACGAGATCACCGGATGGATCTGCGCGAGATAGATGTACTCGCGCGCCGTATAGCCCGTCTCTTCCTTCAGTTCGCGGATCGCGCAGGCCAGCGCGCCTTCCTGCGGATCGAGCTTGCCAGCCGGAAATTCGGTCATCACGCGCGAAAGCGGATAGCGGTATTGGCGCTCCATCAGCACGCGGCCGTCGTCGAAGAGCGGAATCACCATCACCGCGCCCGGATGCTGGACGTACTCGCGCGTTGCGTGCTTGCCATCCGGCAAGGCGACCGTGTCGCATTTGAGCGTAAGGAATTTGCCTGCGTGGAGCGTCGTGCTCTCCACACACGTCTCGGCGAGTGCCGGGTCGTGTTTTTGATGTTCAGCAGCCATGTTCTACCTCTGGGGAGCGCCTGTACGGAGAAGTCGCGGGAAAGCCGCGATGTGATCGAATGGCATACGCCTCGTCGAGGACGAGGCGTATGCATCACGCCGGACGGCGTTTGAAGAGATATTGCCAGGTGAAGCCAGGAAACGCGAACACGACAAAGAGACTGAACGTGATGGCGTAGAACTGCCAGCCCTGGTCAAAGCGGTTGCCGGCGCGCGCCTCCAGCATGAAGCCGAACGCACCGACCACAAAATACAGCACGATCATTTCGGCAATGCGAATCCACGCGCTCTTCTTCGGTGCACGCAGCGGCAACGGCACGATGCCGAACAACCGTTGATTGAGAAACGGCAAGTTGGCGCCCGCGAGCGCCAACAACACGATAAACCACCCTGCTGCCGACATTACAGCGGCAGCGTATGCGAGACGGCCTGCAGGCAGAGCGACATCAGCGGCCCCGGGATGATGCCGAGCACCAGCACAGCCACGCCGTTGACCGTCAGCAGCGCACGGTTGAATGCGTGGCCCTCGATCGGTGCGGTGTCCTGCGGCGCATCGAAGTACATCAGCTTGACGATGCGCAGGTAGTAGAACGCGCCGAACAGCGACGTAATGACGGCAAGCACGGCAAGCCACGTGAGGCCGGCGTTCATGGTCGCTTCGAGCACGGCGAGCTTCGCGTAGAAGCCGACCGTCGGCGGAATGCCGGCGAGCGAGAACATCATGAGCATCATGACGAATGCGAACACCGGGCTGCGCTGGTTCAGGCCCTTGAAGTCGTCGAGCGTTTCCGCCTCGAAGTCGCGGCGGGCGAGCAGCATGACCACGCCGAACGCGCCAAGCGTCGTAATCAGGTAGACGATGCTGTAGAACATCGCCGAGCTGTACGCGCTGGCCGCACCGGTCGCCTTGTTATCGACGATGCCGGCGAGCAGGCCGAGCAGCACGAAGCCCATGTTCGAGATGGCCGAGTACGCGAGCATGCGCTTGACGTTGCGCTGGACGATACCCGTGATGTTGCCGACGATCATCGAGAGCGCGGCCAGGATGATCAGCATTTCCTGCCAGTCCACGGCGAGCGGCAGCAGACCCATGACGAGGAAGCGCACGGCCCACGCAAACGCCGCGACCTTCGGTCCGCCGCCGGTGAGCAGCGTCATGGCCGTAGGCGCGCCCTGATAGACGTCGGGCACCCACATGTGGAACGGCACCGCGCCCATCTTGAACGCCACGCCCGCGACGATGAACACCACGCCGAACAACAGGACGATGTCGTTGATGTGGCCCGAAGCCACGGCCTTGAACACGTCGCCCAAGTCGAGCGAGCCGGTCGCGCCGTACAGCATGGAGATGCCGTAGAGCAGGAAGCCCGATGCCAGCGCGCCCAGCACGTAGTACTTCATGGCCGCTTCGTTCGACTGCGTCGCGTCACGGCGCAGTGCGATGACCGCGTAGAGCGAGAGCGACATCAGCTCGAGGCCAAGGTACAGCGTAAGGAAGTTGTTGCCCGAGATCATCACGATCTGGCCGAGCAACGAGAACATGCCAAGCAGGAAGAACTCGCCCCTGAACATGTCCCGGTCTTCGAGGTACTTGCGCGAGTACACGATCGTGACCGCGTAGCCGAGCGTGACCACCGCCTTCATGGCGCTCGCGAACGCGTCCACCACGTACATGCGCGTGAAGTAGTAGTACACGTGTGGATCGAACGCGATTACCGCGAACCAGATGCCGGCTGCGAGCGCCGTCAGCAGCGCGATGAAATAGGTCGTGCGCCGGCCCGAAGGACCGGTGAACGTGTCGTTGAGCCACGCAACGACGGTACCGGCCATAAGCAGCGCGTCGGGTAGCAGAGCGTTCAAAGGGGCGTTTGGCATGATCTATTAGTCCTCCGCTCGGTATTACTGTGACAGCGGCAGTTTCGACACTGCGACGTGGGAGAGGAGGTTTTCCACGGAAACGTGCATCACATCGGTAAAGGGCTTCGGGTAGACGCCCATGAAAAGCGTGAGCAGCGCGAGCACCCCAAGAATGAGGTATTCGCGGCTGCTGATGTCCTTCAGCTCGCGAACATGATCGTTCGCGACGGCGCCGAAGTACACGCGCTTGTACATCCACAACGTATAGGCCGCGCCCAGGATCAGCGTGAACGCCGCCCCGAAAGCAATCCAGAAGTTGAACTTCACTGCCGCCAGAATCACCATGAATTCGCCGACGAATCCCGAGGTGCCCGGCAGGCCGCAGTTGGCCATCGCGAACAGCATGGCCAGCGCCGCGAATTTCGGCATCGTGTTGACGACGCCGCCGTAGTCGGCGATGTCGCGCGTGTGCATGCGGTCATACAGCACGCCGATGCAAAGGAACATGGCGCCCGAGACGAAGCCGTGCGAGATCATCTGGATGATCGCGCCTTCCATGGCCAGCTGGCTCGACGGGCCGAACATAAAGAAGCCGAGCGTGACGAAGCCCATGTGGGCAATCGACGAGTACGCGACCAGCTTTTTCATGTCGGACTGCACCATCGCCACGAGGCCGATGTAGATCACCGCGATCAACGACAGCGTGATGATGACCGGCGCCAGGTAATGACTCGCGTCCGGCGTGACCGGCAGCGAGAAACGCAGGAAACCGTATGCGCCCAGCTTCAGCATGATGGCGGCCAGCACCACCGAGCCGCCCGTGGGCGCTTCGACGTGCGCGTCCGGCAACCACGTGTGGACCGGCCACATCGGCACCTTGACGGCGAACGCGAAGAAGAACGCAATGAACAGCAGGATCTGCGGCGTCATCGCAAGCTTGGCGTTCTGCCAGGTGGCGAGGTCGAAGGTCCCGGTCTCGCGGTAGAGATACAGCAACGCGACCAGCATCAGCAGCGAGCCGGCCAGCGTATAGAGAAAGAACTTGAACGCTGCGTACACGCGGTTCGGTCCGCCCCACACGCCGATGATGATGTACATCGGAATGAGTGTGGCTTCGAAGAACACGTAGAACAGCAGACCGTCGGCGGCGCAAAAGACGCCGATCATCAGGCCCGACAGGATGAGGAACGCCGAATAATACTGCGCGACGTTCTTCTGGATGACCTGCCAGCCCGCGATCACGACGATCACGGTGATGAGCGCCGTGAGCACCACGAGCCACAACGAGATGCCGTCGATGCCGAGATGATACGAAATATTGAACCGCTCGATCCAGACCGACTTCTCCTCGTACTGCAGCGCAGCCGTGGTGGTGTCGAAGCCCGAAACGAGCGGAAGGGTGACGAGGAAACTAAGCACCGAACCGATGAGCGCGATCCAGCGGTCCGCGCTCGAGCTCCGCAGGGAACCCACTACAAGAACGATGATGCCGAAAACAATTGGCATCCAGATCGCAAGACTGAGAATCGGAGTTGCGTGCATGCGTTTTTTTCCTCGCCTTCTTATTTGCCGCCGAGCGTTACAAACAGGGTAAGGAGGCCAAGCATGCCAATGATCATGGCAAATGCGTAGTGGTAGATATAGCCGGATTGCAGGAAACGAATCACCGTTGCAAACCAGCCGATAAACTTGGCGCTCCCGTTGACGACGCCGTCGATCACGACGACATCACCTTCCTTCCACAGACCACGACCGATAGCAACGGCTCCGCGCGCGAAGACGATTTCGTTGATCTTGTCGAGGTAATACGCGTTTGCCAGCAGCTTGTAGACTGGCGAAAACGTGCGCGACACGACAGCCGGCAGATCCGGGCGCTTCATGTAGAAGAACCACGCCACGATCACACCCGCGAGTGCGAGCCACACCGGCAGACCCGAGAGCGCATGCGCGCCCATCGCGGCCCAGCCATGGAATTCTTCGCCGATCTCGGCCACCGCCGGATGGTTCTGGCCGATGAAGATGACGTCCTGGAACGCCACGCCGTGCGAGAAGAAACCACCGTAAAGCAACGGCTGGATCGCGTATGCACCGGCAATCACCGAAGGAATCGCGAGCAGGACCAGCGGCACCCAGATCACCCACGGCGACTCGTGCGGCACATGCACATGGTGCTCGTCGTGGCCGTGATGCGACGCGGCTTCCGCGCCCATCGGCGAGTCGGGATGCTTCGGACCGCGGAAGCGCTCTTCACCGTGGAACACGAGGAAGTACATGCGGAACGAGTACAGGGCCGTCACGAAAACGCTCGCGACCACGGCGAAATAAGCGAAACCCGAACCGGCCAGGTGCGAGGCCTTCACCGCCTCGATGATCGAGTCCTTCGAGTAGAAGCCCGAGAAGAACGGCGTGCCGATCAGCGCGAGCGAGCCGACGAGCGACGTGATCCACGTGATGGGCATGTACTTGCGCAGGCCACCCATGTTGCGCATGTCCTGATCATGGTGCATGCCGATGATGACCGAGCCCGCGCCGAGGAACAGCAGCGCCTTGAAGAACGCGTGCGTCATCAGGTGGAAGATCGCGACCGGATAGGCCGAGACGCCGAGCGCCACGGTCATGTAGCCGAGCTGCGAGAGCGTGGAGTATGCGACCACACGCTTGATGTCGTTCTGCACGACGCCAAGGAAGCCCATGAAGAGCGCGGTAATCGCGCCAATCACGACGATGAACGAGAGCGCGGCGTCCGAGAGCTCGAACAGCGGCGACATGCGCGCGACCATGAAGATACCGGCCGTCACCATGGTGGCGGCGTGGATCAGTGCCGAGATCGGCGTCGGGCCTTCCATCGAGTCCGGCAGCCAGACGTGCAGCGGGAACTGCGCCGACTTGCCCATCGCGCCGATGAACAAGCAGATGCACGCCACCGTGAGCAGGTTCCACGAGGTGCCCGGGAACGTCAGCGCCGCGATTTCGTGGCCCTTCGCGAACACGTCGTTGTAGTTGAGCGAGCCGCCGTACGCGAGCAAAAGACCAATGCCCAGCAGGAAGCCGAAGTCACCCACGCGGTTCACGAGGAACGCCTTCATGTTCGCGTAGATGGCGCTTTCACGCTTGAAGTAGAAGCCGATCAGCAGGTACGAGACGAGGCCCACCGCTTCCCAGCCGAAGAACAGCTGCAGGAAGTTGTTGCTCATCACGAGCATCAGCATCGAGAACGTGAAGAGCGCGATGTACGAGAAGAAGCGCTGGTAGCCCTCTTCGTCCGCCATGTAGCCGATCGTGTAGATGTGCACCATCAGGGACACGAAGGTCACGATGACCATCATGAGCGCCGTCAACGAGTCGATCAGGAAGCCGACTTCGAACTTCAGGCCGCCAACCGACATCCATTCGTAGACGGTCGCGTTGAAGCTCGCGCCGTTCATCACGTCGAACAGCGTAATGCACGAGAGCACGAACGCAATCGCGACGCCAAGAATGGTGACCGTATGCGCGCCCGCGCGCCCCACCGTCTTGCCAAACAAACCGGCAATGAGAGAACCGGCGAGAGGGGCCAGCGGTACCGCCAGCAATAAGGTTTCGTTGAGTGTCGTTGCCATATACAGCCTGCCTTAGCCTTTGAGCTGATCGAGGTCCTCGACATTGATCGTGTCGAGGCTGCGGAACAGAGTCACAAGAATAGCCAGACCAATCGCGGCTTCCGCTGCCGCAACAGTTAGCACGAAGAACACGAAAATCTGTCCGTGAACGTCACCGAGGTAATGCGAGAACGCGACGAAGTTCGTGTTCACCGCTAACAACATCAGCTCAATCGCCATCAGGATGATGATGACGTTGCGCCGATTGAGAAAAATGCCAACGATCGAGATCGCAAAGAGGATCGCGCCGAGGACGAGATAATGGGCCAGGGTCAACATGTCGATTCGCTCCTTCGCGCTTAGCTCTTCGCCGCCGGCGTGGCGCCTGGTGCGGCGGGAGCCGCTTCGGCCTCCACGGCCTCGGGCGTTTCCGGCACTTCCACGACGGCTTGCATCTTCACGAGGCGCACGCGGTCCTCACGACGCACGCGGACCTGCTTCGAAACGTTCTGACGCTTCGCATCCTTGGGCTCGCGCACCGTCAGCGAAATGGCCGCGACGATCGCCACCAGCAGCACGAGGCCGGCAATTTCGAATGCGAAGATGTAGTCGGTATAGATGATCTTGCCGATCAGGTGCGTATTCGACACCGATGCGACAGCCGCGGCCGAGGTGTCCGGCACCGGCGAGGTGGTCGCGCCGTAGCCGTGCCACAGGATCAACGCGGTCTCGAGCACGATGATCGCGCCCACGATGGTCGCCACCGGAATGAAGCGCTTGAAGTCGCGGCTCAGCACGTCGATGTTGATGTCCAGCATCATCACCACGAACAGGAACAGCACCATCACCGCGCCCACGTAGACGAGCACCAGCAGGATCGCAAGGAATTCGGCCTCGAGCAGCATCCACACCGCGGCCGCGTTGAAGAACGCGAGCACGAGGAAGAGCGCGGACGAGACAGGATTGCGCGAGGTGATCACCTTCAGCCCTGATAGCGTGAGCAACAGCGCGAAGATGTAGAACAGGACGGTCGTGAATTCCATGATTACTGGTTCATCGTTGAGGCCATCGTAAGGCGGATTGCGCGGCACAGACTGGCGGCCAGACCAGGGAGCGTCGCGCCGCGGTTCACAGGCTGCGGCTTCGCGGTGTTTTCAGGCACACGCGTTCCCCGCAGCCGGCCCGAACCGCGGGCCGATGCAGCGTCAAACTGAAGATCAACGGTACGGTGCATCTGCTGCCTTGTTTGCCGCGATCTGCGCTTCGTAGCGGTCGCCCACGGCCAGCAGCATTTCCTTCGTGAAATACAGATCGCCGCGCTTCTCGCCGTGATACTCGAGAATGTGCGTCTCGACAATCGAGTCGACCGGGCAGCTCTCTTCGCAAAAACCGCAGAAAATGCACTTGGTCAGGTCGATGTCGTAGCGCGTCGTGCGGCGCGTGTTGTCTTCGCGCACTTCCGACTCGATCGTGATGGCGAGCGCGGGGCACACGGCCTCGCACAGCTTGCACGCGATGCAGCGCTCTTCGCCGTTTTCGTAGCGGCGCAGCGCGTGCAGGCCACGAAAGCGCGGCGAGATCGGGGTCTTCTCTTCCGGGAACTGCACCGTGAACTTGCGCTTGAAGGCGTAACGGCCAGTCAGCGCGAGGCCCTTGAGCAGCTCGGTCAGGAAGAACGTCTTGAAGAAGTTTTGGATAGCGGTCATTTCGTCGCCCCCTTATTTCCAGATGCTCAGCGGCGACATATACCAGAAGCCGATCACGATCAGCCACACGACGCACACCGGAATGAATATCTTCCAGCCAAGACGCATGATCTGGTCATAGCGGTAGCGCGGGAACGTCGCACGCGCCCAGATGAACACCGACAGGAGACAGAAAACCTTCAGCACCAGCCAGAATACTCCCGGGATGAAATCGAGGAAGCCAAACGGTGCACTCCAGCCGCCGAGGAACAGCACGGAAGCCAGCGCCGAGATCACGATCATGTTGATGTACTCGGCGAGGAAGAAGAGCGCGAAGCCCATACCCGAGTAATCGACCATGTGGCCCGCGACGATCTCCGACTCCCCTTCCACCACGTCGAACGGGTGGCGGTTCGTTTCGGCGATGCCCGAGATGAAGTAGACGACGAACATCGGCAAGAGCGGCAGCCAGTTCCACGAGAGGAACGTGATGCCCCAGTTCGCAAACATGCCGCGCATCTGCCCTTCGACGATGTCCGAGAGGTTCAGGCTGCCCGAAACCATCAGCACCACGACGAGCGCGAAGCCCATCGCGATTTCATACGAGACCATCTGCGCCGCAGCGCGCATCGCACCGAGGAACGCGTATTTCGAGTTCGATGCCCAGCCCGCGAGAATCACGCCGTACACGCCGAAGGACGAAATCGCCATCACGTAGAGCAGACCCGCGTTGATGTTGCCGAGCACCGCGCCCGCCTGGAACGGAATCACCGCCCAGACCGCGAAGGCCGGCACCACCACCATGATCGGCGCGACCATGTAGACCCAGCGGCTCGCCTGGGTCGGCTGGATGACTTCCTTGAGCAGCAGCTTCAGCACGTCGGCGATCGGCTGCAACAGCCCCGCGGGGCCGACGCGGTTCGGGCCGAGACGCACGTGCATCCAGCCGATCAGCTTGCGCTCCCACAGGATCAGGTACGCCACGCACAGCAGGATCACCACCGCGACGACGAGAATACGCACCAGCGCCCAGACGGTGGGCCACGCCACGCCGAGCAACTGGCTGCCGCCTGCATTGATCGTATCGAACAAGCTCATTTACGCCTTCTCCACCAGCAGTTCACCGAACAGGCTGCCGAGCTGTGCAGCGGCCGGCGTTGCCGCCGACACGCGCACCACCGTCGGCGCAAGATTCGCATCGCGCGTCGCGGGCGCGCTCACCGACAGCTCGCCCTGGCGCACGCGCACGGCGTCGCCTTCCTTCAGGCCGAGTTGGTCGAAGAGCGCAGCCGGCAGGCCGATGGCGTTCGCCACGCGGGCCGCCGTCGTGAGCTGCAGCGCTTCGCCGCGGCGCACGAGTTGATCGGCGCGATAGATGGGCACGTCGGAGATGCGCTCGAAGCGGCCATCGGCGGCCTTCGCGAGATTGCCGCGCGTGACTTGCGCCGCGACCTTGTTCGACAGACGCGCTGCGAAGCTGCCGTCGCCGAGCGCCTTGCGGCGCACGTCTTCCGACGTCTCGTACTCGAAGCCCTGCGCACCGAGCAGCGTGCCGAGCACGCGCAGGACCTTCCAGGCCGGACGCGTCTCGCCGAACGGACGCACGACGCCGTTGAACGTCTGCGCCGTGCCTTCGGCGTTGACGAACGTGCCCGAGGTTTCCGTGAACGGCGCGATGGGCAGCAGCACGTCGGCGTAGTCGAGGCCCGTCTTGAACGGCGAGAACACGGCGACCATCTCGGCCTGCGCGAGCGCGGCGCGCGCGGCGGCCGGGTTGGCCGTGTCGAATTCAGGCTCGATGTTGAACAGCAGATAACCCTTGCGCGGCTGGTCGAACACTTCGCGAGCGTTCAGGCCGTCGCGACCAGGCAGTGCGCCCACGAGGTGTGCGCCGACCGTGTTGGCGGCTTCCGTGAGGAAGCCAAGCGTGGCACCCGTCGTTTCCGCAATGAACTGCGCTGCGGCGTGCAGACGCGAGAATTCCGGATGCTGGACGGCGCCGTTGCCGAGCAGCACGAAGCGGCGCTCTCCATTCGCCAGCGATGCGGCCACCTGCTTCGCTGCGTCGTTCGCCTGTGCGCCCGCGAAACCTTCCGGCAGCGCGACACCCTTCGCCGCGGCGGCAGCGGCGGCGATCAAAGCAAGCTCGTCGAGCCATGCCGACGGCGCGGCGACGATGCGTTGTGCATTCGGGATCAGCGAGCCGTCAGCCGACGCCTGCAGGAACGAGACCTGCGCGCCGCCCTTGGCAGCCTGGCGCAGACGCGCGGCGAGCAGCGCGTGATCGCGGCGCAAGAACGAGCCGATCACGAACGCCGAGTCGGCATACGAGAGCTCGGCGATCTTGGCGCCGAGCCACGGCGCACCCTCGAGCGGCGCCGAGAAGTCGTTCTGACGCAGGCGGAAGTCCACGTTCGGCGTGCCGATCGCGTCCGCGAACTGCTTCGCGAGATAGAGCTCTTCGGCCGTGCTGTGCGGGCTCGCGAGCAGCGCGAGCTGGTTCTCGCCGTGCTCGTCGCTGATGCCCTTGATGCCCTTCACCACGTACTCGAGCGCGGTCTGCCAGTCGGTCTCGACCCACTGGCCGCCCTGCTTGATCATCGGGCGCGTGAGGCGGTCTTCGGCATTCAGGCCTTCGTACGAGAAGCGGTCCTTGTCCGAGATCCAGCACTCGTTGATGGCTTCGTTCTCGAACGGCAGCACGCGCATCACGCGGTTGTTCTTCACCTGCACGACGAGGTTCGCACCCGTCGAGTCGTGCGGGCTCACCGACTTGCGGCGCGAGAGTTCCCACGTGCGCGCGGAGAAGCGGAACGGCTTGCTCGTGAGCGCACCGACCGGGCACAGGTCGATCATGTTGCCCGAGAGCTCCGAGTCCACCGTCTTGCCGACGAACGAAGTGATTTCCGAATGCTGGCCGCGGCCGAGCATGCCGAGCTCCATCACGCCGGCGATTTCGTCGCCGAAGCGCACACAGCGCGTGCAGTGAATGCAGCGCGTCATCTCTTCCATCGAGATGAGCGGACCGACATTCTTGTGGAAGACGACGCGCTTTTCTTCGCTGTAGCGCGACGCCGACTTGCCGTAGCCGACCGCCAGATCCTGCAGCTGGCATTCGCCGCCCTGATCGCAGATCGGGCAGTCGAGCGGATGGTTGATCAGCAGGAATTCCATCACGGCTTGCTGGCCCTGCACGGCCTTGTCCGACATCGTGCGCACGACCATGCCTTGCGACACCGGCGTCGCGCACGCGGGCACGGCCTTCGGCATCTTCTCGACGTCGACGAGACACATCCGGCAGTTGGCCGCGATGGACAGCTTCTTGTGATAGCAGAAGTGCGGAATGTACGTGTCGACCCGCTGCGCAGCCTGGATCACCATGCTGCCCTCGGGCACCTGCACCTTCTTGCCGTCTATTTCAAGTTCAACCATGATGGTTAATCGTCCCTAACCTGTTACCGCTCAATTTCACAGCGGTCTACCCCGTTGCGTTCCGCCACGCGGTTCGCGCCCAACACGCCGTTACCTTGCAACCCGCCCGTCAGGCGGCCACCGTTTCCGAGGCCGCGTGCGAGCCGGCATGTCCGCCGACGAGGCAACGCTTGTTGTGCACGTGATATTCAAATTCGTCCCAGTAATGCTTGAGCATGCCGCGCACCGGCATGGCCGCCGCGTCGCCGAGCGCGCAGATCGTCCGGCCCATGATGTTGCCCGCCACCGAGTTCAGCAGATCCAGGTCTTCCTGGCGGCCCTCGCCGTGCTCGATGCGGTTCACGACGCGATACAGCCAGCCCGTGCCTTCGCGGCACGGCGTGCACTGGCCGCACGACTCTTCATAGTAGAAGTACGACAGGCGCAGCAGCGAGCGCACCATGCAGCGTGTCTCGTCCATGACGATGACCGCGCCCGAGCCGAGCATCGAGCCCTGCTTGGCGATGGAGTCATAGTCCATGTCGGTCTGCATCATCAGGTCGCCCGGAATGACCGGCGCCGACGATCCACCCGGAATCACGGCCTTGAGCTTCTTGCCGCCACGCACACCGCCGGCCAGCTCCATGAGCGTGGCGAACGGCGTGCCGAGCGGAATTTCGTAGTTGCCCGGACGCTCCACGTCACCCGAGATCGAGAAGATCTTGGTGCCGCCGTTGTTCGGCTTGCCGAGCTCCATGTACGTCTGCGGACCGACGCTCAACAGGAACGGCACCGCGGCAAAGGTCTCGGTGTTGTTGATCGTGGTGGGCTTGCCGTACACGCCGAAGCTCGCCGGGAACGGCGGCTTGAAGCGCGGCTGGCCCTTCTTGCCCTCGAGCGACTCGAGCAGCGCCGTTTCTTCGCCGCAGATGTACGCGCCATAACCGTGGTGCGCGTGCAGCTGGAACGAGAAGTCCGTGCCGAGAATGTTGTCGCCGAGATAGCCCGCCTGGCGCGCTTCTTCAAGCGCCGCCTCAAAGCGGCGATAGACCTCGAAAATCTCGCCGTGGATGTAGTTGTAGCCCACGGTGATACCCATCGCGTACGCGCCGATGGCCATGCCTTCGATCACCGAATGCGGATTCCAGCGCAGGATGTCGCGGTCCTTGAACGTGCCCGGCTCGCCTTCGTCCGAGTTGCAGACGAGGTACTTCTGGCCCGGGAACTGACGCGGCATGAAGCTCCACTTCAGGCCCGTCGGGAAGCCCGCGCCGCCGCGGCCACGCAGGCCGCCAGCCTTCACGTCGGCAATGACCTGCTCGGGCGTGATCTTCTCTTCGAGGATGCGGCGCAGCTGCTTGTAGCCGCCACGCGCGACGTAATCTTCGAGATGCCAGTTCTCGCCGTTCAGGCCCGCGAGAATCAGGGGTTTGATGTGACGGTCGTGCAACGAAGTCATTTCGAAAGCTCCTCGAGCAACTGGTCGATCTTCTCGCGGCTCATGAAGCTGCACATGCGATGGTTGTTCACGAGCAGCACCGACGCGTCACCGCATGCCCCCATGCACTCGCCTTCTTTCAGTGTGAATTTGCCGTCGGGCGTGGTTTCGCCGAAGTCGATACCGAGCTTCTGCTTCAGATAGTCGGCGGTAGCTTCCGCGCCGCCATCCGGGCCGAGCTGGCACGGCAGATTCGTGCAGAGCGTGATCTTGTACTTGCCGACCGGGCGGGTCTCGAACATCGTATAGAAGGTGGCGACTTCCTGGACCGCGACAGGCGGCATGCCGAGGTAGTCGGCCACGAACTGCATGAGTTCGGGCGACAGCCAGCCATGCTCTTCCTGAGCCACGGCCAAAGCCGCCATCACGGCGGACTGTTTCTGATCGGCGGGGTACTTCGTCAACGCGCGATCGATTTCTTTCAGGCCTTCAGCTGAGATCATTTTCAGACACGACTCTTTCATTTCCTACCGTTGCAATTCCCGCCACACAAACACCCACCGCGCGTTAGCCTACCTGCTCGCTGCGACAGACGTGGCGTTCCCGGTATTTCGCCGTGCACCCTTGTTGACCGGGCGCACAGGCAGCTTGCTGCTTAGCGGTCGATTTCGCCGAACACGATGTCCTGCGTGCCGATGATCGTGACCGCGTCGGCAATCATGTGACCGCGCGCCATTTCATCGAGCGCGGACAGATGGGCGTAACCCGGCGCGCGAATCTTCAGACGATACGGCTTGTTCGCGCCATCCGACACCAGGTAGATGCCGAATTCACCCTTCGGATGCTCCACGGCTGCGTAGGCCTCGCCTTCGGGCACGTGGAAACCTTCGGTGAAGAGCTTGAAGTGGTGAATCAGCTCTTCCATGTTCGACTTCATGTTCACTCGCGACGGCGGCGCAACCTTGTGATTGTCGATCATCACGGGGCCGGGATTCTTGCGCAGCCACTCAATGCACTGTTTCGCAATGCGAGTGGATTGACGCATTTCCTCGACGCGCACGAGATAACGGTCGTAGCAGTCGCCGTTCACGCCCACCGGGATGTCGAAATCCATTTGGTCGTAGACCTCGTAGGGCTGCTTCTTGCGCAGGTCCCACTCGATGCCCGAGCCACGCAGCATCGCGCCGGTCAGGCCCAGCTGCATGGCGCGCTCCGGGCTCACCACGCCTATGCCCACGAGACGCTGCTTCCAGATGCGGTTGTCGGTGAGGAGCGTTTCGTACTCGTCGACGCAACCGGGGAAGCGCGTGAAGAAGTCGTCGATGAAGTCCAGCAGCGAGCCCTGGCGCGCCTCGTTCATCCTGGCGAGCGCCTTCTCGTTGTGGATCTTCGAAGCCTTGTATTGCGGCATGGCGTCGGGCAAGTCGCGGTACACGCCGCCCGGACGATAGTAGGCCGCATGCATGCGCGCGCCCGAGACCGCCTCATAGACGTCCATCAGGTCTTCGCGCTCGCGGAACGCGTAGAGGAACACCGCCATCGCGCCCACGTCGAGCGCGTGCGAGCCGATCCACATCAGGTGATTGAGAACGCGCGTGATTTCGTCGAACAGCACGCGGATGTACTTCGCGCGCACCGGCACCTCGATGCCGAGCAGCTTCTCGATCGCGAGCACATAGCCGTGCTCGTTGACCATCATCGACACGTAGTCGAGACGGTCCATGTACGGCACCGACTGGATGAACGTCTTGTTCTCGGCGAGCTTTTCCGTCGCGCGATGCAGCAGGCCGATGTGCGGATCGGCGCGCTGGATCACCTCGCCGTCGAGCTCGAGCACGAGGCGCAGCACACCGTGCGCTGCCGGGTGCTGCGGGCCGAAGTTGAGCGTGTAGTTCTTGATCTCTGACATGCGACCCTCTTAGTGTTTCCTCAGACCACCGTAGCGATCCTCGCGGATCACGCGCGGCGTGATTTCGCGCGGCTCGATCGTGACCGGCTGATAGACCACGCGCTTCTGCTCCGGGTCGTAACGCATTTCGACGTAGCCCGAGATCGGGAAGTCCTTGCGGAACGGATGGCCGATGAAACCGTAGTCGGTCAGGATGCGGCGCAGGTCGGGGTGGCCTTCGAAGACGATGCCGAACAGGTCGAACGCCTCGCGCTCATACCAGTTGGCCGAATTCCAGATCTCGACGAGCGAGGCGACGATGGGCACGTCGTCGTCCGGCGCGAACACGCGCAGGCGCAGGCGCCAGTTGTTCGTAATCGAGAGCAGATGCGACACCGCCGCGAAGCGCGGGCCTTCCCACGCGCCGTCGCCGAACGTCTGATAGTCGACGCCGCACAGGTCGATCAACTGCTCGAAGCGAAGCGACGGATTGTCGCGGAGCTCCGTGGCCACGCTGAGGTAATCTACTGATTTTATGACCAAGGTCAACTCACCAAGCGCTTCGGTGAGGCTGACGACGCGAGCACCGAGGGCCGCTTCGAGGTTCGCTTTCAGGGTCTCGAGTTTGCTTGCCATATTCTGGGGAGGCGCTCGGCCTTTATTGACGGGCGATGGTGCTGGTGCGGCGAATCTTCGCCTGCAGCTGGATCACCCCGTACACCAGGGCTTCCGCTGTCGGCGGGCAACCCGGCACATAGACGTCGACCGGCACGATGCGATCACAACCGCGCACGACCGAATACGAATAGTGGTAGTAGCCGCCGCCGTTGGCGCACGACCCCATCGAGATCACCCAGCGCGGCTCGGCCATCTGGTCGTAGACCTTGCGCAGCGCGGGCGCCATCTTGTTGCACAGCGTGCCGGCCACGATCATCACGTCGGACTGGCGCGGGCTCGGGCGGAACACCACACCGAAACGGTCGAGGTCGTAGCGGGCCGCGCCCGCGTGCATCATCTCGACCGCGCAACACGCAAGACCGAACGTCATTGGCCACAGCGAGCCAGTGCGCGTCCAGTTGATCAGCTTGTCAGCCGTGGTGGTGACAAACCCTTCCTTCAAGACCCCTTCGATACTCATGTGCTTTCCACTCCAGACGGACGGCCTGCAGGGTGCCCGCAGTGCCGCCCATGCTATCCGGCGATTAACCCCTTATTCCCAGTCGAGACCGCCCTTCTTCCAGATGTAGGCAAAGCCCAGCAGGAATTCGAGCAGAAACAGCATCATCGACAGGAAACCGGGCCAGCCGATATCGCGCAGGGCAACGCCCCACGGAAACAGGAACGCCGTTTCGAGGTCGAAGATGATGAAGAGAATGGCCACGAGGTAGTACCGTACATCGAACTTCATGCGCGCGTCTTCGAACGCTTCAAAGCCGCACTCGTACGGTGAATCTTTTTCGCTGTTGGGCCGGTTGGGACCGAGGATCTTGCCAATTGAGACCAGCGCTACGCCCAGACCAATACCTACGAGAAGGAACAACAGGACGGGGTAATAGGTAGCGAGATTCAAGGCTATCCTCTATCGGTTGGTTCTGAGGTTCCGCAGGAACTTCAAGTCGCTCTGCGGGAATCACTTTACGTACTTCGCGCTGCGATCGAAACGAACACGACGTATAAAGCAAAAATGCCAGCCGAAGCTGAAGCAAGCGGCTGGCATTTTTTAGATAACATTGGTGCCGACGGCGAGACTCGAACTCGCACAGCTTTCGCCACTACCCCCTCAAGATAGCGTGTCTACCAATTTCACCACGTCGGCACTACATGCAATCCGGGACAACAATTTATTGAAACCCGCGAATCGCTTCAAGACTTAAATTCTAACTTGTTCCCGCTGTTTGTTCAATGCACAAAAACAAGTTTTTCAGAATTATTTCGGCACGTCGTTGCCGGGGTTCGATGCCGCCGCGGCCGGCGCTGCCGCCGGAGCGCTTGCCGTGGAAACCGCAGGAACCGATGCAGCAACTGCAGCCGAAGCAACGACCGGAGCCGCAGCCGTAGCGCCAAGCAAGCCCGCCGAAGGCTTCGAATGATACGACCCCAAGTAAGTTAATGCAAGCGTCGAGACGAAAAACACCGTTGCGAGGGCTGCAGTGGTCCGCGACAGGAAGTTCGCGGAGCCGCTCGCGCCGAACAGGCTGCCGGACGCACCGCTGCCGAACGCGGCACCCATATCGGCGCCCTTGCCGTGCTGCAGCAAAACGAGGCCGATCACCCCGAGCGCCGACAGAATCTGGACGACGATAATCAACGTTTTCAAATACAGCATCACACTCACCTGAGTCCTTGTTGAGCACAGCCTCCCAGGAGGCATGCGCATATGCGGCCGGGCACAGGCCTCGCGCGAGGCGCCATGCCCATGCCTTGTTTTTATCCAGCGACGCTCGCGCCCGCCGCAGCGGCCACGCAAATCGCGAGGAAATCCCCTGCCTTCAGCGCCGCACCACCGATCAGGCCGCCATCGATATCGGCCTGACGGAAGAGCTCCGCCGCATTCTCCGGCTTCACGCTGCCGCCGTACAGCAGCGGCACGTTAGCCACCTGCGCGCCCTTCGCGGCAAGCCGCGCACGCAGGAAAGCGTGAACCTGCTGCGCCTGCTCCGAAGTCGCGCTCTTGCCCGTGCCGATCGCCCAGACCGGCTCGTACGCGACGACGATGCGCGCCGCCTCTTGAACCGACAACGCCGCCAGCACCGCGTCGAGCTGCGCGCCGACCACCTGCTCGGTCGCGCCGCTTTCACGCTCTTCCAGCGTCTCGCCCACGCAGACGATCGGCGTAAGGCCGGCCGCGAGCGCGCGCTGCGCCTTCAGCGCGACGAGCTCGGAGCTTTCGCCGTGGTAAGCGCGACGCTCCGAGTGACCGACGATAGCGAGACCTGCTTCGAAGTCGGCGATCATGCCCGCAGCGACTTCGCCCGTCCAGGCGCCCTGCTCGTGCGCTGACACGTCCTGCGCGCCCCAGACCACCCGGCTGCCGCCAAGCAGAGCCTGAGCCTGCGCAAGATACGGAAACGGCACGCACACGCCAACACGCACATCCGACGGCAGCGCCTGCGCGCCCTGCGCGACGCCTTCGAGCAATGCAGCATTGGCCGCGAGGCGGCCATGCATCTTCCAGTTTCCGACTACGAGCTTCGATCGTTGATTCGTCATTGTTCCGGTTGCTGTTAAAAGCGGACGCAAAACGGAGAATTTTACTGCGTGAAATCGAAGTGGGTCAAACCGGCCCGCTCAGAACACGCAAAAAAGGCGGCAAAAAAGCCCGAAAAATCAAGCATGAACCTGCTGCTGAACCGTACGACCGGCGTACAGCGGGCTTGGCTAGCAGCGTCATCAGGCCGCCTGCCCCCAATCGAGCATGATTTTGCCGACGTGCTCGCTGCTTTCCATCAACGCGTGCGCCTCGGCGGCCTGGGCAGCGGGAAAGACGCGGAATACGACCGGTTTGATCCGGCCCTCTTCGAGTAGCGGCCAAACTTTCGCCTTCAGTTCCTGCGCGATCTGCGCCTTGAACTCGACCGAGCGTGCGCGCAGGGTCGAACCGGTAATCGTCAGGCGCCGGCGCAGGATCTCACCCATGTTGACCTCGGCCTTCGAGCCGCCGAGCGTCGCGATCAGCACGATACGGCCGCCGGTGGCGAGCGCTGAGAGCTCGCGCGGCACATAGCCGCCCGCGACCATGTCGAGGATCACGTCCACGCCGCGGTCATTGGTGAGCGCTTTGACGACTTCCACGAAGTCTTCGGTGCGATAGTTGATCGCACGTTCCGCGCCCAGTTGCTCGCAGGCCCGGCACTTGTCGTCCGACCCCGCGGTCGCGAAGACGCGAAAGCCGAGCGCATGCGCGATCTGGATCGCCGTCACACCGATCCCGCTCGATCCGCCCTGCACGAGCAGGGTTTCGTTCTCACCGCCCTCGCCCTTGCCAAGCAGGGCGCGCTGGAACACGTTGCTCCACACCGTGAAAAAGGTCTCGGGCAACGAAGCCGCTTCGATGTCGGTAAGGCCCTTCGGCACCGGCAGGCACTGACCGAGCGGCGCAACTGCATACTCTGCGTAGCCGCCGCCCGCTATCAGCGCGCACACGCGATCGCCGAGCTTCAGCCCGAACGGATTGTTCTTTTCGTCGATCGTCCCGCCGACGATCTCGCCCGCCACCTCGAGCCCCGGCAGGTCGGAAATGCCTGGCGGCGGCGCGTACGACCCCTTGCGCTGGAACACGTCGGGACGATTCACGCCCGAGGCGCTCACCTTGATCAGCACCTCGCCGGCCTTCGGCTCGGGCATCGGGCGTTCGGTCAGCTTGAGCACGTCCGGCGCACCGAATTCGGTAATCTCAACAGCCTTCATCTCACGTCTCCGTAGGGCCTTCAGTTGCCTTCAGTTGCGTTCAGTTACACCTGGCTCAATCCCACATTCTCATAAAAAAACGGCCGGCGCGCTCATCGCGTGCCGGCCGTTTCTGTGAACCGCCTTACTGCTGCGGCTCGCCCTGCGGTGCGCCGTTAGCGGCTGCTTCGTTGAGCAGCGCCTTGGCGGACAGGCGCACGCGGCCCTTCTCGTCCGTCTGGATGACCTTGACCTTAACGATCTGGCCTTCCTTCAGGTAGTCGTTGATGTCCTTGATGCGCTCGTTGGCGATTTCGGAGATGTGCAGCAGGCCGTCCTTGCCCGGCAGCAGGTTCACGATCGCGCCGAAGTCGAGCAGCTTGAGGACCGCGCCTTCGTACACCTGGCCCACTTCCACTTCGGCCGTGATGTTCTCGATGCGCTTCTTCGCTTCGGCCATGCCTTCGCTCGACGTGCTCGCGATGGTCACGACGCCGTCGTCCGAAATGTCGATGGTCGTGCCGGTTTCTTCGGTCAGCGCGCGGATCACCGAACCACCCTTGCCGATCACGTCGCGGATCTTTTCCGGATTGATCTTGATGGTGATCATGCGCGGTGCGTACGCCGACAGTTCCGTGTTCACGCCCGAGACCGCCGAGGTCATCTTGCCGAGGATGTGCATGCGGCCTTCCTTCGCCTGCGCGAGCGCGACCTGCATGATTTCCTTGGTGATGCCCTGGATCTTGATGTCCATCTGCAGCGCGGTCACGCCAGCTTCCGTGCCCGCCACCTTGAAGTCCATGTCGCCGAGGTGATCTTCGTCGCCGAGGATGTCGGTCAGCACGGCGAACTTGTTGCCTTCGAGGATCAGGCCCATCGCGATGCCCGCGACGTGCGCCTTCATCGGCACGCCTGCGTCCATCAGTGCGAGGCAGCCGCCGCAGACCGAAGCCATCGACGACGAACCGTTCGACTCGGTGATTTCCGAGACCACACGGATCGAGTAGCCGAACTCTTCGGCGCTCGGCAGGCACGCGACAAGCGCGCGCTTGGCGAGACGGCCGTGGCCGATTTCACGGCGCTTGGGCGAGCCCACGCGGCCCGTTTCGCCGGTCGCGAACGGGGGCATGTTGTAGTGGAGCATGAAGCGGTCGCGGTACTCGCCTTCGAGCGCGTCGATGATCTGCTCGTCGCCCTTGGTGCCGAGCGTCGCCACCACCAGCGCCTGCGTCTCGCCGCGCGTGAACAGCGCCGAGCCGTGGGTGCGCGGCAGCACGCCCGTACGGATCTCGATCGGACGCACGGTGCGCGTGTCGCGGCCGTCGATACGCGGCTCGCCGTTCAGGATCTGCGAGCGGACGATCTTCGCTTCGAGGTCGAACAGGATGTTGCCGACCGAGGCCTTGTCGGCCGCCGTCGTGCCGGCCGCAGCCGCTTCTTCTTCGAGCTTGGCCGAGGTCGACGCGTAGACTTCCTTCAGCTTGGTCGAGCGTTGCTGCTTGTCACGCAGCTGGTAAGCGGCGTGGAGGTTGCCGTGAGCGATGTCCGTGACGCGCGCGATCAGCGCTTCGTCCTTCGCCGCCGGCTGCCAGTCCCACTCGGGCTTGCCGCCGTCACGAACGAGCTCGTGGATTGCGTCGATGGCCGTTTGCATCTGCTCGTGGCCGAACACGACCGCGCCGAGCATCACGTCTTCGGGCAGCTGGTCGGCTTCCGATTCCACCATCAGCACCGCGCGCTCCGTACCGGCCACGACGAGGTCGAGGCGCGATTCCTTGATCTGCGCGCGCGTCGGGTTGAGCACGTACTCGTTGTTGATGTAGGCGACGCGTGCCGCACCCACCGGGCCGTTGAACGGCAGACCCGAGATCGCCAGCGCAGCCGACGCGCCGATCAGCGCGGGGATGTCAGCCGGGACGTCCGGGTTGATCGACAGGACGTGAATCACGACCTGGACTTCGTTGTAGAAGCCTTCCGGGAAGAGCGGACGCAGCGGGCGGTCGATCAGGCGCGAGATCAGCGTCTCGCCTTCCGACGGACGGCCTTCGCGACGGAAGAAGCCGCCCGGGATCTTGCCGGCCGAATAGGTCTTTTCGATGTAGTCGACGGTGAGCGGGAAGAAGTCCTGACCCGGCTTGGCGGTCTTCGCGCCGACGACGGTCGCGAGCACGACGGTGTCCTCGACGTCGACGATGACAGCGCCACCGGCCTGACGAGCGATCTCACCCGTTTCGAGGCGCACGTTGTGCTGGCCCCATTTGAATTCCTTCGCGACTTTATTGAACATGGTCATGGTCACTCACTCCTTACTCATTTGTTATGCGCCGCCCGCACGCGCGAGCGACACGGCAAGACAGAATCCGGCACCGCGCAGGTAGAGGAGTGTTATGCCATTCCAGCGGATCGCGCGGCTGCGACGATGACGCGGCACGCACGTGACTTGTTGTCGCGCGCGATTCGATGGAATGACACAAAGCTCTGCCCCGAGGCCCGGTCCTGCTGCTCTTACTGCACGCTTCTACTGAATGTTTACTGCGTTCTTTGCTGCTTGTACTGCCATGCGGCACGCATCGCATGAAGCGCACCGTTCAAAAAACAAAATGCCTGCATCAGTGGAACTGACACAGGCATCTTTCTGCAAGACCTTGCGATTACTTGCGCAGACCCAGCTTCTCGATCAGTGCGCGGTAACGATCTGCGTCCTTACCCTTCAGGTAGTCGAGCAGCTTGCGGCGGCGGCTCACCATGCGCAGCAGACCGCGGCGGCTGTGGTGATCCTTCGCGTGCGACTTGAAGTGACCAGTCAGTTCATTGATACGCGACGTCAGGAGTGCAACCTGAACTTCGGGCGAACCCGTGTCACCGGTGCCGCGCGCGAATTGCGCGACGATGTCGGACTTCTTGATATCTGCTACGGACATTTGCTTTTCCTTTAATACAAACAAGCGGTCACGGAAGAACGGCCGTGCCGTGGTTGGTTGTTGCTGACTTGCCGTGGATCACGACAAGGGGCGTATTGTAGCACAGGCCAAATTCGCCGCGAACCCGGCCTGTGCGCGCCGGTTCGCGGGGCGCCACAGGGGCCACCGCCGGCCCCACCCGGGCCGCGCTCACGACCACGCTCAGGGCCGCTTCATCTTGCAGACGGTCGCCGGCGCCGTGCGCTGCGCCGGCAGAGCCAGCACCGTGCGAAAGCCATAGCCCGAGCCTTCGTTGTCGTAGCGCACTCCGGACGTGCCCTGCTTGTCCATCTGCATCACGTAAAGGGGTTGGATTACCTGATGGTCGTCGGCGCGCATCCACATCGGATGGAAGTCACTTTCGTCACCCTTGAAGTGCATACCCTCAAGCGCCCTCGCGACGGCCTCGGGTTGCGCCGAGCCAGCCTTCGTGATGGCCTGGGCGAGCATCTCGACGAGCATCTCCATGCGCAGCACCGGATAGTCGTCCTGCGCCGCCGGGTAGCGGGCGCGGAACGCCGCGTACCAGGCGTCGGAGGCTGCGCCGCCCACGTTCGGATGCCAGTCGGCCACGGCGATCACGCGCTTGACGCCCGCCTCGCCGAGCGCCGCCGGCGCGCCGAGGCTGTTGCCGTAAAACGTGTAGAACTTGGTGTCGAGGCCCTGTTCGCGCGCGGCCTTCACGAGCAGCGTGAGGTCGTTGCCCCAGTTGCCGGTGATGACGGCGTCCGCGCCCGCCGCGCGAATCTTGGCGATATACGGCGCGAAATCCTTCACGCGGCCGATCGGATGGAATTCATCGCCCACCACGGCAATGTCTGGCCGATCTTTCGCCAGCGCCGCGCGCGCGAGCGTGCTCACGTCGTGGCCGAAGCTGTAGTCCTGATTGAGCAGGTAGACCTTTTTGATGGACTGATCGGCGGCGATCACATCGGCGAGCGCGTCCATACGCATGCCCGCGTGCGCGTCGAAGCGGAAATGCCAGAAGCTGCAGTTCGCGTTGGTGAGCGCCGGGTCGTCCGCCGAATAGTTGAGGAACACCTCGCGGTTCTCCGGCTCGCGCGCGTTCTGCCGATCGATGGCCGCCACTAGCGCCGCCGCCACCGCCGAGCTGTTGCCCTGCAAGATGAAGCCGATGTGGCGGTCGGCAGCCGCGCGCAGTTGCATCAGCGCCGCCTCGGTGCTGCCTTTGCTGTCGAGCACGACCAGTTCGAGCGGATGGCGGCCGTCCGCCAGCGTCACGCCGCCGCGCGCGTTCACGCGCTCCACGCCGAAACGCAGATTGCGTTCGACGGCCGCGCCCGCGTCCGCGAACGGCCCGGACATGCCCTCGATCAGCGCGAGCTGGATCGGCTTGCCCGCGCTCGCCTGCGTGCTCGCGGCGTGCGCGCCGCCGGCCGTCAGTGCCGCGCCGAATCCTGTCGCCGCCAGCAAGATCATCGCCGCGCGCGTCAATCGTCCCTTCATGGGCCTGTTCCTCTACTGTGTGAGCCGCATCGTATGAAGCGCGGATCATAGGACGTCCATGCGCACGGCCGCAAGCCGTCGCCATCCCGACGTGTCAAAATAACGGTTCCAGAGAGGGTTCCAGGCACTTCGGACCCAGCTTCGAATCCGCACGGCGCCCATCGCACACGTGCACATACGTGCAATCGGGGGGACTTCATGCTCAACCGTCTTTCATCCGCCATCGCGACGCGCCTGCCGCGCGCCACGCGCCGGGCGCTCGTCGCCGGCATGGGCGCACTCGCCCTGGCCGGCTGCGTGCAGCCGTGGCAGCAATTCCATGCAGGCGACGACGCCCAGGCCGTGGTCGCCCGCTTCGGCCAGCCGCGCGAGGTCTACGACCTGCCCAATGGCGGCAAGCGCCTGATGTGGCCCACCCAGCCGATGGGCGAAACCACCGTCGCCGCCGACATCGACGGCAGCGGCAAAGTCGTCAGCGTGCGCCAGGTGCTGCAGCCCAACGAGTTCTACAAGGCCGAGATCGGCAAATGGACGCGCACCGACGTGCTCGTGAACTTCGGCCGCCCGGAAGAGACCGCCTATTTCCCGCTGATGAAGCGCGAGGCCTGGACCTATCGCTACCTCGAAGACGGCGTCTGGTACATGCTCTACAGCTTCTATTTCGACGACCAGGGCATCCTGCGGCTCACGCAAAAGACGCCTGACCCGCTGCACGATCCCGACCGGCGCAGCATTTTCTGAGCTCCAAAGGCATTCGCAACGCATCGCCAGCCAGACAAGACAAAGCCCCCGCGCTCTCGCGAGCACGGGGGCTTTTCATTTGATCGGCGCGAAACTGGGCAGCAGAGCGAAGCGCCGCGCTGCCCAGCCGCTGCTTACGAGCGCTGCGGATTGAGCTTGTCGCCCGAGTAGAGCTTGTTGAGCGCCGAGATATACGCCTTCGCCGAAGCCGCGACGATATCCGGATCGGTACCCACGCCGTTGACGATGCGGCCCGCCTTCGACAGACGCACCGTCACTTCGCCCTGCGCCTGGGTGCCCGTCGTGATCGCGTTCACCGAGTACAGCAGCAGTTCCGAGCCGCTGCCCACCTCGGTTTCGATGGCGTTGAGCGTGGCGTCCACCGGGCCATTGCCCGCCGCTTCGCCCGTCACTTCCTTGCCGTCAGCCGAGAATACGACGCGTGCGTGCGGACGCTCGCCCGTCTCCGAGTGCTGCGCGAGCGAGACGAACTTGAAGTGCTCCTTCTCCTGCGCCTCGGCCGACTCTTCCGTCACGATCGCGATGATGTCTTCGTCGAAGATTTCGGCCTTGCGGTCGGCCAGTTCCTTGAAGCGCGCAAACGCCTGGTTCAGTTCGCCTTCGCTGTCGAGCTGAATACCGAGTTCCTGCAGGCGCTGCTTGAACGCGTTGCGGCCCGAGAGCTTGCCGAGCACGATCTTGTTCGCGCTCCAGCCCACGTCTTCCGCGCGCATGATCTCGTAGGTGTCGCGCGCCTTGAGCACGCCGTCCTGGTGGATGCCCGACGCGTGCGCGAACGCGTTCGCGCCCACCACCGCCTTGTTCGGCTGCACGACGAAGCCTGTGATCTGCGAGACGAGCTTCGAGGCCGGCACGATCTGCGTGGTGTCGATGCCGAGCTCGAGGCCGAAGTAGTCCTTGCGGGTCTTCACGGCCATGACGATCTCTTCGAGCGACGTATTGCCCGCGCGCTCGCCGAGACCGTTGATGGTGCACTCCACTTGACGCGCGCCGCCGATCTGCACGCCGGCCAGCGAGTTCGCGACCGCCATGCCGAGGTCGTTATGGCAATGCACCGAGAACACGGCCTTGTCCGAGTTCGGGATGCGCTCGCGCAGCGTCTTCACGAGGTTGCCGTAGAGCTCCGGAATGCCGTAGCCGACCGTATCGGCGATGTTGATCGTGGTCGCGCCTTCGTTGATCACGGCTTCCAGCACGCGGCACAGGAAGTCCATGTCCGACCGGCTGCCGTCTTCGGGCGAGAACTCCACGTCGTTGGTGAACTTGCGCGCGTAACGCACGGCCAGCTTGGCCTGCTCGAGCACCTGCTCGGGCGACATGCGCAGCTTCTTCTCCATGTGCAGCGCCGAGGTGGCGATGAACGTGTGGATCCGGAAATGGTCGGCGGGCTTGAGCGCGTCGGCGGCGCGCTGAATGTCCTTGTCGTTCGCGCGGGCGAGCGAGCAGATCGTGCTGTCCTTGATCATGCCGGCGATCGTGTGGATCGCGTCGAAGTCGCCGTTCGAGCTGGCCGCGAAGCCCGCTTCGATGATGTCGACCTTCATGCGCTCGAGTTGCTTCGCGATGCGGATCTTCTCTTCCTTCGTCATCGACGCGCCGGGCGATTGCTCGCCGTCACGCAACGTCGTATCGAAAATGATGAGCTTGTCTGCTGCCATTTCGGGTCTCCAGGGGGACTTGTTCAGTGTCTAAAAACGGATTTTGGGTGTTCGCGCCACCGATGGCGACGCTGACAATGAACGAAGCTTACGGAGGGCGAGCGAGATCAGCGCGGCAGGCGCGCTAGCGCTAGCGTGCTTAGATGCGCGCCGGCTTGAAGGGAAAAGAGGGGGAACTGGATGGTGTCCATGCGGCCGACTATAGCCGGAATCCGCCGATAGCGCAATTGGCGCAGACCTGCACTCGCACAAGCGAAATTAAAAAGGGCCGCGCTCGCGCGCGGCCCTTCATCCGTTTGCCTGACGTCGGCGCCCTACCGCTCGCGCGGCAAGGAGCGCGCCGGGTTCGTGCGCCCGCGCACGCCCTGCCAGGCCCAGAACACATAGCCCGAGAGGCCGTAGAGCACGAACAGGCCGAACAGCATCAGCGGCGGATCGGACGACACGAGCACGAACGCCACCACCACGAGCAACGTGGCCGCGAACGGCACGCGGTGCCGCACATCGAGCGCCTTGCCGCTATAGAACGGCGCGTTCGAGACCATCGTCACGCCCGCGTAGATCGTCAGCACGAAGGCCACCCACGGCAACCACGAGAGCTTCACGGGCACGCGGTTGTCGGTGGCGAGCCAGACGAAGCCGGCGATCAGCGCCGCCGCGGCCGGACTCGGCAGGCCCTGGAAGAAGCGCTTGTCCACCACGCCGATGTTGGTGTTAAAGCGCGCGAGGCGCAGCGCCGCGCCCGAGCAGTAGACGAAGGCCGCAAGCCACCCCCAGCGCCCGAGGTCCTTGAGCACCCACTCGTACATCACGAGCGCGGGCGCGACGCCGAACGAGACCATGTCCGAAAGGCTGTCGAACTGCTCGCCGAACGCGCTCTGCGAATGCGTCATGCGCGCGACGCGCCCGTCCATGCCGTCGAGCACCATCGCCACGAAAATGGCGATGGCCGCCACCTCGAAGCGCACGTTCATGGCCTGCACGACCGCGAAAAAGCCGCAGAACAGCGCCGCGGTGGTAAACGCATTGGGCAGCAGGTAGATGCCGCGCTTCTTCAGGAAGTCCTGGCGCGCGGCGCGGCGGCTCGCGGCAACGCCCACGGGATCCTGAATCCCCGCCTTGTTGCGGCGAAACGGGCGCGGCAGCGGCCCGCCGGCGGGATTGCGGGGTCGACGCGGTTTGAGTCCGGCCATCGGGGCCCTCCTTATGCGGACTGCGTCGGCAGTTCGGCGAGGATCGTCGACGAAGCGGACACCTTTTCGCCAATCGACACGCGCGGGCGGCTGCCCACGGGCAGATAGACGTCCACGCGCGAGCCGAAGCGGATGAAGCCGTAGCGCTGGCCGCGCGAGAGCGGCTCGCCTGCGCGCACATAGCAGAGAATGCGGCGCGCGATCAGGCCCGCGATCTGCACCGAGGTGACGGCCGTGCCGTCGGCCATCGTGAGCACGACGGCGTTGCGCTCGTTCTCGGTCGAGGCCTTGTCGATGGCGGCGTTCAGGTAGGCACCCGGAAAGTATTCGACCTTCGCGACGGCGCCGTCCACGGGCGAGCGCTGCGAGTGCACGTTGAACACGTTCATGAACACGCTGATCTTGAGCGCTTCACGGTTGGCATACGGGTCGTGCGCGGTTTCGACTGCAACGATGCGGCCGTCGGCCGGGCACAGCACGGCGTTGGCCTGCGTGGGAATCGGGCGCGGCGGATCGCGGAAGAACTGGACGACGAAGACCAGGATCAGCCAGAACGGCCATGCAAGCCCGAAGCCCGCGACCGCATGGATCAGGAGCGCGACGACGGCCGCAATGGCGATGAACGGCCAGCCTTCGCGCGCGATGATCGGATGAGGGTAATTCATGGTGGCTTCGCTGTTATTTTAAAAACCGTAGGATAGCAAAAGCCGCCCAGGGTTCATCCCACCTGGGCGGCTTTCTTTGATACTGAGCGCCGTGCGCCGGGATAAACCCGCACGCACGCGCCAGAACGGCACCGTCAGATTAGTTCTTCGACTGGTCGACGAGCTTGTTCGCGGCGATCCACGGCATCATCGCGCGCAGCTTCGCACCGACCGTTTCGATCTGGTGCTCGGCGCCCAGGCGGCGGCGCGATTGCAGCGTCGGTGCGCCGGCCTTGTTCTCGAGGATGAAGCTCTTCGCGTATTCGCCGGTCTGGATGTCCTTCAGGACGTCCTTCATGACCTTCTTCGTCTCTGCCGTGACGACGCGCGGGCCCGTCACGTACTCGCCGTACTCGGCGTTGTTCGAGATCGAGTAGTTCATGTTGGCGATGCCGCCTTCGTAGATCAGGTCGACGATCAGCTTCAGTTCGTGCAGGCACTCGAAGTAAGCCATTTCCGGCGCGTAGCCTGCCTCGACCAGCGTTTCGAAGCCGGCCTTGATCAGCTCGACCGTACCGCCGCACAGCACGGCTTGTTCGCCGAACAGATCGGTTTCGGTTTCTTCACGGAAGTTCGTTTCGATGATGCCGGCACGGCCGCCGCCGTTTGCCGCAGCGTACGACAGCGCGATGTCACGCGCTGCGCCCGACTTGTCCTGGTGGACAGCGATCAGGTGGGGCACGCCGCCGCCTTGCGAGTAGGTGCCGCGCACCGTGTGGCCCGGGGCCTTCGGGGCGATCATGATGACGTCCAGATCCGCACGCGGGATCACCGCGCCGTAGTGGACGTTGAAGCCGTGCGCGAACGCGAGCGCTGCGCCGTTCTTGATGTTCGCGTGGACTTCCTTCGCGTAGACATCGGCGATCTGCTCGTCGGGCAGCAGCATCATGACGACGTCGGCGTTCTTCACCGCTTCGGCCACTTCCTTGACCTGCAGGCCGGCGTTCTCAGCCTTGCTCCACGATGCGCCGTTCTTGCGCAGACCGACCGTCACGTTCACGCCGCTGTCCTTCAGGTTCAGCGCGTGGGCGTGGCCTTGCGAGCCGTAACCGATGATCGTGACCTGCTTGCCCTTGATGAGGGAGAGATCGGCGTCCTTGTCGTAGAAAACTTTCATGTTGGTTCCTTGGCGAGATACTGGGTGAATTCGTTACTGCTATTAGCTTTGCTGAACCGGATGCATCGCCCGGGGGCGCAGCATCCGGTCAAGTTCCGGTGCAAGATCGACTGTGGCCGGGTCACACCTTCAGAATGCGCTCTCCGCGCCCGATGCCCGAACTGCCCGTGCGGACGGTTTCGAGAATCGCGGTGGCGTCGAGCGCTTCGATGAACGCGTCGAGCTTGTCGCTCGCCCCCGTCAGCTCGATCGTATAAGTCTTTTCGGTGACGTCGATGATGCGGCCGCGGAAAATGTCCGCCATCCGCTTCATCTCCTCACGTTCCTTGCCGACCGCCCTTACCTTGATCAGCATCAGCTCGCGTTCGATGTGGGCGCCCTCGGTAAGGTCGACCACTTTCACCACCTCGATCAGGCGGTTCAGATGCTTCGTGATCTGTTCGATCACGTCGTCCGAGCCAATGGAAACGATGGTCATGCGCGACAGCGAACGGTCTTCGGTCGGCGCCACCGTCAAGGTTTCAATGTTGTAGCCGCGTGCGGAGAAGAGGCCGACCACGCGCGAGAGTGCGCCCGGCTCGTTTTCCAGCAAAACGGAAATAATGTGTCTCATGATGGGTTCCGCGATTTATCCAGTTTGACGAGGCTGCCGCCCTTCCCCGCGAACCCGCGCGCCCGTTGTGTGGACGCGTGCCGCGCGAGGTTGGAGCGGCGCCGTGCAAATACCGTTACAGGTCTTCCGAGCCGAGCAGCATCTCGGTGATGCCCTTGCCGGCCTGTACCATCGGCCAGACATTCTCGGAAGGGTCGGTCTGGAAATCGAGGAACACCGTGCGGTCCTTCAGGCGCAGCGCTTCCTTGAGCGCCGGCTCGACGTCCGCCGTCTTTTCGATCCGCATGCCAACGTGGCCATACGCTTCGGCGAGCTTCACGAAGTCGGGCAGCGCATCCATGTACGAATGCGAATAGCGCTTGCTGTATTCGATCTGCTGCCACTGGCGGACCATGCCGAGGTAGCGGTTGTTCAGCGAAATGATCTTCACGGGCGTGTCGTACTGCTTGCAGGTCGACAGCTCCTGAATGCACATCTGGATCGAGCCTTCGCCCGTGATGCACAGCACGTCGTCGTCGGGGTGCGCCATCTTCACGCCCATCGCCGCCGGCAGGCCGAAGCCCATCGTGCCGAGGCCACCGGAGTTGATCCAGCGGCGCGGCTCGTTGAAGCGATAGAACTGTGCGGCCCACATCTGGTGCTGACCCACGTCCGAGCACACGAACGCGTTGCCGCCCGTGAGCTCCCACGCCTTTTCCACCACGTACTGCGGCTTGATGATCTCGCTGCCGCGGTCGAACTTCAGGCAGTTCTTCTCGCGCCAGCCTTCGATGTCCTTCCACCACTCGGCGAGCGCTGCCGTATCGGGGCCGTGCTCGGCGTGCTGGAGCTGCTCGATGAGCTCCTTGAGCACTTCCTTCACGTCGCCGACGATGGGGATATCCACCTTCACGCGCTTCGAGATCGACGACGGGTCGATGTCGATGTGAATGATCTTGCGCGGACGCGAGGCGAAGTGATGCGGGTCGCCGATCACGCGGTCGTCAAAGCGCGCGCCGATCGCGATCAGCACGTCGCAGTGCTGCATCGCCATGTTGGCTTCGTACGTGCCGTGCATGCCGAGCATGCCGAGGAACTTGCGGTCGCTCGCGCGGTAGCCGCCCAGCCCCATCAGCGTGTTCGTGACCGGATAGCCGAGCAGGTCGGCGAACTGGTTCAGCTCGCGCGACGCATCCGCGAGGATGATGCCGCCGCCGGTGTAGATGTACGGGCGCTTGGCCGAGAGGAGCAGCGAGACCGCCTTGCGGATCTGCCCCGAATGGCCCTTGGTGACCGGGTTGTACGAGCGCAGCGTTACGCTCTTGACCGGCTCATACGCGCACGGCGTCTTCGACACGTCCTTCGGAATGTCGATCAGCACGGGGCCGGGACGGCCGGTGCGCGCAATGTAGAAAGCTTTTTTGACGGTGGCGGCGAGATCGCGCACGTCCTTCACGAGGAAGTTGTGCTTCACGCAAGGACGCGTGATGCCGACCGTATCGCACTCCTGGAAGGCGTCCTGACCAATCGCGGCGGTAGGCACCTGGCCGCTGATGATCACCATCGGGATCGAGTCCATGTAGGCCGTCGCGATGCCCGTCACCGCATTGGTGACGCCAGGCCCCGAGGTCACGAGACACACGCCGACCTTGCCGGTCGAGCGCGAGTAGGCATCGGCCGCGTGCACGGCTGCCTGTTCGTGGCGCACGAGGACGTGCTGAATTTTGTCCTGCTTGTACAGCTCGTCGTAGATGTAGAGTACCGAGCCGCCGGGATAACCCCAGATGAATTCGACCTGCTCGTCAGCGAGCGCCTTCATCAGCACGGTTCCGCCGATGGAGGTATGAGCTTGGGGGTCAGATTCTTGCGAAGAGGGGACCGACGTGGAGAATTCCGCGCTGGGCATATTCATCATTCACCTTTCGAATTTTCGGCAAAAAATTGATCGGGTGCTCTCTGCCGGGCTTGTGGCTCGGGTTCAAGCGGCGCGTCCAGTTGACAGATGAGCCTCATGGGCCACACCTGAATTGAGACAAGTCACTTATGTTGCGAACCATCGAAGATATCGTTTCAGCATGGTTCGGTCAAGCGATTATTGCCGCTTTTCGGAGCAGCGGGCATAAACGTTGCGTATATGCCCAATTCGTGCCCAATTCGCGCCCAACCGGCGCTCTTTCCGCTCGCCGACTTGCGCAAGCCAGGCCCGCAACAGCCCGTGCCAGCGGCTGTCGCACGGCTTCCGGCACGGCGGCTTGATGTAGCGCACATGTCGCCGGCTACCCCTGTGACGTGAAAATTTGCTAGGATCCGCGAGTTTTACGACATTTTTCAAACGATTACGCGTACCGCTTGGCGGCACCCTGCAACGGATGGCATCAGACAAGGAACTCGCCGATTTTCTGGCGGGCGTCGAAAGACGCGCGTTCAAGCAAACGGTTTACGCCGTGCGCGACGACGACGCATCGCTCGATATCGTGCAGGACGCGATGATCAAGCTCGCGGAAAAATACGGAGACCGCCCCCCCGCCGAACTCCCCCTCCTCTTCCAGCGTATTCTGCAAAATACGATGCACGACTATTTTCGTCGGCAGAAAGTACGCAATACATGGGTGAGCCTCTTTTCCTCGCTTGGCAACTCGGAGGACGAGGAATTCGACCTGCTGGAGACCTTCGAGGCGGAGTCGGGATCGGCGGGCGCGGAAAGCAGTGAGCAGCAGATCGAGCGCGCGCAGGTGCTCAACCTGATCGACGCGGAGATCCAGAAATTACCGGCACGTCAACGGGAGGCGTTTCTCATGCGTTACTGGGAAGATATGGATGTCGCCGAAACCGCCGCCGCCATGGGTTGTTCCGAAGGGAGCGTGAAAACGCACTGTTCGCGGGCCACCCACACGCTGGCTCAAGCGCTCAAGGCCAAAGGAATCACGCTATGAGCTCCGCCCTCGAAAATAAAGATTTAGAGTTCGTGCAGGCGATGCGCCGCGCGCTCGACGAGAGCGCCGCGAGCCTGCCCGCTGCCACCACTGACCGTCTCGCCGGCGCCCGCAAGGCCGCGCTTGCTCGCAAGAAGGCCGAGCAGCCTGTGTTCGTGCGCGTGCCGTCGTTCGCCGCGGCGGGTGTGGGCACGCTCCCAGGCGCCATGCAGGGCGGGCTCGAGGTGCCGCGCCGGCGCTCGGCGCTCGCGCGCTTCGCGCTTGCCTGGCCGCTCGCGGCACTCGTGGCGGGCCTGTTCGCCATTGCGTATTTCGAAGACCAACAACGCACCGCGGAACTCGCCGATATCGACGCGGCCATGCTGAGCGATGACTTGCCGCTCACGGCCTACCTCGATCATGGGTTTAACGCGTACCTGTCACGCGCGCACTGAAGCGGGAGATTCACGGGGTGAGTTACAAGCGCGGCCTGGCCGTTGTCATTGGATCTGTGGTCGCGGCACTCGTGTCGTATGTGGCGACGTATCCGCGCTTTCATCCCGAGCCGGCTGCCGAGGCCCCTGCGGCGGTGGCGGCGCCCTTGCAATCCCCTGCCCCCACCGCAGAAACCACAGCGGCTGCACCGTTGCCAGGCAATGGCAGTCCGCTCTCCTGGGCGCGCCTCTCGGACGCCCAGCGCGCCGCACTCGCGCCCTTTGCCAGCGAATGGGACACCTTCAGCGACGCGCGCAAGCGCAAATGGCTGAGGATCGCCGCGCGTTACCCGAAGATGTCGCCTGAAGAGCAAAAGCGCCTGCAGGAACGCATGACCGAATGGGTCCGCATGACGCCCGAGCAACGGCGCGTCGCGCGCGAGAACTATCAGGTGTCCAAGGAGCTGACCGCGCAGGCGCGGCAGCGCGCCTGGAAGGCCTACCAGCAACTCTCCGAAGAACAGAAAGAGCGCCTCGCGGCCAGCGAGCGCAAGCGCCGCACCGTGGTCAGCGCGCCGCCGAGCGGCAACAAGAGCGAAATCCGCGACATCGAGCGGCTCGTGAACGAACGCGAGCACCGGGTGCGTGCGCGCACGGCTTCCGGCGCATCGGGCGCGCCCGGCGTGCCCTCGTCCGCGCCCGCAATGCCGGGTCAGCCCGGCACCTCCGGACAGCTCGCCACGCCGCCCGCCTCGGCATTCGCGGCCAGCATCCCCGGGGCAGGCAGCTTCGAGCCGGCCATTCCCGTGCCCGTGTCGCCCGCCGAAGCGCCCGCGGCATTCAAGGGGTCCTGAGCGCAATTCTCGCGGCGCTTCCCGGCGCGCGTTGCGCTTGCGTGTTTTCGGGCTCGCCCGCGCACATCGTCTCTCGCACCGCTCCCTGCGTGTTTTCCCGCGCTTTCCCGCACTTTCCCGCGATCCTCGCCGCTGCCCTTCGCGGTGGCCGCCACTTGCGGTTATCCTCACGGTGTCCCGTCCCTTATCGCCTTTCTGCCAGTGCGACGCCGCCCCGTGACCGAACACGTCAGTGCCACCGAGCCCGCCGCGAGCCTTGCGCGACGCTCGCCATCCGCAAATGGAGCGCCGCCTGATGCATCGCCGCTCGCGTGCGCAGAGCACGGCTTGCGAGCGCCAGCCGAAACACCCGCTTCAGCCTTACCGCCCGTCACCGTGCGCCGCAGGCTCGCCGCGCTCCTCTACGAGAGCGTGCTGCTGTTCGGCGTGATCTTTGTCGCGGGCCTCACGTTCAGCCTCGTCCTGCAGCAACGCAACGGCTACACCCACCATCGGCTGATGGCCGCATGGATCGCCCTCGTGGCCGGTATCTATTTCGTCGGCTTGTGGCATCGCGGCGGGCAGACGCTGCCGATGAAGACGTGGCGCCTGCGCGTAGTCGGCCCCGACGGCGCCCCGCCCTCGGTCGCCCGCGCCACGCTGCGCTACCTCGCTGCCTGGCTGTGGTTCCTGCCGCCGCTCGCGCTGCACCCGCTCCTGAATCTCACGGTGCCGCACACGCTCGTGCTCGAGGCCGTATGGTTCGTGGTGTGGACCGCCAGCGCGCGCTTCGCACCCGGGCGCCAGTTCCTGCACGACCGTATCGCCGGGACGCGCATCGTCGCCGCGCCGAGGTAAGCAAGGAGAGCCGCAGGGCCAGCACAGATCGCCGCGCGCAATCAAGGGCAATCAAGCGCACTCACACGCAATCGCGCGCAGTCGAACGCAGTCGAGTGTCGGCGCGCCGCCACGTCATCAAACCGTCACTGCACAGCGCGAGAGCGCCACCGCTCGCGCGCGGCAATCGCGCAGCCGCCCGCCCCCACGCGGCTTCGCGCGCCCCGCTCGCATCTCGCAAGGACTGCGTAACAAGACCTTCTTGTGACTGTCACGGCGACGTCATGCCCCCATGGCGCAATGCGCGTATTGCAACCTGCCGCGTGAGCCATGGCCCAGAAGACGTCCGCGACCCCACTACTCCGGCAGACCACCGGTCCGGGCGCCGAACCCGCCGCCTTCCATCCCGGTCCGGGCGCCGCGACGCCCACCATGCCCCTGCCCTTGCCCCTGAATGGCGCGCCTTCTCCGAGTGCCCACGACGACGATCATCCCGCCCCGCATCGTTACCGCACGATCTGGCTCTCCGACATTCATCTCGGCACCAACGGCTGCCAGGCGAACTATCTGCTCGACTTCCTGCGCCACAACGAGTCGGAGTATCTGTATCTGGTGGGCGACATCATCGACGGCTGGCAGTTGCGCAAGGGCTGGAACTGGCCGCAGGCGCATAACGACGTCGTGCAAAAGATCCTGCGCAAGGCGCGCAAGGGCACCCAGGTGACCTACATCCCCGGCAACCACGACGAAGGCGCGCGCCAGTTCTGCAACCTCGCGTTCGGCGACATCCACGTGCGCGAGGAAGCGTTCCATACGACGCTCGCCGGCAAGCGCCTGTGGGTCGTGCACGGCGATCTGTTCGACGGCGTGATCCAGCACGCGAAGTGGCTCGCTTATCTCGGCGACTCCGCCTACACGGTGATCCTCGTGCTGAACCGCTGGTTCAACCGGGTGCGCGCGAAGCTGGGATTCCAGTACTGGTCGCTCTCCCAGTACCTCAAGCACCAGGTCAAGAACGCCGTGAACTTCATCTCGTCGTTCGAGCGCGTGATGACCGACGAAGCGCGCCGCCGCGGCTGCGACGGCGTGGTCTGCGGCCATATCCACAAAGCCGAGATCCGCGAGATCGACGGCATGCTCTACTGCAACGACGGCGACTGGGTGGAAAGCCTCTCGGCGCTCGTCGAAACCTTCGAGGGGGAGCTGCGCATCGTCTACTGGACGGTGATGCAAGCCCCCGAGGCGCAGGGCGTGACACGCAAGACGCGCGTGAGCGCGGCCTGAGCCGCCTGAGTGAACAGCGCGAGCCATCCCAACACACACAACCCGAGGGCCGACGACCGATGAAAGTCATGATCGTGACCGATGCATGGGAGCCGCAAGTCAACGGCGTGGTACGAACACTGAAGAACACCACGCGCGAGCTCATCGCGCTCGGGCATCAGGTCGAACTGCTCACGCCGCTCGAGTTCCGCACCATACCCTGCCCGACGTACCCGGAAATCAGACTCTCCCTGTTGCCGAAGCGCCATCTGCACACGCGCATCGACGCCTTTCGCCCCGACGCGATCCACATCGCCACCGAAGGCCCGCTCGGGCTCGCCGCGCGCCGCTACGCGATCGACCACGACCTGCCGTTCACGACCGCCTATCACACGCGCTTTCCCGAATACGTGCAGGCGCGCTTCGGCATTCCGCTCTCGGCCACCTACCGCTTCCTGCGCTGGTTCCACAAGCCCTCGCTCGCGGTGATGGCGCCCACGCCCGTCGTGAAGACCGACCTCGAGAAGTTCGGCTTCACGAACGTCGTGCTGTGGACGCGCGGCGTCGATCTCGAGATCTTCGAGCCGATGGAGTCGAAGGTGCTCAACACCGCGCGCCCGATCTTCCTCTATGTGGGGCGCGTCGCCGTGGAGAAGAACGTCGAAGCCTTCCTCAAGCTCGATCTGCCGGGCTCGAAGTGGGTCTGCGGCGAAGGCCCCGCGCTCGCCGAGCTCAAGTCGCGCTACCCCCAGGCCAACTACCTGGGCGTGCTGAGCCAGCCCGAGCTCGCCAAGGTCTATGCCGCCGCGGACGTGTTCGTGTTCCCGAGCCGCACCGACACGTTCGGCCTCGTGCTGCTCGAGGCGCTCGCCTGCGGCACGCCGGTGGCCGCCTACCCCGTCACGGGTCCGATCGACGTGCTCGGCACGGGCAGCGCGGGCGCGATGAACGAGGACCTGCGCGAAGCCTGCCTCGAAGCGCTCAAGATCGACCGCGCCACGGCGCGCGCATGGGCCGAGCGCTTTTCGTGGACGGCTGCCTCCGAGCAGTTCGCGTCGCACCTGAAGCCGCGCTCGAGCGCGACGATGCAGGAATCGGGTGCAACCGCCTGAGCGCGGCTTGCGGCCCGCAACGAAGCCGATGACACGCCCCACCTCCGCACCCGGCACCGACGAAGACGAAGGCGGCCAGACGCTTGCAGCCACGCCCCGCGCAGCGGGGCAGGACGCATGCGATACTGCGGCATCGACTCCGATTGTTATGGCCCCACGTCCTTCGTCATCCTCCAAAGCGTCCGCCACGCCGCGCGATAGCGACGCGCCACAACCCGCTCGCCCCGATCCACGCCAAAGCGCACGCCAGAGCGCACGTCCAGGCGCAGGCCAGGACGCGCGCGACGGCGCGGCGCCCGTGCATGCGGGCGCCGCCGCGAACGCGCCGCGCGCGAGCG
>NZ_SMRP01000035.1 GCF_004353915.1 Paraburkholderia silviterrae | reverse complement strand
CCAAAGATGCTTGGCGTGACGAGCATCAGGATCTCGCGCCATCCGCTTGCCGCGACGCTTGCCGACACGACGCTCGCCTGACTGCGAAATTCGTCATTCAATACGGAGCCAAGCCATGCCATCCCCTTTCTTTCGTCGTGCGTTCATCCTTTCCCTCGGGAGCGCTCTGCTCACTGCAGCATTGGCCATCGGGTCGCCTGCCGCGCATGCTCAGGACCCCAATGAGATCGTCATCAAGAATTTCATGTTTTCGCCGATGTCCCTCACCGTCAAGGCCGGCACCACCGTGACCTGGAAAAACATGGATGGCGAGCCGCATTCGGTCGTCAACGACGCGGGCATATTCCACTCCGCCGCGCTCGACCAGAACGATACGTATCAGTTCAAGTTCGACAAGCCGGGCGTGTACAACGTGAACTGCGGCATCCATCCGTACATGAAGGCGACCATCACGGTGCAGTAGGTCGATTCAGGCGAGCCATGGCCGCGAGCGCATCGTTGCCCGGATTCCTGCCGGATGCGCGCGAGCCGAACAGCGTTCACAGGCATGCGTTGACGGCCAGCCAGGGTTTCACGGTCTTTTCCATAACTGTCTAATTAATTTCGTGTGCATCAGCAAGCCGGCGAGATCGATCAAGCGCGTTTGCACCCCGCTCTCCCGGCCCGCTCCTCGATTTCGTGTTGCGAATCGTAGACACTCCGGTTATTCGCGGCGTCCCACAAAATGGGTCGCTTGTTAAAATCGGCGACACGGCGGCGCCTGCGAAGCGCAGGGGCAAACGATCCGGCAAGCGTGGAACGAAAACACGCACGAACGGGCGTGTGCGTGGCAAACAGGGGAACGGGGATGTCCAGGACACGAACGGCTGACGAGTCGATCGCGGCGCTGTATGCGGCCGCCGTCGACCCGGCGCAGTGGGATGTCGCGCTCAACGCCATCATGGCGCTCGCGGATGCGCGCGCCGCCAATTGCTTCGTCCATGACTTGCAGTCCGGCAGCTTTCTCGAATACCGTTTCACCGGCTATGGCTCCGGCTGGGCCGAAGCGTATGCCAGCCACTATCACGACCTCGACCTCGCACGCGGTGTGCTGATGCGCGAACCGCCGGGCCATATGTACGCGATGCATCGCTATTTGCCCGATCGCGTGGTCGAGCGCAGCGAATATTATCAGGACTTCTACATTCAGGAAGGACTCCGATACTCGTGCGGCGGCATGCAGATCGATGGCGAGCGCCGGCTGATCATGGCCGTGCATCGTCCCGTCAATCACGAGCCGTTCGACGGCCGGACGACTCGCGAGCTTCAGCGCGTGCTCGAGCATCTGCCGAACATTTTTCGCGTCCGGCACATGGCTGCACACGCTCACACCCCGGCGCCGATGAT
The DNA here is from genome assembly GCF_004353915.1 of Paraburkholderia silviterrae. Taxonomy (GTDB): domain Bacteria; phylum Pseudomonadota; class Gammaproteobacteria; order Burkholderiales; family Burkholderiaceae; genus Paraburkholderia; species Paraburkholderia silviterrae. The sequence goes on along the minus strand of NZ_SMRP01000035.1, from coordinate 63,444 downwards.
GGCGGCCGCGCTCGATGCGTTGCCACGGGCGGTGATCGTCGTGGACGACGAGATGCGTGTGCATTATCTGAATGCCTGCGCGGTCACGATGCTCGAACGCTCGACGGAAATCCGCGTCAAGGCCGATCGATTCACCGCTTCCGACTCCCAGGTCGCGCCGCAACTGATGAGGCGCATCAGGAACGTCTGCTCCGCTTGCCCGCTGGTCGATCCGCTGCCGCTTTACGCCCTCGATTCCGCAGGCCGCCCTGCGCTCGAAATTCACGTCATTCCATTGAAGCCGCAACTCACCCTTCATCTGGACCCGCAAGCGCGGCCGCTCGCCATGGTGCTGCCCAGACGCCGGTTTCAGGACCCTGCGCGGCCCGGTGCCGGCGAGCGGCCATTCTCGCTATCGCGCGCGGAAATGGCCGTAGCGAACGGGCTTGCCAGCGGCATGACGCCGGCAGAATATGCGAGTCGTGCGAGCGTTTGCGTCAGCACCGTGCGAAGTCAGATCAAGGCGATCTTCACAAAGACCGGCGCGCGGCGCATCGCCGACATCGTCGCGCTGTTCAGCGATTGAGGCGCGCCGTAAAACCACCTCGGCAAACCCCGCACGGCGAATGCATGCGGGGTCGCCGGCCGCGCAATCTCCTCGCAAGCGGGTACGCCACGCGGGGCACATTGCGAGCAGCCAGCAACGCCTATTTGTAGAACGCTACGTTGGCCGCGCCGCCCGATGGAGAAGACGAGGTATTGATGTAGACCAGCACATAGTTGCCGGCCGGCAATTGCATTTCGCACTCGATTTCCAGATTGGCGGCACCTGAGCCGTTCCCGCAAGCATACGTGTACGGAATCTGACCTTGAGTGAATCCATTGGCAAAGGTGGAAGTGAATGAACTGGCCTGGCTCGTCGACATCACCGCAAAGGTGCCTCCGGGCCCTTCTGTTTCGATATAGCCGCGGGTCCCGGCGGAAACCGTAAAGGGCTGGGTTTTCCATCCGCCAGGATTGAGGACTCCGGTGTCCATCGGCGTATTGCCCGTCAACGATGCGCCCGGCAGCGACACCGCATCGAGCTCGGCATAAACCGGGTTGGAATAAGACGTCGAGGTGACCTGGTCCGCGCCAATGCCCACGTACCAGGTGCCCGCCGGTATCGTCACGAAGTTCATGCCGGACTGACCCGATGGCGCCATGCGGTAGCCAGTGGCCGCGCCACCGCTCTGGAAAATCTGGGCGTTATTCGCGTCGAAAATCCAGAAGTCGGCGGCATACTGTGCCCAGGAGAAGGCCCAAACCTGGGTAGAAGCGGATACCGTGAGCGGGCTCGAGTTGACATAGCGGGGTTGGCTCGCCGTCAAGGTCGCGTTGATTTCGCCGGTTTCATTGGTAGCGAAAGACTGGCCAGCCGCGACGCCGGAGCTTGGGCCCGTGCCGTTACTGGGGGTGCCCCCGGCCGCTCCGCCAGTCGAGCCGGTAGTCGAGTCACTGCCTCCGCCGCCACAACCCGCGAGCAATCCAATCGATGACGAACAAATCGCCAACGCTACGGCTCTTCTCAAACAAAAGAATCTCGGATCTGCTCTTTTGATATTCATGACGATCTCCTGGCGTGGACGTAAATGCGCCATCCCCCGACTTCTTCTGAACCGGCATCGCACGTCGTTTCCTGCCCGATGAGTTTTTGTTGGACCGGGATGGCTGGTTCCCCCGTTCGGTGAATTGAGCTTGCGCAGCGCCGAACCGAAAACCAGGCCTCAGTGGACCAGATTGGCGTGCGCCGGGCATCCCCAATCCTGGGTATGGCGTGAGATGCCTATGGCTGGGCTAAGTCAGCGTCCCCAGACTCAGCACCTGGCTCCTCACCTGGTCCGGAGAACGCACTGTGAATCACTCGCCCACCATCGAATCCAGCAACTGGCTCAACAAAGTTCCTGAAATCACGCTTTCGTTCTGGATCGTCAAGATCATGTCCACCACGGTGGGAGAAACGGGAGCGGATTTTCTGGCAGTCAACGCGGGCTGGGGCCAGGGCGTGACACGCACGGTCATGGCCGCCCTGCTGGCCGCGGCCTTGTTCATGCAATTGCGCACCCGCCGCTACACCCCCTGGATTTACTGGCTCACGGTGGTGCTGGTCAGCGTGGTTGGCACGCAGATCACCGACCTGCTCACCGATGGCCTGAACGTCAGCCTGTACGCCAGCACATCGGTGTTCGCCGTGGCGCTCGCCGCGATCTTTTTCGTCTGGTATCGGGCCGAGCACACGCTCTCCATTCACGACATCGTGACCCGCAAGCGTGAGCTGTTTTACTGGGCCGCGATTCTGTGCACGTTCGCCCTGGGAACCGCTGCTGGCGATCTGGCAACCGAGGCATTGGGCCTGGGCTTCGTTTGGGGCGCAGTCGTTTTCGGCGCGCTGATCGCCCTCGTTTGCGCCATCTGGCGCATGGGCGGCAATGCCGTGCTGACCTTCTGGATCGCCTACATCCTGACCCGCCCGTTCGGCGCCGCACTCGGCGACCTGCTGACACAGGCCAAAACCTATGGTGGCCTCGGCATGGGCGCCATGTGGACCAGCACCCTGTTCCTCTCGGTGATCGTCATGCTGGTAGCGCTCGCACAGTTCGGCATGAGCATGGGCAAGTCCGCTCAAACGGCCGAATGATCCCTCTTCCCACTGCTCAAGGTAAAAACATGCACCCTCTGCTCCCATTGCGCCGTTCAGTTGTTACCGTTACCGCCGTCATGCTCCTGGTCCTGGCGGCCGGTTGTTCCCGGCAAGCCAACGACGGCAATATCGCGTCTGCTCAGGCGGGACAGGCCGCTACGGCATCGAACGTCAAGGCCGCTTCGCGGCTCGGCGACCTGACTGCGTTCCGTGACATCACGACCGACGTTGCCGCCAAAGTGGACAAAGGCGATTTGCCGGCGGCAAAGGCTCGCATCAAGGATCTGGAAATCGCATGGGACTCGGCGGAGGCCGGGTTGAAGCCCCGTTCCGCCGATGACTGGCACGTCCTCGACAAGGCCATTGACCGTGCGCTGGCCGCCCTGCGCGCCAATACCCCGAATCAAGCCGACTGCAAGGCGGCTTTGGCAGCCCTGCTGAAGACCTTCGATTCGCTACAAGCGTAAAGCCCCTCGCCATGCGATCATTGATTCGAGCAATATGCTGTTTTTGAATCGCTGAATCTGCAGGAGAGGGAATTGCGAACATTGCTGGTCGAAGACGATCCCATGATCGGTGAAGCCATTCGGGATGCGTTGAAGGATGCGTCCTATGCGGTGGACTGGGTGACGAACGGGCAGACCGCCCTGGCGACACTGGATTCTCAGCACTACGATCTGGTGTTGCTCGACCTGGGCCTGCCCGGCAAGGACGGGCAGGAGGTGCTGACCCGTATTCGCACCAGCAACAACGCGGTTCCCCTCGTCATCATCACGGCACGCGATGGGCTCGATGACCGCCTGCGAGGCCTGGACGGTGGGGCCGATGACTACGTGCTCAAGCCCTTCGAGATGGCGGAGCTGCTGGCCCGCATGCGCGCCGTGCTGCGTCGCAAGGGTGGCAATGCTGCGCCCGTTCTCGGCAACGGCGTGGTGACGCTCGATCCGGCCACGAAAGAGGCCTGCGTCGCGGGCGCTCGCCCAGTGCAGTTGTCCAATCGCGAGTTCGCCTTGCTGCAGGCCTTGCTGATCCGGCCTGGGGCCATCCTGTCACGCAGCGAGCTGGAGGACCGCATCTACGGCTGGGGGGACGAGGTCGAAAGCAACGCCGTCGAATTCCTGATCCATGCGCTGCGGCGCAAGTTGGGCAGCGAGATCATCAAGAATGTCAGGGGGGTGGGATGGATGGTTTCAAAAGGCGTCTGAGCGAGTCGGTTCAGCTCAAGCTGTCGTTCACCCTGTCCCTGGTCATCCTCGTTGTTGCAGTCGTTGCTGGCGTCTTCTCGTTCCTGTCTGCGTTTGATGAAGCGCACGAGTTGCAGGACGATGTCTTGCGCCAGGTCGCAAGGCTGATGGACCAGCAGCGTCTGTCACCTGTTCCTGTACCCGCCGAGGCCCGCCTCAAGGATAGCGATGAGGAGGCGCGCGTGATCGTCCAGTACCTGGTCGATGGCCATTCACGCGCGCGAGGCGTGGACGACGCGAGCCCCCTGCCCTTGCCCGCGACGCTGGCCGATGGCCTGCAAACGCTGGCAGTCGGCGGGGAAACGTTTCGCGTGCTGGTCAAGACAAGTGCCGCCGGCGAGCGCATTGCCGTCGCTCAGGAATCCGGATTTCGCAATGAAATCGCACGCGACAGCGCGCTGCGTACTGTCATGCCCTTCCTGATCCTCGTGCCGGTGCTCCTGCTGATCGTCGCCAACCTGGTGCGCAAGATGTTCCACCCGATCGCCACGCTTGCCATGGAAATCGACCAGCGTGCCGAGCAGCAATTGCACCCTGTCGAAGACAGCGGCCTGCCGGCCGAGGTGCGTCCATTCGTGGTCGCGATCAACCGCTTGCTTGGCCGGGTAGACAAGGCGATGGAAACCCAGCGCCGCTTTGTCGCCGACGCAGCGCACGAATTGCGCTCGCCGCTGACCGCCCTGTCACTGCAAGCGGAGCGCCTCGCGCAAGCCGAAATGTCGAGCGAGGCGCGTGAACGGCTGGCGATCTTGCGCCGAGGCATCGAGCGCGGAAGGAGTTTGCTGGATCAACTCCTGAGTTTGGCCAAAGCACAGTCGTCGACCGAATTGCCGGACGCGCCGGTTTCCGTCCAGGGGATCTTCCGCCGCGTGCTGGAAGACCTCATGCCACTTGCAGAAGCCAGGCGCATTGACATTGGGGTCGAAGGCACACAAGACGCGCAGGTGTGGGTGAGCGAGCTGGACATGCTTGCGGTGGTCAAGAATCTCGTCGATAACGCCATCCGCTATACCCCTGAGGGCGGGCGCGTCGATCTATCAGTGAGCAGCGCGCAAGGGCGCGCCGTGCTGCATATCGAGGACAACGGCCCGGGCATCTCGCTGGCCGAACGCGAGCGGATCTTCGATCCTTTCTATCGCACGCTGGGTAGCGAGCAGATCGGCTCGGGACTCGGCCTGTCGATCGTAGAGGCGATTACCCAACGCATCGGCGCGCAAATCCGTCTCGGGTTCTCCGACCATGCGAAGCAAACCGGCTTGAGCGTAGAGATCGTCATGCGTGAGGCTGGCCCGTCCCAGGATCGATAAAGCGAGCCACACATCACAATAAACACAATCGTATCGGCGACCGGTCGAGCGATGCGCCCACCCGGCCGTCCAGCCGCAATCTCAATGCTCGTTGCTCGCCCGCGCCGCCGAGGGACACGCCGGATCCGTGCCCCAGTGGCCATCGCATACGCGCCAGCGGCACAACTGATCTTCGAAGAACCCCCGATCGCCGCACGCCTTCACTTGCTGCGCTAGCGGCGCATTGCTGTCGCTCTGGGCCTTGCCCGCAGCCTTGGACCCGTGCGCCGCCGCCTTGGCATCGGCCGGCTTCGTGCGCGCAACGAGCACGGCGAGCAGATCGACGTCGGAGTCATCCTGCTTCGCGCCGTTGTGCGGCTTCTTCGACTGCGCAACGGCCGACTTGCTTTCCGTACGACGGGTATTCGCCGCCGGGTGCTTCGCCGCGGCCTTTTCGCGCGATGGCGCCGATTGGGCGCGAGGCGCCTGCGCCTTGGGCGCTGCTGCCGCAACCGTGGCGCCGCTCGCGTTGCCGTCGCGCGCACCGACTGTTAGTGCGCGTGAAAGCCTGTCGGCATCGTTCGCCGGCGCGGGCGCGGCATTGCCCGCCGCGGACTTTGCACTAGCCGCGTCGTCGTCGGCGATGATCGTTGCCGCGTGCGATGCCGAAGCCGCGTCGGGCGCGCCGATCTGTGCGCTTGCAACGACCGGCTGCGATGCGCTCGCGGCCGCCACCACCGCGGCGCTTGCCGGCGCGGCAGAGGCGCTCGATGCCGTGGAGGGCGCGCGCGTCATCAGCTGCCATGCGCCGAACGCGCCGGCGCCGATCACGAGCAGCGCAACGAGCGCTGCCGTCTTCGAGGCGCGCGGCTTGCCTGCCGCAGCGGCAGGCGGCACGACGCGCCCTTCAAGATTCGCAAGAATGCGCGAGCCATTGGGCGCGCCGCCATTGGCGGGCGCGCTGGCCGCTTTGCCGGGGCCATCAGCAAGCAGGCTGGGTGGAGCTTTAGGGCGGGAGTTGTCCGGCACACTCATTAGAGTCTCATTCGAATCGTGCACATTGAATCGGGCCTGTTTCGCCGTAATAATACGGGTCGGCCCGGCTTCGGGCAGGCCTGATTCTAAAATCAAGCATTACAAAAAACAATTGCCTCCAGTTCACGAGGTTGCTTTTGGTTGCCATTGCACTCGTAGTCTATTTCGCCATTACCGTCCCGTTAGCAGCAATACTGCTACTTCCGGGCGTGCGGGCGGTGTTTTTCGACGTCGTATCCAGTTTGCATAACCTCGTCACACGGCGCATTTCGGCTAGCGCCACCCAAGCGCGTAAAGGCATTTCCAGATCGGCAAAATATTCCCAATCAAGCATGACGGGTATGCAAAATTTGCTGATTAAACGACGCTTGCTGATTTTGTCGACGACAGGTATTCTTGCGACGCCGCCGTTGATTGCCATTGCGCTTCGCGGCCACCAGTTATTCCAATACGATGACACGCTTCGGGCGCCCGATGAAAAAATCTCGGCGTTGCTCAGTGGCGAGCAGCTCGTCCCGCCGCCGCCATTACCGCCCGAGGTGTTCGCCACGCAGGAGGTCGAACAGCTTCGCCCCGCGCTGGTGGACGCGAGCCGCGACTGGAATCTGCTCGATCCGGATTTCCGTACGCGTCTATTGCTCGTTTATAAAATCATGCACGAGCAATACGGTTATCAAATGGCGTTGCTGGAAGGTTATCGGAGCCCCGAACGGCAGGACCGGCTGGCGAAAATGGGGGGCAGCGTGACCAATGCCGCGGCGTTTCAGAGCTACCACCAATACGGACTCGCGGCGGATAACGCGTTTTTACGTGACGGCAAGCTCGTCATTTCAGAAAAAGACCCTTGGGCCATGCGCGGCTATCAGTTATATGGGCAGGTGGCCGAACAGGTCGGGCTAACGTGGGGTGGCCGGTGGAAATTGATGGATCTCGGGCACGTCGAATATCACAAGCCCGGTTTCGTGCTCGGGCGCAGAGCTACTGCTCTTCAAAAAGTCCAATAATTCGCGCCGACATGGTTTCGCAATCAGACGCCTATAAGCTCGAGCGGCCCGCCGTGGCCCACGCTACGCACAATCAGAACAGCATTCAAAGCACCAGGACCTGACCGGCTTATGCAACGCATCCTCAACGTGCTGACCCACAGGCGCACGATTTCCATCATCGGCTTCATCGTAGTGGCGGCGGCGCTGTTCGCTCTCGTCGGAGCGGGGCAAGTCACGCTCGTGTGGGCCGCGCTCGCACTCGGCGTGCTGCTCGCGCTATGGCTCTGCGTCTGGTTCGTGCGCCGCATTCGCGTGCGCCGCGGCAACAACAAGCTCGGCGAGATGCTCGAACAGCAGGCCCAGGTCGAGAGCCCCAGTGCCGCTGCCACGCGCGGCACGCAGGCCGAGCTCGACGCGCTGCGCACGCGCCTCACGGACGCGGTCAAGACCATCAAGACCTCGAAGATCGGCCAGCTTTCGGGCGGCTCGGCGCTCTACGAGCTGCCGTGGTACATCGTCATCGGCAATCCGGCGGCGGGCAAGAGCAGCGCCGTGCTCAATTCGGGCCTGCAATTTCCTTTCGCCGACAAAAAAGACGCCATCGTGCACGGCATTGGCGGCACGCGCAATTGCGACTGGTTCTTCACGACCGAAGGCATTCTGCTCGACACGGCAGGCCGCTATTCGGTGCACGAGGAAGACCGCGGCGAATGGCTCGGCTTTCTGGGGCTGCTCAAGCGCTTCCGGCCCAAGGCGCCCATCAACGGCATCATCGTGACTGCGAGCATTGCCGAGCTCACCGGTAACCGCCCCGAGTTCGCGATCAATCTCGCCAAGAACCTGCGCCAGCGCGTGCAGGAACTCACTGAAAAGCTCGAAGTGTTCGCGCCGGTCTACGTGATGTTCACGAAGGTCGACCTCATCACGGGCTTCACCGAATTCTTCAGTGGTAGCGAGCGCAACGAATACGACCGCGTCTGGGGCGCCACCCTGCCCTACGAACCCGACGAGAAGCGTGACGTGGTCACGCTGTTCGACGAGCGCTTTGAAGAGCTCTATGACGGCCTCAAGGAAATCAGCATCGCGCAGATGTCAATCAGCCGCGGCAATGCGCTCACGCCGGGGCAGTTGAGCTTCCCGCTCGAGTTTTCGACCATCAAGCCTGCGCTGCGCGCGTTCCTCGCCACGCTGTTCGAGAACAATCCGTTCCAGTACAAGCCGATTTTGCGCGGCTTTTACTTTACGAGCGCCTTGCAGGAAGGCGAAACCAACAGCGCCGCCGCGCAACGCATCGCCAACCGCTTCTCGCTCTCGACCGACAGCTTGCCCAAGCCGCAAGCGGCGTTCTCGAAGAACGGCTTCTTCCTGAAAGACCTGTTTTCCAAGGTGATTTTCGCCGACAAGCAAACGGTCCGCCAATTCGCGAGCCCCGCCAAGACGCGCCTGCGCTACGCCACGTTCTTCGGCGTGGTGGCCGCGCTCGCGCTTGCGCTCGGCGGCTGGACGTGGTCGGCGATCAACAACCAGCAGCTCGTGGCGAACGTGCAGGCCGACCTCGACAACGTGGAAAAGCTGCAGCAGAACCGCAACGACCTGCAGTCGCGCCTGCAGGCCATGGACATTCTGGAGGACCGCATCGAGCAGCTCGAGCAGTTCCGCCGCGACAAGCCGCTCGCGGTGTCGCTGGGCCTCTATCAGGGCGACCGCGTCGAGCAGCACTTGCTTCAGGAGTATTACAACGGCGTGCGCCAGATCATGCTCACGCCGGTCTCGCAGAATGTCGAAGCGTTCCTCAAGGAAGTCGACGCGCATCCGGACCAGCTCGCGCCCATGACGCGCGCGCCCGATTCGGGCGCCGTGCCGGTATCCGCGCACGCGGCCATGGCGAGCCCGAGCCAGGGCGGCCTCTATAGCGACGCGTCGCCCACCAGCGTCGAGGACGCGTACAACGCGCTGAAAACCTACCTGATGCTCTCGGACAAGCGTCATGTGGAAACCGCCCACCTCACCGACCAGATCGCCCGCTTCTGGCGCGGCTGGCTGGAAACGAATCGCGGCAACATGCCTCGCGACGAGATGATCAAGAGCGCCGAGCGCATGATCACCTTCTACCTCTCGCGCGTGTCCGACGACGACTGGCCGATGATCGACGCGAACCTCGCGCTCGTCGACCAGACGCGCGAAGACCTGCGCCACGTGGTGCGCGGCATGCCGGCACGCCAGCGCGTCTACGAAGAAATCAAGGCGCGCGCCTCCACGCGTTTTGCGCCGATGACGGTCGCGCGCATCGTCGGCGACGGCAACTCGTCGCTGGTGGCGGGCAGCTACGCGATTCCGGGCACCTTCACGCGCGAAGCGTGGTTCCAGTACGTGCAGCCCGCGATCCGCGAAGCCGCCACGAAGGAGCTGCAGGCGAAGGACTGGGTGCTCAACACCTCGGCCAGCGACGACCTCACGCTCGAGGGCAGCCCCGAGCAGATCCAGAAGACCCTGGTGGGCATGTACAAGGCCGAGTACGCGCAGCACTGGCAGAAGTTCATGCAGGGCATCGCCGTGCAGGATTTCGGCAGCTTCGGCCAGGCCGTCGACGCGATGAACCGCCTCGGCGACCCGCACGATTCGCCGATCCGCAAGATCATCGAAACCGCGTACGACCAGACCTCGTGGGATAACCCGTCGCTCGTCAACGCCACGATCAAGCAGGCGCAAAGCGGCGTCACGGGCTGGTTCAAGAACCTGTTCTCGCGCGCAACGAGCGGCCCGATCCAGGCGAACATCGACATCAACGGCAATCCGGTCGAGATGCCGATGGGTCCGGTCGGCCAGGCGTTCGCGGGGCTTGGGCGCATCGTTGTCACGCACGACAACGGCTCGCTCCTGAAGGGCTATATGGACTCGCTCTCGAAGGTGCGCACGCGCTTTAACACCATCAAGAACCAGGGCGATCCGGGACCGGGCGCACGCCAGCTGATGCAGCAAACGCTCGACGGCAACGGCTCGGAGCTTTCCGATTCGCTGAAGTTCGTCGACGAGCAGATGCTCACCGGCCTCACCGACGACCAGCGCAAGGCGCTGCGGCCCCTGCTCGTGCGCCCGCTCATGCAGGCCTATGCAGTGGTGATCCAGCCGGCCAGCGCGGAAGTGAACAAGGTGTGGAACGCGCAGGTGTACCAGCCCTTCCAGGCGTCGCTCGCGAACAAGTATCCGTTCTCGAGCACGGCGAAGATCGAGGCGGGCTCGAGTGAAATCGCCCAGACCTTCGGCCCCGACGGCGCGATCTCGAAGTTCGTGAGCACCACGCTCGGGCCCCTCGCGGTGCGCCGCGGCGACACGCTCACCGCGCGCACCTGGGGCGACATGGGCCTCTCGCTCACGCCCGACTTCACCACCGGCTTCGCACGCTGGGTGGCGCCGCTCGCGGGCGGCGCGGCGGGTGCGAGCGCGGGCTCGAGCGAACCGCAGACCGTGTTCCAGATCCTACCGCAGCCTTCGACCGGCACGACCGAGTACACGATCGCGATCGACGGCCAGCAACTGCGCTATCGGAACACGCCGCCGCAGTGGACCAACTTCGTGTGGCCGAATCCGTCGGGCGCGCCGGGCGCGACGCTCTCCGCGACCACCTTCGACGGCCGCACGATCCAGCTCGTCAACGAGCCGGGGCGCTACGGACTCGAGAAGCTGATTAACTCGGCGCAGCGCAGCCGCCGTCCGGACGGCACCTTCGACCTCACCTGGACGCAGGGCAGCGTGACGGTTTCGGTGAGCATGCGCATCATCAGCACCTCGCAGCCTACGGCTTCGAGCAGCAATGCTCCGCAACAGCAGGGGCTGAGCGGCGTGCAGCTGCCGTCTTCCGTCGCGAACGTGGGCCCGGCGGCGGCGGGTAGTCCCAATGCGCCCAACGCGCCCGGTGCGCCGAACGCAGCGCCGGCAGCGGGCAACGCGCAGAACAACAACGCCCCCGTCAACGCGCCCGCCGGCGCGGTGACGACGGCCAACGCCACGGGCGCCAACAACAACGCGGGAGACGCGCAATGACGCAAACCGTTCAGGCGCAGATCGCCTACTTCGGCAAGATCCCGTCGCGCGGCGACTTCGTGAAGAGCGCGCACAATCCGCAACTGCTGCAGACGCTCGACCGCTGGATTGCCGAAGCGATGGACATGCTCACCGACGATCCGCGCTGGAAGATCGTCTACGAAGAAGCGCAGCCGATGCACTTCGCGTTTCTCGGCTCGCAGAGCAAGCTCGCGATCGCGGGGCACATGGTGGCGAGCCGCGACCAGTCATCGCGGCGCTTTCCCTTTCTCGCGGCCACGGCGCTCGAAGTCGAGCAGCCGCTCGCGTTTCTCGCGCGCAGCCCGCTCGCGCTCGCGCGCCTGTGGTCGCGCGTCGCCGCGCAGATGCAGCCGCTCTTGGGCCCGAGCGAGCCGGCCGGCGCACTGCAGGCGCTCGGCGAGACCTTCGTGCCGGTGGACGTGGGCGGCGCGGGCAATCCGCACGACGGCACCTTCGCCGACTTCATCGAGCATCAGACGCTCTCGGGACTCGAGCAGATGCTGCTCGCAAGCGGCCATCCGGTGCGCCTGCGCGGCGCGATGCTCGCGCTCGGCTCGCTTTTGCGCCCCGTGATGACGAGCGGCGCGGCGCATCTCGAGCGCGGCCTCACGCTGCCGCTGCCGACCGACCCGTTCTACCGCAGCCTCGTGGCCGCATTCTGGCTCGAGTTGATCGCGCCATTCGTCTCGAAGGCCGACTTCGAACTAGCCATCTTCATGGGCACCATCGCGCAGCGCGAGCGGCTCATCATCGGCTTCAACGGCGCCTCGGCGAAGACCTTGCATAGCGTGGTCGATCCGCAAACCTACTCGGCCCATAACATCGATATCGACGATCCCGAGTGGGTCGACGAACATGCACAGAACGACCATGGCATCAGCAAACTCGTCAGCTACCTCGATCAACCGCAACTGTCGCTGCGTGTCTCGATCGACACGTTCCGCGAGGCGTTCATCGGGGAGCTGGTCAATGGCCGCCGTGCTTGAGCTGCATAAGCGCGGCGCCCTCGCCGCCGCGGCGGCGCTGATGTTTGGTGCGTTTGGCGCGTTCTGCGCCCCTGCATTTGCCGACGACGCCAGCCCCGCGCGCGTCACGCCTGTGGATACGAGCGGCGGGCAGATCCGCACCACGGTGCTGCCCGACGCGGCGTCCTCGAACGGTCAGGTCAACCAACCCGGCACGGCCAACGCCGCGCCCTCCGCTTCCGGCACGCGCAGCACCGCGAGCACGACGCCCGCTCCGGCGAACACGGCGCCGGGCCAGGTCGTGGTGGGTGGCAAGGTGCCCGACGAGGCGACTCACGCCGCCGTGCTGCAGCGCCTGCGCGACACCTATGGCGCGGCGAACGTGGTCGATCAGATCGAGGTCGGCGACGTGGCCACGCCGCCCAACTGGTCGACGAACGTGCAGAAGCTGATCAACCCTGGGCTGAAGCAGATCCGCAAAGGACAACTGAAGATCGACGGCACGCAGATTGACGTGCGCGGCGAAGTGGGCAACGAAGCGCAACGCCAGCAGATCGCCAGCGACATGGCCAATGCGCTCAATCCCACCTACACCATTCGCAACGGCCTGCGGGTGAGCGCGTCCGAACAAGGGCTGCTCGACCAGACGCTCGCGAACCGCACGATCGAATTCGAAACGGGCAGCGCCACGCTCGCGCCCCAGGGGCGCGCGATTCTCGATCAGATGGCGGCCGTGTTGGTGAAAATGAACACGCGTACGGTGGAGATCATCGGTCACACCGATAACTCGGGCAATCGCGCGTCGAATATCGCGCTGAGCCAGGCGCGTGCGGATGCCGTGAAGGGGTATCTCGTTGGGAAGGGGATCTCGCCGCAGCAGCTCACGACCGATGGTGTTGGGCCCGATCAGCCGGTGGCTTCGAATGATAGCGCGGATGGGCGCGCGCGTAACCGGCGTATTGAGTTTCGGGCGGGACTCTGATTTTTTGATTTGCGGTTTCTGCTGTCGCGATGGGGGTTTTGTGTGATTCCGTCGCGTTTCCCTCGCGTTTCCGTCGCGTTTCCTTGTTTTCGTGTCGGTATATTGGTGTTACCCCTGTGCGGGGCGGCACCTACTTTTCTTTGCAGCGGCAAAGAAAAGTAGGCAAAAGAAAGCCGCTCAAACCGCCAGTGTGACGCAGTGGACCACTAACCTTTAATCGGAGTGGCTCCGGGGCGTCTGTCACCACGCGCCGTCACCCGGAGTGACTAAGGGCTCATCCATCCGGCGGCGCTACGCGCGCCGTGGGGCATAACCAAAACCAGTGGGACGCACGCGGTTTCGTAGTACTCCAGTGTATTTGATCGGCAGTACTATCGCGCATTCGCTGGCAACACGCCCGGTTTTCCTTGCAGACCCTTCCGCCCGCACGCAGCGCGAGGCGGGAAGGATGAGCCCTTTGTCACTAAGGCGGAGTGCGCGAGGTGACGGATGCCCCGGAGCCGCTCCGATTTACAGGGCAGTGGTGGACTGCGTCACACTGGCGGTTTGAGCCGCTTTCTTTTGCCTACTTTTCTTTGCGGCTGCAAAGAAAAGTAGGTGCCGCCCCGCACAGGGGCAACACTAATATACCGACATGAAAACAAGGAAACGCGAAAAGCCCCAAGCGCCCCCACAGAATCCAGCAACTTCATCAATCAAAAAACACTCACTCAGCCTTTACGCCCAGCATCTCCCGAATGTGCGAGAGCGTGCCATCGTCCTTCACCACCGTGGCAAGCCACTCATGCAGCGGCATGCCGGCCCACTCGGCCGCCTTATCAGCAAGATAAGCCACCGGACTATGCGGCTCAGTAGCACGAAAATAATCAGCCACGGCGCGCAACTGCGCCACCGCATCCGCGCGGCTCTGAATACCGCCATGCACGCTACCATGAACGCGAGTCGGAGTCTGCACGGGTTCCTCATAGGGCAAAGACTTGAAGCTCGGCTCCGCGCGCTGCGCCACGAAATCCGATTCGCTCTGGACTGCTTGTGAATCATGCTGATCGTGCGCCGCTTGCAGCGCTTTCGCAGCCGCATCCGGATCGACGCCCACGTCACGAGCAAAGCGCGCGACCAGGCCGTAAACCGTCTCGAAAGTATCACGCGTTTGCCGAAAGCTCGGCGCGGCGTCGCCCGCACGGCGCTCCAGCTCATCGTCGAGCGCTGCGAGCGCCACTTCGAAAGCCTTGAATTGCGCGAGCAGCGCCTCATAAAACGCGGGCGCCGTAGCCCGCCGCGAAGCATCGATCTGCTCAACCGAAGGCTTCCCACGCGCAATGTCGGCCGCGTTCTCGGGATCGCGCTTGATGGCCTGCGCAACATGCTGCGCGACTTCCCAGTCAAGCGCGCTAAACGGCGCGCCCGACTGCGTGAGCGGCACGGCGCGCAGCAGCTCAGCCGATCGCCCCGCAAGCCACGCGACATTACCGAGGCGCGACTCCACGTCGTCGCCCTCGGGCAGCGGATGCAGATGATCCCAGAAGCGCTCCACGAGCCCCGTGAGAACGGCAAAGCCTTGCGTGAGGCCGGGCATGCCGTCCTGGATCGCCAGCGCCTCGGTGAGCCACACGGCCACGCGCAGGTCCTTGGTCTGTGTGGCGAGCAGCGCAGTGCAGCGTTCGGCCACGAAAGCCCAGTCCGCTTCCTTGATTTCCGTGACCCACTCGCCCTGATCGAGCGAAGGATCGTCGAAGCGGCGCGCGTGAGCGATGGCGTCGAAATCCGCGGAAAACAGCAGATCTTCGCCGCACGGCGAGCTTTCGGTGATGGGCGCAAAGAGCGCGGTGGTATCGGTGGACATGGCGGTCGGCATGGTCAATTCACGGTGTATTCGAACTCGCCGGCCTCATTCGCTCGCACCGCCACGCTCGCGAGCGCGGTGCCCTGCGCGATGCGTTCGAGCACCTGCTGCGCAAGCTCGGGCAGCAGCGTGCCGTTCAGAATGTGGTCGACGTTGCGCGCGCCCGAGTCCACTTCGGTGCAGCGGGCCAGCACGGCTTCCACGAGCGAGTCGTCCCACTCGAAGGCGGCGCCGTGGTTCGCCTCGATGCGCCGGCGGATGCGTTCGAGCTTGAGTTCGATGATCTCGGCAAGCACGTCGTCGGAGATCGGATAGTACGGAACGACCTTCATGCGCCCGAGGAAGGCGGGCTTGAAGGTCTTGTAAAGTTGCGGGCGCAACAGTTCGGCAAGCGCATCCGCGTCCGGCAGCTCTTCGGCGGGCTTGTTCAGGCACGCCTGCATTACCGCGGCCGAGCCCACGTTCGAGGTCAGGATGATCAGCGTGTTGCGGAAATCGATGGCGCGTCCTTCGGCGTCGTCCATCGTGCCCTTGTCGAAGATCTGGAAGAACATTTCCAGCACGTCGGGGTGGGCCTTTTCGACCTCGTCGAGCAGCACGACCGAATACGGGTTGCGGCGCACCGCCTCGGTCAGCACGCCGCCTTCGCCGTAGCCCACGTAGCCCGGCGGCGAGCCCTTCAGGCCCGAGACGCTATGCGCCTCCTGGTACTCGCTCATGTTGATGGTCACGAGCTTGCGTTCGCCGCCATAGAGGATATCGGCGAGCGCGAGCGCCGTTTCGGTCTTGCCCACGCCCGAGGGGCCCACGAACATGAACACGCCGCGCGGCTTGTTCGGGTCCTCGAGGTTCGCGTTCGCCGTGCGCACGCGCTGGGCGATGGCCTCGAGCGCATGGTCCTGGCCGATCACGCGCTCGCCGAGCAGCGGGTTCAGGTTGAGCACGGTCTTGATCTCGTCCTTCACCATGCGGCCCAGCGGAATGCCGGTCCATGACGCGACCACTTCGGCCACCACGTGCGCGTCCACTTGCAGCGGCACCATCGGGCCGTCGCCCTGCAACGCATGCAACTGCTCGATGAGCGCGGGCAGCGCCGCGCGCGCGGCTTCGGCGTCGCGGGCGAGCTCGGCCGCGTTGTCCGTCGCGCCCTTTTCGCCCTCTTCCCGCGTTTCGCGCGCCGTGTCGATACGGCTGCGCAGCGCCGCGATTTGCGCGACGAGCTCGCGCTCCCTGGCGTAGCGCACTTCGTCTTCGGCAACGGCGGCCGCGGCTTCGTCGCGCTGCGCGCGCAACTCGGCGAGGCGTTCGTCGTGTGCGGCGCCGTTTGCCGCTTCGCGCTCGAGCGCCGCAATCTCGGCCTCGATGCGCTCGATGCGGCGCTTGCCGTCGTCGATCGTACCGGGCGTCGAGCTATGCGCGAGCGCGACCTTCGCGCACGCGGTGTCGAGCACGCTCACCGCCTTGTCGGGCAGTTGGCGCGCGCTGATATAGCGATGCGAGAGGCGCACGGCTTCGGTGATCGCCTCGTCGAGAATGCGCACGTTGAAGTGGCGCTCCATGAGGCCCGTCATGCCGCGCAGCATGGCCGCCGCGAGCGCTTCGCCAGGCTCTTCGATCTTCACCACCTGGAAGCGCCGCGCGAGCGCGGCATCCTTCTCGAAGTACTTCTTGTACTCGCTCCAGGTCGTGGCCGCGATCGTGCGCAGCTCGCCGCGCGCGAGCGCCGGCTTGAGCAGGTTGGCGGCATCGTTCTGGCCCGCCTGGCCGCCCGCGCCGATGATCGTGTGCGCCTCGTCGATGAACAGCACAATGGGCTGCGGGCTCTTCTTCACCTCATCGATCACGCTTTTCAGGCGGTTCTCGAACTCGCCCTTCACGCTCGCGCCCGCCTGCAGCAGGCCCATGTCGAGCACGCGCAGCGCGACGTTGCGCAATGGCTCGGGCACGTCGCCTTCGGCGATGCGCAGCGCAAGCCCTTCCACCACCGCCGTCTTGCCGACGCCAGGCTCGCCCGTGAGGATCGGGTTGTTCTGGCGGCGCCGCATCAGGATGTCGATGGTCTGGCGGATCTCGCCTTCGCGGCCGATCACCGGGTCCACGCTGCCCTCTCTCGCGCGCTGCGTGAGATCGGTCGTATAAGTGTCGAGCGCGGGCGTCTTCGAGGGGCCGGCGCTTGCGCCCGGCTCCGCTGCGGTTTCACCGGACGCGGTGGCGTGTTGCGCCGCGTTGCGCTCGGCGTCGCGCGGCACGCCTTCCACCGAGCCTTCGGTCAGTTTGTCGAAACGATGCTTGAGCTCGGCCACCGGCACCTCGGCGAGACGCGCCGACATGCGCTGCGCAAACTGCGCGAGATCGGGCGCGCCCAGCAGCGCGAGCAGCAGATGGCCCGAGCGGATGCGGCCGATCTGCGTGTCGAGCGAAGCGATCAGCCACGCCTGCTCGAACAGCGCGATGAGATGCGGCGAAAACACTGGCGTGCGCGTGTTGCCCGTCTTGAAGTGCTGCAATTCGCGCTCGAAGTCGGCGCGCACCGCATGGGGATCGACGCGCGAGGCGCGCAGCGCGCACACGAGATCGGACGCCGGCTCTTCGAGCAGCGCGAGAAACAGGTGTTCGAGATCGACTTCGTAATGTCCGCGCGACAGGCACGAGCTGGCCGCCCGTTCGGCCGCGAGGCGGCTGGTCGTGTTGAGCTTCGTAATCAGGGTCTTCAGAGGCGTGCTCATGTCGTGAGGTCGGTCCGGGCGAGGTTCCAGTCAGTCGTCAGTGGGTGGCATGCAGTTCGTAGTGTGCGTCGCTACGGTCGCTATCGGCTTCGTGCGTGCAGAGGAAGGCGTCCCAGCCTAGCCGCGAGCCGGCGCCGAGCTGGCTCGGCCCCACGTCCGCGCGGCGCAGCACGAGCCGCACTTCGTATTCGAGGGTCACGCGCCCGAGCAGCGTGAGCATGCGATCGAGCGCCAGCGCGCGCTCGCCGCCGGGCAGAAATGCTTCGTAGTCCTCTTTCGAGAGCGGCCCGATCACGAGGCGCGCACGCATGTCGCGCTGCCAGACGCGCTCGCCCGCGAGCGCGGTCGCGCCCAGCACGACGTTGCGCGTGCCGAGCATGGAAAGCTGCTCGGGCGGCACGTCGTACCACTTGCCGACGAATTGCTCGACACGCACGGGCACATTGAAATAGTCGGAGAGCGTGTTCTGCAGATACGCCGCCGAAACGGGCCGATGGCGCGCGGCAATGGCGTGGCCGGCAATGGCTTCGTCGAACAGCGCGCCAGGCCCGCCGTGCAGACTGCCGCGCGAGTCGTCGTTGGCCACGCCCGCGAGCGCGAGCAACAACGGCAAATAGCGTTCGTCGCGATCGAGCTCGTAGTGAAACGGCAGGCGGTACTTCTTCCACGCGGCGTAAAAGAGCGCCGTCGCGCGGTTGGAAAAGACGTCGAAAAACTCGCGCGCCGCGCGGTCGCGCTTGAGCTGCTCGCGCGCGATCAGCTGCTCCGTATAGTGCAGCGGCAGCGCACCTTGCGCGCCCAGCAAGCCAAAGAACGCGGGCGTGATGGCCACCTCGCCCAGCTTGCCTTCGTCGATCGCCGCGGTGCGCGCGGCTTTTTCCGCGAGCGGCTGGCCGGCTTCATCGTATGGCACGGCGCGCTCGATTTCGCTGGGCGGAAAGCCGAGCGAGAGCGTGTTGCGAAACGTCACGCGTTGCGCGAGCACGTCGCGCTGGCGCTCCTGTGCCTTGTCGACGAACCAGCGCTCGAGCAGGCGCACCGCCTGAAAAAATTCGAAGCGGTGCGGCTCGTCGAGCAGGCGCTCGATTACACCAGGATCGATTCGCCGCTGCGGGGCTTGCATCGCAGGATCTCCTCGCCGGTGAGTTGCGAAATCACCACCAGTTCAATAAAGCTGTTGATATGCACATACAGACCGAAGAACACGTCGAGCACGCGCGCGAAAGTGCCGAGGCTCGTGCCGACGAAGTGGTCTGCGTCCACGGTCACGCGAATCTCCACGCCGCGCACGAACGTGGCGAACGGCTTGCCGGGCAGCCATTGCACGGCCGGGCGCTGCTCCACGTTCACAATGCCGTCGATGTGCCGCGACGAGACCGCCGAGCGGCGCATGTCGTAGAGCGTGAGCATTTCCTTGAGCGTCGTCGCGCCGCCGCTCGTGAGCGAGACGTGGCTGAGCGACAGATGCGAGATCAGGCGCCAGTGCGCAGCCTGGCGGCGCTCGAAGCGCACGCACGGCGTGGGCCGCGCGAGCAGTGTGATCTGGTTCGTGAGCGAACCGCCCTCTTGAAACAGGTCGCCGCCTTCGAGCCCCACGGCGAGCCCCGCAGGCAGATCGCGGTTCGTGCAGGTGAGCTCCAGGCTCAGCGTATCGGTCTGCTCCGCCGAGGGATCGAAGTCGATGTCGACAATCGATATTTCGGTTTCGTAGCCGGGGCTCTTTTGCGCGACCCATTCGTCGCGGCGCGCAAACCAGTAATGGCCGGCGCGCGCGGACTCGCCGTGGCGCAGCGAATAGAACGGCCGGAATTCCACGACCGATTCTTCATTGGCCCGCTGCTGGACGAGTTTCACGGAATCGATCGAATAGACCTCGTAGGCGAACGCGCGGCGCGCCTCGCCAATCACCGGATACGCAATGGCCTGATGGTTCAGGCGGATCGGCTCGCCGGGCTGCTTGAAGAGATTCACGACCGGCGTGCAGAAAAGCCGCAGATGATGCGCCGCGAGCGTGTCGAGCAGGCGCGCCTCGTGCGAGTCGCCGCGCACTTCCTTGAGCACGATGTGCAGCGTGAGCCGCTGGCAGCGGCCCGTGGCGGCGCTCATGGCCGCGAGGTCGAAATCGACGAAATCGAATTTGGCCGGAAACGCGAAGTATTCAGTGAGCAGACGGTAGGCGGGATGCGATCTTGCGGGAAAGTCGATGAGCGCATCGTCATCGGCGAAGCCCACCTGCGCAAACGGCAGCTCGCGCAGCGCCTTCCAGCGCCCGTTGCGCTCGGGTTCGACCCATGCGCCGAGCGCATTCACGAACAGACAGTCGCCGAGCGCCGCAATGAACGATTGCTCGCCGTGCAGGTAGGCGCGCAATTGCGGCACTTTCAGCGCGGCCAGATCCAGTTGCGCAGAGATCGATTCGAACGTGATCGAAATCACGCCGGTGGCGTCCGCCGGCAGCACGATCGAGCTCGGCGCCATCGCCACGGGCATGTAGCGCGCCTCGGAGATGCGCACGGGCGCGAGCGTGACGTCATAGGCCGTGCGAAAGCGGCACTGCACGCCGCGCAAGGGCCGCGACCGGAGCTGCGTGCCGCGCTCGATCACCGCGGGCGCGCTGAGATTGACGAACGATGCGCTCGTGCCGAGCTGCGCGATCGAGCACGAGGGAAAAGGCCGCAGATAGTGCGGATAGAGGACTTCGAGCAGCGCTTCGGTGAATTCCGGGTAGTCGTCGTCGAGACGCTTGTTGATGCGCGCGCCCAACAGCGCGAACGACTCGATCATGCGTTCGACGTGCGGGTCTTCGCATTGCTCGCCCGTCATCGCAAGCCGCGCTGCGATCTTCGGATAGCGCTGGGCGAATTCGCCCGAATAGCGTCGCAGGAACGACAGCTCGCGCTCGTAATATGGCAACAACTCTTCCATCGCGGCTCGCGCCCCCCAAAGTCCTGCTTCGCGCCCCGCCAGTCCATGCCGCGTGGCCACGCGGCACCGGGCGGTGCGTTCTTATGTCTTCGCGCGTGCGCGCGTCACCGAATACTGCAGCGTGGAAGGCTGCAGCATAGCGTCGAAGTTTACCGGCTCTTCGGCCGGATGGACCACCAGTAACGCCTGAATAACGAAATTCAGCACGCTGGTCGAGCGGGAATTCAGTTCGAGCGTCACGCTGACCCCCTGCAGACGCGGCTCGTGCCGCGTAATAGCCTGCTGGATCGAATTGCAGATGAACGTGCGGTCGTTGTGGCTCGCGAGACTCATCCCGGCGAAGTCGTTCAGGCCATAGGTCAGCAAGGACTTCCGGCACTCCGGCAGGTGCGCGAGCATCGCCTCCGTATACGCGATGCGCGTATTCAGGATCGACTCGAGATCGCGTGCGACGGTCGCCTTGAGCTCTTCCAGCGACAATTGCCGCATGGCGGCGGGTGCCGGCAAATGCGGTTCGTCGTCGAACAGCTTGTCGAAGAAACTGGGTTCGAAGCGCTTCATCAAACCAGAATGGCAATGCCCGGGCGGCGCGCACGGCGCGCATCGCCCGGGCTAATCAGACATCGAATCAGACCGCGTAGGTCTTGTCGTTCTTCGTCAGGCTCCATGCACCCTGGGCGTTGCCGCCCTGGTTGCCGCCGATCTTCTGCTGCGTGTACTTCCACTGCACGGCAGCGTACTTGAGCGAGAACTCTTCGCTCGGCAGGCCCTCGCCGACGACCGACGGCGTGACGCTCGAAATGATCACGTACTTGAGCTTGATCTCGAGGTACTTGATGCGGTTGCCTTCGCCGTCCGAGCGCATGAAGTCGATCGTGACTTCGTCGAACGTCGTGCCGCCCGAAGCGTGCTGATACAGCAGCGGGCTGACGACGTCGATGTCCTTCGTGAAGCGCATGTCGGCATGCTCGCAGCGCCCTGCCGTGTGGCCGCCCGCCGTCGACGCCGTGGCCGAGCGCGGCTGCAGGATCGAGTGATTCCACGAATCGATCTCGACCCAGTTCGCGTGGTCCTTGTCCTGCGATTCGCCCTTGATCGCCGGATTGCCGAACTTTAGATAGATGTCCTTCATAACGTATCGCTCCCCATAGAGGTGGTTTGTACGACGGCGGCAGACGCGCTGCCAGTCCGCCTGTTGTACCGCAGTCTCTGGCGCCTGGCCCCGCAAACGCAAGGGTCAGGCTCCCGATGCTTCATGCTGCCCGCACAGCCGGATGCCACTGTGACTCGCGGGTTCTACGCGAGCTTACGAATTGGCCGGCTTCGGCAGATCCGCCACGAGCCGCAGCGAGATAGAAAGCTCGTCGAGCTGGAAGTGCGGGCGCAGGAACGCGACCGAACGGTATGAACCCGGGCGGCCCGGAATCTCCGCAACCTGGATCGAGGCTTCGCGCAGCGGGAACTGGGCCTTCTGCTCCTGCGAGGCGTTGTCGTCGAGCAGCACGTACTGCGAAATCCAGCGGTTCAGGAACACCTCGACGTTCTGCGCCGAAGCGAAGCTGCCGATCTTGTCGCGCATCATCGCCTTCAGGTAGTGCGCCACGCGCGACACCGAGAAAATGTACTGAAGCTGGGCGGAGAGCACGGCGTTCGCATTGGCGCTGTCGGTGCTGTACTTCTTCGCCTTCTGGGTCGATTGCGCGGCAAAAAACGCGGCGTAGTCGGAATTCTTGCAGTGCACGAGCGGGATGAAGCCGAGGTCGCTCAGTTCCTTCTCGCGGCGGTCGGTCACCGCGATCTCGGTCGGGCACTTGAGCGCGACCTCGCCGTCGTCGGTCTTGAACGTGTGGGTGGGCAGGTTCTCCACGAGGCCGCCGCCTTCCACGCCGCGAATCGCGGCGCACCAGCCATACTCGTCGAACGCGTGCGTCAGGCGCGCCGCAAAAGCCCACGCAGCGTTGCACCAGAGGTACTTGCCGTGATCGGTGCCGTCCACGTCCTCGACGAAGTTGAAGCCTTCCGCCGTGGCGCCGTCCTTCGGATTGAACGGCAGGCGGCCGAGAAAGCGCGGCAGCGTGAGGCCCACGTAGCGCGAATCCTCGGAGTCGCGGAACGACTTCCACTTCGCGTACTCGACGGTGTCGAACACCTTGCCGAGATCGCGCGGCTTGCCGAGGTCGGCAAACGATTCGAGGCCCATCAACTCGGGCGAGGCCGATGCGATGAACGGCGCGTGCGCGGCCGCCGCGACATGCGACATCTGCTCGATGAAGTACATGTCCTCGGGCTGGCGCGTGATTTCGTAGTCGCCGATCAGCGTGCCGAACGGCGCGCCGCCGAAGGTGCCGAACTCTTCTTCATAGACCTTCTTGAAGAGCGCGCTCTGGTCGAATTCGACGGCCGTCTTGAAGTCGCGCACGACGTCGCGCTTGGGCGCGTGCAGCGCCTTGATCTTGATGGTCTGGCCGGTGTTGCTTTCCTTGCACAGGTATTCGAGGCCGCGCCACGTGCTTTCGAGGCGCTGGAACTCCGGTGCGTGCATCACGGCGGAGAGCTGGTCCGAAATGAGGCGGTCGAGCTCGGCCACGCGGGCGTCGATGGTCGCCGAAAGATTGTTGGAGACGACCACCGTGCCGTCGAGCACCTGGTGCACGAGCTCGCCGATCAGATCCTTCGCGCGTGCGTGCTCCGAATCGGACTTGGCGACCTTGCTCTTCTCGACGATGTCGTCGAGCAACGACGGCGAGGATTCGCCCTGCGCCGCTTCTTGCAACTGTTGAGCGGCTGCGCTTTGCTGGTTCATGTCTTACCCCCGCCTCATTCGCCCTTGGGCTCGTCGTCCGACGAGCGCTTGCCCGCGTTCTCCGCCAGCGCCTGCAATTGCTGCGTGTTGGAGAGCACTTCGCTCAGCAGGTCTTCGAGCTTGTCGTTGCCGGCAAGCTTGTTGCGCAGGTCCGCGAGCTTCGAGCGCGCCTCGAGCAGGCGCCGCAGCGGCTCGACCTGGGCGACGACCTCGTCCGGGTTGAAATCGGCCATCGACTTGAAGTGCAGATCGACGGCGAACTTGCCGCCCTCGCCGCTCAGGCGGTTTTCCACCTGATACACGGCGCGCGGCTCGATGCCCTTCATCACGTCGTCGAAATTATCGCGGTCGATATTGATGAACTTGCGCTCGCGCAGCTTGGGTTGCTCGATTTCCGATTGACCGGCCAGATCGCCCATCACGCCGACAACGAACGGCAGCTCTTTCACTTCGATCGCGTCGCCACGCTCGACCTCGTAGGTCAGCTGGACGCGCGGCGGCCGCACCTTCCCCAAGCGCTTCTGAATGCTTTCTTTCTTTGCCATCGACGGCTCCCTGCTTCCGTTTTGACCTTCGTTATGGCCTTCGTTGTGGCCTTGCTAGCCAGTGGTGTTGCCGCTCACCGCCGCTGCCGCCTAGCGCAGCGCGCTAAACGGGTCCGCGCCGTTGCCGGCCGCCTTGCCAGGCGCCGTTGCCGTGGGCGCAACGGCAGACGTGGGCGGAGTCTGCGCCGGCGCGGTCGCGCCATCGGCCGCCTCGGTGGCCTTGGGCGCCGCCTTCACGACGTGGCGCACGTAGCGCTTCTTCTTCGCGGCCGTCTTCGCGCTCTGATCGGGCGGGAACAGCGCGTCTTCGCCGAGCGTGTCGCGCAGCTCCTTGGCGAGCGCCTGGGCGTCTGTCTTCGCATCGCCTTGCAGCGACGCGTCCTGGCGCAGCTCGCCGAGCGACTGCGTGGCCACGCGCAGGCCCGCCACGGCGAGCACGCTCTTCGCGGCGCGATCGGTCTGGTCGCGCTGCAGGGCTTCCTGCGCGGCGACGATCGCCTGGCCGTAATGCTGTTGCTGGAACTGGATCTGCGCGATGCGCGACCACGGCTCCTCACGCGTGGGATCGGCGGCGGCGAGCTTCTGATAAGCCGCAATGGCCTGGTCCTGGTTGCCGCCCTTCGAAAGCGTGTCCGCGTCCGCGAGCGCCTTGTTGAAGGCCTCGGGCGATGTCGAGAGAGTGTTGCTCTGGGAAGCGCAGCCGGCGACGATTACACCGCAAGCGATCACAACCCCCGTTAGCTTCGAAAAAACCCGCTTTTTCATCGTTCTTTCACCGCCGTTAGACCGGTTAATTTTTTAATTCAGAGGCAGGAGTTTTACTTATCCCCCAGCGCGCCGTATAGTACAGGCCAATTTTCTTAATTTCAAGATGACTTAACCTTGTTTTAAAAGCGCCAGAAATAGCATGCGGGCTAAAAGCACTGAACCCGCGAATAAACGGCGAGTGGACCAAGGAAAAAATACCGATATGACCATTGAAAGCGGCGGCGCGGGAAGGAAAAATTTCCTGCTCCATTAAATAAATGAAGGCACCACGGGGAGGGTTAATGCCCGCGCAATGCGCCGTGCATTACCCGCGCCAAGACATATTAACGTAGCTGGAGAGCACGGGTCCGAGCGCCCGCGATAAAAATGACTGTGCGCATTATTCAATTCGCATCGAATGCGGTTGCGCTGTGTGCCGCTGCCGCCTTGCTGGGCGGCTGTGCGGCGGCGGTGCCCGCGATTGGGAGCGCGGCGTCGGCCGCCCTGCAGTTCGCCGGCATCGGCAAGCCCGACGTGCCGGACAGCCAGAAGCCACCGCGCGATCTGGGCATCACGCTTTATGCGGCGCGCAACCTGAACGCGGCGAACGACAACAAGCCGCTCGCATTAGTGGTGCGCCTCTACACGCTGAAAGACCCGACCTCGTTCGAGCAGGCGCCTTTTGATACCTTTACCGACCCCGCGAAGGAAAAAAGCACGCTGGGCGGCGACTTGCTGAGTGTGCGCGAAATCACGCTGATCCCGGGGCAGCGCTATAACGCGACCGAGAAGGTCTCGCGCGAAGCGCAGGCGTTCGGGATCGTCGCACTCTTTCGGGACCCGGCAATGGAGCGTTGGAAGTTCGCATTTGACCCGGCGAAATCGGAGAAATCCGGCATAATGGTCGGCCTGCACAACTGCGCCATGACCGTTACGAGCGGCACGGTAATTCCGTCCGGTGCGGGGCAGTCGGCGCAAGCGCTCAATCTGCTCTCGTCGGTAACTTGTGGATAAATCGCCGCGAGCGGCGATTTAAAGCGGGCCAGAAGCAACGGGAATGCAGCTGCAATAGCGGTGCAATTGAACCGTGATAGAAGCGAAGCACTTTAACCAATCCAGTCCGTCGGCACGCGCAGGCCCGATCGACGCATAACGCTGAATCAACATGAGCTATTCCTCGAAAGTGCTATGGGGGGAAGGCCTCTTTCTCAGGCCTCAGCACTTCCAGCGGCAAGACGCCTATCACGAAGCGCGGCTCTTCGAGTCGATCCAGGCCATCCAGCCATATAACTGGGGCGTGCGCTCGATCCGCGTCGATCACGATTCGCTCGGCAGCAACATCCTGCGCCTGAACGAGCTCTCGCTCGTGTTTCCCGACGGCACGCTGTACTCCGCGCCGCAGGCCGACGACCTGCCGCCGCCTGTCGCGCTCGATGCGCTGCCTGAAGGTATCAACGAATTCACGTTCTATCTTGCGCTGCACCAGGTGCGCGAAAACGGCTCGAACTACTCGAGCGATCGCGACGCCGGCTTCGTCGCGCGCTACGTGAGCGATCAGGCCAGCGTGTCCGACCACTATACGGACGCCGCGCTGGCCGACGTCACGTTCCTCAAGAGCAACGTGAAGCTCGTCGCCCACACCGAGCCGCGCGACCAGCTGCTCGCGGTGCCGGTCGTGCGCGTGCGGCGCACCGCGTCCTCGGGCTTCGAGGCCGACGAGAGCTTCGTGCCGCCCAGTCTTGCGATCGAGGCGTCGCCGCTCCTGCATCAGCGTCTGCGCCGGCTGATCGATGCCTTGCAGGCCAAGGTCAACGCGCTCTATGGCTTCCATCGCGAGCCCACCAAGAACATCATCGAATTCCGTTCGGGCGACATCGCCTCGTTCTGGCTGCTGCACACGGCAAGCGGCGCGTTCGCGACGCTCGCGCATCTGTACCAGCACGCGGCGCTGCATCCCGAGCGGCTCTTCCAGGAGCAGTTGCGCCTCGCCGGCCAGTTGCTCACGTTCTCGAAGAACCATACGCTCGCCGACCTGCCCGCCTATCGCCACGACGAACCGGGCCCCGGCTTCGCGCGCCTCGACACCATCCTGCGCGACCTGCTCGAGACGGTGATCTCCACGCAGTACTTCGCGATCGCGCTCGAGGAAGTGCGGGCGTCGTTCCATATCGGGCGCCTCGATTCCGGCAAAATCGACGACAAGACCACGTTCTATCTGGCCGTTTCCGCCGACATGCCCGCGGTCGATCTGGTCGAGGCCGTGCCCGCGCGCTTCAAGGTGGGCGCCCCCGACGACGTCGACAAGCTCGTGCTCTCCGCCATGCCCGGCGTGCGCCTCGTCTACACGCCGCAGGTGCCGCCGGCCATTCCGGTGCGCCCGGGCGCGTGCTACTTCGCGCTGGAGTCGCGCAGCGCGCTCTATGAGCGCATGATCCAGGCGCAGTCGACCATGGTCTACACGCCCTCGGGCATCAACGATCTCAAACTCGAACTCATCGCGGTGACGTCATGACGAACGCGCCTTCCCTGTTCGGCGTGACACCGCCGCCTTCCGCGTCGCCCACGCCGGCCATGCCGTCAAGCGAGCCCGCGTACCAGGTCCGCTCGTTGCTCGACTTGCTGTACGACGGTTTCTTCATGCTGTTCCTGTTGAAGAACGGCCGCGAGCCCGGCGACGCGAAGGAATTCGGCGCGCGCGTGCAGCAGTTTCTCGGCGATTTCGAGCGCGGCGCGAAGAAGCTCAATATCGCGGCTGAAGACGTCTATGCCGCGAAGTTCGCGTTCTGCGCGGCCATCGACGAGTCGGTGCTCTCCTCGCCGTTCAAGATCCGCTCGGACTGGGAGCGCCGGCCGTTGCAGCTCACGCTGTTCGGCGAGCAGCTCGCTGGCGAGAAGTTCTTCCAGTATCTGGAGGAATGCCGCGCGCAGGGCGCGGCGCGGCTGCAGTCGCTCGAGGTCTTTCACATGTGCCTGCTGCTGGGCTTCCAGGGCAAGTACATGCTCGAGGGGCCCGAGAAGCTTGCGTATCTCACGGCGCGCATCGGCGACGAAATCGCCCACATGAAGGGCAAGCGCGCGGCGTTCGCGCCGCACTGGTCGCTGCCCGATCTCGTCGTGCACCGCCTCAAGCGCGAAGTGCCGCTCTGGACCATTGGCGCCGTGTTCGCGCTGGTCGGCGTTCTCGCGTGGCTCGGCCTCAACACCTGGCTGCGTGACAGCACCGTGCGCACGCTCGCGCCTTATACGAACATCGTCAAGCTCGGGCCGCAATCGGCCAATCTCACGATTTCACTGCCCTGATGATCCGGATGCGTTGCCGGACGCGCCATGCCTGCAAGGCTGGCGCGTTTCGGCCGTTGCGTCTTCGCATCCAGGCTTGAGCGCGCAGGCTCGCGCTCACGCCGCATCGACGTGTGCCGCCACCACGCGGTCGCGGCCCGCCACTTTCGCGCGATAAAGACTCGCGTCCGCTTGCTTGAGCCATTCGGTGTAATCGTTCATCGTCTCGTCGCATTGCGCGACGCCGATGCTTACCGTGCATGGGCACGCCGTGCCCGCTTCCCGCGCCTTCATCCGCACCGACGCCGCAAAGCGCTCGGCCACCGCGCGCGCCTCAGCCAGCGTCGCGCCCGGCAACACGATGCCGAATTCCTCGCCGCCGTAACGCCCGATGCTGCCGCCCACGCGAAAGTGCTCGCGCAGCAGCGCCGCGAAGGCCTGCAGCACCGCGTCGCCGGCCGGGTGGCCGCGCGTGTCGTTGACGCTCTTGAAGTGATCGAGATCGATGAGCAGCAGCGACGACGCATAGTGCGCCGAGCAGCACCGCTCGAATTCCTCGGCGAGCAGCTCTTCCCAGTGGCGGCGATTGAGCAGGCCCGTGAGACCGTCGGTGCGGCTCAAGCGTTCTAGCGTGCGCGTCTGCTCGGCGAGCTTCTTCGAAATGCGATACGTGCTCCAGCCGAGCACGAGCGGATAGACGATGAGAAACGGCAGGCAGGCGAGAATCGTGGGCATGCGCGTGTCCGGCTCGAACGCAAAACCGGGCAACAGCAGCCCGAGCGCGAATCCCACGAGATGCGCGGCGGCGCCGCGCATGAAGAGCCTGACGCCGCCCGCCGCGATGTTGTCCATGCTGAGCATCACGAGGATCAGCACGCTCGGCAGCAAGTTGAAGCGCATTGCGACCACCCACAGGCCGCCCATTGCCGAGTCGACCATCAGATTGAGGCGCTCGCCGCGATACGGCACAGCACATGCGTGCGCGGCACGGCGCGCCACGTGTGGCCAGATGAAGCCATGGAATACGAGCAGTGCCCAGAGCAACGGACCGCGCCCCTGCTGCACGAACACCGAAGCCACGCAGAAGAACCCGAGCCCCAGCCCCGCCATGCGCAATCGCCAGATGCGCTCGACGAAACGTCTGCCCTTGCCGGTCATCGGGTTCGTGCTGGATGCCATCCTGTTGGTCTCGCGAGTCCCGCCGCTCTATACGGGATCGAAGTGACGAATACGTGAAATCAGACGTGAACGAATGGGACCATTGTGCCATCTGCCAGGCACATTGGCGTACCGTATCGCTGCAGATGTGCCGCAACACGATCGACGCACGCCTGGGGATGAGCAGCGCCGCAATCGATGCATATGCACTATTGGCCCACGCACGCCGCAACAGTGCATATGCGCAGATCGAGCGGCGTCTCACGTCTTGCACGATGCCGATGACATCGCGATGAATCGCGAGCGGCTCTCTTGCGCCGCCCAGCGTTCTTACCAACCGTTACAGAAGCGACGCCATGGTTTCACCTCTACGCGCCAAGCCTTCCTAGAATTCATCAGACCGTTGCGCGACAAGCTCGCACAGCGGTCGCAAACGAAGCCCGCGCAACACATGCGTATCGCATCCCGCCAGGGCCTCGTTTGTGCAATCGATAAATCACGTAGAAAGGAGTTCCTATGCCCCGCCTCTCGCTTGCTTCGCTCGCCACTGCATCCGCCGCCGGCCTTCTCGTGCTCTCGCTGGGCGCTCACGCCCAGACCGCGGCGCCTGCCGGCACCAACCCCGCCACCGCCAATGCGACCACGGCTGCCACGACCAATGCGGCCGCCGCCGGTGCCGCAGACAAGCTGCATGAAGCCGACAAGAGCTTCATCGCAGACGGCACGCAGACCGTCGCCACGCAACGCGACGCCGCGCGCATTGCCGATTCGCGCTCTTCCGACCGCGAAGTGAAGGCCTTCGCGGAGCAGATCGTCTCCGACTACACGAAGCTCTCCAACTCGATGCGCGCCGCGAGCCCGCGCGGCGTGGACGTGCCGCGCAACGACCCGGACATGGCCACGATCGACAGCATCAAGAATCTGCGCGGCGCCGATTTCGACAAGGCCTATATCGAGCAGGTGGCGCTGGCCGGCCAGCAAAAGACGCTTTCGGCCTTCCAGGCGGAAATCGCCTCGGGCCGCGATGCGGGGCTGAAGAAGGCCGCAAGCGAAGGACTGCCGGTGATCCAGGCGGACATCGCCAAGGCGAAGGAGCTGGCGCAGCGCAAGCATATGGCCAGCTAATCCGTCGAGACCACGTAGACGGAAGCGGGCGCGGTCTCCATCGCCACAGGCAGACCGCGCCCGCCTGATTTATTCTTGCGGCGGCTCGTGCGCGGCCGCCACGAGGCGCTCCATCCGGCGGTCCGGCACGAGCCACAGCAGCGCCACCGCCACGAAGAACAGCGCGCCGAAATGCGGCCACCCCGCCGCCGCCAGCCCCATTCCCAGCACGTACCCCACCACCGAAGCCTTGCCCTTCATATCGTGTGCCAGCGCACGCGCGAGCGCGCTTTGCGCGCCGTGATGGCGTACCAGCGTCCCTTGCAGCGCGACGTAGGCGATCGCGCAGAACAGCAGATTCAGGCCGTAAAGCACGGTAGGCCAGCGCCCGAAGTGGTTCTCGCCCATCCATCCCGTGGTGAACGGCAGCAGCGAAAGCCAGAATAATAGATGCAGGTTCGCCCATAGCACGGTGCCGTTCACGCTGCTGGAAGCGTGCAGCATGTGATGATGGTTGTTCCAGTAAATGCCGACATACACGAAGCTCAGGATGTAGCTGAGCACCGTGGGCCACAACGGCAGGAGCGCCGCGATATCCTCGCCGTGCGGCACTTTGAGTTCCAGCACCATGATGGTGATGATGATGGCGAGCACGCCATCGCTGAACGCTTCGAGTCGGTTCTTGTTCATCGGCTTCGTTGTTCGCGGGTCGTGTAAAACTGGCGCAAGTATGGCCGAAAGCGCGAGCCGACGCCATGCCGGGCACGAGCGCGCCGCGCATGGCAGCGTTACAGTGCAATCAGCGCCGCGCCAACGCGCCCGCTCGCCCACACTCGCCGCAATATAGAGGATTGCCATGGATACCGGACCTGACGCCTCGCCCTCGCCCAGTGCCGCGCTCACGCGCCGTGTGCGTGTCTGGGATCTGCCCGTGCGGCTGTTTCACTGGCTCGCCGTTGTGCTCGTGGCGCTCGCCTATGTCTCGCAACGCTTGAACTGGATGCATCTGCACGTGCGCGCGGGCGAGACGCTGCTCGCGCTCGTGCTGTTCCGTCTGCTGTGGGGCTGCTTCGGCAGCGAGACCGCGCGCTTCACGCGCTTCGTCGCGACGCCCGCTGCGGCGTGGCGGCATTTGCGCCATCTGGCGCGGCGCGAGCCCGACGTGCAGGTCGGCCACAACGCGGCGGGCGGGTGGATGGTGCTGTTTCTGCTCGCGCTGCTGCTCGTCGAAACGCTCTCTGGCCTCTACGACAACAACGATATCGCCGACGAAGGCCCGCTCTCCGAGATCGTCCCGGCCGCCGTCGCGAATGCGATCGCGGCCATCCACGCCTGGGGGTGGGACCTGCTGGCCGCAGCCGTCGTGCTGCATGTATGCGCGATCGCGGTCTATGCGCTCCTCAAGGGCCACAATCTGCTCGGCCCGATGGTGACGGGCGCCAAGCGCCTGCCCGCTGCCGTGCGCGCGCCGCGGCGCGCCTCGCTCTGGCTCGCTGCGCTGCTGCTGGCGCTTTCGGCGCTCGTGACGACGCTGCTTGCCGCGTATCTGTGAGCGTGGGCGCCGGTTCGCCTCGATGATGAGCGCCATGTCACGCACGGCGCGCAGCGCTTGACGTAAAATCTACCGCTCCCACCACCCCAACCGACCAGACAGCAGATGGCTACCTACCTCGAATTGCTCGCCGAAAAACGCGCCCTGGACGCGCGCATCGAAGCGTTGCGCGCCGAGGCGGCTCAAGACGCGCTTGCGGCCGCCCGTGCCGCCATCGCCGAATTCGGCTTTACCGCGGAGGATCTGTTCGGCAAGCCGCGCCAGCAAAAGGGCCAGCGGCGCAAGCGCACGAACGCGCAAGACAGCGCCGCAGCGCCAGCCGCCGATCAGGCCAACTTCGATCTGTTCGGCGACGCCGCCGGGCATTGAGCTGCGCGGAATTACTGCGCACCCAGCTTCT
This sequence comes from Paraburkholderia silviterrae, assembly GCF_004353915.1. Lineage (GTDB taxonomy): Bacteria > Pseudomonadota > Gammaproteobacteria > Burkholderiales > Burkholderiaceae > Paraburkholderia > Paraburkholderia silviterrae. Next base: position 31,143 of record NZ_SMRP01000035.1, on the reverse strand, counting down.
TGATGAGCGCGTCGAGCTGCGCCATTTCCTCTTCGTTGAGGTCGGTGAGCGGCGCGCGCACCGGGCCCGCGTCGTGGCCGACGAGCTTCGCGCCCCCCTTCACAATGCTCACCGCGTAGCCGGCGCGGCGATTGCGGATCTTCAGGTACGGCAGGAAGAACTCGTCGATGAGCTTGCCGACGGTGGCGTGATCGTCCGCGGCAATCGCGCGGTAGAAGTCCATCGCCGTCTTCGGAATGAAGTTGAACACCGCCGACGAGTACACGGGCACGCCCAGCGCCTTGTAGGCCGCCGCGTAGACTTCCGCCGTGGGCAGGCCGCCGAGGTACGAGAAGCGCTCGCCCAGGCGCCGGCGGATCGTCACCATCGACTCGATATCGCCCACGCCGTCCTTGAAGCCGATGAGGTTCTCGCAGCGCTGCGCCAGCAGTTCGAGCATGTCGGCGCCGAGCTTCGAATTCGCGCGGTTGTAGACGATCACGCCCATCCTGGGAACGGCCTTGCAGACCTGCTCGACGTGAGCCGCAATACCTTCCTGCGAGGCTTCCGTGAGGTAATGCGGCATCAGCAGTATGCCTTGCGCGCCGTTGCGCTCCGCTTCCTGCGCGTACTCGATGGCCACGCGCGTCGGGCCGCCCGCGCCCGCGAGAATCGGCACCTTGCCCTTGCAGGTTTCAGTGGCGGTCTTGATCACCTGGGAGTACTCGCTTTTCGTGAGCGAGAAGAATTCGCCCGTGCCGCCCGCCGCAAACAAAGCGCTCGCGCCGTAGGGGGCGAGCCATTCGAGGCGCTCGGCATAGGTGCCGGCGCGGAAGTTGCCCTCTGCGTCGAAGTCGGTGACGGGGAACGAAAGCAGGCCGTCGGAAACGATTTGCTTGAGCTCTTGCGGCGTGGTCATGGTCTTGATCCTGTGATGAAGTCGGTAAAGGTGTTCAGTCGATGGCGTGGCGTTCGGGCCGCGCTCAGCGCACGAGGCACGAGCGCTTGTTGTCGAACTTCCAGTTGGGAATGAGGTACTGCATGGCGATCGCGTCGTCGCGTGCGCCCAGGCCGTGCTGCTGATAGAGCGCGTGCGCTTGCTCCAGCGCGTCCAGGTCGATCTCGATGCCGAGGCCCGGCTTGTGCGGCACCTGCACCTTGCCGCCTGCGATTTGCAGCGGCTCGCGCGTGAGGCGCTGGCCGTCCTGCCAGATCCAGTGCGTGTCGATCGCAGTGATCTTGCCGGGCGCCGCGGCGGCCACATGCGTGAACATCGCGAGCGAAATGTCGAAGTGGTTATTCGAGTGCGAGCCCCACGTGAGCCCCCAGTCGTTGCACATCTGCGCCACGCGCACCGAGCCCTGCATGGTCCAGAAATGCGGGTCCGCGAGCGGAATGTCCACCGATTGCAGCTGGATCGCGTGGCCCATCTGGCGCCAGTCGGTGGCGATCATGTTGGTGGCCGTGGGCAGGCCCGTCGCGCGGCGGAACTCGGCCATCACTTCGCGGCCCGAGTAGCCGTTTTCCGCGCCGCAGGGGTCTTCCGCGTAAGCGAGCACGCCGTGCTTGTCGCGGCACAGGCGGATGGCCTCGGCGAGCGACCACGCGCCGTTCGGGTCGAGCGTCACGCGCGCTCGCGGGAAGCGCTCGGCCAGCGCCGTGACGGCCTCCATTTCCGCGTCGCCCGCCAGCACCCCGCCCTTGAGCTTGAAGTCGTTGAAGCCGTAACGCTGTTGCGCGGCCTCGGCCAGGCGCACGACGGCTTCGGGCGTCATCGCTGCTTCGGTGCGCAGGCGCTCCCAGTCGTCGCGGCCATCGGCGCCGCTCGCGTACGGCAGATCGGTCTTGTTGCGATCGCCGATGAAGAACAGATAGCCAAGCATCTCCACTTCGCTGCGCTGCTGCCCTTCGCCCAGCAGTGCAGCAACGGGCACGTTCAGATGCTGGCCGAGCAGGTCGAGCAGCGCGGCCTCGAGCGCGGTCACGGCGTGGATGGTCGTGCGCAGGTCGAAGGTCTGCAGGCCGCGGCCGAGCGCGTCGCGATCGGCGAACTGCTTGCGCACCGTGTTGAGCACCGCCTGCAGATTGCCGATCGACTGGCCGACCACGAAGGCGCGCGCGTCGTCGAGCGTCTTGCGGATCGACTCGCCGCCCGGCACTTCGCCCACGCCCGTGTTGCCCGCGCTGTCGCGCAGCAGCACGACGTTGCGCGTGAAGAACGGGCCGTGTGCGCCGGAGAGATTCATCAGCATGCTGTCGCGGCCCGCAACGGGCACGACGCGCAGTTCGGTCACGACGGGCGTGGCACTCGACGTGACTTTCGGCTCGCCGTATGGCTGGACGTTCTGTGTAGACATGGAAGCATGACCTCAATAAATGCGGCGCGCTGCGCCTGACGATTCCAATAATCAGGATACCTGATGAGCATCCGCTGCATCCGCGCCATCTTGCGCGGCGACGATTTCGACCCGGTTCGCGCCCTGCCCGCCCGTGCGGCGCAAAGCAAGCGTGAGCGCGCCGCTTTGCGCACCGACGCGATAGAGCGAGACGCGCGGCGACTTCTCTCCGCGCGCAAATTCGCGTGCGTTCACTGCGCGCTGCCCTGCACCGGCGCCTCGGCAAAGGCGCGGCGCGCAGGCTTGTTGCGCGCGAGGAACGCGACGGCGGCGGCGATCAGCGACGTCACGCCAAGGCCGTAAAGCCCGCCCGTGATCGAGCCCGTGTGCTGCTGCAAGTAGCCGAAGGTGGCCGGGGCAAAGAAGCCGCCCAGGTTGCCGAGCGAATTGATGAGCGCGATCACCGCGGCGGCCACGCGGGTGTCGAGATAGCCCTGCGGGATCGGCCAGAACAGCGACGAAGCCGCCTTGAAGCCGATGGCCGAGAAGCAGATCGCAACGAACGAGAACACCGGATCCGCCGAGGTCGAGGCAAACAGGCCGCACGCGGCAATCACGAGCGCAACGGCGAGCCAGGCTTGCTGGAAGCGGTATTTCGCCGAGAGCAGCGCGAAGCAGTACATCGCGACGATGGCGATCATCCACGGAATCGTGTTGTACAGGCCCACCTGGAAGTCGGTGAGGCCGCCCATCTTGCGGATGATGGTGGGCAGCCAGAAGGTGGCCGCGTAGATCGTCAACTGGATCGCGAAATAGAGGAAGCAGAACAGCACGATCTGCGGGTCGCGCAACAGCCGCGTGACCGGCACATACGCGCCCGTCGCGGCTTCGCGCTCGGCCTGCTCGCTCGCCATGCAGGTTTCGAGCGCGGTCTGCTCGGCGCCGGAGAGCCAGTGCGCGTCGCGGATGCGCGACTTCAGCATGAGCCAGCTCGCGCCGCACAGCGCAACGGAGAACGCGCCTTCGATCAGGAACATCCACTGCCAGCCCGAGAGGCCCAAGCCGTGCACCGAAAGCAGCGCGCCCGTGACCGGGCCGGAGAGCACCGAGGCGAACGCCGAACCCGCGAGGAAGATCGCCACGGCCTTGCCGCGCTCCTTTTGCGGCAGCCACTGCGCGAAGTAATAGACGACGCCCGGGAAGAAGCCCGCTTCCGCGATGCCGAGCAAGAAACGCAGCACGTAGAACGACGTCTCGTTGTGCACGAAGGCCATGCTCGCCGCGACGATGCCCCACGTGCCCATGATGCGCGTGAGCCAGGCGCGCGCGCCGAACTTCTGCATCAGGATGTTGGACGGGACTTCGAAGATCGCGTAGCCGACGAAGAACAGCCCCGCGCCCAGGCCGTACGCCGCCGCCGAAAGACCGATATCGGCCTTCATGTGCGCGCCGGCGAAACCGACGTTCACGCGGTCGATGTAGTTCGCGATGAACATGATCAGGAACAGCGGCAAGACATGCCGCTTGACCTTGGCGCTGGCCGAATCCAGCAGGTCTTCGTAGCGGGTGGCGGAAGTGGACATCGGGGTTGTCTCCAATTTGGCGCCCTGGCCGGTGGCTCGGCATCGACAAGTCGCATCGTGGTACGTTGTCTGATGACATTCTAGCGATGTTGTACGATCACTTCAACATAGCGTTTACCCTTTCAGCGCGCCAGAAAAGTGCCTGACTAGCGCAAATTATGGGCCTGGAAGCGCCTCGCATCATGCCGGGATTGGCTCTTGCCGATCTTATGTTGTACGATGACATATATCTAGCAACGACATCAGGAGGCGACATGCAAATCACCGGCGAAATGCTGATCGGGGGCCGCGCGGTGCGCGGCTCGGACCAGCCGCTGCTGGCCTGCAACCCATCGACTGGCGCGGACATCCCTGCCCCGGTGTTCGGCAGCGGCACCGTCGGAGACGTGGTGCAGGCCTGCGCGCTGGCCGCCGCGGCCTTCGACGCTTATCGCGGCCTGCCGCTGCCCGTGCGTGCGTCGTTCCTCGAGCGCATCGCCGACGGCATCGCGGCGCTCGGCGACGCGCTCACGGAGCGCGCACATGCGGAAACGGGCCTGCCGAAGGCGCGCCTCGAAGGCGAGCGCGCCCGCACCGTGGGCCAGTTGCGCCTGTTCGCGCAGGAAGTGCGCCAGGGCCTGTGGCTTGGCGCGACGCTCGACTCCGCCCTGCCCGAGCGCAAGCCGCTGCCACGCGCCGATCTGCGCCTGCAGAAGATCGCGGTCGGTCCGGTCGCCGTGTTCGGCGCGAGCAACTTCCCGCTCGCCTTCTCAGTGGCGGGCGGCGACACGGCGGCCGCACTCGCTGCCGGCTGCCCGGTGGTCGTGAAGGCGCATGGCGCGCACCTGGGCACCTCGGAGATGGTGGGCCGCGTGATCCAGCAGGCCGTCAAGGACATGGGGCTGCCCGAAGGCGTGTTCTCGCTGATCGTCGGCGCGGGGCGCACCGTGGGCGAGGCGCTCGTCGCGCATCCGGCCATCAAGGCCGTGGGCTTCACCGGCTCGCGCGCGGGCGGCACCGCGCTCATGCAGATCGCCGCGCAGCGACCCGAGCCGATTCCCGTCTACGCGGAAATGAGCAGTATCAATCCGGTGTTCCTGTTGCAGGAGGCGCTCGCCACGCGCGGCGCGGCCATCGCCCAGGGTTTCGTCGATTCGCTCATGCTCGGCGCGGGCCAGTTCTGTACGAACCCGGGGCTCGTGATCGCCGTGGAAAGCCCCGCGCTCGCACAGTTCGTCGCGGCCGCCCAGGCGGCGCTCGCCGGCAAGCCCGCGCAAACCATGCTGACGGCTGGCATTCACGCCGCTTACGAACAGGGTGTGCGACGACTCGCTGAAACACCGGGCGTGCTGGCATGCGCGCAAGGCCAGCCGGAGCGCGGCCCGAACGAGGCATGCGCCGCGCTCTTCGTGACCGACGCGAAGACCTTCCTCGCGCAGCACGCACTCGAAGACGAAGTGTTCGGTCCGGCTTCGACCCTGGTGCGCTGCGCGCACGTGGCGGAACTGTTTGCGGTGGCGGAGCACTTCGCGGGCCAGCTCACCGCCACGATCCAGATGGAGCGCGACGACCTGCCCGCCGCGAAGCGCCTCGTGACTATCCTCGAGCGCAAGGCGGGCCGCCTGCTCGTGAACGGCTTCCCGACCGGCGTGGAAGTGGCCCACGCGATGGTCCATGGCGGACCGTTCCCGGCCACCTCCGATAGCCGCGCGACCTCGGTGGGCACGAGCGCGATCGAGCGCTTCCTGCGCCCGGTCTGCTATCAGGACTTTCCGGCTGAGCTGCTGCCCGAAGCGCTAGCGGATGCCAATCCGCTTGGGCTCTGGCGGCGCAGGGATGGGGAGGTTGTGCGGGGGTGATCGATCGGCGCGCTGACCGGCTATGTCGTCCGGCGCGTCGTTTGTCACCGCGAGCGAAACAATATCGCTCTTCTCTTATCAAGCCCCCTCCCCCGCTGCCGCCGCCCGCCTCAACCGCTCCCTGCTGCTCGACAGATGCATGCGCATCGCCGCGCGCGCGCTTTCGGAATCGTGCCTGGCGATGGCTTCGAAAATGCTCTCGTGCTCGCGGTTCACGAGTTCGGCATAGGCCTTGGGATCGCTGTGCGCGATACCGGCCGAATCGATGCGATGACGCGGAATGAGCGCCGCGCCCATCTGCGTGAGGATGTCGACGAAATAGCGGTTGCCGGTGGCGCGCGCCACTGAGACATGGAACTGCAGGTCGGCGTTGGCGCTGTCACCGCCCGAGCGCGTGGCGGCCGAAATCGCGTCGAGCGCCGTGCGGATATTCGCGAGATCGCGCTCGCTCGCGCGCTGCGCGGCGAGCCCGGCGCATTCCGTTTCGAGGCTGATGCGCAGCTCGAGCACCGAGAGCAGGTCGTTGAGCGTGCTCGCCGGCACGACCTCGAGATCGAGCGGCTCGCGGCGCGGCTCCAGCACGAAGCTGCCGATGCCGTGACGCGTCTCGATCACCGACATGGCCTGCAGCCGCGAGATGGCCTCGCGCACCACGGTGCGGCTCACGCCTAGCGTGCCCATGAGACTGCTTTCGGTCGGCAGCTTGTCGCCGGGCTTGAGCATGCGCGAAGCGATCTGCTCGTTGATGTAATTGACGGCCTGTTCGGCAAGATTGCGGGTGCGGGTGGGTATGGGCGCGGCGCTCGAATCGGCCATCGTCCTCTCCTTGGGATGCGAGTTTCGTTTCATTATACGTCGTCGGACAACCGCACGCCCCGCCGTCGCATCGCTCGCGCCAGCGCCGCTTCGCATGACTCCGGCGCAAGACCGAAGACATCGGACAACTAGGTCGGCCAGCATGATTGACGGCCCGCGCACGATGGGCGCAATCGTCGCCGGACAAAGTCGCATGGCCGCATCAATTGATTCGGATTCCGTAGTTATCGATGCAAGCCGCGTTTGATCCTCAATATGGATGCGTTAGCAAACGTCCTTATTTAAAGGCCGAATCGAAAAAGCCGTCGTCGATAATTTGTACACGTTCAACTCGACAGCGCACGTTTTTCCACGATAATGTGCTCCAGAAGATGCGTGCCGGAACGCGGTCGCCACGCTGCGCCTTCAAGGCGCAGCACAAGAGCGAGCCCATCACCGTGCCGGACGACGCCTCAACTGATACCGAATCGCATCGCGCTTGTGCCGTCCCTGCCGTCCACAATCCGCAACGAGGGAATCATTGAGAAACCGCATCGTCCGCGTTGTCCTCTGTGCCCTTGCGCTCGCGCTGCCGTGCGCCGCGCCCTTCGCGGCGCCACCCGCGGAGCGCGCGCCTGACACCATGCAGGCCCGCGTGATGGGCTGCGCCGCGTGTCACGGCGCACACGGCGAAGGCACCGACAACGACTACTTCCCGCGCCTCGCCGGCAAGCCCGCCGGCTATCTCTACAACCAGCTCATCGCGTTTCGCGACGGCGGCCGCAGTTACCCGCCGATGAACTATCTGCTCGCGTATCTGCCCGATGCCTATTTGAAGCAGATCGCCGAGTTCTTCGCGCAAGAGCATCCGCCGTATCCGCCGCCCGCCACGCCCAAGGTGGATGCGGCCATGCTCGCGCTCGGCAAGTCGCTCGTCATGAACGGCGAGGCCAGCCGCAAGGTGCCAGCGTGCGCGGCCTGCCACGGCGCCTCGCTCACCGGCATGCAGCCCGCCATTCCGGGCCTCGTGGGCCTGCATGCCGACTACATCAGCGCACAACTGGGCGCGTTCCGCTACGGCGCGCGCCGCGCCGCCAGCCCGGACTGCATGCACGACATCGCCTCGCTGCTCTCCGAGCGCGACATCACGGCCATCGCCGCCTGGCTCGCCGCGCAGCCCGCGCCGGCTAACCCGATGCCCGCAGCGCCCTCGCCCTTGCCGCTCGCGTGCGGCAGCGTCCCCCACTAGCCGAGGCCTCGACGTGCGCAAACTTCGATCCCTCATCCCGACGATGCCGGCCCCCGCGTTGGCGCGAGCACGCGCGAAAAGCTTCGCGCGCGCCCTGACGCTGAGCGCCGCGCTCTGGTGCACGGGCACTGCGCTCACGCACGCGCAAACCGGCGCGCCCACCGCCAATGCCGCGGATGCGGCCGCCGCAGCAGCAGCGGCGGCATCGGCCAACGCCAAGCCCGTGGCGAGCAATGCAGAGCTGCTCGTGCGCGGCGAGTATCTCTCGCGCGCGGGCGACTGCATCGCCTGCCATACCGTGCCTTCGCAGCCGATGTTCGGCGGCGGCCGCCCGATGGAAACGCCGTTCGGCACGCTCTACACGCCGAATATCTCGTCGGACAAGGAATACGGCATCGGCGCGTGGAGCGCCGACGAGTTCTACCGCATGCTGCACGAAGGCAAATCGCGCGACGGCACGCTGCTCTACCCCGCGATGCCGTTCGCTTCGTACACCAAAGTCACGCGCGCCGACTCCGACGCGATCTACGCGTATCTGCTTTCCACGCCGCCCGTGCATCAGCCCAATCGCGCGCATACGCTGCGCTTTCCCTATAACCAGCGCCAGCTCCTGCTCGGCTGGCGCGCGCTGTTCTTCCGCGCGGGCGAGTTCAAGCCCGATCCGAAGCAGTCGGTGGAGTGGAATCGCGGCGCGTATCTGGTCGAGGGTCTCGGGCACTGCACGATGTGCCACACGGAGATCAACGCGCTCGGCGGCAACACGGCCTCCAAGGAATTCCAGGGTGGCCTGATCCCGCTGCAGAACTGGTACGCGCCTTCGCTCACCTCGAACAAGGAGGCGGGCCTCGGCGACTGGAGCATCGACGATATCGTCGATCTGCTGCACGCCGGCGTGTCCAACCGCGGTGCCGTGTACGGGCCGATGGCCGAAGTGGTCTACGACAGCTTCCAGTACCTCACCGAAGACGACGTGCGCGCCGTGGCCGTCTATCTGAAGTCGCTGCCGGGCCACACCAATGAGGTCGACAAGTCGCCCAAGAGCCCGTTCGTGACCGAGGAAGCCAACCGTCTCGCGCCGCTCGGCAAGAAGATCTACGAGGCGCAGTGCGCGGAATGCCACGCCACCGAAGGCCAGGGGAAGCTGCCGCATTTCCCGCCGCTCGCGAACAACCAGTCGATCCAGATGAATTCGGCGGTGAACCCCATCCGCATGGTGCTCAACGGCGGCTACGCGCCGGGCACCAAGAAGAACCCGATGCCGTACGGCATGCCGCCGTTCGCGCAATTGCTCTCCGACGAGGAAGTCGCCGCCGTGGTCACCTATATCCGCACGGCATGGGGCAACCACGGCACGCCGGTTTCCGCGCAGGAAGTGAATGCGCTGCGCTCGGCGCCGCTTTTCTGAGCGGTGGTTGCGAGGTTTTTAAACTGCGTTTCAACCCGAGGCCGCGATGATCGAGACTCCCGTTCCGCAACAGCCCGGTGAGCCCCCGCAGCACGAGCAGGTCGACGAGATCGTGCGTCGTGGCCCAGGCGGCGCGCTCGCGCTCGCCGGCATTGCCACGGCCATCGTGGCCGCGATCTGGTTTGCGTTCTATTTCTGGGTGTTCCTGCCTCGCGGCGTCATTCAATAACTGAGCCGGCCATCACCTCCTCACTCCATCCTCGCGCCAACCGCCCTCATGTCCACGCATCCAACCGATCCCCATGCCAGCGCCGAAGTTGCCGCGCGCGTGGAGCGCCGCTGGGCCACGCTGATGGTGGCGCTCGTTCTCGTGCTGGTGGCGATGGTGATCTTCACCGGCCTGCACTGGTCGATGATGCCGCCTTCGCGCGTCGAGACCATCGACCCGCAAACGCTGCACGTCTCCGGCGAATTCGTCGAAACGAATCTGGGCAGCGCGCTCGAGCCGGACGGCTCCGTCACGGTGCGCGTGCTCGCACAACAGTACTCGTTCACGCCGCAATGCATCGTGGTGCCGGCGGGCGTGCCCATCACCTTCCGCGCCACCAGCGCCGACGTCGTGCACGGCTTTCTCGTGACCGACACGAACCTCAATTCGATGGTCGAGCCGGGCTATGTCTCCACCTTCCGCACGACCTTCGAGAAGCCCGGCGATCACCTCATGCCGTGCCACGAGTATTGCGGCACGGGTCACCAGGGCATGTGGGCACACGTGAAGGTTGTCGAGCGCGACGCCTTCATGCAGATGGCGGCCCTTGCGGAGAACCCTTCGCGGAGACTGAGCTGTGTTAAATAACAAGCGCCTCGTGCTCGCCCACTTCTGGCTCGCGTTCATCCTGTTCGGGGTCGCGCTGCTGCTCGGCGCGTGGCAGATGCTCGTGCGCAGCCCGCTGCATCCGTGGCTGCACGACCCCGAGCTCTACTACCGCTCGGTGACCGAGCACGGCACCGTGATGGGCTACGCGTTCCCCACGCTCATCGCCATGGGCTTCGGCTACGCAGTCAGCGAGCTCGCGCTCAAGCGGCCGCTCGTGGGCGTGCGCTGGGCATGGCTCGGCTTCATCCTGCTCGCGCTCGGCGCGGTGACCGCTTCCGTTCCCGTCGCGCTCGGCCGTGCCTCGGTGCTCTATACCTTCTATCCGCCGATGATCGGCAACGTGTTCTATTACGTCGGCGTCGTGCTCGTGGTGGTGGGCTCGTGGGTCTGGGTCGCGCTGATGAGCGTGAATCTCGCGGCATGGCGGCGCGAGAACCGCGGCAAGCCGGTGCCGCTCGCGATGTTCGCGACCACGGCGGGCGCGTATCTGTGGGGCTGGACCGCAGTGGGCGCAGCCATCGAGGTGCTGTTCCAGATCCTGCCCGTCGCGCTCGGCTTGCGTAACACCATCGACGCGGGCCTCGCGCGCGTGTTTTTCTCGTGGACGCTGCACGCCATCGTCTACTTCTGGCTCATGCCCGCCTACATCGCCTATTACACGATCATTCCACGCGCGATCGGCGGGCGTCTTTATAGCGACGCGATGGCGCGCATCTCCTTCATCTTGTTCCTCGTGGTGGCGATGCCCATCGGCCTGCACCACCTCTTCACCGACCCGCAAGTAGGCTCGGGCTTCAAGTTCCTGCAGTCGGTGTTCACGGCGCTCGTGGCCGTGCCCACGCTGCTCACGGTCTTCACGATCTGCGCCTCGGTCGAGATCGCGGGGCGGCTGCGCGGCGGCAAGGGCACGTTCGGCTGGATCGCGAAGCTGCCGTGGCACAACCCGCAGATGCTCGCCGTGGCGTTCTCATTCGTGATGCTCGGCTTCGGCGGCGCGGGCGGGCTCATCAACATGAGCTACCAGCTCGATCAGCCCATCCACAACACGCAATGGGTCACGGGCCACTTTCACCTGATCTACGGCGGCGCGATCGTCATCATGTACTTCGCCATCGCCTACGATTTATGGCCGCAGCTCACGGGCCGCGCGCTCACCAACTGGCGGCTCATGCGCTGGCAGCTGTGGCTGTGGTTCATCGGCATGATCGTGACGACGTTTCCGTGGCACCTGGTCGGCATTCTCGGCATGCCGCGCCGCATGGCCTATTTCGATTACAGCGACCCCGCGCTCGCCGCGCAGGCGAGCCTCGTGACGATCTCGGCCGTGGGCGGGCTGATACTCGTGATCTCCGCAATCCTGTTCTTCGTGGTGCTGCTGCAGGGCCATCGCGGCGCCACGCAGACGAGCGAGGAATACCGCTTCAGCGCGCCGGTGCATGAGTCGCCCGTGCTGCCCGCCGCGCTGAACAGCTTCGCGCTGTGGATCGTGCTGATGATCGCCCTCACGATCACCAACTACGGCTACCCCATCGCCCAACTGCTCGCGACACCCAACACGGCCGTGCCCGCGATTCCGATTGGAGCGCCGCGATGAGCGACGAACGCCTGTTCACGTTACGCAATGTGTGGTTTCGCGCGAGCGTGGGCGCGACGATCCTCGTGCTCGTGGTCTCGGCGCTGATCGGCTTCGTCTGGCTGCCCTCGGCGCAAAGCGATCCGCACTTCCAGGGCATCTGGAACGCCATCTGCAGCGCAGCCGGCGTGCCGCGCCAGTGGTACCAGGTGGGCACACCGATCACACCCGGCTACAAGGTCAGCACGGTCGAGCTCACGCCGCACATGCTCGACGACGCCACGAGCCTCTCGATCGGGCGCGGCGCCACGCTCTCGCTGCGCTGCACGATGTGCCACGGCCCGCGCGGCATGAGCGAGGCCAATTCGCCGAATCTCGCGGGGCAGTTCGCGAGCGTGGTGTACAAGGAGCTGCTCGACTTCCAGAGCGGCGCGCGCCAGAGCGCGGTCATGTCGCCGATGGCGCAGAATCTCTCGGACCAGGACATGCGCGACCTCGCGGCCTACTACGCCTCGCTGCCGAGCGCGGCGCGCGTGCGTGGCGATGCGCCCGCGATCGTCTCGGAAGGCGCGCCGCTGCGCAATATCCCGGCGTGCGCCGCGTGCCACGGCGGCGTCGATCACAAGGTGGGCAGCCCGTGGCTCGACGGCTTGCCGGCGGCCTACACCAGGGCCCAGCTCGCGGCCTTCGCGGACGGCACGCGTCACAACGACATTTCCGAGCAGATGCGCAATATCGCGCGCAACATGACCCCTGAGGAAATCGACGCGGCGGCGGCCTGGTACGCGGGCGGCGCGCACTAGGGCCTGTTCACGCCAATAACGGGCCCTGGCAGCACGTGCCCGTGGCGGCACGCTCAATTCAATCGACTCGAGCAGCGCGGGGGCAGGACACGCCGCTTGCGCGCCCCGCGCTTGGCCCCCCTCCCGTGGAGAGCCCCGATCATGGCGTCCAGGCCGTTGCACGCACGCTTGACCCGTGCCGTGCGCAATGCGTTCGCGGCGCAGTTCCGCTGGCTTGGACGCCATCCGTTCGTGCCGGGCTGCGTGGGCACGCTCGTAGGCGTCGCGATCGTCGCGCTGGCGTTCACGGGCTTCGCGCAACAGCGCGAGCAGGCGCTCGCGAACGCGCGGCAGACTTCCAGGACGCTGGTCTCGCTGATGTCCGCGCACCTCGAATCCAATTTCGGTGTCTACGACCTGATCCTGACCGACGCGCTCGATTCGATCCGCGACCCGCGCACGGCCGCGCTGCCGCGCGACCTGCGCCGCAAGCTCATTTTCGGCAAGGTGGCGGGCACGGCTTATCTCGACGGCGCCCTCTATGTCGATGCGCACGGCAAGATCGTCGAATCGGCGGACGGCCACGACTACCCGAGCGTCAATCTCGCCGACCGCGATTATTTCCGCGCCCAGGAGCGCAGCCGCTCGGTGGGCATGTATATCTCCGATCCGTTCCGCTCGCGCGTGAACGAAGGCCAATTCGCCATCGGGCTCTCGCGCCGCGCGAACGCCTACGACGGCGCGTTCGGCGGCGTGGTGGTGCTCACGCTGCGGCTCGCGTATTTCCAGCAGTTGTTCGACCGTATCGACGTGGGCCGCCGCGGCACCGTCTTCATCATGCTAGACGACGGCACGCTGCTCGCCCGCCAGCCGTTCTCCGATTACGACGTGGGCACCAATCTCGCCTCGCAGCAGCAGGTCGCGCCGATGCTCAAGGCGAGCGCGGGCTCGTTCATCGCGCGCGACGACGAGGACGGCACGACGCGCATCTACACCTGGCGGCGCGTGCCGCACACTTCGCTGATCGTGGCGGTCGCGCCCGCGCTCGACGACACGCTCGCGGCGTGGCACCAGCGCGTCGCGATCAACGGGCCGATGTCGCTCGTATTCGGCGTGGTGGTCGCGCTCTCCTCGTGGCTGCTCGCATTCGGTCTGCGTGCGCGCCTGCGCGCGGAATCCGAGCTGCACCGGCTTTCGGTCACGGACGCCCTCACCAGCCTCGCGAACCGCCGCGCGCTCGATCTGCGTCTCGTGAGCGAGTGGAACCGCGCGCGCCGCGCGGCAGAGCCGATCTCGATCCTCTTCATCGACATCGACCGCTTCAAGCTCTTCAACGACTTCTACGGGCACGCGGTAGGCGACGAGGTGCTCGCCGCCGTGGCGCACGCCATAGAGGCCACCGTCCATCGCGCGACGGACATGGCGGCGCGCTACGGCGGCGAGGAGTTCGCGGTGATCCTCTCGAACACGCCGCCCGATGGCGCGTTGAACATCGCGGAGCAGATCCGCGCGAACGTGCAGCGCCTTGGCATCGTGCACGGGCACAGCGAGCACGGCTCGGTGACGGTGAGCGTGGGCTGCGCGACCTGCATGCCGCGCGAAAGCACGGGCGCGCATGCGCTCTTGCGCGCCGCGGACGAGGCGCTCTACGCCGCGAAGCAGGCCGGCCGCAACCAGGTCAAGGCGACGGCATTCGACGGCCCCCCGCCCGACCCGCGCAACGCGCTGGTCGATGGCGGGCCGCCAGCGCAACCGCCGGAGGCTAATTCGACGACGGCGCCGGATCGTCGTTGAGCGTCTTCAGAAACGCGACGATGTCGCGGATCTCGTCGTCGGTCATCGCGGGCTTGTCGCCGAACTTGCGGTCGAACGGCGCGTCCGTCACATCCACGTTGTTCCGGTATTGCGGCGGGATGTCGTCGTACTTCTCGATCTTGCCGTGGGCATCGTGCGGATAGAACTTGCCGGGGTCGGTGTTGCGCTCGTTGTAGAACGCCATCACCTGATCGAGGTTGTGATAGATGCCGTTGTGAAAGAACACTGTGCGCGTGGCCGAATTGCGCAGCGTGGGCGTGAGGAACATGCCGCAATACTGCGTCTGGTCCTTCATGTCGGCACGGAATGGCCCGCATACGCCCAGATCGAAGAAGCGCGGGTCCCGGTTCTGCGCGAGCTTGTGGTTGCGCGGCACGCCGAGCGCCTCGTACTGGTAGTCGGTGAACATCGGCGGCAGGCCGTCCTTGCCCGGCTTCGAAAGGTGGCAGCCCGCGCAGTTCGCCTTCTTGTCGTCGTTGAACAGGCGCAGGCCGCGCAGCTCGGCCTGGGTCAGGCGCGCGTGCCCTTCCAGCCAGCGGTCGTACTTGCTGTTGTACGGATGGAACGACGGGTCTTCCACCTGATAGCGCGAGATCGCGAACATCGCTTCGGAGACGAGCAGTTTGTGGTCGTCAAAGATTCGTGATCCGAACAATTCCGTGAAGCGCTTCGCGTACGACGCGTGCTGAAGCTTCACGGCCACGGTATCGACGCTCGCGTTCGCCATCTCCACCGGATTGAGCAGCGGGCCGTAGGCCTGCTGCTGCAAGGTGTCGGCGCGGCCGTCCCAGAACAGCCCGCCTTGCGGCACCATCTCCACCGAGGTCGACGGACCGCCCGCGGTCTTCTGCGATTTCACCACGCCGGCTGCGGCCGTGGCCTGCTGCGCGACCGTGGGCGCGTCGTCGTTTTCGCCCGCATCGGGGCCGATGCTGAAATTCGGCTGGCGATACAGATACATGAGCGACGGCGGCGGACGATAGCCCTGCTGCGTCATCGCGAGACCGCCCCGTTGCACGTCGAGCCCGTTGGGCGGCCCATAGGCATGCTCGGGGCTATGACACGACGCGCACGACTGCCGCCCCGAAGCCGAGAGCGCGGGGTCGAAGAAGAGCTGCTTGCCGAGCTGGGCCATGGCCGAAAGCGGCGCCACGTGAGGTCGTTGCAGCACCACAGGATGAGGATTCGCGCCCGTGAGGTTCTCGACGAGGGCGCCCACGGACTCGGGCACATCAGCGGGAAAGGCCACGGCATAAGCACTGAAGCCAAGCGCGGCGATCGCGACGGCCGCGCCGGCACGCAGCGCGAGACGCGCGGGCTTGGCGCTGGCAGCAGGAGAAGGCGAAGAAGAGAGCTCGGACATATTGCGTTGTTCCTGGCGGAACAAAAAAGCCGCCGGCATCAAAACCGGCACGGCACCCGGCGCGGGAGCGCAGCCCCGCGCCGGGCATCGATCACAGCGCGGGCGCGGAGCTCAGCTGCGTGCCTTGCGTGCCGTCGAGATACAGGACCGGCAGGTTGCCCTGGCCGCTGAAGTTGAACAGGCCGCGCAGGTCGCCTGCCGAGGCGTCGAACGAGCCGCCGCCCAGACGCGCACTGCCAAGCCAGTTGTCTTCGATGAAGCGCACCACCGAGGCCTGGTCGATGAAGGTGTGGTCCACGTAGTTCGCCTTCGCCCACGGCGAAATGACCATGAACGGAATGCGCGTGCCCGGACCGCAGCGGCCGTTGACCGGAGCGCCTGCGACGCCCACCGGCTGCGTGCCGCTGCCGCACACGCCGTTGCCGTTGAGCTGGTCGGCCGAGGCCATCGACGAACGCACCGGCGGCATGTACTGGTGGTCGTACCAGCCGTCCGAGTCGTCATAGGTCACGACCACGGCGGTGTTCTTCCAGTCGGGCTGCTGCATCAGGAAGTTCACGACCTTCGTGACGAACTGCTGCTCGTCGAGCGGGTCCGAGTAGCCCGCGTGCGCGTCCTGCGCGGCCGGCGCCTTCAGGAAGCTCACCGACGGGTAATTGCCCGCCTGCACGGCGGCGAAGAAGTCGTCGGTGTCGTACTGGTGATTCGCGGGCTCGGCCGTCTTGCCGTCCGTCTCGAGGCTCGAGCCAATCGCGGCCGTCGCGCTCGGGCGCGTGTGCTGCGGGTTCGAGGTCGACTTGAAGTACTGGAACCAGTTGTGGTGCGGGATGTAATCGGCCGTGGCCGAGTTCACCGCCGTCGCGATCGTGCTGCGCTTGCAGCCCGTCGTGCCGTTCGCGTTGGTCGTCTGCAGGTTGAAGCCGCCCATGAAGCCGCCCCACGTGATGTTCTGCGCGTTCAGCAGGTCGCCAATGTTCTTCGCGTTGATCATGCCCGTGTCGGTCGTGCTCGAGCACACGTCGAAGCCAGGATCGACGTCGTTGATCAGCGTGAGGCCGCCCGCGCCGTCGTTAATGTAGTACGACGAAGTAGTCGCCGTGGCCGGCTGCTTCGACGAGAGCACGATCTGGAAGCCGTTGGTCTGCCCCCCTACCACTTCGAGCGCGCCCGGCGTGGACGGGCCGTAGGTCGCAGTCCATGCGTTGTCGCTCATCGCGAACTTCTGCGCGTAGTTCCACAGCGCCGTGACCGTGTTGCCGTCGAAGTAGCCCATCACCTGGCCCTTCGTGCCGAAGGCGCCCGCGCCGCCGCTCGTGCCGTTGCCGGTGTACTTCGGGAACAGGTCGAGCGCGCCGTTGTCGCCGGCCTGCTGCTCGGCCGTGTAGGCGTGGTTCTGGTCGGCGGTGGCCGCCTGGGTGCGGTCGAGGCGGAACGGGTTTGCGGCGCCCGCGCCGTTGGCGGTGTTCGTGAAGTTCGGGTTGGCCGTGAGCAGCGCGCCCGTGAGGCCGTTGACGGCCGGCGTGCCCGCGGCGGACGTGAAGCCCGGCTCGCCCGACGGGTTCGTGGCATTCGGATAGGTCGCGAAGTAATGGTCGAACGAGACGTTCTCGCCGTAGATCACCACGAGGTGCTTGATCGGCGTGGCCGTCGCGAGCGCATCCTGCACGGACTGGGACGGCGCATTCGAATTCGAACTCGAATTGCTGCTGCCGCATGCGAACAGGGCAGCGGCGAGGCCCACGCATGGCACGGCGAGCAATGCGCGGCGATTCAAACGAGACATATTTCCAGGCTCCATCGATTTTTTTCGAGCGATTTTTTTAGAGTCCCGCCGGCGCGTCACATGCGTGTGGGCTTGCCGCCGCGCCATGCAGGTTCATGCAGTGCGATTTGCCAGACATCAGGGCGAGCGCATTACAACACCTGAACATGACTACATGGCGACCATCTCATTTCCTTAAGCTTTCGCTTCATTTCATTTCGGAAAGAAACGTGCAGCAATCGGCGCGCGGTTGCGTTGCACTCTTGCGCGCGCGAGCTATAACGAAAGTGCAGCGCGGATGTTCTCTGCGCGCCCGCTTTTCACCTTCTTTTTGCGCCGCGCCACGCTGCGCCGCCTCCCGAACCGGCGGAGGCGTGATGGATTGGTGAACAGACCCTAACTAACACGTCCGGCATCCGGCCTTCCACCCGAGTGCGCACGCGCTTTGAACTGCCGTGCGCGCGCCGGGTTGGCTTTGCGTTGTGTTACGGAAGGAGTGTTGAGATGAAGATCCGATTGGCGTTGATCGCCGGCTGCGTGGCGGCGCTGGCAGCCGGTGCGCCGGCCACGGCACAGTCGAAGGACGAGCCGGTCCCCCAGCAGCGCGCGCATCAGACGATGACCGATGACGCGGATGCTTCCGCCCAGGCCGCCACCGACATGTCGTACGGCGGCATGCCCGACACGCGCAGCGTCGCGGGCCAGCGCACGGGCAAGGCTTGCTGGCCTCGTTCGCAGTGCGATATATTTTTCGGGCAGTAAGCGGCCAGGTGGAGCCGCGTGCGCGCGCGGCGCGCCAGCTGCGCTGGCCCGGCTAGCGCAGCGCCGGCCGCGCCGTTGCGGCGCGATTCGCGCGCACCGCGCGCGTCGTGATTTCGGGCGCCGGCACGTGAGCCGCGCACCTTACTGCACCGTGGCCTGCAAGAGCCCCGCCACGCGCTGCAAAGGCACGAGCAAATCGGGCGCGATGGCATAGAGCGGCCCGAGCGTTTGCGCCACGTCGCGATAGTCCACGTGCGTGCGCCCTTCGTCGTCCTCCCACACCACGAGCCGCAGCGGCAATTCGAGCGCCGCGTGCGGATTGGCCACCATGACCGGCGTGCCCGCCTTCGGGTTGCCGAACATGATGAGCCTTGTGCGCCGCAACTCGAGGCCCACGAGCGCCGCCGCCTCGCGCTGGTCCACGTCGGCGAACACGACGGCGCCCACGCCCTCGAGCGCCGCTTTGAGGCGCGCGATCGTCGTATCGAAGTCGTATGCGCTCTTGAACGTCAGAATGGATGTGGGGTGCTGCTCGTGCTCGATCATGGCAAGGCTCCTGGGTGGACGAAACCGCGTGCCGGCATCGAGGGCCTGTTCACGCGAATAGCAGGCCCCGGTCCGGCGTGCTATCGCACTTTAGTCCATACATAAAACGCGCGCCCTGAAGGCAGCGCCGGCCCGGCAAATACCGCGCGCCGCGCGATGTGCGATCGCGCGCGCAAGCGTGCCGGCAGGCACCGCGAAACTTCTACGGGGCAACACACATGAGCGAAATCATCTACTCGCGCGTCGACGCCTTACTCCGCGTCACGGCTTTCTTGAGGAACGCGATTCTTCGCCATGTAGCTGGGCGATTTGGCGTGATGGCCGAGTTGCGTCAACGCGAGCACAGCTTCCCGTAGCAACGTTTCGAGTTTCGACTTGTCCGCGACGTCAAAGGACAACGCTCGCCGATGGATCGCTTCGACCAGTTCGATGACCGCATGGCCAACGAACTCCGCACACTCGCGTTCCCGGGCGGTTTGATCGTCTGGGGTCAGCAGGCGGATAACCGCGCGCGAGTCCGTATCGATCACGATGTCGTGAACCGACGGGTAGCCGGGATCGGACAGCGCCTCGATGGAGTGCGGCATCATCGGCATCGCATCGTGCCGGAAGATTGCATGAAAGCCGTTACGCTCACGTGCCTGAACCTGCTCATGCGTCAATCGCACGCCCACGTCAATGAGCGTCACCAGGGGCACGCTGACGCCCAGCCGCGAGCAAAACGCCGAGAGACTGCGCCCTGAGCTCACGATGTCGACGACCGCACTCCGAGGCGTCAGGCGCGAGCCGAACCAGTCATCCGCATGCCCGTTGTGGAGCAGACGGCGATTGAAGTCGATCGTTTCGCTGTGAAAGCCCGGCATCAACGCCCTGAACACAGCGGAAAGATGGATGCCTTCCCTTGCGGCAAACAGGTAATGTTCGATGGCACGCTCGTGTGCGTAGGTGCGCAGGAACAGCGAGTACAGCAAAAGCATCCCGAGATATTCACCGACAACCTTGTACTCGAATGCGCCCGCGTCGGCGGGCAAGCAACGCAGGCGCACTTCGCGCAGAATCAGCGCGACGTCTTGCAAGCCGGCTTGCAGCAAGGTGTTTTCCCACGGTGTGACGCCGGTGTCGGTAACATGCTTTACCGGGATCCCGAAGCGCTGCGGCACCGCAATGTCGGCATGCCGGTTGTCCCCGTGATGGCAACGCACGATGAAATGTTGCTGGATGAGCGGCCAGATGCTGCCGCGCGCCTTGCCCCAGTTGCCGACTACGGGTGGATAGCTGTTCTGTCGAAAGCCGCACGTGCGCTGCAGGATGTCGACGATCACGTCTTCCGGCATGTACATATCCGAGACGATGAGGTCGCCGCGCGCAACCTGCGATACCTGCGCGCGAACCGGGATCAGTTGGTCCAGTTCGGTCGCCACTTCCAGTGCGAAGAGTGACGGCACCTTCGAGCGCGCGTCCTCGCCAGTCAACTCGCAGAAGCGTCGATATACGGCTCGCAGATCATACGGCTTCCCGAGCGCATCCAGATCGCGCTGCGCCTGGCCGCGAGCGGCCTTGAAGCCCGGCATGGCCGTTTTGCGCTCCATCAGATCGAAGATGCTGTCCGGTGTGATACGGAACCGTCCAACCAGCGTATCGAAAACATCCCACGAACTGACCGTCTTCTTGAACAAGATAACCTCTGTTGAAAATACCGTTGGAGACGAAGCCGCAAAAACGGCGGCTTCTCGATCCGATCTCCAATTAATTACTGCGATAACGAATCCGCGCCGCCGCTCCTTATATCGAACAAATTCCTATGTGTCTTTGTCGTTAATCAGCGCAATTCGACTGGCATGCTCCAGGGCGGAAGTGTTACGAAAGTGTGGTGGAGTCGTTGGCGGTGCCCAGGTCTTCAAACCTCCCTGGCGACTGCGCCCGCCAACCTGAGCACGCATGCGAGGCCGGTGAAGCCAAAGCCCAGCGCACATACGCCGTCCCAACCGGCCCACGCCCACATCGCGCCTGCCAGCACCGTGCCCAGCGCGCCGCCTATGAAGAACACGCCGACGAACAGCCCATTGAGCCGGCCGCGCGCGGCCGGGTTCATCAGGTTGATTGCCCTGCGGCCCAGCGTCTGATCGGTGACCACGCCAGCGTCCAGCGCGGCTGCGCCGGCCACCAGCATCGCCACCGCCAGCAGTGGATGCGCGCGCGCTGAAAATCCTCCCCAGCCGGAGCCCGCGACACCGATTGCGACGAGCGCCACCAGCATCGTCATGTGCCCCGCAAACACCGTCCTGCGGCCCCAGCCGCGATCGCCCGCGCGCCCTGCCAGCGGCGTGACGATCGCGCCCGCCGTGCCGGCCAGCGCGAACAGTGCAATCCCGTTCATCCCGAAGTTGAACGGCGGCTGCACGAGCCGCAGGCCGATCGCGGTCCAGAACGCGCTGAATGCGCCCATCACGAGCGCCGCCGAGGCGGCGTTGCGTTGCAGCACGCGCTCGTGGCGCAGCAGCGCCCATAGCGAGCCCAGCAGCGTCCAATAGCGCGTCGAGATCGACGGTGCGCGAATCGGCAACTGCACGTAAAGCACGACGGCGAGCAGCGCATCGATCACCCCCGCCATGCCGTAGAACGCGCGCCAGCCGATCGTTCCGGCAACCAGGCTCGCGGCGGGACGCGAGAGCAGGATGCCGAGCATCAGGCCGCTCATCACGTTGCCGACCGCGCGTCCGCGGTGGCTCTCTGGCGCCATCGACGCGGCCATCGGCACCAGCATCTGAATCACGCTCGATGTGGCGCCGGCTGCGAACACGGCGGCAAGAAATACCCCGCGTGAAGCACTGAGCATCGCGATGGCGAGCGAGACGGCACAGCATGCCAGCGTGTGCACGATCAGGCGGCGGTTTTCGAGGAGATCGCAGAGCGGCACGAGCAGCACCAGACCGGCGGCGTACCCGAGTTGCGGCAGCATCGCGGCCAATCCCGCGAACTGCGGCGCAAGATGCAGGCTCCGGCTGATCGCGCCGGTCAACGGTTGCGCCGCAAACAGGTTCATCACGATCACGCCGACTGCCATGGCGAAGAAGACGGTGAGCAGCGGCGTGAGGGTATGCGCCTGCGGGCTTGCGGCGCCGATCGTGGCGGCAGTTTCGGCGCGCGTTTGAGCAGAGGGATTCATCAGGGTGGCGCTCCTGGGAAGGGACATGACCCATCCTGGCCCCTCTTCTAACATGCTACAATTGAAACATGTGCATATCTATTATGCGAGTTTGTTTTGAACACACGTGATCTGCAGGCGTTCGTTGCGGTCGTCGAGAGCGGTTCGATGGTGCGCGCCGCCGAGCGCCTTCATCTGACGCAGCCCGGTCTGACGCGGCGCGTGCAGAGCCTCGAAACCACGCTCGGCGCCGAACTGCTCGATCGCCAGAGCAAACCGCTCAAGCCGACCGCCACGGGCCATGAGGTCTATGCGCTCGCGCGCACCGTGCTGGGCGCGGTGGACGATCTGCTGTCGGTGGCCTCCGCGGACAGCGAGCCGGCCGGCGAACTGAGAATCGGCATGCCGCCGTTTCTGGCCGACATCGCGCTGGAAAAACCGGTCGACCAGTTGCGCAGCGCGTTTGCGCGGCTCACCCTGCGGATCACGGCGGGCTGGTCGCCGGGCCTCGTGCAAAGCGTCGAACGGGCGGCACTGGATGCGGCGGTGGTCCTGATGCCTTCGAACTTCATGCCACCCGAGACCGTGCGCGCGACCGCCCTCGCGTTCCAGCCGACCGTGATCGTCGCGCCGCGCTCACTGGGCCTGCCCGCTACGCCCGTGACGCTCGCCGATCTGGCCAGTCACGCGTGGGTGCTCAACCAAAACGGCTGCGGGATGCGCTCTGCGTTGAGCCGTGCACTGGAAATGGCTGGCCTGCCATTCAACGTGGCGGTCGAGGCATTTGGTTCGGACCTCCAACTATCGCTGGTGGCGCGGGGGCTCGGCATCGGCGTCGCCACGCCGGACGTGCTGGAGCGTTCGGCTCACCGCGACGCGCTGCAGGTGATCGATGCCGTCGATTTCCGCACTGGCGTCGACGTGTGGTTCATGCACGGCTCGCTGCCGGGCCGGCTGATGCGGCCCGTCGAACTGCTGCGCCGTGCGTTGACCGAGGTGCTGGCTGAGAGCGGCCTGGCGACGTATGGCGACACGCAGGTGGCGAAATAGCGTTGCGCTACTCCACTACGCGCACGCATCGCGTTCGCCCGGCGCTCACAGCATCGGCGTGATCTGCTGGACCTGTTGCGCGAAACGCTCCATGTCCGCGCCGTTCAAGGCCGTGCGGATCGGCAGCTCGACCGTGAGCGGATCCTCCGGCACGTGGTCCACATGCACCTCGTAGTGTAGATGCGGCCCGGTCGCCCAGCCCGTCTTGCCCACATACCCGATCACCTGCCCCTGGCGCACCTCGCTGCCCACGCGCAGCGTCTTCGCGAACCGCGAGAGATGCGCGAAGGTCGTGGAAAATTCGCCGAAATTCTTGATCTTGACGACGCGGCCATAGCCCGTCTGCCAGCCCGCGAACGTCACCGTGCCCTGCGCGGTCGCGTGCACGGGCGTGCCCACGGGCGCGGCGAAATCGACGCCCTCGTGCGCGGCCCAGCGGTGCGTGACGGGGTCGAACCGGTTCGGCGAGAAGTCCGAGGAAACGCGTGTGTAGTCGAGCGGATAACGGAGGAAAGACGGCGCCGCGGGCTGGCCGTCGGCGCTGTAGTAGAACGCCTTGCCGTCGAGATTGCGGTAGAGGAACAGGTCGTGCGAATCGTTGCCGGTGGAAATTCGCATCGCGACGGGCGCGTTGGAGGAAGCGGACGTTGCGGCAAGGGCGGCAGTTCCCGAGGCGCCAGCCGGCCCGGCAGGCGCGCTGGCCTGCGTGCCGGCGGCGTTCGCCGCGCCGTTGCGGAACACGAGGCGCACCTCGCTGCCGGGCTGCAGATCGCGCCGCATGTTGAGCCGCCCCGCGAGCGCGCGGGCGAGCTTCGCGGTCGCGGCGGCGTCCACGCCCAACTGGCTTGCCGTGGCCGAAAAGCTCTGCGTGACCTGAGCGGTCTCGACGCGATAAGCGGGAATCGCCGCAACAGCGCGCGCGGAGGCAGGCGTGACGATGCTGGGGGCGCTGTCGCGCGCGCCGCGCTCGGGGATATCTTCGGAAGCGTGCAGCGAAATCTCGGCGCCGGGTCTGGGCATCTCGTGCGAGAGCCACGCCGTGCAGGCGGTGCTGAGTGCGGCAACGAGCATCGCTCTACCCGCGACTCCCTGTGAGGTCGTCGATACGAATTTGGGCATCTACTGATACGGATCGGGTACGGCTGGCTGGCAGAAAGCCGCGCGCAACACGCCGCTTTCGTAGAGACACCGGCGCCATTGCAGCGCCGATGGGCGAAAGGCTCGAGGCTAAGGAAGATTTCTTAAGTGAATCTTAAAAATGGTCAATAACGTTAATTCCCTCTTTTTGATGCCCCATTCGCGGTAGTTCGACGGGATTGCGGGCGATAGCCCGTGCCGCTCGGCGGCGCGCCCGCGGTCGCGATGCGGGATTCTTCCGTGCCTGCGCTGAAATCGTCAGCGCGCCTCCCAGACCACCGCCCTGCCCAGCTTCGACCACGCTTGCGCATCGCGCAGGTAGCGGGCTTCGATCGCAGCGCGGCGAATTTTCAGTGTCGGCGTCAGCATCGCGTTCTCGGCGCTCCAGACATCCTTGACCACGACAACGTACTGCAACTGCTCATGGCGTTCGGCGGCTGCGTTGATCCGCGCGCGCAAGGCCGCGAGTTCGTCCGTCAATGCAGCTCGGTCACACGTGCCGTTGGCCAGGGCGTCGCGAACCTCGGCCGCAAGCTGCAACAGCGCGAACGGCATCGCGAGGCCCGCACCGGCAACACAGGCTGCCTCGATGTGCCGATGCTCGAGCAGCTTCTGCTCGAGCGGCAGCGGCGCGACGTATTTTCCCTTCGCAGTCTTGAAGATATCCTTGACGCGGCCGGTCAGATCGAGGCTGAGCTCATCGGGCGCACTGCGCGCAAACGCAGCGTAAAACCGCATCGCGTCCCGCGCATCGCCATAGCGGTACGCCAGCGAGCCGGCAAGAAGATGCGTGCCAATGGGATGGAGCACGTATTCAAACGTGGTCACGATGCCAAAGTTGCCGCCACCTCCGCGCACGGCCCAGAAAAGATCCGGGTTTTCGGTCGCGCTCGCGCGGCGACATTCACCGTCGGCGGTCACCATCTCCACCGCCGCCAGGTTGTCGCAAGCCAGCCCATATTTGCGGCCGAGCTTGCCGAACCCGCCGCCGAGCGTCAGTCCGGCAATGCCTGTGTCGCCGTTGACGCCCATCGTCGTCGCGAGGCCGTGAGCCTGGGTCGCCTCGTCGAACTCATGCAGCGTCAGCCCTGCTTGCGCGCGCGCGATACGGCGTACGGGGTCCACATCGATCTGCTTCATCCGCGACAGGTCTATCACCACGCCCGCGTCGCAGACCGATAGTCCTGCCAGGTTATGTCCACCACTGCGCACAGCCACCGCGTGATGACCTCCTCTAGCGAAATTGACGGCCTTGACCACATCGCTGGAGCAGGAGCAATAGACGATCAGCGCGGGGCGGCGGTCGATGGCGCCGTTCCAGACTTTGCGCGCTTGCTCGTAGCCGGCATCGCTGGGTACGACAATCTGGCCACGAAGGCTTTGCCGAAGCCGGTCGACACCCTCCAGCACGGGTTGCGCCGCGCCCGTGCCACTACACGCGCTCGCTCGATCAGTCGCCATCGGACTCACTCCTGTTATCTGGCGTGAACCAGCAGGACGAACGGATGCTCACGGCAAAGCACCCTTCACCATGACAGCGCTCAGTAGTCCTACAATCGTTGCCCGGTGTTTCAAAGCTCACTGGGCTGAATGGACTCAATGGGAAATGGACGCGTTGATTGTTATGACGAAAAAGCGCATTTTCCGGTTGCCGGCTGGCTCACCACCGTAAATACAGTAAAGCAACAGAAAGTTGATTGTAGGGTTTTCCCGGTCTGCGGATGACCTCCTACCATGGCCGCCGCACCGAATCCTGATAGCGCACGAGGATGAAACGTGCGACGTCGTCCGAGTGATACGCGGCGGCGAGTTGCGCGACCCACGGTTGCGCGCGATCCGCGTCGCGCACGGTCAGCACGTTTGCATACGGCGAGCGCGCATCCTCGATGCCGATACTGTCGCGCGAAGGCTGCAGCCCCATGTGCGCGGCGTCCTCGCTGCCGATCGCAACAAACGCGGCCGTATCGAGCGCCGCAAAAAGCCGGTCGCGAGGTAGCGCGACAAGCTTCAGCCCGAGCCGGTTGCCCGTCACATCGCGCAGCGCCGCATGCAGGCCGGCTCGTTCGCGCAGCGTCAGCAGCGTCTCGTTCTGCAAAAGCACGAGTGCACGCGACATCCCGCGCGGGTCGGCCGGAATCGCGACCGCCATGCCAGGCCTCAATTCGTTCAGACTCCTCATCTTTCTGGAATAAAACGCCATCGGCAGCGTGACGGTCGGCGCGACTTCCGCCAATGCATAGCCCTTCGCGGTGCGCGTCGCGGCGAGTTGTTGCGCGTCCTCGAAGCTCGCCGCGTCGATCCGGCCACGAGCGAGCGCGGTGTCGATGCGCGAGGCGTCGTCGAATACGACGACGTCGACGTCCAGCCCGCGCGCGGCCGCGACGCGTTTCACCTCGTCGAGAATCTCCGCATGCACGCCACACGTCACGCCGACGCGCACCACCGGCACGGCGGATCCGGCCGCGCCAGCCGATCCCGGATGAACGGCGCCGGCTACGGCCAGCAGCCATGCGGCGGCAAAATGCACGGCACGCTTCATGACGCGTCCCTCAGGATCGTGCGAAAGCCGATATGCGATGCGCCCAGATCGGCTTCCTGCTGTTCGCGCGACGATGCGCGATAGCGCACGCAATAGTCGCGCGAGCACAGGAACGAGCCGCCTTTGATGACCATCGGCGTATCGTGCCGCCGCGTGGGCGGCGCAACGGCTGCCGTGTCGCCGTTCACATGCGGCTGATGCGGGCCCGTGTACACGTCCTTGGTCCATTCCCATGCGTTGCCGATCATGTCGTAAAGGCGGAAGCCGTTCGCCGCATAGCAGCCGACGGGTGCGAGCCCAGCGTGACCGTCCTCGGCCGTGTCGAGCACGGGAAACGGGCCCTGCCAGTAATTCGCTGCTGGCTTGCCCCGCGCATCGCGCGGCGCTGCATCGAGCGAGGCGTCGTCGCGGCCGGCCTTGCCCGCGTATTCCCATTCGGCCTCGGTCGGCAAGTCGCGGCCGAGCCAGCGCACGTACGCGAGCGCATCGCGCTGAGTGACGAGCGTGACGGGCAGGTTGCCGAGCCCGTCCACGTTGCTGCCCGGGCCGAGCGGATGACGCCACGACGCGCCTTTCACCCACGCCCACCACGCGAGGTCTCGTGCATTCAACTCGTCGCGCGTGGGCACGTGAAAGACTGCTGCGCCACCCTGCTGCTCGGCCTCGGTCACGTAGCCGGTCGATTGCACGAACGCGGCGAACTGCGCGACCGTCACATCGGTCTGGTCGATCCAGAAGCCGCCGACGCGTGTCTTGCCGCCACCGGCCGGGCGCTCGTCCGCATAGCCTTGCGTGCTGCCCAATACAAACGCGCCGCCGCTCAGATGCACCATGCCGGCTTTAGGGTCGTCGCGCCAGTTCGCGGGCAGCCCCGAATAGCGCTCGCACTGCCGCTCCGATCCGAGCGGCGCGAGCGGACGGTCACGATTCGCACCGTCGAAAGCGCCGTCCGCCGATGTTGCCGGATTCGCATAGCCCACCGCGAACGCCGCGGCGAACAACGCGACAGCGCCCGCGGCCACTGCAGCGCCGGTCTTCCAGATCCGCATTTCGTCATCCTCAGTAGTAGCCGCGCGGACGCAGCGGCTCGACGCCGCCGACGTTGCCCATGTATTGCTTCCACTGCTCGACGAGCGTCTGGATCACCGAAGGATTCTGCGCCGACACATCGGTCGTCTCGCCGCGATCCGACGCCAGGTCGTACAGCTGCCAGTGACCGTCGAGCGGACCGAGCGGCGGCTCCGTCCACAACGCCTTCCAGCGGCCGTCGGCGCTGCGCAGGTACGCGCGGCCGTACGCCTCGTCGCCGAACGGCACCGTATGGACCTCGCCCGTCGCGGATCCCGTGAGCACCGGCAACAGCGACTGGCCCGTAACCGGATACACGTAGCGGTTGTTGTAGACGACCTTGTCCTTGTTCTGATCGACGCCAGTCAGCGTGTTGACGAGCGGCGGCGCGGGCTGCGACGGCGGCGTGACGCCCGCGACCGCAAGAAACGTCGCAGTGTTGTCGGTCACGTGCGTGAACGCGCGCAGCGTCGGCAAAGACTGCGTCTGGCCTGGCAGATGAACGATGGTCGGCGTAGACACGCCGCCTTCGGCCGAATAGCCCTTCGTGAGCCGGAACGGCGTCGCGCTCACCTCGGCCCAGCGCAGCCCATACTGCAGACGCTGCGCATTCTGCTGGCCGTTGTCGCTGCCAAGCGCAGAATACGTTGGCTCCTGCGCGTTCGCGGTGTCGGTCGCCGTCGGGTCCGCGCCCGAATCGATCGGCCAGCCTTCCGCGCCGTTGTCCGACTGGAACATGATGAACGTGTTGTCGTACTCGCCGATGTCCTTCAGGTGCTGGATCAGCAGGCCGACGTTGTAGTCGAGGTTCTCGACCATGCCCGCGTAGATTTCCATGTAGCGCGCCTGCGCCTTGCGTTCGGCCGGCGACAGGCTCGACCACAGCTTGTCCACCTTGCCGGGGCCGTAGTCGCCATAGCCGTCGGCGGCCGAATGCACGGCGCTCACGTACTTCGCATTCGCGTTGCCGTTGTTCGGCGTCGCGGGCGAGGCAGTGAGCGTCTCGGGCAGACCGTCGAACGGCTTGAAGTCGGCGGGGATCAGCCCAAGCGCTTTTTGCCGCGCGATCCGTGCGTTGCGGATGGCGTCATAACCCGCGTCGTAGACACCCGCATACTTATGCAGCCAAGGATCGGGGACCTGCAGCGGCCAGTGCGGCGACGTATATGCCGCATAGGCGAAGAACGGCTTGCCGTCCTTCTTGTTCGAGTCGATGTATTCAATCAGCTTTTGCGTATAGAAGTTCGTCGAATAGAACACGGCCGGGCTGCCGCCCGTGCCGCCCGGCTGCCCGGGCTGACCCGGCTGCACATAGCGGCCGTCCTCGGTGTAGTTCGACGAGCCCGCAGGCTCGTGAGCGAAGTGGTTCGTCGCCGCGCCGGTGAGCAGGACGTAGCTGCGCTCGAAGCCCCATTGGTCAGGCGTCTGCCCACTGCCCGTCGCGCTGCCGACGATGCCCGAACCGAGGTGCCACTTACCTGCGATATAGGTGTGGTAGCCGGCGTCCTTCAGTAGTTGTGCGATCGACAATGCGCGATCGTTCAGATAGCCCTCGTAGCCTGGCAGTCCGCGCCGCTCGTCGGTCGGCACGCCCATCGTGCCCTCGCCGACGAGATGGTGATCGGTGCCGGATATCAGCATCGCGCGGGTAATCGCGCAAACCGTGCCCGTATGGTGGTTCGACAGGATGCGGCCCGACGCGACCAGCGCGTCAAGGTTAGGCGTGCTGATCTCGCCGCCGAACGCATGAATGTCGGAATAGCCGAGATCGTCGGCCATGATGTACAGGATGTTCGGGTGCTTCGCGCTCAGCGTTGCATCGGCTTGTGGCGTGGCGCTGGCTTGCGCTGGCGCGTCGCTGCTGGCGCCGCCGCACGAGACAAGCGACAGCGCGCCGGCGGTCGCCGCGCAGATGATCCGGAAACGAAAGGCATGCAAGGGCAAAGCGTATGTTTTCATTGTTGTGTGTCGCTCGATCTACGGGAGCGACGATCTTAACGTCGTGCGCCCCATGCCCAAATTCGAATTCGTCACTTGCTTACTCGCCCGCCTTATAATCAACTCGCATTTAACATGATCGACCGGTTCTGAATCACGGTCGTCCTGTCATTAACGCCTAACGGACGCTATGCTGTTTAAATCGACTCTCGTGATTGCCTGCGGTGCCTTATTGTTGTCCGCGTGTATCTCCCGCGATGGCGCGCAGGCCGCAATGAACCGATACCCCATGCATGACGTTAAACTCGGCGGCCCCGCCCCCGGCGTATGCCAATGGAATGAGAAAACCGGCGTGCACTATAGCGGCATCGACGACGCCACCGGCAAGCCCGTTTCGGGCGTGCTTTGCACTAACGTGTACGAGTCGAACTCGACGATTCACTCCGATCGCTGATCGCCGAGCCGAGTCTCACATCACCTTCCAGAGGTTCTTGGGATTCGAGCTGGCATCTTTTGCAAACGGATCGCCGGCTTCGACTACGCATGCCTCCTCGATATGCTTCGGCCAAACCGGAATCCGGCAGGTTCGCATCGCAAACCATCGGCCGATCGAGAACAGCAAAAAGGCCGGCGCCATAATCAATTGCGCAAAGGTCAGACCTGGCAGATTCAACGCGAGCCGCAACAGGCCGAAGCCCCAGGTTTCACGCCGATCGGCAATAGGTAGATACGCAAGCGTATCAGGCGCGATCGCCTCCGGGCCTTCCTCCATATACCGCCGGACATATTCCCAATACTCGTGAAGTCCTTTAATCTCCGGCCAGGCCAGTGCAAAACAGAACGTCTCGACGACGGTTACGCCATCGTCGGCGAGCACGTGTCCGCGCACATCCCACGTTTGAACACCGAAGGCCCGATTGCCCCTGCCAAGCGTGAAGAAGACCTTATCCCACGGGACGGAAAATACCGTTCCGTCCAGCCGGAAGACATGCACCATCCGCAGATCCCGTTGCAGGCGAATCGGATAGTGAGTCAGGCGAAAGCACTCCCTGAAGATGAGCCAGATGAGGGCGGAACTCACAGTGACGCTCAACAACAACGGCCCGATTCCGAGAAGCATATTGGCCGTTCGATCGTCGGGGTTGCCCATTAATCCATCAACGAAGAAAATATTG
Organism: Paraburkholderia silviterrae; assembly: GCF_004353915.1. Classification (GTDB taxonomy): domain Bacteria; phylum Pseudomonadota; class Gammaproteobacteria; order Burkholderiales; family Burkholderiaceae; genus Paraburkholderia; species Paraburkholderia silviterrae. Next base: position 426 of record NZ_SMRP01000035.1, on the reverse strand, counting down.
GCGGCGATCCACACCATACCCAGGCAAACGACCAGCAGAGCGCCTGTCACGAACGTCAGTGCCCCTTTCCAGCCGTAGTACTTGTCCACGACTTCCAGGTAACGGCTATTCATTCTGATCGTCGAACTGAAGTAATTCGGTGAAACCTCCAGCCGCTTGGCGGGATCGAGCCGGTTCCGGCGCTCTTCGTCCGTAAGTGGACGATTGACCTTGAACTTGTTGACAAGACCTGTGTATTCCATCGTTCAGCCTTGGGTGTCAGTCCGTTCTGCCCGACCTGCTCCACAACCGAAGCTGAATGCCCCGGCCACCGCCCGGCATCTCACATTACCCTCCAGAGTTTCTTAGGATTCGAACTGGCGTCCCTTGCAAACGGATCGCCAGCATCGATTGCGCAAGCCTCTTCGATATGCTTCGGCCATACCG
>NZ_SMRP01000034.1 GCF_004353915.1 Paraburkholderia silviterrae | reverse complement strand
ACTGCGGCGCACGGGGGCCGGTTGCGCAAAGGGCGAAACCAGCGGGTCGCGCGGCGCCGACGGGCCGCGCGGCGTGACGGCGGCCGTCGACGCGAGCGCTGCGGCGTGCGCGGCGGATGCCGCCGCCGGGCGCACACTCGATGCGCTCATCGGCGCAAGCGAAGGCGAAACCGGGGACGAGAGCGTAGACGAAAGCGTGGCTGGCGCGGGCGTCGTCGCCGGGCGTGCCGGTGCCGCGCGCCATGGCGTCGGACTGCCGGCCGCGCCAGCAAGCGCAACGCCGCCTGATGCAACGCCGCCTGATGCCGCGCCTGCGTGCGCTCCCGCCACTGCGGAGGCGGCCATGCCGGCTGCTGCGCCGCCGATGCCGGCCGTTGTCTGGCGGCGGGTGTCGGCGGGGAAGCTGGCCGATGGCGTCGATGGCGTCGGCGTGCCGTTCGCGCCCATGGCCGTAGCGCGGCGCACGTCGGCCGGCATGCCGGCACGTGAAGCGCCAGCCGATGCCGGCAGCGATCCGCCGTTCAGGCCCGCAGCCGGATTGCGCCAGGCGTCGGCTGGCTGCGCATTGGGTGCCGCTGCGGCGGGCATCGGAGTACGCGTGGCCGGTTGGCCGTCGCGCAGCCAGCCGGCCGGCGCGGTCGGTTCGGTGCGGGCCCAGGCGGCAGCGGGGCTCGGCTCCGGCGAGGCGAAATCCGCTTCGTTGCGCCACGGCGAGGCACCGCTACGCGTTGCGCCATGCGCAGCGTATGCAGCTTCCGCGCCCTGCGCCGCGTCGCTTGCTGCCGCACCCGCCGCACCGGTGGCACCCATTCCGGCGGCGCTCGCCGCGCGTTTGCCGGGCATCTGTGGACGCCATACGGTCGGCCGCTTGCGGCGCGCGCCGTCGAGCGGTTCAGCCGTGCCACCACCCGTGCCGACACTCGGCCCCGTGCCGGAGGCCAGACCATCGCCCCCGAGTCCGAGGCCACTACCCAATCCACTCGCCAGCTTGCCGAGGCTTCCCAGCCCGCCCAGACCCGAGCGCGTCGTGCCTTGCGGCTGCGCGGCGTCCTGCCGGGAGGCACGGCGGCCAGGGCGCTCGCCGTCGCCGTTCTCGCCTGAAGGACGAGCGGGACGGATATTCAGCCCGAGTCCGAGCGAGTCGTCGGCCCACGCGAAGAAGTTGCGCCAGCGGAAATCGATGAGCCAGGGCAGGCTCACGAACAGCAGCGCTGTCATGACGAGCGGCGCAGCAGTATGCCCGAGCAGCTTGCCGAGCCCGTCCGCGAGCGCGTGCCCGAGGGCATCGAAGCCTTCGATGTGCAGGAGCGTCGCCTCGAGCGCGCAGCTTGCCAGCAACACGCAGACAAAGCCGAGCCAGAGCCGGATCGTGCCCGGGCCGCGCAAGCCCGCGCCGCCGGGCAGCACGGACTTCACGAGACGCCAGATCAGAGGGATGAACCAGACGGCCGATAAGCCGAACCAGCCAGGGACTACCGTGTGCATGCCAGAGATCAACGATTAAAAGAGGTGCAACGTATCGAGTGTAACCGCCAGGCCCCATTGCACTGCAAAGCGCGTTGCCGCGGCGCTGCAGTCGACTTGATGGTGGTCGCCGCGCCAGTCAGGCGTGAGGCAAGCCCGGCAGGCAGGGCAGCAATTCGCGCCGGCCCTGGTCGGGAGTCGCGAGCGGGAAAAAAGCCGTGGCGGCACGGGCCGCAACCCGGTGCGCCAGGCCGTGAGCCAATGGCGTAGCGGCGCGCATCAAAAAAGCGCCGCGCCGTACGAGGGCGCGGCAGCGGACCGCACGGCGCCTCACTCGCCCTGCTTCGCCGGTGCGGCGGCAGACGCGCCGGCCGGCGCAGTTGCGGCAGCGGACGGGCCCGGATGCGCGAAAGTCAGGCGGTCGCCGTTTTCGAGAATAAGGAGCAGCGACTGCGGCTCGCGCATCTGCACGCCTGTGCGCTGGATATGCGCGAGCGCGTCGAGATACGGGCCTTCGATTTCGCCGCCCGAGCCGGCGCAGGCCATGAGCGTGCCGGCGAGCCGGCCGAACGAGAGCAGCCCGTCCTTGAGCGCGTAGCTGCCCATGTAGCGATTGCAGCCCGAGAAGCCGCTCGCGCGGCGCTGGCCGCTGGCGGTGGAGAGATCGAGCGTGACGGGCCGCGCCTCGAGGGCACCCGCAGGCGCACCGTTGGCGGCGCCGCCGTCAGTATTCGCACCCGGTACCGCGCGCAGCGTACCGTCGGCGCGCTTCCATTCGACGAGCTGCCACTGGGAGTTGTCGAGCAATTGCGTTGCCGCGGGATTGAACGGGTCGGCCGGCGGCGCGGACGTGTCCTGATGAACCGGCAGCTTGCAGGCGCCAAGCATCAGTGCCGCCGCTGCGGCTGCCACGAGCAGCGCGGCGCATGAGACACGTGAGGCGAGCAGGCGCGCAATATTGCGTGCGGCGGGGCGTGTGCTCGAGCGGTGGGGCATCGCATCGTTCCTCATAACTGGCGAAGGCGTAAGCGTAACGCACCAAGGGGCGGCATGCGAGCGCAAACGTTCGTCAAAAATGCACAAGCGCGTGCTGCACGCGCAAGGTCCGGCGGCAGTACGCAAGCGATTGGGGCGCATTTCGTGCGTATTTCGCACGCAAATCACATTCAGGCGGCACGGGCCGACGCCCGCGGTGTTAACATCGGCGCTCCCTCGCATTCGCCTGGCCCGAAGCGCGCGTGAGTCGCGCGCTGCCTCACCGTCATACCTGGAGACATCATGCAGACCGGCACTCGCATCGGCACGCCGCTTTCCGCTTCCGCCACCCGTGTCATGCTGCTCGGCGCGGGCGAGCTCGGCAAGGAAGTGATCATCGCGCTGCAGCGCCTCGGCGTCGAAGTGATCGCCGTCGACCGCTACGAAAACGCGCCCGGCCAGCAGGTCGCGCATCGGGCCCACGTCATCGACATGGCCGATCCCAAGGCGTTGCGCGCGCTCATCGACGCCGAGCGTCCGCACCTCATCGTGCCCGAGATCGAGGCCATCGCCACCGACGCGCTGGCTGCCGTCGAAGCCGAGGGCGCAGCCGTCGTGATCCCCACCGCGCGCGCCGCGCAGCTCACCATGAACCGCGAAGGCATCCGGCGCCTCGCCGCCGAGGAGCTGGGCCTGCCGACTTCGCCTTATGCGTTCGCCGACTCGCTCGACGAGCTGAAGGCCGGCATCGCGAAGGTCGGCTACCCGTGCGTGGTGAAGCCGGTGATGTCGTCCTCGGGCAAGGGGCAGTCGGTGCTCAGGAGCGATGCCGATGTCGAGCGCGCCTGGCAATACGCGCTCGCGGGCGGGCGCGTGAATCATGGCCGCGTGATCGTGGAGGGCTTCATCGACTTCGAATACGAAATCACGCTGCTCACCGTGCGCGCGACCGATCCGGCGAGCGGCGCCATCGAGACATACTTCTGCGATCCGATCGGCCACCGCCAGGTGGACGGCGACTATGTGGAGTCGTGGCAGCCGCAGCCGATGAGCCCGAAGGCGCTCGAGCGCTCGCGCGAGGTCGCGCACAAGGTGACCGCGGCGCTGGGCGGCCGCGGCCTCTTCGGCGTCGAGCTGTTCGTGCGCGGCGACGATGTGTGGTTCTCGGAAGTGAGCCCGCGGCCGCACGATACGGGCCTCGTCACGCTCGCTTCGCAACGTTTCTCCGAATTCGAATTGCATGCGCGCGCGATTCTCGGCCTGCCCGTCGATACGACGGCGCGCGGCCCCGGTGCGTCGGCGGTGATCTACGGCGGCATGGACGCGCGCGGCATCGCCTTCGAAGGGGTGGGCGAGGCGCTGGCCGTGCCGGGTGCGGACTTGCGCCTCTTTGGCAAGCCCGAGAGTTTTGCGAAGCGTCGCATGGGCGTTGCGGTCGCGACGGGCGCGGACATCGACGAGGCGCGCTCGCGCGCACGCACTGCAGCGGCGGCGGTGCGTCCCGTGCCGGGCGACGCGTCGCAGTGATTGCTCGCATAGTGCAGATACACGCGAGGCGGCGCGCGGGTCCAGCGGCTTCGGGCGCCGTGGTATTGATCTGCCGCAATCGCAGCACGCGCCAGGCGCAAGATAATCTCGGCTTTGCCCGCGCGGTCTGCGACAGTAGCGGCGCGGCTCGGCATCGGCGAGGCGCGGCGATGCCCGCCGGGTTATCGTGTCATGCAACTGCAGGAAGGTGGGAATGATGAAGTCGATTGGGGTGTTCCGGTTGCGCGGGCTGCTCGTAGTGTTGTGCGCCTTCGCGCTTTCGGGCTGTGGCGTCGTTGCCGCGCCGTGCCGCGTGGCATCGGCGGGCCTGAAGATCGTGCCGTTGATCGGGCACGTGGCCGCCGCGCCCACCGACGCCTGCGCGGACGTGATCGACCCCTGAGGCACGATCGAACCATCAGGCACGCGCGGCAAGCCCGCGCGTAACGCCCTGCAATTTGCGCAACGCCCGCACCGCGTGCGGCGCGCCGATCGAGGCAACGCCGGCGCAACACGCAAACTCAACTCAAAGACAGCCGGAGAACACGCCATGATCCGTGGACGTAGCGACGCGCGCCGCTTTGCCATCAACTTCAGCACTCCGGGCGCCGCTCGTGCCGCTCGTGCCGCTCGTGCATTAGCGCGCCGGCTTGCCGCCTGCGCACTCACGCTGGGTGTCCTCGGTGCCGGCGTGGGGGCGAGTCTGGCACCGTCGGCCGCGCACGCCGCCTCGCTCGACGTGCGCGAGATCCAGACCCAGTCGCGCCACACCTTCCGCTATACCTGTGCGGCCGGCAAGACCTTCAAGGTCACCTACATCAACGGCACCAACGGGCAAAGCTTCGCGCTCGTCCCCGTCGAGGGCCGCAATCTGCTCTTTGTCGGCGTGATCGCGGCGTCCGGCGTGAAGTACGTCGCCGACCGCTATACCTGGTGGACCAAGGGCCCAGGCGCCGATCTCTACGACGCCATGAACGAAGACAGCCCCAAGCCGATCGTGTCCGGCTGCGCCACGATCATGCGCTAGGGGCTCTCGCCGCACGCGCTACCTCGGCCGGATTGCACGCTTGCCGACGCGATCCGCGCCACCGGCGTAATCTGGCGGTCGTCGCGCACGTTTCATGCGGATTGCGTATTTCGTACGTCACGCCATACGCAACGGCATTGCACAGCGTTCGCTGAACCGCGAGGTGGCCGATGAAAGCATCCGATCTGTTCGTGAAGGCGCTCGAAGCCGAGGGTGTCGAGTACGTGTTCGGCATTCCGGGCGAGGAGAATCTCGATCTGCTCGAATCGCTGCGGCGCTCGAAGATTCGTCTGATCGTCACGCGCCATGAGCAGGCCGCGGGCTTCATGGCCGCCACCTATGGCCGGCTCACGGGCCGCACCGGCGTGTGCCTGGCCACGCTCGGGCCGGGCGCCACCAATTTCGTGACCGCCGCCGCCTACGCGCAGCTGGGCGGCATGCCCATGCTGATGGTCACGGGCCAGAAGCCCATCAAGACCAGCAAGCAGGGCCACTTCCAGATTGTCGACGTGGTGCGCATGATGGAGCCGCTCACCAAGTACGCGCGCCAGATCGTCTCGATCGGCAATATTCCGGCGCTCGTGCGCGAGGCGTTTCGCCAGGCGGAGCAGGAGCGGCCGGGCGCCGTTCACCTGGAGCTGCCCGAGGACGTCGCCGACGAAGAGGGCGACGGCAAGCCCATCCCGAAGAGCTACAGCCGCCGCCCCATCGCCGAGGAAAAGGCCGTCGCGCACGCGGTGGCGGCGATCTGCAAGGCGCGCCATCCGCTCCTCATGATCGGCGCGGGCGGCAACCGCAAGACCACGCGCAATGTGCTGCGCGAGTTCGTTGACCAGACGGGAATCCCGTTCTTCACCACGCAGATGGGCAAGGGCGTGATCGACGAGTCGCATCCGCTGTGGCTCGGCAACGCCACGCTCTCGGATGGCGACTTCGTGCACCGGGCGATCGAGCACGCCGACTGCATCATCAACGTCGGCCACGACGTGATCGAAAAGCCGCCGTTCTTTATGCGCAGCGCCGAAGAGAAGACCGTCATTCATGTGAATTTTCTCGGTGCCGAGGTCGACCCCGTCTATTTCCCGCAGATCGAAGTGGTGGGCGACATCGCCAATGCCGTCTGGCAATTGAAGGAAAGCCTCAAGGCGCGCGAGCACACATGGGACTTTGCGCGCTTCGCAGAGATCAAGCGCCACTTCGACGCGCATCTCGCCAAGGGCCAGCACGACCCGCGCTTTCCGATGTATCCGGTGCGTCTCGTGCACGACGTCTACGGCGCGATGCCCGAGGACGGCATCCTGTGCCTCGACAACGGCATGTACAAGATCTGGTTCGCGCGCTACTACCGTGCGCGCGAGCCCAATTCGCTCCTGCTCGACAACGCGCTCGCCTCGATGGGCGCGGGGCTGCCTTCGGCCATCGCGACGAAGATCGTGCACCCCGAGCGCAAGGTGGTGGCCGTGTGCGGCGACGGCGGCTTCATGATGAACTCGCAGGAAGTGGAGACGGCGGTGCGCCTGAAGCTCGACCTCGTCGTGCTGATCCTGCGCGACGACGCCTTCGGCATGATCCGCTGGAAGCAGGAGAACATGAATTTCCCCGATTACGGGATGACGCTGCAGAACCCCGATTTCGTCGAGTACGCGCAGAGTTACGGCGCGCACGGCCATCGCGTGAGCGAGGCGGATCAGTTCAAGCCGCTCCTCGAGCAGTGTTTCGCGACGCCGGGCGTGCATGTGATCGACGTGCCCGTCGACTATTCGGAGAACGAGCGCGTGCTCAATCGCGAGATCAAGCGGCTGAGCGCGCAGCTCTGAAGCATTGCGGCGTCCGTGCTGTTCAATGAACGGGCGCGTGCCTTGCAGCACGCCCCGCATTTCCGGAGAACGCGTCATGCTCAAAGCGACTTATCCGTACTATCTGGCCAACGAGGCCGTCGCCGCCAACACCGATCTCGAAGTCACCGACAAATACAGCGGCGAAGTCGCCACGCGCGTCGCGCTAGCCGATGCGAAGGCGATCGATCAGGCGATCGCGGCGGCAGAAGCGGCCATGCCCGCCATGCGCACGTTCCCGCCCTTCAAGCGCCAGGCCGTGCTCGATCACTGCGTCGCGCGTTTTCGCGAGCGCTTCGACGAACTCGCGATGGCGTTGTGCATCGAGGCGGGCAAGCCGATCAACGATTCGCGCGGCGAAGTCACGCGTCTGATCGACACCTTCCGCGTGGCGGCCGAGGAGAGCGTGCGTATCGATGGCGATATCGTGAATCTCGAAATCTCGGCGCGCGCGAAGGGCTACCACGGCTATGTGAAGCGTGTGCCGATCGGGCCGTGCTCGTTCATCTCGCCATTCAACTTCCCGCTCAATCTCGCCGCGCACAAGGTCGCGCCCGCGCTCGCGGTGGGCGTGCCGTTTGTTTTGAAGCCCGCGAGCCGCACGCCGGTGGGCGCGCTCATCATCGGCGAGGTGCTGGCGGAAACCGACCTGCCCAAGGGCGCGTTCTCGATCCTGCCCGCGCACCGCGACGGCGCCGATCTTTTCACCGCCGACGAGCGCTTCAAGCTGCTCTCGTTCACGGGCTCGCCCGCCGTGGGCTGGGATCTCAAGAAGAAGGCGGGCAAGAAGAAAGTAGTGCTGGAGCTGGGCGGCAATGCGGCGGCCGTGGTCGACGCGGACCAGGGCGCGAAGCTCGACTATGTTGTCGACCGGCTCGCGTTCGGCGCGTATTACCAGTCGGGGCAGAGCTGTATCGGCGTGCAGCGCATTCTCGTGCATGCGTCGATCTACGACGCGCTGCGCGAGAAGCTGATCGCCAAGGTGAAGTCGCTCAAGATGGGCGACCCGAAGGACGAGAAGACCTTCGTCGGGCCGATGATCTCCGAGTCCGAGGCGAAGCGTCTGGCGGGCTGGATGGAGAGCGCGGTGGCGGCCGGCGCGAAGATCGTCGCGGGCGGCAAGGTCGATGGGGCGATGTTCGAGGCCACGCTGCTCGAAAACGTGGGCCGCGACACCGACCTTTACCGGCGCGAGGCGTTCGGGCCGGTGGCGATCCTCGAGCGCTTCGACGACTTCGGCGCGGCGCTCGCCGTCGTCAACGACAGCGATTTCGGCCTGCAGGCGGGCGTCTTCACCGATTCGCTCGCGAACGCGCACCGCGCCTGGGACGGGCTCGAGGTGGGCGGCGTCGTGATCAACGATATTCCGTCATTTCGTGTCGATAACATGCCGTATGGCGGCGTGAAGGACTCGGGCCTCGGGCGCGAAGGCGTGCGCTACGCGATCGAGGACATGACCGAGCTGCGGCTCATGGTGATGCGCGAGACGTGGTGAGCGCGGGCGGCGCGTGGGTTGAAAGCGGGCGGGGGCGGTGCAAAGGGCCGGATGCGATCCGCTTTGGGCGCCGCTTCCGGTGGCAGAAGCCGGTCCGCGCGGCCATAGGGATTTATGCCAAGGTGCTACAATACCGGCCTTTCGCCGAATTGCGCCCGCTCTCGTGGCGGGTTCTTGAAACGGCCGGGCCCAGGCGCACCGGCTGGAAATAAGGGAGCGAGCGGGTCGAGCGCGGCCGAGCAGCCAGCGCTCCCTGCGCACTTCAGATTGAGGGCGTTCCCGCGAAGGGCGTCCCCGCGAAAATGCCGGGCATCTTCCGCGAGCCGTCAGCCGGACGGCTGCCGCGGCCGGCAGTCCGGGCACCAAGCCGCTGCGGCCGCGCGGCTCCCGAAAGCGTTTGCCAGGTTTGCCAGCACGTTTCGAAGCAAGCCGGCAGCAACCCGCAGTGATTACTTAGAGGCGCGCCGCGCCTCATGCGCATAGCGCCTTTATAGCGAAGCCACCATGTCCGACACAGCCGTCAAGCCCAGCACCGAGACCTTCGATCAGTTCGGCCTCGCGCCCGAGATCCTCAAGGCCGTCAAGGAGCAGGGCTACACGACGCCCACGCCCATTCAGGCGCAGGCCATTCCCGTGGTCCTCACGGGCCGCGACGTGATGGGCGCCGCGCAGACCGGCACCGGCAAGACGGCGAGCTTTTCGCTGCCGATCCTGCAACGCCTCTTGCCGCTGGCGAGCACGAGCGCATCGCCCGCACGCCATCCGGTGCGCGCGCTGATCCTCACGCCCACGCGCGAGCTGGCGGACCAGGTGGCCAACAACGTGCGCACCTACGCGCAGCACACGCCGCTGCGCAGCGCGGTGGTGTTCGGCGGCGTCGACATGAATCCGCAATCGGACGAGCTGCGCCGCGGCGTGGAGATCCTGATTGCGACGCCTGGCCGCCTGCTCGACCACGTGCAGCAGAAGACCACGCAACTCGGCCAGGTGCAGATGCTGGTGCTCGACGAAGCTGACCGCATGCTCGACATGGGCTTCCTGCCGGATCTGCAGCGCATCCTGAACCTGCTGCCGAAGGAGCGCCAGACGCTGTTGTTCTCGGCCACGTTCTCGCCCGAAATCAAGAAGCTCGCCGCGACGTACCTGCGCAATCCGCAGACCATTGAAGTGGCGCGCAGCAACTCCACGGCTACCAACGTCACCCAGATCGTCTACGAAGTCCACGAGGGCGACAAAACCGGTGCGGTCGTGCAACTGATCCGCGACCGGGGCTTGAAGCAGGTGATCGTGTTCTGCAACAGCAAGATCGGCGCGAGCCGTCTTGCGCGCCAGATCGAGAAGCAGGGCATCGTGGCCGCCGCGATTCACGGCGACCGCTCGCAAAACGAGCGCATGCAGGCGCTCGACGCGTTCAAGCGCGGCGAGATCGAGGCCCTGGTGGCCACCGACGTGGCCGCGCGCGGCCTCGACATCGCCGAGCTGCCGGCCGTGATCAATTTCGACCTGCCATTCAACGCCGAAGACTACGTGCACCGCATTGGCCGCACGGGCCGCGCGGGTGCCTCGGGCGATGCGCTTTCGCTGTGCAGCCCGAACGAGCGGAAGCAACTCGCCGATATCGAAAAGCTCATCAAGCGTCCGCTGACCGTCGAGCACCTCGTGGTCGACGTGCCGGTCGCGCATCACGAAGGCGGCAGCCGCCGCCGGGAACGTGATGGGCGCGATGGGCGTGACAGCCACGAAGGCCGCGGCGAGCGCATCGGCCACCGTCGCGCCGGCGCGTACGAGCGGCCGCATCATCACCGTTCCGCACAGCCCGTCGACGACTTCTTCCTGAAGCCCTACGAGCCGTCGCCGAGCGCGCGCAGCAAGGCCGACGACACGCCCGCGCCGGCGGCAGCCACGTCGCAAAAGCAGAAGCAGCCGCTTGCGGCGCTGCTCGGCGGCCTGGGTTCGTCGTGGCGCAACAAGCCGACGTCGTCTTCGTCGTCCTGAGACGTTCTGCGCGATTGCGCGCGATGAAGCGATGAAAAAACGGCGTGCCGGTCGAAACCGGCACGCCGTTTTTGCATTTCTGCCCTCGACCGTGGGTTACGCGCTCACGCGGTGGCTGGCAGTCTCAAGAGTCGCCGCTTCCACGCATCGATCGCACCAGTCTGGAATGCCTCGAGCGTCGCAGGAGTGGGACCACGAAGATCCAGACCCAGATGTCGCGCGGCGGCCAGCAGCGCCTCGAGCGGCCGCGTGGTGTCGAGCGCGAGCGCGCCGGTTTGCTTCGAGAGCTTTTCGCCTTCCTCGTTGGTCACGACGGGTACGTGTAGATACGCGGGCGTCGGCGCGCCCAGGCATTGCTGCAGCCAGATCTGGCGCGCCGTGGAGTCGAGCAGATCGGCGCCGCGCACGACGTGCGTGATGTTTTGCGCGGCGTCGTCCACCACCACGGCGAGTTGATATGCCCACTGGCCGTCCGCGCGAAGCAGCACGAAGTCGCCCACTTCGGTCGCGAGATCCTGTTGCTGTGGCCCTTGCCAGCGGTCATCAAAGCGAATCAGCGCGGGATTATCGTCTGCTTGTGGATCATCGTCCGGCACGCGCAGGCGCCACGCACGCGCGGGCTTGCCGTGCAGGCCGCCGCGGCAGGTGCCGGGATAGATCAGCGTGGTGTTGCGCCGGTGCGCATGCAGTAGCGAATCGGCGATTTCCTTGCGCGTGCAGCCGCACGGATACACGTGGCTCGCCGCGATCAGCTGGTCGAGCGCCGCGCGATACAAGTCGATGCGGCGGCTTTGCCATTCGGGCGGCTCGTCGGCTTGCAAGCCGAAGCACTCCAGCGTCGCGAGAATGTCCTCGGCGGCGCCGGGCACCGTGCGCGGGCCGTCGATGTCCTCCACGCGCACGAGCCATGTGCCGCCGTGTGCGCGCGCGTCGAGCCAGCTCGCGAGCGCCGAGACGAGCGAGCCGAAATGCAGCGGTCCAGTGGGCGAGGGCGCGAAACGCCCGCGATAGCCCTCGTGCATTCGCGCCGGTGCGCTCACACGCGAATCAAGCGGCTTGAGCCGGAGCCTGTGCGCTCGCGGCGCCTTGCGCGCGCTCCGGGTGGCACGCCGGGCAGCTCTTGCCCACGGCGTAGAGCGGCGAAGCCTGGTCGGCCGGCGAGACCACGGCGCGGCACGCGAAGCACTGCACGGTGTCGGTGGGCTCGAGCTGCGGATTGACCGCGGTGCGCTGATCGAACACGAAGCAGTCGCCGTTGTAATGCGCGCCGCCCACTTCCTCGAAGTACTTGAGAATGCCGCCTTCAAGCTGATAGACGTGCTCGATCCCCACTTCCTTCATGTGGATGGCCGCCTTTTCGCAGCGGATGCCGCCTGTGCAGAACGACACCACGGTCTTGCCTTCGAGGTCGGCGCGGTTCGCTTCGATCACGCCCGGGAACTCGCTGAACTTGTCGATGCGGTAGTCGAGCGCCTTGTCGAACGTGCCGACATCGATTTCGAACGCATTGCGCGTGTCGAGCATGACGACGGGGCGGCCCGCGTCGTCAAAGCCGCGGTCGAGCCATTGCTTGAGCACGACCGGCGCGACCGAAGGCGCGCGCCCTTCCTCGGGGCGGATCGCGGGCTTCTTCATCGTGATGATCTCGCGCTTCAGGCGCACGAGCATGCGGTTGAAGGGGCGCGTTTCCGAGAGGCTTTCCTTGAACTGCAGCGTCGCGAATTTGCCTTCGAACAGCGGATCGTGGTTGATGTAGTCCATGAAGGCGCGCACGTTGCCTTCGTCGCCCGCGACGAACAGATTGATGCCTTCTGGCGCGAGCAGAATGGTGCCCCGCAAGTCGAGCGACTTGCAGCGTTCGAGGACAAGCGGGCGCCATTCGGCGGTCTTGTCGAGTGTCGCGAACTGGTAGGCGGAGAGATTGAGAATACGCATGGCCAACTTGAAAACCTGAATCGGACGGACCCGCCTGAATGCCGCGCGCCGATTCAGCCAGCGGCGAAATCGGGGTACCAGCGCGGGAGGCGCGGCATGAGGTGTGGCATGGGACCAAAGTGCCAAATGACGACAAGCTGCGCGGCGGGCGTAATCCGCTATTATCCCTCAACCGGGCGCTGCCGCGCCGCGTGCGCGCCGTGTTCGCCAGGTTGCATGTCGCGCGTTGCTGATGACGCGCAAGGCCTTGGCCACAGGCCCGGGCCGTTTGGCCCGGCGTCGTGGCCGGCGTTTCGCCACACGCGCTCATACGCGCAGGCGGCGGCAAAAATCGCCGGACCGTAGAGTTACAATGACGCCCATGTCAGATCCCCGCTTCGTCCATCTCCGCGTCCACTCCGAATTCTCGATTGCCGATGGCATCGTGCGCCTCGACGACCTCGTCAAGGCGGCGGCCAAGGACGGCCAGGGCGCGCTCGCGCTCACCGACCTCGGCAACGCATTCGGCCTCGTTCGTTTCTACACGGAAGCCCGTGGCAAAGGGGTCAAACCCATTGCCGGCTGCGACGTCTGGATCATGAATCCAGATGACCGCGACAAGCCTTCGCGTCTGCTTCTGCTCGTGAAGGACAAACGTGGCTACCTGAATCTTTGCGAACTGCTCTCGAAGGCGTGGCTCACGAATCAGTATCGCGGCCGCGCGGAAGTCGACGTCGCATGGCTTGAATCCGGGCTTGCGGAAGGCTTGCTCGCGATCTCGGGCGCGCAGCAGGGCGACGTGGGCCTCGCGCTCGCGGCGGGCAACGTCGAAAGCGCGAAGCGTCACGCGCAGCGCTGGGCAACACTGTTTCCGAACGCTTATTACATCGAACTCCAGCGCTGCGGCCAGCCCGGCAGCGAGCAGTATGTCGAGCAGGCTGTCGCGATCGCGGCGGAGCTCGAGCTGCCGGTGGTGGCCACGCACCCCATGCAGTTCATGACCCACGAGGAATACACCGCGCACGAAGCGCGCGTGTGCATCTCGGAGGGCGACATCCTCGCGAATCCGCGCCGCCAGAAGCGCTTCACGACCGACCAGCGTTTTCGCACCCAGGAAGAAATGGCCGCGCTGTTCGCGGACATTCCCTCGGCCATTGCGAACACAATCGAAATCGCGCGGCGCTGCAATCTCACGCTCGAACTCGGCAAGCCGAAGCTGCCGCTCTTTCCGACGCCCGACGGCATGTCGCTCGACGACTACCTCGTGCAGCTCTCGAAAGAGGGCCTCGAAAAGCGCCTCGTGCAGCTTTATCCCGACGAAGCGGAACGCGAGAAAGAACACGCGCGCTACTACGAGCGTCTCGATTTCGAGTGCGGGACCATCATCAAGATGGGCTTCCCCGGCTACTTCCTGATCGTCGCGGACTTCATCAACTGGGCCAAGAACAACGGCGTGCCGGTGGGCCCGGGCCGGGGCTCGGGCGCGGGTTCGCTCGTCGCGTACGCGCTCGGCATTACCGATCTGGATCCGCTGCGCTACAACCTGCTGTTCGAGCGCTTCCTGAATCCGGAACGCGTCTCGATGCCCGACTTCGACATCGACTTCTGCCAGCACGGGCGCGACCGCGTCATTCAGTACGTGAAGGAGAAGTACGGCGCCGATGCGGTCTCGCAGATCGCCACCTTCGGCACGATGGCCGCGAAGGCGGCCGTGCGCGACATCGGCCGCGTGCTCGACCTCGGCTACAACTTCACCGACGGCGTGGCCAAGCTCATCCCGTTCAAGCCGGGCAAGCACGTCACGATTGCCGATGCGATGAAGGAAGAGCCGCTCCTGCAAGAGCGCTACGACAACGAAGACGAAGTGCACCAGCTGCTCGACCTCGCGCAGCTCGTGGAAGGTCTCACGCGCAACGTGGGCATGCACGCGGGCGGCGTGCTGATCGCGCCCGGCAAGCTCACCGACTTCTGCCCGCTCTACACGCAGGGCGACGAAAGCGGCGTCGTGAGCCAGTACGACAAGGACGACGTGGAAGCCGTCGGCCTCGTGAAGTTCGACTTTCTGGGCCTGACCACGCTCACGATTCTCGACTGGGCCGAGCGCTATATCCGCATGCTCGATCCGTCGAAAAAGGACTGGTCGCTCGCCCAGGTGCCGCTCGACGACGCGCCGTCGTTCCAGATCCTCAAGAAGGCCAACACGGTCGCCGTGTTCCAGCTGGAAAGCCGCGGCATGCAGGGCATGTTGAAGGACGCCCAGCCCGACCGCTTCGAGGACATCATCGCGCTCGTGGCCTTGTACCGTCCGGGCCCGATGGACCTGATCCCGAGCTTCTGCGCGCGTAAGCACGGCCGCGAAGTCGTGGAGTATCCCGATCCGCGCGTCGAGCCTGTTCTGAAAGAGACCTACGGCATCATGGTCTATCAGGAGCAGGTGATGCAGATGGCGCAGATCATCGGCGGCTACTCGCTCGGCGGCGCTGACTTGCTGCGCCGCGCGATGGGCAAGAAGAAGCCCGAGGAGATGGCCAAGCACCGCGAGATCTTCGCGGAAGGCGCGGCGAAGAACGGCCTCACGCGCGAGAAGGCCGACGAGACCTTCGACTTGATGGAGAAGTTCGCGGGCTACGGCTTCAACAAGTCGCACGCGGCGGCCTATGCGCTCCTCGCCTATCACACGGCGTGGCTCAAGGCGCACCATGTGGCGGAATTCATGGCGGCCAACATGTCGCTCGCCATGGACGACACCGACAAGGTCAAGATCCTCTTCGAAGACTGCATCACGAACGGCATCAAGGTGCTGCCGCCTGATGTCAACGCATCGGCGTATCGCTTCGAGCCGGTGTCCGACGCCAACGTGGCTGAAGGCAAGCGCTCGCGTACGATCCGCTATGGCCTCGGTGCGATCAAGGGCAGCGGCCAGAACGCCATCGAAGAAATCTTGCGCGCGCGCGAGGAGGGCGGTCTTTTCAAGGACCTGTTCGACTTCTGCGAGCGCATCGACCGCCGTCTCGTGAACCGCCGCACGATCGAGGCGATGATCCGCGCGGGCGCGTTCGACACGATCCACGCGAATCGCGCGCAATTGCTCGCCTCGGTGCCGATGGCGATGGAAGCCGCCGACCAGGCGAGCGCCAACGCCATGCAGGCGGGTCTGTTCGACATGGGCGACGCGCCGCTGGCCGCGCACGAACTGGTGGACGAGCCCGCCTGGGGCGACAAGCGCAGGCTGCAAGAAGAGAAGGGTGCGCTCGGCTTCTATTTGTCCGGTCACCTCTTCGACGCCTACAAGGACGAAGTGCGGCGCTTCGTGCGCCAGAAGATCGGCGAGCTCAAGGAAGGACGCGACAAGCTCGTCGCGGGTGTGATCGCCTCGCTGCGCACGCAGATGACCCAGCGCGGCAAGATGCTGATCGCGCTGCTCGACGACGGCACCGGCCAGTGCGAAGTGACGGTGTTCAACGAGCAATACGAGGCGCACAAGGCGCTCTTCAAGGAAGACGAGCTGCTGGTCGTGCAGGGCGGGGCGCGCAACGACGCGTTCACGGGCGGCATCCGCTTCACGGTGGACACCGTGATGGATCTGGAGCGCGCCCGCAGCCGCTACGCGCAGGCCGTGAAGGTGCAGGTGAACGGCAACGCCAACGCGAGTGCGCTGCGCACGGTGCTCGAGGCGCATCGCG
Organism: Paraburkholderia silviterrae; assembly: GCF_004353915.1. Taxonomy (GTDB): domain Bacteria; phylum Pseudomonadota; class Gammaproteobacteria; order Burkholderiales; family Burkholderiaceae; genus Paraburkholderia; species Paraburkholderia silviterrae. The sequence continues at coordinate 49,702 of NZ_SMRP01000034.1, read as the reverse complement.
CGAAGCCCGACGACTCGCTGCCCGCGCCCGTGGTGGAAACGCGCGGGCGTGGCGGCCGCGATGGCGGCGGCGGGGGTTATGGCGGCCGGGGCCGCGAGCGCGAGCAGGTGGTCATTCCGAACGGCCTCGCGGTGCAGATCGTCTATAGCAACGCACGCGCGCAAGGCGAGGTGCGTCTGGGCGATGCCTGGCGCGTGAAGCCCACCGACGACCTCATCGCCGCGCTGCGCGGCGAGTTCGTGGGCAGTTCCATCGAAATCGTCTATTGACGATGTCTACGCGGCGCGGGCGCAAATGGCCGCTCGCGTCGTGACTTCTCGTTCGGCTTTGCACCACGCCGAACGCCCACACTTCCCCCGGATTCAGCTTTTCTTCGCGACCTTGCCGTCGCGTGTGAGCAGCGCGAGCTTGGCGTAGCGGTAGTACGTCGTCTCGGCGTTGTTGATCGCCAGCATCAGCCCCTCGGCGCCGTCGAGAAAGCCCGCGCGAATCACCCAGGTGCGAAAGAACGCCCAGAAACCCTTGCCGAGCGCCTTGCCAAGCGACGAGCGCTTGCCGTTCTCGGCCATCGTCAGCGCGCCGGCCGTCGAATAGGCATTGGTTTTTTCGAGCGCCTCATGCAGGTCCGGCATTGAAATATGGATGATTGGGCCGTCGAAGCGTCCGATCGTGCCCTGAATTTCGAGGTGCGTGTGCGTGCGCACGTCGGTGAAGCGCGCGCTGCCGCGCCGGAACAGGCGCTCGATGCGGTCGGGCCACCAGCCCGAGTGCTTCATGAAGCGCCCGCAGAAGCTCGAGCGGCGCGGCGTGCTGAACGCGGCGTGCGGCGTGCCCTCGGCGAGCAGGCGCTCGAGTTCGGCGCGCAGCTCGGGGCTCAGGCGCTCGTCGGCGTCGAGACAGATGACCCAGTCGCCGCGCGCCTCGGCCAGCGCCCGGTTCTTCTGCGGGCCGTCGCCGGGCCAGTCGGTCTCGAACACGCGTGCGCCGAGCGCGCGGCAGAGATCGGGCGTGCCGTCGGTGCTGCCGGAGTCGAACACGATGGTTTCCATCGCGAGCCCGCGCACCGATTCGAGGCAGTCGCGAATGTCGTGCGCCTCGTTCATCGCCACCACGATGACCGAAAGCGTGGCGCGCGGCGTGCTGCTGGCCTCGCGGCCTGGGCGGGTCGGAGAAAGTCCGTCGGACATGGAAGGGACGCCTGTTCTGGAGGAATGTCGGAAACGGTGAGCCGCGCCGCGCCCGCCGGGGAACGGCCAGGCGCGGAGGTGCGTATTCTAGACGATGCTTCCCGTGCCGGGCGCGCCCGGGCCGTGCATTCAGGGCCAGTCACGCTCGTCGCATTCTGGCGGATCGCACGGGGCGCCGCGCCAAGCGTATACAATGCCTACCGCGCCGCCGGACCATCCGTCAGACGATCCGCTGCGAACCGCCAGGCGGCCCGGGCAGGTGGCCCAGGCGGTGAACCCTATACACCGGCATTGACCCCGCATTTCCAGCACCCGCCTTTCCAGAGGATTCCTTGAGCGAGACGTCCCGACAATCCACCCTCAGCAAGCCGATCGGCTCCGACACGAAGTCGAATGCCGCCTCGGTCGGACGGCGCCTCTGGCCGTATCTCAAGCCGCTCATGTGGGTGTCGATCGCAGCCATCCTTACGCTGGCGCTAGTGGCCGCGACCGAGGCCGGCATTCCCGCGCTCCTCAAGCCGTTGCTCGACCACGGCTTTGGCACCAAGGGCAGCCCGAGCGCCAGATGGATCGTCCCGACCGCCGTGATCGGGCTTGCGCTCGTGCGCGGCCTCGCGCAGTACGCGTCCGGCTATCTGCTCCAGTACGTGTCCAACCGGATCCTGCTCGAACTGCGCCTGAAGATGTTCGAGCGCATGATCCATGCGAGCGTCGGCTTCTTCCAGCGCGAGACGGCGAGCACGGTCATCAACGCGATCGTGTTCGAGGTCAACCAGATCCTGGGCGTGCTGTTGAGCGTGCTGGTCACCTCCGTGCGCGATTCGCTCACGGTCGTGTTCCTGCTCGGCTACCTGTTCATCCTCAACTGGCGGCTCACGCTGATCGTGGCGGTGCTGCTGCCGGCCATCGGCTGGCTCGTCAGCAAGATCAACCGGCGCCTGCGCCGCCTGAACCGCGAGCACCAGGCGCTCACGAACGAGCTGTCGTATATCGTCGAAGAGACCGTGGGCGGCTACAAGGTCGTCAAGGTTCACAACGGCGAGCAGTACGAAATGAACCGCTTCGGCGAGATGAGCAAGCGTCTGCGCGGCTATCAGATGCGCATGACGGTCTCGGGCGGACTCGCGCAGCCGCTCACGCAGTTCCTCGCCTCGATCGCGCTGGCGATTGTCATAACGATCGCGGTGGTGCAGGCCTCGCACGACCAGACGACCGTGGGCGGCTTCGTGGCCTTCGTCACCTCGATGCTGCTCGTGATTTCCCCGCTCAAGCACCTGATCGACGTGAACCAGCCGCTGCAGCGCGGCATGACGGCCGCCGAGCTCATCTTCGGCCTGATCGACGAGCCTGCCGAGCCCGCGGGCGGCGGCAAGCCGCTCGAGCGCGCCCGTGGCGAGATCGAGTTCCGCGGCGTGTCATTCGAATATGGCAACGGCAGGCCGATCCTCGAAAGCGTGACGTTCAGCGCGGCGCCCGGCGAGATGATCGCGCTGGCGGGCCCCTCGGGCAGCGGCAAGACCACGCTCGTGAACCTGCTGCCGCGCTTTTTCGATCCGAGCGGCGGCGAGATTCTCGTCGACGGCGTGGCGTTACCGGAGTACGACATCCACGCGCTGCGCAGCCAGATCGCGATGGTGAGCCAGGACGTGACGCTCTTTAACGACACGGTCGCGAACAACGTGGCCTACGGCGAGCAGGCCGACACGGCACGCGTCGAACAGGCGCTGCGCGCGGCCAACCTCTGGGACACGATCGCGGCGCTGCCCGACGGCATCGACACGCTGGTTGGCGACAACGGCATGAAGCTCTCGGGTGGGCAGCGGCAGCGTCTGGCGATCGCGCGCGCGATCTACAAGGACGCGCCGATCCTGATTCTCGACGAGGCGACTTCCGCGCTCGACTCGGAGTCGGAGCGCCACGTGCAGGCGGCGCTCGAAACGCTGATGAAAGGTCGCACGACGCTCGTGATCGCGCACCGGCTCTCGACCATCGAGCGCGCGGACCGCATTCTCGTGATGGAGGCGGGCCGCATTGTCGAGCGTGGCTCGCATCAGCAACTGCTCGAACAGCGCGGGCTCTACGCGCACCTGCACAAGATCCAGTTCCAGCAGAACGCGGCCTGAGCGGTGGTAGGGGCGCCCGATGTCCGGGTGCGCCCTGCGCTGGCGAGTCCAGTGGGCTGGTCCGCACAAGGGCCGCGGGCTGGGGCTCGCAGGCACGCCTCGCGCGCCAGAAATAGATCGGCGTTCCAAAGTAGACCCGCAAGAGGCGCGCCGCGCCCACGGCGCCCATTTCGGCAATGGCCGAGAAGAAGCCGCTGTGCGCGCGCTCATTGACGATCTGCTGGCTCGTCTCGCCTCGCCGTGCTGCGCGAGTTCGCGGAGTGCCTGTTCGAGACGTCTCTTGCCCACGCCGTAGACCGTTGTCATGTCGATGGAGCCGGGCAGTTGCGCCATTGCACGCCGCGCGGCCATCGCCAGCCTGCCATAGGGAAACTGGCTCTATGGCCCGTAAGCCGGTCGAATATACCGGGGGCGTTTTGGGTATGCGGGATGCTCCGACAGGGAGCGTGCGAGCCGCATTACAAGAACTTTCACACAAAGCTCAGGCGTGCCCTGGCGTGCGTCGATGCGGGCGAGTGGCGGCTTCGGCGCTGCGTGGAACTGGCGCTTTATAATCGGCCCACGCGAGATCTGCGCACAATAATTCACAACTCGGACGGGTCATGAAGGTTGGAATCTCCTGCAACGCCCTCAAGCACAGCGGTGGCCTGGAACGCTACGCGATGGACCTCGTCCAGGGGCTGGCCGCGCGCGGCGTGCGGCCCGTGTTCTTCGCGCGCAAGTTCGATCCATCCATACCCGAATACGCACTCGTGGAGCCGCACCGCATCAACGTCTCGTTGCTGCCGGGCAAGCTGCGCGACATGTGGTACTCGCGGCGGCTCACCACCTTGCGCCGCCGTGCGGGCGTGGACGTGCTGATCGGCTGCAACCGGGTCGACTCCTCGGAGATCGCCATCTGCGGCGGCACGCATCGCGGCTTTCTGCGCGCGACCGGGCGCACGCAGCGAGGCTCCGACAGCCGGCAGATCGCGCTCGAAAGCCAGCAATATGCGCGATCGCGCGTGATCGTCGCGCATTCCGACCTGATGGGTGCCGAGCTTCGTGAACTCTACGGCGTGGACGAAGCGAAGATCCGCGTGCTCTGTCCCCCCGTGGATGGTGAGCGCTTCTCACCCGTGGACGCCGGAACGCGCGCCGCGCTGCGCAGGCAATACGGATTCGCCGACCACGAGACGGTATTGCTCTTTGCGTCGAGCAGCCACGAGCGCAAGGGTTTGCCGCTCATCGAGCAGGTGATCGAGGCGCTGGATCTTCCGGTTGTGGTGGCCGTGGCGGGGCGCGCGCCCGAGCGCACCAGCGCGCGCGTGCGCTACATCGGCTATGTGAAGGACCTCGAAAATGCTTATCGCGCGGCCGACTACTCGATTCTCGCTTCGACCTACGAACCGTTCGGGCTCGTCGGCATCGAGTCGGTCATGTGCGGCACGCCGGTGATCTTTTCCTCGAATATCGGCTGCTGCGACGCCATCGCCGATAGCGCCAAATACCTGTTCAACCCCGGCGACGCCGCCGATCTGCGCCGCGCGATCGAAGCGGCGGTGGCGGCGCGCGGCAGGCGCGTCGAATCCGCCGCCGAACCGGGCAATCCTTCTGGCTCTCATCCCGTCGTTCTGTACGACGCGAGCGTGCAATCCCACGTGGACGCGCTCCTCGAACTCGTGACGGACATTTCCTCGACCCGCTAGTTTGCGCTTTGCGCCCGCTTCAAGCTCGCTCCGGCCAGCGCCAGAGCGGGCAATTTCGCCGTAAACCCCCGCCCTGTGCCGCTCGCGGCCATTCTTCCGCAATCTGGAAAGGTCCCCTAGGATTTCAAGGGTTAACCCTGGAGACTGACAGGCATACGATGCGTACATCGGTCGCATGCACATACACACAGTCGCACGCCGGCCGTCCTGAACAAACCGGAGGTCGTAACCATGAAGTCCCTGATTCAAGCCGTTGCCGTTGCCGCTGCACTCGTCGTCCCCGTCGCTTCGTTCGCGCAGTCGCACTCCACCATCACCCGCGCTCAAGTGCGCGAAGAACTCGTGCAACTGCAGAAGGTCGGTTACCGCGTCGGCGACGGCGATCAAGCGCACTACCCGGACGCAATCCAGGCCGCTGAAGCCAAGGTGGCCGCGCAAAACGGCAATAGCGCGTACGGCGGTGTCGCGAACGCGTCGGAATCGGGTGCGCGTGGTGCCACGGTGTCGGCGCAAGACTGGAACGCGATGTACGCGCATCCCTAAGCCGCTAGTCCGACTCAAATGAGCCATGGAGCGTCGCGCCGGGGGAGGGCGACGAGGCGCGCACAGCGGGCGGGCAGTCGAGCGGTGCAATGCCGCTGTGAAACGCAGCCTGCCCAGGAAGAAACCTCCACCATCGGGACTCCGATGGTTTAGCCCGGGCACGGAATGGGTGTCCGGGCGCTTTTTCCTGGGGGTTGCCATCCGTGGGCGGCCATCCGTGGGCGGTGAGCCTTGGGGCGGCCAACTGTGGGGCGGCCGTTCGCCGGCCGGAAATCGAACCGGCGGCTGTCCTCGGGACAGCCAGGCGTCGGGCGAGCGTCGCCCGAATGCTTAACCAGGCGATTGCCCCAACATCTCTCCAGGCCGATTTTCGCCGTGCAGTTGCGCAAGCAGCGCGCGCGCCTCTTCGATCGGGTCGCCCGTCATCGGATGGAACACGAATCGCGGCGAGGCCGACAGCTTCGGATAGTTCTTGCGCGTGCTGCGTGCATACGCGGGATCGTAGTGCTCGGTCACGAGCGTCTCGGACAGCTCCGCGTGGCGGCCCTCGTCCAGCAGACGGCACCAGGACTCGATGCGCTCGCGCCCATGCAGCGGTGTGAGCTTGAGCAATTGTTCCCGGAAGTAGGTCGGGTCGCCGAGCAGGTGGCCGTATTCTTCGAGCAGCAGCGTCACGCGCTCCTCGCGCGCCACTTCGACCACGACGCAGGGTGCGCCGTGGATGCCATCGACGAGTGAGACCGGCAGCGTGATCGCGCCGATGCGCCGGCTTTCCGCCTCCACGAAGACGGGCTGCGCGGGGTCGAACGCGTGGAGTTGCTGAACCAGTGCCGTGTCGAACGACTTCTGCGAGGGCTGCGCGCGTGTAGGCAGTGCGCCGAGCAGCGAGCCACGATGCGCCGCGAGTGCCTCGAGATCGAGCGTTTGCGCACCGGCCTGGCCGAGCGCGTGTAGAAGGCGCGTCTTGCCGCTGCCCGTGGGCCCGGCGAGCACGACATAGCGCAACTGCCCGGGCAGCGTGCCGAGCGTATCGAGCACGGCGTTCCGGTAGGTCTTGTAGCCGCCTTCGAGCTGCCGCGCGCGCCAGCCGATCATGTTGAACATGGCCGTCATCGAGCCCGAGCGCTTGCCGCCGCGCCAGCAGTAGATGAGCGGGCGCCAGTTGCGTGGACGGTCGGCGAAGGTCGTGTCCAGGTGCATGGCGATATTGCGCGCGGCGATCGCCGCGCCCACGCGGGTGGCCTCGAAGGGCGAGTCCTTGTACAGCGTGCCGACGATCACGCGCTCCTCGTTGCTGAGCACGGGCGCGTTGATCGCACCGGGCACGTGGTCCTCGGCGTATTCGAGCGGCGTTCGCACGTCGACGATCTCATCGAACTCGCCCAGTTGGGAAAGGGTGGCGCGCTGGTGATTCAACTGTGGTGCTCCGGTGGTGCATGCGACGGCTTCGCGCGGGTTGGGCGCGATGTCGTGGTTTGGCGATGTACGGTGGAAAGTCCCGGATCAATCGATCGCTTGGGAACAAGCATGGCCCGATTTCCAATTCCGGCTGCCCATTGTGCAACCGATTCCAGGTCGCCCCAGGCCAATAGCGAATGATATACGGTGGGACGGCCATCGGCAGTGTGAAGGCAATGAGCGGCGCTGCCTGCCGCAATGGTGTGGCAACGTGGGTCCACCCGACGCGCGAGCCGCATTGTGTCATGTCCAGCCGTCGCTCAAAGAGCACAATTCGGATTTGTGCGGTGCATATCTTCTCCCTCTTGTCGCGCACGGCCCTTCGTGCGTCGGCTTTTGCCTGTCCGCCGTCGGTGCCGGATATCTTGAAATTAGTGTTAGCACTACCTAAGATTCGCTCGTGATGTGCCGTTAAGCCGTACGCAGAAGCGCTCCGCCAACGGGCGGCATACGCAAGCTCCCAGACGGAGGCACGATGAAATCGAAGCATGAACGAAAGGCATGGCAATGGGTGCTCGGTGCTTCGATGCTGTTCACGGCTTGCGGCGTTGCGCAGGCTGGAACGGGGGGGACCATTTACCTTAGCGGTGCGATCGTTGAACCGACATTCCAGATAACCGCTGCCCCTGGCAGTTTTGCCGATGCTTCAAGCACGAGCGCCCCGGCATGGACGGTCGAACCGGATTGCGCGGTGTCCATCGCGTATGTCGCCGCGCCAAATGCGAGGGCCTACGCAGAAGTGTCGATCGTCGCGCTCGGCGGTAACGCGGGCGCGTCGCATGCGACACCGGCGCCTGTGTCGGTGAGCGTTGCTGACGGGGCGGTTTATCGACGCCAGGTCGATGGCAGCGGACGTTACGGTATTGGGAGTGCCGGTGGTGTGATCCGGCTTCAGGCCGGCGACCTGTCTCAGGCGACAGGACCGACATTGGTGGCGGTCGTGACGAGCTACCAGTGAACGCGATCAGCGCGCTTCGTTACCGATTCCTCACTTGCGGACATTTCAGAGGATTATGTTGAGCGGAATCGTTCGCAATTATCGCGCTTGGCAATCCGCACTTTCGCGGGTGCTTGCCGTCTGCAGGCACCCCACCAGTGGGCGTTCGTTGCCCAGCAAAGCATCACCGGCCGTATTCGCGGCGCATCAAGTCGCGGGACATTTATCTGCCGCAAGGTCTTGCTCCTGATCATCTGCTACGTATACCGGCCTTAACCGTTCAAGGGGCCGATGCCGATGATGCGAAACACGCTCGATATACCACTCGAAAGCGGATTGCCATGCACGTTAGTGCGGACGAAGCGGTACGACGACGCACTGTCCAGACGGTACAACGACCGGGCCGGTGGCGTGCTCCGTCGTAATGGAGCGGGGGAGATTCAGGATGTCCCATGCACTGGAAATTGATCTGTTGCCCGGACAGGCATGCCGGCTTTACTTCGAATGGGAATATTTTCACGAGTATGACGCGTTGCCGGGACGACGCGCATTATCGAACGAGGAAAAAAATCGGCAGCGAGAGCGGGACAAAGACCTGTTCCTGACCGAGTACTACGCAAACTACGATTGGGGGCCGTACCGCTGGAGCCAGCCTGAATTCGAGGCTCGAAATCTGCTGTGGTTGATCGAGCAAATTGACTTGCTCGGCGATAACCGCCCGGCGAAGAGCAACGCCGAGTTGGAGGCCGTGCTGAAAAACGCCGTGTCCGAAGGCTGGCTCATCCCCGAAATCGAGCCGGAGTATCAAAGCGGCCTCTATGCACCACTAGCCGAGCGGACATCAACGACGCCCGGTAATGATGGGATACTGGCATCGGTTGAGTCGTTCGAATCGTCTCGAAGCGCGCCTTTGCGCCGCGGTGAACCGGTTCTGAGTGGTCCCTACGATCCTTCTGCACAAGAAGCGAAACTGAATGCGGCACGCGGCATGTCGTCAAGCACTGGCGGCGCAGCGGACGATAGCGGTTTCGATCCGCTCGGTGATGCGCAGCCGTTCGAGTATCGACCGGCCAAATTGAGCGATGACGCGACGGAACTCGCCGCGCGCGGCCTCACCGGGACCGAAGAGGCCGAGTGTGATGCCATCTACGACGCCGAAATGATTGCCTGCTCTGCCGCCGCCGCGATGTACCGCGATCCGCGTACCTACGCGTTGTGCAAGCAGCGCGCGTTTCAGAATTATCAAGCTTGCCGAGGTTATTCATGAGCCAACGACAAACCGCCTTCGTCAGCTTCTATGACGAGCACAGTGGCCAGGTGAAGTTTTGCGTTGTTCCGCGTCAGTTCGTTCAGTCTGCGATCGATCGCGTAATGACGATCAGCGTGCCACCTGACGCGCCCGAGCATTCCGATATTCCATTCACTGACGAGGACGCTCGCAAGCTTGGCGGTATGGCGATTCTCGCTATTGCCGGCGCGAATCCTGAACTGCAAGCCCGCCTGCAGATCACCACCGAAGTGCCAATGGAATGGACGCCACCAGAGCCGCCGGCAAAGTGAGCACAAATCGAAGACGAATCCATCTGGCGGGAGAGCTTGGCTGCTTCGTACAGCGATACGTGCGGAAAGCACATGCTGGCCACGACCCGAATGATCGGCGATATGACAAGAAGATCGAAAGCGCTATGCGTCGAATGCGCCCTGAGGTGCTGTCAGATTTACTGACTGGCGACGGGGAAGACCAAGTGCTCGAAGCAGGCGGTGCAGCCGAGGTTGACGAATACCGGTAACGCGGGTCTTTACGCACACGCGATTCCGAAAACCAGCGCGGAATGAAGCGGGGATTTGGGCGGAGCCCCGACAGACAGGGCTTTCGCGGTGGTTGATGATCCGGGTCGATCCGCCCCGCCCCTCACATCAGCACAATATCGTACTGCTCCTGACTCAGATTCGACTCCACCTGCAGCGACACCGGCTTGCCGATGAAATCGATCAGCATCGCGAGATGCTGCGACTCTTCTTCGAGGAACAAGTCGATCACCTGCTGCGACGCCACCACGCGAAACTCGCGCGGATTGAACTGGCGCGACTCACGCAGGATCTCGCGCAGCACGTCATAGCACACAGTACGCGCGGTCTTCACCTGCCCCTTGCCGAGGCACGTCGGGCAGGGCTCGCACAGCACATGCGCGAGCGATTCACGCGTGCGCTTGCGCGTCATCTCCACGAGCCCCAGCTGCGAGAAGCCGTTCACGGTCACGCGCGTGCGGTCGCGCGAGAGCGCCTTCTTCAGCTCGCCGAGCACCTGGTCGCGGTGCTCGATGTTCTCCATGTCGATGAAGTCGATGATGATCACGCCGCCCAGATTGCGCAGCCGTAACTGGCGCGCAATGGTGTGCGCAGCTTCGAGATTGGTCTTGAAGATCGTGTCGTCGAAGTTGCGCGCGCCCACGTAGCCGCCCGTGTTCACGTCGATGGTCGTCATCGCCTCGGTCTGGTCGATCACGAGGTAGCCGCCCGACTTGAGATCGACGCGACGCGAGAGCGCGCGCTGGATCTCGGCCTCGATGTTGTAGAGGTCGAACAGCGGCCGCTCGCCCGTGTAGTGATGCAGCGTCGGCAGCACCGCAGGCGTGAATTCGGTGGCGAACTCCGTGAGCTTCTGGAACGTTTCGCGCGAATCGACCTGGATGCGCGAGGTCTCGTCGTTCACGAAGTCGCGCAGCACGCGCTGCGCGAGATTCAGGTCTTGATAGAGCAGGCTCGTGGCGGGCATGCGTTGCCCTTGCGCGAGGATCGTCGTCCACGTCTTGCGCAGGTAGGCGACATCGGCGGCCAGCTCTTCGCTCGTGGCGTCTTCGGCGATGGTGCGCACGATGTAGCCGCCTTTCTCGTCGGCGGGCAGCACGGCGGTCAGGCGCGCGCGCACGGCTTCGCGCTCCGCTTCGCTCTCGATCTTCTGCGAGATGCCGATATGCGGCTCCTGCGGCAGATAGACGAGCGTGCGGCCCGCGATGCTCACCTGCGTCGAAAGCCGCGCGCCCTTGGTGCCGATCGGATCTTTGACGACCTGGACCATCAGCGTCTGCCCTTCGAATACGGTCTTTTCGATGGGCTGATGATGCACGGGAGCATGCGCTTCGCCTGCGATGCGCGGATGCCAGATGTCGGCCACGTGGAGGAACGCGGCGCGCTCGAGGCCGATGTCGATGAATGCGGACTGCATGCCCGGCAACACGCGCACGACCTTGCCGAGATAGACGTTGCCGACTCGCCCGCGCGAGAGCGTGCGCTCGACGTGAAGCTCCTGGACTGCGCCTTGCTGGACCAACGCGACACGCGTCTCCTGAGGCGTGACATTGATCAGGATTTCTTCGTTCATGATTGCTTTTAGAAGTCGATGCCAGCGGCGCGCAGGAGGGCGGCCGTTTCAAAAAGTGGCAGACCCATGATACCCGAATAGGACCCGTCGATTCGCTCGATGAACTCGGCGGCGCGCCCCTGGATGCCGTATGCGCCGGCCTTGCCGAACGGCTCGCCGCTCGCGACGTAGCGTGCGAGCGCCGCGGGCATCGCGGGGGCGAAGCGCACGTGCGAGCGCGAGAGCGCAAGCGGCAGGCATACGCCTTCCGCATTGACCACGGCCACGGCGGTGAGCACTTCGTGCTCGCGGCCGGCGAGCCGTTCGAGCATCGCATAGGCATCGGCTGCGTCGTGCGGCTTGCCGAGGATATGGCCGTCGATGCTCACGGTGGTGTCCGCGGTGAGGATCGGCGCATAGCCGTGCGCGCCCGCAACGAGCCGGGCGCGCGCGGCATCGGCTTTCGCTGCGCACACGCGCTCGACGTAGACCGCGGCGGACTCGCCCGGCAGCACGGCCTCGAGCGATTCGGCGTCTTCGTCGGGACGCGGCAGCAGGAGCTCGAAGCGCACGCCGAGCTGCTGCAGCAGCTCCTGGCGGCGCGGGCTCTGCGAGGCGAGATAGACGAACGGATAGGGCGCAGTAGTGGTCATCGGGGCGTTTTTACGTCTTGTTGAGGCGGAAATCGGGGTCGCGCGGGTTCACACTTACGACGGACGCAATCCGGCGGGCGCCATTCGGGCCCGCTTCAAACGCGATGATAGGGGTGATTCTGCGTGATGGTCCACGCGCGGTAAAGCTGCTCGGCCAGCAGCACGCGCACCATCGCATGGGGCAGGGTGAGGGAGGACAGGCGCAGGAGCGTGTCCGCGCGCGCCTTGAGCTGCGGGTCGAGCCCGTCCGCGCCGCCGATCAGGAACGCCACGTCGCGCCCATCCTGCTGCCATCCGGGCAGCGCCTGGGCGAGCTGCATCGTGGTCCAATCGCGGCCGCGCTCGTCGAGCGCGACGATGCGCGCGTTCTTCGGCAACGCCGCTTCGATGCGCGTGCGCTCGGCGGCCATCACGCTTTCCGCCGAACGGCCCGAGGAGCGCTGCTCGGGCTTCACTTCGCGCAACTCGATGCGCAGCTCGGGCGGCATGCGCTTCGTGTACTCCTCGAAGCCTTCTGCCACCCAGTCCGGCATCTTGTGGCCAACGGCGACGATATGCAGTTTCATTGTGCTAAACGAATGCGTGTGGCGCGCTTGCGTGCACGTTGTGTGCTCGCGGTGTACCTGGCTCGTGCGCAAGGCGCGTCCACTTCGCGTTGATGGCGGACTTACTTCGCGCTGCGGCGCGATGCGGCTTTGCGCGCGGGCTTCTTGACGGCGGGCGCGTCGAGCTCGTCCTCGTCGTCTGCGTCGATCGGCTCGCTCGGGCGCGCGCCTGCGAAGCCCGTGTTGTTCGCGAGCTTCACGCGCACCGGCTTGTCGCCCCAGATTTCTTCGAGGTTGTAGTACTGGCGCAGCGCGGGCTGCAGGATGTGGACGACCGCGTCGCCGCAGTCGACCAGCACCCATTCGCCGATGTCCTCGCCTTCGGTGCTGACGATGTCGCCGCCGGCTTCCTTGACCTTCTCGCGCACGCTGTTGGCGAGCGCCTTGGTCTGGCGGTTCGAGGTGCCGCTCGCGACGACCACGCGGTCGAACAGCTCGGTCAGATGGCTCGTGTTGAAGACGCGGATGTCCTGTGCCTTGACGTCTTCGAGACCGTCGACGATGGCGCGTTGAAGTTTGCGGATGTCCATGTTTACCCGTGGTGCCTGTACAAATGATGTTGAAGGATATAGTCCCACACTGCCGCGGGAATCTTTTCGGCGGCGGTGCCGCCGCGTTGTTCTGTTGCTACTTGCGTTTGCACGCAGGTTTGGAGTTCGCGCCGGATCTCGGTGGCCGAGATGTCGAGCGCGAGCGTTTCGTCGATCAGCAAATGCCCGCAGCGCGTGGCTGCGAGCGTCGCGGCGCTGGTGCGCCGCGCGGCCACTTCGGCGGCCACGGCGGGCGGCAGCGCCGCGAAATCGAAGCCTGGGCGGCTCGCCACGCCCAGATGCGCGAGCGAGAACAACTCGCGCCACTCGTGCCACGAATCGAGATGCAGGAGCTGATCGGCGCCCATCAGGAGCGTGAGCGCCGCCTGGGCGTTGCTTTCGCTCTTCGCGCGCCAGCGGCGCAGCGTCTCGACCGTGTAGGTCGGGCCGTCGTGCTCGATCTCGTCGGTGTCGACGCTCACCGTCACGCCCGGCAGCACGAGCGAGGCGGCCGCCGCGCGCGTCATCGCGAGGCGGTGCTTTGCGGCGCTCACCTCGGGCTTCTGCCAGGGCTGGCCGGCGGGCAGCAGGATCAGCTCGGTGAGGCCGAGCACGCGCACGAACTGGCGCGCGAGCGCGAGATGGCCCTCGTGGATCGGATCGAACGTGCCGCCGAGCAGGCCGACGCGGCGTGCGGGCGCGCCGGCGGGTGCGCTGCTGGGCGCACTGAAGGGCTCGTTGCCTGGTGCGCCGGTTGGCGCACTCGCGGGGACGGTCAAATCTTGCGTCACGGCGTCAGATCCAGTCGCGCACCGGCAGGAAGTCCGTGTACAGGCGCGCTTCCGGCGTGCCTGGCTGCGGCTGCCAGTCGTAGCGCCAGCTGGCGGAGGGCGGCATCGACATGAGGATCGACTCGGTGCGCCCGCCGCTTTGCAGGCCGAAGTGCGTGCCGCGGTCCCAGACGAGGTTGAACTCGACGTAGCGGCCGCGCCGGTACGCCTGGAATTCGCGCTCGGCTTCGCCGTAAGGCGCTGCGCGGCGCTTTTCGATGATCGGCAGATACGCCTTCAGGAAGCCTTCGCCCACGCTCTTGAGCATCGCGAATGCCTGCTCGAAGCCGCCTTCGGCGTAGTCGTCGAAGAAAATGCCGCCCACGCCGCGCGCCTCGTTGCGGTGCTTGAGGAAGAAGTACTCGTCGCACCAGCGCTTGAAGCGCGGATACAAATCGCTGCCGAAGGGCGTGAGCGCGTCACGGCAGACGCGGTGGAAATGCTGCGCGTCTTCCTCGAAGCCGTAATAGGGCGTGAGGTCCATGCCGCCGCCGAACCAGAACACCGGTGCTTCGCCCGCTTTGGTGGCGAGCAGCATGCGCACGTTCATGTGCACGGTCGGGCAGTACGGGTTGCGCGGGTGCAGCACGAGCGAGACGCCCATCGCCTCGAAGCCGCGTCCGTTGAGCTCGGGGCGCGCGGCCGTGGCCGAGGGCGGCAGGGCGTCGCCCGAAACGTCGGAAAAGCCGATGCCCGCGCGCTCGAAAAACTGGCCGCCTTCGAGAATGCGCGTGCAGCCGCCGCCGCGCAGCTTCTCGCCGGGCTCGCGCTGCCACGTGTCGGTGGCGAAGGGCGTGCCGTCGAAGGCGCCGAGCGTGTCGGCGATCTGCGTCTGCAGGCCCGAGAGCCAGGCGCGCACGGCTGCGCTGTCGTGAGTGGCGCCATCGGTCGCCCCTGCGGGCGTCACGCGGGTTTGGCCGTTTTGAATCGGTTCGGTCATCGGTGGGCGGGCGAGGCGGCGGGGCCGGCACTGCGCCAGGATTGGGTTCGGATTCGGGGTACGGGGCGCGCGGCGCGCCCGGTAGCGGCAAGTTTACGCCGTTCGGCGCGGCTTCGCGGCTATGCCGCCCATGCGCTGCGCTGCATGGGGCCACCGCGAGGCCCGCTGCGTATGCCATGCGCACGCGGCGGGTAGCCCGTTCGTCAGAGTGCAGCCGCTGGTTTCGCTCCGGCGCGGCCTGGCGACATGCGCCTCGCCTTTGGGCTAGCTGGCCGATGGGCCGAGGGCCGTTGGTCTGCCAGGCCGATGCGCCACCATGCGGCGAGCAGCCATGCCACACCATACGTCGCGCCAGGCCGCGTGCCGGCAGCACGCGCGGGCTCGCAAGCCGCGCGTGCCTTTCCCGGATGGGCTTACTGCTTGCGCCCGGCGGCGCGATAGCCGATGTCGTGGCGATACTGCATGCCGTCGAACGAGATGCGGTTCACGGTCTCGTACGCCACGTTCTGGGCGCTGCGCACGGAATCGGCGAGGCCGACCACGCACAGCACACGGCCGCCCGAGGTCACGAGCTTGCCGTCCACGATCTGCGTGCCCGCGTGGAAGGTGACCGAAGCTTCGGTCTCGGCGGGGATGTCGCTGATGCGGTCGCCCTTGCGCGGCGTGTCCGGGTAGTTGTACGCGGCCATCACCACGCCCAGCGCCGTGCGGCGGTCCCAGTCCAGCTCGACCTGGTCGAGCGTGCCCGCAATGGCTTGCTCCACGACCTTCGAAAAGTCGCTCTTCAGGCGCGCCATGATCGGCTGCGTTTCCGGGTCGCCCATGCGGCAGTTGAACTCGAGCGTCTTCGGGTTGCCCTGCGCGTCGATCATCAGGCCCGCGTAGAGGAAGCCCGTGTAGCGGATGCCTTCCTTCTCCATGCCCGCCACGGTCGGCAGGATGATTTCGCGCATCACGCGTGCATGCAGCTGCGGCGTGACGACGGGCGCGGGCGAGTAGGCGCCCATGCCGCCCGTGTTCGGGCCCTGGTCGCCGTCCTGCAGGCGCTTGTGGTCCTGGCTCGAGGCGAGCGCGAGCACGTGCTTGCCGTCCACCATGACGATGAAGCTCGCTTCCTCGCCCGCGAGGAATTCCTCGATCACCACGCGCGCGCCGGCGTCGCCGAGCTTGTTGTCGGCGAGCATCATGTCGATGGCCTGATGCGCCTCTTCGAGCGACATCGCCACCACCACGCCCTTGCCCGCGGCGAGGCCGTCGGCCTTGATCACGATGGGCGCGCCGTTCTTCTCGACGTAGGCGTGCGCAGCTGCGGCGTCGGAGAAGGTCTCGTAGGCGGCCGTGGGGATGTTGTGGCGCTTCATGAACGCCTTCGCGAAGTCCTTCGAGCTTTCGAGCTGCGCGGCTTCCTTCGTCGGGCCGAACACCTTCAGGCCGCGCTGGCGGAACACGTTGACGATGCCGGCCGCGAGCGGGGCTTCCGGCCCGACCACGGTGAGGGCGATCTGCTCGCGCTCGGCGAAATCGGCGAGCTCATGGATGTCCGTGATGTCGACGTTGGCGAGCCGCTCGTCCTGCGCGGTGCCGCCATTGCCCGGTGCGACGTAGACGAGCTGGACGCGCGGCGCCTGCGCAAGCTTCCACGCCAGCGCATGTTCGCGGCCGCCAGAACCGACGACGAGTAACTTCATGTAAATCCCCGAAAGACCAGAACCAGAAACAGTTGCGGCCGGCGCGTCAATGCGCCGGCCGTGAAATCGTAAGGGCGGCGAACCGCGGGCGGCCATCCGTGGGGTGGCCATCCGCGGGGTGGCTAGCCAAGGGCGGCCGCAGCTGCACGGCCCGTCGCCTCTCTCGCCCGCGTTCGCTCGCGCCGATGCCGCTTATTCCTCGTCGATCGACGCGTTGGTGTACACCTCCTGGACGTCGTCCAGGTTTTCCAGCGCATCGAGCAGCTTCTGCATCTTCACCGCGTCGTCGCCCGTGAACTCGACTTCCGTTTGCGGCTTCATCGTGACTTCGGCCATTTCCGCCTTGAAGCCCGCGCCTTCGAGCGCGTCCTTGACCTTCTGGAAGTCGTTGGGCGGGCAGATCACCTCGATACTGCCGTCGTCGTTCGTGACGACGTCGTCGGCGCCCGCTTCGAGCGCGGCGTCCATCAGCTTGTCTTCGGCCGTGCCCGGCGCGAACAGGAACTGGCCGACGTGATCGAACATGAACGACACCGAGCCGTCCGTGCCCATGTTGCCGCCGAACTTCGAGAACGCGTGGCGCACTTCCGCGACGGTGCGGGTGCGGTTATCGGTCATGGTGTCGACGATGATGGCCGCGCCGCCGATGCCGTAGCCTTCGTAGCGGATTTCCTCGTAGTTCGCGCCATCCACGCCGCCCACGCCGCGCTGGATCGCGCGGTTGATGTTGTCCTTGGGCATGTTGGCGTCATAGGCCTTGTCCACGGCCAGACGCAGGCGCGGGTTCGAGTCGACCTCGCCGCCACCCATGCGCGCCGCCACCTGGATTTCCTTGATGAGCCGTGTCCAGACCTTGCCGCGCTTGGCGTCAGCCGCCGCCTTCTTGTGCTTGATGTTGGCCCATTTCGAATGACCCGCCATACCTTTCTCCGTCGCACGCTTTTCGCGTGCATGGTGCAGTTGTCGTTGCTGCAGTTTTCAATACGTTTGTCAGGGCGCGGCATGTCGCGCTCGTATGTGCGCGGCAGTGGCTTCATGCCGGTGTGCCCATGAGTAGCTATCCGCCCGCGTCTGCCCGACCGGATCTACCCGACTGGGTTTGTCCTCTCGATGCCGGTCGCCGGTGCCTGGCGCCACGGGCGCTCGCGGCCGGGCTTGCATGGTGGCGCACGGCGCTGCAGTTTCGCCTGGCGCACGCGCCGGATGCACGGCGCGCGCCTGCGCAGGCTGGCAAGTGCCGGCGGGGCCGGCCAGAACCGCTCCCAGGCCGCTCGGTGCCGCGTCAGGCGCCATGCGGCACGCTTCGCGACTTCCCCGGGGCCCCTTCGGGACCATCAGGCGGATCTGAATTTTATCACGGCGGGCTCGCCCGGCCTCACCCGTCGGTGTGATTGAGCGGGGATTTCGCGGGTGCCGCGCGCTCGTGCGCGGGCAAAGATCGGAGCAAAGCGAAGGGCGAGGAAAGGCGTGAGGGACGGCTGGGAGAGCCGCCCCCCGGCGGCATCAGTTCTTGGTGCCGAACAGGCGGTCGCCGGCGTCGCCGAGACCCGGGACGATGTAGGCGTGCTCGTTCAGGTGCGAGTCGAGCGAGGCCACGTAAAGGCGCACGTCCGGATGCGCCTGCTGGAACACCTCGACGCCCTCGGGCGCGGCCACCAGCGCGAGGAAGCGGATGCGCTCGCCGGGCACGCCGCGGCGCTTGAGCACGTCGATGGCGTGCGCCGCCGAGTAGCCGGTCGCGACCATCGGGTCGCACAGGATGAAGGTGCGGTCCTCGAGGTCGGGCAGGCGCACGAGGTATTCGACGGGGCGGTGGTCGTCGGCGCGATAGACGCCGATATGGCCCACGCGCGCCGACGGGATCAGCTCGAGCAGGCCGTCGGACATGCCCACGCCAGCGCGCAGCACGGGCACGATCGCGAGCTTCTTGCCGGCGATCACGGGCGCGTCGATCTCGACGAGCGGCGTTTGCACGCGGCGCGTCGTGACGGGCAGCTCGCGCGTGATTTCGTAGCCCATCAAGAGCGTGATCTCGCGCAGCAGCTCGCGGAACGTGCGCGTGGACGTGTCCCTGTCGCGCATGTGGCTGAGCTTGTGCTGGATCAGCGGGTGATCGAGGATGAAAAGATTCGGAAAGCGGCTGTCCTGTTTCATGGCGGGGCGCACGAGGCTGCAAGGGGAAATCGGGGTGTCGGTCGTGCCGCCGCCGGGCGCCTTGAACCGTCCTGGCCATCGGACGGGCGCGCGCAGCGTGCGGCGAGCAGGGCCCGCCACACGCGGCAGGCAGCCGGACGGTTGGGTCCGGCGTGGCTCGCGGGAGCGCTGGGCCGCGCTACAGGCGCAAGTATACGAGAACCGGGCGGGAATTGAGCAGGACTCGGACCGAACGGGGCGCGCGCTGCGGCGGTGCACGCTTTTCTGCCTCGGTTCGCGACCCGCAACCCGCGGCGTCCCACGCGCGCGGCCCGATTCTTCTAGAATCGCAAAAATCGGACGGGCAAGCAGGCACAACCAGGCATAACCGCGCGAAGCCGGACAGGGCTCGCCGCCGGTGCTCCGCTGTCACCGATTCGTCACGCCAACCACGAGGATCGAAAAACGATGGACATGGGCATCGCAGGACGCAGCGCGCTGGTGTGCGCGGCTAGCAAGGGATTGGGGCGCGGCTGCGCCGAGGCGCTCGCGGCCGAGGGCGTAAACGTGACGATCGTCGCGCGCACGGCGCAAACGCTCGAGGAGACCGCCGCGCAAATTCGCGCCAAAACCGGCGTAGAGGTCAAGGCCGTGGCCTGCGACATCACCACGGAGGCTGGCCGCGCCGCCGCGCTCGCCGCCTGCCCGTCGCCGGACATTCTCGTGAACAACGCGGGCGGGCCGCCGCCGGGCGACTTCCGCACCTACACGCACGAAGCCTGGCTCGCCGCGCTCGAAGCGAACATGCTCACGCCGATCGCGTTGATCCAGGCCACCATCGACGCCATGAGCCAGCGCGGCTTCGGGCGCATCGTCAACATCACGAGCTCGTCGGTAAAGGCGCCCATCGACGTGCTCGGCCTGTCGAACGGCGCGCGCTCGGGCCTCACGGGCTTCATCGCGGGCATCGCGCGCCAGGTCGCGAACACGGGCGTGACGATCAACAATCTGCTGCCGGGCGCCTTCGACACCGACCGCATCCAGGCCACCATCGTCGCGCAGTCGAAGGCGAGCAACCTCTCGCTCGACGAAGTGCGTGCGCGCCGCATGAAGTCGATTCCGGCGGGGCGCTTCGGCACGCCCGAGGAATTCGGCAGCGCCTGCGCGTTCCTGTGCAGCACCCATGCGGGCTATATCACGGGACAAAACTGGCTGATCGACGGCGGCGCCTATCCGGGTACGTTCTGATCCGGTATGTTCCGATGCGCTTCGTGCGCATCGGCGCACATGAGCGACACACACACCCTCACCGAAAGAAGGAAGAAGGCCATGCCCACCCGCGTCGCGCTCATTGCGCACGACCACAAGAAGGACGACATCGTCAGGCTGAGCGGCGAGTACGTTGACACGCTGCGCCGCTGCGAGCTGCTCGCGACTGGCACGACCGGCAGCCGCATTGCCGCGGCCCACGGCCTGAACGTCGAGCGCATGCTCTCGGGCCCGCACGGTGGCGACCTGCAGATTGGCGCACAGCTTGCCGAAGGCAATGTCGACGTGGTGATCTTCCTGCGCGACCCCATGACCCCGCAGCCGCACGAACCCGACATCAACGCGCTCGTGCGCGCCTGCGACGTGCACGACGTGCCGTGCGCGACCAATATCTCGACGGCACGCATGATCCTCGACGTGCTCACGCTGCGCATGAAAGACGAGATCTGAGCGCGTTACTGCTCCACTCACAGGACTCACGAGACGAAGGAGGCAAGATGACCAAGGCAATCCGTTACGACAAGACCGGCGGCCCCGAAGTGATGAAGTGGGTGGACGTCACGGTGGGCGAGCCGGGCGAGGGCGAGATCCGCGTGAAGCAGAGCGCATGCGGGCTCAATTACATCGACGTGTACTTTCGCACCGGGCTCTATCCGCAGCCGCTGCCCGCGGGCCTCGGCATGGAGGCCGCGGGCGAAGTCGTGGCCGTGGGCAAGGGCGTGACGCTCGTGAAGCCGGGCGATCGCGTGGCCTACGTCGCGCGTCCGCCGGGCGCGTACGCGCAGGAGCGCGTGCTGCGCGCGGACCAGGTGATCCGCCTGCCCGAGGCGATCAGCGACGAGCAGGCCGCCTCCGTCATGCTCCAGGGTCTGACCGCGCAATATCTGTTGCGCCGCACGTATCGCGTGAAGGCCGGCGACACGATCCTGATCCAGGCCGCCGCGGGCGGTGTCGGGCTGATCGTGTGCCAATGGGCCAAGGCCCTCGGCGCGACCGTGATCGGCACTGTGGGCTCGGACGAGAAGGCCGAAGTCGCGAAGGCGCACGGCTGCGACTACCCGATCGTCTACACGCGCGAGGACTTCACCGCGCGCGTGCGCGAGATCACGAACGGTGCGGGCGTGCCCGTGGTCTACGACTCGATCGGCAAGGACACGTACACGAAGTCGCTCGACTGCCTCGCGCCGCTTGGCATGTTCGTGAGCTTCGGCAATGCGTCGGGGCCGCTGCCGCCCATCGACTCGTCGGAGTTCGCGGGGCGCGGCTCGCTCTTTTTCACGCGCCCGACGCTTTTCACCTACATGGCCAGGCGCGCCGATTATGAAGAGATGGCCGCCGAGCTGTTCGAGGTGATCGCCTCGGGCAAGGTCAAGACCTCGATCAACCAGCGCTATGCGCTGCAGGACGTGGGCCAGGCCCACGCCGATCTCGAAGCGCGCCGCACGACGGGCTCGACCATTTTGCTGCCCTGAACGGCAGCCGATGGCAGATGGGGCGGAGCCGCCTGCTTCGCTCCGCTCGATAAAGCCGGCACGGCGGCAGCGCGTCGGCGGTCGTGAGCGTCGCCGCATTCGCAATGTCCTGATCTACGCTCCCGCCGCTCCCGCCGCTCCCGCCGCTCCCGCCGCTCCCGCCGCTCCCGCCGCTTTCGCGGCAGGCGGCTTTCCGCGCTCTTGTGCTGATTTGGGTCAGTAAATGGCAAGGCCGGAATTGGATCATTCTGTGTTCCTAATTATCCTGTCGGGCCCGTCTGGCCTGAGCCGGATTCAACAATGGGCAATGAGATCCGCAATGTTTCGTTCAACTCGCTTTCGCAGTGCCGCAGGCGCGCTCGCGCTCTGCGCCGCGCTGTTCGTTTCGTCGCCGGGGCCTGCCGCCGCGGCGGCGGCCGTGGATCAATACGCGGCGACGAAGTATCCGATCGTGCTGGTGCATGGCCTGACCGGCACCGACAAGATATTCGGCCTGTTCGACTACTGGTATGGGATTGCGTCGGATCTGCAAAGCCATGGCGCGCGGGTGTACACGGCGAATCTTTCGAGCTTTCAGGCCGACGACGGCCCCGCAGGCCGCGGCGAGCAGCTCCTCGCCTATGTCAAGCAGGTGCTCGCTGTCACCGGTGCGCAGAAGGTCAACCTCGTCGGCCACAGCCAGGGTGGCCTCACGTCCCGCTATGTCGCCGCGGTCGCGCCGCAGCTCGTCGCCTCGGTGACGACGATCGGCACGCCGCATCGCGGCAGCGAGTTCGCCGACCTCGCCGTCGACGTGCTGAACGTCGACCCGACCGGCAAGACATCGGCGGCCGTCGGCGCCTTCCTCAACATGTACGGCGTGCTCTCGAACAGCGCGCACATCACGAACCAGGACGCGTTGCTCGCGCTGCGCACGCTCAGGACCGACTCGACCGCGCAGTTCAACAAGCGCTACCCGAGCGCCGGTCTGGGTGCGCCGGGTTCGTGCCGGACGGGCGCGTCTAGCGAGACGATCGCCGGCAACAAGCATTTGTTGTACTCGTGGGCGGGCTCGGCGATCCAGCCCGTTGCGCGCATCGCGGGCCAGTACATTGCGAAGGACGCGAGCACGATGCCGCTCGTCGATCCGGCGAACGCCCGCGACATGACGACGCCAGCGTTCCTGCTCACCGGCACCGCGATGCTCAATCGCAACTCGGGCGTGAACGACGGTCTGGTGTCGACGTGCAGCGCGATGTACGGCCAGGTGATCAGCGTGAACTACAAGTGGAATCACATCGATTCGATCAACCAGCTGTTCGGCGTGCGCGGCGCCTACGCGGAGGATCCGGTCGCGGTCATCCGCACGCACGCCAACCGCCTGAAGCTGCAGGGCGTTTGAGTGATGAGACAGGCGCGGCATGGCGTGCGGCGGGTCTGGTGGGTTGCGGCTGGAGTCGCGGCGGCGGCTGTGGCGCTCGGCGTTGTTGTGGCGCCGACCGGCGCGGGCCGGGCGCAGCGCGACGGCGCAGAGGTGCCGGTGCGCGCAGCGACGGGTAGCGAGCGGGCCGCCATCCTGCCGGCTCAGCCCGGGCTCGAGGCCGGGCCGGATCGCCTGCCTGCCTCGCTTGCCGACACGAGCGCGCCGCGCTTGCCTACCGACGGCCATGGCCATCTCGCGCGCGATACGGCGGTGCGCGTCTTCTTCGATTATTGCTTGAGCGCGCAGGGCGACCTGGGCGAGGCGCGGCTCGATGCGTTCGTTGCGCGCGAGATTGCCGCGCAACTCGACGGCACCACCGCTCAGGCCGAAGCGCTCGCCGTGTGGCAGCGCTACGAGGCCTATCGGTCAGCGCTCGCGCAACTGCCGGGGGCCGCCGTCGACGGGGCCGCCGCATCGAATGTCGACATCGATGCGCTGAGAACCACCCTGGCGCAGCGTTCGGCGCTCGCGAGCCGCGAACTCGGCGAATGGAGCGAGGTGTTCTTCGGCGAAGAGTTTGCGTTACAGCGCAACAATACCGAGCGGCTTGCCATCGTCATGGACGCCAGTCTCACGGAGTCTGAAAAGCAGAGGCGCCTGGCTGCGCTCGACCAGCAGCTGTCCGCCCCGGAGCGCGCCTTGCGCGCGCAGGCCGAGGCGCAGCACGCCGCGCTCGCGCAGATCGCCGCCTTGCAGGACGCCCATGCGACGCCGGACCAGATACTGTCCGATTTGACGCCTTCCCTCGGCGCGTCAGCCGCCGCGCGCGTGGCGCAATTGCAGCGGGACGACGATGCGTGGCGGGAGAAATATGCAGCTTACGCGTCGCAGCGCGCGCAGATCGAGGCGGCCCAGCCGCCGGGCGCGGCGCGCGACGCATCGATCGCCCAGTTGCGCGAGCGCACGTTCACCGAGGCCGGCGAAGCCCTGCGGGCGGCCTCCCTCGATCAAACGCCGGGTTCCGCCCGCTAGCCAGCCCGGCGCAACGCCGCCCCGGCGCACGCCGCGTTTACGCGATTTTTATATCTGTGCCAAAACCTTTGATCCGGATTTAACGCGATAACCAGTACCTTGCAGCCATCCGTCATCCGCGAATGGAGAACACGACAATGGATGTGCTGTATATCGGGGGGCTGGCGGTCTTCGCCGCACTCACTTACGCGTTGATCGCCGGCTGCGAGAAGCTCATGCAGTACCGCCGCGCCGATCAGACCGCGACGGGAGCGCGCTCATGACCTGGATTTTCTGGCTATCGGGGGCGGCGACGCTGTTGCTGTTCGTCTATCTCGTCCATGCGCTCCTGCGCGCGGAGGAGATCGAATGAACGCCAACAATCTGCTCCAAACGGGGATTTTCATCGTCGTCCTGCTGGCGCTCGCGGTCCCCGTCGCGGGCTATATCACGCGTGTGCTGGACGGGCGCTCGCGCGTCGTGCGTCTTTTCGGGCCGCTCGAGAATCTGCTCTACCGCATTGCCGGGGTCGACCCGAGCGCCGAGATGAACTGGAAGCGCTATGCGTTCGCCACCATCTCGTTCAATGTGCTGGGCGTGGGCTTCCTTTACGTGCTGCTGCGCGTGCAGGGCTGGCTGCCCGGCAACCCGCAGCAGTTCAGCGCGATGACGGTGGACGGCGCGTTCAACACCGCCGTGAGCTTCGTCACCAACACGAACTGGCAGGACTACACGCCTGAGCAGACCGTGAGCTACCTCACGCAGATGCTCGGTTTCACCGTGCAGAACTTCCTCTCGGCGGCCACCGGCATCGTCGTGGTGGTCGCGCTGATTCGCGGCTTCGCGCGTCACTCGGTGCAGACCATCGGCAACTTCTGGGTCGATCTCACGCGCACGACGCTCTACATCCTCGTGCCGATGGCAGCCGTAATTGCGGCGCTCTTGATGAGCCAGGGCATGATCCAGAACTTCAAGTCGTACCAGGACGTGCCCACGCTGCAGACCACCACGTATGCGGCGCCCAAGCTCGATGCGCAGGGCAATCCGGTCAAGGACGCGAAGGGCAACCCCGTCACCGTCGACACCAAAGCGACGACGCAGACGCTCGCCATGGGCCCGGTCGCCTCGCAAGTCGCGATCAAGATGCTCGGCACCAATGGCGGCGGCTTCTTCAACGCGAACTCGGCGCATCCGTATGAAAACCCCACGCCGTTCTCGAACTTCGTCGAAATGTTGGCGATCCTGATCATTCCAGCAGCGTTGTGCCTCGTATTCGGCAACGTCGTGGGCGATCGCAAGCAGGGCGTGGCGGTGCTCGCGGTGATGACGATCGCGTTCGCCGTCGCCGTGGGCGTCGAGCTCTCGGCGGAGCAGACCGGCAATCCGATGCTTGCGACGCTCAACGTCGATCAGCACGCGAGCGCGCTGCAGGCCGGCGGCAATATGGAAGGCAAGGAAACGCGCTTCGGCATTGCGCAGACGGGCATTTTCGTCGTGGCCACCACGGCGGCCTCGTGCGGCGCCGTGAACGCGACGCACGATTCGCTCACGCCGATCGGCGGCCTCGTGCCGATGCTCTTCATCCAGCTTGGCGAAGTGATCTTCGGCGGGGTGGGCTCGGGCCTCTACGGCATGCTGGTGTTCGCGCTGCTCGCGGTGTTCGTGGCGGGCCTCATGATCGGGCGCACGCCCGAGTACGTGGGCAAAAAGATCGAATCGTTCGAAATGAAGATGGTGTCGATCGTCGTGCTGCTCACGCCGATGCTCGTGCTGCTCGGCACCTCGATCGCCGTGCTCTCCGACGCGGGCAAGGCCGGCATTGCCAATCCGGGCGCGCATGGCTTCTCGGAGATTCTCTACGCGTTCAGCTCCGCCGCGAACAACAACGGCAGCGCGTTCGCGGGACTTTCGGTCAACACGCCGTTCTACAACTGGCTGCTCGCGATTGCGATGTGGTTCGGCCGCTTCGGCACCATCGTGCCGGTGCTCGCCATCGCAGGCTCGCTCGCGAGCAAGAAGCGCATCGCCGTGACGGGCGGCACGCTGCCCACGCACGGACCGCTGTTCGTCGTGCTGCTGCTCGGCGTCGTGCTGCTGGTGGGCGCGCTCACCTATGTGCCGGCGCTCGCGCTCGGGCCGGGTGTGGAGCATCTGATCATGATGGGCGTGCATTGAACGGGGACTTCATCAAATGACACAACATAGTGCTACACGGTCCATGTTCGATCCGGCGCTCCTGCGTCCGGCCATCGTGGATTCGTTCAGGAAACTCAAGCCGCGCACGCAGTTGCGCAACCCGGTGATGTTCTGCGTCTACGTGGGCAGCGTGCTCACGACGATCCTCTGGATCGCGGCGCTGATGGGCCAGGCCGAGGCGCCCGCGGGCTTCATTCTCGCGATCGCGCTCTGGCTGTGGTTCACGGTGCTGTTCGCGAACTTCGCCGAGGCGCTCGCCGAAGGGCGCTCGAAGGCACAGGCCGCCTCGCTGCGCCAGGCCAAGCGCGACGTGATGGCGAAAAAGCTCAACGAGCCGCATCCGAAGTCGCCCATCCGCATCATGACCGCGACCGACCTGCGTCGCGGCGACGTGGTGCTGGTGGAAACCGGCGACACGATTCCCGCCGACGGCGAGGTGATCGATGGCGTGGCCTCGGTGGACGAATCGGCCATTACGGGTGAATCGGCGCCGGTGATCCGCGAGTCGGGCGGCGACTTTTCGTCGGTCACGGGCGGCACGCGCGTGCTGTCCGACTGGATCGTCGTGCGTGTTACGGCCAATCCGGGCGAAGCCTTCCTCGACCGCATGATCGCGATGGTCGAAGGCGCCAAGCGCCAGAAGACGCCCAACGAGATCGCGCTCACGATCCTGCTGGTCGCGCTGACCATCGTGCTGCTGCTCGCGACCGCGACGCTCTTGCCGTTCTCGATGTTCTCGGTCGAAGCCGCCAAGATGGGGCATGTGGTCACGATCACGGCGCTCGTGGCGCTGCTCGTGTGCCTGATTCCGACCACCATCGGCGGGCTGCTCTCGGCGATTGGCGTGGCGGGCATGAGCCGCATGATGCAGGCCAACGTGATCGCCACTTCGGGCCGCGCGGTGGAAGCCGCCGGCGACGTGGACGTGCTGCTGCTCGACAAGACCGGCACGATCACGCTCGGCAACCGCCAGGCGTCGGCCTTCGTGCCCGCGCCGGGCGTGAACGAGGAAGCGCTCGCGGACGCCGCGCAGCTCGCCTCGCTCGCCGACGAAACGCCGGAAGGCCGCAGCATCGTCGTGCTCGCGAAGCAGCGCTTCAACATTCGCCAGCGCGACATGGGCGCGCTGCACGCGGTGTTCCTCGCCTTCAGCGCGCAGACGCGCATGAGCGGCGTGGACCTCTCGCCCGAGGGGACCGCCCCCGGCACGCACGGCCGCGAGATCCGCAAGGGCGCCGCCGACGCGGTCAAGCAGTATGTGGAAGCGCACGGCGGCCGCTGCCCCAGCGAAGTGGACACGGCCGTAGACGACATCGCGCGCCGCGGCAGCACGCCGCTCGTGGTGGCGGAGATGCACGACAAGGTCGCGCGCGTGCTCGGCGTGATCGAGCTGAAGGACGTGGTGAAGGGCGGCATCAAGGAGCGTTTCGCCGAGCTGCGCAAGATGGGCATCAAGACCGTGATGGTGACGGGCGACAACCGCCTGACCGCCGCCGCGATCGCCGCCGAAGCGGGCGTGGACGACTTCCTCGCGCAAGCGACGCCGGAGACCAAGCTCGCGACGATCCGCGAGCACCAGGCTCAGGGCAAGCTCGTGGCGATGACCGGCGACGGCACCAACGACGCCCCGGCGCTCGCGCAGGCCGACGTGGCCGTGGCGATGAACACCGGCACCCAGGCCGCGAAGGAAGCGGGCAACATGGTCGACCTCGACTCGAACCCGACCAAGCTCATCGAGATCGTGGAGATCGGCAAGCAGATGCTCATGACGCGCGGCTCGCTCACGACGTTCTCGATTGCCAACGACGTTGCCAAGTACTTCGCGATCATTCCGGCCGCGTTCGCCACCACGTACCCGCAACTGCGCGTGCTCGACGTCATGCACCTGAGCTCGCCGTCTTCGGCGATTCTCTCGGCGGTGATCTTCAACGCGCTCATCATCGTGATGCTGATTCCGCTCGCGCTCAAGGGCGTGAAGTACCGGCCGCTCGGCGCCGCGACGCTGTTGCGCCGCAATCTGTTGATCTACGGCCTCGGCGGCATTCTCCTGCCGTTCCCGTGCATCAAGCTGATCGACATGGTGCTCACGGCGTTCGGCTGGGCTTGACCCGCTCGTCTCGCCTCGTATGTCGCCAGATCAATAGGAAACCAAAATGAAAGCGCAGTTTCGACCTCTCATCGTGATCTTCGCCGTGCTCGCGGCGATCACGGGTCTCGTGTATCCGGCCGTGATGACCGCGTTCGGCCAGGCCGTGTTCCATCGCCAGGCCAACGGCAGCCTCGTCGAGGTGAACGGCAAGGTGGTGGGCAGCGCGCTGATCGGCCAGCAGTTCGACGCGCCCCAGTACTTCTGGGGCCGTCTCTCGGCCACCACGCCCAATCCGTACAACGCGACGAACTCGGGCGGCTCGAACCTCGGCCCGACCAACCCGGCGCTCGCCGACGAAATCAAAGGCCGCATCGAGGCGCTCAAGGCCGCGGGCACCGACGTTTCGCAGCCGATTCCCGCCGACCTCGTGACCTCGTCGGCCAGCGGCCTCGACCCTGAGATCTCGCCTGCCGCCGCCGCGTATCAGGTGGCGCGTGTGGCCAAGGCGCGCAACATGAGCGCGAACGACGTGCAGGCGCTCGTGGACCGCTATACCAAGGGCCGCCAGTTCGGCGTGTTCGGCGAGCCGCGCGTGAACGTGCTCGAGCTGAACCTCGCGCTCGACGGCAAGGAGGTGGGCTGAGCGCTGGCTGAAGACTTAAGGCAACCGGGCGCCGCATGCCGCTTGGGCTGCATGCGGTGCCCGTGTTTGCTCATCCGGCGCTTTGCCGGCATGGGCTCGCTGTTCGGTCGCGCTGTTCGGCCGCGCGGTTCGGGCGTCGTGCCAGCGTAGTTTGCTTATTCCGCGCCACGGTGAGACGATCCTCCGTAGCGTTCCAGGTGCCTGACCCCAGGCGCGTCCGGCACGCGCCACTCCCTATGAATTTCGCATGAACCGCCCCGATCCCGACGAACTCCTCGACCGGCTCCAGCGCGACGAAGAAAAGCGCCGCCGCGGCAAGCTGAAGATTTTCTTCGGCGCATCGGCGGGCGTCGGCAAGACCTACGCGATGCTGCAGGCCGCGCGCCGCCGCGCCGAAGAAAGCGTGGACGTGGTGGTCGGCATCGTCGAGACCCATGGGCGCAGCGAGACCGCTGCGCTCACGAGCGGTCTCGAAGTGCTGCCGCGCCAGCGCATTGCGTACCGCGGGCGCACGCTCGAGGAGTTCGATCTCGACGCCGCGCTCGAGCGCAAGCCGCAACTCGTGCTAGTCGATGAGCTGGCCCACTCGAACGTGCAGGGCGCGCGCCACATGAAGCGCTGGCAGGACGTCTACGAGCTGCTCGACGCGGGCATCGACGTCTACACGACCGTCAACGTCCAGCACCTCGAAAGCCTGAACGACGTGGTGGGGCAGATCACCGGCATTCGCGTCTGGGAGACGGTGCCCGACCGCGTGTTCGACAGCGCCGACGAAGTCACGCTCGTCGACCTGCCCGCCGAGGAGCTGCTCGACCGCATGCGCGACGGCAAGGTGTATCTGGCCGCGCAGGCCGAGCGCGCGGTGCGCAACTTCTTTCGCAAGGGCAACCTGATCGCGCTGCGCGAGCTGGCGCTGCGCCGCACGGCCGACCGCGTCGACGCGCAGATGCACGAGTACCGTGCCGACCGCTCGATCCAGCACGTTTGGCAGGCGCGCGAGCGGCTGCTCGCGTGCGTGGGCCCGGGCCCCGAGGCGACTGCGCTCGTGCGCGCGGCGGCGCGGCTCGCGGCAAGCCTGAAGGCCGACTGGATCGCCGTTTATGTGGAGACGCCCAGGCTCCAGCGCCTGCCCGACGAGGTTCGCCAGCGCACGCTCGGCGCGCTCAAGCTGGCGTCCGAGCTGGGCGCGGAAACGGCCACGCTTGCGGGCGAGGACGCCGCCGTCACGCTCGCCGGCTATGCGCGGCTGCGCAACGTGTCGAAGCTCGTGGCGGGCGCCGCGACGCGCACAGGCTCTGCGTGGTGGGTGCGCTGGTTGCGCCGGCCGTTCGGCGAGCGCCTCGCGGAAAAGGCCGAGGACGTCGATTTGACCCTGGTGCGCGCGAGCGCCACCGATAACGACAGGCTCGCCGGCGGCGTCCCGCGCGAGGCATCGGCCGCCGCGCGCGCCGCCAACGCCTGGCGCGCCGCCATCGCCGCCGGTAACGCCGCGAACCGCTCGCCGCCGCGCGCCTATGCGGCGGCGCTCGCGATTTGCGCGAGCATTACGGTGCTCGCAAGCACGCTGCTCGACCGCATCGCGCTCGCCAATCTCGTGATGCTGTATCTGCTCGGCGTGATCTTCACGGCGACCAAACTGGGGCGCGGGCCGGGCGTGCTGCTCTCGTTCGCGAGCGTGGCCGCCTACGACTTTTTCTTCGTGCCGCCGCGCATGTCGTTCTCGGTGAGCGACACGCAATACCTGCTGACCTTCGTGGGCATGCTGCTCACCTCGCTCGTGATCAGCCATCTCACTTCGAGCCTGCGCCGCGAGGCGAGCGTCGCGCAGCGGCGCGAGCAGCGCACCGGCGCGATGTACGCGATGGCGCGCGAGCTGGCCGCCGCGCTCGCGACCGAGCAGATCGTGGCGATCGGCAGCCGCCACGTGAACGAGGTGTTCGGCGCGCGCGTGGCGATTCTGTTGCCCGACAGCGCCGACAAGGTGCAGCAAAAGATCGAGGACCCCGATCCGAAGGTCATGCTCGAGCCGGGCAGCCTCGACATCGACGTGGGCCAGTGGGTCTACGACCAGCAAAAGCCAGCGGGCCACGGCACCGACACATTGCCCGCGGCGGCGGCGCTCTACCTGCCGCTCAAGGCGCCGATGCGCACGCGCGGCGTGCTGGCCGTGGTCACGCGCGACGCGCGCGAGATGCTGGTGCCCGAGCAGCAGCGCATGCTCGACGCATTCGCCGCGCAGATCGCGCTCGCGCTCGAACGCGTGCACTACGTGGAAATCGCGCGCGACGCGCTCGTCAACATGGAGTCCGAACGGCTGCGCAACTCGCTGCTCTCGGCGATCTCGCACGACCTGCGCACGCCGCTTACGGCCATCGTCGGCTTTTCGTCGATGCTCGCGCAGACACACGAGCCCGGCACACCCGCCGACGTGCAGAACGCCCGCGCGGGCGAGCTCATCGAGGCGATTCACGACGAGGCGCTGCGCATGACCGGCATCGTCACGAATCTGCTCGACATGGCGCGCCTGCAAGCGGGCAGCCTCAAGCTCAACCGGCAATGGACGCTGCTCGAGGAAACCGTGGGCGCGGCGCTGGCCGCGTGCCGCCGCGTGCTGGCGCGCCATCCGGTGCGAGTGTTGCTCGAAGAGGGCTTGCCCTTGCTGCAGCTCGACGCCGTGCTCATGGAGCGGCTCTTCTCGAACCTGCTGGAAAACGCCGCGAAGTACACGCCGCCCGATACGCCGCTCACGATCGGGGCGCGCCGTATCGAGGAGAACGGTCAGCCGTTCGTGCGCGTGAGCATCGACGACAATGGCCCGGGCCTGCCGCACGGCATGGGCGAGCGCGTGTTCGAGAAGTTCACGCGCGGCGAGAAGGAGTCGGCGAAGCCCGGCATCGGCCTCGGGCTTGCGATCTGCCGCGCGATCGTCGAGGCGCACGGCGGTACAATCGGCGCGGCTAACCGCGTGGCCGCCGATGGCCGCATCGAGGGCGCGTCGTTCTGGTTCGCGCTGCCGGTGGAGGCGCCGCCGCCGCTGCCCACCGATGCGGCCGAGCTCGACGAAGCCGCCCAGACGGGGGATGCCGCGCTCGACGCGCACGAAGCGCATGAAGCTCACGAAGCGCACGCCGTGGAACCCCAACCCGCTGTGGAACCCCAACCCGCCAAGCCCGCCCATGAGTGATCCGAGCCTCGCCGTTGTCCTGATCGAAGACGAAAAGCAGATTCGCCGCTTCGTGCGCGCGTCGCTGGAGGGGGAGGGCATTGCCGTCTACGACGCCGAGACCGGCAAGCAGGGTCTGGTCGAGGCGGCGACGCGCAAGCCCGACCTCGTGATCGTCGATCTGGGCCTGCCCGACACGGATGGCCTCGACGTGATCCGCGAGCTGCGCGGCTGGAGCGACCTGCCCGTGATCGTGCTCTCGGCGCGCACTCAGGAGAGCGAAAAAGTCGCCGCGCTCGACGCCGGCGCCGACGACTACCTCACGAAGCCGTTCGGCGTGTCCGAGTTGCTCGCACGCATCCGTGCGCATCTGCGCCGCCGCAACCGGGGTGGCGCGAACGAGGCGCCACAAGTGTGCTTCGGCGAGGTGATCGTCGACCTGGGCCTGCGCCAGGTGACGCGCGGTGGCGCTGCGGTGCACCTCACGCCGATCGAGTACCGCCTGCTCGCGACGCTCGTGCGCGATGCGGGTCGCGTGCTGACCCACCGGCAACTGCTGCGCGAGGTCTGGGGGCCTTCGCATGTGGAGAGCAGTCACTACCTGCGCATCTACATGGCGCATCTGCGGCAGAAACTGGAGCGCGATCCCGCGCAGCCCGAGCACATCGTCACCGAGACGGGCGTAGGGTATCGGCTGGTGGGCGTGCAGTAGCGGTGCCCTGGCGGGCGGCTACGGGTCGCCCATGATATACTTACAAAAGCGTAAGGACGGCCTTGCGCCTCATCTTCAAGCGGGGACGGCCCCATTGCTAAAGGGGAGCGTTCTCATGCCCTGGTTTTATCTCCTGATTGCCGGTGTGCTCGAAGTCGCATGGGCGACCGGCCTCAAGTCTTCCGAAGGCTTCACGCGGCCCGGCTGGTCGGTCTTCACGCTCGTGACGGCGCTCGGCAGCTTCTGGCTGCTCGCGCTCGCCATGCGCCAGCTGCCGCTCGGCACGGCGTACGCGGTGTGGACCGGCATCGGTGCGGTGGGCGCGTTCATTCTCGGCATCGTCGTGATGGGCGAGGCCGCTAGCGTCGCGCGCGTGGCAAGCGCCGCGCTGATCGTGCTCGGACTCATTGGGCTCAAGCTCTCGTCGGGGGCCTGAGGCGCTTTTCCCGGGCCAGGCGCGCCACGCGTGGCGCGCTCGCACAACACGGCAGCGGTGCCGCGGGGAGCGTGGCTATAATGGAACGGTCATCACCCCAAAACCCGATAACACTCCGCGCCCGATAACGCCTGGCGCCACGCATGCGTATGCGTCGCGCCATGCCTGATTCGTGGGGAACGGCGCCGCGCGCGCCTCGCGCGAGGAGGCAGTCATGCTGGAACCACTTTCGCTTGCCGCGGGCCTGTCCTGGGGCAGCGGTCTGCGCCTCTACCTCACGGTCCTGATGGCCGGCGTGCTGCAACGTCTCGGCCTCATCCATCTGCCTGACACGCTTGCAATCCTCGCTTCCCCCTGGGTGATCGGCATCGCCGCCGCGCTCACGCTGCTAGAGTTTCTCGCCGACAAAGTCCCCGCCTTCGATTCGCTCTGGGACGCCGTGCATACCTTCATCCGCATTCCCGCCGGCGCTGTGCTGGCGGCCGGCGCGCTCGGCCATGCCGATCCGGCGCTGCTTACCGTCGCCGCGCTCGCCGGCGGCACGCTCGCCGGCACCGCGCATCTGGCCAAGGCCGGCACGCGCGCGCTCATCAATCTCTCGCCGGAGCCGGTGTCGAACGTTGTCACGTCCGGCGCGGAAGACGGCATGACCTTCGTCGGCGTGTTGCTCGCGCTCTTCATGCCGCTGCTCTTTCTAGTGCTGCTCGCGGCCTTCCTGCTGGTGGCCGCGTGGGCGCTGCCGCGCCTGTGGCGCGGCGTGCAGGGCGGCTTTCGGGGCATGGCGACCCATATGGTGTCGCGTTTCTCGCTGCGGAGCCGTCACGATTGAGCGGCGCCGGGTCTTCCTCGTCTGCATCGAACGCCGCGGCCGGCGGCAATCCTGGCCGCTCCGGGGCCACGCCGCCCCGCGCGGGCGGTGAAGCGCCGCGCGGTGGCGCAGGCGCCATTGCACGCACCGTCGCGCGCACCACGCTCGGCTGGCCCGATCTCGTGCGCCTTGCCGTGCGCATGAGCGCACGCGACTGGCGCGCGGGTGAGCTGACCATGCTGCTGCTGGCGCTCGTGCTGGCCGTGGCGGCGCTCTCGAGCGTGGGATTTCTTGCCGACCGGCTCCAGCGCGGGCTCGAGCGCGACGCACGCGGCATGATCGCCGCCGACTTCATCGTGCGCGCCGATCATCCCGTCGATCCTTCGTTCGCGCGCGAGGCGCAGTCGCTCGCCTTGCAGACCGCGACCACGGCGATCTTTCCGAGCATGGTGAGCGCCGAAGCGGCGCCAGGTGCCACGGATGACCAGACGCCCACCCGCCTCGCCGCGGTCAAGTCGGTCTCGCCCGGCTATCCGCTGCGCGGCGCGTTGCGCATCGCTGGCGTGCCCGGTGCCCCCGACCACGCGGCGCAGGGCATCCCGCCGCCCGGCACCGTCTGGGTCGATCAGCAACTGCTCGACGCGCTCAAGGTGCACGTGGGCAGCCAGGTGAGGGTCGGCACGCGCACCTTCACGATCGGCGCGCTGATCACGCGTGAGCTCGACCGCGGCTTTTCGTTCGTGAACTTCTCGCCGCGCCTGATGCTCAACGCCGCGGATCTTCCCTCCACAGGCCTCACGGGCTACGGCAGCCGCGTGACGTACCGCCTGCTCGTGGCCGGCGCCGATCCCGCCGTCGCGCAGTTCGCCGCGTGGGCGCACGCGCGCGTCGACGGCGGCAAGCTACGCGGCTTCGGCCTCGAATCGTTGCAGGACGGACAGCCGCAGGTGCGCCAGACGCTCGACCGGGCGCGCCATTTCCTCACGCTCGTCTCGCTGCTCACGGCGCTGCTGGCGGCCGTGGCG
This sequence comes from Paraburkholderia silviterrae, assembly GCF_004353915.1. Classification (GTDB taxonomy): domain Bacteria; phylum Pseudomonadota; class Gammaproteobacteria; order Burkholderiales; family Burkholderiaceae; genus Paraburkholderia; species Paraburkholderia silviterrae. Next base: position 14,800 of record NZ_SMRP01000034.1, on the reverse strand, counting down.
ATCGCAATGGCCGCGCATCGCTATATGCGCCGGCATCTCGATGGCTGCGCCGCGATGCGCTGCCTCGGCGCGAGCCAGCGCACGCTGCGCGCGCTCTTCGTGCTCGAATTCACGGGCCTCGGGCTCGTGGGCGGCGCGATTGGCGTGGCGCTCGGCTATGCGGGGCATCTCGCGCTGCTCGCGTGGCTCGGCACCCTGATCGAAGTCGTGTTGCCGTACCCGGGGCCGCTGCCCGCGCTCGAAGGTCTTGCGGCGGGCCTCGTGCTGCTGCTCGGCTTCGCGTTGCCGCCGCTCCTGCCGCTCACGCGGGTGCCGCCCGTGCGGGTGCTGCGCCGCGAGTGGGGCGATGAGAGCCGCACCGCGTGGGCCGCTTACGCCATCGGCATAGTGCTGTTTGCGGGGTTGCTCGTGATCGCCGCGGGCGAGCTCAAGCTCGGTGGCATCGTCGCGGGCGGATTTGCGCTGGGCCTCGTCGTGTTCGCGGTCCTGGCGCGGCTTGCGCTCTGGGGCGCCGCGCGCGTGGCGCGCAGCCAGCGCAACGGCCTCGAGGCGCGCGCGGGCGTGGGCTGGCGCTACGCGCTCGCGTCGCTCGAGCGGCGGCCCGGCACGAGCGCGCTGCAGATCACCTCGCTCGCGATCGGCCTGATGTGCCTGCTGCTCATCGCGATGACGCGCAACGACCTGATCGAGGGCTGGCGCAAGTCCACGCCGCCCGACGCGCCCAACGAATTCCTCATCGACATCCAGCCCGCCCAGCACGACGCCGTGGCCGCGTGGCTCAAGGCACACGGCATTGCCAGCCCCGATCTCGAGCCGATGGTGCGCGGGCGTCTCGTCACGATCAACGGCAAGCCCGTGAACCCCGCGAACTACAAGAGCGAGGAGGCGCGCCGCCTCGTCGATCGCGAGTTCAACCTTTCGTACACGACGCAACTGCCCGAGGACAACCGCATCGAGGCCGGCGCGTGGTACGGCGATTCGAGCGCGCCGCAGCTTTCGATCGAGCAGGGGCTCGCGAAGCTGATCGGCGTGAAGCCCGGCGACGTGCTGACCTTCGACGTGACCGGTCTCGAAGTGACGGCGCCCGTTACGAGCGTGCGCAAGCTCGACTGGGGCTCGTTCAAGGTGAACTTCTTCGTGCTGATGCCGCCCGCGCTGCTGCGCGACTTCCCGGCCACCTACATCACGAGTTTCCACTTGCCCGAAACGCAGCGCGCCGTGGTGGACGGGCTCGTCGCGCAGTATCCGAACGTGAGCGCCATCGACGTCGGCCCGATCCTCGCGCAGATCCAGCGCATGCTGGAGCAGGTGATCGGCGCGGTGCAGTTCCTGTTTCTGTTCACGCTCGCGGCGGGCGTGCTCGTGCTCTATGCAGCGCTCGCGGGCACCCGCGACGAGCGCATGCGCGAGTCGGCGCTGCTGCGCGCGCTGGGGGCATCGCACGCGCAGGTGCGCGCGGTGCAGGTGGCGGAGTTCGTCGCGGTGGGCGCGCTGGCGGGGCTGATGGCGGCGGTGGGCGCGCAGATCGTGGGGTCGGTGCTCGCCACGCGCGTGTTCAACTTCTATCTCGCGTTCGATCCGTGGCTCGTGCCCGCGGGCATCGCGGCGGGTGTCACCTGCGCGGGCGTGGGCGGGTGGATCAGCCTGCGGCACGTGCTTGCGCGGCCCGCGCTGCAGTCGCTGCGCGACGCGTGAAGGATGCATGGGCGCAGCGGCGTGCGCTCAGTGTCCGTGATGCGTCGGGCGTGCCCGCAGCACGGATTTCGGCATATGATGCCGGGGCTTTTTCCGCCGATGCCATGAATACCGAATCGATACCCAAGCCGATACCCAAGCCGACACCCACGCGCGCTTCGAAGCGTACCGCCACGCGCGCGACGAAACCCAGCGCGCCGGCTCCCGCACAGACGGACCTGGCCGCCCCCGAAGCCGCGCCGATGCGCTTTCTCGACACCTATCTCGCCGCGCTGCTCGCACGCGCGAGCAGCCTCATTTCCGACGAATTCCACGCCACGCTCGCACGCAAGAAGATTCCAGTCCTGCAATGGCGCGTGCTCGCGTGTCTCTCCGACGGCTCGCTGCCGATGGGCGACCTCGGCCGCGTGATCCTCGCGAAGCAGCCCACCGTGAGCAAGCTGATCGACCGCATGGAGGCAGCGGGCCTGGTCGCACGCCAGGAGGATCCGGCGAGCCGCCGCCGCACGCTCGTCGCGCTCACGCCGCATGGCAGCACGCTCGCTGCGGAACTGGTCGTGCTCGCGCTGGAACATGAGGCTTCGGTGCTGCTGCCGTTTGCACCCGAGACCGCGAAGATCTTCGTCGACGTTCTGCGGCAACTGATCGCGCAGCATTCGAAGTGAGGCGCGCGCCGTACCGGGCGCGCGGCCGTGGTTCGTCACATGCGCATCAAAGCGCGAGGCTGCCTGTGCTCGTGCCGCCGCACACGTAAAGCGTCTGCCCCGTGACGAAGCCGTTTTCCGGCGCCGCGAAGAACATCGCGGCGCGCGCGATGTCGTCGGGCTGGCCGAGGCGACCCACCGGGATGCCGGCCGCGATTTGCGCGACCTTCGGGCTGTCGGCGGGCACGATCTCGTGGAACATGTCGGTCTGGATCGGCCCGGGTGCGATGGCGTTCGCGGTGATGCCGAGCGGCCCGAGTTCGAGCGCCCAGGTGCGCACGAGGCCGAGCATGCCCGCCTTGGTCGCGGAGTAGGCCGTGCGCGTGGCGAGCCCGAGTGCCGCGCGCGACGAAACCAGCACGAGACGTCCGAAACGTTGTGCGCGCATCGTGGGCAGCATGGCCTGCGCGAGTGCAATGGGCGCGGCGAGATGCAGGTTCGTGAGCGCGAGCAGGTCCTCGTGCGCGACGTCGGGCAGGAGCGCCGGGCGGATCGCGCCAGCGTTGTGGATCAGCGTGGTGGGCGCATGGCGCGCGGCGATCTCGGCCGCGGCCTCGCGCGTGGCCGCCGCGTCGCAGAGATCGACTTCGACGGTGGACAGGCGCGCGTGGCCCGGCGCGTTCGCGCGCAGGTCGAGCGAGATCACTTCATAGCCGGCTTCGAGCAGATGCTCGACGATCGCCCGGCCGATGCCGGCATTGCCGCCGGTGACGATGGCTGCGCGGTTCATCGCGTTTTCCTTGCTGAGGGTGTACGTCATATCAGTCCTGGCGCTTCTTCATGGTGCGCGTGTCGATACAGCACGGCGTGCCGGGCAGCGTGCGCGCGAGATCCTTGAGCGCGGCGCGCTGGACCTTCTGCGTGCCGGTCAGCGGCAGCGCGTCGACGAACGCCACAAAGCCGGGCGCCTTGAAATAAGCGAGTTGCGCGAGGCACAGCTGCACGAGCTCGGCGGCGCGCGCGGTGCGTTCAGCCTCGCGTAGCGGCTCGCGCGTGACGATGCAGGCGAGCACTTCATCGCCGCGCACCGCATCTGGCGTGGCCGCGACGGCCACGTCGGCCACGCACGGATGCTTGCGCAGCACGCTCTCGACCTCGACCGCCGAGATGTTCTCGCCGCTGCGGCGAATCACGTTCTTCTTGCGGTCGACGAAGTACATCTGGCCGTCGGCGTCCTGCCGGACGATGTCGCCGGTATGGAACCAGCCGCCTTCCCAGGCCGCCGCCGTTGCTTCGGCATCCTTGAGATATTCGCGAAAGAAGCCGCGGCGCGGCGAGTCGCCGCTCGCTCGCACGAGCAGCTCGCCCGGCTCGCCTGCCGGCGCGAGCTGGCCGTCGTCGCCGACGATGCGCACCTCCAGCGCCGCCTCGGGCTTGCCGAAGCACGACCTGCCGATGTTGCGCGGCTCGCGGTTGGCGATCACCACGGCGCCCGCGCCGGTTTCGGTCATCGCCCACGCTTCGAGCAGCGGTATGCCGAAGCGCGTTTCAAACGGTGCATGCAGGGTCTTGTCGACGCCTGCGCCGAAGCCGAAGCGCACCGAGTGCTCGCGGTCGTGCGCGCCTGGAGGCGCGCCGAGCAACATGGCCGGCATCACGCCGAGATAGTGGATCACGGTCGCGCGCGCGGCGCGCACGTCTTCCCACCAGCTGCGCGGATGAAAGCGGTCAAGCGCGACGATGGCGCCGCCCGCGAGGATCATCGCCATGGTCGAGTAGGCCATCGCGTTCATGTGCGTCATCGGCAGCGGCGTGATGAGGCGCTCGACGCCGGGCCGCAGCGTGCACAGGCCGCCGATGCGGTTGTACCAGAGGCCCGCGAGCAGGAAGTACTCGTTGGGCAGCACGCAGGCTTTTGGGCGACCCGTCGTGCCCGAGGTGTAGAGCAGCGCGCATTCGGTATCGGCGTCGGGCGTGTGCGTGCGCGGCGCAGTGGCGGCGCGCGGGATCGCTTTTGCATCCGCATCCGCATCGGCTTCGCAGATCGTGACGCTGCGTTGTGCGGCTTGCGCGGCCGCGTGCAGATCGGCATGACGCGCCGAGGGCGCGACGGCGAGATCGAGTTCGCTGTGCCCCGTGATGTATTCGAGCTCGGCGGCGCGCAGCTCGGTGGAGAGCGGCACGACCGAGACGCCGAGCGCGTTCAGCGCGAGCCAGTGCAGGAAGAACGCGGGGCGGTTCTCGAGCATCAGGCCCGCGCGATGGCCGGGCCCGAAGCCAGCAGCGCGGTAGCGCGCGGCGAGGGCGTCCACGCGAGCGAGCGCAACGCCGTAGCGCAGCGTTTGCGTGTCGATGCCATAGATCTGCGCGGTCTGAGGCAGGACGACCAGGAAGTCGTGATCGGGATAGCGCGCGGCGCTTGCCGCGAAGGCCGCATAAACGGACGGAAACGCGGACGGAAGCGCGGACGGAAGCGCGCACGGATAAGGCAACGGATCGGGATGGCGTTGTTCGTGGTTCACCGCGTGCCTCACATGAAGAGCTGGACCGACGGCAGCGCCGCGTCGCAATTGAGCAGGTCGATGCGCTTTTCGCGGATGCGCAGCGCGCCGCCCTCCTCGACGAGGTGATGGCGCACGACGCCGGTGAAGAGCAGTTGCTCGTCGCCGCGCGCTTCGGCGTAGAAGAACGGCGTGCGCAGGCGATAGCCGTCGGCGCCGGCGGACTCGATTTCGGGGCGCTGCAGCACGTGCTGGCAGCGGCTCTCGGGCTGCTGCGAGAAGGCGCGCGGCTGCTTCAGGCGCTCGATGCGCAGCTTGAGCAACAAGCGGTCCTCGTACATCAGCGAGGCGTGATTGAGGCCGTCGCGCTGATCGGGCGCGAGCGGGATCCAGTAGAGGCCGTCTTGCGCGAACAGCGCGTACCACGCGTCGAGTTGCTTCTCGTCGAGGAGGCGCGCCTCGCGGTAGACGAAGTCGATCAGCGTCTCGCGCAATGCAGGGTCGCGCAGTGCGGTGTCGCTCGGTGGAGTGTCGCTCGGTGGAGTGTCGATCAATGCGGTCATCGCTGGGTCCCCGGGAATGATTTCGCCGCTTGTGGCGCCATGTAGCGCGCCCATGCACGGAACTGGTTGCGCATCGAGATCTCGCTCGTGCCGTTGACAGTGAGGTCGGGCGTTTGCGCCTCGTCGGCGCGATAGTCGCGGTGCAGGCTCACCCATTCGTTGCCGTTCGCGGCGAGCCCTTCCTGGATCGCGCGGTACGCGTGCAGGTCGTCGTGGCCCACCACCGACATCGGCGAGTTGATGAGGCGCGAATACGTGAGCGTGCGTTGCAGCAGCACGTCGGGCGCGCCTTTCAGGCGGAAGGTCCACGATTCGATCAGTGTCTTGTCCGGCGCGATGGGGCGCACCACGCGGATCGCCTGGATCGCGCCCTTGATCGTGAGGCTCGGGTAGTAGACCGTGTTGTGGCGCGCGGTGCCGAGCACCTGTTTCGCCTTTTCTTCGCCCCAGGCGGTGGCGAGCTGCTGCTCGTATTCAGGCAGCGCCGAATAGCTCGAATGGATCGAGAAGTTCACGCCCGTGTAGCTGTGCCCGTTCTCGAAGACGCGCACGCCCATGCCGTCGAAGAACGCGTAGTCGGACACGAACGGCACGAACTGCTCGATCGCCATCGGCTTCGGTTCGTCGGCGCTTTTGCCGTCCCAGAGCTTTTTCGCCGTGCCCGCCGACGACTCGTGCGCCACCATCGGATGCATCGTGTCGTTGAGGTTCTCGACGAACATCTTCCAGTTGCAGTTGTGCACGTAGCGCAGGCAGCCGCCCGCGATTTCCAGCTCGCCTTCGGGCGAGCGGTCGGCCATGTTGTCGATCGACGAGAGCGAGTCGCCGAAATAGTCGCTGAACGACGGGCCTTCATCGGACAGGCGCACGAACACGAAGCCGCGATACGTCTGTACGTTCGCGACTGCGGCGAGGCCCTGCCCGGAGGGGCATTCGCTCATGCGCGTGCCTTCGTAACCGTTCTTCAGCGGAATCGCGAGCGGCTTGCCGTCGGTCTTGTAGGTCCACGCATGGTAAGGACAGCGGAAGAACTTGCCGGTGTTGCCGTTGGGCGCGCTCACGAGCTTCGCGCCCTTGTGTGCGCAGCGGTTCTTCAGCACGCGCACGCTGCCGTCGGCCTGGCGCACCATCACGAGCGGCTCTTGCGCGATATCGACGGTGAGGTAGTCGCCTGCATTGGGCACCTGGCTCGTGTGGCCGAGATAGACCCAGGTGCGGCGAAAGAGCCGCTCCATCTCGAGGTCGAACACTTCCTGATCCAGATAAACGTCGCGGTGAACCTGGTCGGGCTCGACGAGCGCGGCAAGCGCTGCGGCGTCTTCGCGATAGCGGGGCATGGTGGGCTCCTTGGCCGGTGCTGGGTGCGTTGTGTTGCGGGTCGCGCGTGCTTGTGTGTCGCGTCGATACGTCGAGCTTGTGCGTCGTGCTTAGGCGTCGTGCTTATGTGTCGCGCTTAGGCGTCGATTACGAGGCGCGCCGCGCGGGCGCGCGACACGCAGATATGCATCACCTTCCCCGAGCGCTTTTCGGCCTCGCTCAGGCAATAGTCGCGGTGCTCGACTTCCCCTTCGATCACGCCGACCTGACACACGCCGCATTCGCCGCGCTTGCAGTCGTAGAGCGGATCGAGGCCGGCGTCGAGCATCGCGTCAAGGATCGTCTGCGCGGGGGCCACGGTGAGCGTCATGCCGGTCTGGCGCAACTCGAGTTCGAACCCGGCGTCGCCAGCCTCGGGCGCCGCGGCCGCGAACAGCTCGGAGCGGATGCGCTCGCGCGGCCAGCCGCGTTGCGTGGCGAGCGCGATGACCGCGTCGATCAGGCTTTGCGGGCCGCACACATAAAGCGGCTGGCCCGGCGTGAGCGTGGCGAACAGGCGCGCGAGGTCGAAGCGCTTGGCCTCGCCCGGTTCATCGTCGCCGTAGAGATGCAGGTGCTCGCCCGCGAGCGCGCGCAGTGCGTCGACAAAGGCGAGTTGCGTGATCGAGCGCCCGGTGTAGTGCAGGGTGTAGCGGCAGGCGCGCGCGGCGAGCGCGGCGGCCATCGAGGCGATCGGCGTGACGCCGATGCCGCCTGCGATCAGCACGGCGTTGGCGCTCGCGTCGTCGTGTGCGAGCGCGAACGCGTTCACGGGCGGCGCGATGCGCAGCGTGTGGCCCGCGCGCACCTGTGTGTGCATCCACAGCGAGCCGCCTGCGCCCGCATCTTCGCGGCGCACGGCGATCAGGTAGTGATCGGGCGCGCGCTCGCACGCAGCGCAGGCGTCCGGCGCGAGATTGACGAGCGAGTAGGCGCGCCACTCATCGCTGCCTTCGCCCACCTGCACGCGAATATGCGCGCCCGCGGCGAAGCCTGGCAGCGCACGGCCGTCGGGCGCGCGCAGGCGGAATGAGGTGATGTGCGAGCTGAGCGGCTCCACGGACTCGACGACGACGTCGAAGGCATCGGTGACGGGCGCGGCACTCATTTCAAAGCTCCTTGTGCGCCGGCGCGGCGGCGGGCTGTCCGGGATGTCGTGAAAGCGATCATGAGGCGTCTCCTGAGCGGTCCACGAAGCCGTGGCGGCCGCAGTGCGCGGCTCGCGTGGCGAGGTGGCGCTACTTGTTTCGATCGGCGGGACTGACGCGTCGCGAAGGCGATTTACGCGTAAACCCTTTAGATTCGAAAATATGAAAATTCATGTGTTTTATTGGATAATGAAAAAAACCGGCTGTCAAGGCGGGTGCTCCCGAGGCGAAGAAGGTGAAGCGTCGGACAACGTGGAGACAGCGGGCAACCGCTGAGGAGTCGAGGCAAGATGAACACGGACAGGATGCGCACGGCGACAGGCCCTGGGAGGGGACATGCAATCTGATTTCGACGGCGCGGCCGTTGTCTGCGGCGTGGAGGTGCCCTACCGCCGCCAGGCGCCGGAGCACACGACCGGCGATTTGCTCGCGCAGGCGTTTGCACTGGCGCTCGCGCAATCGGGGTTCGATGCGGGTGAGGTGGATGGGCTCGGTGTGGCGTCGTTCACGCTCGCGCCGGATCACGCGATCGACATGGCCTGGCGGCTGGGCATCAGCCCGCGCTGGTGCATGGACGACTGCCACGGTGGCGCGAGCGCGATCAACCTGCTGCAGCACGCGATTCGCGCGGTGCAGCACGGCGATGCCTCGGTCATCGTCCTGCTTTCCGGCGACCGCTTCGAGGCCGCCGATTTCCGGCAACTGGTCGAGCACTACAACCTCACGACGCGCACGTATCTGCGGCCGCTGGAGAATGGCGGACCGAACAGCCTCTTCGCGATGCTCACGCAGCGCCACGCGCGGCGTTACGGGCTGGACGCGCGCGACTACGGCGCGTTGTGCGTGGCGCAGCGCGAGTGGGCCGGGCTCAATCCGGGCGCGGTGTACCGCACGCCGCTCACGCTCGACGAGTATCTCGCGGCGCCGCGTGTGGCCGACCCGCTCGGTCGCTTCGATTGCGTGCCGGTGGTGTGCGGCGCGAACGCCGTCGTCGTGGCGCGCGCGGATCTCGTCAAAAAGCAGGCCACCGAGGCGCGCGCGCCGCTCCACGTGCGCGCGCTGCAATGCCGCTACAACCCCGATCATCAGGCGGGCGATGGCCTGGAGACCGGCCTCGCCGTGCTCGCCAACGCGCTCTGGACGCAGGCCGGAGCCACCCCGGCCGAGATCGACGTGATCTCGGTCTACGACGACTATCCGGTGATGACGCTGATCCAGCTCGCCGATCTGGGCTTCGCGCCCGACGGCGACCTGGGCGCGCTGATTGCGCGCATCGCGTCGCGCGAATTGCCGGTGAACACCTCGGGCGGACAGCTTTCGGCAGGGCAGGCGGGTGCGGCGGCCGGCATGCACGGACTCGTCGAAGCGATCCGGCAGCTGCAGGGCGAAGCGGGTGCGCGTCAGGTGCGCGAGGCGCGGCTCGCGCTCGTGAGCGGCTATGGCATGGTGCAGTATCGCTACGGCATGTGTGCGAATGCCGTCGTGCTCGACAGGAGGCCAGCATGAGCGAAACGGTTCTGGCGATTCAGCGTTGCAATGCCTGTGGCGAGGCCGTGTTTCCGGCGCGCTACCGCTGCCCGCGCTGCGGCGCGGCGCAGTGGTCGAGCGAGCCCGCCGCCGGCGGCGCCGTGGAGGAAAGCACGGTGGTGCGGCATCGCGTGGGAGCGCAGGGCGCGGGCGACGTGTACCTCGCCAGCGTGCGCACGCAGGCGGGACCGGTGGTGATCGCACGCAGCGAAACGGCGTTGCGTGCAGGCGACGCGGTGGCGCTCGCCATCGACGACGCCATGCGGGTGTGGGCGCGAGCGCGCTAGACGCACGTGGCGCGCACGGCGTGGGAAGAAGCGGCGCGCGCCGCCTGCGCCGCCATGCGAAAATGACAGCTTCCCCGGCAGGACGCCAAGCGCCTTGCCGCCTGAGTTTTTGTAGCGATTGAACCGTATGACCGATCCAGCCGATGAAGCGCCGCAGGACCCCTCGGCCTTCGAACTTGTCGGCGGCGAGGCGCGCGTGCGCGAGCTCGTCGACCGCTTTTATGACCTGATGGACCTCGAGCCCGAGTTTGCCGGCCTCCGCGCGATGCACCCGCAGACGCTGGACGGCTCGCGCGACAAGCTGTTCTGGTTCCTGTGCGGCTGGCTCGGCGGCCCGGACCATTACATCGAGCGCTTCGGCCATCCGCGCCTGCGCGCGCGTCACATGCCGTTCGGCATTGCTTCCTCTGAGCGCGACCAGTGGCTGTGCTGCATGGCCTGGGCGATGGTCGACATCGGGCTGCCCGAGGTGCTGCGCGAGCGCCTGCTGGAATCGTTTTTCGCAACCGCGGACTGGATGCGCAATCGTCGGGGCTGATGCAGGGCGTGAGAAGCGATTGAGCCGATTGTCCCGGTAAAAGCGCCGGTACAGTCCGGCGGTGGCGCGCGCACAGTCTGCATTTTGGGCCGGTGCGTACGTCGCCATAATGCAGGATTCGGGACCCAAGCGAGGATCAGATCCCCATGACGACATCTCCTACCCGCGCACTCTTTCGCGAAGACGCCTATCTCACGCAGTGCGATGCCATCGTGATCGCCGTCGGCGAGGACGGCGTGCGGCTCGACCAGACCGTGTTCTACCCGCTCGGCGGCGGCCAGGCCGGCGACACCGGCGCGCTCGTGCTCGCCGACGGCACGCGCATCGAAATCGCGGACACGCGCAAGGCCAAATTCGAAGGCGCGACCCCGGACGACGCGCTGCACGTTCCGGCACCGGGCCAGGAGGCGCTGCTCGCGCGCATCGTGGCCGGCGAGCGCGTGCGCGCGGAGATCGACTGGGCCCGCCGTCATCGGCATATGCGCCTGCACACGGCGAGCCATCTGATGTGCGCGGTGCTGCCCTATGCGGTGGACGGCTGCAGCATCACGACGGACTACGCGCGTCTGGACTTCGCGACCGTCGAGCCGATCGAGCGCGACATGGTCGAGGCGCGTCTGGCCGAGCTGGTGGCGGGGGCGCATCCCGTCGCCACCGAATGGATCACCGACGACGAAATGCTGCAGCGCCCCGAGCTCGTGCGCACGATGAGCGTGAAGCCGCCGATGGGGCTCGGCCGCGTGCGCCTCTTGCGCATCGAGAGCATCGACCTGCAACCGTGCGGCGGGACGCACGTGCGCAACACCGGGGAAATCGGCCGGCTGCGTGTGGCGAAGCTCGAGAAGAAGAGTGCGCGCACGCGCCGGCTCGTGCTGGAACTGGCCGAATGAGCGTAGCGCCGAATACCGCCCGCGCCCACGACGTGCTCGATCCGCGCGCCCGCGAGGTGCTCGACTTCTGGTTCGGCACGCCAGGTTCGGAAGCATTCGGACGCGAGCGCAAGATGTGGTTCCGCAAGGACGAGGCGTTTGATGCGTCCTTGCGCGAGCGCTTCGGCGCGTTGCTCGACGCCGCGCGCTCAGGCGAGCTCGACGCGTGGAGCGCGATGCCCGAAGGCGCGTTGGCCCTCGTGATTCTGCTCGACCAGTTCTCGCGCAACTGCCATCGCGGCACGCCGCACGCGTTTTCCGCGGACGACAAGGCGCTCGGCATCGCGCGCGCGATGGTGGCGAGCGGCGCCGATCTGCGCCTGCCGAGCCTCCAGCACCGCGTGTTCGCGTATCTGCCGTTCGAGCATGCGGAATCGGCCGATGCGCAGCGCGAGTCGCTGCGGCTCTTCGGCGAGCTCGCGAAGGATCCGGAAGCTAAGGGATACTACGATTACGCGCTGCGCCACGCCGCGGTCATCGAGCGCTTCGGGCGCTTCCCGCACCGCAATGCGCAGCTCGGCCGCTCGAGCAGCGACGCCGAGGCCGTATTCCTGCGTGAGCCGGGCTCGTCGTTCTAGCAGGAATGCGCTGTAGCGCGGCGGGCAGTTTTTGCAACTGCCCGGCGATTTCGCGGCGCTCGCTCAGCGCCCGCCGCTCACGTCGAGCAGGGCGCCCGTCACGTACGATGCCGCATCGCTCAAGAGCCACACGATCGTTTGCGCGACTTCATCGGCGCTGCCCGGGCGACCGAGTGGCGTTTGCGCGCCGAGCACGGCCGCGCGCTCGGGCCGGCCGCCGCTCGCGTGGATCTCCGTGTCGATGAGCCCGGGCCGCACCGCGTTCACGCGCACGCCCTGCGGGCCGAGCTCCTTGGCGAGACCGATCGTCATCGTGTCGATGGCGCCCTTGGAGGACGCGTAGTCGACGTACTCGTTAGGCGAGCCGAGCCGCGACGCCGCCGAAGACACATTCACGATGGCGCCGCCGTCGCCGCCGCGGTCCTTCGACATGCGCCGCGCCGCTTCGCGCACACACAGGAATGCGCCGTACACGTTCACGTCGAACATGCGTTTGAGGCGCTCGGCGTCCATGTCCGCGACGCGCGACGAGGGCGCCACGATGCCCGCGTTGTTCACGAGCGCATCGATGCGACCATACGCCGACTCGAGCGTGTCGAACATCGCGAGCACGTCGGCTTCGCTGGCCACGTCGCCGCGCAGCACGCGTGCGTGGCCGCCCGCGCGGCCGACCTCGGCCGCGGTCTCTTCGGCGGCTGGTTCGTTGTGCAGATAATTCACGCCCACGGTCCAGCCGTGTGCGCCAAGCAGCCGCGCGCACGCGCGGCCGATGCCGCGGCTCGCGCCGGTGATTAGAACGACCTTGCCCATCTGTGTGTCACCTCCTGTCGACGGGACCGGGTGCAACAAGTGCCGGCTGGAGCGCTGGCTCCGAGCCCCGGCATCACACCTGGCCCCACGCAATGCCTGTGGTTGCGCATCTGGCGCGGTGAACGGCGCGCGGCAGATCGGCCTCGCCTCAAACGTTCTCGCGCAGATCCGCCCACTTGTCCTTGGCCGGCGCGTGGTAGTGCTTGAGCTTGCCGATCAGCGCGGCGGGATCGCTGTCGATCTGCAGTAGGTCGAGATACGCCTGGCGCATGAAGCCTTCGCTCACGGTGTGCTCGAGCAGCGCGATGAGCGGGTTGTAGAAGCTGTCGATATTGAGCACGCCCACCGGCTTGTGGTGATAGCCGAGCTGCGCCCACGTGTAGACCTCGAACAGCTCTTCGAGCGTGCCCACGCCGCCAGGCATCGCGACGAAGCCATCGGAGAGATCGGCCATCATCTTCTTGCGCTGATGCATGTCGGGCACGACGTGCAGCTCCGTGAGGCCGTTGTGGCCCACTTCCTTGTCCACCAGCAGCTCGGGAATGACGCCGATGGCACGGCCGCCATGCGCCATCACGGTATCGGCGATCACGCCCATCAGGCCCACCTTGCCGCCGCCGTAGACGAGCGCGAGGTTGGCATCGACGAGCGCGCGGCCGAACGCCTGCGCCGCCTCGTTGTAGACCGGTCGGGCTCCCATCGAGGAGCCGCAATATACGCAGACTGCTTTCATTCGCATCAATCCTTGTTGTCCTTCGCGCTCGCGCCCCCCGTCGTGCCCTCGCGCGGCGGCAGGTAATCGTAGAACTCGCGCTTTTCCAGCTTGCCCGTGACGAGGTCGTCGAAGAGCTGGCGCGCGCGTCCGCGCAGATAAGGCGCCATCAGCGAGACGATCTGCACGCTCACCTGGTGCAGTTCGTCCTGGATCGCTTCCTGGTCGTTGTACTTGCGCGGGTTCATCACGAACTGGTACGACAGCCAGTAGGTGGCAATGACGCCGATATTGGTCGAGATCACGTGGATCTCGGCGGGCGTCGCGACCATCTCGCCGTCTTCCACGAGCTGCTCGCAGAACTGCTTCGCGAAGTGCACCTTGTGGCTGATGATCTGCTTGAAGTGCATCTCGAGCGTGCGGTTGCGCGCGAGCAAGTCGTTCAGGTCGCGATAGAGGAAGCGGTAGCGCCACGTGAAATCGACCATGTACTGCAGATACGCCCACATCTCGTCGATGGTGGCGCGATGGTCGTCCGGGAAGCGCAGACGCTTTTCGATCTCCTGCTCGAACTGGCTGAAGATGCTGTTGATGATGTCGTCTTTGTTGCGGAAGTGGTAGTACAGGTTGCCTGGACTGATCTCCATTTCCTCGGCGATGGTCGTCGTCGTGACGTTGGGCTCGCCGATCTCGTTGAACAGCTTCAACGACAGCTCAAGAATCCGTTCGCGTGTACGGCGGGGAGGTTTGGAATCCATGTCGTCGGGCCTTGGGAGTGCGGCGTCGGACCTGCAACGCTGCCGCCTGTGCGAAGCGCCGCCGGCCCGGACGCGGGTGGTCGTTTTTTAAGACTGTCGTTCGATTATAAACCGACGATCCGGCCGCCAAGCCAGCCTGTCCGGAACGCACGGCATGAGCGTGGCACGGCGGCGCCCCTGGCGGTTGCAGGAGAGTTGGGGCTCAGCGCATGCCGAGCCAGTGCAGCAGGGCGGGGCCGAAGCGCGGCACGAGGATCAAGCCCCATGCCATCACGCAGGTGAGGAGCGCGACCGTCACCGCGGCGCTGCCGAGATCCTTGGCGCGGCCCGAAAGCTCGTTGCGCTCCAGACCGATGCGGTCGACGGCGTTTTCGATGCTCGAATTGAGCAGCTCGACGATCAGCACCAGCATCACCGAGCCTAGCAGCAGCACGCGCTCGACCGGTTCGACCGGCACCAGCACACCGATGGGCACGAGGATGGCCGCGAGCGTGAGCTCCTGGCGAAACGCACTTTCTTCGCGGATGGCGACGCGAAAACCCTTGATCGAATATTTGAGCGCGTTCCAGGCGCGCATGATGCCGCGGTTGCCCTTGTAGGGGTTGAACGGCAGCGGGGCCAGCGGGTCGTCCGGGCCGAGCGGCTCGTGCAGATGCGCGGGTTCCGGCGGCTCGGGCGGTCCGGGCTGCGGGTGGGGCGCGGTGGCGCTCGCGCACGGCGCGTTCGCGGCGGCGCCCGCATGCACGGGCGCCGC
>NZ_SMRP01000033.1:61251-66875 GCF_004353915.1 Paraburkholderia silviterrae | reverse complement strand
GTCCACCACTCGACTTATATCGGAGCGGCTCCGGGGCATCCGTCACCTCGCACACTCCGCGTTAGTGACAAAGGACTCATTCTTCCCGCCACGCGCTACGCGCGGGCGGATGGGTCTGCAAGGAAAACCGGGCGTGCTGCCCGGCTAATGCGCGAGAGTACTGCCGAGCAAATACACGGGAGTCCTACGAAACCACGTGTGTCCCGCCGGTTTTGGTTATGCCCCACGGCGCGCGCAGCGCCGCCGGATGGATGAGCCCTTAGTCACTCCGGGTGACGGCGAGTGATGACAGACGCCCCGGAGCCGCTCCGATCTAAGTCGAGTGGTGTACTGCGTCACACTGGCGGTTTGAGCGGCTTTCTTTTGCCTACTTTTCTTTGCCGCTGCAAAGAAAAGTAGGTGCCGCCCCGCACAGGGGCAACACTTATATACCTACATGAAAACAAGGAAAGGCCAACGCCACCAAGAACCACACCAAAACCGGGAAATCACAATTTCAAAACCACACCCCTCAGATGTATCGCTCCTACCGATAGGTCGAATCAAAAAATACAGGCTTCTATCCGCCAGCGCGATAGCGTACCTTACCCCTATGCCATCACGCATCGAGGATGCCTGTTCACCATGTATTCCGAAACCCTTCCCCCGCTCGCTGCACCGCAAAGAACGATTGTGACGCGGACGGCGGGCCGCCAGCACGGTCCCGTCACGCGAATTGTCAGCCCGTCCGACCTTGGCGAGTTGCTCAAGCCCTTCGTCTTTCTCGATTACTTCGACAATTCCGCGGCAGCCGACATGCGCTTTGCCATGCATCCGCATTCCGGCCTTGCCACGACGACCGTGCTGCTGGAAGGCGAGGTCGAGTATGAAGACACGACAGGCGCTGCGGGAATCCTGCCGGCCGGCGGCGTCGAGTGGATGAACGCAGGCAAGGGCGTATGGCACAACGGCCGTGCAACGGGCGACGGACGTGGGCGCGGCTATCAGTTGTGGGTCGCGTTGCCACCCGAACTCGAACTGGGCGCTCCCTTTAGCCAATACTTGTCCGCGAACGAGGTGCCTCGCGTCGGCCCGGCCAGCGTCATTCTGGGATCCTACGGAAACGTCGAAAGCCCGATACCCGCACCGCCCGGCATCAGTTACCTGCTCGTGCGGCTTGCGGCGGGACAGCGGTGGCAGTACACGCCGCAAACCGGGCACAACGTCGCCTGGCTGAGCATTCAACGCGGCGCGCTGCAGATGGGACACGAGACCATCGCCGACGAGCTGGTGGCGTTCAACAAATCCGAAAACGTTCTGGCCTTCACGGCTGCCGAGGATTCGGAGTTCGTCCTCGGCTCCGCCGTCGCGCATCCGCACCGGCTCGTGCTCGGCCATTACTCGGTCCATACCTCGGCGCAGGCGTTGCGCACGGGCGAAGACCGGATCATGGAAATTGGGGCAGAGCTGCGTCGCACCGGCCGCATCGGCTAACCCGCTTGACTTGCCTTTAACCGCCACACCAGGACGCAAAGACCTCATGGCCCAGCAAAATCGCGAAGTGCCGGTCGTGCCGGATGTCCACATCGGAAGCGCGGCCATTCCGGCCATTGGCTTCGGCACCTATGGAATGGGCGCCGCGGACATCTACCGGGTGATCCCCGAGGCCCTGCGGGCCGGCTTCCGCCACATCGACACCGCGCAGATCTACCGTAACGAGGCCGAGATTGGCGAATGTGTTGCCGAGTCCGGCACTCCAAGACGCGAGATCTTTTTGACGACCAAGGTCTGGGTCAGCCACTACGCCCATCAGCACTTCGAAGCGTCCGTCAACGAGAGCCTGCGCAAACTCAGGACCGACTATATCGACCTGCTCCTGCTGCACTGGCCGGGGTCGGACGTGCCGCTGGCCGAACAGATTGCGGGACTCAACGCAGTGGTGCGCGCGGGCAAGGTCCGGCACATCGGCGTGAGCAATTTCAACCGCGCGCAGATGACCGAAGCCATCCGGCTCTCCACGGCTCCGCTGGTGACGAACCAGTTCGAATACCACCCTTACCTGAACCAGTCCTTGCTCACTGAAAGTACCTTGCAGGCAGGGCTTGCCGTAACCGCTTATTGCGGCATGGCAGTCGGCCGGGTCTTCACGGAGCCCGCGCTCGAGCGGATTGCGGCACGCCACGA
Source organism: Paraburkholderia silviterrae (assembly GCF_004353915.1). Classification (GTDB taxonomy): domain Bacteria; phylum Pseudomonadota; class Gammaproteobacteria; order Burkholderiales; family Burkholderiaceae; genus Paraburkholderia; species Paraburkholderia silviterrae. The sequence goes on along the minus strand of NZ_SMRP01000033.1, from coordinate 64,712 downwards.
CAAGACCATCGCGCAGATTGTGCTGCGGTGGCTCGTGCAACAGCGCGGTGTGGTTGCGCTTTCGAGAACCACTCGCGTCGACCGGCTCGCGCAGAACCTTGCAGTATTCGATTTCGAGCTGGACAGCGCGGACATGGCGACCATACACGCGCTGGCGACGTCGGGCAGCCGCATTGTCAATCCCCCTGGACTCGCTCCGCAGTGGGACAGTACCGCGCCTTGACTTGATCCAAATTTTCGCCCGCGCCTGCGTGGGCCAACCCAATCCATCAGGATACCGAAATGAGCACGACACCAACCTACAAGTACTATGCGGGCGGGAAATGGCTCGACGCCCAGGATGCACGGACCTTCGAGGTACTGGAGCCCTATAGCCGCAAACCGTTCGCGCAGGTGGCCGCCGGTGGACGCGCGGAAGCCCGCGTTGCGGTCCAGGCCGCTGCCGAGGCATTTCCGGCCTGGTCCAGCACGCCGCCGGCCGAGCGTGCGCGCCTGTTCCTGAAGGCGGCGGAAATCATCAAGCGCCGCCGCAACGAGATTGCCAACGCGCTCGCCCGCGAGACCGGCAGCACGATCTCCTTTGCCAACTTCCAGCAAGATCTCGTGGCTGCGACGCTCGAGCAAGCCGCCGGCTGGATGTACCAGCCGGCCGGTCAGGTGCTGGCGACCAACCAGCCCGGCGCGCATTCCATCGCCGTGCGCAGGCCGCTGGGCGTGGTGGCGAGCTTTACGCCATGGAATGGCGCCAACATTCTTTCCTGGCGCGCGGTGATTTCGCCGATCGGTGCGGGCAATACCGTCGTGGTCAAGCCCTCCGAGCTCGCGCCCGTCTCGGCCGGTCTGATGCTCGCCGAGATCGCTCACGAAGCGGGCTTCCCCGAAGGCGTGATCAACGTAGTGTCCCACGCGCCTGGCGCGGCGGGTGAAATCGCAGACGAGTTCTTCGATAACCCGGACGTGCGGGTCATCAACCTGATCGGCGGCGTCAAGACGGCCCGCATGCTCGCCGAACGCGCGGGCCGCACGCTCAAGCGCACTGTGCTGGAGCTCGGCGGCTACAACCCGATGATCGTGCTCGACGATGTCGACCTCGACTACGCGGTGCGCACCGCAACGTTCGGCTCGTTCTTCCATCAGGGGCAGATTTGCCTGAATACGCGCCACATCATTGTCCAGCGCAAGATTTACGACGAATTCGTGGCGCGATTCGTGGCCCGCACCCGGACCCTCACCAAGGGCGACCCGCAGAATCCGGCCACCATTATTGGACCGCTGGTGACGCCCGCCGCCGTCAAGCTCGTCGATGACCGTATCAAGGAAGCCGTCGCCAAGGGTGCCGTCGTGCGCACGGGTGGCCGCCATGAAGGTCAGGTCTACGAACCGACGATCCTGACCGATGTGCCAGCCGATGCGCTGGTCGCCCAGGAGGAAACCTTCGGGCCCGTGGTCGTGGTCGAAGCCGTGGACACGCCCGAGGAGGCCGTGGCTGCCGCCAACCGCACGATGTATGGCCTCTCGTCCTCGATTCTGGCCGGCGATACGTACCGCGCATTCGAACTCGCGCCGAAGATCCAGTGCGGAATCGTCAACGTCAATACGGCGACGGTCAACGACGAGATCCACGCGCCGATGGGCGGCGTCCGTGACAGCGGCTGGGGCCGCACCGGCCCGGACAGCCTGGCCGATTTCAGCGACGTCATCTGGATCAATTCGCGCAGCGCACAGACGCCATATCCGTTCTAGGCACACCGCGCGGCCATCGTGATTGATTAATTCGCCCCCCCACCATGCCCACCAGTACGCGCTTCGCTGTCGCCGTTCACACGCTTGCCGCCATCGCGGCAAGCGATGGCAAGCCCCTGCGTTCCGAAGACCTGGCGCATAGCGCCAGCACCAGCGCGGTTGTGATCCGCGCATTGCTGCAGCGCTTAAGCGATGCGCGGATCACGACCTCGCAGCTCGGCGCGGGCGGCGGGGCGCTGCTGGCGAGGCCCGCGCAGGAGATCAGATTGCTGGACGTGTATCGGGCAGTGGAGGACCCGGCGCTCTTTTCCTTGCACCGGAGCACGCCCAGCGCCGACTGCCCGATTGGCAGCAACATCCTCGCCGCGATGCAGCCATCGCTCGATCGCGCGCGTCAGGCCCTCGAAAACGAGCTGGAAAAGGTGAGCGTGGCCGATATCGCGCAAGAGGTCGCCCGCCTCGGCCAGTTCGCCATAACGTTGTAGTAGTCCTTTTTTTTACCCACAAATGTCACTGTGTCGGTGACAGATTTTCAGGAGTTGAGTATGAGCATCGGTATCATTGGATCGGGCAACATCGGCGGCGGCTTCGCCCGCGCGCTGGCCAGCAAGAATATCCCTGCGGTGATTGCCAACAGCCGCGGCCCGGAATCGCTAAAGGCATTGACTGAAGAGTTGGGCCCCTCAATCCGGGCCGTCACGGTGGCCGAAGCCGCCCAAGCCGACATCGTACTGGTGGCAGTGCCATGGGACGCGCTAAAGGATGCGCTCGGCGGGCTCCCGGACTGGAATGGCCGGATCGTGATCGACAGCAACAATCCGCTCGTGCATGTCGATCCGGATTCGCCCGATGCCAGGGATCCGGCCAATCCCTTCGCCGCGCTTGGGATCAAGCCCGCGGACATTGGCGGGCGGTCGTCGAGCCTGGTGTTCTCCGAGTGGGTGCCTGGGGCGCGCGTCGTGAAGGCGTTCAATCATCTGAACGCGCAGGTATTCGATAGTCTCCATGTGCCCAACGGGCAGCGTGTCTTTTTCCTTGCGGGCGACGATGCGGACGCCAAGGCACAGGTCGGCAAGCTGATCGGGCAACTGGATCTGGCGAGCATCGACCTGGGTTCACTTGAAACGGGCGGACGGTTGATTCAGATTCCGTTCGGGCCGCTTTCTATCGTTAATCTCGTGGCGATTTGAGAAGCCGTTTGAAAAAGGTGGGGATGAGCGAGTCTTTGTAGCAAGCTGTCCAATGCGATTTGTGTTTTTGTTTTTTGGTACATCGGTGTGGTGAGAATCGTGCCGCATGAGACTGCGCTCGTGGATCCATCCAGCTTGGTTTGGTGTGGGTTTTTGGGGTGTTGGCCTTTCCTTGTTTTCATGTAGGTCTATTAGTGTTACCCCTGTGCGGGGCGGCACCTACTTTTCTTTGCAGCGGCAAAGAAAAGTAGGCAAAAGAAAGCCGCTCAAACCGCCAGTGTGACGCAGTGGACCACTAACCTTTAATCGGAGCGGCTCCGGGGCGTCTGTCATCACGCGTCGTCACACGGAGTGACAAAGGGCTCATCCATCCGGCGGCGCTGCGCGCGCCGTGGGGTATAACCAAAACCGGTGGGACGCACACGTTTTCGTAGGACTCCCGTGTATTCGTTCGGCAGTACCCTAGCGCATTCACCTGGCAGCCCGCCTGGTTTTCCTTGCAGACCCTTCCGCCCGCGCGTAGCGCTC
>NZ_SMRP01000033.1:0-61241 GCF_004353915.1 Paraburkholderia silviterrae | reverse complement strand
AGTCCTTTGTCACTAACGCGGAGTGTGCGGGGTGACGGATGCTCCGGAGCCGCTCCGATTGACAGGGCGGTGGTGGACGGCGTCACACTGGCGGTGTGAGCCGCTTTCTTTTGCCTACTTTTCTTTGCGGCTGCAAAGAAAAGTAGGTGCCGCCCCGCACAGGGGCAACACCAATATACCTACATGAAAACAAGGAAAGGCCAACACCACCAAGAACCACACCAAAACCAAGAAATCACACTTTCAAAACACTCACTAACGTGACGCATGCCACCGCAGCACAGGCTGCAAGCACCGAGCGCGCCGCTTAGCAAGCGTCGCAATCCCACCGCCATCCCTAATGGAGATAATAATCAACCTGGTGACGCGCTTCCCGCATACCGGCAAGCGCCTCACGAACCCGAAGATGCTCCGGGTGCTTGGCATAAGCCTCGAGTGCTGCACTCGACTCGAAATCTGCGACCAGAACCACGTCGCACGCGTAATCGACTGCGCTGACGTCGGTGCCCACGTCAAGCGTCAACATACCGGGAATCACACCCCGAAGACTTTCGAACTCCTTCTTGACGTACGAGGCCGTCTCACGGCGCTCCTCTGCGGTTTGACCCGCGACACGCCACATCACGATATGCCTGATCATGCTTATGCCTTTGTAAATAAACTCAAAACGAACGCATAGGCAGAAGATTTCTCCCCCGCCAGCGACCCCTTCGCACTATATTTTCCGTTCGTGCAATTTAGATCCACGATAGGCCCTTCTCGTGCGAAGAGAAATAGCCTCGCGGAAGAACTGTCCTTCACGTGGTGGAAGAATCAAACCAAAGTCATCCTGTTAGCGTTTAGCGGCTCCATCCATCATTTTTCCACCTACTGGAAATTTGTTTTCGCGCTCACGCATATTTTTCCTTCACGAACGCCGCTAGAGTGCGGGCATGACCGCTCAACCATGAAGCCGGCAAAGAGAAACGTGGAGGCAGCAATGCGCAATATCAGCGAAGACACCATCACCCAGGCCGTGCTGGCAGCCATGAGTGGCTGCAAGAATCCCAGGCTGCGCACCGTCATGACCAGTCTCGTGCAGCATCTGCACTCCTTCGCACGCGACATCGAACTGACCGAGGACGAGTGGCGCTACGCGATCCAGTTCCTGACCGACGTCGGTCATATCACCGATGACAAACGTCAGGAGTTCATACTTCTTTCGGATACGCTCGGCCTCTCGATGCTGACCACGACGCAGAACAACCGCAAGCCGCCCGAATGCACGGAGGCCACGGTGCTGGGGCCGTTCTTTGTGGAAGGCGCGCCCGAGTACCAGAATGGCGAGGACGTCTCCAATGGCGCGGCCGGTCTGCCGTGCTTTGTCTCCGGGCACGTGCGCGGCCTGCACGGCGAACCCGTGTCGGGCGCGGCGCTCGAGATCTGGCAATCGGACGAAGACGGCTACTACGACGTCCAATATGCCGATCCACAGCAAGAGGAAATGGAATTTCGGGCCCGTGCCCGCCTGCACACGCTGGCCGACGGCCGCTTTCACTTTCGCTCGATTCTCCCGGAGGCGTATCCCATCCCGCACGATGGCCCGGTGGGCAAGATGCTCGAAGCGCTCGGACGGCATCCGTGGCGTCCCGCACATCTGCATTTCTGGATCAACGCGGCCGGCTACGAGCCCCTGATCACGCATGTCTTCCGCAACGAGGACCAGTACCTCGATTCGGACGCCGTCTTTGGCGTGCGCTCGACGCTGGTGGCGGACTGGGTCGAACACGCTCCGGGCGTGGCGCCCGATGGCTCGCGGATGGACACGCCTTATTACACGCTCGACTATGACTTCGTCCTCAATCCGGTCGCGCAGACGGCATGACGCCGCCGCGTTTCCCGATCAACCGAACTTCGAGCTCCATCGTGCCCACATCTGACTTCGTTTTTAACGGTCGCGCGACGCGTGTCGTGTTTGGCAGCGGATCACGCATTCATCTCGAACACGAATTGCTGGCGCTGGGCGCGCAACGTGCATTGGTCCTGTGCAGCCCGGAGCAGCATGCACTCGGCGCATCGGTGGCCACGCAATTGGCTAGTCGCTGCGCAGGTCTTTTCGATCGCGCCGCCATGCATGTGCCGGTCGAGCTTGCGCTCGAAGCACGGGCGGCAGCCAGTTCGTTGGGGGCCGATTGCATCGTCGCGGTGGGCGGCGGTTCGGCAATCGGGCTCGCCAAGGCCATTGCGCTCGAATCGAGCCTGCCGGTTCTCGCGATGCCCACCACTTATGCCGGAAGCGAAATGACGCCCATCTACGGGCTGACCGAGGCGGGCCAGAAGCGGACCGGAACCGATATTCGCGTCTTGCCGAAGACGGTCATCTACGATCCGGACCTCACGCTGACCCTGCCGGTTGCCATGTCGGTCACGAGCGGCATCAACGCCATCGCGCACGCGGCGGAGGGCCTGTATGCACGCGACGCCAATCCGCTGACGAGCCTGATGGCCGAGGACGGTATCGCAGCGCTCGCGCGCAGCTTGCCCAATATCGTCGCGAGACCCGACGATCCGGCCGCGCGCGCCGACGCCTTCTACGGCTCCTGGCTGTGCGGCGCCGTGCTCGGCAGCGTCGGCATGGCGTTGCATCACAAGCTATGCCATACGCTGGGCGGCAGTTTCGATCTGCCGCACGCGCCAACGCACACTATCGTGCTCCCACATGCGCTGGCGTACAACGCCGAGGCTGCACCGGAAGCGATGAAGCGCATCGCGAAGGCCGTTGGGCATGAAAACGCGGCACAAGGTCTGTACGAACTCGCACGTGCAAACGGCGCGCCCATTGCGCTGAAGGACATCGGCATGCGCGAGGACCAGTTGGACCGCGCCACCGACCTCGCGTGCAGCAATGCTTACTGGAACCCCCTGCCACTGAAACGTGACGCGATTCGCGCGTTGTTGCAACGCGCATTCGAAGGAGCCGCGCCGAAGCCGTGATGCCGCGAGTCCCCCGCGTTTATCGGAGACGTTCGCAATGAAGTTGCTGCACATCGATTCCAGTATTCTCGGAGCCCGTTCGGTCAGCCGTTTGCTCTCCTCAAAAATCGTCGAACAACAACGGAGACTGCACCCCGCTCTCGACGTGGTGTACCGGGACCTTGCGTGCGATTGCGCGTTGCACTTTTCAGCCGCGCACATGGCCGCGTGGGCCGGCGAAGCGCTCGAAGGCGCCGAACTCTGCAGCGATCTCGAACTCGGCCAGGAGTATCTGGATGAACTGTTCGAGGCCGATATCATCGTCATCGGCGCACCGATGTACAACCTGACGGTTCCGTCCCAGTTGAAGGCATGGATTGACCGCATCGTCATAGCTGGAGAAACCTTCACCTATGACGATACCGGCGCGGTCCGGACATTGCTTCCACCCGGCAAAAAGATCATCATCGCTTCGACACGCGGCAACGTCTACGTGGCCGACACCTCAACGGCGGCGCTCGAACACCACGAGCGCTTTCTGAAGGGTGTGTTTGCGTTCCTCGGGTTACGCGACGTGACGGTGGTCCGCGCGGAGGGCCTCGCGCTCGGAGCCAGCACCCGCAACGCCGCGATCTGCCACGCACAGGTGAAAATTGCCGCCATTCGCCCCTGAGGGTTTCGGCCCAATTCCATCTCCCGCAGCGATGGGTCCCATCGAAAAAAACAGGCTATTCCGATGGCCATTCGAGGCCTATCGTGCAGCTAACCGGCAAACACATCGTCTGCCACTTCGGAGAGAAATTTCATGAAACTGCTGCACGTAGATTCCAGCATCCTCGGCGCCGGCTCGGTTAGCCGCGATTTGTCGGCGGATGTCGTCGCGACCTTCCAGGGCCGCCAATCCGACCTTACGGTCACGCGGCTGGACCTGGCCGCCACGCCCATCGGCCACCTCACGGGCGCGCACCTCGCGGCCGCGCAAGGCGCGCCGGTCGACGATGCATTGAAGGCCGACGTCGCCATCGGGCTGGCCGCGCTCGAAGAATTCCTGGCCGCCGACATCGTGGTCATCGGCGCGCCGATGTACAACTTTGGCATCCCCTCGCAGCTGAAGGCCTGGATCGACCGCATCTCCATCGCCGGGAAGACGTTCCGCTACACCGAGCAAGGCCCGGTCGGCCTGGCCGGCGGCAAGAAGCTGGTCATCGCCTCGTCGCGCGGCGGCGTGTACAGCAGCGGCGCGCCCGCCGCTGCATTCGATCATCAGGAAACCTATCTGAAGGCGGCGTTCGGCTTCCTGGGTATCACCGACATCACCTTCATCCGCGCCGAAGGTGTAGCGATGGGCGAGGAGGCGCGCAACGGCGCCATCGCAACGGCCAAGCAAGAGACCGCCGCGCTCGCCGTGTAACCTGGAACTTGAATAGCAAACCTGCGCGCGCAAGCAACTGATTCGGCGTCGATGACGGCGCCACCTCGTTGATTTGCGCGACCGCCGGCGCTCCGTACGAATCGATGCCGGACGCGTACTGGTAGACGCCGATCACATACAGTGTGGTCCGCTTCGAAAGGTAGTACTGCGCGCCCAGGTTGACCTGCTGATACTTCGCGCGCGGCGCGTCGGTGTACGTGTAGCCAAGACCCACATTGAACGCCGGCGTGAACTGATACTGAACGTTCGCCTCGTAGTTGTCGAAGACCGCCTGACCGAGATATGGCGTATTGAGCGTCTGTGCGACGTCCTCGAATCTGGACGGCCTTGCCGCCACCCTCGTTGCTCACATAGTTCACGCCGTCGTCGATCGTGCCGTACAGCGTGACGGAACTCTGTGCATGCGCACTCATGTAAAATGCCGTCATCAGGCCAGATACGACCGCAAATCTGAATTTCATCACGTCTCCAAATTTGAAATTATTCTCGTCACGCTGTGTTGGTGCGTAACTTTTTTAGCTTCGTCAACACAATTTCGCACCGGGTTATTAATATGAATTCCTAACTAAATAGAAAACATTCGTAACCCGTTGCGCGCTGCTTCCAACTCGTGGCTCGGTGCCTTCTGCTCCAGTCAGGCGATCGCGAGCCCCGTAAGCGCCTGCACCAACGCCACCCGTGTTTGCGCCCAGACCGCCCCCTTCCATTCGTCGTGGTCGCAATAGAACGCGTCGCGAATCTGGCGAAGGATGGCGTGCCGCTGCGCGGCCGGCGCATCCGGATGCCGGACCAGCCAGTGCCGTGCACGCAGGCGGTAGATCATCTCGTCGAAGGGCAAGGTTCCGAATTCGAGCGCGATCAGGCCGAGTGCCGTGTCCGTGCACTCGTCATAGGCGATCGAGGCGACCGGTCCCGATACAACCGGCGACTCCGATTCGTCATCGAACGGCGCAAACACGTCTGCGCCCCACCATGAGCGGGCGCGTGCGAGATCGGCGCTCACGTTGCGGCCCGCGTAGATCTTCTCGCCGTGGCCGCGCGGCCCAAGGCCCGTATGCGCGTCGATCCATGCGACATGTTTCATGCGGGCCGCGTGCGGGCGCAGGATCGTGCGCACTGTGCGGTTGTTCCAGGTGGGCGCGCGGCCGCCGTAGAACATGCCGCCCGGCAACGCGTACTGCCCGCTGCTCAGCGCGCGGTGATACGCGGGCATGCCATGGCCCTCGATGTACTCGCCGAGCGCCCGCTCGTTCTCCGGTGAAGGCGGCCACGCGTCGGGCAGCACGAGCGGTTCGATGTCCGCATAGGCGTCGTTTGCGGGCAACCGCGCGTCGAAGTCGATATGGTTGCGGTTCAAATCGACGTTGTCCTGGTTGGTGCGCTGCAGATGCGAGAACCCGTACGGATTGACCGCGTGGATCAGCAGCAGCGCAACGCCGGACTTGCCGAGCCGCGCCATCAGGTCGTCGTCGTGCAGCATCGCCACCTGGCAGCCGGAGCGCAGAAGCCCTCCGGCCCATGCGTGCCCGAACTCAGTATCAGCATGCGGTCAGCGTCGGCGGCGCCGAGCGAGGCAGTGTCGATCGACAATCGCTCGCCGAACGCACCGGTGTAATGCGGCAGCACGAACGTTCGCGTGGTGGCGCGGCGGCACGCGGCGGCATCGAGGAACTGCTGGCGCGCCTCGACGTAGCTGCCGGAAAAATGGGGGATAACGGAAGTGCGATTCATGGCATGGCTCAGATCTTCGAACAGGAGGGGATGCTGGATTCGGCGGCCGAATCCATGTTCTCGCCGGTGCGGTCCTTCAGGTACGGCAGCCCGAGCAGCGACACCAGCGCGGTCAAGATCAGATACCAGGCGGGCGCTAGCTTGTCGCCGCTCGCCTTCACGAGCCAGGTGCTGATGAACGGCGCGAAGCCGCCGAACACCGCCACGCCGATGCTGTAGACAAGCGACATGCCGGTTGCGCGCACGTCTTCGGGAAACATCTCGGGCAAGATCGTGATGCTCGGCACGGCCTGAATCGCGAGAATCACAGTTAGTACACCTATGATCGTGAACAGCACCGCCGGCGTGGGCGACGCCTTCAGCCAGGCGAACGCCGGGTAGATGAACAGCACGAGCGCCACGCGCCGAACAGAATGAGCGGCTTGCGTCCGATGCGGTCGGACCAGCGGCCGACCCACGGCGCAATGACGAGCGTCAGCGCACCAGTCAGCGCGGCGGCGGACAGTGCAAACGCCGGGCTCATCCCGAACTCGCGGATCGCGTAGGTCGGCATATAGAAGCTGACGACATATGAAGCGCCGGTGCCGCCCATCGCGCGGCTGCACGAAGCGCAGGTCGACTTCGCGATCACGCACATCGACCCGCAGGCGCTCGGCGAGGACTTCGTCTGCGTGCCGCTCGCGCCGGTGCAACTCGTGCTGGGCGTGCGCAACCGGCACCCATTGCGCAACCGGCGCAAGATTCGCGACTTCCTCGACGCGGAATGGGCGTTGCCCGGCGACGACGGCCCGACCTCGTCGACGCTGCGCCTGTTTGCGTCGCTCGGGCTGCCGGTGCCCACGCGCGTGATTCACGGCGATTCGATCACCGCGGCGCTCGCGCTCGTCGCGCAAATGGACGTGGTGGGCTTTTTCGTCGAGCCGCTCGCCGACGACATATTCAAGCGCGCGGGCATTCGCCGGCTCGATCTCGACGACGCGCTGCCGGTCATGCAGATTTGCGTGATCCAGCGCCGCGGCAGTCAACTCACACCCGCCGCGCTCCAGTTCATCGAGTGCGTGAAGGAAGCGCTGGTGGCACGCAGCTAGCGATCGGGCATGGACCTCCCGGGGGCTCAAGGCACGCCGCGCCGATGCGCCCACCCTCGCGGAGCATGATGCAATTGCATCATTGCCTGCGATGCCTGGACCCCGCACCATCTCTGCAACAGGATCCCGAATACGGGCAATAACACGCCAAACACCGCGGCAAACACCGCAATTCGATCCTTGTTGAACGACGAACACGAGACAAGCGGCAGACATAACAACGTCACACCATCGCGCTGAGCGATGTCCGGCCTCGTACCTGCAAAGCCGCCGCGTACGACGCCTTTCGTCTTATCTGGAGATGCACATGAAGATGCCGACTGCCCTCCTTGTCGCCTTCGTTCTCTCTTCGACAGCGTTGGCCGAGGACAATCCCGCATCACCCGCAGCCGCGGTGACTGCACAAACCGAAGCTGCACCCGCGACGACCGCCGCGCCCGCGCCCCAGGCTGCCGGCGGCAACAAAATCTGCCGCATGACGCACGGCTGGACCTGCCATCTGCACGACCAGAGCCTCGAGCCGGGTACGAACTGCCTGTGCGGCGATCACCACGGCGTCGTCGACGTTCAGTAACTCGACCTTCGAACGGCCACACCGCCACGCGCAAAGCCCGCCTGCCCCAGACGGCGGGCAACTCCCCCACATCAAGCCCAGCGAACATGAACTCTCCCCTGTCCACGCTGTTCCTGCACGGCGGCCCGGGACTCTCGTCGATCGCCGAACGCGATCTCTACGGACACACGCTGCCGATCCACTGGTGGGACCAACCGCGCTCGGTCGTGCTGTTCGCCCGGCCGTTTGGTGCGCTCGTTGAAGCGGCGGAAGACGAGATCCGCATGCTCGCCGACACTACGGGGGGGCCGATCGATCTGCTCGCGCATTCGTTCGGCGCACATCTCGCGCTGCGGCTCATCGCGCGCGTGCCTGCGCACGTCGGCAAGCTGTGGCTGCTCGCGCCCGTCTACGACATCGGCGACGCCTTCGTGCGGCTCGCCACGCGGCTGTTGACGCTCTCGCCTGCCTCCGAGCCGCTGCTCGCCGCGCTCGCGGAATTCAAGGCGACCAGCGACTACGCGCGTTTCGCGCGGCTTGCGGCTCAGGTCACAAGCTTTGCAAACCTCTTCGAGCTTTACTGGGGTGCGGGTGCAAACACGCGCCGGCGCTGGTATCTGGATCTGCTCGCACGCCAGAACCTGGTGGACCCCAGCGCGTTCGAGGTGATCGTGCGCGACTTCTGGGCCGATCCGCTGCCGCCTCTCGAGCCCGTGGCGGGCGTGCAAAAGGTGCAGCTCGTGTTTGGCCGCGAGGATCCGCTCATCGATCTGGACGCGGAGCGCCACACGTGGATGCAGCTCTTTCCGCGCGCGCAATACGTCGAGCTCGACACCGGCCACTTCGTGCATCTCGAAGCACCGGCTTCGCGCTGGTGGAAATCGATCTAGTGCCCCGCGCGCCTGAGCTGCTGCACGAGCTCGGCATTTGAATGCACGCCGGCACGCTCGTGTATTGCCTGCAGATGATTGCGAACCGTAGCGGGCGCGATGGCCAGCGACCGCGCGATTTCCTTGTGCGTGAGGCCCACGGTCACGAGCTTTGCAACTTCGAGTTCGCGAGGTGAAAGCGTATCCACCGGCACGCGCGCACGAGCGCGAACGAACACCGCGTCGCGCACCACTTCGGTGAAGAACAGCGCGGCTCGCCCCTGAAAGCTCGACCGACCACCGTTGCCCGCGAGCCGCGTGAGATTCGCCGGTAAAGCACGATGCGCGAGGGATGGCCATTCCTCGCGCAGCAGATTGCGGAAGTCTGGCTCGACGAACAGGAAATCGCCGCCCACATCGCAAACCGCCATCGACCACGCTGCATCGCCGCGGTGCGGCCTGTTCCGTTCCATCTGAAACACGAGGCTCGTCTGCAAGGCCTCCATCAGATGCGGAAACACGAGTTCGAGTGTCCTGCGCTGCGACTCGTTGAACGGTTTGTCCTCGTATGCGCCATACAGCGAGATGGCCTGCCGCAGGCCGTCCTCGCCGGATTTGCAGCCAATGATCAGCCCGTGCATATGGCGGTAGCGGTGCACGTAGTTCAAGAGGCCCGGACTGCGCTGGTGCGCATAGACCACGGAAAGGGGAAGGTTGGCCACGGTGCCGAGATGCGCGAGGCACCACGCGGCGGCGCAATCGTGTTCGCGAACGGCTTCGTAATCCTTGAGCGACTCGGGCGAGTCATTGTAGAGATAGGGCGCGTGATAGGCCACGCCGCGCGCGTCGTGGCGCGCCGTGCCCCAGCGTGCCGCGTCGAACGGCACGAGCGCCTTGAGCAGCTTGAGCGCATGCTCCTGAAAGGCATCGAAAGGCACTTCGCGTGCCGCGCCATGCAATGAAAGAAGAAAGCCACTGAGTTCGTTCATGGCTGCCTCCGCTTTCGAATCTTGCTTATTGGCCCCGGCTGAAAACGGAAAACAGTGGAATCGAATTTTTGGTTTGCTTTTTATTTTAATAGCACAGAATTCGTGGGTATCCAAGCGTGTTGGTATCTATCTGGATGTGCGATGGATTGAGCAGCGGTCGATGCGATTTATTCGTGCTGGGATCACGTTGGGGGCGTTCTGCAGATTTTTTAGTTTGTCTATTTAAAATGTGGTTGATTAAAAGATTGGTGGGTGTTCGGGATTGCTGGCTGCCTGGATAGGTGTGTTGGGGTTCCTGGCGCGTTGGTGTGCTTCGAGTGAGATCTACTGCCGTAGCGGGCGCGGCGCTTGGGGTGTTGGCCTTTCCTTGCTTTCATGTAGGTATATTTGTGTTGCCCCTGTGCGGGGCGGCACCTACTTTTCTTTGCAGCCGCAAAGAAAAGTAGGCAAAAGAAAGCGGCTCACACCGCCAGTGTGACGCCGTCCACCACTGCCCTGTCAATCGGAGCGGCTCCGGAGCATCTGTCACCCCGCACACTCCGCGTTAGTGACAAAGGACTCATCCTTCCCGCCGCGCGCTACGCGCGGGCGGAAAGGTCTGCAAGGAAAACCGAGCTTTCTGCCAGGCGAATAGCGGGAGTGACGCCGCCGAATAAGTTGGAATCCTACGAATGTGCGTGCGTCCCGTCGGTATTGGTTATGCCCCACGGCGCGCAGAGCGCCGCCGGATGGATGAGCCCTTTGTCACTCCGGGTGACGGCGAGTGATGACAGACGCCCCGGAGCCACTCCGATTAAAGGTTAGTGGTCCACTGCGTCACACTGGCGGTTTGAGCGGCTTTCTTTTGCCTACTTTTCTTTGCCGCTGCAAAGAAAAGTAGGTGCCGCCCCGCACAGGGGCAACGCATGCGGCCCGCCGCGAATACAAGGAAAGGCCAACGCACCCAAAGCCCCTCAAAATCTTCACCACACACTCAGGCTTCCAACTGCTCCAGCACCTTACCTTTCGTCTCGATACCAAGAAAATGCACCGTCACCGCAGCGAGAAACGGCACGGCGGCAAGAATATAAAACGCCACATCGAGATTACCGCCGATCATCGTCTTCGAAACAATAGTGGGCGCGAAGATCGCCGCCACTTTCAGCCACGCACCGCCCATACCACAACCGAACGCCCGAATGCTCGTAGGGTAAAGCTCAGGCGTATAAACATAGGCAGTAATGAACCCACATGCAAGCAACCCAAGCGACAGCGCACAGAACGTAGCCACCACATAAACCGACATACCATGGCAGATACCGGCCATCGCGAGCGACACAGCACACAGCACAAACGAGACGTTGATGATGGACTTGCGGCCCACCTTATCCACCAGCAACGCGCAGGTAAGCGAACCTAGCACACCAAGCACCGAAGCGGCCACCGCAAGGTTAAGCGCAAGTTGCAGCGGCGCATGATAGACATTGCGATAAATCGTAGGCAACCACGTAGAAAGCCCATACTGAATGAACCCGCAGGTCATCCACAACATAGCCACCGCAAGCGTGCGCTTGAGATACGCCGGCCCAAACAGATCCTTCACATGCCGCTTCGGATGGCGCTTCACGAGCGCATCGAAATCGCCAGCGTTGGTGACCGGATCAAGCGGCCCCTTCGCGGTGCGCTCGAACGCGCTCACGGCATCGGCGGCCTCCTGCAGGCGCTCGCGTTCGGCGAGCCAGCGCGGCGACTCCGGCACGAGCTTGCGCAACACGAAGAACAGCACGAGCGGCAGCGCACCAATGAAATACATGGCCTGCCAGCCAAAGCGCGGCACAATCCACGCCCCCAGCGCGTTCGAAGCCAGCAACCCAACCGGGAACACAATCTCATAGAGGAGAACGAAGCGCCCACGGCCATGAGCGCGGCTCACCTCGTTGATATACGTCGCGGCCACAGGCAACTCGCCACCCAGCCCAAAACCCTGCACCACACGCAGCGCGGCAAACACGAGGAAGGTCGGCGCGAAGCCGCAAGCAATGCTCGTCAGGCCGATGATGCCCGAGCTCCACGCAATCGCGCGCACGCGTCCGTGACGCTCGGCAAGCCACGGAAACAGGAAGGCGCCAAACAGCTGGCCGACCGAACCCGAGGCGATCAGAAAGCCGATCTCCCACGGCGTGAGATGCCACTTCTGGATGAGAATCGGCAATGTCGCGGCAATCGCGATCACGTCGAAACCGTCAAAGAAGGTGGCGAGTCCGATCAGGAGGCGCGCGCGCACCTGCATGGCGTTGGTCGGCAGCCGCTCGAGCCGCGCGATGATCGATCCGCGCGTGTGTGGCCCACTGAACGTCTCGGCGAGCGGGGCGTCGCCGCAATTGCCGATGGTGGTATCGAAAGTTCTCATGCCTGTGGTCCCGTCTCCGTGTTGTCTCGGGCCTTATGCGAGGGCCTTGCTCGTGTCCGTGAGCGCCGCGATGTCGACCGCGCGCCCCTGGCTCATCCATTTGCGCGCGAGCTTGAGCTCACGCGCCGAGTTGATCGCGATGACGCCCCGCAGATGCCCTTGTTCCACGAAGAAGAGCGTCGCGCGCTTTTCCTCGAGGCTGCCGCGCAGCGCCGGTGCGACGCCGGCCGGAATGTCGCCGAGAATCTGCAGGTTCACGTCGTACTGATCGGACCAGAACCACGGGATTTCCGCATAAGGCGTCTTCACGCCCAGCACGGCCTTGGCCACGGCAATGGCCTGATTCTGTGCATTGGCCCACGACTCCAGCCGCACGCGGCGCTTGAGCCATGCGTTCGGATGGTTCGCCACGTCGCCGCAGGCAAATACGCAGGCGTCCGAAGTTTCGCCGAACTCGTCCACGACAATGCCGTCTTCCACGGCGAGGCCCGCGGCCTCGGCAAGCGCCGTATGCGGCGCGAGACCGATGCCGGCCACGGCGAAATCGGCGTCGAGCGTGCTGCCGTCCGCGAAGGTCGCGCGCACGCCGCCTTGCTCGCAGTCTTCGAGCGAGACGAGCGCCGCGTTCAGCCGCACGTCCACGCCATTCGCGCGGTGCAATTCGAGCAAGAAGTCCGAGACGTCCTGCGGCAGCGAGCGCGCGCACAGACGCGCTGCGCCCTCCACCACGGTGGCTGCCACGCCGAGCTTGCGCGCGGTCGCCGCCACTTCAAGCCCGATCCAGCCGCCGCCCACCACCAGCACGCGCTGGCTGCTGCGCAGCCGCTCGCCCAGCGCCATCGCCTCGTCGAGCGTGCGCAGATAGGTCACGTGCGCGCTTTTCGCGATGTTCGCGGGCAGCTTGCGCGCCGCGCCGCCCGTGGCGATCACGAGGCGGTCGTACTTCACTTCGCGGCCCGAGCGCGTGGTGACGACGCGCGCCGCACGGTCGATGGCCGTCGCGCAGTCGGGTTGCCAGGCTTCGACATTCAGGGCTGCGAATTCATCCGGCTTGGCGATGCGCACCGTTTCAATATCGGCTTCGCCCGCCAAAACGGCCTTCGAGAGCGGCGGACGTTCGTAGGGCAGGTGCACTTCATCCGCGATCATCACGAGACGGCCCGTGTAGCCTTCCTTGCGCAGCGTCTTCACGACCCAGCCCGCGGCCTGGCCGCCGCCAATCACCACGACGGTGCGCGGCGCCTGCTCTGTGCTGTTCTCGATGCTGTGTTCCGTTGCGGCGCTCATTGCTTACGCTCCGTCATGAACTTGCCCTGCGGCGCTTGCGCGTTCTTCTGGCGGCGCGTGTTGCCGTCGAGGCCGCCGTCAATCGCCCACTCCGCGAACACGGTCGGGCCCGGCTCGAACTCGCGCGGCTGCCATTCCGGCGTGAGCACGTCTTCGTCGGCGTAATACTCGATCAAGCCGCCCGCCGGATTCTTGAAGTACCAGAAGTACGCCGAGGAAACCGGATGCCGGCCCGGGCCCAGCTGCGTGGTCCAGCCACAACGGCTGATATGCAGGCCACCGCCGAACACCTCGTGGATGTCGCGCACCGTGAATGCCACGTGGTTGAGGCCCTTCTTGCCGTCGGGCAGCGCGAGCAGGAACAGGTCGTGGTGGCCGCCGTGCGGCGCGCAGCGCATGAAGGCGCCACGATTCGGATAGCGGTCCGAAGTCTCGAAGCCGAGCAGCTCGTGATAGAACTTCTCCTGCTCCGCGAGGCAGTTTGTGAAGAACACCACGTGGCCCACCTCCACCGGTTGCGCGCGCTCATAGACAGGCGACGGCGTATCCACGCGCAGCGTCTGGCCCCACACGTTCGAGGGCGAGCCCTTCACGTCGATCTCGCGCCGGCGCGTGACTTCCAGGCGAATCGCCATGCCTGCGGGGTCGAAGCAACCCACCGCTTCCGGCTCGCTGTAATAGCCCGGCTGGTCCTTCAGGCGCTCACGCAGCGCGTCCAGTTCTTCGCGCGTGGCCACGCCCCACGTCACTTCGCGCAGCGTCGGGCCCGCTTCGAACGCGGCGGGCAACGTTGCGTCGTTCGCGTCGGCCACGAGCACGGTGCAACCGTTGAGCGTTTCAAAACGCGCACGCGTTTCGTCGTGCGAGGTCTCCGTCAAACCCCAGTCGGCAAAAAAGCGCCGGCAGGTTTCGAGGTCGGTCACGCCGTAGGTAATCTGTTCGATGCCAAGAATCGTCATTTGCCACTCCAAATTTTCGTCAGGCATTGGCCCACGGCAGCGGTGCGTCGTTCAAGCCCCAGTAGAGGCTCTTCTGCTGCATGTATTCGCGAATGCCGAGCCGCCCTTTCTCGCGGCCCATGCCGCTCTCCTTCCAGCCCGAGAACGGTGTGGAGATCGAGAACAGCTTGTACGTATTGATCCAGACCGTGCCCGCTTCGAGCCTGCGGGCCACGCGCCACGCGCGCTTGTAGTCGCGCGTCCAGATGCCGGCGGCAAGGCCGAACACGCTGTCGTTCGCTTGCTCGATCAGCGCGGCTTCGTCGTCGAAGGGCATGGCCACCAGCACCGGGCCGAAGATCTCTTCCTGGCAGATGCGCGCACTGTTCTGGAGTCCTTCCAGAATGGTCGGCTGATAGAAGAAGCCGTTCTCGCGCTCGTCGCCCACGGGGCGCTCGCCTCCGCACAGGAGGCGGCCGCCCTCTTCCAGCCCGATCGCCACGTAGCGCTCGACCGACTCGCGGTGCTTCGCCGTGATGAGCGGACCCATCTGCGTGTTCTCGCGCGACGGGTCGCCCACGCGCAGCTTGCGCGCGCCTTCCACGAGGCGCTTCATGAAGGTGTCGTAGATCGAACGCTGCGCAAAGAGGCGCGATCCGGCAATGCACGCCTCGCCCGACGAGCTAAAGATGCCGTACAGCACGCCGTTCACGGCGTGATCGAGATCCGCGTCTTCGAACACGATGATCGGCGACTTGCCGCCCAGTTCAAGCGACACGGGCATGAGCTTTTCCGCCGCGATGCGGGCGATACCGCGCCCCACTTCAGTGCCCCCCGTGAACGAGACCTTCTTCACGAGCGGATGGCGCACCAGCACGTCGCCGATCACCGAGCCCTTGCCGGGCAGCACGCTCAGGATGCCCTTGGGCACGCCCGCTTCCTCGCAGATGCGCGCTAGCGCGAGCGAGACGAGCGGCGTGACTTCGGCGGGCTTGAGCACGACCGCATTGCCGGCCGCGAGTGCGGGCGCGAGCTTCTGCGCGTCCGAGGCGATCGGCGAATTCCACGGCGTGATGGCCGCCACCACGCCAATCGGCTCGTGCACGCTCATCGTCAGGTAGTCGCCGCGCGGCGGCGTGAGCTCGTCGTCGAGCGTTTCGAGGCAGGCCGCGAAGTAGCGGAACGTGTTGGCGGCGCTTGCCACCAGCACGCGCGTCTCGCTGATGGGCTTGCCGTTGTCGCGGCACTGCAGTTGCGCGAGCGCTTCGTGCCGTTGCATGATGAGCTCCGCGATGCGGTAGAGCACGAGCGCGCGCAGATGCGGCTTCATGCCGGCCCATTCGCCCTGCTTCCAGGCCGCGTGCGCCTTCTCGACCGCCTCGCTGGCGTCTTCGGCGCTCGCCGTCGAGACCTCCATGTTCACCGACTGGTCGGCGGGATAAAGGCTCGCAAAAGGCGCGGCGCGTCCCTGGCGCCACTCGCCGCCAATCAGAATATCGCCGTTCGGAACGAGGCTCGTGTCGAATGCAGTCATGTCAGAGGTCTCTTTGTTTCAGTGCCGGCAGTGCCTATGCATATGCACTGCCGGCCATCGCTTCAAAATCGCTTCGTCAGATCACGCAGCGCGCGGCCCGGTTGCGCAGTGCGCGAATCGCGCTGTACGCCGTGAGCGCCGAGGTCTTCGGGTTATCGGGCAGCGGCTTGCCGCACATCTCCAGCGACATCTCGCCGAACATGCCGCGCGCGACGATGCGGTGGACGTTGCGCTCGACGGCCGGGTCGGCGATCAGGCGCACCTTCGTCTGGTCGAGGCCGAGGCCCGCCAGCGCGATGGTGGCCGCCACGTTCGCGTTCTTCGGAAAGAGCCGCGCCGCTTCGCGCGCACTGCCTTCGAAGATCACCCGCTCCTTCGTGAGCGTGCGCAGATCGCAGACCTTTTCCGCCGGCGTATCGAGCCAGCCGAGCGGCGGCTTGCGGCCCGTGTACAGCACTTCGTCGAGGCCGCCGAGCTTCGCCGCCGAAAGCGCGTCGATACCGCCAATCGCGCCGGAGAGCAGCGTGACCGTGGCGTCGCCTTCGTCGGCGGCGAGCGAGAGGCGCTCGAGCAGGTCGACGTCGGAGAGCGCGCCGATCGAGGCCACCGCGCAATCGGTGCCGCTTTGCAGGAGCGGCACGACGTGAGCGATGAGCGCCGCGTGGCCCGCGCATTCGAGCGCAAACTGCGGCTTGGTCGAAAGCGCGTGCACCGACGAGACCACTTCCACCGCGCCGTCCACCTGCTCACGCACGGCAGCGGCGTGTTGCTCGGGCACGATCACGTGCGAGACGTGCACGAGCGGGTCCGCCGCGACCGCGCGATACACGGTCTGCCCGATCGCGCCGAAGCCGATCATCGCGATGTCGATAGGTGCGTGGGGCATGGGGTCCGCCTGGTGGTTAGCCTGGTGGTTAGCCTGGCTGTTACGCATGTTGGGGCTCCTCTTTGCGCACCGGCGGGCCGGCGAATGCGGTCTCGAAGCTGCCCACGGATTTCATGTCCACTTCGAGCAGCACCGGGCCGTCGAACGCAATGCTTTCGCCGATCACGGCGTCCGCGTCGTCGAGCGACGAGAGGCGATAGTGCTTGAGGCCGAGGCTTGCGCAGAACTGCGAGAACTCCGGCTGATGCAGATCGACGAACATGCGGCGGCCGCCGTACTGCGCGTCCTGAATGTTGCGGATCACGCCATAGCACTGGTCGTTCATCAGCACGATCATGACGTTGGCCTTCTCCTGCACGGCCGTCGCGAGCTCGCCCACGTTGACCATCAGGCCGCCGTCGCCGACGAGGCACACGGTCTTCGCCGCCGCGTTCGCGAGCGCCGCGCCAATCGCCATCTGCATGCCCTGGCCGATGCCGCCGCCGAGCGCATGCACGCCCGCACGCGGCGAGAAGATCTTCAGGAGACGGTTGCCCCACGTGCTGTTCGAGATCGTGACGTCGCGCACCCAGTTGTAGTCGCGGCCCACGGCATGTTGCAGCGACTCCACGAGGCGGCGATACGGGCCGAGGCCCCTGGCCGTTTCCGACACGGCGATCTCGCGCGCCTCGGCCAGATCGGCGGCGAATTGCGGATCGACCTTGATGCGGTTTTCGAGGCGCGTGGCGAGTGCGTCGAGCACGCGCGCGGCGTCTCCGTGCACGAACAGCGCATTGCGATAACCGCGGTTGTCGGCGAGCGCGTCGGCGTCGACACGATAGAGCGGCTGCGGCAGCCCAAGCTTGTACTTGAGCGTTTCATTGCCGCGCAGGCGCGAGCCCACCACGAGCATCGCGTCGCAGGTCTTGTAGAAGCGCTCGACCGAGGGGCTCACGTTGAACGCGCCCAGCGTGGCCGGATGATCTTCGGGCAGCACGCCGCGGCCCTGCACGCTCGTCACCACGCCAAAGCCGAGCGCGACGAGACGCTCCACCGCCGCGCGCGCATGGCGCGTGCCGCCGCCGAGCCACAGCAGCGGACGCTTCGCCTTCGCGAGTTCGTTCGCGAGCTGCTCCACGCGCGCTTCGTCGTGCGTGAGGGTCGTGAGATGCGGCGCGCTCAGATCGACGGGCCAGTCGGTCAGCGCGGCCTGAATGTCGATGGGAATCTCCACGCTCACCGGGCCGCTCGGCGCGGTTTGCGCGACGCGCACCGCTTCGCGGATCGTCGGCAGCGCGGTCTCGACCGAGCGCACGCGGAACGCAGCCTTCGAGATCGACTGGAGCATCGACAGTTGATCGGGTGCCTCGTGAATATAGGCGAGGTCCTGATCGAGGTATTCGGTTTCGATCTGGCCGGTGATGTGCAGCAGCGCCGTGCCGGCCGTGAGGGCTTCGACCATCGCGCCCGCCGCGTTGCCCGCCGCCGTGCCCGTGCTCGTGAACGCCACGCCGAGACCGCCCGAGACGCGCGCGAGCCCGTCCGCCATGTTGACCGCGCCCGCTTCGCCGCGCGCGCCCACATAGCGGATATTGCCGCGCCGCCCGATGGCGTCGAGAATCGGCATGTTATGAATCGAGATCACGCCGAAAGCGGTTTGGACTCCGCATTGTTCGAGGAAGGCGGCGATCAGTTCGCCGACGGTGGTTTGATTAGACATGACGTGCAACGCCTCCAGATACATCGATATGACTGCCCGTCGTATAGGACGACAGGGACGTGGCCAGATAAAACAGTGCCTGTGCGGCTTCTTCGGGGCGGCCGAAGCGGCCGAGCGGAATGTGCTTCTTGCGTGCGAGCTCGCGTGTCCAGTCTTCCCAGCTCTGGCCAGCGCTCTGCGCTTGAGTGTCGTTTTCGTAGCGGCGGCGCCACTGGCCCGACTCCACGATGCCGATCAGGATCGAGTTCACGCGAATATGCTCGGGCGCGAGTTCCACCGCGAGCGACTTGATCAGGCTGAGCACGCCCGCGCGCGCCGACGAGGTCGCCACCATGTGCGGCTCGGGCTGCAGTGCGAGCAGCGAGTTCACGCAGACGATCGCGGCATTGCCCCCTTTCGCGGCGCTACGCAACATCGGCAGGAACGCGCGCGTCGGACGGATGATGCTGAAATACTTGAGGTCCAGTTCTTCGCGCCAGGCTTCGTCGGTGGTATCGGCGAAAGTCGAGACGCGGCCCTGGCCCGCGTTGTTCACGAGCATGTCGGCGCGGCCGAAGCGCTGTTCGACGGCGCCCGCAAAAGCCGCCACGTCGTCGGCGTCGAGCACGTCGCAGCGCACGGCAAGCAGTTGTGCCTGCGGATGGCGCTCGCGCAATTCGCGCTCCGCGCGTGCGAGGCGGTCGTTGTCGCGGCCGCAGATCGCGACCGAAGCGCCCGCGCGCAAAAAGAGTTCGGCGCTGGCGAGGCCGATGCCGGACGACCCGCCCGTCACCACCGCAACCTGACCGCTCAAGTCGAGTTCAATCATTTGATCCCCAATGCCTTCATGTAAGGCGATTTCCTGCCGGCTGCCTGCGCACCCGCTTGTTGCTTCGCTTGTTGCTTCGCTTGTTGCTGCGCTTGTTGCTGCATATCCGGCCTGAATTGCGGCCGATAATTCAAACGCTTCGAGAGTTCGTCGGCCGCATGGCGCACCTTGTCGATCAGGCCGCTGTCGAGCAGTTGCGCGTCGATGCCGGGGCGTGGAATGGTCGTCGTCACCACGGCGGCGATGCGGCCCGTGTCGTTGCGCACCGGCGCCGAGACCACCGAGATGCCGCGCTCGAACGACGATTCGCTCACGGCGTAGCCGCGCTCCGCGTCTTCGCGAATGCGTTCGTAAAGCGCCTCGACCGTTTCCGGCGTGGAGGGCGTATAGCGTTCGAGCCGCGGCTCCGGATAGAGCGCGCGCAATTCGTCGAGTGTGAAATCGCCCATCAGCACCTGGCCATGCGTCGTGGCGTGCGCGGGCAACCGCGTGCCGACGTTCACCTTCACCGAGCTGAAAATGGGCGCGTGGCTCTGCGCCTTGGCGACGAACACAATGTCGCGTCCGTCACGGATCACGATGTGCGTGGTCAGGCCGGTTGCGTCGCGCAGCGCCTCGATCAGCGGCAGGCCGAGATCGGTCAGCTCGAGCGAGCTCAGATATTCGAAGCCGAGGCGCAGCACGGCCACGCCCAGGCGGTAGTTGCGGTCGCGGTCGGCGCGCTCGAGAAAGCCGAGCGATTCGAGCGTCTGCAACAGACGAAACACCGTGGTGCGCGGAATGCCGAGGCGCCGCGACAATTCGGGCGCGTCGAGCACCGGCTCGCGCGGCGAGAATTCGGTCAGAATGCGCAGGCCCCGTTCCAGACCTGGCACGCGATAGCTCGTGTCGTTGCGGTCTGCGTCGGCGTCGGGGGACGCGCTGGCGACGTCGGGTGTCATTCCTTAAGCTCCGTAGTACTTAGTATGCAGAACAGAAAGCATCGATCAGCGCGTTGTATGCATCGGGCTGTTCAATGTAGCCTGCGTGACCCGCGTGCGGCACGGTCTGGAACGGCGCCTGCGCGATGTGCGCAAGCCGCTCGCATGCCGCAGGCATGGTGATCGTGTCTTCGGCGCCCACGGCGACGGCCATCGGCACCTTGCCCACGCAGCGCGCGAGCTCGGCAGCGAGATCGGCATTCGCGAGCAAATGCGTGGCCTGCGCATAGCCGTGCGGCACGACACGCGACATGTTCCAGCGCACCCAGGCGCGCGAGTCGGCGCTGGCGTGCGGCGAAAGCATGTTCGCGCTGCGCTTTTCCGCCAGGCCTTGCGGGCCGAGTTCGGCCAGCATCGCGAGGCGCGCATTGCGCTTTTCTTCGCGCACTGCAGGATCGGCGGCGCCGTAGCCAGCGGCGGGCGAGATCAGCAGCAAGCCGCTCACCCGCGCCGGCTGGGCGGCAGCGAATGCACCCGCGATGATCGCGCCAAGCGAATGCCCCACCAGCAAGCAGCGCTCGATGCCGAGCGCGTTGAGCCAGTCGGCCAGCACGCGCGCATAGTCGGCGGCAACGGGCGACGCGCTCGCGACCGGCGTGGAAGCACCGTAACCGGGCGCGTCCCACGCGAGCACGCGGCGCGCACTGCGCAGTGCCTCGAACTGCTGCACCCACGAAGCCGCTCCGGAACCAATGCCATGCAGCAGCACGAGCGGTAGTGCCTCATTACCGCTCTCGCCGGCTGCCTCGCGATAGCTCACGCGCGCCTCGCCGGCCCGGGCCTCGCGCAGCGCAAAGCGCGCGAGACGCGTTTCGAGCGCGGCGGCTGATGAGGCGGCGGTGTCGATCGCTTCGTTCATGACTGGGTGGTCCGTTGCGGAGTCGTGGGTGGCTGGCTTGACTGCGTTGCTTTACTTCGCTTCGCGCTTGATCTTCGCGAGCGGCGAATCCGGCGGGTAAGTCGGCGTGACGGGCTTGGAAGATCCGAGCATCACGCACATCAGCGCGTCTTCCTCGCCGATGTTGATTTCCGTGCGGTACACGCCCGGCGGCACCGAGATCAGGTCACGCTCGCCAAGCACGGCTTCCCACGTTTCGCCGTCTTTCTCGCAGACAACTTTCATCTTGCCGCGCAGCACGAAGAAGATTTCCTCGACATCCATATGGATGTGGCTCGGGCCGATGTTGCCGGCCGGGATCACCATGGTCGAGAACGTGAAGCCGCCCGCGGGCACGGTGTTCGTGTCCTTCGCGACGCCGGTGCCGCCCGTGCCCACGTAGCGCATCTGCGCGCGGCGGTACTTCGGGTCGTAGTCGGCCTGAAACTTCAGCGCGTCCCAGTCGTAGCGGCGCGTTTCGTAGCGCGCCACGCGGCTGTTCATCCAGTCGTCAAAGCTCGCGTCGGCGGGACGGTCCCACGACTTGCACTCGATATCGGCATCGGCCATCGTTTTCTCCTTGGGTTCCTGAGAACTCATGTTCAATTCCACGAAATCAATTCATCACGAAGCCGCCGTTCACCGGCAGCAGTTGTCCGGTCACGAAGCGCGCCGCGTCGGACAAGAGGAACAACACCGGGCCAGAGACGTCCTCGGGAACCTGGGCACGGCGCAATGCGCGCCCTTCGAGGTAATACGCGTGGCGTTCGGCGGGCACGTAGGCCGTGGCCTCCACTTCAGTGAGACCCGGCGCGATGGCGTTGACAGTGATGCCGCCCGCGCCGAATTCGCGTGCGAGCGAATGCGTCATCGCAATCACAGCGCCCTTGCTGGCTACGTAGGCGAGCAGCCTCGGCGCACCCCATAGTGCGGTGTCCGAAGCGATATTGACGATGGCGCCACGGCCCGACTCGCGCAGCCAGCGCTGCGCCGCCGCGCACATGAGCCAGGTGCCGCGCACGTTCACGTCCATCACGGCGTCCCATGTGGCCACGCTGATCTCCTGCGCGAGCTTGCCGCCCGAGTTCGTGATGGCCGCGTTGTTGATGAGCGCATCCACGCCGCCCATGCGTTGCGCGGCGCCATCGACGAATGCCGAAATGCTCTCGGGCTGAGCGAGATCGAGCGGCGCGAACGCCACGTCGTGGCCCTCGGCTGCCAGCGACTTCGCCAGCGCCTCGCCCGCTTCGTGCAGTACGTCGCCGAAGGTGACGCGTGCGCCGACCGTGGCCAGCGCGCTCACGAACGCCGCGCCCAGTCCACGCGCGCCGCCCGTGACGATCACGCGACGGCCGGCAAGCGTTGCCTGCGCCACAAGCTGGGCGTCATGCATGGCTGTGCCCTGCGGCTTGCGCGGCTTCGCCCTGCTGGGCGCGCAGCGCATCGAGCTCGGCGAAGTGCTGCTGGGCGCGCTGGCGCAGCATGCGGCGCACGCGCGTCATGCCCACGTCGTGCTGATAGAGGAACTCGTGATCGCGCGCATTCGGCGCCATGCTTTCCAGCACGTAGCGGTCTTGCTCGAGCACGTCCCAATGCAGGCCTTCGAGGCGGTTGCGGTACATGAAGCGCCACGCGTCGCGCTGCCAGCCCTGCACCTTGCGGGTGCGCCAGAAGTAGACCTGGCAGTTGTCACCGTCTACAGGCACTGCGAAGCCGATGATGCCGAAGTTGCCGCCCGGGCCGAACTTCTTCTTGTACGGAATCGCGAGGCGCATCCACAGACAGCCGGTTTCGCCCAGCTCGACCCAGTCGAAGTTCACGTCGCGCTGGCCGACCTTCTCGAACATCAGGCCGCTCTCGGTCTTGCGCACACGCATGTCGGCCTGCTTGTCGCCTTCGGCCATCGAGTGCGAGGTCGCGTGCAGATAGGCGCCGTGCATCGGGTCCATCACGTTGTCGATGGCGTACTGGTAATTGCACTTCCAGTTCGACATGCACAGGAAGCTCGCATATTCGTCGCCCACGAGCTCCTCGGGCAATTGCAGCGGCGCCGGTTCCTTGTGCGCCTCGTCGCCGAACCAGAGGAAAACCGCGCCGGCGTGCTCTTGCGCCGGATACGACTTCACGCACTTCGTGCCTTCGAGCGGGCAGGCCGAAACGGCAGGCACGTTCTGCACAGTGCCGCTGCCGTCGACTTCGATGCCGTGATACCAGCACGCCACGCGGTTGCCGAGATTCCAGCCGAGCGACAGGCGTGCGCCGCGGTGCGGGCAGCGGTCTTCGAGCGCGTGGACCTGGCCGTCCTGATCGCGCCACAGCACGATCTGCTCGCCAAGGCGTGTGATGCCGATGGGCGCGTTGCCCACTTGCCAGCTCGGCGCAACGGGATACCAGTAGTTCTTGATGCCACGGTCGAGGTAGGCGCGAATCGGGTCGGCGCTGCCGGTGGCTTGAGGCGTGGGGGACGTCATGTGGGGTCTCCGTGTTCAGTGTTTCCGTGATTCCGGACGCCGGCTCATTCGGCGAGCAGACGGAATTCGGCGCTCAGGCGCTCGGCGTTCCAGGCCGTGCCTTCCGGCGTGCGAAAGCCGATGCGGTTCAAGCCCGCCACCACTTCGTCGAGCTCGGTGGCGCCGGCTTCGAACACCTGTTCGAGCGCGTCGCCGAAATCGTTCTCGTATTGCGTGGGCTCGGCCTTGCGCGTTTGCCAGACCAGGTTTTCGGTCTGGCCCGGCTGCTCGATCACGCCCTTGCCGGCCACGTTGTTCGGTTGCGGCGCGAGCCAGGGCTTGAGCAACGGATTGAAATTCACGGGGACTTCTCGCATGTCATTCCACCTTGATCTGGATTTCTTCACCAGCGAGTCGCACCGCGTACGTCTTCAGATCGCGGCCGCCAGGCTCCTTGAGACACTTCCCGGTTGGGATATGAAACACGGCTTCGTGCAGCGGGCATTCGACGGTGTCGCCATCGACGAAGCCTTGCGTCAGCAACGCGTATGCATGAGGGCAGACGTTTTCGAGTGCGTAGAGCTCGTCGCCCACCTTGTAGATGCCGATTTCCGTGCCGTCGAGCTTGAACTCGAGCGGCGCGTCTTCGGACAGATCGCCGGCATGCCCGGCGCAGCGCCATTCTTCAGCCATTTCTCACCTTTCCCGATCAACTGTGTTCCATATAAGGAACATTAGTTTATGTATGGTCATTATAGGAACGTTCTGGCGGGGAGAAAATAAAAATCCACTGCCCCTGGGGAAAACACCGAGCGCATCTTTGAAAGGGACATGAACAACGCCATCAGGCGTGCCGACCAGGTTGCCAAAACGCTTACGGTGCAGGGACTTACGCGCGTTTCGAGCAAACCGCCGCGCGTGCGTACCTGGGGGAACTACCGTCCAAAAAAAGTATTTTGGCGTCGCGCGAGAGTCACTATACTTCCCAAAACGTTCCATACGCAGCACGTTTAACCATATATGGAACACAAAACCTGGAACGCGAGCCTCCGTTAGAAGCGCGCCGCGCAACGCCGAGGGGTTGGGTCTGCCGGACGATCACACCGGCTTTTCGTCATACGATCAGGAGTCCAAAGTTGAAACACTTCATTGCCGCGGGGTTGACGGGAATCTGCGCCGTCTCGTCTGCATGGGCGCAAAGCAGCGTCACGCTATATGGCAGTCTGGATGCGGGCGTGGCCTACATCAGCAACGTGGGCGGCCATTCGAAGTGGATGGAGGAGCAGGGCAATACGCAACCCGACCGTTGGGGCCTGCGCGGCCAGGAAGATCTGGGCGGCGGCCTCAAGGCGATCTTCACGCTCGAAAACGGTTTTTACACCAATACGGGCGCAATGGCGGTGGCCAATACGCTGTTTAACCGCCAGGCGTACGTGGGCCTCGCGTCGGACCAGTTCGGCACGCTCACGCTCGGCCATCAGACGCCGTTTTCATTCGACGTGCTCGACCCGTTCAGCACGGCGTATCTCGCGGGTAGCTGGTATGCCTTCCATCCGGGCAATATCGACGAGCTCGCGGACACGGGCGTCGTGCCCTACAACAACTCGGTAAAGTACCGCTCGCCCACCTGGTATGGCTTCACGGCGGGCGCGATACTCGGCTTCGGCAATACCACGAACTTTTCGACTGGCCGCACGATGGGCTTTTCGCTCAGTTATGCGAACGGTCCGTTCAAGGCCGGCGCCACCTGGTCGAACGAGCACGACCGCACGGTGTCGATGGTAACCACGGGCATCACCACGTTCCAGGGCCAGCCCGCGGCCACCTATCTGGCCGACAAGGTGGAGAACATGGGCATTGGCGCGTCGTATTCGTTTGGCAAAGTGCTTTTGCACGGTCTGTACACGCGCACCAAGCTGGAGTCCAACGGACATTCCAACACGTTCCAGAGCTATGATGCCGGCGCGAACTACCAGGTCACGGCGTTCAACAGCGTGGTGGGCGGCGCGGCTACATCGACGCTCGCGGGCCGCCGCTGGAGCCAGGTGATGATCGGCGACGTGTACTCGCTTTCGAAGCGCACGCAGGTCTATGTGAACGCGCTATACGAGCACGCTAACTCGAGCGCGCAGGCGGCGTTCTTCACGGCGGGCGTGTCAAGCGGACGTAATCAGGCCATCGTGCTTACTGGGATTCATCACTCGTTCTGAGTGAGTGATTTGGGGTGGGGGCTTGCGCGGTTCCCTGGGATTGGTGGGGGCTTTGGCCTTTCCTTGATTTCATGTAGGTATATGAGTGTTGCCCCTGTGCGGGGCGGCACCTACTTTTCTTTGCAGCCGCAAAGAAAAGTAGGCAAAAGAAAGCGGCTCAAACCGCCAGTGTGACGCAGTCCCCCACTGCCCTGTCAATCGGAGCGGCTCCGGGGCATCCGTCTCCTCGCACACTCCGCGTAAGTGACAAAGGGCTCATCCTTCCCGCCAAGCGCTACGCGCGGGCGGAAGGGTCTGCAAGGAAAACCTGGCGTGCTGCCCGCGAATGCGCGGTAGTACTGCCGAGCAAATACACGGGAGTCCTACGAAAACGCGTGCGCCCCACCGGTTTGGGTTATGCCCCACGGCGCGCGGAGCGCCGCCGGATGGATGAGCCCTTTGTCACTCCGGGTAACGACGCGTGGTGACAGACGCCCCGGAGCCGCTCCGATCTAAGTCGAGTGGTGTACTGCGTCACACTGGCGGTTTGAGCGGCTTTCTTTTGCCTACTTTTCTTTGCCGCTGCAAAGAAAAGTAGGTGCCGCCCCGCACAGGGGCAACGCTAATATACCGACATGAAAACAAGGAAAGGCCAACCCAAACAAACCACAACAACAACCCACACCGCGCCTCAAGGCGCACCCCAGACCATCTCACGACACCTGACACCACATCAGAGCAAGTGCGAACTACGGCTCTTCGCGGCAGGCGCTAGCGCAGCTTGAACAGCAGTAGGATCACCCACCGCGGGCCGATAATTGAGCCGCATCGACAAATCGAGCGCCGCGCCACACACGGTGGCCACGAGCGGCCCGCGCTCGCCCTCCCCGATATCCGAGCGCGGCACCGTCGCCGTAAGCGCGGCCACAATACGGCCCGACTGATCCCGCACCGGCGCGCTCACCACCGAAATGCCGGTCTCGAACGACGCTTCGCTCACCGCATAGCCCTGCTGCGCGAACTCGCGCACGCGCGCATAGAGATCGGCCACGGTCGCGGGCGTGCGCTCCGTATAGCGTTCGAGCTGCTTCTCAGGATAGAGCGCGCGCAATTCGGCAAGCATGAGATCACCCATCAACACCTGGCCGTGCACGGTGGCGTGCGCAGGCAAGCGCGTGCCCACATGGACCTTCACGGAGCTGAACATCGGCTCGCGCGTCTGCGCCTTCGCCACGAACACCACGTCGCGCTCGTCGCGAATCAGCAGATGGGTGCTCAGGCCGGTTGCGTCGCGCAGGCGCTCCAGCACCGGCGTGCCGAAGTCGGTGAGCTCGAGCGAGCTGAGGTACTCGAAGCCCAGGCGCAGCACCGCCACGCTCAGCCGGTACTGGCGGTCGCCGTTGGCGCGTTCGATGAAGCCGAGCCCTTCGAGCGTCTGCAAAAGCCGAAACGTGGTCGTGCGCGGTATGCCGATGCGCCGCGAAAGCTCGGGCGCGCCCAGCACGGGCTCGCGCGCCGAGAATTCGGCGAGGATGCGCAGGCCCCGCTCGAGGCCCGGCACGAGATAGGTGGACGTGCCCGCGCTTTCCTCGTCTGCACTGGCGCTCGCCTCACCGGAGTCGGTGTCGGGGTGCGTCTCCTCGGGTGGCAGCGCGGCGCGCTTGCCCGGCCCCGCGCTGCGGCGCGTGGTGCCTGTCGTGTTTTTTGTGGCCATTGTTGGCTTCAATCGGCTTGAGTCGGCGTGAAATTCGGCTTGGATCGGGTAGTCCCCGTCGGTCATGGGGGCAATGATAGCGCGAAGCGCGGCATCCACCCTCAGCACCCTCGCCGGCCTGGTCCACCCGCGCCGCGCCGTCAGGTCCTGAACACCGCCACTGCCGCGCTCAGGCGCCGCGCCTGATCCTCCAGCGACGCAGCCGCCGCGGCCGCCTGCTCGACGAGCGCCGCATTCTGCTGCGTGACCTGGTCCATTTGCGCAACCGCGAGATTGACCTGGTCGATGCCGGTGCTCTGCTCCTTCGCCGCTGAGGCGATCTCGTCCATGATCGTGCTCACGCGCGCAATCGCGCCGACGATCTCCTCCATCGTCGTGCCCGAGCGCTCGACGAGGCCCGCGCCGGTTTGAACGCGCGAGGTCGAGGTGTCGATGAGCGCCTTGATCTCCTTGGCCGCCGCGCCGCTGCGCTGCGCGAGCGAGCGCACTTCGCCCGCGACCACGGCGAAGCCGCGCCCCTCCTCGCCCGCGCGCGCCGCTTCCACGGCGGCGTTCAGCGCAAGAATGTTGGTCTGGAACGCGATGCCCTCGATCACGCCGACGATCTCGGCAATGCGCCGCGAGTCGTCGACGATGTGCTGCATCGTGCCCACTACCTCGCGCGCGAGCTCGCCGCCGCGCGCCGCGAGACCCGAAGCGCCGTGCGCGAGCGAGCTGGCTTCCTGCGCGTTGCCGGCCGTCTGCTTGACCGTGGAGGTGAGCTGCTCGATGCTCGCCGCCGTCTCTTCGAGCGAGGCCGCCTGTTCCTCGGTGCGTTGCGAAAGATCCGTGTTGCCGGTGGCAATCTCGCTCACGCCGGTGTCGATCGACTGCGCGCCGTCACGCACGGTGCCCACCATGTTGATGAGCGCCTCCTGCATGCGCTGCAGCGCCGCGGAAAGCCGCCCCATCTCGTTGCGCGACGCGAGCGCGACCGCCGCGCCCAGATCGCCCGAAGCAATCCGCTCGCACTGTTCGACCGCCGCGCTCACGGGATGCACGATCGCGCGTATGAGCGCCACGCGAGCAAGCCACGCGAACACGAGCGCGAGCACCATGCCCACGCCCACCGCAATGCTCACGGCCCGGAAGCGCGCCTGCGCCTCGCGATAGCGCTGCGCGCCGCGCTCGATCTGGCGTTGCTCCAGCACGAGCATGGCCTTTTCGAAGCCGTTGTAGAGCGCAGGCAGCTTGTGCGCCTGCAGTTCCTGGAATGCGTTGCGCTCGCCCGCCTTGAGCGCGGCCAGCGCGGGATCGACGCCCTCGTGCAGGAAGGTGTTGCGCTTGTCCTGCATCTGGGCGATCAGGGGGCGGTCTTCGTCGTCGCCCGAGACGATCGAGAGATAGTGATCGAGACGCTCGTTCGAGATCTTCAGGTATTGGTCGAAGCGCTTGAGCACGGCCTGGGCGCCGTCCTGGTCGCCGAGATCGACGAGCGATGCGTAAGTGGCGAGCGCGAGCCGCAGGCGCAGCAACTGGCCCGCGCTGCCTTCGAGATCGGCGACGGCCGGCGTGTCGACCGTGTACATGTCCTGCATGGCGTCGTTGCCCGCGCGCATCGACAGCAAGCCTGCCGCCGCGCCAATCACGAGCACCACGCCGAAGAAAGCGACCATCAGGGTCAGACTCGCGCGTATCGAAAGCTTGTGAAGCATGCTGGTCTCCCGGGACACAAGCGGAATCGATGGCGTATCGACGTCATGTCGATGGCCACGCGCTGGCGTCTCCTTTGCGGTATTCCCGATTCATACCGGGTCAACGGCAGGACGGCGCCAAAACTTTAGGCGTTTGCTTAAACAAGCCCCGCTCGTGAAGTCATGATTGACGCAACGCTCGACAATGGGCTGAGTCGGCGGCGATCGAGGCCATTGCAGGGACGGCCGCTGGCCCCCGTGCTCGCGGGACGCAAGGCCCCCGGGCGCCGCCTGCACTACAATCCTCCACTTGCGCCCGTTTTGTGCTTCATTTTCGCGCCGCATTCGCGCGGGCCGCCTCCACAACGAACTCCGCCTGACCCCCATGCGCCTCCTCCACACCTCAGACTGGCATCTGGGCCAGAACTTCATGGGCAAGAGCCGCCAGGCCGAGCATCAGCAGCTCATCGACTGGCTCGTGGCCCAGCTCGACGCGCACGCCGTCGATGCCGTCCTGATCGCCGGCGACATCTTCGACACCGGCACGCCGCCCAGCTACGCGCGCGAGCTCTATAGCCAGCTCGTCGTGAGACTGCACGCGGCCGGCGTGGCGCTGCTGCTGCTAGGCGGCAATCACGACTCGGTGGCGACGCTGCGCGAAAGCAGCGCGTTGGTGGAGCAGCTTTGCGCACGCGTCGTTCCGGCCGCCGATGCGCCTGAGCATCAGGTGCGCGTGTTGCCGCTGCGTTCGAACCGCAACGCGAATGGCGAAGCGAACCAAAGCGGCGGCGCGGGCGCGGCGCCCGGTTGCGTGGTCTGCGCCGTGCCCTTCATTCGCGCGCGCGACGTCATGCAAAGCGAATACGGCCAGAGCGCCGAGCAAAAGCAGCAATCGCTGCAACTCGCGATCCAGGCCTACTATCAGGCCGTCCATGCTGCGGCGGAAGATCAGCGCAGAACGTTGAGCGCGCAACTAGGCCGCAACGTGCCGCTCATCGCCACGGGCCATCTCACCACGGTGGGCGCGAGCGCGAGCGAATCGGTGCGCGAGATCTACGTGGGCGCGCTCGACGCGTTCCCCACCAGTGCGTTCCCGAGCGTGGACTATCTCGCGCTCGGGCATATCCACAGGCCCCAGAAGGTGGGTGGCCTCGAGCATATCCGCTATAGCGGCTCGCCCATCGCGCTGAGCTTCGACGAAGCCACCCAGCAAAAAGAGGTCTTGCTCGTC
Source organism: Paraburkholderia silviterrae (assembly GCF_004353915.1). GTDB lineage: Bacteria > Pseudomonadota > Gammaproteobacteria > Burkholderiales > Burkholderiaceae > Paraburkholderia > Paraburkholderia silviterrae. Next base: position 30,972 of record NZ_SMRP01000033.1, on the reverse strand, counting down.
GATCTGGGCGAAGCGGGCCTCGAGGCCGTGACGCCCCTGCCGGTGCCGGTGTTTCAGCCGCTCGTCGCGCTCAAGGGCAACCTGAAATCGCTGCCCGACGCGTTCGCGCAAGCCGCGCGCGATGCCACACCGGAGCGGCCCGTCTGGCTCGAAGTGACGGTGGCCGAAGACGACTATCTGGCCGACCTCCCCGCGCGCATCCAGACGATGACCGAGGGCCTGCCGCTCGAAGTGCTGCGCATTCGCCGCGAGCGCGGCACTGCCGTGGCGCAGCTATCGGGCGACGCGGGCGTCACGCTCGACGAGCTCGATCCGCTCGACGTGTTCGCGCGCCGTCTCGCACACGAAACCCTCGATGACGACGTGCGCGATGCCCTCACCGAGCGCTACAAGCGCGTGCTCGCCGCCACCGTGGAGGGCGAAGCATGAAGATCCGCAGCCTGCGCCTGAAGAACCTGAACTCGCTCAAGGGCGAGTGGCATATCGACTTCACGAAGCCGCCGTTCGCCGAGAACGGCCTGTTCGCCATCACCGGGCCCACGGGGGCCGGCAAGTCCACGCTGCTCGACGCGATCTGCCTCGCGCTCTATCACGAGACGCCGCGCCTGAAGACGGTTTCCGCGTCGGCGAACGAGATCATGACGCGCCATACCGCCGACTGTCTCGCGGAAGTGGTCTTCGAAGTGAAGGGCGCAGTCTATCGCGCATTCTGGAGCCAGCGCCGTGCGCGCGACAAGGCCGACGGCGCGTTGCAGGCGCCGCGCGTGGAACTGGCGAGCGTGGCACCCGAAGGCGGCGGCGATACGATCCTCACGACGCATATCAACGAGAAGCTCAAGCGCGTGACGGAAATCACGCGGCTCGATTTCCCGCGCTTCACGCGCTCGATGCTGCTTGCGCAGGGCGGCTTCGCGGCGTTTCTCAACGCCACCGCGAACGACCGCGCGGAATTGCTCGAAGAGCTCACCGGCACCGAGATCTACGGCGAAATCTCGCGCAAGGTCTTCGAGCGCGCCGGTGAGGCGCGCGAAGCGCTCAAGCAGTTGCGCGCCAGGGCGGAGGGCATGGAGCTGCTGAGCGCCGGGCAGCGCGAGGCGATGGAGCTGGAGATCGGCACGCTCACGGGCCAGCTCAACGCGCTCGCCACACAGACGAAAACGCTGCAAGCTCAGCGCCAATGGCGCCGCGACCTGGCGCAGACCGAAGCCGACGCGCAGTCGGCGCAAGTGCGCCTTGCCGCGGCAACCGGCGCGCTGGAAGCCGCCGCGCCCGAGCTCGCGCGCCTCGCGGCAAGCGAGCCTGCAGAAACACTGCGCCCGGCGTATCAAACCGTGCAGCAGACGGAAGCGGCCTGCCGGCAATCCGGCGCGGACCTCGCTGCATTGCGCCGTGACCGCACGGAGCGACTCGCCGCGCAGCGGCGCGAGTACGGCTCGACCGCCGCGCTAGCCGCAGGGATCGCGCGCGAAGCGCTGGCGCAACTCGCGAAGCTCGAGGATCAAAAGCGGCAACTCGATGACTTTTGCAGTGCCAATCAAAATCTCGCGCAGCTCGGCGAGCGGATTGGTGCGTGGCGTCAGCAGTTCGAGCAGCGCCGCCGCACGCAGGCCGATTTAGCCGCACGCGAGAAGCAGCGCGCCGATCTGGCGCAGCAGGAGAACGAACGGCGCGCGCAACGCGAACGGCACGCCGCGACGCTCGCCGAAGCGCAACGCGCTAAAGCCGAATCCGACGCGGGCCTGCAAACGCTGCAATCCGCACAGGAGCAGCGCCTCGCCGGCCAGACGCTCGTGCAACTGCGCAACGCCTGGCAAGCCGGCCAAACGGCGTTCAGCCGCTGGCAGCAACTGGAAACGGTGGCCGTGCGACGCCGCACGCTCGCCGAAGAAGAGCGTGTGCTCGCGGCCAATCTGGCGCGCGTGGAGCAAGACATCGGCGCGCAGGACGAAGCGCTCAAGTCGCTGCAGCAGGAACACGCGCAATGTCAGGCCCGCACGCACGACAAGCAAAAGTTGCTCGAACAGGAACAGGTCATTCGCAGCCTCGCGCAACACCGCGAGCAGTTGCGGCCCGGCGAGGCATGCCCGCTCTGCGGCGCGCACGAGCATCCCGCCATCGAGGCATATCGCGCGCTCGACGTCTCGGCCACGCAAGCCGCGCTGCAAGCGGTCCGCGCCGAATTGCAGGCGTTGGAGCAACGTGTGCGCGGGGCCGCGGAGGCGTTGTCGGCGCTACGCGCCACGCAGGGTCAGCAGCGTGCACAGCTCGAACGGCTCGCCGCGCGCGCCGCCCAGGGCCGCGCAGAATGGGATGCGCTTGTCGCGGCGCTGCCATCGCAATCGGCCATCGATGAAACCGGCTGGCAACGTGCCGAGGCGCTCGAAGCGGCGCGCGAAGCTGCCGCGCAGACCGCGCAGCAGGTCAAGCAGCATCTGGACGCCGCCGAAGAGGCGGAGCAAGCGCTCGCACGGGCACGCGAGGCGAACGGCCGTTGCTCGGACGCGCTGCAAGCCGCGCGTGCTCAGGCCGCATTGCTGGAGCAGTCGCTCGATGGCATGCAGGAGCGGCTTGCCGAGATCGCCCGTGAGCGCGACACGCTGCAAGCCGCCCTCGAACATGAGGCAGCGGCCTTGCTCGAATCGGTGCGCGCAGGCGGCTACGCACTCGACGCCGTACCCGAGGACAGCGCCGCATGGCTGCAGGCGCGCGACACGCAATGGCGCACGTGGCAAGACACGCAACGCCGCCTGCAAACGCTCGAGCAGGCGCTCGTGCGCCAGCGCGGGCAAGGTGACGCCGCACAGGCGCAGATGCAGGCGTGGCGCGAGCGTTGCAGGGGCATCGGCATCGAAACTTCGAAGTCAGTACCAGCTGACCCGGCGCGCGGCCACCAGATAGCCTCTCTGTTCGACGATATCGATCACGATGACGAAGGCAGCGAACCCGCCTCGCCGGAAGCCTTCGAAGCCGGTGTCGCGCGCGCCGAGGCGCTGACACACGAACTGGCCACGCTCGACGGCCAGCTCACGCATCTCGAGCGCACGCTCGCGCAACAGCGCACCGCGCTCGACGAAGCCACGCAAACGTGGCAAGCGGCGCTCACCAGCAGCCCCTTCGCCGATCAGGCCGCCTTCCTCGCCGCGCTCTTGCCCGCCGAGACGCGCAAGCAGCTCCAGACGCTCAAGCAGCAGCGCGAGCAGGAACAGCAGACGGCGAGCGCACTGCTGCAAGGCGTGCGCGAAAAACTCGTGCGCCTGCAGGAGCAAGCACTGACCGGGGCGACCCTCGACACACTCGAAGCCCAGCTCGAAACGCTGGAGAAAGAAAGCGCCGCGCTCAACGAGCGGCTCGGCCACCAGCGCGGGCTGCTCACGCGCGACGCGCAGCAGCGCGAGAGCCAGCGCGCCTTGTTCGAGCAGATCGAAACGCAAACCCACGATGCCGATCTCTGGCAACGGCTCGACGCGCTGATCGGCTCCGCGAAGGGCGACAAATTCCGCCGCTTCGCGCAAGGCCTCACGCTCGACCATCTGCTTGCGCTCGCGAACCGTCACCTCGACCGCCTGCACGCGCGCTATCGCCTGCGCCGCAAATCGACGGGCGAGCTCGAACTGGAGATCGTCGACGGCTGGCAAGCGGACGCCACGCGCGACACGCGCACGCTCTCGGGCGGCGAGAGCTTCCTCGTGAGCCTCGCGCTGGCGCTCGCGCTTTCGGATCTGGTGAGCCACAAGACCTCGATCGATTCGCTATTCCTCGACGAGGGCTTCGGCACGCTCGATGGCGATACGCTGGAAATCGCGCTCGATGCGCTCGACACGCTCAACGCGAGCGGCAAGATGATTGGCGTGATCAGCCACGTCGACAGTCTCAAGGAACGCATCGCCACGCAAATCCGCGTGGAAAAGGGTGGCGGGATCGGTCATTCGCGGCTGGTGATCTAGCGGCGCTGGGCGCGCGGCGCATAGCGTGTCGGGCGTGGTGCCCCCAGCGCAGCCGCCGCCTGCGTATCAGCCCTGCTCCGCCTTGCGCGCGGCAATCTCGAGCATCTGCTCGCCAAGGTCGTCCCGGCCGCGCGCCACGAGCGCGTCGCCCGCGCCGTGTATGTCGCGCGCTTCCTTGTTCTGGCTGAGCTTGCGCTTGCCCACGAGGCGTGTGATCTCGATCTCCAGTCCGACGATCGCCTTGAGCATGGTGTCGAGATAGTCCTGGGGCGCGTCGCCCATCTTCCAGGGCTTGGGCTCGTTCGCCTCGTGCGTGCGCGTGAGGCGGGCCACCACGCCGCGCACGAATTTTTCGTCGTCGCGGATACGGATGCGCCCATGCGCATGCACGACCACATAATTCCAGGTGGGCACCTGGCGGTGGGTTTCGTGCTTGCTCGGATACCAGGTGGGCGAAATATAGGCGTCGCCGGCGCGGAAGATGGCGAGCACTTCGTCGCCGTCGGCCACGTCCTGCCAGAGCGGATTCGCGCGCGCGACGTGGGCGTGCAGCGTGCCCAGTGCGCCGTCATTGGCAAGGAGTTCGAATGGAATGTGATTGGCGTCCAGCCCGCTTGCACCGTGCGTGACGAGCGTGCCGAACGGATGCTGCACGATGAGCGCGTGCAGGACTTCGGTGTTGGACTCGTCGAAATGGGCTGGGACGTACATGGCGGCTCCGCGGTTGGGCGGCGCTAATGGCTTTAGGGCCGCGCGCCTGTGACAATGATCCCGCTATTGTCGCGCCAAAGCGGCGCGGGCTGTAGAGCCAGCGTCGGGGCTTGGCGGGGAACCAGCGGGCGGCGCCTCGAGCGGCGCCGCTTGCCATGCTCAACGCGGGGCCACCTCCCCCGCCAGCTCCACCACCACTTGCGGCAGCGCACGAAACGGTGCGAGCGCATCTTCGCTCGCGCTCGCAGCGGTAATCAGACGCCAGTCGCGCTCGATGGGCGTCCAGTGCTGCTGACGCGCGCGGCCGAGCTTGTCGGCGTCCGCCAGCACGATGAGCTGCGCCGCGCGGCGGATCATGCAGTCCTTGAGCGAGGCCTGCGGCGCGCTCGCTTCGCACAGGCCGAAGCCCGCGACCACGCCATCGGCGCCCAAAAAGGCCTTGTCCACGCTCACGCGCGTGAGCAGCAACTCGGCCAGCGGCCCGATCGTGCTCATGCTCGATCTGCGCAAGTCGCCGCCGAGCAGCGTGACGTGCACGCCCGGCGCATTCGCGAGCGTCGTCACGGCCAGCAGATTATTGGTGAGCACATGCAGGTCGTTGCGCACGGCCAGGTGACGCGCCAGCGCCGCGCAGGTCGTGCCGCCGTCGAGCATGACCGTGTCGCCGTCGTGCACGTGAGCGGCGGCCGCGAGCGCAATGGTCTCCTTCTGCTCGCGCTGCGCCGCCTTGCGCTCTTCGAGCGAGGCCTCGGGCTCGTGCACGCCCACCAGCGCCGTCGCGCCGCCATAGGTGCGCACGAGCCGGCGCTGCTTGTGCAGCACCGCCAGATCGCGGCGGATGGTGGCCTCCGATACGCCCAGCGCCTCCGTCAACTGCTCGACGTTGGCCTCGCGCGTCTGCACGAGGTCGAGAATGACACGTTGGCGCTCGGATGCTTTCATTGCAAAGGGGGCAGCGGCATGGACAGGCGGGCGCCGGCTCGCATGCGTGCGGCGCCCGAGAATTCGGCGATCTTACACGAACGCGCCCGCCTGACCGCGAAGCCGCATGCGAGCGCCGCCGCGCAGCCGGCGGGAAGCAAGTGGGAAGCGCCGCCCGGGTTCGTCGATGGCGTGGCGCACGCACGCGCCTCGGCGCAATGACTCCGGGGAGCGCCCTGCGTGCGGCACGCGGCGCGGAACGGGCCAGCTACAACGCGGGAACGCCCCGCCGCGCGGCAGCCACGGGCACACCAGGGCCGCCCTGCCCGTCGAGCTGGCCACGCTCGAGCATCGCGAACAGCCTGGTCACGCGCTGGCGTTGCGTGGCCACGAGGTCGTAAGTCTGCTCGAGCACGCGCAAGCGCTTCTTCCAGTAATCGGCGTCGATCCCGCGCGGCGAATGAGCGCCTTGCGCGCGGGTCACGTATTGGACCATGCGCTCGACGTGGTCGAGTTCGGTGTCCGCAAGGCTGGCCGGCAGCAGGCTGCCGGCGTTCGGTCTCTGTGGCTGCTGTTTGGAGCGCATTTTTTTGCCTGTGGTCGTAGGGTTCCGGCGCCCGGGAAGAGCCGTCCGGAGCATCGTCGCCGCGGGTCGATCTGTCCCCCGGACCCGCTTCGCGATGCGCGAGGTGTTCCCCGGCCGCCCCTCGTTCGGCAAAGTCCCGAACGCGGCCGATCGCCCTCGTTACCCTATGACAATACCCGGGCTTGTCCGGCAGGCTTGACCGTGCGTCTCAGTTTCGCGCCCCAACCCTGGCCCAGCCACACCCTCACCGCGCAAAGTACATATCGTGCAGCGCCTCCACCTCCACCTCCCTCGCGCGCGCCGCGAACGTGACCTTGCCGCCCTGCATGAGATAGACCTGGTCGGCCAGACGCAGCGCCATATGGGTGTTCTGCTCGACCAGCACGATCGTGCGGCCGGCCGCCTTCAGCCGCTCGAGAATCGCGAACACTTCCTGCACCATCACGGGCGCGAGCCCGAGCGAGGGCTCGTCGATCAACATCAGTTGCGGCGCGGACATGAGCCCGCGTCCGAGCGCGAGCATTTGCGCCTGGCCGCCCGAGAGCGTGCCCGCCGGCAGCGCGCGGCGCTCCTTGAGCAGCGGAAAGAGCGCGTAGACCTCTTCGAGCTGCCGGGCGGCCCCGGCGCGGCGCGTCTTCGCGAACGCGCCCAGCAAGAGGTTCTCCTCGATCGACATGTCACGGAAGATCATGCGGCCCTCGGGCACCATCGCAATGCCGCGCTGCGCCATGTCCCACGTCGGCACGCCTGCGAGCGGCGTTCCTTCGAAGGCGATCTGGCCGCGCTCGAGCGGCACGAGCCCCATGATGGCGCGCAGCAGCGTGGTCTTGCCCGCGCCGTTCGGGCCCACGATGGTGGTCACCTCGCCGCTCGCCACGTTCAGCGTCACGTCCCACAGCACGTTGATCGCGCCATAGCCCGCGCGCACGTTGTTGATCTCAAGCATGGGCCGCCTCCCCCGTATAGCTGCGCACCACTTCCGGATCGCGGAACACCTCGGCCGGCGGCCCATCGGCGATCAGCTTGCCGAAGTTGAGCACGGCCACGCGGCGGCACAGGCTCATCACCGTTTCGATATCGTGCTCGATGATCAGGATGCCTACGTTATAGCGCTCGTGCACGTCGATGAGCGTCTTCATGAAGCGCCGCTTGGTTGCGGTCTCGAGGCCGCCCAGCACTTCGTCTAGCAGGAGCAGCCTGGGTCCCGTCGCCAGCGCCTTCGCCACTTCGAGCGCCTTGAGCTCCGTGAGCGCCAGCTCGGTGGCCGCGTTGCGCTGCGCCTTGCCGGCGAGCCCCAGAAACTCGAGGATTTCGTCGATGCGGGCTTCGTCCACGCGGCCCGCGCCGAAGCGCTGCGAGACCACGAGGTTCTCGCGCACCGTGAGTTCGTGCATCGGTTGCGGCACCTGGAAGGTGCGCCCGATGCCCAGACGCGCGCGCCGGTACAGCGGCGTCTTGAGCAGGTCCACGCCCTCGAAGCGGATCGACCCGCTGGTGGGACGCACGAGCCCCGAGACTGCATTGAAGAGCGTGGTCTTGCCCGCGCCGTTCGGACCGACGAGGCCCACCACGTCGTGCGTGCCAAGCGCGAGCGAGACGCCGCTCACCGCCGTGATGCCGCCAAAGCGGATCGACACGTCCTGCAACTGCAGTTCGGCGTTCGACTCAGCCTGCTGCATAGACACCTCGCCGGGTACGTTTGAGGCGCAGCGCGGTCAGGCCCGCGGGACTCACGATGATCATCGCCACGAGCAGCATGCCTAGCACGATCTGATGGCCGGTAGGCAAGAGGCTCTTGAGCACCAGCTGATCGATCAGATACACCGATACCGCGCCCACCAGCGGTCCGAGTATGGTGCGATAGCCGCCGCAGATCGCCGCGATGATGGGCACCACGGCCCAGCTCGCGTTGAACGCGTAGTCGGGTTCGAGAAAGTTGATGTAGTGCGCGTTGAAGGCGCCCACGAGGCCCGTCATGAGCGCGGAGAGCATCAGCATCGCAAGCTTGAGGATGACGCTGTTCACGCCCACCACGCGTGTGGCGTCCTCCGACTCGTGCATCGCGCGCAGCGCGAGCCCTACGTGCGAGCCACGCAGCTTTGCATAGACCGCGGCGAAAATAATGACCATCGTGAGGATCACCAGGTAACCACCGCTCTTGCTGCCGAAGTCGAATCCCGCCACCTTCGGCAGTGAGGGAATGCTGGAAAGGCCGCTCGCACCGCCCGTGAGACCCGACCATTCGGTCGCGACAATGCGGAAGATCTGCGCATAGGCGAGAATCGCCAGCGCGAAGTACGGCCCCTTCAGGCGCAGCGCGGGCGCCATGGCGAACGAGGCGAGCGCCGCGCCCACGCCGCCCGCGGCGATCGCGGGAAACACGGGCCAGCCCGCCTTCAGCGTGAGCAGCGCGGAAATGTACGAGCCCACGCCGAAGAACGCGCTGTGCCCGAAGCTCACCATGCCGCCCAGGTTGCCGAGCAGAGCCCACGCGAGCGCGATGCCCGCGATCGTGAGCGAGGCCACGGCGAGGCTCATCAGATAGAGGTTCTGGCCGAGCGCGAGCGGCACGGCCACATAGAGCACGGCCAGCGTGACGGCCAGCGCCGCCAGACGCGAGGCGGGCCGTGCGCAACGGCCCGCTTGCGGATTGAAAAGCGTCGTCATCGGCCTTACCCCCTTCGCTTCGCCACGCCGAACAGGCCGTTGGGCAGCACATACAGCACGATCAGGAACAGCAGCATGCCGGCAAGCTCCTGCAATGCGGAGCTCGCGAGCGTGACGGTCAGCGCCTCGGTAATGCCCAGCAGCATCGCGCCCGCCAGCACGCCCGGAATCGAGCCCACGCCCGCAAGCACGGTGATGATGAACGCCTTCACGGTGAGCGCCTCGCCTATCGAGGGCTGCACGGCGCTCGACGCGTAGATCGACACGCCCGCGCACGAGGCCAGCACGCCCGCCACGATGAACGAGACCAGCTCGGTCTTGCGCGGGTCGATGCCCATGAGGCGCGCGGCGTCGCGGTTGCTCGAGATCGCGCGCACGGCGCGCCCGTACCACGAACGCGAGAGCCACCACCAGAGCGCCAGCATCAACACGACGCTGATGCCGAACGACAGCACTTCGCTGCGCATGGAAAGCAGATTGCCGAGCATCACGCTGTCTTGCAGCCAGGCGTTGCCGGTCGAGCGCACGTCGGCGCCCCAGCCCAGCAATACGCCGTTGGTCAGCACGATGCCGATGCCGTAGGTGAGGATCAGCGAGTTCAGCTCGCGGTCGCTCTTGATGCGGCTCACCAGATACCACGCGGCCGCGGCCGCCACGCAAACCACCGGAATGGCCACGGGAATCGCGAACACGGGGTTCAGGCCCAGGCGCGTCTCGAACGTATAGGCGATATAGGCCGCCAGCAGCACGAGCTCGCCATGGGCGAGGTTGATGATGCGCATCGAGCCGAACACGAGCGCGAGCCCGAGCGCGACGAGTGCATACGCACCGCCCACGAGCACGCCCGAATACAGCGATTGCAATACGAGTTCGGTCATCGCGACCTCCTCTTCCAGAACGACGATTTCGGCGCAAGCAACACATGCGATGAACGCGGCGCACTCACCATGGCAGCGCCGGATAGTTGAGCTTGCCCGTGGCGCGCTCCTTCGGCCACACGAGCACGATACGGTCGCCCTGGATCTGCGCCATGTTGTTGGCGAACGCCGGGTTGTCGCCATTGGCCGCGAAGCTCACCTTCCCGATCAGCGTGTCGTGCGGCTTCGCGCGCAGCTCGGCGGCAATGCCGTCTTTCTTGAGCGTGCCGGCGTCGGCGGCGCGCGCCATTGCGTTGAAGAGCAGCATCGACTGCACGAACGCGAACTCGGCCACGTAGTCGGGCTCTTTCTTGAACGCGGCCACATAGGCGTCGACGAACGCCTTGCCTTCGGCACTGCCGAACTGCGCCGGATGCGGCAGCATCGCGCAACCGATCACGTTGTTCACGAGGTCCGGAAACTCGGCGGCCATCTTCGGCGTGGCAAGCGCCCATACCCCCATCACCGCCTTCAGTTGCGGCTTGAGGACCTTCGCCGCGCGCAGGATGCCGATATAGTCGTTCTCGTAGCCGATCATCAGCATGACTTCGGGCTTGTCCTGCAGGCGGATCTTGTTGACGAGCGGCTTGAAGTCCGTCATCGTCGGCTCGAACGCGTGCACGGTCACCTTCACGCCCTGCGCGCGCAGCTTCGTGGAGACGTCGTTGCTCAGGTCGGTGGTGGCCTGCTTCGTCGAGACGACGATCGACACCGACTTCACGCCCATGGCATCGAGCTGCCCCAACACAGCCTTCGAGTAGCCCGATGCGGGGCCGATGCGGAAAAAGCGCTTGAGGCCGCGCGAGGTCATTGCGCTGTCGACGGCGCCCGAGGTGATGTAGACAAGGCCTGCCTTGTCGGCCGCCTCCGAGGCCGGGCTCACGGAGTTCGAGCCGTAGCCGCCGGTAATCGCGAGCACGCCCTGCGAAGCGAGATTCTCCACGGCGGACACGGCCTTGGCCGGTTGCGCTTCGTCGTCGATCACGGTGAGCGCGACCTTGTGCTTGCCATTGCCGCGATTGAACATGTCGGTGGCAACCTTGATGCCTTCGAGCTGCGCGTTGCCCGCGCGCGCCATCGATCCCGTGAGCGGCAGCTCGACGCCCACCGGCAGCACGTCCGCGAATGCGGACGGTGTGGCCGCCAGCAGTGTGAGCGCACAGGCGCCAAGGTTGATGATCGCGCGCGCGAACACGCGCCGTTTGCTGCAATCGGCACTGCGAGAAGTGCTGCGGGACATCGAGTCCTCCAAACCGTCTTTTATGGTGTTGTCGTGCGCGCCCTGGCTCGATGGCGAGGGCGTGCTTCGTGCAACTCGCACGCCGCGCGTCTGCATGCGCGCTTGGCGTGGTGAGGATTTCAGGCGCTATCTGAATCGCGGAGGCTCACCACGGCACGCCAGGATAGGCGGGCTTCGCGGTGGCATATTGCGCAGGCCAGACCAGCGCGAGCTTGCCGTTCGCGGCGAACTGGCCCATGTGCGCGACGTAGTGCGGGTTGTCGCCGCGCGCATCGAAGCTCACCTTGCCGAGGAACGTGTCGTCGCGCTGGGTGGCGCGCAAGGTGTCGGCAAGCCCGCCCTTGTCGAGCGTGCCGGCCTTCTGTGCGCTCGCAATGGCGTCAAAGAGCAGTTGCGCGTAGACGAACGAAGTCTGCGACTGGTAGTTCGAGACGGTCTTGAAGAGCCGCTCATAGGTGTCCGAGAAGTCGCGCTGGTCGGCCGAGCGGTAATCGGCCGGCGACGAGAGCACCGTCGCGCCGTACACGTTCGGCACGAGATCGGGGAACGACTGCGCCATCTTCGGGCTCGCGAACGCCCACGGCGCGGCAATCGCCTTGAGGTCGGGCTTGAGCACGCGCGAGGCGCGCAGGATGCCCACGTAGTCGTTCTCGTAGCCGAGCATGGCCATGGCGTCGGGCTTGTCCTGCAGCTTCACCTTGTTGATGAGCGGCTTGAAGTCGCTGATCGAGGGATCGTAGGCATGCAGGAAGGTCTTCACGCCCCTGGCCTTGAGCGCGGCGTCCAGCTGGCGCGCGAGGTCGCTGGTTGCGTCCTTCGTCGAATAGAGGATGGCCACCGACTTCACGCCAAGCGTCTCGAAGAGGCCCGCCATGCCCAACGTATAACCGGGCGTGTTGCTCACGCGAAAGAAGTTCTTGAGGCCGCGCGTGACCATGTCGTCGCTGGTGCCGCCCGAGGTGACGTAGACGAGCCCCGCCTTGCTCGCGGCCTCGGAGGCCGGGCCCGCGCAGTTCGAATTCGCCGCGCCCGCGATGGCCACCACGTGCTGCGAGGCGAGCTGCTCGACGGCCGCGACGGCCTTCGCGGGATTCGACTCGTCATCGACGGCGACGAGCGTGATCTTGTCTTGCGGATGGCGCCGGTTGAACAGATCGGCGGCCACTTGTATGCCGCGGTACATCTCCGTGCCGGCCTGCGCGAGCGGTCCGGTCAGCGGCAACTCGACGCCCACCTTCCATTCGGTTGAGTGGGCTTGCGCGGGTGCCAGCAGGCCGCTTAGCGCGGCGGCCAGCGCCGCCGTCGAGGCGCCGCCGCCGGCGAGACGGCGCAGCGTTCGCACGGCACGGCGCGCTTGCACGGCGCGCGGCTTGAATCGGGTCATGTCTCCTCCGTTGCCTCGAGGGCCTTTTGTATGAGGGCTTACCGCCGCGTTTTAGTTCGCATTTCGAATCATTCGATAGCGGCGCCGGCGACCGACGGCCCGGACCAACGGCCGGACGCGCCGCGCCCAGTGGCTGCGAAGCGCCTGCTGCAATGGGTTTGCCGCTATGGAACAGGTGCCAGTGTGGGCGAGCGCCAGCAAGCCAACAATTTGTTTTCGGAGAAGCCGGCGTTCGGCTCGGTGGAAGTCGGCAATTGCACCTAGGTGTGGGGCGGGCTTCAAGCCTGCCTGTCCGGCGGCCTCGGCGGCTACGGGAAAACCCTCAAGGCAATACGGCACACACCCCTCATTCGCGAAGTGTCGGAGATTAATTGCATATGCAACTAGCCAGCTGATATCTCCGTTAAGCGCACACCAGGCCATTTCGGATCCGGCAATGAATTGTTGCGCAGGACGGTGGCACAACCCGTATGCCTTGGCACAGCCCTGGCGTATACCCCGAAGTTATGGGCGTGGCGCGCGATTTTTGTATTCGAATCAACGAAACAAGGCCTTAAACGCGGGGCCAATCGATGCAGCGGAGATTTTTTCAGGTTGCCTCGTCTTGACCGCGATCCTAGAATCGGGACGGATTTGGGCCGCGCTCGCGCGCCGCCCGTCAGAAGAAAATGGGGTGAGACATGACGACGGCACCGGTTGACGCCTCACGGGCCGGGAGCGCGGACTATGCCAGGACTACGCCAAACAAAGGGGAGAAACGAATGGACGACATGCTGACCGCTTCGGCGCAAACCGTGCTCGCCGACCTCTGCACACCGCAATTCGTGCGCGGCGTGGAAGCGGCGCACGACCGCCGTGCGGGCCGCGAGCTCTGGCGGCAACTCGAAGCACGGGGATTTCTGGACGCGCTCGTGCCCGAGGCGCAGGGCGGCGCGGACTTGCCGCTCGCCGAGGCCGCAGGCGTGCTGTTTGCGTTCGGCCAGCACGCCTTGCCGCTGCCCGCCGCGCACACGATGATCGCGCGTCATCTGCTCGCCGCGGCGGGAGTAGAGGCGCCGCGCGGGCCGGTCGCGCTGGCGATCGCCGACTCCACGCAACGCATGGCCTTCGTGCCTTACGGGCAGGTGGCCGACGCGGTCGTGGTCGAAACGTCGGCGGGAACGTTTCTCGTCTCGCTCGACACGGCCTGCGTGGAAAAGCATGGCGAGGCGCTGGACGCCACCGTGAGCTTCGACACGCGCACGGCGCACGCGCTGCCCGCGCGCGGCATCGCCGAGCTGGGCGCACTCGTGACCGCGGCCACCATGGCGGGCGCGATGCAGCGTGTGCTCGACATGACGACCGGCTATGTGAACGAGCGCCAGCAGACCGGCAGCTCGCCCGCCAAATCCCATGCCGTGCAGCAGCAACTGAGCGTGATGGCCGAGCACGTCGCGGCCACGCGCATGGCCGCGCAGCTCGGCTGCGCGGCGCATCGCAGCGGCCGGCAGCGTCTCGCGAGCGCGATTGCCAAGGCGCGCGCGAGCCGCACGGCGCCGCTCGTCGCGAACGGCGCGCATGGCCTCGTGGGCGCCATGGGCGTCACCGCCGGGTTCGATCTGCAGCTCTATACGCGGCGGCTGCATGCGCAGCGCCTGCAATATGGTTCGGAATCCTTCTGGGATGAGATCGTGGGCACGCACGCGCTCGATCACTGGAATGGCGTTGCTGAAGGCGTGGTCGGCATTTTCGACGCGCTCGATGAGGCGGCCATGCCGCCCCGCACCAACACCTGGACACACTGAGCACTCACTGAAACCGCTCCGCGAACACGCCGCAGGCATGCACCTCAGGGGGCGTGCGCCACGCATCAACCACCGGCGTGGCACGCGTGCGGCCGGTTGATCGTGAGGATCTGGATGCCGTCGCGGTACTCGATCAGCAATTCATCGCTCATGTGCTCTCCTTTAGTGTGAGCGTCCCGAGGGTCCGCTCAGCGCGGCTGCATGCGGATCGCGCCGTCGAGGCGGATCGTTTCGCCGTTGAGCATGGGGTTCTCGAGAATGTGCAGCGCGAGCGAGGCGAACTCGTCGGCGACGCCCAGGCGCGGCGGGAACGGCACCATCTTGCCGAGCGAATCGCGGATCTCTTCGGGCAGGCGCGCGAGCAGCGGCGTGTCGAACAGGCCCGGCGCGATGGTGCACACGCGGATGCCCTTGCTCGCGAGATCGCGCGCGGCCACGAGCGTCATGCCCACCACGCCCGCCTTCGACGACGCATACGGCACCTGGCCGATTTGCCCTTCGTAGGCGGCCACCGATGCGGTTAGCACGCACGCGCCGCGCTCGCCGCCCGCGTTGGGCGGGTTGCGCGCCATGGCCGCCGCCGCGAGCCGCAGCGCGTTGAAGGTGCCGATGAGATTCACGCGCACCACCTCTTCATAGGCTTGCAGCGAGCCGGGCGAGCCGTCTTTCTCGATCAGGCGCACTGCGCCTCCACGGCCCGCGCAGTGCACGAGCACGCGCAGCGTGCCGCGCTGCGTGGCCGCGTCGAACACGGCCGTCATGTCCGCTTCGCTGGTGACGTCGGCGGGCACGAAGCTCGCCGCCGGTCCGAGTTCATCGGCCACCGCCGCGCCGCGCGAGCGAGGCGCAGCCTCAAGACCCGCTCTCGCGTGCACGTCACACTCGATCTGAAGCGCGCAGAGGACGTGGCGCGCGCACTCGACTTGATCGCCGATGCCGATGCGCTCATCGAAGGCTTTCGCCCCGGCGTGATGGAGCGCCTCGGGCTTGGCCCGGCCGTGTGCCGCGCGCGACGGCCCGCGCTCGTGTACGGCCGCATGACGGGCTGGGGCCAGACGGGGCCGCTCGCGCACACCGCCGGCCACGACATCAACTACATCGCGATCTCCGGCGCGCTGCACGCCGTGGGCACGGCGGGCGGCGACCCCGTGGTGCCGCTCAATCTGGTGGGCGACTTCGGCGGCGGCGGCATGGTGCTCGCGTTCGGCGTGATCGCGGCCCTCTTGCGCGCGCGCACGAGCGGTGAAGGCTGCGTGGTGGACGCCGCGATGACCGACGGTGCGGCCATGCTGATGAGCATGATGTACGGCTTTCGCGCGGCGGGGCACTGGTGCGACGCGCGCGGCACCAACCTGCTCGACGGCGGCGCGCCGTTCTATCGCACCTATCGCTGCGCGGACGGCGGCTGGATTGCCGTGGGCTGCATTGAGCCGCAGTTTTACGCGGCGTTCATGAAGGGCATCGGCGCGGACGATCTGCTCGAGCTGCCGCAACGCGACAAGGCGCATTGGCCATTGATTGCCGGGCGGATCGAGCAAGCCGTGGCCATGCGCACGCGCGACGAATGGATCGCCCTGTTCGAAGGCAGCGACGCCTGCGTCTCCCCGGTGCTGGGGCTCGCCGAGGCGCCGCACCATCCGCACAACGTCGCGCGCGGGGCCTTCGCGCAAGAGCGCGGCGCGTGGCTGCCGCAATGTGCACCGCGCTTTAGCGCCTTCGATTGAACTACGATTGAACTTCGATTGAATCGTGCGTCGCGGCTGACGCACGCGGTGCAGCCTGGCGCAGCATGTCGTTTCAGCCTGCGGCCGCCAGGTGGGCCTGCGGCTCGCCCGCCAGCCGGATCTTGCCGCTCTGAACCAGTTGCGCGAGCGGCGCGGGCCGGCCCAGCAAAAAGCCCTGCACTTCGTCGCAGCCTTCGCTCGCGAGCAAATCGAGCTGGTCCTGCGTTTCGATGCCTTCGGCCAGCACGGGAATCCCAAGGCTCTTGCCGAGCGCGAGCACGGCGCGAATGATGGCCGTTGCCTGCCGGTTCGACTGAGCCTCGCTCACGAACGACTGGTCGAGCTTGATCTTGTCGAACGGGAACGAGCGCAAGGTATCGAGCGACGAATACCCGGTGCCGAAGTCGTCGAGCGCGAGGCTCACGCCAAGCGCCTTGATGCGCTGGAGCACTTCGAGCGAGCGCTGGCGATCGGCGAAAATCGTCGATTCGGTCAGCTCGAGCTCGAGCCGCGCGGGCGGCAGGCCGGTTTCGGCGAGCGCCGCGCTCACCAGCGCGGGCAAATCGGCATGCACGAACTGCACGGGCGAAAGATTCACGGCAACCTTGCACGGCGGCATCCAGGTTGCCGCGCGCGTGCAGGCCTCGCGCAGCACCCACGCGCCAATCTGGAGAATCAGGCCGTTCTCCTCCGCAAGCGGTATGAACACGGCCGGCGAGACGAAGCCAAGGCGCGGATGCTCCCAGCGCAGCAGCGCCTCATAGCCGCAAATCTCGCCGCTCGGGATCGAGGTCTGCACCTGATAATGGACGCTCAGCTGTCCGCGCACGAGCGCCTCGCGCAGATCGGCCGCGAGTGTGCGGCGCGCCCGCGCCAGCTCGTCCATCTTCGGCTCGTAGAAGCACACCGAGCGCGTGAGGTCGGCCTTCGCGCGGTACATCGCGAGGTCCGCGTTGTTGACGAGCACGGTCTTAGTGGTGGCATCGTCGGGGTAGATCGCCACGCCCAGGCTCGCGCCCGATAGCACCTCCCAGTCGTCGTAGCGGATCGGCCGGAACAATGCCGTTTCGAGCCGCAGCAGGAAGTCGTCGAGCGCTTCGCGCCGCGCGAAGCGCAGGATGGCCACGAATTCGTCGCCGCCCACGCGCGCGACGAATTCATCCTCGCTCACGAGGCTCGCGAAGCGGCGCGCGAGAATGCGCAGCACCTCGTCGCCGGCATGATGGCCGCGCAGGTCGTTGACGTCCTTGAAGCGGTTCAGGTCGATGCCGATCAGCGCGAGCTTGCCGCCCTCGGCCGCCGCGCGCTCCATCTCCGCCTCGATCCGCTCGTTGAAGGCCGCGCGGTTGGGCATGCCGGTGAGCATGTCGGAGAGCGCCATGCTGCGCAGATGCTCGAGCGATTCGGCGCGCACGCTGTCGTCGAGCAAATAGCTCACGAGGCCCGCGCCCACGATGACGAAGGCCATGCAGGCCACCGAAAGCGCGAGCGCCTGCAGCGCGGCGGGATCGGAGAAATGCCCCGACACGGCCATCGGCTCGACCTGGAATGCGCTCATGCCCGTGAAATGCAGCGATTGGATCGCGATCGCAAACAAGCTGGCCACGGCGGCGACCGAGCCGCCCGCCCGCCGCGCGGCGCGATCGAGCGCGAGCGCGCCCAGGCCGACCGAGAGCGCAATCGAGGCGATCAGGTACGGCCGGCTCCATATGACGAGGCCTTCGACGTGGTAGGCCGCCATGCCGGTGTAATGCATGAGCGCGATGGCCAGACCGACAAGCGCGCCGCCCAGCGCGGGCGCGGCGCGCGTGAGGCCGCTGCACGCCACGGCGAAGCCAATCAGGCTGCCGGCCAGTGCGATGAGCAGCGAGACGAAGGTGAGCAAGGGATCGAAGCTCACGGGCACGCCGGGGTCGAAGCCGAGCATCGCCACGAAATGCGTGCACCAGATCGCGACGGCCGACGCGGTGGCCGCGAGAAACTGCCAGCCTGCACGCTGCACGCCGCGCGTGGCGAACGCGCGCCGCACGAGGCGCGCGGTGACCCACGAGCCAGTGCCGCAGATCAGCAGGGCCACGATGACAAGCCAGATATTGTGCTTGTAGACGATGCAGCCCAGCACGGTCATCACGGAAAGACCTCCTTTGCGCGTGGATTTAATGATTGCAATGCGGATTCAAAGCGGCCCGACGAAAACACGGCGTATGGCGTTTTGCGACGGTTTCGGAATGGCGCGGCGTCGATGCTCGAGGCGGGCGAATCAAGACGAACCGGTCCGGCGCCATGCGCACGCGGCCCGCGCGCTAGTCTACGGCACACATGTGTCGCGACTTTATATAACCCTTTTTAGTCGACGTATTTGCAAACGTTTAGCGTGATTATTCAGACGATTAACCGCGATTTGTTTGCGGCCTATCGTCTGATATTCGGCAATGACGTTTTGGGAGGAGCCCCGGTATCTGGAGGACGACACCTGGATCTGGCGTGGCGCGCTTTGGGGATGGATCGGTTCGAGCGCTCGTGGCGCTGCGCGGCCACACAGACAGGCGAACGGCGCTCTGCCCATGGGAGGCGCTAGCGATTCGCGCCGAAGGTGCACGTGTCTGGCCGCAATCGTGCGCCCGTGCGCCTACCAGAGGCTATCGAGCAGCATGTGGGCAGCGGAATATGCGCCGGAGAAGATGAGCAGGCACGCGAGAACCATGCCGAAATCCATATACAGATGGATGTGGCGCTCGATATGCGTGGCGAGCAAACTGTCTGGATCGACCGGAATCGATTTGACTGCGTGAGAATGGTTAGTGTTGAACATGGTGAATCCTGATCGCGAGCGAACTCGCGCTACGGCATCAATGTGGGTTATGCATTTCATGAGCCGTGCCGCTTCCCTCGAACATGCTGTGAGTCACGGCGAGCGCGCCGAATGACATGAGGATGCCGGCGAAGATCGCACCCGTCAGGGCAAACTTGTTGTCGTGTCCTTCGGCGACAGCGCCAGTCTCGTCGCGCGAGCGCAAAGCGCCTGTCCCGCTGGCGTGCGGCGGCTCATCCCCAGCGAGCAAATGAGCGCGGGCACGAATGGACGAAATTTCAATCAGTGAAAGGGGGCTCACGGTGGTCTCTGTCAATATCGGCTGAACAGGTTTCAGGATAGACAGGCGAACCGGCTCGCGGAATCAGACGAATTCGAGATGCAACTCGCCGCGCGTCCGCGTCAAGCCTTACCTGGGGCCTCCCGACATGGGGGGCACGGTTTCCATGCATGAGTCTGCCGCACGTATCGCTGCGCCGACGACGGCTGGACTACCGTAGGCAGTGTCGGGCCAGCGCTGCACTTCAACGCCTGCGGCCGGCCCACGGTAGTCACGATACGATCGCTCAGAACATCATTCGACTTCGGCGATGGGTTCACGCAAATTTCGATCGGCAAGCGCCTGCGTGGAGGTCGACCGGGAACCGCGGCCAGACTGTCCAACCGCACCCACCGTGGACGCCGGCTTCAGCCTGCAACCGACGTAGTAGACCAGCGACGTCAGCGAGAGCCCAACGATCCACGAGATATCCGCTCCTCCGAGCCGTTTGGCGACTTCACCCGTATAGAGGTCCGTTGCCATAAACGGCAGTTGCACGACAATGCCAACGAGGTATGAAAAAACGGCCGTCGTATTAAAGCGCCCATACACGCCGCCATCCTGGCGAAAGAACGAATCGACGTCGTAATCGCAATGACAAACGATGTAATAGTCCACCAGATTGATCGAGGTCCAGGGCACGAGGACATAAAGAAGAATGATAATAAAGTTCGTATATCCAGCCAAAAAGTCCTTTTGCCCGAATATCGAAATCGTCATGGCAATCGCCCCCAGAACGATTGCCGTGACTGCCCGCGCGCGCGCCTTCCCTGACCAAAACGGAAAGAGTGTTTGCAAGACGGTGATTGCGGAAAGCGCGCCGCAATAGAGTTCCATGGCGTTACTTGCGGCAATGCCCAGAGTCAGCACGACAATCACCAATACGCTCACGCCTTTCGTCAATTCAGTCAGGCCGGTCACGACATTGCCATCGGAAGTCGCGAGGCCAACCAGGCAGCCGAGCAGCATCGGCAGAACGGAACCGAGCACGCATCCAAAGTAGCTGGACCAAAACGCGGTCCGCGGCCCGGTGTCCGGCGGCAGATAGCGCGAATAGTCGGAGACGTACGGCGCGTAGGCAATCTGCCAGAGCGCGGCCACCGACATGGATCCGAGAAACCCGGAGAGGCTCAGGCTGCCCCGCGTGAACGTATCGCCCGGCAAGCCATGCACGAAAATGATCCAGACGAATGCCAGCGCGAGCACACCGCCTGAGACCCAGCTCAGCAGCCGCGCATAGGCATGGATCAGGCTATAGCCGTAGATCGAACCCAGCAGGCTGACCAGCCCGATCAAGACAATGCTCGGATTCAAAGGCACGGACGGATTGAGGCTGTGTAATGCTTGCCCGCCAAATACACAATTCGACGCGAAAAATCCCACGTACATGATGACGACAAGCGCGACGACCAGCAGGGATCCAAATGATCCGAACTGCCCTCGCGTTTGAATCATTTGCGGCACGCCGAGTTGCGGCCCCTGCGCGGAGTGCAGCGCCATGAACACGGCGCCCACCAGGCTTCCCGTCACGATCGCGAGCGTTGCCCACCAGAATGGCTGCTTGAAAACCGTTGTCGCGATGGACCCGGTTACGATGGTCAGCATCATGATGTTCGAGCCGAACCATATGGTGAACAGATCTTTGGCGGTACCGTGCCTTTGTGAAAGCGGAATGCGTTGTATGGTGCTGTCTTCTACTGTTGCGAGGCCTTCTTCACGACTCATCTCGTCTCCTTATGTTCCGACCTTTCGAATCCATGCCATCCGGAATTCAACGAAATCGATCGAATTGATGCTGGGTATCTCGACCAGATTTCAGATATTTCCGAAGTGATAATGTCGGCTATTGGAAATGAATTTGAAAGCAGATTTTTGCTTTCCAATGACCATCATTTGGCAATGTCGACCCTCGGCTTTTCGAGGGCGGCCTGACTGGAGATCGCAGTCGGGCAAGCAGATCTGGCAGGAGGTGAAGGGAGTCGTGCCGGCAAGGCAGATGCGGCGTACCAGAAGATCCGATGCAGACAAAAATGGCGAGATCACGCATCGCGTGATCTCGCCATTGCACGAATAGCCTTTATTTAGTCCTGCTGCGCGATCATTGCCGCGGTGGCGTCCACCGCCTTGCGCATCTTGTCGACGAGTTCATCGATCTGCCCATGCGTCATCACCAAAGGCGGCGCAACAATCAGCCGGCCGTTCGTCGAGCGCACCACGGCGCCCGCATCGAACGCCACGCTGCGGCTGTGCCATGTCAGGTCCGCTTCATTCTCGTAGCGCTCACGCGTCGTCTTGTTCCTGGCGAACTGGATGGCCGCAACGGCTCCCGTGCCCTGAATTTCGCCGATGAGGGGATGGTCGGCGAACGCTTCCCGCAGCAGCTTCTGAAGATACGGACCCGTGTCGGTCCTGGTGCGCTCGACCAGTTGCTCGCCTTGAAGCACGTCGAGGTTCGCCAGCGCCACCGCGGCCGCAACGGGATGGCCCGAATAAGTCAGGCCATGCGCGAAGACACCACCCTTCTCGACCAGCGTCTCGCCAATGCGGCGGCTCATGATGAGCCCGCCCATGGGCACGTAACCCGACGTCAGGCCCTTCGCCACGCAAACGAGATCCGGCGTGAAGCCAAAGTAACGATGCGCGAACCACTCGCCGGTTCGGCCGAAGCCGCCAATCACCTCGTCGGCGCAGAGCAGCACGTCGTATTGCCGGCAGATGCGCTCGATTTCCTGCCAGTAGCCCGGCGGCGGGAAGATCATGCCGCCGGCGCCCTGGAACGGCTCCGCAACGAACGCGCCGACGTTCTCGGCGCCAAGCTCCAGAATCTTGCGCTCGAGCGATCGCGCCGCCTTCAGGCCGAACTCCTCGGGCGTCAGGTCGCCGCCGTTGGCGAACCAGTAGGGCTCGTCGACGTGCGTAATGTTGGGAATCGGCAGATCCCCCATTTCGTGCATGAAGCTCATGCCACCGAGCGACGCGCTGCCGACCGTCGAGCCGTGATAGCCATTCACGCGGCCAATCAGCACTTTCTTCGTCGGCTTGCCCATGATGTCCCAGAAGCGGCGGACCGTGCGGATCAAGACCTCGTTGGATTCAGAGCCCGAATTCGTGTAGACGACGTGGCTGAACGGTTCGCCCAGCAGGCCGAACAGGCGCTCGGACAGTTCAATGACCGAAGGGTGCGTGGTATGAAAGAACATGTTGTAGTACGACAGTTCCTTCATCTGGCGCGAAGCCGCCTCCACGAGCTCCGCGCGTCCGTAGCCGACGTTCGTGCACCAGAGACCAGACATGCCATCGATATAGCGATTGCCATCCGAATCCCATAGGTAGCTACCTTCGCCGCGAACCATCACACGGGGACCTTCCGCATTCAGCGCCTTCTGATCCACGAATGCGTGGATGTGATGCGCGGCATCGGAGCGCTGGAAGTCGCGGGTCGTACGGTGACCGGGTGTGGGAGCATTCATAAAGTCTCCTAATAATGTAGTGAAGTTTGCGCGAAGCACGAGCAGGCACTAGCACGCGCGAGCAATTGACGATTCGAGAATGAGCGGCCCCAAGCGGTTCATCGCAAGGGGCGCTCTGCCGATATCAGCGAAATTGAAACCACGTGGTTTTCAATTGGCTGTATTTATCGAACGAGTGCAAGGACAAATCCCTGCCGAAACCCGATTGCTTGCCGCCGCCAAAGGGCACGGTCACATCGAGGGCATCGACGGTATTGACGGACACCGTGCCGGCCTTCAGCGCACGCGCCACGCGATGGGCGCGATTGAAGTCGTCAGTCCAGATCGAGGCGGCAAGGCCGTAGACGCTGTCGTTGGCCAGGCTCAAAGCCTCGTCCTCGGTGTCAAAAGCGCTGATGGCGAGAACGGGACCAAACACCTCATCGCGCGCGAGCCGCATGTCTTGACGCACATTCGCGAACACCGTGGGCTCGACGAAGTTCTCCGAGCCGTTCACGCTCAGGCGCTTGCCCCCCGTCACCAGGCGCGCGCCATCGCGCTGCGCTTGCTCCACGGCGCTCATGATCTGTGAAGTCTGCTGCGCGTCGACGATCGCGCCTGCGCGGCTCGCCGGATCGAGCGGATCGCCCGGCATCCAGTCACGCGCCTTTTTCATCAGGCGTTCGATGAACTCGTCCTGAATGGAACGCTGCACGTAGAGACGCGAGTTTGCCGAGCACACTTCGCCCTGATTGAAGAAGATGCCGAATGCGGCTTTTTCCGCGGCAAGGTCGAGATCGCGACAGTCGTCAAAGATGAGATTCGGACTCTTGCCACCGCATTCGAGCCATACCTGCTTGAGGTTGGACTCGGACGAATACCGCATGAAGTATTTGCCAACCTGAGTGGACCCCGTAAAAACCAGGCAATCGACATCGGGATGCAGGCCCAACGCGCGTCCGGCAATCTCACCCAGACCCGGAACGACATTGAGCACGCCTTCGGGCACACCGGCTTCGAGCGCCAGCTCGGCCAGACGCAGCGCGGAAAACGGCGACTGCTCCGCAGGCTTCAGAACCACGCTATTGCCCGCGGCCAGCGCCGGCGCGAGCTTCCATGCTGCCATGTCGAGCGGAAAATTCCACGGCACAACCGCTGCGACCACACCGAGCGCCTCGCGCGTGATAGTCGCCAGCGCGTTCGATGCAGTGGGCGCAACCTGATCGTAGAGCTTGTCGAGCGCTTCGCCATACCACGCGAATACGTGGGCCGCGCCCGGCACGTCGATGTTATAGGCGTCCATGACCGGCTTGCCCATATTCAGCGAGTCGAGCAGCGCAAGTTCCTCGCGGTTGGCCAGCATCAGCTCCGAGAGCCGCTGCAAGACCTTCTTGCGCTCACCCGGCGCCATGCGTACCCATGGCCCCTTTTCGAACGCCTGACGCGCGGCTCGCACGGCCAGATCGACGTCCGCCTCATTACATGCCGCGACGCGTCCCAGCCGCTGATTCGTGGCCGGATTGATCGAGTCGAATGTCGCGCCCGAAGCGGCATCTACGCGGCGTCCGTTGATCACTGCCTTTTCGATGAAAACCTGCTCGGCAGCTCGCCGCTGCCAGTACCCGAGGTCGAACATGCTGTGCTCCGCGTGGGGCCGCTGCTGCGGCCCGGTTGCTTATTGAATGGAGACGATGGTGCGGTATTTCACGCGAAAGGAAAATTATTAAAAATATTCTCGCGCGATATGATAAAACTTTGCAGCCCCGCCCCACTGCGGCGCCTTTCCCAGGGTAAGGTTACGCACACAAAACACAGGACAAATATTCCGCGCGGCCCAGGGGCCGGCGGCCGGATATCAGAGGGACACGTGGCTTTTTATACCTTGCGACAACTCAAGTACCTCGTCACCACGGTGGAAGCCGGCAGCGTGGCGGAGGCGTCGCGACAGCTCCATATTGCTCCACCGTCTATTTCGAGCGCCATCAAGGGGCTGGAAGAGAGTTTCGGCGTGAAGCTTTTCATCCGCCATCACGCCCAGGGCGTGTCGCTCACGCCCGGCGGCATGCGCTTCTATCGCAAGGCGCAGGAGTTGTTGCGCGTGGCGCGCGAGTTCGAGCAAAACGCGCTCGCCGACAACGACGTGGTGACGGGCCAGATCGACATCGGCTGCTTCGAGACCGTGGCCCCACTGTATTTACCGCAATTGATTGCGGGTTTTCGCGAGCTTTATCCGGGCGTCAACATCCGGCTTCGCGACGGCGAGCAACAGGATCTCGTGCAGGGATTGACGGCCGGGACCATCGATGTGGCGTTCCTCTACGATCACGAGCTCGACGGCACCATCGAAGCCGAGCCGCTCATGCCGGCGCAAAAGCCGTATGTGCTGCTGCCGGAAAATCATCGGTTCGCACGGCAGTCGCAAGTCTCGCTGCACGATCTCAGCGTGGAACCCATGATTCTGCTCGACGTGCAGCCGAGCCGGACTTATTTCGTCAGTCTTTTCCACGATCTGGGCCTGACACCCAATATCGTCTTCGGGTCCCCTTCGATCGAAATGGTGCGAGGCATGGTCGGTCAAGGATTCGGCTTTTCACTCCTCGTGACACGCCCGAATTCGGAATGCACCTACGATGGAAAAAGGGTGGTAACGATCGACATCTCCGAGTCGGTTACGCCTTCGGGGCTCGTGAGCGCGCGGCTCAAGCGCGGACAACTGACGAAGCCCGCGCAGCTGTTCGTCGACTTCTGCCGGGAGCAGCTCACGCATCTGCACGCATCGAAATAGCCACGCGCCCCGCTCGCCATGCGTCGACGCATGATGAGCGGGGCGCATCGATGAAGATCGCTTTGCGTTCAGAGTGGATGCTTCACACGCGTTGCGAGCCGCTCGAGCATCGCGTCGCAATCGGCGAGTTGCTCCTCGCTGACGAACTCGTCCGGCTTGTGCCCCTGATCCATGCTGCCGGGTCCGCACACGACCGTCGGTATGCCCGCCTGCTCGAAAAGACCGCCTTCTGTTCCGAATGCGACGGTGCCGAATTCGGAAGAGCCGCTGATCGCCGCCAACAGCCGGGCCGCTTCACTTTCGCGCGGCGTTGCCAGTCCCGGGTAAGCGCCCAGTGGCTGGAAGCTAATGTCCGTTTCGGGCTTCACCGTACGCATGGCGGGGAGCAGTTCCGTCTGGGCGTACCGTTGCAGCTCATCTGTCACCTCCTGTGCATCGAAGCCGGGCAATGTGCGCACCTCAAAATCGAACTCGCACTCCGCCGGCACGATGTTCAGCGCCCTGCCGCCCTTGATCATGCCCGTTTGAACCGTCGAAAAAGGCGGATCGAAGCGCTGGTCATGACGCTCGGGGCGCGCGAGCTGCGCGCCGATTTCATCGAGCCGGCCAATCAGGCGGGCCGCATACTGGATCGCATTCACCCCATACGGCGCGTACGCTGAATGGCATGCGGCGCCCTTTACCGAGCATCGCATCGCGAGCTTCCCTTTGTGCCCGAGCACGGGCTTCAGCTCAGTTGGCTCGCCGATCAGACACAGAACGGGCTTGTGCGGACGCTTTGCAAGCTCCGCGAGCATCGGGCGCACACCGAGGCATCCGACCTCCTCATCATACGAAAACGCCAGATGGATCGGCACATGCGGATCCGCCTCGATAAACGCGGGCACCGCTGCCAGGACCGAGGCAATAAAGCCCTTCATGTCCGCCGTCCCGCGGCCGTAGAGGCGCCCGTCACGCGCAGTCAACCGGAAGGGCTCGACCGTCCAGGCTTGCCCGTCGACCGGCACGACATCCGTGTGCCCGGAAAGCACCACGCCGCCGCGCCCGCCCGGGCCGATTGTGGCAAAGAGATTGGCCTTCGTCCGTTCCGCGTTGTAGATGAGTTCACTGCGGACTCCGAACCCAGCCAGATAGTGCTCGATAAACGCAATCAACTCGAGGTTCGAGTCGCGGCTGACCGTCTGGAAACCCACCAGCCGTTCGAGCAGCATGCGGCTGGACATGTCACGCATCGCCTGGCACTCCGTAGCTCGGCGCCAGGGTGGGGTTCAGCGCTCGCGTCAGGTAATCCTGCATCTGCGGACGATAAGCCTGCCAAAGCGCGTCGAGCGCCCCGATCGGATCTTCGTCCGCCCAGTCGACGCGCAAATCGGCGACGGGCCACGTGTGATCGCCAACGATCTTCAATGCGGCCGAATGCACGGGCCCGGCTTCCCCACCCGCCTCGGTCGCAGCATGCATCGCCGCGAGCAGGCGATCCGCCAACATACCCGATGCGTTCTCGAAGGCCCGCACCATGGCCGTGGTGACTTCGATGCTCGCGAGCATATTGCCCGCGGCCACGCATTGCTCCCCCGCCAGGGCGTGATGAACGCCCAGCGCCTCCTTGCCGGTGAAAAATGCCGTGCGGCCCTGTGCGTCGATTGTCGTCACCTGCCGATACTCGCTCCAGCCGTTCGCGTTGAGGGCACGCTCGACGGCTGCCGCGGGCTCCAGCTGGTCGTGCTCCAGCAGGTCGAGCACCTGCGGACCCAGTGCCGGCAGCGTGACGTTCTGCGTGGCCACCACTCCGACCCCCGCCCGCGCCCACGGGCAACGCGCGCCCACCGCGATACTTGAGGAGCTGATGGCAATGCCAAGCTGCCCGGTCTCAGGGCAACGTCCGACGATCGAAAATGTCATGGCCTGCTCCTTATGCCTGTGCCTGCGTCCAGCCGTCCGGAACCACCGCGATGACGTCGATTTCCAT
Organism: Paraburkholderia silviterrae; assembly: GCF_004353915.1. Taxonomy (GTDB): domain Bacteria; phylum Pseudomonadota; class Gammaproteobacteria; order Burkholderiales; family Burkholderiaceae; genus Paraburkholderia; species Paraburkholderia silviterrae. The sequence continues at coordinate 3,760 of NZ_SMRP01000033.1, read as the reverse complement.
CAGCCATTGCGGCTGCCCCAGTGCCGACACCACAAGACCGGTCGAGATGGGGAAAACCCCCTTGAGCCACTTGCCGACTTCCTGATAGACCGGCTCGCGATAGCGCGGGTCGATCAGATACGTGGTCGTCTTGACGATGTGAGAGAGATCGCTGCCGGCTTCCTCGAGCAGTTGCTTGACGTTCTTCATGGCCTGCTCTGCCTGTGCACGCGGATCGCCCAGGCCGACCAGGCGTCCTTCGAAGTCGGTCCCAACCTGACCGCGCACGTAGACCGTGTTGCCGGCCCGCACGGCCTGGCAAAGATCGTTGTCCAGCGACTGATTCGGATAGGTATCCTTGGTATTGAACATGCGGATACGGGTATGAGTCGGCATCAAATTACTCCCAATGCGTTGGTGTTCTGGATCTGCGAATCGACGTTCGCGTATTCGGTGTTGGCGAGATGCGCTTCGGCCTTGCGCTGCGCGGCATCGCGATACTCGAGATAGCTGCTCTGGGTGGCAATATGGCCGGCGACATGCTTCGCGTCGTGCCAGACACCCCAAATGAACGACGACCCACGCCGGGACAGCCACGGCAGGCCCACGAAATAAACGCCCGGCTCTGCCGAGACGCCGCGCTGATGCCTCGGCTTGCCCTTTTCGTCGAATGCATTCACCTGCAGCCAGCCGTAGTCGTTGGCGTAGCCCGTGGCCCAAACGATCGACGTCACGCCCGCTGCCGCCAGATCCAGTTCGAGAAGGGGATGTGCCACGCAATCCGGATCCGGCACGATCTCGCGTGCGGCCGGCTCTTCCGGCAGATCCAGACCATTGCGAGCAATATAGGCGTCTGCCGCATCGAGCAACGACAGATAGTTAGCGTCTCCGTTTGCAAGGTTCGTCACGAGATCTGCTTCAAAAGTCACGACGTCATCGGCAAACGCCCTGGTGAGGCCAACGAGCGTCATGCCCTGATGCGCGAGCTTTCGAAAGTTGACCGTATGCCCCCCTCTGGCGCCGCTGACCGCGATGGTGACGTGTTCCCTGCCCGGCACGACGGTCTCGGTATCCCAAAGCCCAAGCACACCGAGCCACCAGCAGAAGTCGCGGTTCCGATACGTGCGCGGCGGACGATCGTGAGGGCCAACGGAGAGATACACCTTCTTGCCCGCGCGCATCAGCTCTTCGGCGATCTGCACGCCCGATGAGCCGGCGCCCACGACCAGCACGGCGCCGTCCGGCAATTGCGCAGGGTTGCGATAGTCGGCCGAGTGAATCTGCACGAAACGATCGGACTTGGGCGCAATCGGCGGAATGACCGGCCGCTGGAATGGCCCCGTGGCCACCACGACGCGGCGTGCTTCGATCACCCCACCGCTCGTTTCAACAGTAAAGCCACAACGGCCAGCATTGCGCGTGACTCTCGTCACTTCCACGCCGCTGCGAATGGGCGCGCGGAACTTCTTCGCGTAGGCCTCGAAGTAGTCGGCCACGCGCTCCTTGGGCGCGAAAGCGTCAGGATCGAGGTCATCGAATTCCATGCCGGGAAAACGGTCGTGCCACGCGGGACCGTTCGCGACGAGCGAATCCCAGCGGCCGGTCCGCCACCGTTCCGCGATGCGGTCCCGCTCGAGAACCAGATGCGGCACGCCAAGCTTGCCCAGGTGTTCGCTCATGGCAACGCCGGCTTGCCCGGCGCCGACAACGAGCGTGTCAACGGTTTCGATACTCATTGCTCTTTCCTCGTGCGAGGTTAGCTAGTGGTTGGTGTTGTTCATATTCTCTTCAGAGTCCAGGAATTACGAAATTATGATTTTTGTGTTCCTTGGCTAGCAAAAACCTCTTGGTGCTGCGTGCATAGGAAAAATCTCCGCAACCAGTAAAGAAACTATTTTTTTCCGCCTCTTTGCACCGTGCTACGCTTGATCCGTCGTTCGAAGCGCAATGCCTGCAAACCGGCCAAACGCCCGCCAGGACTGCCTTTGAGGGGTGGGCTCGCTGGCCCGTCGGGCGCGGCACGGCTATCGGATGCCGTTCCATCGACTGGATGAGAAAGGCGGCATGGACGAGATCGGCGACCTTCCGGGAAGGCAGTGCATCGCGAAGATCGAGACGATAGCGCTGGTCATGTGCCGTAGCGGGAGACACACCGGCCGGCCGCGTAGCGCCGCCGCATGAGGCTAAAAGAATCGAATTTATGCAGCGACAGGATTCATACAGATTAATTCGTCATCCTTACAATAATATAAAACTCCATTAAAAAAATCCAGTGCTTCCGGATTTTCATTGATCGCCAATGATGCTCGCTTCTACTTCTTTGCCCATAGAGGAAATAACATGAGTGCCCATTGCAAGCGCCATTACCTTCGTCCGACCATCGCAGCTGTCTCACTCGCAACGGTGGCAACCTTGGGGTCGTTCAATACGATTCCCGCGCAGGCGGCCGATACCCAGTTGAACGTCTACAACTGGTCCGACTACATCGGCAAGGACACCATTCCCGACTTCGAGAAGCAGTCCGGCATCAAGGTCAAATACGACAACTACGACAGCGACGACACGCTGCAGGCCAAGCTGCTCGCGGGCAGTTCCGGCTACGACATCGTGGTGCCCACTTCGAACTATATGTCGCGACAGATTCCAGCCGGCGTGTATCAAAAGCTCGACAAGTCGAAACTCCCCAACCTTGCGAACCTCGATCCGGCCATCATGAAGGTCATTGCGCAGTTCGACCCCGGCAATCAGTACGGTGCCCCCTACGCCTATGGCACGGACGGCATCGGGTACAACCAGCAGGCCGTGCAGAAGGAGCTTGGGCCGAATGCGCCGGTAGACAGTTGGGCACTCATCTTCGATCCGAACAACCTTTCGAAACTCAAGAGCTGCGGCGTTTCATTCCTCGACCAGGCAACCGACGTGTTCGCCGCAACGTTGCAGTACATGCACAAGGACCCGAACAGTACCAGCCCGGCCGATTACCAGGCAGCGTATGAAGTGCTGAAGAAAGTCCGCCCGTACATCACGCAGTTCAATTCGTCGGGCTATATCAACGATCTCGCGAACAGCGATATCTGTGTAGCGTTCGGATGGTCGGGCGACGTCGGCATCGCGCATCGCCGGGCTCAGGATGCCAAACGTAGTTACGACATCAAATTCTCGAATGCCAAAGAGGGTGGCCTGATCTGGTTCGACGTCATGGGCATTCCCAAGGATGCCCCGCACCCCGAGGCCGCACTGGCCTGGATCAACTACATCGAAGATCCGAAAGTCAACGCCGGCATCACCAACGACGTCTTCTATCCCACTCCAAACAAAGCGGCGCGTTCCTTTGTGACCGCCTCGGTCTCCAACGACCCGGGTGTCTACCCGCCCGAGGACGTGCTCTTCAAGATGACGCTGATTAAGGCGCTGCCCGCCGACATCCAGAGACTCGAAAACCGCCTGTGGGCACAGCTCAAAACCGGGCATTGAATCGCGTGACTGCGGCCCGCTGACCGGACTGCTACCGGCCGCGCTCTGACCCTTCCCTTTGCGAAACATACGTTCCACCTCGCGGCGCGTAGGGCAGCGTACGCCCGCAGCAGGTGGAACTCGTAGCACGACAAACATGGAGACAACGCAAATGCCCACCACCCATATTCAGGAGACGCAAGTTCCTTCACGTGATGCGTTCATCCGCATCGAAAACGTCGTCAAGAAGTTCGGCGACAGTGTCGCTGTCAACAACGTGAGCCTGAACATCGCGAAGAACGAGCTCTTCGCGCTGCTCGGCAGCTCG
>NZ_SMRP01000032.1 GCF_004353915.1 Paraburkholderia silviterrae | reverse complement strand
GCTGCAAAGAAAAGTAGGTGCCGCCCCGCACAGGGGCAACACTAATATACCTACATGAAAACAAGGAAAGGCCAACGCCAGCAAGATCGACAACAAAACCCGAGCACCATGCACGCAGCGCGGGCCCCTCGGGCGCGCCGTCGAGCCCCTGCACCGAGCGGCTCAGTCGGCTGTAGCGTTCAAAAAAAAGCGGGGTCGTCATAGATGTTCTGGGTCATGCGCGACAGCCTCTCACGCGGTGGGCTTTTTTGCGCCCCAGCGCCTTCAATGCGAATGCCTGGGCACCTCCGCTCCCCGGCAGCCTACGAGGAAATCGAAATCGCATCCTTCGTCGGCCTGCAGCACGTGCTCGACATAGAGCTTGCGATAGCCGCTGCCGTCCGCCGGGTCGGGTTTTTTCGCGGCGGCCCATGCGGCCAGGCGCGTGCGGATCTCCTCGTCGCTGATGTCCACGCGCAGCGTGCCCTTTTCGCAATCGAGCTCGATCCAGTCGCCGTTGCGCACGATCGCAAGTGGCCCGCCCGCCCGCGCCTCGGGCGCCACGTGCAGTACCACTGTGCCGTAGGCCGTCCCGCTCATGCGCGCATCCGAGACGCGCACCATGTCGGTCACGCCCTGCGCGAGCAGCTTCGGCGGCAGCCCCATGTTGCCCACCTCGGCCATGCCGGGATAGCCCTTCGGCCCGCAGTTCTTCATCACGAGCACCGAGTCGGGCGTGACGTCGAGCGAGGGGTCGCCGATGCGCGCCTTGTAGTCGTCGAAGTCCTCGAACACCACGGCGGGGCCGCGATGCTTGAGCAGCTTCGGCGAGGCCGCCGAGGGCTTGAGCACTGCGCCGTTCGGCGCGAGGTTGCCGCGCAGCACGCACAAGCCGCCGTCGTGCACGAGCGGATTGCCGAGCGGACGGATCACTTCCTCGTTGAAGTTCGGCGCTTCGCGCACGTTCTCCCATAGCGTGTGGCCGTTTGCGGTGAGCGCGTCGGGATGCGGCAGCAGGTTCGCTTCGCCCAGGCGCCGCAGCACCGCCGGCAGGCCACCCGCGTAATAGAACTCTTCCATCAGGTAACGGCCCGAGGGCTGCAAATCGACGATGGTCGGCGTGTTGCGGCCAATGCGCGTCCAGTCGTCGAGCTCCAGCGTCACCCCGATGCGCCCCGCGATCGCCTTCAAGTGAATGGCTGCATTGGTCGACCCGCCAATCGCGGCATTCGTGCGGATGGCGTTCTCGAACGCGGCGCGCGTGAGCAGCTTCGAGAGCTTGAGGTCTTCGAGCGCCATCTCGACGATTCGCATTCCCGACAAATGCGCGAGCACGTAGCGACGCGCATCCACGGCGGGAATCGCAGCATTGTGCGGCAGCGTGACACCCAGCGCTTCGGCCATGCACGCCATGGTCGAAGCCGTGCCCATGGTGTTGCAAGTGCCCGCCGAGCGCGACATGCCCGCCTCCGCCGACATGAATTCGTGCATCGAGATCGTGCCCGCCTTCACCTGCTCGCTCAGTTGCCACACCACCGTGCCCGAGCCGATGTCGCGCCCTTCGTGCTTGCCGTTGAGCATCGGGCCGCCGCTCACGACGATGGCGGGCACGTCGCAGCTCGCCGCGCCCATCAGGAGCGCGGGCGTGGTCTTGTCGCAGCCGCACAGCAGCACGACCGCATCCACGGGGTTGCCGCGGATGGCCTCCTCCACGTCCATCGAAGCGAGGTTGCGCGTGAACATCGCCGTGGGCCGCAGGTTCGACTCGCCGTTGGAGAACACGGGGAATTCGACAGGAAAGCCGCCCGCCTCATACACGCCGCGCTTCACGTGCTCGGCGAGCTTGCGAAAGTGCGCGTTGCAGGGCGTGAGCTCCGACCACGTGTTGCAGATGCCGATGATCGGCTTGCCCTCGAACTCGTGCTCGGGGATGCCCTGATTCTTCATCCAGCTCCGGTACATGAAGCCGTTCTTGTCCGTGGTGCCGAACCACGCGGCCGAGCGGAGGCGGGATTTGCGAGTGTTCATGGCTTTGCCCACTAAGTGAGAAAACCCATAAATAGCATGACTATATAAGGGTCGATGGTCGGGAAAACGCTAATAAAAACGGCACATAGCGTTGCATATAGTTTGGCTATTGAAATTTGCAAGGCGGATGGCCGGCGGATTTAACCATAGCGGATAAACGCTGGCCTGGGATGGCGCGAGCGACTCGCGACACGGTCCGGCCAGTCCGGACATAGGGAATGCGGCGAAAGCGCCGTGAATTAAATAAAGAACTACTAAGCGACATCGGAGACTTGCATGAAACTGGCTACTCGCATGGCAAGCGGCTTCATCGCCGCTGCCGCGGCTTTTTCGTTTGCGGCGGGCGCCGCGCACGCCGAAGACAAGCAGATCACGCTGGGCTTCGCCCAGGTGGGTGCGGAAAGCGCCTGGCGCACCGCCAACACCGTATCGGTCAAGGCCGCAGCGAAAGATGCCGGTATCAACCTGAAGTTCTCGGACGCCCAGCAGAAGCAGGAAAACCAGATCAAGGCGATCCGCTCGTACATCGCGCAAAAGGTGGACGTGATCGCCTTCTCGCCCGTGGTGGAGTCGGGCTGGGAGCCAGTGCTCCAGGAAGCGAAGCGCGCGAAGATTCCCGTGATCCTCACGGACCGCAACATCGACGTGAAAGACCAGTCGCTCTATGTAACGATGATCGGCTCGGACTTCATGGAAGAAGGCCGCCGGGCGGGCAAGTGGCTCGAGGACCACTACAAGAACAATCCCGGCCCGGTCAATATCGTCGAATTGCAGGGCACCGTAGGCTCCGCGCCCGCGAACGACCGTCATGCGGGCCTCATCGAGGTCATCAAGAACGATCCGAAGTTCAAGATCATCGCCTCGCAAAGCGGCGACTTCACGCTCGCGGGCGGCAAGCAGGTGATGGAGGCGTTCGCCAAGACATACGGCAACAAGATCAACGTGGTCTACGCGCATAACGACGACATGGCGCTCGGCGCGATCCAGGCCATGGAGGAAGCGGGCATGAAGCCGGGCACGGATGTGAGCGTGGTGTCGTTCGACGCCACCAAGGGCGGCTTCCAGGCGATGATCGCCGGCAAGATGAACGTGGATGTGGAATGCAGCCCGCTGCTCGGGCCGCAGCTCATGAGCGCCGTGAAGGACGTGGTGGCGGGCAAGCCGTTGCCCAAGCGCATTGTCACGAACGAAACGGTGTTCCAGGAGAATGTGGCGGCGCAGGTGCTGCCGTCGCGCAAGTATTGACCCCCACATAGCCGCCCATTGACCGCCAGGCACTCGCACGCATGAGCCCTACGCCGTTGCTTGAAACCGTCGGCCTCACGCGCACGTTTCCCGGCGTGCGCGCGCTCGACGGCGTCGATTTTCGCCTGTTCCCCGGCGAGGTCCACACGCTGATGGGCCAGAACGGCGCGGGCAAGTCCACGCTCATCAACGTCCTCACGGGCGTGCACGAGCCCGAGGCCGGAGAGATTCGTCTCGCCGGCCAGCCAGTGCGCTTCGCGACGCCGCAGGAAGCCGAGGCCGCGGGCATCCAGACGCTCTATCAGGAAGTCAATCTCTGCCCGAATCTCTCGGTGGCGGAGAATATTTTCGCGGGCCGCCAGCCACGCAAGCGCGGCCTGATCGACTGGAAGACGATCCACCGGCGCGCGGGGGAGGCGCTTGCCGGGCTCAATCTCTCGCTCGACGTCACGCAGTCGCTCGACACCTACCCCATCGCCATGCAGCAGATGGTGGCGATCGCGCGTGCCGTTTCCGTCGATGCGCGCATTCTCATTCTCGACGAACCGACTTCGAGCCTCGACGAAGGCGAAGTCGCGCGCCTCTTCGACGTACTGCGCAAGCTGAAGGCATCGGGCATCGCGATCCTGTTCGTCACACATTTTCTTGAGCAGACCTACGCGATCTCCGACCGCATCACCGTGATGCGCAACGGCGAGCGCGAAGGCGAGTATCTCGCCGCCGACTTGCCGGTGCAGGCGCTGGTCGCCAGGATGGTGGGGGTAAGCCAGGCCGACGAGCGGCTCGCGCTCGCCAACGAGCCGCCACGCACGCCCGGCACGCAAGTGACGCACACACAGGGCGCCGCCGCGCAAACCGGCGAGCCGTATCTCGCCGCGCAGGGCATCGCGCGCCGGGGCGTGCTCAACGCGCTCGATCTCGAAGTGCGGCCGGGCCAGATTCTCGGTCTCGCTGGCCTGCTGGGCTCGGGACGCACGGAAACGGCGCGCCTCTTGTTCGGCGCCGACCGGGCCGACGCGGGCGCCGTGCGCGTGAACGGCAAGACCGTGAAGCTCGCCTCGCCGCGCGACGCGGTCCGTCACGGCCTGGCGTATTGTCCCGAGGATCGCAAGAAGGAAGGCATCGTCGCCGATCTCTCGATCCGCGAGAACATCGTGCTCGCGCTGCAAGCGCGGCGCGGCTGGTGGCGCATGATCGGACGCGCACGCCAGCGCGAGCTGGCCAATGCGTATATCGCGCAGCTCGGCATCAAGGCGCGCGACGCGGAGCAGCCCATCGGCCTGCTTTCGGGCGGCAATCAGCAGAAGGTGCTGCTAGCGCGCTGGCTCGCGACCGAGCCGCGCCTCCTGATTCTCGACGAGCCCACGCGCGGCATCGACGTGGCCGCCAAGCTCGAAATCATGGACCGCGTGCGCGCGCTCTGCGCGAAGGGGCTCGGCATTCTCTTCATCTCATCGGAGATCAGCGAGGTGGTGCGCGTGAGCGATCGCATCGCCGTGCTGCGCGACCGGCGCAAGGTGGCGGAGTTATCCGGAGAGTCGCGTTCTGAGCACGAGGTCTATGGCCTCATCGCGGGAGACCGCAAATGAACGTGCGCCCGCCTGCCGTGCTGCGTTCCGGCTTGCCCGCCTGGCTCGCGCTCGTGCTCAAGCATCCGCTCGTGTGGCCCGCGCTCACGCTCGTGGCCTTGTTTGCCGTCGACGTCGCGCATCGCGCGAACTTCCTCGCTATCACGCTGCTGGGCGGGCATCTGTTCGGTGCGCCCATCGACATCCTCATGCGCGCCGCGCCGCTCGTCGTGGTCTCGCTCGGCATGACGCTCGTGATCGCCACGCGCGGCATCGACATTTCGGTGGGCGCCGTGGTCGCGATCGCGGGCGCGGCGGCGGCCACCGTGCTCGCCGATGACCCCTCGCGCGTGGCCGCCGCGTTCGGCGCGGCACTCGCCGTGGGCCTCGCCGCAGGAATGTGGAACGGGCTGCTCGTGGCCGTCGTGGGCATGCAGCCGATCATCGCGACCTTGATCCTCATGGTGGCCGGACGCGGCGTCGCGCAACTGCTCACGGGCGGCCAGATCATCCCCATCGGCGCGATGGGCTATCTGTATGCGGGCGGCGGCTACTTTGCGCTCGTGCCCTGCGCCGTGTGGATCGCCGTCGCCGTGACCGTGCTCACCGTGCTCATCGTGAATCGCACGGCGCTCGGGCTTTTCATCCGCTCCATTGGCGTGAATCCCGTGGCCGCGCGGCTCGCGGGCCTCTCTTCGCACGCCGTGGTATTTGGCACCTATGCGTGTTGCGGCGTGACGGCGGCCATCGCCGGCATCCTCATCAGCTCGAACGTGCGCAGCGCCGATGGCAACAACGCGGGGTTGTTGCTCGAGCTCGATGCGATCCTCGCCGTGACGCTCGGCGGCACCTCGCTCTCGGGCGGGCGCTTCAGCCTCGCCGGCACGGTGCTAGGCGCGCTCATCATCCAGACGCTCACCTACACCACCTATTCGATCGGCGTGCCGCCCGAGGCCACGCTCGTCGTCAAGGCCGTGGTCGTGCTGTGCGTGTGCGTGATCCAGTCGCCCGCCGCGCGCGCGTTCGCGGCCCATCAACTCAAGCGCATCGCGCTCGCGCGGCGTGCGCGGGCCTGAAAAACGACTTCGGGGAAACCGAGCATGAGCCGCCCACCATCCGCCAACGCCAATGCCGACGCTGCTGTGGGCACGCTCGCCACCTTGCGGCGCGGCGTCTCGCGCTTCGTCGATCCGCGCGTGCTGCCCATTGTTGTCACGATACTGCTGTTCGTGGTGCTGTTCGGCTTCGGCTCCGTCATGTACACCGGCTTCTTCTCACTGCAAGTTTTATTCGGACTCCTCGTCGACAATGCGTTCCTGTTGATCGTGGCCATCGGCATGACGTTCGTGATCATCTCGGGCGGCATCGATCTTTCCGTGGGCGCCGTTGTCGCGCTCACCACGATCCTGTGCGCCGTGGGCACCGAGAAGCTGCACTGGTCCGTGGCCGTGGTCGTGCCGCTCGTGCTGCTGCTCGGCGCGCTATACGGCGCGGCGATGGGCGCGCTGATCCACTTCTTCCGGCTGCAGCCCTTCATCATCACGCTCGCCGGCATGTTCCTCGCGCGCGGCACCTGCTTTCTCATCACCACCGAATCCATCCAGATCAGCGACGCCGGCTTTCACGCGCTCTCCGAATTCAGCATCCCCGTGGGCAGCGGCTCGCTCACCACGGGCTCGCTCACCGCGCTCGCGATGCTTGCAGCGGGTATCGTCATCGCGCATTTCACGCGCTTCGGGCGCAACGTCTACGCCATCGGCGGCAACGAGCGCTCTGCGCTGCTCATGGGCTTGCCCGTCGCGCGCACCAAGATCGCCGTCTACGCGCTCTCGGGTTTTTGCTCCGCGCTCGGCGGCGTGGTGTTCACGCTCTATGTGCTCTCGGGTTACGGCTTGCAGGCGCAGGGCATGGAGCTCGACGCCATCGCCGCGACCGTGATCGGCGGCACGCTGCTCACGGGCGGCGTGGGCTACGTGATCGGCTCGGTGTTCGGCGTGGGTATCCTCGGCACGATCCAGACCCTCATCACGTTCGACGGCACGCTCAGCTCCTGGTGGACGCGCATCGTGATCGGCGCCCTGCTCTGCGCGTTCTGTCTGCTGCAGCGCGCCACCGAGCGTCACGCCGCGCGCCGCAAGTCCACCGGCGGCGGCAAGGGCGCTGCGCGCGCGCCGCGCGAGCGCGTGCAGCAGGCCACGCCGCTCGATCAGACGAAGCTCGCCGCCGCGCCGCCGCGCGAGGCGTAAAGCGCAGCAAGCAGCGTCGTAAGCGCTTTGTTACCCACGCTTCCAATAGTCGGACTAGTTAGGGGTATACATGGATTAGGAGGCGCAACCGCGCTGCACTACCATTTTTGCGGTACCGCACGGCGCGTATCGAGCACTTCCGGATCGGGGTTGCACGTCGCCACGCCACAGTCTTGCGCTGCCCAGCGCACTCCCGGTGCCGTCCAGCATCTGCACGCGATCGACTCAACGTCGACCACATCGACCCACGAAGAAGAGAGCCGGAGGAAGACATGGCACAGCAACGGGATGACGACAAGGAAGGCAACAGCAACGGTTTGAACGCCGCGCGGCGGGGGCTGATGCAGGGCGCCGGGCTAGGCGCGGCGCTTTCGCTCATGGGCGCGCTCGGCGGCGCGGGCGGGCTGATTTCGCAGGCCCAGGCGGCGGAGACGGCATTTCCCTCGCACAAGAAGTGGCGGATCGTGTTCGTCAATCACGTCACCACGAACCCGTTCTTCGTGCCCACGCAATACGGCATTCAGGATGCCTGCGCGTTGCTCGGCATGGACTATCAGTGGACCGGATCGGCCACCTCGGACGCGGGCGAAATGGTGCGCGCGGTGAATTCGGCGATTGCCGCCAAGGCCGACGCCATCGCCGTGCCGATCGTCGATCCGAGCGCCTTCGACAAGCCTATCCAGGCCGCGCTCGACGCCGGCATTCCGGTGTTCGCCTACAACGCCGACGCACCGCGCGGCAAGCATAATCCGCGCCTTGCCTATATCGGCCAGGACCTGTATCTCTCGGGCTACCAGATGGGCGAGCGCATCGTGAGCCTCATCGACAGCGGCATGGTCGGGCTCTTCATCGCGACGCCGGGGCAGCTCAATATCCAGCCGCGTCTCGATGGCGCGAGCGACGCCATCAAGAAGTCCGGCAAGAAGATCGACATCCAGACCGTGGCCACGGGCGCGACCGTCAACGAGGAGCTTTCGAAGATCAAGTCGTTCTATCTGGGCCACCAGGACCTGAAGGGCATGTTCGCCGTGGATGCGGGCAGCACACAGGGCGTTGCGCAGGTGATGAAGGAGTCGAACCTGCCTTCGAAGGGCGTGCACGGCGGCGGCTTCGACTTGCTGCCCACCACCATCCAGCTCATCCACGAAGGCTTCCTCGACTTCACCATCGATCAGCAGCCCTACGTGCAGGGCTTCTATACGGTGATGGAGGCGTTCGTGTTCCTCGCCTCGGGCGGCCTGGTCGGTCCGGCCGACGTCAACACGGGCCTGAAATTCGTGACGAAGGCGACCGTCGAGCCGTACCTGAACACCTCGACGCGCTATGAAGGCAAGACCACCAAGCCGCAAATCGTCCCGATGAACGGCGCAATCAAGTCGTGATGGATACAGTGAACGAATCAGGCAAGATCGAAGCGGTCCGCGCGCCCCGGCGCGCGGGCGTTTCATTCGCATCGCAATGGGCGCCCGAGCTGCGCATCCTGCTCGTAGCCGTGCTGCTGGCCGCCTACTTCGAATTCGCGAACCACGATTTCCTGCTCACCAACGCGAGTCTCGTCAATCTCTCGCAGTTCATCGCGCCAGTGGCGATCATCGCGTTCGGCGAAATCATGCTGATGATCGGCGGCGACATCGACCTTTCGGCGGGCATGGTGTTCGCATTCGCGCCGTTCATGATGGTGTTCGCGAACGACGCGGGCGCGCCCATGTGGCTCGCCGTAGTTGCGGGTCTCGTGGCCGCCGCGGTCATTGGCTTCGTGAACGGCGCCGTGACCGTGTGGCTGCGGCTGCCCTCGTTCGTCACCACGCTCGGCACACTCTTTCTCATCAACGGCATCACGCTCACGGTCTCGCGCGGCACGCCCGCCGCCACGCCGGGCTCGACCACGTTCTCCGGCTTCATGGGCGCGTGGGGCTATAGCGAGATCCTCTGGACCGTGGCCATCGCGTTCGCGATGCACGTGCTCTTGCGGCACACGCGCTGGGGCCTGCACACGCAGGCGGCGGGCGCGAACCCGCTCGGCGCGAGCGAGGCCGGTATTCACGTGAACCGGCTGCGCCTCGGCAACTTCATTCTCGCCGCGGTGCTCGCGGGCTTCACCGGCATGCTCGAAGCCTTTCGCATCACCTCCATCGACCCGCAGGCGGGCGGCAACCAGATCATGTTCCTCGCCGTGGCCGCCGCCGTGATCGGCGGCACGCCGCTCACGGGCGGCTCGGGCACCATCGTGGGCGGGCTGATCGGCGCGGCGGTGCTCGGCATCCTCAACGACGGCTTCACGCTCATCGGCATCAACGCGTTCACGTTCAACATCATCCTGGGCGCCGCGATTCTGGCGGCCATGATCTTCAACATCCACGTCGGACGCATACGCCGCAAAGGAGGACGCTGATGGACGAATCGCAAGCCTCCTCTCCCGGGACGGGCGCGGACTCCGGTGCATCGGCCCCCGGTGCAACCGCCACGTCCGATGCGCCGCTCGCGGTGCGCGGCGAGCACCTCGTGAAGCGCTTTGGCGCGGTGACGGCGCTCGACGGCGTCTCGCTCACGCTCGGCAAGGGCGAGATACTGGGCGTACTCGGCGACAACGGCGCGGGCAAGTCCACGCTCGTGAAGATTCTCACGGGCTTTCATCAGCAGACGAGCGGCACGCTCTATATCGATGGCCAGGAGACGCTGCTGCGCTCGGTCGATCATGCGCGCGCGCTCGGCATCGAATGCGTCTATCAGGATCTCGCGCTCGCGAATTCGCTGAGCATTTACCACAACATGTTCCTGAACCGCGAGATCGTGCGACGCGGGCCATTCAGGCTGCTCGACCACAAGCAGATGCGCGAGCGCGCCGCGCAATGCCTCGACGACATCGGCGTGCATGTGCCTTCGGTGGATTTGCCTGTCGAGCGCCTATCGGGCGGTCAGCGCCAGGCCATTGCCGTGGCGCGCGCCGTGCATTCGAATGCGAAGATCCTGTTGCTCGACGAGCCGCTCGCCGCGATGGGCGCGCGCGAGGCGGGGCTCATCATCGACCTCCTGATGCGATTGAAGGAGAAAGGCGGCCTATCCATTATCATGATCATGCACAATTATGCGCAGACGCTCGATATTGCGGATCGCATCATGTTGATGCAGCGAGGCCGCGTGACCTACGAACAGAAAAGTGCGCTCACGTCGGTGGCGGAGCTCATGGACATCGTGCGGCGGGAATACCGGGCCATGCGCACCAATAGTACGCACTGAGCGCACAGAGCACCTCGGGTGCACCGGGCCTTTACAACAGGGGGTGTCGGAGCGGGCCGCCCACACCGGACGCTCCGGCAAGACAAACATGGATTACCGCAACTTAGAGAAACGCAAGAGCATGCACGGGCGCATCGTGCAGGAGCTCGGCATGCAGATCGTGGGCGGCAAGCTCGCGCCGGGCCAGCGTCTGCCCGCGGAGCCCACGTTGTGCGAGACCTATGGCGTGAGCCGTCCCGTGCTGCGCGAGGCCACGCGCGTGCTGGTGGCCAAGGGCCTCGTGGTGTCCAAGCCGCGCGTGGGCAGCGTGGTGCGGCGGCGCGAAGAATGGCACATGCTCGACCCCGACGTGCTGTACTGGACCGTGAACAGCATTCCCGAAGGCGAGTTCTTCCGCTCGCTCTTGATGGTGCGGCAGATCATCGAGCCCGCGGCGGCCGCGCTTGCCGCCATTTCCGCCAGCGACGAAGACCGCGCGCGCATTGCCGCTGCCTATGCACGCATGGAGCAGGCCAAGACGGCGGCCGATCTGCTCGAGCCCGACCTGGAGTTTCACCGCGCGATCATGGCGGCCACGCACAATGACATGCTCGCGTATATCGGCAATATGCTTTCGCTTGCGCTCAGCGAGTCGATCAAGCTCACGAGCCGGCATCCGAATACGCATGCGCTTTCGCTGCCGCGGCATAAGGCTATTCTCACGGCAATCGAGAACCGCGACGCGCTGGCCGCAAGGCAGGCGAGTGTCGTGCAGCTCGATAATGCGCGTGCGGATGCGAATACTATTCTGGGTGGGGCGGCGCTGGAGAGCTAGCCGCGCTCGCGAGCACGCGGCGCCACCCATCGCTGCTCGCGCGCTGCGCCTCTTGCTCATACCGCCCGCCAGCTGCGCCGGAACGAGTCGAACAGCACGGCCAGCAGCAGGATGCTTGCGCGAATCCGGTACTGACGGAAAGCGCGAGGCACTCATCGACCGAAGGCCTCGACCTCGACGTGCCGGCCGAGCAGGGACGCGTCGGCCACGAGCCGCAGCGGACGCACGTCCACGTCTTCGGCCCCGTGCGCGATAAGCCAGTGAAAGCGCTCGTAGAGCGCGGCATACTCGCGCTCCGCCTCCAGCTCGACCGGCTCGCCCGCGATGGCGAGACGCTTGCCGCCTTCGGCGATCGAGAGCAGGCCGTCCGTGGTTTCCACGTCGATTTCCCATTGCTCGACAGGGCCGTGCTGCCAGTCGAACTCGGCGCGCACCGGTACGCCGTCGGTGTCGATGCAATCGAGCTCGGCGGCGATGGGCGTCGCGCAATCGCTGGGCACGTGCAGCGTCGCGCCGCGCAGCAGCACTTCGCGCGGCAGGATGCGCGTGACGATCGAAAGCGCGTTGATGCCGGGATCGAACACGCCGAGGCCACCCGGCTCCCAGATCCATTGCTGGCCCGGATGCCAGCGCCGCACGTCTTCTTTCCAGCGCACGTGCACGGCACGGATCGTCCGTTGCGCAAGCCACGCACGCGCCGGTTTGACGGCACTCGCGCAGCGCGAATGCCACGTAGCGAATAGCGTGCGGTTATGCTGGCGCGCCAGCTCGCGCAGCGCCTCCACTTCGCTCACGCTCGCTCCAGGCGGTTTTTCCAGCATCACGTGCTTGCCCGCTTCGAGCGCGGCGCGCGCCTGCTCGTAGCGCACCTGCGGGGGCGCGCAGAGCGAGACGGCGTCAAGCTCGGACTCGGCGGCAAGCAGCGCACCGATATCGGTGTAGTTGCGCACGTGCTCGACCTGCGCGTTGCGGCTCGCGCTCGCCACGAGCTCGAAACCGGGGTTGCCCGCGATGGCAGGCAAATGCTGGTCGCGCGCGATCTTGCCGACGCCGACGATGGCCAACGTATATGACGCGTTCATGACGACCTTTGCCTCTTGATCGAAACTGGTCAATTCATTACTCTGGATATCGAACCAATCACTTGCCCCAGCGCAGCACGAGCGGATCGAGCCGGCGCGCGATGGCGACCAGTTCGGCGCGCGTTTCAGGATGCATCGCAGGCAACGGATGGCGCGGCAGCTCGCACGCGATTACGCGACCCTCCTTCATGAGCGCCTTGCAGGCGAGCAACCCCGCCTGGCGGTTCTCGTGATTGATGAGCGGCAGCCACTTCTGATAGAGCGTGAAGGCTTCGTCGACACGGCTCGCGCGATGTGCCTCGATGATCGGACGGATGCCGTCCGGGAAACCGCCGCCCGTCATCGAACCGGTCGCGCCGGCATTGAGATCCGCCAGCAGCGAGATGCCTTCTTCGCCATCCCACGGGCCCTCGGCCGCCTCGCCCGCGAGGCGGATCAGCTCGCGCAGCTTGTTCGCGGCGCCCGGCGTCTCGATCTTGAAGTACGCCACCTGCTCGATCTCGCGTGCCATGCGCGCGAGAAACGCCGCGGAGAGCACCGTGCCGCTCGCGGGCGCGTCCTGGATCATGATGGGAATGTCGATGGCGTCGGATACGCGCGCGTAGAACTCGTAAATCTGCTGCTCAGGCACGCGAAACGTCGCGCCGTGGTACGGCGGCATCAACATGACCATCGCCGCGCCCTGCTCCTGCGCGCGCTTGCTGCGCGCCGCGCACACGTTGCTGCCGTAATGCGTCGTGGTGACAATCACCGGCACGCGGCCCGCCACATGTTCGAGCACCGTGCGCGTTATGGTTTCGCGTTCGTCGTCGGAGAGCGAGAACTGCTCTGAGAAGTTCGCGAGAATGCACAGGCCATCCGAGCCCGCATCGATCATGAAATCGACGGCGCGCTTCTGGCTCGGCAGGTCGAGCTCGCCGGTCTCGGTGAAGGTGGTCGGCACCACGGGGAAGATGCCGCGATAGCGCGGCCTGATGCTTGAAAGGCTCGTATTCATATCGTCAGTCCTGCCATAAAAAGTGCATGGGGCCGCGCGCTGACTCCTTGCTCACGACCCGCTCGCAACGGCGTCCTCGCCGCGCGGTGCCGGCCGCAATGCAGCGCGCACCGCGAACGTCACGACAGGATACGCGCGAACCACACACGCGCGCCGAAGCGTTCGAGCGCGAGGTTGCTCGGCACCTCGCAGAGGAAGTAGCCGATGAAGAAAAGGCCCGCGCCCAGACCATAGACGGCGTCGCTCAGCCCCACGGCGGCGTTCATGTGCAGCTTCGCGAAGCCCACCACCGTGCGGTCGACGTAGGCCACCACGTAGGGGAACTCCACGGGAAAGCCACCGGCCTCGTACCCGCCGCGCTTCACGTGCTCGGCGAGCTTGCGGAAGTGCGCATTGCAGGGCGTGAGCTCGGACCACGTATTGCAGATGCCGATGATCGGACGACCATCGAATTCGTGATCGGGGATGCCCTGATTCTTCATCCAGCTTCGATACATGAAGCCGTTCTTGTCCGTGGTGCCGAACCACTGTTGGGAGCGCAGTTTGGGTTTCGTTGCCGACATCGTCCGGGTCTGTAGGGAGCGGTCGGCTCAGTCTAGGGAGAAGTCTGATAACTTTCTAATGAAAAATCGGCTGCTTTCGATATCGATTTCGGCATTGGTATAAACACTGAAAACTATTTGGGACAGGCAGGCGAAACATGCTCGATTCGAGCCCCTGGTACGTGCGCACGCGGCTCAAGACGCGTCAGTTGCTGCTGGTCGTCGCGCTCGCGGAGGAAGGCAATATTCATCGCGCGGCGGCGTCACTGAACCTGACGCAGCCCGCGGCCTCGAAGCTCCTGCGCGAGCTCGAGGAGATGCTGGGCGCGGTGCTGTTCGAGCGCCTGCCGCGCGGCATGCGGCCCACGCTTTACGGCGACGCGCTGATCCGGCACGCGCGCGCCGTGCTCGGCAGCCTCGACCAGGCGCAGGAGGAGCTCGCCGCGCTGAAGGCCGGGCGCCTCGGCCATGTGGCGGTGGGCGCGATCACCTCGCCGGGCGTGCGCGTGCTGCCCGCGGCGGTGGCGGCGGTCAAGCGCACGCATGCGAACATGCGCATCTCCGTGGAGATCGACGCGAGCAATGTGCTGCTCGAACATCTCGCGCAGGAGAAGCTCGACGTGGTGCTCGGGCGGCTTTCCGCCGAGCACGACAACTTGCAGTTGCGCTACGCGCCGCTCACGGGCGAGCCGGTGTGCGCCGTGGTGCGGCCGGGGCATCCGCTGCTGGAGGCCGCGCGTGAGTCTATGGATGACAGCGCGGATAAAGGTGCACGCGAAGGTGCGCACAAACGGACGCCGGATGCAGCACATGCACGAGCCCACGCGCCACTCACGCTCGCCGACGTGGCCCGCGCCACCTGGGTCGTGCCGCCGGTCGGCAGCGTGCTGCGCCATCGCTTCGAGCTGATGTTCCAGCGCGCGAGCCTCGCGCCGCCCTCGAATGTCGTGGAAACGCCCGCGCTGCTCTTCATCACGCGCGTGCTCGAGCAAAGCGACATGATCGCCGTGCTCACCGAGGACGTGGCGCACTATTACGCGGCGCACGGCATGGTCGCGGTGCTGCCGCTGCCGATGGACTGCCAGATGGACGACTTCGGCATCATCACGCGCGCCGACCGCCTGCTCTCGCCGGCGGCGAGCGTCATGATCGACGCGCTGCGTGCGGTGAGCGCGGAGATTTATGGGGTAGGCCCCGGCATCGATCAGGATCGCGGGACAGGTTGACGATGGTTGAGCGCCAGCGCCGGATACACTGTCCGGCGTTGCGCCAGGCGCTCGGGTGATCGCGCCCAATAGCGCGCCGCATAGCCCGCGAAACCGGAGAACCCTCATGCAAGACCCGAAAACGGCCACACCCGATTCCAGCGCCATCCGCGTCGCGCTCTGGCGCGCTCTGCATCTGGAAGTCGATGCCGAACCGCACGTGCTCAACGACGCAATCGGCATGCAACTCGCCGCACTGGACGCGAACTGGCGCAATCGCCCCGACATGCATCCCGAAGGCACGCGCGGCTATCGCGCGTCCATCGTCGGCCGCGCGCGGTTCATCGAGGATCTCGTCGCCGCGCAGGCCGATGCGGGCGTCGCGCAATACGTGATTCTGGGCGCGGGCCTCGACACGTTCGCGCAGCGCCATCCCGAGATTGCCGCGCGGCTCCACGTGTATGAAGTCGATCAGCCCGGCACGCAGGCATGGAAGCGCCAGCGGCTCATCGAACTTGGCTATCGCGAGCAGGCGTGGCTGCGCTTCGTGCCTGTGGACTTCGAGGCGGGCGAGTCATGGTGGACGCTGCTGGCGAGCGCGGGGTTCGATGCGAAAGCACCCACCGTGGTGGCGTCCACGGGCGTGTCGATGTACCTCACGCGCGAGGCGAATCTCGCCACGCTGCGCCAGATCGCGCAGCTCGCTCCGGGATCGACGCTCGCCATGACCTTCACGCTGCCGCTCGATCTCGTCGACCCTGCGGAGCGCGCGCAACACGAGGCCGTTTATGAACGCGCATGCGCCGCGGGTACGCCGTTTCTCAGCTTCTTTCGTCCGGAGGAAATGCTTGCGCTTGCGAAGGAGGCCGGCTTTTCGAAGGCCGGGCATGTGAGCACCGCCGATATCGTTGCGCGGTATTTTGCTGGACGTAGCGATGGGCTGCGGCCCTCAACGGGGGAGTCGTTTTTGGTGGCGACGGTTTAAAAAGCTCGAGTGTGGAGAAACAACTTGCGGGAGCGAATATAGCCATTGCGCCAGCGTATCGACATGACATTCGATCTCCGAAATAGAAACGTGCGCCCCGAGCGCGATTCACGGTTCCGCCGGCTAGGAGACTGGATCGTGTGGCCTTTCAGGATGCTATGCAAGGCGCTGGCCTTGATCCTGGGGGTGGCATTCAGCATCGCAGCCGGGGGAAATGCCGATCTCCCGAGTACCCGTCGTGGCTGGCTCTGGCTACTTGGCATATTCGTCGCGCTAGTAATCGCCTTCCTCGTCCTGGCACGCATGGATTTTCATTCGCAGGTTCTAAGATAAAATCTATGCGCGACAAATATTGCCATTTTTTGACAATCTTCCTCGCTCAATTCAATACATTTTCGATTCCCACGCTCCGGGGCATCCACACATTGAGTGCGCCCATGAAACATCCCGCATACTTCATGGATTCGATATAGACTCGAACCTGAATATCGCAGAGACAGAAAACAACACATGACCTCATTGCTGCAACCGGGATATGCGCCATTCATAATGGCAATCGGGATAATGATCTCAGTCGGCGTGCTGGAAGGCCTGACACTGTTGTTCGGCTTCAGCGTAACCGGGCACGCAGGCAATTTGATTGAGCACCACTTCGAGATCGATCACACGGGAGCCGGTGCCGAAACAGGAGTCGTCGCGCAGTTTCTGGGCTGGCTGCATATCGGCCGTGTGCCGTTTCTTATCCTGCTCGTTCTGTTCCTCACCGGATTCGCTGTTGCAGGCCTGTTACTGCAGTCGATCATGCAGGCGCTGTTCCACTTCATGCTGCCGCCTTCGCTTGCCGCCTGCGTGGCACTGCCGCTGTCCTTGCTGTTCGTTCGCAAGTCGGGCAAGCCGATCGGCCGTCTCGTGCCGCAGGAAGAATCGAGCGCGCTATCGGAAATCGACTTTATCGGCCGGGCGGTGCGCATTGTTACGGGGCAAGCCTCGCAAGGCAATCCGGCCGAGGCGCGTTTCGTCGACGAATTCGGTCAGGCGCATTACGTTCGAATCGAGCCTGACGATGCAGGGCAGGTATTTGTACGCGGGCAAACGGTATTGATCGTCGCTCGCGTCACGGGATCGTTGTATCGGGCCATCAAGAGTCCGCGTCACGATGGATGAAGCGCGGCCGGCGGCTTATGCACGCCGGATTTCGTTGTTGCCATTTACGTTGAGAGTCGAATAAAGCAATGGATACGATCATATTCTGGGGGGCCATCGGATTGGCGGTGGTCGTCGGGCTGTGCCTGATCGGGCTGATCTTCGCGCGTCTGTATGTGCGGGCGTCGGCCGAGCGGGCGTTTGTGCGCACGGGGTTGGGCGGCCAGCGGGTCATCATGAGCGGCGGCGCCGTCGTGCTGCCGGTGTTCCATGAGGTCATTCCGATCAACATGAATACGCTGAAGCTGGAAGTCAGCCGCGCCTCGCGTGACAGCCTGATCACGAAAGACCGCATGCGTGTCGATGTGGTGGTCGCGTTCTTCGTGCGCGTCAAGCCTACGGCGGAAGGCGTGTCCACCGCGGCGCAAACGCTGGGCCAACGCACGCTGGCGCCCGAGAATCTGCGCGCGCTCGTCGACGACAAGTTCGTGGACGCATTGCGTTCGACCGCCGCGCAAATGACGATGCAGGATCTGCAGGACGCTCGCGAAAAATTCGTGCAAGGCGTGCAGAACACGGTCGCCGAGGATCTCACCAAGAACGGGCTGGAGCTCGAAAGCGTTTCGCTCACCAACTTCAACCAGACCTCCAAGGAGTATTTCGACCCGAACAACGCGTTCGACGCGGAAGGTCTCACGAAGCTCACGCAGGAAACGGAGCGCCGCCGCAAGGAGCGCAACGAGGTCGAGCAGGACACCGAAGTTTCCGTGCGAGAAAAGAACCGCGACGCGCTTGCCAAGCGGCTCGAGATCGAGCAGCAGGAAGCCTTCATGAAGCTCGACCAGGAGCAGCAGGTGAAGACGCGCGCCGCCGAGCAAAGTGCGCGCATTACCGCGTTCGAGGCGGAGCGCCATCAGGAAGCCGAGCAAAGCCGCATTGTCGCCGAGCGTCAGGTGCAGGAGTCGGAGATCGATCGCGAGCAGGCAGTGCGTTCGCGCAAGGTCGAAGCCGAGCGCGAAGTGCGCGTGAAGGAAATCGACCAAGCCAAGGTCACGCAGATCGCCGAGCAGGAAAAGGCAATCATCATCGCGCAGAAGTCCGAGGCCCAGTCTCAGGCACAGGCGCGCGCCAACGAATCGCTTGCCGAGGCCGTGAAAGCGGAGCAGCTCGTCGAAACCACGCGCCGCACGGCGGAAGCCGATCGCGCCAAGCAGGTCGCCCTGATCGAAGCGGCGCAGGAAGCCGAGACGAATGCCGTGCACATCACGACCAAGGCGCGGGCCGAACGCGAGGCGGCGCAGATGCAGGCCACCGCGATCGTCGAACTGGCCGAGGCCGAGCGCAAGAAGGGGTTGGCCGAGGCCGAAGCGCAGCGCGCGCTGAACGATGCGATCAATACGCTCTCGTCGGATCAGACCAGCCTGAAGTTCAAACTGGCCTTGTTGCAGGCGCTGCCGGCGATCATCGAGCAGACGGTCGAGCCGATGAAGTCGATCGACGGCATCAAGATCATCCAGGTCGATGGGCTGAACCGTCAGGGCGCATCGTCCGCCGATGGCACGCCAGGCGCAGGCGGCGGGGCCGGCGGCGGCAATCTCGCCGAGCAAGCCATGTCGGCTGCGCTGTCGTATCGAGCGCACGCGCCGCTCGTTGATTCGCTGCTCAAGGAAATCGGCCTGGCTGGAGATTCTCTGCAGTCGATGCTGCCGGGCGTGACGGGTGCACCGTCCATCTCTTCCGCGCACGACAAGCCACTCCGGGTCGCGGGCGAACCACACCCCACGTCTGGCGCGGGCGGACAGAACCCCGCGATCAACGGCGCGGCATGAAGCGGCAACCATGAATCCGCGGCGCGTGCATCGTCTGATGCACCAACGTTTCCTGAAGATCGATATCGCGCGCCGCGTCTGGACACATGTCGTCAGGCACGTATGCCCCGAGCGCAGCCCGTGCCGCGTCTCGCGCTACACCGTCGACATTAGCCTGACGATTTCCCGCAGTAGATAGTTCGCAGCCGGGCCCAGTCTGCGGCCAGCCCGAGTGATCACGTAGCGATCGAACGTGCGTGCGATTGGGTGGTCGACCGGCACGGCCTTGACCTGACCGGCGGCGATCCGCTCCTGAGCAGCCCCGCGCGTCATGAATGCAATGGCCAGGTTTTGCGCCGCAATGGCAGCGGCTGTCGAAAACCGGTCGCAGCGGAATGCCGGCACCCAGGTGCGTCCAATATCGGCCAGGATCGCATCGACATGGGCCTGCAGCCCGAACTCCGCGGGCATGAAGACCAGACGCTCGTTCTCGAGCTCCTCCATCTTCACCGACTTGCGCGACGACATCGGATGGCCGACCGGGAAGATCGCGCATAAAGGCTCGCTCTGGAACATGCGCGCGTTCAGTGTCGGATCGTTCGACGCGCCGATGGACACGCAGATATCGACCACGTCCTCCCGGATCATGGAGATGAGCTGGGGCAGCGAGCCGGTGCGCAGCTCTACGACGATGTCGGGGTATCGCTCCAAAAAAGGCCTCAAGACGACCGAGACCAGACTCGTCGTGATGCCCTCGCCCGCGGCGATCGTGACCTGCCCGCGCCGGAGGCTGCGGTATTCATCGAGCTGGGCGCGGAATCGGCGGGCATGGCGCTCGCAGTCGCGAAAATAGTCGACCGCCATCTGACCTGCTTCGGTCAACTCCATTTTCCGGCCGCGGCGCGTCACGAGCGAAAGCCGTAGTTCTCGCTCGGCAAGGGCGACCTGCCGACTGATTGTCGAGACGTTCACATTCAGGCCAAGCGCGGCCTGACGCATTCCGCCGTACGTCGCGATCGCGACCAGGTATTGCAGCGTGCGCTCCGAGAGGCTCCGTTCAAAGGGATCCAATGAGGGCTCCAGTGTTGCATGTCATGCAACATTTTCGCAGCAGCGCAAGCAACTTTCCATGCCCGTTTTCGCTGATACTGCGCCCCGGAGCCGGTCAAGGGATGTTGACGCCCCCAAGCCGGACAAAAACAAAGCGATTGCAACTCGAGCGCATCGATGGAGGAGCCCCATGAACGACACCAGCCAGCCACTTGAAGGCGCGCAGCAAGAGCGCCAGCCATCCCGCGTGAGCGCAGGCAAGGAGCCGATCAGTCCCTACGCGCTGCTTTTTCTCATGCTGGTGCTGGCCGCGCTTGCCACATGGCTCGTGCCATCAGGCGAATTTTCCCGCACGCTCAGCAGCGGCATCAGCTTTGTGGTGCCGAACAGCCTGAAACCGGTCGCACAGCACGGCGTGATGCCCGGTGAGATGTTCGTGGCGCTCGCCAAAGGGATGATCGTCTCCGCGCCCATCATCTTTCTCATTCTGTTCACCGGCGGTGCGCTGGCCGTGCTCGAAGCAACGGGCGCCGTGCGCAGCGCGCTCGCCCTGGTTGCACGCCGGGAAGGGACGCGCACGCACATCGCCGTGATTGTCCTTTGCGTGGTCTTTTCGCTGCTCGGCACCTTGGGTGTGGTGACGAACTCGGTTGTGGCGTTCGTTCCGCTCGGCCTGCTGCTTGCGGAATCGATGGGACTGCGCAAGGAGATCGGCGCAGGCCTGATCTATCTGGGCACCTATGCCGGCTTCAACACGGGCATCCTCAATCCGGTCACGACGGGATTGTCGCAACGCCTGGCCGGCCTGCCGATGTTTTCCGGCATGACCTTCCGGGTGTGCATCTACATCGCCTTCGTGGTGGCCACCATCGTGTTTCTCATCGCACGAGTTCGCGCGGATCGCATCAGCGGCGTCGCGGTTTGCGCACCGGCGCAGGACGGGAGCATGGCTGCCTCGTCGTCACGGCGACTCGACGCCCGGCAAGCCATCGTCGTCGGCATCGTGCTCGTCTGCCTGTCGGTCTTCGTCTACGGTTCGTCGACGCGGCACTGGGCCGAGACCGAAATGATCGCGATGTTTCTGGTCATGGCGATTGCCTCTGGAGTCGTGAGCGGCATTCGCCCGGGCAAGATCGCGGACACCTTCCTTCACGGCTGCAGCGGGCTCATCAAGGGCGCGCTCGTGGTGGGCATGGCGCGCGCCATCTCGATCGTCCTCAGTGAAGGGAAGATCCTGGACCCGATCGTCAACATGCTCGCCGGATGGCTTGCCCCGCTCCATTCCACGGCGGCCGCGATCAGCATGTTCCTGAGCGCTGCGTTGATTCATGTCGGCATCTCGTCCGGATCGGGCGAATCCGCGGTGCTCATCCCGATCTTCGCTCCGCTCGGCGACGCGCTGCACCTGACCCGGCAGGTCACGGTACAGGCGGTGTTGCTCGGCGAAGGCTTCATCAACTGCTTCAACCCGACTTCCGGTGTCCTGATGGCTGTCCTCGCAACGGCCGGCATTCCCTACTTCAAGTGGGTGCGGTTCGTCTTGCCTTTGCTGGTTGCCTGGTTCGCGATCAGCGTCGTCGCCATTGCAACAGGCGTCGCCATGCAGTGGGGCCCCTTCTAGGGTCTGCTCACCCGTTTTTTTCTGAATCGAACATGCTATTACCTGACCTCAGCTCCGTCTCCGACCTGCAACCGCTTGCCGACGACATGCGCAAGCTCCGCTATGCGCTGCATTGCTGCCCTGAACTGGCGTTCGAGGAAGTGCAGACCGCAGAGATCGTGGCAAGCCGCCTGAAGGAATACGGTTACTCGGTCGAGACGGGCATTGCCGGCACTGGCGTGGTCGGCACGTTGCGACTGGGCTCGGGCGAGCGCCGCATCGGAATCCGCGCCGACATGGACGCTCTGCCGATCGATGAGCTCAACACCTTCAGCCACAAGAGCCTGCGTCCGGGCCGCATGCATGCGTGCGGCCACGACGGGCACACCGCCATGCTGCTCGGCGCGGCCCGACACCTCGCGCAACGCCAATGCTTCGACGGCACCGTGCACCTGATCTTCCAGCCAGCCGAAGAGCGCGGCTATGACAGCGGGGCCAAGCGCATGGTCGAGCAAGGACTCTTCACACGGTTCCCCTGCGACGCGGTGTTCGCCATGCACAACCATCCTGGCGCTCCGGCAGGCACGTTCATGTTCCGCAAGGGAAACTTCATGGCCGCGGGCGACCGCGTGTTCGTGAAGATTGTGGGCAAGGGTGGGCACGCTGCCCGCCCCCATCTGGCCAACGACCCGATCGTGGCGGCAGGCAGCATCGTCATGGCCTTGCAGACCGTCGTGTCGCGCAATGTCGACCCGGCCCAGTCCGCGGTCGTGACCATTGGCAAGATCGCCGGCGGATCGGCGCCCAACGTGATTCCGGGCGAGGTCGAGTTGAGCCTCAGCGTCCGCTCGTTCGACTCAAACGTGCGGCGCATGCTCAAAGAAAGAATCACCAGGCTCGTGCATGCACAAGCCGATAGTTATGGGCTCCACGCCATCGTCGACTATGTGGAGGGGTATCCGATGGTGACCAACAGCGATGCCGAAACAGAGCTGGCGATAGCGGTCGCGAAAGAGCTGGTTGGCGCGGATCGGGTGACGGAGCAGATGGCCCCGTTGATGGGCAGCGAGGACTTTGCGTACATGCTGCAGGAACGCCCCGGCGCATTCCTGCGCATCGGGAACGGCCCGACCGATGGCGGGAACACCCTGCATAGCGCGACCTATGACTTTAACGATGAGAACCTCGTCGTCGGCTCCGCATTTTGGGCAAGACTGGTGGAGCGCTATCTGCCGATCCAATGAGCGATCGCTGGCGGCGGTCTCTAACCACTCGCGTGGGTCACGCCCCCGGGCGCCGTCACTTCTCTTCACGCATCGCTGGCGTAAAGGTAATGCCCACCAGCAACCCTTCCGGCCCGATGAAGCGACTGACCACCTGGCCCCACGGCTCGTTCCGGTTCCTGACCAGCATCCGATACCCTTGTGATTCAAGCTCCGCCGTAGCCGCTGCGACGTTCTCGACATCGAACTCGATCCAGGCTTGCGGGATGGGCACGTCGCGAGGCCACGAATCCGTGCCGAAGCACGACTGGGCGGCCTGGGGGAGCGGCCACAGGGCGAACGTGTTTGCGCCTTTCAGACGCTCCGTATGGAGGTAGCCGTCCTTCTCTTCCTTGAAGGGGATACCGAAGGCGCGACTGTAGAGGGCGCGGCTAGCCTCGCGTTCAACCACAATCGGACCAAAGCCTGCAATGAACAGGGCCCTGGCTTTGGGGATCTCTTCCATGGCTTCTCCTTTGCCGCGAATGCGCCAGGCTACGCGGATGGAGGCTACAACGTGGTGAGCCTGGCTGCCTCCTGCGGCTTCTCGCGTGCGAGTAGCCATGCCATCAGTTCGATCACGGGCATGGCCTTCGCGAAGTACCAACCTTGTACGTACTGCACGCCCCTCTCTCTGAGATATTCCACCTGCGGTGCGGATTCGACACCCTCGGCAACCACTTCCAGACCCAGCTCATGCGCCATCGCGATGATGTGCGGCGCGACGATGCTCGAGGCACTGTCCTTTGCCATTGTGTCGACGAACGACTTGTCGATTTTGAGAACATCCACCTGGAAAGTCTGGAGGTAGGAGAGACTGGAGTAGCCGGTGCCAAAGTCGTCAATGTAAACCGGATGCCCAGCAGTCCTGAACGCTTCTATTACGCCGCGAGTCTCATCGGCATTCATGAAGCGGCGTTCGGTGGCTTCAATGCGTATCTGCGAAGAGGCAATGCCTGTGCCTTTGAGTGCATTCGTAAGGAGGTTAAGAAACCGATCGCTGCGTAAATCCTCACTGCTCAAATTGATCGATGCGTAAAACGTCGGGTCTGCACGGAAGAGCGGCGACAGTTCCGCAATGGTCCGTGCAAGCACCAGATCGGTAAGCGGCTGGATCAGATGATTTTGCTCGGCGACAGCGACAAAAATCTCGGGGGAAACGTAACGGCCATTCAATTGCCACCTGACCAGGGCTTCGACGCCCACGCATCGATTGTCTGCAAGCCTGACAATGGGCTGATATACGACTTGGATTTTCTTGCGTGCGATGGCCCATTCCAGCGTCGCAGTGAAAGAAAGCTGATGCGAAACGCGCTTGTACGCGAGCCAACCGAAGCCAGCGCCAAGCGCAACGCCGATGGAAAGCCACATGGCAAGCAGTTTCGGCCAGTCGCCAACGAGGCTGCTTCTCGGCGCCTTGACGACCACAGCAAGCGGTCGCGTTGCGGACTTTGCGACGGCGTAGTACCACCCCTGAGTGTTCAACTTGCCGCCGAGCTTCCAGGCGTTGAGCATCTCATCCTTGTTCGCGCCGGACGACAACGCGAATAACGTGCCCGTGGCAGTATTGATTGCCGCGATCGGGCGTCTAGCCGGATCGATCAGGTCGACGTAGGACTTGGGATCGATAAAGACGTAATGTCCGTTGCGGCCAACCTGAATATCTTCACGCACATCGCTCAATGGGCTTTTGCGCATGAACCAGACCGAATAGCCGTCGGCACTTCGCCAATCGGGCGGCGGCAATGCCAGGTGCTTCGTGCGCACATCGCCGAGCAGCGGCGAGCAGAGGTATTGCCCATCGCTATACGTGCCGGCGTCCTGGATGTAGCCGTAGTTGAAAATCACGCGTGCCGCTTGCGCAAGGTTCTCCGGAGAACATGAAGCGCCCGGAAAGCGGTCCAGTTCTGCGAGCGCGGCAAAGGCTTGATACGTGACCAGTTCCGAGCGCATGAGCGCCTTTGCTGCGAAATCGCGCAACTCGTTCTGATCCCGCCGCTCGACATCCTCGTCCGCGACGTAAATGCTCGTCAACACAGGCGCAATCGTCGCGATGCATCCCAGCGCAATCGAAACCGAAATGAGCGAAAACCGCTTAATCATTTAACCGCTCCGACCGGTTACGACGACGATCGCAAACCTGGAGGCAGACAACGCGCGGCGTTAAAAGATTCGTCGAACACCCCGCCCAACAATAGTATCTGGAGCGATTTTATTCAAATGCATAAGGGATTCGCTGGCGTTCTCGCCATGGCGCGATCGTCTTTTACGGTATCCGACAATCCCCCGCCCTAACTCAACTCGCAAAACCGCAGCATATTCCCGAACGGATCGGTAATCTGCACCTCGCGGCCCCATGGCATCTCCTCGATGCCAGGCCGCGCGTAAGCGTAGCGCTTCGCGCAGAGCTCGCGATGAAACTCGCCGATATCCTCAACCGGCAAAAAGAGCGCGGTGCCGGGCGTGCCGTCGCCGTGATGCTCGCTCAGATGCAGGACCAGCGCGTCGCGATGCACCTGCACGTAAAGCGGCAAGTCCGGCTCGAAGCGATGCTCCCAATCGGGCGTGAAGCCCAGGTAGTCGATATAGAACGCATACGCTTTCTCCACCGAGAACATGCGCAGGATCGGAATGGGGGCAAGCAGTTTCATCGCGAAGCGCCATAGGGTGAGGTCAAGTTCGCGCCGGGCGGCGCGAGTCTGCGCGATTATCGCCGTTGGCGGCATTTCGCGGCGCGCGGTTGCCGCGCTATAGTTCCCACCTGAAATGCCCCTGAACTTCGCCGCCGCATCGACACACCCACGCTTGAGCGCATCGCCGCTATATCGCACCGCCGCACCGACTGCCCATGCAAACCGCTCTCCTCGCTCCGCGCCCGCTGGACGCACTCGAACTTCCCGCCGATCTCGACGGCCGTGACGGCGCGAACCGCGCGCACGGTCGCATGCAGATCGCGGCGGCGAACGACCTCGACGCCATCCGTGCGTGGCTCGCGCGCGTCGCGGACTCGAAGGCGACCTTCGAGACCTATCGCAAGGAGTCGGAGCGGCTGCTCCTCTGGTCGATCGTGCAGCTCGGCAAAGCGCTTTCGTCGCTCACGCACGAGGATCTGGTCGCGTACCAGCATTTTCTCGCCGATCCCCAGCCCGCCGCGCGCTGGGTCGCGGGCGGCGGACGCAAGCACGCGCGCGACGACGCGCGCTGGCGGCCCTTCTACGGCCCGCTCTCCGCGGCCAGCCAGCGCCAGGCCATGGTGATCCTCAACGCGCTGTTCTCCTGGCTCGTGAGCGCCGGCTATCTCGCGGGCAATCCGCTGTCGCTCTCGCGTCAGCGTTCGCGCCGCGCGCAGCCGCGCATCACGCGCTATCTCGAACGCGAGCTCTGGGAGGACGTAAAGGCCTACGTCGAGAGCCTGCCGCGCGAAAGCGAGCGGCAACGCGAGCGCCACTCGCGCGCGCGCTGGCTCCTCACGCTGCTTTATTTGGGCGGCCTGCGCATCTCCGAAGTGGGCACGAACACGATGGGCGACTTCTTCGCGCGCCGCGACGGCGCGGGTGCGCAGCGCTGGTGGCTGGACGTGCTCGGCAAGGGCGAGAAACGGCGGCTCGTGCCCGCCAGCGCGGAGATGATGGCGGAGCTCGCGCGCTATCGCCGCGAACGCGGTCTGCCCGCGCTGCCCGCGCCACACGAAACGACGCCGCTCGTGCTGCCGCTCGGCAAGTCGACGAAGCCGCTCACGCGCGCGGCGCTGCATACCATCGTCAAGGAGATCTTCGCGGGGGCGGCGCAGCGTCTGCGCGAGGCGGCTGCGCGCGAAGCGGAGCTGTCTGGAGTCACTGAAGTGCAGCACGCGACGCAAGCGGCCACGCAAGCGGAATCCCAAGCGTCAGCCCGTGCGGCCGCCAGCGCGGCGCGTGCGGCGCGGCTCGAAAGCGCGTCGGCGCACTGGCTGCGGCACAGCGCGGGTTCGCACATGGCGGACGGCGACGTCGACCTGCGGCTCGTGCGCGACAACCTCGGCCATGCCTCGCTCAGCACGACGAGCCTTTATCTGCACAGCGACGACGACCATCGTCATCGCGAAACCGAAGAGAAGCACCGCATCGACTGGTGAGTGCGCCACCGCGCGCGCTTCAGACCAGCAACTGCCGCGAGAGCACTTCTCGCGCCTGGCTGACCATCTCGCGCTCGGGCAGATGCATCGGCGCTTGCATGGGATGGGGTAGCGGTGCCGGATTCGAAGCGCCGCGTTTGTCTGACCGTCGCCTGGCAGGATGCAAGGAGGCAGGCAACGAATGCAGCTGCGATGGAGCGTCTTTCGCGGCCAACGTTTGCATCCAGGGTTGCCGAGAAACGGGTTTGTCCGCATTCAACGCGGCGCGGGGGCGACCGTTAATCAGGTCATGGAGCAACGCAGCGGGCCAGTTGACTTGCGGGTCCGCGCGCCGAGCGCCATACCCTGTCCCCGTTCATTCTGGGACCATGCAGAGTCGAAGTTATGCGCGCCGGCGGGCAACTGTCGGCGCTTTTTTTTGCGCGGCGGGATGTGCAGGCCGGACGACCCAAGCCAGATGGCCCAGCCCGGATAACCGTCAATGAACGTCAGCGCGCGCCTCAATGCGCGTCGCAGCTGCTCATGTCCTCGTGCGCGAAGTATGCGGGCTCGACGCGGCCAAGCGCGTCGAGCAGCGAGCGGCCCGCCATCGTGAGCGACGGCAGGTGGAGGCCTTCGCCGCGCTGCACGAGCGCGACGAGCTGGTGTTCAAGCAAGGTGTCGAGTTCGTGGCGGTTCATGTCGATCTGCTCCGGCGCGTGGCGGATCAGCATCAGTGTTGCAAACTCGTGAGGGCTCAGCACTTCATGTCTCCTGGCAATGCCGCAACCAGAGGGGCATAGGGCGCATATCATCGTGCCTCAATGTGACATCAGCGTGACTGTCACATTCTCGCGTCCGCTTGCCTTTGCTCTGGCGCCTCCGGCCGGTCCGCGAGCGCCGCGCCGCATTCCTCCACGAGGTCAAGCAGCGTAGCGGCGTAATGCGTGCCGAAGTCATCGGCGATGCTCGGGCCCTCTTCGCGCCGCGCCGCCCGCACGCCCACGATGATCGGCACGGCAGGCGCGCGCTCGCGCAAGCGCCGCACGAGATTGCGCAGGTACGGCGGCGATTCCTGGGCGTCGAGCGACACCACGCAGATGGCGTGCGTCGCTTGCGCGTCCACCATGGCCCCGCGTGTCGCGCGCATCTCCTCGTAGGTCGTCGCCGTACAGGGGACGTTGGCGCGCACGAGCAACTGGCAGACGATCGCCACCACCACTTCGTCGAAGGTGCCGCGCCCCGGCACGCACAGCACGACGCGCCCGTCTTTGGGAATCGCCATGGGCGCCTCGTCGCCGCCCTCGGCGGACTTGCGCCCGCTCGCGTCAACGCTTGCGGCGTCGCGCGAGTCTTCCACCGATTCCAGATCTTCCACGATGTCGAGCAGCGCCTGATTGATGCGCGCGAGCTGCTCGGCGGGCAGCACGCCGCGCAGCACGTCGTTGCGCGCGAAGCGCAGGCCCTCGAACACCACCTGCTCGTAATAGTCGATGAGCGGCATGTCCACGAGCAGGCGGTCGGCCTGCACCAATGCCTCGTGCGGATCGTCGGCGAGCAGGCGCTGGTAGCAGGTCTGTGCGTGCGTGAGCGCCGGCTGGTCGCCGAGCAGGATGGTCAGGAAGTTCAGGCGGTCCACGTAACGGCCGAGCGTGACGATGCACAGCGTGAGCGGCGTGGACAGCACCAGCCCGACCGGGCCCCAGAGCCAGGCCCAGAAGATCGCCGCCACCACCACCGCGAGCGGCGAAAGGCCTGCGCGGCGGCCATAGAGCATCGGCTCGGCGAACTGTCCCGCCACCACGTCGACGACGATGAAGAAGATCAGCGTCGACACCGCCATGGTCCACTGCGGCTGAATGGCGGCGCCCAGCAGGGTCGCCATGACTGCGGCGATCCAGATGCCGATGTAGGGCACGAAGCGCAGGAGCGCCGCGAGCGCCCCGAACAGCAGCGCGCCCGGCACGCCGATGCCCGCGAGCCCGATGGCGATCACGCCCCCCACCGAGACGTTCACCCCCAGTTGCGCGACGAAGTAGCGCGAGAGCCGTTCGGAGGCGTCGTTGATGGCCGTGGTGGTGCGGTGCAGGTCGTCGGAGCCGAACACGCTAATGAGCCGGTCGCGCAGGTCCTCGCGCTGGAACAGGATGAAGATGGTCACCACGAGCACGATGAAGCCCGTTTCGAGCGGCGCGATGGCCGGCGCGAACGCCCTGCGCGCGAGCTGCAGCGGCGTGGGCGCGGGCGTGTGGACCTCGACGGGCATCGGCTGCTGCGGCTGGTTGCGCGCGGCGCGCCCGCGCGGCTGCGGCGGCGCGGGCGGCGGCGTGGGCGTGATGCGCTGGAGCGCGGTGGCCGCGCGCGTCATCAGCGAGTCGGCGCGGCCCACGGTCTTTTCCTGCACCGTTTCCGCCTTCTCCATGATGGCTTCCTGGTACTGCGGCAGGTCGGCCGCAAGCTGCACGACCTGCGCGGCGATCAGCGCGCCCACGCCCGCCAGCGCGAGCACGGTGGCGAGCACCGCGATCATGATCGAAAGGAACTGCGGGATGTGCAGCCGGTGCAGCGCGTTCACGAGCGGTGCGAGCAGAAAGCTCAGCAGCACCGAGAGCGTGATCGGTATGAGCATGGGGCGGCCGAAGTACAGGCCGGAGACCACCACCACCCCCGTGACGACTGCGGCGAGCGTGTGCAGCGTGGGCGTGCTCGACGCGAAGACACGGTTGCGGCGGCCCGGCGACAGTCCGTTCGACTGCTCGGGGTATGGCCTCTCAGGCGGGCTCTGGAAATTCATGGCGAAGCGTTGGCTGGTCGGGCGATCATGTCAGACGCGCATCTTGCGCGCCTGAGTTCAGGGTAGTGCGTGCGGCGCCAGTCCGGCGAGAACTGGGCAACAAGCTGACAAAAGCGGGCGAGAAGCGTAGCGCAGACACGTCCCTCGGGAAAGGGCTGCGATCAAGGCTTGCCGGCCTCCAGTTCCTGATTGTGCGAGGTGAGGTACTGGATCAGGCCATCCACGCCGGACTCCTGAATCTTGTCGTTGAACTGCGCGCGATAGGTCTGGATCAGCCACGCGCCCAGCACGTTCAGGTCGTAGAGCCGCCAGCCCTGGGGCGTCTTGTACAGACGGTAGTCGATCTCGACCGGCTTGCCGCTCGTCTGCGCGAGCGTGCGCACGACCACGTCGGTGTCGCCCGGCGCGTTGCGCATGGGCCCGTATTCGATCTGCTGATCGGGCTTGAGCTGCGCGAGCGCGCCCGAGTACAGGTGGATCAGCAGTAGTTGAAACTGCTCGACGATCTTTTGCTGCTGCGCGGGCGTGGCGGTGCGCCAGTGCCGGCCCATCGCGAGCTGCGTGGTGCGGCGGAAATCGACATAGGGCAGGATGTCCCGGTCGACGATAGCGCGAATGCGCGGGATGTCGTCCGGCGCGATGGCCTTCGTGCGCACTTCGTCGAGCACCTGCTGGGTGGCCGTCTTGATGAGGGCCTGGGGATCCGACTGGTCGACACCCTGCGCGAACGCGCTCGCGCTGAAGGTGAACCCCATGGTGAACCACGCAAACAGCGCGCCCAGGAAAAAGAGCTTCTTCATGCGATTTCTCGTCCGTGTCGATCGTTGGGATGCGGTGCGGCCGCGCGAGGCGTGCGCCAGCCTGCGCGCCACGCCGGCCGACACTCAGTCTAATGCGTTGGCGCGCGCCACGTGAGGAGGCCGGGAACAAGACTGTGGTGTGAGGCAGGCGCGTGAGGCGCTTGCCAGCGTAACCCAACGCAGCGCCGCGCGGCGCCACGGGCGCGCTGCGTTACATGTGCAGCGGTTTTGTTACATCCGGGCGATCCGGGCGCCGGCACGCACGCTTTGCGCGAGGCACTATCCGGCTCTACGGACCGGCCTGCGAAGATCCAACCCCAAATGACAAGTATCAGCGACAATGCGTCGCAACATATATCACGTTGCGATACAATCGCCATCTTAAAAAATCCCCGGCGCCCCGGCGGGGACGCAATTCGCACCTCTTTTTATCGCCATTTCAGCCGTGTCACGCTTCAGAATTCTTCGCTGGCTCACGCGTTTCGCCCCGTCCCCCGTTACCCTCCGCTGGCGTGAGCGCCTGCGCTCCGGCCTGGGCGCTCTGGTCGGCATTGCGGTCACCGGCGCCGTTTCGCACTCCCTGCTCGGCAACGCCTCGACCATCCCCTTCCTGATCGCACCGATGGGCGCCTCGGCCGTGCTGCTGTTCGGCGTGCCCGCGAGCCCGCTCGCGCAGCCGTGGTCGATCATCGGGGGCAATCTCGTTTCGGCCGCCGTGGGCGTGACCTGTGCGATGTTCATTCATGATCCGGTGGAGGCGGCTGCCGTCGCCATCGGCGTGGCAGTCTGCGCGATGTTCACGCTGCGCTGCGTGCACCCGCCTTCGGGCGCCGTCGCCCTCACCGCCGTGCTCGGCGGCCCCGCCGTGCATGCGCTCGGCTACGAGTTCGTGTTCGAGCCGGTCGCGCTGCAATCCTTCACGCTGCTCGTCTCCGCGCTCGTCTATCACACGGCCACCGGCCACCGCTATCCGCACGCGGCGCGGCAGCCCAAGGCCACGCAGCCCGCGGCCGCAGCGGGCGGCTTCTCGCGCGCCGATCTCGAAGCCGTGCTGCGCGAGCGCGACGAACTGCTCGACATCGACACCGACGACCTCGAGGCGCTGCTGCGCGAAACGGAGATCCGCTCCTACGCGCGCAGCTTCGGCGAGCTCAACTGCGGCGCTGTCATGACGCGCGACGTGGTCAGCATCACGCCGGCGACGACGGTGGGCGCTGCGCGCACGCTGCTCAAGCGGCACGACATCAAGGCGCTGCCGGTCGTGGATGCCCAAGGCCACGTGAAAGGCATCGTCACGCGCGCGGACCTTGCGGAAGAAGGCCTCGGCCGCCACCCGCTGCGCGCCCTGCTGCACTCGCTCCGAAGCGGCGTCGCCGCGCATCCCGCCGATGGCGTGCACGTGAGCACAATCATGAGCACGCACGTTCGCACCATTTCCGGCGAGACGCCGATCGTCGAACTGCTTGGCATCTTCGCGGGCCGCGGCCACCACCACGTGCCCGTGGTGGACGGCGAGCGGCGCCTCGTGGGCATCGTCACGCAGGCGGATCTGATCTCGGGTCTGTACCGGCAGGCCCAGCCGCTGCAGCGTCAGAGCGCCTGAGCCTCACGCAACCCGTGACGCGGTTGCGCGTTGCGTCAGGCCTCGGGATGCGCTCGCCGATAAATATCACGTCGTGATATATTCGCATTTTGAATCGCACCCATTTGAATTCCCAATGAAGAACCATTCGCGCGGTCTGACCAAGACCGATTTCGAGCAGTTGTCCGAGTTCCGCTATCAGATGCGCCGTTTCGAGCGTTTCTCGGAACAGGCCGCCCAGGGCGAAGGCATCACGCCGCTGCAATATCTGCTGCTGCTGCACGTGAAGGGCTATCCTGGCCGCACGTGGGCGACCATCGGCGAGATTGCCGAGCGGCTGCAGGCGCAGCATCACGGCGTGGTGGCGCTCGTCTCGCGCTGCGAGGCACTCGAGCTGGTCGAGCGGCGCGTGAGCGAGCGCGATCGCCGCCAGGTGGAAGTGCATCTGCTCGATGCCGGTGAAAGGCTGCTTGCGCGTCTCGCCGAACTCCATCGCGCAGAGCTGCAATCGCTCGACGGCACCTTCACCGTTCCGCAAATCGATCTTTGACGACCATGCATCTCGACGATTCCCACAAGCGCGACTTTTCGGCCAACGCGCGCCTGCCCGGCATCAGCGCGCTCGCCGCCTTCATTGGCGCGCTGGCCACGCTCGCCGCGTTCGTGCTCCTGAGCCTCATCCACTGGTTCACGAATCTGTTCTTCTACGGCCGCTTCTCGTTCGCCGATCACTCGCCCGCGCTGAACACACTCGGGCTCTGGGTCATCGCCGTGCCGGCGGTGGGCGGGCTGATCGTCGGGATGATGGCGCGCTTTGGCTCCGACAAGATCCGCGGCCACGGCATTCCCGAAGCCATCGAGGCCATCCTGTTCGGCAAGAGCAAGATGTCGCCGAAAGTCGCAGTGCTCAAGCCGCTTTCGTCGGGCATCGTGATCGGCAGCGGCGGGCCGTTCGGCGCCGAAGGCCCGATCATCATGACGGGCGGCGCGATCGGCTCGCTCCTCGCGCAGTGCGTGCGGCTCACCTCCGCCGAGCGCAAGACGCTGCTCGTCGCGGGCGCCGCCGCCGGGATGACGGCCGTGTTCGGCACGCCGGTTGCCGCCGTGCTGCTCGCGGTCGAGCTGCTGCTCTTCGAATGGCGCCCGCGCAGCTTCCTGCCGGTCGCGCTCGCCTGCGCCGTGGCGGGCTTCGCGCGCGCCGCGTTCTTCGGCACCGAGCCGCTCTTCGCGATGCAGACCCCGACGCCGCATGCGCTCGCGCTGTTCTCGTGCGTGATCGCCGGGCTGCTCTCGGGCGCGCTCGCCTCGGGGCTTTCCGCCGCGCTCTACAAGGTCGAGGACCTGTTCGCGCACCTGCCGCTGCACTGGTCCTGGTGGCCCGCGATCGGCGGCATCGTGGTGGGCATCGGCGGCTTCATCGAGCCGCGCGCGCTGGGCGTGGGCTACGACGTGATCGGCGACCTGCTCCATCAGCACATCATCCTGCAGGTGGCCATCGCCATCCTCGTGGTGAAAGCCGTGATCTGGGTCGTGGCGCTCGGCTCGGGCACCTCGGGCGGCGTGCTCGCGCCGCTGCTCATGCTGGGCGCGGGCCTCGGCTGCGTGCTGAGCCATGTGCTGCCCGGCAGCGACCCCGCGCTCTGGCCGCTCGTGTGCATGGCGGCGACGCTCGGCGCCACGCTCGGCGCACCGCTCACGGCCATCGTGTTCGCCTTCGGCCTCACGCACGACACCAACGCACTGTTGCCGCTGCTCACGGCCACGCTGTTCGCGCACGGCTTCGCCACGGTCGTCATGAAGCGCTCGATCATGACCGAGAAGATCGCGCGGCGCGGCTATCACATCTATCGCGAGTACGGCGTCGATCCACTCGAGCGCCATTACGTCGAAGAAGTCATGACGCGCAACGTCGAGACGATCGACGCCGCCGTGAGCGTGCGCGATGCGCTTGCGCAGCACTTCGGTCCCGCGCAGAAGCGCCGCGCCTGGCCGGTGGTACGCGATGGCGCCGTGCTTGGCATGGTGGACCGCGCGATGCTCGAAGCGGTGCGCGCGGGCGATGCCGGCGACGCGCTCGACCAGCCGCTCGGCAAATTGCTCGCGCTGCGCACGCCGGACGTGGCACTGCCCGAGGAAACCTGCCGCCGGATCGCCGCGCGTCTCGCAGTGCATGGGCTCGAGCGCCTGGCCGTGGTGTCCGATCGCGAATCGATGCGGCTCGTGGGCATCGTTTCGACCGCTGACCTCGTGAAGGTCTCGCTGTCGCACTTCGAGGAAGAGACCAAGAAGGAGCGCTTCCGCCGCATCGGCATCGGCAATACCAGGCGGCGCTTTCCGCCCGTGCGAAAAGCGGGTTGAGTTTTATAGATTCGCGTCGGCCATGCCGGCGCGAATGAGAGGGTCAGGCTGACCGAAACGGCCCGATCGGCTTACGCCGATCGGGCCGTTTTCTTTTTCGGGCGGTCATCACGTGCACCGCGTTGCTCATCCGGCCAGCCAGCGCCGCTCGAGCCATCCGTGCCCGGCCTGCCTCCGGCCACCGAAAACGCGTTTCACATCACGGAATTCACTTCGAACTTCCGCTGCATCATTTTTCCGCCCTTTGAAAGCGTGTTTTATATCGCAAAATTACGCGCGTATCTCATTGAAAAATAAGCATAAATTGTGTCTTATGTCTTATATAAGACACAGCACGAACGGCGCTACTATTAAGTCATGCAGTTCGCTTCGACAAACGTGGCGGCACGCTCAACCATCTATCAAACGCGCTTTGCTCTTAGGAGAGACACATGGCCCAGTATCAAGACGACATCAAGGCAGTTGCCGCTTTGAAAGAGAACCACGGCAGCGCATGGAACGCGATCAATCCCGAGTATGCCGCCCGCATGCGTGCCCAGAACAAGTTCAAGACGGGCCTGGACATCGCCAGGTACACCGCCGGGATCATGCGCGCCGACATGGCCGCCTACGACGCCGACCCGTCGAAGTACACCCAGTCGCTGGGCTGCTGGCACGGCTTTATCGGTCAGCAGAAGATGATCTCCATTAAGAAGCACTTCAACAGCACCGAGCGCCGCTACCTGTACCTCTCCGGCTGGATGGTGGCCGCGCTGCGCTCCGAGTTCGGCCCGCTGCCGGACCAGTCGATGCACGAAAAGACCTCGGTTAGCGCGCTGATCCGCGAGCTGTACACCTTCCTGCGCCAGGCCGACGCCCGTGAGCTGGGCGGCCTGTTCCGCCAGCTGGACGCGGCCGTTGGCCCGGCCAAGGCCGCCATCCAGGAAAAAATCGACAACCACGTCACGCACGTCGTGCCGATCATCGCCGACATCGACGCGGGTTTCGGCAACGCCGAAGCGACCTACCTGCTGGCCAAGCAGTTCATTGAAGCTGGCGCATGCTGCATTCAGATCGAAAACCAGGTGTCCGACGAGAAGCAGTGCGGCCACCAGGATGGCAAAGTCACCGTGCCGCACGAGGACTTCCTCGCCAAGATCCGCGCCATCCGCTACGCCTTCCTGGAACTGGGCGTGGACGACGGCATCATCGTGGCCCGTACCGACTCGCTGGGCGCCGGCCTCACCAAGCAGATCGCCGTGACCCACGCACCGGGCGACCTGGGCGACCAATACAATGCCTTCCTCGATTGCGACGAAATTTCGGCCGACGCACTGGGCAACGGTGACGTCGTCATCAAGCGCGACGGCAAGCTGCTGCGTCCCAAGCGCCTGCCGAGCAACCTGTTCCAGTTCCGCGCCGGCTCGGGCGAAGCGCGCTGCGTGCTGGATTGCATCACCTCGCTGCAAAACGGCGCCGACCTGCTGTGGATCGAAACCGAAAAACCGCATATCGGCCAGATCGGCGGCATGGTCAGCGAGATCCGCAAGGTCATCCCGAACGCCAAGCTGGTGTACAACAACAGCCCGTCGTTCAACTGGACCCTGAACTTCCGCCAGCAGGCGTATGACGCGATGAAGGCCGCGGGCAAGGATGTGTCGGCATACGACCGCGCCCAACTGATGAGCGCGGAATACGATCAGACCGAACTGGCGATCGCCGCCGACGAGAAGATCCGCACCTTCCAGGCCGACGCGGCGCGCGAAGCAGGCATCTTCCATCACCTGATTACGCTGCCGACCTATCACACCGCCGCACTGTCGACCGACAACCTCGCCAAGGAATACTTCGGCGACCAGGGCATGCTGGGTTATGTGGCTGGCGTGCAGCGCAAGGAAATCCGCCAGGGCATCGCCTGCGTCAAGCACCAGAACATGTCCGGCTCGGACATCGGCGACGATCACAAGGAGTATTTCAGCGGCGACGCAGCCCTGAAGGCGGCGGGTAAAGACAATACGATGAATCAGTTCTGATAGCGGTAGTGCCGCTGGTGAAACGCCAACCTGGAGAGGTTGGCGTTTTTTTTATCCGGTGAGGTTGGCTTGCGGGGTTTGGATCGAACGTTTTGTTGTGCGCTTGCGTGCAGAAGCTGGACGTGTGGCTCGGTAAGCGGAAGATGGCGCGGTTGTCCGGCCACGATCGTCTTTGGGTCCGGTCGCAGTCGCCCGCAGTTGCGCAATCGCTATTGCACGCCGATGACGTGAGAGAATCCGCGTACGCAGCTTGGCAAATGACAGGATCACGGCGAATCGCGTTGCGACGTGGGCGTATGCTGCCGCAAATGCTTCGGGTGGGCGCGCCTGGCTGTCCGCGTCGAATTACGAACCTGTAACGTCCCGCTATCTTCGCCTCCTGGAGGCAGAATTTTGAGCGAGCATGGGTTTCGACCAGGGGTGGTGGCGATAGTGAAACCGTGTTGACGGTTGCTCGCTGCGTCTTGTTCCGTAGGATAGCTGTGCAGGAGTGGGGACGACGACGGGTATGGTCGGTAAAAGCCGGCCTTACCCCGCCGTTAGGCCTAAGAATTCTCGCGTTGGAACGACTGCATTACTCTGCAACCTGACGGACGCGCTACGCACATAATTCGGCCTTTGCCGACATTCGGGCATCGGCTTTGGTTAGGCGGCTACAAGCCGCTTTCCTGACATTCGTACCTCGGCAGGGTTTGCCGGATATATGCGTCAATATGCCAGGTCCGCGCAATTCCCACATTGCCGATTCACCCGGATAGGCACGCTGTGCCACGCTTTCCGGGTGTCTAAGGTTCAACTACTTCCAGCCAACAATTTGCTCAATTTGCGCCGCCAATTGGAGCAACAGCGTATCCTGTCCTGGCTTTCCCACGATTTGTACGCCAACTGGCAGGCCTTCTGTCGTTCTAAAGGTCGGGCATGATGCTGCCGGCTGCCCGCATATGTTGGCTGGTGTTGAAAACGGTGCGAATCGATAACCTGCTTCGTTCCAGCTTTCTACGTCCAGGAAACTATTAAATGACAATGCCCCAACTGGCGCCGGATCGGCCGACAGCGTCGGCGTAAGCAGGACGTCGAGATCGCCAAATGATGAAAGATGGTGATCGATATATGCCTGGCGGCCGACCAGCATCTTACTGCGCTCTTTGGTGCCTGCCTGACGCGCTTTTTTCAGAAGGTGCCACGTCAATGGCTCGAGATCGTCGTCCAGCGGAAGCCTGCCAATTTCGCGCGCGTGATCTTCCACGAGCTTGACGATGTCGTATATCCAGAGAAGATCAAACCAATCCCCCGACGACATGACGCTCGGATATCGATACTCGACGATTGTATGCCCGGCATCTTCAAGTGCCAGAGCAACTTGCCGGACGGCTTCAACCTGATTCTTTCCTGCCTGATGCCCAGAAGGTGAAACAGTGCTCACTCCAACGCGGAGTTTTCCGGGCGGCCGAGCCAGTGCTGACAGATAGTCACCACGATCCTTACCTTCAGCGGTGATATCCAGTGATGCCGCGCTATCTCTGACGCTTCTCGTCACAACATGGTCGGAATTCAGTCCGCTGGCGATCTCTGAAAAGTAGGGCCCGACAGGATTCAGGCCTGCCGTTGGCTTGAACCCAAATACGCCACAGCAGGAAGCCGGTATCCGGATTGAGCCGCCGAGATCGGTTGCGTGCGCAATGGGTACCATTCCAGATGCTACCGCGGCCGCAGCGCCACCGCTGCTTCCCCCCACTGTTACACCATGATCGGCGGGGTTGCGAGTAACACCATAAGCCTTGGGCTCGGTAACGAAGTCTGCCGCGAATTCCGGCGTATTCGTCTTCCCGATGATTGTCAGTCCAGCCGTTCTCCATCTGCTGACCATTTCACTGTCGGCGCGTGGCGAAGCTTGACGAAAATACGTGGAGCCGAATGTAGTCGGCATGTCAAACGAGTACAAGTTGACGTCTTTCAGAAGAAACGGAACGCCGTATAGCGGACTCGCGCCGAATTTCGCGGCGGACAGATCTGCGTCATAGTTCTTCATCGTAACGGCATTGATCGACGAATTTTCCTTCTCGATCTGCTCGATCGCCGCCCGTGTTACTTCAGATGCACTAACCTCTCCGTTGGCAATCAGTGTGGCGAGCCCAACGCCATCTTCCCGAAGGTATTCGTCTACGTTCATTACGTTCTCAGCTCCATTATTTTCAAATTACAGTCAGGATAACAAAATAATTTACGCAAGACGGTCATGTCAGCGTCGCGTCGAGATCATTGTCGATATAGCTTCAGCCTAGTGTCCCAAATATGTCTGTACAGCAGGCAGACCGGGCTTTCCGTCAAACGTGGTGACGCCCGCAAGCCACTGCGTCAACGCTTCCGGATGATCTTTAAGCCAGTCTTTCGCGACAATCATTGGATCCTCTTTTTTTACGATCCGCGCCATGACCGTGTCCTCGATCACAGGCGTGAACTTGAGGTTTGCAAGCAGTTTCGCGACATTTGGGCAACGCTCCTGATAGCCGTTTGCAACGACTGTATAGACCTCGGCTGCACCGTAGTTCGGACCAAATTGATGGTCGCCGCCAGAGAGATATTGGATCTTGTAGTTCAGATTCATCGGATGCGGCTCCCAGCCAAGGAATACGATCCACTCCTTGCGGGCGACAGCACGGTCAAGCGTAACCAGCATGCCTGCTTCACTCGACTCCACCAGCTTGAAGTCGCCCAGGTGATGTTCGTTTGCCTGAATCATTCTTTGAATGGACACGTTGGCGTCGTCTCCCGGCTCGATTCCGTAGATCCGTCCACCGAGCTTGTCTTTGAATTTCGCGATGTCATCGAAGTTGCGAAGACCCGCTTCATATGCGTAATCCGGTACAGCCAGCGTGAATTTCGCACCGGTGAGATTGGGCGTCGGCAGCCGCGTGACCGACTTCGACTCCAGGTACGGTCTGGCGTTCGAGTCTTGCGACGGGACCCAATCGCCGAGATAGATGTCGATGTCCTTGCGCTTCAGGCCCGCCCAGGCAAGCGGGATCGATAGCGTAGTGTCGGTCGGTTTGTAGCCGAGCCCGGCCAGGACGTTCTTTGCAAGTGCAGTGGTCGATTCCAGGTCTGCCCAACCGATCTTTGCGAAACGCGGCGCGTTACAGGTGTAGGGTTCCTGCGCCTGAACGGCGAACGACAAGAGCGCCGCAAAGGCGCAACCAAAGCGGTATAGGGGCTTCACCATTACAGACTCCACGCGGAATGCGATCCGATCAAGGTTGGGGAAATTGAATCTGTCCGCTCCGGCTCTCGAAGCGACGTTGGTTAACGATACAAGAAATTGGATGGTCATCCAATCCAGGTGTTTACACCTAACATCAAGCGGACCACGAGGGCGGTCCGCGCGCCGATCCAAACGCAATGAGGATCAATTCTCCAGGGAGACGCGGAAAACGCCCGCCGCCTGCGCCGAGGATTTGCCTTCGCGGACACGTACAGCAAACACGGCACCGACGATGGCGAGAATGATTCGAGCGACTTTGCTGATACATGGAGTGCCGGCTTCAGCGCTAGCCCGCGGGAGGAGGTGGGCGGTCAATCTGGTAATCGACTTCCCGTTGCAGATATACTTTCCGGCACACGAGCGAAATCATTGGAATGCCGCCCGTCTCAGTCAACAACGAATGAACTAGCCATGCCAAGCAAGTCGATAAGGGACATCCGCCGTGCTGATTTAATGGAAGCGGCCTATCTGACGATGCAGGAACATGGCCTTTCGGGAATTACGACGGCCCGCGTAGCTGAGCGCGCAGGTATGTCGACCGGTCTCGTCCACCACTATTTCAAAGACAAGAATGAACTGATCGAGAGCGCCATTCGTGTTTCAACTGCCGAACAA
The DNA here is from genome assembly GCF_004353915.1 of Paraburkholderia silviterrae. Taxonomy (GTDB): domain Bacteria; phylum Pseudomonadota; class Gammaproteobacteria; order Burkholderiales; family Burkholderiaceae; genus Paraburkholderia; species Paraburkholderia silviterrae. The sequence goes on along the minus strand of NZ_SMRP01000032.1, from coordinate 28,196 downwards.
AAGAAAGATGTACTCGCATGCGTTGCTCGTGCTCGCACGCCAGCTGAGCGGATATGGGCAATTATTGAAGGCAATTTTTCTGAAAGAGGTTACACGAGGCCAATCGCTCAGGGCTGGGTCTCTTTCTGCGGAGATGCGTGCTTCAACCCGCGATTCCTTCGCATTCAGAAAATCGTGCATCGACGCATGGACGACAACTTGTTATTCAGCCTGAAAATGCTGTTGCCGCTAGATCAAGCTCGAAATGTTGCGCTTGACATCAGCGTAATGATCGACGGATTTTGGTTACGCCTGGCGTTGCAGGGGACACCGAGCCGTTCCGAGGCGCTTGCTCGCATGCGAGGCTATCTGGAGAGAACGCTTACTGCGGTCGAACCGTGACTCATATCCGGGTAGCGCTTGTGTGTACGCAGAGCGCGTGACTAGACGCTGAGCTTACGTCCGAAATACGCCGGAATCCCTGTAGATGTTTCGCCGGGCCGCGTGGCCGACGCGGGTCGCTTGCCACCGCTCAGGCCCAAAGACGTTTGGGCCATCCGGATCCACGTTCAGGCCGCACATGCTGTCCGAGATCTTGCCTTGTTCAATCTCGCAATCGACAGCAAACTGCGCGGTTGTGACCTTGTCAGTTTGCGAGTTCGCGACGTCACTCACGGCAATCAGGTCTTGCCGCGGGCGCAGGTCATCCAGCGAAAGACGCAGTGGCCCGTTCAATTTGAGCTGACTGAACCGACCCGGTCGGCTGTCCGCGCGTGGTTTGAGAAGGCTGCCCTGAGGTCGGAGCAGTACCTCTTCCCAAGTCGACTATCAGCGTCACCGCATCTTTCAACCCGGCAATATGCGCGGATGATACGACGATGGGCGGGTGCAGCGGGACTTGATCCGACAGTCTACGGTACGCATTCAATGCGCCGTACCAAGGCAACGTTAATTTACAAACGCACGAAGAATATCAGAGCCGTCCAGTTGTTGCCTGGCCATAGCAAGGTTGAGAGCACAATCAAGTACCTCGGCATTGAAGTCGATGACGCTCTGGAGATTCTGAACAGACTGAACTCTAGCGGAGGCGCTGGCCGCACGAAAGCGATGCTACGTTTGCTTTCATGCGGCTTCGTTCTGGCGCAACTCACTTTGGGGGAAATCGACCGGTTACTGCTGCTCGCCGATACTGCGAAGCGGGCACTATGCACCGGTCGTCGGACCATGAAAGATCAGTTCGGTCTCGGAGCCATTCATTAGGAGCCCGGTCATTCCACAGAGCGCGTCGCGGCCGCCCGTCCGAAAATGGGCTCTGCAGGAGGTAATTCCGACGGGCCGTGTTGGACGAACGTGAACCGCAGGGTACAGGGTTGATTGCCAGGGAGGCGCGAGACGCGCGAGAACCAAAGTATCAAGCTGAGCGACGTGGCGGATGTGGCCCGAACGGCCGGATTCGCTGCACCGTCCTTTCACGATCGGCCAGTGGCGAGATAATTCCGATTCATCTGCATTCCGATGTATTTTCAGTGCATCGAGACGGGTACGGGAATGGGTGTTGACGGTGCAGTCGCACCGGTGCAATATCGACAGAAAAAAAGCACTGTCGAGCCGGACTTCTGGCAGAGGTTAGCAGGCAACCTTCCACGGGTGGTTAATTTCGGGAGCATTGGCTATGGGAAAAAGCGCAGCTGTCGATCTGATGGCTTTGAGTGAAGGAAATGACAAGGCCTTATTTCTGCGTAACATCCTCGACGGCCTGATATATGACGGATATCGATTTCCAACAGAAGGCTCCGACGGTGTCATTGGGCCGTTTACGATCTCGAAAGCAATGCCACTTTTTCTTCGGAAAAGAGACGAGGGAAAATGGAGCGTTGAACTGCATGACAAGCTCGGACTATTGGCTGCGCACATTAATTTTCGCATAGTTACCGGGCAGTTACCCAAAAAAGGTGCAGCTTTTCAGATCAACTTGCGGCTTCTCCATTTGACCGTTCGGCGACGAAAATGCCAACTTGTGATCGATGATAACGGACCGTCTAAGGCAACCGCCGATGAGTCAATTCATATGAATCGCAACACCCAGTGGGACGGTCGGAAGGAAAACCTCACCAATTTGGTCAGGAATCTAGAGACACTTGACCGTGTTCAATTCTCCGAAGAAGAAGTTGTTTCTTACCTAACCGACTACGAAGGGCTAACACCCGCTTACATGGCGCGGGCAGCAACCGGCTTGAAGGAAGCCATTGAAAAAATCATTCATATAAATTCCGGAGGCGGAATCATAGTCACGTTTGACGAAGACAAGGCTTGGAGCGGGCGTTAGAAGCGCGATGGCGCTCCTAACGACGCAAAGCATGGTGACCCTACTGCTAGACGGCCGGTTAGCAACAGAAAGGCGCCCAGTGGTCCATAGGCAGATCTCGGCCTTATCGGACATTGACGCGCGCGAGGTGCTATGTCAGCAACGTGGCAGATTGCTGACCGTGGCTGCATCTAGCAGCCCGGCGTCAGCTTCCTGCATCAGCGAATTCGCACTTTCGATCCGAAGCGGTCGTTGGGTGGCTCGGGCGCAGACTCCGAGGGGTGACGCTCAACGCTCGACGTGAGCGGCGGTGCAAAGGCGCTCAGCGCCATTGCGACGTACACTCGACGAAATGGCTAGTTCGAGCGAGACAATTCTCACGACCTCAGCTTGCCACCGGGGACAGCGTGTTGGCGTCGCGGGCCAGAAGCCAGCGGCCGTCGGGCTGTTTGCGGTATATGGTGATCCGATGACCGGCCAGCTCCGTTGCTTCTCCGCCGGCGCGCGGTGTGACAGATAACGAGTCCCGGCACCGTGTGTAGGCGACTTCGCCGACGATCACGACCTCTTCCAGCTCGCTGATGCAGCGGATACGCGATTGTTGGTGGGCGGCCACGAAGCCGACGGGGAATCCATCCCGGCCGAACGGCGCTCGGCCCGGATTCAGAAACACGACATCGTCCGCCATCAAGGTGAGCAAGCGGACAAGATCGCCGGCGTTGACGGCATCAATCCAGGTTGTGTGCACCTCACGAATAGCTCGTTCATCAGATCCCATCTGCAACCTCCACTGCCAAAACAGTTCGATCACGCGACAATCATGGCGTCGGTCAGCATCGATCGGCGAGAGCATCCCGAATGCGAGCTTGCCATCGGCGCAGGCGGGTAGCAATAGACTCTTGCCCCCGGCCAGCCAGGCTTAGCGCCCAGAGATCAGCGCCGACCGACCGCTTCTGGCCGACTGTACGCGCTCGCCGACCTCGCCGTAAGCAGCCATTCCGACGGCCGGTTCACTTCGATAGTCGTCCTTTCGATCAAGCCCAGGATCGACGCGATGGGCCAAATCCGGAAGTGGCCACCCCACCTCTTTTTATCAACTCGTCGGCGGGCACGAGTAGACTGGTCAATCGGGGCAATGTTTGGATATGACGCCTTGATGCCTGCGCACGTTGCATGACAATTGCAAATTGCTCGAAGAGCAGGGAGAAATGTCCATGTTTCGTAAACTCGTGATTGGCGCGCTAGTCGCCATGGCTGCCTTGTTCTCGACTACGGCATTCGCGCAAGGTACTGCGGCGGACGCCAAGGCCATGCTTGAAAAGACGGTTGCGGCCATCAAAGCCGATAATGCCAAGACGCTCGACCAGATCAACAAGGGCGAAAACGGCTTCCTTGTTGGCGACCTCTATCCGTTCTGCTTCAATCTCAGCGACGGACTCCTCGTCGCGATCGGCAATCCCAACGTTAAGAGGTTGCTCGGCAAGGATGCGAGGACATTTAAGGACCCTACGGGCGACGTGTATGGCCCAAGGCTCTATGACGCGGCAAAAGAGGGGCAGGTCAATGAGGTCAGCTACATGTCTCCCAAGGCCGGCGCTGACAAGACGTGGGTGCCGAAGGCGAGCTTCGTTACCGCGGTCGCCGGCCTGGGATGCGGCGTCGGTTACTACAAGTAGTCCGACCAAACCAACCGTCATATGGGCGCCGAACTGCGACAGCCACACAATGCTATTTTCTAGCGTGACCGTTCAGTTCTGATGCCCTTCACTCCGCATGTGCGGTTTGCCATCGAGGCTGGTCAGTTTTGATATCCGCCTCGGGTCATTCGCGTCGATATTGTCAGGTCTGCTACCTTGTCCGCTATCCACAAGAACTGGTGCACGTGGCATGCCTCCACGGATGACCGGATCCCTCTGTTAGCTGCCCTCGGAAATCCGGAGGCTCGACGGGCAGCAACGGATCACTTAGCCGCCTTCCCCCGAGATTCCGCGAAGAACTGTTCGCCGCCGCGTTTTGCCGGCTTCCAACACCTTCACTCATAGTCGTCCCCTCCCGATCCACCGCCTTCGCGGCCCCGTACACATCGCAATCGCCATCGCACCAGATAACAGCGCGCGATAGCCGCGAGCCGTATGCCGACCACTGCCCGTTTCGAAGCCAGGCAAGCGCGAATCGACAGCAGCCGCGCGCCGCCCGCCGCCTCTGCGGCGCTGGGTGATACGCACGCGCGCACGACCGGACCTCCATTTTCCGCATGCTCCGTATGGATGATTTGCCCCGCTGCGTTCGATGCGAACCTGCGTGTGGCAGGACTGCCGCGCCCGCCTGGCGGCGCGGTCGCCCTTCTCCGTCCATTCACTGGAGCACCGCATGACCGATCCAAATCCCCGTCACGCGTTGTACGAGCTCGCGTGCCGCTATGCGCAGGCCGTCGACCGGCGCGACTGGCAGCAGCTCGCCACCCTCTTCACTCCCAACGCGCAACTGAGCGGCCCCGCATTCTCGTTCGACAGCCGCGACGCGATCATCGCCGGAATGGGTGCGCTCGCGCATTACGAGCTCACCCAGCATCACGTCCACAACCAGCTCGTGACGCTCGGCGCCGGAGAAGCGTCGGTCGAGACCTACGGCATCGCGTCCCACATCTACGTGCGAGACGGCCAGAAGCGCAAGCTCGACTGGGGCCTGCGTTACCACGACCGCTGCGTGTTCAACGACAGCGACAGCGACGACCGCATGTGGCGCTTCGCGTCGCGCACGCTGCTCGTCGACTGGGCGCAAGACTTGCCGCTGGAGGGCTGAACCATGCACACTCCGCTCCCCCTCGAAGGCCGGACCGCGCTCGTGACGGGCAGCTCTGCCGGCATTGGCGCCGCGTGCGCCCAGGCGCTGCTCGCCGACGGCGCGACGGTCGTACTGATGGGCCGCCGCCCCGACGCACTCGAACGCGCGCGCCAGCAACTCGCGGACGCGGTGCCTGGTTGCCGCGTCGCGGCCCACACGGGCGACGCCTGCGTCGCGGTCGACATCCAGAACGCGCTGCAATTCGCGTGGTCGTTGAACGGTCGTCTCGACATCGTCGTGCCGACGGTCGGCGGCGCCGCGTTCCGGCCGCTGCTGATGCACGACGCCGACAGCTTCCGCGCGGACCTCGACCTGAACATCACGAGCGCGTTCCTCGCGATCCGCCACGCGGCGCCACTGCTCGCGGCGAGTGGCGGCGGCTCGATCGTCTGCATCTCGTCGACTGCCGCGCGCATCAATTTCCGCTGGCTGTCCGGCTATTGCACCGCGAAGGCGGGACTCGAAGCGCTGGTCCGCGCAGCGGCCGAGGAGCTCGCCGGCGCACAGATCCGCGTGAACGCGGTGCGCCCCGGTCTCACGCGCTCGGAAGCGACCGGGCCGCTGTTCGACAACCCCGCAATGCTGGAGAGCTTTCTCGAACAGGTGCCGCTAGGCGTGCTCGGCGAGCCGGACTACATCGCGCGGGCGGTGCGTTATCTCGCCGGTCCGGAATCGGGCTGGGTGACGGGCCAGAGCTTCGCCGTCGACGGCGGCCACGAACTGCGCAAGAACCCCTGCGTCGACGACACGATCGGTCACCTGTTCGGCGCGGCCGCGCTCGAAGCCGTGAAGGCTGGCCGCGCGCCGAACGACGTCTGAACGACACCTGAACGGCTCAGGCGCGCTCGCTTCGCGCCGGACGAGTCGCGCTTCGTCAACGGCGCCCCTGGCTGCGGATCGTCAACACGCAGCCGGTTTCGTCGCTCCGACGAAGCATCAACGCTTATCACCCACTGGAGGACATCGATGATTTCATTGACTGGCAAGACCGTGCTGATTACGGGCGGCGGCGCGGGCATCGGCCGCGCGTGCGCGACGGCGTTCGGTGCGGCGGGCGCGCGCGTCGTCGTCGCGGAAATCGACGCGGCGCGCGCGCAGGACGTGCGGCAGGCGTTGGAGGCGGCGGGCGTCGACTCGCTCGTCGAGATCGTGGACGTGACGCGCACCGATCAAGTAAACGCGCTCGCTCGCACGATCGACGCACGTTTTGGCGGCCTCGACGTGCTCGTCAACAACGTCGGCGATTTCCTGCAGATCGCCAAGCCGTTCGACGACCACACCGACGACGACATCGGTCGTCTCTTCGACGTGAACCTGCGCCAGGTGTTCGTCGTCACGCGCGCGATGCTGCCGCTGCTGCGGCGTCGCGGCGCGGGCGGCAGCATCGTCAGCGTGTCGTCGATCGAGGGGTTTCGCGGCATCCCGAACTGCTCGGTCTATGCGTCGTTCAAGGCGGCGCTGAGCGGATTCACGAAGAGCCTCGCGCTCGAACTGGGGCCCGCAGGCATCCGCGTGAACCAGATCGCGCCCGAAACGACCGAGACGCCGCAGGTGCCGGTCAGCGCGATGATCGCCGCCGAGCATCATCCGCACATTGAGCGCTGGATTCCGCTCGGCCGCTTTGGCGAAGCGGGCGACATCGCCGGTGCGGCGCTGTTCCTCGCCAGCCCGCTCGCCGCGTGGATCACCGGCACGACGCTGCACGTCGACGGCGGCGCGCTCGCGGCGGCCGGCTGGTATCGCGATCCGAACGGCTTCTGGACCAACATTCCGGTCGTGACCGGCAACGGCTTCAATGCCTGATCGGCCACGTGCCAGTTGGACTTCATTTCAATTTCAGGCGGTTCGCGAACCGCTAACGGAGACTTCATGAACATTCTCGTCATCGGCGGCACCGGCCTCATCGGCGGCCATGCTGCGCTGTTTCTGCACGCGCAGGGCAACGCCGTCACGCTCGCGGCCCGCAAGCCGCCCGCGCCGGGCTCCGCGCTCGCGCACTTCGACGTGCTGTTGCGCGATTACGTCGCCGGAAATTTCACCCGCGAGGATCTCGCCCGCTTCGACGCGGTCGTCTTCGCGGCAGGCAACGACATCCGTCACTTGCCACCCGACACCGACGAGGCAGCGCACTGGGAGCGCGCGAATGTCGAGGCCGTGCCGCGCTTCTTCGCGCTCGCGCGCGAGGCGGGCATCAAACGGGCCGTGCTCGTCGGCAGCTTCTATCCTCAGGTGGCGCCGCATCTCATCGATACGAGCGCTTACGTGCGTTCGCGCCATCTCGCCGACGAGCGCGTGCGCGCGCTCGCGACGCCGGCATTTTCGGTGTGCAGCGTGAATGCGCCGTTCGTCGTGGGCTCGGTGCCGGGCCTGCGCAACGACATGTTCGCGGCCTATACGGGCTACGCGCAAGGCAAGCTGGCCGGTCTGCCGGTCTTCGGCCCCGCGGGTGGCAGCAATTTCATCTCGACGCAATCGCTGTCGGAAGCGATCTGGGGCGCGCTGCAAGCGGGCGAGGCGGGCAAGGCCTATCTCGTCGGCGACGAGAATCTGAGCTTCGCCGACTATTTCGCGACGTTCTTCCGCGCGGCGGGCAATCCGCAGCCGGTACCCGCGCTCGATCAGGAGCATCCGCTGCTGCCGGACATCGCGATCTACACGGGGCGCGGCAACGTCGTGTCATACGAGCCGGATGCGGACGATCTCGCGTTGCTCGGGTATCGGCGCGGCGATGTGCAGCGCGCGGTCAATGAGGTGGTCGCACACTGCCTCGCGCAGTAAGTAGTGAACGCGCGCCGGGTGACCGTACCCGACGCGCGCGGTTCGTGCCGCTCCGAATCCGGAGCGCAATCAGAAGAACTTAGTGATGCTGACGAGTAGGCCATCGGGTGCGGGCAAGGCGAACATGTAGTCGCCTGCGCCGCCGCATGCGTTGAAAGTCGCCGCCGGTCAGTCGGTATTGGATGGCGATTTCAACGCATTCGCCGCTGCGTGCCGTCCGGCCTGGCGCCCGAAAAACGTCGCGTCGGCCAGCGAAAGCCCCGAGCTATAACCCGCGCCCCAACGCGGCAAGCCGCAAGCCGTGCGACCGGCCGCAAACAGTCCCGGCACCGGCTCACGCATTTCGTTCACGACCTGGCCGCTCGGCAGCGTATCCAGTCCTCCCAGCGTGAAGTGCGGATAGAACGCGTAGTCGATCCGGCAATCGAGCGCGACGAATGGCGGTTCGTCCAGCGGCTTCAGCCATTTCGCCGCTTTGTGGAAGGCCGGATCGCAGCCTTGCGCCGCGTAGCGGTTATAGCTCTGCACAGTCGCGCTGAGCGAGCCTTCCGGCATGCCCAGTTCCTGCTCGACTTCGTTCCAGCTTTCTCCCGCCGCCGCGATGCCGATACGCGTGAATTCGGGTGGCGGCGCATAGGCCGCGTTGTCGACCAGCAGAAAGATCCGCTCGCCCGCCTGCTGGAGTGCATGCCACCCCGTGCGGCCGTGATAGCCGTCTTCGTTGATGAAGCGCTGGCCGCGCTCGTTGACGAAGATGCCCTTGAGCAGTGATTCGGGTGCATAGAACGGCAGGCTCACAAAGCCCTGATCCATATGGATCGCTGCGCCACCCACGCTCTGGCCCAACAGGATGCCCGTACCGTCGTCGCCGGGATTGCCGATCGGATCTGCCGAGCGCATCAGCATGGGCGCGTGACGGCGCGCACCCTCATCCGTTTGGACCAGGTGCAAACACTCACGGGCGACGCACCGGCCCCCATCATCCAGGCAGATGATGTCCTGTTACACGTGATGCGAACCGCGCGCTCAGGCGCCAGCCTGCGGCGCATCCGCCGGGCGCCCGCCGAAGCGCACACCCGGCGTTGCCCCGGCGTAACTCCCGACGAGCATGGAGGTCACGACGCAGCGCGTCGAAGCGATCTTCCATTGGCCGTCGATCTTGCGGTACGTGTCTTCGTAGTACGCGCCGAGCTGCGTGAAGGCACGCTCGCGCGTATCGAGCATCTGGTAGTGCAAGCCCCAGCTGCCGCGCGCATGGTGGCTGTCGAGCACCTCGATTTGCGGATTGACGCCGTGGTGCATCTCGACGATATGGGGATGGCAGCCCAGCCGCCCGAACACCTCGACCAGTCCGTCACGATCGTCGAACACACCGATCGCGCCATAGTCGATACGCACGCGGCCGGGCGCGAAGCATTCGCGCATGCCCTGCGTGTCCTTCATATCGCAGCAGGCGAAATAACGCGCTTTCAGGCTGCGTATTGCGTCGGCGTCTTCGAGTGCGCGCAGGCGCGCTTCGAGTTGATCGATCGGGTTCATCGGGTCTCCTTTGCGGTTGTCCGGTCGCTACGGTACAAGCGCCGCCGCGCCGGCTCATCATCCAGTCGGATGATGTGCGCAGGCGGTCCGCTTTCTACGATCCGGTATCACCAAGGAGACACTGGACCATGGAAGACGCCACCCGCACGCTCTGGGCATTCGAAGAGATCCGGCAGCTGAAATACCGCTACTTTCGCGCGGTCGATAGCCACGACTGGGCGCTGCTCGGGCAATGCCTGAGCGAGGATTGCCGCGCGCGCCTGAACGGCGGCCAGTACGCCTTCGACGGCCGCGACGCCTACGTCGCAACCCTGCAGGCGCTGCTCGACCGGCCGACTTTCCTGACGATGCATCACGGCCATCACCCGGAGCTCGAACTGCTCGCCGCCGATTACGCGCGCGGGACCTGGTATCTGGAAGACCACGCGATCGACCTCGAACACAACACGCTGCTGCACGGCACCGCCTTCTACGAGGACGAGTACGTGAAGCGCGACGGCGTCTGGCTCATCGCGGCCACGTCCCACGAGCGCCTGTTCGAAACCGTCACATCGCCGATTCCCGCCTCGTTCAGGCTCACGGCGAACCGCTTCCAGGCGTAACCGCGCCGCTCAACGCTTTCAACCCGGAGACAAGCCGATGGAAAAAGTGATCTACGTGCTATGGCGCGATGCGCAGACGCCGCCCGACGCGTGGCGCCACACATTGCGCACCGCGCTCGCCGACAAGCTGCTCTCGCTCGGCGCCTATGGCGTGCAGGTCAATGTCGCGGACAGCGATGTCGAGCCGGCAGCCGCGCTGCGCCAGCAGAACACGCAGCCCGGCATCGCGGGCACCGTGTCGGTGTGGATCGACAGCGCGGTCGCAATGCTGCGCCAGCCGTTCGACGACGCCATGCGCGCCGTGGTCCCGCATCTCGCGGCGTATCTGGTGACCGAATCGCAACCGATCCGCAATACGCGCTTCGTGCCGAAAGCCGGCGATCGCACGGCCGGATTCTCGCAACTGGCATTTCTCACGCGGCCGCCGCGCCTCACGCCCGAAGCCTGGCTCGACGTGTGGCACAACCACCATACGCGCGTCGCGATCGATACGCAGGATAACTTCCTTTACGTGCAGAACGTCGTCGTGCGGGCGCTGACGCACGCGGCGCCGCGCTACGACGCGATCGTCGAGGAGTGCTTCCCCGCCGCCGCGATGACCGATCCGCATGCGTTCTTCGACGCGGTGGGCGACGAGGAGAAATTCCAGCGCAACGTGCAGGCCATGATGGATAGCTGCGCGCGCTTCATCGACTTCGACAGGATCGACGTGCTGCCGACGAGCCAGTACGTCGTGAAAGCGGTGCACGACTAATGCAGTCCAACAGCAAGAGGATAACCATGAAGCGAATTCATCTCCCCTTCCTGCGCGCATCGGCACTGACCGCCTGCGCGATCGTCACAACGACGGCGTTCTCGATGATCTCCCAGGACGACCTGACTGCACTCGACAGCACCCTGACGCCAATGGGCGCGCAGCGTGCCGCGAGCAAGGACGGTGCCGTGCCCGCCTGGAGCGGCAAGTGGCTCGGCACGCCGCCGGACCTCAGCTACAAGCGCGGCGAGCGCTATCGCGATCCGTATGCGGACGAGAAGCCGCTCTTCGTCATCACGGCGCAGAACATGGCGCAGTACGCGGACCACCTGACCGAAGGCCAGAAGGCGCTTTTCAAGCACTATCCGGCCACGTTCAAGATATCGGTCTATCCGAGCCATCGCGACTTCCGCTACGACGATTCGGTGTACAAGGCGATCCGCGCCTACGCGCCTGACTCGGCACTGACCGCCGACGACAACGGCCTCACCAACGCGCCGCCGCAGGTGCCCTTCCCGATTCCGAAGACGGCCGCGCAACTGCTGTGGAACCAGCGCATGTCGTCGGCCATCGGCACGGAGCAGGCGACCTACGATCAGGGCGTGGTCTACCCGGACGGCAACATCGCATGGGGCAAGGTGCGCTACGACATCTACTCGCCGCGCAACGACGGCAAGTTCGACATCAAGGACGACCTGAACAACCGCTCGTATTACCGGATCGCGACGGAACTGCCGCTGAGCGACCGCGGCACCTTGACCGTCGGCTACACGAACTGGGACAAGGCCGGCGCCGACAACTCGTCGCGCACCTGGGTCTACAACCCGGGCACGCGCCGCGTGCGCCAGGCACCCGAATTCGGCTACGACCAGCCGTTCGGCGCCGGGGGCTTTCGAACCGTCGACGACGATCGTCTCTATAACGGCCCCGGCGATCGCTACGACTGGAAGATTCTCGGCAAGCGCGAGATCTACGTGCCGTACGACAACTACAAGCTGATGGACGGCTCGGTCAAGTACAGCGACCTGCTTGCGAAGAATCACGAAAATCCGGCCTACATGCGCTACGAGCTGCACCGCGTGTGGGTGCTGCAGGCGACGCTCAAGAACGGTTACCGCCACGAGTACGCGAAGCGCGTGCTGTACCTCGACGAGGATTCGTGGATCACGGTGCTTGCTGACAACTACGACGCGCGCGGCGAGCTCTGGCGCACCAACGTCGCAACGACGGTCTATGCGTACGACGCGAAGACGTTCTATCCGGCGGCGGTGTTCTATCACGACCTGATCTCGGGCGCGTACCTCGCGGACCGTCTGACGAACGAGGGGCCGATGCCCAAGCTCGACAGCAGCCCGCAGTTCAACGAAGCGTATTTCTCGCCGGACGCGATCCGCAGCTCGGGCAACTGAGCACCCGGTGCGCCGCGACGCTCAGCCCATGGGCACGACGCTGCCGAGCAAAATGCGCACGAGCGTCGCCTGGCGCGCCACCCCGGTCTTCGAGAAGATCGCGCGCAAATGCGTGCGCGCCGTGTTCTTGCTGATGCCCGACTCCTCGGCCGCCTCGTCGAGCGTGAGCCCGTTGGTCAGCATGAGCGCGAGCGACGCCTCGGCGGGCGTGAGGTCGAAGAGCTTGCGGATGATCTCCTGCGCGCCCTGCGGCTTGCGGTCGGGATCGCGCAGGAAGAGCGCCACGGCCGCGCGCCGCTTGTTGTCCTCCGACCAGTCCGAGAGCAGGATCGTGCGCACCAGCAGCCCGAGACGCGGCTTGTCGTAGCTACGCGTGATGGGGATCGCCTCGACGATCGGCGCTGCCGTGCCGAGGTGCCCCATCACCGCCTGCCGGATCAGCCGCTGGAGCGTACGGTTCTCGGCCGCGTTGCTCGCCTCGACGGTACCGCGCGCGATGCACAGGCCGTTGTTCTGCGCGAGGATCTCGTTGGCGACGCCGTTCGCGTCGATGATGACGCCGTTCATGTCGAGCGTGATCGTGCCGACCTGCATCCGGTTGATGGCGTTCGCGTACATCGAGCGCTCGACCTCGACCGTATCGAGCCGCGAATGCAGTTCCACCGCGCGCTTCAGATGCGGCAGCAGCAGCGCGCAAAACGCCTTGTCGGCCGACGAAAACGGCTTTTCCGCGTGACCGCGGCACACGCGCAGACGACACTCGACACCCGAGTGCGTGCGCAGATCCGCGCCGAGAATATGGCGCACGTCCGAGGGCTTGAGGAACTGCTTGTAGAACTCGCTCGAAAGCCAGCCCGTGTCGCCGAACACTTCGTCCACCGTGACGACGCGATCGGCGGGCAGGCCCACGAACGGGTCGAGCGAATAGTAGTAGTCGTTATACGAGGCCGCGTCGGGCACCTCGGGGCCGAACTCCGACGCATGCACCGAGAGCGGCGAGCGGCGGTCGCCGCCCGCGACGCGCAGGATCAGCGTCACGTAGTTGGCGCGCAGGCGCCGCCGTATCAGGTCGAGCGCGCCTGTCCACGGCCGCGTCTCCAGCGGCCCCTGATAGATGCGGTCCGCCAGCTCGCTGAACTCCGCGACGCAGACGCCTGCCTCCTCGCTCATCAATTGACTCTCGTGCTGAGCCCATTTTGTCTCCATCAACATGCTCCGGCCTCCATCCGGCTGGCCCCGTCCGGGCGAGGCACCAAGCTTAGGGAACGCGCCGGGCGCTGCCATCGGGATCTTCACCAAACGAACAGCCTGCTCGATTCAGGTGCGCAAACCATCATCCAAGTGGATGATGCGCGCACCGCTGCGGTGCGCTGCAAACCCCTTCACGCGGCCGCATGGGCTCTCGCGACTGCCAGGGAAAACACGAACGCGGGTATACCTGCCGCGCCGGTGTTGGTGAACGGTCCAGTTTCAGCGTGCCGCCGTCTGCTCGGAGAGGGTTGGCGGGCTAGGCTGTTAGTTGCAAATCAGGCATTGAAGCGTCATGGCTGCCACGTCGCTTGAGCAGGGGCGTTGCGCCAGATGAGTGCGACCAGCGGCACAGCGCACGGCTGCAGTGCACCACGCGGCCTTCCACGCACGCGTCGATCAGTGGCAGCGGGCGCCCCACCCCATTCGAATGCGTCATACAAACTGGCACATCCTTTGCTTCAATAATGTACGTTCCGCAACGGCGCACGCACCGTCAAATCGCGACTTACTCTTAAAGAATCGACCGATCATCCGTCGAAGTTTTCATGCCGCCGACCACCGAAACACCATGCTGCGCGTTCTGCTCGTAACCGATACCGACAAGCCCATCGGCGATCTGCGCGACGCGCTCGCGCGGCTCGGCTACGAGATGCTCGCCAACCCCGCGACGCCGCAGGCGCTGCATCGCACCGTCGAACTCGAGCGGCCGGACGTGATCATCGTCGATACCGAATCGCCGTCACGCGACACGCTCGAGCAGCTCGCCGTGATGAACGCCACGGCGCCGCGTCCCGTGCTGATGTTCAGCAACGACGCGAACCAGCAGCTCATTCGCTCGGCCGTGCAGGCGGGCGTGACCGCGTATCTCGTGGAAGGGCTCGCGGGCGAGCGCATCGCGCCCATTCTCGAAGTCGCGCTCGCGCGCTTCGCACAAGAGGCGCAATTGCGCGAGCGTCTCACCCAGGCCGAGAACGAACTGGCCGAGCGCAAGCTGATCGACCGCGCGAAGCGCATCCTGATGGAGCAGCAGAAGATGTCCGAGCCGGCCGCCTATGCGACGCTGCGCAAGCGCGCCATGAACCAGGGCCTGAAGCTCGCCGAGGTCGCCCGCCAGATCGTCGCGGCGTCCGGGCCGCCGGAACCACGCAAATGACCGAAGCCGATAACCGCGCCGGTTCGCACCGGCCAGATTGAGCACGAACGAGCACGAACGAAGCGCCGACCATGAACGCCACCTCCACCCCGCCCGCCGCGCCAGAGAAGACGCACCTGAAGATAGGCTTCGTGCCGCTCGCCGATGCGGCACCGCTCGTCGCCGCGAAGCTGCTCGAATTCGGCCATGCGCACGGTCTCACGCTTGAGCTTTCGCGCCAGCCCTCGTGGGCCGCGCTGCGCGACAAGCTGCTGGCGGGCGAGCTCGACGCCGCGCATACGCTCTACGGTCTCGTGTACGGGGTGCAGCTCGGCATTGGCGGACCGCAGCAGGACATGGGCGTGCTGATGGTGCTCAACCGCAATGGCCAGGCGATCACGCTATCGAACCGCCTTGCCGACGCGCTGGACGAACACGGCACGCTGCCGCGCGCGCTCGCGACGCTCGAGCGTAAGCCCGTGTTCGCGCAGACCTTTCCGACCGGCACGCACGCGATGTGGCTGTACTACTGGGTCGCCGCACAGGGCGTGCATCCGCTGCGCGATATCGAGAGCGTGGTGATTCCGCCGCCCCAGATGGTGGCCGCGCTGACCGACGTGCGGCTCGACGGCCTGTGCGTGGGCGAGCCGTGGTCCGCGCTGGCGCAGCAGTGCGGCGTGGGGCGCACGGTGATCCGCAGCGGCGAAATCTGGCCCGACCATCCCGAGAAAGTGCTCGCATGCCGGCGCGATTTCGTTACGCGCTACCCGAATACGGCGCGCGCGCTCGTGCAGACGATGCTGGAAGCGTGCCGATGGCTCGACGGCGCGGGACATCGCAGGGAAATCGCGCAGTGGCTCGCGCGGCCTGAAATGCTGGGCGTGGATTCGGCGTTGATTGCGGAGCAGCTCGAAGGCGCTGGCGTTTCCGATGGGACGCGCATGAAGTTCTTCGAGGACGGTGCGGTGAACGATCCGTTGGAGTCCGAAGGAGTCTGGTTCCTGACCCAGTTCGAGCGCTGGGGGATGATGGCGCGGCGCGACGATTATCGGGAGATCGCGCGGGGGGTCAATCAGACTGCGCTGTATCGGGAGGCGGCGCGGGCGATGGGGGTTGAGGTGTCTGAGGTCTTGCGCAAGCCGGTTTTCGTCGATGGAAAAGTCTGGGATGGGATAAATCCCGAGGCTTATGTGGAGGGGTTTGGGGTGAGAGCTTGAGCGGGTACCGATCCCTCACCCCAGAGGCATGCAAGCGTCGTGCGGCACGGCAATCGTACGCGCAACTCGCTCAACCCTTACTTCACCACCACCTGTGTATGCCCCACGACCGGCGGCTTCTCGAAGTACGGACCCACGAGGCCACGCCACGCCTGGAAGTCGGCGGACTCGCGAAAGTGGACCATATGGTCTTCCACCGTGTCCCATTGCACGACGAGCACGTACTGATTTGGTTCCTCCACACTGCGCTGCAATTCGACGCCGCTGCAGCCGCGCGCGCGGTGGAATAGCGGCAGGGCTTGCCCCACGGCAGCTTCAAATTCGGCGTTCTTGCCGGCCAGCACGGAAATGTGCGCCATTTCGTAGACCACGTTCTGCTCCTTTCTCTTCGTTCTTTTGCTTCATGAATGCGCGCCGTTGCGGCGCGCGCCTAACGTTACCACGCCTCGCCATTCAAGCGCGCGACCCCTTCTTCCGCAAGCACGGTCTCCCAGCCCTGCAGCGCACGCGCGTTGGCGAGGCGCCGCATCACGGCATCATCCGCACGACCTCCCGCTCCGAGGGGCAGACCTGGTTGCGTTGCGCGTCGATTGGCTTGGGCAGCGCCTTTTTGTCGGCGGCCACGTTGGTGTAGTACTTCAGCTCCGTGATGCTCGTGCCGTCCTTGCCCGCTTGCGCCTGCGGTGACCACAGCGCAATCCAGTAGTGGCCGCTCGCGTCGTACATGACGATCGCTTTCGTATCGCACGCGATGCCGCGCACGAAGGTGCTGACCACCGTGACGCCCGGCATGCCGGCGGCGGCGCTGTCGTCGCTCACGGAGCCGGCCGTAACGAGCAGCGCATCGTAGTCGCGGCCCAGCAACTTGCGGATGGCGTCATCCTGCGCGGACGTCTTCACGACACCGAGCGTGAGCAGATCCGCCTTCGCGTTCGGGTCCTGTGCGGCGCTCACGTATGTGCCATCGAAGAGCACGCCCGCACCCGCGCCGCAGTCCGCCGAATCGCCCTGCTGCGAGACCTCGATGCGATTGATCTTGCGCCTGAAGGTCAGCTCGCAGTTTTGCGTGAAGTCCTTCGCGTTGCCGGTGTAATGCGCCGCCTGGTCCTTGCCGAATGCCGCATTGCCTTCGAGCGCGCCCGAGTTGGCGCCCGCGTAGGCGTCGAATCCGAACTGCATGCCATGCGGCGAAACAGCCTTGATGGTGAGCGCGGAGCCATAGTGGCCGCTCGCATCCACGCGCCACCACTTGCCTTGCCAGTGGAACGGGCCTGCACTGTTCGCGAGCACGACGAGGCGCTCGCTATACACGCGTGCGAGGCAAGCCGCGTCGCCGCACTGGTCGCGCTCGCGCAGCCACGCGCGTTGATCGTCGCGCCATGCCGCGGCATCAGCGCCAGCGGCGCGCTTCTGATAGAGCGCGGTGAGTTGCGTATCCAGGCTGCTGAGGCGCGGCGAAGCGCAGATGCGCTTTTCGGTGGCCGACGCAGCCTTGCTGCAATCGAAGCTGGCCGCCGCCGCGACGCCTGGCGTGAGTAACACGCCGGTCAATGCAAGCATGCCCAATACGGTATGCGAAATAAATCGATTCATGGCGTTTCGTCTGGAAGAAGTGTTCTGGACAGTCCGCTCACTTGCCGTGCCTCGCCCATATGCCCTCGTTCGGGTACCAGAAATTGCGGAACATATCGATGCCGTACGACTTGCCGTCGTACTTGAGCACGATCCGTTTCGTGCGCTTGCCGGTAACGACCCATTGCTGGTTCTCGAGCCGGTTCCTGGTGACATGCGCGGTCAGTGCGAGATCGGCGAACCCATGGCTGCTTGTTTTCTCCACCGCGATGGTCATGTCCGCGTCTTCGCTGCGCGCGCCTGCCGTTCCGCTGCCGCACGTACCTTCGTCAACCGCAACCCAGCCCTGGAGATTCGTACCGAACACGGGGCGCAACGCATGCGCGTCGCGCACAAAGAGCGTCAATTCGCGATCGGCGCCCGCATCCGGGCAACTCGGTCCATGTGCGCTGCTGTTGAATACCACGCCGAACGCGCGCACCTCGGGCGAGAGCTGATACGGCGCCGTATCGATGCGAAAGCTGCCGACCTGCGTGAGCGCGTCCTGCTCGATGACCGAGTGGTTGGCCGCCACGACCTTGCCGCCTTCGACCAGCGCCACGACTCGTGCCAGGTTGCCGTCCTGGCTATTCGGGCCGACGTGGCCGGTGTCGAACGCGATCGCGGCAACGGTGGTGTCCGGCGCGTTGGGCATGACCTTGCAGGCGGCCGCCGCGACCAGGCCGTCCTTGTCGCCCCAGGGCGCGAGGTTGCCTTTGATACCCGCCCACTGAGATACCGCCGCGACCATGCTGTCGTCGCACGGCTGGTCGTCGTCGGCGCAAGCGGGCGTGGAGATGGCGAACGCGAGCGGCACGGCCGCCCAAATGAGCTTGCGCATGAAACGGGATCCTCGATGACTGCGATTCTGAAGACCGGCGCCGTGAAACGCGCGGGCGTCCGGTCCAACGAAGCGCGATGGAGGATACAGGAAGGCGGAGCGTGGCGGCCGATGTCTGTCTGCATGCCCACTTTCATACGCTGATTGTGGAAGCGGCGCAGAATCACGCACTAAGCGCGGCGCTCGGCCTGAACGACGAGATCCCGATCGTTTCGCAGCCCGCGGTGGCCTTCGACCACGCCGCACGCGAGCAGCAATAAAAGATGCATTGCATCGCCAGCACCACGCCAGCGCCGGCGTGTGGCGCTTTGGCGAAGGCGCACGCGTGGAGGCCCTCGTGAAAGAACACACCCCCAACTCGAAGGCGCGACTCGATCTCCCGGCCGAGTGTCTGCATCGGAACGCGGGGGCCGCATGAATCCCGCCGATCTGCTCAACCTCGCGCATCTGCATGCGCTCCGCCTCGTCGCCGACACGGGCAGCGCCACGCGCGCCGCCGCCTCGCTCTACCGCGCGCAATCGGCCGTCACGCGCTCAGTGCAGGAACTCGAAACGGCGCTCGGCGAGCCGCTCTTCGAGCGCAAGGCCTCCGGCATGCTGCCCACCGCCGCGGGGCGTGTCGCGCTAGATCGTTGCGCGCGCATCTTTATCGAGCTCGAAACGCTTGCGCAATGGTGCAAGACGCGCCAGACGCACCGCCGCGCCCTGCCCGAAGGCACCCTGCCGCCGTGGCTGCTCAATACGCGGCGCCTGCAACTCTTCGTGGCGCTCGCGAGCCACCGGCACATGCCGAGCACTGCCGGCGCGTTCGGCATCAGCCAGCCAGCCGTGAGCAGCGCCATGCGCGTGCTCGAAAGCGGCTCAGGCATCACGTTGTTTCACCGCAGCCCGCGCGGCTTGCAGCTCACGCCCGAGGGCGAGATTTTCCTTCTGCACGTGCGGCGCGCGCTCAACGAGTTGCACCATGTGCCCGACGATATCGCCGCGCTGCACGGCAGCGTTCGGGGCACGGTAACGGTGGGGGCGCTGCCGCTCGGCCGCACGCTGATGCTTCCCGCCGCCATCGCGCGCATGAGCGTGCTGCATCCCGGCGTGCTCGTGGTCACGGACGAAAGCGCCTATGACGTGCTGGTGGCGCGCTTGCACGCGGGGGACATCGATTTCATGCTCGGCGCGCTGCGCGAGGACGATGCGGCGAGCGGGCTCGCCAACGAGCGCCTCGTGGCCGAAGACATGGTCGTGCTCGCGCGCAGCGGCCATCCGCTCGCGCGGCAGAAAGGCATGAGCCTGACTGACCTGCGCGACGCGCAATGGATCGCCCCACGCATGCATTCGCCCGCGCGGGCGCTCTTCGAAGCGCAGTTCAAGCGCCTGAAGCTCAAGCCGCCGATACCAGGCGTCGAGACCGCCGACCTCGCGGTGATTCGCGGCGTGCTGTTGGGCACGGACATGATCGCCGCGGTCTGCGCGCAGCAGTTGCACTACGAGATCGCGTCGGGCCAGCTCGCCGTGCTCGACGTGCCGCTCTCGGGCACGCGGCGCGAGATTGGCCTCACCTTGCGCGCGGACAGCGCGCCTTCGCCCGCCGCGCGCGCGCTGATCGATGCGCTCCGGCTCGCGTTAGCCGATGCCCAACCTTCCACACGCGGGGTGGAAGGCCGGATTGGCAAACTGGCGGCGCGATGAAAGCGCACGCCGTGCGCGAGGCGCGCATTCACAACGCATAGCGCCGTTCGAGGATCCCCGCCATACGAAAGCGGGGCTGCCGTCAACACTTATCCGCCACGTAACAATAGCTAACGATTAGGCCGCAATAAACGGTGAGCAATCATCTGCCGCGATTGATGGGAGTCAGATAAACTCCGACGAATTTCGAGATGCGTCAGCGCAGTGCCCGGCGGGCGACGCTAGACCGCCAATATCACCAGACGGCTGACTGTGCAGAACGGAGGTAGCCGTCGCGAACAAAACAAGGGGCCGTTTGCGATGCGAGTTTCCGTACCTGTCCGCCTTGGCGCGTTGACGGCTGGCTTGCTGTTGACATCCAGCCTTCTTGCAGCCGACAAGCCGGCTGCCAAAGCGACGCCCGGCGCAGCATCCGGCACGGCGTTTGCTGCGCCGGCATTCGCAGCCTCGAGCGCCACGGCCGGCTCTGCCGACGCTTCGCTGGGCGGCGTGCCTGGCGCCATCGCGACCACCGCGGGCGGCAGCGGCCCCGCCGTCATCCAGACGGCGCCCGGCACGATCGCCATGCCCGCCGTAGCCAATGCCGCGTCCGCCCCCATGGGCCTGCCGCGCACGCACGTCTTCACGCTGCGCCAGTTGGGCGTCTACGGCCCGCTGGAGCTGCGCGGGCTCGACCCCACCGGCTACATGAATGTCGAGGTGCGCACCGACGAGGTCGTCACCAGCGCGAAGCTGCGGCTCGTCTATACGTATTCGCCGTCGCTCATCTATCCGCTGTCGCATCTGAAAGTGTTCGTGAACGGCGAAGTGGTCGCCACCATTCCGCTCGTGAAGGAAACGGCCGGCCAGCTCGTGACGAGCGAGATCAATCTCGATCCGCGTCTCTTTACCGACTTCAACCGCATCAACGTGCAGATGATCGCGCACTACACGCTCGATCACTGCGAAGACCCGTATCACTCGACGCTGTGGACCGACGTCGCGCCCGAAAGCACGCTTACGCTCAATACGGCCGCCATCGACCTGCCCAATAGTCTCGGGCTGCTGCCCGCGCCGTTCTTCGACAAGCACGACCAAAGCCTCGTGCGCGTGCCGTTCGTGCTCGCGGCCAACGCGGGCGTGCCCATGCTGCGCGCGGCGGGCGTGGTCGCGTCGTGGTTCGGCGCGCTCGCGAGCTATCGCGGCGCACGTTTTCCTGTCGTGCGCGCGGCGCCCGCCGACGCCAATGCCATCGTGCTCGCGCTGCCGGGCCAGCTGCCCGAGGGCATCACGCTGCCCGAGATCAAGGGCCCGACGATCACGGTGATGAACAACCCCGCCGCCGATCCGCAATCGGGCCGCAAGCTGCTCGTGCTGGCGGGCCGCACGCCCGAGGAGCTCGAGAAAGCCGCCGACGCGCTCGTGCTCGGCCAGGCCGGCATGGCGGGCAGCAGCGTGGTGGTGCAGTCCGTGGATCTCGGCCCGGCGCGCAAGCCCTATGACGCGCCCAACTGGGTGCCCACCGACCGCCCCGTGATGCTGCGCGAGCTCGTGAGCGACCCGCAGCAGCTGCAGGTCTCGGGCTACAACCCGCCCGCGATCCGCGTGAACATGCGCGTGCCGGCCGACCTCTACGCGTGGGCGCACAGCAACGTGCCGCTCGACATCCGCTATCGCTACACGGCGCCGTCCACGTGGAACGACTCGATCCTCAACGTCAGCATCAACGACCAGCTCGTGCGCTCGCAGCGCCTGAAGCCGATCACGCGCGCATCGGACGAGACGCGCATCGCCGTGCCGCTGCTCTCGGGCACCGATGCGCGCGCCACGAGCAACCTCGAGATTCCGGCGTTCCGCGTGGGCTCGAACAACCAGTTCCAGTTCCAGTTCCATATCGACTCGCAGAAGACGGGCCTGTGCTCCTCGACGGCCGCCGACATCGCGCGCGCCGCCGTCGACCCCGACTCGGTGATCGACTTCAGCGGCTTCGCGCACTACACGGCGCTGCCGAACCTCGCCTACTTCGCCAACAGCGGCTATCCGTTCACGCGCATGGCGGACCTCTCGGAAACGGCCGTGGTGATTCCCGACGCGCCCGACGCGAAGGATCAGGAGGCCGTGCTCACCATGCTCGGCCACATGGGCCAATGGACCGGCCTGCCCACGCTGCGCGTGAAGATCGTGCCCGCCAGCCAGATCGACAGCGTGAGCGGCGACGACCTGCTCGTGATCGGCTCGGGCTCGGCCGCGAATCTGCTCACCCAGTGGGGCAAGTCACTGCCGCTCGTCATCGAGCGCGGCAAGACCGAAGTGGCAACGCGTGACCAGAAGGGCGGCTGGCCCAGCTGGCTCGGCGGCACCGCGGACGACGACGAAGCCACGCCCAAGGGCCGCTCGATCGTCTCGCTCGGCGGCCCGATGGCCGCGCTGATCGGCTTCGAGTCGCCGCTCACGTCGGACCGCAGCGTCGTGGCGCTCGCCAGCACGTCCTCGGCGCAGCTCGGCGACGTGCTCGACGCCCTGCAGGACAGCGCCCAGGTCGCGCTGGTGCACGGTGACCTGAGCGTCGTGCGGCACAACGAGGTGGAAGGCCTGCGCGTGGGCGAGCGCTATTTCGTCGGCGACCTGCCGTGGTATGCGCGCCTGTGGGTGCACATCTCGCGCTATCCGTCGCTGATGGCGCTCGCGGGCATCCTTGCGGGTCTCATCGTCGCATTCACGGTGTTCTGGGCGCTGGGCCGCATGGCCTCACGCCGCACCGGAGACTGATCATGCGTCGCGCATCGTCCAGCCTCGCGCGCTGGCTCGCGGCCAGCGCCTGCGGGCTCGCGCCGCTGTTGCCGCTCGCTGCGGCCCATGCGGCCGGCACGTCCGCGGGCGCGGGCGCGGGCGCGGGCGCGGGCGGCACGGCGCAAGCATCGTCGGCGCCGGCGGCCGCCTGTGCATGGCCGGACTGGAACACCTTCAAGCGCGATCTGCTGAGCGCCGACGGACGCGTCATCGACGCGAGCACGCCGCGCCAGGTCACCGTGTCGGAGGGCCAGTCCTACGCGCTGTTCTTCGCGCTCGTCGCGAACGACCGCGCGAGCTTCGACAAGGTCCTCACGTGGACCGAGAACAATCTCGCCCAGGGCGATCTCGCCACCCACCTGCCCGCGTGGATCTGGGGGCGCACCGATATCGGCGAGGACGGTGCGGCCCTGTCCGCCTCCGCCACATCGAGCGCCACTGCCAGCGCCGCGGCAAGCGACGCCAGCGGCCCGCATGCACAAAAACCCGCATGGGGCGTGATCGACGCGCACTCAGCCAGCGACGCCGACCTCTGGATCGCCTATACGCTGCTCGAAGCGGGACGCCTCTGGAGCGTTCGCCGCTACACCGCGCTCGGCATGCTGATGGCGCGCAACATCGTGCGCCAGGAGAGCGCCGATCTGCCGGGCCTCGGCCGCACCGTCCTGCCCGGGCCGGTGGGCTTCAAGCTCGACAAGAACACGTGGCGGCTCAATCCGAGCTATGTGCCGCTGCAGCTGATGCGGCGCTTCGCGCTCGCGCTGCAGGCAGCGCCGGAAGCGCCCGAATGGAAGGCGATGCTCGCGAGCTCGACGCAGCTCGTCAACGGCACGGCGCCGCACGGCTATTCGCCGGACTGGGTGGAATATCGCGCCCAGAGCGGCGGCAAGGGCACCTTCGCCCCCGACGGGCAGAGCCACGCCGAAAGCGCCTATAACGCGATCCGCGTCTACCTGTGGGCGGGCATGCTCGCTCATGACGATCCGTTGCGCAGCGCCACGCTCGCGACTTTCGCGCCGCTCTCGAGCTTCGTGGCGGCGCACGGCTTCCCGCCCGAGCGCGTGGACACGCAAACCGGCACGGCGGGCCCGAACGAGGGCAACGGCGGATTCTCCGCGGCGCTCGCCCCGTATCTTTCGGCGCTGGGCCGCACCGATCTCGCCGACGCGCAGGTCGCGCGCAGCCGCGCGCTCGCGCAGAAGTCGCCGCCCGGCTACTACAGCAGCGTGCTGATGCTGTTCGGCCTCGGCTATCTGCAAGGCCTCTACCAATTCGACGCGCAAGGCCGCGTCGCGCCCGCATGGACGACTCGATGCCCGGCACCGCGCTGACTCTCCGCGCGAGGCCGCCGCGCCGCGCGCCCTCGCTCACGCCGCTCACGTCGCTGCTTGCGCTGCTGATCGCGGCGCTGCCCTGCGGCGCGCGTGCGCAAAGCGCACCGGGCGCACCGTCCGCGCAGAACGCCCCGCAACCCGCCGCAAACGCCGCCGCGCCCTCGGCGCAGGCCGCGCAGCTGCTGTCGGCGGCACGCATGTGGATGACGAAGAACCGCCCCGACGTCGCGCGCGGCCTCGTGCAGAAAGCCCTGCTGTTCGATCCGCAGCAGCCCGACGCGCTCGCGCTGATGGGCCAGATCGAGTTGCGCTCGAACCACACGGCTGAGGCGGCGAAGATCCTCGCGCAACTGAAAAAGACCGCGCCGAACGCGAACGCGACCCTGGAGTTTGCCGACGCCTACCGCCTCGCCACGACCGACAAGAACGAGCTTGCGCAGATCCGCCTGCTCGCCAGCGCGGGCAAGGGCGAGGAAGCCTCGGCGCGGATGCGCAAGCTGTTTCCGAACGGCGCGCCCAAGGGCGACTTCGAGCGGGACTATTACCGCATCATCGCCGGCTCGGCCGAAGGCCGCGTGGAGGCCATCAACGCGCTGCGCGCGCGCGTGAAGCAGAACCCAAACGACACGGTCGCTGCGCTGACGCTCGGCGACCTGCTCACCGACCGCCCCAGCACGCGCATGGAAGGCCTGAACCTGATCTATCGCGTTTATCAGCGTCAGGACAGCAACCGCGCGCGCGCGCTCGAATATTGGCGCTCTGCGCTCAACAGCGCGGGCCACGACGATCCGGCCTACTTCATCTGGTATCAGCGCTACCTGCAGGAAGTGCCCGACGACACCGACGCCCGGCAGACCGTCGCCGACCTCGCGCAAAAGCTCGGGCCGAAGGGTGTTGCGCAGGCCAACGCGGCAGTGGCGAGCGGCAAGAATTACGTGCCGCCGGCGAGCGTTGCGGAGGGTAACGCGTCGGCCGGGACATCGACCACCGCGCGCGCGCGCCCAGCGGGTCCCGGCGCGGCCGCGCGTGATCGCGGCCTCGCACAACTGCAGCGCGGCGATCTGAAGGATGCCGAAGCGTCGCTGCAAACGGCCCAGCGCGCGAACCCGAACGACGGCGCGACGCTTGGCGCGCTCGGCCTCGTGCGCCTGCGCGAAGGCCGGCATGACGAAGCGCGCGAACTCTTCGCACGCGCGCTCAGGCTCGACCCCGACAACGCCGGCAAGTGGCGCAGCCTTGAAAAGACGGCCACGATCTGGGGCACCATTGCCAAGGCGCGCGCGGCCAACTCGCAAGGCCAGCCCGAGCTGGGCGAGGCCCTCGCCCGCGAGGCGCTCAGGCTCGATCCGGGCAACGCCGACGCCGAGCACATCCTCGCCGACTCGCTCATCGCGCAGAAGAAGTGGGCCGAGGCCGAAGGCGTGCTGCGCCCGCTCGTCGAGGCGAAAACGCCCGACATGGACGCCCTGCGCAGCCTCGTGACGGTGCTGCGCGAGACCCATCGCGACAACGAGATCGGCCCGCTCATCAGCGCGACGGCGCCACGCCTCTCGGGCTCCACGGCGGAGCTCAAGCGCCTGCACGCCGAGCTGCTCTCCATCCAGGCCGACCAGTTGCTGGCGCAGAACCTCAAGAGCCCGGCCATCGCCAAGCTCGAAGACGCCGTGCGCCTCACGCCCGACGACGCCTGGCTGCGCTTTACGCTCGCGCGCCAGTACCGCGATCTCGGGCTGCCCGCGCTTGGCCGCGCTGTGATGGAAGACGGCCTGAAGGTCTCGCAGGCGCCCGACATGCACTACGCCACAGCGCTCTATCTGAATTCGGTGGACGACGTGGACGGCGCCACCGCGCAGCTCGACGCCGTGCCGCCCGCCGAGCGCAGCGAGAGCATGCGCAACCTGATGAGCAACCTCGCGGCGCAGAAGAAGCTCGCGCAGGCCCGCCAGCTGATCGCGCAAGGCAAGGAAGACGAGGCGCGCGCCGTGCTCGATTCGGCCGCCGCCGACGCCAACGCCACCAACGACCCGCAAATGCTGGCCTCGGTGGGGCGCGAATGGATCGCCATCGGCGCAACGGACAAGGGCCTCGCGCTCGTGCAGGACTGGCTCGCGGCGCATCCCGACGATCCGGCGGCCAACGGCGTGCGCGTGCGTTACGGCGAGTTGCTCGCCGCCGCCAATCGCGACGACGACTGGGCCAAGTGGATCGACGCCACGCGCGCACGGCCCGGCCTCACCGACGAAGAGCGCGCCGACCTCGACGACCAGGAGCTGCGCCTCGCCGTGCGCGCGACCGATCGCCTGATCGAAAGCGGCAACTTGAGGAGCGCGCAGCGCACGCTGGATGCCGTGCCGGAACGGCTCAAGTCGAACCGCCGGTGGCTGCTGGAGCAGGCCGACCTGCTAGAGGCGAAGGGCGACTACAAAGGCGCGATGGCGTCCGCGCAACAGGTGCTGGCGCAGCAGCCCGGCGATGCCGATGCGCGCCTGACGGTTGCGCGCATGCTGGAGCGCATGGGCCGCGACCGGGAAGCCGCCGCGATGGTGCGCGACGTATTGGCCGACACCCCCGCCGACGACGTGGATACGCGCCTGTCCATCGCGCGGCGCTTCACGGCGCAGGGGCTCGACCAGGAAGCGCAGGACGTGATCGACCCGCTGCGCGCGCGCTACCCCGAGCGCTCGGACGTCACCACCCAGGCCGGACGCGTGGCGCAGTCGCGCGGCGACTACAACGAGGCCGCGAGCCTCTACCGCAACTCGCTCACGCAGGAGCAGGCCGAAGGTGAGCAGCCCGGCCCCGACGGCCTCACCTCCGCGGGCCGCGCGCTGCAGGGGCTGGAGGACCGCCGCCAGGGGCAGGTCGCGACCGAGTGGTATCAGTCGAACCTCTCGGGCGACTCCGGCATCTCGGAGCTGCACGCCACGGAAGTTCCGCTCTATGTGCGCATTCCGGACGGCTACACGGGCCACTATTTCTTCCACGCCGACACGGTCTATCTGAACGCCGGCACGCTGCCCGCGGGCAGCCTCGGGCCCTACGACTACGGCAAGGTTCCAGCCGTCGACGCCGCGACCAGGAACAAGATTGCGTCGATCAACGAGACCGCCACGGGCGTCGCGCTCGCGGCGGGCTACGAGTACAACCGCGCGAACACCAACTGGCGCGCCGATATCGGCTCCACGCCGCTCGGCTTCCCGATCTCTAGCGTGCTGGGCGGCTTGCTGTACCGCTACGACTTCTCGCGCGCGTCGGTGTCCGTCGACGTCTCGCGCCGCGCCATGACGAGCAGCCTCGTGTCCTACGCGGGCGGGCGTGACCCGGTCACCGGCGAGACCTGGGGCGGGGTGGTGCGCAATGGCATCACGGTGCGCGGCGCGCACGACTTCGGTCCCGGCACGCTGTTCACGAGCCTCGGCTTCGGCCTCCTGACCGGCTCCAACGTGCCGACCAACCAGGAGTTCAAGGTGCGCAGCGGCTACGACTGGACGGTCTGGAAGCGGCCCGACCAGGACGTGTCGAGCGGCCTCACGATCAACTACTGGCAATACTCGAAGAACGAGCACTTCTACACGTTCGGCAACGGCGGCTATTACAGCCCGCAGAGCTACCTCTCGTTCGGCATCCCGCTCGACTGGAAGGGCCGCTACCAGAAGCTCTCGTGGGAGATCGACGGCTCGGTCGGCGTGTCGTTCACGAACGAGGACCGCTCGCCGTACTTCCCCACGAATCCGGCGCTACAGGCGGCGGCCGGCAATCCGTACTTCGGCGGCGGCTCGGGCGGCGGCTTCAGCTATGCCGTGGAGGCGGCGCTCGAGTACCGCATCACGCCGCATTTCGTGGCCGGCGGCCGCTTCCGGCTCGACCGTTCGCGCGACTACGCGCCGAACGTGGGCCTCGTGTATCTGCGCTACTTCTTCTCGCCGCAGCATGGCCCGGTACCTTACCCGCCGACGCCAGTGAGACCATACTCGGATTATTGAGACGTCGTATGAAGATATCGATGCAAACCGCGCTGCCGGAGACACGACGATGAACGAGCCCGCACGCGACTCCGCCTCCGAACCGGCGCCGCCCGCACGGCCGCCCGCTGGCGCCCACGTGGCCGCGGCGGGCGCCGCTGCGTCCGGCGCGGCGACGCCCGG
>NZ_SMRP01000031.1 GCF_004353915.1 Paraburkholderia silviterrae | reverse complement strand
CAAGTTCAACGCGCCGGTGGTGGGCCGCATGGGCGTGACCGCGCGCTACGACGTGCTCGCGGACGGCAAGAACGGCGGCGGCGGTGGTGGCATCGCGCTCAACGGCAACGGCATGGATCCGTACAACGGCTTCGGCATTGGTTCGGAGTGCCTCGCGACTTCGCAGGCCAACGGCGGCCATGGCTTCGAATGCCACGGCGCGACACGTCAGGATGTGGCGCTCGATCTGCTGTTCTATCCGACGCAGCAGATCACCGTGAAGGTCGAATACCGTCACGACTGGGCCACGCAGAAGGTGTTCCTGCGCGACGACGGCTCGTACAGCAAGAGCAACGACCTGCTGGGCGCGCAGTTCATCTACGCGTTCTGATGGAAAACGCAGGCGCCTCAATCCGCCGGCGGTAGCCGCGCCGCTTCGATCCGCCCGCGCAGCAATGGCGTGGCGAAGTCGAGGAACGCGCGCAGCTTGAGCGGTAGCGGCGCCTGCCCGCCGTGCACGAGGCTGACGGGCCACGGCGGCGGCTCGAACGCATCGAGCACCACCGCGAGCCGCTTCTCGCGCACCGCCTGTGCGACCTGATACGACAAGACGCGCGTGAGCCCCACGCCCTGCAGCGCGGCATCGATCGCGGCCTCGGCGGTGTTCACGGCGAGCCGCGCGTACACCGACTGCACCACGTCGCTCTTGCCAGCACGGAACGTCCACGTGCGCCCCTCGACGCCATCGAACGTCACGCAGTGGTGGCTCGCCAGGTCGCGCGGCGCGGCGGGCACACCATGCGCGGCCAGATACGCGGGGCTCGCGCACACCACGCGGCGGATCGTGCCCACGCCCACCGCCACGAGCGCGCTATCGGGCAGCGCGCCGATGCGCACGGCAGCTTCCACGTGTTCTTCCATCAGATTGACGACCCGATCCGCGAGCAGGAGACGCACGTCGATCTCGGGATACTGCGCGAGGAATGCATTGACGACCGGCAGCACATGCAGCCGCCCGAACACCACGGGCGCCGTGAGTGCAAGCGTGCCTCTGGGCGTGGTGTATTCGCCGGTTGCCGCGCGCTCGGCCTCGCCCACTTCCTCGAGGATGCGCCGGCAGGCCGCCACGTAGGAGGCTCCCGCCTCGGTCAGCGCGAGCTGGCGCGTGGTGCGCTTGACGAGCCGTGTTTTGAGATGCGCCTCGAGCTCGTTGACTTTCCGGCTAACCGTGGCGAGCGGCATGTTCAGGCGCCGCGCCGCCGCTGAAAGACTGCCCGCCTCGACCACGGCGACGAGCACGAACATCGCATCGAGCCGGTCCATGATGTTCTCGCCATTTGGAAGGATGAGAACGAATATTGCCGGATCCGCTTCGGGTGTGGAAGCACGGTGAACTTATGAGGCCACTTGGGCGCCGCAGAATGTCGTGCCCACTCCAGTGCCTCGGTCGCGTAAGCGCTGACTAGATTATTTGCCGAGTGGCCGTCGATCAGGTTGCTCACCCGCGCTTCGGCCCGCGTTCCTCGCGCGTGCCCCTCTCTTGTTCGTGCCGCGGAGGGCGGCTTCTCGAGCATGACGCCCATTAAATGACAAAGCCCAAGTGGGGAACCTGGGCTTTGTCAACCTTCTGCCGGCAAACAATGTTTGCCGGCTTTTCGGGTCAGCGACCCCGGCTAAAGCTTAGCTAGCCGCCGCCGGCGCGGCTTGCGGCGTGATCACGAGGTTCAGGCCGTTTGCCTTCGTGATCGTCAGGGTCACCGCCGACGGCGTCTTGCTGGCGCCAGCGCCTGCGGTCACAACTTGCAGATTCGACAGTTCTTCACGTTGAAGCAGTTGCATGAGCAACCTCCATGGGTTCGTGCGTGGGTTTAAGGAATGCTCCCCAAATAGGGAGCGGCGTCCAGCTTAGGCCAAGCCTTCCCCCAAAAGCCTGTCTCCATTTCAAGATTCGTGAATAATCGTTGACATTTGACGCGCATCAGCCCGTGATCGCGAAACGACCGCGCCGGTACTCGGCGAAGCTGGAGAAATTGCCAATAGCACGATCGTTCTATTTTATGTACGCTAGGACTTTTCTCACACGCGAGGCCGCCTGCCATGTCGCTGATCTTCTCCCGCCGCGACCTGAATTTCCTGCTCTACGAATGGCTCGACGTCGAACGTCTCACGCGCATTGCGCGCTACGCCGACCACTCGCGCGACACCTTCGACGCGGCGCTCGATACCTGCGAGAAGATCGCCACTGACCTGTTCGCGCCGCACAACAAGAAGAACGACCAGCACGAGCCGCATTTCGACGGCGAGACCGTCACCATCATCCCCGAGGTGAAGACCGCGCTGAAGGCGTTCTGCGAGGCGGGCCTGATGGCCGCGGGCCAGGACTACGAGTACGGCGGCATGCAGTTGCCGCTCGTGGTCGAGAAAGCGGGTTTCGCGTGGTTCAAGGCCGCGAACGTGGGCACGAGCGCCTATCCGTTCCTCACCATCGGCAACGCGAACCTGTTGCTCGCTCACGGCAGCCCGAAGCAGATCGACACCTTCGTGAAGCCCGAGCTCGAAGGCCGCTACTTCGGCACGATGTGTCTCTCGGAGCCGCAGGCGGGCTCGTCGCTCTCGGATGTGGCCACGCGCGCCGACTTCGAATGCGACTCGCCGGTCGGCGCGCAATATCGCCTGCGCGGCAACAAGATGTGGATCTCGGGCGGCGAGCACGAGCTCTCCGAGAACATCGTCCACCTCGTGCTCGCGAAGATTCCCGGCCCGGACGGCAAGCTCATTGCTGGTGTGAAGGGCCTGTCGCTCTTCATCGTGCCGAAATACCTCGTGAACGAGGACGGTTCGCGCGGCGAGCACAACGACGTCGTGCTCGCGGGCCTCAATCACAAGATGGGCTATCGCGGCACGACCAACTGCCTGCTCAACTTCGGCGAGGGCACGAAATACGCGCCGGGCGGCCAGGCGGGCGCCATCGGCTATCTCGTGGGCGAACCGCATAAGGGCCTCGCCTGCATGTTCCATATGATGAACGAGGCGCGCATCGGCGTGGGCCTCGGGGCGACCATGCTCGGCTACACCGGCTATCTGCACGCGCTCGATTACGCGCGCAACCGGCCGCAGGGGCGCAGCGTGGGCGCGGCGGGCAAAGACCCGGCATCGCCGCAAATCAAGCTGGTTGAGCATGCCGACGTACGCCGCATGCTGCTCGCGCAAAAGAGCTATGTGGAAGGCGCGCTCGCGCTCAATCTCTGGTGTGCGAAGCTCGTGGATGAAGCGCACGCTGTCGAGGACGACGCCGCGCGCGAGCCGCTCACGCTGCTGCTCGACCTGCTCACGCCGATTGCGAAGAGCTGGCCCTCGCAGTGGTGCCTCGCCGCCAACGATCTGGCGATCCAGGTGCACGGCGGGTACGGCTACACGCGCGAGTACAACGTCGAGCAGTTCTACCGCGACAATCGTCTCAATCCGATTCACGAAGGCACGCACGGCATCCAGGGTCTCGACCTGTTGGGCCGCAAGGTCACGATCAAGGATGGCGCGGCGCTGAAGCTGTTCGCGCAGCGCGTCAGGGCCACGCTCGATCGGGCGCGCTCGAACGGCAACACGCAGGACGCCGCGCATGCGCACGCGCTCGAAGCGGCGCTGCGGCGGCTCGTCGACGTGACGCAGACGCTCTGGTCAGCGGGCGACGCCAGCGTCACGCTCGCCAATGCTTCGGTGTACCTGGAAGCGTTCGGCCACGTGGTGGTGGCGTGGATCTGGCTGGAGCAGGCGCTCACGGCGCGCGCGGCACTTTCGGACGCAAGCGGCGACGAGGCCAATTTTTATCGCGGCAAGCTCGCCGCGGCCGAGTACTTCTTCGCGTGGGAGCTGCCGAAGACCAGCCCGCAGTTCGATCTGCTCGCCTCACTCGACCGCACGACGCTCGACATGCAGGATGCGTGGTTCTGACACTGGCGCGCGCGATGTGCATGTAATCCGCATGCTCGGCGCGGGCGGCCCGCAAAGGCCGCCCGCCCACTCACCGCACACCGGGACGCGACATGGATGCGTCAGCGCCGGAACCCACCGTGGAATCCGCCACCAAATCCACCGCCACGGAACCCACCGCCCATGCCATGCGAGCCCCAGCCGCCGCCCGCATGCCTGGAGAGCTGGTTCCACCGCTGAGCGCCGAGATCGCGCGCCTCACTCTGCCGGTCGAGGTCGCCACCCACGTCGCTGCGCGGCTGCACCGACTGCCAGCCGCTCGCCGTGTGCTGCTGCCAGTTGCCGCCATCGGTGTGCCGGTAGACGTTGCCGTCGTGCCCCGCGTAGACATCGCCGTTGTTCCAGGCAAGTGCATTGCCGCGCGACGCATTCGCAACATAGCCCCGGCTCCCGGCTTCGTACTGGCCAGTGTGCGTATTGCCGGTCACGCCGAACTCCGCCGCACCCACGCGCCCGGTGTTCGCGTTAGCACCCGCGACCTGGCGCCCTGCCGCGAAATTGCCATTGGCCTCATTGCCGACGATGCCACCCCGGCCGGCGCCCTCGCGTCCGGTCACGGGATTGTCGAGCGCACCCTGCCGTGCGGCACCATAGTTGCCCGAATAGGGATTGAACGCGGCGCCGGCCGCGCCCCGGTAATGCGCGCCGGTGGCTGGATTGAAGCCTGTGCCGGCGGCGCCGCGCCACTGCGTGCCGGTCCAGGGGTTCCACCCGGAAGCGTGGGTTACCGTGCCCTGGCCCCATCGGCCATAGAAGTTCGCCTGATTGACATTGACGTTGCTCCAGCCGCCCCCGCCCCAATAGCCACCCCAATACGGCCCCCACCAGGGCGATGCGCCGCCCCAGATCGCCCCGGCGGCGAAGCCGAACGCAAAACCCTCGGCGGCGCCCAGCGCGAAGCCTGCGCCATAGCCGTAAGTGGGCGGATAACCGTAATAGACATCACCCATATAGGGCGCATAGGCATAGCCGGTTCCGTAGACGACCGTGCCGTCCGCGCTGACCATCACGCCCATGTAGCCCGGCGTATAGCCCACCACGACGGTCTCGGGCGTGGACGAATAGATGCGCACGTAAGTCACGTAGTAGAGCGGACTGCTCGGCGGCATCGCGTAGATGACCTCGGGCACCGCGGTCGCAACCGCCCACGGGCCGGCGGCGGAGCCGGCAACGAACCACACGCCGTTGTTCACCGCGTAGTAATGCGAAGGATCGACTTCGATCACGGCGCTCGCCGTGTTGACGGCGTAGCTCAATGTCGTGCCCGCGATCGGCTCGAAGCGGGGCGCTCCGTCATAGCTCACCTTCAAGGTGGCCTGCGAGCGCGACACCGTTGCGGTCTGCGGAATCGAGGCAGCGATCGCGGCCTCCTTCGCTTCGGGCGTGTTCGGCACTGAAACGAGCACATTGGCCTTCGGATCCTGCGTCGAGATCCTGGCGAAGTCCGCAGGCAGATCGCTGCCCGGCACCCAGGCCCACGGCCCGCCAGTGGATTGCGCGCGGAACCAGCGCCCCGATATCAGTACGTAGTACGTATTGGTCTGGGGATCAACGAAGACCGCATGGTCCGTATTGGCGAGCGTCAGCAGATTCGTGCCCTGGACCGGGGTGAGCTGCGCGGCACCTTCGGTCACGATCAGCTCCGTGGGCTGTACGGCAACGAGCAACGCGGGCGCCGCTGCGGCCGGCTTGCCGTCGCGGGGCAGCATGGCATCGGCGGGCGTCGTCGCCTCGCTCGTCTGTGCCGCCGCAAGCAGCGCGGCAGGCGGCGACGCCATTGGCTGCCAGGGACCGTCCACCGCCGATGCCGAATACCAGTGACCCGCAGCTTGCGCGTAAAGCGAGCCTTGCGCATCGCGCATGAGCAACGCGCGACTGTTCAGGGCACGCTCGTAAGCCGTCCCGCCGACCGGCCGCCATGCGGGCGCACCGTCGACAAGAACGAGCACGGTGGGCGTCGATGCGAACACGATCCGCGGCACGTCGTTTTTCACCGCCACACTCATCGCGTGCTGGAATCCTTGCGACGCCGCATAGCTCGTCTGCAACTCGTCGAGCGGCACCTGCATGCCTGCGGCAGGCAGATGCGCGACGACCGCTTGCCTGATGCGCTGGGACATGGCCGGGTTCGTCGGCACGTCTACGCTATCGACCTGAATGCGTGTGAGCAGAGCGAGACCGCTTTCCTTGTCGATGTCGGCCATCGCGGAGAAACGCACGACACCGTACGTGGGTGCCCCACTCGTCGCGCCCACCGCAACGCCGGCACGGCCGGCAATGCGATTGCCGCTCCACTGCTCGATCTGCGGCTGGTACATCTCGACGTGCTGTTTGCCTTCGTCGAGGGCGCGCGGCCAGTCAGGCTGCGATGCAGCAGCCGGCAGCGCCTGCGCGGTCGCGTCCGGCAGGTTCCACGCCAGCGCGGTGACGGCAAGCAGTGAGGCCACCACCCGTACCCGCTTTGCCGCCGCAACCCCGATCGCCGCGTGTGCGTTCTTCTTCGACCGATTCACAATCGAGCTCCAAATCATGGTTCACGAAAGATGCATAAAAAGACGCCACGCGGGAGCGATATCGGGCTCCCGCGTGGCGCGGATCAGGGGACGGCAGCGCGAGAGCTGCCGCCTTCCTCATGCATCGAAGGAAACGCTAAGGGCGTTTAGAAGCGGTGGCGGATACCCGTGGTCACGACAACCTGGCTGCGGCTGGTCGAGAACGAATCGGTGCCGTTGATCTGCGCGGCATTCGCGCCGTCCGCATTGTTGGCGCCGATCTGGAAGATGCTGGCCGCGTAGATGTCGGTGCGCTTGGAGAGCGAGTAGTCGGCCATCAGGCTGAACTGGTTCCAGTGAGCCGACCGGTTGTCCGAGATGCCGCTTGCCGGCGTATTGCGCAGACCCTGCGTATAGGTGTAGGCCCCGCCCACGAACAGCGCCGGCGTCAGGTCGTAGCGGGCGTTGATTTCGTAGTTGTTGTAGCGCAACGAGACGTCGTCGAGCCTGTCCTGGAAGCGGCTCTGCGTGAACACGAGACCGACCAGCGCCGGCCCGATCGCGTAGTTCGCACCGACACCCCAGGTGCGCTGGGTCTGCATGCCGGCCACGTTGTCGAGCACCGCCGAATTCTGGATCGCGCCATTGGGGTTACTCGGATCGAAGCCGCCCAGATTGTTCGCCTGGGCCTGGAGATAGGCCGCGGCGACCTGCAAGGCACCATTCTTGTAACCGGTGCCCACGCTATAGGCGCGATTGTCCGCAAAGCCACCGGCCTTGTTCGAGAAACCATACAAGCCGCTGAACGAGAAGCCTGCGTAGTTCGCGCTCTGGTACTTGACCGCGTTGCTGATGCTGAACGTGCCGTTCAGGTTGTCGTTGTCGCCCGGGTGCGCGAAGTAGGTTCCGCCCCACGAGCCCGTGGCCGAGATCGGCCCGAGGTAGTCGACCATCGAGTCATACTGGCGACCGAGCGTCAGCGTGCCGTAGTCGTTGCTCGACAGCCCGACATACGCCTGGCGATTGAAGAGCGAATTGCTGGAGGTACGGCCATTGTTCACGTTAAAGCCGCTCTCGAGGGTGAAGACGGTTTTCAATCCGCCACCGAGATCTTCCGCGCCGCGCAGGCCCCAGCGGCTCTGCTGGATGTTGCCGCTCGTCATGCCGAACATGGCCTTGCCGTTCGACAGACCATTGGCGGTCACCGAGGAGCTCGTGCTGGCTTCATTGCTGACATAGGTCAAGCCCGCATCGACGATGCCGTAAAGCGTCACGCTGCTCTGGGCATGCGCCCCAGCCGCCATGGCAGCGGATGCAGCCGCAAAAATCAAAGTCTTCTTTTTCATCGTTCGTTCCGTACAGAGCCTGATAGTTGATCTGGAAATGCCACATTGCGCGGGCAGCCTTTTCCGACATCCCGCTACGGATACGGCTTCAGACAGGCGAGGCTGCTCATGCACGGATGAAATATAAAGACCGGCTGACCTTCGGACCACATAGAAGCATGAATAGAAAATTCCACTTTTTTAAATAGTGAAATTTAATCATTTAAATTCAATTACATACGATTAAATAAAGATAACTATCTCGATTTAATTATAAATGCGGAGATATTTTGTTGCGGCGCCGCAACATTCAACAATATCTTGATAATTAACAATTAAAAACCCATGACAAAAACCACACCTAATTCAAATTACGCGCCCACGCGCATCAAGCGAATGAATACCATTCAAATATTTTGGATAACCTATAGACAGTGCGATATTTTCTTATCGCAGCAGAGAATAATTCTTACAAACGAACCTCTGTCAGCCTCGATGCTGGACTCGCCCGCATCGTCTGTCAGACACCGCACCGGCGGAACCTTGACGTCCAAGCCTTTCGAGCACCACGTCATCCACGCCCCCTAAGCCGGGCGCACGAAGCCCGTGCG
Organism: Paraburkholderia silviterrae; assembly: GCF_004353915.1. Lineage (GTDB taxonomy): Bacteria > Pseudomonadota > Gammaproteobacteria > Burkholderiales > Burkholderiaceae > Paraburkholderia > Paraburkholderia silviterrae. The sequence goes on along the minus strand of NZ_SMRP01000031.1, from coordinate 63,641 downwards.
CCCGTGCCGCGGTCAGGGTTAGCCGCCCTGCTTCTCGAAGCGCCTCAACAGCTCGTTGCCGCGCGCGTTGGCCGAATCGAGCGCCTGTTGCGGCGTCTTGCTGCCCGTCCATACCTGTTCGAGCTCTTCGTCCACCACGGTGCGGATCTGCGGCATGTTGCCCAGACGCAGACCCTTCGTCCAGGGGAGCGGTGGCTTGTTGAGCATCTGTTTGGTAGCCGTATCGGCGCCCGGATGCGAATCGTAGAAGCCCTGCTTGCGCGCGAGGTCATAGGCCGCCGTCGTGACCGGCAGATAGCCCGTGTCCTCGTGCCACTTCGCCGCTACGGCCGGCGAACTCAGATACGCAAGGAACTTCGCGACGCCCTTGTAGACGTCCGGGTTCTTGCCCGCCAGCACCCACAGGCTCGCCCCGCCGATAATGGCGTTCTGAGGCGCGCCCTTCACGCTCGGGTCGTAGGGCATCATGCCCGTGCCGTACTTGAACTTCGCATACTGTTGCACGTTCGCGAGCGCACCCGACGAGCCCATCATGATGCCGCAGTCGCCGCTATAGAACTTCGCGGTGGCCTCGTCCTTGCGGCCCACGTAGGTGAAGGTGCCGTCCTTTGCCATTTTCTGCAGGAAGGCAATGTGCGCGATCTGCAACGGCTTGTTGATTTCAAGCACGGCGTCGGTGCCGTCAAAGCCGTTGTTGCGCGTGGCGATCGGTGCGCCGTGCCAGGCGCTGTAGTTCTCGATCTGGATCCACCCCTGCCAGCCCGTGGTGAAGCCGCAATTCATGCCCGCTGCCTTGAGCCTGGCTGCGTCGGCTGCGACCTCGGGCCAGGTCTTCGGCGGCGTATCGGGATCGAGGCCCGCCTTCTTGAACGCGTCGCGGTTGTAGTAGAGCAGCGGCGTGGAGCTGTTGAACGGCATCGAGACGAGATGGCCCGTTTTCGCGTCGCTGTAATAGCTGGCCACGGTCGGCACGAAAGCCTTTTCGTCGAAGGGCACGCCCGCAGTCTTCATCACGTCGTACACGGGCACGATGGCCTTCTTCGCCTGCATCATCGTTGCGGTGCCCACTTCGTAGACCTGCAGGATCGCGGGCGCGTCACCGCTGCGGTACGCGGCAATGCCCGCGGCAAGCGTCTGGTCGTAAGTGCCCTTGAACACCGGCACGATCTTGTATTCGCTTTGCGAGGCATTGAACTGTTTGGCGATGTCGTTGACGCGCTCGCCGAGCTCCGACTCCATCGCGTGCCAGAACTGGATCTCGACGGGCGCCGCCTGGGCCGAGCGGATGCCGCCGCCAAACAGCATGCCGATGGCAAGCACACAGGCAGCGGCTTGCAAATGGCCGCGCGAACCCGCGCGCAATTTCTCGTGCTTTCTCATCTGGTTCTCTTCCTTGTTATGGATGTCGATACGGGATGTCGAAACACAAAGCAGCCTGCCCGCGTGCGGTTACTGTGCGATGCGGCTACCTGCAGCGGTATGCGGGCCCACGCGGGCCCACGCGGGCACACGCGGGCTTAGGGCAGCGCAAGGGTAGCACAGCGAATCGCGCGGCCATGTGAAGGCGGCCCGCGCTACGGGGGCGTGCCGGACAGTCGAAATACGCATCATGCCGGGTCGACACGACAAAATACTTCGCAAAGGAGATAGAATCCGTCGACTACGATCGACGCCATGAAGATTCTCCGGACCCTTCTCATCTTGCTGCTGTGCGCGATGCTGCCCCTGAGCGGGCTGGCAGCCACTGGCATGGCGGGCGAATGTCCGATGCAGCAGTCGATGCCGATGCACGACGACGGCGCCATGTCCGTCGCGATGCCCGGATGTGGCATGACGAAGTCGTCGCAGGCGGGCAAGACCAAGGGCGACCTCTGCAAGACCACGGCCCAGTGCCAGTTCGCCAGTATCTATTACCCTCCCGCTCAGGCAAGCGTCAGCCATCCCGTGGCTGTCGCCCGTCAGGTCGTCTTCCACTACGCCGAGTCGTTCGCCGCTCACGTGCCGGCAGGCCTCTGGCGACCTCCTCGAGCAATCTAACCCTCGTTTGACGGGTTCGCCGCGTGAGCGGCGAGGTTGTCCTGTGTCCAGGACGTGGAGTCCATTGTGGCTCCGCCGTTGGGGTTAGACCATGCCTTTACCTATTGGCACGCCGCCATGCCGGCGTGCATGCCTGCGCGCGCCCTTGATTTGCGCAGTGCTCATACTCTTTGGCGCCGCCGCGCACGCTCAGGAAGCGCCCCTCACGCTTGACGCGGCATTGCAGGCGGCAACCAGCCACTCTGCGGCCATGCAGGCCGCGCAGGCCTCGGTACACGCAAGTTCCGAAGCCGCCGTTCGAGCCGACCAATTGCCGAACCCGGTGCTTGAAGCCGGCGTCGACAACCTTCCGATAAATGGGCCGCAGCGATTCACCATCGGCCAGGACTTCATGACGATGCGGCGCATCGGCATCGAGCAGGAATGGGTGTCGCGCGACAAGCGGCATCTTCGCTCCGAGCTTGCCAATGAGGTCGTCAATCGCGAGCAGGCCGGCTATCTCGCACAGCTCGCCAACGTACGCCAGCAGACCGCCACCGCGTGGCTCAACGCCATCTATGCGAAGCAGGCCCTGACGCTCCAGCAGGCGTTGCTGGACCACATGCATCACGAGCTCGCCGCGACCAGGGCGTCCTATCGAGGGGCGAAAGCGACGGCCGCCGATGTCGTACAGGCCCAGGCCATGCTGGCGCAAACGCAGGACCAGGTGCTCAAGGCGCAGCAAACGTACCAGAGCGCGCTCATCGGTCTCGCGCGCTGGACGGCGGCCCCTGCGCCCGATGTAGCGGGCGAGCCGCCCGCACCCGAATCGTACGTCTCATCCTTGCCGCCAGATGAGCTTCGGCTGGTGCAGCCGACACTCGTCGCAGCGTCCGGTGACATCGCCGTTGCCCAAGCCAGCACCGCTGTCGCCAGCAGCGAGCGCAGCCCCAACTGGAGCTGGGAAATCTCGTATCAGCAGCGCGGCGGAGCGTACTCGAACATGGTGTCGGTCGGTGTCCGTATTCCTTTGCCCATCAATCGGAAAGACCGCGAGGACCGTGAGGTATCGGAGAAAGCTGAACTCGCCACCAAAGCGCAGTTGATGTACGAGGACACCCTTCGACAGGTGCAAGCCGATATTCGCACCGAGTCCGCAACGATGGCCAGCGGTCGCGAACGCATCGCGAACCTGACCCAATCCCTGCTGCCGGCCGCCGACGAGCGCGTCGAACTCGCGGTTGCCGCCTACAAGGCTGGCGCCGGTTCGCTTGCCGATACGTTTGCGGCACGCCGGGCGCAGCTGGACGCCCAGATTCAGGTGCTCGACCTCAAACGCGAGGTTTCGCAGACCTGGGCACAACTCGAATACCAGGTTGTGCCAACGACCCTGGCCGCCGCCGAATGAAGGAGAACACAATGACCCAAAGACCTCTGGTGCGCACGGCATTGGCGATGTTTGCCGCCGCCGCCCTCCTCGGCACTGGATATTCCATCGGCATGCGACACGCGTCGACATCGGGTGCAAGCGCGGTTGCTTCGTCGGGCGCCGGCAACTCGATTGACCCGAAAACCGGCAGAAAGGTGCTCTACTGGCACGATCCGATGGTGCCGAACCAGCATTTCGACAAGCCAGGCAAGTCGCCGTTCATGGACATGCAGCTCGTGCCCGTGTATGCGGACGATGGCGGCGGCTCGAGCGGCATCGCAATAGACCCGGGCCTGCAGCAGAACCTGGGTATTCGCTACGCGACCGTGCGGCGAGCGGAAACGACGGAAGGATTCGATGCCGTCGGCACCATGCAATTCGATGAATCACAGGCCGATGTCGTGCAGACGCGCGTCACCGGCTACATCGACCGCCTGTACGCCAGCGCGCCGATGCAGCGGATTGCCAAAGGCGCGCCAATTGCTTCGCTCTTCGTTCCCGACTGGCTCGCGCCTCAGGAGGAATACCTCGCGCTCAAGCGCGGCGGGATGGACAGCAGTTTGCTGGAAGCGTCGCGTGCACGCATGCGTGCGATGTCGATTCCCGATGGCGTCATCGCCAGTCTCGACCGCACCGGCAAGGCACAGACACACATTGTCCTTGCCTCACCCGAGACCGGTGTACTGAGCGAACTGAATGTCCGCGACGGCGCGCAGGTCGCTCCCGGCCAAACGCTTGCGAAGGTCGCGGGTCTATCGAAGCTTTGGCTCATCGTCGAAATTCCCGAACGCCTGGCGTTGAGCGTGCAACCCGGCATGAGCGTTGACGCGACGTTCAGCGGCGACCCGACCCAGCACTTCAAGGGGCAGATTCGGGAAATCCTGCCGGGCATCAGCACCACGAGCCGCACACTCCAGGCGCGACTCGAAATCGATAATGCCGCGTTGAAACTCACACCCGGCATGCTGATGCGCGTGCGCGTGGGTGCCCAGAAACCGGTCTCCCAACTTCTCGTGCCTTCCGAAGCCGTCATCACGACCGGCAAACGCTCGGTCGTGATCGTCAAGAACCGGGATGGCCGCCTGCAGCCAGTAGACGTCACCATCGGCAACGATGTCGGCAACGAGACCGAAGTCGTCCGTGGCTTGAGCGATGGCCAGACGGTCGTTGCATCCGGCCAGTTCCTGATCGACTCGGAAGCCAGTCTGAAATCGGTTCTGCCGAGACTCGAAGGCGCCACAGGCGCGAGTGCAGCCATGCCGGCGTCCACCCCGGGCGCTGCCGCCCAGACTTACGAGACCACTGGCAGGGTAGAAAAGGTGACGGCTGCCGATATCACCTTCTCGCATCAACCGGTGCCGGCGCTGGGCTGGGGCGCTATGACGATGTCGTTCAACAAGCCAGCGTCCGACGCATTTCCAGACATCAAGCCCGGCCAGACGGCCCACTTCGCGTTCAGGCAGTCGGACGACGGCTACCTGCTGACAAAGGTCGAACCGGTGGGGGAGGCCAAATGATTGCGCGTCTTATCCGCTGGTCCATTCATAACCGCTTCCTCGTATTGCTCGCGACGGTGCTCGTCACGGCATGGGGCGCTTACTCGCTCAAGGAGACGCCACTCGACGCGTTGCCGGACCTGTCCGACACCCAGGTCATCGTCAAGGCGTCGTATCCGGGCAAGGCCCCTCAGGTCGTCGAGGACCAGGTGACGTATCCGCTCACGACCACCTTGCTGGGCGTCCCAGGGGCGAAGACCATCCGGGCGTATTCGTCGTTCGGCGACGCATTTGTCTATGTGCTGTTCGACGACAAAACCGACCCGTACTGGGCGCGCTCGCGGGTACTCGAATACCTGAACCAGGTACAGAGCCGCCTGCCACAAGGCGCGACGGTTTCGCTCGGGCCCGACGCAACGGGAGTGGGCTGGGTCTATGAGTACGCGCTGGTCGACCGCACGGGGCAGCACGATCTGGGAGAGCTGCGCGCGCTTAACGACTGGTTCCTCAAGTTCGAGCTCAAGTCCCTGCCGGACGTATCGGAAGTGGCAAGCATCGGCGGCATGGTTCGTCAGTATCAGGTCGTGCTCGACCCCGACAAGCTACGCGCATTCGGTATCACGCAAGCCACGGTAACCGATGCCCTGAGCAAGGCAAATCAGGAGTCCGGCGGCTCGGTGATTGAGCTGGCTGAATCGGAATATATGGTCCGCTCGTCGGGCTACCTGCGCTCGCTCGACGACTTTCGTCATGTCGTTCTCCGAACCAACGACGCCGGTACGCCGGTTTTGCTTGGAGATGTCGCTCGCATCCAGATTGGTCCAGAGATGCGGCGGGGCATTGCCGAGCTCAATGGCGAAGGCGAAGTCGCGGGCGGCGTCATCGTCATGCGTTCCGGCAAAAACGCGCTAACGACCATCGACGCGGTAAAGGCCAAGCTCGCTGAGCTCAAACGATCGTTGCCTCCCGGTGTCGAGGTCGTCACGACCTATGACCGCTCCCAGCTCATCGAGCGGGCCGTCGACAACCTGAAGGACAAGCTCATCGAGGAGTTCATCATCGTCGGGCTCGTCTGCGCCGTGTTCCTCTTTCATCTGCGCAGCGCGTTCGTGGCCATCCTGTCGCTGCCGCTGGGTGTGCTGGCCGCTTTCGTCGTCATGCGGTATCAGGGGGTGAATGCAAATCTGATGTCGCTGGGCGGTATCGCGATTGCCATCGGCGCGATGATCGATGCAGCCATCGTGATGATAGAGAACGCCCACAAGCATCTCGAGGCGTACGGCCATGAACATCCCGGCGAGCCCATGACGACTGCGCAGCGCTGGGAGCTCATTGCGACATCGGCGGCGGAAGTCGGACCGGCGCTCTTCTTCTCGCTGCTCATTATCACGCTATCGTTCGTCCCCGTATTTTCGCTGGAGGGGCAGGAAGGCAAGCTCTTTGCTCCACTCGCCTTCACGAAGACTTACACCATTGCCGCCGCGGCCGGTCTCTCAGTCACGCTGGTCCCGGTTCTGATGGGCTATCTGATTCGCGGGCGTATTCCGCACGAGACCTTGAATCCCATCAATCGCGTGCTCATCCGACTGTACCGGCCGATGCTGGAAGCCACGCTGCGCCGCCCGTGGGTGGCCATCGGGCTTGCCGTGGTTGCGCTCCTGCTGACCGCCATTCCCCTGTCACGCCTCGGCGGCGAATTCATGCCACCGCTCGACGAGGGAGACTTGCTTTACATGCCGACGGCGCTTCCGGGCATTTCGGCGGAGAAAGCGGCCGAGTTGCTGCAACAGACCGACAGGCTCATCAAGACCGTACCGGAAGTCGAGACCGTGTTCGGCAAGTCGGGCCGCGCCGACACCGCGACTGACCCTGCACCGCTCGAGATGTTCGAGACCACCATCCAGTTCAAGCCGCGCAGTCAGTGGCGTCCCGGCATGACGCCGGAGAAGCTCGTCGATGAGCTCGACAAGACCGTGAAAGTGCCGGGACTCTCGAACGTCTGGGTACCGCCCATCCGCAACCGGCTCGACATGCTGTCCACGGGGATCAAGACGCCGGTGGGCGTGAAGATTTCCGGTCCGGATCTCAAGGAAATCGACAAGGTGGCCGGGCAGGTCGAGGCCGCGGTGAAAGACGTGCCGGGCGTAACGTCGGCATTGGCCGAGCGGCTGAACGGCGGCCGGTACATCGACGTCGATATCGACCGGCAGGCTGCCGCGAGATATGGCCTTTCGGTGGGTGACATCCAGTCGGTCGTGTCCACCGCCGTGGGCGGCGACAACGTGGGCGAAGTGATTGCCGGGCGCGAGCGCTTCCCGATCAACATCCGCTATCCGCGCGAAGTCCGCGACTCGCTCGAGAAACTGCGCCAACTGCCCGTGTTGACGGACCGGGGCGCGCAAATCGAGCTAGGCGACGTGGCGGACATCCGGATCGCCGACGGGCCGCCCATGATACGCAGCGAGAACGCTCGGCTCTCCGGCTATGTCTACGTCGATATCCGGAATGTGGACCTGGAATCGGCGGTTAAGGCGATGCAGCATGCCGTCGCCGAGAAGGTGCAACTGCCGCCCGGATATTCGATTGCGTGGTCGGGGCAGTTCGAGTATCTCGAGCGCGCGGCGGCGAAGTTACGCACCGTCATTCCGGTGACGCTTGTCGTCATCTTCGTGCTGCTGTTCCTGACCTTCAACTCGGCGGCCGATGCGCTTGTGCTGATGTCGACCGTGCCGTTTGCACTCGTCGGCGGCTTCTGGCTCATCTGGATACTGGGTCACGCTGTATCCGTTGCGACGTCGGTCGGATTCATCGCCCTCGCCGGCGTTGCAGCCGAATTCGGCGTGGTGATGCTCCTGTACCTGAAAGCCGCACTCAACCGGCGGCTCGAGCTTGGCGAGGCCTTGACCGAAGCCACGCTGCTGGACGCAATCCGCGAAGGTGCGGTGTTGCGCGTTCGTCCCAAGGCGATGACGGTTGCGGTGGTCCTTGCCGGCCTGATTCCCATCATGGTGGGTCACGGTGCGGGCTCGGAAGTGATGCAGCGCATCGCGGCACCGATGGTCGGCGGCATGGTCACCGCGCCAATGCTCTCGATGTTCGTTATTCCTGCAGCCTGGTTCCTGTTGCAGCGCCGTAGCGCGAGGCAAAGGAATCGTGCGTCGACCTTGGACGCAGACCCTTTCGGCACCGAGGTGCCTGCTACCCAAACTGGAGAAACTGAATGAAGAAGTTGATTGTCGTTGTCGTCGCGCTTGCCGCTGTTGTCACGGTTCCTGCATTTGCGGATGGCGATATGGCGGGCATGAACCTGTCGAGCGGGCCATCGGCCACAAAGGCGGCGAATACCGCGCTAACGGATGCCGAGGTCCGGAAGATCGACCCGGCCACGGGCTTGATTACGCTGAAGCACGGTGCGCTGGAGAACCTCGGCATGCCGCCCATGACCATGGCATTCAAGGCGAAGGACCCGGGCATGCTCAAACAGGTACGCCAAGGCGATAAGGTCAAAGTGCGTATCGAGAACGTCAACGGCACGCTGACCATCGTGAAGCTGGATAAACAATCGTAGTGAGTGGGTGAGTTGTCGCTCGCCGCGTGACCACCAACGGCCACGCGGCGGCTCGATTGCCCGGTGGCGTATGGCAACGATTTCACTCCCCGCGAGAGACAGCCCAACAGAGAATTTAGTATACCCCCCTACCCTATACCAGGTTAGTATACCCCCCTACGGTATATAGGGAGCTCGACATGAGCCACACCATTCGCGAAAAACAGAAGCTGCTCAACCGGGTTCGCCGTATCAAGGGACAGGTCGAGGCCCTCGAGCGCACGCTCGAAGACGAACGTAGCTGCATGGACGTTCTGCAGCAAATCACGAGCTGCCGGGGGGCGATGAACGGCTTGCTCGCCGTGGTGCTCGAGGAACACATTCGCACCCATCTCGTCGATGCTGAACCCGCTGACGAGCACGGCAGCGGGACCGAGCAGCTCATCGATGTCGTTCGCAGCTATTTCAAGTAAGGGACCGTGATGAGCAACTTCGAGAACACCGCCTTTGGAGCGGGACACGACCACGTCTTTCTGGGTGCGGCTCACGAGGACAACGAGCGCAGGACCTGGATGGTGATTGCGCTGTGCAGCGCCATGATGGTGGCCGAGATCGTCGGGGGCAGCCTGTTTGGCTCGCTAGCCCTCGTCGCCGATGGCCTGCACATGTCGACGCACGCCGGCGCGATGCTGATTGCCGCCTTGGCGTACACGTATGCGCGCAGGCACGCGACCGATTCACGCTTCGTCTTCGGGACGGGAAAGCTGGGCGACCTTGCGGGCTTCTCCAGCGCAATCGTGCTGGCCATGATTGCGGTGCTGATCGGGTACGAAGCCGTGTCGCGCTTCTTCTCACCCGTGCCCATTCATTTTGGCCAGGCCATACCCATTGCTGTGGTTGGCCTGCTGGTCAATCTTGCGAGCGTCTGGTTACTGAGCGGCGACCACCACGGCCATAGCCATGGACATAGCCACGGTCATGGTCACGGTCACGGCCATGAGGACGAGCACGCTCACGAAGCAGAGTCTCAGCGCATCTTCAGTAGCACGGGTGTCTTCGCGGTGTCCATCTTCGAGGACGGCGTGCCGCCGGTGTTCCGGATTGCGCCCGAGACGGCGAATTCGAAGGTAACGTCCGACGCCGTGTCGGTCACGACGATTCGTCCGGACGGTACCCATCAGACATTTCATTTTGCCGACCGGGGCGGGTATCTCGAATCGAAGGATGACATTCCTGAGCCGCACGCGTTCAAGGCGGTTGTCCGCCTGCCGGATGGCGAACATCAAATCGAATTCGAAGAACACGATCACGACCACGACGACGCGCACGCTGCGGCAACGCGCGACCACAACATCCGGTCGGCGTACGTTCACGTCATTGCCGACGCTGCGGTTTCAGTCCTGGCGATCATCGGCCTCCTGTTGGCCCGCGCATTTGGCTGGCTCTGGATGGACCCGCTCGCAGGCGTGATCGGTGCACTGGTGATTGCAAACTGGTCGTGGGGATTGATGCGTGATACGGGCGCCATTCTGCTCGATATGAACCCGGACCGGCGCATGGCCGAGAACGTCCGGCACGTGATTGAGGACAATGGCGACAAGGTGCTCGATCTCCACGTGTGGCGGCTTGGCCCAGGGCATATGAGTGCCGTGGTATCGGTTGCGACCAATGAGGCGCTACGCAGTCCGAGTTTCTATCATGCGGCTCTCAAGCGCTTCAAGGGACTTTCCCACGTGACGGTCGAAGTCAATTCCACCCGCATGGCGGCCTGACCGATGGCAGTCAAGTCTCCCTGCATTGAGGTATGCACCTTTGATGGCAAAACGGGGCTCTGTGTTGGCTGTTTGCGCACGCTCGATGAAATCCGCGGCTGGAAGAAGATGACCGATCACAGGCGCCATCAGATTCTCAACGAGAGGCCGCGGCGGCAAGCAAAACTGGCGCGAGGGACGCCAGCACCATCGAGCACTGCGTGAACGCGTGGCGCGTGGGGAATTCCTGCGATCCACACCCGCGCCATGTTTGTTCTGAGCAACGTCTTCGTACCGAACCTGAACTGTGTACAGCGGGCACCCGGCCCAGTCACGGGCGACCCGCCAACCCGGCGCACGCGCATACCGGGCCATCGCGTTACGAGCCGAAGAACGGCACGCAATATCCCGGCGGTCCAACGCAGTCGCCGGGGCCGTTGGGCTGCGGATGCAGACTTGCGCAGCCCGACATGGCGGCTGCCGCCGCGACGCACAGCGCCGCGCGCACGACATAAATAACAATGCGTGATTTCATGGAATCGAAACTCGGATGACTGGCCGCAAGGCGTGTCCCCGTCAAGACGCGCGGCCCGGTGCGCCGTGACAGCTGTGCCCCGTCGCGTCAGTGGTGAGCGTAGACCGTGCTGTTGAGCAGCTTCAATTGGCCGTCGCGCTGCGCTTCGACGAGTTCGTGGCGCACCTGTGCACGCGTGATGTGGGCCGTGCCGTCGGCGCTCCATGCCGGGGCCGCCGGAGCCGCCGCCACGGGTGCCGCCGCGCCGGGCGCCACGCCATCGGGTGTAGCCGTACCTTGTGCATGCGCGAACGCCGAAATCGACAACATGAGCGCGGCAAACGCGCAATTCCAGCTCTTCTTCACTTCAAACTCCTGTCCGGCCAGGCGGCCGCTACCGTTGACTGTTCCGGCGCGGTTGCACGCCGGTTCCCGATGCATCGCAGGGCTGCAATGCAATTCATGTGGCAAGGATAGAGGCGCGAACCCTCGCGAATATCCGCAGGGAAATGAAGAAATGTTTAAGATCCGGCACATGACCGCCACGCGCCACGATGAAGGCGAATTCGATCAATTGTCCTGATCGACTCGCGCGGCAAATTGCACCTGCAGTACGTCACCTAAAGCCGCATGCGCGCCTGGCCATGCGCATCGGCCAGCGCGGCGCGTATCCGTGATGTGTGCCCATGCACACATCACGACGCCACAGATAGCCGCAAAAAAACAACACCTTCGCACACTGCGCCCTTGCAGCGCCGTCCAGACGGGACGCGCGCACGAATGCGTTTTCTGAAACTCAGTCTTTCCGATTTTCAAATTCGTCCACAGAGCGTGTTACGCATAATCGCCCCTGAATTTGCCCGGCGCATTGACCAGGCGCTGCTGCCGCGCTGCGATTCGTTTTTCATGAAGTACACGCTCTCTCACGCAACTTTTTAATGAATATTCGCCAATGAAAAAAACCGCTCTCGCTCTCGCCGCCACGCTGGCTTCCATTGCTGGCGCCGCTCATGCACAAAGCAGCGTGACGCTCTACGGTGCGCTCGACACCTCGATTGCCTTCTTCGGCAACCAGGCGGGCAAGCACGGTTCGGGCAACACGTTCGAGATGATGTCCGGCAACGTGTCGCCTAACCTGTGGGGCTTGAAGGGCACCGAGGATCTCGGCAACGGCCTCTCCGCGATCTTCAAGCTCGAAAGCGGCTTTAACATCGACAACGGCAAGCAGGGCCAGGGTCAGCGCATGTTCGGCCGTACTGCCATGGTGGGCCTGAACTCGAACACGGCCGGCACCTTCACGCTGGGCCGCCAGTACGATCCGCTCATCGACCTGCTCCAGCCGATGACCGACGACGTGAACTTCGGCTCCGCATTCGCGACGCCGGGCGACATGGACAACTACGACAACAGCTACCGCACCAACAATTCGGTCAAGTACACGAGCCCGAACTGGGCGGGCCTGCAGGTAAGCGCGATGTACGCGTTCGGCGGCCAGGCGGGCAGCATGGGCGCGGGCCAGACGTGGGCGCTCGCGGCGGCGTACAACCACGGTCCGTTCGGCTTCGGTGCGGGCTACTTCAAGGCCAACAGCAACAGCGGCACGGCCGCCTCGTTCGACGGCCTGAACCCGAACACCGACGTCAATGTGGATTCGCCCGCGATCACGGGCGGCTTCGTTTCGGCCAACTCACTGCAGATCATCCGCGCGGTGGGCAACTACAACTATGGTCCGGTGACCTTCGGCCTCTCGTACAGCAACGTCGACTACGCGAACTACCAGAGCGCGTCCGGCCCCAACAGCGACACGAAGTTCAACACCGGCCAGGCGTTCATCAACTACCAGGTGACGCCGGTGGCGTTGATCGGCTTCGGCTACAACTACACGAAGGGCCACGGCAACGGCGTGAACGCGAGCTATAACCAGTTCAGCCTCGGCGGCGACTACTTCCTCTCCAAGCGCACCGACATCTACGTGCTCGCGGGCTACCAGAAGGCATCGGGCCACACGATCGACGCCGATACGGGCGCGCTCGTCGACGCCAATGCCTCGTTCGCCGACTTCGGCAACGACGCGACCACCAACAAGCAGGCCATGGCGATGGTCGGTATCCGCCATCACTTCTGATCGGGCTTCGCCCCTTTCCTTCCGCGCGGCCGACTTCGTCGGCTATAATGCGCGGGTCTTAGGGGAGTAGTCTGCGTCACGCGCAACGCGTGCCGCGCCGGCGTCAACATGATTGGCACACAGTGCCATGGCGCCGGCAGCCGTTCTTCGGCCTGACGAGACCTATGGCGTTATCCCTCACACCCGGGCTGGGCGGGGGGATTGCGTCATTGGTCCGATCGTCCAGCCCGAGGAATGCCGATACCCATGTTCCGCCTTTCCCGCACCTGCACCTGTGCGCGCACTACGGAGCGCGCGTCATGATCTGGACGTTCGCCCTGCTCATTGCCGCTGCCGGCATCATCTATCTGTCTTGCGAGACCTTCGTCAACGCCGTCGAATGGCTCGGCCAGAAGCTCAAGGTCACGCAAACGGCCACCGGCACGATTCTCGCCGCGTTTGGCACCGCGCTGCCCGAGAGCGTGGTCACGCTCGTGGCCGTCGCCTTCGGCGCCGATGCAGCCCACAAGGAAATCGGCATTGGCGCGGCGATCGGCGGCCCGCTCGCGCTCAGCACCGTCGCCTATGCCGTAGTGGGCGTTGCATTGCTGGCAACGGCCGCACGCGCGGGCCGCGCGCGCGCCGGCACCGTGGACGCCGACACGCGCCGACTGCGGCGCGACCAACTCTGGTTTCTCGCGATCTTCGTCGTGAAGATCGGGCTCGGGCTCGTGGTGTTCAGCTTCAAGCCTCTGCTCGGCATCGCGTTTCTCGCGGCCTACGCGCTTTATTGCTGGAAGGAGCTGAGCGACGAGAGCGATAGCGTGGAAGACGTGGGGCTCGAACCGCTCAAGCTGCGTCCGCGCGATGCGGATCCGTCGCTGTTCTGGGTTCTGCTCCAGACCGTGGGCGCGCTCGTCGTGATTTTTTTCGCCTCGCACCTCTTCGTGCAGCAGATTAGCGCGGTGGGTCCGTGGCTCGGAATGAGCCCGCAGCTGACCGCGCTGCTCTTCAGCCCGATCGCCACCGAACTGCCGGAGGTCATGAACGCGATCATCTGGGTGCGTCAGGGCAAGGAGCGGCTCGCGCTCGCGAACATCAGCGGCGCGATGATGATCCAGGCGACCATTCCCACCGCGTTTGGCCTGTTCTTCACGTCGTGGCATCTCGGTGCGCCGTCGATTCTCGCCGCGGTCACGACGATGCTCGCCATCGTGTTCCTGCAGTGGGCGTTCCGCGCCCCGCAAGTGAAGAGCCGCCAGCTCACGCACGTGGGCTGGCTCTATGCGGCGTTCGCGGCGATGCTCTGCGTGATCCCGAAGTGATGCACGAAGGCGCGTCGAAGTTGCCTGGAGGTTGACTCGACGTTACCTGTTCTTTTTTTGCACCGCGGCCCGATACGCTCGGGCCGCGCCCGTTTTACACGCCCTTTTCGGAGCGGTCCTATAGCGCTCGCCGCGAACGCAGCGAGAGCATTGCGTGCGAGACGGAAATCCCGATTCGTGCTCATTGAATTTCTCCCAGGAGCGCGTGAATGAATCAACCAATCTCACCCGCCAGCGATACCTTTCTACCGGTCTTCAAGTCATTGCAATCCGATGGCGTCCACGCAGCCCAACGCCTCGCTATAGCATTCGATTCCTCTGGTCAAAGCGCCTGTCTTGAGGCAGACCTGATGGCAGGCCTCGGCATCAAAGCCACGCCGGAGCAACAGAAGCGATGCACGTCGAACGTCGTCAACCCTGGCACTCGATTCCTGCGATGCGCATTGTTCGCAAACGCAACCGGGCGCGATGACGCCGCTCTGAAACTCGTCACGCTTGCTGCCCAAGCTCTCGAGCCGGACGAGGCCATGCAATGGGCGACCTGGATAACGGACCAGATCGACGGCCGCGCGATGGCGTTGCACCTCATGACCGCGCTCGCGACTCATCACCCGAACGATGCCCGCATACACTGGCTGATCGCGTGCGCATTGTCCGGCTACTCCGACGAGGCGACACTCAAGTTGCGCCAAACGGCCTTGCTGCGCGCCTGGCAGATCGATCCGATGATTGATCCGGCATTGCCGCTGCAACTGATTCTAGAGCGGCGGTATGCCGGCGATTGGCAAGCGGTCGAACAGGTGTGCCGCTCGCAGCTCGCCCATCGTCCTGGCGACCTCGAAATGTCGTGGCAGCTGGCCTGTGCGCAATGGCGCCGCCATGACCCCGCCGCGGCGGAGGCAACGATGCGCGTCGCCGACGCCCACCACCCGGGAAACAGCGACGTAGCGGCTGCGCTGGCGCAGTTTGTCGCGGAACAGGCGCGTTACGGCGCGGCCCGGAAATTGTATGAACGAGCGCTCGCACTCGACAGCAACGCACCCACATCGGCCGTCGATCTCGCCGAACTGGAGTTGCGCCAGGGCGACTGGCCACGCGGCTGGGCGCGATACGAAGGGCGCCTCACCCGCGAGGACCGCGCGTCAAACAGCGTCGTGTCCATCATGACGGGATTGGCTCCTCACTGGACCGGGCAGCCGCTCAAAGGCCGCACGCTGATGGTCTATAGCGAGCAGGGACATGGCGACGACATCCAGATGGTCAGACTGATTCCCGCACTCGCGGCGCGCGTACAGGCCGAAGGCGGCCGTCTGATCCTGGCGTGCAGGCGCGCACTGCGCACGCTCTTCGCTCGCTACTACGCGCCTTGCATCGAGATCGAAGCGAAAAACTATGCGGAGCTTGGGACTCCCGACTACTGCCTGCCGATGATGAGCGTGCCTTTCATGCTTCGCTTGAAGCCGGAGCAGGTGCGCGGCATGCCCTATCTCGAGCCAGACGCGTCGCGTGCCGCGCAATGGCGGTCCCGTGTGCGCGAGGCAACGCCGTTGGGTGACGCGCTTCAGATCGGTCTCGTTTGGCGCGGCGACCCCAACCACCGGCGCGACGCACAGCGATCAATGGCGCTTGAGGAGCTGGCGCCGCTGTTCGCGTTGGACAATGTGGTCTTCCATCCCCTTTCGCCTGGGCATACGGCTCTGCCCGCGAACGTGCCGCACTGCGACCTGACGCCGTGCTACCGCGACGGCTTCGAAGACGTGGCCGCGCATGTCTGCGCACTCGATGCGATTGTGACGATCGACAGCGCCCCGCTGCATCTGGGCGGCGCGCTAGGCACGCCCGTGTTGGCGATGCTCGATCGCGTTTCGCAATGGGCGTGGGGGACGCAGGAATCGCAACGATGGTACGACAGCGTGACCTTGTTTCGGCAACCTCGGCCGGGCGACTGGCAACCTGTGGTGACGCGAGTCGCGCAGAGATTGGCAGCCTTCCCTGCTGCACCTAAAGGTGAAGAAACCCGCCTCGCGAATAGGCTATAGGCGCACGCGGGCCGGGTTCGATACCAGGCCCGCGAACGATTGACGACACTCAGTGCATCGCGTGCAGGTACAGATACAGCGACGATGCCGCCACACCGCCCACGAGCGGCCCGAACACCGGAATCCACGCGTAGCGCCAGTCGCTGTCACGCTTGCCCGGGATCGGCAACAGCGCATGCATGATGCGCGGCGAGAGATCGCGCGCCGGGCTCATGGCGTAGCCCGTGGGGCCGCCCAGCGAAATGCCGATGCCGAGCACGAGCAGGCCGACCGGCAGCGCGTCGAGCGCACCGAGCCCCACCTGCGGCGAAGCGAGATACAGCACGCCGAGGATCAACACGAAGGTGCAGATGGCTTCGGTGATCACGTTGTGCCGCACGCTGCGGATCGCGGGCGCAGTGCAGAACACGGCGAGCTTGACGTCGGAGTCCGCTTCGTTCGCGAAGTGCTGGCGATAGGCGAGCCACACGAGGAACGCGCCCGCCATGCCGCCGAGCATCTGCGCGGCAATATAGCCGCCCACCTTCGACCATGCGAACTTGCCCGCGAGCGCGAGGCTGATCGTCACGATCGGGTTCAGATGCGCGCCGCTATACGACGCGGTCACGTAGACGGCCACGAACACGGCCATCGCCCAGCCCATCACGATGACGATGAGGTCGGCGCCCTTGCCCTTGGTCTTCGCGAGCAGCACGTTGGCGACCGCGCCGTTGCCGAGCAGCACGAGAATCGCCGTGCCGATGAATTCAGCAATATAGGGTGACATTCGATTTGTCTCTCTTTGAATCCGGGCCGGGCGCGCGCAGCCGATGCAACGCGGCCGCGCGGCCCGCCCGCGGGTTATTGTGTTTTTAAGGTCGAGATACTTTTGCTGGTCGTCGGTGTGCAGTTACTGCGTGTCGTCGGCCCACGCCTTGGCGGCGCGCACCGCGCGCTGCCAGCCCGCGCGGCAAACGTCGACCTGCGAGGCCGGCATGGCGGGCGAGAAGCGCTTGTCCACGTGCCACTGGCTCTGCAGCTCGTTCACGCTATTCCAGTAGCCGGTGGCGAGGCCCGCGAGATAGGCAGCGCCCAGCGCGGTGGTTTCGGTAATCTGCGGACGCACCGCATCCACGCCGAGCAGGTCCGCCTGGAACTGCATGAGCAGGTTGTTCGCGCTCGCGCCGCCATCCACGCGCAGCTCGCCCACGCTGATGCCCGAATCGGCTTCCATGGCGGCGAGCACGTCGAGCGATTGATACGCGATCGAATCGAGCGCCGCACGCGCCACGTGCGCCGAGGTCGTGCCACGCGTCACGCCGAACAACGAGCCGCGCGCATGCGCGTTCCAGTGCGGCGCGCCGAGGCCGGCGAAGGCGGGCACGAGATACACGCCGTCCGTGTGCGGCACGCTCGCGGCGAGCGCTTCGACTTCCGCCGCGCTCTTGATCACGCCCATGCCGTCGCGCAGCCATTGCACCACGGCGCCCGCGATGAAGATGCTGCCTTCGAGCGCGTAGTTCACCTCGTCGCCAATCTGCCAGGCGATGGTCGTCACGAGATTGTTCTTCGACTCGATGGGCTTGGTGCCCGTGTTCATCATCAGGAAGCAGCCCGTGCCGTAGGTGTTCTTCACCATGCCCGAAGCCGTGCACATCTGGCCGAACAGCGCCGCCTGCTGGTCGCCCGCAATGCCTGCGAGCGGGATCTTCGAAGCGAACACCGTGGTCTTGGTCGGCCCATATACTTCGGATGACGAACGGACTTCGGGCAGCATGCTGCGTGGAATGTCGAGCGCTTCGAGCAGCTCGTCGTCCCAGTTGCGGGTATGGATGTTGAAGAGCATCGTGCGCGAGGCGTTCGTCACGTCGGTCACGTGCAGCTCGTGCTTCGTGAAGTTCCAGACGAGCCAGCTGTCGACGGTACCGAACGCGAGCTTGCCTTGCCGTGCCTTTTCGCGCGCGCCTTCCACGTTGTCGAGAATCCAGCGGATCTTGGTGCCGGAGAAGTACGAATCGATCGGCAAGCCGGTCTTCGCGCGCACCATGGCTTCGAGGCCCTGCGCCTTGAGCTCGTCGCAGAAGTCGGCCGTGCGGCGGTCCTGCCAGACGATGGCGTTATAGATCGGGTGGCCGGTCTCGCGGTCCCAGACGATGGTGGTCTCGCGCTGGTTCGTGATACCGATGGCAGCGATATTGGTGCCGTTCAGACCCGCGCGCGTGACGGCTTCGGCCGCCACGCCCGCCTGCGTCGACCAGATTTCCTGCGGATCGTGCTCGACCCAGCCCGGGCGCGGATAAATCTGTTCGAACTCCTTCTGGGCGACCGAGACGATCTGGCCCTGCCGGTCGAACAGCATCGCACGCGAGCTTGTCGTGCCCTGGTCGAGCGCAAGAATGTACTGTTGGTCCTGCATGTCTCTCATCTCCATCCGTAAGTAGTTGTGATGCGCGCCGCGAGGCGCAGCGCGGGGGGGTGGTGCTGATTGTTCGTGACTCAATGCGCGTGACTCGATGTGCGTGACTCGATGTGCGTGACTCGATGCGCGTGACTCGATGTGCGTGACTCGATGCGCGCGATGCTCAGTGCGGCACCGCGGTCCGCGCGCGGCTCGCGGCAAACCACGATTCGAGCGCGGCCGTGACCGCGTCCAGCGTGCCTGGCGCCACGTGCAGGCCGAGCTTCGAGCGGCGCCACAGCACGTCTTCGGCGCAGGTCGCCCATTCGGTGTCGCGCAAATAACGCAGCTCCGCTTCGTAGATGCCAGGGGCAATTTGCGCACCCAAGTCTTCAAGCGACGTAGCATGGCCGATCAGGCGCTCGGCGCGCGTGCCGTAAGCGCGCGCGTAGCGCAGCGCGAGCGGCGCGGGCAGCCAGGCGAAGCGTCTGGCGAAGGCTTCGGCGAAGGGCGCGAAGCGCGCGTGCGCGATGTCGCCGCCCGGCAGCGCCTCGCCCTCGGTCCAGCTGGGCGCGTCGCTGCCCAGCGCGCGGCACAGCATGTCGCCGGCCTCTTCCGCGAGCTTGCGAAACGTCGTGATCTTGCCGCCGAACACGGAGAGCAGCGGCGCGCCTTCGTCGTCCATCTCCAGACGATAGTCACGCGTGACGGCCGATGCGTTCTTCGCGCCCTCTTCTTCGAGTAGCGGACGCACGCCCGAGTAGGTCCAGTGCACGTCGGCGGGTGAGATCTTGCGCTTGAAATAGCGGTTGATGGAGTCGCACAGATAGCGCGTCTCGTCGCCGTCGATCGACACCTTCGCGGGATCGTTGCGGTATTCCACGTCGGTCGTGCCGATCAGCGTGAAGTCGTGCTCGTAGGGAATCGCAAAGATGATGCGCTTGTCCGGGTTCTGGAAGATGTACGCGTGATCGTGGTCGAAGAGCCGCTTCGTCACGATATGGCTGCCCTTCACGAGGCGCACGCTATGCTGCGCGCCACGCCCGAGCGCGCCGTGCAGCACCTCGCCCACCCACGGGCCCGCCGCATTGGCCACGGCGCGTGCGCGCACGTCGAAGGTGCTGCCGTCGGGCCGGCGCAGGATGGCCAGCCACTCGCCGTTCTTGCGCTGCGCGGAAACGAGCTGGGTCCGCGTGAGAATCTGCGCGCCGCGCTCCTGCGCGTCGAGCGCGTTGAGCACGACGAGGCGCGCGTCGTCCACCCAGCCGTCCGAGTAGACGAAGCCGCGCCGGATGGTGTCGATGAGCGGCGTGCCCGCCGCGTGGCGGCGCATGTCGATCCCGCGCGAGCCCGGCAGCAGTTCGCGCTTCGCGAGGTGATCGTAGAGAAAGAGGCCGATGCGGATCAGCCACGCGGGGCGCAGGCTGGGCATGTGCGGCATCACGAAGCGCAGCGGCCACATGATGTGCGGCGCCGAGCGCAACAGCGTCTCGCGCTCCTGCAGCGCCTTGCGCACGAGGCCGAACTCGCGGTACTCGAGATAGCGCAGCCCCCCGTGAATCAGCTTCGTGCTGGCCGACGACGTATGCGAGGCGAGGTCGTCCTGCTCGCAAAGGAGCACGGAAAGCCCGCGCCCGGCCGCGTCGCGCGCGATGCCCGCGCCGTTGATCCCGCCACCCACGACGAGCAGATCGTAGCGATTCTGTTGAGTCACCTGCGTTTCCTGATAGTCCTGGCAATTCGCGTTGCGGCCCCAAAACGAGACCAGTAGCGAACCTGAAATGTTCGAATGCGAAATCTAACGAACAAAATCGAAAAAGTAAAGTTCGTTTTGGAGCCGTGGTGGACAGGCCCGAAAAGAGGGCCATCAGGGGGCGAAAGCGCCCGAAGTAAAGGGGGTTTTCCCGAAGTTTAGAGCAGGAATTCAGGTAGAGATGGGTGTCGGCGGACTACCCGAAGGAATCAAAAACGAACGCAGAAATCTTCGAATGATGTTCGTATTGTTTTCGTTTTGGCGCGCCGACCGATTCGCGCGATGCTCGAGCAGCACCGGTCCGCCGATTCGGCGAGCGCCAGGAACGCCAGCTAGCGGCCGGCGCCAAGGGCCAGAATGTGAGCGAAATGCTGAAACGCGCCTAATCCGCGACGTACACGGCCGTCCCCGCCTGCGCCACCGTCTCGCTCATTTCGGCGGGCAGCGGCTTGTCGGTGAAGAGGGCGTGGATCTGGCTCAGGTGTCCCTGGCGCACGAGCGCGGGCCGGCCGAATTTCGAATGATCCGTCACCAGATAAACGGTGCGCGCGTGCTGGATGATCGCTTCGGCCACGCGGACCTCGCGCGTGTCGAAGTCGCGCAGCGTGCCGTCGATCTCGATCGCCGAGGTCCCGACGATCGCGTAATCGACCTTGAACTGGCGGATGAAGTCGATCGTGAGTTCGCCCACGATGCCCTTGTCCCAGGGACGCACGATGCCGCCGGTAATGAGCACCTCGCATTCGGGGTAGCCGCTCATCATGCTCGCCACGTTCAGGTTGTTCGTGATGACGCGCAGGCCGCGATGGTGGTTGAGCGCGCGCGCGACTTCCTCGGTCGTGGTGCCGAGGTTGATGAAGAGCGACGCCTGATCGGGAATGTGCGAGGCCGCGAGCGCCCCGATGCGCCGCTTCTCCTCGTGGAACATCTGCTGCCGCGCGCTGTAGGAGACGTTTTCCGCGCTCGTGGGCAGGCTCGCGCCGCCGTGGTAGCGGCGCAGGAGGTTCATGTCGGCGAGCCAGTTGACGTCGCGGCGGATGGTCTGCGGCGTGACGCCGAAGTGCGCGGCGAGATCGTCCACGGTCACGAAACCGTCGCGCTGCACCCATTCGAGCAATTCCTGCTGGCGCGCGTTGAGGGTGAGGCGGGGGTCTCGTGTCATGGTCTCGTAATGGGTGCGGATAGGGACTGGCACTATTGTAAGGGAGTCGCGCCGGCCATCGTGCGCCCCGCCAGCGGCCGTCCGTGGCCGCCGCGCCTCGTGCGCGGCGTCCGCCGAACGGTCGTCCGGGGGTAAATACGGAGAAAATCCCTTCCGGCCGGAAAGCAATCAGAAGGCCACGCTTTCTTATACTTCCACCCATTCCGGCACACCGCCGGTCACGAGGAGTCACGCAGTCATGCTTTCCGGCGCCCAGCATCTCGGCCGCGCTCTACTGCTCTGCATCGCGCTTGGGGCCGCCCCGGTGGCGCGCGCCGAGCCGATCCGGCTGATGATGGGAGGCATGTCGAAGATCGTCTATCTGCCGGCCGTGCTCGCCTCGCAACTAGGCTACTTCAAGGACGAAGGGCTCGACGTGCAGGTGGTCTCGGGGCCCGCGGGCATCGACACATCGACGGAACTGATTGCCGGCGCAATCGAAGGCGCAGTGGGCTTCTACGACCACACGCTCGACTTGCAAAGCCGCGGTCAGGACGTGCTCTCGGTGGTGGTGCTGCAGCGCGCGGCGGGGCTCGCCGAGCTTGCCTCGACGCGTCCGGAAGGCGGCCGCGAGCTGGCCAGCGCAGCCGCGATGAACGCGGCGCGCGGCAAGCGTCTCGGCGTAACAGGATTCGGCGCCTCCACGTGGATGATCACGCGCTTCCTGCTCGCCCGCGCGGGCGTCGCGCCCGGCGACTACACGGTGGTGCCGCTCGCGTCCGACACGCGCTTTGTCGAGGCGTTCGAACAAGGCACGATCGACGCGGGCATGGTCGAGGAACCCACGGCCACGCGTCTCCTGACGAGCGGCGCGGCCAGGGTGGTGGTCGACATGCGCACGGTCGAAGAGACGCAGCACTGGCTGGGCGGCCCTTACGCCGGAGCGTGCCTCTATCTGCGACGCAGCTGGATGCTCGAGCACCGGCGCGAGACCGGTCAGATGGTGCAGGCGCTCACGCGCGCGCTGCGCTTCATCGGCACGCATTCGGCCGAGCAGATCGCCGCCGCGCTGCCGCCCGAGGTCGTCGGCAACGATCGCGCGGGGTACGTGCGTGCGCTTGCCTCGGCGCAGGGCGCGTTCTCGCAGGACGGACTGATGCCCGACGGCGCGCCGCAAACCGTGCTGAAGGTGCTGATGACGGCAGGCTCGGGACTGACGGCCCGGCATGTCGATCTTTCGAAGACCTACACAAACGAATTCGTGAAGGGCTCGGAGTAGCGAAAAGTCGCGAAACGGCCCCGACCACTAACCGCCGCTTTATTTTCAACCGCGTTTTCAACCGCGTTTTCACCAACGGATCAAGCCACACGGCGAGCAACATGGCAGCCCACACGGCTGCCGGGGTGCGCTCGTCCAACATGCAAGGATGTCCAACATGACTTCAGCCATCTCCGCCGCGCCGGGAGAATCGAAAGCGCGCACCGTGTTTCGCGCGGTCAGCGGCAACTTTCTGGAAATGTACGACTTCATGGTGTACGGCTATTACGCCGCCGCCATCGCCAGCACGTTCTTTCCCGCCGGCGACGACTTCGCCTCGCTGATGCTCGCGCTCTCCGTGTTCGGCGCGGGCTTCCTGATGCGCCCGCTCGGCGCCATCGTGCTCGGCGCGTACATGGACCGTCATGGCCGCCGCAAAGGCCTGATTCTTTCGCTCTGGCTAATGGCGGTGGGCACGATGTGCGTGGCCTTCGTGCCCGGCTACGCCACCATCGGCCTGGCCGCCCCGGTCATCATCCTGATCGGGCGTCTGCTGCAAGGCTTCTCGGCCGGCGCGGAACTCGGCGGCGTGTCCGTCTATCTCTCGGAAATCGCGACCAAGGGCAACCGCGGCTTCTACTGCTCGTGGCAGTCGGGCAGCCAGCAGGTGGCCGTGGTGTTCGCCGCGGCGCTTGGCGTGGTGCTGCACAGCCTCCTGCCCGCTCCCGAAATGAAGGACTGGGGCTGGCGCGTGCCGTTCGTGGTCGGCTGCATGATCGTGCCCTTCCTGTTCTATATCCGCCGCACGCTGCGCGAAACCGATGAGTTCACGGCGCGCCGCCATCACCCGAGCCTTGGCGAAATCACGCGCGCCATTGCGAGCAACTACGGCATCGTGCTCGCGGGCATGGGCCTCGTGATCATGACGACGACCTCGTTCTACCTGATCACCGCCTACACCCCCACCTTCGGCAAGGTCGAGCTGCACCTCTCGTCGCTCGACGCGCTGCTCGTGACCGTCTGCGTGGGCGTCTCGAACTTCATCTGGCTGCCGATCGCCGGCGCCGTGTCGGACCGCGTCGGCCGCGCGCCCGTGCTGATCGCCTGCACCGTGCTCGCCGTGCTCAGCGCGTATCCGGCCATGCGCTGGCTCGTGGGCGCCCCCTCGTTCGCAACGCTGCTGGTCGTGGAACTGTGGCTTTCGACGCTCTATGCGTGGTACAACGGTGCGATGGTCGTCGCGCTGACCGAGCTGATGCCGGTGCACGTGCGCACCACGGGCTTTTCGATGGCCTATAGCCTCGCGACGCTCGTGGGCGGCTTCACGCCGGCGATCTCCACGTGGCTCATTCATGTCACCGGCGACAAGGCTGCGCCGGGCGCATGGCTGAGCATCGCCGCCGCGTGCGGCCTGGTGGCAACCTTGTTCCTGTACCGCACGCGCATCGCCCGCGAACAGTACAAGGCCGCCTGATAGTGCAATTGCAAGGCCGGCTGACTGGACCGGAAAAGGCATGAGACTGCTGCTCGTCGAAGACAACGAACAACTCGCGCATTGGCTCATCCGCACGTTGACCGATGACGGCTTCATGCTCGACCACGTAGGCGACGGCGAGGCGGCCGAAGACGCGCTGCGCGCCTCGCCCTACGATGTCGTGCTGCTCGACCTGAATCTGCCGCGCATGTCGGGCAAGGCGCTCTTGCGCCGCATGCGCTCGCGCGGCGACGCCACGCCCGTGCTGATCCTCACGGCCACGGGCGCCATCGACGAGAAGGTCGTGTGTCTCGGCGCCGGCGCCGACGACTACATCGTCAAGCCCTTCGACGCACGCGAGCTGGTGGCGCGCGTGAAGGTGCTGGCGCGCCGCCAGGCGCCCTCGCGCACGAACCGCGTGCGCTGCGGGAACCTGCTCTACGACATGGACACGCTGCGCTTTTACGTGGACGAGGAGCCGCTCACGCTCACGCCGCGCGAGCACACCGTGCTGGAGACGCTGATCCTGCGCGCGAAGAAGACCGTGTCCAAGGCGGCGCTCGCGGAATCCGTGAGCGATGCCGACGCGCCCACCAGCGAAGACGCCATCGAGATCTACGTCTCGCGGCTGCGCAAGAAACTCGAAAAGAGCACGGCGACCATCATCACGCTCAGAGGGCTGGGCTACCTGCTCGAAGATGCCGAAGCCGAAGAATAGGCCGGCAAGCGGGCCGACGACCACGCCAGTCAGCAGGCCGAAGAACTGGCCGACAAACAGCCTGCGCGTACGCCTTTTACTCTGGCTCGTGCTGCCGATGACGGTGTTCATCGCGGCGGCCGGGCTGATCACGCGAGGCAATGCGTGGCGCACGGCGAACCTGCTGCAGGACGACGCGCTGCTCTCGGCGGCGCGCGTGATGGCGGGCGACATCGGCTGGGAAGGCAACGACCTCAGCGCATCGGTCTCGCCGAGCGCCATCGAGATCCTGCGCACGCCGCACCGCGACCAGGTGTTCTTTCGCGTGCAGGAAATCGGCGGCCCCATCATTGCGGGCACCTCCGACTTTCCCCAACACATTCCCGAGACGTCCCCCCAGTGGTACGACGCCCAGGTGGGCGGCACGCCCATCCGCGCGGTCTCGCTGATCCGCGAAATGTACGACGCGGGCGCGACGCGCCGTGTGATCGTCTCGGTCGGCCGCACGCTGCACGAGCGCGACGCCATGGTTGCCGCGCTCTGGCGGCCCCAGATGTTTTATTTCGCGGCCATCGTCACGGTGGCCGTCGTGCTCGTGTGCGTCGCGCTCACGCTCGAACTGCGGCCGCTCACGCGGCTCGCGCGCGGGCTGCCGCAACGGGTGCGCACGTCTTCGGTGCGCATCGACGTCGAGCCGCTACGCAGCGAGCTGCGCCCGATCGTGAGCGCGTTTAACGAGTGCCTCGACATCATCGAGCGGCAGACCGCGATGCAACGGCGCTTTGTCGCCGACGCCGCGCATCAGTTGCGCACGCCGCTCACACTGCTCGGCACGCAGCTCCAATATGCGCGCCGCCAGCAAGATCCCGCGCTGCTTCATGAGACGCTCAAGGCGATGCATCAGAGCAACCGCTCGCTCGTGGGGCTCACCAATCAGTTGCTGACGCTCGCCCAAGCCGAAGCGGCGGACTATACGCAATTCGAAGGCGTGAGCGTGGACATGCGCGCGGTGGCGACAGGCGTGATCGAGCAACTCGCGCTGCTCGCGCAGCGCAGGCGCGTGGAGATCGTGGCCACGCTCGCCGAGTACGCCGAAGTCATGGGCAACGAACAGTTGCTCTCGGTGCTGGTGTTCAATCTCGTCGATAACGCCATCCGCTATTCGCCCGAGGGCGGTGCGGTCATGGTGACGCTCGCCGTGACGGCGGGGCTCGTCACGTTGAGCGTGGCGGATGAGGGCGCGGGGATCGCCCACGAGCTGCGCGACAAGGTTTTCGAGCCGTTTTTCCGGGCCTCGACTCAGCCCGGAAGCGGTCTGGGGCTCGCGATCGTGCGCGAGATCGCGCGCGCGCATCGGGCTGAAGTGAAGCTCGAAAACGGCGCACAAGGGCGCGGGACCATGGCGGTCGTGCAGTTCGCACCGGCATAACGCGCGTTCAGCGCACGCGTCTTCTTACTCTGAACTGCGTCCCTCTTCCGGATCGCATCGCGCTATCGCGCCCTAACGCGTGGCCGTATCTGCGAAGCCGGCGCCAGCGATCCATACCGGGCAACCCTGCGTGGCCTTTGCGCTTCGTATGATTGCCCTGTGATTTAACGCGACCCCGCCTCCATTTAGGACTATTCCTAAAGTCGCCGGAAATAGACGTATCTAGGATGTGCGACTGTCGACACGGGCTCCAGCATTGCCATGCCAGAAGCTGCGTTGACTTCTCGCTAATTCCTGCGATGCAGAAGCGCAAATCACGATTCGCATCGCCATTCGCCCCGGCAGTGGAATGGATGCTGATCTCCGAAGGATGCCGCTCTCTCACGCGGCATGCTGGCTTTGTCTTTATCTGGCCACCGGCGCCCTGTCGGGCCAATTCAACGTCAACACAGCCGCACTCGCGCCATACGTCTGGTTTCCGGCCGGCGTCAGCCTTGCGGCCATGCTGCTGTCTCGCACCAGCTCAAGCATCCCGCTCGCGATCGCATTCGCACTGCTTCAGTCCGTCCTGTCGTACCTCGGAGGCCGCGATGTTCCATCGTCGCTCGTGCTTGGCACATTGGCCGGCATCGCTCCGTTAATCGCCGCGACGGTCGTACGCAGGATGCACATGCCGCTTGCAGGCTTGCACCTGCTGCAGGCAGTGGTCGTTGCGGCGGTCGTGAGCGCCGTGCTGCTCGGCGGCGGCGGCTCGCTCTATTTCGCGTTGACGAAGGGCATGCCGTTTCTGGTACCGCTGTGCCAGTGGAGCGCGGCAATCTTCGTGGGCGTGTGCATCACACTGCCGCTTCTGGCGGTGTGGGCGCAGTTCAGCCCCAAGCGCTCCGCGCCACGCCATGCACACCGCGAACTGGTCGGTTACGCCTCGTTCATCGCGATGGCCGCTGTGACGTGGTGGCTGTTCGATGACTCGACGGCACGCTGGTTAGATGCGGCCGGTGTCGCGTGTCCGCTCTATTTGCCGATGTTCTGCGTCGTCATCGTCTCAGTCGTCTGTGGAGCGCGCGGCGGCACGCTCGCTGTGCTCGCCCTCGCACTGATCTGCCTTGGCCATACTGAGCACGGCGAAGGACCGTTTGCATCGAAGTCGGCGCCGGTCTCGTTGTTATTGTTGCAAGCGCAACTATATGTCGGCGTTTCGGCGATGCTCGTGCTGATCGTGCACGCGTTGCGCGAATCCGAAGCGCAGGCCTGTCTCCAGGCGAATCGTTGGCGCACGGATCTCGAGCTCGCACTCGAAGGTGGCGCGCTGGTCGCCTATTCCGTCGACTCGGCGACCCAGCGCGTGCGGTGGCACGGTGACGTGCGTCGTCTGACGGGCTGTGACGCGCAATCGCTCTCGACAGTCGAGGAAGTGGTTGCGCGTCTGCACCCGGACGATCGCGAGCGCTTGCGCGCCCGCTGGAGCAGGCTGGAAGAGACGGCGCTGCCAGCGCCGTCACACCTGACCTTTCGTATTTCGAGCTCGCTCGCCCTCAGCGGCTGGGTCGAACTCGTCGATATCGGCTCGTTGCTGTCCGACGGTAACGGAGGCACCACCGCCTTCGTCGCTGGCGTCTGGCAACACCCGCCTTCTTCGACGAGGTAAGCCGTGACTGCACGTATTGGCGCACTCTTGATCCACGGATTGGGCGGCACGCAGTTCGATCTCGGCTCGATGCACCGGCGTCTGAAGCGTTGTGGCATCGAAACACATTCGCTGACGCTGCCGGGCCATGGAACGTCGCCGGAGGCATTGATATCGGTGAGTGCCGAAGCCTGGATAGATACGGTCACGGAGAAATACCGCGAGCTTGTCGATCAATACGAGGTTTTTCACGTAATGGGCATGTGCATGGGGGCGCTGCTCGCGGCCGCTTTGTGCGCGCTCGAGCGGCATAGCAAGGGGCGCCTCGTCACGCTCGCCCCGCCCATCTATATCGATGGATGGAGCACGCCCTGGTGGCGCGCCGCGCGGCACGTTGCCTACTGGCTGCCGTTGCTGCCCTCGAGAATGAAGATCGAAGAGGGTGAGCCTTACGGCATCAAAAACGCGCTCGTGCGCAACATCATCAAGGCCAAGTTCGAGCGCGGCGATAACTTCCATTACTCATGGGTGCCGCTTGCGTGCATCCGTGAAGTCGATCGTCTGCGCCGCCAAGTCATGCGCGACCTGTCCAAGGTCCAATGCCCGATGCTGGTTGTGCATGCGCGCGAGGACGAACTGACGAGTTTGAGGTCGGCGGAGTTCATCGCGCGTACCGCGCCCGATGCGCGCGTCGTCGTCCTCGAAAACAGCTACCACATGATTTGCGTCGATAACGACCGCGAGCAGGTTGTCAGCAGCGTGCTGGATTTCTTTGACGTCACGGAGCTGGAATCCGACGTCGCCACCGCGGTGGAGCCATGCACGTCGGCCGAGATGCGATCGCTCGTCGAGCGTTTCACGAGCGCGATGCGCGAGCAGCGTTATGAAGACGTGTTTGCACTGCTTTCCGCCGATGTCCGTTGGGACCAGCGAGGGTCGAGCCCGGTGGCGCGCGTCTATGGCGACCGCAATGCGCTGATCGACCTTTTCTCGCAGCTCGTGACGCTATCGTCGAACACTTTCCGCGTGACGGACTTCGGTGTCCCAACTTTCGAAGGTGACACGGCCCGTGTGCGGATCTCCTGCGAAGCCGCCGCAGCCGGATCGAGGCTGCAGGCCAGTGGGATGCTGCAACTGGCGTTCGGGAACGGCCGCATTCGCGTGGTCGACTACGAGCCGGATCGTCACGCTGACGAGGACGCGTTCTGGCGTGCCGCGGCCGAGGCTGCGAGCGACCTTGGTGCCGATCCGGCGCAATGCGATAGCAATCCGCCAGAGCTGTCCCTGACTGGCGAGGCACTCGATGCGGCGTTCCAGAACGCCGTCACGGAAGTCGTTGCCATCTCGCGCCCGCCCGCAACGTCGACGCAACTGCGTCTGCGAGCGCTCTACAAGCAGGCATGTTCAGGCGATGTCGTCGGAGCACGGCCCGGCGTGACGAACATGCTCGGCCGGGTAAAGTACGACTCGTGGGCGCAATTGCGGGGCACGTCCCGCGAGAGCGCGATGAGGCAGTACGTGGCGCTCGCGAGCAGTATCGCGAGACAGTAGGGGCTAGTAGCGTTCTGTCGTTTGTGCTGCCTTGCCGATTGCGGGCGGCCAGATTGCTGATGTTGCCTGCGAGGAGGTCGTGGCTGAGCCGCTGGCGCGCTCAGGTGCTTCGCGCTCCGAGCGCATACAGGCGACGGCCGTTTTGAGGCGGCAGCCGTCGCCGAGTCCGGCGACGGTGTCCGTCGTCATTGCGGCGACGCGGTGTCCTCTAGCCAGAACTTGAGGTCGGCCTGCGTGGACGCCTGTTCGCGCCGCGCCTGCCACGCGCCCGTGGTATCGAGCCAGTCGCCCGCCGTGCCCGCCTGCTTGCCCGCCTGCTTGCCAACTGCAGCGCGCGTGGCCATGTCGTGCTGATAAGCCGGCCAGCGATAGTGCGCGTAGACGCTCATGCAGTTCACCGCATAAGCGCGTGCAAGCTCCGGACAGTTTTCGACGATCAGCAGGTTCTCGTCGTTCTTGCGGCTAGCAGTGGCGGAAAGATTATGCGATCCCGTCACCACCACAGGCCGCGCGCCAAACGGATCGATCACGATCACTTTCGAGTGCGTAATGGCATACCCCATGCCGCTCAGAAACTCCTGCCGAGTGAACGTCGCGAGAAAATCGCCCACGGGGCTCACGCCCTGCGGCTGAACGATATCGTAGGAGTACTGCTTGAAATCCGAAGAGGTGAGCAGCTGGAATGTCGCTGAGCGATCGTTCTGGGTTCCCAGAGGCAGCGTGCTGACAACGCCACGAACATAGATCCCCTTCTTTTGCATCTTGATGATCGAATCGAGCGGCTCCTGGCCCGGCATAAACATCACAAAGAGAATGCCCTGCTGCGCGGCATTCACGAGGTCGATCAGTTCGGCAATATCGGGGCCGCCCGAGCTGCCCTTCTGCGACTTGATGGGCGTAAACCAGACGCGCGCGGCGGGTGGGCTCGCGAGGTTCGCACGTTGCTTCGCGCCACTGGCCGCGCCGTTATCCGCACCACTGGCTGCACCGGCGAGCGGGACCGGCCCGCGCACCGTGGCGTCGCCGCTCACGAGCGACGCCGGAAACGTGTTTCCCGCAGCAGCCAGCTCGTGCCAGTGGTCGAAATAGAACGCGGCCAGCGCGGCATTCTGCACGGCGATGCCGTTGTTGACCTGCGTATGCAGGCCCGTGAGCGTCCAGTTCGTGCTGCCCGTCCAGACGCCCGTCGGCTTGCCGTCCTCGCAGACCACGACAAACTTGTTGTGAGCCAGCGCCTCGGGCGCCGTCATGCGCCGGTGCAAATCGACCTTGCCGGCGAGCCGGGCCGCCGCAGCCTGATTCTCGTCATCGCCGGCGTGCTTGACCGAGCCATTCGAAAGAATGACGTGCGCGCGCTCGCCGACGGCGATCAACCCTTCGATCAGATCATCCAGGTCCAGCTCGAAGAGCGCGCAATACAGCTCGATGGACGTGTCCTGTTGCGCACGCTGCAGGATCCCGCGAATAGCCTTGCCCAATTCGCCCGTCAGGAACTGCATGAGCGGCCCGCCGACGACGCTCGTTAAATTGCGCTTGAGCTCGGGCACGGTGGTGAGATTGTGTTCCTTCGCGTACCGCGCGACGAATTGCGACAGGATCATGCCGCGATTGAAGAAAGCCGCCGTGCCCGCGTCCGCCTGGGGCGAGAGCACCACCCAATCCGACCAGCCGCTCGAATCGCCGCGCTGTAGCGCGCCGGGCGAGCCTGTCATGGCCGTCACACGGAACGAGACCCGCGTGCCGACCAGAATCGAATGCGCGGTCCAGCTGTAGGTTTGCAGCGGCCATTCAGTGCTGGGTTTGGTCTCGCCGGTCGTCGGCTTGTCCTGTTCGAAACCCTTGAGATTCGAAATGGCCTCTATCTTGCCGGTTGCGTCCTTCACCTCGATTGCAAATCCCAGGCAACTTGCTATCGCGCCGTCGGCGGGGTTCGTCACCCGCCACGCCAGAAATACGTCGTTACAGTTGGCATGGCATCGCAACTCGATCGTCATCGGTGTCGCTCCTTGGGGTAGTTCATTGCACGGCACCTCGCCGGGCTTTGCGCTCCCATGATCGCATGCAGGATCGGCACGGTACCGCGTGGGTTCGCGTTGTGTTTCAAGGTCGCGCAATGAGGCGGATGTCACGCCATCGTCATGCCAAGGCGCTATGCGGCTCGTGCGGATATGAACGTTTGGTTAGTCCGGCTGATCGCCGAACAGGAGTCGCTGCGCAATGTTGCGCACGGGCAGACCCGAGGCGGGCGCGACGCCGGAAGGATAGTCCAGTTGCCAGACGCGGTCGAAAGCCAGATTGGGCCAGGGATCTTGCGGCGGCTCACCGCCGAGACTCTGCGTGAGCGCGGGAATGTGGCCGTGATGCCAGCAGATCAGCAACACCTTGCCCTCATATTTGCCGTCTGAAAGGATCTTGTTGGCGAGCGTGGCATAGTCTGCATCCGCGATATCGGCCTTGATGTCGAGCTTCAAAGCTTGAGCAAGCGGCGTAATGGTTTCGACAGGGCGATCGCTATGCTTCGAAGTCGCTGCCGCGAACAGCACATGCGGCCTGGGAAACGTAGCGGGGAAATACGGTGCCAGCGCCGCTGCCCGCTCGTAGCCGCGCGTGGAAAGATGAATGCCTTCGTGCTCCGAATCCGAAGCGGGGTCCCCGGGCTTTTCCGCGTGCCGGATGATAAAGATGGTTTTCGGGTACGTTCTTCCGTTCATTCTCGCCCTCTGGAATGGCATCCTTTCTGTGCGCGCACGGCCGCAATGGTCGTACCTGGTGTCAACGTTGGTATTTGACCCGCTTGGTCGTCGAGGGTTTCGGTTGCCTGCCGCCATTCACCGGCAAAACGTCAAACCGGAAAGCAGGGCCAGCAACGCGGAAGGTGTGAGATATCCTGCAAACGCAAGCACCGCCAGCGCTGCCAGGGCTGCGCATGCCGCCATCGCGGCGACCGTGCGCACTGCACGCACGCGCCGTGCGCCCGTGCGGCCACGCTGCCGATTCGCGCTCATGCGGCCTGCACGCCCTGCATGGCGACGCGCGCAATACGCCGGTCGTCGATCGGCAAGTGCACCAGCCCCGAGATCATGCCGAGCACGATCGAGCCATGCCAGAGCATCGCATAGGAATGCGTAGCGTCGAACACCACTGCGCCAAGCCACACTCCGAAGAACCCGCCGAGCTGGTGTCCGAAGAACACGAAGCCGAACAGCGTCGCGATGTAGACGATGCCGCCCGCAACGCTCAAGTGAGTTTTTGGCGGACTTCGCATGCGCCACACGCATGCGAGCTACCATCAGCGGCGCCCCGGTGGGCTCAGGCCATAACGGACGAAGCCGTGTCGGCGGCGCCCGAGCGTGCTTCGTCCAGCATCCATTCGACGACCGCGGCCACGTCCGCACGCGGCGCTTCATCGGCCTGACACAGCCAGTAGGCGTAACCGGTCGGGCGCAGCGGCCCCCTCGAACCGACCGCGACGAGCCGGCCATCCGCCAACATGGGCCCGACGAGTGCGAGGCGGCCGAGTGCGATGCCTCTCCCCGCGAGCGCCGCCTGGATCACCTGGTCGTAGTGGTTGAAGCTCAACACGCCGCGCGCATGCTGCTCGTCGAGGCCGAGTTCGTGCAGATGATCGGGCCAGCGCAGCATCGGGCGGCGCGGGCCGTCGAACTCGAGCAGCACGTGACGCGCAAGCGTGGCGGCGTCGAGCGTCGCGACGCTGAGCGACGGATGCGCCACAGGGACGACGAATTCCTCATAGAGCCGGTGGGCCATGGGCGGCGCGCCGCTCGCGCTCGCGTAGCGCAGCGCGAGATCGATGCCTTCGGCGCGCAGGTCGAGCACCTTGTCCGTCGCGGCTACCCGCAGGTCGATGTCGGGGTGCCGCTGCTGCAGGGCGCCCAGGCGCGGCAGCAGCCACAGACCCGCCACGCCGAGGCTCGCCGTAATCGTCACGGGCTGGCGTGCGCGGGGTTGCATCAGCGCGTCCACCACGTCCTGCAGTTGCTGGACTGCGCCTTCGGCGGCGCGAAAGAGACGCTCGCCTTCGGGCGTAAACGAGATCGCACGGTAGCCGCGATTGAGCAGACGCACGCCCAGCATCGTTTCAAGCGCGTTGATCTGGCGGCTGACTGCGGACTGCGTAAGACACAGGTCATCGGCGGCGAGCGTGATGCTCATGCGGCGCCCGACCGCGACGAAGCCGCGAATGAAGTCGAGCGACGGAAGCTTGACGAGCGGGACTGACATGCGCCCTCCTCATGCGAACGATGCAAGAAGATTGATTGAGCCCATCGCCGAGGTCAAGTGAAATGCAGTGCAGAGTCCTCACGCGCGGCGTCAGGCGAGCCATCACGTGAGTGACTCGCGACCCCTGCGTGGGGCGCAACCGCACAAGAGATATGCATACGCACACCTCCGAAGAAAGTTCGACGGCCGACAAGGACATCGACGCATCGCAGCCCCAGCCGGTCGCGCTAACGGCCGACGACGGCTATCGCCTGGGCGGCTTCGTCTGGCGCCATCGCGAGCCACTTGCTCACGGCGCGCCGCGCCCCGTCGTGATCATCAACGCGGCGACCTCGGTACGCTGCCGCTACTATTTCCGCTTTGCCGCCTGGCTGCATCGGCACGGTTGGGACGCGATCGTCTACGACTATCGCGGCATCGGCGAATCGCGGCCCGCGAATCTCGCGGCGCTCGAAGCCAGTTGGCTCGACTGGGGCGAGCGCGATTTCGAGGCGGTGCTGCGTTACGCGCACCGGGCCTTCTCGGGCCAACCGATCGATGTGGTGGGGCACAGCATCGGCGGCTTCGTGATCGGGCTCGCGCCGTCGAACACCCTGATCCGCCGCGTGTTCACAATGGGGGCCCAATATGCGCACTGGCGCGACTACGCGCGGCGCAGCAGGCCCGCGATGCTCTGGAAATGGCACGTGGTCATGCCCGCGCTAACGAGACTCTACGGCTACTTTCCCGCCGGCCGGCTGGGCTGGATGGAGGACACGCCGCGCGGCGTCGCGCTTGCGTGGAGCCGCAGCCGCGCACGCTTCGAGGATACGTATCGGCATTCGCCCATCGCGCGCGGGCAGGCACAACGGCAAGCGCTCGCGAGCCGCTTCGCGGCGCTGCGTGCCCCGATCCTCGCTACCAGCGTGACCGACGACGCGTTCGGCACGGTTGCCGCCGTCGAGCGGCTGCTCGGCTATTTCACCCGTAGCGACACCATCCATTTGCGGATCACGCCCGCGGCGGTCGGCGTCGAAAGCATCGGCCATTTCGCGTTCTTTCACAGCCGTTTCGAAGCCGACTTGTGGCCCATCGCTCTCGGATGGCTGCGCACGGGCCAACTCGCGCCGGCGACACCCGGCGCTATCGTTTCTTCGCACGGCGCGCTTGACTGAAGAACTGACCCAACACGCGCGGGCCGCGAGGCGACCCGGCGTGCCTGATCCGCCTATACTCGCAAATCACCGGCTCACGACGATTCAGCGCCCCGCGAGGACCCTATGAACGCCTCATTCGAGCACCGCTACGCCTACACCAATGGCATTCGCATGCACTACGTCGAGTATGGCGAGGGGCCGCTCGTGCTGCTCTGTCATGGCTGGCCGGAGTCCTGGTACTCATGGCGCCATCAGATCGAAGCGATCGCCGCCGCCGGCTACCGCGTGGTCGCCCCCGATCAGCGCGGCTACGCGGACACGGAGGCGCCGCTCGAAACGGCGTCGTACGACATCGCCAACCTGACGGGCGACCTGGTCGGACTCGTCAACGCGCTCGGCGAAACCCAGGCGATTCTCGTCGGCCACGACTGGGGCTCGATCGTCGCGGCCACGGCCGCGCTGCTGCGGCCCGACCTGTTCCGCGCGCTGGCGCTCCTCAGCGTGCCTTACTTGCCGCGCGGGCGCATTCGCCCGGCCGTGCACCTGCAGACGAGCGCCGTCGACAAGCACTTTTATCAGGAGTACTTCCAGCAGCCGGGCCGCGTCGAGCGCGAACTCGAGGAGGACATCCGCCGCTCGCTGCTCGGCATCTACTACACGGCGGCGGGTGAAAGCCGGCGTCATCCCGAACATCGGCACCGGGGTTTCATCGGCTTCGACAAAAATGCGCGCTTCGTCGACAGCCTCGCGTATCCCGACACGCTGCCGGGCTGGCTGGGTGCAGACGACCTCGACGTTTTTGCCTCACAGTTCACGAAGAGCGGGTTTCGCGGCACGATCGACTGGTATCGCAATCTCGACCGCAACTGGGCGCTCACGCCATTTCTCGACGGCGCGCGCATCCTGCAACCTACGCTGTTCGTCGCGGGCGAAGTCGACGGCGTCATTCACATGACGGCGAAGGCGTACGAGCGTCTGGAGACCAACGTGCCGCATCTCACGAGGAAGGTGCTCATACCCGAGGCCGGGCACTGGATTCAGCAGGAGCGGCCGGACGAAGTGAACGCGTTGCTGCTCGAGTTCTTCGGCGATCCGGCTGTGCAGCGCGAGATCGCTTGAATCGGCCTTGAATCGCGCTACGGCACTTTCAGCTCTCAGCGGCTAGCGGCCGGGCAGCATCCGCGTATGCGGCGCCCGCGTGCTGATGAAGCCAGCGGATCATGTCCGAGTGCTTCACCACACCGATCAGCCGCCGTGCATCGTCGAGGACCGGTATTTCGTAGCACGCGTGATCGGCAAAGATCGATGCGAGGTGTGCGAGCGGCGTGGCACGGTGCACCGCCTGAACACCCGATGCCATGACGGCTTCGACTGTCTCATCCGCTTGCGCGGTCTTGCGTCGCAGAACGCGCCATAACCTGCGCGCGAGCCCCGCACTCCTCCCATTTGCCAGATCGTGATGCGTCACCGTGCCCACGAGGCGATGCGCGTCATCCACCACCGGCAACGCATGAACGCCGTGACGGCGCAGCGTCTCCCATGCGGCGTGCCTGCCCATCGTCAGCGGCACGGCGTGATCCGCGCTCGACATGAATTCCTCGCACGTGAGCGCATCGAACGGCAGGCGCTGCGGCTCGTCAGCCGCATTCGACTGTTGCGCTGGCCGCATCGGCGCGCCCAATGCACTCGCCGCGGCATTCTCCGGCGCCGCCGATCGCCACACAGCGCGCGGATACCGGTGCCCTGTGAGCGCGTGGAAGACAAGCGCCGCGCTCAGCAAGGCAAACGACTGGAACACGATGGGCACGGCCACGAAGCGAAAGCCGAGCGCATGCACCGCCGGGCCGCCGAGCACGGCGGTCAGCGCGACGGCGCCCGAAGGCGGATGCACGCAGCGGCACAGGAACATCGCGCTGATCGCCAGCGCGACCGCCACGGCGGCGGAGAGCACCGGCGTTGCGATCCACTGCGCGCAGGCCACGCCGACCAGCGCCGAAACGAGGTTCCCCCCTACGATGGACCACGGCTGCGCGAGCGGGCTCTCGGATGCGCCGAACAACAGCACGGCCGAGGCGCCCATGGGCGCGACGAGCATCGGGATGTCGCCCGCGCTGCCGAACAGCAAATGCGTGGCGATCCCCGTGAACGCGATGCCGAGTAAAGCGCCCCCGGCGCGGCGCACGCGCTCGCGCCACTCGGGCGCGCCGGGGTGCGGGATGAAATTCGTCAGCCAGTCGTGGAGCGCGAAGCGGGGCATGGGCGTCGGCGCGTCTGGAGTGGGCTGCGCGCCGCGCGAGCCCTTGCAGCAGAGCCCGCGCGGCGCCTCAGGCGATTTGCGTCCGTTGAGGTTACCCAAGCGCTTCCAATAACAACAATTGAGAATTCTTCGCTCACATATAATTCATTCTGTATGCATCTTTATGTGGCGGCCTTCCCTTGTGTAAGGCATCTCGGCCTCGGAATTTTCTTTCGTATTCCTTATTTCATTGCATTCTCGACCGTTCTAGCAATAACTGGCGGCGAGTCACGCAACCCCGACAATGCAATCCATTTGTCAGCCACGGGCATTCCAGGCGGCGCATGGCAACAACACATGACATCGATGTCATGAAACAACGCATGCGCCTGGCCTGTTACAGAAGCTCTTCCTCGCAGCTTGTCACTCAACTGCACACGCGCCTCGCGATTTCCTAAATTAGTTTTCATGTTGAGTGAGCGCCAACTTAAAACTCCAATGCCGATCCAGAACCGATAATTCCCTCCAGTTTCAGCATTGCGAGGAACGCAATATGCACAAGCCGATGTCGGTCGAACTCATCAACGAATACGGCGAGCACGCGGTGCGCGTGAACGTCGACGGCCACGCCGCACTGCTCGATGCGGCCGAGGTGGACGCTCTCATCGAAGAGCTCGCCAAGCTGCGCGCAACCATGCGCCCCGCCGTGCCCGAGCAGCCCCTGCGCACCCATCAATATGTGCTCGAAATCGACCCGTGCTGGTACACCGAACGCAATCCGCTGTTCGACGGCGCGGTGGTATTCCTGCGCCATACCGGCCTCGGCTGGGCCGGCTTCGCCATTCCCACCGATAGCATGCACCGCCTCAAAGAGGCGTTGAGCGCGCACGAAGCCGCCGCGAAACGCGAGGCGCACCACCTGCCGGTGCACGCGTTGCCAAACTAGGCCACCGAACCCGACCACTTGAAGCGTCGGCACCCGGCGCTGGGCGTGCAACCCGCGCCTGACTCGTGAATCCAGGCTCGCGCGAGAAGCGCGGAGCGGGCCAGTGCGTCACGCGAGAAGCGTGCGCCGCGCCCGCTCGTCCCTTCCATTCAGGGCGTCTTGCGCGCAGCCCTGAGCTTTTGCCTTCACCGGCACGGACTCGTCACATGAACCAGCTACAAGCCATGCGCGTCTTCACGCGCGTCGTTGACCTGAGCAGCTTCAGCCTCGCGGGCAAGCAGCTCGGCATGTCCGCCGCGGCCGTCACGCGCAGCGTAGGCATGCTCGAAGCGCATCTGAACATGCGCCTCCTGAACCGCTCCACGCGCAGCCTTTCGCTGACCGAAGCGGGCCGTCTCTACCTGGACGGCTGCCGCGCCGTAATCGAGAAGCTCGACGAAGTGGAGTCCGAACTCGTGCGCGCCACGAGAGACCCGAGCGGCGTGCTGCGCATTGCAGCGCCTTCGGTTTTCGCGAGCGGCGCACTCACCGCGCTGCTGGGCGCGTATCGCCACGTGAACCCGCGCGTGGACTTCGACGTGACCGCCTACGACAGCCATATCGACATGATCGAAGGCGGCTTCGACGTGTCCTTCGCCACCGACCGCCAGCAGGTGAACGCTTCGCTCGTGAGCCGCAAGCTCACCTCGGTGAAGGAGATCGTCGTGGCCGCGCCCGGCTATCTCGCGCGCAAAGGCGTGCCGCGCACGCCCGCCGATCTCGCGCAGCACGATTTGCTCGCCGTCTCCGACTCGCCGCGCAGCTGGGAATTCGCCAACGCCGAAGGCCTGCAGCGCGTGAGCGCCAACGGCCCGCTCACCGCGAGCGGCTACGCCACCGTGCGCGCCGCGGCGCTCGCCGACATGGGCGTCGCGCTCCTGCCGCTGCCGCTCGTGGCCGACGACATCGCGCGCGGCACCTTGCTGCCCGTGCTCAACACGTTCGACGTGAACGGCGGCATGCAGCACGTCTCGATCGTGTATTCGGGCCGCAACTACCTCACGATGAAAGTGCGCAGCTTCATCGACTTCGCCGTCGAACAGTTCCGCACGCATTCCGCCCATGCAGTCAACGGCGCACACAGTGCGCCGGTCGCACTGCGAGCGGTCGCATGACGCGCATTTCGCAGAACCCGCATGTCGCGTGACCCGCTAGCTCTCTGTTTCACCGTCAAGACACCTGGAAGGCCATGCCCAGAATACTGACCATCGAAGACGACGCCGCCACGGAGCAAAGCGTCGTCCCCACGCTCGCCTCGACCGGCTTTACCGTGGACGTTGCCCGCTCCGGCCGCGAAGGCATCGCCATGGTGATGGCCGGCGACTACGACGTCGTCGCGCTCGAGCGGCGCCTGCCCGATCTCGACGGCCTCACCATCGTCACCACCATGCGCGGCGTGGGCATCGAAACGCCGGTGATCGTCATGAGCTCGACCACGGGCGTGGAAGAACGCATCCAGGGCCTGCGCGCGGGCTGCGACGACTATCTCACGCGGCCCTTTTCCATCGACGAGATGTCGGCACGCGTCGAGGCGCTCGTGCGGCGCCGCACGCGTCCCATGGCTGCGGAAACCGTCCTGCGCGTGGGGCCGCTCGAACTCGACCTCGTCAAGCGCAAACTCACCTGCCGCGACACGGTCCTGCGGCTGCGGCCCACCGAGTTGCGCGTGCTCGAATTCATGATGCGCCACGCGGGCCAGGTGCTCACCCGCACGATGATCTTCGAAGGTGTCTGGGGCGGCCGATTCGACCCCGGCACCAATCTCGTGGACGTGCACGTTGGACGCCTGCGCAACCGCGTCGATACACCGGGCCAACCCTCGCTGATCCGCACGATACGTGGTTCAGGCTACCTGCTCGGCTGACGCATTCGCGGCGTTTGCAGACAAAGTTGCCTCTTTGTAACTTCGTAGTCCTTTTTGTTAAAAAATTCCGCCTCAGACTAAAACTTGTTTCATTTGCCTGGTTGCTGGACGTTACACCGCGCCGGCCACAATACCGGCGTCGGCTTCCCGAATGTTCTCCCGTACTTTTCAGGCTTTTTCGCGCCACGCCGGCGCACCAGTACGCCGCGGGAACCGGCGCCGATGTTCTGAACGGAGCCCCTTCTGATGTTGAAAATCGTCCGGCTGGCCTTGAACCGTCCGTACACGTTCATCGTGCTGGCCCTCCTGATCCTGATCGCGGGCCCGCTCGCTGCGTTGCGCACGCCCACCGATATCTTTCCGGATATCCGCATTCCCGTTATCAGCGTCGTCTGGAACTACGCGAATCTTTCGCCCGACGACATGTCGGGCCGTATCGTCACCTATTACGAGCGCACGCTCGGCACGACCGTCAACGACGTTGCCCACATCGAGTCACAATCGTTCCGCGGCTACGGCATCGTGAAGATCTTCTTCCAGCCGGACGTGGATATCCGCACGGCCACGGCGCAGGTGACCTCGGTCTCGCAGACCGTGCTCAAGCAGATGCCGCCCGGCACCACGCCGCCGCAGATCCTCAACTACAACGCGTCCACGGTGCCGGTGCTGCAGCTTGCGTTCACGAGCAACAAGCTCAACGAGCAGCAGCTTGACGACTACGCAGCCAACTTCATCCGTCCGCAACTGCTTTCGGTGCCGGGCGTGGCCATCCCCACGCCATATGGCGGCAAGGTGCGCGAGGTGCAGATCGACCTCGACCCGCAGGCGCTGCAGGCGAAGAAGCTCTCGCCGCAAGACGTCGCGGACGCGCTCGCGCAGCAGAACCAGATCATTCCGGCGGGCACGCAGAAAATCGGCCGCTTCGAGTACAACATCACGCTGAACAACAGCCCGCTCACGATCGAGGCGATCAACGACTTGCCGATCAAGACCGTGAACGGCGCGGTGATCTACATGCGCGACGTCGCCCACGTGCGCGACGGCAATCCGCCGCAAACGAACATCGTGCGCGTGGACGGCCATCGCGCCGTGCTGATGTCGATCCTCAAGAACGGCTCGGCCTCCACGCTCGACATCGTCTCGGGCGTGAAGGCGAAGCTGCCGCTCATCGAACAGTCGCTGCC
The DNA here is from genome assembly GCF_004353915.1 of Paraburkholderia silviterrae. Lineage (GTDB taxonomy): Bacteria > Pseudomonadota > Gammaproteobacteria > Burkholderiales > Burkholderiaceae > Paraburkholderia > Paraburkholderia silviterrae. Next base: position 22,466 of record NZ_SMRP01000031.1, on the reverse strand, counting down.
GCCGAGCCTGAAGCTCGTGCCGCTCTCCGATCAATCGGTGTTCGTGAAAGCGGCCGTGAGCGGCGTCGCGCGCGAAGGCATCATCGCCGCCGCGCTCACCTCGGCCATGATCCTGCTGTTTCTCGGCAGCTGGCGCTCGACGCTCATCATCGCGGCTTCGATTCCGCTCGCCGTGCTCGCCGCCATTGCGGGACTTGCCGCGTGCGGAGAGACCCTGAATGTGATGACGCTGGGCGGACTAGCGCTCGCGGTGGGCATTCTCGTCGACGATGCGACCGTCACCATCGAGAACATCAACTGGCACCTCGAACAGGGCAAGGACGTAAGAAGCGCGATTCTCGACGGCGCCGCGCAGATCGTCATGCCCGCGCTGGTCTCGCTGCTCTGTATCTGCATCGTGTTCGTGCCGATGCTGCTGCTCGACGGCATCGCGCGCTTCCTGTTCGTGCCGATGGCCGAGGCCGTGATCTTCGCGATGATCGCCTCGTTCGTTCTCTCGCGCACCTTCGTGCCGATGATGGCGGGCTACCTGCTCAAGCCGCACGCCTCGCAAGGGCATGCGTCGGGCGAGCTGGCCGCACTGATGGCGCCGCACGGCGCGCACGATCGCATCGTGCGTTCGCGCAATCCGCTCGTGCGCTTTCAGCGCGGCTTTGAGGCGCGCTTCGAGCGCGTGCGGGCCGGCTATCGCGCCGTCCTCGGCCTCGCGCTCACGCATCGCAAACGCTTCATTGTGGGCTTCCTCGTGATCGTGATGGCATCGTTCGCGCTCGTGCCCTTCCTCGGCCGCAACTTCTTCCCGAATATCGATTCGGGCGAGATCGAGATTCATGTGCGCGCGCCCATCGGCACGCGCGTGGAGGATACCGCCGATCTGTTCGACCATATCGAAGACACCGTGCGCGAGGCGATTCCCGCCGATCAGCTCACGAGCATCATCGACAACATCGGCCTGCCCAATAGCGGCATCAACCTCACGTACAACAACAGCGGCACGATCGGGCCGCAAGACGGCGACATCATGATTTCGCTCGCCAAGGACCACGCGCCCACGGCGCAATACGTGAAGGCACTGCGCACGCAGTTGCCGCGTCTGTTCCCTGGCACGACGTTCTCGTTCCTGCCCGCGGACATCGTGAGCCAGATCCTGAACTTCGGCGCGCCCGCGCCCATCGACGTCCAGGTGAGCGGCCCGAACATGCGCGCGAACAAGCAGTACGCCAACGAGTTGCTGCACCGCGTGAGCAAGATCCCGGGCGTTGCCGACGCGCGTATCCAGCAGGCCTCGACATATCCGCAGTTTTCCGTGGCCGTGGACCGCTCGCGCGCCGACGAGCTCGGTATCACCGAGCAGGACGTCACGAACTCCGTCGTGGCCACGCTCTCGGGCACGAGCCAGGTGTCGCCCACGTTCTGGCTCAATCCGAAGAACGGCGTGTCGTATCCGATCGTCGCCGAGACACCGCAGTACCGCATGTCCACGCTCTCCGACCTGGAGAATCTGCCGGTCACGGACAAGAGCGGCGCCTCGCAGATTCTCGGCGGCATCGCCACCATCACGCGCGGCGTGAGCGACGCCGTGATCTCGCACTACAACATCGAGCCGCTGTTCGACATCTACGCAACCACGCAAGGCGCCGACCTCGGTTCGGTCTCCTCACAGATCCAGAAAGCCATCCACGCCACCGCGAAGGACGTGCCCAAGGGCTCCACGGTCACGATGCGCGGCCAGGTGCAGACCATGAATACCGCGTTCACGGGCCTGCTGCTCGGTCTCGCGGGTGCGGTGCTACTCATCTATCTGCTGATCGTCGTGAACTTCCATTCGTGGGCCGATGCGTTCGTGATCGTCTGCGCGCTGCCCGCCGCGCTCGCGGGCATCGTGTGGATGCTGTTCACCACGCACACGCCGCTCTCGGTGCCAGCGCTCACCGGCGCGATTCTCTGCATGGGCGTGGCCACCGCGAACGCCATTCTGGTGGTGTCGTTCGCGAGAGAGCGCCTCGCCGCCACGGGCGACGCCATGCGCGCCGCGCTCGAAGCGGGCTTCACGCGCTTTCGCCCGGTGCTCATGACCGCGCTCGCCATGATCATCGGCATGGCGCCGATGGCGCTCGGTCTCGGCGACGGCGGCGAGCAGAACGCCCCGCTTGGCCGCGCCGTGATCGGCGGCCTGATCTGCGCGACCTGCGCCACGCTCCTGTTCGTGCCCGTGGTGTTCAGCCTCGTGCATCGCCGCGATGGCCGTGGCGGTCAAGACGACGCCGACGGCCATGCCACGCCCAGCGATTCCCATCATCCGGATCAACTTGCCCTTGAGGAAGAATCCCATGTCTACTGAAGTCGACATCGCCCCGCCGCAAGCGCTTCGCCACCTGAAGGCCGTCGCCGCCGTGGCGCTGCTGGTCGCCACCGGCATCGTCTCCGGCGGTCTCTTCAGCCGCGTGCACGCGCACCAGGAGCTCACGTCCTGGACCGACGCCCAGGCCGTGCCCACCGTCGCCACGGTCATGCCCGAGCCCACGCCGGCCTCGCAGCCGCTCGTGCTGCCGGGGCACCTCGCCGCCTATATCAATGCACCGATCTACGCGCGCGTCTCCGGCTATCTGCATGCGTGGTATGCCGATATCGGCACGCACGTGAAAGCGGGCCAGCTACTCGCCGTGATCGACACGCCCGATCTCGACCAGCAATTGCAGCAGGCGCGCGCCGATCTGCAGAACTCGATTGCCAACGAGAAGCTCGCGGCCACCACCGCGAAGCGCTGGACCGAGATGCTCAAGCAGGACTCGGTCTCGCAGCAGGATGCCGACGAAAAGACCTCCGACCTGATCGCCAAGCAGGCGACCATGGAGGCCAACGAGGCGAACGTGCGCCGCCTCGAAGCGCTCGAATCGTTCAAGCGCCTCACTGCGCCGTTCGACGGCGTGGTCACGGCGCGCAAGACCGACGTGGGCGCGCTCATCGATGCAGGCAGCGGCAGCGGCCCCGAGCTCTTCACGGTTTCCGACGCGAGCCAGTTGCGCGTCTACGTGAGCGTGCCGCAAAGCGACGCCGCCTCGATCAAGCCCGGCATGCACGCCACGCTCACGGTGCCCGAGCGGCCCGGCATGACCTTCGACGCGAAGCTCGTGGACACCGACCAGTCGATTTCGCAGGCCTCTGGCACGATGCTCGTGCAGCTTGCCGTCGACAACAAGGCGGGGCTGCTGTTCCCGGGCGAATACACGGAGGTGCATCTCGACATGCCCGGCGACGCACACGCGCTCTTCGTGCCCGCGAGCGCGCTGATCTTCCGCTCGCACGGCATGCAGGTCGCGGTGGCCGGTCCCGACCATCGCGTGCAGTTACACGACGTGACGATCGGCACCGATCTCGGCACGCGCGTGGAAATCACCGAAGGCCTGAAAGTGGGCGAGCCCGTGATCGACAATCCGCCCGACTCGCTCACGAACGGCGATGTGATCCGGCTCGCGGCCACCGCCGCGACGAACTCGCCTCGCGCAGCGGTGGCCAATGCGTCCGCCAGCACGTCCGCAAGCGCCGCCACCGGCGCGCCCACACACGCGGCGACGAAGACGGCCTCGGCCAGTCCCGCGCAAAACGCGGAGCATGCGCATGGTTAAGCGGCTTAACCAGCGTTCACGCGTGGGCGGGCGGTGGCGTATGCGCGTAAGCCTCACGGCGATCGCCACCGCCATGCTGCTCAACGCCTGCTCGTTCACGCCCACGTATCACGTGCCGGCCGCGGCCATCCCCACGCACTTCAAGGAGGCCGGCGACTGGCAGCTCGCGCGTCCGGCCGACCAGTTGCCGCGCGACGGCTGGTGGAAAGCGTTCAAGGATCCGGTGCTCGACCAGCTCGAGCCGCAGGTGGCCAAAGCCAATCCAAACGTCGCCGCCGCGCTCGCGCGTCACGACGAAGCCGATGCGCTCACCGCGCGGGCCCGCTCCGCGCTGTTGCCCACCGTGGGCCTCGACGCCCAGGTCGAGCGCGAGCGGCAATCGGCGCTGCGTCCGTTGCGCGGCGCGGGTCAGCCCAACGTGTACGACTCGAACACGCTCGATGTGGGGATCGGCTACGACCTCGACCTGTGGGGCAAGGTCCGCAACGAAGTGAAGGCGAACGAGGCGTCGAGCGTAGCGAGCGAAGCCGACCTCGCCTCGCTGCAACTGAGCCTGCAGGCGAAGCTCGCGACCACCTGGTTCAATCTGCTCGGACTCGATCAGCAATCCAAACTGTTGACCGATACGATCTCCACCTACAAGCGCGCGCTCGACCTGACCGAGAGCCGCCATCGCGGCGGCATCGCTTCGTCGCTCGACGTCTCGCGCGCACAGAACCAGCTCGCCGCCGCACAGGCCTCTTACGACGACGTGAGCGCGCGCCGCGCGCTCTACGAGCACGCAATCGCCACGCTCATCGGCGTGCCCGCCTCGCAGTTCAACGTCGCGCCCGACACGATCCGCCCGCATCTGCCGAACCTGCCGGCGGGGCTGCCCTCCACGCTGCTGCAGCGGCGTCCCGACATCGCCGCCGCCGAGCGCCGCGTGGCCGCCGCCAACGCGGAAATCGGCGTGGCGAAGGCGGCGTTCTTCCCGGATCTCTCGCTGGGTCTCGATGGCGGCTTCCAGAGCGACACGTTCTCGCCGTGGATCGCCGCGCCCAACGAGATGTGGTCGATCGGTCCCGAACTGATGATGACGATCTTCGACGGGGGCCGCCGCGAGGCGATCGTGCGCGGCGCGCGCGCGAAGCTCGCCGAGAATGGCGCCGACTACAAGGCCACCGTGCTCAACGCGTTCCAGCAAGTGGAGGACAACCTCGCGCTCCTGCATCACCTGGGCGACGAGGCGCAGCGCGAGGACGAGGCGCTCACGGCGGCGCAGCGCACGCTCACGCTCTCGATGTCGCAGTATCGCGACGGCGTGGTCAGCTATCTCGACGTGGTGACGGCGCAGACCACCGAGCTCTCCACGCAGATATCGTCGCTCGAACTGGACACGCGGCGTCTGGATGCCACCGTGGGCCTCATTCAGGCGATTGGGGGCGGCTGGAGCACGCAACAGCTTGGCGACGACACGGCATCGGCTACAAAGGCCACAGGAAGCTCGGCAGCGACGCCAGCGACCGCAGCGACCGCAGCGACCGCAGCGTCGAAGGCGGACACGGATGCGGCTGCGGCAACCTCAAAAGCGACGGCAGCGGCTACGTCATAGGGTGACTTTCAGCGCCACGTTGGCGCGCCTGACTCGTCCGGCACGGCGCCCGACACACTCAACGTGCGTGCGTCGGGCGCCGTTTTTTTATCGCGCGTATTTTCGGAGGCCAGGCTTGCGGCCTCCGTGTCATCGCAGGGTCATGCAAGGAAGCCATCGTTTCGCCTACACCCACCCTGCAAAACTTGCGGCGAGCCGTGCACGCGTGCGCTGCGCAGTCACGAGGCGATTCGACATGACGAAGAAGAACACTCCCGACGCATCCACCCCAGACACCGCCGCAGGCGTCTCGCGCCGCGGCTTCCTCAAGCTCGCCGGCGCCTCCAGCTTCGCCGGCGCGGCAGGCGCGGCGGCTGCGCTCACGGGCGTCGCGAAAGCCGGCACGGCCACGCCCGATGGCACGCCCGAGCAGATCCACCTCACCTGGGGCGCAGACCCGAGAAGCGAAGTCGTGGTCTCGTGGGCATCGCTCGCGGCCGCCACGCATCCGCGCGTAACCTACAGCGCAGACCGTGGCCACCGCGAAGTCGTGAACGCGGTTCAGCGCACCTACACGGACGGCCTCACGGGCGTCGTCGTGTTCACGTATCACGCACGCCTCTCCGGCCTGCACGCCGACTCGACCTATCGCTACGAAGTCACCGCCGACAACGACAGCCACGCGGGCAGCCCATTCAGCGCGAGCTTCACCACCGCGCCGCACGGACGCAAGCCGTTTCGCTTCACGAGCTACGGCGACCTCGCCACACCCAACACCGGGTGGGTGCTCTCGTCGCCACAAAGCCGCTTCGCCGTGGAGGCCGTCGAGCGCTTCCAGCCGCTCTTCCATTTGCTCAACGGCGACCTCTGCTACGCGAACCTGAACCCCGCGCATCAGACCGACGTGTGGCGCGACTTCGCGAACAACAACCAGAGCTCGTCGTCGAACCGCCCGTGGATGCCCTGCCCCGGCAACCACGAAATCGAGTTCTACAACGGCCCGCAAGGGCTCGAGTCGTATCTCACGCGCTATACGCTGCCCGAGAACGGCACGCGCTTTGCGGGCCGCTGGTACAGCTTCCGCGTGAGCAACGTGTTGTTCGTCTCGCTCGACGCCGACGATGTCGTGTACCAGGACGCCGCCGCGTTCGTGGCGGGCCCCACGCCGCTCGTCCCCGCGGCCAGCACGGGCAACGCGCCCATCGCGGCGGGCACGTCGTTCTACGTGCGCGGCTACAGCAACGGCGAGCAGACGCGCTGGCTCGAAAAGACGCTGCGCCACGCCTCGGGCGAAGACGACATCGACTGGATCGTCGTGCAGATGCATCAGGATGCGCTGAGTTCCTCGAAGACGGGCAATGGCTCGGACAAGGGCATCCGCGAGGCCTGGCTGCCGCTCTTCGACCGCTACGGCGTGGACCTCGTGGTGTGCGGCCACGACCACGACTACGAGCGCAGCTATCCGGTGCGCGGCTGCAATCATCATGCGGGTGTGGACGCGACGACGGGCACGCCCGTCGACACGCTGCAGCCGAAGCCCGCAGCAAGCGCACAAGCAGGCACCAATACGTTCGACACGAGCCACGGCACGATCCACCTGATCCTGGGCGGTGGCGGCACGAGCGCGCCGCTCGACGTCTACGGCGTGGACGTCGGCAACGGCAATCCGCAGGCGAAGGTGTTCACGAAGCCCAACCGGCCCGTGCCGGGCACGGCGCCGGGAAGCTGGGTGCGCGCGGGCGCCGATGCGCTCGAAGACGCGATCTGGTCTGCGCAGCGCGATACGGGTACCGGTTATGGGATCGCCGTGTTCGACGTGGACCCGGGCGAGCACGGCGGCAAGACCACCATCACGATGAACTACTATCACGCGCCGGGCGCCGACCAGACGCCCACGTCGAACTACGAGCTCTTCGAGACGTCACGCTCGCGAAGTCGCGTAAATGAGCGCATCACCAGGCGCGACCAGGCGCGGCTACAAGCGCCTCGACCTGGTGACCCTGATGACTGGCGGCGGCGTTCAGGCGAGCCCTGGCGCCGCCGCTTGCAGTACGTCCACGCGCTTGGGCACGAGGCCGAGATCGAGGAAGGTATCGGCGATCTTCTGCTGTTCGCCGAGGATGGTCTTCGTGATCGGCACCGTGCCGAACTGCGTGCGATCGACCGCCTGCGCAACCACGGGCGCGGGCAGCCCCCAGAGCTTCGCAAGCTCGGCAGCATACGCCGCGCGATTGTTCTTGCCCCATTCGTCGGTTTTGGCGACCTCGTCAATCAGCACGCGAATCACGTCGGGGTTCTGACTCGCGTAGTCGCGCGACGAAAAGTAAAAGCCGCGATTGACCACCACGCCGCTCGCATCGGCCAGCACGCGCGCGCCAAAGCTTGCCTGCGCCGCCGCGAAGAACGGGTCCCAGATGACCCACGCGTCGATGGAGCCATTCTCGAAGGCTGCGCGCGCATCGGCCGGCGCGAGGAACACCGGATGCACGTCGCGGTAATCGAGCCCGTGCTTGCGCAGCAATTGCACGAGGAAATAGTGGACGTTGCTGCCCCGGTTGAACGCGACGCGCTTGCCCTTCAGATCGGCGACCTCGCGCAGCGTCGAGTTGCGCGGCACGAGCACCGCTTCCGATTGCGGCCGCGGCAGCGTGGCCGCCACGTAGGCGAGTGGCGCGCCCGCAGCCTGCGCGAAGATGGGGGGCGCCTCGCCCACGTCGCCGAAATCGATCGAGCCCACATTGAGCGCCTCCAGTTGCACGGGGCCCGCATTGAACTCCGTCCATGTGACCTTGACGCCCAGCGGCGCGAGCCGCTGCTCGAGCGTGCCACGGCCCTTCAGGAGGCTCAGCGCGCCCTTCTGGTTACCAATGCGCAGGGTGCGCGCGGCGTTCGCCGCAAAGGCGCGAGGCGCGCTCAGGGCGGGCAGCGCGACGGCAGCCGCACCCAGTGAAAGTTTGAGGAATGCGCGGCGTGTGCTCATAGGTTCGTATCGACGGTCGTGACGGAAAGTTCAACCGATTCTACGAAGCGCCCAGGCAAATCAGAACGATGGAGTTATCGGATTCAAATCAGTTACAGGACTAAGGGAGTGGGCGGCCCTTACCCTACTTGATGCAAAGCAAATTATGAGACCGCCCGGCCGCTAAGCTTACGAGCGGCGCGCATGTGCACCTCAATGTGCAGATGCGGCATCCGAGTTCCTCCTACAGAACAATTCCACCGAAGCGCAAATGAAAAAACCTCTTCTTGCCGGGCTGGCACTTGTTGCCGCGCTCGGCGCCGTTAATGCGGCCGCTCAGAGCACTCAACCCGCCCAACCCACTCAACCCGCGCAAACGGCCTCAGCCGCTCCGGCCCGGTCGATCGACCAGGCCGATGTGTTTCTGAGCATCTGCCAACAGCCGGAGAATCACGACGCCTGCGTCATGTATTTCGCGGGCTACACCAACGGCGCGCTGGTTCAGACCCTGATCGACAAGCAACCGCCGCGCTACTGCATCCCGTCCAATATCCCGCGCAAGGACCAGCTCAGCGCGATCGTGACCTGGATGAAAGGTCACCTTCAATTCGTTCTCGAACCTACCGGCGCTGTCATCTACAAGGCGCTGATCGCCACGTTCCCCTGCCGCTAGGCGCGGCGGCGCGGGATGACGTTCTTGATTCAACGAACTCTCGCGCCTCGATAAACATTTCTTCATATTCCTGCATCGGGTTCGATAGGCTGACCTAACTATTCTCTCCATACCGGGATGCGATCCATCGCATTCGCTAACCGGCCAACCAAATATGTTCCCTGGAGGATAGTTCCATGAAGTCGCTCATGATCGTTGCAGCTCTCGCCGGCGCCGTTGTCACCACGTCCGCTTTCGCGCAAACCACGGCGCCCGCGCAAAACACCTACCCGGCCAACACCACGACGGTCGCCATGAACAACACGGCCACGGCTTTCCAGCAAGGCGGTTGGGTAGCGCCCGATGGTGTGCAAGTCGCGCCGAAGACGCGCGCGCAGGTCTATCACGAACTCGTGCAAGCGGAGCAGGACGGCCAGCTCGCGTACCTGAATTCCACCCTCTACGCACACTGAAGCCTTGCTGCGCCTGGCGCGCAGCCCGCGAACAGGTCACAGGAGAACGGCACGCCATGCGCGTGCCGTTGCTTTTTTTTGCGCGACAGGTACACGCGCGTTGCCGCTCATGTGACCTGAAATCCCACAAACGGTTACCTTCGGCGCGCGGCGCGAGTTTTGTCTGAGCGATGCATGCGTTGCGGCCTCGGCTGCTGCTTCCATTGCCGCCCGCGCAGCGCATGACGCGCTACCTGAGCGCTGCGCGTGACGCGCGCTCAGGTGACACTCCCGTGACACTCAAGCCGACTTGGGCAGCGTGATTTGATAGCCGTAGCGGCTGATGGTCTCGATGCGCACTTCGATGGCCTCGCGCTCGAGCTTGCGGCGCAACCGCGAGACAACGAGGTTCACGGTCGACGGATCGATATCGTCCTTCTCGGGCCAGGCGTAGCGGATCATCTGGTCGCGCGGCACGGGCATGTTGACCTGGCGCAGCAGGCATTCGATGAGCAGGTATTCGCGGCGCGTGAGCTCCGCGCGCCGCGCGCCTTCCACGATCTCGCGCGTGCTCGCGTCGAGCAGCGGCGCCACGGCGGCGCCTTGCCCGGATGGCGGCGCGACTGTCGCGCCGGTGCGCAGCAGCGCGAGCATGCGCTCGTGCATTTCGATGAACGAGAACGGATAGCGAAAGCACGCGTCGGCGCCCGCGCGCAGCAACTCCGAGCGCTCGTGCGCCCCAGCTTCGATGCCGAGCACCGCGATGATGGTCGCGCCGTTCGTCGCCTTCGCGAGGGCGGGCAGCAGGGCGAGCAGCTCGGGCAGCAAGACGCCGTCGAGCGCGACGGCGATCACCGCATCGAAAGGCTCTTCGCCCGCGAGATAGACGCCGTCGCGCAGTTCGTGCGCGCGTTGCAGGCTGTGGGCGCTTTCCTGCAGGGCCTTTTGCAGCCATGCGCCTTCGGCATGGCATGGCGAGATGAGGAGTATGCGCATAGGCTCGTGTGTGGGTTGGCTCGGTTTGCCCCAGTTTGTCCCGCTCAGGTGAGCGCGCGCGGCCAGCATTCGACGCTCATGCGTGTGCCTGGCCCGCCCGCTCGATTCGCTTCGTTCGCGGCCTTCGCGAGATCGCGCGCGTCGTCCATGCGCAGCGTGAAGTCGTGCACGCGCATGACCGCCGCCACGACGCTCAGGCCCAGCCCCGAGCCCGCTATATGGCGCACGGTATCGCCCCGATAAAAGCGCTGCAGCACGGCGGCGCGCTCACCCGGCGCGATGCCCGGGCCGTTGTCCGCCACTTCGAGCAGCGGCCCGAGCGCCGTGGCGCGCAAGGTCACGCTGACGATCCCGCCTTGCTCGGGTGCGAACTTGATGGCGTTGTCGATGAGGTTGCTGAAGGCTTCGAAGAGCAGCGCACGGTCGCCGTGAATCTCGCTGACCGGTGCGGTGCTCACGCGCCATTCGATCTCGCGGCTTTCGGCAAGGGGTTCGTAGAGTTCGGCCAGCTCCTGCACGAGCGCCTGCAAGTCGACGGTCGCAAAGCCGCCGCGACGGTGCAGCGTGCCGATCTCGGAAATGCGCAGCATCGCGCGGAAACGCTCGAGCAACTGGCCCGTCTCGGCGCGCGCGCGCTCGACGAGGTCCGTGCCCGCATCGTCGCCACGCAGGCTCTCGCGTTCGGCGACGCGCGCGAGCAGCGTATGCAGATGCACGAGCGGCGTGCGCAGGTCGTGCGCAATGCCATCGCACGCGCCCTTGACCTCGCCCATCAAGCGCTCGACCTCGTCGAGCATGTGGTTCACGAGATGCGCGAGCATGTCGAGCTCGTCGTCGCCGCCCACCGGCAGGCGCCGGTCCAGGTCGCCGCGCGCGATGCACTGCGTGACACGGCGGATCTCGCGCACGCGCCGGATCTGCCGCATGCCGAGCACGAGACCGCCCGCGAGCGCCGCGCACAGCGCGAGCACCGCCCCGAGAGACAGCGTGCGCACCACGATCTCGCGGATGCGCAGCACGCTTGTCATGTCGCGCGCGACGACCAGATGCATGCCATTGGGGCGCACCTCGCCCACGATGCGCACGATCGGCGACTGCGATTGATCGTCGGGCTTCAAGACATGCTTGAGCGTCGAGCCCACGCGGTCATAGACGAGGTTCGGCGGCGCCTCGAGGATGTCGCCGGCCACGTAGCGGCCGTCGCTCGTGAAGAGGCCGTAGTAGTTCACATGCATGCGCTCGTATTCGAGCCGCTGGTAGATCGCGACGGGCAGTTGCGCATCGGGAATCGAGTCGAAGTAGATGAGCTGCCAGCCCATGATGGTGTCGGCGTCGTGCTCGATCGAACTGGTCGCGAACCACGCAATGAAGCCGACCAGCAGCGTAAGGAACACGCCGAACAGCGCGGTGTAGGCGCACAACCAGCGAAACGTCGTGGTGTGCCAGCGCCGGCGCGGTATCGCGGGCGCGGAGGAGGAGGGGCGGCTCGTCACGCGGGATTATCCGAGAATGTAGCCGGAGCCACGCACCGTCTGGATGAGCGCCGGCACGCCCGGCGGATCGATTTTCTTGCGCAGGCGGCCCATGTGCACGTCGATCAGGTTGGTGCCTGGATCGAAGTGGTAGCCCCAGACCGCCTCGAACAACATGGTGCGCGTAATGGTCTTGCCCGCATGGCGCATCATGAATTCGAGCACGCGGTATTCGGTGGGCAGGAGCGCGACTTCTTCGCCGTCGCGGCGCACCTTGCGGGAGATGAGGTCGAGCTCGAGCGGCCCGACGCGCAGCGCCGTCTCGCGCACGACGCTCGCGCCCTGGCGGCGGCGCAGCAGGACTTCGAGGCGCGCGGTGAGCTCCTCGGGGTCGAAAGGCTTCGTGAGGTAGTCGTCGCCGCCCGCGCGCAGGCCACGCACACGCTCGTCGACGTCGCCGAGCGCGCTCAGCATCAGCACCGGCGTCTGGATGCCGACCGTGCGCATGGCCGTGAGGATCGACAGGCCGTCGACGCCCGGCAGCATGCGGTCCAGCGTGATGGCGTCGTATTCGTCGCTCATCGCGCGCGCCATGCCGTCGCGGCCGTTGTCTACCCAGTCGACGGCAAAGCCGCGTTGCGTCAGCTCGCTGACAATTTCATTGGCTGTGACGGCATCGTCTTCCACCGTCAATACGCGCACCTGGCTCATTTCCTCGCACTCCGCCGCGCGTCACATGCGCGGCCTCTTTCGAAGTGCAAGTTTACCGTCGTAAGGCCGCTGTGCCGCGCTGGCTTTCATGAAATTAAATTTAGGTTTGCAAACGCCTGCCACCGCTTTGGCCATGCACCGCATGCTTTCAGTTATCTTGCGGGCCGATGCATGACGCGGCGGCGCCGGGCAGCCTCATTCGGCTCAGCGCGCTGGATCGGCGCGCAAATCGAGCTGGTAGCCGTAGCGGTTGATGGTCTCGATCTGCGCACGCGCGCCGTGCGTGATGAACTTGCGGCGCAGCCGCGACACCACCAGATTCACGCTAGAAGGCTCGACGTCGCCCTTCTCGGGCCACGCATAGCGGATGAGATGCTCGCGCGCGACCGGCGCGTTCGCGTGGCGCAGCAGGCATTCCACCAGCAGATATTCGCGCGTGGTGAGCGAGATGCGCCGCTCATCGACGACCAGGTCGCGCGTGAGCGGGTCGAGCCGCGCTGCGCGCGGCCCCGCCTGGACGAGCGCGGTGCGCCGCAGCGCGAGCATGCGCTCCTGGATCTCGAGAATCGACCAGGGCTGCACGAAGCAGGCGTCGGCGCCCGCGCGCAACAGTTGCGCGCAATCGGCGGGGGTCGCGCGCGTGAGCGCGACAACGATCGCCGGCGCATCAGGCAGACGCGTGAAAGAGCCGAGCACCTCGGTGAAACCTTCGTGCGCGTTCGCGCCGCTGGTGCAAAGAATCACCGTATCGAACGGCTCCTGGGAGGCAAGATAGACGGTGTAATGAAGGTTGTCGGCAACCTCGACGCTATTGAGGCTCTCGCTCAGCGCCTTGTATAGATAGCTCCGCTCCGCGTCGGAGGAGGAGCACAGCAGGACTCTCATTGATAACGCGTGTTGTGCCAGGAGTGAGCAGGCCAACAGTCGATGGTGACGGTCGTGCCCGTGCCTGTGCCCGTGCTCATGCTCGCGTGCGCGGCTGTGCCTGGCCCGGCGCCGTGAGCGAACTCGGGCGCGAAGGCGGGCACAAAGTCGGGCACCGCCGCGCCGATGGCGAGCCGGTAGTCGTGCAGCCGCAAGACCGCGGCGACGATGCCGAGTCCGAGGCCCGTACCCGGCACATGGCGGGCTGCGTCGCTGCGGTAGTAGCGGCCGAGCACCGCGTCGCGTTCTTCGGGCGCGATGCCGGGGCCGTTGTCGGTGACGCTGAATTGCGCGCCCGCATAGGTCGCGTGCAGCGCGACACGCACCGCGCCGCCGTGGGGTGCGAATTTGATCGCGTTGTCGAGCAGATTGCTGAAGGCTTCGAAGAGCAGCGCACGGTCGGCGTCAACAGGCGCAACGTCGGCCAGCGCAATGCGCAACTCAATGGCCTTCTCTTCGGAAAGTGGGGCGTACAGTTCGCACAGTTCGGCCACGAGATCGGCAAGCGCCACCGGTGCGAACGCGCTGCGCCGTTTGATTGCGCCAATCTCAGAGATGCGCAGGAGTGCAGAGAAACGTTCGAGCACAGTGTCGGCTTCCTCGCGCGCGCTCACGAGCACGGCGGCCATGGCAGGCTCGCCGCGGCGCTCCATTGCGTCGGCCGCGTGCGAAAGACGCAGGCGCAGCCGCGTGAGCGGCGTGCGCAGGTCGTGCGCGATGCCGTCGCAAGCGCTCTTGACCTCGCCCATCAGCCGCTCGACTTCGTCGAGCATGCGGTTGACGAGATGGGCCAGCATATCGAGCTCGTCGCGGCCCGCAACGGGCAACCGCTCGCCGAGATCGCCGCCGGCTATGCGGCCGGTCGCGCGCCGGATCTCCGCCACACGACGGATCTGCCTCATGCTCAGCAGCAGCCCGGCGCAGAGACTGCCGCACAGGCACAGCAGGCCACCTCCGTATAGCGCCTTCAACAACTCGCCATGCACGTGGCGCACATCGGACAGCGTGCGCGCCACGACGAGGCGCGAGCCGTCCGCGCGCACTTCGCCCATCGCGCGCAGCGCGGGCTGTGCAGCGCCGATATCGAGCATCATGGTTTGTCCACGCACGTGCTCATGCGAGCGGCCCCAAGGGTCGAGCGCGAGTTCGGCGGGCATCGCATGGATGTCGCCGGCGATCCAGTGACCATCGGCGGAAAACAGGCCATAGAAGTTCTGGCGTCGGTTTTCGCGACGCAGGCGCGCGTCGATGGCGGCGCCGAGCGACGCGTCACTGCGCGAGTCGAAGTAGCGCAGTTGCCAGCGCAGGCCGCTGTCGGTCTCGCGGATCATCGCGTGGGTCACCGAATACTGGATGAAGCCCAGTAGCACCATGAACGACACCGAAAAGATCGCCGCGTAGGCGGCGAACCAGCGGAAGGTCGTGGTCTGCCAGCGGTCGTGGCCAATATCGCCCGCCTGCGCCCGCACACGCGGTGCCTCGGGCACGAACGCGCCTGTGCGGCCCGCCACCCAGCCAGGCAGGTTCATTGAGCGCCTCGCACCGGCTGCGGTAGGGCGCAAGGCTCCATGCCGCACACGCGCCGCGGCGAAGTTTGATGCAGGTGCGCCGTGATTTCGCTGACTGACATGACTCTCCCGATGGCTAACCCCGCCGACGATGAACGATGCGCGCGGCGACGATCCATCGAGGACCCACCATGGACCAATACGCGCGCCTCGCCATGATAGGGGGGGCGATGCGCTGCAACGGCATCAGCACGATGAAGAGCGGGTCATGTTCTTACCGGCTGATGACGGCTGGCTGTCAGTTTGTCAATTCGGAGCAACACGAAGAGGTTCGGGACTGCGAGGCGCAGGTTTGAATGGAGCCCCCATCGCATGCGTCTGACGACGGCGCGAGCCGTTGGGCCCATCGCGTTCGCCGGGGCCGTTGCATCGATGAAAGTTCTTTCATCCTGTTGAGCGCATTTCAGAGCTGCCCGCTGCTTATGCTCGACGCTCGTTGGCATGCCACGGGTGCGATGTCGTTCTGCGTCGCGGGCATGCCGCTCGTTCGTCGGCACATGTGCCGGCTCATTCGTCCATAGACAGTCGGAGGTCACCATGAAGCGTTGGCTCAAGTTCGCATTGATCCCTTTCCTTGGCGTCGCAAGCGCAAGCGCGTTCGCTGCACCCCAGCTCACGCCGCACGCGTGTCACAGCTATCCGTTCGTACGGCCCGCTCACGAGGTGACGCACGGTGAACTCATGCAGGAACTGAAGGACCTCTCGCTGGTTGGCTACCAGGAGCATGCGGTGGACAACGATTATCCGTCCGACCTTCAGGCGGCTCAGGAACGGCTCAGCAGCCTCTATCGTCACGATTGCCTTGCATCACCTACGGCGTCGGCGACGCAGCAGCCGACGCAGACACAGGCGCAGGCAGAGTGACGACTGGAAAACGTGCGCGTAAAGGTCACCTGTGCGCAATGGTGCGATGCACCTTGCGGCACTGGCCGGGAACGTGAAGGTGACTTACGCGCTCGTTTCCCATATTTGGTGACCTGCTGCAGGTAACCCGATATGGGAGGTGGGGACCTTTCGCTGAATGCCCTCGAGGACCACACAGCTGCGGAGCAGCAAGAGACAGGGCAGACGGATGACGGTTTTTCGGACGCCAGGCGTCTAGCAAAGCATTGAGCTTCTCAGGCGGCACTCAGATCCCACAGACGGTTACCTTTTAGCTTTGGCTTGTCCCATAGCAAGACACCATTGAGCGTCTTTTTTATATAAATCATTGAGTTAAGTTGCATACTCAATGTCAATCCTCAAGATTCGCTTCATAGGTCTCATGCTTTGGGAGCGCTTTTCGTGCGCTTAGTCCCATAGGTCACCGGGTTTGGGACAGCACCGGTTGGTGACCACTTACATCTCCATAGGGTCCCGGTTTTGGGAGACGTCTCTTTCATCGGACGCCTGTTTCAGTGTTTACCTTTTACGCTTTAGAAACTTTAGTAAACCTTTAGGCGTCGCAAAGCCTTACCTGGCATGGGTTTGCGGGCGATTTGGTGGCAACTTATGGGACCCGGGGAACCGGCTATGGGAGCTCGGGGTTGTGGATATGGGGGCTCGGTAGCCTCGCATGGGGATTCGGGTCTGTGGATATGGGGAAAAGGTGGCTCCGTATGGGAGAAATTGCCGAAAACCTCTGAGGTAACACTTTATGGGAACATGAAAAGGTAGCGCTCTATGGGACGCGAGGACCGCGTCTACCCGCACTGAAGGCCTTTTGCGCTTCCAAAAGGTAGCCATTCCTGGGGAATCGTTGAGGTAACCGATTGTGGGGCGTAACTGCGGGGCGCTCTGGAGGTAACCTCTGGCGATTTGATCGGAGACCCCCGTGAACGCTCAGCCGGGACTTTGATGACGATCCCAAGGTAACGCGCTATGGGATCAATCGAGAGTACCCGGTTATGGGAGTTTTCTCGCGGGCAATGACCCAGAATGCGCTTGTTTCGGGCTATTCCAGGTGCCTATTTATGGGATAGGCGATAGGTCACCTGCAATGGGACATCTTTTACATGCTGTGGGGCCGAAGTCCACGAAGCAGCTGCTTTCCGAAATCTCCCATAAACAGATACCTGTGGGTAACTTGAACGAGAGTGAGTCCTCACTTGAGAGCTCCAGGTATCATGCTATGGGAGCAAATTCGGGGAGTCGAATCGCAATGGTCACCGGATATGGGATCGTACCTGGCCCGCTGGAACGTACTCGTTGGCCGTCTGGATGCCCGACACAGCGGCTAAAAGCAAGGGTTGTCAACTTTTCCGACACGCGGTGTCGTGCTCCCGCATACGCGTGCGGCGCAGCCTTGAGTCACCTGATTGGTTGGTATACAGTTACCAACCGACCAGGTTCCCTTTTCACGTGGGTCATATGGCAAGAAAAAAGGCCGATGCCGGCGATGCCGACAAGCAAGGTGCACTCGTATTCCAGCAAGGCCAGCCGCCTGATCTCTTCCGCAAGGCGGTCCCCGCGATTCACATCGCGCCGAAATCCGGATCGATCAGCCTCCAGCAGCGCAAGATGTTTAGTTCGCTGATCAAGAACGCGATCCGCCAGGATTCTCTCGAAGCCGGCCGCTCTTCGTTCGAGATCACGATCTCCGCCCTCTCGCAGGACGTCGATCTGAACAGCAACAATACAGAGTACGTCAAGGAGACGATCAATTCGCTGATCAGCACGGTCGTCAACTGGGACTATCTCACGCAGGACAAACGCAGCATCTGGAAGGCGTCCGGCTTGCTCGCCGGCGCTGAACTCGAACGCTCGGTGCTGCGCTATACCTTCTCCGAGCAGATTCGCGGCGAGCTTCTGAATCCCGAAATCTACGCAATGATCGACATGCGGATCACGCGTCAATTCAGGAAAGCACATTCGCTCGCCCTGTGGGAAAACGTCGTGCGTTACGAAGCGGTTGGCGTGACGGCGCGCTTTCCACTTGCGACGCTGCGCGACCTGATTCTCGGCCAGGATACCTCGGCGCAGTCGTACAAGCTCTACAAGCAGTTCAAGAGCCGCGTGCTGGTGCCCTGCATCAAGGAAGTCAACGAGATCTCGGACCACAACTTCGAGCTCATCGAGCACAAGGTGGGCCGCTCGGTGGTCGCCCTGCAGTTTCGCGTGACTCGCAAGCCGGAGACGGATCCGTCCCAGGAACTGCGTGCGAACGAGACCGTGCTCATCGGCGAGATGTCGAAATTCAGCGTTCCGGTCTCGGAGGCGCGACGTCTTTTGAAGCAGTACGGCGAGGAAAAGATTCGCACGGCTGTGGCCTATACGGCCGCGCGCCTCGCCCAGAAAAATGCGGCGCCACTCGCGAATGTGGCGGCCTACTTCCGCAAGGCACTGATGCAGGGCTATGAGCTGCCGGGCGCCAACGCGGCAGGCAGCACGAGCACCGATTCGGGCAAGGTGCGCGAGAGCCAGGATCAAGTGAAGGACCGGTATATCGCGGCGAAGATTGCCGAGGCGCGGGCCTACTTCAATGAGCTCGAGTACGACGATCAGACGGCGCTGATCAAGCGGTACAACGAAACGGTCGGCATGGACAAGCTCAAGGTCTCGACAGCCAAGGTGCCGAGCAAGATGGCGTCGACGAATTTCTTCCGCTGGGTGGTTCTCGATACCTGGGGCCAACCGACTGCCGCCGATCTGCTCGAGTTCCTGCTGAGCGGACAACAGGCGCCGGCAGCTGGCGATCTCCAGGCCATGGGCGATGTTGAGCTTGCGTTGAAGACGCGCGCTGAGTGATTGCACTGCCTTTCGCCGATTGGCGACTCCCTCTCCGATAATTTAGCGAAATTTATCTACTATAAGAAGATAGATAAATTTCGCCCCACCTGTTTTCCTCATACGTCGAAGCAGTGTTGAACAATTGATGTTTGGCGCTGGACTTAGGCGTGTCGTTTTCCCCACTGCCAGTGAGTGTCGTACTGGCTCGATCCATTCACTTCTTCGTTGCTACGTAGTCTCCACGTGGAGATTGCGTAGCTGCGCGTGCCGGTCGCGCAGGCGCATCGTTAGGCCGGTTAGTTATGGCCGACGGGAGCCATACTGGGTCGGGTCTACTCGCGCTGTATCTGTTGCCTCTTGCTGGGACACCGTTGGTTTCGCCACGATCGAACAGTGAGGGCTTGATGTAGCGCCGATAGGGGAACTGCCGCTGCTGCAGTGGCTAATGCTTGTCTGCCAGGTATCTTGCCAAAGAGCGATGGCTGGTCGATTGTGCTGAAGCCTCGACTGCCGGCACTTAAGATGGGCTGCTTACCTGCTTCTATAACCCAAGGATCTTCACGTGGAGATTGGGCCCACGCGCCTGGCGCCACGTACACCGAAGTTACTAGAGGCGAAGGAATTCGGGCACATGCCTGTCTTGCGGGAAGATGCACCCTGCACCCGTGCACAAAGTGATTCAAAGCAAGACCATGCAATCCGCGCTTATGATTGACTCTCCACGTGGAGATGAGACCATTCATTTGCAATGATATGCCGTTGAAACACGGCTGAATCAGGGTCGCCGCGATCGTTCTGAACTCAGCCAACGTCACAATCTCCACGTGGAGATCGAGTATCGGAGGTCGTAGAGACACGATTCTCCACTTCGCTCGCGCGGCCTTTGGGACGAACCTCCCGATCATCCGATTTCTGAATCGAGTCAATCTCGACATCCAGTGCTGGATTGAAACCGTCCGCAAAAAATACTTGAAACGAGACGAGTTTGAATTACCTCGCACAGATCCGACGAGGTCTCCACGTGGAGAACCCACTTCTGTGATTACATCGTCCGATCTCAGTCCTTCTGTAGTTGTCTCTTTACGAAGGCTCTATGCGTCGAATTCCTTGTCCAAATGGCCAATTTGGTTGTGAGCTGACAACGATTTCGGCGCTGAAGCTAGAATTTACTTTAACTTTCCGCTAGACTGCCAACTGACTCGCTGGAGAGTCTCCACGTGGAGATCGCGCGTGAAGCGGGTGCCGGCGGTGAACATTGCATGGAGAACCGAATGGGACTGGTCATAGCGGTAGCGAACCAAAAGGGCGGGGTGGGCAAAACCACGACCAGCATGAATCTGGCGGGTGCGTTTCAGTCCGAAGGCTATAAGGTCTACGTCGCAGACGCCGACGGCCAGCAATCGTGCATGAGTTGGTGTGCGGCGGCTGGGCCGGAAACCCCGCTTCCATTCCGCGTCGGTAGCATCAATAAGCTCGAAAAGATGATTGGCCCGGAGATTGCCGCGCTCGCGAACGACTACGACGTCGTCATCGTCGACTGCCCCCCGAATATCAACGATTTGACCACCGCCCGCGTACTTGCCGTCGCCGACGCAACCATTATCCCGACCGATGCATCGCCGATCGACATCTGGAGTAGTGAAGGGATGATGGAATTGGTCGAGCGCACGCGAGTGGCCAATCCTGCGGGAAAATTCGCAATTTTGCTGAATAAATCGAATTCCAAGACGCTCCTCCACACACAGATGAGCGCGATTCTTGCCGAGAGCAATGTCCGCGTGTTCGCGTCCACCGTCAAGCAACGCGAACTGTATCGCCAGGCGGCAGCGCTTGGCCGAACGGTCTTCGACGTCAAGGGCGTGCGCGGCGCGAAGGTCGCGAAGGACGAGATCTCAGCGGTCTACAGCGAAATCATTGCGCTCGTTCAGGAAGAGGAGGAGGTCGTCGATGGCAACTAAGCTCAATTTCACCAGCAAGGTTAGGGCGGGCATGGCGGTTGAGCGTGTGTCGGCGGGCGAGCGTCTTGCCGACGGTGACGTTGTCGGTATTGCGCAACGCGACGCATCGGTGGTGACGCTTGCCGAAGTGGCACCGGTGGAACCTGTTGCTCTGGAGGTTCACGCGGTGACGAAAATCCCGGTCGAGGACGTCGTCTCTAATCCGTATAATCCGCGCGCGTTCTACAGCGCAGAGACGATCGACGAGCTCGCGGAAAGTTTTGCCAAGCAAGGTCAGATCACGCCGATTCTCGTCACGCGCTTGCCCGAGTTTCCTGGCAAGTACGTGATCGTCGACGGTGAGCGCCGTATCAGGGCGGCGCGCTCGCGTGGCGACAAACATATCGATGCCGACGTCCGTGACGGTCTCGATAATCAGAACCTCTACTTGCGTGCATACCACGCCAACAAGGAGCGAGAGGAGCAGACGGTTTTCGACGACGCGCTTGCCTGGAAGAAGTTGCTCGACGATGGAGTTTATGTCGATCAGGTTGAATTGGGCGTCGCGGTCAGTGAGGATCCGAAGCACATCAGCAAGGTGATTTCGCTCACGTCTCTGCCGCCGTATCTGCTGCAGCGCATGGCGCAGCATCGCAAGGACATCGGCCTTGGCCATGCCTACAACATCAAGCTGATCTTCGATCGTGCTGGCGCAAGCGTTGCAGAGCATTGGCTCGGGCAGGTCATCGAAGGCAAGGCGAGCGTGCGCAAGCTCGAGGCGGCTGCGTCGGCGGAGGCGGGCGCACGTCGTATCGGACCGCGCCGCACGCATTATCAGTCGCGTGTGCAATTCAGTCGTCCGGATGGTGTCGCGCTCGGCGAGTTGAAGCTTTTTGGCGACGGTCGCGCTGAATTGAGCTTGAAGGGCCTCGCGGCGCCAGATCAGCAGCGTCTGGCCGAGCGTATGAAGGCAGTGATCGACGAATGGGCGGCCGAGATGGATACGATTGCTGCGGCAAACTAAGGTCGCACGCCTGAAAGTCGGAAAGGGCAGGGCCACAAAGGCGCCTGCCCTTTGCTTTTGGAGTGCAGGAGTTGACCCCGGTCGCTCACAAATGCAGCTAGGGTCGAAACCGTGAAACACCGCCAGAAAAATCGCCGCGCTAAAAATTTCTTTTTAAATCAATAGGATGTGCGATAATTCAGAGAATGTTTCACGGTTAGGTGTATTTCCTTTGAGGTTAAATGGTGCTTGTCACTTCAATTGCAGCCCCATGAGTGCTTCCTGACTCAAAACGTATCATATGGAATGTAATTCGTAGTTATTAAGACATTTCAGCGGATCGCGAGACGGATTGACAATCGCGCCCGCCTACGCCATGCTTGTAGGAATGAACTACCGCCGCTGCCCGATTACGCTGATTATTCGCACCATTCATCGAATGGTGGGTTAGCGTACGTCTGGCAAAAGCGACAACAACCCGCCCCACGAGGCGGGTTTTTTGTTTCCGCCTCCTGGCTAACAAGAGCAAAGAGACAGCACAGGAGCCGTCATGCAGGTCGAATCGAGCCAAACCATAGTCGAAGGCAACACAGCCAATGCTGCTAAGGTCAGAAGCCAGCCAGGCAACACGCAGCAGACCGATTACCTTCGCCTGATTCTCACCGCCCGCGTCTACGACGTGGCCCGCGAGACCGAGCTGGAGCGCGCGCCGAACCTCTCGGCACGCCTGCGCAACACCGTCCTGCTCAAGCGCGAGGACAACCAGCCCGTGTTCTCCTTCAAGCTGCGCGGCGCCTACAACAAGATGGCGCACCTGACGCCTGAGCAGCTCGAGCGCGGCGTGATCACCGCTTCGGCCGGCAATCATGCCCAGGGCGTCGCGCT
>NZ_SMRP01000030.1 GCF_004353915.1 Paraburkholderia silviterrae | reverse complement strand
CGGAGTGACTAAGGGCTCATCCATCCGGCGGCGCTCCGCGCGCCGTGGGGCATAACTAAAACCGGTGGGACGCACGCGTTTTCGTAGGACTCCAGTGTATTTGATCGACAGTACTACCGCGCATTCGCCAGCAGCACGCCCGGTTTTCCTTGCAGGCCCTTCCGCCCGCGCGTAGCGCGTGGCGGGAAGGATGAGCCCTTTGTCACTAAGGCGGAATGTGCGAGGAGACGGATGCCCCGGAGCCGCTCCGATTTACAGGGCAGTGGTGGACTGCGTCACACTGGCGGTTTGAGCCGCTTTCTTTTGCCTACTTTTCTTTGCGGCTGCAAAGAAAAGTAGGTGCCGCCCCGCACAGGGGCAACACCAATATACCGACATGAAAACAAGGAAAGGCCAAATCACTAAAACCCGCACCAAATCCCACCAATAAAAATTTCAAAAAACCCCCACTTATACGACCGCTTGCTGCGAAACAGCAACCGCAACTTTCACGCGACTAACATAAGCCAGCGCCGCCAAACTAATCATCGCGGTAAGAATCAGCCAATATCCAGGAGCGCTCTTATCGCCGGTAGCGCTGAGCATCCAGGTAACGACAGCCGGCGTAAACCCACCAAACACGGTGACACCGATGTTATATCCGATAGACATGCCCGTAGCACGCGTAGCGGACGGAAAAATCTCTGCCATGAGCGCGGGCAGGGCACCGAAATATATCGACTTCAGGAGCGCCAGCCACGCGATCAGCACGAACAGCGGAAGCGCACTCGAATGACTAGTCGCCCACACGAAACCGGGATACGCGCTAGCGAGAAATAGCACCGCCACACAGGTCATCTGCGTGCGCCGCCCGATGCGATCAGACAAGTACCCCGCAAACGGCGTAACGACCGTAAGAATCACACCACCCGCCATAGTCGCCGCAAACCCGGTCGCCGCAGGCAAATGCAACTGCCGTATAGCAAAGGTCGGAATATACTGAAGCAGATAATTGACCGCCGTCGAAACGGTTATCAAACCGATAGCCGTGAGCACGAGCCGCTTTTGCTGGCCCAGCACTTCGCGCACGGGCGTTTCGGTGCGCGCGGCGCGCTTGAAGTCCTCGGCGTCCTCGATATAGCGGCGCAGATAGAGACCCACCGGACCAATCAGCAATCCGAAGAAAAACGGCAGGCGCCAGCCCCACGCCGCGAGATCGGCGCTCGGCATGAGACGCGCGAGGCCATAGCCGAACGAGGCTGCCAGCAGCGTCGCGAGGCCTTGCGTCGCGAACTGCCAGCTCGCGAGAAAACCGCGCCGGTGCGGGGCGTGCTCGATCAGCATGGCCGTGGACGCGCCGAACTCGCCGCCCGCCGAAAAGCCCTGGATGAGCCGCGCGGCGAATACCGCGAGCGGCGCGGCCACGCCAATGGCCGCGTAGTCGGGAACGAGCGCGATGATCGCCGTGCCGACCATCATGAGGCCCACCGAAGCCATCAGCGCAGCCTTGCGCCCGCGCCGGTCGGCATACGCGCCCAGCACCGCGCCGCCGATCGGCCGCACCAGATACGACGCGCCGAAGGTGCCGAACGTGAGCAGCATCGAAACGGTTTCGTTGACGGCCGGAAAGAAGTGCTTGCCGATGTACACCGCGAAGAACCCGTAAATGGCGATGTCGAACCATTCGAGTGCGTTGCCGGCGGAGGTGGCGATAACGAGCCTCACAAGGCTCACGGGTTGCTTTGCGGACATGGCGGCGTGCCTTATTGGAGAACGGCGTCGGTGGGCTGCGGGGCTTGTGTCTGTGCCTGCGAGTGCGTCGAGGCGAGGCGCGCGGCGTCCTCGCCCAAGTCCCACCAGAGTCCGGCCATCACGGCGAGCGCCTCGCGCGCGACGGAGCCGAGCAGGTGTTCGTTCGGCGCGTGCTGCGCGCAGGCCGGGTACGAGTGCGGCACCCAGAGCGTCGGCAGGCCGAGCGTGTACGCGAACACGTCGTTGGGCACCGTGCCGCCCAGGTTCGGCAGCAGCGCCGGCTTCTTGTCCGTGGACGCGCGCAGCGATTCGAGCGCCCAGTGCACCCAGGCGTCGTTGGGGTCGAGGCGCGTGGCCGCGGAAATCTGCGTGACGCGCACCTTCACGTCGTCGAAGCCGAGCCGCGCGAAATGCGCTTCCAGATGCTCGCCGGCGCTCCCGGCGTCCGTGCCCACCACGAAGCGCAGCTGGCAGGTCGCCTTGGCCGTCGGCGGAATCGCGTTGACGGGCGCATCGGGATTGCCGGCCTTGAACGCGAGCACTTCGAGCGTGTTCCAGGCGATCACGCGCTCGGTGGGCGTGAGGCCGGGCTCGCCCCAGTCCAGGTCGATCGCGGGCGCGTCCTCGTCGCCGCCGAGCACGATGTCGGCGAGCGCCTCGCGCACGCTCGCCGAAATGGGCGGCGGACGCAGGCCGTCCACGGCAATGGCGCCGCGCCGGTCGACGAGGCTCGCGATTGCGTGCGAGAGCACGATGGCCGGGTTGCGCAACGCGCCGCCCCAGTTGCCCGAGTGATGGGCCCCACGGCGCAAATCGACGAGCAGCTCGAACGCCACGCCGCCGCGCGAGCCGAGAAAGAGGGTGGGCCGCTCGGCCAGCACGCGCGGGCCGTCCGAGGCGATGAAGACGTCCGCCGCGAGCGCGTCGCGATGCGCGGCGCAGACTTCGTCGAGGCCCGGCGAACCGATTTCCTCGCCGGTTTCGAAGATCAGCTTCACGTTGTAGCCGAGCTTGCCGCCGCGCGCGTCGAGCACCGCGGCGAGCGCGGCGAAGTTCACGGAGTGCTGGCCCTTGTTGTCGGCGGTGCCGCGGCCGTACCAGCGGTCGCCTTCGACGGTGATGGTCCAGGGCGCGAGGCCCTCGCGCCACTGTTCGTCGTAGCCGCGCACGACGTCGCCATGACCATAGGTCAGCACGGTCGGCAGCGCCGGGTCCTCGATGCGCTCGGCGATCAGCAACGGCGCGCGCGCGGCCGCCGGATTCTCGACGATGCGGCTCGTGAAGCCGAGCGGCGCGAGTGAGGGCGTCACCTCGTCGGTGAGATAGGCGCGCACGGCGTCGGCCTGGGCGGGATTCTGGCTTTCCGTCCGAAAGCTCACGCGGCGCTGGAGATCGCCAAGAAACTGGCCTGAGTCGTAGACGCGCAGCGCGCGGTCGATGGCGGTCTGGCGCGACTCGGTCTGGCGCGACCCGGTCTGGCGCGACTCGGTTTGTCGGGTCTCGTTCAAAGTGGCTCCTCTCTTGCCTTCAGGCGGGAAATTGCAGGAAATGAAAGCAGTCTAGAAACGCCAAAAATTCGCAACAATTTCAAAATTTGCGGATACTATTGCCAAAATGGCAACGCAAAAACTGACGCCGGCGTACACCAAGCGGGCACTGAACGGATAAGCCGATGCTTCATGGAATCGCCTTGCGCTACTTCGTCGAGGTCGCGCGCACGGGGTCGCTGGCTGCGGCATCGGAGAACCTGCACGTCGCCGTCTCGGCAATCAGCCGGCAGATCACCAAGCTCGAGGAGGACGTGGGCACGGCGCTCTTCGAGCGCATGCCGCGCGGCATGGTGCTGACCGAATCGGGCGAGCGGCTCGCCGAGCACGCGCGGCGAGCGCTGCTCGAAGGCGACGCCGTGCTCGCCGAAATTGCCACGGCCAAGGCGCTCGGGCGCGGCATCGTGCGCATCGGCTGCACCGAGGGCTTCACGCGCTCGTTCCTGCCGCATGTGCTCGCGCGGCATCACGCCGGCGCGCCGCAGGTGCGTTTCGATCTGCGCTCGGGCACGCCTTCGCAGGTCGAGCAGTGGGTGGCCACGGGCGAGGTGGACCTGGGGCTGGCGTTTTCGAGCGGAGACCCGGCGAAGGTTCAGGTGGAATACAGCGCCGAGGCGCCGGTCTGCGCGCTGCTCGCCCCCGGGCACTCGCTGGCGCGGCGTGCGTCGCTCACGCTCGCGGATCTGCGCGACTATCCCGTCGCGCTGCTCGCGCGCGGCAATACCGCCCGCCAGTTGTTCGACGAATGCTGCGCGCGGCATGGCATCACGCTCGAGCCGATCCTCACGAGCAACAATTCGAGCGCGTTGCATGCGTTCGCGTCGCTGGCCGGCGCGATCACGCTCGGCAGCAAGCTCTCGCTTTCGGGTCTCGCGAACGATCTTTCGCTGGTCGCCAGGCGCTTCGACGAGCCGCTGCTCAACCAGCGCAACCTGTGCGTGATGACGATGCGCGAACGGCGGCTTTCGCGCCCGATCGAGCAAGTGCTGAGGGCCTTGATCGCGGAGATCGAACGCGCGTCGTGAAGGCGGCCTCGCTTGTGGCGGGCAACGCGGCCAGAGGCGTCAAGCCGTTGCGATCGGCGTCGATATCGATGCTTGATGATGGAGCCAGTCGCGCAGTTGCGCGACCGACCCGGGATGTTGAAGCTTGCGTGGAAACACGAGATAGAAACCGGCGCCCGTGCGCAATTCATCGTCGAAGACGCGCACGAGGCGCCCCGCCGCAACGTCCCGGGCGACAAACGCCCAATGCGCGAGCGCGATGCCTTGCCCTTCCAGCGCCGCGTCGATCGCCAACGAAGTTTGATTGAAGCGAATGTTCTTTTCCGCGGCCGACGGCAGGGGCTGATGGAGCTGCGCCAGAAACTGCGGCCAGAGATTGTGCGCGTCGTGCAGTAACGCGTGCCGCGCAACCATGCCGTTACTCTTTCGAGCGCCCGCAAGCGAGCGCGGAGCGGCCACGGCAATCAGAACGTCGTCGAACAATAGCTCGGCATTGAGTCCCGCCCCGAATGGCGGGTTGCCATAGCGCACCGCGAGATCGACGCCATCGGTCTGGAAATGCGCGAGCCGCTCCGTAGCCACGATGCGCAAATCGATTTCCGGGTGCGCCGCCGTGAAGCCCGGCAGCCGCGGGATGAGCCACTTGGCGGCAAACGTCGGGGTGACACTAATCGCGAGTCTCAGCGGTTGGGGCCGCAGCGCCTGCGTGGCCTCGACCAGCAGGTCGAATGCGCGGCGCACGCTCGCCGAATAGCTCTGCCCGTTTTCGGTTAGCGTGAGCCTGCGCGGCTGGCGCTCGAAGAGCTTGAGTCCGAGCGCCGTTTCGAGGCCGCGTATATGCTGGCCGACGGCTCCCTCCGTGACGCCCAGTTCCTCGGCGGCCCGGCGAAAGCTCAGGTGGCGGCTTGCCGCCTCGAAGGCGCGTAGCGCATTGAGCGACGGAAGCGGCTCGTTCGGATCTTTCATGCGATAGTTTTTCTACTGCGAACCGGGATGGAAACTGCGGCGCCGGGAGCGTGCGCCGATGCTATGCTATTTGCACCAGGCAGCACATTTTGCGGCATGTCCAAAGCGTCGCCAACATCCGGAGATTAACACCATGACAGTAGAAAAAGTGGCCGTTGTGACCGCAGGCGGGAGCGGCATGGGCGCTGCCGCCGCGCGGCGCCTCGCTGCCGACGGCTTCAAGATTGCGATTCTTTCGTCCTCGGGCAAAGGCGAAGCGCTTGCCGCGGAGCTCGGTGGCGTGGGGGTGACGGGCTCGAATCAGTCGAACGACGATCTTCGCAAGCTCGTCGACCTGACCGTGTCGCGCTGGGGCCGCATCGACGTGCTGGTGAACAGCGCCGGCCATGGTCCGCGGGGCCCGCTCCTCGAGATCTCCGACGAAGACTGGCATCGTGGCATGGACACCTACCTGATGAACGTGATTCGCCCGACCCGGCTCGTCGCGCCCATCATGCAGAAGCAGCAAGGCGGTGTGGTGATCAACATCTCCACCGCGTGGGCTTTCGAGCCGAGCGAGATGTTCCCCACCTCGGCCGTGTTCCGCGCCGGCCTGGCCTCGTACACCAAGCTCTTTGCGGATAACCAGGCCAAGCACAACATTCGCATGAACAACGTGTTGCCTGGCTGGATCGATAGCCTGCCAGCCCTGGAAGAGCGTCGCGAAAGCGTTCCGCTGCAGCGTTATGGAACCAGCGAGGAAATCGCGGCGACCATCTCCTTCCTGGCTTCCGATGGCGCGGCCTACATTACCGGCCAGAACATCCGCGTCGACGGTGGCGTCACCAAATCCGTCTGAGTCAGCGATGCGTGATGTGATCGACCGCGTCTGGTCCATGCTGAGTGCGGGCGCGAACGCGGCGGCAACGCGTTCGCCGTTCACCATGCTTCAGGCCGCAACCGTGGGTCTCGATGGCGGGCCCAAGGTGCGCACCATTGTTCTGCGCGGCGTCAGCCCGGAGGCGGGCTCGCTGATTTTTCATACCGACGTGCGCTCGGAGAAGGTCCTGGAGCTGGGCAAAGACCCACGAATCTCGCTACTCGGCTGTGACCTGGACGCGGGCATACAGATCCGGCTGGAAGGCGTCGCGCGGATGGTGGACAGCCTCGAGGAGAGGATGGCGCTCTGGAAGCTAAGCAGACCTCACAGCTTGATTGTCTACCGTGCGCAACTGGCGCCCGGCACGCCCATTGCCTCGCCGGAGGAGGCGCACACCGCGCCGGGCAACACGCCCGATTCAATGGCGGGCTTCGAGAATTTTTGCCTCGTCACGGTGGACGTGCAAAAAATCGACTATCTGGACTTGTCTCCCAACCGTCACGCGCGTGCGAAGTTTTGCCGCCAGGACGGTGCATGGCATGGCGGCTGGGTGACGCCCTAGGCGCGTGTGGCGCTGGATGCGAACGCACCGCGACGCACGTGGCTCTCTACCCGGGCCTGTTATTAGCGTGAACAGGCCCTAGGGCATCACTCGCTGGTTGTGCGCCTCGGCAAGCCGTTCGATGGTCTTGCGCGCCTTGTCGATCTCGCTGGTCTTGTCGAAGAAATAATGCGCGCCCGCCGCAAGGCAGGCCTCACGAAACGGCTGGCTCGATTGATTGGTCAGCACGACCATGACGACCGGCGGGCCGCGGCGCGCGAGCGCGTGCACCAGTTCGAGCCCGCTTCCTCCGGCCAGGCGCAAGTCCGTGATCACGACATCGGGGCGGCCCGCCGCGATGCCTCTGAGCGCCGCCGCGATCTCCTCGGCTTCGCCGACCACGCGGACCCCGGCAATCGTATGCAGCAGCGCCGTGATCCGGCGCCGCAGCGATGCCGAATCCTCGACGAGGAAGACCTTCAATTCTGCCGATAAGAGGTTCGCGTCCATGTGCCGAAGTATCGTTGCCGCCAGGGTGGACGGGAATCGGCCGGGGTTGAACTTCGGGTAGGGAAAACGGAAGTCGTGTAGGTGGATTCCTACGCGCTCAGACCGGGTCGCGTTCGGACCGGGACGCGTTCAAACGTCGTCGTGGTCGTCGAAGAGCTTGTGGCGCATGGCGTAGCGCACGAGCGCGGCCTCGTGCGGCAGGCGCATCTTCTCGAGGATGCGCGTCTTGTAGGTGCTGATGGTCTTCGCGCTCACACAGAGTTCCTGGGCGATTTCCGTGATGGTCTCGCCGGCGGCGATGCGGCGGAACACGTCGAATTCACGGTCGGAGAGGCGCTGGTGCGGCAGCGCGTCGACGGGCTCGTTCAGGCTCTGTGCGAACTGTTCGGCCATGGCGAGGCTCACGTAGACGCCGCCCGCCGCGACTTTGGTCACGGCCGACACCAGCTCGTTGCCGGCGCTTTCCTTCGTCAGGTAGCCCGACGCGCCGGCCTTGAACGCCCGCACTGCGTACTGCTGCTCGGCGTGCATGGTCAGCACGAGTATGCGCAACTCGGGCTTTTCTTCCTTGATTTGCTTGATCAGCTCGACGCCGTTGCGTCCCGGCATCGACAGATCGAGCAGCAGCACTTGCGCCGGTGTCGAGCGGATCAGCGCGATCGTGCTCACGCCGTCGCGTGCCTCGCCCGCCACGTCGAATCCGCTGGCGTTTTGCAGGATATGGCGCAGACCGTCGCGCACGAGCGCGTGGTCATCGGCGATCAAAACTTGGGTCATCAGTGTGCGTCCTCCAGCTGTACCGCTGGTTGTGGGTCAGTCATTGCGATGGTGCTGGCGCCGGCCGTGGCGAGCGCAACCGAATCGCGAGGCATAGGCCACAGGCGTCACGCGAAACAAGGGGCGGGCCGGTCCGGGCCAGCGTGGGCGGCTGCTAGCCGCCCGTTGGCTGCGGTTGGCCGCTGTTGCCGCTGTTGCCGCTGTTGCCAATCGGCAGTATGCAGGAGTTGCCATCGGCGTGCATCATCTGCTCAAATGCCTTTCTCCGGATTCTTTTCCAGGCACGAGCATGGGTCGCGATCGAGACGACGGCAACCAGATGTTTCTCTCGACCTTGCCCGCGGGGCGCAGCGAGCGACGGCTCGCGCTCACGGTGATCGTCGTGAGCCTCGCGCTGTTCGCCGCGTGCGTGCCGTTCGCCAGGCGTCCACTGCCGGTGGTGGGGGCGTTCATCCCGAGCTACGAAGCGGCGCTGGTGATGAACGACCTGATCACGGCCATGCTGCTGTTCGGCCAGTTCAATTCGTTGCGCTCGCGCGCGCTGCTCGCGCTCGGCAGCGGCTACCTGTTTACCGCCGGCATGACGATCGCGCATGGCCTCACGTTTCCGGGCCTGTTCGCGCCCGCCGGGCTGCTCGGCGCGGGCCCGCAGAGTACGGCGTGGCTCTACATGTTCTGGCACGCCGGGTTTCCCTTCTTTGTCGTGGCCTATGTGCTGCTCGGGCGCGAGCGCGGCGGCAACGCCTCGGGCGGCCTGCGCGGCGATGTTCCAAGGCGCTCCACACGCGCATCGATCGCATTTTGCGTGGTGGCCGTGACGGCGATCGTCTGCGGGCTGACGGCTTTGGCCACGGTGGGCAAGGCGCTGCTTCCCGATCTGCTCGAGAACGGCCGCTTCACCTGGGGCTACCGCTACGTGATCGGCGCCGTTTGGCTGGCGAGCCCGGTCGCGTTTGCCATGCTGTGGCGGCACGGCAAGCGCTCGGCGCTCGATATGTGGCTGATGGTCGTGATGACGGCATGGATGATCGACATCGCGCTCGCCGCGATGCTCAATCATGGCCGCTTCGATCTCGGGTTTTATGCGGGACGCATATATGGCCTGCTGGCGGCGAGCTTCGTGCTGATCGTGCTGCTGGTCGAGAGCGGCACGCTCTATGCGCGGCTCGTCGCGCTCACGCGCAGGGACATGCGCGAGCGCATGCGCGTGAAGGAGCTCGAGCATCTGGGACATCTCTCGGCCGGCATCCAGGCCGCTCGCGAGGAAGAGCAAAAGCGCATCGCGCGCGAGCTGCACGACGATCTCGGGCAGCGGCTGACCGCCCTCAAGATCGATCTGACGATGCTCGAAGGCGATCTCGACGGCCGCACGATGGCGCCGGCATTGCGCGGGCGGGCGCGCTCGATGATGACGCTGATCGACGAGACCGTGCGGTCGGTGCGGCACATCGCGGCGGGGCTACGCCCGACCGTGCTCGACGACCTCGGGCTCGTGCCGGCGCTCGAGTGGCTCGCCGGCGATTTCGAAAGCCGCAATGGCATCGTGGTGGACCTGCACATCGATATCGGCGACCTGTACTTCGATTCGGCGGCCGCCACCGCCGTCTACCGGATCGTCCAGGAGGCGCTGACCAACATCGCGAGGCACGCGGAGGCCACCGAAGTCGAGGTCGAGGTGGTGCTGGATGGCGAGGCGTGCCGGGTGAGGGTGGCGGACAACGGGCGCGGGACGGCGGCGAGCGCGATGCGCAAGGAGCAGTCGTTCGGGTTGCTCGGCATTCGCGAGCGCGTGCGGCAATTGAGCGGCGCCGTGTCGGTCGACACCGCGCCGGGCGAGGGGTTTCGCTTGTCGGTCAGCTTGCCGGTGAGTGCGCTCAATCGAGAGGAATCGGCGTAGGGCGGGGCGGTATTTCGGACCGGGTTTCAACCAGCGCTTCAGTTTCAGTTTGAGTTTCAGCCTCCTCACTTGCGCCATCCGCGCCGCAAGATGCGGCGGGCGCCTCTTTGCCTTTTGCGCGCTTGCCCGCGCGCGAAGGCGGCTGGCAGATCGCGCAGACTTTGCCATCCGGTGCGTCATATTTGTGGATGACGAATTTGCCGGCACAGCGCCGGCAGGCCGTCAACTGCAGCAATCCGCCTTTGAAGAAGCGCACGAGCGTCCAGGCGCGCGTCAAATCGAGCTGCATCTCGAGTTTGTTGTGCGCACAGTGCTCGCGGTACAGACGGAATCCCTTGGTGAGCGCGTCCAGATGCGAGCAGCCCGCCTGGTCCTTGAGAAACACGTAGGTGTTGTAGAACAGCGATGCGTGGATATTGGCCTGCCAGGTCATGTACCAGTCGGCGGACGACGGCAACATGCCCTTCGGCGGCGACTCCCCCTTGATCTCGTGGTACAGCCGGATCAGCCGGTCGCGCGGCAGCGCGAGCTCGCTTTCGAGCACCTGCATGCGTGCGCCGAGTTCGATCAGCGCGCTCGCGCGCACGACTTCGCGTGCGTCGTCGATGATGCTGTTCCTGGACATGGCGGGTCCCGCTCCGTTCAGGCGAACTGTTCGGCGGGCTGACCCGCGAGCAGCACGGCGGCATGCGTTTGCGCGATATTCACGTGCTTCGCGGGCGTCGCCAGCACCGACAGCATCTGATGGTCGTTGATCCTGAAGAAGCACAGCAACTGATTGCACGCAGCGAGCTTGACGATCTGGGCCAGCGTCAGGCTGGACAGCAGATCGGCCACTTGCTCGGACAGGCCCAGCCGGAACATGCCCGCCGGGCGGTCCTCGCGAAGCAGGCGCTGCGCAAGTGCGAGGTAGGACAGGTTCAGTTCCTGAATCGATTCCAGCGTTTCAGTGCTTTGCATGATGTTCCCCCGTTCAAGGGCTACGTCGCTACGTCCTGACAACTGGCTTTCGCAGTCGAGGCGCCCGTTGGTTACCAAACGTTTGCTTTGCCGGTGCCGTTTTGTCAGCAGCCGCCGCGCATGTCGGCGACGCCCTGTGCGATCAGGTTCGTGGCCAGTTCGCGCAGCAGATGCTGCGTCAGCGCGCCTGCGCCACCGTGGGCGAGGCGGAGCAGTTCGATCAGGTCTTGTGCGATGAGGCTCATGGGCGTCTCCAGCAGGCGGCGTCGGGGCTGGGGCGCCCAACGACTCGTGTGCCGCTCTGGTGACGGAAGTATTGCTTTGGCGGGGGGTAAGGAAAATCAGCGCTCAGCGAACTTGCTGTAGTCGCAACAGCAGGGTTGTCAGCGTTTTCCTACAGAGATCGAGGACTTCCTCTTCACGCTGCGCTCATGGACGCAACGCCGAATCACGGCGTCCAGCGATAAACGGTGATGCTGTTGGAATTTTGCTGTTGGCCTTTCCTTGGTTTCATGTCGGTCTATTAGTGTTACCCCTGTGCGGGGCGGCACCTACTTTTCTTTGCAGCGGCAAAGAAAAGTAGGCAAAAGAAAGCCGCTCACACCACCAGTGTGACGCAGTCCACCACTCGACTTATATCGGAGCGGCTCCGGAGCGTCTGTCATCACTCGTCGTCACCCGGAGTGACTAAGGGCTCATCCATCCGGCGGCGCTCCGCGCGCCGTCGGGCATAACCAAAACCAGTGGTGTGCACATGTTTTCGTAGGACTCCGGCATATTCACCCGGCGGCACTCCCGCGCATTCGCCGGCAGCAAGCTCGGTTTTCCATGCAGACCCTTCCGCCCGCGCGTAGCGCGCGGCGGGAAGGATGAGCCCCTTATCACTAAGGCGGAGTGTGCGAGGAGACGGATGCCCCGGAGCCGCTCCGATTAATAGGGCAGTGGGGGACCGCGTCACACTGGCGGTTTGAGCCGCTTTCTTTTGCCTACTTTTCTTTGCGGCTGCAAAGAAAAGTAGGTGCCGCCCCGCACAGGGGCAACACCAATATACCGACATGAAAACAAGGAAATGCCAACACCAAACCGAATCACGACAAAAACTGAGAAATCAAAATTCAAAAGCACTCACTAATATCGACCGAATAAATCAATCGAAAAATGAAAAGAAATTCGATTCATATAGCGAGACGCACAAACATGCCCCGTCCACATTGCTTCACATAATGGTTTCCAGCAGATCCGTCGCGCTCAACATGCCTCAACCGCCGTGCCCGCCGGCCGACGGCGCGACCAGATCGAGAATCGATCCATCATGCTTGATCGTCGAGAGCACGATGCTCGAATTGATCGACATGACGCCGCTCGTGCGATGCAGCTTGTGAATCACGAAATCCGAATAGTGCTCGAGATCGCGCGTGCGCACGACGAGCACGTAATTGGACGCCCCGGTAATGACCTGCGCGGACACCACCTCCGGCCATTCCCGGATCGCCTCGACGAACTTGTCGTGCCACTCGGGCGCGTCGGGCCGCATCGACACGTGCACGAGCGCCTCGAACGCAACGCCGAGGTTCTTCGGCGAAAGCGTGCAGCGGTAGCCCTCGATCACGCCGCGCTCCTCCAGCAGCTTCACGCGCCGCAGACAGGCGGATGGCGACAGCGCAACCGCGTTCGCGAGATCCTGGTTGCTGATGCGGCCGTCCTGCTCGAGCTGCCGAAGGATGCGCATGTCGGTCCGGTCAAGGTTCATGTTGAAGATTCCCTGGTTTCTGGTCGAAATTGCCGCAGACTCTACTGCAAATCAGTGGATTTGTCTTCGAAATATGAAGCTCATTCTATTTCGTCCTCGATAACATGCGGTCCAACATGATTGCATCGACAATAACCATCTGGAGGCGCACTTGAGACTGAGACCCCATCTTCTGAGTGCCGGATGCTGGGCGCGCAAAACGCACGCGCGCCCAGCCTGATTCGCCACGACTACCGAATTCGAACGAGGTCTCACACTTATGCATTCAGAAGGACAATTCCAGCAGATCGCCGCGCGCGAGCAGGGGCTGCGCCGCACGCTTTCCGCGCGACAGATGGCGATGATCGCGATCGGCGGGGCGATCGGCACCGGGCTATTTCTCGGCTCCGGATTCGCGATCGGCTTTGCGGGGCCGAGCGTGCTCGTGAGCTACGCGATCGGCGCGTTCATCTCGCTGCTGCTGATGGGCTGCCTGGCCGAGATGACGGTCGCGCATCCTACCTCCGGCTCGTTCGGCGCCTATGCCGAATACTATGTGAGCCCGTGGGCGGGCTTTCTCGTGCGCTACGCGTACTGGGCGTGCATCGTGCTCGCGGTCGGCACCGAGGTCACCGCGATCGCTCTGTACATGAAGTACTGGTTTCCGGCGGTGCCGGGCTGGATCTGGATCGTCGGCTTTTCGTCGCTGCTCGTGTTCGTCAACGCGCGCAGCGTGGATACGTTCGGCTCGGTCGAGTACGGCTTCTCGGTCGTGAAGATCGCCGCGATCATCGCCTTCATCGCGCTCGGCGCGTATGTCGTGTTCGTGAATCCGGAGCTCGTCGGCAGCGAAGCGAACGGTGGCGCGGCAGGATTTCACCACTACTTCTCGCACGGCGGCTTCTTTCCGAAGGGCATGTGGGGGATGTGGGTTGCGGTGATCGTGTCGATCTTCAGCTATTTGAGCATCGAGATGATCGCGGTCGCGGCCGGCGAAGCCGAGGACCCGCAGCGCGCCGTCACGCGTGCATTCCGCTCGACTATCGTGCGGCTCGTGCTGTTCTATCTGGTCACGCTTGCGCTGATGCTCGCGATCGTGCCGTGGACCGCCGCGGGGCGCGACGAAAGCCCGTTCGTGAAAGTGATGGAGGCGATCCATCTGCCGGCCGCGGCCGGTGTGATCAACTTCGTTGTGCTGATCGCCGCGTTGTCGGCGATGAACAGCCAGCTCTATATCACGACGCGGATGATGTTCAGCCTGTCGCGCGCCGGCCATGCGCCACGCGTGCTCGGCGAGGTGAATGCGCGCGGGATTCCGCTGGGCGCGCTGATGCTCTCGACGCTCGGCATCGCACTGGCGACTGTGCTGAGCGTGCTGTATCCCGACGCGTCGTTCACGATCATGATGTCGGTGTCGATGTTCGGCGCACTGTTCACGTGGATGATGATCTTCGTGACGCATTACTTCTTCCGGCGCCGCTGGAACGCGAGCGGGCAACGCGCGCCCGCGTTCCGCATGCGCGGCTTCCCGGTGCTGACGCTGCTTGGCGCGGCGCTGATGCTCGCAGTCACGGTGACGACGTTCTTCACGCCCGAGTTCCATATGACGCTGATCTTTGGCGTGCCGTTCCTGATCGCGCTGAGCGTGGTGTATGCCGTGTGGTATCGGCGTCCGGTGATGCAGGCGGACGTGAGTGCTGTCGAATAAAGCAAAAGGCAAAAGCGTCACCGGACAGTACATTCGGCGACAGCGCGTCTCCACACCGTCATACTATGGCCCTAAGCTGTCCAGGCGATCCGCTCGCTGCTCCAGGAAGCTTTGATCCATGACCCGCAATGACGCGTTCGAGCCATTTTCCGCCACAGCGGCGCCGCACGTGGCTGCTGATACTGCCGAGTATCGTCGTCATCGTCCTGGCCGCCGCGGTGCTGGCCGGCTGGCTGATTTTGCGCGCCAGCCTGCCGCAACTGGACGGCACGCATACCGCGCCGCTGTCCGCCACGGTGACGATCGGGCGCGACGCGCTCGGCGTGCCGACGGTGCAAGGCCGCACGCGTGACGACGTCGCGTATGCGATCGGTTTCGTTCACGCGCAGGACCGCTTCTTTCAGATGGATCTGCTGCGCCGGGTCGCCGCCGGCGAGATGGGCGGGCTCATCGGCCCGGCGGCGCTTCCACTGGACCGGCGCGACCGGCCGTTGCGTTTTCGCGAGCACGCGCAGGCGGCGCTCGCCGCGTTGCCTGCGGACCAGCGGCAACTGATCGAGCGCTACACGGCGGGCGTCAATGACGGCCTGCGCTCGCTGCGCGCGCGGCCGTTCGAATACTGGCTGCTGCGCACGCGGCCGGTGCCGTGGCGTGCGGAGGACACGCTGCTGGTCGTCTACGCGATGTACTTCGATCTTCAATACGACCAGGTGACGCGTGTGCTGTCGCGCGCGGCGCTGCGCGATCGCGTGCGGCCCGATCGTGGGCCGCCCGATCGCGGTTCGCCGGATCGCGTGCAGCCCGATCGCGTGCCGCCCGATCGTGGGCCGCCCGATCTGCTCGCGTTCCTGCTGCCGGCGACGAGCCATTGGGACGCCCCGCTCGACGGGCCGGGCGCATCTGCACCGCTGCCTGCCGCGCTGCCTGCGCCGCCGCCATGGCTGCGCGCGATGCCGTCCGCCACCCGCGGCGAAGCGGTGGCCGAGGGGCTGCCTGGCGCCGTGCCCGGTTTCGTCGACGCAGGGAGTGCGCTCAACGCAATGGTCGGCAGCAACGGCTTCGCGGTCGACGGCGCGCATAGTGCGCACGGCGGCGCGCTGGTCGCGAACGACATGCACCTCGGCCTGTCGCTGCCGAACATCTGGTATCGGGTGTCGCTGGTCTATCCTGCGCCCGCGCCCGATGGCAGCACGCGGCGTATCACCGGCGTCAGTTTGCCGGGGGAGCCGCTCGTGGTGGCCGGCAGCAATGGCCACGTCGCGTGGGCGTTCACGAACAGCTACGGCCGCTTCGTCGATCTGATCGAGCTGCAACGCGACCCGGCCGACCCGCTGCGCTACCGTGTCCACGGCGGCCTTGACCACGGCGGCCTTGACCATGAAGGCCGTGGAGACGGCGGCGGATGGGAGAGGGCGCAGCTGATCCACGAGCGTCTCGACGTGAACGGCGGCGCGAGCGTCGACCTGCCGGTCGTGCAAACCCGCTGGGGGCCGCAGATCGTGGTCGGCCCGCATGCGTATGCCGTGCATTGGGTCGCGCAGGACCGGGAGGCGGTCAACATGAACCTCGTGCGGCTCGAAGGCGCCACGAATGTCGCCGACGCGTTGCATGCCGCGCAGACCTTTGGCCTGCCGACGCAGAACTTCACGGTGGCCGATGCGCAAGGCCATATCGGCTGGACGCTTGCCGGGCCGCTGCCGCGCTTTGCCGATGCAGATGCAGATGCAGATGCAGATGCGAGCCCGGCGGCGCCTGCCAGCTTGCCGTTCAGCTCCGACACGTATATCGGTTGGCAGGGGTATTGGTCAGCCGATGCGTATCCGGTGCGCGTCGATCCGCCGGCTGGCCGCATCTGGAGCGCGAACAACCGGACCTTGCCGCTCGCCGAGGCGACGCGCATCGGCGATGCCGGCACCGATCTCGGCGCACGCGCGACGCAGATTCGCAACGATCTGCTGGCGCTGCCGCATGCGAGCGAGCGCGACCTGCTTGCGGTGCAGACCGACGACCGCGCCTTCTGGATCGAATACTGGCGGCGCGTCGCGCTCGACGCACTCGATGCGCAAGCGCTCGGCGGTCATCCCGAGCGCGTGGAATTCCGCCGGCTCGTCGAAAGCTGGAACGGCCGTGCGGATGCGGATGCGGTCGGCTATCGGCTGGTGCGCGCGTTTTACTTCTCGCTGTACGACGCATGGTTCGGCGCGCTCGACGAGCAGATGGCCGCTGTTGCGCCGGGACTCGGCTATCGCGCGGCCAACACGCGTTACGAAGCGACGATGGAGACGCTCGCCGGGCATCACGCCTGGATTCCCGGCGGCTTCGCGGACTGGCGCGCGTTCGTGCTGGAACGGATCGACTACTCGATCGCCCAGTTGCCGAAGGGCACGAAGCTCGCCGATGCGCGCTGGGGTGAGCGTAATCGCTCGGCGATCGCGCATCCGTTCGCGCGGCTCCTGCCGCCGTGGCTACCGTGGGCACGCGGCTGGCTCAGCGCGCCGCGCGATCCGCTGCCGGGCGACATCAACATGCCGCGCGTGCAGTCGCCGGCGTTCGGCGCGTCCGAGCGGTTTGCGGTGTCGCCGGGGCGCGAGCAGGACGGCATCTTCGAGATGCCGGGCGGGCAGTCGGGCAATCCCCTGTCGCCGTACTTCATTGCGGGGCACGAATCCTGGGTCCGCGGCGACGCGGCACCGTTCCTGCCGGGCACTGCCGTTCATATGCTGACGCTCACCGCGGCCGATGCGCACTAGCACCTTGTAATTCGGCAGGCGCTCGCGTCCAGATTCCACAATGCAAAACGATGTCGCGTATGCCAGAAAAATCTGCCGCGACGCAACATGCAGACGTTGCGTATCGTTGAGTGGCATTGCACATTGTGATATGTGCATTTTATGTCATTGAATTTTAATTATTTTTTATCGCTGATCCGGCGACGGATCGGGGGCCACGGCCATCACTTATCTCGATACTCTCTTTCCATGGGGAACACAGACGGAGGCTCGCAATGCTCCGGCTCGCAAGGTCTACGCGTTCCGACAATTTTTTCAAACCTGTGGAGAGACGAGATGTTGCACGTTTATATCGAACCGGTGCCGAAGGGTCAGTGGGGGCCAATCGACGGATACCGCATTGAAACTCAGGATGGGACCAAGCTTTCTGGCGAACTGCTTCGCTCCGAGAGACTGGCGGTGAGTGAGGCCAAGCTGCACGGCTACGTGCCGTTGCTTGCGACGGTGCGCATACCGGACAAGGCGGTCGCCGAGCACTGGACGCCCGCCGACAAAGCACTCGTCACTGCCTGACTTTCGATGTGGCCACTATTTGCAGCGCGCACTTCCCGCCTGCGCATGCGGGAAGTGCGGGTGCAAACAGCCACGGTGGCCTGAAGAGAATCCTTTCTCGCGCCCTCGAATTGAATCCTGCGTTCGCATCGCCGTGCGGCGTCTATATTGGCCTTGTCCAGAGTGCGCGCAATGTCCTGCACGTTCCGGATCGAGTACTGGTGACGGATTGCGTGGCTGCCGTCGCGCAGCGTCACGTGTCTGTCGCAAACAAACACGAAGACCCCATCCTCAAACCGCCACAGGCTGCTCCCGATCCCGCTGATGATCCGCCGCGATAAACATATACATCGCGGGCACGACAAACAGCGTAAACAACGTGCCAATCGACAGTCCCGTAAAAATCACCAGCCCCATCGCATTGCGGCCCGCCGCACCCGCTCCCGATGCAATCACGAGCGGCAGCACGCCGAGCACCATCGAGGCCGTCGTCATCAGGATCGGCCGCAAGCGCACACCGGCCGCTTCTTCCAGCGCTTCACGCTTGCCGCGCCCCGCGCGCTGCAGTTCATTGGCGAACTGCACGATCAGAATTCCGTGCTTGCTCACCAGTCCCATCAGCGTGACCAGACCCACCTGTGTGTAGATGTTGAGCGTCGAGAGCCCCACGTTGATGAAAATGAGCGCGCCAAATAGCGCCATCGGCACCGACACCAGAATCACGACAGGATCGCGAAAGCTCTCGAACTGCGCGGCGAGCGCGAGAAATACGATGATCGTCGCGAACATCAGCGTGATCACGAAGCCGCCAGATTCCTGCACGAACTGGCGCGACAGGCCCGAATAGTCGATGGAATAGCCGGTCGGCGCGGCCTGCGCGGTGGCCTGGCGCAAGAAGTCGAGCACTTCGCCTTGCGAGATGCCCGGCGCGACCACGCCGGAAATCGTCGCGGAGTTCAACTGCTGGAAGTGATTGATCGACTCGGGCACGACGGTCTCTTTCAGATGCGTGACGGTGGATGCCGGCATCACGCTGCCATCGGGCGTGCGCAAGTAGTAATCGAGGACTTGCGACGGGTTCAGACGATCCGTTTGCAGCACCTGCGGAATCACCTTGTATGAGCGGCCCGCAATCGAAAAGTAATTGACGTAGTTGCCGCCGAGCGCCGCGCCCAGCGCCTGCCCGACGTCGCTTTGCGACAGGCCCAGCGAGGCGACCTTGTCGCGGTCGACGAGCAGCACGCTTTCCGGCTTGTCGATCTTCAGGTCGCTGTCGACGAAGAAGAACATGCCGCTTTCGCGCGCTTTCTGCAGCACGGCTTGCGAGACTTCGTTGAGGTTCTCGAACGGCTCCGTCGTGCTGATGATGAATTGCACGGGCAAGCCCTGCGCGCCCGGCAGCGGCGGAAACTGAAACGCGGCCACGCGCGCGCCCGCAATGCCATTCCATTTCTGCTGCAATTCCTGCTGCAGTTGGGTCGCGCCTCTCTTGCGCTTGTCCCACGTCTTGAAGAGCACGCCGCCGATGCCCTGGTTGAGCGTCGGCGCGCCCGTCAGCTGGAACATCTGCGCATACTCGGGCAACTGCTTCGAAATCTCGAACACCTGGTCCGCGTATGTCTGCATTTGCTGGATCGTCGCGTTCGGCGGACCTTGTATCTGCGAGAGCACGATGCCCTGGTCTTCCTGGGGCGCCAGCTCCGATTTCGACGTCATGAACAGATAGACCGTGCCGGCCAGCAGGAGCGCGCCCATCACGATGAACACGGGCCACGTGTCGAGCATCGAATGCAGAAGGCGCCCATAGCCGCGATGCACGCGCTCGAACTGCCGGTCGACGAAGCGCGCGAAGCGGCCCGATTCCTGATCCGTGCGGAAAAAGCGCGAGCACATCATCGGCGACAGACTCAGCGCAATCACGC
Organism: Paraburkholderia silviterrae; assembly: GCF_004353915.1. Lineage (GTDB taxonomy): Bacteria > Pseudomonadota > Gammaproteobacteria > Burkholderiales > Burkholderiaceae > Paraburkholderia > Paraburkholderia silviterrae. The sequence continues at coordinate 53,000 of NZ_SMRP01000030.1, read as the reverse complement.
CCGATACGGCGACGGCGCCCGCCAGCGTGAACGCGAACTCGGTGAAGAGCGCGCCCGTCAAGCCGCCCTGAAAGCCGATCGGCAGATACACGGCAATCAGCACGACGGTCATCGCGAGAATGGGCCCGCCGAGCTCGCGCGCCGCGATCAGCGCGGCTTCGAAAGGCCGCTTGCCTTCTTCCTTCATATGCCGGTCGACGTTCTCGACGACGATGATCGCGTCATCGACGACGAGCCCGATGGCCAGCACGAGCGCGAGCAGCGTCAGCAGATTGATCGAATAGCCGAGCAGCTGCATCACGAAGAACGTGCCGATCAGCGACAGCGGCATCGCGATCACGGGCACGATCACCGCGCGGAAACTGCCGAGGAAAAGGAAGATCACGGCCGTCACGATCAGCAGCGCTTCGACGAGCGTCTTCACCACTTCCACGATGGCCGTATTGATGAAGTCGGTCGCGTCATAGACGATGTCGCCGGTCATCCCGGTCGGGAACTGCTTCTGCAAGTCCGGAAAGACCGCTTTCACGCGCTTCGCGACGTCGAGCACGTTCGCATCCGGCGCGACCTTGATGCCGATGAACACCGAGCGTTTGCCACTGAACGCGACGTTGAAGTCGTAGTTGTCCGCGCCGAGCACGACATTGGCGACATCTTCGAGGCGCACGATCGAGCCGTTCTTCTGCGTGACGACCAGCTTCTTGAAGTCGTCGACGGAATGCAGGTCGGTGCCAGCATTCAGATCGACGCTGATCATCTGGCCTTTGGTCGTGCCGAGCGTGGCGAGATAGTTATTGTTGCCGAGTGCCGTAAACACATCGGAGGCCGTAACGTTGTGGGCGGCCAGCTTGTTCGAATCGAGCCATGCACGCAGCGCGAACTGCCGGCCGCCGAGAATTTCCGCCGTCTGCACGCCCTGGATCGAATCGAGCTTCGGCTTCACGACGCGCAGCAGATAGTCGGTGACGTTGTTGCTCGGCAGCACGTCGCTGTAGAAGCCCATGTACATCGCGTCGGTGGTTTGACCCACTTGCACGGTCAGCACCGGCTGCTGCGCCTGCGGCGGCAACTGGTTGCGCACCGAGGCGATCTGCGTGTTGATCTCCGTGAGCGCGCGGTTGGAGTCGTAGTTCAGGCGCAGCGTCGCGGTGATCGTCGAGACGCCCGTGCTGCTACTCGACGACATATAGTCGATGCCCTGCGCTTGCGCGATCGCGGCTTCGAGCGGCTGCGTGATGAAGCCCGCCATCGTGTCGGCGCTCGCGCCATAGTACGCAGTGCTGATCGTGACGACGCCGTTTTCGGTTTGCGGATATTCGCTGACCTTGAGCGCCGAAAGCGAGCGCAAGCCGAGCACGAGAATCAGCAGACTCACCACCGATGCGAGCACCGGACGTTCAATGAAGAGATCGGTGAATTTCATCGGGCGGCCTCTTACTGTTCCTGAGGCATCGGATTCGGGTTGTCGGCGGGCAGCACGCGGTTGTCGATCACGAGCGACGTGCCGTTCTTCAGTTTCAGTTGCCCACTCGTCACGACCTGCGTGCCTTCGCTGATGCCCTTGAGAATCGCGACTTGATCGCCGCGCGTCGGCCCCGGCGTCACGAACACCTGCTGCGCGATGGGCATCGTGTTGCCATGGGCATCCTTGCGCGTGCCCGGTTTGACGACGAACACCGTCGCGCCATACGGGTTATACGTGATCGCCGTTTGCGGCAAGGTCAGGTAGCGCTGCACGCTGCCCGCGTCGATCTTCACGTTCGCGTACATGCCGGGCAGCAGCTTGCGCTCGCGGTTGTCGACGCTCGCTTCGATCTGCACGTTGCGCGTCGTGCTGTCGACGCGTGGATTGATCGTGCGGATCTTGCCGTCGAACGTGCGATTGCTGAACGCGTTCGTATCGACGACGACCACCTGGCCGACCCGCAATTGCCCGAGTTGCTGTTGCGGCAGATTGAAGTCGGCGTAGAGCGTGTCGATCGCCTGCAACGTGACGATGGCATCGCCCGGATTGAGGTACTGGCCCGGATTGACGGTCGTGATGCCGACGCGGCCCGCAAAGGGCGCGCGGATCGTTTTCTTGTCGACGAGCGCGGCCTGTTGATCGACCTGGGCGCGCTTGCTCTTGAGGTCGGCCGCGTCGGCGTCGAGTTGCGCCTTCGCGATGGCCTGAATGCCGTATTGCGCCGTATCGCGCTTGTAGACGGTTTGCGCGAGGTCCGCCGCGGCTTTCAGCGACGCAAGCAGCGCGCGGTCGGAATCGTCGTTCAGGCGCACGAGGACCTGGCCCGCTTTCACTTCCTGCCCCGAATTGAACGTGATTTCGCGCACGAGCCCGGCCACTTCCGTCGTCACGTCGACGCCGCGCACCGCGCGCAGGCTGCCCACGGCGGCAAGCTGCGGCTGCCACGTCTGATAGCCCGCGACCGCGGCCGTGACAGTGGCGGGCGGCGCGGCGTTGCTCGCCATGAACTTTTTGATCATGTGCGCCCTGAACAGATTGAAGCCGATCAGAGCGCCGAGCAGTACGCACACGCAGACCAGCGTGATGATCATCCGCTTTGCCATCGGTTTTTTAGTCATCGTCGTGTCCTTGCGCGGCAAACAGGTGAGGCATACATTCGTCCGGCGGCGCTGCTATCGTTTCGCATGTGACGCGCGGCTACTGCGTGTGGAATCGCGGCGCGTGGACTCACTGCGCTTGGGCGGCTCGCGAGGCGGGCGCCGCCAGGGCACCCTGGCCGGTCGTCGTGTCGTTCCACCAGCCGCCGCCAAGCGCCTGAAACAGCGCTGCCGTGTCCGCGTAGCGCGCGGCTTGCGCTTGTGCGAGATTGACGACGCTCTGCTGGAACTGGCGCTGCGCATCGAGCAGCGCCAGGTAGCTGACGCCGCCGACGCGAAACTGGCCGCGCGTCAGATCGAGCGAATCGCGCGCGGCGCGCCATGCTTGCGTTTGCGCGGACAGGCCCGTTGCATCGTGCTCGAGCGCGCGCAGCGTATCGGCGACGTTCTGGAACGCGAGCAACACCGTCTGCCGATATTGCGCGTTGGCCTGATCGAATGCCGCTTGCGCCGCGCGTTTTTGCGCGCTCAGCTGGCCGCCATGGAAGATTGGCTGCGTGATGCCGGCGCCGATGCTCCAGATCATGTCCGCAGACTTGAGCAGACCGGCTGGGGTCAGCGCTTGCGGGCCGTAGCTCGCGGAGAGCGTGAGCTGCGGATACATGTTTGCCGTCGCCACGCCGACCTGGGCGCTGGCCTGATGCAGCGTGGCGTCGGCGGCGAGAATGTCGGGACGCTGCCTGACGAGCGACGAAGGCACGCTGACGGGCAAGGTCTGCGGCAGCGTGAACATCGACAGCCTGAATTCGGGCACACCCGTATCGCTCGGCGGCTTGCCCGCGAGCACGGCCAGCTGGTGGCGCGTCTGGTCGAGCGACTGGCGCAGCGGCGGCAAGCTCGCGCGCGTCTGCGCGACCAGTGTTTCCTGCGCCAGCACGGCCGTGCGGCTCACGCCGCCAAGCTCGAGTTGCTTGCGCAGCACGCCGAGTTGCGCGTCTTCGTCGTCGGCGATGCGCTCGGTCGCTTCGATCTGCTCGCGCAGCGACGCTTCCTTGACAGCCGCCGTCACGATATTCGCCGACAACGCGAGATACGTCGCTTGCAACTGAAAGCCCTGGTAGTCGACCTGTGAGCGCAGCGATTCGATCTGGCGTTTTTCGCCGCCGAACACATCGAGGTTGTACGACACGTTCACCGACGCGTTATAGAGGTTCAGCACCTCCGTCAGCCCCGGTTCGCCGAACGTGACGCCGTTGAACTTTTCTCGCGTCGCATTGGCCGTCGCATTGACGGAGGGATACAGCGTGCTGCCTACCTGCGCGCGCAGATTTTCGCTGGCCTGCCTGAGCGCCGCTTGCGCCGCGGCGACATTGGGACTGTTGGCGAGCGCCTCGCGGATCAGCGCATCGAGCGGCTCGCAATGAAAGAGCGTCCACCATTGCGCGGGAATGTCCTGGCCGGCTTCGAACCGTTGGGGGACGCCCGCTGCGCCCGGCGACGACGCCGTTTGTTCGGGCAGCGGCGTGGGGGTGTAGGTGTCGGTCGCGGGCGGGGCGGGCGTGCGGTAATCGGGGCCGACTGTGCAGCCGGAAAGCGAGCCGAGCAGGGCGATCAGGACAGCGATCGATTTATTCGTTGCGTACACAACGAAATCCCGCATAGACATACTGATAGTGCGGCTGAAACCAGTTGCGGAACGTCGGGCGTATCATGCAGGCCGCAGTGCGGGCGGAGCCGCCTTTCATCGAATAATGCTGTCCGTCGAAAAAATTCGCCGAATAGCCTTCGTAGAAGGGAAACGGCTCGAATCCGGGCAGGGGGCCGAATAGCGTCGACGTCCATTCCCAGCCGTTGCCGTATAGCCCCTCCACGCCCCACGTGCTGGCGCTGTCCGGCGTCGCGTCCACGGCGACGGGGTTCCAGCGCCGGAAGTCGAAGTTGTCGGTGGCGCCCGGCAACGCGCCGTGTGCCGCGCGCTGCCATTCGGCCTCGGTCGGCAAGCGCGCACCGCGCCAGCGCGCGAAGGCGCTGGCTTCCGCGTGACTCACATAGACCGGCCACGCGAGCGGTAGCGCAATGTCCTCGAACATCGTGCGCAGGCGCCAGCCGCCTGCGTCACGCAGCCAGAAGACCGGATGCTCGATGCCTTCGGCTTCCTTCCACGCCCAATTGGCGTCGTCCCAAAGGTCCTTGCGCCGATAGCCGCCGTCGGCCATGAAATCGAGCCAGGCGCCGTTGGTCACCATGTAGCGGTCGATCTCGAACGCCTCGACCGCCACTTGTTCCTCGCCGAACTCGTTGTCCCAGCCAAAGACGCCGCGCTCGTGCGTCATGCCGAGCTCGGTGCGCCCGGCCGGCACGCTGACCGTCGACGGCGTCGCCAAATACAGATGGTCGGCGAATTCGCGTGCTCCGGCGGGCGCGAGCTTCTGCGCAAACGGCAACTGGTGGAGCATGTAGGCGAGCGTCTCGACGTGCATCAGGCGATGCTCGATGGCCACATTCAGCAATTGCGCGGCGGCGCCGAGCGGCGAAGCGCCGGGCGGCAGGTCGAGCGCGGCGAGTTGCGCGTCGATGCGCGCACGGGTGTCGCGCGCATAGTTGCGGATTTCATCGAGGCGCGGCCAGTCGGCCGGCGTATCGGTGGGCAGCGCGCCGTCGACGGGGTCGATGCCGAACGCGAACAAGTGGTCGAGCCGCGGGGCGGCGGATGGCAGATCGAAGAGCCGCTTGTCGAAGAGATTGCGGTCGAACGCCTCTAGATGGCCGATGTAGAACACGATGCGATGACGCTCGCGGATCGGGCGCTCGTAGAGGCATTCGGGCTTGACGATCGCGAAGAGCGCGTCGCTGGCGGCACGGGCGTGGCCAAGGCGTGCGGCGAGCGTGGGAGAGGGCGGGAGCTGCATTGCGGCGAGTCTCCTGACTTGAGCGGTGAACAAGACTTTACCGCTGCGCAGGAGTCGTGCCAACGTGTCGCAGCCCGACGCGCGCACCGCCGTTCAGGGGTGAAGGGGGTGCGAACGAGGGAGGCTAATGGGGACGCACTTGAACGCGTGCCGCCCGCAGGGGCGGCACGCATGGGGCACTTCGCTTACAGGTGCCGCAGGCCATCGATGTCGATAATGCGGATGAGCTTGCCCTGCGTGTCGATCAGACCACGTTTTTGAAATCTTGACAGGGTGCGGCTGACCGTTTCGAGCGTCATGCCGAGATAGCTGCCCATGTCCTCGCGCGTCATGCGCAGATTGAACTCCGCGTGCGAGTAGCCGCGCTGTCCGTTGCGCTCGGAGACGTCGAGCAGGAAGGCCGCCACGCGCTCGTCGGCGGAAAGCGAGCCCAGCACCATCATCTGCGACGACTCGCGGATGAGCTGCTCGCTCATGAGCCGGTGCAGGCGGTCCTGCATGGCGCCGGTCTCGCGGCACAGGTGCTTGAGCGCCGAGTAGGGGATGATGCACACCGAGCTGTCTTCGAGCGCCACGGCACTGCAGGTGTGGAAGTCGGTGCTGATGCCGTCGATGCCGAGCGGGTCGCCGGCGAGGCGCAGGCCCGTGACCTGCTCGCGGCCGTCGCGGTGCGCCATGACGGTCTTCAGCGATCCGGAGCGCACGGCGTAGAGCGTATCGAACGGGTCGCCGGCGCGATAGAGCGCTTCGCCGCGCCGCACGCTGCGTGCGTTGCAGATGAGCGCTTCGAGCTTGGGCAAATCGTCGAGCGCGAGTCCCTGAGGCATGCACAAATGCCGCATTGCACAAGTCGAGCAGCGCGCGGTGGTGCGCGGGCTTGTCGCGGCGTTGCGGGTAGCACGGCGCACGGTGGAGTGGGATACGACGGTAGGGGTCAGCATGGCTTGCTCCTGTAATCGAATTTTGGAGCATTGTCACACCGCGTTTAAATCTTAAAATGGCGGCAAAACGCCACGCATTTGAGATGAACCCGCTTGAGCCTTGTCAGAAGCCGGTTTCGCGGCAAGTGATCGTGCTCAAGCGGGTTCAAAAAGATTTGAATTGGAGCGTTATCTCGTAATTCGCGGCTATTCGATATCCGTTATTCGGAGTCGGCTTCGAATGGGCCAGCGGCGGAAGGAATCAGGAGGACCGGCAGGGTCGATTGCCGCACGCAGCGCTCGGCCACGCTGCCAAGAATCAGCCGCTGGAAACCGCGCCGCCCGTGAGTGCCCATCACGATCAGGTCAGTGCCGTTGGTCTTTGCCGCGTTGAGCACGAGCGCGGGCACGTCGTCGAGCGAGGACGCCTCCGCGGTCAGCATCTCGCCCTGCACGCCGCGCTCGGCCAGCCGTTTGTTCATCTGCTCGGCGAGCTCCTTGCCCTGGGCAATCATCTGGTTGCGCAGGATGGACGGATCGTAGCCCGGGGCGTCGAAATACATCGGCGTGTTCTCGATCACGTAGAACGGTTGCAGTGTCGAACCCATCGTCTTCGCCAGTTCGAGCGCGGCGTCGAATGCGCGGCGCGACGTTTCGCTGCCGTCGACTGCGACCAGGATGCGTTTATACATGGAGCCTCCGTTTGAGTGGAACCGGAATGCGTGTGGCTTTGGGTTGACGTACGCCCGTGGCCTTGTGCTGCAATTATTGAACTTTGAAAAGCTTAATTGATTGTTCAGAAAGTTGCAGTGTCGCGGTATGAAAAGTGGAAGGTATAGGAAGGAAGATCAAGATTTTTGCGTCGGGGTGGGGCGTCTGGCCGGTTTCGAAGCACGCTGCCGTCACCAGTAGCCGGGCGCATTCCATCATTCGTCCGGTTGCGCGGGGCTCGCCGTCCCGCTATCTTTGCGTCTCTTTCGCACTTGCGCGCCGCAGCATTCCGATCCGTGACTTCCGCCCACACTCCCTTGCAGTTTCGCGACGCGCTATTGGCCATGCTCGGCATCGGCCTCGTCAACATGCTGGTCGCGCTCGATCAGACCGTCGTCAGCACCGCATTGCCGTCGATCGTCGCCGAGCTGCACGGCTTCCAGTACTACGCATGGATTGCGAGCGCGTATCTGCTGGCATCGGTCGTGACCGTGCCGGTGTTCGGCCGTCTGGGCGACTACTTCGGGCGCAAGCGCTTTGTGATCGCGGCGGTGATCGTGTTTACCGTCGCCTCGGCGCTGTGCGGGCTCGCCACGGATATGCGTTTTCTGGCAGTGGCGCGCGCGCTGCAAGGCGTGGGCGGCGGGATGATGGTGGGCACCGCGTTCGCCTCGATTCCCGATCTCTTTCCCGATCCGCGCGCGCGGGTGCGCTGGCAGGTGGTGATGGCGGCGGCCTACGGCATCGGCACGGCGGCGGGCCCTTCGCTGGGCGGCTGGCTCTCCGAGCATTTCGGTTGGCGCTCGACCTTCCTGGTGAATCTGCCGGTTGGGGCGCTGGCGCTCTATTTCATCTGGGCGCATCTGCCGGCCTACCGTCAAGCGCGCACGGGCGAGGTGCGCATCGACTGGACCGGCGCCGCGCTGGTCGCGATCGTGCTGGGCGCCTTCCAGACCGTGATCGAGGCCGTGCCGAAGGACGGCGTGACGCCGGGCAATCTCGCGTTGATCGCCATCGTGGCGGTTGGCGCCGTGGCGTTGCTGGCTTGCGAGCGGCGCGCGACACATCCGATTATTCCGCTCGACCTCTTTCGCGACGCTCAGTTGGTCACGCTGTTTACGCTCTCGACGCTCTCCGGCTTCGTGATGTTCTCGCTGATCTTTTTCGCGCCGCTGCTGCTGCAGGGCGGCTTCGGCCTCTCGCCCCAGGAGGCCGGCCTGCTGGCGACGCCGATCGCCGCGTGCATTGCGCTCGGCAGTCTCGTCAACACGCGCATCGTGATCCACCTGAAGAAGCCGACGGCCATTCTGACCGTTGGTTTTGGCCTGCTCGTGTGCGCTTCGGTGGGGCTCGCATTCGCCACGCGCACGACGCCGCATCTGTGGCTTGAGCTCGCAATGGCCGCAGTGGGCATCGGCCTCGGTTTCATTCTCAACAATCTCAACGTGTTCGGGCAGGAGATTGCCGGGCGCGAGCGCTTCGGCATCACGACGGCGCTGCTGCAATCCACGCGCATGGTGGGCGGCATGCTCGGGACGAGCATCGTCGCGACGATCGTGAACCATCGCTATGCCGGCGGCGTCGGCGACGCGCTCGCGGTGCTCGGCTCGCCAGGCGCTGCGCGCTGGCAGCCACAGCTTGCGGATCCGCGCGTACTGATCGATCCGGCGCTGCGCGGCGCTCTGACGGCACAAATGAAGGCGGCGGGACTCGACGGAGCGGCGCTGATCGAGGCGGTGCGGCACGTGCTGGTGGACGCCATCCATCTTGGCATCGGCCTGACCGGCTTCGCCGCGTTCGTGGCGGCGCTGAGCGTGCGCCGCATCGCGCATATCCGCTTCGGCCGTGCCGCAGCACCATCGGCGCCGGCGCGCGGGCCGGTGCAGGCGGAGTGACGGCGTTGCCGTCCAGGGCCCGTTACTTGCGTGCGCGGCTCGCCCGCTGCGGAGGGTTTCGGCCACCTTCGGCGCAATTCATCAGACAAAATCGTAAGCTGCCTGACATGTGCGCCGCGGGCCGTGGCGCAAGTTGCTGGATCGACAAGGGGGTGCGCGCGGCTTTCAGGCCGCGGCGGCCATCGGTCCGAACAGGGCGTTGCGGGTCTGCGGACTCACGGCGATTTCCAGCGCGACGGCGTTTTCCACGCCAATGCGAACGGGCGCGCCGAGCCGCGTGACGTCAATGCCGGTGCGGCGCAGCAGGCGCTCGATGGGCGTGGTGGTGACGGTCACATAGCGCGAGATGCCCATGCGGTCGGCAAACGAGACCAGTGCATGGATCGCGTGCATGGTGACATCGGCAAATCCGAACGCCTGGTCATTGCCCGACTCGATGGCAAAACGGCTGAGTTCCCAGATATGACGGCCCGCCGGCGCCGTATCTCCATGCAGCAGCTGCGGGAAGGTGTCGCGCAGCATGTTCGGGCCTTCGGTCGGCATCAGGCGCCAGCAGCCGCACACCTTGCCGTCGTTGCCCTGGATCAGCATGTAATGGGGCCCGAGCGCGTCGTACCCATCGATTTCCATCCCGGCGATGGTGGGAATATCCCAGCCCATGCGGTCGCGAAACACGCGTGCGCGCAGCCGGTACATCTCGTTGATATCCTCGTTGTCGAACTCCTGGCGCAGTCCGATCCGAATCGCAGCTTGCATGACAACTCTCCCGTGTACGTGTGGAGGGGCAGCGGTATGGATCGAAGCTATGCGTTATGAATATAAAAAAACACCTATCAAGATAGGTAGGTGCGCGGGGAGGGTCAGTTCTGGAGAATGGCTGGGCGGCAGTCACTCATCAGGCATATCTGACACAGCGAGAGTCAAAATGGAACTTCTGGACAATCATCAATGGCAGGCGGGCGTGAATTCCTCTCACGCTCACACTGGAGGGGACCTGTCGTCGGTAATCGACCGTGTCCTGATCATCGCGTATCGGAAGAAGAAGAAGGAAAGCCAGCGCCGCTTCTGGGCGCGGTTCGGCGTGACGCAATCGCGCGGCAGCCGGTTCGAGTCGGGCGCGGAGATTCCGCCGCCGGTATCGATCCTGCTGGGTCTGTACTTCAACAAGACGATTTCGGACGGCGATCTGGGCCGTGCCGAACGCGTGCTTCGGCGTCCGGAAACGCCGATGATGCTTAGCCCGGGTCAATAAGACCCATCTGGGTTGCAATCACGGCTGCCGCACGCCGTGAGTTCACGCCGAACTTCCCGCGAATGTTCTTCATGTGGAAGTTCACAACGGCCTCGGAGCAATTCAGGATGTGCGAAATTTCCCAGGTGGACTTGCCCAGCGCAGTCCACTTGAGGCATTCCTTTTCGCGCGGCGTGAGCTTGGGAATCAGGGACTGAGCATGATCGTTCAGGTGCCGCTGGCTCGTGTCGAGCACGAGATCCCGTAGCAACACGAGGTTCGGCAGCGCGCGGTCCACGTCCTGCCAGAACGAGTCCGACGGATTGGCGTCGTTGACGAAGCACAGCATGCCCGCCTCCTGGCGCGGGCCATGGATCGGCAGGGTAATGCCGGCGCGCAGCCCGTGTGAGCGGGCCTCTTCATACATCGATTGCTGCTGCTCGGTGGCAAACAGTTCAGGCGACCAGATGAGCGGGGCGGCACGCGTCGTGCAATGCGCGACGACCGGGTCGAAATACGCCATGCCGTGGTCGTTATACGCCTGCCGCCAGACGGAGGAATAGTTGGTCCGGATGAACGCGTCTTCGAGCCGCATGCCCGGGCGCGGCAGGATGGCCAGCATGACCTGGCCGAAACCCCATGAGGCGGCGAGCCGAGACACCGCCTCGAACCACGCCGAATCCTCGGGGGCGTCGAGCACGGATGACATCTGCTCAATGTAATGTAGAGGCACGTCAACACTCTCCATCGGCGGTGGGCCAGACCGCAGGCGGTGCCTGGGGCAGGCTGCCGCCTTGCTTCTTGTGATGTAACAATTTATCACTAAATTCCGAAAACATCGTCTTTTTCTCCCCACCGGAAAGGTTTTGCGCCAGGGATTGACCCGGCGCTTAGGGAGAAGTCTCGTACTTGTTCTGCACATGCAGAACAAAAGTGATGGTTTGTTGGCATAGCGCATCTAACGCGGACGTCGCACGGAATTGAGTTTTGGCATCTATTGCTCATTCCGGAAATGGCTTAATCCGAATCGGTAATAAAGCCGGGTAATTCATATCGCGCTAATTTGAAAGATTGTTAATACGATCGAATGCACTTTTGTGCATGCTAGTTAGGGCCGTTCGCGCGTCATTCAACGCGGCATTTGGTCCATTCCGGCCTGCGCGGTCTCACCGAACGGAAGAGGGTGTCGCGGTGTGCACGGCCGCAATCGGCCGCGCCTGGCGAGGCATGTTCGCCAGGCGTTCGATTGCATGTGCTGCGTGGGTCAAGGCTTGCGATGCAGTTCGACAACGCGCGTCGGCCGCATGTGGTTGATGGCGTAATGAATGCGTCCCGGACTGCGGCGCTGGCCCGGCTCGCGCGGGTCGGCGAGCTGCCAGTCGAAATCGTAGGGCATCTCCGGGTTGGTCATTCCCATATCGACGGCCTCGAAGCCAGTCCCGGCCGCGAACGGCATGCGATGCGCGAGGCCGCGGCTGTCGAAGCCCGCCAGACCGTCGAGGGCCTCCGGCATGCTGTTGTCGAGCGAGGCGTTGCTGGTGGTGACTTCGTCGGGGCCGATCAGGCCGTCTCCCGCGAGGCGTGCGGCTTCGCGGTTCTTGCCGTCGGTGTCGACCGTGCTGTCGTGGGTCCGGTCGTTATGCAGCTCGGCGCTGCGCCGGCGCGGCTCTTTGGCTTGCATTTCGCCGGGGCGGTTGTTGCGGTCGGAGTCGGTCATGGTGTGTCCTCCGTGGGAGAGCCAATGAAGAACTAGATGCACCAAAATTCAGCATGAGACGTTCCAAAACACTCGGTGCGAACCGTGAATCGGGCGGAATTGCAAGCCTGTGCACCAGGAGAACGCCTCCAGCAATCCAGCATTTTTTTCGTTGGATCGCCGTATTTACTGGGAGTATGATCCTCTTTCAACGAGTTGGCGCGCTTAAGAATTAACGGCATGAAGAATGGCCGGGCTGTGGCTTTGCCGCACGATCCTGTACGCGCCCACGAAAACGGACAAGGCAGTCAGGGGCGGATGAGACACATGCACTTCGACGCTGCATTCACGCATCGCGGCTATTTGCTTAATTGCGCACCGGCGCGCGCTGGCGACGGCACTTATCAACCTTATGTGGTGATCTCGCGCTCGAGCGACGGCGAACTCGTTGCCAATCGTTTTTTCCCAGCCGATTTGCGCTTTTCCGACGAAGCCGCTGCCATTGCGCATGCGCGCGACTGGGCGGTGCGCTGGATCGATGCGAGCAGCGTCACGCTCTGAGGCCTGGCGCGCAGCGCGCCGCCGTCCGGCTTTCAAGGGGCGCGCCGTCCGGCTTCCAGGGGACGCGCCGCTGGCGGGCTTGGGTCAAGGACCCATGAGCGCGCCTAAGGGCAACCAGGGCCGCCCGGGAGCGCCTGAGGGCACCTCGGCGCACTCTCGCGAAAAGCGGTAATCTCTGGGGTCGATACACTCCTCGGTGGCGCCCGCTGCCTCTGCCGCTTCATCATGTCAAATCCCGCTTCTCCCGATTGGGGCCTCGAACAGATCGTTGCCGACCTGCGCGCGTCGCGCGAAGAGCTCCACCGCACGCGCCATCCGCTCGGCATCCGCGAACTGCCCTCGCGCGATGGCGTGATCAATATCGTCGCCGGTCTGCGCGCCGCGCTGTTTCCCACGCACTACGGCGCCCCCGACCTGACTGACGAAAGCGTCGACTATTACGTCGGCCATACCCTCGAAAGCACCTTGCGCCTGCTTGCCGAGCAGATCCGCCGTGCGCTGCGCTTCCTGCCCGAGAATGCCGAAGCCGGCGACGAGGTGCTGCGCACGCGCGCCTTCGACATCGCCCGTGAGTTCGGTCACCAGTTGCCCGGCATTCGCGCACTGCTCGTGAGCGACATCCAGGCCGCTTTCACGGGCGACCCGGCCGCGCAGCACATCACCGAAATCCTGCTCTGCTATCCCGGTGTCTGGGCCATGACGCATCATCGGCTGGCGCATGCCTTGCATCGGCTCGGCGTGCCGCTGCTCGCGCGCTTCATCAACGAAATCGCGCATTCGGCAACGGGCATCGACATTCACCCGGGCGCGCAGATCGGCTCGAGCTTCTTCATCGACCATGGCACCGGCGTCGTGATCGGCGAGACGGCGATCATCGGCGAGCGCGTGCGCGTGTACCAGGCCGTGACGCTGGGCGCGAAGAGCTTCGCGGCCGATCTCGACGGCACGCTCGTGAAGGGCAATGCGCGTCATCCGATCGTCGAGGACGACGTGGTGATCTATGCCGGCGCAACCATTCTGGGCCGGGTGACGATCGGACGAGGCTCGGTGATCGGCGGCAATGTGTGGCTCACGCACAGCGTGCCGCCGGGCAGCAGCGTGCGCCAGGGCAAGATTCGCGAAATCGGCAGCGGCAACGAATCGGCTTGAGGCGCTGCGAGCGGTCCTGAGCGGCCGCGTTGTGGCGGTTGCCGCCGCGAGTGGCCTTCAGGGCGGTGCGCCCGGGCGCACCAGTGGCTGAACGGCCTGAGCGGTTGCGACCCGGCTCGGGCCGAACCTGAGGGCACGTTGCGGCGCGAGCTTCAGGTGTTGGGCACGCTCATCACACCGGGATTGCCGACGATGGAAAGAAATTCGCGGCGCGTGGACGGGTCGCTGCGGAACGTGCCGAGCATGCGCGACGTGACCATCGTGACGCCGGCCTTGTGCACGCCGCGCGTCGACATGCATTGATGCGCCGCTTCGAGAATCACGCCCACGCCCTTGGGCTGGAGCACCTCGTTGAGCGTGTCGGCGATCTGCGCGGTCATCTTCTCCTGAATCTGCAGGCGCTTGGCGAAGGCGTCGACGAGCCGCGCGAGCTTCGAAATGCCCACCACGCGATGCTCGGGCAGATACGCCACGTGCGCGCGGCCGATGATCGGCACCATGTGATGCTCGCAGTAGCTCTCGAAGCGGATGTCCTTCAGGACGATCATCTCGTCGTAGCCGTCCACTTCCGAGAAGGTGCGCGACAGAATCTCGCTTGGATCGTGATCGTAGCCCGCGAAGAATTCCTCATAGGCGCGCACGACGCGCGCGGGCGTATCGATCAGGCCTTCGCGTGCGGGGTCGTCGCCGGCCCAGCGCAGCAGCACGCGCACGGCGTCTTCCGCTTGCTCGCGCGATGGCCGGCCTGCGCCGCTTTTCGACTTTTTCTTGCGGGTCTTTTCTGCGTTCTTTTCGTCGGTCATGCATCGGCTCCTGTCATGTGGGCCACGCCGCTGCGACGCGCACCACGAACGCGCATTGTTTCATGAATCTTTAGTGCCCGCGCACGGCGGCGCGCGCTGCCACGGCTTGCGCCGCGGCATTCATCGCCCGGTTCATTTCGGCCATTCGTCCATTGCATCGTTGAAGAGCTCGGCAACCACGCTGCGCAGCCATTCTCCGCGCGGCGCATTATGGTACTTGCGGTGCCAGTGCTGCTTGAGGTCGAAGCGGGGCAAGGGCAGCGGCGGCTCCACCAGCGCGATCGATGCATGTTCCGATACGTAGGCGAAGCCGATTGCATGCGGGACGGTTGCAATCAGATCGGTGCGCGTGAGGATGAACGGCAGGCTCATGAAGTGAGGCGTCTCTAGCACGGCGCGCCGGTGCAGGCGCTTTTTCTCCAGAAAGCGTTCGAGCACTTCCTGGCTGCGGCCCTCGGCGCGCACGACGGCGTGCCCGAGTGCAAGAAATTGCTCGAGCGTCATGGGCTTGCCGGCGAGCGGGTGGTTGCTGCGCATCAGGCAGATGAACCGGTGCGTGAAAAGGCGCTGCTGAAAAAAGTTGTTGCCGCCGAGGTCGGGGAAGTAGCCGACGGCCAGATCGATGTCGCCTGATTCGAGTCCGCGTTCCACCTGGCTGTGCGGCAGCGAGACCGAGCGCAGATTGGCGTTGGGCGCCCGTTCGGCGAACACTTGCAAGAGGCGCGGCAGGAACACGATCTCGCCTACATCCGAAAGGGCGATCGAGAACGTATGCGTGCTGGTGGCCGGGTCGAAGTCTTGCGCTTCGAGCATGCCCTTTTCGATGCGGATGAGCGCGTCGCGCGCGGCCGGGATGAGGCCGAGTGCGCGCGGCGTGGGCTCCATGCCGCGCGAGGTGCGCACGAACAGCGGGTCGCCGAAATACTCGCGCAGCTTGCCGAGCGCCGTGCTCACGCGCGGCTGGCTCACGCCCAGGCGCTCGGCGGCGCGGCTCACGTTACGCGTTTCCTCCATCGCGACGAGGTAAGGGATCAGATTCAGGTCGAGATCTTGCATGGGAAAGACGCGCGCCGGCGGCAAGGTGCACTATGTTGAAACGCGATAAACAGTAGTGCATGAATTCGATTGCCTGATATTGGGGGATTTGCTCACTGTATCTCGCACGACGCGCATCGCCTGCAGTCCAATGCCTTGTCCAATGACAATGCACTAGATTTCCTCCGATGAATCCGCGTGCACTGGATTGCTGCCTCAGGAAGTCCCGCCTTGACAAGTGCGCATTTCGGCTCCGATAATGCGCTGGACGTTCGCTAAACGAATCAGTGTTCGTATATAGAACTTTTTTGCGATCGGGTGACGTGGACTTTCCGCGATGCGCATCGCTTTCAGGAACAGGCATGATCAACAAGATTTTTGATTCGCTTCAAGCCGCCGTCGCCGACGTGCACGACGGCGCCACGGTGATGATCGGCGGCTTCGGCACGGCCGGCATGCCGTCGGAACTGATCGACGCGCTGATCGCGCAGGGTGCGCGCGAGCTCACGATCGTGAACAACAACGCAGGCAACGGCGACACCGGTCTCGCCGCGCTGCTCAAGGCCAAGCGGGTGCGCAAGATCATCTGCTCGTTCCCGCGCCAGAGCGACTCGTATGTGTTCGACGCGCTCTACCGCGCCGGCGAAATCGAGCTCGAGCTCGTGCCGCAGGGCAATCTGGCCGAGCGCATTCGCGCGGCGGGCGCTGGCATCGGCGGCTTCTTCACGCCCACGGGCTACGCCACGAAGCTGGCCGAAGGCAAGGAAACGCGCCTGATCGATGGCCGCCACTACGTGCTGGAGTCGCCGTTGCAC
This sequence comes from Paraburkholderia silviterrae, assembly GCF_004353915.1. Classification (GTDB taxonomy): domain Bacteria; phylum Pseudomonadota; class Gammaproteobacteria; order Burkholderiales; family Burkholderiaceae; genus Paraburkholderia; species Paraburkholderia silviterrae. The sequence goes on along the minus strand of NZ_SMRP01000030.1, from coordinate 36,713 downwards.
GCCGACTTTGCGCTCATCAAGGCCTACAAGGGCGATCGCTGGGGCAACCTGGTCTATCGCAAGACGGCGCGCAACTTCGGCCCGATCATGGCGAGCGCGGCGAAGGTCGCCATCGCCCAGGTTACTCAGGTCGTGCCGCTCGGCGAGCTCGACCCGGAAAACATCGTGACGCCCGGCATTTTCGTGCAGCGCGTCGTTGAAGTGCCGCAGCCGGCGCATCTGGCGCTGCAAGCCGGCCAGGCTGCCTGAGTTACGGAGTCAAGAAATGAAACGGTTGAATCGCGACGAAATGGCTCAACGCGTGGCTCAGGACATTCCTGAGGGCGCCTATGTGAATCTCGGCATTGGCGTGCCGACGCTGGTGGCCAACCACCTCGATCCGAGCAAAGAAATCTTCCTGCACAGTGAGAACGGCCTGCTCGGCATGGGCCCGGCGCCGGCGCCCGGCCAGGAAGACGACGAACTCATCAACGCAGGCAAGCAGTTCGTGACGCTGCTCACGGGCGGCGCGTTCTTCCATCACGCGGACTCGTTCGCGATGATGCGCGGCGGCCACCTCGACTATTGCGTGCTCGGCGCGTTCCAGGTCTCCGTGAAGGGCGACCTCGCGAACTGGCACACCGGCGCGCCTGATGCGATTCCGGCAGTGGGCGGCGCAATGGACCTCGCGCTCGGCGCGAAGCAAGTGTTCGTCATGATGGAACTGCTCACGAAGCAGGGCGAAAGCAAGCTCGTGAGCGAGTGTTCGTATCCGGTGACGGGCGTGGGCTGTGTGGGCCGTGTCTACACCGACATCGCCGCGTTCGACGTGACGCCGGAAGGCCTCGCCGTGCGCGAGATCTATTCGGACATCGACTTCGACGCGCTGCAAAAGCTGGCCGGCGTGCCGCTGATCGACGCAACGCAGAATCGCCGCGCGGCTTAAACTGCTGCAACGCGCTCATCGCATGAACACCCGCGTGGCGCGGCGTCCGGCTGAACGGTAGCCGGGCGCCGCGCCATCTGTGTTTGCGCGTATCTCCACTCGATTCATCCCGATCCATGATTGAACGCCTGACGAGCCTGATCTGCGGCACCGAGCCGATGAATGCCGTGTGGTCTCCCGCGGCCACGCTGCAGCGCATGCTCGACGTGGAAGCGGCGCTGGCGCGGGCGTCGGCGGCGCATGGCGTGATTCCGCAGTCCGCCGTCGCGGCGATCGTCGCGACCTGCGCTGCGGACCGGCTCGACGCCGAAGCACTTGCGCGCGATGCCGCGTTGGGCGGCAATCTGGCGATTCCGCTCGTCAAGCAACTGACCGCGCGCGTGAAGGCTGCCGATCCCGAAGCCGCGAAATATGTGCATTGGGGCGCGACGAGCCAGGACATCATCGATACGGCCACGGTGCTGCAATTGCGCGACGCGCTTGCGCTGATCGAAAGCGGTATCGACGCCACCTGCGCGAAGCTCGCCGACCTCGCGCGCACGCATCGCGCGACGCCCGCGGTCGGGCGCACCTGGCTGCAGCAAGCGCTGCCGATCACGCTCGGCCTGAAATTCGCGCAATGGCTCGATGCGATGCTGCGTCACCGCGAGCGCTTGGCGGCGTTGCGCGAGCGCGCGCTGGTGCTGCAATTCGGCGGTGCGGCGGGCACGCTCGCGAGCCTGCGCGAGGCGGCGCCGAAGGTGAGTGCGGAACTCGCGAAGGCGCTCGGCCTTGCCGCTCCCGCGCTGCCCTGGCATACGCAGCGCGACCGCATTGCCGAGGCCGCCTCGTTCTTCGGCATGCTGATCGGCACGCTCGGCAAGATCGCGCGCGATATCTCGCTGCAGATGCAAACCGAGATCGGCGAACTGGGCGAGCCTGCTGCGGCAGGCAAGGGCGGTTCTTCGACAATGCCGCACAAGCGCAATCCGGTCGGTTGCGCAGCAGTCCTGACTGCCGCCACGCGCGCGCCGGGCCTCGTCGCCACCGTTTTCGCGGGCATGGTGCAGGAGCACGAGCGTGCGCTCGGCGGCTGGCAGGCCGAATGGGATGCGCTGCCGGAGCTCGCGCGTCTCGCGGGCGGCGCGCTCGCACAGATCGAGCAGATCGCGGGCGGCCTCGAAGTGCGGCCCGAGCGTCTCGCGGCCAGCCTGAACGTCACGCATGGCCTGATTCTCGGCGAGGCCGTGATGCTCGCGCTCGGCGACCGAATCGGTCGGCTGGACGCGCATCATCTCGTTGAGCACGCATCGAAAACGGCGGTGCAAACGGGGCGCACGCTTTACGACGTGCTCGCAGCCGACCCCGCCGTCACACAACATCTGGACGACGCGCGCCTGAAGGCGCTGCTCGATCCCGCCAACTACGTGGGTGAGGCGCACGCTTTTGTCGACGCGGTACTCGCGTCGTATGGCGAGCGCGCCTCCCATTCTTCATCGCAGACTCATCAGGAGTAACCGCATGCCTCATGCAGCCGTCAACGACACGCAACTGTTCTACCGCATCGACGGTGCGCAGAACGCCACGGCCCCGTGGCTCGTTCTGTCGAATTCGCTCGGCAGCGACGTGTCGATGTGGACGCCCCAGCTCGCCGCATTCTCGAAGCATTTCCGCGTGCTGCGCTACGACACGCGCGGTCACGGTCACTCGGCGGCGCCGGCCGGCCCGTACACCATCGAGCAACTGACCGGCGACGTGATCGGCCTGCTCGATCACCTCGGCATCGAGCGCGCGCATTTCGCGGGTGTCTCGATGGGCGGCCTGACCGGCGTGGGCCTCGGCGCGCGCTTTGGCAGCCGCATCGGGCGCCTCGCGCTGTGCAACACGGCCGCGAAGATCGGCACGCCCGAAGTGTGGGTGCCGCGCGCGGCGAAGGCGCGCAATGAAGGCATGCTCGCGCTCGCCGACGCGGTGCTGCCGCGCTGGTACACGGCCGAATTCATGGCGAACAATCCGCTCGTGATCGACCAGGCGCGCGACGTGTTCGTGCATACCGACAAGGACGGCTATGCTTCGAACTGCGAAGCGATCAATGCTGCCGATCTGCGTGGCGAGGCCGCGTCGATCAAGGCGCCCACGCTGGTGATCTCGGGCACCCACGACCTGGCCGCCACGCCCGCGCAGGGCCGCGAGCTGGCGCAATCGGTGCCGGGCGCGCGCTACGTCGAATTGAACGCTGCGCACATCTCGAACGTCGAGCTGGCGGACGAGTTCAACCAGACCGTGCTGGGCTTCCTGCTGGAGTCGAAATGAACGAAGACGAACGCTACGAAGCGGGCATGAAAGTGCGCCGCGCGGTGCTGGGCGACGCGCACGTCGACCGCTCGATCGCGAACCGCACCGAGCTGACCGAGGAATTCCAGACGCTCATCTCGCGCTACGCGTGGGGCGAGATCTGGACGCGCGAGGGTTTGCCGCGCCACACGCGCAGCCTGCTCACGATCGCCATGATGGTGGCGCTCAATCGCAGCGAGGAGCTTGCGCTCCATTTGCGCGCCGCGAAGAACAACGGCGTGACGCGCGACGAGATCAAGGAAGTCTTGCTGCAGACGGCCATCTACTGCGGCGTGCCCGCAGCCAATTCGGCGTTCCATCTCGCCGATCGCATCTTCCGCGAGGAAGACACCGCGCCGTCGGGCGACGCGCAGGGCTAATCCTGCGCAACGGGGCGCGCGCAACGTGCGCCCCGGCTTACCCGTTTACTCTTCGGCATTGAGCTCAGCCACGTAGCGGCGCAGGACGGCCAGCACGGCGGCGTCTTCGGCGCGGCTCGCTTCGTCGCTGGCCGAGCCCGCATCGTCTTCTTCGCCCAATAGCGCGGCCGGCGCCGCGAACGTGTCGACTGCGCGGCCGTCGCGGAACACACGGATCTCATGCGTCGACGCGAGATATTCCGCTACCCAGTGGACGCCTTCGATATGCGCGCCCATACGGATCGGTGTCTTCATGGCCCTTCCTCCCGCCGCCGTCTGCGAGCGGCATCGCAGTGTCGATAAACCAACGATACGCCGATGCCGCGCGCCGTGCGCGTGTCGTGATCGCCGGGCCAGGCACGGGAAAAAGCAAACTGAAAGATACGGGCGAAAAAAAGCGGCCCGCGAACATGCTGCCGCGGGCCGCCTGGCTGTCTTCTCACCTCATTGCGCCGCGCGCGAGGGCGCGGCGCAATGAGCGGGGTGCGTGAGCGATAGCCCCAGGGTTACTGCACCTTCGCCAGCACGTCGCGCACCGTGCCGAACAGACGCTCGATCTCTTCCTCGGTGACGATGAGCGGCGGCGAGAACGCGAGTATGTCGCCCGTGAAGCGGATCAGCACGCCCGCCTCGAAGCACTTGACGAACACCTCATAGGCGCGCGCGCCCGGCGCGCCATCGCGCGAATCGAGCTCGATGCCCGCGACGAGGCCGAGATTGCGGACATCCTTCACATGCTTCGCGTCGCGCAGCGCGTGGGCTGCGGCTTCGAACTTCGGCGCGAGGCTATGGGCGCGCTCGAAGAGGCCTTCGCGGCGATACAGGTCCTGCGTCGCGATCAAGGCCGCGGCGGCGAGCGGGTGCGCCGAATACGTATAGCCGTGGAACAGCTCGATTGCGCCCGGCGCACCGCTATTCACCACCGTGTCGTGGATCGTCCGGCTCACGGCCACGCCGCCCATCGGCACGGCCGCATTGTTGATCGCCTTCGCCATCGTGATGATGTCCGGCGTCACGCCGAAATATTCGCTCGCCGTAGCCTTGCCGAGGCGGCCGAAGCCCGTGATCACCTCGTCGAAGATCAGCACGATGCCGTGCTTCGTGCAGATCTCGCGCAGGCGCTGCAGATAGCCTTGCGGCGGGATCAGCACGCCGGTCGAGCCCGCCACCGGCTCCACGATGACGGCCGCGATGGTCGAGGCGTCATGCAGGGCGACGATGCGCTCGAGGTCCTCGGCGAGATGCGCGCCCCAGGCCGGCTGGCCCTTCGAAAACGCGTTGTGCTCGAGGTTGTGCGTGTGCGGCAGATGATCGACGGCGGGCAGGAGCTGGCCCGAGAACGCCTTGCGGTTTCCGCCGATGCCGCCGACCGAAATGCCGCCGAAGCCCACGCCGTGATAGCCGCGCTCGCGGCCGATGAGCTTGGTGCGCTGGCCTTCGCCGCGTGAGCGGTGGTAGGCGAGGGCGATCTTGAGCGCCGTGTCGACGGACTCCGAGCCCGAGTTCGTGAAGAAGATGCGGTCGAGCCCAGCGGGCATGATGTCCGCGATCTTGCGCGCCGCCTCGAAGGCGAGCGGGTGACCCATCTGGAAGGTGGGGGCGAAGTCGAGCGAGGCGGCCTGCTGCGCGATGGCGGCGACGATCTCTTCGCGCGCATGGCCGGCGTTCACGCACCACAGACCCGCGCTGCCGTCGAGCACGTCGCGGCCGTCGCTCGTGCGGTAGTACATGCCCTTGGCCGATTCGAGCAGGCGCGGCGCGGCCTTGAACTGACGGTTGGCCGTGAACGGCATCCAGAACGACGAAAGATCGTCGATGACGGGGCGCGAAGTCATGGGATTGCTCCTCCTTGGTGGTTTCGAAGACTGTAGCCCCCGGGCTTGAACGGCGGCATATACAGTCTCTATACTGCGCTGATAACCGTGCTGGACAATTTGACGCAACTGTATTGGTCTGCGTGCGCTGGAGCAGCTGGAGCGGCTAAGCCGAAACTCGCGAACCCACGCATGCGCCATCCACTTTTCCCATGATCGAACTTGAACTGGAACGCGGCCGCGGCGCCTCCACGACGCTCGTCGAGCAGATCGTGCGCGGCTTCGCGCACGCGATCGAGGCGAACTCGCTGCGCACCGGCGCGCTGCTGCCCTCGGTGCGGCAGCTCGCGCAGTCGCACGCGCTCTCCACCTATACGGTGACCGAGGCATACAACCGGCTCGTCTCGATGGGGCTCGTGGTGGCGCGCCGCGGCTCGGGCTACCGCGTGGCGCCGCGCGAGTCCGCGCCGCGCCCGAGCGCGGCGGTCTGGCAGCCGCCCACGCTCACCGCCACCTGGCTGCTCTCGGACGTGTTCGCGGACCACTCCGTGCCGATCAAGGCGGGCTGCGGCTGGATGCCGAGCGAGTGGATCAACGAGACGGGCCTGCATCACGCGCTGCGTGCGACGAGCCGCGTGCCCGCGGTGCGGCTGGGCGACTATGGGCATCCGTACGGCTTCGCGCCGCTGCGCGAGCGCATCGCCGCACAGCTGGACCGCCAGGGCCTGCCGGTGGAGGTCGGCAACGTGCTGCTCACGCAGGGCGCGACCCAGGGGCTCGACCTGATCGTGCGCACGCTGCTGCGTCCCGGCGATGCGGTGCTGGTGGAGGACCCGGGCTACTGCAACCTGCTGCAGATCCTCAAGCTCGCCGGGCTCGCGGTGCATGGCGTGCCGCGCACGCCGGCCGGGCTCGACCTCGACGTGCTCGAGCAGCAGGTGGCCGCACATCGGCCCAAGGCGATCTTCGTGAACACGACGCTGCAAAATCCCACCGGCGCGACCTACACGATGGCGAATGCGTTTCGCCTGTTGCAGATTGCCGAGCGCGAGCGCATGTGGGTGGTGGAGGACGACGTGAGCCGCGAGCTCGCGCCGCCCGGTGCGCCGCTCCTGGCCGCGATGGAAGGGCTGCAGCGCGTGCTCTACGTGGGCGGATTCTCGAAGACGGTGACGCCGTCGCTGCGCTGCGGTTATGTGGTGGCCGAGCGCGACGTGCTGCGCGAGCTCGCGCGCGCCAAGATGGCGGTGGGGCTCACATCGTCGGAGACGATCGAGCGGATCGTCGACAAGGTGTTGCTCGAAGGGCGCTATGCGCGTCACGTCGAGATCGTCAACGAGCGCCTGAAGGCCGCGCATGCCACGCTGGAGGATCGTCTCGATGCGCTGGGCCTCGAGCCGTTCTGCCGGCCGCGCGCGGGGCTTTTCGTGTGGGTACGTTTGCCCGTGGAGGCCGCGCGTGCCGGCGCAATCGCCACGGCGGCGCTGGCCGACGGCATCTGGCTCGCGCCCGGCTCCTATTTCCGGACCGACGACGCGGCCAGCGCCTGGTTCCGCTTCAACGCGCCGTATTCGCTTAGCGATGCGCTGTGGCGGTTCATCGAGCGGGTCGGCGGCCGGGCGTCATGAAGCGCGGCTTTCCCGCGCGCCACACCAGGCGCTAGATCGTTCCGTACAGCGCGCGCGGCCGGTCGCGCAGCGTGCGCGCCAGAATCTGCAGCGCGCGCGCCAGTTGCTCGCGCGAACTCGCGCAGGCGAGATTGATCCGCACGCCGTGCTCGATGGTCGAGCGATCGACGGCGAACGCCGAAGCGGGCATCGTGCTCACGCCGCGCGCCTGCGCGTTGGCGGCGAAGTCGTCCGAGCGCCACGGCTCGGGCACGCGCAGCCAGACGAACATGCACGCAGGGTCGCTGTTGAGCAGCTCCTGCGGCAGCAATTCGCGCGCGAGCGCCTGGCGCGCTTCCAGCTCCACGCGCTGCGCCTCCAGAATGACCTGGGCGGTGCCGTCCTCGATCCAGCGTGTGGCGATGAGCGTCGAGAGCGGCGCGGGCATCCACGCCGTCGTGCGCACGGCCTCGGCGGCCAGCGCGGCGCCGTGCGGCGGCGTCAGCAGATAGCCGATGCGCAGGCCCGGCGCCAGGATCTTCGACGTGGAAGCGATGTGGAAGGTCAGCTCGGGGCACAGGCTCGCGATGGTCGGCAGGCGCTTGCGCAGGAGCGGCCCGTAGACGTCGTCTTCGATGATGGCCACGTGATGCCGCCGCGCGATCTCCGCGAGCGCGAGCCTGCGTTCGAGGCTCATCGTGACGACGCTCGGGTTCTGCAGATTCGGCACGGTGAAGATGGCCTTCACGCGCATGCGCCGGCACGCGTCTTCCAGATGCTCGGGCAAGAGGCCGTCGGCGTCGCTCGGGATGCCGATGAGCTCGAACTGGAACGCGGGTGCGAGCGCCTTGAGGCCGTAGTAGGTGAGCTTGTCCGAGAGGATCACGCCTTCGTGGCCCATCAGACTGCTCAGGACTGCGTATAGCCCGTGCTGCGCGCCGCTCGTCACGACGAGATTCTCCGGCGAGGGCGTGAACCCTGGCGCGGCGATCCACCTGGCGCCGGCCGCGCGCGCCCATTCCGCGCCTTGGGGCGGTTGGTACTCCTGTGTTTCGGCAAAGCGCGGGTCGCGCGCAATGACGGCCATGGTGCGCGCGAGCTGCGCGAGAAATTCGCCGGTCGCGGGGCGGTTGACGGTCAGGTCGATCACGCCGCTCGCGGCCTCGCCCGGCGCCTGCGCGTTGCGCTGCGCGCTCGTCTGCACGGCTGGCATCGCGCCGCCGGTCACGATCGAGCCGCGCCGCTTGCTCGCGACGATCAGTCCGCGCGCCTGCAGCTCCTTGTAGGCGCGCGAAACCGTCGACACGTTGATGCCCAGCTCGATCGCCAGATCGCGTTGCGGCGGCAGCCGGCTGCCCGGCGGGTACTGCCCGCTGCGGACCTGCTCCTCCAGATTGCGCGACACCTCGAGATAGGTGGCCTGGCGTCCTTTTGTATGGCTATTGCCGTCAGATTTTGTCTGGTTTTCGTCCACTTTCATTCAAGTAATAACTCCATACAAAACTCGGTCTCCTGCCACGGCAAACCGGTGCTTCAGGCTCGCCGCACAACGGTCTTGCTGCATCTTAAACCCAATAAGCTGCTGTATGGCAAGAGATTTGCCAGACTTCCGCCGCGTATATGCGTTTCTCTCCAGGGAAATTCCTGGTCTCCACACAAAGACTTTTAATTTGCACACAAAAAATTATTGTGTGAGTATGAGTCCACGGTTTTGTTTGGACACTGATGCGGCGCAACCCGCACTGTAGTACATGAGGAGATGCTCGTGGCAATTCAGCAACCCACGTCGCCGTCCGGCGAACAATCCACCCACCTCGGGCATTCGCTGCGCAAGCGGCACGTGACCATGATCTCGCTCGGCGGGATCATCGGCGCGGGGCTGTTTGTCGGCAGCAGCGCGACCATCAGCGCCATGGGACCGGCGGCATGCTTGAGCTACCTGCTCGCGGGCATCGTCGTGCTGTTCGTGATGCGCATGCTCGGCGAGATGGCGCTCGCGCATCCGGGCGTGGGCTCGTTCACCGAGTTCACGCGCCTCGGTCTCGGCGACTGGGCCGGCTTCACGAACGGCTGGCTCTACTGGTACTTCTGGGTGATCGTGGTCGCGGTGGAGGCGGTGGCGGGCGCTGGCATCCTGCAGCGCTGGATACCGGCGCCGGTCTGGGTGATCGGGCTCGTGCTGCTCTCGGTGATGACGGCGGTGAACCTGTTGTCCGTCAAATCGTATGGCGAATTCGAGTACTGGTTCGCGTCGATCAAGGTCGCGGCCATCATCGTCTTCATCGTGGTGGGCGCGAGCTATCTGTTCGGCTACAGCTCTTGGCACCAGACCGCCGCGCATCTCGCGGGCGACCGCGGCTTCCTGCCGTTCGGCGCCATGTCGATCTTCGCGGGCGTGCCCACGGTGATCTTCGCGGTGGGCGGCGCGGAAATCGCCACCATCGCGGCGGCCGAATCGGATGACCCCAGCCGCAACGTGGCCTCGATGACGCGCTCGGTCATCCTGCGCGTCATCACGTTCTACGTGGGCTCGCTCTTCGTGATCGCGTGCATCGTGCCGTGGGCGCAAATCAAGGTCGGCTACTCGCCGTTCGTGGCCGCGCTCGAAACAATGCACATCCCCGGCGCCGCCGACATGATGAATGCGATCGTGCTCGTTGCCGTGCTCTCGGCGCTCAACTCGGGCCTGTACGTTTCCTCGCGCATCGTGTTCCGTCTCGCCGAGCGCGGCGACGCGCCTCACGCGCTGCTCAAGCTCTCGCGCACGCGCGTGCCGCGCCTCGCGGTGCTCGCAAGCAGCGTGGTGGGCTATGTGGCCATCATTGCGGCCATCGTCTCGCCGCAGGGTGTATTCCTCTACCTCGTGAACGCGTCGGGCGCGGTGATGCTGTTCGTCTATCTCTCGATTGCCGTTTCGCAGATCGTTCTGCGCCGCCGTCTCGAGGCGCAGCAACCCGAGCGGCTCACGCTGAAGATGTGGCTGTTTCCCTGGCTATCCTGGGCAGTGGTGGCGGCGATCGCAGGCGTGCTGATCGCGATGGGCTTCGACCGCTCGCTTTCCAGCCAACTGATGGCGAGCCTGGCGAGTCTCGCGGTGGTCTCGCTTGCATACGTGCTGACCCGCAGCAAGCGCCGTGCACAGACGCGCCGCGCGCACTCGCATGGCTTCGGCGAACCTGCAACGAACTGGAAGAAGTAATGGCTCGAGTGGCTGTCATCGGCGCCGGATTCGTGGGACTCTCGTGCGCGTACTGGCTCATGCGCGACGGGCACAGCGTCACGCTGTTCGACGCGCTGGGCCCGGGCGAGGGCGCCTCGTACGGCAATGCGGGCACGTTCGCGAACTACGCGTGCATCCCCGTCAACAACCCGGACGTGTTCCGCAATCTGCCACGCTTCCTGTTCTCCGCAACGAGCCCGTTGCGGATCCGCTGGCGCGATACGCCCACGCTCGCGCCCTGGCTCGCGCGCTTTTTACTGGCCGCCACGTCGCGCCGTTACGAGTGGAGCGCGAAGGCGCTCGCGCAAATGCTCTCGCGCGCGTTCGAGGGCTATCGCGAGATGCTCTCGGCTAACGGGCTGGCCGCCTTCGTGCGCGAACGCGAATGTCTGTACCTGTATTCGAGCAAGACGTCGTTCGAGGCGGCACAGCCGTCGCTGGCGCTGCGCCGCTCGCTCGGCGTGCAGTTCGACACGCTGGAGCGCGCTGCGATCGGCGAACTCGAACCGGGCCTCGCACCGCTTTTCGAGCGCGGCACGTTGTTCGGCGGAAGCTGGTTCCTGAGCGATCCGCGCGGATTTTTGCGGGTGCTGCACGCCTCGCTGCTCGAGCGCGGCATGCAATACCGGCAGGTGGATGTCGCGTCGGTTGCACCGGACGCGCGTGCAGTCAGGCTGATCGATACCGCGGGCGCCGCGCACGAGGCCGAGCGCGCGATCGTCTGCGCGGGCTCGCGCTCGGGGCGCTTCGCGCGGCAATGCGGCGACGCCGTGCCGCTCGGCACGGAGCGTGGCTATCACGTGCGTTTTCCGGGCACGTCCAGCCTGATCTCGCGGCCCTGCGGCTGGGCCGAGCGCGGTTTTTACATGACGCCGATGGAGGGCGGCATCCGCGCGGCAGGCACCGTCGAGCTGGCCCGCCACGAAGCAGGCAAGAACGCCGACCTGCTCAAGCTGCTCACACAGTCGGCGCAAGCGGCGCTGCCCGGCTTGCCCGAACCGGACAGCGACTGGCTCGGCTTTCGCCCGAGCCTGCCGGACGGCCTGCCGGTCGTGGGTCCGGCGAGCCGCTCGCCGAATGTGATCTACGCGTTCGGCCACCAGCATCTGGGCGTGACGCTCGGCGGCGTCACGGGCAGCGTGGTCGCCGACCTCGTTGCCGGCCGCGAGAGTGCGCTCGATCTCGCGCCCTATAGTCCCAGGCGTTTTTAATCAGCGTAACTAACGATTGTCTTCAACCACCGCTATAGTCTTCAGAAGAGGATGAGCATCATGAACCGTCGCACTTTGATCATCACGATGGCCCTTGGGCTGATGTGTGCGCACGTCTCGTCGTACGCGGCCGATCCGGAAGTCGTCAAGATCGGCTTCGCGGGGCCGCTGACCGGCCCGGTTGCGCGCGTCGGCAAGGATCTGCAATTTGGCGCGCAGCTCGCGCTGGACGAGGAGAACGCGAAACACCCCACCATCGGCGGCAAGCCCGTCAAGTTCGTGCTTGACGTGCAGGACGATCAGGCCGACCCGCGCATCGCGATCCAGGTCGCGCAAAAGCTCGTGGACGACGGCGTGGTCGGCGTGGTCGGCCACTACAACTCCGGCTGCAGCATTCCGGCTTCGGCTGTCTATCACAAGGCGGACGTCGCGATGATCACGCCGGGCTCGACCAATCCGGCGCTCACCCAGCAGGGCTTCGCGAACGTCTTTCGCACCATGGGCAACGACGGCATCGGCGGCGTGATCGCCGGGCGCTTCGCCGTGGATCAGCTCAAGGCGAAACGCATCGGCATCATCGACGACCGCACCGCGTTCGGCCAGGGGCTCGCCGATGCGTTCGAAAAAGGCGCGAAGGAGGCCAACGGCAATATCGTCGACCGCGAGTTCACCAACGACAAGGCCGTGGATTTCCGCGCGATTCTCACGACGCTCAAGCAGAAGAACGTCGACATGATCTTCTTCGGCGGTCTGGACGAGCAGGGCGCGATGCTCGCCAAGCAGATGCGCTCGCTCGGCATGCAGGCGCACCTGTTCGGCGCCGGGGCACTCAAGAGCAATGCCTTCCTGCAGATTGCCGGCGCGGCGGGCGAGGGCACCCAAGATCTGGAGCCCGGCCCCGCGCTCGACAAGCTGCCGGCGGCGCAGGCCTTCGCGAAGCGCTACAAGGCGCGCTTCAATCAGGATGTCGAACTGTATGCGCCGTTCGCCTATGACGCGGCGCTCGCCATGATCAAGGCGATCGAGGACGCCAACTCGCTCGACCGCGCGAAGATCGTCGCGAGCTTCCCTAAGGTCACCGTGACGGGCGTGACCGGCAATATCGCGTTCGATCCGCACGGCGATCTGATCAAGCCGCCCTACACGCTGTTCGAGGTCCAGCAGGGGCAGTGGAAGAGCCTGCGCACCGTGGGCGGCAACGGCGGGGTCTAAACGTGGGCTGAGCGTGGGCTGAGCGCGGGGCGGCCGGGCGCGGGCCGCCTTTAGCGCTGCAGCAAATGCGCGAACAATGGATACATCGACGCGACCAGCGCCAGCGCCATGGCGACATTGAACGTGCGCAGGCGGCGCGGATCGTCGAGAAAGCGGCGCATGCCGGTGCCGAACGCGGCCCACACGCAGATGCACGGCAGCCCGATCACATAGAACAGCGCGGCCATCACGACGGTGTTGACGCCGAAGTCCGCCGAGAGGCGAATCGTGGTGGCCGCGGTGAGCACCATCATCCACGCCTTCGGGTTGATCCACTGGAACGCGATGGCTTCGTGAAAGCGCATGGGGCGGCGCTCGCCGCTCCTCGCCTTGATCATGCCCGAGGTGCCGATCTTCCACGCGAGCCACAGCAGATAGGCGACGCTCGCGGCCTCGAGCGCCGTGTAGAGCCAGGGCGCGTGCCGGAAGACTTCGCCGAGGCCGAATCCTACCGAGAGCATGAGCACGACGACGCCCGCGCTGATGCCGAGGATGTGCGGCACTGTGCGCTTGAAACCGAAGTTGACGCCGGAGGCGAGCAGCATCGTGTTATTGGGGCCGGGCGTGATCGTCGTGACGACCACGAAGAGCATGCCGGCGGGCAGGGCGCTGAGCATTTCGGGCAGCATGGTGCGGTGGCTCCAGGGAAAGGGCGGCGATCGGTGAAGATCGCCGCCGATAGGCTGGCAGCCAGTTTAGCCGCGGAAATCGGTACAGTACCGGTACAGATGTGCGCACGAAAACCGGTACGGAAAGACTGCGGCTGCGGGGGATTGGCCGATGGTATGCCGCAACTTCGTCATGACGAGCTCGCAGCAGGGACAATCGACCATCGCGCAAAGTTAGCGACTACGGTTGCGGCCAGGGACATTGCGTTGGCGTGCCTTGTGCGATCACCAGCGCCGTGGCGGCTTTCATCGTGTGACGTCCTGCTGGCACGACATTGCAGAACTGGTCGTACCAACTGCCGGATGCCGCCGCGGGAATCGTCACGGCTTGAGAGGCGACTGAACAACTCGTGCCGTTGTACTGGCACACCGGATTCATGTAAACCCAGCCGTTGGAATACTGTCGCGAACACACGCCCGCATTAGCACCATTGACCCATCCACACACGCCGGTCGGTGTGGCCGCATAGGGATTGACGGCGGGCGGCGGCGCAATGGGCTCGCCAATTGGCAGCGCGGGAAGACCGGAGATGTTCAGCGTGACCGTCGTGGCGCTGGCAGTCGCCGGCGTGCTCAGCGTAAGCGTTGTGCCGGATACGGCGGCGATGGACGTATTCGCCGCGATACCCGCGCCCGTTACATTGAGGCCCACGGACACACTTCTCGACGACGACAGCCCAGTCACTACCGGGCTACCTGCACTACTCGTGCCGGTAACGGTTACATCGACATAACCGCCCATCGACGGCGGATACGATTCAACCGCCCTCGACGAGATTTTCCCCGCGCCAAGAAAATTTTGAGCGCTTTGTGTCGTCAGCAAAGTCCAGGCCGTAACGTAGGCTTCTTCGGCCTTCGTGATGCTGCTCGTGTCATGCCCGTTCAGGTAGCTAACCGCAGCGTAGAACTTCTGCGTTACGTTCTCCGCGTTGTAAAGGTTCGCCTCGAACAGATCGTCGATCATAAACCCGTTGTACCAGCTATTCTCCGCGCTGATCCCTTGCTGCTGCGGAACGTTCTCTACGATGATCCCACTCACCGCGTTTGCCGCTGCAACGAAATTCGCCCCCCCTTGATATGAGAGGTTCGCGATCGTGGCGAGTCCAGCAGCCTTCGCCTGCGCGCTGATGTACTTCAGGTACGCGAGATTCGCCGCAGTCCATTTGGAATCGCTGGCAGACGCATACTGAGCAACGAACGTCCCGCCACATGCGGGCCGCAATTTGGCTGGACACGGCGCACGAGTTCCGGTGTAGTGCCCAACCTGGTAAATTGAGTCATTGCGAATGTTTTGTGTGCTGACATTGTCGAGCGATAGCGCCTGATAGCCGCCCGCTTTGGCAGCCATCGAGTGGAACATGTACTGCTGGACGTCCGGGTTCGAGATATCGACGACAGGGTAGTCCGTGTGACCGAACTCGTACATGACATTCCTGTCCGAGCCGTACGCGATCCAGTCTGGATGGTTGTAGTAGAGCCAACCGAGCGGCGTCGCGTCGTATCCGCTCGCCCCGCTCCATCCGGATGGAATGGTGTCCAACCTGTAGGCCGGCGCATAGGACATTGAGTAGACGCCAGGTTGCGGGCCCCATCCTGAGGACCACATGGCGCCGACCCGACCAACGAGCGCTTGTTGCGCCGCTTCGGATGTTGGCCCAAAAACCTGGAGAAAGTTGATTGGACGGTTCTGGTCTGCAATCGAAACCGGCAGAGCCGATTGATCGCTGCTTTCTTCCGAAGGTGGCGGAGCCGACGGCGATGGCGTTGACGCATTTGTACCGCTATCGTTTGAATTCCCCCCTCCGCATCCGGCAACAACTAAGCATAACAAAACAAGTGCATAGCATTGCCTCGGCACGTGAACGCTGCCACCAGGACGGTCCTTGTTTATGATTCTGATGTTCACTACTCCCCCCAATGTCTAGTCTTGCGAGTTGTAAATTCGTTTTACCAGGCTTGATAATTTCTTCGACCGGCTTGTTCCAGACGAACGGCCCAGGATTCGTGTTAGTGACGTCGATGTCATTCGTGTTCGTGCTTTACCAAACATTACTAACGGGCAGCAATTTATTCAATGAATTTCGATCTCGCGATACGAATAACATGGCGCGAAGACAGAACACGAACCATAACGTTCTACACGATATGACAACCATGTGCTAACAATTCCGGCTTTAGTGTGAGGTTGGCCGGTAGAAACATGAGAATGTCTGAATCAATATAGTCGACTTCGGTAAGATGACTGTTCTCTCCGTTTCGGCAACCACCCTCGGAATAGCCGGAACGAGTTGTGCCGACGCATTACGCGTCGGCACTTTTTTCGTTTTTGCGTACCGGAGTGAAATCAAGTCAATGGAGTAGCGTCATTTGCGTCATGTCGCTACAGTCGAAGACCGAGCAATCTTCTGTTCGACTGTCTGATTGCATCAGTACAGGCCTGATCCGTGCTTCTGTCGCGAAAAATCTATTTGAATCGTTATGCGCATGTGTATTGCATGATTAGCGTACGGGGCTAACGACATCGGTCTATAGACATGTTCAACGTGGCTATCGTGCAAAATAGTGCTCGCTGAATCGGCTAGCGTGGTGGGCTGAGCAGCCACGCGATTCACTCATCCGGCGCCCGGCATTGCACCCAGCCAGGCATTGGCGCCTGACTTGCTGGTCCAACCGGCTCGTTGTCAACGTCCTCAATGCGATCGACGAAATGCATGCGCAATCAGCCAATGCTTTGTGGCAGGAACGCGCCGAACTCGGTCAGCACGCAAGGCATGAAGGGGCGACTTGCCGCTTCGCAGATTGCTTCGGCATCGAGGACATCGTTCTCTAAATGAACGCCTCCGTCGCGACGGCGCACGGTTCCAGATTCTCAAACCAGTTTTCGCGGCGATCGCGCGTAGTCGCCTTTCGGACGACGG
Organism: Paraburkholderia silviterrae; assembly: GCF_004353915.1. Classification (GTDB taxonomy): domain Bacteria; phylum Pseudomonadota; class Gammaproteobacteria; order Burkholderiales; family Burkholderiaceae; genus Paraburkholderia; species Paraburkholderia silviterrae. Next base: position 20,367 of record NZ_SMRP01000030.1, on the reverse strand, counting down.
CATGATCGGCACCGTCGACGGCGTGGATCTGCAAGACGTTCTTCGCCAGATCAACCCCAACACAAGCAATCTTGTCCAGGACGCCTCCATCGTGGAACGTCGCGTCGCTCCGGTCATGAGGGCACCGGGCGGTGCCCTCGCTGCAATCGGAGCGGACCGTATCAGCCTGGATCATGGACGCGACCGGGGCCGGGAATCATGTGAGGCCTGGCTGGCCAACCCCACCTATACGTGCCAGGAATCTGGCCGCCTCGATTTTCATGCCCGATGGTTCAACACGGACGGTTAGCCCTGTCTGATGGGCATCGGGCTTGGAGGCACTCCGACATTGGACGATCGGTTGCGGATGTGACGCGAGTCGTAACCCTGATTTTCCGCCAAATTATTGCGCATAAGCGCCATTTTTATGTTTATTGGGTAAATGATAATGTCAATGGATGGAAAGGCAAATGTTATGTATGTAATGTTAATGATGTTGCATGTTATTGAAATGTAATGTAAATTCACGCCCGAAATGTGGCGCTGGGTGCTTCGATTGCAAACTATCTTCCGACAAAACGTTGCTTATCGGTGCCATGGAACATTTTCACCTATCTAAAAAAAGTACACTCAGCACCGGTACAGAAAAGCTGAATGATTGCCGTTGAGAGAGCGGTTTATGCAAGCACAAATAGATGTGACGGAGTATTGGAAGTCAATGGATCAGCGTGCGGTAGTCAGGCCGCGGGAGGCCACACTTAATGTGGCAATCGTATTATGCGATGGCTTTTCCCTGTTTGATCTCAGCCTCGTAGCCGAGGTGTTTCGGCAACTCAATCAATTTCCGGACGTTTCATGCACGATCGATAACCGTGTTTTAGTTACCATGGTTTCGGCGCGAGGCGGGTACGTTACGAATTCCGTATCGGTTCGTATCAGAACCGATGCGATCGACGAACATCTAGCCGAACATTTTGACGGCGTTTTCGTTCTCGGCGGAGCCCCCGAAAACGTTGCTTCGGTCGATCCAACGGATCTTCGCGCATTGCGTAAATTGCTTATGAACGCCAGCTCCGTGAAGTGGAATGAGCAGGGGTGGGCGGTGATCGAGGCTTCGGGCTATGAACCCACTTCGGCAGCGGAAAGGGGGTGGCCCGAATCATATCGGCGGAAAAACAGTTCAACGGAAGATTGCGCGTCGCTCGTCGGTCAGAGTGTGAACAGTTCGCTTTCCGCCGCACTATCATTTATTCCGGGAAGTCTTTATACCGAGATCGCGCACAGGATTATGCGAAATGTCGTTGCGCCCAGTCTCGATCTTTCGTGTGCCGATGACGACGCGCTCAACGAGGTGAGCGTGGTGGATCGGGTTCACGCCGCGGCACAATGGATCACGAAGAATTGCAGGCGTTCAATCTCCGTTGCGCAGGCGGCGGAGGTGGCCAGAATGAGTGAGCGAACTTTCCTGCGTCATTTTAAAGTTGTAACGGGCAGGACACCCTCTGAATATCTTCTCGATGCTCGTTTTGAAATGACCTGTCGGCTTCTTCGGGAAACCACGCTTCCAGTCGACAAGATTGCACGGCGCTGCGGGATGAGCAGTGGCGAGCGGATTTCGCGGGTTTTTCGCAAACGTTTGTCGCAAACGCCTACGGAATATCGGGCAGCTCATCGTACGACTAGTCGCTCTACCTGAGAGCAGAACTGCTCACACACTCTCCGCGCTGATGCTGAACACTGCGCTTCACGGCTCTCTTGGGCCAATGGTTCGTGGTGTGAGATCGATTTTGCGGAAAAGAAAATCTCTTCTGGCATGAGCTAGCTCGCAGGTGCAGATACGAGTTTGCATGTCATCTACAACTATTCAAAGATTTCGTTGTACTGAAAAATTGCGAACCTTTTTCGAAAACAAAACGGTGCTTTTTGGTGACGATGCACGCGTGGCACGATCAAGCGTATCTGTAGATCTCACGCGCCGTCAGTTCAAGACACGCGGCGTATTCGTGCTGTCAAAAGGCCCCCTTTTGTCCTTTTATCCCTGTTGTGGCATTGCTTTCAATAGAGGCGCTGGGGCATGACGTTCCAGGAGAATTTTTTTCTGCGGTCGGTGCGGCCTGAGGCTAATTTGCCCGACCACCTCGACCCGGCAGGAACGTTGTGCATCGTCGCTTCGATCACGAATCTGCGGGAGATCGACCGCGCTTGGGGTTCGCAACCTGCGCTCGCCGTACGGCACGTTGTGCTCCAGCGGGCGCGCGAGCTATGCCGGTCGATACCGGGCATTGCCGTGCAGAGCGGCGACCTCATCCTGTTCGTCTTCGATTCGCCTCTGGACGGTCTGCCAGCGGCAACGTCGGGCTCGGCCCGGCTCGGATTGCTGATGGACCGCATTCTTTGCGATCTCGCTGACCAGCCGATCGAAATTGCGGGCAACGTTGTATTCGCGGCACTTTCCGTAACGGTCGTCGAACAGATCGAGAGTGCGTTCGATATTGCGGCTGCCGACGCTGGCACGGACGGTGCACGGGTCGGCTTGGCGGAGCAGCGCTGGCGCGACCGGTTTTTTTCCGACATGAAGGCCGCCGAGCGGCTGTTCTCGGCTAAAAATCTCGATCGTCTGGTCTTCGACGCGGAGCCGGTTTGCGATCTGCGCAATGCTGAAATCGTACGCTACTACGAGGTGATGCCTTTCTGGAGGTGCGACGGCGTGCGCAGGCAGGTGGCAGAGATGGTGGCGCCGCTCGAGCGGCTCGGCTTGACCCGAAGACTGGATCGCTGGACAGTCGAAACGACAATCTGTGCGCTCCAGTCGAAGCCCGGCATTGCGCTTGGCTGCAATGTGACGTCGCAAAGCGCTTCGCTCGATGGCTGGTGGACGTTCATCATTGCCGTGCTGAGCGAGCAGCGTGCGCTCGCCGAGCGCCTCGTCATCGAGCTTTCCGGGGTCACGCCCACGGTGGATCTGGCGAGTATGGGCGCGTTCGTGCGCAAGCTTCAGGAGCTCGGTTGCCAGGTTGCACTCGACAACGTGGGAGGCGGCAGCAGCAGTATTGAGGCGCTGGCGTCGCTAGGCGTCGATGTCGTGAAGATCGATGCAGGCTGCCTTCGCGACGCACGCAAGCGCGATCGGGCCAACGATTTCTTGCGCAACCTCGTCACGCTGGCGCGCGGCGCTGGCGCCGAAGTCGTGATTACCGGCATCGAAAACGAGCCAGACGTGGAGGTCGCGGAGCGCGCTGGCGCGACGCACATGCAGGGTTCACGTTTCCGCAACGACGTCATTGCAGATCTAAGAATCAATAGTCCTGAATGAATAGCTGATTCAGGGTAGCTAATAAATCTCTACGCTCAGGTCCAGTTTCCACACTGGTCACCGGGCTTGTTTGTCTGGGTCGAAGCGTTCGTGTCAGCGAGCCGTGCATGGCTACGCGGGCCGGCGACACGCGACTATTAATAAGGGGAATTGTGTGACGACGAAGATTGCAGTGTGTGGCTTGGGCTATGTCGGTCTGCCCGTGGCGGTGGCGCTCGCGCGGCACTTTGAGGTAACCGGATTCGATGTTGACGCGAGGCGAGTCGAGAACTTGCGCAGCGGTGAGGACTGGACCGGCGAGATCGAGCCGCATGTGCTGCGCGACTCGACGCTGCGCTTTACCGACGAGGTCAAAGACCTGGCCGGTACAAACTTCTTCGTGGTCGCGGTGCCTACGCCCGTCGACGAAAGGTGCAGCCCCGACTTTTCGCTGTTGCAGAGTGCTTGCCGTCTGATCGGGCCGGTCCTGCAACCGGGCAGCATCGTAGTGTTCGAGTCCACCGTCCATCCGGGCGCGACCGAAGAAATCTGCGGACCTGAACTGGAAAAGAGTTCGGGCTTGCGCTGTGGCATCGACTTCAAGCTCGGCTACAGCCCCGAACGGATCAACCCGGGCGACCGCGAACATCCGCTCGAAAAGATCGTCAAGATCGTCTCGGGTCAGGACAAGGAAGCGCTCGATTTGATCGCGGACGTTTATGAAAAGATCATCGAGGCTGGCGTTTTCCGCGCGTCTTCGATCAAGGTTGCCGAAGCGGCCAAGGTCATCGAGAACACGCAGCGCGACATCAATATTGCGCTCATGAACGAAGTCTCGAAGATTTGCGATCTGGTCGGCATCCGTTCGTCCGAAGTGCTGGAAGCTGCGGGCACGAAGTGGAACTTCCTTCGATTCACGCCGGGACTCGTTGGTGGTCATTGCATCGGCGTCGATCCCTACTATCTGACCTCGAAGGCACAAGAACTCGGCTACCACCCCGAAGTGATCCTGGCGGGGCGCCGTATCAACGACGGCATGGCCGACTATGTCGCCAGCCGCCTCGTTCAAGTGATTGCAAGCCGCCATCGCCTCAAGGCGACAACCCGTGTCGGCATTCTTGGCATTACGTTCAAGGAGAACGTGCCCGATATCCGCAACTCGAAGGTTGTCGACCTCTACGAAGCGCTCACGCGTTATGGCATGACGCCGCTCGTCTACGACCCGATGGCCGACGCGGAGCAGGTGCACGAAGAGTACGGCATCAAGCTCTCAGCGCGTGAGGAACTTAGCGCGCTGGACGTACTGGTATTCGCAGTGCCGCACCGCGAAATCATGGCAACGATCGAGCGCGACCTGCCCGAGATGATCGCTGACGGCGGGATTGTCTGCGATCTGAAATCGACGCTGGACGGCGAGCGGATCACGAAAAACAAGCTGACCTATTGGGCACTCTAAACGCCGGCACTGACGATATTCGAACAGCGATCATGAATCCATTTACCATTGCGCCCATCGGCACCTGCCGCATTCACACGCCGCTGCGCCGAGGCGCGGGACGCTACCCGATCCGCCCGGCGCTAGCGCGAAACTACGGCTATGTGCACACGAGTTCCGAGGCGCTCCAGCAGTTGCAGTTCATGCTCGGGGAGAAGGACATCCCCGCAGACGTGCGCACGCTGACGTTTCGCCCCATTTTGCCGGAGAACCTCGACGCGAATTCGTGGACCGGCGCCGAGTTCTATCTGGTCGAGATCTCCTCGCGAAAGCTCTTTAGCGTCGACGATCATCCGATCCAGATGAACTACATGATGCGTCATTTCGGTGATTTTTTCGCCGACAAGAAGCGCTCACGAATGTTCATGTCCATGGCGACGCCGGGCCGTTTAGACGAGCGCCGGCAATGGCTCGAGCAGGATTTCGCGTTTCAGCGTCTCTCGCCGGTTGACCGGGATCTGCTCGCCCGCATCCTGCGGCGCGATCTCAAGGATGCCGAAATCATGGCCGAGATGGAGCAGATCGCCGACCTGGTCGGCCGGGACAAGCTGGCGTTCGTCACGCATGTGAACGCCGATATGCCCGACAGCATGCCGGTCGTGCAGCGGCGCGCGCTGATCAACGCGGTACGCACGATTGCGAAGCGGATGAATGTGCCGTGCTACGACCCTAGTCTCCTGATGCGCAAGTTGGGCCAGGCCAACGCATTGGAAAACGGCGGGCTCGATCTGGCGCACTACACCGATTTGTTCTCGGACCAGCTATGCGAGGCGTGGTACACGGAATTTGTCGTGCCGCGGGTCGATGCGTCGGATATTCCGTCGCCCCAGAAAGTCGATTCCCTCCAGCACGAAGATACGGCTGAAAGCCTCGAGGCCGCGTGGAACGCCGGACGCGTGCTTGAAGTGTCGCAGCGGCTGCGAGGGATCCTGCGCCACGGCGAGGGCAGCCGGCAGCATCGGCTGCTGTTGGGTCGCGTGCAGTATGAGCTCGGCGACTATGAGCAAGCGGCAGTGCAGTTCGAATCGCTCGGCACGGAGCCGGAACTCGACGAGAAGGCGAATCTGCTGCTCACGCATTGCTACTTCGAGACTGGGCGCTACGAGCAGGCCGCCCGTCTGGCCGCCGCGCTGATCGCGGACGAGCGTGAGGCGCCGGTAGTCCTGAGGATTTGCGCGGAATCGGCGGGGAAGCTGGGCGATACGCCCACGGCGCTAGCCACCTGGAAGCGTTTGTTCCGCGTTTCGACAGATACGGCTGACACATCCGTTGCTGCGACGGCGGTGATCGGTCTGCTCGATGCCTCTGGCGATGCCGAGGGAGCGGTCCAGTGGGCCAATGAGGTGCGCGAGACGCTGCCTACCCATGCACCGAGTTTCTCGGCGCTCTGGGATCGGGCGCTGGCGGCGTCCGACCGCGAGGCGCTGCTGGAGTTGGCGCGCGAACTCGTGGACATGTGTGAGGCGGACGTTCTGGCCGTCGCACAACGCACGGCCGAGCGCGGCTTCGCGCTACCGGCAGCACTGCTGAGCGCAACCCAGGGGCTCACGCGCAGCAAGGGCAAGGCTGCGGTTGACTGGATCGCCAGCTGCGCCACAGCGTGGCTCGATGAGGGTACCGCGGCACTTGCGGCTGGCGACTTGATGCAGGCGGCGGACAAGATCCAGGCCCGTGCGCAGCTGAGTCCGAACGGCAATGCGTTGATTCGCGCGAAAAGGCAACTCGAACGCCAGATGCGGCAGGACGCGCGCACAGCCCTCATCGCCCGCGACTATGAGCGCGCGGCCGTCGTGATCGCTATTGCGAGCCAGACGCTCACGACCTTTCCCGAGTTGGTGAGCTTCCGCATACGCGTGGCCGAAGCGCTCGACGATATCCGCACCGCGCTCGTGTATCTGCGTGACCCATCCACGTTCGACGACATTGCGGACAGTGCATGGATCAAGCTGGCCCGCATGGCCGTGCGCAGCGGCTACTACGGCGAAGCGATCGATGCCTATGCGCGGGTGCTGAACTCGCCGTCGAGTGATCCGGCAGCGCGCATCGAGGCGAAGCGTCAGATTCTCGGCCTGCGTAGCCGCGCCATCCGGCTCGCGCGCGATGCGCACCGCGCGGGCGACCATGAGCGCGCGTGGGCGCTGCTCGAGCGTCTGCAGCAGCTCGATCCGGATAACAAGGAAGTCTCGCAGGAAAAGAAGCGCGTGCTCACGGGGCTACACGTGAAGGTGAAGTCGCTCGACGCCACGAGCGACGCGGACCGGCTCTCGCTCGGCGAGACGATCCTGCGCCTCGCGCCCGAGGACGCCATCGGGTTGAAGGCGGCGGCGACCGGGGCTATGCGCACGCATCGCTTTGACCAGGCGCTCAAGTACTGGCAGGCGCTGCGCCCCCGCGCCGCGTCGCCGGAGTTGATCGACGGAAATATCCAGAAGTGCCGGATATTCATCGATCGCGCAAAGCGCAAGAAGGCGGCCTGACACGGCCTCTGATGGCCTGCGGGCCGGGGCGCACAGTCCCGGCCCGTGGCGATCGCTTGCGAACGTGGTTGGAGTATTTCCAGTAAATCATGGTTGGGTTCCGGTAATGGCTAAAGCAGGAAAGACAGGAGCGAACGAGAGCGCGTGTGCCGTGCCCGCTCGGCCCAAGCGGGTCCGGGCATCCGGCGACGCAATCGCTGCGGCGAAGGCCACGGCGCGGGCGAAGCCTCGCGCGGCGGCGAAGCCTCACGCAGACGCCAGGCTAAAGGCATCATCTGGGCCGGAGGTTGCCCCGGTGCCGCAGGTGGTGCCGGCGCCCGTTGAGCCCGAAGCGGCCTGCACGCCGCAGCGGCCCCGGACCAGCACTGAAACACCTGCCGGCTTACAGTCGCTGCACGAGGAACTGGCAGGCCTGCTCGCCGCCAGCACAACGCTGCAGAATGCGCGCAAGCATCTGGGCGAGGCGGAACGCCTGGCGGCGCAGGCGCCAGACGACATGACGGTGCGTATCGCGATGCTGCAGATCAAGGAGAGGACCGGCCTCAGCACGGGCCTGCTCGCGCAATGGGCCGATCTGCTTCGCGACTGTCCCGAGGATCTCGTCGTGGCGCGTCACTACGCAACGCGGCTTTTCAAGGAGCGGCGCGTGGAGGAGGCCATGGCGCTAGCGGACCGCTACTTTCCCGAGCAGCCGGACGATTCCCGCAAGACGCTGGCCCGCGCGGAGTTCCTCGCCGACATCAAGGCACATGAGGCTTCGGATGCGCTGTTCAGGCGCCTCATAGCGGAGCACGACCGGCGCGATCTGCGTGTGGCGTTCGCGAAGCGCCTCGTCAAGCGCGGCATGGTTGCCGATGCGATCCAGATCATCGAACCCGTCGCGCTTGGGCTCGCGCCTGAGAGCAAGGCGGGGCAGCTCGTTGCGAAGATCATCGACGACTACACGTTTTACCGTCGATTCGAATCCGCAGCGGATCTGGAGGGACAGGACATCAAGATTGCCGCGATGCGTCAGGCGATCCTGCGCTTTCGCGATCGCGTCGTGTCGCCACCGCAACGCGGCAAACCCGCGTCGGTCGCGCTCGTGACGGGCAGCCTGGGGCCTGGCGGCGCGGAGCGGCAACTATCGCGGCTCGCCGTTCATCTGCAGCGTCTCGCGTCTGAGGCTGTCGACGCAAGCGAATACGCCGTGAGCGCCGTGGAAGTACTGGTCAAGCAGCACTCCGAGCCTGCACGCGTCGACCGGCCGCAACGGCTCGACTTCTTTCTGGGTATGTTGCGTGACGCAAATGTCAAGGTATCCGAAATCAATTCGATGCCGGCAGTTTCGACTGCGCACCAGGACATTCTCGACGCGGACCTGCTGCGCATGCTCGGCAGCCTGCCGCCGCAGGTGCATTACGGTGTCACGCGCCTCGCCCCGTATCTGCGCGAGCATGCGTTCGACGTCGTGAGCCTCTGGCAGGACGGCACTTGTCTGTTCGGCGCACTGGCCGCGCTTCTGGCAGGCGTGCCGACGATTCATCTCGTGTTTCGGGGGTTGCCGCCGAATATCCGGCAGGAGCGCAACCGTCCCGAGTACGCCGCATTCTATCGCGCCATCGCTGAGGTGCCGGGTGTCGATTTCGTCAGCAACAGCATGACCGGCGCGCGGGAGTACGCGCAATGGCTGGGGCTGCCGCTCGAGCGATTCCGCATTCTCTACAACGGCGTGCCGGAAATGAACGCGATCGCCTCGGAGCACGACGAGCGCAAGTGGACGGAGTTCGTCGAGCGCACGCCGGACGCGACCGAGACGATCGGCGGCGTGTTTCGCCTCGAGCCAGACAAGCGGCCGCTGCTGTGGATCAAGCTGGCGCATCGCTACCTGAAGCGGCGCCCGCTTGCACGCTTCGTTATCGTGGGCGACGGTCGTTTCGGAGAGGAGGCTCACGCGCTGGCTACCGAGCTTGGTATTGCCAACCGCCTGCTGCTCGCTGGACTCTCATCGCATGTGGGGTTCTGGTATTCGAAGATGGATGTCAAAGTGCTGCTGTCCCGGCATGAAGGGTTACCGAACGTTCTGATCGAGGCGCAACTGCTCGGCATCTGTACGGTCTCGACGCCGGCGGGCGGGGCGGGTGAGTGCTTCATAGACGGCGTGACCGGGCATCTGCTGGCGTGCGCGGAGAACCCCGACCTGAACGACGCCTGCGCGAAGATCGAACACCTTGTCCTGAGCGCGCAGGCGGACGCAACCGTGAGGGAACTGGCAAAGCGGCGTGCCACCGAGCACTTTTCGGTGGAGACCATGCTCGAAACGTTTATGGACCTGTGCCGGCGCGACGATCCGGTGGAGGCACGTCGCCAGTGTGCGGAACAACTCGAAAATCTGGTGATGAATTGATGCTGTACCCGCTTGTTGGTATTCCTGAACGCCTGATCATGACCCTGGCTGTTTGCCTCTGTTGTGTTTTGCAGGGCTGTGTGGTCCCGCGTAGCGGCCCGCTGTTGAGCGAAGTGCAGGCGTCGCGCGATCGTAACGACATTGAGCTGATCAGTGTAACGCCGGCGCTCGCGCTTGCCTCTCGCGTTGCGGGCAGCGCCGGCTTTCCGGCCGATTTCCTGCAGGCGCAGCCGATCGACGATGAAAAGCTGGCTCCGGGCGACGGCGTCGATATCTCGCTGTGGGGGCGCGACGGCGTGGGCGTCTTTGCCAACGGAACGGGCGGAATGACGGACATGGGCGAGATGGTCGTTGACGAGGCCGGCACGATCTACGTTCCACAGGTCGGCCGCGTGCGCGCGCAAGGCCTGACGCCAGCCGGGTTGCGCGATGCAATCGAGCGGCGATTGAGCCGCGTGACGGTGGGGCTCGATGTCAGTGTGCGCCGAACAGAGCGGCGCGGGCAGACCGTGACAATCGAGGGCGATCTTGGCAAGCCCGGCGTCTATCCGATCGCGCCTGGCGCCCGGCGCCTGAGCGGCCTGCTAAGCCAGGCCGCGCCGAACCAGATGAATCCGGAGCAGCTCGCGATCACGGTCCGACGGCACGGCGAGAGCGCATCGGTGCGCCTGTCCGACGTCTATCGAAATAGCGCGGAGGACATCGCGTTGCACGCCGGTGACTCGGTCGTCGTCCACAACGTCGTAGAAAATCTGATCGTGTTGGGTGCCGCGGGCGCTCAATCCAGTGTCAAGCTCAGCAAGCGCAATTACACCGTGCTCGACGCGCTCGGCGATTCGCGCGGCCTGAGCGATTCGCTCGCCAATCCGAAGGCGGTCTTCTTGCTGCGCATTCGCCCCGATGCCGTTGCGGCTGCTGCCGACGCCCGCCCGGTCATCTATCAGTTCGACTTCACGAAGCCCGAGCAGATGGTGCTCGCCGGCAAGTTCTCGGTGCACGGCGGCGATGCGATCTATATCTCGGACGCGCCGTTTACGCAGATTCAGAAGGTCCTTTCGGCCTTCAGTGCAACGCTAGGCACCGCGCGCTCCGTGTCCAGCATGGCGCAGTGAAGGGCGGGCATGAGCAATCAGGATCGGATCAAGAACTGGCGCGAACGCCGGACGGCACGGCATGCCGACGGCGCGGCCGCCAACGCGATTGCCGCTGCCAGCGCTGCTTCGGGCGCGTCGGCGGGTTTGCACGGCGCTCGCTCCGGCTGGACAGCTTCGGACGACGTGCGCAACGTCCTGAGCGGCGTGCTCGATGCACTCGCCAGCGCGCCGCGCGAAAGCGTGGCTGGGCGGCGACGCATCTACGATGCGCTCGAGAGTGAGCTTGACGCGGAACTCGCGCGCGATGGCGCGCCGCCCGAGCTCGCGGATTTTCGCCGGCGCCAGCTGCGCATGGTCGTGCGACTGCTCGAAGCCGATATCCGCGCGGGTGTCGACGTGCTGATGGCAGGCTACGCACCTGCAACGCTCGACGCAGACAACGCACGGCTGTGCGACGGGTTCGATCGGCGCGCACAGCAGCGCAAACAGCAGGAGGTGCGCGAGGCGCGGCGCCGCGCCTCGTCCGAGGATGTCGCCTTCGATATCGCGTTGCAGCCGCAGGAGGAGCGCGAAGTCGCGCTGTTGCGCGAGCGGCTCGCCGGTATTCATGCCCGGCAACATTGCGCCCAGCCCGGCACACTGCAGTCGTGGCTGGCGAGCATTGCGCCGCTGCTGCGGATTCAGCTGCACATCCTCCAGAACGAGAGCCGCATTGCGCTGTTGTGGTCCGTGGTCGGCCCCGCGGTGCTGCTGAGCCTGATTTCTTCGCTCTACTTCCTGATGGGAACGCACTACGTGCTCGGCATGGACGTGCCCACGTTTTCGTTGCTGGGCGCGACGACGTGGATCATGTTCCGGCAGACGGTGTTTCGCACGAGCACGAGCTACGTCGCGGCCCGCTGGCTCATCAACCTGGAGCCCGTCAAGCCGCTTTCCGTGGCGCTCGTGCAAGGATGCCTGTTCATCTCCATTTACCTCAGCGTGTACGCCATTCTCATCGGCGTCGGCCACGGAATCGGTCTCATCACGCTGCCTGTGCGCTGGTCGGGGGCGATCGCCTATGTCGTCCTGATGGGCGGAGCGGGCGTCGCAATAGGGTTGATCTTCGGATGCATCGCCAGCACGTGGCACTTCTTCTTGCGATTTGCGCCGGTGATCGAGCGATGCCTGGAGCTGTTCTCGTCGGTCTTCTTCGTCTCCGAGCAGTTGCCGGAGCAATATCGGAAGTACGTTTTGTGGTCGCCATTCGCGCATGGCATGCAGCTGCTCAGGTCGTCGTACTTCGACAGTTACACGTCGCACGACGCGAGCTTCACGTATTTCGTCACTGCGCTGGTCTTGCTGGCTGTGCTCGGCGTGGCCATGGAGCGGATCGCGCGGACCCGCGTGCAACCGATGTGAGCGAGTCATGATCTATCTGAACGGCGTCACGGACGCTCCGCGCATCTTCGGGACGCAGCAAATTCTGCTTCAGGATGTCGACCTGTGGATTCCGCGCGGACGCTATGCACTGCTCTCGCGCAGGCCGGAGTTTCATCGGGCCATTGTCGACGTCATCGCGGGCCTGCGGCCGCCGCGCGATGGGTTCGTCGATCGCAGGGGCCTCGTTTCGTGGCCGCTCGGGCGGCAAGGCTTCGTGCGCGGCAAGGCTACGGGACTGCGCATGATCGAGTTCGTGTGTGCGCTTTACGGCATGGCGCCCACACCTTGCGTCGAGCTGGTGTCGGACCTGCTGACGAGCCCCGAATATCTGCCGCGGCCGATGGAGCACTGGCCGCTCTATGTACGCCAGGAATTCTCCTTCGCGCTCGCGCTCGCACCGGATTTCGACGTGTACATCGTCGAAGGGGCGATCCCGTTCGAGGACTGCCGCTTCACGAACCTGTGGCTCGCGCTGTTCGAAGAGCGGCTGGTGGGACGCACGCTACTTCTATCAACTTACCGTCATCAGCAAATGATGGATTACTGCACCAAGGGTTTGGTCTATGAGCAATACGGCCTTCGGATCGACGATGACCTCGGAGAATGCATCCGCCGCTTCCCTCCCCGGAGATCTCGCAGCGAGTCCGGCGAGTCAGGCGAAGCCAATGTCGTCGACGTCGGCGCTGCCGACCAGTTCGGTGTCTAGCGCGGATTTGCCGATCTCGCAGCGCGCGAAGGTGCGCGAGCACGTGTTGCGCGGGCGCCGCCGCCAGCGCCTCGTCACGCTCGGTCTCGTATTCGTCCCCGTGGTGTTGGCGGCGATCTACGCGTTTGCGTTCGCGGCGCCGCGCTTTGGTGCCGAAGCGCGCTTCTCGGTGCGTTCGAGCGCGGTACAGTCCTCCGTGCAGGGCGCATCGGGGAGCCTGCTCTCGAGCGGTAACGGCGGTAGCGCGGTGGGTGGATTCGTAGACGGTTGGGCCGTCGCCGACTTCATCCGCTCGCGTGATTGCATGCGCCAGCTCGATAGCAAGATCGGGCTACGCAAGTACCTCGTCTACACGGGCATCGACCCGGTCAACCGGCTCTCACCTGATGCCGGCGAGGACGAACTTTATCGCGCCTATCTCGACGCGGTCGATGTCTCGTACAACATGATCGAGCAGATCGATGTATTGCGCGTTAGCGCCTTCTCGCCGGCCGACGCGCGCGCGATCTCGAATGGGTTGATCGAACTGGCCCAGCAGTTCGTCAACAAGATGGACCAGGAAGGCATTGCCGATACGCTCAAGGTCAGCAAGGACGCCGTGGCGCGCGCGGAGAAAGAGGCAATCGATGCTCGTGGCGCGCTCGCCGACTGGCGGGTGCGCAACGGCAATATCGATCCGCAGGCCGAAGCCAGCATGCTGCTGAACCTCTCGGCGCAATTGGAGGCCGAACTCAACACGGCGAAGATCAATCTCGACAAGGTTCGGGCGCTGAGTAATCCTGAGCATCCTATGCTGCAGCCCGCGCAGATGCAGGTGAGCGCGCTGCAGAAGCAACTCAACGAAGTGCGCGCGCGCATGAGCGGGCGCGGCAATACTGAGGCGAGCCGTCTGAAGTCCTATCAGGCGCTGTTGAATGCGCAGACCTTCGCGGACCAGAATCTCACATCGGCGCGGCAGAACTACCAGCAGGCGTTCATCGACACCCTGCGCCTGCAACGCTACCTCAGCGTGATTGCGCGCCCGGTGCCGGAGGCGCGCCCTGGAAGCCCCAACACGCACGTGTTGCTGATCGAGGCGCTTGCGGCGGGGTTCGTCTTCGCGTTCGCCGTGCGTATGGCCGCGGCGCTGTACCGGGAGTTCCACCATGGCTGAGCCACTGGCCGAACGCGGCGCAAGTGAGCGCGCCGTCTCGCCGCTCGACGCCGCGAAGCGTGCGATTCGCGCTGAAGCATGGGAAACCGGCCTCGCGCTGCTCGAGGAGATCGAACGCAGCGGCGGTGAGCTCGACGCCAATGCCGGCGTTCTGAAGGCGATCGCGCTGATCCGCTCGAGGGGCTTCATGGCCGCGATCGACAGTCTCGATCCTCAGCGGATTCGCGAGGCGCAGGGACGCGCCGATTTGCGGCGCCTCGTGGTCGCTCCGCTTGTGAAGGCTGGCGCATTGATCGATGCGGCGCGCGTGCTCGACTTGCTGGTGCGCGCTTATCCCGAGAGCAGCGACGATCGGCGCAGCTATGCGAGTGTGCTCGCGCGGCTCAAACGATGGAGCGAGGCAATCGCTCATGTCGACGAAGCCGCACGCGCTGCGCCCGGCGACGGCTCGCTGCTGGCGACGCGTATTCAGTTGCGCACACTGGCAGGCGAGACGGCTGCGGCGGCCCAGCTGGCGCGCGAGTCGATCGGCGCCGCCACGCAGGCCCCTGGCGACGCGCATGTCTGGATGACCGCGCTGCTGCGCGGAGGCGATCTTGCCGGCGCGGCAAACATCGCCGCCAAGATCGAGGCGCCCAATCACCGGGTCGCGAGCGTCGCGGTGCGTGCGCTGCTCAGCAACGGCAGGACCGGCGCGGCCATCTCCGTCGGGCGCAACGCCTTGCGCGCCGGTCACGATAGCGCTGCGCTGCGTTCGCAACTCGCCCAGGCGCACCTCGCGCGCGGGACGCACGACGATCGTCTGGTCGCGGCGCTCGAGCACCTCGCGGTGGGCGTACAAATCGCGCCGGACGATCTGCGGCTCAACTCGCTCTATGGCGAAACGCTATTGCGCGCCGGGCGCTTTGCGCAGTCGGTGTCGTTTCTGGAGAAGAGCGCCACGCTCGCGCCTGGGCTCGAACACATACGCGCGATGTACGCGCGGGCATTGCGCCATTCCGGCAATCATGCGCAATCGGCTGAGCAGTTTTTGCATCTGGCCCACGCGAATCCGGAGCACGCGCGCTGGCAGCGCGCGGCGGCGGGTGCGCTGACCCAGGCGGGCCGCATGGAAGAAGCGGCCAATTTGCTCGACGCGTTCATCAGCCGCCGTTCGGCCGGCATGCCCGCCACGTTCGAGCAGGCGTTCGCGCGGATCGACGCGCAGGCAGCCACGGTGACGGTGCCGCGCGCCCGCCTCGACTGGGCGTGGGCGCTGCGAGGCGAGCAGCAGGCGCAGGAGCCGATGACACGCGAAGCATGGGAGCGCGCGGCGCAATGGGGCTATCTTGCCGACCATCTGCTGCTCGACTGGCTCGAATGCCGCGAAGACCGCGCGGAAGAAGCCATGGAATTGCTCTCGGACCTTGACGAGGCCGAGCAGTTCTTTGCACCGCTGCGCGAGAGCGGACGGGGTTTCGTGGTCGCCACGGCACACGTGGGGCCGATGTATGGCGGACTGATGGCGCTTGATCTGCTCGACATTCCATCGCGGTGGATTGCATCGACGCCGGGCATCAGCCGCAGCCACTACGCGCGCTCGCTGATCTCGACAAGCGACAGGACCGAGGTCCAGGTGGTGAAGGCCAGCCTCAAGGCGCTTCAGGAGGGGCATGCCGTATGCCTTGCCGTGGACGGCGCGCTGAATCCGGCGGCCGCGCGCGTTCCGTTCGAGGGCCAGGAGATCACGTGGTCGAGCTTTGCTGCACGCGCGTGCTATCGCCTCGGCCTCCCTTCGCTCTTCTACGCGCCGAAATGGGAGCAAGGCCGCATTACCCACACGCTCGAGCGGCTGCCCGAACCGCTCGAGAACGAGACACTTGAAGACTACGTCGTGAGATGGCAGCACGCGTGGCTCGCGCACTTGCGCGTCCACATCGCCGGGCGCCCGGAAAACCTGCGCCTGAGCGGCGGACTGTGGCGGCACGTTGTGTCGTCCACTGCAAAGGATTCGGCAACTTGAGTATTGAACAAAACGTGGAGATGCACTGATGAAGCGGAACGAAACGACTTTGAATACCAACCTGCCGTCGTGGCTGAACGACGAAACGCAAAACGAGCTGCGGACCTTTCTGCAGGGAAACCGGTTTCGCTGGCTCGTCACCGGGGCCGCGGGGTTTATCGGCTCCAACCTCGTGGAGACTTTACTGTTGCTCGGTCAGGAAGTCCGCGGTCTGGATAATTTCGCCACCGGCCACCGGCGCAACCTCCTGGAAGTGCGGGAACGGGTCGGCGAGGCGGTCTGGAGCCGCTTCGACTTCCATGAAGCGGACATCCGGGACGCGCACGCCTGCGCGAAGGCGGTCACCGGCGTGGACTACGTCCTGCATCAGGCGGCGCTCGGCTCGGTTCCGCGTTCAGTGAAGGACCCGAACACGACGAACGACGTCAACGTGTCTGGCTTTCTCGCGATGCTCGACGCCTCACGCGTAGCCAGCGTACGACGCTTCGTCTATGCCGCGTCCAGCTCGACCTATGGCGACGAGCCCAACCTCCCGAAGCGCGAGGAGCGCATCGGCAATCCGCTTTCGCCATATGCCGTGACGAAACTCGTCAACGAGCTCTATGCGAGCGTCTATTCGCGGACCTACGGTTTTCATTCGATCGGCCTGCGCTACTTCAACGCGTTTGGCCCGCGGCAAGACCCGGACGGCGCTTACGCCGCGGTGATTCCGAAATGGATCGCCGCGATGCTGGCAGGAGACGACGTTCAGATCAACGGAGATGGCGAAACGAGCCGCGACTTCTGCTACGTGGGTAACGTCGTGCAGGCCAATCTGCGTGCCGCGCTGCTCGGGGAACTCACCGCGAGCAAGGTATACAACGTTGCAGTGGGCGGCCGCACCACGCTCAATGACCTCTTCTCGATCATCCAGGCAGGGCTCGCCACGCACGGTATTCACTACGGGAAGCGGCCGGCATACAAACCCTTCCGCGCCGGTGATGTGCGCCACTCGCAAGCCGATGTATCGAATGCGGTGCGGGATCTGGGCTTCTCCGGGCTCTTCGATCTCCAAAGGGGCATGACAGAGGCGCTTCCCTGGTACCTCGCATTCGTTACCGGAGAGAAGGCCGCTGTTTGAACCGGCACGTCGCGTCAGTCGATAACACACAAGCATGGGCGTGAAGCCACGCCCCAATACGGGAAGGGGAGAAAAATCATGTGCGGGATTGTTGGTGCGGTTGCACGGGAGAATATTGTTCCGGTGCTGGTTGAGGGTCTCCGGCGTCTTGAGTATCGCGGCTACGATTCGTGCGGCGTGGCCGTGAATTCGAAGCGCGGTCTCGAGCGGATGCGCAGCATAGAGCGCGTGTCACATCTCGATTCGAGTCTGCGCCGCGCGCGCCTCGAAAGCACGAGCGGCATCGCACACACGCGCTGGGCGACGCACGGAGCGCCTGAAATCCGCAATGCGCATCCGATGTTTTCCTGCGATGCGCTTGCGGTGGTCCACAACGGCATCATCGAGAACTATGAATCGTTGCGCGAGGAACTCTCCGATGCAGGTTACGCGTTCGTGTCGCAGACCGATACGGAAGTGATCGCCCATTTGATTCATAGTCTCTACGACGGGGATCTGTTCACCGCGGTGCGCGAGGCCGTTCAACGTCTGCGCGGTGCCTACGCGATCGCGGTGGTTCATGAAGACGCGCCGCATATTATCGTCGGCGCACGCGAGGGATCGCCGTTGATCATCGGCGCCGGCGCGGAAGGCAATTTTCTTGCCTCCGACGCGCTCGCGCTCACGGACCAGGCCGAACATTTCCTATTTCTCGACGAGGGAGACGTGTGCGAACTGACGCGCGACACGATTCGCATCGTGGCGCGCAACGGCGAGCCAGTCGATCGTCAGCCGCAGCAGGTGCGCATCGCGAACTCGGCGGTGGAATTGGGAAGCTATCAGCACTATATGCAGAAGGAAATCTTCGAGCAACCCGGCGTGGTGGCCGCCACGACAGGCGGTGTCGAAGCCTTCGTGCCTGAGTTGTTCGGCGATGCCGCGGCCGCGACGTTCGACGGCATCGAAAGCGTGCAGATCCTCGCGTGCGGCACGAGCTACTATGCGGGACTCGTCGCGAAGTACTGGCTCGAATCGATCGCGAAGATCAAAACCGACGTCGAGATCGCGAGCGAGTATCGCTATCGCGAGCCGATGACGAGCCCGCGCGCGCTCGTCGTGACGATCTCGCAGTCGGGCGAGACGGCCGACACGCTGGCCGCACTCAAGTACACGCAGTCGCTCGGACAGACACGTACCCTCACGGTCTGCAACGTCCCGTCGAGCGCAATGGTGCAGCTTTGCGGCACGCGCTTTCTGACCCAGGCGGGGCAAGAGGTGGGTGTGGCGTCCACGAAGGCGTTTACCGCGCAACTGGTGGCGCTCTTCATGCTGGCGGTGACGCTCGGGCGCCAGCGCGGTCATGTGACGGCGTTGCACGAGGCGCAGTATCTGCAGCAGTTGCACGGGCTCCCGCAGATGCTGACGTCGACGCTCGCGCTTGAACCGCAGATCGTTGCGTGGTCGGCGAGGCTCGCCGCCAGGGAGAACGCGTTGTTCCTCGGGCGCGGACTGCAATATCCGATCGCACTGGAAGGCGCGCTCAAGCTCAAGGAGATTTCCTATATCCACGCCGAGGCCTATCCAGCCGGAGAACTCAAGCATGGTCCTCTTGCGCTCGTGACCGAAATGATGCCCGTGATTGCGATCGTGCCGGACGACGCCATGCAGGAGAAGATGAAATCGAATATCCAGGAGGTGCGCGCGCGCGGTGGCGAGCTCTTTATTCTGGCGGATAAGGGCACGCAGCTCGAAAGCGAAGAAGGCATCCATGTGATCCGCCTGCCGGCGCACTATGGGCCGCTCTCGCCGGTCCTGTACACGGTGCCGCTCCAGTTGCTCGCGTATCACACGGCGTGCGCGCGCGGTGCCGATATTGACAAGCCGCGCAATCTGGCGAAGTCGGTAACGGTCGAATAGTTTGACGCTCCATACAGGTAACGTTCATGACGATCAATGTTGGCAACATCGTGCGGGCCTTGCGGTTGTGGCTGCTTGTCTGCCTTGCACTGGCCGCGGCATCGCGCGCGGCGTTCGCCGATCCCACGAGTGCGTGCACGGTCGCAAGCGCCGAGTGTCCGTTCGTCTCCAGCCTGCTTGCGCAGCGCGAGGGCTATGGGCGCGCGGCAACGGGCGGCCTGGGCGGAGAGGTGGTGATCGTGACATCGTCGGCGGACGCGGGACCGGGAACGCTGCGGGAAGCGCTCGCAAACGTCGACAGGCCGCGGTGGATCCGCTTTGCATCGGACATGACCATAACGTTGCTGTCGCAACTGCATGTGCCTGGCAACGTGACGATCGATGGCCGAGGGCATCGCGTCACGCTGCTTGACTATGGTCTGGGCATTTACCGCAGCAGCAACGTGATTGTCACGCATCTGACCATTGACGGGCGGTTGCGGACGTTTTCGCAAGCGATCAATGTGGCCAACTACTCGAACAATGTCTGGATCGATCATCTCGATCTTTCCCGGTTCGCAGATCGCCTGCTCAACGTAAAAAATGGCTCGACGGACGTGACGGTGTCATGGATCAAGTTCCACGACGACGACAAAGTGATGCTGTTGAACAATATTACGTCGAAGGATTTATTCGCTAACTATGATCGTGACAAGGTGGCGCGCGTGACCGTCCATCATTGCTATTTCCTGAATACCGTACAGCGAAATCCGCGCGCGCAGTTCGGCACGTTTCATATTTTCAACAATCTGCTCGAGAACTGGGATTTTTATGGCATGAGCTTCAGTCTTCAGGCACGGGCGTTGGTGGAGGGCAATATATTCAGCAACGTGTCGAATCGAGATTGTGTGGAGCCGAAGTTCTTCCCCACGGTGGAAGGCGTGAACGCCAACTACTGCAAATACATTGCCGACGCACCATCGAGAACCGCTTTGCCGAACGGGGGATCGGACCAAAAGAATTTTGAGCGGTCGGCCCAACTTTATGGGGAAGGGCGCGACTATCGTGCCTATCTTTCGGTCAGAGACAATCTCTATCTTGGTGACGCCAGGGCCGTGTTGGGGAGCTATCTGCCGGAGAAGGTGCCGGCTCCGCCTTATTGCTATAAGTACGACACACCAACGCCAAAGCTCGCGGAGGAAATCCGTCAACTCGCGGGCAATACCGGTGGCCAGACGCCAAGAACGTCTTGTCAGTAACGGTGAAGTTCCACCCACACACCCATACAGACATACTCGTGAACATTGTGATCCTCGCGGCAGGCATGGGCAAACGCATGCACTCCGCACTGCCGAAAGTGCTCCAT
>NZ_SMRP01000003.1:552850-637095 GCF_004353915.1 Paraburkholderia silviterrae | reverse complement strand
GCCCGCGAAGTCGACCGTTTTCGCCTGAATCTGCTTGATGCCGCCCGACGAGCCGATGCCTTGGTAGTTGACCTTGCCGCCGCCCGACTTCTGATAGGCATCTGCCCATTTCGTGTAGATCGGTGCTGCGAAGGTGCTGCCCGCGCCGGTGATATCAGCAGCTTGCGCTGCGATCGCGAAAAGCGCGCCAGCAACGCCAGCGAGCGCGGTTTGCATCAATTTCATGTGGCCTCCAAGTGTGTGAGCGGATGAACGACACCGCGAAGAATAGGGGCTCTCTGTGACAGTACCGTGACGATTCATGAAGCAATCGTGACAGTTCGATTACCGCCTGAAAGGCGAAAGGATTGTGAAGGGTGGCTGTGCCCGGGAGGCGCGCACGGCCCGCCCGTTGGGGCTCCCGTGTGCGGCGAAGCACAAGCGGGCGATGGCGTGGCGTTACAGGGTCGGAAGCGCAAGATGCTCGCTGAATGCGCGAGCGGCATCTGAAGCAAAAGTGAAACGTTTGCTCGTGCAGACAAAGAGGAACGGCCAGAGGCGTTCTGGCTCGAGAAAAACGATGCGCAACGCGGCGTCATGGCGCCTGCATGGCGCCGCGTTCGTAATGGGGACGTTGCGGCAGGACGCGCCTGCCGCTCCGGTTCTGGATCGCGCCGGAACGCCCGCGTCAGGCGATCGAGCGCTTGACCGTCTCGGCGATCGATTCGGCGTATTGAAGCGTGTCGCGCTCGTCGCGCGCCTCGACCATCACGCGCAGCACCGGCTCCGTGCCCGAGGCGCGGATCAGCACGCGGCCTCGGCCCTTGAGCTCAGCCTCGGCGTCCGCAATCGCCTTCTGGATCGCGGCATGGCCCTTCCAGTCTGCGCCCTGCGCGATGCGCACGTTGATGAGCTTCTGCGGAAACAGCGTCACGCCGTCGAGCAGTTGCGCGAGAGTCTGGCCGCTGCGCTTCATCGCGGCGAGCACCAGCAGCGCCGAGACGATGCCGTCGCCGGTCGTGTGGCGGTCGAGCGACAGAATGTGCCCCGAGCCCTCCGCGCCGATCAGCCAGCCGCGCTCGCGCAACTGCTCGAGCACGTAGCGGTCGCCCACATTGGCGCGCACGAACGGCACGCCGATGCGATCCAGCGCCTGCTCGACCGAGAGGTTCGTCATCAGGGTGCCGACCGCGCCATCGACCTTGCCGTCGGTCGCCATGCGGTCCTTCACGAGCACGTAGAGCAGCTCGTCGCCGTTGTAGAGGCGGCCCTGCGCATCCACGATCTGCAGGCGGTCCGCGTCGCCGTCGAGCGCGATGCCGAGGTCGGCGTGATTCGCGCGCACCGCGCGCACGAGCGCGTCGGGTGCGGTGGCGCCCACGCCATCGTTGATGTTGAAGCCGTTCGGCGAAACGCCGATGGGCACCACATCCGCGCCCAGCTCGTGGAACACATGCGGTGCGATGTCGTAGGCCGCGCCGTTCGCGGAGTCGACGACGAGCTTGAGTCCCCGCAGGCTGAACGCCTGCGGAAACGTGCTCTTGCAGAACTCGATATAGCGCCCGCGCGCGTCATCCAGACGGCGTGCGCGGCCGAGGCGTTCGGACGGCGCGCAGTCTAGCGGCAGATCGAGTTGCTCCTCGATCTGGGTTTCGACCTCATCCGGCAGCTTGTTGCCGTCGGCGGAGAAGAACTTGATGCCGTTGTCGTAGTACGGATTGTGCGATGCGCTGATCACGACGCCCGCTGAGAGACGCAGCGCGCGCGTGAGATAGGCAATGCCGGGCGTGGGCATCGGGCCCGCGAGCATCACGTCGATACCGGCGGCGGAAAGCCCTGCCTCGAGCGCGGCCTCGAGCATGTAGCCGGAAATACGCGTGTCCTTGCCGATCAGCACGGACGGGCGCGGCCCCGAGGACGCCGCGGCGCCTGCCAGCACCTTGCCCGCCGCGTAGCCGAGACGCAGCACGAAATCCGGCGTGATCGGCGCTTCGCCAACCTTGCCGCGAACCCCATCGGTTCCAAAATAGCGACGACCCATAATTCAAACCTCACATTGGCTCTGTTTTACGGCGCGTTCTCGCGCCCTGTTCTCTCAATGTCGCGCGGCCTCGCGCATGGCGCCCCATACCTTGAGCGCATCGACCGTAGGCGCGACGTCGTGCACGCGAATGATGGCCGCGCCCTGCTGCGCCGCGCACACCGCCGCGGCCACGCTGGCCGCCACGCGTTCGGGCGCGGGCCGGTTCACGAGCGCGCCGAGCATCGACTTGCGCGACATGCCCGCCAGAATCGGATAAGGCGCGACGCCGGCCACAACGTGCGGCGCCGTCTCGCGCAGATGCGCGAGCAACGCATAATTGTGCTCGACCACCGTCTTGCCGAAGCCAAAGCCCGGATCGACACTAATACGCGCCTTCGCCACGCCTGCTGCTTCGAGTTCGGCGCAGCGCGCTTGCAGAAACTCGCGCACCTCGCGCACGACATCCGCGTAATCGGGCTCGCCCACCTGCATGGTCTGCGGCTCGCCGAGCATGTGCATCACACACAAGCCGCACTGGCTCCCCCGCACCGCATCGATCGCGCCGGGCATGCGAAAGCCCCAGACATCGTTGATCAGATCGGCGCCCGCTGCGAGCGCGTGGCGCATCACTTCCGGCTTGTACGTATCGATCGAAAGCGGGACGTTCGCGCCCTTCAACCGCTCGACGAGCGGAATCACCCGTTCGAGCTCTTCGTCGAGCGCAACGGGCGGCGCGCCCGGTCGCGTCGACTCGCCGCCGATATCGATGATGTCCACGCCGTCGAGCAGCATGTGCTCGGCGCGGCGCAGCGCATCGTCGAAGGCGAGATAGCGGCCACCGTCCGAAAACGAATCCGGCGTGGCGTTGAGTATCCCCATGACGAGAGGACGCTCGAAAGTCAGCGTGAAGCGGCCGCACACGAGCGGTTCGGGCGCAGCCGCGTCGGCAAGCGCATTGGGCAGATTACCGTGCGAAGTCAGATTGGGCACGTCAAGAAACGTCAGATATGTAACTCAATGTGGCCGCCAAAGCAGCCCGATACGGTATGCGCGGCCAGAAATGCAAAACGGGCCGATGTGAACATCACACCGGCCCGCAACTTTACTCGATCTAGCGCACTGTGGCCGGTCAGGCCGGCGCGGTGGCGCTACCGGGTTTGACCTCCGTTCCCGTGCTGCCACCCGACGAAGGCGCATCTCCCGTTGACGGGCTGCTCTTCGGCGAGCGCGGCGGACGGCCGGCCATGATGTCGTTGATCTGATCGGCGTCGATCGTTTCCCACTCCATCAGCGCGGCGGTCATGGCTTCGACCTTGTCGCGGTTCTCATCGAGCAGACGCTTCGCGAGGTTGTACTGCTCGTCGAGCACGCGGCGGATTTCCGCGTCGACCTTCTGCTGCGTCGCTTCCGAGATCGCCCGCGTAAAGCCCTTGCCGAATGCGCCGCCGTTGTCGTCGTCGTCGGCGTAGACCATCGGTCCCAGTGCGTCGGTCATGCCAAAGCGCGTCACCATCGCGCGGGCCGTCTGCGTGGCCTTGTTGAAGTCGTCCGAGGCGCCCGTGCTGATCAGGTTCATGAACAGCTCTTCCGCCACACGGCCGCCGAACAGGATGGCCAGACGATCCAGCAGATAGTCCTTCGAGTAGGTCTCGTTGTCGTGCTCGGGCAACTGCCACGTCACGCCCAGCGCACGGCCGCGCGGAATGATCGTGACCTTGTGCACCGGATCGGCCTTCGGCAACAGCTTCGCGATCACCGCGTGGCCCGACTCGTGGTAAGCCGTCGCGCGCTTCGCTTCTTCGCGAATGACCGCCGACTTGCGCTCCGGACCCATGAAGATCTTGTCCTTCGCGTCCTCGAAGTCCTGCATCTCGACGATGCGCTTGCCGCGGCGCGCCGCGAACAGAGCCGCCTCGTTCACGAGGTTCGCGAGATCGGCGCCCGAGAAGCCCGGCGTGCCGCGCGCGATGACCGCTGCGTCGACGTCGTTGGCGATCGGCACCTTGCGCAGGTGCACCTTCATGATCTGCTCGCGGCCGCGAATGTCCGGCAGACCCACGTAGACCTGGCGGTCGAAGCGGCCCGGACGCAGCAGCGCCTTGTCGAGCACGTCCGAACGGTTGGTTGCCGCGATCACGATGACGCCCGAGTTGGCCTCAAAGCCGTCCATCTCGACGAGCATCTGATTCAGCGTCTGCTCGCGCTCGTCGTTGCCGCCGCCCATGCCGGCGCCGCGATGACGGCCGACCGCATCGATTTCGTCGATGAACACGATACACGGCGCATGCTTCTTGGCCTGCTCGAACATGTCGCGCACGCGGGCCGCGCCCACGCCGACGAACATTTCCACGAAGTCCGAACCCGAGATGCTGAAGAACGGCACCTTCGCTTCGCCGGCGATGGCACGCGCGAGCAGCGTCTTACCGGTACCCGGAGGCCCGACCAGCAGCACGCCGCGCGGGATGCGCCCGCCCAGCTTCTGGAATTTTTGCGGATCGCGCAGGAAGTCGACGAGCTCGGACACTTCTTCCTTGGCTTCGTCGCACCCCGCGACATCGGAGAAGTTCACCGCGTTGTTGTTCTCGTCGATCAGACGGGCGCGCGATTTACCGAACGAGAACGCCCCGCCTTTGCCGCCCCCCTGCATCTGTCTCATCATGTAGAACCAGAACACGATGATCAGCAACGTCGGTCCAAGGTAGTACAGCGCCGAAACGAGCGCATTGGGCTCTTCGTCAGCCTTGCCGCTCACCTGCACGCCATATTTCATCAGGTCGCCGACCATCCAGATGTCTCCCGGGGAGACGATCTGATACTTCTGGCCGTCAGCCGGAGTGACCGTGAGGTTCCGCCCCTGCACCACGACGCTCTTGACCTTGCCGGCCTTCGCGTCGTCCATGAACTGCGAGTACGAAACGCCTTCCTGGACACGGGGCTTGTCGAACTGCTTGAACACCGTAAACAGCACCAGTGCGATAACCAGCCACACCGCTGCCTTCGAAAACATGTTGTTGTTCAAAGCACCACTCCTTCACTCATAGACGTGCGCCTACATTTGCCTTGCGACACCATCAAAGCATTCTAATCCAGTACGCAGGGCCTCGCCATAACGTTTCGCTAAGGCGGAAATAGCCTGAGCGCCTTGTGCGGACCGCGTCCCGAAGCCGATCCGGAACGATCTTTACAGTCCTTGCAACGCGCTCGCCACGCTGGAGCCGATTATTGCGATACCCGGGCTTGTCTGGCCTGGGAGATCAGCGGGGTCGCTTCAGATGTTTACCCAATATAAACGTTTCGGACGATTTATCACGCGAAGCCTTCGGCTTGCGCGCGGCCACGACCTTGAACTGATGCTTGAACTTCTCGACGATCTGGCTGTAACCACTGCCGTGAAAGCATTTTACTAAAAGGGCACCATCAGGTTTCAGATGATTCTGCGAAAACTCGAGCGCGAGATCGCAGACGTGTTCGATGCGCGCGGCATCGGCCGACGCCACACCCGACAGATTGGGCGCCATGTCCGAAATTACAAGGTCCACCGGACGGCCACCGACGGCTTCTTCCAGTTGCGCGAGCACACCGTCCTCGCGGAAGTCGCCCTGCAGAAACTGCACGTCGGCAATGGGCTCCATCGGCAGGAGGTCGAGCGCAATGATCGTGCCGTCGATCCCGCCCTGGCGCTCCTCGTCGCGCTTCGAGCTCTGCGCGAGCTTGTTGCGCGCATACTGGCTCCAGCTGCCCGGCGCGGCGCCGAGATCCACGATCACCATGCCCGGGCGGATCAGCTTGTCCTGCTCGTCGATTTCCTTGAGCTTGTACGCGGCGCGGGCACGGTAACCCTCCCGTTGCGCCATCTTCACGTACGGATCATTAATATGGTCGTGCAGCCACGACTGATTGAAGCGGTTTTTTGCCATTAAAGGTGAACTCTTGCTGCGTGATGTCGCGCTTTTAGCGGATAATACGCGTTTAATTCGTGCGGCCGTCGCGGCCCGTCCGGCTCAAGGCGCGCGGTTCTCACCGCCTCGCTCGCCGGCATCAGCCCGCGCCACGCCGTTCTCCACGGTTTTTCCATTGTTCCGACGCGCTTCCCGCCTGGCGGCCCCTCGTTGTGAGGCCTGTCATGCCGGCATTCCACGCTGACTGGCGGGCGCCGTCATTTTAGTCGAGTCTGCCACATCCCATGCCCGCCCTCACACTTACTGCCGAACAGCGCTCCGAACTGCGCTCCGCGGCTCACGCGCTCAAACCGGTCGTGCTCATCGGCGCCGAGGGATTGACCGACGCCGTCCTCAAGGAAATCAAGGTGCACCTCGACGCGCACCAGCTCATCAAAGTGCGCGTGTTCGGCGACGAGCGCGAAGAGCGCGTCGCGATCTACGAAGAGATCTGCGACCGCCTGAACGCGGCGCCCATCCAGCACATCGGCAAGCTGCTCGTGATCTACAAGCCCGAGGAAACCAGGCCGAAGACCACCACCGCCCGCGCCGGCGCACGCGGCACCGTGAAGCGCCCCGCCGGCGACGTGCCGAGCGCGCGCGAAGCGGGCAAGCGTGGTGCGGCACCGCGCGTCGTGAAGGTCACCAAGGCATCCGAGAACCCGATGCGCAAGCCCAAGTCGCAGAAGGTGACCGTCAAGGGCAACGAGCGCGTCACACAAGGCGGCAACATCAAACGCGCCAAGAAACGCCAGACCGGCTCGAAGCGAGTCCATCAAGGCTCGAAGTAAGGAAAGAAGCGCGGCCAGTGTGCCGCGCTTTTTTTCGCTTCTAGCGGAGTCGTTGCGCCACTCGGGCGGCGCTTCAGCGCTGCGCCCGGGCGCCCCGCGCGGACGGCAGCAGCCAGACGAGCCAGGCGCCCAGCAAGCTCTCTACCAGATAGAACACGCTCGAAATGCCGTGCAGCATGCCGAAACGGCTCGCCCAGTCCGAATGGGCAATGTCGACGCCCGCTTGCATGGCATTCATGCGCATGGCGTTCATGAACGGCTGCAGCGCGTAATAGCCGATCAACACACACAACAACATGCCGATCAGCAGCCAGCGGAGGCGCCGATACCCTGTCTCGCCGCGGCGGATCAGCACGTTCGCGAGCCCGAGCAGCAGCACGCCGCTCACGAGCCCGAGCATGCCTTCGATGCGGAACAACTGCGCGGCGAGCGAGCCGGCCACCATGTGGTCCAGCGAGGCGAACAGCACGGGCGCGACCGCATAGCCGATCGTCAACTGGCTGCCCACCCACAGCATCGCGAGCAGCGCGAACACGCGGTGCGCCACGAGCGGAGGGGCCGGGCTGAGCAAATTCTGGGATGTGTTCACGTCGATGAGTACGTCACTGAGCACGCCACGCGTCAGACGTAGCGAACCTCGATGATTTCGTACTCGCGCACGCCGCTCGGCGCCTGCACTTCGGCCACATCGCCTTCGGACTTGCCGATCAGCGCGCGTGCGATGGGCGAGCTCACGGAGATCAGGCCGTGCTCGAGGTCCGCTTCGTCGTCGCCGACGATCTGGTACGTGACCGCCTTGCCCGAGTCGAGGTCTTCGAGGTCGATGGTCGAGCCGAACACCACACGGCCATCGGCTTCGAGCAACGCCGGGTCGATGACCTGTGCCGCCGCCAGCTTCGATTCGATATCGGCGATGCGGCCTTCGATGAAGCCCTGCTTTTCCTTAGCGGCGTCGTATTCCGCGTTTTCCGACAGATCGCCTTGCGCGCGCGCTTCGGCGATCGAATTGATGACCGCCGGACGCTCGACGGATTTCAGGCGCTGCAGTTCTTCGCGAAGTTGATCTGCGCCGCGCTTGGTCAAGGGAATCGTGCTCATAAACAACTCGTATGCCCGTTTGGGGCCTTATCCGGACCGCATATGAATCGTTGCGGCCATAAAAAAAATCACCGCGGTCAAGTGCATCCCGAGAGGGCGGCTGCGCGCACTGGCGCAGCCTGAAAACCCTGTTGGGACGCCGCTTAACCGCGGCACATTCAGCTTTGTATTCAGCCTGTTTGCCTGCCTTGTTCAGTATTGGACAGACAATCGAAGCCTTAGTTTAGGCGAGCGTGGAGGCCTTGTAAATCATAGACTTCCAGGTTCTTCAGGTAGCGCAGACCCTCGACGGCGGCGCGTGCGCCCGACATCGTGGTGTAGTACGTGACCTTGTTCGCCTGGGCGCTCATGCGGATCGAACGCGAATCGGCGATCGCCGCGCGGGTTTCGTCGACCGTCGTGAAAACGAGCGAAATCTCGCCGTTCTTGATCATGTCGACCACGTGCGGGCGGCCGTCCTTCACCTTGTTCACGACCTTCACCGGCACGCCGGCCGCCTCGATCGCGGCAGCCGTGCCGCGCGTCGCGACGAGCGGATAGCCGAGCTCGTGCAGCATGCGTGCGACTTCGACGGCCTTGGGCTTGTCCGCGTCCATCACGGTGATGAAAACGGTGCCCGACTCGGGCAATCGCGAACCGGCCGCGAGCTGCGACTTGAAGAGCGCTTCGCCGAAGGTCTTGCCCACGCCCATCACTTCGCCGGTCGAGCGCATTTCGGGTCCGAGCACCGGATCGACGGTCGGGAACTTGACGAACGGGAACACCGCTTCCTTCACGCTGAAGTACGGCGGCACGACTTCCTTCGTCACGCCCTGCTGTGCGAGCGTCTGGCCGACCATCGCGCGCGCCGCGATCTTCGCGAGCGGCAGGCTCGTGGCCTTCGAAACGTACGGCACGGTACGCGAAGCGCGCGGATTCACTTCCAGCACGTAGATGATGTCCTTCTTCGAGCCATCGTCCTGCGGCACTTGCTGGATCGCGAACTGCACGTTCATGAGGCCGACCACGTTGAGCGCCTTGGCCATCGCGGCCGTTTGACGCTTCAGTTCAGCCACCGTTTCCTGCGAGAGCGAGTACGGCGGCAGCGAGCACGCCGAGTCGCCCGAGTGCACGCCCGCCTGCTCGATGTGCTCCATCACGCCGCCGATGAACACGTCGGTGCCATCGGAGATGCAATCGACGTCGCATTCGATCGCGTCGTTCAGGAAGCGGTCGAGCAGCACCGGCGAATCGTTCGAGACCTTCACGGCCTCGCGCATGTAGCGCTCGAGGTCGCGCGGCTCGTGGACGATTTCCATGGCGCGGCCGCCCAGCACGTACGACGGACGCACGACGAGCGGATAGCCGATTTCGTCGGCGAGCTTGAGCGCTTCGTCTTCGGCGCGCGCGGTGCGGTTCGGCGGCTGGCGCAGGTTCAGGTCCTGCAGCAGCTTCTGGAAGCGCTCGCGGTCTTCGGCCGCGTCGATCATGTCAGGCGACGTGCCGATGATGGGCACGCCGTTCGCCTCGAGATCGAGCGCGAGCTTCAGCGGCGTCTGGCCGCCGTACTGCACGATCACGCCAGCGGGCTTTTCCAGATCCACGACTTCGAGCACGTCTTCGAGCGTGAGCGGCTCGAAGTACAGGCGGTCGGAGGTGTCATAGTCGGTCGAAACGGTCTCGGGGTTGCAGTTGACCATAATCGTTTCGTAGCCGTCTTCGCGCATCGCGAGCGCAGCGTGCACGCAGCAGTAGTCGAACTCGATACCCTGGCCGATCCGGTTCGGGCCGCCGCCCAGCACCATGATCTTCTTGTTGGTGGTCGGGTTCGCCTCGCACTCGTCCTCATAGGTCGAGTACATATAGGCGGTCTTGGTGGCGAACTCGGCCGCGCAGGTGTCCACGCGCTTGTAGACCGGGCGCACGTTCAGCTCGATACGGCGGCGGCGCACATCCGTGGCGTTGCTGCCGAGCAGCTTCGCCAGACGGCGATCCGAGAAGCCGCTCTGCTTGAGGTAACGCAGCTCGTCCTTCGTGAGGCTTTCGAGCGTGCGGCCCTTGACGGCCTCTTCCTTGCGGACGATCTCTTCGATCTGCGCGAGGAACCACGGATCGATTGCGGTTTCTTCGAAGATCTCTTCGCGCGTCATGCCCACGCGGAACGCATCGCCCACGTACCAGATGCGGTCCGGACCGGCTTCGCCGATCTCGCGGATGACTTCGTCGCGGCTCGTGGTCTTTTCGTCGAGGCCGTCGACGCCCACTTCGAGGCCGCGCAGCGCCTTCTGGAACGACTCCTGGAAGGTACGGCCGATGGCCATCACTTCGCCCACCGACTTCATTTGCGTGGTGAGACGCGGGTCGGCTTCGCGGAACTTCTCGAACGCGAAACGCGGAATCTTCGTGACGACATAGTCGATGGTCGGCTCGAACGAGGCCGGCGTCTGGCCGCCCGTGATCTCGTTCCTGAGCTCGTCGAGCGTGTAGCCGACGGCCAGCTTCGCCGCAACCTTGGCGATCGGGAAGCCCGTGGCCTTCGAGGCCAGCGCCGAAGAGCGCGACACGCGCGGGTTCATCTCGATCACGATCATGCGGCCATCGCGCGGGTTGATCGAGAACTGCACGTTCGAGCCGCCGGTGTCCACGCCGATCTCGCGCAGGACTGCCAGCGAGGCGTCGCGCAGGATCTGGTATTCCTTGTCGGTGAGCGTTTGCGCCGGCGCGACCGTGATCGAGTCGCCGGTGTGGATGCCCATCGGGTCGAGGTTTTCGATCGAGCAGACGATGATGCAGTTATCCGCCTTGTCGCGGACCACTTCCATCTCGTATTCCTTCCAGCCGAGCAGCGACTCTTCGATCAGCAGCTCACGCGTGGGCGAGAGGTCGAGACCGCGCTTGCAGATCTCTTCGAACTCTTCGCGGTTGTAGGCGATGCCGCCGCCCGAGCCGCCGAGCGTGAAGGACGGACGGATCACGATCGGATAGCCGCTCGTGCCGGTCACTGCCGCGATCTCGGCGTGAACCTTGGTCGCCTCTTCCATCGAGTGAGCGACGCCCGACTTCGCCGAGCCAAGGCCGATCTTCGTCATCGCGTCCTTGAACTTCTGGCGGTCTTCGGCCTTGTCGATCGCTTCGGGCGACGCGCCGATCAGCTCGACGTTGTACTTCTTGAGCACGCCGTGGTGATGCAGGTCGAGCGCGCAGTTCAGCGCGGTCTGGCCGCCCATCGTCGGCAGGATCGCGTCGGGGCGCTCCTTTTCGATGATGCGCTCCACCACTTCCCACGTGATCGGCTCGATATAGGTGACGTCGGCCGTGTTCGGGTCGGTCATGATCGTCGCCGGATTGCTGTTGACGAGAATGACCTTGTAGCCTTCCTCACGCAGCGCCTTGCACGCCTGTGCGCCCGAGTAGTCGAACTCGCAGGCCTGGCCGATGATGATCGGCCCCGCGCCGATGATGAGAATGCTCTTGATGTCTGTCCGCTTGGGCATAACGCTCTCGCTAAATATTCCTGTGTCTTGACTCCCGGCGCGCGGCGCGTGCTTCGTCTACCGAATCACGCCTTGCCGCTCGCCGTCGGGCGCGCGCGTGGGCCGTATTTCAACGCGGCTCGCTGCACGCCCTGCTCTGCTCCCTAACCGGCCAGGCCTTACTTGCCGCCCTTGGCGCTGTCCATCAACGCGGTGAAGCGGTCGAACAGATAGCCGATGTCCTGCGGGCCGGGCGATGCTTCCGGGTGACCCTGGAAGCAGAACGCGGGCTTGTCGGTGAGCTCGAACCCTTGCAGCGTGCCGTCGAACAGCGAGACGTGCGTGACGCGCGTGTTCGCGGGCAGCGTGTCGGCGTCCACCGCGAAGCCGTGGTTCTGCGACGTGATGACGACGCGGCCGTCGCCGAGATCCTTCACCGGATGGTTCGCGCCGTGGTGGCCGGTCTTCATCTTGATGGTCTTCGCGCCGAGCGCGAGGCCCATGATCTGGTGGCCGAGGCAGATGCCGAAGGTCGGGATGCCGCGCGCGATGAATTCCCGCGTTGCTTGAATCGCGTAATCGCACGGCTCCGGATCGCCCGGGCCGTTCGAGAGAAACACGCCATCCGGGTTCAGCGCGAGCGCATCTTCAGCCGTGGACTGCGCCGGCAGCACCGTGACATGGCAGCCGCGCTCGGCCAGCATGCGCAGGATGTTCTGCTTCACGCCGAAGTCGAACGCCACGACCTTGTACTTCGGCGCGGCTTGCGTGCGGTAGCCTTCGCCCAGACGCCACTCGGTGGTCGTCCACTCGTAGGGCTTGTCGGTCGAGACGACCTTCGCGAGGTCCATGCCCGCGAGGCCCGGAAACGAGCGCGCGAGTTCGATGGCCTTGGCCTCGTCGTCCGAGCCCGCGAGAATCGCGCCGTTCTGCGCGCCCTTCTCGCGCAGGATACGCGTGAGCTTGCGCGTGTCGATGCCGGCGATCGCCACCACGCCTTCGTCCTTCAGATAGTCGCCGAGCGTGCGCTCCATGCGGAAGTTCGAGGCGAGCGTCGGGAGGTCGCGGATAATCAGGCCGGCGGCATGGACTTTCGTGGCTTCGACGTCTTCGGCGTTGACGCCGACATTGCCGATATGCGGATACGTCAGGGTGACGATCTGGCGGGCGTAGCTCGGGTCGGTCAGGATTTCCTGATAACCGGTGATGGCCGTATTGAAAACGACTTCACCGGTCGTATGACCCGGCGCGCCAATCGAGTAACCACGAAAGACCGTGCCGTCGGCGAGCGCGAGCAGAGCGGGAGAAAATGACGGCAACACGGGAGACTCCTTGGGGGAGCACCCTGTGCCGACCTGTTATCCGACGTTGCGATCTTGGACCTGGGAGCGGCTGCGGCGTCGGCGTCCTGATCGTGGCGACAAGGACGCGCGCGCGGCTCGCTCTGCAGTCTGCTCGTTACGCGACCTTCCGTGTTGACCGGGTGTCGGGCGCCGGGCCGCGAAGGGGCGTTTGTGACGCTCGATCGGGCGGCAGCCAGCCAGTAGAAACAGAAAGCGCGGGCGGCGGATGAACGGGGGGAAGGAGGTAGGCGCTAGGGTGCGGGTTGATAAGCTCAAACCTTGAAATTATAGCGCGAAAACGGCCTTTCTTTCAAATTTCGGGATGACGCCCATCGGGCGGCGCGCCGATGCAAGCCGGGGCAGCACCCTTTCCACTATAGGCGCCGAACAGCGCCCGACAAGCGCGGCAACCGCCATCCGGGGTGTGCCGGCGCGATGTTCGCCCCAATGCCGGAGGCCCCAATGCCGGAGGCCCCTACGCCGGGCGCCCCTAAGCCGGGCGCCCCCATTTTCTGCCGACCAATGAAAACGCCGCCACCTGGCGGGGTGACGGCGCGAGAAACCAAGTGGCAAAAGTGATCGGAGCGAAACATCGTGCACTGCCCCCGCAGCGCACGACTGAGCACCCTACGCCAGCCGCTATTTGGATTTGTGCTTCTGCGTGTGGGTTTCGGCCTTCGGGCGGCTTGCCGCACCCTTCGACGCCTTGCTGGGCGCTGCGCTGGAAGCCTTGGCCTTGACTGGTTCGGAAACCTTGACGACCTCGGTGCGCGCGCGACCGTGTTTCTTATCGTAGCGCGACTTGGAAGCCGTGTCTGCAACCCGGGTGCCGATGCGCTCCACGCCGCCGCCGGACACATTCGTTGCCAGGCGCTCCGGCCCCGGCTCGCTCGGCATCGCCTTGCCAACCGGCACGTGCAGCACGAGCACCTGCCCAGGCATCACGAGGTCGCGGCGCGTCTTGTTCCAGGCCTTGAGCTGGCCGACCGAGACGCCATAGCGCCCCGCCACCGCGTCCATCGACTGCTTGCGGCGCACGCGGATCAGCATCTTGCGCGTGTCGGGCACGTCCGGCTCCATGGCCAGCACGGCGCTTTCGGCGACGTCGGCGCTAATGTCCTCGTCGTCGCCATCGTCGGTGCGCGGCACCACGAGCGTCGAGCCCGCCTTCAGGCGCATGCCCGCCGGAATCTTGTTGACCGACATGAGCGTGTCCGCATCCACGCCGATCTTCTGCGCGATAGCCGACGGCGTGGCGCGCGAATCGGTCGTGTAGACGGTCCACGAGGAAAGCTGGCCCGAATACGACTTGAGGTTGCGCTCGAAGGCGCTGGCGTTGTCGAACGGCAGCAGGATCTGCGGATCGGTCGCACCGAGAATGACCGGCTTCTTGAACGACGGGTTGAGCGAGCGGAACTCGTCGGGCGTCATGTTCGCGAGCTTGGCCGCGACGTCCACGTCGATATCGTGCGACGTGGTGACCGTGACGAAATACGGGTGGTTGGGAATGGACGGCAGCGTGAGCCCGTATTGCTGCGGGTTCATCACGATGTTCTTGACCGCCTGCAGCTTGGGCACGTAGTTACGTGTCTCATTAGGCATGCGCAGGCTCTGATAGTCGGTCGGCAGACCCGCCGCCTGGTTGCGCGCGATGGCGCGCTGCACATTGCCCTCGCCCCAGTTGTAGGCGGCGAGCGCGAGATACCAGTCGCCGAACATGTCATGCAGGCGCGACAGATAGTCGAGCGCCGCGCTGGTGGAGGCGAGCACGTCCCGGCGCTCGTCCTGCCACATGTTCTGCTTGAGGTTGTAGGTGCGGCCCGTGCCGGGCACGAACTGCCACATGCCTGCCGCCTTCGCGACCGACAGCGCCTGCGGGTTATACGCGGACTCGATGAACGGCAGCAGCGCGAGCTCGGTCGGCATATGCCGCGCCTCGAGCTCCTCGACGATGTGGTACAGATATTTTTGCGAACGCTCGGTCATGCGCGCGACGTAGTCGGGACGCTGCGCATACCACTGGGCGTTCATGTCGACCAGGTCGCTCTGCAGGTCGGGCATCTGGAAGCCGCGGCGGATACGCCCCCACAGGTCGGCGTCGGGGCTCGTGAGCTGGTCGACCGAGCCTTTGTCGACGTTGATCGTTTCTTTCGCTGCGGAGGTCTTGCGGATGGCGTCGGCGCGCGCCTGAGGATCGGCTGGGGAGAGCGAGTTGGCTGAATTCGCAGCCGGCCCCCCGCTCGCACAGGCGGCGAGCATGAGAACCAGCAGCGCACTTAGGATGAATCGCATGAACGTCTACTTGCAAATGGCGGGAATTTGGAGCCGATAGTACGGGCCGCACACGTTTCCGTCAATCGGAATAATTGGAAAAAAACCATGAAAATCCGCAGCTTGGACGACGTTCCATACTTTTGGGATGAGGATACCCGCGTAAGCCGTTGGGTCAGCGGAACCGGTTCTTCCATTCGCGCATCAGCGTGAAGGCGGCCAGTCGATCCGGCACCGTTTCATGGAGCGCCTCGGCGAGCGTCGCCTGCACGGCCGCATCGCCGGCCCGCATGAATGGGTTAACGGCGCGCTCGTGCGAAATCGTAGTCGGCAAGGTGGGGATGCCACGTTCGCGCATCGCTTGTGCCTGCCGGCTCCAGTCGCGCAGATCGGCATTGCCCGGATCGCAGGCCAGCGCGAAACGGATATTCGAGAGCGTGTACTCGTGCGCGCAATGGACCTCGGTGGCGCCCGGCAGCGCGGCGAACGAATCGAGCGAAGCGAGCATCTGCGCGGGCGTGCCCTCGAAGAGGCGCCCGCAGCCGCAGGCGAACAGCGTGTCCCCACAAAACAGATGCGGCGTGCCCGAAGCATCGGCGGCCTGGAAATACGCAATATGGCCGCGTGTGTGGCCCGGCACGTCCATGACCTTGAAGTCGAGCTCGGGCGCATCCAGATGGAGCGCATCGCCGCCCTTCACGCGCGTGACGAACGCATCGAGCGGGCCGAGCGCCTCGCCCGCCGGGCCGTACACCGGCACGCGCTCGTCCGTTAGCAGGTCGGCCACCCCGCCGACGTGGTCGTTGTGGTGATGGGTGAGTAAAATAGCGACGAGCCGCCAGCCTCGCTTCGCCAGATACGCGCGAACCGGCGCGGCGTCGCCCGGATCGACGGCAACGGCATTGCGGCCGTCCGACACGACCCAGATATAGTTATCTTCAAAAGCCGGAACCGGTACGTATTCGAGTGCGGCAAGCGTGGCGGCTGGCACGGATGCGTGCTCAAGCGGACTCTTCATGGGGCGGCCTACTTTTCGACATGTCTAACCGAACGATTATAGACTGGCCCGCCTGGACCGGATCGCCCGCAGGCAGGTACGTGCTGGGCTGGGAGCAGGAGCAGCTCGACCGCGTGGTGTCGAACATGTTCGGCTACCATGCGCTGCAGCTCGGCCTGCCGCAGCTCGACGCGCTGCGCGAGAACCGCATGCCGTGCCGCGGCCTCGTGCTCGACGCGGCCAGCGCGACGAGCGCGCCGTATACGGTGCCGGGCGCCCTTGCGCCGTCCGATTTGCAGCTTCCTTCTGCGCCCCACGCGCCGGCCGGGCGCAGCACGGTGTGGTGCGACCATCTCGATCTGCCGTTCGAGGCGCAGAGCGTCGACCTCATCGTGATGCCGCACACGCTGGAATTCACGAGCGATCCGCACCGCCTGCTGCGCGAAGCCGAACGCGTGCTCATGCCCGAAGGGCAGTTGCTGATCGTCGGCTTCAATTCGCTCTCGCTGTGGGGCGCGCGCCAGTCGGCGGCGAAACTCACGGGCCACCCGTTTCTGCCCGCGCGCGAGGACCTGATCGCCTTCACGCGCCTGAAAGACTGGATCAAGCTGCTTGGCTTCGAGCTTGAACGCGGACGCTTCGGCTGCTATCGTCCGCCGCTCGCCACCGAGCAATGGCTCGGGCGCTATGCATTCATGGAGGCCGCCGGCGACCGCTGGTGGCCGATCTTCGGCGCCATCTATATGGTATCGGCCATCAAGCGCGTGCGCGGCATGCGCCTCGTCGGCCCGCTGAAGGTCAAGAAACCGGTGCTGGCGCCCAGCCTGAAGGCCGCCGCCACCACTCCCTCCCCTACTCGCAACAAGGACTCATGAGCTCACCCGACTTCGTCGAAATCTTCACGGACGGCGCCTGCAAGGGCAATCCCGGCCCCGGCGGCTGGGGCGCGCTCTTGCGCTTCGGCGCGCAGGAAAAAGAACTGTTCGGCGGCGAGCCCGGCACGACCAACAACCGCATGGAGCTGATGGCGGTGATCGCCGCGCTCGAAGCGCTCAAGCGCCCGTGCAAGGTGACCGTGCACACCGACTCGCAATACGTGCAGAAAGGCATCAGCGAGTGGATCCACGGCTGGAAGAAGAAGAACTGGATGACGGCCGCGAAGACGCCCGTCAAGAACGACGACCTGTGGAAGCGCCTCGACGCGCTTGTCGCGCAACACGAGGTGGAGTGGCGCTGGGTCAAGGGCCACGCCGGCCATCCGGAGAACGAGCGCGCCGACGCGCTCGCGAACCGCGGCGTCGCCACGCTCGCCTGAATCCGAGCGGCACGCGTAGTGCGTCCCACAGAACGCGCTGCCCCCGCCACCACACCATCACGCTGCAAACGACATGCGCCAGATCATTCTCGATACCGAAACCACCGGCCTGAACCCCCGCACGGGCGACCGCATCATCGAAATCGGCTGCGTCGAGCTGGTCAATCGCCGGCTGACGGGCAAGAACCTGCACTTCTACGTCAACCCCGAACGCGACAGCGATCCGGGCGCACTGGCGGTGCACGGCCTGACCACCGAGTTCCTTTCGGACAAACCGAAGTTCGCCGAGGTCGCGGACGAGATCCTCGACTTCGTGCGTGACGCCGACATCATCATTCACAACGCGCCGTTCGATATCGGCTTTCTCGACGCCGAGCTCGCGATGCTCGGCAAGCCTTCGTTCAAGGAGCACTGCGGTGAG
Source organism: Paraburkholderia silviterrae (assembly GCF_004353915.1). Classification (GTDB taxonomy): domain Bacteria; phylum Pseudomonadota; class Gammaproteobacteria; order Burkholderiales; family Burkholderiaceae; genus Paraburkholderia; species Paraburkholderia silviterrae. The sequence continues at coordinate 619,467 of NZ_SMRP01000003.1, read as the reverse complement.
GTGATCGACACGCTGGTGCAGGCCAAGCAGATCTTCCCCGGCAAGCGCAATTCGCTCGACGCGCTGTGCGACCGCTTCGGCATCAGCAACGCACACCGCACGCTGCACGGCGCACTGCTCGACTCGGAACTGCTCGCCGAGGTTTATCTGGCGATGACGCGTGGCCAGGAAAGTCTCGTCATCGACATGACGAGCGCGACCGAGACCACCGGCAGCGTAGCGGCGCCTCGCGTGAAGTTCGAAACGCTCGCGTTGCCCGTGATCGCCGCAAGCGAGGAAGAGCTCGCGGCGCACGAAGCGCTGCTCGATGGTCTCGACAAGGCGATGAAAGGCACCTCGGTGTGGCGCACGCAACCGGCTCCTGCTGAGGAGAATTCGGCCACTGAGCAAAATACTTAAAAAAGGTCTTTACAAGATCGGAAACGCCCGGCATAATTTCAATCTCTTCGGGTGGTTAGCTCAGCGGTAGAGCACTGCCTTCACACGGCAGGGGTCACTGGTTCGATCCCAGTACTACCCACCAGAATTTCTGGTGTTGGTAAAGACAAGCACCGAAGATAAAAAGCCCCGTTGCGTACGCAACGGGGCTTTTTTCATTTCCGGCCAGGACGACTCGCTCCGACCACGGCCATCCGCTTATCGCTGGGCATCTCCCGCAAGAAAATACGCAGCCCAATAATAAGGATGCCGATACAATGCGCCCTCCTTCCCGGCAGCCATTGCGCGTTCGGTCCGGGCAAGCGCATCGGCCTTCGAAAGCGCCGGATTCGCCGCGTAGGCGTCGAACAGCCCGCTCGTGACGAGCGCGGCCGACTTCGACTCGACCGCCCACTGCGTCACGAGCAAGCTGCGCGCCCCGGCCGCGAAAAACGCCCGTGCGAGCGCCGACACCGAATCGCCCGCATCGCCAGTAGCAAGCCCCGTGTTGCACGCCGAAAGCACGACCCAATCCGCGTTCAGGCGCAGCGTCACGATATCGTCGGCGGTGAGGATCGAGTCGGGCAGGCCCCGCCCTTCGTAGGCCAGCGCGAGCCCCGCCTTGCGCAGCCCCGGCACCTCGCCCGGAATCACGCCGTGCGTCGCGAACAGCACCACGCGATCGTTCGAGAGGTTCTCCCCGAGCACATGGCTGCGCGAAGCCGCCAGCCCCGAAATCACACTCTGCTGCGGCGAAGCGCCCAGCGCCACCGCGATGGCGTTGGCCTCATCGAGCGTATCCGGCAGCGGCGTCACGCGCCGGTAGTCGAACGAGAGCGTGCGCGCATCCATGGGAAATGCCCGTGCGCCCACCACCACGCGCGCGCCGTCCTCTCGCGGCGCCTGCGCGCTGCCGTCGAAACTCGGGTCCGCAAACGCAACCAGTGGCTCGCTCGCGTGTGCCACACGTTCGGCGCGCGCACTCACGAGCGCCGACGCACTCGGCATGCGCACCGGCGTCGTGCTGTCGAGCCACCAGTCGGCATCGGCCAGGCTCGACGCCGGGCGTCGCAACAGCACTTCATAAGGAATGCTTGACAGGATCCCGCTCGTCGAGAGATAGACGGTCTTCGCGCCCTGCAGGTCGGCCTCGATCGGTGCGATGAGCGCACGATAGAGCCCGGCCGCGGCGCCCAGATCGAAGCCCGCAAGGTCTCCGGGCTGCGCAGGCGGCATGCCTGCGTCGAAACCGGCGCGCAGCGCCGCCACTTGCGTCGCGAGCGCCGCGCGTGTCACCGGCAGCACGACGGCATGCAGCGTGCGGTCCGGGCGCACCACGAACGCATAGCTCGCTTCGCGGCCCGCGTAGAGATCCACGTAGACTTCGCCCGCGTGCAGGACGGCGCCGACCGCTTCGGGCGTTGGAATCGCGGGCGCAACCAGTTCCCGGTAGCGCGGAAACTGCGATGCAATCTCGCGCCGCAGCGCACGCAGCTTGTCCTCCGCATCCGAGGACAACGATGCGCTCGTCACGAGCTGGTAGCGCAGCGCCGCCTCCTGCTCGATCAGTGCGCGCAAGGCCGGCGTTTGCGCGGCGAGCCGCGTCGCGCCGTCGTTCATGGCGCCCTGCGTGGCGTTCATATGGAACAGCTCGGCGATGCGAAACGCCAGCGCCTGCCCAGTCGCGCCATCGTTCATGAGGCGGGCCATCGAGAGCGCGAGCACACCGTCGTCGATGGTGCCGCCGCGCGTGCCTTCGTCGTCCCACTCGTCGTCGCTGCCGAGCCAGGGCTCGACGTAGCTCGCGATATCCGCCTCGCTCAGGTCCCCCTGCGGGTCTTCGAGGCGATAGAGCATTGCCAGCGCCGCATCGAACTTGGCAGTTGGATGGTCGGCGTCCTTGCGGTAGTACACCTTATGCTTGTGCCGATGCTTGTTTTCAGGGTGATCGTTCTCGTCAAGACGTAGTTGCGCTTCGCGCCAATTGCCGCCAGCCGCAAACGCGAGCGAGGCGCCCTCGTCCGCGCCGGATCCCAGCGTCGGGTTCGACGCGAGCGCCGCCTGCCAGCCCGCTACGTCGGCCCGATAGTCGCCGATGCGGCCCATCGCGAGCGCAATGAGCAAGCGCAGGCGCAGCGACTCGGCGTACGGCGAGGCGACAGGCGACATGCCGGCCTTGCGAAAACCGTCGATAGCCTCGTCGATCGATGCAAGCGCCGCGTCGTAGTCGTCGAACGAGGTCAGCGCCAGCGCTCTCGCGCGCGCCACCTGGGCACGCTGGGCCGTCGTGGGATGGAGTTGCGGGCCATTGTCGAGATCCCAGCGGAGTTCCTCGACGTAGCTGAGCGCCTCCGTCGCACGATTGCAGCGGATCAACAGATTCGTTTGCGTTGGCAGGTCGCCGATCAGCTCATTGGCGGCCGCATGGCGCCGCGCGGGGCTGAGCGACGCATTGCCGAGGTCGCGCCAGGCCAGATCGGTCGCTTCGCGGTTCAGGCGCAGCGCAACATCGAATTGCCCCCGGTAGCGCCATGCGAGCACCGCTTCGGCGCGCAGCACCGCGTACGCAGGATTGGCGGGCAAGGCATCGAGATCGGCATCTTTCGTCTCGGCCGCGAAAGACTTCGCGTCGTCGAGCGCTCGATGACTGCGCGCGAAGTCCTTCTCGTACGCAAACGCCGTGGCGAGCTCCGAAGCCGCGAGCGAGCGGCGGCCCGGCGCAATGCCGCTGTCGCTCGCGATCAGATCGAGGACGTGGAAGTAGTCGTTGATGTGCCCGTCGCGCGCGTCCTCGCGGGCGAGGCGGTCGAGCAGCGCTAGGCGCGCCCGGCCGTCCGGCATCTCGGCGAGCTGGGCCTTGAGTGTACGTTCGTCGAGTGGGAGCGGCGTCTGGGACGGCGACGACGCATTACCCTGCCCTTGCGCCGAAGTCTGAGCGTGCACTTGCGTCTGCGAGAGCGCGTCCTCCTCGCGACGGCCGCCGTGCATGCCCTTGTGATGGCCTTTTCCCGCATGGACGTCCGTGTCCCCGTCCGGCGCCTGGCACCCCGCGCACAGCAACACGAGTGCCACCGCCGCGAGACAGCGCGCGGCCATCCGCGCACGCAAGCCATGCAAGCCCATGATGCGTCTCCCCTCGCAGCGCAACATGTTCGAGACGAGCGGCGAGCCGACTTGCGACGCCCCGCACGCACGGTGTCCGCCTGCCTCACCGGCCCCCTGTTCCCTGCCGTTGCCCGGCGCGAGTCGATCTTAATGCCACACGCGCCGCGGGCCGAGCGCCGATGCGACTGCTATGTGCGCCAGCACTCCCGCGCGGCGACAACATTCATCAGCATAGTTGGATGGCGCACCTTGAGCGCCCGACTCGAAGTGCGCTTGCCGCGCGCCCCGCCAGGCGCGCCCTGCTAGGCGCCCCCCGTAGCGAGGCCGATTCCGCGTGCCATCCCGGTCGCGGCGAACACCATCACGACGAGCAGCACCGTCTGCCACGCGCCGATCCGCGCATACTTCGGCGCGCCGGTGAGATCGGGCACATCGCCCCGGCGCACGGCGAGCCGCCAGCGCAGCAGCGCCCTCATCGGTGCGATCTCGAGCAGCAGGATCAGCACGAGCACGCCCATCTTCACGTGAAAGAGCGGCTCATGCAGGTAATAGTCGGCGCCCTTCTCGAACCCGCCGAATGCCCGCATCGCCCCTGTCACGATCAGCACGACCGCCGAGCCGCCCCAGCCGTTGTCGGCGCCGAAGATCGCGGGCAACGCCTCGGTGGAAGTGCAGCGGCGCAGTCCGCGCGTGCGCCGCAGAATCGAGGCGAGCGCGAAGCCGAAGGCCAGCAGGTGAATGGCGGCAAGCAACCAGCGTGTGAGCATCGCGACTCCTTCGAAACGACGACGGGATCGACAAGCTTGCGCGAAGCACGCTCCGCGCAGGAACGGCCTTATGCGGTGCTGCCGGGCGGCTCGATCAGAGCGACGGGCGACGCCTGTTTCAGTGCGGCATCGAGTGCGCGCGCGGCGACGCGGTCGCCTTCGGTCATGAGCCGCACGCGCATGACGGTCTGACGATTGTGGCCCGCCGCTGCTGGCGAGTCCCACAGCAATTCGATCCCGGGATAGCGCCCGGCAGCGCGCGCCGGCGCGGCCTGGCGCGGCAACGCCGGGGCGGCAGGCGCTTCGCTCGCAGCCGGCTTTACCGCCGTGGCCGATATCGTCGACGCCGCCGGTGCCGGGCTCGCGCTCTGCGCAACGGCGCCGGGTTCGGCCGGCGTCGCGCCAGCCGCCGGCGCATCTGCCCGTGCATCAGCCGGTGCATCAGCCGGCGCGGAGCGTGGCGTCGTGGCGGCCGGCCCAATACCCACCGGCCAGCGCACCGACAGTTCGCGCGCATCGTACTGCCCGACCTTGCGGCTCTCGAGCCAGACAATGGTCGTGCGCGTCGCGGCATCGATCGACACTGCATAGCGCCCGATCGCGAAACGCCGTGCCGCCACGTTGGTGCGCCACAACGCGCGCGGACGGCAGATCCAGACGACGGACGCGTAGAGCGCGGGCGCCACGACGAGCCAGCCGTTGGTGGACTCGATCGCCTGCACCGCGCTGCGCCAGCCCGCGTCCCAGACGAACAGGCCGATCGACCAGAGCGCGAACAGGCAGCCGAGCACGCCGAAAATGCGCAACGCCTGGCGCAGCCATTGAGGCAGCGGATGGAATGGCCGCTCGACGCGCGCCTTCGCACCGGGCAGCACGATCAGCAGAAACAGGAACACCAGATTCAGGCACGCAGCCGGCGACGAAGCCATGCCCCGCAGCGCCGGGAGGAAATTCATGTCCCCCATCGAGTGCAGCCAGCGCGCAAGGATCACGAGACCGATTGCGCGCAGCGCGAACATCTTTCCGGCACCGGGAACGGTGGCGGCGCGCGTCGGTCGAGATCTCGCCAAGGCACTTCTCCTCAGGTGGCGTTGGTCTTGCGCTGTGGTCATGCGCAGTCGTCTTGCACGCTTGTCGCGCGCTGCGGTCGTGAATAGATTGCGGATTTCGCGGAACGGCCATTATAGGGACATTGCCGCCGCCCCTCACGCTCGCCGGTAGTGTTTACCTTGTCCCGAGGCCAAATGCGGCGCAAATGCGACAACGCCCCAGCGCAAAGCACTGGGGCGTTAGGGCGTTGGACAGGCAGGCACGCTCGGCGGCGCGTGCCGGGCGGCGACGGCCAGGCCGAGCGCCTGACCTGCCAATGCGCTGGCCGCTTAGCCGGCGTTGACTTCGCGCAGCACGGTGCGGCGCTTCTGGCGCAGCATTTCTTCGTACACGGCGACGTAGTTGCGCGCCATCACCTTCGACGAGAAGCGTGCCTCGAACGCGCCGCGCACCTTCTCGCGCGACAGCGTCGACAGGCGCTTGACCGCCGCGACTGCGCTGATCTCGTCTTCGACGACGAAGCCCGACACGCCATTGTCGATGACTTCCGGCACCGAGCCGCGCTTGAACGCGATGACCGGCGTACCGCAGGCCATGGCTTCGATCATCACGAGACCGAAGGGCTCCGGCCAGTCGATCGGGAACACCAGCGCATGCGCATTGCCGAGGAATTCGCGCTTTTCGGCTTCGCCGATTTCGCCGATGTACTCGACGTGCGGCAGCGCCATCAGCGGCTTGATGACTTCTTCGTAGTAGGCACGGTCGGCCCTGTCGATCTTGGCGGCAACCTTGAGCTTCATGCCCGCCTGGCCGGCGATGCGGATCGCCTTGTCAAGCCCCTTCTCCGGCGAGACGCGGCCGAGGAATGCGAGGTAGCCGGGCTCGACGTTCGGAATCGGCTTGAGCACGTCTTCGGGCAGGCCGTGATAGACGGTCTGCTGCCAATTGGCTTGCTGCAGCGGAGTGCGCTGGTTGTCCGAGATCGAGACGACCGGCACGTCGCTGAACGCGTTGAAGATCGGCTGCAGTTCCGGCAGGTCGAGACGGCCGTGCATCGTGGTGACGAACGGCACTTCCTGACGCTGGAACAGCGAGAACGGGTAATAGTCGATGTGGAAATGCAGCACGTCGAATTCATGCGCGCGGCGGCGCACTTCTTCGAGCAGCAGCATGTGCGGAGCCATCACGTCGCGAATCGTCGGGTCGAGGCGCAGCGCCTGCGGCCAGAATGCTTCCAGCTTTGCCGAGGTGATCGAATCGCCGCTGGCGAAGAGCGTGACGTCGTGGCCCTGCTCGACCAGCGCTTCGGTCAGGTAGGAGACCACCCGTTCCGTGCCGCCGTACAGCTTGGGAGGAACCGCCTCGTGCAACGGAGCGATTTGAGCGATTCGCATAGTGGTGAACTCCTTCCTCGTAATAAATCGGGCTAAGTGCTGCAATTTTGACAATCGACCTCGCGAGCTGCGGCCTCGTTGCCGCGCGCCCCACCAGGCGTTCCTTACCGCTAACCGCGCCGGAAGCCCGGCACACTGACCGACGCAGTTGTGAAGTCTTGAATTGACACACGCGGCGGCTCAGGCGGTAAACGCGCAGGGTTCGCGGTCGTTGACGTCATGCTGTCAAATTCCCTACGCTGTTCGAGTCGGCATTATCGGGGTTTGCACCCATTGCCGGCTACGAGATTTCAAACTCTTTACGTTGTTACAAAGCGGAAACACTCCGCAACCCCTTGTTTTTTAAGTGCGTTCTAGATTGGGGGTTCGTTTCCGGGCAGCGCGGCGCTAAAACCAGGGGCAAAATGCTTCAATATCTGGCCCTGGTTTGCTGGATCTCGCGGCCCGGGAGGCTTGCGGACGCGCCTGCGGTACGGCGCGTGATGTGTGCATACAGCGAGCTTGAACGCAATCCGTAATTGTATCTCGAAAACGGTCGTGAAAACCCGTTGCGCCTCCGGCGCGACAACATGTCGGGAAGGGACACTCCCTGTGACATAGTCGCGATAAGATGCGCGTCCCGCCGGGCACGAGCCATGCGGCTCGCGCTTGGGGTGTTTACAATGCGGGAATGCCGCCAGGTTTGCCGTTGCGCGCCTTTTTGCCTCTTTTTCTACCTTGCACGGACGAAGCTCCGTCAGACCGACCACCGATCAATTGGAACATCTGACCATCGCCCAGCGTAACGCCCACAACGCAAAGCTCGCGAGCTATGCGCGACGGCCACTTGCGTTCCTTTTCCGCTATATCAAGCGCCATCCTTTTGCCCATGCCGTCGTGCTCGCCAGCGTGTTCGCGGCCGTGGGCTGCGCCCTCGCCTCGCAATACGCGATCAAGCATCTGATCGACGTGCTGGGCGCGGGCCGCCACCATCCAGGCCCGTTGTGGACCGCGTTCGCGATCCTCGTCGGCCTGATTGCGGCCGACAACCTGCTCTGGCGGGTTGGCGGCTGGTTCGCCGCGCACACCTTCGTCACCGTCACGGGCGACTTGCGGCGCGACCTTTTCCAGTACCTGAGCGGCCACTCGAACACGTATTACGCGGAAAAGCAGCCCGGCACGCTCGCGAGCCGGATCACCGCCACATCGAACGCCGTCTACACCGCCGAGAACACCACTGCCTGGAACGTGCTGCCACCGTGCATCGCCGTGGCGGGCGCCATCGTCATGATCATTTCGGTCAATCCGTTGATGGCGGCGGGCCTGCTGCTGTGCTCGGCGATTCTTTCGATCATTCTCTTCAAGCTGGCCGGGCGCGGCTCGGCGCGCCACCACACGTTCGCCTCCAGGGCGGCCGCCGTGGACGGCGAGCTCGTCGACGTGATCGGCAACATGGCGCTCGTGCGCGCCTTCGGCATGACGCTGCGCGAGCAAAAGCGCTTCGGCTCGACCGTCAAGGCGGAGCTCGACGCCCGCCGCTCGAGCCTGCTCTATCTGGAGAAACTGCGCCTGCTGCACGCCATCATCACGGCGATGCTCTCGGCCGGCCTGCTTGGCTGGGCGCTGTGGCTCTGGAACCAGGGCAAGGCCACTTCCGGTGACATCGTGCTGGTGAGCTCGCTCGGCTTCACGATCCTGCACGGCACGCGAGATCTGGCCGTGGCGCTCGTGGACGTCACGCAGCACGTCGCGCGTCTGGCCGAAGCCGTGCAGACGCTGCTCGAGCCGCACGGCATGCCCGACCGCGACGACGCCAGCGAGCTGGTGGCCCAGGGCGGCCGGGTGGACTTCGAAGGCGTCACCTTCGCGTATCCGCACCGCAAGCCGATCCTCGACCACTTCGACCTGCATATCGAGGCGGGCCAGCGCGTGGGCCTGATTGGCAAGTCGGGCGCCGGCAAGACCACGGTGCTCGCGCTGCTGCAGCACTTCTACGACACCCAGGGCGGCGCGATCAAGATCGACGGCCAGGACATCGCCCATGTCACGCAGGACAGCCTGCGCCACGCCATCGCGCTCGTGCCGCAGGACATTTCCCTGCTGCACCGCTCGATCTACGAGAACATCGCCTACGGCCGCCCCGAGGCAACCCGCGAAGAAGTGCTCGCCGCGGCCCGCGAGGCGCGCTGCGCCGACTTCATCGAGGCCATGCCCGAGGGCTACGACACGCTCGTGGGCGACCGCGGCGTGAAGCTCTCGGGCGGCCAGCGCCAGCGCATCGCGATCGCCCGGGCGATCCTCAAGAATTCGCCGATCCTGCTGCTCGACGAGGCCACCTCGGCGCTCGACAGCGCCTCGGAGGAAGCCATTCAGCAGGCGCTCGACCGGCTCATGGTCGGCCGCACCGTGATCGCGATCGCGCACCGCCTCTCCACGCTGCACACCTTCGACCGCATCATCGTCATGAGCGCGGGCAAGGTGATCGACGACGGCAGCCCCGAGGAATTGCGCAACCGCCCGGGCCTGTATCGCGACCTGCTCGGCAAGCAGCACGGCAAGCCGTCCACGCTGCATCTGGGCAACAAGAAAGCCGACGAAAAGCACGTGGCCTGACGCCGGGCCCGCTGCCCGCACCAAAAGAAAAAGCCGCTTCGTTCAGTTCACGAAGCGGCTTTTTCTTTCTTGGCCATGCTCGAGGGGCTTCGAGGCGGCTTCGAGCGCCAGCGGATCCGCCTCTCTCCGCCCTGCTATGGCTGCGCCGGCTCGACGGGCGCCGGCAACGACACGCCAGCGTGCGCGGCCATGCTCGTCAAGTCGCGCATGAAACGGTCGCGCCAGACCGAGACGTTGTTCTCGCGCAATTGCACCATCATGTCGTTGTAGCGAGCGAGGCGCTCGGCGAGCGGCATCGAGAGCGCCTTGCCGAGGGCGTCGGCCATGCCATCGATGTCGAGCGGATTCACGATCAGCGCGCCGCCCAGCTCCTGCGCTGCGCCAGCGAAGCGCGAGAGCACCAGCACGCCCGGATTCTCGGGGTCCTGCGCCGAGATGTATTCCTTCGCGACGAGGTTCATGCCGTCGCGCAGCGGCGTGACGTAGCCCACGTGCGAAGCGCGAAAGAGCGCCGCGAGCACGGCGCGCTCGTACTGGCGGTGGATGTACCAGATCGGCGTCCAGTCGAGCTCGGCGAAGCGGCCGTTGATGCGGCCCGACTCGGCTTCGAGCCGCAGGCGGATGTCCTGGTACGCGTGCAGATCGGCGCGCGTGGGCGGCGCGATCTGCACGAACGACACCTTGTTGCGCTGCGATGGCGTCTGCTCGAGCAGCCGCTCGAAAGCGCGAAAACGCTCGACGAGGCCCTTCGAGTAGTCGAGCCGGTCCACGCTCATGATCACCTTGCGGCCGTGCAGAGTGGCCTTGAGCGTGCGCACCGGCTTGTCGAGCTCGCCAGCCTTGGCGAGCTCGGCGACTTCGTCGGGATAGACGCCGATCGGGTAATCGTTCGCGCACAGGGTCTTGCCGAACGCCTCGATCTGCGTGAGGCCGTCGGCGCGCTTTTCGACCGTGCCGCCCGCCTCGTTCACGATGTAGTCGCAGAACGCGCGCACGTCAGGCTTGGTCTGGAAGCCGAGCAAGTCGAACGAGCACAGCGCCTGCACCAGCTCGCGGTGCGGCGGCACCGCCAGCAGCACCTGCGAGGCCGGAAACGGGATGTGCAGGAAGAAGCCGATGCGGTTCTTCACGCCCGCCGCACGCAGCGCCTCGGCGAACGGAATCAGGTGATAGTCGTGGACCCAGATGACGTCGTCGTCGCGCAAAAGCGGCACGAGCTGCTGCGCGAGCCACGCGTTCACGCGGCAATAGCCCGCGTATTCGTTGCGGTCGTACTGCACGAGATCGGCGCGATAGTGGAACGCCGGCCAGAGCGTGGCATTCGAGAAGCCGCGGTAGTACTGGTCGTAGTCGCGGCGCAACAGGCCGATGGTCGCGAAGGTGACCGGGCCGCGCTCTTCGAGCTGGATCTGCGGCTGGCCGGACGAGAGCACCTCGCCGCTCCAGCCGAACCACATGCCACCAGTTTCCTTGAGCGCGTCGTAGACACCGACCGCGAGACCGCCCGCGGCCGGGCCGCCTTCGGAGATCGGCGCGACCCGGTTCGACACGATGATCAGTCGGCTCATGAGATGCAGGTTCCGTGCAGAAAAGAAGTTAGACGCGCCCGTGCGGGTGAGGCCCAGGGGCCACGCAGGCCGCGCCGGCGCACGGGGGCCGGAGCACCGGCGCGCGCCAGGTTCAGGCGCCGCGCACCGGCGCGACGAGTGTGTCGAGCCACGCGAGCAACGCTTCGACCGACTCGACGCGTGTCTTCGCGATCGTATCGCCACCGCCTACCTTGATCGAGAGGCCGCCCTGGGCGTTGACCACGGCGAAGCCCTTCTCGTCGGTCAGATCGTCGCCGGCGAACACGGGCGTGCGGCCCGCGAACGGCGGCTCGTCGAGGAAGGCGCGCAGCGCGCGGCCCTTGTCGACGTCCTTCGGCTTGATCTCGTAGACCATCTTGCCCGGCTGCAGCGCGTACGCGTCGGCGAATTCGGCTGCGAGCTTTTCGGTGGCCGCGCGCGCGACGCCCTCGTGCTCGGGCGCGTTGCGGTAGTGCAGCGCGAGCGACGCGCCCTTGATCTCGAGCAGCATGCCCGCATGCGTGCGCACCACTTCGGCGAGCACCTGCTCCATGTGCAGAAGACGCTGATCGTTGAAGCCAACACGCTGCGTGTCGCCGTTCGCGTCGCGGCGCTCGGCGCCGTGCAGGCCCGCGACCGGGAGATCCGGCATGCCGAGGAAGTTATCGATGCTATCGATGCCACGCCCCGAAACGATCGCCACAGCGCCGTGCGTCGCACGCCGCAGGGCGGCGAGCAGCGCGAGCATGTCGGGGCGCACCAGCACGCCGTCGGGCGTGGGCGCAAGGTCGACGAGCGTGCCGTCGAAGTCGAAGAAAAACGCCGTCTTGTCGAGCGGCAATTCAGCCGGAAGTACTTGCATTACGTTCGTTTCGTCCCTCGGCGCGCAGGCCGGGTATTGATCAGGCGAGCGCTCGCCCGACGCAGAAAGTGTGCGCATCTTACCGCGCATCGTGCTGATTTTCGAGAATGGCCGCCTGCGCGGCCATGGCGCCTGCCTTCACTGGCCGGCCTGGCACGCGGCGGCGTACGCAGCATCGACTCGATGTGTTCAGACGCTTTTTTGCGGTGCCGATTTGCGTAAAGCCACCCATCGGCAAGACAAATGCGGCAAATTGCCCCTGCCGTCCCGCCGCAGCGGGCCATGCGCGGCAGTGAGCCCCCAATTTTGCTACAGTCCAGCGACATGGCGTGGGCCGGCCACGCTCATGGCCTTGTAAACCGAGTTAACGAGAGAGCCTTTGTTCCCCGAGATCGACGCTTCACGTTCGTCACGCTTCGCACCCCGCGCCGTGGTCCGCCGGATCCTCCCGGCCCACCTGCACCGTGCCCTGCGCGGCGCACGTGTCGTGGCACTGTTGACGCTTGCCGCCGGCTCCGCGCTGCTCGGCGCCTGTTCGCATCCGGTGGAGCCGTGGCAACTTGCCGATGTGAGCGGCCATCTGCCCGACCTCACGTTCGCGCTCACCGCCGACACCGGCAAGCCCATCACCGGCGCGGATCTGCACGGCAATACGGCGCTCGTGTACTTCGGCTACACGCATTGCCCGGACGTCTGCCCGGAAACGATGGCGCGTCTGATGCAGGTCATAGCAAAACTCGGACCCGACGCGCAGCATGTGCGGATACTCTTCATCAGCGTCGATCCGGCACGCGACACGCCGCAGGCGCTGCATGCCTACGTGAGCGCGTTCGACGCTGAGCATGCGCTCGGCCTGACCGGCACCGATGCGCAAATCGAATCGCTCGCAAAGCGTTATCGCGTGGCGTATCAGATGGAAAAGCGCGACCCCGACGGCAGCTACGAAGTCACGCACAGCTCGGCCGTCTACGTATTCGACGCGCAAGGCCGCGCGCGCCTGCTCGCTACCGACAAGGACTCGCCCGACGCCATCGCACACGACGTGCGCCGCGTGATCGGCTCCTCGACGTGAGCGCCGCCGGGCTTCGCCGGAGCCCCTGTGCACCGGCGCAATCCGCAACACCGATTTCCGTACCACCCGCAACAGGAACTGCCATGACGATGAAAATGAAGTCCCACCGCATTGCTCGCATGAGCCGCATCAGCCGACTAGGCGCCACGCTTGGCTGCGCCCTCGCCTGCACGTTCGCAGCGTTCGCCCCTGCGGCACACGCCGCCAGCGCCGCGCTCACCGCGCAGAATGCATGGGTCCGCTGGCTGCCGAACGATTTGCCGGCGGCGGGCTACGTCACGCTGAAGAACGACGGCGACAAGCCGGTCGACCTCGTGAATGTGTCGAGCGACGACTACGGGATGGTGATGCTGCATCAGACCGTCTCGAACGGCTCGACGCAGAAGATGGTCATGGTGGACAAGGCTACGGTGCCCGCGCACGGCACGCTCGCAATCGCTCCGGGCGGCTATCACCTGATGCTCGAGCACGCGAAGCACAAGATCGCGCCCGGCGACACGGTGAAGGTGAAGCTGCAGTTCTCGGACGGCGCGACGCTCGACACGCCGTTCGCGGTCAAGCCGCCGTCGCAGCAATGATGGCGTGATGAGCGCGAAGAAGCGCGCCATGGCCCTCGTGAAGAAGCATGCGATGAACCTGCGCGGCTGTCCGCAATGAAGCTGCGCAGAAGCCCGCAATGAACCCGTGCAGAAGCCCGCGATGAACCTGCTCTATTGGCTCGACCCGTGGGAGCCTTCGCCGACCGTCGTGATCGCCGTCGTCCTGACGGCGGTGCTGTTCGTGCGCGGCAAGCGCCACGCGAGAGTTTCGCTGGCGCGCCAGATCTCGTTCTGGTTTGGGCTCAGCGCGCTCTATGTCGCGCTGCATACGCGGCTCGACTACTTCTTCGAGCATGAGTTCTTCATGCACCGCGCGCAGCATCTCGTGCTGCATCACCTCGGGCCGTTCTTCATCGCGCTCGCTTATCCGGGCGCGGCGCTGCGTGCAGGCATCCCGTTCGCGTGGCGGCAACGCTTCGTGCGCCCTGCGTTGAGCGCGCGGCCGGTGCGCGCGGCGCTCGACGTCGTCATGCATCCGGTCGTCGCCGTGACGCTCTTCGTCGGGCTCATCTACTTCTGGCTGCTCTCGCCCATTCACTTCATCGCGATGCTCGACTGGCGGCTCTATCGCGTGATGAACTGGAGCATGGTGATCGACGGCCTGCTGTTCTGGTGGCTCGTGCTCGATCCGCGCCCCGCGCCGCCCGCGCGTCTCGCACCCGGCAAGCGCGTGCTGGTGGTGATCGCGGCGATTCCGCCGCAGATCGTGCTCGGCGCCTTCATCTTCTTCACATCACATGAGCTCTATCCCGTCTACTCGATCTGCGGACGCGCGTTCACGTGGCTCTCGCCAATGCGCGATCAGCAGATCGGCGGCCTGCTGTTGTGGATTCCGGGATCGATGATGAGCGTGATCGGCGCGTTGATCGCGCTGCGTCACTGGATGCGGCTTTCGGCGCGCGGACGCCTCAAGCGCCCACAAGACGCGCGCAAGCCCACACGCGCCTCGCAGCAGCACGAGGTGCAGCACACCTGAGCGCATGCGCTGCACGCGCAAACCGTGACGTGCGGTGCAAGTACGACAGGTCAGGCGGAGCGCATCCACACGTGCGCAATGCCGTCCTCGTCGTGAATCTCTGAAACCGGCTTGAAGCCGAACGCACCGTAGAACTTTTGCAGATGCGCCTGCGCATGCAGCCGCATCGCCACGCCCGGCCATTGCTGCCCGATGTGCCCGATCGCACGTTCCAGCAGCCCGTTGCCCAGCTTGATGCCGCGAAAGTTTGCCGATGTCACCACGCGGCCGATGCGCACATCAGGATCCTCTGCGTCGGGCAGCAGCACCCGCAGATAGCCCGCGAGTTCGCGCTTGCCGAACCGCTCGCCCCAAGCAAACAGATGCCACGCGTCGCCGTCGAGGCCGTCGATATCGCCGTACACGCAGTTCTGCTCCACCACGAACACGGCCGAGCGCAGTTTGAGCATTTCATAGACATCGCGTGAGGAAAGCGAATCGAAGGCGTGCCATTGCCAATCGAGCTGGGCCGTCGGCAATGCGGGAGACTGCGCAATCATGTGATTTCCGTCAAAGTTTGCTGAAGCGTCGATTATGCCTTGCTGCGCAAGCGCGGCACAAACGCAGCCCGGCCGGCGGCTTTCACTTGCGCCGGCGCGACGAATCGAACTTGCGCCAGTACTGAAACGGCTCTTCGTGCAAGTCGATATCGAGTTCGACGATGCGCGCCTGCATGCGCTCCTGCGCATCGGCAATCGCCCGGTTATAGACGGCGGGCCCGATCTCTTCGAGGAAGAAGCCCAGCAGGCCGCCCGCGGCGATATTGCCGATCGGCTCGTCCATGTTGGCGTCGAAGTAGCGCTGGATCGACGCAATCGCGGCGGCGCGCGCGTCTTCGGGAAGTTCGATGGGCATGGCCGGAGTCCAGTAGAAACGATCCAGGGATTGTGCGCGAGTCCGCGGGACAGCACATCACCCATTTGACCTGGTACGACCGGCCACCTGGCTAGCTCGCGGGCCGCGCGCAACACTCACGGCATGCACGCGACATGGATACGCAGCAGAAAAAAGAAAAGCCACCCGAAGGTGGCTTTTCTTGTCTTACCTGGAGGCGCGAGCCGGAGTCGAACCGGCCTACACGGCTTTGCAGGCCGCTGCATAACCGCTTTGCTATCGCGCCAGATGCGGACTGCTCGATGCTTCTGGCACGCCGTACTGCTTGCGCCCACAATCACCGGACAGATTTTTTTGCGGCGGCCTCGCGGCCTGCCAAATAAAAAGGGAAGCGCTGCTTCCCCTGAATTCTGGAGCGGGAGACGAGTCTCGAACTCGCGACCTCAACCTTGGCAAGGTTGCGCTCTACCAACTGAGCTACTCCCGCATTTTTACTACCGGACCAACCTTTACTGCTCCGGCACCCCGTTTCACACTGCTGCAAAACGTCGCGCCTAAATTCTGGAGCGGGAGACGAGTCTCGAACTCGCGACCTCAACCTTGGCAAGGTTGCGCTCTACCAACTGAGCTACTCCCGCATTTTTTCTACATCGCCGCTGATTTACTGCTTATCTTCAGCGATCTCCACTGCATCTGCTTCGTTTGCTGCTTGTCGTGCAGCGGAGAAGTGAGATTATGTATAAGCCGCAGAATCGTGTCAACCCCTTCGCATGATCTTTTTAAAAAAGATTCGCGAGGGGGGCTCCACGGCTGCGCCGCTTACAGGCTCCCCCGCTCGCGGATCTGCGGCCACGCGAGCTTCATGTAATAGAGCATCGACCAGATCGTCAGCACGGCCGCCACGTAGATGAGCCACGTGCCCCACACGCGCGAGTCGAACAGCGTGAGCCCGCCGATCGTGAGCGGCGCATAGAACAGCAGCATGGGGATTGCCACCATCTGGCACGCCGTCTTGAACTTGCCGAGCTGATTCACCGCGACGCTCTTGGACGCGCCGATCTGCGCCATCCATTCGCGCAGCGCCGAAATGGCGATCTCGCGGCCCACGATCACGAGCGCGATGACGGCGTCGAGGCGCTGCAGATGCACGAGCACGAGCAGCGCGGCCGTCACCATGAGCTTGTCGGCCACCGGGTCGAGGAACGCGCCGAACGAAGAGGTCTGATTCCACTTGCGGGCGAGATAGCCGTCGAACCAGTCGGTCAGCGCCGCGAGCACGAAGATCAACATGGCGGCCGTGTTCTGATGCATCGGGCTCAACATCGTCTGCGGCAGATAGAACACGCCAACCACGAGCGGAATCAGCACGATCCGCAGCCACGTCAGGAGAATCGGAATATTGAACGGCATCGTGTGGCGCAGTCTGTCAGGGGAGATTGCAATGATGGGAGATGCAATTGTGCCGCGTCGCCGGACCTGCCACAAGCAAACGTAAGGCGGCGCGGTAGGTGACGTGGTAGCGGGCTCAATGAAGCTGCTGGTAGATCTGCTCGGCGAGCGCGTGCGAAATGCCCTCCACACTCGCCAGATCCTCCACGCTCGCGGCCATCACGCCGCGCAGGCCGCCGAAGCGCGCGAGCAGGCGCTGGCGGCGCTTGGCGCCCACCCCTTCGAGCTCTTCGAGCCGCGAAGTCTGGCGCGTCTTGCCGCGCTTCGCGCGCATGCCCGTGATGGCGAAGCGGTGCGCCTCGTCGCGGATCTGCGCGACCAGCATCAGCGCCGCACTCTCCTTGCCCAGCTCGAGCGGCGGCCGGCCATCGGCGAACACGAGGGTCTCGAGACCGACCTTGCGCCCCTCGCCCTTGGCCACGCCCACCAGCATCGCAGGGTCGAGCCCCAGCTCGACGAACACCTGGCGCGCGATCTCGACCTGGCCCTTGCCGCCGTCGATCAGCACGATGTTGGGCAGCGTGCCGCCCGCAGCGACGGGCTCCGCGCCTTCGGGAGACGCCGCGCTGTTATCGGCGGCTTCGGGCGCTTCGGGCGCTTCGGGCGCTTCGGGCGCTTCGGGCGCTTCGGGCGCGGGCAAGGTCTGCGCTGCGTCGGTTTCGTCGCGCGCCGACTGCGCGACCATCTTTTCGTAGCGGCGCGTGAGCACCTGACGCATGGCCCCGTAGTCGTCGCCGCCCGTGATGCCCGTGATGTTGTAGCGCCGATACTCGCCCGACTGCATCTTGTGATGGTGATAGACGACGCACGACGCCTGGGTCGCCTCGCCCATCGTGTGGCTGATGTCGAAGCACTCGATGCGCAGATGCGCGAGGTCGTCGAGCTCGAGCCCGAGCATCTGCGCGAGCGAGCGCGTGCGCGCCTGCTGCGAGCCCTGCTCGGAGAGCAGGCGGGCGAGCGCGAGCCGCGCGTTCTGCTCGGCCATGGCGAGCCAGGCACGCTTTTGCCCTTGCGGCTGGCGCAGCAGCGTGACCTTGTGGCCGGCCTGCTCGCTGAGCACGTCGACGAGCTCGCGGTTCGCCGGAGGATGACTCACCACCAGCACCGGCGGCACGCGGTTGCCGAAGTAGTGCTGGGCGATGAACGCGTCGAGCACTTCGGATTCGATGCCGATCTCGGGCTTGCCGCGCGCGGCCGGCTTGGCGGCCGACGCGGAGTCGGTGCCTGCGCCGCCCTCGGCGCTTTCGCCGGCATCGGCTTCCTCTTCGGCGTCGCTGCATTCGGTCCCGGCAGCCGATTCCACACCGTCCGCCCCTTGCGCCTCGTTCGCGAGATCCACCGCGAGCGCGAGCGGATCGGGCGCGGCGCCTTCATCGGCTTGCTCGCGCTCATCTCCAGCCTCATCGCCCCCTTCTTCGCTTTCATGGCCGGCGTGCGCCCCCGCCGCGGCCACCATGGCCTTGCGCGCGAGCGACGGCAGCGACTTCAGCGCCGATGCCGCCAGCACGGTCTCGCCGTCGATCTCCTCGGCGACACCGCCCTCCTCGTCGGTCAGCGCGCGCTCGACGTGCGCCGGAAAATACGCCTTGTCGCCCAGATGGCGGCCGCCGCGCACCATCGCGAGATTCACGCAGACCCGCCCGCCCAGCGCCACCACCGCGAGGATGTCGACGTCGCTCTCGCTGCCGGTCTCGATGGCCTGCTGATGCAGCACCGTCGAGAGCGAGCTCATCTGGTTGCGCACCGCCGCCGCCTGCTCGAACTTCAGCTCGGCGGCGAACGCATGCATCTTCGTCTCCAGCTCCCTCATCACCTCGTTCTGACGGCCGAGCAGGAAGCGCGAGGCGTTGCTCACGTCGCGCGCGTAATCGTCCGCGCTGATCGCGCCGACGCACGGCGCCGTGCAGCGCGCGATCTGATGCAGCAGACAGGGCCGCGTGCGGTTGTTGAACACCGAGTCTTCACAGGTGCGCAGCTGGAACACGCGCTGCAGGATCTGGATGCTCTCGCGTACCGCCGAGGCGCTCGGAAACGGCCCGAAGTACTGGTTGTTGCGATCGACCGCGCCGCGGTAGTACGCCATGCGCGGAAATTTGTGGCCTGTGAGCTTGAGGAACGGATACGACTTGTCGTCGCGAAACAGGATGTTGTAGCGCGGCGTGAGCGCCTTGATGAGATTGTTCTCGAGCAGCAGCGCCTCGGCCTCGGAGCGTGTGACCGTGGTCTCGACGCGCGCGATGCGCGTGACCATCATGGCAATGCGCGGCGAGAGCTGCGTCTTCGTGAAATAGCTCGACACGCGCTTTTTCAGGTCGCGCGCCTTCCCCACGTAGAGCACCGTGCCTTGCGCGTCGTAATAGCGATACACGCCGGGCAGATGCGGGAGCTGCGCCAAGACCTCTTTCGGGTCGAAAACGTCGGGATCGGTGGAAGCGGTCATCCAGTCTGGGGGCGTCGGGTGGCAAGCCGCGCCGCCTCTCGCGACGCCGCTGTGCGGGTGTCTTAGAATCGCAAGTTTAGATCATTCCGCGCGGGGCCGACCCCGCTGGCCCATCGGCCGGATGGCCTGCGGGCCTTGCGGCACGATGGCCTGATTGCCGTTCTCACGATTGCCGTTCTCACGATTGCGCACCTGCGCTCTTTCTGCCTCCATGCCACACAGCAAACGTCCCGCAGCAACCCGCAAACGCGACGCCGCGCAACCCACAGCCGACTCGCGCATCGCCTGCGACATCTTCTGCGCCGTGATCGACAATTTCGGCGACATCGGCGTGTGCTGGCGCCTCGCGCGCCAGCTTGTGCACGAGCACGGCTGGGAAGTGCGCCTCTTCGTCGACGACCTGCACGCTTTCCAGCGGCTTTGCCCCGCCATCGATCTCGAACGGGCCACGCAGAGCGTCGAAGATGTCGTGGTCGAGCACTGGCACGAGCCCGAGCACGCGGGCGAGACGCTGCAGATCGCCGATGTGGTGATCGAAGCGTTCGCCTGCGAGCTGCCGAGCGCCTACCTGGCCGCGATGGCGCAGCGCGAACGCACGCCCGTGTGGCTGAACCTCGAATATCTGAGCGCCGAAGACTGGGTCGCCGATTTCCATCTGCGCCCTTCGCCGCACCCGCGCTACCCGCTGCTCAAGCACTTCTTTTTCCCGGGACTGGGTCCGGGCACGGGCGGCGTGCTCAAGGAACGCGAGCTGGACGCCGCGCGCGCGGCGTTCGAGCGCTCGGCCGACGCGCGCGCGGCATGGTGGCAAAGCGCCACCGGCGGCCCGCCGCCGGGTCCGGATGCCACGGTGATCTCGCTCTTTGCGTACGAGAACCCCGCTGTCGACGCGCTGCTCGAGCAATGGCAAGACAGCCCGACGCCCATCGTGCTGCTCGTGCCGCAGGGCCGCATCTCCGGCGCGCTCGCGCGCTATTTCGGCGTCCAGTCGTTCGACGCCCACGCCTGCGCCGAACGCGGGTCGCTGCGCGCGCACGGCCTCGCCTTCACGGAGCAACGCGGCTACGACGCCCTGCTGTGGGCCAGCGACCTCAACTTCGTGCGCGGTGAAGACTCGTTCGTACGCGCGCAATGGGCGGCCCGGCCGTTCGTCTGGCAGATCTATCCGCAGGCGGACGACGCCCATCTGCCCAAGCTCGACGCGGCGCTCGAGCACTACGCACGCACGCTGGCCGAGGCGCCGCGCAACGCGCTCGCACGTTTCTGGCACGCGTGGAACGGCAACGGCGACCATGCTGCGACCGCCGGCTCCAACAGTGCGGCCAGCCTGTCCCACGAGACGTCCGCGCCTATGCCACCGCCGGTCCCCGACTGGCGCGATTTCGCGCAGCATTTGCCCGCGTTCAAGACCCGGGCGCAGGCCTGGGCGGGCGAACTGGCGCAAGCCGGCGATCTCGGCGGAAATCTAGCCGAATTCGCAAAAACTCAGTTAAAATAAGCGGTTACCCGACGGCAGCCGTCTCAAGCGCTTCGATTCCTGTGCCCCGATCATCAAGGGGACACACCATTCGACCCGCTTGCGACGTTTGCCGTCGCGCACACTTGAAGCTATTTAATATCTGGACAGGACTGTTTTTTATGAAGACCGCACAGGAACTCCGCGTCGGCAACGTCGTGATGATCGGCAACGACGCCATGGTCGTGCAGAAGGCCGAATACAACAAGTCGGGCCGCAACGCCGCCGTCGTGAAGATGAAGTTCAAGAACCTGCTGACCGGCTCGGGCATGGAAACCGTGTACAAGGCTGACGACAAGTTCGACGTCGTCGTGCTCGATCGCAAGGAAGTGACCTACTCGTACTTCGCCGACCCGATGTACGTGTTCATGGACGCCGACTACAACCAGTTCGAAGTCGAAGGCGAGATGATGGGCGACGCCCTGAACTACCTCGAAGACGGCATGCCGTGCGAAGTCGTGTTCTACAACGAGAAGGCCATCTCGGTCGAACTGCCGACCACGCTGGTGCGCGAGATCATCTACACGGAACCGGCTGTCAAGGGCGACACGTCGTCGGGCAAGGTCATGAAGCAAGCCAAGCTGACCACCGGCTTCGAGCTGCAAGTGCCGCTCTTCTGCAACATCGGCGACAAGATCGAAATCGACACGCGCACGAACGAGTACCGCAGCCGCGCGTAACGCGTTCGTCTGCATGCACTGGCCGCGTGAGTGCATCCGCAACGATCTGCAAGCGCGCAACGCCATCTCGATGCGTGGTGGATGCAAAAATAAAAGCGCCCTTCGGGGCGCTTTTTCTTTTATTCCCGAACGTGTATGTTTGTGACTCCATGGGAAATCCTTACCGGTTATTCAGGTGCGCAAATCAGGCGCGCCTCGCAGCGGTAAGGCACAGCACCCATGGCATGGTTTCTGCTGGTTCAATTTCGAGATACATCTCGCAATGGGGCAACCCGCGAGCATTGCTCTTCTTTGAACCAGGAGCGACACAATGAATAACGACATCGCTGCAGGCAAGTGGAAGCAGTTGTTGGGCAAGGCCAAGACCGCCTGGGGCAAGCTCACGGACGATGAGCTTGCGAAAGTCGAAGGGCGGGCCGAACGCCTCGTCGGCTTGATCCAGGAACGTTACGGCAAGACGCGTGATGAGGCCGAACGTGAGGTGCGGCGCTGGCTCGGGACGCACGGGCCTCGCCACTGACCGATCGGCTCACGACGCGGCTCGCTTCGCCCTTGAACGAGGCAGCTTGCATGCAGCATGGGGGTAGTACGGCTTGAGCGTGACGCAGCGCGGCGCGGCAAGCCCGCGCGGCACGCGACGCAGCGCGACGGTGACGTTGGGGCAAGACAGATCCGCGCGGGCAGATGCCCCGCGGGCGCCGCCCGAACAGGCGCACCGTCTCGCAGTCGGCACAGGCCGACGAACTGCTGTGCGCCAGCCGCCAATCTGAGAGGACCGGAACTGAACACTATGCTTCGAGACACCTTGGTGATCTCGGTGAAAATCTCCGTATCGTGCCGCGCCGCGGCGCGCCGCATCGTCGCGCCTGCCGGCCGGTCTGACTGCCGCCGGCCGGGCAGCGCCCACGCGAGCGCGCCTGCCCGGCGCACCTGCGTTCATCCGTAAGCCGCATTCAGCCATGCCACACGCCCTGATTGTCGAAGACGATCCCAACAGCCTGTCCGGCCTTTCGGCCATCCTGGCTGCTGACGGTTTTTCCGTCGATACCGCCGCCACGCTGGCCGACGCGCGCGCCGCACTCACGCGCTTCATTCCCGACGTTGTGCTCGTCGACCTGAACCTGCCCGACGGCAGCGGCCTGGAGCTGCTGCCCCTACTGCCTGCCCAGCCCCCCGGGGGCGCGCTGCCCGTGATCGTGATGACCGGCAACGCGACCGTCGAGAGCGCGATCGAGGGCCTGCGCCATGGCATCTGGGACTACCTGCTCAAGCCCGTCAACATTCCGCGCCTGCGCAGCCTGCTCGCGCGCATTCCGCGCCCGTACGAGCTCACCGAGGAAGTCCGGATGCTGCGCGCGACGCTGCGCGAACTGGGCCGCTTCGGCCCGATGGTTGGCCGCAGCAACGCGATCCAGCACGTCTACGACGCACTCGAGCAGCTCGCGCCCACCGAATCGGCGATTCTCGTGCACGGCGAGGCCGGCACCGGCAAGGAAGTGGCGGCGCGCACGCTGCATCAGCTGAGCCGCCGGCGCAAGGGGCCGTTCGTCGTCTGCGACGTGCGCGCGCTCACGGCCGAAGCCGCCAGCGGGCGGCCCATCGCGAGCCAGCTCTTCGGCCACGAGCGCGGTGCGTTCAGCGGTGCCGAGCAGCGCGAGCCCGGCCTCGTCGATCAGGCGAGCGGCGGCACGCTGTTCGTCGACGAGCTCACCGAACTGCCGCGCGCCCAACAGGAAGCGCTCCTGCGCGCGCTCGACTCGCAGACCTTCATGCGAGTGGGCGGCAATAGCGAAGTGGGCACCGATTTCCGCCTCATCGCGGCCACGCGCGCGGTGCCGCGCGATGCGGTCCGGCAAGGCATGCTGCACGAGGAGCTGTGGATGCGCCTCGACGCCGCGTCGGTCCAGTTGCCGGCACTGCGCGATCGCGAAGAAGACGCAGCACTGCTCGCCGCGGCGCGCGTCGACGAGCTCAATCTCGAGGCCCATGCGCGCGGCCTCACCGGCACGACGCGGCTGGTCTCGCCCTCGTTCGTGCGCGAGTGCCTCGCCTACGACTGGCCCGGCAACGTGCGCGAGCTGCAGGAGCGCGTGGAGCGCGCGTGGCATGCGTCCGGCGAAATCCTCGAAAGCTTGCACGCCGAAGAAACCAGCGGCGCCACGCCGCGCGAAGTCAACGGCGGCCGCGTGCAGGTCACGGTCGGCACGCCGCTCGCCGATGTCGAGGAGATGCTGATCCGCGCCACGCTCGACGCCGTGGGCGGCACGCGCCACCGCGCCGCGTCGCTCCTCGGCATCAGTCCGAAGACGCTCTACAACAAGCTCCAGCGCATGCGGCTGAACTGACGCCCCACCCCGTCTCTTGCGCATGAAAAAACGGCGGTCCTTCGAATTCGAAGGACCGCCGTTTCGATTTTTTGGGCCGTGTGCGCACGCGATGTAACGTAACGCGTAACGCCCGAGCGGCGCCGGCGTTCAGGGGAGCACGGTACGCAGCAGCGCCTGTGCGGACAGATACGCGGGATCGGCCACGAGCTTTTCCCAGCGCAGCGCCTTGCCGCGCGGACGCAGCCGCCTGATGCGCCTGGCCGACGCCTGCGCGGCGCGCGTGGGCTCGGCGGTGCGCAACGCGTCGAGCACCTTCTCCGCCTCGTGCGGCTGATTGCAGATCAGCACCATGTCGCAGCCCGCTTCGAGCGCCGCGCGTGCGCCCTCGGTCAGCGTGCCGCCCTGGCGCGCGGCCTCCATCGAGAGATCGTCGCTGAAGACGGCGCCCGTGAAGCGCAAGCGCTCGCGCAAAATCTCCTGCACCCAGACGCGCGAGAAGCCGGCCGGCTTCGAGTCGACCTTTGGATAGATCACATGGCCCGGCATGGCCGCCGTGAGCGAGAGGCCGAGCCAGTCATAAGGCTGCGCGTCCTCGCCGAGGATCGATTCGAGCGGACGCTCGTCCACCGGCACCGCAACGTGCGAGTCGGCCGTGGCAAAACCGTGACCCGGGAAATGCTTGCCGCAGTTCGCCATGCCCGCGAGTGCGAGACCGTGGTTCAGGCTCTTGGCGAGCAGCGTGACGACGCGCGGGTCGCGATGGAACGCGCGGTCGCCCACCACCTTCGACTGACCGTAGCCCAGATCGAGCACGGGCGTGAAGCTCAGGTCGATGCCGCACGCACGCAGCTCGCTCGCGAGGATATAGCCGACCGACGTGGCCAGCTTGGTGGCGAGCAGCACGTCCTTGTCCCACAGCGCGCCGATGCGCCCCATCGCGGGCAGCACCGTGAAGCCGTCGGTGCGAAAGCGCTGCACGCGGCCGCCCTCGTGGTCGACTGCGATCAGCAGGTCCTCGCGCACCGCGCGGATGGCGTCCGTGAGCGCGACAAGCTGCGCGCGGTTCTCGTAGTGGCGCGCGAACAGGATCACACCACCGGTTGAGGGATGCGCGAGGCGGCGCACGTCGTCGTCGTTGAGCGTCGTGCCGACCACGTCGAGCATGACCGGTCCGGGAATTCTCTTCATCGATCTGGCGTTGAATGGGCGTTGATTTTACGTAACGGCCGCCGCGCGCAACGTCTCCTGCGCGCGACCGGATGGAAATCAGCGAGTGGGCTGGCCGGTTTCGGCGATCACGAACGAGACGGCATAGTCCTGCTCGTCGGTGATCGACACTTGCGTGGTGATGCCGCGCGCCTCGAGCCATTGCGCGAGCTCGCCCGAGGCCACCATGTACGGCTTGCCGCCGGGCGCGTTGAGCGTCTGCACGCCACGCCAGGTCATCGGCATGCGGATGCCGAGGCCGATGGCCTTCGAGAACGCTTCCTTCGCGGAAAAGCGCGTGCACAGGTACGCGAGCCCGCGCTTCTCGGAGCGCGCCTTGCGCGCTTCGTAGACCGCGAGCTCGTCAGGGCCGAGCACGCGCGCCGCAAAGCGCCCGCCGGTGCGCTCCATGACTGCCGCGACGCGGCTCACCTGGATGATGTCGGTACCGATACCGTAGATCGCCATGCGTTCCTCGTCGCCGGGTGGGTCAGGCGTGCGTCGCGGCAAGACGCGCCGCAACCATGATCGCCTTCATCTCGCGCACCGCGTTCTCCCAGCCCGCGAAGATCGCATGCGCGACGATCGCGTGGCCGATGTTGAGCTCGTGAATGCCGTCGATCGCGGCGATCTGCTGCACGTTCGTGTAGTGCAGCCCGTGGCCCGCGTTCACCCTCAGCCCGAGGCCGATGCCGCAGTTCACGCCGAGCACCACGCGCTCGAACTCGCGCTGCTGCTCGGCGGCCTCGTGCGCTTCGGCATAGCGGCCCGTGTGCAGCTCGATCACGGGCGCGCCGGTTTCGTGCGCGGCGCGAATCTGCGTCTCGTCCGGGTCGATGAAGAGCGACACTCGGATGCCCGCATCGGCAAGCTGCCGGCAAGCGCCTGCAACGGCGTCGAACTGCCCCGCCACGTCGAGGCCGCCTTCGGTTGTCAGCTCCGCGCGCTTCTCGGGCACGAGGCAGACGTCCTGCGGCTTGATCTCGCACGCGATATCGAGCATCTCGGCCGTGACCGCGCATTCGAGATTCATGCGCGTTTTGAGCAGCGGGCGCAGCTTGCGCACGTCGGCGTCGACGATATGACGGCGATCCTCGCGCAGGTGCAGCGTGATGACGTCGGCGCCCGCCTCTTCGGCAAGCAGTGCCGCGCGGATCGGATCGGGATAGGCCGTGCCGCGCGCGTTGCGCAGCGTGGCGACGTGGTCGATGTTGACGCCGAGGTCGATCACGTTAGGCGAAGTGAGGAAGAAGCTCATAGATTCTGCAAGTCGATCAGGATCTGGCGCGTCGCAAGCGGCGTGCCGCCAAGGTAAGTGTGCAACAGGAAACGCATCAGCGCCTTGCTCTGCGCGACGGTCTGGGGGCGATGGTAATCGTCCTCTTCCATGTCGAGCAACGTCTGGCCGGAAAGCACGGGCCATTGCGCCGGCCATTCGTCGGAGGCCTCGCGCACGCCGCGCTCGGGATCGAACACGTAGCGCCCCTCGGCCACCACGGCCTTGCGGTTCACCGTGCGGTTGAGCGCGAGCGCGTAGCCGGTCTCGCGCAGCAGCACGCGCTCGAACGAACGCAGCACCTGCACGGGCGGCTCGTCGTGCGCGAGACGCGTCATCGTCACGACATAGTGGCGAAACAGCGGTGGATGCGGGTCTTCACGCGCGCAGAACTTCACGAGCAGTTCGTTCACGTAGAAGCCACAGAGCAGCGCGTCACCGGCGAGCGGCAGCATGCCGCCCACCCATTCGGCGCCGGTGAGCGTGCGCACTTCGCCCTTGCCTGTCCACGAGAGCGTGAGCGGCTGGAAGGTCTGCAGCACGCCGCGCAGCGCCGAGTGCGGCCGCTTGGCGCCCTTCGCGACGAGCGCGACGCGGCCGTGATCGCGCGTGAGCACATCGATGATGAGGCTGGTTTCGCGCCAGGGATAGCTGTGCAGCACGAACGCGGGCTGTTCGGCGACGCGATAGTCGGGCGTCGCGCTGCGCGGCGCACGCGGCAGTGTCGAGCGCGCGGTGGTCTTGCGCGGTGTGCTCGACGTCGGGGCGCGCTCGAGCGTGGCGTCGGCGCCTTCGGTCAAGTCGCTGCCTGGCGCAGACGACTTTGCGCGCCGGCTGCGCGACGGCCTGGCCGTGCCGCGCGCACGAGCGCCAGCGGGCGACTCGAAGTCGGCGTCGTCGGCGTTCATGCCAGCGTCGGGCGCGGGCCGGTCGTCGTTCAGGGTTCCGGCTGCGCCGTCACTCATCCTGGCACTCGTAGCGGGTCACTCGTAACCGTAAGCGCGCAGGCCGGCCTCGTTGTCGGCCCAGCCGCTCTTCACCTTCACGAAGGTTTCGAGATAGACCGGACCGTCGAACAACTTTTCCATGTCGAGGCGCGCCTCGGTGCTGATCTGCTTGAGCTTGGCGCCCTTCTGGCCGATCACCATGGCCTTCTGGGTGTCGCGCTCGACGAGGATCGTCGCGAAGATGCGGCGCAAGCGCCCTTCCTGCTCGAACTTGTCGATTAGCACGGTGCTCGTGTACGGGAGCTCGTCACCGGTCCAGCGGAACACCTTCTCGCGCAGGATCTCGGCGGCGAGAAAACGCTCGCTGCGATCGGTCAGGTCGTCTTCGCCGTAGATCGGCTCGCCTTCGGGCAGATACGGCTTGAGCGTTTCGAGCAGGCGCTTGATGTCGTCGGGATTGTTGGCCGAGAGCGGAATGATCTCGCGGAACTCGCGCAGCTTCTGCACTTCCTGGATGAACGGATAGAGCGTGGCCTTGTCGCTCACGCGGTCGATCTTGTTCGCGATCAGGATCGTGGGCGCGTTCGGCGGAATCAGATCGAGCACCTTCTGGTCGTCGGGACCGAACTTGCCGGCCTCGATCACGAATAGCACGGCATCGACGGAACTGAGCGTCGAGGTGACGGCGCGGTTCAGCGACCGGTTGAGCGCAGTGCTGTGGCGCGTCTGAAAACCGGGCGTGTCGACGAAGATGTACTGCGCGTCGTCGACCGTGTTGATGCCGGTGATGCGATGGCGCGTGGTCTGCGCCTTGCGCGACGTGATGCTGATCTTCTGGCCGACGAGTGCGTTCATCAGCGTGGACTTGCCGACGTTCGGACGGCCGACGATCGCGACCATGCCGCAGCGGAAACCGGCAGGAGTGGAAGTGGGAGCGTTCATGATCGGACCGGAATATGAGAGCGGCGCGCGCACGATTGAAACGGCGCGCGCACGGGTTGAATCAGTGGCCGGCATCCGCGGCGCGCACGGGGACCGCTACGTCCGCTTCGGCGCTGGCGCCCGCGGAGGAGCCGGACGATGCGCTGCTGGACAGCGCGCCCGGCGACGCGTCGTCGCCTGCGCCTGCGCCTGCGCCGGTCGTGCCGCTTGTGCTGCTTGTGCCATTACTGGCCGTACCGTGCTGTCCGCCGTTCTGTGGATCGCGGCCGCGCGCCGAACGCGGCGCGATCGACCCGGCGGACGGCACGGAGTCGAATTTATCGGCAGGCTTTTCGGCGTGCTTGTCCGCGGCGGCGCGCTCGGCTTTTTCGGTGGGTTTTTCCGGGGCTTTTTCGCCGCCCTTCTCCACGCCACGCTCCTGCACGTGCGCCGCGCGGATCACCGCGAGCGGCGCCGCCAGGACGGCGGCGGCGATGCGCTCGCCCGCCTCGTCGCCTGCCGCAACGCTATGGTGTGCACCGGCAGCCGGGCGCTCGCCGCGCGCACGGCGCTCCGGGGTGCGCAGATCGAGCGCGCCCTGCACGCCCGTCACGCCGGGCACAACCTCGGGCTCGATCTTGGGCGCGCGTGCGCCCTTCGAGCGGCGCGGCTTGGCGACCAGCGCGGGCGCGGCGGCCATCACCTCGTCGAGCGCCTTCTTCGCGGCGGCCTGCTCTGCCGCGCGGCGGCTCGCCCCCGAACCCGACACCTTCACGTCGAGCTTGGGCACCGTGCATTCGACCTCGAACTGCTGATTGTGCGCCGCACCATGCGTGGCGACGACGGTATAGGTCGGCAGCGCGATCTTGTGCCCCTGCAAGTACTCCTGCAGCAGCGTCTTGGAATCCTTGCCGAGCGTGCGCGGATCGATGTGGTCGAGGATCGGTATGTAGAGGCGCTTGATGACCGTCTGGGCGGCGTCGAAGCCGCCGTCGAGGAAGATCGCGCCGAAGATGGCTTCGAGCGCGTCCGCGAGGATCGAAGGGCGGCGAAAGCCGCCGCTGCGCAACTCGCCTTCACCGAGCCGCAGGCCGTCGGCGATATTGAGGGCCTGAGCAATCTCGTAGAGGGACTGCTGCTTGACCAGATTCGCGCGCACGCGCGAGAGATCGCCTTCGTCCAGCTTGCCAAAACGTTGGAACAATAGGGCCGCCACCGCGCAATTCAGAACCGAATCACCGAGGAATTCGAGGCGTTCGTTATGCGTGGCACTGTGACTGCGGTGGGTCAAAGCCTGGCGCAACAATTCCGCATTGCGAAATTCGTAGCGCAAACGGCTTTCCAACGGAGATAGGGGCATGGGGAGAGTATAACGCGCCCGCCGCCCCCGGCGAAAACGCGGGGCGGCGGGCGAAAAACCGTGATGAAGCGACGTTACCGGTGGTTCTTCAAGTAGCGTGCGAAGATGCGCTGCGAATTACACACATGGACACGCATGCATACGCATGCTTTGTGCGATGCCTCGCGTGGCATCTTCGCGATGCATCGCATGCGATTCGCGCACAGACCTCTCGCACGAATCGCGCGTACATCGAACCCGCCTTACTCGAACGGACCGATGCGCTTCAGATTGCTGAAGTTCATCCAGATGAAGAACGCGCGGCCGACGATGTTGGCGTCGGGCACGAAGCCCCAATAGCGGCTGTCCGCGCTGTTGTCGCGGTTGTCGCCCATCATGAAGTAATGGCCCGGCGGCACCTTGCAGATCACGCCGCGTGCGTTGTACTGGCAGTTGTCGCGATACGGATAATCTTCGGCGCCCACGATGAACGGCGGCACCGCAGGGTTGTTGAGGATGTTGTTCTTGCGGTCGCCGAGGTCTTCGGTGAACTGCTTCGCGTAGCCGATGCGCTCTTCGTCGAAGTAATCGGCTTGCGGCGCCTCGGGCACCGGCTTGCCGTTGATCGTGAGCTGCTTGTCCTGATACGCAACCACGTCGCCCGGCAGGCCGATCACGCGCTTGATGTAGTCGACCGACTCGTCCTTCGGATAGCGGAACACCACCACATCGCCGCGCTCGAGCGGACGGCCCTGGGTGACCTTCGTGTTCGTGATCGGCAGGCGCAGACCGTAGTCGAACTTGTTCACGAGGATGAAGTCGCCCACGAGGAGCGTGGGCACCATCGAGCCCGACGGAATCTTGAACGGCTCCACCACGAACGAGCGCACGAGGAACACGATCAGGATGACGGGAAAAAAGCTCGCCGTATATTCGAGCCACCACGGCTGGCGCAGCTTTTCGTTGCGCAGGTTCTGACGCGTCACGGGCGCGTTCTCATCGGCGAAGCGCTCACCCACGCGCGCCTGCTGCCGGTCGAACTCGGCGACGGCCGCATCGGCGGCGAGGCGCCGGCGCGGCATGAAAACCAGCTTGTCTGCAACCCACGCGATACCCGTCAAAACGACGAGCACAAAAAGAATCAGCGCAAAATTCATGTAGAGGTCCGTTGTTCTGGCTTATTTGTCTTCGACACGGAGAATCGCGAGGAATGCTTCTTGCGGAATTTCGACAGAGCCAACCTGCTTCATCCGCTTCTTGCCTTCCTTCTGCTTCTCGAGAAGCTTCTTCTTACGCGAGATGTCACCGCCATAGCACTTGGCCAGCACGTTCTTGCGCAGCGCCTTGATGTTCTCGCGTGCGATGATGTGCGCGCCAATGGCCGCCTGGATCGCCACGTCGTACATCTGGCGCGGAATGATCTCTCGCATCTTCGCCGCCACTTCGCGGCCGCGGTATAGCGATTGCGTGCGGTGCACGATGACGGACAGCGCATCGACTTTGTCGCCGTTGATCAGCATGTCGACCTTCACGACGTCCGAACTGCGGTATTCCTTGAACTCGTAGTCCATCGACGCGTAACCGCGCGAGACCGACTTCAGGCGATCGAAGAAGTCGAGCACGATTTCCGCCATCGGGATTTCGTAGGTGAGCTGCACCTGGCGGCCGTGGTACTGCATGTTGATCTGGTTGCCACGCTTCTGCGTACAGAGCGTGATGACCGAACCCACATAGTCCTGCGGCATGTACAGGTTCACGGTCACGATCGGCTCGCGGATCTCGGCAATCTTCGAGGGCTCCGGCATCTTCGCCGGGTTCTCGACCTTGATCAGGGTGCCGTCGGCCTGCACGACTTCGTACACCACGGTGGGCGCCGTGGTGATGAGATCCATGTCGAACTCGCGCTCGAGACGCTCCTGCACGATCTCCATGTGCAGAAGACCGAGGAAGCCGCAGCGGAAACCGAAGCCGAGCGCCTGCGAGACTTCGGGCTCGTACTGGAGCGAAGCATCGTTGAGCTTGAGCTTTTCAAGCGATTCGCGCAGCGCGTCGTACTGGTTCGCCTCGACCGGATAAAGGCCCGCGAACACCTGTGGCTTCACTTCCTTGAAGCCCGGCAGGGGTTCCGGCGCCGGCTTGGTCACGTGCGTGACGGTGTCGCCCACCTTGGTGGCGGCGAGCTCCTTGATGCCCGCGATGATGAAGCCCACCTGCCCCGCCGAGAGCTGGTCGAGGTTGCGCGACTTCGGCGAGAACACGCCCACGTGCTCGACCGGGTACTGCGCGCCGGTGGCCATCAGCTTGATCTTGTCCTTCGGACGCAACGTGCCGTTGACGATACGCACGAGCATCACCACACCCACGTAGTTGTCGAACCACGAGTCGATGATGAGCGCCTGCAGCGGCGCTTGCGTATCGCCCTTGGGCGGCGGCACCTTGGCGATGAGCGCCTCGAGCACGTCTTCCACGCCGAGGCCGGTCTTCGCGCTGCAGAGCGTCGCGTCGGTGGCGTCGATGCCGATCACGTCCTCGATCTCGGCGATGGCGTTTTCGGGGTTCGCCGCGGGCAGGTCGATCTTGTTGAGCACCGGCACGACTTCGACGCCAAGCTCGATCGCGGTGTAGCAGTTGGCCACCGTCTGCGCCTCGACGCCCTGGCTTGCGTCCACCACGAGCAGCGCGCCCTCGCACGCGGAGAGCGAGCGGCTCACTTCGTACGAGAAGTCGACGTGCCCCGGCGTGTCGATCAGGTTCAGGTTATAGACCTGGCCGTCACGCGCCTTGTACGAGAGCGCAGCGGTCTGCGCCTTGATCGTGATGCCGCGCTCGCGCTCGAGATCCATCGAGTCGAGCACCTGCGATTCCATTTCACGGTCGGACAGGCCGCCACACAACTGGATGATGCGATCGGCGAGCGTCGACTTGCCATGGTCGATGTGCGCAATGATCGAGAAGTTACGAATATGATCCATTCAGTACCGATCAAGCGAAAAAGGCGCGCCCCAACACTTGCTGGGCACGCCTCGTAAATAGATGAAAAACCGCAGTATTTTAGCTGAAAAGGGGTCCCACGGGCGAACCGTCCTGTGATGTAACGGATGTGCATGCCGCGAGGCCGCCTCGCACGGGATGCCGGGTGGGCGTTTCACGCATTGCGCGACGGAGGCGGCAGCACGCTCTACGCACCCGGCGCTGCGGCGCTCAAGCCCAGCGCCGCGCGCACGCGCGCCTCGTCGAGCCGGTAATGGCACAGCTCGACGCCATCGCAGGCCAGCACCGGCACGAGCTCATCGTAGCGCGCCTGCAGCGCGGGGTCGGAATCGACATCGATCACCTCGATGTTCGCCCCCGCCGCCGCGGCCAGCGGCGCAAGCGCCGCGCGCATGTCCTCGCATAGATGGCACCACGCGCGGCCGTAAAGGATGAGATGCGCGCCCGCGCGCGGTTCAGTGGCGCTCGATGTCCGCGCAGGGGCGCTCATCGTGCTTACTTCTGCCCCGAATTGCGCGGGCGCAGCGGCACGAACTGCGTGTTTTCGCCCCGGCGCACGAGGATCGCCACCATCTTCTGCGGGTCCAGGCGCGACGCGACATCCTGGAACTGCTTCGCACTGGTGATGTCGGTGTCGCCCACGCGCAGGATGATGTCGCCCTTCTGCAAACCGGCGCGCGCGGCCGGGCCGTCCACCGAATCCACCATCACGCCGCCCTTGATCTTGAGCTGGCTCAGCTGGTCAGCGGAAAGGTCCGTCACCGAAAGGCCCAGTGCATTCGACGGGCGCGGCTTGGGCTCCGGCGCCTTCTTCTGGTCGGCCTTCGCGCTCTTGTCCGACTGCATCTCGGCAATCGTGATCGGCAGATCGCGTGTCGAGCCCTTGCGCCAGATCGTGACGGTCGCTTTGGTGCCCGGTTTGGTGTCGCCCACCATGCGCGGCAGGTCGGTGGCCGCGTCGACCGTCTGGCCGTTGAACTTCTGGATGATGTCGCCGGGCTGGATGCCCGCCTTGTCGGCCGGGCCGCCCGGCTCGACGCTCGACACCAGCGCGCCCTGCGCCTTCGGCAGACCGAGCGAATCGGCCACATCCTTGGTCACCTCGCCGATAGCCACGGCAATACGACCGCGCGTGACCTTGCCCGTGGCTTTCAGTTGATCGGCCACGCGCATCGCCTCGTCGATCGGAATCGCGAACGAGATGCCCATGAAGCCGCCGGTACGGCTATAGATCTGCGAGTTGATGCCGATCACCTCGCCCTGCATGTTGATGAGCGGGCCGCCCGAGTTGCCGGGATTCACGGCCACGTCGGTCTGGATGAACGGCAGATAGTCGCCCGTGTCGCGGCCCTTCGCGCTCACGATGCCGGCGGTCACGGTGTTCTCGAGCCCGAACGGCGAGCCGATCGCCACGACCCACTCGCCCACGCGCACCTTGTTCGAGTCCCCGATCGTGATGGCCGGCAGGTTGTTGGCCTGGATCTTCACGACTGCCACGTCGGTGCGGTCGTCCACGCCGATCAGCTTGGCCTTGAACTCGCGCTTGTCGGTGAGCGTGACGTAAATGCTGTCCGCGTCGTCGACCACGTGTGCGTTGGTCATCACGTAGCCGTCGCTCGTCATGATGAAACCCGAACCCACGCCACTGCTCTGTTCGGTGTCGTTGCCGCTGTCCGGCCCGGAGTCCTGTCCTCCGCCTTGACTGCCGCCCTGACCACCGCCTTGACCGCCGCGCGGCGACTGGTCGCCGCCTTGTGGTCCCTGAGGTCCCTGCGGCAAGGGGATGCCAAAGAAGCGGCGGAAAAATTCCGACATGTCGCCATTGTCCATCCCCGGCGGCAGCCCGCGCTGCGAGAGCGTCACGCGCGTGGTGGTGCGAATGTTGACGACCGAGGGCCCAACCTTGTCCACGAGATCGGTGAAGTCTGGCAGATTGGCGGCAGGCGCCGCCGATGCCGTGTGCGGGGCGAACGGCAGGCACGCCGCCACCACCGCGGCCGCGAAGAATTTGCGCAGCGGGAGGATCGTCATATCGAAATCGGCCGTAGCGTAGAAGTTACTTGGGAGCCTTGTATTCTATGGCAGACGCGAATTGCTGCAACGTGGTCTGGGGCACCTCGCCGAGCAAGGTGATCCAGTAATCCCCACTGCGCTTCACGAGCACGTGGGTCGCGCCGCTGCTACCCGAGCCTTCCTTGCGGCTATTGTGCTCGACTGGCTCGACAAAGACGGAGATGGCCGACAGTCCATCGGAGAACACGGCCTGATCGACGGGAATGGGCGGATCGTTGGCGTCACGCGCGGCCATCGGGCGGCGCAGTTCGCGGATCTTGCGAAAGCCCGGCACGGTCTGCGCGAAGGTCCAGCCCTGGGCCTCCATGTCGACCGGTTGCAACGGCGGACGCACGACCGTCCAGCCGGCGGTGTTGCCGATGTTACGTATAGCGGCGGCGATCGGCGCCTTGTCCACCGGCACGCCGATGCTCACCTGCGTGAAGGAGAGCTGCTGGAGCACCTGGCCATTCGATGGGTCGAGCGTCTGCGCACGCAGCAACAGACCCGTCTTCGCGTCGGCCCACAGCTTGTAGGCGAAGCGGTAGGCGTCCTTCGGATCGAGTTCGATCACCTGGCTGTCGATGCCGGCCACGCGGTCGTTGCCGAGCATCTTGGGATCGTAGACGGCGAGCACCTGTTCGCCGCTCGTGGAAAGCAGCGCCGGGAAAGCTTCCTTGTTCTGGCGCTTTTCGACGACGCACAGCTTGCGCTCGGGCACGAACGTGTAGAGATCGTCGTTATGGCGCAGCATCTTGCGCGGCTTGCCATCGAGGCTTTCGAGCTGCTCGTATTCGCCGTCGTTCTTCGTGGCGTAGTGCGTGATGCGCGAGGACTGCACGAACGCCCCGCGCTGATAGACGAAGGTGCCCGTGTAGTTCAGTTGCTGTGCGGCTTGCTGAATGCGGTCGAGCCACTGCGCGGCGCTCTGGCGCGTGGCCGGGTCGGCGGCCGACGCGCCTTGCGCGTGTGCGTGCGTGGCGGCAGACAGAGCGGTGAACATTACGGCCGCACAGCACAGAAGTGCCGGCAGCCGCCCCCAGAATGTCGTTTTATTCAACCGCGCTATCTGCATCAGACTTATTGGCCTTGCGTGGTAAGGGCGGCGGAGCGGATGAACGGCATCGAATCCGACATGACCGGTTGCTGCGCGAACTGCTGGTGCGCCTCGAGATACTCGTCCAGCCGCGCGTCGCGGATGATGTTGCCGTCTTGCACGGCAGCCGTCTGCACCGGTGCCGTATTCATGGCCACACGCTGGACGTGGTCGCCGGCGGACTGCACCGATGCGATCTGCGGCGCGCCGGCCATGCCGACGCCGCGCATCTGCGGCATGACGATCCACGTGAGCGTGGCGGCAGCGGCGGCCACGGCCAGTGACGGCACGACGCGGCGGCGCAACGCAAGGATGCGCGAGACGCGGCCGTTATGCGCGGCGGCCTGGCCCGACGCGGCGGGCAACGCCGCTGGCGCCAGCACGTGCGGCTCGGCCTCGAAGCGTGCTGCGAAGCCCGCCATGAACGACTGGCTCGCGGCCGGGCTCATCGCCAGGTCGTCGGAGCGCAGCACGTCGCCGATCAGGTGATAGCTCGACCAGGCCATGCGGCCTTCTTGTGCGAGCCCAGAAAAAATAGCGTTCAGATGCTGTTCATCGCCGGCCATTTCGCCGTCGACGAAGGCGGACAGTTGCTCGCCGCGCGAGCTTGACACCGATTGCATCGAAACCGACCCCATGATGCTCCCCATTTCCTTACAGAGCCCCGTAGTGACACACACCCACATCCTGGTGAATTGCGTCCGTGCCCGGCGCGAGGCTGGCGTGTTACCAGCGCTTGCCTTCCGGTGTGTCCAGCAGCGGACGCAATTTTGCCGCAATGGCTTCGCGAGCGCGGAAAATTCTCGATCTGACGGTGCCGATCGGGCAACCCATCATTTCGGCAATTTCCTCGTAGCTCAAACCCTCAATTTCACGAAGAGTAATGGCGGTGCGCAACTCTTCCGGTAAAACCGCCATCGCAGCATTGACCGTCTCTGCGATCTGCTTGCTCATCAACATCGACTCTGGCGTGTTGATATCCCTTAGTTGATCGGCGTCCGAGAAAGTTTCAGCTTCTTCAGCATCTGCTTCGGTAGATGTAGGGGCGCGTCTTCCCTGGGTCGCAAGGTAGTTCTTCGCCGTATTGACGGCAATTCGGTACAACCACGTATAGAAAGCGGATTCGCCACGAAACTGCGGCAATGCCCGATACGCCTTGATGAAGGCATCCTGGGCCACGTCCTCGACCTCCGCGGGATCCCGCACGAGGCGCGAGATCAGGCGGATGATCTTGCGGTGGTACTTGGAGACCAGCAGCTCGAACGCGGCCTTGTCGCCTTTTTGCACGCGTTCGACCAGCACCTGGTCGATTTCTTTTTCGCTCACCTGAAAAATCCGTTAGCTCATGGAAGTGGACGCGGGGGCACCATTGTAGCGTTACCGCCACGGTGCCACGTTACGCGCGTAACAGCCGTTACAGTCGTTACAGCGCTCTGGCAGGCGCAGGACGTCATTAGATGGGGACGGCGAGGCGAAAGACAATGCGGGCGATGCCGGCAATGGGGGGAAATGCGGGTTCGCGAAGCGCCGCGCAGGCACCTCGGCGCAATGGCGCTTAACGGCCGGAAGCGCTGCGGGCGCTCACGGCGAGAATGCGGAACGTCTCGGCGTCGAGGGAATCGGCGGCCACGAGCAACGTCTTGCGGCGCCCGCCCGCTTCCACCACGAGCACGAGCAAAGCGGCACCCCACTGCGCAGCGCCGGCGAGACGCCCATCGACGAGGCTCGCACCGGTGCGCGCAATGGCGGCGAAGCGATCGGTCCCGATTTCGATGAAAGCGGGCTGCGCACGGCGCCATGCCTGGAAAGCGAGCAGCCCGGCCGCGCCCAGCGCGAGCGTCGGCGGCAATGCGCGCCATACGCCAAGCCAGGGAGAGAGCGTCGTAAAAAATGCAGCAGCGGCAATCAGGACGCCCGCGAGAAGCAGCGCCTGCAGCGCCCGTGACGGGCGCAGGGCAACGCGCGGCACATGGATGCGCCGCGCGTCGGAAAGGGTGTTGCGGCCGGCCGGCGAGTGCAACTGCGCCGGCGCGGCCGCTGTGTCGCGCGTGGCGATCACGTTCGGCTCACATGCCGCTTAACGGTGGCTCAAGCGTGACGCTTGAAAACCAGCGTGCCGTTCGTGCCGCCGAAGCCGAACGAGTTCTTCAGCGCGACGTCGATCTTCATGTCCCGCGCGGTGTTCGCGCAGTAGTCCAGGTCGCATGCCGGATCCTGGTTGAAGATGTTGATCGTCGGCGGCGACACCTGGTTGTGCACGGCGAGCACCGTGAACACCGATTCCAGGCCGCCCGCGCCGCCCAGCAGGTGGCCGGTCATCGACTTGGTGGAGTTCACGACGATGTCCTTCGCGTGGTCGCCGAACGCGCGCTTGATCGCAGTGGTTTCCGCGATATCGCCGAGCGGCGTCGACGTGCCGTGCGCGTTGACCCAGTCCACTTCGGTCGGGTTCACGCCCGCGTTGCGCATCGCGTACTGCATGCAGCGGCGCGCGCCGTCGCCGTCTTCGAGCGGTGCGGTCATGTGATACGCATCGCCGCTCATGCCGTAGCCCGTGACTTCCGCGTAGATCTTCGCACCGCGCTTCTTCGCGTGCTCGTACTCTTCGAGGACCATCACGCCGGCGCCCTCACCCAGCACGAAGCCGTCGCGGTCCTTGTCCCACGGGCGGCTCGCCGTCGCCGGGTCGTCGTTGCGCTGCGAGAGCGCGCGCGCCGCCGCGAAGCCGCCGATGCCGAGCGGCGAGACGGTCGATTCCGCGCCGCCCGCGATCATCACGTCGGCGTCGCCGTACTCGATCAGGCGCGAGGCCTCGCCGATGCAGTGCAGGCCGGTCGTGCAGGCCGTGACCATCGAGAGATTCGGGCCCTTGATGCCGTACTTGATCGACAGGTGGCCGGAGATCATGTTGATGATCGAGGCCGGCACGAAGAACGGCGAAATACGGCGCGGACCGCGGTTGAGCAACTCGGTCTGCGTGACTTCGATCATCGGCAGGCCACCGATGCCCGAGCCCACCACGACACCCACGCGCTCGGCATTCTCTTCGGTGATCTCGAAGCCGCTGTCCTGCATCGCCTGGATACCCGCAGCAATGCCGTAATGGATGAACGTATCCATGTGACGCGCTTCTTTCGCCGGCATGTAATCTTCGACGTTGAAACCTTTCACTTCACCGGCAAAGCGGGTCGAGAAGTTCGTAGCGTCGAACTTCGTGATGTTGGCGATGCCGGACTTCCCGGCGACCAGATTGGCCCACCCGTCGGCAACATTATTGCCAACAGGCGAAATCAGCCCCAGGCCTGTAACAACAACTCGACGGCGGCTCACGGTAACCCCTTTTCCATAGATGACAAAACAAAAGCCACAGAGGCCACAGGAAATGCTCCTGTGAGCCCTGTGGCTAGTTGACCGGCAGATGTCCCGCAGCAGGTGCGGGGCGTTCGCGGTTTCACGGGCAAGCGTCCTCGCGGGCCGCTAGCGTGCAACTTGCGTGCGCGCGCCGGCCCGGGCAGGAAGTTGGCGCTTAGGCCTTGACGTTCGCGCGAGCGTAGTCGATCGCTTGCTGAACCGTCGTGATCTTCTCGGCTTCCTCGTCCGGGATTTCCATGCCGAATTCGTCTTCGAGGGCCATCACCAGTTCCACGGTGTCGAGCGAGTCTGCGCCCAGATCGTTCACGAACGAAGCTTCGTTCTTGATTTCAGCTTCGGCGACGCCCAGTTGCTCGGCGACGATCTTCTTGACGCGCTGTTCGATGTTGTCCATTACCCCTCCAAGGGAAAAAAGTTAGCTCATAAATGCGAGTGCGCGCATTTTATCAGGTTTGACCTGGCAGAAAAGCGGCGCTCGCGGTTCCGGAACGGCTATTCGCGAGAGCGCCTGGCGAGGTTATTCACACAGGCGCATCAAGGCGCGGATAGTACCTGAATCCGGTTAAGACATATACATCCCGCCATTCACGTGCAACGTAGTGCCCGTGATATAGCCTGCCTGCGGCGAGGCGAGAAAGACGACCGCGTGAGCGATGTCTTCCGGGCTGCCAAGGCGTCCCAGCGGGATCTGCTGCTTGAGCGCCGTCTGCTGCTCGGCGGGCAGATCCTTGGTCATGTCGGTGTCGATGAAGCCCGGCGCCACGCAGTTCACGGTGATGCCGCGGCTGCCGATCTCGCGCGCGAGCGCGCGCGTCATGCCCGCGACGCCGGCCTTGGCCGCCGCGTAGTTGGCCTGGCCCGGGTTGCCCGACGAGCCGACCACCGAGGTAATGTTGATGATGCGGCCGCTGCGCGCCTTCATCATCGGACGCAGCACGGCGCGCGAGAGGCGGAACACCGACTTCAGGTTGGTGTCGATCACGGCGTCCCACTCGTCGTCCTTCATGCGCATCGCCAGGTTGTCCTGCGTGATGCCCGCATTGTTGACGAGGATCGCGAGGCCGCCGAACTCCTTGACCGTCGCGTCGATGAGCGCTTCGGCCGCAGCCGCGTCGTTGACGTTGAGGACCGCGCCGCGGCCCTTCACACCGGCTGCTTCGAAAGCCGCGGTGATGGCCTGCGCGCCGGCTTCGCTCGTTGCCGTGCCGATCACCGTCGCGCCCTGGCGCGCCAGTTCGAGCGCGATCGCCCGGCCGATGCCGCGCGATGCGCCGGTGACGATCGCGGCTTGATTGTCGAGAGTCTTTTCCATCGTTCGAATCCGTTGCGTTTGATGCTTTTCGATGCTGCGGCTTAGGCTTTGAGAAGCGCGAGCGCTTCCTCGAGCGACTTCGGATCGGCCACCGAGGCGCCGGCCAGGTTGCCGTCGATACGCTTGGTGAGGCCCGCAAGCACCTTGCCGGGACCGCATTCGATCACGTGCGTCGCGCCCTGAGCGGCAATCGCCTTCACGCACTCGACCCAGCGCACCGGGCCCGCGGCCTGACGCACGAGCGCGTCGCGGATCTTTGCGGGATCGGTTTCGAAGGCCACGTCGACATTGTTCACGACCGGGATCTGCGGTGCGTTGAGCGTGACGCTCGC
The DNA here is from genome assembly GCF_004353915.1 of Paraburkholderia silviterrae. Lineage (GTDB taxonomy): Bacteria > Pseudomonadota > Gammaproteobacteria > Burkholderiales > Burkholderiaceae > Paraburkholderia > Paraburkholderia silviterrae. Next base: position 578,936 of record NZ_SMRP01000003.1, on the reverse strand, counting down.
GAGATACTCGCGCAGCTGGTCCGATGCGGGCTTGAGCAGCGACGAGTGGAACGGCGCGGAAACCGGCAGCGGCAGCGCGCGCTTGGCGCCCTTGCCCTTGGCGATCTCGCAGGCCTTCTCGACCGCGCCCTTATGGCCCGCGATCACGACCTGCGCCGGCGCGTTGAAGTTCACCGCTTCGACCACGCCGCCGCTCGCGGCAGCCGCTTCGGTACAGACGGCGCGCACAGTGTCGTCGTCGAGGCCAAGCACGGCGGCCATGCCGCCCTCGCCCACCGGCACCGCACTTTGCATCGCCTGCGCGCGGAAGCGCACGAGCGGCACGGCGTCGCGGAACGCGAGCACGCCTGCGGCAACGAGCGCCGTGTATTCGCCGAGGCTATGGCCCGCGACGATTGCCGGGGCCGGGCCGCCCGCCGCTTGCCACGCGCGATAGACGGCGCAGGCGGCGGTGAGCATGACCGGCTGGGTGTTGGTGGTGAGATTGAGCTCGTCGGCGGGGCCTTCGGCGATCAACTTGCCGAGGTCCTGGTTGAGCGCATCGGACGCTTCCTTGAGCGTCTCGCGCACGATGGCGTTATCGCCAAAGGCGTCGAGCATGCCGACGGCTTGCGAGCCTTGTCCGGGAAAAACGAACGCGAATTTCATAACGTCCCCAATATTCGATCAAAACAGATGGGCGATGCGCTCCGATTTACCGCTTTCGGGCCGCGCGCGTCGCACGCGCGTCCACTCAATGCGGGAGCGCAAAAGCCCATTCCAGGGTCGGGTCAGAAGCGGATGACGGAGGCGCCCCAGGTAAAGCCGCCGCCGACGCCTTCGATCAGCACGTTCTGGCCGCGCTTGATGCGGCCGTCGCGCACTGCGACGTCGAATGCGAGCGGAATCGAAGCCGCCGAGGTATTGCCGTGCTCGCCCACGGTGACCACCATGCGCTCGGCAGGCAGGCCGAGCTTGCGGCAGGTGCCCTGCATGATGCGGATGTTGGCCTGGTGCGGGATCAGCCAGTCGATCTGGTCGGCGGTGAGCTGCGCCTTTTCGAGCGCCTCGATCGCGACCTTCTCGAGCACGTTCACGGCGAGCTTGAACACGGCCTGGCCGTCCATATGCAGGAACGCGTTACCGGCGATCACGCCGCCGTTCACGTTGCCCGGCGTACAGAGAATGTGCGCGTAGCTGCCGTCGGCGTGCAGCGCGCTCGAGAGCACGCCCGGTTCGTCGGAAGCCTGCATCACGATCGCGCCCGCGCCGTCGCCGAACAGCACGCAGGTCGTGCGGTCCTTGAAGTCGAGAATGCGCGAGAAGGTTTCCGCGCCCACCACGAGCGCCGTCTTGTGCTGGCCGCTGCGAATCAGGCTGTCGGCGACCGAAACGGCGTAAGCGAAACCCGAGCACACGGCCTGCACGTCGAACGCCGCGCCGTGATTGCGGATGCCGAGCTTATTCTGCAGCAAGCAGGCAGTGCTCGGAAACACGAAATCGGGCGTGGAAGTGGCGACAATGATGAGATCGATCGATTGCGGGTCGACGTCGGCAGCGGCGATCGCGCGCTGCGAAGCCGCGAGCGAGAGATCGCTGGTCGTGACGTCGGGGGCCGCGAAGTGGCGCGCGTGAATGCCCGTGCGGGCGACGATCCACTCGTCGCTCGTCTCGACGCCTTGCGCGGCAAGCCGCTCGGCCAGATCCTGATTGGTGACGCGCTCAGGCGGAAGAAAACTGCCCGTGCCGAGCACGCGGGAATAGAGAGTCGATTGAGCCATTATGCCTTCGAGGATGATGCGGCGCCGGGCGGCAGACCGCCCGCCGTCTGACCGGGTGAGCTCGCGGATGGACCCGCGGACGGCTCCTCGGGAGCCCTTGCGGCGGTACTGTTCTGGCCGCCGGCCGCCTGTTCGAGTGAACTGGCGTTTTCTTCCATGGCGCGCGCGAGACGCTCCAGCACACCATTTTTGACGGCATCATACCCGCGTTTGATCGCCCACTCAAACGCATAGGCGTCGGCAGAGCCATGGCTCTTGAAGACGAGGCTCTTCAGGCCGAGCAGCGCGGCGCCGTTGTACTGGCGGTGATCGACGCGCTTTTTGAAACGCATGAGCACCGGCAGCGCGGTGATCGCCATGAGCTTCGTGAGCCACGAGCGGCCGAACTCTTCCTTGATCATGTCATTGAGCATCTGCGCGAGGCCCTCCGACGTTTTCAGCGCGACATTCCCAACGAAACCGTCGCAGACGATGACGTCGACGGTGCCCTTGTAAATGTCATTGCCTTCCACGTTGCCGCGGAAGTTCAGCGTGCTCGCGCGCAGCAATTCGCCCGCGCGCTTGATGATCTCGTTGCCCTTGATGACTTCTTCGCCGATATTCAGGAGCCCGATGGTCGGGCGCTCCTTGCCCTCGAGCGCGGCAACAAGGGCGTGGCCCATCTCGGCGAATTGCAGCAGGTGCTGAGGTTCGCAGTCGACGTTCGCGCCGAGGTCGAGCATCGTCGTGTAGCCACGCGCGTTGGGCAGCGCGAACGCGATGGCCGGCCTCTCGATGCCGGGCAGCGTCTTGAGCACGTATCGCGAGACGGCCATGAGCGCGCCGGTGTTGCCGGCCGAGACGCAAGCCTGCGCCTCGCCCTCTTTCACGCGATTGAGCGCGACGCGCATCGACGAGTCTTTCTTCTTGCGAAGGGCGACTTCGACCGGATCGTCCATTTCGACGACCTCGGTGGCGGGAACGACTGAAAGTGCGGGGAGGTCCAGCGCCTTCAGCTTCTTGAGCTGGGCGCGGATCGCCGTCTCGATGCCCACCAGTTGCAGTCGCGCGTCGGGATGCGAGCGGACGAAATTGACTGCGGCAGGCACCGTTACGGACGGACCGTGGTCGCCTCCCATGCAATCTATCGTGAGCGTAACAGTCATGGAATGCGACGGATTTCAGGCACAAAAAAGCGGCAGATGAATGCCGCCTTTTTTGCCGAGCCGAAAAATTGTCAAGCGAACAGAATCGCCATGTGCGGCGCTGCCTGGAAACCCGTTTTCGGGTTGCCGCGCCGCACGCTGGAACGATTAGTCGTTCTTGGTCTTGACGACTTTCTTGCCGCGGTAGTAGCCGTTCGGGCTGATGTGGTGACGCAGATGCACTTCACCCGTGCTCGGCTCGACAGCCAGCGGCGCGCCCGTGAGGAAATCGTGCGAGCGGTGCATACCGCGCTTCGACGGCGACTTCTTGTTTTGTTGAACTGCCATGATAACTCCTGAAAATTTTCCAAATTCTAACACAGCCCGATCCGGCCGCCGCCACCCTTAGGGGGTAGCCGGACTCCGGGACTGGGCCCACGAATTGATACTGCACGCCACCTGCAGCCACTCAGTAAACACTCAGTGCTTGCTGCCGGGACCGTCCTTCTTGAGCGATTCGAGCGCCGCAAACGGGTTGACGCGCTCTTCCGGCTCGATTTCCTGCTCCGGCACGTCGTCCACGGAATCCACGCCTTCCGCGCCGTCGGCACCCGAGGCAAGGCTTTCGTGAATTTCCGGACAAACTTCGTGCTTCGGCACGAGCGGCAGCGAGAGCAACAACTCCTCTTCGATCAAGTCGACGAGATCGAAATGGCGCGAGCCCACAATCACATCGAATTCATCGTCGTCGAGCGGAAACTCGTCCGCCTCTTCTTCCGTCTGGACGATGCGGAAGACGGTGTCCGCGTGGAACGCCTGCTCGTAAGGAGCGACGCACCGCTGACACGTAAGCCATGCGCCACCGTGAATCGCGAGCCGCAGATACGGCTGCGGCCCCTCGGTGCCGTCGTCCTGCAATTCCTGTTGCTTGAAGCCCTCGGCCTGCCACGTGAACGCGGTGTCGCGGTCTGGCGCCTCGGCCGGGACTTCGTTTAGCATGCGCGGCAACTGCGAGAGACGCACCGTGCCCGAGGCACTGCGGCCGCTACGCGCGAATTCGAAGATATCGACGTCGCGCGGATTGAGTGCGCTCTTGTCCTGCGCGCCCTTTTCCAACGCGGCGCCGGCAGGCTTGCCAGGATGTTCGGTCATTGCGCTCTCCTGCTCCAGAAGTACGGCCTGCAGACCATGGCAGGCATTGTAAAAAGCCGGACCATGCTGCCGAGCTGCATTCTTGATCTACCCGCTTGCAGCACCTGCTTCAATCGGCTCCGGTACGCTCAGGCACGCCGAGCTACGGATTGCCGCTCTCTTTAATGCACGTTTCAAACATTGGCCAAGGGCATTGACCAGCGCTTGCTCAAGACGCGCGAAGTGAGCGTACCGATGAAAAGCCCAAAATCATAGCGCCTTTATCTTTGCGAGTCAAACACTTAAGCTCACGCTCACAAGCCTCTGTGCGGCTTGAGTATTTCGGCAAATGCGTCGGCAAATGCGTCGGCAAAATCATCGGCAGGTCGGACGGGCCGCAATGAAATCCGCCCCCGTTTTTAACCACGCCTTTTGCGACAGTGATTGCCGAATGCCTTGCCCGCCAGTCGCCGCCCTACGACCCATTCTCACGATCCGACCATCATGCAGGAAACCGCTGCAACGGCCCCACAGACGGGCCGCCCCGCGCTGATTCTCGCCTCCAGTTCGCGCTACCGCCGCGAGCTGCTCGAGCGCCTGCGCATTCCTTTCGACACCGCCGTGCCAGCCATCGACGAAACGCCGCAGCCCGGCGAAACGCCCGAAGCCACGGCGCTGCGTCTCGCCGAGGTCAAGGCCCGTGCCGTGGCCGCCGCCCTGCCGGTCGGCACCGGGCGCGCGCTCGTGATCGGCTCCGACCAGGTGGCGACCTTCGACGGCCACCAGATCGGCAAACCGGGCACGCACGAGCGCGCGCTCGATCAGCTGCGCGCCATGCGCGGGCGCGAAGTGTTGTTCCATAGTGCGCTCAGTCTGCTCGACACCGCTACTGGCCAAACGGATACCGTCGATGTCGTGACCAAAGTCCGCTTTCGCGACCTGCCCGACGCCGCACTCGACGCCTATCTGCGCGCCGAGCAGCCCTACGACTGCGCGGGCAGCGCGAAATCGGAGGGGCTTGGCATCGCGCTGCTCGAAGCGATCGAATCCGACGACCCCACCGCACTGATCGGCCTGCCGCTCATCGCGCTCACGCGCATGCTGCTTGCCGCCGGCTATCCGCTACTGGCGCCGCAGGAGGCTCAGCCATGACCACGGGCACGCTCTACCTGATCCCGAATACGCTCGGCGAAGGCGACGACGCCGCGCTCGCCGCCGTTCTGCCCGCGCCCGTGCGCGAGCGCGCGGGCACACTGGCGAGCTATATCGGCGAAAACGCCAAGACCACGCGCGCGTTCCTGAAGCGCGTCGGCACCACGCGGCCGATCCAGGAGATCGAGATTCGCGAACTCAATGTCAACACGCCCGCGGGCGAGATCGACAGGCTGCTCGCGCCGCTGCTGGCCGGCATCGACACAGGGCTCGTCTCCGAAGCCGGCGTGCCCGCCGTGGCCGATCCGGGCGCCCTGCTGGTGCGACGCGCGCACGAGCGCGGCATCAAGGTCGTGCCGCTCGTCGGGCCGAGCTCGATCCTGCTCGCGCTGATGGCCTCGGGCCTGAACGGCCAGAGCTTCGCATTCCACGGCTACCTGCCTGTCGACGCGAACGAGCGCACGAAGAAGCTGCGCGAGCTGGAACAGACCTCTCGCAAGGCGAAGCAGACGCAGATCTTCATCGAAACGCCCTATCGCAACCGCCAACTGCTCGACGCGCTGCTCGCGACCTGCGCACCTTCCACGCTCGTGTGCGTGGCCGCCGACCTCACGCTGGCCACCGAGACGATCGTGAGCCGCGCCGTGTCCGAATGGAAGAAGAAGCCGGCGCCCGAGTTGCAAAAGCGGCCCGCGATCTTCCTGTTGCTGGCGAACTGAGCGCGTATCGGCGCATCGACGCATCGACGCATCGGCACTAGATCGAGTGCACGCCCGCTCAAAACACAACGGCCGCCGTGGATCAGACAGCGGCCGTTTTTACGTCGGCATGACCCTGCGCGCGGCGGATCAACGCACTGAGACCTTCCCGCCCGAGATCAGCGAATGCACGGCTGCCGAGCCGATGCTCGCCCCAAAGCGCTTCGCCACGCGGTCGGTGATGCCCTGCTTGACCGTGTAGTCGACGATGTCCGGTGCCTTGATGACCTCGCGCGCCACATAGTCGTTGTCGCCGAAACCGTCAGCGAGGCCGAGCTCGACGCTCTTCTGGCCGGTCCAGAAGAGGCCCGAGAAGACGTCCGGCGAGTCCTTCAGGCGCTGGCCGCGGCCCGCCTTCACGGCGTCGATGAACTGCTGGTGGATCTGGTCGAGCATCTCCTGCGCATGCGCGTCCATCTTCGGCGTATCCGGCGAGAACGGGTCGTAGAAGCCCTTGTTCTCGCCCGAGGTGCGCAGGCGGCGCTGGACGCCGAGCTTGTCCATCAGGCCCGTGAAGCCGAAGCCGTCCATCAGCACGCCGATCGAGCCGACGATGCTGGCCTTGTTGACATAGATCTTGTCGGCCGCGGCGGCGACGTAATAGCCGCCCGAGGCGCACATGTCGCCCACCACCACATAAAGCGGAATGGCCGGGTACTTCTTGCGCAGCCGGTGGATCTCGTCGTTGATGATGCCCGCTTGCACCGGCGAGCCGCCGGGGCTGTCGATGTGCAGGATCACGCCAGCGGTGCCGTCGTCGTCGAAGGCGCTGTCGAGCGCGCTGTTGATGTCCTCGGCGTTGGCTTGCGTATCCGACGAAATCTCGCCGTTGAGCGTGACGAGCGCCGTGTGGCGGCCGCCACTGTCCACGCGCGCGCCGGAAAGGTCGATGAGACTCCACGCGATCAGCAGCAGCACTGCGAGAAACGCAAAGCGGAAGAAGATCTTCCAGCGCCGCGCCGCGCGCTGCTCGTTGATCGCGGCTAGCGCAATGCGCTCGAGCGCCTCGCGCTCCCAGCCGGGCTTGCCGCCGTCGGCGCCATTGGCGCTGCCGGACTTCCCGGCGGGCGCGCGACGTGCCGGCTCGTTGGGATCAGGGGTCAGATTGTCGGACATGCGTGGGCAATGAAGATCAGGATGGGGTCGGACTCAAATCGTCGTCCGGCAGCCAGAATACCGCACGGCCCTCGGGCGTGTCGCGTTCCTCGACACGCACCGGGCGCAGCCGGGCGCCGCGGCACGGGCCGCCCACGCACTTGCCCGTGTCGGGCTGATAGATCGCGCCGTGCGTTGCGCACATGATATAGAGGCCCGATGACTCGAAGAACTGCCCTTCGACCCAATCGAGCTCCATGGGCACATGCGCGCAACGGTTCAGGTAGCCGTACACCTCGCCGCCGTAGCGCACAAAGAACACCACGGCGTCGCCGCCCGCGTAAGTCGCGCTCATGCGCTGGCCTGCGCCGCCTTCGACTAGCGCTTCGGCTGCGCACACGCGCACGGGGGCATGCTGCGTCGTCGCGCTCATCTGTGGATGCGCGCTCATGCGTGCTCCCGCAGCCAGGCGGCGAGCGCCGCCACGTCCGGCGCGATGTACTGCGGCGCGAGCACCTCCAGCGCACCCGGCGAATGGGCGCCGTAGGCCACGCCCACGCCCGCCGCGCCGGCGTTGGCGGCCATCTGCAGATCGTGGGTTGTGTCGCCGATCATCACCGTTCGGTTAAGATCCTGCCCCAATTCGCGCGTGAGTTCCTGCAGCATGGCCGGATGCGGCTTCGAGAAGGTCTCGTCGGCGCAACGGGTGCCGTCGAACAGGCTCGTGAGCCTCGCTTCGGCGAGCGCGCGGTTCAGCCCCACCCGGCTCTTGCCGGTCGCCACCGCAAGCAGATAGCCCGTGTCGCGCAGTTCGGCGAGCATCTCGCGCACGCCCGAGAACAGCTCGGTTTGCTGATCCTTCAGCAGGTAATGGACGCGGTAGCGCTCCACGAGGCGCGGATAATCGGCGGGGTCGAGCGTGGGCGCGGCAATCTGCAGCGCTTCGCGCAAGCCGAGGCCGATGACGTAGCTCGCGGCCTCGTCGCCGGGCACAGGCAGCCCCAGGTCGCGGCACGCGGCCTGGATGCTGCGGGTGATGTGGGCGGTCGAGTCCATCAGCGTGCCGTCCCAGTCGAACACAATCAGGTCAAATTGCTCTCGGGCCATGCGGTCCTTCTCCAAACACTGTTGTTCTTGAGTCCGGCTTGCTCCCCGGTTCATTGTGGCGTCGTTCGTGACGTCCGTGGTGGCGCCCGTCGTGACGCCGTGCCTTCATTCGGGTTGCGCGGCGGCGTGGTTCTCGCCTTCACCCGTCGCATCGCGCTGCGCGCGCAACTCGCCGACAAAGCGGCGCAGCTCGGGCGGCAGCGGTGCCTCGAATTGCAGCGGCGCGCCCGTGATCGGGTGCGTGAGCTTGAGCCGGTGCGCATGCAGGAACATGCGCTTGACGCCGGGTTTCGCGCCGTTGCGCGCGAGCGCCTTGTTGAGCGCGAAATCCCCGTACTTGGCGTCGCCGACGATCGGCAGGCCCAGGTGGGCCAGGTGCACGCGGATCTGATGCGTGCGGCCGGTCTTGAGCTCGGCCTCGACGAGCGCGTAGCCGGGCCAGCGCTCGACGAGATTGAACACCGTATGCGACGGCATCCCGTCGGGCTGCACGCGCACGCGACGCTCGCCTTCCGGGGTCAGATACTTATGAAGCGGCTCCTTGACAGCGCGCCGGCGCCCCCAGTCGCTCGCCCATTCTCCGTGGACGCACGCGTAATAGCGCTTGTCGGTCTTGTTCTCGCGCATCTGCTCGTGCAGGCCGACCAGCGCCGCGCGCTTTTTCGCGAGCATCAGCACGCCGGAGGTCTCGCGGTCGAGCCGGTGCACGAGCTCGAGGAACTTGGCATGCGGCCGCGCCTCGCGCAACTGCTCGATGACGCCGAAGGCCACGCCGCTGCCGCCATGCACGGCCACGCCGGCGGGCTTGTCGATGACGAGCAGCGCATCGTCCTCGTACAGCACGCTGAACTCCGCCGCGGGCACGGGTGTCGCGCCAGCTGCCTCGCTCGGCTGCGCGACGCGCATGGGCGGCACGCGCACGAGGTCGCCCAGCTCGAGCCGGTACTGCGCGTCGATGCGCCCCTTATTCACGCGCACTTCCCCGCTGCGCAGAATGCGATAGATGTGGCTCTTCGGCACGCCCTTACAGACGCGCAGCAAGAAATTGTCGATCCGCTGACCGGCGGCGCCTTCGTCGATCTCGACGAACGAAACCTGGTCGCTCGCGACCTGATTCTGGGATATTTTGCCTAACTCTTTCATTCTGAATATAATTTGCCCAGCGCTAACGCGACGGCAGGCCAAACGGCCAAAAAGGTCCTGATTCGCCCGACTCATACCCAAGGGCAGTTCGTCGGGATCTTGAACCGCGCAGCATGTGCAGGCGGCAAGCGATAAACCGACATTTTACTTGCGCCCGGGGCTGGTTGCTCACCCCGCCTGAAGAGATGCAACGAGTTGCACGCACGGAAATCCGCGCACGGCAGGGACGGCGCCCACAGGCACGTTCGGTCGAGACGGACTCCGACGGTAACGGAAGGTTGGTATAAAGAATTCATCCGGTGCGTCGCGCCGCGCGGTCGAAGTGATTCGAAGCGACCGCAGCCCGACGCGCTGGTGGCGAAAATACGGCGAGCGCCCGAAGCGTCCCGGCAACGTGCGGGACACGGCGACGTCAAAAGTGGCGAGACATCCCGAGGGGGAAGGCGGGCGTTCCTGAAAGCTTCCCGTGCGCGGCATGTGCTTGATGCTTCATGCCGCAAAGTAGATCCAGCCGGCAGCGCGCGCAGTTCGCGGCTGCGGCCCATGTCCTGTCGTGGTCGTGCATGGCGCAATTTGCCGCCAACGCACGCAACTCATGGCGATCAGGCGGCGGCGGGCGGATCGGAAGCGCAGGAAACCCGTGCCGTCGTTCTTTCCGCGGCACGTCTTGTCGCTTGTTGAAGACGTATTTCGCATGAGCCCACGCGGCCGTCCCTGGCAACGCAACGCCAGGCCGGGCGCCCGAAAGGCAATTCTCCCCGCCATCGTTCCTGCTCCAGCGTGCTTGTGAAAACACAATAAGGCGCGGCTTGCCGCTGCCCGTCCCTGTGCTGCCCGTCGAAGCGTCGGGCGCCTCAAAAGTCAGGGCCGCGCGCGAAGCCGCACTGGAGCCGTTCAATGAAACGAATGTTGTTCAACGCGACGCAGCAGGAAGAGCTGCGCGTCGCCATCGTCGATGGACAAAAGCTGATCGACATCGACATCGAAACCGCCGGGCGCGAACAGCGCAAAGGCAACATTTACAAGGGCATCGTCACGCGCATCGAGCCGTCGCTCGAAGCGTGTTTCGTCAACTACGGCGAAGACCGCCACGGCTTCCTGCCGTTCAAGGAAGTCGCCCGCCAGTACTTCCGCGAAGGCATCGACATGCGCGGCGCGCGCATTCAGGACGCCCTCAAGGAGGGTCAGGAGCTGATCGTCCAGGTCGAGAAGGAAGAGCGCGGCAACAAGGGCGCCGCACTCACCACGTTCATCTCGCTCGCCGGCCGCTACCTCGTCCTCATGCCGAACAACCCGCGCGGCGGCGGCGTCTCGCGCCGCATCGAGGGCGACGACCGCCAGGAGCTGCGCGAAACCATGGCGCAGCTGCAACTGCCGGAAGGCATGAGCATCATCGCGCGCACGGCCGGCATCGGCCGCTCCGCCGAAGAGCTCCAGTGGGACCTGAACTACCTGCTGCAACTGTGGCGCGCCATCGAAGCCGCGTCGCAGGCCGGCCAGTCCGGCCAGCCCATGCTGATCTACCTGGAATCGAGCCTCGTGATCCGCGCGATCCGCGACTACTTCCAGCCCGACATTGGCGAAATCCTCATCGACACCACCGAAATCTATGACCAGGCGCGCGCCTTCATGGATATCGTGATGCCGGACAATGTCAATAAGGTGAAGCGGTACCACGACGACGTGCCGCTCTTCTCGCGCTTCCAGATCGAGCACCAGATCGAGACGGCGTACTCGCGCACGGTGCCGCTGCCCTCGGGCGGCGCGATCGTGATCGACCACACCGAGGCGCTCGTCGCCATCGACGTGAACTCGGCGCGCGCCACCAAGGGCGCCGACATCGAGGAAACCGCCGCGCGCACCAACCTCGAAGCCGCCGACGAAGTCGCGCGCCAGCTGCGTCTGCGCGACCTGGGCGGCCTGATCGTGATCGACTTCATCGACATGGAGTCGGCCAAGAGCCAGCGCGAAGTCGAGCAGCGCCTGAAGGACGCGCTGCGCCACGACCGCGCCCGCGTGCAGATGGGCAAGATCTCGCGCTTCGGCCTGATGGAGCTCTCGCGCCAGCGCCTGCGCCCGGCCCTCTCGGAAGGCAGCCACGTCACCTGCCCGCGCTGCAACGGCACGGGCCATATCCGCGATACGGAATCGTCGGCGCTTCAGGTCCTGCGCATCATCCAGGAAGAGGCAATGAAGGAAAACACCGCGGCAATCCATTGCCAGGTGCCGGTCGAAGTGACCGCCTTCCTGCTCAACGAAAAGCGCGCGGAGATCAACAAGATCGAGTCGCGCTTCAAGGTCGGCGTGGTGCTGATCCCGAACAAGCACCTCGAAACGCCGCACTACAAGCTCGAGCGCCTGCGTCACGACGACACCCGCCTCGACGACCCGCGCGCCTCCTGGAAGATGGCCGAAGAGGCCGCGCGCGAGCTCGAGTCGGAGACCGGCTACAGCAAGCGCACGGCCGAACCCAAGCCGAAGCAGGAAGCCGCGGTGAAGGGCATCACGCCCGAGCGTCCGGCTCCCTCCGCGGCGGTCAAGCCGGTTGAAGCCGCTCCCGTGGGCGCGCCGGTCGCAGCCGCGCCGGCGGGCGGCGGCTTCTTCGCGTTCATCAAGCGTCTGTTTGGCGGCGCACCGGCTGCAGCCCCCGCTCCGGCTCCGGTCGAGCAGCAGGATAAGGCTGCCCGTCCGGCACGCGAAGCCCGCACCGAGCGCGGCGAGAAAGCCGGCGCTGGGGCCGGCTCCGCCGACCGCAACCGCAACCGCCGAAGCGGCGGCCGCGACGCGGCCGGCCGTGGCGAGGCCGCTAGCGGCACGCGCACCGGCCAGCCGTCGGGGCGCCGCGAAGAACGCGAGCCGCGTGAAGCACGCGAGGGTCGCGAAGGCCGTGAAGGCCGCGGCACCCGCGAGCCGCGTGACGCACGTGAGCCGCGTGAATCCCGTGAGCCGCGCGAACAACGCGAACCGCGTGAGGCACGCGAAGGCCGTGAGCCACGCGCCGAGCGCGAGCAGCGCATCGAGCGCGTCGAGCGCGGTCAGGAGCGCAGCGAGACTGCAGAAGCCGCACCGCGCGGCGAGCGCCAGGAGCGCCAGGAGCGCGGCGAGCGCCGTGAACGCGCCGAGCGTGGCGAACGCCGACGCCAGCAACCGCCCGAAGCCGCCGAGGCGCAGGAAGCACGCCTCGACGCCGCCAGCACCGAAGCCGACACCGCCGAAGCAGCCCAGGCCGCCCTCACCGACGGTGTGACCCACGCCGGTGCCGAGGAAGACAGCGCAACATCGCAAGGTGAAGAGCGCCGCCGCCGCCGCCGCGGCCGCCGCGGCGGTCGCCGCGAGCGCGATGCGGAAGGCACGCAAGGGCTCGAAGGCGCTGCTGGCGCCGATGAAGGCAGCGACGAAAGCACCGACGAAGCGGCCGTTGCCGCGCCTGCGGGCGAGCAAGCTGCCGAGCGCGTCGAAGCCCAGGCCGAAGCCCATGCGCCGGAAGCCGCCGTTCATGCTTCCGTCGCCGAGGCCGTGGTCGTGACCGCCCTGCCGGTCGCAACCGCCGCTGCTGCCGAAGCCGCGCAAGCGGAGCAACCTGCGCAAGTGATCGAAACGTCGGTCGCCGAAGCGTCGGTCGCCGAAGCGTCGGTCGCCGTGACGGCCGCGCCGGTCGAGACCACGGCTGAGGCCGCTACCGAATCGGCGGCGCCTGCTGCCGTACCGGCCGCGCCCGTCGTCGAACCGGTTGCTGCCGCCACGCCGGTTGAGGCCGAGCCGGCCAAGACTGCCGCTGCGCCGGTGGCCGAAGCCGCAACGCCTGCAGCGCCCATCGTGGAGCCCGCTGCTGCCGAAACGCTGGCGGTCCGCGAAGACCGCGTCGAAGCGCCGCCCGCAGCAGCTGCCGAGCCGGCCGTCGTCGCTCAGCCCGAGCCGGTCGAAACGCGCGTCGAAGCAGTTGTGGCGCACGCCGAAACCGCAACGGTGATTGCCGAGACCGCGACCCAGCGTCACACGCAAGCCGGCGCGGCCGACACGGCCGACACGCTGCGTCCGATGCTGGAATCGGCTGGCCTCGAGTGGGTCAACACCGACTCCGTCAAGCTGCGCGCCGCGCAGGACGCCGCCGCGCAACTGGTGAAGCCCGCGCGTGTGCCGCGCGAGCGCAAGCCGCTGCCGCCGGCTGACAGCGCGCCGATGCAGCAGGTGGAAACGACCCGCCAGCCGTAACCGCCGCGCGAGCGCTGCCTGAGCGGATGAGCCGCCCAGGCAGCCGCTAGATTGAACAGCACCCCAAAAGTTGGCCACTGGTCCAACCTTTGGGGTGTTTTTTATTGCGAAGGCTGAACCAGAAGCAAGCGAAAGGCAGGACAGCCTGGAATGCGGACCAGTGCAAATGCGACCGTGTGACTCACGATCCAGGTCGGTCAGATTTCAACCGGCTTGACGCACAGCCAGTAATCCGCCAGACGCAGTCGTGAAACTGAGTGGAAACACATACCATGCCCGTTGGTGAGGCTTGCGTCATATGACGCGCCAATTTCTGGAAAAGTGACGATGCGGCGCTGAAAGTCCCGCGTTTGGAGATTCAATGATGGGGCACGCATGGGTTCGTCGGGGTATCGTGGCGGGTGCGCTGCTGGCGACAGGAGCCTTAGCCGTCGTGGCGATCGGTGCCGGTAACTCACCGGCGGGATACCGCGCCGACGGGACACCTTCTGGCACCACGCCTCCCTCCGTCGCGGCGGCCTCTGCGTCGCCTGGCGCAGAGGCAACCCCCACCGCTTCGAAGATCGCAACAGCGGATGGCGCAGCCACCCCTGCGCCGCTCACGACCCAAGCTATGACGCCAGTCCGGGTGGCGCTACCTCCGGCCGGGACGCCCATGTCTCAAGCGATCAAAATGATCCAGGATCAAGCAGCCATTGCTCTCGCCGCGAACCCGGCCGTTGAGCCGCACGATGCGCTCGGCGGCCCTCCGGTATTTCCGGCGGGTTTTGACTTTGGCGCGGCTAGCCCGCCCGCCACTGCGCCGAGCGAGTGCACCAAGGCCAGGCGGATCGTTTGCGTGGATAAAACCACCTATACCGCTACGGTGTACGAAAGCGGCAAGCCGCAGTGGGCGTTTTACGTTCGTCCGGGGGACGCGCGTGGCCCCCGCTATCTAACGGGGGAAGGTTACGGCCGTATTACCCACAAGAGCCGTAATCACGTGTCCAGCATTTACGGCACGCCGATGCCGTATGCGATGTTTATTTCGTGGGACGCCTCCCCTGCCACGGGCGAAGCCTTCCATTTGTCGTATCAGTTCCAGTCGGAAGGGTATTACGGGGCAAGCCACGGATGTATGGGCGTGGGTTCCGAAGCGGCCATGAAGCGACTCTGGGACAGCAGCCCCAAAGGCACACGGATATTCGTCTATCGCACCTGACGGTGCGTGACAGGATGTCGTCAAGTTGATGCACCGCCGCGCACGGAGAGCATCGCTTCTGACGGCCAGGCGCCGGCTGATATATCAAATTGGCAATGGGCAAAGCGCGGTTGGGCTAAAATCGAGCTATCGCGAGTACGAGCCCACCATGTCCAGACGCATCATCCCTGTTGCCGACGTCCGTTCGCTGCCGCCCAGCCCGGCCGCAGAGGCCGTGCGCGCGCCGTCCGGCGAGCTGTTCGACACCCTCGCGCGACCGCTGCACGACCTGCGCATCTCCGTCACGGACCGCTGCAACTTCCGCTGCGTCTACTGCATGCCGCGCGCGGTTTTCGACAAGGACTACCCGTTCCTGCCGCATTCAGCGCTGCTTTCGCTCGAAGAAATCGAACGTCTTGCGCGGCTTTTCGTCGCGCATGGCGTTACCAAGATTCGCCTGACCGGGGGCGAGCCGCTCCTGCGCAAGAACATCGAATTCCTGATCGAGCGTCTCGCGAAGCTGCGCACGCGAGGGGGCGAGCCGCTCGACCTCACGCTCACGACCAATGGCTCGCTGCTCGCGCGCAAGGCGCGCGCATTGCGCGACGCGGGCCTCACGCGCGTCACGGTGAGCCTCGACGCGCTCGACGACGCCCTCTTTCGCCGCATGAACGACGCCGACTTCGCGGTCGCCGACGTGCTCAATGGCATTGCGGTCGCGCAAACCGTGGGGCTCTCGCCGCTCAAGGTCAACATGGTCGTCAAGCGCGGCACCAACGACAGCGAGATCGTGCCGCTCGCGCGCCACTTCCGCGGTTCGGGCGTGACCTTGCGCTTTATCGAATACATGGACGTGGGCACCTCGAACGGCTGGAACATGACCGAGGTGCTGCCGTCGGCCGACGTGGTCGCACGCATCGCCGAGCACTTCCCGCTCGTTCCGCTGGAAGCGCATAACGCAGCCGAAACGGCGCAGCGCTGGGCCTACGCTGACGGCGCCGGCGAAATCGGCGTGATTTCGAGCGTCACGCGCGCGTTCTGCGGCGACTGCACGCGCGCGCGCCTGTCGACCGAAGGCAAGCTGTATCTGTGCCTGTTCGCCTCGACGGGCTACGACCTGCGCGCGTTGCTGCGCGGCGAGGCCAGCGACGCCGCCATCTCGGCCACGATTGCGCAGATCTGGGAGCAGCGCGCCGACCGCTATTCGCAGCTGCGCGGCAGCGAGGCTGCCCCGGCTGTGGGCGAAGAGCGCCGTATCGAAATGTCCTATATCGGCGGCTGATACGCCGATGCCCCCGACCTCGCCTGCCCCCGCCATCCCCGCCGCCGCACTCACCGGCCTCGTGCTCGCGGGCGGCCGCGGCCAGCGCATGGGCGGCGTCGACAAAGGTCTGCAGCGCCTGCACGGCAAGCCGCTTGCCGCACACGTGTTGGCGCGCCTCGCGCCCCAGGTGGGCGCCCTCGCCATCAGCGCGAACCGCAACCGCGATGTCTATGCCGAACTCGGCGCACCGTGGCAGGCGCAGGTGATCGCCGATACGCTGCCCGACTACCCCGGCCCGCTCGCGGGACTGCTTGCCGGCCTGCGGGCGGCCCGCACCGAATGGCTGCTGAGCGCGCCCTGCGATTCGCCGTGGCTGCCAGCCGATCTCGGCGCACGGCTGGCCGAAGCGGCACGCGCGCAAAGCACGCTGATCGCCACGGCAACGACAGCGAACGCGGCCGGTGAAGTCAGCCTGCACCCCGTCTTCGCACTCGTCCACACCTCGCTCGCCAGCGACCTCGCGGCGTTTCTGGACGCGGGCGAGCGCAAGGTGCGTGCGTGGTACGCGCGCCACACGGCGGCCGAAGTGGCCTTTGCCGACGAGCGTGCGTTTTACAATGTCAATTCCTTACAGGAACTTGCCGACCTCGACCGTGCCTGACGAGCGCCACCGGCTTGACCGCGACCGCCCGCCACCGGCCTGATGCACGTCCCCCTGGACGATCGCCGCACCCATCGTGCGGATGCGACGCTTCTCCACTCCATGACCACGCTTAACAGTATTTCCGGTAGCGCAGGAAGCCTTAGCCAGTTCGATCCCCAAGCCTTGCCCGTCAGTGCCGCCCAGGCCATCGTGCTCCAGTGGGCGACGCCGCAAGTGCCAAGCGAGCGCGTGCCGTTGCGCGATGCGCTCGCGCGCGTGCTCGCCTCTGACGTGATCTCGCCGATCGACGTGCCCGCGCACGACAACTCGGCCATGGATGGCTACGCTTTCGACAGCGCGTCGCTGCTAGTACACGATGCCGCATCCAGTGGCGCGACGCTCACGTTGAACGTGGCCGGCAAGGCATTCGCCGGCCATCCGTACACGGGCGCCATCGCACCGCGCGCGTGTGTGCGCATCATGACAGGGGCGCCGATGCCCGCCGGCTGCGACACCGTCGTGCCGCAGGAGCGCGTGGAGTGCAGCGGGAGCACGGCGGGAGAAGAAGCCGCAGCCGGGTCGCTCGCTGAAGCGGTCACCGAATCGATCACATTCCGCGCCGACGCCGTGACGCCCGGCGCGAACCGCCGCCGCAAGGGCGAAGATCTCGCACGCGGCAATGCGGCGCTGCGCGCGGGCCGCGTGCTGCGCGCGAGCGACATCGGCTTGATGGCCTCGCTCGGCATCGTCGACGTGGCGGTGCGGCGGCGCCTGCGCGTGGCGTACTTTTCGACCGGCGACGAACTGCGCTCGCCCGGCGAGCCGCTCGATCCCGGCTGCATTTACGACAGCAATCGCTATACGCTCGGCGCGATGCTCCAGCGCCTGAACGTCGAGCCGATCGACCTCGGCGTGGTGCGCGACGACCCCGAATCGCTTGCAGCCACGCTCAAGGCAGCCGCTGAAAGCGCCGACGTCGTGTTGACCTCGGGCGGCGTCTCGGTCGGCGAAGCCGATTTCACGCGCACGCAGTTGCAGACGCTCGGCGACGTGTCCTTCTGGGGCCTCGCAATGCGTCCGGGCCGCCCGCTCGCGTTCGGCCGCATCTGGTCAGGCGGCCGCCCAGGCGCTGGACGCGCGGCACTCCTGTTCGGATTGCCAGGCAACCCCGTCGCAACGATGGTCGCGTTCTATCAGATCGTGCGTCCCGCCCTGATCGCGATGTCGGGCGCAACGCCGCAGCCTGTGCCGCTCATTCCGGCACGCTGCGACGCGCCCATCAGGAAGCGCCCGGGCCGCACCGAGTTCCAGCGCGGCGTCGCCGAACGCGATGCGCAGGGCCAGTGGCACGTCGCACCCACGGGCTCGCAAAGCTCCGGCGCGCTCAGCACGATGAGCGAGGCGAACTGCTTCATCGTGCTCGCCCACGAAAGCGCCGACCTCGATGCCGGCGACGCCGTCGACATCATGCTCTTCGACGGCCTCGTCTAGCGCGGCGCTCATGGCCAGCCACCGCATCGTTCAACATAATTCAACGTCCACAGCGACGTCTCATCGACCTACGGACCGACTCACATGAAAAAACAGATTTCGTTCATCGCCGCCGGGCAGACCGCGAAGGCCCTCATCCTCGTGTACCTGACCTTCAGCGTGCCGGTCGTGCTGCTCGTCGCGGTGGTCGCATTTTTCCGTAATGGCACCTTCGAACTCAGCACCGTGTTCAGCGCGCTGATCCTCAATGCGATCGTGGGCTTCGTGCTGCTGTGGATCGCCTGCCATCTGTACAACTGGGTCGCCGCGCGCTTCGGCGGCATCGAGATCCATCTCTCCGATGTCCAGGAGGAAGCGTAATGAGCGCCACGATCCGCGCGGCCACGCCCGCCGATGTCGACGCCATGCACGCACTGATGTACGAGCTCGCCGAGTTCGAAAAGCTCACGCACCTCTTCACCGGCACACCCGAAGGGCTCGCCGATGCACTGTTCGGCGCGCGTCCGTCGGCCGAGGCGCTCGTGGCCGAAGAGGCAGGCCGTATCGTCGGCTATGCGCTCTTCTTCCATAACTACTCGACCTTCCTCGGACGCCGCGGGCTCTATCTCGAAGATCTCTACGTGCAGCCTTCACAGCGCGGCACGGGACTCGGCACGGCCATGCTGCGCGCGCTCGCGGCCATCGCCGTCGAGCGCCAGTGCGGCCGCTTCGAGTGGACCGTGCTCGACTGGAACGAGCCGGCCATCCGCTTCTACGAGAAGATGGGCGCAACCGTCCTGCCCGACTGGCGTGTGGTGCGCGTGACGGGCGACGCGCTCGACCAGCTTGCGGCACCGGCCGAGCGGGTCGCGAGCTAAGGCACAAGCAGCGAAAAAACGGGCCGCCCGCAGCGATCTGCGGGCGGCCCGTTTTTTTGTGTCCCGCTCAATGCGCGCGATCGCGCAGCGTGTGCCTCACTCGTCACCGTTCTCGCCGTTGCTGAGGACGTCGCCGAGCAGGTTCGACGCCGCCTCGCCGGGCAACGCCTCGACATCGCGCAACTTGCGGCTCATCGCGCGCGTGCGCACTTCGGCGGCTTCGATCGAGCGCGTCACCGTTTCCAGCTGCGATTTCGTGCGCGCGAGCACCTCGCCGAACTTGCCGAACTCCGTCTTCACCGCGCCAAGCACCTGCCAGACCTCGCTGGAGCGTTTCTCGATGGCAAGCGTGCGAAAACCCATCTGCAGACTGTTGAGCAGCGCCGTCAGCGTGGTCGGGCCCGCGACGCTCACGCGGTAATCTCGCTGCAAAAGGTCAGTGAGGCCGGGACGGCGCAGGATCTCGGCATAGAGCCCTTCGGTGGGCAGGAACAGCAGCGCAAAGTCGGTCGTGTGCGGCGGCGCGACGTATTTTTCGGCGATGGTGCGTGCCTCGGCGCGCACGCGTGCCTCAAGCGCGCGGCCCGCCTCCTCGATGCCGTTAGCGTCGGCACGCTCCTGCGCGTCGATGAGCCGCTCGTAGTCCTCGCGCGGAAACTTGGCGTCGACGGGTAGCCACACCGGCGCGCTATCGGAGGCTGAAGCGGAGCCGCCGTCCTGAAGCCCGCGCCCCGGCAGCCGGATCGCGAACTCCACGCGCTCGCTGCTGCCCGGCACCGTCGCGACATTTTTTGCGAACTGGTCGGGCGTGAGCATCTGCTCGAGCAGCGCTTCGAGCTGCACTTCGCCCCACGTGCCGCGCGTCTTGACGTTCGTCAGCACTTTTTTCAGATCGCCGACACCGGCCGCGAGCGACTGCATTTCTCCCAGCCCGCGATGCACCTGCTCCAGTCGGTCGGAGACGAGCTTGAACGATTCGCCCAGACGCTGCTCGAGCGTCGCGTGCAGCTTTTCGTCGACGGTGCGGCGCATTTCTTCGAGCTTCGCCGCATTGTTCGCTTCGATGTCCTTCAGGCGCTGTTCGAGCGTCGCGCGCACCTCGGAGAGGCGGCGGTCGTTCGCCTCGGTCAACTGCACGATTTGCTGGCCGAGCACGTTGCCGAAATGGCGCAGTGCCTGGCCTTGCTCGTCGCGTGACTGTTGCGCCTGCAACTGCTGGCTCTGGCGCACGGCGTCGAGCTGCTGCGCGTTGCTCTCGGTGAGCTTCGCGAGCTGCTGCGCGAAGCTATCGAGCTGGCCGTTCTGCACGGTCGCAATGCTCGTGAGGTGCGCGGCGAGCGCCTGCTGCACCTGCGCAAAGCCGCCGCCGAACTCGCTGCGCGAGGCCTGCGCGGTACGCGCAATCTCATTGCGCAGCTCGCGCTCGATGCGCTCGGCGGCACGCGCCTGCGTGTCGGTCGAACCGGCGATGCGGTCGCTGAGCTGGTCGATTGCGTCGAGCGTGGCTTCGGCGCGCTCGTCGTCGTGCGCGCCGCGGCGCGCGCGCATCAATAACACGATCGCGCATAACAGCGCGAGCGCGAGGACGAGCGTCGCAACCGCCATCAACGGCGCGGCGCTCATGAACGCGCTTTCCCCATCACGTCAGGATTGATCGGATTGGGCGGCTGACCCGCGCGCGGGCCCTCGCCCAGCGCGGCAATCAGATTGTCGGCAGCGAGGTTCGCCATCGCACGGCGCGTGCCCTCGCTCGCGCTCGCGATGTGCGGCGTGAGCACCACGTTGTCGACCGTGAGCAGTGCCGGGTGCACGCTCGGCTCGCCTTCGAACACATCGAGGCCCGCGGCGGCGATCTGGCGCGTGCGCAGCGCCTCGGCCAGCGCCGCGTCGTCGACGATGCCGCCGCGCGCGATGTTCGTGAGCGTGGCCGTGGGCTTCATCAGCGCGAGCTCCGCCGCGCCGATCGTGTGGTGGTTCGCCGGCACATACGGCAGCACGAGCACGACGTGATCGGCCTCCTTGAGGAGCGCCTCTTTCGTGCGGTACTCGGCGTTCAGCTCAGCCTCGAGCTCGGGCGCGACGCGCGAGCGGTTGTGATAGATCACGCGCATGTTGAAGCCGCGCGCGCGGCGCGCGAGCGCCTGACCGATGCGGCCCATGCCGATCACGCCGAGCGTCGAGCCGTGCACGTCCGTGCCCATGAACATGTCGAAGGACCACTTCTGCCACTTGCCCGCACGCAGGAAGTGCTCCGATTCGGCCACGCGCCGCGCGGCCGCCATCATCAGCGCCCAGCCGAAGTCGGCCGTGGTTTCGTTGAGCACGTCAGGCGTGTTGGTGCCGAGCACGTTGGCGGCGTTCAAGGCCGCCATGTCGAAGTTGTTGTAGCCCACCGCCATGTTCGCGACCACGCGCAGGCGCGGCGCCGCGGCCAGCGTCGTTGCGTCGATTGGGTCGCCCATGGTGAGCGCGCCGTCCTTGTCGGCGAGCCGCGCGTTGAGTGCGTCGGCGGACAGCGTCTCGCCGTTGTTCCAGTCGACGTCGAAGTACTGCTTGAGACGATCGATCACGTCCGGAAAGATCGGGCGCGCCACGAGAATTTTTTGCATCGTTGCTCTCCACACTTCAGAGGTTGATCCGCTTGCCTGGAATGGATCCGCCGGTTGCGGCTGTCCGCCATTGTCCCGCGCGAAGGGGCGCCAACGGAAGCCTGCCGGACGGCTGATGTGAATTCGGCCGCGAGTCAGGCCACGAAGGACGGCTAAACCAGCCGGCTAGACGAGCTAGGCGAGCGAGGCGAGCCAGGCGAGCTAGACGAAAAAGAGCCAGGTCGCCACGGCGAACGCCGGCAGCAACACCACGCAGGACCAGCCAAGATAGCCGAAGAAGCCCGGCATGCGCACGCCGCGCTGCTGCGCGATCGCCTTCACCATGAAGTTCGGCGCGTTGCCGATATAGGTCATCGCGCCCATCCAGACAGCACCGGCCGAGATCGCCGCGAGCGTTTTCGCGCCGCCCGTCATGAGCGATTGCGCGTCGCCGCCCGCGAGATTGAAGAACACGAGATAGGTGGGCGCGTTGTCGAGGAACGACGAGAGGACGCCCGTCGCCCAGAAATACAGCGCGTCGTTGGGGCGCCCCGGCGCGTCGTTCACGAACTGGATCAGCTGCGCGAACGCGCCTGCCTCCCCCGCGCGCAGCATCGCGATGACGGGCGTGATCGTGACGAAGATGCCCGCGAACAGCTTCGCCACCTCGGCGATAGGCGCCCAGTCGAAGCCGTTGTCCGCACGCGCCTTGCGCGACGCGAAGACGAGCGATACGACCGACAACGCGATCAGCCCCACGTCGCGCACGAGATTCTGCAACTCGATGCGCGTGCCCGGCAACGCGATGCCGATGTCCGGCTTCCAGACGCCGCTCATCAGCACGAGCGCGATGGCGAGCGCCAGCAGCACGAAGTTGAACTTGCCGCCGACGTGAAGCGGCGGCCTGTCCGGCGTCGGATCGAGAATCGCCGCGCGCACCTCGCCCGAACGACGGAAGTACCACGAATCGAGCAAATAGAAAACGGCGAGCAGCACGGCGCAAACGAACAGCATCGGCAGCGCGAGATGCTGCGTAGTCCAGAAGAAACCCACGCCGTTGAGAAAGCCGAGGAAAAGCGGCGGGTCGCCGAGCGGCGTGAGCGAGCCGCCCGCGTTGGCGGCGAGAAAGATGAAGAACACTACGACGTGGACGTTGTGGCGCCGGTTGTCGTTCGCGCGCAAGAGCGGC
The DNA here is from genome assembly GCF_004353915.1 of Paraburkholderia silviterrae. GTDB lineage: Bacteria > Pseudomonadota > Gammaproteobacteria > Burkholderiales > Burkholderiaceae > Paraburkholderia > Paraburkholderia silviterrae. The sequence goes on along the minus strand of NZ_SMRP01000003.1, from coordinate 556,242 downwards.
CGGATCAGCAGCATCGCGGCGCCGGTCGTGCCCATCACGCTCGCGAGCGCGGTGCCGAGCGCGAGAATCGCCGTATTCGTGCGCGGCGAGCCGCGCAGATTGCCGTACACGCAGATGCCGCCCGATATCGTATAGAGCGCGCCGAGCAAAACGATGAACGGCACGTACTCGTCGACGAGCGCATGCAGGAACAGCGGCCAGGCGGCCGAAAACCCGTGCGTCGCCGCGAACGGCAGCAAAAACGCGAGCGCCCAGGCCGCCGAGATCTTGCCGAAGTGGTGATGCCAGAACGTGGCCGCAAACATCGGAAAGAGCGCGATCGACAGCAGCATGCACGCGAATGGGAGGCCCCAGGTCGCGGAAAGCGTCGCGCCATCCACGCCAGCCGCGTGCGCCGCGGGTGCAATCGTCACGCCGAGTGCCGCGACGATCCCGGCGAGCGCATGGCGCGAGAGAAACGCAAAAAAACGCATGGGTCGCGCGGCCCCGCCCTTCCCGCGCCGCGCGCCTTCGGTGCGCGCAGCGCGCTCGACTGTGTCAAACGTCATGCGCCCTGCACGACGATGACATGCACGCGATACGGCCCGTGCGCGCCGAGGACGATGGTCTGCTCGATATCGCCGGTGCGCGACGGCCCCGAAACGAAGTTGACCGCACGGGGCAGTTCGCCGCGTTCGGCGCGCATGAGCGCGAAGGCGTCCTCGTGGCCGGCGACGATGCGCGACGCGGGCACGACGGCAATGTGCGTCTCGGGCAGCAACGCGCCCGAGGCCCACGTCTGCGGGCTCGAAAGCAGGACCAGTGTGCCCGTTTCGGCGGTCGCGCAAAAGCATCCGGTGAGGCCGACGAGATCGCGATCCTCGGGCTTGCGAAATTCGACGCTCAAGCCCGCGCCGGCCCAGTCGAACGATTCGAGCGTTTGCCAGGCCACCGCTTGCGTGGATAACCCGAGCGACGCGAGATAGCGCGCGGCGGCTGCGGGCACATCGGCGAGCTGCGCGACTTCGTCGACGCTCGAAGCCATTTTCTTCGCCTCGGCCACGAAGCGCGCGACGAGATCGCCTTCGAGCGGCGGACGCGGTCCAGGCGGATGACGCGCGAGGTAGTCGGCGACGGCTTCGCGCTCGTGCGCGGCGGGCGTCGCGTCGCGGCCCTGCGCCGCGCGGATGCGCGCGAGTATGCTGCGGCGGGCGGCCGTGGTGTCGACCTTGGAGTCCATACGCGTCCTCGAAAAATGAAGAAAAGCGACGCGCCGATTATACCGGGGCGTCGCTGTTCTTCTGGCGCGGCTCGCGTGCGCGCAACGCGCGCCGAGCGCGGATGGCAGGCGTGCGGCGCGCAGGCGAGTGAACGCCCGATGTGCGGCGCTTACTTGCTCGCGAGCTCTTCTTCCGTGGGCTGCTCGATGCCGAACACCTGGCGCAAATAGGCCAGATAGGCCTTGTCGTCGCACATGTTCTTGCCCGGCGAATCGGAGAGCTTGGCAACGGGCTGGCCATTGCAGCGGACCATCTTGATGACGATCTGCAGCGGCTGATAGCCGAGGTCATTGGTGAGATTGGTGCCGACACCGAACGCGAGGCGACAGCGGTCCTTGAAGCGCTCGTAAAGGCGCAGCACCTTGGGAATGTCGAGCGCGTCCGAGAAGATCATGGTCTTCGTGCGCGTGTCGCAACGGTTGTCCTCGTAGTGCTTGAGCAGGCGCTCGCCCCACTCGAACGGGTCGCCCGAGTCGTGGCGCGCGCCGTCGAAGAGCTTGCAGAAGTACATATCGAAGTCGCGCAGGAAGGCCTGCATGCCGTAGACGTCCGAGAGCGCGATGCCGAGGTCGCCGCGATACTCCTTCGCCCACATCTCGAAGCCGTAGATCTGCGAATCGCGCAGGCGCGGGCCGAGCGCCTGGCACGCCTGCAGATACTCGTGCGCCATGGTGCCGAGCGGCGTGAGGTTGTGCTTCATCGCGTAGTAGACGTTGCTCGTGCCCGTGAACTGCTCGGCCAGGTCCTCCTTGAGCGTGAGGATCACCTCCTCGTGCCAGCGCTTCGAGAAGCGGCGCCGCGTGCCGTAGTCGGCGATCTTGCAGTCGGCGAACTCGGGCTTCGCGCCGAGCAGTTCGATCTTGTGGCGCAGACGCTCGCGGCCCTCTTCGTACTGCGGATGATGCTGCGTGTTGCGGAAATAGACCTCGTTGACGATGGCGAGCACTGGAATCTCGAAGAGGATCGTGTGCAGCCACGGCCCCTTGATCTCGATGTCGATTTCGCCGTTGCCCCTGGGCGAGGGCAGAACAGAGATGTACTTCTCGTTCAGATGGAAGAGCGCGAGGAAATCGATGAAATCGCTCTTGATGAAGCGCATCTTGCGCAGATAGTCGAGCTCGGGCTCGGCAAAGCGCAGCCTGCAAAGCTTCTGGATCTCGCCGCGGATTTCATCGACGTAAGGGACGAGATCGATTTCGGGTGTACGGCAGCGGAAGCGGTATTCCACGTTGGCCGCGGGGAAATGATGCAGCACCACCTGCATCATCGTGAATTTGTACAGATCGGTATCGAGCAGCGAAGTAATGATCATGATGGGCGAGCCGGACTGCTATCGGAGGGCGCGCGCCTCGCTTGCCGGCCGCCTTGCCTTGCGAAGGCGAGGCGGCGTCGCCGCAAACGGCATGCGCCAGTGATGCGCCAATGTTACCCGAATGAGCCCACGCCAAGCCGCCAGCGCCGCAGCTCCATGCGCGCGCAAGGGGCAAGAAGCGAAAAAAGCGCAAAACCTCGCGCGAGACCGGGCCATTGATCGTGTGTCCCCAGCGCAGCGCATAAACTAATCACGAAACGATCTAAGCAGCGCTGCGGAGGTCTGGCTGAGAAAAATCGGCATCAGTTACAATATTGGTTTTGGCGAACTGCCAACCCCCGATACAAAGCATGCAGGAGCTGCCTGAATGACCCACGTTGTGACCGAAAGCTGCATCAAGTGCCGCTATACCGACTGCGTCGATGTGTGCCCGGTGGACTGCTTTCGCGAAGGTCCCAACTTCCTCGCGATCGACCCGGACGAGTGCATCGACTGCGCCGTGTGCGTTGCCGAATGCCCGGTGAACGCCATCTACGCCGAAGAGGACGTGCCTGGCGACCAGCAGCACTTCACTGAGCTGAACGCCGAACTGGCGAAGGCATGGCCGAGCATCACCAAGACCAAGGCGCCGCTGCCCGAAGCCGACGAATTCAAGGACGTGAAGGACAAGCTCGCGCTGCTCGCGCGCTGAGCGTCCGCCTCCGGGGCTGTCGTCATCCTGAAACCCTGCCCTCCTTGCGGCGGGGTGAATAAGAAGATGGCGACAGGGTGTTGACAGACTCCGCCAGACCTCATAGAATCTCGTTCTCTGCTTTTGTTGA
>NZ_SMRP01000003.1:0-552840 GCF_004353915.1 Paraburkholderia silviterrae | reverse complement strand
GGTAGAGCGCCGGACTGTTAATCCGTAGGTCCCTGGTTCGAGCCCAGGTCGGGGAGCCAAGATTCGCAAAAGCCCGTTAATCAAAACGGGCTTTTTCATGAAGTTAAAGTTGTAGCTGTACTGCTGTTCCCCGATAGCTCAGTCGGTAGAGCGCCGGACTGTTAATCCGTAGGTCCCTGGTTCGAGCCCAGGTCGGGGAGCCAAAATATCGAAGGCGTTGCGCAAATCGCGCAACGCCTTTTTTCTTTTGTGCCTTGCGCAAGACATCCCCTCCTTTCCATCCTCGCCCTCGAGAGCATGGCATAATCTGCCAATCAACGCTCTTTGATGGAGTCAGCTCCATGCCTACCCGCAACGTCGTACTCACGGACCATCAGGCTCATTTGATCGACTCGCTCGTCAGCTCGGGCCGTTTTCAGAATGCGAGCGAGGTCCTGCGCGCCGGTCTACGTCTCGTCGAGCGCGAAGAAGCCGAAACGCAAGCGAGACTCGAAGCGCTGCGCGATGCCGCGCGCGCCGGTATCTCCGATGCAGACGCAGGACGCTTGCGCAGTTTCACTTCCGCACAGGCACTGGGCGACTATCTCGAAAGCCTCGCCGAGAATGCCCTCATGACAGCAGGCGCAACGAAGCGCGCGCGGTGACACCGCATACGACGGCCTGGACCGTCCGCCTCACCGACCTGGCCAAGGACGACTTCAGCAATATCGTGGGCTGGACCATTGAGCAATTCGGTCCCGCTCAGGGGCGCGCGTATGCAACCACGCTTTCGCTTGCGCTGCAGGATCTGACGAACGGTCCTTCGTTGCCGGGCGTGCGTGCACGTGACGAGATCGTTTCCGGCATCATGACGCTCCACGTCGCACGCAATCGACGCAAAGGCCGTCACTTCGTCATGTTTCGCGTCAACGCAAAGGATGCGCGAACCATCGATGTCTTGCGCATTCTTCACGATGCGATGGACTTACCCCAGCATCTGTAGCCGCTGCTTCTGGGCGCTGCCAACAATCGTCATCCGCCCCCACCCCGCCCTGCCCGATAATGTCGCTTCGTCATCTTCGGGAATCCGCATGAAATCGACTCGCTTCGCCGCCCGACTGCGTCTGGCCCTCGCCTTTTGCGCCGGCGCGCTCGCGCTTGGCGCCGCCCACGCCGAGCAGATCGGCAGCGTGAACACCAACTTCCGCGTAACCGGCTCCGACAAGGTGGTCGTCGAGGCTTACGACGATCCCGCCGTCACCGGCGTCACGTGCTATGTCTCCCGTGCGCGCACCGGCGGCGTGAAGGGCACACTCGGCATCGCCGAAGACCCGACCGAAGCATCGATCGCCTGCCGCCAGGTCGGTCCGATCAGCTTCGCCGCCCCGCTCAAGCAGCAGGCGGATGTGTTCAGCGAGCGCATGTCGTTTCTCTTCAAGACGCTGCACGTGGTCCGCGTGGTCGACACGAAGCGCAACGCGCTCGTCTACCTGACGTACAGCGACCGCGTCGTGAGCGGCAGCGCGAAGAACAGCGTCACCGCCGTGCCGATGCCCGCGGGCACGACCATTCCGGTGCGCTAAACTGGGAGTCCAGGCCGGACCCTTGCCATGACGCTCTCCCGTTTTCGCGATTTCGCCCGTTATTGGCGCACGCCGCTTTTGCCCGGCGCGGATCTGCTCACGGCCGAATATCACGATCACGAATTCACGCCGCACTGGCACGAGGCCTACACGATCCCCGTGATCGAAGACGGCGCCGAGTGCTACCGCTATCGCGGCGCGCAGCACGTCGCGGAAGCGGGCAGCGTGCCGGTCATCAATCCGGGCGAGCTCCACACGGGCTCGCGCGCCGTGGACGAAGGCTGGCGCTATCGCGTCATGTACGTGCCGGTCGACTATCTCCACACGCTCGCGGGTGAAATTGCGGGCCGCGCCGAGCCACTACCGTGGTTCGACGCCGAAGTGATCCGCGACCCCGATCTTGCACGCCGCCTCTCGCGGACGCACCGGCTGCTGGAGGCCGACGCCGACCGCCGGCCCGCTGCGCTCGCGCCGGGCGCGCCGCAGCCCGATCTCCTCGCCGTGGAGGGTGCGCTGCTCGACGCGCTCTCGGCGCTCCTCACCCGCCACGCGCGCACGCGCGAGGCGCCGATGGGGTCTGCCGCGAACGAGCCGCGCGTCGAAATCATGAAGGCGCTGCTGGCCGCCGATCTCACCGCGCCACTGCGCGTGGCCGATCTCGCGCAGGCGGTCGGCCTCTCGCCGTTTCACGCGACGCGCCTGTTCACCCAGGCCACGGGGCTGCCGCCGCACGCCTGGCGCACCCAGTTGCGGCTGCAGCGCGCGCTCGGGCCGCTGCGCGCGGGCGCCTCAGTCGCCGAGGTCGCCGCCGCGACTGGCTTCACGGACCAGAGCCACTTCACGCGGCACTTCCGCCGCATGTTCGGCGTGCCGCCGGGCCGCTGGCAGGCGAACTAGGCGACAGCTCCGCCACGCCCGAGGCGCGAAGCGCGTCCCCGACTCAAGCGCGCGCCCGATCACGCACGAGCGCCAAATTGGCGCCGAATTGGCGACCAATCGGCGACCGATCCGCCGAATCGAGCGCCGATGTGAGCGCACGCCGAGCGCGCCGCAAGAACGTACAAGCCACGCGCGTTGCGCCCCGCTATGCTCGCCTCCATGGCACCTTGCATGGAATCGGAGGAAGTGCCGAAGCCCCAACTCCGATCGACACAGGAGACTCGCTTGACCCGCCATCCCCATCGCTTCAAGGAATTCGTCGCCGGCGCGCGCGACATGATCCCCATGATGATCGGCGCGGCGCCGTTCGGCGTCATTTTCGGCACGCTCGTCACCTCGGGCCCGCTCTCGCTCTGGCATGGCCAGTTGATGTCGCTCGCCGTGTTCGCCGGCTCGGCACAGTTCATCGCGCTCGGGTTGATCGCCTCGCACGCGAGCTTCGCCGTGATCTGGGCCACCACGCTCATCGTGAACCTGCGCCACGTGCTCTATAGCGCGACACTCGCGCCCTACGTCTCGCATCTGCCGATGCGCTGGCGTCTCGTGCTCGGCGGCCTGCTCACCGACGAGGTGTTCGCCGTCGCCTGGGCGTATTTCCGCCGCCACCCGCCCGGAGACGTCTCGCCGTGGCATTTCCTCGGCTCCGGAGTCTCGATGTATGTGAACTGGCAGATCTGGACCGCCGCCGGCCTGCTGTTCGGCGCGGCGTTCCCGGGCCTGCAGTCGCTCGGGCTCGACTTCGCGATGGTCGCCACGTTCATCGCCATCGTCGTGCCGCAGCTGGTCGCCGTGCGCTATCTGGCCGCCGCCGTTACGGCCGGCGCGCTCGCCTTCTTCTGGCAGGGCTGGCCGTACAAGCTCGGGCTGCTCGGCGCCGTGCTCGCGGGCGTGGCCGTGGGCGTCGCGCTCTCGCTGCCGCGCAAGCCGCGCACGGCAAGCGCCGCTAGCGGGCACCATGACGCGCGCGCCGCCGCCGGCCCGGCCGGCAAGAGCACGAACACGAGCACGAGCACGAGCACAAGCGAAGCAAACGCCACACGCATGCCCTGTCATGACACCCACGCCGCCGCAGGGGGCCGCCCATGAACTACGTTGTCCTGATCCTCGGCATGGCCTTCATTACTGTGACGATACGCACGGCTGTCTTCGTGCTGGGCGAGCGGCTCGTGTTCCCGCCGATCGTGCGCACCGCGCTCGGCTTCGTGCCCGTCACGGTGCTCACCGCGATCATAGTGCCGATGGCCGTCTCGCCCCACGGCCAGCACGCCGAACTCACGTGGCGCAACCCGCAGCTCGTCGGCGCGCTCGCGGCGATCGCCGTGAGCGCGCTCACGAAGCGGCCGCTCCTCACCATCGCCGTGGGGCTCGCCGTGTTTTTCCTCTGGCAGGGCGTGGTGCTGCGCTGAATTTGCCCGGGCTACTCGGGGTTGCCCGGAGTTACCTGGAGTTGCCCGTTGGCGCCCGCCGGCTCCCTGCGCCCTCTCCGCCCGCCCGACTCGCCCCCGCCCGACTCGCCCCCGCTGCCGCCAGGCGCCGCTCTCGCGGCACGCCTGAGCGGTCCCGGCTCAAGTTTTGCCCCCATGCGCCGATAAACCGTCGAGGCCTGCATTGGCGCACGCGCAAGAGACCGCCAGGCACCGCCAGGAATACACCGGGGCAACCACAATGGGGCACATCACCCTCAATCTCAAGGACGAGACGCTTGCGTCGCTGCGCAAAGACTTCGACGCGTTCCTGCGCGTCTCGCTGAAGCTCGACCCGCAGTTCCTCACGCCATCGTTCGAGGACTTCCTGCGCGCGAAGCTGCTCGACAACATGACGCCGCTCACCGAGCAGGCCGTGCAGCGGCTTTTGCAGGGCGGGCAGTACGCATGGGCCAAGCGCACGCTCGACAAGGAGTTTCCCGAGGTCGTGTCGATCCTGCTGCGTCAGGCGGGCGAGTTCGGCTTTGGCTTCGCGTCGCGGCCCGAGTGGACGCCCGACGAGCTTGCGAAGCAGTGCCGCGAGTGGGCAGCGGCAATCGTGCACGAGGCGCAGGCGGCCGAATCCCTGATCGAGCCGCTCGCCGCGCAGATCAAGTCCGGCGTGCAGGACATCCAGGCGCTGGAGGAGTCGATGCAGACGCCCGCGTGGCGACTCGCGGAATCGGTGCGGCAGCGCGTCTATGAAGCGAAGATCGGTTGCGAGCAGGCAAGCGGCAGCCTCGCGCGCGAGCGTCTGGGCGAGCTGCGCGGGCTCTTGCGTCTGGGCATCGCGCACGGCACGTTCCAGAAGCAGGAAGCGCAGCAGATCATGGAATATCTGCGTCTCTTGAAGCCGGAGATTTTCGTCGAGGAACCCGACGACGTGTTCACGCGCCTTGCCGCCTGGCTGCGCAACTTCTTCGTGCCGCCGCCGAAGAATCAGGTACGCGGCTGAACGCGCGCTGGCTTCGCCCGTCGGGGGGCAAACGCGGCCCGCGCGAGGCCTTTTGTGCCGCCATGTGCAACGGTTGCAGCACGTGCACGATGGGCGCCGCGAGCAAGCGCGCCCCTACTCCCACATCTTGCGCAGCTTCGCGCCGATCTCGACCTTCGCACGCGCCGCGGCCGCCAGCCCCGCCGCACTCGGCGGGCCCGCCACCGGCGCGCTCGGCCACGCGCACGGCTCGAAGAGCGGCAGCATCGGCGCCGCAATGAAGCGCGTGCGCGACGCCCAGACGTGACGGTCGCCGCTCGCGGCCTGGTTGTGCACATAGAAGCGCTGCGGCACGACGATGTGCAGATCCTCCTTGGCGCGCGTCATCGCCACATAGAGCAGACGCCGCTCCTCTTCGAGCTCCTCGTCGCTGCCCGCGCCGAGATCGGACGGAATGCAGCCGTCCACGCCGTTGAGCACGAACACATTGCGCCATTCCTGGCCTTTGGCCGAATGGATCGTCGAGAGAATCAGATAGTCCTCGTCGAGCAGCGGATCGGCCGACTCTGCGCTCGTGGCATCGGGCGGGTCGAGTGTCAGCTCGGTCAGGAAGCGCTCGCGCGACGCGTAGGTGCTGGCGATGCTCTCCATCTGCAGCAGGTCGGCAAGCCGCACCTGGGCATCTTCGTGATTGCGTTCGAGGTGCGGCTCGTACCAGCGCCGCACACGCTCGAACTCGGCGGGCCACGGCGTCGCGCGCGCGCCGAGCTGCTCCACGAGCGCGGCGAACGCCGGCCAGTCCTCGGCCGCACGCGGCGGCGGCGCGAACGCGGCGAGCGCCTGCGCGGCGCGGTATGCGCCCGTGCAAGCCGCAACCTGATCGAGCAGGCGCGCGGCCGTCGCGGGCCCGACACCGGGCAGCAGTTGCGTCACGCGAAAGCCCGCCACGCGGTCGAGCGGATTCTCGGCCCAGCGCAGCACCGCGAGCACGTCCTTCACGTGCGCGGCGTCGAGAAAGCGCAGGCCGCCGAACTTCACGAATGGGATATTGCGCCGCGCCAGCTCGATCTCGAGCGTCGCGCTGTGATGCGCCGCGCGAAACAGGACCGCCTGCTGCTTGAGCTTCATGCCGCCCTCGCGCGCCTCCAGGATCTGCTCGACCACGTAACGCGCCTGGGTGGCCTCGTCGGCGACCGTGACGAGGCGCGGCCGCTGCTGCGACGCGCGGTCGGTCCACAGATTCTTCGTGAAGCGCTCGGCGGCGGCGTCCATCACCGCGTTCGAGGCGGCGAGGATCGGCTCGGTCGAGCGGTAGTTGCGCTCGAGCGTGACCTGGCGCGCGGGCGGATCGAACTGCGCGGGGAAATCGAGGATGTTGCGCACCGTCGCGCCGCGAAACGAATAGATGGCCTGGGCGTCGTCGCCGACCACGGTGAGGCCGCGCCCGTCGGGCTTCAGTGCGAGCAGGATCGACGCCTGCAGGCGGTTGGTGTCCTGATATTCGTCGACGAGGATATGGTCGAAGCGCCCCGCCAGATCGGCCGCGATGGCCGGCTCCGCCGCCATGTGCGCCCAGTAGAGCAGCAAGTCGTCGTAGTCGAGCACGTTCTGCTTCTGCTTGGCGTCCACGTAGGCCGCGAACAGCGCGCGCAGCTGCGGCTCCCATTCGAGGCACCACGAGAACGAGCGCGCGAGCACGTTCGCAAGCGAGTCGCCCGTGTTGACGACGCGCGAGTAGATCGCGAGGCACGTCGACTTCGCGGGAAAGCGCTTTTCCTTCGCCGAGAACCCCAGTTCGTGGCGCACGAGATTCATGAGATCGGCGGAATCTTCGCGGTCGTTGATCGTGAACGCGGGCGAGAGGCCGATCTGCTCGGCGTATTCGCGCAACAGGCGCGCGCCGATGCCGTGAAACGTGCCCGCCCAGGTGAGTCCCTGGGCCAGCGCCGCAGCCGCGCCCGACACGCCTGCCGCAATGCGCGAGACGCGCCGTGTCATCTCCTGCGCCGCGCGGCGCGAGAAGGTCAGCAGCAGGATGCGGTGCGGATCGGCGCCGTTCGCCACCAGGTGCGCCACGCGGTGCGCGAGCGTGTTGGTCTTGCCCGAGCCCGCGCCGGCGATCACGAGCAGCGGCGCAGGCAACGCCGCGCCTGGCGCGAACGCCCGCGGCCCGCCGTGCTCGACGGCGGCGCGCTGGGCGTCGTTGAGCTTCGCGAGGTACGGCGCCGCCTCGAGCGCAGCATTGCTCGTAAGGGGGGAATCGGCGAGGGAGACAGTGGACACGGCGGGCGCGGTGGGTATCCGGTGAGCGATGAAAGGATCGAGCCGCAGCGTCCATCGGCATGCGTCGGCATGTATCGGCGGGCGCGGCGACGCATACTGTATATCCATACACCTCATGCCGGCAAGCGTCTATCTTGCCGCGATCTGGCGCTATTCAGACCCGAACGCTCGATTCGGAAACGCGGCGGACCTGGCCTGACGGCCCAAAAGCCAAGCGGCGACACCCGCTTCCGGGTGCCGCCGCTTCACGTCCTGCACAGGCCGGCGCCGGGGCGGGCGCCGAATGGAAAAGCTTCACCCAGCCCGAATGCGCGCACCGCGCGCCGCCGGGCTATCGAAGCCCCTTATTGCTGAGCCTCGCCGCCCGGCGGCTGAGCCGACTGCCCGCTCATCTGGTCCATCATTTCCGAATTGTTGGCCTGGTGGTCGGCCTTCTGGTTGATCTTCGCGTCCTTCACGTGGGACTTGTACTGCGACTTGGCCTGCTTCTTCGTCGAGTTGTACTCCGCTTTCGCCGACTTCTTCGCGCCGCGGTATTCGGCGTTCGCGGCCGCGTCGGCGGTGCGCTTTTGCACCAGCGGATCGGTCGATTGCGCGGCGCTCAAATCCTGCGGCGCGGGCTGCGACATGCCCGCGGCCGCCGGCGCCTGGCTCGGCGCCACAACTGGCGGGGTCGCGGGCGCCATGGCCGGTGCGGCAGAAGGCATGGCCGTGGGCGCCTCGGCGCCGGGCTGCGCCGCGCCCTGGGCAAAGGCGCCTTGCGCGAAGATGGCAGCAGTGGCGAGAGCGGTTCCGGTGAGCAGCTTGCGAATATGAGTCATGGCGTATCCTCTTTGTAGTCGTTTCGGGATCCGCGCCGCTGCGCTCAGGTCCGCTTGCGGCGCGATTCCGCCCGATCGGGCCGCGGTGCACTACTTCGATGCGGCGTTGTCGTTTCGGGGTGAGAGCATTTTCATCTGAAGATCGACGCAAGGTCTCCCGACGTTACCCAACGTTGCATCTTCTTACGAAATCATGACATCTGGCCCTGAGATGTAACAGCCGCTCGCCGGACGCCCGGATGCCCGGGATCGCTTATGATGCTCACGCTTCGCGTGCCCTGCCCGGCGCGCACCTGATTCCCGTTTGCCCCATGCCCAATCTCGATTTCATGCTCACCGGCGAATACGTCGAACTCCACAACCTCCTGAAGATCACCGGTCTCGCCGACAGCGGCGGCTCGGCCAAGCAGATCGTCGCCTCCGGCGCCGTGAAAGTCGACGGCGAGGTCGAACTGCGCAAGACGTGCAAGATCCGCGCGGGCCAGTCGGTGCTGCTCGGCGACACGCGCATTGCCGTGCGCGAAGCCGGGTGAGGCGAGCGGCGCAACGCGCCGCCAAACGCGTACCGTGCGCATACCATGCGCGCACCACACGCACCACACGTGTCGAAGTGAAATACGTTCGAAAGCGGATGCACCATCCAGGTGCTTTTTATCCGAAAGAAGGGTAATCTCGCATTGAGCTTTCAACCTCGACACAAACGCACTTTCTGAACGCGCGGCGCGATTCATCATCGCGCCGCGCGTCTGTTTTCATGACCCGACCCACTGCCCCCGCGCGCGCCGACCAGGCGAAACGCGCCATCGCCCCGCCCTCGCTCAAGCGCCACGCCGCCGACACCGCGCGCCTCGCCGCGCCGCTCGCCATCGCCCAGCTTTCGCAGATGGCCATGAGCGTCACAGACACCGTGCTGCTCGGGTCGCTGGGCGCGGGCGCGCTCGCCGCGGGCGGCCTCGGCGCGAACCTGTTCTTCGTGGTGGTGACGGTGCTGCAGGGCGTGCTGACCTCGGTGAGCGTGAGCGTCGCGCAGGCGCGCGGCGCCGACGATCCGCACCGCGTGCCGCACATCTACTGGACCGGCTTCGCGCTCTCGCTGCTGCTGGCCGTGCCCGCTTTCGCGCTGCTCTCGTTCGCGGGGCCGGTCTTGCTCGCGCTCGGCGAGCCGGCCGTGCTCGCGCACCAGGTGGGCGAGTACGCGGCCGTGCTGCGCTGGGGCGCGCCCGCCAGCCTGATCGGCGTGGGCCTGATGCGCTCGTTCCTGCCCGCCATCGGCGCCGCGAAGCGCCTGCTGTGGGTGTCGATCATCAGCGTGTTCTCCAACGGCTTCCTGAACTACGGGCTGATTCATGGCGTGTGGGGCCTGCCGCGCCTGGGCTTTCTCGGCTCGGCGGTGGCCACCACCATCACCATCTGGGTCACCACGCTCGTGCTGATGGCGCTCCTGCATTTCCGGCCCTCGCATCAGCACTTCGTGGTCGCGCGGCGGCCCACCGCGCCGCTGATGGGCGAGCTCTTCGCTATCGGCTGGCCCGTGGCGATCACCTACGCCGTGGAGGCGACGCTGTTTCTCGCCACGGGCCTGCTCATGGGCCTGCTCGGCGCGACGCCGCTCGCCGCGCACCAGATCGCGCTGAACGTCGCTTCGGTGATGTTCATGGTCCCGCTCTCAATCGGCCAGGCGGCCAACGTGCGCGTGGGCTACTGGATCGGCGCGGGCGTGCCGCGCGCGGCGCGCCACGCGGGCTTCGTCGCGCTCGCGCTGGGCGTGGGCTTCATGTCGATGTCGGCGCTCGTGATGGTGCTCGCGCCGCACTGGATCGTCGGGCTCTACCTGCACCTCGACGACCCAGCCAACGCGCAGACCGTCGCGCTCGCGACGTCGCTGCTCGGCGTGGCGGCCATCTTCCAGATCGTTGACGGCATGCAGACCGTGGGCTCCGGCTGCCTGCGCGGCCTGAAGGACACGCGCATTCCCATGCTGGCCGCGACGCTCGGCTACTGGGGCATCGGCTTTCCGATCGGCTATGCGCTCGCGTTCCATTTCGGGCTTGGCGCGCTCGGGCTCTGGTGGGGGCTCGCAGCGGGCCTCGCGAGCGTGGCCGCGCTCATGACGTGGCGTTTTCACCGCAAGAGCCGGCGCGTGCAAGTCGAGGCGGCGGCGCGCGCGGGTTGAGGTTTGGCGCGGGCGGACACGCGGGTCCTGAGTGCGCCCTGTAGCCCTGTGTGAGTCCTGTGTGAGTCCCAAGCGAGTCCCAAGCGCGCCCTCGGTGGCGCACAAGGAACCCAAAAAGCCGGCTGCCGCGCCCACTGCTCGATCGACATCAACCCGCGACCCCAACCCGCCCACGGACCACCCACTCATGCTTGCCCCGATTACCCGACTGTTCCCGCTCTGGGCCGTCCTCGTCTCGCTTCTCGCCTACTTCAACCCGGGCCTGGTCGCCCCCGTCGCACCGCACGTCACGACGCTGCTGATGGTCATCATGCTCGCCATGGGCGTGACGCTCTCGTTCGCCGACTTCCAGCGCGTCTTCACGCGGCCCGCGCCGGTGCTCGCCGGCATCGTCCTGCACTATCTGGTGATGCCGCTGGCCGCCTGGGTCATCGCCCACGCGCTCCATATGCCGCCCGAGCTCACCGCGGGCATGGTGCTGGTGGGCAGCGTGGCGAGCGGCACGGCCTCGAACGTGATGATCTATCTCGCGCGCGGCGATGTCGCGCTTTCCGTGACGATCAGCGCGCTCTCGACGCTCGTGGGCGTGTTCGCGACGCCGCTGCTCACGCGCCTCTACGTCGACGCCTCGATTGTCGTCGACGTGCACGGCATGCTCATGAGCATCCTGCAGATCGTCGCGCTGCCGATTGCCGTCGGCCTCGTCGTGAACCGTCTGGCGGGTAGCCTCGTGCGGCGCGTGGAGCCGGTCCTGCCGCTCGTCTCGATGGTGTCGATCCTCGCGATCATCGCGGCCGTGGTGGGCGGCACACACGCGAGCATCGCCACGGTGGGCCCGATCGTGGCGCTCGGCGTGGTGCTCCACAACGGCATCGGGCTGCTGGGCGGCTACTGGGGTGGCCGTCTGCTCGGCTTCGACGAGTCCGTGTGCCGTACGCTCGCGATCGAGGTGGGCATGCAGAACTCGGGCCTCGCCGCGACGCTCGGCAAGCTCTACTTCTCGCCGCTCGCCGCGCTTCCCGGTGCGCTGTTCTCGGTGTGGCACAACCTTTCGGGGTCGCTGCTCGCGGGCTACTGGGCCGGCAAGCCGGCGCGAGGCAGCGCGCGCGATGCGCACGAGGCACGCGCCGAGAAGGTCTGAACCTCGGCTCCCGGGCGCGGATGAACCCGGTTGCGCGCGCCTGAGCCGCGTCCGGCTCGCGCCTGCCGCCCGGCCGCTTCCGGGCGCGGCCTGACCCACGCAGTGCGTGCATGCGTGCGGGCCGCCTTGCGATGCGCGCTGCCAGCGCCGCGAACCCCTTGAATGAAACGCGGCTTGCGGCGAGCGTCGCCGGCGCGCCAGGTTTCGTGACGATCGTGGCCAGCGCCGCACGAGCATTACCCGCAAGAAATGAGTCACGGCACGCGCCTTGCATGCGGTGCCTTGCCGCTTCCCGATAGAATCGGCGGCAAAAGGCGCGCCACGTCAGCGAACCATCGGGGACGCCCCAGCGCCGAAAGCCTGGCATGCGACCGCAGGGGTGCGATTCAAGCGCGAACGCTGGTCAACCGCGAAGCATGGAACCTGGAAAGGAGAATCCGCTTGTCCGTGCATACCGTTCAGCGCTTCGCCCCTGGCGCCGCGCTTGTCGCCGCGCTTGCTGCAAAAGCCGCGCCGCCGCGCCGCGCCGCGCTCGCCCGGGCGCTGCTTGCGCTCCTGAGCGTCACGCTCGTTGCGGCCTGCGCGACGCGTCCGCCCGCTACGGTCTTCCAGCGCGTGAGCTCGGCGGCCCTGCCCGCCTCCGAGGCAAGCGCCACGCCGCTCGGCGCCGCGCTCGCCGGACCCGAGGCTGCGCATCCGGACGAAGCGGGCTTTCGCCTGCTCGCCACCGGCACCGACTCGCTGCAGATGCGCATCGCGCTCGCACGCGCGGCGACCAAAACCCTCGACATGCAGTACTACATCGCCAACGAGGACACTACCGGCAAGCTGCTGCTCGGCTCGGCGCTCTACGCGGCCGACCGCGGCGTGCACGTGCGCATGCTCGTCGACGACCTGAACTTCCACGACATCGACCGCCTGATGGCCGCGCTCAACAGCCATCCGAACATCCAGATCCGCGTGTTCAATCCGTACGGCAGCCCGAGCGAGGGCATGTTCACGCGCACGCGCAACTTCTTCACGAACGTCGACCAGTTCACGCGCCGCATGCACAACAAGGCGACGATCGTCGACAACGAGCTCGCGATCGTGGGCGGGCGCAATCTCGGCGACGAATACTTCAGCGCGAGCCCGACGCTGCAGTTCCGCGACCTCGACGTGCTCACGGCCGGGCCGGTCGCGGCGAGCGTCTCGGCGAGCTTCGACGAGTACTGGAACAGCAGCGTGGCCTACCCCTTGAGCGTGCTCAATCATCAGAAGTTCGATCCGCACGATCTCGATCTCGCGCGCGACGACTTGCGCGCGCACTGGCGCGAGAACGCCGACCCGTACAATGCAAAGCCGCTCAACGCCACGCCTCTCGCCCAGCAGATCACGCGCGACGAGCTTGGCCTCATCTGGGCGAAGTGGCAATTCGTGGCCGACTCGCCGGACAAGATCGCGGACCCCGAGCATGGCCAGATGGGCGACGCCATGCGCTCCCTGCTCGATCGCCTCAATCACGCGCACAGCAGCGTGCTGATCGTCTCACCATATTTCGTGCCGCACGAGGCGGGCGTGCAGGCCATTCGCGCGCTCACGGCGCGCGGCGTGCGCGTGGCGATCCTCACCAATTCGCTCGCGGCCACCGACGCGGTCGCCGTGCAGGCCGGCTACAGCCCTTACCGCGTGCCGATGCTCGAGGCCGGCGCGGAACTCTACGAATTCAAGCCCACGCAGCCCGAGAGCAAAAACTCGCGGCGTGTGCACGTGATGGGCTCGCGCTCGCGCGCGAGCCTGCACGCGAAGGTCTACGTAATCGACGAGAGCACGCTCGTGATCGGCTCGCTCAATCTCGACCCGCGTTCGGCCAGCCTCAACACGGAGCTCGCGCTCGCGATAGAAAGCCCGCCGATCGCGCACGAAGCGGCCGAGCTGTTCAAGCTCGCGACCTCGCCACAGGCGAGCTATCGCGTCTCGCTTGCGACGCCCGCCCAGCTCGCGTCGCTGCGCGGCAGCACGATTTCCTCGCCGCTCGTATGGACCGACGAGGAAGACGGCATGATCCGCACCTACAACCTCGATCCTGGCGCGGGTTTCTACAGGAATCTCCTAACCGGACTATTCTTGCTGTTGCCGGTCGACAACCAGTTGTGACATCAGTTGTGAAATCAGGCGCGCGCACGGATGGCGCGCCGCGAGAGCGCTGTCGCGCAGCCCGCCGCTTCGCCACCGCAGAGCTGAGCCACCCGTCGGCCCCGAACCCACCACGTATGCATGAGGCGCGGCGTCTCATCGCGCTCGCCTCATCCACCATCGGAGTCTCACCATGACCGCCAGCAATGAGAACGTCAGAATGGAACGCGACACGTTCGGCGAGATCGCTGTGCCCGCCGCCCAGCTCTGGGGCGCGCAGACGCAGCGATCCCTGCAGAACTTTCGCATCTCGAGCGAGAAGCAGTCGCCCGAGCTCATTACCGCGCTCGCCACGATCAAGCGCGCCGCCGCCGAAGTGAACCACTCGCTCGGCGTGCTCGACGAGACCAAGGCGCGCGCGATCATGGCGGCCGCCGACGAGATCATCGAAGGCAAGCACCCCGGCGAATTCCCGCTCGCGGTCTGGCAAACGGGCTCCGGCACGCAGAGCAACATGAACCTGAACGAGGTGATTGCGAACCGCGCGAGCGAGATTCTCGGCGGCGAGCGCGGCGAGGCGCGCAAGGTGCATCCCAACGACGACGTCAATCGCGGCCAGTCGTCGAACGACGTGTTCCCCACGGCAATGCATGTGGCCGCTGCGTACGGCATCGTCAAGCATTTGCTGCCCGCGCTGAAGACGCTGCGCGACACGCTCGAGGCCAAGTCCAGGCAGTTCGCCGACATCGTCAAGATCGGCCGCACGCACCTGCAGGACGCCACGCCGCTCACGCTCGGCCAGGAGTTCTCGGGTTACGTCGCGCAGCTCGATCAAGGCATCAAGCATGTGGAGTCGGCGCTGCCCCATCTCTACGAGCTCGCGCAAGGCGGCACCGCCGTCGGCACCGGCCTGAACGCGCACCCGCAGTTCGCGCAGAAGGTGGCCGAGACCATCGCGAAGCTCACGGGCGTGCCCTTCGTCACCGCGCCCAACAAGTTCGAGGTGATGGCCGCCGCCGACGCGCTCGTGTTCGCGCACGGCGCGCTCAAGACCGTCGCGGCAAGCCTCATGAAGATCGCCAACGACATCCGCTGGCTCGCGAGCGGCCCGCGCTGCGGTCTGGGCGAGCTCTCGATCCCCGAGAACGAGCCGGGCAGCTCGATCATGCCGGGCAAGGTGAATCCTACGCAATCCGAAGCAGTGACGATGCTCTGCTGCCAGGTGTTCGGCAACGACGTGGCTGTGAACGTGGGCGGCGCGAGCGGCAACTTCGAGTTGAACGTGTTCCGCCCGATGATCGCGCACAACGTGCTGCAGTCGATCCGCCTGCTCGCGGACGGCGCATTGAGCTTCAACGATCACTGCGCCGTGGGCATCGAGCCCAACCGCGCGCGCATCGACACGCTGCTCAACGAGTCGCTCATGCTCGTGACGGCGCTCAATCCGCACATCGGCTACGACAAGGCCGCGCAGATCGCCAAGAAGGCGCACAAGGAAGGCACGACGCTCAAGGCCGCCGCGCTCGCGCTCGGCCATGTGACCGAGCAGCAGTTCGACGAATGGGTCAAGCCCGGCGACATGGTCGGCTCGCTGAAGAAATAAGCCCTGTTTCAAGGGCTAAAACGCAATGCGGGCGGCAAGGCTTGGGGCCTTGCCGCCCGCTTTTTTGCTGCACGCAGCCGATGCAGCGCATTCAGCCCCGCAGTTAGCCCCGCATTCGGCCGATCACACCTTGCCTTTCGCCACTTCCTCGGGCTTCAGCTCGACGATCGCATCGAGCGCTTCCTTCACGTCGAGCGCATATTTCGCGAGGCGCTTTTGCTCCTCCGTTTCCGGCACGAAGGTCGGCACGGGAATCGGGTTGCCGTTTTCGTCGACGGCCACGAACACGATCAGGCAATCGGTCGTAAGCCGCAGCTGGCCGCTCTTCGGGTCGCCCGCGTGCACGGTGATATGGATATGCATCGAGGTGCGGCCCGTGGCCACCACGCGCGCGCGCAGCTCGACCATGTTGCCGACGAGGATCGGCCGCCGGAAGCGGATATTGCCCACGCTCACCGTCACGCAGTAGCGGCCCGACCAGACGGCGGCGCACGCATAGGCGGTTTCGTCGATCCATTTCATCAGGGCGCCGCCGTGGACTTTGCCGCCGAAGTTCACCGAGGTCGGCTCGGCGAGAAAGCGGAATGTCGTTTCCGAACGGTCCAGCGGCTGGGAAGGCGTACTCATAGGGGCTCCGCTCGTGGGGTGTGCGCCTTGCCGGCAAGGCGTCGTTATAGGGTGCCATCGATTATACGAGCGCAGTATGTCATCCGCTGGCAGCCATGCAGACGGGGGGCGTGGTCAGCTTCCCGCGCCGCGCTCAGGCCGCCGAAAAGCGCGCCCGGTAGTCGAGCGGCCGCACGCCATAGCGCCGCTCGAACGCGCGCCGCAGATTTTGCTCGGTGCCGAAGCCGCAGTCCGCGGCAATGCGCTTCACGCTCTGCCGCGACTGCGCGAGGGCATGCGCCGCCGCTTCCACGCGCATGGCCGCGACGGTGCGCGCGGGCGTGCGCCCCACCGCCTCGACATAGCGCCGTGCGAAGGTGCGCGGACTCATGCGCGCCTCTTCGGCGAGCCGCTCGACGCTCAGCTCGGTGTGCAGGTTCGCGGCCATCCAGCCGTGCAGCGTGTCGAAGGCGCCGCCCGCCGCGCTTTGCGCCTCCAGCGCCTCGCTGAACTGGGCCTGGCCGCCCGGGCGCTTCATGAACACCACGAGCCGGCGCGCGGCATGCATGGCGGCGGCGTGGCCACAGTCCTCCTCGATCAGCGCCAGCGCGAGATCGATGCCGGCCGTCACGCCCGCCGAGGTCCAGACCACGCGGCCATCGCGCTCGTCGCGCACGAAGATCGGCTCGGGATCGACGTTCACGCGCGGAAAACGGCGCGCAAGCTGCGCCGCGTTGCGCCAGTGCGTGGTGGCGCGGCGGCCGTCGAGCAGGCCCGCTGCGGCCAGGTAGAACGCGCCGGTGCAGACCGAGGCGACGCGCCGCGCGCGTGGCGCGGCGGCGGCGATCCATGCGACCAGCTCGGGCTGCAGCGGCGTCGATTCGTCGATGGGGACGCCTGGGACGATCAGCGTGTCGATCGTGGCGGTGTCGAGCGCGTCGAGCCGCTCCGTGACGACCGGCATCCCCGCGAACGTGGGCAGCACGCCGCCCGCCACCGAGGCGAGCGTGACGCGATACGCGCAGGGGTCGGCTGAGATGGGCGTCGCTTGGGCGCGCCTCGCGCGCATGGCCAGTTCGGCCCGCCAGAAAGCCTCGACGGGCCCGCAGGCGTCAAGCAGCACGAGATCGGGCGCGACCGCAAACACCACGTGGCGCGCGCAAGAAGAGGCAGGCATAGGGGGCAAGGGGCGACGATAGCTCGATCCAGTCATCATCGCATGCGCGCCGTTGGCAGGCGCGTCGATCTTGCGTCAATTTCTGCCATGCCGCGATACGCCAAGCCGCGGGGCGGCGCAGCGTCATGCAGCTCGCCTGGCGCGCCCGGTTACTTGTGAAATGTGATGCCCTCGTCGATCGTGCCGTACATCGTGATGCCACTCGAACCGCTCGACGGCACGCTGCCGCCCTGGGCGCAGGCCGTGCAGAGCAGCACAAGCGCTGCAAGGGCCAGAATCCGTTTCATGACTGCCTGTTTGCTTCCAGAAAGGAATTCATTCTAGCGCGGTGCCGCTGGGCACCACCGATTGGCCGGCACCACCGCACCATCCACTCCGTGCACGCCATATTTCACGGCAACCTGAAACGTCGAATGCCGGATTTCGCTAAAGTAAGTGCAAGGGCCATCGCGCCAGGCTCAGGCAGGCAACGCACGCAGGCCATTGAAACCGCCCGTTTCGCATGGGAGCCATCATGCCTCTTCCCGCCACCGATGAAACCACCCACTTTCCCGGTCTCGCGCGCGTCGCGGCGCTGCTCGCCGATCCCGGGCGCGCCGCCATGCTGTGGGCGCTCATGGACGGCAGCGCGCGCCCGGCAGGCGAGCTCACGATGATCGCGGGCCTCTCGCCGTCCGCCGCGAGCGCGCACCTCGCCCGGCTCGCCGATGGGGGCCTGCTCGCGCCCGAAGTGCGCGGGCGGCATCGCTATTACCGCATCGCCACGCCCGACATCGCCGCGGCCATCGAAGCGCTGATGAACGTCGCGCACGCCGCCGCGCCGGCACAGCCCGTGACGCGCCCCGCGCGCACCGTCCCCGTCGAGATGCGCCATGCGCGCACCTGCTACGACCATATGGCGGGCGAGGTTGCGGTGCGTGTGTTCGACCGGCTCGTCGAAGGCGGCTGGCTCGTGCGCAACGACGATGATCTCGACGTGACGGAGCAAGGCGTCGCGCGGCTCACCCATTGGGGCGTCGATCTCGGGGCGTTGCGCGCGCGCCGGCGGCGCTTCGCCTGCACCTGCCTCGACTGGAGCGAACGGCGAGCGCATCTGGGCGGCGCGCTCGGCGCGGCGCTGCTCGAGCGCTTTACCGCGAACGGCTGGGTCGAGCACGCCAGCCGCCCGCGCGTGCTGCGCATCACGCCGCTCGGGCAGCGCGAATTCGACGCGTTCGTGGCCGCATAGAGGGTCCAGAAAGCGGCCCGGAAAGCTGACAAATACCCAACAACATCTCTTAACAGGCACCGAAAAGCGGGCTTTCGGGCGCCTGTCACACGTTCTGTTACATCTGGTGCATAAGCCCTAACAATTGAGCGCGCATGGAAACAGGCGCGGCGGATAGAGTTCCCCACATAGCACCCCGAAATTGATGCGGGAAGCTGGAGAACCACCATGACAACGCGCACCTCATCGCCTATCACGTTCCGCCGCCACGACAACATGCAAGACACGTACCGGCACCCGCACGTCGCCGTGCGCCGCCCGCGCGGCCGCACGCTCATCGCCGGCGCCGTGCTCGCCGCTTTCGCGCTCAGCCTCGCCGGCGCCAACGCCTGGGCGCAGGCCGCCCCGCAAGGCGCACCGGTCGCCAGCGCAGCCGGCGACCCGCCCGGACGCGTCGCGCGTCTCGACTATATGGCAGGCGACGTCACGACCGAGCCGGCCGGCGCCACCGACTGGTCCTACGCCCAGCTAAACCGCCCGCTCACGACCGGCGACCAGCTCTGGAACGACGCCAACGCGCGCTCGGAGCTGCACATCGGCTCGACGGCGGTGCGCATGGGTCCGCAAACGAGCGTCGACGTCCTCAACCTCGACGACTCGACCGCCCAGCTGAAAGTCGCGCAAGGCACTTTCGCGGCGCGCGTGCGCGAGTTGCCCCCCGGCAGCTCATATGAAATCGACACGCCCAACCTCGCGCTCGGCGTGACCAGCCCTGGCGACTATCGCGTGGACGTCGCGCCCGACGGCAGCAGCACGACCGTGACGGTGCGCAGCGGCAACGTGACGGTGTACGGCGAGAACGGCCAGACGCCGATGTCGGCGGGCCAGCAAATCCGTTTTGCCGGCACCAACCTGCAGCAGGTGGCGAGCGAGGCCGCGCCGCCGCCCGATGCCTTCGACCAGTGGGCGCTCGCGCGCGACGCCAGCGAGGACCGCTCGGTCTCGGCGCGCTACGTCTCGCGCGACGTTCCCGGCTATCAGGATCTGGACGCCAACGGCACGTGGCGCGAAAGCCCGCAGTACGGCGAGGTCTGGACGCCCAACGACGTGCCCTCGGGCTGGGCCCCCTATCACGACGGCCACTGGGTCTGGCAGGCGCCGTGGGGCTGGACGTGGGTGGACGATGCGCCGTGGGGCTTCGCGCCCTACCACTACGGCCGCTGGGCCCACGTCGACGATTCGTGGGCCTGGGTGCCGGGTCCGATCGTCGAGACCGCGCCGCCCGTCTACGCGCCGGCGCTCGTCGCCTTCGTGGGCGGCGGCGACGGCGGCCCCGATTGGGGTGTGAATCTCGCCATCGGCGGCGCAGCGGCAGCGGGCGTCGCGTGGTTCGCACTCGGGCCGGGCGAGCCGTGGCACCCGCACGGGGGCGACTGGAGCCCGCACTACTACGACCGCGTGAATCAGACCGTGATCGTCAACAACTACCGCCACGACGTGAACATCACGAACATCAACGTGCACAACACGTTCGTGAACTACCGCGTGCCGGGCGCCGTGACCGCCGTGCCCGCCACGGCCTTCGTGCACGGCCAGCCGACCTCGCGCTTCGCGCAGCGCGTCGACCCGCGCCAATGGCAAAACGCGCACATCCAGTCGGGCACGCCGGGCATCGCGCCGGTCAAGGGCAGCTTCGGTCCGAATCTGCGCCGCGCCGACTATCGGCCGCCCGCCTCGCTCAATCAGCGTCAGGTCGTGGCAACGCGCGCGCCGGTCGCGCCGCCTGCCTTCCGCGACAACCTCGCGCAGCGCTTCGCCCACAGCGGTGGTGCCGTGCCGGGCGCAGGCGCGCCTGTCGTGCACGTCTCCGCGCCGGCGCACGCTTCGTTCTCGCCTTTCTCGCCCGCCTCGCACGGGGGATGGCCTCAGCAGAACGTGCGTGTCGTGCCGCCCCACTCGCCGGTGATCGGCGCGCAGGGCCGGCCGAACGGCGCGCCGGGCCAGGGGCCGGGTCAGGAGCCGCGTCCAAGCGCTTTCGCCCAGGGCGGCCCGCATGGTCCAAACGAAGCCATGGCCCCGCATGGACAACAACCTGGACAGCCCGGCATGCCGCCCGCGATGGCGAACGGCCACGACCCGGTCGCCCCGCAGGCCAACGAAGCGCATGGCGTGCCGCATCCGCCGCAGTTCGCGGGCCGACCGGAGGGCGGACAGCCGCAAGGCGCCATGCCCGGCGGCGGGCCGCGCACACCGGGCGCCGCCGGCACCATGAATGGCCGCGCGCTGGCCGGCACGCCGGGCGAGGCGCATCAGCCCTCCTGGATGCAACCGCATGCGCCGATGGCGCAACATGGACAGCCGGGCGGCGCGGCGCCGGGTCAGGAAAGCCGGCAGCAAGCGTTCGCGATGCAGCAGCCGCATGAAGGCGCACCTGCGCGCGCGCCGCAGCCCGCCGCGGGCGAAGCACCGCACGGGCAGCAGCCGGTGCAAACGCAACCACGTGCGGATGCCCATCCGCAACCGGAGCAGCAGCAGCGCGCCGAGTTTCATCCGCAGCCTCAGCCGCAGCCGCGTGCGGAGGTCCGCTCGCAACCGCAGCCTCAGCCGCGTGCGGAAGTTCGCCCGCAACCACAGCCGCAGCCTCAGCCGCGTGCGGAAGTCCGTCCGCAACCACAACCGCAGCCTCAGCCGCGCGCGGAGTTCCACCCGCAGCCCCAGCCGCGTGCGGAGGTCCGTCCGCAACCGCAGCCGCAGCCGCGGCCGGAGTTCCATCCGCAACCGCAGCCCCAACCGCGAGCCGAATTCCACCCGCAACCGCAGCCCCAGCCGCGAGCCGAATTCCACCCGCAACCGCAGCCCCAGCCGCGTCCGGAGCCCCATCCGCAGCCGCAGCCGCAACCCCATCCGCAAGCGAGCGGCGGCCACGACGAGCATCATCACGGCTGAGCCCACCACCCCGGCGCGCACCGCAAGGCGCGCGCCGCCAACGAAAAAGCCCGCGAACATCGCTGTTCGCGGGCTTTGCTTTTCGCGCGTCGATCTCGGCGCTACGGCACGCTAGACCGCCATCGGCGCCGTGAGCGGATCGTGGTGCCGATAGCCGGCCAGCGAGAAGTCGGCGGGCTCGACCTTCTCGAGCCACTCGGGCTCGTAGACGCCAGTCTTCGCGTACTCGGGCACGCGCGACGCGATCTCGAGACGCGGGCTCTCATAAGGCTCGCGGCTCAACTGCTCGTTGAGCATGCCGAGCTGGTTCTCGTAAATATGCGCGTCGCCGATGAAGTACGTGAACCAGCGCGGCGTGTAGCCCGTCAGGCGGCCGACGAGATGCAGCAGGACCGCGCCTTCGGTCAGGTTGAACGGCGTGCCGAGGCCCACGTCATTGCTGCGGATATACAGGCACAGCGAGATCTCGCGCTTCGCCACGTTCGGCAAGAACTGATAAAGCAGGTGGCATGCGGGCAGCGCGATCTCGTCGAGCACCGCCGGGTTCCAGCCATGAAACAGAATCCGGCGGTCGGCGGGGTTGTTCATGATCGTGTCGAGGCACTGGCGCAGCTGGTCGACCGCCTTGTAGAGCAGCACCTTCGGGCGGCCGTCCTCGCTGAATTCGCTCACGCGCGCATAGCCGCGCGACTGCGCGTCGGCCAACTGCGCGCTCGCGTCGGCGTCCAGCACCTTGTAGGCGGGCCACTGGCGCCACTGCACGCCATAGACGTCGCCGAGGTCGTCGGTGCCGCGGCGGTATGGATTGGCGAGCCACTGCGCGTTCTCGTTCGCATTGGCGTCCCAGACCTTGCAGCCGAGCGCACGGAAATCCGCCGCGCTGCGCGAGGCGCGCAGGAAGCCGATCAGCTCCCCCACCGCCGACTTGAACGCAAGCTTTTTCGTCGTGACGGCCGGGAAGCCTTGTTGCAGGTCGAAGCGCAACATGGCGCCCGGCATGCTGATCGTGCGGATGCCGGTGCGGTTTTCCTGCCAGCTGCCGGTGTCGAGAATCGAGCGGACGAGCTCGAGGTACTGTTTCATGCGCGGTCCCTGAGCGGGCGCGCGAGCGCACCCGGTGCGGATTCAAAAGAGGAGATTCTATAGCAAGCCGGCAAACGGCAGCTCGGGCCCAATGGAGAGCATGCGGAGAACAAGCAGAGAACAAGCGGAGGGCAATCGGGGGACAGGTACGACAACACCGCACAGCGCCATTCGGAATGACTGGCTACAACGCGATACGCGCGACGACACAATTCGCTGCATCGGCATAACATGCCCAGAAAATACGCATTATGTCGAAGCCGTGAAAAATCGAATAATGCCGCAGATAATGCGCCGCATGGCGACGCCCGGCAAAAACAAACGGCGTAAAAATCAATGCGTTGATTAGCGCGACGAGCCAACGTGACAAGCCCGTGGCAAATCGTTCGCAAATAACCCGCAATATCGCCAACTGCACGCCCAGGCCACAACGCGCCCACCACGCGCAAACGCAGACAGGGCGGCCCGCACTCACGGGCCGCCCGCCGCACGAACCTGCGCCCCCGCGCAAGCCCGCTCGCACCCCTGCTACCTCGTACCCTCACGACCGTTCCGGCTCTTCGTCAGCCTGCTTCGTCGTGCTTGTGCGGCCACATCGCGCGGCCGTTATATGGTCCCCTCGGCGAGGCCGCCTTCAGGCCCCGCCCCCCGAAACCAGTCCGCCGGGATGCGGCGCGAGCGGATCGCTTTCCATATGCCGCATGCCATGCGCACACAACAGCCGGTATAGGGTCACGCGCGAGATGCCCAGTTCCTGCGCGGCATCGCCAAGACGCCCGCGATGGCGCAGCAAGGCGAGCTCGATGGCCTGGCGCTCGGCGGCCTCGCGCGCCTGCGCGAGCGAGACCGGCACCACCTCGACGTAATCGCCCAGCTCCAGATCGCGCGCCGTGATCGCGCGCCCTTCGGTCATGACGATCGCACGGCGCACGCGGTTGATGAGCTCGCGCACGTTGCCGGGCCAGCTGTAGTTATGCAGCGCGGCAATGGCGTCGGGAGAAAAGCCGCGCAGACGCCGCCCACCGTCTTTCTTGAAGCGCTCGAGCATGTGCCGCGCGAGCAATTCGATGTCCTTGCCGCGCGCACGCAGCGGCGGCTCGTCGATCTGCAGGACGCACAGGCGGTGATACAAATCCTGGCGGAAGCGCCCCTCGACCATGGCCGCGCGCATGTCCACGTGCGTGGCCGAGATGATGCGCACATCCACGGGAATCGACTGGTGGCCGCCAAGGCGCTCGATCCGGCCTTCCTGGAGAAAGCGCAACAGGCTCGCCTGGCTTTCCATCGGCAGGTCGCCGATTTCGTCGAGAAAGAGCGTGCCTCCATTGGCCGCTTCCACGCGGCCGATCTTGCGCTGGTTCGCGCCCGTGAACGCGCCGCGCTCATAGCCGAATAGTTCCGACTGCAGCAGATGCGGCGGGATCGCCCCGCAATTGATGGGCACGAACATCGCATTGCGCCGCGCCGAGCGCTCGTGAATGGCGACCGCGGTGAGTTCCTTGCCAGTGCCCGACTCGCCCGAAATGAACACCGGCGCGTCGGTCATCGCGACCTTGCGGATCGAGCGGAACAGCGCCAGCATCGCCTCGCACGAGCCCACCATTTCGCCTTCCGCACCGCCCGTGGTGTCGTTCGAAGCGCCCTCGCCGAGCGCGACCATGCCGAATGCATGGCCCACGGAATCGACAATGCGCTCGCCGCTCCAGGGCACCGTTACGTAATCGAAACAGTAATCGCGCACGAGGCGGCGCAAATTGGCATCCTGCAACTGGCCCGTGGTGGTGGCTGCGACCCAGCCAACGTTAGGCAACGTGAGGCACGGCTCGAACGCGCCGATCTCATGCACATGGAATTCGCTGGTCAAATCGAGCAGTCCGCCTGCGGGCAGACCCGCGCGCAGCGCACGTCGCGTATCCCGCGCGTTGCCGACGATCTCCACCTGCCAGCCCCGCTCGTGGAACCGCTCGTTCAGCGCTTCATTCGGATTGCGCGTCACGTAAACCAATTGCCGCGTTGCGGATTCCATTATTCAGATCCTCTTGCCAACACATCGTTGCGAAATGACGGCACGCACCTGATGTACAGACACGCAGCAAAAGACGACATCCACCAGGCGCAAAAGGACGTGGCGAGCATGGGGCTTTTGCTGACTGTGAGTCCCCGAGTTGCGGCGTGTGTGTCAACTTGCCCATGGCAGGGCTTTTCTTATGGCTATTACGCGTTTCTCTGAAGCTTACTATATGGATCGGGGTGTTGGATAGAAAATATGCGACGCGAATAGCTTAGGGTCCGATGGAAAGGTTTCCATTACGTAAGTGCTGAATTGCAAGAAGAAAATCCATTGCAGATGTTTTCATTCTGTTGCTCCAGTACCTTCTTCCCAAGACATCGCGATTACGTAACACAAAAATCGCGCAAACGTTCTCCATTGATACTTTCCAACGAATTCCCGGTGTTTAAAACCGGTCGACGTTTCAGCACTGAAACGTTTTTGCGAAAATCCACTATTCAAAATCCGTAGAAAATATCCGGACCCGCGACGTATCAATGGATTGCGTGGCATGGCACACGTTTCGCTAAATGTCTCGCACCAGGAGATACGCCATGCGACTCATTCCCTCGAACGTCAGGCGCAGTCTTACCGGCACATGCGGCATGCTCGCCGCCGTGCTGATTCCCGCCGCGCTCCTCGCTCTCGCGCCGTCGGTGCGCGCACAGACCGCAACGGATGCGGCGAGTGCGGGTTTCGTCGCGACGAACACCGGTGTCGTTCCAGCAACAGGCGCGGCCATGGTGCCCGCCACGTTCAACGTGCGCGCAGCACCTCCTGGTTCTGATAACGGCACGGGCGGCGAAAACTTGAGCACCGGCACGCTCGCCGCCGACCCGGGTCCCGCTGGGGACGATCAGGTGCTCGCGGGCGCCGGCGCACTCGATGACCAGACGCTTGCGCGCCAGCGCGGAGGCGCCGTGGGCATGGTGATGGTCGCCGCCATGCCGCAGCTCATGCGCGGCAGCAGCGTGACGCTGTGGGACGAAATCGCCCCGCCCGCTCCGCTGCCGATCCCGGTGGACACCGGCCAGGCCGCTCAAGGCAACATCGCCAGCTACACCCGGAAGTAACCCGAACAAACGCGGTTATCGCCCAACAGGATCCACGCCCCTCGTGGCGTGGATCGCAGGCGGCACTCGGCTCACGCCGGTTGTGCAATGCAGACGGAGACAAACATGATCGTTCGCTTTAAGACGCCCGCTGGGCGCCGGCACTCAGCCCGGCTCGCAGCCGTCCTGAGCGCTGCGTTCGCGGCGGCGCTGACAGCAGGCGTCAGCGCGCAGCAGGTGGCCAATCCCGGCGACATCATCGTCGAACGCGACATCACCCCGCGCAGCGCTTTCGCCAGCGTGCCGAAGAGCCAGGACCCCGTGATCGTGCGGGCCACGACGTTCCCGAAGAACTCGTACGACCCCGCCATGGCGACGCTCGTCTCCGACACGGACCTCACCAACGCGCACGGCAACTCCGGCGTGAACGCGAGCGGCGCGCTCGCGGGCGAGGCGGCGGGCGTGCAAGCGATTAACCGCATTCTCGTGGGCAACCCGTCGGGCTCGAACGGGGCGCTCGGCGCGGGCGGCAGCGCCCAGGCCCTCGGCGGCATCGGCGGCACGATCTCCTCGACCATCAACGGCGCGCTCGCGCCGCTCACGAGCGCGCTGGGCACGATGGGAGGCATGAAATGAGCCGCCACCCGCACGCCACTCGAGTTCTGGCAGCACCCGCCCTCGCCGCCTCGTGGGTGGCACTTGGAATGGCCCTCGCCACACCCGTGCACGCCCAGGTCACGGTAGGCGCGACCGCCGTGATCGCACCGAACGCCGCCACCTCGGTAACCGGCGCGCTCGCCGTGAACGAAGCGGCCGGGCTCGACAACGTCCAGGGCAACCAGCTGACGATCACCAACGGCGGCTCGGTGGGCAATGTGAATCTCGACGAGCAAGGCGCCTCGGTGCGCGCCCGGCTTGGCAACGCCAGCGCGCTCATCGGTTCGGGCGCGTTCGCGAATACGTCCGGCGCCATGATGGTGAATCAGGCGGCAGGCGTGGGCAACATCCAGCGCAACAGTGCGCAGATCGGCACTGGGGTGCTCGGAGTTGCGTTGCTCTCGGACGGGGAAATGTCCGCGGTCACCGCAACGAACGGCGGTACGGGTAACCAGGCAGGCCAGGCAGGCGGCATTCGTGAGGTACGCATCGACGGTGTGGCCTTCAGGAATGCAACGGGCCTCATGCAGGTGAACCAGACAGCCGGTGCCGGTAACGCTACGGCAAACAGTTTTGTGCTCCGTCCCCCGGCGGGCACTCTTTTTTAACTGACCACTCAAGTATCGGAGCGAAAAATGAAGCGCACCCTCATCGCAGCAGCCGTCCTCGCGACCGTGGCAAGTTCCGCTTTCGCAGGCCCGAAGACCGCTTACCTCTTCAACGCCACGGGCGTGGTCGACGTCGTGGGCATCGAAGGGTTTGTCGGCCTGTTCGGCTGCGTCAGCGTCAGCAGCACGGCAGGCGCGGTCATCAACAACACCCAGAGCACGTCCGGCGGCACGCTGATTCCGCAGGCGCAGAGCTACCAGTTCGGCAATGTGACGACGAACTACGACGACAACGTGTACAGCCAGGTCGGCACGGGCACGAACTCCGACTACAACACCCACTCGTTCTCCACGAAGTCGAAGTCGTCGTCGTCGAGTTCGTCGATGAAGACGCATGATGTCAATGCCTCGACCTCCGAGAGCTCGTCGAGCAAATACAGCTTCGACAAGTCGCGCAACGCGAGCATCAGTGCAGACGTCCACGTCAAGGCCGACGACGGCACCTCGAAGAATACGACGATCTCCAACAACTTCAGCGACAACGGCGGCAACAGCTTCACCAATACGTACAGCAACGTTGGCAAGAACACGTCGACGCATTCGCAAAGCGGCAACGGCAAGCTGACGCTGGGCGCCAAGTGGTCGAGCAGTGGCAACTCGCAGAACGGCTCGGCTGGCCTTACGCTGACCGGTTCGGAAAGCACGTCGCACACGAAGACCAACTCGCATAACGACGGCAACACGCTGAAGGTCGGCAACACATGGTCCGCGAACAATACCCTCAACGTCGACAACACCAAGACCACGACGAATTCGGCCTACGCCGACGCCACGTTGAACGCATCCGTCAAGACCCAGGAAGGCGGCTCGGGCGACAGAATGAGCCAGTCGAAAGAAACGTACTCGCATAAGTTCAGCGAAGCGAGCACGAGCAAGGAATCGCACTCGCATTCGTATTCGACGTCCTCGAGCGAAAAGAATACGTGGGGCTATAGCACGAACGACACGATGACCACGGTCAACAATACGACGACGGGCTACCTCACGACGCATACCGACACGCAACAGGCCGGCACGCTCACCGCCACCACGGGTAAGAGCGCGGCAACCGGCGTGCAGGGCAACCTGGGCGTGAACATCGCGGAAGGCATCAACAATGCGCAAAGCAACGACGTCGCGCTCGCTTCCGTCGACATGGGCAATGTGTTCGGTAACGCTCAGATCTTCAACAATCAGACGTCCGCCGGCACTGCGAATGTGAAAAACTTCAATCTGAACGCATCTGTGGGTGACGGCTCGCTTGCCGGCGTCTCGGGCAACGTCGGTGTGAACGTCGCATCGGGTATCGGCAACGCGCAGAACAACAGCCTTGCCGGCTCCGTGACGACGGCCACCAACGCAGGCAGCGCCCAGACGACGGCGATGGTCGCGACCGACAACAACGTGCAAGACTCCGACATGCGCGCCAAGGGCCAGTTCCAGGGCACAGCTAGCCTCGGCGCCAACACGCTCACCGGCGCGAGCGGCAATATCGGCGTGAACATTGCCGGCGGCATCGGCAATCTGCAGCACAACGGCATGGCCATCGCTGCAATGAGCAACGGCCACTAAGCATCACCAGGCATCACTTAGCCGTCCTGACGTAATTGCAACCGAAAGCTGTACCCCGACGCGCCGGCCGCTGACACACAGCAGCCGGCGCGCAAACCACAAGCAGGAGACCACCATGCCCGGGTCCGCATCGTCCCCGGCGTCAAGGATGTGTGCTGTCGCGCTGGCGCTCGCCGCCGCCGCGGCGTGGGTGCCTTGCCGTGCGCAGTCGAGCATCGATGCGACCCACCTGGTCGGCGTGCCGATCAAGTTGCCGCTCCACTCGATGCGCGACATTCGCTACAACAGCGTCGTCACCCAGCAATACGACTATAGCTGCGGCGCTGCGGCGCTCGCGACGCTGCTGAAGTACGGCTATGGCATCGACATCCCGGAACCGGAGCTGATCCGCCGCATGATGGTGTTCTCCACGCCCGAAGTGGTCGTGAAAAACGGCTTCTCCATGCTCGACATGAAGAAGTTCGTCGAAACGATCGGCCTGCGCGGCCGGGGCTTTCGCGTCAACACCGACGCGCTTTATCACCTGCAAATTCCCGTGCTCGTGCTCATGAACATCGATGGGTACGAGCACTTCGTGATCGTCAAGCATGCCGAGAACGGCCGCGTCTTCATCGCGGACCCCGCGCTCGGCAACCGTATCGTCGCCGAGGACGACTTCGCGAAGACATGGAACGGACTCGTCTTCGCTGTGCTCGGCAAACCGTTTCTGGAGGACTCTCCGCTGTTGCAGAACAACGAGTCGCTCGCTCTGAAGCTGCGCGAGAACGCCCTGCTCAACGGCTCGGCCCCGACTCCCTTCTTCGAATACGGCCTCGATAAGGCCGTGATGTTCTGAAGTCCTGACGAGTCATGAACCGCAACCTCTCACAGTGTGGCATTGCGGCAGCGCTCTACGCGCTCGCCTGCGCTTGCTCAAGCAGTGCGTGCGCCGCCGAGAGCCTTGCCGATACCCAGGCTGCCGTGCCCGCGTTCCTCTCGGTGGGCGGCCCCGAAGCGCAGCCCGTGCGCTGCGAGCCCGTGGGCGACGACGTGCTCGCGCATCAGACCGGCAAGTATGCCGGCAGCGACATGATCTCCGGCTTCGTGCTCAACGTGCTGTCGCAATGGCAGTTGCCCAACGGCGCGAGCGCCATAGCGCAAGGCGCGCTCACGGTCGCGCAGAACGCGGTCAACCAGTTGAGCGCCAGTGTGCAAACCACCGCCCACGTCACCGACCCGGTACCGGGCGGCACGAACGCGGCCAATAGCGGCGCCACCCCGAAGACGTCGGCTTCTGGCGGCCAGAACGTGTTGGTCAACGGCGTATCGCAGATCACGCAGGTCGCCGGCAACAACAATGTCGGCTCCAACGCCGCGACCATCGACTACAGCAATTCGGCCAGTACCGGCACCAATAACAGCGCCGCGCAGCTCGCCAGCATGGCGGGCGCCAATCAGCCAAGCGCATCGGCATCGACCGCGGCGGGCGCCAATCAGCCGAGCGCATCGGCATCGAATGCGGCGGGCGCCAATCAGCCGAGCGCATCAGCATCGACCGCGGCGGGCGCCAATCAGCCGAGCGCATCGGCATCGAACGCGGCGGGCACCAATCAGCCGAGCGCATCGGCATCGAACGCGGCGGGCACCATCAAGGCCGGCATCGCGTTCGGCAACAACGGCGTCAACGTCACGCTGCAGACGCCCGCCGGAATGGCGACACAGAACATCTTGCCGAGCAGCACGCAGCAGGCGGGCGCCATCGCCCAGTTGCTCCAGATCGCTGGCAACAACCAGCACGTCGCCAATCAGCTACAGCTCAGTCTGCAGACGCAGCAACTAAGCGCACAAATGATTCGTCAGGCCGGCGTATTACAGGCTCTACGCAACACCCGCTAACAAAAAGCGCCGCCCATTTCATCAACTATCTGCCGCCCACCGCCAACGACGGCCAAAACGAGGAGAGATCACAGAAAGCACTACACGCGGGCTAGCAGATCGCGTGAAGCATCAAACAAGCGTATCGACGGTGCGGGGCGCGGAACCAGAAGGTTCTGTCGTATGCCCGTGTTCGATCCGGGGGAAAAGAATGACCACAATGTACAAAACGGCGGTGCCGCGCTTGACGCTGGCCGCCATTCCAGCAGCAGTCCTGCTCTTCACGCTCGCGCAAACCGCCAATGCGCAGGCGCTGCAAAGCCAGTCTGTCGAAGACCGGCTCAACACGCTCATGCGTGTGGTCGATGAGCAGCAACGGCAGATCCAGTCTCTCGAGCGCCAGGTCACGAATCTCGAAATGGCGCAACGCGGGCGCGGCATGCCGGGCGCCGCTACGCCGGACGCCGCCTCCGCCACGAGCGTCGCCGAGCAACCCGGCGCGGACGGCCTGCCCGTGCCGCTGCCGCCGCTCGCGCAGGCGCTGCCTGGCGCCACCGCGCCAGGCTCGCTCACCGGCACCGCCACGGGCGTGCCGGTGAACCCGCCGTCGCCCGACAGTGGCACAACCAATGGCGCCACCGGCTCCTCGGCCGCAAGCGGGCCGCAGCAAGGCGCGCCCGTCGGCGTCAACCCGAACGGCAGCCCGACCGTGGGCGAGACGCAAAAGAACGCCGAGCCCACCCGCACCCAGGCGGAGGAAGCGGTCGTGCAGCGCGAGCATGCGCCGCTCTTCGACCACAAGCTCACGCTGGACTGGGGCATCAGCGACACCTACTACGACCGCCGTCAGCTACAGCTCTCGGGCTTCCTCGCGCTGGACGCGATCTTCCTCGGCAACATCAATCTGGGCGAGACGAAGTCTCACCAGATCATGGCCGACCTCGACACGCGGTACGGCCTCACCGACCGCATGAGCATCGACGTCGACGTGCCCTACATCTACCGCCACAGCAGCTTCATCGTGGGCGGCGCGGGCGGCTCGGCGAACTCGCTCTCCGATGCGTCCGTCAACTCCAACGCGATCGGCGACGTGAACTTCGGGATCTACTATCAGTTCCTGAAGGAGACCAACAACCTGCCCGACGTGGTCGGCAGCTTGCGCGTGAAGACGCCCACCGGCACCTCGCCGTTCGGCATCAAGTTGCAACAGCTCACGCCCGACAACACCAACCTCGTCGCGCCGAGCAAGCTGCCCACCGGCACGGGCTTCTGGAACGTCACGGCGGGCCTGTCGGTGCTGAAGACCTACGACCCGGTCGTGCTGTTCGGCAGCCTCTCGTACACCTACAACATCTCGCGCTCGTTCGCCGACATCTCGTCGGTCGTCGGGCAGACCGAGCCCGCCGACGTCAAGCTCGGCGACATCGTGCAGTTCGGCGGCGGCGTCGCGCTCGCCTTCTCCGACAAGGACTCGGCCAGCATCTCCTATACGATGGCGATCGAGCCGCAGTCGAAAACCAAGGTGCCCGGCGGCAGCTGGACTGGCGTGCCGGGCAGCGAGACCACGGCCTCGGTGCTCAACTTCGGCCTGAATCACGTGGTCAACAAGCACCTGACGATCAACGGTGCGGTGTCGGTGGGCCTCACGCCCGACGCGCCGAACTTCGTCGTCGGCGTGCGGTTCCCCTACACCTTCTGATGAAAACGAGGTCGATCGTGCGCGATTCCTCACATCTGGGCGCCACCGTGACACCTTTGGCCGGGGCGGGCCAGCGGCTCGCCCCGGCAGGAGCGCCGCCCCGCCACGCCACAGCGGCGGACGAAGCGGCAAGCACCGGGCCGCTCGGGTTCGACGCCGCGGCCCGCGAGCCCGATGGCAGACCGATTGCCGATATCGACCGCATGCTGCTGTACGTCGCGCGCGTGCCGGACACTCAGCTCGGCGCGTATCTGCGCAGCCGCGGCTGGGAAGTCGCGACGGCCAAGAGCGCGCACGAAGCGACGCGCCTCGCCAAAGCCGAGCCGACGTGCGCGGGCATCGTCGACCTGACCGGGTTCGCGGCGCGCGACCTGGCCGGCCTCGAGGCGGTGCTGCGGCTGCAGCAGGTGGGCTGGATCGCACTCACCGACGCCAAGCGTCTCACCGACCCCGAAGTGCGGCGCCTGATCCGCCAATACTGCTTCGACTATGTGCATCTGCCGGTCGCGCATGCAACGCTCGACTACCTCGTGGGCCACGCGTTCGGCATGGTCACGCTGTGCGACCTCGACGATGCGCCAGCAGCAGCCGCCGCGAGTCAGGACGAAGACGAAATGGTGGGCACCTGCGAGGCGATGCAGCAGCTCTTTCGCACCATCCGCAAGGTGGCGAACACGGACGCGAGCGTGTTCATCTCGGGTGAGTCGGGCACCGGCAAGGAGCTTACCGCGCTCGCGATCCACGAGCGCTCGCCGCGCCGCAAGGCGCCGTTCGTGCCGATCAACTGCGGCGCGATCCCGCATCATCTTCTGCAATCCGAATTGTTCGGCTACGAGCGCGGCGCGTT
This sequence comes from Paraburkholderia silviterrae, assembly GCF_004353915.1. GTDB lineage: Bacteria > Pseudomonadota > Gammaproteobacteria > Burkholderiales > Burkholderiaceae > Paraburkholderia > Paraburkholderia silviterrae. Next base: position 520,409 of record NZ_SMRP01000003.1, on the reverse strand, counting down.
CACGGGCGCGAACCAGCGCAAGATCGGACGCGTGGAAGCGGCCAACGGCGGCACGCTCTTTCTCGATGAAATCGGCGACCTGCCGATGGAAAGCCAGGCGAGCCTGTTGCGCTTTCTTCAGGAGGGCAAGATCGAGCGCCTCGGTGGCCACGAGCAGATTCCCGTGGACGTGCGCATCATTGCGGCCACCCACGTCGACCTCGAAGCCGCCATGCGCGACGGACGCTTCAGGGCGGACCTGTTTCACCGCCTGTGCGTGCTGCGCGTGGACGAGCCGCCGCTGCGCGCGCGTGGCAAGGACATCGAAATTCTCGCGCACCATGTGCTGCGCAAGTTCAAGCAGGACAGCGCGCGCAGGATCCGCGGCTTCACGCCCGATGCGATCGAGGCCATGTACAACTACAACTGGCCCGGCAACGTGCGCGAGCTCATCAACCGTGTGCGGCGCGCGATCGTGATGGCCGAAAGCAAGCTGATCTCGGCCGAGGATCTCGATCTCGATCAGTTCACCGAGCAGCAGACCGTGACGCTCGCCCAGGCGCGCGAGGCCGCGGAAAAACGCGCGATCGAGGCCGCGCTGCTGCGCCATCGCCATCGCCTGACCGAAGCGGCCACCGACCTCGGCATCTCGCGCGTGACGCTGTACCGGCTCATGGGCACGCACGGGCTGCGCGACGAGAAGACGATCTTCGGCGGCGAAGCGGAGAATCAACCGGACCTGCCGCCCGAGCCACAAGCTTGACGCTGCGGGGCCGGGGCGCTGCCGCGCGCTCGCGCAGCAGCGCTGCCGTCGGCGGCAAGGGGGTGGCAGCGAGAGCGTCGGGTAGAATCGGTGCGACGGGCTTTTTCCATTCCAACGCACTTCCCATTTCTCGATGACGACGCTCACCCTGATCGTCGCTCGCGCCCGCAACGGCGTGATCGGCCGCGACAACGAGCTGCCCTGGCGGCTGCCCGAGGACCTTGCCTTCTTCAAGCGCACCACCATGGGCGCGCCCATCGTGATGGGCCGCAAGACGCATGAATCGATCGGCCGCGCGCTGCCCGGCCGCCGCAACATCGTCGTCACGCGCGACGCCACGAAGCGCTTTCCCGGCTGCGACACGGTCACGAGCCTCGAAGCCGCGCTCGCGCTCGCGGCACAGGATCAGGCGCCCGAGGCGTTCCTGATCGGCGGCGCGCAGCTCTACGCGCAAGGCATCGCGCTCGCGCACAAGCTGATCGTCACGGAGATCGCCACGGATTTCGAGGGCGATGCCACCTTCCCCGCGCCCGATCCAGCGCACTGGCGCGAGACGGCGCGCGAAACGCTGCACGCGAATGCGCCCAACAACTTCGACTTCGCGTTCGTGACGTACGAGCGGCGCGATTGAGCGCCGAAAAACGCGCGCGCATCGGTACGTGAAAACAGAAACGGCACGCCTTGGCGTGCCGTTTGTGCGTTGATGGGTGAGAACGCGGGCGCGCAAAACGCGCCGCGGGCGCTTACTGCCCCGCCACCGTCATGCGCTCGACCAGCACCGAGCCGGTCTGGCGCGTACCGCGCGCGAGCGTATCCGCGCCCACCGCGACGATGTGGCGGAACATCTCCTGCAGCGTGGACGCCACCGTGATCTCCTCGACCGGATACTGAATCTTGCCGTTCTCGACCCAGAAGCCCGAGGCGCCGCGCGAATAGTCGCCCGTCACCATGTTCACGCCCTGCCCCATCAGCTCCGTGAGCAAGAGGCCCGTGCCGAGCTTCCTGAGCATGGCCTCGAAGTCGTCTTCGGGGTTCGTGAGCGAGCTTTGCAGCCGCAGGTTATGCGAGCCGCCCGCGTTGCCGGTCGTCTGCATGCCGAGCTTGCGCGCCGAATACGACGACAGGAAATAGCCCTGCACCACACCGTCCTTCACGACTTCGCGCCGTTGCGTGCGCACGCCTTCCTCGTCGAAGGGCGCGCTGCCCGCGGCGCGCGCCACGTGCGGGTCCTCGACGACCTGGATATGCGGCGCGAACACCGGCTTGCCGAGACTGTCGACGAGAAACGAGGTCTTGCGATAGAGCGCGCCGCCGCTCGTGGCCTGCACGAACGCGCCGAGCAGGCCCGCCGCGACCGGCGCCTCGAACAGCACCGGCACCTTGCGCGTGTCGAGCCCGCGCGCATTCAGGCGAGAGAGAGCACGCTCGGCGGCATAGCGGCCGACCGACTCAGGCGTTGCGAGCTCGCTCGCGCTGCGCCGCGAGGTGTACCAGTCATCGCGCTGCATGCTGCGGCCCGTGCCTGCAATGGGTGCGCACGCGATGTAGTGGCGCGAATAGGGGTAGCCGTGCATGAAGCCGCCCGAGGTGGCGAGCACGAACTGCGAATGCTGCGCCGAGACGCTCGCGCCTTCCGAGTTGGTCACGCGGCGGTCGGTCGCGAATGCGGCGTCCTCGGCGCGGCGCGCGATCTCGACGGCCTCGTCGGCCGTAAGGCTCCACGGGTGATAGAGGTCGAGGTCGCGCGGCGCGGTTTCCAGCAATTCGGGGTCGGCGAGACCGGCGCAGTCGTCGTCCGCGGTGAAGCGCGCGATGTTGTAGGCAGCCGCCACGGTGTCCTTGAGCGCCTGCGCGGAAAAATCCGAGGTGCTCGCATTGCCGCGCTTGTTGCCGAGGTAGACGGTCACGCCGACCGACTTGTCGCGGTTGTGCTCGATCGTCTCGACTTCGCCGCGCCGCACGGAAACCGACAGGCCATCGCCTTCGGAGATTTCCGTCGCGGCGTCGCTCGCGCCGAGCGCCTTCGCGTGACGGAGAATGTCCGACGCGATCTCCTTCAGCTCGTCCTGGGTGTGCGGGAAAAAACGTTGCCGGGCTTCGATGTCTGCAGCCATTGTCGTTACGGTCCGGTTTCGGGCCGGTGCGGCCCGCTTGTCGTGTATCGGGTGTATCGGATCATGCGCCTCGCTAAAAGGCGCGTTCCGCGATCATAGCAAGGTATGCGAACGCGCACCGCAGGCGCATTGACGTCGCTGGGCAGGCGCCTCCCGCCTGCGCCCGCCAGCCGCTCGCAATCACGCCATCGCACCTGCCACCCCGCGCGCGGGCCGCGCAAGCCCGGAACTCACGCGCAGCGGCCCTGCACGGCGAGCCCGCACAGCCCGAACGGAGCGCGCGCGCACGCTACAATACGCGTCATGAAACGCAAAACCCGCATTCAACCCATGAACGACGTTGCCGCCGACCAGGACGACAACGGTTACGATCGCCCGAGCAAATCGCAGCTCAAGCGCGAAATGACCGCGCTCCAGGAGCTGGGCATTGCGCTCGTCGAGCTGCCCAAAGACGCGCTCAAGCGCATGCCCATGACGGAAGACCTCGCCGACGCCGTCCACGAGGCACGCCGCATCACCGACCACGAAGGCAAGCGCCGCCAGCTCCAGTACGTCGGCCGCATGATGCGCGGCCTGCGCGAGGACGAGGTCGCCGCGCTGCGCACCGCCCTCGACGAGCACCGCGGCGTGAACAAGGCCGCCACGGCGCGCCTGCACTGGATCGAGCGCACGCGCGAAAAGCTGCTCGCCGACGACGCCGCGCTCACCGCCTTCATCCACGCGCATCCGGCGGCCGATCCGCAGGAAGGCCGCACGCTGATCCGCAACGCGCGCCGCGAGCAGCAGCAAGGCCGCCCGCCGAAGTACTTCCGCGAGCTGTTCCAGTGGATCAAGGACATGAGCCGCCAGGGCGCCGACGATCCGCTGGAGGCGGCGAACCAGCGCCCGCACGCAGATACCGACGAGGACGGCGAAGATGACGAAGCCTGAGCGTAGCCATCCTGACGAACTGGTGATCGGCCTCGTCTCGGTCAGCGACCGGGCCACGAGCGGCGTCTACGAGGACAAGGGCATTCCCTCGCTGATGGAATGGCTCGGCAACGCGCTCAAGTCGCCATGGCGGGCCGAAACGCGCCTGATCCACGACGACGCGGCCACTATTTCGGCCACGCTCACGGCGCTGGTGGACGGGCTCGGCTGCGACCTCGTGCTGACGACGGGCGGCACCGGCCCCGCGCGCCGCGACGTGACGCCCGAGGCGACGCTCGCGGTCGCCACGAAGGAAATGCCGGGCTTTGGCGAGCAAATGCGCCAGATCAGCCTGAATTTCGTGCCGACGGCGATTCTTTCGCGCCAGGTAGCCGTGATCCGCGAGACGGACGACCACGCGGCACTCATCATCAACCTGCCGGGTCAGCCGAAGTCGATCAAGGAAACGCTGGAAGGCTTGCGCGACGAGCACGGCACGGTGAAAGTGCCGGGCATCTTCGCGGCGGTGCCGTATTGCATCGACCTGATCGGCGGCCCGTATATCGAAACCGATCCGAACATCGTCGCGGCGTTCCGGCCCAAGAACGCGCAGCGAGCGCCGCGCGCGTAACAGCTGGCTCGCGACTTCGTCGCGGATCGGCCTGAATCGGCCTGAATCAGCCAACCCACGAGCTGCCGCGAATGGTGCGGCGCAAAAAGCCTCCGCGCCATTCGCCGAGCCCGATGGCGCTCTTGCCGTGCTTACTTCGCGGCGCCGCCCGCCTCGGCTGCGGCGTCCGCCGTGCCCGCCGCCGGAATCAGGAAATGCTCGCGGTAGTACTTGAGCTCGTCGATGGACTCGTGGATGTCGGCAAGCGCCGTATGCATCGCACGCTTCTGGAACCCCTTGTAGATGGCAGGCTGCCAGCGGCGGCACAGCTCCTTGAGCGTGCTCACGTCCAGATTGCGGTAGTGGAAGAAGCGCTCGAGCGTGGGCATCCAGCGCGCCATGAAGCGGCGGTCCTGGCAGATCGAGTTGCCGCACATCGGCGACTTGCCCGGCGGCACGTACTGCGAGAGGAACGCGAGAATCTGCTCGGTCGCGCTTTCCTCGGTCACGGTGGAGGCGCGCACGCGCTCGGTCAGGCCCGAGCGGCCGTGCGTGTTGCGGTTCCATTCGTCCATGCGGTCGAGCACGGCCTCCGGCTGATGGATCGCCAGCACGGGGCCCTCCACGATCTTCTCGAGCGTCGAGTTCGTCACCACCACGGCGATCTCGATGATCCGGTCGTTGTCGGGATCGAGCCCCGTCATCTCCATGTCGAGCCAGATCAGGTTCATGTCGGTGCGCTCCATCGCCGGAGTCGCCTGGCCCGCCGGGTCGGCAGAAGTGATATCAGTCATGTGGGGCAGCCTGAAACGGTTGAAGTGCGGCGTCCGGACACCGCCTGAATGCACCATCAGCGCACCCGCGCATGCGGCGCGCACGCATGATGCTCGCGCGGCCCGCACGCCAAAAGCGGGGATGCCATGGCCGGGCCGCCGAGAACATATAATTGTCGCATAGATACCACGGACTCCCCGGATGCCGACCTCATCAACTGCGTTGTCCCCCGCGCTGGCTTTCAGCGTCATTTTCGTGATCGCCGTGCTGGCCATGGTCGCGACCAAGCTCTGGCTCGCCTCGCGCCAGGTCCGCTTCGTGGCTGCGCACCGCAGCGCGGTGCCGCCCCAGTTCGCGGCCACCATCCCGTTGACGGCGCACCAGCGCGCCGCCGACTACACCGTCGCGCGCACGCGTCTTGGCATGATCGAGATCGTGCTCTCCGCCGTCGTGCTGATCGCGCTCACGCTGCTCGGCGGCGTGCAGGCGCTCGACCTCGGCATTTCGGATCTGATCGGACGCGACTACGTCGGCCAGATCGCCCTGGTCGCGGCCGTGCTCGCGGTGAGCGGCATCGTCGAGTTGCCGCTCGACTACTATCGCCAGTTCGTGATCGAGGAGCGCTTCGGCTTTAACCGCATGTCGCGGCGCATCTTCTTCGCCGACCGCATCAAGGGGCTCCTGGTCGGCGCGCTGTTCGGCATTCCGCTGCTCTTCGTCGTGCTCTGGCTCATGAAGCAGGCGGGCAGCCTCTGGTGGCTCTGGACCTGGGTGGTCTGGGTCGCGTTCCAGATGCTGGTGCTGGTGCTCTACCCCACTTTCATCGCGCCGCTCTTCAACAAGTTCGAGCCGCTGCGGGACGAGGCGCTGCGCTCGCGCATCGAAGCGCTCATGCAGCGTTGCGGCTTCGCGGCCAAGGGCCTGTTCGTCATGGACGGCAGCCGCCGCTCCGCGCATGGCAACGCCTATTTCACGGGCTTCGGCGCGGCCAAGCGCATCGTCTTCTTCGACACCCTGCTCGCTCGCCTCTCGGGCAGCGAGATCGAGGCCGTGCTCGCGCACGAGCTCGGCCACTTCAAGCGCCGCCACGTGATCAAGCGCATGGTGGTCACGTTCGCGATCAGCCTCGTGCTGCTCGGCGTGCTCGGCTGGCTCACCCAGCGCGTCTGGTTCTACGAGGGACTCGGCGTGCGGCCGTCGCTGCTCGGCGGCAACGAAGGGCTCGCGCTCGTGCTGTTCTTCCTCGCCGTGCCGGTGTTCCTGTTTTTCGTCACGCCGCTGTCCAGCCTGAGCTCGCGCAAGCACGAGTTCGAAGCCGACGCCTTCGCCGCCACGCAGACCGACGCGCAAAACCTCGTGAACGCGCTCGTCAAGCTGTATGAGGACAACGCGTCGACGCTCACGCCCGACCCGCTCTACACCGCGTTTTACTACTCGCATCCGCCGGCTTCGCAGCGGATCGACCGACTGCTCTCGCACGCATGAACCGGCGCGCAACGAAAGCCGCCGGCGGCGCAGCACAAGCGGGCACGGGGGCGGCGACGCTGCACGGCGTCGTGATCGCGGCGCACGGGCGCCACTATCTGGTCGCGCCGGACGCAGGCGGCGCGCCGCTGCAGTGCTTTCCGCGCGGCAAGAAGAGCGAAGTCGCGGTAGGCGACCGCGTCGAATATCAATCGACCTCGGCGGACCAGGGCGTGATCGTCGCGATCGGCGAGCGGCGCAACCTGCTCTATCGCTCGGATCAGTTCAAGTCCAAGCTCTTCGCGGCCAATCTCGACCAGCTCCTGATCGTGCTCGCCACCGAGCCGCACTTCAGCGAGGACCTGCTCGGGCGCGCGCTCGTGGCCGCCGAGGCCAACGATCTGAAGCCGATCATCCTGCTCAACAAGATCGACCTGGAAGCCGCGCTGCCGCTCGCGCGCGAGCGGCTCGAGCGCTATCGCGAGCTCGGCTATACGGTGCTGGAAGTGTCGGAGAAGAAGCACCCCGAGGAGGCGCGCGCGATTCTCACCGAACATCTGCGTGGCCACCAGACCATCCTGCTCGGGCAATCGGGCATGGGCAAGTCGACGCTCGTGAACCTGCTGATCCCCGACGCCGAAGCCGCCACGCGCGAGATCTCCACGGCGCTGAACAGCGGCCGCCACACGACGACGTTCACGCGCCTCTACAAACTCCCGGATGGGGATCACTCAGGCGGCGCGCTGATCGACTCTCCGGGCTTCCAGGAGTTCGGGCTCTATCACCTCACCGAAGGCACGCTCGAGCGCGCGTTCCCGGAGTTCCGGCCGCTGCTCGCGCATTGCCGCTTCTACAACTGCCATCATCTGCACGAGCCGGGCTGCGCGGTGCTCGAAGCCGTCGAGGACGGCCGCGTCGAGCCGGAACGCCATGCGCTCTATGCGCAGCTCGTGCACGAGATCAGCCAGGTCGTGCGCTGACGCGCCAGCCGTCGCCATGCTCAAGCTCGCACGCGCGCCCAATGTCGTCATCGCCCAGCACTGGATGAACATCCTCGCGGCGGCCGGCGTGCCGTGCGAGCTGCACAACCGCTACCTGAGCGGGGCGATGGGCGAGATTCCCGCCGATCAATGCGCGCCGGAGATCTGGCTCGTCGACGAGCGCGACGAGACGCTCGCGCGCAAGCTGATTGCCGACGCCACGAACGGGCCGCCGCCGGGCGCGCCGTCGTGGCGCTGCCCGCAGTGCGGCGAGACGCTGGAGGCGCAGTTCACGGTGTGCTGGCAGTGCGGCCGCGAGCGCGATCCGCGCGACGACTGAAAGCCTTCCGCCCGCCCTGCCGCATCTGGAAATGACAACGGCCCGCTCGTGAGAGGCGGGCCGTTGTCTTTTGCGCTAGACGCCGGGTCGCTCAGACCCAGAGGGCAATGGTCAACATGAGCAGCAGGATCATCCACAGGATCACCGCGCGCCAAACGAGGCCCACGGCCGATTGCAGCGTGCGCGGCGTGCAGTCGTCGCCGACCGTGTACGGATCGCCTTCGCCGGGCTGGGCGAGCACGTCGACGCTCGACTGCTCTGCGAGCGGCCCCGAGAGGCGCGCGCCGAGCGCGCCGCTGCCGGTCGCGAGCAGCACGCCTTCGTTGGTGTCGGGCCATTGGTTCGTGTGGTTGCGCCACGCGTAGATCGCGTCCTCGAAATTGCCGACGATCGCAAAGCCCAGCGACGTGAGCCGCGCCGGCACCCAGTCGAGCACGAAGAACACCTGCTGCGCGAAGTTCGAGAAGGCTTCGGTGCGGTCGTCGGCGGGACGCGACCATGCGCGCGCCAGATATTCGGCGATGCGGTACAGCACCGCGCCCGCCGGCCCGATCGGCACGAGAAACCAGAAGAACACGCCGAACACGTGCCGGTGCGAGGCCACCACGGCGTGGATGAGCGTATGGCGCACGATCTCGCTCACGGGCATGTCCACGGCGTCGATGCCGGTCCACTCGGTGAGGATCTCGCGCGCGCGCGGCACGTCGTCGTTGTTCAGCGCGAGGTGGATATCGGTGAAATAGTGGCTGAACTGCCGGAAGCCCAGCGTGAAGTACACCACCACCACGTTCCACAGGAACGCCAGCACGAAGCTGATGTGATAGAGCACGTAGTAGACGAGCGCGGTGGCCACCGTCCAGGGCACCACGACCACGAGCCAGGCGATGAGACCGTGCTTTTGCTTGCCCGCGTCGAAGCCATGCGCGGCCCAGTCCGCATTGAGGCGCAAGAGCGCCATCACCGGATTATTGGGCGAAAGCGCCCGCACCTGTTCGATGACGAGAGCCAGCAATACGGAGAAGAAAGTCATGCCACGCGCCGTGCAGTGAGTCGGGTTGCTAAAGGGATTTCGGGGGTTTTCAGAAATTGTTGCAACGATATCACAGGGCCAGATGTGCCTGAGCATGTGGCGGCAAAGACACAACAGCGAGACGACAGCGACCCAGCGGTAGCACGACATCGTGCAGGGATTTGCGCCGCAACATGGCAAGGCCCTTCACAGCGCGACGCTTGCCGCACTGCGAAAACCCCATTGCATCAGGCGAGCAGGAAACGATAAAAATTGCGCAGCATGCCCGCGGTCGCGCCCCAGATGAAGTGCGTGCCGGCCACGCCCGCGCCCTCCTGCGGATAAGGCATGGCGAAGAAGCGGCGCTCGCCGCCCTCCCAGCGCAGCACGCGCACCTGGTGATGCGCCGGGTTCATCAGGAAGCTGAGCGGCACTTCGAAGATGCTCGCCACTTCGAGCGTATCGGCGGCCACCGTGAACGGCTCATGCACGAGGCCCACGACCGGCGTCACCTTGAAGCCCGTGCCCGTGAGGTAGTCGGGCAGCGCGCCCAGCACTTCGACGCGCGCGGGGTCGAGATTCACTTCCTCGTGCGCCTCGCGCAACGCAGCGGCGATGGCCGTGGCGTCGGCAGGCTCGCGGCTGCCGCCCGGGAAGCTCACCTGGCCGGCGTGATTGCTGAGGTTGTCGGCACGCTGCGTGAGCAGCACGGTGAGTCCGGCAGGCCGCATCGCGATCGGCACGAGCACGGCCGCCTCGCGCGGATCGCGAATCTCGGTCACGCGCGCTTCCTGCGGCTCGGGGTCCCACGGCAGGCGCTGCCCGAAACGGGCGCGCAGACCATCGGGCGTGAGCCGGGCGGCGGCGACATGAGGGAGTTCGATGCCTGTCGATTCGATCGGCAGGTTTTCGGGTTCAAATACTGGACGGATCAACGGCTGACTCGAAATTCGGGCACACCTGCCTATTTTGCGGCCAAAAAGAAAAAAGCACCCCGAGGGGTGCTTCTTTCTTACAGCTTTTACGCCTGATCGGCCGGAGCAGCTGCGCTCTTGAACACCAGCTTTTCCTTGATACGCGCCTTCTTGCCCGACAGGTTGCGCAGGTAGTACAGCTTCGCGCGACGCACGTCGCCGCGGCGCTTCACCACGATGCTTGCCAGCAGCGGCGAGTACGTCTGGAACGTACGCTCGACGCCTTCGCCCGACGAGATCTTGCGAACGATGAACGACGAGTTCAGACCGCGGTTACGCTTTGCGATCACGACGCCTTCGTATGCCTGAACGCGCTTGCGGGTACCTTCAACCACGTTCACGTTGACGATCACCGTATCGCCGGGGGCGAATTCGGGGATGGTCTTCTCGCCCAGCACGCGCTGGATTTCTTCCTGCTCGAGTTTTTCAATCAGATTCATCACTGACTCCGTAAGCCATCTTGTCGGCGTTCGTACCTGTGCAGGATTGCCTGCAACTACGGCCCCGATAGAGGATGGATTCACATCTGGCGCCGTTCACGCATGAAGCAGCACCGCCTTTGACGCCCCGTGTCGCGCCCGCCCGAAACTTTACGCTTCGTTCGCGCCCTTCACGAGACTAGCGAGCCATGCCTCATCGGCACGGCTTAGCATCTTGTTCTTCCTGGCCCGCACGATCAGATCGGGCCGTTTGTGCCACGTATTGCGCAGCGCCTCGCGGCGGCGCCATTGCTCGATTTCCGCATGATGGCCGCCAAGCAGCACATCGGGCACGCGCACGCCGTCGTATTCCTCGGGCCGCGTGTAATGCGGGCAGTCGAGCAGACCGTCCACGAAACTATCCTGCACCGCCGACTGCGCGTCATTGAGCACACCGGGCAAGAGCCGCACCACGGCATCCATCAGCGCCATCGCGGGCAATTCGCCGCCGGAGAGCACAAAGTCGCCGACGCTCACTTCCTCGTCCACGCAACGGTCGACCAGACGCTGGTCGATCGCTTCGTAGCGACCGCACAGCAGCACGAAACCGGGCTCCTGCGCGAACTGCACGACGCGCTCGTGCGTGAGCGGCTTGCCTTGCGGCGACATCAGCAGCACGCGCGGACTGGCCACGCCCTCACCCGCCTGCGCGGCTTTCGCCGCGCCGATCGCCGCTTCGAGCGGCTTGGCCAGCATGACCATGCCGGGGCCGCCGCCATAAGGCCGATCGTCGATGGTGCGGTAATTGTCGGTCGTGAAATCGCGCGGATTCCACGTGCGCAACGCATAACGCTGCTGCTTCGCGGCCCGGCTGGTGATACCCCAGTCGGTGAGCGCGCGGAACATCTCGGGAAAGAGCGTAACGACATCGAACTGCATCGCTCTCTCCGTTCAGCGAATCAGCACAGCAGGTTCAGTAATCGGCTTCCCAGTCGACGACGATACGCTTCGCCGCCAGGTCCACCGTCTTGACAAACACGCCGACGAACGGGATCAACCGCTCGCCGGTGGTGGGCTTGCCGTCCTTGTCCGTCGACGGATACTCGACGCGCAACACCGACTGCGCGCCGTTGTCGATCAGGTCGGCGACCGTGCCGAGCTCCACGCCCGCCTCGTTGGCGACGTGAAGACCCATCAGGTCGACCCAGTAATACTCGTCGGCTTCGGTCGCGGGGAAATCCGCGCGGCTCACGTAGATGCGCGCGCCGCGCAAGCGCAGCGCGGCGTCGCGATCCGCAACACCGCCCAGTTGCCCGACGACGCTGTCGCCGTGCACCTTCGCGCTCACGCGCACCGCGCAATGTCGCTCCGGGCGCTCGCGGCCCTTCAGGAGCCACCAGCGCTTCGCCGCGATGAGCGCCCTGCCGCCTTGCGCGTGCGGGGCGATCTTCAGCCCGCCCTTCAGGCCATAGGCATCGAGCACGGCGCCGACTTCGACTGCGTCGGCAGGCCAGCTTTCCGCCGTTTCGGCGCGCAGGCCTTCGGCCGCGCCAACAGCTTCAGGCGCGCTTGCAGACGCACTGCTGCGCCCCTGCGCGCGTTCCGCAGGCTTGCGCACGAACGCGCCGAACGACGGCGCCTTGCGCGAGCCGCCGCCAGATGATGCTTCAGCGCCGGACTTGCCGCCTGCATCAGGGCTTTTGCGCGGCACATCGCCCGCTGCGGCAGCAGCGCCCCTGTCCGCTTTTGTATCGTCATGCACGGGCATGGGCAAACCTCGCAGCCAGCTTGAACTCGTACACGCCGCTTACGCTGCGCGCACTTGGGTAAGACTTAAGCAGCCGGTTGAGCGGCAGCAGCCTTTTGCGCTTCCTTCACGAGACGCTCGACGGCCGGCGACATTTGCGCGCCGTTTTCTTGCCAGTACGTCACGCGATCTTGCGCGATACGGAGGGTTTCACCCTTGGTGGCGACCGGGTTGTAGAAGCCCACGCGCTCGATGAAACGGCCGTCGCGACGGTTGCGCGAATCGGTTGCGACGATGTTGTAGAACGGGCGCTTCTTCGAGCCGCCGCGTGCCAGACGGATGATGACCATACTAGAATCCTTGAAAACCGGGGGTTCGGGACTACTGAAACATGCGATTATAGCCCGAAACCAAAGGCATAACAAACACTTAACCAGAAACCGGGCGGAAACTGCGTTGCAACCGTGGGGAAGCGGCGATGAACGGCGATCGATCGGCGGCTGACGGGTATGACAGACGGGGCTTTGCACAAGCGTCGAAGCGGCCGCTGGCGTGGGCTTGCGCAACCATCACCCGCATGTGGCGGCATGACAACGCGCCCTCGCCCATCCACGCCGCGGATCCCGCCCCACATCGACGCGGCCCTGGCGGCTCGCGCACCTGGCGCTCGCGCCGATCGCCCCGCATTGTACGGCGATGTTGCTGTGCCCTGCTCGCGCTCGCCGCGCTTCTCGCCACGCTGCTCGGCGCACCGCTCTCGCGCGCCACGCTACCCATCGAGCGCATCCGGCTACCGGCCGGTTTCCACATCGAAGTGCTCGCCGACGACGTGCCCAGCGCGCGCGAAATGACGCTCTCGCCCGCAGGCATCCTTTACGTGGGCAGCATTGAGGGCCGCGTCTACGCGCTCGAGCTGCGCGAGGGCAAGGTCGTCAAGCGCCACGTGGTCGCTTCCGGGCTCACGATGCCGGTGGGCGTGGCCTGGCACGACGGCGCGCTCTATGTTTCCGCGGTCTCGAAGATCGTGAGGCTGGACGCCATCGACGCGCATCTCGACGATCCACCCAAACCCACGGTCGTCACCGATGCGCTGCCCGCCGAGCACCAGCACGGCTGGAAGTTCATCGCCTTCGGCCCGGACGGCAAGCTCTACGTGCCGCAGGGCGCGCCCTGCAATGTCTGCCTGCCCGCGAACGATCCGCAGCGCACCCACTACGCGATGATCGGCAGGATGGACCCGGACGGCACGCACTACGAGACCATCGCGCGCGGTGTGCGCAACACGGTGGGCTTCGCGTGGCATCCGCAGACGCACGAGCTGTGGTTCACCGACAACGGCCGCGACATGATGGGCGACGACATCCCCGACGACAAGCTCAACCGCCTTGCACGCGTGGGCCTCGATTTCGGCTTTCCGTATTGTCACGGCGGCGACGTCGCCGATCCGGAATTCGGCGCGGGCCATCCATGCAGCGGCTTCACGCCGCCTGTCGCGAAGCTGGGCGCGCACGTAGCGTCCCTCGGCATGCGCTTCTATACAGGGACGATGTTCCCGCCCGGGTATCGCGACAGTATCTTCATTGCCGAGCACGGCTCGTGGAACCGCAGCAAGAAGGTGGGCTATCGCGTGGTGCGCGTCATCGCCAACGCCGACGGCACCAACGCGCATCAGGAAGTGTTCGCCCAGGGATGGCTCAATAGCGACGAGACCGAGTGGGGCCGCCCCGCCGACGTGCTGCCGCTGCCCGACGGGTCGCTGCTCATCAGCGACGACTACGCGGGCGCGATCTATCGCGTGACCTACGCGAAGCCGTAGTGGCGCACAGCCCTGGTTGCCGCACGCGCGGCCGCTACGCTCGCGCGCCGCGGCTTCAGGCATTTCCCGGCATAAGCGGCACCATCTGCTTGCGCGCGCGCACGCCACGTACAATGGCCGGCGGCCCACGTCCGCGCGCGTAGTCAACGCAAAAGTCAACGCGCAGTCATCGAATCCGTCTGCCCATGTCCAATCAAAAGAATCCCGCACGCTTTCGCTCCAAGACCCTCACTGCCGCCCTCGCCTTCCTGTTCGGCTGTCTGGGCGCGCACCGCTTCTATCTATATGGATCGCGCGACGTGTGGGGCTGGGCGCATATCGCCGGCACGCTGCTCGGCATTCCCGGCGTGCTCCTGCTCATGGCCACCCAGCGCGCGTCGATACCCGGCTGGGCGCTCGCCGTGATCGGCGCAGTGTCCCTGCTCTCGGCTTTTCTTGCCGCCATTGTCTACGGGCTGCGCCCGGACGCCAGGTGGGACGCGCAGTTCAATGCGGCCTTCGCGGGAAGCCGTGCGAGCCGTTCGGGCTGGACCGTGATCTTCGTGGTGATCTTCTCGTTGTTGATCGGCGCGTTTTTGCTGATGACGGGCCTGGCCCTCTCGTTCCAGACTTACTTCGAATCGCAGGTCGAAGCGGCCAAGGCGATTTCTCAATAACAACGGCGGCAGCGGCGCGCCAGGACAAAGCTAGAACAAATCGAGTTGCGGCTTCTCGCGCACCGTCTTTGCGCGCACGAACGCCGACATGTCCAGGATGCCGTGGCGCCGCTCGTTCAACCCGAGCCGCGTCACGGCCTTGTGAAAGCGCTGCTTGAGCAGGTCGGCCCAGAGCCCGGTGCCCTTCATGCGCTGCGAGAACGCCGAGTCGTAATCCTTGCCGCCGCGCATGTCGCGCACGCGGCTCATCACGCGCGCGGCGCGCTGCGGGAAATGCGCTTCGAGCCAACCTTCGAAGAGCGGCGCCACTTCCCACGGCAGACGCAGCACGATATAGCTCGCGCTCGTCGCGCCCGCCTCGGCGCAGGCTTCGAGCACGCGCTCCATATCCGGCTCGGTGACGAAGGGAATTACGGGCGCGATACTCACGCCGACCGGAATGCCCGCCTCAGCGAGCGTGCGAATCGTGCGCAGCCGGCGCGCGGGCGTGGCCGCGCGCGGCTCGAGCGTGCGCGCGAGATCGGCGTCGAGCGTGGTGATCGTGATCGCGGCCATGAACTGCTGGCGTTGCGCCATGGGCACGAGCAGATCGAGATCGCGCTCGATCAGCGAAGACTTCGTGATGGCCGCGAACGGATGCTGGCGCTCGCTCAGCACCTCGATCACGCGGCGCGTGATGCGCAGCTCGCGCTCGACGGGCTGCCAGGCATCGGTATTCACGCCTAGCGCGATGGGCTCCGGCTCGTAAGCGGGCTTCGCGATTTCGCGCGCGAGCAGCTCGGGGGCGTTGATCTTCGCATAAATGCGGCTCTCGAAATCGAGCCCCGGCGAGAGCCCGAGGTAGCTGTGCGTGGGCCGCGCAAAGCAGTAGATGCAGCCGTGCTCGCAACCGCGATACGGATTGAGCGAGACATTGAACGGAATATCGGGCGACTGGTTGCGCGTGAGAATGCTCTTCGCGCGCTCCTCGAAGACCTCGGTGCGCAATGCGGGCGTTTCCTCGGCGGCGAAATCGCCGGCTGCCGCGCCATCGCCATCGCGCCCGGCATCGCCTTCGTGCGCGCTTGAGCCCTCGCCCGGCTGCGCGTGCTGCCAGCCGTCGTCGAAGGCTTCACGCTGATCGACTTCGTAACGCCCCTGCAGATTCGTGACCGCCCCACGCCCCTTGCGCGGTGCAGGCGGGGCGACGGGATACCAGGTGTCGGAGGGATGGTCGGGGTCCAGTTCGTTCACGGCACAAAGCAACAAAGCGTCTCGATGTCGCGGTAGGGATGCCCATTACTGGGCACCCCCCGCACAGATCCCGGCGTGCGCGATTCGCGCACCGGGCTCTTGCCTCGGGTGGTTGGCGTCAAACCGCACCGTCGGCCAGGGGTGAAGGATGCGAGCCTTGGGTATCCACTGGTTTGCAAGCCGATGCATCTTGGCCCACGTGGTGTCGTCCTTCTGGCTGCGGCGCCGAAGCGCTCGTCTCCAGAGGTTGATCACGTGCGCACGGAAGGCCTGCATCGCAGAGGAGTTGGTCGGCACCGCGTGGTAATTGAAGTACCCTTGAACCACGCGGCGTAACCAGTCCCCTTGCTCGGGAATCGACTGGTGCCATCTGTGCCGCAACTCGTCTTTGATTCCCTTCAGCGCTGCCCGGAGGCGGTCGCTCCGCGTCTTGCGCATGAGCATGAACCTGCCGTCTCTGGCGCGGCCACTGATGTGGGTCAATCCAAGGAAGTTGAACGTCTCGGGTTTGCCCAGCCCACGCGCTGCCCGGTTTCGGGCCGCAAAGCGCCCGAACTCGATCAGCCGGGTTTTCTCCGGGTGCACCGACAGCCCAAACTGCTCCAGCCGCTGTTGCATGGCCCGCCTGAACCGCTTCGCATCGTGCGGCTTATCGAAACCAATCACGATGTCGTCGGCGTATCGGACGATCACAACGTTCCCCTCGGCGTGGCGCTTGCGCCACTGATTTGCCCAGAGGTCGAAGACATAGTGCAGGTAGATGTTCGCCAGCAGCGGCGAGATGACTGACCCTTGTGGCGTCCCCTCGTCGGTTGGCTCGATCACCCCGTCTTCCATCGCTCCCGCCTTCAGCCATTTGCGGATCAGCCGGATCACGCGCTGGTCGCCTATGCGGTGCTCTACGAAACGAATCAGCCAGTCGTGGTTGACCGTATCGAAGAACTTGCTAATGTCGGCGTCCAGAATCCAGCTCACGCTCGTGCGAGCGATTCCCGTCGCGAGTGCATCCAGCGCATCGTGCTGGCTGCGGCGCGGACGGAAACCGTATGAGAAGCCCAGGAAGTCCGTCTCGTAGATTGCATTGAGAACTGCCACCAGCGCGCGCTGAACGATCTTGTCTTCCAGTGCGGCAATGCCCAACGGTCGTTGCGCCCCATCCGCCTTCGGTATGTACCGCCTGCGGCTGGGTAGCGCCCGGTAGGCCTGTCGGTGAAGTCGGCTATGCAGGTCTTCGAGGTTTCGTCCCAGGTTTTGCTCATAGTCGTGCCACGTCACTCCATCAACGCCGGCCGCCGCCTTCCGTTTCAGCCAGAAGAACGCCGTCTCCAGCAGGTCAATGTCGATCAGATGGAACAACGCCGTGAACTTCTCCTTCTTCCTTAGCCTTGCGGCTTGGCGCACACGGTCCAGCCTCTGGGACACGCTTATCCGACTCTGCGTCCGGCGCGTGTGCGACCATCCCGTGTTCCCCTTGGCCCCGCCCCTTCGCTCCGCCGACTCCGCGTCCGGTCTCCCGGATTTGTTCGCCAGTTTCTTCGCTACTATGGGCGAGTCCGACTTCTCCCATTCGTTCATCATCGGCGTCGGTTCCTCACCTTCCCGATGCGGGCCGCTCGACTTGATTGCGGTCGGCGGTCAAATGGGAGATCTCCCGGTTTCCGCGTAGAGATCGTACTGACATGCCAGGGTCTCAGACCACGCCGAGCCCACCCGACGCTCGCGATAGCGCGCCGGGCGGTGTTGCCTTCCGAATACAGTAGCGCGTCGGCGCTCGGGAATGACATATCCATTTCGTGGCTCAATGGCTGGCCTATCAGCACCCCTGTCAACGCTTCGCAGCCCGCCTCGCGGTTGACCACGCATGACTCGGGGACATTGTGAGTCGCTAACTCTTGCAACGTCGGGGACTTTCACCCCTTGATCTCTACCGGTCTCCCGGCGCACACTGTATAAATATACAGTATCGAGACGCTTTGTCGAGCGAGAAAAACAGGGCGCTTTCGAGCGCGCCTGCGCGTGCCGAATGCGCTCGAGCCGTCGTCTGGCTACTCGCCCACCGCGATCGTCAGGGTCTCCTTGATCTCCTCCATGACCACATAGCTCTTCGACTGCACGGCACCCGGCAGTTGCAGCAGGATGTCGCCTAACAGCTTGCGGTAGTCGGCCATTTCGCCAATGCGCGCCTTGATCAGGTAGTCGAAGTCGCCCGAGACCAGATGGCATTCGAGCACTTCCGGGATCTTCTTCACCTCGCGGCGGAACTGGTCGAACATGTTGCCGCTCTTGTGATCGAGCGTGATCTCCACGAACACGAGCAGCGCCGCACCCAGCACGTTCGGATTCACGCGCGCGTAATAGCCGGTGATGACGCCGTCGCGCTCCATGCGCTTGACCCGCTCGATGCAGGGCGTGACGGAGAGCCCGACCTGCTCCGCGAGGTCCTTCATGGCCATGCGGCCGTCCTCCTGAAGCAGCTTCAGGATCCGGTGATCGAGCCGGTCCAGCGCGCGGACCGGCTGACGCTGCGTTCTCATGTCTTTTTCCTGAAAATTCGAAAAATACGATAACAAAATCTGGACTGAGAACAATAGCATAGTCGATATCACTGGCTACATCCGTTTTTTCATGCCATCAGCGCTGGACGACCCAAAAATGGGCGCAGCAGCGCGCGGCACCGCGGCGTAGCCCTAACAAAATCTATATGGAGCAGGCTATGCGAGTCGTCGTGTTGGGCAGTGGTGTGGTCGGGGTTGCCAGCGCCTGGTATCTTGCCCGCGCGGGTCATGAAGTGACGGTGATCGACCGCGAGTCCGGTCCCGCACTCGAAACCAGTTTTGCGAACGCCGGCCAGATCTCGCCGGGTTACGCCGCGCCGTGGGCAGCACCGGGCGTGCCGCTCAAGGCGATCAAATGGATGTTCGAGAAGCATGCGCCGCTCGCCATCCGCCTCGACGGCACCAAGTTCCAGCTGCAGTGGATGTGGCAGATGCTGCAAAACTGCACGGCCGAGCGCTATGCGCTCAACAAGGGCCGCATGGTGCGCCTCGCCGAATACAGCCGCGACTGCCTGCAGGCGCTGCGCGCCGACACCGGCATCCAGTACGAGGGCCGCACGGGCGGCACGCTGCAGGTGTTCCGCACGCAGCAGCAATTCGACGGCGCGGCGAAGGACATCGCCGTGTTGAAGGATGCGAACGTTCCGTACGAGCTGCTCACCGCCGCCGAACTCGGCCGCGCCGAGCCGGCGCTCGCGGCGGTCTCGCACAAGCTCACCGGCGGCCTGCGCCTGCCCGGCGACGAAACCGGCGACTGCCAGCTCTTCACCACGCGTCTGGCCAAAATGGCCGAGGAGCTGGGCGTCAAGTTCCGCTACAACACGCCGATCGACGGCCTCGCCGTGCAAGGCGAGCGCATCGCGGGCGTGCAGTGCGGTAACGAACTCGTGCGCGCGGACTCGTATGTGGTCGCGCTGGGCTCGTTCTCCACGAAGATGCTGGCCGGCCTCGTGAAGATTCCGGTCTACCCGCTCAAGGGCTACTCGATCACCGCGCCGATCGTCAACGCCGGCGCCGCGCCCGTCTCCACCGTGCTCGACGAAACCTACAAGATCGCGATCACGCGTTTCGACGACCGCATCCGCGTGGGCGGCATGGCCGAGATCGTGGGCTACGACAAGACGCTCAAGCAAGCACGCCGCGAGACGCTCGAAATGTGCGTGAACGATCTGTTCCCAGGCGGCGGCGACACCTCGCAGGCCACCTTCTGGACCGGCCTGCGCCCGATGACACCGGACGGCACGCCGGTGGTGGGCCGCACGCCGTTCTCGAACCTGTTCCTGAACACGGGGCACGGCACGCTCGGCTGGACCATGTCGTGCGGCTCGGGCCAGTTGCTCGCCGACCTCATCTCGGGCAAGAAGCCCGCGATCAAGGCCGACGACCTCTCGGTCTATCGCTACCTCGGAGAAACGCAGGGCGAGCATCGCCCGGCCTACGCGTAAGGCGCCCTCTCTTGCTTATGTGAAAACGGCGCTCTGCAATTCGCAGGGCGCCGTTTTTCGTTTCTGCCGCGTTAATGCCTTACGGCCAGTTCTTATCGTCAGGCATCCTTAGAACTGATCCTCCGATAGCGCCAGCATCCCCTCTGCGCCATTCGCGCTGACGATCGCCGCTTCGAGCGCCACGGCCTGCGGCAGCACATGTTCCGCGTAGCACTGCGCCGTCGCGATCTTCGCGCCGTGGAACTTCGGATCGTTCTGCATCAGGCGCTGCGAGGCGAGCATCGCGCGCGCCATCTGCCAGCCGCCCAGCACGATGCCCGCCAGCTTCAGATACGGCACGCTGCCCGCGAAGACCGCGTTCGGATCGCGCTTCGCGTTGGCCAGCACGAAACCCACCGCCGAAGCCAACGCTTGCTGGCCGAGCGCCAGATGCTTCGCCATCGACTTGAACGCGGCGCCTTCGTGCGTGCCCAGTTGCGCGACGGTCTGCCCGATCTCGTCGATGAGCGCCTGCGCCGCCGCGCCACCGTCGCGCAGCGTCTTGCGGCCGATGAGGTCGTTGGCCTGAATCGCGGTGGTGCCCTCGTAGATCGCCAGGATGCGCGCGTCGCGATAGAACTGCGCCGCGCCCGTTTCCTCGATGAAACCCATGCCGCCGTGCACCTGCACGCCGAGGCTCGCCACGTCGATGGCGAGCTCCGTGCTCCAGCCCTTCACGATCGGCACGAGGTATTCGTAGCGCGCCTGATGCTGGGCGCGCACCGCCTCGTCCGGATGCCGATGCGCGCGGTCGCACTCCCCCGCTGCCACATACGCGAGCGCACGCGCGGCCTCGGTGAGCGCGCGCATGGTCGAGAGCATGCGGCGCACGTCGGGGTGGTGAATGATGGTGACGGCCGCTTTGGCGGAGCCATCCACCGGGCGGCTCTGCACGCGCTCCTTCGCGTACGCGGCCGCCTTCTGATACGCGCGCTCCGAGATCGCCACGCCCTGCATGCCCACGGCAAAGCGCGCCGCGTTCATCATGATGAACATGTATTCGAGGCCGCGATTCTCCTCGCCGATCAACTGGCCGAGCGCGCCGCCATGATCGCCGTATTGCAGCACGGCCGTCGGGCTCGCCTTGATGCCGAGCTTGTGCTCGATGGAGACGCAATGCACGTCGTTGCGCGCACCGGGCGAGCCGTCGTCGTTGATGAGAAACTTCGGCACGATGAAGAGCGAAATGCCCTTCACGCCTTCGGGCGCGGTCGGTGTGCGCGCGAGCACGAGATGGACGATGTTCTCCGCCATGTCGTGCTCGCCCCAGGTGATGAAGATCTTGGTGCCGAACAGCTTGTAGCTGCCGTCGGCCTGCGGCTCGGCGCGCGTGCGCACGGCCGCGAGATCGGAGCCCGCCTGCGGCTCGGTGAGGTTCATCGTGCCGGTCCACTCGCCCGAAATGAGCTTGGGCACGAAGCGCTTTTTTTGCTCTTCGGTTCCCGCGGTGAGGAGCGCCTCGATCGCGCCGTCGCTCAGGAGCGGACACAGCGCGAACGACAGGTTCGCCGCGTTGAGCATCTCCACGCACGGCGTGCCGACGAGCTTGGGCAAGCCCTGTCCTTCGTATTCCTGAGGATGCTGCACGCCCTGCCAGCCGCCCGCGACGTATTGACGAAAGGCATCGGCGAAACCGGGCGTCGTATGCACCTGGCCGTTTTCCCAGCGGCTCGGATTGCGGTCGCCCTCGACGTTCAGCGGCACGAGCACCGCTTCGCACAGTTTCGCGGCCTCCTGGAGCACGGCCTGCACGGTCTCGGGCGTGACGTCCTCGCCACCGGGCAGCGCGGCAATCTCTTCGAGCCCTGCCAACTCCTTCATCACGAACAGCATGTCGCTAATCGGTGCGTTGTACATGGCCGTTGTCTCCAGTCGAGGTTTGCGATGATGAAAAAAAGGGGCGCTCGAAGCGCCCCTTTGTGTGCCGCCGGACATCGCACTGCGTCCGGCTTCGCCTGTGCTGCGGCGCTCAGCCGAGCTCTTTGACGAGCTCCGGCACGAGGGTGAACAGATCGCCCACGAGGCCGTAGTCGGCCACGCTGAAGATCGGCGCTTCTTCGTCCTTGTTGATCGCCACGATCACCTTCGAGTCCTTCATGCCCGCCAAGTGCTGGATTGCGCCCGAGATGCCCACCGCGATATACAACTGCGGCGCGACGATCTTGCCGGTCTGGCCGACCTGGTAGTCGTTGGGGACGTAGCCCGCGTCCACTGCCGCCCGCGAGGCGCCCAGTGCCGCGTTGAGCTTGTCGGCGAGCGGCTCCAGAACCTTCGTGTAGTTCTCGCCGCTGCCCAGACCCCGGCCGCCAGAGACGATGATCTTCGCGCTCGTGAGTTCCGGACGGTCGAGCTTCGTGACTTCACGGCCAACGAATTGCGTGAGGCCGCTGTCCGCTGCCGCTTCGATCTTCTCCACCGCTGCGCTGCCGCCTTCGGCCGCAACTGCGTCGAAGCCGGTCGTGCGAACCGTGATGACCTTGATCGGATCAGCCGATTGCACGATGGCGATTGCGTTGCCCGCGTAGATCGGACGCTCGAACGTGTCCGGCGAATCCACTGCGGTGATATCCGAGATCTGCGCGACGTCCAGCTTCGCAGCGATACGCGGCGTGACGTTCTTGCCCGCAGCGGTTGCAGGAGCCAGGATGTGCGTGTAGTTCTTTGCGATCGAAAGAACCGTCGCCTCGACGTTCTCGGCCAGGCCCTGCTCCAGTTGCGGCGCATCGGCCAGCAGCACCTTCGAAACGCCCGCGATCTTCGCCGCCGCATCGGCGGCCGCCTGGGCGTTGTGACCTGCGATCAGCACATGCACGTCGCCGCCGATCTTCTGCGCGGCAGCCACGGTGTTCAGCGTCGCAGCCTTGATGGATGCGTTGTCGTGTTCGGCAATAACCAGATTCGTCATTTCTATCTCGCTCCCTTACAGCACCTTGGCTTCGGTCTTCAGCTTCTCGACCAGCGTCTTCACGTCGGCGACCTTCACGCCTGCGCTGCGCTTGGGCGGCTCGGCAACCTTCAGGGTCTTCAGACGCGGCGTGACATCGACACCGAGGTCTTCGGGCTTGATCGTCTCCAGCGGCTTCTTCTTCGCCTTCATGATGTTCGGCAGCGTGACGTAGCGCGGCTCGTTCAGGCGCAGGTCCGTCGTGACCACGGCGGGCAGCTTCAGCGACAGCGTTTCCGCGCCACCGTCGACTTCGCGCGCGACCGTGGCACGGCCATCGGCGACCGTGATTTTCGAAGCGAAGGTCGCTTGCGGCAGGTTCGCCAGCGCGGCGAGCATCTGGCCGGTCTGGTTCGAGTCGTCGTCGATGGCCTGCTTGCCGAGAATCACCAGCTGCGGCTGCTCCTTGTCGACGAGTGCCTTCAAAAGCTTCGCCACGGCGAGCGGCTGCAGGTCTTCATTCGATTCGATGAGGATCGCGCGGTCCGCGCCGATCGCCAGCGCCGTGCGCAGCGTTTCCTGCGCTTGCGCCACACCGGCGGACACGGCGATGACTTCCGTCGCCACGCCCGCTTCCTTCAGACGAACCGCCTCTTCCACGGCGATCTCGTCGAACGGGTTCATCGACATCTTCACATTGGCAATGTCGACGCCCGTGCCATCCGACTTCACACGAACCTTGACGTTGTAATCGACTACGCGCTTGACTGGCACAAGGACTTTCATTCACATGCTCCGAAGTTACGAATACGTCAACCTGGCGGACATTATAGCGATAGCGTTCCCGCACGCATCCACCCACCAGCACTTTTCCCGCACAACCCGCTTCTGCCCCTGCTTAGCCGTCAGTTGCGAACGATCGTGCTATTTTATGCCGGAAAAAACCCGGGCATCAAGTCCGGGTTTCTCCGACCGAATTCTCTACCTAATCCGGCACTAATCCATCACCCGCCGGGCCGGGCTCACCACGACGCGACCACTGCTCCGCCGAACTTCTGCTCGATGTACTGCTTCACCTCCGGCGAGTGGTACGCCGCCACCAGCCTGGCCGCCCACGGCTTGCTGCGGTCGGCTGCGCGGATCGCGATGATGTTCACGTACGGCCCCTTCGGGTCTTCGATCGCAATCGCGTCCTGCTTCGGCTTGAGCCCCGCTTCCATCGCGAAGTTCGTGTTGATCGCCGCGGCGTCCACGTCGTCGAGCGAGCGCGGAATCTGCGCCGCGTCGAGCTCGACGATCTTCAGCTTCCTGGGGTTTTCCACGATGTCGAGCGGCGTCGCCTTCAAGCCGGCGCCGGCGCGCAGCTTGATGAGGCCCTGCTTCTCCAGCAGCAACAACGCGCGGCCACCGTTCGTCGGATCATTGGGAACCGCAATGCGCGCACCCGGCTTGAGCTCCGCGAGCGTCTTGATCTTCTTCGAGTAGATGCCCATCGGGAACGTGACCGTGTCGGCGAGCTTGATCAGCTTGTAGCCGCGGTCCTTCACCTGCGCGTCGAGATACGGCTCGTGCTGATAGCTGTTCGCATCGAGATCGCCGCTCGCGAGCGCCGCGTTCGGCTGCACATAGTCGGAGAACTCGATGATCTTGATCGTGAGACCGTTCTTCGCGGCGACCTGCTTCACCACTTCCATCACCTGCTCATGCGGGCCGCCCGTCACACCGACCTTGATGGTCTCGTCGGCGTGCGCCGTGAGCGGTGCGAGCAGCGGCGCGACGAGCGAAGCCGCGCCAAGCGCGCCCGCCAAACGGATCATGAAACGACGTTGCATACCCAACCTTTTATTCCGAGTGACAGTTATCGAAATTGCAGGACTGCCTGGCAAGCCTCGCCGGCCGTTTATTTATGGCTCAGGCGCCGCACGAGCCAGTCGCCGAACGACTGCACGAGCTGCACGAACACGATCAGGATCACGACGACGATCAGCATGACTTCGGGCTCGAAGCGCTGATAGCCGTAGCGGATGCCCAGGTCGCCCAGACCGCCGCCGCCGATCGCGCCCGCCATCGCCGAATAGCCGACGAGCGAGATGAACGTGATGGTCAAGCCGGCCACCACGCCCGGCAGCGACTCGGGCAGCAGCACCTTGAAGACGATCTGTTGCGTGCTCGCGCCCATGGCTTGCGCGGCTTCGATGAGGCCGCGGTCGACCTCGCGCAGCGCGGTTTCCACGAGACGCGCGATGAACGGCGCGGCGGAAATCGTGAGCGGCACGATGGCGGCCGCGGTGCCGATCGACGAGCCCACCACGACCCGCGTGAACGGAATCACCGCAACGAGCAAGATGATGAACGGCGTCGAGCGCACGGCGTTGACGACCACGCCCATCACGCGATTGAGGGCGATGTTCTGAAGCACGCCTTCGCGGTCGGTCAGATAGAGCAGCACGCCGAGCGGCAAGCCGATGGCCGCGCCCACCAGTCCGGAAATGCCCACCATGATGAGCGTCTCCCAGAACGACTGGACGAACATATCGAACATTTCACTCCACATGGGACATCTCCTCCACCACCACGCCCTGCTCGCGCAGCCACGCGATCGCCTGCGCCACCTTCACGGGGTCGCCGCCCGCGAGCACCGCGAGCGAGCCGAACGCCTGCCCCTGGATCTCGTCGATCTGGCCATGCAGGATGTTGAAATCGAGCTCGAAGCGGCGGATCGTCTCCGAGAGCACGGGCTGATCGACGCCCGTGCCCGTGAAGGCGAGACGCAGCAAATGCCCGCTGCCCTTTGCGAGACGCTCGGCCACGCGGACCTTGAGCGCGGGCGGCAGCTCCTGCGCGATCACGTCGCCGAGCAGCGCGCGCGTGACTTCGTGGCGCGGCTGCAGGAACACGTCGATGACCGGACCGGTCTCCACGACGCGGCCCGCGTCGAGCACGGCCACGCGGTCGCAGACCTGTTTGATCACTTCCATCTGGTGCGTGATCATCACGACGGTCAGATTCAGTTCGCGATTGATCTTGCGCAGCAGGTCGAGAATGGCGCGCGTGGTTTCCGGGTCGAGCGCGGAAGTCGCCTCGTCCGAGAGCAGCACCTTCGGCTTGCTCGCGAGCGCGCGCGCAATGCCCACACGCTGCTTCTGGCCGCCGCTGATCTGCGACGGGTAGCGGTCCTTCTGCGCGGCGAGACCGACGAGTTCGAGCAGCGGCAGCACCGTTTCGTCGATCTGCTGGCGCTTCATGCCCGCGAGTTCGAGCGGCAGCGCGACGTTGTCGAACACCGTGCGCGACGAGAGCAGATTGAAGTGCTGGAAGATCATGCCGATCTCGCGGCGCGCCTCGCGCAAATCCGCGCTGGAGAGCGACGTGAGCGTGCGCCCATTGACGACGATGTCGCCTTCGGTGGGCCGCGTGAGCAGATTGATGGTGCGCACGAGCGTGCTCTTGCCCGCCCCGCTGCGTCCGATGATGCCGAACACTTCACCCGGCGGTATCGTCAGATTGACGTTGTGCAGCGCCTCGATCCAGCCTTGCGGGCCAGCGAAGCGCTGGGAAACGTTTCGAATTTCGATCATGAAAAAAACGAAACGGCGGGTGCGCCGCGCGCCGCTTTGCCTGTGCCGCGATCTTTCAATCGCGCAAGACGCGTCGCGCTGGCAGACAGCCGCCGTTTGCTGGACTGGAGTTAGCTCGGCATTTTACCCTGGCGGGCAAAATTCCTATTAATAATCATTTTCGATACTTTCATAACTCATACTCATTAGAGGGGTTTCGCGGCAGCCGCGCGCCAAAGCGGGTGCTACCCTCTGCCGACCGTTCAGATCAGCCCTACAGCCCAACGCCCGACAACGAATCGCCAGGGGAGCAGCGAGCATGGAGACGACTCAGCCGCAGGATGCGGCACGCGCCGCATCGGCATCGACGACCGGCGCAGCGCCGCAACGTTCGACACTGCGCGCCCGCGACGGCACCGAGCTGCCGTTGTATGTCTGGCACGCGCAAACCGTTGCGCCGCGCGCGGCCATTGCGCTCGTGCATGGGCTTGCGGAGCACGCGGGCCGCTACGCGGCGCTCGCGGCACGCCTGAACGCGGCGGGCATCGACGTTTATGCGATCGATCTGCGTGGGCACGGCCGCGCGGGCGGACGCCGCGCATGGGTCACACGCTTTGACGACTATCTCGACGATGCGCAGGCGCTCGTCGAGCACGCCGCCACGCAATGCCGCGCGCGCAGCACGCCGCTGTTCCTGATGGGCCACAGCATGGGCGGCGCGATCGCGGCGCTCTACGCGATCGAGCGCGCGCCACGCTCGGACGCGGCCTTCGCGGGCCTGCTGCTCTCGAGCGCAGCACTCGCGCCGGGCCGCGACGTGCCGAACTGGATGATCGCCGCGAGCCGCGTGATGAGCGCGATCTGGCCGCGCTTTCCCGCCATGAAGATCGACGCGGCCCTGCTCGCGCGCGACGCCGCCGTGGTCGAGGCCAACCGCGCCGATCCGCTGGTTCACCATGGCGCGATTCCCGCACGCACGGGCGCGGAGTTGCTCGAAGCGATGAAGCGTATCGAGGCGGGCCGCGCGCAGTTGCGCATGCCGGTGCTGATCTGGCATGGCACCGAGGACAAGCTCACCGAGCCCGAAGGCAGCCGCGCGTTCGGCGCGCACGTGGGGTCGCCCGACCGCACGCTCACGCTCTATGAGGGCAGCTATCACGAGACGCTCAACGATCTCGACCGCGAACGCGT
Organism: Paraburkholderia silviterrae; assembly: GCF_004353915.1. Lineage (GTDB taxonomy): Bacteria > Pseudomonadota > Gammaproteobacteria > Burkholderiales > Burkholderiaceae > Paraburkholderia > Paraburkholderia silviterrae. The sequence continues at coordinate 492,951 of NZ_SMRP01000003.1, read as the reverse complement.
GATTAGCGCGATGCTCAACTGGATCGAGCGCCACTAGCCCGGCATCGGGCTGGAGCAAGTGCTGAAGCGCTACTCCAGTCGACCTCTAACTGCAGGGAGACCGCAGGAAAAGAGACGCAAGACTGGCCGGGCTCACCGGCCAGCGCCGCTTACTTGCTGCCGCGCTTGTCGATGAACGCCTGCACGCCGTCGAGCGCGGGGTCGGTCATCATGTTGCAGGCCATGGTCTGCCCGGCCAGTTGATAAGCGGCTTCGACGCCCATCTCGAGCTGCCGGTAGAACAGCCCCTTGCCCGCCGCCACCGCCTCGCGCGGCTTAGCGCAGATGCTTGCAGCGAGCGCAGTCACGGCGGCGTCGAGCTCTTCCTCGGCCACGACGCGGTTCACGAGCCCCTCGCGCAGCGCCTTCTGCGCATCGATGAACTCGCCCGTCATCAGCATCTCGAACGCGGCCTTGCGCGAGACGTTGCGCGTGAGCGGCACCGCTGGCGTCGAGCAAAACAGCCCGAGATTGATGCCCGAGACCGCAAAACGCGCCTGCTCGGCGGCCACGGCGAGATCGCACATCGCGACGAGCTGGCAGCCCGCCGCCGTCGCCACGCCGTGCACGCGCGCGATCACGGGCTGCGGCATCGACTGGATGGCCAGCATCATCTTCGAGCAGCGCGCGAAGAGCCGCTTGTAGTAATCGAGCGAAGGCGCCGCGCGCATTTCCCTGAGATCGTGACCGGCGCAGAACGCGCGGCCCGCCGCCGCGATCACCACGACGCGCGCGTCCGATTGCGCGATTTCCACCAGTTGCGTCTGCAACGCGTCGATGAGCGCTTCGGACAGCGCGTTGAACGCGTCGGGCCGGTTCAGCGTGAGACGCACGACGCCGGGCACGCCGTACGCGTCATGGGCAATCTCGATGAGCGGCGCGGCATCCGCGGAAGAAGACGACGAAGACGAAACGGCTGCAGCGCTCATGATGCACGGCTCCTTCTGAGGTGGGCGCGCCCGGCCGGACGCGCAGAATGCGGGAAACGGTAACGACGGTGGTGCGTTCAACGCGCGATAACCGCGCAATAATCGCGCGGCTACCCCACGATAGTCGCGCGCGATCGACTCGATCAGATATCGGCCAGCACGCGCAGATGCGCGACCACGCTGCGCCCGAGCGCCGAGAGGTTGTAGCCGCCTTCGAGACAGCTCACAATGCGCCCCTTCGCGTGGCGCCTGGCGACTTCGCGGATCTGCTCGGTGATCCATGCGTAGTCGTCCTCGACGAGGCCCAGGTTGCCGAGATCGTCTTCACGGTGCGCATCGAACCCCGCCGAGACGAACACCATCTCCGGCTTGAACTCGTGCAAACGCGGCAGCCACATGATGTCGATCGCCTCGCGCACTTCCATGCCCTTGGTACGCGCCGGCATCGGCACGTTGACCATGTTCGGCGCCTGATTGTCCGCGCCCGAGAACGGATAGAACGGGTGCTGAAAAATGCTGCACATGAGCACGCGCGAATCGCCCGCAATGGCGGCTTCCGTGCCGTTTCCATGATGTACGTCAAAGTCGACGATCGCCACGCGCGAGAGTCCATGCACGTCGAGCGCATGACGCGCCGCGACCGCGACGTTATTGAAGAAGCAAAAGCCCATCGCGCGCGCGGGCTCGGCGTGGTGGCCGGGCGGGCGCACGCTGCAGAACGCGTTTTCGTAGCGGCCCGCGATCACGGCGTCGGTCGCGGCGACGGCGGCGCCCGCCGCGCGCAACGCGGCCTGCAACGTGTGCGGATTCATCGACGTGTCGGGATCGATCGCCGCGTAGCCTTCCTGCGGCGAGAGCTGGCGCAACCAGTCGATGTGCGCCTGGGTGTGCACGCGCAGGAGCGCGGATTCCTCGACGAGCGGCGCGGAGTCGTCGCGCTCGATCAGCGCGTCGATGCGGCTCGCAATGAGCTGGTCTTCGATCGCCTGCAGGCGCGCGGGGCATTCGGGATGCCACTCGCCCATTTCATGCAGCAGGCAGTCGGGATGCGTGAAAAAGCCGGTCGTCATGTCCAGTACTGGCCGCACCGTGCGCTCGGGCCTGTCTCAAGCGCGCGCTGCGGGTCTCCATCAGATCTTTCGTCGGGTGTGCTGCGCAGGGTTTTGCAACAGTCGCGCGGGCCGCGTTCGAGCGCGGGCAGTCGTCACGTTACCACAGCCCACCCGCGCGGCACCCGCGAGCCCACGCCCGCCGTACGCCCAGACCTTTTGGTGCGAGGCGCTCGGGTATACTGCGCCGCATCACGTCCTCTCGTTCCAACCCGCCCGCCTGCCATGACGCAAAAGTCCGCGCACCCGTCCGTTTCACCCGCCTTCAGCCAACCGCGCATCAAGTCTTTCGCCCTCGCGCTTTGCACCGCGGCAACGCTGTCTGCATGCGCCGAGCAGGCGCAATCGACGAAATCGATGCAACCGGCACAAGCGACCAAAGCGGCCCAGACGACGCAACCGGCCGCCGCCACGACAGCGCCCGCGCCAGTCGCCCAGACGCCGCCGCAAAGCGCCACGCAAGGCCAGACGTTCGAAGAGGAGATCGTTCCGCAGCGCTACGTGAACAACGCCAATGTCGACACGTTCATCAACGACATGGTCGCGCGCTACGACTTCAATGCCGACGCGCTGCACGCGCTGTTCTCGACCGTGAGCTATTCGGCCACGGCCGTGAAGCTCGTCACGCCCTCGCCCACGCCGAGCGCGAAGAACTGGCGCGCCTATCAGGCGCGTTTTCTCGACCCGGTGCGCATCAACGCGGGGGTGCGCTTCTGGCGCGAGAACCAGGCCACGCTGCAGCGCGCGTCCGATGAGTTCGGCGTGCCGCCCGAGGTGATCGTCGGCATCATCGGCGTGGAGACGATCTACGGGCGCTACATGGGCAACTTCCGCGTGCTCGACGCGCTCACCACGCTCGCCTTCGATTATCCGAGCACGCCTAATCGTGCAGACCGCATGGCGACGTTCCGCAAGAACCTCGAAGACTATCTGGTGTGGACACGCGGCTCGCAGATCGATCCGAGCTCGGTGCTCGGCTCGTACACGGGCGCGATCGGCATTCCGCAATTCCTGCCGAGCAGCATCGTGCAATATGCGGTCGATTACGAGGGCGATCATCATATCGACCTGCGCAATAGCCCGGCCGACGCGATCGGCAGCGTCGCGAACTATCTGAAGCAGAACGGCTGGGAATCGGGCCGCCCGGTGGTGTGGAAGATCGCCGGCGATTCGGGCAGCCAGGGCATCGCGCAAGCCGCCGCCGACGGCAAGCCCGAACCGCGCCTGCCACTCGCGCAATTGCTGCGCTCGGGCCTCGCCCTGAACGAACCGAATGTGGACTTCGCCGCGGAGGGCGGCACGCCGGTCACGGTCGTCGACCTGCCCACTCCTGGCCGCCCGACCGAGTACATGCTCGGGCTGAAGAACTTCTATGTGCTCACGCGTTACAACCGCAGCTTCTTCTACGCGCTCGCGGTCTACCAGCTGGGCGAACGCGTGAAGGCGCAGATGCTCGCGACGAGCGGCGTCGGCTCGAACCGCGGCGCACAGTCGACACAGCGGCAGGCACAGCGGCAATAAGCGCCACTAACGCACCAGAGCTCTCCGGATAGCACAACGGGCGGCGCGTCTCGCGAGAGACACGCCGCCCGTTTTCAATTCAGGCGCCGGATTCGGCCGTTACCGTCCGGCGTGGCAGAGCGGACGGCAACGGCCGGAGACCGTGCCGGGGATCGTACGGCGATCAGGCCGGAAACACACCCGTCGACAAGTAACGGTCGCCGCGATCACAGACGATGAACACGATCGTCGCATTTTCGACCTGACGCGCGAGACGTATGGCCACCTCGCACGCACCGCCCGACGAAATCCCCGCGAAAATGCCTTCCACCGAGGCGAGACGGCGCGCCATCGCTTCGGCAGCGGCCTGGCTCACGCTTTCGGTGCGGTCCACGCGGCTGCGGTCGAAAATCTTCGGCATGTAGGCTTCGGGCCACTTGCGGATGCCGGGAATGCGCGAGCCCTCTTCGGGCTGTGCACCGACGATCTCGATCGCCGGATTCTGCTCTTTCAGATACTGCGACGTGCCCATGATCGTGCCCGTCGTGCCCATCGACGAGACGAAGTGCGTGATGCGCCCTTCGGTCTCGCGCCAGATTTCCGGGCCGGTGCCCTCGTAATGCGCAAGCGGATTGTCGGGGTTGGCGAACTGGTCGAGGATGATGCCCTTGCCGTCTCGCTGCATCTGCTCGGCGAGATCGCGCGCATATTCCATGCCGCCCTTCACAGGCGTGAGCATGATCTCGGCGCCGTAGGCGGCCATGCTCTGGCGACGCTCGACCGACAGGTCCTCGGGCATGATCAGGATCATCTTGTAGCCGCGAATGGCCGCGGCCATGGCCAGCGCGATGCCGGTATTGCCGCTGGTGGCTTCGATGAGCGTATCGCCCGGCTTGATGCGGCCACGTTCTTCGGCCTTGCGGATCATCGAAAGCGCCGGCCGGTCCTTCACCGAGCCCGCCGGATTATTGCCTTCCAGCTTGGCCAGCACGATGTTGTTGCGGGCGCGAATCTCGTCGTCGGGCAAGCGGACGAGCTGCACGAGCGGCGTGTTGCCGATCGTGTCTTCAATGGTCTTGTATGGCATAAGTTATGGCGGTCGGGCGCCGGTCGGGCGTGATTAGGTGACTTTTGGATTCTAAACCACGCAGCCACCCGGCGCAGGGGACCCCTGAAGGCGTAAGGGATGTCATCCATGCTTGCTTTGCCGCCCTGCTCCGCGGCCAATCCGAAACCGGTACGCGAGATCCGCAAAAAGCCCGCGGCCTGGGCCGCGGGTCAACGTCGCCGCAGCGACGCCTGAAGGAGACTGGCCCCGCGAGCCGCGGGGAGCCGTGCAACCGCTGCTGGCGATCGCCCCGGGCGGTCGCACGGATGTGACGCAATGAGAAGAAACGGCAAGCACTACTTCTTGACGGCCACCGTTGCGCCTTGCGGCTGCGTGGCTCCGGCCTTCGCCGGGGCACTCTTCGCGCCGGCCTGTGCCGCCGCCGCTGCTTGAGTCGATTGCGTCGATGGTGTCGATGGCGTCGACTGAGCCGCCAGTGCATTCGCAGGCCCGACCGACAATCCTTCGGCCTGCAAACGTTCGACGGTGTGACCACCCAGGCCCTTCACACGCTTGCCGAGATCGGACGCGTCCTTGAACGGCCCGTGTGCTCCGCGCTCGTCGAGAATGGCCTTGGCGCGCGCGGGCCCGATGCCCTTGATGCCGCGCAGCGCGTCCTCATTGGCCGTGTTGACGTCCACGGCCGCGAACACCTGGCCGAATGCGGCAACGAGCGCTACCGCGGCGAGCAATTTCTTGATCATGCTGGATCTCCGTTGATGCCCAACGCCGGCGACCATCGCCGGCGAGGAGAGTCCAGTTTAGGGAGAGGCGGCCTTCGCTTACACCTGGCCGGACAGCCAACGCACGTAGCGGTCCACCCCTTCTTGCACCGTCAGGAACGGCGCGTCATAGCCCGCGGCGCGCAGCTTGCCGAGATCGGCCTGCGTAAAGCACTGGTACTTGCCGCGCAGCGCGTCGGGGAACGCGATGTACTCGATGAGCCCCTGCTGCACCTGCTCTTCGAGCGTGAGCGCGCCCTTGCCTTCCATCACGCGCAGTGTGTTGACCACCGTGCTCGCGATGTCGTTGAACGGCTGTGCGCGGCCGCTGCCGAGATTGAAGATGCCGGTCTTCTCGGGATGATCGAAGAAAAACAGGTTGACCTTCACGACGTCTTCGACGGAAACGAAGTCGCGCGTCTGCTCGCCCGGCGCATAGCCGTTGTATTCGCCGAACAGCTTCACGCGGCCTTCGGCGCGGAACTGGTTGAAGTTGTGGAACGCCACGGACGCCATCCGGCCTTTGTGCGTCTCACGCGAACCGTACACGTTGAAGTAGCGAAAGCCCGCAATCTGGCTTTGCGCGGTGGGCAGCAGGCGGCGGATCACCTGGTCGAACAGGAATTTCGAATAGCCGTAGACGTTCAGCGGCGCTTCCACTTCGCGGTCTTCGACGAAACGGCTCGACCCGCCATAGATGGCCGCCGACGACGCATAGAGAAACTGCGTGCGCTGCGCGAGGCAGGTGTCGAGCACCGCGCGGCTGTAGCGGAAGTTGTTCTCCATCATGTAGCGGCCGTCGGTTTCCATGGTGTCCGAACAGGCGCCTTCGTGGAACACCGCGCGCACTTTGCCGAAATCGCCGCGCGCAAAGCGCTCGACGAACTCGGTCTTGTCGAGGTAATCGTCGATCTCGCAGTCGACGAGATTCTTGAACTTGTCCGCGCGAGTGAGATTGTCGACGGCGATAATGCGGTCTTCGCCGCGTTCGTTCAGCGCCTTGACGATGTTGCTGCCGATGAAGCCGGCCGCGCCGGTCACAATGAGGGTCATGGTAGTTCTGCGGTGAAGAGGTTCACGCGAGGCCGGGAAAACTCTCCGGAAATCCCTGCCTCACCGCGCCCGTCGAGTAGCCACGCTCATTGCGCTCATGGAGCTCAGCAGCGCGGCCACCCGCGGAACGTCATTGAAAGAGTTCGTCGTAATCGACGGTGGCGGTGCCGAGCTTGCCGACCACGATACCGGCGGCGCGGTTCGCGAGCGCAACGGCTTCGACGAGCGAAAGGCCCGCGCCCAGCGAGGCCGCGACGGTCGCGATCACGGTGTCGCCGGCACCCGAGACATCATACACTTCGCGTGCGACGGCCGGCGCGTGCAGCACGCCCTCATCGGAAAAGAGCGTCATACCCTCCTCCGAGCGCGTGAGCAGCAGCGCGTCGAACTGCAATTCGTGGCGCAGCTTCGTCACGCGCGCGAGCAGATCTGCTTCGGACTTCCAGGTGCCCACCACTTCGCGCAGCTCCGCGCGGTTCGGCGTGATGACGCTCGCGCCGCGATAGCGCTCCCAGTCGTCGCCCTTCGGATCGACCAGCACCGATTTGCCCGCGGCGCGCGCCTTCGAGATCATCTGCGTGACGTGCGTGAGGCCACCCTTGGCGTAGTCGGACATGAGGATCACGTCGTGGGTGGGCAGCAGCGCGTCGAAGCGCGCGAGGCCTGCGAGCAGTGCCTCATGTGTCGGCGACTTTTCGAAGTCCACGCGCAGCAGCTGTTGCTGGCGCGAGAGCACGCGAAGCTTGATCGTGGTGGGCAACTCGGGATCACGCTCGAGATACGCGTTCACATGGCTCTCGCCGAGCAGCTCGACGATGCGCTCGCCCGGCTCGTCATGTCCCACCACGCACAGGAGTCCTGCGCTCGCGCCGAGCGCCGCCGCGTTGCGCGCCACGTTGGCCGCGCCGCCGAGGCGGTCTTCCTGGCGCTGCACGTGCACCACGGGCACCGGCGCCTCCGGCGAGATGCGGTTGACGTCGCCAAACCAGTAGCGGTCGAGCATCACGTCGCCCACCACCAGCACGCGCGACGCAGCGAACTTCTCGCGCGGCACGACCGTCACTTCGGGTGCGAGCGTCGCGTTCTCAGGCTGCTGCATCGCTTGCGTGCTTGACGAGTTTGACATGAGGCCGTCCAATCGAGTGATAGTCAAAGCCGAGCTCCGCCATCGCGTCCGGCTCATAGAGGTTGCGTCCGTCGAAAATGCGCGGCGCCTTCAGCTCCTCTTTCAGATACTCGAAGTCGGGGGCCTTGAATGCCGTCCATTCGGTGACGATCACGAGCGCATCCGCGCCCGCGAGCGTGTCGTCCTCGCTCGCCGCGAACGTGAGGCGCGCATGCTGATCCGGCGCGTTGGCGAGATCGAGCGCAAACACGCGCCGCGCTTCGTCGGTCGCGACGGGATCGTAGGCCGAGACCGTCGCGCCGCGCGCGAGCAGCTCGGCGATCAGGCGGCGGCTCGGTGCCTCGCGCATGTCGTCCGTGTTCGGCTTGAATGCGAGGCCCCAGACCGCGAAGTGCTTGCCCGTCAGGTCCGGGCCGATCGACTTCACGATCTTGTCCACGAGCACGTCCTTCTGGCCGTGGTTCACGTCCTCGACCGCTTCCAGGATGCGCAGGTTCTGGCCCGACTCGGCGGCTGTGCGGATCAGCGCCTGCACGTCCTTCGGGAAGCACGAGCCGCCGTAGCCGCAGCCCGCGTAGAGAAAGTGATAGCCGATGCGCGGATCGGAGCCGATGCCGCGCCGCACCGACTCGATGTCGGCGCCCACGCGGTCGGCGAGATTCGCCATCTCGTTCATGAACGAGATGCGCGTGGCGAGCATGGCGTTGGCCGCGTACTTCGTGAATTCGGCCGAGCGCACGTCCATGTAAATCGTGCGCTCATGGTTGCGGTTGAACGGCGCGTACAGACGCTTCATCTTCTCGCGCGCGAGCTCCCCGTTCGCATCCTCGTCGATGCCGATGATGATGCGGTCCGGGCGCATGAAGTCGTCGACGGCCGCGCCCTCCTTCAGGAACTCGGGATTCGAGACCACCGAGAAGCGATGCTGGTTGCTCGCGCCGAGGCCGCGTTTGGCAAGCTCTTCGGCGAGCACGTCCTGCACGCGCTGGGCGGTCCCTACGGGCACCGTCGACTTGTCGACGATCACCTTGAAGCCGTTCATGTAGCGGCCGATGCTGCGCGCGGCTTCGAGCACGTATTGCAGGTCCGCCGAGCCGTCTTCGTCGGGCGGCGTGCCCACGGCGATGAACTGCACTTCGCCGTGCTCGACGCTCGCGGCGACGTCGGTGGAAAACGTGATGCGGCGCGCCTTGCGGTTGCGCTGGATGAGCTCGAGCAGGCCCGGCTCATGGATCGGCACGCCGCCGCCGTTCAGGATGTCGATCTTGCGCGGATCGACGTCGAGGCAGAACACGTCGTGACCGATTTCGGCAAGGCACGCCCCGGTGACGAGGCCGACGTAGCCGGTACCGATAATGGTGATTTTCATACGCGCTCCGGTGACAGATTCGGAAGTGGGTGTTGCATTAGCGCCGATGCGCACCCGGCAGGCGGCGCCCGCTCGCTCAGTGGCGTCGGCGTCTGGCGGCGCAAACGCGCGCGCCATGCGCCTTGAAATTGGGCGCCTCGCGCATCAGCTCGATGCCGGGATCGGCTCGACGCGGCGCGGCGCATAGGTTTCCCAGCCGCTGCAGCCGGGGCACTGCCAGTAGAACAGGCGCGCCCGGAAGCCACAGTTCTGGCACGTGTAACGTGGCAGATTCTTGGTGCGCTGCTGGATCAGCTTGCGCATGAGTTCGAGCTCGCTGCGCCGCGGCTCTTCGGCGGCGGCCTGCTGCGCTTCGAGCAGACGCGTCATGCCGGCGAGATTCGGCGACTTCTGCATCTGCGTGCGGGCGAGCGTGTGGGCCGCGTCCGTGCCGCTCAACTCGGCAACGTATTTATAGGCGACGTCGAGCAGATCGTTCGAGGAATGGCGGTCGACCCATTCGGTGAGCAGCTGCGCCCCCTCCTGCGCGCGGTCCAGCGCCTCATAGCCCTTCATGACCTTCTCGGCCACGAGCGGCAGATAGGCTGAATTCTGCGCCTCGACGCGCTTCCACTGCGCGAGCGCGGCTTGCCAGTCGCCGCTCGCGGCATCCACATCGCCCGCGAGTATCGTCGCGCGCACGTTCTGCTCATTGGCCTTGAGCGCGAGCGCGAGCTGGCGCCGCGCCTCGTCGGGGCTCTTGCGCTGCAGCGCCTCCTGCGCGAGCTCGCAATGGAACTGGGCGATTTCGAGGTCGAGCGACGGCGCACCCATGGTTTCGAGCAGGCGCGCGGTCTCGATGGAGCGGTTCCAGTCCTTTTCGATCTCGTAGATGGTGAGCAGCGCGCGCTGCGCGCCCTGCGCATAGTCACCCGACTTGAGCATGCTGAACGTCTCTTCGGCGCGATCGAGCATGCCGGCTTTCAGGAAGTCCTGGCCGAGCTCATAGAGCGCGTGATCGCGCTCGTTCACGGGCAGGTCCGAGCGCGACAGCAGGTTCTGGTGCACGCGAATCGCGCGATCGGTCTCGCCGCGACGGCGAAACAGATTGCCGAGCGCGAAGTGCAGCTCGACGGTTTCCGGGTCGAGCTTGGCGACCTCGATGAAAGCGTCGATGGCCTTATCGGGCTGCTCGTTGAGCAGGAAGTTCAGGCCGCGGAAATACGAACGCGGCAGATTGGCGCTTTCGGAAAGCAGCGCCTTCAGGTCGTAGCGCGACGCCACCCAGCCGAGCGCAAACGCGACGGGAATGACGAGCAGCCACCAAAAATCGAGATCCATGCGAGCGATGGTATGAGCGGTAATCAGGCCGCGCGTCGCGGATACCTATGAAACGCCTGGCAGGCGCCTATGAGATATCTACGACACACGGCACGGCAATTCGAATCAAATGAGCGGCGGCAGCGGCGGTTCTGCGGGCGTCGCCGGCGTTTCCTTCGCGCTGCGCAGATCGCGCTTCAAGCGACCGTTCTCCATGCGCAGCCGGAACAAGGGCGGCAGCGCCGAGAGCAGCCCCGCCAGCAGCCCGACCACGAAGAACGCGAGGCCGATCAGGATCAACGGAGCCTGCCACGAATAGCCGGCCAGGAAGTGCAGCGTCGCGGGATCCGTATTGCCCAGTGCGAGCACCAGCAGCAGCACGAACACCAGCACACGGATCACCCAGGCGATCAATCTCATGAAGGATTCTCTTGGCAGTTACAGGAAAGAAGCGCCGGCGCGGGTTGTCTGCTGCATCGCAGCATCGGCCGCACCGAAGTGTCCCGTATTGTAATGGAACGGCTTGCGAGCCGGCACGTGCGCGAAGCCGCAAGCCGCGGGCGGCCAATACGCGCGCGCCGGGCCGCGCTCGGGGAAGTCGCCATGCTCCCAAAACCGTGGACGAAAAAAAAGCGCCGGGTTTCGAAAAACCCTGCGCTTTTTTCGGTCCATGCACTGGCCATCTGGCATTGACCGCCAACGGCTGCAACCGCCGCAAATACCCTGCGGCGCTTACAGATCGTCGTCCGGCTCGTCTGCCTTCAGCGGCTCGCCCGAATTGCGGTCCACGCGCTCGCGCAACTCCTTGCCCGGCTTGAAGTGCGGTACGAACTTCTCAGGCACCAGCACCTTTTCACCCGACTTGGGATTGCGCCCCACGCGCGACGGCCGACGATTCAGGCCGAAGCTGCCAAAGCCGCGAATTTCGATGCGATGGCCCTTGGCAAGCGCCTCGGACATCGCATCGAGCATCGTCTTGACCGCGAAATCCGCATCCTTGAGGACAAGTTGCGGAAATCGCGTAGCCAGCTGCGCGACCAATTCAGATTTGGTCATACTTCAGCTTGCCCCCGTTTGAGGCTTACTGGTTCTGGCCGTCGAGCTTGGCCTTGAGCAGCGCGCCGAGGTTGGTCGTGCCAGTAGCAGCCTGACCCGAGTCAGCCGACATGCTGCGCAGCGCTTCCTGCGTCTCAGCCGAATCCTTGGCCTTGATCGACAGGTTGATGCCACGCGACTTGCGATCGATGTTGATGATCATCGCGTTGACCTTGTCGCCTTCCTTCAGCACGTTGCGAGCATCTTCCACGCGGTCTTGCGCGATTTCCGAAGCACGCAGGTAGCCTTCGACGTCAGCCGTCAGGGTGATAACCGCACCCTTCGCGTCCACCGACTTCACGACGCCGTCAACCGTTGCGCCCTTGTCGTTGATCGCAACGAAGTTGCTGAACGGGTCGCCTTCGAGCTGCTTGATGCCGAGCGAGATGCGTTCCTTCTCGACGTCGATGCCCAGAACCACAGCCTCGACTTCGTCGCCCTTCTTGTACTTGCGAACGGCTTCTTCGCCCGTTTCCGACCACGACAGGTCCGAAAGGTGAACCAGACCGTCGATGCCGCCAGGCAGGCCGATGAACACGCCGAAGTCGGTGATCGACTTGATCGCGCCTTGCAGCTTGTCGCCCTTCTTGAAGTTGCGGCTGAAGTCATCCCACGGATTCGGCTTGCACTGCTTCATGCCGAGCGAGATGCGGCGGCGGTCTTCGTCGATCTCGAGGACCATGACTTCGACTTCGTCGCCCAGCTGGACAACCTTCGACGGAGCAACGTTCTTGTTGGTCCAGTCCATTTCCGACACGTGAACCAGGCCTTCGATGCCCGACTCGACTTCGACGAACGCGCCGTAGTCGGTGATGTTCGTGACCTTGCCGAACAGGCGCGTGCCGGACGGGTAACGGCGCGAGATGCCTTCCCACGGATCGTCGCCCAGTTGCTTGATACCGAGCGAAACGCGGTTCTTTTCCTGGTCGAACTTGAGGATCTTGGCGGTGACTTCCTGGCCAACCGAGAGGACTTCGCTCGGGTGACGCACGCGACGCCATGCGATGTCGGTGATGTGCAGCAGGCCGTCGATGCCGCCGAGGTCCACGAACGCGCCGTAGTCGGTGATGTTCTTGACCACGCCGTTGACGATCGCGCCTTCCTTGAGCGTCTCGAGCAGCTTTGCGCGCTCTTCGCCTTGCGTGGCTTCGATCACTGCGCGGCGCGACAGCACGACGTTGTTACGCTTGCGGTCGAGCTTGATGACGCGGAATTCGAGCGTCTTGCCTTCGTACGGCGTCGTGTCCTTGACCGGACGCGTGTCGACGAGCGAACCCGGCAGGAACGCGCGGATGCCGTTGACCATGACGGTCATGCCGCCCTTGACCTTGCCCGTGATCGTGCCGGTCACGAGTTCGTTGTTGTCGAGGGCCTTTTCCAGCGACAGCCACGAAGCCAGACGCTTCGCCTTGTCGCGCGACAGGATGGTGTCGCCGTAGCCGTTTTCCAGCGCGTCGATCGCGACGGAAACGAAATCGCCCGCCTGCACTTCCACTTCACCCGCGTCGTTCAGGAACTCTTCGAGCGGAATATAGGCTTCGGACTTGAGACCAGCGTTGACGACCACGAAGTTGTGGTCGACGCGCACGACTTCGGCGGAGATCACTTCGCCGGCGCGCATGTCCTGGCGGGTCAGCGACTCTTCGAACAGAGCCGCAAAAGATTCGGTATTCGGGGTGGAGGTTTGCAGGTCGGACATAAAAATCTGGATTTGCATGGTTTTCGCTGCTCCGCCGGTCGGTCTGGACCGGTTGGGCGTTGAGGCCGGAACGCTTACGCTCGCGGCACAGATGCAAAAGCCATACGGGGTTAAAGGGTTTAATAAACGCCCCGCTTCCCAGCAGGGCACCAACACTTACTGCAACAACAACTTCTTACTGCGGCTTGCCGTGGCCGTCAGGGTGGCGCACGGAGCGCAGCTGGCTCGACTCCTGGTACCACTGCACGACCTGTTCGACCGCCTGGTCGATGGACAGCGCCGAGGTATCCAGCAGCTTCGCATCCGCTGCGGGCTTGAGCGGCGCGGCCGCGCGATTGCTGTCGCGCGCGTCGCGTTCACGCAAATCCCGGAGCAAGTCATCCATATTAGCAGAAAAACCTTTTTGGATCAATTGCTTATGCCGGCGGGCCGCGCGGGCCTCCACGCTGGCCGTCAAGAACACCTTCAGGTCGGCGTCCGGGAAGATCACGGTGCCCATGTCGCGGCCGTCCGCGACCAGCCCCGGAAGCTTGCGGAACGCCCGCTGACGGGCCACCAGCGCGGTGCGCACGGAAGAATGCGCGGCGATCACCGAGGCCCGGTTGCCCACTTCCTCGGCGCGAATTTCATTCGAAACGTCAACGCCGTCGAGCTGCGCGAGGCCTTCGCGGAACGTGATGTGGAGATCGTCGATCAGCTTCGCAAGCCCGTCGGCGTCATCGGCGGCAATCGCGTAGCGCACGCTTGCGAGCGCGGCGAGCCGGTACAGCGCGCCGCTGTCGAGCAGGTGAAAGCCGAGATGCGCGGCCACCAGCGTGGCCACCGTGCCCTTGCCGGAGGCAGTCGGGCCGTCGATGGCGATAACGGGCGTTGGATAAAAGGGACGGGTCGATTTCATGCGGCAAAGGGATTCGGCTGCGGAGCAATCATGGTTGTGCGAGCGCGAGGAAGCGCTCGAAATAATCGGGGAACGTCTTGCCGACGCACTTCGGGTCGTTGATGCGCACCGGCACGCCGCCGAGACTCACGAGCGAGAAGCACATGGCCATGCGGTGATCGTCGTAGGTGTCGATCGCGGCGTTCGGCGTGAGCTTTTGCGGCGGACGCACGACCAGGTAATCGGGGCCCTCTTCCACGTCGGCGCCCACTTTGCGCAATTCGGTGGCCATCGCCGCGATGCGGTCGGTCTCCTTCACGCGCCAGCTCGCGATGTTGCGCAGCGTGCTCGCGCCATCGGCGAAGAGCGCCGCTACGGCGATGGTCATCGCCGCGTCGGGGATCAGGTTGAAGTCCATGTCGATGGGGTCGAGCTTGCCGTGATCGTTGCCGATGCCGCGCACCTCGATCCAGTCGTCGGCCACCGTCACGTTCGCGCCCATGCGCATGAGCGCGGCCGCGAAAGCGACGTCGCCCTGGATGCTCGAGCGGCCCACGCCTTCCACGCGCACCGGACCGCCACCGATGGCGCCCGCCGCGAGGAAATACGAAGCCGACGAGGCATCGCCTTCGACCATGATCTTGCCCGGCGACTGGTAGCGCGCGCCCGCCGGCACCTCGAAGCGATGCCAGTCATGGCGCTCGACCTTCACGCCGAAGCGCTCCATCAGCTTGATCGTGATCTCGATGTAGGGCTTCGAGATCAGCTCGCCGTCCACCTCGACGACGCTCACGCCGCCCTGGGCGCGCACGAGCGGCAGCGTCATGAGGAGCGCGGTGAGGAACTGGCTCGACACGTCGCCACGCACGCGGATCGGCGCATCGACCGAGATTTGCGCGGGGCGGATGCGCAGCGGCGGATAGCCCTCGTTCTCCTCGTAATCGATCTTCGCGCCGATCTGGCGCAGGCCGTCGACGAGGTCGCCGATGGGCCGCTCGTGCATGCGCGGCACGCCATGGATGCGGTAGTCGCCGCCATTGACCGCGAGCGCCGCCGTGAGCGGACGCACGGCCGTGCCCGCGTTACCGAGGAACAGGTCCGCCTGCTTCGCGGTAAACGCGCCGCGTGTGCCCTGCACGACGCAAGTGTCGCCTTCGCGCGCGAGCTTCACGCCGAGCTTCGCGAGCGCGTCGAGCATCACGCGCGTGTCGTCGGAGTCGAGCAGGTTCGTGATCGTCGTTTCGCCCTCGGCGAGCGCCGCGAGCAGCAGCACGCGGTTCGAGATGCTCTTCGAGCCAGGCAGGCGGACCGTGCCGGAAGCACGGGTGAACGGTCCGAGATCGAGGTATTCCATGAGCGTGTCCTGATGGTGCTGCGGCGGGCTTCAGGATAATGCGCCGCGCCGGATGACTGTTGCCTACTTGCCTGGGGCCGCGCCGGCAGGATCATTGCCGGCGCCAGGGGAGCCCCCGGCCGCCGCGCCGCCTGCGCGCTTGCCGCCGCGTTCCTGCCACGCCTCGCGCGCCGCGCGCGAGCGCGCGAACACGGTTTCGAGCGCGGCGCCGTCGCCCGCATCGATGGCCGCACGCAGTTTCGCCAGCACATCAGTGTAGGCGTCGAGCTCGGCCAGCAGCGCGGTGCGGTTCGCGAGGCAGACGTCGCGCCACATTTCGGGGCTCGACGCGGCGATGCGCGTGAAGTCGCGGAAACCGCCCGCCGCGAACGAGAATTTCAATTCGGCGTCGGGCGTGGCCAGAATCTGGTCGACGAGCGCAAACGAGAGCACGTGCGGCAGATGGCTCACCGACGCGAATACGCGATCGTGCTGCGCGGCCGGCATCTGGCCAATCACCGCGCCCGTGGCGCGCCACATCGCGGCGATGCGCTCGAGCGCCTCGGGCGCGTTTTCTTCGAGCGGGCACAGCACGACATTGCGGCCCACGTAGAGGTCCGGCAACGCCGCCTCGACGCCGCTCGATTCGCGGCCCGCGATCGGGTGCCCCGGCACGAACTGGCCAATGCGCGCCCCCAGCGCCGCGCGCGCGGCGGCGATCACGTCGCCCTTGGTGCTGCCGGCGTCGGTGACGATGGTCTGCGGCTCGAGATGCGGCGCGATGCGCTCGAGCAGCGCCTGCGTCTGCGCGACAGGCGCCGCGATCAGCACGAGGTCCGCGCCTTCGAGCGCCGCGGCCAGCGCCGCTTCGTCGTCGAGCGTCGCGGCCGCGTCGATCACGCCCAGTTCGAGCGCGCGCGCCACCGAGTGCGCGCGGCGGCCCACGCCGATCACCCGGCCCGTGGCACCACTGCGCTCGCGCAAAGCGCGCGCGAGCGACCCGCCGATCAGGCCGACGCCGAAAATCACTAGCTTGTTGAAGGAAAACGCGCTCACGCCATCACCGGAAAAAAAGAAAAATTGCGCGCTCATGCGGCAGCGAGCGCGCGTTCGAGCGCTGCGAGGAACGCCGCGTTCTCCGCGGGCAGGCCGATGGTCACACGCAGCCACTGCGGCAAGCCATAGCCGCCGACCGGACGCACGATCACGCCCTGCTTGAGCAACTCGAGATTGACGCGCTCGCCAGCCGCGTCGTCCGCTTTGTCGTCCTTCGCTACGCGCACGAGCACGAAATTGCCATCCGACGGCACATATTCGAGGCCCATGCGCTCGAACGCGGCGGTGAGCGTGCGATAGCCTGCTGCATTCAGCTCCGCGCTCTTCTCGAGAAAGGCGGTGTCGCCGAGCGCGGCAATCGCCGCGGCTTGCGCGAGCGTGCTCACGTTGAAGGGCTGCCGCAGACGGTTGAGCAGATCGGTCAGCTCGGGCTGCGCGATCGCGAAGCCGATGCGCAGGCCCGCCAGCCCGTACGCCTTCGAGAAGGTGCGCGAGACGAGCAGGTTCGGATAGCGGCGTACCCACGCGATCGAGTCGTAGCGCTTGTCCGCCGCGAGATACTCGGTGTAGGCCTCGTCGAGCACCACGACCACGTGGCGCGGCACCTTCGCGATGAACGCCTCGAGCGCGGCGCCGTCGATGAACGTGCCCGTCGGATTGTTCGGATTCGCAACGAAGATCAAGCGCGTGTCGTCGGCGATCGCGGCGAG
This sequence comes from Paraburkholderia silviterrae, assembly GCF_004353915.1. Classification (GTDB taxonomy): domain Bacteria; phylum Pseudomonadota; class Gammaproteobacteria; order Burkholderiales; family Burkholderiaceae; genus Paraburkholderia; species Paraburkholderia silviterrae. Next base: position 475,927 of record NZ_SMRP01000003.1, on the reverse strand, counting down.
CATCGCGTCCAGATCGTGGCCGTACTTCACGGCCGGCGTCACGAGATGGCGCGCGCCGAGCCCCTGGGTAGCGAGCGCGTAGACCGCGAACGAGTACTGCGAATAGACGATCGACTGGCCGCGCTCGACGCACGCATGCGCCGCCATTTCGAGGATGTCGTTGCTGCCGTTGCCCAGCGTGATCCACTCGGGCGGCACGTCGTAGCGCGCAGCGAGCGCGGCCTTCAACTCGAATGCGTTCGAATCCGGATAGCGGCCCAGCTCGCTTGCCGCCTGAGCGATGGCGCGCTGCGCCGACTCGGGCATGCCGAGCGGATTCTCGTTCGACGCAAGCTTGACGATGCGCGCCTCGTCAAGGCCGAACTCGCGGGCAACTTCGGAAATCGGCTTGCCGGCGACATACGGTGCGATCGCGCGCACATACGAAGGGCCGAATTGCGTGGTCATGCCTGTCTCTCCTGTCGACCAGAATGAGCGCTTCAGCTGTCGGCCGGGGTTCGTGCTTTAGCACTGACTCCGGGCCCATGCAGAGCGCTTACTTTGGTCCCATGCAAAGCTGTCGGGCCAGAGCACGGCGTGCTGCCCCGTGCAGGAAACTTGCTCGCCTCTCCCGCCGCGCGGCCGTGAGGCTCGACGCAAATGCGAAAGCGAAGGAAAAGCGCGAAGCAAATGCGCAACGACAGCGGCGAAAATGGATACGCCGTGTTCAGCGCGCGCGCGGATACGAACCGAGAATCTTCAGGTACGCAGCCTTCTTGCCCAACTCTTCGAGCGCGGCAGCCACGGCCGGATCGTCGCGATGGCCTTCGAAGTCGATGTAGAAGTAGTACTCCCACGTGCCAACGCGTGCCGGACGCGACTCGAAACGCGTCATCGACACGCCGTGGCGCGCGAGCGGCTCGAGCAGCTTGTAGACTGCGCCCGGCTCGTTCTTCACCGAGACGATCATCGAAGTCTGGTCGTGACCCGAAACGCCCGCCGGCTGCTTGCCGATCATCACGAAGCGCGTGCGGTTATGCGGGTCGTCCTGGATCAGCGCATTGGCGATCAACAGGCCATAGTGCGTGGCCGCGCTCTCGCCGGCAATGGCCGCGATCGTCGGGTCTTGCGCCGCGAGGCGCGCGGCCTCGGCGTTGCTCGAAACGGCGTGGCGCTCGAGTTGCGGCGCGTTGGCCGAGAGCCAGCGCTGGCATTGCGCAATCGCCTGCGGGTGCGCGCATACGCGCTTCACGCCGTCGAGCGTGCCGCTTTGCGTCATCAGGTTGTGCTGGATCGGCAGCGCGATTTCGCCGCCGATCACGAGCTGCGTCTGCAGGAACAGGTCGAGCGAGCGCGACACCGCGCCTTCGGCCGAATTTTCGACCGGCACGACGCCGAACTCGGCGGCGCCCGCCTCGACCGCGCGGAACACTTCGTCGATGGACGGACATGCGAGGCCCTCGATCGACTGACCGAAGTACCCGTACATCGCCTGCTCGCTATAGGTGCCGACCGGTCCGAGGAACGCGACCGAGATCGTCTTTTCGAGCGAGCGGCTCGCGGCCATGATCTCGCGCCAGATCGCGCTGATATGGTCGTTGCCGAGCGGGCCTGCGCTCAGGTTCTGCAGGCGCTCGATCACCTGAAGCTCGCGCTCCGGGCGAAACACGGGTGCGTTGAAATGCTTCTTGACCTCGCCCACTTCGAGCGCGACCGCCGCGCGCTGGTTCAGGAGCGCAATGAGCTGGGCATCGATCGCGTCGATGCGCTCGCGCAGCGGCTTGAGTTGTGTGTTGAGTTCGTCGTCCATGCGTGAAACCGGCAATCTGAAAGGAGATGCACACGGCCCGGGAACGCAGGATGCGTCCGGGCCGGCACGCGCGCTGCGCGCTCGACTTAAGGCAGGAGGCCTCGTCAGGCGTGCTTCGCCTCGAATTCCTTCATGTACTCGACCAGTGCCTGCACTGCTTCGAGCGGCACCGCGTTGTAAATCGACGCCCGCATGCCGCCGACGGACTTGTGGCCCTTCAGCTGCAGAAGCCCGCGCGCCTTCGCGCCGGCCAGGAAATCATCGTTACGTGTCTCGTCGGCGAGGAAGAACGGTACGTTCATCCGCGAGCGCGCGCGGCGCTCCACCTTGTTGATATAGAAGCTGCCCGCGTCGATCGTGTCGTAGAGCAACTGCGCTTTTTCGATATTGCGCGCCTCGATGGCCGTGAGGCCGCCCTGGCGCTTGAGCCACTTGAACACGAGCCCCGCGATATAGATCGCATAGGTGGGCGGCGTGTTGTACATGGAGTTGTTCGCGGCAACCGTCTTCCACTCGAACGCCGACGGGCAAAGGGCCATCGCGCGGTCGAGCAGGTCTTCGCGCACGATCACGACCGTCACGCCCGCCATGCCGATGTTCTTCTGCGCGCCGCCATACAGCACGCCGTATTTGGCGATGTCCATCGGGCGCGAGAGGATGTGCGACGAGGCGTCGGCCACGAGCGGGATGTCGCCCAGGTCGGGAATCTCGAAGGTCTCGACGCCGTCGATCGTCTCGTTCGTGCACAGGTGCACATAGGCGGGGTCGTCGGAGAGCTTCCACTCGCTTCTCGCCGGCGAATGCGTGAAGCCCGCTTCGGTGCGGCCCGTCGCGGCGATATGCGCCGCGCCGTATTTGAGCGCTTCCTTTTGCGACTTCTGCGACCACGAACCCGTGATCACGAAGTCGGCGCGCGGCTTCGTGCCGAACAGGTTCAACGGCACGATCGCGTTCTCGCCGATGCCGCCGCCCTGCAGGAACAGGATCTGGTGGCTCGCCGGCACCTGCATCAGCTCGCGCAGATCGAGCAGCGCCTCGCTGTGGATCTGCATGAACTCCGGGCCGCGATGGCTCATTTCCATCACGCCCATGCCGCTGCCGTGCCAGTCGAGCATTTCGTCGGCGGCCTGGCGGAGCACCTCTTCGGGCAATGCTGCCGGTCCGGCGGAGAAGTTGAAGACGCGCATCTAAAGGGATTCCCGAGGCAGGCGCTACGGCAACAAGCCGGATGCGCCGGAAAAAGATAATGGCCGCTTGTGCTTATCGCACAAACGGCCATTATCGCATTCTCGCCGGGAACCCGCCAACGCGGGCCTCCCGGGCGATGCACCCCGATCTGGCCCGTCATTATGCGCCGCCAGGCGCGCGAAAGAACGGGCTGAACGAGGCGCTGCGGACGATGCTTACTTGCCCGGCTTGACCGAAGCGACTTCCTTGTCGGCCTGGTCGCGCGTAGCCTTGATCGACTGCGGCATGTACTTCTGCATCAGGCCATTGACGACGTCGCGGCCCACCTGGTCTTGAACCTGGATGAACTTGCGGCCGGTCGGGCTGCGGTAGAACGTGGTCAGGTCCTTGATTTCCTGCGTGCTGTAGTACTTCGCATAGGCGTCGTACTGAGCCTGCATCGCGTCTTGCTGGAAACTGGGGGTCGTGAAGACCTGGCCTGCCGAGTCAACCAGCTTCGGCACGGCGTTCTTTTGCAGCGTCGGGACGGAAGCTTGCTTTTGCTTGTCCGTCATCGTCTTGTTTTCCGACAGCGCGTCCGACAGGATCGCCGGGACGAGTTGCTTCGCCTGCATTTGCGCGCTGTTGCCGATTGCGCCGACGAGCTTCTGCGCATCGATCGCGTCCAGCAGGTCCTTGATCGCGGCCTGCTTGGCCGAATCGATCGGTGCTGCGGCAGCAGCCGGGGCCGGCGCCGTGGCGGGCGCCTGGTTCTGAAGCGCCTGAGCCATTGCGAACGTCGGCACGAGAGCGGCCAGCAACATTACCTGCTTGAATCGTTTTTGCATCATTACTCCCTCTGAGAAAATAATCGAACTGCCTGCCGCGCGAACCGTGGGGCGCTCCGGGGTGCGCCTTGCGCGCCCGCGCCGCCCGATCCAACGATCCGCCCGGCACCATTCAGCACCGTTGGCCACTCGAATCGCCTACGGCATTCCTGACACGAAGCGGCCCGCTCACGCGGGCCGCCGGGCCACATCAACCTGCGCGCGAAGATTACTCTTCGCTTTCACCCTCACCTTCGGCGATATCGCCTTCGGCATCGGCCTCCGCGACCTGCTGCAGACCCGAAAGCTTCGTGCCTTCGTCGAGGCTGATGAGTGTAACACCTTGCGTTGCACGGCCCATTTCGCGGATCTCCGAGACACGCGTGCGGATCAGCACACCCGTGGTCGTGATCAGCATGATCTGGGCTTCGGAGTCGACGAGCGTTGCCGCCACCACCTTGCCGTTGCGCTCCGAGGTCTGGATCGCGATCATGCCCTTCGTGCCGCGGCCGTGGCGCGTGTACTCGGTGATCGGCGTGCGCTTGCCGTAGCCGTTCTCCGTTGCGGTGAGCACCGACTGCTGCTCGTCGCCTGCCACGAGCAGCGCGATGACCTGCTGGCCGTCTTCGAGCTGCATGCCGCGCACGCCGCGCGCTTCGCGGCCCATCGGGCGCACATCGTTTTCGTCGAAGCGCACCGCTTTGCCCGCGTCCGAGAACAGCATCACGTCATGCTCGCCGTCCGTGATGGCCGCGCCGATCAGATAGTCGCCGTCGTCAAGACCGACCGCAATAATACCCTTGCGCAACGGGCGGCTGAATGCTTCGAGAGGCGTCTTCTTGACCGTACCGAGGGCTGTCGCCATAAACACGAACTTGTCCGCCGAGAACTCCTTCACCGGCAGCACGACGTTGATTTTCTCGCCGTCCTGGAGCGGGAACATGTTGACGATCGGACGGCCGCGCGAGTTGCGCGAACCCTGCGGCACTTCATAGACCTTGACCCAGTACACACGGCCCCGGTTCGAGAAGCAGAGAATGTGGTCGTGCGTGTTGGCGATGAAGAGCGTGTCGATCCAGTCGTCTTCCTTCATCGACGTCGCCTGCTTGCCGCGACCTCCGCGCTTCTGGGCGCGATATTCGGACAACGGCTGCGATTTCACGTAACCCGAGTGCGACATGGTCACCACCATGTCCTGCGGCGTGATCAGATCTTCGGTGTTCAGCTCGGTCGCGTTCATCTCGATCTTCGAGCGGCGGGCATCGCCGAATTCGCTCTTGATCGAGGTGAGTTCGTCGGAGATCATGACCGTTACGCGCTCGGGGCGCGCAAGGATGTCGAGCAGGTCGGCGATTTGCGCCATGACTTCGCGGTACTCGCCAATGATCTTGTCCTGCTCCAGCCCCGTCAGGCGCTGCAGACGCATTTGCAGGATTTCCTGCGCCTGCGTATCGGACAGACGATAGAGGCCGTCTGCCTGCATGCCGTATTGCGGGTTCAGACCTTCCGGACGATACGCTTCGCGGCCGCCGGCGGAGGCGTTTTCCTGCTCCGCACGCGTGAGCATCTCGCGCACGAGCGACGAATCCCACGGACGGTTCATCAACTCCTGCTTCGCGATCGGCGGCGTGGGCGCGGCCTTGATGATGGCGATAAAGTCGTCGATGTTCGCGAGCGCGACCGCGAGGCCTTCGAGCACGTGGCCGCGTTCGCGCGCCTTGCGCAGTTCGTATACCGTGCGCCGCGTGAGCACTTCGCGGCGGTGCGACAGGAAATGCTCGAGCATTTCCTTCAGGTTCAGCAGCTTCGGCTGGTTGTCCACCAGCGCGACCATGTTCATGCCGAACGTGTCCTGAAGCTGCGTCGCCTTATAAAGATTGTTGAGGATGACTTCCGGCACTTCGCCGCGCTTGAGTTCGATCACGACACGCATGCCGCTCTTGTCGGACTCATCGCGAATGTCAGAAATGCCTTCGAGCTTCTTCTCGTTGACGAGCTCGGCGATGCGCTCCAGCAACGAGCGCTTGTTCACCTGATACGGCAGCTCGTCGACGATGATCGCCATGCGCTGGCCGCGATCGATCTCCTCGAAGTGCGTGGCCGCGCGCATCACGACGCGGCCGCGCCCGGTGCGATAGCCGTCGCGCACGCCGGCGACGCCATAGATGATGCCGGCGGTCGGGAAATCCGGCGCCGGAATGATCTCGATCAACTCATCGATGGTGGCCTGCGGATTCCTCAGCAGGTGCTGGCAAGCGTCGACCACTTCGTTGAGATTGTGCGGCGGAATATTCGTGGCCATGCCGACCGCGATGCCCGACGAACCGTTGATGAGCAGGTTCGGGATGCGCGCGGGCAGGATCTGCGGCTCGCTTTCGCTGCCGTCGTAGTTCGGCCCGAAGTCGACGGTTTCCTTGTCGATGTCGGCGAGCAACTCGTGGCCAATCTTCGCCATGCGGATTTCGGTGTAACGCATGGCCGCGGCGTTGTCGCCGTCGATCGAGCCGAAGTTGCCCTGGCCGTCGACCAGCATGTAGCGCAGCGAGAAGTCCTGCGCCATCCGGACGATGGTGTCGTATACAGCGGTGTCGCCGTGCGGGTGGTATTTACCGATCACGTCGCCGACGATACGCGCCGACTTCTTGTAGGCGCGGTTCCAGTCGTTGTTCAACTCGTGCATCGCGTAGAGCACGCGCCGGTGCACTGGCTTCAGGCCGTCACGCACATCCGGAAGCGCCCGTCCGACGATCACGCTCATCGCGTAATCGAGATACGAGCGGCGCATTTCCTCCTCGAGGGAGATAGGCAGAGTCTCTTTGGCGAATTGATCCATTATCGATGTCGTTGTCGGGCACACGAGACTGCCCGGCTAGCCTGCAGGCCGGACGAGCCGCGCAACGCGCCCTGCTGTCGCATGGGCGCCGCAGACGCAGCGCAATCTTATGATTCTATCATGCGCGGAGCCCCTGCCCGCCCCCTGGGCGCCGTGTGCGTATACCTATTAGTGGGGTGAGCCCGAGCGGCTCAAAACGGCGCAAAGCGGGTCAAGCGCACCGGCAAATATCATGCGCCAACGAAGTCCGGGGAACTTTTGCGTGATAAAGCGCAGCACCCGCTAAAAGACACCTTGCACTCCTCCATCAACCAGGCACACTACCAGGAGATCGAGCGGGAACTTTTTGTTGCGGGTGTACCACATTCGACGAGCCCCAATGAAAGGGGCGGATTTTTTTTATCGTCGGACGGGAACGATATGGCAAAATGCCAACGCACAAAGTTAGACACCGCTCGAAGTCTACACAAGACGTGTCTCACAACTCGCCAATGTTATACTTCGAGCAATGTATGACTAGTCTTCGTCATATGGCTCGCAGTAAACCTGCGGTAATCTCAATTTCGAGAGGAGAAATATGAATAAACTTTCAAAGCTCGCGTTCATTGCAGCTACCGCAGTTGTGGCTGCATCCGCTCAGGCACAATCGGTGCCGGCGTCGCGACAAGCCGTCAATGACAACTGGGTGAATGGTACCGGCGAATACGTGTGGATGAACGGCACGAACGAGCTTTGCTGGCGCGATGCTTTCTGGACGCCGGCCACCGCCAACGCAAAGTGCGATGGCGCCCTGGTCGCCCAGGCACCGCAACCGCCGGTCGCTCCGCCGCCGCCGGCAATCACGAGCCAGAAGATCACGTATCAAGCTGACGCCCTGTTCGACTTCGACAAGGCTATCCTGAAGCCGGCTGGCAAGGAAAAGCTGGACGATCTGGCAAGCAAGACCCAGGCGCTGAACCTCGAAGTCATCGTTGCGACCGGCTACACCGACCGCATCGGCTCGGCTGCCTACAACGACCGTCTGTCGCTGCGCCGTGCGCAAGCCGTCAAGTCGTACCTGGTCAGCAAGGGCGTTCCGGCCGACCGCGTCTACACGGAAGGCAAGGGCAAGCGCAACCCGGTTACGACTGGCTGCAACCAGAAGAACCACAAGCAACTCGTCGCCTGCCTCGCACCGGATCGCCGCGTGGAAGTCGAAGTTGTTGGCACGCAGAAGCAACCGCAACAGTAATCTGCGAGCTGCGACAGCAAGTCTCAAAGCCCCGCTTCGGCGGGGCTTTTTTTATTCGCTTGCTGCGTCGCTTTTTCCGCCGCTTGTTTCGTATCACGCAGACAATAGCCCCTATCTGCCGCCGAACGTGCGCACAACTTCCCGGCATTGAGGGCGATGGCATCGCCACCCATTTTGCCGCCGCACGCCCCCGCCTATATACTCGGGGCTTACTTATTCTCACTGGCCCTGGCGCGCCAGAGGCCTCTCCGACATGACCAACGCCGATCCCCACGAGCTGCAGAAATTCAGCGATCTCGCTCATCGCTGGTGGGACCCGAACGCGGAATTCAAGCCGCTGCACGAACTGAACCCCATTCGCCTTGGCTGGATCGATAGCCATGCGCATCTGCCTGCAAAGCGCGTGCTCGATATCGGCTGCGGCGGCGGCATCCTGTCCGAATCGATGGCGGGCCTCGGCGCGAACGTAAAGGGCATCGACCTCTCCAGCGAAGCGCTGGGCGTCGCGGACCTGCACAGTCTGGAAAGCGGGATTACGGTGGAATACGAGGAGATTGCGGCCGAAGCGATTGCGGCGCGCGAGCCCGCTTCGTTCGATGTGGTCACCTGCATGGAAATGCTCGAGCACGTGCCGGAGCCACTGAGCGTGGTGAAGGCCTGCGCGACGCTCGTGAAGCCGGGCGGCTGGGTGTTCTTCTCCACGCTCAACCGCAATGTGAAGTCATACCTGCTTGCCGTGATCGGCGCGGAGTACATCGCGCAGATGCTGCCCAAGGGCACGCACGATTACGCGCGCTTCATTCGCCCTTCGGAGCTCGCGGGCTTCGCGCGCGAAGCCGGCCTGGGCCCGGCCGAAATCAAGGGCATCACCTATAACCCGCTCACGCGCCGCTTCGCACTGTCGAACGACTCCAGCGTCAACTATATGATTGCCTGCCGGCGCGACGCCTGAAGCCACCCGCGCGCCTCCTCCGACATGACTCAGACCCAGCTTGAAAATACGCCCCTGCGGGGCCCAGGCGCGGCGCTCGAAGCGTTCGACGCCGTGCTGTTCGACTTCGACGGCACGCTCGCCGACACGGCGCCCGACCTCGCCGCCGCGGTCAACCAGATGCGCCATGCGCGCGGCCTCGCGCCTGCGCCCTACGAGAAGCTGCGCCCACTCGCCTCGGCGGGCGCGCGCGGCCTGATCGGGGGCGCATTTGGCGTCGGCCCCGACGACCGCGAGTTCGCCGCCATGCGCGAAGAGTTCCTCGCCAACTACGCGGCCAACCTGCGCGTCGAGACGGCGCTCTTCCCGGGCATCGACGCGGTTCTCGACGACCTCGACGCGCGCGGCGTGCGCTGGGGCATCGTCACCAACAAGGTCGCGCGGCTGACCGATCCGCTCGTGAAGCTGATGCATCTGGACACGCGCGCGGCCTGTGTCGTGAGCGGCGACACCACGCCCTACTCGAAGCCCCATCCCGCCCCGCTGCAGCATGCGGCCCAGGCGCTCGGCATCGAGGCGAAGCGCGTGGTCTACGTGGGCGACGACCTGCGCGACGTGCAGGCCGGCCACGCAGCCGGTATGGCGACCATCGCCGCGGCCTATGGCTACTGCGGCAACGTCGAGCCGCCGTCGCAATGGAATGCCGATTACGTGGCCGACACCGCCGCAACGCTTTTCTCCCTGCTCCAGCGCGTGGGCCGGCGCGCCTGACACCACGGCCCTTGCCCGGCGAGAGACTGGACGTACGCGCCCTCGATCCGGATGCGGTTACCCTCCGCTGCCGAACTATGGGATAATGGGTGTCCACCCCGGGGCCGACCTGGTTTCGACAGGGGTTATGAAGTAATCAGGGCATGCCGAGGACCCGTCACCTCGTTAATCAATGGGAAAAACGTAACTGCAAACGACGAAACGTTCGCACTGGCAGCCTAAGGGCCGCCGTCCTCTGCCTGGCTCACTGACGGGCTAGTGTCGCAAGACCGGTAGCAATACCGCCAGAGGTCATATACGTCAGTTAAGCTCTGTCGGCGTCACGACGCCAGAGTCGAAAATCTAGTGAATCGCCGTAGCGCAGCGTGTTCGTCCGCGTCGCTGCGGTTAAATTAAATGACAGAACTACGCATGTAGAACTGGTTATGGACTGCTTCTGGACGCGGGTTCGATTCCCGCCGGCTCCACCAGATTTTCTTGAAAGAAAGTAAAAACTCGCGACAGCCCAAAAGCTTCGCGAGTTTTCTTTTTTTAACGCCCGGATTTAATCGCGCGTCAATTGCAGCGGCTGGCAAAAATGCGGCGCTCTCGCGCCGCCAACCATCCCGCAGATCAATTATCCTGCGGGCACTGCAGATTACAGCCGTTCGGGTCGCCCATATCGCCCTTCTTGCGCATCGACGACGGCTTGCCGCTCTGATACTTGTTCGAAGGCGCCGATGCCGCGAACGGCATTTGCGGATGCTCGTTGAGCTTGAATTCGTCGGTGAGGATGCCACCCGGCACGCCCGGCGAATTCTGCGCGAAAGCAATGTTGACGGTTGCAAAGAGCGCTGCAGCGGCCGCCGCAGCTATACAAACATTAAGCAAGAATTTCATGGTCGATCGGCGCGTACAACGCGCATCCAAAACAGTGGAGCCAGTACCGGCCCAAAGTATCACAAAAAGCGGCGCACTCTGCAGCGCCGACCTACGGCCATATTGCTTCGTATTACAAAGACCTGCCATTCAGCGCGCCTGCGCCTGCCCCGACCAGCCAACACCCAGCGGCACGATGGCGCCGCATTCTCCGGGATCGTAGCCCTCCAGTTGCGCCACCGACTCGCGAAACGGCGCACCGCGCAGAAGCTGGAGCACGCTCGCCAGAGGCTCGCGCTCCAGTTGCGCGCGCTCGCAGGCGAAAAAGTAGTCCTCGTCGGCGATCGGGATGAAATCGAGGCCGAAGTGATGCGCTGCCGGCTCCACGCCGAAGCCCACGTCGGCCATGCCGCTCGCGACGAATGCCGCGATCGCCGAATGCGTGAGCTCCGATGAGGCATAGCCGTTCACCCGCTCCGGATCGACGCCCACGCGCGTGAGCAGCAAGTCGATCAAGAGACGCGTGCCCGAGCCCGGCTGCCGGTTCACGAAACGGATGTCGCCGCGCGAGAGGTCGGCGAGACCGGCGATCCCGCGCGGGTTGCCATGCCCGACGAAGAGGCCCTGTTTGCGGCGCGTGAGGTGAATCAGCACGTGGCGCTGCGGATCGAGCCAATTGCGGTAGGCGTCGGCGCAGGCTTCGCGAAAGTCGCTGCGCGGCAGATGGAAGCCCGCCAGATCGCATTCGCCGCGCGCGAGCGCCGTGATGGCGTCGGCGCTGTCGCGGTACTTGATCTCCACGGGCACCTGGTCGGCCACGAGCGCGGTGACCAGCGCCGCCACCGCGTAGCCGTGCGAGGCGTGGATGCGCAAGTCCTGCCTGTCGGGTGCAAGCCAGCGGTTGAGGTCGCTCGCCACTTCGCTCGCGAGCGCCTGCAGGTTGCCGGACAGGCGCTCCTCACACAGACGCTGCGAGCGCAGTACCGCAACGCCGAGCTCCGAGAGCACGGAGCCGCGCCCACGCGCCTTGGCGATCAGCGCGCCGCCCAGGCGCTCCTCCAGATCGCGCAACAGGCCCCACGCGTGACGATAGGACAAACCCTTACGCTGCGCGGCCTGCGCAATGCTGCCTTCTTCAGCGACGAGCGCGAGCAGCGGCACGACGTCCGTCAGGCTTGCCTCGCGGCCTTGCGCATCGCGCACGACCAGTTGCGCCTGACACTCGACCTTGATCATTATGAAGTCTCGCCTCCTATTGCGTCCGCCTTTCTACGGGCCTATTGTTCGGTCATACAAGAAAACAACCCCAGCATAGGTGCGCACTTTATGAATAGCAAGCGCATATATGCCTCCGCAGGAGCTCTACAGTGGATGAGACAACCGCCAGCGCGCCGGACGACCTCGTACGGCGCCATGCCCAGCCGGGCCGCACGCTGCTCGCGATCCTGCATGCGATCCAGGATGAAGCCGGCTTCGTGCCGCCCGCTGCGGTCGCCCCGCTCTCGAAGGCGCTGAACCTCTCGCGCGCCGAAGTGCATGGCGTCATCACCTACTACCACCACTTCCGTACCGCGCCGCCCGCGCCCGTCGTCGTGCAACTGTGCCGTGCCGAGGCGTGCCGCAGCATGGGCAGCGAGGCACTCGCGCAGCACGCCGAAGCGCATACCGGCTGCCGCTTCAAGCAGCACGGCCACGCGAGCGAGCAAGTGCACGACCACGCAGGCGGAGTCGAGCTGGAGTCGGTCTATTGCCTCGGCCAGTGCGCGCTCTCGCCCGCCATGATGATCAACGGCACGCTGCACGCACGCGTGACCCCGCAAAAGTTCGACGCATTGCTGGCAAAAGCGGTGGCCGCCGTCGCCCGTACCGAGGAGGCTGTATGACGCGCATTTATGTTCCTCGCGATTCGTCGGCGCTCGCGCTCGGCGCCGATGACATCGCCGCCGCCATCGAACGCGAAGCCGCCGCGCGCGGCACGGCCATCGAGCTCGTGCGCAACGGCTCGCGCGGCCTGCTGTATCTCGAACCGCTCGTCGAGATCGAAACGCCCGATGGGCGCGTCGGCTATGCGAACGTCGAAGAAGCCGATGTGAAGAGTCTCTTCGATGCGGGCTTCCTGCAAGGCGCGCAGCATGCGCGCTCGGTCGGCCTCGTCGAGCAGATTCCGTATCTGAGCAAGCAGCAGCGTCTCACGTTCGCGCGTATCGGCATCACGGACCCGCTCTCGACCGACGACTACGTCGCGCATGGCGGGCTCGAAGGCCTGCGCAATGCGCTCGCCATGACCGGCACCGCAGCCTGCGAAGCGCTGGTCGAATCGGGCCTGCGCGGACGCGGCGGCGCGGCCTTCCCCGCCGGCATCAAGTGGCGCACCGTCGCCCAGGCCCAGGCGGACCAGAAGTACATCGTCTGCAATGCTGACGAAGGCGACTCGGGCACGTTCTCCGACCGCCTCGTGATGGAAAGCGACCCCTACGTGCTGATCGAAGGCATGGCGATCGCCGGCATCACGGTGGGCGCCACCGTCGGCTACATCTACGTGCGCAGCGAGTATCCGCATTCGATCGCCGCGCTCGAAGAGGCGATTGCCCGCGCGCGCGCCAAGGGCTGGCTCGGCGACGACGTGCTCGGCAGCGGCAAGCGCTTCGACCTGTTCGTCGCCAAGGGCGCCGGCGCCTACGTATGCGGCGAGGAAACCGCGCTGCTCGAATCGCTCGAAGGCAAGCGCGGCATCGTGCGCGCGAAGCCGCCGTTGCCCGCGCTCGCCGGCCTCTACGGCAAGCCGACGGTCATCAACAACGTCATCACGCTCGCCACGGTGCCAATCATCTTCGCGAAGGGCGCGGCGTACTACAAGGACTTCGGCATGGGACGCTCGCGCGGCACCCTGCCGTTCCAGCTCGCCGGCAACATCGCGCGCGGCGGGCTCGTGGAGATCGCGTTCGGCGTGACACTGCGCGAGCTGATGTTCGACTACGGCGGCGGCACCGCCAGCGGCCGCCCCGCGCGCGCCGTGCAGGTGGGCGGCCCGCTCGGCACGTATCTGCCCGAGAGCCAGTGGGACATTCCCATGGACTACGAAGCGTATGCGGCCGTGGGGGCGGTGGTCGGTCACGGCGGCCTCGTCGTGCACGACGACACCGCGAACCTCGCCGGCCTCGCCCAGTACGCGATGGAGTTCTGCGCGCTCGAATCGTGCGGCAAGTGCACGCCGTGCCGGATCGGCTCGACGCGCGGCGTCGAGGTAATCGCGAAGATCCGCAAGGGCGATACGTCCGAAAAGCAGGTCACGCTGCTGCGCGATCTGTGCGACACGATGGTGTCCGGGTCGCTCTGCGCGATGGGCGGCATGACGCCCTATCCCGTGATCTCCGCACTGAACTATTTCCCCGAAGACTTCGGTCTTGAACCTGTCCAGCCAGCCGCCGACGCGGCGGCCGCCTGAACGAGGAACCACCATGTCCGACACGCTCATGTCCCAAGCCGGCGGTTGCGGCTCCGGCAATTGCGCCTGCAAATCGGCGGCGATGAACAAAGCAAACGCACGCTCGCCCTTTGACGAAACCGATTACGGCACGCCGCTGCGCCACGCCGATGTCGACGTCACGCTCGAGATCGACGGCCAGGCCGTGACGGTGCCCGCGGGCACCTCCGTCATGCGCGCAGCCGTCGAAGCGGGCGTCAACGTGCCCAAGCTCTGCGCCACCGACTCGCTCGAGCCGTTCGGCTCGTGCCGGCTGTGTCTCGTCGAGATCGAAGGCCGCCGCGGCTATCCCGCTTCGTGCACGACACCCGTCGAGGCCGGCATGAAGGTGCGCACGCAAAGCAACCAGTTGCAAAAGCTGCGCCGCAACGTGATGGAGCTCTACATCTCCGATCACCCGCTCGACTGCCTCACCTGCCCCGCCAACGGCGACTGCGAGCTGCAGGACATGGCGGGCGTGACGGGTCTGCGCGAGGTGCGCTACGGCTTCGAGGGCGCGAACCACCTCAAGGACCAGAAGGACGAATCGAATCCGTACTTCACCTACGATCCGTCGAAGTGCATCGTCTGCAACCGCTGCGTGCGCGCATGCGAGGAAACGCAGGGCACCTTCGCGCTGACCATCGCCGGGCGCGGCTTCGAATCGCGCGTCGCAGCGGGTGCGAGCGAGCCGTTCATGGAATCGGAGTGCGTCTCGTGCGGCGCGTGCGTGGCCGCCTGCCCGACCGCGACGCTGCAGGAGAAGAGCGTCGTGATGCTCGGCCAGGCCGAGCACTCGGTCGTGACGACCTGCGCGTATTGCGGCGTGGGCTGCTCGTTCAAGGCCGAGATGAAGGGCAACGAGGTCGTGCGCATGGTGCCGCACAAGAACGGCCAGGCGAACGAAGGCCACGCCTGCGTGAAGGGCCGCTTCGCGTGGGGTTACGCCACGCACAAGGACCGCATCAAGAAGCCGATGATTCGCGCGAAGATCACCGATCCGTGGCGCGAAGTGAGCTGGGACGAAGCGATCAAATACGCCGCGAGCGAGTTCCGCCGCATTCAGGACAAGTACGGGCGCGACTCGATCGGCGGCATCACGTCGTCGCGCTGCACGAACGAAGAGACGTATCTCGTGCAAAAGCTCGTGCGCGCCGCGTTCGGCAACAACAACGTCGACACCTGCGCGCGCGTGTGCCACTCGCCCACCGGCTATGGCCTGAAGACCACGCTCGGTGAATCGGCGGGCACGCAGACCTTCGCCTCGGTCGATCACTCGGATGTGATCATGGTGATCGGCGCGAACCCCACCGACGGCCACCCCGTGTTCGGCTCGCGCCTGAAGCGCCGTGTGCGCGAGGGCGCGAAGCTGATCGTCGTCGATCCGCGCCGCATCGACATCGTCGACACCGCGCACGTGAAAGCCGAGCATCACCTGCAACTGCGCCCCGGCACCAACGTCGCGATGGTCAACTCGCTCGCGCACGTGATCGTCACCGAAGGGCTCGTAAACGAGGCTTTTGTGGCCGAGCGGTGCGAGACGCGTGGGTTCGAGCAGTGGCGCGATTTCGTCGCGCTGCCTGAGAATTCGCCCGAAGCCATGGCCGAAATCACGGGCGTGCCGGCGGAGCAAGTGCGCGCGGCCGCGCGTCTTTACGCGCAGCAAGGCAACTCGGCGATCTACTACGGCCTCGGCGTGACTGAGCACGCGCAGGGCTCGACCATGGTGATGGGCATCGCCAATCTCGCGATGGCCACGGGCAATATCGGCCGCGAAGGCGTGGGCGTGAATCCGCTGCGCGGCCAGAACAACGTGCAAGGCTCGTGCGACATGGGCTCGTTCCCGCACGAGCTGCCGGGCTACCGCCACGTGGGCGACGCAACCGTGCGCGGCGAGTTCGAAAGCGCCTGGAACGTCGCGCTGCAAAGCGAGCCGGGCCTGCGCATTCCGAACATGTTCGACGCGGCGATGGACGGCACCTTCATGGGCCTCTACTGCCAGGGCGAGGACATCGTCCAGTCGGACCCGAACACCCAGCACGTGGCAGCGGCGCTTTCAGCGATGGAGTGCATCGTCGTGCAGGACATCTTCCTGAACGAGACGGCGAAATACGCGCACGTGCTGCTGCCGGGCTCGTCGTTCCTCGAAAAGGACGGCACCTTCACCAACGCCGAGCGCCGCATCTCGCGCGTGCGCAAGGTGATGCCGCCGATCGCCGGCTACGCCGACTGGGAAGTGACGATCCTGCTCTCGCGCGCGCTCGGCTACGAGATGGACTACACGCATCCGTCGCAGATCATGGACGAGATTGCGCGTCTCACGCCCACTTTCCACGGCGTCTCGTACCGCAAGCTCGACGAGATGGGCAGCATCCAGTGGCCCTGCAACGACGAGGCGCCCGAAGGCACGCCGATCATGCACATCGACGAGTTCGTGCGCGGCAAGGGCAAGTTCGTTATCACGAAGTTCATCGCCTCGCCGGAAAAAGTCACGCGGCGCTTCCCGCTCTTGCTCACGACGGGCCGCATCCTCTCGCAGTACAACGTGGGCGCGCAGACGCGCCGCACCGAGAATTCGCGCTGGCACGAGGAGGACCGGCTGGAGGTTCACCCGGTCGATGCCGAAGATCGCGGCATCCGCGACGGCGACTGGGTGGGCATCGAATCGCGCGCGGGACACACGGTGCTGCGTGCGAAGGTCAGCACGCGCATGCAGCCGGGCGTGGTCTACACGACCTTCCACTTCCCCGAATCGGGCGCGAACGTGATCACCACGGACGCCTCGGACTGGGCCACCAACTGCCCCGAGTACAAGGTGACCGCCGTGCAGGTGAGCCACGTACAGCAGCCGTCGGACTGGCAACGCGAGTACTCGCGCTTCAACTCGACGCAGCTCGAATTGCTGCGCCAGCGCGATTCGCTGACGACTTCGGGAAAATGAGCAGGGGAACAACGCGATGAAAGCAGACCACCTGATCGAGATGGCGAACCAGATCGGCATGTTCTTCGACTCGCTGCCCGATCGCGAGGAAGCGCTCACGGGCATCGCCGAGCACATCCGCAAGTTCTGGGAGCCGCGTATGCGCCGCACGTTGCTGGCTGCGCTCGACGGCAACGGCGAGGAAGCGGGCCTTAGCGAAATCGTAGCCGCCGCGCTTACGAAGTATCGCGACGCGCTCGTGCCCGCAGCTACGGCTTGAGCGTATCGCCGCGGGAGCTCACGCGAAGCGCGCACGGCGTGTTCTCGCGCGACTTCGCGAGAGCGCCGCCTTGCCTCGGCCAGCGCCCGACTATTGCGGCGCCGGCCGGGGAGCGGGCGCCGCCGCGAACCACAGCTCGCAATGGCGCAGCAGGCCGTGCAGGTCCGATCCTGTGCGGCCGCGTGCGCAAATGTAGCCGTCGGGTCTCACGAGATAGAACGCTGGCCGCGTGCGCCCGTAGGCGTCGCCGAGCGACGGCGCGCCCTCGCCCGCCAACGGCGCCTCCGCGCCCGGCAGGTCCGCCACCCACCAGACGCGCACCGCCTGCGGCAATACCCGTTCGACGGCTTCGGCGAACGGCTTGAGCACTTCCAGGCCGCCGGCCGCGACAGCCGCCCCAGCGGTGCCGGCCCCGTCCGCCACGCCGGACGTGCTCGAGGCACTTGCTGCGCCGCCCTGCTCCGCAGCTTCCGCGGCACGCGCGGCTTCACCGTCCACCAGCAGGAACAGCGAAAAACTCGCCGGGTCGTGCAGATCGAAGATGCGGCCTTTTTCCGGCGCCTTGCCAAGCGGTCCGTCGACCACGCGCACCAACGCGTCGGGCGCGCGTTCACCCGCGCGCGGTCCGCCGTCGAGCACGCGCTCGAGCGTAAGCGGGCTGCGCCGGTACTGGATCGAGAGCTCGCTCAGCGCTTCGCGCGCCGCATCGCGCAACGGTCCGAGCGCGACGAGCGCCGGCATCACGCGCTCGCGCAACAGCTTCAGCGGCCCGTGATCGGCTTCGACGAGCTGCGTCATGAAGCTCGTCTGCCGCAATACGATGCGCTCGATCGGATAACGTTCGGCGTGATAGGTATCGAGGAGCCGATCGGGCGCGCCGCCCAGCGCACGCGCGAGCTTCCAGCCCAGATTGAACGCCTCCTGGATGCCCGTGTTCATCCCCTGCGCGCCTGCCGGGCTATGCACGTGCGCGGCGTCGCCTGCGAGGAAGACGCGGTCCATGCGCAGGAAGCGCACGATGCGGCTGTTCACGTGGAAGTACGAGGCCCAGGTCATGTCGGCGACCGATACGGGATGATGCATGCGGCGCTCGACGATCGAGCGGCATTCCTCGAGGGTCGGCACGGGCAGCGTGCCCTCGGGCGCGGCGGGCAGCATCGCCTTATGATCGGCGATCAGGCGAAAACGGCCGTGTCCATACGGGAATATCGCGGCAAGCCCGTCGCCTGAGGCGAACACGTGGAATTCGTCCTCGGGCCAGGGCGTGGTCGCAGCAATGTCGGCAAGCAGGAACGACTGCTCGAGCGACTCGCCATCGAACTGCATTCCAAGGTGGTGGCGCACTGTGCTGTGCGCGCCGTCGGCGGCAATCAGCCAGCCGCAGCGCAAGGCTTCGGTGCGCCCGCTGGCAAGACGCAGGTCCGCGCTCACGCCGGCCGACCCCTGATTGAATTCGACCAGCTCGACGCCGCGCTCGACCTCCACGCCGAGCGTCGCGAGCTGTGCGGCGAGAATGCGCTCGGTCTCGGTCTGATCGATGAACAGCAGGTAGGGATAGCGTGTGAAGAGTGGATCGAAATCGAGGCGCGCGCGGCGCTGGCCATTCGAATAGAGGTTGGCGACGTGCGCGCGATGACCGTGCTCGAGAAAGGGCGCGACAACGCGATGCTGCTCGAACAGTTCGAGCGTGCGCGCCTGAATGCCGATCGCGCGTGTGTGACGCCCTGGCTCACGCGCGCGATCGATCACGCGGACCGCAATGCGCGCACGGGCAAGACTCAAGGCGGCGGCGAGACCGGTCGGTCCCGCGCCAACGATGAGCACGGACGGCTGTGAAGAAGCCACGGTCATGCAGACCTCCATGCGATCGACATGAGTCGTAGTGTACGCCCGCTCCTGGCCTGGCCGAACGCCAGGATGCAGCGCACGCGGACGCTCGCATGCGTGCGCTCAAGGATGCATTGGCGGCGCACCATCGAGCGCGCAGCGATGCGCGCTCGTGCCCAGATCCACCTGCAGCGTCACGTGCGTCATGCGAAAGCGCAGGCCGAGCGCGCTCACGATGGCGTCTAGCGCGGCGTCGCCGGGATGGCCCGCGGGCATCACGAGATGCGCGGAAAGCGCATTGCCCGTGGTCGAGAGCGCCCAGATGTGAAGGTCGTGCACGTCGGTCACGCCTTGCTGCTGCGCGAGAAAAACGCGGATGCGCTCGATATCGACGCCTGCGGGCACCGCGGCGAGCGCGAGTCGCACCGACTCGCGCAACAGCCCCCACGTGCCGCGCACGATCACGAGGACGACGACGATGCTCATCGCCGGATCGACCCAGCTCCAGCCCGTCGCGAGAATCACGAGGCCGCTCACGGCGACCGCGGCCGAAACGGCGGCGTCGGCGGCCATGTGCAGGAAGGCGCCGCGGATGTTGAGATCGTCCTTCTGGCCGCGCATGAAGAGCCACGCGGAGAAGCCGTTGACCACCATGCCGAGCGTGGCGACGATGAACACGTCGAGGCCCGCCACGGGCGCGGGATTGAACAGGCGCCCGAGCGCCTCGGCAAGAATGGCGCCGCAGGCGACGAGCAGCAGCGCCGCGTTCGCGAGCGAAGCAAGGATCGACGAACTGCCGAAGCCGAAGGTATAGCGCCCCGAGGGCCGGTGCGTGGCCAGCCACGTGGCACCCCAGGCGAGCAACAGGCCGAGGACGTCGGAGAGGTTGTGGCCGGCGTCGGCGAGCAGCGCGGTGGAGTGCGCGATCACGCCGTAGACCGTCTGCGCGACCACGATGACGACGTTCAGCGCGACAGCGAGCGCGAACGCGCGGCCATGGCCTGCCGCCGGTGCGTGGTGGTGGTGGTGGCCATGCCCACCGTGCCCGTGGTCGTGCCCGTGGTCGTGGTCGTGCCCGTGCCCGTGGTCGTGGCCGTCGCCATGCGCAGGGTCGTGAGGGCCGGCATGGTCGTGGCCATGATCGTGTGCGGCATCCGCGTGCAGCGGCGCGGCGCCCTCGCTTGCGCGCCCGGAATCGGCGCTCATTACGTGAGCTCCTGCCATGTGGACACAGGCTCGGCCACGTGCTCGAGCATGCCCGCGAGCATCGCGCTGATATGCGCGTCCGCAGCCGCATAAAACACCTGTTTGCCCTCCCGTTCCGCACGCACGACGCGCGCTGCACGCAACAGACGCAGATGATGGCTCACGAGCGACGGCGACAAGCCGAGCGCATCGGCTATCGCGCCCACTGCGCGACGGCTGTGCACGCAGGCCAGCACGATACGCAGACGCGTGGGGTCGCCGAGCAGGCGGAACAGGTCGGCGAGCGGCGCGACGCGCTCGTCCTCGGGATACGGCGACATGGCAATCGTTCATACATATGAATAGGTGTTCATATGTTAGTTGCGATCCCACAACAGGTCAAGCCGCGCCGGAAGGCCACGCCCGCCAGGTTCGGGGGGTACCCGCCCGAGTGTGGGAAAATGCCGCCTTCGCTTCTCCCAAGTATTGGCCTTTCGGTTATGGAACAGGTTTTTGTCCGCGCGTACGCCGCACATCGCGACGGCCGGCTGGACGACGCCGAGCGCGACTATCGCGCGACGCTCGCCGCCGATCCCGTGCACGTCGATGCGCTGCACATGCTCGGCGTGCTGCGGCACCAGCAGGGCCAGCACGCCGAAGCCGCGGACCTCGTGCGCCGGGCGGTCGAGCTGCGGCCCGACGACGCCGCGCTCCAGCTGAACCTCGGCAACGCGCTGAAGGCACTCGGCCAGCTCGATGGGGCGATCGAGCGCTTTCGCAATGCGCTCACGCTCGCGCCCACATTCCCGCTCGCGCACTACAACCTCGGCAACGCCTACGCGGCAACCGGCCGCCACGAGGACGCGATGTACGCGTTCGGCCACGCGGTGCGCCTGCAGCCCGGCGACGCCTCGTCGCACAACAACCTCGGCAACGCCCTGCACGCGCTCGGCCGCCACGCCGAAGCCGCCGAGGCCTTTCGCCGCGCGCTCAAGATCCGTCCGGGCCACGCGGGCGCGCACAACAACCTCGGCATGGCGCTGAACGCGCTCGGCGACAGCGCCGGCGCCGTCGAACATTTCCAGAAGGCACTGCGCGTCCAGCCGCGCTTTGTCGCCGCGCATTTCAATCTCGCGAACACGCTCGACGCGACCGGCTATCACGCGCAAGCCGCCGCGGGCTTCGAAGCCGCCCTCGCCCTGCAGCCGCAATTCCCGCCTGCGCTGTTCGGGCTCGGCAATGCGCTGGCGGCGCTCGGGCGGCACGAAGACGCGCTCGGCGCTTATGAGCGCGCGATCGGCCTCGACCCGAAATTCGCGCTCGCATGGCTCGCGCTCGGCACGGCGCAACATGCGCTCGGCCGCCACGCTGCCGCGCTGCGTGCATTCGAAGAAGCGCTGCGCGCGCGCCCCGACCTCGCCGCCGCGCATCTGAACCGCGCGCTCGTCCTGCTCACCCTCGGCGACTTCCAGCGCGGCCTGCCTGCCTACGAGTGGCGGCTCGATCCGGCCGCGCGCGAAAGCGTGGCGGGTGCCGCAGGCGCCGCCGGCGTCAGGCCCGCCGCCGACATCGCGGTGGCCAGCGCGCCGCCGCCCGCCGACCCTCAAACCACCGCGGCCGCCATTGCCGCCCTGCCGCGCTGGCGCGGCGAGCCGCTCGCCGGCCGCACGCTGCTCATCCACGCGGAGCAAGGCTTCGGCGACACGCTCCAGTTCGTGCGTTTCGTGCCGAACGTCGTGGCGCTGGCCCACAGCGGTGCGCGCATCGTGCTCGAAGTGCAGGCGCCGCTCGTGCCGCTCATCGCGCCGGCCGCGCACGTCGCGCGCATTACGCTGATCGAGCAAGGCGCGCCCCGCCCCGCCGTCGACCTGCACTGCCCGCTGCTTTCGCTGCCGCTGGCGCTCGGCACGACCTTCGAGAGCGTGCCCGCACCGATGCCGTATCTCGCGGCCCCCGCCACCTATCTGCGCAAGTGGCGCGGCTCGCTCGGCGGGCAGGCCAAGCGCAAGATCGGGCTGGCCTGGTCGGGCCGTATCCACAAGCACGAAAATCGCACGCTGCCGCTCGCCGCGCTCGATCCGCTGTTCGCACTGGAGGGCATCGACTGGATCGTGCTCCAGCCGGATCTGAGCGAGGCGGAGCATGCGGCGCTCGACGCGCATCCGCGCGCGCGCACGATTCATCGGCTGGACGGCAAGCTGCAGGATTTCGCGGACACCGCCGCCGTCATCGAGCGCCTCGACGCCGTGGTCTCCATCGACACCTCCATCGCCCACCTGGCGGGCGCGCTGGGCGCGAAGCTCTGGCTGATGCTGCCGTTCGCCGCCGACTGGCGCTGGTTCGCCGGCACCGACACGAGCCCCTGGTACCCGCGCGCTCACCTCGTGCGCCAACCGCGGCCAGGAGCATGGGACGACGTGGTTGCGCGCGTCGCCGCGGCGCTGCGCGAAGCCTGATTGCGGATACCCGATGCGCACCTTGGCGCGCACTCGCGCAAAGTCCCGGCCCCATGAAAAAAACCCGCCTGCGCGGGTTTTTTTCATGGGATGGCGACGCCAGCGTCAGACCGTCTTGTACTGATTGCGCGCTTCAGCCGTCCGATAGAGCACGAGCGTGGCGATCAGCCCGCAAATGCCCGCGACGCCCATCCAGGCCCCCGGCGCCGCCTTGTTGCCGCTCATGTGAATCAGCCCCGTCGAGATGGCCGGCGTGAAGCCGCCGATCGTCGTGGCGAGGCTGTAGGCGAGCGAGAATCCAGCCGTGCGCACCTCGACAGGCATGACTTCGGTCAAGGCCACGACCATCGCGCCGTTGTAGCAGCCATACAGGAACGAGAGCCAGAGCTCGACCACGAGCAGGCGGCCGAACGACGGGTCGGCCACGAGCCACTGCACGGACGGATACGCGCTCAGAATCGTGAGGATCGTGAAGACGAGCAGCACCGGGCGGCGGCCGATACGGTCGGAGACCGCGCCGGACACGGGCAGCCAGAACAGATTCGACAAGCCGATGCAGACCGTCACGACAAACGTGTCGATCTCGCTCAGCTTGAGCACTTCCTTCCCGAAGGTCGGCGTGTAGGCCGTGATCATGTAGAACGACACGGTCGTCATGATGACCATGCCCATGCCGCCGAGCACGATGACCCAGTTCTGCACCATCGACACCAGGATTTCGCCAATCGACGGACGATGCTTCTTGTGCGCGAACTCCTCGGTTTCCTGCAGCGAACGGCGAATGAAGAACAGGAACGGCACGATGCAGCAGCCGACGATGAACGGCACGCGCCAGCCCCATGACGTCATGTCCTCGACCGGCAGGATGCGATGCAGCAGCACGCCGAACAGCGCTGCGAACACGACGGCCACTTGCTGGCTGCCCGATTGCCACGCCACGTAGAAGCCCTTGTTGCCCTTCGTCGCGATCTCCGAGAGATAGACCGAGACGCCGCCCAGCTCCGCTCCAGCGGAAAAGCCCTGCAGCAGGCGCCCGCACAGCACGAGCGCCGGCGCGAGCACGCCGATCGTCGCGTAGCCCGGCACGAGCGCGACGGTCAGCGTGCCGAGCGCCATCAGGCCGAGTGTGAGGATCAGGCCCTTGCGCCGCCCGTGGTGGTCGATATACGCGCCGAGGACGATGGCGCCGAGCGGCCGCACGAGAAAGCCGGCGCCGAACACGGACAGCGCCAGCATCAGCGAAGCGAAGGCGTTGTTGCTGGGGAAGTAGGTCCGGGCGATCGCCGAAGCGTAATAGCCGTAGACCATGAAGTCGTACATTTCCAGGAAGTTGCCGCTGACGACGCGGAAAACCGTCCGGACTTTCGATTCGCTGGAGGAAGCATGAGACGCGATAGACATGACATTCCCTCGAGATCTCGCCAGATGACAGGCGGAGGATGCCTGCAAGCGCCCCGTCCGACACAATCTGGCAGTGGAGCACAAGAGCCCGCCACAATCGGTTCTCACGCGTGAGCGTGCCTGGCGCGCGCCCATCGTGCTGTGCGCCCTTGCAGCCAGAACGCAGTCTGACACTTTACTCCCGACTACACATCGCAACACGCGCATCGCGCAGGGCTTCGCGCCGGAAATTCCGTTTGCCTGGCGCAACTCCGGACCCTTTCGCTGGCGCCGGAACAGAGGTTGAGCCGCGCCGGCCTGCCTATCGTGCACAATAACGCGATGACGCGGCCGGCTTCGTTTCGCGCCGCCCGCCCCCAATGCCCGATGCCCCGCATGCACACCGCCGCTGCCCTGACGCTGCGCCCGGCCACGATCGCCGACGCCCCCCTTCTCGCCGCCATGCATGCCGCGAGCTGGCAGGCCACGTATCGCGAGCTGCTGCCGGCCGCGTTCCTCGAGCAGGAAGTCGACGCCGAACGCGCCGCCTACTGGCGCGCACGCATGGAGGCGCCCGGCGAGGAACGCCGCCTCGTGCTGATCGCCGAGCTGGGGGAGCATCCGGCAAACCGCACGCCGGTCGGATTCGTCTGCGCCGAGCGTCAGCCTGGGTCGCTTTGGGGTGTGCTGCTCGACAATCTGCACGCGTTGCCGGCCCATCAGGGCATCGGCGTGGGCAAGCGGCTCATGCAGGCCGCCCAGGCGTGGGCACGCGCCCAGGGCGAAGCGCAGCTCTATCTCTACGTGCTCGAGGGCAACGCGTCCGCCATTGCGTTCTATGAGCGCCAAGGCTGGGAATATTCGGGGGCGGAGCCTGATCATATGGGTGGCATCGACATTACCGCCCTGCGCTATGTCTACCGGCTCGACGCCGCATGACGAAATAACGGGACCGCAGTTGCGCCTGCCCGCAGACAATCTGATCACCGGATCGCCCACTGCGCCGCGGCGCGGGCGCCCACACCCGCGCGCCTCAAAACAGGTAGCGACGACAATTTTCGTCTGATTTTCAGACGTTTCCGATGGATTGCCGCAAGTCTGGCCCGCATCATTCGAATCCAAACGATTGACCCGTATAAGGCATTGCAGCGCTGGCAAACCGCGCGTCTTTCGGGCTCCACCGTGTTCTGGTGCCCCACCACGCCAAGGCAGCGAGAGATCCATGTCAACTTTTCCGTTAGTTCAGGTGGAAGGCGCACTCGCGATACCGCGCATGCGGCCACTCACCCGCGTCCCGCCGCCGTTTGGCCGCGATTGGGCGCTCATGCCTCCGCACTTCAGCTTGCGCACCGAACTCCAGGCGCTCTATGCCGCCTTCCTGCGCACGGTGTGCCTGAGCGCCGAAGCATTCCGTCAGGCGTGCCGCTGGGACTTGCATCGCCGCTTCGTTCCGGAGCCGCCGCGCCCCGCCGCGGCACCCGTGGGCGACACACTCAACGCTGCGCAGGCCCAGCAAGCCGCCGCCGATACCTTGCAGCACCCGGCAGCCGGTGCGCGGGCCGCCCGTACCGCCGCTCGCGTCGAGCGCACACCGCCGTCGTCGCACAGGCTCGCGGCCACCGCCATTGCCATCGGCGGCGCAGTGCTGCTCACCTGGATCGTGGCCAGCCATACGCAATTTGGCGATGGCAAGGACAGAACCGTTCTGCATACGCCCGCGAGCCCTGTTTCGAGCACCGACGCGAGCGTGTCGGCGCGTCTTTCGGACGAACGCGCACAGCACGACCTCACGATGTCCAGCGCCGCGGGGAACAACAAGGACGTGGCCGCCCCAACAACGGCGCGCGCGGCAAGCGCACCGGCTGCGGCCCTGCAACCCACAGCAACGGCGGCGTCCAATGCGACGCCGAGTCAAGCTCCTGCATCGGCACCGATCATCATCACGCCGGATGCACTGCGCGCCCCCACACTCGCCGGCGCCCCTGCAACGGCATCGCCTTCGAAACCGGCAACAGCCGTGCGCCCCGACTACACCGGGCGCACACACGCGAGCACACCGCAGCGTGCCACGCTGACACCCCAAGCTACGCTCACGGGCGACAGAGCAGCCAAGGCTGCAAATCTCGCCAAGAGCCGCCAGGCCGCCGACGCGAGGGAGTTCACGACGTACAAGGAAGCCGGCCGCCATCCCGCGCACGATTTCGCGCCGCACCGTAGCGCGCCGCTCGTGACGACCCAGCGTACGCATGGCATGTATTCTGAAGCCGCCGATTATTCGCCACTCCAGTCGAGCGGGACGTCGAGCGACGACTATCCCTCGCTCACGACCTATGCAGGCACGCGCACGGCGCCACCGCCGGCAAGCCGCGCAACGGTGAACGTCGACAACACGGAATGGGTGAATCACGTTTCGCAACGCCGCGTGACCGAGGTGCCTGACAGCTTCGCGAAGTAATTCGCCACTCGACACGTGGCGCAGCGCCCGCTCGTACGCACTCGAGCGGCGCCTGCGGTTCCCGCCCAGCACACAACAAAAAAGCCCGGCTTCGTTGCCGGGCTTTTTTGTTGTGTGCTTCTCCACTTGTCCTGCTGCGCCGCACCGCCCGCTCCCAACGGCGCGACGCGATGCGAACCCAACGGGTATTTAGCGCCGCGAACCGGGCAAGCCCATCTCGGTTTCGCGCTGCAACTGGTCCACCTGATTCTGAAGATCGCGCAACTGGGCCTGCGCCTGGATCTTCTCGGCATTGAGGGCGCGCGCATTGCCCTGCATCTGGCGTTGATAGTCGTCGACGCGCGCCTGCTGCGTGCGCGCCACGTTGAGGTCCGCCTGCAGCCTGCGCGCACGGTCCTCATTGAGCGCAATTACGCGATCGATGAACGTCTTTTGCGCCTCGATCTGGGTACGGCGAATCTCCACCTCGGCGAGGCGCTGGGTCTGCTGCACGAAATTCGCATAGATGGCTTCCGCGCGCGCGTCGTCCTGCGAGCGAATCACCCGCCAGAAGTGCTTGTCCTGGAACAGCACCACGTAATACGTCATCTCGGGCGGATAAAAGAACAGGCTCGCGCCGTAGCTGGCGTTATAAGTCGTGCGCAACTCAACGAGCTGCGCGTCGTGGATAAGCTGCATGAGCGTGGCCACGTCGCCCTGCGAAGCCCCTGCGGTCGCCTGATCGTCCACCATGCCCGCGGGCGGCGGCGTGTTCGCCGGCTGCGGCGTCAGGCTGCCGAGCGACGGCCGGTTGCCCGCCACCGGAGTGCCGGCCACCGGAGTGCCGGCCACCGGAGCCACGTCGCTAGCGGGTGCGCCGGCCCATGCGGCAGCGCCGTGCTGCAAAAGCGTAAAGACCGCGGCGCCCAGCAAGGCGCGACGCAGCGGGGTTGATTGCTTCATGACTGCCTGTTCCGTTCAGGATTCCGAGTAACCGCTTATTATCACCGCCAGAAAATCTCATAAACGCGCATTAATTTCGGATAACCGACAGAGCAGCCAATTACTTGTCCGAAATCACCTACTTCCGATTAGGAATGCGTGCGAGGAATCTGGATCGATGTAGCTCAAAATCAAAAAAGGGGGCTGCCGCCCCCTTTTCGTCAGAACCGCGTCTCGCGCGCCGCGCGCAAAAACGTATCGAGCAGCGGTGTGCAGTCGAGTAGCTCCGGGCCGCCGGCGCGGTGGAACTCCGGGTGCCACTGCACGCCCACGACGAACGGCGCGCGCCGGTAGCGCACCGCTTCGATCAGGCCATCACCGGACGAAACGGCCTCGACCGTCAGATCGCGGCCAAGGCTCTTTACCGCCTGATGGTGGATCGAGTTGACGATGGCCTCGCGCCTGCCGGGGAACATGCTGGCCATCGACGAGCCCTCCGGAAAGTGGACGGCGTGGCGATGCTGGTCGTAGTGCTCGCTCACGTGCACGCCCGCCGTGGGGACGTCCATGGCGATGTCCTGATAGAGCGAACCGCCGAACGCGACATTGATGAGCTGGCAGCCGCGGCAGACGCCCAGCACCGGCTTGCCCGACTCGATGAATTCGTGCAGCAGCTCCAGCTCGTACATGTCCCGCACGCGGTCGCCGGGCCACTCCGGACGCGGCGCGGTCTCCGCGTAGGTTTGCGGCGAGACATCGGCGCCGCCTTGCAACAAGAGGCCGTCGAGGTGCTTCGCATAATCGCGCAGGCGGATGTTGCTCGGGTGCAGCATGCCCTGATGGCCGACCGTCGGAATCATGAAGACGATCACGTCGCGCGACATGACCCAATGCGCGATCGACTCTTCGAGATATTGCAGCGTCTTGCCGCGCAAGCCCGCTGCGCCCGGTTCCGGGTGAAAGATGCGAGCCGACACGCCAATGCGCAGCGTGCGCTGGGTGATGCGCTGACCGGCGCGGTCGAACAACTGCCGGGCGCGCGCCGCGACGATTCGGCCGAACACCGACCATGCCGAATCGCTCGGACGCAGATAGCGAGGCGGCTCAGGCGGAATGGCGCCCGGCGGCGGGGGATGCTGCGCGCTGAAGTCGGGCGCCTGGCCGAAACCAGCAGGCGCGGCGCCCGGTCGCGGGCTGCCCCCCGGCTGAGGCGGTGAAGGCTGGGCGGCGGCTTGCGCTGTGGTGTCCTTCGTCCCGGTCGCGGTGGGCGCCGGCACGTCTTTACCCACCTCGCCCACCACCTCGATCGGAATGCGTGGCGCCACGGCGGCTTCGGCCTGCTGGCGCGCCACGGCGCGCGCCGCCTCTTCGTGCGGCTCGCCGGCTTGCGGCGCGCTCGAAGCGGCCCCCACCTGCGCCGAAACCGGCTCCTCGTCGCTGCCCCTGCCCGAGCTGTCCGCGCCAGCTGCGTCCGACGTCACCGCCGATGCGCTCGCGGGCGCGTCGGTCGATGCACGCTGCGCAGGCTCACCCGAGGGCGTCGCGCCCGAAGAGCCGGATGTTGCGGCGCCCGGTGCGCCGGGGGGCGTTGCGTGGGGAGAAGCGGAAGAGCCCGGCGCGCCGGGCGCGCCGGCGTTGGCAGGACGGTCAGCGCCGTCAGGAACCTCGGGGTGGTCGGATTTGTTTTCGCTCATAGCGTGGGGTCGGGCGCGCCGCGCGCGCGAACGAATGAACAGGGTTTCGATTATGCGTCGCACCGCATATCGCCGCCAGCCCCGTGCACAAACGCTCACACTCTGTTGCAGTTGGGCACGGCCTGTCAGGCACTGGCAGGTCCCGCACCCGATCTGCACCGAACTGCGCCCAACCGCGCGCCGGCCTTAGGGGTCCGGCCGCTCGTCGAAGGTCTCGCGCAGCGCGATCTGCATGCTCGCGTGGATCTTCACGCACCAGCGCCACAACAGCATCGTGAGCCCCGCCGCGCACACCAGCACGCCAATCAGGAAGCCCGTGGGCGGCAGGATCGTTCCCGAGAGCGCGGCGACCAGCACGAACACACCGATCATCGAGACGGCCGGCACGAGCTCGGCAATCGCATGGCGCAGCGCGCGCGTGAAGCACCCTGCCTTTTCGGGCTGCACGCTCACCTCGGCAAGCAAGAGCGCGAGCGATTGCGTCTTGCGCCAGACGGCCACCAGAAATGGAATCGCGAGCAGCAAAGCGGCGCTCCACAGCACCACGCGCTGGATGCGCTCGTCGGGCACCCAGCTCGCAAGCAGCGGCAACGCGTAGCGCGCGCCATACGATGCACCGATGAAAATCGCCGAGACGAGCGCGAGATTCACCGCGACCTGCACGACGACGCGCTTCGTGAGCGAGAACAGCGTCGGGCCTTGCGTGCCATTCGAGCGCGGCATCAGGCAGCGCAGCCACTGGCTGTACATGCCGAAGACATTCGACACCGCGGGCGGCATCGCGCGCGCAAGGCGCTGCGAGAGCGGATCGGCGAAGCGGATCAAATATGGCGTGGTGAGCGTCGTGATCGCCGAGACGGTCACGGCAATCGGATAGAGAAAGGCGCTCGTCACCTTCAGCGTCAGGCCGAGCGAAGCGATGATGAACGAGAACTCGCCGATCTGCGACACCGTCATCCCGACGCGCATCGCCGTGCGGCCGTCGCGGCCGGCCAGGAAGGTGCCGAGCCCGCACGACACGAGCTTGCCGAACACCACCGCGAGCGAGATCACCGCGATCGGCCACGCGTAGTCGACCAGCACGAGCGGATTGAGCATCAGGCCGATCGTCACGAAGAAGATGGCCGAGAACGCGTCGCGCAGCGGCGCGACCAGATGCTCGATGCGTGGCAGATGGCGCGACTCGGCCATGATCGCGCCGATCAGGAACGCGCCGAGCGCAATCGAGTAATCGAGCTTCACGACCAGCAGGCAAAAGCCGAAGCAAAAGCCGAGCACCGAGACGAGCAGCATTTCGTCGCTGCCCACGCGCGCCACGTAGCCGAGCACGCGCGGCACGATCAGGATGCCCGCGAGCAGCGAGACCGTCATGAACAGCAGCAGCTTGCCGAGTGTGATGAACGCGATGCCGGGCGAGAGCTCGCCCGTCTGCGCAATACCGCCGAGCAGCACGAGCATGGCGATGCCGAGGATGTCCTCGACGATCAGGATGCCGAACACGAGTTGCGCGAACGGCTCGCGCTTCACGCCGAGATCGGCGAGCGCCTTGACGATGATGGTGGTCGAAGAAATGGCGAGGATCGCGCCGAGAAACAGCGAATCCATGGGGGCCCAGCCGAACGCGCGGCCAATCTCGTAGCCGATCCACAGCATCACGACGATTTCGGACAGCGCCGCGACGATGGCGGTCGCCCCCACCTGGAACAGCTTGCGCAGACTGAATTCGAGCCCGAGCGAGAACATCAGGAACACCACGCCCAGCTCGCCCATCGTCTGGATGGTCTGCTCGTCGTGGATGAGCTGGAACGGCGGCGTGTACGGCCCGATGATCACGCCCGCCGCGATATAGCCGAGCACCACCGGCTGCTTCAGGCGATGAAACAGCACGGTGACGATCCCCGCGATCGCCATCACGACTGCCAGATCCTGAATGAAGCCGATTCCCTGATGCATGGGCAGAATATCCTTACAAAATGCTATCGGAAAATTGAATGTTACCCGATGGAAGCGCCGCGCCAAATCGCTGCTCAAGAAAAATTCACGTTCTACAATGATGTGTCCCTTGCCGCGGCGCATGGCCGTGCATGGCCGCGCATGTCTGTATTGCGCGGCCGCATTGCGCGTCACCGCCCGCCCGCGGCACCCCTGCCCACCGTATTGCCATCGATGCCCCCGCTGCCATGACCGCCACGCCTTCAGCCTCCCCAGCCCCCTCGGCCTTCACGCCGTTCCCTGCGCTCGCCCAACTGGCCGCCGACCTCGCCGCGGGCCGCACCACGAGCCGCGCGCTCGCCGAGGCCGCGCTCGAGCGCATCGCCGCTGCGGCCGGCCAGGGCGCCACCGTGTTCACGCACGTCGACCCCGAGCGCGTGCGCGCCGCCGCCGATGCGCACGACCGGCTGCGCGCATCGGGCACGGTGCTTTCGCCGCTCGCGGGCATTCCCGTCTCGGTGAAAGACCTGTTCGACGTGCAAGGCGAAGTCACGCGCGCCGGCTCCACGGTGCTCGCGAACGCAGCGCCCGCGAGCGCCGACGCCACCGCGGTCGCGCGCCTGCGCCATGCGGGCGCGGTGCTCGTCGGACGCACCAACATGAGCGAGTTCGCGTTTTCCGGACTCGGCCTGAACCCGCACTACGGCACGCCGCTCTCGCCTTACCGGCGCGGCGTGGCCGGCGACGAGCGCATCGCGGGCGGCTCATCGTCCGGCGCCGCAGCCTCGGTCGCCGACGGCATGGCCGCCGTCGCGCTCGGCACCGACACGGGCGGCTCGATCCGCATCCCGGCGGCGTTCTGCGGCCTCACCGGCTTCAAGCCCACGGCCGCGCGCATCCCGAAGACGGGCGCCGTGCCGCTCTCGCCCACGCTCGACTCGTTCGGCCCGATCGGCAACACGGTGGCGTGCTGCGCGCTCGTGGACCGCATCCTCGCCGGGCTGGCGCCGCACGTGCCCGCGACGCGGCACCTGGACGGCGTGCGCATTGGCGTCCTCACGAACTACGTGACGGACGACATCGAGCCTTACGTGGCCGAAGCGCTGGACACGGCGCTCAAGCACCTCGATGCAGCTGGCGCAATCGTGAGCGAGGTGCGCTTTTCGGCGTTCGAGCGCCTCGCCGGGATCAACCACTATGGCTTCTCGCCGATCGAGGCCTACGCGTGGCATCGCCCGCTCCTCGCGCAACACCGCGACCAGTACGACCCGCGCGTGCTCGTGCGCATCCTCAAGGGCGAACCCGCGAGCGCCGCCGACTATCTCGATCTGATCGCCGCGCGCGCCGCCGTGATGGACGAGGCGCAGGCTACGCTCTGGTCGCGCTTTGACGCCGTGATCGCCCCGACCGTGCCAATCGCGCCGCCCGCGCTCGCCCCGCTAGTCGCCGACGACGACGCGTTCGCGCGCGCCAATGCGCTCGTGCTGCGCAACCCG
Organism: Paraburkholderia silviterrae; assembly: GCF_004353915.1. Lineage (GTDB taxonomy): Bacteria > Pseudomonadota > Gammaproteobacteria > Burkholderiales > Burkholderiaceae > Paraburkholderia > Paraburkholderia silviterrae. Next base: position 443,511 of record NZ_SMRP01000003.1, on the reverse strand, counting down.
AGCGCCTTCAACTTCCTTGACGCCTGCGCGCTCTCGTTGCCGATCCACCATCCCGGCGAGGCGCCGGTGGGGCTGATGCTGGCCGGCGCGCCCTACGCCGACGACGCGCTCCTCGCGATCGGCCGCGGCGTCGAAGCGGTGCTCGCGCCGCTGCGATAACCGTAAACTGCGATAACCGTAAACTGCGATACCCGTAAACTGCGATAACCGTAAAAAGGGGCCCGGTTACCCGCGCAGGCTCCGCCTGCGCGTGGTCAAGGGCGCTCGCTCGCGCCATCCCCCCTTCGCGCTAGAATCCCGAAACGCCGTTGCAGCCGCCGCTACCAGGATTTGCCCGAGGCCGGCTGCGCTGTCCAACCCGAATAAACGAGTCACATGAACGACGATAACGCGCGGCTACGCCGCGAGCGCCGCCTGCTGGTCCTCCTCGGCCTGATCTGCCTCGCGCTGCTGGGCGGGGCGCTCTACTTCCAGTACGCCGAGCACCAGGACCCCTGTCCGCTGTGCATCCTCACGCGCTACTTCTTTATCCTGATTGCGATCTTCGCGTTCCTCGGCGCGCGTTTCGACAGTTGGCGCGCCGTGCGCACGCTCGAAGCGCTGGTCGCGATTTCGGCGGCGGGCGGCATCATCGCCTCCGCCCGGCTCGCCTGGGTGCAGGCCGTGCCGAGCTTCAGCTGCGGCTTCGACACGCTGCAGCCCATCGTCGACGCCCTGCCGCCCGCGCACTGGCTGCCCGGCGTCTTCAAGGTCCAGGGCCTGTGCGAAACGACCTATCCGCCGATCCTCGGCCTCACGCTGCCGCTCTGGTCGGTGCTCGCCTTCGCCGTCGTGTTCGTCGTGGTGCTCGCCAGCCTGTGGCGCAACCGTCGCCGCCAGGTGGCGTGGCCCGGCATCCGGCGCTAAACGCTGCCGCGCCACCGCGCCGCGCGCCGCACCGTTGCTTGACCCAAGGCGCTGCGGCGCCATCCACCCGCGCCACACACTCAACCAGGCACCACCCTCTCCGCGCGCCGCCCTCTCCCCCGCGCCGCCCCTCATCCGGCGGCGCCTCCCCCTCCTCCTAGCCATCGCCCGAAAGGGCCGGATCATACGACGTTCTGTCATGGGCGCCGTCGCATAACCCCCATCTTCCAGAAGGAATACTTTCCGGGCGCTGTCGGTGCTAAATTCGGACTTGGATGGCGATCTACGTGCGCGAGGCCGGACTGGACAGTCAAGGCGCGCCCCGGCTCCCTGCGTAACGCGCGCCTGATCCGCAATGTCTCCCGGGTTTCACATGACAACGCAAACCATCCGCTTCGTCCGTTGTGGCGCCGTGCACGAGGTGCATGACGCGCCCATCACACGCACTGTGCTCCAGCACCTGCGCGAGGATTTGCACGCCTGTGGCACCAAGGAAGGTTGCGCCGAAGGCGACTGCGGCGCCTGCACGGTCGTGATCGGCGAACTCGACGAGGATGGCCGCCTCGCGCTCAAGGCGGTCAACGCCTGCATCCAGTTTCTCCCCACGCTCGACGGCCGCGCGCTCTTTACCGTCGAAGACCTGCGCGCGCCCGACGGCGCGCTGCATCCCGTCCAGCAAGCGATGGTGGACTGCCACGGCTCGCAGTGCGGCTTCTGCACGCCGGGCTTCGTGATGTCGATGTGGGCGCTCTACGAGCGCCAGGGCGCCGACGCGGGCCTGCCGACACGCGACGAAATCGATCAGGCGCTCTCCGGCAATCTGTGCCGCTGCACGGGCTACCGGCCGATCATCGACGCGACCCAACGCATGTTCGACATTTCGAGCTATCCGCGCGTCGCGCTCGCGCGCGAGCCACTCGAAGCAGCGCTGCGCTCGATCGCGCGCCGCGATACCTTCGTCTACGCCGGCCCCGACGCGCGTGGCGTTGCGCACGGCCATGCCACGTTCTTCGCGCCGCGCACGCTCGAAGCATTCGCCGCGCTGCGCGCCGAGCATCCGCAGGCGCGCGTGCTCGCGGGCGGCACGGACGTCGGCCTGTGGGTCACCAAGCAGTTGCGCGACCTGGGCGACGTGATCTACACCGGCCAGGTCGCCGAATTGAAGGCCCTCGCGCGCGACGCGCAGACGCTCACGATCGGCGCCGCCGTCTCGCTCGAAGACGCCTATGCGGCACTCGCCGTCGACTATCCCGAACTCGCCGAGCTGTGGGCGCGCTTCGCCTCGCTGCCGATCCGCAACGCGGGCACGCTGGGCGGCAATGTGGCGAACGGCTCGCCCATCGGCGACTCGATGCCGGCGCTGCTCGCGCTCGACGCCGTGGTCGTGCTGCGCCGCGCGGCGCGCGTGCGCACGCTGCCGCTCGCGGCTTTCTACACCGGCTATCAGAAGAGCGTGCTCGAAGCCGGTGAGTTCGTCGAGGCGATCCGCGTTCCGCGCCCCGTGCCGACGCTGCGATTTCGCACCTACAAGGTGTCCAAGCGCTACGACCAGGACATCTCGGCGGTCTGCGCGGCGTTCGCGCTCGAGATCGGCGAGGACGGCACGATCGGGAACGCGCGCGTCGCGTATGGCGGCATGGCCGCGATACCGCAGCGCGCCGCGCATGCCGAAGCGGCGCTTACGGGCGCACACTGGGACGAAGCGGCCGCGCAGCGCGCCATGGCCGCGCTCGACTCGGACTATCAGCCCCTCACCGATATGCGCGCGAGCGCCGCGTATCGCCTGAAGGTCGCGCGCAATCTGCTCTGGCGCTGCTGGCTCGAAACGCGCGACGAAGCGCCGCTCGCGCTGTGCGACGTGAACGCCTTCGTGTTTGCCTCCGAGGCGGAAGTCGTCGACGAAACCGGCGTGGCCCCCGGCGCAGCGTTTGCGGGAGATGCATCATGAACCGCCAGTCCGATCCGTTCGTCGCACAAACCGCGCATGCAGCGCATGCGGCCCAGGCGGCGCTCGGCGCGCCGCTGCCGCACGAGTCCGCCGACCTGCACGTGAGCGGCGAGGCGCGCTACACCGACGACATCCCCGAGCTGCACGGCACGCTGCACGCCGCGCTCGGCCTCTCGCGCCACGCGCATGCACGCATCGCTGCGCTCGATCTCGCGCGCGTGCGCGCCATGCCCGGCATCGTCGCGGTGCTCACCGCCGCCGACATCCCCGGCGAGAACAACTGCGGGCCGGTCCTGCACGACGACCCGGTCCTTGCGCACGACGAAGTGCAGTATCTCGGCCAGCCCGTGTTCGCCGTAATCGCGACGAGCCACGCGCTCGCGCGCCGCGCGGCCGCGCTCGCCGCAAGCAACGACGTGGTGCGCTACGAGCCGCTCGAGCCGGTGCTCAGCATCGCCGACGCGAAAGCCCGCCAGCAGTACGTCCTGCCGCCGCTGCGCCTCACGCGCGGCGAGCCGGCGGCACGCATTGCGGCGGCGCCGCACCGGATCGCCGGAACGTTTGCCGTGGGCGGCCAGGAGCAGTTTTATCTCGAAGGCCAGGTCGCCTATGCGCTGCCCGAAGAGCAGGACGGCATGCTCGTCTACAGCTCGACGCAACACCCGAGCGAGATGCAGCAGTTGGTCGCCCATCTGCTCGACTGGCCCGCGCATCGCGTGATGTGCGAATGCCGGCGCATGGGCGGCGGGTTTGGCGGCAAGGAATCGCAGTCGGGGCTGTTCGCCTGCGTGGCCGCGCTCGCCGCGCACAAGCTGCGGCGCCCCGTGAAGCTGCGCGCCGACCGCGACGACGACTTCCTCATCACCGGCAAGCGCCACGACGCGCTCTACGAATACGAAGCCGGCTACGACGATGAAGGTCGCCTCGTCGGCGCACGCGTCGAAATCGCGCTGCGCGCGGGCTATTCCGCCGATCTTTCGGGTGCGGTCGCCACGCGCGCGGTCTGCCATTTCGACAACGCCTACTATCTTTCGGATGTCGAAATCGTCGCGCTCTGCTGCAAGACGAACACCCAGTCGAACACGGCCTTTCGCGGCTTCGGCGGACCGCAGGGCGCGCTCGTGATGGAGGTGATGCTCGACGACATCGCCACGGCGCTCGAACGCGATCCGCTCGAGGTGCGCCGCGCGAACTACTACGGCATCGGCGAGCGGGACGTCACGCCCTATGGCCAGCGCGTCGAGGACAACGTGCTCGCGCCGCTTACCGACCAGCTGCTCGCGTCGAGCCAATACGCCGCGCGCCGCGCCGCGCTCGCCGCGTTCAACCGCGCGAGCCCCGTGCTCAAGCGCGGCATCGCGTTCACGCCGGTGAAGTTCGGCATCTCGTTCAACGTCCCGCACCTGAACCAGGCGGGCGCGCTCGTGCACGTCTATCGCGACGGCTCCGTGCTCGTGAATCACGGCGGCACCGAAATGGGCCAGGGGCTCAACACGAAAGTCGCGCAGGTGGTCGCGGGTGTATTCGGGCTGCCGCTCGGGCACGTGCGCGTGAGCGCGACCGACACGTCGAAGGTGGCGAACACCTCCGCCACCGCCGCCTCGACGGGCAGCGATCTGAACGGCAAGGCCGCCGAAGACGCGGCGCTCGCGATTCGCGCGCGCCTCGCCGAACTCGCCGCCGCGCAGCACGGCGGCGCGCCGGGCGAGATCGTGTTCGAGGACGGCAAAGTCCACGCAAACGGCCAGGCGATCGCGTTCGCGGACTTCGTGGAATTCGCCTATCTGAAGCGCGTGCAACTGTGGTCCGACGGCTTTTACGCGACGCCCAAGGTGCATTGGGACGCGAAAACGCTCACCGGCCATCCGTTCTACTACTTCGCGTATGGCGCAGCGGTGTCCGAAGTGGTCATCGACACGCTCACGGGCGAATGGAAGCTCGTGCGCGCCGACGTGCTGCACGACGCGGGCCAGTCGATCAACCCGGCCATCGACATCGGCCAGGTGGAAGGCGGGTTCATCCAGGGCATGGGCTGGCTCACGAGCGAAGAGCTCTGGTGGAACCGCGACGGCAAGCTGATGACGCACGCGCCGTCCACCTACAAGATTCCGGCGATCAGCGATACGCCCGCGGCGTTCAACGTGCAGCTCTACCGCAACGAGAACGCCGAGCCCACGGTGTTCCGCTCGAAGGCCGTGGGCGAGCCGCCGTTGCTGCTGCCGTTCTCGGTGCTCCTCGCGATCCGCGACGCGATCGGCGCCGCCGTGCCCGAGGCGCGGGAAGCCGCGCCGCTTGCCGCGCCCGCCACGCCCGAAGCGATCCTCGACGCGCTCGATGCCCTGCGTACGCGCACGGCCAGCGCGCAGGCCGCCGCCCCAATTGAAGTCGTAGTCAAGTAGGAGAACCGCCGGATGCAAGCCTGGCTCACCGATCTGCAGCATCTGCTCGCGCATGGCGACGCCGCCGTGCTCGTGACCGTAGCGCGTGTCGAAGGCTCGGCGCCGCGCGAAGCCGGCACGAAGATGATCGTCACCCGCGAAGCGGCCCGCCACACGATTGGCGGCGGTCACCTCGAATGGAAGGCCATCGAGACCGCGCGCCAGGTGCTGCGCGAGGGCATGCGCACGCCGCATGCGCGGCGCCTCGAGCGTTTCGCGCTTGGGCCCAGCCTCGGCCAGTGCTGCGGCGGCGCAGTCGTGCTCGCGTTCGAGCGCCTCGACGTGTCCGATCTCGGCTGGCTCGCCACGCTCGCGCGCCGGCTCGCGGCGGGCGCATCGACCGTGCGTAGCGTATCATTCCGCTCCTCGCGGAATGGGACGCCGTCGGGCGGCGCTGTTGGCCACACGGTTGGCCACACGGCCGGCCACGCTGTTGGTGTCGGTCGTCAAGACGTGAGCGCCGATAGCGCAGCGGTCGCGACCGTCATGCTCTCGGAGCCGGAGCCTGGCGTGGAAACGCCCGATTGCCTGCTCTGGGACACCGGCACGCCAGGTCAGGCCGACGGCACGATGCTGCTCACCGAGACCATCGCGCCGAACGACTGGCCCGTCGTGCTGTTCGGCGCGGGCCACGTGGGCGCGGCGCTCGTGCGCGTGCTTGGCACGCTGCCGTGCCACGTGCGCTGGGTGGACGAGCGCGACGCCGCGTTTCCCTCGCCGGAAGCGTTTGCGGCACTCAACGCGCCCAACGTCGCGATCGACGCCAACGACGCACCCGACGAAGCCATCGACGCCGCTCCGCCCGGCACCAGCTTCATCGTGATGACGCACGATCATTCGCGCGACCTCGATCTTGCCGAGCGCATCCTGCGCCGCGGCGACTTCGTGTTCTTCGGCATGATCGGCTCGCACACGAAGCGCAAGCAGTTCGAGCACCGGCTCGCCGCGCGCGGCATCGATCCGCTGCAGATCGCACGCATGCAGTGTCCGCTCGGCGTGGACGGCATCGTCGACAAGTCGCCCGAAGTCATCGCGATCTCGGCCGCCGCGCAATTGCTGCAGGCGATCGAGGCGGCTGCGGCGGGCCTGCATGCGCGAGAGCACGCGGGCGTTGCGGTCCCCGGCACGCCGCTTCCGGCACGATTCCATTCCGCGTGATGTCATTCACTGAACGAACTCGATTGAGCGAACCATGACCATCACGACCCCTGCGAACCCGCTCGTGCAGAAAGCTGCGCGCGCACCGAAGGCCGAGCTGCACATCCATATCGAAGGCTCGCTCGAGCCCGAGTTGATCTTCGCGCTCGCACAGCGCAACAACGTCAAGCTCGCGTACGAGTCTATCGAAGCCCTGCGCGCGGCCTACGCCTTCACCGACCTGCAGTCGTTCCTCGACATCTACTATGCAGGCGCGAGCGTGCTGCTCACCGAGCAGGACTTCTACGACATGACGATGGCCTACTGCGAGCGCGCGCTCGCGGACAACGTCGTGCACACCGAAATATTCTTCGATCCGCAAACGCACACCGAACGCGGCGTGGCGATCGAAACCGTGGTCGCGGGCCTCGACCGCGCGCTCGCCGACGCCGAAAAGCGCGGCCTCACGAGCAAGCTGATCCTCTGTTTCCTGCGCCATCTGAGCGAAGCCGATGCGCTCGCCACGTTCGACGCCGCGCTGCCGCTGTTCGACCGCTATCCGCGCATGATCGGCGTGGGCCTCGACTCGTCCGAGCGCGGCCATCCGCCCTCGAAATTCGAGCGCGTGTTCGAGAAGGCGCGCGCGAAGGGCCTGAAGCTCGTCGCGCATGCGGGCGAGGAAGGCCCGCCCGCCTACATCTACGAAGCGCTCGATCTGCTCAAGGTCGACCGCGTCGATCACGGCGTGCGCAGCATCGAAGACCCTGCGCTCGTCACGCGCCTCGCCGACACGCGCGTCGCGCTCACCGTCTGCCCGCTCTCGAACCTCAAGCTCTGCGTGTTCGACGACATGACGAAGCACACGCTCAAGCAGCTGCTCGACGAAGGCGTCGCGGTGACCGTCAATTCCGACGATCCCGCTTACTTCGGCGGCTACGTGAACGAGAACTACAGCGCCATCATCAGCGCGCTGAGGCTCGACGACGAAGAGGTGTACACGATCCTGCGCAACGGCTTCGAGGCGTCGTTCGTGACACGCGAAGAACGCGCCGCGCTGATCGCGAAGCTCGATCAGTACTGGAGCGGCGCCGTGGTGTGATCCCGCGCAGGACGTCCCGGTCCAAAGCCTGTTCCCGCGAATAACAGGCCCTAAGGCTTCACCCTCGACAGGGACCGGCGCGCGAGCGCCGGCCCCAGGGCTTTTGCGCGCCGCGTTTTCAGGAGCGGCGCGCACGCAGCGCGCCATCTGCGAAGACGCAAGGCACGCACGAATCCTGCTTATGAATACCTGAAATTTTCGGAGACGATGTTCCCATGACTCAATCGGCTTATCGCGCAAAACTGTTGACGTTCACCGGCGACCCCGCGCAGTCGCCCGATGCCGCCCAATTCCACGAAGACGGCGTCGTGATCGTCGAAGACGGCCGCGTGGCCGCGGCGGGCGCCTGGTCGGCGCTGCGCGCAAGCGTGGCCGAAGGCGCGCCGGTGCACGACCTGCGCGACAAGCTGATCGTGCCGGGCTTCATCGACACGCACATCCACTACCCGCAGACCGACATGATCGCCTCGCCCGCGCCGGGTCTGCTGCCGTGGCTCGAAACGTACACGTTCCCGACCGAGCGTGGCTTTGCGGACGAAGGCGTGGCGAGCGACACGGCGCGCTTTTTCGTCGACGAGCTGCTCGCATGCGGCACGACCACGGCGCTCGTCTACTGCTCGGTGCACAAGCAATCGGCCGACGCCCTCTTCACCGCAAGCGCCGCGAAGAACATGCGCATGGTCGCGGGTAAGGTGCTGATGGACCGCCACTGCCCCGAGTTCCTGCGCGACACGCCCCAGACCGGCTACGACGACAGCGCCGAGCTCATCTCGCGCTGGCACAACAACGGCCGCCAGATGTACGCGCTCACGCCGCGCTTCGCGCCCACCTCGACCGAGGCGCAGCTCGAAGCGTGCGAGGCGCTTGCGAAGGCGCACGGCGACATCTTCATTCAGAGCCACGTCGCGGAGAATCTCGACGAAGTGAAGTGGGTGAAGGAGCTGTTCCCGCGCCAGCGCAGCTATCTCGACGTCTACGATCGTTATGGACTCCTGCGTCGTCGCGCCGTGTACGGCCACTGCATCTGGCTCGACGACGAAGACCGCCAGCGCATGGCGCAGACCGGCACGGTCGCCGCGCACTGCCCGACCTCGAACCTGTTCCTCGGCAGCGGCCTGTTCGACTTCGACAAGGCGCAGGCCTCGCAGATGCCCGTCACGCTCGCGACGGACGTGGGCGGCGGCACGTCGTTCTCGATGCTGCAAACCATGAACGAGGCGCACAAGGTTGCGCGCATGGGCGGCCACCATCTGACGGCCACGCGCATGTTCTGGCTCGCCACGGCGGGCGCTGCGGCCGCGCTCGATCTCGCCGACAAGATCGGCACGCTCGCGCCGCAAAGCGAGGCGGACTTCGTCGTGCTTGACCCGCAGGCGACGCCGCTGCTCGCGCGCCGCACCGCGCGCGCCGAATCGCTCGAAGAGCTGCTGTTCGCGTTGGCCCTGCTCGGCGACGACCGCGCCGTGTTCGAGACCTACGCGGCCGGTGCGCGTGTGCACAGCCGTGATGAAGCGAAGCGCTGAGAATCGTCGATCCGACAGGATCGGCAACGCCTCTTGTCGGAAAATGCCGATGCTATAATTCACAGTTCATTGGGGAGTAGCCGCCCCGCCTCGTGCCACCCGGCCGGCCTTCATGGTTTGCCGCGCGCCGCGCACGTGAGGCGGGGGCGTCCGTCAACAGACTTGGCCTGCGCGGCCATGGCGGATGCAGCTTCGGGCCTGGCGAGACCGATGACTCATGACCGCCGCTACAGGGCCCGGCGGGTCGTGGGTCGTCGCTCGCACTCATCTCGGCCCGAGGATCATCAAAACGTGAATCAAGCCTTTCTGGTCTCCACCGGCGCGGTCGCGCTCGCCGAAATCGGCGACAAGACGCAGTTGCTCTCGCTCGTGCTCGCGGCGCGCTATCGCAAGCCCATGCCGATCATCCTCGGCGTGCTGGTCGCCACGCTCGTCAATCACTCGGGCGCGGGCGCACTGGGCACCTGGCTCGGCGCGCTCGTCACGCCTTCGGTGATGCGCTGGGCACTCGCCGCTTCCTTCGTGGCGATGGGCCTGTGGATACTCGTGCCCGACAAGCTCGACGAAGGCGAAGCCAACGTCAACCGCACGCGGCTGGGCGTGTTCGGGGCTACCGTCGTCACCTTCTTTCTCGCCGAGATGGGCGACAAGACCCAGATCGCGACCGTTGCGCTCGCCGCGCGCTTTCATGACTTCTTCGGCGTGGTGGCCGGCACGACGCTCGGCATGATGATCGCGAACGTGCCCGCGATCCTGCTGGGCGACCGCTTCGCGCACAAGCTGCCGACGAAGCTGGTGCACGGCATCGCCGCCGTGCTGTTCGTGGTGCTCGGCGTGCTCGCGATCATGGGCGTGGGCGTCTGACGCAAAGGGGAACAGGACGCGTGAGCGCCCCAAAAGCAAAGCGCGCCTGACCTTCGAATCCGGCGCGCTTTCGTTCATTCATGCCAGCCGTCACGTTGACCGGTCACTTTGCCGGGGCAGCCCCTGCCGGCGCCGCTGTAGCCGCCGGCGGCAACGCCGCGGCTGCCTGCGCCTCGTTCGGCGCCCCGCCGTTCTTGTCCACCGGCAGCCTGACCTGCTGCACCGAGCCGTTCTGCAGCGGGAAGTTCGACAGCGCGCTGCGCACCAGATACGGCATCACCCGCACGAGCGAAGGCTCGTCGCCCGATGTGCGTGCAGTGACGTTATAGACTTCCTTGCCGCTCGCTTTTTCCGTGATGCGTATGCCGAGCGCATGTGAATAGACGGGGTAAGTCTGGTTCACGTAGGCGGGGCCCCAGGGACCCCAAGGCCCCCACGGATTGAACGGCCCCCAGTACGGGGCGGGCCACGGGTTGTAAAAGACGGGCTGCGCGACCGTCACCGTGTCCATCCGGCTGCCGTAGGCGAGGCCCACGAGATAACGCGCCTGCTGCTCGGGCACCTGGCGGAATGCATACGCGGAGAGGCTGCCCGCGACGAAATTCTCGTAGGTCGATTGCTCGATACTTTGCTGCTGGTCCGGATTGCGCGTGAATGCGTAGGTGCGCGTGGCGTCGCTGCCGCCCTCCCACGCGGAGAACGCGCTCACCTGGCTCGTCACGTAGGTGGTGCAACCGGACAGCGTCACGGCGAGCGCCGCCAGCATGAGCAGAGCACGGCGGGTCCATCGGTGGGGCATCATGGTCTTCTCGTTGCAGTCTTGCCAGTGGTGGTGAAAGGCTGTCGTCTCAGAGTCGTCTTCGCGACAGGCCCCGATCATACTGACTCGCGCGCCGGCGCGAAAGTTCGGAGGCGCGCCACGGCCTACGCCTTCGGGCCACATCGGACAAGCAGACCGAGCCTTTGTACAATGGGACGGCCGGCCGCCGCATTGACTGTCAAGGCGCGGCCTCCCTATATCGCCATCCGACCCGAAGCTTTCCCGCACGAGACCATGTCCGATACCGCCACGCCCACCGTGATCCGCCGCGAAGAGTACGCGCCGCCCGCCTTCCTGATCGACACCGTCGACCTCGAATTCGACCTCGTGCCCGAGCGCACCATCGTCAAGAGCACGCTGCGCGTGCGCCGCAACCCCGATGCCAGGCCTGACGCGCACCTCGAATTGATGGGCGAGCAACTCGAATTCATGGGCGCGCAAATCGATGGCAAGCCGTACGAGAACGTGCGCGCGCACGAGCACGGCCTCACGGTCGAGAACGTGCCCGACGCGTTCACGCTCACGCTCACCGGCGCCTGCAACCCGGAAGCGAACACCACGCTCTCGGGGCTCTACGTGTCGAGCGGCAACTTCTTCACGCAATGCGAAGCGGAAGGCTTTCGCCGCATCACCTGGTTCCTCGACCGCCCCGACGTGATGTCGACCTACACCGTCACGCTGCGCGCCGACAAGGCCGCCTACCCGGTGCTGCTCTCGAACGGCAACCTCATCGAGGAAGGCGATCTGCCCGACGGCCGCCACTTCGCGAAGTGGGAAGACCCGTTCCGCAAGCCGAGCTATCTGTTCGCGCTGGTGGCGGGCAAGCTCGTGGCGCTCGAGGAGCGCATCAAGAGCGGCTCGGGCAAGGACAAGCTGTTGCAGGTGTGGGTCGAGCCGCACGACCTCGACAAGACGCGCCACGCGATGGACTCGCTCATCCACTCGATCCGCTGGGACGAGCTGCGCTTTGGCCTCGAGCTCGATCTCGACCGCTTCATGATCGTCGCCGTGAGCGACTTCAACATGGGCGCGATGGAGAACAAGGGGCTCAACATCTTCAATACGAAGTACGTGCTGGCGAATCCGGAAACGGCCACCGACGTCGACTTCGCCAACATCGAAGCCGTGGTGGGCCACGAGTACTTCCACAACTGGACCGGCAACCGCGTGACCTGCCGCGACTGGTTCCAGCTAAGCCTGAAGGAAGGCCTCACGGTGTTCCGCGACCAGGAGTTCTCGGCGGCCATGTCGGGCGGCGACGAGAACGAGGCCGCGCGCGCGACCAAGCGCATCGAGGACGTGCGCGTGCTGCGCCAGATGCAGTTCGCCGAAGACGCGGGCCCGATGGCGCATCCGGTGCGCCCCGAGAGCTACGTCGAGATCAACAACTTCTACACGATGACCGTCTACGAGAAAGGCGCGGAAGTCGTGCGGATGTACCAGACGCTGTTCGGCCGCGACGGCTTTCGCAAGGGCATGGACCTCTACTTCCAGCGCCACGACGGCCAGGCGGTGACCTGCGACGACTTCCGCCGCGCGATGGCCGACGCCAATGGCCGCGACCTCGCCCAGTACGAGCGCTGGTACAGCCAGGCGGGCACGCCGCGTGTCACCGTCACCACGCAATACGACGAAGCCGCGCAGCGCTATAGCGTGACGCTCGCGCAGGGCTATGCGAACGGCTCGCCCGCTGCGCGCGAAACGCAGAATGGGCCGCTCCTGATCCCGTTTGCGATCGGCCTGATCGGCCCCGACGGCGCGGACCTGCCGCTGACGCTCGAAGGCGAAAACGGCGCATCGGGAACCACACGCGTGCTCGAGCTCACCGAGGCGCAGCAGACCTTCACCTTCGTCGACGTCGCTCACAAGCCCCTGCCCTCGCTGCTGCGCAACTTCTCGGCGCCGGTCATCGTGGAGTACGACTACAGCAACGACGAGCTCGCGTTCCTGCTCGCGCACGACAGCGATCCGTTCAACCGCTGGGAAGCGGGCCAGCGCCTCGCCACGCGCGAGCTGCTCGCGCTGGCCACGCGCGCCGCCGCGGGACAGCCGCTCGTGCTCAATGACGCGCTCGTCAAAGCCTTTGCCCATGTGCTGACCGATGCGTCGCTCTCGCCGTCGTTCCGGGAGCTCGCGCTGATGCTGCCTTCGGAAACCTACCTCGCGGAGCAAATGGCGGAGTCGGATCCCGCCGCCGTGCACACCGCACGCCAGTTCGTGCGCAAGGGCCTCGCCACGGCGCTCAAGACCGAATGGCTCGCCGCCTACGACGGCAACCTCACGCCGGGCGCCTACGAGCCCACGCCGGAAGCGGCAGGCCGCCGCGGCCTGAAGAACCTCGCGCTCTCGTACCTCTCGGAGCTCGACGACCCCGCCGACGCCGTGCAGCTCGCCACCGCGCAATACGACGGCGCGGACAACATGACCGACCGCGCGGCCGCGCTTTCGGCACTGATGAACGCGGCGGCGGGCACGGGCGGCGACTATGCGAAGCAGGCGCTCGAGGACTTCTACGCGCGCTTCGAGAAGGAGCCGCTCGTCATCGACAAGTGGTTCTCGCTGCAGGCCACGCAGCGCGGCACGGCACAGCGTCCGACGATCGAGACCGTGCGCGCGCTGATGCGCCATCCGGCCTTCAATCTGAAGAACCCGAACCGGGCGCGCTCGCTGATCTTCAGCTTCTGCGCGGCCAATCCGGCGCAATTCCACGCTGCCGACGGCTCGGGCTACGCGTTCTGGGCCGATCAGGTCATCGCGCTCGACGCCATCAACCCGCAGGTTGCGGCGCGCCTTGCGCGCAATCTCGAGCTGTGGCGCCGCTTCACGCCCGCGCTGCGCGAGGCAATGCGCGCCGCGCTCGAGCAGGTCGCCGCACAGGCGAAGTCGCGCGACGTGCGCGAGATCGTGGAAAAGGCACTGGCGTAGGCCTGACACTGCGCGGTGCCGCGCGGCGCAGTCCGGCCGCGCCGCGCACCGCCAGATCGCGCACACGCCCTAAACGCTGCCGGCCTTCGCGGCCGGCATTTTTATGCGCTTTTTTTCTGCATTATTTTTCCGTCCGCGGCGCGATCGAGCGGATTTTCGGGATTGACCGGACGGGCCGCCAGGCGTGCCACGCCGGGCATCGGCGGCTTTTTTTGCAGTGCCGCAAGCGGGCCGCGCCCCGTCCAGCAGGTAGAATTGCGCTATCCCCAAGCGCATCCGGAGTACTGCAATGGCATTGCAACGTCGTACCACTCTCACCAAATACCTGATCGAGCAGCAGCGCGAGCACAGCAACCTGCCTGCCGATCTGCGCCTGTTGATCGAAGTCGTCGCGCGTGCGTGCAAGGCGATCAGCTACAACGTCAGCAAGGGCGCGCTCGGCGAGGCGCTCGGCACCGCCGGCAGCGAGAACGTCCAGGGCGAAGTGCAGAAGAACCTCGACATCCTGTCCAACGAGATCCTGCTCGACGCCAACGAATGGGGCGGCAACCTCGCGGCCATGGCGTCCGAGGAAATGGAAACCTTCTTCCCGATCCCGGCCAATTATCCGAAGGGCGAGTATCTGCTCGTGTTCGACCCGCTCGACGGCTCGTCGAACATCGACGTGAACGTCTCGATCGGCACGATCTTCTCGGTGCTGCGCTGCCCGGACGGCCAGCAGGCCACCGAAGAATCGTTCCTGCAGCCCGGCACCAAACAGGTCGCGGCGGGCTACGCCGTCTACGGCCCGCAGACCGTGCTCGTGCTCACGACCGGCAACGGCGTGAACTGCTTCACGCTCGACCGCGAGCTCGGCTCGTGGGTGCTCACGCAGAGCAACATGCGCATTCCCGAAGAGACGCGCGAATACGCGATCAACGCCTCGAACGCGCGCCACTGGTATGAGCCGGTGCAGCAGTACGTCGGCGAGCTGAACGCGGGCAAGGATGGCCCGCGCGGCGAGAACTTCAACATGCGCTGGATCGCCTCGATGGTCGCCGATGTGCACCGTATCCTGAGCCGCGGCGGCATCTTCATGTATCCGGCCGACCGCCGCGATCCGTCGAAGCCGGGCAAGCTGCGTCTCATGTACGAAGCGAACCCGATGTCGTTCATCGTCGAGCAGGCCGGCGGCATGGCGACCAACGGCGAACAGCGCATTCTCGACATTCAGCCGAAGAGCCTGCACGAGCGCGTGGCCGTGTTCCTCGGCTCGAAGAACGAGGTGGAGCGCGTGACGCGTTACCACCAGGAAGCGAAAAAATAAAAAGATGAGGAAAGGGCTTGCGCATCCCGCGGATCTTTCCTATAATCTTCCTTCTCTGATGTGACGCCGGAATAGCTCAGACGGTAGAGCAGCGCATTCGTAATGCGAAGGTCGGGGGTTCGATTCCTCTTTCCGGCACCACCAAGTTTCAAGCAAAAAGCCCAGTCTTCGACTGGGCTTTTTGCTTTGTGCCGCCGCCTTGCACATCACGGCAGCGAACCCGCGTCGTTAGCCGTGCGGCGGCAAAGCATCGAGCGCCTCCCCCACCGCCTCGATCACATCATCCCAGCACCCCAGTTCTTGCTGCCTGAAAAGCCGCGCCGACGGATACCACGGCGTATCGTTGCGGCCCGCCATCCAGCGCCAGTCGGTGCAAGTCGGCAGCAGAATCCACACCGGCACGCCCGCAGCGCCCGCCAGATGCGCAACCGATGTATCCACGGTGATCACGAGGTCGAGCGACTGCACGACGGCGAGCGTATCGGTGAAGCTCCCGATCTCCGGCCCGAGCGGCGTGATGTCGATGCCAGGCGGCAACGCCTCCACCTCGCTCTGCGCAGCGCCCTTTTGCAGCGCAAACCACGCCACGCCGCGCCGCTCGAGCACCGGATGCAGCGCACGCAGGGCGATGGAGCGATAGCGGTCGAACTCGTAGTCGGGATTGCCGGCCCACACCAGACCTATTCGGCGCGTGAGCGCGTCCGTGCTTATCGCGTCGACAAGCCGCTCGCGCCAACGGCCAACGACCTCGGAAGGCGCGCTGAGGTACGGCATCGCGAGCGGCAACATGCTCGGGCTCAGCTTCATATATTCGGGGAAGCGGAACATGCGGCTCCAGAAGTCGTAGGGACCGGGCGGCAGCGCAGTCCAGACCCTGTTCACCCCGCTCGCACACACCGCCACGTCGCCCAGCGCCTCGCCGACCCAGACATCGACAATTGCCCCCTGGCGCCGCAACCAGTCGGCGTAGCGCAGCGACTGGATCTGGTCGCCCAGTCCCTGCTCACCGACCAGCAAGAAGCGTCGCCCGGCAACCGGCTCGCCGCACCACTGCGGGAAGTCTGGCTGCGCCAGCGTGCTGTTCTGTTGCAGACGTTCGTGCCAGCGGTAATGGCGCCAGCCTTCCTCAAACTCTGCGTCACGGAGCAGCGAAACTGCAACGTTGAACTGCAGATGTGCGTCGTCGGGCATCAGGCGCGCAGCCTCGACGCTGTGCTGCCGCATGCGTGCAAACGCGCCGAGCATGTTCGACGCATAGGCGGCGTTGTGATGCAGTCCGGCGACCGCGGCATCCACCGCGAGCCCTTGCGTAGCGACTTCGTACGCCAGTTCGTAGCGGTGCAGTTCGTTCAGGTGAAATGCGAGTTCGTCGAGCGCGTTGGGATCCGCAGCGAATGCCGTGCGCATGCGCCCGATCTGCAGGTCCGCTTCCGTGGCGTTTCCAAGGTGCGACAGCGCCTTGATCAAATCGATGCCATCGGCCAAGCGCGACGCACCGAGCGCCCATGCACGGCGCAGATAATTCACGGCCTCTTCGTGGCGCCCGTCTTCGAGGCTGAGCGAGGCGAGGCGGCGCACGGCATGGTGAAGCCCGGGATCGAACCCGAGCGCCTTTTCATAATGTGCACACGCTTCGGCCCCGCGGCCGGCGAGCTTCAGCACGTCGCCCAGATTGCGATGCAGACTGGCCGTTCCTCCGCAGAGTACGAGGGCCCGGTGATAGAAGGCCTCCGCTGCGATGTGCTCGCCTGCGAGTGCCGCGAGCAGGCCGCGATGCTCCCACAATTCGGCACGCTGCGGCGCGGCGTTGATTGCGCGTTCCAGCCAGTCGCGCGCGATGGCCTGCTCTCCACTACGAAAATGCGCGAGCGCGGTGCGATGCAGTGCGTGCTCATGGCGGGGCTCTGCGGCAAGCACGTCCTGATAGCCACGCAGCGCTTCAGCCATTTGGCCGTTGTCGAAGTATTGGTCGGCGCGCGCAAGCGAGGCTTGCGTGATCGAGTCGTCGGACGCATTAGCGGCCAGTGCGGTGCCGTCTTGATGGCTCATTGTGTGTTCACGCAATAAATTTGCGCGATGCCCGGATTGAGGATTGAAAGTCGAGGGACGTAGAACGTTGAGGCGGCGGGCTACCGGCGGCGGGCTACCGATGGCCGATGCCCGCACGCTGCTTGAGTCGAGGCTTTTTTGAAGATAGCGAAGATCGCCAGGCAGCCGAATCAGACGATGCTGAAAACCACGCCGTGCCTCAGGCCATCCCGCGCTTCTCGCGCAGGAAATCGATGAAGGCGCGCAGCTTGGGCGGCAATCGCGCGCGCCCAGGCGTGTACAGATAGAAGCCGGGAAACGACGGGCACCAGTCTTGAAGCACGGGCACGAGGCGCCCGCTGTCGAGTTGCGCGCGCACATAATCCTCGATCACGTGCAGCAAGCCCACGCCTTGTTCGGCGGCCCGGACCATCGTCCGTAAATCGTTGGTCATGAAGCGCCCTTGCGTGAGCACGTCGAACACGCGCTGTGGGTCGTCCGGCCGCGCGAACTCCCACCGGTAGACGCCGCCCGTCGCGAAGCGGTAGTGCAGGCAGTTATGAGCGGCGAGATCGTCGGGTGTGGCCGGCGGCGCGTGGCGTCTGAAATACGCCGGCGCACCCACCACGGCAAGGCGGATCGGGCCGCCGATCGGCACCGCGACCATGCCCGGCGCGAGCGATTCGCCGAGCCGGATGCCCGCGTCGAAGCCCTCGCCCACGAGATCGGCAAAGGCGTCGTCGAGCGCGAGTTCGAGCCGGATTTGTGGATGCCGCTCCATGAATTCCGCGAGATGCGGCAGCACGAGCAGCTCGCTCGCGACGCGCGGCAGATTGATGCGCAACGCGCCGGCGGGCTGATCGCGCGAGGCGTCGAGCACATCGAACGCTGCCTCGATCTCGGTGAGCGCCGGCTGCACGCGCGCGAGAAACTGCGCGCCCGCTTCGGTGAGCGCGACGCGACGCGTCGTGCGATTGAAGAGCCGCACGCCTAGCTGGGTTTCGAGCGCGCGCACGCTTTGCGAGAGCGCGGACGTCGACAACCCGCAAGCGAGTGCCGCGCGCGTGAAGCTGCCGTGACGCGCGACGGCAGCGACCGCGAGCAGTGCGGGCAAGCGCGCCGCGAGAGCGGATGCGCCTGGCGTTGCGGCGAAGGTCGGATCCATCTGGCCTCCATTGTGAAGCCCGGCTTCACAGTCCTTTCAGGTGGACCCGATTTTTCCACAGAATGATCGGGCGCAAGATGAGGCCGTACTCACCACTCACCTGCGCGCTTCGCGCGGGATCGGACACTCGCCATGAAACTCGACACCTACACCCTGCTCGGCCGCTCCGGCCTGCGCGTGAGCCCAATCGCCCTCGGCACAATGACGTTCGGCACCGAATGGGGCTGGGGCGCGGACGAAGCCAGCGCGCGCCGCCTCTTCGATCTCTATGTCGACGCCGGCGGCAACTTCATCGATACCGCCGATCTCTACACGGAAGGCACGAGCGAAACCTGGGTCGGACGCTTCGCCGCTGCGCGCGGCCTGCGCGAGCAGCTCGTCATCGCCACCAAGTATTCGTACAACGCCCAAACGGGCAATCCCAACGCGGGCGGCAATCATCGCAAGAACTTGCTGCGCGCGCTCGAAGGCTCGCTCAAGCGCCTCGGCACCGATTACATCGACCTCTACTACCTGCACACATGGGACCGCATGACGCCCGTCGATGAAGTGATGCGCGCCATGGACGACGCAGTGCGCGCGGGCAAGATCCGCTACGTGGGACTCTCGGACGTGCCAGCCTGGTATGCGGGCCGCGCGCAGACCCTCGCGCAATGGCGCGGCTTCGAGCCCGTCGCGGCGATGCAGCTCGAATACTCGCTGATCGAGCGCAACCCCGAGCACGAGTTCGCCGATCTGGCGACGCAGCTTGGCATGGGGCTCGTGCCCTGGAGTCCGCTCGGCATGGGCGTGCTATCGGGCAAGTATCGGCCTTCGCAATCGGGCGCGGATGGCGCGGCGGGTCTCACGGCCATCGCAGGCGCGGGCCGGCTGCAAACCGTGGGCCCGAATCCGCCGCCCGGCTTCGACAAGCTCTCGCCGCGCAACTTCGCGATCGTCGCCGAACTCGAGCGCGTCGCGCATGAAGCCGGCCGGCCGATGGCGCAGGTGGCACTGAACTGGCTGTATCAGAAGCGAGGCGTGTCCAGCATCATCGTCGGGGCGACGAAGGCCGCACAACTCGAGGAGTCGCTTGGCGCGCTCGACTTTACGCTCGCGCCCGAGCTCGTCGCGCGCCTCGACGCGGCGTCCGAGCCCGCCCACCCTTTCCCGTACTACATGTTCGCGGATGTTCATCAGGCGCGTATCCACGGTCAAGTGAACGTGCGAGCGGTACCGGCGAACCACGCCCAGGTGCAGCAGGTGCCGGCGCCGGTGCAGTCCTGAGGGGGCAGCCGCGCGACATCAATACGCGGCGGTTCACGCCAGCGACCATTTATGGGAGTACTGGCATTAACTCGCTGGGAAATGCAGACATAGGATGGGAGACCCGCTCGACAGATACGAACGCTTACACCGTTTTAATTATGTTTAAAGATTTCGAATCAAGCTCGGCCGATAATTGGCCGATATAGAGGGTACGGATATGCAGTCAGACCAGGGCGGCGCGTAACAGACAGGCGCGCACGAGCACGCTTGCCACGCGCCGCAGCAAGCCGCTACCGCGCTTGTGCGGCCGCCGCCAGCGCCAGCGGGAGGAGAGCTGCGGCAGCGCAGCAGGAGCGACGCTTACGCGATGCGCGAACACCCCGCAGACTGAAGCGCCATGCAGGCGCCGTGAAGTGCAACTGTGAAAGTATATTCCGGCGCAGATAATAAGTTATCCCGATGTGCAAATAAAGCAACACGCGCACCAGAAAAACTCCTTTGCGTTGGCGGGCACTAGCGCGATTGAAGGGCGCAGTCGGATAATTGCCTTACATAGGAGAAAGATCATGGACGCCAAACCGCCAAGGATTCCGACCCCGGACCAAGTATTCAGCCCGGATCCGGAACCGGTGGCCGTCGAGTTTCTCGGCGATGAATTGCCCGCTCACGTTCGGGCATTTCTCGACGAGCAGCGCAAGGCACACGAACAGAAGTGACGGGGCAGCGCACTGGCGCTAGACGTGCAAAACAAGCGGCCGGCCCGAGCGGGCGTTGGCGTATGTTTTTGCGCGCATACGATCGCACTATTGCAACGATGGTGCGCGCGCTTGGTCGCGCCCATACTGAGCAGCCTCAGCTCGCTTAGCGCACGCGCGTTCGATTGAACGTGCGTGTGGTTTATGCCGCGCGCAAAACGTGCGCAAACGCACCGACAATCCAGATCGTTTTTCACCGCATTGGCGGTATTCGCGGCGACGGGCTCTCTCTCGCACGATCGTCAATAACGCGGCAAGCGTCCTATAACCGGCTATCCTTCGCTTTTCCCTCTTCGGCCAGCCGTCCTGCCCTCCCTCAATGAAATCCGCATTCCGCGCCCTCGCGTCCTGCGCCGCTGCACTCCTGATCATCTTGCCGGCCACCTCGGCACACGCCGACGGCGACGACACCGCACTCACCAATCTCGTCGCGCTCGTTGCACAGCGCCTCTCGCTGGCAGAGCCCGTCGCACAGTGGAAATGGCTCAACCACAAGCCGATCACAGACACGCCGCGCGAAAACGCCCTGCTCGCCGACGTGCAGAAACGCGCCGCGGCGGCGGGCGTCGATCCGGCGTTCGCACGAACCTTCTTCCGCGATCAAATCGATGCGAGCACGCAAGTGCAGCAGGCGCTTTTCGCGAGCTGGCAGTCTTCGCAGCCGCCCTCCGGTCCAGCGCCGGACCTCGCGAGCGTCACGCGCCCACAACTCGATCGCCTGACGGCGCAGCTCATCGGCGCACTGGCGCGCGTGCAGCCCGCGCGTGCGGCGGATGACTGCCCTGCGCGCGTCGCGCGTGCAGTTGCAAACTGGAAGGAATTGACGCGTTACGACTCCACGCATGCCGAGGCCATGACGCACGCGCTCGGACATGTCTGCGAAGGGGGTGGCGTAGGCGGCACCGCATAACCCGCCAAGTCAACCATCGGACGCCGGCTCTTGGGCCGCGTCAGGCAGCGTCAGGCCGCGTTCGTCAGTCCGTCGGCGACCAGGTCCTGCAAGGGTAGTACGCGCAGCCCCTTCTCAAGGCGGCTCTGCAGAATGCGCCACGTCGAAAGCTCGAACGGTGCGTCGGCCGCGGCCGACGCTGCAACGAGACTCGCAGCCTGAGCCGCGCTCGCCGCCACACCGAGGTAGCACCAGCGATCGATCACATGCAACACGGGCTGGTCGTGCGCGGCATCGCGCTCCTCCACCAGCACGGCACCATCGAACGGCCAAGGCGCGTCCGCCGGGTCGTGTTTCGAAACGCGTGGCACGCGGTTGAACGACGGGCGCAATTGCGCGATCCATCGCGCCTCGACGAAGAGCGCCCCCAACTCCCCACCCGTCGCCTGCCATTCGACACGCCGGATTTGCTGCGCCATGCGCTGCTCACGCGCCGAGCGCCGCTCGCCCGACAAATGCGAACGCACGCGCTGACGCACGCGCACGCTGCGCCCAACATAAAGCGGCACGTCGTTTTCGCCGAAGAACACGTAGACGCCATGGCCGGCTGGCGCAGTATCGATGAGATCATCGGTGATGTCGCCCGCAAGGCGATGCCGGCGCGTGAGCCGTTCGACGTGTGCGGCAAGCATTTGCGCGGGCACGAGCCCTGGCAGGCGCTGCCAGAACTGCCAGAGCAGATCGGCGTCGGCAAGCGCGCGATGCCGATCGGCCGGCACGAGCGCGTGGCGCTCCACCAGTGCGTCCAGGCCGTGGCGCTTCTCGGCGGGAAACAGCGCCCGCGACAGGCGCACCGTGCACAGCACGTCGGGATTGAACGCAAAGCCAGCGCGATCGAACTCGGCGCGTAGAAAGCCGCGATCGAAACTGGCGTTATGCGCGATGAAAAGCTTGCCCGCGAGCCGTTCGAACAGCGCGGGCGCAATTTCGGCAAACGTGGGCGCCCCGCGCACCATTGCGTCGGTAATACCGGTGAGCTGCTGAATAAAGGGCGGTATCGCTTGTTGCGGATCGACCAGCGAACTCCATCGCGTGGCCAGCCCATCCTTCACCTCGACAACCCCGACCTCAGTGATGCGGTGATCGCCCACCGATCCGCCCGTCGTTTCTAGATCCACGAAAACCAGCGGGGCATCGCCGGACGAAAGCTCGGCGCTCAAAAGGGTGTCGGACATGGTGAAACAGCAAGACGAGAATGAGAAGTGCGCCCAAGTATGCCTTGTTTGGGCAAAGCGCGCAGGGTGTTCACGACGCAGCCGCGTTCCCGGCGGCGCTACTTATTCGCCCTGTCGACGCGTTTTTTGAATTGGGGTTTTCCCGCTAATTACGCGAGTGTCTTAAAGACGCGCAATATTATTACGCGATTTCTTACACTCCAAAATAAAAAAGCCCTGGGGTCTCCAGGGCTGCATGTCGCGGGGAGCAGGCGCGCCGGCCCGCTCGCGCGCCGCGCTTAAAGCGGCTGAATGTTCGCTGCCTGCTTGCCCTTCGGGCCGACCTTGACTTCGAACGAGACGCGCTGGTTTTCCTTCAGCGACTTGAAGCCTTCCGAGCGGATCTCCGAGAAGTGCGCGAACAGGTCGTCACCGCCGGCGTCAGACGTGATGAAGCCAAAGCCCTTCGCATCATTGAACCATTTGACAATACCGGTTTCCATCTTTCAGTTTCCCTAGAAATATAATGACGCGGGCAATATCCTCACGCCGAAAGCCAACTGACTTGCCTCTCTGCATTCCCCATTGGAATTGAAGCTGAAAGGTAATTCAGAATCGTCGTTATACGGGGAACGTCAATCGCCAGTCAAGCGAATTTTTTATAACAGCAATCCCATCTCAGAGATAAACCAGCAAGCATCAAAAGGCATGCAGATATATATGCGTGAGAAATGAATATGCATGGAGACTACCTTTTTTACCGCTTAATGGAAGACCGGTGCCGGATCGGGAAGAATTGCCCCAAATGTAACAATACGTGTCAAACGTAAGTGTTTTTACCGGTTGTTCGAGTAATACATTCAATCCATCATGAATACCGTTAGCGCGCAATGGGAGGCAACCATGCTGACCGCACTACGACGGTGCTTTCATTGGCTCGTACAGATCGACGGCACCGACCCGGCAAGCGCAACGACGGCCGAACTCGAGGCGTACGGTTCATGGCACGGCGACCATTGGCACAACCTGCTGTGTTCCCCTATGGACGCTCGACACTATGTAATGGAAGACTGGAGCCTGCAGCCGGAGCCGCCGGAAGAGCCCGCCAGGTAAAGGGCCACGAGGGAGCTGCGAGGGCCTGCGACGCGTGGCCAGCGGGACGCGGGCAAAAAAAGAGCGCGGCTTTGGGCCGCGCTGACAAAGGTTTGGAGATCTTTTTCGTCAACGAAAAAGTCTGCTTCGAAAAGCAGCCATTGCAGTATAGCCGCAGCGCCGCTGACACATTAACTCTGTCCAGCACAACCATCTGTTACGTGGGTAGCAATAATCGCGATTGACCCGGATTGGCGTTGTTTTTCGCGATCAATTGGTGTAGCGATCGCACAACGCCGTTCGGTTGACACCCTCCCCTCGCCATCCTGAATTTCGCCGAAAGCCCCAACCAGTAAGGCCTAACGCGAGTCTCAATATAATTTCTGATTTCGCAATACTTTATTGCGCGAATCGGAACACCCCCTTTCCGAGCACCGTCTCTACACTCTGCCTGTCCGGAAACCGACTTCGACGGATTAACGCGCCACGCGAGTATTGCCTCTCGCTGCCCATCGCGTGGACGGTTTCCCAAACAGGGTTCAACGAAACCCACCTCTGTTCTCGGAGTTTACAAAGATGAAAAAGACTCTCATGGTCGCTGCCCTCACGGGCGTTTGTGCAACGGCTGCGCACGCGCAAAGCAGCGTTACGCTGTACGGCCTCATTGACGCCGGCATCACCTACTCGAACAACCAGCGTGTGAGCGCTACGAGCGGTCACAGCGCCTGGCAAGCAACGAGCGGCACGGTCAACGGCAGCCGTTGGGGCCTGCGCGGCGCTGAAGACCTCGGTGGCGGTCTGAAGGCCATCTTCACGTTGGAAAACGGCTTCAACATCGACAACGGCAACCTCGGTCAAAAGGGCCGCATGTTCGGCCGTCAAGCGTTCGTTGGTCTGGCTAGCGACCAGTACGGCGCGGTCACCCTCGGTCGTCAGTACGACTCCGTCGTCGACTACCTCGCACCGCTGTCGAACACCGGCACGCAATACGGTGGCACGATCGCTGCTCACCCGTTCGACAACGACAACCTGAACAACTCGGTTCGTTTCAACAACACGGTCAAGTACTCGAGCGTCAACTACGCAGGCTTCAAGTTCGGCGGCACGTACTCGTTCTCGAACAGCACCGAATTCGCGAACAACCGCGCATACAGCGTCGGCGCGACGTATAACTACGCCGGCCTGAACTTTGCAGCTGCTTACCTGCACGCGAACAACAACATCAACAACCAGCAGTTCAACTCGGCTACGTTCTCGGGTGCACAAGCAGGCGACTACACCTTCGGTGCAGCTCGCCAAAGCACGTTCGGCGGCGGCGTGAACTACACGTTCGGCCCGGCGACGGCAGGCTTCGTCTACTCGCAGACGCAACTGGGCAACGCGATTGGCATCTCGCCCACGCAGTCGGGTACGGCTAACGGCATCAATCTTCACGGGAACAGCGTACGTTTCCAGAACTTTGAAGGCAACATCCGTTACGCTCTGACCCCGGCCCTGAGCCTGGCTGGCGCGTACACGTACACCCGTGCGAACTTCGGCGGCGGCGTGAACCCGAACTACAACACGGTCGCACTGCAGACGGACTACGCTCTGTCGAAGCGCACCGACGTGTACCTCCAGGGCGACTGGCAGCACATCTCGTCGAACTCGGCCAACATCGGACCGTACCTGAACGGCCTGACGTCGGCTTCGGCGACGCAAGACCAGGTTGCTGTGACGGTTGGTATGCGTCACCGCTTCTAAGCAGAACGCCTCAGGCTGCTTTGGCCTGCAGTGCAGCAGAAAAAAGCGCCGTTCGCGGCGCTTTTTTCATTTCTGCGCGGTGCCCGACGCCAGCCCCACACAAGACCAGCCGCCAGGTGCCCCACGCTGGCTAGCCCGTCACGCTCCAGGCGCCGGATAGCGCACGTCGAGCACGTCGACTGGCTCAGGCCCAGCCGGCGTATGCAGCGTCACCTGATCGCCGATTTTGGCCTTCAGGAGCGCGCGTGCAATAGGCGAAATCCAGCTCACGTGGCCACGGTCGAGATCGACCTCGTCGACGCCCACGATCGTGATCGTATGAGACTCACCGTCCTCGGTGCCGTAGTCGACGGTCGCACCAAAGAACACCTGTTCCACGCTTTCCTGGCGGCTGCTGTCCACGACCTCGGCCAGATCGAGCCGCTTGGTCAAAAAGCGGATGCGCCGGTCGATTTCGCGCAGCCTGCGCTTGCCGTAGATGTAATCGCCGTTTTCGGAGCGGTCGCCGTTCGAGGCGGCCCACGAGACGAGCTTGACCACTTCGGGCCGGTCCTCGTCGATCAGGTGCAGCAGTTCGCTGCGCATGCGCTCGTAGCCCGCGGGCGTCATGTAGTTCTTGGTCCCTGCGGGAATTTCGGGATGACCGGCCTCGAGATCGTCGTCGTCGTTGTCGGTCGATTCTTTGACAAATGCCTTGTTCATGATGGTTCGCTTCGCTACACGTTGCTTGCAACTTCGGTCCCTGTGACCCTTCCCTCAGGTTACACGAAGCGCGTCCTCAGACAAATCGCGATAAGGGCCTTCCCTTTTTTGAAAACGTTGCTATAATCTCACTTCTGCGTGCGGCTGTAGCTCAGTTGGATAGAGTACTTGGCTACGAACCAAGGGGTCGTGGGTTCGAATCCTGCCAGCCGCGCCAACTTTCTCGAGTTTTGCTCAAGCAATACCAGTGCAAATCTCAGGTAGTACACTGCAGTAAGTAGTATCGTTTTAGCGTGCGGCTGTAGCTCAGTTGGATAGAGTACTTGGCTACGAACCAAGGGGTCGTGGGTTCGAATCCTGCCAGCCGCGCCACCTTTCGAAGGGCCTTCCTGATTCAGGAAGGCCCTTTGTCTTTGTGGCGCCTCGTTAGCGTGGCTAGCGCGGCTCCGTTCCGATATCGCCGATCTGCGCATCCGGGCGCGGCAAGTCCTCCACGTCGCCGATCGCACTCGGCTCCCCCACCAGTGTCATGCTCGCGCCCAGCACGGCCTGCGGCTGACGCAGCATCTCCTCCACCGTGTCGCCAAAGCGGCTCTTCACGAACGCTCGCAGCAGCGCCTCGCGTGTCGTTGCGCCATGCGCCTCCACTTTACGGTGGGCGCCCTCGAACTGGGCCACGCAGCGCGCCGGCTCGTTGCCATGCCGCTCGCTCAGCTCGACGCGCTGGGTGCGATCGAGCACGACGCCGGCAGCCTCCCACGATGTGGATGGCTCGAAGCGCCCGTCCCACGGACGGCCACGGTCGTTGCCGCGCACCGCGACGGTCTCGCCGCTATCGGTGAAATAGATCTCCCGCACGAAGTCCGGCAGGCTGCGCGCCACCCAGTAGTCGAGCGCGAGGCCGGTCAAGTCAGCTACGTTCATTGCGTGCCCTCGCTTTCCGGTTGAAAGGGGTTCGTGGGGTCGCCACAGGCGCGGCGCACAGGGGCAGCGCCGGACGGCCGCAGAAGATCGGGCCGGGAAAGAACGACAAGGCGGACGACACAGCAAACGGCCGCACAGCCCCGTAGAGCCGATGCACCATCGCGTCACGCAACCAGAGCGTTGCGAAGCAGCGGCCCGCTCAGGGGCCGCCCGTGCCGTCAATAATCGGCGCGCTCGCGCTCGATGCGCATGCCACCCTCGTGGCGATGGTGCCCTTCGTCGCTGGGACGCTCGCGCGTGATGCGCATGACGTCCGGATTCGTGCGCACGCGACGCATGACGTTCGCGAGATGCACGCGGTCGCTCACCTGGATCACGAAGCGCAGCATGTTGGACTCCTGCGCGAGGTCGTCGTCCATGGCGATGTGCACGATGTTGGCGTCGGCGGACGTGATGTCGGCGGCCACGCGGGCAAATACGCCCTTCGTGTTCTTCACGAGCACCTTCACGGCGACGTCGAACAGACGCCCCGGCTGCGGCGCCCACGCCACGTCGATCCAGCGGCCCGGATCGCGCCGGTGGATGCGCTGCGCCACGCGGCAGTCGGTGGTATGGATCGCCATGCCGAGGCCGATGCCGATATAACCCATGATGTCGTCGCCCGGAATCGGGCGGCAGCAGGCCGAGAGCTGCACCGACATGCCTTCGGTGCCGGTGATGACCACGGGCGGCGCATGCGGCGCGTTCGGGTCGCGCGGCGAATGGTGATGATCGTCGTCGTCGGCGTCCTGGCCGCTCATCAGCACTTCGATGCGCTTGGCCATGACCGCCGCCACGCGCCGGCCGAGGCCGATGTCCGCGAAGATCTCCTGGCGGTTCTTGTTGCCGGTCCACTGGACCAGCTTCTCCCACACTTCCGGCGAGACCTCCGCAAGCTGGTAGCCATAGCCCTTGAGCGCCTGATCGACGAGGCGCTCGCCAAGCTGCACCGACTCCGTGAGCCGCATCGTCTTCAGATAGTGACGGATGGCCGAGCGCGCCTTGCCGGTGCGCACGAAGCCGAGCCATGCCGGATTCGGCTTGGAATACGGCGCGGTGATCACTTCGACGATGTCGCCGCTCTTCAATTCCGTGCGCAGCGGCAGCAACTCGTTGTTGATCTTCACGGCGACGCACTGGTTGCCCAGGTCGCTATGAATCGAATACGCAAAGTCGAGCGCCGTGGCGCCGCGCGGCAGCGCCATGATCTTCGACTTCGGCGTGAAGACATAGACCGCGTCCGGGAACAGGTCGATCTTGACGTGCTCGAGGAATTCGCTGGAGTCGCCCACCTCGCTCTGGATGTCGAGCAGCGACTTGAGCCACTGATGCGCGCGCTTCTGGACGTCGTTGAGATCGGCGCCGCCGTTCTTGTAGAGCCAGTGCGCCGCCACGCCCGCTTCGGCAATCTCGTGCATCTTGCGCGTGCGCACCTGGAACTCGATGGGCGCGCCGAACGGGCCCACCAGCGTGGTGTGCAGGGACTGATAGCCGTTCACCTTCGGAATGGCGATGTAGTCCTTGAACTTGCCCGGCACAGGCTTGTAGAGCGCATGGAGCGCGCCGATGCAGGTGTAGCACTCGAGCGGCGACTCGACCACCACGCGAAAACCGTACACGTCGAGCACCTGCGAGAACGACAGTTGCTTGTCGCGCATCTTCTTGTAGATGCTGAAGATGGTTTTCTCGCGGCCGGTGACTTCGGCGTCGAGCTTCGCATCGGCAATGGCGCGCTGCACCGACTCCAGAATCTTGCTCACGACCTCGCGGCGATTGCCGCGCGCGGCCTTCACCGCCTTTTCGAGCGTGGCGTAGCGATTCGGATTGAAGTTCGCGAAGCTCAGGTCCTGCAGCTCGCGATAGGTATTGTTCAGGCCCAGGCGGTGCGCGATGGGCGCGTAGATGTCGATGGTCTCGCGCGCCACACGGCGGCGCTTCTCGGGCGGCACCGCGCCGAGCGTGCGCATGTTGTGCAGCCGGTCGGCGAGCTTCACGAGGATCACGCGCACGTCGCGCGCCATCGCGAGCAGCATCTTGCGGAAGTTCTCCGCCTGCGCTTCCTCGCGGTTGCGAAACTCCATCTTGTCGAGTTTCGACAGGCCGTCGACCAGTTCCGCGACCTTCGCGCCGAAGCGCTCGGCGAGCTCCGCCTTGGTCACGCCCTGGTCTTCCATCACGTCGTGCAGGAGCGCAGCCTGGATCGACTGGGCGTCGAGCTTCCAGCCGGCGCAAATCTCCGCAACGGCGACGGGATGGGTGATATAGGGTTCGCCGCTCTGACGATATTGCCCGAGGTGGGCTTCGTCGCTGAAATGAAACGCCGCTTTGACTTCCTTGATTTCCTCGGGCGTGAGGTAACCGGAAAGCGCAGCGGTCAGATTGGCGATGGAGACGACACCGTGCTTGCGAGGCTGCTCCGGTGTTGCGGTCGGCCCGAACAGATGGCGAAACGACTGTTCGAGAACCGCGTCGATGTAATTGCGCGCAGGGCTCGCAGTCTCGGCTTCCTGGTCCACCTCGGTGGCCGGCGAGGGCGTGGTGCTCATGTTCCCCTCCGTATCAGGTCAGGCCTTGACAGTTGGCGCGCGGCGTACGACGCCCGGCACGAATTACATGACAAATGGGTACTACACAAGGTACAGCGTAGTACAAGGGACCGCCGTTAGACGGGCACCTTTTTCAGCATTTCCAGACCGACCTGGCCGGCCGCGATCTCGCGCAGCGCGACGACGGTAGGCTTGTCGCGGCTTTCGATCTTCGGCGTGTGACCTTGGGCGAGCTGGCGTGCGCGATACGTCGCTGCGAGCGCCAATTCGAAGCGGTTCGGAATTTGTTTCAGACAATCTTCGACGGTGATGCGGGCCATGTCGGGTTCCTTCTCATTCTCAGCAGGTTCTTATTCTACCTTATGTGCCCGATGCGCCGGGCTGCGGCTGGTGGATGCCGAGCTGCACGAACAGCTCGGTGTGCCGCGCGTATTGCGACGCGAAACGCAGACGCGTTGCGTTCACGATGTTGCGCAGCTCCTGCAGCGCGCGATCGAAGTTTTCGTTGATCACGACATACTCCGCTTCGCTTGCGTGCGCCATCTCGCTACCCGCTGCAAGCAGGCGTCGCGTGATGACGTTGGGCTCGTCTTCGCCACGCTTTTTCAGGCGTTCCGCGAGTGCATCGAGCGACGGCGGCAGGATGAAAATTTCCACTGCGTTGCGAAACTGCTTCTTCACCTGCTGCGCGCCTTGCCAGTCGATTTCGAGCAGCACGTCATGGCCGATCTTCATCTGGTCTTCGATCCACACGCGCGACGTGGCGTAGTAGTTGCCATGCACTTCCGCGCTTTCGAGGAACTCGCCCTCGGCATGACGCGAGAGAAAATCGTCGACGCTCGTGAAGTGATAGTGCTCGCCGTCGCGCTCTTTCGAACGCGGCGCGCGCGTGGTGTACGAGATCGACAAACGGATCGCGCTGTCTTCGTCGAGCAGCGCGTTCACGAGCGTGGACTTGCCCGCGCCCGAGGGCGCGACCACCATGAAAAGATTGCCCGGATAGACGCCTGCGTACGGATTGCGCGGCTTCGTTTCGGCCTTGCTGCCGCTATGGCTGCTGTGGCCGCTGTGGCTGCTGGTCTGGTCGGTCATGTTCGTTGCTTCCTGAGTTGCTGCTTGAGTTGCGACCTGTGCTGCGTTGCTTCGAACGTGCGGCGCACATGGTTCACCATGAGTTGATCATGCACGCCGCGCGCTGTTCTTATTCGAGGTTCTGCACCTGCTCGCGCATTTGCTCGATGAGCAGCTTGAGCGTCATCGAGGAGTCGGCGAGTTCCTTCGCTGCGGCCTTCGAACCGAGCGTGTTCGCCTCGCGATTGAGCTCCTGCATCATGAAGTCCAGACGCTTGCCCACGCGCCCGCCCTTCTCGATCACATGACGCGTCTCGCCCAGATGCGCGGTGAGGCGCGAGAGCTCTTCGGCGATGTCGATGCGGATGCCGTACATCGTCACTTCCTGGCGGATGCGCTCGGCGATCTCTTCACGCGAAATATTGCCGATATTGCCGTTGCCGTTCGCGCTTTCCGGCGCGGCGATGCCGAGCGCTTCCTGCAGCCGCTCGACGATCTTCTGCTGATGCTTGACGATCAAGTCCGGCACGAGCGGCGTGATCTTCGCGACGATCGCCTCCATTTCCGTGACGTTCGCGAGCAGCATGTTGGCAAGCTGCGCACCCTCGCGCGCACGCACGTCGATCAGGTCGGCGATAGCCTGCTTGCCGCAGCTGAGCACCGCGTCGCGCAGCACCTCGGGCGCCACGCCGCTTTCCGCCAGCACGCCGGGCCAACGCAGGATCTCGCCGGTGCGCAGGCGGCCCGACTCGGGGAACGCCTCGAGCACGGCGCGCTCGAGCGTCGCGAGCTGATCGAGCGCATCGCGGTTGAGCGCGCCCGCGTTGGCGGCCTGCTCGCTCTTCTGGATGTTGATGCGGATATCGACCTTGCCGCGCGAGAGCTTCGTCATCAGCATTTCGCGCAACGTGGGCTCGCACACGCGCACGTCTTCGGGCATGCGGAAGTTCAGATCGAGAAAGCGCGAATTCACGGTGCGCAGTTCGACGGAGACACTGGCGCCGCCCGTGCCCGATGCCGCTACGAGCTCGCGCGTGGCGCTGGCATAGCCGGTCATGCTGTAAATCATGGTTCGTCTCGCGATAAAGCCATGGCGGCGCGCTTCGTGCAAAGCGCGGGTCACGGCAAGAGAAGTCGAGGCGCCCGGCGTGGTGTCGTGCTTGCGATGACGCGGGGCGGAGAAACCGTATTATCCCATTTTTGGAAACGCCACCGCCGCGCACGCCTGGCGCCACGACCGGCGCTACGCTCGCGCCCCAGTAAGCGCGCATCGCCCGCCGCGCGAAGGCGGTAAAATTGCGTTTCCCCTTCCTGCTTCGTGCCCTCGCGCACACCCGACGATGACCCAATCCATCCAGCGCCCCTCCGGCCGCGCCGCCGACCAGCTTCGCGACGTCCGCATCACCCGCCACTACACGAAGCACGCCGAAGGTTCGGTGCTCGTCGAATTCGGCGACACCAAGGTGCTGTGCACGGCAAGCGTCTCCGAAAGCGTGCCGCCGTTCCTGCGCGACAAGGGCCAGGGCTGGCTCACCGCCGAATACGGCATGCTGCCGCGCGCCACACACACGCGCAGCGACCGCGAAGCCGCGCGCGGCAAGCAGACCGGCCGCACTCAGGAAATCCAGCGCCTGATCGGCCGCGCCATGCGCGCCGTGTTCGACCTCGAACTGCTCGGCGCGCGCACCATCAATCTCGACTGCGACGTGCTGCAGGCCGACGGCGGCACGCGCACGGCGAGCATCACGGGCGCGTTCGTGGCGGCGCACGACGCCGTCACGAAGCTGCTTGCGACGGGCCGCATCGAGCGCTCGCCGATCACCGACTACGTGGCGGCGATCTCGGTGGGCGTCTACGAAGGCGTGCCGGTGCTCGATCTCGACTATGACGAAGACTCGCAATGCGACACCGACATGAACGTCGTCATGACGGGCTCGGGCGGCATGGTCGAAGTGCAAGGCACCGCCGAAGGCGCACCGTTCTCGCGCAATGAATTGAACGCGCTGCTGGATCTCGCGCAAGGCGGCATTGCTGCGCTGATCGAAAAACAGAAGGCCGCGCTGGGGATCGCGCATGGCTAATTCGCCTGATACCGGCGCCGCCGCGCTGGGCGGCAATCCGCCGGGCGCCGCCGCGCTTTCGCGTGTCGTGCTCGCCTCGAACAACGCTGGCAAGCTGCGCGAGTTCGCTGCACTACTAGGCGCAGCGGGCATCGAGCTCGTGCCGCAAGGTGCGTTGAACGTGCCCGAAGCCGAGGAGCCGCACGTCACGTTCGTCGAGAACGCGCTCGCCAAGGCGCGCCATGCGGCGAAGCTTACGGGCCTGCCCGCCCTCGCCGACGATTCGGGCCTGTGCGTGCGCGCGTTGCGCGGCGCGCCGGGCGTCTATTCGGCGCGCTACGCGCAGCTTGCGGGCGGCGAGAAAAGCGACGCGGCAAACAACGCGCTGCTGGTCGAAAACCTCAAGGCACACGCCGACCACCGCGCCTACTACTACTGCGTGCTGGCGCTCGTGCGCCACGCCGACGACCCCGAGCCGCTGATCGCCGAAGGCCGCTGGCATGGCGTGGTGCTCGACGCGCCGCGCGGCGAGAACGGCTTCGGCTATGACCCGTACTTCTACATTCCCGGCCTCGAGGCCACGGCCGCCGAGCTCGATCCGGCGCTGAAGAACGCTTCGAGCCATCGTGCGATCGCCTTGCGGCAACTGCTCGCGCGGCTGGAGGAGGTAGCGTGAGCCAGCAGCATCGAACCGGCATCGACGTGGTCCAGTCGTTCACGATGCCAGGCAGCATCCGCCTCACCTCGCTGCCGCCGCTGTCGCTCTACGTGCACTTCCCGTGGTGCGTGCGCAAGTGTCCGTACTGCGATTTCAACTCGCATGAATGGAAGGGCGAGCGCTTTCCCGAAGACGACTACCTCGACGCGCTGCGCGCCGACCTCGAACAGGCACTGCCGCTCGTCTGGGGCCGCCAGGTGCACACGGTGTTCATCGGCGGGGGCACGCCCAGCCTGCTCTCGGCGGCGGGGCTCGATCGCCTGCTCTCCGATGTGCGCGCGTTGCTGCCGCTCGACGCCGACGCTGAAATCACGCTCGAAGCGAACCCCGGCACCTTCGAAGCAGCGAAGTTCGCGCAGTTTCGCGCGAGCGGCGTGAACCGCCTCTCGGTGGGCATCCAGAGCTTCAACGAAACGCATCTGAAGGCGCTCGGGCGCATTCACGACGCCACTCAGGCGCGCCATGCCGTGGAGGTCGCGGCCAATACCTTCGACAACTTCAATCTCGACCTGATGTTCGCGCTCCCGCAGCAGACGCTCGCGCAATGCCAGGCCGATATCGAAACGGCGCTGTCGTACGCACCGCCGCATCTGTCGCTCTATCACCTCACGCTCGAACCGAACACGCTGTTCGCGAAGTTCCCGCCCGCCGTGCCCGACGACGACCTGTCGGCGGACATGCAGGAGTGGATCCACGCGCGCACGACCGAGGCGGGCTTCGGGCGTTACGAAGTGTCGGCGTACGCGCAGCCGAACCGGCAGAGCCGCCACAACCTCAACTACTGGCGTTTCGGCGATTACCTGGGCATTGGCGCGGGCGCGCACTCGAAGCTGTCGTTCCCGAACCGCATCGTGCGCCAGATGCGTTACAAGCATCCAGCCACATTCATCGAAGAGGCCCGCGCGGGCAAGCCGATCCAGGAAGAACACGAAGTGAGCGCGCGCGATCTGCCGTTCGAGTTCATGCTCAACGCGCTGCGGCTCGTGGAAGGCTTCCCGGTGCATCGCTTCATGGAGCGCACGGGGCTGCCGATGACGACGATCGAACCCGCGCTGCAGGAAGCGGAAAAGCGTGGCCTGATCGCACGCGACTACGAGAAGATCGTGCCCACGGAGCTAGGCCAGCGCTTTCTCAACGACTTGCAGGAGCTGTTTCTCAAAGAGCCGGCCTGATGCTCAAATCGAGATGATTCGGGGGCTGCCGGCGCACGAGCGTTTCGGGTTACAATGCGCGGCTCCGGAGGTGTGGCAGAGTGGTTGAATGCACCGGTCTTGAAAACCGGCGAAGGGGTAACCCTTCCGTGAGTTCGAATCTCACCGCCTCCGCCAGCGCAACGCCCCATTCGCGTCCTGCCCGCAGAAGTTCGACAAAGCAGCGCATCCCAAACAAGCGCTCAGGCCAGCCGAAAAGGCCGCCATCCCTGCTTTCCTCACCGCCTGAAGATCCCCCATTCGACACGCTCGGCCAGTGGCACAGGCGTATCGGCGCATCGTGACGGCATATCGTCTCCGGCGCCGAATTAGCTTGCCAAATTTAGGGGTCGCATACACATATGCTGCCACATATCGTGCCAGCTATAAGGCAAATACCTAGGTACAAACCCTAGTGTTGCGGTACAATCCCGTGCATTAAGGGGATTCATCATGCCGCACCGCTTCCAACTGCTTGAAAAATTCGCATTTTCGATCGTCGTTCTGCTTGCCGTCATGTGCTCGAGCTACATCGCCTGGGAAAGCTCGCCCAATCTGCGCGATAACCTCGAGGTCGGCAAAGAGCTCTTCATGAAGAGCGGCCAGTACTCGTACGCCTGCGCCACCGTGGCCGCAGATCCGTGCGCGCAGTTCCCTGTCGAATAAGCGCTCGATACGCCTCTCCTGTCGTTTGCCTCGCGCGGCCAGCTCCCTGGCGGCCATGATCACGCACCCGGATTCACGACGCGGGTGACTGCGGATTGAAACCCCACGCGTTTCGACTAAGCTCGAATCTGGTTTCGCATTCGAGCCTGCTCGCCATGCTCATCCGCGTCCGTCCGCGCAGCGGCCTTGCAGCCGTGAGCGCTCCCGGCAAAACATCCGCCTGCAAACGCCTGTTGCAGCGCTTCGTCCCGTTCTTGCTGCTCGCCCTCGCGAGCGCCTGCACGATCACACCGCCGCCACGGCCGCTGCTGGTCATCCCGCCTCAGGCAATCAACAGCGCCGCACTCGACGACTATCGCGCCGCCGTCGCGAAGCGCATCGTCGAGCGCAATCCGTCCTATGTGCTGCAGGGCACGCCGCAAGCCATGCTGCGCTCGCTCGTGGTGGTCTCATTCACGGTCAATCGCGACGGGCAGATCACGAAATCGTCGGTCTACCGCTCCAATGGCGACTACGACGCCGAAGCCACCGCGCTCGTCACGCTGCGCCGCTCGGCGCCGTTGCCCCCGCCGCCGACGCATCTGCTCAACTCCATCGGCCAGATCGAACTGTTCGAAGACTGGCTCTTCAACGACAACGGCAAGTTCCAGTTGCGCACGCTCGCCTCGCCGCAAGCGCAGAACTTCAACTGAGGCCCGTAGCGTCACGCCTTGCAAGGCCCGCGCGCCGGGCTTGCTGGAGCCTTGCTGCGCGTTGCGCACGGTCGTTATAATTTTTCGCTATCCCCCGCCGGCATTTGACCGGCCACGCACATTGCCTGGCGCCACCCGCGCCGCGCCAATGCGCTGCCCGAGCGCCGCACGGCCACCGCTCGTGCCCGCTCGTGCCCGCTCGTGCTTATCCGCGCGCGCCCCGCCGGTTTCCGCGTCGCGCACACAGCCGGTGCTGCGCGACGCATACTGACGAATCGTTGCCTGCGCAAAGATGCCGCCAGGGCATACGCGGACGGCGCGCCGCTGGTGCGCCCGGGACCTGAGGCCACTCGGCCATGGCGCCAGTCCGCCGGGCTTCGAATCCTGAACAGGGACGCCTGCGCCGCATTTCGTGCCCCATGCTGCGCGTCAGTGCGCGTTACAACAATTGGAGACCCATCGATGTCCACTTCTCCCATTTCGCCCGCGAGCGCCGATCAGGCGAACGCAGCGAAGCAGCAAAGCACCGCGCGCGTGATCTTCGCGAGCTTCATCGGCACCGCGATCGAGTTCTACGACTTCTATGTGTACGCAACGGCCGCCGCGCTAGTGATCGGCCCCGTGTTTTTCCCGCACGGCTCGGCCACGGCCCAGGCGCTCTCCGCGTTCGTGACGTTCGGCATCGCGTTCGTCGCGCGGCCGATCGGCTCGTTCATCTTCGGCCATTTCGGCGACCGCATCGGCCGCAAATCGACGCTCGTCGCCTCGCTGCTCGTGATGGGTGTTTCCACCACGCTGATCGGCTTCGTGCCCGGCTATGACGCGATCGGCAGCCTCGCGCCGATTCTGCTGTGCGTGCTGCGCTTCGGCCAGGGCATCGGTCTCGGCGGCGAATGGGGCGGCGCGGCATTGCTCGCGACCGAATACGCGCCGCAAGGCAAGCGCGGCTGGTTCGGCATGTTTCCGCAACTCGGGCCCTCGGTGGGCTTTCTCGCTTCGAACGGCCTGTTCTTCGGCCTTGCCTCCACGCTCTCCGACCAGCAGTTCCGCGACTGGGGCTGGCGCGTGCCATTCATCGTCTCGGCGGTGCTCGTCGCGCTGGGCCTCTATGTGCGCCTGAAGATTGCCGAAACGCCCGCGTTCAAGGCCGCCATCGAGCGCGAGGAGCGCGTGCGCGTGCCGGTCGCAGCGCTCCTCTCGAAGCACTGGCGGCCGACGCTGCTCGGTGCGCTCGCGATGGTGGTCTGCTACACGCTGTTCTACAACGCAACCGTGTTCTCGCTTTCGCACGGCGTGAGCGCCTTGCATATCCCGCGCCCGACGTTCCTCGGCATGCTCTGCATTGCGGTGGTGTTCATGGGCATCGCCACGCCGATCTCGGCCTGGCTCTCCGACCGCTTCGGCCGCAAGCCTGTGCTGATCGTCGGCTGCATTGCGGCCATCCTCTCGGGCTTCACGATGCAGCCGCTGCTCGGCAGCGGCTCGCTGCCGCTCGTGCTGCTGTTCCTCGTGATCGAGCTGTTCCTGATGGGCGCCACCTTCGCGCCGATGGGCGCCCTGCTGCCCGAGCTCTTCCCCACGAGCGTGCGCTATACCGGCGCGGGTGTCGCGTACAACCTCGGTGGCATCCTGGGCGCATCGGTGGCGCCGTACATTGCGCAGGTGCTCGCCGCGCACGGCGGCCTCTCGTGGGTCGGCGCGTATGTGTCGATCGCGGCCGGCGTGAGCCTCTTCGGCGTCCTGTGCATGCGCGAGACGCGTCACACGTCGCTGACCTGAAAGACAGCGCTGAACTGCGGGGATGAACGGCGCCGTTCAATCGCGGCGCGCATACGCAGCGCAGTCATTCACCCAGGTGTGCCGGGCCATGTGCGCCCGGCAACGCACCGGCAATAAAAAAGCGGAGTCCGCGAGGCGGATTCCGCTTTTTTGTTCGCGAGCGAGACCAGCGTGCCTATACTCGAATGGACGAAGTCCGCGTCTGTCTGCCAGCGAGGTCAACGATGAGCCTGCATCTGAGCAACGCCGATATCGTGCTGATGATCGCACTCGCGCTGGGTATCTCACTCGTCCTGGCCTTCCGCCTGCGCACGGCAAGCTGGCGCTCAGTCGTGCTGGAGGCGTTGCTTGCCAATGCCGCGGCCATCGCGGCGGTGGTCGCTGTCGAGCTGCTGCTCGCCTGAGCGCACCGCCGCGCCCCACGGGAGCCTCATCAATAGTAATAGCCGTGGTGGTAGCCTCCGCCGTAATAGCCACCCGCCGGCACCACGACGCACCCGCCCAGCGCCGCTGCGAGCAATGCACCTGCAATCAGGGTACGCGTCAATCGTTTCACTTCGTTCTCCCGTCGAGTCAATATCTGTTGTCCGGCTTTGCCCTGCATGGACCATGCGGGCTGCGGACGCTTTGGATTGAACACGACGGCGAGCGTCTGAGGCGTTGCAATTTGTAAGTAGCGGTGTGGCCAGTGTTACAGGCTGCGCAACACCTCGCAGGCAGACGCGCTGCCGGCGCGCTGTCGGCGCGCGGCGCTCCACGCAACGGCGACACTTTTAACAACTATGTAATGGAAAACAGCGGGAAAACAGCGGGCAAGCAGCGGGAGAACGGGGAGAAAGCGGCGCCCCGAGAAGGACGCCGCGAAGTGAGCGCGCGTGGCAGAGATCAGGCTGCGGTAGCGAGCGGCCCCTTCGCCGCGCCGCCGCCGTCGCGCGCGGGATAGACGCGATCGACGGCATCGAGCGCGACCGCAACCGGCGGCACGTGGTGGCCGTCGCCGACCGAAATCGAGCGGTTGGGCGCACGCACGCCAAGATGCTCCGCGTCGGTTGCGACGAAGATCATCACGGTGGGCTTGAGCAGCGCGTGGCCGAGATGCACGAAGCCCGTGTCGGTGCCCACCACGAGCGCGCAGTCTTCGATGCGTTGCGCGACCTGCGAGACCGTGAGGCGCGGCAGCACCGTCGCACTGGGCACGAGCGCTGCGATCTCGCGCGCCGTGGCGTGCTCGGCATCCGAGCCCCACGGCAATTCGATGCGCAGGCCGCGTGCAATGAGTGCGTGGCACAGTTCGCCCCAATGCTCGACGGGCCACTTCTTCTCTTCCTTCGAGGTGGCGTGGAAGATCAGCGCCGTGGGCGCGTCGGGCGCGGGCAGCGCCGTGCCGTCGCGCGGAATGCGCATCTGGAAGTCGGGCGGAGTGTCGACCTTATAGCCCAGCGCCTCGCCCGTGCTGATGCGCATGCCCAGCCACGCATCGCACTTCGGACGCGGGCCGAAGCGGCCGTTATAGGCAAAAGCTGCGCCGCGCTCGCCGAGATCCTGCGCGAGGTAGCCGAAACGACGCCGCCCGCGCGCGATAAACGCGATGATCGCGCTCTTGTAGACACCGTGGATATCGACGATCGCGTCGTAGCGCTCGGCGCGCAACTCGGAGATGGACGCCCAGATCGCCTTGAAGTCGCTCCAGCGGCGCGCTTTCTTGAAGCGGCGCAGTGGCGCGCAGAGCACACGGTCGACGCCGGCATTCCAGCGCACGATATCGGCGAACGACTCGTCGGAGGCCCAGTCGACCTTCACGCCGGGGAATGCGCGCTGGACATCGGCCACGACCGGAAGCGCCTCGACGATATCGCCGAGCGAGGTCACTTTGACAATCAAAACTCGTTTCATTGTGCTGCGGACCTGCGAGGCCCGATTTCCTTGATTTGCCTGAATTTTTCCCGAGATTTTAACGGAGCGCGAAGCGGCTCAGAGGACAAATTGCGGAGCCATGCGCAATTCATCGAACCCTTCTTTATGTGATCCGGCACCTGATGCGGGGCTCAGAGACACTGAATCCGCCACGCAGATGAATCCGACAGCGCCCGCTCACGCCGCTACAATGATTCCTTTGCGCCCCGAATAGATCCATGCGGACCGTGAATCCGGACATTATTTCGCTGCTCGTACGCCGTGCGCGGCGTTTGTGGCGGCAGTACGGCGTGCTGTGGCTCGGCGCGATCGCGGTCGGCCTCGTCGCGGTGTTTTACGCGCGCCTCATCGACTGGGGCTACAACGCGTTTCTGCGCGTGCAGCATCAGCACGTCTGGTTGCCGCTCATCGTCACGCCCGCCGTCGCCGCCGCCGCCGTGTGGCTCACCCGCACGTTCTTTCGCGGCGCCGAAGGCAGCGGGATTCCGCAGGTGATCGCCACGCTGCACACGAAAACCGGCGAAACAGGCTCGCGCCTGCTCACGCTGCGCATCCTCGTGGGCAAGATCGCCATCTCGTTCCTCGGCATTCTCGGCGGTTTCACGATCGGCCGCGAAGGGCCGACGGTGCAAGTGGGCGCGGCGTTGATGTTCAACATGCGCCGCTTCTACCCGCGCTCGAACGCGCTCATCGAGCGCAAGCTCGTGCTCGCCGGTGCAGCCGCGGGGCTGTCCGCGGCGTTCAACACGCCGCTCGCGGGCATCGTATTCGCCATCGAGGAGCTCACGCGCAGCTTCGAGGCGCGCGCAAGCGGCGTGGTCATCACGTCGATCATCATCGCCGGCGTGATCGCGCTCGGCCTGAACGGTAACTACACGTACTTCGGCACGATCCAGATCGGCACGCACTTCCCCGATCTGCTCGCAGTGGCCGTGATCATCACCGCACTCGTCACCGGCATCGCGGGCGGCGTCTTTGCCTGGTTGCTGCTCAACACACAGCGCTGGATTCCGGCACCGCTGCGCAAGCTGCATGGCGAGCGCCCCATCGCGTTCGCCGCCCTTTGCGGGCTCGCCATCGCGCTGATCGGCCTCGTCTCGGGCGGCACGACGTTCGGCAGCGGCTACGCCGAAGCGCGCGGCCTGCTCGACTCTCGCGAGCATCTGTCGGTCGCGTATCCGTTCCTCAAGATGGCCTCGATGGTCGGCTCCTACCTGCCGGGCATTCCGGGTGGCATCTTCGCGCCTTCGCTGTCGATTGGCGCGGGCTTCGGCAACGTGCTGCACATGCTCTTCAGCAATATGCAACTGCCGATGCTCATCGCGCTTGCGATGGTCGGCTATCTCGCGGCGGTCACGCAGTCGCCCATCACCTCGTTCGTGATCGTCATGGAGATGATCGACGGCCACGCGCTCGTGATCTCGCTGATGGCCACCGCGCTGATCGCGAGCCGCGTCTCACGCATCTTTGCGCCGCCGCTCTACGAGACGCTCTCGCTGCGTTACGCGCAGCCGGCCATGGCGGCCGCCAGCGCGGCACAGTCCGCAGACGCACAGACCGCTGCGCCCGAGGCCCAAGCGGCAAACGACGCCAGCGTCGCAGCCGGCACCCCCGTGACGATGCAGGCACTGGACGCCGCGCCGGGAAACGACAAGCCCGGCCACACCGCCGCGGACGAAACCGCTGAGCGCTGATGTGCGCCGGGCTTGGCGCGCCGTGAAGCGGCGCGCGGCGTTGGCGTGACGTCAATAGATCACGACGGGGCCGGGCCGCGCATACATGGGCCGCGCCGGCACGACGATGCAGCCGGCCAGCATGAGCGCGAGCGCCGCGGCAGCAAGCAGT
Organism: Paraburkholderia silviterrae; assembly: GCF_004353915.1. Classification (GTDB taxonomy): domain Bacteria; phylum Pseudomonadota; class Gammaproteobacteria; order Burkholderiales; family Burkholderiaceae; genus Paraburkholderia; species Paraburkholderia silviterrae. The sequence continues at coordinate 402,265 of NZ_SMRP01000003.1, read as the reverse complement.
TTTTTGCTCATAGTGTTTCTCTCCTGGACCCGGGTTGGCGCATCAACGGCCGGCTCACGCTGCCCAGTGACCTTCGATCCAGCGCCAGTTCGGACCGTGCGCGACCCAGTGGCCCGGCACCCAGTGATAGCCGACACGCTCGGCCTGCCAGTGGCCCGCAATCCACACGTAGTGGCCGTGATCCCAGCGCCAGTGGCCCTTGTCCCACACATAGCCGACGCGCGGCGCCGGCACGACTTCGACGCGCTCGGGCGGCGGCGCGCTCGGCGCGACGACGATGACTTCTTGCGCGAGTGCAGGCGCCGCGACGGCGCAAGCGCCCGCGACGACAATGGCGGCCTTGGCAACGAGCAGGCGGATGGAGTTGTTCATGTAAATCTCCCCTTCGAGTTGGACGCCGAATGTGGCGTTACCCGATCAATGCGCGAGCACGCGTCTGCGCTGACAACGGCGTTGTTACCGCGGGGGGTGAAGTGAAACCGAATATTTCGCCACGCCAGGTGGCACGCAAACGCTCATGTGAAACGCGCGCGCATCATGCACATCACGCAGGGCGCGAACGCGCCAACACGTGCGAAGCGCACGCCTGCACGCAAAGCGATGGCATTGCGGTGGGAATATTGAGATGCGCGCGGCGCACAAGCGCGCCGCGCGCATCGGGTGCATCAGGCCTGCGGAATCTCGATCTTGACCTCGAGCACTTCGAGGTCGTCCTGGCGTTCGAGGCTCACGCGGATGTCGTCGTCGGAGATCTTCACGTACTTCGAGATCACCGCGACCAGCTCGCGTTGCAGGGCCGGCAGATAATCGGCGGGCGGATGACCGCCTGCACGCTCGTGAGCGATGATGAGCTGCAGGCGTTCCTTCGCTACCGAGGCGGACTTCTTCTTCTCGCCGAGAAAAAACGAAAGAAACGACATGACGTTCGCCTCCCTTACTTGCTACCGAAGAGGCGCTGCAGGAGCCCCGGCTTCTGGTAATCGGTGAAACGAAGCGTTTTGTCTTCGCCGAGAAAGCGCGACACCACGTCCTTGTACGACTCGGCGACATCGGTGCCGTCGAGGTGGACTGCGGGCAGGCCCTGGTTCGATGCATGCAGCACCGCTTCTGATTCCGGGATCACGCCGATCAGCTCGATGCGCAGGATCTCCGAAATGTCCGACAGCGAGAGCATTTCGCCTTCGCTCACGCGCTTGGGGTTGTAGCGCGTAATCAGCAAGTGCTCCTTGATCGGATCCTTGCCTTCGATCGCACGCTTGGTCTTCGACGACAGCATGCCGAGGATACGGTCCGAGTCGCGCACGGAAGACACTTCCGGGTTCGTCACGATGAGCGCTTCGTCGGCGAAGTGCATCGCGAGCAGCGCGCCCGATTCGATGCCGGCCGGCGAATCGCAGATGATGAATTCGAAGTCCATCTTGCGCAGATCTTCGATCACCTTCTCCACGCCTTCCCTCGTGAGCGCGTCCTTGTCGCGCGTTTGCGAGGCCGGCAGGATGAACAGGTTCTCGCACTTCTTGTCCTTGATGAGCGCCTGATTGAGGTTCGCCTCACCCTGGATCACGTTGATCAGGTCATACACGACGCGGCGCTCGCAACCCATGATGAGGTCGAGATTGCGCAGACCCACGTCGAAATCGATGACCGCGGTCTTGTGGCCACGCAACGCGAGGCCCGATGCGAAACTCGCGCTCGTGGTCGTTTTACCGACGCCACCCTTGCCCGAAGTCACCACAATGATTTTTGCCATTCCCTTACCTTGCGTTCGTCAGTTTCTCTGTTTGGTCTCATCGCGTGCCGCTCGCGCTCGCGTGTTGCTCACGCTCGCGCGGCACTCAGGTGAGCTTCAACGGTTCGATCAAGAGTCTCTCTTCGTCGAGCCGGATTTGCGCCGGCTTGCCCTTTACCTCGGCGGCGAGTGGAACTTCAGCGGTACGGTAGATCCCCGCAATCGAAATCAGTTCCGCCTCGAGGCTCGTACAGAAAATGCGTGCGTCGTGATTGCCGTGCACGCCCGCGAGCGCGCGGCCGCGCAACGGCGCGTAAATATGGATGTTGCCTTCGGCGATCACTTCCGCCCCGTTGGACACCATGCCGAGCACCACGAGGTCGCCCTTCGCATAGATGCGCTGGCCCGAGCGCAGCGGCCGGTCGATCACGAGCGTCGGCTCCGTGCTCGTCAGGCGCGGCGCGATGCTGCCCGCTTCGCCCTCCGCGCCCGCGATGGCGCTGTCCGCCTCCGGGGCGTCCTGGGCAAAGAGTTCCGGCTGCACGGCAGAAGCGCCCGAGGGCGCTGCAGCAGCGTCGCTCGCCTTCGCACCTGCATTTGCGCCAGTATCGGCAGACTGCGCCGGCGCAGCGGTGTTCGAAGCGTTGACAGTGGCGTCGGCTTCTTGCGCGGCAGGCGGCGCGTCGCCGCCTGCGCCGGCCACGCCGCCAGCCCCGCTTGCACCGTTAGCACCGCTTGCACCGCTTGCACCGTTAGCGACGCGCTTGTCGCGCGCTTCGAGAAACGGCAGGCCCGCAACGGCTGCCCAGTCGTGCTGGGCGGGCTGAGCGACCACGCCCACGGGGCGCATGCGCACGCTTTCGAGCAGGCGCGCGATGTCGGCGAGCGGGACCTGCTCGCCCTCAGCGAGGCGCCGCACGTCGATGGCCACCGTGTCGTTGGCGAAAAATTCGGGCGTCGCCTCGAAACGCCGCGTAAGCTCGGCGCGCATCGCATCGAGTTCAGTCGTTTTAACCACGAACAGAAGCGTATCGACTGAACCGCTCTTCAGTTCAAAATATGGCGATTTCTTGGGCGACATGGCGATCGGCGAAAAATTTTGCGTATTTTACAGGCGTCGACGCACGTGGCCATTATTTTTAATGGCTCAAAATGCTGCGACATAGGGAACGATGCAAAGACGGCGGGGGATGCCGGCGCATGACGTGCGGTCCACACGTCATGGCGTGAAAAGCAAGGGAATGGGACGCTGGACAGGTGCTCCGTTATTGGGCCGACATGCTCTTGGGCGCAAGCGCGACGTCACGCACGAGGAGCGTTTCCCACTGCTCAGGCGTTTGCGCACTGCGCGCGTGGTCGCCGGTGGCGACGAAGCCTAGCCGCTCATAGAAGCGCATGGCGGTAATGTTGTTATCGGTCACCCAGGCGTAGACCTGCGCGGCGCCTTCGCTCACGAGCCACTCGATGGCCGCATTGACGAGCAGTTCGCCGCCGCGCAGATGCCGCACCGCCGGCGCCACCCACAATGCGAACACGAACGCGCGGCGTGCCGGCGCGTTCTCGAAGTTCGCACCGATCAGGCCGGCAGGATGACCCTCTGTGTAGAGGATGAACGAGGTGGCGGCATGCGAGTCCGCGTGACGCGCAGCGGCGGCGTCAAAAACGGCTGCATCGGCGGACAGCGCATCTTCGAGCGAGTCGCCGAACGCATAAGGCGCGTCGCGCAACGAAGCGGTTCGAAGCTCGCGGAGCACGGCACCCTGATCGGCAGCGATACGGCGAACGGTCAGTGACGGACTCATGCAGTCGTAAACCCCAATAAAGCACTAACGCGTAGCTTTAACCGAACTGGCCAGAGAGTCAAATCCTTATTTAACAAAATTGCCCCGCAAACGCCACACACACGGCCTTGACAGGCTGCCCGACGGCCCGCACAACCCCGGCGCACAGCGGCCCTCACGGAGCCTCGTACGCGCCGGTGCCATCCGGCCAGGGCGTGAGCAGTTCGTAGCCGTCGTCGGTGACCGCCACCATGTGCTCCCATTGCGCGGAGAGCGAGCGGTCCTTCGTCACCACCGTCCAGCCGTCGCGCTGCACCGCCGTGCCGGCGCGGCCCGCGTTCACCATCGGCTCGATCGTGAAGACCATGCCCGGCTTCAGGCGCACGCCCTGCCCCGGCTGGCCGTAGTGGAGCACCTGCGGCTCCTCGTGATAGACCTTGCCGATGCCGTGGCCGCAGTACTCGCGCACGATCGAAAAGCCATCGGCCTGGGCGCGCCGCTGGATCGCATGGCCCACGTCGCCGAGCGTAGCGCCGGGCTTCACCTGGCGGATGCCGGCGAGCATCGCCTCGTAAGTCGTGTCGATGAGATGACGCCCGACCGTGCTCGCGGTGCCCACGGTGTACATGCGGCTGGTGTCCCCGAAATAGCCGTCCTTGATCACGGCCACGTCGATGTTGATGATGTCGCCGTCCTTGAGGACCTCGTTGCGGTTCGGAATGCCGTGGCACACCACCGAGTTGACCGAGGTGCAGATCGTCTTCGGAAAGCCGAGGTAGCCGACGTTGGCCGGCACCGCCTTGAGCGTGTTGACGATATAGTCGTTGCAGATCGCGTCGAGATCGTCGGTGGAGACGCCGGGCTTGACGTGTTCGCCGATCATGGCGAGCACGTCGGCGGCAAGCCGGCCGGAAATGCGCAGACGCGCGAGGTCGTCGGCAGATTTGTAGGTGATAGCCATCTGTGAACGATAAGTGAGCGCGACGGCGCGCGAGGCGCCTCGCAGCGAATTCAAGGGAGCTGCGTCGAAGGCCTCATTGTACCGGTGCATCCGACCCGTCCGGCCTGCGCTGATTCGGATCCGTCCGATTGTCCGCGCGCAAGCCGCCCTTAAGAATGAGAAATATCTTTCAACGACGTGAGCGGAACGCCTGACCATGACCCAGCCTGACCCCACTCCGGGCGCCGTGCCCGGCGCGCAATCGAACGCCCAGCTCAACGTTCTGATCGCGCTGCCCACCTACGACAATTCGGTGCATTTCGACTTCGCGATGGCGCTGGCCCGCCTGATGGAGACCTTCAAGGAGCGCGGCGTACGCTTCGAGTACATCCACACGGCTTCGTCGCACATCATCCGCGCACGCAATTTCTTCGCGAATTATTTCCTGAGCCATACCGAGTACACCCATGTCCTGTTTCTCGACACGGATATGGACTTCTCGCGCGAAGCGGTCCCGCGTCTCATCGCCGGCAACAAGCCGGTGGCGGGCATCGCCTGCCCGTACCGGTTCTTCGATGTGGAAAGGCAGATCACGAGCGAGGATGTGGGCCTCTCCCTGCGCGAATGGCAGGAAAAGACGGTGGACTACAACACGGCGATCCGCACCGACGAGCAAGGCAGCAGCACGGTCAGCAACGGCTGGGTCGAAGTCAACCACATCGGCACGGGTATCTTCCTCATCCGGCGCGATGCGCTCGAGGCGCTCGTGCCAGTCACGCAGCGCTACCGGCCGCCCGCGCAATACGCGCCCTACCTGCCCGACGGCAACTTTTACGCGTTCTTCGACACAGTCGGGGAAAAAGGCGTCTATCTCTCGGAGGATCTGTCGTTCTGCCAGCGCGTGCGCGGCGTGGGAATGTCGGTGTGGGCGCTCATCGACGAGAAGATCGTGCACCACGGCACCTCGGCGATTTCGGGCACTTTCCTGCGCTCGCTGGAGCGGCGCGGGCATACGGGGAAATAGGCGCGAACAGGACCGGCCTGGCCGGAACGCTCGCGTGAGCGGATCCGGCGCGTGCTCTTCATGCCACCGAAAAGCAAAAACCCCTACAGCCGTTAAGCATGCAGGGGTTTTCTGAATTTGGCGGAGAGGGTGGGATTCGAACCCACGGTACGGGGAAACCGTACGCCTGATTTCGAGTCAGGTACATTCGACCACTCTGCCACCTCTCCGGGGTACTGCCTTTTTACTGCTTCTCTGATCTTGGTCGGCGACCAGAGAAGCGAAGATTATAGAACATATTTTGAATCTTGCAAGCCCTCCTTGGAGAAAAATCTCGAGGGCAAGCGATTCACATGTCCTGATCTGCAAGCGGCGTTCAGGCGCCCACTTCGAGACGCGCGACGCCGCCCATGTACGGACGCAGCACTTCCGGCACCGTGACAGAACCGTCCGCCTCCTGGTAGTTCTCGAGCACGGCCACGAGCGTGCGGCCCACCGCGAGGCCCGAGCCATTGAGCGTATGCACGAGCTCCGGCTTGCCCTGGGCGTTGCGGTAGCGCGCCTGCATGCGGCGCGCCTGGAACGCTTCAGTGTTCGAGCAGCTCGAAATTTCGCGATAGGTGTTCTGCGCCGGCAGCCACACCTCGAGGTCATAGGTCTTGGAGGCCGAGAAGCCCATGTCGCCCGTGCACAGCGTGATCACACGGTACGGCAGGCCGAGCTTCTGCAGAATGGTTTCCGCATGCACGACCATTTGCTCCAGCGCGTCATACGACGTTTCCGGTGCGACGATCTGCACCATCTCGACCTTGTCGAACTGATGCTGACGGATCATGCCGCGCGTGTCGCGGCCATACGAACCGGCCTCCGAGCGGAAGCACGGCGAATGCGCGGTGAGCTTGATCGGCAGCGCGCTGCCTTCGACGATGCTCTCGCGCACGGTATTCGTGAGCGAGATCTCCGAGGTGGAGATCAGGTATTGCGTGATCGTGTTTTCGGCACCGCCCTTCTCCACGCGGAACATATCCTCGGCGAACTTGGGCAGCTGGCCCGTGCCGTACAGGATTTCCGGATTGACGATGTAGGGTGTGTACGTTTCCGTATAGCCGTGCTGCAGCGTGTGCGTGTCGATCATGAACTGCGCGAGCGCACGGTGCAGGCGCGCGATCTGGCCGCGCAGCATCGTGAAGCGCGCGCCCGAGAGCTTCGCGCCCGTCTCGAAATCGAGACCCAACGGCGTGCCCACGTCGACGTGATCCTTCACTTCGAAGCTGAACTCGCGCGGCGTGCCCCAGCGGCGCACTTCCACGTTGTCGCTCTCGTCGCGGCCCACGGGCGCGCTCTCGTGCGGCAGGTTCGGCATGCCGAGCAGCAGATCCGAGAGCTTCGTCTGGATTTCGTCGAGCTTGGCGGCCGAGGCCTTCATTTCGTCGCCGATGCCGCCCACTTCGGCCATGACCGCCGAGGTGTCCTCGCCGCGGCCCTTCATCGCGCCAATCTGCTTCGACAGGCTGTTGCGGCGCGCCTGCAGTTCTTCGGTGCGGGTCTGGATGGCGCGGCGTTCCGCTTCGAGCGCGGTGAACGCCGCGACGTCGAGGGTATAGCCGCGGTCGGCGAGGCGTTTGGCGACGCCGTCGAGGTCTTTGCGCAGCAGCTGGATGTCGAGCATGGGATTGTGAGACGCAGTTTCGTTGTGTGAAGCGCCGATTTTAGCGCACCGGCGCGGGCTAGCCCTTGCGCTTGCGCTCGCGCTCGCGGATCTCGTCGCGATGTGCTTCGCGCCATTGCGCGTCGAGGTCGGCCAGACGCGCGAGCTTCTCGCCGATCTTGCCTTCGAGCCCGCGCGGCGTGGGCTGATACCAGCGCGGCTCGCGCATGCCGTCGGGCAGATAGGTCTCGCCAGCCGCGTAGGCGTCGGGTTCGTCGTGTGCGTAGCGGTATTCGTGGCCGTAGCCCAGCTCCTTCATGAGCTTGGTGGGCGCGTTGCGCAGATGGATGGGCACCGCGCGCGACTGGTCCTTGCCGACGAAGCGCCGCGCCTCGTTGTACGCGTTGTAGCCCGCATTCGACTTGGGCGCGACCGCGAGATAGATGACGGCCTGCGCGAGCGCCAGCTCGCCCTCGGGGGAGCCCAGGCGCTCGTAGGTCTCGGAGGCGTCGAGCGTGATGCGCGCCGCGCGCGGGTCGGCGAGGCCGATGTCCTCCCACGCCATGCGCACGATGCGCCGCGCGAGATAACGCGGATCGGCGCCGCCGTCGAGCATGCGGCAGAACCAGTAGAGTGCGCCGTCCGGATTGCTGCCGCGCACCGACTTGTGGAGCGCGCTGATCTGGTCGTAGAACGCGTCGCCGCCCTTGTCGAAGCGGCGCAGGTTTTCGGCGAGCGCGCTGCCGAGCAGCTCGCCGTCGATTTCGCGCTTCTTCTGCTGCGCGGCCGCGCGTGCGACGATTTCGAGGTTGTTCAGCAGCTTGCGCCCGTCGCCATCGGCCGAGCCGATCAGCGCCTTTTTCGCTTCGTCGGTGAAGGTCAGGCCGCCCAGCTCCTCGCTCGCGCGTGCGAGCAGCTCGCCCTGCTCCTCCTCGTCGAGGCTCTTGAGCACGTAGACCGCCGCGCGCGAAAGCAGCGCGCTATTCACCTCGAACGACGGATTCTCCGTCGTCGCGCCGATGAATACGAACAGGCCCGACTCCACGTGCGGCAGGAAGGCGTCCTGCTGGCTCTTGTTGAAACGGTGAACTTCGTCGACGAACACGAGCGTCTGGTGGCCGTGCGCGCGGTGCATTTGCGCCGTCTCCACGGCCTCGCGGATGTCTTTCACGCCCGAGAGCACCGCCGAAAGCGCGATGAACTGGGCGTCGAAGGCGTCGGCCATGAGGCGCGCGAGCGTGGTCTTGCCGACGCCGGGCGGCCCCCAAAGGATCATCGAATGCGCTTCGCCCGACTCGAAGGCGACGCGCAGCGGCTTGTTGGGCCCGAGCAGATGCTTCTGGCCGATGACTTCGTCGATCGAGCGCGGGCGCAGCCGCTCGGCGAGCGGAACGTTGGCACGGGTTTCTTCAAACATGACGTTTTCGCGATAATGTCGGCTTTCCCGGGGACTGGCCGGCTTCGAGGGCGTTTGTTCGCGCCCCCGAAAACGGCCTGCCGCGCCGGATGCAGTCGTGCATTATGACAGCCCGGGCGGTAGCGCGAGACGCGATGCCTTGCGCCCCAGTTGACCGGCCCCGAGGAACATCAGACAAAACAGACGATACAGAGGGAAGCTTCATCCATGACTCAAAACCCGCAATCCGGTGCGGCCGGCTCAGGTGCGGCCAACTCCGGCGTGGCTAGCTCCGGCACGGCCGGTGACGCCGGCTCGACCTACGCGCCCAACGTGCCCGTGCCCGACGCGCGCCGCCAGTTCCGCACCGGCGACGCCTTCGCGCTCTGGTTCTCGCTCGGCATCGGCCTGCTGGTCGCCCAGGCGGGCGCCCTGCTCGTGCCGGGCCTCTCGCTGCCCCATGCGCTCACCGCCATCGGCATCGGCAGCGTGATCGGCGTCGTGCTGCTCGCGCTCGCGGGCGTGATCGGCACCGACACGGGCCTCGCCGCCATGTCGTCGCTGCGCCCGACGCTGGGCATCCGCGGGGCGTCCGTGCCCGCCGTCATCAACATGGTGCAGCTCGTGGGCTGGGGCTCGTTCGAGATCATCGTGATGCGCGATTCCGCCGATGCGCTCGCCAAGCAGGCCTTCGGCCTCTCGATGCCGCTCGTGTGGACCCTGATCTTCGGTTTCCTCGCCACGCTGCTCGCCGTGAGCGGCCCGCTCTCGTTCGTGCGGCGCTTCCTGCGCACCTGGGGCATCTGGCTCCTGCTCGCGGGCGCCGCCTGGCTCACGTGGAGCCTGCTCGCGCAGCACGACATCGACGCGCTGATGCGCCGCCCCGGCACGGGCGAGATGCCGTTCGGCAGCGCGATCGACCTCGTCGTGGCGATGCCGCTCTCGTGGTTGCCGCTCATCGCCGACTACACGCGCTTTGGCCGCCGCCCGGGTGAAACATTCCGCGGCACGCTGTTCGGCTATGGCATCGCGAACCTGTGGTTCTACGCGCTCGGCGCGATCTACGGCCTCGCCGCGGGCGGCGGCGACGCACTTCTCACCACCGCGCTCGCGAAGGCTGGCGGCGGCTTCGCCCTGCTGCTAGTGCTGATCGACGAAATCGACAACGCCTTCGCCGACATCCACTCGGCCGCCGTTTCGACCGGCACGTTCTGGACGCGCGGCAGCGTGCCGTGGCTCTCGGCGGCGTTCGGCGCGCTGTGCACGCTGATCGGCCTCGTCGTGCCGATGGCGCGCTACGAGAACTTCCTGCTCTTCATCGGCTCGGTGTTCGCGCCGCTCTTCGGCGTCGTGCTCGCCGACCACTTCATCGTTCGGCGCCGCCGCATCGACGCTCGCGCGCTCGCCGATTTGAGCGGGCCATACGGCTATTCGGGCGGCTGGCATGTGACCGCGTTTGTCGCATGGGGCTTTGGCTTCGGCGCATATCAGGCGCTAAACCAGTGGCTGCCGAATCTCGGCGCCACGCTGCCCGCGCTCGTGATCGGCGCGCTCTGCTACCTCGTGCTCGCGGGACGCCGGCGCGCGGCTTACGCTTAAAGCGCCGCACGCACCACGCGACGCCACCAGCGTCGCCACAAACGAGAACGCCACGCTTCACAGCGTGGCGTTCGTTTTTTCAGCGGCGTACTACTAACGCGCCGCGCATTTCGAAGCGCTTTTCAAAGCGCATTTCGAATGCACTCGTCAGCGCATTTATTCGCAGTGGCCGCAGCCGCCGTGATGCGCGTGATCCGCGTGATGAGCATGGCCCTCGGCCGGCAACTCCTGCGCCGCCTGCGCGCTGATGCCCAGACGCTGCAGCAGCTTGCGGTCGGCTTCGGCTTGCGGGTTGCTCGTCGTCAGCAACTGGTCGCCGTAGAAGATCGAGTTCGCGCCCGCCATGAAGCACAGCGCCTGCAGCGCCTCGTCCATCTGCTCGCGGCCCGCCGAGAGACGCACCATCGCCTTGGGCATGGTGATGCGCGCCACCGCGATCGTGCGCACGAACTCGAACGGATCGAGCGGCTCAGTGCCTTCGAGCGGCGTGCCGCTCACCTGCACGAGATTGTTGATGGGCACCGACTCCGGATACGGCTCCATGTTCGCGAGCTGCGCGATCAGGCCCGCGCGCTCGCGGCGCGACTCGCCCATGCCGACGATGCCGCCGCAGCACACGTTGATGCCCGCGTCACGCACGCGCTCGAGCGTCTCGAGGCGGTCCTGGTAGGTGCGCGTCGAGATGATCTGGCCGTAGAACTCGGGCGAGGTGTCGAGGTTGTGGTTGTAGTAATCGAGGCCCGCGTCGGCGAGCGCCTTCGCCTGGTGGTCTTCGAGCATGCCGAGCGTGACGCAGGTTTCGAGGCCCATCGACTTCACGCCGCGGATCATGTCCTTGATCGGCTCGAGATGGCGGTCCTTCGGATTGCGCCACGCCGCGCCCATGCAAAAGCGCGTCGCGCCGTTGGCCTTCGCCACGCGCGCGGCGTCGAGCACGGCGTCGACGTCCATGAGCTTGCTCGCGTCGAGCCCAGTGTCGTGATGCGACGACTGCGGGCAGTACGCGCAATCCTCTTCGCAGCCGCCGGTCTTGATCGACAGGAGCGTGGAGAGCTGCACCGCATTCGCGTCGAAATGCTCGCGATGCACCTGCTGGGCGCGGAACATCAGGTCGTTGAACGGCAGCTCGTAGAGCGCGGCGACATCGGCGACGCGCCAGCGCGCTGCGGCTTCGTCTTGCGCCAGCGTCTGCGGCGCGGTCTTCTTGAGCGCGGTGATGTCGATGTGGGCTTCGGTCATGGTTCGGGGTCCTTCTTGACGGGCGATATGGGTTGAGACGCGTGCGCTCAGTTCAGTTCAGCTCAGCGCGGTGACGCAGGGGCCAGCGGGGCTAGCCGTGCGAGCAACGCGTCGATGTTCAGGTGTTCGGCCGCGGCGTCGGCGCGTGCGCCGGGCATGTGCGGCACGACGCCGATGAGCGGCGCGCCGAATTGCGCGGCGAGGCGCTCGCGCAGCGCGTCGATGTTTTCTTCGGGAAAGGTCATGGCCGGGTCGATGCGATTCGCGACCCAACCCGCGATCGTGAGGCCGCGCGCGGCGATTGCTTCGGCAGTGAGCAGCGCGTGGCTGATGCAGCCAAGCCGCATGCCCACGACGAGCACCACCGGAAGATTGAGCGCGACGGCGAGATCGGCGGTGTCCTGCGTAGCCGTGAGCGGCACGCGAAAGCCGCCTACGCCTTCCACCACCACGGCGTCCGCGCGCTCGCGCGCCTGACCGTAGCAATGCACGATGCGCGCCATGTCGAGCGTCACGCCTTCGAGCGCAGCGGCAATGTGCGGCGCGGCCGGCTCCTTGAGCAGGTACGGCGTGCGCATCTCGGGCGGCAGCAGCACGCTCGCGGCGGCGTCGAGCTGGTCGGCGTCTTCGTTGTGCCATACACCATCGCGTTCGTAGGCGCCTGCGGCAATGGGCTTCATCGCCGCCGCGCGCTGGCCCGCATGTGCCAGGCCGCGCAAGAGCGCCGCGCTCACGAAGGTCTTACCGATCTCGGTATCGGTGCCGGTGACGAACAGCGAAAGCTTCGCAGTGCTCATCGCGTGCGCTCCTGTGCCTGCTTTTGCTCTTCGAGGCTCGCGCGTTGCAGCGCCGCGTTCAGGCGATCGAGGTCGGCATCCGAATGGGCGGCCGAGAGCGAAATGCGCAGACGCGAAGTACCCGCGGGCACGGTAGGCGGGCGAATCGCCGGCACCCACAGGCCATCGCGTTCGAGCGCGGCCTGCAGCGCGAGCGTCGCGTCGTTGGAGCCGATCACGAGCGGCTGCACGGCCGTGTGCGAATCGACGGGTTGCCAGCAGGTTTCCTTGAGCATCGAGCGCGTGCGCCCGATCAGATGGTTCAGATGCGCGCGCCGCGCATCGCCCTCTTCACCCGCGATCAAGCGCATGCTCGCGGACACCGCGTGCGCGACCGCCGGCGACGAAGCCGTCGTGAAGATGTATGGGCGCGCGCGCTGCACGTGCCACTCGATCACGGTGTCGTGCGCGCAGATGAACGCGCCCGAGACGCCCGCCGCCTTGCCGAGCGTGCCCACCATCACGAGGTGCGGCGAGCGCAGCGCGGCTTCAGCCAGCGCGCCGCGCCCTTGCGGGCCGAGCACGCCCAGACCGTGCGCATCGTCGACCACGAGCCATGCGCCATGCTTTTCGGCAAGCTCGACGAGACGCGCGAGCGGCGCGACATCGCCGTCCATGCTGAACACCGTGTCGCTCACAATCACCTTCGCGCGCGCGTCGGACGCTTCGAGCATCGCGCTCAAGGCCTCCATGTCCGCGTGCGGATAGATCTGGATGTCGGCACGCGAGAGCCGCGCGCCGTCGATCAGCGAAGCGTGGTTGAGCGCGTCAGAGAAGATCGTCGTGCCGCGGCCCGCGAGCGCGGTGAGCACGGCGAGATTCGCCATGTAGCCGGTGCTGAAGTACAGCGCGCGTGGTGCATCCACGAAGCCGCCCGCGAACGCAGCGAGATCGTCTTCGAGCTGCGCATGGGCACGCGAGTGGCCGCCCAGCAGATGCGAGCCGCCACTGCCCGCGCCGTAGCGCTGCGCGCCCTCGGCCAGCGCCGCGACGAGCTGCGGATGCGCGGCGAGCCCGAGGTAGTCGTTGCTCGCGAAGCCGATGCTCTCGCGGCCGTCGACGACCATGTGCGCGCTGCACGGCGAATCGATGGTGCGGCGGCGGCGGCGCAAGCCTTGTGCGTCGAGCTCGCGCAGGCCGTGTTCGAGCGTGTCGAGCAGTGAAGTGTGTTGCGCCATCAGAGGTCCTCCGCGACGGTGGCGTCGAATGTCTCGCGCGTGCGCTCGGCGAGGTGCGCTTGCGTTTGTGCGTCGAGAATGTACGGCGGCATCACGTAGACCGTCGTGCCGATCGGGCGCAGCAACAATTCACGCTGCAATGCGTTTTCGAAGAAGCGGCGCGAGAACGTGCGTGCGCGCCCGGCGTCTTCGATCGCCACGTCGAACGCGAGGATCGTGCCGCACTGGCGCATGTCGCGCACGAGCGGATGCTGTTCGAGCGGTGCAAAGGCCTCGCGCAGTTGCTTCGATTTGCGCGCGTTCGTAGCGAGCACGTCGTCGCGCTCGAAGAGGTCGAGCGTTGCGAGCGCGGCACGGCACGCGAGCGGATTGCCCGTGTACGAATGCGAATGCAGGAAGCCGCGCGTGGTGTCGTCGTCGTAGAAGGCCGCGTAGATTTCGTCGCGCGAAAGCACGATCGAAAGCGGCAGGTAACCGCCGCTAATGCCCTTCGAGAGCGTGAGCAGATCGGGCCAGATGCCGGCCTGCTCGCACGCGAAGAACGTGCCCGTGCGCCCGCAGCCCACGGCGATCTCGTCGGCGATCAGATGCACGCGGTAGCGGTCGCACAGCGCGCGCAGGCCCTGCAGATACGCGGGATCGTGCATCGCCATGCCGGCCGCGCATTGCACGAGCGGCTCGACGATCAGCGCCGCGATGCGGCCCTCGCGCCCGGCGAACACACGCTCGACGTCGGCGAGCGCGCGGCGCGCCACGTCGGCTGCGCTCTCGCCCTCGCGCGCCGTGCGCGCGTCGGGCGAGGCAACCACATGCGCATGGGTCAAAAGCGGATCGTAAGCATCCCTGAAGAGCTTCACGTCCGTCACGCCGAGCGCGCCGATCGTCTCGCCGTGATAGCTGTTGGCGACGCACACGAATTCGCGTTTGTCGATCGCGCCCTGATTGCGCCACGCGTGAAAGCTCATCTTCAGCGCGATTTCGACCGCCGACGCGCCGTCCGAAGCGAAAAACGCATGGCCGAGCGTACCGCCGGTGAGCGCGGCAAGCCGCTCGGCGAGCTCGACCGCCGGTTCGTGCGTGCAGCCCGCGAGCATCACGTGCTCGAGCGTGTCGAGCTGCGCCTTGAGCGCTGCGTTGATCGAAGGATTGGCGTGGCCGAAGAGATTGACCCACCACGAGCTGATGGCGTCGAGATAGCGCCGGCCTTCGTGGTCGTAGAGCCACGGCCCTTCGCCGCGCGCAACGGCGACGAGCGGCAAGCGCTCGTGGTGCTTCATCTGGGTGCAAGGATGCCAGACGGCGCGCAGGCTGCGTGCGATCCAGGCTTCGTTGGCAAGGTTGGAATGCGAGTTCAAGTGCGGCTCCCGATACGACAGCGACCGAGATTAACCCGTTCAATGCCGCAATGCACTACCCCGAAAATGGGCCCGGAAAGCCCGTGCGCGCGCGGTTCGGCGCGGTTCGGAACAGCTGCGCGCACTTCCTTTGCGAAGACCCGAAATGGCCGTAGATGACGACGGCAAAGTGAAGCGCGCTTGTGCAAAAAAATCTGTGGGCGCCCGCCAAAAGGCGTGCGTTCACATCACGCCCGGCGAATTTTTTTCGGGGGAAGCATCGAGAAAGCGCGGGCGTCGATCACTGGCGCGAGAGGGATTCGCTACGCCATGCGCACGGAGAAAACCAGACGATCGGGGCGAACGGGCGTGCCATCTGCGGGTCTCGAGCGCGAGCCGAAAGCCCACTGTGAATGTGATGGCGAAGCGGAAACGACTGCGCGCGGGAGCGCGCGTCTTTCAGTGGGGAGCCAAAGTGCAAAACCGCCGTTGCGCTCACGCGCGCTCCGGCGGTTCACACGCGCTTAGCGGCTTGCGAGCGCGTGCGAGTTGTCTGCGTCGTCGTCGGCGACGGTATGGCCGTCGGCGGCATTGTCGTTCTGCGCCGTGGCGGTATCGTTTGCCCACACGACGTTGCCATTCACCGCATAGAGGCGGCACGGATCCGAGCTGTGCTTCTGGCAATTCGCGATGGCGACGGCCATCGGATTGTCGCCGCCCTCGGCCCACGACCAGGCGCCCGAATCGGACACAGCAAAGGCGCGGCTCGGGTACTGCTTGAGGAAGTTGCGATAGCCGTCACGGCCCGCCTGATCGAGAAACGGCACCGCGCCCACCGAATCGATCGACGCGTAGCCGGTGGCGTGCGGCGCGGCCTGCGTCGCCACACGGTATTCCACGGCCGTGGGCATGCCCTGGTTCGCGAGGAACGCTTCGACCTTGGGCCACCAGATCTGCACGCCGTCGCGGTCGCCCACGAGGCGGTGCGCGTCGTTCTTGTACGCGCCGAAATCGACGAGCTTCGCGCCCGCGCCCGGTTGCGCCTCGCCCAGTTGCGCGGTATGAAACGCCGCGAACATCCGCGTGACGAGATCGGAGGTCCAGACCGAATCGTTGTCGCCGTAGAGCCAGAGCGAGGCCACATGCGCCTTGGCGCCGTAATCGCCGAATGCCTCGGTCAGGTTGTTCTGCCAGCCCGTGCAGGCGTCCTGACGCAGGCCGCCCGAGAAGTTGATGAGTGCGCGCACGCCGTGCGCCGCTTCGGTGCCGTAGGCCATGGTCGCGAGGCCGCCATGCGAGGTCCCGGCGACGACGATATGGTTCGCGTCCACATACGGCTCTTTCGCCATGTAGTCGACCGTGGTGGCAACGTCGGCGGCCTGGCCGAGACCGTTGCTGGCCACGTCGCAGCCGTCTTGCTGATAGGTGCCGCCCGAACCCGCAAAGCCCTGGCGGTTCGGCGCGACAACGACATAGCCGCGGCTCACGAATGCACGCGCGAACGACATCGGATCGCTGCGCGGTTGCATGCGCGGATCGCCGGGAATCTTGCCGTGGTTGAACACCACCATCGGGAACGGGCCGGGGCCATCGGGACGATAGACCGTGGTTTCGAGCGTGACGCTCGGGTCGCCGGCAACGGGAATGTGGATGATCTGCTCGTTCATGTCGGCGCGCACGACGGGCAGATACGCGTCGTCGAGCGCGATGCGCGGCACATTCGCACTGCCGAGCGGGCCGGATGCGAGCGGCGTGCCCACAGTGCGCGAGGCGTCGCCCTGGGCACTCGCGTGCGCAACCGAGAAGGACGATGCGGAAGCCTGAGCGGAGGACTGCGCGCTGGCCGCTGTTGCCGGATCGGAAAGCGATGCTGCGTGGGCAACCGACAGCACGCACGCCGTGCCGGCCACCGCCCATCCGGTAAGAAGCTTCCTGAACGCCATGCGCAACACCCGCCTGCGAAAGTCCTGCTGTAATCTGCCTGACCGAATCACTGCGTGAACGTCCCCGCCCTTTGCGGACACAACAGGATCGGCGCGCCTGGCTAAGGAGCCTGGCGTGGCTGTACCCGTTGCAGCGGGGGAGAACACGGATCGGAACACCTGTGCGGCGCCGATCTGCAATCGTCAGATCCGCCGCCAGCACCCGTCACTGAATCGCCGTGAAAAAACGTCTCTCAACGTTTGTTTACCTAGCGTGACGAGCACCGTGATTGCATCCTCGCACGACAATTAATTGTTGTGCAATTCAGGGGTAACCCGGCATAAGGCGTGCCAACGAAGGGCATGCACCGCGTATACCTTGACGGGCGGCGCATGGCGGGATTTCGTCGCGCTCGCGAAAAGAACGGAATAAGGAATATTTCAGTGTATTGCGTGTCGCGCGCCGCCAACGGCCCCGTTTTTTTGCATTAAGTGCTTGTTTGCAAAGGCGTTGTTTCAGGTGCCGCAGCGGCAGTGCACGGCTCGCGTTCAGCCTTCGAGGATGTCGCCGTCGACGTAGCGCCAGCGGCCGTCGTCACCGCGCGTGAAGCGGCTCAGCTCGTGCAGACGAAACGCGCGCCCCCCGCTCTTGTAGCGCGCGACGAATTCGACCAGCGCATGCGTCGCATCAACGGGCTCATGGCGCTTGATGGCAAGGCCCAGCCAGCGCGGAGCGCCGGGGGCATTGGGGTCGCTGTCGAGGTCGGCGGGACAGGTTTCGGCGGCCCAGGTCGCGCGCAGATAGTCGGCCTCGCCCAGCACGTAGGCCGTGTAGCGCGAGCGCATCAGCTCGAACGCCGTGGCGGGCAGCGCGCCGCCATCGATGAAGCGGCCGCAGCAGTCGGCAAAGCGTGGGGGCTTTGCGCCCGATTTCAGATTGGGCGCGGCACCGCCACAAGGGCAGTCGAGCGGGCGCGCGGCGCGCGCAAGTTCAGCGGTCATTGAATAGCGATCCTTCACGTGCGAGGGTGTGCGATGTCGTGCCACTCGGCAGAACAAAATAACAAAGGGCCGCTCGCGCTAGCGTTGCGGCCCCAGAACACGATTATTACGCGGATACGCCGCTCACCAGTCGAGCTCGGTGCCGTCGTACTGGAAGAAGCGTCCGTTGAAGACCTCGCGCGCGGCGGCCGCCTCGGCCACGACTTCGCGCATGCCGGCGACGCTCGCCGCCGCGTCGATGGCCGCGTGCGCGCCGCCCATTTCGGTGCGCACCCAGCCCGGATGGAGCGCGATGCAGGTCGCACGGCGCGTCTGCAGCGAGGCGATCTTGATGACGTCGTTCACCGCCGCCTTGCTGGCCCGATAGAGCCAGCCTGTGGTGCCGGTCGTCTGCGTGATGCTGCCCATGCGGCTCGAGAGCACGCCGAGCACGCCATACGCCGCTTCCACGAGCGGCAGCAGGATCGGAATGAGCTGCATCGGGCCGCGCACATTGGTGTTCATCACGTACTCGAAGTCTTCGGCGCTGATGGCTTCGACACCCTCGGTGCGCGGACCGTAGACGCCCGAAACGATGAGCGCCACGTCGAGCCGCTCGCCGTCGAGCTTCGCGCCGAGGGCGGCGATGTCCTCGGGCCGCGCGATGTCGAACGGGAACGACTGGGCGCCGAGCGCGTTCAATGCCTTGAGCGCCTCATCGGATCGCGCCGTGGCCAGCCCGCGCCAGCCGGCCTTTGCATACTGGCGCGCGAATTCGAGGCCGAGGCCCCGCGACGCGCCCACGATCAACGCTGTTTTCATGTCGCCACCTTTCTCGGGTGCCGCGGTTCTTTTTGCTGCGCCGCGTGCCTGTATTGCGAGGCGCCGCCTCCCCGCGGCGCAGTTCAAGCACAAGCCTACATGAGTTCGACGCCCATTGCGGTCGCTTCGCCGCCGCCGATGCACAGGCTCGCGACGCCGCGCTTGAGCCCGCGTGCGCGCAATGCGCCGATCAACGTGACGAGAATGCGCGCGCCCGAGGCGCCAATCGGGTGGCCCAGCGCGCACGCGCCGCCGTTCACGTTGACCTTCTCGTGTGGCAGATCGTGCTCCTTCATGGCCGCCATCGTGACCACGGCGAACGCCTCGTTGATCTCGTAGAGATCGACATCGGCGGCCTTCCAGCCGGTCTTTTCGAAGAGCTTCGCGATCGCGCCCACTGGCGCGGTCGTGAACTTCGCGGGCTGCTGCGCGAAGGTCGAATGGCCGCTCACGCGCGCAAGTGGCTTGACGCCCAAGCGCTTCGCCGTGGATTCGCGCATCATCACGAGCGCCGCCGCGCCGTCCGAAATCGACGACGAATTCGCGGCCGTCACCGTGCCCGTCTTGCTGAAGGCGGGCTTGAGCGTCGGGATCTTGTCGAGATTGGCCTTGAACGGCTGCTCGTCGCGCTCGATCGTCGTCTCGCCCGCACGCGTGGCGACCTTCACCGGCGCGATCTCCCAGGCGAACGAGCCGTCCTCGTTGGCGCGTTTGGCGCGCTTGAGCGACTCGATCGCGAAGGCGTCCTGGCTCTCGCGCGAGAAGTCGAACTCGCTCGCGCACTCCTCGGCGAACGTCCCCATCAGGCGGCCCTTGTCGTAGGCGTCTTCGAGGCCGTCGAGGAACATGTGATCGAGCACCTGGCTGTGTCCCATGCGCATGCCCGCGCGCGCCTTGGGCAGCAAATACGGCGCGTTCGACATGCTCTCCATGCCGCCCGCGACGATCACCTCGGCGGAGCCCGCCAGCAGCATGTCGTGCGCGAACATCGCCGCGCGCATGCCCGAGCCACACATCTTGTTCACGGTGGTCGCGCCGGCCGCGAGCGGCAGGCCAGCACCCAGCGCCGCCTGGCGCGCGGGTGCCTGCCCCTGGCCGGCGGGCAGCACGCAGCCCATCACCACCTCGTCGACCTGCTCGGGCTTCAGGCCCGCGCGCTCCACCGCCGCCGCGATCGCCGCCGCACCCAGTTGCGGCGCCGCCAGCGAGGCGAAATCGCCCTGAAAACCGGCCATTGGCGTGCGCGTCGCCGCCACGATCACAATCGGATCCTTCTGCGTCTCGCTCATGTCCACCCTCCTTTCTCAATCCATCGATGATGCGAAAGTTCGTCGTCAATCGCGTTTCTCATGCAGCGCGTGCGTCGTTCTCATCGGCCTCGCCGTCAGCCTCGTTCTGCACGAAGCGCTCGGGATAGCGCGCGCGAAAGCGCACCGCCGCGTCGTACGGCAGGCAGTCGGGCACCTCGCCCGCAAGCAGGCGCGCCTTGCTCTCCTGCCACAGCGCGGGGTCGAAGAAGTCGGCGTGATGCTCGAGGAAATAGCGCCGCACGCGCGGGTCGCCGAGCAGGAACGTCCGATACGTCTCCGGGAAAATATCGCGCGGGCCAACTCCGTACCATGGCTCGGCGGATAGTTCGTCTTCCTCATTACGTGGCGCGGGCACCGCGCGCACGTTGCATTCGGTCAGGTATTCGATCTCGTCGTAGTCGTAGAACACCACGCGGCCGTGGCGTGTGACACCGAAATTCTTGTAGAGCATGTCGCCCGGAAAGATGTTCGCGCGCATCAGGTCCTTCACCGCGTTGCCGTATTCGCGAATGCCGTGCTCGACTTCTTCGTCGCTGCCTTTCTGCAGCCAGATATTGAGCGGCACCATGCGGCGCTCGATGTAGAGATGGCGGATCACGAGGCTCTCGCCCTCGTACTCGATCATCGAAGGCGCGAGCGTTTCGAGCTCGCGCACGAGCGCTTCGGCCAGACGCGCGACGGGCAGCGCCACGCTCGAATATTCGAGCGTATCGGCGAGGCGCCCGAGGCGGTCGTGGCGCTTCACGAGCTGGTACTTCGCTTCCACCTGCTCACGCGTGGTTTCCTTCGGCGCGGGAAAGCTGTCCTTGATCACCTTGAACACGTACGGAAACGACGGCAGCGTGAACACGATCATCACCATGCCGCGGATGCCGGGCGCGGCGATGAACTGATCGCTCGAATGCTTGAGGTGGTGCAGCAGGTCGCGATAGAAAAGGTTCTTGCCCTGCTTCTGCAGCCCGAGCGACGTGTAGATCTCGCCCTTCGCCTTGCGCGGCATGATCGTGCGCAGGAACTCCACATAGGCGGACGGCACGCCCATGTCCACGAGGAAGTAGGAGTGCGAGAAGCTGAACATGATGAGCAACTCGTCGAGGCGCAGGAGCACGGTGTCGAGCGCGAGCTTGCCGTCGCCCGTGTGGCGGATGGGCAAGACGAACGGCACGAGCAGATCGCCGTTGATGATGCGCCCGACGATATACGCCGACTTGTTGCGAAAGAACAGCGACGCGAGCGTGTGAATCTGAAAATTGGGCTTGGGCTCGACCACGCCGAAGGTATCGAGCATCGTGCGCATCACGCAGTCCACGTCGCGCTCGAGGTCCTCGAACGGCGTCTCGAGCTGAAAATTCGTGACGATGCGCGCGAGCGTGGGCGCCAGCCCGTCCTTGCCCGGATAGTACGCGCGGTAGGTGGGCTTGGCCGCGGGCTCGTCGTTCTCGATATATTCGGTCGAGATCGCGGGCCGCACGAAGATGAAGTCGTTGTTGAAGTACGAGCGATGCAGGATCTTGCAGCACACCGAGTTGAAGAAGGTCTCGGCGCACTCGGGCTGCCGGTGCGTCGTTAGCAGGCCGATGTAATGCAGCTTGATCTGCTCCCACACCTCGTCGTCGATGCTTTCCGCGTCGTACTCGTCTTCGAGCGCCATCACGCATTCGTGCACGCAATCGTCGTAAGACGCAATGCGCTCGCGGGCGAGCTGTTGCAGGCTGTGCCAGTCGCGCGCCTCGAAGCATGCGCGCGCACGCACGGCCGCCGCGCAGAAGTTGCGGTAGTGACGGTTGAAGCCTTCGAGCATCGTCTGCGCAACGTCGAAGCCGATCTGCGATGAAAGCAGTTTCGGGAAATGTCTCATGACGCATTCACCTCGGCTCGACGGCGTGACGCAAAAACGGGCCAGCGCCGGCTACTGATCGTCTGGCAGCGTGAGCGGCATGATCCGCTCGCCCGCGGCGTTCTTCGCGAGCAGCGCGCGCGCCTGCGTCTCGTATTGCGCGAGGTCTTCGAGCGTGGCGTCGAGGTCGGCGCGCTGACGCTCCAGTATCTCGCGATGGCGCACGACGGTGTCGAGGAACGCCTGGAGCTGCTGCAACGTATCCGTGGGCGAATCGTAGAGATCGAGCAGTGCGCGGATCTCGTTGAGCGTGAAGCCGAGGCGCTTGCCGCGCAGCGTGAGCCTCAGTCGCGTGCGATCGCGCCCCGAAAACACGCGCTTGAGGCCGCCCGCCCCTTCGCGGCTCGGCGCGAGCAGGCCCTGATCCTCGTAGAAACGGATCGCACGTGGCGTCACGTCAAATTCGCGGGCGAGCTCGGTAATCGTGTACTGGGTCATGTCGGAAAGCGCACCCCGCGCCAGCCGGGGTGGACCCGGCGGCAGGGCTATCGTTGGAATCGACGTTTACGTTATCGTCAAGTCAACGGTTGCGCAACCAGCCGAATGTTCCGCATACCGGAACATTCTCCCGGTTCCCCTGCAGAAATTGCGCGATGCAGCGACAATGAGGCCAGGCGGCGGCGCTGGCCGTCCTCACCGGCCGTCCTCAGCCCAGCATAATTAGATCAGACGAGACCCCAATGAACGCCCTCGAACACCAGCTCGACTACCCCTTCGCCGATACCCTGCCCGAGCCCGGCCTCGCCTTCGAAGTCGCGCCAGGCGTGAAATGGCTGCGCATGCCGCTCCCCTTCGTGCTCGACCACATCAACCTCTGGCTGCTGCGCGACGAGATCGACGGCCAGCAAGGCTGGACTGTGGTGGACTGCGGCATCACCGACGACACGATCAAGGCGCGCTGGGAGCAGGTGTTCGACACCCAGCTCGAAGGCCTGCCGGTGCTGCGCGTGATCGCCACGCACTGCCATCCGGACCATATCGGCCTGGCACACTGGATCTGCGCGGGCGGCGAGAAGAAGCGCTGGGACGTGCGTCTGTGGACGACGCTAGGCGAATACATGAGCGCGTGCGTGCTGTCCTCGGGCAACGGCTCGAACGCGGGCGGCGAAGGCGCGGCGCGCCATTTCGCACGCCACGGCGTAACCGACGCGGCCTCGCTCGATCAGCTGCGCAACCGCCGCAACTACTACTCCAACCTCGTGCCGGCGCTGCCGCCGCAATACTGGCGCCTGCGCGAGGCCGATACGGTGTCGATCGGCGGCCGCGACTGGCGCGTCGTCACGGGTTACGGCCACTCGCCCGAGCATTGCGCGCTGCTGTGCGTATCGCTCGGCGTGCTGATCTCGGGCGATATGGTGCTGCCACGCATCTCGACCAACGTCTCCGTGTTCGACATGGAGCCGGAAGGCAATCCGCTCGGCCTCTACCTCGAATCGCTCGGGCGCTACGAGGCCATGGCCGAGGACACGCTCGTGCTGCCCTCGCACGGCAAGCCGTTTCGCGGCGTGCGCACGCGCATCGGCCAATTGCGCGCGCACCATGACGCGCGTCTCGCTGAAGTGATGGAAGCCTGCGAGCGCGCGCCGCAATGCGCCGCCGACATCGTGCCGATCATGTTCAAGCGCGCGCTCGACATGCATCAGCTGACCTTCGCGATGGGCGAAGCGCTCGCCCACCTGCACCTGCTGTGGCTCGCGGGCAAGCTCCAGCGCAAGATGGACGACAAGGGCGTGCTGCGCTTTTCGGTCTGAGCGCTCGGCCAAGAGGCGCCAATAGTCAAGCGCGCATAGCAAAAGGGGGCGGCCCAATCGAGCCGCCCCCTTTTTTGCTACATCGCTTGTTGCGTCACGTCCCGCGGATCAGTTCCCGCCGCCCGTGATCAGGTCGGCGCCCTTGGGCCGCACGAACTTGAAGGTCGAGGCCGGCAGCGACGGATTCTTCTCGATGTTGGAGAACGTGAGCAGCGTCACGTTGCCGAACACGTCGTGCAGCTCCATCGCTTCGAGATTGCCATTGCGAAAGCCGATGCCCACGCTCTTGAACTGCGTGTCCTTCGACTTCGGAATCAGCTCCAGCCAGTCGATGCCATCCTTCACGCCCGCGTCGGTGAGCGTGAAATTCTTGTCCAGATCGTTGCTGCCGAACAGGATAGCGGCCGGGCTCGCGCCGAGCGCGCCGCCGAGCTTGCGCTCGGTGACCTGGTTCAGGTCCTTGTCGTAGACATAGAGATTGTCGCCGTCGGATTGCAGCAACTGCTGATACGGCTTCTCGTAGGTCCAGATGAACTTGCCGGGACGCGCGAACACGAACGTGCCGCTCGAAGTCTTGGAGCTCGACATGGCCGTGGCGATGGCGTCGCTCGCGTTCTTCGCGTTCGTGGGCGTCTTCAGTTCGCGCTGCACGAAATTGCCGCGCGCGGCGTGCACCTGCGCGACGAACTGCTTCAGTTGATCGGTGCCGCTCGCATACGCGTGCGAAGCCATGACGAGCGACGCGCCAAGCGCCGCGAAGAGCGCGCGCCCGGCGCGGCCCAGCGTCAAACGGGTTTGTTGCCCAACCTGAAACTGCATCTATCGTTCTCCCAAAACCACAATGTGTGCCTGCGCCGGCGCAGTGCAAGCGCCGTGGACGACGTCGATCGGCCTCAATCGGCGTCGCGCGCTGGCGCGAGAATCTCGCGGTTGCCGCTCGACGACATCGCCGAAACGAGCCCCGACTGCTCCATCTGTTCGAGCAGGCGCGCCGCGCGGTTGTAGCCGATGCGCAGATGCCGCTGCACGAGCGAAATCGACGCGCGCCGGTTCTTGATGACCACCTCGACGGCCTGGTCGTAGAGCGGATCGGACTCGTCGCCGGTGCCCGAAGCGCTGGCCGAGCCTTCGTCGCCGTCGCCCGCTGTGCCGCCTTCCAGAATCCCTTCGATATAGTTCGGCTCGCCCTGCTCCTTGAGCTTGTCGACCACGCGATGCACTTCTTCGTCAGCGACGAACGCGCCGTGCACGCGCACGGGCAGCCCCGAGCCCGGCGGCAGGTAGAGCATGTCGCCCATGCCGAGCAGCGACTCGGCGCCCATCTGGTCGAGAATCGTGCGCGAGTCGATCTTCGAGGACACCTGGAACGCAATCCGCGTGGGCACGTTGGCCTTGATGAGGCCCGTGATGACATCCACCGAAGGCCGCTGCGTCGCGAGAATCAGGTGGATGCCGGCCGCGCGCGCCTTCTGCGCGATGCGCGCGATCAACTCTTCGACCTTCTTGCCGACCACCATCATGAGGTCGGCGAGTTCGTCGATCACCACGACGATGTGCGGCAGCTTTTGCAGCGGCTCTGGATCGTCCGGCGTGAGGCTGAACGGGTTCGGGATCTTCTCCTCGCGCTTGTTCGCCTCTTCGATCTTGTTGTTGTAGCCCGCGAGATTGCGCACGCCCAGCTTGCTCATGAGCTTGTAGCGGCGCTCCATCTCGGCCACGGTCCAGTTCAGCGCGTTGCTGGCCTGACGCATGTCGGTCACGACCGGGCAGAGCAGGTGCGGAATGCCCTCGTAGACGCTCATTTCGAGCATCTTCGGGTCGATCAGGATCATGCGCACCTGCTCGGCGCTGGCCTTGTAGAGGAGCGACAGGATCATCGCGTTGATCCCCACCGACTTGCCCGAGCCGGTCGTGCCGGCCACGAGCAGGTGAGGCATCTTTGCGAGATCGGCGCAAACCGGCTTGCCGCCGATGTCCTTGCCCAGACCCATGGTGAGCGCCGAAGACGCGTCCGCATAGACGGCCGAGCCGAGGATTTCGGAAAGGCGCACGGTCTGGCGGCGCTGGTTCGGCAGCTCGAGCGCCATGTAGTTCTTGCCGGGGATCGTCTCCACCACGCGGATCGAGACGAGCGAGAGCGAGCGGGCGAGGTCCTTTGCGAGGCCCACGATCTGGCTGCCCTTCACGCCGGTGGCAGGCTCGATCTCGTAGCGCGTGACGACCGGGCCCGGATACGCGGCCACCACGGCCACGTCCACGCCGAAATCCTTGAGCTTCTTTTCGATCAGGCGCGAGGTGAACTCGAGCGTGTCGTCCGAGATCGTTTCCTGGGCCTTGGGCGCGGGGTCGAGCAGCGAGATGGGCGGCAAGGTGGAGTCGCCGGGCAAGTCGGTGAAGAGCGGCACCTGGCGCTCCTTCTCCACGCGCTCGGAGCGCGGCGGCGTGACCACGGGCGGCACGATCGTGACCGGCTCGTGCTCCTCGATCTTCACGCGACCGCGCTCGACCTTGCCCTCGCGCTTGACCGCGGCGACCTCGCCGAGCTTGCGGTCGCGCCCCGCCTCACGGTGCAGCTTCGCCATCGTCACCGCGTTGATGATCGACTCACCCACCCTTTCGGCCACGTTCAGCCACGAAAATCGGAAATACAGCGACAAGCCGATCGCGAGCGCCAGCAACAGCGCGAGCGTGCCGCCGGTGAAGCCGAGCGCATGCGAGACGCCATGCGCGACGGCCTCGCCCACCACGCCGCCCGGCGCGCGCGGCAGTTGCACCTTGAGCGACCACATCCGCAGCGCCTCGATGCCGTCGCAGGCGAGCAGCACGAGCACGAACGCCAGGCCTTCGGCCACCCAGCTGTGGTCGCGCGGCTTGTCGTCATCGTCATCTTCGGGGAGCGCTTCGTGGCGCGTGATGCGCTTGTAGTTCTTCGAGATGTGGCGCGCGAGCAGCACGACCCACCAGTAGGCCGAGAGGCCGAACAGCAGCAGCAGGATGTCCGAGGTCCACGCGCCGACGCGCCCCGCCCAGTTCGAGATGTGGTCGACCTGCGCGGCGTGGGTCCAGCTCGGATCGCGGCGGCTATAGCTGATGAGCGCCATCAGCAGGAACACGCCTAGCGCGACCTGCAGGAGCCAGCGGATTTCGGTGAAAAGACGCGACATGCGATTAGGCAATGCCTGCGCCTGCGCGGAATAAGGAGCTTTGGCCATTGAATCCTGGTGATTCTTGATGCTTGCGCGGTCCGGGCGCACTGCCGGGGCTCCGGCAGACCGGCCCGGCCGCCGACGTCAGATCCGGCCTATTGTAAACGCGTTGTTTAGGCCCCGGCGGCCCCAGGCTGTAAATGAGGGTAACTGACAACGGCGCCTTGGGGCGTCAGGCGCGCCGGCACGCGTGACGCTCCGGGCGGGCCCATGCTATCGCGCCGATCAGAAACCTCGATGGAGCATCAAACGCCCCCGGCCTTTATAATTGCGCGCTGATGCCCAACTTCTTGCGTGTGCCCCGCCGCACCACCGGGCGGCCCGCCTGCAGATCCCGGTAACGGAGCAGGCAACTGGGCACGAAACCGCGCGGCAAGCCGCGCGGCAAGCGTGCCCCAGGGAACCGCGCCACGCAGCGCCTTCTACGGAATTCGATCATGTCCGCAACCAAACACGCCAAAGTCCTGATTCTCGGTTCCGGCCCCGCCGGCTACACGGCAGCCGTCTACGCGGCGCGCGCGAATCTCTCGCCGCTGCTCGTCACCGGCCTCGCCCAGGGCGGCCAGCTCATGACCACGACCGACGTGGAAAACTGGCCCGCCGACCCGAGCGGCGTGCAAGGTCCGGAACTGATGCAGCGCTTTCTCGAGCACGCCGAGCGCTTCAACACGGAAATCGTGTTCGATCACATTCACACCGCCAAGCTCAACGAAAAGCCGATCCGCCTGATCGGCGACTCGGGCGAGTACACCTGCGATTCGCTCGTCATCGCCACCGGCGCGTCGGCGCAATATCTCGGCATGCCGAGCGAAGAGCTCTTCATGGGCCGCGGCGTCTCCGCCTGCGCGACCTGCGACGGCTTCTTCTATCGCAACCAGCACGTCGCCGTGATCGGCGGCGGCAACACGGCCGTCGAGGAAGCGCTCTATCTCGCCGGCATCGCGAAGAAGGTCACGGTCATCCACCGCCGCGACAAGTTCCGCGCCGAGCCGATCCTGATCGACCGCCTGCTGGAGAAAGAAAAGGAAGGTGTCGTCGACATCAAGTGGGATCACGTGCTCGACGAAGTTCTCGGCAACGACGGCGGCGTGAACGGCCTGCGCATCAAGAACGTGAAGACCGGCGCAACCACCGATCTCGACCTGCAAGGCGTGTTCGTGGCGATCGGCCACAAGCCGAACACCGACATCTTCGCAGGTCAGCTCGAGATGAAGAACGGCTACATCATCACGAACGGCGGCCTGAACGGCAATGCCACGGGCACGAGCGTGCCGGGCGTGTTCGCCGCCGGCGACGTGCAGGACCACGTCTATCGCCAGGCCATCACGAGCGCCGGCACGGGCTGCATGGCCGCGCTCGACGCGCAGCGCTATCTCGAGACCGTCAACGAGCTCGGCCAGCCGCACGTGATGAGCGCCGAAGCCGAGCGCTGATCCGCTCGCCGGGCTGGCCGCGAATCTGGCCCGCCCGGCCCGCAACACGGCGCGCCGCGCCTGGCGACTCGCCGCCAGGCCGGTAAAATAGCGACGTCAAGCCAGACGGCGCATCGCAAGAGGGCCGCGGCCAGCCAGCCGGCGGCCCTTTGCTTTTGCCGCGCCACCGACTTACCCAGCGTCTTTCGCCATGCCCAAGAACGTGCCCCATCCGGGCGAGCCCAAGCGCCCCGCATCCGCGCGCCCCACCCCGGCGCCCACGCCTGCCGTCACGCCCGCGGCCGAACCCGGCAAGGCCACCACCGGCTTCGCCGGCCTCGGCGGCCTGCGCGACGCGCTCAAGACACAAACGCGCCAGCGCGAACGCGAGCGCGCGGCCGCCAAGGCGGCGCGCGTGGAAGCCGCCGCCGACAGCGACCTGTTTCGCCGCGAGATCGGCCAGGTGGCGCAGCTCAAGCAGCCGCCGCGCGCGCAGCCCCGACGCGCGGCGCCCGTGCCGCTGCCGCTGCAAACGCGGCTCGACGAGCAGGCGGTCCTGCACGAAGCGATTTCCGACGACTTCGACCCCGAAGCCTTGCTCGACACCGACGACTCGCTCTACTACCACCGCCCCGGCGTGAGCGAGGAAATCGTCAAGAAGCTGCGGCGCGGTGCGTGGATCGTGCAGGCGCAGCTCGACCTGCATGGCATGCGCCGCGAGGAAGCGCGCGAGGCGCTGCAGACCTTCATCCGCGAGGCGGGCAAGCGCGGGCTGCGCTGCGTGCGCGTGATTCACGGCAAGGGGCTCGGCTCCGTGGGCAAGGAGCCGGTGCTCAAGGGCAAGGTGCGCGCGTGGCTCGTGCAGAAGGAAGAAGTCATCGCATTTTGCCAGGCGCGGCCGCACGACGGCGGCGCGGGCGCGGTGCTCGTGCTGTTGCAGCCGCATGCGCACGGGCATGGACAGCATCACCCGCACGCGCGCTGATCGATCCCATCGCCAGCGCGGCCGGATATAAAAAGCCCCATTCACTGCGCTCGCAGAGAATGGGGCTTTTTTATCGCGCCAGGAAAACCCGGCGCACTGCGATCAGGCGATGCGCGCTTCCGTCTTCGGATCGAACAGCACGGCCTTCGAGACATCGAACAGCAGCTCCATGCTATTGAGCGGCTGCGGATTCGCGCCCGGGTGCACGCGGCTCACGACCCGCTTGCCGTTGACCTGCGCGAACACGAGCGTGTCCGGGCCGGTCGGCTCGATCACGTCGACCTTCACGGTGTGGCGCTGCAGCTCGTGACCGTGGCCGTCGTGCGCGCTGCGCGCGTCGGTGATGCGCTCCGGGCGCAGCCCCAGCACCACCTCCTGGCCAATATGGCTGCGCAGCTTGTTTGCCTCGAACAACGGCAGCTTCAGCACGTTGCGCGCGACGCCCGTGTCGAGCTCGATGCCGACGCCCGAGCCCTGCTCCACCAGCTTGCCATTGATGAAGTTCATCGGCGGCGCGCCAATGAAGCCCGCCACGAAGAGATTCGAAGGCGAGTCGTAGATCTCCTGCGGCGCGCCGAACTGCTGCACGATGCCGTCCTTCATCACGGCGATGCGGTCGCCGAGCGTCATCGCCTCGATCTGGTCGTGCGTCACGTAGACGATCGTCTTGCCCACGCGCTGATGCAGCAGCTTGATTTCGGAGCGCATCTCGATGCGCAGCTTCGCGTCGAGGTTCGAGAGCGGCTCGTCGAACAGGAACATGATCGGGTCGCGCGCGAGCGCGCGGCCCATGGCGACACGCTGGCGCTGGCCGCCCGAGAGCTGGCCCGGCTTGCGGTCCAGCAGATGCTGGATCTGCAGCATGCTCGAGACGCGATCGACGATCTGCGCCTGCTCGGCCTTCGGCACCTTGCGGATGTTCAGGCCAAACGAGATGTTCTCGCGCACCGTCATCGACGGATAGAGCGCGTACGACTGGAACACCATGGCGATGTCCCGGTCCTTCGGCGAGAGGTTGTTGACGACCTTGCCGTCCATGCAGATCTCGCCCTTGGTGACGGTTTCGAGACCCGCGATCATGTTGAGCAGCGTCGACTTCCCGCAGCCCGAGCCGCCCACGAGAATCAGGAACTGGCCGTCTTCGATGTCGATGTTCACGCCCTTGAGGACGGGCACACCGTTCGGGTAGGTCTTGTAGACGTCGCGAATGGAAAGGCTTGCCATGCTATGAATCCTTTTAATCGATACGCAGCGCTCTGCGTGGGGCCCGAGCCAGTGCTTTGCACTGACTCAGGCCGACAGGTATTAGCCCTTCACCGCGCCCGCCGTGAGGCCGCGCACGAAGTAGCGGCCGGCGATCACGTAGACGAGCAGCGTGGGCAGCGCGGCGATAATCGCGCCGGCCATGTCGACGTTGTATTCCTTCACGCCCGTGGACGTGTTCACGAGATTGTTCAGCGCCACCGTGATCGGCATCGAATCGACGCCCGAGAACACGATACCGAACAGGAAGTCGTTCCAGATCTGCGTGAATTGCCAGATCAGACACACCATGAAGATGGGCAGCGAGATCGGCATCATGATGCGCGTGAAGATCATGAAGAAGCCGGCGCCGTCGATGCGCGCGGCCTTCACGAGCTCGGCGGGCACGCTCACGTAGAAGTTGCGGAAGAACATCGTGGTGAACGCGATGCCGTAGACCACGTGCACGAGAACCAGCCCGCCAATCGTGTTCGAGAGGCCGAAGAAGCCTTCGAGACGCGCCATCGGCAGCAGGATCGCCTGGAACGGGATGAAGCAGCCCACCAGCAGCATCGTGAAGAGCGCGTCCGCGCCACGGAAGCGCCAGTGCGTGAGCACATAGCCGTTGAACGCGCCGATGATCGACGAGATCAGCACGGCCGGAATCACCATCTTCACGGAGTTCATGAAGAACGGTTGCATGCCGTCACAGCGCACGCCGGTACAGGCGCCGCTCCATGCCTTCAACCACGGCGCGAAGCTCGGATGCGC
This sequence comes from Paraburkholderia silviterrae, assembly GCF_004353915.1. GTDB lineage: Bacteria > Pseudomonadota > Gammaproteobacteria > Burkholderiales > Burkholderiaceae > Paraburkholderia > Paraburkholderia silviterrae. The sequence goes on along the minus strand of NZ_SMRP01000003.1, from coordinate 371,283 downwards.
GGGCAGCGTGAGCATGTTGCCCGTGTGCAGCTCGTCGAGCGTCTTGAGCGACGTCGAGAGCATCACGTAGAGCGGGAACAGAAAGTACAACGCGAACAGGATCAGCGCCGCGTAGACGAACACGCGGCTCACCTTCATCTTAGGCTGCATTGCGCGTGCTCCTCGATTCCAGGTACATGAGCGGCACGAGCACGGCCACCACCGTCGCGAGCATCATCATCGACGAAGCTGCGCCGACACCGAGCTGCCCGCGGTTGAACGAAAACGTGTACATGAAGATGGCCGGCAGCGACGACGACGTGCCCGGCCCCCCTGCGGTCAGTGCAACGACGAGGTCGAAGGTCTTGATCGTGATGTGGCACAGGATCAGCAGCACCGAGAAGAACACGGGGCGCATGCTCGGAATGACGATCTTGCGGTAGATCGTGGGCAGCGTCGCGCCGTCCACCTGGGCGGCCTTGAAGATTTCGCTGTCGACGCCGCGCAGGCCTGCCAGGAACAGCGCCATGCAAAAGCCCGTGGACTGCCACACGGCGGCGACCACGATACAGAAAATCGCCTTGTCCGGGTCGTTGAGCCAGCCGAGCTGGAAGCTCGTCCAGCCCCAGTCGTGGAGCACCTGCTGAATACCGAGATCGGGGTTGAAGATCCACTGCCACGCCGTGCCCGTCACGATGTACGAAAGCGCCATCGGATAGAGGAACACCGCGCGCAGCGCGCCTTCCTGGCGGATCTGCTGGTCGAGCAGGATCGCGAGAAAGAGCCCGAGAAACACACAGATGCCGATGAATGGGACGCCGAACCAGCCGAGGTTCTGCGCCGACGTCCACCAGACGTCGTTGCTGAACAACTCGCTGTAGCGCTGGAAGCCCGCGAATTCGTAGCGCGGCATCAGTCGCGAATTCGACAGCGACAAATAGCCGGTGATGGCGATGAAGCCGTAGACGAACACGAGGCTGATCAGGATGCTGGGCGAGAGCACCAGCTTCGGGATCCAGCGGTCTGCGAGCGCCGCCATCGGCGACGTGCGACGTGTGGCAGGCGTGGCCGCCTTGCCGTTGCCGCTAAGAGAAGCAGTCACTGCGCAACTCCTGGTACGGTGCGAAACATTACGGACTCCACACGATGATGGGGGTCGGTTCGACCCGTCATGCACGGGGTGCGCCGCATGCGGCGCACCCCGCCTGTTTCATTGCATCAACTTCACGGACTGACTTCGCTTACTTGGTCTTGGCGGCCTTGGCGAGCGCTTCCACCGCGCTCTTCGAGTCCTGGTTCGAGTTCATGAACTTCGTGACGACATCGGTGATCGCACCGGCCGTGGCGTCCGGCTGAGCCATGCCGTGGGCGAGTGAGGGCACATAGCCGCCGGCCTTGATCGCGGTCTGCTCATCCGCGTACGACTGCTTGCCGCACGCGTCGAACTTGCTCATGTCCACGCCCAGACGCACCGGGATCGAGCCCTTGTACAGGCTGAACTGCTCCTGGAAAGCCGGGCTCATGATCGTCTTCGCGAGCGCGAGCTGGCCCGGCGTGGCCGCCTTCTGGCCCTTCTGCTGGAAGAACACGAACGAATCGACATTGAAAGTGTAGGCCTTCGAGGTGCCCGGCACCGGCGCGCAGACGTAGTCCTTGCCCGGCTCCTTCTTCGCGTTCTCGAACTCGCCCTTGGCCCAGTCGCCCATGAACTGCATGCCGGCCTTGCCGTTGATGACCATGGCCGTGGCGAGGTTCCAGTCGCGGCCCGTGCGGGCGTTATCCATGTACGACTCGATCTTGCGGACCGTGTCGAACACGCCCACCATCTGCTGCGAAGTCAGGGTCTTCTCGTCGAGATCGACGAGCGCCTTCTTGTAGAAGTCCGCGCCCTGCGAGAGGACCACGTCTTCCCAGAGCGTCAGGTCCTGCCACGGCTGGCCGCCCGCGGCAACCGGCTGGTAGCCCGCGGCCTTGAGCTTGTCGGCGAGCGCGAAGAACTCCGGCCACGTGGTCGGCGCCTTGCCGCCCACCTTGTCGAGCGCAGCCTTGTTGATCCACAGCCAGTTCACGCGGTGCACCGAGAACGGCGCGCCCACGTAGTGGCCGTCCGCGCGCATGATCTTGTCGATTTGCGGCGGCAGGTTGGCCTTCCAGTCGCCGGCGGCCGGGTCGATCGGCACCAGCACGCCCTGCTCCGCCCATTCCTGGATCAGCGGCCCCTTGATCTGGGCTGCCGTGGGTGCGTTACCCGAGATCACCTGGGTCTTCAGTGCGGTCATGGCCGCCGCGCCCGCGCCACCGGCGACCGCGAAGTCCTTCCACACATAGCCCTGCTTCTGCATGTCGTCCTTGAGCACGCCGACGGCCTTCGATTCGCCACCCGAAGTCCACCAGTGCAGCACTTCGAGAGACTCGGCCGCCTGCGCGGTCGCGACGCCGGCCATGAGACCTGCGGCGCACAGGGCGCCCATGATCGCTCGGAATTTCATTGCTTATCTCCTCCAGACACCTGATCAGTAAGAACAGCTGGCCCCTGATGTCACCAGGGTGCGGTGTGGTTAATACAGGCACAAAAACAGGCAAAACACTGGACGGGTCGGGCGCCGGAGTGCCGCGCGCGCGTTTTTTCTTTGGATGCGCGCGGGCCGCGGGCCGGTGTCCGGCCGCTGGACGCTCAAGAGATGAGTAGTTCGGAACGCAAAGACTGTCTCCTCTTTTGATTTTCTCCGGCCGCGCTCGCAGGCGCGACGCTCGACCAGTCAAGGCGCCGCGCGCATCGGTCAAAGAGGCGCGGCGGCCGAACATCCCGCTTCCGGTAGCCGGCAGGCCTCTTCGAGAGACCTGACTGAGCGCCGGGAAGGTACATGGACGAATCCATTGTCCGTTAACATTAGGGACGTTCCGTCCAATCCGCGAAAACCGTGTGCAGGACCGCCGCAAACCCATGCTGCGCCGCGCTTGCCTACGCTTTTTTCATCGAATGAACGTTACCTCTTGATTTGGATTGTAGTTAAACTACAATTCAGTGTCAAAAAAAATTTTATCGGACTACGGCCGCCTGAGCGGTGCTCGATCGACATCCTGCGCGAGCCCCGCCGGAACTTGTTCCCGCGGCCTTTCTGGACTGTGACGGAGACTATGCAAAGCCCTACCGATTCAGGCTTCACGTTCGTGCTCTTCGGCGCCACCGGCGACCTGTCGATGCGCAAGATCCTGCCAGCGCTGTTCGAAGCGCACCGCTCGGGCATGCTCGCCGCGTCGGGAAGAATCGTGGGCGTCGCACGCCACGAGGACGATCGCGACCAGTACCTCCAGTGGGTCAACGAGCACGTCAAGCCACACGTCTCGAAGAATGGTCTCGACGAGGCCGCCTGGGCGAGCTTTCTCGAGCGCATCGACTATGTGAAGCTCGACCTTTCGCGCGCCGAGGACTTCACGCATCTGCGCGACGGCATCGCGTCGCTGCCCGGTATCCGCGTGTTCTATCTGGCCACGGGCCCGTCGCTCTTCGTGCCGATCTGCCGCGCACTCGCCTCGGTCGGCCTGAACGAGCGCGCGCGCATCGTGCTCGAAAAGCCGCTCGGTTACGACCTCAAATCGTCCAATGCGATCAACGACGCCGTGGGCGAGATCTTCGCCGAAGAGCAGATCTACCGGATCGACCACTATCTCGGCAAAGAGCCGGTGCAGAACCTGCTCGCGCTGCGCTTTGGCAACGCGCTCTTCGAGCCGCTGTGGCGCCGCGAATGGGTCGAGAGCATCCAGATCACGATTGCGGAAGAACTGGGTGTGGAAGCGCGCGGCGACTTCTATGACAACACCGGCGCGCTGCGCGACATGGTGCAGAACCATCTGCTGCAGTTGCTCTCGATCGTCGCCATGGAGCCGCCGCATTCGATGGACTCCGACTCGGTGCGCGACGAGAAGCTGCGCGTGCTGCGCGCGCTCAAGCCCATCAACCCCGCCGATATCAGCAAGGTCGCCGTGCGCGGCCAGTACCATGCGGGCGTGATTCGCGGGCAGCAGGTGCCGGGCTATGCGACCGAGCACGGCGTGAAGCCCGATAGCCGCACCGAAACGTTCGTCGCCCTGAATGTCGAGATCGAAAACTGGCGCTGGGCCGGCGTGCCCTTCTTCCTGCGCACGGGCAAGCGTCTTGCCGACCGCGTCGCGGAAATCGTGGTGAACTTCCGCCCCGTGCCTCATTCGGCGCTGGGGCCGACGGCGCTGCGCCCAGGCTCCAATCGTCTGGTGATCCGCCTGCAGCCCAACGAGAGCATTCGTCTGTACTGCCTCGCGAAGCAACCCGGTGAGGGCATGAACCTCGCGAGCGTTCACCTCGACCTCGCGTTCGACCAGTTCTTCCGCGAAGGCCAGATGGAGGCGTATCAGCGTCTTTTGCTCGACGTGATCAACGGACGCCTCGCGCTCTTCGTGCGCCGCGACGAACAGGAAGCCGCATGGAAATGGGTCGAGCCCATCCTCAACGAATGGGCCGCAACGCCCCGCCCGCCCAAGCCGTACGCGGCGGGCACGTGGGGACCGGCGGCCTCGAGCGCGATGCTGGCGCAGCACGGCACCTGCTGGCTCGAAGAAGAGAATTGAACGGACAGATGAACACCCCCGCAGATCGACAAAAAAGCCGCCTGGAGGAGAAGTGATCGAGCTTCACGTATTCGACGACCCGCGCGTCCAATCCGACGCGCTGGCGCGAGCCGTGGGCGACGCGCTACATGCGTCGCTCGCCGCGCTTACAGCCGCGCCCGGCACCGGCGTGCGCCGTGCAACGCTCGCGGTCTCAGGCGGCACGAGCCCGCGTCCGTTTCTCGAAACCCTGTCGACGCACCGCTTCGACTGGGCGCGCACCGACGTCACCCTGGTGGACGACCGCTGGGTGCCCGAAACGGACGCCGCCAGCAACGCGCGCCTCGTGCATGAGACCTTGCTGAAGCACGAGGCGGCGCAGGCGCGCTTCCTGCCGCTCGTCGACGTCACGCAGACGCTGGACGCGCACGTCGCCGCGCTCAACGCGGACCCGCAGCGCCTTGTGCCCAACGTCGCGGTGCTCGGCATGGGCGAGGACGGCCACACGGCCTCGATCTTCGCCGACGCGCCCGAGTGGCACGAGGCCATCACCACGGCGCGCCCGTTCGTGGCCGTGCATCCGCAGGCGGCGCCGCACGCGCGCGTTTCGTGGTCGATGCAGGCGTTGCGCCAGGTGGATCGCCTGTTCCTGCTGATCGCGGGCCAGCGCAAGCTCGACGTGCTGCAACAGGCCGCCGCGGCAGAACAGAACAACGCCATCTCGAAGCTGGCGAACGACAAGGGAGTGAGACTCGATGTCTACTGGTGCGCCTAACAAATCCGCCCCTGGCGCGGGCCAGCACGCCGACGGACCGCGGCTGCTCGCCGACATCGGCGGAACCAACGCGCGCTTCGCGCTGGAGACGGGCCCGGGCGAGATCGGCCAGGTGCGCGTGTATCCGTGCGCCGACTATCCGGGCGTCGCCCAGGTCGTCCAGCAGTACCTGAAGGACACGAAGATCGGCCGCGTGAACCACGCGGCCATCGCCATCGCCAACCCGGTCGACGGCGACCAGGTGCGCATGACCAATCACGACTGGACCTTTTCGATCGAGGCCACGCGCCGCGCGCTCGGCTTCGACACGCTGCTGGTCGTGAACGACTTCACCGCGCTCGCCATGGCGCTGCCGGGCTTGACCGACACGCAGCGCACCCAGGTGGGCGGCGGCCAGCGCCGCCAGAACAGCGTGATCGGCCTGCTCGGGCCGGGCACTGGCCTCGGCGTCTCGGGCCTGATTCCCGCCGACGACCGCTGGATCGCGCTCGGCAGCGAAGGCGGCCACGCGAGCTTCTCGCCGCAGGACGAGCGCGAAGACATCGTGCTGCAGTTCGCGCGCAAGAAGTGGCCGCACGTGTCGTTCGAGCGCGTGTGCGCGGGCCCCGGTATCGAGCTGATCTATCGTGCGCTCGCCGCGCGCGACAAGAAGAAGCCGGCCGCGACCATCGACACGGCCGAGATCGTCAAGCGCGCGCACGACGGCGAGGCGCTCGCGGTGGAAACCGTCGAATGCTTCTGCGGCATTCTCGGCAGCTTCGCGGGCAACATCGCGATGACGCTCGGCTCGCTCGGCGGCATCTATATCGGCGGCGGCGTGGTGCCGCGTCTGGGCGAGCTGTTCGCGCGCTCGTCGTTTCGCCAGCGCTTCGAGGCCAAGGGCCGCTTCGACGCCTATCTCGCGAACGTGCCCACCTATGTCATCACCGCCGAATATCCGGCGTTTCTCGGCGTTTCGGCGATCCTCGCGGAGCAGCTCTCGAACCGCGCGGGCGGCGGATCGTCGGCGGTGTTCGAGCGCATCCGCCAGATGCGCGACGCCCTCACGCCCGCCGAGCGGCGCGTGGCCGACCTCGCGCTGAACCATCCGCGCTCGATCATCAACGACCCGATCGTCGACATCGCGCGCAAGGCCGACGTGAGCCAGCCCACGGTCATCCGCTTTTGCCGCTCGCTCGGCTGCCAGGGGCTCTCGGACTTCAAGCTCAAGCTCGCCACGGGTCTCACGGGCACGATTCCCGTGAGCCACAGCCAGGTGCATCTGGGCGACACGGCGACCGACTTCGGCGCGAAGGTCCTCGACAACACCGTCTCGGCCATCCTGCAGTTGCGCGAGCATCTGAACTTCGACCATGTCGAAGAAGCCATAACGCTGCTCAACAGCGCGCGGCGCATCGAGTTCTATGGACTCGGCAACTCGCACATCGTCGCGCAGGATGCGCACTACAAGTTCTTTCGCTTCGGTATCCCAACTATCGCTTACGGCGACCTGTACATGCAGGCAGCCTCGGCCGCCCTGCTCGGCAAGGGCGACGTGATCGTGGCCGTGTCGAAGTCGGGCCGCGCGCCCGAGCTGTTGCGCGTGCTCGACGTCGCCATGCAGGCCGGAGCGAAGGTGATCGCGATCACCTCGAGCAACACGCCGCTCGCCAAGCGCGCGACCGTGGCGCTCGAGACCGATCACATCGAGATGCGCGAGTCGCAGCTTTCGATGATTTCGCGCGTTCTGCATCTGCTGATGATCGACATCCTCGCGGTGGGCGTCGCGATCCGTCGCGCGTCGCCCGATGCGGACATGGGCGACGCCGTCGAAAAGGCCCGCGAGCATGCCGACGACGACGCCTCCGCCGTGCTCGACTGGCTGAGCCACGGCGCGTCTTCGTCGGCGCGCGCGAGCGATTGACGTTATGAAGCGGCGCGAATGCGACAGCGCGCAACGACGTCGCCGCATTTAACGCCATGAAAACGTGATGCAACGCAAAACGGGACGCCTCGGCGTCCCGTTCTAATTTGTGCTTCCGGCTGGCTGCGCTTACGCGTTCGGCGCCGCCTGCTGCGCGCCCGGCGCGGGCCGCCCGTGCCACTTCACGACGATGCTGCGGCCAACCCAGGTGAACGCGCCGCACGCGCCGATCGTGCAGCCCATGCCGAGCGGAGAGACGCCGGGGAACCAGCCGATCACGACACTCGCGAATGCGCCAAGGCCGAGCTGCGTCGCGCCGAACACAGCCGCGGCCGCGCCGGCATTCTTCGGATAGCGGTACATCAGATCGGTCGCGCAGTTCGCGCTGAGCAGGCCCACCACGCCCACCACGAAAAACAGGCCGGTCACGATCGACCACAGGCCGCCCCACCCCGTCACGCACATGAGCGCGACGAAGAACGACGCAGCGATGCTGACCGTCGAGGCCATCGACACCATGCGCAGCGTGCCCATGCGTCCAATGAAGCGCGTGTTGAGGACGTTGCCGAGCATGATGCCGAACACGTTCGCGCCGAAGAACAAGCCGTAGTGCTGGGGCGAAACGTGGAAGTACTCGATATAGACGAACGGCGTGGCCGAGATGTAGGTGAACATCGCCGCGAACGCCATGCCGCCGCACAGCATGTGGCCCCAGACGAGCGGGTCGCGCAGCAGGCGCCCGTATGCCGCGAACGAGCGCAGCACGGCGGCGCTCTCGCGCTTTTCGGCCGGCCAGGTCTCGGGCACGCGCAGCCAGGCGGCGACGCAGCACGCGAGGCCGAACAGCGTCAGTGCGACGAACACCACGCGCCAGCCGCCGAGCAGCAGCAACTGCCCGCCGATGAGCGGCGCGAGCAGCGGGCCGATCGAGGTGACGATGGCGACCATCGAGAGCACCTTGGCCGCGTCGGACGGCTCGTGCGCGTCGCGCGCGATCGCCCGCGCGAGCACCGAGGCCGCACCCGCGCCGAGCGCCTGCAAAAAGCGCACGAAGGTGAGCTCGCCCGCCGAGTACGAGAGCCAGCACGCGATGCTCGCGAGCGTGAAGAGCGCGATGCCGCCAAGCAGCACGGGGCGGCGGCCGTAGGCATCGGAGAGCGGACCGTAGAGCAGCATGCCGATCGAGAAGCCCGCCATGAAGCTCGTGAGCGTCATGGCGGCCGCGGCCGCGCTCACGCCGAACGACTGGGCGATGGCGGGCAGGCTCGGCAAGTACATGTCGGTGGCGAGCGGGCCGCAGGCGGCGAGCGCGCCGAGCAACAGGATCAGCCGGCCATCGGGCCGGCGTCGCGGGGAATGGGACATGGGATCGATGAGGAGCGGACCGTGGCCGAGGGCTCGGTCTCGATGTTCTGCGCCGCTTCGGCATGGGCCGGTGGCGTCCCTCCGGGTCGCAATCGCGACGCAGATGCGACGCGAGAAGCGGCTACGTAGCCTAAGCATTGTACCCGAGGCTTAATTTTCGCTTTCGGCGCACCGCAGGGTCGCGCCACGCGCGGCGGATGCAACAGGGGCCGTGCCGCGGCCGCTTTGCGCTATGCTGCGCCCTCCTCGTCCCTTTTTGCCCTCTTGCGTCCTTGCCTGCCCCGCAATGCGTCGCGAGGCGCGACTTTCGCCCATGAGCGCCTACCTGCTGATCTGGAGCCCCAAGAAGTGGCCCTGGCCCGAGCTGCCCGACTTCGCGCGCCGCGTGCAGGCGGGCGAGGCCGTTGCCGATACATGGGGCTGCGGCTTCGCGCGCGGCATCCTGCCCGGCGACCGCGTGTTCCTCCATCGCGTCGCCGCCGAGCCACGGGGCCTCTTCGGTTCCGGCTATGTGACGCGCGCGCCCTACGAGGTGCCCGACCCCACCTACAAGCGCGGCTACCGGCTGTGCATCGACTTCGTCTACGACTGGCTCGTCGACGCCAGCGAAAACGTCGTGATCGCACGCGAAGCGCTGCGCGCGCATCCGTTTTCCGTGCAAACCTGGGATGCGCAGAGCTCGGGCACTGTCATCAAGCCGATCGCCGAGGGCGCGCTGGAAAAGCGCTGGGCCGGGCTGACCGGCAAGCGGCCCATGCCGGCCGCAGCGATTGCGGCGATGCATGCGGCCGGATAAGCCTGGATAAGGCCTGCCCGGCGGCATCCGCGCGAGGCGTGCCGCCCCCCGCCGGGTCCTGCGCCGTCCGGTGCCGCCCCGGCCCGTTCGGCGCGACTCCGGTACAATTTCGGCATAAACGCCCCATCACTGGCGCCCGGCACGGCACCTCAGCTGGCCGGCCCAAGCCACATGGGCCCGAGCGCCGGCGCGCCAGGGCACCGCCCGCCACGCCCCACGCCACCGCAAACACCACTCACGCAGGTCCAGCACTCATGTCCAACACCTCGTCCACGAACCAGGCCCTTTTCGAACGCGCCCAGCGCACCATCCCGGGCGGCGTGAACTCGCCCGTGCGCGCGTTCCGCTCGGTCGGCGGCACGCCGCGCTTCATCGAGCGCGCGCAAGGGGCGTACTTCTGGGACGCCGAAGGCAAGCGCTACATCGACTACATCGGCTCGTGGGGCCCGATGATCGTCGGCCACGTCCACCCCGAAGTGCTCGAAGCCGTGCAGCGCGTGCTCGTCAACGGCTTCTCGTTCGGTGCTCCGACCGAGGCCGAAATCGAGATCGCCGAGGAGATCTGCAAGATCGTGCCGTCGATGGAGCAGGTGCGCATGGTGTCGAGCGGCACCGAAGCCACCATGAGCGCGCTGCGTCTTGCGCGCGGCTTCACGAAACGCGACCGCATCGTGAAGTTCGAAGGCTGTTATCACGGCCACGCCGACAGCCTGCTCGTGAAGGCCGGCTCGGGCCTGCTCACGTTCGGCAACCCCACTTCGGCGGGCGTGCCGGTGGACATCGCGAAACACACCACGGTGCTCGAGTACAACAACGTCGCGGCGCTCGAAGAGGCGTTCAAGGCCTTCGGCGACGAGATCGCCGCCGTGATCATCGAGCCGGTCGCGGGCAACATGAACCTCGTGAAGGCCACGCCCGAGTTCATCGGCGCACTGCGCAGCCTCACGGCGAAGCATGGCAGCGTGCTGATCTTCGACGAAGTGATGTGCGGCTTCCGCGTTGGCCTGCGCGGCGCACAAGCGCTGTATGGCGTCCAGGCCGACCTGGTGTGCCTCGGCAAGGTGATCGGCGGCGGCATGCCTGCGGCAGCGTTCGGCGGCCGCCGCGAGATCATGGACCACCTCGCGCCCAATGGCGCCGTCTACCAGGCGGGCACGCTCTCGGGCAACCCGATCGCCGTGGCGGCGGGCTTGAAGACGCTGCAGCTCATCCAGGCGCCGGGCTTCTACGAGAAGCTCACGGCGCAGACCGCGCGTCTGGCGCAAGGTCTGTCGCAGGCCGCGCGCGAAGCGAATGTGCCGTTCGTCGCGGATTCGGTCGGCGGGATGTTCGGCCTCTATTTCGCGGACAAGGTGCCTGGCAGCTTCGCGGAAGTTACCAGGAGCGACGTGACGCGCTTTAACCGCTTCTTCCATCAGATGCTGGATGCGGGCGTGTACTTCGCACCTTCGGCCTACGAAGCGGGCTTCGTGTCGAGCGCGCACGACGACGCGCTCATCGACGAGACGGTTGCCGCTGCGCGCCGCGCGTTCGCCGAGCAATAAAGCACGCGGCAACCACGCGGCAACCAGCCGAAGGCGGGGCGCATGCCTCGCCACTCTCACTCGCAACGCCTCGGAGCCAGCACGACATGTTCTCGCAAGCCGATTTCGCCCACATGGAGCGCGCGCTCGCCCTCGCGGCGCGCGGCCTGTACACGACCGATCCAAACCCGCGCGTCGGTTGCGTGCTGGTGAAGGACGGCGCGGTGATCGGCGAAGGCTTCACGCAGCCCGCCGGCCACGACCACGCCGAAATCCAGGCAATGAAGGACGCGCGTGCGCGCGGCCACGATCTGCGCGGCGCGACCGCCTATGTGACGCTCGAGCCGTGCAGCCATTTCGGCCGCACGCCGCCCTGTGCGAACGCGTTGATCGAGGCGAAGGTCGCGCGCGTGATCGCGGCGATGGAAGACCCGAACCCGCTCGTTTCGGGGCGCGGCCTCACGATACTGCGCGACGCGGGTGTCGAAGTGCGCTGCGGGCTGCTTGCCAACGAGGCGCGCGAACTGAATATCGGCTTCGTCTCGCGCATGACGAGAAAGCGCCCCTGGGTGCGCATGAAGGTGGCGGCGTCGCTCGACGGCCGCACCGGCCTGCCCTCGGGCGAAAGCCAGTGGATCACGGGCGAGGCCGCGCGCGCCGACGGCCATGCCTGGCGCGCACGCGCCTCGGCCATCCTCACGGGCATCGGCACCGTGAAGGAAGACGACCCGCGCATGACCGTGCGCGCGATCGACACGCCGCGCCAGCCCAAGCGCATTCTCGTCGACAGCCGCCTCGATGCCTCGCCGCTTTCGCAGATCTTCGTGGGCGCGCCCACGCTCGTGTTCTGCGCCACGCTCGACGACACCAATGCCGAGCGCGCCGAGGCGCTGCGCGCGCGCGGCGCCGAGATCGTTGCGCTTGGCAACGAGCGCGGCAAGGTGGACCTGCCCGCCATGCTCGGCGAGCTGGCCGCGCGCGGCGTGAACGAGCTGCACGTGGAAGCGGGCTACAAGCTCAACGGATCGCTATTGCGCGAAGGCTGCGTGGACGAGCTGCTCGTCTATCTCGCGCCCTCGCTGCTCGGCACGAATGCGCTCGGCATGTTCGACCTTGTCGCACCCGCGAAGCTCGATGCACGCACGCGCCTCGCCTTCCAGGCGGTCGAGCGCGTCGCCGAGGATCTGCGCATCCTCGCGCGCCTCGTGCACGATGACCCCATTGCGAACTCGACTGCGGGCGCCGACGCCCACGCGCACGGGGAGGCGCCATGATTCTCCCGAACACACTGAACGAACATATAAAGGACAGCCAGATGTTTACCGGAATCGTCGCGGCCGTGGGCCGCATCGAATCGATCCGTCCGCTCGGCAGCGACGCCGACGCGGGCGTGCGCCTCACCGTCAACGCGGGTGGCCTTGACCTCGACGATGTGCAGCTCGGCGACAGCATCGCCATTCAGGGCGCGTGCATGACTGTCATCGAAAAGTCGGCGACGAGCTTCGACGTGGACGTCTCGCGCGAGAGCCTGAACCGCACCGTGGGCCTCGCCGACACCGGCGAAGTGAACCTCGAAAAGGCGCTGCGCGCGCACGACCGCCTGGGCGGCCATATCGTTTCGGGCCACGTGGACGGCCTCGGCACCGTCACGCACTTTGCGCCCGTGGGCGAATCGCACGAGCTGCGCGTCCTCGCGCCGGCGGAGATCGGCCGCTATCTCGCCTACAAGGGCTCGGTCACGGTCAACGGCGTGAGCCTGACCGTGAACTCCGTGGACGACCGCGCCGACGGCTGCGAATTCTCGATCAACCTGATTCCGCACACCGTTGAAGTGACCACGCTCAAGCATCTCGTGGCGGGCGCGAAGGTGAATCTCGAAATCGATTTGATTGCGCGGTATGTGGAGCGGATGCTCTCCTCATCGCGAGGCAATGGCATGGCACAGGACTGAGCTGCCTGCCACGGCGCGTGCCCGCGTAGTTCGCGGGCCGCCCCCCTCAGCAACACGCGACAAGGACGCCGCGCACTCGCAGCCAACGCCGCACACAGTGCGAGCGCAACTTCCGCAGCGCTGATAAAATCCGCACTATTCCCTCGCGCTCGCCCTTTGGCATGCCGCGGTCTCTCCACCCGTACTCAATGAAGGAGGCAAAGATGGCAGTAATCGAGATGGCCGCCGTCATGCCGCCGGTCCGGGTGATGCCACACTTCACGCACACTCCGCTTCCGGCACGCTGACCGCGTCCCGCACAGCGCGGCGCACGCCTAGCGACATGCTTGCCGCCGCGCCGCTTTCCAGCGATTTCGAGGTTTTACGTTCGGCATGAAGTGCCCGAATTGCGTCACTGAACGCGCAGACCCCGTTTTCCGCTCATCGCGTTCCTGAAGAGTCTCCGGGCCTCGCGTCCGGAGCACGCTGTCCATGACAGACCAAGACAAACAACTCGCTTCCGGCGGACAGACGTTCCGCAATGTCCTCGGCTTCACGTTCCGGCACTGGTCGCGCCAGCCGTGGCGCGTAGGCGCAGTCGCCCTCGCCGCGCTGCTCGGCGCGCTCGCCGACGTGCTCACGCCGCACTACGCCGGCCAGCTTGTCGATGCGCTCGCGCACGACGGCGCAAGCGGCAACGCCGCCGCCTGGCACGCCGCCGTCGTGGCGTTCTGGGCGCTGACAGCGCTCGGGCTCGGCGGCACGCTCATGCGCCAGGCCGCGTTCCAGAACATCATCGTGCTCACGCTCAGGATGATGAGCGAGGTCGCGACGCACGCCTTTCACCGCGTACAGCGCTTCTCGACCGACTGGCACGCGAACAGCTTCGCGGGCTCGACCGTGCGCAAGATCACGCGCGGCATGTGGGCGCTCGACTTGCTCAACGACACGCTGCTCGTTGCCCTCTTTCCGTCGCTCGTGATGCTGGTCGGCTCGACCATCCTGCTCGCGCTGCAGTGGCACGTGATGGGCCTCGTGGTCGGCGTCGGCTCGGCGCTCTATCTCGCCATTACCGTCTCGCTCTCGCTCTTCTACGTCGCGCCTTCCGCGCGGCTGGCGAACCAGTGGGACACGAAGATGGGTGGCGCGCTCGCCGACGCCGTCTCGTGCAACCCCGTCGTCAAGGCGTTCGGCGCGGAAACGCGCGAAGAAGCGCGGCTCGCGCGCGTGATCGCCAAATGGGACAGCCGCACGCGCCGCACCTGGCGGCGCGGCACGCTCAACGGCGGCGTGCAGGGCGCGCTGCTGGTGGCCATGCAGGCGGCCATTCTGGGCTCGGCGCTGCTGCTGTGGGCGCGCGGGCTCGCGAGCGTGGGCGACATCACCTTCGCGCTTACGCTCTTTTTCCTGCTCAAGGGCTATCTGCGCGACGTGGGCATGCACGTGCGCAACCTGCAGCGCTCGGTCAACGACATGGAAGAGCTCGTGATGCTCGAGGCCCAGCCGCTTGGCGTCGAAGACCGGCCGGACGCGCCGCCCATCGTGATCGACCGCGGCGACATCCGCTTCGAGAACATGACGTTCCGCTACGGCGCGCACGAGCGGCCGCTCTACGCGAATCTTTCGCTGCGCATCGCGCCGGGCGAGCGCGTGGGCCTCGTCGGTCATTCGGGCTCCGGCAAGACCACGCTCATCAAGCTGATCCAGCGGCTCTACGATATTTCCGACGGACGTATCACGATCGACGGCCAGGACATCGCGCAGATACAGCAGGCATCGCTACGCTCGCAGATCGCCATCGTGCAGCAGGAGCCGGTTTTGTTCCACCGCTCGCTCGCGGAGAACATCGCCTATGCGAGACCCGGCGCGACCCACGACGAGATCGTGCGCGCGGCGAAGCTCGCGAGCGCGCACGATTTCATCATGGCGCTGCCGCGCGGCTACGAGACGCTCGTGGGCGAGCGCGGCGTGAAACTTTCGGGCGGCGAGCGCCAGCGCGTCGCGATCGCTCGCGCGTTCCTCGCCAACGCGCCGATCCTGATCTTCGACGAAGCGACCTCCAGCCTCGACAGCGAAAGCGAAGTGCTGATCCAGCAGGCGATGGAGCGCCTGATGGAGGGCCGCACGACGGTCGTGGTCGCGCACCGGCTTTCGACCGTGCGCGCGCTCGACCGGCTGCTGGTGCTCGAGCGCGGGCGCGTTGCGGAGGAAGGCACGCACGACGAGCTCGTGCGCCGCGAGAACGGGCTATACCGGCGCCTGTTCGAGCGCCAGGCGCTGGAGCTGACGAAGGGGCTCGCCGACGATATCCTCCTGCGCTGAGCGACCGGAGCGGGGTAAGACGCGAGCCGGACGCAGTGGCGCTCAGGCCGCCACTGCCCGCGCGTGCGGCTGAATGTTCGCCAGGACTTCGGCGAGCGCCTCGCGCGCGAGCTCGGTGTCGTAATGCGCCTGCAGCTCCATCCAGCTGCGCGCGTCGGTGCCGAAATAGACTGCGAGCCGCACTGCCGTGTCCGCCGTGATCGCGCGCTTGCCGAGCACGATCTCGTTGATGCGGCGCGGCGGCACACCAATCGCCTTGGCGAGCGCGTACTGGCTGATGCCCATCGGCTTGAGCCAGTCTTCGTTCAGGATCTCGCCCGGGGTGGCTAGCGGTACTTCCCGTGCCATAGCAATGCTCCTCAGTGATAGTCGACGATGTGCACCTGCGAAGCCTCGCCGCGCGCGAAATAAAAGCAGATGCGCCATTGCGCGTTGATGCGGATGCTGTATGCCCCTTCGAGCTCGCCGTTCAGAGGCTCCAGCCGGTTGCCGGGCGGCACACGCAAAAACGATAGCGTGAGCGCGGCATGAACTTGCTGCAGCTTGCGAATGGCGACCGTTTCGATCGCGGCAAATCGGGCAACCCGGCGCCCCGCAAATAGCGCGGCGGTGTCCCGGCAGACAAATGATGTAATTGTCATGGATAGTAACGCCACTCGTTAATAACGTCAAGCGTTACTATTGTCGCGAAGGCGCCACGCATGGGCTAGCTGGCCGTTCGGCCAACTCTCGTGTGCGCTTGATCGGCACCGGGCCACACAAGCGCCCGACGCCGGCGAGCCCGCCTGGGCGCCTGCCAGCCTCAAAACCCCGCGCACTCCTTCCGTTCTGGGCGACGCGCCCGCCCGCGTGGCGTAAAATGTGCGCTTTCCAGCCAAAATCCCATCATGACGCTCGCCTCCACCCTTGAGATCATCGCCGAACTGAAAGCCGGCAAGATGGTGATCCTCGTTGACGAAGAAGACCGGGAAAACGAGGGCGACCTCGTCATCGCAGCGGAGTTCGTCACGCCCGAAGCCATCAACTTCATGGCGAAGTACGGCCGTGGCCTGATCTGCCTCACGCTCACGCAGGAACGCTGCAAGCTGCTCAACCTGCCGCTCATGACGTACCGCAACGGCACGCAGTACGGCACGGCGTTCACGGTGAGCATCGAGGCGGCCGAAGGCGTCACGACCGGCATCTCCGCCGCCGACCGCGCCCGCACGATCCAGACGGCCGTCGCGCACGACGCGCGCGCCGAGCACATCGTGCAGCCCGGCCACGTGTTCCCGATCATGGCGCAGCCAGGCGGCGTGCTCGTGCGCGCGGGCCACACCGAGGCCGGTTGCGACTTCACAGCGCTCGCGGGCCTCACGCCGGCGGCGGTGATCTGCGAGGTCATCAAGGACGACGGCACGATGGCGCGCCTGCCCGATCTCATCGAGTTCGCCAAGGAGCACAACATCAAGATCGGCACCATCGCCGACCTGATCCACTATCGCAGCCGCACCGAGTCGATCGTCGAGCGCGTGGCCGAGCGCACCATGCACACCGCCCACGGCCCGTTCCGTGCGGTCATGTACGTCGACCACCCCACGCGCACGCCGCACATCGCCCTCGTGCGCGGCACGCCCAAGCCCGACGAGGACACGCCGGTGCGCGTGCACGAGCCGCTCTCGGTGCTGGATCTGCTGGAAACGGGCTCGTCCACGCACTCATGGACGCTCGACGCCGCCATGCGCGAAATCGCCGAGCGCGATCTCGGCGTGATCGTCATGCTCAATTGCGGCGACACGAAGGAACATCTGATCGACGTCTTCAAGGCGTTCGACCAGAAGGAGCGCGCGGAGGCGCTCGCACGCCGGCCCGTGGACTTCAAGACCTACGGCATCGGCGCGCAGATCCTGCGCGAGCTCGGCGTGGGCCGCATGCAGGTGCTCTCCAAGCCGCGCCGGCTCGGCAGCATGTCGGGCTACGGGCTCGAAGTCACCGGTTTCGTGCCGATGCCGGGCAGCGACACCGAGGCACCCTGCCCGCCGGAAACGACCGACCGCGCAGCACATTAAGCCGCAGGCCCCACTTCACGCGTCACCACGCTCAACCGAACCTACGGACACCACATGGAAATCGGACAATACCAACCGAACCTCGACGGCGACGGACTGCGCATTGGCATCGTTCAGTCGCGCTTTAACGAACCCGTCTGCAACGGCCTCGCCGACGCCTGCATCGAAGAGCTCGAGCGCCTCGGCGTCACGGGCGAAGACGTGCTGCTCGTCACCGTGCCGGGCGCGCTGGAAATCCCGCTCGCACTGCAAAAGCTCGCCGAAAGCGGCCAGTTCGACGCCCTGATCGCGCTCGGCGCGGTCGTGCGCGGCGAGACGTACCACTTCGAGCTCGTCTCGAACGAAAGCGGCGCGGGCATTTCGCGTATCGCACTCGACTTCGGCGTGCCGGTCGCCAACGCGGTCCTCACGACCGAGAACGACGAGCAGGCCGTCGCGCGCATGACCGAAAAGGGTCGTGACGCCGCGCGCGTCGCCGTCGAAATGGCGAACCTCACGGTGGCGCTCGAGCAGCTCGACGGCGGCGACGACGACGAAGAAGACGAGGAAGACGAAGAGGAACAGCAATGAAGAGCGCGCGCCGCCGCTCCCGCGAACTGGCCACGCAGGGCTTGTATCAGTGGCTGCTGTCGGGTGTGCCCGCCGGCGAGATTGACGCGCAGCTGCGCGGTTCGCAGGGCTACGACAAGGCCGACCACGAGCATCTGGACGCTCTCCTGCACGGTGTGATCCGCGAATCGGAGGAGCTCTCCGCCGCCATCGCGCCGTGCCTGGACCGTCCGATCGAGCAGCTCTCGCCCGTCGAGCGCGCGGTGCTGCTCGTGGCGACCTACGAGTTCAAGCACCACGTCGACATTCCGTATCGCGTCGTCATCAACGAGGCGGTCGAGCTCACGAAGACCTTCGGCGGCTCGGACGGCTACAAGTATGTGAACGGCGTGCTCGACAAGCTCGCGGCGCAATTGCGCGCCACCGAGGCCCAAGCCGCCCGCAAGTAGTAACGGCGCAAGGCGCGTGGAGCCAGGCCGTCAGGCCCCCGGCTTCCCGCGCGCCGCACCGCCTGCAAGCACTGGAAACACCCGCATGAACACCGTTGCCGAACCGCTGCTGCGGCTTGCCGCGCGCGTCGACGAAATCCAGCCTTTCTACGTCATGGAATTGGCGAAGGAGGCCGCGAAGCTCGAGCGCGCCGGACGCGACATCATCCATATGGGCATCGGCGAGCCGGACTTCACGGCGCCCGAGCCCGTCGTCGAAGCCGCCGCCGCTGCGCTGCGCCGCGGCGTCACGCAGTACACGAACGCACTCGGCATCCACGCGCTGCGCGAGGCGATCGCGGCGCATTACGAGCAAGCGTACGGCCTGAAGGTCGATCCCGCGCGCATCGTCGTGACGGCCGGCGCCTCGGCGGCGCTGCTGCTTGCCTGCACGGCGCTCGTCGATCGCGACGACGAAGTGCTCATGCCCGACCCGTGCTATCCGTGCAACCGGCACTTCGTCGCCGCCGCGGAAGGCAAGCCGGTGCTCGTGCCGAGCGGCCCGCAAGCGCGCTTCCAGCTCACCGCGAGCGACGTCGAGCGCCTGTGGACGCCGCGCACCCGCGGCGTGCTGCTCGCTTCTCCGTCGAACCCCACCGGCACGTCGATCGAGCCTGCTGAGCTCGCGCGCATCGTGAAGGCCGTGCGTGCGCGCGGCGGCTTCACGATCGTCGACGAGATCTATCAAGGCTTGAGCTACGACGCCCGCCCCGTCTCCGCCCTCTCCTTCGGCGACGACGTGGTGACCGTGAACAGCTTCTCGAAATACTTCAACATGACGGGCTGGCGCCTCGGCTGGCTCGTGGTCCCGCCCTCGCTGGTCGGCGCGTTCGAAAAGCTTGCGCAGAACCTGTTCATCTGCGCGTCGGCGCTCGCGCAGCACGCGGCGCTCGCCTGCTTCGAGCCGCAGACGCTGGAAATCTACGAAGCGCGCCGTCTGGAGTTCAAGCGCCGCCGCGACTTCATCGCGCCCGCGCTCGAATCGCTCGGCTTCACAGTGCCCGTCATGCCCGACGGCGCGTTCTACGTCTACGCGGACTGCACGAACGTCAATCACCCGACTGCCGGCGACAGCGACGCGCTCACGCGCGCCATGCTGCACGACGCCGGCACGGTGATGGTCCCGGGAATGGACTTCGGCGTGGCCGCGCCGCACCAATATGTGCGACTCTCGTACGCCACGGCTTACGAGCGGCTTGAAGAAGCCGTCGAGCGGTTGAGAACATTTTTCGACCGCTGATCCTCGCAACTGGGGCTGGAATTGAAGAAGAAATGGAAAAAGGCACCCGAGGGTGCCTTTTTCCATTTCCTATAGTCCGCTCTTTCGCGATGAAGCCTTACGCGCCGAGTTCGGGCTGGCTGTGCTTCTGGGCCGCCGTGCTGGCGCCGTTGCTGGCGTCATCCTGTTCGGGCGTCGCCTGCTCGGGCGCAGCGGACTTGTCCACCAGCGCATGCGCGTTGTCGAGCGTCACGTGCACGCGCTTCTCGCCGTTCACGCTCGCCACCTTCTGCACCGGCGCGCTGGCCGTGGTGGTGGCGGGCGCCTGAGGCGCGTTGATCGGCACGTTGCGGCCGCGGGCCACATCACGCAGACGCCCACGTTCGGCCATGACCTTGGCGCCGTAACCGCCGTCGTCCGGCGAGGTCGAGCCCACGTAGAGGCGCAGACCGCCCGGCAGCGAGCCGCCGCGCGCGATGCAGTCCTTCAGGACCAGCGCGCCAACCTTGATGTTCGCGAGCGGATCGAGCGCCGCGCGCTGGCCGCCGAAGTACTGGAACTTGTCCGAGTGAACCTTCGACATGACCTGCATGAGGCCCTTCGCGCCCACGCCGCTTTCGGCGTACGGGTTGAAGCCCGACTCGATCGCCATGACCGCGAGCAGCAGCAGCGGATCGAGACCCACTTCACGGCCGGTGTCGAAGGCGGCCTTCACGAGCTCGCCGACCGGCTCCTGCGCCACGCGATAGCGGCGCGCAATATAGGTGGCGACGAGCGCCTGTTCACGCGCCGAAACCAGCACGCGGTCGTCGCGGGCATCGGGCGCGATGCGCTGCGAGGGGATCATGCGCGCCAGCGTGCCGACGCTCGGCAGCGAACGCGGGTCCAGACCATTGAGCGTGACCGCGTCGAGCGTGGCCATGCCACCCTTGGAGACGCTATTCGCGACGTGGTCCGCCGCGCCGTTCGAGCCGCCGGTCGTCACGTTCCCGGCAGGCGCACCGGCGTCGGAAAGAAGCGCCGTGGGCAGGGTCGCACCGTCGGCGTTGCCGTCTTCGTCCGTTCCAGCGTTGGGCTGCGGGAACGCGGGCAGCGGATTGCCCTGCAGCAGACGCGCGGGGCCCGCCTGCACGGCAGCGGTAACAAAGGGCATCATGCGTGCGGCCAGCGTGCCGCGCCACGAAGGCAGCAACCAGATGGCGAGCGCGACCAGGACGGCGCAACCGCCCACAATGCTGAACAGGTGGTGGCTCAAACGCGTGCCACGTCGCAGTAGCGCACGCAGCCCCGAAGCGAGACGCTCGTCGGCGCGCCACCACGATAACCAGGTATTCATCTAACAGATCTCCCCATGTTGCATGATCCGGCGACCGAAGTCGGCGCGAGGCACATTGCCAATCGCAGGATCAAGACACCGCGCGCCCTGGCTGGTGCGGCAGCGGCGTCGGGAAACGGCAAGAACGCCGTAGGTGGAACCCCTTCCGAACTACTGGGCACGCCTTGGGCGCGCGTGGGGAGTTCTCACGCGAACAGCCGGCGCGAAGAGGCGCCGGCGAAGACAACCAATCTAGACCGTGGAGAGCCGTGCAGGGAATCGGCTAAACGGCGACGCGTTGCGTCTGAAGGACCGGGACGGTGGCTAAAAATTGCAAGCCCTGCAGCCAGTGTGGACGGATTCTAGCAGGCTTTAATAGATCGTCAACACTATAGAATGTCAAATCTATAACTAATTGTAATAATGAACAGTGTTCAATCCGGGCGGGCCCACGTACTGCGCGCTTCTGCGGCCGGTTACCCAATATGACTGACAGCGTGCGTCAAGTAACACAGGTAAAATCGACAATCGTCTCGCCTCTGCACCTGCCGCGCGCTGCGGCTCCGACCCTATCCTGATGAAATACAAAGACTTGCGCGACTTCGTCGGTCGCCTGGAGACGCTCGGCGAGTTGCGCCGCGTGCCGCAGGCCGTCTCCCCGGTGCTGGAAATGACCGAGCTCTGCGACCGCGTGCTGCGCGCCGGCGGCCCCGCCCTGCTATTCGAGAGCCGCGCGACCCATGCGTTCCCTGTGCTCGGCAATCTGTTCGGCACGCCGCGGCGCGTCGCGCTCGGCATGGGCATCGATGCGCCCGAGAGCGCAGGCGACGGCGCGGCGCTCGACTCGCTGCGCGACGTGGGGCGCCTGCTCTCCGCACTGAAGGAACCTGAGCCGCCGCGCGGCCTGAAGGATGCGGGCAAGCTGCTCACGCTCGCCAAGGCCGTCTGGGACATGGCGCCGAAGACCGTGAGCGCCCCGCCTTGCCAGGAGATCGTCTGGGAAGGCAACGACGTCGATCTCGCGAAGCTGCCCATCCAGACCTGCTGGCCCGGCGACGCCGGCCCGCTCATTACCTGGGGCCTCACGGTCACGCGCGGGCCGAACAAGACGCGCCAGAACCTGGGCATCTACCGCCAGCAGCTGATCGGGCGCAACAAGCTGATCATGCGCTGGCTCGCGCACCGCGGCGGCGCGCTCGATTTCCGCGAATTCGCGCTGCGCAACCCTGGCAAACCTTACCCGGTTGCGGTCGTGCTCGGCGCCGACCCGGCGACCATCCTCGGCGCCGTCACGCCGGTGCCCGACACGCTCTCCGAATACCAGTTCGCGGGCCTCTTGCGCGGCGGGCGCACCGAGCTTGCGAAGTGCATCACGCCCGGCGTCGACACGCTCCAGGTCCCGGCGCGCGCGGAGATCGTGCTCGAAGGCTTCATCTATCCGCACAACAGCACGCACAACAGCGCGCAAAACGGCGCACAAGAGAGCGCGCCCGCAGGCGCGCCGCCACGCCCCACCAAGGGTGCAAGCGCCGCGTACGAACACGCGCTCGAGGGTCCCTACGGCGACCACACCGGTTACTACAATGAGCAGGAGTGGTTCCCCGTCTTCACGGTCGAGCGCATCACGATGCGGCGCGACGCGATCTATCACTCCACGTATACAGGCAAGCCGCCCGACGAGCCGGCCGTGCTCGGCGTCGCGCTGAACGAAGTGTTCGTGCCGCTGCTGCAGAAGCAATTCCCGGAAATCACCGACTTCTATCTACCGCCCGAAGGCTGCAGCTACCGCATGGCGATCGTGCAGATGAAGAAGAGCTACCCCGGGCACGCAAAACGCGTCATGTTCGGCGTCTGGAGCTTCCTGCGCCAGTTCATGTATACGAAGTTCATCGTCGTGGTCGACGACGACGTGGACATCCGCGACTGGAAGGAAGTGATCTGGGCGATCACCACCCGTATCGATCCGGCGCGCGACACGGTGCTCGTCGAAAATACGCCGATCGACTATCTCGATTTTGCTTCGCCGGTAGCGGGTCTCGGCTCGAAAATGGGCCTCGACGCCACCAACAAGTGGCCCGGCGAAACGGACCGCGAATGGGGCCGCGCCATCGAGATGACCCAGGACGTGAAGACGCGCGTCGACCGGCTTTACGAAGAACTCGGACTCGGGCGCGCTTGAGGATCGCGGGCTCGTGCCCGCCACGCTGCCCGCTGATCCGCCGCACATCCGCGACGCCTTCGCGACGCCGCGCTCACCGCGATACGGCCCGCTTCGGGCCGCGCCGCTCACGCATTGAGGAGACACGATGATGAGCCTGTCCGCATCCGAACGCCTGACGCAGTTGAAGGATCCCGCACTCTTCAAGACGCGCGCCTGGATCGACGGCGAATGGAGCGGCGGCGCGGCGACTTTCGCCGTGCTCGACCCCGCCGACAACACGGAAATCGCCCGCGTGCCCGACTTCGGCGCCGCCGAGGCGCACCGCGCCATTGCCGCCGCGCACACCGCGCTGCCGGCCTGGCGCGCGAAGACCGGCAAGGAGCGCGCGGCCGTGCTGCGCCGCTGGTTCGACCTCGTGATCGAACACGCCGACGACCTCGCCGCAATCATGACCGCCGAGCAGGGCAAGCCGCTCGCCGAGGCGCGCGGCGAAGTGCTCTATGGCGCCTCGTTCCTCGAGTGGTTCGCCGAAGAAGCCAAGCGCGTGAACGGCGACGTGCTCGCGAGTCCGGCGGCCGACCGCAAGCTCATCGTGCTCAAGCAGCCGATCGGCGTATGCGCATCGATCACACCGTGGAATTTCCCGGTCGCGATGATCACCCGCAAGGTCGCGCCCGCCATCGCCGCGGGCTGCACGATCGTCGTGAAGCCCGCCGAGCAGACGCCGCTGTGCGCGCTTGCGCTCGCCGAGCTCGCGCAGCGCGCGGGCGTGCCAAAGGGCGTATTCAATGTCGTCACCGCCGATTCGGCCAATTCGATCGAGGTGGGCAAGGCGCTCTGCGAAAGCGACATCGTGCGCCACCTTTCGTTTACGGGGTCCACGCCGGTCGGCCGCATTCTCATGCAGCAATGCGCACCCACCGTGAAGAAAATCGCGCTGGAACTGGGCGGCCACGCGCCCTTCATCGTGTTTGACGACGCCGATATCGACGCCGCGGTGGAAGGCGCCGTGATCTCGAAATACCGCAACGCAGGCCAGACCTGCGTGTGCACGAATCGCTTCTACGTCCATGACAAGGTCTATGACGCGTTCGTCGAAAAGCTCGCCGC
Organism: Paraburkholderia silviterrae; assembly: GCF_004353915.1. Taxonomy (GTDB): domain Bacteria; phylum Pseudomonadota; class Gammaproteobacteria; order Burkholderiales; family Burkholderiaceae; genus Paraburkholderia; species Paraburkholderia silviterrae. The sequence continues at coordinate 347,216 of NZ_SMRP01000003.1, read as the reverse complement.
CGCCTCGCGCAAGATCAAGGTTGGCAACGGCTTCGAGGACGGCGTGAACCAGGGACCGCTGATCGACGACGCCGCCGTGGCGAAGGTGACGCAGCACATCGGCGATGCGACGTCGAAGGGCGCGAAGCTCGTCGCGGGCGGCAATGTAATGGAAGGCCGCTACGTCGAGCCGACCGTGCTCGCCGAAGTCACGCGCGACATGCTGATCGCACGCGAGGAGACCTTCGGCCCGGTCGCCGCCGTATTCCGCTTCAGCGACGAAGCTGAAGTGATCGGCCTCGCGAACGACACCGAGTTCGGCCTCGCCTCCTATTTCTATAGCCGCGACATCGGCCGCGTATGGCGTGTGGCCGAGGCGCTCGAGTACGGCATGGTCGGCATCAACACCGGGCTCATCTCGAACGAGGTTGCACCGTTTGGCGGCGTCAAGCAGTCTGGGCTCGGACGCGAAGGCTCGAAGTACGGCATCGACGAATATGTCGAGCTGAAGTATCTCTGCATGGGCGTCTGATCGAGCCGCTCACCTGCCACACCCGTACCACCCGGCGCCGTTCGAACCGCTCACTGCGAAGCGGCCAACTTGCGACCAACTAGCGACCAACTAGCGGCGCACGCACGCCGCGCCGCCCATCGTTCATCTCTCGCACCGGGCGGCGCGGCACAACAACAATCAACGTTACATGCCTCACCTTTCCCTGCTCTCCGACGGCTTTTTCCTGTCACTTTCTCTGTGCCTCGACATTGGCCTTGTCAACGTCGCGTGCATTTCGCTCACGCTCTCGCACGGCTTCAGGCCGGGTTTCTGGCTCGGTATCGGCTCCTGTTTCGGCGATTTGACCTACGCCGCGCTCGCGCTTGCCGGGATGGCGGCGCTGCTCCAGTTCGATGCCGTACGCTGGGTCGTGTGGATCGGCGGCGCAGCCCTCTTGCTGATGCTTACCTGGAAGATGGCGCGCGAGGCGCTCAATCCGGCTGCTGCACCGCCGGTGGAAGGCAATGCCGACGGCGCCCTGCCCAAGCCCCATCCGTGGCGCAGCTTCGCGCGCGGTGTGCTGCTCGCCATGTCCTCGCCTAGCGCGATTCTCTGGTTCGCGGCCGTGGGCGGCGCGCTCATCGCGAAATCGGGCGCCACGACGGCAGGCTCCGCGGCCGTGTTTCTCGCGGGCTTTTTCCTGGGCGGACTGGGCTGGACGCTCTTCCTGTGCGGCCTCGCAAGCCATGGCCGCAAGCGCGCCGGCACCGGTTTGCTGCGCGCATGCCACGTGCTATCGGCATTGCTCTTCGCGTACTTCTCGTACAGCGTCATCGTGCACGGCTATCGCGATCTGATCGTCCAGGGCACAGGCACCGCGTAACGCGTGCCTGAAAAGCAAACGGCGCAACGCGGCATGAGCCGGCGTTGCGCCGTTGCGGAGAACTTCTAGCGGGTGGCGCGAGGCCACCCGGCATCATCCGTCGAGCTTAGTGGCGGTACCAGCCGCCGTGATAGCCACGGTAGTAGCCATGATGGCGCCAGTACGGACGGCCATAGTAGCCATAACCACCGTAACCGCCATAACCGCCTACAACGACTGCGGGCGGCGGCGCATAGACCACCGGCGGCGGCGGCTCATAGTACACGGGCGGAGGCGGTGCGTAGACCGGCGCAGCATAGACCGGATAAGCCGGTGCAATGGGAATGCCAATACCGATACCCACCGAAACGTGCGCCTCGGCTGCGCTGACGAGCCCCACACCCAGCGCAGCGGCAACGATAAACGAAACGGTCTTTTTCACTTCTCTTCTCCTGGCGGCCGACGACGGCGTCGCTCCACATGACGGGCACAGCCCACACTTGGACTCTATCTAAAACAGAGGCCGTCAAAGGTTGCCATTTGTTGCAAATTGCAATCGCAGATGCAGGCTTCTTGACACTGAATCAAGGCGATGCCGCAAACTTCTGCCGACGAAAGGCCCGAACCGCAGTGCATCGAGCCTTGCAAGCCACCCGAGGTGTTCACCCGGTCATAGTTACCGACAGCATCGCGCCCCACGCCAAAAAGGCAGGTAATGTTTCATTACAAATTGGTTGGGGCGGCGTGTTCGCCAGCCTGAAACGACGATGCCCGGTCCATAGACCGGGCATCGTCGAGATTGCAAGGCAGGGGGACGAGCAGCGGCGCTATCCGACTTTCACGTAGGTGAATTCGCGCGTGACGTTGGGCGGAACATACGCACCGCTAATCTGTACGCGAGGCGTTAGACGCTTCCTCTGATCCCACCAGCGACGACGCTGATGGGGCGTGAGAAACCGCAGATGCTTTCGGTAAGCGAAGATGCTCATGGTGACCTCCCGAATCGGACAACCGACAGGAAACAGCCCAATTGCACGACAGCAACAACAAAACCGGAGCCATAGAAGTATTGTGCGCAGGTTTGCGAACGGCGACCGCGGTGTTGCGAGATAGCCGCAGGTGCGTGACATATCGCGTGGGACCTGTTACTCGCGCGGTCCCCGTGCCGCGCAAAGGCGGACTTGCCGCACGCATTGAGCGCCGCCGCGCGCGAGGCGGCTTGTGCTCGCCGGCCGGATCACAAGCCTGGCCGCACGCGCACTGTGACGCCGCCGTTGCTGGCATCCGTTTTAATCGGAGCACGCCCACTGCATCGGTACGTCAACGAACATTTCGCGGCGCGGGCCCTCGCACGAGCGCCTCAACTCACTTTAGCCGCTGGCCGGAAAAACAATCGGAATCCTGTGCGCATCGCGTGGGCAGCCGGTGCCTCGCACCCTCACTGGCAAGGCGTAAGCCGTGGTAATGTGGCAACGGCGCGCGCACGCCTGCTGCAAGCGGCGCGCATCGGAATTCATCGACAGGAACGCACAATGATCAAGGTCAGCATCCTTTATCCTTACCGCGAAAACGGCCGATTCGACTCCGAGTACTACGCCGCGCGGCATATGCCGCTCGCCGCGCAGCTCTTCGGGGACAGGCTCAAAGGCTGGTCGATCGACATCGGGATCAACGCGGGGCCGCCGGGCACGCCGCCGCCCTACGTCGCAGCCGGGCACTTCCTGTTCGAAACGCTGGATGACTTCTACGCCGTGTTCAAGCTGCATCAGAAGGTGCTCGTCGACGACATTCCCAACTACACCGACGGTGGCAATGGCACGATCCTGATCAGCGAGATCAAGGTTTCCGTCTGATTCGCGCCGCCGGCCGCCGACCACACGCCCACAATCTGCGGCCACACACCGTCACTAATCACAAGAAGGAAAAAACACCGATGTTCGGCGATATCGCCCGCTTTTTGCTCAACACGATTTTCACGTTATTCGGCGCTGCCCTGCTGCTGCGCGTCTGGCTGCAGTTCGTCCGCGTTCCGCCCTACAACCCGGTAACACATGCCATCCAGCAGGCGACCAACTGGCTCGTGCTGCCGCTGCGCCGCGTGATTCCGGGCGTGCGCGGTATCGACTGGGCCGGTGTCGTCGCCGCGCTGATCGCCGCTATCGCATACGTGCTGCTGATGGTATGGCTCGCGGGCGTCGACCCACTTGCTCTGTTGCCCACGCTCCTGATCGTCGCGGTGCTCACGCTAGTGAAGTGGGCGCTCAATCTGCTCATCTGGCTCACGATTCTGATGGCGCTGCTCTCGTGGCTGAACCCGCGCTCGCCCGCGATGCCCGTGCTGTTCCAGCTCACGGCGCCGTTCCTGAATCCCATTCGGCGCGTGCTGCCGAACTTCGGCGGACTCGACCTCTCGCCGATCCTGCTGTTCGTGATCGTGCAGGTGCTGCTGATGGTCGTCACACGTGCGGCAGTCTCGCTCACCCTGTTCGGAATTTGACGCCGCGCCACGTCCCGCGGCAAGGCGGGACGCACGCGATTGCGCAATCGGGTGAATTCCGCGTAAAATGGCGCGCTCTGCGGGCGTCGTATAATGGTTATTACCCCAGCTTCCCAAGCCCCAGCGCGTTAAGCAACACCACTATCCACGCGCGTTCTCACGTTACGTTTTCTCCAGGCTCCACGAAGAGCTACTGTCCACGCGGCGTTCGCGGCGATGCCAGTTTTCACACCAGCACCAATCTCAAGAAGCTGACGATATAGCCAGCTCTCCTCCACGCATCGTTAGCGCGACAAGGAAAAGCATTTGTTGCTTGCATGCGCAAAATGGTTCGGCAATAATTTCCCTGCCTAGCATTTGTTCGGATGTATTGAACCGGGTTGCGGGTCGCAATCCGCCTTGATTTTTTACCTCTCTGGCGATGGGAGCCGTTCCGTCCCGCCGTCAGTCGACGGCGGGCCAAAACGGCTCCCATCGACGCTCTAGTAGGCATGCTCGTGCGCGACTTAAAACACAAGAACAGTGCGATAAGTAAGCAGTTGGCGAAATTCGCCGCGCGATTGGGCGTTCGCCATCCATCTCTGTCACGGGCGAACCGCCTATTGTTTCTTTGCGGAGCGAACCGCAGTCCTGGGGTACCCTCCCCGAGGCGACAGGCAATTAAACGCTTCGTCGAAAGCATTTCGTCCGATTATCGGGTGATCTACGCCGAGGGCGTGTTCAATGAGTTGGCTAAGGTCGGCCACGGTAAAAATGCGTTGGACCTCGAGCACGAAATCTCGGCAATCGCAGATCGGATCCTCATCGTTCTTGAAAGTCCGAGCGCCTTCTGCGAGCTGGGCGCGTTTGCCCATCAAACGCTGAGAGAAAAATTAATCATAGTTAACGACTCGCAGTTCCGCGGAAACGGCTCATTCATAGACACCGGCCCTCTTGCAGCAGCGACGGAATGCAAATCACCAATACTTTGGTATCCGATGGGTGCAGACGGCCTATCGAAGACCGATGGGATCGGCGCGATCTTTAGCGATCTCAAAGCAGCGGTTGACGCCAAGCCGGTTTCAGTCGGGAAGCCCACAAGTTCGGACATCGGGGACCTGTCTGCTAGCAAACTGAGCCTCTATTTCATCCATGATCTCGTTTTGTTCGTGGGTCCTGTCACCCACGCCGAGCTCATTGATGTCCTCATCACTGCGTTCGGGAAGAAAAGCTTCGACATGGCGAAAAGCCTGCTTGGCATTCTTCGCGAGGCGAGACTTATTGTTAGCAATCAGGTAGACACCGACTGGGTATTCCGAGCAACTACAACTACGCCGTTCCTGCAATACGCAGCAGATACAAACGCGCTGATGGCAACGTTTCGACGATACCACCTCCAAACAACCCCAAAGCGATTTGCCGATGAACATCGTGGAACGCATGTCGAACGAGCTGTCGGTCCCGCAATCGCTGCTTGAAAGCGCTCTGCTACTCGCTCACGTTCGATTCAGAAAAATCAAGGTCCCCAAACGCTCTGGCGGCGAACGGGTAATGATTCAGCCCGCTTCCGAACTTAAGCTTGTATTGAGTTGGCTTGATTCTCGTGTTCTGTCTAATGCACCGGTAAGCCCCATTGCTACCGCGTTTGAACCCGGAACTTCAATCGTCAAGAACGCGCGAACCCACAGCAAGTCCCTTTATTCCGTCCGAATCGATTTATCGAATTTTTTTCCATCGATTCGCTCTCGCGATCTGCTGCTCGCACTGTCAAGGTCACGCGAGTTGCTTCCCGAATGGGCATCTGGCGGAGATTTCGAGACACTGGTGCGTAACGCGTGCTTCGATCGCGCCGACAGGCTGCCAGTCGGCTACATGACGTCGCCGAGAATTGCAAACATCGTCATGCTCGAGTTGGATACAGCTCTGGCGACGGCGGTATCGCGCGACACGGTTCGCTTTGGTCAAGCGGTTCTCACACGGTATGCGGACGACTTCGTGTTCTCTACGGATAAGAAAGGCGCGTGCAACGAATTCTTATCGGAGATGCGGAGCTTGCTGGCGTCAACGCCGAGCCCCAAGCTATCCATCAACGAAGCGAAGACTCGATTCATGAGCCGTAAGGGAGGAACGACCCTCATCACCGGATTGCGCGTGAATAACGACGGGGACGTAGGCATCCACGCGAACTACAGGGATCACATTCGGATGCTACTGAAGCTATTCTCGACCGGACGGTTGAAGCCCGCAGAGAACGAAAAACTGCGAGGACACCTAGCATTTATTGAACACGCCGATCCTGACCTATTCACCCGCCTATCGTTTAGATACCACGCGGAGATCGCTAAGTTGCGCGGGCACCCCAGTCTGAATCCGGCTTGAGTGCGGTCACGCAACGCACCGCCTAGGTTCATACGCGCGAGTCGAAGCATCCGAACGGCCCGCCGGATGCCGACCGCGTTTCATAGAATTGTTCAAATGCCTGCCAAGGCTTCATGGTGGCACAGGACGGGAGATTCAGACCGCGTAAGTCTCCATCACATCTTCTCGACCTCTCCAATGTCCGAATCTCCCGAACGAGCACCATCCCAACAACTCTCCGAACAACAACTGGTGCAGGAGATCTGTTCAGCTCCCAATGCACTCGAAGCCCACCGCCGGTTCGAGAAAACTGCGGCCGCATTGGAAAAATGGCAAATTATCTTTGCGGAGGAGAGCGACGCCGGATCCATCAAGTTGCTGGATCAGACGCTAGGCTCCTCAGGCGTTGCAACGTCTGTATTCCGCGGGAAATCGTTATGGTTGATGGACGCGCCATTTGTCTCGCAATCCGGACCAATCGGCTTTCGCGGCGGCTCGGCCATGTTTCTAGATTCGAATGCAGCCACCTATATTCGCAATATCGCCTACAGGGATGATCTATCTCCGGAAGCGTTGAATTGGGCAAATCTGATCAACCAGATCGGTCCAAGGCTGCAGCAACTCAACCCCTATCTCTATCTGTGGGAGTCTGTCAGATCCTGGAACGATGAGACGGTCGCCGAATGCAAAAGGTCAGTCGCGGCGATCCATGCGCTGTCGTCGTCCGGTAGCAAGCTAAGTGCGGAATGGGGCCGGCGCTTCCGCTCAGTGTTCCGTGAAAGTGCGGAGAATTTCGCCACCGGGCTGATTGCGGAATTCGAACGGAACCTGGAGGCCGGGCTCTTTGCCGCCCTGGAGGATCAGCTCAATCTGATGGAGGCCGTTTTAATTCGGACTCAGATCATCGAGCTGAGCTCCAAGAAAGCCAAGGAGCACAAGCTGGCGCAGTTGGTCACCTACATGCACGAAGAACTGTCCACAATCATGCTACGGGAGCTGATCGTCTGCGGTGACATCCTGCTTCGCAGCAACCGATCAAGAATTTCCAAAAAGCTCAATTCCATCCAAAACCAAGCCGATCCACTAGCGCTGATCAGAAACTGCGCTTGGGACATGTACATTCCCCGCGCCCTGGATGCCTTGACCTCCGTCACTCCTGACCAAGCTCCTCACGTGGACTTCTATGTGGCGGAGGTGCTCAGCTTCGATGGCGACGTCTCAGACATCATCAACACCACGAAATTGAGGGCGATCGCCGTACATAAGCCATCGAAGAAGAATTTCCCCTTCTTCGATAGCGATGTTGCCGAATGGTTGGGAAATCGCCTTGGGCCGAAACGCATGGGCGCGCTGTCGGACTACTTCCTGCCAGAAGCGTTCCTTGATCGAGCTAGGCGCCGACCCGCAATGTCGGTCCGATCCATTCTGGAAGTAGACCGCAAGAAGCTGATCCATTTGATCCAGCAAAAGAATGGGTGAACTCGAAACCGGGCCATCCAGACTTTCGCCAATTCGCTGCGCGCAAACCTATTTCTTGCTTACCCGTTCGTGCTTGTCTTTGATCATCTGGTAGTAAGTGCTCGCACCCGCTTTCGTCAGATTCACCTCGGCGATGAACTTCTCGATGATGTCCTTCCGCGTGACATCCTTGATGGTCCGCATCCGCTTGTAGATTTCGGTTGCCAGTTCCATCTTCGTCGGCGTAGCCGGTGTCGCTTTCGTTGCGGGATCGTTCTCCGTCGAACTCGGCATCGATCCGACCGCACTCTGCTTTTGGTCAGCACCAATCGGCTTGGCCGCCTTCTCGTCTTTGCCCGCCGCACCTTGCTTCTGATCGACCATCTTCGCGCTCCATTCGTTGAAAGTGCGTCCAGGGTCCGACAGATTGCCCTTCAGGGCAACGGCAAACGAACAATCACGACCGACACAACGGCGACCGCAGCGAATTTCGACGGGCAACAGTGACAGTTTTCACGTCACACCCCCACCCCCTCCTTCTATCCCCTTGATTAGCCGAAGCTTTCCGAGCCAGATCATCAGCTTTCCTAGATTCTGCCATAGGGCCAACCCGTAGTTGGCCCCTTCGTTCGAGCAGATCAGTCGCCGCTTTATCAACACAGAAAAAACACTGATCTACAAATCATTGCACATCGCGGCGAGTTGTCTGCCCCAAGGTCAGTCGCCGATGGGCGTGAGCGGAATAATGCCCTCATCCATATCGAAGGGATTCGGTTCAACTGGTTGAAACCTTGGCTTCGCCGGCGTCTTGTTCAATTCCTGACGGCGTTGACGAGCAGTGAGCTCTTCCCACCTCTTCGCTGGCTGCTTGTCAAGTTTCACAAACCTCAACCGATTCGGCTTTTCCGGCGTCTCGCTCACGACAAACATGCTCCCGCCATCGAGCAGATTTTGCTGCACACGGATCTCCGGCATCCGCTTCGTGAAGTTCTTCCGATACTTGTCCATCCGGTCTATCGTGTCCAGATCGAGCGCGTACTTGTAGATTTTCTTCACCCCCTCATACTTGCTCGTCTTCGTAGTATCGAGACCAATCAGCTTCAGGAAGCTCTTAAGCTGGAGCATGGGCTTCTCGTGCAAGTCATCGCGAACGCGCGCCTGAAGAACCAACCCAATTTGCAGAACATGCAGTTCAACGGCTTCGATGAAGGCCCCGAGCGTCCTCGTCTCAAACTCGGCAAACGTGTCAGGCTTGCCATCTTCGTCCACAACGCCGGCGGCGCGGAGCAACGTCCTCAGCAGCTTGCACTTCCTGATGTAATCCTCGCGCTCTGTTACCGACACGCCCTGCTCAAGGAGGGCAAACTGATTCAATTGATGCCTGTTGGCGAAAAATATCGAGTTGAACCATACGCAATCACGAAAACGCCCCCGGTTATCCAGCCGCGCCAGATCAACCGTAACCTCTTTCACGCCATAAAAATATTCGATCTGGTAGCGCTCAATCTGAGCCTTCTCGGCTATTGTCACAGTCTGCTTGTCGCACAGTTCGAGGTAACGCTTGCGGGCAATACTGGGCGCATTCGCAATCGCCATAAACTCTTCCTCTATGACGTGCTTCTTCGCCCCGTAGTACTGCTTGGCAAGCTTCTTAGGATGTATTGTCATGTCGTGCGAAGATTCGCGAACCTCCCACCCCTCGCGTTTCTTCAGTTCGATGAAATGTTCACGGACGTTATTAAGCGATGCGTGACGCATGGACTTAACTTGAGCATAAACTTCAATCAGTTTGTCATCCTCGTGGTATTGGGGACGCCCCTCCCAATCGAACCCCTTCAGCACTTCGGGCAGTTCGCCCCGTGACAGGATGCTCTGCCTCACTGCATCGACCTCGTACTCAAGATACAGGCATGCTGGAGAAATCCAGACATGCTGGTCGCGCATATTGCGCACCCGGGCGAGCTGCTGGTCCATTTCGAAATGCGTAGTGACCGCCACGTCGAAAAAGCCGAATACGTGTGTAAATTGAGGCAGCTCGTCGGGAATGTTGATGTCAACACCAGTCCCCACCGACGGAGAAACAATCAGCACGTCATAATCCGCTGAAGTCTCCTTGATCGTCGCGATAAACCGGCGGCCTTCCTCGGTAGTCGAGTTGTCAGATGTGATGATCCGAAGCCGGATCCTGTCACCGCACCGCTCATGCAATACCCGCCGGATCGTCTTTGCCCGGTCCTTCGAATTGCACGCGATAAACTGCTTTCCACCGGTCCCGACGACGGTAATCGCGTAGTCGAGCAGTTCCGCCTCCTTCTTGTACAGATGCACGACATGCTTCGGCTGCGTCGCGTCCTGGTTCTTGCGGAACCGGTTGACGTAAAACCGCACCGGCCCCTCGTCATCCCGAAGCAGGGCCGTGACGTTGAATGTCAGCCAGCCAAGGTCGGCATCACAGAGCACCACTTGTTTTGCACGGCGGATGTAGAGATGCAACAGGTTGAAACAATACTTCCGTTTTTCCCCAGCGAGCGTGCTTGACAGTACGTGCGAATACACCTGCTCGATTTCATCAATCACTACCACATCATACTTGTGGCGTACCGGATTGAGATAGCGCGACAGACTATCGAGGCACACCACACAGTACCTGAGCACTTCATCGCGGTTCTCGTAGCTCTCCAGTTTCCTCAGGTAGTTGTGCATCTTGAGACGGTCGGCCAAAGATTCCGCCAAAACCTGACGGTGCACGACCAACAGGACCGACTTCCCCTCAGCCTTCCACTTTTCAACGGCCCGTTCTAGAAGGTATGTCTTTCCCGTTCCCTTCGGACTACGAACACAATTCACCCCATCTGCGAAATCCGGAAACCCGGCGTCACCCAGAAGCCTGCTGTCCCGCACGAACACTGATTTTTCATCGGGCATCTCCCGATACTCGGCGGGAGCCTCGTCGTCGAGCCATTCTGACGGATGTTGCTGCTCCTCGTAATCGATCTCGATCAGCCCGTCTTCGAACGAGTAAAAATCGTACCCGTGAAGGTGCGAGTGGTAATTCCACTTCGGCCAAAAGGTTTGCGCACAGGCGCTGCAATACACTCCATTCTGCCCGACCCTCGACGTCACGACGAACGCACTTGCGTGCTTGTCCATATGACGAGGGCAAAAGACGCGCTTTCCCGACTTCAATTCATGAAGCAGGTAGGTCCCGTCATTCTCGGTCGTAACCATCTCGTTCCGGTCAAGCACCACCGAAGAACGACTATTTGCCAGAGCACCCGCAGAAATCGCGCGTCCATCATTGTGAATCTCGTTCTCGCCCAGTTCGATCACGTATTCCACCTGCTCCATTGGCAGCACGTGACCTACGCGATGGACCTCGCAATTCTCTGAGCCATAGAACAGGCGACTCGCGTCCGCGCAGGAGCGGTCGCCCCCGAACATACGGATGATTCCGGTGTAGGCCAGCTTCATCCGCTGTTCCGTCTCGATGGGCCGCTCCATCAGGAACACAATCCGGAAACGATGGGCGTCCGCACGATGACTTGGCGTCGTGTAGATGAACCAGCCGAATTTCTGGAAGAACGAGTTGGAGAGCACGTCTTCGATCTTCAGCCCGGAATCGATATCGACGGACAGAACCTGCATACAAAGGAAGTTCGTCGACTTCCGCTGGCCCTTCAGCCACGCGCAGAAGGCGAACCCCGAACTCACCGAGTCGATGAATTCGTCAGGAGCAAGCTCCCGATTCACGAATTTATAGGTCGCGTCCGACCAACCCACGTGATCATCGCGAGCGATCTTGTTCTTGACGTGCTGATTGATCGCGACCTTCAGCTTCGCGATGTCGTTAATCCTGATCTCGGACGCCGGGGATATCGTGGAGAGTTGTTCACACTCGCCCCCTACATCAATGACGGCAGCGGAATCTGTTGAACCCGGGCAAGCGGCAGTGGAAATATTCAGAACCATAGCTCACACCCCATACGAGTAGCAGGCTTCGAGCAACTCGCGCTTGATTGCCCGGCGATCATACGCATCGAAAATCCGCCGGTGATTCAAGTCCTGCAACAGAGCTTGAATATAGGCGCGACACGCAATCGCTGTCTGGCCGATATCGATCACGTATTCAAGCTGTTCCGCAGAAAGCACATGCCCTACACGGTAGATCTCGCAATTCTCCGAGCCATAAAACATGCGAGACGCATCGTCGCAGCGAAGACCGCCACCGAGCAACAACCGAATACCGCTATGTGCCCGCTTCATGCGCTCTGCCGTGTCAATCTGCTTCGCCAGCAAAAATACAACCCGGAAACGGTGCGCATCCGGAGCGTGGCTCACAGTCGTATAGATGAACCACCCAAATTTCTGAAAGAATTCGTGTGCCAGAACTTCGTCAATCGTCAGACCGGAATCCACGTCGACGGCCAGCACCTGTGTGCACCGGAAATTCTTGGTATGCCGCTCCCCACCCATCCAGGGACAAAAAGCAAACCCTGAACTTACCTCCGCGATGAAATCCTCAGGCGCGAGCTCCCGATTCCTAAACGTCCGCCCCGCGATATTCCAGCCGACCGTATCGCCGGGCAGAATCCTGTTTTTGACGCGACGATTGATCGCGACCCTCAGCGTTGTAATGCTCGATACCGGGATGGGGGATACAGCTTGAAATTTGCTAGCTACATTAGCAACTTGACGCGGCGGGAACGCCGGAATGACATCGTTTTGAACCATCGCAAATCTCCATAATGAAAATGAAAGATTTGGCAGGTGGTTCCGGGCTTCAGGGCAGAAGAGCGAACAGTAGATAGCAACCACCGACCAGCCACGCCGCACGATCTCGAAATCGTTCGGTATAACTGGTCTGAGGGCACTATCTTTCCCAACCGCCTGGTTTCTCACCAGGCCAGGTCCTATGACGACCTAGAGCAACGTACGGTTCTAGTCCTTCTCGTTGCTGGATGGGTAATGGAAATCACGTCTGCGCTGTGTCTGTATCCACAACCGGTGCGTGAAAAGTCCGCCGCTTGCTCACTCCTCAAGCCAAGGGGCGCAGGTTACAGGACTCCGCCCCCCATTGTCAAATCACTGGTCTGGACTGCCTCACCGGGCCGAAGACGCGTGGGTGTTCAATGGATACAGATAAGTGTTCTTCTCGTGTTGTTAAAGCGGTGACTTATCTGCGACGACACTCGACCATCCCTGATGCCGAGCCCTGCTCCCTCAATGCACGTCCCCGTCCGTCCTTTCCCCACCGCACCTTCAGCCAACTGCGCGGAGTGTTCAATAAAAATAGATAAGTGCTTTTCTCTGTGTTGTTAAAGCGCTGACTTATCTGCGACGGCGCCCCCAACGGCCCAAACCGTGCGGCGGCGGTCGTTGTTGCCCGATCCGGCCCCGCACGACCGTCCTTTCGCGTTGAAAGGAATCGCCGTGGCGTGGGCGAAAGCTGTTGTCATACCCCCTCTCAGCCCGGATGGTGTTCCTTATTGATTACTTTCTGTAAGGAATACCCCCATGACGCTCATCCGTCGAAACAACAGCAAGAACTGGTACTACCAGTTCCAAATTCAGGGTAAGAAGTTCTTCGGCTCGACCGGCACGCCGAACAAGACGAAGGCCGCTCAGGTCGAACGCGAGATGCGCAATCGCGCGCACGCTGAACAATATCTTGGGGAAGCGGAGGTCATCACGCTCGAAGATGCCCTCACGAAATACACCGACTCCCGCGAGGGCACCGCCTATCACAGCGGCATGCAACAGATCGCCCGCAAGATGCAGGGCTACAAGCTCCATCCCCGAACGAAGGCCAAGATTCCGTGCTACGGGCTGAACCCGAAACAGGAACTCCACACGTTCACGACGCGCGATATCGATCTCCTCGTCGCAAAGCGCAAGGCCGAAGGCGACAAGCCAGCAACGATCAAGCATGAAGTAGGACTGCTGCGCGCCGCCATCAATGAGATGGCGAAGCTCGGTTTCAAAGTCAGTAGAGATGTCGTTTTTCCAGAGCTTAGGACTTCTTATAGGCTTCGATATCTGGATTCCAGCGAAGAGTCGGCGTTATTGCTCGAACTCGAGCCGGAACGGCTTAAAACGCGTATAAACGCGTCTAAACCGCAAACACCCGAAATGACGCGGAATATACAGGATAACTACGACATCACGGTTTTCCTTCTGGATACGGGGTGTCGTTACTCGGAGGTCGCGAACATTCCGTGGTCAGCAATCAACATCGATGCCTGCACGATCAGCCTCTACCGGAGCAAGGTGCGCAACGAGGATGTATTGCACATGACCTCGCGACTCGAAGCGATTCTCCGTCGCCGCTGGGAGGAGCGCAGGTCCGGACAGCGGTATGTGTTTGAAGATCGCACCGGCAACGAACGCGGTTACAGCACGAAGTCGATCAAGAAGGCGATTGAGCGTGCCGGTCTCAATGATGCTGCTCTGGTCAAGGAACGCGGTGGGCGTGTCACCCTCCACACGTTGCGACACACGTTTGCGAGCAAGCTGGTCAAGGCCGGTGTCAGCCTGTATGAGGTATCGGTGTTGCTCGGCCACAGCGACCCGAAGATGACACAGCGATATGCTCACCTGAGCCCGAACGATGCGAGCCGGAAGGCGGTCAAAGTCATAGATTCGTTGCTGCAAGCCGCCTGAAATATTGATGCTCGGTCGTCCCCGGTGTATACATCAGCAAACGCCTTGTTACACGCACATCGGGGTTACTCATGCTGACTGACATCGGCGAATACATCGTCGGAGCGTACCTGCAACTTAAGCTCGATTGCGATGTGATCGACTACAACGTCCGCCCTCCTGGTGGTGGACTTCAGGGCCTTGAGGAACTGGATGTCATCGGGCTCAACTTGAAGACGAGGACAGCTTACCTCTGCGAGGTCACTACGCACATTCGGGGACTTCAGTATGGCGATCACCGCATGACCATCGATCGAGTCGAGAGGAAATACAAACGACAGCAGCAGTATGGCAAGAAGTATCTCCCCGATTTTTCGCGCCAGCACATGCTCTGGTCGCCCGTGGTCCCCAAGGGATTCTTGACCAACGCATTGTCCGAAATCAACGGACTACAGTGCGTGATCAATGGCGAATACAAGCGCCGAATCGGGGAACTTCAGGCTCTGGCAGCCGAGACAACTCACGATGCGCGCAATCCGGTATTTCGTCTGCTGCAAATCTTGGCTCACCTGCGAGATTAGGCGGGTTCTCCGGTGCTTGGCGGGACCCAAAATTGGTCACTCTTCATGTCTTATAGAAGGCGTACAAAACCGGGATTCACTAGACAGACAGCCCGGAATCGCCCCGAGTGGCTTCACGATTCCTTTGGATGACTCTATAAATTAACCATCATGAGATCGATCATCTTGAATGCCGCCGAAAGTTTGCGGAGCCCCGATACCGCGGCAGAACCAGACCCGCGCACGATGATGTTCGCTGGACAAACTCCACCGTCCCTAGCTATTCATCATCGTGAAATCGAAGCCATTCAGCTGACCGGTGCTGTACCAGAGGATGTAGCCATCCAGTTTGAAACGGCTCGCAACCTCTACCTCTATGCTTGGCACGTGTATCGTTTCTACCCGGTAGCTCAAAGCCAAGCGCTATTCGCGCTGGAACTGGGGCTCAAGCTGCGGCTTCCCAAGAGATTGCCTCAGCCGTATCAGCATCCGAAACGGCCACATGCCATGCTGGCTGGCCTGCTCGGTTATGCGATCGACCAGGGACTCATTCGAAATGGGGGCTTCCGTCGCTGGCTGCAAACCGCAGAAGATCGCGCACGGCAGCGCCGATTGATGGAGAGCCTCCAAACCATGATCGAACAACAACTCGAAATTATGGAGATCGATAAGGACGAGCCGATTAACATCACCCCAGAAGATCAAAGCTGGGATCTGGTGCAGATATTGCGAAAGAGCCTTCCAGATTTGCGGAATGAACTGGCTCATGGCTCGTCGATGCTGACGAATCAGGTACTGGGAACCATTGAACTTGTCGCGGAGATCCTGTCGCAAATCTATACGACGGACGCAGACTCAACGACCTCTGGGACCAGTCAAGGGCAGCAGGCCGGTTGAGCTTTCACCTTCACAGACACCGTCCCTCTGGATCCTGTTGAGGTGGCTTTGGACTACCTCATTCAGCCTCTGAGCATGACGTTGCATGTCGGCTGAGTCGACATACCAGAACTGGTAACGGCCAAGCGCATTGTTTTCGATTGGGGCACGCACAACGATCTCGATGCAGAATTTCCCATCGTCGCGCTTGCCCATGCGACCGAGCAATGCGTCCTTGCCATTCTTCGCGATGGCTATGAGGTACCCATCCTCTTCAAGAACAGGTAGCCAGATTCGATTGAGCGTATCGACCGACATGACGCCTAGCCGCTCCTTAATTTCCGGCCACGACCTTCCTTTGAACAACTTCTCGAATTCCATATGTAGATCTCGATTAGCAAATCGTGGTATCGATGTGTTCGAAGACCGTCAGCATTGATCACGCGACCCGCGCCAAAATCCGACGCTGCGCCTGAAACTGAACGCTCTGCGCGTCGCCCTGTAATTCCTCCAGAGCCTTTAGCAGCACATCCTGAAATCTCGGAAGCAACGCTTCCAGTTGTTCAGCAATCCCAGCCTCAGCCGCAAGGTTGCTGACTAGGCGGTGATAACCATCGAAGCCGAGCATACGCTCCCTGATCGGCTGAAGCACCCGCCGCCCTTCGTCATTCCGCTCCTCGATCCGCTCAATGTACCCGAGGTGATGTAAATCGAACGCGGCCCCGATGATCTGCCCCTGACTCCCTCCGAGAATGCAGCTCAACTCATGCAGGGTCATACCGGGAAATGCGCAGATCAAGCCAAGCGCACGCGCGGCCATCGGCGTCATCTGCAACGCACTACTAAGCGCAGATGCGCGGCAGCTTTCGTAGACAGCCATGAACGTATGAAATCGGGAAAGCGAATCGGTCGTAGTCATATGTCGTTGATTCTTCTGGAACTAACAGGCCTCCGATTGCTGGTGGCCCCCTAGCCTGCCGGTGTCTGTGACTTCCCCGGCCGATCAGGCATCCCCAGCACGATACGGGAAAATTCACGCTAATTCAACCATATTGGAATATAACATTCCAATATGGTTGTTCATCAAACTCGGAATGAAGACCACCATATTGTTCTATGCCGATCATACCTACCCCGCTGACCGACGAAGCCCAAGACGCATTGCTTGCCGCACGCGTCGGGACCGCCATTGCCGAACAACGACGCGCACGTGGACTGACGCAGGCGAAGCTCGCGGAGATGATTGATCTGGAACAGGAGGCGATTAGCCGGTGGGAACGCGGCGCGAGGATGCCGACCTTACATCGGCTCCAGCAACTCAGCGACGCGTTGGACTGCTCGGTGGACCAGCTATTGCAGCGCGGATCGAAGCGCCCAGACGACCAACTGGCGGTGATTGCGGACGCGCTTACCGGATTGGATAGCGACGAACGAGAACTCGTCGTGAATTTCGTTCAGCAGTTCGCCGACATGCTCAAGGCTAAGCATCCGGTCAAGAGCAAGCAGCGCAAGTAACGGTTAGAGGTCGAAGTACCACGTCACACTATCAAGTAAGTCTAAGCTGGACAGGGAGAAAGCAAACTAAGGGCATTCGTCACGACTGACGGTAGAATATGTGCATCGGAGCCGATAGAGACGTCGAAGTGTGCGCTACTGCAACACGAGCTTGACGCGAGCAGCCCAGTAACAAACGAGGGAAGTTTTCCACAACTGCCTGACCAGCAACGGAAACCGCAAAAAAGCGGGGACATCAATGGCAAAACGAGTCAGCATTATCAATTTCAAAGGTGGTGTTGGCAAAACCACGCTTTCATTTCAATTTGCTGCCGGTTTAGCTCGCTATCATCACGCACGAGTTTTGATGGTGGACATGGATCACCAGAGCAGCCTTTCGATCGTCAGCTTGACGGCTCCGATATGGCAAAATCTGGTTGCAAATAGTCGAACGGTCAATGAAATTTTCAAGCCATTCATCGGACAGAGCCCGACTTTCCCGACTAGCTCGCTGATTGAACGTAGTGCTATAAAACAAGCTGGAATCGCTCGACACTACTCTACTCTTGACATCGTCCCTGCGAGCCTTCAACTGGACGACATCGAGATCGATCTGACCGCATCGCATCATGGGAATGCAATTCATTCCGAGTGGGATAAGCGCACGCTCATGTGTCGATGGTTAGAGGAGGCTGGAGTCGACGAGGCATATGATTACATTATCTTTGATTGCCCGCCAGCCACGAAACTCGTATCACAAAACGCCATTGCGGCAAGTCACGGATATATCATCCCGGTCATCCCCGAAGCTGTGATGGAGCGAGGTGCGCCGCACCTTAAATCTATGATTCAAAGCGGCATCGACACCAAGCTAAAAGCTCTTGCCACAATGGGAACGCCTAGATCTATGCACGTCCCTGACACCAAGCTTGCCGGTGTTGTAATTACGAGAATCAAACCACATGGTCCCGCTCACTCAGGATACACGGACGACCACACCCGACACTTGGCATCTCTCACGAGAGTGTTCAACAATGACCTGCTTACGCCGTATATCCATGACGGCACCGGCATATCGCAAGCTCTCGACGATGGCGTACCAGTCTATGATAGGCACTACACTCAAAATATCGGCAATCGCGGCCTCGACGTTATGTACAAAGATCTGACCAATGTACTGAAAACTCGTGTGGATGCCCTGTGAATAATCGCCGCAAGATATCGATACGCAGCCGCGCTAGCAAGAAATTGTCCAACGTCGCCTTAGCGAATTATCTGGTCAGCCTCGCAGACGTGAACGATTTGCCTGACACGGGCAACCCAGTCTTGGCAAGTGCGCTACGCTCCCTTGCAAGGGCTGTCCGACAAAAATCAATCCGAATCGAGGATCCTGCTTCTCCTATCGCGCCAAAGGAGAATCGGCGAACACCCCAACTGACGAAGCAGACCAAGAAAACGAAGCCTCTGAAAGATCGCTCGGACTCTGAGAACCTGTCCAAGTTGACGTCGAAGCAGATTCGCGACTTTATCAACGACGAATCAAAGACGAAGGAAGAACTACTCCGACTGGCGTCATCTCGTTTTTCCATGCCGCTCTCGCAGCTAAGGCGCTCAACAATCGCGGAGGTCAAGCAGGCCATTCTTTCCGCGTTGTTACACGAAAACTCGATGGACATCCTCTCCCAGGAAGCCGAACGCGAAGGAAAGGCCAGATCGTCGTAATGATAAGGTCTCACCGCATATCAGTCGGTGAGACCCGCATACCCGACCCACGCTGATTCGATAAGCGACGTGGTAATGCCACCCGCCTCGAATCCTGGCACGTCTTCGAGCAACATCAGCAAATGGTCGATGAAGATAGCTCGCGAGAGGCTGGGCCCGAAATCGTCACGCACTGCAGTAGCCAATTCGCGAATCTGTTCGCTTGTAAGTGGCGGGAAAATGTTGCGGTGTTGGCTGTCGTCCATGCGACGACTATCACAGCGAACGCTGCGGAAGGACAACGACGCAAAAGACCGGTTCGCATTGAGGCCCAGCGGCAGCCCCGAGACAAGCGCCGTACTGACGGCTGATGCTCGTCACTCACCCTGGTGAATTGCGTCTATGTGAAGGCCTTCGATGGGCCAACACTTGATACAGCGGCAACCCTCGAAGACGACTATCGAGGGCCACCTTCATAAAAGTCTTGCGCTCATCGCGCGCGGCATCACTTCTTAAATCGCTCAAACGACACGACGGCGCCTTCCTCCCGCACGACCCTCCGCGTATTGGGCGTCGTCGAACGAAGGACCGCTAGGTCCAGCACTTCGGCAGGCGCACGGAAGTAGTTATCGCGCAAACAGCAAAGCTTCACCACATCGTTGGCAGAAAAACCTAGGTGCTGCGGAATCCGTTCAGCAGGGATGATGCCCTCGTTGACAAGAAGCTCCACAGTACGCCGCAGCAAACGTGGCACCTCAGGCTCCCACTTTTCGTCGCCCGGCTCAGCTTTCGAACCCCAACGAGCAGACCGACGCTTAAAAAGCGATAACTTGTCTTCGTCACTAAGCAAACCAATCGCGTGCAGCCGCATCATCATGGCGGCGACTGATGCGCCCCAACGCTGCTTTAAGATAAGAAGGTTGTCCAAGTTCGCAGGAATGCGAACCTCGGACGCAAAAGTTTCCGCCGGTAGCAATAGCGCACCAGCAAATTGGTGTGCTTGCTTTTCCATCTGGTTGTAGCGGTCTCTCTCATCGGCTCGTGGTATGTGCTTATGTAGAACAAGATGGCCGATTTCGTGCGCCAAGTCGAATCGACTCCGAAAACCATTGGCCTTGTCCGCTGAAAGAAACACTATGGGCCTCCCAAGCAGCTTGCTCCAGCTTGAAAGACCTTCGATTGACGAAATATCCGTTTCTTCCCGCACAATGAGGATTCCTGCTCCCTCAGCAGCCAAAGCCAAATTTTGGATTGGGCCACGACCCAGCTGCCAAAGTGAACGACACTCCTCGGCCGCCGCTTCGATGTCTGCGTCGCTGATTTGCTCGGGATCCTGAAAAGAGCGCGTAGGTAGCTTCACCTCCGGAAAGTCCACATACTCGCTCAAAACAACAGAAATCTCCTGCGTCCATTCCGTGCGAGCCTCCAGCTTTGCACGAGCAACCTTAAGCGCTGACGCATTGCTTCGGTACAGCGGGTTCGACACACGCGGCAACACGGGACGCGTCAGCCAGTCCGGCTGCACGTTCAGCACGGAAGCGAGGCGCTCAAAAGTATCCACTTCAGGCGCTTGGTCACCCTTGCACCACTTCGTAACCGTTGACGCCGCAACGCCGACAAGGCTCGCCAGCTGGCCTTTCGTAAGGCTGCGTGCAGCGAGCGCCTGTTCCAAGCGTGCGGGCTGAAGATCATTAATTCCCTTGGTCATTTCCAGTTTGCTTCTTGGGCTGCGTCTTGAGTTTGGGCAGTGCATTGTCCGGCTGCCCCACCGCGTTCGTCTGCTCGTACAGGCTCAAGAATTCGGTCACCGACTTCATATACAACCACGACTTCATATCGGGCGCTGGCAGCGCCAACATGACCTGGGTCAGTTGGGCGATGCCATTCGCGTCGACACCATCCATAACACCGAGAATGAAAATGGTGCCAGCCGTAGCGTCCGACGCTTCATCGAACAAGTCGCGCTGCACGTATTTGCGCTCGATGCTTTTGTTGACTTCCGCCAACGTCTTGCGCGTCGCGCTCCGCCGCAAATTCACCCACTGATGTCCGGGGATATTGAGACGTGCAACGTGGAAGATACCCCAGCGTCCCACAACCAGACGCGTACCACAAAGAGGCGTCGGATCTGCACCGTGAGCCAACAAAGCTTCGTGAAATGCCTCATTGATGTAGAAGTGCTTCACTTGGCCAGCGGCAGACGGGCGGTGCCCTTGCGTAAACGCAGACGCTTGGGTGCGGCCTTTTGCATCTCCATTGTGATATGCATCCTCGCAAGCCATCAGCGCATCGCGAGAAATGTTATGGACGATGAGTTGTTCGAGAGCTTCGATACCATCAACGGGCAAAGTCGCCATACAAGACACACCGTAGGTTGTTTTCGGGTAACGCGAATTTTATCACCAAAAGTTTCGTGTGCAAGGGGAGATTATCTGATTTCGTTCGTGTCAGCACGTGACGATGACACTCTGGTGATGCCAGCGGCAGCGTCCGGAGTGGGTACACTTTTCACGCCAGCGTCCAAACCACGCCACTGCCCAAACCACAAAAATCCCTGTAGAATCACTGGCTCTGCGGGCGTCGTATAATGGCCATTACCCCAGCTTCCCAAGCTGGAGACGTGGGTTCGATTCCCATCGCCCGCTCCAACCCCCTCCTAAGCCGTTGATTTCACGTCAACTCTGGCTCTGAAGGCGCGAGTTCTCCGCAAGGCTACTACAGTGGTGGCCTCCATGAAGGGGATTTCGTGCCTGTATCGTCGCCCCAGCGGCATCTATGCGGTTCGTCTCGTCGTCCCGAAGCGACTGCGTCCATTAGTGGGACGCACGGAGATTCACACCTCTACCGGCCTGCGAACCCTGGACGCCGCGAAGAACGCGGCACTGAAGATACAACTTCACTGGCGAGAACGCTTTCTGGCGATGGACACTGAAAAACTCAGACGTGAGAGCCCTCTACTCGTCGGCGAAGGCACGATTGCGCTTGCCGAAGCCGCCGCATCTATCGGCATGTCCGCCGCCGCACTTGCCGGTGAGCTGCTGTCAGACGGCGCGCACGCCTTCGCCCGCGTCCAGGGATTGCGTTGCTGGACGGTTCCCGACCTGGACGAGGTAGAGCGCGATCACGACGGCTCGTTCGTGCTGAACGACGCCATCGCCCGTGGCGAGCTTGACCTGTATTCCGGCGTCGTTCGCTTTTTCAGTAGCCGCGCCACGCTCGGGCGGTTCGCCGTCGGCGCTGTAGCGCGCGAGTCCGTATTTCGGGGCACGGGGGAAACCGGCTTCCTTGTTGACGGTGAGCTTGAGCTTTCCCCATCTGAATGCATCGTGCCGAAAGCCGCCGTTGCGCGCGTGCGTGCGCGGTTGGCCGCAGGATTGCCAGCCACAGCGCCCGCACCTGTTACAGCACATGTCGAGCCGCCAGCGAGCCCCATCTCGACGCCGACCATCTTTGACCCAATCACGGCACGGCACGGCTCTACGCGGTTTTCTGAGCTGTTCGAGACATACCGGCGAGACCGAAAGTGGAGTGCTGGCACGGCGAAACGCAACGCGACCGAAGCTGGTCTGTTCATTGACCTGATGGGCGATCCGGCACTAGGCGACATCGAGAAAGCGACCGTGCTAGAGTTTGCGCGGCTGCTCGCCCTGCTGCCAACAGACATCTACCAGTCACGGCGCAAGTATCGTCGCGAGACCGGCCAGACCAAGACCCTCCACGAGCTGATAGAGCTTGCACAGCGCGACAGGCAGAAACGCAAGTCGGAAACGACGATCAAGGGTCACGTGGGTCACCTGAGCGAGGTTCTAGGTTACGGCGTCAATGCGGGCATGATGCGATTCAACCCGGCGTCGGACTTCCAGCGAGGCCGCGGCGCAGGCCAGCGCGCGCAGGACGAGCGGGCCGTATTCACGCCCGACGAGCTGACGCGCATCTTTTCACAGGACTGGTTTGAGCAAGGCGCGGGGACGTTCAACAAGAAAGGCTTCACGCACTGGCGACCGCACTACTACTGGCTCCCGCTATTGGGCCTGCTGACTGGCGGGCGCATCAATGAGCTGTCACAGCTCTACCTTGATGACGTGCAGCAGACAGAAGCAGCCGGTGTGTGGTATCTGGATTTCAACCTTGAAGGCGACAAGGTAGAGGACGCGCCCGACAAGTCACTGAAAACGGTCAACTCGACGCGCGTCGTGCCGCTGCATGGAGAGCTGGTGCGTCTTGGCTTGCCCGAGTATGTGAGTGCACTACGGCGGGCGGGCCATACGCGCCTGTTCCCGGAGCTGAGGCGCGACCGCGTGAAGGGCTACGGCAAGCCTGCCGGGTCGTGGTTCAACGAGAGATTTCTAGGTAACAAGCTGGGTATCGCGCGGGACGGGATGAAGACCTTCCACTCATTCCGGAATGGCTTCGTGACGGCGCTTGAACGGCTTGACCTGCCTGAGCGCGTGATGGCGCAGTTTGCAGGGCATGAGCGCGGCAAAACGCAGAGCGGGAGCCGCTACGCAAAGGACCGCAACGCCGACGAGCTGGCGGTGAGCCTTGCCGGGTTGCAATTCCCTGCGCTCGACGGCGTAGCACCATTCAGGATTGGCGATGCGCTGGCGGCAATCAAGTGCGCCGAGCGTCAGAAAGTGGCGGTGGGAAAACGGCTAAGAAGCCAGCAATCCAATGTATAAGGTTTCGTCTTTTGTGCTGCCAGTTGATGACTGGACGGCCATCGAAAGGTCGCCCAAAACCTAAGACTTTGGCTTTTTGAGTGCGGCAGAATGTTGCCGCCGCACTCGCCGTCTATATCGTCTTTGGCGCTCGCGAAGCTGTGATTTTCTACAGACTGTCGAGCTGCAATTCGTTTGCAAGAGTGTCGAACTTTGCTGCCTCTTGTTCGGAAACGGATGAACCAATCGCGTCCATTGTCGTCATCCATTGCGCAACAATTTTCTTTGCTTTTGCCTGCGCGGTAGGCCGCTTAAAGCTGTTGATAAAACGCTTCGCTTCAGGAAGCAATGCCTTTTTCTTTTCTGCTACGCATTGCTTGTGATACGGCGGGACAGCCTCTTTCGAAGCGGACTTGCTGCTCGACGTAGACGCGCCCGCACGCGCCATCGCGTCGTCCAAGTCGTGCTGCGAGTCATCGGCCATTTGGGTCGCGTCCTGAACCGCCAAATAGCCTTGATACTCCTTCTCGCACGCTTGGATTGCGTCCTTTCCGTCCTGCACAAAGTCCGGCGCGTCTCCGGCTGCAAAGCTCATCATAGGAGCGGCAATGCAAGCCGCCGCAACAAGAGCGCGAATCGTCGAATTCATTCT
The DNA here is from genome assembly GCF_004353915.1 of Paraburkholderia silviterrae. Taxonomy (GTDB): domain Bacteria; phylum Pseudomonadota; class Gammaproteobacteria; order Burkholderiales; family Burkholderiaceae; genus Paraburkholderia; species Paraburkholderia silviterrae. Next base: position 323,010 of record NZ_SMRP01000003.1, on the reverse strand, counting down.
TTCCCCGTATGGATAGGTAACAAACAGTTTTGGACGAGTGTTGCTGGTATAGCTACGGTATGGATAGGGACGGGTTGGCTCTGACGCGCTCACGAGCGAGCGCACCTTCGCCGCCCTTTCCGTCACATTGCGGACGACAAAACGCTGTTGCCGTTGCAGTCATTCATGAGCACGACGCGCCGCCCTGCTTCGTCGGTGCCGACATGCACAATGGCGTGTCCTGCGTCGATGGTCTGGGTGATCGTCATCGCTTCGAGCATGTCCGCTGCCTGGTCTAGTGAAAGGTGTTGCATGTGGTCCCTCGCCTCGTTTATGAGGGAACGACCATACCAGGAATTGGACTCAGTTTTCAATGGCGGCTACGGTGGATTTACAGCTTTTCAGCTCCCACCTCCCCTCAAAATAGCCCTCAAACGCACCTAACTCATTGATTTATATAGAACCTATAACAAAGCATCTCTCCTACAGTTATAGGGAGCAAAATTTCTGGGGCCGGTAGGGACGGCTGAGGTTGTCCAGCGCGGTCGCGAACGCCTTGCACATCTCCTTGTCGCGTTGCTCGACGTCCACGATGGCCTGCTCGTCGAATAGCCATGATGCAACGCCGCCCATCATTGCCGCGCGGGTCAACATGCGCCCACGTGCGTCATTCAGCACGCGGTCTAAGGCCGTGCCCCCGGTTGCCGGATCTTTGACGCGATCCGCATCAGGGCGCAGGAATCGGAAGTATTGCGATAGCTGATCGCGAAACGAGAAGCCCGCTAGGTGGCCGGTCCTGCTGATGCCGCGCTCGCGGAGCCATTCCGTAGCCAGCGTTACCTCGGTGCGGATAACGTGCTTGCTCTCTGGCAGGGCCTCCCCGTTGTCCGTCTTCTTGTAGTAGACGCGCACCTGCGCTGTGTTCGGCTTGCTCCTGTCGGCGCGGGGATAGTCGTAGCGGTGGCCCAGATATAGGGTCTCGTGGATCGATGGCATCCGTCGCTCGCCCTCCCCGTCTTCATGGCCGTGGTAGACGGTCTGGACGAGCCAGTCATTGTGACCCTCACCCTTCGACGCCCGGTAGCAGCGCTGTAGACCTTGGCCGTCGAATGGCCATATCCGGCGCGTGATGCAGTCGAAGATGTCCGCCAGCTCGTGCCGTCGCTGCTCTGGCGGCGTAGCTGGCGGCGGGCGAACATCTACCGCGACCTCAAGGCGAGTCAGGGGAAGCCCGCCAAGGGCCTGTAGGTCGTCTGGAGTCGGGTCGTGGATCGTGAAGGCAGAATTGCCGCTGTGCCAATTGATGCGGCCTTTTGTGGGTGGCAGCGTGATGCGCGCGCCCGTCGTGAAGTCGGCATAGTCGATGCGTGCGCCCTTCATGGCACGACGAAAGGCGGATAGGTCGGCAGTCTCGGGACGGCTATAATCCATGTGTTCGTTTTTTTTTTGCCGCCGCGTGGTCTACGCCCGCTGGCGGCTTTTGTTTTCTGGAGCGACTGTCAGAACTGATTGTTCCAGTGGCTTATGGGGCGTCGAAACGGGTGAGCATAGCGGGCTGAAATGCACGAGCGCCGCGCCACAGATGCGCCGTCGCGGTCAAACCTATTGACGCGCCAATGCACGCCCGAATCGATCGCTAGCGCGGTCGTTTTGATGGGTGTTTTGCCTGCGCTAGGTATCGCTTTCCGCACTTTCTCAATGAACGCTCTCACGTCCGATATCGCGTAGACGGGACGGTAGGACTTCCCGTCATGGCGTCGCGCGCATGGCAGCAGCATATGACCGGCGACGCTCTGTCTCCCGCGAATGTTGTCAGTGAGAAAGTCGGTCCAGCTACGGATCGGACCGAGATAAACATGCAGCATAAATGCCGCATCCGCGACCGAGATCGTTTGAACGATGGTAGTAGTCATTGCGCGCCTCGTTCGCCCGCGTGGGCTGCGTCCGCCAACTCTTTCGCCAACGCCTTCGCTTCGCTTATTTCCAGCCTGTAGACCATAAGCGGGTCGCTCGTGATGAGTTGCACGAATCGCGCCCCGGTCGCTTGATCGGCCTGGAGAGTGACGGCGGAAACATTCAGCTTGCGGCCAGTCGTGCTGCCCCCCTTCTCGCCGATGCCGAATGCGCGCATAGCCTCTGCCGCGCGGCCCGACAGCTTGACGCCGCCGATGCGCTTGGTCTTTTCGAATTCGATGAGACTCGCCAAATCGTCTCTCGAATACAGGACCGCGCCGCCTCGCTTCTCGTAAGGGACGCGGCGATCAGTCTTGCGGCCAGGGCGTCGATTGTTGACGAGGAATTGTTCCCAATAGCCGTCAGGCTCGTGAATCACCTCGTTGATTACCGCCGCCGCTTCGCGTGTAGTCAGCTTTTCCAAACCATGCCCCATGAACCGTGAAGTATCTAGCGTGCCTGAAAATTGTCATTTTGTCAATTTGACATATTTACAATAATACTCTCGCGTGCAATACTGGCCTCACATTAAACGCTCGTCTTGTCGTGAGGCCAGCATCGAGAGGAACAAATGGCACAAGGTCAGTTCATCGCTTACTACCGCGTCAGCACAGCACGCCAGGGCATGTCGGGTCTGGGTCTCGACGCACAGCGCGAGGCCGTTGCCCGCTATCTCAACGGTGGCGAATGGGAACTGATGGGGGAGTTCACGGAGACAGAGACCGGCAAGGGTGCGAACCCTCTGGAAAAACGCCCGCAACTTCGTGCCGCCCTTGAACTGTGCAAGCGTCGCGGTGCAACGCTCATCATCGCGAAGCTGGATCGCTTAGCGCGCAACGTCGCATTTATTGCCGGAATGTTGGAAAGCAAAGTGAAGTTCGTTGCGTGTGACATGCCGGATGCCAACGAATTGACGGTCCATATCATGGCAGCGTTCGCCGAGCACGAAGCAAAACGGATTGGGGAACGCACGCGTGACGCGTTGGCGGCAGCAAAAGCAAGGGGCGTGAGGTTGGGCGTTGCCGGTCCGGCGAACCTCAAACCAAACTTGGAGGCCCGCAAGGAGTCTGCCGATGCATTCGCAGGCAAGTTGGCGGGGCTAATAGTCGGCTTCCGTGCTCGAAGCCTTACCCAGCGCGCGATGGTGTCTGAGTTGAATGCGCTGGGCATAAAGGCGCCCAATGGCGGCGAGTGGCACCGTGGGCAACTATGTCGCCTTCTAAGCCGCATTGATCGCTTGAACTGAAGGTTAGCTCAGCGCGAAGAAGCACCGATCCTTGCACAACTAAGATTGCTGCATGGAGACAGCGTAGGAGCATGCGTAGCGCCAATTTCACGAAGCGCGGCGGTCCGATGCTGGCAGCAGAAACGAGAAAGCCATAGGGTTGACATTTGGCAAGGCAGCCCCAGATAGGCGTTGCGAAAAGTTAATTTATAAGTTAAGTTCGGGGTCATGGTTCAAGCACGCAAACTGTCCCTTAAAGAGCTGATCGGATTGATCGGCGATCCCACGACCGGGGTGTCTGGCATGCCGTCGACATTGAAGACCCGTTGGGATGTGGCTCTTATCTGTGGGTCTGACGACTACACAGCGAGTCGTTTCGCGCGAAGTGTGAAGACCTTCGTCGATTCTGCTGACAAAAAGGCTAGCTTTCTGGTGATGGGGCGTGCCCTCTTTCACGCAGTGCAGGCTGACAACTATCAGAAAATTCTCAAGGACGATACGCCGGTAGGCGTGAAGATTGCTCATGATTTCAAATATCAAAACAAGACAATCAATCTTTGGGAAATGAAGTATCAAAACAAAGACAGAATCTATTTTTTCCCTCTAAATTCTGGCGATGTGAAGACGATTTTTCTTTTAATGGCATACCATAAGAAAGATCAGAATACGCCAAATGAGGTAAAAACGCCGTGCACTCGAGAAATTAAAGAATTAATAACGAGTTCAGCGAATATCAAGTTTATTTGAAAGGTGAGTAAAATGGCAAAAAGCAACGAGGAATTTGCTGCGAAGATTAAAGAGAAAGCCGCAATTTGGGGCGCCATTCGCAAATTGGATCCGATGCTCCAGCTGAAAACCTGCATGCGAAATAACAATTTGAGAAATATCGATATTGCAGAAAGGCTGTGCGTTTCGGAGGCGAACATTTCGCGAATTTTGAAAGGTCGCGGAAACGTTACCCTCCACACGCTTTATATGCTCGCCGACGCTGCTGAAACCGAGTTGGTTATTTCTATTAAGGGATCCGACAGCGGAATTATTGAGAGCAGTGGAACTGACGAAGATCGTGGAGAGCTTTTTACGATTGGTGAAGACAGGGATGATGCCAGCGATGTAATGGCATTCTCCCTGTCTCCCGGCAACGTGATTCCGTTCCCTCGTGCGAAGCAAACCGATCGAGACGGTGTGATTGGATCTTTCGGCGGCATCGAGAGTGAATTGTGTGTGGCATTTGGCTGAATGATTGAGTTTAATATGAAGCCGTCTTCGCTTTCACTTGACCGACTTGAATTTGTGAAAATTCAAGTTTCGGCAAATCCAAAATTTGATCCCAATACGGATAGGGGCACTTGCGCCTATCCCCAACTGAATTATGATTTTTCAGGCGTTAATTTTGTTCGTCGCACCAAAGTAAACTTCCCTGATGATGAGGCGAAAGACCCTCGTCATTTTCAGGTGATATTCTCGATGGCTGTTCTTGGCAAGGATCAAAACAAAAAAGTCCTTCCCTATGAATTTGACATCGAGGCAATCGCCTATTTGACTTACTTGGGTAGCGATATGCACGGGGTCGATAGATTTAAGGCGGTCCGCTATTCGGCATATCCGATGCTATATGGCGCTATCCGAGAAATGCTGTCGACCACTACCGCTCGTAGCTCTCATGGAATGTTGCAGCTTCCAAGTGCCGATTTTCGGAAATCAGCACTCACGGATGCGGAGAAGGACGAAGAGCGGCGTGTGAGTCTGCTCGGCCCGAGTGATTCCTCACCGCCACAAGTCACTGATGAAAGTGCGGCAGAAAAAAATGTTCCAGTGAAGAAGTCTCGTAAGAAGTCCGAGGGGACGAAGAAAGGGTAGTGGAAAATGAAGTTTAGGAGGGGGCGAGTGCGCCCTCTCTACACTGAAACGTAACTTCGCTCATGAGCGGCATTTATGCTGGGAGGCGAAAAGATGAAGAACTCTGTCCGATTCGCTCACGCTCATGCGGCCGAAATTGAGCATATTATCGAATCTCACAAGTTTCATGATCCGCAACTGATCGATTACGACGATCCGAAATACGAGCTAACGCTCCTGATTTCGCCGGTCAATCGCCCGTCACTGGCCGACATGGGCGCGATCATGAACGAGTTCGAGGACCGCTGGAACGTAAAGGTGATGCTTGTGACACCGCAAGCACTGTCACCGGCAGACCGCGAGCTTGTAAGGCCGTTAAGGGTGACATGAGTGGACTCAAGCGACGATCGTCGCCTGACTGATACAATTGAGCTACAACAGAAGTCTGTTACATGAGCAATTTTTGCCCGCTCAATTTTTCAATTTAATCAAGCACTTGCGGGTGATTCGTTGTGAGCGTTCGATTCCCATCGCCCGCTCCACGAATTCGCATCGCGGCCTCGTGCATGACTGCAAGGCGCCGCGACATCTTCCCAGCCGGCCGATCCACCCGGCGCCCCGGTTTCCCCAAGATTCGTTGCGGCATCGTCACGCCACTATCCTCCTGCGGGCAGTGGCCATGAGCCGCTCCAGCGATTTCCGCCCTGATCCGCCCGCTGCACGATTCACTGCGGACCGGCTGGTCGATGCGCTAGCATCGGCACTTGCAGGCGGCGTATCCCCGCGGCCGCCCCGTGTTTTTTAGCCTGTGCGTCCGTGCAGGCCGTTATCGATGGAACGATTTTTCATGTCTCGCCGCAGTGCGATCGCGCTGATCGTGAAAGCACGCACCACGCTGCTGGCCAATACCAACGAGCAGCTATCCGCCAACGCCCAGCATCACGAGGCCCGGGTGGCCGATCTCACGCGCCTGCTGTTCGACGTGCGTGCAGGCCGCGTCGACACGTTCGTGCTGAAAGAACCCACGCCCATGCACGTGACGGTGGCAGCGGACTGAGTCCGTTTGCCGGAGAGCCCTCTAGGCCCCGCAGCCCTCCAGGCCGCCTAAAGCCCTGCAGGGCCGCGCTGCTATAATGCGCGGCGGCTTCGCAACCGGGCGCGGCGTCGCGCCGGGTTTGCCCAAAGCGGCTCCGGCCAGCTGCGAGCGGCGGCGTGCTTCAGCAATGTGTTCCGCACCGCCGCCAGCGTCCACGCGCGAACCTTCCGCCCAACACGGCGCGAACGTTTGAACGCCGCTATCCGGGTGCCACTGCGCGCCATACCGACAGCGCCCGACGCCGCGAAGCCCGCTGCCCTCACCTCCCATCTTCGAAGATGAACCATGATCCGAACGACGCAGCCCGCACTGGCTGCACGCCGCCCGCCAACGCGGACGACCACGCCGCGAACCCGTCGCAGGACACGGCTGCGCCCGATACCACGGCTGAAGACGCTCCGACAAGCGCCGCGAGCGCCGATGAAGGCCTGCACCTGCGCCGCATTCGCAGCTTCGTGACGCGCGCCGGGCGTGTCTCGACCGGCCAGCGCCGCGCACTCGACGAATTCGGCCCGCGCTTTGTGGTGCCCTACACGCCCGAGGCCGCCAACTGGGACGCCGTGTTTGGCCGCCACGCGCCGCGCGTGCTGGAGATCGGCTTCGGCATGGGCGCCAGCACCGCGGAGATCGCCGCGCTGCGCCCGGACGACGACTTTCTCGGCGTCGAGGTGCATGAGCCGGGCGTGGGCGCGCTGCTCAAGCTGGTAGGCGAGCAGAACCTCACGAACATCCGCATCATTCAGCACGACGCCGTCGAAGTGCTCGAGCAGATGATCGCGCCCGCGAGCCTCGACGGCGTGCACATCTTCTTTCCCGACCCGTGGCACAAGGCGCGCCACCACAAGCGCCGCCTCATCCAGCCGAAATTCGTCCAGTTGCTCGTCTCGCGCATGAAGCCGGGCGCATACCTGCACTGCGCGACCGACTGGCAGAACTATGCGGAACAGATGCTCGAAGTGCTGGGCGCCGAGTCCACGCTCGAGAACACGGCCGCCGACTACGCGCCGCGCCCCGACTATCGTCCGGTGACCAAGTTCGAGCGCCGCGGCCTGCGGCTCGGTCATGGCGTATGGGATCTGGTGTTCAAGCGCCGCGCGGGCTGACGCATCTTCTGCAAGCACAACCAGCAACACAAACGGGCGCCGCGGCGCCCGTTTTGCTTTTCGACGACGCCGGTTCCAGCGTCGTTGCGTATTGCGTCCCTGCACGCATCACTGCCAGTCGAGCCCGCCGCCATAGCCGAACAGCAGGATCACGAGGCCGAACGCGATGCGATACCAGGCAAATACCGTGAAATCGTGCGAGGCGATGTAGCGCAACAGCCAGCGCACGCAGGCGAACGCGCTGATGAACGCGGCAATGAAGCCCACGCCAAAGAGCCCGAGCCAGTCGACCGAAAGCGTCTGCCAGGTCTTGTGCATTTCGTAGACGGTCGCCCCGAAGATAATCGGAATTGCGAGGAAGAACGAGAACTCGGTGGCAACGCGCCGCTCGATGCCGAACAGCATCCCGCCGATGATCGTCGAGCCCGAGCGCGACATGCCGGGGATCAGCGCACAGCACTGCGCGCAGCCCACCTTGAGGGCGTCGAAGAGCGAGATGTCGTCGAGCGAATTCACGCGCGCAGGCGGCGGCACCTTGCCGGCGCCCGCTCCCGCGCGCCGGCGCCCTTCCACCCACAGGATGATCAAGCCGCCCGCGACGAGCGCAAACGCGACCGGCACCGGCGAGAACAGCACCGACTTGATCGCCTTCTCGAACAGCAGCCCGAGCACCACGGCAGGAATCGTCGCGACGACGATGTTGAGCGCGAAGCGCCGCGCGTCGGGCCGGGTGGGCAGGCCTGTTACCACCGCGCAGATCTTGCGGCGGAACTCCCAGCACACGGCGAGGATGGCGCCCAACTGGATCACGACGTCGAAGGTCTTTTCGAACTCGCCGTCGAAGCCGAGCACGCTACCTGCCACGATCAGGTGACCGGTGCTGGAGACCGGCAGAAATTCCGTCAGCCCCTCGACAATGCCCAGAATCAGGGCCTTGCACGTCACAATCCAGTCCATCCCCACTCCCCTTGCGGAAAATATGCGTCGGACGGACCGTATGGCACTTGCGCGCACGCCCGCCGACGGCTGCGCGCGGCGAGCTTCCCGTCGCTTATTTCTCGACGATCTGCACGCGTATGCCGTTTGTAAGGATGGTGATTGTACCGGGTTCGTAATTAACACCGGCAAACTGGAGCTGATCCGGCTTGAATGTGTAGATGGGATAGTTGGCCAGCAACTGGGTGGCGGCCGCTGCGGCAACGGCGTTCACCTGCTGCGCATAGATTGCGGCGCCGCCCGCCATATCGACGCTATCGACCGTGGGCGACTTCAGGACGACCGAGCGGCTCGGCGCGTCATAGGCAAGCTCGCTCGAGAGCGTGAACACACCGCTCACCGGCTCCTGCATCAGTGGACTTTCGAGATGCGCATCGACACGCACGGCCACGCGGTTCCGGTCGGGAAGCAGGGTGACGACCGGGTTCGCGAGCGTCACATCGAAAAGCTGCTGCACCGAGCGGTGATAGGGGAACTTGCGCTGCACCGCGCCCTGCACCTGCTGCTGCGAGAAGGTGTAGTGATCGGGGATGAAGGGAAAGATGCCGGACGCACAGGCGCCGAGCGACATCGCCGCGCAGGCCGCCGCACAGGCTGAGAGCACGAAAGCCCGTCGGGCAACGCGAGGCGCGTCGGGGTTGCGCGAAGGGGAGGAGGCGCGCGTCGCGCGTCGGATCATGCGAAATCTCCTTAATGGACGATGCGGGGACGACCGGGGGGACGACGGGTTTCAGCGGGCGCCGAGCGGCACAACTACGGCCTGGTGGCGGCTTCGAGACGCTCGATCCAGACGAGCGCCTCCTCGCGCGACGCGCCGCACATCTCGGCCTGCGGCTGAAGACCCGAGCAACACGCGGGTCGCAACGGCGAGCCGAATATTTTGCACTGCAAGTCCTCGTCGAGCTGCACGCAGCGCACCCCCGCGGGCTTGCCGTGCGGCATGCCGGGAATCGGGCTCGAGATGGACGGCGCGATACAACATGCGCCGCAACCGCGGCGGCATGCATGACCAGACGCGGGAAAAGGGAAACCGGCACTCACAACTGCTTCCTGAAACCAGACTGTTACAGATTCAAAAAAGGACCATCGACCGGCGCAAGCGTGGCCACCGCAAAAAACACTTCACATTGTGCCATCGCAAGATGCGACCTTTTTACACAAACAGCTTGATCAATGGACTCTTACACTGAGCTTATCAGGCGCTGAAAGACGCCCCGCTCAAGATGCCGCGAGGCGCACCGCGGGTGCCGCGCCGGCCATCCCAGAGTACCCCGCATGAGCGACACCGACCTTCTCTTTCGCCCCGATCTGCTAGCCAAATACGGCGCAAACGGCCCACGCTATACGTCCTACCCCACCGCGCTGCAGTTCCGCGACGATTTCGATCTCGATCACTACCGGCTCGCCGCGGCCGATCCTGGCGCGGCGGAAACCGACCTCTCGCTGTACTTCCACATCCCCTTTTGCGACACAGTCTGCTTCTATTGCGGCTGCAACAAGGTCGCGACAAAAAATCGCAGGCGCTCGAAACCGTACGTGCAGCAGCTCGTGCGCGAAATCGAACTGCAGGCGGCGCTGTTCGATACCAGGCGACCGGTCTCACAGCTGCATTGGGGCGGCGGCACCCCCACTTTTCTCTCGCTGGAGGAAATGTGCACGCTGATGGCCGCCACGCGCGAGCACTTCGCGCTGCGCCCCGACAGCGAAGGGGAATACTCGATCGAAATCGATCCGCGCGAGGCGTCGGCGCAAACCATCGAACATCTGCGCACGCTCGGCTTCAACCGGTTGAGCCTCGGCGTACAGGACTTCGATCCGGTCGTGCAGCGCGCGATCAACCGCGTCCAGCCGCTCGAGCTCACGGTGGACGTCATGAACACGGCCCGCGCAAACGGCTTCGAGTCGATCAGCGTCGACCTCATTTACGGGCTGCCGCATCAGAGCGTCGCCAGCTTCAAGCGCACGCTCTATACGATCTTGCTGCTCGCGCCCGAGCGCATTTCGGTATTCGGCTACGCGCACATGCCGCAGCTCTTCAAGATGCAACGCCAGATGGACGCCGCCACGCTGCCCTCGCCGGCCACACGGCTCGCGCTGCTGCAGCTCGTGGTCGAGCAACTCACCGAGGCAGGCTACGTCTATATCGGCATGGATCACTTCGCACTGCCCACCGACGAGCTCGCGCGCGCCCAGGCGCAGCGCACGCTGCATCGCAATTTCCAGGGTTACAGCACGCGCGCTGACTGCGACCTGATCGGCTTCGGCGCCTCGTCGATCGGCAAGGTCGGCGACGTCTACGCGCAGAACGCCAAGGATCTGCCAGGCTACGGCGCCGCCATCGACGCCGGGCAGCTCGCCGTGACGCGCGGGGTGCGCCTCACCGCCGACGACCGCCTGCGCCGCGACATCATCACGGAGCTGATGTGCAATCTCGAGTTGCGCTTCGACGAATTCGAGGCGGCCTATGGCGTGCGCTTCCCAGCCGCGTTCGCGCCCGAGCTGGAGCGCCTGCGCGCCTTCGAAGCCGACGGCCTCGTCGCGCGCAGTTCCGACCGGATCGAAGTGCTGCCCGCCGGGCGCATGTTCGTGCGCAATATCGCAATGGTGTTCGACCGCTACCTCGGGGCCCAGCAGGTTGAGCGCTTTTCGCGCACGATCTGAGCACCGTCGCCGACGTCAATAGTTGCCGCGGCGGCGAATTTACGCCATAATTTGCGGCTACTTCGAGCGTCTGTACTAAAAGCAGACGGCGAAAACTGCCTCGGTGGTGAAATTGGTAGACGCGCCGGACTCAAAATCCGGTTCCGAAAGGAGTGCCGGTTCGATTCCGGCCCGAGGCACCAAAGAATATTCCGGCACGTTCCGGAGAAGTACAGAAACCCGCGACAGCTCAAGGCTTCGCGGGTTTTTTGTTTCCGGCGCGCAAGCTCCGCAGGCCGGCCCCCTCGGGTATCAGCGCAAGTTGGTCTGCGCGAGCTCCACCACCTCGTCCCCTCGCCCGCTCAGCACTGCCCGCAGCATATAAAGGCTGAACCCCTTCGCCTGTGCCCACTGCAGCTTCGGCGGCATCGCCAGCTCATGCTTGGCCGTCACCACGTCCACGAGCGCCGGGCCGTCATGCGCGAACGCCTCGCGCAATGCGTCATCGAGCGCTTCCGAAGTCTCCACACGCACGCTGAAAAGACCCGCACCTTTCGCGATATCGGCGAAATTGGTCGCCACGAGATCGGTGCCCGTTTCCACGTAGCCACCCGCCTTCATCTCCATCGCAACAAAGCCCAGCGAACCGTTGTTCAGGACGACGATCTTGATCGGCAGATCGAGCTGGCGCGCAGTGAGAATGTCGCCGAGCAGCATCGAAAGCCCGCCGTCGCCCGAAAGCGAGATCACCTGGCGCCCGGCGTGCGCGGCCTGCGCGCCCAGCGCCTGCGGCATCGCGTTCGCCATCGAGCCGTGGTTGAACGAGCCGTGCAGGCGGCGGCGTCCGTTCATCGTCAGGTAGCGCGCGGCCCAGAGCGTCGGCGTGCCGACGTCGACGGCGAAGATCGCGTCGTCGGCGGCAAGCGCGTCGATGCGCGAGGTCACGTATTGCGGATGCAGCGGCTTGCCCGCGGGCGCCGGGCGCGCAAGGTCGTCGAGCCCCTTGCGCGCGTTCGCGTAGTGCTCGCGCGCGCGTTCGATGAAATGGCGCCCGGTCTTGCGCGTAAGCCGTGGCGTAAGGGAGCGCACGGTCTCGCGCACGTCGCCGATCAGCCCGAGCGTGAGCGGAGCGCGCTTGCCCAGCGCCGCCGCGTTGCGGTCGATCTGAACGATGTTTGCGTGCTCGGGATAGAAGTTGCGATAGGGAAAGTCGGTGCCGAGCATCACGAGCGTGTCGCACGACATCATGGCGTGATAGCCGGAGCTGAAGCCGATCAGCCCTGTCATGCCCACGTCGTAAGGGTTATCCCATTCGACATATTGCTTGCCGCGCAGCGCGTGCACGGTCGGCGCGCCGAGGGCGTCGGCGAGCGCCACCACTTCGTCGTGCGCGCCCTTGCAGCCGCTGCCGCACAACAGCGTGACGGCCCCCGAACGGTTGAGCAGGTCCGCCAGCCGGTCGAGGTCCGCGGACGCCGGCAGCGTCGCGGGCCGCGCGTGCTGCGCCCAGACGGGCTCTTCCTCCGGTCCGTCGAGTAGCGCCACGTCGCCGGGCAGGACGATCACGGCCACGCCCTTCTGGTCGATGGCGGTGCGCAGCGCCGTGGCGAGCACGCGCGGAAACTGCGAGGCGTTCGTCACGAGCTCCACGTAATGGGCGCATTCGCGAAAAAGCTCGGTCGGGTGGGTTTCCTGAAAGTAGCCGAGGCCGATCTCCGTCGACGGGATATGTGCGGCAATGGCCAGCACCGGCGCGTGATTGCGATGGCAGTCGTACAGGCCATTGATGAGGTGAAGGTTGCCGGGGCCGCAACTGCCCGCGCATACTGCGAGGCGGCCGGTCGCAGCGGCTTCCGCGCCGGCCGCGAACGCGGCGACTTCCTCGTGCCGCGTATGCATCCAGCGGATCGTGCCGAGCTTGCGCAAGCTCGCCGAGAGCCCGTTCAAACTGTCGCCGGTCACGCCCCAGATTCGCTCGACACCGACTGCTTCGAGCGTCTTGGCCAAATAATCCGCGATCGTCTTCGCCATGCCGTTCTCCTCGTGAACTGTCAGGCGCAGCGCGCGATTCACGCGTCGGCCAGTTCGTTGCGATACGTTACGCCATCCTCGTGAGACGCGCCGTGAAGCGTCTCAACCCGAACGCCCACGGAGCGCGGCACCTCATTCGCCATCGAGGCATCACGCGTGGAAAAACGCATTCGATTCGGGCATATGCGCGGGTGGCACGCTGGCGTTCGCTAAAATGCTGCGGTTTGTAGCCGCCGGCGTCCCGCCATGAACCTCGAAAGCATTCTCTTCACCCAGGGCTTCGGCACGCGCCGCCAGTGCCGCGGCCTGATCCTCGACGCGCGCGTGGCCGTCGCGGGCGAGCCCTGCGCCGATCCGCTCGCCACCTTCGATACCGAAGGCCTCGAGTTCAGCGTCGACGGCTCGCCCTGGCCGTTTCACACACACGCCTACCTCGCGCTGAACAAGCCCGCTGGCTACGAGTGCTCGCGCGACCCGCAACATCATCTGAGCGTGTTTCACCTGTTGCCGCCGCAGTTCGCCGCGCGCAACGTGCAGTGCGTGGGGCGTCTCGATCAGGACACGACCGGCCTGCTGCTGCTCTCCGACGACGGCAAGTTCGTGCACGCCTTCACCTCGCCCAAACGCAAGGTGCCCAAGGTCTACGTGGCCACCACGCGCCATCCGCTCGACGAGACGCAGTTGCAGGCGCTGCGCGAAGGCGTCCTGCTGCACGGCGAGCGCGAGCCCAGCGCCGCCGTTGCCGCGCATGCGCGCGGGGAGCACGAGCTCGAGTTGAGCGTGCTCGAAGGCAAATACCACCAGGTCAAGCGCATGGTTGCCGCCGCGGGCAACCGCGTGGAGGCGCTGCATCGCGAGCGTATCGGCGGCTTCGCGCTGCCTGAGGATCTGGCCCCGGGTGCGTGGAAATGGCTCGACGCGGCCGCGCTCGACGCGCTGCGCAACACGGGGTAAACCACGGCGCACGCCGCGCACGGCCTGCCCTTCGTGTGTTCGCACACGCACTCGCGCAGTTTCGCCCCTCATTGCGCCGCGCCGCAGCATGCCCTTCCAGATGTTCCGCCCTATACTCGACTCAACAACGATTACAAGTTGCAAGGAGGGGCATCATGATCATCAACGGCTCATTCGAAATCTCTTTCGTGTTGATGGCATTCATGGCGCTGGGGGCGATTCTGATTGGCGGCTTGCTGGCGTCGATGCATATGCGGCATCAATACCATCCGAATCTGATCGGGGCGCTCATCGGGGCCCTGTTCTGCTTCCTCTTGCTCGAAGCGCTGCCGGCAATCACGTGAACGGCACGCTTGCGCCGCGCTGCCGGCCCGGGTTCACGGGCACGGCGGCAGCGTGCGCAAAAAGGCATCCACATCGGGATAGCGCAGGCGCACGCGCAGTTCGCGCTTGAGCCGCGCGTTTGCGAGCCTGCGCGATTCCCGCATGAACGAAAGCAGCGTCGGATCGAGTTCGTGCTCCGCCTCTGCGCGGCTGATGCGCGGTGGGCGCGCGAGGCCGAACGCGTCCGCCACGCGATCGAAATAGTCCCCCATCTTCAGTTCGCTATCGTCGCTGGCGTGAATGACACGCGCCGGGCGTCCGTGCGTGGCAAGACGCAGCAGGATGGCCGCGAGATCGTCAGCGTGGATGTGACTCGTGTAGACGTCGTCATGCTCGACCAGTGCCGGCGTGCCCTTCGCGAGCCGCGCGAGCGGCAGGCGGTTGGCAGCGTAGATGCCGGGGATGCGGGCGATAGTCGCCTTGAGCGCGCCGCGCGCCGTTGCGCGCCGCAACTGCCGTTCGGCGGCCACGCGCCGTTTCGCGCGCGCGTTGGCAGGCCGCGCCGGGCGGGTTTCGTCGATGTGCGCACCGCCGCAGTCGCCATAGACGCCCGTGGTGCTCGCGTAGACGAGCGTGGGATGCGCCGGGTAGGCATGGGCGGCGCGGCGGGTGCGCTCGGGTACAATAGAAAACGATTTCGGATGCGATGTGCGCGTCGATGTACGCATCAATGCCGACGGCATTGCAGGCCTTGGCGCACGCGCTGGCACGCTCCTGGCCACGCGGCTGGATGCCCCGCTTTGGGCCGGCCGCGCCGCCGGGCGCCGACGCGCCTTGAGTGCCGCAATCAGCCTGCGTGTGCGCAAATCGTCGTCGCCGTCTTTGGCGGGTGGCGCGAGGTGGAGCACGACGCTCGCGAGTCCGGCGATGCGCGTGAGGCGCGAGCGCACGTCGAGGTCGCCGGCAACCGGCACCGCGCCCGCGGCGCGCAGCGTCCCGGTCTGCTCCGCTCGGCGCGTGAGCGCAAAGATGCGTGGTCGGCCGCGCCGCGCCTGCAACTGGGCAACGCAGCGCAGGCCGACATCGCCGCAACCGACAATGAGGATGCGCGCGCGGCGCAAGGTTCGTGTGGCAATCATGGTGGACCCATTTTAGCCGCCGGCGCCGGGCGGCGACGGCCCGAGCAGGCCGGAACAGGCTCAGGCAGGCTAAAGCAGGCCGGACATCGGCCACACGAGACACAACCCAGCTCAATCTCCCGGATTTCAGACTCAAGCTTTCTCGAATATGGTCTTCAACGTAACGCTCAAGCAAAGCGGCCGGCAGTTCCAGGTCGAACCCGACGAACCCATCCTCAACGCGGCCCTGCGCCAGGGCGTCGGCCTGCCGTACGGCTGCAAGAACGGCGCCTGCGGCTCGTGCAAGGGCACGGTCTGCAGCGGCGAAGTCGAGCAGCGCGCGCACGCCGCTTCGGCGCTCTCGAACGACGAGAAAACGCGCGGCATGGCCCTCTTTTGCTGCGCGACGGCGCAGACCGACCTCGAAATCGATATCCGCGAAGTGGCGGGCGTCGGCGACGTCCAGGTGCGCAAGCTGCCCACCCGCATCGCCGCGATCGAGCGCCGCGCCGACGACGTCGTCGTCCTGAAGCTGCAACTGCCCGCCAACGAGCGCCTGCAGTATCTCGCGGGGCAGTACCTCGAGTTCATCCTCAAGGACGGCACGCGCCGCAGCTACTCGATGGCCACCGCGCCGCACGAGGAAGGCCCGCTCGAGCTGCACATCCGCCATATGCCGGGTGGCAAGTTCACCGACCACGTCTTCTCGCAGATGAAGGAGCGCGACATCCTGCGCTTCGAGGCGCCGCTCGGCACCTTCTTCCTGCGCGAGGATTCTGAAAAGCCCATCGTGCTGCTCGCCTCGGGCACCGGCTTCGCGCCGCTCAAGGCGATTGTCGAGCACGCGGTCCACAAAAATCTGAACCGCCCGATGACGCTCTACTGGGGCGCGCGCCAGAAGAAGGACCTGTACCTGCTGGACCTCGCCGAGCAGTGGGCGAAGGACATCCCGAACTTCAGCTTCGTGCCGGTGCTCTCCGAGCCCGCCGCCGACGACAACTGGACCGGCCGCACGGGCTTCGTGCACCGCGCCGTGATCGAGGATTTGCCCGATCTCTCCGGCTACCAGGTCTACGCGTGCGGCGCGCCGGTGATGGTGGAATCGGCGCAGCGCGACTTCTCGCAGCATCACGGGCTGCCCGAAGACGAGTTCTACGCGGATTCGTTCACGAGCGCCGCGGACCTCGCGAATCCTGTCTGAGCGGCGCACGGGCGGGCGTCGTGTGCGCCTGCCGTGCACCCGTTGCACGCGCAATGCCTTTGCGGATTTGCGCGCGTAGAAGCGCACTCGGGTAAGCGTGCTGGCGAGCCGTCACGAAAAATTCTTCGGCTCATCGAAGCAAATTGGCACATTGACGGTTTACAGCGCCGCCGCCCTTGTCGTATTCTTGCGCCCATGAACTGCATCCTGTCCGCCCTCCGACGTCGCCGCCCGCCCCATCCTTAGGGCCTGGCTCGGTCGCGGACGCGCGTTGCACGTGGGTTGAACCCCCAACGCACATGTAGTTCGAATCACGAAAGCCACGGCCAGTCCGTGGCTTTTTGTTTGTCTGCCGGTTTTGACGGCTTCTTTCCAACCCTTATTGCAGTCCCAGCGCGGAGCCCGTTGCCATGAATTTTTCCGAGTACCCGATCGAGTCGCTGATGTACATCACCAACCGGCCCGAAATCGTTTTCACGCATGGCAAGGGGTCGTGGCTGTACGACAACGAAGGCAAGCGATATCTGGACTTCATCCAGGGCTGGGCCGTCAACAGCCTCGGGCACTGCAACGAAGGCATGATCGAGGCGATGGAGAAGCAGGCACGCCTGCTCATCAACCCGTCGCCCGCCTTCTATAACGAGCCGATGGCGAAGCTCGCGGGCCTGCTCACCGAGCACAGCTGCTTCGACAAGGTGTTCTTCGCCAACAGCGGCGCGGAAGCCAACGAAGGCGCGATCAAGCTCGCGCGCAAGTGGGGCAAGAAGTTCCGCGACGGCGCCTACGAGATCATCACGTTCGACCACAGCTTCCACGGCCGCACGCTCGCGACGATGTCGGCGAGCGGCAAGCCGGGCTGGGACACGATCTACGCGCCGCAAGTGCCGGGCTTCCCGAAGGCCGACTTGAACGACATCGCCTCGGTCGAGAAGCTCATCACAGGCAAGACCGTCGCCGTGATGCTCGAGCCGATCCAGGGCGAAGGCGGCGTGATTCCCGCCACGCGCGAATTCATGCAGCAACTGCGCGCGCTCACGAAGAAGCACGGCATCCTGCTGATCGTCGACGAAGTGCAGAGCGGCTGCGGCCGAGCGGGCACCCTCTTCGCCTACGAGCTCTCGGGCATCGAGCCGGACATCATGACGCTCGGCAAGGGCATCGGCGGCGGCGTGCCGCTCGCGGCGCTGCTCGCGAAGAAGGAAATCACGGTGTTCGAAGCCGGTGATCAAGGCGGCACCTACAACGGCAACCCGCTGATGACGGCCGCGGGTTATTCGGTGATCTCGCAACTGGTCGCGCCGGGCTTCCTCGAAGGCGTGCGCGCACGCGGTCAGTATCTGCGCGAGAAGCTGCTGGAACTGTCGGCGGAGCGCGGCTTCCAGGGCGAGCGCGGCGAAGGTCTCCTGCGCGCGCTGCTGCTCGGCAAGGACATCGGCCCGGAGATCGTCGAGAAGGCGCGCCTGATGCAACCGGACGGCCTGCTGCTCAACGCGGCGCGCCCGAATCTGCTGCGCTTCATGCCCGCGCTCAACGTGACGAACGAAGAGATCGACCAGATGATGGCGATGCTGCGCACGGTGCTCGATTCGCTGTAAGCACGCAAAAAGGCGCTCCGTGTCCATTTCGATCCGCACCTTCACCGTGGCCGATACCGACGCAGTGCTCGCGTTGTGGCTAGAAGCGTTTCCCGAATACGGGGATGCGAGCCGGCCACAGCGCGATCCGCGGCGCTCGATCGCGAACAAGCTTGGTACGCAGCCCGAATTGTTCTTCGTGGCGGTGCGCGACGAGGACGGCGAAGGCGGCGCGGTCGTCGGCACGGTGATGGCAGGTTACGACGGCCATCGCGGCTGGCTCTATTCGCTCGCCGTGGCTCGGGATGCGCGGCGGCTTGGCGTCGGCACGCGGCTCGTGCGCCATGCGGAACATGCGCTGAGCGCAATGGGGTGCCCGAAGCTCAATCTTCAGGTGCTCAGCAACAAGCCCGACGTGCTCGCGTTCTACGACGCGCTCGGCTATCGCGCCGATGCGGTCGTGAGCCTCGGCAAGCGGCTCAGTACGCAGGAATCCGAAGCAAGTGCGTAACGACTGGCGTTCTCGTTCTGTTCGCCGCGCCATTAAAAAAGCCGCATGGACCTCGAGTCCATGCGGCTTTCGTTCTTTCGCGGTCACGAAGACCGCCAACCTTCATTCACCGACTCATTCACCCAGATACGCCGCGCGCACCTTCGGATCGTCGAGCATCTTCTTTGCGTCGCCTTCCATCGTCACGAGACCCGAGTCCATCACATAGCCGCGGTTGGCCGCCTGCAGCGCAAGCCGCGCGTTCTGCTCCACGAGCAGCACCGTGATGCCCTCCCCCGAGATCGTGCGCACCACCTCGAAGATCTTCTCAACCATGATCGGCGAGAGACCCATCGACGGCTCATCGAGCAGCAGAAGCTTCGGCTTGCTGAGGATCGCGCGCGCCATCGCCAGCATCTGTTGCTCGCCGCCCGAGAGCGTGCCCGCGAGCTGTGTCGCGCGCTCCTTCAGGCGCGGGAAGAAGCCGAACATGCGGTCGACGTCCTTCTTGATGCCGTCGTTGTCGTTGCGCAGGTACGCGCCCATCTGCATGTTCTCGACGATCGACATGCGCGCGAAGATGCCGCGGCCTTCCGGCACCATCGCGAGGCCGCGCTTGAGCAGCTCGTGGGCCGGCACACCCTTGATCGACTGGCCCATGTACTCGATGTCGCCTGCCGAATACGGCTTCAGGCCCGTGATCGCCTTCATGGTGGTGGTCTTGCCCGCGCCGTTCGCGCCGATCAGCGTGACGAGCTCGCCCTGCTGGACCTCCATGTCCACGCCCTTGACCGCCTGAATGCCACCGTAGTTGACCTGCAGGCCCTTGATTTTCAGAACCGGTGTAGCCATCAGTGAACTCCCGCGCCCAGATATGCCTCGATCACCTTCGGGTCCTTCTGCACGTCGTGCGGCAGGCCTTCGGCAATCACCTTTCCATAGTCGAGCACTGTCATGCGGTTGCACAGGCCCATCACCAGTTTCACGTCGTGCTCGATCAGCAGGATGGTCTTGCCATCGGCGCGGATCTTGTCGAGCAGGCGCGTGAGTTCGACCTTCTCGGTCGCGTTCATGCCCGCCGCCGGCTCATCGAGCGCGAGCAGCTTCGGATCGGTCGCGAGCGCGCGCGCAATTTCGAGGCGGCGCTGATGGCCGTACGAGAGGTTGCGCGAGGTGTAGTCGGCGTACTGCGAAATGCCCACGTATTCGAGCAGTTCGAGCGCGCGCTCCTTGATCTCGCGCTCTTCCTTGCGCTCGGCCGGCGTCTGGAACACCGCGCCCAGAAGGCCGTGCTTCGTACGTACGTGGCGGCCCACCATCACGTTTTCCAACGCGGTCATGCCGCCGAACAGGCGAATGTTCTGGAAGGTGCGCGCGATGCCCGCCTTCGCCACCTGATAAACGGCGGTGGGCGTATAGGTGTCGCCGTCGAGCCGGAATTCGCCCGAATCCGGCGTATAGAGGCCCGTGATCACGTTGAAGAACGTGGTCTTGCCCGCGCCATTCGGGCCGATCAGGCCGTAGATCGTGCCGGCCTCGATCTGCAGGCCCACGTCGGAGAGCGCCTGCAGGCCGCCGAAGCGTTTGTTCACGCCCTTCACGGACAGGCGGATTTGGTTGTTGCTCATATGCTGTGTCTCCCGTCCTGTCGTTTAGGCGCGCACCGGCTTCTTGCTCGTACGCTTCGCGATCTTCGCGATCTTGTCTTCGTGCTTCGCCGCGGGCCAGAGGCCTTCCGAGCGGTAGAGCATGATGACGACCATCGCGAGGCCGTAGAGCAGCTGTCGAATGACTTCGGTATCGATGATCTGGTGGCCGAACAGCGCATGCTGCAGCGGCCCCATGGTCGAGCGCAGGAACTCGGGGAAGATCGAAAGCAGGACCGCGCCGAGAATCACGCCCGGAATGTGGCCCATGCCGCCGAGCACCACGCAGGCGAGCACCACGACCGATTCCCAGAACGTGAACGACTCCGGCGAAACGAAACCCTGGAAGGCACCGAACATCGCGCCCGAGAGGCCGCCGAACGAAGCGCCCATCGCAAACGCGAGCAGCTTCACATTACGGGTGTTGATGCCCATGGCCTTGGCGGCAATTTCATCTTCGCGGATCGCGGCCCATGCACGGCCGATACGCGAGTGCTGCAGGCGCGTACACACCCAGATCACAAACAGCGCGCATATCACGAACACGTAGTAGTAGCAGTACACCGCGGTGAACGTGAAACCGAGGATCGTATGCGGCTGCGAGAGATCCATGCCCGCGACATGCAGCGGCGCCACGCCCGTGATGCCCTGCGGCCCGTTGGTGATGTTCAGCGGACGGTCGAGGTTGTTCATGAAGATACGAACGATTTCCCCGAAGCCGAGGGTCACGATCGCGAGATAGTCGCCGCGCAGACGCAGTGTCGGTGCGCCGAGCACGATACCCGCAAACGCGGCGAGCCCCATCGCGAACGGCACGACGATCCAGTACGGCGTATGCAAGCCGTTCGGGAACATGTGCGCGATCCACTCGAACTGGTTCGTGAGGTGGGGCGACGTCAGCAGCGCGGCAACGTAGGCGCCCACCGCATAGAACGCGATGTAGCCCAAGTCCAGCAGGCCGGCGAAGCCCACCACCACGTTCAGGCCCAGCGCGAGCATCACATAGAGCATCGCGAAGTCCAGCACACGGACCCAGTAGTTGCCGCCCGCGGCGCCGACCACGAAGGGCAGCGCGGCCACGACGATGGCCGTCACGATCCCGACCGTCAGGGTCCGGGTCGTGTTCTTCTCGGGGATCAGCGTCGTCGACGGCTCGATCGGTTGAATAGAAGTCATGTTGTGCTACCCCCTCTTATGCACGGTCCGCAACACGTTCGCCCAGCAGCCCCGACGGACGGAACACGAGCACGATGATCAGCACGATGAATGCAAATACGTCCTGATAGTTACTGCCGAACACACCGCCGGTGAGGCCGCCGATGTAGCCCGCACCGAGTTGCTCGATCAGGCCGAGCAGCACGCCGCCCACCATGGCGCCGCCCAGGTTGCCGATACCGCCCAGCACCGCCGCGGTGAACGCCTTCATGCCGGGAATGAAGCCCATGTAGAAGTGCGCGTTACCGTATTCGGAGGCGATCATCACGCCGGCCAGCGCGGCAAGCGCCGAGCCGATCATGAAGGTGGCCGAGATCACGAAGTTCGGGTTCACGCCCATCAGGCTCGCGACGCCGGGGTTCTCGGCGATGGCGCGCATCGCGCGGCCGAGCTTGGTCTTGTGCACGAGGAGCAAGAGGCCCGCCATCACGAGGAACGCGACGGCGATGATCACGATTTCGGTGGGCGAGATCACGGCGCCTACGCTCGTGTCGGTCGCCTTGATCACGTTGATCGGATCGGTCGAGATCAGTTGCGGGAAGGCCAGCGGGTTACGCGACCAGATCATCATCGCGAGCGTCTGCAGCAGGATCGACACGCCAATGGCGGTGATCAGCGGCGCGAGACGTGGCGCGCGCCGCAGCGGCCGGTACGCGACTCTTTCGATCGTGTACCCGACGAAGGCACAGACAATCGCGGCTACCACGAGCGCAATGATCAGCGTGGGGATGTTCCCGAGGCCCGGGAAGTGATTGTGCAGCACATTGATCGTGGAAAGCGCGACCATCGCGCCGACCATGAGCACGTCGCCGTGCGCGAAGTTGATGATGCCCAGAATCCCGTACACCATCGTGTAGCCCAGCGCGATGATGGCGTAGATGCTGCCAAGCACCAGCCCGTTCAGGATCTGCTGGATGAAAATATCCATTTAATGCTCCTTTGCCCGTGCGACCGGATTCGCGCTCGTCATCGGCCGGTGGGCGATGTTTTACGGAACCGCAACGACACTCTCGGGTACTGAAGTAAAAGACCGGTAAAGGTTGGCCACGTCCAGTTCGCGTTGCCGCTGTGTTGCAGCTGCTTGCTCGCCGGAAGCGGATGCAAAAACGGCACCGTCGGATGGTTCGGTGCCGTCGGGTTCAACTACCTGTCACTTTCGCGACGACGCTTGCGCGGCGGGCCTCACGGCCAGCCTTGCGTGCGTCATACGTCATGACTCCCACTTTCGGGCAGCCCTTGGCGCAGGTACGGCCGGCGGCGTCGAAAGACGCCGCATGTCCGTACACGGCTTTGGACCAGCCGGCAGACGGACCCTGCGTCCCTGCCGCGCTACCGTTTACGGCAGCATCGGCCAGAACCTTTTGGTCCGTCACGAAAACTGCATTCGTGCCGCCTGCATGAGCAACATGCATGCCGGTTATCGATGTTGCGCTGATACCCGTTTCGGCACTGCGGAAGAACCACACGGGGTGCGTTGCAACCGCAGCCGCCGAGGACGCGGCAAAAGCAAACTCGACTTGCATTAATCAGGTCTCCTGCGCCTTCCGAAACGCTTGTCTGCAGGGCCTCACGAGTCCGTTCGGCCCCCAGAACGCGCGCATTGTAACTCCAATTATGCGACCGGCAATATTGTTGAACCGACAGGGTTTTCCTGCATTGCAACCAATTTTTGAAATAAGACGACGAGTATGGTTGCACCCAGGGTTGCGCCTGATTTCGGTGCACCAGTTGCACCGAAATCAGGCGCGGCTCGCATCAAGTGTTGTTTCGGCGTGGCGCTATGCCTTATCGGAAGGGCATCACACATCCGGCCACATGCATTCAAGTGAATATTGAGATTTCGCGCCGAATCGATGCGCGGGGGATTGGATGCGGCCGAACCTTCAAAATATCGGGGTCACATCGCGAAATTCGACCCCGCCCTCTAGCGAAAACACTAATAAGACCGAGCCGGAGCAACGTGGTTTACCTCACGTTTCGATTGATGCCACCCTATTTAATGACGCACGGTGCGCGCCGTCGTTTTCACCGGGCAAAAAAAAAGCGCGCCACTTGGCGCGCTTTACGGCGAAACCGGGGTGCGACCCAGCGTTCAGGCCGGTTGTCCGAGACCTCGCGGCAACGGGAATGCGATGTTCTCTTCGATGCCCTCGAGCGCGCGCACATTGCGCACGCCAAGCTCATGCAGACGCTGGATGATCTTCTGTGCAAGTGCCTCCGGCGCCGACGCGCCTGCCGTCAGGCCGATGCGGCGCTTGCCTTCGAGCCAGCGCGGGTCGATCTGGTCGGGCGCATCCACCATATAGGCCGGGATGCCGCGCTTTTCGGCCACTTCGCGCAGGCGGTTCGAGTTGGAGCTGTTCGGGCTGCCCACCACGATCACGACGTCGCATTGCGGCGCCATGAACTTGACCGCGTCCTGGCGGTTCTGGGTGGCATAGCAGATGTCCTGCTTCTTGGGCTCGCGAATCTCGGGAAAGCGCGCCTTGAGCGCGGCGATGATCTCGGCGGCGTCGTCCACGGACAGCGTGGTTTGCGTGACGAACGCCACGCGCCGCGGATCGCGCAGATCGAGCGCCTCCACGTCGTCGATATCCTCGACCAGATACATGCCCTCGCGCACCTGGCCCATCGTGCCTTCGACTTCCGGGTGTCCCTTGTGGCCGATCATCACGATGTCGAGACCTTCGTCACGCATCTTCGCCACTTCGACGTGCACCTTGGTCACGAGCGGACAGGTCGCGTCGTAGACGCGCAGACCGCGCGCCTCGGCGTCGGCGCGCACGGCCTTGGACACGCCGTGCGCACTGAAGATGACGGTGTTGCCGGCCGGTACTTCGTCGAGCTGCTCGATGAAGATCGCCCCCTTCTTGCGCAGGTCGTCGACGACGTAGGCGTTATGGACGATCTCGTGGCGCACGTAGATTGGCGCGCCGTGGAGCTGGATAGCCCGCTCGACGATCTCGATGGCGCGGTCGACGCCGGCACAAAACCCGCGCGGCTGAGCGAGCAGGATTTCGGCGTCGGCCAGAAGGGATGTGTCCGTGGTCATGGGCTTTAGAGGATTCCGATGATTTGCACTTCGAACGCAACCGCCTGGCCAGCGAGCGGATGGTTGAAATCGAACAGCGCGGAGGTCTCGTTCACCTCCTTGAGCACGCCAGCGTAGCGGCCGCCGTCGGGCGCGTTGAACTCGATGAGGTCGCCGGGCTTGAACGACTCGCCGATCATGGCGTTATCGCGCAACGTCTTGAGCGACACGCGCTGGATCAGATCGGGATTGCGCTGGCCGAAAGCGACGCCAGGCTCTAGCTGAAAGGTGGAGTGGTGCCCCACTTTCAGACCCAGCAAAATGTTCTCCAACGGCGGCGAAAGCTGCCCGACGCCCAGCAGCAGCGTAGCCGGGCGGTCGACAAACGTATTGACGATCTCGGTGCCATCGGCAAGCGAAAGCCGGTAGTTCAGTGTGACGTGGGAACCGGGTTTCACCTCGGAGATGTCGATGATGCTCATGCGGTACTCGTATTCGTCTGGGCGCGAGCGCAACGCGTAGCGCGCGAGAGGCGCCCTCAAGGGGCCGGTCCGGCCGCCTTCGCGCGGTCGGGAAACCGCTATTGTAAGCCACATAGTTGCAGGACGGCGGCCACGCGCATGGTGCGCGCGCTGCCCGACGCGAGGAGATCGAATGTTCGAAATCGCCTGTAGCAAGCCGCTTTGGCGCGACGGCGCCGCTGCCGAGGCGGCTGGCGCGCCGCCAATCGCCGTCGTGCACGACGCGGCGCGCGCAGCCGCACACGGACCCGCACCCGGACCCGCTCCAGCCACGCCGGCACCAGGCGGGGAGCGTACCGAGGCACGCAGCCGCATCATGCCCCGCGAACGCCTGCTCGCGTCCGGGGCAGCCTCGCTCTCCGACCTCGAACTGATCGTGCTCCTGCTTGGCACGGGACAGCGGGGCCACAACGTGTTCGACGTTGCCGGCTCGCTGCTCGGGCACTTCGGATCGCTGCGCGCCATGCTCGACGCGCAGCGCGAGGAATTCGAGAGCCTGCGCGGCATTGGGCCAGCCAAGGCTTCGACGCTCGTCGCCGTACTCGAGCTCGCCCGACGCGCGCTCGCCGAGCAACTAGAAGATAAACCGTTGATCGATTCGCCCGGCGCGGTCGAAGACTATCTTCGCCTGCTGATCGGCGGACGAGGCTATGAGGTGTTCGTCTGTCTCTTCCTTGACGTGCGGCATCGGCTGATCCGCACCGAGGAGAGCACGCGCGGCTCGCTCACGCGCATGGCGGTGTATCCCCGCGAAATCGTCCGGCGCGCACTGATGCTCAATGCGGCGAGCCTGATCGTCGCGCACAACCATCCGTCGGGCGCGGTCCAGCCAAGTGCAAGCGACCGGCGCCTGACACGGGTGCTGCGCGAAACGCTCGCACTCGTCGAAGTCCAGCTTGTGGACCACCTGATCATCGGCACGCAGGAGACATTTTCGTTTGCCAGCCACGGCCTCGATTGACGCAACAGCATCGGAACCCATTTTGCAGTGCGCGCCGGCGCGCACTGTCACCACGGCCATTCGCAAATCGCGTTTGATTTTCCTGGCATTTTCCTGCTAGAATTCCGGTTTGCCTATTTCCAACCCTGTTCCTAAGCCCGTCGAGGCGTTCTAGGGGAAATATGGCCTGGGTTCGAGGTTGTCTCTCATCCATACGTGAGCGCTCTCCTTTCCGGCCATTTCTCGCCTGGGAAACTTAAGCGGCTCTCGAACTCAGAATTTCCGTAGGAGTGCACTCATGGCACGTGTATGCCAAGTCACTGGGAAAGCGCCGATGAGCGGCAATAACGTTTCCCACGCTAACAACAAGACCAAGCGCCGTTTCCTCCCGAATCTGCAAAACCGCCGTTTCTGGGTTGAAAGCGAAAACCGTTGGGTGCGTCTGCGCATCTCGAACGCAGGCCTGCGCCTGATCGACAAGAACGGCATCGACTCCGTGCTCGCAGACCTGCGCGCACGCGGCGAACTGTAAGGAGTAAATCATGGCCAAGGGCATCCGCGACAAGATCAAGCTCGAGTCGACCGCAGGTACGGGTCACTTCTACACGACCACGAAGAACAAGCGCAACATGCCGGAAAAAATGTCGATCAAGAAGTTCGACCCGGTTGTTCGCAAGCACGTCGAGTACAAGGAAACCAAGATCAAGTAATTGATCGGGTTTCGAGCCAGACGAAGACAGAAAAACCCCGCCGAAAGGCGGGGTTTTTCTTTTTGCGCCGCAAGTGCGGCTTTTCGTCCGCTCCCCTCTCGGAGTATGCTTCCCGCTTCACCGGCCGCCTGCGCGCACGCCACCGGCAAAAGGCGTCGCAGCGCGGCTTCAGGCGACACGAAGCAGCAGAACAAGAGAGACGGAGAGGCAGGACCATGAATTTCGATGTAGCGATCGTCGGCAGCGGGCTGGCGGGATTGAGCGTCGCACTGAACCTCGCGGACACGCGCCGCGTGGTGCTGATCGCCAAGCGCGCGATGACCGAGGGCGCGAGCGACCGGGCACAGGGCGGCATCGCCGCGGTGCTCGATTCGGCCGACAGCGTGGAGAACCATGTAGACGACACGCTCGTCGCCGGCGGCGGCCTGTGCGACGAGGCAGCCACGCGCTACATCGTCGAGCACGGGCGCGAAGCCATCGAGTGGCTGATCGGCCAGGACGTGCCGTTCACGAAGGACGCCGCCGCCGAGCTCGGCTTCCATCTCACGCGCGAGGGCGGCCACAGCCACCGGCGCATCATCCACGCCGCCGACGCCACCGGCCACGCCGTCGTGCAAACGCTGCTCGAGCGCGCGCGCCAGCATCCGAACATCACGATCCTCGAAGATCACCAGGCGATCGACGTCATCACGTCCGACCGCCTCGGCCTGCCGGGCCGCCGCTGTCATGGCCTCTACGCGCTCGATCTGCAGAACGACCGCACGGTGACGATCCAGGCGCCGCACACGGTGCTGGCCACGGGCGGCGCAGGCAAGGTCTACCTATACACGACCAACCCCGACACGGCCACCGGCGACGGCATCGCCATGGCCTGGCGCGCAGGCTGCCGCGTGGCGAACATGGAGTTCATCCAGTTCCACCCCACATGCCTCTTTCACCCGCACGCGAAGTCATTCCTGATTTCCGAAGCCGTGCGCGGCGAAGGCGGCGTGCTGCGCCTGCCCGACGGCACGCGCTTCATGCCCGCGCACGACGCACGCGCGGAGCTCGCGCCACGCGACATCGTCGCCCGCGCAATCGACTTCGAAATCAAGAAGCACGGCATCGACTGCGTGCATCTCGACATCAGCCATCAGCCGGCCGCGTTTCTTGAAGAGCACTTTCCGACGATCCTCGCGCGTTGCCGCGAGTTCGGCATCGACATCACAAAAGAACCGATCCCCGTCGTGCCCGCTGCGCACTACACCTGCGGCGGCGTCGTCACCGACCTGGCCGGCCGCACCGACCTCGCGGGGCTCTACGCGGTCGGCGAAACGTCGTACACGGGCCTGCACGGCGCCAACCGGCTCGCCAGCAACTCGCTGCTCGAATGCCTCGTGATCGGCCGTTCGGCCGCCGAAGCGATCGAGGCCGAAGGCTTCGGCGCGGGCGCGCACGCCCCGCTGCCCGACTGGGACGAAAGCCGCGTCTCCGACTCCGACGAAGAAGTCGTGGTCGCGCACAACTGGGACGAGCTGCGCCGCCTCATGTGGAACTACGTGGGCATCGTGCGCACGGACAAGCGGCTCGAGCGCGCCCAGCACCGCATCGCACTCCTGCGCGACGAGATTCTCGAGTACTACGCGAACTTCCGCGTGACGCGCGATCTGCTGGAGCTGCGCAATCTGGTCGATGTGGCGTCGCTGATCGTCGAGAGCGCGCGCTCGCGCCGCGAGAGCCGCGGCCTGCACTACAGCCGCGACTGGCAGGGCACGCTGCCAAAGGCGCTGCCGAGCGTGCTCTCGCCGGAGCGCGTGCGTAATCGCACGGTGACGTAAAGCGGCGGGACAAGGGCGCGAAGGCGCTCTGGCTCTATCGGCTCTGCCAGGCCCAGCAAAAAGGCCGCCTCTCGCGAGGCGGCCTTTGCGCATTCAGCACGTCAAACGCAGCGTGCTCAGACGATCCGCATCGAGTAGTCCGTGGCCCGCACGTCCTTGGTCAGCGCGCCGATCGAGACGCGGTCCACGCCCGTTTCCGCAATCGTGCGCACCGTGTCGAAGTTCACGCCGCCCGAGACTTCGAGCACCGCGCGACCCGCCGTGCGCTTGACCGCCTCGCGCATCATCTCGAACGAGAAGTTGTCGAGCAGCACCGACTTCGCGCCATGCACGAGCGCCGCATCGAGCTGTTCGAGCGTCTCGACTTCGATCTGAATCGGCACGCCAGCATCGAGGGCGATCGCCGCATCCATCGCGGCGCCGACACCGCCCGCCGCCGCGATATGGTTTTCCTTGATCAGGATGCCGTCGTATAGCGCGAGCCGCTGGTTGGCGCCGCCGCCCACACGCACCGCGTACTTCTGCGCGAGGCGCAGGCCGGGCAGCGTCTTGCGCGTATCGAGGATGCGCGCCTGCGTATGAGCAATCATGTCGACGTAGCGGCGCGTCACGCTCGCCACGCCCGAGAGCAGCTGCAGAAAATTCATCGCATTGCGCTCGGCCGTGAGGAGCGAGCGCGCCGGGCCGCGCAGCGAGCACACGATGGTGTCCGCCGCCATGCGTTCGCCCTCGCGATAGTGCCAGCGCACCTCGATGCGCGGATCGACGCGCTTGACCACGCCATCGAACCACAGCACGCCGCACAACACCGCGTCCTCGCGCACGAGGATGCGCGCATCGCGCACTTCGTTCGCGCTCACGAGGCGGCCCGTCTGGTCGACGGGCCCGACATCCTCCTCGAGTGCATCCGCCACGTTGCGCACGATCGCGGCGTCGAACGCCGCGCCGTACTGCGCGCGCACTTCCTCGAGCACGGGCGCGACGGCGTCCGCTGCGCGCAACTCCCGCGCGCCTTCCTTCAAATTCGTCATCAGGCCGCCCCCACCTGCGAGAACAGCGCGGTGTCGCGCGCGAGGTCGCCGCTCGCCTGCACGCGGCGCTTGTGCTCGGCCGCGAAGGCGAGCATGCGGTCGATCGGCAGACGCGCCCGCTCGCCAATCGCAGCGTCGACGAAGATCTCGTTGTGGCCGCGCTCGAGCACGTCGACGAGATTTCCGAGACCGTTCATGGCCATCCACGGGCAATGTGCGCAGCTCTTGCAGGTCGCGCTGTTGCCGGCTGTGGGCGCCTCGATGAAGGTCTTGCCCGGCGCCGCGAGCCGCATCTTGTGCAGGATGCCAAGATCGGTCGCGACGATGAAGCGCTGCGCGTCGAGCTTCACCGCGGCGTCGATCAACTGCGTGGTCGAGCCGACCACGTCCGCCAGCGCGACCACGGCCTCGGGCGATTCGGGATGCACGAGCACCTTGGCGTCCGGATACTCGGCGCGCAGCAGATCGAGTTCGATGCCCTTGAACTCGTCGTGCACGAGGCACGAGCCCTGCCACAGCAGCATGTCGGCGCCGGTCTTCTTCTGGATGTAGTTGCCCAGATGGCGGTCCGGCGCCCAGAGGATCTTTTCGCCCTTCGCGTGAAGATCGGCCACGATCTCCAGACCGATCGACGAAGTGACCATCCAATCCGCGCGCGCCTTCACGGCGGCGCTGGTGTTCGCGTAGACCACCACGGTGCGATCGGGATGCGCGTCGCAGAATGCGGAGAACTCGTCGACGGGACAACCGAGGTCGAGCGAGCAGGTCGCGTCGAGGTCCGGCATCAGGATGCGCTTGTTCGGGCTCAGGATCTTGGCGGTCTCGCCCATGAAGCGCACGCCCGCCACGACGAGCGTCTGCGCCTCGTGATCGCGGCCGAAGCGCGCCATCTCGAGCGAATCGGCCACGCAGCCACCCGTTTCGTCCGCCAGCTCCTGCAATTCAGGATCGACATAATAGTGCGCGACGAGCACCGCCTTTTCGCGCTTGAGCAACGCGCGAATGCGCTCCTTCAATGCAACGCGCTCTGCCGCGCCAGGTGCGTCGGGCACCTTCGCCCACGCCTGTCCGACGCTGCAGACGGCACCCTGCGGCCGGTCGTATTCGACCTTCCTGATTGCCTGACTCATGATCTCCTCTGTCGGCCGGAGTTCGTGCTTTAGCACGTTACTCTGGCCCCATGCTCTAGTTGCAGCCCTGCCGATCGCCGCGGCTCCAGATCGGTGCATGACACCGGCTTTTCCGCGGCCCCAAAAGAAAAACCCCGCCAGCGCGGGGTTTTGTGACGTACCTGGATTCTAATGGATTTTTTCGAGATTCACGCAGGGCACATTGGCCGCCGCGAACCTGCGAATCCAGAGAATCAGGCGTAGCGGCGCAGACGCGACGCGAATTCCTGGAGCGCCTTGATGCCGCTTTGCTCGGCACGGTGGCACCAATCCTGGAGCTGCGTGAGCAGTTGTTCGCGCGAGGCGCTCGAACGCTCCCAGATGGCCGCGAGCTCGTTGCGCAACTCGATGTACGTGCGCAGCTTCTGGCTGTTCGCGAAGATCTGCGGCAACTGGCGCTTTTGCGGCTCGTTCAGGCTGGCTTCTTCCTTGTCGAACCACTTGCGCGCGCCGCGCATGACCTTGTACTTCTCGCGCTCGCCCACTTCCTTCAGATGCGCGAGCTCCTGACGATACGCCTGCTTCACAGCCTTGCCGTAACGCGCCATCACTTCATAGCGGTTCGAGAGCACGGCCTGGAGCGTCTCGTGGTCGGGCACGAGCTTGCCCTTGGTGAGACGCGGCGTGGGCGCGACCTTCTTGACCTTCGCGAGACCGACGGCCTGCATCATGCGGATGTACATCCAGCCGATGTCGAACTCGTACCACTTGTTCGAGAGCTTCGCGGAAGTCGCGAAGGTGTGGTGGTTGTTATGCAGCTCCTCGCCACCGATGATGATGCCGAACGGCAGGAGGTTCGTGCTCGCATCCGACGAATTGAAGTTGCGATAGCCCCAGAAGTGGCCCAGGCCGTTCACGACGCCGGCGGCCCAGAACGGGATCCAAGCCATTTGCACGGCCCACACGGAGAGACCGACCACGCCGAACAGCGCGACATCGATCACCATCATGATGCTCACGCCGAGGATCGGGTAGCGCGTGTAGACGTTGCGCTCCATCCAGTCGTTGGGCGTGCCGTGGCTGAAACGGCGCAGCGTCTCTTCGTTCTTCGCTTCGGCGCGATAGAGTTCGGCGCCTTCGAGCAGCACCTTCCAGATGCCGCGCGTTTGCGGGCTGTGCGGATCTTCTTCGGTCTCGCACTTGGCGTGGTGCTTGCGGTGAATGGCGGCCCACTGGCCCGTGAGCATGCCCGTGGTCATCCACAGCCAGAAACGGAAGAAGTGGCTGGCGATCGGGTGCAGATCGAGCGCGCGGTGCGCCTGGCAGCGGTGCAGATACACCGTCACGCCGATGATCGTGATGTGGGTGGCCACGGCCACGAACAGCAGGATCTGCCACCACGAGAAATGCAGCATCCCGTGGGCAAGGAAATCAAGCAGGGAATTCAACAAGGTATTTACCCGTGAAACGAAGCGCGCCGGCCTTTCAGCGCTGCGCTGACGTCAAGAAAATGAAAGCGACCAGGAGAGGTTGGACGGCATTCTACTAGAACCGTTCCAAGTGTTTGTAACAAATGGAGATTTTTTCCCCAAATTGCGGCGGCGTCAATCTCCGGACGCATTTTTGAGGCGGTTTGCCACACTTGCTCGCACATTTTTTGTGCGTTCAGGCCCCACCTCGCCTTTCGCCACCTGGCGACACTGCCAGAATGGCAGCTACGCCTTAACCTGACCTTAAGTCGCCAGGGCAGCCCGCTCGGCAACGGGCACCGCCTGGCCGACGAGCCGTACATCGCGCTGCGCCGGCGGGATGGCCACCCCGTGTTCGCCGAATAGCCGCCACACGTTGCGATTCACGTCCGAACGCACGCCGGTCGTGCCGATCGCCGCATCCTCGATCCAGAACGCCAGTTCCAGCTGCGCGCCGTCGCTTCCGAACTCGACCAGCGAGGCTGTCGGCACAGGGTCGGCGCATACCCGGTCGACGCCTTGCGCGGCGCGCGCGAGCAATTGCAGCGCTAGCTCGATGTCCGACGCGTACGCCACCCGAACGGTCAGCTTCGCGTAGCCCCGCGTCAAGTAGGACGAGTGGTTCTGCACGACATCGGTGATCAACTTTTCGTTGGGAATCAACGTCTCGATGCCATCGAAACTGCGCACGACCGTATAACGGCGGCGAATCTGCGTGACCCGGCCCTGAATGCCGCCCACACTGATGGTGTCGCCAATACGCAACGACCGGTCCGCCAGCACGATGAAACCCGACACATAGTTGCTGGCGATTTTCTGCAGCCCGAAACCGAGGCCCACGCCAAGCGCGCCGCTGAACACACCGAGCACGGTCAGGTCGATGCCGACCATCGACAGGCTCATCACGACTGCCGTCAACACGAATGCGCCGCGGCCGATGCGAATCGAAAACACCTTCAGATTGGCATCGAGCTTCGGCGAGCGCATGATGCGGTCCTCGAAGGCGATTCCGAGCCAAAGGGCCAGAATGAGCATCACGCTCACGGAGAGCACGGCCTGAGCGACTGCCAGCAACGTGAAATGCGTCTGGCCGACGGTGATCTGGACGTTGGCCGACCAGCGCAAAACGTCGTCGTCGAGGTCCAGCACCCGCAGCACCACGCCGATCCACACGACGATGGTCGTGATGCCTTCGCTTACCGCGAGCAGCCTGTGCGTGCGCTTGTCGCGGCCGAACACCCCGCGCAAGAGAAAGAACGCCAGATAGATGAGGCCGATGCCGACGACCGGCACCAGCGCGATATCGAGCAGCGTCGTCGGCATGAACGGTCTCGCGACATGCCTGACCGGCCAGATCAGTGCGGCGGCGCATAGCCAGAAAATGGCCCGGTAAAGGCTTTCCGCCCCGAAGTGGCGCACGTCGCGCTGCAACAACTCCAGACGCCGCCGGATAGAGCGCCGCGCCAGCAAAGCCAGCATCCAGGCGACGACGAGCAGCCCGCCGATGATCAGGAGCTGCCAACGCGTCTGCGGCAGCACAAAAAGCGAAACGGCGCGATGGATCAGGGACGAAAGATTACCGTTCATGCGGTGCGGCGACGGTGCAAATGAGGCGCTGATCGTAACCGCTCGACCTCACGCCTCGCCACGCATGCCGCTCAAGGAATACCGCAAAAAGCACCCTGCAGCGCCCTCAATGCGACGCGGGGCCGTCCGGCTCCACCGGACGGCCCCGCGCTTTTGGCCACAGCCGCTCGCTTATTCGAGCGCTGCGTCCGGCTCGGCTGCTTCGGACTCCTGCGCCTTCGCGATGGCGTCGGCTGCCTCGCTCTGCGCGGTGGCCTCTTCCGGCGTCGTGGCGGCGCCTGCCTTCTTCGTCTTGGGCTGCGCCTCGCCGCGGCGCTCCAGCACGGCGGCAAAGAAGCCGTCTGTCGCATGGCGGTGCGGCCACATCGACAGGTACTCGCCGGTGTCGAGGCCCACGCGCTGGTCCGCGAGCGCCTCGCGCGCGCTCACCAGCACGAAGTCGGGGTGCGCCTCGAGAAACTGCTTCACGACCGCTTCGTTCTCGGCTTCGAGAATGCTGCAGGTCGCGTAGACGAGACGGCCGCCACGCTTGAGCAGGCGCGCTGCGCTCGTGAGAATCGAAAGCTGCTTGGGCGCGAGCTCAACAATCGATTCCGGCGACTGACGCCACTTGAGGTCAGGGTTGCGCCGCAAGGTGCCGAGGCCCGAGCACGGCGCATCCACCAGTACGCGGTCGATCTTGCCGATCAGGCGCTTGATCTTGGCATCGTGCTCGCTATCGATCAGCACCGGATTCACGTTCGACAGGCCACTGCGCGCAAGGCGCGGCTTGAGCTTCGCGAGGCGTCGCTCGGAAACGTCGAACGCATAGAGGCGGCCCGTCGAGCGCATCATCGCGCCGAGCGCCAGCGTCTTGCCGCCCGCGCCCGCACAGAAGTCCACCACCATTTCGCCGCGGCGCGGCGCGACCAGCGAACACAGCAGCTGGCTGCCTTCGTCCTGCACCTCGAACCAGCCGTCCTTGAACGCGTCGAGCTTGGAGAGCGCGGGCTTGCCCGCCACGCGCACGCCGAACGGCGCGAACGGCGTCTCGCCGGCTTCGATGCCCGACTCGGCCAGTGCGCGCAGGAGTTCATCACGATTGGCTTTGATCGGGTTCGCGCGCAGGTCGAGCGGCGCGGGATAGTTCAGCGCGGCGGCCAACTGAGCGAGTTCGGCGGCGTCGAAGCGCGTTTCCAGCGCCTTCACGATCCACTCGGGCAAATTGAGCTGCACGCGCTGCGGCAGGCTCGCCGGATCGATCTTCGCGACGTGCTCGAGCCAGTTGGCCTCGGCGTCGGAGACGAACGGACGGATGGCCGAACGGCCAGCGGTGGCCATCAGGCCGAGCAGCGTGAGGCGCCGCGTCGGGCTGCCGGTGCCGCTCTCGGCCAGGTGCGCGAACTCCATGCGCCGGCGCAGCACGGCGAATACCGCCTCGGCGATCACGCCGCGCTCGGCATGGCCGAGCTTCGGGTGCTCGCGGAAGAAGCGGCTCGTCACCGCGTCGGCGGGACCCGTGAACTTGAGGACGTCGGCAAGCAACGTCTCGGTCTGTCCAATCAGGAAACCATGCAGCCTCATGCGCCCTCCCCGGCGGTTTGTGCGTTCGCGTTCATATCGTCAAGGAAGAGCCACTGCGGCTCGGTCGGTGTGAGCGTCACGCGCTCGCCGTCGAGCGCGAGGCGCCCTTCGACGAACCAGCGCACCGCCCGCGGATAAATCACATGTTCGGTCTTGAGCACGCGCGCGGCGAGCGCCGCGGCGTCGTCGCCCGTGCGCACGGGCACGACCGACTGCACGACGATCGGGCCATGATCGAGCGTCGGCGTGACAAAATGGACCGTCGCGCCATGCACGCGGCAGCCCGCATCGAGCGCCTTCTCGTGCGTTTTCAAGCCCGGGAAGCTCGGCAGCAGCGAAGGATGAATATTAAGCATGCGACCCGAATAATGCTGCACGAAGCCCTCGGTCAGCACGCGCATGAAGCCCGCGAGCACGACGAGGTCCGGCGCATGGCTGTCGATCGCCTGGGCGAGCGCGGAGTCAAAGGAGGCGCGATCGGGATACTGGCGGTGGTCGACGACCGCCGTGGCAATACCATGCGACGCCGCAAACGCAAGGCCCGCGGCGTCGGGACGGTTGGCAATCACGGCGGCGACACGCGCCGGCCAGGCTTCGTGCGCGCACGCGCGCACAATGGCCTCCATGTTGCTGCCCCGCCCCGAAATCAGAATGACGAGATTTTTCATCCGCGGATTTTATCATCGGGGAAGGCGTCCGACGCTCGCGCGGCGGCGATCGTCGCCCCGTGCGTTTATAATCTCCTGTTTAGTCGCGGCCGTGGCCGCGTAACCGGTCTCGATCGGCGCGCATGGCCCGCGCGCACTTTTCCAGGTTCCCTCAGGTTCCTCCAGGTTCCGCTATCGTGAGAGTCTTCCGCGGTCTTCCCAACGCCGAAAGCCGAGCGCCCTGCGCGCTCACCATCGGCAACTTCGACGGTGTCCACCGCGGGCATCAGGCATTGCTCGCGCGCGTGCGCGAAGCCGCCGACGCGCGCGGCCTGCCCGTCTGCGTGATGACCTTCGAGCCGCATCCGCGCGAGTTCTTCAATCCGGCCAGCGCCCCGCCGCGCATCGCCATGCTGCGCGACAAGCTCGAGGCGCTGCGCGAGAACGGCGTGGACCGCGTCGTGGTCGAGCACTTCAACCACACGTTCGCGAGCCAGTCGCCCGATGCGTTCGTCGAGCGCATCATCGTGGGCGGCCTGCACTCACGCTGGATGATGATCGGCGACGACTTCCGCTATGGCGCGAAACGCGCGGGCGACTTTGCCTCGCTGCAGGCCGCGGGCCGCGAGCACGGCTTCGAAGTCGAGCAGATGGCGACCGTGGCCGACCCCTCGGGCGTGCGCATCTCGAGCTCCGCCGTGCGCACCCAGTTGCAGGCGGGCGACCTGGACGCCGCTCGCGCCGCGCTCGGGCGCGGCTACGCGATCAGCGGGCACGTCACGCACGGCCTGAAGCTCGGCCGCGATCTGGGCTTTCCCACGCTGAACCTGCCGATCGGCCACAAGCGCCCGGCGCTCAAGGGCATCTTCGTCGTGCTGGTGCATGGCATCGCCGACCATCCGCTGCCTGGCGTCGCGAGCCTCGGCTTGCGCCCGACGGTGGACGATTCGGGCCGCGTGCTGCTCGAAGTGCATCTGCTCGACTGGCACGGCGACGCCTACGGCAAGCTCGTGCGCGTCGAGTTCCTCAAGAAGTTGCGCGACGAGGAGAAGTTCGCCGACCTCGAAACGCTCACCGCCGCGATCGCGCGCGACGTGGCGAACACCCGCGCCTGGTTCGCCGCCGCGGGCACTGATGTAACCGGTAGCCGCTCCACCGGCTTCGCCACCTCGGCCACCGACCGAATTAGGTGAACTGCGGCCCGCGCGCTCGAGATTGGCGAGCGTTGCGCGGGCTGCCCCGCCCCTTGGCGTCGCGAGCGAATTGCATCGCATGCGGCGCCCGAGGCGACGGTTGCGCGGCAACGCCGCAATGCTGACGCCGAGCATCCTCCGAATTCCAAGTGATCTCACCATGAGCGACAAGAAAGCATCCTCCGGCAAAGCCGCGCAGAAGTCCGAATCGAAGTACCCCGTCAATCTTCTGGACACCCCGTTCCCGATGCGCGGCGACCTGCCCAAGCGCGAGCCGCAATGGGTCAAGGAGTGGGAAGACAAAGGGGTCTACAAGCAGATCCGCGAGGCCTCGAAGGGCCGCAAGAAGTTCATCCTGCATGACGGCCCGCCGTATGCGAACGGCGACATCCACCTCGGCCACGCGGTCAACAAGATCCTGAAGGACATGATCGTCAAGGCGCGCAATCTCGCGGGCTACGACGCGGTCTACGTGCCGGGCTGGGACTGCCACGGCATGCCGATCGAAATCCAGATCGAGAAGCAGTTCGGCAAGTCGCTGCCCGCCCAGGAAGTGATGCAGAAGGCGCGCGAGTACGCCGCGGGCCAGATCGAGACGCAAAAGGCCGGCTTCAAGCGCCTGGGCGTCCTCGGCGACTGGGACAACCCGTACAA
The DNA here is from genome assembly GCF_004353915.1 of Paraburkholderia silviterrae. Lineage (GTDB taxonomy): Bacteria > Pseudomonadota > Gammaproteobacteria > Burkholderiales > Burkholderiaceae > Paraburkholderia > Paraburkholderia silviterrae. The sequence goes on along the minus strand of NZ_SMRP01000003.1, from coordinate 285,354 downwards.
GACGATGAACTTCGCGAACGAGGCGGGCGAGATCCGCGCGCTCGCGAAGATCATCGAGAAGGGCTATGTGTTCCGGGGCCTGAAGCCCGTGAACTGGTGCTTCGACTGCGGCTCGGCGCTCGCCGAGGCCGAGGTCGAGTACAAGGACAAGACCGATCCCACCATCGACGTGCTGTTCCCGTTCGCGCAGCCTGAGCAGACGGCGAAGGCGTTCGGCCTCGCCGCCCTGCCGCGCGAGGAAGGCGGCATCGTGATCTGGACCACCACGCCCTGGACCATCCCGTCGAACCAGGCGCTCAACGTGCATCCGGAGATCGTCTACGCGCTCGTCGACACCGAGCGCGGCCTCTTGATCCTCGCGGAAGAACGCGTCGAAGCCTGCATGAAGGAGTTCGGCCTGACCGGCACGATCGTCGCGACCACGCTGGGCGAGAAGCTCGCGAACCTGCGCTTCCATCACCCGCTCGCTTCGGCGCACCCGGGCTACAAGCGCACCTCGCCCATCTATCTGGGCGACTACGTCACGACCGACACCGGCACGGGCATCGTGCACTCGGCGCCCGCCTACGGCGTGGAAGACTTCGTGTCGTGCAAGGCGCACGGCATGGCCGACTCCGACATCATCAGCCCGGTGATGGGCGACGGCCGCTACATCGAATCGCTGCCCCTGTTCGGCGGACTCACGATCTGGGCCGCGAACCCGAAGATCGTCGACGCGCTCGACGCCTCCGGCACCCTGCTGCGCAGCGAAAAATACCTGCACAGCTACATGCACTGCTGGCGCCACAAGACGCCCATCATCTACCGCGCGACCTCGCAGTGGTTCGCGGGCATGGACGTCAGTCCCAAGGACGGCGGCAAGACCCTGCGCGAGACGGCGCTCGAAGGCATCGAGGCGACGGCGTTCTATCCGTCGTGGGGCAAGCAGCGCCTTTATTCGATGATCGCGAACCGCCCCGACTGGACGCTCTCGCGCCAGCGCCAATGGGGCGTGCCGATGGCGTTCTTCGTGCACAAGGAAACTGGCGAGCTGCATCCGCGCACGCTGGAGCTGCTCGAGGAAGTCGCCAGGCGCGTGGAGAAGGAAGGCATCGAAGCGTGGCAGACGCTCGATGCACGCGAGCTGATCGGCGACGACGCGAACATGTACGAGAAGAACCGCGACACGCTCGACGTGTGGTTCGATTCGGGCACGACGCACTGGCACGTGCTGCGCGGCTCGCACAAGGACGAGCTGCAGTTCCCGGCCGACCTCTATCTGGAAGGCTCGGACCAGCACCGCGGCTGGTTCCATTCGTCGCTGCTGACGGCCTCCATGCTCGACGGCTGCCCGCCGTACAACGCCCTGCTCACGCACGGCTTCACCGTCGACGGCGAAGGCCGCAAGATGTCGAAGTCGCTCGGCAACGGCGTCGATCCGCATGAGGTCGCGAACCGTCTGGGCGCGGAAATCATCCGCCTGTGGATTGCGTCGACCGACTACTCGGGCGAGCTGGCGATCTCGGAGGAGATTCTCAAGCGCGTGACCGAAGGCTATCGCCGCATCCGCAATACGTTGCGCTTCCTGCTCTCGAACCTCTCGGACTTCGACTTCGAGAAGCACGCGCTGCCGGCCGACCAGTGGCTCGAAATCGACCGCTACGCCGTCGCGCTCACGCACACGCTGCAAAGCGACGTGCTGGCCCACTACGACCGCTACGAGTTCCACCCGGTCGTGGCCAAGCTCCAGACGTTCTGCTCGGAAGACCTGGGCGGCTTCTACCTGGACGTGCTCAAGGACCGCCTGTACACGAGCGCGCCGGATTCGGCCGCGCGCCGCGCCGCGCAAACCGCGCTCTTCCACATCACGCACAGCCTGCTGCGCATCCTCGCGCCGTTCCTCTCCTTCACCGCCGAGGAAGCCTGGAAGGTGTTCCAGCCGCAAAGCACGACCATCTTCACCGAGACGTTCCACGCGTTCCCGGACATCGCGCAGGCGCCCGAGCTGATCGCCAAGTGGACGCTCCTGCGCGACGTGCGCGGCAACGTCACGAAGGCGCTCGAAGAGGCGCGCGTGGCGAACCAGATCGGCTCGTCGCTGCAGGCCGAGGTGCGCATTCTGGCCAGCGGCGCGCGCTACGACGCTCTCGCGTCGCTGGGTGACGACCTCAAGTTCGTGCTCATCACCTCGGCGGCCGAGATCGTCAAGGTGGACAGCGAAACCGACGAAGGCGTCGAAGTCGTCACCTCGAAGTACCTCAAGTGCGAGCGCTGCTGGCACTACCGCGAAGACGTCGGCGCGAACGCGGAGCACCCGGGCCTGTGCGGCCGCTGCGTGGTCAATTTGTTCGGCAACGGCGAAGCGCGGAGCGCGGCATAATGGCCAAGACGACCCTGCCGAAACAACAGATGAAGTCGAACGGCGCGCGCGGCACGCTCGTGCCGTGGCTCGGCATCGCGGTGATCGTGATCCTCGCCGACCAGCTCACGAAGATCGCCGTCTCCAAGGTGTTCAGCTACGGCGAAGGCCGCGTGATCACGCCGTTCTTCAACCTCGTGCTCGTCTACAACAAGGGGGCGGCGTTCAGCTTCCTCGCCGCGGCGGGCGGCTGGCAGCGCTGGGCATTCACGGCGCTCGGCGTGGTCGCGGCGCTGGTGATCTGCTATTTGCTCAAGCGCCACGCGGGGCAGCGGCTGTTCTGCACCGCGCTCGCACTGATACTCGGCGGCGCGCTCGGCAACGTGCTCGACCGCCTGATGTACGGCCATGTGATCGACTTCCTCGACTTCCACCTGGGTTCGTCGCACTGGCCGGCGTTCAACGTTGCCGATAGCGCGATCACCGTTGGCGCCATCCTGCTGGTGTTCGACGAATTGCGGCGCGTGCGCAGCGCGCGCTGATCGTCTCTATTGCGTGTCTCGGAGAAAGGGGAGACCTGACTTGAACACCTCCGCTGCAAACCCCGGCGAGCTGGCCGGGCGCCACCTCGTGCTCGGCATGACGGGCGGCATCGCCTGCTACAAGATCGCCGAGCTCACGCGCCTGTTGACCAAGGCCGGCGCGACCGTGCAAGTCGTGATGACCGAGGCGGCCACGCAGTTCATCACGCCGGTCACGATGCAGGCGCTCTCGGGCCGCCCCGTCTACACGAGCCAGTGGGACGGCCGCGTGCCCAACAACATGGCGCACATCGACCTCTCGCGCGACGCGGATGCCATCGTCGTCGCGCCCGCCTCCACCGACTTCCTCGCGAAGCTCGCGCACGGGTTCGCCGACGACCTGCTCTCCACGCTGTGCGTCGCGCGCGACTGCCCGCTACTGGTCGTGCCGGCCATGAACCGGCAGATGTGGGGCAACCCGGCCACGCAGCGCAACGTTGCGCAACTGCGCGCGGACGGGATCGAAACGCTGGGCCCTGACTCCGGCCCGCAGGCTTGCGGCGAGATCGGTGACGGGCGCATGCTGGAGCCGGAAGCCACCTACGAGGCGATCGTCGCGTTCTTCGCGCCGAAGGTCCTTGCGGGCCGCAAGCTGCTGATCACGGCGGGACCGACCTTCGAGCCGCTCGACCCGGTGCGCGGCATCACGAACCGTTCGAGCGGGAAGATGGGCTTCGCGCTCGCGCGCGCGGCGCAGCAAGCCGGCGCTCACGTGCATCTGGTCGCGGGCCCCGTCGCGCTGGCCACGCCGTGGGGCGTCTGGCGCGAAGACGTGCAGACCGCGCAGCAGATGTACGACGCCGTGATGCGCGAGGCGAGTGACGCCGATGTCTTCATCGGCGTGGCCGCGGTGGCCGACTGGCGCGTCGATCACGTCGCCGAGCACAAGATCAAGAAGACGGCCGAGCACCGCATGCCGACGTTCAGTTTCGTCGAGAACCCCGACATTCTGGCTTCGGTCGCGGCCATTGCGAATCCGCCGTATTGCGTGGGGTTCGCAGCCGAAAGCGGCGACCTCGACGTGCATGGAGAAGAAAAGCGCGCGCGCAAAAAGGTGCCGTTGCTCATCGGCAATCTCGGCCCGCTCACCTTCGGCCGGGACGACAACGAAGTCGTGCTGTTCGAGGCCGGCGGCCGCACGCCGCTGCCGCGCGCGGCCAAGCAGGCGCTCGCGCAAACGCTGATCGCCGAGATTGCGCGGCGTCTGCCCGACCCGAGCATCATCTCGTGACGCCTGTGCCGGCACCTTCGCGTGCCGGCGCGGCGCCGCGACCGAAGTGAAGGAGCAGTACTGCCATGACACTGCTTTCCGTGCTGGACCAGTCGCCCGTGATCGCCGGGCATAGCGCGGCGGACGCCATTGCCGCCACCGTCGAACTCGCGCAGCTCGCCGACGACCTCGGCTACACGCGCTACTGGTGCGCCGAGCACCACGGCCTGCTGGGCGTGTGCAATCCCGCTCCCGAAGTCTTGCTCGCGCGCCTTGGCAGCGTGACCCAACGCATCCGCATCGGCTCGGGCGGCATCATGCTGCCCTACTACAGCCCGTTCAAGGTCGCCGAGCAATTCATGATGCTCGAAGCGTTGTTCCCCGGACGCATCGACCTGGGCGTGGGCCGCGCGCCCGGCGGCGACATGCGCACCGCGCAGGCCGTCGCGGCGGGCACGTACAACCGCGGCGACCAGTTCACGCAGCAGGTGCAGGATCTCGTCGGCCTGATGGACGGGACGCTCGCTGCCGACCACCTCGCGCACGGCGTCGTGCTGCAGCCGCAGATCGCCACGCGCCCGCAGCTCTGGGTGCTGGGCTCGAGCGACTTCGGCGGCACGCTCGCGGCGCAGTTGGGCTTGCGTTTCTCGTTTGCGCATTTCATCAACGCGCACTTCGGGCACCTGGTGGCCAATGCCTACCACGACAACTTCCAGCCGGGCCACGAAGCCAAACCTTATCTGGCGTGCGCGGTGTTCGCGATCTGCGCCGATACCGAGGCCGAGGCCGCCGACCTCGAAAAAGCCGTCGACCTGCGCCGCGTGCAAATGGCCTACGGCCTGAACGCGCCCATTCCGAGCCTCGAACAGGGCCGCGCACAGGAATACGGTGAGCGCGAGCAACTCGTGATCGACCGCGAAAAGCCGCGCAGCATCATCGGCACGCCCGAGAGCGTCGCCGAGCGCCTGCACGCGCTCGAGGACAGCTTCCGCGCCGATGAGCTCATCGTGCTGACCGTCGCTGGCAGCTATGCGGCACGCCTGCGCTCCTACGAACTTCTCGCCGAGGCCTTTCAGTTGCCTCGAACCCGATAATCCAACGGAACCCTATGAAGATCGACATCAAGATCCTGAACGAACGCATGCGTGACCAGCTGCCCCACTACGCGACGCCGGGCAGCGCGGGCCTCGACCTGCGTGCTTGCCTCGAAACGCCGATCACGCTCGAACCCGGCGAAACGAAGCTCGTGCCGACCGGCCTCGCGATCCATCTGGACGACCCCGGCTACGCCGCGTTGATCCTGCCGCGCTCGGGCCTCGGCCACAAGCACGGCATCGTGCTCGGCAACCTCGTCGGCCTGATCGACTCCGACTATCAGGGCGAGCTCATGATCTCCACCTGGAACCGCGGCCACACCACGTTCACGCTCAATCCGATGGAGCGCCTCGCGCAGCTCGTGATCGTGCCGGTGGTACAGGCGCAGTTCAACATCGTCGACGACTTCGAGCAGAGCGAGCGCGGCGCGGGCGGTTTTGGCAGCACGGGCAAGCACTGAGCCCTCGCCCGCCCGGGCGCCACTCGCAGGAACAAAAAAGCACGCCGCGGCGTGCTTTTTTGTTCCTGGAGCGACCCTTGATCTAGAGCGACCCTTGAGTTTGCGCCGCGGGTTGCCGCCGGCGATACCACAACGCATACACCACCACGAGCACCGCCAGGAACGCGAGCCCATACGCCAGCGTCATACGGAATTCGCGCGTGAACGCCGTGCCGACCAGGATGCCGAGCATCAGCAGCGCGCCCAGCACGCTCGTGAACGGAAAGCCCCACATGCGGAATTCGAGCGGCGCGCTTGCGTCGCGCCCACGACGCACACGAAAGAAAAGCTGCGTCACGAAGATCATGAACCACGTGAACATCGCGCCGAACATCGCAATCGACATCATCAGCGTGAACGCCGCCTGCGGCCAAAGCGCGTTGAGCACGGCCGCCACCGCAATGCCGATGGTCGAGAGCGAGAGCGCCGCCGTCGGCACGCCCTGGCGCGTAAGACGCCCGAACGCCGCCGGCGCGTAGCCCGCGCGCGAGAGGCTGAACATCATGCGCGTGGTGATGTAGAGCTGGCTGTTCATGGCCGAGAGCGCCGCCACGAGCACGATGAAGTTGATCGCGCCCGCCGCGTACGGCACGCCGGTTTCGGCCATCACCTTCACGAACGGGCTCTCGTTGCCGCCCGCCTGCGTCCAGGGGACGATGGCCAGCATGAGCGCGAGCGTGAGCAGGTAGAACAGCACGAGGCGCAGCACCGTGGCGCGGAACGCGCGCGTGACGGCGCGCGCCGGGTCCTTGGCTTCTGCAGCGGCAACCGCGATGGTTTCCACGCCCAGATAGCTGAAAAGCGAAACTATCGTGCCCACCCAGACGCCCCACCAGCCCTTGGGCATCAGGCCGCCGTGCGACGTATAGTTCGCAAACCCCACGCCCGAAGCGGCGGGCGCGCGCCACACGAACCAGGCGCCCAGCACGATGAACGCGACGATGGCAGCAATCTTGAGGCTGGAGAAGAGATACTCGATGGTGCCGTAGGCCCGCACGCTCATGGCGTTCACGACGATCAGCGCCGCCGAGAACCCGACGATCCAGTAGAGCCCCGGCACGTGCGGGAACCAGAACTTCATGTAGATGGCGATGGCCGCGACTTCGGTGCCCACGGCGAGCACGTAGGCGGACCAGTACGCGTAGCGCACGACGAAGCCGGCGAGCGGGCCGATATAGTGCTCGGCATACGCGCCGAACGAACCCGACGTGGGATGCGCGACGGTCATCTCGGCCAGCGCGCCCATCAGCAGCAAGGCGATCAGCGCGCCAATGGCGTAGGACACGAGCACGCCCGGCCCGGCAAAACCGATGGCGAAGCCGCTGCCGAGAAAGAGCCCGGTGCCTACCGCACCGCCGATGGCGATCATCGTCATCTGCCCTGCCGACAAGCCCTGTCGCAGCCCCTGCTCGCGCTCGACGATGGAGTCGAACGCGCCCGATTTACGTGGTACCACTATTACACCCCTGCTTTGCGCGAGCGCACCGAGGCGCTGCGCATCGTGAAAACGCCGACGGCGAGATAAACGTCTATTTTACTTGGCGGCGGCTCGTCGGCCCTGGCGCCACGGTTTTGGTTCGCGAAACGAACGATCCCAATCATTTCGGATTCCTGACTCTCATCCGCAAAATAAAACGGCGTAGCCCGTATTGAGCTACGCCGTCGTGCCTTGACGCTTGCGCGCTTTTCGCGCCGCTTATTCCACTTCCACCGCTTCCGGATTGCGCGGCGCCGGCTGCGCGTCGAACGTGAGCTGGATCTTGTCTTCCTCGTCCACGTCCACGGTCACGCGGCCGCCGCTCACGAGCTTGCCGAACAGCAGTTCGTCGGCGAGCGCACGGCGGATCGTGTCCTGGATCAGGCGCTGCATCGGCCGCGCGCCCATGAGCGGGTCGAAGCCGTGCTTGGCCAGATGCTTGCGCAGCGCGTCGGTGAAGAGCGCGTCGACCTTCTTCTCATGCAGCTGGTCTTCCAGCTGCATGAGGAACTTGTCGACCACGCGCATGATGATTTCCTCATCCAGCGCACGGAAGCTGATCGTCTGGTCGAGCCGGTTGCGGAACTCGGGCGTGAACAGTCGCTTGATGTCGGCCATTTCGTCGCCCTGCTCGCGCCGGGTCGTGAATCCGATCGTCGACTTGTTCATCGTGTCGGCGCCCGCGTTCGTCGTCATGATGATGATGACGTTGCGGAAGTCCGCCTTGCGGCCGTTGTTGTCGGTCAGCGTGCCGTGGTCCATCACCTGCAGCAGCACGTTGAAGATGTCCGGGTGCGCCTTCTCGATTTCGTCGAGCAGCAGCACGCAGTGCGGCTTCTTCGTGACGGCTTCGGTGAGCAGACCACCCTGGTCGAACCCCACATAGCCGGGCGGCGCGCCGATCAGACGGCTCACCGCATGGCGCTCCATGTACTCGGACATGTCGAAGCGGATCAGCTCGATGCCGAGCGTGAACGCAAGCTGGCGCGCCACTTCGGTCTTGCCGACGCCGGTCGGGCCCGAGAACAGGAACGAACCGATTGGCTTGTCGGTCTTGCCCAGACCCGCGCGCGCCATCTTGATCGAAGCCGCGAGCGCGTCGATGGCCGGATCCTGACCGAACACCACGGCCTTGAGATCGCGGTCGAGCGTCTGCAGCTTGCTGCGATCGTCCTGCGACACGCTTTGCGCCGGCACGCGCGCGATCTTCGAGATGATCTCTTCGATCTCGCTCTTGCCGATGGTCTTCTTCTGCTTGGACTTCGGCAGGATGCGCTGCGCCGCGCCCGCTTCGTCGATCACGTCGATCGCCTTGTCGGGCAAATGACGGTCGGTGATGAAGCGTGCCGAAAGCTCAGCCGCCGCATTGAGCGCGCCCGACGAATACTTCACGCCGTGGTGCTCCTCGAAGCGCGACTTCAGGCCCCGCAGGATCGCGACCGTCTGCTCGACCGTAGGCTCGACCACGTCGACCTTCTGGAAGCGCCGCGAGAGCGCCGCGTCCTTTTCGAAGATGCCGCGGTATTCCGTGAAGGTGGTCGCGCCGATGCACTTGAGCGTGCCCGACGAGAGCGCCGGCTTGAGCAGGTTCGACGCATCGAGCGTGCCACCCGAAGCGGCGCCCGCGCCGATCAGCGTATGAATCTCGTCGATGAACAGGATCGCGTGCGGACGCTCCTTGAGCTCCTTGAGCACCGTCTTCAGACGCTGCTCGAAGTCGCCGCGATATTTCGTGCCCGCCAGCAGCGCGCCCATGTCGAGCGAGTAGACCTGGGCATCCGCGAGAATGTCCGGCACTTCGCCGCGCGTGATGCGCCAGGCGAGGCCTTCCGCGATCGCGGTCTTGCCGACACCGGCTTCGCCCACGAGCAGCGGATTGTTCTTGCGGCGCCGGCACAGCACCTGCACCACGCGCTCGACTTCCGACTCGCGCCCGATCAGCGGATCGATGCGGCCGTCCTTCGCCATCTGGTTCAGATTCTGCGTGAACTGGGCGAGCGGAGTTTCCTTCTGGCCTGCCGCGTCTTCGGCTTCGGCATTCGCGTCGCTGGCCTTGGCGGCTTCGCCGCTGCCGGTCTTCGCAATGCCGTGCGAAATGAAATTCACCACGTCCAGACGCGTGACGCCCTGCTGCTGCAGGTAGTACACCGCGTGCGAGTCCTTCTCGCCGAAGATCGCGACCAGCACGTTCGCGCCCGTCACTTCCTTCTTGCCGTTGGAAGTGGACTGGACGTGCATGATCGCGCGCTGGATCACGCGCTGGAACCCGAGCGTCGGCTGCGTATCGACGTCGTCCGTGCCGGGAACCGTAGGGGTGTTGTCGTGAATAAAGTTGCGCAGGTTCTGTCGCAGGTCTTCGATATTTGCAGCGCACGCTCGCAGCACTTCCGCAGCTGTTGGGTTATCCAGCAGCGCGAGCAAAAGATGCTCGACCGTAATGAACTCATGCCGCGCCTGACGTGCTTCCATGAACGCCATGTGCAGGCTGACTTCCAGTTCCTGGGCAATCATGCTTCCTCCATCACACACTGCAGCGGATGTCCCGCTTGCCTTGCATGGGTAACGACTTGCTCAACCTTGGTCGACGCGATATCTCGCGTATAGACCCCACAAACGCCCCTGCCCTCGCGATGCACCTTCAACATGATCTGTGTTGCGGTCTCGCGGTCCTTATTGAAATATTCCTGCACGACCATCACGACGAATTCCATCGGCGTGTAATCGTCATTCATCAGCACGACCTTGTACATGGAGGGCGGTTTGACCTTTTGCTCCTGCCGCTCCACTACGGTTGAATCCTGCTTGTCCGGGATAATCGCCATACACCCATTCTAAACAACTCGGACAGGCCCGCAATCCTGCCGAAACCCGACCGGCCGTCCGGTGAACCGGGCCGCGGCGCCGTGCGGACAATCCCGGCGCAGCCCCCTCTTTCCGGACTCGATCAGCCTCGCCCACACCACACTTCAAACCACACTGTGCCAGGCGCCCGGCTGCGGGGCCGGTTGGAACCATTGTGCCAGCAGCTTTCGGGCCACCGTCGAATCGAGTATCGCACAACCTGCGCGCGCAGGTGGGCAGCGACTGTCGGCGTCCGCACGCATGCCGTCAGATTCCGTACTGCAGTGCATCCCATGTGAGTCGATTATGCGACTTTTCAAGACAGCTCGCGCAACTCCTCCGGATAAAAAACGAACCCGATGAGTGCATCGGCAACCGGCTGCGATTCCCGTCAGACTGAGGCGCAAGAAAAGCCGGAAAAACCCTGGAAATGCGTTCTTTACAACGCGCCAGACGACGTCTCAAAATATTCTTGACAGCAGAATAAAGAGCCTCAACAATCAAGCTGGCACTTTTTTCAACCGCCTTTATTTTCGAAAAAATGCCGTTGGTGAGCTTGTGAGGAGGGGGCGGTCGCAACATGCGATCTGTTAGCTTTTCGAACTGCTCGTGGTAGTGACATGAGTTACAGGGGAAGTTGGTATGGCAACCGGTACGGTCAAGTGGTTCAACGACGCGAAGGGTTTCGGATTCATCACGCCGGATGAAGGCGGCGAGGATCTGTTCGCTCACTTTTCGGCCATCCAGATGAATGGCTTCAAGACCCTCAAAGAAGGTCAGAAGGTGAGCTTCGAGGTCGTGCAAGGCCCGAAGGGTAAACAGGCATCGAACATTCAGGCAGCAGCCTGATCTGTTCGGTACCCGTACCTGAGAAAGAGACCCGGCTTCGGCCGGGTTTCTTTTTGGGCGGGCGCCCGGGCGCGTTAGACATTTGATTCGATGCCGCGCCCGCCCGCTTTCACGCGGATTTCACCATGCGTGCGCTAGATCACGCGCAGCGTGCCCATCATGCCGAGGTCCTCATGCTCGAGGATGTGGCAATGGAACATGCGCTCGCCCGCGACGTGCTGCACGGTCGCGATCTGCACGCTTTCGCCAGGCTGCACATTGACGGTGTCGCGCCATGCGAGATACGGCTCGTCCGCACGCACTCCGCCCGTCTCGCGCGAGAGCACCTGGAACTGCGTGCCATGCAGATGGAATGGATGGTCCATGTCCGTACGGTTCGCAATCGTCCACTGCTCGACTTCGCCACGGCGGCTCGTGAGCGTGATGCGCTCGGGATCGTATGTCTCGCCGTTGATCATGAATTGCATGCCGTGGGGCATCCCCGATTTTGATGCACCGGGCTGGTGCATCGCGTGCATGTCCATGGCTTCGCTGAACACAACCGATTTTTGCGGGAGCGATGCTGCGGGCGTGCCGCCCGGCACCAACGGCGCAATCGTGTGCAATTGCGCAGGCAGCGCCAGCGCCTCGCCACGCGGCGCGAATTGCACCTGAGCCAGCGCGATCGATGGCGTGGGCGGCAGGCTGCCGTGCGACATCGCCATCTTGCGCCGGTCATATTGCGCGGCGATCAGGCGTGCACGCGACGTACTTCGCCCGGCGCGCACGATCAGCTCGGCGCGCTCGCCCGGCGCGAGCAGCAGCGAGGTCACCCCCTCGCGTGGCGCGGCAAGCAGGCCTCCGTCGGTGCCGACGTGCGCAAACGCGCGGCCGTCGTCGAACGCAAGTTGCACATAGCGCGCGCTGCAGCCGTTCCAGACACGCCAGCGCTCGTCGCGCACGACTTCGATGCGCGGCTCGCGTGCGCCGTTCACGAGCACGAACTGGCCTTCGCGGCCATTCATCCAGTCCATCATGCCGTTCGCGGGAATCGTGCCATCGGCGGCCAGCTTGAGGTCGGAGACAAACACGTGGCGCTCGGGCCAGGCGGCAAGCGGGTCGTCGGCGGCACGCACGACAATCGGGCCCGCGAGCCCGCGAAACACCTGCTCGGACGCGAGCATGTGCGGATGCGGGTGATACCAGTAGGTGCCGGCACTGCCCTCGGGCAGCGTGAACCGATAGACGCGCTCGGCGCCCGGCGCCACGAGGTTCATCGGATTGCCGTCCTGATCGGGCGGCACGGGCAGGCCATGCCAGTGGATCGTGGACGGTTGCGGCAGCCGGTTGACGAAGCGGATCTCGACGGTGTCGCCCTCGCGCACGTCGATCATCGGGCCGATCCCGGGGCCGGCCTCGTCATGCTTCCCGGCGGCGCCCGCGTCGTATTGCCAGAAGGTGGTCGGCGCCTGGCCAGCGAGCAATGGCCGCGCCACGGGCCGGGCGATCAGCGTCGCGCGGAAATGCCCCGCTTCGCGGCTCTCGTTGGCCAGCGTGCGCAGCGCAGCCAGCGGCGCGCCGGCGGGCAAGGCGTCGGTGGCCGCAAGCGGTGCCTGCGCGTGCATCATGGAGCCAGACATCGCGCCCATCTCCCCCATACCGGACATGCCATGCATCGCGTGCCCGCTCTCTTGAGCAAATACCGGGCGCGCAAACAGCGACGCCGTAGCGGCGCCCAACGCGCCGGACAAAAAAGTTCTGCGTTTCATCGATGAAATCCTCAAACACACCTGACGACGCGACGCGCGATGGCAGCGCGGCGCGCGTGTGGCCAATGGCTTCGCGTGCGCATCGTTGCGCGACGAAGCCCCTCGGGCATGCATCGGGCCGACTCCGTCAAGGCACGGAGTGCCCGCGTTCAGGCGATCGGAGGCGGTAACGGAGGCGCGTGGGTGATACCGGCGCGCAGTGCGCTGGCAAGAGCAAAGCGTGGAGAACGCCCGGGCAGGCCTGCACCGACGCGCGTTCCGACAGGCGACGCGCCGCAATGCACGCAGCAACCCACGGCACAATCGCTCGCGTGGCCAATACAGCCGCTATGCGGGCTGGTGTGTTCCGCGACGCTGCAATGATCGCCCGCTGCAACGATTGGGTGCGTGGCAAGCGCAACCGGCGACAGGTCGGCACCTCGCTGCACGGACTCGCACGCGCTCGCGCCACTCATGGCGAAGAGCGCAAGCAGCCCAACGAGGAGGAGACGGCACAGGACTGTCATGCTTGGCGAGGCGGCAAATGAACTCAATTGATGCGCATCATGATAGCGCACGGTCGCCTCGTGACGCGCGCCAGATCGTACCGCATCCGCGAGTACGACAAGGAAACCGCCTGATGTGCTCGATAAGATCGTTGCGGCCTCGCCGGTCTGGAAAAGTTCAATGTTCCGGCGAACGCTGCCCATACAAAAACGGAGCACCACTAATCATGTCACTGAGATCCGTACGCATTGCCACGCTCCTTTCGGCTCTGCTCGTAGCCGCTTGCTCGACCACCCTCACGAATTCCCCCACTTCCGCCACCAGCGCAGCGTCTTCGCGCGCACAACTCGAACAAGCGGCCCGCAAAGCCTTGAATACGCTTTACGAAACCACGCCGGCCGCAAGAGCGCTTGGCTCGAAGTCCGCCGGCATCCTGGTCTTCCCAAGTGTTCTGAAGGCGGGTTTCCTGTTCGGCGGCTCGGGCGGCAACGGCGTGCTGTTCTCGGCTCGAGGCGAAGTCCTCGGCTACTACAACTCCAGCGCGCTCTCGTGGGGTCTGCAGGCAGGTGCCCAGAACTTTTCCGAAGCCATGTTCCTCATGACGCCTCAATCGATGCAGTATCTCGATAATTCCGCGGGCTGGTCGGTCGGCGTCGGGCCGAGCGTCGTCGTTGCCGATTCGGGCATGGCCACGGACCTCAGCACCACCACCGCACGCTCCGACGTCTACGCGTTCATTTACGGTCAATCCGGCATCATGGCCGGACTCGGCGTACAAGGACAGAAGATTACGCGCCTAAACGAGTAGGAATAAGTCTCGCCAACCCTGTGATAGGGCCGCACGCTGAAGTCAGCAGTTGAGTTTCTCTTGATAAATTCGCATAGCGAATTAAATCGAGATAGTTTTCCGGCAAGCTAAAAAGCCAAACCCCGACAGCCTTTTCGGTCTGCCGGGGTTTGGTCATCTCTGGTGCGGACGTGCCGAGTTTCGCTTATTCGCTTACATGTTGTCGATCATCACCTGCCCGAAAGCCGAGCAGGACACCTGCGTCGCCCCTTCCATGAGCCGCGCGAAGTCATAGGTCACGCGCTTCTGCAGGATCGACTTCTCCATAGAAGCGATGATGAGATCCGCCGCCTCCGTCCAGCCGAGGTGACGCAGCATCATTTCCGCCGAAAGAATCTCGGAACCCGGATTCACGTAATCCTTGCCCGCATACTTGGGCGCGGTGCCGTGCGTCGCTTCGAACATCGCCACCGAATCCGACATATTCGCGCCCGGCGCGATGCCGATGCCGCCCACTTGCGCCGCCAGCGCGTCGGAAATGTAGTCGCCGTTCAGATTCAGCGTGGCGATCACGTCGTACTCGGCCGGCCGCAGCAGGATCTGCTGAAGGAATGCATCGGCGATCACGTCCTTGATCACGATGTCGCCGCCCGTCTTCGGGTTCTTGACCTTCATCCACGGGCCGCCGTCGATGAGTTCCGCCGCAAATTCCTTCTGCGCGAGCGCGTAGCCGTAGTCGCGGAACGCGCCTTCCGTGAACTTCATGATGTTGCCCTTGTGCACGAGCGTCACCGAGCGGCGCTCGTTGTCGATCGCGTACTGGATCGCCTTGCGCACAAGACGCTCCGTGCCTTCGCGAGAAACCGGCTTGATGCCCACGCCCGAGCTTTCCGGGAAGCGGATTTTCGAGACGCCCATCTCTTCGCGCAGGAACTTGATGATCTTCTTCGCGCCTTCCGATTCCGCCGGCCACTCGATGCCCGCGTAGATGTCTTCCGAGTTCTCGCGGAAGATCACCATGTTGACCTTCTCCGGTGCGCGCACCGGCGAAGGCACGCCCTTGAAGTACTGCACCGGACGCAGACACACATAGAGATCGAGTTGCTGGCGCAGCGCCACGTTTAGCGAGCGGATGCCGCCGCCCACCGGCGTCGTGAGCGGACCCTTGATCGACACGACATAGTCCTTCACGACGTCAAGCGTCTCGTCGGGCAGCCACACGTCCGGGCCGTACACGCGCGTGGCCTTCTCGCCCGCGTAGATCTCCATCCAGTGAATCTTGCGCTTGCCCGCGTAGGCCTTCTGGACCGCCGCATCGACCACCTTGAGCATGACCGGCGTGATGTCGACGCCGGTGCCGTCGCCCTCGATGTACGGGATGATCGGCTGATCGGAGACATTGAGCGAGAAGTCCGGATTGACGGTGATCTTCTCACCGCTCGCCGGGACCTTAATGTGCTGATACGGCATGATCAACTCCAGTAGGGGGATCGGTCTGTCGACCGCGAATTGAATCGAAAACGGTTGCGCCGGCTGCGGGCCCGATCCGGACGGACTCGAACGGGCGCCATTGCCATGCGTGCTTGCCGAAGCAGCGCGGCCGGCCCGCGCTGCTTCGAGTTCTCGCGCGTCTACCGTGCGGCGCTTTCGCGCATCCCTCGCAGCATGAAGCCTGCGGCCTGCATGCGGCGGGCGGCGCCAGGGTCTGGACGTTATTCTAGCCCACGCCCCGAACGCTCGTGCCGCCGGCTCGGCGGCGCGCCCTTGCTGCGCCGCAACGCGCGCATGGCGGCGGCGGGCAGGCTCACGACCCGCCCCTCGCGCATCCCATGGCCTGTGCCCCATGCTCGATGTCTTATGTCTTATATAAGACTCACGATTCATCGCGGCTCATTATGCATTAATATCGCGACGCGCTCTTATTCCCGCCTTGACCCGTTACATACGCTTGCTCTATCTGCCATGCGCCTGATCGCCCTCAACAAACCGTTCGGCACAATGTGCCAGTTCTCGCCGCACGAGACGCGCCAGTCGCTTGCGGACTGGGTCAAGACGCCGGGCGTCTATCCGGCTGGCCGTCTCGATGCGGACAGCGAAGGCCTGCTGCTGCTCACCGACGACGGTTCGCTGCAATCGCGCATTGCCGAACCGCGGCGCAAGCTCGTGAAGCGCTACTGGGCGCAGGTCGAAGGCGCGCCGGGCGTTGATGCGCTGGCTGCGCTCGAGCGCGGCGTGGATCTCGGCGATTTCGTGACGCAGCCGTGCCGCGTGAAGAAAATCGCCGATGCCGACGCCGATCTCCTGTGGCCCCGCACGCCGCCCATTCGCTACCGGGCGGCGATTCCGACCACGTGGATCGAGCTGGCCATCAGCGAAGGCAAGAACCGCCAGGTACGGCGCATGACCGCGGCGGTGGGATTTCCGACCCTGCGTCTCGTGCGCGTCGCGATCGGCTCGCTCGATATTTTTTCGCTGGGCCTCGCGCCCGGTGCGAGTGTCGAGGTGCCCACCGATGCGCCCTGGCGCCGCGCAACGCCCACGCGCACCGCGCACAAGTGACTGTTGCGCAAGCACTTTTTCCTGTTTCACGCCCTGCTGCACGCGTCGCACTCGCGCGCAATGTGTTTGCGTTGCCATGCGGATTGGGCACGTGTTGAAGCAAATAAAAATTTCGCGTCAACCGGTACGCGAAACCATGCGTTATTTCACGCAGATGCCGCCGAAGCTATCCGGCATTCAGCCTTACGGGCCATCGTGTAGCAATGCACGGTCCCGACCGCTGGCAGACACGTTCGCGAATTTGTTCTCAATTTGTCGATCGAGACTGTCAACCGAAAGGTGGATGGCACGTTTACCGACCTGACTCCAATAACCGGGTCACTTGGTTAATTAACTCAAGCTGAGGATTCACAACATGAACAAACTGATCGCTGCTCTGGTCGCTGGCCTCTTCGCATCGGCTGCATTCGCACAAGCTTCGGCTCCGGAAGCTGCTCCGGCAGCTGCTACGACGGCAGCTCCGGCTGCTGCTGCTTCGATGGCACACAAGTCGTCGACGCACAAGAAGTCGCACAAGAAGTCGTCGCACAAGAAGGCAGCTAAGGCTGAAGCCGCTTCGGCAGCTTCGGAGTAAGCCTGTTGTAAAGCGCTTCGAAGAACGGCCCATCGTGCCGATCTTCATTGCGTGCGAAAGGCAGAGTGTCGCAAGGCGCTCTGCCTTTTTGTTTTTGCATCCCCCCATTTAGCGTCGAACGCGCCCTGCGCCGTGGCAACGCCCAAGCATCGCGTCACGCATCGTCCGCCTGTTGCCGCAAGTTTTGACCCGCGCTGACGCACTCGCGTAACATGCGCGGATTATTCTCAAGCAAGGAGTTCACTCGTGCGATTTTCCCTGCGCCCGCTCATGGCGCGTTGCGCGCTCGTCGTCGCATTGCCGCTTGCCGCCGCAGTTGCCAGTATCGCGGCCCTCACGTTCACGACGGCCGCCACCAGCAGCGTCGCGCATGCCCAGCAAATGCCCCCCGGCGCCAAGCAGCCCGGCGACTTTCCGCACTTGAAACTCACCGCAGGCATGTTCGTCATCGACGCCAGCGTCGCCGCCAATGACGCCGACCGCGAGCAAGGCCTCATGTATCGCACGCAGCTCGCGCCGAACGAAGGCATGCTGTTCGTGTTCGGCGAGAACGCCGTGCACTGCTTCTGGATGAAGAACACGCTGATCCCGCTGTCGATCGCGTTCATGCGCGCCGACGGCACGATCACCGACATCGACGAAATGCAGGCCGAAACCACCAACAACCACTGCCCGCGCAATAACGGCACCTATGCGCTCGAAATGAGCAAGGGCTGGTTCACGTCGAAGGGCATCAAGCCCGGTATGAAAATCGACGGCCTGCCGCCGCTGCAGTAAGCGCGGGCAGTACGACTGGCCGCCGTTGCGCGGCAGTCCACGCGCGGTTCACCGATACGTACAAGCGGTACAAGCCGCACAAGCCGGCCCCGCAGTTCGCGGCGCCGGCTTTTTTGCACGCCGGCGACTGACCTTCCGGGGTCTTCCGATGCCGTCCGGACGCTGCTTGCGCCTTGCCGTCCGGGCGTTGCTTGCGCCTTCTTGTGGCGCCTCTCGCGCCTCCCGCGCGCAGCCCTTTCCCGCTCCCGCCCCACCCCGCCTGCCCGCGCCGCGTCGCGCCGGCAAGGCGCGTTTTCGCGCTCCGGCGCTGTCCCAGCAAAAGCGCCGCGCAAGCGCTATCCTAGTAATCCGCCATGCGGCGGCGCCTGCTCGAAGCATCCTGAAACACCCCGAGCACGCCGCCGCGCGGTCCGTCGGGCCGCGTGCAGGCCGCGCCGCGCGCCGCCCGGCACTTTCCATGGCGCGTTATTCCAAGGAGATCACCGTGCCTCGCAAGACTCCCATCGAGCGCTATCGCAACATCGGGATCAGCGCTCACATCGATGCCGGCAAAACCACGACAACCGAGCGCATCCTTTTCTACACCGGCGTGAATCACAAGCTGGGTGAAGTTCACGACGGCGCGGCGACCATGGACTGGATGGAGCAGGAGCAGGAACGCGGCATCACCATTACTTCGGCCGCGACCACCGCGTTCTGGAAGGGCATGGCCGGCAATTATCCCGAGCATCGCATCAACATCATCGACACCCCGGGACACGTCGACTTCACCATCGAGGTCGAGCGCTCCATGCGCGTGCTCGACGGCGCCTGCATGGTGTACGACTCCGTGGGCGGCGTGCAGCCGCAGTCGGAAACCGTATGGCGCCAGGCGAACAAGTACAAGGTGCCGCGCATCGCGTTCGTCAACAAGATGGACCGCGTGGGCGCGGACTTCTTCCGCGTGCAGCGGCAGATCGGCGAGCGCCTGAAGGGCGTGGCCGTGCCCATCCAGATTCCCGTGGGCGCCGAAGACCACTTCCAGGGCGTGGTCGACCTCGTGAAGATGAAGGCGATCGTCTGGGACGACGAGAGCCAGGGCGTGAAGTTCGCGTACGAGGAGATCCCCGCGAATCTGGTCGAGCTCGCGCACGAGTGGCGCGAAAAGATGGTCGAAGCCGCCGCCGAAGCCGACGAAACGCTGCTCGAAAAGTATCTTCACGACCACGAGAGCCTGACCGAAGAAGAGATCAAGGCCGGGCTGCGCAAGCGCACGATCGCCAATGAGATCGTGCCGATGCTCTGTGGCAGCGCGTTCAAGAACAAGGGCGTACAGGCAATGCTCGACGCCGTGATCGACTATCTGCCCTCGCCCGTGGACATTCCCGCGATTCTGGGCCACGACCTCCACGACAAGGAAATCGAGCGCCACCCGAGCGACGAAGAGCCGTTCTCGGCGCTCGCGTTCAAGATCATGACCGACCCGTTCGTCGGCCAGCTGATCTTCTTCCGCGTCTATTCGGGCGTCGTGAATTCGGGCGACACGGTGCTCAACGCGACGAAGGACAAGAAGGAGCGCCTCGGCCGCATCCTGCAGATGCACGCGAACGAGCGCAAGGAAATCAAGGAGGTGCGCGCGGGCGACATCGCGGCGGCGGTGGGCCTGAAGGAAGCCACGACGGGCGACACGCTCTGCGATCCGGCGCACGCCATCGTGCTCGAAAAGATGATCTTCCCCGAGCCTGTGATCTCGCAGGCCGTCGAGCCGAAGACCAAGGCCGACCAGGAGAAGATGGGCATCGCGCTGAACCGCCTCGCTCAGGAAGACCCGTCGTTCCGCGTGCAGACCGACGAGGAATCCGGCCAGACCATCATCTCTGGCATGGGCGAGCTGCACCTCGAAATTCTCGTCGACCGCATGAAGCGCGAATTCGGCGTGGAAGCGACTGTCGGCAAGCCGCAGGTGGCGTATCGCGAGACCGTGAAGAACAAGGTCGAAGATGTGGAAGGCAAGTTCGTCAAGCAGTCGGGCGGACGCGGCCAGTACGGGCACGCGGTCATCACCCTCGAGCCGCAGCCGCCGGGCAAGGGCTACGAGTTCGTCGACGCCATCAAGGGCGGCGTGATTCCGCGCGAGTTCATCCCGGCCGTCGACAAGGGCATTCAGGAGACGCTCAAGGCCGGCGTGCTCGCGGGCTACCCCGTGGTCGACACCAAGGTCACGCTCACGTTCGGCTCGTACCACGACGTGGACTCGAACGAAAACGCCTTCCGCATGGCCGGCTCGATGGCCTTCAAGGACGCGATGCGCAAGGCCAGGCCGATTCTGCTCGAACCGATGATGGCCGTGGAAGTGGAGACGCCCGAGGACTTCATGGGCAACGTGATGGGCGACCTCTCGAGCCGCCGCGGCATCGTGCAGGGCATGGAGGACATCGCGGGCGGCGGCGGCAAGATCGTGCGCGCCGAAGTGCCGCTCTCGGAGATGTTCGGCTACTCCACCTCGCTGCGCTCGCTCACCCAGGGCCGCGCCACTTACACGATGGAGTTCAAGCATTACGCCGAAACGCCGCAAAACGTGGCCGAAGCGGTCATCAACGCGAAGAAGCAGTAAGACCTCCGCGCACGCCTCGCATGCATGCGAGGCGTGCACGGCGGATAGCTCGAAGCCCGTCCCGCCAGGGGCGGGCTTTTTTCATGCGCGTTGCTGCACATTCGTGCTCGCTCGGGCGGACGATGGACGCCCACGCGAGCGGCGCGATATTGACCGTGCCACAATATCGCGACCCCGCTGTGCAGCCGCAGCCCACGAAAGGAGACACCGCGATGAGTCACGATCATGAGCACTCGCACGAAGGCACGCCCGACTGGCGCGAGAACGGCGTCAAGGTGATTCGCGGCGACCAGCTCGACACGAACACGGCGCAAACGCCCGGCATGAACCGCGCCGCCGCCATCAATGCGGCACGCGTGGGCGCACAGAAAATCTGGGCCGGCACCGTGACGATCCATCCGAACGCGAAGACGGGCGCGCATCATCACGGCGCGCTCGAAAGCGTGATCTACGTGGTGCGTGGCCACGCGCGCATGCGCTGGGGCGAGCACCTCGAATTCACCGCGGAAGCCGGCCCCGGCGACTTCATCTTCGTGCCGCCCTACGTGCCGCACCAGGAGATCAACGCGAGCACCGACGAGCCGCTCGAATGCGTGCTCGTGCGCAGCGACAACGAAGCCGTGGTCGTGAACCTGAACATCGACGCCGTCGAGGCGCCGGAAACGGTTTATTGGGTCGATCCGATTCATCGCCATCCGCACGAGCATTGATTCGCCATCGTCGCCATAGCGCATGACGTTTTCTGCCCCGCCCGCGACGGCTAAACCGCTGCGCTCGCGCCTCATTGCGCTCTACGCCGTTCTGATCGGCGCAAATGTTCGCTAAAGCGGCAAGACATCCGCACTGGCGAATGCCGCACGCGCTCGCACCTGCAACTCGCCGCGTTCGCACGCAACCCGGTACAACCCGTGCTACGGCCCTCTCGCCGAACATGGCCGAAAACGCCTAAACTGGACGCTACTCGTCGTCTGCCACACCGCATGCCGCCGTCGCAGCCGCCTCCATGGCGGCCGCGTCCCTCCACGGAACCGCACGGAAACCCGCGCCGATGAAACGTCAGCCGCCCTCGCCGCCCCGCCCTGTCACGCGTTCGCCGCGTTCGTCGCTCTGCTGGCAAGCGCCGCAGTCGTCGCCAGAGTTGCCTCCACAGCCGACGCAATCGCCTCGCCCGCCTGGCCTGCTCCAATCGGCCCAAGCGCCCTCCCCGGCTGACCCGCGCGCCGTCGATGCGCTGCGCCGCGAGGCCGGCGACTACGGCAACCACGCCATCGACGAATGCCTCGCCGGCCGCCTCACGCGCCGCGAGTTGCTGCGCTATGCCGGCGTGCTCGGGCTTTCGAGCCTCGCGCTCGCGGGCAGCGGCCTCGTCGCTCCACGCGGCGCGCGCGCCCAAGGCACATCGGGTGCATCCAGGCCCGGCAGTCAGACCATCCGCGTCGCGCACCTGATGCCGGCGGGCGCGGTCGACCCGCTCACCGTGACCGACGCGGGCGCGCTGTGCCTCTTGAACCAGACCGGCGAATTCCTCGCCAACGACGACGCCGACGGCCATCTGCAGCCGGCGCTCGCGCTCTCGTGGCAGCCCAACGCGAAGGCCGACGTCTGGACCTTCAAGCTGCGCCCCGGCGTGAAATTCCACGACGGCCAGCCGTTCGGCGCGAAGGACGTGGTGGCCACGTTCGACCGCCTCGCCGATCCGGCAAGCGGCTCGGCGGCGCTCTCGGTGCTCAAGGGCGTGCTCTCGAAGGGCGGCACGAAGATGGTGGACGAGCATACCGTCTCGTTCCATCTCGACGCGCCCAACGGCAACTTCCCCTACTACGTTTCTTCGGACAACTACAACGCCGTGCTGCTGCCTGCGAATTACGCGGGCAATTACGAAAAGAGCTTCATCGGCACTGGGGCGTTCAAGCTGGAGCGCTACGAGACGCGGCGCGGCGCGAGCTTCGTGCGCAACGACGCCTACTGGGGCGAGAAGGCGCTGCCCGAACGCGTGCAGTTCGCGTTCTACGCCGACGAGCAGGCGCAGATACTCGCGCTGCAGGGCCATCAGGCCGATGTGATGGGCACCTTCACCGTGCAGGGCGGCATCGGCATCCTGAACAACCCCGACTTCAAGGTGATTGGCGTGCGCTCGAGCGCGCATCGGCAGATCCACATGCGCAACGACGTGCCCACGTTCAAGGACAAGCGCGTGCGCCAGGCGCTCGCGCTCGCGCTCGATCGCGACGTGATGGTGCGCGGGCTCTTCAAGGGCCGCGCGGTGCTGGGCAACGACAGCCCGTTTGCGCCCATCTTCCCGTCGACGGCGAGCGCTGTGCCACAGCGCAAGGTCGATCTGGCGAAGGCGCGCCAGTTGCTCGCGCAGGCGGGCGTCGCCAATGGCTTCGACGTTACGCTCACGACCGAGAAGTACATGGAGATTCCCGATCTTGCCGTGGTCGTGCAAAACGCGGCGAAGGCGATCGGCGTGCGCATCGCGCTGAAGGTGGAAAGCCAGTCGCAGTACTACGGCGCGGGCACGTACGGTAAATCGGACTGGCTCGACTCGCCGCTCGGGATCACGGACTACGGTCATCGCGGCGTGCCCAACGTGTTCCTCAATGCGCCGTTCACGAGCGGCGGCACGTGGAACGCGGCGCACTTTCACAATGCTCAGTACGACAAGCTGGTCGCGCAGTTCGCGGCGACGCTCGACGTGGCCGCGCAAAAGCAGGTAGCCGCGCAGATCCAGACGCTGCTGCTCGACGAGACGCCCGTGATCATTCCGTACTTCTATGACCAGTTGATTGCGCAGCGCACCGCGCTTTCGGGCGTGCGCTTCACGGCGCTCGCACAGCTCTATTTCGACCGCGCCACGCTCGCGACGTAAGTGCCGGCCATGCGGCGGCGTAGCGTAGCGACCCTGCGCTGCGCGCTGCCCGACGCTACGCTCGACGACCTGGCGCCTGCCATGCCTGCATCTGGAGTCCGATGGCTACACCTCTGACGAGACCGCCCTCATCGAACCCGCGCTATCCGCTCGGCGCACGCGCGATGCGCGCGGCGCGCGGCAGGGGCGCCGCGCGCTTTCTCGCGCAGCGCGCCGTATGGGCGCTGTTCACACTCTGGCTGCTTTCCGTGCTGGTGTTCGCGGGCGGCCAACTGCTGCCGGGCGACATTGGGCGCGCGGTGCTCGGCCCGCTCGCCGACGCGCGCGCCGTGGCCGCGCTCAATCACACGCTCGGCGCGGACCGCCCTCTGCTCGACCAGTACCTCACGTGGATCGGCCACGCGCTGCGCGGCGACTTCGGCACGTCCTGGACCTTCCGCGAGCCGGTCGCGCCGCTGGTGGGCGACTCCCTCCTGCAATCGGCGAAGCTCGGGCTGCTGGCGTTCGTCGTGGTCGTGCCGCTCGGCATCGGCGGCGGCGTGTGGGCCGCGCTGCACGGCGGGCGCTGGCTCGACCGCCTCATCAGCACGCTGGGGCTGTGCGCGAGCGCGGTGCCGGAATTCGTCTCGTCGATCGCGCTGATCCTCGTGTTTGGCGTGTGGCTGCGCTGGCTGCCGATCGAGGCCGTCGCGCCGCAGGATGCGGGCGTGCTCGATACGCTGCGCCATCTCATACTGCCGGTGCTGCCGCTCGTCCTCGTGTTCTTCGGCTATCTCGCGCGCATCGCGCGCGCGGGCATGCTCGACGCGCTCGAGGCCGACTACACGCGCACCGCGATCCTCAAGGGCCTGCCGCGCCGCGTCGTGATCGTGCGCCACGTGCTGCGCAATGCGCTCCTGCCGAGCGTGACGGTGGCGGCCACGCAGCTCGGCTATCTGATTGGCGGGCTCGTGGTGGTCGAGACGCTGTTCCGCTATCCGGGCATCGGCTCGCTGATCTACAACGCGGCGAAGGCGAAGGACTTTCCGCTGCTCGAAGCGGGCGTGCTCACGGTGGGCCTCGTCTACACGCTCGCGAACCTCGGCGCCGACCTGCTGCACGCGCTGTTCGATCCGCGGCTGCGCGCGCAAAAGGGTGCTTGATGGGCTCACGGGAACGCGCATGAACGATACGGCATCCGAATCGATGAACGACGCAACCGCGCACGAAGCGCTGGCCGGGCCCGCGCCATTCGTGGCCATACTGCGCCTCTTGCTGCGCTCGCCCACGTTCGTGCTGGGCGCGCTGATCCTGCTCGCATGGATCGCCTGCGCGCTCGCGGGCACCTGGATCGCGCCCTACGACGCCTACGCGTCCGACCCGCTCAGCTCGCTCCTGCCGCCCGATCACGCGCACTGGTGCGGCACCGATCAGCTAGGCCGCGACATCTGCTCGCGGGTGATCGTGGGCGCGCGCGACATTCTTACCATCGCGCCGCTCGCCACCTTGACGGGCACGCTCGCGGGCACGGCGCTCGGCCTCTTGACCGGCTACGTCGAAGGCTGGGCCGGCACGCTCGTCGCGCGCGCACTCGACGCCGTGCTCGCGCTGCCTCTCGTGATCGTCGCGCTGCTCGTGCTCGCAGCCGTGGGCGCATCGAATCTCGCCGTCGTGCTCGTGATCGGCATCACCTTCGCGCCGCTCGTCGCGCGCACGGTGCGCGCCGCCGTGCTTGCCGAGCGCCATCTCGACTACGTGGCCGCCGCCCGGCTGCGCGGCGAGCGCGCGCACTACGTGATGTTCGCGGAGATCCTGCCGAACGTCTGGCCGCCCATCGTTGTGGAAGCAACCGTGCGGCTTGGCTATGCGATCTTCGCGGTGGCCACGCTCTCGTTTCTCGGCTTCGGCATCCAGCCGCCTTCCGCCGACTGGGGCCTCGCGCTCGCCGAGTCGTACACGCTGCTCGCGGGCGGCGCGTGGTGGACGGTCGCCTTCGATGCGCTCGCGATCGCCTCGCTCGTGGTGGCGGTGAACCTGATCGCCGACAGCCTCGCCGAGGTGCTGGGCTCATGAATCCGCCGCGCCCCGCCCTCGCCACCTTCAGCGCCCCGCGCGCCGACGACGCGCTCGCGCTGGTCGGGCTCACGGTAGCCTATCGCGTGCGCGGCAAGGACCGCGACGTGCTCACCGACGTCTCGCTGCGCATCAAGCGCGGCGAAGCGTATGGGCTCGTCGGCGAGTCGGGTTGCGGCAAGTCGACGGTCGCGCTCGCCGCGCTGCGCTATCTCGCGCACAACGGCCGCGTGAAGGCGGGGCGCATCGCCATCGCCGGCGTCGAGGTGCTCGCGCTCGATCGCGAAGGGCTGCGCATGCTGCGCGCCCACAAGGTGTCGATGGTCTATCAGGACCCGGCGAGCGCGCTGAACCCGACGCTCACGGTCGGCCGGCAGTTGAGCGAAGCGTTCGAAGCGGCCGGCGTGGCCCCGGCCGACGCGCTCGCACAGTCGTATGCGATGCTCGAGCGCGTGCGCATCGCCGACCCGGCGCGCGTGATGGCGAGCTGGCCGCATCAGCTCTCGGGCGGCATGCAGCAGCGCGTGGTGATCGCGATGGCGCTCGCTTCGAACCCGGCGCTGTTGATCCTCGACGAACCCACCACGGGCCTCGACGCCACCGTCGAAGCCGAGGTGCTCGCGCTCATCGCGCAACTGCGCGAGGAGCTCGGCATGGCGGTGCTGCTCATCAGCCACGACCTGGCCGTGATCCGCAGGATGTGCGAGCGCGTGGGCGTGCTCTACGCGGGACGGCTCGTGGAAGAAGGCTCGACGCGCGACGTGTTTGCGCGCGCGCGCCATCCGTACACGGTGGGTCTGCTGCGCTGCCTGCCGGCGCCGGGGCGCAACAAGGCCCACGGTGCGCTCGACACGATCCCCGGCGAGCTGCCCGCGCCGGGCACGCTAACGCACGGCTGCGTCTACGCGCCGCGCTGCCGCCTCGCCGACGCGCGCTGCCACGAGCACGCGCCGCCGCCGCATCGCATGGAAGCGGCGCATGGCGAGCAGATGTCGCGTTGCCACTATCACGAGCGGGCCGTCGAATTGCCCGCCGCCGACGTGGCCGATATCGCCGAGGTGAGCGACACACCCGACAGCGCCGATATGCGTGCTAATGTACAGACAATTGCGCAGCCCGTCGTACAGTCGAACCCGCGGACAAACGAACAAACGGAAGACATGCGCAGTGAGCCGCACGCACGCGATGCAAAAGTGGTGCTGCGCGCGGCGAATGTCTCACGCACCTTCGGCCGCGGCTCGCACGCCCTGCGCGTGCTCGACGACGTCTCGCTCGAGTTGCGCGCGGGTGAAACACTCGGCCTCGTCGGCGAGTCGGGCAGCGGCAAGACGACCCTCGCGAAGCTCCTGCTCGGCCTGCATGCCGCCGACCCCGGCGGCACCGTCGAGCTCGATGCAAAGCCGCTCGCCGAGCACCTCGCACGGCGCGACGCACAGCAGTTGCAGGCGATGCGCATCGTGTTCCAGCATCCCGATGCCTCGCTCAATCGCGCGCTGCCGGTGAGGCGCCTCGTAGGTCGCGCACTCGCCCACGCGCAGCGCAGTGTCGCGAGCGATGCGCCGCAAGACGGATCAGACGCACACGCGAACGAAGACGCCGAAGCGCGCAGCGCGGCGCGCATCGCCTCGCTGCTCGAAGCGGTGCGCGTGCCGGTGCGCTACCTCGCCTCACGCGCGCGACAACTCTCGGGCGGCCTCAAGCAGCGTGTGGCGATCGCTCAAGCATTCGCGGGCGAGCCGCGCGTCGTGATCTGCGACGAGCCGACCTCGGCACTGGACGTCTCGGTGCAGGCCGCGATCCTGAATCTGCTCGCACGTCTGCAGCGCGAGCGCGGCGTGAGCTATCTGTTCATCTCGCACGACCTCGACGTGGTGCGTTATCTCGCGGACCGCGTCATGGTGCTCTACGCGGGCCGCGTGCTCGAGAGCGGTCCCGCCAATGCCGTGCTCAACGGCCCATGTCATCCGTATACCGAAACGCTGCTGAATCCCGGCTTGCTCGCGCGCGATACATCCGCAAGCGATGGCTGGGCCCACGCACCCGCGAGCGGCATGCCGCGCGGCGCTACAGGTGGCGCTACGGGTGGCGCAGCAGGCTGCATCTTCAGCGCGCGTTGTCCGCGCAAGCTCGGCGCGATCTGCGACGAAGCAGCGCCGCCCTTCGAAGCAGACGCCGACGGCCATCGCATCCGCTGCCACATCCCGGCAGCGCAACTGCGCGAGCTTCAAGCCGAGACAGACCCGGCGCACAGCGATCCCTGAGCCGCACGAAGGTCAGACGAAAGTCGTTGCGTTGTCCGCTTTTGCAACGCAAATGCTCTCGCCAGGAGCATGCGTTTCATCATCGAAACGTTTTCAGTGACTTTTTTAGCCTCGAGATCGTAGGGAAATTGTTAAGTCCGCCACGCTCGGACTTTCCGGACCGATGGCACAGAACTCGCTACATCGAAACCAGGCATCCGGTTGCCGCCCATCAGCGTGAAATCAGCGCAAAGCGCGCAGTTCATCGCGCCGGGCGAACGGATGGCCGGCCGCATGATGCGCTTGCTTTCCGCCGCCCCGAGCACGGGCTCCGGCAATCGACAAGGACTCCTGTGTGAACCGGCCAGCCGGCGCGAAACCGTCCGGGTGCCACATCTACCGCCCGCGCCGGCGAGGCTGTGCGGATACCGCACGGCATGAAGCGCGCGTCGGCGCGAAGCGGTTTTAGCCTGACGGGGGACGGCGCCTGCGCACGATCGGTGCAGCGCCGGACACAAGGCGCAAGAGAAGCGAAGCGGGTACACGCTATCGCTTCCCGGGAGGAAGCAATGAAAAACAGAACTCTTCATCAGTACTGCTACGGGATTGGCCGGGGACTCGCAATCGTTGCAATCGGCACGGCAGGCGCCAGCGTGCTCCTGCCGGCCGTAGGCGCGCATGCCGCCGACAATGCGACGGCTCCGAGCTGGGTGATCGTTGCCGACGCCGCGCTGCCTGCGAGCGGCGCGGCCGGCACGACTGACGCCGGCATGCCGGTCGAAAGCGCTCCGCAGGCGGCTCCTGCGCCATCGGCAACGACCTCGGGCTCCGATCCTGGCCATACAGCCGGCACCGGCACGACGGGCTCAGGTACGTCCGCCGCGGATACGGCCAACGCGGCAGACGATGCAGCCATCGTCTTCGAGCCGAAGAACTGCTACGGCGGCACTGCCGGCAACTGCGGCCACGGCGGCGGCGGCTCGACGGCGAGCTCCGCGAGCGCCGGGGGGTCGGGCGGCACGGGCTCCGGCAGCAGTTCGGGCACGGGCCGCGGCAGCGGCACCTCGGGTGTCGGCGGCGCGACTGGCGGCTCGAGCAGCTCGGGCGGCGGCAGCAGCAACGCCAGCGGCAACAACGGCGGCGGATCGAGTAGTGGCAGCTCGAGTAGTGGAAGTTCGGGCGGCCACGGTTCGAGCGGTGGCGGTTCGAGTGGTGGCAGTTCGAGCGGTGGCAGTTCGAGCGGCGGCAGTTCGAGCGGCGGCGGTTCGAGCGGCGGCGGTTCGAGCGGCGGCAGTTCGAGCGGTGGCAGTTCGAGCGGTGGCAGTTCGAGCGGCGGCAGTTCGAGCGGCGGCAGTTCGAGCGGCGGCAGTTCGAGCGGTGGCAGTTCGAGCGGTGGCAGTTCGAGCGGTGGCAGTTCGAGCGGTGGCAGTTCGAGCGGCGGCAGTTCGAGTGGCGGCAGTTCGAGCGGCTGCGGTTGCGGCGGCGCTCACGGCGGCCCCTCGGGTGGTCCCTCAGGCGGCCCCTCGGGTGGCTTCGGAGGTGGCTTCGGTGGAGGGTTCGGTGGAGGGTTTGGCGGCGGCTTTGGCGGCGGCTTCGGTGGAGGATTCGGCAAGGGTGGACCGTCGGGCGGCCCGGGCGGCGGGTACGGCGGCGGCTCAGGTGGCGGCAAAGGCGGCGGTCATTGAGCGCGCACGGCGGTGCGAACTTGCCGCCGCAACCACCCCGAATTGGCGCGACGGCCGGTCGCGTCATTCCAGGCTGCAACGGCGGCGACGTCCCGGTCCCCCGGCCGGGCGCCGCCGCCGCTGGCCGGAAGCCTGTCGCGCACTCCGCGCACTCCAGTCACTCGCGATCCGGCTGCGCCTTTTCCGAATCAGCAAAACGTGCAACGGCGGCCCGCATCCCCCGCTTGCCTTCGGCTGCCCTCGTGCGCGCTACAGCATCTCCAGCGGCCGTTTGCTGCGCGGCGGCTTGAAGTACGCGTCCAGCGCCGCGTGGTCCTCGGTGCTCAGCACCAGATCAAGGGCGGCGCGATTGTCGCGCACGTGATCGACGCGCCCCGCCTTCGGAATCGCGCAGACATCGGGCTGGCGCAGCACCCACGCAAGCGCCACCTGATAAATCGACACGCCATGCCGGGCCGCGATGTCGTCGAGCGGCGAGCGCTTGGGCAAACGCGCATGATCGACAGGGCTATACGCCATCAACGGCATGCCGTGGGCGCCGCTCCAGGGCAGCAGATCGTACTCGGGGCCGCGCCGCGCGACGTTGTAGAGAATCTCGTTGATCGCGCAGGCGTCGCCGCCCGGGACCTCGAAGAGCTCCTCCATGTCTTCGGTATCGAAGTTGCTCACGCCCCAGTAGCGGATCTTGCCCGCGCGCACGAGCGCCTCGAATCCCTGCACCGTCTCCTCGAGCGGCACGCCGCCGCGCCAGTGCAGCAGATACAGATCGAGCCGGTCGGTGTTCAGGCGCTTCAGGCTGGCTTCGCAGGCCCGCTCGACGCCGCGCCGGCTCGCATTGTGCGGATACACCTTGCTCACGAGAAACACGTCCTCGCGCAATCCTTGCAGCGCTTCGCCAACAAGCGTTTCGGTCGCGCCGTCGCCGTACATTTCGGCGGTGTCGATGAGCGTCATGCCGAGCGCGACGCCCTCGCGCAGCGCGGCGATCTCGTCGGCGCGGCGCGACGCGCGCTCAGCCATTTCCCACGTGCCCTGCCCGAGCTTCGCGATACGCTCGCCACCGGGCAGCGCGATACTGGCAATTTCAGTGGTCATGTACTTTTCGGTCCCATGCAAAATCTGCGCTTGCAGCGAACGGCCAGTGTATCGCCTTGCGCGGCGCGGGGTCATGCGTCGACGAGTAAGCCCATCATTTCCTCGCCACGCCGCCTATGACATAAAATTGCCGTTCGCCTCTCACGCCTGCCTCCCATGAACGCTTCCACGGAAGACCGCTGGCGCGGCCTGCGCCCGGACCCGGACAACGACACGCCGCTCTATCTGCAGCTCGCGCGCAAGCTGAGCGATGCGATTCACGAAAACCGCTGGGCCGCCGGCGAGGCGCTGCCCTCCGAGCGCGTGCTTGCCGATGCGCTAGGCGTCTCGCGCATCACCGCGCGCAAGGCCATCGCGCTGCTGGTCGAGCAAGGCATGATCCGCCGCACCCAGGGCGCCGGCAGCTTCATCACGCCGCGCTACGAAGATCCGCTCTCGCGTCTCACGAGCTTCAGCGAGATGCTGCGCCAGCGCGGCTTCACGCCGAGCTCGCGCTGGCTCTCGCGCGAGATCCAGCCCGCCAGCCGCGACGAGGTGATCCAGCTCGGCCTCTCCCCCGCCGCGGCCGTGACGCGCCTGAAGCGTCTGCGCCTGGCCGATGGCATCGTCATGGCCGTCGAGAACTCGACCTTCCCCGCCGCGCTGATCCCCGATCCGGGCGCCATCGGCGATTCGCTCTACAGCTTTCTCGAGCAGCGCGGCCTCGCGATCGTGCGCGCGCTGCAGCACTTTCGCGCCGTGAACGCGAGCGAGGAGATCGCGCGGCAGATGAGCATCGCGCCGAACGAGGCGCTGCTGCTCATCACGCGCGTGGGCTATACCGCCGATCAGCGCGCCATCGAGCTCACCGATACCTACTGCCGCAACGACTACTACGACTTCGTCGCCGAGCTGCGCAAATAAGTGACGAAGAAGCAACGGAGCCAGGCGGCGCGCGTGAGTGCGTGCCGCGCCTCCGAACGGTTTCAAATCGGCAGTTACGCCAACTCGCTCCACCTCGCGCTCCTTCGCGCGTTCTCACGCCACCTCACCCAGCCCATTGCGCGGCATCGGTCCCGATCGGCACGCTCGGGCGCGCATAGAACGCCGGCGTGCGTTCGAGCCGCTCGGCGGGCGCCACGGCGCGCACGCGGCCGAACGGCGTATCCGACTCTTCGAGGCAATCGGCAAGGTCCTGCGCACGCAGGTCGGGCGCGCGCTGGCCTTCTGCGAGCGTGCCCATCGTCTGCAGCCAGCGGCCCGTCTGCGCGAGCGACACGCGCACGTGCCAGCTTCCGCCCTCCTGAGCGCGCCGCGCGAGCGCGACCATCGCGCCGAACGCGGCCAGGTAGCCGGTGGCATGATCTAGCGCCTGGCAAGGCAGCGCACGCGGCACATCGAAAGGCATGCCGACGAAAGACCCACGGGCCGGCGCATCGTCCTGCGCGGCCGGCATCGCGCCGCCATGCGCCGCCGCCACGCTCTCGGTCCAGACGATCCCGCTCGCCGACTGCACGAGGCTGTCGAAACCGCGCCGCTCGCGCCACGGTCCGCGATGCGAGTACGCACAAATCGACACGCACACGATGCCGGGCCGCTCGCGCGCGAGTGCCTCGGGCGCGAAGCCGTGCGCCGCCAGCGCGCCGGGGCGGTAGCCCTGCAGGAACACATCGGCGTCGCGCACGAGTGCGTGCAATTGCGCACGGTCCGCGGCCTCGCGCAGATCGAGCGTGGCCGAGCGCTTGCCGCGCCCGTTGTCGATCACGAGCGGCGCGATGTTCGGCAGATGCGCACCGTTGACGAGCAAGACGTCGGCGCCATGATGCGCGAGCACGCGCCCCGCCACCGGGCCCGCGATGATGCGCGTGAGGTCGAGCACGCGCACGCCTTCGAGCGGCCGCGCGCCGGCCTTCGGCGCGCTCGCTGCGCCACCCCCGCTATCGGTGACATCGCCGATGCGCTCGATCTCGAAGAGCGGCAGGCCCGCCACGGCCCGCGCCTGCTCGTGCGCGGCCCATTCGCGCGGCGTGCGCACGAGCGCCGCGCAGAGACCCGCCTGTGCGAGCGCCTCGTCGAGCGCGGCGCCGTCCCAGTGGGTGCGGATCGCGCGCGCAACGTCGTCGCGGCTCTCGCCGCAGCCGAGCACGCGCAGGATGCCGTGCAAATGGTGTGCGAAGTTCGCGTGCAGCTGAACCCAGCGGCCATCGCGCGTTTCGAAGTAGCCCGTCACAGGATGGCGCAGTTCGAACGGCGCGCCGCCGTCGACGCTCAGATAGCGCTCGCTGCGAAACGCCGCGAGCGCACGGCGCACGTCGATGCCGACGCGCTGTTCGGCGCCGCCACGCAAGCGGTGAAAGCGCGCCGCCGCCAGCCCCGCCGCGCCGATGCTCGCCGCCGCCAGTGTGCCGACGCGAAACACCGAAGGCAGGCCGGGATCGTCGCCGCCGATGTCGATCGAGCCGAGCGCCGCCATGTGGTCTGCGGCGCTGTCGTGGGGATGGGCCAGCATCCAGAGGTGTTCGAGCGCGTCGCGGGGTGTCATGACGTGCGTCCTGTTGGCTTTAGGGAGATGCAACAAGGGTAAGAGCCTGGCTGCAGTCGGATCAATCTTGATTATGATGATCAATATAGATCGATTTATCCGGTTTCACGAGGCGCGCCACCATGCCCAGCTATATGACCGCGGCCGAAGCCGCCGCTGCGCTCGGCATCAGCCGGGCCACGCTTTACGCCTATGTGAGCCGCGGCATGCTCAGCTCGTCGCCCGCGGGCGATGCCGCCGAGGGTGCCGGACCGCAATCGCGCCGCTACGCCGCCGCCGAAGTGCGCCGCCTCGCGCGCCGCAAGGCCGACGGCAAACGCGCGGGCAAGGTCGCGCAGAAGGTACTGGATTGGGGCGTGCCGGTGCTCGAATCGTCGATCACGCTGATTGCGGACGGCAAGCTCTTCTATCGCGGCCAGGACGCCGTCGCGCTCGCGCGCCACGCCTCGCTCGAAGAGGTCGCGGCGCTGCTCTGGGGCTGCTCGCCGCGCCGCGTGCTGGAAGCAGGCGCGGCGCCGATCGCCGTCGCGCAATGGTCGGCGTGGCTCAAGCTCTGGAGCGCGCATTCCCCGCTCGAACGCGCGCTCGTGCTGTTGCCGGCCGCAGCCGCGCAAATGCCGCGCATCTGGGCGCAGGGCCGCGACGCGCAGCTCGATACGGGTGCGCAACTCATGCGCCTGCTGGCTGCGGCGCTGATTTGTGCGGCCCCTTCCAGCGAGCCGCTGCACCGCCAGCTCGCGCATGCCTGGGGCGTGCGCTCGCGCACGCAGGCCGAGCTGCTGCGCGCGGCGCTCGTGCTGTGCGCGGATCACGAGCTCAACGCCTCGACGTTCGCAGTGCGCTGCATCACCTCGACGGGCATGCACCTGTTCGGCGCGGCGGCGGGCGGACTCGCCGCGCTCGGCGGCCCGCGCCATGGCGGCGAAACCGCGCGCGTGGCGGCGCTCTTCGAAGAAGCCGCGCACGCGGACGATCTGCACCGCTATCTAGGCGAGCGGCTCGCGGGAGACGAGCTCGGCGCGACACCAAAGCTGCCCGGCTTCGGGCATCCGCTCTATCCGGAAGGCGATCCGCGCGCGCGGCTGTTGCTCGACATGCTCGCGCAGCACGCGAGCGCCCGCTCGCCGATGGACGAAGTCGATGCGCTCGCGCACGCCGTGGCGCAAGCGACCGGCGCGCGGCCCACGCTCGACTATGCGCTCGCAGCCATCGAGCGCGTGCTTGCATTGCCGCGCGGCGCGGCGTTCACGCTTTTCGCGGCGGCGCGCGTGACGGGCTGGATCGCTCACGCGCTGGAGCAGAACGCCGATGGCCGGCTGATCCGGCCACGCGCGCGCTATGTAGGCGAACTCGGCGACGCGGGTTGAGGCGTGTACGTGGCGCGACGCGCAGCCGGTCCGCGCAATCGCCTGCGCGGTGCATCCGCGCGGGGCAACGGTTTAGCGGCTGGCAACGCCGCCTTCCACAGCGGCTCAATCGATTCGGCTCAACCTGGCGCGTGCACGCCCCACTGCAACCGCGCCGAACGCTCGCGCAGCGCCTGCGCGAGCCGTCCCGCGAGCCCCGCCGTCGTCTGGGCGCGCGCCGGCGGCACTACCGCAGGCATGTCGCGCCCCTCGCTTGCCGAGGCACCGCCTTGCGCAAGCACGAAGCGCGCGCCCACGCGCCCCGCGCTCAGGCAAACGCGCGCACCGGCCTCGAGACGAATCGACTCGCCGGCGCGCAACCAGTAATCGTCGGCGTCGCCGCCGAGCGTGAGCCAGAGCTCGCCTTCGCTCACGTGCAGTTGCATTGCTTGCGCGAGCCGCCAGGTCTCGGCGGGCTCGCCATGCTCAAGTTCGAAAATACGGATTTCGCGCATTGCCGTGCTCCTTGCTGATGACTTGCGGGTCAGCGCCCAGGCCACCTCCAACGCGCGCCAAATCGCGTGAAGAAGCGGCTTGAAGGGCCTTCCCGGTTAGCGCATTATTGCCGTCAGCGTGAAGCGATCCCATGCACAGTTCCGAACAGTTCATGCGGAACTGTGCAGTCGAAAAACCGGACACTTGATCGCAGCCCTCCAGCAACGACCAGGCAATAGCCAGGCGGCAACCCGAGCCCCGTTACTATATTCCTGCCCCGATAATCGGGGCTTTGGCCAGCCAGGCCCGGTATGATTCCCGCCCCCAGTCGCAGTCATGATCCGGGGGGTGTTGTCGCCGGGCCTGGTGGGTGGCTGGTGATCGCTGATAGGGGTTTGGCCGGGATATCCCGACGCCGTCCGTAACGTGGATGCCGAGACTTGCCACCGTTGTTGCAGGCCAATCCGTTTACTCTGCACAAACTGCGATGCAAGACACACAACAACGTGATGCCGTCGATGTCTTCGTCGGCGTCGATGTCGGTAAAGGCCAGCATCACGCCGTCGCACTCGATCGAAACGGCAAGCGTCTGTACAACAAGGCGCTACCCAACGATGAGGTCAAGCTGCGTGCCCTCATCGCGGAACTCAAGACTCACGGTCGACTCCTGTTCGTCGTCGATCAGCCTTCCACCATCGGCGCGCTTCCAGTGGCCGTCGCCCGAGCTGAAGGCGTACTCGTCGCCTATCTGCCGGGACTGGCCATGCGCCGCATCGCCGATTTGCATGCAGGCGAAGCCAAGACCGATGCCCGCGATGCTGCGATCATTGCCGAAGCCGCCCGCTCGATGCCGCATACGCTGCGCTCGCTTCGATTGGCCGACGAGCAACTCGCCGAGCTCACCATGCTGTGCGGCTTCGACGATGATCTCGCTGCTCAGGTCACTCAAACCAGCAACCGCATTCGCGGCTTGCTCACCCAGATCCATCCAGCGCTCGAGCGCGTTCTCGGACCGCGCCTCGACCATCCAGCTGTGCTCGATCTGCTTGAGCGCTACCCGTCGCCAGCCGCACTTGCCGCTGCCAGCGAGAAGACACTTGCCTACCGCCTGACCAGGCTCGCACCGCGTATGGGCAAGAACCTGGCGGCCGAAATCGTTCAAGCGCTGAACGAGCAAGCCGTGATCGTGCCCGGCACGCAGGCCGCCACCATCGTCATGCCACGCTTGGCCCAGCAACTCGCCGCCTTGCGCAAGCAGCGTGACGAAATCGCCGCCGAAGTTGAGCGGCTGGTGCTTGCTCACCCTCTTTGGCCGGTCCTGACCAGCATGCCTGGAGTCGGCGTCAGGACCGCCGCCAGACTCCTGACCGAAGTCGCCCATAAAGCCTTCGCCTCCGCCGCGCATCTGGCGGCCTACGCTGGCCTGGCACCAGTCACCCGGCGCTCAGGCTCGTCGATCCGTGGCGAGCATCCATCCAGACGGGGCAACAAGGTGCTCAAGCGAGCCTTGTTCCTCTCTGCCTTCGCGGCCTTACGAGACCCAGTCTCGCGGGCCTATTACTCGCGCAAGATCCAGCAAGGCAAGCGCCACAACCAGGCCCTCATCGCACTGGCACGGCGACGCTGCCACGTCCTGTTCGCCATGCTGCGTGATGGCACCATTTACCAACCCAAGTCAGCCCCTAACGCTTGACGAAAGACATAGGGGCACCCCCGGCAGCCCCCGGCATCCCAGCGAGGCCCGCATGAAACTCGAACTCGACCGCGCCAGCAGCGTCCCGCTCACCGACCAGATCGTCACCGGCGTGCAGACGTGGATCCGCTCGCGCGCCGCGCACCCGGGCGCGCGCCTGCCCTCGATCCGCCAGTTCGCCGCCGACTACCGCATCAGCCGCTTTCCTGTGATCGAGGCCTACGACCGGCTGGTTTCGCTCGGCTACCTCGACTCGCGGCACGGCTCGGGCTTCTACGTGAGCGAGCACGCGCGCCTGGGGCTGTCCGGCATGGGCACCTGCGACCTCTCGAACGCCGCCGACGAATCGGGCCACCTGCTCAGCCAGCTCAACCGTCCCGGCGAGACGCTGCAGCTCGACAGCGGCTCGATCCCGCAGGCGTGGCGCGACATCGAGGCGATCGGCCAGGCGATCCGCCACGTCTCGCGCACCAACCCGTCGAGTCTCGTCGATTACGGCTCGCCGCTTGGCGACGCCACGCTGCGCGAGCATCTGCGCAACCGGCTCGCGCCGCTCGGCATCGCCGTCGACGCCCAGCAGCTCCTCATCACCGAAGGCGCGAGCGAGGGCCTCGATCTCCTGATGCGCTACATGCTCAAGCCCGGCGACACCGTGTTCGTGGAGGATCCGGGCTACTACAACCTGTACGGACTGCTGAAGCTGCACGGCGTGCGCCTCGTCGGCGTCACGCGCACGGCGAGCGGCCCCGATCTCGAGCATCTGCACGCGCTGCTCGCGCAGCATCGCCCGCGAGCCTTCTTCATCAACACGGTGTTCCACAACCCGACCGGCACGACCGTCTCGCCGCCCGTCGCGTTCCGCCTGCTGCAGCTCGCGCGCGAACACGGCTTCACCATCGTCGAAGACGACATCTACGCCGACTTCCAGGCCGACCCCACGGACCGCCTCGCCGCGCTCGACCAGTTCGAGCACGTGATCTACGTGGGCGGGCTATCCAAGACGCTTTCTTCGTCGCTGCGTATCGGCTACGTGGTCGCGAATCCGGCGATCGTGCGCGACCTCGCCTCGATCAAGGCGCTCACGAGCATCAGCGGCTCGTGCTTCACGCAGGCCGTGGCGGCCACACTGCTCGAGCGCGGCGCGTACCGCAAGTATCTGGAGCGGCTGCGCCGCCGCATGGCCGAAGCGATCGGCGCCGCCTCGCGCACACTCGAAGACCATGGCTGGGAACTGTTCGCGGGACGCTCCTCGGCGCAGGCCGGCGTGCGCCCGTACGCGCAGAGCGGTGGCAAGTTCATCTGGGCGCGCGTGCCGCACGTGGACGATTCGGCACGGCTCGTCCCCTGCGGCGAGCCGTTTGGCGTGAGCGCGTCGCCGGGCAGCCACTTCCGGCCCCATGGCGAGCCGAGCCCGTGGCTGCGCATCAACGTGGCGTTCGCGCTCGACCCGCGCGCCCAGGCGTTCTTCGCGGCGGCCGCGCGCGTTCCGGGGTGATTCCGGGGTGATTCCGGGGTGATTCCGGGCTGATTCCGGGCTGATTCCGGACCACAGGCAAGCCCCGGCCCGCAACGCGCCGCGCTGCGCCAGACGCACACCGGATCGCCGGGTTCACTACAATGGCGGCTGCCAGCCACCGCCTGCGCGCCTGCCTTCTCCCATGTCCGAATCCACCGTCTCATCCAGCTCCACACCCACGCCTTCCGCCCGCAAGTTGTCCGTGATGCTGTGGCTCGTCGCCACGGGCTTCTTCATGCAGACGCTCGATTCGACCATCGTCAACACGGCGCTGCCCGCGATGGCGACGAGCCTCGGCGAACTGCCGTTGCGCATGCAATCGGTCGTGATCGCCTATTCGCTGACGATGGCGGTGATGATTCCCGTCTCCGGCTGGCTCGCCGACAAACTCGGCACGCGCCGCGTCTTTCTCGGCGCGATCCTCGTCTTCACGGTCGGCTCGCTCTTGTGCGCGAGCGCGCACACGCTGAACCAGCTCGTGCTCGCGCGCATCGTGCAGGGCGTGGGCGGCGCGATGCTGCTGCCGGTGGGACGTCTCGCCGTGCTGCGCACGTTTCCCGCCGAGCGCTATCTGCCCGCGCTCTCGTTCGTGGCGATTCCGGGCCTCATCGGCCCGCTCATCGGCCCGACGCTCGGCGGCTGGCTCGTGCAGATCGCCTCGTGGCACTGGATCTTTCTCATCAACGTGCCGGTGGGCGTGGCGGGCTGCGTGGCCACCTTCATCTTCATGCCCGACAGCCGCAACCCCGATACGCCGGCGTTCGACGTGCCAGGCTACCTGCTGCTCGTCACCGGCATGGTGACGATCTCGCTCGCGCTCGATGGCCGCGCCGAGCTCGGCATCCCTCAAGCGACCGTGCTCGTGATGCTGATCGTGTCGCTCGCGGCATTCGTGGCCTACGGGCTGCATGCGGCGCGGACATCAACGCCGATCTTCTCGCTCGATCTCTTCAAGATCCACACGTTCTGCGTGGGGCTGCTCGGCAACCTGTTCGCGCGTATTGGCAGCGGCGCGATGCCGTACCTGATTCCGCTGCTGCTGCAAGTCGCGCTCGGCTACACGCCGTTCGAAGCGGGCCTCATGATGCTGCCGGTGGCCGCGGCGGGCATGGGCTCCAAACGGCTCGTCACGTATCTCATCACGCGCCACGGCTACCGGCGCGTGCTCGTGACCAACACGGTGCTGGTGGGGCTCATGATGGCGAGCTTCACGCTCTCGACGCCAGACGAGCCGTTGTGGCTGCGCATCGTGCAGCTGGCTGTGTTCGGCGGCGTGAACTCCATGCAGTTCACGGCGATGAACACGCTCACGCTCAAGGATCTCGGCATGGGCGGCGCGAGCAGCGGCAACAGCCTCTTTTCGCTCGTGCAGATGCTCTCGATGAGCCTCGGCGTGACCGTCGCGGGCGCACTGCTGACGACCTTCACCAGCCTGATCCACCATGCGACGGGCTCGAACGTGATTCCGGCGTTCCACGCGACGTTCGTGTGCGTGGGGATCATCACGGCGGCCTCGTCGTGGATCTTCGCCCAGCTCTCCGACGACGTGCGCCGCACGGCGAAGAAGACCGATCCTTCGGAGCGCACCTGAAGCCAAGGGCACCACGCTGCGCACCGCACTGCAACGGTGCACGGGGCGCTGCGCACGGTGCGTGCGAGCGGCGCGCAGGCGCCACACGGGTGCCTGGCCACCCCCGCGCACAGTCTCGAAATAGCCGATATCCCCGACGCATGGCCCGATCCGCCATGTGTCTCAATGCGCATACTTTTTGCACGGCTATCCAGTAATGTAAACTCGAGATTCGCGCGTGCGGTTTGGCGCGCGCGCCACCCAGCCCTATGACCAGCATGATCGAACTCGATCCCCCCGGCTTTCAGTCGCGTCCCGTCGCGGGCGAAGCAGGCGCGCGACGCACCGTGCTCTACGGCGGATACACCGTGTTCAGCGTGTTCCAGCCGGTGTTCTCGGTCGCCCACCGCCGCGCGATCGGCTACCACGCGTCGCTGCGCGCGCACGACGAGCATGGCGACCAGGTGCCGTCGCAGGAAGTCTTCACGCAGGCCGCGCGGCGCGGCGACCTGCTCGAGCTCGGCCGCCTCGCGGAATCGCTGCATCTGGGCAACTTCAACGCCTTCGATTCGCACGACGAATGGCTCTTCCTGAGCCTGCACCCCGCCGCGCTCATGGACACGAGCTATGGCGACGCCCTGCTTGCCGGCATCAAGGCGCTCGGGCTGCAGCCGCAACGCGTGGTGCTGGAGGTCTCGGAGCAGGCGGGCGGCGAGAATTCGCGCTTCGCCGAAATCATCGACGCGTTGCGCAAGGCGGGCTTCGTGATCGCGCTCGACGGCTTCGGCGCCAAGCATTCGAATATCGACCGGGTGTGGCATCTGCGGCCCGATATCGTCACGCTCGACCGCAGCCTGCTCGCGCAGGCGAGCCGCCACGCGCACATCGAGCGCGTGCTGCCGGGGCTCGTCTCGATGCTGCACGAGTCCGGCCAGCTCGTGCTGGTGGGCGGCCTCTCGACCGAGCGCGACGCGTTGATCGCGCTGGAAAGCAACGCCGACTTCGTGCAGGGCGCGTACTTCGCGCGCCCCGACGTGGAGCCCGTCCCGCCCGCGACCGCCGCGCGCCTGATGGACGATCTCTCCGCGCGGCTGCGTGAACGCGTGAGCGCGCGCGAGCGGACCCAGTGCGCGCGCCTGGCGCCCTACGTGAAAGCGCTCGAAGCGGCGGCGGCGCAGCTCGCCACGGGCGCGAGCATGGCCGACGCCACGCTGCCGCTGCTCCGCCTCGCCGAGACGGCGCGCAGCTTCTTGCTGGACGCCTCGGGCCGCCAGATCGGCGACAACGTGCTGCCCGACGGGCGCGCGACGCAGCGCGCCAAGCGCTTCCGGCCGCTCCTGCATTCCGAGGGCGCGAGCTGGGAACGCCGGCCCTACTTCATCGGCGCCATGAAAGCGCCCGGCAGCGTGCAGTTCACGCCGCCCTATCTCTCGATCAACGAGGCGCACCTGTGCGTGACCGCCTCGATCGCCGCGCAAACGGCGCACGGCCTGCAGGTGCTGTGCGTCGACATCAATTGGGAAGCGGCCTCGCGGTAGTCCCGCGCGCTCAGGCCGGCTCGAGCGATCGGGCGAGCTGCGCGGATGCGGATTCGCCTGATTGCATCCACGTTGCAGCGACTGAAGCCGCTGCCTGGGTCGTCTGCTGCATGACCTGCTGCGGCGAGCGCACCGGTACGCCGGGCGCACTGTCGTCCGCCACGGATCGGGCGAGCTTCGCGAGCAGCGAGCGCACCGCCGCGCCTGCCCACACCCGATTGGCCGCCTGCAATGCGCTCCCGCCCGCGGTCGCTGCCACGCAGACCACCGGCGCGGTGCGTCCATCGTCCGCCACGCTGACGTGCAGCCACGCGGCCAACTCGCCGTCCTCCGCCAGCAGCGCAACGCCCGGCTCGCCATAGAGCGTGAGCATCTCGGCACGCAAGCGGCGCATTGGCGCGCGCGCGCCGCTCGACATCGCCACAGCCCCGGTCCCGACGCGCGAACTGTGCGCCGGCGCCGTGCCCGCCGTCGCGCCCGCCGCCACGAGTGCCGTCGCAGTCGCGCCCAGCAGGTCCATCAGGCCCGCGCGGTCCTGCGCATGAAGCACCTCGCGCAGCCGCTCGACGATGAGCGCGTGCTGCGCCGCATCGGCGGGCGCTACGGGCCTGAGCACCGGCTCGCGCGCCAGCCGCACGCGCGCGCGGCGCACGATCTGGCGGCAATGCACGGGCGTGCAACCGGTCAGCCCGGCAATCTCCGCGTAATCGCAATCGAACGCCTCGCGCAGCACGAAGACGGCCTGCTCGATCGGCCCGAGCCGCTCGAGCAGCATCAGCAGCCCGTCCGCGAGACGTGCGGCGCGCAGGCCCGCCTCCTCCGCCGAAGGCGCGGTGTCGTCGAGCCATAGCCCCGCGCCGGGCACCTCGCGCTCGCCCGCGCGCTCGCGGCGCTGCTTGCGCAGCCGATCGATCGCGAGGCGCACCGCCGCCGTCGCGAGCCACGCTTGCGGCACGCGCACGGCCTCCACGTCGGCCTCGCGCCAGCGAAACCACGCGTCCTGCACGACGTCTTCCGCCTCGGCACGGCTGCCCAGCACACGCATGGCCAACGCCAGCAAGCGCGCGCGCTCCTTGTCGAAGACAGCGGCGCGGCGCCCCTCGCTCCATGCGCCGCCTGGCGAGCCGGCCGGTGCTTCGAGCGCCACTACGCTCCGCGCCACTTCGCGCACGCAATCTTGCGGCGCGCCAGCGGCGCTCGCCTGCGCGGCATCGCAC
Organism: Paraburkholderia silviterrae; assembly: GCF_004353915.1. GTDB lineage: Bacteria > Pseudomonadota > Gammaproteobacteria > Burkholderiales > Burkholderiaceae > Paraburkholderia > Paraburkholderia silviterrae. The sequence continues at coordinate 243,100 of NZ_SMRP01000003.1, read as the reverse complement.
GCGCTGCGCAAGTCCCGCGTGTCTATTTCGTCGGTCACCTGGGTCATTCGCTCTGCTCCTCTTCGCTGGCGCCTCGCGCGCCTTCGCCGCGCCGGCTCTGCGTGGACGGCCCACGCCGCCCTCGCCCGTGAGACGACCGGCAGCGCGCCGATGTGACAGCCTCGCGCAAAAAAATATTCGTCACACGCGACGCGCGGCGGGCGTCTTGGGTGAGCAGCACCGATATGCCGCTTCCGACCACCCAAACGCGAGGAATTTCATGCATCCCACCGCTCAGCATCATGCAGCAATCGCGCCGCACGCGCTCAATCTGGTTCCGACCGTCATCGAAACCTCGGGCCGCGGCGAACGCGCCTACGACATCTACTCGCGCCTTTTGCGCGAGCGCATCGTGTTTCTGGTCGGACCGGTGACAGAACAGACGGCGAGCGTCGTCGTCGCGCAGTTGCTCTTTCTCGAAGCCGAGAATCCGGAGAAGGACATCAGCCTCTACATCAACTCGCCGGGCGGCTCGGTCTACGACGGCCTCGCGATCCACGACACGATGCAGTTCGTGAAGCCCGACGTCTCCACACTATGCACGGGCTTCGCGGCGAGCATGGGCTCGTTCCTGCTCGCCGCCGGCGCGCCCGGCAAACGCTTCGCACTCCCGAACGCACGCATCATGATCCACCAGCCCTCGGGCGGCAGCCAGGGCACCGCCGCCGATGTCGAGCTACAGGCGCGCGAAGTGCTCTATCAGCGCGAGCGCCTGAATGCGATGCTCGCCGCGCACACGGGCCGCGACATCGAGCAGATCGCGCGCGACACGGACCGCGATCACTTCATGTCGGCAGAGGCAGCGGCGGAATACGGGCTGATCGACCGCGTGCTCGCGTCGCGCGAAGACGCAGTGCCGCGCTGAGGCTCACGCGAGCCGCACGGCGAGCCATGCCGCCAGCACGCCCTTATACTCGGCGACCAGCAGCTTGCGCTCCTTCGGCTTCGCGCTCGCATAGAGCAGATTGAGGCTCTTGATGACCTGCAGCATGACCTCGGCAACGCGATAAGCGTCGTCCGCACCGAGCGCCGCGTTGTAACGCCTGAACAGCGTGGCGAAACGCTGGCGCAGCTTGTTGCGCGCCGCCTCGTCGCGACGAAAGCCCAGCGAGACGGAGAGCAGCGGCAAATACGCGGGGTATGCGTCCATCAACTCGACCATCATGTCGAGCAGCCGTTCGGCGAGCTGCGCGGGTGGGAGCTCGCCGCTCGTCTGCGTCTGCGTCTGCGTCTGCGTCTGCGTCTGCGCCTGCGCCTGCGCCTGCACCTCGACGAGCGCGCTCCAGCGCGCATCCATTTCGTCGCCGTAACGCTGGCGCAAGGCAAGCGCAAGCGCGTCCTTGTTCGGGAAATACTGGTACGCCGCGCCAATCGAGACGCCGGCCTGCTGCGCGATTTGCGTCATCGTGGCGGCTTCGAAGCCGCGCTCGGCAAATGCATCCGCCGCCGCTTCGAGCAGCGCATCGAGCGTGCGCGCGGCGCGTTCCTGACGCGGCACACGCCGCGCGGCTTCATTCGACACAGTTTTGCGTCGCAGCGGTGCAACCGCCATATCTGAGGCCTCCCTCACATTCATGTATGATATGTGAGGCTATCCTCACATATTGGTGAATCATGACGCAAGCCCTTTCTCTCGCCCCGCGCAAGACCGCGCTCGTGATGATCGATCTCCAGCACGGCATCGTGAGCCGCCCCATCGCGCCCCATGCCGGCGCTCAGGTGGTCGCCAACGCGAAGACCCTCGCCGATGCGCTGCGCGCCAAAGGCGGCACCGTCGTCTGGGTGCGCGTGCTGCTCAACGACATCCTCGCGATGCCCGCCGACGCGCCCACGCGCGCCCCCGACGCGCCGGCGGCGCCCGCCATCGCTTCCGAGCTCGTGCCCGAGATCGGCGCGCAGGCCTGCGACGTCGTCGTCTCGAAGCGCCAGTGGGGCGCGTTCTACGGCACCGACCTCGAGCAGCAGCTGCGCCGTCGTGGTATCGACACCCTCGTGATCGGTGGCATCGCGACCAATTTCGGCGTGGAGTCGACCGCGCGCGCGGCCTTCGACCAGGGCTTCAAGCTCGTGTTCGTCGAAGACGCCACCTCGGCGCTGAACGAAGACATGCACCGCTTCACGTTCGAGAAACTGTTCCGCCACATGGGGCACGTGCGCTCGACGCAGGAAGCGCTTGCCGCGCTCGCGTAATTCGCGCTACGAAAACGCGCGCCAAAACAAAAAGCCCTCGATTCGCATCGAGGGCTTTTTTCGGTGCGCCGCCCGGATCGGGCAGCGCGAACACCGTGGGAGCGGAAGACGCTTTACGCGAAGTTCTTCGCAGCGAAGTCCCAGTTAGCGATGTTCCAGTACGCTTCGACGAACTTCGGACGCGCGTTGCGATAGTCGATGTAGTAAGCGTGTTCCCACACGTCGATCGTGAGGAGCGGCTTGGCGTCGGTCGTGAGCGGCGTGGCGGCGTTGCTGGTCGACACGATGTCGAGCGAGCCGTCCGCCTTCTTCACGAGCCACGTCCAGCCCGAGCCGAAGTTGCCGACAGCGGCCTTCGTGAAGGCTTCCTTGAACGCGTCGAAGGAGCCCCACTTCGCGTTGATCGCGTCGCCGAGCGCGCCCGACGGTGCGCCGCCGCCTTGCGGCGAGAGGCTGTTCCAGAAGAAGGTGTGATTCCAGACCTGGGCCGCGTTGTTGAACACGCCACCCGACGACTTCTTGATGATCTCTTCGAGCGAGAGGTTCTCGAACTCGGTGCCCGGGATCAGGTTGTTCAGATTCGTGACGTAGGCCTGGTGGTGCTTGCCGTAGTGGTATTCGAGCGTCTCTTCCGACATCGTGGGGACAAGAGCGTTCTTCGCGAACGGCAGCGGCGGGAGCGTAAATGACATGATGCGGTTCCTTCGTCGTGTTATGGGGAGTTCTGCGTGATAACCGGCATGGAGCACTCGATTGTAGGCGAGTTGGAATAACCCCGCAAACGCGTGGACATTATGCCGATCATCGGTTTCGCAGGGCTTTTATGCAGCGCTTATGCCACTGTTGCGCAGCGATTGCGCGGGCTTTTCAGCAAGCGCCGCGCCCGCTGCGAGCGTGCCTGCAACACGGCGCGTGGGGGTTCGCAAGGCGCGTGAAAGACACCACGCGCGCCCTTTTTCAGAAGCCTTCGGAGAGCCTCGGCTGCACGTCGGCGAGTGCAACGTCCGCGCTGCCCTGCGCGAGATGCACGGTCAGGCGCTTGCCCGGCTTGAGCGCGCCCGGGGAGCGCACGGCCGCGCCGCTTTGCGCGTCGAGCAGCGCCGCGTAGCCGCGCTCGAAGGTGCGCTGCGGGCTGAGCACTTCGAGGCGCGCCGCCAGCCCGGCAACGCGCGCCGTTTCGCGCTCGCGCTCGCGTGCGAATGCGGCGTCGAGGCGCCGCCCGAGCGACTCCAGCTGGGCGCGCTGCGCCGCTGCGTCGGGCCGCATGCGCTGCCAGCGCATCTGCACGAAGTTGAATTGCGCGCGCGCCTGCGCGCTCGCGCGCGAGCCCGCCGAAGCCAGCCGGATCGCCAGCTGGCGCAGATGCGTGCGCTGCTGCTCGAGGCGCTCGCCCGGCGAAACGAGGCGCCGCGCGAGCCAGTCGAGCTGCTGGGCGCGGCGCTCCATCAAGCGGCCGAAGCCACGCGCGAGCGCGGCGTGGCGCTGGTCCAGCTCACGCAGCAGCAGCACGCGCTGCGGGCTCACCAGCTCGGCGGCGGCGGTGGGCGTGGGTGCCCGGACATCGGCGGCGAAATCGGCAATCGTGAAATCGGTTTCGTGACCCACGCCGCTCACCACGGGAATCGCGCTCGCCGCGATGGCGCGCGCGAGCGTCTCGTCGTTGAACGACCAGAGGTCCTCGATCGAGCCGCCGCCGCGGCACAGCACGATCACATCCACTTCCGCACGTGCGTTCGCGGCATCGAGCATGGCCGTGAGCTTTTCCGCCGAGCCCGCGCCTTGCACAGGGGCCGGATAAACGATCACGCTCACGTGCGGCGCACGGCGCGCGAGCGTCGTCAGCACGTCGCGCAGCGCCGCCGCCTGCATCGACGTGATCACGCCAATCGCACGCGGATGCGTGGGCAGTGCGCGCTTGCGCTCGGGGTCGAAGAGCCCTTCGGCCTCCAGCTGCGCCTTCAGGCGCAAAAACGCCTCGAACAGACGCCCTTGCCCCGTGCGCCGGATCGCCTCGACGTTCAACTGCACCTCGCCGCGCGGCTCGTACATCGTGACGAGCGCGCGCACCTCGATGCGGTCGCCCTCGCGCGGCGTGAACTCGGCGTATTGCGCGCGGCCGCGGAACATCACGCAGCGCATTTGCGCCTGCGCGTCCTTGATCGAGAAGTACCAGTGCCCGCTCGCCGCGCGCGTGAAGTTCGAGACTTCGCCGGAAATCCACGCGAGCGGGAACGAACGTTCGAGCATCGAGGCGATCGCGCGGTTGAGCGCCGAAACCGGGACGACAACGTCGCCGCCGGGCGCGGAAGAAAAACGGTCGGAATTCATGAGCAGGACGTGAGTGAACGATGGGTCGAAAATAGCCCGGACAGACGATAGACCGTTCGGGGTGCGGCAGTCCAGCAGGAAGCGCTCCCATCGAACAAGGGCTGCGAGGTGTCCACATCGACTCCGTCATGTGACATATTTGCTGCAATTCTGTAAAAATCGCTGAAAAACTGCGCCATCCCATTGATTTAAATGCGTTTTTTATCCCAATAACAAAGCATTACACCGATAAGACAGGCTATCAGCGGGCTTTTGCGGGCGCCGCGACCCGCTTTCTCCACAAAGTTATCCACAGGCTGCTTTTTCTTGGTGCGCGGGCCCATTACCGCTGATCGGCTGCCGCTTGCGTGGCCTTGCAACTTGCCGCCCTGCGCTCACCCGCGCTAGAGTGCCGGGTTCACGACGGCCCGTTCGCCACCCGAAAGCGCCGTCCTTGCTATCCCAGCGGCGCCCTTTACCCTTTATTGCGGCGCACACCTCGAACTGGAGAACCGCTCCGATGCCCGTTCTGTCCGTCAGCCTGCGGTGCCTTTCTTACGCAGGACCCGCGCGCGGCACACGCCGATGAGCGGTCCTGTCAGCGATTTCAAGGCGCGCGCCGAAGCGGGCCTCGCTCGCGAGTGGCAGCAGCGCGGAGCGCTCGCCTGGGCGCTCGCGCCGCTCTCCGTCGTGTTCGCCGCCGTGAGCGGCGCGCGCCGTGCGGCCTATGCGGCCGGCTGGCTCAAAGCGGTGCGTGTGGGCGCGCCGGTCGTGGTGGTCGGCAACGTGACGGTGGGCGGCACCGGCAAGACCCCCACGGTGATCGCGCTCGTCGAGGCGCTGCGCGCCGCAGGCTATACGCCCGGCGTCGTCTCGCGCGGCTACGGCGCGAAAGTGCCGCGCCCGACGCCGGTGACGGCGTCCACGTCCGCCCGCGCGTGCGGCGACGAGCCGCTTCTCATCGCGCGCCGCACGGGCGTGCCGGTGTGGGTCTCGCCCGACCGCGTCGGGGCGGCGCAGGCGCTGTGCGCGGCGCACCGCGACGTCGACGTGATCGTGAGCGACGACGGCCTGCAGCACTACCGCCTCGCGCGCGACGCCGAACTGGTCGTGTTCGATCACCGGCTGGGCGGCAACGGCTTTCTGCTGCCCGCCGGGCCACTGCGCGAGCCGCTCTCGCGGCGGCGCGACGCCACGCTCGTCAATAATCCGTTCGAGCGCAAGCTGCCCGACTGGCCGAACACCTTCGCGCTCAGGCTCGAGCCCGGCGAGGCCTGGCACCTGGCGAATCCCGCCCTGCGCCGCCCGCTCGCGCAATTCGCAGCGCAAGGCGCGCCGGGCCAGCCGCCGCCGCAGCGCGTCGTGGCAGCCGCGGGCATCGGCTCTCCGGAGCGCTTTTTCGCGACCCTGCGCGCGGCCGGCCTCGCGCCGCAGACGCTCGCGCTGCCCGACCATTACGACTACGCGGCGAACCCGTTCAGCGAGGTCGCGGCCGACGCGATCCTGGTCACCGAAAAAGATGCCGTAAAATTGGGGTCCTGGAACGACGCGCGCATCTGGGTCGTCCCCGTTGAAGCCGCGCTCGATCATCGCCTCATTACTCTGGTTGTGGAGAAACTCCGTGGACGCTCGTCTGCTTGAAATTTTGGTCTGCCCGATCTGCAAGGGTCCGCTCAGCTACGACCGCGCCGCGCAGGAGCTGATCTGCAACGCCGACAAGCTCGCCTATCCGATTCGCGACGGCATTCCCGTCATGCTCGTCGACGAGGCGCGCCAGACCGTCGAAGGCACGCCCGTCGATCCGGCCGGCCCGAGCGGCGCCTGAGCATGGCCACGCCCGCGCAGCCTTTCGTCGCCGTCGTACCGGCGCGTCTCGCGTCCACCCGGCTGCCCAACAAGCCGCTCGCCGACATCGGCGGCAAGCCGATGGTCGTGCGCGTGGCCGAGCGCGCCCGCGCTTCGGGCGCCCAGCGGGTGCTGATCGCCTCGGACGCCCAGAGCGTGCTCGACGCCGCGCGCGAGCACGGCTTCGAAGCCGTCATGACGCGCGCCGATCACCCCTCGGGGACCGATCGCCTGGCCGAAGTCGCAGAGCACTTTGGCTGGAACGACGAGTTGATCGTGGTCAATGTTCAGGGTGATGAACCGCTGATCGACCCCGCATTGGTGTGCGACGTGGCGTCGCACCTCGCCGCGCATCCGGAGTGCGCGATCGCCACTGCGGCGCACCCCATCACCGCCCCCGACGAGATTCTGAATCCGAACGTCGTGAAGGTCGTGCTGGACGCGCGCGGCGTGGCGCTCTACTTCTCTCGCGCCCCCATTCCCTGGGCTCGCGACGCCTGGCAGCCGCACTGGTCGCCCGCGTGCCTCGATCTGGCCGCCATGCCCGCCCCGCCGGCTCCGGCGACCGTTTACCGGCATATCGGCCTGTATGCGTATCGGGCGAAGTTCCTGCGCAGCTACCCCTCGCTCACGCACTCGCCGATCGAACAGGTCGAGGCGCTCGAGCAACTGCGCGCGATGTGGCACGGCGAGCGCATCGCGGTGCTCGTCACGGCCGACGCACCGGCGCCCGGTGTCGACACGCCCGCCGACCTCGCCCGCGTGCAAGCATTATTCCGGTCTTAATACCGGCCGTGGGCCGAAAATCCCATGGCATAATCGGTTGTTTGCGCGAGCCGTAGAAGCCTTTGTGCGTGGGGGGTTCCCCCCGATTTGGCCTGCTGGTGAGGAGACGCACGACGCTGCCGATGCCGCCCCTGAGGGCAGCCGCCGCGCCGCAAGAATTCACACAGATCGGAGAAAGTAGAAATGCGTTTGATCCTGTTGGGTGCCCCCGGCGCGGGCAAAGGAACCCAGGCAAACTTCATCAAAGAGAAGTTCGGCATTCCGCAAATCTCGACCGGCGACATGCTGCGCGCGGCCGTCAAGGCCGGCACGCCGCTCGGCGTCGAGGCCAAGCGCTACATGGACGCGGGCGAGCTCGTGCCCGACGCGCTCATCATCAACCTGGTGAAGGAACGCCTGCAGGACTGCGATTGCGAGAACGGCTATCTGTTCGACGGCTTCCCGCGCACCCTGCCGCAAGCCGAAGCCATGAAGCAGGCCGGCGTGGCCATCGACTACGTGCTCGAGATCGACGTGCCGTTCGACGAGATCATCGTGCGCATGAGCGGGCGCCGCGTGCACCCGGCATCGGGCCGCACCTACCACGTGAAGTTCAACCCGCCCAAGCAGGACATGGTCGACGACGTGACGGGCGAGCCGCTCGTCCAGCGCGACGACGACAAGGAAGAGACCGTGCGCAAGCGCCTTGACGTGTACGTCGCGCAAACCAAGCCGCTCATCGCCTACTACAGCGACTGGGCGAAGCGCGGCGAGGAAAACGGCATGAAGGCGCCCCAGTACCGCGCGATCGCCGGTCTCGGCAGCGTCGAAGAAATCCGCAACCGCGCACTCGACGCGCTCAAGTAAGACGTCTCTTGCCGGCCGCGCCGGGCAAGGTCCGGTGCGAGAGCGCCGGCCTCCCCGTCCGGCCGGTCCTGTCCTCGTTCTGCTCCTCTTTGCCGATGAGTCGCGAGCGGGCCCGTCTCGGGGCCACGCCGCAGAAAAAATACCCATCGAGCAGCAAGGAGGAAGGCAGATGCAAATCCGCGACAACGTATTCCTGATCACCGGCGGCGCGTCGGGCCTGGGCGCGGCCAGCGCGCGGCTCATCGTGGCCGAAGGCGGCAAGGTGGTGCTAGCCGACCTCAACGAGGAAGCGGGCAACGCACTTGCCAAAGAACTCGGCGGCATCTTCGTGAAGTGCAACGTCGCGAGCGAGGAAGACGGCGCGCGCGCCGTGGCCGCCGCCACCGCGCTCGGCACGCTGCGCGGCCTCGTGAACTGCGCGGGCATCGCGCCCGCCATCAAGACCGTCGGCAAGGACGGCCCGCACCCGCTCGACGCATTCAGCAAGACCATTTCGGTCAACCTGATCGGCACCTTCAACATGATCCGCCTCGCGGCCGCCGCGATCGCGCAGACCGCGCCCAACGAAGGCGGCGAGCGCGGCGTGATCGTCAACACGGCGTCGGTGGCCGCGTACGACGGCCAGATCGGCCAGGCGGCCTATGCGGCCTCCAAGGGCGGCGTCGTGGCGATGACGTTGCCGATCGCGCGCGATCTGTCGAGGAACGGCATTCGCGTGATGACGATTGCTCCGGGCCTCTTCGAAACGCCGATGCTGCTCGGCATGCCCAAGGAAGTGCAGGATGCGCTCGGCGCGATGGTGCCGTTCCCGCCGCGCCTCGGCAAGCCCGACGAGTACGCAATGCTCGTCAAGCAGATCGTCGAGAACCCGATGCTCAACGGCGAGGTCATCCGCCTCGACGGCGCGATCCGCATGCAGCCGAAGTAAGGCGCCGCGCACGCGCACTCGCTCGTTGCAAAAAAGCCCACGAATAAAACATTCGCGGGCTTTTTTTCGTCTGGACAAAGCGCGTGCGTGCGCCTCCGGTCAATCGCGCCGGTCAATCATTATCGAGCGTACGCTGGCGCAGCTCCTGCAATTGCGACTCGACGACCATTGCGTCCTCGGCGTCGGGGCGCTCGTCGAGATAGTGCTCGAGGTCCTCCAGCGCCGGCCGCAGGTAATCGAGGCGCGCGTACGCAAAACCCCGATCGCGCACCTCTTCGATGCTCTCGGGCAGCAGGATCACGAGCCGCTGCTGGATGCCGAGCAGGCGCTCCCAGCGCTCGGTCTGCAGATACACCGACTTCAGGTTGCGCAGCATGCGCGCGACGATCTCGCGCCGCGTGGCCGGCTCGAGCAGCATGCGCAGCGCTCGCGCGACGGAGTCGCCTGCGTTCGCCACATAGGGCTCGAGCATCTCGACCATGTCGGACTCGGAGAGCGCGCGGCCCGTGGTCGGATCGAGCATCGCATCGCCGTCGGGCAGCGAGACGCGCAGCAGGAAATGCCCCGGAAACGACACGCCCTGCACCGGCAGCCCGAGCTGGCCCGCGATCTCCAGATAAAGCACCGCGAGCGAAATGGGGATGCCGCGCCGGCGCCTGAGCACGACGTTCAGATGGCTGTTGTCGGGATCGAAGAAGTCGTTGAGATTGGCCGCGAAACCCATCTCGCGAAAGAACACGCGGTTCAGAAACGTGACCTGCTGGCGCAAGTCGGCGCCCTCGGGCATGCGCTTTTTCGCGCGCAGCGCGAGCTCGTCGATTTCGGCGAGCGTGCCTTGCAAGTCGAGGTCCGGGTAGGCATCCTGCGCGATCGCCAGCGCCGCTTCGGTGAGCGGCAGGCTTTCGTCGTCGGCAACGAGCGTGCTGAAATAATCCAGCACCCGCGTGTTCATCGTGATCACTTCGTGCGCCTCTTGAAGTATGCGTATTTGAAGCCCATCAGCCAAAGCATACCGAAATATAGCGCTGCGAACAGCACGAGGCAGGCAGCGAGCAACGCAATGCGCGCGAGCGGCTCGCGGTGCAGGCCGATCCAGTCGTAGCTGATTGCACACCAGTGCATCGCGCCCGAGAGCACGAGGCATGCCCCGAGCAGTTGCACGAAGAAGGTGGTCCAGCCCGAGGACGGCATGTAGATGCCACGGCGGCGCAAGCCAATGAAGAGCAGCAACGCGTTCATGCAAGCGCCGAGGCCGACGGAGAGCGTCAGGCCCGCGTGCGAAAAGATCGGCACGAAGATGTAGTTGCTGAGCTGCGTGGCGACGAGCACACCCACGCCGATCTTCACGGGCGTCTTGATGTCCTGGCGCGCGTAGAAGCCAGGCGCCAGGATCTTGATGAGAATGAGCCCGATCAGCCCGACGCCGTAGGCGGTCAACGCGCGGCCCGTCATGATGACGGAATTCGCGTCGAACTTGCCGTAGTGAAACAGCGTGGCCGTGAGCGGCTCGGCGAAGAAGAACAGCGCGACGGCCGAGGGCGCCGCGAGCAGGAAGGTCACGCGCAGGCCCCAATCGAGCAGCGCCGAGTATTCGTGCGGATCGGCGTCGACGTGCGCCTTCGAGAGGCTCGGCAGCAGGATCGTGCCGAGCGCCACGCCCAGCAGCGCCGTGGGGAACTCCATCAGCCGGTCGGCGTAGTTGATCCACGAGACCGCGCCCGCGCCCAGGCGCGAAGCGATGTTCGTATTGATGATGAGGCTGATCTGCGCGACCGACACCGCGAACATGGCCGGCACCATTTTCGCCAGCACGCGCTTGACGCCGCGATGCGCGAGCGCCTTAAGCGGATTGAGGCCGATGCGCGGCATCATGTCGATCTTCTTCAGGCCCGGCAGCTGCACGATGAACTGCAGCACGCCGCCGACGATCACGGCCCACGCGAGCGCAAAGACCGGCTGCTTCATGTGCGGCGCGAACACCACGGCGGCGGTAATGAACGCCACGTTGAGCAGCACTGGCGCGAACGCGGGCAGCGAGAACTGCTTGTACGTGTTGAGCACCCCGGACGCGAGCGACGTGAGCGAGATGAACACGATGTACGGGAACATGATGCGCGTCATCACGACGGCGAGCTGATACGCTTGGCCGTCGTTCTTCAGGCCCGAAGCGACCACGGTCACGACGAACGTTGCGCCCACGATGCCGAGCACCGAGAGGATGGCGAGCGCCCACGCGAGCACCGTCGAGGTGGCGTCGACGAGATCGCGCGTGGCATCGTGCCCCTTCTGGTTCTTGAACTCCGCGAGGATCGGGACGAAGGCTTGCGAGAACGCGCCCTCCGCCGAGATCCGGCGCAGCAGGTTGGGGATGCGGAACGCGACGTAGAAGGCGTCGGTGTACTGGCTCGCGCCGAATGCGCGGGCAATCAGCGTTTCTCGGGCCAGTCCGGTCACGCGCGACAGCAGCGTGAAGCCGCTGACCGTCAGCAGGGCTCGGAATAGATTCATGGGGCGCTTATTATACGGGTGCCGCCCGGTCCTTCGCCGATGCGCGGCGTCAAGGCCGTCACTGCAGCGGCGCGATAGCCCAGTGCGGGCTTTGGGGCGCCCCCGCCCGCGAGGCGCCCGGCGATTGCCACGTCCATGATTTTGTTGCTATAATTCGCGGCTTCGAGTTTTGCAAGTAGCTTTGCAAGTACTCGGAAACGCGTCTTGGAAAGGGAGCGAAAAGCGGCCGTGAATTTCAGGGTCCCTTTCGCTTCGGCACAAAAGGCGCTGCCGGCAAGCCCGGCAAATACCGTTTTGCGCTTTCGGGCAATCGTTCCCGCAAGCTCAAATCCAGGCAAAGAGCGTTGTCCCGCTTGACCGAACGTCGGTGGCTGGCGCTCTCGAAACATAAGGAAACAACATGGCAAATTCCGCACAAGCACGCAAGCGCGCCCGTCAGGCCTCGAAAGCAAACTCGCACAACTCGGCGCTGCGCTCGAAGTTCCGCACCGCTATCAAGGCTGTCCGCAAGGCTATCGACGCCGGCGACAAGGCAGCGGCCGCAGAAGTTCTGAAGGCCTCGGCAAAGACGCTCGACATCATCTCCGACAAGAAGATTGTTCACAAGAACAAGGCTGCTCGTCATAAGAGCCGTCTGGCTGCTGCCGTCAAGGCAATGCAAGCTGCGCAGTAAAGTTTCGGGCCGTCCGCCACGGCGGGCGCTTCCTGATTCTGCTGCAACAAAGAACCCGCTTCGGCGGGTTTTTTTGTGGCCGCCGCTCCGCCCCAGCGCTGCTCCTGCGTTCTGCGCGCCTGCCACTGTTCCTCGCGCGGACAAAAAAAGACCCGCCTCAGCGGGTCTCGTTCGGTGGAAGCGGCGCACCACTGCGCCCTTCTTCGCGCACCTTGCGGCGCGTTGGATGTCTTTCGGCTCAGCGGCCGCCGCCCTGCTGCGTCGCGTGATCGAGCGGCAACTCGCACGCCTCGGTCACCACGAGATCGTTGTCCTTGGCGAAGCTCATCACGAAATTGAAGGCCATCGGCTCGACGTCCTTCAGGCGCGAATCCAGCACCACGACCTTGAGGTCGCCGATCATCGTCGGCCGCACGTAAAGCGAATAGCGCAGATAGGCGTTCGGCCCGCGCGCATTGGCCGACGCCTTCGGGCCAAAGCTCGACATCACCCCCGCCAGGCGCTCCGACCAGTCGCTCGGGCGGAACTTCTTCCCGGTACTGGTGATGCCTTGAATGAAGTATTCGGTTGGAGCTTCGTCGGCCATGTAGGGTACCTGTATGACTGCGCGGTGCCGCGGTGACGCGGTGCGCTTATGCAGCTGAAACTTGAGCACGAGCGCGCCGCCCGCGCTTGTGCCGCGGAGCTCCAGCCGCGGGCAGTTCGCCCGATGGCCGCGCGCCAATACAGTCCGATGGAGAGGGAAGAGGCCGTTCGCGCACCCGACCTGCGTGACGCCGCATCGAACGTGCAGCACAGCAGCCGGCCAGCGCACAGGCCACTCCCGCGAGCCCCGCGCTGTGCGCGTCAAGCCCGCCGTCGTGCCTGAAAAATCTGTGAGATTATAGCGCAGCAGCTCTTTTGACGCACCGCACATACGACGCCTGGCGGTGTTCAGCGCCCGCTCTCGCCTGCTCGCGCGGCACCCGGCGCCGAAGCTGACCCTGCCCTGCCTGTCCCTCCCGGCCGACTCGTCAAAGTCCGCAAAATCCTTTATGCTGCATTGACTTACCACCAACCGCAGCGGCGTCGCCGGCCCAATCCTGCAGTTCGAGGCCGGATCGGGCGCCGTTTTCGTTTCATGACCTCCCGTACCATACGCCATTACCTGCAGTTCAAGGATTTCTCCCTTGACGATTATGAATATGTGCTGGAGCGCGCGCGCATCCTGAAGCGCAAGTTCAAGAACTACGAGACCTATCACCCGCTGCACGACCGCACGCTCGCGATGATCTTCGAGAAGAGCTCGACGCGCACGCGCCTTTCGTTCGAGGCAGGCATCTTCCAGCTGGGCGGCCACGCCGTGTTCATGAACACGCGCGACACGCAGCTCGGCCGCGGCGAGCCCATCGAGGATTCGGCGCAGGTCATCTCGCGCATGGTGGACATCATCATGATCCGTACGTTCGGCCAGGACATTCTCCAGCGCTTTGCCGAAAGCTCGCGTGTGCCGGTCATCAACGGTCTCACGAACGAATACCACCCCTGCCAGGTGCTGGCCGACATCTTCACGTACTACGAGCATCGCGGCCCGATCCGCGGCAAGACCGTGGCGTGGGTGGGCGACGCCAACAACATGCTCTACACGTGGATCGAAGCCGCGCAAATCCTCGACTTCAAGCTGCGCATCTCCACGCCGCCGGGCTACCCGCTCGATCCGGCTCTCGTCGCGCCGGAAAGCGCGCCCTTCTACGCGGTGTTCGACGACCCGAACGAAGCCTGCGCAGGCGCCGACCTCGTGACCACGGACGTCTGGACCAGCATGGGTTTCGAGGCCGAAAACGAGGCGCGCATGAAGGCCTTCGCCGACTGGTGCGTGGACGCCGAAATGATGGCGCGTGCCAACCCCGACGCCCTCTTCATGCACTGCCTGCCCGCGCACCGCGGCGAGGAAGTGAGCGCCGAAGTGATCGACGGCCCGCAAAGCGTGGTCTGGGACGAGGCAGAAAACCGTCTGCACGTCCAGAAGGCGCTCATGGAGTTCCTGCTGCTCGGCCGCCTGAATCACTAAGCCGGGCACACCGCTTCACGCAAAAAGCCGACCCTCGGGTCGGCTTTTTTTCGCCTGCTGCAACGCGGATCACACCGTCTCGCCTAGCCTGCGCGCCAGCGACTTCAAGAGCGGCGCCACGCGTTCGCGAAACACGTCCGGCCCCATCGACGAAGCCGGCCCGCTGCAACTGAGCACCAGCCAGCGCCGCTCGCGCGGCTCGCGAAACGGCACCGCCACGGCGTTGACGTCTTCATGCCAGTCGCGAAACGAATAGCAGACGCCTTCCTTCGCAAAGACCTCGATCTCCCGCTTGGCCGCCGCAACCTGCGCGGGGCCCTCGGCGCCCGCCGCCTTTTCCAGCTCCGCAAAGAGCGCCGCGCGCACGTCGAGCGGCTGCACCGCGAGGTACGCGCGCCCCATCGAACTCGTCAGCATCGAGAGGTGCGAGCCCGAGGCAAGCCCCAGCGTGAGCGCTGTCTCGCTGCGGATGGTCTCGAGGTAAATGACATCGAGGCCGTCGCGGCATCCCAACGACACCGCCGCCCCCACCTCGCGCGCGAACACGCGCATGTGCGGGCGCGCGAGCTCGAGCGTGTCCGTGCCCGAGAGCAAGGCGAAACCCAGCGAGAGCACGCCGGCGTCGAGCGCATATTTGCCGAGCGATTCGTCAAAGCGCAGATAGCCGAGCATGGTGAGCGTGTACGCGAGCCGGTTGACGGTCGCCTTCGGCAAGCCGGTGCGCACGACGAAATCGCGGTTGCCGAGCAGCGTCTCGCCGGGCCGGAAGGCGCGCAGCAGTTCGAGCCCGCGCGCGAGCGCCACGACGAACTTGCGCTCGTCGATCGGACCCTCTGTCAGCGCGGAAGAAAACGATGAAGATGAATTCATTTCAGATGCAGACATGAGCGGGCTGGTGATACACTAAGATCAATTTGCAAAACATTGTTCCGCTTGGCGGAACTTCAGTCAAGCGCAAATTGCCCATTTCGAGAGATTTCGCAACCAACTTGCATGGGATCGCAGTAAGTGCCCTGCATGGGGCCGGAGTCAGTGCTAAAGCACTGGCTCCGGCCGACAGCTAAAGCGCCAACTGCGTTCGACAGGAGAGACACCATGGCCGCACACGCCCAGTTCCATTGGGAAGATCCGCTGTTGCTCGACCAGCAACTCACCGAAGACGAGCGCATGGTGCGCGACGCCGCCGCTGCCTATTCACAGGACAAGCTCGCGCCGCGCGTGCTCGAAGCGTTCCGTCACGAAAAGACCGATGCATCGATCTTCCGCGAAATGGGCGAAGTCGGCCTGCTCGGCCCGACGATCCCCGAGCAATACGGCGGCCCCGGCCTGAACTACGTCGCCTACGGCCTGATCGCGCGCGAAGTGGAGCGCGTCGACTCGGGCTATCGCTCGATGATGTCGGTGCAGTCGTCGCTCGTGATGGTGCCGATCTATGAATTCGGCTCGGAAGCGCAAAAGCAGAAGTACCTGCCCAAGCTCGCGAGCGGCGAATGGATCGGCTGCTTCGGCCTGACCGAGCCGAACCACGGCTCCGACCCGGGCAGCATGGTCACGCGCGCGAAGAAGGTGAACGGCGGCTACTCGCTCTCGGGCGCCAAGATGTGGATCACGAACTCGCCGATCGCCGACGTGTTCGTCGTCTGGGCGAAGCTCGAGGAAGACGGCAAGGACGACATCCGCGGCTTCATTCTGGAGAAGGGCTGGAAGGGTCTTTCCGCACCGGCGATCCATGGCAAGGTGGGCCTGCGCGCGTCGATCACCGGCGAAATCGTGCTCGACGAAGTGTTCGTGCCCGAAGAGAACATCATGCCGGGCGTGAAGGGCCTGCGCGGTCCGTTCACGTGTCTGAATTCGGCGCGCTACGGCATTGCCTGGGGTGCGCTTGGCGCCGCTGAGGCGTGCTGGCACACGGCGCGCCAGTACGTGCTCGACCGCAAGCAGTTCGGCCGCCCGCTGGCAGCGAACCAGCTGATCCAGAAGAAGCTCGCCGACATGCAGACCGAAATCACGCTCGGCCTGCAAGGCTGCCTGCGCCTCGGCCGCATGAAGGACGAAGGCACGGCGGCGGTCGAGATCACCTCGATCATGAAGCGCAACTCGTGCGGCAAGTCGCTCGACATCGCACGCCTCGCGCGCGACATGCTGGGCGGCAACGGCATCTCCGACGAGTTCGGCGTGGCGCGCCACCTCGTGAATCTCGAAGTGGTGAACACCTACGAAGGCACGCACGACATCCACGCGCTGATCCTCGGCCGGGCGCAGACGGGTATTCAGGCGTTCTTCTAAACGCGCTCCCCGCAGCCGTTGGCGTATGAAAAAAAGCGCCGCACGAATCGACTCGTGCGGCGCTTTTCGCTTTGTTGCCCCGCGCGCTCCGTACCGCGCGCGATGCGCAGCCAGGCCGAGCGGCTTGCCTTACTTGTTCGGCTGCGGCGTCAGGCGCAGATACGGACGCAGCGCCTTGTAGCCCTTCGGAAACTTCTGCTTGAGGACTTCTTCGTCCTTCAGCGACGGCACGATCACGACATCGTCGCCCTGCTTCCAGTTGCCGGGCGTTGCAACCTGGTAGTTGTCGGTGAGTTGCAGCGAATCGATCACGCGCAGCACTTCGTCGAAATTGCGGCCCGTGCTCGCCGGATACGTGATGATGAGGCGCACCTTCTTGTTCGGATCGATCACGAAGAGCGAGCGCACCGTGAACGTCTCGTTCGCATTCGGGTGGATCATGTCGTAGAGCGTGGACACCTTTCGATCGCCATCGGCGAGAATCGGGAAGCCGACGCTAGCCGCCTGGGTCTCGTTGATGTCCTTGATCCACTCGTTGTGCGACTCGGCGCTATCCACCGAAAGCGCAATCGTCTTGACATTGCGCTGCGCAAATTCGTCCTTGAGCTTTGCGGTCAGGCCGAGCTCGGTCGTGCAGACCGGCGTGAAGTCGGCCGGGTGCGAGAACAGCACGCCCCAGCTATTGCCGAGCCAGTCATGAAATTTGATGCGGCCAACGCTCGAATCCTGCTCGAAGTCGGGTGCGATATCGCCAAGACGCAGACTCATGGTGTGGTTTCCTTTGAATTTGAATGTGGTGGACCAGCCGCTGCGCGCGGCCCGTTGATCCAGTGGACATTTACTACATTCAAGCATACAGGGTGCGCTCATGCCCCGCGAACGAACATCGGGTCAGACCGTTATGAGTTTTGGTAATTTTGGCCACGATCGCGGAAACTTTTGGTTCCAGATCAACTCCATTTGTTTTACTGTGAATACCTGTGCGGCCACAGCATGCGCAGGGCAGCACCACGCGTGCGCTTCGGAAAGCCGCCACGCGCCCCCGCAGGAACGATTTGTGCGGAATTCTTGCCCGGCGGCGGCCCGCCACGCTTGCCAGCGCTCGTATCTTTGTTACGATTCACGCGTGATGTGACACGATGGGAGCTAGTCAATGTCAGAGGTCAACAAGGAGAGGCTGATGTCGGATATCAAAACCGTCCTCGCGGATGCGGAGGACCTGCTCAAGCAAGCGGCGAGCGCCACGGGCGAGCGCGCTTCGGAGCTTCGCGAAACGGCCCTCACGCGCCTGAAGCAAGCCAAGGAAAAGGCGGCCGACGTTCAGGTCGTCGTGGTCGAGAAAGGCAAAAAGGCGGCGCGCGCCACCGACGACTACGTGCACGAGCATCCGTGGGCGTCGATCGGCATTGCCGCCGGCGTGGGTGTTCTCGTGGGCTTGTTGATCAACCGCAAGTAACAGCGCGGTTTGCAGCCGCGGAGCGCTCGCCACGACACGTCGCGGGCGGCCCACGCAAGGCGGCTGACGATGCGCAGCGTTCACGGAAATGCTGGGCACCAGCCCGGCGCCACTGGGTCAACCGTGGCCGTTACCTGGCCGAACCACAAGCCTGCAGGCCGGTGCACTGCACCGGCCTGTCTTTTCTGAGCGCTTTCCTCGCGCACTCGCCTCGCGCGCACACGTGCTCGCCAACCGCATTCGCCATGACGACAGACACCCAATCGCAGCGACAAGAACACGGGCCGGCGCGCCGTCTCCTCGGCTCCGCGTTCGCGATGCTTCACACGCGGCTCGAGCTGATCGGCATCGAATTGGCAGAGGAGAAGGAACGCCTGCTCGGCGTGCTGTTCCTCGGACTCGCGGCGATGCTGCTTGGGGCCATGGCGCTGATCGCGCTGACCGCACTCGTCGCAATCGCTTTCTGGGACACCTGGCGCTGGCAGGCACTCGCCGGGATCACCATCGTCTATGGGCTCGGTGCGCTCATCTGCGGCCTGAAGGCGCGCAATGGCCTGCGCAATGCGCCGCTCGTATTCCAGGCGACGCTCGAAGAATTCGAGAAGGATCGTGAAATCCTTCGCAAGCCCTAGTCCACGTTTGCCAACCGCCAGCGGCGAATCCAAGCCCGAATCCAAGCCCGAATCCAATCCATGAGCCAACCTCGACCGGACAACGCCTTTCGCCCTGAACGCACGCGTACCCGCGACCTGTCGACACCGCAATTGCGCGCCTTGCGCAAGGAACTGCTGATCGTGCGCGCGAGCGTCGAGCGTGCCGAGATGGCGGCCTCGGTTGTCGAGTTGCGCGAGGCGGTCACGCACTTCAGCTGGCTGCGCTTTCTCGTGCCGGGTTTCGGCGGCACCGGCACAAGCGTGGGCCGCATGGGCGCCGGGCTCGGCAACCTGCTCAAGCAATATCCCCTCTTGAGCTCCATCGCCTCGCTCGTGCTGGCCAAGCCGCTGCGCGAGAGCGTCGCCTCGGCTGCCCGCCCGGTCGTGAAATGGGGCGGCCTCGCGCTCACGGCCTGGGAGGCCTGGCGCATCTGGAAACAGGTGCGCCGCCAGCGAGGCACGCCAAACGGCGGCGCGCGGCGCTACGCGTCCGAAGAAGACGACATCACCGGCTAACGCGCCGTTCAAGCCGCCCTCTGCTGCCCGGCTCAGCGGTCCCGCCAGCAATCGCGCGAATTGGGAACCGTCACGGGCACGGCCGCATTGGCGAGGCCAGGCGCCTGATTGCCACGCGTACCGTTTGCATCGAGCATGAACGCCCCGCATGGATCGTTACGCATCGGGCCCGTTTCCGTGGGCGAGGCCACGATCGTATAACCACCGTTCGTTTCGTCTGCCGCCAGGAGTTTCAGCCGATAAACCGCCGTGCCCCCCGGCGGCGCCTGATCCATACCTGCAGGGAGCGAAGCCGGCAACGGACTTTGCGCATCGACGAATTGTGCCGCGCGATAGAGCGCCGCGACGGCATCGATCCGATGCCCGCGCGCGATCTGATTGCGCCATCCCGGCAACGCGAAAGCCGCGACGACGGCCATCGCCGCCAGCGCAACAACCAGTTCGAGCAAAGTAAAACCACGCCCACTGCGTTGCATCTCCCCTCCTTTTGCCGAGATCAAAACGGCCTCGCTACGACGCGCCGCCAATGACGCTCGATGCGTGTGCCGTCCAGGACGAGCTGCATCTGCAGCCAGCTTTGCGCGTCGTCCGTTGAGCCGAATCCGCGCGCCGTCACGAGAAACGCGCGCACTGCCGGCCGCGCCTCGATACGCCATGCCTCGACGAAGCACTGCGGCGGCCTCACGGAGCCGGGCCACGACCGCACGGGCGCCTTGGCCTGCGCCTCGAACGGCTCCTGGCGGCGCCAGCCCTGCGGTTCGCCCGGCTGCGGCGGCGCCGGTGGCGCCATCGCCGTGCCGTCCGCCAGTGCGCGCGAGCAGAGTACGAGAGCCGCTTCGGCGGCACGGAAGGCGCGCAGTTGATCGATGACGGCGCCGGCGTTGCGAGCCTCGAACAGCACCGCCTCGAACCACGCCGCCGCCGTGGCGAGCATCATCGAAACGATCAGCAGAACTACCGGCAATACGACACCGCGCTGACTCAGGCGCCGGTTACGCGAACACCGCGCCGCGAAAGTCATGAGCGCGCCTCCAGCACATTGCGCAGCGCCACGTGACGCCAGAAGGCCTGCCGCGCTCGGCCATCCGCGGCGGTGGCCGACGCGCCGTCGCAATCGACGTAGCGCACGCGCCGGGCAAACGGCGCGCCGCGCACGAGCACGCATAGATCGACGGCCACGACCGAGTCCCATTGATCGCGCGAGAGCGCCGCGGCGTCCACGGCCTGCGCGGCGCCTGCCAGCCAGTAACGCACACGCATGCGCTCGACGCCCTCCACGAGCGGCTGCGCCGTGCCGGCTTTGCCGGAGCCTTCGCAGTAGAGCTCAGGCTCGCCGGTCGAACTGCTCGCCTTGGCATGAAAGCGATTGAGCACCTCGGTCGCGGGCGGCCCGACCGCCTGCCCCAGGCAATCGGTGACCTGGCCATTCGCGGCCAGCCAGGTGGACTCCGCGTCGCCGCGATAGCGCACCGCCACGCCGTCCGAGCGATTCGAGAGCGCCTCGCACGTCCAACTCGCATTGGCTCCCGTGGGACGCCCGGCGGTGCAGCCGAAGATCGGCGGTCCCGCGAGCCCCGCCGGAGCGTCGGCGCCCACGAAGCCGGCCATCTGGATCTGCTCGCCCATGAGCGTCAGCGCATTCACGCCAGCATCGTGGATACGCGCGGCGTCGATCGCGGCTGCAAACGCCTGACGCTGCGAGCGATATGCGGCAAGCGCGCCCGCGATCACGACGAGACCGAGCGCAACGGCGATCGTGAATTCGAGCAACGTGTGCCCTGCGCTGGCGCGTGAGCGCGGCACCGCGCACTTCATTGGACGAACGCGAGCGCAACGCAGGCTCGCCCTTGTGCCGGTTCCGCGCCACCGGATTGGGCCTCTTCGCATCCGTCGGCGGACGGCAGGGAGCGAGGCGCGGCCTCGTCGCGCAGCGCGGCCCATGTCAGCACGACTAGCGAGGCCTCGCCGGCCGTAGTGGACACGGTTGCGCGCCCCTCGGGCACGACGAGCGCAGTGCGTGCCTTCCATTGATCGCGAGGTGCCACGCCCGCTTCCAGCGTGGCCTCGGCGATCGCGTCGGCGGCGAATGCGGCTCGCGCCCGTACCGCGGAGGCGACTGCATGGCGCACAAGGCCGAGCTGCGCACCCAGCAGACCTATCCCGCACATCGACATGAGTGCCATCGCCAGCGCAACTTCGAGCAAGGCCGCGCCGCGCCCGATGCGCGGAACTCCCCGAAAATGCCCGCATCGCACGCTCATGACGCTGCTCCACATGCACCGTCGCTCACGCGCGCGCGCCCGCCCGCGGCAACGCGTATGCAGCGCCGCCACCCAGCCCCCCGCATAGAGGCGGCAGCGGCGCGCGGCGCGATCTCGAAGTTGCGCTGACTGCCGATGGCCTGCCCCGCAGGCGGTGTGAACGTGAGCGCCGTCAAGCCCGACGCCACGGCGATCTCATCGAGCGCAGGCTGCGCACGTAACAGTGACAGCACGCCCGTGCGCTCGGCTATCACGGCCCAGCCGCACGACCAATCCGCCCGCCCGGACGGACAGCTCTTGCCGGCCGCAAGGCAATGCCGCGTGGCGTCGATACGGCAAACGCTCACGCGCACCTTGCGCCGGATCGCTTCGCTGCGCGCGTAAGAGAGCGAGCCGAGCAACGCGTTGGTGCGCGCATCGACCTGGTCGCGCACGCGCCACGACGCGAACGTGGGCGCGGTTGCCGTGGCGCACAGGGCAAGCAGCACGATCACGACCATCGTTTCGATCAGGGTGAAGCCGACGCATTTCATCTGCAATCCTTATCGTTGAGGGATTGCAGTCACTCTACGGATGAACGCGAAACGGAACAATTAGCCGAACGGCCAGCTTATGCGCACAGGGCCCTCCCTCGACAATGCAAGGGTCACGGGCAACGGCAGGGAGAACGGGAAATGCGGAGAAGGAAAATGCGCGAACGCTCGGAGCAAGCGCGCAAGCGCTCAGATCAAACGCGCAATCGCTCAGCGCTTCTTCGGCGGCGTGGCGGCGCCACTGGCACGGCGAAACTCTTCGATTACGTCCTCGAATTCGGAGACGTCCTCGAAGCGCCGGTACACGGAGGCAAAACGCACGAACGCGACCTTGTCGAGCTCGCGCAACTCGCCCATCACGAGCTCGCCAAGGCGCTCGCTGCGCACCTCGCGCTCGCCGCTGCCGAGCAGTTGATCCTCGATGCGGGCGACCGCCGCGTCGATCGCGTCGGCAGCAACGGGCCGCTTGCGCAGCGCCAGTTGCATGCTCGCCATGATCTTGCGGCGGTCGAATTCCGTGCGGCTGCCGTCCTTCTTGACGACGGCCGGCATCGCCAGCTCGACCCGCTCGTACGTCGTGAAACGCTTGTCGCAGGCCGGGCAGCGGCGGCGGCGCCGGATGGCGGCGCCGTCCTCGGACACGCGCGAGTCAACCACTTGCGTGTCTTCATGCCGGCAGAAGGGGCAGCGCATGATGGATTACAGCCTCGATCAGCGATAGACCGGGAAGCGCTTGGTCAGCTCGGCGACCTGCGCCTTCACGCGCTCGATCGTCGCTGCGTCTTCCGGATTGTCGAGCACGTCGGCAATCAGGTTGCCCACCTGCTCGGCTTCCTTCACGCCGAAGCCACGCGTGGTCATCGCCGGCGAGCCGAGCCGGATGCCGCTCGTCACGAACGGCTTTTCCGGATCGTTCGGGATCGCGTTCTTGTTCACCGTGATGTGCGCGGCGCCCAGCACGGCTTCGGCAGCCTTGCCGGTGATCTTCTTCGCGCGCAGGTCCACCAGCATCACGTGGCTTTCCGTGCGGCCCGAGACGATGCGCAGGCCACGCTTGACCAGCGTTTCGGCCAGCACGCGTGCGTTGTCGACCACGTGCTGCTGGTAGGTCTTGAATGCCGGCGCGAGCGCTTCCTTGAACGCCACCGCCTTGCCCGCGATCACGTGCATGAGCGGGCCGCCCTGGATGCCCGGGAAGATCGCCGAGTTGATCTGCTTCTCGTATTCGGCCTTCATCAGGATCACGCCGCCGCGCGGGCCGCGCAGGCTCTTGTGCGTGGTCGTGGTGACGAAGTCGGCGAACGGCACCGGGTTCGGGTAGACGCCCGCAGCCACGAGGCCCGCGTAGTGCGCCATGTCGACCATGAAATACGCGCCCACGCTCCTGGCGATCTTCGACAGGCGCTCGAAGTCGATGCGCAGCGCAAATGCCGAGGCACCTGCCACGATCAGCTTCGGCTTGTGCTCTTGGGCCAGCTTCTCAGCGGCTTCGTAATCGATGTCTTCGGCTTCGTTCAGGCCGTAGCTCACGACGTTGAACCACTTGCCCGACATGTTGACGGGCGAGCCGTGCGTGAGGTGGCCGCCGTGCGCGAGGCTCATGCCCATGATGGTGTCGCCCGGCTTGAGCATGGCGAAGAACACACCCTGGTTGGCCTGCGAGCCCGAGTTCGGCTGGACGTTGGCGGCTTCGGCGCCAAACAGTTCCTTCACGCGGTCGATCGCGAGCTGCTCGACGACATCCACGTATTCGCAGCCGCCGTAGTAGCGCTTGCCCGGATAGCCTTCGGCGTACTTGTTGGTGAGCTGCGAGCCCTGCGCGGCCATGACCGCGGGAGACGTGTAGTTTTCCGACGCGATGAGCTCGATGTGCTCTTCCTGGCGGCGGTTCTCGAGTTCGATCGCCTTGAAGAGTTCGGGATCGACGTTGGCGATGGTGCTTTCGGCTCTGTCAAACATACGGGTTCCGTTAAGTGTGTTCAGGTTGACCGGGTCTCGCGCGGAACGCGTAGCGGGTACGCGGCGCTGCTGGCGAAGAGGCCAGCCTTGACGTGGCGCAAGAAGGTGCCGCACACGCGAGGCAGGACAGCCACGGCCCGTGAAGGCCCAGCAGCGCTTGATGAAGCGCGCGAAACTTGGCTGCCCAGGCGAACGGCAAAACGGCACCCTGCGCTTCACGGTGGGTCGTTCCACCTTGAGCCCCTGTTTGAGCCGCGCCAAGCGCAGCTTGAAGGGCAATTATTACAACCGTTGCCATTCAGGGACCCTATCGCCAGTCACGCAGGGATTGAGCGCGTTAGTTTATTGGATGCGCCCGGAATAGGCAACCTGGGAGGCGGCGGCTGCGGCCCCCTCATGCCGCGCCGCGAGCACCTGTGCGAGGGTCTACAACCGCACCCGAAGAACCCGGTTGCGGACGCCACTGCACCCCTCGCCTCGGCGCGCCTTGCGCGTGTTCTGCCGCTTCCTTGCCGCAGCGCCGCATTGCAAGTAGGCTCTCCCCTTTCTTCGCCCTCCACAGACCAGGGAGCAACCATGATCGTCTTCGTCACCGGCGCATCCGCGGGATTCGGCGCCGCCATCGCCCGGGCCTTCGTCAAGGGCGGCCACCGCGTCGTCGCCACGGCGCGCCGCAAGGACCGCCTCGACGCCCTCGCCGCGGAACTGGGCGACGCCCTCCTGCCGGTCGAGCTCGACGTGCGCGACCGCGCCGCGGTCGAGGCGGCACCGGCGGCGCTGCCGCCCGAATTTGCCGAAGTCGACGTGCTCGTCAACAATGCCGGCCTCGCGCTCGGCGTCGAACCCGCGCACAAGGCCGATCTCGACGAATGGGAAACCATGATCGACACCAACTGCACGGGTCTCGTGCGGATCACGCACGCGTTCTTGCCGGGCATGGTGGCGCGCAACCGCGGCCACATCGTCAATCTGGGTTCTTCGGCGGGAAGCTGGCCGTATCCGGGCGGCAATGTCTATGGCGCGACCAAGGCATTCGTGCGCCAGTTCAGCCTCAATCTGCGCGCGGACCTCGCGGGCACCGCGCTGCGCGTGACGAATATCGAGCCGGGCCTGTGCGGCGGCACAGAATTCTCCAGCGTGCGCTTCCGCGGCGACGACTCGAAAGCCGCCAATGTCTATAAGGACGTGCAGCCGCTTACCGCCGAGGACGTCGCCGACTCCATCTACTGGATCGCCACGCGTCCCGCGCACGTGAACATCAATACGATGGAGTTGATGCCGGTCGCGCAGGCCTTCGCCGGCCTTAGCGTCCATCGCGGCTGATTCATACATTTTGCTTTCATGCTTCAGTCGTACGAACGGCGTGACGACTACGCGTTCCGGTAGAATGCGCGGCATGGAAAGATCTACCCGCAACCCGGATGCGACCCCATCACAGGCCGCAGCCGGCTTTACCTGGCCGGTACGCGTCTATTACGAAGATACCGATGCCGGCGGTATCGTGTTTTACGCGAACTATCTGAAGTTCTTCGAGCGCGCGCGCACCGAGTGGCTGCGCGCGTGCGGCGTCGACCAGCACAAGCTCGCCGAGGAATCCGGTGAGCTCTTCGTCGTGCGCAGCACCACGCTCGACTACCGTGCGCCGGCCCGCCTCGACGACGTCGTGACGATCGTGAGCCGTGTGGAAAAGCTGGGCCGCGCGTCAGTCGATTTCATGCAGACAGCATGGCGCGGCGATACGCTGTTAGTCATCGGAAAGATTCGCATTGCCTGCGTGAATGGTGCAGAAATGCGCCCTGCCCCCATTCCTGAGCACGTTTTTGAAGCTTTGGAGCGTGGCATGAAGAAAGTCTTGCCGGGCGTGTCAACGGCGGCGCAGTAATTGCCGTTGATACGACGCCGGTGAACTCGCGTCGGTCGATTCAGGACCAAGCTGGGTTCGGTTGCAGCGGCGCGACGCCTTTCCATTTGCCTTCGGAAAAATTCGCGTTGCCTTGCAGCCGCTCGCCCCTTGCGGGACGTTACCAAGAATCTCTATGAACACTACACAAGATCTATCGATCCTTTCTCTCGTCCTTAATGCGAGCGTACTGGCACAGGCAGTGATGGGATTGCTCCTGTTGATGTCCCTGATTTCCTGGACCTTCATCTTCCGCAAGTGGTTTGCCATCCGCCGCGCGCGTACGCAAACCGAGAATTTCGAGCGCGACTTCTGGTCGGGCGGCGACCTGCAGGCGCTCTATCAGAGCGCGGCCAACAACCGTCACACGATCGGCGCGCTCGAGCGTATCTTCGAGTCGGGCATGCGCGAATTCCTCAAGGCCAAAGAAAAGCGCCTGAACGATCCGAGCCTCGTGCTCGACGGCGCACGGCGCGCGATGCGCGCCGCCTTCCAGCGTGAAATGGATGCGCTCGAAGCGAACCTCTCGTTTCTCGCGTCGGTCGGCTCGGTGAGCCCGTACATCGGTCTGTTCGGCACGGTCTGGGGGATCATGAATGCGTTCCGCGGTCTCGCGAACGTGCAGCAGGCCACGCTCGCGAACGTCGCGCCCGGCATTGCCGAAGCGCTAACGGCCACCGCGATCGGTCTGTTCGCCGCCATTCCGGCGGTGGTCGCGTACAACAGCTACGCGCACGACATCGACCGCCTCGCGATCCGCTTCGAAACGTTCATCGAAGAGTTTTCGAACATCCTGCAGCGTCAGGCCCACTAATCTTCACCAGACAGCAAGGAGTCGAAGATGGGAGGCTCAGTCCGTTCGAGTATGCGAGGCAGCCGCTCGCGCCGTGCGATGGCCGACATCAACGTCGTGCCGTATATCGACGTGATGCTGGTGCTGCTCGTGATTTTCATGGTGACGGCGCCGCTGGTCGCGCCGTCCATCGTCAACCTGCCGACCGTCGGCGGCGCAAGCCAGCAGCAGCAGACGCCGCCCGTCGTGGTCAATATTCGCCCAGACGGCAATCTGAGCGTACGCTATAAGGATGATGCCGGCGCCACGCAGCAGGAAAGCATGTCGCGCGCCGATCTCAACGCCTTCGTCGCCGACCGCGAGCAGAGTCATCCCGACCAGCCCGTGGTGATCGCAGCCGACAAGTCCGTCAAGTACGAGACGGTGATGAACGTGATGTCCGATCTGAAGTCGCGCGGCGTCAAACGTGTCGGACTGCTCGTCAAATCGCAATGATCCGGAACAACGATTCGTATCCGCTGCGGCCTCCGCGCGAGCGGGGCACGGGACGTGCTCTCGCGCTCGCCGTGGTCATGCACGTGCTGCTCGGCTTGTTCCTCTATCACGGCATTCACTGGCAGAACAGCACGCCGGCGGGTGAAGAGGCGGAGCTCTGGACCGAAGTGCCGGATATGTCTACGCCGCGGCCTGCACCGCCGCCGCCCGTGCCGGTCACCCCTGCCCCGCCTCCGCCGCAAACGCAAGAGGCCGACATCGCGCTGCAACAGCAAAAGCGTAAGCAGCAGGAAGCGGCGCGCGAAGCGCAACTGGCCGAGCAGCAGCGTCTGAAGGCGCAGCAAGAAGCCGAGGCGAAGCGCCAGCAGCAACTCGCGGCCCAGCAGGCTGCGCAACTCGCCTTGCAGCAGAAGCAGGCAAAGCTCAAGCAACAGCAGCAGGACCAGCAGGCCGCCGCCGAGAAGCTCAAGCAACAGCAGCAGCAACAGCAAGAAGCGCTCAAGAAGCAGCAGCAGGAAGAAGCGCAAAAGCAGGCGAAGCTCGACGCGCAGAAGAAGGCTGACGCCGAAAAGGCCGCCAAGGCCAAGGCGCAAGCCGATGCCCAGGCGAAGAAGCTCGACGCCGAACGGCGCGCGCGCATCGCGCAGATGCAAGGCTCGATGGGCGGTGGCGAAGGCTCGAGCGGCAACGGTCTCGCCAAGAGCGGCACCGGCAGCGGCTCGGGCGGCAACGCGGCTTCGCCGGGTTACGCGGACAAGGTGCGCCGGCGCGTGCGTCCGAACATTATTTGGGCGGGCGAGACGGCGGGTCTGGAAACGGAAGTCGCGGTGCGCTGTTCGCCGAGCGGTACCCTGCTCTCGGCCACGATCACGCGCAGCAGCGGCAATTCGCAGTGGGACGAAGCCGCGTTGCGTGCGGTCCAGCGCTCGGATCCGATGCCGCTCGACGTCAGCGGCAAGGCACCGTCGAACTTTACAATTACTTTGCGCCCGGCAGGTTGACCGCGCAAACAGGGCACAGGGATGCTGATGCACAGCAGTGGACCCCAGGAACGATTCGAACGTTTTCGGGTCTGCTTGCTGTTGCTCGGTGTGACAAAAATCGCTTTTTCAGGAAACAGCACAGCATGAGTTTGATGACGAAGCTTGGCCTGCGAACTCTCGTCGCGTCTTGCCTGATCACGGTCGGCGGCGCAGCGAACGCACAACTGAACGTCCTCGTCACTGGCGTGGGCGCCACCCAGTTCCCCATCGCCACGGCAAATTTCGCGGGCGAAGCGAATTCTCCGCAGCAAGTCGCCGCCATCGTGCGCGCCGACCTCGCGCGCAGCGGCAAATTCACCAATATCGACGCAGGCAGCGCACCGATCTCGGAGAACGACTCGGTCGACCTCGGCAGCTGGAAGGCCAAGGGCGCCAACGCATTCGTCGCGGGCAGCGTGAACAAGCTCGCCAACGGCCAGTACGAAGTGCGCTTCAAGCTGTACGACACGGTGAAAGGGGAAAGCCTCGGCGGCCTCGTGCTACAGAGCCCGCCGAGCGGTCTGCGCATGACCGCGCACAAGGTTTCCGATTACATCTATCAGAAGCTGCTCGGCGACCGCGGCGTGTTCGCCACGCGTCTGTCCTATGTGATCAAGACGGGCAACCGCTTCCAGTTGCAGATTTCGGACTCCGACGGGCAAGACGCGCACATCGCGCTCTCGAGCCCCGAGCCCATCATCTCGCCGGCCTGGTCGCCTGACGGCACCAAGGTCGCCTACGTTTCCTTCGAAAAGAAAAAGCCCATCGTCTACGTGCATGACCTGCCCACAGGGCGGCGCGTCATGATCTCCGACCAGAAGGGCAACAACTCGGCACCGGCCTGGTCGCCGGACGGCCGCACGCTCGCCGTCGCGCTGTCGCGTACGGGCAACACGCAGATCTTCGCCGTCAACTCCGACGGCTCCGGTCTGCGCCGCCTCACGCAAGGCACGACGATCGACACGGAACCCACCTACTCTCCTGACGGACGCTGGATTTACTTCACGAGCGACCGCGGCGGCCAGCCGCAGATCTACAAGATGCCGGCCCAGGGTGAAAGCGCTGGCTCAGCACAGCGCGTGACGTTCACCGGCAACTACAACACGAGTCCGAAGATCAGCCCGGACGGCAAGGAACTGGCGTACATCTCACGCACGGGTGGCGGATTTAAGCTGTACATTCAAGATCTGCAGTCCGGCGTCGCTACGGCGCTCACCGACACGACACATGACGAATCGCCCAGCTTCGCGGCGAACGGTCAGTACATTCTTTACGCCACTCAGGTGAACGGCCGTGGCGTGCTGGCTGCCGTATCGACCGACGGTCGGACGCGGCAAATCCTGTCCGTTCAGGGCGGCATCGTACGCGAGCCGTCCTGGGGTCCCTTCATGCAATAACACTTCAGGAGAGCAATAATGATGTCGAATAAAGTCCGCCTGGCCTTGGCCGTCATGATGATCGGCGCGCTGGCCGCGTGTAAGTCGGGCGTCAAGACCGGCGAAAACGAAAACACCGGCGCGATGAGCACCCAGCCGAACCCGAACGCCGTTGCCCAGGTGAACGTCGACGATCTGGACAACCCGAACAGCCCGCTCGCCAAGCGCAGCGTGTACTTCGACTTCGACAGCTACTCGGTCAAGGACGACTATCAGTCGCTGCTGCAAGCTCATGCGCAGTACCTGAAGACGCATCCGCAGCGTCACGTCCTGATCCAGGGCAACACCGACGAGCGCGGCTCGAGCGAGTACAACCTGGCACTGGGCCAAAAGCGTGCTGAAGCCGTCCGCCGCGTCCTGGCACTCGACGGCGTGGGCGATTCGCAGATGGAAGCTGTCAGCCTCGGCAAGGAAAAGCCGGTTGCGCTGGGCCACGACGAAGCTTCGTGGTCGCAGAACCGCCGTGCTGACCTCGTGTATCAACAGTAATTGAGTATTGGATGAAGGGGCGTATGTCGCACCGTTTCTCCCCGCTGCGCCTTGCCGCAGCCGCCTGCGTAGCCGGTGTCGCCTTCACGGCGCTGCCGGCTCACGCGGGTCTCTTCGATGACGATCAGGCGCGCCAGGCGATTCTCGACCTGCGCGCGAAAACGGACAATCTGTCTAGCCAGCTGTCCGCCGCCCAGCGCACGATCCTCGATCAGTCCAACCGCCTCGACCAGCTCAACCAGCAGGTCGCGACGCTACGTGGACAGAACGAGGACATGGCGAATCAGCTGGCGACCCTGCAGAAGCAGCAGAAGGACTACTACACGGACCTGGACACGCGTCTCAAGAAGTTCGAGCCGCAGCAGCAAACCGTGGATGGCGTGCAGGGCACGGTTCAGCCGGGTGAGACGGAGTCGTTCAACGCCGCTTCACAACTGTTTCGCAGCGGCGACTTCAACAAGGCCGCTTCGGCCTTCCGCAGCTTCATCTCGAAGTATCCGCAGAGCCCGTACCAGCCGACCGCGCAATACTGGCTCGGCAACGCGCTCTACGCGATGAAGGACTACAAGGGGTCGACCGCGACGTGGCAGAGCGTGGTCAAGAACTATCCGCAGCATCCGCGCGCCCCTGAGGCGCTGCTGGCGATTGCGAACAATCAGATCGAGCAGGGGCAAAAGGCTGCGGCCAAACGCACGCTCGAGCAGATCGTTTCGCAGTACGGCAGCTCGGATGTGGCGCAAACGGCGCAGAGCAAGCTGTCACAGCTCAAATAAGCGCTGCCCGGCTCGGACATGATCGTGCGTACCCCGTGTACGCACGATTCGGGTTTCGGCAATCGGGCCGCGCAGGTTGACACCCGCTTAGCGCATCGCTATAATCTCGCTTCTCTTTTGGGTCGTTAGCTCAGCTGGTAGAGCAGCGGACTTTTAATCCGTTGGTCACAGGTTCGAATCCCGTACGGCCTACCAAAGAATCAGTCAGAAAGCCCAGTCCTCGCGACTGGGCTTTTTGCTTTGTAGCACCTGCCCTCGCCCTGGCAGTCCTCGCTGCGTCCCCCGCGCATCAGCGTGTATACTCCGCGTCCCCGCTGCCCCCTCTTCCGCCGCACAGGCCACGTCATCATGAGGTTCTCGACTCTCGCCTGCGCCGTGCTCGCGCTGTTCTGGATCAGTCTGCGCGCACAGGCGCAAATGCAAGCCCCGCCCGAAAGCTACGAATATCTGCGCCGCATTCGCGTGCCCGACGTCGTCGTGAACTGCGTCGCCGCGCTCGACGAGTGGGTCCATCAAGGCCAGCGCTACGATTCGCTGCTCGTGCCGGATCGGCGCGCGCTCACTGCACATATCGAAACGCCCGTTCCTGAAGGCGCCATCACGCGCGTCTCGTCGTCGGGCGCCGTTGTGCCGGACGCCGCTGCGCCGGACGCCGCTGCGTCGGGTGCCGCTGCGCCGGGCGCCGCCGCGCAACCCTCGCCCATCGACACGCTCATCCATCTGCGCGGCTTTGCCAAAGTGCGCGGCAAGTACGCCTGGGTGCCCGTGAAGGCAACCTGCAGCATCTGGCACACGCAAGTCGTCGATGTCGCGCTGACGCCGCGCGTGGCCAACGAAGGCTCGGCCATCCAGTAAGTTCAACTACGCGAGCGCCGGCCGTGGCGCTCGTGTGCCGCTCGCAACTCGCCTGGTTCTACTCAATTTTTGCCGCGGCTTGCGTTGCCCGCGGCTTGCGTTGCCCGCGGCCTGCGTGGCCCGCGGGTTGGCCATCGCGCGCGCCGCACGCATTCGATGCCGATGCAAAAAAGCCCGTGCGCAACACGCGCACGGGCTCCGATGAGCTGTGTTGGACGCTGCCTTTAAGCGCAGCGTCCGCTCACGCACTCAGTCAGCCTTGATGCCTTCCACCTGAATCTGCAGCGTCGTGGCCATCTTGAAGCCATAGGCCTTGCCGTAGTCCATGCCGAAGTCGGAACGGTCGAATTGGGCGGTCGCGTCGGCGCCGCACACTTCACGCTTGAGCATCGGGTTCTGGAAGCACTTGAACGAATCGATCTTCAGGTTCAGCGGCTTCGTGACGCCGTGCAGCGTGAACGTGCCGATCACTTCGACCGGCTTGTCGCCGTCATACTTGATCGACGTGCCCTTGTAGACGGCGGTCGGGTACTTGGCCGCGTCGAGCAATTCCGCCGAGCTCACGTGCTTGTCGAGCGTCGGGTTGCCGGTGTCGATCGACGCGGCGTCGATGGTCACGTCGACCGTGCCGGTCTTGGCCGCGCGGTCGAGCACGACGGTGCCCGAGCTCTTCGTGAATTTGCCGCGCCAGACCGAGACGCCGCCGAAGTGGTCGGCTTCGAAGCTCGGGAAGGTGTGCGACGGATCGAGGTTGTAGGTCGTGGGCGCGGCGAACGCGGGCGTGGCGATGGCGGCTGCCAGGGCGGCTGCGGCAAAGAAAGTGATCTTCATGAGAGCGTAAGTCCTGATGCGAGTAAAACGGCAAAAATAATGCGGCGAATAAAGTGGCGAATAAAACGCCGGATGAAGCGATCGACCCGCTCGCGTCAATGCGCGGCGGTCACGATGTGAAACTTGATCTGCACGTCGTCGGCGACGATGGACGTGTCCTTCCACTCGCCCGAGCCGATGCCGTAGGCGAGGCGCTTGATGGGCAGCGCGCCGTCGAACACCTGGTTCGCGCCGTCCTTGTGGTATTGCACCGGCACGACGACGTCGGTCGTCTTGCCCTTGATCGTGAGCTTGCCCGCGACCGAATAAGCGCCGTTCGCGCCCGCCTTGATCTGCGTGGAGACGAAAGTGGCGTGCGGGAAGTGCCCGGCGTCGAACCATTCGTCGCCAGCGACTTCCTTGTTGTAGTCGGGCGAGCCCAGGTCGAAGCTCGCCACGTCGACGTCGAGCTTTGCGCTCGATCCCGCGGCATTGGCCGGGTCGAAATGCACGTCGGCGTTAAAGTGGCTGAAGCGCCCTTCCACCGGCACGTTCATCTGCTTGAACACGGCCGAGACGGAGCTTTTCGCGGCTTCGGCCGCGGCGTCCGCGTTCATGGCGAAGGAGGCGGTGAACGCCGCGCCGGTGGCAAGCGCCGCGCCGAGCGCGACAACGGAAACTTTGGAGGCAAGACGTTGGATCATGGGCAGTCGGTTCGCTGTGAGCGGTAAAAGGACGACGAAACGGGGCGCACACCGCACCAGGTGCACGCCGATGCACGCCGGGCTCAGTCGCGCGGCGTGCCGAACGGCAGCATCCGCGAAAGAATGTTCTGGCGATCGAGCAACTGGTGCTTCACGACCGCAAGCACGTGCAGCACGACCACTGCGAGCAGCGTGTAGTTGAGCGCGATGTGGACGAGCCGCAGCACACCCTTGAGCACCTTGTCGGGGCCGATGATCGTGGGCAACGGCCAGATGCCGAGGTACACGACCTGGATGCCCGCCGCGGAGCTATAGAAATAGCCGGTCACGGGAATCGCGACCATCAGCAGGTACAGCGCGAAATGGCCCGCGTGCGCGGCGGCGCGCTCCCAGCCGGCCATGGAGCCCGGCAGCGCAGGCGAGGCGTGCGTTGCGCGCCACAGGATGCGCACCAGCACGAGTGCAAGCACCGTTACGCCGATCCACTTGTGCCACGAGAAGTAGCGCAGCTTGGTGGGCGTGATGCCGGGGATGTCGGTCATGATCCAGCCGAGCGCGAAGCCCCAGACGATCAGCGCGGCGATCAGCCAGTGCAGCAGCATGGCGACGCCGCTGTAGCGGCCGGTGGGCTTGACGGAACGATTCATCGACATGGACATCCTCAACAGGGAACGCGCACTTTAACCCGACGTCAGCTATTCAAACAATCGTCTAAAATGGATCATTACCATCCATTTTTTCGATAGGTCGATCATGGACCGCTCGCCGAGTCTCGAACAGCTGCGTGCGTTGATTGCCGTGGCGGAAACCGGCAGCTTCTCGGCGGCGGCGCGCCAGCTCGATCGCGCGCAGTCCGTGGTGAGCTACACGATCGCCAATCTGGAGGCGCTGCTCGGCGTCGCCCTCTTCGAGCGCGGCAAGCGCAAGCCCGAGCTCACGGCCGCGGGGCGGGCGATTCTCGCCGATGCGCGCCGTCTCGATCTGCTGATGGGTCAGCTTAACGCCAAGGCGGCCGGCCTGCAGCGCGGGCTCGAAGGCGAGGTCTCGGTGGCCGTGGACGTGATGTTTCCCTCCCAGCGGCTCGTAGAGGCGCTGCAGGCGTTCGCGCTGGCTTTTCCGACCGTGGCCCTGAACCTCACCATGGAGGCACTTGGCGGCGTGCTCAAGCTCGTGCTCGACGGCGACTGCGCCATCGGCATCAGTGGGCCGAACCAGAACTGGCCGCACGTGATCGAGGCGCGCGCGATCGGCAGCGTCGAGCTCGTGCTGGTGGCGGCGCCGAATCATCCGCTCGCACAGGCCGCCCAGCCCGTGCGCATTTCCGACGCGCGCGAGCACACCCAGCTCGTGCTGACCGACCGCAGCC
Source organism: Paraburkholderia silviterrae (assembly GCF_004353915.1). Taxonomy (GTDB): domain Bacteria; phylum Pseudomonadota; class Gammaproteobacteria; order Burkholderiales; family Burkholderiaceae; genus Paraburkholderia; species Paraburkholderia silviterrae. The sequence goes on along the minus strand of NZ_SMRP01000003.1, from coordinate 208,621 downwards.
GGCTCACCGTCGGCCAGACCTTTGGCGTGTACAGCAACCGCGCATGGAAGCTGGGCGACCTGGGCGCGAAGCACCGCCTGCTGCTCGCGGGACTCGGCTGGGGGTCGATGCCGCGTCATCTCGTCGAGGCCGATCTCGAAGCCGGACGCCTCGTGCGCATCACGCTCGCCGACCGCGGCGTGGTGAACTTCAACATCTCGCTGATCCACCGCACGGACGCCGCAACGGGCCCCGCATGCCAGTGGCTCAGCCATTACCTCGCAAGCGGCACGCCGCCTGAGACAGTGGTGGCCGACGCGTACTGAGCGCCTGCTGGGCGCGCATCGGGCGCGCATCGGGCGCGCATCGGGCGCGACGAAAGCGTACGCGGCACGCACCATTGCCTTGCCGTTGCGCCCCAACTTCCGCGCCCAGTTGCGTCGATACAACCCTCGCGCCACTGCCTGACAATGCTTCACAAACCCGCCTGAACCGCGCCACACGGCGCGCTCGCGCAGATGAGCGCCGCCAGGCGCGCCGCAACTCGCGCGAGGCCCATTTTTCGAGAAGCATCGTCGTGCCATGATCGCGCCGCGTTGGCGACCGATTCGCGGCCGATTCGCGGCCGATTCACGAACTATCCGCGATTAGCGCGCAAACAGCATGGCGCGGGCCGTTTGCCCGGCACGCGCTGCGCCGCTTGTGCGCAGTGCCTCGGCCGCCTTTTTTGTGCGTTGTCCGATACGTCTCATGTACACCTTCGTCTGCTGCCTGCTTTCCAATCTCGCTCTCCTCGCCGCCGTGCAACTGACGTGCGGATTCGTCCGCGCGATGCGCCCCGATCTGCGCGTGCGCGGCACGCGCGTGTTCATCGGCGTGATCGCGCTTGCGTTCGTGTTCGACGCCGCGCTCACTTTCCTCGTGTTCGCCGATGCAGGCGGCCCCTGGCGCAACCACAAGCCGGCCGATACGTTCTTCGCGCGCACCACCGCCTACCTGCTCGCGGCCGTGCTGGCAGTCGCCCTCGCGCGCTTCGGATGCCGGCGCAGCGCACACCGTGGAACGCCACCCAACGCGCTCGAGATCAAGACGTCGCCGTACACCAAGTCGACGCTGCCGATGTAAGCGCGCCGCGGCGCACTCAGCCGCCGCTCACGCTTTCTTTTTGCCCTTGCCGGGTGCGGCGGGTGCAGGGGCAGCAGCGGTCGTGCCGCCCGCGGGCGGCACGACCCCGGACCAGCCAGGCAAATAGCGCGCATCGGCGTCGTGCGCATGCGCGAGCGCATTGGTAAGCGCCTTGTCGAAGTCCTTCTGCACGCTCGCGGAACTCACCTTCTGGCGCAGATAGTCGGCCCAGAGAAATTCGCTGAAGGGCGTCGTGTCCTTTGCATAGCCGCCCGCCACGCGCAGCTCGCCCGCGAGGCTGCGATACGGGTCGTCGGCAAGACCCGAGAGCTGCTTGGGCAGCGACGCATAATCGCAGCGTTGCCCTTGAGCATCGAACGGATGCACCCACTGGTTGTGCTCCATCATGCGCCAGAAGATCGTGGGATCGAGCCACGAGAGGTCCTTGATGACCGTGACCCGCGCGCTCGGCACGCCTTCGTGGAGCCACGCGAGCCCGAGATGGTGATGATCGACCACGTAGTAGCGCTGCTTTGGGCCAAGCACGGCCGGGAACCAGTGGTTGTCGATGGCCGCGGCGCGCCCTTTCTTGTCGAGTGTCTTCCAGTGGTCGCGCTTGGCGTTGACCTCGCGAAACCCGACGGTGATCTGCGTCGGACGCAGCTCCTCGAGATTCACGTTGATGAGATGCAGATCGGTATTGTTCGACAGGATCATTGAGCCCTCCTCGATAGTGTCTTGATGATGTTTTGACCGTGGCAATGCCGCACGCGCAACGATACCGCCGATCGTTCATGCATTGAGCATGAAGTGCGCAGGGAGCGGGCCTGCTTTGCGCACACGCTGCGTGGAGTCAACCCGCAGGCGAGCGGGCACGTTCGTTGCACGCTCTCGCCGCTTGGCCTATAAATGCACCAGCGAGCACGCGACGGTGCGCCAGAATCCACAACAGCCCGTCTCGAGCCCGCCAGCTTTGCCCCCGGTTGCACAGTCGTCCCGCGTAGTTGCATCACCCGCCGTTCCTTGCAGTTCGCGCGTCTTATCCGGCTCAATCACCGTATCAAGCGAGGGCATCTTGGATCTCGAAACTGTTCGCTCATTCATCATGACCCGAGGCATCGACTTCGGGACCAAGGTTGTGGCGGCGATCGTCCTGTGGATCGTCGGGCGCTGGGTCATCAATCTCATCGCCGGCTTGCTGCGCAAGATGCTCTCGCGCAACCAGCGCGTCGATCCCACACTCGCGCATTACCTGGGCTCCATCCTCTCCGGTGTCCTGAACCTGCTGCTGGTGCTCGCCATTCTCCAGGTGTTCGGCGTGCAGACCACCTCGTTCGCGGCGCTGCTCGCGGGCCTCGGCCTCGCCATCGGCACGGCCTGGGGCGGCCTGCTCGCGCACTTCGCGGCGGGCGTCTTCATGCAGGTGCTGCGGCCGTTCAAGGTGGGCGACTTCGTGACGGCGGGCGGCGTGACGGGCACCGTGAAGGAGCTCGGCATCTTCGGCACGACCATCGTCTCGCCGGACAACGTCGTGAACATCGTCGGCAACAACAAGATCTTTTCGGACACCATCTCGAACTTCAGCGCGACGCCCGTGCGCCGCGTCGAGCTGACCGCGAAGATCGCCAACGGCGTCGACCCCGTCGATGCGGCCAACCGGCTGCGCGCCGTGGTCGCGAAAATCCCGAACGTCGCGCAGGATCCCGCGCCCGACGTCGAGGTGCTGTCGTTCACGCCCGAAGGGCCGCTCCTGTGCGTGCGGCCTTATACGAGCAACGATCACTACTGGCAGGTGTACTTCGACACCAACCGCGCGATCGTCGAGACCTTCAGGGATGCGGGCTACCCGACGCCGGAAACGCCTTCCATCATTCGCCGCGTGGGCTGAGCGCGCCACACAAAGTCAAACGGCATCGTCCTTGCGGGCGATGCCGTTTTTTATTTCGCGCCGGCGAGACCACCGTCACGTGCGAACCGCTCGCACGCACATGCCCCGGTCGCACTGCGCCGCCTTCAGCGGCGCTCAGCTTGTTCAGTTGCGGTTGCCGTTCGGCCCGCGCACGGTGCCGCCGTTCGTGTTCTTGCGCGTCATCTTCCAGAGCCCGCCGATGAGAACCGGCACGATCGCGGCGCCAATGCCCACGAGCACGATGACGTTGAGGTACTGGCGAATGAACGGGATGTTGCCGAAGAAAAAGCCGAGCAAAACGAGCAGCAACACCCAGAAGAGCGCGCCCGCGATGTTGAAGAGCTGGAAGCGCTGCATGCTCATCTGCGAGACGCCCGCGACGAACGGCGCGAAGGTGCGCACGACCGGAATGAAGCGCGCGAGCACGATGGTCTTGCCGCCGTGGCGTTCGTAGAAGTCGTGCGTCTTTTGCAGTGCCGCGCGGTCGAGGAAGCGTTCGAGCACGGGGATGCGCGTATTGAACACCTTCGGGCCGATGGCGCGGCCAATCAGATAGTTGACGGTATTGCCCGTGACGGCCGCGACGATCAGCAGGACTAGCAGCGCGCCGAGGCTCATCTCGTGCGAGGCCGCGAACGCACCGCCGATGAACAGCAGCGAATCGCCGGGCAGGAACGGCAACACCACGAGCCCGGTTTCGCAGAACACGATCAGGAACAGGACCGCATAAACCCAGGCTCCGTACTGCTGGATGAAGACTCCGAGAAACTTGTCGATGTGCAAGACAAGATTGGCAAACTGCAGAAGCGTATCCAAAAGTATCCCTTATTGGTCGTGGCACGCGCGCCCGTCTGGGACATGCCCGCACGGGACATGCCCGTATGGGACGCGCGGGCCGGTGTTGCGCGAGAAGCAAAATTGACCGCGCCATGATACCGAAAGTGCCCGTCGTCACGAAAAATTCCCTCGAAAATCGGCAAAAGTCCGCCGAATGCGCACCGAAAGCGCCACGAACGTCGGCAAAACCGGGGACGCAAGCGCGCGCCAGGGCGCCGCGCGCCGACTCGCTATAATTGCGCGCATGTCTTCGAATTCCGACCTCGCCGGCGCCGGTGCAACACCCGAGCGCACGCCCGACTCTGCCGACAGCGCAGCCGCTAACGCAACCACGGCAACCCCGGCAACCCCGGCAGCCGCCGCAGCCGCGGACCCTGCGCATGCCTCGCGCGCCGCGCAGCCCGCGCGCGCGATCCTGGCGCTGCCCGACCAGCTGATCAGCCAGATCGCCGCGGGCGAAGTGGTCGAGCGCCCTGCCTCGGTCGTGAAGGAGCTGCTCGAAAACGCGCTCGACGCGGGCGCGAGCACGCTGCGCATCCTGCTCGACGAAGGCGGCGTGAAGCGCATCTCGATCGCCGACGACGGCTGCGGCATCCCCGAAGCCGAGTTGCCGCTCGCGCTCAAGCGCCACGCAACCAGCAAGATCCGCTCCCTCGCCGAACTCGAAAGCGTCGCCACCCTGGGGTTTCGTGGCGAGGCGCTGGCCTCGATCGCCTCGGTCGCCGAGATGTCGATCACGAGCCGCCCCGGCAACGCCGCGCACGCCGTGAAGATCGACGCGCATACGGGCGCGCTCTCGCCCGCCGCGGGCGGCCAGGGCACCACCATCGAAGTGCGCGAGCTGTACTTCAACACGCCCGCGCGCCGCAAATTCCTGAAGAGCGAGCAGACCGAGCTCGGCCATTGCCTCGAAATGATCCGCCGCAGCGCGCTCGCGCGGCCCGACGTGGCGATCTCGGTCCTGCACAACGGCCGCGCCGTCGAGCACTGGAACGCGAGCGATCCGGCCACGCGCGTCTCGAAGATCCTCGGCGAGACTTTCGCCACCGCGCACCTGCCGCTCGACGAGCGCGCCGGGCCGCTCGCCGTCTACGGCTGCGCGGGCCTGCCCACCGCGAGCCGCAACCGCGCCGACCAGCAGTACTTCTTCGTGAACGGCCGCTTCGTGCGCGACAAGCTGCTCACGCACGCCGTGCGCGCCGCCTACGAAGACGTGCTGCATGGCGACCGCTATCCGTCGTACGTGCTGTTTCTCGACCTGCCGCCCGAGGCCGTCGACGTGAACGTGCATCCGTCGAAGATCGAGGTGCGATTTCGCGACTCGCGCTCGATCCACCAGTTCGTGTTCCATGCCGTGCAGCGCGCGCTCGCCCGCCATGCGGGGGCCTCGCCCGAAACCACCTCGGGCGGCCACGCCGCGCTGATCGAGCCGCGGCCCGCGCCGGGCGCCGGCGTGCTGGGCGGCTCGGCTGGGCTGGCTTCGGGCATCGCGGGTTCCACCAGCGCCGCCGGCACGTCGCCCGCCGGCTTCGATGCGCCGGGCAAATTTGGCACCGCCAGCGTCGCAAGCAGCTTCGGCGGCGCGGGAAGCGCCTTCTCCGGTGGCGCGGGAGGCCGTGCGCCGGGGTTCGGATCGAGCGGTTCGGGAGGATTGGGTAGCTCGGGTGGCGGTGGCAGCGGCAACACCTGGCTGCGCCAGTCGCGCATGACGCAAGGCAGCCTGCCCGTCGCACAGCCGCTTGCGCTCTATGACGCCCTGTTCGGCCGCAAGGACGTAGGCGCCGGCACGGCACTTGGCGCGACCGTGCCGCAAGCCGAAGACGCGCTCGCACGCGAAGGCGCGTCCTTTGACGCTCAGGCCCCCCAGCCCGCCTTCGACGCCCGCGACGACCATCCGCTCGGCTTCGCGCTCGGCCAGGTGCACGGCATCTACGTGCTCGCGCAGAATGCGCGCGGCCTCGTGATCGTCGACATGCACGCCGCGCACGAACGGATCCTCTACGAGCAGTTCAAAGAGGCGCTCGCCGAGCGCTCGCTCGCGGTCCAGCCGCTCCTGATCCCTGTCTCGATGACGGCCGATCCCGTGGAAACCGGCACCGTCGAGGAAGAAAAGGCCACGCTCGAAGCGCTCGGCTTCGATCTCGCGGTGCTCTCGCCCACGTCGATTGCGATTCGCGCGGTGCCTGCGCTGCTCAAGGACGCCGATCTCCAGGCGCTCGCGCGCGCCGTGCTCGCCGACCTGCACGCCTACGGCGGCTCGCGCGTGCTGACCGAGCGCCAGCACGAGATGCTCGGCACGCTCGCCTGCCACCACGCGGTGCGCGCGAACCGGCGCCTAACGCTCGACGAGATGAACGCGCTGCTGCGCCAGATGGAAGCGACCGAGCGCGCCGACCAGTGCAATCACGGCCGGCCCACGTGGTATCAGCTCACGCTCGCCGACCTCGACCGGCTCTTCATGCGCGGCCAGTGAAGCACTCATGAAGCCAGACAACCAGGCATTGCCCATCGCGTGCCTGCTCGGGCCCACGGCCTCGGGCAAGACGGCGGCCGCGCTCGCCTATGCGGCCGAACAGGCCGCTGCGCCGCACGGGCGCGCGGTCGAGATCGTCAGTGTCGATTCGGCGCTCGTCTATCGCGGCATGGATATCGGCACGGCCAAGCCCAGCGCCGCGGAGCGCGCGGCGGCCGCGCATCATCTGATCGACATCGTCGACCCCGCCGAGGCCTATTCCGCCGCGAACTTTCGCGCCGACGCCCTGCGCGTGACCGGCGAGATCCTCGCGCGTGGCAACGTGCCCTTGCTCGTGGGCGGCACGATGCTCTACTACAAGGCGCTCACCCAGGGGCTCAACGACCTGCCGGGCGCGGACCCCGCCGTGCGCGCACAGCTCGACGCCGAAGCCGGGCGCGACGGCTGGCCCGCGCTCCATGCCCGTCTGGCGCAAGTCGATCCGCCCACGGCCGCGCGCCTGGCTCCAAACGACTCGCAGCGCATCCAGCGCGCGCTCGAAGTCTTCATGCTCTCCGGTCAGCCGATGTCGGCGCTGCTCGCCGCGCCCCGCCAGAATTCCACGGAAGATGAAGCGGCGCGCTACCGTTTCGTGCCCATCGCGCTCGAGCCGTCGGATCGCGGCGTGCTGCACCAACGCATCGAGCAGCGCTTCGACGCCATGCTCACCGCCGGTTTCCTCGACGAAGTGAAAGCGCTGCGCGCGCGCGGCGACCTCGATCCGAACCTGCCGTCGATGCGCTGCGTCGGCTATCGCCAGGCTTGGGAATACCTCGACGGCGCCATCGACTACGCCACCATGCGCGACAAGGGCGTGTTCGCCACGCGCCAGCTCTGCAAGCGCCAGCTCACCTGGCTGCGCGCGATGCCCGAGCGCATCGTCGTCGATTGCTGCGCGGCCGATGCGACCGCGCAGGCCGTCGCCGCCCTCTCGACGGTGGCGAGCACGCAAGGCTGAGGTTCTCGCGCCGCCGGCATTGCAGCCGGCGCGCGAGCCTGCTCTCGCAGCCGAGCCGCACGCGCCACCCGAAGGCGTTGCCCCGTCTCTCCTCCTGTACGCCGCTACACCCTCATTGGTGCGCCACGGCATCGCCGCCGTGTGTCCGTCGGGCGCGCCCACGCATGGCGAAGCCATCGCGGCGCGTCACCAAAAACCTGCCGAAGCTGTCTTGACTTTCGTGCCGCCGAATACGATCATTCGTTCATCAATCGAGCAATTGCTCTATACCCAGATCGGCCGAATTCATCGAGCAGCGCACAGACGCGCACACCAAGCGCGCATGGCCGCCCTACCAGGAGTCAGGAGACAGACATGGACAGCGAACGCAGCAACGCGAACGTGATCCTGCACATCGGCGCCGGGTCGTTTCACCGGGCGCATCAGGCGTGGTATCTGCACCGCGTGAATCTCGCGCGCAAGCCGGATGAGCCGGCATGGTCGCTCACGGTCGGCAACATCCGCCCGGACATGAACGCGGTCATGGACGCGCTCGCCGCGCAGCATGGCGCCTACACACTCGAAACGGTCACGCCGCAGGGCGAGCGCGCCTACGAGACGATCCGCTCGATCACGCGCGTGCTGCCGTGGTCCGCAGACCTCGCGGCGCTGATCGAAGCTGGCGCAGACCCCGCCTGCAAGATCATCGCGTTCACGGTAACCGAGGGTGGCTATTACCTCGACGAGCACGACCGCCTCGACACCGCGAATCCCGATATCGCCGCCGACCTCAACGGTGCGCGCACCACGATCTACGGCGCACTCGCGGCGATTCTCGAAGCGCGCATGGCGCGCGGCGGCGATCCAGTCACGCTCCAGACCTGCGACAACCTGCGCAGCAACGGCAAGCGCTTTCACGCGGGCATGCGCGAATTCCTCGCGCTGCGCGGCGCGACGGCATTGCGCGACTGGTTCGATGCCCGCACCGCCTGCCCCGACTCGATGGTCGACCGCATCACGCCACGCCCCACGCCCGACGTGCGCGAGCGCGTGAAAGCCGCAACCGGCGTGGACGACGCCTGCCCCGTGATGGGCGAGGCCTTCATCCAATGGGTGATCGAGGATCACTTCTGCGCGGGGCGTCCCGCATGGGAGCGCGCGGGCGCGGAGATGGTCGAATCGGTCATGCCTTACGAAGAGGCCAAGATCCGCATCCTCAACGCGACGCATAGCTGCATTGCGTGGGCGGGCACGCTGGTCGGGCTCGACTACATCCACGAGGGCACGAACGATGCGGACATCCGCACCTTCGCGCGCGAGTACGTGAGCGAGGACGTGATCCCCTGCCTCACGCCCAGCCCGCTCGATCTCGCGAAATACCGCGACGTCGTGCTCGAGCGCTTCAGCAATCCGTACATCCAGGATACGAATCAGCGCGTGGCCGCCGACGGCTTTTCGAAGATCCCCGGCTTCATCGCGCCGACCATCGCGCAGCGCATCGCGGCCGGCGCCGCGCCTGCCGCCACGGCCGTCCTGCCCGCGCTGTTCCTGCGCTTCCTGCAACGCTGGAGCCAAGGCACGCTGCCGTTCCAGTACCAGGACGGCGTAATGGACGAGGCCGCCGTGCGCGGCATGTTCGAAGCCCCCGATCCGCTCGCGGTGTTCTGCGCCGACAAGCTGCTCTGGGGCAGCCTGGCGGGCAGCGCACCCCTCACAAGCGCCCTGCGCGACGCGCTCGCGCGCGTAGATGCGTGGCTCGCGAAGCGCGGATGCAGCGTCTGAGCACGTGAGCCACGGCCTTCTCGCTGTGTGTTCCCCCGCTTCGAACTCATACGCGCGCGACGCTGTCCTGCGTGCGCCGCGCCCCTGGGTCGGCGCCCATGGCGCTGCCTGGCGTGCGCGGCTAAAGTAGCGCCTCAACCCTAACGACTTTCGCGCGCGCCCATGTATCTCGGCATCGACCTCGGCACCTCCGAAGTAAAAGTCCTGCTGCTCGCACCCGACGGCCGCGCGATCGGCACCGCGGGCTCGCCGTTCACGGTCTCGCGCCCTCAGCCACGCTGGGCCGAGCAGGATCCCGCCGACTGGTGGGACGGCACGCGCCGCGCGCTCGCCGCGCTGCGCGAGAAGCATCCGCATGAATTCGCCCTGGTGCGCGGCATCGGCCTCTCGGGGCAGATGCACGGCGCCGTGCTGCTCGATGAGCACGACACCGTGCTGCGCCCCGCGATCCTCTGGAACGACATGCGCGCCGTCGACGAATGCGCCGAGCTCACCGCGCGCGCGCCGCAACTGCATCGCGTGGCCGGCAACCTGGCTATGCCGGGCTTTACCGCCCCCAAGCTGCTGTGGGTCGCGCGCCACGAGCCCGCGCTGTTTCGCAAGACCGCCTGCGTGCTGCTGCCCAAGGACTGGCTGCGCCTGAAGCTCACGGGCGGCAAGGTCTCCGATCCTTCGGACGCCGCGGGCACGCTGTGGCTCGACGTCGCCAAACGCGACTGGTCCGATGCGCTTCTCGACGCCTGCAACATGACGCGCGCGCAGATGCCCTCGCTCGCCGAAGGCAGCGCGCCTTCCGGCACGCTGCTGCCCGCAGTCGCGCGCGAGTTCGGCCTGCGCGAGGACGTGGTGGTGGCGGCGGGCGGCGGCGACAACGCCACGAGCGCCATCGGCATCGGCGCCGTGCAGCCCGGCGACGGCTTCGTCTCGCTCGGCACCTCGGGCGTGCTGTGCGTGATCGGCGACCGCTTCCGGCCGAATCCGGCCTCGGCCGTGCACGCGTTCTGCCATGCGATTCCCGAGCGCTGGCATCAGATGAGCGTCGTGCTCTCGGCGGCCAGCTGCCTGCGCTGGGTCTGCAAGCTCACCGGCACCGACGAGCCCACGCTGCTCGCCGAAGTCGAGCGCCTCGCGCCGCAAACGCTCGCGCAAGCGCCGCTCTTTTTGCCCTACCTTTCCGGCGAGCGCACGCCGCACAACGACCCCTATGCACAGGGCGTGTTCTTCGGCATGACGCACGCGACCGACCGCGCGCTGCTCGGCTACGCCGTGCTCGAAGGCGTGACGCTCGCGCTCACCGACGGTCTCGACGCCCTGCGCGCGGCGGGCACCGAAGTTGGCCCGCTCTCGATGCTCGGCGGCGGCGCGCGCAGCGCGTATTGGGCACAGCTCGCGGCCGATGCATTCGACACGCCCACGCGCCAGCACGGCGGCGGCGAGACGGGCGCGGCGCTCGGCGCAGCGCGCCTCGGCTGGCTCGCGGCAGGCGGCGCGTTCGACGAGGTGCTGACGAAGGCGCCCGTTGCCGCCGAATACACGCCCGATGCCGCGCGCCACGCCGCGCTGCGCGAGCGGCTCGAAGCCTATCGCTCGCTCTACCGGCACGTGCGGCCGCTGTTCGATCCCGCGCGCGAGAGGCTCGCATAAGCACGGCAGAAGGTTTCCAGTACACTCGCTCGAACAAGGCAAACGTAAGCTCCCAAGCCATCCCGCTCACGCATTCGCACCGCAGCCCGTCCCGACGAACACCGTGCCCAAGTCCACCGAAAAACTCGATCTCGCCACCCGCGCCGCCTGGCTCTACTACGTGGCCGGCAACACCCAGAACGAGATCGCCGAAAAGCTCCAGGTGTCGCGCCCGGTCGCCCAGCGCCTCGTCGCGTTCGCCGTCGAGAAGAACCTGATTCGCGTGCGCGTCGATCATCGACTGGCCGACTGTCTCGCCCTCGCGGACCGGCTCTCGAAACGCTACGGCTTGTCGGTGTGCGAAGTGGTTCCCGTGGACGGCGATACGCAGGAGGCCATCGACCGCAAGCTCGCGGTCGCCGGCGCGCAGGTAATGGAGCGCTATCTGACTGAAGAGCGGCCGATGGTCGTGGCGGTGAGCAGCGGGCGCACCTTGAAGGCTGCTGTCGATCAGATCGCGCAGCTCGAGCGGCCGCAGCACCGGCTCGTCTCGATGGTCGGCGCGATCGCGCAGGACGGCTCGTCGAACCGCTACGACGTGGCCCTGCATATCTCCGAGAAAACCGGCGGCAAGCATTTTCTGCTGCCCGCGCCGCTCATCGCCGACACCGAGGCCGAGCGCGCGCAATGGTGCAATCACCGGCTTTATCGCATTGTCGAATCGCTCTCTGCCGAAGCGGATGTGGCGTTCGTCGGTATCGGCAATATCGGCGAGCATTGCCCGCTGCATGAGGACGGCTTCCTCACCACGGATGAAGTGCACGAGCTGATGGGCCTCGGCGCAATTGCGGAAATGCTTGGTCTGCCGATCGATGCGAGCGGCAAGCGCGTGGATTCGCCCACGGGGCGGCGCGTGACGAGCCTGTATCTGGATTCGCCGCCCAAGCGGCCCACCATCGGCTTCGCGGGCGGTGTGCGCAAGCGCGAGGCGGTGATCGCGGCGCTCAAGGGCGGCTGGCTTTCAGGGCTCGTGACCGATGAGGAGTGCGCTCGGGCGGCGTTGGGGGATGAGGGCTGAGTGGGCGATAAGTTTGGCTCCCGCGGTGCCTGACTTGCAGCTCGCACTCAAGATCCGATGACGCAACGCCGCTATTTGGCCGGCCAGGTCCGCGCAAGTGCCTTGCGTATTGCAGCGGCGTTGGGATATCGCGCGTGCTGCGTTGTCCCGTCGCGGAAGCCACATTCGCACTGGCCAATGAACGGCGCACTGGCATCGCTCTGCAACCCCACAAAGACAGCGCCTCGAGACGCAGAACCCGTTAGCTTGTACACGTAACCATCATAGAAGTCGCCACCGTAGTCGTAATGATGATGCTGCGGTGTCTGCACGAGCACGATTGCCCGAATCATCTTTCACCGTGTCTGAACTGCGCGCTCACGGCATTCATAGGCAACTGCCAATCTCTGCGACGAGAAAGCACAAGACGATAACGCGATCCTTAAATATCGTATCGAAACCTGCCGAAAAAAGCCGGTTGGGGTGCACTATTTTGGCAAGGTAGTTAACTACGGCGCGCCAATTATGAGATGCCCGCGCCTACGGTCCTTATAGCATCGTGGATACTCAATCCCACGTAAGGACCGTTCATGTATCTCATCGATGATGAATTGCCGTACTACAAAACGGATTTCTTTGCACCTCGATGGAACTATCGTCAGGGATGCAAGCCGCTGAATTTGCCAGGCATCTCCTTTGACAAGCCGCCACCGCCGCTGCCTCCACCACCGAAGGACAAAACGGCGCGCGCAAAACAAGATGTCATCAAAGTCCCACCCTTCGACATTCAGGAAATACCGGACGCAATGAGGCTTGAGCAAATGCCCATTGCAGCAAAGCTTATGGAGCGATGGTTTGCCGGTGTGCTGAACTACGCACCGACCGATGCAGATCTCAAGGCCGAGAAAAATCAAAGAGGCGAACCTTATCCCCCGAGCATGTACGACACCACCTCGATCAAGATGGACTGGGTGCTGAGGTATAAGCGTGCGGAAGTGATATATCTCGACCTCCTGAAGAGCCGCATCTATAGGCCAGCGGCGTTGGACCGGCTCCGGGAGCGTCTCCTGCCATTCAAGAACTCAGCCACACAGTTCGATTCGTGGGCATTGTGCAGGAATAGCATGTCGATGCTGCATCGTCATTTTCACCTCCAGTTCGCCGGCGTCGGAAGCTCGCTCTCGCAAAAGATTGGCGAATTCATGGACTCACAATTCCGCAATAACGGTGTTCCAGATGATCTGACAGGTGCACTTGGTTCCTTTAATTTCTATGTCGCTCCGGCAGATGTGCGGATCGGAGTTTCCGGAAGCGAGGCTGTGGTTTCGAGTGTCTATGTGTATGTGAAAGATAGCTACGACTTCACCGACAAGCCCGGTGACGTTTCACAGTATCTCGGCCACTGGAGCCGCAAAGGTGTGATCGTCGTTCCGTATAATGGCCTTGTGGGCCAGCTCAATGTCCCGACCTTGTATCTACCCTATCCAGTCGCACGCGGCAACATGAGGGGGAAAGGCAATGTCTATTACCCGGTCCACAACAAGGATTTCCGGCAGTGGGCGATGAAGCACCAGAGGGGCGGTGATTTCATCATATTCTCCAACCGCAAATGTGTTCGACTACGTGAGCCAATACGGGTCAAGCTATGAGAAAGGTCGTCATAGCATTAATCGCAATCGCATCGGCCTACTTCTACTTTACGCATCATTCCGACTCGAAAGCCTATGACTGTGTCCGTCGCCTATCCCCCGATGGCCTCCATGTTGCCGAGGAGTGCACGCTTGATTGGGACCACGGCGATAACCCGAAGTATGTTGGCCGTGTCTACGATACCTCTGGAAAATTGATCCTTCGAAGGACATTCCATACGCCTTCGCCGGAGATAACCTGGGCGGGCAACCACCTTCTGTTTTCGAATGGCGGTGGGGACGACGACTTTGTGGTTTTCCCGCTCTCGCTCTACGACCGCATCAATGCTGCCTATTGGCGGTTGACACAGTGGTAAAAAAAAAACCCGCTCGAAAGCGGGCATGTAAGGCCTCAACCAGCAGGCCCCCTCTGCGACAACCGTTGCTGCGCCACCTCGTCCTGCGAGGCGGCGCCTGTGTCTCAAGCCGCCATCTGCTGTGCAAACCGGCGCTCAAACGCGATTCCATCGGCATCGAACAGATGGCAATGATCGGGCGTCGCGCCGAGCTTCATGGTCGCGCCGCGTTCGTGCCGCTCCAGCGGCGGAATGCGCGCAATCAAGCCATCGGGCGCCACGGGCGACTCCGCGTAGAGATAGGCCGCATCGCCGAGCGACTCCACCGTATTCGCTTTCACGCTCACGCCGTACTCCCCCGAGTTCACATGCATGTGCTCGGGGCGGACGCCCACCGTGACCTTATCGCCCTCGCGCGCCCCACGCGGCTCCACCGCGACCTTCTGCGTCTCGCCCGTTTCATAGCGCACGACAATGCCGTCGCTCGCGACCTGTTGCACGACGCCGTCGAGAAAGTTCATCTTCGGCGAGCCGATGAAGCCCGCCACGAACCGGTTCGCGGGCGCATGATAGAGACGGTTCGGACTCCCGACCTGCTCCACATTGCCCGCCGAAAGCACGACGATCTTGTCCGCGAGCGTCATGGCCTCGACCTGGTCGTGCGTCACGTAGATCATCGTCGTCTTCAGCTCGTCGTGCAGGCGCGCGAACTCGAGGCGCATCTTCACGCGCAGCGCCGCGTCGAGGTTCGAGAGCGGCTCGTCGAACAGGAATACCTTGGGCTTGCGCGTGATCGCGCGCCCGATCGCCACGCGCTGGCGCTGGCCGCCGGAAAGCTGCTTCGGTTTGCGCTCCAGCAGATGGTCGATGTGAAGGATCTTCGCAGCGTTCTTCACCGCCGCGTCGATCTCGGCCTTCTTCGTGCCCGCGAGCTTCAGTCCAAACGCCATGTTGTCGTAGAGCGTCATGTGCGGATAAAGCGCGTACGACTGGAACACCATCGCAATGCCGCGCTTGGCCGGCGGCACGTCGTTCATGCGCGCGCCGTCGATCATCAGGTCGCCGCCGCTGATGTCTTCGAGTCCCGCGATCATGCGCATGAGCGTGGTCTTGCCGCAACCGCTCGGGCCCACGAACACGACAAACTCGCCGTCTGCAATATCGAGGTTCACGTCGCGCAGGACTTCGGTTTCGTCGTAGCGCTTGAGTACGTCTCTCAGGATCACGCTTGCCATGATGTGTGTCTCCATTCGTTGCGGTGTCCCAGGGCTCGCGCCCTGTCACCGCGACTCGATCAAAATACGATCACAATTCGATCACGATTCGTATTACCGCGAAGCCGCGCTCAATGTGCGCGCGCCTCCGCCTTCTGCATCCAGTGCGCCGCGAGCGCAGGCAGCGCACGCATGTCGTCGAAAATCTCCTGCGCGCCCACGTCGCGCAATTCGAGCGCATGCGCTTCGCCACCGACGTGCGCGCCGCCCACGAAGCCCAGCACCGTCATGCCCGCCGCGCGTGCAGCGCTCACGCCCGCCACGCTGTCTTCCACCACGAGGCACGCTTCGGGCGCCACGCCTAAACCCTGCGCCGCCGCGAGATAGACGTCCGGCGCGGGCTTCGGCTTTGCCACCATATCGGCGCAATAGATGCGCTCGCCAAAGAAGCGCGCGAGGCCGTTGCGCTCCAGCACGCGGCGCACCACCGCCGCATAGCTGTTGCTCGCGCAGGCCTTGGTGAGCGCGACGGCCTCCAGTGCCGCGCTCACGCCCGCAAAGAGCGGCGCTTGCGCCGCCTCGGTTTCGGCCACGGCGCGAATCGCATCGACGTCCGCGAGCGTCAACTGCCGGCCGAGCGCCTCGCTCGCGCCGCCGAGCACGCGCTCGATGCGCTGCCCGAGCAGCGGCATCAGCACTGGCGCGACGGCAGCGCCTGGCCAGCGCGCTTCGAGCTCGCGCACCAGCACGCGCGCGGCCACGGCTTCGCTGTCGATCAGCACGCCGTCGCAGTCGCAGATCAGGGCCTGAATGGTCATGTGCTTCGTCCTCGTGTGGCTTGTTTGCAGCCGCTTTATTTGACCGCGCCGAACGTGAGACCGCGCACGAGCTGCTTCTGCGAGAGCCAGCCGACGATCAGCACGGGCGCCACCGCCAGCAGCGAGGCCGCCGAGAGCTTGGCCCAGAACAGCCCCTCGGGGCTCGAGTACGAGGCGATGAACACCGTAAGCGGCGCCGCACTCGAGCTCGACAGATTGATGCTCCAGAATGCTTCGTTCCACGAAAGGATGATCAGCAGGAGCGCGGTTGACGCGAGCCCCGGCACCGACATCGGCATGAGCAGATAGACGATCTCCTGCCAGGTGGCCGCGCCGTCCATGCGGCCGGCTTCCAGAATGTCTTTGGGGATCTCGTTGAAATACGTGTAGGCCATCCACACTGCAATCGGCAAATTAATGAGCGTGTAGACGATCACGAGTCCGCTCACGGTGTCGAGCAGCCCGGAGTTCTTCCACAGCAGATAGATCGGCACGAGCACGCCCACCGAAGGCATCATCTTGGTGGACAGCATCCACAGCAGAACCCCCTGCGTGCGCCGGTTCGGGAAGAACGCCATCGCATAGGCGGCGGGCACGGCCAGGATCAGGCAGACGATCGTCACGCCCGCCGAGATCAGCACCGAATTCCATGCGAACGCGAAGTAGTTGCTGCGTGCGAAGACCTCGCGGAAGCTGTCGAGCGTCGGGATAAAGAACAGCGACGGGATATACGCCTGCTGCTCGGTCTTGAACGCCGTGATCGTCATCCAGAAGATCGGGAAGAACAGCGCGAGCGCGATGATCCATGCAAGCAGTCCCGGCAGCACCCGCCCGATGAACTGGAGCGGCGAAGAACGGTTGACGGCGTGCGGCGACTCGGGTGCGCGTACGGGCGAAGCGGTAACTTGGCTCATTTTTCGTACTCCCCTTTGAGGTTGCGCGCGAGCATGCGCACAAGGAAGAACGACACGATGTTCGCGAGCACGACGGCGAGAATGCCGCCCGCGGACGCGATGCCCACGTCGAACTGCTGCAGGCCCATCGAGTAGATCAGGTAAGTGAGGTTGGTGGTTGCGTTGCCGGGACCGCCGCTCGTGGTCGTATAGATCTCCGCGAAGATCGAGAGCAGGAAGATGCTCTCCATCATCACCACCACGGCGATCGCGCGGCGCAGGTGCGGCAGGGTAATGTAGAAGAACATGGCGATCGCGCCCGCGCCGTCGATCTTGGCTGCCTCCTTTTGCTCCTGGTCGAGCGACTGGATCGCCGTGAACAGAATAAGGAACGCAAACGGCAACCACTGCCATGCCACGATCATGATGACTGCGGTGAGCGGATAAACGGCGAACCAGTCGATGGGCGTCATGCCCATCGCGCGCATCGCGATGGCCACGAGCCCGTACACCGGATGCAGGATCATGTTCTTCCAGATCAGCGCGGAAACCGTGGGCATCACGAAGAACGGCGCGATGGCAAAGAGGCGCGCGACGCCCTGCCCGACGAACTTGCGGTCGAACAGCACCGCCATCAGCACGCCGCCGACCACGGTGATCACGAGCACCGCCACGATCAGTTCGACCGTGTGGAAGATCGACGGCCAGAACGACGGGTCGGTGACGAGGAACTTGTAGTTGTCGAGGCCGGCGAAACCCTTGAGATCGGGGTTGAGCAGGTTATAGCGCGTGAACGAATACCAGATCGTCATCGCGAGCGGAATCGTCATCCACAACAACAAGACCGCGACGGACGGCGAGACCAGCCAGCGCGACGCCGAACGGCGTGTCTCCACGTGCTGCGGCTGGGGCGCTCGCGCTCGATTGAATATAGGCATGGGAAGATGGAGATGACGCATGAGGACCACCCTTCTCTGTTACGCGGCGGCTCGGGGCGCGGCGCCGCATCTCTTTCGCGAGAGGTGCGCCGTGGCCTGCGGCCCGGCGCACCTTGCGTTCCAACTGTGCTGCGACTGCAATGGCGCCGTAATGCTGCGCCTGACTTCGCTCACTTCTGGTAACCGGCCTGCTTCACGGCGCGGTCGGCTGCGGCATTGCCGGCGGCAAGCGCCTGATCGACGCTCATCTGACCCGCCACAGCGCCGGCGACACTCTGACCGACCACCGTGCCGAACGACTGGAATTCAGGAATCCCGACGAACTGCACACCCGTGTACGGCACCGGCTTCGCGGTCGGATGATTCGGATCGGCGGTCTGGATTGCCTTCAGCACGAAGTCAGAGAACGGGGCGGCCTGCTTGTATTCGGGGCGCTGGTAGGTCGAGACGCGCGTGCCCGACGGCACCGAAGCCCATCCCTCGTCCTTCGCGACCATCTCGACGTATTGCTTCGATGTCGCCCATTCGATGAACTTCTTCGCGGCGTCCTGCGACTTCGAAGACTTCGGAATCGCGAGCGCCCACGACCACAGCCAGTGCGCGCCGTTCGGCGTCACTTCGGTCGGCGCCGCCGCGAAGCCGATCTTGTCGGCCACCTGCGACTGCTGCTTGTTGTAAAGGATCCCCGCCGCAACCGTGGCGTCGATCCACATCGCGCACTTGCCCGAGGACATCAGCGTGAGGTTCTCGTTGAAGCCGTTCGAGCTGGCTCCCGGAGGGCCGTCCTTCTTCAGCAGATCGACATAGAAGTTCACCGCCTTCTTCCACTCGGGCGTGGTGAGCTGCGCCTGCCACTTCTCGTCGAACCAGCGGCCGCCGAAGGTGTTCACGACGGTCGTCACATACGCCATGTTCTCGCCCCAGCCGGCCTTGCCGCGCAGGCAGATGCCGTAGGTGCCCTTGGACGGGTCGTTGAGCTTGTCGGCGAACTGCTTGATCTGGTCGTAGGTCGGTTGCTCGGGCATCGTCAGGCCCTTCGCCGCGAACAGGTCCTTGCGGTAGTACGTCATCGAGCTTTCGACGTAGAACGGCAGGGCGTAAAGCGTGCCGTTGTACGAGAGACCGTCACGCGCCGTCTTCACGACGTCGTTCAGGTCATACTCGGCGGGCAGGTTCGTCATGGGGACGATCCAGCCGCGCTTGCCCCACTGCGGCGCCTCGTAGGTGCCGATCATCATCACGTCGAACTGGCCGCTATTGGTCGTGATGTCGGTCGTGGCGCGCTGGCGCAGCACATTCTCTTCGAGGATCACCCAGTTCAGCTTGATGCCCGGATTGGCCTTCTCGAAAGCCGGCGAGAGCTTCTTCAGCTCGAGCATGTCCGGGTTGTTCAACATCGCGATCGTGACGGTCTGCGCGTGTGCCGCGCCCGCCGCGGCAACGAGGGCGAGCGCGCCGGTCGCGCGACCTATGCGCCAGGCGGCGCTCCGAATGGCTGGTTTCATGGCGTTGTCTCCTTTCGTTGTTTGCTGCGTTATGTCGTGCTGCGTTATGTCGTGCTGCATGGGTTGAAGTCGCCGGATAAGCTCCGCAGGGCGTTCAGCTCATCCAGTTGCCGCCGTCGACGTTGAGCGTCTGCGCGGTGATGTAATCGGCGTCGGCGGATGCGAGAAAGAGCGCGGCGCCGGTGAGATCCTCGGGCAAGCCCATGCGGCCGAGCGGCACTTCCTCACCCACGAGCCGTTTCTTCTCGCCCAGAGGCCGGTGCTCGTAGCGCGCGAACAGCGCGTCCACCTGATCCCACATCGGCGTGTCGACGACACCCGGCGCAATGCCGTTCACGTTGATCTTGTGCGGCGCGAGCGCGAGTGCCGCCGACTGCGTGTAGCTCAGCACCGCCGCCTTGGTTGCGCAGTAGTGCGAAACGAGCGCCTCACCGCGCCGGCCCGCTTGTGACGACATGTTGATGATCTTGCCGCCCTGCCCGTGCTCGACCATGCGGCGCGCGACCGCCTGCATCAGAAAGAACATGCCCTTCACGTTCACGGCGAACAGACGGTCGTAGATGTCCCAGGATTCGTCGAGCAGCGGGCGCATGTCGAACAGCGCCGCGTTGTTGAAGAGGATGTCGATGCGGCCGAAGCGTTCGA
This sequence comes from Paraburkholderia silviterrae, assembly GCF_004353915.1. GTDB lineage: Bacteria > Pseudomonadota > Gammaproteobacteria > Burkholderiales > Burkholderiaceae > Paraburkholderia > Paraburkholderia silviterrae. The sequence goes on along the minus strand of NZ_SMRP01000003.1, from coordinate 188,863 downwards.
GCGTGCCCGCGACGATGCGCTCGATGTCCTCGCGGCGCGTGACGTCCGCGCTGAGGGTGAGCACGCGCTCGGCAAACGCGGCGGCTAGCGCGGGGGCGATGGAGTCGGCGGGCTTCACGTCGACCAGCACGCAGCGCGCGCCCTCGTCCAGATAGCGCCGCGCGACCGCCTCGCCGATGCCGCTCGCCGCGCCAGTGAGCACGGCCACCTTGTCCTGCAAACGTCCTGCCGCCGGGTTCGCGGAATGTGCCACAGGGGTTGTCTCCATTTGCGTTCGTCGAGCCGCCGATGCTCTGCCGCGGGCAACTGCGCGAACTATCGCTCGACATACGAGCATTTGCTCTGTTGGTGATCGAATGATCGGACACAGGCGCACGCATGTCAAGGCGGACATACGCGTTTCGCTACAGATTTCGATGGTGCGACGCGCAAGGGCTGCCCAACGGCGCAGGAGCATTTGGCGCGCCCGCCTTGCGCTCAGGGACGAATTGGAGGGGCATTCGGGCCGGCGCTGCCTATCGGTGGGGCTGCCCGGCGATTTGAGGGGGAGACTGGCTCGCCAACCGATGTGATACGTTATATCATCTCGATTCCGTGCCGCTTGGCCCGATCCGGGCAGCGCTGCGTCGCGTCTGGATGCCATTCAAGCCACGTTCTCACCCCTCATTCAAGGATAGAACCATGCCCGCTATCACCCGCGCAGTCCGCATGACTGTCCGCATGGCTGCCCGCCTGCCCGGCCGGCTCTCCCACGCCGCAGCCGCGCTCAAGCGCGCCGCCATGCCCGTGGTGGGTGCATGCCTCGCGCTCGGCGCGCTGCTCGGCCCGTGCGAAGCCGCCCATGCGGCGGACGCGCCGGGCGCCGCCGCGCCGGGCGCCGCTCTCGACGTCGTGGCGGCGGAGAACTTCTACGGCGATGTCGTCAAGCAGATCGGCGGCGCTTACGTGAACGTGACGAGCATCCTGAGCAACCCCGACCAGGACCCGCATCTGTTCGAGGCGAGCCCGAAGACCGCGCGCGCGCTGCATCACGCGCGCGTCGTGGTCTACAACGGCGCCGATTACGACCCGTGGATGACCAAGCTGCTCGGCGCCACCGGCGGCGGCCAGCGCACGGTCATCGTCGCGGCGGATCTGGTCGGCAAGAAGGCTGGCGACAACCCGCACCTCTGGTACGACCCGCAGACGATGCCCACGGTCGCGCGCGCCGTGAGCGCCGCGCTCGGGGCAGCAGACCCGGCGCACAAGAGCGTGTACGATGCCAACCTTGCGACGTTTATCGGCTCGCTCAAACCGCTCGACGACAAGGTCGCGGCCCTGCGCGCGCAGTACAAGGGCCTGCCGGTGACGGCGACCGAGCCGGTATTCGGCTATATGTCGGACGCGATCGGCCTGGACATGCGCAATATGCGCTTCCAGATGGCGACGATGAACGACACCGAGGCAAGCGCGTCGGACATCGCGGCTTTCGAGCGCGACCTGCGCGAGCGCCGCGTGCGTGTGCTGATCTATAACAGCCAGGCAACGGAAGCGATGACGCGACGCATGCTCGGCATCGCCAAGCAGTCGAAGGTACCGACCGTGAGCGTGACCGAGACGCAACCCGCCGGCATGAACTTCCAGCACTGGATGCTCGCGCAGCTCGACGCGCTGCAAACGGCGCTGGCGCAGAAGTAATGACCGTAACAACGTCCGTACAGGGAACCCAGGCAATGACCGAGGCCTCGCCCTCTCACCGCGCAACCGAAGTCCGCACGGCACCGGCTGCGGCGCACGACACGCACCGCGCGCCGCAGCCGGTGCTCACGCTCGCGGGCGTGACGCTCACGCTCGGCGATCGCACGATCCTGCGCGACGCCAACTTCGCGGTGAACCAGGGCGAATTCATCGGCGTGCTGGGACCGAACGGCGCGGGCAAGACCACACTGATGCGGGCGATCCTCGGCCTCGTACCCGCTGCGCACGGCGCGATTCGCGTGCTCGGCGAACCCGTGGCGCGCGGCAACGCGAAGATCGGCTACATGCCGCAGACACGCACCGCGCTCGCGAGCCGCCGCGTGCGCGGACGCGATTTCGTCGCGATGGCCGCCGATGGCCACCGCTGGGGCCTGCCGCGCGCCGACGCCGCCACGCGCGCCGACGTCGCGCGCGTGCTCGATCTCGTGGGCGCCTCGAAGCTCGCCGACCGCCCGCTCTCCGAGCTTTCCGGCGGCGAGCGCCAGCGCCTGCTGCTCGCGCAATGCCTGCTCGGCGACCCAAAGCTGCTGCTGCTCGACGAGCCGCTCATCAGCCTCGACCCGCACCACCAGCGCGGCGTGGTCGAACTCGTGCGCCGCGTGCAGCGCGAGCTCGGCATCGCGGTGCTGTTCTCGGCCCATGAGCTCAACCCGCTCCTGAACTCGCTCGATCGCGTGCTTTATCTCGGCAACGGCGTGGCGGCGCTCGGCAGCGTGGATGAAGTGATCACGGCGCCCGTGCTCTCGCGGCTCTACGGCTCGCCTATCGAAGTGATGCGCATGAAGGGCCGCATCTTCGTGATGTCGGGCGACGTCGAGGTCGAGAAGCACGACCACGAGCATGAGCACGATCACGGCCATGGCCACGCGCACGGCCACAGTCACGATCACGGTCACGACAACGACAGCAACGACAACACCCACGGCCACACGCACGATGCTTGAATACGATTTCATGGTGAACGCCTTCGCGGCGTCTGGCATCGTCGCGGTGCTCGCGGGCATCGTCGGCTACTTTCTGGTGATGCGCGGGCAGACCTTCGCGGGCCATGCGCTCTCGCACGTCGGCTTCACGGGCGCCACGGGCGCCGTGCTGCTCGGCGTCTCGCCGATCTGGGGCATGGTGGGCTTCACGCTCGCCGCGGGCGTGTCGATGGGCGCGCTCGGCGAAAAGCTCGCGGGCCGCGACGTGGCCATCGGCGTGATCCTCTCGCTCGCGCTCGGCTTCGGCCTGCTGTTCCTGCACTTCTTCACGGCGTACGCCACCCAGGTCACGGCGCTGCTGTTCGGCAACGTGCTCGGCGTGAACCGCGACACGCTCGGCATCCTCGCGGCGCTGGCCGTGGCGAGCCTCGCCGCGCTCGCGGCCATCATGCGGCCGCTGCTGTTCGCCTCGCTGCAGCCTGAGCTGGCCGAGGCCAAAGGCGTCTCGCTGCGGCTCGTCTCGGTGCTGTTTCTCGCCATCGCCGCGCTCGCCGTGGCCGCGTGCACGCAGATCGTCGGCGTGCTGCTCGTCTTCACGCTGATGGTGGGCCCCGCCGCCGCCGCGCAGAATCTCACCACGCGCCTCTCAATTGGCGTCGCGCTCGCCGCGCTGCTCGCGCTCGCGCAGGCGTGGATCGGCGTCACGCTCGCCTACTACACCGACTGGCCGACGAGCTTCTGGATCACGGCGCTCGCGGCACTGGTCTACGGCGCGAGCCTGATCGGCCGGCGTTGAGCGCTTTCGGCGCGCGCATTCAAAAAACGGCGTTGCTCCTCGCGGAGCAACGCCGTTTTGCTTTCCGGCTTTCCGGCTTTCCGGCTTTCCGGCTTTCCGGCTTTCCGGCTTTCCGGCTTTCCGGCGATGCGCGCTCAGGTCTCGCCGTCGCCCATGATGAAGCGCAGACGGCGCGACTCGTCGGCCCGCGCGCAGAGCGCCTCGAAGCGCTGATCGGCGAGGCGCGTGAGCGCCACCGTGGCGTCGGGCGTCGCCACGTCGAGATCGCGCAGGATCTGCTGGTCGCCGCCCACCTCGCTGTTCAGATGCAGATAGCTTGCCTTGAGCTCGCGCATGCAGGTGGCCTGCGCCATGCGTTCCTGCGCCTGCATGCTCAGATCGAGCGCGGGCTGCGCCCAGTAGAGGCCGCGCAGCGGCAGGCGGCTCGGCACGCTCTTGTGATGCACGCCCGTGGTGCCCACGCCGAGCATGCGCACCGGCACGCCACGCCGCAACGCCTCGCCGAGCGCATGCGCGTCGGGGCAGTTCGCGGCGAGGCCGCCGTCCACGTGCCAGTCGTCGTCGAGCATCAGCGCCGGGAAATGCGCGGGGGCCGCCGAGGTCGCGCGCGCCGCGTCGAGCAAGGTGCAGGTGTCCGCCGCGTCGCCGGCGAGACCCCGGCTCCTCAAGAGGCGCAGCTCGCCCAGCGACCAGCTCACCGTCGTGAGCATGAGCGGCTTGTCGATCTCGGCCAGCGTCTTGCCGGCCCAGCCGTCGAGACACGCGACGATCGCCGCCTCGAGCGGCTCGGCCGCGTAGACCTTCTTGCTGAAGAGCTTCTGCAGCTTGCGCAGCGAGAGCTTCGGAAAGATCGACGGCCCCCACTGCGCGAGCATCGCGTAAAGCTCGCTTGCGGCCACGCCGGCCGCGAGCCCCGCCGCGAGAATGCCGCCCACCGAAGTCCCGGCGATCATGTCGAAGCGCGCGCCGATCGGCCCCGCTCCGAACTTCTCGCTGGCTTCGATACGGGCGAGCAGGCGCGCCGTATAGAGCCCGCGATAGCCGCCGCCCGAGAGGCTCAGCACGCGCACACAGTCGGGCGCCGGCGTGAGCCGGCCTTCGGGCACGCGAAACGGGTCGTCCAGCGCGGGATTCGACGAGCTATTCGGCGGGCTATTCGGCGGATGGTTCGGCGGGCTGCTCAACGGCCTATTCCTCGAGCAGGGAGACGACGCCCACCTGGAGCTTGCGCAACTCCCGGTGGTACGCCTCTTCGGGCTCGACGAGCGTGCAGCCGTTGGCCACCGCGGTGGCGATCACCATGCGCGTGTCCTGGCCGACCGGATGACGCGCGCCGGCCTTGTCGATTTCGAGCGGATGATGGCCACGCCACTGCTCCCATTGCGCGGCCTCGCTTTCGCCGAACGGCAGCATGACGGAGCCGTCGTCGACGAGCGCGGCAAGGCGCGCTTCGAGCGCCTTCCTGAACGCCGCGCGACGCGGCTCGCTCATCTTGTGCCGGGCGATCACCTGGCGCGCGGCCGCGACGCTGATGACGCTCAAGTTGATGTCGCGCGCCTTCACCCCGCCCTCGATCCATTTGCGCGAGGCGGTGTCTTCAACACACATGTCGATGAGCGTATTCGTGCCCAACAAAAATCTCGGCATGGACGGCCTTTATTGGTCTTGTGCGTGGCGTGCCTCTGCGGCATGCCGACTGGCGTACTGAACCGATGAACTGCGCCGGCAAACTCAGCGCGGCACGCGGTAGTGATCCACGGCCTCGATGGACACGTCGCGCGGCAGCTTGCCCGAGGCCGGCACCGAAGGCAGCCCGGCGAACACTTCGGCCACGGTGCGGTCGCTGACCGTGTTGGACATCAGCGCGACGGCCTGCTCGAGGCCGAGAATAATGAACGGCTCCGGGCCCTGGTTGACGATTTCGACCGAGCCCGATTTGACGCGCCTCAGGACGCTCGAATAATTCGTCTTGAATGCCGAAATGGGCGTGCCCACGGCGTTGACGTCGGTTGCGCCCACGCGCGCGGCAATCGCCTTCACGGCCGCCTGGAAATCATCCATGCGCCGCTCGGCGGATTCCTTGCTGGCTTCGGGATCGATGAGGGATGCTCGCATGGCCGGATGACTCCAAAAAAGACCTACCTGACCAGATTCTAGTACCAACCTGACCAGATATCAAAGTTTCACTCGGGGTCGGATACGCGAATAAAAAAGGCCTCGACGCACAGCGTGGAGGCCTTTTCGAGCATCGTAAGCGCGTTAGCGTTACTTCAGCAGCACCCGCGCGTGATGCGCCAGATGATCCTCGATAAAGCTCTGGATGAAGAAGTAGCCGTGATCGTATCCCGCATGACGGCGCAGCGTGAGCGGCTGCCCCGCTGACTTGCACGCGGCTTCGAATACGTCCGGGTTCAACTGGTTCGGCAAGAACGCGTCCGCCAGTCCCTGATCGACGAGGATGCCGGCTTCGAACTTGTGCGCGGCCTTGCCCACCAGCTCGCTCGCGTCGTACTGCTTCCAGGCCTCGCGGTCCTCGCCCAGATAGCCGCTGAACGCCTTCTCGCCCCACGGGCAGCGCGTGGGCGCAGCGATCGGCGCGAACGCCGACACCGAGCGGTAGATCTCCGGGTTGCGCAGCGCGAGCATCAACGCGCCGTGCCCGCCCATCGAGTGGCCGAAGATGCCCAGCCGCTCGCCGTCCACGGGCAGGCTCGCCGTCACGGCCTCGCGCAGCTCGTCGCGCACATACGAATACATGCGCCAGTGCTTCGACCACGGCTCGCGCGTGGCATCGACGTAGAAGCCCGCGCCCACGCCGAAGTCCCAGGCCTCGGCTTCGCCGGGCACGTTCGCGCCGCGCGGGCTCGTGTCGGGCGCAATCAGCGCGATGCCATGCTGCGCGGCGAAGCGCTGCGCGCCCGCCTTGATCGGGAAGGTCTCCTCCGTGCAGGTCAGACCTGCCAGATAAAACAGCCCCGGCACCTTCCGCTCGCGCGCCTGCGGCGGCAGATACACCGAAAAGCGCATCGGCAGCCCGATCGTCTTCGAATCGTGTTTGTAGATGCGCTGCACGCCGCCGTAACAGGCGTGCTCTTCAATCTGGTCCAGCATCTCTAGCCCTCGCTATGGGTAAAGGACAACAGAGCGAATCGACTCGCCCTGCTTCATCAGGCCGGAGCCCTCGTCGATCCGGTCGGGGCGCAACGTGTGCGCGATCGGATCGTCGATGTCGATCTTACCTTCCATGCACCTGTCGACGATTTTCGGCACGTTGGTGCGCCCACGCCCGCCGCCATCGTTCAGTTATGCGATGCAATTGCTACGACGCCGGCGCGAACCACGTCCGCACCCGGCCATACAGATCGATGAAGCGTGCGTAACGCTGCGCCAGCGCGGCGTCGGCGCGCGGCTGCGCCACGCGGGTCGTGGCGGGCGCGAGCGCCGCGAGTTCGTCCATGCGCCAATGCCCGCAAGCGACGCCGCCCAGCAGCGCGGCACCGCGCGCAGCCGCATTCGGACAGTCGATGGCGTCGAGCTGGGCGCCCAGCACGTCGGCGAGCAATTGACGCCAGCGCGCTTCGACCGAGCCGCCGCCCGCGAGCTTGAGCACGGTGATCGGCGCATGTGGCGTGGCGCCTTCGCCGAGATCGCCCGCGCCGGCCGCAGCGGGCACGCCGCGCAATGCGTCGAGTCCCGCGCGCAACGCGAACGCCACGCCTTCGAACGCGGCGCGCATCAGCACGCCGCGCGTGTCACCCAGGCCCGCGCCGAGCCAGCCGCCGCGCGCCGCGGGATCGAGCCACGGCGAGCGCTCGCCGCTCAGGTACGGCAAGAATGCGAGCGTCTGCGAAGGCGGCGCGGCGAAGGCCGCTTCGTAGGCCTCGCTCCATTCGCAGGACAGCCAGCCGCGCGCCGCTTCGAGCGCGACGCCGACGTTCTGCATCGCGGCCATCGCGTACCAGCCGCCGCTCGCTGACCGGTAGCGATGCAGACCGCGCCGCGCAGGCGGCTCTTCGATCGATGTCACGACAATCTGGCCGCCCGTGCCCGTGGTCAGCAACGCGTCGCCGTCTTCGCGCAAGCCGCTGCCGAGCGCCGCGCATGGCGTGTCGCCGGCGCCGGTCGCGAGCACCACGCCGGCGGGCAGGCCGAGGGCGCGCGCGGCCTCCGGGCAAAGCGTGCCGCTCGGCGCGCACGATGGCACGAGTGGCGCGAACCAGTGCGCCGGCAGCCCAAGCCGCTCGATTAGCGCGACATCCCACGCGCCGTCGGGCGCGGCGAGCGCGGTCGCGCAGGCATCGGACGGATCGGCAACGAAGGCTTCGTCCGCCGCGCCCGCAAGACGAACGCGCAACCAGTCCTTCGGCTGCAGCGCCCAACATGCGGCCTCGGCCGTCGTGCATTCGTGCAGCGTCAGCCAGTACAGCAGCGGCCCCGCCATGCCAGGCGCGACGGGATTCGGCTGAGGGCTCGCTTCGCTATCGGGCCAGGCATCGAGCAATGCGCGCGCACGCGTGTCGGGCCAGAGCATGGCGGGACGCAGCGCACGGCCCGCTGCGTCGGTCAGCACGACGCCATGCATCTGGCCGGAGAAGCCAATCGCGCGCACCGCCTCGCGCTCGCTCGCGGGCAAGCGCTCACAGGCCCGCACGAGCGCGTCCCACCAGCGCTCGACGTCGATCTCGGCCCAGCCCGGCTGCGGCGTCTCCAGCGTATAAGGGATGCTCGCGGCGGCCCGCTCGGCGAGCGTCTCATCGACGATGGCGACTTTGAGCGAACCGGTGCCGAGATCGATACCGAGAAAACGCGTCTGCGATCCGTTCATGCGAAGTGGCTGGGGAAATGGTTGGGGTTGGCGCATGCCGCGCATCGGTGCCGCTCACCGAACAGGGCGAACCGGGACGGCCACGAAGGGCGATAAAAGGGCCATGATAGCGGCCAGAAATTCATGCCGCGAGACCGTGTTATGTGCGACGCCAACGGGGGGCAATCGAGGTGTCCGCAGGCGCCGCGAAATCATGCAAATTGCATGCATTCGCGGGTTAACCCAGGGGTCTATCTCGACATGCGAAATGGCTCACATGCGGAAAGCGAAATATAGATCATAATGGGTCGGCCATATGTACCAGGGCCCGACTGACGCTTGACTTCTCGCGACATTGCCCATTCATGTGAGTTGACGGCACCGCCGCGCCCACAGCATGCAAAGCGGCGCAATGCTGTCTAACGCCTGAAACCACCTGAAAAGCGGGCTTAATGCTGCGTCAGGACGTCGCACGAGCGTTCCCACGATGCGGCGCAGCATCGCCATACGGCCGCGCGGCGGCTTCAAAACCGTCTGATCCTACCCCGATATGACGGGCTGCGCACCCCACGCGCATATCGCCCCCGGAAAGCACGGAATAGTCTCCAGTGGTCTTGTTGCTTCTTTTCGTCGCGAATACCTTGGAGGCCATATTCTGAAACGAAAGACGGAGAGAGACGACATGCATCCCCAGGGTATCGAAAGGGCGGCCGGCCAGGCTCGCACGAAGGTTCACCCGGTAGACGAGCGCCTGCCGTTCGGCCAGCTTCTCACACTCGGCATCCAGCACGTGCTCGTGATGTACGCGGGCGCGGTCGCCGTGCCGCTCATCGTCGGCGGCGCCATTGGTCTGCCGAAAGATCAGGTGGCGTTCCTCATCAGCGCCGACCTGTTCGCCTGCGGTATCGCCACCCTGATCCAGACGCTCGGCCTGTGGATCTTCGGTATCCGTCTGCCCGTCATCATGGGCTGCACGTTCGCTTCGGTCGGCCCGATGATCGCCATCGGCACCAACCCGCAGCTCGGCATTCTCGACATCTTCGGCTCCACCATCGCCGCCGGGGCGATCGGCATCGTGATATCGCCGATGATCGGCAAGCTCCTGCGCTTCTTCCCGCCTGTCGTGGTGGGCACCGTGATCGCGGTGATCGGCCTCTCGCTCATGGAAGTGGGCATCAACTGGGCCGCGGGCGGCGTGGGCAATCCGAACTACGGCGACCCGGTCTATCTCGGCCTGTCGCTCGCCGTGCTGATGCTGATTCTCCTCATCAACAAGTTCGGCCGCGGCTTCATCTCCAATATCTCGGTGCTGCTCGGCATCGTGGCGGGCTTCGCGATCGCTTTCGCACTGGGCCGCGTGAACCTCGACGGCGTGACGCACGCACAGTGGGTGGGCTTCGTGATGCCGTTCCACTTCGGCCTGCCGAAATTCCACGTCCTGCCGATCGTGACGATGGTGATCGTGATGTTCGTGACCTTCATCGAGTCGACGGGCATGTTCCTCGCGGTGGGCGACATGGTCGACCGCCCGGTCGATCAGGCAACGCTCGTTCGCGGCCTGCGTGTCGACGGTCTGGGCACGATGATCGGCGGCATCTTCAACTCGTTCCCGCATACCTCGTTCTCGCAGAACGTCGGTCTGATCGGCGTGACGGGCGTGAAGAGCCGCTTTGTCTGTGCAACGGGCGGCGTGATTCTCGTGACGCTGGGTCTGTTCCCGAAGATGGCGCAAGTCGTCGCCTCGGTGCCCCCCTTCGTGCTGGGCGGCGCGGGCCTCGTGATGTTCGGCATGGTGGCCGCAAACGGCATCAAGGTGCTCTCGAAGGTGGACTTCGTGAAGAACCACCACAACCTGTTCATCGTGGCCGTGAGCGTGGGCTTCGGCATGGTGCCGGTGGTCTCGCCGAAGTTCTTCTCGCAGCTGCCGCCCGCACTCTCGCCGCTCCTGCATAGCGGCATCCTGCTGGCCTCGGTTTCGGCAGTGATCCTCAACCTGATTTTCAACGGCGCAAAGAGCGAGCGCGCCGCGGAACACGACATCCACCAAGTCGGTCACGACTTCGACGGCACCCAGTCGCACGAAGCCGATCAAGCACCGGAAGCGGGACAGGGCATGCCGCGCACTGCGGCACACTGAGTCGACGCGAGAGGCGCCCCGGCCGGGTGACAGACACGCGTGCCGGGGCCTTTTGCTGGTTTGGCGTCACGGGAAACCGTGACGCCTTTTTTGTTTTGGGCGTGCTGCATTGCTGATGGGCGGGCCCGTGCGGAGGCAATGCGCGCCCTGCCCGCTCCACCATCCCGGCACTCGCATGGCTCATTCGAATGGCTTAAAAAAAACGCCACGGCCTCCCGTGGCGTTTTTCATCGCTACTCCGTCAGGCACAGCCTGCGTTCGCGTCGCTCAACCCGACGTTGCGGCCGGCGCCGAAGCCGCCGCCGGCGCGCTGGCCGCGCCGTAGTCGACCGGCGCATCGGCCGGGCGCGGCGTCTCGCCCGCGTGCTCGATCCAGCCGCCGCCCAGCGCACGATACAGATCGACGAGGTTGGTGAGCCGCGCGAGCCGCGCCGTGACGAGCGCCTGCTGCGACGTGTACAGGCTGGTCTGCGCGGCCAGCACCGGCAGATAGCTGTCCACGCCGTTCTTGTAGCGCAGCTCCGCAAGGTCGAGCCCGCGCTGGCTCGCGAAGGTGCTGCGCGCGAGCGCCCCGATCTGCTGATCGTAGGTGCCGCGCGCCGCGAGACCATCGGCCACTTCGCGGAACGCCGACTGGATCGCCTTCTCGTAGTTGGCGATCTCGATGCGCTTTTGCACATTCGCGAGCTGCAGGTTCGCGATGTTCGCGCCGCCTTCGAAGATCGGCATCGTGATCTGCGGCGCGAAGCTCCACGCCGCCGTGCCCGCCTTGAAGAGGCCGCCCAGCGAAAGGCTTTCGGTGCCGAACGCCGCCGTGAGCGAAACCTTCGGGAAGAACGCCGCACGCGCCGCGCCAATATTGGCATTCGCCGCGAGCAGGCTCTCCTCGGCCTCCATGATGTCCGGACGCCGCGTGAGCAGGTCCGATGGCAGGCCAGCCGGGATGTCGGTGAGCAGGTTCTGGCCGTCGAGCGGCATGCCTTGCGCCAGATCCGCCGGCAGCGGCTCGCCGATCAGCAGCACGAGCGCGTTTTCGGCCTGCGCGCGGGCGCGCATTTGCGCCTGCAGGTTGGCCTGCGCGTTCTCGACCACGGTCTGCGCCTGGCGCAGATCGAGCTCGGTTCCGGTGCCGGTGTCGAACTGCGCCTTCGTGATGTTGTACGAGTCCTGCGCCGTCTTGAGGGTGTCCTGCGTGACCTTCAGCAGGTCGTCGTCGGCGAGCATCGCCAGGTACTGGTCGGCGACCTGCGAGACGAGCGAGATCTCCGCCGCCTTGCGCGCCTGCGCCGTCGACAGATACTGCGCGAGCGCCTGGTCCTTCAGGCTGCGCACGCGCCCCCAGAAGTCGATTTCCCAGGACGCCTGCACGCCCACGTTATAGACGCTGTACGGGTTGTTTGGCGCGCTCTGCAAATCGCGCGGCACGCGCGTGCGCGTGTCCGTGCCCACGCCGTTGATGGCCGGGAACAGATCGGCGCGCGTGATCTGATACTGCGCGCGCGCCGCCTCGACGTTAAGCACCGAGACGCGCAGGTCGCGGTTGTTCTTCAGCGCGATCTCGACCAACTGCTGCAGGCGCGGATCGACGAAGAATTCGCGCCAGCCGATGTCGGTGGCCGCGGCGCCGCTGGCGCTGCGGCCGGGCTGGCCGTTCTCACCGGTCGCGCCAGGCTGCGTCGCGTAGACACCGCCCTGCGGGAAGGTCTGCGACACCGGCGCATCGGGCCGGTGATACCGCGGCTCCATCGTGCAGCCCGCGAGGACGGTGGTGGCCACTGCGGCGGCCACTGCAATTACGGATAGTTTATGCATCTCAATGTCCTTCCTTGCCCTGGCCGTTGCCGCCGCCAGCCGGTCCACCCGAGCCGCCGCCGTTCGAACCGCCGGGGCCGCCCGAGCCACCCGCGCCGCCCGAGCCGCCGCCGGAGCCGGCGTTGCCGCCGTTCTCGTCGTCGTGGTCGTGCGCGTGGTGCTCTTCGTAGTGTGCAAGCGCCGTGTCGGCATCTTCCTTCTCGCCGGCGAACTTCGCGCGGATCACGACGAAGAACATCGGGATCATGAAGATCGCGAGGAACGTGGCGGTCAGCATCCCGCCGATCACGCCCGTGCCGATCGCGTGCTGCGAAGCTGAGCCCGCGCCGTTGCTGATCGCGAGCGGCAGCACGCCGAGAATGAACGCCATCGACGTCATCAGAATCGGCCGCAGACGCAGTCGCGAGGCTTCGAGCGCCGCCTCGATCGGTCCCATCTTCCCGTCCGCCTGCAGGTCGCGCGCGAACTCCACGATCAGAATCGCGTTCTTCGCCGAGAGACCCACGGTGGTCAACAGACCCACCTGGAAGAACACGTCGTTCTCGAGGCCGCGCAGCGTCACCGCGAGCAGCGCGCCGAGCACGCCGAGCGGCACCACCATGATGACCGAGAACGGGATCGACCAGCTCTCATAGAGCGCCGCGAGACACAGGAACACGACGAGGATCGAGATGCCGTAGAGAATCGGTGCCTGCGAGCCCGACTGGATTTCCTGGAACGAAAGCCCCGTCCATTCGTAGCCGATGCCCGCGGGCAGCTTCGCTGCGATTTTCTCCATGGCCGTCATTGCCTGGCCCGTCGACTTGCCCTGACCCGCCTGCCCCTGGATTTCCACCGCCGAGATGCCGTTGTAGCGCTCGAGCTTTGGTGAGCCGTAGGTCCATTGGCCGGTCGCGAACGCGCTGAACGGCACCATCCCGCCCGAGCTGTTGCGCACGTACCAGATGTTCATGTCCGACGGCGTCATGCGGAACGGTGCGTCGGACTGGACGTACACCTTCTTGATACGGCCGTCCGTATCGAGGAAGTTGTTCACGTACTGCGACGCCCACGCGATCGAGAAGGTCTGGTCGATTGCAGCCGACGTCACGCCCAGCGCGTTCGCCTTCTCACGGTCGATGTCCACCTTGTACTGCGGCGTGTCGTTCAGGCCGTTCGGGCGCACGAGCGCGAGCGTCGGGTCCTTCGCGGCCATGCCGAGCAGCATGTTGCGCGCTTCCATCAGCTTCTCGTGGCCGACGCCGCCGCGGTCCTGCAGCTCGAAGTCGAAGCCCGAGGCCGTGCCCAGTTCAGGAATCGAAGGCGGATTCACCGGAATCACCATCGCGTCCTTGTAGCCCGCGTAATGCCCGAACATGCGGCGCACCAGCGCCTGGACCTTCTGGTCCGCGTGCTGGCGCTGCTTGTAGTCCTTCAGGCGCACGAACACGAGACCCGAGTTCTGGCCGCGGCCCGCGAAGCTGAAGCCGTTCACCGTGAACACCGACTCGACAATGCTGCCTTCGTCCTTGAGCAGCCAGTTCTGGATGTTGGCAAGCGTGCGCGCCGTGGTTTCCTGGGTCGAGCCCGAGGGCGTCTGCACGATCACGAACATCGTGCCCTGGTCTTCATCGGGCAGGAACGACTTCGGCAGGCGCACGAACAGGAGGCCAACCGCGACGACCACCGCGAGATAGATGATGAGCCAGCGGCCCGAGCGCTTGATCACGTGGTACACGCCGCTGTGATACTTGTCGCGGCTGCGCTCGAAAGTGCGGTTGAACCAGCCGAAGAAGCCCTTCTTCTCTTCGTGGTGCCCCTTCGGGATAGGCTTGAGAATGGTCGCGCACAGCGCCGGCGTGAGAATCAGCGCCACCATCACGGACAGCGCCATCGCCGCCACGATCGTGAGCGAGAACTGCCGGTAGATTGCGCCCACCGAGCCGCCCGAGAACGCCACCGGCACGAACACCGCGCCCAGCACGAGCGCCACGCCCACGAGCGCGCCGGTGATCTGGCCCATCGCCTTGCGTGTGGCTTCCTTCGGCCCGAGCCCCTCTTCGGTCATCACCCGCTCGACGTTCTCCACCACCACGATCGCGTCGTCCACGAGCAGGCCGATGGCGAGCACGAGGCCGAACATCGACAGCGTATTGATGGAGAAGCCCACCGCCCCCATGATCGCGAACGTGCCCAGCAGCACCACCGGCACCGCGATCGTCGGGATCAAGGTCGCGCGCAGGTTCTGCAGGAACAGGTACATCACGAGGAACACCAGCACGATGCCTTCGAGCAGCGTCTTGATCACTTCCTCGATCGACAGGCGCACGAACGGCGTCGTGTCGTACGGGTACTTCACGACGAGGCCGTGCGGGAAGTACTTCGAGAGGCTGTCGATCTCCTGGCGCACGAGCTTCGCGGTCTGCAGCGCGTTGGCGCCCGTCGCGAGCTGAATGCCGAGGCCGGCGGTCGGCGCACCGTTGTACTTGGTGTCGAAGTTGTAGTTCTCGCCGCCCAGGCTGATGCGCGCCACGTCCTTCAGGCGCACCTGCGAGCCGTCCTGGTTCACCTTCAGCAGGATGTTGCCGAACTCCTCAGGCGTGTGCAGCAGCGTCGATTCCGTGATGGTCGCCTGGAACGACTGCCCCGCCACCGAGGGCGTGCCGCCTAGCTGGCCGCCCGCGATCTGCACGTTCTGCGCGGTGATCGCGGCCGTCACGTCGTTCGGCGTGAGCTGGAAGTTCGTGAGCTTGTTCGGATCGATCCAGACGCGCATCGCGTACTGCGAGCCGAACAGCGTGACCGTGCCCACACCGTCGATCCGGCTGATCGGGTCCTTCACGTTCGACGCCACGTAGTTCGCGAGGTCGTACTTGGTCATGCTGCCGTCTTCGGACACGAACGCCAGCACGAGCAGGAAGCTGCTGCTCGACTTGGTGACGCTGATGCCGAGCTGCTGCACCACCTGCGGCAGGACCGGCGTGGCCAGTTGCAGCTTGTTCTGCACCTGCACCTGCGCGATGTCCGGGTTGGTGCCCGCGGCGAAGGTCAGCGTGATGGTGGACGTGCCCGAGTCGTCGGAAGTCGACGAAAGATACAGCAAGTGGTCGAGACCGCTCATCTGCTGCTCGATCACCTGGGTGACCGTATCTTCCACCGTCTTCGCCGACGCGCCCGGATAGTTGGCGCTGATCTGGATGGACGGCGGCGCGATGGTCGGATACTGCGCGACCGGCAGCGTGAACACCGACGCCACGCCCGCCAGCATCAGAATGATGGCGATCACCCATGCAAAAATCGGGCGATCGATAAAGAACTTTGCCATGAAGCAGGCTCCCTGTTATTGCGCAGCGGAGGCAGCGGGTGCGGACGCAGCGTGGGCCGCGGATGCGCCAGACGCACCTGCGCTCGCGTAGCCCGAAGCCGTCGCCTCATCGGCCGAAGGCGCGCCCGGCGGCGGCGGCGGCGGCAGGTGTGCGTCCACCGCCTTCACGGTCGTGCCCGGGTGGACCTTCTCGGTGCCCTGCACGATCACCCGGTCGCCGGGTTGCAGGCCACTTTCGACGACCCAGTCCTGGCCCTGCGTGCCCGCGGTGACGACCGGATGGACCGCGACCTTGTTCTTGTCGTCGACGAGCAGCACCGTGGCCTGGCCCTTCTGGTCGTGCTGCACGCCCACCTGCGGCACGAGGTACGCGTTGTCGTTGGTGCCTTCGTCGATGCGCGCGCGCACGAACATGCCCGGCAGCAGCACACGGTCGGGGTTCGGGAACAGCGCGCGGATCGTAACCGAGCCGGTGGTCTGGTCGACCGTGACGTCGGTGAACTGGAGCTTGCCCTGCTGCGCATAGGTGCGGCCGTCTTCGAGCACGAGCGAGACCTTGGCCGCATCCGGGCCATTGGTCTTCAGGCGCCCGGACTCGACGTCGCGGCGCAGCTTCAGGCCGTCGAGGCTCGACTGCGTGAGGTCCACGTACATCGGGTCCATCTGCTGCACGGTGGACATGAGCGTCGCCTGGCTCGCCTGCACGTAGGCGCCCGGCGTGACCTGCGAGATGCCGACCTTGCCGGTGATGGGCGAGAGCACATCCGTGTAGCCCAGATTGATCTGCGCGGTGTCGACCGCGGCCTTGCCCGCATCGACGTCGGCTTGCGCCTGGCCTTGCGCGGACACCGCGTTGTCGTAGTCCTGCTTGCTGACCGCATTGGCCGCGACGAGCACCTTGTAGCGCGCGACGAGTGCATTCTGCGTGACGAGATTCGCCTTCGCCTTCGCAAGCGAGGCCTTGGCGTTATTGAGCGTGGCGATGTACGGCGCCGGATCGATCTTGTACAGGCGCTGGCCCGCCTTCACGACCGCCCCTTCGGTGAACTCGCGGCGCAGCACGATGCCGTCGACCCGAGCGCGCACTTGCGCGACGAGGAAGGCATTGGTGCGGCCCGGCAGCTCGCTCACGACCGGCACCGAGGTGGGCTGGACGGCGACGACGCCGACTTCGGGGGTTTGCGGCGGCGGCGCGGACTGCTTTTGCCCGCACGCTGCGAGCACTACGGCAGCCGTCGCGAAGGTAATAAGGCGGAATGGAACCCGTTCGACGCGCATGGAGCGACCTCTGTCTATAACTGACAATAAAAGCAGCGTGCGGCACCCTTCCCGAAGAAGGACGACGACGCACGCCAGCATCTGGCGATACCTGACGGAAAACCCGGCACTTCTGGAATGGCGCGAGACCGGTCAGCAACATCCGTCCGGGCGACTTCTCAGCGCGCAACGTTAGTGAACAGCGCGCATTGGGGTTTCTACGACCATTTGGCCAGTGACGGATATTAACCGGACATCAATTCTTGAGGTGCCCAGGTGGTGGGGTGGTATTATAGATACATTCGCGAATGAATGTATAAGAACGAATCATTCCGCTAGAACGTTCACTCAAGGGCCTTCGGCGCACGGCGTCCCTATTACAAATCAACGCTTTGCCGATCTGGCTCTTAAATGATTTCCAACCCTCATAACCCACATACTGAGCAGTAACCCGCCATGGTCCGACGCACGAAAGAGGAAGCGCTGGAGACGCGCAACCGCATTCTCGACGCCGCCGAGCACGTCTTTTTCGAAAAAGGCGTCTCGCGCAGCTCGCTCGCCGATATCGCCCAGGCAGCTGGCGTCACGCGCGGGGCGATCTACTGGCATTTCGAGAACAAGGGCGATCTCTTTACGGCCATGTTCGACCGCGTGATCCTGCCGCTCGACGAGATGAAGGCGGCCACGGTCGACCCGGACGAGCCCAACCCGCTCGGGCGCATCAAGGAGCTCTGCGTGCTGTGCCTGCGCGACACCGCCACCGACGCGCGGCGGCGCCGCGTGTTCGAGATCCTGTTTCTGAAGTGCGAGTTCGTGGAGGAAATGGGGCCCGTGATGGCGCGCCATCAGGGCAACATGCGCGAGGGTCTCATGCGCATCGAGGAAGGCTTGCGCAACGCGATGTCCAAGGGGCAACTGCCGCCCAATCTCGATGCCCCGCGCGCGGCGCGCGTGCTGCATTCGTTCATCACGGGCGCGCTGCGCGACATGGCGACCCTGCCGGACATGTTCGACGTGGCGCACCACGCGGAGCAGCACGTCGAGGCCATGCTCGACGCGCTGCGTTACAGCCCGGCGTTGCGCGTCGATCCGGCGGCGCAGGAATAGTGCCGCGAGGCGCGGCGCAGCGCGTGAGCCCGCGAAGGCGGCCGCGCTAGCGGCCGCCGCCCGGCCGGCATCAAGCCGTTACGTGACTTGCGCGTGCGCGCTGATTCGAGGCGTAGATGTTGTCGCGCTGCAGCGGCACGCCCGCTTCGAGCGCGGCAATCCATGCATCGGTGCTCGCGACCGCGGCGAAGCGCGAGTGCATCACCACGCTGAACACGCGATGGATCTCCGCGGCGCTCGCGGCGCCCGCCGCGTTCTCGTAGGGCACAGCGCCGGTCGCGTCCTCGAGGAACTCGACAGCGAGACCGGCGTGCGTCGCATCGAACACGGTCGACGCGTCGCAGTTGTGCGTCATGTAGCCGGCGACGGCCAGCGTGTCGATGCCGCGCGCGGTGAGCCATGCGGCGAGATCGGTGCCCGCGAAGGCGCTCGGCAACGCCTTTTCCACGTAATGATCGCGTTCGCGCGAGGCCACCACAGGGTGCAGCTCGGCGCCGACGCTGCCGCGCGCGAACAGCGGCGAGTCGGCGGGCGCGAAGTTCTGCACCACCACGACCGGCACGCCGGCGGCGCGCGCCGCATCGATTGCGCGGCCTACGTTGGCGAGCGACGTCTGGACGTCCGGATATTCGATCGGCAGATCGCCGGTGACGTACTCGTTCTGCACGTCGATGACGACCAGCGCACGGCGGGGGGTTGCGGACATGGCGATACCTCCTTCTTCGATATGAGCCTGGCGGGAATCCGGGTGGGAATCCGGTGGAATTCGCGGCTGACCAGGCGGCTCGGCTGCGATGGAGGCATTGTTGACCGGCGCGCCGCACGCGCACAGTGGCCCAATTGACAACTTTCGCTAGAATTGGGCCAAATGTGTGCAAACGCTGCACGCCCATGCCCTCTCTACTCGCGAGGCGATCGATGTCTACCGTTCCCCGTGCCCTGCCGCCAGCTTCCACGCCCCGTGCCAGCGCCGCAGCACAGCCGGCACCTGCCGCACCGACGGCACAGACGACCCCGGTCGCGCGCCGCATTGCCGTGGTCGCGTTCGATCGCGTCATCCCGTTTCATCTCTCGGTGCCCTGCATCGTGTTCGGCGAGCCGCGCCCGGAAGGTGGCGTGCCGCCGTTCGAGCTGATCGTTTGCGCGGCCGAGCCGGGGCCGCTCGCCACGACCGCGGGCTTTACGATCGGCGCGCCCTACGGCCTCGAAGCGCTCGAAGGCGCCGATGTGGTCGTCGTGCCGAGCTGGCGTGACGCCGAAGAAGTGCCGCCCGATGCGCTATGCGATGCGCTGCGCGCGGCACACGCGCGCGGCGCGGTGCTCGTGGGCCTGTGCTTCGGTGCATTCGTGCTCGCGCACGCGGGCCTGCTCGACGGCCGCCCGGCCACCACGCACTGGGCCGCCGCCGACACCTTCGCGCGCCAGTTCCCGCAAGTGCGCTTCGACCCGGACGTGCTCTATGTCGACGACGGCGACATCCTCACTTCGGCGGGCACGGCGGCGGGGCTCGACTGCTGCCTGCATCTGCTGCGGCGACTCGCCGGCACGCAGGCGGCGAACTACGTGGCGCGGCGGCTCGTGGTGCCGCCGCATCGTCAGGGCAGCCAGGCGCAGTACGTTCAGCAACCCGTGGCGGCGCGCGGGCGCGGCGACCGGCTTTCGAGCCTGCTCGACTGGATCCGCGCCCATCTCGACACGCCGCATACGCTCGACTCGCTGGCGCGGCGTGCGCTCATGAGCCGTCGCACCTTCACCCGCCAGTTCCGTCTGACGACGGGCGCCACCGTGAGCGCGTGGCTCCTCGGCGAGCGGCTCGCCCGCGCACAGCAGTTGCTCGAGACCACCGACCAGCCGATCGACGCCATCGCGCAGTGCGCGGGATTCGGCTCGGCCACGTCGCTGCGTCAGCATTTCGTGGAGGCGTTCAGAACCTCGCCGTCGGCATGGCGGCGGGAATTTCGCGGGACGTGATTGCGCGCGGACTCAGCCTTCCGCGAAGTGCCGCGCCACGTAAAACAGCAGGGCGACGAAGAAGATCATCGCGGCCCAAGCCCAGCTCGGCATGGCGTGCGGCGCGGGTTCGTGATGCAGCGTGCTTGCGGCGCGGCCCGACAGCGTGCCGCCCGCATGCGGGAGCAGATGCGCGCGCCGCGCGACCGCCGCGAGATTGATGGGCCGCAGAAACACATGCTGGCGCCGCGGCGTGTCCCCGCGCACGCGGTTCGGCGCCTGCCCGTGCTTGGCCGCCACTACGGCGCAAAACTCGGTGAAGAACTCGTCGGCGAGCTCGTGCAGGGCGTTTTCGATCTGGCGCGGCGGCAACTCGCCCAGCGGCCCGGTCAGCGTGGCCCAAACCGAATAGTCGATGCGCGTGCTCGCGCCCTCGCCCGCCCCCACGGGCTCCTCCTCGCGCAGCGCCACGTCGATCTGGCCGCGCAGCGAGCCGATGCCATCGGCACGCGCGCGAAAGCTCAGCACGCGGCGCGGCGTGAGCGGCACCGTCGCGACATCGCTGGCGATGTGAGCGCGCACTTCGTAGCGCGCGCGCAGCGGCCCGAGCGGCACGGTGAGCGTGAGCGCGTATTCGCCGGCGCCGAGCCGCCGGAACGACTCGCAATGCTCCAGACTCGCGCGCACGAGCGTGGCGTCCTGCAGCGCCTGCCAGACGGCAGACGGCTCAAGCGGAATCCTCAACGCGTCGTTCAGTTCCATGGCAGCTCCCCGGTGGCAGTTCGAGAAGTTCGATTGCGTCGCTCAGGTGACTCAGTTTGCCCGGGTCGTTCGGTTCGTTCGGTACGTCAGCACATCTATCGGCTGTCAATTTCGGTTCTTGAGGCTGCCGCGCGATGCCGGGCGAGCAGCGAGCCGGGGGCCGGGCGCGCTCCTGCCCCGGCACGCGGGCCGAGGCGCTCAGGAGGTCTGATCGATGCGGTCCACGAGCCCGAAGTGGAACGCCAGATAGCCCTTGATGCCGCGCACGGCATCGAGCGGCGCCTCGTAGCTCCAGGCCACGTCCTCGATGCGGCCGTCCTCGGTGTGCAGGTGGTAGTAAGACGCCTCGCCCTTGTGCGGGCACGCCTCTATGCGCGCGGAGCGTTCGAGCCGCGCCATGTTCACGTCGGCGCGCGGGAAATAAAAGACGTCGGGATTGCCGGTTTCGATGAGCGTGAGCGCCGCGAGCGTGTCGGCGATGGTGATGCCGCCGTGGATCACGCGCACGCGGTGACGGTTCACGACAATGTCGATGCGATGGCCGGCATCCGGTTCGACCGCCATAGTCTGCTCCCTGATCGATGGGCGCCGCCGCGCTCAAAAAAAGCCACGGCAGCCCCGTGGCTTCATTATCGGCGAAACTCTGGCGGCTTGCGCGAATTCGAAACGCCGCGCGCCGCCCGGGCTCACCAGACGAAGGACGCGCGGGCGCTGCCGTTCGACCCAACGGTCACAGCACTGGTCTTGTCGACGCCGTTATGGCTCACGTGCACGGTATAGCGCCCCGGGCGCACGCGCACGAGCATGTACGGTCCGCGCGAGGTCGCATCGAGCACGCTTGCGCCGTGGGCGTCGACGATCTGCACATGCACGTCGGCGAGGAACTCGGCATTGCGGCCCGTGAAGCGCAGCGAGAGCGGCCATTGCGAGCGCGCGGCCTGCAGCGCCTTCGACTCGTCCTGGCCAACACCGCCCGACACGAATTCGACGCCGCCCTGTTGCTGCACTTGCGGCATGCCGCCGCCATTGGTGTTGCCGGCGCTCGAATTATCGGCGGACGTTCCGCCCACCGTGCCGTTCGTGGGATTCATGCCGTTCATTGCGCCATTGGCGCCGCCTTGCTGCTGCATCGGCATTTGCTGCATCGGTGCGCCGCCTTGCTGCTGCATCGGTACTTGCTGTACCGGTGCGCCGCCTTGCTGCTGCATCGGCACTTGCTGTACCGGCGCGCCGCCTGGTTGCGGCGGCACCTGTTGCCCCGGTGCGCCGCCCTGCTGCATCGTCGGCACGCCGCCTTGCTGCACCGGCGCGCTGCCTTGCTGCGCTGCCGCGCCGGCCGCGAAACCGAGTGCCAGGGTAGCCGCGAGCGCGACGCTCGAAACGACGGGACGCGTTTTACGGAACCTCTTCATCGTGACTGCTCCTTACAAGTTGCTTCGGTATACAACCGGCGCAAACCGCATGCCCGTTTGATCGGACAACAGCGGACGAGAGCAGCACCCAAAAGACCCCGCAGATCCCGCAGATCCCGCAGATCCCGCAGAAAAGAAAACTGCCGCCGGGGCGCAAAGCCCACGGCGGCAGTGAAAAAGCGGCCAGGAAATCCCGGTATGCGAACGAAGCAAGGGCCTGTTCCCGCTAATAACAGGCCCTCGGCCGCTGGAGCGATTCGAGACTTCGATCAGCCGAGATCGACCGGCACGAAGATCTGCGCGTCGTCGCGCTGGATCAGGAGTGCGATGCTGTTGCCCGCTTTCGCGATCATCTGCTTGAGCTGATCGGCGCTCGTCACCGGGCGGCCGTTCACGGCGAGGATCACGTCGCCGGGCTGGATGCCGGCGTTTTCCGCCGCGCCGGCCGCCTGTTCGACGAGCAGGCCGTGATCGACCGAGCTGTTGCTCTTCTCTTCCGGCGTGAGCGGACGCACCGCGACGCCCAGGCGTCCCTGCATCTGCGACTGCGGCGTGTCGTTCGAGGCGACCTTGCTGTCGGTGAGCGCGCCGATCGTCGCCGAGAAGTCCTTGGTCGACTTGTCGCGCCACACCTGAATGTCGGCCTTCGTGCCCGGCTTCATGCCCGCGATCAGCGAAGGCAGGTCGGACGAGTCGCCCACTTGCTCGCCGTTCACGGCAAGAATCACGTCGCCGGGCTTCAGGCCCGCCTTGGCGGCCGGGCCGTTCGAATCCACCGAGCTCACCAGCGCGCCGCGCGGCTTGTCCATGCCGAACGAGTCGGCGAGCGTCTGGTTCATCGACTGCACCGCGACGCCGAGGCGCCCGCGGTTCACGTGACCGGTCTTGACGAGATCGTCCTTGACCTTCATCGCCTCATTGATCGGGATGGCGAACGAAAGGCCCTGGAAGCCGCCCGTCTGCGAGTAGATCATCGAGTTGATGCCGATCACTTCGCCCTGCAGGTTGAAGAGCGGGCCGCCCGAGTTGCCGGGGTTCACCGGCACATCGGTCTGGATGAACGGCGTGTAGTTCTCGTCGGGCAGCGAGCGCGACTTCGCGCTGATGATGCCCGAGGTCACGGTGTTGTCGAAGCCGTAGGGCGAGCCGATCGCCACCACCCACTGGCCGACCTTGCTCTGGCGCGGGTCGCCGATCTTCACGGTCGGCAGATCCTTCGCGTCGATCTTGAGCACCGCGACGTCGGACTGCTTGTCGGCGCCCACGACCTTGGCCTTGAATTCGCGCTTGTCGGTGAGCTTCACGGTCACGACGTTCGCGCCGTCCACGACGTGCGCGTTCGTGAGGATGTAGCCGTCCGGGCTGATGATGAAGCCCGAGCCGAGGCTCGTGCTCGGCGTGTCGGGCTGCATGCCGCCGCCGTCGCCGCCGCCCATGCCGGGCATGCCGCCGTAGAAGTGCTTGAAGAACTGGTAGAACGGATCGCTCGGATCGATCGGCAATTGCTGCGCACCGCCGCCGCCACCGCCGCGCAGGGCCGTCTGCTTCACCACGTGCTTCGCACTGATGTTGACGACCGCCGGGCCGTAGGTTTCGACGAGGCCTGAGAAGTCAGGAATGCCGGTCTTGGCCGCGGCTTCGGCGGGCATCAGCGCGGCGGCCTGCGCCTGCGTGATGACCTGCGGCGGCGGCACGTCGCGGCGCCCGGCCACGTAGCCCGCCGACAAAGCGACGGCAACGGCGATGGCCACGGCACTGCGGGTAAAGACTTTGGTATTCATAGCGGACTCCTTGCGCGGGATACTGTCACGACGTAACGAAGGTTAAGCGCTATCGCTTAAAGGAGTCTTAAGCGGGGAACCAAACCGCAAAGTCCCGTGCGCAGGGCGTTTGCGGGGGCTTTCGGGATGCGCCGCGAGGGCCGCGGCGCGCCCGTCACGCGCGTATTGAAAGCAAAAAGGAAGCCTTGATGCACGCAACGCTCAAAACCGCACATCCACCTGCAAGCCGCCCGCCGGCGAATCGCCGAGCGTGATCGTAGCATCGTGCTGATCGGCGATGCGGCGCACGATTGCAAGACCGAGCCCCGTTCCCGATACATCCGTGCGCGCGCGGTTCGCATTCGCGCCCACGCGATAGAAGCGGTCGAATACGCGCGGGCGCTCGTCGACGGGAATGCCCGGTCCGCTGTCCTCAATGCGCACGAGCGGATGCCCGTCGTTCACGATGAGCCTCACGTCCACGCGTCCGCCCGCAGGCGTGTATTTCGTCGCGTTGTCGAGCAGGTTGTTGAACATCACGCGCAGCGCGTCGGCGTCGCCGTGCACGTGCGCGTCGACGCTCTCCTCGATGCCGAGGTCCACGCCGCGCTGCTGGGCGAGCGGCGCATAGTTGAGCACGCAATCATCGAGCAGCGCATGCAGGTCGACGCTTCGCGCGCGCGCGTGACCGTCGGGCTCGGAGCGCGCGAGCGCGAGCAGCTGCTCAGCCAGGCGCGTGGCGCGCGTCACGCCCGCCTGCAGGTCGCCGATCGCCTCGCGCCGCGTTTCGTCATCCCTTGCGCGCGCAACGAGTTGCGCCTGAATCTGCACGGCCGCAAGCGGCGTGCGCAATTCGTGCGCGGCGTCGGCCACGAAGGCCCTTTGCGTATCGATCGCCTGGGCAAGGCGCTCGAGCAGCGCGTTGAGCGCATGCACGAGCGGCGTGACCTCGCGCGGCAGGCGCTGCTCGGGCAGCGGCTCGAGCGCCTCGGGGTGGCGCGTGTCGAGTGCGCGCGCGACGCGCGAGAGCGGCTTCAGGCCCCGCCCCACCACCATCCATACAGCCAGGCCGAGGAACGGCAACAACACGATCAGCGGCCAGAGCGTGCGCAACGCGACGTTCGCGGCGAGCCGGTTGCGCACCGTCATCGGCTGCGCGAGCTGCACGACGTTGTCGCCGACGATCGCGCCATAGACGCGCCAGTCGCCGCGGTCGGTGCGCTCGGTCGAAAAGCCGAGCTCCGCGCGCGGCGCGAGCGGCGCACGCGGATGCGAGTAGTACATCAGCACGCCATTGCGGTTCCAGATCTGCAGGACGATGCCTTCGGTGCCGGTGTCGCGCGAGCTGAGGATCTCGTTGAACGGCTCGGAGGGCAGCGCTGCGGCAATCTCCTGCAACTGGTAGTCGAACAGCTCGTTGGCTTCGGCCAGCGCCTGGCGATAGATCAGCCAGCCCGCGAGGCTCACGCCCGCGACCACGATCGCGAGCAGCCAGAACAGCAGTTGTCTGCGAATCGAACTCATCGGGCGGCGCTCGTCCTCACGCGTCTTTCGCGATCATGTAGCCGAGGCCGCGCACGTTGCGGATCAGATCGGCGCCGAGCTTCTTGCGCAGCGCGTGGATATAGACCTCGACCGTGTTGCTGCCGATCTCCTCGCCCCAGCCGTACATCTTTTCTTCGAGCTGGGTCTTGGAGAGCACCGCGCCGGGGCGCGCGAGCAGCGCCTCGAGCAAGGCGAACTCGCGCGCGGAGAGCGCGACGGGCGAGCCGTCCTGGGTCACCTGGTGCGAGGCGGGATCGAGCGTGATCGAACCGTGGCGGATCGTGGAATCGCTGCGGCCCGACTGGCGGCGGATCAGAGCGCGCATGCGCGCGCCTAGTTCGTCGAGATCGAAGGGCTTGATCAGGTAGTCGTCGGCGCCGGCGTCGAGGCCCTTTACGCGGTCGGCGATCGCGTCGCGCGCGGTGAGGATCAGCACGGGCAGCGCCACGCTGCGTGCGCGCAGGGTGCGCAACACGTCGAGGCCGTCGCGCTTGGGCAACCCGAGATCGAGCAGCATCAGATCGTAGGATTCGCCGCTCGCGGCCGAGAGCGCGGCCTCGCCGTCCTCGACCCAGTCGACCGCGAAGCCTTCGCCGCGCAGCGCTTTGCGCACGCCCTCGGCAATCATGCGGTCATCTTCGACTAGCAGTATGCGCATCGTAATGAATTGGCCAGGCGGCACGCGCGGCGCCGCGCCTGAAGTGAATGACGATGGCTGCATTCTAGCGCCTCGACACGCGCCGCACGGCGTCCGGGCTGACGCCAGGCGCCGCGCGCCAGGCTGGAGCGGCCGCGCGCGCAGGTGCGAACAAGGTGCAAGCGAGGCGCAATCGAAGTCCAGGCGAAGTGCAAACGGTTGGCGCACGGACGCGCCCCGCCGTGCGCTGACGCGACCTTTTCCCACATTTCTCGCCGTCGATACGCGCACGCCACGCGAGGTCTTTACAATGTGCGCTTTTGCGGCGCGCGGCGCCGCGATGCGAACGCGCCCTTTCAGTTGTCTCCGGTTGGCCTGCAAGGCGACGCGCGCATCGCGAAAGCCACGCGCCAGCCGTTTTCCGCGTCCGCGCACGACACTCGCGAAAAGCCCGCCCGGGCGAGCAGCGCCGCGCGCGGCCCCCGCATTGCCTGCCCTCGTCCAACGCTCTTCATGCCGCCTGTTTCGCTGTCCCGACTTCGTACCCTGTTCCGCCCGAACACACCGCGCGCCGCGCGCGCGGCCGTGGCCACCGCAAAGCCCCCCACCGCCATCTCGGCCGCCGCCCCGACCGCCATCGTCACGGCCGCAACCATCGGCGTCGACGCGCGCCGCCGCCGTGCGCCGCGCCCCCTCGCGCTCGCGCTCGCCTGCGCGGCGCTCACGGCGGCCTTTGCCGGCGCGCCGGCCTGCGCACAGCCCGCAGGCGCGCGCGTGCCCACGGTCAACGTCAGCACCGTCTTGCCGCCCAGCGTGATGGCCGGGCTCGAGCGCGCGCACGTGCCGCTTTCGTCGGTGAGCGTCGTGATCGAAAAAGTGGGCGACCGCCAGCCGAGCGTCGCCGTCAACGCGGGCCAGCCGATGATGCCCGCCTCGACGATGAAGCTCGTCACCACATGGAGCGGCCTCTCGATGCTAGGGCCCGACTACCGCTGGAAAACCAGCGCCTACACCGACGGCGACGTGGACGCGAGCGGCACGCTGCACGGCAACCTCTACATCAAGGGCACCGGCGACCCGAAGCTCGTCCCCGAGGAGCTGATCGATCTCGTGCAGAAGATCCGCGCGACCGGCATCGTGCGCATCGAAGGCTCGCTCGTGCTCGACAAGAGCGAGTTCGACGCCTCCACACGCGACCTGCCCTCGTTCGACGGCGACAACAGCGCGCCCTACAACGTCGGCCCCGATCCGCTGATGTACGCGTTCAAGGCGCTCTCGTTCACGTTCTCGCCCTCGCGCGACGGCGTCTCGATCGGCGTGGTGCCGCCTGTCGCGCAATGGCAGATCGACAACCAGATCCGCGAGCGCCCAGGCAAGTGCGGCGGGCTGCTGCCGAGCCCGCAGGTCACGCCGGGCGCGAACGGCATCGTCACGGCGAGCTTCGCGGGCAACTACGCGTTGCGCTGCGGCGACCGCACGCTCAACATGGCCGCGCCCGTCGATCACAGCACCTTCTTCGCCGACGGCTTCCTCGCGCTCTGGCAGCAAGCGGGCGGCACCTTTGCGGGCACGACGCGCGAAGGCGTCGTGCCGCCGCGCGCGCGTCTGCTGGGCGTGCATCAGAGCCCGCCGCTCGCGGACGTCGTGCGCGACATCAACAAGTTCAGCAACAACGTGATGGCGCGCAACCTGTTCCTCACGCTCGGCGCCGTCGAGGAGAAGCCGCCCGCGACCACGGCGAAGGCCTCCACTGCCGTCACGGCGTTCCTGCGCAAGAGCGGCCTCAACATGCCCGAGCTCGTGCTCGACAACGGCTGCGGCCTCTCACGCGAGGAGCACATCAGCGCGCTCTCGCTCGCGAGTCTGCTGCAAGCCGCCAACGCGAGCCCGGTGGCGCAGCCGTTCATCGACTCACTGCCGATCGCGGGCGTGGACGGCACCATGCGCAACCGCTTGAACAACGCGGGCGTGGACGGCAACGCGCACATCAAGACTGGCACGCTGCGCGACGTGCGCGCGATCGCGGGCTATGTGGCCTCGCAGCACGGCGAGAGCTGGATCGTCGTGAGCCTCATCAACGACCCGCGTGCCGAAGCCGCACGCGCCGCGCATGACGCGCTGCTCGAATGGGTCTACCAGGGCATGCCCGAGGAGAAACCCGTGTACGTCGACCCGCATCCGAAGCGCGCGCCGAAGGCGGCGCGAGCCGGCCACGTGACGAAGGCGGAAAAGACGAGCCAGGCCGCCGAGCGCAAGGCCGTGAAGAAGCAGCGCGGCGCGCATTGACGGCATGGGCGCGCGGGACGGGCGGCGCGTCGGCAACCTGCGCCGCTCGTTCGGGGCGCAGGCCTGGACTTCCAGCTTGCCCTCCCATCCTCGCCGCTTAGTCTGCCCGCTTAACCTCCCCGCTTGACCTGCCCGCTTACTCCCCACGCTCTCCACTCACGATCTCCCGTCGCGCTCGCGTGCCCTCTTCCGTGCGCGCCACTCACACGGATCTGCTTGCTGATCTGCGCGCACTTCGCGCCGCCAGGCAGCCCGAACGTGCCTGTCGAGCCGCTGCCCGGATCCTGCTCAAAGCCGCGCCGCTCGAAGATTTCCTCTAGCAAAGCCCCGCGCGCCGCATGCGTCGGACGTGTACTCTGACGGGCAAAGTCGGGTAGCGCGCAAGAATATGCGCACACCCACGGCTAACCGCACCATGTCTGGACCCACATCAACGCGCATGTTGACGAGCTGTGTGTGGGGTCCCGCCTGGTGCGATCGACAAAACACAACAATGCCGCGCTGACTCGCCAGTGCCGCTCACGGGACAAGGAGGACGACATTCGTGCAGTTCGACGCTGAATGGCTGTTGCTCGCCCTCGCTCCCGTCTTTCTCGCCTGCATCGGCTGGGAGGCCTGGCATCTCGCCCGCAACCGTCCCGGCGCCGCGCTCTATAGCTGGCCCGACACGCTCTGCAACGCCGCGCTCGCGCTCATGCACCAGGGCACCGACAAGCTCGCATGGCTCGTGGCCATCCCCGTCTACGCGTACGTCTACCGCCATTGGCGCATCGTCTCGTGGCAGCCCGGCCTTGGCGCATGGCTCGCGCTCTTCGTCGCCCAGGACCTGCTCTATTACGTGTTCCACCGCGCGAGCCACCGCGTGCGGTGGCTCTGGGCCGCACACGTCGTCCATCATTCGTCGGAACGGCTCAACCTCTCCACCGCGTTCCGCCAAAGCCTCATGTACCCCGTCGCGGGCATGTGGATCTTCTGGATCCCGCTGGCCGTGCTCGGCTTTCCGCCGAAGCAGATCGTCGGCATCGTGCTCGTCAATCTCGCGTTTCAGTTCTTCGTGCACACCCAGGCCATCGGCAAGCTCGGCTGGCTCGAATACGTGCTCAACACGCCGTCGATGCATCGCGTCCATCACGCGCGCAATGCGCGATACATCGATCGCAACTATGCAGGCGTGCTGGCGATCTGGGACCGCCTGTTCGGCAGCTACGTCAAAGAGGACGCGCACGAGCCGCCCGTCTACGGCATCGTCAAGCCGCTCGACACCTATAACCCGCTCAAGGCGAGCTTTCACGAATGGCTCGCCATGGCGCGCGATTTCGCACGCATGCCCGACTGGCGCACGCGGCTTGCCGCGCTATTCGCGCCGCCGGACTGGTGCGCGCGCCGGGACGCGGCACAGGTTGGCTCGGGCTCACGTGGGATACGAACATGCGTGTCGGAAAACAACACCAAGGGTGACATCGGGTCGCACAAAACATGACAGATTGCGTAGGCTGATGGCGAGGACCTTGGGGGACCACGCCACTTCGACTCAACAACGAGCGGCAAGACCTGGCGACACAGGCATCAGAAGCATTGGCAGCATCAGAAGCTGGCATCAGGCAATGGCAACACAAGCCACAAACAGAGGAGATGAAGTGAATATGAAGCAACAAGGACCGAGACACCGTACGCTCGTGCGCGCCACCCAGATCGCTCTCGCGAGCGCCGCTTTCGCGCTCCTCGCCGCTTGCGGCGGCGGTAGCGGCAGCAGCAGCAGCGCGAGCACGCCGCCGCCGTCCGGCGTCAACCTGCAGGTGGTGGCATTCGGTACGAGCCTCACCGACGCCGGCACGTATTCGGAGCAGATTCTGCCGGGCTTCGGTGGCGGCCGCTTCACGACCAACCCGGGTGAAGTCTGGGCGCAGAAGGTCTCCGAGTATTTCGGCAATTCGCTGACGCCGGCCTTCGAAGGCGGCTTCGGCGTGCCGTTGACGGCAACGGGCGGCCTCGACTACGCACAAGGCGGCGCGATGGTCTCGACCGGCGGCGTGGCCAATACCAGCGCCGTGATTCCGGGCCCGAGCGAGCAGCCGCTGACCTGGCAGGTCAGCCAGTATCTGGCGCAGCACGGCAGCTTCAATGCGAATCAGCTCGTGCTCGTCGAAGGCGGCGCGAACGAAATCCTGGCGCTACTGGACAACAAGGGCGCAGGACTCACCGCGTTCGCCACCGGGCTCGCCAAGGCCAACTTCGCGGCGGCCGCCAGCGACCCCGCGACCCAGCAAAAGGCCCTTCAGCAACTGGAGGCGGAAGGCTTTACGGCCGCCCAGGCCCAGGCGCTGGTGCCCGCCGCCATCGCGCTGACCATCGTCACCACGGACCCGAACGCCAGCACGGACTTCGCGTCGGTCCTGCCGATCATCACCGCTGCCGGCACGCTCGCCAACCTCGTCAACACGCAGATCGCGGGCACGGCCAAGGTCGCGGTCGCGACGGTGCCCGACATCGGCAAGGCGCCGGCGGCGCTGGTCGCCGATTCGAGCGTCGGTGCTACGCCGGGCTCCGCGAACGCGCCCGACCAGGCACTCTCGCTCGTTTCGGCCATGTACAACCTTGCGCTGCTGCAGGGTCTTCAACCGTCTCTCGCGGCCAAGAAGGTCGTTCCGATCGATACGTTCTCGTGGTTCGACCAGTCGATCCAGAACGCGGCTAGCCTCGGCTTCACCGTGACGAACACGGACACCGCCTGCAACCTCACGCAGATGGAAACCGACGCCACCAACTATGCGCTGGCCAACCCGCAGGCCACGCTCGGGCTGCCGCCCACGACGCCGCAACCCATCCTCGACGCAGCGGCACAGCAATACGGTCAGGCCTTCGGCTCGTCGCTGTTCTGCTCGCCGCAGACGCTGAAGGCGGCCAACGCGCCCACGACTTACATGTTCGCGGATCTCTTCCACCCGACCACCGCGCTGTACGCGCAATTCGCCACGTTCGTCGAAACGCAGCTGGCTGCCGCAGGCATCGGCAAGGCACCGCAGTAAGCCCCACGCACCGGGAAACCCGGTGCAAAACAAAACACCCCACGGCCCGCCAGGGTCGTGGGGTGTTTTCATTGAGCAAGCGAAATCTTGCTCAGCCCTGCTGCGCCTCGAAGGCGGCAGCCGCGCGGCCGAGGCGGTCGTTCACGGCGATCCACTCGAGGGTCTCGGGCAATTTTTCGATGAGGATGCGCGAGACGTTCGCGCGGTCGAGCGCGCGCAGCAGGCTGTAGAGCTCGCGCGCATAGACCTGCGGCTCTTCCGGCGCGGCCACGAAATGCACGTTCGCCGCGCTCGCCCATGCGCCGGCGCGCGAGCCGCGCGCCACCAGCGCCACCGTTTCGCCCGCGTCGCGCGCGGCGGCGAGCAACGGCTCCAGCGCCTCGAACGGCAGCAGCGCGAGCGGCGTGCGCGGCGCGTAGTGCGCCTTGAGCGTGCCCGATGCGCGCGGCGCCGTGGCGTCCGAGCCGTCGGGCAGACGCGGCGCCTCGCCCAGCACGCGCGCGATATCGAGCGGGCTCACATGGCCCGGTCGCAGCAATGCCGGGAAGCCGCGCGAGAGATCGAGAATCGTCGACTCGATGCCGACGTCGCATGCGCCGCCATCGAGCACGTGCACCGTCGCGCCGAACTCGTCGCGCACATGCTGCGCCGTGGTCGGGCTCACGTGGCCGAAGCGGTTCGCCGAGGGCGCCGCTACGCCGCCATGCCCGCCGCGCCGCTCCGAGAACGCGGCCAGCAGTTGCTGCGCCACTGGATGCGAGGGACAACGCAAGCCCACCGAATCCTGGCCGCCGCTCACTGCGTCGGGAATGCGCGCATGGCGCTTGACGATCAGCGTGAGCGGGCCGGGCCAGAACGCATCGACAAGCTTCTGCGCGGCCTCTGGCCACTCGGCGGCCCAGTACTGCGGGTCGCCGCCCGGCGGCAGATGCACGATCACCGGATGATTCGCGGGCCGGCCCTTCGCGGCGTAGATGCGCGCGACGGCTGCGGGGCTTGCCGCGTCGCCGCCGAGTCCGTAGACCGTCTCGGTGGGAAACGCGACCAGCTCGCCTGCGTCGAGCAATGCGGCGGCCTGCTCGATGTCGGCTGCGGTCAATTCAGGCGTGCCGGCGTGGCGGCCTTGCTGCTGATCGGACATGATGCGACCCAACTCAGCTCGTAGCGATGTGCAACAGGCGCGCGCAATCGCGTGCGGCCGCGCGCGCTTCGTCGAGCGTCGGCGCGGTGAAGTTCACGTGGCCCATCTTGCGGCCCGGGCGCGCCTCTTCCTTGCCGTACAGGTGCAGGCGCGCGGAGGGCATCGCCGCGACCTGGTCCCACGGCGGCATGACGGGCGCGGCACCTTTGGGCGCCTTCGCGCCACCGGCCCCGGCGGGGAACCACACGTCGCCGAGAATGTTGAGCATCACGGCTGGCGAGTGCTGGCGCGTGTCGCCGAGCGGCATGCCGGTCATCGCGCGCACCTGCTGCTCGAACTGGCTCGTCGCGCACGCATCGGTCGTGTAGTGGCCCGAGTTGTGCGGGCGCGGCGCCATTTCGTTGGCCACGAGCGAGCCGTCTTCGAGAATGAAGAACTCCACGCACAGCACACCCACATAGCCGAGCTTGGCCGCAATTTGCAGCGCAGCCTGCTGCGCCTGCTGCACGAGCGCCGCGCTTGCATCGGGCGCGGGCACGATGGTGTGCGAGAGCACGCCGTTGCGGTGCGTGTTCTGTGCGAGCGGATAGACCACGCTCGCGCCGCTCACGCCGCGCGCGATGAGCGCGCTCACCTCGAACTTCAGCGGCAGGCGCTTTTCCAGCACGCACGGCACGCCGCCAAGCGACGCATGCGCCTCGCGCACTTCTTCGGCGTTGCCCACGCGGATCTGGCCTTTGCCGTCGTAGCCCATGCGCGCGGTCTTGAGGATGCCCGGCAGCACGGCGGCAAGCGCTTCGTCGCCGATGGCGGCGAGCGCCTGCGACGACTCGATCACCACGTGCGGCGCGACCGGCACGCCCGCAGCGGCGATGAAGCGCTTCTCGGCGATGCGGTCCTGCGCGACGGCCACGCAGCGGCCAGCGGGGCTCACGAAGGTCGACTTCGCGAGCGCGTCGAGGCTCGCCGCGGGCACGTTCTCGAATTCGGTCGAGATGGCCGCGCACAGGCGCGCAAGCTCGATCAGCGCGGCTTCGTCGTCGTAGGGTGCGCAGATATGGCGGTCGGCGACGGTGCCAGCCGGGCTCGTCGCGTCGGGATCGAGCACGGCGACGCGATAGCCCATCGCCTGGGCGGCAAAGCAGAACATGCGGCCGAGCTGGCCGCCACCCACCATGCCCAGCCAGGCGCCGGGCAGAATCGGTGAAACCGGAGAGTTGTCAGGAGTCATCTTCGTGGTCGGTCGGGGCTGGCCGCGGCGCGCAGGGGACGTCGCGCGGGCCAGACCGAGGTTTAACGTCGCAATGGAAACGGGCGGGAACGCGCTGCCCCGCCAGTTTCCGCCTCGACGATGTCACTTCATGCGCTTATCGCGCGCCGCAATCACAGCGCCGGCAGCACCATCGCATGCGCCGCTTCGTTCTGGCGCACGCGGAAGGCCGCGAGCTTGTTCGCGTATTCGGAATCGGTCACGCTGAGCATCGATACGGCGAAGAGCGCCGCATTGGCCGCGCCCGCCTCGCCAATGGCGAAGGTCGCGACCGGCACGCCCTTGGGCATCTGCACGATCGAGTGAAGCGAGTCCACGCCTTTCAGATACTTGCTGACCGCGGGCACGCCGAGCACCGGCACCGTGGTCTTGGCCGCCAGCATGCCCGGCAGGTGCGCCGCGCCGCCCGCGCCGGCGATGATCGCGCGCAAGCCGCGCTCGCGCGCTTTTTCCGCGTACTCGAACATTTCGTCGGGCATGCGGTGCGCCGAGACCACCTTCGCCTCGTACGCGACGCCGAACTCCTGCAGGATCGCGACCGCGTGCTTCATCGTGTCCCAGTCGGAGCTGGAGCCCATCAACACGCCGACGAGCGGCGCCGCATGCTGGTGAGCCGTCTGAACTTCACTCATTGTGCTTCCTTCTTCCCTCTTTGCGCCGACTTACGCCAGCCTGTTTTATGCCAGCTTCTGACCTGTCAGGCGCTCGAGCGCCTCCTGATACTTCGCCGAAGTCTTCGTGATCACGTCGTCGGGGAGCTTCGGCGCCGGCGGCTCCTTCTTCCACGGCTGGGTTTCGAGCCAGTCGCGCACGAACTGCTTGTCGAACGACGGCGGGTTCGAGCCCACCTGGTACTGATCCGCGGGCCAGAAACGCGACGAATCGGCTGTGAGCGCCTCGTCCATCAAATAGAGCTGGCCGTTGTTGTCCAGACCGAACTCGAACTTGGTGTCGGCGATGATGATGCCGCGCGTGGCCGCGTAATCGGCGGCTTCCTTGTACAGCTTGATCGAAATCTCTTTGATGGTGCGCGAGAGCTCGGTGCCGATGCGGCGCTCCATCTCTTCGTACGTGATGTTCTCGTCGTGATGGCCCATTTCGGCCTTGGCTGCCGGCGTGAAGATCGGCTCGGGCAGCTTTTGCGCGTTTTGCAGGCCCGGCGGCAGCTCGACGCCGCACACCGCGCCCGTCGCCTGATAGTCCTTCCAGCCGCTGCCGGCCAGATAGCCACGCACCACGGCCTCGACGAGGATCGGCTCGAGGCGCTTGACCACCACGGCGCGGCCCTTGACCTGCTCGACTTCGTCGGCGGCCACGACGGTTTCAGGCGCTACGCCCGTGAGGTGGTTCGGCACGACGTGCTTGAGCTTCTCGAACCAGAAGTCGGCCATCTGGTTGAGCACCTCGCCCTTGCGCGGAATCGGCTCGCCCATGATGACGTCGAACGCCGAGAGGCGGTCGGTCGTGACGATCAGCAGCTTGTCGTCGCCCACGGCATAGTTGTCGCGGACCTTGCCGCGGCCGAGAAGCGGCAGCGAGCGGAGCGTGGATTCGTAGAGGGTAGACATCGTCGTGATTCGCTAAAAGGACAATCGAAAACGGGCAAATCCGGAAACATCGCGGCTGCGCAAAACGCGGCGTCAATCCGCGGCGGGGAGCCGGATTCTGAAGGTACTGCGAGGGTAAACCAAAAACTGGCCAAAAACCCAGAAAAGCCCATCGCCGTTCCCCCAAAACAGGCGGAAACGGCGATGTTTTTACTGCTTCGACGCGGCCGGACCCAGCCGGCGCGCCTGGCACAAAGGCCCGCTTTAGCGGACGATCTGTGCGAGTTCGCCCGACTTGTACTTCTCAGCGATCTTGTCGAGCGAGACCGGCTTGATCTTGCCTGCCTGGCCTTCGCAGCCGAACGCGAGGAAGCGGTCCACGCAGACCTTCTTCGCGGCTTCGCGAGCCGGCTTCAGGTAGTCGCGCGGGTCGAACTTCGACGGGTTCTCGTACATGTAGCGACGGATCGCGCCCGTGATCGCCAGACGCAGGTCCGTGTCGATGTTGATCTTGCGCACGCCGTGGCGGATGCCTTCCTGGATCTCCTCGACCGGCACGCCGTACGTTTCCTTCATGTCGCCGCCGAATTCGCGGATTTCCGCGAGCAGCTCTTGCGGCACCGACGACGAGCCGTGCATCACGAGGTGCGTGTTCGGAATGCGCGCGTGGATTTCCTTGATGCGCTGGATCGACAGGATGTCGCCCGTGGGCTTCTTGGAGAACTTGTAGGCGCCGTGCGAGGTGCCGATCGCGATCGCCAGCGCGTCGCACTGCGTGAGCTTCACGAAGTCGGCGGCCTGCTCCGGATCGGTCAGGAGCTGCTCGCGCGTCATGGTGCCTTCGGCGCCGTGACCGTCTTCCTTGTCGCCCTTCATCGTTTCCAGCGAGCCGAGCACGCCCAGTTCCGCTTCGACCGTCACGCCGATCGAGTGCGCCATTTCCACAACCTTGCGCGAAACGTCGACGTTGTACTCGTACGAAGCGACCGTCTTGCCGTCGGCTTCGAGCGAGCCGTCCATCATCACGCTGGTGAAACCGCTGCGGATCGCGGCCATGCAGACTGCCGGCGACTGGCCGTGGTCCTGGTGCATCACGACCGGAATATGCGGATACGACTCGACCGCCGCTTCGATCAGGTGACGCAGGAACGGCTCGCCCGCGTATTTGCGCGCGCCGGCCGAGGCTTGCATGATCACCGGCGAGCCGACCTGGTTGGCCGCTTCCATGATCGCCTGAACCTGTTCGAGGTTGTTCACGTTGAACGCCGGCAGACCGTAGCCGTGTTCAGCCGCGTGGTCGAGCAGTTGACGCATTGAAACGAGAGGCATTGTTGCTACTCCTATGATTTGAAACGAATTGCTGCGTGCCGCCGGCCGTCTTGCGCGACCGGTCGAGGGTGGCCTGGCGGCCACCGCCCGCGTACCAAGCGCAGGCTCAATTTCGTGATTTTATCGCGAAGCCGCTGCGTTCCCGCCGCCAAAAAAATGAACTGGCATGAAATTAGCGTATCAGGACGTCAATTCGGCGAGAAGATGCAAAAAGGGTTGACAGCCCGCGCGCTGCCTCTAGCCTGCGCGGGCCGCAATTGCATCGAAAAGAGGCCTAACTGGCACCTATCCGGCACCGATCGGATACCAATATGATACCAATCGATGCCGGCGGTCATTCACGCCTTTAGGCACCACCAGGCGCCAACCCCACGATTCCGCGAGTCTCAAAAATAAAGCGAAAAAAACTCCGCGAACTTAGAAGACGTCGCCAACCCGTACGATCTTCAGCGTGTTGGTGCCGCCCGGCTGGCCCATCGGCTCGCCCACGGTCAACACGACCATGTCGCCGCGCGCGGCGTAGCCCTTGCTCACCACGGCTTCGATCGCCTGCTGAAGCGCCGTGTCGCGGTCGTTGCTGGTGTCCAGATGCAGCGGCGTGACATTGCGATACAGCGACATGGCGCGCTCGCTGCCCACGCGCGGCGTGAGCGCGAAGATCGGCACGTGGGTCCAGTGACGCGACATCCACAGCGCGGTCGAGCCCGACTCCGTGAGCGCCACGATCGCCTTCGCGCCCAGGTGGTAGGCCGTGAAGAGCGCGCCCATCGCGATCGACTGGTCGATGCGCGTGAAGGTGCGGTCGAGGAAATCCTTGTCGAGCTCGGACTGCTCCGACTTCTCCGCTTCCACGCAGATCGCGGCCATGGCCTCGATGGTCTGCACCGGATACTTGCCCGCCGCCGATTCGGCCGAGAGCATCACGGCGTCGGTGCCGTCGAGCACCGCGTTGGCGACGTCGGAGACTTCGGCGCGCGTGGGCACCGGCGCGTGGATCATCGACTCCATCATTTGCGTGGCCGTGATCACGAGCTTGTTCGACTCGCGCGCCATGCGGATCATGCGCTTTTGCAGCGCCGGCACCGCCGCGTTGCCCACTT
Organism: Paraburkholderia silviterrae; assembly: GCF_004353915.1. Lineage (GTDB taxonomy): Bacteria > Pseudomonadota > Gammaproteobacteria > Burkholderiales > Burkholderiaceae > Paraburkholderia > Paraburkholderia silviterrae. The sequence continues at coordinate 151,221 of NZ_SMRP01000003.1, read as the reverse complement.
CCACGGCCAGGTCGCCACGCGCGACCATGATGCCGTCCGACGAATCGAGAATCTCCTGCAGCGCCGGAATGGCCTCGGCGCGCTCGATCTTCGCGATCATCTTCGGCTTGACGCCGTAGGGCGCGCCCGCGATGTTCGCGAGCTGGCGCGCCATTTCCATGTCGGTGGCGTTCTTGGGGAACGACACGGCGACGAAATCCACGCTCAGCGACATCGCCGTGCGGATGTCTTCCATGTCCTTGGCCGTGAGCGCAGGCGCCGTGAGGCCGCCGCCCTGGCGGTTGATGCCCTTGTTGTTCGAGAGCTCGCCGCCCACACGCACCGTCGTGTGAATCTCACTGCCGATCACGCGCACGACGTCGAGCACGAGCAGGCCGTCGTTGAGCAGCAGCACGTCGGCGGGCTTCAGGTCGCGCGGCAGGTCCTTGTAGTCGAGGCCGACACGCTCGTCGTTGCCGAGCTCGCACTCAGCGTCGAGGATGAAGGGCTTGCCCGGCTCGAGCATCGTCTTGCCGTTCTCGAACTTGCCTACGCGGATCTTCGGGCCTTGCAGGTCGGCCATGATGGCAACTTCGCGGCCAGCCTGGCGGGCACAGTCCCGCACCATTTCGGCGCGCTGACGGTGGTCATCGGCGGTGCCGTGCGAGAAGTTGAGGCGCACCACGTCCAATCCCGCACGGATCATTTTCAGCAGGATGTCCGGCGTGCTGGAAGCCGGACCGATGGTGGCAACAATCTTGGTGGCGCGATGCATGAGTCTCCTCGTCTGGAAAGGATCGCTGGAAAAACCATTGCTGCGAGATGTGCTGGCCGGCTCAGGCGCCGATACGGCGTGGCCGGAACGCGCACCGGTCATACCCGGCGTCGCTTTCTTCGAGGGCGCGGCGTCAGTCGGCGAGACTGGCGCGGCGTTTCCGATGCTTGTGTCCGGAGCCGCGGCGGGCGTCGCGTTCGCCCGTGCGGCATCTGCGAGGGGCGCTGCGCGCCCCTGCTCGTTTGCGTCTTTTACGTCACTTACGTCTTTTGCGGCCCCGGCCGCGCTGGCGCGAGCAGGCCTGACGGTAGCGGCCTTTGCCACCTTGGCTACCTTTGCCGCTTTACCGGCCGGGGCGCGCGGCGCCACTTAACCAGCCGCCCGGGCTTCGAGCACTTCGACTGCCGGCAGCTTCTTGCCCTCGAGGAATTCGAGGAACGCGCCGCCGCCAGTCGAGATGTAGCTGACCTTGTCGGCAATGTTGTACTTCGCGATAGCTGCGAGCGTGTCGCCGCCGCCGGCGATCGAGAACGCGCCCGAATTGGCGATCGCGCTCGCGAGCGTCTTCGTGCCGTTGCCGAACTGGTCGAACTCGAACACACCGACCGGGCCGTTCCACACGATCGTGCCCGCTTGCGCGAGCTGCGCCGCCAAGGCGTTGGCCGTGACCGGGCCGATGTCGAGAATCATGTCGTCGTCGGCCACATCGGCCACATTCTTCGTCTCGGCCTTGGCCGTCGGCGAGAATTCCTTGGCGGTCACGACGTCGGTCGGGATCGGCACCGAGGCGCCGCGCGCGCGTGCCGCTTCGATGATGGCCTTCGCCTCTTCGACGAGATCGGCTTCGGCGAGCGACTTGCCGATCTTCAGGCCCGCGGCCAGCATGAACGTGTTGGCGATGCCGCCGCCGACGATCAGCTGGTCGACCTTCTCGGCCAGCGACTTGAGGATGGTGAGCTTGGTCGAGACCTTCGAGCCCGCGACGATCGCCACGAGCGGGCGCTTGGGCGCGCCGAGCGCCTTGCCGAGCGCGTCGAGCTCGGCCGCCAGCAGCGGGCCCGCGCAGGCGATGCCCGCGTACTTCGCGAGGCCGTAGGTGGTGGCTTCGGCGCGGTGCGCCGTGCCGAAAGCATCGTTGACGTAGATGTCGCAGAGCTTCGCCATTTTCTGCGCAAGCTCGTCCGAATTCTTCTTCTCGCCCTTGTTGACGCGGCAGTTTTCGAGCAGGACCACGTTGCCCGGCTCGACGTTCACGCCGTTTTCGACCCAGTTGGCGACGAGCGGCACGTCGCGGCCCAGCAGCTCGGAAAGGCGCCTTGCGACGGGTACGAGCGAGTCTTCCGGCTTGAATTCGCCTTCGGTCGGGCGGCCCAGGTGCGAGGTGACCATGACGGCCGCGCCGGCGTCGAGCGCCGCCTTGATGGCCGGCACGGAGGCGCGCACGCGAGTGTCTTCGGTGATGTTGCCCTGGTCGTCCTGCGGCACGTTCAGGTCGGCGCGGATGAACACCCGCTTGCCCTTGAGCTTGCCTTCGGAGATCAGATCGGAGAGACGCAGAACCTTGTTCATGGACATGTCATCTTGATGGTGGGAAGGCGGTGGCAACGCGATGCGCGCAACGAGGGCGCGGGCGGCGAAGGCGCGGTGGGCGCGGCGCGGGATCCGCGCGGCTGCCCTTTCCTCACCCTGCTGGCGCCGCTGCGGGTCGCTGCTCGGCGCCGGGCGCGAGGCCAGCATCGAATTGCGAGATCGGTATTTTAGCCGATAGCCAGGATGATCTGAGGCGTGCTCAGCGAATCTCGCGTATTTGCGCGAACGCCGCGCCGACCTTACGCGACCTTACAGTTGCGGCACCCGCATCCGGCCCCGATGGCGGAGCAATCTGCCCCAACGCCAGGAGCGCGTCCCGAAACCCCGCCGCACGCGCCCGCGAGCGCCCGTAGGGTCCTGAAATGACGTTAAAATGATTCTCTTTGCCTTGCGCGCGCGTCAGTGACGCGTGCAGCCTGGCATGGCGCGACAGACAACGAGAAATGCGCGCACTGGCGCGCGCTGGTCTGACGGCCCGCCGCCTGCGCCCCATTGATACACAGAGAATCATCCTCATGAGCGAACTCAAGGAAATGCCGCTGGTCGAGTTGAAGGCCAAGGACCTGCCCGCGTATTGCCCGAATCCGTCGATGCCGCGCTGGAGCAATCATCCGCGTGTCTTTATCGACGTGACGCACGGCGAAGCGAAGTGCCCGTACTGCAGCACCCGCTACAAGCTGCGTGACGGCGAGGTCGTGCACGGCCACTAAGCCGGCCATTAAGCCGGCCACTTCGGCTACTCGAGGCGCGCCTGCGGGCCAGCACCGGCTTCGGCCGGGGCGCGTGCACGCCGGCGATGTTCTGGATGCCTCGCGTTGTGTCGCAGCGCACGCCCTGGCCGCGTTCCTGTCTCCCCTAACCGCGTTTCGCCCGCACGCACTGGCCCGAAGTAGCCAGAGCGCGCACGAAATCCTTGCCCTTTTTCCGGACCCTGACTCCCGATGCGCCGCGCGCTGGTAATTGCACCGAACTGGATCGGTGACGCACTGATGGCGCAGCCGCTCCTTTCGCGGCTCGTAAAACTGCATCCGCGTATCGATATCGATGCGCTTGCGCCCACCTGGGTCGCGCCCGTGCTCGAGCGCATGCCCGAGATACGCGACGTCTACGCCACCGACCTCGCCCACGGCAAGCTGCAGCTGCTGCGCCGCTGGCAACTGGCCGGCGACCTGCGCGCCGAGCGCTACGACGCGGTCTATGTGCTGCCGAATTCGCTCAAGTCCGCGCTGATCCCGTGGCTCGCGAACATTCCGCTGCGCATCGGCTACACGGGCGAGAGCCGCTATGGCTTGCTGAACGTGCGCCACACGAATCCGCCCAAGGACGAGCGAGCGCCCATGGTCAGCCACTACGCCGCGCTGGCCTACGCGCCCGGCGCCACCGTGCCCGACGACCTGCCGATGCCGCGCCTCGAGGCGGATCCGAACGAGGCCTCGCGCGTCTCGGCGCGCTTCAATCTCGACACGCGCGTGCCGTTGCTGGTGTTCTGCCCGGGTGCCGAATACGGTCCCGCCAAGCGCTGGCCGCCCGAGCACTTCGCGGCGCTCGCGCGCATGGTCGGACAGTCGTTCCCGTATACGCAGATCGTCGCGCTCGGCTCGCCCAAGGACGCGCCGCTCGCCCAGGCCATCGCCGACAAGGCCCCGAACGTGCGCAACCTGTGCGGCCAGACCGCGCTCGGCGAAGCCTGCGCGCTCATCGCGCGCGCGAGCGCCGTGGTCACCAACGATTCGGGCCTCATGCACGTGGCCGCGGCGCTGCGCCGGCCGCTGGTCGCGCTCTACGGATCGACGGATCCGCGCCACACGCCGCCCTTGTCCGAGCTTGCAAAGGTACAATGGCTCCATCTCGACTGCAGCCCATGCTTTGCGCGCGAGTGTCCGCTCGGGCATCTGAACTGCCTGCGCGAACTGAGCCCGGAACAGGTCTTCGACGATTTGCGCGGTATGCTGGTCGCCCAGCGCTAACCGCGCCGAGCCCGGCGCGGGAGGCGTGCCGCGCGTGCCCTGCCCGGTTTTTGCCTTCAGCCCGCCTGCTGGCTGGCTGACAACACCTGGCACCCGGCACGCCTCACGCGCTTCGCACTGCGGATGTGCGGCACGCCACCGACGCGGTGCCTCGAGCGCGCGCCCAATTCAGGTAACGCGCAACGAAACGGGGCGTCACAGGCCTGTCTCGCGATCGCGGCATGCTCGCGGCTGCCAGCCGTAGCGCATGTCTCGCGCATCGCAACTGAAGCCATCGCCGAAGCAAACGCCAACCCGCGCAAGTAGCGCATCAGATCAACGAGCCATGCCACGTTTTGCCCACATCTTCGAAGCCGCCGCGGACACTCTCAACGCGTACTATCAGGCCATCGCGGAGGTCAATATCGACGCGTTGATGGGTCTGTGGATCGACGAGGAGTTCGTGAGCTGCATCAGCGCCGAAGGCGCGCATCTGCACGGCCTGTCCGACATTCGCGCCGGCCTCGCCGCGGAGTTCGAAGCGGCGCCCGTGTCGATCGAGCCGCTCGACATCCGCGTCTACGACAGCCTTGGCACGGTGGTCTATGCAATCGTGGAGGCGCATCGCCCCGTGGATCCGAACGCGATTCCGGCGATGGTCTTCACAACCTATGTGATGGTGCACGAGCGCGGCGAGTGGCGCATCGCGCACATTCACGCGAGCCGCATGCCCGACGACGCAGCCAGCCAGTTCTCCGCGAAGCTGCGCCACGGTCAGGGCGCGCTGCACTGATAGAAGCGTGGCGGCGCGCCACGAAGCAGGACAGCAGTCGTAGAAAGTGAAAGCGCAGTAACAAGCAACAAGTTGCACAGGACCAGAGTCAGAGCGCTGCATGGGGCTGGAGCAAGTGCCAAGGCACTCACGCCAGCCAACAATGAAACGCCTGCTCTGATCGACAGGGGATGGCCATGAGCACGACTGGCGACGAAGCGGCGATGAGCCCAAGAAGCGACGAAGCGGCAAGACGCACCGCTTCGTCTGTCCTGAACGGTGCGGGCAGCTACGCCCAGGCCGGCTCGACCTATCGCGCGCCCTTCTGGCTGCCAGGCGCGCACATCCAGACCATCGTTCCCGCGCTGTTCTCGCACCTGCCCCTGCCCGCCTATCGGCGCGAACGCTGGGGCACGCCCGACGGCGACTTCATCGAGCTCGACTGGGTCGACGCGCCTCGCGGCGCCACTGCGGGCGCCAATGCAAGAGCGACGGCGGGCGCCCCGCCCGATGCCCCACTCTTCGTGCTGTTCCATGGCCTCGAAGGCAGCTCCGGCTCGCACTACGCCCGCGCGCTCGCGGCGGCCGCGCATGCGCGCGGCTGGCACGCGGTGATCCCTCACTTTCGCAGCTGCAGCGGGCCGATGAACCTCCTGCCGCGCTTCTACCATCTCGCCGACGCCGCCGAAGTCGACTGGGTTCTGCGCCGCCTCGCCGCGCGTCACGCGGGCCCGCTCGTGGCGGCAGGCGTTTCGCTCGGCGGCAACGTGCTGCTGCACTGGCTCGCGCAACAGCGCGAGGACGCGCGGATCATTGCCGCCGCGGCCGCGATCTCCGCGCCGCTCGACGTGCACGCGGGCGGCAAGATGCTCGCAAGCGGCTTCGGCATGATCTACACGCGCAGCTTCCTGAAGACGCTGAAAGTGAAGGCGCTGCAAAAGCTCGAGCAGTATCCGGGCCTGTTCGACGCGCAAGCCGTGCTGGCGACCCGCAACATGTACGAATTCGACGACGTCGTGACCGCGCCGCTGCATGGCTTTCAGAGCGCGCACGACTACTACACCCGGGCGACGGTCCGCCCGAAGCTCGGCGAGATCGTCGTGCCCACGCTGCTCATCAATGCGCGCAACGACCCGTTCCTGCCCGGCGACGTGCTGCCCGCGCGCCACGAAGTGAGCGCCGCAGTCGAGCTCGATCAGCCCGAAGGCGGCGGCCACGTCGGCTTCATGACGGGACCGTTTCCGGGCCGCAGCGACTGGCTCGCGCAGCGCGTCACCCGCTATCTTTCGCCTCACCTCCCCACGACTCATGGATGACATCGTCAAGCAGGCGCTCGCGCGCTGGCCCAACGTTCCTCATTGCACCGGCTGGCTGCTGCTCGATGCGCGCGGCCACTGGCGCCTGCGCGACGAAGCCGACCAGGCTCAAGGTGCGCCCGGCACGCCGATCCGGCACGAAGCGCTGATCGGCTTCATCAACCGCAATTACGAGCGCGACGCAAACGGCCAGTGGTTCTTCCAGAACGGGCCGCAACGTGTCTATGTCGAGCTCGAATACACGCCGTGGGTCGTGCGCCTCGCGCGCGCGAACGGCGGCGCGCTGACGCTCACCGATCAAACGGGACAGCCATTCGAGCCGGCCGCCGTGTACGTGGACGAGCGCGGCAGCGTGCTGTTCGAGCGCACTTTGCCGGGTACGGCAGGCGGAAGCGCCGATGTGGCCGATGCCGCCGAAGTCGCCGAAGTCGCCGCTCCCGCGCATGCGAGTGTGGCACTGCTGCACGATCACGATCTCGACGGCTTCACGGACCACGCGACGCTCGCGGATGACGGCGAGAGCGGCGTGTTTCACTGGCGCGCCGGGAGCGCGCTGCCATTGCAACCCATCGCACGCGAAGACGTGCCGGCGCGCTTCGCGTTCGTGCTAAGTCCGGAGCAAGCGGAAAAGGCTGCGCGCTGAGCGCTGCGTTGAGGCACGGCCTGGCGCTGCGCCGAGTGGCCCGGGTCATGCGGGCGCGGCGATCGGCTGAGGCGATCGCCTGAAAGCGCCGTCACCTATCGACGCTCAGACGCGATGAGCTGAGGCGGCAAGTGCTATGCGCCAATCGGCCCGTACCGCTCATCCGCTGTCCTTGTCCTCCGCGCGCTCTTCCTTGTAGCGCGCCTCGAATTCGTGCAGGCGCGCGTCGATCGTCGACAAATCGTAGAACCCCACCGACTTCATGTCGCGCGCCTCCTTGAGCTGCCGGATCGCCGACGGCCACGCCCCGTCGAGCGCGAACTTCTCGGCAAGCGCGCGCCGCTGTGTGAGCAGATCGCCCAGACCCGCGCTCGACTGCGCGAGATACTGCCACCACGCCCCCTGACCCGGCTCGGACTCGGTCTCGCTGCGCGCGAGCGTCTGCGCCTCCTTGAAGCGGCGCGCGGCGATCAGCGCCTGCAACAGAGCGTCGGTGGCCGCGTGCGACGCGGGCCACGCCGCATGCGCGGCCTGCGCGAGCCGCACGGCTTCGTCGGTGCGGCCCGCGCGCCGCGCGATCTCGGCGGCCAGCACGTCGAGGCTCGGCGAACTAGTCGGGGAACCGCTCGGCAAACCAGCCGGCGAACTAGTCGAAGAACTACGCGGCGAACCACGCGTCTTGCCGCCATCCCCCGCCTCGAACCGGGCGAATGCCGCGCGCGCATTGGCCAGCGACGCCGCTGCATCGTCGTTGCGCTCGACCTGTAGTTGCGCAAAGGCGATGCCGTACCAGTTCGCCGCCACGTTGAGCGCGACGCGATCGTCAATCTCGGCGCGCAGGCGTGAAATCTCGTCGAGGTAGTCGCCGCGCGAGCGGTCCTGCAGCACGCGCACACGGGCGCGCACGAAACCATATTCGGGCGACTGGCGCGGCTGCCGATAAGCCGCACGGCGGGCGCGATCCTGCATGTCGGCGATGCGCGAGACGGTGAGCGGGTGGGTGCGCGCATAGGCCGGCACGCCGGCGTCGCTCATCGACGCACGGTCGAGCCGCTCGAAGAACGCCACCATGCCCCACGGATCGTAGCCGGCGCCGGCCAGCAACTTGAAGCCGACGCGGTCCGCCTCGTGCTCGGCGGCGCGCGAGAAGCGCAACTGGCTGTCCACGGCATAGGCCTGGCTGCCGATGGCGATCGCACTGCCGAGGTCGCCGCTTCTCGCCAGCACGCCCGCGAGAATGCCGAACAGCATGCCCGCGAGCGCGGCATAGCCGCTGCGCTCGTTTTGCGAGAGCATGCGCGCGATATGCCGCTGCAAAACATGGCCCATCTCGTGGCCGAGCACGGAGGCAAGCTCCGACTCGGTCTGCGTGGCCACGATCAGCCCCGTGTTCACGCCGATAAAGCCGCCCGGCAGCGAGAACGCGTTGATCTGGCCATCGCGCATGGCGAACAAGTCGAAGTCCGGCCGATACCCGCCGATGAACTGCGCCGATGCCGATGCCGCGAGTCGCGCCGCAACCGAATCGAGATAGTCGCGCACGAGCCAGTCGCCGATGTAGTCGGGGTCGCGCCGGATCTCGCGCATCACGCGCTCGCCGATGCGACGCTCGGCCTGCGGCGTGAGCGCGCCGCCTGAGCCGTCACCGAGATCGGGCAGTTGCGGGACCCAGGCCGGCGAGCGTGAGCTGGCGTTGCCGGAGGTGCCGGCAGTGCCTGACGGATTTGCGGATTGCCCCGTTCCGGACGCGCCGAAGCGGCTCTGCGCGCCGCCATAAGTGCCGAATACGCCCTGTGCGATCGAAGGGGGAATGACGGGGGCGGCCACGTCGTCGAGCGGGCCGCTCACGAGCGCGGACGCATTGGGTGCGGGCGTAGCGACGCCCGGCGCCTGCGCGTACGCTTGCGGAGGAATGGCGAGCGTTGCGCATAGCGAGGCAGCAAGCAGCCGTTTCAGATGCATCGATGACAGGATCGAGGAATGCAGGACGCCGGCCCGGCGACCTGAACACATCGTATGCCGCCTGCGCCGACAGGCTGATTGTAAGCCGGCGCGGCAACCCGCGAACGCTGCGCTATCTGGACGAATGCACCCGCTCTTTCGCCACGGTCTTGCGCATTGGCTAGCGGTTGCCCAAGTCGAACGACGGGGTCGGCCCACTCGGCTCGCGTTCGGACGCCAGCCATGCTTCGAGCGCGAGTCTCACACGCTCGACCACCTCGGCCCAATCCTCCGGCTGCGCCTGGCGAAACAGCCGGGTGCGCGGATACCAGGGCGTGTCGTCGCGATCGAGCATCCAGCGCCAGCAGCCGTTATAGCGCGAGAGGAGCCACACGGGCTTGTCGAGCGCACCCGCGAGATGGGCGACGGAGGTATCGACGGTAATCACCAGGTCAAGTTGCTCGACAATGGCCGCCGTATCGGCAAAATCACGCACGTCGTGCATCGGATCGAACGGACGCAGCGCCGCCGGCAGTGTTTCGATCTGGGGTTGCGTCGTCTCGCCTTTTTGGAGACTGACGAACGTCACGCCCGGCACGCGCAGCAATGGCAAAAAGGCGGATGCGGCTAGCGAGCGGCGTCGATCGACTCTGTTCAACAACAGGTCATGGGCGCGCGGATCGCCGGCCCACACGAGCCCGATTTTCCGCCCATGCGGCAAGCGCCCCCGCCACTGCGTCCGGCATGCTCGCGGTACGTCGAGATACGGCATCGACGCGGGGATGGTCTCGAGCGTCGTACCCATCCAATGAGGCAAGCTCAACATTGCGCAGCCATAGTCGTGGTGGGCAACCGCCTGCCCGCTCATCTCGATACAGGCATCGACCCCGTCAATCCGCTCGAACAGCCTGCGCAATCCCGGCTGGACCACGACCGTGACCTTCGCCGCGCCAAGGCGCTTGAGCATCGGCAAATAGCGGCAAAACTGGAGGCTGTCGCCGTAACCCTGTTCGGCCCACACGCTGATGGACTTGCCGGCCAACGGCTCGCCTCTCCACTGTGCGAACGGCAGCACAACGGCCGCACGTTCGAGGCGTCTTTCGTACAACGCCCAGCCTTCGGCGAATTGCCCCGTCCTGAGCAAGACGTGCGCTAGATTGAATTGGGCCTCCAGATCGCCGGGGGCGTGTTTCAGGCAATGGCGATAAAGCTGCTCCGCTTCGCTATCCCGCATGCGGGTTTGCATCGCGATGCCAAGATTAAAACTCGCTTCGGCAAAATCCGGCCGGATAGCCAGCGCCTCGCGCCAATGCGCGCTCGCCTCATCCATGCGGCCGAGCGCTTGCAACGCGGCGCCCAGGACGTTGTGCGCTTGTGCGTCGTCCGGCCGGAGCTCGAGCAGCGCGCGGCAAGCCTGCTCCGCCTCGGCCCAGCGCGCCTGCACTTTGAACAGGCACGCGAGAGCGAATTGAGCACCGGCGTGACGCGGCTCGATTGCCAGCGCGTCGCGATACGCGCGCTCGGCCTCCTCCCAGTGCCCGAGTTTTTCCAGCACGACACCGAGATTGTTATGGGCGTTGCAATGCCCGCGATCCATTGCAACGGCACGGCGAAAAAAAACCTCCGCGTCCGACCAATGGCCACAGGCAAACGAGAGGCCGCCAGCGAGATTCAACGTCTGCGCCGACGGATGCCCCGACGCGATCATCGGCTGCAATATTGCGAGGCCTTCCGCATAGTGGCCGCCCTTGTAAAACGCGACGGCGGCTTCAATGCGCGCCTCGTCTGTCGGTTCCCGGCCTAAGGCACGACGTTGCGCAAAAGCGTCGTCATGGCCTTCAGACATCGCCGCCCCATTCTTCACCGGACGGCCAAGCAGCGCCTGCACGCGGGCCAGGTTTGCATGGATGCCCGCGCGATCCGGCGCGATCGATAGCGCCCGACGGTAGCAAGCCTCGGCCTCAGTCAAGCGGCCGACCTCTTGTAGTAGAGCACCGAGGTTGTTGTGCGCATCACAGCTGCCAGGGTCGACCTCGATCGCGCGCCGCCAATGCGCTTCAGCGTCGTGCAGGCGTCTCATCGAGAAACAGCACGCGGCGGCCAGATTCAGTATTCGCGCATCCGGCCGTGGGCCAGTCAGCAATGGCTCTATCAGCGCGAGCGCCGCTTCGCAGCGACTCGCGCCGTACAGCGCCGCTGCACTCGCATAAAGGCCGATGGCTTCGTTGAGCTTGTGCGGATCGTCGGACGTCACTTGAACTACCCAAAAATAAGGCTTCTTGCGGCTTTCGGAATACAGCGGCGACCCCATCAGCGCCTCACATTGCCATGCTCGTAGATTGACCGAACACTTCCGTGGCGCGAGGGTGTGCTTGAATATTTCCCGTAATATATCGCCGCGAAACGCCGGATCCCCGCTTACAATTTCTGAACCTTGGGGCAACATCAAACTCGATAGCAAAATCCACACGCCCTGACCGGCACGTCAGAGACCGATATCTGTCGTCAGGCCGCTGGCATGCCGGAACGCCCGAGCCTCGGCGAACAGTCGGGCGTGTCGATCGAGAACCCGGCGGCATTTGCGACAGCACACGCTGCAAACTCGGCCCCAAGGACATTCGAGATTTTGTGAAACCTCGCTACACTGAGGTTGTGCTGTTCACTGGGTAACGCCAGGCGCGACGCCGCAGCCAGCATTCTGGCGAGCCGGACCATCCGATGTCATCGGGCCTGCAAAGCAGCCCCCTCACGAAAGAATTCACCATGCCCGAACTCACGCATTTCGACGCCGCAGGCGACGCGCACATGGTCGACGTCGGCGGCAAGGCCGAGACCAAACGCATCGCCGTAGCGAGCGGCACGATCCGCATGCTGCCCGCCACGTTCGCGCTGGTGCGCGACGGCAACGCGAAGAAAGGCGACGTCATCGGCGTCGCGCGCATCGCCGCCATTCAAGGCGCCAAGCGCACCTCCGATTTGATTCCGCTGTGCCATCCGCTCGCGATCACACGCGTGAAGGTCGACTTCGCGCTCGACGAGACACTGCCGGGCGTGCATTGCACGGCGCAGGTGGAAACGCTGGGCCGCACGGGCGTGGAGATGGAAGCGCTGACCGCCGTGCAAGTGGGCCTCTTGACGGTCTACGACATGTGCAAGGCAGTGGACCGCGGCATGACGATCACCGATGTGCGCGTGCTGGAGAAGCACGGCGGGAAGTCGGGGGATTGGGTGGCACAGGGTTAAGGCGTTGTTTCGTAAGCCATAATTCGACGCTTCACGAATTCTGCATCACAGTCCCGCCCTTGTCGCGTTTCGGGAACTCCACTCGCTTGCGGTGCGAAAAATCGATCTTGTCCAAATTCTGTCCAAGTGGAGACAGGAAATGGCATCAATCAGACGCCGGGGCGACAAGTGGCAGGCACGGGTTTCGCGTATCGGCTTCCCAATAGAAACGAAGACTTTTGCTTCCCGACAAGACGCAGAACGATGGGCGCGATCCATCGAAACAGAGATGGATCGGGGAAGCTTCGTCAGCCGCAGTGAAGCCGAAGCCAACGCCCTGCAAGACATCATCGAGCGTTACATCGATGAGGTTTGCCCCACGCAGCGCGGGGGAGCGGACGACATAGTGCGACTTCGGGCAACCTGTCGCACCAAACTCGCGAAACTTAGCATGGCCGCATTGACTCCCAAGGCAGTTGCGGCTTATCGGGACGAACGTCTGAAGAAAGTCAAGCCAGCTACGGTGACGCGAGAACTAGCGTATCTGTCGGCAATCATCAATCACGCGCGTCGCGAGTGGGACATCAACGTCACAAACCCGGTCACGCTGGTTCGCAAGCCACAAGCGCCGCAAGGCAGAGATCGTGTATTGTCCGCCGACGAAGAAACTCGCCTTCTTGCGGCCATGGCCCCGACCGGACGGCGAAGTATATGGCTGCTTCCTGCGGCCATTCTCAGCTTGGAAACGGCCATGCGACGCGGCGAACTGCTTGAGCTACGATGGATAAACGTCAACCTTGAAGCGCAAACTGCGCATTTGCCGATCACGAAGAATGGGGCTGCGCGAACCGTCCCACTGTCCCAAAGGGCAATCAGTACCTTGACTGACCTGCCCCGTTCGATTGATGGTCGCGTTATTCCGGTCAAGGGCAACACATTACATGCAGCCTTCAGAAAGGCGTGCAAACGTGCGGACATCAGAGACTTCCACTGGCACGACCTACGGCACACCGCGATCACCCGATTGGCGAAAAAGCTGCCGAACCTGATCGAACTGGCCGCAGTCTCTGGGCACCGGAACTTGGGGATGTTGAAGCGGTACTACCATCCATCCGCCGCAGAGTTGGCACGAAAGCTAGGCTGACCAGTTTTGGGGGCGACATGTGCGAATTGTCGCCCCCGAGAGTCAAAACGGAAGGGCGTCATCCATGGCTTCGAAACCGCCCTTCTTCGGGGCCGCCAAGTGAAACGTGAACTTATCCTCATTTGCTTCGATCCACTGCCACCCCAGATCGGTTACTTGAATACCGGAGTATGGTTCACCGCGTTCGTCCTCAATCTCTACCGTGTCAACGAACTTCTTGCCCTTCAGTCGCCGTAACCCAAGGTTGAATCCGAGGTTGTTCAGTCCCGCGCGCTCGCAATCGTTCCTAACCGACCACACGGACGTGGCTTGGTCGTCCTGAGAGACACTGCCCGCTGTCACCGCGAGAACGTTCAGTTCTTGGGATGAAAGGCCGTCAACAGCGGCGACACCGACTTGATCCGCCATCTCTTCCAGGACCTCGCCCTGCTCAAGCATGGCCTTCAGCCGTTCTGTCAGACTGCCCTTGAACGCCTCAAAGTCGCGTGAGGATTCTGTTTTGTAGGTGACGATGGCCCGATGCTGGATGTCGAACGGAAACCGCTTCCCGGCCTTTTGGCGCTCATCGGAACAGACCATCACGACGGGCCGCCCGGCAGCATAAGCGAACCCAAGTTCATACCATACGTTGGGGTTGTCTTCCGTGATGTCTGCGAGGCACACAGCAGCGCGCTTGATATTCTTCTCGATTGCCTCAACCAGCACCGTCGCGGACGAATCTTGATCGACCCGATAAGCCGTCATTCCAGCGGCCTCAATTGCGGGCTTGTACAGATCGTCGAAACGCTTGTTGTAGAGGTCGCTGAACGGTTGGATCACGAAGCATGTCGGCATGGGTACCCTCAGTTGTTTGCCGGAATTCTGGACAATTTTACCGATACTCTGCCCAAAAGAATCCCCGCCCGATCTAGGTGTACAACTCGTCCCAGTCCTCACCGAGCGCCCATCTCAGCGCCGACAGCTTGCCGTTAATCATTCCCCACTCGAAGTCCGACCAAGGACCATAGTTACCCTCGCCTAGCTTTCGCTCCGCCTTCTTCGCCGCCTTCAGCGCACCATTCCAAATTTCCTCGACGGTATGGGTCTGGCCGTTCAGCTTCTTTTTGGTCCATTCCTCTCGACTGACGATCTTATGTTTGCCTTTCTCAACCTGCCAAGCAAGGTACTTGTGCCGGTTGTACCAGACTTGCGTTGTCAGCCGGTCCATAGCATCTAACATCTCCGTAAGACTTCTCGGCTCTTGGTCCCATTCCTGCTCCCACATCGCATAGGTAACGCGCATAGGGTCGATACGCCGCAAGCACTCGGCCAAGTTGATGAAGTACATTGACTTGATCTTCGAAAACGAACCGGCCAAGTCAGGGTGTGGCAGCTTCTGATTGCCGTTGGCGATGCTGAAGTCGTGCTTGTTATGTGTGACGAAGGCGAACCGCTGTCCCGCGCCACCCATCGTCCGCACACACTCGAAGTACGTTTCGATCAGCACGGCGTCAGCCATCGAGTTCTTGTTTTCATGATGACATGGAGCATTTCGATGCAGCGCACGGTCTGCCGCCCGAAGCTTTACCGCATCACTTGCTTCGATGATCGCTGATGCGGACAGGACCGCCGCGATCCGCGTCAGTACGCTTTCTGCGGCACCACCCAAGATGGGAATACGGTGATCCAAGTCTGACAGGTAGTCCAGCACCCGGCCCTTTTTCCGCTTATCGCCATCAGCCTTGCGGATGGCGCTCTTCACTTGATCGAAGTGTGCCGAAAGGCTCTTCGCGCTTGATTTGGCGACCCGGCCACGGTTTTTATGGAATTCATCGATAACGATGCGCGGTACTAGCAGCGTCACCCGTCCATCCGAAAGAAGCCCCTCTAGCAGGTCCAGCAAAGGAGTCTGCTTTGCGTCTGCCGCAAGGTCCAGCCAAACGCTGGTGTCGATGAGCACATTAAACATGGCTGGGGAGCGTTATTGAAAGCGGCGGATCGGCGACAAGATCATTTCCTCGCGTCGTTGGTCACAACGATGCCAGTTCGATTGACGCCGGACCGACGACTCTCACTGTTACCGGTTGCATCTGTTCGAAATTCGCTTGAAACCAGTCCCTCAACGGCGCGTATCCATAAACGCGCGGCGTGCTGTTGGAGTTGGTCGTCCTGTCGAATCTCCCCTGAACGAGTGCCTTCTCAGGACCGCAGTAGATGTCGATCCCAGACCCTTGTGGTCCGAATAGATGCTGGTTCTCGACAGTGACGTTGAAGAACCCGTTCTTGTAGTACGTCGGCTGTAGAACGAACTGGAACGACGGCGCAGACGCGGACATTTCGGCGTCAATGTCGGACGCGGCATCATCGGCATCAAACTCGAACTGGTCCTCGTCATCCCCATCGTCTTTCGTGCTCTTGCTACGCATCCCGTTCCACGGCGGGGACAGCGTTTGAATGATGCTGTCTTCCAGTGCCGCAGCGAAGTTGATATTGAATTCGCCATAACGGTGCAAGCCGAGGTCTGGAAGAGCCAGAATATCGACCTCCAGACCGGCAGACAGCAAGGCACGGATCGCGTCGTTGTTCCGCCTGTTGGTACGTTGCGATTCGCTTGGTTTCAGGTACGACGCGAGACGGCCCCGCAAAGTCTTGGTTGTCTTCCCAACGTACATCACCTCGTCACCGCTGATGAAGGCGTACAGGACGTTTGCATGATCCACCTTGTCGGCAAGCTCAAGGTGAAGACTTCCATCTCGCAATCGCCAGCAGCCAACTGGCGCAAACCCTATTTCGAAAAGGCGTTTCATCGCCCCTCCATCGACAGATCGGCCACCGGCTGGATCGCCTCTCTTGCTTCCAGATCGTACTTCGCCGCTATGAGCGAAGCCCATCGCCGATGCTCGTCGTTCGATTCATGGAAATGAATCTCTGTTTGATAGCGCGGCCACTGACCGGCTTGCCGAATCAGGTAGACGACTTCAGCTTCAATCGTTTCGATGTCGAGACAGCCGCGCTGCTCTGTTGGATCACGATGACACCAGATGTCTAGATGCGCCTCTGAGAACGCGTGTCGCCAAGCGTAGCCGTAGTAACCATTTTTCCCGGTTGCCCGCCAGCCTTGCCGCAGCCGGTCTCTGATCGGAATGGTTGCCTTGCCTACATAGATTGGCTCACCGCCAACGCTGACGATGTATATCTTGGGGAGATTGGATGCCGCTAACCCCGAGAATCTGTCGGTCCCTCCAGGACATCGCACCGTGAATCGATTCGCGTCGAATGACAGCTTGTAGCGCGCAATCTCCTCAATTTCCATAGTCCCCGCTCCCGCCGCTCACTTGGGATCAAACGCCAGTTTCGATCTATGAACCGGCGCGGACACGTCGTATTTCTGCACCACATCGCCCACCAAGTTAACGAACCACTGCGCAGCCTCAGGCGACACGACTATGCTTCGAAGCAATGTCTGCAAGGGTACGAGCGCCGACATGCCATCAGGTAGATCATTGGCGTCAAAGTCCTCATGGAAGCGATCAATAATGACTCGCACTTCCTTTTCATACTCATACGCCTTCAGCTTGTATGCAAACACGTTCGAATAGGGCTTGAAGACTAGCTCCGGGTCGCGCCAGTGTTTGACGTATTCGACCTTGGCAATGTTGATTGCGTATTGCAGCTTTGCGACCTTGATCGAGTCACGCAGCCTTCCCACTGTCGTCGTGATTGCGACAGCGGCGGAAGACTTCCCGTACAAACTCCACATCGCCATGCTGTCGTCCGAACTTGCGTGCCAGCAGTTCACGAAGACGCGCTGGCGTAGCTGGTTTTTAAACTCTGCTACGGACGAGTTGATTTGATTCTTACGGAAAGCTTCTTCTATCGCATGCTTTATCGATTCCGTGAACGCGCCTTCATACTTGTCAGCAAACTGGTCACCGCGACAAAAAAACAGCGTCCCGTTATGGAGCAAATCGAGGAATTTGGCTGCATCAAGGTAACGCCACAAGACCGTATCCTCCGTGAGCCCCTTCCCGATACTCGGTACGCCTTTGAAGATCACCGCCATGTTGCACGCTCCTCTTGCTTGCCCGCCATTGTTGTTACAGGCCGATGCTCACTTTATCAGGCCGCGCACCTAAACTGACAATCAACTGTTCGGCGATCTCGAAGCCGCGCAACTGAGCCAGCCATCGGTCAGGGATTCCATCGATGCCGAAGCGAATTCCCGCCAACCCGCACGCGACCGCCGCAGTCGTGTCTGTATCCGAACCGAACAGGATCGCAGTTCGTGCAACGTCTTCAAACGAATTCTCTTCCAGTGCCTTCTGGGCCGACCAGACAGTGTCAAGTACATAGCCGGTGCCACGCCGCTGGTCCGTTTTCGGGAAACGTCGCAGCACGTCGAGTTCGGCCACAAATGCCTGTCGTTCCGCTTGATCGGGCCACCCGTCGTAAATTTCCTCAAGACGCTGGTCTGCTGACGACCAAGGATCGGCCAACTTGTGCAGATATCCGCGTGCGACAAGGCAGTAGAACGCGCATGCCACCAACGACCGTGGATGTGCATGCGTCGGCAACGACTGAAGATTCGCATCCCGGACCAGCGCATCGTCGGGACCGGTGTGCCACAGGGCAAGCGGCAGAGTCCGCATGAGGGAGCCATTGCCGTTATCCATCACCGACGCGCCGCCAGATTCATGTGGCGGCACACCATCGCGAAGCCGTCCTATGGCGGTGGCGGTCTGGATACCACAGTCGAACACATCGCCATCGACGGCCATGTAACCGTCGTCAAGCCAGCGTACCAATCTGTCGGAGAAGTCAGTGAGCGAGAATCGACCACGTTCCAGAAGGCTGGCTAGTAGACACAGCGCCTGTGCTGCGTCATCTGACCATGTGCCGATAGGGACGCCCGCGTGTGAGCGTCGGTATCCGTCGGGCGGCGTCATCTCGATCATGTCGCGCGACGGAAGCAGATTCGGCGTCTTAAATTCGAATGGCACGCCCAAAGCGTCACCGACCAACAAACCAATCACACCACCAATCCGGGCATCGGAACACGGGCGCAGCCCGAGATACCCCTCGTTTTCGTTCATCTGATCTCCCCCGTAGTCACAGCACTGTACTGGAACCTCGCGCCATCTCCGACCCGGCGGACCAAAGAAAAACCGCCATCAGGCGGTTGCCATCAGGCGGTCTTGGGTGAGTGCCGGGACTCCGCACGTTACATCGCGGCCAACGTCTGAATCCGGGCCTCAGTGACTTTCAGCAGACAGGCGGCATCGCCACACGCGTTGCGCTCCTTCAACCACTGGCGCTGTTCGTCCTTGAGCGCATTCGGGTCGCTTGCTTTCGCGCGGGCGGCGCTGTAAGCGGCGGTCAAGCGTCGATCGGCATTTGCCGCTTCCGGCGTCGAACAGATCAGTTTCTCGATCTTGGACGCGGCATGTGAACAGTCAAAACTGGCCTGAATGACTGTGGCAGCCGGAGATGCATCCACCGGCGACGCCCCCGCCGCAGTTTGTGCTTCGACGCTCACGGCTGCACTGGCGCTCACGGCTGCACTGGCGTTTTCGGCCTCAGCCGGAATGGTCGATGTCTCGCTCGCCGCTTGCGGTTCCGGCCCTGCACTTGCACCTTCCGCGTTAGAGTTTGCCAAAGGGTTGCTGCCGGTCGTGCCAACGCTTACGGGGGCAACAGGGGTAGCAGATGCCTCAACGGACTGCGCTGCTTGTTCAGGATGGCGCTCTGGACCGCCATCCAATCGGTGAACGCCGTACAGCACGACCGCCAAGAGACAAGCCATGCCGCCGAACGCAAACGCGGCCATGAAGAACGGCGGCCCCATTTCCAGCTTCATTTCTTCGACGTACAGGTCGGTCATACTGCGCGCGATGATCATGTCGGGCTTCATGTCATGGCGCACAGCGGCCCCAAGCGCGAACGCACGCATGCCAATCCACGGAAATGCAAGAGCAAATGCGACGCATATGGCCGCGTACTTTAGACCCATGAACCCCAAGGTGAAGAAGGCCACTACGCCGAAGATCACCGCTCCGACGACTCCAACGATCCAGCCGATAACTCTCGCGTCTTTTCTGTCACGCGCTTTCGCTTTTTCGGCGGCTTCGGTTGCCTGCGCAGCAGCGATGGCGGCGGCAAAGTCTGCGCCGCAGTGACGGCATCGAATGGCTTGATCCTGAATGGTTTCGAAGCAATATGGACATTTTTTCATATAGGTCTTCCTCGTTTTGATGCGGGCTGCCGGTTCGCACTTTGTGAAACTCACCGGCCTTACCCGATAGCGACATCCCTCGACTTGCTGAGACCGAATCGCGCTGCGGATACGCATACTACCAAATCGGTAGTATTTGAGACGAGCCAAAACCTGACGATCTTTGTCTTCAGCTACTTGAAGGCAAGCATGTCGGTTTTCGCTCAACGGCTCAAGGCAGCACGCCTACGCATCGGACTATCTCAAGAACGGCTTGGAATCGAAGCCGGACTTGATCCGATGTCGGCCAGCGCACGGATGAATCGCTATGAGGTTGGAAAACGCGTCCCTGACGCACCGCTTGTCGAACGAATCGCAGCAGTGTTGGGCGTTCCGGTCGCCTACCTTCATTCAGTCGATGATGACGAAGCCGATCTGCTTCTGAAATTTCACCGCCTGAATAAGAAGCAACGCGCCAAGGTCCTCGCCCTTATCGACGAACTGTCCGGGTAACAGGGCGTTGACTATCAAACATCCACCAATTTCCGCGCCCGTATGACTCACTGACGGCTGCCCTTTGCGCTTTGACGCGGTCTGCACGGCCCGTGAGGCACGACATTCATCTCCGTTTTAGCCGTTCTTGACGTTTCGGGTCGGCAAGGTGAATCCAACTCGCCCAGTTCTGGGTTCGGCGACGGGTAGAACGTGCCGGGAGCAATTAGATTCGATTGCCCTTCGTCAAATTGCAGCCCTCGCACAGCAACTGGATATTTCTCACAGTGTTGCTTCCGCCTCGCGAAAACGGAACGATGTGATCGAAGCAGAGCTTTTCACGGGTTCCACATTCCACACAGCGTCCGGCATCGCGCTGCCAAACCTCACGTTGCACCACCCTTGGAATCGCCTCTCGCCGTGGCGCGGGCGGAAGGGCTTCCGGCATTTGCGAAGCATCCACTGACAACGGCATAGCCGGTTCTACGATTTGGCGGCACACATCCGGTAAGGGCGCAGCGTCTCGCAGTGCCTTTACGAATGCGACTGTATCGTGCAGTTCCGCTTCCGTCGTTATGAGGAGCTTGAGTGCTGGAAACCCTCGACTGAGTCCGGGAGACGGGTAGGTGTTGCTGTGCCGACCGGACTCAGCGGGGTACTCAAATGCGATCTCCGGGATCGTCTGCCCGTCTGGGGGATAGGGCAGCCAAACATATGCGGCTCCCCGAGACGGCTGATCGATTTGCAGGACGATTCCCGTTTTTGGCCCAAGGTTCCACGCTAGTACCTTCGACGTTCGGCGCGAAACCATGCCGAACTCCCCGAGAAATCGATCAATCACCCTTTGTATCAACTGGTTCTTGTGTTCCATGCGATCAACTGTTTTGAATTGTTGTTCCGTGAACGTCACGGGTGCAGCCCTTTGGCCTCTGGTAACAAGTAATCAACTTCGCAGCGGACGCCGCTGTCATCCCCGATGACGATCCTACGGCTCGCTTTTATGCGCCGCGCGACTTCCGGCGATCAGGCCAGTCAACCAGTGCGCACGGGACGCCGTCTGGTCCAAGCTGGCCTTGTTCGACCGATTCGTTCTCAACAGCCATTCCGGCACGGACACGCATGATGGTCTGACGGCTGGTCTTCATCTCTCGGGCAATCTGTGCGACCGACAAACCGGCATTCAGTTGGTCGATGACGGTCGAACGCTGCGCTTCGGAAAGTGCGGACGGACGCCCGAACGTCTTCCCTTCTGCCTTTGCGCGACGAAGACCGGCTTGAGTACGCTCAATCAGCAAGTCGCGTTCGAATTCAGCGACGGCGCTAATCACACCCATCGTCATCTTCCCCGCTGCGCTGGTCAGGTCCACGCCGCCAAGCGCGAGGCAGTGAACGCGAACACCGATGGACGCCAGTCGTTCGACCGTGGACCGAACATCGATGGCGTTTCGGCCAAGCCTATCGAGCTTCGTCACGATGAGTACATCAGAGTCTTCCAGACGGTCCACCAGCTTCGCGAAGCCCTTCCGATCGAAGGCTGGAACCGACCCACTGACTGTTTCGGTTATGACGCGTTGCTTCGCTACTGAGAATCCGGCTGCTTCGATTTCTTGTACTTGATTGTCCGTCGTCTGGTCGGTGGTCGATACCCGGCAGTAAGCGAAGATTCGTGTCATTGGCACCTTGATATGTCCGTAATGGGAGTACGAATTGTACAGGGTGTACGAAACGCACGCAAGCTATTTTTTGGACACTCGAAAGATGGATGTACCGAAACACTCGATTTCGGACATGGATAAGCCCTTCGCCGACGCACCGAAACCTGAACGACAAGAGGATAATCAGACTTTTCAGATTCCAGCCACCCATCGACATGAGTTCAGGTTCGAATGGTTTAGACGTGATCGAGTCGTTCATGGCTGCGGCAGCAAACACCGACATTGTTGCATCGCGCTATGAAGTACTTGAATCGGCGTCCGTTGCGTTTAGCGGAATCGGTGACGAATTGCTAGTCGCGGGCGATCTCTTCAAAAGCGACCGACTCCTTGCTGCGGCCCTTCTAGTCAACCTTGCGTCGGAGCTTACAAGTGGGATTGTGATGCTTCTTCGGTCAAAGCGAGAGTACCCGGCAGGAACACTTCTCAGGCAACTTATCGAGATCGAATATCTCGCGTTCCAAGCCTATGCTGACCCGTCGCAGCTTAAAAAATGGTACGGCGCAGACCCGGCAGCCCTACGTCGGCAGTTCACGCCGCAGGCTATGCGCAAGGCGTCAGGCGGAGTTTTCCGCGATCAAGAGTATTGGCATCATTGTGAAGTTGGCGGGCACCCGCATCCAAGAGCACGAATGCTTATGCGAAAGTATGCGTCTCGCCTGTCACCCGACGCCTATCTACTTCCCGATTCGGTACAGCACGTGCGTCGCCTATGGACATCGATACGACTGCTGACGCCGCAACTGGATGGCGGTGACGGCATCTTGGATCGACATGCGAAAGGGCTGACTTCCGCCTTGGCGAACTGGGAGCGCGTCGAGAATCCCCGCGTTCTCGCGTATGACGGAATCGATGGTTGAACGGGTGAGCACTACACGTGTACCGATACTTCCTTGATGGCATGGTCCATCCCGAACGGGCACAGGTCCCGGATCGCCGCATCTCAGCGAAGTTCAGGCATGTGGCATCCGGTGTCGATGCGAAAGCGGACGTTCGAATTCTTCTGAATCAGGTTGCCGTATGGGTGGAAACCGAAGTTGAATGGAACCCGCTGGACCTGCGGAATGTTGTCAAGAATCTGGTCCAGTTGGAGATGGACATGGTGGGCTACGTTCTGGGCCTTACCTACGATGTCGAGATACGGCGCGCAATTTGCTCGGAAGTGGGCCTTGATATCGTCTTCGGCATCAACGTTCCATGCATTAGCGAACTACACCGGGAGGTCGATCTAGACGCTCGAATAGCGGCCATGCGTCCGAAGCTTATCGGCGAATCTGGCGTCTTCCTCCACCGTTGCTTGCGGGACCTTATAACCGCGATGAAGGAGCCAGACGATGTGGCGTTTCACTGCTATCGGGCCATCGAATCGCTACGACAGCACTGCATCGTTACCCGATCACTGGACCCGAAGGACAAGGCGACGCAATGGAAGACCCTGCGCGAGATCGCTGGATGCGACGAGTCTGCCACAAGGCTACTGGAAAAGGCGGCGCAAGCGCCACGTCACGGAGAACCCGAAGTCGTCCCTGAAGCAGATGCGGTCAAGGTGTTGACGACAGCGTGGACCATCGCGGACGGCTACATCCTAAACTGCTGATGCCGCCGCCAGTCCGACATCGGAACCAAGTGGTACCAGTTGAACATCATGGATCGCGCCCTTCGGTCGCGCCACGCTCCTGAACCCGACGACACGTCAACTGAATGATTCGGGTAACGAAGCAACTGATGGACAAAGGGGTAGCATCCGTGATATAATGTCACTTCAGTTTGATTTGCCAGTGTTCACTGGTGAGCCAAGTTGTTCTACGGCTGCCACCCTGCGCAGCTTCTGCAAGACACCTCCCCCCTCCCTTGATTGTCGCGCCACAAAGGCACTTCATTGGATTCGCGCTTCGCCATCGCGCCGATCAATGACCAACAGGTCGCTGATTCGCAATCACCGGCAAGTACCGGTTTGCGGTGACATCGACCAGCACACGCACCAAGGCCGCAGGCCGAAGCGATGAGTGCAAGTAGGAGCGGCGATGCGGCAGAAATCCGATCAAACCTGATCGCGATCCACTGAGGTAGGAAACAAGCAGGAAGCAACCGGGTACTTGCACGTCACTTCGACCAGTTCACACGTAATGGCCGTAGAGCAGCGGAGGCCAGCAACGTGGGACGCGCAGCGTCCGAGATTTGTTCACGAATGAAGTTCTGCGGTGTTCGTGAATTCGATTGCACGAAGTGGCCGCAATTCATGTGAAGGCCGCAGGCCGAGGTTTGTCGATCACCAATCGCGCCAGATGTGACCGATCAGAACCTATCGGGCACAACGAAGTTCAGGAACAAGCAGAAAGCCAGTCGATCTTCGATTGTCACATCAACGAGTTATGAATTCGACGGCACGAAGTGGCGGCGATTCATACGGAGGCCGCAGGCCGACCGGCGTTGTCGATGAGATGTAGCTGGACCAGCCGAAATGATGACCAATCAAGACAGGTAATGAGCAGGAAGAACCGCCCCTCATCTGCGACCTCGACCAGTTTCACGTGATGGTCCGAGCGCAGCGAGGGCCAGCGACGTGTTCGGACGCGTAGCGGACGAACTGACCTGCCGCCGAATGAAGATCAGTTCATGAATTCGACGGCGCAGCGCGACGGCGATTCAGGGAAGCCGCAGGCCGAAGTTGGTGCTGACATGTCGCCGAACAAGACCCGATCTTGATCGGTCAACTTCAGATCCAGAAGGAAATCAACCAGTCCTCATTCAGCGCATCAACTCGTCATGAAATAAAGGATTGGTACGGGAGCGACCGAGGGGAGCGACCCGCCTGCACATCGCAGGCGTTAGAAATGAAGTCCAACTGGATTCCAAAGCACGAAGTGGCAGCGATCCACCGGGGCCGGAGGCACCGGTTCTTGTTCATCAATCGGGCGGCGATGAAGAAGCAATCAGGTCCTGATCGATGAACAATCTTTTCTCGTCCGCTGCGCGTCCGAGTACGTTGCTGGCCGCCGCTGCGCGTCAGCCATCACGCAAACTGGTTCCTTCGGATAAATAGGACATGCCGGAACTTCACATCGACGACAAGTCATCATTCTTCGTTGATGTATATGTATTACATGGAAATCCCGCAAAGCCTTACTGGATAAGGATTTTCAATTTCAAAAGATGCGGTAAAACCGCAGTTTTTCAGAACAACCTGCTCGGCATTTGGAGCCGAATGCGAATGACCTCGGCACTAAGACCTGTCGTTGAATGCATGAGTCCGTTCGCTGTACCGCTGCCAGCAAAACAATATCAACCCAGATGCACAACAGCCTCAATGAATTAAAGGCACTGTCAGAAGCAATCAAAAATACCGTCGTCGATCCTGACCTCATCGATTATCCACATCTCTTCGTCAAACGGACTTATCCCGATGATGAAATGGGATCGTATGATGGTCCAACTGTCCGCGTCGATCCTTATATCGTCCCAGAAAAATACACTGAAACAGACTTCGCATCACCGGTTTATCGTAGTTCGACACCACGCAACCTGAAACCATTCTCTGGCATACACAAGCCCGTGCCGAAATCAAGATTGAAAGCCGTAGGCTGGAAAAGACCCAAAGGATCGGACGTGGTTACCTGCGTTGAACCAGACGAGTGGATCGACCTCGATACAGGAGAAATCCTGACAAAGGCGATGGCACGAAAGCGTGGCGCGATACCATACTCATCGATTTCATTGCGGATGATCACCACACAAGTGGTTTTCAATCAATGCCCGCCTAGCAAGCATGACTTTCTGAGTTACATTTTAAAACTTCGCAGCAGACGTGGTGGACTTGTGACCGATCTGAAATCCGTCCTCGATAAGTGGATTGATTACAAGCACCCCAACATCCATTCAACGGACAGATCACGAAAAAGGAAATCACTAGAGAAATTCCTGTATAACTATGCCATTATGACGAACAATCAGATTTTTATGCAGGAACTACAGGTCATGGCAAATACAACCAAGACTGACAATGTGCGCGAGGCTGCCCGCTTCGTCAACGTACTGCCGGTAAAAGGAAAGCCGGGCTGTGGCATCTGTCCTAGCCTACGTCCAGACTGAAATGGTCAGCCACGCACACAATCGCACCACGACTTCAGGCTACCATCGTCAGCGGGTATAACATTGTCACCGTCACCACCATCGCCAACAGTGTCACCGACACTGTACAACGGCCAGTGTCCGCAGTGGTGACGGCGGACCATCGCGGGCCAGTCACGCAATCAATGCGACGTACCGTTGCGCGGCCACTGTAGCGGCTGTCGGCCCCGTGCACACCAGTGCCTAGAGTCCAGTGCAACAGGTGACAGGCACAATCATTGAAGCATCGCCACCACTGAAAGCAACAATCACTCACGGAGTAGCCGGTTGGCATCCGTCATCGCAGATACCGGCCATCGAAATTCAGGTATCATTTTCATTGGGGACCATACATAGCAGAAGAAGCAATCAACTATGCCAATCATCAAGAACTTCGGTTTTCTCTGGGAAAAGAAATACATTCATCGCGGTTCGGGCGGAAATGGAAACAACGGCCACCTGAAAGGCACTGCAAGTGGAAAATGCATTGCCGACTTCCGAGAGCAAATCGGCGTATACGTCCTATATGACCGCAATCAGGCTATCGTATATGTGGGCCAAGCTGGAAACGGCAATGCAACACTCTTCACGCGACTGAAAAACCATATGAACGGGGCTTTATGGAACCGATGGGAATACTTTAGCTGGATTGGCTTCCGCGATGTCAACGCGAATGGCACACTGAGCGACAAGCAATCTGTTGAATCTGGTGTTTCTGGATTTAAACACTCTGATGCGCTGAACGAGATCGAAGGTATACTGATTGAAATCATCGAACCTAAACTTAATAAGCAAGGCGGGAAACTGAAAGGTGCAATTGAATACTTTCAATATGTTGACGAAAAATTCGGGGAAATCTCGAATCACGACCTGTATGCCGAAATACTAAATCTTTCAAAGATCGTTGAATCGATCAAGAAGTAATACATCTACGTGCCAATCACATCGATGACCGCACTGCACTAATCGCCTAATCGGAACGCGGGTAGCGCCAGTAACCGAATCGCCACACTCATCGCGAAGGTGGCATCGGTAAGCAGGTGAGTCTCTGCCGGAATCATACTGTCCACGACGCGACGAGAGAGATTCGACGGGTCGTCAATAGAACGGTAGTGCGTGAGTGGATTACGTAGGTTCATCAGACGCCGTAGATCGCCCGCGTCCCGCTGCGTGATGACATCTCGCGCGACGCACCGATTCAACGTGTCGTTGAACGAAACCCGGTCTGGCAACTCTTCGGCATCAAGCCCAAGGGTCAGGTGTGCCGCAAGCATATGTTCGGCAAGACCTTGGCAAAGCAGCACCGTCGCAACGTAATTGCCATGAACGAAGCTAGAGCGTGCTTCCGTCCACGCGGCCAAGGCCGTCTCGCCACCCGGCATCATTGTCCCTGATGAACCGAGTGCAGCGGAAAGGTCCGCAAGCTGCCGGAACCGCGCAACCTTACCCGCCAGATCGTCGTGTAGGTCTGCAAGCAAGATGCGGAAAACGTCCACGTCCTTGACGGTGGACAATAGTTCGGACTGGACCTGATCTGTCATGGCTTGTTGCTTTACCGTCGCTTGCCCGTCCGAATCTCTTCGCCGATGCGCTGTATCTCTGCATCAGCGGCCCGCCATTCAGCGTCAGCGGCGTCCAGTTCATTGAGATCATCGGTGGACGGATTCCCCGTTCCGTGTGGGCGAAACTGCTTTGTGACGTTGATGAAGGCTTTTTGCCGCCGTTCGAACGCCCGACGCTCGCGTTCGAGTGCAGTTTGTTCTTCAACGCGCTGCTCTTCCGGGGTCATCGCCATCTCCTGTCAGGAAAATCGAGGGTGCACACTATATGCCTACGCTCGTCATTCGGCATTCGGATCGATGGTGAACGTCAGCGTTTCACCTTCCCCAGTCAGAAGGGAGATCGAGCGTCGCTGCTTCTGCGTCACCCGCGCTGGTAGATCACCAACCGTTGCGAGATCAGTTTGAGTCCAGATATAAATTCGTGCTTCGGTATAGCCCGGGCACGATAGCGTGTAGGCCAACGGCTTGGTCGGTGCAACGCCGGTCGTTCCGAATGTCGCGTGGCATGGGCCGCCGTACAGTAGTTGGCCGTTGCGGGATGTCCAACGCACCTGCGACGTGAAGTCCGAGATGGTTGAAGCAACAGCCATCGACGGCAGGACGGCAGCAAGAAGAAGAATTCTTTTCATATTGTTATCTACAAGGCTGCGGACCCGATGGCGACCGTCACTTGATGCCGTAATAGCTGCCAAGCGCATCGGCCAATAAGTTTCCAGCAGCGCCGATCCCGATACTCCACGCGCCGTCGATTGCCTTCGCGGACATTTTTCCCATCCAAGCCTTCACCCTTGGTCCGAATTGCTTCGTCTCGGCTACGGCCTTTGAGTCATCATCATCCACGGCGACTTTCAGTTCGTTTACGTCGATTTCGCTGACGCCCGTGTCCTTGAAGGCTTTCGCCAGCGCGGCGAAGTCGCCCTTGGTCACGGTGTTCGTAATCGTCGTTTCGTTGCTGTTCCCGATCACGACCGTCACGTTGTCACCAAACACCGCTGATGAGAACATCCCAGCCGCATCAATGCCTCTCGCTGCTTCCTTCATATTGTCTTCCGCCACGTCACCTAATTCGCCTTGTAGATTGAGAGCGAAGTCCAGTAACCGCGAGCGGACTTCGATGAGCACGCTCATTACCTGAGTTGGTGCCATCTGGGTCCATGCACTTTCAAGCCACACGCCGTCCAAGGCTTCCGATAACTTCCCGTAGAACTCCGGCGCAAGTCGATGAATCAAGTGACCGGTTGGCTTCGATGCGTATTCTTCCAGCACACGTATTGATTCGCGTAGCTCGTTCTGCATCAGATACTTGCGCTCCTTGTCAGACAGATGTCCTGTCGGCAACGTTTGATCTTGGTAGTACCACGCGATGTTGCGCAGGTTGCCAGCCAAACGAACGGGAATGACGCGGTAAGCGGGTACCGGCGTGCCGCCCGCGTAGCCGTTCAGTTCGTCGTTCACCCATCCGGCAAGCTCCTTGTGTCCGATATGGTGCATCAGCACCTTGGTCTTCAGAAGTGCATCCGTCAGCGAACCGTCCTTGTCGCTCAACAACGTTACGATGTCTTTTAGCAGTTGCATCTCGACCTTGCGTCCGAACGGGATGGTCAATTCTACGTGAAGGACATGACTGACGAGAGCAACGCCGCCTGCATCACTTTCGACGGACAGGCGACATCGCGTGCATCGAGACTGATGCATGCCGGTGCAGCACGTCGTCGCGCTACGGCGCATGTCCAAGGATGCGTCCGCGACGCCCAGAAGTGCTAGGTCGCTGGCAGACAGCTTTTTCAGATCATGTGGCATGGAGTCTGGCAAAGATGCTATGCAGCTAGGCAACCACTCGCGTAAACTTTGGGCGGCGTAGGGCGGGATTGTTGTCCAAGTCTCGTCCAAACGCTGTCCAAATTCTTCAATCAATTTGGACAAGATCGAAATTCACACCGCCTCTAAGTGATTGATTTTAAAGGCCGTGCAGGTCGGCCTCCTGACGGTCTACGACATGTGCAAGGCGGTGGACCGAGGCATGACGATCACCGATGTGCGCGTGCTGGAGAAGCACGGCGGGAAGTCGGGGGATTGGGTGGCGCAGGGGTAAGGCACTGCGCGGCGCGTTCGGCAGCGCCGCGGCGAGCGAAGGCTCAGCCGCAGCGCAAAACCCTCAATCGTCCGAATCGTCGTCGTCTTCGTCGACTTTCGTTGTGGGCAGGCCGTACTTCTTGACCAGCTCTGCCTTGAAACCCGCGAGCGTCGGCTCGTCGTCGCACAGGCTGTAGAGCGAGGCCAATTGCGTGGGCCAGTCATGAAGCTCCAGCGCGAAGATCTTCAGGCGCTCGACCGTGTCGAACGCACCATCCTTATTTCCGTCGAGTGCCTGCAACACGGCATAGCGGCGCAGGACGGTCTCGCCCGGCAGCAGCGCAATCGCGCGCTCGTGCGCAGCGAGCTTGGTCGCGAGGTTCGCGGCGTTGATCGGCATGAGGGTCGCCATGCCGTAATCGCCCCATGCGCGGAACAGCAACGACGGTTCCTCCGCATACTCTTGCGCGGGATGCGAGCCGTAGTACAGCACTTCTGCGCGGTTGTAGTCGCGCACCACCGGCCACAGCGACGCGATCCCACCGAACACGACCACCGCATACACGGCGCGCGTGACGCCGGGGGACACGAAGCGCAGCGGCTTCGTCTCGAGCAGACCGAACACGAACATCGCGGGCAGCAGGAAGAACATGTACTGCTGCGGATACTCGACGAGCGCGTGCATGACCAGCGCGCCAATCAGCGCGAAGCCGAAAATGCGCTCCGCCGTATGCGGCACGCGCAGCGCGCGCACGAACCAGGCGACGAGCCCGAGCACGACGATCGCGCAGCCCAGCACGCCGGTCTTGGCAAGCAGGTCGATGAAGATGTCGTGCGAGTTATTGGCGATCTCGACGCCGCCCAGCGTGCGTGCAAGCTCGAACTGATGGATCGGGAAATCTCCCCAGCCCACGCCCAGCAGCGGATGCGTCTTGAACATCGTCCAGCCGTAGCGCCATAGGGCGATACGCGGCGCGATCTGGCCGGCGTCCTTGAAGCGGTCGGCCGCCGACTGGTCGAGTTGCAGCTGATAGTGGACGTTGGCCCAGCGCACGAGCCCATTCACGGCGAAGAAAATCGCGAACAGCACGACCGGCACGACCCAGGCACGCGCGCTGCCGGCCCACGCACCTGCGGCGGCGGTATTGCCTGCCTCGTCTTCGGCACGCACGC
Organism: Paraburkholderia silviterrae; assembly: GCF_004353915.1. Lineage (GTDB taxonomy): Bacteria > Pseudomonadota > Gammaproteobacteria > Burkholderiales > Burkholderiaceae > Paraburkholderia > Paraburkholderia silviterrae. Next base: position 120,584 of record NZ_SMRP01000003.1, on the reverse strand, counting down.
CGCGTGTGGCGGACAGCGCCATCCAGAGCCCCGCGACCACGATCACGGCCATCTGCAGCCACGGGCCGCGCGACACGGTGAGCGCCAGGCCGCCCGAATAGATGACCGAAAGCACGACCCACAGCAGGACGTTCAGCCGGCGCGTCTGCACGAGATACAGCGCCGCTGCCGTCGCGAAAGCGATGTAGGTCGCGAGGTGGTTGGCTTGCGCCATGTTGCCGAACGGCCGCCGGTCGAACTGCACGTTATAGGCGACGACGAGCGGCGTGACCTTGGCTTCGAGATGCAGCAACTGGATGACCTGGCAGAACACCGCGAACAGGCCACCGATCACGAGCGCCCAGGCGCCCCACACCATCGCCGCGCGCGTGAGGTTCACGCGCGTGATGCCGTAGCCCGCCTGGACGGCCATGAAGGCGGCCAGCAGATAGCCCGCGCCCAGCCAGTTCATCGAAGGTTGTGCGAGCGGCAGCGCGAAAGTCTGCACGATGAGCAGAAAGCCGAAGGCAAGCGGCACGAGCGCGACTACGGGCGATCTGAAGTCGGTGGCCGGCCGCGCGGAACGCACCAGCAGCCAGACCCCGGCGCCGACCATCAGATAGAGCGCGAGCGCGGCGAATTCAGCATAGAACGTCGGGATCGGATAGGTGTGTGCGACGACTGCATAAGGCAGGATCAACGCAACGGCCAGCAAGACGAACGTAAGGTAACGCGCAAAAGGAGAAGGCATGGGAATGGGGGGCGTCAGCAACCGGCGCACTATACAAAACTTTTCCCTCCCTGTGCTGAAGGTTTGCGCACAGCAGCCGGACGAAATTCGCCCGCACGTGCCATGGCTTCGATATTTGCGCCGCGCATTGTGCGCCAGCCCCTCATTGGTGCAGCGTGCGTAATGCATAGCGGCACGCGAGCGAGCGAGCACCGGACGCCGTCATGGCGTCCGGTGCGCTTGCAAGCGGTCACGCGTGCCTCATGCGTGCCTCATGCGCGCCTTCTGCGTACCTTAGGGTGCCTCACGCGTGCCTTATGCATACCTTATGCGTGCTCAGGCGCGGCACTCCGGCGGCGCCAGGTTGGCAGGCAGCGTGGCCGCCTCTGCAGGCGCCGGTCCCGTACCCGGCTCGCCAAGCGACGAAGCCGACTTGCCGCCCGCGAAGCACTCCCACGTGAGCGTGCCACCCTGCACACTGCCTTGCGCAAGCGCCACGCGCGCCGTGGGCGAGTCGGCGTTATCGGGCACCGATGGCACCAGCACGATCGTATTGCTGCCCTCGGGTGCGATGCGCGCGGTGAACGCCACGGTGATCTGACCGGTTGTGTCGTCCACCCGCACCGAGGCGACGTTGCGCGTGGCCGGCGGCACCATGTAGCCCGCGCCGAACGCATTGCCGCTCGCGGCGTTCTCCGCCACCGCAAGCCGCGCAGCGGAAGCGAGCGAGAGGCCCTCGCCTACCCGGCTGCGCGCGAGATAGTCCTGATACGCAGGAATGGCATACGCGGCGATCACACCGACGATGGCGAGCACGATCATCAATTCGATGAGCGTGAAGCCAGGCGCGGCCCAGCGCCTCGCGAGACGCACGAACGCCCGGCAGGACTGCACGAGCGAAGCCGCGGCGTTGGTAGCGAACGCATGCGTTGCAAGGGCGGGCGTGGCGAAAGCATGCGCGGCAAAGGCGCGCGAAGCACACGGCCGGGCGGCGCGCGCAGCGCGCGGGCCGGAAGCTGAAACGGATGGAGATACGATCATCATCAGGGCTCCTGAAACGAGAAACGCCTGCTCACGAAAAGGTGAACAGGCGCTTCGATCGTATCGGCGACACCATCGGTGCAGCAGTCGGCCAGATGGCTTAGGCGCGGTGCTGTCGGTGCATCGATTGGCGCGATGGTCTACGCCGTGGCCCGCACGGTGGTCCGCTCAGAACCGCCGGCAAGGCGCCATCATCGCGCTCAATGCGAGCCCGGCGCGCGCCGCTCATTGCGGCGCCTGAGCAGATGGCCGAGACCGACCACGAAGAGCGCGCACGCCACGCTCATGCCATATTCGGCGACAGGCGTATCGAGCAGCGGCCAGCGGTCGCCGGCCGGATCGTTGATGATCAGCCCGCCCGCGATCCAGCCAAGCAGCGCGGCGCCCAGCGTCACCACCACCGGATAGCGGTCGAGGAGCCTCAGCACGAGCTGGCTGCCCCACACGATCAACGGGATGCTGACCATCAGGCCGAAGATCACAAGCGCGATGCGGTGGCGCGGGTCGGCGGCTTCGGCGGCGCCCGCGATGGCCACGACGTTGTCGAGGCTCATCACTGCATCCGCAACGATGATGGTCTTGATCGCGCCGATCAGCTTGTCGGAGGGCTTCACGTCAGCGTGCTCGAGATGCGAAGGCGCAAGCAGGCGCACGCCGATCCACAGCAGCAGCAGGCCGCCCGTGAACTTCAGATACGGCACGTTGAGCAGCACGACCGCGAAGGCGATCAGCACGACGCGCAGCGCGATCGCGCCGACGGTGCCCCAGACGATGCCGCGCACGCGCTGCTGCGCAGGCAGGTCGCGGCAGGCGAGCGCGATCACCACGGCGTTGTCGCCGCCGAGCAGGATGTCGATGACGATGATCTGAATAACCGCGCCCCAATGGAGCGACGTGAAGAACTCGAGCATGAAGGCGGGAACGTGAGTACGGCGATCAGGCGCGTCCGATCGCAACCGAAGCGGAGCACGCCAATAAAAAAGCGAGGCAGCCATGACTGGCTCCCTCGCCTTTATCCGGAAACCTCGCGGAAACCTCGCGAAAGGATTCCGCAAGCATATCAAAAAACGCCTGCGCCCAGCGCGTAACGGACGCGCGGGCACCGGTGAATTTTGAAATTTACAGCGTCGAAATTACAGCACCGACTTCAGCAGACGGCCCATTTCCGACGGGTTGCGCGTCACCTTGATGCCGCAGCCGTCCATGATTTCCAGCTTCGCGTCGGCCGTATCCGCACCGCCCGAGATCAGCGCGCCGGCGTGGCCCATGCGCTTGCCCGGAGGCGCCGTGACGCCCGCGATGAAGCCGACGACCGGCTTCTTCATGTTGTCCTTGATCCACTCGGCAGCATTGGCTTCGTCCGGACCGCCGATTTCGCCGATCATGATCACGGCGTCCGTATCCGGATCGTCGTTGAACATCTTCATGACGTCGATGTGCTTCAGACCGTTGATCGGGTCGCCGCCGATACCGACTGCCGACGACTGGCCGAGGCCGATCGCGGTCAGCTGGGCAACCGCTTCATACGTCAGCGTGCCCGAGCGCGACACGACGCCGATGCGGCCCTTGCGGTGGATGTGACCCGGCATGATGCCGATCTTCAGCTCGTCCGGCGTGATCGTGCCGGGGCAGTTCGGGCCGAGGAGCAGCGTCTTGCGGCCTTCGCGGCGCATACGGTCCTTCACTTCGATCATGTCGCGCACCGGAATGCCTTCCGTGATGCAGATCGCCAGATCGAGGTCGGCCTCGACGGCTTCCCAGATCGCAGCAGCAGCGCCTGCGGGCGGCACGTAGATGACCGAAACGGTCGCGCCGGTAGCGTCCTTCGCTTCACGCACGTTGGCGTAAATGGGGATGCCTTCGAAGTCCTCGCCGGCCTTCTTCGGGTTCACGCCCGCGACGAATGCTTCGCGGCCGTTGGCGTACTCACGGCAGGCACGGGTGTGGAACTGACCGGTCTTGCCGGTAATGCCCTGCGTGATGACCTTGGTGTCTTTGTTGATCAGAATCGACATGTATTGACCTCTGTTCGCTTGACGCCGCGCGTCGCGTCGTCCGCCTTGCAGCGGGCTTCGCGCCGGCACCGCGCCATTCGTATCCGCTGAAAATTACTTGCCTTCGGCAGCCGCGACAACCTTCTGCGCAGCCTCTTCCATGCTGTCCGCCGAGATGATCGGCAGGCCCGAGTCGGCCAGCATCTTCTTGCCGAGGTCCTCGTTCGTGCCCTTCATGCGCACGACGAGCGGCACCTTCAGGTCAACGGCCTTCGACGCCGCGATCACGCCTTCCGCGATCACGTCGCAGCGCATGATGCCGCCGAAGATGTTCACGAGGATCGCCTTCAGGCCCGGGTTCTTCAGCATGAGCTTGAACGCTTCGGTGACCTTCTCGGTCGTCGCGCCGCCGCCCACGTCGAGGAAGTTCGCCGGTTCGCCGCCGAACAGCTTGATGGTGTCCATCGTCGCCATCGCGAGGCCCGCGCCGTTCACCAGACAGCCGATGTTGCCGTCGAGCGAGATGTACGCAAGGTCGAACTTCGAGGCTTCGACTTCGGCCGGATCTTCTTCGTCCAGATCGCGGTAAGCGACGATTTCCGGATGACGGAACAGTGCGTTCGCGTCGAAGTTGAACTTCGCGTCGAGTGCGATGACCTTGCCGTCGCCCGTGACGTTCAGCGGGTTGATTTCAGCCAGCGACGCATCGGTTTCCCAGAATGCCTTGTACAGGCCCTTCAGGATTTCACGCGCTTGCGCAATCGAGCCAGCCGGCACGCCGATCTTCGCGGCGAGGTCGTCGGCCTGAGCGTCGAGCAGACCGGTCGACGGATCGACGATGACCTTGTGGATCAGTTCCGGGTGCGTTTCGGCAACTTCTTCGATGTCCATGCCGCCTTCGCTCGAACCCATCAGAACGATCTTTTGCGACACGCGATCAACGACGAGGCTGACATACAGTTCCTGCTTGATGTCAGCGCCTTCTTCGATCAGCAGACGGTTGACCTTCTGGCCCTCCGGACCGGTCTGGTGCGTGACGAGCTGCATGCCGAGAATCTGGTTCGCATATTCGCGCACTTGATCCAGCGTCTTCGCCACCTTCACGCCGCCGCCCTTGCCGCGACCGCCCGCGTGAATCTGCGCCTTGACGACCCACACCGGGCCGCCCAGCTCTTCAGCGGCCTTGACCGCGTCATCCACCGAAAACACCGGCTTGCCGCGCGGTACCGCGACGCCGAATTTCCGCAGGATTTCCTTACCCTGGTACTCGTGAATCTTCATGCGTGATTCCTTCAGTCTGAGAGTTGGAGTGAACTTCGTTTCCGCTGTTGTTATTCATGCACGACGGCGTCGGCGTTGCCCTCTTGGCTCTGGCCTGGCTTGTCGCGCACGCTGGCGGTCTCCGTACCACGCTCTATTGAACGCGGTGCATGGCCATACCAGCGCGGATAAAACTGCTTGACCGCCTCGCCGTCGAACCGCAGCGCGTGGCAGCGGCCGAGCTGGAAAGGCGGCTTTTCGCCGGCGGCTGCGCCGTCGGCAGTCTTGCCGGATTCCGGTCCGGACTCTTCGCCCGGCGTTCCTTTCGATGTATCCCACACTGCTCCAACGAACGCCTGGATAGCGACGGTCGGCAACACGCCCAACATTTCGGTGAGGTGCGTGCAACCGACGGTGCCGGCAAGGAGCCGGCCCGCTTCGCGGCGGAAATTCTGGAGGAGATTGAGCCCGATAAGGGCCCGATAGGCGGGATTGGCGTTCTGGCACTGACCGTCATATGGCACCCAGTCGGACGACGCTTCTGCGTCGACGACGTTGAGCTTGCGATCGATCGTGATGCGGAGCCAGAGTTCATGGATCGGCAAACCGTTGGGCCGGACACCGGCGGCGAGCGGCACGTCGCGTGGCTTATGGTCGGTCAGGCACGCGTCGATGTCCCATAGACCGTCTTCGCGCTCATAGGCAACCGCCCGGATAGCGCGCTGATGACGCAACTGGCGAGGCGCTGGCGAAGAAAGCGGCATGCTAGAGGTAAGACCGGACAGGAAAACTTCCCGATTTTAGCATACCGGGTATTTGAGACAGCAGCGAACCCACAGTGCCCAGCGGGGCTTGGCCGCAAGCGATTTTTGAGCCAGCCGAATCAGTTTTCCGGCCACTCGCCGTCGAAGCTGTCTTCAATGCCCTTCAAAATCTTGCCGATGATCGACATCGAAAAGCCGCGCGCGGCCAGAAAACGGGCCTGACGCGCGCGCTCGGCGGACGTCTCGGGCAACTGGCCGTACTTCTTCTGCCAGACGGCACGGGCACGCGCGAGCTCGGTCTCGCGCAATTGCGCGTTCACTTCTTCGATGAGCGCGTCGCCCACGGCATGGCGCTTGAGCTCGCTGACGATGCGCCCCGCCCCCACGCGCGCGGCGCGGCGATACACGACGCTTTCTGCAAAGCGTGCGTCGGAGAGCCAGCCTTCGCGTTCGAGCGCGTCGAGCAGCGCTTCGAGTTCGTCGGCGTTTTCGGTATAGGGCATGAGCTTGCGCGAAAGCTCCGCACGGCTGTATTCGCGGCGCGAGAGATAGCCGAGTGCACGCCCCTTGAGCGAGCGCTCGGGACGCTGCTTGCCCGATGTCTCGTTCTTGCGGGCGTTGCGCGACATGCGCGAGGTGGAGCTGCGCTCGAAGCGGTCGGCTTGCGGCGTCGGGGGTTCGTGGTGCGGCTCGGGTTGCGATTCGTGTGGCGCTTCGGACGAACCCGCTGCGGACGCGTCGAAAAATGCTTCGAACGGCACTTCGAACACCGCCCTGCCTTCGTCGTCCAGATCTTGGGGGGGTGAATGCGCAAAGCCGCGAGCGCCCGCATGGACGTCGCGGCTTTGCGTGTCGGCGCATTGCGTGTCGGCGCATTGCGTGTTGGTGCGTGCGGCGGCGCGGCGCGTGGAGCGCCGCGCCTCACGCGGGTGTTCCGCCTCGTCCGAAGCTGAAGAAGGTGCCGCGGATGTTGCCGCAGAAGTGGCGGCCACATCATGCGGCACGGAGGCGGACCCACCCTTGCGCATCACGGTAGTGCTGACTCTCTGGCGCCGATTTCAGGACTTAACTTCGGGGCTTATTCTTCGTCCGCGACTTCGACTTCGCCGGAATCCTTGACGCCATCAGGCATCGAGCTCACGCCGAGCGATTCGCGGATGCGGTTTTCGATCTCACGAGCGATGTCCGCATTCTCACGCAGGAATTCGCGCGCGTTATCCTTGCCCTGGCCAATGCGCTCGCCGTTATAGCTGTACCACGCACCGGCCTTATCCACGATCTTGGCCTGCACGCCGAGGTCGATGATTTCGCCCTGACGCGAGATGCCTTCGCCGTAGAGGATGTCGAACACGGCTTCGCGGAACGGCGGCGAGACCTTGTTCTTCACGACCTTCACGCGCGTTTCGCTGCCGATCACTTCGTCGTTCTTCTTGATCGAGCCAATACGGCGAATGTCCAGACGCACCGACGAGTAGAACTTGAGCGCGTTGCCGCCCGTGGTGGTTTCCGGGTTGCCGAACATCACGCCGATCTTCATGCGGATCTGGTTGATGAAGATGACCATGCAGTTGGTCTTCTTGATCGTGCCCGTGAGCTTGCGCAGCGCCTGCGACATCAGACGCGCCTGCAGACCCGGCAGCGAGTCGCCCATTTCGCCTTCGATTTCAGCCTTCGGCACGAGCGCCGCGACCGAGTCGATCACGATCATGTCGATCGAGCCCGAACGCACGAGAGCATCGGTAATTTCAAGCGCCTGCTCGCCCGTGTCCGGCTGCGAGATGAGCAGCTCCGGCACATTCACGCCGAGCTTGGAAGCGTATTGCACATCGAGCGCGTGTTCCGCGTCGATAAACGCTGCCGTGCCGCCGAGCTTCTGCAATTCGGCGATCACTTGCAGCGTGAGGGTGGTCTTGCCCGACGATTCCGGACCGTAGATCTCGACCACCCGGCCGCGCGGCAGACCGCCCACGCCGAGCGCAATGTCAAGGCCGAGCGAGCCGGTGGAGACCACCTGGATGTCCTCGACCACATCGCCGTCGCCGAGTCGCATGATCGACCCTTTGCCGAACTGCTTTTCGATCTGCGCGAGCGCGGCGGCCAGCGCCTTGCTCTTTTCAGCAGTCAGCCCAGCCGAGCCTTTCTTGCTATCTTCCATGAATCGTCCTTTGCTATGATGAACGGCGTCTCGTGACGATGCGCGAGGCTCATTTGAGCAAGCGCACACGAACGCAGACACTGTATAAAAAAACAGTAGTTTTGGCAAGCCCGTTTTAGTAACCGTGCGTGCCGAAACCGCGAATTTTCGGAGACCGCCGCCCGACGCTCACCGGGCTCGCCCCCTGCCGGGAGCGCTGCGCGCAAACGCGAAGCGCAAAACGAGCAGCCAAGCGCGGGCTTCAAAGCGCTTCGATGGCGACGCTGGCGCACATGCGAATCCTCATTGCCGAAGACGACAGCATACTCGCGGACGGCCTCGTCCGATCACTCCGCCAGTCGGGCTATGCCGTCGATCACGTGCGTCACGGCGTGGACGCCGACACAGCCTTGTCGATGCAGTCGTTCGACCTCCTGATCCTCGATCTGGGCCTGCCGAAAATGCCGGGCCTCGAAGTGCTGCGCCGCTTGCGCGCGCGCAATTCCACCCTCCCCGTCCTGATCCTCACCGCCGCCGACAGCGTGGACGAACGCGTGAAAGGCCTCGATCTCGGCGCCGACGACTACATGGCCAAGCCCTTCGCGCTCAACGAGCTCGAGGCGCGCGTGCGCGCGCTCACGCGGCGCGGCGCGGGCGGCGGCCCCACGGTCGTGCGCCATGGCGCGCTCGCGTTCGACCAGGTCGGGCGCGTGGCGCGCATCAACGACCAGGTGCTCGATTTGTCGGCGCGCGAGCTCGGCGTGCTCGAAGTGCTGCTGCAGCGGCTCGGGCGGCTCGTCTCGAAGGAACAGCTCGTCGATCATCTGTGCGAATGGGGCGAGGAAGTGAGCAACAACGCCATCGAGGTCTACGTGCACCGGCTGCGCAAAAAGCTCGAAACGGGCGGCGTGCGCATCGTGACCGTGCGCGGGCTCGGATACTGCCTCGAAAAGGAGGCGAATCCGGCGAACGCGCCTGTGAACACACCGGCTACGGCCACGGCCAATTCCGCAGCGGCGGCGCGCACCGATACGCCAGGCGCCAATGTTCCGGGCGCCGATGCGTCGGGCGCCGCTGCGCCACCCGCCATGCCCGCCAGCCACTACTACAAATAGCCAGGCGCAACGATGGCCGAGCCCGCTCCCGCCGCACGCCCCGCGCCGGCCACCTCAGGTGCCTCGCCAAGGTCCGCCGCGCGGTCCGCAGCCGAGGCCGGCGCGCTCGACGACGAAGCGCGCGACGCCCGCTACGCCAACCCATTCGCCCCGCCCGACGAAGCCGAAGCCGCCGCGGCGCGCCCGCGCTCGCTGTTCGGCGAGATCCTCGACTGGATGCTCGCGCCGCTGTTGCTGCTCTGGCCGATGAGCATCGCGGTCACCTATCTCGTCGCCAAATCGATCGCCAACGGCCCGTTCGACCGCGCGCTCGAAACCGACGCCTACGTGCTCGCGCGCCAGATCCATCCGGTCAACGGCGTGGCGGAGCTGACGCTGCCCGACTCCACACGCGACTTCCTGCGCGCCGACAACGTCGACAGCGTGTACTACCAGGTGCTCGGCAGCCGCGGCGAGCTGGTGGGCGGCGACCGCGAGATGCCGCTGCCGCGCGACGACGACCGCCCGCCCGCCGGCCTCGTGGAGTTCCGCGACGACATGCTGCACGGCATCGACATCCGCGTGGCCTATACGACGGTCGAGCTGCCGAATCTGGCGGGCTCGCAACCGGTGCTCGTGCAGGTGGCCGAGACACTCGACAAGCGCCGCACGCTCGCCAACGACATCATCAAGGGCGTGATCCTGCCGCAGTTCGTGATCCTGCCGCTCGCGATCCTGCTGGTCTGGTTTGGGCTCTCGCGGGGCCTTGCGCCCTTGCACGCGCTGCAGTCGAACATCCGCATGCGCCGCCCCGACGACCTCTCGCCGCTCGAAGCGCGCCGCGCCCCGCCCGAGATCGAACCGCTCGTCACGTCGTTCAACGACCTGCTCACGCGCCTCGAACAGAACATGCAGCTGCAAAAGCGTTTTATCGCCGATGCCGCGCACCAGATGAAGACGCCGCTCGCGGGCCTGCGCACCCAGGCCGAGCTTGCGCTGCGCCAGGACGCGCCCGCCGAAGTGCACCGCTCGCTCGAGCAGATCGCGACGAGCTCCGAGCACGCCGCGCGGCTCGTCACGCAACTGCTCGCGCTCGCGCGCGCCGAGAACCGCATGACGGGGCAAATCTTCATTCCTGTCGACATCGCCGACGTGGCCCGTCACGCGGTGCGCGACTGGGTGCAGCCCGCACTCGCCAAGCAGATGGACCTGGGCTATGAAGGCCCCGAGCACGATTCGCACGACCTGCACGATGAGAGCGGCGAGCACGGCGCGCAGAAGCGCGCGGCGCCGGCGCCAGTGCAAGTCGACGGCAACCCCGTCATGCTGCGCGAGATGCTCTCGAACCTGATCGACAACGCGATCCGCTACACGCCCGCCGGCGGCCGCATCACGGTGCGCGTGCGGCCCGAGCCCGCGGCGCACGCGGTGCATCTGGAGGTGGAGGACACCGGCATCGGCATTCCCGCAGCCGAGCGCGAGCGCGTGCTCGAACGCTTCTATCGCATCCTCGGGCGCGACGGCGAGGGCAGCGGCCTCGGGCTCGCGATCGTGCGCGAGATCGCGACGATGCATGGCGGCACGCTCGCCATCGAAGACAACGTCTATCAGCTCGAACCGCGTCTTGCCGGCACGCTGGTGCGCGTGACGCTGCGTCTGCGCAGCGCAAGCTGACGCCTGGCCGGTCGAAACTGACGGCAGAGCCGCCAGAAGCGAGGATGGGACTTACCCTTAGCCTGCGCGCACCCAACCCGCATGAATTCGACAGATAGAGACAGCTAGGCGAACGTTAGCGGCGGTTCGTCGTTAATTGCCAGAAATTAACGAATCATCGAACGCCCGGGAAGCGCCTCAAAAAAGCCTCTCCGCCGTCAGAACCCCGTAAGTTTCCATTCCAATAATGCTTCGCAGGGCCGCCTGTCGGGCGGCTCCTACCAGCACGTCGGCATATCAATAATGGAGACACATATGGCAACCGTTGGCGGACAAGTCTCACACACGCCGATGACCAGCGACGAAAAACGCGTGATCTTCGCGTCGTCGCTAGGCACGGTGTTCGAGTGGTACGACTTCTACCTGGCCGGCTCGCTCGCGGCCTACATCAGCAAAAGCTTCTTCTCCGGCGTGAACCCCACCGCGGGCTTCATCTTCACGCTGCTCGGCTTTGCGGCGGGCTTCGCGGTGCGGCCGTTTGGCGCGATCGTCTTCGGGCGCCTCGGCGACCTCGTGGGCCGCAAGCATACGTTCCTCGTCACCATCGTCATCATGGGCCTGTCCACCTTCGTGGTGGGCTTCCTGCCGGGCTACGCGTCGATCGGCATTGCCGCGCCCGTGATCTTCATCGGCATGCGCCTCTTGCAGGGCCTGGCGCTCGGCGGCGAGTACGGCGGCGCGGCCACCTACGTGGCCGAGCATGCCCCGCCCGGACGCCGTGGCTTCTACACCTCGTGGATCCAGACCACGGCAACGCTCGGCCTGTTCCTCTCGCTGCTCGTGATCCTCGGCGTGCGCACGACGGTGGGCGAAGAGCAGTTCGGCGCGTGGGCGTGGCGCATTCCGTTCGTCGCGTCGATCCTGCTGCTCGCGGTTTCGGTGTGGATCCGCCTGCAACTCGACGAATCGCCGGCGTTCAAGCGCATCAAGGCCGAAGGCAAGATCTCGAAGGCGCCGCTCTCCGAAGCGTTCGGCCAATGGATGAACCTCAAGGTCGTGATCCTCGCGCTGATCGGCGTGACGGCGGGCCAGGCCGTGGTCTGGTACACGGGCCAGTTCTACGCGCTGTTCTTCCTCACGCAGACGCTCAAGGTGGACGGCGCGAGCGCCAACATCTTGATCGCGCTGGCGCTCCTGATCGGCACGCCGTTCTTCCTGTTCTTCGGCGCGCTCTCGGACAAGATCGGCCGCAAGCCCATCATCATGGCCGGCTGCCTGATCGCCGCGCTCGCCTACTTCCCGCTCTTCAAGGCGCTCACGCACTTCGCGAACCCGGCGCTCGAAGCCGCAACGGCACGCGCGCCGATCGTGGTGATCGCGAACCCGGACGAATGCTCGTTCCAGTTCAACCCGGTGGGCACCTCGAAGTTCACGAGCTCGTGTGACATCGCCAAGAGCGCGCTCTCGAAGGCGGGCCTGAACTATTCGAACGTGGCCGCGCCGGCAGGCACGCTCGCGCAGATCAAGGTGGGCGACACGACCATCGACACGTTCGACGGCAAGGCGCCTGGTGCGAAGGAGGCGGGTGCGACGTTCGAGAAGACGCTCTCGGGGGCGCTGAAATCGGCGGGCTATCCGCACAAGGCCGACCCGGCGCAGCTCAACTGGCCGATGACCGTGGTGATCCTGACCATCCTCGTGATCTTCGTGACGATGGTCTACGGACCTATCGCGGCGATGCTGGTGGAGATGTTCCCGACACGCATCCGCTATACGTCGATGTCGCTGCCCTATCACATCGGCAACGGCTGGTTCGGCGGCTTCCTGCCCGCGACGGCGTTCGCGATCGTGGCGGCCAAGGGCGATATCTACTCGGGGCTCTGGTATCCGATCATCATCGCGCTCGCAACCTTCGTGATCGGCATGCTGTTCGTGAAGGAAACCAAGGACTCGGATATCTACGCGCAGGATTGATGCCTTTGTCTTTGTAGCCCTCCGCCGGCAGGGGCCTCTGGCTTTGAGTTCTGCCATGCCTCCTCGCTGGTGGGTTCGGAGAATCTTGAAAAAAGATGGCGACAGGGGTTGACAGCCTCAGCTGGCACATACATAATTCGTCTTCTTCGGCGAATTAGCTCAGCCGGTTAGAGCGACGGAATCATAATCCGCAGGTCCGGGGTTCGAATCCCTGATTCGCCACCATCTATTTGAGAAGCCGCTGTCCCGCAAGGTTCAGCGGCTTTTTCTTTGTCTGGCACTTGTCAGAATCTCTCGCAAGTCATTGATTTTAAAAGACTTGTGCGAATTAGCCCCGTTTCCACGCTTTGTTCGACGGTTCGAACCTGGTACAAAGCGCTGGTACAAAGACCCCCGCGCTTTTACCATCCCGCGATGGAAAAAAACGTGGCACGGCTGCCTTATCTACATAAACCGCGAGACCGCAACGGCTGGACCTTTCGCGTCGGCATTCCGCAGCGCTTGCGTCCGTATGCCAATGACCTGCGTGAGTTCAAGCGGACGCTTGGCCCCTCATTTCAAGAGGCGCTGCGGCGCTACCCCTCCATCGCCCACGAGTGGGCCCAGTGGCGCGCCACGCTTGAGCACCAGGCCAGCGCGGCGGACCTGCCGCAGGTGATTGCCGACCATCCGCCCGTCACCTACAAGGCGCTGTCCGCGCGTGAGCACAGGCTGCTGAACTATCTCGTCGACGGCTGGGAGCATCGCTCCCTCGACGCCCACGACATGGACGTGCAGACCATGACCGATGACGAACTCACGGACCATGAGCGCGACCTGAAGGAACGGCAGACAGACCTTCAAGCGGGTCTGCGGCGCATGACGGCACCGGACTGGTGGGTGGAGGAAGTCGAGGAGCACCTCGCGGTCACACTGGGAATCAGGCTGCATCCGGACTGTCCGGACCGACGCGACTTCTTCTTGCGCATGGTCGGCGCCGAACTGAAGGCACTCAAGCTGAGTCTGGAGCGTTTGGCTGGCGCTGCCTACCACGCAACGCCACCCCGCCCGGCCGAGCCACTCGACGACGAGCAATCGGTGTCAGTTGGGCCAACCCTACTTGATGCCTACCGCATCTGGAGCAACCTGCGCACCCGCAGCGGAGGCACGAAGACGGTCAACGAGTATCGCGCGTATGCAGAGAGCTTCGCGCAGTTCGCCCTTCAAGCTCCGCTGGACCGGGCGTCCCTGGCTGCCATCACGACGCAAACAGGCATTGGCCGGCGGTGGCTCGAACATATTGCGTCGGAGCGCGGCGTGCAGCGCCCCACGCTGAAGAAGTACCGCAGCGCGTTGAGCACCTTGTTCACCGTGGCCATTGAAAGAGAGTTGGCGAGCCACAATCCGTTTTCGTTCCGGCTGGATGGCCTGCAGTTGCGCGGCACACAAGCGGAGGAACAGAAGAGCAACAAGAAGAAGCGCAACCCCCTGCCCCAACCGGTCATCGACCAGTATTTTGCAGGCCCGCTGTTCGCCGGCCCCGGCTTCGACAGGCGGCTTGCTCCGGCCGTGGCCTATTGGCTCCCGCTGTTGCTGCGCTTCACTGGTGCCCGACCGCTTGAAATTGCCTACCTGATGCCAGAGGACATCGTGCTATCCGACGACAAGGCGGTGGCACACGAGGCCGGTCATGGCGGGGCCAGTTGGATTTACATTTTTGCCGACGAGCGCGGCGTGGACGGCATCACACGCCCCGTCAAAACCGGCGTCAGCTTGCGGCGCTTCCCGGTGCCCCGCATTCTGCTCGACTTGGGCTTTGCCGATTACGTGCGCAGCGTGCCCCGAGGACAGTGGCTGCTACCCATGCTAGTGTCCTCGGCCAGCCCCGAAAACCGTGCCCGTTACGCACTGAACGCCCTCGGCGACTACCTGCGAACCACGCTCGAAATCGTCGACCCGCAGCTCGTTACCTACAGCTTCAGGCATACCTTCATTGACGAAGCGCGAGAGGCTCGCATCCCGACAGAGGTACGCGACAACCTGGTCGGACACGCGGAAGGTGACAACCGGGCCAAGAATGCCGGAGAAGCCTTCTATGGCGCCCACTGGTATCCCGCCAAGCCTCTGCTGGAGGCCGCTGCCCAGCTCGGTGCCATACATCGCCTGCCGCCCAACTTCCCGACGTGGGCGGAATTCCAGCGCCGGCGGCCGGACTTTTCGAACATCAAGCGCGCATCGAAAGCGCTGCCAAGTCAACGTGGCCGGTCTGCGAGCCCCTGACGACGCAGGAAGACCATCATACGCACCGCGCTCGAATCGAGGGGACAGCCGCCGAGCCCGTCGTCTGAGGGTAGGCATGGGCTCATGCTTGGAAGTATCTGGCCAACCGTTCACTGATGGTGCTGTGTGGGTGGTGAGCCTTACTGTATGAACGCCTTCGACTTGAACGTTCGCATGGCACCGCAGCAAACTGATGAGGAAATCGAGGTCGGCGCACCGCTGGGTGCGCCGCGTAGCCACGGTTGCGCGCTTAGGCATTCCGACGTTACAACCAAACGTCCATTGGCATAGCTACGCTCACCCAAAAATATTGAGAAAAACAGCCAATAACTCCACTTCCCCTCATCGTTTAAAAACCGGGTTCTATAGCTCAATGAGCATCCAACTGAATCGATGCTCCGAACGGAGGAGAGGGGTTGACCCCCGCGCCCGTTTCGAAGCGCCAAGCGGGAAGTCGGGGCGCAGCCTGGGTGTTCAGCTAGAGGGCGACTGGAACGGGATGAGTCCGTTATATAGTCTGGCTGTGCGTGTGCGCATCATCGCGACTCACGCGCCCTGACGCGGTGACACCGGCTCCGAAGCGGCATGTCCAGCAAGGGTAAAGCACGTGGCGCAAAGCTGACCCGCTTTGCCCTTGGGGATGCTTTGCCCTTCCACAGTTCTTCCTCACCAAAACAGCATAAATAAAAGCCTATAAATATAAGAACTTTTGAGGAACTACGACTCATGCACACGCCATCACAAATATGAATGAAGTGAAAGCCCACCAGTTGGTGGGCTTTCGTTTGGCCGTGTGGTTTTTTCGCAGGGCTTGATGCCTGAGAGAGAGCCGGCGGCGGTGAGCCGCCGGCATCCGAATCATGAATCAAGGTAGGGTGCGAAGACCCGCGCTCGGCAACCGAGCATTTGCCTCTCCTTCACTGATGGTTCATCAAGGTGCCACCCCTGATTTCCACCCCACAGCGTTCCTGCCATCCCCGTCCCCGGTGCCACCCGATGAGAGGTTGATAGACAGTGCTGCGGACGGTGGGCGTCTTTTCATCGACGCCCGTTCCCCTTGAGCCCGGTGCCACCCGGGCTCTCGTTCATCACGAGTCTCGTCACGACTCTTCCGACTCGACCGTTGTATACCAACGGCCGGCCGCTCAACCGCACGCTCCAGTTTGCATCTCGGGACTGACCCACCATTGCTGGTGGCCCGACCTTCATCGCGAGCAGTTGTCTTATAGGCGTTGGTTTCCGGGGTAGCCATCTCCCCGGACCGCCGCCCATTTTGCCTTCGTTAGATATGTCGAGCTTGGCGAGCAGACCACCAGTCCCTCACGAACCGTTTTGCTTTCGGGCGCATCCCCCGATTTCACACCCCCGAACCCATTAAGCGGGGTGGTACTCATCGCAACATTCTCGGCTCGTTTCCAGGAATTCCAGGCACTTCAGGCCCTAGCTGGTTCTTACTCTCCCCATGCCCTCGCGGGCACTTACACGCTTTTGCTCTCGGCGAGGCGAAGCACTTCCGGGCGCGACCCCGGTCATCCTTCACTCCCGTGCCAGACTCCTCCACCGATTCCAACTCGGTTTCATGTCCGGCCCTGCAGGCTTCGACCCGTCAACATACTGTTGACCGGCCTCGCGCTGCCCTGCCTGTCTACGTGGGGGCTTTTCGTCGTGCATCTGGGCCTTTTCAGGGGCACCAGGTAGCACGCCGACGGCGGGCTTCAACGGCGCGAAATCGCGCCGCCATACCGCATTCAACAAATCAGGAGCTCGCACCGGATGATGAGTCCGGTGGTCACAGGCATTACGCCCCGGCCGCGCGAAATCGCGCGGACCGTCCGTTTCCGAATCGCACGGGTTATCCGTGGCATTCATCATGAAGTAGAGGCGGGGGATTACTCCCAACGGAAACCGTTGGGGATTACTCCCCGCCCCCCTTCCGGCACGTGACGGGCGCCTTTTTGGGACGCATCACGCGCTGCGGCATCGGTGGCAAACCGATGAGCGCCGGAAGAAATGACGAGATAGTGAGCAAGGTCGGTTGGCGGCCGACCTGCTCACTGCATGACGATGAACGTTGGCAATGGCAGGCGTTGGCAGCGCCTCTGACCTTGTGCGAAGTGTTGGCACAATTCGCAACTGTCCTAGGACGTATAGCAAACAGCCATCTCCAATTCCCACCAGCCCCTACCAACACAACCTCGTCTGATTCGCGCTTTCCAAAAAGCTTTGTCTCAGATGTATTCCCATCCGACCGAGAGGCCGCAGCAAGCTCGCTGCGCCGACCTCAGTTCTCCGGACCGGCATTGTTATGGGCGATACTACGGCAAGCAGTCCGACTGAAGATGTCCTTACCAACAAAAGGGAGAGCCAGCCGTGCGCATTAGGTCCGTCCGCATCAAGAATTTCAGGTCCTTCGAAGACCAAACCGTCGAATTTGACCCGCATACCTGTCTAGTGGGTGCAAACGGTGCTGGAAAGTCCACCGTGCTGTGCGCTTTGAACGTGTTCTTCCGCGAGACCCAAAACGCGTCTACCGACCTCACCGCCCTACAAGCTGAAGATTTCTATTCCAAGAATGTCAAGGAACCAGTTGAGATTACTGTCGAATTCACAGACCTCAGCAAGGACGCTCAAGAGGATTTTTCCGACTACTTCAGGCAGGGCGTGCTCGCGGTCACCGCGAAGGCCACGTATGACGAGAACACGCTAACGGCGCCTGTGAAGCAGTATGGGCAACGACTCGCTATGCCTGCCTTCGCCCCATACTTCAAGGCAATGAACGACGCCGCACCGGCGGCGGAACTGAAGGCCATCTATCAGGGATTGCGGGAACAGTTCAAAGACCTGCCGCAAGCGACCTCCAAGGACGCAATGGCCACCGCTCTCCAAGAATACGAGACCGCTCGTCCCGATGCCTGCGAGCTCATTCCAAGCGAAGACCAGTTCTATGGCATTAGCAAGGGAGCCAACCGACTCGCCAGGCATGTGCAGTGGGTCTACGTTCCGGCCGTCAAGGACGCAAGCGAAGAGCAAGCGGAGGCGAAGAATAGTGCCTTTGGCCGCCTCTTGGCCAGAGCCGTTCGCGGCAAAGTAAACTTTGCCGATGAACTTAAGAGAATTTCCACAGCCGCACAAGAGCAATATCAAAAACTACTCGAGCAAAACCAAACTGCTCTTGATGGAATTACAGAGTCGCTGGAAAAGCGGCTGTCAGAGTGGGCGCACCCAGAAGCTGGATTGAAGGTGCAGTGGCAGCAGGACCCCAAAAAATCGGTACAGGTCGAAGAGCCGCTTGCAGGCGTGCTGGCGCGCGAGGGGAAATTCGAAGGCCAACTTGCGCGTTTCGGCCACGGACTGCAGCGCTCGTTTCTCATCTCGCTTCTGCAGGAATTGGCTGAAAGTGGTGGTGATGGCCCCACTCTAATTCTAGGATGCGAAGAGCCGGAGTTGTACCAGCACCCGCCGCAAGCACGCCATCTTTCGAACGTGCTTCGAACCCTGAGTGCGAAGGGCGCGCAAATTCTCATTACTAGCCACAGCCCCCACTTTGTCTCTGGTGATGCCTTTGAGAACATTCGCTTGGTGCGCCGAGTTCCGGGAACCGCAAGGTCAGTGGTAAGGCAGTATGCCTACGAATCCTATGCATCCGCCTTCGCCGTAGCAAAGGGGCAAAAACCGATGCGCCCGATGGGAGCAATGGCAAAGGTAAGCCAAGTGCTTCAACCGGCTTTGAATGAGATGTTCTTTGCACAGCGATTAGTACTAGTTGAAGGCTGGGAAGACGTCGCTTATATCCACGCATGGCTAAATCTATCGGACCGTTGGAGTCTTTTTAGGGCAAGAGGTGTGCATATCGTACCGGTCCAGGCCAAGCATGCGCTCCTGCAGCCGCTACTCATCGCCAAGGGCCTTGAAATTCCGGTGCTAACCATCTATGACAGCGACACTGGCACCGATAGGCCTGAAGAGCACAAGCGCGACAACTCGGCACTGCTCAGAGCCCTAGGGGGAAATGCGGACCAGCCGTTTCCCGAGGAGACGATTTGGTCCGCAGAATACATCACGTGGTCGTCCAACATGGGAGCCACGGTGCAATCTGAGGTCGATGCGGACGCGTGGGCAAACGCAGGTAACTTCGCGAGCGCAGAATGTGGCATGGCCAAAGATTTGGGGAAAAATTCATTGCACATTGGCGCTCGTCTCGCATGGCTTTGGGATAGGGGGCACAGACCTCCGTCTCTGGAAAAACTGTGCGACGTCGTAGTCAGCTTCGGTTGAAACACAGCGTCAACGCGACATCAGAGCATTTCGAGACTGAGGGAGCCAGCACAATCTGCCTCAGTCCGCACAAATCCTTGCGCATGCCGCACGCCATGTGCGGCACTACCGCACAACTCGCTCGGTAGGTTTGGAGACAAAGCGGCGATTCTGTCGAATCGCGAAAAAATTTCAGGTGGTCAGGCTTTGCGTCTGTCCACCTGAAATTTTTTTAATGGGTTCATAGTCTGCCAACGTCCGCTTGTCTCCAAATCGACCGTCACGGAGGACAGTGCCTATACGAGAGGTATCTGACTACAAAACATCAGGAGCCTCTCAATGACTACAAAGATGGACCCTCTCGACATCGCAGTCCCCCGCAACCAGACCGCTCTTATGCAGCACCTCCAGCTTCTTGCCGGCAGAGAAGGGCATCGAATCTGGTGCGGCGGCGTGATAGGCCGCGAGAAATTGCCCGCATTCGTCGCAAAAATGGCGGCACGTTACCCCATCACGCGCAACACTAGGCAGCGCACTTATGACCGCACAAGGGGTATCGCCGTGACGCACTTCGTGGCCTTCCCTGTGGGCAACGAAGTTCATTGGTGGCTGCTGTCCGATGGTGGTGTCGGCGGACTTGCCGACATGAAGAGTGAAGACGCGCGGGTAGCGCGAGACGCAATGTCAGCTGACGGGCATATCACCTTCCGCGACTATGTGCTGCTCTATGCGACGAAGCGCGAGTGGCGGGAGGTCGAGAGCGCGAAGGCTGGAAAGCGCAAGGGCTTTTACAAGCAGACATCGACCTGGACCTGGAAGCTGCGTGGGGACGTGATACGAGAGCTGCGCCGGAGCATCGAGGACTGCTGCGAAGGTCTGGAATACGGAAGCGAAGGCGGCAACGGCCAAAAACCGTGGGGCTTGCGGGGGTTGCTCGCCTCGATGCGAGCTCGCCCCCTTTTCTCGGCCGTCCGGTCACAGGTCTTGGCACTACATCGGGACGCACTGGAACTATGGAAGCCGCGTCAGGCGCTTTGGTGCGCGCGGCATCCAGCGTTGGCCCAGCAGTATGGGCAGCATGCGGGCGCCCTCACCCCGATTAACGAGCTGCTGGCTACGCGTATGCCGAAGATGCGCCGGATTCGTGTGTTCGACGAACAGCCCATCACATTGCGCGACCTGCTGCCGGCGAACAGCACACCTTCGGCAGCACCGAAAGTGGAGGCGATGCAATGAAGAACACCCTTCACTTCAAGCAGCGAAAGGGGGGCAATACCGTGCAGTTGGTACGCTATAGATATTGTGCAGACCGCAAGCGCAGCATTACCGTCACTGTTGGCTCGATTCCAATCGATGCAGACCCCGACGACGTCCGTCCCTTCCTCCGCCTCGCCAGGACAACGAGGCTACATGGTAGCGATGCCGTCACCGAAAGCCTGACCGACGACGACCTCGTGTTGGTCAGGGCTTGGCTTCTGCGGCATGGCGACCGCCGGGCAGACGAGCGCCGTAAGGCTCGCGATGCCCGTGTTGAACGCGATGTTCTCGAACGCATACGGGGGAGCGGCGACGCTGGCGAAGACCCACTCGCTCATGCCGTCACGCTACTTCCAGCGGCGGGCGAATTGCTTCTCAAGCTTTCCGCTGAATGCCAGGCTCGTGGACAAGACCCATGGCAGCTATTGCGACAGTCCTACCTTAGCGTGCAAGCCGCCACCAAGGAATTCGAAAGGCTGGCCAAGGAGGCGGGCATCACCAAGAAGCGACGCCAGACTGCCGACTCCGAATCGGAGAAATTGAAGTAAAGCTTCGCAGGGAGGCAGCCATGGAATACACGACGAGGCTCGTCAAGGCAGTGGTGCCGACATGAGGCGGCGCAATATCTTGAGGACGATTTCCCAAACCAGGTCGTCCTCACCATATTGAACGGGACCACAATCTCGGAGCGATGCCCCGCTGACCATGACGGTCGCCCACGCAGCGGCGCCGTCCAACTCGATGTTCAATTGTGCCATCGGCGTGGACAATACCCTTGACCGCACTGTTAGCCGCCGAACGCTCACCGTCATTTTCTGGGTCGGCCTTGCTGCCGGGTCCAAAGGTTGGAGTTTCTTGGAGTAGGTCTCGAGAGTCATGAGCATCGCGAGTAGGCACCGCTCGCCGTCTGCCTTTGGGAGCGGGCTGCTTGACTCTACGTCTATTTCGCCGTCGAGTTCAGACGGGACTGATAACTGGACGGACGGATTCACACCCTCATGGCATACCGTTGCCCGCCACCGAACGCAAAGACGATGGGACCTAGCCCTCGGAGCCCGCTGCTGGGTACTCATTTGTGTTCTCTGTCGGTCGTATTTTGACTATCTCGATTGGCACACAGCATCGAAGCCACCGAGACGGCGCCCCTCGCCCAGCTAGTCATCCGAAGGTCTCGCACAAGCGCTGCGCCAATAGGACTTGCACTGCCTGGTCGCCCAGACCAACGCCTTCCTGGCACCGGATGAGCTTCGTCGGGCAACTCTCGAAGCCATCCTTCCTGTCGTCGAGCGCCAACCACTTTCGCAAGTGGTACCGTGCCACGTATCGCAGCACCTGCGCCCCTCTGGTGAGCTGGGAGAACGCTGATGCCGGTGACAACTGACCTTCGTACGTCGACCCGGCCACCCTGGCTCGCAGTGAGTGCAATGGAAGCGCGTCCCGGGCTTGCTGAAAGCCGACGACCGCGACCCAAGCTGTCGACAATACGAGTTCCACATCGGGATGCGGTGCCAAAAGTGCATCCAACACCGGCGCAAACTCGAACAGCGTTGCCCGGGGGGCGCACGGCACGATGCAGCCCTCGGTCACATAGACGTCACTCGCATGCAGAACGTGGTCGTAGTCAAGAAAGAGCACCTTCCGCACTGAGGTACCTTCGGTCTGCCTCATTCCTCGGCTTTCTCGAGCAACTCGTCGGTGACATCCCTGTAGCGGGTTATGTTGTTCATACGACACCAACCGTCCCAAACGTACCCGGCCTCATCTGACAACCCACAGGGTCCGCAGAGATGATATTTTCGACCAGAGCGGGTGATTCCCGTTCGCGTCTTAAGGTCTAGCTCAACGATGGTTGAGCTGGCTCGACCATGGCCGTTGGCTCGTTCGCCTGCAAAATGCAGCGCCCCGGAAGCGGTCCGAAAGATGCACCATTTATAGAGAGAAATTTCCGGCCGCTCGTCTACCGGCGACGCCTCCCAGATTGCCATTGACTCCCCTCTCACGCCTCGAAACAGCTTGGCCCATCTGCATGGATTGCAGCCGAGCTAAGAGCCAGACTACCTAGTCCCGCCCGCGTAGCAATTCGTCGACGTCGATATCTTCGTCGAGTTCGTCCCAGTGCAGCGCTCGACCAGATTTGGAAATTCGAACGCATTGACGCTGAGCAACTGAGGCTCGCGCTAAGCGAGGAAACCGAGCCAACGGCACTTGAAGTTCGCGACCGTCTTGCAGGATTACCGTCAAGCTGCTGTCGTCAACGAGAACTCGGGTGGCCAATGGATTCATGGACTTGATGCGATGACTGCACAGCAATGACGTTCAGGGTGACCACAAGCATGCACGCGTGCGCAAAATCTGGCCCCTTACCGGCCTGCCGCCAAGATATGGGTGTAGCGACGTTGCAGCGCATCCCAGTCCCTATCGAGTTGCCCATCAACGCGCAGAAACCCTTCTGGCGGACCTGACAAGCCGGGAAATCCCAAGCGGTCAAGCACTTGGCTCGCCGACATCACCACAGCCTGCGCCTCCAGCGGATGCAGCCCATTCTCATGCTGGAGCGCAGTTCGTGCGTGGGCCAATGTTGCCATGCGTGCCTGTGGCGTCAGTCGAACGGCGTTCATGACCAGTCGTTTGGCATACCACTCCAACAAGTCCACACGCCATTCCACCTCGCCTGGCAATTCATGGGGTGAGACCACAACGTCCCTGCGCCCCAACCGCACGGAGACCTTCCCTCCGAATCCTGCGAGTACCGCGCGAGTCGTAGCCGGTACGTAGTTCACCAAGGCTTCGCTCAAATCCTCCCTCCTACTCGATGTGGGCCAACCCAACGCTATGGTCCACGCGTGTGTGCCGCCAAGCAACGACTTTCGATTACGAAACCTCCTGGCCATGTCGTAGCGACGCCGGGGGCAAAGGCATACGCGGTGTTTCCCAGTGGCGGAGCGGCACAAGACGGTCCCTATACGTAGTGATTTCGACGTGGGTCGAATCTACTGAGGTCACCATGGAGAGCAACAAGAGGAACCGAGGCGGGCGCCCCGGCGTTACGGTAGACGATGTGAAGCACGCCGTCGCAGCGCTGCGACAGCAAGGACGGCCTATCGGGCCCGTGAACATTAGACTGGAATTGGGGCGCGGCAGTTACGGCACTATCGTGCGCGCTCTGCGGGCACTTGGACTGACGCCTACGCCTAGACCCAAGCGCAAATCGTCACGATAGCGCCTTTCGGCGGCCCCAATGGGGCCGCCTCTCGCTACCGCCTTGCCATCAGCCAAACCCACAATTGGATTGACCAGGAATGGACACGACGAGCACCTCTGCTATGTCATCTTTGGTCATCGGCCTGACGAGGCCAGTCGCAATGCTGCTGCCGTGGGATTTCTGCGCGGAAAATTTTGTCGCCCCTGCGTCCCGATGTTGAAGTGCAGTCCGTTACGACTTGGCCACGAGACCAGCAACCTTGGCAAAGGTTTCGGCAAACCTATCTGACGCGGGCTTCGTCGCCGTCCAGTAAGTCGTCCAACGTATCATTTTGAGGTTCCGGATAAGTGCCGCAATAGCAGACGGCTCGGCATCAAGCATGTAGAGCTTGCGCAACGTCTCCTCTCTCGGTCGCTTACCGTTTGGTAACGGCCTCGCAGCAAGGAGATACACCTTGGTGGCATCGTCGAGGTAGCTCTTGCAGTGAGCGTTAATTGCCTTGCTCTCGCCCTTGATTACAGCGACTTTCGCTTCCAACGGAATAGACGCCGGAATCATCCCATTCAGCTTGCTTAGGAAGTCGAGAAGGACAAAGGCGGGGCCTCCGGCAGCTCCACCTAGGCCGAGTTCCGCTCGAATGGCCTGCTTGTCGCCTTCGGTCAGCCGCACCTTGAAATCGCCCGCGATTTTGTGGTTCCCCAGCAGTTTGAATCTCAGCATCTTCTGGGTATTGGCGAGGAGTATAAACATCTCAAGCGCGCCCCACACTATGCGCCCCGCCGAGTCTGTCGCCATGAACAGCAGAAAGACGAACTTACCCTTGCCTTCTGCGAGTGCAAAGGCAATGGATGGTTCGTGCCGGTTGACCGCCTCCAGGAAAGCTGGGTGCAGCCCTTTGAAGTTGAAGTCCATCGTCAACGCATTGTCCTCTTATAAACGGGAACGGGAGGCATAAACTAGTGCTGATTCACCGCTCCTATATCGGCAGATATTCAAAAAACTTGCGGCGTCTGACAAAGACCACACACCGTTCAACATCCGTCTCCAGCCAGATTTCTGCGCAGAAATAAGGAAGTTTTCGTCTATCAGACGCATCGCCTATCTGAGGTGAGGGAGCAATCACCTGCGGGGCCGCAGCAAAACGCGTAGACCGCCAATCCTTATGCTGCCGGCCGCAGTACCTCGACGAGGTGCTGCAATTTCTGAAGCAACTCGTCAAAGGTGATAACTAGCACAAACCTGAGACTATTCCGGAACAGTTCGAACGACTTCTGCTGTGCCCTGTCGGTGAGGTTTCTTCCTGCGATGACTACCCCATTAATTGCGTAGGCCTCTAACGACAAATCCTGTGAACTTTCCTTTAGTAGGGGCAAGTTCTTTTGCAGATTGTGTGCCTGGTCGAGGACCTGATTAACCGCCCCCGATAGCTCTCGACTCGGCGCATAAACTTTGCTCCGATAAGCTGCCTTTTCGAGTAGTGCAGTTTTCGGCGTTTTAATTTCAACCAGACCAAGGTTGCCGGTTGCGGCGGCCTTCATAGCAAAATCGCTAATCTTGTCACCTGAACCATCGAATTTTCTGCCTCCGACAGAAAATTGTTCACCAACCTTCACCACTGGGAATCCAAACGCGAGCCTTAGAACAAACTGATTGTCACGAAAGAATTCCTGCCAAGCCGCTTCGTTCAACTGCTTCGAAAGCATCTCCTGCATTCTTTCAACTAGCGCTTCTAGGCTAACAATTTCGATTTCGTGCGATAGCGCCAGCAACTGTGCTGCATTTGATTGGTTCAGTTGCTTGCATGCGCTTGTCACAGTGGCGACTACCGCCTGCCGGTCAGCTGCGGACAGCGGAACGTCTTTGGGTGGTGTCGCGCCGAGTGCCTGAACAATAGAATCCTTTCGATATCGAGGACTCTTAATCGGATATTTCTTTGCATCGACAGAATTGAGCAGTGTGTTGCTTACATATGCAACCTTCTCCGAGCTTGCAACCTGCAACGCCTTTTCGTGTGCGCGATTGACTGCCTTTCGCGTTTCATCGAATAGCTTTGCAGAAATCGAATATGTCGAGCCTTTGTAAGTCGGGGACTCGCCTTTCCCCTTGAAAATCTTTAGTGTTTTGACACCGCTAAGTTCTTCAACCGCATCGGTGATGAATCGAAGGTCGTAGTTCAACCCCAACCCGAAATATGGGTCCCGAACAAATCCCGATGGCAAATCTTGGAAAAATTCCTTGATGTCGTCCAGGTTCTGAGGCCAAGTCACGTCATCGTTATCACCGTCGTCATCGTCGAAGGCAAACCAACCGGGGATAGTTCGAAAACCGGAAAACGTAATTGCGCGAAGGCGGTCGTACTTTGGCTGCAAGAAGGACGGGCTTGCTGCGTTCGTATTCAGTGGATAGGTCGAGACTATCTTTTTTTCACCGTCCCCATCAGCCAGCAACAAGGCCCTCTTGGGTGCAACGAATCCGTCAATCCACTGCTTGGCAATGTCGATAGCTTTTTGCGAGGGCTTATATTTGAGCTCCCACCTTGCTGCGTTAAGCTTCTTAAGAATTAGCTCTGCACCGTCCTCTTCGGTTGCAACATTTCCCGTTCGAAAGCGATTTATCGGCATCGTACTTTTTCCTTCTTGTTCATTATTTGAGCAATGTCGGAGATGTTACCTAGGAATACCACCGCAGCCCCCTACAAGCAGCAGTCGAGGTGCCCGGTCGTCTAGCCACAAGCCGCGAACGCCGTGACACGACTATTGCAGGCGTTCAATAGCAAGAACATCGACCAACAATTGCTTCTCATCTTTTGGAACGCCCATTCTGGAATTTTTGCGTGCCGCCGCCACGAGTTCTTGGAGGTATACCGCGTCTTTCCCCAAGCGGACCGTCGCAGAAATTAGTAGCTTCAAGGTGCTCACTGCAGCAACCCGAGGCATGTTGCTCCGAATGTAGGAACGAGCCTTGTTCTCGTCGATGACCACAGATAGCCCCCGCTGTTGAGCTACTACCAATGTCGCGCTCTCCCCCGCGTCTAACCGTTGGCCCAATGGCGCCTGAATGAGGCTCAGAAAGCTTGAATATTCCTCTTCCCCCATTCTCACCCGTTCAATGAACCCGGCATTCTGAAGAGCCTGTAGTTCCTCGGTGTGGCAGAGCCCAGGAATCGGATGCCGAGAAATCTCGCCGAAAACCTTCTCCTCGACAATGCAAGGCAGGTCGAGCGTACTAAAGACCTCAGCAGCAGCACAGCATCCAAGCAGATTAATGAGAACGCTTGCATCCAGAACAAGCTGCCCGTTAGGCATGTGGTCACGAAACCAGCTCAAGCGTCTCCCCCTGTCCGTCCTGATAGCCTTCATCCAATGCTTTTCGCACCGTCAGTAAGTCAAGCTCCAGCATGGATGCAATCTGCTGCTCGGTCAGCAACTCACGCGCATGGGCAGCCGCAGCCAGCAACATCGTGCGTGCAGTGAACCTTGGCGGCTCCGGCGTAAGGCCAAGCTCATCTCTTACTGCTGCTTGATGCTTCAGGCTGAGTCCGTCATCCTTGAGTCGTTCATAGGTGCCCGGTGGCAGCAGTTTGAGAGCCACCATACGTCGAACTAACGCTTCCATTGACACATTGAAGTACAAGGTCATCGTCAGCAACTCGCGCACAGTGAATCGCCCCACAAGCTTTTTTAGTTCAGCAGCCTTCTTGCGCATAGTAGCCGCCGGCATAAGCAAGCAGCTACCGAAGACGTCGCAGAACCGCTCTTCCCTGTCTTCAAATGAATCATCCTCGAAGTGCACGGTGAGTCCCGACTTCCTTAGAACCGCATGGGCAAGCTCATGCGCTGCAGTAACTCGCCGCCTGTAAATCGGATGTTTCAGGTTGACGAGAACAAAGCCGCCAACCTGCTCCGAGAACGCCATAGCTCCGCTGATGCGCGAAGGCAGAGGTCTCTCGAATACCCGAAGGCCAAGCTCCGACTCCAGCAGGGCATTTAGGTCTTGAATAGGACCCATCCCAAGGCCAAGCCTGGCTCGCACGGCCAAAGCAGCATCTTCCGCCTGCTGTTCTATTGGCTCCTCACGCGATAATGGTACAAAGGGGATGTCTACACGAGGTGCTGGCATACCCACCAAGGACTCTAGCTGAACCACCGACGTGGCCAGCCTATTCAGCATCGAAGCTACGAGTCCCTCATCATCTACCCCACCGCGTTGTGGTGCGCTGCTTCGGAACTGGACCTGCATCTCAACCGGCGCAGACCCGTCGTCAAGCAAGTCGATTTCTGAAGCGCCATACAATTCCGCCATGGCGCGCAATTCGTCCATGCTGACCTGACGCTTACCTGCTTCAATGGCTACAACGGTCGTTCTTGCCATGCCGAGTGCATTAGCAGCGGCCTCCTGGGTCAAACGACTAATCGTTCGAGCAGATTTCAGGCGTGCGCCAAGCACTTCGGGTCGAACTTTCAGTTCGAATTCCATTTCAATCCCGTGCGAGTTGTGCCGCCCAAGACGACCTCCCGTTGTACTCCAGGAAGCCTGTCCATTCGCGGCTGTGTTGTTCAAGCATTTGGTCTAGCGCCCCCCGCACTTCGCTTTGCGAGCGCCCCAAATATTCTGCGAGACTGGCCGCCTCCGCAGCGACACGATATCGCGCACCAGCACCAGCAAGGTCAGCTAATCGCTGCATGCTTCGGGCCGCGTTGCGTGCGATGTCATGGTATGCCCCGGGAGTGAGCAGTTTGTCGTCCTCGACCATGGCCTGTTCGAGTGACTTCGCATGTAAGTCGGTCACTTTATAGTCGGTCGTGTCCACGATATTCGCTGCTTGCAATGACATCCGCCGCAGCAAGCAGTTGCCACAGACGCCACAATGCACCTTCTTGCGATTACGATTCGCGTGGCGCGCATCATACGAGCAGGAGGGATGTTCAGCTAGCCACGTTTGACTGTCCGGCTGAACTTGCAACAGTTTCCCGAGCACCTGCCCTTTCGTCTGAAACAGCGCGGGATGAACGAAGGTTACGTCACGCCCGCTCAGATGTTTGAAGAACCGTCCGAGACGCGTCGTGAAACCCGGATGACAGCTCCTGTGTGGAGCCTCTGCCCCTAGTCTGACCAACGAGCCACCCAGGCTACCCTGGCCATTCTCAGGAATAACGACCTCACCGCCACCGGACAACACCGCAGCATAAGCTGCCAGTCCGTCGTACAAGAATGGGCGCGTACGGAAACTCTGTTCGGAGTGACTACGCTCACTCACTCTTGCAGAGACCGGGATTGGGACAAGCCTGTGTTTGGCAAGCCGGCCAATCGACTTCAGCGTGCCCTCCACGCTTCCCGACCGCAAGTGGACGGGAATGACATCCATTTCCGTGTCACCCGTCCGCAGCAGTTGGCTTTGTGCGAAGCTATCCAGTCCATGGCTGAACGGAATAAAAACACGACGCCTGTCAGGCGAGTCGAGAAGCGGTCTTTGCCCAGACTGAGCCGGCTTCCTTTTCCTCTTCACGAAATAAAACTGCCATGCATCGCCAGTTAGATACTGGAGGGCGTCCATCAAAGCCGATGCAACTTCGTCGCGCCTCCAAGTAGCAAGTTCGTAGACCGGCACAGTCAACCGGAGTTGACGCGCCCAACCGTTACCATGCTTGCGGCGGACGGACCTGTCAGCGTACTTGACAGCGCCAAGAAGCACCGTCAGGTCACACGAAAGGGGGCTTACTTCCGTAAAGCAAACCTCGTGCAGCAATCCGGCCTGAATGGCCAACCCCTCACCGAGGGGTACTTGTGAATGATTTCCCTTGATGAGAAACGAACCAGACTCGACGACGGTGACGGTGCCTTCGGTCGGAGGCAAGAAATTATGGTTCACGCTCACAGTCCCAGCGGTAGCTCAGTGGATAAGAGTTCGTCGACGGACTTGTTAGCGCGTTTCGGGGGACGGCTGACTTTGACGGAGAAATCACACAGCGTGAAAGCTCGCTCGAGTACGTTTCGCACTTGCCTCGCCTCATCCAGACTATGGGTCGAGGAAATTCGTGAAACCATGTGCTCCAATTGGTCGCGGGCGTGTAGTTCGCCTACCGCGTTGGTTACCTGATTCCGAAAACTGTCCGACATCCCGTGTATCGCCAGCACCCCAAGCGCAATTTCGCAAGTCGTACGTGCCACGACTGAGAGTGGGCCTTCTTGAATTCGATGCAACGCCAACTGCATCTTCTCCTCGCCGTCATCGAAGAGGTCGACATAACTCTCATTTAGAACATTGTCGACGGCCTGCAGGCCCGTGTCGTCGTTGGTTGCTAGGTCACCTTGCACCGTAGCAACAATCAGAGGCGCGAGCTCCTCTGGAGTCCAGCGGTCTTTCGACAGACGCCGAAGTACTCGCCCCCAAGAGCGAGACAATGGAACCGTCTTGTGCAAGTCGTCGCGCATATCGACTTTCCTCCGACAATGTCAGGGACAGTATAGACGACAAAATGACAATGTCAAACAAACACGAACTCACAGCATGACAATGTCAGATTGGCACAAATGAGTCGGATACGATGCCCATGGCACACCTCAAGGCAGTACGTGGCTTGTCGCGGAATGTCAATTCTGGTACAAAGACCCAGTACAAAGCGCGGAAAGGCGATTTCTCTAAGTCATTGATTAATAATGACTTGCGCACTGAATGTGACTTTCAGGGTCTCCTCCCTGATTCGCCACCAAATGCGAAAGCCGCTGTTCCGCAAGGAACAGCGGCTTTTTCTATTTCAGCGATCCATCAACGCCCGTTCTGGTCTCGTTGATTCAGCTCCGTCATTCGGTCAGTGGTAGTCATCCTCGCGCTGATGACGAACGGCAAGAATCGTGATGTACCGATTCACCTGGTCAGCCGAAGCCGCCTCGCCTGCTGGTTCGCCTTCAATTTCGAACAAGGCGACATAGCCCGAGCCACCAAATGAAATGACCAATTCGCGCAGGAATGGGTTGGCATCGTCAACTTTGCGGCATGTGAATGGAAAACTGCTCAGCAGATCCGCAGCCTTGCGGATAGCTTCGAGCGCGCGTGCCGCCGCCTCCACATCGCGCTGGAGCAAAAATCCATAGAGCCTTTCGAGATCGTCACGCGCGCCGCGTGTGTAGCGGACACGGAAATTCACCCCGCTTTCCTCGCCGCGTTCAGCATGTCTTCAAGCTGGTTGTGCACGTCATCGGCGTCGAAATACTCGTTGTCGCGATGGGCCTGCTCCCGTGCATCGAGCCCTCGCAAGACGAACTCGCGCTGCATTCGGCGACGTGCGACACCCTCCCGCAATGCGGCCTCCATGAATGCGGACAACGATTCATTTTCATGGAGCACGTCTTCGGCGGCCTGGCGCAGTTCGGGGTCAACGCGCAATGGGGGCATGGTTGCAGTCTTCATCGGGCTCTCCGCGCATCACAAATGTAATGCGTATGGTAGCACGCAGGAAGCGCCGATAAATGCCTGCCCGCTGCGGCCACCCGTCCGCAACACGCAGCGCTACAGAACCTTCCTCCCCCGCTTCGCCTCATACATCGCCTGATCGGCGCGATCGATCAGGCCGGTCATCTCCACACCGTCCTCTGGCAGCACCGCGATCCCCACGCTCACGCCCAACTCGATCGGCCGCCCCTCGAACTCGAACGGCTCACGCACCTTCTCCTCGATGCGCCGGCTATGCGCCTCGGCATCCAGACGCGTGCCGATACCGGGGAGGATCATCGCAAATTCATCACCGCCCACGCGCGCAGCCGTATCCACGCGTCGGCAATTCTTCGCGATGCGCGCAGCTGTCTCCTTGATGGCCGCGTCTCCCGCCCGGTGGCCGTAACGGTCGTTGATCGGTTTCAAGCCATCCATGTCGAGATTGAGCACGCCCAGCCCGCCCGCCGAACGCGCCGCCAGATCGACCGACTGGCGCAGACGGTCGTAGAACAGCGCGCGGTTGGGCAAGCCCGTGAGCGCGTCGTGCGTGGCTTGCATGTAAAGCTCGCTCGTCTCGTAGCGCGCGGCATGGAACATCGCGGCCGCGATCAGCCCGGAGATCAGCGAGAGCGCTTCGATATCCTCTTCGCCGAATGCGCCCACTTCGGGCGCCACCACTTTCAGCACGCCCACCGTGGTTTCCAGATGCTTGAGCGGCGTGACGATCATCGAGCGCAGCCCCGCGCGCCGGCACGCTTCGCGATCCACGCGTGGGTCGGTCTCCGAGTCGTCGCAGCGCAGGATTTCGCCGGTGCTCACGCACAGCCCGGAGAGGCTCGTCTCGCGCGCGAGACGCAGCCCCAGCATGTTCTCGACGCTGCCCGAGGCCGCGCGATACACCATCTCGGCGCCTTCGGCGAGCTCGACCGCGGCGCCTTGCGCGCCGGTTAGCTGTTCGGCCCGCTGCGCGACGAAGGCCATCACACCGCCGAGGTCGAGCCCGAGCCGCGCAATGTCGGATTGCGCGCGGATGATTTCAAGCAGCGTTGCGTTATCGAGTCGAGGGGAGCCGTCTTTCATTGCGTCAAACGTTTGCGGAATTTGCCGGACTGCGGTGCGGGATTGAAGTACATGAGGGCGCCGAACAGCGCGGTACTGGCACGACGCCCAAGAGAATAGCAAACCCCGACGTCCTTTCCCTCACCCTTCGATACGCTCGCGCGTCACGCGCAGCAGCGCCGCCATTGCGGCGCTCGCCGCGTGCGCATCGCGTTGGCCGATGGCTTCGAACACCGCCGTGTGATCGGGCAGCGCCGCGTTGAACACGTCCGCGCGCTTCGCGTTCACGCGCAACTGGCCTTCGAGCGTGCGCTCGATCAGCGTGCCGAGTGGCACCAGCAGCTCGTTGCGGCACGCCGCCAGCACGGCCAGGTGAAAGCGCAGGTCGGCGCGCACCCATTCGTCCACGTTGCGCGCTTGCGCCATCGCGCTGTGCGCGTGCTCGAGCCGCTCGAGCGCGTGCGCATCGTGCGCGCTCGCGGCCAGTCCCGCCGCGAACGGTTCAATCATCTCGCGCATTTCCTGGAGCTTGAGCGCGAACGCGAGCGGCGGCGCGACGCGCGCGTACCAGTCGAGCACGTCGGCGTCGAGCAGGTTCCACGCCGCGCGCTCGCGCACCCGCGTGCCCACCTTCGGACGCGATTCCACGAGTCCCTTCGAGGTGAGCGTGCGCAACGCCTCGCGCAACACCGTGCGGCTCACCTCGAAAGCCGCCATGAGTTCGGCCTCGCGGGGCAGTGTTTCGGCGGGCGCGTAGTCGCCGCGCAGGATCGCGCTGCCGAGTTCGAATGCCACCGTGCCATGCAGATCGCGCTGAATCGCCGTTCTCCTGGGTGTTGTGTTCGTCGTAAAAGCCCAGATACTGGGAGCTTCCGCGAAATAGTACTATTAATAGCACTTAAAAGCGATTTTTGCAGTAGCATGGGCTCCTCGACGTGATGCTTCATCGAACAGGAGACACCACATGAAAATCACCCGGCTCGAAACCTTCGTCGTGCCGCCTCGCTGGCTCTTTCTCAAGATCGAAACGGACGAGGGGATCGTCGGCTGGGGCGAGCCTGTTATCGAAGGCCGCGCGCACACGGTTGCGGCCGCCGTCGACGAGCTCGCCGACTATCTGATCGGCAAGGACCCGCTGCTCATCGAAGACCACTGGCAAGTGATGTATCGCGGGGGCTTCTATCGCGGCGGCCCCATCTCGATGAGCGCGATCGCGGGTGTGGACCAGGCGCTCTGGGATATTAAAGGCAAGCATCATGGCGTGCCCGTGCATGCGCTGCTCGGCGGCCAGGTGCGCGAGAAGATCAAGGTCTATTCGTGGATCGGCGGCGACCGTCCGAGCGACGTCGCGAACAACGCGCGCGCCGTGGTCGAGCGCGGCTTCAGGGCCGTCAAGATGAACGGCTCCGAAGAGCTGCAGATCATCGACACCTTCGACAAGGTACAAGGCGTCATCAACAACGTGGCGGCGGTGCGCGAGGCCGTGGGGCCAAACGTCGGCATCGGCGTGGACTTCCATGGCCGCGTGCACAGGCCGATGGCCAAGGTACTCGCGAAGGAGCTCGATCCGTACAAGCTGATGTTCATCGAGGAGCCGGTGCTCTCGGAGAACGTCGAGGCGCTGCGCGACATCGTCAATCAGACGAGCACGCCGATCGCGCTGGGCGAGCGCCTGTACTCGCGCTGGGACTTCAAGCACATCCTCGCGGGCGGCTATGTGGACATCATCCAGCCCGATGCCTCGCACGCGGGCGGCATCACCGAGTGCCGCAAGATCGCCGCCATGGCCGAGGCCTACGACGTCGCGCTCGCGTTGCACTGTCCGCTCGGGCCCATCGCGCTCGCGACCTGCCTGCAGATCGACGCGGTGAGCTACAACGCGTTCATCCAGGAACAGAGCCTCGGCATCCACTACAACAAGGGCAACGATCTGCTCGACTACATCAGGAACCCCGAGGTCTTCAAGTACGAAGACGGCTTCGTGTCGATTCCGCAGGGCCCTGGCCTCGGTATCGAGGTCAACGAGGAGAAGGTGCGCGAGATGGCGAAAACGGGCCATCGCTGGCGCAATCCGGTGTGGCGTCACGAGGACGGCAGCGTTGCCGAGTGGTGATCTCGAAGCGATCGAATTAGCCGGCGTGATCGTGAAAGAGGCACCGCGTTGCATGGCCCCAGCGCGCCGGGGAATCGGCCACGTTTGCAGCCGTGCCATACGCGTTACGTGACACCGTGGCGGCGGTGCGTTTCAGCGCCGTAACGTTTGAGGCCCCTTTACGGCCTGACAGCCGCACCACGCCTTCGAGCGGGTGCAGCGAATGGCGCTTTCGCACATAGCGAAAGCGCCTGCGAAGGCCTGCCGCGCAAGGCGCCGGCGCCCTTCGCGCATCATCCGCACGCAATGTGCGGCGCGACCTGGCCCTCTCTGGCCTGCTCCTTGCTGAAGTCCCTGCGAGCCCCCTACCCCGCCGCAGAGGGATACACATGGACGCGATGCTCCCCGACTATCTGATCCGCGAACAGGCCGCCGTCGGCGCCCTGGTCGTCTTTGGCTTGTTGCGCGTGATCGTGGCCGCCGTCGCGTGTACGCGAGGCTGGCGCATCCTCGTTGTCGAGCAGAGCTTCATCGGCATCGCGGTGCTGTGGTGCGCGCCGCAGCTCGTCGACCTGATCGTGCACCCTGCGTCGGTGCTCGCGCTCGCCGAGCTCGAGGGCAAGGCCATCGGCTGCGCCATCGCCCTCTTCTTCTCGCCCATCCTCAGTCACCGGCTCGGCTACGAGTGACGCTGCGCTCGCGCACGGCGTCACTGCGCGCCAACGCGCGAGCAATGCACAGGCGCGTATCCGATGCACAGGCGCGTGTCGATAGCCGGACTTCGCCCGGCGTTTCAGCCCTGCAACACATAGCCCGGCACACTGTGCCCGAGCACGGCCGCGACGATGAGCACGGCCATCATCACCAGTGCCTCGAGATGCAGCACGTTGACAAAGCGGCGCGCCGCGCCCGTCGACGCCGCGCGGCGCAGCTCGGGCAACACCGCCATGCGGTTGAAGCCGCCCAGCAGCAGGGCCAGCACGACGAGCGCGAGCTTGGCGATCAGCACGTGGCCCCACGTGCTCGATGCGAGCGCGTCGAGCGAGCCGCCGGTGCCACGCACAGCGTTGAACACACCCGTCGCGAGCACGAGTCCCACGGCGAAGAGCGCCACGTTCGCGACCTGCTCCGATGTGCGGATCAGCACGCCGCGCGCCGTCGACGCGCCCAGCGCCGGCAGCACGGCCAGCCCGCCGGCCATCACGATGCCGCTCCATGCGCTCGTGCTCAGCACGTGCAACGTGTGCAGGCCGAGTGCCGCAGAGGCGAATCCGGCATCGGCGGCATGGCCGAGTCCCGCGCGTCCGGCGGCTGTGGCAATGAGCGCGAGCCATAGCACGCCGTCACGCAGCGGACTGGCCGACATCAGCGCCGTGACGAGCACCACCAGCGCGCCCACGAACGCGACGCTCCATGCGTGGCCCACGTGTGTTTGCGCGAGCACCGTCGGCACGACGCCGAACGACCCGGGCAAGGTCCCGCCGCTGATCGACGCGCTTTCGTACAACAGCCAGATTGCGAGCGCGATCACGAGTACGAGCGAGCCCGCCCGCAACGATGTTTGCGCGCGCAGCCATGCGGGCCGCGCAGGCGCGACCGCGCTGCGCGCGTCCTTCTCGAGCCACGCGCCATAGAGCGTCGAGCCCAGCGCAAACGCATAGGCGATGTTCACGAGGGCGGCCATCGCGACCTGCCCGATCCACAGCCAGTCAGCTTTCATCGGACCGCGTCCTCCCGGCGTTCATGACAGACGAGGAGCGGGGCGAGGCTTGCGGCGCGTGCCAGCAGCATCGAAAAGGAAAGTGCAATTGGAGTCATCGAGACGAGTGGCAAGGAAACAACAAGAAAACAAGGTGGAATCGATATCGACGTTGGCGCAATCGCGCAAGCTCGACGCAACCACGTGACGCAACCGTGGCGCAACCGCGCCGGCGTGCTCGCGGGTGCGCCATTTCGCGACGTGCCTGCCTTCGATAGCCGCCGCGCCGATCGGTTCAACTACGCTTGCAACACCCCCGATGCGCATGGCATGCAGTGACGCGCAAGCAGGGTCAATCCCGAGTCACGGATCGGCCAACAGGTGCAGAATCATAACCGGCGACGTTGCGACCCTCTGCCGCAATCGTGTCCGGACAAGCCCGCGTAGGCGGCTCCGTGGCGCACGCGGCAAATAGTCACTATCAGGCCGCGATGATAGAATCGGCTGCGTCGCCGCGGCGCGCACGGTCTTCTGCTTTCATCGCGCGCAGCCTACAAGCCGGGTCGTTCGAAGCCTGGTCAGGTCCACGATAAAGAATGGAGTCACGCGTGTCCCCAAGACGTATCTCCAGACCGCTCATCCCGCTCGCCGCGCCGCTTTTGGCCGCATTGCTGTTCGGCACGACCGGAATCTTCAGCGCAGCGTCCGCCCAGACCCCACAGCCCAAGGCCCCCGACACGATAGAAGCACGCGTGCAGGGCTGCACCGCCTGTCACGGCTCGCACGGCCAGGGGACCGACAACGACTACTTCCCGCGCCTCGCCGGCAAACCGGCGGAGTACCTGTACAACCAGTTGATGAATTTTCGCGAGGGCCGCCGCAAGTACCCTCCGATGAATTACCTGGTCACCTATCTCTCCGACGACTACCTGCACGAGATCGCGACGTACTTCTCGCAGCAGCGGCCGCCCTATCCGCCGCCTTCGAAGCCGACGGTCGGCCAAAGCACGCTCGCGCACGGCCGCGAGATCGTGCTGCACGGCGACCCGGCGCGACAGGTGCCCGCGTGCGCGGCCTGTCACGGCGCGAAGCTCACTGGCATGGAGCAGGCCATTCCGGGTCTCGTCGGCCTGCATTCTGACTACATCAGCGCGCAGATCGGCGCCTGGCGCTCGGGCTCGCGCCACGCCAAGGCGCCCGACTGCATGCATGAGGTCGCCACGCGCCTCACGGATGACGACGTGAACGCGGTCGCGGCCTGGCTCTCAACGCAAAGCGCGCCGCAAAATCCCGTGCCGGCAGCGGCTGGCTCCTTGAAGACGCCGCTCGCCTGCGGCAGCGAACCGCAATAAGGCGCCGGGGGAGACAGCCATATGAACCGCAAGTCGCTGTACGCACTTTCCGCAGTCGTCATCGCCACCGCCGCCGCGCTCGTGCCGGTGCTGTGGACCGGCAACGACTATCTGCGCAACAGCTCGGCCCAGGCGGCCACGCCCGTCGACCAGTCCGACCTCATCAAGAAGGGCGAGTATCTCGCGCGCGCCGGCGACTGCGTCGCCTGCCATACCGTGCGCGGCGGCCAGCTCTTCGCGGGCGGCCTGCCGATGGCGACACCGTTCGGCACGCTCTATACGCCGAACATCACGCCCGACGACCAGTACGGCATCGGCAAGTGGAGCGCCGACGACTTCTATCGCGCCATGCACACGGGCCGCTCGAAGGACGGCAGCCTGCTCTATCCGGCCTTCCCGTTCACGAGCTACACGAAGGTCTCGCGCGCCGACTCGGACGCGATCTACGCGTACCTGCGCTCGGTGCCGCCGGTGAACGTGCCGAGCCGCCCGCACGAGCTCAAGTTCCCGTTCAACAACCGCAACCTGCTGATCGGCTGGCGCACGCTGTTCTTCCGTGAAGGCGAGTACAAGCCCGACCCGACCAAATCGGTCGAATGGAACCGTGGCGCGTATCTGGTCGAGGGCCTCGGCCACTGCGCCATGTGCCACACGTCGATCAACATGATGGGCGGGCCGGTCAACTCGTCGGCGTTCGCGGGCGGCCTGATCCCGCTGCAGAACTGGTACGCGCCCTCGCTCACCTCGAGTGAAGGCGGCCTCGGCGATTGGGACATCAAGGACATTTCGAGCCTGCTGAAGACCGGCGTCTCGGAACGCGGCGCGGTGTTTGGCCCGATGGCGGACGTCATTCATAACAGTCTGCAATATCTCTCGGAAGACGATATCCAGGCGATGGCGACGTATCTCAAGACGATTCCGCAAAAGAAGGAAGCGCCTGAGCAGATGCAGATGGAAACGTCCGAAGCGTTCGGAGGCGAACTCTTACAACAAGGTCAGAAGATCTACCATGACCAGTGTGCAAAGTGCCACGCGGAAAACGGCCTCGGCATGCCGCCGAACTTCCCGCCGCTCGCGAACAATCAGTCGATCCAGATGAAATCGGCTGTGAATCCGATCCGTATGGTGCTCAACGGCGGCTATCCGCCCAGCACGCAGGGCAATGCCCGCCCGTACGGCATGCCGCCGTTCGCACAAGCGCTGTCCAACCAGGAGGTGGCGGCGGTCGTGACGTTCATCCGCATGACGTGGGGCAACAAGGGCACGCCGGTGTCCCCGCAACAGGTGGCCGATCTGCGCTCCGCGCCGCTCGACTGACGCGCGTTTGCTATAGTGGCGTCTGCCTGACAAGGGCGCAGCCGGCAAAACACCGCCCGCTGCGCCCTTCGCTATTGCTGGAGCAAGAAGAACAAGGAGTTGTCGTCATGAACGCGGGTGAGCGTCTGAACAGCATTACGCACCTCGTGGGCGCGTTGCTGTCGGTCGCAGGGCTGGTTTCGCTCGTCACGCTCGGGGCGCTCGATCACGACGCGTACAAGGTCGTGAGCTTCGCCGTCTATGGCGCGATGCTGTGCGCGCTGTACACCGTCTCCACGCTGTATCACGGCGTGCGCGGACCGCGCATCAAGGCCGTGCTGCAGAAGTGCGATCATGCCGCGATCTATCTGCTGATCGCGGGCAGCTATACTCCGTTCTCGCTCGTCACGCTGCGCGGGCCGTGGGGCTGGTCGCTCTTCGGCGTAAGCTGGGGGCTTGCCGTGCTCGGGATCGTGCAGGAGCTCACGCTCGGGCGCCGCACGCGCGTGCTTTCGATGGTGCTCTACGTGGTGATGGGCTGGCTCGCGCTGGTCGCGGTCAAGCCGCTCATCGGGGCGCTGCCGCCCGCGGGCACCGCGTGGCTGGTGGCAGGCGGCATCGTCTATAGCGTCGGCATTTATTTTTTCGTCAACGACGAACGCATCCGGCACGGACATGGTATCTGGCATCTGTTCGTGCTCGCCGGGAGCGTCTGTCAATTCGTGAGCGTCGCGGGCTACGTCGCGTGATGCGCCCCGCCGGGGCCAAATCGGGCAACTGCGGGGCAACCCCGGTCAGCCACCGGGCGGGCCGAGGCACACGAAGCAAATGCGAAGACCATCGCGCGGCGGCCGCAGTGTCCGCGGCCTCGCGATGCAACTTTACGCCAGCCGGCGGGTCTGCATAGACCGCCGACACGCGGCGCGCGCACTGGCGCGCCGTCCGAATGAACGCGAGCGGGCGCAACCGCAGCTCTCGCGGCGCGCCGTAACCGCCAGCGCCTCGCCACTCGCGCCACTGCAATACAACAGGTCTTTATGTCTTTCGATTCTCTCGGCTTGTCCGAACCGCTGGTCCGTGCTGTCAATGAACTTGGCTACACCACACCCACGCCCATCCAGTCGCAAGCCATTCCCGCCGTGCTGAACGGCGGCGACCTGCTCGCCGGCGCCCAGAC
This sequence comes from Paraburkholderia silviterrae, assembly GCF_004353915.1. GTDB lineage: Bacteria > Pseudomonadota > Gammaproteobacteria > Burkholderiales > Burkholderiaceae > Paraburkholderia > Paraburkholderia silviterrae. The sequence goes on along the minus strand of NZ_SMRP01000003.1, from coordinate 80,882 downwards.
CGGCACCGGCAAGACCGCCGGCTTCACACTGCCCATCCTGCAGCGTCTGACCGACATGCCGCCGGCCGCTACGGCCAAACGCGTCGTGCGCGCGCTCATTCTCACGCCCACGCGCGAGCTGGCCGCCCAGGTCGAGGAAAGCGTACGCGCCTACGGCAAGTATCTGAAGCTGAAGTCGACGGTGATGTTCGGCGGCGTGGGCATCAATCCGCAGATCGACGCGCTCAAGCGCGGCGTGGACATCGTGGTTGCAACGCCGGGCCGTCTGCTCGACCACATGCAGCAAAAGACCATCGATCTCTCGCACATCGAGATCCTCGTGCTCGACGAAGCCGACCGCATGCTCGACATGGGCTTCATCCACGACATCAAGCGCGTGCTCGCCAAGCTGCCGCCGAAGCGCCAGAACCTGCTCTTCTCGGCCACCTTCGCCGACGAAATCAAGGCGCTCGCCGACAACCTGCTCGACTCGCCCGCGCTCATCGAAGTCGCGCGCCGCAACACCACGGCGGAAACCGTCGCGCAGAAGGTCTACCCCGTCGATCGCGACCGCAAGCGCGAGTTGCTCACGCATCTGATCCGCCAGCACAACTGGTTCCAGGTGCTCGTGTTCACGCGCACCAAGCACGGTGCGAACCGTCTCGCCGAGCAGCTCACCAAGGACGGCATCAGCGCGCTCGCGATCCACGGCAACAAGAGCCAGTCGGCCCGCACGCGCGCCTTGAGCGAATTCAAGGACGGCACGCTGCAGGTGCTCGTGGCCACCGACATCGCGGCGCGCGGCATCGACATCGACCAGTTGCCGCACGTGGTCAACTTCGACCTGCCGAACGTGCCCGAAGACTACGTGCACCGCATCGGCCGCACCGGTCGCGCGGGCGCGACGGGCGAAGCCGTGTCGCTCGTCTGCGTGGACGAACATCAGCTCCTGAAAGACATCGAAAGGCTCATCAAGCGCGCGGTGCCGCAAGAGGTCATTGCGGGCTTCGAGCCGGACCCGAACGCGAAGCCCGAACCGATCCTGCGCCGTGGCCAGCAACAAGGCCGCGGGCAGCGTCAGGGGCAAGGCCAGGGACGCGGTGCGGCAGGCAATGCAAGCAATGCGGCAGCAGCCAAGCCCGCACAGGGACGCGAAGCACGTGGCGGCAACCGTGAGGGTGGCCGCGAGGGTGGCCGTGACGGCAACCGCGCGCAGACCGCCAACGGTGGTGGCAATCGCCAAAACAACGGCGGCAACAACGTTGGCAACAACGGCGGCCAGCGCCCGGCCAAGCCTGCCGCACCGAACGGCGTGCGCACTGCCAAGCCGGTGAAGCAGCAAAGCGCGAATCACGGCGCACCGGGCGCTCGTGGCGAGCACACGCGCCGCGAAAGCCAGCGCGGCGTCGCGCACGAAAGCCAGCGCGGCGTGTCGCATGAAAGCGCGCTCGGCCGTGCGCAGCGCAAGCCGCAATCGAATCCGGGCGCACTGCTAGGCGGCCGTCCGGGCGGCAACGCGCGCCGTCACGGCAACGGCCAGCGCGACCGTTAATCTCGATTAGCGCTACGCGCGAGCAATACCTCGCGCAACCGTACGCACAAAGGCCCGCTTTTTAGCGGGCCTTTGCGTTTTCTGCTTTGCACGCGCCCACTGGCGCGTGCAAAGGGCGTGCCTCAGCGGAAGAACACGTGCTGTGTGATCTTCGCGAGCGGATAGTGCACGCTCGGCTGAATCTTCGCGGGAATGTCGAGCGGCTTGAGCAGCATCTTCACGCACATGTCGGCGGAAAGATTGTGGCGCACGAGCTTGTTCACGCGCGCCGTGAGCTCACGATTGTAGGCGTGATCCTTCACGCGATCGGGATAGCGAATCGCGAACACGTGACGCAATGCGATCTCCGAATCCTCGTTCTTGATCTCCATCACGCGACGCATGAGCGCACCGAGCACGGCAAGACGCCCGTGCCCTTCGACCTGGTTGTACTTCTTGAAATAGCGGAAAAAGTGCTTGTAGTGGCGCACTTCGTCGCTGCGGATGTTGTCGGTGATTTCCTTGAGCACCGGCTCGTTCGAGCATTCGCCAATCGCCCGATAGAGCGTAGCCGTGCCCGTCTCCACCACGCAGCGCGCGACCATTTCGAGCGCCCGCGTACGCTCGAACTCCTCGAACGAGCAGGTCTTCGAATACTCTTCGAAGAAGTTGTGGAAGGCCGTGTCCCAGTCGAACTCGGGCCACACGTACTGGATGTAGGTCTTCAGCGCGCGGCCATGCTGAAGCTCCTCGTGCTCCCATTCATTGTTGAGCCACTCCGAGACTTCCGGGTCGCCGTTGAAGAAGATGTTGAGGTTGCTCGTGTAGAGGTCCGAGCCGCTTTCGATGAACGAGGACGCACAAAGCAGCAGCAGCAAGTCTTCGTTGCTGCGGGCTCGCTGACGGTCAATCCGCGTAAGGTCGATATCTTCGATGCGCCAGGGCATCACATGGCGAGGCTCAATGTCGTTGCGCATTCTGTCGTGCTCCAAAGCGGTATCTCTGTGCGCGGCGCACCACCGGTTTGACGACCCGGTCTTGCGTTCCCGCCGCGTAGTGAAAGGTACCAGCCGTGATTACTTCATCTTAGCTGTGGTTTCGCAAAGCTGCAGTCTGAGAGCACAGACCGATCCCGCTTGCCGCAGTTCCGGGAAGAGTCGACTTGTAAGGCGCCTGCGAGCGGATTGTCATGCCTTCATCCGGCACTCATGGGCATCGCGGCAAGGGCATCGACCGCTTCGCGCAAGGCGCATTGCGCCGCGCCTGCCCGTGCCCGATCCCCGCAAAGCGCCAGCCGGCGGGCCTGACACGGCCTTCGACGCGCCTGAGAACGCGCGCTCGCGGCAAACGCGCGCGCGACATCGTATGCCGTTACACCCGCCGCGCGCCGGAACCGAGGAATCCCTCCACGCTGCCCGCTTGACGGCCCCGCGCGTGCACGAGTTGATGGGGCACGAGTGCGCACCCGCGCGATCGGAGAACCGTGCGCGCATCTGCACAGGCACCGGATCCGGGTCGCTGCGCATGCCGCGCTGCGGCAAGAACTTGAAGTGAAATCAAGGATCTGCGCGCACGGCACCACCGCCGCCGCGGACACGGAATGTCAAACAGAATATTTTTGGGGTGTGATTTGTACAACGCAGGGCGGTTGACTACACTCCAGTTCCCCGGCGCCGATCCGGGCTGGATGCCGTTTGGACTGTTTGTCGCCACCTGCCGGATGCGTGACGCATGACAGCCAAAGGACCGCACATCCGGCACCTCGCGCGCTGTTGCAGGCTTTCGCTCACGCCCACCGCATGACTGTCATCAAGCCGCCCCGCGGGCCGCGATGGATGACCTCTGATGCGGCAACATGGAGAGAACGATGCTGAGTCCGCATGAATTCGCCACCCTGCTGCTAGTGAAGGACGCCCCCAACCAGATCGACATGGAACGCGAAGAACTCGACGCCCTCCTCGAACGACAGCTCGTCCAACTGGAGCGGCTCGCTTCCGGCCTCCAGCAATGGCGACTTACAGAAATTGGCGACTCCGCGTTGCGCGCCATCAAACGATTTTCATGACGGGACGGGCAGGCGGTGCTCACGCGCCGGCCTGATTCCCCTGCCGATGTCTCGCTAATTTTTCTCGACCCGCGCGGACGCGGGAATCGTCCGCCAGCGTGGTTTGTCGAGACCTTCCCCGATGCAGGCGCACGGCTGTAGACGTACGCCTGCAGTGCATGGTCACGCGGACCCGCGCGCTTCATGCCCGCGTGACCATTTTTTTCCGCGCCCGAGCATCCATAGGGTGCGCGGGGCGGGGCGCTTGCCCTGCCCGGCGCGTGGACGCTCTATGTTGATTCCCGTGCTACCCGCCTCGCCCCGCCTCGCCTCGCCCTGCTGCGCTCAGCCCCCGCGCAGGGTCGAATCGGCCGACGCGCGCCAGGAGAGCGCCTGGGCGCGCTGCTCGTTGAGATACGTCACCCAGTCATTGCGTGCCTGCGCGTTTGCGCCCGCGCCGTGGGCGGCGTATTGCTGCGCGAGACCCGCCTGGAAGCTGCAGAACTGCGCCTGCGGCAGCTTGCCGTGGCGGCTTGCCACCCAGGCGTCGTACACCGCCGAATAGACGGCCTGCGTGTCGGCGCCGTAGTCGGTCTGCTGGCCGCCGCACGTCTGCTGCAATTGAGCGAACGGCGGCGCGCGCCAGCCGCCCACGAGCCCCGACGTATTGGCGCATCCGGCACACCCGACGGCCAGCACCGCTGCGCCGATCATCGCAAGTCCACGCATAGCGTTCCCCTTGTCCTCATTGCCCTTGATCTGCTGCTTTCGACCGGTTCCGATTACGCACACTATTGTCGCATCGCGCGGCGCGCGCGACACCCTGGCCGTACGGCCAAAGCGCCATGGAGCGTCCAGGCCGCCCGCGCGCCCACCCGCCGCAAGCCCCGATGACAAGGTCGCCGCGCCCGTCGGCCGGGCCCCACAAAAGCACGTATCATGGCGTTTTCAACCTTCCCGCCTTGCCGGCTCACGCGGCCCCGCCGCCTGGCCTGGCCGCCCTGCCTCCCGCACTTTCGTCTTGCGCATGATCGACCATCTCATCTGCGACTGCGACGGCGTACTCGTCGACAGTGAAGTCATTGCCGACCACGTCCTCTTCGATACGCTCAGCCGCACCTTTCCCGGTGTCGACTTTCGCGCCGCCGTGGCGAGCGCATTCGGCCAGCAGACCTCGCGCTTTCTCGCGGACGTCGCGGCACGCTTCAATCTCACCCTGCCCGAGCATTTTCTCGAGACGATCGATCACAACTGCGAAGTCGCCATCGCCGAATCGGTGAGCCCGATCAACGGCGTGCGCGACGCGCTGCGTCAGGTCACGCTGCCGGCCGCCGTGGTCTCGAACAGCCGGCTCACGCGCGTGCACGCTTCGGTGCGGCGCGCCGGGCTCGACGCGATCTTCGGCGAGCGCATCTTCAGCGCCGAGCAGGTCGAGCGGCCCAAGCCTTATCCGGACGTCTATCTGCACGCGGCCTCGGCGCTCGGCGTGGAGCCGGAGCGCTGCCTCGTCGTCGAGGACAGCCTTGCGGGCCTGAACGCCGCGCGCGCGGCGGGCATGAAGACGATCGCCTTCGTCGGCGCGAGCCATATCCCGTCGGGCTATGCCGACGTGCTGCGCGAGATGGGCATCACGCGCATCATGAAGCACATGGATGAGCTGCCTGCCCTCGTCGAGGCCGGCGTGCGCGGCGAATTCGGCGATCAACAGTCGTAACCGCCAGTCGTAACCGCGCTCACCACCACAATCCGTGACCACGCATCACCGCTGCGAGGGGTACGGCGGTGCGCACTGCGCGCCCCGGCGTTTGCAAGCGTAGAACGACAAGCGGCGCGTGGGCCGCAAGGCCACGCGCCGTTATCGCAACTGTGATGCTCGCGGTGTCCTGGCCAGCGCGCCCCAAAGCGCTTTCCGGCCCGGCTCCGGGCGCCTTATGCAGGCTCGGCGCAGCGCTCGCGCGCCTGCGCGAGCGCCTCGCGGAACGCCACCAGCTCCGCGATCGTCAGCATCGGCAGGTTGTGCCGCTTCGCGAAGTCGTCGACCTGCTGGCCGCGCGCCATCGTGCCATCCGGATTCATCAGCTCGCACAGCACGCCGGCAGGCGCGAGGCCCGCGAGCACGGCCAGATCGACGGTGCCTTCGGTATGGCCGCGGCGCGCCAGCACCCCGCCCGGCTGCGCGCGCAGCGGAAACACGTGGCCGGGGCGCACGATGTCGGCCGGCTTCGCATTCGGGGCGATGGCGGCGCGGATCGTCGTCACGCGGTCGGCGGCGGACACGCCCGTGCTCACGCCATCGCGCGCCTCGATCGACACCGTGAACGCGGTGCGGTTGCGGCTTTCGTTGTGCGGAACCATGGGCGGCAGCTCGAGCGCGCGCACCTTCTCGTCGGACAGGCACAGGCACACGATGCCGCTGCATTCGCGAATGAAGAGCGCCATCGTCTCGGGGGTGAGACGTTCGGCGGCAAGCACGAGATCGGCTTCGTCTTCGCGGTCGTGGTCGTCCTGCAGCACGACCGGACGGCCTTCGCGCATGGCCTGCAGCGCGGCGGCAATACGGGGCGGCACCGGTTCGGTGTCGAGCAGGGGAAGATCGTCGATGGCGTCGAGCAGCGGCTCGACAGATACAGCATTGCGGGTAAAGGACATGTGAAACGCTCCTCGCAAGAGTTGGGCGAAAAACGTTTCAGGGCATTGCAAACAGACAGGAATCCCCGGCGCGCGGGATCGGGCGCGCGTGGCCGGAACACGACGCCAGGGCGTCGCGCGCAAGGCCGGCGCGGGCCGAAAAGCCGCGGCGGATGGGCAAACATGACCATCTGCACATCTTCTTCCATCCGGACTATGACCGTCGGCTCTGGCATCGCACCAGATCTGCTGACCCTGCGCGAAAAACCTCGCGCAGGCGCTCGCGGGCTCGTCGGCCTTGCCTTGCGGCGCGGCCGACATACCGCCGGTGGGGAATTTCACCCCGCCCTGAAGACGCACTGATTACCGGTTGAACCGGCCGGCAAAGGATACAACAGAGCGCGCCGTCGTGCAGCGCGGAAAAAAACTCGTCAGCAGCCGCCGCGCGCCGCGTCTTGTGCATGGCGGGATGCCCGAACGCGCCGCTGGTGGGCGCGCGCGTGGATCCCCCGTGAAGTACGCGGTGTATGCCGCAGTGCGCAATATCGCACTCATTCAGGCTGCGCGGGCGCAACCGCCTGGACGCCACCCGGCAGCGGCGAGTCCCAGCGCGGCGGCGTTTCGGCGTTGAGCGTCACGCGAAAGGCGCGCGCCTCGGTGTCGCCGGGATTGCGCAGGCTGTGCGGCTGGTCCGCGTCGAACACGATCGCATCGCCCGTCGCAAGCAACTGGCGCCGCTCGTGCACGCTCACCTCGAGCGTGCCTTCGCTCACCACGAGGTTCACGGTCGTGCCCGGCGCGCGGGGCCTGCCGGGCTCGGTATGCAGCGGCGCGATGCGCAGCTCGTGGAATTCGGCGGCGGCGGGACCGTCCTCGGGAAAGAGCGCGCGCGACGAGTAGCGTCCGTCGGCGCTCACGCGGCGCGACGCGCGCTCGGCAGGCAGATGCTCGAAACCGCTCACCGCATGCCGCCGCAGAAACGCCGACACCGAAACCTTGAGCGCCGCCGCCACCTTGCAGAGCACCTTGATCGACGGCACGCTGCGCGCAGACTCCACTTGCGCGAGCATCGCGCGCGAGACGCCCGATGCGCGGGCGAGCGCGTCGAGCGAGAGCTGGCGCTCGGCGCGCAGGCGCGCCAGGTTCACGCCAACGAGATATTCGAGCGCATCGAAAGGACCATCGGCGCGCGCGGCAGCGTTGGATCCCGCGGACGGATGAGCAGCCAGGTCCTGCTCATCCCGTTCCTCAGTTCTCCGATCGATGTGCGGATCGACGATCTGTCGATCATCAGCGAGATGATTCGCACTCCGATACGTGACCGGACGATCGGCCTGCGCGTCCCTCACGAGCGCGAGCGTTGAATGCATGGCATGCCTCCCAGACGCGCCGTGAAACGGCGCAAGTGCTTGAATGGAGGCAAGACTAGCATCGCGCCTCGCCACGCCCAACGAAGTTATCTTCACACTGATATCAGCATTGCAGAGCGCGTTGACGGGAATGCTTTTGCGTCGTGGCGATATGTGCGCACGCCGCGCGCGCCCAGCCGCCGCGGCGGGCGGATGGCTACCGCCACGCGCGGCGGGCCGCAGCCTCGCCCCGCTCAGCAGGCGTCCTGCCGCACGGCCATGCCCGCGGCGCGCAGCGGCGCCTTGCGCGCGTCCAGGCGCGCCGCCGCCCACGTGAGGATGAGTGCTGCAATCGCGACGGCCGCGGCCACCCATGGCAGCGCCGCGAGCGCGATGCCGTGCGTGATCGCGAGGCCACCGAGCCATGCACCCATCGCATTGCCCATGTTGAACGCGCCGATGTTCAGCGTCGATGCGAGGTTGGGCGCGGCGGACGCCTTCGCGACCACGCGCATCTGCAGCGGCGGCACGGTGGCGAAGGCAGCGATGCCCCACACGAACACGGTGATCGCGGCAGGCACGCTCGCGTGGCTCGTCTTCGTGAAGATCGCCATGACCACGGCGAGCGCGGCAAGCTGCGCATCTCGGCGACTTCGGACTTCGGCCGCAATCTGCTGATGAAATGGCTCGACGAATTCCGTGCGCTCTACCCCGAAGTGCGCTTCGCGCTGACACTCACCGACACCATTTCGAATCTCGTCCTCGAGGACATCGATCTCTCGATCCGTTTCGGCACGCCGGCGGACAGCTCGCTCGTGGCGCGGCCGCTCGCGCCGAACCGGCGCGTGCTGTGCGCCTCGCCCGCGTACCTCGCGCGCAAGGGCGTGCCAGGCGAGCCCGGCGATCTGGCCCGATTCGATTGCATCGTGATCAGCTCGGTGGCCGGGCCCGTGAACGAATGGCGCTTCACCCGCGACGGGCACACGCAGACTTACACGGTGCCGATGGAAGACGCGCTCGAAACCACCGACGGCGCGGTCGCGCGCCAATGGGCGCTGTGCGGCTACGGTCTCGCCGTGAAATCGATCTGGGACGTAGCCGACGACCTGCGCGCCGGGCGCCTGAAGATCGTCATGCCGGACTGGCGCTACCCGGACGCGCCGCTGCACGCGCTCTATCACCGCAACCGCTTTCTCGCGCCGCGCGTGCGGGCGCTGCTCGAGTTCCTGACCGAGCGCTTCGCGCAGACCGCCGGCGAGCTCAATGCGCTCGTGCCGTGCACCGACGATGCGATGCCCGCTGAGCGGCGACGCCGTGCGCAGCGGACACAGCGCCGGCCCAACCGCGCCGGCGCATAAGGCTATAATGTTGGATTGCGCTGAATGACGATTCGCGCCGCAAACTGGCGGCAAAAATACGCAAAAGCACGCGAATCGCCCCTATTGGGTACACCACGGGGGTGCACCACGGCCCGCGCGGCCTGGCCACCCGTTTCAGCCCTCTTTATCACCGTAGTCCCGAAGTGCACGCGTGCATCAACCGGACGACGCCCCCAGGTAAACCACTGCGAACGGCGACCCCGATGACCAAGAAAGTTTATGTAAAGACCTTTGGCTGCCAGATGAACGAGTACGACTCCGACAAGATGGTCGACGTGCTCGGCGCCGCTGAAGGCCTCGTGAAAACCGATACGCCCGAAGACGCGGACGTCATTCTCTTCAACACTTGCTCGGTGCGTGAAAAGGCCCAGGAGAAGGTGTTCTCCGACCTCGGCCGTGTGCGCGAGCTCAAGGAAGCGAACCCGAACCTGCTGATCGGCGTAGGCGGCTGCGTGGCGAGCCAGGAAGGCGCGGCCATCGTGCAGCGCGCGCCCTACGTCGACCTCGTGTTCGGTCCGCAAACCCTGCACCGCCTGCCGCAGATGATCGACGCGCGCCGCGCCTCGGGCCGCGCGCAGGTCGACATCACGTTCCCCGAAATCGAGAAGTTCGACCACCTGCCGCCCGCGCGCGTGGAAGGCCCGAGCGCGTTCGTCTCGATCATGGAAGGCTGCTCGAAATACTGCAGCTACTGCGTCGTGCCGTACACGCGCGGCGAGGAAGTCTCGCGCCCGCTCGACGACGTGCTCACGGAAGTCGCCGGCCTCGCCGACCAGGGCGTGCGCGAAGTCACGCTGCTCGGCCAAAACGTGAACGCCTACCGCGGCGCCCTCACGCAAGGCGCGCAAGACATCGCCGACTTTGCCACGCTGATCGAATACGTCGCCGACATCCCCGGCATCGAGCGCATCCGCTACACCACTTCGCATCCGAAGGAATTCACGCAGCGCCTGATCGACGCCTATGCGAAGGTGCCCAAGCTCGTGAGCCATCTGCATCTGCCGGTGCAGCACGGTTCGGACCGCGTGCTGATGGCGATGAAGCGCGGCTACACCGTGCTCGAATACAAGTCGGTCATCCGCAAGCTGCGTGCGATTCGCCCCGACCTGTCGCTCTCCACGGACATCATCGTGGGCTTCCCCGGCGAGACCGAAGAGGACTTCGAGAAGACCATGGCGCTCGTCGAGGAAATGAAGTACGACACGAGCTTCTCGTTCATCTATAGCCCGCGTCCGGGCACGCCGGCTGCGAACCTGCACGACGACACGCCGCGCGAAGTGAAGTTGAAGCGCCTGCAGCATCTGCAGGCCACGATCGAAGAGAACGTGCAGCGCATCAGCCAGTCGATGGTCGGCCGAGTCGAGCGCATTCTGGTGGAAGGCCCGTCGCGCAAAGACCCGAGCGAGCTCTCGGGCCGCACCGAGAACAACCGCGTCGTGAACTTCCCGGCGCCGCTCGCCTCGCACGCACGCCTGATCGGCCAGATGATCGACGTGAAGATCAACCACGCCTACCCGCACTCGCTGCGCGGCGAGCTCGTGCTCGCGCACGAGGACACTTCGGCGCTCACGCACTGATCAGCGCCTGAACGGAGTTCACTGATACCTTGAAGCCCAATCAGCAGCATCTGGAATTCACCGCGCCGCGCGACGACAACGCGCGGCTCGCAAATCTCTGCGGCCCGCTCGACGAAAACCTGCGGCAAATCGAACAGGCGCTCGACGTGACCCTCGCGCGGCGCGGCCATCGCATCTCGATTCGCGGTCGCGGCGCGAAACTCGCGCTCGCCGCGCTCGAAAACTTCTACAACCAGGCGCGCGATCCGCTTTCCGTCGACGACATCCAGCTCGCGCTGGTCGAAGCGCGCCATCCTGCCAACTTCGCGGGCAACTCCGCCAACGATGCGCGCGCGAGCGGCAACGGCGGGCTGCGCAACAATGGCGCCGATGCGGTGGAAATCGACCCACGATTCCGCGGCGACCCCGATCACCCGTTCGACGAGCCCGCGCGCGAAGGCGTCGATGTCGAGGAACTCGGTCCGAAGCTCTACACGCGCCGCGCCGACCTGCGTGGCCGCACGCCCGCGCAGCGCGAATACCTCAAGCAGATCATCTCGCACGACGTGACCTTCGGCATCGGGCCGGCGGGCACGGGCAAGACCTATCTCGCCGTGGCCTGCGCCGTGGACGCGCTCGAGCGCGACCAGGTCAAGCGCATCGTGCTCACGCGTCCGGCCGTGGAAGCGGGCGAGCGCCTCGGCTTCCTGCCCGGCGACCTCGCGCAGAAGGTGGACCCGTATCTGCGTCCTTTGTATGACGCGCTCTACGACCTGCTCGGCTTCGACAAGACCGCGAAAATGTTCGAGCGCCAGATGATCGAGATCGCGCCGCTCGCGTACATGCGCGGACGCACGCTCAATCACGCGTTCATCATCCTCGACGAGGCGCAGAACACCACGCCCGAGCAGATGAAGATGTTCCTGACGCGCATCGGCTTCGGCTCGAAGGCCGTCGTGACCGGCGACGTCACCCAGATAGACCTGCCGCGCGGCCACAAGAGCGGGCTGATCGAGGCGCAGCACGTGCTCGCCGACGTGCGCGGCATCGCGCTCACGCGCTTCACGAGCGCGGACGTCGTGCGCCATCCGCTCGTCGCGCGTATTGTCGAGGCCTACGACGCGCACTCGAATAAGGATGACGGCAACGGCGACGCGCGCTGATGCGCACGCCCGAGACGACAAGCAACGACGCACCATGCCCCGCGCACCGAAACTCAAACTGAACGTGCAGTTCCCCGCCGCGAAGGCGTTTCCCGAGCACAAGGCCGCGCTGCCACGGGCGACCGTGGCGGCATGGGTGAAGGCCGCCCTGTTCGCCGACGCCGAGCTGACTGTGCGCTTCGTCGACGCCGAAGAAGGCCGCACGCTCAACCGCAGCTATCGCGGCAAGGACTACGCGACCAACGTCCTTACCTTCGCTTACGCCGAGAGTGAGGACGATCCCGTGACAGGCGACCTGATTCTCTGCTGCCCGGTGGTGGAGAAGGAAGCCGCCGAACAGGGCAAGCCGCTTTCGGCGCACTACGCGCACCTGCTCGTGCACGGCACGCTGCACGCGCAAGGCTACGATCACGAGGACGACGCCGAAGCCGAAGAGATGGAGGGCATCGAAACCGAAGTCCTCAACTCGCTCGGCTTTCCCGATCCGTACAAGTAAGGCCTCGACTGGTCTTTCCCGCCCTACCCCGTCCGATATGAACGACAAGCGCGCGAACGATTCCGGTGATGTTTCCGAACCGCTGGTGGAAAGCGGTGCGCCCTCCGGCGGCGCGCCCTCCGGCGGAGCGCCCTGCGGCGAGACGCCCTTTTCCGCAGGAGGCAAACCCTCCGGCCGGGCGTCCCCGGGCAGCACGGCGCTGCCTTGCCCCGGCTATCCGCCTTCGCTCGGCGAGTCGCGTCTGCTCACCGAAGACGAACTGCGCGCGTCGCTCGACTGCACGCTCCAGCAATGGGACGGCACGAGCGACATCTGGCTGTTCGGCTATGGCTCGCTGATCTGGAATCCGGGCCTGCCGACCGTCGAAAACGTGCGCTCGCGCGTGCACGGCTACCATCGCGGGCTGTATCTGTGGTCGCGCGTGAATCGCGGCACGCCCGAGCAGCCGGGCCTCGTGCTCGCGCTCGACCGTGGCGGCTCGTGCGCCGGCGTGGCTTTTCGGCTGGCCGCCGATGGCGTCATGCCGCATCTGGAAGCGCTCTGGCGCCGCGAAATGCCGATGGGATCGTACCGGCCCGCCTGGTTGCCCTGCGCGCTCGCCGACGGCCGGCGCGTTGCGGCGCTCGCCTTCGTCATGCGGCGCGACGTGCCCACTTACACGGGCAAACTCGATGAAAACACGGTACGCACCGTGTTCGGCTGCGCCGAGGGCCGCTACGGCACGACGCTCGACTACGTGCGACGTACGGTGGTGGCGTTGCGCGAGAGCGGCATGCCCGACCGGGCGCTGGAGCGGCTGCTCGCGCGCTGCGCGTGAGTCAGGCGAGCGCCGAGCTCGCCCCCCCGCTCGATGGCGCGCACGCCACCACGCTTCACACGCATCGCACAGATAGCCTCAGTCGCTGCCGTACTTCGGCGAATGCGGACCGTAGAGCAGTCCGTTCGGCGGCCCTGCCGACAGCAGCTTCTGGCTCGTCAGGCCCGCCACCTCCTGGCTCTCGTCGGAAAGCGAATGCGCAACCTGCTTGACCGCGGCCTGCACCAGCATGCCGATCACGCTGCCGCTGCCAAAGTCCACGTTGCCCAATTCCTTGCCGTTGGCGCTCGCGCTGCCTTCCCAGAGCACGTCGCCATTACCGAGACTGACGAGCTTGGCCGACGCCGCCACGACCGTATTGCTGTCCACCACCTGATACACGGAGCCGTACTGCGTCACCTTCGTATAGAGGGCTGCATCGGCGCCGAAAATGTCACGCAGCTTCTTTGGCGACGTGGCCTGCATTTCCGCGGGCATCGTCATGCCGTTCTGGCGGAACGTTTCGGCCACTTCGGCAACGGGCAGTACGTAGTAGCCTGATTCCGCGAGTGGCATCGTCATCTGCGAGAGCATGCCGTTCGTGGCGTTCACATCGGCGGTCTCGTTCAGCGGCGGCAGCACGAGAATCGATTTCGGCTTTGCGCTCTTGAACGCGGTGTAGTCGTAGCCTGGAGTGGACTTCTGCGGCCCCGCGCACGCCGCGAGCAGTGCGGCCAGCGCGAGCACCGGCACGCATTTGAGAAACGAAAAGTTGAGCATGATCAGTCGCCTACTTCGAAAGGTTTTTCAGCAAGAAGTCCATGTAAGCGGACGATTCGGGGAAGGCTTCCTTCTCCGCAAGCAATTCCTGCTGCGCCTGCTGGCCCTTGCCGACGCTCGCGTAGAGCGCGCCAAGGTGAGCGTGGAAGCCTGGCGGCGGCCGGTTACCCTTTGCGCGGATCTGCTGAAGTGCCTGTTCAAGCGCCCCGATCTGCTCCTCGGGGCTCGCTTGTCCTTTCAGGTACGCATAGACCTGCGGCTGATAGGCGTCCCATTGATAGAGCGTGGGTTGCGAGCGTGTTGCGCAGCCGGCAAGCAGCGCGCCGGCGACAGCCAGGGCGACGCCGAGCGGCACGCCGGCGCGCCGCCGCATATGAGTGGTTTTCGTCATGTGTTGGTCTCTTCTTCTAACCGGGTCGATTTGCGCCGCCGTCACTTCACCGCGGCCAGCGCGCCTGAGTCGACGCGTTCGGCGAGGCGATTGACGGCTTCCTGGATCGCGAGGTCGAGCACCTTGCCGTTGAGCGTCGAGTCGTAGCCCGAGGTGCCGCCGAAGCCGATCACCTCGCGGTTCGACAGGCTGTATTCGCCCGCGCCCTGCGCCGAAGCCACGACTTCCGAGGTGACCGTATCGACCACATTGAGGCTCACCTTCGCGTAAGCCACCTGGCTCTTGCCGCGTCCAAGAATGCCGAACAGCTGCTGATCGCCGACTTCCTTGCGGCCGAACTCGGTCACATCGCCGGTGAGGATGTAGCGCGCGCCCTTCACTGCCTGCGCCTGCTTCGTGAAGCCGGCTTCCTGACGGATCTCGTCGAGGTTGTCGCGGTCGAGCACGTTAAAGCGCCCGCTCTGCTGGAGCGCCGTGATCAGGATGGTTTTGGCCTGACCGCCCAGACGGTCGATGCCGTCCGTGAAAATGCCGCGCATGTAGCTCGAACGATTGTCGAACTTGCCGACCGCGACCGGCACGGGTTTGCCCGCGTAGGGCGTGCTCGCCACCGCCACTTGCGGGACGGCGAGCGTGCGCGACGCTTCGGTCGCACAGCCGGTCAAAATGACGAGTAGCGGCGGCACGAGCCATGCCGCGCACAGCTTCGCACGCCTTTTCGATAACACTTGCACAATGAGTCTCCTCTCGCAGCTGGACCGGACCGCTTGTCCGGCCATCAACACGCAGGACGACGATGTCCCGCACCAAGAGGCGAATTAGAGCGTCATCGCTGAAAGGAGATTGTCAAACATCTCTCAGGAAATGACGCTCGTCAAAGTGGTGCCCAGAATCGTTTAAATCCGACGCCAAGAACTAGTGCGAACCAGGGCGAGCGCCCGCAAAGTGCCGCGCGCATTGACACCGGCCGGCGCGCGTTGTGGAAGCGGCGGCCACCGGGTGTTCTCGACCGCGCGGGTACCCCGCATCTGCGTTAGGATGGATCTGCGGGCATGCCCTACACGGGCGCGCCACACGCATGTTGTATCCTTTCCTATCCGCAACAGCGCGCCCAGCCCTCAAGAGGCCCAGGGCGCACCACCATGAACGACTCCTATCCCAGTCGACGACAAACCGACAAACCGCAGGAAAAGCGCTCCCTCCTCGAGCGGCTGACCGACTTCATCTCGCCCGAGCCCGACTCGCGCAGCGAGCTTCTCGAAATCCTCCAGGACGCGCACGCGCGCAATCTGATCGACGCCGATTCGCTTTCGATGATCGAGGGCGTATTCCAGGTGTCCGAGCTCTGCGCGCGCGACATCATGGTGCCGCGCGCCCAGATGGATGCGATCAACATTGCCGAGACCCCCGACGAGTTCATCCCTTTCGTGCTGGACAAGGCGCACTCGCGCTATCCGGTCTACGAGAGCAACCGCGACAACGTGATTGGCGTGCTGCTCGCGAAAGACCTGCTGCGCTACTACGCCGAAGAGGAATTCGACGTGCGCGGCATGCTGCGCCCGGCCGTGTTCATCCCCGAGTCCAAGCGCCTGAACGTGCTGCTGCACGACTTTCGCCAGAACCGCAATCACATCGCCATCGTCGTGGACGAATACGGCGGCGTGGCCGGCCTCATCACGATCGAGGACGTGCTCGAGCAGATCGTTGGCGACATCGAGGACGAATACGACTTCGACGAGGAAAGCGGCAACATCATCGCCTCGCCCGACGGGCGCTTCCGCGTGCGCGCGCTCACCGAAATCGAGCAGTTCAACGAGGCGTTCGGCACCCATTTCTCGGACGATGAAGTCGATACCATCGGCGGCTTCGTCACGAACCATTTCGGGCACGTGCCGCATCGCGGCGAAAAGGTGCGCATCGACGACCTGATCTTCGAGGTGCTGCGCGCCGACGCCCGCCAGGTGCACATGCTGCTCGTGCGCCGCGATCCGCTCGCGGGCCAGCGCGAAGCCGCGCTGCAGCCGCCGGGGACCTGACGCCCCGCGCGAGATGCGCGAGATGCGCTATCGGTGCGATCCGTGCTCTACGCGCTTCGGACGACGCCGGCCCTAGGGCCGGCGTCTTGCTTTGCGGCGTGCATAGCCCGAGCAGCGCACGATCCGCCCCCAAACGTCCGCCCCGACGCCACACATTGCCGACGCGCGAAAATGCTATCGTTGCGCTCGCTGCACGCACGGCGCGTGCGGCGAACGTTTTGCAACCCGCGCCCCGAGCGCCCCTGCAGTCGGACTGCAGCGCCCACGCACATCCATGGCTGAACCGATCGATTCCCGCACGCGCAACGGCGCGCGCGCCGCTGACACCGCCTCCGCCGGCAAAGGCGACGCCGCGGCGCGGCGCGCCCTGCCCGCCTGGCACTACCTGGCCGCCGCCGCACTGGGCGCGCTCAATACGCTCTCGTTCGCGCCCACGCCGCACGGAGGCTGGCTCGAAATCGCGATCTTCGCGGGCTTTTACTTCTGGCTCACGCGCACCACGGGCTGGAAGAGCGCGCTCTTCACCGGCTGGGCGTTCGGCTTCGGCAACTTCGTGAGCGGCATCTGGTGGCTCTACGTGAGCATGCACTTCTACGGCGGCATGCCCGCCGTGCTCGCGGGCGCGGCGGTCGTGCTCTTTTCGCTCTACCTCGGCCTCTATCCGGGGCTCGCCGCGCTCCTCTGGTCGTTCTGCGCGGGACACGCGAGCAACGCGCGAGAGCGCAACGGCACGCTGCCGTTTTCGCCGACATGGCACGGCGCCTTCGCATTCGCGAGCGCCTGGGCGCTCGGCGAATGGGCGCGCGGCTATGTCTTCACCGGCTTCCCGTGGCTTTCCAGCGGCTACGCGCAGGTGGACGGGCCGCTCTCCGGATTTGCGCCGATCGTCGGTGTCTATGGCGTGGGCTGGGTGCTCGCGCTCGTCGCGGCGCTGGCCGTGCAGGCGCTCGTACACGTGCGCCGAGCGCGCCCGGATGCGCTCGCGCCTTCCGCCGGCGGCACGCAACGCCGCGGCATCGCCACGGCCGCCATCGCCACCGTGGCCACCGTGGCCGTGATCGCCGCGGGCTTGCTGTTGCCGCTCGTCAACTGGACGCACCCCGAAAACACGCCCCTGAACGTGCGCCTCCTGCAAGGCAACGTGAAGCAGGACATGAAGTTCTCCGAATCCGGCCTCACGGACTCGCTCGCCGAATTCCAGAAGCTCATCACCGAAAAGCCCGCCGACCTCGTCGTCACGCCCGAGACCGCGATTCCCGTGCTCATGCAGGAAATCCCCGAGAAGTTCGGCCGCGATGTCCGCGCCTTCGCCGACGGCACCGGCACCTCGATCCTGTTCGGCGCCGTGGGCGGCACGGTCACGCCCGACGGGCGCGTGGTCGACTACACCAACAGCCTGTTCGGCATCACGCCCGGGCAGAACGGCCTGTACCGCTACGACAAGCACCACCTCGTGCCCTTTGGCGAATTCGTGCCGTGGGGCTTCCGCTGGTTCGTGAATCTCATGAACATCCCGCTTGGCGACTTCGCGCGCGGCGCCCCCGTGCAGCCGCCGTTCCTCGTGCACAACCAGCCGGTGGCCGTCGATATCTGCTACGAGGACATCTTCGGCGAGGAAATCGCGCGCACCGTGCGCGAGAGCCCGACCTCGCCGGGCATCCTCATCAACTCGACGAACCTCGCCTGGTTCGGCGACACCATCGCGCTCGACCAGCATCTGCAGATCGCGCGCATGCGCTCGCTCGAAACCGGCCGGCCGATGCTGCGCGCGACCAATACGGGCGCCACCGCCGCCATCGACGCGCACGGCAACGTGATCGCGCGCCTGCCCGCCTTCACCGTGGGCTCGCTCGACGTGCGCGTGGAAGGCACGCAAGGCTTCACGCCCTACGTGAGAAGCGGCAACGACATCGTGATCGCCGTGTCGCCGCTGTTGCTGGCGCTCGGCTTCGCGTTCGGGCCGGCACGGCTGGGGCGCAAGAAGGCGTGATGACGTGTGAAGCGGCAGTGCCTCGCGCGGCTGCCGCTTCTTCGTTACCGCACCGGCAATCGATGCCGTTGCGGCGCGGCATCAACAGCGAAATCCCCCCGGAACCCCGCCGCGGTCTCAACGCCCCGCCAATCCGGTAAAATTCAACGTTTTAGCACCGGGCCGCCCCTCCTGACGGGGGGCCGGGACCGCAGCACGCAAGGGACGCCGCCACGCGCCGAACGCAGCGCCTGGCCGTCCTTGCCGCCGCAGCCCACGCCTTTCGCCCTAAAAGACACTGCAGGCACACATGCTCACGTTTCAGCAAATCATCCTGACGCTCCAGTCTTACTGGGACAAGCAGGGCTGCGCGCTGCTCCAGCCGATCGACATGGAAGTCGGCGCCGGCACCTCGCACGTCCACACCTTCCTGCGCGCGATCGGCCCCGAGCCGTGGCGCGCGGCCTACGTGCAGCCCTCGCGCCGCCCGAAGGACGGCCGCTACGGCGAGAACCCGAACCGCCTGCAGCACTACTACCAGTACCAGGTGGTGCTCAAGCCCGCGCCGGAGAACATCCTCGACCTGTACCTCGGCTCGCTCGAGGCGCTCGGCTTCGACCTGAAGCAGAACGACGTGCGCTTCGTCGAAGACGACTGGGAGAACCCCACGCTCGGCGCCTGGGGCCTCGGCTGGGAAGTCTGGTTGAACGGCATGGAAGTCACGCAGTTCACCTACTTCCAGCAAGTGGGCGGCATCGACTGCAAGCCGGTGCTCGGCGAAATCACCTACGGCCTCGAGCGCCTCGCGATGTATCTGCAGAAGGTCGAGAACGTCTACGACCTCATCTGGACCGAGTGGGAAGAGGAAGGCCCGAACGGCCCCGAGCTGCGCCGCCTCACCTACGGCGACGTCTACCACCAGAACGAAGTCGAGCAATCCACGTACAACTTCGAGCACGCGAACGTCGACCTGCTGTTCACGTTCTTCAACGCATACGAAGGCGAAGCGAAGCGCATGATCGAGCTGCAGCTCGCGCTGCCCGCCTACGAGCTCGTGCTCAAGGCCGGACACACGTTCAACCTGCTCGACGCGCGCGGCGCGATCTCCGTGACGGAGCGCGCGGCGTACATCGGCCGCATTCGCGCGCTCTCGCGCAGCGTGGCGCAGTCGTACTACGAATCGCGCGAAAAGCTTGGCTTCCCGATGCTCGGCAATCCGGTGCACGGCGTGCCTGGCCTGACCACCGACGAACAGGACGCCGCGATGCCCGCCTGGGCGCCGCCGCTGAAGGTCGAACGCAAGTTCGACGAGGAATGACCGGATCTCTACAACAATGACGCAAGCTCATCACGCCACTCTCCTCGTCGAACTGCTGACCGAGGAACTGCCGCCGAAGGCCCTCGCGCGCCTCGGCGACGCGTTCGCCGAAGGCATCGCGCAGCGCCTCGCCGCGCGCGACCTGATCGAAGGCGACCTCTCGTTCGAACGCTTCGCCACGCCGCGCCGTCTCGCCGTGACGATCAAGAACGTGCGCAGCGTCGCGCCCGAAAAGCAGGTGCGCGAAAAAGTGCTGCCCGTTTCGGTCGCGCTCGACGCCAATGGCCAGCCCACCGCGCCGCTCGCGAAGAAACTCGCCGCGCTCGGCTTCCCCGACTTCCCGGTGAGCGACCTCGAACGCGCCAGCGACGGCAAGAACGAAGCGTTCTTCCTGCGCTACTCGGCGCCCGGCGCCACGCTCGCCGACGGCCTGCAGGCCGTGCTCGACGAAGTGCTCGCCAAGCTGCCGATCCCGAAGGTCATGACGTACCAGCGCCCGGACGGCAGCAACGTGCAGTTCGTGCGCCCGGTGCACCGCCTGACGGTCCTGCACGACGACCAGATCGTGCCCGTCACGGCATTCGGCATCGACGCCGGCGACACCACGCGCGGCCACCGCTTCCTCTCGCATGGCCCGGTTGCCATCACGCGCGCCGACGACTACGCGCACACGCTGCAGCACAAAGGCCGCGTGATCGCGAGCTACGCGGACCGCCGCGACTCGATCCGCGACCAGCTCATCGAACAGGCCGGCGACGATAAGGTCGTCATGCCCGAAGCGCTGCTCGACGAAGTGAACTCGCTTGTCGAATGGCCGGTCGTGTACGCGTGCAAGTTCGAGGACGAATTCCTGCAAGTGCCGCAGGAATGCCTGATCCTCACGATGCAGACGAACCAGAAGTACTTCGCGCTCACCGACGACGCAGGCCGCCTGCGCTCGCGCTTTCTGATCGTCTCGAACATCGAGACCGAAACGCCGGACGAGATCGTGGAAGGCAACGAGCGCGTCGTGCGCCCGCGTCTCGCGGACGCCAAGTTCTTCTTCGAGCAGGACAAGAAGAAGCCGCTCGCCGAGCGCGTGCCGTTGCTCGCGAACGTGGTCTATCACAACAAGCTCGGCTCGCAGTTGCTGCGCGTGGAGCGCCTCGAAGCGCTCGCGGGCGCCATTGCCTTGATGTGCCGCGCCAATATCGCGCTCGCCGAACGCGGCGCGCGCCTCGCCAAGGCCGACCTGCTGACCGACATGGTGGGCGAGTTCCCCGAGCTGCAAGGCACGATGGGCACCTACTACGCGCGCCACGACGGCGAGTCCGAAGAAGTGGCGCTCGCGTGCACCGAGCACTACCAGCCGCGCTTCTCCGGCGATGCACTGCCGGGCACGGTCACGGGCACGATCGTCGCGCTCGCGGACAAGCTCGAAACGCTCGTGGGCATCTGGGGCATCGGACTCGCGCCGACTGGCGAGAAAGACCCGTTCGCGCTGCGCCGCCACGCGCTGGGCGTGCTGCGCATCCTGGTCGAGAAGCAACTGCCGCTCGACCTCGTCGAACTGCTGCGCACCACGTACACGCAATTTGCCGGCATCGAAGCGGTGACGGAATCGACGCGAGCCATCTACGAATTCTGCATGGACCGCCTGCGCGGCATGCTGCGCGAACGCGGCTACGCGGCGCAGGAAATCGACGCCGTGCTCGCGCTGAACCCCACGCGCCTCGACGACATCGTCGCGCGTCTCGACGCCGTGCGCGAATTCGCGGCGCTCGAGGAAGCGGCCTCGCTCGCGGCGGCCAACAAGCGCATCTCGAACATCCTCAAGAAGTCCGAGGGTGTGGAGGACGCTGGCGTGCAGAGCACCCTCTTCGTGGAAAACGCGGAAAAGGCGCTCTTCGCGCAGCTCGAACAGGTCGCGCCGCGCGTGCAGACGCAACTGGCCGCGCGCGAGTACACGGGCGCGCTCACGGCGCTCGCGGCGCTGCGCGAAACCGTCGACACGTTCTTCAACGACGTGATGGTGAACGCGGAAGACCCCGCGCTGCGTGCGAACCGCCTCGCGCTGCTCAAGGCGTTGCATCGCCAGATGAACAGCGTGGCCGACATCTCGCGCCTCGCCGCATGATGGCCGTCGTGACCCTCAACTGAAGACGACGCCATGCCGACCAGCACCAGCCGCAAACTCGTGATCCTCGACCGCGACGGCGTGATCAACGTCGATTCCGACGCGTTCATCAAGTCGGCCGACGAATGGATCGCGCTGCCGGGCAGCCTCGAAGCGATCGCTCGCCTGAACCAGGCGGGCTATCGTGTCGCCGTCGCGACGAATCAGTCCGGCATCGGCCGGGGCCTGTTCGACACGACGGCGCTCAACGAAATGCACGCGAAGATGCAGCGCCAGGCCGCCGCGGTGGGCGGGCGCATCGACGCCGTGTTCTTCTGCCCGCACACCGCGCAGGACCATTGCGACTGCCGCAAGCCCAAGCCCGGCATGCTCAAAATGATCGCCGACCGCTTCGAGATCGATCCTGCGGAAACGCCCGTGGTAGGCGATTCGCTGCGCGACCTGCAAGCCGGCGCGGTGCTCGGCTTTCCCACGCACCTCGTGCTCACGGGCAAGGGCGAGAAGACGCACGCCGCGGGCGGCCTGCCCGAAGGCACGAAAGTGCACACCGACCTGCGCGCGTTCGTGCTCGACTTTCTCGCGAACGAGTCGGCTTAACACCGCCCTGGCCCACTACAGCCCTGCCCTCCGAACGGTCCAACCGATGCGCTTCATCCGCTCCCTGCTGTTGTTCATCTACCTGATCGTCTACACGATCCCCTACGCCATGGCGTGCTTCATCGCGTTCCCGTTCATGAACGCCGCGCGGCGCTACTGGATGGCCGTGGGCTGGTGCCGTTCGACGCTGGTCGTCGCGCGCTGGCTCAACGGCATCCGATACCGCATCGAGGGCATGGAGAACCTGCCCAACGGACCGGCCGTGCTGCTCTCGAAGCACCAGTCTGCCTGGGAGACGTTCGCGTTTCCCGCGTTGATGCCACGGCCGATGTGCTACGTGTTCAAGCGCGAACTGTTGTACGTGCCGTTTTTCGGCTGGGCGCTGGGCATGCTGAAGATGGTTCACATCGACCGTAAAGAAGGCAAGTACGCGTTCGCCTCCGTGACACGCCAGGGCAAGGCGCGCATGGCCGAAGGCGCGTGGGTCATCATGTTCCCGGAAGGCACGCGCACGCCTGTGGGCAAGCAGGGCAAGTACAAGACCGGCGGCGCGCGCTTTGCGATTTCCGCAGGCGCACCCGTCGTGCCGATCGCACACAACGCGGGACACGTCTGGCCCCGCAACTCGTTCATGAAGTATGCGGGTATAGTCACGGTGTCGATCGGCAAGCCGATCGAGACAACCGGACTCACGCCTGACCAGGTGAATACGCGTGTGGAGCAGTGGATCGAAGCCGAAATGCGTCGCATCGATCCGGATGCCTATCGCGAAACGGACGGTGCAACGGCAGACGCCGCGAGGATTTGACGCTCCAGCGGTAAACCGGCCGAGCGCGCCACACACGCCATCCCGCAACAAGCCTGACGATGCAGAAGTCAACTCCGCCGCGCCCTTCAGCGGCGCTCGATAACGGGCAACTCGATTTGCCGCTCTTTGCGGAGCCGGCGCCGGTTGGTACGCCCTCGCCTTCGTTGCCTTTTTTTGCTGCTCCTGCTCACACGCAGTCGCCTTTCAAGGCGCCCTCAGGGCCGCTTGCGCCTGATGGGACGCGGCTGCGCACGCTCGAACTAGGGGCGCGCACGCTCCAGTATCGGCTCAAGCGGTCTTCGCGCAAATCGATCGGGTTTGCTATTGATGGAACCGGGCTCACGATTACGGCGCCTCGGTGGGTGACGATTGCCGATATTGAAACGGCGATTGCTGAGAAGCAGAGATGGATCTTTGCGAAGCTGATTGAGTGGCAGACGCGGGTTGAGCAACGGGCGCTGCCGCGCGTGGAATGGGGTGATGGTGCGCAGTTGCCGTATCTTGGGAAGCCGTTGCGTGTGAGGCTTGGGGCTTCTGTGCTCGCGTTTGATGAGGTGACGCGCGTGCTGGCGTTGCCGCTGCCGCTGCATGCGGATGCGCAGCAGATCAAGGATCGTGTGACTGGGTGGCTTCAGGGGGAGGCTACGCGGGTTTTTGGGGAGCGGCTTGGGGCTTATGCGGCCAAGCTTGGGGTTACGTTTCGGTCTTATGCGCTTTCTTCAGCTATGACGCGATGGGGGAGTTGCTCAAGTGAAGGACGGATCAGGCTCAACTGGCGGTTGATTCATTTTCCGCTTTCGGTGGTGGACTATGTGGTTGCGCATGAGCTCGCGCATTTGCGCGAAATGAATCATAGTCCGCGGTTCTGGCAGACCGTGGAGTCGATCTTTCCCGAATTCCGTGAGGCCAGGAAGCAGCTCAAGCAGCATCCGCCGGAGATGGTGCCGGGGATGTGAGCGGGAGAGCTCTTTGAATACATCGAGGTGTTTTGCAATCGAAGAAGCCACCATTCTTCTCTTGGCCACCGAACCCCTGTGGAACAACATGATGCGCGGTTCGAGCGAGAAACAAAGGCAGCATAGACGCCGGATTGACATCCGGAAATCGCGCCCAAACTCAGAAATACCAATTAATTTCCATCCGTTGTGAAACGATTTTTCTTACACGTTGCATATCAAGCCTTGCCCTTTGCGCAACTCCTGTTTCGAGTCTCTCGCACAGTTGCACCGAATATTAACGAGAAAATTATGCAGGATGTGCTCGCAACGTAATAAGAGTAAAGGTTATTCTCACAAAGCAGCCTGAACAATACCAGAATAACAATAACAAACCACTCCGGATATTTTTTCCACACCTTGACAAGCAACCAGACGAAAAAAAATATCCACGCAGTAAAAAATAACAACCCATAATCAACCAATATCAAAATGAAATCATTATGCGGCATAGCACCACCCCAGACCACCTCATAGCCACCGACACCATTGCCAAATAAAAGATAATTCCATCCTTCGTTGAATATATAAAACATATAAACTAAATACGCATAAACCCTCCATGTAAATGATCCTTGTTGATCCGAGGTCAAATAGGCAATCCCGCCCCCGTTGCGAGCCTCATTGACCAGTCTCTCCCACCCGCCATCACTTATCAACCTGAACGGCGCGACAATTTTTGCATATGTCGCCGTATCTGCAACGCTTAGAATAAAAATCCCCGCACCAGCGAGAAAAATTCCAGATATCAAAATTAACAGAATATTTTTAACTCTGAAATTTCTCGCGCGCACAAAAACACCCACAGATAGTAAGAAAGCCCCTGTAGATGTCGACAGATAACCCATTATCATCAGGCATAAACCAAGCAATCTTCCTCGCAAACGTCCTGAACTAATGATCAAATAATTCACTGGCACCAGCATGCAAAGCACATAGCTACCGAGAAGGTTAGCGTGTTCGAAATTCCAAAATTCACGACTCGACGTGAGCCCTTTCGCAAGAGAAATGAAGTAATTAACAATGAAGAAAACACAAAATTCTGCAAATATGTACACAGAAAGTTTTTTCATTGCCGCATTATTTATTCCGCGCCCCGTGCTATAGAAAATTACCACAAGCACGGGAAGACCCGCCATTTTATAGGCAATTGAATTATCGAGGCCCCTAAGCACCTGAAAAATAAAAAATAGCCAAATTGCGAGAAAACAAAACACACCCCGCGTACCAAGATATATCCGCGGCCTAAATAATAAAAACAGAATTACTAAAAGTATATTAAACGCCAAAAAATTCACTTCTCTCGCCGGAACAAAAAAATCCATTACCAGCTTCGCGCTTATCGCGCATATGGCAAAATAATAACTGGCAGATTTCCTCCCTCCCCCGCCGCCTCCTACGTAGCTCACATCGCCAGCGATCACCCTGAATCTCCAAATTCTTAAATCACACTCAACATGAAAATAGCCAGCACACAACAGCACGTCAAATCAATACACCTTCCTTAATTCAAAATTGATTGGTAGATTTTCATCAACCTATTAACAACATCCGATTCTGTATACCCAAATTCTCTCAGTCTTTCGGGTCCGGTAGATTCCTTTGTACTCGACAGAATCTGAACAGCCTTAGTTGAAATTGCTTCAGAGTCACGATCGGCCGACACGAAACACTGCTCGACTCCACCGAGTAATTTGGCGACGTCGCCTACATTCACTGCAACTACTGGTAACGCACAAGCCATCGCCTCCTTAACTACTTGAGGCGACCCCTCCCGTTTCGAAGTGAGAATAAGAACGTGTGCTCGTTGAAGGAGATCCTTCACTTCTGCACGACTAAGCTTATCTATCCACCGCTCCTCTATATTCAACTCGGGAAGTGCGAGCCGGATTTTCTCCAACACCTGCTTAAATAAATTGTAATCCTTCTCCGGTCGATCCGGGGATGATGGAAATATTACCAATCTAGTCGACCTAAACTGCCTCAGTTTAACTTCTGGCTTGAAGAATTCAACATCCACGCCACAGGGAATAGTCACGGATTTTCTGGATATAGTCGGTGTTCTGATTGCTATTTCTTTGCTAACCGCAACGACGACGTCACAAAATCTGGATGAAAATGAAGAAATTAATCTCATCCATCGTGGACCACACACATCGGAGCCATGCAAAGTGACAACAATCTTGGCCTTCGTGAACATGCGAACCAATGGCGCAGACCACGCGGTCAGGCCAAAATGATAGTGAATGACATCGTATCTGCCATGAATGATGGTTCTTATAATTCTTGGCATTGAGGTCAAATATGCATGCGATCCATCGAAACCTTTGACGACCTCAACGTCGACCTCAACATTCGGCAATCGGCGCAACGCGTTGACTTGTTCGGAAACGAATATTCCCTGACTAGGTGACACGGGGTTCGCGCCAGCAAACATGTTAGTAACAACTAGGATCTTCACACTTGTCGCCCGAATATTTCGATATACTTCTGCGCTACATGACCTGCGTCGAACAACGCTGCGAGCCGCACGCCATCGGAAGTGGAGTGCTTGTTCTTAATAAGACTTCGCATGGCATCCTGAATATCCCTTGCATTGTGTCCCGTAGCCACACCACCACCATGTCTGGACAGGTATCGTCGGATGGGGCCCGGCGGTGAAATCGAAAGAATTGGCTTTCGCAACATTGCGTAGTCGCTAAATTTGCTCGGCAAAAAGGGGCTTTCAGGCATATTTGCTTCAATCACGACAAGCACGCCTGCTGCCGTGCAAATCGATTGGGCGACCGTCGGATCGACATCTCCCACAAACTCGATCGCACCGCTTCGCTCAAGTTCTACGCACCTTTCGCGAAATTCTTGATCAACCCATCCTACAAACGTGAAGCCTGGGAAACGTGCGCCACTTGTCCCCTCCTCCTCAACAAGTTTTCCGATTGCGGTTACGAGCTCGGGACAAGTTCTTTCCCGGGTCAATCTTCCTACGTGGACAAATCGACTGGCGTAGTGCTCGCTCTCCATAGCGGAAGGCGCTAACCCCGACGGAGGCGTGCCTATGTGCGCGACAGAGAAAAATTTCTCCGGATCTATGTGAGGAAATTTTCTTGTAATTTGGAAAACCGACTCATCACTCGACATGATGATTTTTCTGGCTGTGCCCAAAACCCTCCCAAGAGATCTCAGCTGTACAAAGGACAAAATATTGGACAAAGTCGTGCGATATGGATACGGCGTAAGGCACAGTGGCCATAAATCGCTGAAATAAGCCACCCATTTTTCCCGCATTTCACTGGGCAGGCGCAGACCAACAAGATGGCTTCTAAAAGGCGTTGATTGAGTCATAATGACATCAGGTTTAAATTCACGCTCCATTTCAATGGCCTTCTCGACCATCGCATTTATCCATTCACCTTCGGCATTGATATCATTGAACTCATGACGGACACGTCTCACTACTCGATCCAAAATATTATTCGATCCACCGTACGGAACCGTTTCGACAAAATAAACGGGATACGCAGATTCCGCGCCTTGCACCTGCCTTGCACCGCACAGTATGCGTACCTCACACCCTGCAAGCGAGAGAGCGTCCGCCACCTTTGTGGCCTGCAGCGCCTGCGCACCAGTCAAAGGAAAAAAATGCTCGCAAATGATCAGAATCTTCATCAAGTTCCCACGTATAAACGCCACATACCAATACCGGAAAATACGACAAACAGCGCACCAACCATGCTTGGGATCAGCAACTGAGAAACTTGTGCCCTTCGGTCACTAAAAATCAGCAAGGTTAGCCATCCGATATATAAAATACCCTCAGTTATGACCGCAGCCACCATAGCGCCCACCGCACCAAATTTCCGCCCCAAGGCTGCAAACAACACGATGGCAATACTTAATGCGATACCCTGTCCAAGCGTCCTATGGCCGGCTCGTCCTGTAGTCTCTAGTGCATGGCCCAATGGAATCGACAAGCTCTGAATAAAAATTATCCCCGCACCAATCAACAATGCCTTCTTGAACTCTTCCTGGTAAGGAGCATTTGGGGAGTGACCGACAACCCTAGATATGACAGGAGCAGATATCAATATCGCAAGTGCAAGAAATAGGCCAATGGGCAACAGCAGCTTCGCTTCTTTAGTGAAGAAAAAATTATACGACTTCCAATCTCGATTCCGAAATGCCTCAAATAATTTCGGGTAGAATGACTGACCTGCGGCTCCCGGTATTGTGTACATAAATTGCGGAACTCTGGCAGCCAAGGAAAAAGTGCCAACAACAGCCAAGGTTGCACTACGCTCGAGTATCAGCACACCTAGGGATGGTGCGAGCATGTAAAACCATCCCGACACGACATAACCCTGCAGACCGCGTAGGAGTCTCCACGAAAAATGACGAAATCTCTTCGCAGAGATTGAAAATTTTTTCAGAGGAACAACTTTAATTCCGAATAATCCGCCCACAAGCAGGCCGATACCGTATCCAAGCGCCACCACTTCAATTCGAGAATTCTCAGTAATCGGCATAAACGCACAGCCACCGACCAACACAACCTGCGCTCCGGCCGCCTTAATTCGAGTAAGCGCAAGCTGTTCGATTCTAGATTGCGATAACAAGGCACCGGTGATCCAGTTCGTCAGCGTCAAACCGAGCACGCCAGGGGCGAACATCAACTCGACGCATCGCAGAGTCACCTTTGAATCGACTAGATATGGAAATAATGTATAGGCAACGGCACAAACAGGAAAATACAGCAGAAAACGCATATATAGCGATGTGATCGTATAACATGACCATAATGGCTTGCTTCCCGAGACGTCGCGCAAATAGGTGTTTTGAATACCAAGTTCGCAAAAATAGCTCGAAATTGTAGTAATCGCAATCGCATATGAAAACGCGCCGTAGCTTGACGGATTAACGATCTTCGCCAGCGCAATCGTCAAAAAGGCAAATACGCATCTTGAAACTAGATTTCCAATCGTCAGATGTAGCGCTTGTTTGATCATAAGATTTTTTGTTCTGCCGTATTTACCACCAATGGTCAGTGCCGTTAGCTCCGCCTCGGCGAAATCCAAGCTTTCCCTACCATGAATAGAAAAGCACTGTTTGTAATCAGGTAACGTTTCCACATGCGGCGGGGCTCCTGGAGTACCCGAAAGAACCACTCCAATCCACAACGCTGCATCCAAAGGGGTGCCCGGCGAACTTTTCCAGCGACAACGTCGAATGTGCCGCCAACTCCCATTACGAAATCGACGCCAAGTTCGCGCCCCCAGTCATTGATAAAACGCTCCTTTTTCGGAGAAGTTATGGCGACGAATAGCAATCTGGCGCCGGAACGTCTGATGACATCGGCTACATCACGCTCGTTCCCCCAGAAATATCCGTGATGCGATCCGGCAATTTCTAATGATCGATATCGCGCGCGGCATTGCTCCACAGCCGATGCCAATACAGCCTCTGTCGCACCTAGAAAGAACACGGGGTATCGCCGAGAAGCCGCCGCTGAGAGAAGCCGGTCGAACAGGTCAATTCCGGCAATTCTCTCTGGAATTCTGTAGCCGAGAGCACGTGCCCCCCAGACGACCCCCATACCGTCAATATTGATAATGTCGCAGCCGCTGACTGCTGCCGCCAATGCTTCATCCGACTGCATGTTCACAAGCTTTGCAACGTTGACGACCACATGTTGGGTGAACTGCTGTCGATCGATCCTTGTCATGATCTTTTGGACCGTTTCATCCATGGTAGCAACATCAACTTTCGTTCCAAATAAATCCACTCGCTTCAATGTCCGCCTCCTATTCTGTGTCACTGTCCAGAGCGCTCACGATCCCAAGACTGCCCTCACCTCTCTCGGAGATTAAGATATCGCCGAAAAGCAAACACAACCGACGATTAGCATCATTTTTGAAATCCCATTTCGATTTATAAAGCCCAATCTTCAAATACGATGTCTGATCATCCGAATACGCGTTAGGCCATCTATCAGACGAATAAACAACAACGTCATCTTTACGCAATTCTGTCCTTGATTTCACTCCACTTGGATCAGGTACATATCTCAGCACCCAATTGACCCACCTACCGATATCACTCTTGATTTTTCGGAGCACTTGTTGCCGCACACCATTTACGTCAGAGCGCTCCGCGAATTCATAATGGTCACCACGAATCGTCAGCATGATGGGTGGGGGGCCACTGCAACACCCTCCTTGATGAATCTGAGTAATGACAACCGACTCGTCATCGTCTGGGACAAACGATGACGGTATATATGTGCTCCACCTGATCAAATAGTGGTGCCCAACCTCAAACCTTAGCGAGCCCGGAAATACGATTTCCGCGCGTGGGGCTCCATTCGCCACATGTGAATAATCTTCATCGAGAGAAATCGTGACTTTTACGGCTTTACGTCCGCTATGGACCGGATCGTCGACAACGACGACGTCGTCCGGTGATGCCTTCTGCACCACCAACTCTGGCGCCATCCCCCGACTCCAGTCGGATATGAAAACACTCGAGTACCCGCTATCAACTGTGTTCCGATCGGCTGCCGCTACAGAGGACCAGTACAGAGAACATAGGAAAGGTGCGGCGCATAGAACGTGAGACAACTTGCTCCCGATAGTCACTTGCGCTGGATAGCGCAAGCCGTCTTTGACATGCTCGCGACGATGCCCAATAGTTGCACCCACATTTCTACCCAAACGTAGGAACTTGCGCCTATGGCAGATCACCGAAAATTGCACAGATGTCCCGTTGCCGCACACTCTACCTACGTCCCGCCAACACACCACGCGTATCAATCACCACCTTCGCCTGCAAGCGAATCGGATCGACCTGCTTGAACTGCGAGTGATCGACGAGAATCACGATCACGTCAGCCTCTGCCATTGCCGTGCGCAGATCGCAAAGCCGCAGCACGCCCTCCAGCCCTGCCGGCAGTTCGCGAATATTCGGCTCGACAGCCACGACCTGCGCCGGAAAGCGCTGGCCCAGCTCCTTGGCAATCTCCACCGCGGGGCTTTCGCGCAGATCATCGATATTCGCCTTGAACGCAAGACCAAGGCACGCAATAACCGGTTCGCGGAAACGCTTCGCCGCGTTCTCCACACGCTCGATCACCCAATGCGGCTTGTCGTCATTCACATTGCGGGCAGCGCGAATAAGGCGTGCCTGCTCAGGTGCGGAATCCACAATGAACCACGGATCCACCGCGATGCAATGACCGCCCACGCCCGGTCCAGGCTGCAGAATATTCACGCGCGGATGGCGGTTCGCCAGCTTGATGAGCTCCCAAACGTTGATGTCCAGTCGGTCGCAGATCAGCGAAAGCTCATTGGCGAACGCAATATTCACGTCGCGAAACGAGTTCTCGGTGAGCTTGCACATCTCCGCCGTACGCGCATCAGTGACGATGCACTCACCGCGCACGAACACTTGATAGAGCTCGCGCGCCGCCTCACTGCAACGGTCCGTCATGCCACCAATCACGCGGTCGTTTTCGACGAGCTCGCGAATCACGTGCCCCGGCAACACGCGCTCCGGACAATGCGCCACTCGCACTTCCGATGCGTCGCCGGTCTGTTGCGGAAAGGTCAGGTCCGGGCGCATTTCGGCCATCCATTCGGCCATCTTTGCGGTCGCCCCTACCGGCGAGGTCGATTCGAGGACGATCAAGTCGCCCTTCTTCAGCACGGGCGCCACTGCTCGGCTCGCAGCCTCGATATAAGAGAGGTCAGGCTTATGGCCATCCGAGAACGGCGTGGGAACCGCAATGAGGAATGCGTCGGCGGGTTCCGGCATCGTGGTCGCTCGCAAGTAGCCCTGCGTCACCGCGGCATGTACGAGCATGTCGAGTTCGGGCTCGACAATATGAATTGCGCCACGATTGATCGTGTCGACTGCATGTTGATTCACGTCGACGCCAATCACCTTCTTGCGCCGGGCGGCAAATGCCGCTGCCGTCGGTAAGCCGATGTAGCCGAGCCCTACAACCGAAATCGTTTCGAAATTCATGATGTTGGTGTCTTGATTAATCGTTGCCTTCAGGCCGCGCGAAGCGCGGCAGTCCAACGGGCCTTCAACGCGTCCGCAATGCGGTCGCACGCCCGCCCATCTCCATAGGGGTTGTCGCCCCGGCTCATCGCCGCGTACGCTGCCCGGTCATCCAACAACCGCGAAACCCCCTCGACAATCGCCTGCACTTCGGTACCGACAAGC
The DNA here is from genome assembly GCF_004353915.1 of Paraburkholderia silviterrae. Lineage (GTDB taxonomy): Bacteria > Pseudomonadota > Gammaproteobacteria > Burkholderiales > Burkholderiaceae > Paraburkholderia > Paraburkholderia silviterrae. The sequence goes on along the minus strand of NZ_SMRP01000003.1, from coordinate 48,728 downwards.
TGCACGACGCCAGCGTCGATCGCTTCCTGACGTTCGGTCGTGTCGCGCATCACGAGCACCGGCTTGCACAGCGAAGGCGCCTCTTCCTGGATGCCGCCCGAGTCGGTCAGGATCAAGTTCGATCGGTCCATCAAGCTCACGAACGGCAGGTAGTCGAGAGGTTCGATCAAGTGGACATTGGCGATGCTCGTGAGCAGGCGATTCACCGGCTCGCGCACGTTCGGGTTCAGATGCATCGGATAGACAATGTCGACTTCCGGATACGCGCGGGCCACTTGCGCGAGCGCCGTGCAAATGCGCTCGAAGCCGTCGCCAAAGCTCTCGCGACGGTGCCCCGTGACCAGCACCAGACGCCGCTCTGCTTGCAGCGCGGGCAAGACCCGCTGGGCCTCGGCGCGCAAATGCGCATCGCCGGCGAGACGCCCGCGTACATGCAGAAGTGCGTCAATCACCGTGTTGCCCGTGACCACGACGGAGCCGTCACTCACGCCTTCAGCAAGCAGGTTTTGCTGGGCTCGCGCCGTAGGCGCGAAGTGGAGCGTCGCCAGCGCGCCCGTCAGCTTGCGATTTGCCTCTTCTGGCCAAGGCGAAAGCAAATTGCCAGTACGCAGGCCCGCTTCGACGTGACCGACCGGAATACGCTTGTAGAACGCCGCAAGCGTGGCGGCCATAGTCGTGGTCGTATCGCCATGCACGAGCACCATGTCGGGCTGAGCACGCTCCAACACCCCGCTCATGCCGGAGAGAATCGATGTCGTCACACCGTAGAGGTCCTGACCGCGTTTCATGACGTTCAGGTCGAAGTCCGGCTCGATGTCGAAGAGCGCCAAAACCTGGTCAAGCATCTCGCGATGCTGCCCGGTCACGCACACTTTGCAATCGAAGTCCGGATCGCGCCGCAAGCGTTGCACGAGCGGTGCCATCTTTATCGCTTCCGGACGGGTTCCAAACGTTAGCAGTACTTTTTGTTTCATTGCCGTGATCCCGCGTAAACCGTCCCCAAGTGGACGAAACACCCTGCGTTAGTCGACCTTCTTCCGATAATCCGAGTACGCCCCATAGGTCGCACCGCGCTGCGGCACGTCGGTCAACAAGACGCCGTCCACGGCAACGCCTGCGCTCGCCAGGTGACGTGTCGTCTCCTTCAGTTCGGCAGCTGAATGTCGGCCGTGGCGCACCACCATGAGCGTCGCACCGGCCTCCTTGCCAATGAGCACGGGATCGGTCACCGCGAGCACGGGCGGCGAGTCCACGATCACCATGTCGTAGGTCGCGGCAAGTGCCTTGAGCACCGTTCCAAAGCGATCGCGCAGCAGCAGCTCCGACGGACGATCTGGTGTCGATCCCGCCATCATGACGTCGAGGTTGGGCAGCACCTGACGGTGAATGACGTCGGCGGGCTCTCGGCCTGTCAGCACCTCGGCGAGGCCGGGCTTACCGTTGATCGAGAAATACGAGTGCACGTCGCCGCGCCGCATATCGGCGTCAATCAGCAGGATGCGCTTGCCCGTCGAAGCGAGCACCGTCGCGAGATTGACTGAGACGAACGACTTACCCACGCCAGGCCGCGGCCCGGTAATCATGACAATGTTGTTTTCGGGCTTGAGCACGCCGAACTGCAGCGCCGTGCGCAGGCTACGCAGACCTTCGACTGCGACGTCGTCCGGGAAGGCCGCGGCTAGCACACCGGGCTTCGACGGATTACGGCGTACCGCTTGTTCGAGCGTGAGTTGCTTGTCGCTATGCGAGATGATCGCGTAGACAGGCACTTCGACGGCGTGCTCGATTTCCGCTGGGCTTTCCAGGCCGCGATTGAGCATGCGGCGGCCGAGGGCAACAGCGCAGCCAATCAGCAGACCCAACACCGCCGCGAATGGAATCGCGAGGAGCTTCTTCGGGCGCACCGGCTTCTCGGGCACGACGGCGAAGTCGACCGTCCGCACGTTGCCGAGTTGGCCCGCCTTCAACACGCGCAATTGCTGCGTGCTGTCGAGTAGCTTCATATAGAGGTCCGTGTTGACCTTCACATCGCGCATGAGACGCAACGCTTCCTGCTGCGTCTGCGGCAGGCCGCTCACCTGACTCTCGTATTGATCCTGTTGGTGCTCCAGTTCGGCGATACGCGCATCAACGGCCGCGACAGCCGGATGCGAAGGCGTATAGCGCTGTACCAGATCGGCGCGCTGCTGCTGCAGTTCGATCATGCGAGTTTTCGTATCCACCACGGACTGCAGCAGGAGCTTGCCTTGGGCGTCGAGATCGATGGCGCCGGTCTTCGCGCGAAATGCGTTGTAGCGCGCCTCCGACTGATCGAGGCTGGCGCGCAACTGTGGCAACTGGTCACCAAGGAAAGTGAGCATCTGTTGCGCCTGCGCCGATTTACGGTCGACGTTGCGCTGCACATACAGGCTCGCGATCATGTTGATCGTTGCCGTGATGCGCTGCGCGTCTTCGCCATCGAGCTTGACGCCGATAATGCCCGACTGTTTCGTCTTCTCTGCAATATCGAGCTTCTTTTGCAGTTCTTCGACAGTTTGCTGGGTAGAAGAGCGCTTGAGGTCAAAGCGCGTCCCAGGTCTTGCCACGAGCGATGCCACGGTCAGCCGAACGGGACCTTCTGCCGTCGTACCGTTGGCAGCTTCGCCCACGCGTGCACGCAATGCAACGTCGCCGTCCGGATCGATCAGTTCGTAACGTTCAGCGTCGAGCGCGTGCAGTTTGAACTTCTTCTCGCGCAGCGCGGCAGGGACTTCGAACTGCGACACGCTGATCCTCTCGCCGCCCCATGCGTAGCTCCCCAAGCCGAGAATCGGCTTCGCCAAACCAGCATCGCCATCGGCCTGCGAGCGGCGTGCAATTGCGCCACCGATCACCGGAAAGTAATGCGGCTTCGCACTCACATCCAGATGCAGCCGGTCCACCGTTTCACCCACCACCATGCGCGAGCGGATCAATTCGATTTCCGCGTCGGCAGTCGCCTTGCTCTGAAACAGCGATGCGAGGTCGCCAAGCTTGTCGTTGATCGAGCTCATGCCCGAATCGTCATCCACCTGAATGACAGCATCCGCGCGATAAACCGGCGTTCCAAGAAAGGCGTACGTCGTGCCTAGAAGGAGCACGCACGCCGCCACGATTGCGATCTGTTTCCAACTTTCGCGCAGTGCATTGAAGATCTCGGAAAGATCGATTTCGTCGTCGTCCGCCTGCTCTGCCGGACGGTTTTGCTTAAGAAGGGTCATGATTCAGTGAGCCAGTCCTGCCAGCACATCGCTCCAATGCGCGACGCCATGCTCGATTTGCGCGAATGCCAGTTCAAATGCCGTGCGATGGCGGCGATACGGGTCGACGACATCAACGCCATCGTTCTCGCTGAGCCGGTAGACTTTGCCTCGCGAATACGGCCACGCGTGCTCGATCTGTTCGCGCTGCACCTTCGTCATCGTCAGAATGAGATCGGCGGCGCGTACCTGTTCGTCCGTGATCGCCGTGGCCACATGCTCGTCGAGCTGTACGCCACGCTCGCGCGCCATTTCAAGAACGAGCGGGTCCGCACCTTCCCCGACCAGTGCATGTGTGCCCGCCGAGCTAAAGCCAATATCGGGCAATGCCTGCGCGAGCATGGCGCAGGCCAAGGGACTGCGGCAGATGTTGCCTTCACAAACCACCAGAACGCGATCGATCATTTCGCCACTAACCCCGCAGTCAAGCCGGCGTTAATGGCCGGAATCAGCAACGTCAGCACGCGGTTGAAGCGGACAAGGCCATTGCCATCCACGTACACGACGTCCTTAGGCTGCAGGTCGAATTCCTTGGCGACCAGCATCGCCACTGGCGAGCGTCCGTCGAGATGGAAAACTTGGGGCGTGCCGCTCAGCGATCCGCGAATCACAAACATTTGCGCGGCATCGGCCGTCGACGAGTTGACGCTACCTGCCTGCGCAATTGCGTCAGCCAGCGTGATGCGGCCCGTGCGGCGCGGAATAGCGGAGATTGGTTTGTTGACTTCGCCCATCACGTAGACGTCGTTTTCATCGCGCGCGACAACACGCAGCATGTCGCCAGACTTGAGATATAGCCGGGACGGACTGACACCGCTCGCCACCATCTGCGTCAGGTTGATGCGGTGCGAAGCGCCTTGGCGCACCAGCACGAGATCGCTCTGATCCGCCGTGTCCGCAAAGCCGCCTGCACGTGAAATCGCTTCGTACAGCGACATCGGCACGTCATTCACTGCGACCACACCGGGGTTGCGCACCTCACCGTCGATGTAAACCTCGTGTGCGCGATAAGACGCCATCCGCACCGTCACCTGAGGCTTGACGAAATATTTGGCGAGCGCGACCGATAGGCGACGTTGCACTTCCTCGGTACGAAGACCGGCAACGTGCATCGTGCCTGCATAGGGAAACGCCAGATCCCCGGCCTGATCCACCACGAAGCCGGAAGACGGATCGCCCGGACGCGTGGAGGCCTGTGATTGGGTCGTACCCACGGCCGCCGCGATTTCCGGGTGATCCCACACCACGATCTGCAGGACGTCGCCCGCGCCGACGGTATAGGGCTGCGGCGCGGCGGACAGCAACTCGACCTGTGCTTGTTGCTTTTCGAGCCGCTCTTCCCGAATACGGCGCACGAGCGCAGCGTCCAGCTCCGTGATGGCCACCTCCGGTGTGGCGGCCGTGGCATCGGCGACTTGCGTCGCGCTTGCGCCACCCACCGCTGCGGCGGACGAAGCATCCGTTTGCTCAGCGCCCACGGTTGCTTTCACTTTGCTGGTTATCATGCGCATGCCGGGCGCCACTCCGCATGCGGTAAGCGCCAGACACAGTGCGATGGTGGCGCTCGCACTGGAAACACGGTGACCCCTACTGCCGCACATATTGCGCTGCTCGGGAACGGTCCTTTTTTTCAATCGTTTCAACACTTCTGCTTTCCGGCTAATCAATAAGCATTTCGATGAACCAGCCCCTTGAAGACCGTCATCAGGACGATCCGCATGTCGAGCCCGAAGGACCAGTTGCTCAGGTAATAGAGATCGTGTTCGACGCGACCTTGCATCTTTTCGATGCGATCGGTTTCGCCGCGGAATCCGTTCACTTGCGCCCAGCCCGTGATACCGGGCTTGATGCGATAGCGATGGATATAGTTGTCCACGATGTCCTGATAGTGCGTGTCGTGCTCGATGGCGTGCGGCCTCGGTCCCACGACGGACATCTCGCCGCGCAGCACGTTGAAGAACTGCGGTAGTTCGTCGAGACTCGTGCGACGCAGGAACGCGCCCACGCGCGTGATGCGCGGGTCGCCTCGCGTCGCCTGCTGAACCACGCCATTAGCCTGCACATGCAGCCGCATGCTGCGGAATTTGTAGATGTTGAAGACCCTGCCGTTGGCGCCCTTGCGCAGCTGCGTGAAGAGCACCGGGCCGCGCGACGTCAGCTTCACTGCAAGCGCAATCGCGAGCAGGAGCGGCGAGATCGTGAGCAGCACGCAGCAGGCGAAGATGCGGTCGAACACTTCCTTCTGCGCCAGGGCTTCCGATGAAAGCGGCGAGCCCACAAGATTGATCGCCGACGTGCCGCCGAGATTCACCATTTCTCCTTCGAAGAGCGCGAGACCGCTGACGTCGGGGATAAAGCGAATGTTGACGAGATCGTTGCGAAAGAGCCCGGTGAACGCGTGGATCGTCTGCTCCTCGGACAGCGGCAGCGCGAGCCATAGCTCGTCGATGCGGTAACGCCGCACGTAGGCAGCGAAACCCGCGCGGTCGCGAAAAGCCGGCACCGCGCCGAGGGGCTCACCGAGATCCGGGCCGGTGTCGAAGATCGTGGCGACGTGGTAAATCGAATCGGGCGTCGATTCGACCTTGCGCAAGAGCTGACGGCAATGCGCACCGGTACCGACAATCGCAACCGTTCTGTAGCTCGCCGTCTGATCGGCACGACGCAAGCTAAGCGCGGAATCCAGCAGCCTGCATGCGATGAGCCCAAGACCGGAGACGAGCGCCCATTCGCAGAACCACGCGAGTGCGGGATGGTATGGCCGATGCATCACGGAAGCGGCCAACGCGGCGCCAGCAAGCGTAAAAAGCCAGACGATCCCAGGCACGCAAACGCAGCGCCACAACAAATGCGTGCGGGCGGTGCGGTATAGCCCGAAAGGAGGAAACACGAGCAGTACGGCCAACAACGTGAATGCGACGAGAGCACTGTCATATCCTGCCTGCCCGGGCACACCGCGACCGGATATCGTGATCTGCGCCCCGGCAGCGATGACCAGCATGTCCAACAGGCGCGCCAGAAGCCTGCCGTTGGTGGAAGGTGCGCTAGCCTCGGTTTGAGTAGGCAAGTTCATGGCTTTTCCTTCGGATGTTCGTGTTCGCGCGCCAGAACATGCGCGCGGCCGCTTGATGGACGTCGCCGACTGGCGGTCCAAAGCAGACGAATCATTCGATAAGGTTCCAGTCACGCTGCGCACCCACACACGTAAAGGACAAAGAACTTCCTGGTTGAAGGAAAACCGGCATTTCGTGCATCTCTCAGAAAATCCGGAGGCACTCGCATGCCGATGGCAGTCTGTTCGCCACAAGCCGCCGAAGGTCGAATCCCCCCTCTTCGCACGCGAGACACGCCCTCCGAATCGTTTTGTAGTTAGTTAATATCCAGGGGACAGATTCTCGTCGGCAGCACTATTCCCGTATATAGGAAGACTCCGAAATGGACACGGGAAGCAACGTCAGAATGTCTCAAATGCGTCTCGAAATTCTCTCCGAGGCACGATCCACAGCTTATGAAATAGCATCTCGATATCCTTAAATAAGGATGCCGAAATAATTGTATCGATTTGTATCCGAAGATATGCACAGAAGAAAATATGCCAAAACCATAGTGCGGCGAGCAACGCTATTGAATATCTTCGATTAGCGTCCGAATTTTCATTCGATCTTCAGGTGGAATATTTAAATTTGTACAAATCGCGCTTTATTTTATTTTTTATTGTCGAGCGATTCGCTAAGCGACAATGCCTTACGACAAATACAGCGGTGAAATCAGAATAATCCGATCTCACCGCCCGGAGAATTCTTACTTCCTCTGAATAAACTCGATCTTGTACCCATCCGGATCCGTCACGAACGCGATCACCGTCGTGCCGTGCTTCATAGGTCCGGCTTCGCGCACCACCGTGCCGCCCTGTGCCTTGATCTTCTCGCAGGCGGCGTAGGCGTCGTCCACTTCCACCGCCAGGTGTCCAAAGCCCGTCCCCAGGTCATAGGCAGGCGTATCCCAGTTGTGCGTGAGCTCGATCACCGTGCCGTCGCGCTCGTCGGTGTACCCAACGAACGCGAGCGTGAACTTGCCATCGGGAAAGTCGTCGCGGCGCAGCAGTTTCATGCCGAGCAATTCGGTATAGAACTTGATCGAGCGGTCCAGGTCGCCAACCCGGATCATCGTGTGTAGAAGGCGCATCGTGTACTCCGTTTTGCCATCGTCAAAAACGCGACTGTACCAAAATCCCACCGGCCCTGCCGACGCCAGCAGGATGCGCCATGCTGGCCGCGGCAAGCAGGCCATACCGATTTGCTCTAGCATTGACGCCATCTCGAAACGGCTGGTGCCCGATGCGAGCACTCACCGGCCAGCGTTACTGACAATGAAAGGAAGCAAAGGAGTCGACATGCGGATTCTGGTGGTAGGTGCAGGAGCGACGGGCGGCTATTTCGGCGGGCGGCTTGCCGCTGCGGGACGCGATGTGACGTTTCTGGTGCGCGAGGCGCGCGCGGAGCAGTTGCGTCAGGACGGCCTCGTGATCCGCAGTCCGCACGCCGGCGATCTCACGCTGCGCGATCCAAAGACCGTGACGCGCGAGGCGCTCGAGTCGCAAGGCGCACAGCCATTCGACGTCGTGCTGCTGAGCTGCAAGGCCTACGATCTCGAAAACGCGATCGATTCGTTCGCGGCGGCCGTCGGGCCCCAAACGGTCATCCTGCCACTGCTCAACGGCATGCGCCATCTGGACGTGCTGCAGGCACGCTTCGGCACGCAGGCCGTGCTCGGTGGCGTCTGCCTGATCGCCTCCACGCTCAACGACAAGCGCGAAATCGTCCATCTGAACGACGCGCACGCCATCACGTTCGGCGAGCTCGGCAACGGTGTTTCGCCGCGTGTCCAGGCCATCGCCGATGCGTTCAGCAACGCCGGCTTCAACGTGAAGGCCAGCGCTCACATCCTGCAGGAAATGTGGGAAAAGTGGGTGTTCCTCGCGACGCTCGCGGGCAGCACGTGTCTGTTTCGCGCGCCCGTGGGCGTCATTGTCGCGACGCCCGATGGCGCGGCGACTGTCGAGCGTCTCTTCGCGGAATGCCGCACCGTGGCCGCCGAGCACGGCCACGCGGTGCGCGACAGCTTCCTCGAGCGCTCGCGCGCGATGCTGTTCGCCACCGGCTCGACGCTCACCGCTTCGATGTTGCGTGACGTGCAGAACGGCGCGCGCATCGAGGCCGACCACATTCTGGGCGATCTGATCCGACGCGGCGGCGCGGCGCAGCGCGCATCGAGTGAGCTTTCGGTACTGCGGATCGTCTACAGCCAGCTCAAGGCGTACGAGGCACAACGCCCGGAAGCGGGGTGACCTTTTGTTAATCGAAGCAGACGGCAACGCATGAGCGCCGCCGTCAGGGAGCCTGAGCGCGCCGCCCTGCCCCCTGACGCTTGAACCTTCTTATGCCGCCGGCGCGTTACCCAGTGCCTGGGCGACGCGCACGTACTCTTCCACCGGCACGTCTTCCGCACGGCGCGCGAGGTCGAAGCCGAGGGCCTCGAAATCCACTCGATCGCGATAATCACCGAGCGTGTTGCGCAGCATCTTGCGGCGCTGCGAGAATGCGGCCGTCACGAGTTCGCCGAGAATCGCCCCGTCCACCTGCGGCAGTTCGTGCGGCGCATACGGAATCATGCGCACGATTGCCGAATCCACCTTGGGCGGCGGCTGGAACGACTCGGGCGGCACGTCGAGCAGCTTGTCGATCACATAGCGATACTGAAGCATCACGGTGAGGCGGCTGAACGCCTTGCTGCCAGGCTCCGCCACCATGCGCTCGACCACCTCGTTCTGCAGCATGAAGTGCTGGTCGATCACACGCTCCGCGAAAGTGGCGAGGTGAAACAGCAGCGGGCTCGAGATGTTGTACGGCAGATTGCCCACGATGCGCAGCGAGGGTTTGTCGCCCGGCGCGGCGAGCGTGCCGAAGTCGAACGCGAGCGCGTCGCCCGCATGCAGTTCGAGCAGCGGCCCGAATTTTTTGGTGAGGCGCGCGATGAGGTCGCGGTCGAGCTCGACCGCATGCAGCGGCGCCTCGGGCGTGGCGAGACGCTCGATCAGCGGCTCGGTGAGCGCGCCGAGGCCTGGCCCGATCTCGACCATGCGTTCGCCGCGCTGCGGGCGAATAACGTCGACGATCGAGTCGATCACGCCCGTGTCGACGAGGAAGTTCTGGCCGAAGCGCTTGCGCGCGAAGTGGCCTTGGTGCTGTCTGCTGCTATTGGACATTCTGGGTGAGATCAATCAGATGGCGCGCCGGTGGCGCGCCATCGAAACAGCGGTGTCGATGGCGGCAATCAGGCTGCCCGCGTCCGCGCGGCCCGTGCCGGCGAGGTCGAGCGCGGTGCCATGATCGACCGAGGTGCGCACGATCGGCAGGCCCAGCGTCACGTTGATGCCTTCGCCAAACGTTGCGTATTTCAGGACCGGCAGGCCCTGGTCATGGAACATCGCCAGCACGCAGTCGGCCTCGTTGAGGTAGCGCGGCTGGAACAGGGTATCGGCGGGATACGGGCCGCGGGCGTCGATGCCAACGGCTGCCGCTTTCGCAAGCGCCGGCGAAATGACGTCGATCTCCTCGCGTCCCAGGTAGCCGTTCTCGCCCGCGTGCGGATTCAGGCCCGTCACGAGGATGCGCGGCGTGGCCACGCCGAAATGCTGGCGCAGGTCGTGATCGACGATGCGTAGCGTTTCGAGCAACCCGTCGATGGTCAGCGCCGCCGACACGTCCTTGAGCGGCAGATGCGTGGTGGCCAGCGCGACGCGCAAGGGCCGCGCGCCGGTGCCCGCGAGCATCATGACCACGCGCGGCGTCTTCGTGCGCTCCGCGAGGTATTCGGTGTGGCCGGTAAAGGGCACGCCGGAATCGTTGATCGTGCTCTTTTGCAGCGGCGCGGTCACGATGGCGTCGAACTCTTGCGCCATGGCGCCGTCGATCGCGCGGTCGAGCAGCGCGAGCACATACGGACCGTTGGCGGCGTCGAGCTTGCCGGCTTTCACCGGCGCGGCGAGCGCGATGTGCTCGACGCTCACGTGCTGGCCCGCCAGCACGGCGGCCCAGTCGACGTTGGCCGCCGCGGCGCGCTTCTCGATGAGCGTCTGGTCGCCGAGTACGACGAATTCGGCCCCCGGCCAGTGCGCCGAGGCGCCTGCGAGCGCCGCGGCGGTGAGTTCGGGACCCACGCCGGCCGGCTCGCCCGTGGTGATGGCGATGCGGACCGGCCGCGGCCCCCGCGGCGCAGAAGACGAAGTGGCGGGGACGTTCACGGCGTGGTTCCTTTGCGGGGGATCAGTGTTGCTGCGGCGGCGTCAGGCCGCTGATCTTGTAGTCGACGTAGGCCGTGTCGCGCAACTGGCGCAGCCAGTCGGCGTAAGCCTGCTCCGCCTTGCGCTGGCCGATGGCCTGGCGCGCGAGATCCATCTGCTGCGCAACCGAGCCTTCCGCTTCACGGCGGCCCAGCACCTGGATCAGGTGATAGCCGTATTCGGTGCGCACCGGGTCGCTGATCTGACCGTCCTGCAGCGTGTTCATGGCGCGCTCGAATTCGGGCACGGTTTCACCCGGGCTGATCCAGCCGAGGTCGCCGCCTTGCGAGGCCGAGCCGTCCTGCGAATAGGTGTGCGCGAACTTGGCGAAGTCGCCGCCGGCCTGCACTTCCTTCTTGATTTCCAGCAGCTTCTGGCGCGCCTGCGGCTCGGACATGCCGTCACCCACGCGCAGCAGAATGTGGCGTACGTGCGTCTGCACGAGTTGCGGCGCCGCGGCGCTCGTACCCTGCCCCTGGCGGCGCTCGACGAGGCGAACGATCTCGAAGCCGTCGTTGGTGCGGATCACCGAGGGGTTCACCTCGCCCGGACGCAGCGTGGAGGCGGCCGTGACCCACTCGGGCGGCAGCTTCGAGGGCGGCAGGAAGCCCATGTCGCCGCCCTTGCTGGCGTCGGCCGCCTGCGAGTTCGACTTCGCGAGGCTCGAGAACTTGCTGCCCGATTGCGCCTCTTTCAGGAGATCGTCGGCTTTCTTCTGCGCGGCTTCGATGTCGGTCTCCGGCGCGTTCAGCGGCGCCTTGATCAAGATGTGCTCGAAGTGCAGGTCGTTTTGCTGACCCGCGTTCGGCCCGCGCTGGCTCGCGATGTAGTTCGCGACTTCGGCGTCACTGACCGAGATCTTGCTATCCACTTCCTTCTCGCGCAGCTTCGAGAGCGTGAGCTCGGTGCGCGCGTCCTTCGTGAACGTGGCCCAGGGCACGCCGGCCGCTTCGATGCGCGCGCGGTAGGTGGCGAGGTCCATGCCGTTGGCCTGGGCGAGGCGCTCGAGGGTGCGCTGCACGGCGGTGTCGTCGACCGAGATGCCGTCTTCCTTCGCCTTTTGCAGCTGAATGCGCTCGAGCACCATCTGGTTGAGCACCTGCGCCTGCAACTGGTCCATGGGCGGGACCGGCGCGTTCTGCTGGTTCAGGCGGCGCGTGATGAGCCCGACGCGGTTGTCGAGCTCGCGCTGCGTGATCACGCCGTCGTTGACGACCGCCGCGATCGTGTCGGCCGTCTGGCCACCGGCGGCGGGCGCGAGCCCCTGCGCGAACACCGGCGCGGCCGGCAACAGTCCCGCGACGGCGAAGATACTCGCAGCGAACGCTGCCAGGCGAAGCTTTTTCATGATTCCCACAGATACTCCAAACAAAGTTGGCGGGCCGCTTCGCCCGTCTCTATGCAACCGAACCCGCACTGCACCGGCTCGCGAGGCTCTGGGGCCGCATGCGCCGGTTCACGCGTTATTGATAATCCGTAAAGCGCGACGGCAGCGGCGGTTGTCCTGGCGGCTGCGTGTAGCCCGGCACGCCGGCCTTGAACGCCGCAACGAGGCCGTTGTCCACGTTCGACAACCCCTTGAGCGTCAACTGCGCGAGAAAACGCGTGGCCGAATTATTCCCGCCAGTGGTGTTGATCCCGTTCGCATAGCGCTGGATGCCGACGCCGAGCGCCCAGCAATCCGCGTCGTACTGCATGCCGACCAGGCCGTCGACGATCTTGTGGCCGTTCAGATCGTAATTGAAGCGGCCCACAGCGTACACCCGATGCGAGAACGGCCATTGAGCCGAAATCAGGATCTGGTTGATGGGCTGATTGTCGAGCGTGCTGCTGTTCTCGCGCGTGTACCGGTAGGCCACGTTGAGCACGCGGCTCGGCCCCGGGCTATAGCCGAAGCCAACGCTCGCCTTGGTCAGCTGGCCCTGGTCGGCATTATATTGGAACGCCGTTTCCGAAGCGAAACCGCCCCCGATCTTAAGCGACATGCCGGCAATCAGGTCCGAATGCGCCGTGCCGGTGCCGGGCGACTCGCCCGGGATCAGCGTGACGCGCTGGTCGGTGAAATAGTATTGCTGCGCGATCACGAAGCGCGCGCGCTCGTCGCCCGTGGCTGCGTCGATGAAGCGCGTGGTCAGCGCCGCCGTGAGACGGTTCGCATCGGCAATGCGGTCGTTGCCGACGAAGGTGTTCGGCGTAAAGATCTCCGCGAGGCCGAAGTCGGCTTCCGCGGTGTCGAAAAGGGGCGCGAACTCCTGGTTGCGGTACGGCGTGTAGACGTAGTACAGGCGCGGTTCCAGGGTCTGGATGTAATCCGTGCCGAACAGATGCACCGAGCGGTCGAACACGAGCCCCGTGTCGAACGTGAAGGTGGGGATCGATTCGGTGAAGCTCTTGGGCGTGCCGGCGGGCACGTCATTGCCGATGTTGCTCAGGTTGTAGTCCGCGAAGTGCCATTGCACCTTCGGCGTGACGAAGTATCCCGGCCCCGTGAGCGAGTACGACAGGTACGGGTTGAAGACAACGCGGTCGCCCTCGGTCGCATCCGCCGTCGTGATGCGAAAGCGCGAGTAGTCGGCTTCCATGCCGTAGTCGAAGCCGCCCACGTTGTACTTCGCGTACTTCACGTTGAGCTCGGGCTCGCGGCCGTACGGCGCAATCGACGGCGAAAGCGTCTGCCAGTGCTGATAGCGGCCGAGCACGGACCAGGGTCCGTTGTTGTACGTGATGCCCGCTTCCTGCTGGTACAGCGTCTGCGTGCCGTTCAGGAACTGATTGGCGGGCGACGCCAGGTCTTCCGGATAGGTGTTGTCCGAGACCTTGTTGTAGTAGATGTAACCGGCGAACCCGTTGCCGAAGTTCTGGTTGTGCTGGATGAACAGCGCGTAGCGGTTGGTCTTCGTGATCGCGTCGTTGGGCAGGAACGTACCGGTGAACGTGCCCGAGTAGTTCGTCGAGAGATACCGGTAGTTGGCCTGCATGAACGCGCCGCGCTTCGAGATGATCTCGGGCGTGAGCGTGAGGTCGCGGTTCGGCGCGATGTTGAAGTAATACGGCATCGACAACTCGAAGCCGTTCGTCGAGCTGATCGAGAACGTCGGCGGCAACAGGCCGCTGCGGCGATCGCCCGAGAGCGGAAACGAGAACCACGGGCTCGCGAAAATCGGCACGTTCTGGAAGAACAGCACGCTGTTGTGCGCGACGCCTTCGTCCGCGCCCGTGTCGAAGTCGAACTCGGTGCCCTTGATATACCAGGCCGGATCCGACGAACACTGACAGGCCGTGTAGGTGCCGTTGGTGAGCACCGAGCGCTCGCTGTCGAGCAGGTCCGCGCGCTCGCCGCTACCCGAGCCGCCGGTCACCGAAAAGTGGTACTTCGGCGTGGGCATGAAGCCCTCGTTCGCCTCGACCTTCAGGTGCGCTTCCGGACCGGCGAAGGTCGTGCCGCTCTGATTGACGACGACATTGCCGTAGGCGTCGGCCATGTCGGTGTCTTCGTCGTAGTGAAGCGCGTCGCCCTTGACGACGTTCGTGCCCTGGCGCAGCTCGGCCGAGCCTTTGACGGCGGTGTCGGCGCCCGATGTCCCGGTGGCCGAATCGCCGAGCACGAACGTGGCCGGCCGCTGGCCGGGCGCGTTCGGATGATCCTCGAGTTGCGGGGAAAGACGCAGGCTCCACGCGTCGTCCAGCCGCTGGGGCTGCGCAGCGTCACCCGCGAGCTGGGCGTGCGCGAGCGCGGGCAAGAGACCCGGCATGGCCACGAGCGCCGCGATGAGCCGCCGCTTGCCCGGCACGCCGTCGTCACTTTTGGAGATCGTCTGGAAAAACTGTCTGGGCGGCATGTATGGTTTTGGCGTATCGGCCCGTCAGCCTGCCCGCCCATCACGGCTCCACTGCCGGTGCATCGGCCTCGTGACCCTGGCTCGGGCGAGAAACCGGAGCAGGGCGACGGTCGAAGCAACGATCAAGGCAACTTCGCGCACAATTATTTACAATTCATCGGACGATGGACTGGCGATAAGTGCGGCGAGCGAACCGTCATGCGGGCTTTGGCGCGAGTCGCGTCAAAAAAGTCGTGGGGTATTATATGGCAAGACGTTGATCCACTGATTTTGCCTCCGGTTTTCATGACCCTCATAGCCCCGTCTTCCCCGGCCGACGCCCGCCGCGACCTGCTCGCCGCCTGGCTTGCCGGCCACGCAGAAAAATACGCGCTCGACCTCGCCACCCTCGCCCCAGCCTCCGCCGACGCGAGCTTTCGCCGCTACTTCCGCCTCGCGAGTGCCGGCACGCACGGCGCGACGCTGATCGCCGTCGACGCGCCGCCGCCCGAAAAGTGCCGCGAGTTCGTGCAGGTCGCGCAGCTGCTCGAGGCGGCCGGCGTGCACGTGCCGCGCGTGCTCGAAGTCGATCTCGACGCGGGTCTCATGCTCGTGACCGATCTCGGCACGGCCCCTTACCTCAAGGCGCTCACCGATGCGGGCCCCGGCCCTCAAGCGCGCGCGCTCATGCGCGACGCCATCGACGCGCTGATCCGCTTCCAGCTCGCCTCGCGCGAGGACGTGCTCCCCGCCTTCGACGAGGCGTTCCTGCGCCGCGAGATGGAACTGATGCCCGAGTGGTATCTGGAGCGCCATCTGGGCCGCAAGGTCGACGAAGCCACGCGAGGCGTGCTCGATCGCACCTTCGCGCTGCTGATTGCGAGCGCGCGCGCCCAGCCGCAGGTCTTCATGCTGCGCGATTTCATGCCGCGCAACTTGATGATCGCGACACCCAACCCCGGCGTGCTCGACTTCCAGGACGCGGTCTACGGCCCGATCACCTACGACATCGCCTCGCTGTTGCGCGACGCGTTCCTGAGCTGGGACGAGGAGTTCGAGCTCGACTGCTTCGCGTACTACTGGGAGCGCGCGAAGAAGGCCGGGCTGCCCGTCGATGCGGACTTCGGCGAGTTCTACCGCCAGCTCGAATGGATGGGGCTGCAGCGCCACATCAAGGTGCTGGGCCTCTTTTGCCGCATCAACTATCGGGACGCCAAGCCCCACTACATGGCCGACCTGCCGCGCTTTCTCGACTACGCGGGCAAGGTCGCGCACCGCTATCGTCCGCTTGTGCCGTTCGCGCGGCTCATCGACGAGTTGCAAGGCACGAGCGCCGACGTCGGCTACACGTTCTGATCGCGCTGGCTCCCCTCAATCATTCATGACAACAAGGTCGAATTCATGACGCGTGCCCCTGCAATGGACACGGCGGAGCGCACGGCGATGATCTTCGCCGCCGGGCGCGGCGAGCGCATGCGCCCGCTCACCGACACCTGCCCGAAACCGCTGCTCGAAGCCGGCGGCAAGCCGCTCATCGTCTGGCAGATAGAGCGGCTCGCGGCGGCGGGCTACACGCGCGTCGTCATCAATCACGCGTGGCTCGGCGCGCAGATCGAGGCCGCGCTCGGCAACGGCGCGCGCTTCGGCGTGCAGCTGCACTACTCCGCCGAGACCGACGCGCTCGAAACCGCGGGCGGCATCGCCCAGGCGCTGCCCTTGCTCGAGCGCGCGGGCGAGCCGGCCGTGTTTCTCGCGGTGAGCGGCGATGTCTATAGCGAATACGACTTCGGCGTGTTGAACGCGCGCGCCGAGGCGCTCGCGGCGCAGCCCGAGCCCGGCATGCATCTCGTGATGGTGCCCAATCCGCCCTTTCACCGGGCCGGCGACTTCGCGCTCGGCGCCGACGGCCTGCTCGCGCTCGACGGCGCGCCGCGCTACACCTTCGGCAATATCGGCCTCTACGACACGCGCATGTTCCGCAGCCTGCCGCGCGGCGAGAAGCGCGCGCTCACGCCGTACTACCGCGAGGCCATCGCGGCGAAGCGCGCGAGCGGCGAGCTCTTCGAGGGGCACTGGGAAAACGTGGGCACGCCCGCGCAGCTCGCGGCGCTCGACACCGCGTTGCGCGTGACGCAGCGCGGCTGATCCGCGTTCAGTGCCCGCTCTAGCGTCCGCGCTCAGTGGCAATCGAAGCCGGCTCGGCCGCGGCCCGGTCCGCTTCGCTCGCCCGCTGCTGCTGCAGCGCCCACATCTGCGCATACTGGCCTTCGGCGCGCAGAAGCTCCGCGTGCGTGCCGCGCTCCACGATGCGTCCGTGATCCATCACGATGATCTGCTGGGCGTGCACGATCGTTGAAAGCCGGTGCGCGATCACGAGCGTCGTGCGCTCGCGCGCGATCAGATCGAGCTCATGCTGGATCGCGCGCTCCGAGCGCGAATCGAGCGCCGAGGTCGCCTCGTCGAACAGCAGGATCGGCGGATTCTTGAGCAGCGTGCGCGCGATCGCCACGCGCTGCTTCTCGCCGCCCGAGAGCTTGAGGCCCCGCTCGCCCACCGGCGTGTCATAGCCCTTCGGCAGGCTCTCGATGAACGCGTGAATGTGCGCCGCGCGCGCCGCCGCGATCACTTCCTCGCGGCTCGCCTCGGGCCGGCCGTAGGCGATGTTGTAGTAGATCGAATCGTTGAAGAGCACCGTGTCCTGCGGCACGATGCCGATCGACGCGCGCAGCGAATCCTGCGTCACGTCGCGAATGTCCTGGCCGTCGATCGTGATCGCGCCGCCCGTCTCGCGGTCGAGATCGTAGAAGCGGAACAACAGGCGCGAGAGCGTGGACTTGCCCGAGCCGCTGTGGCCCACGACCGCCGTCGTCGTGCCCGCCGCAATGGTGAAGCTCACGTCATGCAGGATCTGACGCGCCGGTTCATAGGCGAAATTCACGTGCGTGAAGCGCACCTCGCCGCCGCGCACCGCTAGCGGCGGCGCGCCCGGCGCATCGGGCACCTCGCGCGCGACGGTGAGCAAGGTGAACATGCGGTCCATGTCGGTGAGGCTCTGCTTGAGCTCGCGATACACCACGCCGAGAAAATTCAGCGGAATGTAAAGCTGCAGCATGAAGGTGTTGATGAGCACGAGGTCGCCCAGCGTGAGCTTGCCGGCCATCACGCCCTGGGTCGCGCGCCACAGGATGAACACGAGCCCCGTGCCGATGATCGCCTGCTGCCCGAAGTTGAGCGCGGAAAGCGACTGCTGCGACTTGATCGCCGCCGCACGGTAGCGGCGCAGGTTCTCGTCGTAGCGCTGCGTCTCCCACGCTTCGTTGCCGAAGTACTTCACGGTCTCGTAGTTGATGAGCGAGTCGATCGCCCGCGAGTTCGCGCGTGAATCGAGCTCGTTCATCGTGCGGCGAAAATGCGTGCGCCACTCGGTCACTTTCACGGTGAAGACGATGTACGCGGCCAGCGCCACGAGCGTGACGATTGCGTAGTACGCCTCATATTTCACCGTGAAGAAGCCCAGCACGAGGCCCACTTCGACGAGCGTCGGCAAGATGCTGTAGAGCGAGTACGAGATGAGCTGCGTGATGCCGCGCGTGCCGCGTTCGATGTCGCGCGACATGCCGCCGGTCTGGCGCTCCAGATGAAAGCGCAGCGAAAGCGCATGCAGATGCTGGAACACCTTGAGCGCGAGCTGGCGCACGGCGCTTTCCGTCACCTTCGAAAAGAGGATCTCGCGCATCTCCGTGAAAAGGGACGTCGAGAGGCGCACCACCGCATAGGCCACCACGAGGAGCCCCACGCCGCCCATCAGCACGATGCCGGGGGCGTGCTCGGCGCGCCCGAGCGCGGTGAGGTGCCGTACGGCGGCGAGATTGTCGACGATGTGCTTCATCACGATCGGCACGCCGAGGTTAGCGACCTTCGCGCCGATCAGGCAAGTGAGCGCGAACGCCACGCGCCACTTGTAGGCGGTGAGATACGGCAGCAGCGAAATGATGGTCTGCCAGTCGTTGCGCGGCCCGGTGGCGAGCGGCGCGGGTTCGTTGGAGGCGGGAAAGCGGCGCATGGACGGGCGACCAGGGGCGTGCCGCGAGCGGGCGCCTCGAGAGTCAAGGTCGCGCGCGGGAAGCACAGCGTATTGTTGGGGAGATGGACGACGGGTTCCGGGGCGCGCCGGATCGATGCTGTGTGCCGTTCTGGCTGCACCGCCGCGCCTGCCGCTTTCCCGTACAATTCCTGACACCGTATTGTCGCAGAAGGCAGCGCGCCCCGCTGACGGCCACTGGCGCGTGCAACTGGCGCGTACAACTGGCCTGTGCCACCGGGCGCCGCGTCCCGTGTGCTACCTCTACCAGGACATGAGGCCGCGTCTGCGGCGGCGTTTTTGTGCCGCCTATGTCCCGTATCTGCCCTGCTGTTGGAGCCCCGCTGTTCCAGCCCTTTTCATGGACACCCAATGACCGACTCTTCCCCGCTCCCCCAGAAGTCGCCCGCGCTGCGCGTCGTGCCGCAGCCCTCCGACGCCAACGTCCACGGCGACGTGTTCGGCGGCTGGATCATGTCGCAGGTCGACATCGCCGGCTCGATCCCGGCGAGCCGCCGCGCCAACGGCCGCGTCGCGACCGTCGCGGTGAACTCGTTCCTGTTCAAGCAGCCGGTGTTTGTCGGCGACCTGCTGAGCTTTTATGCCGATATCGTCAAAACCGGCACGACCTCGGTGACCGTCGAGGTCGAGGTCTACGCCCAGCGCATGCGTCTGAGCGATGAAGTCGTGAAGGTGACCGAAGCGACGCTCACCTACGTGGCCACGGGCGCCGACCGCCGCCCGCGTCCGTTGCCGGCGGTCGAATAAGGTCCAGCCCGCCCGGTTCGTACATCGCGCCGCAGCGCCCGGTTGCAGACGCGTTCGCATGACCGGGCACGGCGCGCGGGCTTGCCGCGTGCACGACCCGATCCGCTTGCATCAGGCCCTCCGAAGGCACATCAAGCCGGCCACGCGAGCCCCGCGCCTTCCTCGTATGCCAGGCTCGCGCTCAGGAGCGCCGCGGCTTCCGCGCCCGGCATCGGCGGCGCGAAGAAATACCCTTGCAGCTCGTCGCATGCGCGCTCGCGCAGGAACGCGAACTGTTGCGACGTCTCCACCCCTTCGGCGATCACCTGCAGCCGCAGCTCATGCGCCAGCGCGATGATGGCCGCGGTGATGGTCTCGTCGTCGCTGCTGTTGCCGATGTCCGCCACGAACGAGCGGTCGATCTTGAGCCGGTCCACCGGCAGCCGCTTCAGATAGCTCAGGCTCGAATAGCCGGTGCCGAAATCGTCGATGGCGATCCCCACGCCCGCCTCATGAAGCGCGTTGAGCATCGAGACCGCCTCTTCCGTATTGCGCATCAGCGTGCTTTCGGTGAGCTCGACTTCGAGCCAGCACGGGTCGAGCCCCGTCTCCTGAAGCACACCCTTCACCAGCTCGGTGATGTCGCGCTGATGGAACGTCTTCGCCGAAAAATTCACGGAAACGCGCACGGGCGGCAGCCCCGCGTCCTGCCACGCGCGGTTCTGCCGGCAGGCCTCGCGCAGCACCCAATCGGAAAGCGGGCCGATCAGGCCGCTCTCCTCCGCAACCGGAATGAACTGCGCCGGCGGCACGAGCCCCGCCTCGGGATCGCTCCAGCGCACGAGCGCCTCCATGCCGACGATGCGCCCGCCCTCGATCTCCACCTGCGGCTGGTAGTGCAGCAGGAACTCGCCGTCACGCAGCGCGCGGCGCAGGCGCCGCTCGAGGTTCATGCGCGCGCCCGCGCTCGCGTTCATCTCCGGCTGATAGAACTGGAACGTGTTGCGGCCCAGTTCCTTCGCGCGATACATGGCCACGTCGGCCTTCTTGAGCAGCGCCTCGGCGTCGTTGCCGTCTTGCGGATACACGCTCGCGCCCATGCTGCAGCCCACGTAGAGCTCGGTGCCGTCGATCCATACCGGCTCCGAGATCATCGAGCGCGCACGCTCCATCCAGCCGATCAGCGACTTTTCGTCGATGGTGTCCGTCAGCACGATCACGAACTCGTCGCCGCCGTGGCGCGCAACGGTGTCGCTCGTGCGCGTGCAGCGCGTGAGCCGCTCGGCCACCACACCCAGCAGCCGGTCGCCCACGCTGTGGCCGAGGCTGTCGTTGACGTTCTTGAAGCCGTCGAGGTCGATAAACAACACGGCCACGCCGCGCGCGTGGCGCTGCGCCGAGACGAGCGCCTGCTGGAGGCGGTCGCGCAGCAGGTTGCGGTTAGGCAGTTGCGTGAGGCTGTCGTAGTTCGCCTGGTATTCGAGCTGCTCCTGATAGCGGATCAGCTCGGTCACGTCGTTGATGATGCCGATATGGTGCGTGATGCCGCCGTCGAGGTCCGGCACCGGCGCGATCAGCAATTGATTCCAGAACAGCGCGCCGTCCTTGCGGTAGTTGCGCAGCACGGCGCTCACCTCGCGGTTCGCGAGCAGCGCCTGGCGCACGGCGATGAGCCCTTCCTGGTCGCGGTCGTCGCGTTGCAGGAAGCGGCAGTCCTGACCGATCACATCGGCCGGATCGTAGCCGGTGATGCGGCGAAACGCGGGATTCGCGTACTCGATCAGGTTGCTTCCGTCCGGCCCCGGCCCGGTGATCAGGATCGCGTTGACGCAGGCGTCGAGTGCCCGGCTTTGCAGGCGCAGCGCGAGGTCGGCGCGTTTGCTCTCGGTGGTGTCCGAGTAGCTGCCGAGCACGCCCATCACGCGGCCATCGCCGTCGAGCAGCGGCAGCTTGCTTGTGAGCGTGGTGCGGTGCACGCCGTCGATCGTCAGCTCTTCTTCGAAGTTGATGCGCGGCAGGCCCGATTCGATCACGTCGCGGTCCTGCGCATGCCAGGCGAGTGCATACGCGCGCCATGGCAAGTCGTCGTCGGTCTTGCCGACGATCTGCTCGGGGTAAGCCAGGCCCGCGTCGCGCGCGAACGTCATGTTGCAGCCCAGATAGCGTGATTGCGCGTCCTTCCAGAAGATCCGCTGCGGGATGTTGTCGATCACCGTCTCGAGCATCTGGTTGGAGCGCTGCGCCTCGACCTCGGCCTTGATCTGCTCGGTCACGTCGTCGGCGAGCACGAACACCGCCGCGCGGCCCTGGAAAACGAGCGAATGGTGCGAGATGTCGGCGCTGATGAGCGAGCCGTCGCGGCGCGCATGGCGCCAGATGCCGGCCATCGTGCGCACGTTCTGCGTGAGGGTGTCCGAGCGCGCGAGATGCTGTTCGAGCCGCGCGACGTCGTCGGCCGGGCGGATCTCGCGGATCGTCATGGCGAGGAACTCTTCCTCGCTGTAGCCGTATTGCTGGATCGCCGCCACATTGACCGCGAGAAAGCGCAACGTCTCGCGGTCGAACACGTACATCGGCACCGGGTGGGCGTCGAACAGACCCTGGAAGCGCTCGTTGCGCGCACGCATGCCGGCGAGCGCGCGCAGCTTTTCGCGTGCGGCGTTCTCACGTGCACCAAAGGTGTAGATGAGGAGCGCCGCGCCCGAGAGCATCGTCACGATCAGCAGAATCGACGCGCGGCGGCCCGCGCTCGACGACTCGGCGAACGCGCTGGCAAGCGCGCGATCCTGCTCGCCCTGCAACGACGAGAGCCTGGCGTCGACGCGGTCGACGCGTGTGTCGAGGCGGATGTATTCGCTCGCGACCCACGGCGCAACACCGGCCAGCGCGTGATCCGCGGCGACCGGCTGCGCTGGGACGTCCGGTTGCGCGGTTGGCGCAACTGCGGGCTGCGCGGCCGTATCCGCGACGGTTGTGCTGCTCGCGTACGGCTCGGCAAGGCTCGATCCCGGCAGTGCCGGCTTTTTCGCATAGGGATCGGCAAGACTCGATGCCAGTGTGCCCGGCTTGCTCGAATACGGCGAGGCGAGACTCGTTGCCGACACGCCCGGTTTGGTCGCATACGGCGCAGCAAGGCTCATTGCCGGCACGCCCGGCTTGGTCGAATACGGCGCAGCAAGGCTCGCTGCCGACACGCCCGGTTTGTTCGCATACGGCGCAGCAAGGCTCGCTGCCGACACGCCCGGTTTGTTCGCATACGGCGCAGCAAGGCTTGGTGCCAGCACACCCGGCTTGCCCGCATACGGCTCGACAAGACTCGATGCCAGCACGCCCGCCTTGCCCGCATACGACTCGACAAGACTCGATACGGACCCGCCCGTCTTGCCCCACGACGACAAGTCGCGCCCATGCGCTGGCGCCACCGCAACGAACCCGGTATCCCGCACACCGCCAGCTTGCGCCGTGCCGCCTTGCCCCGCCAACGCTTCGTGAGCCGCCTCGGCTTGCTGCGCACTGGCCTGCACGCGGGCATCGGCGAGACGCTCCTGTGCGCGAGCGAGCGTGTCGTCGATCTCGTCGGCGAGCCGTGACGCTTGTGCCGCCACGTTCTCAAAGCGCTGCGCCAGCGCGGGGTCTGCTGCCAGTTCGGCGCGCAGCACCTGCGCCGTGTCGTCGAGTTCCGCCGCGCGGGCCTCGCGCGCGCCGGGGGGTTCGGCTGCGCCGTCGGCCTCGAAGCGGCCGAGTGCAGCGAGCCCGCTGCCCAGTGCTCTACGCAAACGATCCAGATCATGCCGCACGCGCGCGGCCTGCGCGGCCCGCTGGTCGATCTCACGCTGCGCATCGATCTGCGCCCAGGCCACGAAAGCGTTTGCGCCCACGGCAGCCGCAACGACCAACAGGTTGATGAGGTGCCGTTTTGAGTAGTGAAGATTCATGAATGCCGAACGTCGTTCGTCCCCGTAGGGCGGGCACGGAGAGGCTGCTAACGACCTGCGCGCGACAGGCTGGCGCGCGGTGCGCCATTCCGGATAACGGCAACGAGCGGCAAGGGCTTTAGGAAAATGCGCGAGCGCCTGGCGCGGCGCTCCTCACGGCACGGCTGATGTCACGGATCAGGGCGCCGCCTGGCGAGGCGCCGCCAGCCCGAACTCCTGCATCGCCGGCACGAAATCGTGGTTCGCCTCGGGCTTGCGTGCGAGCTTGGTCAGCACATAGCGCTGAAACGGCGCAAGCCGCGCCCAGTCGTCGACGGCCGGCGCGCGCAGGTTCGCGAGCGCCGCCTGATTCGCGATGCCGCCCGGCACGGTATTGGCGTCCCGCCACGCGGGCGCCTCCTCGGGCGCGAACCATTCGGGCTCGACGTTGGCATGCGTGCGTAACATCTCGAAGAGCGCGTGATCGAAATTCGGCTCGATCTCGGTGTCCTCGTCGACGGGAAAGCGCGCGAGCAGGCGTCGGTCCTCGTAGGGCAGCAACTGCCACTGCGCGAGCGAGATGCGCAACCCGAAGCGATCCAGATTGAAGCGCACGCACATGGGGATAAAGGTGAGGTCTTCCGACGATTCGACCTCGTAATGGAACAGCAGCGGAGCTTCGTTCAATGCCATGGCGTTATCCTCGCGAAGCGGGCCAATCCGAGCACATCCGGACCCATCCAGCCCCATCCAGACCCATTCGGACGCAAAGCCGGAGCATAGCTGGACGGCGGCGAAAGGAGCCCGCTTGAGGTATTTTAGAACCTTCCGCGTCAAGAGCATCCCCGCGCGGCCTCGCCGAACGCCTCGGCGGCCCCGCCTTGCGCGCCGCACAAGGAAGCGCCTGGCAGCATGCGGACGCACATGAATTTGATGGAGCACCCCGCTTGAATTCCCGCCCGAACCCTGATTTGCCCACCGCGGCAGCCGCCGCGCCGAATCCGCTGGAAACCGAAGGCCAGCCCGGCGCCGTCGAGCTGCGCGTGCATCGCCACCGCGGCGGCACGGTAGAAACGCTCGCCGATCACGTGGGCCAGGAATGGCCCGTCGCGCTCGTCTTCAACGGCATTTCGCACGCCGTCATGATGTGCACGCCGCGCGATCTCGAAGCGTTCGCGGTGGGCTTTGCCATCTCGGAAGGCATCGTCGAACGCAACGCCGATATCCAGGACATCGAAGTCTACTGGTACGCGAAGCCGGATTCAGACGATTTGCCGCACGCCGAGGTCCATCTCACGGTCGTGCAGCAAGCGTTCGTCGAGTTGAAGGAAAAGCGCCGCGCCCTGGCCGGGCGCAGCGGCTGTGGCGTGTGCGGCATCGAGAGCATCGATCTGCTCGACCTCGAACCGGAAACGGTGCCCGATACGGGCTTCCTCGGGCGCCTCGCACCGGACGCCATCGCGCGCGCCGCCCGCGAACTGCCGCAGCATCAGGCGCTCACGAAGCTCACAGGCGGGCTGCACGCCGCCGCCTGGTGCGACGCGAGCGGCGCAATCCTGCGCGCGTTCGAAGACGTAGGCCGCCACAACGCGCTGGACAAGCTCATCGGCCAGTTGGTGATCGAGCGCGCCGACACGCAGCAGGGCTTCATCTTCCTCTCGAGCCGGGCGAGCTACGAGCTGGTGCGCAAGGCCGCGCGCGTGGGCATCCCGATGGTGGCGACCATCTCGGCGCCCTCGACGCTCGCCATCGCCATTGCGAAGCGCGCCGGGCTGCGGCTCGTGAGCTTCTGCCGCGAGTCCGGCTTTGTCGATTACGACACGGCGGCGAACGCCGCGCCGGACGCCGGTTAAGCGGGTTAAGCCCGCCAAGCCGGCTAAAGCGCGCGCCGCAGCGCCGCGCCTCAGTCGAACTGCCTGAAATCCGGCTTGCGCTTTTGCAGGAAGGCGGTGAACGCCTCGCGCGCTTCGGGCGCGAGCAGCATCTTGCCGAAGTGCACGAACTCCTCGCCCATCTGCGTCTTGATCTCGTGCTCGCTCGCGCGCTTCATGAGCGCCTTGGTCACGCGCAGCGACGCAGCGGGCAGCGCGACGAGCTTCGCCAGTTGGGCACTCACGAACGCCTCGAGCTCGGCAGCGGGCAGCACGCGGTTCACGAAGCCCATGCGGTGCGCCTCCGCCGCATCGAAGGCCTCGCCGAGCAGCAGCTTTTCCGCCGCGCCCTGATAGCCCGCCACGCGCGGCAGCAACAGTGACGAAGCGGCCTCCGGGCACAGCCCGAGCTGCGCGAAAGGCATGGCGAAGCGCGCCGTATCGGCGGCATAGACCATATCGCAATGCAGCAGCAGCGTCGTGCCGACACCGATGGCCGCGCCCGCCACGGCCGCGACGAGCGGCTTCTCGAAGGTCGCGATGGCTTGCAGGAAGCGGCTCACGGGCTGATCGCCGCCGGTGGGAGGCGACTTCAGGAAGTCCTCGATGTCGTTGCCCGCCGTGAAGATCTCGGCGTGGCCGCGCAGCAGCACGGCTCGCACGGCGGCGTCCTCTTGCGCCGCAGCGAGCGCCTCGGCCATCGCCTGATACATCGCGGGCGTGAGCGCATTCTTGCGCTCGGGCCGGTTGATGGTGATCGTCAGCACGCCGTTTTCGCGCGCGATCAGGATTTCGTTGCTCATATCGTTGTCTCCAGATCCATGCCGGACTCGACGTACTCGCGAGCCCGATACGAAAAACGGCCCGCAGACCGTGAAGCCTGCGAACCGTGTCGATAAAGCCTATGCGCTAGAGGCCGAAGCGCTTACAGCCGCTCGATGATGCCGGCCGCACCCATGCCGGTGCCGACGCACATCGTCACCATGCCGTACTTCAGGTTGCGGCGGCGCAGGCCGTGCACGACCGTCGAGGCGCGGATCGCGCCCGTCGCGCCAAGCGGGTGGCCCAGCGCGATCGCGCCGCCAAGCGGGTTGATCTTCGCCGGATCGAGGCCAAGGTCCTGGATCACCGCCAGCGATTGCGCGGCAAACGCCTCGTTGAGCTCGATCCAGTCGAGATCGTCCTGCTTGAGCCCCGCGGCCTTGAGCGCAGCCGGAATCGCTTCCTTCGGGCCGATGCCCATGATCTCCGGCGGCACGCCACGCACCGCGAAGCTCACGAAGCGCGCGAGCGGCGTGAGGTTGAACTGCTTGAGCATCTTCTCGGAGACGACGATCAGCGCGCCCGCGCCATCCGAAGTCTGCGAGCTGTTGCCCGCCGTGACCGAGCCCTTGTTCGCGAACACCGGGCGCAGCTTCGCGAGACCTTCGAGCGAAGTCTCCGCACGCGGGCCTTCGTCCAGCGCGATCAAGCGCTCGTTCACCATCACTTCGCCCGTGGCGAGATCCGGGAAGCGTTCGAGCACCGTGTACGGCGCGATCTCGTCGTTGAACTCGCCCGCCTGTTGCGCGGCCAGCGCGCGGCGATGCGATTCGACCGAGAACGCGTCCTGCGCCTCGCGGCTCACCTTCCAGCGCTCCGCGACCTTCTCGGCCGTCAAGCCCATGCCGTAAGCAATGCCAACATCTTCGTTGCGATCGAAAATGTGCGGCGAGAGCGACGGCTTGTTGCCCATCATCGGCACCATGCTCATCGACTCGCAGCCGCCCGCGATCATCGCGTCGGCTTCGCCCACGCGGATGCGGTCCGCGGCCATCGCGAGCGCCGTGAGGCCCGACGCGCAGAAGCGGTTGACGGTCACGCCGCCCACGCTCTGCGGCAGCCCCGCGAGCAGCGCGCCGATGCGCGCCACGTTCAGGCCCTGCTCCGCCTCGGGAATCGCGCAGCCGATGATCGCGTCTTCGATCACGCTCGTGTCGAGCCCCGGCACCTGCGCAACCGCCGACTTGATCGCGTGCACCAGCAGCTCGTCGGGGCGGGTGTTCTTGAACACACCGCGCGGCGCCTTGCCGATGGGCGTGCGGCTCGCGGCGACGATGTATGCGTCCTGCAACTGTTTGCTCATCTGTAACTCCGATCCGTTTATCGTGCCGTGCCGCTTAGTTGCGCACCGGCTTGCCGGTTTGCAGCATGCCCATGATCCGTTCCTGCGTTTTCTGAGTGCCGAGCAGGTCGACGAAGGCGCGGCGCTCGAGCTTGAGCAGCCATTCCTCGTCGACGAGGCTGCCCGCCTCGACGTCGCCGCCGCACACCGCCTCGGCGATGCGGCTCGCGATCAGGAAATCGTGATCGCTGATGAAGCGGCCGTCGCGCATGTTCACGAGCGACGCCTTGATGGTCGAGATCGCCGAGCGGCCCGCGACCGGAATCTGCGTCGCGCGCAACGGCGGACGATAACCGGCGGCCGACAAAGCACGCGCTTCCTTCTTCGCCGTGTCGAGCAGCTCGAACACGTTGAAGACGATCGTGTCGGACGGCTTCAGATAGCCCATCGCGCGCGCCTCGAGCGCCGATCCCGAGACCTTGGCCATCGCCGCGTTCTCGAACGACTTCTGCAGGAACCGGAGCAGATCGCTCGGCATCGCGCCGACCGCTTGCGCGGCATCCGCTGCACGCAGCGCGGCTTCCTTCAAGCCGCCGCCCGCAGGCACGAGACCCACGCCCACTTCCACGAGGCCGACGTAGCTCTCGATGTGCGCCACGCGCTTGGCGCTGTGCAGCATGATTTCGCAGCCGCCGCCGAGCGCGATGCCCGACACTGCAGCGACGACCGGCACATTCGCGTACTTCACGCGCAGCATCGTGTCCTGGAACTTCTTCACGAACGGCTCGATGCCCTTGGCGCCGCCCATCATGAAGGCGGGCATGGCCTCTTCGAGATTCGCGCCCGCCGAGAACGGGCCGCCCGGCGCGCCGAGCTTCAGCGACGTCGGCTGCCAGATCACGACGCCCTTGTAGCCGTCCTCGGCGATCTCGATGGCCTTCACGAGGCTGTCGAGCACGCCCGGGCCCATCGTGTTCATCTTGCTCTTGTACGAGACGATGACGACGTCGTCCTCGCCCGCGCGGTCATCGGTCCACGCGCGCAGATGTTCGTTCTCGAACAGCGTCTTGCCGAAGGTCTTGGGGTCGCGCGCGTCCGTCTCGCCAAGCAGCCCAGCGCGGAACACCTGGCGCTCGTACACCGGCAGATTCGAGCGCGGCACGAAGCGCGCCTCAGCGGCCGACCACGAACCCTGGGCGCCATGCACGCCGCCGTTTTCGGCGACAGGGCCTTCGAACACCCATGCCGGCAGCGGTGCGTTGGAAAGCGCCTTGCCCGCGTCGATGTCTTCCTTGACCCACTCGGCCACCTGCTTCCAGCCCGCGGCCTGCCAGCCTTCGAACGGGCCTTCGTTCCAGCCGAAGCCCCAGCGGATCGCGAGATCGACGTCGCGCGCGTTATCGGCGATCGACTGCAGATGCACGCCGATGTAGTGGAACACGTCGCGGAAGATCGACCACAGGAACTGCGCCTGCGGGTGCTGCGTCTCGCGCAGCAGCTTCAGGCGCTCGGCGGGCGGACGCTTGAGGATGCGGCCAATCAGCTCGTCTGCCTTGCCGCCCACATCGACGTACTCGCCCTTGTCGGCGTCGAGCACCTTGATCGCACGGCCTTCCTTGCGATAGAAACCGCCGCCCGTCTTCTGGCCGAGCGCGCCCTTCTGCACGAGCGCGGCCAGCACCGCCGGCGTCTCGTAGACCGGGAAGAACGGATCGTCCTTGAGGTTGTCCTGCATCGTCTTGATGACGTGCGCCATGGTGTCGAGACCCACGACGTCAGCAGTCCGGAACGTTGCCGACTTCGCGCGGCCCAGACGGCTGCCGGTGAGGTCGTCGACTTCGTCAAAGCGCAGGCCGAACTTCTTCGCCTCCGCGATCACCGCGAGGATCGAGAAAATGCCCACGCGGTTCGCGATGAAGTTCGGCGTATCCTTCGCGCGCACCACGCCCTTGCCCACCACGCTCGTGAGGAACGTTTCGAGCTGGTCGAGGATTTCGGGCTGCGTGTGCGTCGTCGGGATCAGCTCGACGAGGTGCATGTAGCGCGGCGGATTGAAGAAGTGCACGCCGCAAAAGCGCGCTTTCAGTGCATCGTCAAAGCCTTGCGACAGCTCCGTGATCGACAGACCCGACGTGTTCGACGCGAAGATCGCGTTCGGGCCGAGGTGCGGTGCGACCTTCTTGTAGAGATCGTGCTTCCAGTCCATGCGCTCGGCGATCGCCTCGATCACCACGTCGCACTCCGCGAGCTTCGCGATGTCGTCTTCGTAGTTCGCCGGCGTGATGTACTGCGCGTCGTCCTTCACGCCGAACGGCGCGGGCGAGAGCTTCTTCAGGTTCTCGATCGCCTTGAGCGCGATGGCGTTCTTGGGACCTTCTTTCGCGGGCAGATCGAACAGCAGCACGGGCACGCGCGCGTTGATCAGGTGCGCCGCGATTTGCGCGCCCATCACGCCGGCGCCGAGCACGGCCACCTTGCGAATATTGAGATTGCTCACGTTGTTCCTCCAGCAGAACCGCAATGTTGGATAAATCGGGGGGCAGCGGCGCCTTTCGTCGTTCCGGCGTTGTGGTTGTTCTTGCCGTGGGCGCCGCATCCGGGCATTCGGTGATGCGATGTCGATGGCGCGCGCTGCGCGAAAAGCGCTGAGCGCGCGCCGTGCGCCTTAGAACAGCGCTTCGTCGACTTCCATGAGCGTCTTCGAACCCGCACGCGCCTGGCGAATCGAGGTGGCCGTCTCAGGCAGCAGCTTGGCGAAGTAGAAGCGCGCCGTGGCGAGCTTGGACTTGTAGAACGGATCGCCCGAGCTTTCCTTGTCGAGCGCGATGCGCGCCATGCGCGCCCAGAAGTACGCGAACACGAGGTGGCCCGCCGTGCGCAGGTACGGCACCGCGGCCGCGCCCACTTCATCGGGGTTCTGCATCGCCTTCATGCCGATTTCCATCGTAAGCTTCTGCACCTTCTCGCCGATGTCGGCGAGCGGATTCACGAACTCCTGCATCTCCGGCTTGATGCCTTCGGCCTCGACAAAATCCGTCACGAGCTTGCCGAACTTCTTGAGCTTCGCGCCCATGTCGCCGAGCACCTTGCGGCCGAGCAGATCGAGCGACTGGATCGTGTTGGTGCCTTCGTAGATCTGGTTGATGCGCGCGTCGCGCACGTACTGCTCCATGCCCCACTCGGAGATGAAGCCGTGGCCGCCGAACACCTGCATGCCGAGATTGGTGCTCTCGAACGCGTTGTCGGTGAGGAAGGCCTTGATGATCGGCGTGAGCAGCGCGACCAGATCGGCCGCTTCCTTGCGCTCCGCTTCGTCGCCGTGCGAGAGCTCCTTGTCGATCTGCAGCGCCGACCAGTACGTGAAGGCGCGTGCGCCTTCGGCCCAGGCCTTCTGCGTGAGCAGCATGCGGCGCACATCCGGATGCACGATGATCGGGTCGGCGGCCTTTTCAGGCGCCTTCGGGCCGGTCAGCGCGCGCATCTGCAGACGCTCCTTCGCATAGACGAGCGAGTTCTGGTAGGCGACTTCGGTGAGACCGAGGCCCTGCATGCCGACGCCCAGACGCGCGGCATTCATCATCACGAACATGGCGTTCAAGCCCTTGTTCGGCTCGCCGACCAGCCAGCCCTTCGCGCCGTCGAGATTCATCACGCAGGTCGCGTTGCCGTGGATGCCCATCTTGTGCTCGATCGAGCCGCACTTGATGCCATTGCGCTCGCCGGGCTCGCCCGCTTCGTTCGGGATGAACTTCGGCACGACGAACAGCGAAATACCCTTGGTTCCCGGCGGCGCGTCCGGCAGACGCGCGAGCACGAGGTGGACGATGTTCTCGGCCATGTCGTGCTCACCGCTCGAGATGAAGATCTTCGTGCCGGTGATGGCGTACGCGCCGTCGCCCGTCGGCTCGGCCCTGGTGCGCAGGATGCCGAGGTCGGTGCCGCAGTGCGGCTCGGTCAGGCACATCGTGCCGGTCCACACGCCCTCGACGAGCTTGGGCAGGTAGGTCTTCTGCAACTCGGGCGTGCCGTGCGCATGCAGGCATTCGTAGGCGCCGTGCGAGAGGCCCGGGTACATGGTCCACGCCTGGTTCGCCGAGTTGAGCATCTCGTAGAGCGCGTTGTTCACGAACGCGGGCAGGCCCTGGCCGCCGTATTGGGGATCGCAGCCGAGCGAGGGCCAGCCGGCCTCGACATACTGCTTGTACGCTTCTTTGAAGCCCGTGGGCGTGGTCACGACGCCGTCACCGGCATAGGTGCAGCCTTCGCGGTCACCGACCTGGTTCAGCGGAAACAGCACCTCCGCGCAGAACTTGCCGGCTTCTTCGAGCACCTGGTTGATGGTGTCGGCGTCGAGGTCGGCGTGCTTCGGCATCTGCTTGACTTCGCCTTCCACGTTCAGCAGTTCGTGCAGGACGAATTGCATGTCGCGCAGCGGCGCGGTGTACTGTCCCATATCTTTTCTCCCTAGATTGGACCTGGAGTTTCGGGCCTCTCGCGTACCGCCATGTGCCGCTGCCGCGCTCGCGCGCGCCCGGCCGCTACTGGGTTACGGTCTGGTACGAAACAATCAGTTTTTCGAACGCGGCCCACGTATGCTCGACCGCATCCGGCAGGTGCAGGAAGCGGCCGTCATGATGCAGACCGAGTGTCACGCTATACAGTTCAAACAGCATCAGCGCCGGGTCGGTGTCCTTGCGCAAATGCCCCTCTTCAATCGCCTGCGAAATCGCCCGCAGCAGCGCCGCGCGCCACGTCGTCACGCTCGCCACCAACTGCTCGCGCACCTGGCTGTCCGCCCGGTCGTCGTACTCGACCGCGCCGCTGATGTAGATGCAGCCGGTCGTGACCTCGTGAATGCGCTTCTCGATCCAGCGCGAGAGCATCGCACGCAGACGCGGCAAACCACGCGGTTCGCGCAGGCTCGGAAAGAAGACTTCTTCCTCGAATCTGCGGTGATACTCGCGCACCACCTCGACCTGCAGGTCCTCGCGCGACCCGAAGTGCGCAAAGACGCCGCTCTTGCTCATCTGCATGCGCTCGGCAAGCAGGCCAATCGTCAGACCTTCCAGTCCGTCGCGGCTCGCGAGGTCGAGTGCTGCATCCAGAATGGCGGCTCGTGTCTGTTCGCCTTTTCGCATAGCTTTATTTACCGTAACGATGAAGCCGAGATGCTCACAACAACCGCTCACATCAGGGCCGGAATGAAATCGAACGGCCGTACTATTATTGAAGACAGCCGCTCGCGAAAACAAGAACTTTATTAGAAACCGATTTCTAGCCGGTACTCTAATTTTCGGGCATCGCGCGCCACGCACAAGCGAACATTTCTCGATTGCAAGCCTGACGATTCGTATGGCAGGCGCGCATGCCCGGTGTCTCGCGCGCAGGGCATGTTCATGCCAGCAACCGGCCCTGGTCGTGGCCCGGGTCGTGGTCCTAGTCGTAGCCACCCACGGTGAGCAGCTTCATGGCCGCGCGATAGAACGACCACGCGAGCCAGTTCAGCGCGCGCACATGCCAGGGCCGTGCCTCGTAGCGCGCGCGGTCGATCTGCGGGGATTCCTCGAACGCGCCGAGGATGGCGTCGCGCAGCTGCTGGATCTGCGGATGCAGCACGAGCAGCACGTTGGCTTCGTTGTTGAGCACGAGCGAGAGCGCGTCGAGGTTCGAAGAGCCGACGGTCGCCCAGTTCGAATCGACCACGGCGACCTTGCCGTGCAGCATGGTCTTCTCGTACTCGGCGATCTGTACGCCGGCGCTCAGCAGCTGGTGGTAGAGGAACGGCACGCCGTAATCGAGCACGGCAAACTCTTTTCGTCCGATCAAAAGCTTGACGGCAACGCCGCGCTGCGCGGCTTCGAGCAGCGCGCGGCGCAACCGCCGGCCCGGCATGAAGTACGGATTGGCGAGCAGCACTTCCTTGCGCGCCTCGCCGATGGCGTCGAGATAGGCCTTCTCGATCGCGCGCCGGTTCACGACGTTGTCGCGCGCGACGAATGCCACGCAGGGCACGCGCGCCACGCGCGGGTCGCGCACGCTCGCGCGCAGGCGCTCGCGCAAGCGCGTAAAGAGGCGCGCCGCAGGCCCCGAGCGCACGGCGGGCGCGAGGGCGCGCAACGCGTCGTCGACCATCTGGGTGGAGCGCGCGATCGTGTGCCCGGTCGGATGCGGCGCCATGTAGCCCGCGCTCGCGGGCACACCAGGCGAGAGCGTGCCCGCCGGCAGCGGCGGCCGATGGCCGAGCCGGATGCGCCGCCACTGCTGCTCGAACGCCACACGCACGTCCACCACCACGGGCCCGTGCAATTCGACGGCGAAATCCCAGCGCGGATACGGCAGCGTCTTGCCGTCCTGCTCGAGGTCGTCGACGATGTTGATGCCGCCGCACGACGCGTACTGGTCGTCGATCACGGCGAGCTTGCGATGCGTGCGCGAAAAGCCGAAGCGCCCGAAGATATGCGGGTTGTAGACGCGATGCTCGACGCCGGCAGCAAGCCAGGTCTCGAATAGCGCGAGATGGGGCGTGCCGATCCCATCGGTGATGATGCGCACGCGCACGCCGCGCTGCGCCGCGCGCACGAGCGCCGCCGAGAGCGCGCGGCCGATGTCGTCGTCGCAGAAGATATAGGTTTCGATGGCGACATCGCGCGTAGCGCCGTCGATGCGCTCGATCATGGCCCCGAAGAGATCCGCGCCCGAGCCGAACAGGCGCACCTCGTTGCCGCTCGTGAAGCGGTAGCGCGAGCGATAGCGCCGGCCCAGCAGGGCCTCGCGCAGACGCACGACGCGCTGCGAGTCGGTGCCGGCGGCGCTGTCGCCGGCGCTGCTGCCCGCGCTGCTGCCGGCGCTGCTGCCGGCGCTATTGCCTGCGCCGTTGCCGCGTTCGGTGCTGGTGTCACTCACGTGAGCGCTCCACGAAGCTGCTCGAGGCGCCCGGGTAGCTGCAGGATCGCCTCGCGATTCGACCATGAGAAGCACTGCGCCGCTGCCTCCTCGTAAGGCAGCCATCGATACGCAACATGCTCGCGCGGCGCGAGCGTCACGACCGTGCCCTCGGGCACCTCCAGGCTGAACCAGTGCTCGGTGTTGCGCGTGACGCCCGGTGCATAGCGGTGGCGCCAGACCGGGTAAATCTCGTACTCGATCTCGTGGCGCCAGTCGCGCAACCCGTGCTCCGGCACGCCCCGCGCGCCAACGACAATGCCCGTTTCCTCGGCCACCTCGCGCACGGCGGTCTCGGCGAACGGCTCATCCAGCCGATCCTTCGAACCCGTCACCGACTGCCAGAAGCCCTGTCGGTCGGCGCGCTCGATGATCAGGACTTCGAGCCGCGGTGTATGGATGACGACGAGTACGGATTGCGGAATCTTCGGCGGCTTCTGCATGGCGATGGAGCGCGGTGGTGCGTCTTGGGGC
Source organism: Paraburkholderia silviterrae (assembly GCF_004353915.1). GTDB lineage: Bacteria > Pseudomonadota > Gammaproteobacteria > Burkholderiales > Burkholderiaceae > Paraburkholderia > Paraburkholderia silviterrae. The sequence goes on along the minus strand of NZ_SMRP01000003.1, from coordinate 14,157 downwards.
TGCGCGGCGCGACGCGTGGGCAAACCGCGCGGCGCTTGAGCAATGAATTTAACGCAAAAAGCAAAAAAGGCGCACGATGCGCCTTTTCTGTGTTGCGTTGCGTGACGCAAGAGCCGCGCTGCGGCTCTTGCGTACGCAGCGGCGCCGCTTACTGCGCCGTCTTCTGCTCGGGCTGACGCAGACGGATGTGCAGTTCTTTCAGCTGGCGCTCGTCCACTTCGCTCGGCGCCTGCGTGAGCAGACACTGCGCGCGTTGCGTCTTCGGGAACGCGATCACGTCGCGGATCGAGTCGGCGCCGGCCATCATCGTGACGATGCGGTCGAGACCAAACGCGATGCCGCCGTGCGGAGGCGCACCGTACTGCAGCGCGTCGAGCAGGAAGCCGAACTTCGCACGCGCCTCTTCCGCACCGATCTTGAGCGCGCGGAACACCTTGCTCTGCACGTCCTCTTGATAGATACGCACCGAGCCGCCACCGATTTCCCAGCCGTTCAGGACCATGTCGTAAGCCTTCGCGAGGCAGCGGCCCGGATCCGTTTCGAGGTATTCCAGGTGTTCGTCCTTCGGGCTCGTGAACGGGTGGTGCGCGGCCACGTAGCGGTTTTCTTCCTCGTCGTATTCGAACATCGGGAAGTCGATCACCCACAGCGGCTTCCAGCCCTTCTCGACGAGGCCGTTGGCCTTGCCGAACTCCGAATGGCCGATCTTCAGGCGCAGCGCGCCAAGGCTGTCGTTCACGACCTTCGCGCGGTCGGCCGCGAAGAAGATGATGTCGCCATCTTGCGCGCCGGTGCGCTCGAGGATCGCGGCGATCGCGGCGTCGTGCAGGTTCTTGACGATCGGGCTTTGCAGACCGTCACGGCCCTTCGCCGCTTCATTGACCTTGATCCACGCGAGACCCTTCGCGCCGTAGATGCGCACGAATTCCGTGTAGCCGTCGATGTCGCCGCGCGAGAGCTCGGCGCCCTTGGGCACGCGCAGCGCCGCGACGCGGCCATCCTTCGTGTTGGCCGGTGCGCTAAACACCTTGAAGTCGACGTCCTTCATGGCGTCGGTCAGTTCGGTGAATTCGAGCTTCACGCGCAGGTCCGGCTTGTCCGAGCCGAAGCGGCTCATGGCTTCCGAGTACTTCATCACCGGGAACTTCGCGTCGAGCTCGACGCCGATCGTTTCCTTGAACACGTGACGCGCCATGTCCTCGAACAGGTCGCGGATTTCCTGCTCGCCGAGGAACGACGTTTCGCAGTCGATCTGCGTGAATTCGGGCTGACGGTCGGCGCGCAGGTCTTCGTCGCGGAAGCACTTGACGATCTGGTAGTAGCGATCGAAGTTCGCCACCATCAGGAGCTGCTTGAAGAGCTGCGGCGACTGCGGCAGCGCGAAGAACTGGCCCGCGTTCACGCGCGACGGCACGAGGTAGTCGCGCGCGCCTTCCGGCGTGCTCTTCGTGAGCATCGGCGTTTCGATGTCGATGAAGCCGAGCGCGTCGAGGTACTTGCGCACGGCCATCGTCACGCGGTAGCGCAGGCGCAGGTTGTGCTGCATCTGCGGACGGCGCAAGTCCAGCACGCGATGCGTGAGGCGCGTGGTTTCCGAGAGGTTGTCGTCGTCGAGCTGGAACGGCGGCGTGACCGACGCGTTGAGCACCACGAGCTCGTGGCAGAGCACTTCGATCTTGCCGCTCGTGAGGTTCGCGTTGACCGTGCCTTCGGGGCGGTTGCGAACGAGGCCCTTCACTTGCACGCAGAACTCGTTGCGCACGCCTTCGGCAGTCTTGAACATCTCGGCGCGATCCGGGTCGCACACGACCTGGACGAGGCCCTCGCGATCGCGCAGGTCGATGAAGATGACGCCACCGTGGTCGCGGCGGCGTTGCACCCATCCGCACAGCGAAACAGTTTGGCCCAGCAGCTGTTCGGTCACCAGACCGCAGTATTCAGATCTCATCGACATGATGTTCGTCTTTCGTTATGCATGAATGAACGGGACGGCCGCGCGTGACATACGGGCAGCCGGCGCGGCGTCCGGTATTAAAGCGGGGGATCGATGGGGCGCCGCACAGGATTCGCGGCTGGCGCGACGACGCCCATCGAAACAATATACTTGAGCGCGGCATCGACCGTCATGTCGAGCTCGATCACCTCGCTCTTCGGCACCATCAGGAAAAAGCCCGAGGTGGGATTGGGTGTGGTCGGCACGTACACGCTCACGTGCTCTTCGCGCAGGTGGTTCACCACGTCGCCGCCCGGAATGCCGGTGAGGAACGCGATGGTCCACGAACCCTTGCGCGGATACTCGATCAGGAGTGCCTTGCGAAAGGCATTGCCGTTGCTGGAAAGCAGTGTATCGGAAACCTGCTGGATGCTGCTGTACAGCGGTCCCACGACCGGGATGCGGCGCACCAGCGCATTCCACCACTCGACCAGCTTCTGGCCGATGAAGTTGTGCGTGAGCAGCCCCACCACGAAGATGAACGCCAGCGTGAGCACCGCGCCGAGACCGGGCAGGCGCACCGAGGGCCGCCACGCGGAGGGCAGCAGGAGCAGCGTCTGGTCCATCGTGCCGATGACGAGATTGAGCACCCACAGCGTCATGGCCAACGGCACCAGCACGAGCAGGCCGGTCAGGAATACCGATTTGAAGGTCGCTTTCTTGATCGTCATGTACACGCCATCCGGGCCGCGCGCGACGCGCGGCGCTTGGCGCCGCCGGGCTCCAGAGAGCCGGGCGGCAGGGTTTCAGGTGGAGCCAGCCGTGCCAGGCGCCGAGCTCGCGGGTGCGGCTGCAGGTGCGGCCGCGGGCGTTGCGGCGCTCGCGCCCTCGCCCGCCGGCTTGCTGCCTTCGGACGACGACGCGCCTTCGCCGGACGTCGCACCGGCTGCAGCACCGCTCGTGCCAGCGGATTTGCCACCACTATTGCCGCCACGGAAATCGGTGACGTACCAGCCCGAGCCCTTCAGCTGAAAGCCGGCCGCGGTGACCTGCTTGCGAAATGTGTCCGCGCCGCAGCTCGGGCACTGCGTCAGGGGCGCATCGCTGATCTTTTGCAGCACGTCCTTGTCGAAGCCGCACGACTCGCAGCGATAAGCGTAGATCGGCATGATCTCTTTCCTGATGAAACGAGTGAAATTCTGATAAAAGCTTGCAAAGCCTTGAATTATAGCCGGAAACGCGCCCCTGGCCCGGCATTTGCCGGGCCAGGTTGGCGGAATGCGGCTTGGCTCTAGTTGGGGGCGGCTTGCGCCCGATCAAGTGCGCGTCGGCGTTTTCACGTGCGATGCGGCTGCGCGGCGCTATCCAACGTTGTGCGGCGCAACCGGAGTGTCGTTGCGCTGCCACGTGAGCCAGCGCTCCCGGCCGACGAACACGGGCAGCGAGCCTTCCACGGGTTGATCGTCGAGCAGCGTGAAATACGGCGCGAGGAGCGCGTCCAGCTCGGCGCGCGCAATGCCGAAAGGCGGCCCCTTGGGCGTGTCGCCGAGGAAGAAGAAGCCCGCCAGCAGCGCCCCGGGCTCGAGCAGCGCGGCCATGCGCTGCGCATAGAGCGGACGGTGCGCCTTGGGCAGCGCGCACAGGAACGCGCGCTCGAAGATCCAGTCCGTCACAAAAGACGGCTCGTAGGTGTAGAAGTCCGCTTCCTCGACCACATCCGCAAAATCGCCGAGCGCGGCGCGCGCGTTCGTCACCGCCGACGGTGCGAAGTCGATCGCGCGCACTTTGCGGCCGCGCTCGGCCAGCCAGCGCGCCTCCCAGGCGTTGCCGCAGCCGGGAATCAGCACGGCGGCGGCCGGATGGGCGGCCGCGAAGGTCTCGAAGGCCGGCTGCACGCCAGCCTGATCCCACGGCGTAAAGCCGCGCTCGAAGCGTTCGTTCCAGAACTCGCGCTCGCCCGGGTCGCGCGTCTCGAACTCGGGCACCTCGTCCGGCTGCTGGGGAAGGGTCGGTTCGCTCATCGTCTCACTCCTTGTCTGCGGGGCTATCGCGCCTGCTTTCCGCCTGCTAGCCCGCCTCAACCACCATAGGCCATTGCCAGCCACACGTGCGCCGCGACCATGCCCACCCCCACCGCCACGCCGAACACCACGAGGCCCTGCAACAGACGGTTGGTGCGGCGCTGCTCGGCAAGAATCTGGCGAATGGTGTCGTCATTGGCGAGATGCGCGGGGTCCTGGCGATGCAGCAGCGCCTGGTGCACGAGGCGCGGCAGTTGCGGCAGCGTCTTGCTCCATTGCGGCACCTCGATCTTGAAGCGCTCATACCAGCCGCGCAGGCCGATCTGCTCGGTCATCCAGCGCTCCAGATAGGGCTTGGCGGTCTTCCAGAGATCCAGTTCCGGATCGAGCGAGCGCCCGAGGCCCTCGACGTTGAGCATGGTCTTTTGCAGCAACACGAGCTGCGGCTGGATCTCCACGTTGAAGCGGCGCGAGGTCTGAAACAAACGCAGCAGCACCTGGCCGAGCGAAATATCCTTGAGCGCGCGGTCGAAGTACGGCTCGCACACGGCGCGGATCGCGCTCTCGAGCTCCTCGACACGCGTCGTGGGCGGCACCCATCCCGATTCGATGTGCAGCGTCGCGACACGGTGATAGTCGCGTTTGAAGAACGCGAGGAAGTTCTGCGCGAGATAGTTCTTGTCGAAGTCCGAGAGCGCCCCGACGATGCCGAAGTCGAGCGCGATATAGCGCCCGAAATGCGCCGGGTCGAGGCTCACCTGAATGTTGCCGGGGTGCATGTCGGCGTGAAAGAAGCCGTCGCGAAAGACCTGCGTGAAGAAGATCTCCACGCCCTCGCGCGCGAGCTTGGGAATATCGACACCCGCCGCGCGCAGCTTGTCCACCTGGCTGATCGGCACGCCCACCATGCGCTCCATCACGAGCACATTGGGTGTGCTGAACTCCCAGTACATCTCCGGCACGAGCAGCAGGTCGAGGCCCACGAAGTTGCGGCGCAGCTGGCTGCCGTTGGCGGCCTCGCGCATGAGGTCGAGTTCGTCGTGCAGGTATTTGTCGAACTCGGCCACCACCTCGCGCGGCTTGAGACGCTTGCCGTCGGCCCAAAGCCGCTCGGCCCAGACGGCGAGGTCGCGCAGCAGCAGCAGGTCCGAATCGATCACGGGCCGCATGTTCGGGCGCAGCACCTTCACCGCCACGGCCTTGCCCGCATGCTGGCCCGACTTCACCTTTGCGAAGTGCACCTGCGCAATCGAGGCGCTCGCCACGGGCACCCGCTCGAACTCGTCGAACAGCGTGTCGACCGGCGCGCCCAGCGATTTTTCGACGATGTCGATGGCCACCTGCGATTCGAATGGCGGCACCTGATCCTGCAGCTTCGCGAGCTCGTTGGCGATATCGAGCGGCAGCAGGTCGCGGCGGGTGGAGAGCACCTGGCCGAACTTCACGAAGATGGGCCCCAGGCTTTCGAGGGCGAGGCGCAGACGCACGCCGGGCGGTTGATCGAACTTGCGGCCGATGGTGGTGATACGCAGCAGCAGCCTGACGCGCCGGTCATTGATCCGGCTCAGCATCATTTCATCGAGACCGAAGCGGATGACCGTAAAAAAGATCTTCAGGAAACGCAGAAAACGCATGTCTTAGAGGCCTGTTGTCTGGCTCGGGCCGCGCGGCGCGGCGCCCGACGGCGCCGCCTGGGCACCATGCGGGGCGCCCCGCGCTTGTGATTTTTGTTCAAGGCGCTCGATGCGCTTCTCCACGCGCGCCAGTGCGTCGCGCGCGCGTGACAGCTCCGCGTTGAAGCCGTCGAGCTCGGCGTGCCGCACGAGCTGCGGGTTTTCGTCGAGCAGGTATTCGGTGACGGAGCCGAGCACGTTGCGCCCCGTGCGCAACGCCTGCTCATGCACGGTGCGCGCGAGCGTCGCGACGCGCGACGCCGGCGCGTCGCCGATCAGCTTCGCGAGGTCCTCTTCAGGCTCCCAGCGCAAGTGCTCCGCCAGCTTGCCGATGATTTGCGCGAATTCCGCGTCGCCCTCGATCTTCACGTGCTTCATGACGGCGGACTGGCCGCCCTGCACATACGAAGAGAGTGCGCCGGCCGGTAGCGAGAGCTCGACATCAGCGCGCTGCGCGTCTTGCTCGTCAACGGCCGCAAGGTAGCCGTCGGGCTCCACGAGCAGCGTGAGCACGACGGGCGGACACGACAGACGCGCGGTCTTGCCGGCATAGGGAGCGAGGCGGTCACGGGCCCACGATTCGCGGGCGAGCAAGTGATTGACGGCGGCGGCGAAGGGCTTGGCGGCGAGAGTCATCGGCGTGGAATAAAGAAACCCGCGCGGGCGTCAAGCTCGCGCGGGTTCCTATTGTAGCGTTCGCGCCGTCCGATCGCGCCGCGCCGCGGCTTGGCCAGATGGCCAATGTGCGCGAGCGTGTGCGATCCGGCGGCGCGGGATCAACGCCGCATCAGCGCGGGATCAATGCGCTTCGACCTGCTGGATGCCGGCCAGCAGCCAGCCCTCGCCCGAGCTGCGCGACTTCGAGAGATTCCAGATCTCGACGAACGGCGCCGCAGCCGCGCCGGCCTCTTCGCGGATCAGGCCGGAGAAGCGCACGCTCGCGAGATAGTCGTTACCGCGCTCTTCCACCGCGAGCAGGTCGGCGTTGAGCTGAACGACATCGGTCTGATTGGCCTGCGTGCCACGGCCCGCAAGGTCCACACGGATCTCGGCGAACATCTCGGGCGTCGTGAATTCGCGGATGTCCTCGACATTGCCCACGTCCCACGCGGCCTGCAAGCGCACGAAGTAGACCTTGGCGTTGCGCACGAACGCTTCGGTGTCGAAGCCCGCCGGGACAGACGGCGCCGTTTCGATCTGCGGCGTGGTAAGCGGATTGGCTTCCGGCGCAAGGTACTGGCCCGTAGGCGGCGCCGTGTAACGCGGCTCCTGCGGCTGGTAGCCGCCCATCTGGCTCAATCCACCGGAAGGCGGCAGGCCTGCGCTGCCCGTCTGATACGCGGGCTGCGGCCCACGGCGGCGGCTCATGAACTTGCGGATCAGCCAGATCGCGACGAACGCGATCAGCGCGATCACGATCATGTTCGCCATCATGCCTGCGAACGCCTCGCCAAGGCCGAAGTGCGAGAGCAGCGCGGCAATGCCGAGGCCGGCCGCGAGGCCCGCGATCGGCCCGAGCCAACGGTTGCGCGCCGGAGCGGCAGCGGGCGCGGGAGCGCCTGGCTGGGCACGCTGGGCGCCGGCCTGTTGCGCGGGATTCGTGGGACTCGGCTGCGCGGGCGGCGGCGTGGTGCTGCGCTGCGTGGCCACCGACGACTGCCTGCCGATGCTGCGGCCGCCACCCATGCGGCGCGCCTCGGCGTCGAGCGAAGCAAGGCTGCCCGCCACGATCGCGCCGATCACGGCCAGGGTTCCGATCCGCCTGGCCCATGATGCTGAAAGCTTTTTGGAAGCAATGTTACGGGGCTCAGACATGGCGGAATTTCCTTTAAAGACAGAGAGTTGGGAACACTAATACTTTGTGCCGACGTGTAAGGCTACCACGCCAGCTGACAAATTGTAATATTTGACGGCGTCGAGGCCGACTTGTTCCATCATCGTCTTCAATGTTTCCTGGTCCGGATGCATGCGGATCGATTCCGCGAGATAGCGGTAGCTCTCGGCGTCCTGAGCAAAGCGCGAGCCCAGCCACGGCAGCACCTTGAACGAATAGACGTCGTAGGCCTTCTTGAGCGGCTCCCAGACCTTCGAGAATTCGAGCACGAGCAGGCGCCCGCCCGGCTTGAGCACGCGGCGCATCTCGGCGAGCGCGGCGTCCTTGTGGGTCATGTTGCGCAGGCCGAAGGCCACCGTCACCACGTCGAAGTAATTGTCCGGAAAGGGAATTTTCTCGGCGTCGCAGAGCAGCGCGGGCGTGATCACGCCGCGGTCGATGAGCCGGTCGCGGCCCACGCGCAGCATCGACTCGTTAATGTCGGTATGCCAGACCTGGCCGGTCGGGCCCGCTTTCTTCGCGAACGCCATCGAAAGGTCGCCCGTGCCGCCCGCGATGTCGAGCACCCTCGCGCCCGGCCGCACGTTGGCCTGGGCGATCGTGAACGCCTTCCAGGCGCGATGCAGCCCGCCCGACATCAAGTCGTTCATCAGGTCGTAGTTCGAGGCGACCGAATGGAACACGCCGGCCACCTTCTTCGCCTTGTCCTGTTCGTCGACTGTTTCGTAGCCGAAGTGGGTTTTGCTCATCGCGCTCGTCCTTTCGCGGGTCTGACCGGATCGTGTCCGGGTCTTATTTGATGAAGTGCGGCGCGTGGGCGCCGCGGCGGGCAGGATCGTAACAGGAAGCGTCAGTGGCAGTGGCCATGTGCGGCACCGCCATGGGACTGGGCCGCCATGGGTGCGTCGCGCTCGACGCCCGCGGCCTTCAGTTTGGCGAAGTACTCGGCCCAGAGCTCGTCCTGGCGCGTCGCCAGCTCGTAGAGCTGATCCCAGGAGTAGATGCCGCTGTTGTGGCCGTCGGAGAAAGTGGGCTGCAACGCGTAATTGCCGACGCCTTCGAGCGCCGTGATCGTCACCTCGCGCTTGCCGGTTTGCAGCGTCTCCTGGCCGGGCCCGTGGCCGCGCGCTTCCGCCGAGGGCGTATAGACGCGCATCAGCTCGAACGGAATGCGGTAGCTCTCCCCGTTGCCGTACTGGAGTTCGAGCACGCGCGACAGCGCGTGCACCACGACGCCGGTCGGCACCGGCGTATCGGATTTCAGTCCACTCATGATTGTTTCTGTCCCTCCCTCAGCGTCGCCGGCGAGAAGCCGGCAACGGTGTCCGCGCATTGCGGCCGGTTCAGGCCAGCGCGTGTTCGATTTCCTGACGTACCGCGTCGCGCAGCAGCGTCGCCTGCGCGCGGCGCTGCCCGAGCATCGCCTCCGAGACAGTGCGCTGGCGCGGCGACCACACCGACATTGGAAAATGCGCGTCGTTCGTGAAGCGCGGAATCACATGCCAGTGCACGTGCGGCACCTGGTTGCCAAGGCTCGCGAGATTGACCTTCGATGGCTGCATCACGCGGCGCAGCGCGCGCTCGACCGCGTAGACCGCCCGCATCAAATGTTCCCGGTCATCCGCCCCCAGATCCGAGAATTCGCCGACATGCGTATTCCAGATGACCCGGCAAAAGCCGGGATAGTCGGCTTCGGCGGTCGCGAGCACGACGCGCATACGCTCGTCTTCCCACAGCACATCGCCGCCTTCCTCATTGCAGAATACGCATCCCATCGTCGACCTCGAACCCGTGTTACGGAAAATTTTGCGGTGCCATTAAACCAGCACGCGCTCGATTCCGCCATTGTTCGCCTTCTGAACGTAGTCCGCCATCCAGTTTTCGCCAAGCACGTGTCGGGCGATTTCCACCACGATGTAGTCGGCTTCGATGTTGGCGTCCTCGTTGTACCGCGACAGCCCCTGCAGGCACGACGGGCAGCTCGTCAGAATCTTCACATCCTGCGTACCGCCCTGCCCGCCCGCTTCCTGCTGCGTGGCCGGCTGCACGCCGTTCGCTCCATTGCCGACGATCGGAATGCCGCGCAGCTTCGCCGCGCCCTTGCGGATTTCCTCTTCCTTGCGGAAACGCACCTGCGTCGAAATGTCCGGGCGCGTAACCGCGAGCGTGCCCGATTCGCCACAGCAGCGCTCGTTCTTCTCGATCTTGTAGCCGTCCTTCTCGGCGCCCATCAGTTCGTTGACGAGCTTGACCGGATCCATCGTCTTGATCGGCGTGTGGCACGGGTCATGGTACATGTAGCGCGTGCCCGACACGCCATCGAGCTTGATGCCCTTCTCGAGCAGGAACTCGTGAATGTCGATGATGCGGCAGCCCGGGAAGATCTTGTCGAATTCATAACCGGCGAGCTGGTCGTAGCACGTGCCGCACGACACGACCACCGTCTTGATATCGAGGTAGTTGAGCGTGTTCGCGACGCGGTGGAACAGCACGCGGTTGTCCGTGACGATCTTCTCGGCCTTGTCGTACTGGCCCGAGCCGCGCTGCGGGTAGCCGCAGCACAAATAACCCGGCGGCAGCACGGTCTGCACGCCCGCTTCCCAGAGCATCGCCTGGGTGGCGAGGCCCACTTGCGAGAACAGCCGCTCCGAGCCGCAGCCCGGGAAATAGAACACCGCTTCCGAATCGACGTTCGTCGTCTTCGGATTGCGAATGATCGGCACGATCTTGTTGTCTTCGATGTCGAGCAGCGCGCGCGCCGTCTTCTTCGGCAGGTTGCCCGGCATCTTCTTGTTGACGAAGTGGATCACCTGCTCGACCACGGCCGGCTTGCCCGTGGATGCGGGCGGGTGCGCCGTCTGCTTCTTCACGACCTTCTTGAGCAGGTCATTGCCCAGACGCTGCGCCTTGTAGCCCACGCCCATCATCACTTCGCGCGCGAGGTTGATGGTCTGCGGGTTGGTCGCGTTCAGGAAGAACATGCCCGCCGCGTTGCCGGCGTTGAACTTCTTCTTGCCCATCTTGCGCAGCAGGTTGCGCATATTCATGGTGACGTCGCCGAAGTCGATCTTGACCGGGCACGGCGTCACGCACTTGTGGCAGACCGTGCAGTGGTCGGCCACGTCGTTGAACTCGTCCCAGTGCTTGATCGACACGCCGCGGCGCGTCTGCTCTTCGTACAGGAACGCCTCGACCAGCAGCGAGGTCGCGAGAATCTTGTTGCGCGGGCTGTAGAGCAGGTTCGCGCGCGGCACGTGGGTCGCGCACACGGGCTTGCACTTGCCGCAGCGCAGGCAGTCCTTCACCGACTCGGCAATCGCGCCAATGTCGGACTGCTTCATGATCAGCGACTCGTAGCCCATCAGGCCGAACGACGGCGTGTAGGCGTTGCGCAGGTCGGCGCCATCGAGCAGCTTGCCCTTGTTGAAGCGCCCTTCCGGGTCGACGCGCTGCTTGTAGGCGCGGAACTCGGCGATCTCGTCTTCGGTGAGGAATTCGAGCTTCGTGATGCCGATGCCGTGCTCGCCCGAGATCACGCCGTCGAGCGAGCGCGCGAGCTTCATGATGCGCGCGACCGCGTGGTGCGCGTCCTGCAGCATCTCGTAGTTGTCCGAGTTGACCGGGAGGTTGGTGTGCACGTTGCCGTCGCCGGCGTGCATGTGCAGCGCCACGAACACGCGGCCGCGCAGCACCTTCTTGTGGATCGCCTGGGCTTCGTCGAGGATCGGCTTGAATTCGCCGCCGTTGAAGATCTGGCGCAGTTCCGCGCGGATCTCCTGCTTCCACGAGACGCGCACCGTGCGGTCCTGCGTGATGTGGAAGACGTTGGCGTCGGCCTGCACGTCGGTGCGATCGGCGAACTTCTCCGCCAGCGCCTCGTAGCCCAGTTGCACGAGATAGTGCTGGGCCTCGCGCAGCGGCATGTCGAGCTTCTCGCCCACGAAGGTCCAGCGCTCGCGCACGCGCTTGAGCAGGTCGAGCGCCTGCTGCACGCGGTCTTCGAGCAGCTCCGCGGACGCAATCTCGCTGGCGTCGTCGCTCCTGCCGAGCGGCAGGTTGCCGGCCTTGAAGAACACTTCGAGTGCATCGACGAGTTGCAGCTTGTTCTTGATCGAGAGCTCGATGTTGATGCGCTCGATGCCGTCCGTGTACTCGCCCATGCGGTTCAGCGGGATCACGACGTCTTCGTTGATCTTGAACGCGTTGGTGTGCTTCGCGATCGCGGCCGTGCGGCTGCGGTCGAGCCAGAAGCGCTTGCGCGCCTCGGCGGAGATCGCCACAAAACCTTCGCCGCTCTTGCCGTTGGCCATGCGGACGACTTCCGAGGTGGCGGTGGCCACGGCATCGGCGTCGTCGCCGACGATGTCGCCAATCAGCACCATCTTCGGAAACGCGTTGCGCTTGCTCTTGGTCGCGTAGCCCACGGCGCGCAGATAGCGCTCGTCCAGATGCTCGAGGCCGGCGAGAATCGCGCCGCCCCGCTTCGAGGTCTCGAACAGGTAGTCCTTGATCTCGACGATGCTCGGAATCGCCTCGCGCGCCTGGCCGAAGAACTCCAGACAGACGGTACGCGTGTGTGCGGGCATCTTGTGCAGCACCCAGCGCGCGGACGTGATGAGGCCGTCACAGCCTTCTTTTTGCACGCCCGGCAGGCCGGCCAGGAATTTATCGGTGACGTCCTTGCCGAGGCCTTCCTTGCGGAAACGCTTGCCCTCGATGTCGAGCCATTCGGTGCGCAGCAGCTTTTCGCCCGGTGCATGCTCGCCGTCGAACCACTTCAGCTCGAAGCGCGCCACGGGAATGTCGTGGATCTTGCCGAGGTTGTGGTCCAGACGCGTGACTTCGAGCCAGTTGCCCTGCGGGTCGACCATGCGCCACCAGGCGAGGTTGTCGAGCGCCGTGCCCCAGAGCACCGCCTTCTTGCCGCCCGCGTTCATCGCGACATTGCCGCCAATGCACGAGGCGTCGAGCGAAGTGGGGTCGACGGCGAACACGAAGCCCGCCGCATCCGCGGCCTCGGTCACGCGGCGCGTGACGACGCCCGCGCCCGAGAAGATCGTGGCGACCTTGCGCTCCACGCCGGGCAGGTCGGTCATCTCGACGGGGCCGAGCTGCTCGAGCTTTTCGGTGTTGATGACGGCCGAGAACGGCGTGAGCGGCACCGCGCCGCCCGTGTAGCCGGTGCCGCCGCCACGCGGGATCACCGTGAGGCCGAGCTCGAAGCAGGCCTTGATGAGGCCGGCGATCTCGGCTTCGGTGTCGGGCGTCAAGACGACGAACGGATACTCCACGCGCCAGTCGGTCGCGTCGGTCACGTGCGAGACGCGCGCGAGGCCGTCGAAGCGGATGTTGTCCTTCTGCGTGCGGCGGCCGAGCACCTTGGTGGCGCGGCGGCGCAGCTCGGCCATCTTGTCGAATTCGGCGGCGAAATCGTCGATGGCGCGGCGCGTGGCGCTGACGAGCTTTTCCACGCGCGCGGCGCGGTCCACGCCTTCCTTGTCGGCATGCTCCTGGAGGTCGGCGCGGCGGCGCTTCTCGATTTCGGCGAGGCGGTGGTTCAGCGCCTCGATCAGGAGCGCACGGCGCTTCGGGTTGTCGAGCAGGTCATCTTGCAGATACGGGTTGCGCCGCACGACCCAGATGTCGCCGAGCACCTCGTAGAGCATGCGCGCCGAGCGGCCGGTGCGGCGTTCTGCACGCAGCTCGGCAAGCGCGTTCCATGCTTCTTCGCCCAGCAGGCGGATGACAATTTCGCGGTCCGAAAAGGACGTGTAGTTATACGGAATCTCGCGCAAGCGCGGTTCGATATCGGTGGCCACGGCGGCGGCGGCGCCGTGAGGATCGAAAACTTGAGGTGCGTTCATGGTTGGACGACTCTTTGTGCCAGCTCCGCGCATGTGGCTTGATGCCGGCATGGCAGACGCTGACGGGGCGCGTGGGGCGCTATTCTGAAATCGTGTCCGCCGGTGGCTCGCGGTTAGCGCGCAGTTGGCTGATAGCGGACTTTAGGGGTGGGGAAGCATGGCGGCTGCACTCACGCCGATGGGTTCCCCGACGCTCGGACTTAGCGGCACGATCGTGCGTGCCGGACGTGCCGCTGCGCCGCGGGGCGGGTCTCGCGCCGTGCGGGCATCAAATGGGCTATCCGAGTCTGCCAGTGCATCTTCCGATCCTTGTTTCAAAAAGCGATTTTAACGCATGATCCGCGCCCGCGCTGACGGTGGCCAAGAACTTCGCAGGCGCGCAAGTCGAGTGTCGGTGATCCGCGCGACACGCCGGTGATACGGGCGTGACACAGGCGTGTGCCAATGGATTCGCCGTCCGAAGGGTCGGGAATTGGCCGGCTGTTGGCGCGCTGTTGGCCCCCTGTTGGCACGATCATTGGCGCTATCATTTACGTTTTCCCGTCAAATCTCGCGCCTGGCGCGTCCCCAGCATGGCCTCCCACGACGATTATCTGAAGAAAGTCCTCACCGCCCGCGTCTACGACGTGGCCCGCGAGACCGAGCTGGAGCGCGCGCCGAACCTCTCGGCGCGCCTGCGCAACACCGTCCTGCTCAAGCGCGAGGACAACCAGCCGGTGTTCTCCTTCAAGCTGCGCGGCGCCTACAACAAGATGGCGCACCTGACGCCCGGGCAGCTCGAGCGCGGCGTGATCACCGCTTCGGCCGGCAATCATGCCCAGGGCGTCGCGCT
>NZ_SMRP01000029.1 GCF_004353915.1 Paraburkholderia silviterrae | reverse complement strand
GCTGGTGGGCACGCGCAGCGTGACCGAGTTCAACTACCGCATCGACGACGCCGAGCGCGCACACATCTTCGTGGGCGTGCAGATCCGCAACCGTGGCGAGTCGCAGCAGATCGCGCAGTCCTTCGTTGCGCACAGCTTCCCGTGCGTCGACCTCACCGGCGACGAGCTCTCCAAGCAGCACATCCGCTACATGGTGGGCGGGCGCTCGCCGCTCGCGCACGACGAGCGGCTGTTCCGCTTCGAGTTCCCGGAGCGCCCGGGCGCGCTGATGCGCTTCCTTTCGTCGATGGCGCCTAACTGGAACATCAGCCTGTTCCACTACCGCAACCAGGGCGCGGATTACAGCTCGATTCTCGTGGGCATTCAGGTGCCGGCAGCCGAGGACGCGGAGTTCCGGCGTTTTCTCGCCACGCTCGGCTATCCGCATTGGGAAGAGACGCAGAATCCGGCTTACCGCCTGTTCCTCGCGTAGAGCACGACGATCATGGCCGTTTCGCTCTCCGACAAGCTCGTCGTCGCCATCTCGTCGCGCGCGCTCTTCGACTTCGAAGAGGAGAACCGCGTCTACGAGACCGGCGAGCTGCGCGACTACGAGGCGCTGCAGCGCGAACGCCTGAACGTGCCCGCGCGGCCCGGCGTCGCGTTCGCGTTGATCCGCAAGCTGCTCGCGCTGAACAACGGCGCGCATCACGTGGAAGTGGTGATTCTCTCGCGCAGCGATCCCATCAGCGGGCTTCGCGCGTTCAGCTCATGCCGCGAGCACAAACTCGACATCCAGCGCGGTGTGTTCACGCGCGGGCGCGAGCCGTGGCGCTACCTCAAGCCGCTCAACGCATCGCTGTTTCTCTCGGCGAATCCCGAGGACGTGCGCGGCGCGCTCGACGCCGGTTTCCCTGCCGCACGCGTGTTCCCAGAATCGGCGACAATGTCGGAACGCAACGCGCGTGAGATTCGCATCGCGTTCGACGGCGATGCGGTGCTGTTTTCCGACGAAGCCGAGCAGATCTTCCAGCACGAGGGCTTGAGCGCCTTCGTGAGCCACGAGCGCGACAACCGCGAGCTGCCGCTCGCACAGGGGCCGCTCAAGCCGCTGCTAGAAGCGCTCAACCGGCTGCAGAAGCTCGCGGATGCCAACGCAACCATGCGCATCCGCACCGCGCTCGTGACTGCCCGCTCCGCGCCTGCGCACGAGCGTGCGATCCGCACGCTGATGGCCTGGAACATCGAAATCGACGAAGCGATGTTCCTCGGCGGACTAGACAAAGGCCCGTTCCTGCGCGAGTTCGAACCCGACTTTTTCTTCGACGACCAGATCCGCCACTGCGAATCGGCCCGCTCGGTTACGGCGACCGGTCACGTGGCAAGCGGCGTGGCGAACCCCACGCACCCCGCTAGCCCTGTGCACGCAAGCGGCACGGCGCGCGCGGGCGCATCGAAAGACGCATCGAACGACGCACCAACTGAAACCAGCGCATCATGACTCCCGAACAATCCCCGCTCGGCAAGGCCGCCAGGTACACCGAACAATACGACGCCTCGCTGCTGTTTCCGATCCCGCGCGCGGCCGCGCGCGAGGCGATCGGCATCGGCGCGCAACTGCCCTTCTTCGGCACCGATATCTGGAACGCCTACGAGCTGTCCTGGCTCAACGCGCGCGGCAAGCCGCAGATTGCCATCGCCACGTTCTTCATTCCCGCCGATTCACCCAACATCGTCGAATCGAAGTCGTTCAAGCTCTATCTGGGCTCGTTCGCGCAAACACCGTTCGAGTCCGCCGAGGTCGTGCGCGACACCATCAAGCGCGACGTGTCGGCGGCCTGCGGCGCACCGGTTTCCGTGCGGCTCGACCAGCCGGGTGCGTTCGGCAAGATCCCGTTCGAGGAATTCGAAGGCCTCTCGCTCGACCGGCTCGATCTGGACACCGAGGTCTATCACCCGGACCCGACGCTGCTCAAAGCCGCGTTAGACGAGTCGCCGGTGGAAGAGACGCTGGTTTCCAATCTGCTGAAGTCGAACTGCCCGGTGACCGGGCAGCCCGACTGGGGCAGCGTGCAAATCCACTACGTGGGGCCGCAGATCGACCAGGCGGGCCTCTTGCGCTACATCATTTCGTACCGCAACCACACGGGCTTTCACGAGCAATGCGCCGAGCGCATCTTCATGGACATCCTGCGCGAGTGCAAACCGGACCGGCTCGCGGTGTACGCGCGCTACACGCGGCGCGGCGGCCTCGACATCAATCCGTTCCGCACCAACTTCAATATGCCGATGCCGGATAACGCGCGGCTTGCACGCCAGTAAGCGGCATTAGAAAGACGTTGATGACAAAAAGCGCCGGCTCGTCCGGCGCTTTTTCGTGTTGTGCGTGAGTGCGACCGAGGCCGCCGAGGCTATTGCGACGACGGCGGGAGCTCCGCGGCGCCCATGCGTCGCGCGATCACGCGGGCGCGCTGCGCGAGATACGGCGAGTTACGGTGCTCGTCGAAATATTTCGGCTGCGGCAGCATCACCGCCAGCCGCGCCGACTGCCAGGGCGTGAGCTTCGCGGCCGTGGTGCGGTAGTAGTAGCGCGCGGCGGCCTGCGCACCGTAGACACCATTGCCCCACTCCACCGAATTCAGATAGATCTCGAAGATGCGCTCCTTGTCGAGCAGCGTCTCCAGCATCCACGTGATGATGAGCTCCTGGCCCTTGCGGATATAGCTTTTCTCGCGCGATAGAAACAGGTTGCGCGCGAGTTGCTGCGTGATCGTCGATCCGCCGCGCACGATGTGGCCGCGCTTCTTATTTCTTTCCCACGCCTGCAGGATGGCGTCGGTTTCGTAGCCGTTGTTGTTGACGAAATTGGCGTCCTCGGACGCGATGATCGCGCGCTTCAGGTTGCGCGAGATCTGGTCGTACGGCACCCACTGGTGCTGGATGTCGAGGTCGGGACGGTCGGCAGAGAGACGCGCCGCATCGGTGCGCATGAAGGCTGTGGACTGCGGATCGGCGACATTCCAGACGGCGATCTGCGCGAAGTAGAAGAGCTGCGTCGCGAGCCACGCGACGCCGAACACCAGCACCGCGTAGATGAGCCAGCGCAGCACGCCGGGGCGCTGTGCGCCCGGCGCTGCAACGCCATGAACGAATTGCCCTTCGCGTTGCGCGTCGTGCCGTCCGTCAGCCAGTCCTGCGGCTTGCGGCCCCGAGGCTTCTCTACGCATGGCGTCGCGACTCCCCTGTTGGTGTGGTTCTGTGCCGGCGCCGGGCCCGGGCGGCACGCGTCAGGCTTGCGCCGCCAGCTGCTTGCGCAGCGCGGCCAGCACGGGCGCGCCGTCGGGACGCACGCCACGCCACACGAAGAACGACTCGGCGGCCTGCTCGACCAGCATCCCGAGCCCGTCCGATGCGCGCGCACCCAGCGACTGGGCGTGGCGCATGAACACGGTGGGCTCGGCGCCGTACATCATGTCGTAGGCGAGCGAGCCCGTGCCGAACGCGCGGGCGTCGCACTCGGGCAGCGCCGCGTCGAGACTGCCGGCCGTTGCGTTGACGATCACGTCATAAGGCTTTGGATCGGCAGGGTCGCGATAAACGGCGTTCGGCCCGCCACCATTGATGAGGCAGGCGAACTCGCGCGCGGCGCCTTCGAACTGCTCGATGAGCGCATGCGCCTTTTGCGCGGTGCGGTTCACGATGGTGATCTCGCGCGGCTGGCACTCGAGCATCGGCAGCACGACGCCGCGCGCCGCACCGCCGGCGCCCAGCAGCAACACGCGCGCGCCCTTGAGCGAGACGCCCAGATTCACCTCGATGTCGCGAACGAGGCCGAAACCGTCGGTGTTGTCGCCGAAGATGCCGTCTTCGTCGAAGCGCAGCGTGTTCACGGCGCCCGCCGCCGCCGCCCGCGGCGACAGCCTGTTCGCAAGCGCATGCGCCTCCAGCTTGAACGGCACGGTCACGTTCAGGCCGCGGCCGCCCGCCGCGCGAAACGCCTGCACGTGCTCGACGAAGCCGTCGAGCGGCGCGAGCAAGCGGTCGTATTCGACGCTCTCGCCGGTCGCGGCCGCGAACTGCGCGTGAATATACGGCGACTTGCTGTGCGCAACCGGATTGCCGATCACGGCATAGCGATCGCGCTGGATTGGCTCGGCGCTCATGCGCGCGGCTCCGTGGCGTGTTGCTCCGATTGCTGCACTTCCGCGCCCTCTTGCGCGCCGCCTTCGCCTTCGGCGACGTCGGCTGAATCGGCAGCCGTTTCGGCTTCGGCGAGCGCTTCTGCTTCGCTTGCGGCGGAGTCGTCAGCGGCTTCGATGAGCTCTTCGTCCTCGCCCGTTTCTTCCTCGGCCTCGGCGCCGCTCGTGACAACCGGCGCGTCGAGCACGCGCAGCATGCGCACCGAAGCCTCGATCGTCAGCTCGTCGATCGACATCACCTCCATCATCAGGCGCGTGCCGCGCGCGTGCACGCCGAGTGCGGGCACGTGCATGAGCAGCGGCACTTCCTCGAAGCGCACCAGATCGTCCTTCACGACGGTCGCCGGGAATTCGCGGCGAACTTCACGGCCACCATCGCCACGCATTTCCTGCTGGAGCCAGCGCAGGCACCAGAAGTACTCCATGCGGCGCTGGTGATCGGCGTAGGCGGTGTAGGTCTCGTCGAAGCCCTGCACGACGGCGAACAGATCGGCGTCCTTGGGCTTGAACGGCGCGACCAGCTTGGCGGCCACGCCGTGCTCGACGCACGCGAGCAACTGCCACTGGTTCACGAGGTCGACGTAGCGGCGCAGCGGCGAGGTGCTCCACGCGTACTGCGCCACGCCCAGGCCTTCGTGCGGCGCGGCGTTGGTTTGCATGCGCGTGCGCTTGGGGCCCGTGGGCGCGCCGAACGCGCGCTGCGAGCGATAGATGCCCGGCACGCCGTGGTCGTTCAGGAACGCGCCCCACGTGGAGTTCGCGAGAATCGCGAGCTCCGCGACGATCAGGTCGAGCGGCGAGCCGCGGCGGCGCGGCGTGATGCTGACGTGCTCGCCGTCCACGTAGAAGTTGTAGTCGGTGTTGCGCTGCACTTCGCGGCGCAGGCCGTAGCCCGCGCGCGCCTGCTGGCGCTTCTCGAAGAGCGCCTGCGCGAACGGCCACAGCACGGCGATATCGTCCTTGTGCGGATACTCGCCCGTGCCCGCGGCCAGCGTTTCCTCGGTGACGACCTCATCGAGCGTGTTGTGGCGCAGGTTGTTCTTCACAAAGACGCGCTCGGCGCGCGTTTCGGTGGCAACGATCTCCTGCGTCTCGCGGTTCACGATGCAGTAGAGCGAAAGCGCCGGGCGCATGCCGCCTTCCTTCAGCGTGAAGGCGTCGACGAAATCGTCGGGCAGCATGGTGATCTTGTCGCCGGGCATGTACACCGTCGACAGTCGCGTGCGCGCGATGGTGTCGGCCGTGTCGCCGCGCTTGATGCCCAGCGCCGGCGCCGCGATGTGGATGCCGATGCGCACGCGGCCGTCGGCGAGATGCTCGATAGAGAACGCGTCGTCGATTTCGGTCGTGGTGACGTCGTCGATCGAGAACGCCTGCACGTGGTCCGCCGCATCGGGGAGGTCGTCGGGCAGTGCGCTCACTTCCACGCCTGGAAAGCCCGTGCCGTGCGGGAAGAACTCGGCGAGGAAGCGCGCCTCATGCAGCGCGCGCGGCGTGGCGATGCCCCCGCATTCGAGCATCAGGCGCGGCATCGAAATACCGCGCGCGGCCGCAGCGGCCTCGAGCGCCTTGTATTCGATCGTGTTCTTGTCGGGCTTCGTGAGGAGACCAAGCGCCTTGTCCTTGAGCGCCTCGGGCAGCTTGCCGGCCTTGAGCTCCTCTTCGTAGCCCGCCTGCACGAGTGCCTGCTGACGCTTGCGCTCGAGCGACGCGAGCGCCATCTTCAGTTGATCTTCGGGCGCGCGTTGATACTGGCCACGGCCCTTGCGGCGGAAGTACACGGGCGAGCCGTGCAGACGCAGCACGAGCGCTGCGCGCTCGACCGGGCCATAGGATTCGCCGAAGTACTCGCCGGCCAGCGTCGTATACGCGAATTCCTCAGCGGGCGCGCATTCCCACAGGAAATCGAGATCGATTTCCTGCGCGGCGGCGTCCGCCTGTTCCAACAGATCGCCGGCGGCGGGCTTCTCGAATTCGATCAGCACGTCTTTCGCGCGCACCTTGGTGCGCCGCCCACCCGGCAACTCGACCTGAAACGCATCGCCCTGGCGCGACAGCACGCTGCCCGCCTTGAAACTGCCCGATTCCTCAAAGAAGACGTTCACTCAACACTCTCGTTCAGACTTGCTTGGACCGCGGGGGCGATGCGCCCAGGCGGTGCTGCTGTATACATATGGGCGTTCGCGCACGCGGCGCGAACGGGCGACGCATCAAGGCGCGTCGCCAAAGGGCGCTCCGCCAGCGGGCGCCCCGCAGAAAAGGATCACGTCGTCGACGTAATCGGCGAATTCGCTGATGCCGTGGTCGCTGCCTTCGATCAGGTGCGTCCTCGCGCCCGGATAATGCGCGAGCATCTCGCGATAATCGAGCACTTCATCACCGGTTGCGGCGATCAGATAGTAGCGCTGGGGCTCGGTCACCGTGGTCACGGCCAGCGCGCGCAGTTCTTCCAGATGACGCGGCTCGACGACGATGCTGCCGCCGCCGTGCCAGAGCGGCTGCTCGCCCAGATACTTCGACAGGTCACGCTCCGGCGCCACCGCCGGATTGAGCAGCACGGCGCGCCAGCCGTGCTTTTCGGCCAGATGCGTGGCGAAGAAACCGCCAAGCGAGCTGCCGATCAGCGTGATGCGCTCGCCGGCTTGCGCACGCGCGGCGATCTCGCGCTCGACGAGCGCCACCGTCTCGACCGGCGAGACCGGCAGCATCGGGCACAGCCATTCGCCGCCGCGCCCGAGCGCTTCGAGGCGTGCGTCCAGCAAGCGTGCCTTGAACGATTGCGGCGACGAGCGGAATCCGTGCAGATAGACGATCACGCCGCACTCCGCGCCGACAGCGCATCGAGCAGCTTCTGATGCACGCCGCCGAATCCGCCGTTGCTCATCACCAGCACCTGGTCGCCGGGACGCGCGGCCGCAACCACGGCCTTCACGAGCGCGTCGATGTCGTGATACGCGCGCGCCTTCTCGCCCAGCGGCGCGAGCGCACCCTCGAGATCCCAGCCGAGCGCGTCCTTGCCGCTCGGCGCACCGTAGCCGAACACGAGGTCGGCGTCGGCGAGGCTCGCAGGCAGTTGCGCCTTCATCACGCCGAGCTTCATCGTGTTCGAGCGCGGCTCGAGCACGGCGAGGATGCGCGTATTGTCGTTGCCCACGCGCGTGCGCAACCCGGCGATCGTCGTTTCGATCGCGGTGGGATGGTGCGCGAAGTCGTCATAAACCGTCACGCCGTCCACACTGCCGCGCACTTCCATGCGGCGCTTGACGTTGCGGAAGGTGGCAAGCGAGCGCGCGGCCTGCGCGGGCGGCACGCCCACGCTGCGCGCGGCGGCAATCGCCGCAAGCGCGTTCATGCGGTTGTGCTCGCCCTGGATCTGCCAGTCGACCACGCCCACACGCTCGCTGTTGTGATAGACCGCGAAGCGTTCGTCGAGCGGCACGCCTTGCTCGGCGGGCAGCGCCTGCCAGCCGCCATCCACGCCGAAGCGCTCCACCTCGCTCCACACGCCGCGCGCGAGCACGCGATCGAGCGCGTCGCTGCGCCCGTTCGAGACGACGCGGCCCACGCCCGGAATGGTGCGCACGAGATGATGGAACTGCGTCTCGATGGCGGCGAGATCGGGGAAGATATCGGCGTGATCGAATTCGAGGTTGTTCAGCACCGCGGTGCGCGCACGGTAATGGACGAACTTCGAGCGCTTGTCGAAGAACGCCGTGTCGTACTCGTCGGCTTCGATCACGAAGAAGCTCGAGTCTGTGAGACGCGCCGAGATGCCGAAGTTCAGCGGCACGCCGCCGATCAGGAAGCCGGGGTTCAGGCCCGCGTCTTCGAGCAGCCAGGCGAGCATCGAGCTCGTCGTGGTCTTGCCGTGCGTGCCCGCCACGGCGAGCACCCACTTGTTGCACAGCACGTGCTCGCCGAGCCACTGCGGCCCCGACGTGTACGGCAGGCCGCGATTGAGGATCTCCTCCATCAGCGGATTGCCGCGCGTCACCACGTTGCCAATCACATAGAGATCGGGATTGAGCTCGGTCTGGCTCGCGTCGTAACCCTCGATCAGGCGAATACCCTGCGCTTCGAGCTGGGTGCTCATCGGCGGATACACGCCCGCGTCGCAGCCGGTCACCGTGTGGCCCGCGCTGCGCGCGAGCACGGCAAGACCGCCCATGAACGTGCCGCAGATGCCGAGGATATGGATGTGCATAAGCCTGTCGCGCCGCACGGGCGTCGTGAAAGGGTCAAACGGTTTAAAGGGATGGGAACAGCGAAGACGGCGGCGCTTTGCCGCCGGAGCAAAGAACGGTATTGTACCCGACGCCTTGCGGCTTTTTCGCCGCCGCGGGCCGACGAACGGGCGATGTGGCACGCGTTGGCCCGGGTTGGCCCGGGATGGGAGCCAAACAGGACGCCATGCGATCTCTAGTATGATGGACACATGGTTCGCAGATCACATTTCGATCCCCAGCGCGTGCGCGAGGAAATCGCCATCGCGGCAGCAAGGATGATCGCCGAGGATGGCCTCGACTACGCCACCGCCAAACGCAAGGCCGCGCGGCAGGTGGTGGGGGACACGCGCATCGAAGGCGCCTGGCTGCCCGACAACGACCAGATCGAAGACGAGATCCGCGAATATCAGGCCCTCTTTCAGGGCGAGCACCAGCCGGCGATACTGCGGCGCCTGCGCGAGATCGCGCTCGAATGGATGCGGCGGCTCGAGCCGTTCAATCCGTTCCTCACCGGCGCGGTGCTCAACGGCACGGCCGGCGAGCACTCGGACATTCACCTGCAGATCTTCTGCGACAACGCGAAGGACGTCGCGATCTGGCTCCTGAACGCGAACGTGCAGTACGACGTCTCGGAAACGCGCCATTTCGCCGCGCGCGGCTACGTGGAGACGTTCAGCTTCATGTGGCAGCCGTCGCGCGACGAAGAGCCTGTCGGCATTCACGTGGCGCTCTACAATACCGACGACCTGCGCGGCGCCGTGCGCGCCGATGCACGCGGGCGTCTGCCGCGCGTGAATGCGCAGGCGCTCCAGGCGCTGATCGACGAAAGCGGCGCCACCTCTTCCACCACCTGACTCACATAGAGCTTAAGCGCAGCAATGAACACGAAGCGGATTCTGGCCGGCGTCGCAGTGGCGGCGGTGGCAGCCGGCGGCGGCATCCTGGCGGGACACTATGCAAACAGTGGCAACACCGGTGTCGCCGACGCGGCACCGGTCGCGGCCAAGCCCGATGCGGTCGGCCAGCTCTGGACGGCCCCCGTGACCAACCCCGACGGCAAGCCCCAATCGCTCTCTATCTATAAAGGCCACCCGATCGTGGTGAACTTCTGGGCGTCGTGGTGCGGGCCCTGCGTCGAAGAGATGCCGGAACTCTCCGCGCTGCAACGCGAGTACGCGAAAAAAGGCATCCAGTTCGTCGGCCTTGGCGTCGACTCGGCCGCCAACATCAAGACCTTTCTCAAGAAAGTACCGGTCGACTATCCCATCTACATTGCCGGATTCGGTGGCGCGGACGTCGCACGCGCATTCGGCAACAACGCGGGCGGTTTGCCTTACACCGTCATAATCGACGCGAACGGCACGGTACGCGCGACAAAATTAGGCCAAATCAAGATGGACGAGCTGCGCCACACGCTTGATACACTCTGACGCGACCCAAATGCCGCGGAACAATTGACCGGAGCTTAACGGCCGTAATGCACTTTTTGCTGCGGACTTTGGGGCAATTGACGAAAGATCGACCCGAGAGCGCTGTCTGACCCATACTTGGGGCCATATCATTCGTATGGAAAACTAGACAAATTTCTCTAATCGGCGCTAAAGTTCGCGCAATTCCACGGAAAAAGAAGCCACCATGACGCGACTGCTGGTTCTGCACGGCCCCAACCTCAATCTTCTCGGCACCCGGGAACCCGAGGTCTATGGGCGCGTGACGCTGCCGCAGATCGATCAGGCGCTCGCCGACCGTGCCGCCGATGCAGGCGTGGAGCTGGCAACGTTTCAAAGCAACCACGAAGGCGCGCTGGTGGACCGCATTCAGGCGGCCCGCAGCGAGCAGACGGATTTCATCCTGATCAATCCGGCGGCATACACGCACACGAGCGTGGCAATCCGGGACGCGCTGGCAGGCGTCGGCATTCCGTTCGTCGAGATTCATCTCTCGAACGTCCATCGCCGCGAGGCCTTCCGGCACCACTCGTATTTTTCCGACCAGGCCGAGGGTGTCATCTGCGGCCTCGGCTGGAAGGGTTATCTCTACGCGCTCGAATACGCGCTCGACCGGCTCGCGGCCGGTTCGGCCGCGTGAGCTCGACGGCGAGAGACCTGAGGCATTCTGCAAGACAACACCAAACCCGTGCCGGGGCGCGCGCGCCCGGGTACTCACGTATGCAAAGCAAAGGGGCTGCACCATGGATCTACGTAAGCTGAAGACTCTGATCGACCTCGTCTCCGAATCGGGCATCTCGGAGCTCGAAGTCACCGAGGGCGAAGGCAAGGTGCGTATCGTCAAGAATGCGCCGCCGGTTTACGTGCAGCAGGGTATCCCTCAATACGCCGCGCCGATCGCCGGCGCTCCGCTCGCAGCACCCGCTCACGCGGCCGAAGCCGCAGCGCCCGCCGCTGCCACGCCGGCCGTGCCGCAAGGCCACGTCGTGACCTCGCCGATGGTCGGCACGTTCTACCGTGCGCCGTCGCCGGGTGCCGATCCGTTCGTCCAGGTGGGCGACACGGTCAAGGAAGGCCAGACGCTGTGCATCATCGAAGCGATGAAGCTGCTGAACGAGATCGAGTCGGACGCAGCCGGCGTGGTCAAGGAAATCCTCGTCGAAAACGGCCAGGCGGTCGAATACGGCCAGCCGCTCTTCGTGATCGCCTAAGCTTTTCTGCGCGCGGCGGCGGCCTTCTTTTGCTGGCCGCGCCGCGTTTGTCGCGTTTGGCGCCCCATGATGGCGACGCACGCGACCGATCCTCTGAGGTACCCGCTTAAGCGACTTGCGGCGCCCATTGATGAGTCGAATACCCACCATGTTTGAAAAAATCCTCATTGCCAACCGTGGCGAAATCGCGCTCCGTATCCAGCGCGCGTGCCGCGAACTTGGCGTCAAGACGGTCGTCGTCTATTCGGAAGCCGACAAGGAAGCCAAGTACGTGAAGCTCGCCGACGAGGCGGTCTGCATCGGCCCGGCGCCTTCGAACCTGAGCTATCTGAACATGCCGGCGCTCATCAGCGCGGCCGAAGTCACCGACGCCGAAGCGATCCACCCCGGCTACGGCTTCCTCTCCGAGAACGCGGACTTCGCCGAGCGCGTCGAGCAATCGGGCTTCACGTTCATCGGCCCGCGCCCGGAAACGATCCGCATGATGGGCGACAAGGTCACCGCCAAGCAGACGATGATCAAGACCGGCGTGCCCTGCGTGCCGGGCTCGGAAGGCGCACTGCCGGACGATCCGAAAGAAATCGTGAAGATTGCGCGCACGATCGGCTACCCCGTCATCATCAAGGCTTCGGGCGGCGGCGGCGGGCGCGGCATGCGCGTCGTGCACACGGAAGCGGCGCTCGTGAACGCGGTCAACATGACGCGCGAAGAAGCCGGCCGTGCGTTCGGCAACCCGCAGGTCTACATGGAGAAGTACCTCGAGAACCCGCGTCACATCGAGATCCAGGTGCTCTCCGACTCGTTCAAGAACGCCGTGTGGCTCGGCGAGCGCGACTGCTCGATGCAGCGCCGCCACCAGAAGGTGATCGAGGAAGCGCCGGCGCCGGGCATCGCGCGGCGTCTGCTCGACCGCATTGGCGACCGCTGCGCCGACGCCTGCAAGAAGATGGGCTACCTCGGCGCGGGCACGTTCGAATTCCTGTATGAGAACGGCGAGTTCTACTTCATCGAGATGAACACGCGCGTGCAGGTCGAGCACCCGGTCACCGAGCAGATCACCGGCATCGACATCGTGCAGGAGCAGATCCGCATTGCGGCGGGCGAGAAGCTCGCATTCCGCCAGCGCGACATTCAGCTCAAAGGCCACGCGATCGAGTGCCGTATCAACGCCGAAGATCCGTTCAAGTTCACGCCTTCGCCGGGCCGACTCACCTCGTGGCACATGCCGGGGGGCCCGGGCGTGCGCGTGGATTCGCACGCCTACAATGGCTATTTCGTGCCGCCGAACTATGATTCGATGATCGGCAAGCTGATCACCTACGGCGCGACGCGCGAGCAGGCGATCCAGCGCATGCGCATCGCGCTCTCGGAAATGGTGGTCGAAGGCATCTCGACGAACATCCCGCTGCACCGCGAGCTGATGCTCGATGCGAAGTTCGTCGAAGGCGGCACGAGCATTCACTACCTCGAAAGCCGTCTGGCCGAGCGCCAGGCTGTGAAGAAGGACGAAGCGTAATTCATGAGCTACCGGGAACTGATCGTCGAGCTGGATCGCAATCGCGCGGAAGCCCTCTCCGACGCGCTGATCGAGCTTGGCGCCCTCTCGGTGTCGGTGGAAGACGCCGACGCCGACACGCCCGACGAGCAGCCGCTCTTCGGCGAGCCGGGCCTCACGCCCGAGCGCACCGCGTGGCAGCATTCGCGTGTGATCGCGCTGATCGGCAACGATCAGGATCCCGCCGTGCTGCTCGCGGCCGCCGCGAACGAGCTGGGTCTCACTGATACACCGAAGTTCTCGCTGCGCGAAGTCGAGGAGCAGGACTGGGTGCGCCTCACGCAATCGCAGTTCGACCCGATCCAGATCGGCGAGCGCATCTGGGTCGTGCCATCGTGGCACGACGCACCCGACCCGAGCGCGCTCGTGCTCGAGCTCGACCCGGGCCTCGCGTTCGGCACCGGCAGCCACCCCACCACGCGGCTGTGCATGGAGTGGCTCGAGCAGCACGTGCAGCCTGGCAATTCGCTCCTCGATTACGGCTGCGGCTCGGGCATCCTCGCGATCCTCGCGAAGAAGTGCGGCGCGAACCCCGTGATCGGCATCGACATCGACCCGCAGGCGGTCGAATCGGCGCGCCACAACAGCGAACGCAATCATGCCGATGTCACCTACGGCCTGCCCGACGACTGCCCCGCGGGCGAGTTCGACATCGTGGTCGCGAACATTCTTTCGAATCCGCTCAAGCTGATGGCGTCGATGCTTTCGTCGCGCGTGAAGCCGGGCGGACGGCTCGCGCTCTCAGGCATCCTCGCGCGCCAGGCCGAGGAAGTCGCGCAGGTCTACGCACGCTGGATCGACATTTCGGTCTGGCGCGAGCACGAAGGCTGGGTCTGCCTCGCCGGCACGCGGCGCGCGTAGGCAGGGTGCGGGCGGGATCTGGTCGCGCCCCAAGCGCGACCAGCGAAGTCGTAGACCGCCGCGGATTGCCAGTAGAATGGCGTATCGCCAACCCTCCGGTTCCACGGCACACATGCTTCTGGCAACGCGCTGTCCCTTCTGCGAAACCGTTTTCCGCGTCCAGCCGGCGCACCTCGCCGCGCGCCGCGGCCTCGTGCGCTGCGGGCATTGTCAGGAAGCGTTCGACGCGTCGGGTAGCCTCTACGAGCTGCCCGAAAACGGTGATTTCGATCAGGCCACGCCCGTCGCGGCCGATATTGCGGCAAGCCTGACCGCGCCGCCCGCACCGCAGGCAGCGCCTGCTCATGGACCCGATCAGGCACCTGCACAAGCACTCGATCAGGCGCCGCAAGGCGAACCTGCATTAGCGTTCAGGGAATCCGCGCCGCCGAACGCACCCAATTTCGCGGGACGCGCCTGGGACCCCTGGGCGGTCCCTCCGGACAGCAAGCTCGATCCGGGCCTGCAGTACAACGCCCGCCAACTGCCACGCGCAGGCCTCGCCCCCGGAGTCACCCCGAACGCGCTACGCGGCGCCCACGAGGAGCCCACGCTCTCGCCCCCCATCGGGCACGACGCGGCGTTCCCCGCAGGACCCGCAGCGTCCGGCCATATCGAGCCGACCCTTTCGGCGAACGAAGCAATTCACAGCCCCCATGCCGACCCCGAGCCCGCGTTCCGCCGCGCACCGGCCGATTCGTCGGCGGTGCCCGCGTTCACCGCGCTCGAACCCAACCTCGGGGGCGAGCCTTTCGCGGTCACGCGTGAAGCGCCCGCTCGCGCGCAACGGCGCACGGGTTGGCGCATCGTGGGCGCGCTGATCGCTCTCGCGCTCCTCGCGGCGCTTGCCGCACAGCTCGCCTGGTGGCTGCGCGAAACCGTCATGGTCTACTGGCCCGCCTCGCAACCGTACTATCAACAGGCCTGCGCGCAACTCGGCTGCCGCGTGCGCGCGCCACGCGACATCGACGGCCTCCAGGTCCAACCGTCCGATCTGCGCCAGGTGGACGACCCGCATCACCTGGAGTTGAAGGTGCCGCTGCACAACCGCTTCGACGTGGCACTCGCGTATCCGGCCATGGAGCTCACACTGCTCGACCGCCAGAACAATATCGTCGTGCGCCGTGTGCTATGGCCGCAAGACTACGCGCCGCCCGGCACGCGCATCGAGGCCGGCCTGCCCGCGCAGAGCACGCAGACGATGATCGTGCGGCTCGACACCGGCAACGTGGTCGCGTCGAACTTCCGCATCGAAATCTTCTACCCCTGAACTACCGCGCCGGCGCCCGTCAACGCGCGGGCGCGCGTTACCTGCACCCGGCCGAAGCCGGGTGCGCCCTTCACCACAACAGCACTGCATTCGGAGAGCACATCATGAGTCAAGTCACGCTAGGCGGTAACCCGATCGACGTCGCCGGCACCTTCCCGACGGCCGGCCAGAAGGCCCCCGCGTTCTCGCTCGTCGGCAAAGACCTCAAGCCCGTCGCGCTCGCCGATTTCGCCGGCAAGCGCAAGGTGCTGAACATCGTGCCGAGCCTCGACACGCCGGTCTGCGCCACCTCCACGCGCAAGTTCAACGAAGCCGCCGCCAAGCTCGACAACACGGCTGTCGTCGTCATCTCGGGTGATCTGCCGTTCGCCGCCGCGCGCTTCTGCACGACTGAAGGCATCGAGAACGTCGTCACGGCGTCGACGTTCCGCGGCCACGAGTTCGCGCAAGCCTACGGCGTGGACGTCACGAGCGGCCCGCTGACCGGCCTGACGGCGCGTGCCGTGGTGGTCATCGACGCGAACGACAACGTCGTCTACGCCGAGCGCGTCAGCGAGATCAAGGACGAGCCGAACTACGACGCCGCACTCGCCGCACTGAAGTAATACCGGGTCGCGGCGCGCGCGAGTTGGCCACAGTCCGGCGCAATACCGGCTCGATAGCACCCACGACGCGCCGCCCTCTCCCCCACCACACGCATTACAGGAATCCCCGCCTTGGCTACGCTGATCTGCGGCTCGCTCGCCTACGACAACATCATGACTTTCGAAGGCCGCTTTCGGGAGCACATCCTGCCCGAGCAGGTGCACATCCTGAACGTGAGCTTCCTCGTGCCGACGATGCGCCGCGAATTCGGCGGCTGCGCGGGCAATATCGCTTACTCGCTGCATCTGCTGGGCGGCGACGCGCGCATCATGGCGACGCTCGGTGGCGCCGATGCGCAGCCCTACCTCGAGCGGCTCGACACGCTCGGTCTCTCGAAGGCGCACGTGCGCGTGCTGCCCGACACGTGGTCCGCGCAGGCGATGATCACGACCGACCTCGAAAACAACCAGATCACGGCCTTCCACCCGGGCGCGATGATGCAATCGCACCTGAACCGCGCCGACGAAGCACCTGGCGTCAAGCTCGGCATCGTCGCCCCGGACGGCTTCGACGGCATGGTCCAGCACGTGGAGCAATTCGCGAAGGCGGGCATCCCGTTTGTCTTCGATCCAGGTCAAGGACTGCCGCTATTCGACGGTGCGTCGCTTCGACGCGCCATTGAACTCGCCACCTATGTGGCGGTCAACGACTACGAAGCCAACCTGGTCAGCCATCGCACCGGCTGGTCACTCGACGAGATCGCGAGCCACGTCGACGCGCTGATCGTCACACGCGGCGAGCACGGCTCGCAGATCTACCATGGCGGCGGCGTCGAAGATATTCCGCCGGTGCAGGCCGAGCAAGTGCTCGATCCCACGGGTTGCGGCGACGCGTTCCGCGGCGGCTTGCTCTACGGTATCGAGAACGGCCTTGACTGGGCCACCACGGGACGTCTCGCGAGCCTCATGGGCGCGCTGAAGATCGAGCACCTTGGTCCACAAAACTATGCGCCCACGAAGGCGCAAATCAAAGAACGATTCAAGACGGCGTTCGGTTACGAACTGCCGCTCTGAATCCGGGTGCCGCCACCGTTGTCGTTGGCGGCACTCATTGGAGTTACGGGAAATGAAAACAACAAGTCGTCTGATTGTCGCTGTCATGATCGCGGGCTCGCTCGCCATGACAGGCTGCGCCTATAACAGCAGTTCCGCCGATGTCTACACCGCCTCGCAGGCGCAACGTGAAGCCACCGTGCGCATGGCCACGGTCGAAAGCGTGCGTGCGGTGAAGATCAGCTCCAACAATGGCCAGCCGAGCGGGCTCGGCGCGGTGGGCGGCGGTGCGCTCGGTGCGGTGGCGGGCAGCCAGATCGGCGGTGGCACGGGCTCGATCATCACCGGCATCATTGGCGGCATCGCGGGCGCCGTGGCCGGCAACGCGGTCGAGAACGGCGTGGCGATGCACAACGGCCTCGAGATCACGGTGCGCCTCGACAACGGCGACTACCGCGCCATCACGCAATCCGCCACGGGCGAAGTCTTCCAGGCCGGCGACCGCGTGCGCCTGCTCTCGAGCGGCGGCGTCACGCGCGTAACGCACTAAACTCGTAACGACAACCCGGTTTCCCCTGTACCGCAGCGGCGCCTTGCGCCCTCCTGCGGAACCTCAGGCGCATGTGCTCCCCTGTGCATGCGCCTTTTTTCATGCCCGCGCCCGATCCGGCTTGCGCGGCGCTCGCACGAGAGGCACGTGGACCAGGCGTGCAGACGAAAAAAAATCCCGTCGCGGACAAACCCGGCGACGGGATTGGGAGCGTGCCTCGCGAGCACACCTGCAGATTCACCCGCAGGCACACCACCAGGCCCTGCCACCGAAGCGCGCGTTTTGACTGACTCTCGCGCGCTTCGGCTCGTACTGCTTACGGACGGCTGCCGGTCGGGAACGGCCATGCTGCGGCCGGGTTCAGCGCCGTCTTCACCGTTGCTGCCGGCGCGGCCGGTTGTGCAGCAGCGGGGGCAGCAGGCGCGGCAGCGGCCGCCTTCGCAGGTGCCTTCTTGGCAGCCTTCTTCGCGGCAGCCTTCTTCGCAGGCGCAGCCTTCTTGGCAGCAGCCTTCTTCGCAGGCGCGGCCTTCTTGGCAGCAGCCTTCTTCGCAGGCGCCTTCTTGGCGGCAGCCTTCTTCACCGCGACTTTCTTGGTGGCGACCTTCTTCGCTGCGGCCTTCTTCGCCGGTGCTGCCTTCTTCGCGGCAACCTTCTTCACCGCGACTTTCTTGGCTGCAACCTTCTTGGCTGCGGCCTTCTTCGCCGGTGCTGCCTTCTTCGCGGCAACCTTCTTCGCAGCAACCTTCTTCGCCGGTGCTGCCTTCTTCGCAGCAACCTTCTTCACGGCGACTTTCTTGGCTGCAACCTTCTTCACCGCGACCTTCTTCGCTGCGGCCTTCTTGGCCGGCGCGGCCTTCTTCGCGGCAACCTTCTTCACTGCGGCTTTCTTCGCCGCCGGTTTCTTCTTGGCAGTAGCCATTTTTTTCTCCTTCAGGTTCAGATGAGAGTCAGTTCAAACTACACCCTTCGTCAAAACCCGCTTCCCGCGAACGCTTCTCACGGCGCACACTACGAAGCGGGCTATTCATCGGCGTACGCTGATCCCGCGCGCTTACGCTAATGAATGCGGTAAGGCGCGCCGTGCCACGAGGCACCGCGCGCCAGATCGGTCCGGCGTCGGATACCGACACCGGCCAACGTTCGTTGAAAGCGCAGGTCACACGACCTACGCCCTTTTCCGGGGGGAAGTTTGCCCATCCCACTGAAGGGTTCGCAAAGTGCCTTGCACGTATGTGAGCCAGCCTGGCTCCGGGCACGCTTTGCATCAGGCGTTCCTGCTCCTAATCATCATGCCGGTCGAGGCGCCCGCATGGCGCCTCGAGGCAACCCCAAAAGACCTGGCACCGCAGTGCGCCCGGGTTATTCCCAGGACAGCGCACCGCCCGTCTGATATTCGATCACGCGCGTCTCGAAGAAGTTGCGCTCCTTCTTCAAGTCGATCATCTCGCTCATCCACGGGAACGGGTTCTCTTCGTTCGGGAACAGCGTATCGAGACCGATCTGCTGGCAACGACGGTTGCAGATGAAGCGCAGATAGCTCTTGAACATCGATGCGTTCAGGCCCAGCACGCCGCGCGGCATGGTGTCCTCCGCGTAGCGGTATTCGAGGTCGACCGCATGCTTGAACAGCTCGGTAATCTCCGCGCGGAACGCCGGGGTCCACAGCTGCGGGTTCTCGAGCTTGATCTGGTTGATCAGGTCGATGCCGAAGTTGCAGTGCATCGACTCGTCGCGCAGGATGTACTGGTACTGCTCCGCGGCGCCGGTCATCTTGTTCTGGCGGCCGAGCGCCAGGATCTGCGTGAAGCCCACATAGAAGAACAGGCCTTCCATGATGCAGGCGAACACGATGAGCGACTTGAGTAGGGCCTGGTCCGCTTCGAGCGTGCCGGTCTTGAACGCCGGGTCCGTGAGCACGTGGATGAACGGGATCAGGAACTCGTCCTTGTCGCGGATCGACTTGACCTCGTGGTACGCATTGAAGATCTCGCCTTCGTCCAGACCCAGCGACTCGACGATGTACTGGTACGCGTGCGTGTGGATCGCCTCTTCGAACGCCTGGCGCAGCAGGAACTGGCGGCATTCGGGCGCCGTGATGTGCCGGTAGGTGCCGAGCACGATGTTGTTGGCGGCGAGGGAGTCGGCGGTGACGAAGAAGCCGAGGTTGCGCTTGACGATGCGGCGCTCGTCCTCGGTCAGACCGTTCGGGTCCTTCCACAGGGCGATGTCGCGCGACATGTTGATTTCCTGCGGCATCCAGTGGTTCGCGCAGCCGGACAGATACTTCTCCCAGGCCCACTTGTACTTGAACGGGACCAACTGGTTCACGTCGGTCTGGCCGTTGATGATGCGCTTGTCGGCGACATTCACGCGGGCTTCGGTCGAGACCGGCGCCTGCGGCGGCGGTGCGACTGCGAAGTCGGCGGCGAAGATGTTTTGCGCCGAAGAAGACTGAGGAGCCGAACGCAGACCGAACTGCGTTTGCGGAACAGAGACAGCTTCACCCGCGAGGTTGCGCACTGCGTTTTGCTGCGCACCGCTCGACGGAGTTACAGCCGTGTTCTCGTCATCCCAGTTGAGCATAAATGTCACCATCAATTTAGATCGGTTTGTACCATCTTTTCATGCGCGATAAAAGGGTTCGCACACGAAAAATCCTGTTTTCGATTCGCGTTGCGACCTCGATACAACACTTTGTTATCGCATCGTGTCGATTGCGTCGTGTGAGCGGTGCGTGAGCATCGTGTTATCGTCGCTTGAACATCGCACTTGCGAGGCTGCTCGTTGGTCTTCGCGACATCGTGAGCGCGAGTGAAAGTGGGTTCGCTGTGCGCCGTTTGCTCGCGCGTAAAACTCCAGGGATTCCTTCCTGTTACGCGCTTCGTGCATCCCATCTTTACGCGCCGCGCCTCGTGTCTGGTTCGCGCGGCGCAACGCGCGTGCCGCGCGCCGCCGGGGGAATCGGGCGACGCGCATTGCGCGCACCGCCCGTTACGTCGACTACCTACTGTTTACTACTGACTACTGATGCTGCCTTGGTGCTTCCGGTCCTGCAGTCGGACGCACATGCGCAGCGCGATGTTGCATCGCGCGCTGCCGCTTTATTGGCAAGCTTCACACTCTTCGAAGCCGGCATCGCCCGGACGCATCATGCACACCGGACCGTCCGCTTCGGGTGCGGCTTCCACCGCCGGCGCCGCCTGCATCACGCTCGAGCCCGCGCCGTTGCCGGCACCACCCGCTGCGCCGAAGCCCGCGCCGCCTGCGCTGCCCGCACCGCCACCGTTCGCGCCACCCGTCGGCACTGCGTTGAGTGCGCCGTGCGCGACCGTCGACTTCTCGACGTGCGTCGCCGCCATCGTGCGCAGGTAGTAGGTGGTCTTCAGGCCGCGGATCCAGGCGAGCTTGTAGATCTCGTCGAGCTTCTTGCCCGATGCACCCGCCATGAAGATGTTCAGCGACTGCGCCTGGTCGATCCACTTCTGGCGACGCGAAGCCGCTTCGACGAGCCACGTCGGATCCACTTCGAACGCCGTGGCGTACACCGCGCGCAGGTCGGCCGGGATGCGGTCGATGCGCGAGAGCATGCCGTCGAAGTACTTCAGGTCGGCGACCATGACTTCGTCCCACAGGCCGCGCGCCTTCAGGTCGCGCACGAGGTAGTCGTTCACCACCGTGAATTCGCCCGAGAGGTTCGACTTCACGTAGAGGTTCTGGAACGTCGGCTCGATACACGGCGAGACGCCGATGATGTTCGAGATGGTGGCCGTGGGCGCGATCGCGATGCAGTTCGAGTTGCGCATGCCGTGCGTGGCGATGCGCTCGCGCAGCGAGGTCCAGTCCATCGACTCGCTCGAGTCGACTTCGACGTAGCCACCACGTTGCTCGGCGAGCAGCTTGAGCGTGTCCTGCGGGAGGATGCCGCGATCCCACAGCGAGCCGCGGTAGGTCGAGTAGCGGCCGCGCTCGGCTGCCAGCTCCGTCGACGCCCAGTACGCGTAGTAGCAGACGGCTTCCATCGAGCGGTCGGCGAACTCCACTGCCTCTTGCGAAGCAAACGGCGTGCGCAGCACGTGCAGGCAGTCCTGGAAGCCCATGATGCCCATGCCCACCGGACGATGCTTCAGGTTCGAGTTGCGCGCCTTCGACACCGCGTAGTAGTTGATGTCGATCACGTTATCGAGCATGCGCATCGCCACGCTGATGGTGCGCTTGAGCTTGTCGTGGTCGAGCGCGTACGTGCCGTCGGCCTGTTCGACCATGTGCGCGACGAGGTTCACCGAGCCCAGGTTACACACGGCGATTTCGGTGTCGCTGGTGTTCAGCGTGATTTCCGTGCACAGGTTCGACGAGTGGACGACGCCCACGTGCTGCTGCGGCGAACGGATGTTGCACGGATCCTTGAACGTGATCCACGGATGACCGGTTTCGAACAGCATGCCGAGCATCTTGCGCCACATTTGCGCCGCCGGGATCTTCTTGAACAGCTTGATCTCGCCGCGCGCGACCTTCTCTTCGTAAGCCGTGTAAGCCTGTTCGAATTCAGCGCCGAACTTGTCGTGCAGATCCGGGCAGGTCGAGGGCGAGAACAGCGTCCAGTCACCGCCTTCCATCACGCGCTTCATGAACAGGTCGGGAATCCAGTTCGCCGTGTTCATGTCGTGGGTGCGGCGGCGGTCGTCGCCGGTGTTCTTGCGCAGCTCGAGGAATTCTTCGATGTCGAGGTGCCACGACTCCAGGTACGCGCACACCGCGCCCTTGCGCTTGCCGCCCTGGTTCACGGCCACGGCCGTGTCGTTCACGACCTTCAGGAACGGCACGACGCCTTGCGACTTGCCGTTGGTGCCCTTGATGTGCGAGCCGAGCGCGCGCACGCGCGTCCAGTCGTTGCCGAGGCCGCCCGCAAACTTCGAGAGCAGCGCGTTGTCCTTGAGCGCTTCGTAGATGCCGTCGAGGTCGTCGGCAACCGTCGTGAGGTAGCACGACGAGAGCTGCGAGCGGTGCGTGCCCGAGTTGAACAGCGTGGGCGTGGACGACATGAAGTCGAACGACGAGAGCACGTTGTAGAACTCGATCGCGCGCGCTTCGCGGTCGATCTCGTTGAGCGAGAGGCCCATCGCGACACGCATGAAGAATGCCTGCGGCATCTCGATGCGCGTGCCGTGCACGTGCAGGAAGTAGCGGTCGTAGAGCGTCTGCAGGCCGAGGTAGCCGAACTGCAGGTCGCGGCTCGCGTCGAGCGCGTTGCCCAGACGCTTCAGGTCGAACTGCTGGAGCTTGTCGTCGAGCAGGCCGGCTTCGACGCCGCGCTTGATGAACTGCGGGAAGTACTCCGCGTAGCGCCAGCCCATGTCGGCTTGCGTCACTTCCTCTTCGAGAATTTCGCGACGGATCGTGTGCAGCAGGATGCGCGAGGTCACCTGGCTATACGCCGGGTCCTTTTCGATCATCGTGCGCGCAGCGAGAATCGCCGAGTCGTAGACCTGCGCCATCGGCACGCCGTCGTAGAGGTTCTTCACCGTTTCCGCGACGATCGGATCTGCGTTCACCGCATCGCCAAGGCCGTCGCAAGACGACACGATCAGCGCGCGCAGTGCGTTCATGTCGAGCGGACGCGTGACGCCGTTGTCCGTGACATTGATGCCGGGCGCTGCCGCCGCCGCTTCCGGCGCTTGCGCGCGCTCCTGGTTGCGCTTCTCGCGATACAGCACGTAGGCGCGCGCGACGTTGTGCTCGCCGCCGCGCATCAGCGCGAGCTCGACCTGATCCTGGATATCTTCGATGTGGAACGTGCCGCCGTTCGGACGGCTGCGCACGAGTGCGCGCACGACGTTCTGCGCGAGCTGCTCGACGAGTTCGCGAACGCGCGCCGACGCCGCACCCTGCCCGCCATTGACGGCCAGGAATGCCTTGGTCATCGCGAGGGAGATCTTCGACGGCTCGAAGCCCACAACGCTGCCGTTACGGCGGATCACCTTGTGGTCGGCGAACTGCGTCGCGCCGGCCTGGCCGTCCTGCGGCTGGCCACCCAGCGTGCGCGCGGCAGGCGCGCCTTCGTACTGGGTCGAGACGTTATCGGTCGTTTGCATGTGCAAAGCTCCTGGTCCTGGAAATGAGCGAAGGGTTTTCGCGAGTTAATACGGACGCCGCGCCCCCGTGTGCGCGGTCGATTCGGCGGAGGAGAAAAGCCAGCCAGGCGAGGCTGCCGGATGCGGCAAGGCAGATGAGCCACAGAACACTTCGGTCTTCATCGTGGATGCCGCGATCATTGGCTGTACCTTTTCTCTCGATTACAGCCGGTGCGCCGGTTTCTCGGCCAGCTGCACCGCACAATTTTTCCTGTGCCACTAATGCGCGCGGCGCCATGCTCGTCAGAGCGGGGCGCCGCAGAACAACACAACATATGGTGTAAGGCCGTGCTTCGGGAACAAAGTATAGTGGAAGTTCCAAGACGATCAAACGCCTTTTTTTACTGGTTCCATCTTGACAAGACGCCAGCCCAGACAGCGCGGGCGTTACCGCCGGACACACCTGCAAGTGGTTCGTCAGAAGCGCGCGTACACCCTCGCTGCGCGCGCGACGCGTGCTCGTTTCGTGTGCAACGGCCAGGCGTTTAGAAGCTTTGCTCGTGCGTCACGACGACGCGTCGCGTTCGCCGTTCGCGATGGGCGGGTGGATGTACGGGAAGAAAGCATCGCCGAGTTGTGTCTCGCGCTGCAGACGCGTCCAGTCGAAATGCGGGCCGGGATCGGTCTTGCGGCCCGGCGCGATATCCGAATGGCCCGCGAGCGCGTCGATCGGATAGTGCGCCGCCAGCGCCCTGACGAGCGGCGCGAGCGTCGCATATTGCGCGGGCTCGAACGCGCGCGTGTCGCTGCCCTCGAGCTCGATGCCGATCGAGAAGTCATTGCAGCGCTCGCGCCCGAAGAAACTGGACAGGCCCGCATGCCACGCGCGCTCGGCGCACGAGACGAACTGCTCGAGCGTGCCGTCGCGATGGATCACGAAGTGCGCGGAGACGCGCACGCCGCGCAGATGCGCATCGAAATAAGGATGCGCGTCGCAGTCGAGCCGATTGAGAAACAGATCGGCGATCTCGGGGCCGCCATAGGTGTCGGGCGGCAGACTGATGTTGTGCACGACGATGAGCGTCGGCACCGCGCCTGCGGGACGCGCTTCGAAGTTTGGCGTCGGCAGGTGGCGCGCACCGGCCACCCAGCCCTGCGCATCGACTTCGAATGCGGGCGCCCCGGACGACGTCGCTGCGCTCATCGCGCGGGACGGTCCTGGCCAGTCTTGCGCGCGTCATAGGCACGCGCGTGCTCGGCGCAGCAGAACGTCTGCACGCCCACGCTCACCGACTCGCTGCGCGGCGCGTGAACGCCGCACTCGGCGCAGCGGACCATCGGCTCGGGCAGCGCACCTTTGCCAGCCGCGTTACCGGCCGAAGCGCCTGAGCCATTCGTACCATTCGTACCATTCGTACCATTCGTACCGAAAGGACCGCCTGCAGCGCCGGGACCGCTGCCGGAGCGCCACGCGCCTGACCCGCCTTGTCGCGGATCGGCGCCGGGACGCGGATGCTGCGAGCTGCGCAGCGACTTGAAGAACCACTGTCCGACGAGGAACAGCAGAATCAGGAGAAGAATCTGTCTCATGGAATCAGCGTGTGAATCTGTACGCCACCGGAAAAGTAAGCGCCGTCAGACGACGGGACGGTGCAACAGCACCTCGAACACGAAGCGGCTGCCCACATAGGCGAGCAGGAGCGCAACGAACGACGCGATCACCCAGCGCAGCGCGGCACGGCCGCGCCAGCCGGAAATCTTGCGCGCGGTGAGCAGCGAGCCGAACATCAGCCACGACAGGATCGCGAACACGGTCTTGTGGTCGAGCGAGAGCGGGCGATCGATCAGTTGCTCGCTGAATACGATGCCCGAGACCAGCGTGGCCGTGAGCAGCACGAAGCCCGCGCCGATCAGACGAAACAGCAGCTTCTCCATCGTGAGGAGCGGCGGCAGCGTCTCGATCCAGTTCGACAGCCAGCCGCCGCCGAGATGACCTCCGCCGTTGCCCCCGCGATTGCCACGGCCACCGCCGTTGCGCTGGAAACCCGCACCCTTGAGCGCATGCAAACGGCGCTCCACCGCGAGCATCAGCACCGCGTGCAGCGCGGCGATCGCGAAGAGCCCGTAGGCGACGTTGGCGATGACGAAATGCAGCTTGAACATCGGCGCGGCCGCGTACGGCAGCACGCGCACGCCACCGAACACGAGCGGCAGGATCGCCGCGAACGCAGCCAGTGGCAGCAGCAGCAAACGCAGCCCGTCGAGCGCAAAGAAAAAGCTCTCGATCCAGTAGATCACCGCGCCGAGCCAGAACATGGCCGACAACGCAAACGCGAAGCCGAACACCATTTCGTTGGCGGGGAAGATCGTCATGTGCAGCAGCA
Source organism: Paraburkholderia silviterrae (assembly GCF_004353915.1). Taxonomy (GTDB): domain Bacteria; phylum Pseudomonadota; class Gammaproteobacteria; order Burkholderiales; family Burkholderiaceae; genus Paraburkholderia; species Paraburkholderia silviterrae. The sequence continues at coordinate 52,774 of NZ_SMRP01000029.1, read as the reverse complement.
CGCCGTGCGCGGCGAGCGCGACGAAGAGCAGCCCACGAGAAAGCGGGCCGAAGTTGCGCGCACGCGGCGAGCCATCGCCCGAACCGGCGGGAACACCCGGTGCACCCGCGGCAACCGTCACCGGAACCGGCGGGACGCCGCCAAAGAGCGGCGCGACGCTCGCGCGGCGCAATGCCCGCCAGTCGGCGGCGCACAAACCGCCGTACAGGAGCACGGTGAGGGCATACAGTACAATATCCATGTTCGAAGTTTACTATAGGCCCCCTCTGAACGACGGATCGTGACGAATCGCCCTCGATTCCCGCTTCCGCGCGCGCTTGCCGGGCCGCACTGCTCACCGCTCCCCATGCTCGACAATCTCACTCAACGGATGGCGCGCGTCGTCAAGACGCTGCGCGGCGAGGCCCGGCTGACCGAGGCCAACACGCAGGAAATGCTGCGCGAAGTGCGCCTCGCACTGCTCGAAGCAGACGTGGCGCTGCCCGTCGTGCGCGAGTTCATCGCCAAAGTGAAAGAGAAGGCGCTCGGCGAGGAAGTGATCGCCAGCCTCTCGCCTGGCCAGGCGCTCGTCGGCGTGGTGCAGCGCGAGCTGACCGCCGTGATCGGCGGCGACTACGAAGGCAAGGCCGCCGAGCTCGATCTCGCGGTCACGCCGCCCGCGGTCATCCTGATGGCGGGCCTGCAGGGCGCCGGTAAAACCACCACGGTCGGCAAGCTCGCCAAGCTCTTGCGCGAGAAGTACAAGAAGAAGGTGCTCACCGTTTCCTGCGACGTCTACCGCCCTGCCGCTATCGCGCAGCTGAAGACGGTCACGGAGCAGGTCGGCGCCGACTTCTTCCCCTCGCAACCCGATCAAAAACCTGTCGACATCGCCAATGCGGCCGTCGATTGGGCCAAGCGCCACTATCACGACGTGCTGCTCGTCGACACGGCCGGCCGCCTCGGTATCGACGAGGCGATGATGAACGAGATCACGGCCCTGCACGCCTCGCTCAAGCCGGCGGAGACGCTCTTCGTCGTGGACGCCATGCTCGGCCAGGACGCGGTCAACACGGCCAAGGCGTTCAACGACGCCCTGCCCCTCACCGGCGTCGTGCTCACCAAGCTCGACGGCGACTCGCGCGGCGGCGCGGCGCTTTCCGTACGCCACATTACCGGCAAGCCGATCAAGTTCGTCGGCGTCGCGGAAAAGCTCGACGGCCTCGAAGTGTTCTATCCGGAGCGCATGGCGAACCGGATTCTCGGCATGGGCGACATTCTCGCGCTCGTCGAGGAAGCGCAGCGCGGCGTGGACGTGCAAGCCGCGCAGAAGCTCGCCGACAAGGTCAAGAAGGGCGGCGACTTCGACCTCAACGATTTCCGCGCGCAGCTCTCGCAAATGAAGAAGATGGGCGGCCTTTCCTCGCTCATGGACAAGCTACCCGCGCAGTTCCAGCAGGCCGCATCGGGCGCCGACATGGGCCAGGCCGAGAAGCAGATGCGCCGCATGGAAGGCATCATCAACTCGATGACGGCCGCCGAGCGCGCCAAGCCCGAGCTCATCAAGGCCACGCGCAAGCGCCGCATCGCGGCCGGCGCGGGCGTGCAGGTCCAGGAAGTGAACCGCCTTCTGAACCAGTACGACCAGATGCGCACCATGATGAAGAAGCTGAAGGGCGGCAATCTGCAGAAGATGATGCGCGGCATGAAGGGCATGATGCCCGGCATGCGCTGATTATCGATTGTGTCGATCCCGCGGGCCGCGCGCCGCATCGCGCACGGGCGGCCCCAATCGACACAACACGACACGGCGCGCGAACTGGATTTATCATGCGCGGGTTTTTGCTGTAGCGCGCGCCGCCGTTATTTTCCACACTGAATAGCTACAGCCACTGCCCCGCCAGAGTCATGAATCGCGAAGAAGCTCTCCACATTTTCCGCCACTCCGAAGAGATCGTTTCAGAGGGCGACGTCAATGCGTCGATCGGCCAGATGGCCGAAGCCATCCGCGCCGAGATCAGCGAGGACTTTCCGCTCGTGCTGTCGGTGATGGGCGGCGCCGCCGTGTTCACCGGCATGCTGCTGCCGCATCTCGACTTCCCGCTCGAGTTCGACTACATCCACCTCACACGCTATCGCAACGCCATCAAGGGCAGCGCGGAAATGCAGTGGCGCGTGGCGCCGCGCGAGTCGGTGAAGGACCGCGTCGTGCTCGTGCTCGACGACATCCTCGATGAAGGCGAGACCATGGCCGCGATCCGCGACCGCATCATGGCGATGGGCGCGAAGCGCTTCCTCTCGGCGGTGCTGTGCGAAAAGATCATCCCGAAGGCGAAGCCGCTGCATCCGGACTACTGCGGCTTTTCGGTGCCGGATCGCTACGTGTTCGGCTGCGGCATGGACGCGAAGGGTTACTGGCGCAATCTGCCCACCATCCGGGCGCTGACCGAAGGCGCTTGAAGCACGCTTGATGCACCCGATGCGGCATCTGCAATCAGGAAGCACCATGAAAAAAGCAGCCCACGGGCTGCTTTTTTTGTCTCCGACGCGAGAAAACGACGTCAGAGGTGATGCACGAACGTGCTGATCCCCGCGAGGATCATCTCCACCGAGATCGCCACGAGCACGAGGCCCATCAGCCGCTCGAAGGCCGTCACCACGCGCTCGCCGAGCCACTGCTGGATGCGCTCAGCGAGCACCAGCACGATAGCGCAGATCGCCATCGTCACGACCAGCGCGCCTATCCACTCGAGCAGCTTGCCCGGCGCCTGCGAGGTGAGCAGCATGACCGTGGCGAGCGCCGACGGCCCTGCGAGCGCGGGAATCGCGAGCGGCACGATGAGCGGCTCGCCGCCCTTGTCGCTGCCGCCGAACGGGCCGCCAGGATGCGGGAAGATCATGCGCAGCGCGATCAGAAACAGCACGATGCCGCCGCCGATGCGCAGCGACGTGTCCGTGAGCCCCATCATCCTCAGGAAGGCGTTGCCGGCCACCATGAAGATGAGCAGGATCACGAACGCGATCGCCACTTCGCGCAGGATCACGATTGCGCGACGCTCCCGCGCCACATGATGCAGACACCCGATGAAAAGCGGGATGTTGCCGAGCGGATCGGTGATGAGCAGCAGCAGGACCGTCGCGGACAGGAAGCTATATTCCACGTGCGCGGCGCTCCTTTAGCTCAGGTTTGCCATCGGCATCGGCATCAGATGGCGAGTGCGGCCTGGATCTTCTGCACCACGGACTGCGCGGCCTCTTCGGCCGGCAGCAGCGTTGCTTCGGCGTCGCGGCGGCCCTGGTACTCGATCTTGCCTTCCTTCAAGCCGCGCTCGCCGATCACGAGACGATGCGGCACACCGATCAACTCCCAGTCGGCGAACATCACGCCCGGACGCTCGCCGCGGTCGTCGAGGATCACGTCCACGCCGGCCTTCAGCAGTTCGTCGTAGACGCGCTCGGCGTGCTCGCGCACGAGCTCGCTGCGGTCCATGCCCATCGGGCAGACCACGACCTGGAACGGCGCGATCGATTCCGGCCAGATGATGCCCTTCTCGTCGAAGTTCTGCTCGATCGCCGCGCCGAGGATACGCGTGATGCCGATGCCGTAGCAGCCCATCTGCATCGGCGCGGGCTTGCCGTTCTCGGCAAGGCAGGTCGCGCCCATTGCATCGGAGTACTTGGTGCCGAGCTGGAACACGTGGCCCACTTCGATGCCGCGGCAGATGTCGAGCACGCCCTTGCCGTCCGGCGAGGGATCGCCCTTCTTCACGTTGCGGATGTCGGCGACGACGGGCTCCGGCAGGTCGCGGCCCCAGTTCACGCCCGTGGTGTGGAAGTCCACGACGTTGGAGCCCACCACGAAGTCGCTCATGTTCGCGACCGTGCGGTCGGCGATCACCTTCACGGGCTTCTTCGTGTTCAGTGGCCCGAGGTAGCCCGGCGGCGTGCCGAACCACTCGACGATCTCGGCTTCGGTCGCCATGCGGAAGCCCGCGAGGCCCTCGAGCTTGCCGGCCTTGATCTCGTTCAGATCGTGGTCGCCGCGCAGCATCAGCATCCAGATCGTGGGCTCGGCGCCCTCGTTTTCCGTTGCCAGCACGATCGACTTGATGGTGCGCTCGAGCGGAATACCAAGCATCTCGGCAACCGCCTCGCACTTCGCCGCGCCCGGCGTCGGGGTCTTCGTGAGCGGCTCGGTGGCCGCGCCGCGCGCCGCGATGAGCGGCAGCGCTTCCGCCGCTTCGACGTTGGCCGCGAATTCCGAGGTCGGGCAATACGCGATGTCGTCTTCGCCGGTTTCCGCGATCACGTGGAATTCGTGCGATCCGCTGCCGCCGATCGAGCCGTTGTCGGCCGCGACCGCGCGGAAATGGAGGCCCAGGCGCGTGAAGATGCGCACATAGGCGTCGTACATCTTCTGATACGAGAGCTTCAGGCCGTCGACGTCCTTATCGAACGAATACGCGTCCTTCATGATGAACTCGCGACCGCGCATCACACCGAAACGGGGACGGATTTCGTCGCGGAACTTCGTCTGGACCTGATAGAAGTTCACCGGCAGCTGGCGATAGCTCTTGATCTGGCCACGCGCGATGTCGGTGACGACCTCCTCGTGCGTCGGCCCCATGACGAAGTCGCTCTGCTTGCGATCCTTGAAGCGCAGCAGTTCTGGCCCGTATTGCTCCCAGCGGCCCGACTCCTGCCAGAGCTCGGCCGGCTGCACGGCCGGCATCAGGAGCTCGATCGCGCCGGCGCGATTCATTTCCTCGCGCACGATCTGCTCGACCTTGCGGATCGAGCGCAGGCCGATCGGCAGATAGTTGTAGATGCCGCCCGCGATGCGGCGAATCATGCCCGCGCGGACCATCAACTTGTGGCTGACGATTTCGGCGTCAGCCGGCGCTTCCTTCAGGGTGCCGATAAAGAAACGGGAGGCTTTCATTCAGAGTTTTCCAAAGGCGGCAGCCCGGTGATGGGCCGCCCGAAAGTGTCCAACGGTGGAGTTCACAGACCCGACATTATGACAACGCCCAAGGCGCCGTGCAGATGACATCAGACGGCCTTGCGGCCGGTGCGGTTTGCTCGCGCTTCGCAAATCGGTCCAATGCGCGGTCCAATGTTCCGGGGCGCGGATGGCCATCGGGTGCGGAAGGGCCGTTATCTGTTTATAATCAAAGCAATTTTAAAGGATTCGAAGGTGGTTGTATGCTGGATCGTGAGGGGTTTCGCCCGAACGTCGGCATCATCCTCTTGAACGCGCGAAACGAGGTGTTTTGGGGCAAGCGGGTTCGCGAACATTCCTGGCAGTTTCCGCAAGGGGGCATCAAATATGGTGAGACCCCCATGCAGGCAATGTATCGGGAGTTGCACGAAGAAACCGGTTTGCATCCGGAGCACGTCAAGATCGTCGGTCGCACGCGCGACTGGTTGCGTTATGAGGTGCCGGACAAGTTCATCAAGCGCGAAGTGCGCGGCCATTATCGCGGTCAGAAACAGATCTGGTTTCTGCTGCGTATGGTCGGGCGCGACTGCGATATCTGCCTGCGGGCAACGGAGCATCCCGAGTTCGATGCGTGGCGCTGGAACGAATATTGGGTGCCGCTCGAAGCGGTCATCGAGTTCAAGCGCGACGTCTATCAGCTCGCGCTGACCGAGCTTTCGCGTTTCCTGCGGCGCCCGGCCATGCCGCGCACCGCACGTGGCGGCGGTGTGCACGGTCATGAGGTGCGCTATCCGCGCATCGTCACGTCGGCGCACGCCGAGGCGGTACAGCTCGAGCCATCGCTTGCCGATGCCGCGAGCCAGGCCGCGCTCGAAAGCGACTGCGGTGCCGCGGGGAGTATGATCGAGCCTGCGCCGGGCGAGCAAAGGTAAGACAAGCAAGGCTCGCGACGTCGCACTGAACGCCGGACCGGCAGCGCCGGCGCCACGCACATCGATGCGCGGCGTCGCGCGCGGCGGTTCGCATCCGTGGCGCCGCGCATTCCTCGCGCGCAGCGCCGGTGCATCGAAGGAATATCAATTTGAAACGATTGGCTCTTGCCGCGGTGTGCACCGCGGCCGCAAGTAGCGTCCTGCTGGCCGGTTGCGGCAGCTCTGGCCCCACCAACAAGGACGACAGTGCTTTCGTCTACCTGCTCGATCGCAAAGGCACCTGGCAGGAAGACAAGCTCGAAGGACTGCCGGCGCTGCCACAGGCCGATACGAAGCTGTTCGGCTTCGACGTCTCGAACAATACGCCGCTGAAGTTCTCGATCGATCCAGCGTCGCTCACCGTGGGCAACGACGGCGTCGTGCGCTACACGATCGTCATCACGAGCCCGAACGGCGCACGCAACATCAACTACGAAGGGATCCGCTGCGATACCTACGAGTGGCGCCTCTACGCGAGCCTGAACGCCGATCACAACGGCTGGGACCAAACCGTGGCGAACGACTGGTCGCGCATCGAGAACGGCACGCTCAACGCCTATCACTCGGCGCTTTATCAGGACTACTTCTGCGCGAACAAGATGCCGGTCGCGAAGGCTGCGACGATCGTCGAGAACCTCCGCTACGGGCGCACGCAGTCGTCGCTCGTGCGCTGACACCCGGGCGCTCGCGCAGCCTCAGGCCGTGCAAGCCCGATTGCCCCCCAAAAAAAAGCCGCAACGGTCGAGGACCGCTGCGGCTTTTTGTCACCTAGAGGACGCCCCCAGCTAAACGCGGAAGCGAGCGTGCTCAGATCAGCACGAGATTGTCGCGGTGAATGAGCTCCGGCTCCAGCATGTAGCCGAGAATGCTCTCGATCTCGCCGCTCGGATGACGCTGGATGAGCTTCGTTTCGGCACTGCTGTAGTTGGTGAGACCGCGTGCGACTTCCCGGCCCTCGCCGTTCAGGCACGCAATCACTTCGCCGCGCGCGAAGGCGCCCTGCACGCCGACCACGCCGATGGGCAGGAGGCTCTTGCCGTCGGCCGTGAGCTTCTGCACGGCGCCGTCGTCGATCACCACGTGGCCGCGCACCTGCAGGTGATCGGCCATCCATTGCTTGCGCGCGGCCATGCGCGCGGTGCGCGCGATGAGCTGCGTGCCGATCGCCTCACCCTTGGCAAGCCGCACTAGCACGTCGGCCTCGCGACCGCTCGCGATCACGGTGTTCGCGCCACTATGCGCCGCACGCTTGGCCGCGAGGATCTTCGTGAGCATGCCGCCACGGCCGATGCTCGAACCCGCGCCGCCAGCCATCGCCTCGAGTTCCGGCTTGCCCGCGTCGGCTTCCTGGACGAGCGTGGCCGATGGATCCTTGCGCGGGTCGGCGGTATAGAGACCCGTCTGGTCGGTAAGAATGACGAGCGCGTCGCCTTCGATCAGGTTCGCCACCAACGCGCCGAGCGTGTCGTTGTCGCCGAACTTGATTTCGTCGGTGACCACGGTGTCGTTCTCGTTGATGATGGGCACCACGCCGAGGCGCAGCAAGGTGAGCAGCGTGGAGCGCGCGTTCAGATAGCGCTCGCGGTCCGCGAGGTCGGCGTGCGTGAGCAGGATCTGCGCGGTGCGAATGTCATGCTCCGCAAAGCGGCTCTCGTAGACCTGCGCGAGGCCCATCTGGCCGACCGCGGCGGCGGCCTGCAGCTCGTCGATCTCACGCGGGCGCTTCGTCCAGCCAAGACGCTGCATGCCTTCGGCAATGGCGCCCGAGCTCACGAGCACCACCTCCTTGCCTTGCGCGCGCAGCGCCGCGATCTGCGCGGCCCAGCGGCCGATGGCCGCATGATCGAGCCCACGACCATCGTTCGTGACGAGGCTCGAACCGACTTTCACTACCAGACGCCGTGAATCGGCGATGACGGAACGCATGCTGCGCTGTCTCCCCAAATGACTGTGACGCGTGAGGTTTCCTTGACACTGCCGGCGCGGCCCGCACACCGGCGCGTACGGCGGCTTATTCCTGCGGCTGCGCAGTGCCCTGGTCGTCCTGGCCCTGTGCACCCTCGCGAAAACGCACGTCGGAAGCGAGATCTTCGGCATCGGCAGCGCGGCGCGCGTCCGAATGCGCGGAGACGTAGTCGTACACCGCGTAGCAAAGATTCTCGCAGCCCTGGCCAGTGAGCGCCGAAATTTCGAAAACCGGGCCGTCCCATTCGAAACGCTTCACGAAGTCGGCGACACGCGCCGCGCGCTCTTCCGCGGGCACCATGTCGAGCTTGTTCAGCACAACCCAGCGCGGCTTTTCGTACAGCGTCTCGTCGTACTTGCGCAGCTCTTCGACGATGGCCTTCGCTTCCGCGACCGGGTCGACGCTTTCGTCGAACGGCGCCAGGTCGACAAGATGCAGCAGCAGGTTGGTGCGCTGCAGATGGCGCAGGAACTGATGGCCGAGGCCCGCGCCTTCGGCGGCGCCTTCGATCAGGCCCGGAATGTCGGCGATCACGAAGCTCTTGCTCGGGCCCACACGCACCACGCCCAGGTTCGGTGCGAGCGTGGTGAACGGATAGTCGGCGATCTTCGGCTTGGCGTTGGACACCGAGGAGATGAACGTGGACTTGCCCGCATTCGGCATGCCGAGCAGGCCGACGTCGGCCAGCACCTTGAGCTCGAGCTTGAGCATGCGGCGCTCGCCCGGCTTGCCATCGGTCTTCTGGCGCGGCGCGCGGTTGGTCGACGACTTGAAATGCAGGTTGCCGAGGCCGCCCGCGCCGCCCTTCGCGACGATCACACGCTGGTCGTGCTCGGTCAGGTCGGCGATCAGCTCGCCCGTGTCGAGATCCGTGATGACCGTGCCCACCGGCATGCGCAGCGTGATGTCGTCGCCGCCCTTGCCGTAGCAGTCCGCGCCGCGGCCGTTTTCGCCGTTGCGCGCCAGGTGCTTCTTCGTATAGCGGTAGTCGATGAGCGTGTTGATGTTGCGGTCAGCCAGCGCATAAACGCTGCCGCCGCGCCCGCCGTCGCCACCGTCCGGCCCGCCGAACGGGACGAACTTCTCGCGTCGCATCGACGCGCTGCCATCGCCCCCATCGCCGGCGATGACTTCGATCTTCGCTTCGTCAATGAACTTCATGAGTTACTCCGTCCCGTGAATGTCGTTATTTTGCCCGCAGCAGCCTCGCCGGCCAACCTGGCCGAACGGCCCAAGCCAATCGGCCAGGGCACGTCTGGCCAGCGTGCCGGATCAGGCAAGCTGCCGGGCAAGCGCAGAAACAAAAAGCCCCGCAAACTTCGCGGGGCTTTCCTTGCGTCGCTTTTTAGCCCGCTCGCGGGCGGGGTAAAAAACTTAGGCCGCTGCCGGAACGACGTTGACCATGTGCTTGTTCTGCGCACCCTTGGTCGAGAACGCGACGTGGCCGTCGACCAGCGCGTAGAGCGTGTGGTCCTTGCCGATGCCGACGTTCAGGCCCGGGTGCATACGCGTGCCGCGCTGGCGAACGATGATGCCGCCTGCGAGGATCGCCTGGCCGCCGAACACCTTGACGCCAAGTCGTTTCGACTCTGAGTCGCGGCCGTTACGTGACGACCCGCCTGCCTTTTTGTGTGCCATTTGTTTGCTCCTTTACCTGCGTGCGCTTACGCGTTGATCGCGTCGATGCGCAGTTCGGTGTAGTTCTGGCGGTGGCCGCCATGCTTCTGGTAGTGCTTCCGGCGACGCATCTTGAAGATGGTCACTTTGGCGTGTCGGCCTTGCGACACAACGGTGGCCTTGACGGAAGCCCCACTGACCAGCGGCGTACCGAACTTAATCGATTCGCCTTCGCCCACTGCGAGAACCTGGTCGAGCGTGATTTCTGCGTCAATGTCAGCCGGTATCTGTTCTACTTTAAGTTTTTCGCCAACGGCAACCTTGTACTGCTTGCCGCCGGTTTTTATGACCGCGTACATTGAGAACCTCACTCTTCAATAATCCCGGGCACACTGCGCACCCAGGAAACCTTAGATTATACATAGAGTTAGCTGCACGGTCAAAAGGTATTGACGGCAGCATTTCAGCGGCAACCGGCGAGGCCAGCGCGAAGCACGCCTCGCAGAATGCGGGAACACGCCCGATCGCACACAGCATCGCGCAGCGCAATGCGCATCGAATAGAGGGAAGCATCGAGGAAACCCTGGCCAAACGGCAGGGCAGCGTCCGGCGCGCCGCCGATTCGCCTTATAATCCGCGGCACTACCTATATTTGCCATCATGTCGTCCACCGCCACCCATTCCCCCAGCGCAGCCACCCTGCTCGCGCCCATCGCCAGTGACATGGAGCAGGTCAACCGTGTCATCCGGCAGAGTCTGGCGTCCGAGGTGATGCTGATCAACCAGATCTCCGAGTACATCATCGGCGCTGGCGGCAAGCGGCTGCGCCCGGCCCTGCTGCTGCTCGTGGCCGGCGCGCTTGGCGAGCGTGGCCCGCACCGCCATGTGCTCGCGGCCGTCGTCGAGTTCATCCATACGGCCACGCTGCTGCATGACGACGTCGTCGACGAATCCGACCTGCGGCGCGGCCGCCAGACGGCCAATGCCCTGTTCGGCAACGCAGCCAGCGTGCTGGTGGGCGACTACCTGTATTCGCGCTCGTTCGAGATGATGGTGGGCGTGGGCAAGATGCGCGTGATGGAGATCCTCTCGGCGGCCACGACGATCATCTCCGAAGGCGAAGTGCTTCAGCTTCTGAACATGCACGACGCCGACGTCGACACGGGCCGCTACATGCAGGTGATCCGCTACAAGACGGCCAAGCTTTTCGAGGCGGCGGCGCAACTGGGCGCAGTGCTTTCGGGGGCGGATGCGCGCACGGAAGAAGCGGCGGCGGAATATGGCCGGCGCATCGGCACGGCATTCCAGATCATGGACGACTGGCTGGACTACGCCGGCACCGCCGAGTCGATGGGGAAGAACGCCGGCGACGACCTGCGCGAAGGCAAGCCCACCCTGCCACTCATCTGGCTGATCGAGCACGGCACGGCAACTGAGGCAGCGCTCGCGCGCGAGGCAATCGAGCAAGGCGGCACGGCGCGCTTCGACGAAATCTTCGCGGCCATCACGCGTTCGGGTGCGCTCGATCACACGCTGCAATGCGCGAAGGCCGAGGCACAGGCCGCTGCCGCAGCAATTTCGTCATTTCCCTCTTCCCAATACAAAGAGAGCCTGCTAGAATTATGTTCTTACTCGACGACGCGCCAGTCTTGAACAAGACAAAGCGAGTTTGAGAGTTCAGCAGTAAATTCGGGGTGTAGCTTAGCCTGGTAGAGCGCTACGTTCGGGACGTAGAGGCCGGAGGTTCGAATCCTCTCACCCCGACCAGAATTTCGAAAAAAGCCGCGCATTGATTGCGCGGCTTTTTTTTCGCGTGCGTTCGTCGTCCTGAAGCCGTTTCGCCCAAGACCGCCATACGCCTTATCCGTACGGCCAGCGCACACGCCAGATGGGCCGGTGCCCCCGCACCCCTCTGTTATAGTTTCCTCATCCGCTCCCCTCTCTTTCTCGACGCGTGGACCACATTCCCTTATGGGCGCAGATTTGCGCCATCTTCGTCCTGCTCATCTGCTCCAGCTTCTTCTCCATCTCCGAAACGGCGATGATGGCGCTCAATCGCCATCGGCTGAAATATCTCGCGAACCACGGCACGCTCGGCGCGAAGACCACACAGAAGCTCCTCGCGCGTACCGACCTGCTGCTCTCGGTCATCCTGATCGGCAACAATCTCTTCAACACCATCATTCCGGTCCTGACCACCTCGATCGCGCTGCACACGTTCGGTCATAACAGCCTGGTACTCTCGATCGCGACCGGCATCGTCGCGTTCCTCATCATCGTGTTTGCGGAGATCACGCCGAAGATCGTCGGCGCCACCTTTCCCGAGAAGATCGCGCTGCCGGCGAGCCTGCTGATCGCGCCGCTCATGCGCGTGACCAAGCCCCTCATCTGGTTCGTGAACATGTTCGCGAACGGCATCCTGCGCGTGCTGCACATCAACACGAGCAAGGCACACGAGCAGCGGCTCTCGACCGAGGAGTTGCGCACCATCGTGCTCGAGTCGGGCAGCTTCATGCCCACCAAGCACCGCAGCATCCTGCTGAACCTGTTCGATCTCGAAAACATCACCGTCGACGATGTAATGATTCCGCGCCGGCGTATCGAGGCGCTCGACTATGACGCGCCGCTCGAAGACATCCTGCATCAGCTCGAAACTTGCTATCACAACAAGCTCGTCGTCTATCAAGGCGACATCGACCGCGTGCTTGGCGTGCTGCATGTGCGCAAGACGCTGACCGCGCTGCACAACCAGGACTTCGAGCGCGAGACGCTGCGCGAGCTGCTCGCCGAGCCGTACTTCGTGCCCACAGGCACGCCCGCCTTCCAGCAGCTTCAGTATTTCCAGGAAAGCCGGCATCGCATCGCGCTCGTCGTGAACGAATACGGCGAAATGGAAGGACTCGTCACGCCCGAGGACATCATCGAAGAGCTGATCGGCGAATTCACGAGCACCATGCCGCGCAGCGGCACCGGTCGCGGCGGCTGGAACGATCAGGGCGAGTGCATCGTGCCGGGCAGCATGCCCTTGCGCGAGCTCAATCGCTGGCTGCACATCAAGCTGCCCACGGACGGCCCGAAAACGCTCAATGGCCTCATCCTGGAAGTGCTCGAAGAGATTCCCGAAGGCGACGTGTGCGTGCAGATCGGCGACGTGAAACTCGAAGTGCTGCGTAGCGACGATCAGGCTGTGCGTACGGTCAAGCTGTTCAAGCCGGGCACCAAGCCCAATAAAAGCACAGGCGCGCTGAACAAGGCGAAGAAGCTGCTGCCGGGACGTTAGCCGTTCGGCTGAATGGCGCGGACTTCCGCGCGAGCCGATGATGAAGCCATCACTCGCTCACGGCGGCTTCGGGCCGGCAATCGATGTTTTCCATTCCTGATCGTTCCTGTGCGCCTGCCACGCATGGTATGCGTGTCTGTGCAGCGCTCGTCACCGAAGGCGCGTCTACCGGTGGCGCAGTGCGCACCGGCCTTGCTGCGCCAGCCTCTGCTTCTGCATCCATTGCGCCCGACGACGCACCGGCCGTGCGCCTGCTCGCCGAAACGCTGCGCGAAGCCGCACGACGTAACGCCTCCGATCTGCATGTCGAGCCGCTCGAACACGGCTGGCGCATCCGCCTGCGCATCGACGGCGTGCTGCACGAGAGCGCGCGGCCGCCAGCGCACCTGCGCGATGCGTTCGTCACGCGCATCAAGGTGCTCGCGCGCATGGACATTGCCGAGCGGCGCATTCCCCAGGACGGGCGCCTGCGGCTCTCGCCGCGCGGCGAAACGCAGGCGCACGAGGACTACCGTGTGAACTCGCTGCCTACGCTGCACGGAGAAAAGCTCGTGCTGCGCCGGCTCGAAGCCTTGCCTGCCGACCTCTCGCTCGCCGCGCTCGGCCTCGACCAATCGCAGCAGCAAACGCTCGGTGCAGCGATTGGCGCGCCGCACGGGCTCGTTTTGGTCACGGGCCCAACCGGCAGTGGCAAGACGCTGTCGCTCTATTGCTTCCTGCAGATGCTCAACAACGCATCGCGCAATCTGTGCTCCGTCGAGGATCCAGCGGAAATTCAGCTCGCCGGCATCAATCAGGTCAACGTGCGCGAGAAGGCCGGGCTCACTTTCGCGCTGGCGTTGCGCGCGCTGCTGCGCCAAGACCCGGACGTCATCATGATCGGAGAGATCCGCGACGAAGAAACGGCCAGCGTCGCGGTCAAGGCAGCACAGACCGGCCACCTCGTGCTCTCCACCCTGCATACGAACGACGCGCCCGCTGCGCTCGCGCGGCTCATCGACATCGGCGTGGAACCGTATAACCTCGCCGCGGCGTTGCGCCTCGTCACGGCACAGCGGCTCGTGCGGCGCTTGTGTGCGAAGTGCCGCGTGAGATCCGACGAATCGGCGGTGGCGCTCAGCGCGGCCGGTCTCGACGACGGCCCGGGCGAAGCGCGGCAAGCATCGCAGCCCTTTATTGCGCGCGGCTGCGAAGCGTGCCATGGCATCGGCTACCGGGGGCGGGTTGGCATCCATGAAGTGATGCCGGTCAGCACCGCCATGCGCGAGTTGATCGTCGCGCAGCGCAGCGCGCACGAAATCGCGCGCCAGGCCCGCGCGGAAGGCGTGGCCACGCTGCGCGACGCGGCGCTCGCACGCGTGCGCGACGGCACGACGAGCCTCGCCGAAGCGCTCTGCGCAACGGACGCGCCATCGTGAAGCGCGCACCGCCCTCGTCCGACTCGCGCTTCGCGTGGCGTGGCCTCGACGCGGCAGGCGCGACGCGAAGCGGCATGCTGATCGCTTTCGATGCAGCGGCAGCGCGCAGCGTGCTCAAGCGCGAACGCATTACCGCCACCGCGCTCGAGCGACGCGGCCCGGCTCCGCAGCCGCGCGCGAGCCAGGCGGACATCACACGCTTCACGCGCCAGCTCGCCAGTCTGCTGCGCGCCGGCTTGCCGCTCGCGAGCGCGCTCGAACTGCTCGCGCAGGCACCGGGACCGCGTGGCCTGCCCCGCATCGCCGCCACGCTCGCGCGCGAGATCACGGCAGGCATGCGCTTTTCCGATTCGCTCGCGCAGCATCCTTCGCGGTTCGGCGCGCTTTACTGCCAGCTCATCGCTGTCGGCGAGGCCTCGGGCGCGCTCGCCGCCGTGCTCGCACGCATCGCCGACGACCGCGAGCGCGCCGCCGCGCAACGCGCCAAGGTGCGCGCGGCGCTCACCTACCCGGTCGCGGTGCTGCTGCTCGCACTCGCCATTACGGCGGCGCTGCTGGTCTGGGTCGTGCCCACCTTCAAGCAGATCTTCGAAGGATTCGGTGCGGCGCTGCCCGCCCCCACGCAGTTCGTGCTGATGCTCTCGGCCGCCGCCGCGCGCTGGAGCATCCCCGCCGCCGGCTGCGCCGCCAGCGCAACATTCGCGTTGCACGCGCTGTTGCGGCGCTCCGAAGCGGCACGCCTCACGTTCGGGCGCATCGTGCTCGCGCTGCCGCTCGTGGGCACGCTGATGACTACGTTGTGCGCCGCACGCTGGAGCCGCGCGCTCGGCACACTGCTCGCCGCCGGCACGCCGTTAGCCGATGCCTTCGACTCGCTTGCGCATGCAAGCGGAAATGCCTTCTTCGACCATGCAAGCGCGAATATCAGTGCGCGGCTGCGGCACGGCGAGCGGCTCGCCTCGGCCATGCGCTCAGCCGGCTGCTTTCCCGCGGACGTGATCCAGCCCGTTGCGGTCGCCGAGGAGTCCGGCGCGCTCGACGCCATGTTGCTCAACGTGGCCGCGCTCGCCGACCGTCAGGTAGACGAAAAGATCGCACTCGTCGCGAGCCTGTGCGAGCCGCTCGTGATCGTGGTGCTCGGCGCGCTGGTCGGTGGCCTCGTCGTCGCCATGTATCTTCCCATCATTCAACTCGGCAACGTGGTGTAGCATCGCTGCCAGATTACGGTTCTCCACTCATGTCCGTCCTCCTTTCGTCCGCCGCCGCTGCTACACCCGCGTCTTCCATGATGGATTCGGCCGCCCGTGCCACGTCGCTTGCGCCAGTAACGCCCATCGATACGGCCGCCTCCTTCGCGGCCGCCCTCGGCGCGCTGCCGCCCGGGATGCTGATGGGCTTCGCGATCGTGATCGGTCTTGTCGTCGGCAGCTTCCTGAATGTGGTCGTGCATCGACTGCCGATCATGCTTGAGCGCGCGTGGCGCGCCGATGCCGCCGAAGCGTTCGGTCACGCGCCCACGAGCGGCGAGCTCTTCGGAAACGACGGCGCACACGACAGCGCAAACGACGGCCTGCCCGCCCGCTACAACCTTTGGCTGCCGCGCAGCGCCTGCCCGCATTGCGGTCACGTGTTGCGCGCGTGGGAAAACATTCCCCTCGCGAGCTGGCTCGCGCTGCGCGGCCGCTGCTCGCAGTGCGGCTCGCGCGTGAGCGTGCGCTATCCGCTGATCGAGATCGCCAGCGCGCTGTGCGCCGCCGGTGCGCTGCTCGCGTTTGGCCCTACGGGCAAGGCGCTTGCTGCGTTCGCGCTGTGCGCGACGCTCATCGCAACGAGCGCCATCGACCTCGAACATCAACTGCTGCCCGATGCGATCACGTTGCCACTCATCTGGGCCGGCCTGCTCGTGAATCTCGCGCAAACGTTCACCGATCTGCAGGCCGCTGTGATTGGCGCGGTGGCGGGCTATCTCGCACTGTGGTGCGTCTACTGGCTGTTCAGGCTGCTGCGCGGCGTCGAGGGCATGGGACACGGCGACTTCAAGCTGCTCGCCGCGCTCGGTGCCTGGCTCGGCTGGACCGCGCTGCCGCAGATCGTCGTGATCGCCGCGGTAACCGGTGCCGTGGTCGGCCTCGCCGCCACCTTGAGCGGACGCATGCGTTTCGAAGAGCCGCTGCCCTTCGGGCCATATCTCGCCGCGGGCGCACTCGTCACGCTGTTTGCGGGCACACCGCTTTATGCTGTTTTTGCGTGGGGGAATTGATTGATGATTGCGGTCGGATTGACTGGGGGTATCGGCAGCGGCAAATCCACCGTCGCGGACCTGTTCGCGGCGCGCGGCGTGCCGCTCGTCGACACGGATGTGATCGCGCACCGCATCACCGCACCGCACGGCATTGCCATGGCCGCGATCGCCTCGCAATTCGGCCCTGAATTCGTTGCCGCCGACGGCTCCATGGACCGCGCACGCATGCGCGCGCTCGTGTTCGGCGACGAGGCGGCGCGCAAGCGGCTCGAAGCCATCACACACCCGCTGATTCGCGCCGAAACCGAACGCGAGACGCGCGAGGCCAACGGGCCTTACGTGATCGTGGTAGTGCCGCTGCTCGTCGAATCCGGCAGCTGGAAAACGCGTGTCGATCGCGTGCTCGCCGTGGATTGCAGCGTAGAAACGCAGATCGCGCGCGTGATGCGCCGCAACGGCTTCACGCGCGAGCAGGTGCTCGCGATCATCGCACGCCAGGCAACGCGCGAAGCACGCCTCGCCGCAGCCGACGACGTGATCGTCAACGACGGCGCCAAGCTCGAAGCACTCGCTCAGGATGTCCAAACGCTGCACGAGCGCTACCTCGCACTGTCACGCGCGTAACGAAGGGTAAATGCGCTGGTCAAACCGCATGCGGCGCGCGTCGCAGCAGGGTTCGCAGTTGAGCAGCACAAGACTGCTGCATTCGTCAGGAAAATGCCCTGAATTAGGCGCGCACACGGGCTGTGCGCGATTGCGACCGCAGACTCGCGGCATTAGAATGTCCTGCAATCCTTTATCGACCACGTCCGAGGCGATCGCGCTTGATTCTTTACGAGTATCCCTTCAACGAGCGAATCCGGACGCTGCTGCGCCTCGAAGATCTTTTCGAGCGCTTCACGTTTTTCCTGACCCAGGAGGATCCGAGGGAACATCACGTTGCGCTCACGACGCTCTTCGAAATCGCGGAAGTCGCGGGCCGCGCCGACCTCAAGTCGGACCTGATGAAGGAACTCGAAAGGCAACGTCAGACGCTCGCACCGTTCCGCGGCAATCCCGGCATCGAACAGAACGCGCTCGAAGCCGTCCTTGGCGAGATCGAGCAGACGCTCGCGGGTCTCACGCATATGCAGGGCAAGACCGGCCAGCATCTTGCGGACAACGAATGGCTCACCAGCATCCGTAGCCGCGCAATCATTCCTGGCGGCACCTGCAAGTTCGATTTGCCTTCGTACTACGCATGGCAGCAGTTGCATCCGGATCAGCGCCGCCAGGACATCGCGAAGTGGGTCATGCCGCTCCTGCCGCTGCGCGACGCCGCGAGCATCGTGTTGCGTCTTGCGCGCGAGTCCGGTCAGGCATCGAAGGTGATGGCCATGCAGGGCAGCTATCAACAGATGCTTTCGGGCCGCACGTATCAGTTGATGCAGGTGCGCGTGGCACCGGAATTGCGCGTCATTCCCGAAGCGAGCGCCAACAAGTACATGCTCTGGGTGCGCTTCACCGTGCAGGACGGCGATCTGCGTCCGCGTGCCGTCGATCAGGACGTGCCGTTTCAGCTCACGCTGTGCAGCCTGTGAAGGCACGCGAATTGCGCGCCTGCTGAAGCGCTGCGTTTTTTGCCATTTTTTGCGAATCTCGGCACCGCCATGCAAGACGGCACCGAGTCACAAACCCACAGACCGTTCGACCGAATGACCACCGTTGTCAAATGCCCCGCCTGCGGCAAGGATGTCCGCTGGGTGCCGGAAAACCGCTTCCGCCCGTTCTGCTCCGAACGCTGTAAACAGATCGATCTCGGCGCCTGGGCCGCCGAAAAGTATCGGATCGGCGGCAACGACGAAGATACGCCGCCCGACGATGAAGCGCCGCCCACGGACACGCGCCAGTAAGCGCGTGCGCCGCGGCCACTCGCTGTCGCAGGAGACGTAAAAAAAGCCGCTGCGCGTTTTCACGCAGCGGCTTGTGTCGTTCTGGCGAGGCGGGTTCACTCCGCCGCCAGCCACTCCAGCACAGGAATGGTCGCAGGCAGCAGCGGCTCGACACTCGCCGGCAGCGACTGCCATACGAACGCCTGACCCTCGCGGCCATGCGGCTCGCCGCTCCATTCAGTCACCTTGCAGAAGTAGAGCCGCACGTACGCATGCGGATAGTCGTGCTCGAGCGTATGCCACAAATGGCACGCTTTCACGTAGATACCCAGTTCCTCGTGCAGTTCGCGCGCCAGTGCCGCCTCGACAGATTCGCCCTTTTCCAGCTTGCCGCCCGGGAACTCCCAGTAGCCCGCATAGGGCTTGCCGTCGGGGCGCTGGGCCAGCAGATAGCGGCCATCGGGCTGCACCAGCACGCCCACGGCAACTTCCGTCACCGCACGCGCCGGCGCGGCCGGGTCCTTCATCGGATCGGTCATGCCTCTTGCGCCTTCTTGCCCGACCAGTCGCGCGCGAACTGCCACGCTACACGGCCCGAGCGCGAGCCGCGCTCCAGCGCCCAGACGAGCGCGTCGCCGCGCGCCGACTCGACTTCGGCGTCGCCGCAGCCGAAGTGGCGCAGCCAGTGGCCAACGATCGTCAGGTAGTCGTCCTGCTTGAACGGATAGAAGCTCACCCAAAGGCCGAAGCGTTCCGAAAGCGAAATTTTCTCTTCCACCACTTCGCCCGGATGAATCTCGCCGTCGGGCATGTGCTTGTACGACTCGTTGTCGCTCATGTACTCGGGCAGCAGATGGCGGCGGTTCGAGGTCGCATAGATCACCACGTTGTCCGACTGTGCGGCCACGGAGCCGTCCAGCGCCACCTTCAGCGCCTTGTAGCCCGACTCGCCCTCTTCGAATGAGAGGTCGTCGCAGAACACGATGAAGCGCTCGGGGCGCGTCGCGATCAGGTCGACGATATCGCCGAGATCGTGCAGATCGTCCTTGTCGACTTCGATCAGGCGCAGGCCGTCTTGCGCGTACGCGTTCAGGCAGGCCTTGATGAGCGACGACTTGCCGGTGCCGCGCGCGCCCGTCAGCAGCACGTTGTTCGCGGGCTTCTTCTGCACGAACTGGCGCGTGTTGCGGTCGATGAGGCCCTTCTGGCGGTCGATGTTCTGCAGGTCGTCGAGCGAGATCGTCGAGATGGCCGGCACCGGCTGCAGGAACCCGCGGCCCTGGCGCTTGCGCCAGCGAAACGCGACGGCCGCACTCCAGTCGACTTCGGGCGCGGACGGCGGCAGCACGGCTTCAAGGCGGCCGAGCAGCGCTTCGGCGCGGGTCAAAAACTGTTCGAGCTTGTCCATGGGAATCGAGCTTGCAATCAGGAATCGCGGTTGAGGAGCGCAGTTAAGGACCGCGCTTAAAAGCGCGGTCAGCACCCGCAATCAGGACCGGTAATCGGCGTTGATGCTCACGTAGTCGTGCGAGAGGTCGCAGGTCCAGACGGTGGCCTGCGCGTCGCCGCGGCCGAGCAGCACGCGGATCAGGATCTCGCTCTTCTTCATCACGCGCTGGCCGTCTTCCTCGCGGTAGTCGGGGTTGCGCCCACCCGCCTTGGCAACGAGCACGTCGTCGAGATACAGGTCGATCTTTTCGACGTCCAGATCCGTCACGCCCGCATAGCCGATGGCGGCCAGAATGCGGCCCAGGTTGGGATCGGACGCGTAGAACGCCGTTTTCACGAGCGGCGAGTGGCCAATCGCGTAGGCGATCTGGCGGCACTCGGCCACGTCCTTGCCGCCTTCGACCTGCACGGTCATGAACTTGGTCGCGCCTTCGCCGTCGCGCACGATCAGTTGCGAGAGCGTTTGCGCGACTTCGGTCACGGCGTCGCGCAGCGCGGCATAAGCGGGCGAATCCGTCGAGGTGATTGCCGGCAGGCTCGACTTGCCCGAGGCGATCAGGATGAACGAGTCGTTGGTCGAGGTATCGCCGTCGATCGTGATGCAGTTGAACGAGCGGTCGGCCACGTATTTCACGAGCTCGTCGAGCACGGGCTGGGCGACGTTCGCGTCGAACGCGAGGAAGCCGAGCATGGTCGCCATGTTCGGCTTGATCATGCCCGCGCCCTTGCTGATGCCCGTCAGCGTGACCGTGTGGCCGTCGATCGTAACCTGGCGCGAAGCGGCCTTCGGCAACGTGTCGGTCGTCATGATCGCCTGTGCGGCGTCGTACCAGTTCGCGGCCTTGCGGTTCGCGAGCGCAGCAGGCAATCCCGCCTTCAGACGGTCGATCGGCAGCGGCTCCAGAATCACGCCGGTCGAGAACGGCAGCACCTGCGAGGGCTCGATGCCCGCGAGGCGCGCGAGCTCGTCGCAAGTCTCGCGCGCGTTCACGAGGCCCGGCTCGCCGGTGCCCGCGTTCGCGTTGCCGGTGTTGATCACCAGCGCACGGATCCCCTTGCCGCCCGCGCGCACCTTCGCGAGATGCTCGCGACACACCGTCACCGGCGCCGCGCAGAAACGGTTGAGCGTGAACACGCCCGCGACGCTCGCGCCTTCATCGACGGAAATCACCAATACGTCCTTGCGATTGGGCTTGCGGATGTTGGCTTCCGCCCAGCCGAGCGTCACGCCGGCGACCGGATGAAGTTGTGCGGGTTCGATCGAGGGGAAATTGACAGCCATGGTGGCGACCTGTCGAAAAGGCAATGCCGGCCGAGGCGTCTGTCAGCCGGGCCGGCATTGGGAAATTCAAAACGTAAGGCCCGCCTGAAAGATGCGGGCCACCGGAATCAACGGTCAAGCCGCGCGATGCGGCGAGCGGCGCGAGCGGCAAGACAAGCTCGCGCCGCCACGCCCATCACGAGATCTTGCCGTGGCACTGCTTGTACTTCTTGCCGCTGCCGCACGGGCACGGATCGTTGCGGCCGACCTTCGGCACGCTGTCCCCACCATGTGCGTGGCTCATGGCCGCGCCAACCATGGCCGCTGCGGCGTCCACTGCCACGGGCGCCGCGGCGGTCGGCGCCGCGGCGGCTTCGGCGAATTCGGCGTGACGGAATTCAACGTTGTCCACCAGATGGCTGCCCTGCTCGTCGATCTGCTCGGCGACTTCTTCCAGTTGCTGCGGCGACTGGATCTGCACGTTCATGACGATGCGCGTGACTTCCGTCTTCACGGAATCGAGCATTGCGGCGAAGAGCTCGAACGCCTCGCGCTTGTACTCCTGCTTCGGGTTCTTCTGCGCATAGCCGCGCAGATGGATACCCTGGCGCAGGTGGTCGAGCGCCGCGAGGTGCTCGCGCCAGCTGCGGTCGAGCGTCTGCAGCATGACCGAGCGCTCGAACGCGCTGAACGATTCGCGGCCCACGAGCGCGACCTTCTGCTCGTACGCCTCGTCGGCAGCGGCCAGCACGGCTTCGAGAATCTCATCGGCATCGATCGACGACGACTCGTTGATCATCTCCTGAATCGCGAGGTCGAGCTGCCACTCGTTGCGCAGCACTTCTTCGAGCTCGGGCACGTCCCACTGCTCTTCGATGCTGCCGTGCGGCACGAACTGGCGCACGATGTCCGTGATCACGCCATGACGCATCGCGCCGATGGTTTCGGTAATGTCATGCGCCTCGAGCAACTCGTTGCGCTGCTGGTAAATCACCTTGCGCTGGTCGTTCGATACGTCGTCGTATTCGAGCAGCTGCTTGCGGATGTCGAAGTTGCGCGCTTCGACCTTGCGCTGCGCCGACTCGATCGAACGCGTGACGATGCCTGCCTCGATCGCCTCGCCTTCGGGCATCTTGAGGCGGTCCATGATCGCGCGCACGCGGTCGCCGGCGAAGATGCGCAGCAGCGGGTCTTCGAGCGACAGATAGAAGCGCGACGAACCCGGGTCGCCCTGGCGGCCCGCACGGCCGCGCAGCTGGTTGTCGATACGGCGCGACTCGTGGCGCTCGGTGCCGATGATGTGCAGGCCGCCCGCGGCCTTCACCTGATCGTGCAACGTCTGCCATTCGTCGTTGAGCTGCTGGATGCGGCGCGCCTTTTCGTCGGCGGGAATCGCTTCGTCGGCTTCGATGAACGAGGCCTGCTTCTCGGCGTTGCCGCCCAGCACGATGTCGGTGCCGCGGCCTGCCATGTTGGTGGCGATGGTGATGCGCTTCGGACGGCCGGCTTCGGCGACGATCGCAGCTTCCCGCGCGTGCTGCTTCGCGTTGAGCACTTCGTGCGGCAGACCGGCCTTCACGAGCAGGTCGGCGAGCACTTCCGAGTTCTCGATCGACGTGGTGCCGACCAGCACCGGCTGGCCACGCTCGTAGCACTCGCGGATGTCGCGGATCACCGCGTCATAGCGCTCCTTCGCCGTCTTGTAGATCTGGTCCTGCTTGTCGATCCGCTTTGGCACGCGGTTGGTCGGGATCACGACCGTTTCGAGGCCGTAGATCTCGTTAAATTCGTACGCTTCGGTGTCGGCCGTGCCGGTCATGCCCGAGAGCTTCGCGTACATGCGGAAGTAGTTCTGGAACGTGATCGAGGCGAGCGTCTGATTCTCGCTCTGGATCTTCACGTGCTCCTTCGCTTCCACGGCCTGGTGCAAACCGTCCGACCAGCGGCGGCCGGCCATGAGGCGGCCCGTGAATTCGTCGACGATGACCACTTCGCCGTTCTGCACCACGTAATGCTGATCCTTGAAGAACAGCGTGTGCGCGCGCAGCGCGGCGTACACGTGGTGCATCAGCGTGATGTTTTGCGGCGCGTACAGGCTCTCGCCCTGACCGATCAGGCCCCACTCGGCGAGCATACGCTCGGCCTTCTCGTGGCCCGACTCCGTGAGGAACACCTGGCGCGCCTTTTCGTCGAGCGTGTAGTCGCCCGGCTTCTCGACGCCCGTGCCGTCGGCCTTCTCTTCGCCGATCTGGCGCTCGAGCAGCGGCGGCAGCGCGTTCATGCGCACGTAGAGCTCGGTGTGGTCTTCGGCCTGACCCGAGATGATGAGCGGCGTACGCGCTTCGTCGATCAGGATCGAGTCCACTTCGTCGACCACGGCGAAGTTCAGCGCGCGCTGCACGCGCGCCTCGGTCTCGTAGACCATGTTGTCGCGCAGATAGTCGAAGCCGAACTCGTTGTTCGTGCCGTAGGTGATGTCCGCGCCGTACGCCTCTTGCTTCATGGCGTGGTCCATCTGCGACAGGTTGATGCCGACGGACAGACCGAGGAAGTTGTAGAGGCGGCCCATCCACTCGGCGTCGCGCTGCGCGAGGTAGTCGTTCACGGTCACGACGTGCACGCCGCGGCCTGAGAGCGCATTGAGGTACGCCGCGAGCGTGGCGACGAGCGTCTTGCCCTCACCCGTGCGCATTTCAGCGATCTTGCCGTAGTGCAGGACCATGCCTCCGATCAGCTGCACGTCGAAGTGGCGCATCTTCAGCACACGCTTGCTCGCCTCGCGGCAGACGGCGAACGCCTCGGGCAGCAGCTCGTCGAGCGACGTCCCATTGGCCACGCGCTCGCGGAACTCAGACGTTTTCGCGCGCAGTTGCTGGTCGGTGTATTGCTCGATCGTCGGTTCGAGCGCGTTGATCGCCGCGACCTTCTTCTGATATTGCTTGATCAGGCGCTGATTGCGGCTGCCAAAGATTTTCTGTAAGAAACCGGTGGTCATCGGATCGGTGTCTGCGTCGCGGCTTCAGCCGGGGATTCCTGCGCAATTCGCTTGCGGCCCTTGAGCACCCGAATTTCTCCAGGTTTGCAAACGATTCTCGCGCCACGCACCCGGATCGGAAGGACCTCGGCGGCTTAAGCCCAAATTGGTGGATTCGAATCGGGCATTTTAGCACGCACCCTGGTCGCCGCCCGTGTCAGCCGCTTGAAGGATGTCGTGTGTAACGCCCGCGCTGACGCGCCTCGCGAGCCGTTGAAGCAGCCGGCAGCAGCCGCATGTCGCGGCCGTCCGGCGCGTTCGCCCTGCGGGCTCGGCGGCTTGCGGCCAGGCAGCCCTGGCCGAACGGCGGCAAGGCGCATCGAGGCAAAGTACGCAGGCTACAATGACGGCAATGCCGCGCAGCCCGCGCGCCTCCTCTTCCTGTCACATGAGCCGTTTCTCGCCGTTTTCAAGGCCGGATGCCGTAGCCGCTGGTGCGCGTGCCGCTGGCGTGCGTACGTCAGGCACTTCGGCCACGTCGGGCAAATCGCGCAAATTTGCCTCGCCGCGTGCACCGCAGCCGCTCGCCGAAGTGCTGAGCCGCACCGATGCATTCGCACCATTGCGCGCCGGCGTCGAGCAGATCGCGGCGATCCAGCGCGACCTCGACGCGCTGCTGCCCGACTATCTGGCCGCGAGCGTGGAACCGGGCTTCATCAAGGATGGCAAACTGGCCCTCTTCGCGGCGCACAACGCGCTCGCGGCACGGCTGCGGCATCTCGAGCCGCGCCTCGTGGCCGACTTGCAGGCGCGCGGCTGGCCGCTCGACGGCGTGCGCATCCGTGTGCGGCCGCAGGCGGTGAAGGAGCCGCCATTGCCGAAGCAGGCGCGCATGACACCGGCAGGGGCCGCGGCACTCGCCGCGCTCAGCGAAGACCTGCCGCCCTCTCCGCTGCAGGAAGCGCTCGCGAAGATGGCCGCGCGCCATTTGCGGGGGCGCTGAGCAAGACCGAATAGCCGGAAAAGAAAGTAAAAAAGGGTGGCATCGAGCCACCCTTTTTCATTGCGCAGCCGGTGCAAACGCCCGGCGCACGAATCAAACAAACATCAAGCCAACTTCACGCGAATGCCGTTTGCGCGTCGTAGCCGAAGCCGCGCGGCGCCTTCTGGGCATCGCCAAACGTGACGATCTCGTACGCGTCCTCATGCGCAAGCAGCTCGCGCAGCAGCGCGTTGTTCAGGCCGTGGCCCGACTTGTAGGCATCGTACGAAGCCAGCAGCGGATGGCCGACCACGTAGAGGTCGCCGATCGCGTCAAGCATCTTGTGCTTCACGAACTCGTCGTCGTAGCGCAGGCCGTCGTTGTTGAGGATGCGGTACTCGTCCAGCACGATCGCGTTGTCCATGCTGCCGCCGCGCGCCAGCCCCAGCTCGCGCATCATCTCGACTTCGTGCGCGAAGCCGAAGGTGCGCGCGCGCGCGATCTCGCGCACGTACGAGGTATTCGCAAAGTCGACTTCGAGCGCCTGGCCGGTCTTGTCCACGGCCGGATGACGGAAGTCGATGGTGAACTTCAGCTTGAAGCCGAAATACGGATCGAGGCGGGCGAACTTGTCGCCGTCGCGCACTTCCACGGGCTTCGTCACCTTGATGAACTTCTTGGGCGCGTTCTGCTCTTCGATGCCGGCCGACTGGATCAGGAACACGAACGACGATGCACTGCCGTCCATGATCGGAATTTCTTCCGCGGTGACGTCGATGTAGAGATTGTCGATGCCAAGACCCGCACACGCCGACATCAGGTGCTCGACCGTCGAGACGCGTGCGCCGTCCTTTTGCAGCACCGAAGCAAGGCGCGTGTCGCCAATCGACATCGCCGACGCGGGAATGTCTACCGGTGTCGGCAAATCCACGCGCGAGAACACGATGCCCGTGTTCGGCGCCGCCGGGCGTAGCGTCAGATCGACCTTGCGGCCCGAGTGCAGGCCGATGCCGACCGTCTTCACGATCGATTTGATGGTTCGCTGCTTCAACATAGTTTTCTGCTCATTGAAAATCCCAATCGGGACTTTTTAATTCATAGCACGAATTATACTCCAAGTCTGCCGAATCCGCCGTTGCCACGGGCGTGACAATCTGTTTCCCGTTGTTACGCGAACGGGATGGAAGACGGGCCGATGACCGGAACGGAGGCGTTCCCGGCCAGCGGCCCGCACGGCGCGTAGTAATAGCCCGTCACATTTACGCCGCCGGCTCGTTGCGCTCAGGCAACGCAGGCGCGGCAAATGCGCTCATGTTGGGCTCAACGCGGCGAGCATGCTCGCTGCATCGCTGACTTCGAATTTGCCGGGTGCTTCGAGATTCAGCGTCTTGACCACGCCGTTTTCGATCACCATGGCGTAGCGCTGGGAACGGATCCCCATGCCGCGCGCCGACAAATCCTGCTCCAGACCGAGCGCACGGGTGAACGCCGCGCTGCCGTCGGCCATCATGCGTACCTTGCCCGAGGTCCGCTGATCACGCCCCCACGCGCCCATGACGAACGCGTCGTTGACGGACACGCACCAGATTTCGTCGACGCCCGCCGCGCGTAGCGCTTCGTACTGCTCGACATAACCCGGCACGTGTTTTGCCGAGCAAGTCGGCGTAAAGGCGCCCGGCAATCCGAAGATCACCACGCGCTTGCCCGCCGTCTGCTCGCGCACGCCAAAGCCGTTCGGCCCCAGCGTGCAGCCCTCACGCTCGTCTTCGATGAGTTCGAAGAGCGTTGCGTCGGGCAGCGTATCACCCACTTTGATCATGACTCGTCCCTTCACATCGATGCGCAAAGCGCCCCGGCACGCTGGCAACGCGGTTGGCAACGCAGTTGGAAACTTCGCGCCGAAGACCTCGCCATTTTGCTAGCGGCACGGACTGCCTGCACCTTTTTTGCCGCGCGTCAAAACGCAGCGGACAGGCCGCCCTGCCAGGCATCCTCGCGGATGCGGCGTCGAGGCTCTTCTCACCTTCATTGCAACATCATGCCGGTCATTCCGTCTGCGGGCGGGCGCACCCATACCGTACAAATACCGCTTACGCCACGCCGCAGCTGGAACTCGCTCGCAGTCCGCTTCAGTCGGCCTGCTTGCGCAGGAACGCCGGGATGTCGTACGTGTCGACGCCCTTTTCCTGCAGCGCCTGAACGTGCGAAGCCGCGGTGTCGCGCGACGTGCGCCAGACTGCCGGCGTGTCGAGCGCGCCGTAATCGGCGGTGTGGCCTTGCTGCGGCGCGTAGGAGTGCTGAGCGGCGGCAATCGGATGATTGTCCGTGCCGGTGCGCAGCAACGTCATCGGCGCTGCCTGCTGCTTGTTCGCCGCGCGGCCGAGGCCCGTCGCCACAACCGTCACGCGCAGCGCGTCGCCCATCGCGTCGTCGTACACCGCACCGAAGATCACCGTGGCGTCGTCGGCCGCGTAGCTCTTGATGGTGTTCATCACTTCGCGCGTTTCCGACAGACGCAGCGAACGGCTCGACGTGATGTTGACCAGCACGCCACGCGCGCCCGAGAGGTCGACGCCTTCGAGCAGCGGGCTCGCCACGGCCTGTTCCGCCGCGAGGCGCGCGCGATCGACGCCGGCCACCGTGGCCGTGCCCATCATCGCCTTGCCCTGCTCGCCCATGACCGTCTTCACGTCTTCGAAGTCGACGTTCACGAGGCCATCCACGTTGATGATTTCAGCGATGCCAGCGACTGCGTTGTTCAGAACGTCGTCCGCGCACTGGAAGCACTTGTCCATCTCGGCGTCATCGCCCATCACGTCGAACAGCTTGTCGTTCAGGACGACGATCAGCGAGTCGACGTGATCCTCCAGTTGCTGCGAGCCGGCTTCCGCCACGCGCATGCGCTTGCCGCCTTCGAACTCGAACGGCTTGCTCACGACGCCCACCGTGAGAATGCCCATTTCCTTGGCGATCTGCGCGACCACGGGTGCTGCGCCCGTGCCCGTGCCGCCGCCCATGCCGGCGGTGATGAACACCATGTGAGCGCCGCGCAGTGCGTCGGCGATGCGCTCGCGCGCCTCTTCTGCCGCCGCACGGCCCATCTCCGGCTTCGCACCGGCGCCCAGACCCGTGTTGCCAAGCTGGATCACGGCCGGCGCGCGCGAACGCGAGAGCGCCTGGGCGTCCGTGTTCATCACGATAAAGTCGACGCCTTGCACGCCGCGGTTGATCATGTGCTGCACGGCATTGCCGCCAGCGCCACCGACGCCCACCACCTTGATGATGGTGCCGTTGGTTTCCGTTTCCAGCATCTGGAATTCCATGTTGCCTCCGTCAAGAAAAAGATATCCGCACCTCGGCCGTTATTCAGGGATGAGTCGGGCAACCCACCCCTGCGCGCCAGCCGCCGGCACCAGCGCAAATTCGGTCTCTGCTCTTACCCAACGCGTACGTGAGCCGCTTTAGAAGTTGCCGAGGAACCAGTCCTTCATGCGTGAAAAGACCTGGCCCATCGACCCCGACTGCACGGCGACCTTGCGACCGCGCATACGCTGCGCGCGGCCCTCGACTAGCAGCCCCATCGCCGTCGAATAGCGCGGATTGCGCACGACGTCGGCGAGACCGCCCGCGTACTCCGGCACGCCAATGCGCACCGGCTTCAAGAAGATGTCTTCGCCGAGCTCCACCATGCCCGGCATCATTGCGGCGCCGCCCGTGAGCACGACGCCCGAGCTCAACAACTCTTCATAGCCCGACTCGCGCACCACCTGTTGCACGAGCGAGAACAACTCTTCCACGCGCGGCTCGATCACGGCCGCCAGCGCCTGGCGCGACAGCGTGCGCGGACCGCGCTCGCCGAGGCCCGGCACTTCGATCATTTCGTCCGGATCCGCGAGCGCCTGCTTCGCGATGCCGTAGCTCACCTTGATGTCTTCCGCATCGGGCGTGGGCGTGCGCAGCGCCATGGCGATGTCGCTCGTCACCTGGTCGCCCGCGATCGGAATCACCGCGGTATGGCGAATCGCGCCTTCGCTGAAGATCGCGATGTCGGTCGTGCCGCCGCCCACATCCACCAGCACCACGCCGAGTTCCTTCTCGTCGTCGGTGAGCACCGCCAGCGACGAAGCCAGCGGCTGCAAAACCAGGTCGTTCACTTCGAGACCGCAGCGGCGCACGCACTTCACGATGTTCTGCGCCGCGCTCACGGCCCCCGTGACGATGTGCACCTTCACTTCGAGGCGGATGCCGCTCATGCCGATCGGCTCGCGCACATCTTCCTGCCCGTCGATGATGAATTCCTGCGTGAGGATATGCAGCACCTGCTGGTCGGTCGGGATGTTGATCGCCTTCGCGGTTTCGATCACGCGCGCGACATCCGTCTGCGTGACTTCCTTTTCCTTGATGGCGACCATCCCGCTCGAATTGAAGCTGCGGATATGGCTGCCTGCGATGCCGGTGAACACGTTAGTGATCTTGCAGTCGGCCATGAGTTCCGCTTCTTCGAGCGCACGCTGGATAGACTGCACCGTGGCCTCGATGTTCACCACCACGCCCTTCTTGAGACCTTTCGATTCGCTCTGGCCAAGGCCGATGACTTCGTAATGGCCATCGCCCTTCATTTCGGCGACGACGGCCACCACCTTCGCCGTCCCGATGTCGAGGCTGACCAGCAGATCTTTATAGTCTTTACTCATATCGTGCTCGTTGCGTGTGATGTGCTGTTACTTCTTCCCCGGGGTCGGCGTGTCGCTGATGAAGCGCATGCCGGCCGCCCGAATCGCAAAACCGTTCGGATAGCGCAAATCCGCATATTCGATCTCTTTCCCCCAACGTTGCGTGAGCGGCGTCCATGCCACGACGAGCCGGTGCGTGCGCTCGGCGAGCGTCTCGGCGTTGCGCTCGCGCCCGAGCTCCACCTCCATGCCGTTCGAGAGCTTCACCGTCCACGCGTAGCGCGGTGAGAGCGTCACTTCGTCAGGCTCGAGGCCGAGCGGTGCAAACCACTTCTGAAAGTCGTGATAACGCGCGACCACCTCGGGCGCGGTGCCGTCCGGGCCGTCGAACGCGGGCAAGTCGCCGTCGAGCTCGCCCTGGTTCGCGGTGAAGAGCTCGCCATCGGTGCTCACAAGCTGGTCGCTGCCCCACGTGCCGAGCGGCTTGTACTCCTCGAGGTTCACCGCGAGCGCGTTCGGCCACACGCGGCGCACGCTCGCATGGCGCACCCACGGCATCTGCTCGAACGCGGCGCGCGCGGTATCCAGATTCACGGTGAAAAAGTTGCCCTTTAGGCGGCCGACCACGCTCGCACGCACCGTCGGTTCGTTGATGTGTTCGGTGTCGCCCTCGATGCGGATCTCGCGCAGCGCGAAATTCGGACGCTGCACGAGCCAGTAGCCACCGGCCGCCAGGAGCGCGAGCACGAGCAGCGCGTGCAACGCGTTGGCGGCAAGATTGAGCTGGCGTACGTTATTCCACATGTCGAGATTGTCGATTCAATGCGCGCACTGCAATTCGTTGGTCAGAGTTCGTTTAGCGGTTCAATCCTTCAGCGTGAGCGCGAGCACCCGCACGACCAGCTCGCGATACTCGATACCCACCGCACGCGCGGCCTTCGGCGGCAGCGAGTGGTCCGTCATGCCCGGCGCCGTGTTCACTTCCAGGAAGTACGGATTGCCCTGGCCGTCCATCATGAAATCGGCGCGGCCCCAGTCGGTGCAGCCGAGCACGTCGAACGCGCGGCGCGCGAGCTTCTTCAGTTCTGCTTCCTTCTCCGGCGCGACGCCACAGGGAATCAGGTACTGCGTGGTGTCGAGGATGTACTTCGCGTCGTAGTCATAGAACTCGCCCGCCGGCACGATCTTGATGATCGGCAGGTCGAGGTCGCCGGCCACGCACGCGGTGTACTCGTCGCCGCCTTCGATGCTCTTCTCCGCCAGCACGATCTTGTCGTGCTTCGCGGCTTCTTCGAGCGCGGGCACCAGTTCTTCGGCCTTCTTCACCTTGATGACCGCGACGCTCGAGCCTTCGCTCGCCGGCTTCACGAAGAGCGGCAGGCCCAGCTTCGCGACGATCTCGGGCGCGCGCGCGACGTAGTCCTCGCCGCGCAGCACCGCGACGAACGGCGGCGTGGGAATGCCCAGTTGCTGCCACACGAGCTTGCTGCGGAACTTGTCGAGCCCGAGCGCCGAGCCGAGCACGCCCGTGCCCGTATAGCGGATGCCGTAGAAGTCGAGCGCGCCCTGGATCTGGCCGTTCTCGCCGTAGCCGCCATGCAGCGCATTGAACGCGCGCACGAAGCCTTCGTCCTTGAGCGCCGAAAGCGGCCGCTCGGACGGATCGAACGGATGCGCGTCGATGCCGGCGCTCTTGAGCGCCTGCAGCACGAGCGTGCCCGACTTGAGCGACACCTCGCGCTCGGCGGACACGCCGCCGAACAACACCGCCACCTTGCCGAATTGCTTCGGATCGAAATTGGGATCGATACTGCTCATGTCACTCACGCCTTTTGTTCCTGTTGCGCGATCCGGCCCGGCACGCCGCCGATCGAACCCGCGCCCATCGTAATCACCACGTCGCCGTCGCGGACCACTGCGGCCAGCGCGTCCGGCACTTCATCAACCGTTTCCACGAACACCGGCTCGACCTTGCCCGCCACGCGGATCGCACGTGCGAGCGCGCGGCCGTCGGCGGCAACGATCGGCGCTTCACCCGCCGCGTACACGTCGGTCAGCACGAGCGCATCGACCGTCGAGAGCACGCGCACGAAATCTTCGAAGCAGTCGCGCGTGCGCGTGTAGCGGTGCGGCTGGAACGCCAGCACGAGGCGGCGATCAGGGAATGCCCCGCGCGCGGCAGCAATGGTCGCGGCCATTTCCACAGGGTGGTGGCCATAATCGTCGACCAATGTGTAGGTGCCGCCACCGTTCACCGGAATCTCGCCATAGCGCTGGAAGCGCCGGCCCACGCCGTTGAATTCCGCGAGCGCGCGCTGGATATCCGCGTCCTTCACTTCGAGCTCGGTCGCGATCGCAATCGCGGCCAGTGCGTTCTGGACATTGTGCGTACCCGGAAGGTTCAACACGATGTCGATCGAGGCCGCGTCTTCACGCATCGCCGTGAAGTACATCTTGCCGTCGCGCGCCATCACGTTGACCGCACGCACCTGCGCATCGGGCGCGAAGCCGTAGCGAATGATCGGCTTCGAGACGAACGGCAGGATTTCCTTCACGTTCGGGTCGTCGACGCACAGCACCGCGATGCCATAGAACGGCAGACGATGCGTGAATTCGATAAACGCCTGCTTCAGGCGCGCGAAGTCGTGCCCGTAGGTGTCCATGTGATCGGCGTCGATGTTCGTGATGACTTCGATCACCGGGAAGAGATTCAGGAACGAGGCGTCCGACTCGTCGGCTTCCGCCACGATGAAATCGCCCGTGCCGAGGCGCGCGTTCGCGCCCGCGCTGATCAGCCGCCCGCCGATCACGAAGGTCGGGTCGAGCCCGCCCGCAGCCAGCACGCTCGCGACAAGCGAGGTCGTGGTGGTCTTGCCGTGCGTGCCCGCGATCGCGATGCCCTGCTTCAGGCGCATCAGCTCCGCGAGCATCACGGCGCGCGGCACGATCGGAATGCGGCGATGGCGCGCCGCGAGCACTTCGGGATTGTCGCTGCGCACGGCGGTGGAGACGACCACCGCGTTCGCACCTTCGATGTTCTCCGCGTCGTGGCCGATCGCGATGCGCGCGCCAAGCGCGGCGAGGCGGTCGGTGACGGCGTTCTTCGTGAGGTCCGAGCCGCTCACGTGATAGCCGAGATTGACGAGCACTTCGGCGATGCCGCTCATGCCCGCGCCGCCGATGCCGACGAAATGAATATGTTTGACGATGTGTTTCATTGCTTTCCTCCCGGACTGGCGCCCGCCACGGCTGCGCAAATGCGCGCGACCTGATCGGCGGCGTCGGGTTTTGCGAGCGCGCGGGCGCGCTCGGCCATGTCAGCCAGAGATGCTCTGGTTTGTTGCTTGAGCCAGT
This sequence comes from Paraburkholderia silviterrae, assembly GCF_004353915.1. GTDB lineage: Bacteria > Pseudomonadota > Gammaproteobacteria > Burkholderiales > Burkholderiaceae > Paraburkholderia > Paraburkholderia silviterrae. Next base: position 19,795 of record NZ_SMRP01000029.1, on the reverse strand, counting down.
CCGCGAGCGCCTCTGCAGAAAGCTCGCGTTGCTGCACCACACGCGCCGCGCCCTGTTGCGCGAGAAACGCCGCGTTGGTGGTCTGGTGGTCGTCGACCGCGTAGGGGAACGGCACGAACAGCGCCGCCACGCCCACGGCCGCGATCTCGGCCACCGTCATCGCGCCCGAGCGGCAGATCACGAGATCCGCGTTTTCGTAGGCGCTTGCCATGTCGTCGATGAACGGCACGAGCTGCGCCGTGTCACCGGGTTCGATTCCGGCGTCGATATAGTTCTGACGCAATGCGTCGATATGCTTGGCGCCCGCCTGATGCACCACGTGCGGTCGCTCGTCCGCAGCGAGCTGCGCAAGCGCGCGCGGCACGACTTCGTTGAGCGCCGCCGCGCCGAGACTGCCGCCCACCACCAGCACCCGCAGCGGACCGCTGCGCGCTGCATAGCGCGCCTGCGGCTGCACCACGTGCTCGAGCTCCGCACGGATCGGGTTGCCGGTCCACTCGGCGTGCGGCAACGCACCCGGGAACGCCACGAGCACGCGCCTCGCGAGCTTCGCGAGCACCTTGTTCGCGAGGCCCGCGATCGAATTCTGTTCGTGCAGCACAAGCGGACGTCCCGAGAGCGCGCTCATCACACCCGCTGGGAACGTGATGTATCCGCCCATGCCGAGCACGACGTCTGGCTTCACGCGGCGCAGTGCCGCGAGACTCTGCGTACACGCGCGCAGCAGGTTTAACGGCAGCATCAGCTTGGTCTTGATACCTTTGCCGCGCACGCCGCCGAAACGCACGTACTCCATGGCGATACCGTGCTTGGGCACGAGCGTCGCTTCCATGCCCGCGGGATTGCCGAGCCACACCACGCGCCAGCCCCACTGCTCCATGCGATGCGCGACGGCGAGCCCCGGGAACACATGTCCCCCGGTGCCGCCGGCCATCACCATGAGCGTGCGCGTTGCTGCGGTCATACCTTCCCTCCGCGCATCAAGACCCGATTCTCGTAATCGACTCGCAACAGCACAGCGATAGCAACGCAGTTGAGCAAAATGCCCGAGCCGCCATAGCTCACGAACGGCAGCGTGAGACCCTTGGTCGGCAGCAAGCCGAGATTCACGCCCATGTTGATGAACGCCTGCGCGCCGAACCACACGCCGAGCCCCTTCGCGATGAGCCCCGCAAACGTGCGGTCGAGCGCGAGCGCCTGGCGGCCGATCTCGAACGAGCGGCGCACGATCCAGTAGAACAGCAGGATCACGATCAGCACGCCCACGAAACCGAGTTCCTCGCCGATCACGGCGAGAATGAAGTCGGTGTGCGCCTCGGGCAGATAGTTGAGCTTCTCGACGCTGCCGCCGAGTCCCACGCCGAACCACTCGCCGCGCCCGAACGCGATCAGCGAGTGCGTGAGCTGATAGGCCTTGCCCTGCGCGTAGCGGTCGTCCCACGGGTCGAGGTACGCGAAGATCCGCTCGCGACGCCACGGCGACGCCCACACGAGCAGCGTGAAGGTGCCGACCGCCGTGGCCACGAGGCCGCCGAACAGCTTGCCGTTCACGCCGCCGAGGAACAGCACACCCATCGCAATCGCGGCGATCACCATGAATGCGCCCATGTCGGGCTCGAGCAGCAGCAGCGCGCCCACCACGCCCACGGCAAACGCCATCGGCAAGAAGCCCTTGGCGAAGCTGTGCATGTATTCCTGCTTGCGCACGGTGTAGTTCGCGGCGTAGATCGTCACCGCGAGCTTCATGATTTCCGAGGGCTGCATGTTCGAGACGCCGAGCGGAATCCAGCGCCGCGCGCCGTTCACGCCCTTGCCGATGTGGGGGATCAGCACGATCACGAGCATCGCCAATGCGACGAGGAAGAGCTTCGGCGCGTAGCGGTCCCAGGTGGAAACGGGAATGCGGAACGCGACGAGCGCCGCGACCGCGCCGATCACGAGCGAAACGATATGGCGCACGAGAAACGCGTAGTCGTGGTACGAGGCGTACTTCGGCGAATCGGGCATGGCGATCGAGGCCGAGTAGACCATCACCACGCCAAGGCCGAGCAGCGCGATCACGGCCCACAGCAGCGAGTAGTCGTAGTCGAGCATGCGCGAACGCGCGGGACGCACGCCGCTGACGACACTCGAAATGCCGCCCGAGCGCGCGCCGGCGCCCGCTTGACCCTGCGCGCCGCCGCTCGTGTCGCGCGACAGGCGCGCGCCGAACCGTTCGGACCAGCTCATATCATCGTCCCCCGTTCCGCGGCGATCTCTTCCACCGTGTCGCGAAATACCGCCGCACGATGGGCGTAGCCCTTGAACATGTCGAAGCTCGCGCACGCCGGCGAGAGCAGCACGACGTCGCCCGGCTCAGCGAGCGCGGTGGCCGCACGCGTGGCATCTTCCAGCGTGGCGTGGTCGGCAAGCGCGATGCCCGTGCTTTCGAGCGCCGCGCGAATCTGGGGCGCGTCGCGGCCGATCAGCATCACGGCGCGGCACCAGCACGCCACCGGCGCCGCGAGCGGCTCGAAGTCCTGGCCCTTGCCGTCACCGCCCGCGATCAGCACCGCGCGCTGCGCGAGGCCGTCGAGCGCCGCCACCGTCGCGCCGACATTCGTGCCCTTGCTGTCGTCCACGTAGTCGATGCCCTCGATCGACGCGATCAACTCCACGCGATGCGGCTCGCCGCGATATTCGCGCAGGCCATGCAGCAATGCGGCAGGCGCCAGATCGATCGCGCGCGCAAGCGCAAACGCCGCGAGTGCGTTCGCCGCGTTGTGCAGGCCGCGGATGCGCAGCGCGTCCGCGGGCATTAGCCGCTTCATCGTGAGATTCACGGGCGCGGCGTCGAGCTGCTTGCGGCGGCGCGGCGAGACAGGCTCGTCCGTGGCGTCGCGGTCGTGGGCCTCTACCAGCCAGAGCATGCCGTTGTCGCGCGAGATGCCGTAGTCGCCTTCGCGCTGCGGCTCAGTCAGGCCGAAAGTCACGACCTTCGCGTTGCCGCTCATTTGAACGCTCGCGAGCGACATTACACGCGCGTCGTCGCGGTTGAGCACACGCGTGGTCTGCGCGCCAAAGATACGGCCCTTCGCGGCTGCGTAGGCGTCAATGCCGCCGTGCCAGTCGAGATGGTCCTGCGTGATGTTGAGGATCGCCGCCGCGTCGGGCGCGAAACTGTGCGCCGTCTCCAGCTGGAAGCTCGATAGCTCGAGCACCCAGACGTCGGGCAGCGCGGTGTTGTCGATCGCCTCGGCGAGCTTGTCGAGCATCGCCGGGCTGATGTTGCCGGCCACGGCCACGCGCTTGCCCGCGCGCTCGCAGAGCATGCCCGTCAAGCTCGTGGTGGTGGTCTTGCCGTTCGTGCCCGTGATGGCGAGCACCTTCGGCGCGTAGCCGCTCTCGCCGAGATGGCGCAGCGCCTGCGCGAAGAGCTCGAGCTCGCCCCAAACTTCGATGCCACGCTCGCGCGCGGCGGTAATCAGCGGCACGAGGTCAGCGGCAAGCGGCGAAAGGCCCGGGCTGATGGCGACGAGCTCGATGCCCTCGAGCAGTGCCGTGGAGAAAGGACCGCCGACGAAGTCCGCGTCGATGCCGCGCGCGGCGAGTTCGGGCAAGTTTGGCGGCGTCTCGCGTGTGTCGGCGACGCGCAGGCGGCAGCCATGGCGCGCGCACCAGCGCGCCATCGCGAGCCCCGATTCGCCGAGTCCCAGCACGAGCACCATCGGCTTTTGCCGATCCCGAAACTTCTCGCCAAACATCGCTTGCTTCCCTTTCTTACCTTGTTGAACCCGTAGTGCCGATCAACGCAGCTTCAAAGTCGACAGGCCGATCAGACACAGCATCAGCGTGATGACCCAGAAGCGCACGACGACCTGCGTCTCTTTCCAGCCGGACAGCTCGAAATGGTGATGCAGCGGCGCCATCTTGAAGATGCGGCGTCCTTCGCCGTAACGCTTTTTCGTGTACTTGAACCACGTGACCTGCAGCATCACGGAGAGCGTTTCCGCCACGAAGATGCCGCCCATGATGAAGAGCACGATTTCCTGACGCACGATCACAGCGATGGTGCCGAGCGCGCCGCCGAGCGCGAGCGCGCCCACGTCGCCCATGAACACTTGCGCCGGATACGTGTTGAACCAGAGGAACGCGAGCCCGGCTCCGCCCATCGCCGAGCAGAAGATCAAGAGCTCGCCCGCGCCGGGAATGTGCGGGAAAAGCAGGTACTTCGAGTAGACCGAGCTGCCCATCACGTAGGCGAACACGCCGAGCGACGCGCCCACGAGCACGACCGGCATGATCACGAGGCCGTCGAGGCCGTCGGTGAGATTCACGGCGTTGCTCGCGCCGACGATCACGAAATACGTGAGCGCGATGAAGCCCCACACGCCGAGCGGGTAGCTGATCGACTTGAGGAACGGCAGCAAGAGATCCGCGCGGGCGGGCAGGCCCATCGAGAGGCCGCTCCTTACCCACGCCATGAAGAGATCGAACACGCGCACGTTGCTCGCCTCGGACACGCTGAACGCGAGATACACCGCCGCAAACAGGCCGATCACCGACTGCCAGAAATACTTCTCGCGCGAGGACATGCCGCGCGGGTCCTTGTAGACGACCTTGCGATAGTCGTCGACCCAGCCGATCGCGCCAAAGCCAAAGGTCACGAGCATCACGATCCAGATGAAGCGGTTCGTGAGGTCGCCCCACAGCAGCGTCGAAACAGCGATGCCCAACAGGATGAGCACGCCGCCCATGGTGGGCGTGCCCGACTTCACGAGGTGCGTCTGTGGGCCGTCCGTGCGCACGGCCTGGCCGACCTTCATTTCGGTGAGCTTACGGATCACCCACGGGCCGAGGAAAAGCCCGATCGCCATCGCAGTGATGGTCGCCATCACCGCACGGAACGTCAGATAACTGAACACGCGCAAGAAGCTTGCGTCATTCTGCAGCCATTGCGCCAGCGCCAGTAGCATGCCTTGTATTCCTTCGAATTTCAGTGCGCACCGGACGCGGCGTCCGGTGCAGGGGGTTGCGGATTCGTGAGGGCGGCCACCACGCGCTCCATCTGCATGAAGCGCGAGCCTTTCACGAGGATCGTTGCGCCTGCGCCGTAACCGGCGCCGGCGAGCGCGCGAATCAGCTCGGGCACACCGGCGGCGTGCAGCGCGCCTGCGCCGAATGCCGCCGAGATGTCGCGCGCCGCGTCGCCGAGCGTGTAGAGCGCGTCGATGCCGCGCTCCTTCGCGTAGGCGCCCACTTCGCGGTGGAACGCGGGGCCGTTGTCGCCGACTTCGCCCATGTCGCCGAGCACCAGCACGCGCGGCGATGCGTGCGAGGCCAGCACGTCGACAGCGGCGCGCACGGAATCGGGGTTCGCGTTGTAGGTGTCATCGATCACCAGCGCGCCCGCGAGTTCCCCAAGCGCCGCGCGCTTGACTTGCAAGCGGCCCTTCACAGGCTGGAACGCTTCGAGGCCACGGCGGATCGCGTCGAGAGAAACGCCAGCCGCGAGCGCCGCCGCCGTGGCCGCGAGCGCGTTGTGCGCGTTGTGTGCGCCGAGCACCTGCAACTCGACTTCGAGATGGCCTTGAGGCGTGGCAATCGCGAGGCGGCTGCCCGTGCTATTCGCAGCGCCTGCCACGAGCTTGCCCGTCACCGCCGCTTCGAGCGCACGCTCGTCCGTGTGCAGCGCGAAATCGAGCACGCGCGAGCCCGTGGCCGCCACGCGCCAGATGCTTGCGTAGGCGTCGTCAGCGGGAAATACCGCGGTGCCTTCGGGCTTGAGCGCATGGATCGCGCTCGCGTGCTCGAGCGCAACGGCTTCCACCGTCGCCATGAACTCCTGGTGCTCGCGCTGCGCGTTGTTCACCACCGCGACGGTGGGTTCTGCGAACTGTGCGAGCAGCTCTGTCTCGCCCGGGTGATTCATGCCGAGCTCGACCACCGCCAGCTTGTGCGCGGCGTTCAGGCGCAAAAGCGTGAGCGGCACGCCGATGTCGTTGTTCAGATTGCCCGCGGTCGCGAGCCGCGCGTCTTCGCCCACTGCCGCTGCGAAGATCGACGCGATCATTTCCTTGACCGTGGTTTTGCCGTTGCTGCCCGTGACCGCGACGAGCGGCATCGTGAAACGGCGGCGCCAGCCGAGCGCGAGCGCGCCGAGCGCCGTGCGCGTGTCGTCCACGCGCAGCGCCGGCACGCGCCAGTCGCCGGGGCTGCGCGACACGAGCGCCGCGCTCACGTGCCGCCCCGCCACTTCGGACAGGAAGTCGTGCGCGTCGAAACGGTCGCCCTTGAGCGCCACGAAAAGGTCGCCGGGGCCGGCCGTGCGGCTGTCGGTTGCGATGCGCTCGAAGGTTGCGTTCTCGTCGCCGAGAACGCTCGCGCCGGGAATCAGCGCCGCTGCTTCGCGCAGGGTAAGCATGGTCATTCACCACCTCCGCGCCCATGCCGATCCGATGTCGGACGGGCTGCGAGAGCAAGCCGCGCGTGATCCTGATCCGAGAACGCGCGCTTCTTGCCCATGATTTCCTGGGTTGCCTCGTGCCCCTTGCCGGCCAGCACGACGACGTCTTCCTTTGCCGCGCCACGCACCGCCTGCAGGATCGCGCTCGCGCGGTCCTCGATACGGCGCGCCTTTGCGGGCTCGCGCATGCCGCCGGCGATCTGCTCGATGATCGCCGCGGGCGATTCGCTGCGCGGGTTGTCGCTCGTGACGACGACCTGATCGGCCAGCCGCTCGGCAATCGAACCCATCAGCGGACGCTTGGTGGCATCGCGGTCGCCGCCGCAACCGAACATGCAGACGAGATGGCCGCCGCGCGCCGCCGCGATCGGGCGCAGGGCGTCGAGCGTCTTTTCGAGCGCGTCGGGCGTGTGCGCATAGTCGATCACGACGAGCGGCTCGTCGTGATCCGTGCGCCCGCCCAGGCGCTCCATGCGGCCGTTCACCGGCTGCAGCTTCGAGAGCTCGTTGAGCGCCGCGACGAGCGGCACGTTCGCCGCGAGCAGCGCCCCGAGCACGCCCAGCAGGTTGCTCACGTTGAACAGACCAAGCGTCTGCACTTCGACGTACGCCTCGCCCCACTCCGACGATTCCAGATGGAACGCAGTGCCCGTGGCCGTCGCACGCACGTCGTTCGCGCGCAGCCAGGCATCGGCGGCGGGCAGGTCGGCGGCGGGCAGGTCGGCGGCGGCCGTCGCCACACCGTACGCAATCGTGCGCAGCTTGCCGTGCGCGGCGGCCAACAGGCGCCGGCCCGCTGCGTCGTCGGCGTTGATCACTGCCGCGTGCAGGCCCGGCCACGCAAACAGCCGCGCCTTCGCGGCCTCGTAGGCTTCGAAGGTGCGGTGATAGTCGAGGTGGTCCTGCGTGAGATTCGTGAAGATCGCGACATTGAACGACGTGCCGTTCACGCGCCCCTGGTGCAGCGCGTGCGACGAGACTTCCATCGCCACGGCCTGCGCGCCTTGCTGGCGCAACTGGGCGAGCGAGCGCTGCAGCTGCGGCGCGTCGGGCGTCGTGAAGCCGGTATGCACGAGCTGGCCCGGAAAGCCGCTGCCGAGCGTGCCGACGATCGCGCACTTCTGGCCGATCGCCGTGAGCGCCGAAGCGATCCACTGGCTGCACGAGGTCTTGCCGTTCGTACCGGTCACGCCGACCACGAGCATCGCGTCGCTCGGGTTGCCGTACCAGCCGCTCGCGATCTCGCCCGCGAGCACATCGAGCTGCGGCACGGCGAGCGCGTTTTGCGCCTGCGCCGCGTCGAACTGGCCCGTATAGCCTTCCGGCTGATAAACGACAGCCGCCGCGCCGCGCGCGAGCGCGTTTTCGATATGCGAACGGTTGTCGGCGCCTTCCACGGCGTAGGCAAGAAACACGTCGCCCGCCTTGAGCGAACGGGTGTCGGCGTGCAGATCGGCTTCGGGCGCGACGCGCGCGCGCAGCCACGCGAGTGCGTCCGCGATCTGCCGGTGCGCGGGATGCTGGGTGCGCGTGGCGCTCATCGGACGACTCCGGGACGGTTTTTCGCGTTGTCGGCGACGGTCATGTGGCGCGCGCCGACGGGGGGCTTGCTTGCAGGGCCGTTCGTGACGCGCTTGAGCGTTGCGGCGGGCGCGGACGGCGCATTGGCGACAGCGGTCGACGAAGCGCTGCCGTCGGACACGACGAGTTGCTTGACCGGCATGTCGGGCGGCACATTGAGCGAGCGCAGCGTGTCGCCGACGATGCCCGAGAACACCGGGCCCGACACCGCGCCGCCGAAGTGGCTGCCGGCCGTCGGCTCGTCGACGGTCACCGCCACCACGATGCGCGGATTCGGCATCGGCGCCATGCCGACGAACGACGCGCGGTACTTCGAGTGGTCGTAGCCGTGCGGACCGTGCTTGTACGCCGTCCCCGACTTGCCGCCCACGCGGTAGCCGGGCACCGCCGCGTCGGGCGACGTGCCGTCCTTCGAGACCACGCTCTCCAGCATCGTGCGCACTTCGCGCGCCGTGGTGGGCGCGAAGACCTGCGTGCCCACCACCGGCTGGTCGTCGCCGGGGTGGCGGAAGATCGTCACCGGCAGGATCTGGCCGTCGTGCGCGATGGCCGTGTACGCGCGCGCGAGCTGGAACAGCGAGACCGACAGGCCATAGCCGTACGACATGGTCGCCTGCTCGATGCGGCGCCAGCTTTTCCACGGACGCAGACGGCCCGCCGCCGCGCCGGGAAACCCGACCTTCGGCGCCTGTCCGAGACCGATGCTGGTATACATGTTCCACATCTCTTCGGGCCGGAGCGTCATGGCGATCTTGGTCGCCCCGATGTTGCTCGACTTCTGGATCACGCCGCCCACGGTGAGCACACCGAACCCGGCGTCGTCGGTGATCGTCGCGCCGTCGAGCGTAAAGTGGCCCCCGCCCGTATCCACCAGTGTAGTCGGCGAGACGCGATGCAAATCGAGCGCCAGCGACACCGTGAACGGCTTCATGATCGAGCCCGGCTCGAACACGTCGGTCAGGATGCGGTTGCGCAGCTGCTCGCCCGTGAGGTGCGAGCGGTCGTTCGGGTTGTAGGTGGGATAGTTCACGAGCGCGAGCACCTCGCCCGTGCGCACGTCCACCACCATCGCCGCACCGGCCTTGGCCTTGAACTTCTCCACCGCCGCCTTCAGGTTCGAATAGGCGATGTACTGGATCTTGCTGTCGATCGACAGTTCGACGTCCTGTCCGTTATGCGGCACGACCGCTTCGTCCACGTCCTCGACGATATGACCCACGCGGTCCTTGATGACGTGGCGAATCCCGGGCACGCCCGCGAGAAGCTTCTGGTCGGAGAGCTCCACGCCTTCCTGCCCCTCGTCTTCCACATTGGTGAAGCCGATCAGGTGAGCGGTGACCTGGCCTTCGGGATAGAAGCGCTTGTATTCGTTACGCTGATACACACCGGGAATGTCGAGCGCCGCGACCTTTTGCGCGACGTCGAGCGGCACCTGACGCTTCACGTAGACGAAGGTCTTGTCCTGGGAGAGCTTGGCGCGAAGCTCCTTCGTCGACATGTCCAGCAGCGTGCCGAGCTGCGTGAGCTTGTCGGCGCCGAGATCGTCGGGCACGTCTTCGGGGATCGCCCAGATCGCGCGCACGGGCAGGCTCGTGGCGAGCACGAGGCCGTTGCGGTCGAGAATCTTGCCGCGCGTGGCAGGCATTTCGATCGTGCGCTGATAGCGGCTCTCGCCCTGCTTCTGATAGAACGCGTTGCCCGGCCCCTGAATCCAGAACGCGCGCGCGGCGAGCGCGACGAACGCCATGAACAGCATGAAGACGACGAACTTCGAGCGCCACATCGGCAGGCGCACCGAGAGAATCGGGTTCGGGGTAAAGGCGACGCTTTTGCGGTTATTGCCTTTTTTCATCGCGTGCCCCCACGACGGCCCTTCGTGGCGGTAGCGGCCGCGCCCTGTGCCGGCGCGGAGGTGGGCACGGGCGCGTCAGCGGCGCTCGCGGCGCCTGGCGCGAGTGTCAGATATTGCGTGCGTCCGGTCGTCACGGGCTGCATCTTGAGCGAATCGGTAGCGATTTGTTCGACGCGCGACGTCCGCGACAGCGCGCTCTGCTGATATTGAAGCTGTGCGTAATCCTGCTGGAGCTGCCGCTCCTGCGACTGCGCGCGTTGCAACTGGAAAAACATCTGACGCTGCTGATTGGTGGCGTTGACGACCGACAACGCGCACCCCATGACGACGATCAGCAGGAAAATATTCAGACGGTTCATGGCGTGATGCGCTCCGCAATGCGCATCACAGCCGAGCGGGCGCGCGGATTGGCGGCGACTTCCTCGTCGCTCGCGAACACACGCCCGATGAGCTTCAAAGGCGGGCTGGGCAGGTCGACGGCGCGGATCGGCAGGCGACGGTCGACCGCCGGCGCCGTGGCCTGCGCCTGCATGAACCGCTTCACGATCCGGTCTTCCAGCGAATGAAAGCTGATGACCACGAGCCGCCCCCCCTGCTCCAGCAACGACAACGCTGCTTCTAGTACGACTTGCAGCTCCGCAAGCTCTTGATTGACGTGAATCCGTATAGCCTGAAAGGTGCGGGTTGCCGGGTCCTTACCCTTCTCACGGGTTTTGACGGCGTTAGCCACGATTTGGGCAAGCTCGCCCGTGCTGTCGAGAGGCCCGAGACGGTCGGACTCTGCCCGGCGAGCAACAAGCGCCTTTGCAATCTGAAAAGCAAACCGTTCTTCCCCATAATCTCGAATCACCTCCGTCAGTTCTTGCAACGTGGCCCGCGCGAGCCAGTCGGCGGCGGACTCGCCGCGCGTCGGGTCCATCCGCATGTCGAGCGGACCATTGGCGCGGAAACTGAAACCGCGCTCCGGGTCGTCGATTTGCGGCGACGACACGCCCAGGTCCAACAACACGCCCGACACACGCCCTACCCCGCGCGCCGCCATGGCGTCGCGCAGCGAAGCAAAACTCTCATGCACGATCGAGAACCGCGCGTCGCCCACTTGCTGCGCCGTGGCGATCGCCAGCGGGTCCTTGTCGAACGCGATCAGACGCCCGGCTTCGGAGAGCCGGCCCAAGATCGCGCGACTGTGCCCGCCGCGCCCGAACGTGCCGTCCACATAAATGCCGTCCGCGCGCGTCACGAGCGCGTCGACCGCTTCATCGAGCAGCACCGTGCGATGCTGCAATCCCTGTCCCATCGCAGATGCCATAGCGTTTTAAACCGCGATCAGAACGTGAAATTCTTCAAGGCGTCGGGCATGCCCTGCGCCATTGCCGCTTGTTCCTTGGCGGCGTAGGTCTGCGCATCCCACAACTCAAAATGACTACCCATGCCAAGCAGCATGACTTCCTTTTCCATTCCTGCTGCAAGACGTAATTCAGGCGAGACGAGCACGCGGCCCGCGCTGTCGAGATCGACGTCGGAGGCATTGCCCAGAAAAATGCGGCGCCACCAGTGCGCGTCCATCGGCAACGTCGCGACTTTCGCGCGGAACACTTCCCATTCGGGGCGCGGAAATAGCAACAGGCAGCCGTCCGGGTGCTTGGTGATCGTCACCCGGCCTTCTGCCTGTTGTTGCAGCGCTTCCCGATAGCGGGACGGAATCGACATCCGCCCTTTCGCATCGAGTGTCAGCGCCGACGCCCCCTGGAACAATTTGCTCCCCCTCGCGCGGCGCTGATGGCCGCCCGCCTAAATCTCAGGAAATTTACCCGAATGCGTCTTTGAAATCACACAAAAATACACTTTCTCACACTGTCTCCCACTTTAGAGGAAGGCCCCACGAGGGTCAAGGTGGGTGGCGCGTTTTTTGACGAAATTTATCCGATAGAACAAGGACTTAGCGGCGCTTGTTCAAGTCAGACAAAAAGCCAAAAACCGTTATGAATGAATGAGCTAACGAAGGTTGTGAAGGTGATACGTGAAATGCGCGGAGAAAACCGTGATGGTGCGGGGACTTGGCGGGGATTAATTCGGGCGACTGAAAGCGGTGAAAGCCGAAGACTTGCGCGGACCGGATTAGTGTACCGGTCCGCGAAGACATATCAAATGTAGTACGCGGTGCGGGTCATGATTTTCGATGCCGCACGCATCAGCGAGCGCACCGGCAGCGGCAAATCGACACCACCCAGATCCGTGGCGGATTTCGCATGGGCAATCTCGTCGGTGCGCATCTGCTCGACGATCGCGCGCGACTCGACGTCGGCGGGCGGCAACGCATCGAGGTGGCTGTCCAGATGATGCTCCACCTGGCGCTCGGTTTCGGCCATGAAGCCGAGACTGATCTTGTCGCCAAGACGCCCTGCCGCGAGGCCAATGGCAAGGGCTCCGGCATACCAGAGCGGGTTGAGCAGGCTCGGGCGCGAGTCGAGCGCTTCGAGGCGGCGCGCGGTCCACGCAAGGTGGTCTTCCTCTTCGCGTGCGGCCTGCTCGAACGCAGCCTTGAGCGTGGGCGATCGCGCAGAAAGCTTTTGCGCCTGATACAGCGCCTGCGCACACACCTCGCCCACGTGATTCACGCGCATGAGGCCGGCCGCGTGCGCACGCTCCGCAGGCGTAAGCTCGCCGGTCTGCGCCGCAGTGACCGCAGAGCCGGACGCTTCGAATGATTCGGGCGACGCGGACCAATCCACGGCGGCGGCCGGAATATCGGCAGGGGCGACAGAAGGCTGCGGCATGGGCCGCGACATGCGCGACACCCCGGTGATCGAGCGCAGGCCCCGATCGAACTCGGTAATCAATTCGTCAAACGTCATCCAACCTCCCTCCATACCTACTGCAACGCGGATCGCGCAAAGCCCGACCGACCGGACGTTCTAAAACCACTACAGAACTCGCATCGCGCCGTCAATCCGGGGCTGCGCCGATTTCAGGCGCATATTTTAGACCATGTTGTGTAAACGAAACAGGTACTTACGTGCTGCCCGGCTTTTCCTTTGTTCGACATAAACGGTTTGTTACATTACGGTCAACTTCTCGCGAAGTTGGATGGCCGGGCTCCCGCTAGACAATAAATTGGCCCCGCTGACAAGACGCATAAAAGTCGCAAAAATACTGGAGATCATTCAATGAAGAAGTCGCTTCTCGCGCTTGCCGCGCTGGGCGCGTTCGCGGGCGTTGCTCACGCTCAGAGCAGCGTCACGCTGTACGGCATCATCGATGAAGGTTTCAACATCAACACGAACTCGGGTGGCAAGCATCTGTACAACCTCTCGAGCGGCGTGTTACAAGGCAGCCGCTTCGGTCTGCGCGGTGCTGAAGACCTCGGTGGTGGCCTGAAAGCGGTCTTCGTGCTCGAAAACGGCTTCGACGTCAACACCGGCGGACTCAAGCAGGGCGGCCTGCTGTTCGGCCGTCAGGCTTACGTGGGCCTCTCCAGCGCGCAGTACGGCACGGTCACGCTGGGCCGCCAGTACGACTCCGTCGTCGACTACGTCGGCCCGCTCGAAGTGGGCGATCAGTGGGGCGGCTACATCGCAGCTCACCCGGACGACCTCGACAACTTCAACAACGCGTACCGCACGAACAACACCGTCAAGTTCACGAGCGCGAATTACGCGGGCCTGACATTCGGCGGCACGTACAGCTTCGGCGGCCAGGCAGGCAACTTCACCGGCAACCAGATCTGGTCGCTGGGCGCCGGCTATAACAACGGCCCGCTGACCCTGGGTGTCGGCTACCTGAACGCACGCACGCCGAACAATTTCGGTGGCCTGTTCAACAACGGCCCGACCACGTCGCCGCTGTCGGCTACGACCACCCCGGTGTATGCAGGCTTCGCATCGGCCAACACGTACCAGTCCATCGGCGCAGGCGGCGCATACACGTTCGGCGCAGCGACGTTCGGCCTGACGTACTCGAACGTGAGCTTCCGCAACCTGGGCACGACCAGCGCGTCGATCTACCGCGCAGGCGAAAACGCTACGTTCAACAACGTCGAAGCGAACTTCAAGTACCAGATCACGCCGGCCCTGCTGGCAGGCGTCGCGTTCGACTACACGGACGGCGACAGCGTCACCCTCGCGAACGGCAAGACCAACGACGGTGCGAAGTACTACCAGTATTCGATCGGCGCGGACTACTACCTGTCGAAGCGCACCGACATCTATCTGACCGGCGTGTACCAGCACGCTTCGGGAACGAACTCGTTGGACAAATCGGCTGTCGCCTCGATCAACAACCTCACGGCATCGAGCAACGACAACGTGTTCACGGCTCGCATCGGTATCCGTCACAAGTTCTAAGAAGAACAGCCGTTTCAGTCTCGAAGGCGCCTGCGGGCGCCTTTTTTCTTTGGCGCGCCCGGCGTCTTTCGTCTTTCTTCACTCGCCCAAAACGAAAGGCCCACCCTTGCGGGCGGGCCTTCGGTGCGTGCGTGACGGCGGAGGATTAGGCGTGCGCGTCGCGCAACTCGCGCCTCAGGATCTTGCCGACGTTGCTCTTGGGCAAGTCGGTGCGGAACTCGATGGATTTCGGCCGCTTGTATCCGGTCAGCTGCGTCTTGCAGTATTCGAAGACGTCCTTGTCGGTGAGCGCCGGGTCCTTCTTCACGATATAGAGCTTCACCGCTTCGCCCGAGTGCGCATCGGGCACGCCCACGGCCGCCACTTCGAATACCCCCGGCAGTTTCGCGACCACATCTTCGATCTCGTTCGGATAGACGTTGAAGCCCGAGACGAGAATCATGTCCTTCTTGCGATCGACGAGCTTCACGTAGCCGCGCGCGTTCATCACGCCCACGTCGCCGGACTTGAAGAAGCCGTCGGCGGTCATGACCTTCGCCGTTTCTTCCGGACGCTGCCAGTAACCCGCCATCACCTGCGGACCGCGAATGCAGATCTCGCCCGCTTCGCCAATGCCCAGCTCGTTGCCGCTGTCGTCGCGAATCGAGATTTCCGTCGACGGCAGTGGCAGGCCGATCGTGCCCGTGTACTCGGTCGCGTCGGTCGGATTGCAGGTCACGCAGGGCGATGTCTCCGAAAGACCGTAGCCTTCGATGACCGGCGTCTGCGTGCGCTCGTACCAGCGCTTGGCCACAGCTTCCTGCACGGCCATGCCGCCGCCGTTCGCCACCAGCAGATGCGAGAAGTCGAGCTTGTCAAAATCGGGGTGATTGAGGATCGCGTTGTAGAGCGTGTTGACCGCCGGGAAGGTCGTGATCGAATAGCCGTGCAGGTCCTTGATCATGCCGGCGATGTCGCGCGGATTCGGGATCAGCACGGCGAGGCCGCCCGTGCGCATCGTCAGCAGGCCGCAGACGGTGAGCGCGAACACGTGATAGAGCGGCAGCGCCGCAACCGTCACCGGCTGGGTGCCGGCGGGCAGACGCGCGAGCGCGGGCTGGGTCCACGCAGCCGACTGCAGCACGTTCGCGATCAGGTTGCGATGCAGCAACGTTGCGCCTTTCGACACGCCGGTCGTGCCGCCCGTGTACTGGAGGAACGCGACATCTTCGGGTTTCTGCTCGACGGGCTTGAACGTGAGGCGCGCGCCGGCCGAAAGTGCGCCGTTGAAGCTCACGTGACCCGGCAGGCTCCACGCGGGCACCATCTTCTTCACGCGGCGCACGACATAGTTCACGAGGAAGCCCTTCAGTACGCCGAGCAGGTCGCCCATCGACGCCACCACGATGTGCTTCACGCGCGTCTGCGCGACCACTGCCTGCAGCGTGGCCGCGAAATTCTCGAGGATGACGATGGCCTCGGCGCCGCTGTCCTTGAGCTGATGTTCGAGCTCGCGCGGCGTGTAGAGGGGGTTCACGTTCACGACGACATAGCCCGCGCGCAGGATCGCAGCAAGCGCGACCGGATACTGCAGCACGTTCGGCATCATGATCGCGATGCGCGCGCCGGGCGCGATGCCGCGTGACTGGAACCATGCGGCGAGCCGCTTCGAGAGTTCGTCGAGCTGTCCGTAGGTGATGGCCTTGCCCATGCACGCGAACGCGGGCTTCGACCGGTTCGTGTCGAAGCTCTCCGCGAGCAGCGCCGTGATGGACGCATATTGGCTCGCGTCAATTTCCGCGGGAACGCCGGGTGGGTACGATTTCAGCCAGACTTTATCCATGCGGCGTCTCCTCCTGAATATTTTCGAATGGTCGTGCTAAAACACTGATCGTAGCATGCGACCCGCGTTTTTCTTCCCCAAATCAGCGAGTTAGAAAGCCCCCTCGAACTACGGCAAGCGCTTTTAGGGCGAGTTTCAGGGCGTTTTTTCACAGCGTTTACGCGCGTTCGACTTCCACGAGACAGTCATAAAACGTGGCCGATCCACCCAGATCGGTGAGCGCCTGGCTCGTCACTTCGTTTGCGTTGCGGCCGTCCGGCGCGAGCTTCTTCCACCAGATCGACAGGCCGACCACGAGACCTTCGCGAGCGCGGTCGGAGACACGCGCCCGCGCTTGCATCGACCCACGGTCGTTGAAGACGCGCACCTGGTCGCCGTCCGCGATGGCGCGTCGCGCGGCATCGGTGGGATGGAGGTCGAGATGCGGCTCGCCTTCGGTCGCCCGCAGGCTCTCGACATTCACGAAGGTACTGTTCAGGAAGTTGCGCGCGGGCGGCGAAATCATCGCAAGCGGATAACGCGCGGCCAACTCGGGCGCGCCGTCTGCCGATTCGTGCGGCGGCAGGTAGTCGGGCACCGGCTCGAGGCCGGCCTTCGCGAGCGCCTCGCTGTAGAACTCGCATTTGCCCGTGGGCGTGCGAAAACCACCGTTGGCGAATGGCGCATCGGCGATATTCAACTTCACCCAGCCGTCCTGCTTGAGCCTCGCCCAGTCGGCGCCGCCGAACGCGGGATCGCTCCAGTCGAACGCGTGCGCGGCCACCTCCTCGTCGCTCTCGAAGAGCGCCGGCTCGGTCAGGTCCATTGCGCGCGCAATCGAGCGGAAGATCTCGGTGTTCGGACGCGCCTCTCCCACCGGCGCGATAGCCGGCAGATTGGCCATCACGTACGTATGGCCATAGGACTTGTGAACATCGAGGTGCTCGAGCTGAGTCGTGGCGGGCAACAGCAGGTCGGCGTAGTCGGCGGTGTCGGTCTGGAACTGCTCGAGCACGATCGTGAAGAGATCCTCTCGCCCGAAGCCCGCCGCCACCTTCGCCGACTCCGGCGCGACCGCCACCGGATTCGAGTTGTACACGACAATCGCCTCGACCTTCGGACCGAACGTGGCGTCGCCCGCGTGTGTGAGCGCGTCGCCGATCTGGTTCATGTTGACGATGCGCGGCTGATGCTTCGGCCAGCCAGGAATCAGGTCGGGACGCTGGAGCCCGTTCCCATTGATTGGCGCCCAACCCGACGAGGAAAGCAGCACACCGCCGGCACGCTCGCGCCAGGCGCCAGTCAGCGCCGGCAGGCAGGCGATTGCGCGCACCGCATTGCCGCCGCCGCGCACGCGCTGCAGGCCGTAGTTCATACGGATCGCCACCTTGCGCGTGGAGGCGTAGAGGCGCGCCAGATCGACGATGGCTTGTTCCTCGATGCCGCAGATCTGCGCGACGCGCGCGGGCGTGTAGGCGAGCGCGCGCGCCTTCAACTGCTCGAAGCCATGCGTGTGCGCCGCGATGTACTCATGATCGAGACGGTCTTCGGTGATCAGCACGTGCATCATGCCGAGCGCGAGCGCGCCGTCGGTGCCCGGCTTCAGAGCGATGTGCTGATGGCACTTCTCCGCCGTGAGCGAGCGATACGGATCAATCGCAATCAGCTTCGCACCGTTGCGCTTGGCTTCCTGCGCACGGGTCCAGAAGTGCAGGTTAGAGGCGATCGGATTCGCCCCCCAGATCAGGATCACGTCACTCTCGGCGAAGTGCTCGGTGAGCATGCCCAGGCTCGAGCCATACGTGTAGCGCAGGCCCGCTGCGCCCGCGGCCGCGCAGATCGCGCGATCGAGCCGCGACGCGCCGAGCTTGTGGAAAAAGCGCTGTGCGATGCTGTCGCCTTGCACGAGCCCCATCGTGCCAGCGTAGCTATACGGCAGGATCGCCTCGGGCGCACGCTGCGCGATCTCGCCAAGGCGCGCAGCCGCAATCGCGCATGCCTCGTCCCAGCTGATCGGCTCGAAGCGCCCTTCCCCCTTGCGGCCGACACGTTTCATCGGTTGCGTTAGACGCTTCGGATGATGCACGCGCTCGGCGTAACGGGTCACTTTCGTGCAGAGCACCCCTTGTGTCGGCGGATGGTCGGGGTCGCCGCTCACCTTGATGGCCTTGCCGTTCTCGACGGTCACGCGCATCGCGCAGGTGTCGGGGCAGTCGTGGGGACAGACTGCACGGGCAAATTCGGCTCGGGCATTCATGAGGAATCCGTCGGTGGAAGGTGGTATCGAGATCGCAATTTTATTATGTCCGGCGCGCAGCGCCGGTGCGTGCCCGAGGGGTTGCCGCGAAAAAAAAGGTTCGGCGTAGAATGGTTCGTCTAAGCCCGCCTCAAAACGAGGGCGGGCGCCCACTTTCCCGAGCACTGTCCGTCATGAAACTGATCCCGGAAATCCAGGCCGCCCAAGGCGAAATTCAGGGCCTACGACGAACGATCCACGCCCACCCGGAACTGCGCTACGAAGAGACCCAAACTGCCGAGCTGGTTGCATCGAAGCTCGCAGAATGGGGCATCGAAGTGCATCGCGGGCTGGGAAAAACGGGCGTTGTCGGCGTGCTCAAACGCGGTAGCGGCACGCGCGCCATTGGGCTGCGCGCCGATATGGATGCACTGCCCATTCAAGAGCTGAACACGTTCGAGCACCGCTCTCGCCACGAAGGGAAGATGCATGCTTGCGGGCACGACGGCCATACCGCGATGCTGCTCGGTGCGGCGCAGCATCTGGCCCAGCATGGTCAATTCGACGGCACCATCGTGTTCATCTTCCAGCCTGCGGAGGAAGGCGGCGCGGGCGCGAAAGCCATGATCGAAGACGGGCTGTTCACGCGTTTTCCCGTGGACGCCGTATTCGGCATTCACAACTGGCCTGGCATGCCGGCAGGACACTTCGGCGTGACCGAAGGGCCGATCATGGCGTCGAGCAACGAGTTTCGCATCGAAATCAAAGGCATAGGCTCACATGCCGCGCTGCCGCACAACGGACGAGATCCGGTTTTCACGGCGGTGCAGATCGCCAATGGGCTGCAAAGCATCATCACGCGCAACAAGAAGCCGCTCGATACGGCTGTGCTGTCGATTACGCAGATCCACGCTGGCGACGCGGTGAATGTCGTGCCGAATACGGCCTGGATTGCGGGGACGGTGCGCACCTTCACGACGGAAACGCTCGATTTGATCGAGACGCGTCTGCGCAAGATCGCGGCGAGCACGGCGGATGCATACGAGTGTTCCGTCGACGTGACCTTCCATCGCAACTATCCACCGACGGTGAACAGCAGCGCAGAGGCCCAGTTCGCAGCTGAAGTGATGAAAGAAGTCGTGGGCGCCGATCGTGTCGACGATAGCGTCGAGCCGACCATGGGCGCCGAGGACTTCTCGTTCATGCTGCTGGAAAGGCCCGGCTGCTATGCGTTCCTCGGCAACGGGGAAGGCGGACATCGCGAGGCAGGCCACGGCGCCGGTCCGTGCATGCTGCACAACGCCAGCTATGACTTCAACGATCAGCTGTTGCCGGTTGGAGCGTCGTACTGGGTCCACCTGGCAACGAAATTCCTCGCCCAGAAGTAGGGATTGACTGCGGGTTCAACGAAAAAAACCGTCCTGTATCGTTCGCAGGACGGTTTTTTCGTTTTTGTTGTGTGCGTGTTTTGTGCGTTTTTCAGCCGCGTAAACGCCAGAACCCCGGTGCTCTTTCGGAGCCACCGGGGTTCTGGACG
>NZ_SMRP01000028.1:2882-82198 GCF_004353915.1 Paraburkholderia silviterrae | reverse complement strand
GCGTGCGCCAGCGCCCGCGCTGGCCGCTGCGGCCGCTGCGGCCAGCACGGGTGCCGCCGCTCATGCGGCGCACCCCGCCAGCGCGCACGGCAGCCACGCGCCAGCGCCGGTTCACGCCGCGCCGATGCTCAACAACCCGCTCGTCTCGACTGAGAAGCTGGTGATCGTCGGCGCGTCGACGGGCGGCACCGAGGCGATCCGCGAAGTGCTGCAGCCGCTGCCGCCCGACGCGCCGGCCGTGCTCATCGCGCAGCACATGCCGCCCGGCTTCACGAAGTCGTTCGCGCAGCGCCTGAACGGCCTGTGCCGCATCACCGTGAAGGAAGCGGAGCACGGCGAGCGCGTGCTGCCCGGACACGCGTATATCGCGCCGGGCCACGCGCACCTGCTGCTTGCGAGGAGCGGCGCGAACTACATCGCCCATCTGTCCGACGAGGCGCCGGTGAACCGGCACCGGCCGTCGGTGGACGTGCTGTTCCGCTCGGCGGCGCTGCACGCGGGCAAGAACGCGATCGGCGTGATTCTCACGGGCATGGGCCGCGACGGCGCGGCGGGCCTGCTGGAGATGCGCCGCGCCGGCGCCTTCACGCTCGCGCAGGACGAGGCGAGCTGCATCGTGTTCGGCATGCCGCGCGAGGCCATCGCGATGGGCGCCGCCGATGAGATCGCGCCGCTTGCCGACATGAGCCGCCGCGTGATGACGCGCCTCGCCAGCATGGGCGAGCGCGTGCAGCGCGTGTAGTGCGGCGTGTTGTAGTACCTGCAGGGCGCGTGGCGAACGGCGCGCGGCGCCAGCGGGAAAAACGGCGCGGCGGCACGCAAGCTGCTGCACCGCTTGGGCACAAGGCCGCTTTGGCACAAAGCTTTGGTTGAGCGAGCGTGTGGCCGTGCAAGGCCCACACGATCGATGACGATGAATCGATCTGGACAGGCGTTGGGCTTGTCTGGATCACTGCCCGGGTTTTGGCCTGGAGGAATGGAACCGAGATGGATAAGGGAATGAAGATTCTGGTGGTGGACGACTTTCCGACGATGCGCCGGATCGTCCGCAACCTGCTCAAGGAACTGGGCTACGCGAACGTCGACGAAGCCGAAGACGGCGCCGCGGGCCTCGCGCGCCTGCGCGGCGGCAGCTACGACTTCGTGATTTCCGACTGGAACATGCCGAACCTCGACGGCCTCGCGATGCTCAAGGCCATCCGCGCCGACGCGTCGCTCTCGCATCTGCCGGTGCTGATGGTGACGGCGGAGTCGAAGAAGGAAAACATCATTGCCGCGGCGCAGGCGGGCGCGAGCGGCTATGTCGTGAAGCCGTTCACGGCGGCGACGCTCGACGAGAAGCTCAACAAGATTCTCGAAAAGATGGCGAAGGCCGGGAGCTGACGTGAACGAGTTCACCGCCGTGCAGCAGGCCGCGGAGTCGGCCGTGCAGCCGCTCGACGCGCGACCCGTCGATGTGCAGTCCGCGGCCTGGCCCACCGAAGCCTTGGCGCTGCGCGCCGCCTTGTCCGAAGCGCAACTGATCGGCGCGCTGCCTGCCGGGGCGCACGATGGCGCCGGCACGGAAGCGGGCGAATTCGCTTCGGACCGCATCCTCGCGCGCATCGGCCAGCTCACGCGCACGCTGCGCGACTCCATGCGCGAGCTCGGCCTCGACAAGCACGTGGAGCGCGCGGCCGAAGCGGTGCCCGACGCGCGCGACCGGCTGCGCTATGTCGCGAACATGACGGAGCAGGCGGCCGAGCGCGTGCTTTCCGCGATCGAGGTGGCCAAGCCCATGCAGGCCCAGCTCGAAAGCGACGCGAAGGCGCTCTCTGCGCGCTGGGCCACGTGGTACGACGCGCCGATCGGCCGCGAGGAAGTGCGCGCGCTGATGGACGACACGCGCCAATTTCTGGAGGGCGTGCCGCAGTCCACGGCGGCGACCAACCGGCAGTTGCTCGAAATCATGCTCGCGCAGGATTTCCAGGACCTGACCGGTCAGGTGATCAAGAAGATCATGGACGTGGTCTACCTGATCGAGCAGCAACTGCTGACGGTGCTGGTCGAGAACATCGCACCGGAGCGGCGCGAACAGTTTGCGGCGAATGCCGCGCTGCTCGCGGAGACGGCCGGCGGGACGGGCAGCCCCGAGGCCCTGCTGAACGGCCCGCAGATCGACCCCGAAGGCAAGGCCGATGTGATGCAGGATCAGGCGCAAGTGGACGATCTGCTCGCGAGCCTCGGGTTCTAGCGCAGGGCTTCAGACGGCCCGGGACGGCTGCCGCGGCCGCTCGGGCAGCTTGGCTAATGCAGCCCACTTATGCGTCTCATAAAGCAGCCCACTCAAGAAGCCCACTTAAGCAGCCGGTTCTGGCAGTCCCCACGGGCCACTTCCCCACGATCTGGCCGCTGCTCGTTTGCACGGCCATGCTGCGCGCCGGATGATCAGCCGGCCTGGCCGTGCGGCTAGCTCCCGAATATCATGGCGCACAGGCATACTAGAGGCCGTTCGCTCATTGCCGTCGCGGCGTGCCGCGGCGGTGCATTGCAGCGCTACCAGCCGTTCCCCGTCAAGACGCCGTCCGTAGCCGCCAGTCGTCAGGCGCGGGCGCCGCGCGGAGGAGCGCGCGACCGAGAGAGGGGGAGGGTCATCTTGTATCCGCACACATCGACCGTTGTGTCTGCCGTGTCCCGCGCGTCTCACTGTGCCGGCTCGTCCGGCGCGCCGGGCTCGTCGAGTTCGTCTTCAGCTTCGCTTTCAGCGCAGCCCCCGGTTTCCAGCAGCGCAGCATGGCGCCTCGCCGCCGCGCTCGTATGCGCAGTGGGTGCATGGGCAATCTCGCTGCCTGCCAGCGCCGCGCTGGGCGGCGCGCCCATGGCCACGCCCCCGGGCGCGAGCGTCACCGTTCCGAATAGCGCAATCGGCCCGGCGGGCCAAGGCGCGGCCTCCACGGTCATGCGCCAGGCGGCCCAGGCCAGTGCGTCATCCAGTGCTTCCGCTACCGGCGGCGCAGCCGCGTATTCCGTGAAGCAAACCACGCTCGCGAACGGCACCGTCGTGCGCGAGTACGTCTCGCAGGCGGGCACCGTATTCGGCGTGGCCTGGAGCGGGCCGCAGCCCCCCGATCTCTCCGCGTTGCTCGGCGGCTATTTCCCGCAGTACGTCGCGGGCGTAGAGGCCAATCGCGCCAGAGGCGTGCGTGGAATCGGCGCGGTCGACAATAGCGGCCTCGTCGTGCACTCGGGCGGCCACATGGGCGCCTTCTCCGGCCAGGCATGGCTGCCGCAGGCGCTGCCGGCCGGCGTCAGCACGTCCGACATCCAATAACGAACGGGAGGCGACGCGTGTCCAACTACGTAATCCCCAACGCCTTCGTTCGCGCCCTGCGTGAGCCGCGCTCCTTCCTCCTTGCCGTGCTGCTCGCGCTCACGGCGGGCCTTGCCGCCTGCGGCGGCGGTGGCGGCAGCTCCAGTTCCAGCGGCTCCGGCGGCTCGAGCAGCTCCGGCAGTAGCGGCACTGGTTCGCTGCCTGCCGGTCCGCAGCAGCAGCCCATTGCCGCCACGGCCGTGAATACTGTGCCGGTGACCGTGAACAGCGGCATCAACAGCAACTTCCCCAACATCCCCACGGTCACCGTGACGGTCTGCGTGCCGGGCACGAGCAACTGCCAGACCATCAACAACGTTCAGGTGGACACGGCCTCGTTCGGCCTGCGCGTGGTCGCTTCGGCGCTTGGCAACTTCAACAACACGTTGCCCACGACCACCAGCAATGGCAGCACGCTCGCCGAATGCACGGCGTTCGCCGACGGCTATACATGGGGCACGGTGCGCAACGCCGACGTGAAGATCGGTGGCGAGACGGCCAGCAACATTCCGATCCAGGTGATCGGCGATCTTGCGAGCTCTACGGTGCCGCAGACCTGTGCGAGCTTCGGGCCCCCGCAGAATTCGACCCAGGCGATCGGTGCGAACGGCATTCTCGGTATCGGCGTCTCGCCCTGGGACTGCGGCGCGAACTGTGCGAATAGCGCCTCCACGAGCACCTACTACGCGTGCCCTGGCGGCGGCAACTGCACCAACACAGCCGTTGCGCTGACGAGCCAGGTGACGAATCCCGTTTCGAAGTTCGCGCTCGACAACAATGGCGTGATCCTGCAGATGCCGCCCATCTCCAACAACGGGCAGGCTTCGGCCACGGGCACGCTGGTGTTCGGCATCGGCACGCGGTCGAACAACACGTTGAACGCCTCGCAGCGCTTTGCGACCAACCAGTGGGGCGACATGACCGGCACGTACAACGGGCAGGCGCTGAGAGAGACGTTCCTCGACTCCGGCTCGAACGGGATCTTTTTCAACGATAGCGCCATAGCGCAGTGCGGCGGCAATCTCGGCACGTTCTACTGCCCATCCACGCCGCTCACGCTCAACGCGACGCTCACCGACATCAATAACACTTCGGGCAACGTGAGCTTCAACGTGGTGAGCGCGTCCGTGTTGCTCAACGGCGGCAGCAACTTCGCGTTGAACGATCTCGCAGGGCAGTTCGGCTCGAGCACGAACCTCGACCTCGGCCTGCCGTTCTTCTACGGGCGCTACGTGTACTACGGCATGGACCAGACCCACACTGGCGGCACGCAGACGCCGTACGTGGCTTTCTAACGCGCTGCGTCTTGGCGCGTCCGCCGCAGCAGCGGCGGGCGCGCACACCTTGCCTGTCCGCCCGGCGCTCGCCCGGCCCTTTCGTCCCTGATTTCCCACGCGACGGTGGCGCTTGCCACCCGCCGCAGCTTAGGCTCCTGCCTCCTGCCTCCTGCCTCCTGCCTCCTGCCTCCTGCCTCCTGCCTCCTGCTTCCTGCTTCCGCCCTCCAGCCACCGCTTGCCCCCGTCGCCAAGGCAAACCTTGCGGCCATCCCATCCCGCGAAATACCCCGGTTTCCCTGCCTTACTCCGCCGATCACCGCTTGCGCCGCGCGGCAATAATCGCTCTCACTGAAAAAGGGCGTGCGCCGTCACCGCAGGGGTGGCGGGCCGCGTGCGCCGCCGACCGGAGCATCCGTGGCAGAGGACAGCGACCTCGAAAAAACCGAATCAGCCACTCCCAAGCGCCTCGAAAAGGCGCGTGAGGAGGGGCAGATTGCGCGTTCGCGGGAGCTTTCCACGTTCGCGCTGCTTTCGGCGGGGTGCTTTGGCGCCTGGCTGCTCTCGGGCACTATCGGCGAGCATCTGCAGACCATGCTGCGCGGCGCGCTCACGTTCAACCACGCGGGCGCCTTCGAGACGAAGCGCATGCTCACGGGCGCCGGTGTGGCCGCGCGCGAAGGCCTGTTCGCGCTCCTGCCCGTGCTCATGCTGACCGGCGCCGCCGCGCTGCTCGCGCCCATGGCGCTGGGCGGGTGGCTGTTCTCGACCCAAGCGCTGGAAGTGAAGTTCAGCCGCCTCAATCCGGTGTCGGGGCTCGGGCGCATCTTTTCGGTGAACGGGCCGATCCAGCTCGGCATGTCGCTCGCGAAGACGCTCGTGGTGGGCATCATCGGCGGCTCGGCGCTGTGGATGCGGCGCGAGGAGATTCTCGGCCTCGCCATGCAGCCGCCGGCGCGCGCGCTCGCCGACGCCATGCATCTGATCGCCGTTTGCTGCGGCACGACCGTCGCCGGCATGTTCGTGGTGGCCGCCATCGACGTGCCGTACCAGCTCTGGTCGTACCACCGCAAGCTGCGCATGACCAAGGAAGAAGTGAAGCGCGAGCACCGCGAGAACGAGGGCGACCCGCACGTGAAGGGCCGCATTCGCCAGCAGCAGCGCGCCATGGCGCGCCGCCGCATGATGACGCAGGTGCCCAAGGCCGATGTCGTGGTGACCAATCCGACGCACTTCGCCGTCGCGCTGCAATACGCCGATGGCGAAATGCGCGCGCCGAAGGTGGTCGCCAAGGGCGTGAACCTCGTGGCGGCGCGCATCCGCGAGCTCGCGACCGAACATAACGTGCCGCTGCTCGAAGCGCCGCCGCTTGCCCGCGCGCTCTACTACAACGTCGACATCAACCGCGAGATTCCCGGCCCGCTCTACGGCGCGGTCGCGCAGGTGCTCGCATGGGTCTATCAGTTGAAGCGCTTTCGCGAGCACGGCGGCGACGTGCCGATGGCACCCACCGACCTCGACGTGCCGCCCGAGCTCGACAAGGGCGCGGTGAGCGACGAAGACGCGGCCGAGGAAGCCGACGAGTCGCTCGCGCCCGAGGCAGGCGCGGCCGGCGGCAACGCGCCTGGCGCCGCACCGGACGCAGCATCCAGCACCGCATCGAACACCGCCCGCAGCGCGAATTCCGGCGCGAACCGTAACGAAACGCGCAACGAAGCACGCGGCGCGAATGAAGGAGCAACAGAATGAACGCCCGCACCGGTTTCCTCGCGCGGCGCCCGGACGTGCTGCAAGGCACGAATCTGCGCGCGCTCGCCGGGCCGATCCTGATCTGCATGATCCTCGGCATGATGATCCTGCCGTTGCCGCCGTTCCTGCTGGATCTGCTGTTCACCTTCAATATCGCGCTTTCGGTGATGGTGCTGCTCGTCAGCATGTACACCATGAAGCCGCTCGACTTCGCGGCGTTCCCGAGCGTGCTGCTGTTCTCCACGCTGCTGCGCCTCTCGCTGAACGTGGCCTCCACCCGCGTCGTGCTGCTCGAAGGCCACACCGGCCCCGATGCGGCGGGCAAGGTGATCGAGTCGTTCGGCCACTTCCTCGTGGGCGGCAACTTCGCCGTGGGTATCGTCGTGTTCGTGATCCTCATGGTGATCAACTTCATGGTGATCACGAAGGGCGCGGGCCGGATCGCGGAAGTCTCGGCGCGCTTCACGCTCGACGCCATGCCCGGCAAGCAGATGGCGATCGACGCCGATCTCAACGCGGGCCTCATCAACGAAGAGGCCGCGCGCAAGCGCCGCACCGAGATCGCCCAGGAAGCCGAGTTCTACGGCTCGATGGACGGCGCGAGCAAGTTCGTGCGCGGCGACGCCATCGCGGGCCTGCTCATCATGGCGATCAACATCATCGGCGGCCTGATCGTGGGCGTCGTGCAGCACGGCATGCCGTTCGCCGCCGCCGGCGAGACCTACACGCTGCTCACCATCGGCGACGGCCTCGTCGCGCAGATTCCGTCGCTCGTGATTTCGACGGCCGCCGGCGTGATCGTCTCGCGCGTGGCGACCAACGAGGACATCGGCACCCAGCTCACCGGCCAGCTCTTCACGAACCCGCGCGTGATGATGATCACCGGCACGATCATTCTCATGATGGGCCTGATCCCGGGCATGCCGCACTTCGCGTTCTTGCTGCTGGGCGGGGGCGCGATCCAGCTCGGCCGTGTGCTCAAGAAGAACGCCGAGGCGAAAAAGGCCAGCGCCGTGCTCGCGGACGTCCTGCCGGCCGCCGCCGCGCCGGTCGAGAACGCCGAGGCGAGCTGGGACGACGTGGCGCTCATCGACACGCTCGGGCTCGAAGTGGGCTACCGCATCATTCCGCTCGTCGACAAGAACACCGACGGCGAGCTGCTCAAGCGCATCAAGAGCATCCGCAAGAAGTTCGCGCAGGAAATTGGCTTCTTGCCGCCGGTCATTCACATTCGCGACAACCTGGAGCTGCGCCCGAACGCCTACCGCATTGCGCTAAAGGGCGTGGAAGTGGGCTCGGGCGAGGCGTTCCCGGGCCAGTGGCTCGCGATCAATCCGGGGCAGGTGAGCGCGGTGGTGCCCGGCACGCCGACCACCGACCCGGCGTTCGGGCTGCCCGCGATCTGGATCGATTCGAACATGCGCGAGCAGGCGCAGGTGTTCGGCTATACGGTGGTCGATTCGAGCACCGTGGTGGCGACGCACCTCAATCACCTCGTGGTGATGCACGCGGCCGAGCTGCTCGGCCGCCGCGAAGTGCAGGCGCTCATCGAGCGCGTGCAGAAGGACACGCCCTCGCTCGTGGACGACCTCGTGCCGAAGGTCATGCAGGTCACGACGCTGCAGAAGGTGCTGCAGAACCTGCTGGAAGAAGGCGTGCCGATCCGCGACATGCGCACGATCATGGAGTCGCTCGCGGAGCACGCGCCGCGCATGCCCGACGCGCATGACCTCACGGCTGCCGTGCGCATCTCGCTGGGCCGCGCGATCACGCAGCAGTGGTTCCCCGGCAGCGGCGACATGCAGGTGATGGGGCTCGACGCCAATCTCGAACGCGTGCTTTCGCAGACGCTCACGTCCGGTCCGAACCCGGGGCTGGAGCCAGGGCTTGCGCACACGCTGCTCACGCAGACCGAAATGGCGATGGGGCGTCAGCAGGCGCTCGGTTTAGCGCCCGTGCTGCTCGTGCAGCACGCGCTGCGGCCGATGCTCTCGCGCTTCCTGCGCCGCAGCCTGCCGCAGTTGAAGGTGCTCTCGTATGCCGAGGTGCCGGATACGCGCAATGTGAGGGTGGTGAATGTGGTGGGGGCGGGGTGAGCACCTGACGCACTTGCCCCGAGCAGACAGAGGGCCCGCTCAATGCGGGCCTTGCCGCTTTTTCAACTCACAAGTCGCTCAGCTTCACCGCGACCACGGGGTCGTTTTGGCGAGTTTTGACGAGGTGGCACAGCTCGATGTCTTCGAGCGTCTCGCATAGCGTGTCCCATAGCCCAACCGACACGAGGAGCGCCACGGGCTTGCTGTCTTGCAGTATGGCCACCGGACGATCGGCCGACGCCACGATCGCCTCAAGGCAGGTTTTCAGGTCTTCGATGTCGACTGATGCTTGCGGGATTAGCGTTTCCATCGTTGTGATTCTCCGAGGTGGAAGTGAGGGCCACCTGCAGTTGCATAGCGTGGCATCCGCTTACAACCAAGAGGCGAGGACGCCACTTTATGAGCGTCGCGCTGGCGTGCGCCTTGTGCGGAATCAAAACGCGTAGCACCCATCGATCGACCTGCGCCGTCGCGCCGCGCGCAAGCGCTCCAGCTTCCCCCATCCCCCGAATTACCCAGGTTTCCCCGCCCTGATCCACCGATCGTCGAGGGCTCACCTTCGAAATAATTCCAACATCGGAGAAGGGCCCGCGCGAGCGCGCCAGGCTCGCAGCAATCCAGACGCAATCGACCGGCGGCCCAAGCCGCCCACCTCAATCAGGGGCATAGCTTGAACATTCGCAAATTCATCGGTGGCACCAGCCGCGACGCTCTGCGCCTCGTGCGCGAAGCGCTGGGTGCGGACGCCGTTGTGCTGTCGAACCGCACGCTCGACGACGGCAATGTCGAAATCGTCGCGCTCGCGGATAGCGACCTCGCGGCGATCGCGCCGGCGGATGGCGGCGCGCCCTCTGGCGGCGCGCCCTCTGGCGGTGGGCAGTTCGGCAGCGCCCAGGCACAAGGTGGCGCCGCCTTCGCGACGAAGCCGACGCGCGCGGCCCTCGGCGCACAGCCTGCCGCGAACGTAGCGACGCCCGGCGTAGCGACGTCTGTGGGCAACCCCTACGCAAGCGGCGGCATGCCCGACGTGTTCTCGTCGGTGTTCGGCGCGAGCCCGGAAGTCGGTGCCGAGCACGACAGCGCCGGGACGAACGCCGGCATGCACGACGAAGCCGACGGCAGCGACGACGCCACCGTCTCGCTCGCACAGGCCACGCAGGCTAAGCTCAGCGCCGAAGCTCCCGACGCCGCAGCGCAGCCGTTCGCGGCCTCGCGTGCCGCGGCTGGCCAGGCCGCGCAGCAGTCGACGATGCCGCCGACCGCGCAGGCGATGCAAGCCGCACAGCCCTTCAGTGCCGCGAGGACCGCAGGCGCTGCGGGCCGCGATGCCGCCGGACGCCTCGAACAGGCCGCCATGCAGCCGGCAGCCGATCCGTCGGGCGCGCCGCGCACGATGGCCGAATCGAATCCCTGGCTGATCGACCACGCGCGCCGCATCGCGAGCCAGCAAGCGGGGCAGCAGGATCAGGCGTTGCCGGCCGGAATCACGCCCGCAGCCGCCATGGCCAAGGGTCTCGGCGTTGCCGCCGATCCCGTGCATCGCGCCGATGTCGAGGCGAGCACGCCCGAATGGGCCCGCCAGGCCGCGCACGTCGCGGCGCGGCGCGCCGCCCGCAGCATCGGCCAGAGCCCGGACGCAGCCGGCCCGGCGCCTCTCGCCCAGAACGCGACGCATACCGCACAGCCCGCCCATCCCGCGCAGGCCGCGCAGAACGCAGCGACCGCACCGGCTGCACAAACCCCGGCACAAGGCGGCGCGCCCAACACGGCGCAGACGGTGAGCGAAGCGATTCGCGCGCGCATCGAGCAGGTCGTCAACGAAACCGTGATGCACGAGCTCGCCTCCATGCGCGGCATGATGGAAGAGCAGTTCGCGGGTCTGCTGTGGGGCGAGCGCCAGCGCCGCAACCCGGTGCAGGGCACGCTCACGAAGCAGCTCTTCGCGGCCGGTTTCTCGGCGCAGCTCGTGAAGATGGTGGTCGACCGCCTGCCCGAGGTGGAAACCGAGGAAGCCGCCATGCAGTGGGCCCAGTCGGTGCTCGAATCGAACCTGCCCGTGCTCGAGGACGAAGAAGCGCTCATGGAGCACGGCGGCGTGTTCGCGCTGATGGGGCCGACCGGCGTGGGCAAGACCACGACCACGGCGAAGCTCGCCGCGCGCTGCGTGATGCGCTTCGGCGCGAGCAAGGTCGCGCTGCTCACCACCGACAGCTACCGTATCGGTGGTCACGAGCAACTGCGTATCTTCGGCAAGATTCTGGGCGTCTCGGTGCACGCGGTGCGTGACGGCGCGGATCTGCAGCTCGCGCTCACCGAGCTCAAGAGCAAGCACATCGTGCTGATCGACACGATCGGCATGAGCCAGCGCGACCGCGCCGTGGCCGATCAGATCGCCATGCTGTGCAGCGCGGGCCGTCCGGTCCAGCGCCTGTTGCTGCTTTCGGCGACGAGCCACGGCGACACGCTCAACGAAGTCGTGCAGGCCTACCAGAGCGGCCCGGAGAACTCGCCGCTCACGGGCTGCATCCTCACCAAGCTCGACGAGGCGACCAATCTCGGCAGCACGCTCGACACGGTCCTGCGCTACAAGCTGCCGGTGCACTACGTCTCCACGGGCCAGAAGGTGCCCGAGAACCTGTACGTGGCCACCCGCCGCTTCCTGGTCCGCAGCGCGTTCTGCGTGCCGCGCGACCGTTCGCCGTTCGTGCCGCACGAGGACGACATTCCCGCGCTGCTCTCCGCGCTCTCGACGCGTTCGAACACGCAAGCCCACGAGGTCCGGTTTGGATAAGTTCGTGATCGATCAGGCAGAAGGCCTGCGACGGCTGCTCGCGCGCGAAGGCTCGCGCGTGATCGCGGTGACCGGCGGCCCGGGCTCTCCCGGGCGCACGACCGTCGTGATCAATCTCGCGGCCGCACTGACCGCGCAGGGCAAGGATGTGCTCGTCATCGACGAATGCCTCGGCCCGCGCTCGGTGAGCGCGCTGCTCGGCGGCGTGCACGGCGCGGGGAACGCGTCGGGGTACTCATCGGGGAACCTCGCGGGCAACCGCGCAGGTAACTGCGCAGGCAACTTCGCGGCGGTGATGCGCGGCGAGATGGCGCTGGACCAGGCGGTGGGGCGGCATGCCCTCGGCTTCGGCGTGCTGGCCGCCCCGCGCGAGCCGCGCGCGCAGTACACGGGCGCGCAGTTCAATGCGCAGTTGAGCAAGGTGCTCGCCGGTCCCGCCGATTTCGTGCTGATCGATGCGCAACTCGACGCCGAAGGCGCGCTCTCGCCGCTCGCGATGCATGCGCACGACGTGCTGATCGTGATGCGTGTGGTCGCGCAGGCGATCACCGACGCCTATGCGTGCATGAAGCGGCTGCATTTCGCGCACGCGATCGGCCAGTTCCGCGTGCTCGCGAACCAGGTGGCGAGCGAGAGCGAAGCGCAGACCGTGCTCGAGAACCTCGCGGGCGTGGCGAGCCGCTACCTCACGGTGTCGCTCGAAATCGCTGGCAGCGTGGCCGCCGACCCGCACATGCCGCGCGCGCTGCAGCTCTCGCGCTGCATCGTCGATGCGTTTCCATCCACGGCCGCCGCACGCGACTTTCGGCATGTGGCGGCCGAGCTGCCGCACTGGCCGATGCGCCCCGCGCTTGCGGCGACGGCTGGCGCGCAGGCGCATGCGACAAATGCGGCAAATTCAGCAGATTCATTCGTTTCATCCGTCACTGGCGTTCCATCCGCGCCTGCGCCGGCTCATGCGGGATGGCGGGCGGACTCGCCCGTGCAGCGCACCGCGCACCAGCACGCGTGACGGACATAGGAGAGCCAGATGTATAACGCTCAAGGAAAGATTTCGCAGGCCGAAGTCCTCGCGAAATACGCGCCGCTCGTGCGGCGGCTGGGACTGCAGCTCGTGGCGAAGATGCCCGCAAGCGTGGATCTCGACGACTTGATCCAGGCCGGCATGATCGGCCTGCTCGATGCGGCGAACCGCTACAAGGAAGATCAGGGCGCGCAGTTCGAGACCTACGCGAGCCAGCGCATTCGCGGCGCGATGCTCGACGAGCTGCGCAGCAACGACTGGCTGCCGCGGAGCCTGCGGCGCACCTCGCGCGAAGTGGAAAGCGCCGTGCATCAGGTGGAGCAGCGGCTTGGCCGCTCGGCGAGCGAGACCGAGATCGCCGAGCATCTGCAGATGCCGCTCGATGAGTTCCAGAGCATGCTGCAGGATCTGCACGGCAGCCAGCTCATCTACTACGAAGACTTCGACCGCGCCGCCGACGACGAGCCGTTCCTCGACCGCTATTGCGTCGATCACTCGGACCCGCTTTCGGCGCTGCTCGACGACAGCCTGCGCGGCGCGCTGGTCGAGGCGATCGAGCGGCTGCCCGAGCGCGAGAAGCTGCTCATGTCGCTCTACTACGAGCGCGGCATGAACCTGCGCGAGATCGGCGCGGTGATGGAGGTGAGCGAGTCGCGCGTGTGCCAGCTGCACAGCCAGGCCGTCGCGCGCCTGCGCACGCGGCTGCGCGAGATGTCCTGGGCGGGCACGGAGAATTAGTCAGGCGCGGCGCCGATGGGTCGGCGCTGACAGCTTTGCATGGGACCGGAGTAAGCGCTAACGCTGGTCGACAGGGAGGGGGAAGCCGGGGCACGCAAGTGTTTCGGCTTTTTTTGCGCCGTGAGAGCGGCCAGCGTGGATTTGCCAGCGGCTCCGGCTAGCCGACACGGAAACCTACATCAATCGCTACACAGAATCAAATATGTGTAAATAATTCAATAGATTAGTAAGCGTAATCGGCAACTTCAAACACTATGCGTGGGGACATCACGGCATAACGACAACCGCTTCGTTCGAGCCTTTGTTTCCCGAAGACCGGGTTCTCGATCCGCTGCTTGACCGTGCATCGGAGCTCGTCAGTTCGTCCGAGGAGTTGCTGCCTGCGCTGAGGACTCCGCTTGCTGCGGCGCTGGTGCCGCAGCTGCGTGCTGACTATGAAGCGGCGCGCCGCTCTCAAAGTGAGCCGTTGGCCGATGACATGGGTTGCCGCAATAAACAAAAAAGCCGAAGCACCCACGCCCCGGCTTTTCAATCTCACGCGCGGCTGCTCGCCGCGCGCAAAAGCGGACCGCCTACAACCCGAACGCAGGCAAACGCCCATCCGGCCCGTACAGCGTCGATGCGCCGTTGCTGGTTTCGCCGCGCAGGATCGCGAGCGCCCGGCGGTTATGTTCCATGCGCGTGCGCACCATCATGCCGATCGTGAGGTTCTGGCGGCGCGCGCGCTCGGTCGAGCCCTTGAGCAGGGCCCACTGGCCCGCGAGCCGCGCGTCGCCGTCGCAGGCCATCTCGATGCCCTTGCGCCCGCCCGGCAGGCCGAGTCCGGCCAGTTGCGCGTCGCGCGCCTTCTCGAGGCCCGCCATGCGCTGCGTGAGCGTCGTCTTCTCTTCGACGATCTGCGGCAGCGCGCCGATGCCGTCCGCCGTCGTGAGCGCCTTCTCCTCGAAGGCGAGCAGCGAGGCGAACGCCTCAACCGCGGCGTGTTCGTCGATCAATGTGGCGAGAAGAGCATCTTTCATCGGGGACCACCTGAGAATGCGTAGTTGAGGGGCGGCGCGTGCTGCGGGGTGCTCAGCGCAGCGCCTGCGCCCCTTAGCTGCCCGAGGCCGGCTTGAGCAGGCCGCGCGCGGTTTCGATAATGCCGTCGGCGATCTTGCCGGTGTCGATCTGCAGCGTGCCGTTCTTGATGGCGTCCTTGATCGACTGGACGTGGCCCATGTCGATGTCGGCGGCGCCGCTCGCCGCGAGCGAGCGCAGCGAAGAGGAAAGCGACGAAAGGCTCACGTTGGCGTCCGAGCTTGCACCCGAGGCGATCGAGCTGGCTGCGGCGGCGGATGCCGTGCCGCCGGCGCCCAGCGCGCTCGCGGATTCGCTTTGCTGCGTGCGCGCGGGCCCATCCTGGAGCGAGCGCGCGTCATTGCGGGTGGAGGTGTCGATTTTCACGATGGGGATTCCTGATCCGTATGGCTTTGATAACGGCAAGGGCCGGCGCGAACTTTAGCGCGAAAGTCCTGCCGTTACATGCTGTTACGTGTTCTGCCGCACGTTGCGCCCAGGCGTTTTTTCGCCCTGATCAGGAGAGCGTCCCTAAATCTGCACCTGCACCGTCCCGGCGTCTTTCACGACGCCGCTGATGATTTGCCCGCCGGCCGTGCGCACGCGCACCATCTGGCCGGGCGCGGCATTGTTGAGCACGCTGCCCTCCGAGGAAATCGTGAAATTCGAGCCGACGGCGATCACCCTGACCGTCTGGCCGATCACCACCGACGAGGCGCTGCGCAGCATGTCCGTGCGCAGCGGCAGGCCCGCCGTGATGCGCGCGAGCGCGACGGCGCCGTTGGCCTGCGTGGGGTCGGTGATGATGGTCTGCGGCAGGCTCGCGAGGTCGCCTTCGCGCGGCATGAAGTCGGCGGCCGAGAGCATCTGGCCCGCGTCGATCTGGCGCGCGGCCACGTAATAGGTGATGTCGACGGCGACGCGCCCCACCACATAGAGCGTCCACGGCTTCGCGCCGACACAGCGCACGCCCACGGTCGTGCGGCCCCACATGCGCGCGCCCGGCGGCATGAAGGGCTCGAGCGCGGCGCAGGCCGCGAGGCCGCGAGGGAAGACGGGGGGAACGGTGACGCTCACCTTGCCCGGCAAGCCCGCCGCCTGTTGTTGCAGGAAGGCGAGCGCGGTGGCGCGGATGCGCTCGCCGTCTTCCTGGCCTGGCGGCATTTGCGCGGCCTGGCCGTATGCGACGGCGCTGGCGCTCGTGGCCGTATAGGCACTGGCGGCCATCGCCGGCGCGCGCGTCACCGGCACGGCGGGCAGTCTCGCGGCGGCGGCCGGCGGCGCGGTTTCGACGACGACGGGCGCGACCGCACTCGACGGCGTGACGACGTTCACGCGCTGGAGCCCGCCCGCGCCGGCGTTGCCGTTCATGACGGCGGGCGCGGCGGCGTTCGCTGCCATACGGTTGGCTGGCTGGCTTGCGGATGGGTTCGCCGAAGGGTTTGCCTGCGAGTATGCCGACGGGTTAGCGGGCGGCACGCGCATCGGTTGCACGGCGCGAGCGAGCGCGGGCCGCATGGCGGGTGCCGCGCCCGAGCCGGGTGCGGGAATCGTGACGATCTCGGGCGTGGCTTCGCTCGCGCGGCCGCGCTCGCCCGGCCCCGGGATCGTGATCATGCCCGGCTGATTTTGCGCTTGAGCCGGGTCTTGTCCCGCGCCTTGTCCATCGGCTTGCGTGCCGCGCGCGAGCATCGCCGCGCTCTGGGCGTAGCCGTTGGCGTAGGCGTGCGTATCGGTGCCCATCGAACCGCCGCCCGGGTTCGCCTTGCCCGGTTGCGCGAGCATGGCGCTCATCTGGGCGGCATCCGAGCCGGCGCGGTCGCCGGGGCCCGCGATATAGATCTGCTGGCCAGGCGTTTCGCTTTGCGCGTGCGCTGCGCCGCTCATGCCCAGTGCGGCGGCAGCGCCAAGCGATGCCAGCGCTGCCCGCACCGCCTGCACTGCCATAGGGCGCGCGCGAAAGAAGGCAGTCAGCGGCATCGTCGTTCTCCATTCATTGCATTGACACGACTCGCATTCTAGGCGGCGACCCCCGCGCGCTTACGTCGAATAGAGGGGGGCTTTACCGGCTATTCGTCCGATTGGTTCTTGTCAGGCGCGCCTAACATTCGTTTCCATGCGAAAAGGCCTGTGCGCCTCGCCCAGTTGCCGGATGCGCGATGCATGCGCCGAAGCAGCCCCTCATTTCGTGTCACGGAGAACGCCGGATGCTGGACAAACTCGACGCCGAATTCGCCTTTGGCCGCGAAGCGCTCGATGTGCGTGCGACGCGCCAGGCGTTGCTGTCCTCGAACATCGCGAACGCCGATACGCCGGGCTACCAGGCGCGCGACGTCGACTTCTCGGCCTCGCTCGCGGGTGCGCTCAAGCAGGCCGGCGCGGCCACGCCGGGCGCGATGGCCACGACGGGCGCCGCCGCGGGCGCAGCGGGTGCAACGGGTGTAACAGGCACGGCCGGCGGCAACTTCCAGCCGCTCGCGCTGGCGCAGCCCGCGGGCGTGACGAGCGGCATGTCGATGGCCACCACCGAGGCGGGCCACATGGCCGGCAACGTGAAGCTGATCCCGACCGGCGGCCCGGCCAGCAGCTACACGAGCCCGGTGATGTACCGCAATCCGACGCAGCCCGCGCTCGACGGCAACACGGTC
Organism: Paraburkholderia silviterrae; assembly: GCF_004353915.1. Taxonomy (GTDB): domain Bacteria; phylum Pseudomonadota; class Gammaproteobacteria; order Burkholderiales; family Burkholderiaceae; genus Paraburkholderia; species Paraburkholderia silviterrae. The sequence goes on along the minus strand of NZ_SMRP01000028.1, from coordinate 65,473 downwards.
GACCTCGACACCGAGCGCGTGCAGTTCGCCGACAACGCGCTGCACTTCGAGTCGGGCATGACCGTGCTTTCGCAACAGATCAAGACGATGCTCTCGGCGATCCAGTCGGGTTCGAACTGAGGCGCGGGCATCGACGCAGTCATCGATTCAAGCAGCACAGCGCAAGCAGCGGCGCATAGCGCCGCGCGCGCAGCGCAGCAAACGTTAAGCAGGCCAAGACGCACCAGCCATCCGAGAGGTCAACGAAACCATGCCATCCCTGATGAACATTTTCAGCGTTGCGGGCTCCGCCATGTCGGCGCAGTCGCAGCGCCTGAACGTGACGGCGTCCAATCTCGCCAACGCCGACAGCACGACCGGCCCCGACGGCCAGCCGTACAAGGCCAAGCAGGTCGTGTTCGCGGTCAACCCGCTCGGCGGCGCGCGCACGGCGTCGGGCCAGCAAGTGGGCGGCGTGCAGGTGACCGGCGTGATCGACGACCCGACGCCCATGAAGCAGAGCTACGACCCGGACAACCCCGCCGCCGATGCCAACGGCTACGTCACGATGCCCAATGTGGACCCGGTGCAGGAGATGGTGAACATGATCTCGGCCTCGCGCTCGTATCAAGCCAACGTCGAGACCCTGAACACCGCGAAGACGCTGATGCTCAAGACCCTGACCATCGGGACGTGAAGCGGCACCTGAGACATAGACCTGAATCTGGCAACTGAGGCCGGTGCGTGAAGCACACCCCGGCCATACCCCACGCCACACAGCCACATCGAGCGTATCCGAGGAGAATGCGTTGACCTCCAGCAACACCACCATCGGCGGCAGCACCGCCACCGTGTCGCAGCAGTTGCTCGACACCATGAACGTGAACGGCAGCTCGTCGGCGTCGAGCGCTTCGGGCACGTCGGGCACGTCGGGCTCCTCTTCGACGAGCGGCAGCTCGCTGCAGAACACCTTTTTGCAACTGCTCGTCACGCAGCTGCAAAACCAGGACCCCACCAATCCGATGGACAGCTCGCAGATGACTTCGCAGCTCGCCCAGATCAACACGGTCACGGGCATCCAGCAGCTCAACACGTCGCTCTCGTCGCTCTCGACGCAGCTCTCGGCGGGCCAGAACGCGCAAGCCGCGCTGCTGATCGGCTCGACCGTGCTGGCGCCGGGCAGCAGTGCAACGGTGTCGAGCGGCAGCGCGCCGCAACTGGGCGTGACGCTGCCCGCGGCGGCCTCGGACGTGAAGCTCACGATCACCAACTCGGCGGGCCAGGTCGTCAACACGCTCGATCTGGGCGCGCAGTCGGCGGGCACCGTGCCCGTCACCTGGAACGGCACCGACGCCGCGGGCAACACCGTGGCCGACGGCACCTACACCGTCAGCGCGAGCGCGACGGTCAATGGCCAGGCGGGCACGGCCACGGCGCTCGTCGCGAGCAAGGTCCAGGGCGTGATCCAGCAATCGGACGGCAGCGCGAGCCTCTCGCTCGCCAACGGCAAGACGGTCGCGCTCTCGGGCGTGGGCGCCATTCTCTAACACCTATTGAACACGACAGCGCGGAGTAGACACTCATGGGCTACCAGCAAGGATTGAGCGGCCTCGCCGCAGCGTCGAACGATCTCGACGTCATTGGCAACAACATCGCCAACGCGAACACGGTGGGCTTCAAGCAGAGCACGGCGCAATTCGCCGACGTCTATGCGAACACCGTCGCCACCTCGGTCAACACGCAGATCGGTCTTGGCGCATCGCTCTCGCAGGTGCAGCAGAACTTCTCGCAGGGCACGATCACCACGACCGGCCAGGCGCTCGACGTCGCCATCAACGGCAACGGCTTCTTCCAGATGTCGAACAACGGCACCGTCACGTATTCGCGCAACGGCGTGTTCCAGCTCGACAAGAACGGCTATATCACCGATGCGTCGGGCAACGACCTGATGGGCTACGCGGCCGGCGCGAACGGCGTGGTGAACTCGGCGCAGACGGTGCCGCTCCAGGTGCCCACGACCAACATCGCGCCGGTCACGACGGCCAACGTCACGGCGCAGCTGAACCTGAACGCGCAGTCCACCGCGCCCACCGGGTCGTCGGCGACGTTCGACCCCACCAACTCGAGCACCTACAACTACTCGACCTCGATCACGGCGTACGACTCGCTCGGCGGCGCGCAGCAGGTCAACATGTACTTCGTGAAGGGCGGCGTCGACACCAGCGGCAACCAGGAGTGGAACGTCTACGCGGGCACGCCGGGCAGCGTTTCGACTTCGGCGGTGGGCACGATGGCGTTCAATTCGTCGGGCAACCTCGTGGGCACGGCCGACTCGACGGGCAAGGCGACCTCGATCGGCCAGATTCCGATCACGATCAATCCGACCGACGGTTCGACCCAGAACCAGAAGATCACGCTGAACTTCACCGGCACGACGCAGTTCGGCAGCACCAACGGTGTGAACAACCTGACCCAGGACGGCTACGCGAGCGGCACGCTCTCGAACTTCTCGATTGGCTCGGACGGCACCATCACCGGCAACTACTCGAACGGCCAGACCAAGACGCTCGGCCAGGTCGTGCTCGCCAACTTCAACAACCCGAACGGGCTGATGAACCTCGGCGGCAACCAGTTCCAGGAAACCGCCGCCTCGGGTGTGCCGCAGGTCTCCACGCCCGGCAGCACGAACCACGGCTCGCTCACGGGCGGCGCGGTGGAGTCGTCGAACGTCGACCTCACGAACCAGCTCGTCGACCTGATCACGGCGCAGCGCAACTATCAGGCAAACGCGCAGACCATCAAGACGCAGCAGACCGTCGACCAGACGCTGCTGCAGATGTAAGCAGGCGCACGCACCTTTAACGCACCGGGCACATCATGGACCGACTGATCTACACCGCGATGACGGGCGCGAGCCAGGCGCTCGACCAGCAGGCCGTTGTCGCGAACAACCTGGCGAACGTCTCGACCACGGGCTTTCGCGCGCAGCTCGCGAATTTCCGCGCCGTGCCGATGTCGTTCGGCGACGGCACGACCGCGAACGACACGACCACGCGCACCTTCGTGCTCTCGGCCACGCCAGGCTCCGACATGACGCCCGGCGCGATCTCGCACACCGGCAACCCGCTCGACATCGCCGTGCAGGGCTCGGGCTTCATCGCCGTGCAGACTGCCGACGGCAACGAGGCCTACACGCGCGCGGGCAACCTGCACGTGGACGAGAACGGCCAGCTCGTGACGGCCAGCAACCTCCAGGTGATCGGCGGCGGCGGCCCGATCGCGGTGCCGCCGGGCTCGGCGGTGACGATCGGCAAGGACGGCACCGTTTCGGCGATCGCGCCGGGCAGCCCCGCCGACGCCATCGCCATGATCGACCAGATCAAGTTCGTGAACCCGAGCGCCGGCTCGCTCACGCGCGGCGACGACGGCCTCTTTCACACGGCCGACGGCAACCCCGCCGACGCCGACCAGACGGTCCAGGTGGCGACGGAGTCGCTCGAAGGCAGCAACGTGAATCCGGTGGCGGCGATGGTCTCGATGATCGACAACGCGCGCCAGTTCCAGCTGCAGACCAAGATGCTGCAGACCGCCGACCAGAACGAACAGAGCGCGAACCAGCTGCTCAACTTCAGCTAAGCATTTGAACAGGCTGCGCGTCTCGCGCGCCGGGAGAACAACACCGTGAACCGATCGCTCTACATCGCCGCCACCGGCATGAACGCGCAGCAGGCGCAAATGGACGTGATCTCCAACAACCTCGCGAACGTGAGCACCAATGGCTTCAAGGGCTCGCGCGCGGTGTTCGAGGACCTCATGTACCAGACGCTGCGCCAGCCGGGCGCGAACTCCACGCAGACCACCGAGCTGCCCTCGGGCAGCCAGGTGGGCACGGGCGTGCAGCAAGTGGCCACCGAGCGCCTCTACACCCAGGGCAACCTGCAGCAGACCGGCAACTCGAAGGACGTGGCGGTCAACGGCGCGGGCTTCTTCCAGGTGCAGATGCCCGACGGCACGACGGCCTATACGCGCGACGGCTCGTTCCAGTCCAACTCGCAGGGCCAGCTCGTCACCTCGAGCGGCTACCCGGTGCTGCCCACCATCACGGTGCCCGCGAACGCCACCTCGCTCACCATCGGCAGCGACGGCGTGGTGACGGTCACCACGCCCGGCTCGGCGAGCAACACCACCATCGGCTCGCTGCAGCTCGCCATGTTCATCAACCCGGCCGGCCTGCAATCGAACGGTCAGAACCTGCTTTCGGAAACGGCTTCGTCGGGCGCGCCCACGGTGACCACGCCGGGCCTGAACGGCTCGGGCACGCTCAATCAGGGCTACGTGGAAGCCTCGAATGTGAACGTGGTGCAGGAGCTCGTGAACATGATCGAGACGCAGCGCGCCTACGAGATCAACAGCAAGGCGGTCACGACCTCCGACCAGATGCTGCAGACCCTGAGCCAGATGCAGGTTTGAGCACCGGCTTGAAGGTCGGGTGAATCAGAGGCAAACAGCTGAATAGCAGTACGGAACAGTACGAAAGCGTACGAAAGAGTACGAAAGAGTACGAAAGAGTACGAAAGAGTACGAAAGAGTACGAAAGAGAAGTGGTGAAGAGCATGAGCCAGTCCGTCCGAAACAACTCTCGCAAGCGCGCGGCGCAAGGGCCCGCGCGGGCGTTGCCGCGCGCCACGGCGCCGTGGGCAGCGGCGCTCGCGCTGGCGATGCTGGCGGGCTGCGCCTACATCCCGAACCGGCAGCCGATCACGGCCCAGCCGATGACGGCCGTGCCGCCTTCGCCGCCGCCCAACAGCTCGCCGGGCTCGATCTACAACCCCGGCTACACGGGGCGGCCGCTCTTCGAGGATCAGCGCCCGCGCAATATCGGCGACATTCTCACCATCGTCATTTCCGAAAACATGTCGGCGACCAAGTCCTCGGGCGCCAACACCAAGCGCGGCGGCAGCACGAGCTTCAACGTGCCGACCGCGGGCTTCGCGCCGGGCTTCTTCTCGCGCGCGAACCTCAACGCCCAGGGCGCGAACCAGTTCGACGCGACGGGCGGGGCGAATGCGTCCAACACCTTCACGGGCGTGATCACCGTGACCGTGACGAACGTGCTGCCCAACGGCAACCTGGTGGTCTCGGGCGAGAAGCAGATGCTCATCAACCAGGGCAATGAGTTCGTGCGCTTGTCCGGCGTCGTGAACCCGAACACCATCGCCGGAGACAACTCCGTGCTCTCGACCGACGTGGCCGACGCGAGAATCGAATATTCCGCGAAAGGCGTGATCGACGAAGCCGAGACCATGGGCTGGCTGCAACGCTTCTTTTTGAATATCGCGCCATGGTAAAGATCCGCTTCCGTCACTCGCGCCGCTCGCGCGTGAAAGACGTGCTCACCGCACTGGGATTCGTGGCCGGTCTCGTGTTCGCGTGCGGCGCGCTGCTGGCTTACGCCGTGCCCGCGCATGCCGAGCGCGTGAAGGACCTCGTGTCGATCTCCGGCGTGCGCGACAACCCGCTCATTGGCTACGGCCTCGTGGTGGGTCTGGACGGCACCGGCGACCAGACCACCCAGGCGCCCTTCACGACGCAGACGCTCGCGAACATGCTCGCGAACCTGGGCATCTCGATCAACAACACCTCGAGCGCCACGGGCTCTTCGCAGACGCTCAACAACATGCAGCTGAAGAACGTCGCGGCCGTGATCGTGACCGCCACGCTGCCGCCGTTCGCGCGTCCCGGCGAGCAGATCGACGTGACCGTGTCGTCGCTCGCCAACGCCAAGAGCATTCGCGGCGGCACGCTGCTGCTCACGCCGCTCAAGGGCGCCGACGGCCAGGTCTACGCAATCGCCCAGGGCAACGTGGCGGTGGGCGGCGCGGGCGCCTCGGCCAACGGCAGCAAGGTGCAGGTGAACCAGTTGGCGGCAGGCCGCATCTCGGCAGGCGCCACGGTGGAGCGCGCCGTGCCCTCGGCCGTCACGCAGGCGGGCGGCATCCTGCAGATGGAAGTCAACGACATGGACTACGACACGACGCAGCGCATCGTGGCGGCGATCAACAACATGTTCGGCGAGAGCGTCGCCCAGGCCGTGGACGGCCGCACGATCCAGGTGCGCGGCCCGACGGACCCCTCGCAGCAGGTGGGCTTCATCGCGCAGATCCAGAATCTCGACGTGCGCCCGGCGCAGCCGGCGGCGAAGGTGATCCTCAACGCGCGCACCGGCTCGATCGTGATGAACCAGATGGTCACGCTCGATAGCTGCGCGGTGGCGCACGGCAATCTCTCGGTGGTCGTGAACACGCAGACGGCGGTGAGCCAGCCCGGCGCGTTCTCGAACGGCACCACGGTGGCGACGCGGCAGTCGCAGATCCAGTTGAAGCAGGACAACGGGTCGCTCAAGCTCGTGACGGCGGGCGCCAACCTCGCGGAAGTCGTGAAGGCGCTCAACGCGCTGGGCGCGACGCCCGCGGACCTTATGTCGATCCTGCAGGCGATGAAGGCGGCAGGCGCCCTGCGCGCCGATCTTCAGATTATCTAAGGAGCGAGCATGGATAACTCGAATATCGGCGGCAGCCTCGACCTCACGAACCGCTTCGCGCTGGACGTGCAGGGCTTCGACTCGATGCGGGCCGCGGCCAATGCGGCGCCCCAGCAGGGCGTGAAGATGGCCGCCAAGCAGTTCGACGCCGTGTTCACGCAGATGATGCTCAAGAGCATGCGCGAGGCGACGCCCGACGACGGCCCGCTCGACTCGAAAGACGGCGCGCAGTTCACCTCGATGATGGATCAGCAGCTCGCGCAGCAGATGTCGAACAAGGGCATCGGCGTGGCCAGCGCCATGATCAAGCAGCTCATGCGCAGCATGGGCGGCGACGCCGGTGGTGCCGGTGGTGCAGATAGCGCCGGTGGAGCAGGCGGCATCGCCGGCGCCATGTCGGGCATGGCCGGCTCGGGCGGCAGCGGCAACGAAGGCAACATGGCGATGCTGAGCGCGCTGGGCCGCGCCTACGGCAACGCCAGCGCGAACGGCGCGCTCGGCAAGGGACAAGGCTGGGACGCCAACAGCGCGCTCACGCCGCCCGTGCGTGGCAACGGCGACGAAAAAGTGGATGCCTTCGTGAACAAGCTCGCGGGCGGCGCGCAGCAGGCGAGCGCGGCCACCGGCATTCCGGCGCGCTTCATCGTCGGCCAGGCGGCGCTGGAGTCGGGCTGGGGCAAGCGCGAGATCATGAAGGCGGACGGCTCCACGAGCCACAACGTGTTCGGCATCAAGGCCACGAAGGACTGGACGGGCAAGACCGTCTCGACCATGACGACCGAATACGTGAACGGCACGCCGCACCGCGTGGTGGAGAAGTTCCGCGCCTACGACTCGTACGACGACGCCATGACCGACTACGCGAACCTGCTCAAGAGCAACCCGCGCTACGCCTCGGTGATCAACAACTCGCACAGCGCGGAGAGCTTCGCGCACGGCATGCAGCGCGCGGGCTACGCGACCGACCCGCAATACGCGAAAAAGCTCATGTCGATCATGCAGCAAATGGCCTGACGGCCCGATCGCGCCGTGATCGCCGAACGCAAACGTTGCCTCGCCGACGTTATGCGACGTTTGCGCGAAACTCCGGCGCGGCCGTGCGCGAGAGCACGGAATATTTGCATGGAACCCCTAAATTTCTCTCTGCGCCTGCCGCTAATGCAGGCGAGAAGTAAAAGAATCAGGGGCGGCGATAACCGCCCGGACGGCGCGTGGCGGCTCAGGCCGTGGCGCGCCGGCATGTCCACGAAATTCCGGCACGCCGATGAATACCGTTCAGTCGAATCAACAGGAAGCCTCCGAGGGCGAAGTCCCCGACTATGGCCGGCGCAACCCGCTAGAAGTCGGGGTGCAGTTGCGCAACCTCGTCAATCGGGGCGACTTCCTGACCTTGCAATACGGCGGTGGCCAACTGGTCACGCGCATTCTCGAGGTGAACACGCGCGAGCGCACCTTCGTGTTCGACTGGGGCGCCTTGCCCGAGCAGAACCACGACGTGCTCGCGTGTGCCCAGTGCCAGTTCCATGCCTCGCCCGACGGCGTGCGCGTGGAGTTCGCCACGGTCGCGCCGCGCGAGACCGAATTCGAAGGCCGGCCCGCATTCGAAGCCGCGTTTCCCGAGGTGCTCTACTACGTGCAGCGCCGCGAGTATTTCCGCGTCGACACGCCCGTGCTGGAGCCGTGCCTGTGCCGCGGCGCGCTGCCCTCGGACGGCCAGCGCTTCCAGTTCGAGGTGCACGATCTCTCGCTCGGCGGCATCGGCCTGCGCACGACCGACGAGCGCGCGGCGAACATCGAGATGGGCCTGAAGCTCCCCGGCGTCGAGCTCGACCTGCGCGCGCATGGCGTGCTGCGCGTGGATCTGGCGCTCGCGGTGCTGCGCTTCATCGACCTGCCCAGCGGCGAGCGGCGCTATCACCTGGGCTTCAGATTCGTGACGCTGCCCGGCGCCGCGGAGAACACCCTGCAGCGCTACATCACGCAGCTCGAAATGAAGCGGCGCGCGTTCCAGCGCGCCTGAGCGCCTCCGGGATTCGGCGCCCGGGACCGCCGGGCGCGTGCGCCGCACCCAGTCTGCCAGCCGCGCGACAAACGCCGCGGCGACATTGCGCGCCGCGCCGGCGCGCCCGGCCTTCGCTGCGCGCCTTCACGGCCCGCGCCGCCGGGACGCGCCAGGCGTCGCCTCGACGCGCAGCGCATCAGTTGCGCTGCGTGTGCGGTCGCGCCTCGCGCGCCAAACGTTTTCTTCGCGGCTTCCCCCCCATTTTCCTGATTGCAGGCGCTCAATTTTCGCGCCCCGCTGCCGTTATTACGTTGGTTCACCCACGCGGCCGTTCGACCGAGGTGTCGGAAAGGCCGTCCCTGAGGATTACGCATGTCCAACATCTTCTCGATCGGGCTCTCCGGATTACAGGCGGCCCAGATCGGTATTGCCACTGCCGGCCAGAACATCAGCAACTCGTCGACCACGGGCTACAACGTGGAAAACGCGGTGTTCAGCGAAGCGAGCGGCCAGTACACGGGCTCGGGCTACATGGGCGGCGGCGTGACCACGGCTACGGTGCAGCGCGCCTATAGCCAGTACCTCACGACCTCGCTGAACAACGCGCAGTCCAGCAACAGCTCGCTCACCGCGTCGTACACGCTCGCCACGCAGCTCTCGAACCTCGTGGGCAGCCCGACTTCGGGCATTGCCTCGTCGATCTCGGCGTTCTTCTCGGGCCTGCAAAACGTCTCGAACTCGCCGGCGAGCGTTGCCACGCGCCAGACCGCGATCTCCGACGCGCAGTCGCTCGCCGACCAGATCAACGCCGCCGGCCAGCAGTACGACTCGTTGCGCCAGAGCGTGAATACGCAGCTCTCGAACGCCGTTACGCAGATCAACACCTATACGCAGCAGATCGCGCAGCTCAACACGCAGATTGCGTCGGCGAGCTCGTCGGGCCAGCAGCCGAACCAGCTGCTCGACCAGCGCGATCGCGCGGTCTCGAACCTCTCGCAGCTCGTTGGCGTGCAGGTCGTGCAGAACAGCAGCGGCTACAGCGTCTTCCTCGGCAACGGCCAGCCGCTCGTGGTGAGCGGTCAGAACTACAACCTCACCACGCAGCCCTCGAGCTCGAACCCCTCGGAAACCACGGTGGCCTGGCAGGGCCTGCCTGGTTCGACTGCAACGCCGCAAGCGCTTTCCAGCGCGGCGCTGCAGGGCGGCACCGTGGGCGGGCTCGTCTCGTTCATGCAGAACACGCTGGACCCGGCGCAGGCTCAACTGGGCGCGATCGCCACGAGCTTCGCCGCCCAGGTGAACCAGCAGAACCAGCTCGGCCTGACGCTGGGCGGCCAGAAGGGCGGCGCGCTCTTCAACGTGAGCGCGCCGGTCGTCACGGCCAATCTGAACAATTCCGGCACCGGCACGGTCTCGGCGCAGCTCACCAACGCGGTGAGCCCGCCCACCGACAACTACACGCTCTCGTACTCGACCGGCACCTGGACGCTCACCGATTCGACGACCAATTCGGTAGTCGCCACGACCACCACGCCGCCGTCCAGTAGCAGCCCGTTCCCGCCCGCGAGCGACAACTCCGGCCTCTCGATCACCTGGACGGGCACGATGAAGGACGGCGACTCGTTCGCGATCCAGCCGACCGCGGGCGCGCTCGACAGTTTCGCCGTCGCGACGAGCGACCCATCGGCGATCGCGGCCGCCTCGCCCGTGCTCGTCACGGCGGGCGGCGCGAACACGGGCACGGCAGCCGTCACGCAGGGCCAGGTGAGCGCGGGCTTCGCCGTGGGCACGAATGGCCAGACGCTGAACCTGAGCTATGCGGCGGCGGCATCGGGTAGCGGCGGCACGCTGTCGGGCTTCCCGGGCGGGTCGACGGTCACCGTGACGGTTCCCGGCTCGAGCACGCCCCAGACGTACCCCATCACGGACGGCACCACACCGGTCCCCTACGACCCGAGCACGGGCGCGACGATCGCCATCAGCGGGGACGCCACCGGCGTGGCCAACAACGTGAGCTTCACAATGACGGGCGCACCCGCGAACGGCGACAAGTTCACCGTCGGGCCGAACACGGGCGCCGCGCAGGACGGCCGCAACGCACTCGCGCTCGCGAACCTCACCTCGGGCACCGCCTTCACCAACTCGCAGACGCTCACGACCGCGTACTCGAACTACGTGAACACGATCGGCAACACGGCCAGCCAGTTGAAGGCGTCGAGCACCTCGCAGCAGTCGCTCGTCACGCAGCTCACCTCGCAGCAGCAGTCGGTGCAGGGCGTGAACCTCGACGAAGAAGCGGCCAGCCTGCTGCAGTACCAGCAGCTCTACCAGGCCAACAGCAAGGTGATCCAGACGGCAGCGTCGCTGTTCCAGACGCTGCTCGGCATATTCCAGTGAGGCGCTGACCCATGCGTATCGCGACTTCCCAGATTTATTCGAACAGCCTCTCCACGATGGAGAACCAGCAGGCGCAGCTTCTCCAGGTGCAGCAGCAGGTCTCGACGGGCGTCTCGCTGTCGAGCCCCGCCGACAACCCGCTCGGCGCGGCCCAGGCCGTGCAGCTCTCGGCCACGAGCGCGACGCTCACGCAGTACGCGTCGAACCAGAACACGGCGCTTTCCTCGCTGCAGCTCGAAGACTCGACGCTCTCGAGCGTGACGAGCACGCTGCAGTCCATCAGCCAGCAGATCCAGTCGGCGCTCAACGGCTCGCTCAACGACTCCGACCGCCAGGCGCTCGCCAAGCAGTTGCAGGGCGAGCGCAGCCAGCTGCTCACGCTCGCCAATACCACCGACGGTCAGGGCAACTATCTGTTCTCGGGCTTCAAGAGCACTGCGCAGGTCTTCACGAACTTGCCGGGCGGCGGCGTGCAGTACAACGGCGACCTGGGCCAGCGCCTGGTCCAGGTGGGCGGAGCGCGCCAGATCGCGGTGAGCGACACCGGCGCGGCGGTGTTCCAGAGCGTCTCGGCCGTGGGCTCGCAAGCAGTGGCCGCGGGCAGCTCGGCCAATACCGGCACCGGCACGATTAGCGGCGTCACGGTGACCGATCCTGCCCAAGCCACGAACGGCGACAGCTACTCGATCTCGTTCGACCAGGGCTCGAACCCGCTCACCTACACGGTGACCGACAGCACCACGAAGCAGCCGGTCGCGACGAGTCAACCGTACACCGATGGCTCGGCGATCAACCTCGGCAACGGCATGAACGTGACGATCTCGGGCACGCCCGCGTGGAACGACACGTTCTCGGTGACGCCGGCCACGACGCAGCAGAACAGCAGCGTGTTCTCGACGATCGACAGCGTGATTGCCGCGCTGCAGACGCCGGTGAACGGCAGCCCGAGCGCGGGCGCCAATCTCACGAATGCGCTGCAGGCCGGTCTCACGGCGATCGGGAACTCGATCTCGAACGTGGTCACGATCCAGGCGTCGGTAGGCGGGCGCGAGCAGGAAGTGAAGGCGCTGCAGACGGTGACGTCGACGAATTCGCTGCAGGTGACGTCGAATCTATCGGATCTCACGACGACCGATATGACGGCGGCGATTACGCAGTACACGCAGTTGTCGAATGCGCTGACGGCTTCGCAGAAGAGTTTCGCCGCGACTCAAAACCTTTCGCTGTTCCAGTACATCAATCCTTGATGAGATGGCTCATGCGGGGAAAGCGGCGGCGTGCGTTGGGCGTGCCGCCGCAATGAGACAGTCCTCGAGCTTGACCGAAACAGCCCGCCTGGCTCGCGCCGGCCGGGCTGTTTCTTCATTCTGAGATCGCGTCGTGAACGCGGCTGCGCCGGCCGGACTGGATCCGGACGAGCGGAGTTTGTCCTACATGCGTCAGAGTATGACGAATTTCCTGCGGTGAGCTTTTTTAAGACACTGAGACGTGTACGATGCGCGCGCTGAGATTTTCTAAGGAGCCGTGCATGATTTTCAGATGTGTCTTTACCGCAGCCTTGATATTTGCAGTGAGTGGCTGTGGCCTCCTCGATTCGACCCCCCGCTTCCAGGAAAACTGTAGCCGCTATGGATTCAAGCCGGGTACCGACGCATTTGCGAATTGCGTCTTGCAGCAGTCCCAGCAAGAAGACGACGATATTCAGCGCTCTATGGATCGGGACAACCGGCTCGATGCCGCCGGCAAGAAAAAGGACTACTGATTGATGGGTGGTGGCTGCGACATTCCAAAGGAGGCTCACGACCACCGATACGACTGCGGCTATTACGCAGTACGGGCTATAAGCAGTACGCACAGTTGCCGAATGCGCTGACGGCTTCGCAGAAGCGTTTTGCAGTGACTCAACAGCTTTCGCCGTTCCAGTACGTCAATCCCTGATCGTGGGTGCCGGGTGGAGTTCCCCGGTAGAGACAGCGGGGGTGCGCGTTACGCGCACCCCCGCTTTTTTATCTGGGCGCTGTCAGCGCGCCCCTTGCCCAACTCCAGTTGGCGCTCACTTTTAAGAGTCATCTTACATTCCGCTTTCCCGAGGCCGAATAGACTCTTTAGTCTGCTTACGTTTGCTTACATTTAATTACATTCGCTTTCGCAAGCAGTCCGAAGAGCTCCCGCGTGAGGAACGACCAAAGCGTCCCGCCCGGGTAACGAAAAGAAATCGATACAAGGCCAGGAAATGAGTCACAGCAAATCCACTCGCCACAAACGCTCCCAATCGACGCGCCAGCAGGCCTTCCGGCTTGCGGTCATGCCGGCCATGATGACCGCGGCCATTGGCTACATGAACGGCGCCTGGGCGGTACAAGGCGGTGTTGTCGCAGCGGGCAGCGGGACCATCAATACCCAGGGCAACAATACGACGATCACCCAGGGCAGCGACCGGATGGTCGTCAACTGGACCAACTTCGACATCGCCAGGAATCAGGCGGTGGCGATCAAGCAGCCTAGCGCCAGCTCGGCGATCCTCAACCGCGTGGCGACGGCGGCACCCACACAAATTGACGGTACGCTGACGGCGAACGGCCGCGTCTTCGTGGTCAACCCCGCGGGCGTGATGTTTGGCAAGACGTCGTCGGTGAACGTGGGGAGTCTCGTGGCGTCCACGCTGAACGTCGACGACAAGCAATTCATGGATGGCGGCGATGCGCGAGGCCTCATGAACCTTTCCGCGAACGGCGGCACTGGCGTGGTTTCGAACGACGGCCAACTGAGCGCGACCGAAGCCGTCGTTCTGCTCGGCGCAAAAGCCACCAACCAGGGCACGATCCGCGCGAAGGACGTCACGCTCGGCGCGGCCGACGGCGTAGCGATGCAGATGAGCAACTCCGGTTTCAAGGTCATGCTCGGCCGCGAAGCGCAGAACGCACTCGCGGCCAATAGCGGCGTGATCACGGCCAACGGCGGCAACGTCCAGCTCAATGCAGCGGCAACGGGCGCGATGCTCGCCACGGTGGTGCAGAACTCTGGCACGCTGGAAGCCACGCGCGCAAGCTCGGGCGAGGGCGGCTCGATCATCCTCGGCTCGCAACTCGACGGCAACATCAGCGCGGGCGGCCGCATCAATGCGGCGACCGACATTACGATCGGCTCCGCGCCGGTGAGCTACCCGCCGACCCTTTCCCCCTTTGACGCCGCCACGGCGCCCACGGGTGGCGAATATGGCAGCACCGGCCACAACGTGACCATCGAGAAAGGCGCGTATCTGACCACATCGCAAGGCGCGGTCTCGATCGGGACCGGCGGTGGCGATGTCGTGTCGAACGGCCGCATCAGCAGCGGCGGCGATGTCAAAATCGGCGCGGGCGGAACCGGGGCCGTCGCGGTCAACGAAGCGATCAATGGGCGCAGCGTGGCCGTGCAGGGCACCGGCGTCGACATCAATTCGTGGATGACCGCCTCGACCGGCGACCTGTCCATCAAGGCCGATGGCGCGGGCGCCGGCAACCTGAATCAGAACGCGAACCTGGAGGCGTCGAGAGGTTCGGTCAACCTCACGGGCACCAACGTTACGCAGAAGACCGGCACCAGCACCTACGGCAACACCGGCGTGAGCATTAGCGCGACCGGAGCGCTGCAGGCAGCGCGGGTGAATGGCAACAGCGGCGATGTCCAGCTTGCCGCGCTGAGCGGCCCGCTCACGGCAAATAACGACGTCAACGGGCGCAGCGTGTCCATGCTGGGCACGGGCGTGAACATCAATTCGTCGATTAGCGCCTCGACGGGCGACGTGTCCATCAAGGCCGATGGCCTGGGCAAGGGTGATCTGAATCAGAACGCGAACGTGACGGCGAGCCGGGGCTCGGTCAACCTCGCGGGCACCAACATCGCGCAGAAGAAGGGCATCGGCACCTATGCCGGCGATGGCGTGAAGATTGGCGCAACCGGCGCCCTCCAGGCCGCCCGGGTGAGCGCAACCGGCGATGTCCAGATCGGCGCGGCGGGTGCCATTGCGGTCAACGACGCGATCAACGGCCGCAGCGTGTCCATGCAGGGCACGGGCGTCGACGTCAATTCGTGGATCAACGCCTCGACGGGCGACGTGTCGATCAAGGCCGATGGCCTGGGCAAGGGCGATCTGAACCAGAACGCGGATGTGAAGGCGTTCAAGGGTTCGGTCAATCTCACCGGCACCAACGTCACGCAGAAGCTGGGCTACGTCACCTATGCCGGCAACGGCGTGAATATCGGCGCCAGCAACGCGCTTCAGGTGGCACGCGTGGACGCCGTGGGCGACGTGCAACTCGGCGCGCCAGGCGCGGTCAAGGTCGTCGACGGCATCAACGGCAGCAGCGTGTCCATGCAGGGCACGGGCGTCGACCTCAATTCGTGGATTACCGCCACGAAGGGCGACGTGTCCATCAAGGCCGATAGCCTTGGCAAGGGCGATCTGAATCAGAACGCGAACGTGACGGCGAACCAGGGCTCGGTCAACCTCACGGGCACCAACATCGTCCAGAAGAAGGGCATCGGCACCTATGCCGGCGATGGCGTGAAGATTGGCGCAACCGGCGCGCTCCAGGCCGCCCGGGTGAGCGGCAACGGCGATATCCAGATCGGCGCGGCGGGCCCCATTGCGGTCAACGACGCGATCAATGGCCGCAGCGTGTCCATGCAGGGCACGGGCGTCGACGTCAATTCGTGGATCAACGCCTCGACGGGCGACGTGTCGATCAAGGCCAATGGCCTGGGTAAGGGCGATCTGAACCAGAACGGGGACGTGAAGGCGTTCAAGGGTTCGGTCAATCTCACCGGCACCAACGTCACGCAGAAGCTGGGCTACGTCACCTATGCCGGCAACGGCGTGAATATCGGCGCCAGCAACGCGCTTCAGGTGGCACGCGTGGACGCCGTGGGCGACGTGCAACTCGGCGCGCCAGGCGCGGTCAAGGTCGTCGACGGCATCAACGGCAGCAGCGTGTCCATGCAGGGCACGGGCGTCGACCTCAATTCGTGGATTACCGCCACGAAGGGCGACGTGTCCATCAAGGCCAATGGCCTGGGTCAGGGCGACCTGAACCAGAACGCGAACATCACGGCGTCCAACGGTTCGGTCCTGCTCACGGGCACCAACGTCGTGCAGAAAAACGGCGTCGTCACCAATGCGGGTGGC
This sequence comes from Paraburkholderia silviterrae, assembly GCF_004353915.1. GTDB lineage: Bacteria > Pseudomonadota > Gammaproteobacteria > Burkholderiales > Burkholderiaceae > Paraburkholderia > Paraburkholderia silviterrae. The sequence continues at coordinate 49,387 of NZ_SMRP01000028.1, read as the reverse complement.
GGCATTTCGATTGGCGCAGACGGCAACATCCAGACAGCCAGGCTGATCGGCGGCGGCGACGTCCAGGTTGGCACGCTGGAAGGCTCACTCGTGGCCAACAACGCGATCAATGGGCGCAGCGTGTCGTTGCAGGGCACGGGCGTCGAGACCAATGGGTCGATCAACGCCTCGACCGGCGACGTGTCGATCGAGGCCGACGCCTTTGGCTCGGGCGATCTGAAGCAGAACGCGGACATCAATTCGTCCAAGGGTTCGGTCCTGATCAAGGGCACCAACGTCTTCCAGAAAAATGGCGTCAACACCATTGCAGGTGACGGCGTGCAGATCGGCGCAAACGACACCATCCTCGCATCGAGGCTGAGCGCCGGCGGCGACGTCCTGGTCGGCACGGACTACGGCCCGCTTGCGGTCAACGGTGCGATCAACGCTCGCAGCGTGTCCCTGCAGGGCTCGGATCTCGAGATCAATGCGCCGATCACCGCCTCGACGGGCAACGTGTCCGTCAAGGCCGACGGCGCGGGCGAGGGCGACCTGAAGCAGTTCGCGAACGTGACGGCGTCCAAGGGCTCGGTCCTGCTCACGGGCACCAACGTCTTGCAGAGGAGCGGCGTCAGCACCACTGCGGGTGACGGCGTGTCGATTGGCGCAAGCAACATCATCCTCGCGCAAAGGCTGAACGCTGGCGGCGACGTCAAACTCGGCGCGACGGGTGACGGCGCCATCACGGTCAACGGCGCGGTCAATGGGCGTAGCGTCTCCATGCAGGGCACGGGTGTCAATATCAACGCGAACGCGCCGATCACCGCCTCGACGGGCGACGTGTCCATCTCGTCTGACAGCGCGAGCGGCGGCAACCTGAAGCAGTCCGCGAACATCACGGCGTCCAAGGGCTCGGTCTACCTCACGGGCTCCAACGTCGTGCAGGACATTGGCGTGAGCACCGTTGCGGGCGACAGCGTGAAGATCGGCACGAGCGGAACGCTCCAGACCGGCTTGCTGAGCGGCAAGACCGTCTCGCTCGAGGGTGACACGGTGTACCTGATTCGCGACGTGAACGCCGATGGCGACATCGTGGTCCATTCCACGAATAACGTCTGCGTCCCCGGCACGGGCTGCACGGACAGCAGCACGAAGGGCATCTACCAGCTCGGCAACGTGACGAGCCGCAAGGGCAGCATCATGATGGCCGTCGATCCCGGCATCTCGTTCGATCCGATTACGGGGATCCCGACGATCGCCTATACCGGCCTGATCGGCCAGTATCCGACGTCGCAGACCCGCGCGGGCGTCGACATTTCGCTGCGCGCGGTCGCTGTCTACGCGGCCAACAACACGGCGGGCAAGTCGATCACGGTGGAGTCCCTGGCCCCGACGTATTGGGGCAAGCTGACGGCGCCGCAGATCACGCTGCCCACGCCGATCACCGTTTCGGATAACGGCGACAGCAGCGGCGGCGGACGATAACAGCCGCATCGATCCCGGAGACCCCGGGGATCGCGGAGACCGGCCCGCCGGCGCCTTCGGCCTGCGCCGATTGCGCTGATTGCGCCGGCGGCCCTCCGCCTCCAGGCGGTTCAGCCGGATCACACGACACGGGAGAGGCACGCGTTGCCTCTCCCTCCCTTGTTGGCGTTTCCCCTTTGCGCGTCCCGGCACCACCGGCAACGTCTGCCGGATTGGATCGCGTCGATTTGCGCCGCTTGCATCCCGATTTGCATCCTTGTTTCCCCTTCGCACCTTGAAAGTCTCCAACCGGTACCGGCACCTTTGCCATCGCCTCGGTCCTGCCTGCCTGCCATTGCTCGGCCTGGCGGCGTGGCATGGCTGCGCACAAGCCTATGAGCTCCCCAGCGCGGGCTCGCTGCTCCGTCAGAACGGCGACATGACGCGTGGCATCGAAGGCGACTCCGCGCCCGAGCGCGCGCCCGCCTTGCAGTCGTCGACACCGGCCGGGCCGTCTGCTCCAGAGGGCGAGTTTTCCTTCGTCGTCAACGAATTCGATTTTGGCGGCGCGCTTTCCGAAGCCGAGCGGCAGCGTGTCGATGCATTTCTCGCGCCGTGGCGCGGGCGCAGCGTGACGCTTGCGCAATTGCAGACGCTGCGCGATGAGCTGACGACGGTGCTGTACAACGGCGGCGATACGCTCGTGCGCGTGACACTGCCGCCGCAGACCGTCACGGGCGGCGCCGTGCGCTTCGGCATCGAGCGCGGCCACGTCGAATCGATCGGCGTGGAAAACGGCTCGAAAGTGTCGACGCAACGGCTCAAGGCCATTCTCGGGAGCACCAGCGAGGCCACGCCGACGTTGCGCGAAATCGAACACAATATGCGCGTCGTCGAAGGCATACCCGGCGTCGGCTCGGTGTCGTCGGCGCTCGCGACGGGAACGGAGCCTGGCGGCACGATCGTCGATGTCGACGTCACGCCTGCCGACCGCTTTTACGCTGCGGCCACCCTCGACAACTCGGGCTCGCGGCAAGCCGGGTGGCGCCGTGTCGGCGTTTCCGGTGGCGTCAACAACGCGCTCGGCCTGGGCGACCAGTTGCAGGCGACCGTCTATTTCACGCCGCGTTTCATGCAGACGAGCGCCGGCGAGGAAGGGCGCACGCGTCTCGGCCGTTTGTCCTATGACATGTTGACTGGATTGGGCGCGAGCCGCGCGGGCCTTGCGTACTCGCATGTGGACTACAAGCTGGGCGAGGAGTTTAGCGGCCTAGGCACGGGCTCGGCCGACGTCGTCAGCCTGTATGGCTCCACGCCGGCGATTCGCACCGCCAACGCGAGTCTCGACCTTGGCGCGGGCATGGAAGCCTGGGACTCGACCGACGAAAAATTCGACAATATCCTCGAGAGCCGGCAACGCAGTCTCGTGGCGTCGCTACGTGCCGATGGCAATTTTTATGGCAATTGGGGCGCGCGCAGGAACGTGACGCAGTACAGCGTCATCGCGAGTCGTGGCGCGACGCGGCAGAAGGAATACGACCATGGGACCAGCGATTCTCCGTATGTCGATCGCCGGTACGACTTCTACAAGCTCGAGCCGTCCGCCACGTTTATTCAATCGCTCACTTCCACCACCCAAGCCTCGCTGGCGGTTCGTGGCCAGTGGGCCAGCCGGGCCCTGGACGGTTCGCAGCGGCTCGGTCTGGGTGGGCCATCGGCGGTGCGCGCGTACGACCAGAACGCAGCCGCTGTCGATGACGGCGTGATTGTTTCCGTTGGCGTGAGCCAGTTCATCCGGCCGCTGCCGGGCACCGCGTTGCAGATTTTTTATGACGACGCGCGTGGCCGAACCCGCAACGATGGTCTCATGGCGGGGGCGTCGGTGCGTCTGCAGGGTTATGGGATTGGCGCGAGCTATAGCGGCAAGCATGTTTCGGCGCAGATCAGCTATGCGATGCGCACGGGCCAGGGTCTCGAGCATGCGGCGCGTCAGCAGACTTGGGTGACGCTCACCGCCATGATCTAGTGGTGAGCGTGGTGTGGTGTTGCGGGTGCTTCACGGCATTGGCCTGAGACCCGCCGCCACCCGCCCCATCTGATCGATGCCGCCATCAAAAAGCCGCGCGAAATAGGGAATCAGATTGGGCATCATCATCTGAATCAGCAGCAAGCCCACGAGCATCGTGAGCGCGAACCCAATTTGAAAAATCCCGATCTGCGGCGCCGCCCGATTAAGAATGCCGAGCGAGATATTGGTAATGAGCAGCGCCACCACCACGGGCAGCGAGAGCAGCAGCCCTCCGTTAAACACCGTCGCGCCCCAGCCCGCGATCAACCTGTAGCCATTGCCCGAAAGCACATTGGCCGACACCGGCACGCTATGAAACGTCTCGACTAGTGCGGCAATCATCTGCAAATGCCCGTCGAAGACGAGAAACGCGAGCATCGCCATCATGTTGAGCCACGACGAAAGCGCGGGCGTGGACGTATTGGCTTGCGGATCGAAGAACGACGCGAAGCCGAGCCCCATACCCAGCCCCATCAAATCGCCCGCCGCTGTCACGACAGCGAACACGATCTGCATCGTGAACCCAAGCGCCGCGCCAATCAGAAACTGATTAACGAGAATCCACACGCCTTCGGCCGAAAACACCGTGACCTGCGGCATGGGGTCGAGCGTAGGCGCGACGATGAGCGTGATGAACGCCGCAATCCCGATCTTTACCCGCGTAGGCACCGAGCGGTGGCCGAGTATGGGCGCCACAGCCACCAGCGCGAGAATGCGCGTGAACGGCCAGAGGAACGCGGTGAGCCAGAGATTGAGCTGCGCGTAGGTGACGGTGAACATCGTGTGAGAGCCGCAGAGCGCGCGAGGTTAAAAAGCGCGCTTAGCCCGCAAGCGACGGAATGCTGGCGAACATGTGATGCATGTAATCGAGCATGGTGGTGAGCATCCACGGCCCGGCAATCACGAGCGTCACCGCAATCGCGATGAGCTTGGGGATGAACGAAAGCGTGCTTTCATTGATTTGCGTGGCCGCCTGAAAGAGGCTCACCACGAGACCGACGACGAGCGACACGAGCAAGAGCGGCGCGGCCAGCAGCAACGCCACATACATCGCTTCGTGCGAAAGGGTCATGACGGTTTCGGGCGTCATAGCGAACTCCTCAGGTGAAACTCTGTGCGAGCGAGCCGATCAGCAATTGCCAGCCGTCCACGAGCACGAACAGCATGAGCTTGAACGGCAGCGAGATCGTCGCGGGCGACACCATCATCATGCCCATCGACATGAGCACGCTCGCCACCACCATGTCGATGATGAGAAACGGAATGAAGATCGTAAAGCCGATCTGAAAACCCGTCTTCAGCTCGCTCGTGACGAACGAGGGCACGAGCAGCGTGAGCGGTACGTCCTCGGGGCCCTGCATGGGCGCCGCGTGCGAGATGCGCGCGAAGAGTGCGAGATCGGACTCGCGGGTCTGCCGCAGCATGAAGGTCTTGAAGGGCGCGACGCCGCGCGTCACCGCATCGTCCATCGAGATCGTGCCCGCGGCGAACGGCTTGTAGCCGTCGTTGTAGGCCTTGTCTAGCACGGGCGACATCACGAACAGGGTGAGGAACAGCGCGAGACCCACGAGCACCTGGTTGGGCGGCGTGGTCGTCGTGCCGAGCGCCTGGCGCAGCAGCGAGAGCACGATGATGATGCGCGTGAAGCTCGTCATCATCAGCACCATCGCGGGCAGGAACGACAGCATCGTGAGCAGCAGCATCGTCTGCACGCTCAGCGAATACGTGGTGCCGCCGTTGGGGCCCGGGCTCGTGTTGAAGGCGGGCAGGCCCTGCGCCTGCGCGGCAGCCTGGGCGTGAGCCAGGTGCGGCAGCAGCAGCGCCGCGGCGCCCGCGCCGAGCACGAGCGCGACGGGCAAGGCCGCACGCGAGAATCTCACGATCGAGGAAGTGTGCGCGCGAGCGTGGCCGCCCGCTAGCGCGTCATGATGGGTGCTGCCGTGCATTTACTGCGCTCCGCCGTCGTGACGCTTGAAACGTTTGCCTGCTTCGTTTTTCAGCGCGTCACGAAAGCGCTGTCCGAAGGTGCCTTGAAGGGCGGCGGAGCCGGTCGCAACGCCGGCAGAGGCGGGCAGCTCGCCCGCGGGCATCGTGTGCAGGAGGCGCACGTTGCCGGGTGCGGCACCGAGCACGAGCCAGGTGTCGCCAATCTCGACCACGGCCACGCGCTCCTTGCCGCCGAGCGAGGCGCCGCCCACGGTCTTCACGAGCGCGCTCTTCGGGCCGTGCTGCAGGCCCAGGCGCCGTGCGAGCCACGCGCAGCCAAACACCACGCCAATCACGAGCACGAGGCCGAACACGGTTTGCAGCACCGCGCCGAAGCCGAGCGAGGGCACCGCGCTGCCTGCGATGACTGCTGAAGCGCTCGATGCCGAGCGCGCGGCCTCGTTTACGGCCTGCAGGTCGGCGGCCTGCGCGGGCAGGGCGGCGAGCCATGCGCAAGCACATACGCATGCACTAGCCAGCGCGAAGCCCGCGGATGCAGCAAGGCGTTTCATCGATTCAGCTTCCGGATGCGCTCGGAGGGCGTAATGATGTCGGTGAGGCGGATGCCGAACTTGTCGTTCACGACCACCACTTCGCCCTGGGCGATGAGGCAGCCGTTCACGAGCACGTCCATGGGCTCGCCGGCGAGGCCGTCGAGCTCCACCACCGAGCCCTGCGCGAGCTGCAGCAGGTTGCGGATGGCGATCTTGGTGCGGCCAAGCTCCACGGTCATCTGGACGGGAATGTCCAGAATCATGTCGATGTCGTTGCGCGTCGAGTTCGAGTCGACCTTCGAGAGCGGCTGGAACACGGCGGCGGGCTGCGCGGCCACTTCGTGGCTTTCGTGGCCGTTCTGCTCGGCGAGCGCGGCGGCCCAGTCGTCCATGGCGTCCATCGCATCGGCCGCGCCGGCGGCGGCTTGCTGACCCGGCACGGGCTCGTCCCCTTGCGTGGCGTTCACGTCACTCATATCCACCTTCCTTCATCGTGTCGGCTGCGCTGATCATCTTCTGGACCCGCAACGCGTATTGACCATTGAAAATTCCGTAGCCGCATTCCATCACCGGCACGCCGTCCACTTTGGCGACGATGTGCTCGGGGATGTTCATCGGCAGGACATCGCCCTTCTTCATGTTCAGGATCTGCTCGAACGTGACGGGCACCTGCGCGAGATCGGCGGTGAGCTCCACTTCGGCGGCCTGCACCTGCTGCGAGAGCACGCGCACCCAGCGGCGGTCCACGTCGAGCACTTCGCCTTGCAGCGGCGAGGCGAGCACGTCGCGGATCGGCTCGATCATCGAGTAGGGCATGCAGATGTGGAGCGTGCCGCCCGTCGTGCCGAACTCGATCGAGAACTGCGTGACGATCACGATCTCGTTGGGCGTCGCCACGTTGGCGAACTGCGTGTGCATCTCCGAGCGCACGTACTCGAACGTGAGTGGGCGCACGCTCTTCCACGCCGTGGTGTAGTGATCGAACACGAGATTGAGCAGCTTGCCGATGATGCGCTGCTCGGTCTGCGTGAAGTCGCGGCCTTCGACGCGCGTGTGAAAGCGCCCGTCGCCGCCGAACAGGTTGTCCACCACGAAGAACACGAGGTTCGGGTCGAACACGAACAGCGACGTGCCGCGCAGCGGCTTCACGTGCACGAGGTTCAGATTCGTCGGGATCGGCAGGTTGCGCGTGAACTCGCTGTACTTCTGCACGCGCACGGGGCCCACGGAAATCTCGGCGGTGCGGCGCATGAAGTTGAAGATACCCACGCGCATGAGGCGCGCGAAACGCTCGTTGATGATCTCGAGGCCGGGCATGCGGCCGCGCACGATGCGTTCCTGCGTCGCGATGTTGTACGGGCGCACACCCTGATGCTCGGTCTGGGTCGACTCGATGTCGACTTCGCCGGTGACGCCTTTGAGGAGGGCATCGACCTCCTCCTGCGACATGAACTCGTCGTGACCCATGCTCATGATGCCAGGCTCCAGATTGGCTGCGTCGTGCCCGCGCACGCGGCATGCGGGCGAACGCGCGGGTTCATGTTGAGCGTGCTCATGCTGCGCTTACTGGACGACGAATTCGGTGAACAGCACGTCTTCAACCTTGGCGGGCGTGCCGCGCGGGTCGGAGGGCTGCGCGATGAGCCTGGCGAGCTCGGCGGCAAGCGCGCGCTTGCCCTCGAGCGGTGCGAGATCGGACGGATGCTTGTTCGAGAGCGCGAGCAGCACGCGGCTGCGGATCTCGGGCATGCGCGCGACGAGCGCGTCCTGGGTGGCCTGGCTGTCGAGCTTGAGCGTGAGGCCGACGCGCAGATAGTGCGACTCGCCGTCGTCGGCCTGCAGGTTCACGGTCATCGGCTCGAGCGCGTAGTAGACGGGCACGGCGGGCGGCGGCGGCGCGCTTGCGGCGGCCGGCGCGCTCGTCGCGTGGCGCGACATGAAGAACCAGACGCCGCCGCCCGCAGCGCCTGCGGCAAGAATCGCGATGAGCGCGATGAGAAGGATGCGCTTGAGCGGTCCGGGTTGCGCGCTTTGGAGCGCGGCTTGCGGGTTTGCGGTCGGGGTCGTCGCCATGTCGGTTGTGAGCCTGGATGAGCCTGGATGAGCCTTGGGTGAGCCTGGTGTTGCGGATGTCGGGGCCGGAGGGCGTGCGGCGCGTCGCTGTTCACCGTTGCTGATCGCTACCGATCCGCGGGTGAGTGTCGAGTTGCGCGCTCGCATTCATTCCGGCAGCCTGCATTGTTCCGGCTTTTGGCTTACAGCGATGGGAGGAATAGACGGGGGATTTGCGGCTATCTCCTGGCTTTGTGGCGTGAGCGCGGCCGCGCCCGGCAGGCTCGATGCGCGTGGCATCGATGAGCGCGCGCAGGCCGGCTCACGCACGCGCGGGCGCGCAGGCGGCGCGGCCATGCCGCCGGAAGCCTCGGGGCCGGGGTGCCCGGTGCCCGCGTGCGCCTTGCGGCGCGCGCTACATCACGCCTCAGGCGAACGTGTCGATCAAGCCCACGCTGCGCTGCGTGGCCGTCGTGGCGGGGCTCGCGGCGCTGTCCGCGCCGCCTGCCGGGCCGACGCCGGCGGCGCCGCCCGAGCGCGACGTGCGCGAGCCGCCCGCGCCGCTGCCGCTGTCTTGCTGCGCCTGCTGGTTCATCTGGCGCGAGAAGCCGTCGCTCACGCTCGCGCTGCCAAGGCCGATGCCGTTCTCCTGCATCTGCTCGCGCAGCTTCGGCAGGGCAGCCTCGACGGCCTCGCGCACCTGCTGATGCTGCGAGACGAACAGCGCGTGCGCATGGTTGTCGGCGACTTGCAGCACGACCTGCAGCGGCCCGAGGTCCTTGGGATTGAGCGTGAGCTCCGCCGACTGCTGGTGCGCGTTCGAGAGGAACACCACTTTTTGACTGAGCGCGTCCTCCCAGTCCGAGGTGCCCACTTGCGGGGCGAGCGCGGTGGACGCCGCCGCCGCCGCGGCCGGGTTGGCGCTCGCGCTCTGGGTGGCCTGGGTCGCCTGGGCCTGAGCCGCTGCTGCGGCGGCGGCCTGGGTCGCGGCGAGCGTGTCTGTGGCGCTGCTCGATGCGGCCGTTTGCGTGGACGCGGCCTGCTGCGTCGCCGTTGCCGCCGCGGCAAGCGCGGCGTTGGCGTTCTGCGCGCCCGTGTCGGCTGCCGTGGCGGCGACGGACTTCGAGGTGCCGTCGGCGGCGCTCTTGTCGTCGATGCCGGTGCCCAGCGTTTTCACCTTCGCCTGCGTGCCCATGTGCGCCGCGAAGCTGCTCGCGATGCTCGACCCGGTCGAAGCCGCACCCTGCGCGGCGCTCGCGACGTGCGTGTTCAGCGTAGCCGCGCCGCCGCGCAGCGTCGCGAGCGCGGCATTGAGCGCGTCGCTCACCGACTTCGGGTCGCCGCTGGCGGTGCCGGTGCCGGTGCCGTCGCCCGCCGCGCCGTTGGCGCTGGCATCCGCGCCTGCTGCCCCGGTTGCTGCCGACGCCACCCCGGCGAGCGTGGCGTCGGTGGCCTGGGCGGCGGCGTCGCCGTCGCTCTGGGCCTGCTGCTGCGCCGCCTGCTGGGCCTGTTGCACCTGAACCTGCGCCGCGGCGGCCTGCGAGCCTGCGGCTTCGGCCTGCTTCTGGCGCGCATGGGCGTCGTCGGCGCGGCGATTGCCATTCGACGCGTGTTGCGCGTCGTGCACCGAAGCGCCGTTATTGGCCTGTTGCGCCGGCTGGGACGATGGCGAGGATTGCGACGAATGCTGCGCCGCCGCCGGGCTCGCGCCGTTGTAGGCCGACGAAGCAGCCGAAGAAGCGGTCGACGCGATCGACGCATTCGCCTGCGCGCCCTGCTGCGAGGCGCTGCCCTGCGGGCCCGGCATGTTCTGCGCGTTTTGCGCGGCGATGCTTTGCTGCAGCGTTTGCGCGAAGCCCTGGCTCGCGAGGTCGGACGGGCTCGCGCCGTTGCTGGTGCTGCCCGTGGCGGCGTCCACGGCGGCGCCGAACAACGAACTGACTGCGGATAGAAGCGACATGCTGTCTGCTCTCTTGAACGTGATCTGGACGCGCCGGGAGTGTGTCCCGAGGCGTGCCCCAGCTATGACACGAGCGCGCTCGCTCGCGCCTGCGTCATGAATGCGTGCTGCGCATGCGCAGCACGCGAGCGGCGTGCTCGTCGGCGTCGCGCTGTTCGCGGCGGGCGTCCTTGAGCGCTTGCACATCGTCCTGGCGCGACTGCAGCACCTCGTACGAGCCGAGCTTCTGCTGGCTGCGCTGCCAGTCGGGCTTGGCGGCCTCCACGCGCTGCGTGGCCTGCTCGAGCATGCGGCGCTGCTGGTCGATGGCGGTGTCGAGCGTGTCGATGAACGCCTGGAAGTTGCGCACATTGCCCGCGGCCATGCCCGTGCGCGCGGACTCGGTGAAGCGCGCGTGATACTCGTCGCGGTAGTCGATCAGCGCCTTCAATTGCTTCTCGATTTCCACGCGCTCACGCTGGACGCGCCCGAGCCGTTGCGTCGCGGCATCGACATCGTCCTGCGCGAGGCCGATCAAGGTCTGCAGCGCGGTCTGCTTTGTCATGTTCTCGCTCCCTGGCCGTTACCCGAAGTGTTGCCAATTAGCGCGCCGAGCATATCGACGCTTTGTTCGTAGTTCGCGGTTTCGCGAAAGCCCTGCTGAAGAAAGGCCTCGATGCGCGGATACAGCGCGATGGCGCGGTCGAGCACCGCGTCGCGCCCGCTCACGTACGCGCCCACGTTGATGAGGTCGCGGTTGCGCTGGTAGCGCGAGAGCATCTGCTTGAACGCGCGCGTCTGGTTCAGATGCGGCTCGTCGATGAGCGCGGTCATGGCGCGGCTGATGGACGCCTCGATGTCGATGGCCGGATAGTGCCCGGCTTCCGCGAGCGCGCGGGAGAGCACGATATGGCCGTCGAGAATCGCGCGCGCCGAGTCGGCGATGGGGTCTTGCTGGTCGTCGCCTTCGGTGAGCACGGTGTAGAACGCCGTGATCGAGCCGCCGCCTTGCGGGCCGTTGCCGGTGCGCTCGACGAGCGCCGGGAGCTTGGCGAACACCGAGGGCGGATAGCCCTTGGTCGCGGGCGGCTCGCCGATCGCGAGCGCGATCTCGCGCTGCGCCATCGCGTAGCGCGTGAGCGAATCCATCAAGAGCAGCACGTGCTTGCCCTGGTCGCGGAAGTATTCGGCGAGCGTGGTCGTGTACGCGGCGGCCTGCATGCGCAACAGCGGCGAGACGTCGGCGGGCGCGGCCACCACGATCGAGCGCGCGCGGCCGTCCTCGCCGAGTATCTGCTCGATGAACTCCTTCACTTCGCGGCCCCGCTCGCCGATCAGGCCGATCACGATCACCTCGGCGCTGGTTGCGCGCGCCATGGTGCCGAGCAGCACCGATTTACCGACGCCCGAGCCCGCGAAGAGGCCCATGCGCTGGCCGCGCCCGACCGTCAGGAGCGCGTTGATCGCGCGCACGCCCACGTCGAGCACCTTGTGGATCGGCTCGCGGTTCAGCGGGTTGATGACGGGCGCGGTGAGCGGCGCATCGGCTTCGGTATTGAGCGGCCCGAGGCCGTCGAGCGCGCGGCCCGAGGCGTCGAGCACGCGTCCGAGCAACCCCCAGCCCACCGGCAGGCGCTTGGCGCCCGCCATCGGGTCGGCAATGGGCGCGCTCTCCAGCGGCCAGACCCGCGCGCCGGGCAAGAGGCCCGCGACTTCGGTGGTGGGCATCAGAAAGAGCTTGTCGCCCGCGAAGCCCACGACCTCGGCTTCGGCCATGGGCAGCGAGCTGCCCTGCGGCAGCTCGATCATCACTTCGGAGCCCACGGCGAGGCGCAGCCCCACGGCCTCGAGCACGAGGCCCGCGGCGCGCGTGAGGCGCCCGCAGCCGCGCAGCGGCAAGGCCAGCGCGTTGCGCGCGCGCACGCTCGCGAGATGCGCATTCCAGGCGGCAAGGTGAGGATTGCTGGGGTCGTAGTTCGGCGGCGGGGTGTACGGTGCAGTGCGCGGCGCGGCGTAGGGCAGCGGCTCGGCGGCGCGCGGCGCGTGGGTGGCTTCGGCGCCCGGCCCGGCTCCAGCGGCAACGTCGGGCATTGCGGCCATTGCGGCTGTGTCCGCCGGCGCGTGCCGTTCGCCGGCGCCCGCTTGCGCGCCCTGCCGCTCCTGCGGATCGGCGTCGTGCTGGGCCGCCTGCGTGTCGTCGCCCACCAGCACGCCGTGCGTTTGCGCCGGGTCGTGCGCGCCGGGCCCGAACGACGCGAGCGCGAGCTCCTGTTCGAGCGGCGTGAGGCCGCCCGTGTGGATCGCCTGGTGCACGGTCTGGTGCAGCGTCGAATTCACCATGGCCGCGCCTTGCCGAGCGCCGCCGCCACGCGCTCCCAGCGCGTGCCGATGGCCGCATCCGTCTCGCCGGTCGCCGACTGCGCGCGGCAGCCGCCGCGCTCGAGTGCCGCGTCGGTGCGCACGGTCCAGCCGCGCGTCTGCAGTTCTTCCATCAGATACGCCTCCACCACCGGCAGATCGGCGGGGCTCACCACGAGCTGCGGCGAGCCCGCGAGCTGCGGCTCGTGCGCGAGCACCTCGCGCGCCGCAGCCAGCAGCGCCGTCGGGTCGTGCTGCACGTGCTGGCGCACCACCTGCTGCGCGATGTCGAGCGCGAGCTCGACGAGCGTGTCGGCCACGCCCGCTTCGGCCGTCTGCAAGGCATCGGCAAAGCGCTGCGCGAGCTGCGCCAGTTGCCGCGCCTGCGCGCGCGCCTCTTCGCGCCCTTGCTCGAAGCCCTGCTTGTGGCCCTGGTCGTAGCCGGCCTGGTAGCCGAGCGCCTGGCCGGCCACGTGGCCGGACGTGAGGCCCTGCTGGTGCGCCGTGTCGCGCACGCGCTGCAACTCGGCCTCGAACGCGGCCGTCTCGTCGGGCGTGGGGGGCGGCGAGGGCGGGGGTGGCGGGTCGAACGACGCCATCTCCCAGCGCTGGTACGCCGAGCGCGCGCGCTGCTGTTGCGTTGCCATCTCCGTTGCTTCGTCAGACATACGCGTCTTCCGCCTTTCCGCCGATCACGATCTGGCCGCTTTCAGCAAGGTTGCGAACGATCTGAAGGATACGCCGTTGCTGCGCTTCGACCTCCGAAACGCGCACAGGGCCGCGCGCGTCGAGGTCTTCGGCGAGCAGTTCCGCGGCGCGCTGCGACATGTTCGAGAGGAACTTGGTGCGCAGCGCGGGCGGGGCGCCCTTGAGCGAGATGATGAGCGACTCCGACTCCACTTCCTTGAGCAGCAGCTGGATCGCGCGGTCTTCGAGGTCGAGCAGGTTTTCGAACACGAACATCTGGTCGATGATCTTCTGGGCCAGCTCGGCGTCGTACTGGCGTACGTTCTCGATCACGCCTTCCTCGTGCTGGCTGGTCATGAAATTGAGGATCTCGGCGGCCGTGCGGATGCCGCCCATCGGGCTGCGCTTGAGGTTGTCGCTGCCCGAGAGCAGGCTCGTCAACACGTCGTCGAGCTCGCGCAGCGCCTGCGGCTGGATGCCGTCGAGCGTCGCAATGCGCAGCAGCACGTCGTTGCGCAGGCGCTCGGTGAAGCACGACGCGATCTCCGAGGCCTGGTCGCGGTCCAGATGCACGAGGATCGTGGCGATGATCTGCGGATGCTCGTTCTTGATGAGCTCGGCCACCGACCCCGAATCCATCCACTTGAGGCCTTCGATGCCGCTCGTGTCGCCGCCTTGCAGGATGCGGTCGATCACGGCGCCGGCCTTGTCCTCGCCCAGCGCCTTGGTGAGCACGCTGCGGATGTAGTCGTTCGAGTCGAGCGAGAGCGCGCTGTGCTGCTCGGCTTCCTTCACGAACTCCTGCAGCACGCCGTCGATCTCTTCGCGCTTGACGTTCTTGAGCGCGGCCATGGCGGCGCCGATCTTCTGCACCTCGCGCGGGCCGAGGAACTTGAAGACCTGCGCGGCCTCTTCCTCGCCAATCGACATGAGCAGCAGTGCGCTCTTGGTGGCTCCTTCAGCGTTCATCGTTCACCCAGTTCTTGACCACGGTTGCGACGATCTTCGGATCCTGGCGCGCGATGCTGCGCGCGAACTCCAGGTTGCGCTCGAACTTGTGCTTCTCGTTCTCGAGGGCGAGGAGGCCGTTGTCGCTTTCGGCATCCCCTGCGCCTTCGAGCCTGTCGAGGCCCGGCAGGCCATCGAGCAGCATCGGCTCGTGATCGCCGGCAAGCGCGGGCGTGGCGGCGGCCGGGGCGCTCGGCGGGAAGGCGCGGCGCAGTGCCGGCTTCACCATCACGAAATAGAGGAACAGGGCCACCGCGCCGATGCCCAGCCACGTCGCGACCTGTTTGGCGAGCGCGATCATGTCGGGCTGGCGCCACCACGGCAGGTTCGCGCCCGGGTCGACTTCCTGCTGGAACGCAGCGTTCACCACGTTCACCGAGTCGCCGCGCTTCGCGTCGTAGCCCATGGCGTCCTTCACGAGCTGCTCGACCTGGGCGAGCTTTTGCGCGTCGAGCGGCTGCATGGTGGCGTGGCCCTTGGCGTCCACCTGCTGCTGATAGTTCACGACCACGGCCACCGAGAGGCGCTTGATGTCGCCCGCCGCCTGGCTGTAGTGGCGCACGGTCCGGTCGAGCTCGTAGTTCGTGGTGGTGTCGCGGTGGTCCGAGATCGGCGTGGCAGGGGCCGCGCCGTTCGCGCTTGCGCCGGCGGCCACGCTGATGGGCGCCGAGGCCGGCTGCGGCGGCGTGTTCGAGAGCGCGCCCGGCACGCCGCCGGCATTGGCCTGCTGCGCATCGGTGGCGATGCTCTGCTGCTGGCTGCGGATGGCGGCTTGCTGCGGGCTGCCGTTCGGGCCGTAGTTCTCGGAAGTCTGCTCGAGCTTCGAGAAGTCGAGGTCGGCGCTCACCTGCGAGCGCGCGTTGCCGGCGCCGAAGAGGGGCGCCAGGATCGCGTCGATGCGCGACTGCGTGTCGTGCTCGACCTGGCGCACGTACTTGAGCTGCGAGGCGTCGAGGCCGGCGCTAGTGGCGCTCTGCGTGAGCAGGTTGCCGTCCTGGTCGACCACGGTGACGTTGCGCACCGGCAGATCGGGCACGGCCGAGGCGACCATGTGCGTGATGGCGGCCACCTGGCCGTCGTCGAGCGCGCGGCCCGGGTACAGGTTGACGAGCACCGATGCGGTGGGCGCCTCGCGCTCGCGCACGAACACCGAGGGCTTCGGAATGGCCAGATGCACGCGCGCGGACTTCACGCTCTGGATCGATTGAATCGTTTGCTCGAGCTCACCCTCGAGCGCGCGCTGGTAGTTCACCTGCTCGGCGAACTGGCTGATGCCGAACTTCTGGTTGTCCATCAGCTCGAAGCCCACCGAGCCGCTCTTGGGCAGGCCCTGCTGCGCGAGGCGCAGGCGCATTTCGCCCACCTGGTCGGACGGCACGAGGACCGCGCCGCCGCCTTCGGAGAGCTTGTAGGGCACGTTGGCGGCCTGCAGCGCCGTGATGATGGCGCCGCCGTCGCGGTCCGAGAGGTTGCTGTAAAGCACTTTATAGTCGGGCGCGCGCGACCAGAGGATGAGCCCGGCGACCACGGCCACGAGCACCGCCACGGCGACGATGAGCGGCGCGCGCGGGTTGCCGCGCACCTTGCCCAGCGACGACAGCGAACCCAGGCGCTGCGCAAAGCCGCCGCCCAGGTCCTCCGCGGCGCCGCCGGCCACGCCTGCAGCGGCCGCGCCCGTGGCGGCGCCGCTGGTGGCGAGGCCCACGCGGGCGTCGGGGTTGATCAAAGAGTTGGCAGACGAATCCATGCTACGGGTTTCTCCGGGAGACTTGCTGTCCCGCGGCGCGGCACGCGCGCGGCGGAAACTTTCACGACAGCGATTATCCGCAGCCTCTGGCAAGCCGATTGCGCGAATAGAGCCGGGTTTTCCCCCTAGTTTCGGGGCTTCCCGAATGGGCGAATTGCTATGCTCCTCACCAGATTCGGCGCTCTGTATGCGCGCCGGGTTGGCCGGGCGGCGCGCCGTCCCCGCCCGGGTGGGCTCGCGCCCTCGCACTACCCCTCTTTGAAACAGCTTTGCATGGGACCGGAGTAAGTGCTTGAAGCACTTACTCCGGCCGACAGCTAAAGCGCCAACTCTGGTCGACAGGAGAAAACATGACCGTGCCAGTCAACCCACTCACGTCGGCCCTTGCGCAGATGCAGTCGATGGCCACTCAGGCGGCGAGCGGTTCCGCCGCGGCCGACGGCGGCTCCGGTGCGGCCACCGCGGGCGGCTTCGCCGCGGCGCTCAAGGCGTCCCTCGACAAGATCAGCGGCGACCAGCAAAAGGCCGTCGGCGAATCGCAGGCGTTCGAGATGGGGGCTGGCAACGTTTCGCTCAACGACGTCATGGTCGACATGCAGAAAGCCAACATCGGCTTCCAGTTCGGCCTGCAGGTGCGCAACAAGCTCGTTTCGGCCTACACCGACATCATGCAAACCCAGGTGTGAAGGCCGCGCGCTGCGCCCTTTGTCCGATTTATCAGACTTGTCTGACTAAAGCTTCTCCTGTGCTGTTCCGATAACACGGCTAGAACCGGCTCGCGCCACGAGGCGCCAGGGCCTGATGCAACGTATCCATAGCCGCACATTCGAAGGAGAAGCGCCGATGTTTTCCCCTGCACAGTCTGGAGCCAACGCTTATGCACGCGTGGGTGTCGAAACAGGGGTCATGGGCGCGAGTCCGCACAAGCTGATCGCGCTTCTGTACGAAGGCGCGCGCAAGGCGATCGCACAGGCCCGCATGCATTTGCAGATGGGTAATGTGGGGCCGCGCGGCGAGGCGATCGGCAAGGCCATCCGGATTGTCGAAAGCGGGCTTCAGCTGGCGTTGAACATCGAGGCGGGCGGAGAAGTCGCGCAGCGCCTGAACGCACTCTACGGTTATATGACGCAACGCCTGCTCGAAGCGAACATTCAACAGAGCGAGTCCATGCTGGTCGAAGTCGACCGCCTGCTGGCGACGCTCGAGGAAGCCTGGTTGGGGATTGCGCCGGAAGTGGAGCGGATGGCCAGAGAGTCGTCCGGACCTGTGTCTGGTTCATTGACGAGATGAATTCGAAAGCAGACTACTTTGCCCACTACGAGGCGATTGCGGCGGTTTCGGGGCGGATGCTCCATGCCGCGCGCGGTGCGCACTGGAACGAGCTGATCGGGCTCCAGGAGGAGTACCGGCACCTTGTGGACGCGCTCAAGAACGCCGACTTCGGCGTGCGGCTCACCGCACCCGAGCGCACCCGCAAGTACGAGCTGATCCGGCAGATCCTTGCCGACGACGCAGCGATCCGCGACCTCGCGAGTCCGTGCATGGCGCGCCTTGCGGCGCTCTTTCACGGCACCACGCAGCCGGCGCGGGTGTTGCAGGAGCTGTACGGCGCGCGGTAGGCGGTGCGGCAGGGGGCGCGTCAAGGGCCGCCGGGGCCCGTGAGGGGCCGTGAGCGTTCATCGCTCGCGCGCGGACGGACGCCGAGGATGGCCGACGAAAGCGCAGCGCCCCGCGCCAGCACCCGGCAGCACGCACCAGCAGCACGCACCAGCGAGAAATCTGACCGCGTCGCGCAGCCGCTTGGGCCGCGCGGCGCCTAACCGGGCCCGCGCGGGCCACGCTCCGCATGAACGGAATCGATACGAGCGCCGCAGCGCTGCTCGCTAGCCGCATAGGCGCGCTGGGCCCGACCGGCTCCCAGGGCAGCGCGGGTGCCGCGCAGACGGGCGTTTCCGCGCTCACGGGCGGCGTTGCCGCGCTGGCCGACCCGCGCAGCGCAGGCTCCCCTCAGGCATCGGCGCAGACCGTGCTCTCGGCGGTCGCGCTCGCGCTCGACGCGATCATCCGCTCCGGCGGCGAGGCCACGCCCGCCGTGGTCGGGCGCGCGCCGATCTGGGCCGATCCAACGGCTGCCGGCGATGCGCCCTTGGGCGACCCTGGCTCACTGCCGCTGCCGGGCCTCGCCAATTCCGCCGGTCAGGCGAGCGCCGCCGCCGAGGTTCAGTCAATGGAAGCCGCGCTGCTCGCCGATCTCGCGGCAGAGGCGGCGCAGGCGGGACTGCCAGGCGGCGCGCAAGACGCCGATGGCGCTGCCGGCGCAGGTGGCGCAAATGGCGGCACGGCCGGCCCGCGGGGCGCCGCGTCCACGCCGCAAGGCGCGCAGGCAGCCCAGGGGGCGGCACTGGCCGCGCAATCCGGCCCGGTCGCGGCGCTTGCCGCGACGCTCGCGCAGACCGTGGCGTCGAGCGGCCTCTTCTACGAATCCCATCTCGCCCAATGGCTGCGCGGCCAGCGCACGCCCGGCGAGCTCGCCGACGAGCCGCAGAACCGCCTGACCAGCGACGGCGCGCAATTGCCGCTCGACTGGAGCCAGGCCGCGGACGACATCGACGACGTGCTGTGGACCGATCTGCCCGGCGCCGCGCAGCAGGGCGCGCGCACGGCCAACACCGCCAACGCGGCGGGGACGGCGGCGGCCTCGGGCGCGCGCGGCGAAGCCAATGCCACCGCGCTCGCCCAGGAGGCTCTCCGCGAAGGTGGCCGCACGGCGGCGGCGCTCGCCGACACGCTGCTGCCCGCCGCCCGCACGCCCGCCGGGGCGGGGACGGGTGTCGGCGTGCACGAGGCGCTGCTGCCGCTCGTGCGCCAGCAGCTCGACCTGCTCGCGACCGGCGAATTCCGCTGGACCGGCGAGGCGTGGCCGGGCGTGCGGCTCGACTGGACCATCCAGCCGGACGACGACGAGCGCCTCGATCCACGCAACTCACGCGCCGGGCGCAGCACCGCCGACGACGAAACGCCATGGCGCACGCGTCTCACGCTGGCGCTGCCGGCGCTGGGCACCGTCGACGCGGAGCTGACGCTCGCGGGCTCGACGCTCGCGGTGCGCGTGCAGGCGAGCCCGGGCGGTGCGCAGCGCCTCACCGCGCACAGCGAAGCGCTGCGCGGGCGGCTCGAAGCGCTTGGCCTCGCGCTCGCGGGGCTGTCGATCCGCGAGATCGGCGGCGCAGGGGGGGCGATGGGCATGGACGGCGCGCGGGCCGCCGGTGCGTATGCACGCGCCGCCGCGGCGCAGACGAGCGACGCTCATGCAGCCGGCCCTGCCGAGGCGCACGGTGCGGCCGCGCACGCCGCACCCGCTTCACACGCGGCTGATGCCTCGCACGCCACGGACTCGACAGACTGGGAGCTCGGATGAGCCGCACGAACCGCAGGAGCGCCGCTGCGCTCGCCTACGACGACCCCGTCGCGCGCGACGGCGCGCCACGCGTGGTCGCGAAGGGTTATGGGCTCGTCGCCGAGATGATCGTGCAGCGCGCGAAGGAAGCGGGCCTCCACGTGCATGAGGCGCCGGAGATGGTCTCGCTGCTGATGCAGGTGGATCTGGATTCGCAGGTCCCGCCGCAGCTCTACCAGGCCGTGGCCGAGATGCTCGCGTGGCTGCACGGGCTCGAAACGGCGGAAAGCGAGGCGAGACAGGCAAAAGCGGCCGCTGCCGCGAGAGACGCGCAAGCAGCGGCGGCGCAGTCGCGTCTGCCGGATGCCAAGGCGCTTGGGGGGAATCCGCTGCGCTGGCCTGCGCTGCCGCGGTAGGCGCGTTCGCGCCGCTAGAACTTCAACATCACGCGTATCAGAAGGTTGAACAGCTTTCCGTAGGGCGGCGCGATCAGGCCGCGTGCGTTCAGCCGCGCCTGGGTGAACACGGGCTTCATCCGCGAGAACGTGGTGAAGCCTTCGTAGCCGTGATACGCGCCCATGCCGCTCGCGCCCACGCCGCCGAACGGCAGCCCTTCGGCCGCGATGTGCATGAGTGTCTCATTCACCGACATGCCGCCCGCCACGGTCTCGCGCGTCACGCGCTCGACGGTGCGCGCGTCGTCGGCGTAGAGGTAGAGCGCAAGCGGCCGCGCGCGCGCGTTCACGTAGCGCAGCGCTGCGTCGAGCGAGTCGTAGGGCACGAGCGGCAGCAGCGGCCCGAAGATCTCCTCCTGCATCAGCGGCGTGTGAGCGGGCGCGCCCGTCACGATCACGGGCGCGAAGCGCCGTGTCGCGGCGTCGCGGGACCCAAGCGCATGCAACTGCGCGCCCGCGGCCTGCGCTTCGTCGGCGAGGCGCTCGAGCCGCTCATAGTGGCGCGCCGAAATGATCGAGGTGTAGTCGCGGTTGTTCGCGAAGTCGGGATAGAGCTCGCCAAAGCGCGTGCGCGCGCGGGCAATGAAGGCTTCCTCGCTGCCGCGCGGCAGCAGCACGTAATCGGGCGCGATGCAGGTCTGCCCCGCGTTGAGCGTCTTGCCAAGCAGCAGGCTGTCGACGGCGTAATCGAAGCGCGCGTGCTCGCCGATCAGCACGGGCGACTTGCCGCCGAGCTCCAGCGTGACCGGCGTGAGGTTCGCGGCGGCCGCGCGCATCACCTCGTGGCCGGCGCGCGTCGAGCCCGTGAAGAGCAGATGGTCGAACGGCAGCGCCGTGAATGCGGCGCCCATGGCGGCGTCGCCGTTCACGACCGCTACGTGGTCGCGCGCGAAGGTCTGGCTGATCAACGCTTCGAAGAGCGCCGAGGTGCGCGGCGTGAGCTCGGACATCTTGATCATCGCGCGGTTGCCCGCTGCGAGCGCGCACACGAGCGGGCTCGCGCCGAGCAGGAGCGGATAGTTCCACGGCACGACGATGCCCACCACGCCGAGCGGCTGCGGCACGACGCGCGCGCTGCCCGGCGCGAGCCATTTGCCGACGCGGCGGCGCTGCGGGCGCATCCAGCGCGCGCCGTGCTTGAGCGCGGCGTCGATCTCCTGCTTGAGCACCACGAACTCCGCAAGCGCAACCTCGGCTTTCGAGCGCTGGCCGAAATCGGCGTTCATCGCAACGGCTAGTGCGTCCTGGTGCGAGAAAAGCACGTCGCGCAGCGCCCGCAGATGGCGCGCGCGCTCGCTCCATGAGGGAAACGGCGCGCGCTGATGCGCTTCGCGCTGCGCGGCGAGCAAGGCGTGCAACGATTCGCGCGGGTCGATGGAGTCGCCGGAGTCGCCCGGCAGGCCGGACGCAGCGCTGTGCGCGCCGCGGCTGGGGCCGCCGCCGCTGTCGTGACCGTCCTGACGTGCGAGTGCTTCGGGCAGATCCTGCTTCATGGTCGGTCCTCGTGAGGATGGCGCAACGGCCATGCCGGGTTGCGATGGATGCGTCGGTCTTCGGCGCTGGCGCTTATGCCGCAAGGCGCTGCCGTTTACGCCGCAAGGCGCTGCTGCCTACGCCACAAGGCGTTGCCGTTTAGGCCGCAAGGCGCTGCTGCTTACGCAGCGAGATAGTCCGGCGGCAACGCCCGCGCGATCAGCGCCGCGTGATCGAAGCGCGCGGGCAGCGTGCCGAACACGCGCCCACAGTCGGCGTCATGCTCGTCGAGGCGCATGGCAATGAACGCCTCGGCCACCTCGGGCGGCCCCGCGCGCAGCAGCATGGCCTGCGCGATCAGCACGATCTGCTGGGCGATGTGCCGCGCGCTGGTCTCGCGCGTGCCGGGCGCGCCATTGAGCAGCGCCGAGAGCCGGTCGAGCGCCGCTGAGAGCGCTGCATGCCCTGCAGCCTCGCGCCGCCACGCGAGAAAGAGCATCTGCGCGGCGTCGGCATCGCGCTCGAGCGCGCGCAGCACGTCGAGGCACATGACGTTGCCCGAGCCTTCCCAGATCGAATTGACGGGCGCCTCGCGGTAGAAGCGCGCCATCGGCCCTTCCTCGACGTAGCCGTTGCCGCCCCAGACCTCCATCGCTTCGCCTGTAAAGGCGAGGGTGCGCTTGCAGACCCAGAACTTGGCGGCGGGCGTGACGATGCGCCGCCAGGCGCGGGCAACGAGCGCACGGCCGCTTTCTTCTGTGACGGTTCCGGCTGCATTCGCGTCATTCGCGCTCTCTTCGAACGCTTGCGCGAGCTGCATGAACAGCACCGTGGCGGCCTCGGATTCGAGCGCGAGATCGGCGAGCACGTTCTGCATCAGCGGTTGATCGGCGAGCACGCGGCCGAACGCGCTGCGGTGCCGCGCATGGTGGATCGCCTGCACCAGCGCGGCACGCATGAGCGCCGCGCTGCCGATCACGCAGTCGAGCCGCGTGTAGTTCGCCATCTCGATGATGGTCGCCACCCCGCGCCCCTCGTCGCCGATCATCACGCCGTACGCGTCGAAGAATTCCACCTCGCTGCTTGCGTTCGAGCGGTTGCCGAGCTTGTCTTTCAGGCGCTGCACTTGGACCGCGTTTTTCGTGCCGTCCGGTTTGAAGCGCGGCACGAAGAAACACGACAGCCCATCATGTTCGGTGGTGCGTGCGAGCACGAGATGCGCGTCGCACTGCGGCGCGGAGAAGAACCACTTGTGTCCGGTGAGCAGGTACTCGGCGCCGCGTCCGCTGGCGATGCCCGCCGGGCGCGCCTGCGTGCGGTTGCTGCGCACGTCCGAGCCGCCCTGCTTTTCGGTCATGCCCATGCCGATCATCATCGAGCGCTTGCCGGCGAGCGGCACGTCGCGCGCGTCGTGCTCGCGCGTGTAAAGCCGCTCGCGCAGCGTGTCGAAGAGCGCAGGCTCGCACTGCAGCACCGGGATGCTCGCGAACGTCATGGTCAGCGGGCAGAGCGAGCCCGATTCGAGCTGCGCGTGCAGGAAATAGCCGGCGCAGCGCGCGGCCATCGCGCCGGGGCGCGGCTCCGAAAACGGCAGCGCATGCAGGCCTTCGGCGCGCAGCAGCTTGAGCAGCTCGTGCCAGGCGGGATGGAATTCGAGCGCGTCGATGCGCTCGCCGCGCGGGCTGTGCGTATGCAGCTCGGGCGAGTGCCGGTTGGCGAGGTCGGCCAGCGCGAGCGTGGGCGCCGCGCCCAGCGTTGCGCCGTGACGCACGAGCGCCTCGCGATGCCAGCCGGCGCCGGCGCGCGCGAGCGCTTCGCCCAGCGCGGAATCGGTCGTGAAAAGGTTGTAATCGGCGAGCGGCGGCGCCTGATTCGTAACTTCGTGGGTGGTGCCGGGGCGATAGGCGAGCGTAGCGACGCCCGACGCATCGGCGCCCGACGCATCGGCGCCCGGCGCGTTGCCGCTCAATGCCTGCGTTGTGTCCATCGTGCCGCTGCGGTCCGTCGAGTCCATCTACGTGTCTCCATCGGCGGCGCGCGAGGGCGCGCGGCCAAACAAGGCCGATCTGCGGTCCATGCGCGCTCCAGCGCTCCCTGTTCTGCTTGCTGGAATCATTCAGCTCGCGCGGCTGAACGGCCTTTCATGGTAGCCGCCTGGCTGCCGCCTACGCGGCCTGAGGATTAGAGGAAAGGTTCTGACATAAAAGCTGACCTCAGTCTCGGACGCTTCCTACAATGCGCGGAAAAGCGAAATCGAACGAGCGTGCATCTAGCGTGCCTCAAGCGCGTTTTGCATGCAACGCCTCGTGCATTGGACCGGCGTCAGTGTTGAAGCACTCACGCCGGCCGACCAAGGGAGGAGGCATGCAATACGACTACGTCATCGTAGGCGGCGGCTCGGGCGGTGCATCGCTCGCCGGGCGGCTGGCCGAGCGCTGTCCCGACGCGAGCATCGCGCTCGTCGAAGCCGGGCCGCACACCGCGCGCAATCTGTTCGTCAACATGCCGATGGGCGTCGCGGCGCTCGTGCCGCGACGCACGAAGAACAACTACGCCTACGAGACGGTGCCCCAGCCGGGTCTCGCGGGCCGCCGCGGGTATCAACCACGCGGGCGTGGCTTCGGCGGCTCGAGCGCCATCAACGCAATGATTTACACGCGCGGTCATCCGCTCGATTACGACGAGTGGGCGCAACTGGGCTGCGCGGGCTGGGCGTGGGACGACGTGCTGCCGTTTTTCCTGCGCGCCGAGGACAATTCGCGCGGCGCCAGCGCGTGGCACGGCGCGGGCGGGCCGCTTGGGGTCGCCGATCTGTGCGAGCGCAATCCGGTGGCGCAGCGCTTCGTGCAGGCCGCGCACGAGGCCGGCTTTCCCCTCAACGACGACTTCAACGGCGCCAGGCAGGAGGGCGTGGGTTTCTATCAGGTGACGCAGCGCGGCGGCGAGCGCTGCACCGTGGCGCGCGCTTATCTCTATGACGAGCGGGCAGGCCAGCCGCGCACGAATCTCCATCTGATCGCCGATGCGACCGTGCTGCGCGTCACCTTCGACGGCGCGCGCGCGAGCGGCGTCGAGGTGGCGCGCGGCGGGCGCACCGAAACGCTCGAAGCACGCGCCGAGGTGATCCTCGCGGCCGGCGCGTTCAATTCGCCGCAGCTCCTGATGTGCTCGGGCATCGGCCCCGCCGCGCAACTGCGCGCGCACGGCATCGCGGTGCGCCACGACGCGCCCGAGGTGGGCCGCAACCTGATCGACCATATCGACTTCACGTTCAACAAGCGCGTGCATTCGAGCGAGACCGTGGGCTATTCGCTGCGCGGCGGCGTGAAGATGGTGTCCGGCCTCGTGCGTTATCTGCGTACCCGGCGCGGCATGTTCACGACCAACGTGGCGGAGGCGGGCGGCTTCCTGAAGAGCCGCCCGCAGCTCGACCGGCCAGATCTGCAATTGCACTTTTGCACGGCGCTCGTCGACGACCATAGCCGCCACCTGCACTGGGGCCACGGCTACTCGCTGCACGCATGCGTGCTGCGCCCGGCGAGCCGCGGCACGCTCACGCTCGCGAGCGCCGATGCGCGCGTCGCGCCCGTGATCGACCCGCAATTCTTCTCCGATGCGCGCGATCTCGATCTGCTGGTAGAGGGCGCACGCATTGCGCGACGCATTCTCGATGCGCCCGCGCTCGCGCGGATGGGCGGCCGCGAGCTCTACACACATGCGGACCAGAGCAACGCCGAACTGCGCGCGGTCATCGCGGCGCACGCCGACACGATCTATCACCCCGTCGCGACCTGCCGCATGGGCGGCGACGCGCGCTCGGTCGTCGATCCGCAGTTGCGCGTGCGCGGCGTGACGCATCTGCGTATCGCCGATGCCTCGGTCATGCCGACGCTGATAGGCGGCAACACCAATGCGCCAACGGTGATGATCGGCGAGCGCGCGGCCGACTTCATCGCCGCGAGCCGGCGCGCCGGAAGCGTGACGCACGGCGCAACAGTCATCGCCTGATACGCATCTTCCCGCTCTCGTACACGTTGATCGTCTCACGTGCGAAGCATCGAAACGAGGCGCAGCGCGCCGGCGCAATCCGCCTCGTTTTGACATTGCGTTGACGAAGAAAAGACCCTGTAGAGGGGTTTTCGTCAAAGAGTGTGCGGCACAAGCGCCAGGCGTATTTTCGAGATTTCGGACTCCCTATAATCGCGCGGCATCTGGGCGTGTCAGTTGGCGCGTCCGCGAACTGGAGGAACCGCTCGATGAGCATCAATGTCTTTCAATTGCTGGAAACGGTCCTGAGCGACGATGTCGTGCGCACGCTCGCCGGCCGCTTCGGCCTCACGCCCGACCTCACCCGCAAGGTCACGAGCGCAGCGGCTCCGGCCATCGTCGCCGCCATCATGCATCGTGGCAGCACGCCCGAAGGCGCGCGTGGCCTGTTCTCCGCCATCATGTCGCCGGACGTCAACGCGCTGATCGGCAAGCAATTGCCGGAGATGCTCTCGAGCACCTCGGGCCTGAGCCAGCTTGAAACCGCGGGCCGCGAGCTGATCCAGAAGGCCGCGGGCATCAACGTCGGCGCACTCGCCGACGCCGTGGCCGCGCAAACCGGCGCGGCGCAGTCGACGGCCTTCTCGCTGACCGGCGTGGTCGGCGCGGCGGTCATGGGCATCCTGAAGCATCACTTCACGGGCTCGCAGGGCCTGGTCGGACAACTGCCAACGCTGCTCGGCCATCAACTTTCGTCGGTCAATGCAAGCCTCACCGACCGCCTCGCCCAAGCCGTGGGCCTCGGCACCGCGGCCAGCTTCGCGGGCTCGATTCTCACGCGCCTGAAAGATGTCTCGGCGCATCTGGATCATCCGCAGCCGGCCGTGCGCCCGATTTCCGCCGCCGTGCCGCCTCAGACCGCCGCAACGCCGCCGATCGAGCCCGAGAAGCGCGGGCATTCGTGGCTGTGGTGGCTGCTGGCCGCAATCGCGCTGATCATCGCATTCTTCGCGCTGCGCTCATGCCAGCGCGACGACGCCGCCGAAGACACCCAGGCGAGTGCCGCGCAAGCCGCTTCGGCCGTTGCGCCGGCAGCGCAAGCCGCATCGGACGCGAACGCACCCGTCGCACTGCCGGCTTCGCAGGCCTCGGACGCCGCAGCGGCATCCTCGGCTGAAGCGGCTTCGTCGGCGAGCGACGCCGCGCCGGCGCCGACCCAGGACTCGCACCTCTCGTTCACGGTCGACAAGGCCGGCGTGCCGACGGTCACCGCGACGGTGGGCACCGAGGCCGAGAAGGCCCAGCTCCTCGACGCGCTCACGAAGAAGTTCGGCGCAGGCAAGTTCGACGCCAACGTGACGGTCGACGCCGCCACGAAGCCAGCCGCATGGCTCGCGCACCTCGACGGCCTGCTGCCGCTGCTCGCGCTGCCCGGCGCAGAAGTCAAGATCGACGGCTCGCACGTGGAGCTGAGCGGCGCCGCGGCCAACGCGCAGCTCGGCTGGCTCGACAAGCTCAAGGCGCTGTTCGGCTCGGGCTTCGACATTGGCGTGTTCAACGTGCAGAAGGCCGTGGCCGACGCCACGCAATCGTTCCGCGACGCCGTGAAGGGCCTGTTCGGCACCGAGGCCTCGTGCGCTTCCGCCGATATCGTGAAGGTGTTCAACCTGCAGGTGGTGAATTTCGCGACGGGCAGCACGAGCATCCCGGCCTCGGCGGGCGAAGACCTGCGCCAGTCGGCCAAGGTGCTCAACGCCTGCGCGAAGGAAGGTAAGCCGGTCAAGATCGAAATCGCGGGCTATTCGGATAACGTCGGCAACAAGGCGAGCAACCTCGCGCTCTCGAAGCGCCGCGCGCAAGCCGTGCGCACCTACCTGGTCGCGCAGGGCGTGAGCGCGTCCACGCTCATCGCCGAGGGTTACGGCGACGCCAAGCCGGTCGACAGCAACGACACCGAAGGCGGGCGCTTTCACAACCGGCGCATCGAGTTCGTAGCACAGCAGTAAGCGCAAAAAGCGTTACGCGGCGCAGCGCGAGAGAGACCACCTAAAAAACGCGTAGAGAGCCGTCCGGCGTGAGCCGGGCGGCTCTTTTACTTTGCGCCGCAACGTGATGCAGGCGCGCTCATGCGTCAGCGCGTGTCGGCGGCCGGCTTTTCGAGGCCGGGCGGGCGCACGAAGTCGTCGAGGAAGGTGGACGGCTTGCCGTATTCCTCGCGCGCCACCTCGAGCCACGCGCGCGCGGCGTGCGAAAGATAGCCGCTGCGCTTCCAGCCGATCGCCATGTCCCAAGGCACTTGCGGATCGGTAACGGGCAGGCAGGTGAAGCGCGCCGAGTCGAGCCGGCGCACATACGGCGCGGGCAGCAGCGCGATGCCCACGCCCGCGAGCACGAGCGCCGCCATCAGGTCCCAGTGGCCGCTGCGGCCCACGATCTGCGGCGTGAAACCCGCCGCGCGGCACGCGGCGAGCACGACGTCGTTCAGCGCAAGGCTCTCCCCGTAGAACACGAACGGCTCGCCGGCCAGATCGGCGAGCGGCACGCTTGGCGTGCCGTCCCAGCGCGAGCCGCGCGGCGCGACCAGCCACAGGAGCTCATGGGAGATCGGCAGCACGTCGATCTGCTCCGGATCGACGGGCAGCAGTACGCCGCCCAGCTCGAGCTCGCCGGAGATGAGCGCGGCCTCGATCGCGCGCGAGCCTTGCTCGAAGAGCTTGAGCTCGATCTTCGGATAGCGCTGGCGGAACGCGGCGATGGCCGGTGTGAAGAGCGAGCCGCCCATCGGCGGGATGCCGATGGTGAGCTCGCCGCGCCCGAGCGTGTCCAGATCGGCGAGCTCGGCCTGCAGCTGCGCGTAGGCGGCGAGCACGTCCTGGCCGCGCTGATAGACGATGCGTCCGGCGTCGGTCAGCACCATCTGGCGCGCGTCGCGCAGCAGTAGCGGCGTGCCGGTCTCGTCCTCGAGCGCCTTCACCATCTTGCTGATGGTGGGCTGGGTCACGTGCAGCTGTTCGGCGGCGGCGGTGAAACTCTGCTGCCGCACCACCTCGATGAAATAGCGAAGGGCGCGCAATTCCACGGTTGTGTCTCCTGTCTTCCAGAGTCGGCACTTTAGCGCTTACTCTGGGGTCTCTTCAGAAAACCGAAAATAAAGCAACTTTAGCGGTTGGCTCCTCCTTCAGTTGGCGCTCACGCAGATGCCAGCGGTGATGGCCGCAACGGCTGAAGCTTACTTGGTTGTTCTTCGACACGTAGTCGCCGGCCAGGTTGACACGCTGCCAAACGGGCGGAGAACAATAGGGTGGCAGCGTTGTGTAGGGCGACGTTCCGTGCGCTTATAGCCTTAATCGCTCGTCCAAAAGACAGTCGATGTTCCGCAACATGATTGCAGCAGTGACGAGATTCAGGCCACCAGCACGATAACGCTGGAACTCGACGCTCCGATCGCGAACTTCTACCGAGACGGTAGAACAACACCGACCGAGCAAGCGCATTGCGGGTCTCGTCCTTGTACACAGGTATCGACGCGGCGGCGCGGTTCGGTGCTCTCCAGCCAGTCGGGAATGAAGAACGCGCGTTTGATGTGAGCGATCTCACGCAGGGCCCCGGGAAGGCTGTCCTGCCGTCGTTTGCCATATCGTTATCTCATAACAACCTATCAATTTGATAGCTTTATCCTGAAAAAAAATATTGATCAAATGCTTGAAAAATAACTGCGAGACGAAATTGTGGAAAACACATTCACTATTCCGATAATCAACTCCGAAGCAATTTATTCCGATTCGGGCCGTGCGCGAGAAGCTCTAGCAAACAAGATTAATGATGCTGCGGTGAATTTTGGAATGTTTTATATAACAGGGCTTGGCATCGACCCATCTTCCGTACGTGAGCAATCAGAGATATTTCACTCAATGCCATCGGCGTACAAGGACCGCTACCGCATCGGAACAGGCATGCGGCACGCCGGCTATGTCCCTCTGACAGAGAAGGGATTGTACGGCGATGAAGGGAAGCGTCGTCGTTACGAGTCGTTCGATCTCTCTCTGGAGACAGTATCGGCCGAAGTCGGCAATAACATATTCAACGGACCAATTAACTGGCCCGATCTACCATCGTTCAAGGATATCGTATATATCTTTTTCTGTAACATGATTCACATTAGCCGCGAGCTTTCGACTGTAATTGAAATGTCACTCGACGTAGAGCCAGGCGCAATAGTCTCAAAGATGAATCATCCATCCTCGCAGTTGCGGCTTCTTCACTACATTGAAAACGGCGATCCGCCTGATATAACGGATACGAATATGGGCGCGCACACCGACTATGAATGTTTCACAATCCTCTATCAGGATAGCCCGGGCCTGCAAGCGCAAATCCGGAATGGTGCCTGGGTGCCCGTACCACCGATCGTCGACGCTTTTGTCGTGAACATCGGGGATATGCTCGAGTGCCTCACAAACGGATACTGGAAATCAAACTCTCACCGGGTTATCAATACCGGAAAAGAGAGATATTCAATACCATTCTTTTCTTCCTTGGATTTCAATTCAAAAATCTCCCCCCATTCACGCTTTGCCACGCAAAAGCATGGCATGACTAAATACAGGGAAATCGTCGCCGGATATCACCTACTGGAGCAGGTGACCCGTGACTTCACTTATCTTCGAGAACTGCACGAGGCAGGAGATCTGGAACTTCCGAACGGTATGCCGTCGGAAAATCCGTTCCAATACACGGTCGATGAGGGTGAGATGTGATGGTGGTCGAAACGCGGGCCATCGTTTCAGTGATTGCCGCTGGATTTATTCTAAGTTGCTCGCCTGGTCCATCGATGCTGTATATCCTTTCCAGGACAGCCTCCCAAGGGCGTGATGGAGGCATCGCATCGGCGTTAGGCTTAGCTACCGGCGGTGTCTTCCACGTACTCCTTGCCACTCTTGGCATCTCTGCAGTGATCGTCGCCAATCCGCTGATCTTCAAGATCATCAAGTTTTCCGGTGCCTTTTATCTTCTGTATTTGGGTGTGTGCGCAGCGATCGACCTGCTTCGTCGTTCACGGTCCACAACCAGCAATATCGAACAAATAAAAGATACACCATTGATAACCATATATCTTCAGGCAGCCTTGACTGAAGTGACGAACCCAAAAACTGTAGTCTTTTTTTTATCATTCATTCCCCAGTTCATCAACCCGGATGCGGGGAATGTATCCGTACAATCTTTCATTCTTGGATCCTTGATTCCAATAACAGCTATGCCGTCTGACCTGATCATTGCACTCGGCGGCGGGCTTATGTTGAAAAAAGTGTTTGATGGAAAAATATCTGGGCTATTAGTTCGCGCGCTTTCCTCCGTTGTATTGATCGCACTCGGATTGCGAGTCGCCGTAGTTTAAAGGTATCAATGTTTCGATTTGCCGATATTCGGCAAAGCCCCTGCTCGCAACGTGTTTGTGGGCATTTTCAGCCAGTAATCAAAGGAGATAGTGATGTCGCAATCGACGACGCCAGAAAAAGTTGTAATTTCGGTAAAGCCGCGTAACCCGCGTCCTGTTCTGATCCCCGTTCATCTGTAATCGAACGGCGCTCTGTTAAGAGCCGGAGCTGCGGAAGATACCGTGGCTCCGTATTTATATTCAATCTGATTGGAGGATGAAGTGGAGAATATTTTGTCGGAATCACGTAAATATTTATTGAACTCATCAGTGGTTTCACATACTCCACTTGTTGTCCGGACAAGCGTCGGCGAGGATTTTGAACTCGCCGATGGTGTAGTCAGTGCTGGGGAAATCGAGGATTTGCTGGAAATTCTCGGAGAAGAGCGCACTGAAGCGGAAATAGCGAATGTACTTCCGGTTAGAGCGCGTGAGCACGTTCGCCAGCTCGTGGAGTGTTTGGCCGCACATGGAATCATTCGCCCGGCTATCCGCCCAACAGGAAAGACTGGTTTCGAAGCGCTCCTCGAAATCGAAGATCTATCGAACCATCTTCTTTATGAAACGCTCTACCGCAACGAATTCTGGACGAACTGCTCGAAAGCAACGAATCCGGGCGACGTTCCGGAATCAGTTGTGTACGGAATGGTGATTGAAAACTACCATTTCCTCTTCCGAGAAAGCTACTTCGATGCGCCAGTGCTCTCATATGTTCCTAACACGAAGGTTCGTCTTGCGATGAACGAGTTCTTCTCTGAAGAATACGGTCACGACGAGCTACTTCTGAAGGCGCTCAATCGTATAGGAATTTCGCGCGACGATCTCGCACACACTATTCCGTTGCCCCAGACAATGGCACTTTGTAACGGTCTTGCATACTGGGCGCATAACGACCCGCTCTTTTTCTTTACAACGCTTGGCATCCTTGAAGGCAAGGATATTCGCCAAGACTCGTTCCTTGATGCTGCATTTCGGATTGGAATCGACCCCGAATTTCTGCGGCCAGTGAAAGCGCATTCAGATATCAACCTTCAGGGCGAGCATGGCAGCCTCACTCGCAAAATTTTCTCCCAGATACCAGTCGTCGATGAAGAGACGATGAAGCGGATGCGCACGCAGACGTACCTCTTCGTCGAATTGTACGATGCATTTTACTCGGCCGTCTGGAGACACTATTCGACAGCGGGAGAAATACTGCGCCGTGTCGACCATCTTTAATCAACCTCTACTGAGGGCATCATGCTGGCTCCCGAAATTTCTGAACTTTTCCATTGCCCGACCCTGCGAAAAGGCGTCAGGATCGAGGAAACTACCGACGGATTGTCGATAATTTACGGCTACCAGTCGTGCGATATCTCCATCAGTGCCGAAGCGAGATCATCGGTGCGTGCATTGATCGAGTCCATGAAGATTGGTAATGAGACATTGGATCAGCTGCGAGGTCGACACCCGTCAGTTGCATCATCGATCGACGGGCTGCTTGGTGAGCTCGACAGATTGGGGCTCGTCACAGAATCAAGCTTCGAATGGCCTGCCGGCACCCTTTCTGGACCCGAGTTCAACGCTCATCTTCGCGACCTGACCGTTCGTGCCATGCAGGCTCGCTGCACGTCGAAGTTGTTCTCGATGATGAAAGATGGATCGTTGACCCGGGAGATGCTGATCGGCTACGCGCTCGAGTATTACTACATCGTCCGCGCAGCGCCGGGCCTTATCGCCCCGGCGCTCTCACAAGCTGACAGCCGTAAAAACCAGCAGACCATACAGCGTTTCTTGGTCTCCGAACTCGATCACGATCGGATGCTAGCCGAAAGCCTCGAGGCGGCAGGAATCGACACATCCGGAGGCAAGCTGGATTCATTGCTACCGCTTCCTTCCACATTCGCGCTTTGCGCCGCACTCGGCGTCTACGCGAAGCAACATTTGCTCTCCTTTCAAAGCATTCTATTTCTCTTCGAAATTCCGAGCGTCAGCTTCAATGAAGCTCTGGCTTCGTGCTGTGCGAAGGTTGGTCTGCCAGCAGAGTTCGCGAAGCCATTGCTCGCTCACGCAAGCATCAATGACGCTCTCGATCACGAAGATGTCACAGCAGATCTTCTGGCCGAACGAAGCGCAATCTGTCGTGAAGAGCAACTTATAGTCGAAAAGAACCTAGTGCTTGCGATCGAAACGATGGCACAGCAGGAAGAAGAGATCATCGGCTATTACGGTAAGCCGAACGCAGTGATCCCCCGAATCTTTCAGTGATTTCGCTAGCAGAGAGGCAAAGAATGGAATCTTGGCATATTGACCACTACGACATGCCGCGGCTCGTCCCGCTATCGGTAGATCTCGACAAGGATGGCCGAACCGTCGTGTTAAGTTCAGGTTCGAATGCATATGAAATTGTGTCAAATGAAATCGATGGCTCGCAACTTCTAGACAGCATTCGGTCAATGGCCGACCCTGAATCGCAACTCTGGTCTGACATCAAACTGGGCTTGGCACAGCCGTGGCAAGCGAACCTGATAAAA
The DNA here is from genome assembly GCF_004353915.1 of Paraburkholderia silviterrae. Taxonomy (GTDB): domain Bacteria; phylum Pseudomonadota; class Gammaproteobacteria; order Burkholderiales; family Burkholderiaceae; genus Paraburkholderia; species Paraburkholderia silviterrae. The sequence goes on along the minus strand of NZ_SMRP01000028.1, from coordinate 16,346 downwards.
AAGCTCGACGAGCTCTCGCTGGTGCAGAGCAAGCCCGCCGATTTGCGGGTTTTTGAGGATAGCAATGAACTTTGCGAAAAGCTCGTGCGCAAAGCGGAAGCCGTATTGATTCGCGCCTCGAACGGCCAACACGACAAGTATCGACAAGCCATTTCCATGTTCGTACATGCGCTTGACGTCCCGCTCCCGAAAACTGACATGTTTTCGGTCGACGATATCCGGTCTGCTACTGACCATGACGACTTCGCCCTACAGACCTTTTTTCTGCAGAGACTCTATGTCGAAGAGAACCTTCCAATTGTCGTTTCTCTGTGGCGTGACATTCTGCTCCGGGTAGGCCATTACCTCGGGATGACCCTCGGCAAACAGAGCTCACCATCCCAAATGCAAGCGACAACTGCTGGCTTTTATTGCAATGCGCACATTGAGGCATATCTGATGTGCCTGGTAGATCTCTTGCATCTGGCGACGACCGAGGGTCGTGCGCGTCGCGTAGCAGCGACCGCAACATGCGACCAGATCGAGACCGGACTCAACTTTATGCGGCAAGCTGAAGATTTTGCGTTATCCGCGCTCTCTCATTTAGGGCAATCAAGATACGTCACAGAAATCAACGACAGCGCAACGCAGTTTGGGCCACTGGTTCAGGGTCTTTTCATTGAGCAGTATCACGTGACTCAACGCTTCGTTGAAATCATCGCGCCGCTAATGACCAAGCGCACGCGTTCGCCGATCAAGCAACGTATCTATCGGTACTTTCAGGAAGAGCTAGGGCACGAGATCTTCGAGCGCGATACCTGTGTCGCGCTCCGCATAGCACCAGAAAAGTTGGATAAAGCGTTGCCGCTTCCATTGTTTCAGGCCTACGTGGATGCTTTCACAGTGCTTGGGCGGTACGACGCAATCGGCTACATGAGTTCAATCATGGTCACGGAAGGCATGCTTGGTGTCGATAACCCTGTCCATGAACGTCTGGAAAAATTGAGCTCTTCTCTAATCGAATACAAAAAAGTGGCGAAACGCCACGATGATCTGAACCTTGAACTGAATCACGCGGCTCTGTCGCGTTTGTTCTTTGAGGAGCTGCGAGCCATTTCCCCAGTGGCGCAACGTCGTGCGCTCGCCAACCTGGCATTCCTGATTGAGCTAAATTTTCGGGCGATGGATCAGGCCGCAGAGTTTTACGGCAAGCAGCATGATCTGACGATCTGTTCGCTCACAACGTACGCGGATACGCTTTCCTGATCGGCAAAATGGGTACAAAAACAGACGAATACGAGCGCTTCGTGAACCCGGCTTGGTCCGATGTTGTCCAACTCGCCGGGCTTAACACAAAGCCCGTTAGTGCTTCGGGAAGCTGGATTACGATGCAAGGCGGAAGCCGATTTCTCGACTTCGTGTCCGGGTACGGTGCGATGCCGTTTGGACATCATCTGCCCGCGCTCCTATATCGCTTGAGCAACGACCTGCACTCCCCGTTGCCAAATCTCAATCCCCTTGGTATCTCCTTTGATGCCGGCGCGCTGGCCGCACAATTGATCGAACTGAGTGGCTTGCCTGATGGAAAGGTGTATTTCGGCAGCAGCGGCGTCGAAGCAGTCGATGCTGCGCTGAAATTCGCGATGGTACATACGCGCCGGAAAGGGATCTTGACAATCGGCGGTGGATTCCATGGCTTGTCACACACAGCGACATGGCTGGCTGGCAACTCATTCTGGCGCCGTAACTTAACGCCACCTCCGGAAGACTTCAAACAGGTAGACTTCGGCGACGTGGCGGCGATCCGAGCGCATCTCGCTCGCAAGGACGTAGCGGCGGTCCTGCTTGAACCGGTTCAGGGAACCGCAGGAGCACGCGTCTGGAATCGGGAGGACCTTGCTGATATCGCCAGTGAATGCGACTTATATGGAACCGTGCTCATTTTCGACGAGATTCTCAGTGGTTTAGGCAGGACTGGAGACTGGTTCGCCTATCAGACCCTCCGCGCTTCGCCGCCGCAGATGGTACTGCTGTCCAAAGCACTGACTGGCGGACTTTTCCCGGTGTCAGCTGTTCTCATGCGAAATTCGATCTATCAGTCGATGTTTGGACGCGAAGGCGCCGCGAAAATTCACGGATCGACTTTCAGCGGCAACAGATTAGGTATGCGTTGTGGTTTGCACGTCCTTACGTTGCTGCGTGAACTCAAGCTTCGCATGAACGTATGTACGCAAGGCGAGCGCCTGCGTAACGGCATCGAGCATGCCGGTGCTAGCCTCGGCCTTCGCTGTGACGGGATCGGCCTTGCCCTTTCGATCCGGACGACACCAGAATGCCTCCGGCACCTTGGCGACGCGGTGGCAGCGCGGCTTTGGCATGCGCTTCTGAATAAGAATGTACTCACGATTCCAGCGGCTCACGATCCGGCGTCGATACGCTTGCTTCCACCGCTGAACGTGACAGCATCCGAAATCGACTTCTTCATACAGGCGTATGAAGCCGCGTTACTTGATATGCAAAACGAACAGGAGGCAACTTGAAGATCCAGCATATCGCACTTGCAACGCTGGTCGCAGCGATTTGGGGTCTTAGTTTTGTGGTCGTCGCGATCGGCCTCCGTGGATGCCCACCACTGCTCCTGGCAGCTCTGCGCTTCGTTATTGTGTTTGCCGCTGGCGTTACTTTTCTTCGCCGGCCCAAGTTGCCTTTCGGCCTTTATTTACGCACGGGGCTTTGTCTCGGAGTTATCCAGTTCGGCTGTCTTTTTTTTGCGATCCAGTTGGGGGTGCCTGCAGGCATCGTGTCAGTGCTTGTTCAAATGCAGGTCTTTATAACGCTCCTGTTCTCCGGCATCTTTCTGAGAGAAACATCCACTTCGGCCCAAAAATTCATGATGGTGCTTGCGTTGCTTGGTGTGCTGTTACTTGGCTACGCACGATACCACGCGATGCTTCAGCTAGCTCCCGTCGCACTCGCGCTTCTTGGTGCAGCTGGATTTGCGTGGGGAAATATCGAGTTGAAACGTGCAGGAAAAGTAGACATGTTTGCATTTACCGTGTGGTTTAGCATCGTGCCGCCGATTCCTCTGCTGCTGCTTTCCCTGATGACAGAAGGCGGCCCGATCGGACTTGCGAATGCATTCAGGAACTTGACTTGGACAAGTGCTTTAGCACTGCTCTTTCTGGCTCTCGTGGGTACGCTCTTTTCGTTGGGCGCATGGGGAAAGCTTATGAGCCTCTACCCGGCCTCGCTCGTTGCCCCCTTCTCGTTGATCAGCCCGGTCTTCGGTATGTTGGGCGGCTGGTTAGTGCTCAACGAACACTATGATGCGATAAGCATCGCTGCGTCAGGCCTCATTGTCATCGCACTCGCGGGAAACATCTATGCGGTGGGATCCAGACAGAACGCCGCGGCAAACCGGAAGCCCCGCCCCGTAATTTGAAGGATTGAATCGAATGCTGACAAACGTACTGCGTATCTCAAGCGACAACTCTGAATTGGATATCGATGTCGTTTACGATTTTCTACACAAACATGCTGCCTGGTCGAAGGGTATAGGGCGGGAAACTGTAGAACGAGCCATTGAGCGATCTTTGTGTTTTGGTGGATATCTAGGCCAGCGTCAAGTTGCGTTCGCCCGCGTTGTAACAGATATGGCGACTTTCGCGTACCTGTGCGACGTATTTGTGCTACCAGAGTTCCAGACTCGCGGATATGCCCACGCGCTATTGGACCACATCTTTGGCTCTGACCTGCTCAAGGGGCTACGCCGGATCGTCCTGGTCACATCGAATGCACACGGCGTCTATAAACGTCATGGGTTCACTAACATCAGCCACCCGGAGCGATATATGGAACTTTATAGACCGAACATCTACTCAGCGTGAATGCGTCGCTGCCTTTGGGATTATGGTCACAGAGGTGGGCGCGTCATACTCACGCCCGGCGCAGGCTCAGACGCCGTGCCGAGCTTAGGTGCTGGAGCGATAGCGCTTACCTCGTGCCTCGATCGTGGCAACCTTGTACCTGCCGGGCGACGAAATCAAACACGCCAGGTACATGGGTCAAGCGTGTGCCGTCCCATCACGTGTGATTCTGGCTGCCGCACCACCTCGATGAAATAGCGAAGGGCGCGCAATTCCACAGTTGTGTCTCCTGTCTGCCGGTGATTGCATTCCATTATGGAATGCAATCGATAAGCCTAAGTCATTTTATTTATGCTGCGCCGCACCCTATACTGACTTCCATTCCACTGTCACTTAGGGTTTGCCATGACTTCTCCGACTACCTCCGCAAGGACCCCGCAAACGGGTGGGCTGGTGCGCGTTGGCCGGATTGCGGCGCAGTCCGCGCTGCTCGCCGGGGTCTGGTTCGCCGCTGACGCGCTCGTGCGCACCACGCATCTGCCCGTGCCGGGCGGCGTGGTGGGACTCGTGCTGCTGCTGGTGCTGCTGTTTTGCGGCGGCGTGACGCCGCGCTGGGTGAAGGCGGGCGCGGACTGGCTGCTCTCCGACATGCTGCTGTTCTTCATCCCGGCCGCCGTGGCGGCGGTGCAATACGGCGGTCTCTTTCGCGCCGACGGCTGGCGCCTCGCGCTCGTGGTGGCCGGCGGCACGCTGATGGTGATGGTGGCCGTGGCGTTCGCCGTGGAGCAGGCCGCCCGCCTCGAGCGCCGTCTCGCGCTGCGCCGCGTGCGCCACTCGCGCCACATGGCGCGGGCCTGAGCGTCACGCCGGGGTCAATCATGAACACGTTCTACGCCTCCCTGTTCGCCGACGACGCCTCGCGGCTGATCGCCGCCGGCTGCTTCGTCCTCACGGTCGCGCTCTATTTCGCCTCGAAGGCGCTCTACGCGCGCTTTCGCTCGCCGTGGCTCACGCCGCTCGTCGCGGTGCCTGCGGTACTTGGCGCGGTCGTGCTCCTGCTGCACATTCCGTATCCGGTCTACTTTCAGGACACACGCTGGCTCATGTGGCTGCTCGGCCCGGCTACGGTTGCATTCGCCGTGCCGATCTACGAATACCGCGAGCTGCTCAAGCGTCACTGGATCTCGCTTGCAGTCGGCGTGACGGTGGGCATCGTGGTGGCCGTGGGCGGCTCGCTCGTTCTCGCCAAGCTGCTGCATCTGTCGCCTGAGCTGCAGCGCAGCCTGATGACGCGCTCGGTCTCCACGCCGTTCGCGCTCGCGGTCTCCGACAAGATTCACGCGCCGCGCGACCTCACGGCGCTCTTCGTGATCGCCACGGGCGTGTGCGGCATGCTGTTCGGCGAACTGGTGCTCGGCGTGGTGCCGCTGCGCACGCGGCTTGCGCGCGGCGCGCTGTTCGGCGCGGCGGCGCACGGCGTAGGCACCGCGAAGGCGCGCGAGCTCGGCAGCGAGGAAGGCGTGGTCGCGAGCCTCACGATGATGATCGCGGGCGTGGTGATGGTGCTGCTCGCGCCGGCACTCGGCTTCCTGCCGATATAAGGGGGCGGCCGCCCGCCAGGGTGTGCCGTTGCGTCGCGGCCACGCAGCATTTCACGATGTCGCGACACGCCTATGATCCAGCCTGTTGCCGCGGATCATGCGGTTCATTGCCGCTGTCTTTCATGTCCCCCATTTCGATCATCATCCCGTGTTTCAACGGTGCCGCCACGCTTGCGCGCGCGCTGGAGAGCTGCCTCGCGCAGCGCGACGCCACACATATCTTTGTCGTCGATGACGGCTCGTCCGACGCCTCCGCGTCCATCACCCGTGGCCATGCCATGCGCGATTCGCGCGTACGGCTCCTGCAGATGGTGAGCAACGGCGGCGCGGCTCGCGCGCGCAACTGGGCGGCGCTGCACGCGCCAACCCCGCTTCTCGCCTTCCTCGACGCCGACGACGAATACCTGCCCGGCGCGCTCGCCGCCGCCCATGAGCACATGGAGCAGCACCCGCACGAAGCGGCGATCCGCCTCGACGTCGACTACGTGGGGTTTCCCGAGCGGCTGACGAAGCATCCCGATTTCGAGAAGTACGCCGCCGTGCTCAGCAACACGGTGCCGAGCAGCCTCGTGATCCGCCGCAGCGCCTTTCTCGCGCTGGGCGGTTTTCCGATGGACGACTTCTTCCGCCGCCACGGCGGCGAGGACGGCGCGCTCTCGTGGACGCTGCGCGAGATCTTCGGGCAGCGCCGCTTCACCAGCGGCAAGCAGGTGCGCATGCACTACCACGCGGGCATTCATGCGGAGCGCTTTTTGAACATCCAGATGGGCTTCGTCGAAGCGGACCCGGCTACGACGGCCGAAACGGTGCGCTGCTCGCAGGCCTTTCTCGACGCCGCGATCGCGAGCGTGAAGCAGGTGCGCGCCCTCGACCTGGCGCAGCCGGATCACTGAATCCGCAGGCGCCGCGCCGCGCGAGTGCATCTGCGCCGCGCGGCCGCCATCTCGTTTTGCTACAATCACGCCTCGTCTTCGAGGAGCGTTGCGACGGATTTTCTGTGATCCGCCAGGCTCGAAGGTGCTCAATCCGGTTGAATTCCCTGAATCGACCGCACTGAAACGGCGCTCACGTCTTATTTCTAGTCACTTTTAGAAAGGAGGGCGTGATGAACGCCGCAATTCCGCAAGATCAAGCCAACGATTTCGTCGTCGCCGATATGGCACTTGCCGGCTGGGGCCGCAAGGAGCTCGACATCGCCGAAACCGAAATGCCCGGTCTCGTGCAGACGCGTGAAGAGTACAAGGCGCAGCTGCCGCTCAAGGGCGCGCGCATTGCCGGCTCGCTGCACATGACGATTCAGACCGGCGTGCTGATCGAGACCCTGAAGGCGCTCGGCGCCGACGTCCGCTGGGCCTCGTGCAACATCTTCTCGACCCAGGACCACGCCGCCGCTGCGATCGCGCAAGGCGGCACGCCCGTGTTCGCGTTCAAGGGCGAATCGCTCGACGAATACTGGGAGTTCTCGCACCGCATCTTCGAATGGCCGAACGGCGAGTTCGCCAACATGATCCTCGACGACGGCGGCGACGCAACCCTGCTGCTGATCCTCGGCTCGAAGGCCGAAAAAGACCGCTCGGTCATCGCCAAGCCGACCAACGAGGAAGAAGTCGCGCTCTACAAGTCGATCGCCGCGCACCTCGAGATCGATCCGCAGTGGTACTCCAAGCGCCTCTCGCACATCAAGGGCGTGACCGAAGAAACCACGACCGGTGTGCACCGCCTGTACCAGATGGAGAAGGAAGGCCGTCTGCCGTTCCCGGCGATCAACGTGAACGACTCGGTCACGAAGTCCAAGTTCGACAACCTGTACGGCTGCCGCGAGTCGCTCGTGGACGGCATCAAGCGCGCCACCGACGTGATGATCGCGGGCAAGATCGCGGTCGTGGCCGGCTACGGCGACGTGGGCAAGGGCTGCGCGCAATCGCTGCGCGGTCTGGGCGCCACCGTGTGGGTCACCGAAATCGATCCGATCTGCGCGCTGCAGGCGGCGATGGAAGGCTACCGCGTCGTGACGATGGAATACGCCGCCGACAAGGCCGACATCTTCGTGACGGCCACCGGCAACTACCACGTGATCGGCCATGACCACATGAAGGCGATGCGCCACAACGCGATCGTCTGCAACATCGGCCACTTCGACTCGGAAATCGACGTCGCTTCCACGCGCCAGTACCAGTGGGACAACATCAAGCCGCAGGTCGACCACATCATCTTCCCGGACGGCAAGCGCGTGATCCTGCTGGCCGAAGGCCGCCTCGTGAACCTCGGCTGCGCGACGGGCCACCCGTCGTTCGTGATGTCGAACTCGTTCACGAACCAGACGCTCGCGCAGATCGAACTGTTCACTCAAGGCGCGAAGTACGAGAACAAGGTGTACGTGCTGCCCAAGCACCTCGACGAGAAGGTCGCGCGCCTGCACCTCGCGCGCATCGGCGCGAACCTCTCCGTGCTGTCCGACGACCAGGCTGCGTATATCGGCGTCGACAAGAACGGTCCGTTCAAGCCGAACCACTACCGTTACTAACAGATACAACGCTGCATAACGCGACACAACGCGGCCCTCATTTTTAAGCCGCGTTTAAGCGACCAGGCCGATGCTGTGATCACGCCCGTGCGCCGCGCCGCTTGCGGCCGCGCACGGGCCGCACACATCACAACGACGCAAAAGGAGTTTCCATGACCGTGCTGCTGACCTGGCTGATCAATGCGCTCGCGCTCCTGATCATCACCTGGCTCGTTCCGTCGATCCACGTGCGCAGCTTCGGCACCGCACTGATCGTCGCGCTCGTGCTCGGGCTCATCAACGCCGTCTTGCGCCCGGTGCTCATCCTGTTCACGCTGCCCGTGACCATCCTCACGCTCGGCCTGTTCATTCTCGTGGTGAACGCGCTGTGCTTCTGGCTGGCGGCTTCGCTGCTCAAGGGTTTCGAGGTGTCGGGCTTCTGGTCGGCGTTCTTCGGCTCGATCCTCTACAGCATCGTCTCCTGGCTGCTCTCGGCGCTGATCTTCGGCAACCGCAGCCTCGGCTGACGCCTGTCCTGGCCGAAGCGCCAAGCTTCGGCCGGCTTATTACGAAAGCGATCATGAAACCGATCGAACTCTCATTCGAATTCTTCCCGCCGAAGACCCCGGACGGCGTCGAGAAGCTGCGTGCCACGCGCGCGCAGTTGCTCACGCTCAAGCCGCGTTTCGTTTCGGTGACCTTCGGCGCGGGCGGCTCGACGCAGCAAGGCACGCTCGACACCATCGTCGACATCGCCAAGGAAGGCGTCGACGCGGCGCCGCACCTCTCGTGCATCGGCTCATCCAAGGAGAGCCTGCGCGAGATCCTGCGCCAGTACCGCTCGCACGGCATCCGCCATATCGTGGCGCTGCGCGGCGACCTGCCTTCGGGCATGGGCGCAGTGGGCGAGCTGCGCTATGCGTCGGAGCTCGTCGCGTTCATCCGCGAGGAAACCGGCGACGCGTTCCATATCGAAGTGGCCGGCTATCCCGAGTACCACCCGCAGGCGCGCTCGCCGCGCCACGACCTCGAAGCGTTCGCGAAGAAGGTGAAGGCCGGTGCGAACTCGGCCATCACGCAGTACTTCTTCAACGGCGACGCGTACTTCCGCTTCATCGAAGACGCGAGGAAGCTGGGCGTGGACGTGCCCATCGTGCCCGGCATCATGCCGATCACGAACTACACGCAGCTCATGCGCTTCTCGGAGATGTGCGGCGCCGAAGTGCCGCGCTGGATCGCCAAGCGCCTGGAAAGCTTCGGCGACGACCGCGAGTCGATCCGCGCATTCGGCCTCGACGTGGTGACGGACCTGTGCCGCCGCCTCATCGAGAACGGCGCGCCGGGCCTGCACTTCTACACGCTCAACGCGGCGGGCGCGACCAAGGCGATTTGCGAGCGGCTCGATTTGTGAGCGCCTGAGCAACGCTTGAGTCCCAAGCCAGCCGCCACACGCGCGGCGCCATGCAAACCGCGCGGCACCCTTCACAAGGGGCCGCGCGGTTTTTATTTGCGCGGCCTTTGCGGCTTGGGCTTGTGACCTATGTCAAGAAACGCAGACGGGACGCTGCTGATAATCGAGGGTTTTTATCCGCGTAGTCGCGCAATGACACACGTCGTGCGCGGCAACCCGCAGCAACCCCTGCGCATGACGACTTCCGATCCCGAGATCACGCTGCAAGCCGGCACCTTCGCCGATGCCGTCGCCGCCTGGCGTGCCGGCGCGTTAGAGGAGGCGCGCGCACGCTGTGCACGGCTCATCGCGGCCAATGCACAGGATGCCGATGCATGGCATCTCGCCGGCATCCTCGAAACGGCGCGCGACCGGCTGTCGGCGCGCGCGCTGTTCGAGCGTGCGCTCGCGCTGCGCGAAGACCGCAACTTCCTCGTGAGCCTCAGCCTCACCTATGACGCGGCCACCGAGGCGCAGGGCGCCTTCGCTGCACTCGAGCGCTCGCTCGCCATCGATCCCGATTTTCCGATCGCGTTAAACAATCTCGCGAACCTGTACTCCGCCCAAGGGGACTTCACGCGCGCGCTGGCGGCGTTCGAGCGCGCGCTCACGCTCACGCCCGACAACGCGGGTGCGCACTACAACTATGGCAGCGTGCTGCTCGCGAGCGGCGACGCGGCGCGCGCAGAGGCGCCGCTGCGCCGAGCCGTGGCGCTCGACGCGGGGTCAGTGAACGCCTGGAACAATCTCGCGAACGTCCTGATCGCATTGCAGCGCACGGATGAGGCAATGGCCGCGCTCGAACATGCGCGCACCCTCACGCCGGAGTCCGCCGACGTGCTCACGAATCTCGGCTGCCTGCTGCGCGCGCGCGGCCGCCATGCCGAGGCGCAAGCGGCACTGGAGCGCGCGCTCGCGCTCGCGCCGCACAACGCGTCGGCGTGGAATAACCTGGGCAACGTGCTGGTCGACCTCTCACGCATCGACGCGGCGCGCGCCTCGTTCACGCGCGCCCTCGAACTGAAGCCGCGTTTCGCCAACGCCTGGAGCAATCTGGGCAATGCGCACAAGCACGCGGGCGACATCGAGTCCGCGCTCGCGTGCTATCGCGAAGCGCTCGCGTGCGAGCCCGGCAGCATCGGCGCGCATAGCAACTACGTCTACGCGCTGATGTTCGCGACCGACGACGGCCACGCCATCCGTGCCGCCGCCGGGCAACTGTCCGCGCATCACGAAGCGGCCCTGCTCGCGCAGCCGGTGGCGCACGCGACGGTGCCCGATGCGGCGCGGCGCTTGCGTATCGGCTATGTCTCGCCGGACTTTCGCACGCATTGCCAGATGCTGTTCACGACGCCGCTGTTCGAGCATCACGATCATGCGGCGTTCGAGATCGTCTGCTATTCGAGCGTGGCAAAGCCGGACGAGGTGACGGCGCGCCTCGCCGCTCATGCCGACCTCTGGCGCGACGTGCGCGAATTCGACGACGCGCGGCTCGCGCAGCAGATCCGCGAGGACCGCATCGACATTCTCGTGGACCTGACCATGCACATGGACGGCGCACGCCGTCTCGTGTTCGCGCGGCGGCCCGCGCCGGTGCAGGTGGCGTGGCTCGCCTACCCGGGCACCACGGGCAGCGCGGCAATCGGCTGGCGGCTCACCGATCCGTGGCTCGACCCCGTCGGCGCGCCGGGAGTGGACGATCAGTACACCGAGCGGTCGCTGCGCCTGCCCGACGCCTTCTGGTGCTACGACGCGCTCGCGCCCGAGATCGAGGTCAACGGGCTGCCGGCGCTGGCCGCGGGACACGACGGCCACCTCACGTTCGGCTGCCTGAACAACCCCTGCAAGCTCACCGATGCCACGCTCGCGCTCTGGGCGGGCGTGTTCGCGGCGCTGCCCACGGCTCGGCTCGTACTGATGGCGCCGCCCGGCGCCGCGCGCGAGCGGCTCGTGGCGCGCCTGAGCGCGCATGGCGTCGATGCGGCGCGCGTGCGCTTCGTGGGCTTTCAGCCGCGCGAGGACTATCTGCGCAGCTGGGCGCAAATCGACATCGCGCTCGACACGTTTCCCTACAACGGGCATACCACGAGCCTCGATGCGTTCTGGATGGGCGTGCCGGTGCCCACGCGCATGGGCCGCTCGGCGGCGAGCCGCGCCGGCCTCTCGCTGCTCGCCAACCTGGGGCTGCCGGAGCTGGCTGCGCACACCGATGCCGCGTACGTCGAGATCGTGGTGTCGCTCGCGCGCGATCCGGCACGCCTCGCCGCGCTGCGCGCGGGCTTGCGCGCGCGCATGGCGGCCTCGCCGCTGATGGACGGCGCACGGTTTGCGCGCAATATGGAAGCCGCTTACCGGCTCATGTGGCGTGACTGGTGCGAGCGAGCGCAGCCGGTGAACGGCTGAAATGGCCGCCGAGGGAAGGCCGGGAGTGGCGGGGAGTGGCGGGAAGCGGCCGGGCGCCCCCCAGGATGGCTCAGGGCAAGCGCCGGGCGGGCGCCGCTTGCCCGCGCAACTGCAAACGGCATAACGGCGCGGTAAGGTCCACTGCCGGTGAGCGCACGCTGCGGCCGGCTGGCGCACCGTTTGCGCATCGGCGCGCCGTGAAGCGAGCGAAATGCGACAGAAGAACGACGAAAAAGCAGCAAAAACGCAATCGGCGTACGTTCTGACAGCAGACCCGAGGCGATCCGGGCAATTCCGCGCGAATTGGCTCGGGCAGCCGCTCGCAGCAAGGCTGTCAACCAGGCATTTCCTGCTCGCAAAGGTCATTTTGGCTGGCTTGTGAGCGCGGGTAGTGCTCTTGTAAGATCGCGCTACGCTGGCTCACGAGGTCGGCACCGAACTGGAGGAAACATGAAAGAAAACAAACTGTTGCGTGCTGCACGACTGACGTCTCTCGTGGCGCTCGCAGCGGCATCGATTGGAGGCGCCTCCCTCGCGCACGCCGCGGGTAGCATCCCGAACAAGACGCTCGTCTACTGCTCGGAAGGCAGCCCCGCCGGCTTCGACCCGGCCCAATACACGACCGGCACCGACTTCACCGCGAATACGTTCACCGTCTACAACCGCCTCGTCGAGTTCGAGCGCGGCGGCACCAAGGTCGAACCGGGTCTCGCGCAATCGTGGGATGTTTCCCCTGACGGCAAGACCTACACGTTCCACCTGCGCCATGGCGTGAAGTTCCAGACCACGTCGTTCTTCAAGCCCACGCGCGAATTCAACGCGGACGACGTCGTGTTTACGTTCGACCGCATGCTCAATCCGAACAACGCGTTCCGCAAGGCCTACCCGGTCTCGTTCCCGTACTTCACCGACATGGGCCTCGACAAGCTGATCGCGAAGGTCGAGAAGGTCGATCCGTACACCGTGAAGTTCACGTTGAACGAGCCGAACGCGCCGTTCATCCAGAACATGGCGATGGAATTCGCCTCGATTTTGTCGGCGGAATACGCGGATCAGTTGATGAAGGCCGGCAAGGCCGCCGACATCAACCAGAACCCGGTCGGCACGGGTCCCTTCATCTTCAAGAGCTACACGAAGGACGCGACCATCCGTTTCGATGGCAATCCTGATTACTGGAAGCCGGGCGCGGTGAAGCTCTCGAAGCTGATCTTCTCGATCACGCCGGACGCCAGCGTGCGCGTGCAGAAGCTCAAGCGCGACGAGTGCCAGGTGATGACCTATCCGCGCCCCGCGGATATCGCTCCGCTGAAAGCCGAGCCGACCATCGCAATGCCCTCGCAGCCGGGCTTCAACCTCGGCTATCTGTCGTACAACGTCGAGCACAAGCCGCTCGACAAGCTCGAAGTGCGCGAAGCGCTCGACATGGCGATCAACAAGAAGGCGATCATCGACTCGGTGTACCAGGGCGCGGGCCAGGCGGCGACCAACCCGATGCCGCCGACGCAATGGTCCTACGACAAGAGCCTGAAGGCGAACCCGTACGACCCCGCGAAGGCGAAGGCACTGCTCGCGAAGGCGGGCTTGTCGAGCGGCTTCGAGATCACGCTCTGGGCGATGCCGGTGCAGCGCGCCTATAACCCGAATGCACGCCTGATGGCCGAG
>NZ_SMRP01000028.1:520-2872 GCF_004353915.1 Paraburkholderia silviterrae | reverse complement strand
CATCAAGCGCGCGCACGCGGGCGAGGACGACTCCATGCTGATCGGCTGGACGGGCGACAACGGCGACCCGGACAACTGGCTCGGCACGCTGCTCGGCTGCGATGCCGTGAACGGCAACAACTTCGGCAAGTGGTGCTACAAGCCGTTCGACGAGCTGGTCCAGAAGGGCCGCCAGACCTCGGACCAGGCACAACGTACGAAGTACTACATGCAGGCGCAGCAGATCTTCGCGCAGCAACTGCCGTTCTCGCCGATCGCCCACTCGACCGTCTATCAGCCGGTCAGCAAGAAGGTGATCGACATGCGCATCGAGCCGCTTGGCTACGCGCGCTTCGACGGCGTCGGCATGCAGTAATGTTTGTCGCGTAGTGTTCCACTCACTTTCGCTCAGTCAACACCTACACTGAAAACTGTCGAAATAAGGTCCGGCGACCGGGGTCACGAGCCCCTGTCGCCGGTTGCGTTTCATTCCAGGCTTTGGGGGAACACCACATGTTCCGCTTCGTATTGCGCCGCGTCGGCATGGTGATACCTACGTTCATTGGCATCACGCTGCTCGCGTTCGCGCTCATCCACCTGATTCCGGGCGACCCCATCGAAGTGATGATGGGCGAGCGCGGCGTCGATCCTCAAATGCATGCCGAGGCGATGCACCGCCTGGGGCTCGACGAGCCTCTGCCGATACAGTACGTGCACTACGTCTGGCACGCGATGCACGGCAATCTCGGCACTTCGATCATCACCAACACGAGCGTGATGGGCGAATTCCTCGCGCGCTTTCCCGCCACCGTCGAGCTCTCGTTGTGCGCGCTCATGTTCGCGCTCATCGTGGGTCTGCCCGCCGGCGTGTTCGCGGCCTTGCGGCGCGGCACCGTCGTCGATCACGGCGTGATGGGCACCGCGCTCACCGGCTACTCGATGCCGATCTTCTGGTGGGGGCTCATCCTCATCATGGTGTTCTCGTCCAAGCTCGGCTGGACGCCGGTCTCGGGGCGTATCGCCGTGGAGTACGACATTCCGCACGTGACGGGCTTCATGCTGATCGACTCGCTCTTGCCCGGCACCGACGAAGGCGCGTTCAGGTCGGTGCTCTCGCACCTGATCCTGCCCGCGATCGTGCTCGGCACGATTCCGCTCGCGGTGGTCGCGCGCATGACGCGTTCCTCCATGCTCGAAGTGCTGCGCGAGGACTACATCCGCACCGCGCGCGCCAAGGGCCTCTCGCCGTTGCGCGTGATCGTCGTGCATGCGCTGCGCAATGCGCTCATTCCCGTGGTGACCGTGATCGGCCTGCAGGTCGGCACGCTGCTTGCGGGCGCCGTGCTCACCGAAACGCTGTTCTCGTGGCCCGGCATCGGCAAATGGCTGATCGATGCGATCAGCCGGCGCGACTATCCGGTGGTGCAGGGCGGCATTCTCATGATCGCGACACTCGTGATCGTCGTGAACCTGTTCGTCGATCTGCTGTACGGCGTGCTCAATCCGCGCATTCGACATACGAGGTAATCACGCCATGACGATGCAAACCCCGCAAACCATTCATCGATTCGTGGAGGCATGATGGCTGATATTCAGAACACCGTGCCCGCCGCCGTCACGCCGCCCTCGGGCCGCGCGCTCGTGCTGCGCGAATTCTGGGCGAACTTCTCGCGCAACAAGGGCGCCGTGGGCGCCGGCGTGATCGTGCTGCTGCTCGTCTTCCTGGCGGTTTTCGCACCGCTGATCGCGCCGCACAGCCCCATCGAGCAATACCGCGACTTCGTGAAGATTCCGCCCGCCTGGCTCGACGGCGGCAACTGGAAGTTCATTCTCGGCACCGACGAAGCGGGCCGCGACATCCTCTCGCGCCTGATGTACGGTGCGCGGCTCTCGCTGTGGATCGGCTGCGTGTCGGTCGTGCTCGCGCTGATTCCGGGCGTCGTGCTCGGGCTCGTAGCCGCGTTCTTCGAGAAGTGGGCCGACACGCCCATCATGCGTCTGATGGACGTGCTGCTCGCGCTGCCCTCGCTGCTGCTCGCGGTGGCCGTGGTCGCGATCATCGGCCCGGGCCTCACCAATACGATGTTCGCCATCGCGATCGTCGCGTTGCCCGGCTACGTGCGTCTCACGCGCGGCTCGGCGCTCGGCGAATTGCACAAGGAGTACGTGACCGCCTCGCGCGTGGCCGGCGCCGGCACGCTGCGGCTGATGTTCTCGCAGGTGCTGCCCAACTGCACGGCGCCGCTCATCGTGCAGGCCACGCTCGGCTTTTCGTCGGCGATTCTCGATGCGGCCGCGCTCGGCTTTCTCGGCCTCGGCGTGCAGCCGCCCAAGGCGGAGTGGGGCGCGATGCTGGCCTCGGCGCGCGATTAC
>NZ_SMRP01000028.1:0-510 GCF_004353915.1 Paraburkholderia silviterrae | reverse complement strand
CGACAGCGCCTGGTGGATCGTCACGATGCCTGGCCTTTCCATCCTGATCTCGGTGCTCGCCATCAATCTGCTCGGCGACGGGTTGCGCGACGCACTCGATCCCAAGCTCAAGCGGATGGCCTGAACATGACTCAAGAACTGCTAACCATCCGCAACCTGGCGGTGGACTTCAACGGCCTGCCCGCCGTCGACCGCGTGAACCTCTCGGTGGCGCCGGGTGAGGTGCTCGGCATCGTCGGCGAATCGGGCTCGGGCAAGAGCGTGACGATGATGGCGCTGATGGGCCTCATCGACGCCCCCGGCAAGGTGAGCGCCGACTCCATCACGTTCGACGGCCGCGACCTGCTCAACGCCACGGGCAAGGAGCGTCGACGCATCGTCGGCAAGGACATCGCCATGGTGTTCCAGGACGCGCTCTCGAGCCTGAATCCGAGCTACACCGTCGGCTATCAGATCAAGGAAGTGCTCAAGCTGCACGAAGGGCTGCGTGGTTCGGCGTTGCATGCGCGC
>NZ_SMRP01000027.1 GCF_004353915.1 Paraburkholderia silviterrae | reverse complement strand
ATTCGCGTCGCAAATTCCCGATCCGGCATGGAAGATCAAGCCTGTGTTCTACATGGTCGCAAAGGCGGACAAGATCATCAACCCGGACCTCGAGCGCATGTACGCGAAGCGCGCACACGCAAGAACGGTGGAAGTCGATGGCGCCAGCCATTCGGTTTATGAGTCTCATCCGAAGGAAGTTGCTGCGCTGATCGAGCAGGCGGCTCAGCAAGAAGGGCAGTGACGAGGTCGCATGACCGTCTCTAACTTCGCACTCCAAGGCGATGTTCGATATGGTTTGCTGTAGCGCAGCGTGCGATTTTCCGATAGATCACGGGGAGGGCAGGCCGCGGACATGATCACGTGCCAGTCGCTCGCCGACTTTATCGTCGAGGGGCAGGAACTCCGCAACCGTAAATTCATCAGCCGAAAAAAAAGCAGGCGCAAAGCTGATAGCCACTTAGATGCTATCGGGCAAAGTGGGCAAAAGTAGCGATGCAGCGTGATGCGCAGGCTAGCTGATCATGAAGGCTGCGCTATGGCGCGGGCGGACAGGTCTTGTCGCCGGTCTCCTGCGCCGCAGGCTTCCGTGCAGGTGGCAAGCTGAAACTAAAAGTCGCGCCGCAGTCCGCATTATTGGCTGCCCAGATGCGTCCGCAGTGCGATACGACGATCGAACGGCAGATAGAGAGACCCATGCCCATTCCCGTCGACTTGGTTGTGTAGAAAGCCTCGAATAACCGCTGCGCATCTTCTTCGCGAATGCCCGGTCCCGAATCCCGAACAGCGACCGTGACGTGGCCGCTTTCGTCCAGACGCGACTCGACCAGTATGCCTCGCTGTCCGCCTGCTGATCCGGACATTGCCTGCATGGCATTCACGAGCAGATTCATCAAAACCTGCTGCAACTGGATGCGGTTAGCCAGTATCGGAGGAAGATTTTGGGCGAGTTTGAACTGCAACTCGATGCCGTGGCGTGAAATCTCCCAACTGAGCAAGGGGGCCATTTCGTCCACCACGTCATCCAGGTTCAGCAGTTCGCGCTGCGCGGTGGTGCGCGAAGTCATGTCGCGAACGCGTTGCACAATGGAGGACGCACGCATGGCGCTCGCGATCACGCCGTCAAGACATCCGTGCACTTCGTCGAGTTCCGGCGGTTCACGCACGATCCAGCGCTGAGCGGTTTGTCCAAATGTCATGATCGCAGCGAGCGGTTGACCTACCTCGTGCGCAATAGACGCACTCAGCACACCGAGAACAGTCGCCCGCGAAATGCGCTCCAGTTCAGCCTGGGTCGAGCGAATCTGCTCCTCGGCTCGCCGTGCGGCGCTGACGTCCATGACCGCACCGATATACTGCACGCCAGCCGGTGCGGCCTCCAGCGCGTGAGCCACGACGTGCACATGCTTGATCGCTCCATCAGGCATGAGCAATCTCGTATCGAGGTCAAGGTGGCGCTTCGCTGCTACAGCGGTTGCGAATGCGAAACGAGCCGATGTCGCGTCCTCGGGGTGCAGGCGAGCGAAAAACAGCTCGATCGACGGGGACACAGTTGCGTCATACTCGAAAATACGGAATGTTTGCGCTGACCATGAAACCGCTGAGGTTTGGGTGTTCCAGGCAAAACTGCCGGTCTGGCTCAGCCGTTGTGCTTCAGCCAGAAATTCGGCCTCGCTGCGACGCAGCGCCTCTTCGGCCTGTTTGCGGCGGGTAATATCCGTATTGCTTTCGAGTATTGCGCACAACTTGCCATTTGCGTCGATTTGCACGGACCAGCGGCTCGCAAGCACGAGCTTCGCACCGTCGCGCGTCGTATGAACGAGTTCCCCTTCCCAGTGGCCGGTGTGGATGAGAACGCGGTTGATCTCTTCCAATGAACAAGGAAAGACTGTCGCAAGAAGGGTGTGTGCGTGCCTGCCGATTGCTTCCGAGCGTTTCCAGCCGTAAAGGGATTCGGCAGCATGATTCCAATACCGGATAATGTCGCCGTCGTCACGAACGAAAATGTTGTCGTTCGTGAGGTCCAACAGGCGGGCCTGTTCACGCTGCACGTTTCCAAGCAGACGTATATATCGGATGAGCGCGCTGACGACGAGCGTGGTTATCGTGAAAGTCAGGAGAGCGATTACGTCTTCCCGACGATAGACGTTCAGATGAAAGAGAGGCTTCGTAAAAAAATAGTCGAGAAGTGTCGCGCCGAGTATGGCGAAAAATATTGAAGAAAAGAAACTATTGAACAATGCCAGCACGACGACAACTAGCCTCAAGATCAGGCTCGCGGTAGAGATATCGACGTGCGACTGAAAGCATACCCACGTTGTACCCGCAAGCGCGAAGCTGCCGGCTATCCAGACTAGCGCAGTGTACACAAATTGCATGCGCGTAATGTGCCGCCGCTTCCAGTAAGGATGTGCGTGAGCAAGAATGTGCGGCAAGCGTGCCGGGCGATATTCTGGCCCCAGGAATGAGGTCATGGTGGACGAGATGCCCTGTCGAGCGCAATGCCGAGGTCAACATGCGGCGTGTTCAGGTGGGCGCGCATGAATATTGGCCCTGCGGGTTATAAAAGGACGTGGGGTGGTCGAGTGTCCGTTGGATTTTCATCATACCCCCGTTATCCGGCTTCTGCTCAAATCATATAGTTTTGTCGATCTGCGCGTCGTGAATTTTTCTGATTCATAGGAAACTAAATGGCATATTCAGGATTTTTAATAATTGGATTTATCTTCATCAGACGGAAGTCAGATCTTAATATTTATGAAAGCGTCTTTCATTCACGCCGCCCGCCTCGGCTTTGGACCAGAATTCGTATCTCAGCGCTGACTGCGGATAGCCGAACAGCAATACGCATGAGCACCGGGCACGGACAGAAGGGCTGCGAGGCCGAAAACGAGGCAGGGCGTGAGCAGCGGATGCGTCAAAGCCTGGGCGACAACGCCTCCGGCAAACGGTCCGAACCCCAAGCCGACGATGTTCATGACGGAGCCAACGAGCTGGGTGCATTTGACTTTGCCCAAAGGCTCCAGGGCAATGAGGGTTGCGGTTGCGGGGCTCGGCGCGATGCCCTCGGAGATGACAATCGCAAATCGTCCGAGCGCGAGCAGTTGCAAGGAGTGTGGCGCATGCAAGGGGCGCTGTTTAGTCGTAGCGTGTGAACATGGCGATCGCTGAATAACAAGGGCCGGTGATATCGGCGGACGTGAATTTAAACTTAAGCATAATGGTTCAGGATCAATTTTCGCACTAGCATACGTTTGAGCCCTGATGCAACGTCGCCTTTCGATGAACGGCGCGGCGAACCTGGCAGGATGGCCGTGCCGCAAGGCACCGGTAGGCGTGTGGAGAGCGAGACAAATGCAGATTTTTCAAGGCAGCGGACATTGCGTGCGACCACCGAGTGGAGCTGCGAACTACTCGGCGAGGCAGAGCGGGCCGTACTGTGGTGCCTCGCGATTTGCTGCCTGCTATTTCCGGTTCGAAGCGGCGTGCGCACGGCGATCCTCACCGATGGTGTCGACACTATCTGCACCGCCGACCTGGAGCTACATGTAGTGGCTGTACGTGGCACAGACGGTGGCCACCTTGGGCGGCGCCGCGCTCGGGCCTGAGGTGGAACGGCCACGCGTCACGCCGCGCCGGCGCCGTATCGCGACCCACATCTGGTTTAAATCAAATGGCCATTGTCTGCATCATTGACGACGACGCATTGGTACGCAAGAGTTTGACGAGCCTGCTGAAATCAGCTGGACATATTGCAGCGTCCTTTGCTTCCGGGGAGGACTTTCTCGCCACTACCCAGCCGGATAACGCCGCCTGCATCCTGCTGGACCTGGAGTTGAAGGGGGTGAATGGGCTGGAAGTTCAGCGGCTGCTGCTCGAGCGGGGCGTCGCTGCTCCCGTGGTTTTCATTTCGTCGCATGGCGACGAAGAGTCCGTTGGACGAGCGCTTGAACAGGGCGCGCGTGCGTTCTTGCACAAACCCTTTTCTTCCGATGAGATTCTCGAGTTGATCGAGGGTTTCTCAACAGGTTCTGCTATTTGATGTGGGAGCAGGCGTGGCGCCGAGGGTGACTGATCACACGATCGCCGCGCCGCGTGGTCGCCTACCGGTGTCTCGTCGTGTGAAGGCGCCGGTGCTGCAATGCGGCCGGTAGACAAGGCGTGCTCACCTGTCCGGGGAGCGCGGGCAGGAATGTGTTCGGTCAGCTTGCGCTCGCGCGCAGGCCGGTTGTGGCGCGACTGGTACAGCAAGGAGGCCCTGAGGTCGTCGAGTAGACAGTCACGCAAAATGCGCGTCAACTCCCCGCGGCGCTCGTATCGCTATGCTAAGTGTGTCCGCAGAACGGCTGCGCCTGCGCGGCTTGCTCGATACCGATTAGCGCTATGTCGGCACGCAGCCGGCAGTATTCGACGGTCATCGGCCTTGGCACGTCGCCGGGCTGCCCGGCGCGGGAACGAATCCTTCGCGGGCGACATGCAGTCTTGCGTTGTACGCTAGGACGCATTCGGGCGTGCGATCCTCGCGCCCGACCACAGACCGCGCTTGCTCCGTTCATACTGCGGCGGATAGAACACCGAATCCTCAGCGCCCAGCTTTTCGGCGGCATGCCATACCCATCGTGGATTGTCGAGCAAGGCGCGGGCGAGCGCGACCGTATCGGCCTTGCCTTCGGCCACGATGGCCTCTGCCTGCTCGGGGTCGACGATCATGCCGACCGCGCGCGTGTGCATACCCGTGCCCGCTTTTACTGCGGCCGCGAAGGGAACCTGGTAATTGGGAGCGACCGGAATCCGGGCGTGCGCGATGCCGCCCGTGCTCACGCAGACGTAATCGGCGCCGAGCGCCTGCAACGCCAACGCAAGGGCGGTCGTTTCCTGCACGTCGATGCCCTCAGGCAGCCAATCCGATCCCGTGATTCTCAGGCCCAGCGATACAGAGGGCGGCAGCGCTTCGCGCACGGCGGCCGCCACTTCCAGCGGAAAGCGCATGCGATTGTCCAGGTCCCCGCCGAACGCGTCGTCGCGATGGTTCGCCACGGGGGAAAGGAACTGGTGAAGCAGGTAGCCGTGCGCCGCATGGATCTCGACGACGTCGAACCCGAGGCGCGCGGCGCGTCTCGCCGCAGCCGCGAAACTGTCGTGCACGCGCGTCATGTCTTCGCGCGTCATCGCGGCAGGCGTGTGCCAGCCTTCGCCCGCGGCCAGTGCGGAGGGCGCTTGCGTGGGCCACGGATCTTCGTGTGGCTGCAGCGCGCCGCGGCCTTCCCATGGGCGCTGCGCCGAGGCTTTGCGGCCGGCGTGATTGATTTGTATGCCCCAGCGCGTATCTGCGGACGCGACCTTTCGGGCCGCAGCCATCACGCGTGCCAGCGCGGCTTCGTTGCTGTCGTTGTACAGGCCAAGACATTCATGCGTGATGCGCGCGTGACGCTCGACGGCGCTCGCTTCGAGAACGACCAGACCTGCCCCGGAGATGCCGAGCTGCATGAGGTGCATCAGGTGCCAGTCGTTCGCGCAACCATCGTCGGCACTGTATTGGCACATCGGTGAAACGACGATGCGGTTCGCAAGGCGGACCGGGCCGATAGATACTGGCGAAAAGAGCATGGAATTCATTTCGTTTTCCTTCGGAGGAAATTTGGCGGGACGATTCGCGCGCTCGTTCAGGAGATTGTGGTCTTGCGGCAGGCACGACACAACTGAAGAGATGTGAAGAGATCTGGTCAGAGCGCCTTGCCGAGCCCGAAGGATGCGGTGGGTTGCGGTGCCTTCGAGCGTAGCGAGACCACATCGAGTGCGACGCAATTGGGAACGTTGGGTCGTTTGAATTCCGCTCAGCACTCATCAGATCGATTAATCCGGCCATTGACGACTTTTCAGGTATTGCCGCGAATAATGCTCACAGGTCGCTATGTGTCACGCACCACGGCTCTGCGGGCATGGTGCGGGATCGGAGGTGTGCGGCCTTGACCTGAAACGGAGCACGACCATGAATCTCGAAGACACTCAGCCAGCCTTGACTGGCGACACCAGCATTCCGGATTTCGGGAGCGCTTTGAGCGCCTACACAAAACCGCTTCGCACCAATAGCAAGTGGAAATGGAACTGTGTTCCAGTGTTGCTCATTCTCGCCGTGTGCATATGGTCGCTGGCACTGGCATGGATCGAACTGGACATAGCGAGCCCGGATTCGACTGCGATGAGCGCGGTCGTTGTTGCGAAGGCGATATGGGTCGGTGCGGGCATCCTCGCGATCCTCGCAAAGCGATACTGGCGAGGGATTTTTGCGTTTCTTTGCTGCGCGAGTGTGCTGGCGGTGGGGCCAGCGCTCCCTTCGGCCCTGGCGATATCCAAACCGATTTTTATGGTGTTGCTCACCGAGTGCGTGCTCAAGACGCTATGTCTGATCTCGCTATTGAGCAAGCGCTTCGCGCAGCAGGGAAGGCATTAAGAACAATTCAGACAGGCTTTGGGAAACAGGCAATCTGATTCGCCATACGCTATGGCTTTCGCGTCGTGCACGGTTCGTTTCGGCGGGCTTGTTTTCAAGGAGAGCGAAATGTCAGGGCAAACGATCGCAGGATATCTCGCGCGAACCCTCGCGGCAGCTGGCGTAGAACGCATCTGGGGCGTGACCGGCGACAGCCTGAATGGACTCGCCTACAGCCTCGACCAGGTGGGTACGATCCGCTGGATGCATACGCGCCACGAGGAAGCAGCGGCCTTTGCTGCAGGCGCCGATGCCGCGGCAAGCGGGCGTCTCGCCGTGTGCGCGGGCAGTTGCGGCCCCGGCAATCTGCATCTGATCAACGGGTTGTTCGATTGCCACCGCAACCACCAGCCTGTACTCGTGATAGCAGCTCATATTCCGTCGACCGAGATTGGCCTCGGATACTTTCAGGAAACGCATCCGCAGGAGCTGTTCAGGGAGTGCAGCCATTTCGTCGAGCTCGTGACCAACGCTTCGCAATTCCCACGCGTGCTCGAACGCGCGATGCGCACGGCCGTGGAAGAGCGTGGCGTGGCGGTCATCGTGCTGCCGGGCGACGTTGCCTTGAGCGAGGCATCCGATGCGGTGCCGCGTTGGAGCCTTGGCGGCACGTCTGCCATCGTGCCCGCGGACACGGAAATCTCCCGGCTTGCCGCGCTGCTCAACGGGAGCGATGCAGTCACGCTCATGTGCGGAAGCGGCGTGGCAGGCGCTCACGATGAAGTCATCGCGCTGGCCGATGCGCTCGGGGCGCCCATCGTCCATGCCCTGCGCGGCAAGCCCTTCATCGAGTACGAGAATCCGTTCGACGTCGGCATGACGGGGCTCATCGGCTTCAGTTCCGGCTATCACGCGATGATGTCGTGCGACATGCTACTGCTGCTCGGCTGCGATTTTCCGTACCGTCCGTTCTATCCACCCAACGCGAAGATCGCACAGATCGACCGGAAGGGGGGGCAACTCGGGCGCCGCGCGCCGCTCGACCTGGGACTCGTGGGCACGGTGAAGGAGACGCTTGCCGCGCTGCTGCCGAAGCTGCAGCGCAAGACCAGCCGCGGTTTGCTCGAGAAGGCGCTGGCGCACTACGTGTCGGCCCGCCAGGGCCTTGACGACCTGGCTCGACCGTCCGCGCCGGGCGAGCCTATTCATCCGCAGTACCTCACGAGGGTGATCGACATGCTCGCGGCCGAGGATGCGATCTTCACGGCCGACGTCGGGACGCCGACATTGTGGGCTGCACGCTACCTCACGATGAACGGCAAGCGGCAGTTGCACGGGTCGTTCAATCATGGGTCGATGGCCAACGCCATGCCGCAGGCGCTGGGCGCGAAGGCAAGGGGTTCAGTCTGTACATGCTGCGTGCAGTGCTGAACGGCCGAGGCGACGAAATCATCGAGCTCGCGAAAGCCAATCTGCGTTAGCCCCGGGGCGGGCGATCGTTCACGGAGCGGTGAACATGCATTTCATTGTCTATTGCATCGATCATCCAGGCATGGTCGCAAGGCGACTCGCCAACTATGACGCACATAAGGCATGGCTCGAGACTTCGCCGTTGCGCACGCTGATATCGGGGCCTTTGACCGAACTCGACGGCACGATGATCGGCAGCTTTTTTCTTTACGAGGCGGACGATATTGAGAACGTCCGCGCATTCGTTTCCCGCGACCCGTTCAACGTGGCGGGCATCTGGGAGACGATCGATATCCGGGCGTTCGTGAAGCGTGTTGACAACCGCTGATTGCGGATCATCCACTGATGGTGCAAGGCCGCTCATGTTCGCACTACTGACCTTGATGACCGGGGTTGGCGCCGGGTTCGGCGGCATGGTGCCGGCACGGTGGGTGCACGCAGTGCGGCACCTTGCCTGTCGTTCAACGGCGGGCTATGGGCGAACGGACGTCACCGCCCCGCGACCGTTGGCTATGTCGTTCTGCCTTTTAAGAACGATTCAGACTTAAGCCAAGACTCTTATGAACTCACATCCTATGATCGATACTGGATGTGCAGGGTGAGCATCGGATCTGGCGAATGACGGCGAGTCGCAGGGAGGCCAGAGCCTTGCCGAAAATCGATTGGGATCACCCCGAGCCACTTGCAACCGGGGAGTTTGTTTGCAATGGCGGTGCGTAAGCCCCTGAATGTCCAGAAAGTAGTGTCGAGCAGTGTCTCCTCGTCTTTTCGGTCGCTTCGGCCTCCCCCGCCGGAGTGACCGATTTTTTCATGATCAAGCAGGCGAACCTCGGGCAGTTGTCGTTCGGTCGCCACTACACGCCGTTCGTCGAGGTGCTCTACCAGTCGGACGCGAGCGGCTTCGAGAATTTTACTTCGGTCGCGAACACGATCTATCAGACGCTCACGGGCTTCACCGGCGTGCAATACACGTGGGCCAACAATTCGGTGAGTACACCTCGCCGACGTTCTATGGCTTGACGGCGAGTGTGCTGAAAGCTTTGGTGGCGTGGCTGGCGACTTCGAGAACCAGCGCGTGCGGTCGGCGGCGCTTTACTACACACTCGGACCATTCTCGCTGAACGGCGGCTACATCGACGGTAACGACCCGACCGGGCTGACCAACAAGACCGCTTGTGCAGAGCCTTCTTCGTCGGGGCCGTGGGTGACGGGGGCGCGTCACTGGCCTGTTGTGCATAGACGGGTGCGGCGACAAGCGCGGTGGTCGCGATGATCGCGCCGAAATACTTGATGATCTGCATGGTGCTCTCCGGGTGAAATCGGTTCGGTGTGAGTTGATCGAAAAAACATGGACTCGCTGACGTGATCTCTCTTTTTTCTGTAATGCTAAGGAGGGCAGCGCATGAGGCGTAATTTAATCGATGTAAACGTCGCCTGCGGACAATCGCGGCTTTGATTGGCGCAAAGCGCCTTTTTGAAGGGTTTTCGAAGGTCTTGCCAGCCCATAAGAACGATTCAGGTCTGGCCCAAGACCTGACGGGATGAAGGCGCTATGATCAGACATCGACTCCACTAATGGATTAGCGGGTGGACTCGGAAAGCGTCTTCTTTCTCGGTCACGCCGGACCGTCCTCCCCGGTGTGACCGATTTTTCTCGCGCCATGCGAATACCGCCTCGCGTGCGCGAGGGCATGGGTGCGCACCGCGGCGCTCATACCCTTCCAGACTTTCGCCCTATCGAACAGCTCGACTGCCGCATGGAAATCGGCATCCGAGCTGGCGGCTTGCTATTTCCGCTTCGCGGGGCGCTTGCGTGCGGTCCCGGCCACTCGCTTGGGCGGCGAAGCCGGCGGCGCGGTTGCATCGCCGGTATAGGTCTCGACGATTTCCATCGCTTTGGCTAGCGCCGGCGAGAGTGTTGCGCGCAGATGCTCGAGCAGCGTACGGACCTTCGCATCGAGATAACGCCGCGAAGGATAGACGGCGAACACGGTGAACGGCCGCAAATGATACTGAGGCAACACACGCACCAAGGCACCCGAGGCGAGGTCGTCGGCCACCGTGTACGTCGGCAGCGTGCCGATCCCGACGCCTGCAAACAGTGCTGCGCGCAGTGCATCCGGCGTATTGACGCGGAACGGCGTGCGCGTGATGGTCCACAGGTGCGTGTCGTCAGCGCTCTGCAGATGCCATTCGTCGGCTGCGGAGACGGGGCTTTCGAGTTGCAGCAACGCGTGATCGGCGAGATCGGTCAGCTTGCGTGGAAGGCCGTGGCGTGCGATGTAGTCCGCTGAGGACACCAGTACCGAGTACGCAGCGCCCAACGCCTGGGAGATGTAAGCGGAGTCGGGCAATTGCGTCGCCGAGACAACCGAGAGATCGTATCCTTCCTCCACGAGGCCCGGCATACTCTGCTCGATCTTGAGTTCGACCGAGACAGCAGGGAAGCTTGCCTGATAGCTTGCCAGCGCGGTCGCCACTTCGCTGTAGGCGAGTCCTGGAGAGGAATGCACGCGGATGCGCCCCGCGGGCGATTCTGTGGCGTTGCGTGCTTCGTCGGTGGCACTGTCTATGTCGGCGAGAATGACCTTGGCTCGTTCATAAAACCGGGTGCCCACATCGGTCACTGATAGGTGACGCGTCGTGCGGTGCAGGACCAGGGCCTGCAACTCCTCTTCGAGCGAGGTCACCGCACGCGAAACCTGACCGGGTGTGCAGTCGCTTTCATTCGCGACAGCGGTGAACGATCCCGCTTCGACCACGCGGACGAACGTACGGAGATTGTTGAGGAAGTCGGCCATTTTTTTTTGCGGCCCCTCGCCGCCCGGTAGATGCCTGTCTGTTAGCCAGTCCCGGACACGCTAGATTCCCTGCAGCGCGAGGTCCAGAGCGAAGTACGTGAAAATCGGGTCTGCGCCGGCACGCTTGATGGCACCGATGCTCTCACGCACCACATTATGCTCGTCGATCGCGCCGACCTTCGAGGCAAACTTGATCATGGCATATTCGCCGCTGACCTGGTAGCCAGCGAGCGGAAGATCGGAAGCGTTGCGAATGTCGCGGATAAGGTCGAGATACATGCCGGCTGGCTTGACCATCGGTGTGTCCGCGCCCTCGGCTTCGTCGAGCAACGATTCGCGCAACGCTTCGCGGCGGTTCATCGGGTCGACTTGATATGTTTTGCGCTCGCCTTGCAGCGAGGATCCCCCCGCTTCGCGGAACGGGCCGTACAACGACGAAGCCAGCTTTGTCGAACAGGACAGGATGGTAGTCTCGTGAAGTCCCTCGGCATCGAGGGCCTGGCGTATCGCGGCGACCTGACCGTCTGTCGCTGAAGACGGCGCGATGAAGTCGGCGCCGGCGCGCGCAGCCTGAACGGATTGTTTGCCCAGGTTGACGAGCGTGGCGTCATTGTCGATCGCGTGACGATGCAGTACACCGCAATGACCGTGATCCGTGTACTCGCAGAAACAGGTATCGGACATCACGATCATCTCGGGCACCGCTTCCTTGGCCGCGCGTATCATGCGGCAGACCAACCCGTTTTCCTGCCAGGTATCGCTGCCCACGGCATCCTTATGATGCGATACGCCGAAGGTCATGCCTTGTAGTGGCGTGAGAGCGTCAGCCGACCTTCAGCCGACCAGCGTGCACCTGCACTTCACACAGACCGAATCGACGTTCAGCTACTTCGACGCGACGCGCGCGTATCTGGAGCGTCACGGCAAGGCGGTGGCGCTGTACAGCGATCGCGCGAGCGTGTTCCGCAGCGTGAGCGCGAGCAAGACCGGGCGCAGCGTGACGCACTTCGGACGCGCGATGTACGGGCTGAACATCGACACGTTCTGCGCGAACTCGCGCGCAGCCAAGGGTCGTGTGGAGCGGGCCTACCTTAACCGCATATCGCTCAAGTACAGACCCTGTGCGCTCGACGTTCCTGACTTGTGAGTCCGCCCATTTCGATCTTTAAAGACTATTCATAAGTTTTAATTCTTAAAAATACGGGCTAAAAGTGAAATGGAACGTAGAACATGTCATTTTCGGCCATGAAGTGAACATGAATTCGTGACGATTGCGTCACAGCTCTCTCGGTTGGGCGGTTCGCTTCTATTGACTCATCGAGGCGTTTCAGCCGGTGGACCCTGTTTGGGATGGTCGCGGCGCGGCAGGATTCGCCGTGCTTGTTCGAGGGCGAGACGGCGGGGAAAGCGCGCGCCGTCCTCCCTGCATAAACGTGTCCACCTGGTGAACAAACTCCCCCGGGATCACGCATAGGGTGGGCTAAGATCGCCTTCACTGGATGGCGATTCAACGCACATTCGAATCACGAGGAGTAATGCGGTATGAAACTGGCTTCGTTGAAACATGGCCGCGACGGAGAATTGATAGTCGTGAGCCGGGACCTGAGTCGGGCGGTCAGCGCGGGGACGGTTGCGGCCACGATGCAGGAGGCGCTGGACAACTGGGCAGAGCGAGCGCCGGCGCTGCTGGCGATTTACGAGGCGCTCAATGAGGGCAGGGCGGAGCACGCTTTCGATCTCGTGGTGGAGAAGCTGGGGGCGCCGTTGCCGCGCTCTTACCAGTACCTCGACGGTGCGGCTTACCTGAGTCATATTTGCCGCAATCGCGCAGCGCGCGGCGAGGCGCTTCCCGACGACCTCTACGATCGTCCGCTCGTCTACCAAGGCATTTCCCACGGCTTTATGGGTTGGAGCGAGGATGTGCCGATGCCGTCGGACGAATTCGGAATCGACTTCGAGGCCGAGATCGCGGCGCTGACCGGCGATGTACCGATGGGCGTTTCAGCAGATGCGGCGGGCGCTTACATTCATTTGTTCGTGTTGCTGAACGATGTGTCGTTGCGGACGCTGATACCAGGTGAACTGAAGCGCTCTTTTGGCTTCCTGACGGGCAAGCCCGCTTCGAGCATGGGTCCCATAGCCGTCACGCCCGACGAGTTGGGCGACTTGTGGGATGGGGCACTGGTGAGCGGCGAGATGCGTTGCTGGCTTCGGGGTGAGCAGGTCGGCAGAATCGAAACCGGCATTGATACGCCGTTTCACTATGGACATTTGATTGCGCATGTCGCACAGACACGCAAATTCGAACCGGGCACGGTAATCGGCCTTGGGACCGTATCGAACGAAGACGAAGCGGCTGGGTGTGGATGCATCGGCGAAATTCGGGCGCTCGAAACGCTGCGCGATGGCCAGGCGGTCACACCGTTCCTCAAATTTGGCGATCGCGTTCGCATCGAACACTTCGACCGGGCAGGGCGCAGCGTTTTTGGTGCAATCGATCAACGCTTCGTTTCGAATGGCTGATATGCGCGGCGATCGGGAAACCAGCGGTTTCCGACGTCGTTCAGCAGGCTAAGGGTAACCAGACGGCAGTCGTCGCAGCACGCGTTGCACTGCACTATCAAGACGTAATGCAATAAGGAGAGCGAAGATGTTTGAATATTTTCCCGGTAACTATATGTGGTCGCTTGCGGTCAATCGGTGTCTGGCAAGCGGCGGCATGTTCGGAGAAATCCATTGGGCTTGCAAGGATCTGCAGGAAGCCGCGAAGACCGGTCCGTGGGGCGATGCGCAAGCCTGGCACCGTGCGTGGATGAAGCTCGCGCAGCAGGTCGAGGCGGTGGGCGACGAAGCGCTGAAGGGCGGTACCGAGGTCACAGCCTGCGACGCGTATTTTCGTGCGGCGCAATACTATCAGTGGGCTGAGGCATTTCTTCCGCCCGACGACGACCGGGCGCAGCCTACCTTTGCACGGCATATGGACACCTTCGCGCGGGCTGCCGAATTGATGAAGCCGCGCGTCGAGACGTTCGACATCCCGTTCGAAAACAGCTTTATCTCCGCGTACTTTGTTCCGGCCCAGGGTGTCGAGGGACCCGCTCCCGCCGTCATGATTTCAGACGGACTCGACGGCACGAAGGAAGAGATGTTCTACATGGCGCGTGCGTTCGCTGCGCGCGGCATCAGCTGTCTCGCGATCGACCATCCCGGTCAAGGGGCGACGCTGCGCTTGGGCAAGCTGACGGCGCGTCATGATTCCGAGGTGGCGGCCGGCGTGGCCTTCGACTATCTCGTGAAGCACTTCGACGTGGACGCAGATCGGGTCGGCATCTGCGCCGCGAGCATGGGCGGCTACTACGCGCCGCGTGCCGCAGCGTTCGAGAAACGGTTCAAGGCATGTGTCGCGTGGGGGGCGATTTACGACTATCACGGCATTTGGGTGCGCCGGATGAAGGTCCGGCCCGGCGAGCCCGTCAGCGTCGATACGGGCGCGGCGCTCGGCACGACGGGAACGCATCTGCTGCGGATCCTGGGCGTGTCGAGCTACGACGAGGCGCTCGTCAAGCTCGAGAAGTTCAGTCTGGTGGACGTCGCAAGCCAGATCACCTGCGATGTCCTGCTTGTGCAAGGCGAGGACGACAAGCAGACGCCGCTGGCCGAGGCGGAGCAGCTTTACGCGGCTATCGGATCGAAGTCGAAAGAACTGCGCGTCTACACGCGGGAGGAAGGCGGCGCTGCGCACGTCCAGTTGGATCGCCCTGAGCCGGCGCTGAGCCGGATCGCGGACTGGTTCGTTGCCAAGCTGGCTAGCGCGAACCCCGCGCGGTAACGGCCCGCCAGCAAGCCCATCCAGGACCAACAACTCAACGTTCACGGGAAGCCGCCGGGGCCACCGGGCTGCCTCACGCAAGGAGCAGATCTGATGACGGAAAAGTCGAACGAGCCCGGCGGCGACGTCAAGGGCAGGACAGTCCGGGCCGGTAGCGTGCTCGCGCTCATCACGTGTTTTCTCGTGATCGTGCTGGATGGCTTCAACACGACCTCGTTTGCGTTCGTCGTGCCACCTCTCGCGCACGAATGGGGGTTGGTGCCCGCGCGCTTCACGTCGGTTTTCGTTGCTACCAACGTCGGCGCCGTGCTCGGCTACGTGAGCGTTGGATCGGTCGCGCGGCGGTTCGGGTATCGCTTTGCCGGCACCGCGAGCGTCGTGGTGTCCGCCGGCTTCACGTTGGCGGCGACGTTCGCAACGAACATCGCCACGCTCTCTGCACTGCGGCTGTTCGCGGCCGTTGGGCTGTGCGCGGTATTGCCGATCGCGATTACGGCGTCCGCGAGCATCATCGGGCCGAAGCACAAGGTCGCCGCGTCGCTGATCATGACGACCGGCATGTCGGTCGGTTCGGTCGCCGGGGGGATGATCGGCGGCCCGCTCATGCAGCATCTGGGCTGGCACGCCATTTTCGTCCTGGGCGGTATTCTGCCACTCGTCGTTGCGCTGCCTTTTTTCCTGGTGTTGTCCCCGGCACGTTGCGCGGACTTGATGGCCAACGGCGCCCGTGACCCGGCACAGCGTGCCGCCGCCAGGCCACAGGTGCTGTTCCGGGGCGATCTTGCCATTTTCACGTCGCTGTTGTGGCTGTTCGCGTTCCTGGTTTTCATGGATGTCTTCGCCATGCTGTCGTGGATACCGACGCTATTGCCGTCGTTCGGCGTAGCACCGGCACGCGCATCGGTAGGCATTGCCGCATTCAGCTTCGGGGGCCTGTGCGGCAACATCCTGATGACGCTCATCGTCGCGTTGATGGCGCTTGCGGGCCGTGTCCGCCTGAAGCTGGCGCTGACCATCGGGTTCGTTCTCGTCATCGCTGGCTTTGTGGCGCTCGGCCGGGCGCAGCTGGGCGCCGCTGCGGTTCTGTTGATGATCGGCGTGATCGGGGCGGGTCTCGTGAACGCCATGATGGGGCTGACCGCGATGGCCGTCGCGCGTTATCCCCTCCAGATGCGCGCAACCGGTCTCGGTTGGGCGCACGCGATCGGACGCATGGGGTCGTTTGTCGGCCCGGCGATTTGCGGCGAGTTGCTGTCGCTTGGCTGGTCGGCGCGTGCGATCGTTTTGATCGCCATCGTGCCAGCCGTGGCGGCCATGGTGACGCTCGGTGCACTCGCGCTGACCGGGCGCGCGTCGAGCGGTGTACGGCGTACAGAAGGACTCGCGCAGTATTGACTTCGACAAGACAGATCGAGACGAAATCCGGAGTGCCAATGAATGCGAGAGTAAAAGCCGGCAACACCGAGCGTGCCGACTACGGCACCGTCGAACGCACAATCGCCATGCTGCGCGTGCTGGCCACGGCTGGGCGGTTCGGGCTCGCGCTGACGCAAATAGCCAGCGCGGCGGAGCTGCCTCACCCAAGCGCGCACCGCCTGCTACACCGCTTGATCGCCGAGCGCATGGTGGTGCAGCGCGATTCGGACAAGCGGTACGTGCTGGGCCCGCTGAGCATGGAACTCGGCTTTGCCGCTTCGCTGATCTACGACGTGCGCGACCCGTGCCGGCCAATCCTCGGGCGCCTCGCCGAGGAGATCGGCGACACGGTTTACCTCACCGTGCGCAGCGGCAGCGAGTCAGTGTGTGCGGATCGTTTTGAGGGACCGTCACCCATCCGCGTGGTAACGATCGAAGTGGGCAGCCGGCGTCCACTCGGCCTGGGCGCCGGCGGTCTTGCGATTCTTGCGGCGATTCCGGTGGATGAGCGCGAATTCACGATGGGGAATCTCGCGCGACGCCACAGTGAGATCAAGTCGTTGCAACTCCGCGAGCTTCGTAGCGCGATTGAGGCCTGCCATCAACGCGGCTATGCGTTGATTCACAGTCAGGTCACGCTCGGCACGACGGCGGTTGGCGTCGCGATTCTCGATACGCTAAACAATCCGGTAGCGGCTGTTAGCGTCGCCGCCGTCGATAGCCGCATGTCGGCGCCGCGTACCGAACTGCTGTCGCGTCGGCTTCAGGCGACGGTGTCCACCATTCAGGATGCGTTGCGAGGCTTCGCTGGCCAACCCTGACGCAAAAACGAGGCCGTCCGCCTGCAAGGATCGGCTATCTGCTATTGGTGTTCGCCTGCCGGACAGAGACGAGGAGGGGTTGCGCTACGCAGCCTAAGATCGACGGCATGGAAGGTGAGCCGGTCAGGCGGGAGGTGTCATTCTGGAACGGCGTGAGAATGAGGTAGATCGACAGATGAGATTCGCATCATATATATAGGTATGCGAAATAAGAATACGAATAATACGGAGACAATCATTGTGTTGAAGATCAATAGAATCAACCGGACACACTGTTCGCAAGCGCTAGTTTCGTTTGCGCTATTGTACGCAGCTGAGTCTCATGCTCAATCGAATGTGTCGCTCTACGGTGTGCTGGATGCGGGGCTGCTTTATGCGTCACACTATCCGAACGCTCATGGAGCAAACGCCGGACCGCTCTATGCTTTCAATGACAGCGGGGTGTCGGCGAGCTCCTTCGGCATGCAGGGCGTCGAAGACCTTGGCGGCGGGATGAAGCTGAAATTCAAACTGGAAAGCGGTGTCAGCACCGGAACCGGAGCGTTAGCGAATTCGAACAAGAATGAATTTGGTCGTCAGGCGTATCTGGCTCTGGAGAATGGCTACGGAACGGTGGCCGCGGGGCTGCAATACTCGCCGTTCTTGCTCTCCGTGATTTCGACCGACCCCCGAGGAAACTCGTATTTCTTCGGATCCAGCGAGACGTTGTACGTGGACAATGTGGCGGTGACCGGGATGTTCAATTCAAACGCCATTACGTACACGAGCCCGAAAGTGGGTGGATTCTCGGGAAGTGCAATGATGGCGCTCGGCGGGGAGGCCGGTGATTTTGCAGCCGGGCGCCAATATGCACTGCGGCTCTCGTACGATGCCGCTTTCGTGCATCTGGACGCTGCCATGTATAACGGCGACAGCGGCGGAACGGCCGCCAGCACCCCGGTACCGAGCACGGTGGCCTTCGCGGGCAGAACGGTGGGGGCGAAATTTTACCTGGGCAGCCTTGCTCTAGGCGTCGCCTACTCGCTCTACAAGGTCGCCGGCGGATTCTCGAGTCAGGTGTACGGAACAGGATTGAGCTACGATGTGAATTCGTTCTGGAATCTCAATGCGGGAACATGGTACACCCGCAATGGCAATAATTCGGCGGATCACTCGATCCTGGCGGCAGTGGGGACCAGTTACTCGTTGTCCAAGCGTACGGCGCTCTATGCCCAGGTAGGCTTCGTGAACAATCACGGAAAGATGACAACCGGATTCATCGCCGGGCCAGCGCTTCCCCACGAGGTTGCCGGCAGCACGACGGCCGTCAGCATCGGTATCCGGCATCGGTTTTAGCGTAACGGAGACAGCTTCATGACTTTTTCGGCTTCGATGGCGTCATTGCATCCTCGTGATCGGTACAAGCTGCTTTCGGCGAGCGTGGTGCCACGGCCCATTGCGTTTGTGACGAGCGTCGGCGAGGATGGCTCGGTCAATGCGGCTCCGTTTAGTTTCTTCAATGTGTTTTCGCCCGACCCGCCCATCGTTGTCCTCGGTGTTCAGAAGCGGTTCGACGGTGGCGTGAAAGATACGTCCAGGAATATTGCGGCCACGGGTGTCTTCGTCGTCAATCTCGTCGACGAGGATCTGGTGAAAGCGGTCAATATCGCGGCCATCGACTTTCCGCCTGGGCACAGTGAAATCACTGCGGCGGGACTGACGCTAGTCGACGGTGTCGACATCGCGGTGCCGCGCGTCGCAGAGGCGCCGTTCTCGCTCGAATGCCGGCGCGTCGCGTCACTCGTGCTGGGTCCGCGGGGCGAACTGATCGTCGGCGAGGTGGTGCGTTTTCATGCGCGCGAGGGCCTCGTCGACCCCGCACGGATGTATGTGGACGAGCGGGCATATCGGCCAGTCGGGCGCATGGGCGCAACCACCTACGCGCGGCAACGCGATTGCTTCGCAATGCGTATCGATAGTGTGGAGGAATGGTTTGCGGGCCAGGGAGAGAGCGCAAATGGCTCGGGCGAGGCTCCGGGGGTTCAAACTGGCACGGATGGGACTTCGGGCTGACGTGTTGAAAGGCGGTGGTGTCCAGATGGTGGTAGATGCCGCGCCTGAGGGCTCTGTTGCAGTAAGGCGTTCCGCTATGATGTGCGGAAGATACGAAACTGAAAGTTCGATGAAGAGCCGGACACGGCCGATGCTGGGATTCAAGACTTTTCGCTGTGCCCGAATCCTTCTGGCCGGCATCGAACTGATGCACATGATCGTGAAAGGACAGTTGAAGTTCGCTCGCGGAGTCCATCTATCAGTCGCTGATCAATTCTACAACCTTGCGATATAAGCAGTACTTCTCATATCGATTTCGCTCATCCCTCGATCCTTACTGCGACAGAACCCGCAGCGCAGTCCACTGGGCAGGCGAGATGTCGTACGGGGCAAGGTGCTCTACCAGCTTGCGGACGAAGGCCCGGTGTACCTGCCGGATTACGAAGCCTGGCGCCTCCGATTGCAGGACGACGGGTTCGTCGGAAAGTGGCGCACCGGTGTCTTCATCGCTTTGCGAGTGGGTCGGGATAGGGCTTCTGTTAACAGGCATGGTCCGTGTTCGATGAGTGCTTCGAGAGCGGTCGGCCGCCGGGCGCGCCATATCGGCTGCGTGGCCCACCCGGCGAGCAGCAGGATAGCTGGGCTGACAGCAGATAGTAAACCACCCGACCACTCACCAGGATGATTTTTTGGCGTGCGAGGTCCAGCGAAACGGTTCTGTCGCCAGCAATAAACTTGACGAGTGGAAAATATAGTAATATGAAGGGGCAGTTGGAGGCGACATCGGGCGAACGAATGCCTCCTGAGGATCATGATCAGGCTCGTCCCCCGTCTGCGATGACTTCTGCTAAAGCGTAGTAATCCTATGTTATGTGAGGGATATCTATACAAAACAATCAATCTTGAACTTTTGCAGGCGATGTTTACCATGGTCGGACACTACGCACTTCGAGCCCACTAGCCTATGAAAGTCGACATCCATGCGCACTTCATCCATCCAGTATTCTTCGATGCGGTAATGAGCCTTTCCGGGGTGTCGGTCCGCACCGTCGGAGATGGCATACACGAGGTCCGCCGGGGCAATACGACCCTGCTTCCACGTCGAGATGCATGGTTTGACCCGGATCACTGCATCGCGGACATGGACAGGAAAGGGATAGACGTTCGCGTTTTGTCTCTAACGGCTCCAAATGTGCACGCGTTTTCACCGGATGCCCAGGCGGAGCTGGCTCGCGCAATTAACGACCAGGCATTTGCTGCATGTCGGGCTCACCCATCTCGCCTGCGCGCGCTGGCGTGTCTCCCGCTTGTGGATCCTCTTGCGTCTTTGAAAGAACTGGACCGCGTGAGCGAGAACCCAATGTGCGTCGGGATCACGATGGGTTCGAGCATCGGTTCGACGCCTCTCAATCATTCGTCGTTAGAGCCCATCTGGAGCCGCATCAACGCGCTGCACTTGCCCGTTGTCGAACACCCGATGCACCCGGAAAACACGGATAACCTGAACGAGTACGAATTGCCAATCCGTGTGGGATTCATGTTTGAAACAACGGTCGCTTTGACGCGAATGATCTATGCGGGAATCTTTGAGCGCTACCCCGATTTTCCATACGTCGTCGCCCATACGGGGGCTGCGGTCTTGATGCTCCTCGAGCGCCTGGACAACGGGTATCGGATATTTCCTGACTGTCGAAAGGACATCAATCAATTGCCGAGCGTGTACGCCAAGCGCCTCTATTACGACACCTGCTCGTATGGGAAGGCGTCGCTGATGCTTGCGTTGGACACCGTAGGAGCCGACCATGTTCTGTTCGGAACCGATTACCCATTCATCGATACCGGAAGCGAGCATGTCGATGCGCTGCCAATTTCTCCTTCGGATCGCCGCAAGATTCTCGGAGAAAACGCCGTTCGCCTGTTCGGGCTCGAAAAGATGATCGAGGCAGGCGCCGGTCGCTAGATTCCTGAACAGATCCGAGAGTACCGCCATGTTCAACGCAAAACCTGATATTCGGCGAATCGTCACTTCGCATGATGCTGATGGAAAGTCCGTTGTCTGGATTGATGGAGTGGCGGCGAACAGCAAGCGCCCGACTCCGAAAACCACGACAACCCTCATATGGGCGACGAATGAGACGCCTGCGGATTTCCTGAGTGAAACCGATTCCGGCGAGCAGGAGCTGGGCGTCCCGCCACCTGCATCCGGGTCTCGTTTCAGCGTGGTGGAATTCGAGGTCGGCAATGAACCCCATGGATTACATCGTACCGACTCGATTGATTATGTGATTTGCCTTGCGGGCGAACTCGAACTGATGCTGGATAGCCAGTCGGTTACGGTCAGGCCGGGGGATATCGTAGTACAGAGAGGCACCCGTCACGCATGGATCAACCGCGGTGCCGTGCCGGCCCGGATCGCGGTGGTGCTCATTGATGGAAACCCAAAGAGGGTGGATTCACTTTCCGGAGCGCAGTTCGCCCCGTGAAATGTGGCGGCAGTCGGGGCGGACCTGCATTAGCGAGGAGCAATGGAAAAGAATGACATCCGAAGCTTGATCGATCGACAAAGTCGCAATCCGTTGCGCCTTTCGGTAGCGATTCTTTGCTTTCTTGTGCTGTTTTTGGATGGCTACGAACTCAATCTGATTGGCTACGTGGGGCCCGCGCTCCTGCATCAGTTCTCGATCAGCAAAGGCGCATTTGGCTCGGTAGCGTCTGCGGGGCTCTTTGGCTATATGCTGGGATCTGTCTTGCTCGGAAGTATGGGCGACCGATTCGGGCGCAAGCCCATGATCGTGTTGGGGACGTTGTTGTTCGGCACACTGACGCTCGCTGCGGTCTGGTCCCATTCGTTGAATGCTTTCATCGCAATGAGGTTTCTTGCAGGAATCGGTTTGGGCGGGGCTGTACCGAACGCAATTGCCTTGAATACCGAATTCGCCCCTGAGCACTCGAGGGGGTGGACGATCGGCCTCATGTTCGTAGGGTACAGTCTTGGCGCTGCCGCACCAGGCTGGGTTGCCGCGGCATTTCTCAGCAATTACGGGTGGCGCAGCGTCTTCTACGTGGGTGCTTTTGCGCCGATGCTGGTTGCGGCCCTCATGATGGCACTCCTTCCAGAGTCGCTGGAATACCTTTACGGAAAGCGGGATATACAAAAACTGCACGCACTGCTGAACCGGATGAACATCGACCTTCCGATGGGGATGCCCGAGTTCGGTGGAACAAACATGGCCGGAGGCGGAGCTACACCGCTTTAGCTGTTCCTGAACGGTCATAAGGGGAATACGTTACTCGTCTGGGTCGCCTTCGTATTCTGTCTGATGGGCAATCTATTCGTGATGGTATGGGCTCCGATTCTCTATACCGGATTCGGCATCGAGCCAGGCCGTGCCGCGCTGATTGGGGCCATGTGGCAGACGGGTGGTGCTTTGGGCGCATTGGCGATTACGCGCCTGCTGGATCGGTACGGAATGCCGGTCGTTGCATGCGCTATCTTTATGGCGATGCCCTGCGTCATGCTGAACGGCAGTGCCGGCGCGCCAGAGTCGATGTTGCTGGTGATGAGCTTTGTCGGCGGGGCGCTCGGCTCAGGAGGGCAGGTTGGGCTTAACGCAATCGCGGGAACGATCTATCCGACAAATATTCGATCGACTGGCCTCGGATGGGCCTTCGGTGTGGGGCGCGTGGGCGCCATTCTTGGTCCGATGCTCGCGGGCGCGTTGCTGGCAAGGAACACGAATCCGCGGATTGTGTTTATCGTCATGTCGTTTTCGTTCGCAGTCGCCGCGTTATCGGTGGCAATGATGCATGTGAGAACGACGACAAGGGCGAAGCTGACCGCGAGCCGACCCGTGCGAACCTCCGGGCCTTGAAGAAAGGTGTGAAGAATGCCGACAATGACGACTGAAGCCAGTGCTGATCCGCCAGATTACATGACGCGGGACGAGGCATTGGCCGCGCTCGGTATCAAAGCGCCCACCTTGTATGCGTACGTCAGCAGGGGGCAAATCGAGAGCAGGCCAATTGCAGGCTCGCGTGCAAAGTTGTTTTCCCGCCGGGATATCGAGCTATTGCGGAGTCGTTCAGATGCGCGATCAGGTTTCGCGCCGCGCGGCCAGACTTCGATGAAGTGGGGCGAGCCGATTATCACCACTGCGGTGACGGAACTTACGCAGGACGCTCCAAAATATCGCGGGCGCGACGCAATCGAGCTCTCGCGCAGTGGATGCACGTTTGAGGCAGTGAGCCAGCTCTTATGGTCTGGTGAGATGCCGGACGAGCGTCTGGTATGGAACTATCATGCTCCCACGCTGAAGATCGACCGGTTGGTTGAATCATTGGGCATTGCGACGCCTCCGGAAGATGTGCTCAAGCTGTTTTCGATTGTGGTGCTCGCATTGGGCCTGCCTCAGGTCGGGCTGGACGAACCGCGAGAAGGCGACGCATCGTTCGCCCCTCGGCAAATTCTGCAGGTCCTGAGTGGGTGTTGCGGATACTTGTCTGCGGCGGGGCGTTTTGTCGAGCCAGAAGCGGGCGAGTCGATCGCCAGAATCGTCTGTCGCGCGTCTGGCGTCTCGCAGTTGGATCGAGTGGCGGCATTCGTGAACGCCGCACTAATCATTTGCGCTGATTTCGAACTCACGCCCGGGGCATTTGGGGCCCGGGTTGCGGCATCGGCAGGCGCGGATATCTTCGCCTCTGTTGGCGCTGGAATTTGCGCGCATTCGGGTGTGTTGACGGGGCGTGGCGCAGATATGGCGGAAGATCTTCTCATGCACGCGGGCGAACTTTCCCTTCAGAGTGAATCCGTCACGTGGCGCAAGCACGGACGCAAGTTGTTTGGATTCAATCACACGCTGTTTCCGAAAGGTGATCCGCGCGCGCTCGCACTGATCGATTTGGCGAAGCAGGCCGATCCGGCGTCCCCTGCCACCAGAAAGGCGCTAGCGTTTCTGAAAAATGCGATTGACCAATATGAGGCGTATCCCGGGTTGGCGGTGGGTCTCGTTGTCTTTTGCGCGGCACTCGGTCTCCCACGAAAATCCGCGAGTGCGTTATGGGCCATCGGTCGGACCGCCGGGCATATCGCGCATATTCTCGAACAGCGAGCCGAT
The DNA here is from genome assembly GCF_004353915.1 of Paraburkholderia silviterrae. Classification (GTDB taxonomy): domain Bacteria; phylum Pseudomonadota; class Gammaproteobacteria; order Burkholderiales; family Burkholderiaceae; genus Paraburkholderia; species Paraburkholderia silviterrae. The sequence continues at coordinate 63,600 of NZ_SMRP01000027.1, read as the reverse complement.
GGTTCGGTTCTCCGGCCACGAGCGCGATACGAAGGCAAGAGCAATTGAAGCTTGCGATTTGCTGGAATCCGATCCTGCGTCTCCATGAACTACCCCGTATCCAGGGAATACCCTGCAGCAGCACAAAAGAATATGAATTCAGTTTCAATTTTGTGCTTCGGTTGCTATAGTGTGTCCATGAAGGATCGAGCGGGATGGAGATGATGGAAGTCGAACAGGTCGCCCGGCCGCGGGCAGGCGCAAAGCGCAGCAAGACGGAGGCGGCCATCAAGGACGCAGCGCGGCGGGTGTTTGCGCGCGACGGATTCGTGAATGCCAAGATCGGCGACATCGCCGAGGAGGCTGGCAAGGCCATCGGCTCTTTTTACCAGTACTTCAAGAACAAGGAAGAGCTGCTGCTCGCACTCGCGGACGAGTTTCGGATCGCTCTGCGTGACAATATCCGCCCTCCTGGCGGCATCGACGAAGATCCGTTCGAGAATCTTCGCGAGATGCTGCTCTCTTTCTGGCAGGTTTATCGTCAACATGGGGTAGTTGCCGTCGCCGTTTTCCAGGCGTCGATGGTGAACGACTCGTTCGCATCGATCTGGCGTGAGATTCGCGCAGAAGGCATTCGTGTCAGCAGTACGCGTATTCGCCTCGCGCAGCGGCTTGGCTATTGCACCGGTGTCGACCCCGAGATCGCCGGCTCCAGCTTGTGTTCGATGATCGAGTTCACCTGTTACAACTGGGTTGTGGCCAACGGCGATCTCGAAATGCTTGGACGGGAAGTGAGCGACGAAGTGCTCACCGACACCTTGACGAAGATGGTTGTCGGCGCCATCCGTTGGCAGGAACACCCCTCGACTTAAAGCCCAGGTTTACAAAAAATAGGGAGATGCCGCCCAGGCAGGGCGGAGTTCGCCTGTACGCTGCGCTTGCGTGCGGTACAGAAAGACATTTTTGGAGGCAGCAATCGTGATTCAAATAAATAGTAGTGCTGATCAGGTATTCGATCTTCCCCACTGCGAGCGCATGCTCGACCCACAGCCAGTTTATAAAGAGCTCGTGGCCAGAGGGCCTGTCGTACGTGCGCGCAATGCCGTTGGCGCGGAAGTCTACCTGGTCACGCACTGGGCCGAGGGCCTGGCCGCATTGAATGATCCCCGTATCGCGAAGGGCGCGCAGCACATGCAGCTTGCTCTCGCGAAGACCGGAAAGAGCGGACCAAGTTCAGGATTCCCAATTTCTGGTGCGAAAGCGGGCAATCTGCTTAATACGGACGCGCCAGAACATACCCGTTTGCGCTCGCTCGTGAATCTCGCGTTTTCACCACGCCGGCTCGAAGTGCTTCGCGCGATGATCGAAAGTCGGGTCGACGAACTGATCGACGCGATGCGCGGCCGTGACGCCGCTGACCTGATTACCGATTTCGCGTATCCGGTCGGCATCACGGTCATCTGCACGATGCTGGGCGTGCCCGAGGAGCGTCGGAATGATTTTCGGCAGTGGGCGGCATGGGCCATGACGCCGGGTCACAGTGAACAGGAGCGGGGCATAACTCTGCTCCAGGACTACCTTGCTGCCCTGATCGAGAGCAAGCGGGCGAGCATCCCACCGGGTGCGGCGCCCGACGAGCAACCGGACCTGCTTTCGGCCATGATCGCCGCGCGCAACGAAAAGGATGCGCTGAGCGACGACGAACTCCGAAGCATGGCGTACCTGCTGCTCATCGCGGGTCACGAGACGACCGTCGGACTGATCGGCAACACGCTGCTCCATCTCCTGCGCAACCCGGACCAAATGGCGTTGCTGCGTGCGGACGCGGCGCTTGTGAAGCAGGCCGTCGAGGAGACACTGCGCTATGACGGCTCCGTCCATCGAACGACGTTCCGCGTCACCATCGACGATGTCACGATTGGCGGCACGACGATCCCGCGCGGGAGCTTCGTCCAGGTCCTTATCGCTGCGTTGAATCGCGATCCCGCACGATTCGAGGATCCGGATCGCTTTGATATCACCCGCTCGATCAAGCAGCACGTCGCGTTCGGCTTCGGCCCGCACTTCTGTCTTGGCTCCCACCTCGCGCGTATGGAAACGCAGACAGCGGTCGGACGTCTCGTGAAGGCATTCCCGCAACTCACGCTTGCATGCGAGCCCGAAGATATTCCCTGGGTGAGCACGGTGATTCGCGGCGCGCAGTCGATGCCCGTTAGCCTCGGTGGCCCAACGTCGCTTCCCGACACGCAATAAAGGAGTGGCGATGCAAGCGTACTTCAACCTCGTCGGCGGCCTGAGCGCGAGCGCGCGTGACTTCTACGACGTGAAAAATCCCGCCACGCTTGACGTTGTGGCGCAGGCACCGATCTCGACTGTCGATGCCCTTGATGATGCCGTTGCCGCAGCCAACGCCGCAGCACGTGGCACGTGGGCCACGGACCTGCCGGCACGCAAAGCGATGCTGGCGCAATGCGCGAACAGAATCGAAAGCTGCAGCGAAGAACTGGCGAACATTCTCAGTCTGGAGCAAGGCAAGCCATTGGCCGCGGCCAGGGGGGAAATCGCTATCGCGGTGCGGCTGATCAGGTACTACGCGCAGAAGGACGAGGACAAGGAAACGTTGCGTCGCCGCGCTTCCGGGTATGTCGATGTGGTGCGCGCACCCATTGGCACGGTCGGATTGATCGTGCCGTGGAACTACCCCATCACGATCCTGATGATGAAGCTCGCCCCGGCGCTTTGGGCCGGGAATACGGTGGTGATCAAACCCGCCCCCTCAACTCCGCTGACGACATTGAAGCTTTGCGCACAGCTTGCCGACATCCTGCCCGGCGGCGTCGTCAATACGGTCACTGGCGGTGGCGAAATTGGCCAGGCCTTGGTTGAGCACGCCGGTATCCGTAAGGTATCCTTTACAGGTTCGACGCCTACCGGGATCCGTGTGATGACCAGCGCCGCACCCATGCTAAAGCGTTTGACGCTGGAACTTGGAGGCAATGACGCTGGGATCGTCTGCCACGATGCGGATGTCGCTGCGATCGCCCCGCGGATCTTCGCAAATGCGTTCACGAATGCCGGGCAGCTTTGCTGCGCCATCAAGCGGCTGTACGTTCATCGCAGCATCTTCGATCCGATGGTCGAGAAGCTGACCGAGATTGCCAGCAATTGGCGCGTTGGGCCCGGGCTTCATCCCGAAACCCAGATGGGGCCGCTGAACAATGCAGCCCAGCGCGATCACGTTCGTGCGCTGCTCGATGACGCCCTCGCGCATGGCGGGACGATTCATGCTGGCGGGGACTCGCTCGATGGTTACGCGGGCTACTTCCTGAAGCCTGCGATTGTATCGGGCGTCAGCGACGCGAGCCGCCTCGTGAAGGAGGAGCAATTCGGACCGGCGCTGCCTGTTCTGCCATTCGACACCGTCGACGAAGCCATCGAACGGGCCAACGCTTCGGAGTTTGGCCTTGGGGGTTCAGTCTGGTCCAGCGACGTCACCGCCGCTGCTGAAGCGGCGGCGCGGCTGGAGGCGGTCAACCTTTACGTGAACCAGCATGCCGTACCGCCCGACCCGGAACTGCCTTTCGGCGGAATGAAGGCCAGCGGCTTTGGATATGAACTGGGCGAATGGGGCTGCGACGACTTCAGCATTCGCAAGGTTCTCAATGTAAACATGGAGGTGGCGTGATGCGGACAATGCGTGCCGCCTTGCTCGAGTCACCGGGCAGCCCGCTCAGGATCGTCGACGATGTGCAAATCGACGATCCTCGCGAGGGCGAGGTCCTTGTCCGGATTCGTCATTGTGGAGTCTGCCACTCGGACCTGGGCATCGTCGATGGAGCCATGCCGTATCCGTTGCCAGCCATTCTCGGACACGAAGCCGCTGGGACCGTAGAAGCCCTCGGGTCCGGCGTGGACGACTTGAAGATTGGCGATCGCGTTGTACTGTCGATGAGACCGCCCTGCGGCCGGTGCGAATTCTGCCTGCGCGATCAACCCGTGCTGTGCCAGGCCGCGCAGAGTCCCGCAACCTCGGCCACGCCCGGTGCCTCGCGATTAACGCGCAACGGCGCAAGTATCACCCAGGGATTGCGCCTGGGCGCGTTTGCCGAGTATGCGTTGGTCGAGCGGGCGGGTGTCGTGCTGGTGCCGGACGGCGTCCCACTGAGTGAAGCCGCTGTAGTTGGGTGCGCGGTGCAGACGGGACTGGGTTCGGTGTTCAACATTGCGCAGGTGAGTCCCGGGAAAACGGCGGCTGTTATTGGATTGGGCGGGATTGGTCTCTCCACGGTCCAGGGATTGGTACTCGCGGGTGTGAAGACGCTCGTCGGCATCGATCCGCACGGGGCGCGGCGTGACAAGGGCGTGACGATGGGTGTCACTGCCGCATTCGACAGCGCCGGCGAAACCTTGATAACCGATGCATTGGCCTCTGTGGGAGGCGAGGGCTTCGACTACGTCTTCGACGGTGTTTGCGCGGCTACGACCATGGAGATGGCCGCGAAGCTGGTCAAGAGAGGCGGGCAAATCGTCCTGATCGGTGTGGCGAAGGGTGGAACGGCCATCGCCGTGCCGGCCCTGGACGTTGTGCTCAAGCAGCTCAGTATTAAGGGATCCTTTCTAGGGAACTGCCACCCGCAACGCGACATGACCCGATATCTCGACCTGTGCTGCACGCATGGCCTCGACCTGAAAAGCCTCGTTACGAGGGAGCGCCCGTTGGAAGAGATCAACGAAGCGTTTGAGGATATGCGCAACGGCGTGGGCATTCGTACCGTATTGAGTATCTAGCAAGGTGAGACGATGAATCTGTGTCTGACGTCCTCAGTGACGAGGGCGGCTCAAATCAACCCCGACGGTCTCGCGATTGCCGGCCCCGGCGCACTGTCCTGGAAGGCATTCGCCGGACGGGTGCATCGGGTAGCGGGTGCTTTGCCAGCGTTTGACGTCCATCCCGGCGATCGTATAGCGCTGCTCTCGCTCAATCGGCCCGAATTTCTGGAGGCGCAGTATGCGATCTGGGCAGCGGGTGCCGTGCTGGTGCCGATCAACCATCGTCTTGCAGCGTCCGAAATCGTAGATATCCTTAACGATGCGCAAGTGAGTTGTCTCGCGTTCGATGGGGACCATGCAGACATTGCGCTCGACATTGCAAAGTCCGTAGCAAGCCTCCGAATGTTGATTTCGCTGGAGGCGGCCGAGGCGACGACAGAAGCCATTTCGTCCGTCCCGGTCGTAGCGCTTGCGACGTTACGCCAGATTGAACCGGCGAGAATGCTGCCTCTGAACAGCGATGAGTCGACCGCCGCGATCTTCTATACCGGAGGAACGACAGGCCGGCCGAAGGGGGTCATGCTTTCGCATAAGTCATTCGCTGTGCAGGCACTGGTGATGGCCAGCGCGCTTCAGTTTCAGGCCGATAGCGTCTATCTGCATGCGACACCGATGTTCCATCTCGCCGACTTCGGCATTGGTCTGGCATTGACGGTCGCCGCCGGTGCGCACGCGTTCTTGCCGCGTTTTGGGCCGGCTCTGGCCATCGAGCGAATCGCGGAAGTGGGCGTTACCGAAGTCAATCTCGTGCCGACGATGCTCGCGACCATGCTGGATCAGCTCAGCGTCGACCAGACCTCGGTGTTGATGAATATTCGAACCGTCGCCTATGGTGGATCGTCGATCGCAGCGCCGCTTTTGCAGCGGCTGATGCAGGCCATGCCGAAAGCGCGATTCAGGCAGTTCTATGGCATGACGGAGCTTTGCGGTGCCTGCTCGACGCTGCCGCCCGAACGCCACGTGCTGGACGGCCCGCTTGCCGGCAAGCTCCGCAGCGCGGGCCAGGCATTGCCGATGACGGAGGTGGAGGTCAGGGGCGCGGACGGATTGCCACTCAAAGACGGTGAGCCCGGTGAAATCGTCGTGCGTGGTCCGCAAATGATGCAAGGGTATTGGCGAAATGCCACCGCGACAGAAGCGGTACTTCGCAATGGATGGCTCTATACCGGCGACGTTGGTTCGATCGATGGCGATGGCTTTGTGACGATCGTCGATCGAATCAAGGACATGATCGTCACTGGCGGAGAAAACGTCTATTCCGTCGAAGTCGAGAGTGCGCTTTCGAGTCATCCCTGTGTGGCAGCGTGTGCGGTCATTGGTCTCCCGGATCCCAAATGGGGAGAGCGCATCCACGCGGTCGTGGTCAGGCGTCCCGGCACAGCGCTCACAGAGGCGGAGCTCGATGAACACTGCCGGACGCGTATCGCGGGATACAAGCGGCCTCGCAGTTATGAGATTCGCGAGGCGGGGCTCCCCCTGAGCGGCGCGGGAAAAATCCGCAAGGCTCAGCTAAGGGAGGAGGCGCTAGCGAAGTAGCGGCGCCACTGCGGTACCACTCACCGATTTTAATCTGCTGTGCCTTGCTGTGCTGCAAGGCGCAGGGAGTGCCCTCGCCATGAAAACCGGCAGTTAGACCAGACGCTTCGTCGCCGGCGCCGCCACACCATAGACAGGTGGCGAACGCCACGGCTGCTCTTACACCTTCAACGCTGAATACGTGCCTGCCATGCAGGGCACGGGGGAGACTTTTACTCTCATGACACACGACGCTTATATTTTCGACGCAGTGCGCTCACCACGCGGACGTGGCAAGAAAGACGGGGGGCTTCACACGCTGTCACCCGTCGAGCTTGCCAGTGAATTACTGAAAGCCATTCCGGCACGCAACCCGGGCTTCGACAGCAAGAAAGTTGAGGATGTGATTTTCGGTTGCGCGGAGGCCGTAAACGATCAGGGCGCGAATCTCGCGCGGTCGGCGGCACTGTACGCCGGCTACGACGATTCGGTCGCGGGCAGTACCGTCGCACGATTCTGCGGCTCCGGTCTCGAAGCATTGAATATTGCTGCCTCCAAGGTCATGGCGGGACAAGGCGATCTATTCGTGGCAGGCGGCATTGAAATGATGTCGCTCGTCCCGATGCTCGCAACGGGCGGCCCCACAGTGAGCGATACATTCTTCAACGACAGGTCATGGGCCACGCCGCAAGGCGTGTCGGCCGATCTGATCGCTACTCTCGAGGGCTTTAGTCGCGAAGACGTCGATGCATGGGCGGCACAATCGCACCAGCGCGCGGCGAAGGCCGTTTCGGACGGGGCATTCAGCCGCTCGATCGTACCGGTTCACGATAGCAACGGAACGCTGATGCTCGATCACGACGAGCTCATCCGCCGGGAAACGTCCATCGAAAGTCTGTCTAAGCTCAAGCCGTCCTTTGAGCGCGCAGCCGATGCAGGCTACGACATCACCATCCGCCGCCGCTATCCGCAACTCGACCGCCTGCTCCACGTTCATCATGCAGGCAATTCTTCGGGTATCGCGGACGGTGCCTCGGCGGTCGTAATCGGCAACCTGGCCTGCGCGCAATCCATGGGTATCCGGCCGCGAGCCAGGATTCGAGCGATCGCACAGGTCGGCATTGAGCCCTGCATCATGCTGACCGGCCCTGTAGAAGCCAGCCGACGCGCGCTGGCGCGATGCGGGCTGGACTTTCAGGACGTCGATCTATTCGAGGTCAACGAGGCATTCGCTTCGGTCGTCCTTTACTTCAACAAACACACGGGCGTCGCCCCGGAGAAGGTCAACGTGAATGGCGGCGCCATCGCGCTGGGTCATCCGATTGGCGCCACGGGCGGCATGCTCGTCGGCACGCTGGTCGACGAACTGGAGCGTCGCGATGCGCGCATTGGCGTCGCCACCATGTGCACGGGCCTCGGCATGGCGGTCGCAACGGTAATCGAAAGAATCTGATCGAGGGCGCAAACATGATTGAAGTTTCACTGGACCCGAACACTGGCATTGCGACCTTGACGTGGGACGTCGCGGGCTTGCCGGTCAACGTCAAGAATCGCGCCGCGATCGCGGCTTTCGTTGATGCAGTCGACGCCGTCATCAATGACGACAACGTAAAGGGCGTCATCGTGGCGTCCGCAAAGAAGGACTTTATTTCCGGCGGCGACCTGGACGAGTTGCGGGCCGCTCGAACGCCGGATGCCGCGCTGGAACTGGTCAAGGCCATTGGTGCTTGCCTGCGCCGGCTGGAGACGTGCGCAAAGCCGGTCGTTGCAGCGATCAACGGCTCGGCCATTGGCGGCGGTCTCGAGGTCGCGCTGGCCTGCCATCACCGCATTGCCGCCGATAACGAAGCGACCCGTATCGGTCTGCCCGAAGTCACGCTTGGCCTGATGCCTGGCGCGGGTGGAACGCAGCGACTTGCGCGTCTCATCGGTATCGCGCAGGCGGCTCCGCTCATGCTTGAAGGCAAGCTCTTAAAGGTTCGCGACGCCGCCGCGCTCGGCATCATCGACGAAGTGGTCCCCGCCGCCGACCTTCTGGGCGCCGCAAAGGCATGGCTGCTTGCGGCCCCCAATGCAACGCAGCCGTGGGATCGTGACGGATATGCCGTGCCGGGCAACGATCCGCAATCGATGAAGGGCCGCCTGTTCTTCATGGGTGCCTGGCCCAAGCTTCGCCGCAAGACGTCGCCTGACGACCCCGCGGCTGGTGCGATCCTGCAGGCGCTGCATCACGGCGTCGAGCGAGGGATCGACGCGGGTCTGAAGATCGAAGCGCGCCTTTTCGCGGGCGTTGCTTCGTCGAATGTCGCAAGGAACAAGATCAACACGTTGTTCTACGGCGTGAATTCCGCGCGGCGATTGAAGGCGCGCCCGGCGGGCATCCCATCGTTCAAGCCGAAACGCGTGGGCGTGATTGGCGCGGGACTCATGGGGGGCGGCATCGCGCATACTGCAGCGCGCGCCGGGCTCGAAGTTGTCCTCATCGATGCCACACAGGAACGCGCCGACGCGGGTCTTGCGGCAATCAGGAAGAACCTCGCAAAGGCGCTGGAACGCGGGCACGTTACAGAAAAGGACATGGTGTCTATCCTCGCACGGATCGAGTCCGCTGCTGACTTCGGACGGCTCGCCGGCGTAGACGCCATTATCGAGGCAGTCGTGGAGCGCGAAGACGTCAAGGCGGACGTCACGCGACGCGCCATGGCAGCCGCGCCGGGCGTGCTGTTCGCGTCGAACACATCGACGCTGCCGATTACGACGCTCGCGAATCTCAGTCCTGTTCCCGGGAACTTCGTCGGGATGCACTTCTTTGCACCGGTCGACCGCATGCCGCTGCTGGAAATCGTGCGCGGCGAGCCGACTTCCGACGCGGCTGTCGCGAAGGCTTTGGACCTTTGCAAGATCCTTGGGAAGACACCGATCGTGGTGCGCGACGGCCGCGGTTTTTATACCAGTCGCGTCGTTGGCGCATACACACGAGAGGCGCTGCTGCTGCTCGCAGAAGGGGTGCCGCCGCAGGTCGTCGATAACGTAGCGATCAATGCGGGTATGCCCATCGGCCCTCTGGCAATGGCGGATCAGACGTCTTTGGACCTCCTGCTCGACATCATCGGCAGCCTTGCAGGCGAAAGCAAAAAGCAGGAGCCGTTCGTTCGTGCGCTTCACGTCCTCGATCGGTTGTCTTCGCACCTCGAGCGTCGCGGCCGCAAGGTGAATGCGGGCATTTACGACTACGCGCCCAATGGCGACAAGACGGCCTGGGCAGGTCTCGCGAAAGAATTCCCCGCTACGTCGTCGTTGCCTGGCGAAACGGACATCGAAAACCGGCTGCTTCACATTCAGGCGCTGGAAAGCATCCGGGCGATGGACGAGGGCATCTTCGAAGATCCGGCCGACGCCGATGTCGCGTCCGTCCTGGGGTGGTCGTTCCCGTCGAGCCGCGGCGGAGTTTTGTCTCACGTCGACGGCGTTGGCACTGCGGAGTTCGTTCGTCAGTGTGACGAATTGGCAGTGCGCTATGGCGACCGATTCAGGCCTCCCCAGAGCCTGAGGGAAATGGCTGAAAAGGGCCTGCGCTTTTGTGACCGGACCGGGAATGCCCATGGCTAAGCTATCCAGCGCAGAGCTTCAGTCAATCGCCGACCGGGTCTTTCCACCGCTCGTGCAGTCCTTGAAGCTGCGTGTCGAGACGGTGGACGAAGACTCAATCGTGGTTCGGATGCCTGTTTCCGCGCACGTCGCTCGTCCTGATGGCGTGATCTCGGGGCAAGCCATTTGTGCATTGGCGGATACCGTGATGGTGCTCGCCATTGCCAGTCACCTCGGTGAATTTTGCCCGGTCGCGACCGTCGATTTCCACGTGAACTTTCTCGGCGCCATTCGGGACGAAGACGCGATTGCGACCGTGAAGATCGATCGCATTGGGGCTAGCCTCGCGTTCGTTTCCGTGATGGTCTCGTCAGTGAATAACAGTGGGAAGATCGCCGCGAAGGCGAGCGCCACGTTCGCAATGCCTCGCGAGAGGCAAGGCAAGGAGAGGGCAGCATGAGTTTGCGTTCAACCAAGGTTGCGATCGCCGGCGCGGGCATCGGCGGCTTGACGGCCGCGATAGCCCTGCGCCAGCGCGGGTGCGAGGTTGTCGTCGTTGAGCAGGCGCCCCAACTCGGCGAGGTCGGTGCCGGAGTCCAGATGAGCCCTAACGCGGTCAAGGTGCTACGGGCGATCGGCGTCGAGCCGTTGATTCGCGATCTGGCTTGCGAACCGCTGGCATTTACGGGGCGAGACTGGAGAAGCGGGCGCGTGCTTTACCGAACGCCCATCAAGGGAACGTATGAGCGCCTCTATGGCGCTGGCTACTATCACGTGCATCGCGCCGACTTGCACCACGCGCTGACTGAACGGCTTGGCGATGCGGACTTGCGGCTGGGCCAACGCGTCGCCGGGATAGAGCAGGACCAGCACGCCGCAAGCCTGAAGCTCGAAAGCGGCGAAACGATCGAGGCCGATGTGATCATCGGTGCCGACGGCATTCATTCCGCCATTCGGCGGAGCATTCTCGGCGACGAAAAGCCCCGTTTTACCGGGAACATTTGCTGGCGGGGCATGGTGCCCGTCGATGCGCTGCCGAAGGGCCATGTGGAGCTTGCATCCTCGAACTGGTTGGGACCGAAGGGCCATGTGGTGCACTACTACGTCAAGGGTGGCGCCATGGTGAACTTCGTTGCGGTCTATGAAACCGATCAGTGGACCGAAGAATCGTGGTCCACGCCGAGTTCGGTCGATGAAATCCTCAAAACGTACGCTGGCTGGAATCAGGAGCTTCTGACGACGTTCAGCAAGGCGGAGGGCTGTTTCAAGTGGGCGTTATACGACCGCGATCCGCTGGGTCGCTGGTCGCAGGGGCGAGTCACGCTCCTCGGGGACGCTGCGCATCCGATGCTGCCGTTCCTCGCGCAGGGTGCGGCGATGGCGATCGAGGACGGTTACGAGCTCGCCGGCACAATCGGTTCTGTGCACGCCGGAGCGGGTATTGAAGCGGCGTTGGTGGCGTACGAGCGCCAGCGAATTCCGCGCACGAGCCGCGTGCAACTGGGTGCCCGCGCGCGGGGCGCCACCATGCATTTGCGTTCACCGTGGGCCCGGATGAAGCGGAACTTCGGCTTCATGCTGCAAGGCCTGCGCACGCCGGAATCGACGACGCATCGCGCCGAGTGGATCTTCGGCTACGACGCAACAACACGTTAGGTCTTTCAGGCGGGACGGCGGGCATCGGCGACAGTCCGCTTTTTATGATGCAAGGCGCGTGGTCGGCCCAGCTTCCCGGCCGGGTTGCCGGACGTGCCGTCCCGAGCACATGTTTGAGGTTGCGATGAGTACGATTGATGTACGTGTAGAGAAAAAGATCGTCGAGGCCGACGGCATCGTCAGTCTTGAGTTGCATGCGGCAGGCGACGCGCCGCTCCCGGCGTTCGCCGCAGGCGCACATGTCGACATTCATTTGCCCAATGGATTGGTACGCCCGTATTCGCTTTGCAATGCGCCGCACGATAGCGGGCGGTACGTGATTGCCGTATTGCGTGAGCCGAATTCGCGTGGGGGTTCACTTGCCGTTCATGAAACGGTGCAAGTGGGCGACGTCCTGTCGATCAGCATGCCGAAGAATCATTTCCCGCTAGTGGCTGCGCACCGTTCGATCCTGATCGGGGGTGGCATCGGCATCACGCCACTTCTTTCGATGGCGCAGACACTGCACGCGTCCGGATCCGCCTTCGAGCTGCACTATTGCGCGCGCGCGCAATCGCGCACGGCATTCCGTGAGCACCTTTTGGGGAGTCCATTCGCGAGGAACGTCAGGTTTTACTTCGACGAACGGGGCGACGCCATCGATATGGCCGAGGTTCTGGCTGCGCCGGCGCAAGAAACACATCTCTACGTCTGCGGGCCCGCAGGGTTCATCGAGTTCGTCACGGCTTCGGCGAAACGTCTCGGATGGCCGGACGGCAACGTTCATTTTGAGTTCTTCGCAGCACCGGAGAACCCGGGTGAACAAGTCAACACCGCCTTTGAGATCGAAATTGCAAGCAAGTCGATTCGACTGACGGTGCCCGAAGACCGCAGCGTGGCAGATGTGCTGCTCGACAATGGCATCGATATTCCGGTGTCGTGCTCGCAAGGCGTTTGCGGGACTTGTTTGACACAGGTGCTGTCCGGAACGCCCGAGCACCGGGACATGTATCTCACAGATGAAGAGAAGGCGCGTAATGACCAGTTTCTGCCGTGCTGCTCCAGGGCGCTGAGCAGGGTGCTGGTGCTGGATCTTTGATCTTGAGACGCAAGCGCTTCTTCAATTCGAGGCGAGTGTCTGAAGCATCAATATTCCCGGCGACAGATCCCTGGCCGTGCTGGCGCGGTGTGTGTCCATTGCCGCAAAAATCGACGTGCGATCGCGCGCGGCCAGGCTCGCAATCAATTGATCGTGTTCTTTCACGGTTTGCAGCCGTGCGCCCGTGTCGGACATCGTGGTTGCGATGAAGCTGTCGGCCATCGTCCACAGACGCTTGACCTCCTCGAGGATGATCTTGTACGGCGACAGCGCATAGATCGACAAGTGGAACTCGCGGTTCAGGCGGACCAGCGGCGTCCAGTCCGCCGAAGCGGCGATCGCGCGCATCTGGTCATTGAGCGCCTGCAATTGCGCGATGTACACGTCGTCGGGCCACTGCACCGACGCCAGTAGCTCGTTTTCCAGCAACTGAAGAATGCGCATGATCTGCGCCAGTTCGTCCGGCGCGCGCTTCGCAACGAAGTAGCCCGAGTTGGGACGGTGCACCAGCAAGCCTTGATCGGCAAGCAGGTTCAGCGCCTCGCGCAGCGGAACCCGGCTGACCCCAAGCTCCTCGGCCATCTCTTGCTGGCGGATCTGTTCGCCGGGCATGAGTGCGCCCGACATGACCTTCCCGCGCAAATGCTGCAGTGCCCGCTCCATCGCCTTGGCCTTCTGGACCGGTTCTGACATGAGACGCCTCCTTGCTCGCTGCTGGTTTTTCGTCAGTATAGTCGATCGTCATACAGGATTGAATTCAATCCTGGGAGTATCACCGATGGAATCCAAATTTGAATTCAATAAAGTGTGAGGCATTCGACGGCTGCCGTGAGCGGCTTCATTTCCTGACATTGCAACGGAGATCTCCATGCGTCGCAGCTTTCTTCGCACACTCACCGCGCTGATGGGCACGACCGCGCTAAGTCTCGGCGTGATGGCCGCGGCACAGGCGCAACAGCCGATCAAGATTGGCCTGCTGCTGACCTACTCCGGCGCGTCCGGCATGACGGGGCAGGTGGCCGACAACGTCATCAAGCTCTTTCAACAGGAGAACGGCACCACAGTCGGCGGCAGGCAGATCGAGCTCGTGAAGCGCGACACCACCGGCCCTAACCCGGAAGTGGTCAAGCGCGTCGCACAGGAGCTCATCGTGCGCGACAAGGTCGACATGCTGATCGGTCCTGACTTCACGCCGAACGTTCTTGTGGCGGCGCCACTCGTCACGGAAGCGAAGGTTCCGACGTTCATCACGGGTGCCGCGACGCAGGGCATTGTCGAGCGCTCGCCGTACTACGTGCGCACTTTCTATTCGATTCCACAGTCCGTGCGGCCCATCGCACAATGGGCGTACCAGAACGGCGTGAAAAGCGCATTCGTCGTGGTCGCGGACTTCGGGCCGGGCCACGACACCGAGGCCACGTTCAACCAGACATTCACGGCGCTCGGCGGAAAGATCGCCGGCACGGTGCGGGTGCCGTTGCGCAGCCCGGAATTCTCGAGCTACATGCAGCGCATCAAGGACGCGAAACCCGATGCGGTGTTCGCTTTCTTCCCGGTCGGCGAGTTGGTGCCTCAGTTCCTCAAGGCCTACGCCGACTCGGGCCTCAAGAACAGCAACATCAAGCTGATCGGCACAGGGGACATGAGCGACGAAAGCGTGGTCGATGCCGCAGGCGACGCGGCGCTCGGCATCGTGACGGCAGGGGTGTATTCCACCGCGCACGACTCCGCGCTCGACAAGCAGTTCGTGACGGACTACGCGAGCCGGTTCGGCAAGACGCCGCGCGTCACTGCCTCGGGTGTGGCGGTGTGGGATGCGATGCGGCTCATTTACGAAGGGCTCGCCGCACAGGGCAATGCCCCCTTCGACGCCGACAAATTCATGGCCTTCGTGAAGGGCCGCTCGATTGAAAGTCCGCGCGGACCGATCGTCATCGACAAGCGCACCGGCGATATCGTCCAGAACGTCTACATCCGCCGCGTCCAGAAGCGCGACGGCGTGCTGCAGAACGTCGAGATCGAGACCTTCAATGACGTACCGGCCAGGTGAGCGGTCGTGAACGATCAACGACATTTTCATCTTCGGGAACGGTCATGACGACTCTCGCGACGCTGCTGTTCAATGGGCTGTCCTATGGCGTGCTGCTGTTCATCATCTCCGTCGGCCTGTCCGTCACGATGGGGCTGATGCAGTTCGTGAATCTTGCACAGGTCAGCCTCTCGATGCTCGGCGGCTATGTAATGGTCAGCGCGATGGATGGGCTGGGCATGCCGTTCCTCGCGAGTCTGCCGCTCGCGTTCGTCGCCGTCGGCGTGTTCTCGGTCGCGCTCGAACGACTGGTGCTGCGCCACTTCTACGACGCCGGCGATTTGACTCAGGTGCTGTTGACGCTCGGTCTCGTCTTCATGTCGATCTCCTCGGTGGCGTTCATCTGGGGACCGTCGTTCCGGCCGGTCACGGTGCCGCCCTGGCTCAGCGGCCAGGCACAGCTGCTCGGTGTCGGCCTCGAGCGCTACCGCATCTTTCTGCTCGCGTCGGGCGTGCTGATTGCCGTGACGATGGTTCTCGGGATCGAGCGCACGAGGTTCGGCGCGATGGTGCGAGCGTGCGTCGACAGCCGCCGCGCCGCGTCCGCTTGCGGCATGAACACCGGCACCGTGTTCGCATTGACGTTTGCGCTCGGTGGTGGGCTGGCCGGCCTCGGCGGCGCGCTGTCCGCGAATCTGCTGAGTCTCGATCCCAACTTCCCGTTGCGCTACCTGGTCTACGTGCTGATCGTCGTGTCGGTTGGCGGTATGGGCAGTATCTTCGGCACCCTGTTTGCGGCGGTGCTCATCGGCGTGGCCGACGTCTTCGGCAAGTACTACCTGCCCGAAGCTGGCGGTGCGCTCATCTATGTCCTGACCGTGCTCGTCCTGATGGGGCGGCCGCAGGGCCTGCTCGGCAAGAAGGCTTGATATGACGCGACTCTTTCGTTCACTTCGTTCGATGCTTACCCGAAGGGATCTCCAGCGCGATCGGGGCAGCGCGGCGAGCATCGGCGCGGCTCATCGCGCCGCCGTTCGATACTTCCATTCACGGGCCCGCGTGAGCCGCTGGGAATGGGCGTTCTGGCTGGCCTGGATTGCGCTGTTTTTCGTCCCTGAAAGTAATCTCGTGCTGCTGACGCAGATTCTGGTCTGGGGCCTGTTCGCGCTTTCGCTCGATTTGCTGCTCGGCTACCGCGGCATCGCCTCGCTTGGCCAGGCGGCTTTCTTCGGGATCGGCGCCTACACCGCGGGCTTTCTCGGCAAGTACGGCTGGACCGAGCCGATCAGCGGTCTAATCGTTGCTGGCGCAACGGCTGGCCTCGTCGGACTCGCGACCGGCCATATCGTGCGCAAGCTGCATGGCGTCGGCCTGCTGATGGTCACACTGGGCCTGAACATGATCCTGTTCGACTTCGTCGAGCGCTCGACGAGCCTCACTGGCGGCGACGACGGCTTGCAAGGCATCGATATCGCCCCCGTGTTCGGCGTGTTCCGGTTCGACATGGTGGGGCGCACCGCGTACCTGTATACATTCTTCGTTGTGCTGCTGTGTTTTCTGGGTGTGCGCGCGCTCGTCAAATCGCCATTCGGGTTGTCGTTGCTGGGCGCGCGCGAGAACTCGCGACGCATGGTCATGCTGGGTACGCCGATCGAACGCGACGTCACCGTCGTGTTCGGGATGTCGGCAATGCTGGCCGGGATAGCGGGCGCATTGCTCACACAGACCAGCCAGTTCGTGTCGCCCGAAGTGCTGGCGTTCACGCGCTCGGCAGATGTCCTCGTGATGCTCGTGATTGGTGGCGCCGCGGTTCTGTATGGGGGCTTCATCGGTGCGGCCGTATTCATTTTGCTGCGCGATCAGCTGGCAGCGTTCAATCCGATCTACTGGTACTTCTGGATCGGCCTGCTGCTCGTGCTGATCGTGGCGATGTTTCGCAAGGGCATTCTGCCCACGCTCGCCGGGCGTTTTGCGCAATGGTGGGGGGCTCGCGCATGAATCACGACATCGTGCTGCAGACGCGCGATCTGAAAATGTCGTTCGGCGGCTTGAAGATCTTCGAACACCTGAATTTTTCGATGCGTCGCGGCGAGCGTCATGCGGTCATCGGCCCGAACGGCGCAGGCAAGAGCACCTTTGTCAATCTCATGACGGGCTTGCTCAAGCCAACCGGTGGGCAACTCCTGCTCGACGGCCGCGACGTGACTGCGGCCACGCCTCAGCAGCGTGTGCGCCATGGTCTCGTGCGCACCTTTCAGATCAACACCTTGTTCCCGACGCTCAATCCGCTGGAGTCCGTAGTGCTCGCGCTGTGCCAGCGCGAGGGGCAGGCGCGTCCGTCGTGGCGCTCGGTGAGCCGGATGACGAAGCAGATCGATGAAGCGTCGGCGCTGCTCGACCGGTTCGGCTTGCTGGACGCGGCGCTCGCCCCGACGCAGACGTTGTCGTATGGCGAGCAACGCTTGCTCGAGGTGGTGCTCGCGTTCGCGATGCGGCCGCGCGTGCTGTTGCTCGACGAGCCGGCGGCCGGGTTGTCCACCGCGCAAGGCGTCGCGTTGTTCGATCAGCTCTCGAGCCTGGCGGGCGAGACGACGATCCTCTTCATCGAGCACGACATGCATCTGGTGTTTCGCTATGCCGATCGCGTCTCGGTGTTCGCGGGCGGCGACGTGATCGCTCAGGGCACGCCCGACGAAGTGCGCGCAAACGAGCGTGTAAGGAAGGCGTACCTTGGAAACTAGACTGAACGAGATCGCGCTTGCCGTGCCGGCGGGCGCCAGCGGCGCGAGCGCGCCGGTCGTCGGGCGGCGCGAGCCTGTGGCCTCGACGGCCGACACGCTCCTCGAACTGCGCGGCTTGTGCGCGGGTTATGGATCGGCTCGCGTGCTCCACGATATCGATTTGTCGGTGCGGCGCGGCGAAACCCTGGTCGTCATCGGGCGCAACGGCGTCGGCAAGACCACGCTGATCGAAACCATCATCGGGCTCACGACGCACCATGCCGGAGAGATCGGGTTCGACGGCAAGCGCGTCGACGGCTTGCCTGCTCATCGGCGCAATCGCGCGGGCATCGCCTGGGTGCCACAGGAGCGGGAGGTTTTCCGGTCGCTGAGCGTCGAGGAGAACCTGAGCGTCGCACGTCGAATGGGACCATGGGACATGGCACGCGTGTATGCGCTGTTTCCGCGGCTCAAGGAGCGCCGGCGCCACTATGCGAGCCAGCTCTCCGGCGGTGAGCAGCAAATGCTCGCGCTAGGCCGCGCGCTGATGACCAACCCATCGCTGCTGCTGCTCGACGAGCCGGTCGAAGGACTGGCTCCGCTGATCGTGCAAGAGATGCTCGACGCGATTGACCGCATGCGGATCGAAACCGGCATGACGATCGTGATGGTCGAGCAGAAATACGATCTCGCGCTGGCCCATTCGGAACGCTGCGCGGTGATCGATCACGGCAGCGTCGTACACAGCGGCGCGAGCGCCGAACTGCTGCACAACCCGGCGCTGATCGACCGCTTGCTTGGCGTTCACGCATGATCTTTCTGGCATCGCCAGGCATGCAGTGGTGATGCAACCTTTCACATCGAGTCCTACCCATGATCATTGTCTTCGGCGGCACAGGTATGTTGGGGCAGCACACGGCCCGCGATCTCATCGACCACGGAGAAACGGTGGTCGTCACCGGGCTGCGGCGCCAGGCGCCGCGGCTTCTGGCCGAAGCGATCGAGCGGGGCCAGGCGTTCGTCGAGTATCTGGACGTGACGGATCCGTATGCGGTGATGAAGGTGGTCGCCACGCACAAGCCGGACGCCATCGTCGACACGTCCGGCTATGCGCCGAAACTGCTGGCGCCCTCGGCCGAGGTGAGGGCGCGCGTCACCGCGCAGCTGAACCTGCTCGAGGCCGCAAAGCTCAATGGCGTCAGGCGGGTGGTGCTCACCAGTTCATCGGATGCGTATTGGGGGCTGGGCGCCGAATCCATGCCGTTGAAAGAGGACATGCCGGTGCCGCTGCAGGAGGACGGCGACAACTACATCGTGCAGTCATGGGCGAAGAAAACGCTCGAAGTGATCGCCAATCTTTATCGCCGCCAGGAGGGCGTGGACATCGTGACCGTGCGATGCAGCGGCATGTTCGGCCCGCTCTATCGCACTTTCCTCAACCTGCCCAGTCGATTGATCAAGGCAGGCCTCTCAGGCACCGCGCCAGACTTCTCGAAGGGCGGCGTGCCTTTCGAGAGCGACGGCTACGATCAGTCGTACGTGAAGGACATTGCGCACGGGATGAGCCTCGTCGTGCGCGCACCGCAATTGAAGCATCACATCTACAACCTCGGCAGCGGGCGCGCAACAACCTATGGCGAGATCGCGCGCGCGGTGGAAAAGGCGATTCCCGGCTTCCAGGTCCAGCTTCGCTCCACGCAGCCGGCTTCGACGCCCGCCGTCGGCCGCGAGATTGGCATGGGTAACTTCTACATGGACATTTCGCGTATTGGCGCTGAACTCGGCTATGCACCGAGATATTCGTTGGAGCGCGCAATCGCAGAGTATGCGAACTGGCTTCGGACTCACGAGGCGTGAAATGCAACATCGGAGCGAGGCATGGTGAGTACGACGCGGCACAGCCCCAGGGCTAGTCCTCGCGGTTCGACTATTTGCGGCCGCGGGGCGCGTGCCGCGTCGCTCGGGTTCGTACTTTCGGCGAGGAATGCTCGGGCTCTTCGAGTCCAGGGAGCACCAGCTCTTCCATCAACGCCAGCGCGCGCAAGCAAAACGCGTTGCCGGCGGCGCGCTCTTCTTCGGAAAAGTGTGCCATCGCGGGTGCGATCGACGATTCCTCGGCGAGCATGACGATTGCCTTCTCGACGAGGTCGAGGCCCTTCCTGGTCAGATGCACGATGAACCCGCCGCCGTGGCTCGGATCGGGCTGTCGCTCCACCATCCCGAGACCGGCGAGGCGGTCGATCTTCTTGGTGATCGCGCCCGAGGTCACGAGCAGTGCGCGATACAGGTCGGTTGGGCGCTTTGCGTACGGGTGGCCGCTGCGGCGCAACGCGAGCAGCACGCGCATGTCGGACCCGCTGATCCCTCCGAGGCGCTGGCACATTTTGTCGAAGGCCTGATCGACGAGTGTGCCCAGGCGCATGAAGTAGATTGCAAGCAGGAAGTTCGAAAGATCGAGGTCGCTGCGTTCGCGCTGCCATTGCAATGTGATGAATTCGATGAGGCTGCTGCCGGGACGCATCGGCATCCTGGTGGATTCCGTTTGAGCTGCCAGTGACTTCTCGCCGGTTCGGGCGCGCGCAGCTTGCTTGGTGGCGGCAGGGCTCATCTCGATCGTTTCCTTGCAGTTTCTGGCGGATTCGGCCGATTGTAGCGGCCCATCCGCCGATACGGCCTTCGACCCTTTATTGTACGTAAATTCCGCGGTGCGAAAGCAGCACGCGGGCCGCCCGCACCGCAGCGCCGGGCGTGTGGGCTACCTGACGTTGAGCGGGCGCGAAGACGTCATCGATCTCACGGAGTTGGGGCTGCCGAAGGAGCGAAGGTGACTTCGGGAATCGCGGCGAGGACGCTGAGGCCGCCATCGACGGTGACGATTTCGCCAGCCATATGCGCACTCAGATCGGAGGCGAGGAACAGCAGGTGGCCCGCGATTTCCGCCGGCGTGGCAGCCCGCCCGACTGGAATCGCGTTGCCGACTCTGGTCCATGTCGCTTCGTCCAGACGCTGATTCAGTCGTGGCGTACGGACAAAGCCCGGAGATACCGCGTTGATGCGCACGTTGTAGGGCGCATACTCGGCACCCGCGCAGCGCACGAGGTGATGTAGCGCCGCCTTCGACGCTGCGTAGGCAACCTCGTTTTGCACCGCGCGATCGCCGGCGAGCGAACCGACGAACGCGAAAGTGCCGCCGCCATCGGCCTTCATCATTTCGCCGCCGATCTGGATCGCGAGGTAGGCATGGCGTACGACGATGTCGAACTGCTGGTCCCACGACGCGTCGTCGACGGCGGCCAGGGGCTTGATGCCCGCAACGCCGATGATGTCGACGACGCCATGGATACGGCCGAAGTGTTTTCGCGCGGTGTCGAACACGCGCAACATGTCGTCGCGCGACGTTGCATCGGCCACGCACGCAATGCCGCCCACAGATTGGGCGACGTCGTTGGCGCGCGCCTCGTCACGATCGACGCAGAGGATGCGAGCGCCGGCCTGTGCGAGTGCATGAACCGTCTGTTCGCCGATACCCTGGCCGGCGCCGAGCACCACGAAGCCGCGGCGCTCGAGGCGCAATAGCGAAAGATAATCCGGAACGTCGATTCGGGAGTTGCGGGTCATCGCGTGTCCTCCTCAGGCTGCGACTGTCTGGCGATGCGAAGGCAGCAGGTCTTGCCAGGCTGCGCCCTCGTCGAGTTGCCGGTCGCAGGCGCTCACACCGCGCAGATCGAGGCCGAGCGCGGGTGGCTGCTGGTTTTCCATGACGCGCTTGATCGACTCCAGCAGCACGCGGCGCACGCGCACGACGGCCTGGTCCGCCGGCACCAGGTGTTCGCGTGATCGATCGTAGAGGGGCCCCTGGGACAGGCCGATCGTCGCGTCTTCCACCTCGACGCCGCGCAGTCCACTCCAGTTCTCCTTCATCAGCTCGCGGTTCTGGCCGAACGAATCCGCCCAGCTGGCCGTGAACGTGCAATTCTTGCGGTCGTAGTACTCAGGGTCGTTCAGGCCGAGCAACTCGATGATCTTGGCTTCGGTCACCGGCGCGTCGCCGTGGACGACGATGTAAGTGCTCGTGTGCGTATCGTCCTCGGGCACCTCGAGGACCGTGAACAGAAACGCCGGGGCCGGAATAACGCGGCCGTATGGCACGATGAACGGGACCACGCGCGCGTTGCGGACTTGCGAGTCGGCAGTCTTTCGCAGTGCGACGTACTGGAAGCCAAAGGGGGTGTCCTCGATTTTCAGCGCGGGCTCCAGATCGTTGGAAGCAAGCGCGGCGGGGTTGACCACGTCGGGATTCGGCGTGAACTCATTCTCCTTCCAACCGGGCCGCGCCATGTTGGTGTGCAGCACGCCAACGTGCGAGCTGTCCTCGCCGCCTTCGACCAATTGCAGGTAGTTGCACGCGACGTTGACGCGCAGCACGACACGGTGGCTCGGTTCCACGTCCATGAACGCGTAACGCGAAAACGCCGGCAGCAGCTCCTTCGGCCCGACATAGGCCCACACGATGCCGCCTGCCTCGCGCACGGGAAACGACGGCGCCTTCAGCCGCGCGGCGTACCTGGGATCCGCATGGTTCGGCGTTTCCATCACGTCGCCCGACACGCTGAACTTCCAGCCGTGATAGAGACAGCGAATGCCGCCTTCCTCGACGCGCCCGAGCGCGAGCGATGCGCCGCGGTGCATGCACAGCTCCTCGAGGAAGCCGACGCTCCCGGCGGAATCCCGGAACGCAACATAATTCTCGCCGAGCAGGCGAACCCGCAACGGCGCGCAGTCGGGGTGAGGCAATTGCGCGGACGTGCACACGGGGTGCCAGAAACGTCGCATCAGTGCGCCGCCGGGCGTACCCGCGCCGACGCGGCAAATCATTTCGTTGTCTTTTTGGCTCAACATCGCTGAACTCCTGTTTGAAGCGTTGTCATTGATTACGCTGGGTGCCGGCGCCGGCAGACGAAATGATCCGGTGGTGCGGAACCAGCCGTCGCCAGTCTTCGTCGAGACCAATCTCGCCGGATATGCCGATTGCACTGCCCGCATCCGCGCGCAGCGCCAGGATGTCGCGCTGATCCCGTTCCGCGCGGGCACACGCGAGCAGCGTGCGATGCAGGCGGCTGATCGCGAGGTCTGCGCTCGATAGCATTTCCTGCGACCGGTCGCGGATCGCACCGCTGGAAACGCTGCATGCGGCGTCTTCTTGCGTGATGCTGTCGAAGCCGGTGAAGTGGCCGCCGCGCTGCAGCTTGCGATCCTGGCGATAGCCGTTGACCGTCGACATCGCTGCCGGCGAGTCGCACGTGTCCAGCGTCATGCCGTATTTGCGCAGTGTCGGCTCGTCGAGGCCCACGAATTTGAGTTGCGCATGGCGCAGCGGCTCTTCGCCGATGGGCTTCCCGGCATCCCACCACACATGGAAGAAGTAGCAGCGCTCGTCGTTGATGGGGACGGCGGCGAGCCACACGTCGCCGTTCGCATTGGCGATGAAGCACGGCGCGATGAACGATGTCACGCGAGCGATGCGGCTGCCGGCGGCCTGGCGGATTGCCACGTAGTGGAAGCCAAAGTCGGTTTCGTCGGCCTCGATCGTCGGAGCGGCATCGAATTGCATGTGCGTGATCTTTCCCGCGTAGTCCAGATCGGAGTCGTTGGTCTGGGCCAGCGCGGAACTGTGAAGCACGGTGAGATGCGACGAGTCGACGAGCCCCTCGATCACCTGGACGAAGTTACAGTTGACGATCGCGCAAGCATTGATGCGATGGGAATCGGGCTGATCCATGAACGCCCGGTGCGGGAACGGTGGCTCCTTGCCCTGCGGACCCAGATAGGCCCAGATCAGGCCGCCCGCCTCACGCACCGGGTAGGTCCGCCCCTTGATACGGTCCTTGAATTTTGGATCGGGCACGTTCGGCGTCTCGAGAACCTTGCCGTCCACCGCGAATTTCCAGCCGTGGTAGATGCAACGCAATCCGTCCCCGTCGGCGCGGGCGAGCTGCATCGACGCGCCCCGGTGCAGACAACCCTCATCGAAGAGACCGGGCCGGCCCTGCTGGTCGCGCCAGACGACATACCGCTGCCCGAGCAGCTCGATCGTTTTTGGGTCGCCGTTCGGCTCAGGCATGTCCGACGACTGGATCACGGGCAGCCAGAAGCGGCGCATCGCATTGCCCATGGCAGTCCCAGCGCCAGTGCGACACATCAGTTCGTTATCTTGCTTCGTCAACATATGGATTTCCTCGTTGCCGATATCTGCAGTGAATGAATGGCGGTGTCAGAGGTCGAGCACCAACCGCGATGTCGTGGCGCGCGAGCAGCACGGCATGAAGCAATCGTTGCGCGCACGCTCATCGTCGGTGAGGTAAAGGTCGCGATGGTCGGGCACGCCCGCAAGCACCCTGGTCACGCAGGTGCCGCAGACTCCCTGCTCGCACGACAGAGGCAGGTCGAAGCCGGCATCCAGAAGCGCGTGCGCGACGCTCTGATTGGCAGCCACCGCGATGATTTCGCCGCTGCTGTGAATCTCTATTTCGAACGGGCCGTCATCCGTCGAATCGATGGGCGCGGCCGCGAAATATTCTCGATGCAAGTGCGCGTCGTCCCAGCCCAGCTCGCGTGCGGCTTGCAGGATGTGATCCATGAAGCCCGTGGGTCCGCAGACGTAGAGATGCTTGTCTGACGATGGCGCACCGATCGCGGCTCGGGCATCCAGTTGCTGTTCGGGCGGACCGTCGTCGACGTGCAGGTGCACCTGCGCGTCATCTCCAGCCGACATCTGCTGCGCACGCTCGACAAGCGCCATGCGTGACAACGACCGGCCGCAGTAGTGCATCTCGAACGGGCGGCGCTCGCGTGCCAATTGCTGAGTCATGCAGAGGATCGGCGTGATGCCTATCCCGCCCGCAAACAGGAGTGAACGGTCACGGCCGGTGTTCAGCGCAAAGTGATTGCGCGGGGCGCTGATCGTGAGCGTATCGCCCGTTCGCACGCTGTCGTGAAGCGCCACGGATCCGCCTCGAGATTGCGGATCGCGCAGCACGCCGATGCGGTAGCACGCGTGTTCGCCTGGCAGGTCATACAGCGAGTATTGGCGCACCAGCCCGCCGGGAAGATGGACGTCGATATGCGCGCCGGCTTCGAAGTCGGGCAGCGGCGTATCCGGCAACGGTGTGAATTCGTAGCCGACGATATCGTCTGCCAGCCACATCGCGGCTGAGACCTTGACTTGCAATGTGGCGCCGATGGGGCTCTTTAACGGTTCCATGGTGATATCCGGGAAAAAGAGAGGAACGTGTCAGGCGGCACTGTGCATGCGGCGCCGAATGACGATCGGGGCTGCACCCAGTTGCCGCTGCGTGAGCCAGCGCGCGAGCCCTTGGTCCATGACACGTACGTGCTCGGGAAACCAGTCCGCCAACGCGCGGGCAAACGAGCGAACGACCTGGGGTCGGCCTGCGGCCAGTTCGGCGCGCACTTCGTCGAGCGAGTGCAGCACGGCTGCATGCTCGTCGATATGGCAGCCGGCGGACTCGTAGGCTGTCCCGCGCATCGCGTCGTCCTCTTCGCCGAAGTGGCGGCGCGCATGCTCGGCAAAGGCTTCCAGTGCGGGCGCGAGGTTGTGGTCCGCCGTCGTGAGCAGCGTGCCGACACATTCGACAAACTCGTGATGCGCGTTGTCCATCGACAGATCGCCAAGCGCATAGTCGTCGTCCCAGGTGAAGCAATCTTCCGATGTATTCATGTCCGGCACCGATTCGATCAGTATTTGTCTTCCATGGAAGATATACGACGATGATTTCGATGTCGAGTAAGGGAAACCTCCGATGGGGGAGACGGGTGAATGATCGCCGGGGAATTTCGCGAAAATTCGATGAAATAGCGGGAATTCAGCGCGCATCCCATGCATGAGACGCAGGCTAAGGGAAACTACGAGGTTTGAAAACGATTGACTGGGAAGACGACTGATAGATATCTTCCGTGGCAGATACCAACCACATCGGAGGAGATCGATGAGTTCAACGTCGAAGTTGTCTGAATGCGCTTCCTATTGGCGCAAGGCTGCTTGTTTCGGGCTTGCATCGCTTGCGGCATGCGCATCCGGCGCCTCGTACGCGCAGAGTTCTGTCACCCTGTACGGGATCATCGATACGGGCGTCGAATGGGTGAATAACGTCGGCGCCAATAAGTCCAGCGTCGTGCGCGTGCCGACCCTCACGGGATCGATACCGTCGAGATGGGGGCTTCGCGGCAAAGAAGACCTTGGCGGCGGGCTGAGCGCAGTGTTCGTACTGGAGTCAGGTTTCGCGCCCTCGCAGGGCACGCTCAACCAGGGCGGCCGTCTGTTTGGCAGGCAAGCGTATGTCGGGCTTTCGGGGCATTGGGGAACGCTGACGCTTGGACGGCAGTACTCACAGATCTACTGGGCGCTGCCGGGCGACACGATGGGGCCCAATATCTATGCCGCCGGAGATCTGGACCCGTATCTCGCCCAGCCGCGACTCGACAACGCCGTCGCTTATTCGTTCACGACATCGGGTCTGACCGTAGGCGCGACATACTCGTTCGGGCGTGATGCCGTGGACCCGGCGGAAGCGGGCGGTTGCCCTGGCCAGTCACCGACGGACTGGCGGGCCTGCAAGTCAATGTCTGCAATGGTCAAGTACGACGCGGCAATGTGGGGCGTCGCCGCTGCATTCGACCGCAACTACGGCGGAGGCGGCACCGGCTCGCCGTTGCCCACGAGTTCGCTTACCGATACGCGTGCGGTAATCGACGGCTATGTGAAGTTCGGCACCGCGACGATCGGAGCCGGTTTCCTTCACCGAATCAACCACGGAGAGCAGACGCCGACCCTTTTCGACGCGACCAGCAACTACTGGTGGATCGGCGGAACGTATCTCCCCATTCCGGTCATTGCCATTGACGCCCAGTTCGGGCACATATCGGTCGGCAGCAACTCGTCGGGTGCTTCCTTGATCGCGGCGCGCGTGGCCTACCTGCTGTCGAAGCGAAGCTCGGTGTACGTCACCGCGGGGCATGTATTCAATCAGCGCAACGGTGCGTTCACGATCGACGGCGGCGTGATCCCGCCCGCTTCTTCGCCCTTGCCAGGCGTGGATCAAACCGGTGTCATGGTGGGCATGCGCCACCAGTTCTAAACGGCTGCCGCCGGGTATGCGAGCCCCCTTGCGTGGAGCGACGCGCGAGGGGGCTTCAGGCGCAGACGATCCGCTCGCCGGCGCTCCCGCCGTGTTCCGGATTAGTGTCCGGTGAATACGACGGGCTCCGGCTCGACGCCACGCTTGATGGCCTCGACGCGTGCGGTTCGACCCTTGCGTGCGTCTTGCGTACCGTGCAGCGGCATCGTGATGTCCAGCAGAACGGCGTCGGCAGCGGGCACGCCGCCACCCGACCATGCCTTCAGAAGCGCACGGATGGCTGAATACGAACGCGTCGGCCCGTTGGACAGCCGGGTGGCCAGCGATACCGCGGTGGTTTCGACGTCCGTCTCGGGGCAGACGAAAGCCGCCACGCCGAGTTCGCCTGCCGTCTTGCCGGTCATCGGTTCGCTCAACATGGTGTAGCGAGCGGCCATAGCGCGTCCGGCGCGTTCTGCCAGGCGCTGAACGCCGCCGGCCACTGGCGCGGAACCGACCGAAGCCTCGAAGTGTTGAAAGACCGCATTGTCGGAAGTAACGATGAAGTCGCAAGCCAATGCCAGCTCGAATGCTCCACCGAAGCACGAACCACGAACGGCCGCGACGGTTGGGATCTGTAGCGCCTCGATGGCGCGGTAGGATTGGTTCATCTCACTGATGAAGGTTCGCCAATCGTCGAAGTCCTTGTCGATAAAATCAAGGACGTCTCCGCCATGGCTGAAATTCTCGCCTTCGGCGCGCACCAGCAGAGCGCGAATCCCGGAGCGGCTGGCCTCGTGTACGGCCTCTTTGAGGGCTTCGCAGAACCGGTTATTGATCAGGTTGAGCGGCGCATCGGCCAGCACGATGTGACCAACGTTGTCATGGCGTTCGAAACGGATAACCGACATGTTAAAGTCTCCTAAAAATATTGGGATGCCACCCAGGGCAAGACCCGCGTCGGCACGGCCGCGCAAGCATGAATCAACGCGCTGCGTGTAGGTGTATGCAGCGATCCGGGCCGGCTTTGCGCCAGGCGAACTGGCTTGAAGAGTGGGTGCGAAGAGTGTCGCGCCAAGGCGAACATTCGACAAGCCAATACGACAAATAACGCTCTTCCACCAGACTGATAACCTGCGTGAGGGGCTGCCCAGGCGTCAGTCGGCCCTCTGCACGAATAGTTCGTGCACGAGGCCGCGCAGCCAGCGGTTACCGGGATCGTCATGCTGCGAGCGGTGCCAGTGCTGCTTGACGTCAAAATGCGGCATCCTGTATGGCGGTTCCAGAATCGCGAGATCGGCGATACGCGAAAATATTTCGCCCACATCGCTGGAAACCGTGACGACCAGATCCGTCATCGCAATAGTCATCGGGATGCTCAGGAAGTGCGGCGTATGGAGAAGTTCTCTGCGTTGAATACCGTGCTCTTTAAGGAATTGTTCAACGATTTCATGGCGACGGCCCTCAGCCTGGACCACCGCATGGGGCAGTTCGCAGAAGAGCTTTTTGGTCAGCCGCCCCTGTGCCGCCGGATGCTCCTTCCTGACAAGGCACACGAACGAATGTCGAACCAGGCGTTGTTGAAAGACATCGACTCCATCGAGATCCGGGAAATATCCGATGGCAAGATCGACTTCGCTTCGCTGTAGTGCGGACAATAGCTGTTTGGGAGCGAGGGAGACGACGTTCACATTGACGCTGGGAGCGAGGCTTGTCACCCGCTGCAGCAATTTCGGCAAGGACACCATTTCGCCGACATCCGACATGGCCAGATTGAATGTGCGTTGTGCCTT
Organism: Paraburkholderia silviterrae; assembly: GCF_004353915.1. Taxonomy (GTDB): domain Bacteria; phylum Pseudomonadota; class Gammaproteobacteria; order Burkholderiales; family Burkholderiaceae; genus Paraburkholderia; species Paraburkholderia silviterrae. The sequence goes on along the minus strand of NZ_SMRP01000027.1, from coordinate 35,278 downwards.
GTCCGGCTCGAAATTGGGTGCCGTCAACACGCGTTCACGAATATCGGCAAGCACCGACTGAACCACGGGCGCCAACTGCATGGCGCGTGGCGTGGGTTGCATGCCGGAGCGGGTTTTGACGAAGAGCGCGTCTCCAAGCTCTTCGCGCAGGCGCTTCAAGGCATAGGACGTGGCCGGCTGGCTCAGGTTCAGCTCCACGGCTGCCTTGCCAAGATGGCCGTGGCGCTGTAACGCATCAAACACGCGCAATAGATTGAGATCGAAGTTATCCATTTGACGAATCGACGGGAGCAGCGAAATCCAATTGCCCAATCATGCGCCATTTCGGGCCTGCTTTCCATCGAGATGCCTACTGCGCCTCTATTCGACAGTGCGATTGACTTCGTCCAGGCCGCGGCTCTGTTCGATGGAAGCCGCGGTTATGCAACGACAGCGTAACCCCTGCCATGTTCGCCGGCACGCGCAGCCTCTACAGAGGCATTCAGCGCGAGGATGCTGGTTTGAAAGGCTATGCCTTGTATTACATCGGTGATGTTGGCGATTTGAGTCGTGCTCGAATTCATTCTTTCGATGGCGGAAACCATACGAAGGACGGTATCGTCGCCTTCGTCGGCAATGCGAGTAGCCTTCGAGACGAGCTCGTTCGCGTGACGTGCGTTGTCGGCGTTCTGTTTCACCGTCTCGGACCAGAAGGCGATGCAAGCCAGGCCACCAAAGAAGGAAACGCAGATTCCGCATGTCATCAATGATCGGTATGGCAGGAAGGCGGTGCGACTCCCGGCTCCGATAACCAGGTACGCCCCCGTTACGCCGAAGATGAGCATCAGTGTCGTCCACGTACCGAATGCGATGGCGATTTTCTGCTTGACTGTTGCGGTTCGCTTATTTTTCATCTTGTTCCCATTCCTGTCGCCGACGACGTTCGTCTACGACGACAAGATGCGTTATGCCGTTTTGTCTTCTTTGGAGACGCTGGCATCGCTTGCCTAGAAGAGATGCTGGATGCCGACCGAGACCCCCGTTGTCGACCGGCCGGATGCCACGCCTGCGCCTGCAAGCGACGCGACGCTATTGGCGCCCGACGCGTGCTGGTAGGTCACCTGCTGGTAAACCGAGGTTTGCTTCGAAAGGAGATATGCGTTCGAGACAGTAATGGTTTTCCAGTTTCCACCATCCAGATTTTCGACCCACCCGCCAATCGCCACGACGTCGTCAGGAAGGATCGTCCAGTTGGCGCCCGCATCAATCGTGTTGGCGTTACCTTGACCCGTGCTCAACGTGATGCGCGACTGCGTAAACGTGGCGTGCAGCAATACATGCGTAAACTGGTATGACGCACCGACCCCCCAATTGACGAGTTTGTTTGCTACAACGCCTTCAGGCTGACGAAGCGGGGTGCCGAACAAGGTCGGCAGACCAATGAAGCTCGAAAGCTCCAGGAAGCGGTTGTTCTCGTTTGCGTACGTGGCGGCGAGGCCAAAAGGCCCGTTCTTGTACTGGACAAAGAAGGAGTAGTTTCGGCTTTCGCCAAAATTGCCTGCCACGTTGCCGAACGCAAATTCCGCGCCCGTGGAGAACCCGCCAAAGGTCGGGCTCACATACTTCACGGCATTGTTGAACTGATAGAAGTTGGCCACTTCGTCGAGGTTGCCCTCGTGGAGCGAGAGAATATTGCCAAGCACAAACGGTGTCTGGTAGTTGGCCAGTACGTCATACATGAAGCTCGGTTGATGGCCGAGCGTCAGCGTGCCAAAGTTGTCCGACTGCAGGCCGACATAGGCCTTTCTGTTGAAGAGCGTTCCAGGAACGAGTGCCTGACCGTTATTCAGCAAAAACTCGTTTTGAAGGTCGAAGATCGTGCGCAGCCCACCTCCGAGATCCTCGACTCCCTTCAATCCAAAAATATCAGGTGAATGCGTGTTGCCTTCCTGGAAGAGGGCGTGTCCACCGACATTGCTGATGTATTGCACGGCAGTGTCTGCGATTCCATACAAGGTGACGCTGGATTGCGCGTGAGCAATGCCGGTCATCGAAATTGCGGCGATTGCACCCGCGGCTGTACGTCCAAGAAAGGCCATTACTTTGACTCCGAAGCGGTTGTTTTTGTTCTGCTGGGGTTGTGTGTGAAGAGACCCAAAAAAAGTAGTCGTACTAATAAATAAGACTAAAACTCCAAACCCTGATCCGCCTGGTGGTGTAGCCTCCGATACCGTCAGCTCCAGGGTGTTGCGTTCAACATTGATGAATGGCATAATTTCTGTTGAACACTATAGGGAGCCCCCCTAAAGGTGTCAACACGGCAGCCGTCCGGGGAAACCCGGGGCAGCTCATTTTTGACGACTTCAATGCGGCTGAAATATGACCAATGTGACTGCGAGGCGTGGCATTCAGTCTGTCGAGATTGCGTTCCGAATTCTCTCGGCGTTGCAAACGAGCGTGCGCGCACTTCCTCTCAAGGACATTGCGACCCTTTCCGAACTCTCGCCCAGTGCAACGAGTAACTACATGATCAGTCTCGTACGCACGGGACTTGTTTCGGCGGATGAGAAGCCCGGATGCTACAAGCTGGGCCCAGCTTCACTTGCGCTGGGGATGAGCGCGATCGCCCAGCTGGACGGATTCGATATCGTGCGCCGCGAAGTGATCGCGTTGCGCGATGCCACCCTGAGTGGGGCGGCGGTGACAGCATGGACCGACGACGGCCCAGTGAGCCTCTTCAAGCAGGAGGGCGAGACCCGGAGCATCCTGGAGATGCGGACGGGGCTGATTCCCCTCGTCACGACTGCTGCGGGAAAGCTGTTTATCGCATGTCTGCAACCAGGCCGCACCGACGAGCTCATTGCTCGTGAAATGCCTGGCGCGCGCGAAGGGAGTCAGGCTGCCTTGCGTGAAGAAGCGAGCGCGGAGCTGCGCAATTGTGGCTTCACTACGGTTCATCGTGGGGATCTTGGCTACGTATCTGTTGCTGCGCCGATCTGGAACCGGGACGGAAATCTCCAGTTCGCCATCAGTCTCATCGGGACGCCGGCCACCCTGAATACGGATATTCATGGCACGGCGGTCGAGGCCCTGCTCGCGAGCGCGGCCCGTGCAACGGTTGCGTTGGGAGGAAAGGCGTCAAGCAAAACAGCATAGACGCCCGGATACGCCAACCATGCCAACGACTGGAGCTGCGGGGCAGGGGGCTTGCGGTCACCCGATTGCGGCGGCGGCAGCTGCCAATACGATGGAATTGAAGGCCTCTGGTGCTTCCAGCTTCGGCATGTGGCCGATTCCGTCGAGCACATGGAGCGTCGAATTGGGCGCTGCCTCGTGAATCGGGCGGGCATGCTCGTCTATCGGCGCGACGCGATCCAGGTTGCCGATAATGACAGAGACCGGCGCCTCAACTGAGGCAACCACAGACGGCGTATGCGCGGAGAAGAGCATGTCGACCGCATGTTCCCAGCCGGTTGGCGTAACGGCGTCTCTCAGTTTCGCTACGAGGGCCCGGACCTGGGGTCCCGCATTCGGCGCGACGAGGGCGTCGACTACTGCTGCGCGCGCCTCGGGCGAGTGAGCCGCGCCGCTTCGCATCAGCGCGTCTCGGGCGGCGGCGCGATCCGAAATCGACAGATGCCCTCGCGCGACGTTGGGCGCGCTCAATACGAGGGCGCGCGTAGCGGACGCATACCGCGCCGCGAACATCGCTGCGATGACGCTGCCCCATGAGCTACCCACGACCGTCGCGCGCGAGATGCCAAGCGCCGTCAAGAGGGCCATGAGGACTTCTGCGTAATCTTTCGCGCCCGGCGTCGCGATTGCAAACGGGCTGCTTTGTCCGTAGCCGGGAGCATCCCAGGCGATCACGCGATGGTGCACGGCCAGTGCTGCGAGCTGTGCGCGGTATCCCGCCGAGCTCGAGCCGATGCCATGCAGCAGTACGACGGCGGGGGCCTGCTCGTCGCCGGCTGCCCGGTAGGTGAGGGTTCGATTGCCGCCAAGCATGGCAAGGCTCAACTGGCGCTGTTCGACGGCGGGCAACGAGGCTTCGAGTAGACGGCTATCAGTTTCAGTCATGGTCGAGTGGGGTCGAGTGAGAAGTCGCCACAGGCGCGCTTCAATGGATACATTCCTGCAATGCAGCGGAGATCTCTTCTGCCGCGGCCTTGAGCGCTTGCGCGCAAGGTCCGTTCGTTGCCGCATCGAACTGCCCGGCTGGGCCGATGGCCGTCAATGCGAGTACTGCAGTCCCGTCCGGCGAAAGGATGGGCACGCTGATCGCATTGGCGAGGACGCGGTCGTCATGGAACGGGCCGGGGCGCCTCGTCGCTACGCGCGAGGCCCTGACTGATTCAAGCATGTCGTAGAGCGATTGCGCAGTGAGCGGCAGGTCATCCGATTCACGTCGCCGGTTTTCTCGCAGTTCCGCAGTCACGAACCTGTCGATGGCTTCGGGCGGGAGAAAGGCGGCCAGCGCGAGTCCAGACGCCGAGGACGTCACCGGCAGGACGAGCCCCAGCGGCAGATCCGCGGCCACGGGTGTTGCGCCAGCTTGCCAGGCGATCACCGTAGGTCCATGGTTGCCCCACGCCACCAGTGCCAGCGTCTTGTCGAGTGCATTCGCGAGCCGCAACATGCTGCGGTTCGCGAGTCGCACAGCATGCGGCTGGGACTTCATGGCGCCCTGCGTGCCGACTGGCGCGTGACCGAGGTCATGCGGGTCGGCAACCAGATACTGGCCGCCGCCAAAGACGAGCGGACGCCGCGTAGTTTGGCGAATGCGTTCGACCGAACCCACGAAGATCACATGATCGCCGCCTGGATGGCGGGAAACGACCTTGCACTCGAGCCATGCGCTGCAATCGCGCAGTACGGGAAGTCCGTCGATCCCTATGTCGTAGTCGATGCCCGAGAACTTGTCCGGGGACCTCGCCGCGAAGTGATTGGCCAGGCCGTGCTGATCCTCTGCCAGGATGTTGATCGTAAAACGATCCGAGTCCCTGAAGGCCGCATGGCTTCCAGCGGATGTGGCCTGGCTCCACAGCACAAGAGGCGGATCGAGGGACACCGAGGAAAATGAATTGGCGGTCAGGCCATGCATTTTCCCTTCGGTGTCGAGCGTGGTGACCACGGTGACACCGGTGACGAACGAGCCTAGAACATTTCTTAACTGGCGCTTGTCGAATGTCCCGGTCGCCGCCTGCGCGTGCGCGGACAGAACAGATGCATTCATGACAGGACTTGCTCCAGCTCCTCGAACGCCGGCATGACGGATTCGTGGAAGAGCCCAATGGACTTCCTCGCTTGCGACACCGACATGTCTCCGAACATGAAAGTGCCGATCAGATAGTTGAAGCCCCCGGCATGTGCCTGCTCCAGCAGTTTTTCGCGCACGGTTTCCGCCGTGCCCACCACGGCGAGGCCCGATTCCACGAGCGGTTCGAACGTCGGCGGGAGCTTCTGGTTGACGGGCTCGGTGCCGTGCTTTTTCCAGAGCTTGAAAAAGTTCGGATAGAACGTCGACCATGCCCGGGAGCCGATTTCCATGGCTTCCTCGTCCGTGTCAGCAACGACGATATAGCGGTTCACACCCATGAGCGGCTCGGCTGCGGAGGGATGACGCTTGGCGAATTCTTCGCGATAACGATCGGTGATCGCTCTAACACGCTGGACAGGACCTGCGCACACGATGTTCATCTTCTCCTGCGCGGGCCACACCGTCGACTCGGGCGAGGCCAGCGCATACCACGTCGGAGGCGGCGTCTGCAGCGGTTGCATCTCAATCGGAACATCTTTGAACTGCCAGAATTGCCCGTCGTAGTTGAGGGTATTCGAGTTGAGGAACTGCTTCACAATTTCATACGACTCGATATATCTGGCCTGTGCCGTGGATGGATCGATGCCAAGCGCTTCGATCTCATGGGGCGACGCACCCCGGCCGACGCCATATTCGAAGCGGCCGCCGCTCAGGTGGTCGAGCATGCAGATCTCTTCAGCAAGACGCACCGGGTGATGGATCGGAAGAATATAGACCAGCGGGGCCAGGCGCAGATTCCGGGTTCTCTGCGCGGCAGCGGCAAGAAATACGCTTTGCGAAGGGCACGCGCTCAGTGGCGTCGAGTGGTGCTCCGACATGTGATAGGCGTGGAAGCCGAGCTTGTCGTAGAGCTCGATAATCTGGAGTCTATCTTCGTACTGCTGATTGATTGGCAGGCCATTGCGATCGTTTTGGTCAAAAATTCCGAACTTCATGATGGTTCCAGTAAGGTGAGAATTGAATGATCTTTCGACTTAGCGAGTCGAAGACTTGCTAAAGACCTGAAAGATATTCTCCTCAGGGTCCTTGTAGGTGGCGACGACGCCATGTGTACCCATGTCTCGCTGGCCGAGCAACTGGCCACCCGCGGACAGGATCTTCTGCTGGACGGCTTCCTGAGCCTCGCCAGCGACCTGGAAGACGGGGACCGCGCCTACGGCGCCTTGTGCGGCTTCCTCGGCGGAACTCAGCGCGAACGCGCTCCTCTGGAGGCGGAATTGCGTCCACCTTGCCGCGTCGCGAAACTGAACCGGCATGTTCAAGGCCGAGATATAGAACTCCGAAAGTCGGTCGATATCCTTTGCGACGATATAGACCGATTGCATGTCAACTTCTGCCATGTTTGTGCTCCGGCAAACGGTGGTGATGGAATGAGTGGGGTATCAACGTCGATGAGAACTACGCCGTCTGTTGTTCCTTCAGATCGAGCTCATCACTCATGATTTGCCGAATCAAGTACTTCTGAATTTTTCCCGTCACGGTTGTCGGGAACGAATCGACAAAGCGAATGTATTTGGGCACCTTGTAATGCGCGATCCTGCCGTTGCAGAATGCTCGAACGGTGTCCTCGTCGAGGAAGGCCTCGGGTTTGGTGACGATCCACGCGCACAGTTCTTCGCCAAAATGCTTGTCCGGCACACCGACCACCTGCACGTCGAGCACGCCGGGACAGGTGTACAGGAATTCCTCGATCTCGCGCGGATAGAGGTTTTCACCGCCGCGAATGACCATGTCCTTGATTCTGCCAACGATGTTGACGTAGCCGGCCGAATCCATTGTTGCCAGGTCTCCGGTATGCATCCAGCCTTCGGCATCGATGGCTTCTTTCGTTCTGTCGTCCTGATTCCAGTAGCCCAGCATGACCGAATAGCCACGGGTGCAAAGCTCGCCGGATTGACCGCGCTCGACGGTTTCGCCGCTCATCTGGTCGACGATCTTGATCTCAAGATGCGGCAAGACCTGGCCGACCGTGGTTACGCGTTTGTCGAGGGGGGTATCCGTCATGCTTTGGCAGCTGACCGGGCTGGTTTCGGTCATGCCATACGCGATGGTGATTTCAGACAGGTGCATTTCGTCGACCACCCGCCGCATGATTTCGATGGGGCACGGCGAGCCGGCCATGATGCCGGTGCGCAGGCTGCTCGTGTCGAACGTGGCGAACCGCGGGTGATTGAGCGCGGCGATGAACATGGTCGGCACCCCAAGGAGCGCCGTGCACTTCTCGGCCTGCACGGCTTCGAGAACGGCTTCGGCTTCGAACCTCACCGAGGGATAAACAATGGTCGAACCATGTGTGAGTGAAGCAAGATTGCCCATGACCATGCCGAAGCAGTGATACATCGGGACGGGAACGCAGACGCGATCTGCGTGGGTGAGCTTCATGCACTCACCAACGAAGTAGCCGTTGTTCAGGATGTTTCGGTGACTCAGGGTAGCGGCCTTGGGAAGCCCCGTCGTCCCGCTGGTGAACTGAATATTGACAGGATCGTCGGGGCGCACCGTGTGGCGTACGTCGTCAAGCAACGTATTGCCTGCCGGTGCGAGGCGGAACAAATCGGAGAACCGCTGTGCGCCCAGTTCTTCCCGTGCGTCGGCCTCATCTATCCACCAGATCGTCTCGAGCTTCGGCAGGCGGGCCTTGCCCAGCTCCCGCAACATGTTCAGATATTCGCTCGAGCGGTATCGAACCATCGTCACGATTGCCCTGCATCCCACCAGATTGAGTGCGTGCTCCAGTTCCGAGGTCCGATAGGCGGGGTTAATGTTTACGAGGATCAACCCCGCCTTGGCGGTGGCCAACTGCATGAGCAGCCAGACGATGTTCGTGTGGGACCAGATGCCGATCCGATCGCCGGGCTCGAGTCCCGATGCAAGCAGCCCGGCAGCGAGCTGGTCGGACCTCTCCCGAAGTTCACCGTAGCTGAGCCGAACACCTTCATGGCGGCTGACCACCGCGGTGTGGTCATTCATCTTGACCGCGATCTCATCGAATGAATCGCCGATCGTCTTGTTGATCAACGCCGGAGAGCGTGTCCCACATTCATACGAAAGCGTTTTCATAGAATTTCCCATGCCTTGGGTCATACGTTGCAAATTCTGGTGCGTGGCGATTTCAGGCGACGCGTGGCCGGTTCTTTCTTGCCTCTGACATTCAACAATGATGAATGTGTGCAGCATTGTTGTATGTTAGGGCGCGGAAGTAGGCGTGTCAACCCGTTTTGTCGCCGACGGATTGCGTGAATTTGCTCGGGGGGGCAGGAGTTTGAGGACTGCCGCACGGCCGTTGGTCGGCGAGCGGTGCAATGCCCTTTGCGGAGGGGCTTGGGTGAGCCGTTTTGAGCGGGTGATTCTTGAGGCCGAGGTTGAGCAACTCAACGCGTGAACGGCGCGTTGGATGCGGATACCGTCGCCGATGAATGCGCCAGGCGCACTGGAATGATTCGAACAGGAATGTCGGCAGCCAGGAAGTGAGCGCGGGGTACCTCGCACGCGTCGCGGGCGTGGTCATGGCGTGCCCGGCGCCCGGCAGCATGCACACGGCGGCGCACCAGCAGCTGCAGCGCTGGTGCGCGGCGCCATTCACGCTTCGCCGACTTCCTTCACTTTTGCGTCCTCCGTGTCAAACAGCGTTCTACAGCGGCACCTCAGAACGGATATTGGCGTTGACCGCTATGCGAGTTGATCCAGATGACGTCCTGGAACTCCTTCAGGCTGTCTGGGCCCGTACGCCCCCAGCCGCTATCGCGCACGCCGCCCATCGGGGCATGGATCTCGTCGTTCACCGTAGCCGAGTTGACATTGACGATGCCGGCCTGAATCTTCGGCGCCAGTTCGAATGCCCGATAGGTGTCGCCTGCCACGATGGACGACGTGAGCCCATACAGCGTGCGATTGGCCGCTTCGACGGCCTGCTCGGCGGTGTCGACCTCCTCGACGATTTGCGCGAGGATCAGGCCGGCGGAGATAGGGGAGAGCTCGGACGGTTTCACGACGACCGTGTTGCCGGCAGCGATCGGCGACAGGACGGCTCGCCATGACAGCACGCTCGCCCCATTCCATGGCGTGAAGCTTGCGATGACACCGAGGGGGCGGCGTACGCCAATGGAGTGAGTTCCAGCGACATTGGTTTCGAGGACTTCACCTTTCGGAAGGTACATCCAGCCAACAGCTTGTTCGATGGTCGCCGCAACGAGATCCTGCTGGAACGTGGCAAAGGAGATCGTGCTGCCGGTTTCCTGGGCGAGGATCCGGGCGATTTCCGCACGACGGCGCTTCACGATCTCTGCCGCCTTGAAGAAGAGCATTGCGCGCTCGGCAGGCGTGGTTTGTGCCCAGGCCGGAAAAGCTGCTGCGGCGGCCTTGACCGCGATTGCCGCCTCCGCCCGGCCACCCGCCGCAACGCGTGCGTACAACGCGCTGCGAGCAATCAGGCTGCCTCTGCCGATTCTCGCGCGCGCTCGAACAGGCGGTCGCGAGACATGAGCAAGAGCATGAATGATGCGAGCAGCGCGGGTAATGCGGCCGCAGTGAATAGCTGTTGCGCGTTCCAGTGCAACTGCATCAGCCCTCCGGCGACTACCGGCCCCACGATCGATCCGGCACGGCCAATCCCCAGACTCCAGCCGACGCCCGTCGCGCGCAGCGTGACGGGATACAGTGTCGCCGACAGCGAGTTGTTCGCGGGTTGTCCGCCGACGATGCCGAAACCGCTAATGGTCACGACAGTCAGCAACAACACCAGCGACACCGAAGCGGCGCTCGCCATCGAGACGATCGCTGCCGCCGCGAGCAGATAGCACGGACCGAGCACGCGGAAAAAGCCCCAACGGTCGATCAGCGGCCCCATCGCAAGTGTCCCCGCGACGCCGCCAACTTGCAGCATCGTGCCGATCAGCGCCGCGTCGGCAATGTTGTAACCGAAGTCGGTCGCAATGGTCGGCAACCAGTTCGCGAGGAAGAACAGATTCACCATGTTCATAAAGTTGACGCCCCATAGCAGCAGCGTCAGACGCGCGCGGCCGTCCGCGAAAAGCGCCGTGACACGGCTGCCGGCAGGCGGCCGCTCGTGCGACACGTAGCGCGTCGCGGCATCGACGGGAAGCTCGGGCGCGATACGGCGCAAGATCGCCGCGAGACGCTGCCTGCCGCGCCCGCTCGCCACCATGAATTGCATCGACTCGGGCAGCATGACCACCATTGCGAGGGCGATGACAATCGGCACCGCGCCGCCCACGATGAACACCATGCGCCACCCGGCCAGCGGAATGAGCATCGTCGACAGCACGCCGCCGAGCACCGCGCCACCCGTGAAGCCGCATGACACCCACATCATCAGCGTGGTGCGGCGGCGGATCGGACTGTATTCGCCGGCGAGCGCAATGGCGTTGCCCATGATGCCGCCGAGCCCGATGCCCGTCACGAAGCGCAGAACGAGCAACTGTGACAGCGACGAAGCAAGCGCTGTCACCAGCATGCACACGCCAAGAAAAAGCGAGCACCCGATCAGCACGGGGCGGCGTCCTATGCGGTCTGCGAGCGGCCCCATCAGCAGCGAGCCCGGCAGCATGCCGACCAGGCTCGCGCCAAACACAGGGCCCATTGCGACACGGGAGACATGCCACTCGCGAATCAATGCAGGTGCGACGAAGCCCATCGACTGCACGTCGAAGCCGTCGATCACCACGCACAGCGCGAGCAGCACCATGATCGCCACCTGGAAACGCCCGACCGGACGCGCGTCGATGACCGCGGCGATATCGACGGCGCCCGGACTCGATTCACCGCCGGCAGAGGGCTTGGCCATCGCCCCCGATGACTGCTGAAGGGCGCGCGTCATGACAGGCCGAAGAGACGCCGTGCGTTGTCGCGTCCGATCTTGCGGCGGTCGAGTTCGCTGATCTCGCAGTGATCGAACCAGCGCGCCGCGTCTTCGTGCTTCTCGAACGGATAATCGACGGAATACATGATGCGGTCGCTGCCGACTTCGAGCATCGTCGACAGCAGCGTGGGCGTGCGGAAGTTGCCGCTTGTCGTGATATAGACGTTATTACGCAGATAGTCGCCGATTTCGCGCTCGCACGGCATGCCACGACGGCCTTTGCGCAGGATGTGATCGATGCGCCAGACATTGAACGGAATGCCTTCGCCAAAGTGCCCGAGAATCATCTGCAATTGCGGATGACGGTCGAACAGGCCACTCGACAGCAGACGCAGCGCGTGCATGCTGGTTTCGGCCGCAAACGCCCACGTCGGTCCGGTTAGCCAGTGGCATCCGTCGTAGATCGGCTCGCGCGATGCGAGCGGATCGCGAGGGTGCATGTAGAACGGCTTGCCGAGCGACGCTGCGGTGGCCCAGAAGTCGGCGAAGCGCGGATCATCGTAATAGACCACCGTGTTCGCGTCGCCGACCTGCGAGAAACCGTTCACGAGGAAGCCGTGAAAACCCAGTTCGTTCACGCAGCGCTCGAGCTCGCGTGCAGCGCGCTCTGGGTCTTGCAAGGGCAATGCCGCGAAACCGCCGAAGCGAGTCGGATGACGCCGGACCTGCTCGGCAAGCACGTCGTTTGCGCGCCGCGCCACGTCTACGGCGCGATCCGGATCGGGTACGGCCTGCACGGCAGGCGAATTCAGCGAGAGGATTGAAAAACCGGTGCCCCATTCGTCCATCTGCTCGATGCGCTGCTGCTCGAAGTCGAGCAGGTTCGCGCGTAAGTGCGTCCAGACCTCGGGTCGTGCATATACCTCGGAATCGGCGATGGTCTGGTCGATGGCAAAGTGTTCTTCGAGAGCGATCTTGTCTTTCATGATATCCAGATGGTGGCGAGGGCGCGCAGCGCATCGGCACGCAAGATAGGGTCAATTAATTGAAATTGCATGTAATTGTTCGTTGAGTGTATACGGGGAAAGTCAAACCTCAACTCGGGATTACCCGAGAAAAACCGCAAATTGCCGCCGGATTTCGCACGGCATTCATGCCCAGATTATTGAGTGAAGGATGCCGTCAGCCTGTTATATACTTGCAATCACAAATAGATGATGGAGTGACGGATAGTGAAGAAGCAGCGTCCCGCGACGATCACGGTTGGTCATGATCTGCTGCGCGCCGTACCTTACCTCGTTGCACGTGCCGGAAGCCGCATGGGCAACGCATTTTCGAAAGCGCTCAAGCCGTACGGCCTGAGCTTGACTGAATGGCGTGTGTGCGCGTCGCTCGGGAATGTGCCTCATCAGAGGCTCTCCGAGCTCGCTCCGCAGGCTTGTGTCGACATGTCGGTGCTCTCGCGCATAGTGGACCGACTAACTGCACAGGGACTCGTGTCCAGGGAACGCAGTTGCAACGACGGCCGAGCCGTTCAACTGGCGCTGACCGAGAAAGGCGCCGAACTGACGCGCGAGATCGTCCCGCTTGCCCAACACTACGAGGCCGTTGCGTTGAACTGTTTCAGCGCTGCGGAAGCTGAACTGTTGCGTGAATGGCTGATCAGGCTCTATGACAACGCAGAGCCCCTGGACGACTTGCACGTCGATGCCGAGTCGACTCCGCCCGGTCAGCCAGTTGCGGTTCCGGCGCGCGGTGATTAGAAAGGGAATCAGATCGAGCGTGCCACTCAGCGGCGAGGAAGATGCGTGCCGTGTACTCGAAGTCGTTGCCGCACACGTCGTAACGATAGCCAGATGACTATGGATTGATGTCGGGATTTGAATTGGAAGGATAGACGCTCAACCCCTAAGATTTTCTTCATTCGCTGGAGCAGTTCGACGCCTCACGCCGTGTGACCGAATTCGACAGCTCAAACCCGAACGAAGGATCTTATGCTGACACTTGGACTGAACGAGCCCGGCACGCTTGTCTCCAAAGCCGCCGATACGGGTGAGGCGCGCTCGCCTGAGAGCGCGTGGATCGACGATCTCGTTGCCGCCAATCGCATCCTGTTCGACCAGGGCATCGTCGATGCGTTTGGCCACGTCAGCGTGCGTCACGAACACAATACAGCGCGCTTTCTGCTCGCCCGCAACATGGCACCGGGGACGGTCGAGGCGGGCGACATCATCGAATTTGATCTGGACGGCAATCCGCTCGACGCGCGCGGGCGCGCAGTCTATCTCGAACGTTTCATTCATGCGGAGATATACAAGGCGCGCAGCGACGTCATGGCGATCGTTCATAGCCATTCTCCTTCGGTGCTGCCGTTCAGCGTCACCCATGGCGTCACGTTTCGGCCCGTCTGCCACATGTGCGGCTTTCTCGGCCGAGGCGCGCCGATCTTTGAGATTCGCGACCGTGCTGGACATGCGACGGACCTGCTGATCCGCAGCAACGCGCTTGGCCGCTCGCTCGCCGAGGCGCTCGGCGATGCGTCGATCGTGCTGATGCGCGGTCACGGCTCGACCGTGGTCGGGCCGTCGCTCAAGCATGCCGTGTATCGCGCGATCTACGCGGAGACCAACGCGAAGCTGCAAAGCGAAGCAATGCGGCTTGGCCCCGTCACGTACCTGAATAGCGAAGAAGCCGAGGCCGCCTGCCGCAATGTGGAGACCCAGATCGAGCGCCCATGGGCGCTCTGGAAGGCGCGCGTCGCGAATGGCCCGGCGAAAACGGCATGACTGTACCTCCTGCAAGGGCGATCCAATGAGCAACGAACTCATCGAAGGCTATCTGCTGATCGACGGCGAGTTAGTCGAGAGCGCAAGCGGCAAGTGGGCCACCGCGATCAATCCGGCCAACGAGGCCGTGATAGGCCGTGCAGCGGACGGCTCGCGCGCCGACGTCGCTCGCGCCGTGGATGCCGCGAGCCGGGCGTGGCCCGCGTGGGCGGAACGCACGGGCGAAGAGCGCGGCGAAATACTGCGCCAGTTCGGCGACCGGCTCGCCGAGCGCGCCGAGGAGATCTCGCGCATCGAGGTGCTAGATTCGGGCAACACCTATAAGCCCACGCTGATGAGCATCCACGATACGGTGCGCAGCTTGCGCTATTACGCGGGGCTCGCGCACAGCATCAAGGGTGAAACGATCCCGTCGACGAATCGCCATCTGCACATGACCGTGCTCGAACCGTACGGCGTCGTGGGCCGCATTGCCGCGTTCAATCATCCGGCGATGTTTTCGGCGGCGCGCACGGCGTCGGCCCTAGTGGCCGGCAATACCGTCGTCGTCAAGCCACCTGAGACGTCGCCGCTCTCGGTGCTAATCATGGGGGAGATCGCGCGCGAGGTGTTTCCGCGCGGCGTGTTCAACATCGTCAATGGCTCGGGCGCGGAAGTCGGCGACGCGCTGGTTCGCCATCCCGACGTAAAACGCCTGGCGCTGATCGGCTCGATGCCGACAGGCCGCGCGATTCAGCGCAGCGCGGCGGAAGTCGCCATCAAGCATGTGACGCTCGAGCTCGGCGGCAAGAATCCGATGATCGTGTTTCCCGATGTGGATCTCGACGCCGTCGCCGACAGCGCTGTGCAAGGCATGAACTTCACGTGGCAGGGCCAGTCGTGCGGCTCGAATTCACGCCTCTTGATTCACGAGGAGATCTACGAGGCGGTGCTCGCGAAGGTGGTGGAGCGAGTCGCCGCGATCCGCCTTGGCGATCCCATGTCGCCGGACACCGGGATGGGACCGATCAATTCACGCAGGAGTCTTGATCATGTGCTGAGCTTTTTCGATCCGGCGCAAACCGCCGGCGCACGCCTGATGACCGGCGGAAAGCGACCGGCCGGTGCGCAATTCGAACGAGGCTTCTGGGTCGAGCCGACGGTTTATGCGGACGTCACCCCCGGCATGCGGCTATGGCGGGACGAGGTGTTCGGTCCGATTCTGTCGGTCGGCAAATGGCGTTCCATCGATGAAGCCGTCGCGCTTGCCAATGACACCGACTATGGCTTGTCGGCCGCAATCTGGACTCGTGACATCAACCACGCGCTGAACACGGCGAAACGTCTGCGCGCAGGCAGCATCTTCATCAACGGCAGCAATACGCACTTTCTCGGCGTGCCGTGGGGCGGTTTCAAGAACAGCGGCATCGATCGGGAAGAGGGTGTCGAGGAGCTCTACAGCTATCTGGAAACCAAAGTCATCAATGTCTTGCTCTGATTGTCCCGCAGACGGACAACGATACACATGGCGCGAGGAGATCCCATGTCTGTTGCAGTGGAAATCGATGTTGCGGATGTCATGAACAAAGGCCGCATGGGTCCGTTTCAACTTGTCACGCTGGCGCTATGCGCGATGTGCATGATCGTCGATGGATTCGACGTGCAGGCGATCAGCTACGTGGCGCCCGCCATCGTTCGCGAGTGGCACATCGCGAAGGCGAGCCTGGGCCCGGTATTCAGTGCGAGTCTTGCCGGCATGCTGCTCGGCTCGCTTGCGTTCACGCCGTTGGCGGACCGGCTCGGGCGGCGCCCCGTGCTCATTGCTTCGACATTGCTGCTCGCGACGTTCATGGCAGCGACGCCGCTTGCGGCATCCGTCGACCAGTTGATCGCGTGGCGTTTGCTGGCCGGACTGTCGCTCGGTGCGATCATTCCAAACGCGGTTGCGCTGGCGTCTGAGTACAGCCCCCCGAGCATTCGTGTCAGCGTGATGATGATTGTTTCGGTTGGCTTTGTCCTCGGTGGGCTGATCAGCGGAACGAGTGCCGCGTGGCTGATACCGGCCTTCGGCTGGCACGCGGTGTTCTACGTCGGGGCTGTCGTGCCGCTTCTCAGCGCGGCGCTCATGGCGGTGGCGCTGCCGGAATCAATGCAGTTTCTCATCGTGCGCCAGCGGCACCGGGAGAAGGTGCGCAAGTGGCTCGCACGTATCGATCCGGCACTCACGATCGGCGAGCACACCGTGTTCGTCGTTCGCGAGCGCGCGAATCCGGGCTCGCCCGTACTCAACCTGTTCCGCGACGGCAAGGCGATGGGAACGCTGATGCTCTGGGCGATGAACTTCTCGAATTTGCTTTGCGTGTTCTTCCTCGCCAACTGGCTGCCGCTCCTGATGAACGACGCCGGACACTCCACTTCGCTCGCTGTCATGGCGGGGGCGGTGATGTGGTGCGGCGGGATCGCGAGCAATTTGCTGCTCGGGCGGGTCGTCGAGCGGTTCGGCTTCACCGCCGTGCTGACGTGTAGCTTCATCGTTGCCGGTTTGGCGATGGCCTCGATCGGCGAAGTGCGCGGCGTGGCGGGGCTCGCGCTGGCGGCCATTTTCGTCGCGGGATTTTGCGTGCTCGGCAATCAGACCGCACTCAATGCATTGGCCGCGACTTACTATCCGACGTCGATCCGTGCCACCGGAATGGGTTGGGCGCTGGGCTCGGGACGCCTTGGCTCGATCGTCGGGCCGGTGGTCGGCGGCGTACTGTTGCGGCTCAGGTGGCCTACCGAGCAGCTCTTTTTCTGTGCGACGATTCCGCTGGTCGTTGCCGTCGTGGCGGTGTTGATGTTCGACCGGCTCGGCCTCTCGGCCGAGCAGGACGCACGCGGGCAATTGGACGTACGCGCGCCCGAGGCGCTCGACGGAGGTGCCAGATGAGCGCGGGCGACTTCGACTATGTGATCGTCGGTGCGGGATCGGCCGGTTGCGCACTCGCATATCGTCTGGGCGCGAACCCCGCCCTGCGCATTCTGGTGATCGAAGCGGGCGGCCCCGACCGCTCGCCGGTCATCAAAGTTCCGCTGGCATGGGGACTCATTCTCAAGCATCGCTGGTACGACTGGGGGTACTTCACGGCGCGCGAACGCGGCATGGACGAGCGCAGCATCGAGTTCGCGCGCGGCAAGGTGGTTGGCGGCTGCTCGTCGATCAACGGCATGGCGTACGCACGCGGGATGCGCGAGGACTACGACGGCTGGGCCGATGACTTCGGTGTGCAGGGCTGGTCCTTCCGGGACGTACTGCCTTATTTCAAGCGATCGGAGGCATGGGAGGGCGGTGAAAGCGAACTGCGAGGCGGCAGCGGCCCGTTGACCGTGACGCGCATGAACTACCAGGACCCGCTCGTCGACGGCTTTATCGAGGCTGCCGCGCGTTGCGGCTATTCACGCAATGACGACTACAACGGTGCCTCGGCTGAAGGGTTCGGCCCCATGCAGGCGACCATCCGCGACGGGCTGCGATGCAGCGCGGCGCTCGCTTATCTGCGGCCCGCGCTCGCGCGGCGCAACGTCGTGTTGTTGACCAACGCGCAGGTCCGTCGCGTCCTGCTCGACGACGCACCCACGCCGCGCGCGATCGGCATCGAGTACAGCTGGAAAGGGCAGCGGCATGTCGTCAACGCGCGCCAGGAGGTGCTGCTGGCGGGAGGCGTGATCAACTCGCCGCAACTCCTGATGCTCTCCGGCATTGGAGATCCTGCGCAGCTCGCCAGGCACGATATTCCCGCGCGCGTTTCTCTGCCTGGCGTTGGCCGGAATTTGCATGATCACATCGTGTTCGATCTGCGCTGGAAGAGACGCGAGCCAGGACCCTTGCATCGGACGATGCGGGCCGACCGGATCGGCTTCGACGTAATGCGCACTGCGTTATTCGGCGACGGCATGTCGAGCAAGATCCCGGCCGCCGCAGTCGGACTCATTCGCACTCGCGCCGCGCTCGCGCTGCCCGACGCGCAGCTGATCCTGGCGGCAGCGCCGATGACGGCTGGGCCGTACCTCACGCCCTTCAAGAAGGCCTACGCGGATGCGTTTGCGATCAAGGGCGTCTTCCTGACGCCGGAAAGTCGCGGCCAGGTGAGCCTGGCAAGCGCGGATCCAGCTCGTGCTCCTGTCATCGAGCAGAACTTCCTGGCGAGCGAAAGCGATCGCGACGCGGCGCGCGAGATGTTCAAGCGGATGTCCGAAATTGGTGCGCAGGCGCCGATGCAGGCGTTCATCGCCGATCAGATATCGCCGGGCAAGGGGCATATCGACGACGCACAAATTGATGCATTCATTCGCCGGACCGCGATTACGCTTCATCATCCAGTCGGCACGTGCCGCATGGGAAGCGAGCGCGATCCGCAGGCGGTACTCGATGCCCGGCTGCGTGTGCGAGGGGTGCACGGATTGCGTGTCGTGGATGGCTCAGCAATACCGCGCATCGTGCGCGGCCCGACCAATGCGCCGATCCTGATGATGGCGGAGAGGATTGCCGACGATATTCTTGGCCGCGAGCCTTTGCGCGCGTGATGGCGCCGTCACGTTGAACCCTTGCCGCGACAACACCAGCCGAACTGCGCCAGGGTTGGCACGCGAAAGTCGAATCAGTCGTTTTGAAACGCCTTCTTGTTGCGCAAGGACAGGACCTGCTGCATGAGCGTCGCTTGAAAGGGCGAAAACGCCTTGTCCTTGCGATGCACGAGAAAGATCGGAAGCGACATCGCAATACCCGGCGTGCGGACGATGCGCAACTCGCCGCGCTCGACGTCCGCGCGAATCGACGACTCGAGAAAGAAGGACAGCCCTAGATCCTGCTTGACGAGTAGCTTCTGCGCTTCTGCGTGGCCGAATTCGAGGATGACATTGCGGGTGTCGATACCGCACGCGCGCAATTGCGCGTCTTCCAGTTCGCGGCGCACGAGATTTTGCGGCGCGCTGATGAAGGGCAGCGTCTTCAGATCGTCCGCTTTCACGGTTGGGCCGACGAGCTTGCTTCGCGGCGCGCTCACGAGAAGCAGCCTTTCGTCGAAGAGCGGCTCCACTGTCAAACCGTCGCGATTCTCGGTGGGATGCATCACGAGCACGGCGAAATCGCACGCGCCCGTGCGCGCGGCATCGAGCGCGGCCTGCGGGTTCGATAGCTCCGTGCGCACGAGGCCGTCAGGATGGGCCGCGTAGAAACTCGCGATGAGCGGGGGCAGCAGATAGGTTCCCACTGTCATCGACGCGGCGATCACTGCGCTGCCGGCCGTGCCTTTCTCGAAACCGGTCAATTCCCGCTCCATCTCACGCGTGCGCGTGACGACGTCGCTCGCCCATCGATAGACACGTTCGCCCGCCTCCGTCAGGCCGATGTTGCGCCCAACGCGCTTCAACAGCGTGACGCCGAGTTTCGCCTCGAGGCCGCGGATATGCGCGGTCACGACGGGCTGAGTGACGCACAGCAACTCGGCCGCGCGCGTGACGCTCTGCAGTTCCGCTACGAGGCAGAACACCTCGAGTTTCTGGAGCGTGAAGTAAGGATCGAATCCGCGCATGGTAGTCGCAAAGATAGCCAGGTGACTATGGAATGATGCCGAAATTTGAATTGGAAGTATAGACGCTCACCCCCTAACATTTTCTTCATTCGCTGGAGCAGTTCGACGCCCCACGCCGTGTGACTGAATTCGACACGTCAAACTCGAATGAAGAATCTTATCTGGACTGCCAAGGAGATGAGCCATGATTGATGGAATTCCGGTAATTGACGCGGTTATTCACGCGTACAACATGAACGAAAGCAATTTCGCGAACCGGTTCGCGAAACCGCTTTGCGATCTTGTTTACCACTCTGTAACAGGCACTGCCCGGCCAGGCTATGCGCCAACCGCTGCACAGTTCTACCGTGACTGGTCAATTGAGGAAACAGTCAATCAGGTTTTTGTGGAAAGCGACACAGATCTGGCTGTCTACCATGTGCTGCCCATTTATTCGTTCAAAGACGGATTGTGCAGTCTTGACAAGGCAATCGAGGCACAGCAACGCTGGCCTGATCGCGTGATCACCTACTGCGGCGTCGACCCGCTGGCCGGGCCAGCAGCAATGGACGAACTGGAACGACAGGTCGAGCTTCTCAATCCGGTCGGTCTCAAGCTCTATCCGAATAGCTGGATTGGCAGCGAAATTCGCGGTTGGAAAATGGACGACCCGGAGATTGCGTTTCCGCTTTTCGAACGCGCGCAGAAGCTTGGTGTCAAGGTCGTCGCGGTTCACAAAGCACTTCCGCTCGGTCCCGTTGAGATGGAGCATTACCGCATGGACGATATCGACCGGGCCTGCATGGCGTTTCCCGACCTGAATTTTGAGGTCGTCCATGGCGGCATGGCATTTCTGGAGGAGACGGCGTGGCAGTTGGCCAGATTTCCCAATGTCTATGTGAATCTGGAAATCACGTGTGCGTTGATCGCAACACGGCCGGCAGCTTTCCAGCACGCGATGGCGGCCATGATTGGACCGGGTGGACAGGCGGCTATCGATCGCATTGTTTGGGGGACCGGCGCGATGGCATTCCATCCGCAACCGCTGCTGGAGACGTTTGTCCGCGAGTTTTCGTTTCCGGAAGAACTGATTGCGGGCACGGGACTTCCGCAGATCGACGCCGCCGCCAAACGCAAGATCCTGTTCGAAAACTATGCACGAATGAGCGGCGTCGACCTGAACGCCAGACTGGAGAAAGTCAAAGGCGACGAATTTGACCGTGCAAAGGCACAGGGTTTGGCAAAACCTTTCTCGACGGTTCGGGAGGTCAGTCATGCCTGATCAGGACGATGTGCGACGCGCCCTGGAGCGCGTTGTGGATCCATGTTCGATTGCGACGGGTGTTGGAATCAGTCTGGTCGATATGGGGATGGTTCAATCGATTGAAGTCAATGCCGGAACCGTCCGG
The DNA here is from genome assembly GCF_004353915.1 of Paraburkholderia silviterrae. Classification (GTDB taxonomy): domain Bacteria; phylum Pseudomonadota; class Gammaproteobacteria; order Burkholderiales; family Burkholderiaceae; genus Paraburkholderia; species Paraburkholderia silviterrae. Next base: position 14,438 of record NZ_SMRP01000027.1, on the reverse strand, counting down.
GTAGTGCTGAAATTGACCAGCCCGGTTTGCTGGCAGGGGGCCAACATTATCGAGCGGGTAGAGCGCGTAGTTGGTGAGTTGCAGGGCGTGACGTCCGTTGAATGCGTACTCGACGCGCAGGCTCAATGGATGCCGCAGGACATGAACCCAGCCGCGCAGCAGAAGCTGCGTAGCGTAAGACCTCTTGAGGTGGTGCGATGAGTGAGACGGAAATTGCCGGGCACGTCAGCGTGCCCGCAGTGGAGAAGCGTTATCAGAGCAAATTCATTTCGGTCGACGGTATGCGGACGCATTACCTGGAGGCTGGCGAAGGTGAGACGATAGTGCTTCTGCATAGCGGGGAGTTTGGAGGCTGCGCGGAGATCAGCTGGGAGTACCTTATCCCGAAGTTGTCAAAGTCGTATCGTGTTGTTGCTCCTGACTGGCTTGGCTTCGGGAAGACGGCAAAGATTCACGACTTTGACGGCAAGAGAGCGCGAATGATCTCGCATATGGCGAGGTTCCTCGAGACGATGGCAATCGATCGGGCCCACTTTGTGGCGAACTCCATGGGCGCCACATACCTGTTGCAGATTGCGGCCGAGTTACCTTGCCGGTTTCCCATTGACAAGCTGGTGGCGATCGGCGGCGGTGGGTTCGTTCCGGCCAATGCGGAGAGGCAGCGACTGCTCGACTACGACGGAACAGAAGAGTCGATGGCACGAGTCCTCGAAGCCATTTTCGAGGATCCGGTCTGGTATCAGGACCGGGCATACGTACAGCGCCGCCATGCCTTGAGTATCGAGCCTGGCGCATGGGAGGCGGTCGCGGCGGCACGTTTTCGCTCTCCTGTTGAGAAGCATGAGCGATCCGAGTTTGGCAACGCCGACATTACCCCATACCAGAATATCTCGCGGCCTACGCTCCTCGTTGCTGGCGAACAGGACCGGTTGCGAATGCCCGGCTTCGCAAAAGAGTTGGTGACGAAGATTCGCGGTGCTGAAGCCATCACGATTCCCGATTGCGGACATTGTCCAAACATCGAGAAAGCCGATGTGGTAGCCGAAGCAGTATTGGAGTTCCTTGGGCGTTCGCAGGCGTAATAAGGTGGAATGTCGCAACGCGAAAACGGCACGTGAAGCGCCTGAACTGTGCCTTCGGCGGTAGTCAAACTGCTTCGCAATTGAAAGGACCGGGGGGATTCCGCACCAAGGTCGGCGCCTCGGTGTCGCCGACCAAAGCCAATCAGCATTTCGTGAATTAATATTAGAACTGCGAATAAAAAATAAGCGCTCATTAGCCTTACCGAGTCCTGCCAGAGTTCTGTCAAGAAATTCCCGTCGGCAATGATCGGCGGTCTGTTCTACGCAGCGGTTTTTTCCCAAACCAACGGTCGGGCGTTGACAACGCCCGGCCGCCGGCGATTCAGTGTGGCGAACTCATGAATGGCACCCCGTCTCCAGTCTCAGGTCTGGTATGACCTGGTGCCGCACTCGCCGCGACAGGTCAATTAGAAAATCGAAAGCAGTGCAATGGGAAAGGAGACAGGAAATGCATCACAGAGGAGGATTGACATTGAAAGTTGTCGCCGGCGTCGCGGTGGCGCTCTTTGCGGGTGGCGCTTACGCACAGAGCAGCGTCACCCTATACGGGGCGCTCGACACCGGCGTGCTTTATACGAGCAAGACCGCCGGCGCAACCGTGGGCCAGAATGCCGGCAAGAATTTTTCACTTATAGAAGGCGGTCTCACACCTTCCGTATTCGGCCTGACCGGGACGGAGGATTTGGGCGGTGGCCTGAAAGTATCGTTCAAGCTGGAAAGCGGAATCAACCCCGCGAACGGGGGGCTGGCCGACTGTAACGGGAATCTGTTCGGCTGCCAGGCTTGGGTCGCGCTCAACAACCAATACGGTACGCTCAAGGCAGGCCTGCAGTACTCGCCATTCTTTCTCGCACTGTATGAGTCGGATCCGCGAGATTTCGCCCTGTTCGGCAGCAGCGTTGTGAATTACGTCGATAACGCGCTCGCCACCGGCGCCTTCAGCCCCAATTCGGTGTCTTACACGAGTCCGGAGTTGGCCGGATTTCAGGGCAGCGTGTTGTATTCGCTCGGTGGCACTCCCGGCGATTTTCAGGCCGGGCGGCAGTATTCGGCTAGCCTCAAGTACGAAGTGGGCGGCTTCATGATCAACGCCTCGATCTTTGACAGCAATGCGGGCGGCAGTGCGCAGACGCCCGTGCAGAGCGCACTGGAATACGAGGGGCGTACGATCGGCGCCGCGTACAAGATCGGCCCGGTCACGATGAAGCTGTCGTTCGTAAATTACAAGGTATCGGGTTCGTTCAACAACAACGTCTACGGTGGCGGTCTCGACTATCTCGTGACGCCAGCGTTCGACATGAACGCGGGCGTATGGGTGACGAGCGACCGTAACCAAACTGCGAATCATTCGGTGTTGGGTGCGTTGGGCGCCACGTACTTCATGTCGAAGCGTACCTCGTTCTACGCCCAGGTTGGCACGGTCAACAATCGAGGCCTGATGAACACGGGCATCTCGCTCAACGGTGCGTTGTACGGGGCGCAAGGCACGACAGTGGCTGCGCTCGTGGGCTTGCGTCACGCCTTCTGAAGACACCGGAGAATCTGGACGAAGGTAATCAAAAAGGGGCGGTACGGGCTCTTGCTCACTGTCGCGCTTACGACGCGAATTCAGCCGCTGCCGGCGCGTTTCGAAGGCCGCCGTTTTTGAGGCACGCGCAGAGCCGCGGAATCCGTCTGGGCAGCGTTATCCCGTGCTTCGTGTGTAACCCTCGCTTGAACCATGCCCACCTGTTATGAGGCGTCCGGCCGTCTGCATGCTGACTTCGCGGCCAAGTAGCGAACCGCAGATCTTGGGCCCGCATAAGTCTGCCGCCCTTATCGGAGCGCTGTCGGGCCTTTCAGTGGGCGCTTGCCGTCGATGATGGCTTTTGCTTCATCAATGGCAGCATCCAACGCCCAGTTTTCGCGACGGTAGCCCTCTTCCTCAAGGCATTGAACCGGAATTTGCATGGCGGGCTGAGCATCGGTGTCGTTCGGGATAAGCACGAAGCCGCGGAACCCGAATATCTGCAAATCCGCACCGCCGATGCCTTGTTTCGGGAGCGTTTGAACTGAATATTCAAAACCGTTGTGCGTGTTCTCAGCGCGGGCCATATTCGTCTCCAGCGTGGTCGTCTTTGGATCCTGGCACCCGAATCCGGCGCAATTGCAGCGTTGGCAGAACGCGGTTTGGCGCTATCTGCGTACCGGCAGTTCTCGCCCGAACCCGGTCCGCACGGGATGCGTGTCCAGCCAGCGGGATTGCGGATTCCTGTGATGTGCGCGTTTGTCGTGCTCTGCTACCAATATTGCAGCGATGGTCAGCGCCATCACCCCAAACAGTACACCCGTCATCGACTCGGCCATGGCAGCCTCCTTCCCAGGTCGCGGGCATGCTTGCATTTTAGGCGATGCGTTCGTGCAAACCGGCGTTTTGCGTTGTCGCTTTCATTCCGGCAAGACGTGGCGTTACCCGTCGATGGGTACGTCGAACTGTGTCCGGCAAGCTGGACATTTGAACGGCTCGACGTGACCCTGCGCCGGAAATGCGGCGAGCGGCTGCTCCTCGCCGGCGAGGTAGCAGACCGGGCACGGCAGCGCGTCGTACGATCGAAGTCGGTGCCACCGGTCGACGAAGCGCTGAATGTCTGCAGGCCGCCGAGCGTCAGCGCATCGCCGTCACCCGTGCTCGCCGCACCGCTCGCGTTCGGCGAATTGGGATCGCGATTGATCTGCAGACAGGAAGCCGCGAGGTTGATGGGACCGAACGAATAGCTCAGGCCCGCGCTGTAGGCCGCGTTGTTGGAGATGTTGCCGGCCTGGTTCGAGAACGCGTACATCGCACCGATCTTCAACCCGTTGAACGGCGCGCTGGCGAACTTCACCGAGTTGTTCAGGCGCATGTCGTTGTTGAGGTTGTCGTTGTCATACGGGTGTTCGGCCAGGTTCCCGCCGAATATTCACGGCGCTAAAGCACCCGGCCGCAGCTGCAGGTTGTCGCGCTGCTGCGGGCCACGAGGCCCGTAGTCGAGCTCGGCCCCCACGTTGCTGCTATGGAGGATCGGGGCGGGGGCGTCGCAGGGGTCCATGATCGACTCGACGAAAATCAGTTGGTCGTTCGGCGCGGCAAGGGCGTTTTGCAGATCCCCGCACGTCCTGGCCACGAACGACTGCGCGGACGCGCCCGGATGGAGCACTTTCGGCAGATCGGCGTAAGACCAGTTTGCAATGTCGTTGTAGGGTTCGGTCTTGCCGATGTAGCCGCGTTCGATGGTGTAGCCGCCATTGTTGATCAGCAGGATCGCCGGCTTGTGATCGTGGTGCAGAATGGTCGACAACTCCTGCGCCGTGACCTGGAAGGAACCATCTCCAATGAGTAGCACGTGGCGGCGCTCTGGCGCCGCAGTGAGCGCGCCAAGCAGGGCGCCGACCGAATAGCCAATCGATCCCCAGTTGATCGACCCGATGAAGGTGCAGCCCGGCGGCAGCTTGAGGCCGAGAAGGGAAAATGACGTGCCATTGTCGACGTACAGCACGTCTGCGGGCCGCAGATAGTCCTGGACAGCCTGCCAGTAGGCCGCTTGAGTCAGCTTCGCGGCAGCCTCTGCGCGCGTGCGAGCAACGGGTGCTTCAACCGGGCGTTGAACGCGGGTCGCCACCTGCGGTACGACGTCCACCACGCCGCGTAGCACTTCCTTGAGCGTCACCGCCTGATAGTTGTCTTCGCCGACGTCCACGGCGTGCGCACGCGCGTGGATCGTGCGAGCGGGCAGCGTTGCCGTGAAATCGCCTGTGGTTACCTCAATCGGCCGGTAACCCACGGCGAGCAGGCAGTCGCTGCTCTCGATCGCCTCACGTACCCCCGGCTCGCTGCCCTTACCGGCGTAGATGCCGACGTACTGCGGATGCGATTCATCGATCACGCCCTTGGCGGCGTTGATCACCGCGAGCGGAGCCTGCAGCTTTTCCGCCAGCGCCACGAGCTCGGGGACGACACCGAAGCGGTCGGCATCCGTATCCACCAGGATCGCCGGCGACCTGGCGGAGGACAGCTGTTGCGCGAGTGCAGCGATGCACGACTGCAGCCGTTCCGGATCGCCGGGAGCGTGGGCAAGGACGAGCGGTGCAGCCGGCGCCTCGATCTCCAGATACGCGATGTCGGATGGCAACTCCATGTAGACCGGGAGCTTTTCGCGCCAGGCCGTGAGGATCAGCCGGTCGATCTCGACTACCGCGTTGCGCGGGGTGATCCTGGCCTGGGCCACCGTCACCGGCGCATAGGCGCGCAGAAAGTGGTCGAAGTTGCCGTCGGCCATGGTGTGGTGCATACCGAGGCCGCGATCGATGGAGCGCAGCGGGATCGAACCGCTGATACAGATGACGGGGATGTGCTCGGCAAAGGCGCCGGCCACACCATTGAGTGCGCTCAATGCGCCGACGCCGTTGGTGACGAGCAGCGCGCCGAGGCCGGTCAGCCTGGCATAACCGTCCGCCGCATAGGAGGAGGTCAACTCTCCCGTTGTGCCGACCCATTCCAGTGCACCGCTATCGTGTAGTTGCTGCAACAGCATGAGGTTGTAGTCGCCCGGGACGCCAAACAAATGCCGAATCCCGGCTTCCCCGAGACGGCGAAGCAGGAAGTCGCCGATCGTCATGCGTTGGGTGAGTTGGGCCGTGTTTTGCGTGTTTTCCATGGAGGACTCCTTAGCTGGTTCAATGGAGGAACGTGCGGTACCGATGTTCGATCGCACTCCGCGGAAAGCAGGCGCCCACCCTGGCGATGGTTCTTCACCGCCAGCAGGTCGATGCGTAGAGCAAATTTCGCCGCGAATAGTATGCGCCTGGCTTGAGTCTGGATGACTGCATTGGCGCTGCGTAAATCGGTTTGCGGTACAACGGATTCGCAGTCTAGGCGCCGGGCAAAAACAGGAGCGTGACTGAGTTATTACAAAAAAATATCAGGGAGGGGACACGCAGCGCTTCGTCATTTCCTTGTAATGATTGAGTAACGGCCCTGTTGGAGCGCGCTGCTTAGACTGCTATCACCCTTGGCTGGTATAGGGGCGCAAACGAGCACAGAATCATTGATACGCGCATGACACTGCAGGGATCGGACGCCATGAAAATTCTCGTCATCGAAGACGAAGCCAAGACCAGCGAGTACATTCAGAACGGCTTGACGGAAGCGGGTTACGTGGTGGACGTGGCCACGAACGGCATCGACGGGCTGCACCTCGCGCAGGAGATGGGCTACGACCTGATCCTGCTCGACGTGATGATGCCGGAGATGGACGGCTGGACCGTCATGAAGAAGCTCGGCGCGCGCACCAAAACGCCGGTGTTATTTCTGAGCGCGCGCGGCACGCTCGAAGACCGGCTGAAGGGCCTCGATCTCGGCGCCGACGATTATCTCGTCAAGCCTTTCTCGTTCGCCGAGCTGCTGGCGCGCATCCGCATCATCTTGCGGCGCGGTCAGCCGCAAAAGCAGGAGGAGCAGGTCTTCGAAGCAGGTGACTTGCGGGTCGATGTGCCGAAGCGGCGTGTCGACCGGGGCGGCGTGCGTATCACGCTGACCAACAAGGAATTCAACCTGCTGACGTTCTTTCTGGAGCACCAAGGTCAGGTGCTGTCGCGCGCCCTGATCGCTTCGCGCGTATGGGACATGAATTTCGACAGCGACAGCAACGTTGTCGATGTTGCGGTGCGCCGATTGCGGCAGAAAATCGACGATCCTTTCCCGGTTCGCTTGATTCATACGATTCACGGCGTGGGCTACCGTTTCGAGTACGAAGCATGAGGCGGCTTTCGCTCACCACACGCCTTGCGCTGTTATACGCACTCATCGTATTTACGGCGATGGCGTTGCTCGGCACCTTGCTATACCGGGGCCTCGAGCGGCAACTGATGGTGCGCGACGATGCGGCGCTGGTGACGAGGGTGGACCAGCTTCGCACGCTAATGAACGATGTCGACGTGCGCGAGCTGATTCGGGACAAGCCCCATCTCTTCGCGAACATGCTCGGTAATACGGAATCACTGCTGATCGTGGGTTTTCCGGGTGAAGCGCCGCTCATTACGGTGAATCCCGGTCACAGGGCGGTGCCGGACGTGATGCCTGTGCCGATGGACGCGCCACTCACGCTCGGCGCCGTTCACCATACGCTTGCGGCGGATGGCACGCCGTTCATCTATGTCGCTGCTGCGGCGCACGACATCGCCGGCAAGCAGGATCTGCAGATCATCTCCGGGCGCTTGCTGAGCGAGCGCACGCAATTGTTGCGGGCATACCGCAATCAGATACTGCTGTTCGCCTCCGCTGGCGCGACCATTGTCGCCTTGCTCGCTTTCGTCCTCGCGCGCCGCAACATGCAACCGTTGCGCGTTCTCGCTGCGCAAACAGCGGCGATCGGCATCAGCACGCTGTCGACCCGCATCGAGCAGCGCGCCGCGCCCCCCGAACTCGACGCACTGATTGCGGCATTCAACGGCATGCTCGACCGGCTCGAGCGCGGGTTCACGCAGTTGAAGCAGGTGTCGGCGGACATGGCGCATGATCTGCGCACGCCAATCGGCAATCTGCTGGGTCAGACCGAAGTCGGCTTGAGCCAGACGCGCGATACCGTGTATTACCAGCGGCTTCTCGGCTCGAATTACGAGGAACTGCAACGCCTGTCGAAGATGATCGACAACATGCTGTTTCTCGCGCGCACCGAGCAGGCCGACAACGCCATCGGGCGCAAGGAGTTGCCGCTTGCCGTGGAATTCGAGCGCATGCAGGAGTACTTCGAGGGTCTCGCGGAGGACCGCAACGTGAGCCTCGAGTGGCGCGGCGAGGGCCACGTGTACGCAGATCCGGATCTGCTGCGCCGTGCGCTGGGGAATTTGCTTGCGAATGCCTTACGGTATGCGGAGCCGGGTACGGCAATCTCGACCATGGCGGATCAAGGACCGCAGGCCACGACACTCCACGTCGAGAATCGCGGACCGACGATCGAGGCGCATCACCTCGAACGGATCTTCGATCGCTTCTATCGGGCGGATCCGTCGCGGCATCGCTCGTCGGAGTCGAGCGGGCTCGGGCTTTCGATCGTGCGCAGCATCATGTTGCTGCACGGCGGGACATGGCACGCTTCGAGCAGCAACGGCGTGACGCGCTTTACGCTCGTGTTCCCGCGGCGGCGCGAGCAGCGGGGCCAGTAGGCGCCCCAGGGCCGGTGGCGCGGCAAACCGCGCTATGATGGGCTGCCTTGAGTTGGGAATGCGGGACGCAACCCATCGGTGCGCGCATGGGTTGTTCGTACGAGTGGAATTCAGCATCCATTCCAGTCACGAAGCGTTGAATAAGCGATGAAACAACGTACATGGCCCAGATTCGCTACCGTTTGTTCATTCCTGGCTTTCATGCCGCTTGCGGGTTGCGTGGCCCGCGGCGCGCCGTCCTGGTCGCTCTTCGGCGCGTACTTTCCGTACTGGCTCGTGAGCGCCGTGATCGGCATTTTGGGTGCGCTCGTCGCACATCGCACGTTCATCGCGACCGGCTGGGTTCGCCAGGTGCCTTACCAGCTTTCCGTATGCACCGCGATCGGCATCGTTGCCGGGGTGCTCGTGTGGCTGTGGGGAACGGGGCAGCTCTGACATGAAAATGGCCGGCCAGAATCCTCGACATGCATGGAAGGGCCGCGCGATCGCCGCCGCGATCGTGCTGCTCGGCGCGGGGGCGCTTTGGTATGCGTACGACCGCTCGTCGCGCTATCCGTCAACCGACGACGCATCCATCGACGCGGACGTGGTCCACGTCGCGTCGCCCGTGGGCGGCCGGATCACCCGTGTCCCCGTGGAAGAGAACCAGCATGTCTCGAAGGGCGACGTGCTGTTCGAAATCGACCCGGTGCCGTACCGGCTCGGGGTCGCGCAGGCGCAAGCCGAAGTCGAACTGGCGCGTGCATCGCTCGGCACGCGCCGGCGCACGCTGATCGGCGAGACGTCGAACGCGGCGATCGCGGCCGACCAGACCCGTCGTGCGACGCACAACTACGACCTCGCGACGCGCAGCGTCGACCGGCTGCGGCCGCTCGCGGCGCAAGGCTATGTCTCGGCGCAGCAACTCGATCAGGCGGTCGTGGCGCAGCGCGACGCGAGCGTATCGCTTGCGCAGGCGCAGGTGCAGCAGCGCTCTTCCGCGCAGACGATAGGCGACGACACCGACGCCATAGCGGTGCTGCACGCGCGCGAGGCCGCTCTGGCCATCGCGCAGCGCGCGCTGGACGACACGGTCGTACGCGCGCCGTTCGACGGCTACGTGACGGGACTGACGATCCTCGCGGGCGAGACGGTCGCGCCGAACCAGTCGATCTTCACGCTGGTGCACTCGGGCGAATGGTTCGCCGTGGCGAATTTCCGCGAGACGGCGCTCGGCGCCATCGACGTGGGCGACTGTGCAACCGTGTACTCGATGATCGACCGAAAGCAGCCGATGAGCGGCAAGGTGATCGGCATCGGCGCCGGGATCATGGACACGGACCGCGTGAACCTGCCGCGCAGCCTGCCGTACGTGCAGCAGTCGGTGAACTGGGTGCGCGTGGCTCAACGCTTCCCGGTCCGCGTGCGGATCGACGCGCCGGTCAACAAACTGGTGCGAGTGGGCGCCAGCGCGATCGTCGAGGTCCGGCATGGCCAGTCTTGCCGGTGACATCAGGCGGCCCGGTCCGCGGGAAATCGTGAGGCTGCTCGCGCCGTTTCCGGGCCGCGCCGCGATCGTCACACGCATTGCGCTGATCTGCGCGCTCACGGTGCTCGTGACGACCGGCTACAGCACGCCCGACGCCGCGACTTCCGTCTATATCGTGTTCTTCCTGAACCGGCCAGATCGCGTGACGAGCGTCATCATGTCGTTCGCTTTGATGCTGCTCGTGACCGCGATCATCGGGATCGTGATGATCTTCGCGATCCTCACCATCGACCAGCCGCCGCTGCGGGTGGCGAGCATGGCGGTGCTATCGTTCGGACTGCTATTCGCCACGTCGGCAAGCAAGCTTCGGCCAATCGGCGCGATCCTTGCGATGATCGTCGGCTTCGGGCTTGACGAGCTTGGCCTCGCGCCAGTCGGCGAAGCGGCCACGCGCGGCCTGATGTACGCGTGGCTGATGGTGGCGATTCCGATTGGCGTGGCGATCGTCGTGAACGTGGTGATTGCACCGTCGCCGCGCCGGCTCGCCACCTCGCAGCTTGCGCGGCGCCTGAGGCTCGCCGCGCGCCGCCTGACGGGCACGGCGACCGACGAGGAGCGTGCTGCATTCGAAGCGTGCATGCGGGAGGGCGACCATCAGATCCTCTCGTGGCTCAAGCTCTCGAAGCTCGAAGGCACGTTGACACCGGCCGACGCTGCACCGCTGCGTCAGGCGGCGGCGTCCACCACGGCGATTCTGGTCGCGACGGAGTTCGCGGCGAGCGAACCCGGTGCGCGCCTGCCCGACGCGTGCGCGGCGCAGCTTGCCGAAACGATGACGCAGATGGCCGCGATGCTGGAGGCGGGCGGCTATCCCGTGGATGTCACGCTCGACGTGCCGGACCGGTGCGAGGGAACCGCGCTACAGGGGCTCGTGTTCGCAGACCTGGGCGCCGCGCTGGAGGGCTTCGCGGTGCCGCCCGCGGAGCCCGCCGCGGCGCCGGCTGCTGCTCCTGCTCCTGAGAAAACCGCTGAGCCGCCCACGCGCAGCGGCTTTTTCGACGCCGATGCCTTCACGAATCCCGACCACGTCCGTTACGCGTTGAAGACCACAGCGGCGGCGATGTTCTGCTACGTGCTGTATCAGCAGCTCGACTGGCAGGGCATCCATACCTGCTTCATCACCTGCTATATGGTCTCGCTCGGCACCACGGCCGAGACCGTCGAGAAGCTGACACTGCGGATCACGGGCTGTCTTGCCGGCGCTTTGCTCGGCACGGCGGCGATCGTGTTCGTGACGCCTCGTCTCACCTCGGCGGGCGAGCTGATGGCGCTGGTGTTCGCGGGCGCATGGCTGGCCGCATGGCTGGCGATGGGGTCGGCACGGATCTCGTATGCGGGCATGCAGATCGCGTTCGCGTTCTTCCTGTGCGTGATCCAGGGCGCGGCGCCCGCGTTCGACCTCACGCTCGCACGCGACCGCGTGATCGGCATCTTGATCGGCAACGTTGTGATCTACCTGGTCTTCACGCGCGTCTGGCCCGTGAGCATCGCCAGCCGGATCGACGCTGCGCTCGATGCGCTCGTTGCGCAGTGGACCCGCATCGCGCGCGCAGCGGACGCCCGCACGCGCGGCGCGCTCGCGGGAGGCGCGCTCGCCCAATACGGCGGACTGCGCCAGGATATCGGCCTGATTCACTACGAGCCTTCGTGGGTGCGTCCCGAGCCGGAGTGGGTGGCGAGCCGGCGTCGCGCGCTCGCGGAGCTCGAGGCGCTGGAGGCACCGCTGGTCCTCGCGGCAGGGCGCGCGGGCGCCGCGCGGCTGGGTGAAATCGCCCAGCGCCTCGCTGCCAGCGGCGACGCGCACGTGCAAGCCGCACAGCATGCCGTCGACACGCAGGCGCCAGGCGCTGGGGCCGAGGAGGACCGCACTGCCGACCCCGCCCTCGATGCGCTCCAGAACGTCATCGCAAAGCGTTTCGGACAGATCGCCGACATCACGCGCCCGGCATCGGCCAAGGAGACGACGACCGATGCGCGCCCCTGAACCCACGCTCCGGCTCATCGTATTGGCCGCCGCGTTGGCTGCCGCATGGGCGATCTCGGGACTCACGGGATGCGCGACGTCGTCGATCGATCTCGCGCCACCCGCGCCGGACCGTCCGTGGCAGCCGCAAACGGACGCCGGCGGCAACATCGTGGCCGGCCCGCCGCGCAGCGCGAACGACGCGGCGCAGGTCGGCTACACGTTGCCGCGCAGCGCCGCACTGGCCTCGATCGAACCGGCGGCGGCGCTCGATGCGAACCACGCGTACACGCTGCCCGAGCTGATCGATCTCGCGGAGTCCACGAACCCGCTCACGCGTATTGCCTGGAACGACGCGCGCAATGCAGCGCTCGCGGCGGGCATTGCGAAGACCGCGTATCTGCCACAGCTCACTGCTACCGCGATGGGCGGATACGAGGCGGCGAGCGGCGCGGCGTCGACGCCGCTGCTCGGCAACACATCGACCAACTCGAACATTCACGGCACGGTTTCCGTGCTCTCGCTGCAATGGCTGCTATTCGATTTCGGTGGCCGCCGCGCGCGCCTCGATGCGGCCAAACAGCTTTCCGTGGCGGCGAACGTCGCGTTCACGTCGGTTCATCAGCACGTGATTCGCGACGTGAGCATCGCGTACTACACGTACGAAGCCGCAAGCGCGCGGGAGCAGACCGCGCAGCAGGCACTCGAGAACGCCGACGGCATTCTCAGCGCCGCGCGCGCACGGCGAAAGCAGGGCGTGGGCACGGTCGTGGAGGTCGCACAGGCCACGCAGAACCGCGCACAAGCCAATCTGCTGAAGGTGCAGGCGGACGGCGCCGTGAGCGACAGCTATCTGAGCCTCGTGTCTGCGCTCGGCATTTCGCCGTTGTCGAAACCGATGATCGCGCCGTTGCCGGCGCGTATGCTCACGCCGGCGCTGCACCAGAGCGTCGATGAAATCGTTGCGGATGCGATTGCGCGGCGGCCGGACGTACAGGGCGCCTATGCGCTCGAGCAGGCGAACCAGGCGAAGATCCGCGCGGCGGAGTCGGCGTTCATGCCGAGGATATTCCTCTCCGCCACGGCCGCGTACGGCACCGGCACGACGTCGATTACGGCGATTCCCCCGGTTGGCGATCAGGCGGCCACGGTGAACCTGAACGGCAGCCGCCGCAGCGGCAGCATCTTCCTCGGCGTGACGATTCCCCTGTACGACGGCGGATTGCGCTCCGCCGTGCTGATGCAGGCGCGCAACGATGCGGACAGTGCGTCCGCGCAGTTGACCCATACGCGGCAGGAAGCCGTCCGGCAGATCGTTGCCGCGCAGAATGGGCTATCCACGAGCCTCGCGTCGAACGACGCCGCCAAGGCGCTGGTCGAGGCCGCGCAGACGACCTACGACGCGGCGTTCGCCGCGTACAGGCATGGCGTCGGCACGATTACCGACGTGCTCCTCACGCAGAACCAGCTGCTTGCCGCGCAGAACGCGTATGCGGACAGCTACAGCGCCGCCTTGTCCGCCGCCGCGACGCTCGCCCTTGCGACGGGCGAGATCGGCACGCCGTCGCTGGAGGGCGCACCGTCTCAGCAGGATCAGTGAAGACGGTGCGCTCGCCGGCTCAGCTGCCGAAATAGATCGTGCAGAAGCTAGCCGGGCCGACACAGTTGGACTGTGCGGGCAACCGCGCATGAGAACCCGCGGACGAGCTGCCCTCCAGCGAGACACCACCCACATCGCGTTGCGCTGAATTTTGCGCGGTTTGCCCGGCTGCGATCTTGGCCTCGGCTGCCTGAATGTCAGCCGGATAGCTGATGTCGTCGCCGCGCGCCGGGCTGTATCCGGCCTGCTCGACACGCACGAGGTCCGCACGGACTTCAGCGCGGGTGAGGGGAGCGGTGGACCGCGCAAAGCTATATGCCGGAACGGCGACAGCAGAAGCAGCAACGAGAACACTGAGAAGAATCTTTGACATGGTCAATACTCCTATATATCCGTCTAGCTGATGAGTCGAGAAAGAAAGCCGCAGCATCGACTGTGCATGGACGCGAGTGCTGGCTCAGGAAAGAACAACTTGAAACCTGGCTAAGCGAGGCAAAGCGTTACTGCGTGGTTGCAGTGTAAGCCGGCGCTTCCGTCGGCACGGTGACCCAGCTATTACAAAAAAATAACGCGTCTTTCGTTCCCTTTGATTCGACTCATCGCCACTGGCACGTCATTTTTTTGTAATGGCTGGGTAACCCCCTCGTTCGTGGCAGCTTTTTAGACTGGCCGTGTTTCAATCGGCTGGTTCACTTCGCGTCATTCCAAGGAGCTGCAATGTCTTTTCCCTCTTTCCGCTCGGCCGTTGCACATGCAGCAGCGGCGCTTTGCATGGTTGCCGGCACCGTTGCGACGGCGCAGGCCGCGCCCATCAAGAACGTCGTCCTCGTGCACGGCGCCTTCGTGGGGGGTGCCGGATGGCGTCCGGTGTACGACATTCTCACGAAGGACGGCTACAACGTGACGCTCGTGCAAGAACCGCTGACGTCCTTCACGGACGACGTGTTGGCTACGAAGCGCGTCATCGATAGCCTCAACGGCCCATGCGTGCTCGTCGGCCATAGCTATGGCGGCGCCATCATCACCGAGGCGGGCAACGACGAACACGTGAAGTCGCTTGTCTATATCGCCGCTCACGCACTCGAT